>NZ_JBBXKH010000003.1:0-153314 GCF_038739915.1 Enterobacter sp. FUJ80071
ATGACGAGCGAAAATAACAGCTTACCTCTCAATCTTCAGGAAGTGGACAAGACAACCGGTGAAGTTGTTAAGCTGGATGTCAACAGTACCAGTACAGTGCAGCCGGTAGCGCTCATGAGGCTCGGTCTCTTCGTTCCAACCCTGAAATCAACCTCCAGGAGTAAGGCAAACCGGAAAAACGTCACAGATGCCACTGAGGAGCTTGTACAGTTGTCCATTGCTAAAAGCGAAGGGTACACCGACGTTAAGATCACCGGTTCGCGTCTTGATATGGACACGGATTTTAAAGTCTGGCTCGGGATCATTCGCTCCATGTCAGAATATGGGGTAAAAAGTGACACCCTGGAACTGTCGTTCGTTGAATTCGTTAAGATGTGTGGATTTGACTCCCGGCGCTCAAACAAGAAAATGCGCTATCGCATCAGTAATTCCCTGTTTAAACTCGCCTCGGTTACCCTGAAATTCCAGAGCGAGACCAAAGGATGGACCACCCATCTGGTGCAGTCAGCCTATTATGACATCAACGAGGATATCGTGGAGATCAAGGCTGAACCCAAGCTCTTTGAGCTTTACCACATGGACAGGCGGGTACTGCTTCGGCTGAAAGCGATTGACGCCCTGCAGCGGAAGGAATCGGCCCAGGCACTGTATACCTACATCGAGAGCCTTCCCCAGAATCCCGCGCCTATCTCCATGAAACGTATGCGGGACAGGCTGAATCTCACCTCAAATGTCTATACGCAGAACCACACGGTCCGAAAGGCGATGGAGCAGCTGCGGGATATCGGCTATCTGGATTACACCGAGTTTAAACGTGGCCGGGCGACTTACTTCAGTGTGCATTATCGCAATCCCAAACTCATCAGCGGGACGGTGAAGATACCGCGCAGGGAGGAAGAGGAGAAGGCGCCGGAGCAGAATTATGACGAAGTCATTAAGGCACTGAAGGCTGCAGGCATCGATCCTCAGAAACTTGCTGAAGCGCTCTCGGCGATGAAGGCGGAAAATTGACTGCGATACGCATTACCATGACTGCCGTATGCATAAGCGATTAGTTATTGACTGTGATATGCATCACGCATACCACAGTCAATATTCGCACTCTTTCCTGCATGTGAATAACTGACAATATTGACTGCAGTATGTTATTTCTGGCCAGTATATGCTTATATTGACTGCGGTATGTAAGTTTGACGGGAATGTTACCCGGCCTGCTGAGTAATCTCCATATGACTGCATCCCACAGTCAATATTTGAGTACATCCCCGGTCCGCACTGAATGAAACTGCTCAGCAAAGCATTGATCCCCGTATTGCCGCTAAAACCAGTCCTCCGAAGTTCGCTAATCCTGTCGTACCCGCGGCCCGCCTGCAATCGTAAAGAGAAATCCCATGGCTGTCAGAACCGCCCCGGGACGCAGTCACTGACTATATGTTCGTACTGAATAACGACCAGGCTTGCCGGGTTAGAAAGATCCCTCAGGTATATTCCCTGTAATCTGCTCGCGCAGGACTCCTGCTGATATCCGGATCACAGTAAGTTTTATTGTCTGCGAGATGAAAATGCCTGCTGGTCACCTGAGGACGGGGCCTCCTTAATACGGATGATGTCATGGAGCAATAAGAAGGGGAGGGGGCACGGGATGTGGAATGAGACCAGATTCGGACGGAAATGATGTCCGGGTCATACCGGATAAGCGTCACGCTTCTTCGGCCGGCACGTTGAGGGACTTTGAAGGGATTGCCTCTGCCTCACCCGGGGCCGGAGCCAGTCCCTTTCACGTAGCGGCAAAAGCTCCGGCCGCCTGCCCGACAATCTAAGCCGGCCGGGGGCAGGGAGCGAAGGATCTCCGCGGCATCTCGCCCATCACCGGTAAAGGGAACGGCCAGGGTGGCAGCCATGTCCAGCGCAAATACCCGGGTATAGACTTCCATCGAGCGCGGATCCTTATGCCCGGCCAGTGCCTGGATGACCTTCCTGGGCTGCCGGTGATAAAGCATGTGCATAATATAGCTGTGACGGAAAGTATGCGGCGTCACGGGGATCGAAAAATGCACGCCGTCAGCTTCAGCCCGCTTCACCGCCTGTTTCAGCCAGTTGCGCATTGTCTCATCCGTGACGGGCCATAACGGCTCACGCCGGCGGGGGCGGGTGGTGACCATCCAGCTTTCCATCTGACGTACAAAACTGGCATCCGTCAGCGGTACCAGACGCACTTCATCTTTTGGCGGCCGGCCACGACGTGCCCGCACTTTTTCCGACAGCACCCGAACAAAAGGGCGCAGACCATCCAGGCCGAACGATTCCGGGGTGAGCGTCCGGGCTTCACCGATACGGATCCCGGTATTCCACATGGTGGCGAACAACATGTGGTGACGCTGGTCAGGCATATACCAGAGGAGGGCGCTCACTTCCGGCGCCAGGAGGTAAGCCGGCGTGGCACCTGTTGAGGTGGCCATCCGCCGGAGTGCCACCGCGGTCGCAAAATCAACGCCCGGGGCGATCGGCAGCAGGGAGACGCGTTCTGGTGAATTCTGCAAGGGAATGATGCTGTTCATGAGTTATTTTTCACGTAGCGCACGCACTGTTTATGGATACAGGTATTTTGCACCTGACGGGCCGATCCTGCCATGACAATAAATCGCAGCGCGCGGATCCTTTTGTTGTCTTATCCCGCATTATTGCGGGTAAAACCAAATACGTAAAGGATCGTTTTTCTGCTCAGATCCTCCATGAAGCCAGTAATGACGCGGGTTGATGGCTGTTTTACGGTTTTTGGGAGAATTGGAGTAATGCCAGGATGTACATGTTAGGCAGGAAAAAGAAGAGAAGAGAGCGCTACGCGATTTCCGGCCTGGTACACCCCTGTAACCTTGCGGGATTTCGCGTAACGCTTTCATAAGTTTACAACAGAAGAGAAAAGATATTTGCTGAAAAATGAAGTCCGTAAGTTAAATAAAAAATCATGATCCGTCCGGCACTATGTACTTAGCTGTCGTTTAGGTCTTAGGTGTTTTTGCTAAATTACGATGGTATCCCTTGTCAGAGTAATCTGGCTTGTCCTGCACATCTTCAGGTGACAATCCAGTGCAATTTCAGGGGTTAATCCTTTTGTCGTCAGCTGAATCTATCTATAAACGGGCTGTTTGTTGGTTCGCCAGAAGGAAAAAATTTAGCGTCTGAAGTGGTCAACAAAAACTGGCCACCGCGTTAGAGTTTTTCCAGTATCGGTTTTCTGATTCGTTTGGCGGTAACCTGACCTGCCCCCACGATTAGATACAACACTCAGTTAGTAACGTCGGAATCTTCATTCTCAGAATGACCCTTTCTCCAGCCCGCTGCAAATTCAGACGGTGTCTGATAATTCAGCGTGGAGTGCGGGCGGCATTCGTTATAATCCTGCCGCCAGTCATTAATAATTTTCCTGGCATGAACGATATCGCTGAACCAGTGCTCATTCAAACATTCATCGCGAAATCGTCCGTTAAAGCTCTCAATAAATCCGTTCTGCGTTGGCTTGCCCGGCTGGATTAAGCGCAACTCAACACCATGCTCAAAGGCCCATTGATCCAGTGCACGGCAAGTGAACTCCGGCCCCTGGTCAGTTCTTATCGTCGCCGGATAGCCTCGAAACAGTGCAATGCTGTCCAGAATACGCGTGACCTGAACGCCTGAAATCCCAAAGGCAACAGTGACCGTCAGGCATTCCTTTGTGAAATCATCGACGCAGGTAAGACACTTGATCCTGCGACCGGTGGAAAGTGCGTCCATGACGAAATCCATCGACCAGGTCAGATTGGGCGCCGCCGGACGGAGCAGCGGCAGACGTTCTGTTGCCAGCCCTTTACGACGTCTTCTGCGTTTTACGCCCAGGCCACTGAGGTGATAAAGCCGGTACACGCGCTTATGATTAACATGAAGCCCTTCACGGCGCAGCAACTGCCAAATACGACGGTAGCCAAAACGCCTGCGCTCCAGTGCCAGCTCAGTGATGCGCCCTGATAAATGCGCATCAGCAGCCGGACGGTGAGCCTCATAGCGGCAAGTCGACAGGGATAAACCTGTAAGCCTGCAGGCACGACGTTGCGACAGACCGGTCGCATCACACATCAACATCACGGCTTCCCGCTTCTGGTCTGTCGTCAGTACTTTCGCCCCAGAGCCACCTGAAGCGCCTCTTTATCCAGCATGGCTTCGGCAAGCAGCTTCTTGAGTCTGGCGTTCTCTTCCTCAAGCGACTTCAGGCGCTTAACTTCAGGCACCTCCATACCGCCATACTTCTTACGCCAGGTGTAAAACGTGGCATCGGAAATGGCATGCTTGCGGCAGAGTTCACGGGCGGGTACCCCAGCTTCGGCTTCGCGGAGAATACTGATGATCTGTTCGTCGGAAAAACGCTTCTTCATGGGGATGTCCTCATGTGGCTTATGAAGACATTACTAACATCGGGGTGTACTAATCAACGGGGAGCAGGTCAGTTGCTCTATGCAGGGAGTATATGTACATGCTCAGAAAACTTCAAGCTCAGTTTCTGTGTCATTGGCTCCTTCTGTGCAACATAAGCGCGGTGGGGGCTTTGTTGAATAAATAAGATTTCGTGCGAACGACCCTGTAGCTGGCTGGATTTTCAGGCAATACGCACGCTTTCTGGCATCCCAGCCTTTGTCATCCTGTTCAACGCACGCACCATGGCCATAGCTTCCGCTACCTGACCATCGTAGTCACGCAG
The DNA here is from genome assembly GCF_038739915.1 of Enterobacter sp. FUJ80071. Lineage (NCBI taxonomy): Bacteria > Pseudomonadati > Pseudomonadota > Gammaproteobacteria > Enterobacterales > Enterobacteriaceae > Enterobacter > Enterobacter sp. FUJ80071. Next base: position 4,730 of record NZ_JBBXKH010000003.1, read on the forward strand.
CGTCAGTGAATCTCCCAACAACTGCTTCATTCTGTACATTGCCGTTTCCGCTATCGAGCGACGGTTATATTCCGTTGTCCATTTCCACCGTGCATTGCTTCCGCTCAGCCGCTGATTAGCAACGGCACGGTTGCGGTCTGCGTACTCACCGGGCCAGTAACCTGCTCCTTTTCGGGGAGGAATAAGCGCGCTGATTTTTTTGCGGCGCAGTTCATCGTGACAGAGCCGGGTATCGTAAGCCCCGTCTGCCGCGGCTGCCCTGATTTTTCTGTGAGTCTGCCGGATAAGGCCCGGGAAGGCTTCTGAGTCCGTGACGTTATTCAGCGACAGGTCTGCACAGACAACTTCATGTGTGTTGCTGTCAACAGCAAGATGCAACTTTCGCCAGATACGACGGCGCTCTTTGCCGTGCTTTCTGACTTTCCATTCGCCTTCACCAAAGACCTTCAGCCCGGTGGAATCAATCACCAGGTGTGCGATTTCACCCCGGGTGGACGTTTTGAAACTGACATTAACCGACTTTGCCCGCTTACTGACACTGGTGTAATCCGGGCAGCGCAACGGAACGTTCATCAGGGCAAAAATGGAATCAATAAAACCCTGCGCAGCCCGCAGGGTCAGCCGGAATACGCGTTTAATCACCAGAACGGTGGTGATGGCGAGATCAGAATAGCGCTGGGGCCTTCCTCGTGATGAAGGCGTTGCCGACTCATACCAGGCCTGAATCGCCTCATCATCCAGCCAGAAAGTGAGGGAGCCACGGTTGATGAGAGCTTTGTTGTAGGTGGACCAGTTGGTGATTCTGAACTTTTGCTTTGCCACGGAATGGTCTGTGTTGTCGGGAGGATGCGTGATCTGATCCTTCAACTCAGCAAAAGTTCGATTTATTCAACAAAGCCTAGTAAATGTTAAAATTTGTAGGTATCCACCCGTTAAACAAAATGATTAATATTTAAAAATACTCGTTGAACACCCGTGCCGTAATAATGAAGTACATTAAAAACGTTATCCGGTCATGTGAAGCTGAGACCGTCTCTTCGTCATGTAAAATGCCGTACTTTCTTTGTCGTGAAGAATGACCGGGTTAAGTCCATAAGGTTGAGAGGAAGTCTGCTGATGTGATACGCTCAAGGCGAGATTTATCTCAGTGAGAACTCACGGCAACAAAAAGTTTTTGGACAACAAAACACAAAGTTGTTTTGGACTGTAGGAGTCCAAGAGACAATGACATTACATACAACGCCGTGTAACGGATTTTACATTATTACAAAGCCTGTGTTACAAGAGAGTTATGGACATGATTGAAAAAATATGTGAAGTAATTGATGGTGAATACGTCTGTGATATAGATATTAGCGTTGAAGAATGGAAGGTTTTATTAAGGGATAAAAAAGTTTTTGATGACAAAAGTATTGCAGCATTAAAAAAATGGTTCATTGAGCCAGACCATTCCTGTACATGTTTCGATATCGGCAAGAAGTACGACCTGCACAGTATGAGTGCTAATGGTGTAATCAATGGGTTGGGTGGAAGAGTTCAGAAGCAGCTTGGCCGATTCGAGGTTAAAGGAGTCGGAAAGATTGCTTCCGGGACAAAATTCATTACAGTCATGAAAAGTAGAGAAATTAAAGGAAACCCAAAGCGAAATTTATGGACTATCCGTGAAGAACTTGTTCAGGCAATAAAAGAACTAGATTTTTTTAGTACGAACGAAAGCTCAAGCATTGATTTTTACTCAGATAATGATTTGATCACTGCTCTAGAAGAAAGTAATCACTTTGACGTTACTCAGACATTTGAGTATAGCGAAAAAGCGAAACCTAAGAAAGCTGCAATAGAAGTCAAAAATGGACTCTCATACCCAAGAAGTAAATCTGTTTCAAAAAATGCGCTTAACAAAGCTGATTATAAATGTGAAATTAATTGCGACCATCCAACGTTCAGAAGGCGAAACTCTCCTCTAAATTACACAGAACCTCATCACATTGTCCCGATGTCAAAGCAAGACTATTTTGAGAATTCACTGGATGTGGAAGAGAATATCATATCACTATGTTGCAACTGCCATAAACAAATTCATCTTGGCAAGGGGTTTGAAGATATGTTGAGGAAAATATATGCCGAGCGGAAAGATGTATTAAAAAAAGCGGGAATCGAGATATTATTAGAGGATTTGATTCTTTTTTACAAGATGGAAGATAATTAATCTTCGAGAAGATGCATGCTTATTTTTATTTTTTTAGCAATGAATGTGAAATACTGCCTGACTATCAATCCTGTCATGTGGTTCAGATTTATGGGGGAGGATTTTAATATTTTACCAGCATGGCATGTCGATCAATCGGTTAAGTATAGCGCCAGGTAACCAGACGGATTTTCCCTCTCAGGCGGGAGCCGTTATCCATCGTCCAGTACCTGATTAAAAGTAGGAGTAATTACAAGAAAATTAAATTGTATGACTATTATTTCCGTTCAGAAAAGAAAGTTACATTAAAAACCGAAATTATTCGGGTTTTTAATTAGTTAAGTGCTATATATTTTCGTGTCCGGGGGTACCCTAAGATGGTGCGCAAGACAACACTCCAGTGTTCATTATTTATTACTGTCAAGCCATTTATTCATCTGCTCAATTTCACCTTTTTGAGCTTTAATGATGTCCTGCGCAAGCTTTCTCATTTCGGGATCTTTTCCGTATTTGAGCTCGGTCTCAGCCATTGCGATTGCCCCTTCATGGTGTGCGATCATACCTTTTGCAAAGGCCTTATCGGGATTGGATTCATTAACGGCGGCCATCATTTTTTCATGCATATTTTTCATGCCAGCCATATATTCCTGTGATGATGCCGATGAGTGCATATCTGACATTTTCATTTCCGAATGTTCAGCAGAAATGGCTGGCAGGGATAACATTAATATTACAAAAAGGGTGTTTTTGATTTTCATATAATAATTCCTTTCAGACAGGTACCGGTTAAGTGTAGCTGAGTCAGACAAAAAAGCCCCCTGACGGGGGGCAAAAATGTAGCAACGTTGTTTCAGGAAAATCTATCAGGGAAAAGGTAACAGCACGGATACTACCGTCGCATTCAGCCTGCATTGATCATGCGGCGGTGCGCTTCGGCCATGGCCTGATGTGGGCCGGATTGCCCGTTATTCATGAATTCATGGGCAACCGCTGCTCTTTCATGCTCATTCATCGCCGCGTAAGACGTTGACGGGACGGTCGTGGATACCGTGTTATTTCCCATCATCTTCTGATGACTTTCCACCATTTTCTGGTGCGCATCCGCCGAGCCGTTCGTCATGGTCTCATGAGCAATAATGGCCTGTTCATGCTGGTCCATACCGGTCATACGAGGAGCAGTCCCCTGGATCCCGACAGGAGCCGCAGCAGACTGCATCTGGTGAGCAGGAGCCTGTGCATTGTTGACGCGATCATGGATATTCACGGTTTCAGTGGCCCAGGCCGATGAAATTAAACCAAAGCCCAGCAAAGATGCTAATACGATATTTTTCATGATAACTCTCCATTTCTGAATTAGTGATGTCCGGGGAAGTACAACCGGTGTTTTCAGTTCCATAACTGAAACAAGTTCGGCAGCGTTTATTTCTCCGGAAGAGGGCTGGATATTCATTTCCTGGCGTACTCTGACGCCGGGTATTGATGAAGCAATCCAGCCTTCCTGATAAGTTGCACTAATTATATCGAATGGCTTCTGTTTGCTGCATGACAGGCTAATGACATCTTTGTCATTTACATCTTTATTTTCAGCATTGGGTTTCCGGGATCATTTTCTCCAGTCTGGGCACGGATAAGATAAAACGCGTGGAGCGTACGTCTGATTCCACCTGCACTCTTCCGTGATGTGCTTCCACGATTGACTTCACAATCGCAAGGCCGATGCCGCTGCCTTCTCCTTTGCGTTGTCTGGATGGATCCACCCGATAAAAACGGTCAAACAGCCTTGATAAATGTTCTTCAGGGATCGGTTTCCCCGGATTTTCAATCACAAGGTCAAAAAAGCTCTCCTGCTCTCTTATTGAGACGGTGATTGCCTGTCCCTCCGGGGTATAACGCAGGGCATTGGATAACAGATTATTGATCGCCCTTCTGAACATTTGTGGATCTCCCTCAACCAGGCAGGGCATCCCGTTAAATTTGAGCGTGATATTGCGTTCTTCGGCCCAGGCTTCGAAAAACTCGAAGACTTTCATGACTTCCGCTCTGAGGTCAAACATGACCCTGTCAGGTATCAGCTGATTATTATCTGCCTGTGCCAGGAACAGCATATCGCTGACCATTTTGGTCATCCGGTTATACTCTTCAAGACTGGAATAGAGGACATCCTCAAGTTCCCTCTGTGTTCGATCCTGACTCAGTGCGATTTCAGTCTGCGTCACCAGATTGGTGATGGGCGTTCTGATCTCATGCGCGATATCGGCAGAGAAATTGGCCTGGCGGGTAAAGACATCCTCAATCTTTCCAATCATATGATTGAACGAGATAACCAGTTGCTCCAGCTCAATGGGAACGCGTGTCGGTTCCAGTCGCGCATCAAGATTCTCGGAGGTGATGTTTTTAATGGCATTGCTGACATTACGAAGGGGCAGGTGCCCCTGACGGACAGCGATTCGAATGATCAGAACAATCAACAGGCTTATCACGACGGCAATCGCAATCAGGTTCTTTTTCAGCGCATCGAGGTAATGGAGATGGAAATTAATGGATAGGCCAGTCAGCATGACATAGTTCTGCTGTTTGCCCTGAAATATCGCCTGACCAGAGGAGGCGATAATCCTGTATGTTTCCATCTTCATTTCGGACCCGGTATCCATCGGTCCCGCAGGATCCTCCACCGTCCAGAGAAAGACATCCCGTGCGCGGCTGTGCTCGCTAAAATCTGCTGAATTCACTGCCGGGCGTAGTGCCGCCCCCTGAGCTGAGCTAAAGAGCACTTCACCCCTGGGATTGAGGAGCAAAAGGGCAACGTTGCGGTAGCTGGCAATTGATTCCTTTATTTTGCTTACTTTTTTTTCATCCGGATCTGCCGGGGACTGGAGTATACGGCTCAGTGTGGTGCTGATTTGTTGCAGATCGCTGACATCCTGCTCGGCAAAATGCTTTTCAACAGAATGCAGCATAAACCAGGTGAAGGCGATAAACGCCAGTATTGTGGACAGGCTGATAAAAAAGGTCAGCCGCAGCGCGAGTGAGAAAGGTCGTCTGGACGGTTTGCTATGCATCCGGGATCTCCAGCATGTAGCCCACGCCCCGCACTGTCTGGATCAGTTTTGTCCCGTAATCGTTGTCTATTTTAGCGCGGAGTCGCTTTACTGCGACATCAATCGCGTTAGTGTCGCTGTCAAAATTCATGTCCCAGACCTGAGAGGCAATCAGGGAGCGGGGAAGAACTTCTCCCTGATGGCGAATGAAGAATTCCAGCAAGCTGAACTCTTTACTGGTGAGCACAATGCGGTTCCCGGCGCGGCTGACTTTTCTGGATACGAGATCAACCGAGAGGTCAGCCACTTTAAGCTGGCTTTCCGTGATCATCGTGTTTCCCCGCCTGAGGAGGGTTCTTACCCGGGCGAGCAGTTCAGCAAACGCAAAGGGCTTCACCAGATAATCGTCCGCACCCAGCTCAAGTCCTTTGACCCTGTGTTCAATCGTGCCAAGGGCCGTCAGCAGTAATACCGGCATCCCCTTTCCGGCACTGCGCAACATACGGATGATATCCCAGCCGTTTACATCAGGCAGCATGATATCCAGGATGACTAAATCATACTCGGCTGTCATGGCAAGATGATATCCGGTCAGACCATTATCAGCGTGATCCACGACGAACCCCGCCTCTGTCAGCCCCTTGCTGAGATATTCACCTGTTTTAATTTCGTCTTCAACGATTAATATTTTCATCATGCTCCCCGGCTGGCTGCTAATGTCATTTTATTGCGCCCACGATCGTTATCAACGGATTACAGCAAAAATGACAACATTGTCATTATCCTGTCACCCGGCAAACAGAGAGCGTTCGGTAAAGTATCCCTATCAATACTCTGGACTTCGTTTGAACCATTTACCAGGTCTGCCTGTACGAGAAGCGTTATGTTCAAATTAAAATTACTCAGCATCAGTACCATATTCATCCTGGCTGGTTGTGTTTCTCTGGCACCTGAATATCAGCGTCCGCCAGCTCCGGTTCCCCAGCAGTTTTCATTGTCTAAAAACAGTCTGACGCCTGCGGTAAACAGCTATCAGGATACGGGCTGGCGAAACTTTTTTGTCGATCCCCAGGTCAGCAGGCTGATCGGTGAAGCCCTGAATAATAACCGTGATTTGAGAATGGCTGCCCTGAAGGTTGAAGAGGCCCGGGCCCAGTTCAACGTCACGGATGCAGATCGTTATCCCCAACTGAATGCCTCATCCGGGATCACATACAACGGTGGTCTGAAAGGTGACAAGCCGACCACACAGGAGTACGACGCGGGTCTGGAGCTCAGCTATGAGCTCGATTTTTTTGGCAAACTTAAGAACATGAGTGAGGCTGATCGCCAGAACTACTTTGCCAGCGAAGAAGCCCGTCGTGCCGTACACATCCTGCTGGTCTCCAACGTTTCACAGAGCTATTTCAGCCAGCAACTGGCGTACGAACAACTCCGTATTGCGCGGGAAACGCTGAAAAATTATGAACAGTCCTATGCTTTCGTTGAGCAACAGCTCGTGACCGGGAGTACGAACGTTCTGGCACTTGAACAGGCGAGAGGACAAATCGAAAGTACCCGCGCCGAAATAGCCAAACGAGAAGGCGATCTGGCTCAGGCAAACAATGCCCTGCAACTGGTGCTGGGAACGTACCGCGCACTTCCGTCAGAAAAAGGGATGAAAGGCGGGGAGATCGCACCAGTAAAATTGCCACCAAATCTATCTTCACAAATTTTGCTGCAGCGACCGGATATTATGGAAGCGGAATATCAGCTGAAAGCGGCTGATGCCAATATTGGCGCAGCGCGAGCGGCCTTTTTCCCCTCCATTACCCTGACCAGTGGTCTTTCCGCAAGCAGTACGGAGCTGTCAAGCCTGTTTACGTCAGGAAGTGGAATGTGGAATTTTATCCCTAAAATTGAAATTCCTATTTTTAATGCTGGCAGGAATAAAGCCAATCTGAAGCTGGCTGAAATTCGCCAGCAACAATCGGTGGTTAATTACGAACAAAAAATTCAGTCAGCCTTTAAGGATGTTTCCGACACGCTTGCGCTGCGCGACAGCCTTAGCCAGCAACTTGAGTCACAGCAGCGTTATCTTGATTCACTTCAGATAACTCTCCAGCGTGCCAGAGGATTATATGCAAGTGGTGCTGTCAGTTACATCGAAGTGCTGGATGCAGAACGTTCCCTCTTCGCTACGCAGCAAACCATTCTCGATCTTACCTATTCCCGACAGGTTAACGAAATTAATCTGTTTACCGCGCTGGGTGGCGGTTGGGTAGAGTAAATTTATTTAATTAATCAGGAAATTAAAAATGCGTAATTCACTTAAAGCCGTTTTATTTGGTGCCTTCTCTGTCATGTTTTCTGCCGGTCTTCATGCTGAAACACATCAGCATGGCGATATGAATGCTGCCAGTGATGCTTCGGTACAGCAGGTTATCAAGGGCACCGGTGTCGTTAAAGACATTGATATGAACAGTAAAAAGATTACCATTTCGCACGAAGCAATCCCTGCTGTGGGCTGGCCTGCAATGACCATGCGCTTCACTTTTGTTAATGCAGACGACGCTATCAATGCCCTGAAAACCGGCAACCATGTCGATTTCTCGTTTATTCAGCAGGGCAATATCTCCTTACTCAAAAGCATTAACGTTACGCAATCCTGATTATCAGTCCGGAGCGAATACATCCAGTGCGCCTGAACATTCATTAAGGGATTACTGTGAATGAATGATCGGGCGCATATGCCAGGTGTTTTGATTTTTCAGCGAGAAATTGTATGGCTTCTTTAAAGATAAAATATGCTGCAATAATTATCAGCAGCCTCATAGCAGGGGGGCTGATATCGGTTACTGCCTGGCAGTATGTAAACTCATCACAAAAAACAGTACAAACCGAACAAAAGGCACCGGAGCGAAAGGTACTTTTCTGGTATGACCCGATGAAACCGGATACCAAATTTGATAAACCCGGAAAATCTCCCTTTATGGATATGGACCTGGTGCCGAAATATGCTGATGAAAGTGGCGATAAAAGCAGTGGCGGGATCCGTATCGATCCAACCCAGGTTCAGAATCTGGGATTAAAAACGCAAAAAGTTACGCGAGGAATGCTGAATTATTCCCAGACAATCCCGGCTAATGTCAGTTACAACGAGTATCAGTTTGTCATTGTGCAGGCGCGTTCTGACGGTTTCGTCGAAAAAGTGTATCCCCTGACGATTGGCGATCATGTGAAGAAAGGCACTCCGCTTATCGATATCACCATTCCTGAATGGGTTGAGGCACAAAGTGAGTTCCTGCTGTTATCCGGTACAGGCGGTACGTCAACCCAGATAAAAGGGGTTCTGGAGCGACTTCGTCTGGCTGGTATGCCGGAAGAGGATATTCAAAGGCTGCGTTCAACCCGCACAATCCAGACCCGTTTTACCATTAAAGCACCTATTGATGGTGTCATTACTGCGTTTGACCTGCGCACCGGAATGAATATTTCGAAAGATAAAGTAGTGGCTCAGATTCAGGGGATGGACCCGGTCTGGATCAGCGCTGCAGTGCCAGAATCTATCGCCTATCTGCTGAAAGATACGTCGCAGTTTGAAATTTCGGTACCGGCTTATCCGGATAAAACATTCCATGTCGAAAAATGGAACATTCTTCCCAGCGTGGATCAGACAACCCGTACGCTTCAGGTCCGTCTCCAGGTTTCTAATAAGGATGAGTTTCTCAAGCCGGGCATGAATGCCTATCTGAAACTGAATACCCAAAGCCAGGAGATGCTGCTGATACCAAGCCAGGCCGTTATCGATACCGGCAAAGAACAGCGCGTGATTACTGTTGATGATGAAGGCAAGTTTGTGCCGAAACAGATCCACGTTCTGCATGAATCACAGCAACAGTCCGGCATTGGCTCCGGCCTGAATGAAGGCGATACCGTGGTGGTCAGTGGCCTGTTCCTCATTGACTCCGAAGCCAATATTACGGGCGCGCTGGAACGTATGCGCCACCCTGAAAAAACAGAAAACAGTATGCCAGCAATGTCTGAGCAGCCTGTAAATATGCATTCAGGGCACTGAGGAGACGACGATGATTGAATGGATTATCCGGCGCTCTGTCGCCAACCGTTTCCTGGTCATGATGGGCGCACTGTTTCTCAGCATCTGGGGCACATGGACGATAATTAACACGCCGGTCGATGCGCTGCCTGACCTGTCTGATGTACAGGTCATTATTAAAACCAGCTATCCCGGACAGGCACCGCAGATTGTAGAAAACCAGGTCACCTATCCGCTTACCACCACCATGCTGTCCGTACCTGGCGCAAAAACCGTGCGTGGATTTTCACAGTTCGGTGATTCGTATGTGTATGTCATTTTTGAAGACGGGACCGATCTGTACTGGGCCCGTTCGCGCGTGCTGGAATACCTGAACCAGGTTCAGGGCAAACTGCCTGCGGGTGTGAGCTCTGAAATCGGTCCGGACGCCACGGGAGTGGGCTGGATATTTGAATATGCCCTGGTCGATCGCAGCGGAAAACACGACCTTTCAGAACTGCGTTCTTTGCAGGACTGGTTCCTGAAATTTGAACTGAAGACCATCCCGAACGTGGCTGAGGTAGCCTCGGTTGGTGGCGTGGTGAAGCAGTACCAGATTCAGGTCAATCCGGTAAAACTGTCCCAGTATGGGATCAGCCTGCCCGAAGTGAAACAGGCTCTTGAATCATCTAACCAGGAGGCCGGTGGTTCATCCGTTGAAATAGCCGAAGCTGAGTATATGGTCCGCGCCAGCGGCTATCTGCAGAGCATTGATGATTTTAATAACATCGTCCTGAAAACAGGCGAGAATGGCGTGCCGGTTTATTTGCGGGATGTTGCCCGCGTGCAGACCGGGCCTGAAATGCGGCGTGGTATTGCCGAACTGAACGGCCAGGGGGAAGTCGCAGGCGGCGTGGTGATACTGCGGTCGGGTAAAAACGCGCGTGATGTAATCACAGCAGTGAGGGATAAACTGGAGACACTGAAGGCCAGTCTGCCGGAAGGCGTTGAAATCGTGACCACCTACGATCGCAGCCAGTTAATCGATCGGGCGATTGATAATCTCAGTTCCAAACTTCTCGAAGAGTTTATCGTGGTGGCCATCGTCTGTGCCCTGTTCCTGTGGCACGTACGTTCTGCCCTGGTGGCGATTATCTCTCTGCCGCTTGGTCTGTGTATCGCCTTTATCGTCATGCACTTCCAGGGACTGAACGCCAATATCATGTCGCTGGGAGGGATAGCCATTGCCGTCGGTGCGATGGTGGATGCCGCCATTGTGATGATTGAGAATGCGCATAAACGGCTTGAGGAATGGGATCATCAGCATCCGGGTGAGCAGATTGACAACGCTACCCGCTGGAAGGTGATTACCGACGCCTCCGTGGAAGTGGGACCCGCACTGTTTATCAGCCTGCTGATCATCACCCTGTCCTTTATTCCTATCTTTACCCTGGAAGGTCAGGAAGGACGTCTGTTTGGCCCGCTGGCATTCACGAAAACGTACTCCATGGCAGGAGCGGCCGCGCTGGCCATCATTGTCATTCCGATCCTGATGGGATTCTGGATCCGGGGAGAAATTCCTGCCGAGACCAGTAACCCCCTGAACCGGGTGCTGATCAAAGCGTATCATCCATTGCTGCTGCGGGTCCTCCACTGGCCAAAAACAACCCTGCTGGTTGCGGCCTTGTCCATTTTCACCGTTATCTGGCCACTGAGTCAGGTGGGTGGGGAGTTTCTGCCGAAGATCAATGAGGGCGACCTGCTGTATATGCCGTCAACATTGCCTGGCGTCTCTCCGGCAGAAGCTGCAGCACTCCTGCAGACGACGGACAAGTTAATCAAAAGCGTTCCTGAAGTGGCCTCTGTATTTGGCAAGACCGGTAAAGCAGAGACCGCAACGGATTCCGCACCGCTTGAAATGGTGGAAACCACGATCCAGCTCAAACCTGAGGATCAGTGGCGTCCAGGTATGACGATTGACAAGATAATTGAAGAACTCGACAAGACCGTCCGTTTACCGGGTCTGGCAAACCTGTGGGTTCCGCCAATCCGTAACCGTATTGATATGCTTTCAACCGGGATCAAAAGCCCGATAGGTATCAAGGTTTCAGGGACTGTTCTGGCCGATATTGATGCGACTGCGCAGAGTATCGAGGCGGTAGCCAAAACCGTGCCGGGCGTGGTGTCTGCCCTGGCTGAGCGACTTGAAGGCGGGCGTTACATCGATATCGATATCAACCGGGAAAAAGCGTCCCGTTACGGTATGACTGTCGGTGATGTGCAGCTGTTTGTCTCATCAGCCATCGGCGGCGCAACGGTAGGGGAAACGGTTGAAGGCGTGGCCCGCTACCCGATTAATATCCGCTATCCGCAGGATTACCGGAACAGTCCAAATGCATTGAAACAGATGCCGATCCTGACCCCGATGAAGCAGCAGATCACGCTGGGCGATGTCGCGGATATTAAGGTCGTTTCAGGGCCGACTATGCTGAAAACGGAAAATGCCCGGCCAGCCAGCTGGATTTATGTTGATGCCCGCGGCAGGGACATGGTGTCGGTGGTTAACGACATTAAGACGGCCATCAGCGAGAAAGTGAAACTGAGACCGGGAACCAGTGTGGCATTCTCCGGACAGTTTGAACTGCTTGAGCATGCCAACAAGAAACTGAAGCTGATGGTGCCGATGACGGTGATGATCATTTTCATCCTGTTGTATCTGGCATTCCGCCGGGTTGACGAAGCCCTGCTGATCCTGATGAGCCTGCCGTTCGCCCTGGTTGGCGGAATATGGTTCCTGTACTGGCAGGGCTTCCATATGTCAGTGGCGACCGGAACCGGGTTTATCGCCCTGGCCGGGGTGGCAGCAGAGTTTGGCGTGGTCATGCTGATGTATCTGCGTCATGCCATTGAAGCGCACCCGGAATTGTCCCGTAAAGAGACGTTCACACCGGAAGGTCTTGATGAAGCCCTCTATCATGGTGCCGTACTGCGTGTCCGGCCGAAAGCCATGACCGTGGCGGTGATCATTGCGGGTCTGCTGCCAATACTCTGGGGAACCGGCGCAGGTTCAGAAGTCATGAGCCGTATTGCTGCGCCAATGATTGGTGGGATGATCACGGCTCCGCTGCTGTCCCTGTTCATTATTCCTGCCGCCTACAAATTAATCTGGCTGCGCAGACATAAAAAAAGCGTGTCCTGAACCTGAAAGGGCACCCCCTGTGGGTGTCCTTCTTTACTGATTCACCCTGACGTCAGGGTTTATATCGATAATATACAGAGGTGAGTATGAAAAAAGTGGTTCTAATGGCGCTGGCTCTCGGCCTTTCACTACCCGCGATGGCGAGTGAAAAAGTGATTGATATGTACAAATCTGAAAACTGTGGCTGTTGTTCCCTGTGGGGCAAAGCGATGGAAAAAGACGGGTTTGAAGTACGAACTCACGTCATGAATGATCAGGCGCTGTCAGCCCTGAAAGAAAAGCATGCTATTCCTGCAGGACTACGAAGTTGTCATACCGCGGTTGCCGGTAATTTGATCATTGAAGGCCATGTGCCTGCGACAACGATACATAAGGCAATGCAGTCTGGTTCGGGTATATACGGTCTCGCCACCCCCGGTATGCCAGCAGGAAGTCCTGGAATGGAGATGGGAGCCCGAAAAGAGGCTTACGATGTTATCGCATTCTCACCGGATGGAAGTAAAAAAGTCTTCCAGCGAATCGAATAGTCAGCGGAACGGCTGATAACGGGACGCCGGTAGCAGGCACTCCTGTGCCGGCGATATTCGTGGTAATCGCATCCATGACATACCCTGAAGACAGAAGATGCTTCGGTATGCATAAGGAGAGTTACTGTGAAAAATGACAATGCAGTGCAACACAACAACCAGACTGCTTCTGAGCAGACATTATCCCCGGACGAGGGCCACGTATTGCATAAGGTGAGAGATCCCGTGTGCGGGATGGCCATCCTGCCCGACAGGGCGCACAGCAGCATTCGATACCAGGACCACCAACTTTATTTCTGCTCCGCCAGCTGTGAGAGTAAATTTAAAGCCCATCCCGATCGTTATCTTACCGAAGATGCCAGTGAACATTCCCATCACCATCACCACGATCATCACGAAGTCAGCCCTGATCAGATAAAACAGCCTCACAACCAGGCGGAAAAAGAGAATTCTGAAGGTGTGTGGACATGTCCGATGCACCCGGAGATACGCCGCAGTGGTCCCGGAAGCTGTCCTGTCTGTGGAATGGCACTGGAGCCGCTCGTAGCTACGGCATCCACGGGGCCGAGTGATGAACTTCACGACATGACAAGACGCTTCTGGCTGGGGTTGTTGCTGGCGTTTCCGGTTCTGGTACTCGAAATGGGATCTCATCTGTTTCCCGACTTGAGGAATACAGTACCGCCACAGTACAACACATGGCTGCAGTTGCTTCTGGCCTCCCCTGTCGTGTTGTGGTGTGGCTGGCCATTCTTCGCCCGGGCCGGAATGTCGTTACGTAACCGCTCCCTGAATATGTTTACCCTTGTTGCAATGGGGACCGGCGTAGCCTGGGTTTACAGCGTCATTGCAACCGTCTTCCCCTCCTGGTTTCCTGCATCGTTCAGAAACATGGATGGCCTGGTGGCCGTTTATTTTGAAGCCGCAGCAGTTATTACGGTGCTTGTTCTGCTGGGACAGGTTCTTGAGCTGCGGGCACGGGAACAAACCTCAGGCGCCATTACTGCGCTTCTGAACCTTGCCCCCAAAACCGCCAGACGGCTGGATCATGACGGTCATGAAACGGATATTAATGCGGAAGATGTCCTGCCTGGCGATAAGCTCCGCATCAGACCTGGAGAGAGTATTCCGGTCGACGGTATCGTGATCGAAGGCAAAACAACCGTTGATGAATCGATGGTGACCGGGGAGTCTATGCCGGTTACCAAAACGAAGGGTGACCCTGTCATTGGGGGGACGATTAATCAGACAGGTAGTCTTATCATCCGTGCAGAGAAAGTCGGTGATGAAACGATGCTCTCACGAATTGTTCAGATGGTCGCTGATGCACAGCGTTCGCGTGCCCCCATCCAGAGAATGGCAGACAGCGTTTCAGGCTGGTTTGTTCCTCTGGTGATACTTATCGCGGTTGTTGCTTTCTTGATCTGGTCTGTCTGGGGGCCCGAGCCCAGGATGGCGCACGGTCTCATTGCGGCTGTGTCGGTCCTGATTATTGCCTGTCCCTGCGCGCTGGGACTGGCCACGCCGATGTCGATAATGGTGGGGGTGGGCAAAGGCGCCCAGGCCGGGGTGTTAATCAAGAATGCCGAAGCCCTTGAGCGTCTTGAAAAAGTGGACACGCTGGTTGTCGACAAAACAGGCACGCTCACGGAAGGTTCGCCTACGGTGACAGGGATTATCAGTCTCAGTCCGGGTGGGGAAATATCTCTTTTACGTGTAACAGCTGCAGTGGAAAAAGGTTCGCAGCATCCGTTGGGTATGGCTGTTGTCAGAGCCGCGCATGAAAAGGGGATCGTGATACCTGCCGTCAGTAATTTCAATGCCCCGTCGGGGAAAGGTGTCTCAGGCGATGTCGAAGGTCAACGGGTTGTTATTGGTAATGAACTGGCTATGCAGGAAAACAGTATCGTTATTGATAATCAAAAGGCCGTTGCGGATACGTTGCGGATGGAAGGCGCTACCGTTATCTATGTGGCCACAGACGGGAACCTCGCAGGCCTGATAGCTATCTCGGATCCCGTGAAAGCAACCACGCCGGATGCGCTTAAAGCTTTGCGTCAGGCGGGGATCCGCATTGTTATGCTCACCGGGGATAACCAGCTTACTGCTGAAGCAGTCGCACGGAAACTGGGAATAGATGAGGTTGAAGCCGGGATTCTGCCGGATGGCAAAAAAGCAGTGATAACCCGACTGAAAGCGTCTGGCCATGTGGTTGCGATGGCCGGAGACGGTGTGAATGATGCCCCGGCGCTGGCAGCGGCTGACGTGGGTATAGCCATGGGAACGGGTACAGATGTGGCAATAGAAAGTGCTGGCGTTACCCTTCTCAAAGGCGATTTGATGATACTCAACAGGGCCCGTCATCTGTCAGAAATCACCATGAAAAATATCCGGCAGAATCTGTTTTTTGCGTTTATCTACAATGCTCTTGGGGTGCCTGTAGCTGCAGGTCTGCTTTATCCTGTGTATGGAATACTGCTGTCGCCAGTTATTGCGGCGGCGGCTATGGCCCTTTCCTCCGTTAGCGTCATTGCAAATGCGTTGCGTCTGAAAAGTGTCAGGCTCGGGAAATAACCCTGAATGAAGGGTCTGTTACTAACAGAAGGAGTCCGGTATGAAAAGTACCACCTATGCACTTATTGCTGTCGCCGCGATTGCGGCATTTGCCCTCCTGCGCGAACACTGGTCACATGTGGCAGGTTACTGGCCATATCTGTTATTGCTGGTCTGCCCGCTAATGCATCTTTTCCACGGCCACGGAGGGCATGGAGATCATCAACATCAAGGAAGTGAAAACGATAAAAAAAATTAATCCGGCAGACGGGGCCGCGTCGCGGCCCCGTTATCAGTCCAGGTATCGTTCGTAGTCTCTGGCATGCGCAAAGGCATGCTGTTCAAGTTTGTTATCAGCGGGTGCCGCTGCCCGGAACGCCAGTGAGTTAACAGGATTGTTATTGATGACCAGCTCGTAATGCAGATGAGGACCGGATGAACGTCCGCTGTTACCGGATAACGCAATAGCGTCTCCCCGGGTAACCCTGGCCCCTTTAGTAACGAGTATTTTATTGAGGTGGAGATAGCGAGTTTTAACACCGGCTTTTCCCGTTACTTCAACAAAATATCCCATGGTACTGTTGTATTCGGCCCGGGTGATTTTTCCGTCGATGACGCTGACTATTTTCGTGTTCATGGGCATGGAATAATCAATGCCATTATGGGGACTCACTTTTCCCGATACCGGGTTAAGTCTTGCAGGATTGAAAGGCGAACTGAGTCTTGCTGTGGCCGGTAACGGATAATCGAGACTGCCTTTCCCGGAAGTATCGGAAAGGTTATAGAACTTTTTATCTGATATACGATACGCCGTGTAATTAAATGAACCGGACGTAAATTTATAGGCCACGACACGTGATTTTCCCGCTTTCTTTTGCAGTACGAGTTTTAATGATTCATTTTTTTTCAAATGCCGCAGATTAAACCGGGAAGGCAGGGAGCGCTGAAGAGTAGCGATCTCGTTCGATTCCAGCCCCGAGCGGGTGGCTGAAAGGTAGGCATTTTCTTTTACGACATCGGTAGAATACATTTACTGGAATTCGCCGTTAGCATGAACACTGCGGCGTATGCTAGGGGTTTTCAGGAGGCGTGTCATCTGTCAGTTAATCGGGAGCACCGTTGATGGTCGTCATTTTTGTAACATATCTTGTTTCCCGTTTGCTCCTGAAGCTCTGGGAACTGTATGACCAGCCCGACGGTGATGATTAACGGGACTGAAACAGGTTACGGCAGAGCAATATGGGGCTCATGTCCTGCTACGTAACCCGTCAGTAAAGCCCTGCTGCGCACCTGACGCTAAGCACTAACCCGCCTGCAGTTACCTGGTCGAATACAGCCCGCGAAGCTTTCTTGCCTGCGTCTGATGTGCTTCCGCACCGGCATTATTGACCTGCTCATGCACGAGAGCGGCTTTTTCTCCGGCATTCAGTTCGTTAAAAGAAGAAGACGAGGTCTTTGAATTTGCATCACTGCCGGACAGCATTTTTTTATGTTCCTCAATCATTTTCTGATGCGCATAGGACGCGCTGTTGTTCATAAATGAATGAGCAACAATGGCCCTTTCATGTTCATTCATTTCAGAGAATGAGGGCGTGTTGTTTTTATTAACCCTGTCCGGTAAGTTTTCATGCGTCGAGGAGTTCACATGACTGACGGCTGAGGCATTATTAACAAATCGATGTGCTTCATGGGCAATATCACTGGACTGAGCAAAAGCTGCCCCACAAAATAAAGCTGTAAACGCAGTGGTCGTGATTAATATATTCATGTGTAATTACCTTCTGAGGTACATAAAAGATGTCCTTATGATCATATATAAAAAAATCAACCTGTGGGGAAGATGACGTAAATGTAATACAGCCACGTACATTACACGATTGTAATGAATTTGTTTCTTAAGGTGTGCTAGATTCATTTCATTGTAAGTGGATGAACCAGTAATTTAATTTAAATCGGTTCTCGAATTCTGTCAGTAACCATACTTTAAATAAGGGAATGCGCATGCTGTTGAAAACGTCTCGACGAACTTTCCTGAAGGGGTTAACCCTCTCTGGCGTAGCCGGAAGTCTTGGCGTATGGAGTTTCAATGCGCGTTCCAGTCTGAGCCTGCCAGTTGCCGCATCCCTGCAGGGTACTCAGTTTGACCTGACCATTGGTGAAACGGCCGTCAATATCACGGGCAGTGAGCGTCAGGCCAAAACAATCAATGGAGGCCTGCCGGGGCCCGTTCTTCGCTGGAAAGAAGGTGACACCATTACCCTGAAGGTCAAAAACCGTCTTAATGAACAGACGTCCATTCACTGGCACGGCATTATTCTTCCGGCCAATATGGATGGTGTTCCGGGGCTGAGTTTTATGGGCATAGAGCCTGATGATACCTACGTTTACACCTTTAAGGTTAAGCAGAACGGGACTTACTGGTACCACAGCCATTCCGGTCTGCAGGAACAGGAGGGGGTATACGGTGCCATTATCATCGATGCCAGGGAGCCAGAACCGTTTGCTTACGATCGTGAGCATGTGGTCATGTTGTCTGACTGGACCGATGAAAATCCTCACAGCCTGCTGAAAAAATTAAAAAAACAGTCGGATTACTACAATTTCAATAAACCAACCGTTGGCTCTTTTTTCCGCGACGTGAATACCAGGGGGCTGTCAGCCACCATTGCCGATCGGAAAATGTGGGCTGAAATGAAAATGAATCCGACTGACCTCGCGGATGTCAGTGGCTACACCTACACCTATCTCATGAACGGGCAGGCCCCGCTGAAAAACTGGACCGGACTGTTCCGTCCCGGTGAAAAGATACGCTTACGGTTTATCAACGGCTCGGCAATGACCTATTTCGATATCCGTATCCCCGGGCTGAAAATGACGGTCGTGGCTGCAGATGGCCAGTATGTAAACCCGGTTACCGTTGACGAATTCAGGATTGCCGTTGCCGAAACCTATGATGTCATTGTGGAGCCTCAGGGTGAGGCCTATACCATCTTCGCACAATCCATGGACAGGACCGGTTACGCTCGAGGGACACTGGCCACGAGAGAGGGGTTAAGTGCTGCCGTTCCCCCCCTCGATCCCCGTCCTCTGTTGACCATGGAAGATATGGGTATGGGGGGAATGGGACATGATATGGCAGGAATGGACCACAGCCAGATGGGAGGCATGGATAACAGCGGAGAGATGATGTCTATGGACGGTGCTGACCTTCCGGATAGCGGGACATCCTCCGCGCCCATGGATCACAGCAGCATGGCCGGTATGGATCATTCCCGGATGGCCGGAATGCCGGGTATGCAAAGTCATCCTGCGTCAGAAACGGATAACCCACTGGTTGATATGCAGGCGATGAGCGTCTCTCCGAAATTAAATGATCCGGGTATTGGTCTTCGAAATAACGGAAGAAAGGTTCTCACGTACGCGGATTTGAAAAGCCGCTTTGAGGATCCTGACGGACGTGAACCTGGCCGTACCATAGAACTGCATTTAACCGGCCACATGGAAAAGTTTGCCTGGTCATTTAACGGAATCAAGTTTTCAGATGCCGCACCGGTGCTGCTGAAATACGGTGAGCGGCTCAGGATCACGCTGATCAACGATACCATGATGACTCACCCCATTCACCTGCATGGTATGTGGAGCGATCTGGAAGATGAAAACGGTAATTTCATGGTTCGTAAACACACAATAGATGTTCCCCCTGGTACAAAACGCAGTTACAGAGTGACAGCAGATGCGCTTGGCCGCTGGGCGTATCACTGCCATTTGCTCTATCACATGGAAATGGGAATGTTTCGTGAAGTCCGGGTGGAGGAATGATGCGAATGAAGAGAAATTTGAAGGCCATACCTGTTCTGGTCGCCGGTTTGTTTACCTCACAGCTTTCTATTGCGGCGGGCTCCGTCTCTGCAGATCCCCACGCCGGGCACGACATGTCTGCCATGCAGATGCCAGCAGATGAGAATTTCACTGAGATGACGTCAATGGAGCCCATTGTAACTGAGAGCAGAACGCCAATTCCGCCTGTTACCGATGCCGACCGGAAGGCTGCATTCGGCAATTTACAGGGGCATGCGATTCACGACAGTGCGATTAATTATCTGGTTCTGCTGGATCAACTGGAATGGCAACGGTCGGATAACACCAACAATTTCAGCTGGAGTGTTAACAGCTGGATTGGAGGCGACACAGATCGGATTTGGCTAAAGAGTGAAGGTGAACGAAGCAATGGGGAAACGGAGGCGGCTGAAGCGCAGTTACTCTGGGGACATGCGGTTGGCCCATGGTGGGATTTGGTTGCGGGTGTCAGGCAGGATTTCAGATCTGCTTCTGCCCGGACCTGGGCTGCTGTCGGTTTTCAGGGGCTGGCACTCTATAATTTTGAGTCTGAAATTACGGGTTTTGTCAGTAATGGCGGAAAAGCAGCCCTTCGTCTGGGAGGAGAATACGACGTTTTACTGACTAACCGGCTCATACTCCAGCCATCCTATGAGGTGAATTTCTACAGTCAGGATGATGAATCGCGGGGTCGCGGCAGGGGACTGACTGACACAGAGCTGGGGCTCCGGCTGCGCTATGAAATACGCCGTGAGTTTGCACCCTATATAGGCGTTTCCTGGAATCAACTTTACGGGAAAACATCCGATATGGCGAAAAGAGAAGGTGAGAAAGACCATCAGGTAGTATTCCTGGCGGGAGCCAGAATCTGGTTTTAACGCACTGATATAAAACACTCAACTAAACAGGTAAATAAAATGTCGATTTTAAATAAAGCCATTCTTACAGGTGGCCTCGTTATGGGCGTTGCTTTCTCTGCTATGGCCCATCCGGAATTAAAAAGCTCTGTGCCACAGGCTGATTCAGCCGTAGCGGCCCCGGAAAAGATTCAGCTTAATTTCTCGGAAAATCTGACCGTGAAATTCTCAGGTGCAAAATTAACGATGACGGGTATGAAAGGCATGTCATCACATTCTCCGATGCCGGTCGCGGCAAAAGTGGCGCCAGGCGCTGACCCTAAATCGATGGTCATTATTCCGCGAGAGCCTTTACCCGCTGGCACTTATCGTGTTGACTGGCGCGCGGTTTCTTCAGATACGCACCCTATTACCGGTAATTACACCTTTACAGTGAAGTAATATTATGAACGACCTGATTATGATTGTTATTCGTTTTCTTCTTTATCTGGATTTGATGGTAATATTTGGATTGCCATTTTTTCAGATATATGGAATAAGCGGTGTCAGACATGAAACCTATAACCTGACTAATTTCAGGTCGTTTATAACCTTTGCTGTTGTTACAGGCATCATTCTTACTGGCATTAATATGCTCCTGGTATCTAATGCCATGAGTGGAGTAACTGACCTCAGAGAATTATCCATCCATGTTATCGAGATGGTGATAGAAGAAACTGATGTGGGTATTAGCTGGATTGTCAGGCTCTGTGCCCTGTTTACCACACTCGGTGCTTTGTTCCTTTACACTAATAAGAGAGTATTGTCCTGCCTGCTGATGACGATGAGTGGGGGCGTGGCGCTGGCTACACTTGCCTGGGGAGGACACGCCGTTATGCATGACGGTCTGCATTACTATCTCCATTTACTGAGCGATCTGACCCATCTCGGCGCTGCAGGTGCCTGGACAGGTGCTCTGGTTGCATTTGCTATCCTGCTGATGCGCAGAAACGAGCATAATGCACAGAGCGTCATTGTGATATCTGACTCCCTGGCAAAATTTGCCACGGCAGGAACGGTGATTGTTGTAGCCCTGATCCTGAGTGCGCTGGTCAACTATCTGTATATTGCTGAGGGTAACTTAACTCCCTTATTCAACAGTTCCTGGGGGAGGATATTGCTTGCCAAGACGGCTCTGTTTGTTCTGATGCTTCTTCTGGCTGCAGCAAACCGGTTTCACCTGGGTCCCCGGCTTGAAGTTATGGTCAGGGAAGGGAATTATGATCGCAGCGTTGCCCTGATGCGAAACAGCATCCTGACAGAATTCGTTGTTGCGATTATCATTCTGGGCGCCGTAGCGTGGCTTGGAATGCTTGCTCCGTCTCAGATCAGCTAGGGGACAGCCAAAGCTCATGCGTGAGATTTTTACTTTCATATCAGCGAGTTGACCATGCAGCGTATTTTAATCGTTGAAGACGAACAAAAAACAGGTCGTTACCTGCAGCAGGGACTGGTTGAGGAAGGCTATCAGGCCGATCTCTTTAATAATGGCCGCGATGGTCTCGGGGCCGCGTCGAAGGGACAGTATGATTTGATAATACTGGACGTGATGCTGCCTTTCCTCGACGGGTGGCAAATCATCAGCGCACTGAGGGAGTCCGGGCACGAAGAACCGGTCCTGTTTTTAACCGCAAAGGACAACGTGCGGGACAAAGTGAAAGGACTGGAGCTTGGCGCAGATGACTACCTGATTAAGCCCTTTGATTTTACGGAGCTGGTTGCACGTGTAAGAACCCTACTGCGCCGGGCACGCTCGCAGGCCGCAACAGTCTGCACCATCGCCGATATGACCGTTGATATGGTGCGCCGGACCGTGATCCGTTCGGGGAAGAAGATCCATCTCACCGGTAAAGAATACGTTCTGCTTGAGTTGCTGCTGCAACGCACCGGAGAAGTGTTACCCAGGAGTCTTATCTCGTCCCTGGTCTGGAACATGAATTTTGACAGTGATACGAATGTGATTGATGTCGCCGTGAGACGTCTGAGAAGTAAAATTGATGATGACTTTGAGCCAAAACTGATCCATACCGTTCGCGGTGCCGGATATGTCCTGGAGATCAGAGAAGAGTGAGGTTCAAAATTTCCCTGACCACACGCCTGAGCCTGATTTTTTCTGCGGTGATGCTTACGGTATGGTGGTTATCAAGTTTTATCCTGATTAGCACCCTGAATGGCTATTTCGATAATCAGGACCGCGATTTTCTGACAGGTAAACTTCAGCTCACCGAAGAGTTTCTTAAAACAGAGACGTTCAGGAACAAAACGGATATTAAGTCATTATCAGAAAAAATAAACGATGCGATGGTGGGGCACAATGGCTTATTCATTTCTATAAAAAACATGGAAAATGAAAAAATTGTTGAACTCTATGCCAAAAATTCTGTTTTTCCAGCGGTCCTGCTTAATAAGTCGGGTGATATTCTCGACTATATGATCCAGACGGAAGAAAATAACACCGTGTACCGCAGTATCTCGCGGCGGGTTGCCGTGACGCCGGAACAGGGTAAAAGCAAACATGTCATCATTACGGTTGCCACGGATACTGGGTATCACACCCTGTTTATGGACAAACTCAGTACCTGGCTGTTGTGGTTCAATATCGGTCTGGTCTTTATTTCTGTTTTTCTGGGCTGGCTGACCACACGTATTGGTCTGAAACCGCTACGGGAAATGACCAGTCTGGCTTCCTCCATGACCGTACACAGCCTGGATCAGCGTCTAAATCCCGCTCTGGCTCCGCCGGAAATCTCTGAGACCATGCAGGAGTTCAATAATATGTTTGATCGCCTGGAGGGGGCATTCCGGAAACTGTCAGATTTCTCGTCTGACATCGCGCATGAGCTGCGCACACCAGTCAGTAATCTGATGATGCAGACGCAGTTTGCACTGGCTAAGGAAAGGGATGTTTCGCATTACCGCGAAATTTTATTCGCTAACCTGGAAGAACTGAAAAGGTTGTCACGAATGACCAGTGACATGCTTTTTCTGGCACGTTCAGAGCATGGTCTGCTGCGGCTGGATAAACATGATGTGGATCTGGCAGCCGAACTGAATGAATTACGTGAGTTGTTCGAGCCCCTGGCAGACGAAACAGGAAAGACAATCACGGTTGAAGGAGAGGGCGTTGTTGCCGGAGACAGCGATATGCTCCGACGTGCTTTCAGTAACCTGCTTTCCAATGCAATCAAGTATTCTCCCGATAACACCTGTACAGCGATACACATTGAGCGTGACAGTGACTGTGTGAACGTGATGATTACGAATACGATGTCCGGCCAGGTTCCCGCTAATCTGGAACGTTTGTTTGACCGGTTCTATCGCGCAGACTCATCAAGGTTCTACAACACGGAAGGCGCGGGGCTGGGATTATCAATTACAAGGTCGATCATTCATGCTCACGGCGGCGAGCTGTCAGCAGAACAGCAGGGGCGGGAAATTGTGTTCAGTGTGCGTCTGTTAATGGATTAATACCGTTATTCAGGAGAAACCCGGAAGGTGACAAAAATGTCATCGTTCAGTCACGCGATAAACAGAGGCGGTTTTTTATAATCAGCCATAAATCAGGACAGCGTGATAATTCAATCGCCCGGTTCCTGGCGTGATGATCAACCAGCCCTGAGATCAAATGCTTTCTCTGTTATAAGCATTGATTGTTCGGGTATGAAAACACCGGAGACCCAACCATGAAAAAGATCCTTGTATCCTTTATTGCCATGATGGCTGTCGCTTCATCTGCCTGGGCTGCAGAGACAATGAACATGCATGACCAGGTAAATAATGCCCAGGCGCCTGCCCATCAGATGCAATCATCCGCTGAAAAAAGTGCAGTTCAGGGGGAGAGCATGAAAATGATGGATATGAGCGGTCACGATCAGGCCGCAATGTCCCATGAAATGATGCAAAACGGCAATTCTGCCGCCCATCAGGACATGGCTGAAATGCATAAAAAAATGATGAAAGCCAAACCTGAGAACACCCAAGAAACTGCTAAGCCATTTTCCGAAATGAGCGAGCATGAGAAAGCCGCTGTTGTGCATGAGAAGGCGAATAATGGCCAGTCTTCCGTTATTCATCAGCAACAGGCGGAAAAGCATCGCAGCCAGATCACCCAGAATTAACCCGCAGCTCCACTTGTCAGACCCTCATTTGACGCCGAAGTCACTGGCTTACGCTCCCGTCCGGGAGCGTTTTTTTTATAAGCGAAATGAATAATAATGAAAGAGTCCATACACAATGTTTTTTTGGTCATGTCGACCTCACAATTAAGGAAGGTGCGAATAAGCAGGTCATTTCTTCCCAAGCTGACTCGCTGATTAAAATTTCGCGGATCTGGGCCGATTTTTTTCCCGCAAACACATCGAATCAGCCTATTTAGGCTATTTTTTCCACCATTTCTGGCGTTATTTCCGGTTTTTACTGAGATCTCTCCCACTGACGTATCATTTGGTCCACCCGAAACAGGTTGGCCAGGGTGAATAACATCGCCAGTTGGTTATCGTTTTTCAGCAGCCCCTTGTATCTGGCTTTCACGAAGCCGAACTGCCGCTTGATGATGCGAAACGGGTGCTCCACCTTGGCACGGATGCTGGCTTTCATGTATTCGATGTTGATGGCCGTTTTGTTCTTGCGCGGATGCTGCTTCAAGGTTTTTACCTTGCCGGGACGCTCGGCGATCAGCCAGTCCACATCCACCTCGGCCAGCTCCTCGCGCTGTGGCGCTCCTTGGTAGCCGGCATCGGCTGAGACAAATTGCTCCTCTCCATGAAGCAGATTACCCAGCTGATTGAGGTCATGCTCGTTGGCCGCGGTGGTGACTAGGCTGTGGGTCAGGCCACTCTTGGCATCGACACCAATGTGGGCCTTCACGCCAAAGTGCCACTGATTGCCTTTCTTGGTCTGATGCATCTCCGGATCGCGTTGCTGCTCTTTGTTCTTGGTAGAGCTGGGTGCCTCAATGATGGTGGCATCCACCAAAGTGCCTTGGGTCATCATGACGCCTGCTTCGGCCAGCCAGCGATTGATGGTCTTGAACAATTGACGGGCCAGTTGATGCTGCTCGAGCAGGTGGCGGAAATTCATGATGGTGGTGCGATCCGGCAGGGCGCTATCCAGGGATAATCGGGCAAACAGGCGCATGGAGGCGATTTCGTACAGGGCATCTTCCATGGCACCGTCGCTCAGGTTGTACCAATGCTGCATGCAGTGAATACGCAGCATGGTCTCCAGCGGATAGGGCCGTCGGCCATTGCCCGCCTTGGGATAAAACGGCTCGATGACAGCGGTCATATTCTGCCATGGCAGAATCTGCTCCATGCGGGAGAGGAAAATCTCTTTTCGGGTCTGACGGCGCTTAGTGCTGAATTCACTATCGGCGAAGGTGAGTTGATGGCTCATGATGTCCCTCTGGGATGCGCTCCGGATGAATATGATGATCTCATATCAGGAACTTGTTCGCACCTTCCTTAAGATAAGAGGGTGATTAGGGATAAGATTACTGACCCCTATAAAACGTGCAAAAACTACGATGTTTTATCACAAGACCACTGTTGCGTCCTTACGTGGTGCCATGACAACGTGAAGTTAAGGAAGCTCTGTTTACATAAAACACTTACCCTCTCATTAAAACAGTGATATGAGCAACGTCCGCTCCTGACACAATGCAGCCCATCCGCACATAATCACCACCACCATTCTACTCAACTCTACTCCGCAAACCTCGCCCGCAGCCACCGAATAAACGTGGTCACAGCCTTAGGAACCTGCGCAGTATGCGGACGTATTACCCATAAGCTTTCGGCAAATGCGTCTACCGTTCGCCATGCGGGCAGAACCTGCGTTAGTGTCCCTGCAGCCAGCGCGGCGCGCGCACTAAAATCAGGGAGCAGGGCGATACCGAGTCCCTGTAATGCCGCATCGCGGACGGATTCGCTGTTGTTAGTGGCAAAGTTTCCCTGTCCCTTCACCATTACGGTTTCCTCTCCGCCCGTCACTTTGTGGAAATGCCATCGCGGCGGTTCCTGTCCGCGCAGATAGTACAGACAGTTATGCCGCTCCAGGTCGTCGGGCTTTTGCGGGGTGCCGTATTGCGCCAGGTAAGCGGGGGAGGCAACCAGAACCGCATGCGTGTCACACAACTTCAGCGCAATGTGGGTTTCCGGAAGTGTCTGGCTGTGACGGATGGCCAAATCAAAACCTTCACGAGTCAGTGATACCAGACGGTCGTTGACATCCAACTGAATAGTGACCTGTGGGTACTCCCGGACAAAATCGCCAATGACCGGGACGAGCTGCTGGCGCGCAAAGGCTACCGGCGCACTGACACGCACCAGGCCTCTCACCGGGCCGGTTTCATCACGAATGCGTAAAAAGGATTGCTCAAGCCTGCTGGTGGCGCTTCAGGCCTTTAACATCGCGATGGTCGAGCAACCGCTTCCCGCTGGTCAGGATCATGACCTGCAACGCTTCCGTCATCCTGTTCCCGTCTGTGCGGACGAGAGTTGCCACACGCGAGAGGACATTGCCAGCCTGCGTCATCGCTACGAGATGATCAACATCAAGCTGGATAAGTGCGGAGGTCTGACGGAAGCGCTGGCGATGGTCGATGAAGCGCACAAGCAGAACATGCGCATCATGGTCGGCTGCATGCTGGGTTCATCCCTGGCGATGGAAGCGGCATTGCCCGTGGCGGTGCACGCAGAGCACGTCGATTTAGATGGCCCGATCTGGCTGGCGGCTGACAGCTCTCCTTTTTTGAATTACTCCGATGGCCGTATCTGGCTGTAAGGCGACGAGGCATTGATGACGGACACACGACTCACTTCTTCTGCCACACGTGCTGACGGTGCATCACCGGTGCTTGCTGTTCAGAACCTTAGCGTCTCATTTCGTGGACGCAGTGGTGAGAATCAGGCGCTGAAAGGCATCAGTTTCGCCATTTATCCAGGCGAAATTGTCGCCGTGGTGGGCGAGAGCGGCTCAGGTAAATCAGTCACGTCGCTGGCCGTGATGGGCTTGCTGGCGAGCAGCGGCCGTATCGATCGCGGCAGCATGCAGTTTCGCGATCGCCGCGGAGAAGTTCATGCGTTAGAAACGCTGGATGACAGTCAGCGCCGCACGTTGCGTGGCCGTGAAATGGCGATGATCTTTCAGGAGCCGATGACCTCACTGAATCCGGTGCTGCGTATCGATGATCAACTCACCGAAGCGTTACGCGACCATCATCAGTGCGACAAGAAACAGGCTCATGCGCGCGTACGTGAACTGCTGCGACAGGTACGTATTGCCGATGTCGATCGCGTCATGAAAAGCTATCCGCACGCGCTGTCCGGCGGAATGCGCCAGCGCGTGATGATTGCTCAGGCGCTGGCCTGTGATCCGCAACTCCTGATTGCCGACGAACCCACGACGGCGCTGGACGTCACCGTACAGGCGCGCATTTTACATATCCTGCGTGAGTTGCAACGCGAGAAGAACATGGCGGTGTTGTTTATCACCCATGATATGGGCGTTGTGGCGGAAATTGCGGATCGTGTTGTGGTCATGCTGCGTGGCGAAGTGGTCGAGCAGGGCACCGTGTCAGAGATTTTTGCCGCCCCGCAGCATGCATATACCAAAGCGTTGCTGGCAGCCGTGCCAAAACTGGGCGACATGCGCGAATACGCGTGGCCGCAACGCTTTCCTCTGTTGGGTGCACAACAGGTGGCGCAACACGAACAGCTGACGGCGCGCTACGACAGCGAACCGCTACTCGATGTACGTGGGTTAAAAGTGTATTACCCCATCCGCAGCGGCATCTTCTCGACCCATACGCATCATGTGCATGCGGTTGAGCAGATTGATTTCAGTCTGTGGCCGGGTGAAACCCTGGCCATCGTGGGTGAAAGCGGCTGCGGTAAATCGACCACCGGGCGTGCGCTGATGCGCCTGATCGCCAGTGAGGCGGAAAGCATCCACTTTGAAGGAAAGGAAATCTCTCATCTGAAAGAGACGGCATTCCAGCCGCTGCGCCGTGAAATTCAGATGGTGTTTCAGGACCCCTATGCGTCACTGAATCCACGTCTGACGGTGGGGTTTACCATTGCCGAGCCGTTGCTGTTGCATGGCATGGTGGACTCACTGGAACAGGCTTCTCCACACATTGATGCGCTGCTGACAAGCGTCGGGCTGTTGCCGGAGCACGCGCGCCGTTATCCGCACGAATTTTCGGGCGGTCAGCGCCAGCGTATTGCCATTGCCCGCGCGATGGCCCTGAAACCGAAAGTGATTATTGCTGATGAAGCCGTATCGGCCCTTGACGTTTCAATTCAGGCGCAGGTGGTGAATCTGATGATGGATCTCCAGCAGCAAACGGGCGTAGCCTGGATATTCATCTCTCATGATATGGCGGTCGTCGAGCGCATTGCCAACCGCGTGGCGGTGATGTACCTCGGCCAGATTGTCGAGCTCGGACCGCGCCAGTCGGTCTTTAATCAACCGCAACATCCTTATACCCAACGTCTGCTGGCCTCCGTGCCGGTGGCAGATCCCGAGAACCGTCAGCCTCGCCGTTTTGATGACAGCGAAATCCCTTCGCCGTTGCGAAAGGTGGGCGAAACGGTCACGAAACCCCGTTATCGGCAGGTTGCACCGCAACACTGGGTCGCTGACGGCATTGCATTGCGATAATCCTTAACGACCAGGAGATTTTATGAAAACGCTGTTCCGCCGTACTTCACTCGCCCTCGCCTTAACGACGACACTGGTCATGACCGCGCAGGCACAGGATCTGCGCATTTCAATGTATGCCGATATTACGGGGCTCGATCCGCACGATACCTCGGATAATGTCAGCTACTCGGTGCAAAGCGGTATCTTTGAGCGCCTGTTTCAGTTTGATCCCCAGATGAAGCTGGAGCCCTGGCTGGCGACCGGTTACACCTCCAACGACAGTGCGACGGAATTTACGCTGACGCTGCGTAAAGGCGTTACCTTCCAGGACGGTACGCCTTTTGATGCGGAAGCGGTCAAAGCGAACCTTGATCGTCTGGCTGACCAGAAAAAAGGGCTGAAGCGCAACAGCCTGTACAAAATGATCGATAAGGTGACGGTGCTGGCACCCGATCAGGTGAAAATCTCACTCAATCAGTCATTTGGTGCTTTTATTAACACGCTGGCGCACCCTTCGGCGGTGATGTGGAGCCCGTCGGTTCTGAAACAGTATCCGGACGAGGCCCAGTTGCGGCTGCATCCGGTGGGGACCGGACCATTTAAATTCGTAAACTGGACACCGGGCAAAGCGGTCACGCTGGCGAAGTATGACGGTTACTGGCGGCAGGGCTGGCCCAAAGTCGATCAGGTGATCTTCTCACCCAGTCCGGAAGATGCGACACGGGTTGCCGCGTTGAAATCGGGTCAGGTGGATGCCATTTGGCCTTTGCCTTCGGATCTGATCGCGGCGGTGAAGCAGGACAGCAACCTCGCGATTCAGCGCGATCCGAGCATCTATCTCTATTACATGGCGATCAATACGCAGCATAAGCCACTGGCCGATGTCCGCGTGCGCCAGGCAATCAACTATGCGATTGACCGTAATCTGTGGTTGAAGGTGGCCTTTGCCGGTTTGGGTAAACCGGCCACCTCCGCGATGCCGGAAGGGGTGCAGTTCTATGAGAAGCAGAGCGATCCCGATTACCACTATGCGCCGGATAAGGCCAAAGCGTTGCTGAAAGCGGCGGGCTACCCGAATGGGCTGGATCTCAAGCTCTGGGTCACCAATGCGACCGCCAGCGTGCGCGCCGCCCAGGTGCTGAAGGCGCAACTGGCCACGGTGGGTATTCGCGCCACGGTGACACCGATGGATTCCGGAACGCGCAACGCGAAGCTGTGGGGCGTTCAGGACCCGAAAAAAGCCGAATTTGACCTCTATTATGGCGGCTGGTCGACGTCTACAGGCGATGCCGACTGGGCTCTGCGTCCGCTGTTCGCCACCGAATCCTGGGTACCTACCTCGTACAATGTCTCCTATTTCAGCAATCCTGATGTCGACAAGGCGATTGCTGCCGGGCTGGCGACGGCCGATCCGGCAAAACGTGGTATCGCCTATGCACAAGCGCAAAAGCTGTTGTGGAAAGAGGCCCCCGTGGCGTTCCTTGGCACGCCAGACAATCTGGTAGGCAAACGCAGCACCCTGAGAGGCGTTTCGATGCTGCCTGATGGCAATCTGTTGTTTACTCAGGCGTCGTTTAAATAAGTCGCGGATGTCCCTCACGTGCCCTTGCCGGTTACGGCGGCACGTGAGGCTTCCCGTTTCACCTTTATTTCAGGGAATGGCATGTTTGCATACATCATTCGCCGATTGCTGGAGATGATCCCGGTTTTGCTGGTGGTCTCGCTGCTGGTTTTCGGTTTCATCAAGCTGCTGCCGGGCGATCCGGCGCGCATTTATGCCGGGCCGGATGCACCGATTGAAGCGGTCGAAGCGGCACGTCAGCACCTCGGGCTCAACGACTCGTTGCCGCAGCAGTATGTTAACTGGATAGACAGCCTGTTACATGGCGATCTTGGCACCACGTACCGCACCCAGCAACCGGTGCTGCAGGTGATTAAGCAGGGCTTCCTGCCCACACTGTGGCTCGCCTTAGCCGGTTTCGCCTGGTCTGTGCTTCTCGGCCTGATGCTTGGCGTACTCGCGGCCCTGAAACGAGGGAAATGGCAAGACTGGACGCTAATGAGCGTGGCGGTGGGCGGTATCTCGATGCCGGCGTTCTGGCTGGGGCTGCTGCTAATCCAGTTCGTTGCGATGCCTTTTGGCCTGTTCTCGGTCAGCGGCTTTAACAAGGCCAGCGATATTGTCCTGCCCGCCATCACGCTGGGATCGTCCGTTGCGGCGGTCATGGCACGCTTTACCCGCTCGGCTTTCCTTGAAGTGGCACAGGAAGATTACGTGCGCACCGCGAAAGCTAAAGGGCTGCGTAACCGTCTGGTGACGTGGAAACACGTGATGCGTAACGCGCTCATCCCAGTAATCACCATGCTGGGGTTGCAGTTTGGTTTTCTGCTGGGCGGTTCGATTGTCGTGGAAAGCGTCTTCAACTGGCCAGGGTTAGGCTGGCTGTTAATTGAGTCTATCAAAGCGCAGGATCAGCCGGTCATTCAGGCGCTGGTGATGCTGTTTGTATTTGAATTTATCGTCATTAATCTGCTGGTGGATCTGCTTTACGCGGTCGTCAATCCGGCAATTCGTCTGCGACAGGAGCCGAGATGAGTCATCAATCGCCTCAGGTTATTCGCTCGCCGTGGCGCGATTTCCTGCATGCTTTTGTGCGCAATCCTCTGGCGCTGGTTTCAGGCGGATTTGTCCTGCTGCTGATTCTGGTGGCGATCTTTGCGCCCTGGCTGGCTCCCTGGGATCCGATGGCACCCGACTGGATGGCGTTATCCTCGCCCCCTTCGGCAGCACACTGGATGGGCACCGATGAACTGGGGCGCGACCTGCTCAGCCGTATTATCTATGGGGCGCGTATTTCGCTGTATGTCGGCGTGCTGTCCGTGACGCTCGGCATGATTGTCGGCGTCGTGCTGGGGTTGCTGGCGGGCTATTACGGTAGCTGGGTCGATATGCTGATCATGCGCGGTGCTGATGTGTTATTCGCGTTTCCCGGCATGCTGCTGGCCATTGCGGTGGTGGCGCTTCTGGGAACGGGCCTGAACAATGTCATCATCGCCGTCGCGGTGTTCAGCGTGCCCGTCTTTGCCCGGATTGTTCGCGCCTCCACGCTGTCATTGAGACAGGCTGCCTATGTGGAAGCCGTGCGCTGTGCCGGTGCACCCGACCGAATCATTATCCTGCGCCATATTCTGCCGGGCACGCTTTCCAGCGTCATTGTTTATTTTACGATGCGCATTGGCACCAGTATTCTCACAGCGGCAGGCTTAAGCTTTATTGGCCTCGGACCGGAGCCGGATGTGCCTGAATGGGGCAATATTCTGGCCATGAGCCGGAGCATGATGATGGCGGGCGCGTGGCACATGAGCGTGTTTCCGGGGCTGGCGATTTTTATCACGGTGCTGGCGTTTAACCTGCTCGGCGACGCGCTGCGTGACACGCTCGACCCGAAACTTAAGGGCTGATGATGGACTTTCAACAACTGCAGTGCGAACTGCTGCTGGATCGCTGGCGTAACGAGCGTCAGTTGGGGCAGCCGCGTAGCGCATGCGGCCCCACTAATCGCATCAGCGATGTGGCTGGTGTGCGCGTCGGCCACGTCACGCTGGCTGAGGGAGAGCTGCAGACTGGCGTCACCGCTATCGTTCCGCCGGGTGATAACCTGTATCTCACGCCGCTGCCGTGCGGAGCTGAAGTTCTGAATGGCTTTGCGAAACCGGTCGGACTGACACAGGTCGAGGAGCTGGGTGTGTTACACACGCCGATTCTGCTCAGTAACACGCTGGCGGTGGGCACGCTGTTTACCGCGCTGGTACGGGATGCCATCCGTCGTAACCCGGAACTCGGGCGGACGCTGCCGACGGTGAACCCGCTGGCCCTGGAGTGCAACGACGGCTGGCTCAATGATATTCAGGCGCTGGCCATCAGTGAGGCGATGGCGCAGGAAGCATTGCATACAGCCGCAGCGCACTTTTCCCGCGGCAGCGTTGGCGCAGGACGCGGGATGAGCTGTTTTAATCTGAAGGGCGGGATCGGCACGGCCTCGCGTGTTATTCCGTCGCTCAATGCCACGCTGGGAGTGCTGGTGCTGGCGAATTTTGGCGCGCTCAGCGCGCTCACGCTTGACGGTGTGCGACTCGGTGAAGTGATTGCACCGCTGCTGGCAGGAGAGGCACCGCAACGTGATGCCGGTTCTGTCATCATCGTGATGGCGACGGATGCGCCGCTGGATGCGCGTCAGTTGAAGCGTATCGCGAAGCGTGCCGGTGCCGGCCTCGGGCGGCTGGGCAGCTACTGGGGCCACGGCTCGGGCGATATCGCCGTAGCGTTTTCAACGCAACCGCTGCCGCAACCGCCGCAGGACGCCATGCTGGAGCCGCTGCTTGCCGCCGCGGCAGATGCCACCGAACAGGCTGTACTCGATGCCTTGTTGAGCGCAGAGCCTGTTACCGGCTTTCGGGGTCACCATCGCCCCTCACTGACTCAGATTCTGGACAGGTTAACCACATGAAAATTTTTATTTCTGCCGATATTGAAGGTATCGCGGGCGTTATGCGTCCGGAGCAATGCACACCCGGCAACCCGGAATATCAGTTGGCCCGTGGTCTGATGGAACAGGAAGTGAATGCCGCGATTGAGGGGGCGTTCGCGGGAGGCGCAACGGAGGTGGTCGTTGCAGACAGCCATGCGCAAATGACCAACCTGCGGGCGGAAAATCTTGATCCCCGCGCCCGGCTGGTGCAGGGCAAACCGCGCGGCTTGTCGATGGTTGAAGGCATAGAACAGCAGACGTTCGACGGATTATTTCTGGTGGGCTATCACAGCGCAGCAGGCGAACCCGGCGTACTGGCGCACACCATTAATGGCCGTGCATTCTGGCGTATCCATATCAATGGCCTGGTGATGGGCGAAACCGATATTTACGCCGCTGCCGCCGCTGAGCAGGGCACGCCACTGTGGCTGGTCACGGGCGACGATCAGCTGCAGAGCTGGATAGCAGAGTATTACCCAACGGTTGACTACGTTTGTGTCAAACGCGCCATTTCCCATACCTGCGCAGAATCCATTAGTCCCAAAGCGGCACAACGTGCCATAGGCAGTGCTGCACGCGCCGCGCTTGAGCATCAGCGCGATACGCGCACGACCCGGTTGACCGCGCCTTATCATATGCAGCTTCAGGCCAGTAAACCCGTGTTGGCCGATCTGTTCAGCCTGATCCCCGGCGTCACGCGCATCGATGCGGTTACCGTGGGATATCAGGCAGAGCGGATGGAGACGTTGATCAGCTTGCTCAGTGCATTTTCTTACCTGGCGAGTACCCAGTCGTAGCACAGGGACAGCCATGAGGTCAGGGGCGGGTAACCTTCGCCCCTGCAGCTTCCTTTTTTCAGAAACATCGCCGCCGGGCGCGATCGTGCGCACTGACCGACAATCCGCCACCAGGCACCGTCGATCCACATGAGATAACCCGGCCGTCTCCCCGCTGCACCATGGCAGGGCGAACGCCTGGCTTTACCCTTTTCAATGATTCAGCCAGTGAGGGGAAATGGACCGATACCGGCGCGATTTGCACCTGTTTCCCCTTGCATAAGCCCGGCGCCGCCTTATTTCAGCGCAAGGCGGTAGCGGGTCCCTTCGCCTCCCTCTGTTTTACGGTACAATTTTTGCAGCAGGGGTTGTCCTGTCTTTACCCGCCCGGATCGTATCGGCAGTAAGGAATAACGACAGAGGCAGGACAGATTCAGGCGCTGGCCGTTTCTTTGCCCGTACCGCGGGTGAGATGACAGATGGTTCAGGTTTTCCATTTTGATTCAGGCGTTGGCGGTGCTGTAAGTGAAGCGCTGAAAAGGGTGCATCACAGCGGCCTGCGGGTAGCTGAATCCACACAGGGTAAATAATGATGCGGCTCCGTCACATAGAAGTCTTTCAGGCCATCGTACAGACCGGCAGCATCAGCGCAGCCGCGCGCCTGCTCAACGTATCGCAGCCCAATATCAGCCGCGTGCTGAATCATGCAGAACAGCAACTGGGCTTTGCGCTGTTTGAGCGGCGTATCCAGGGCATGAGCGTCACGGCAGAAGGGCGACGGCTGCTGCCAGAGGTGGAAGATCTCTACCAACGCTTACAATCCATCACCCAGCTCACTGAACAACTGCGACGCGGCGAAGGGCAGATCGTCCGTGTTGGTGCGGCTCACGCTTTCGGTCAAATGGTGTTGGCACCGGCATTGGTCACCTGGCGACAACAGGTGCCCTCGGTCAGCGTTGAACTGGTCACGGAACACTTTAGTACCTTATGCCAAATGATCCTGGAGAATCAGCTTGATTTCGCCCTGGTCTTTGGTCAGCAGGTGGATGCAGCGCTGCTGGCGGAACCGCTGTTTCAGTCGTCAATGGTGGCGCTACTGCCGCCAAATCATCCCCAACATGAGCCCGTTACGCTGGCATGGTTATGCGCGAATAACCTGCTGATGATGCAGACCCAGGATCCGCTTGGGCGCGTCCTGCACCGCGCGCTACGCGATAAAAAGCTGAATCCGGCAGTGTCGTTATCGATTAAAACCTACTCGGTGATTGCGGATATGGTACTGGCAGGCGGCGGTGTGGGCGTGGTGGATCTGTTCACGGCTTGCCGCTATGCCGAACAGCTAAAATTACTCCCCGTCGCACAGCCGTTGCCGTTTGAAGTGATGCTGATCAGCCGTCGTGATCAACCCCAGTCCCAGTCCACGCTGCAACTTAAGCAGGTCATTCGCAACAGGCTGTGGGAAATCGCCCGCCAGTGCGAAGCGCAGTTTATTTGTGACTGAGCAAA
The DNA here is from genome assembly GCF_038739915.1 of Enterobacter sp. FUJ80071. NCBI lineage: Bacteria > Pseudomonadati > Pseudomonadota > Gammaproteobacteria > Enterobacterales > Enterobacteriaceae > Enterobacter > Enterobacter sp. FUJ80071. Next base: position 40,437 of record NZ_JBBXKH010000003.1, read on the forward strand.
TAAACGGTGGTACGAGGTGCGTTCAGGCCTTTCGCCGCGCCTGAACGGCCCTGGTCGGGCTTTTCAGATGCGCGTTGTGGCTTTCACGGTGTCGACAAACAGTCGTAACGCGACGGGCATGTGCCGGTTTTGTGGAAAATAGAGTGCGATACCTTGCGAGGTGATTGTCCAGTCGTCCAGCACGGTTACCAGGCGCTGTGTATCCAGCCCGTGCTGTGCATAGCGCTCCGGTACATAAGCCATGCCTAATCCGGCGATGGCAGCATCGGTAATGGTGCCAACTTACTGATTTAGTGTATGATGGTGTTTTTGAGGTGCTCCAGTGGCTTCTGTTTCTATCAGCTGTCCCTCCTGTTCAGCTACTGAAGGCGTGGTGCGTAACGGTAAAAGTACTGCCGGACATCAGCGCAATCTCTGCTCTCACTGCCGTAAAACATGGCAGCTACAGTTCACTTACACCGCCTCTCAGCCCGGTACACACCAGAAAATTATTGATATGGCCATGAATGGCGTCGGATGTCGCGCCAGTGCACGCATTATGGGCGTTGGCCTCAACACGATTTTACGACACTTAAAAAACTCAGGCCGCAGTCGGTAAACTCACGCATACAACCGGGCAGTGATGTGATTGTCTGCTCTGAAATGGATGAACAGTGGGGTTACGTCGGCGCTAAATCACGCCAGCGCTGGTTGTTTTACGCGTATGACAGGATACGGAGGACGGTTGTGACGCACGTATTCGGTGAACGCACGTTGGCCACGCTGGAGCGTCTTCTGGGCCTGCTGTCGGCCTTTGAGGTCGTGGTATGGATGACGGATGGCTGGCCGCTTTATGAATCACGCCTGAAGGGAGAACTGCACGTTATCAGCAAGCGATATACGCAGCGCATTGAGCGGCATAACCTGAATCTGAGGCAACATCTGGCAAGGCTGGGCAGGAAGTCACTGTCGTTCTCAAAATCGGTGGAGCTGCATGACAAAGTCATCGGGCATTATCTGAACATAAAACACTATCAGTAAGTTGGAGTCATTACCGAGAGTCCGGGGAAGATCCCTGGGCCGCAATAGAAGACGTCCTTCCCTGGCAGGAATTCATCAACAGCGTGGAAGAGACGCGGTTCCTGTCACGTAAGGACAACTTCGACCCGTTGCATCTGATCACAGAAAAATACAGTACGCTGCGTAAATACGCCCCCCGGATGCTGTCCGTGTTGCAGTTCAGGGCTGCACCCGCCGCAATGCAGCTCAGTGACGCATTGGATACCGTCAGAGATATGTATAGAAAACAACTCCGAAAAGTACCGCCTTCCGCGCCAATCGGGTTCATCCCGGAAAGCTGGAGAAAGGTTGTGATCACCCCCACCGGCATTGACCGAAAATATTACGAATTTTGCGTGCTGAATGAACTGAAAGGAGCCTTACGTTCAGGTGACATCTGGGTAAAGGGGGCACGCCGCTACAGGAATTTCGATGATTATCTGATCCCGTCAGACGATTTTGAAAAATCACTCCGGGATAACCAGTTACCCCTTGCTGTTCCGGCCGATTGCCATGAATACATCAAGAGCCGTTTGACGCTTCTTGCATCGCGTCTGGAAGAAGTTAACGCGATGGCGCTGGCCGGTGATTTACCCGATGTTGATATTTCGGATAAAGGCGTGAAAATTACCCCGCTGGATAACAGTGTCCCTTCAGCAGCATCCCCTTTTGGCGATCTGGTTTATGGCATGCTCCCTCACCCTAAAATTACTGAAATGCTGGATGAAGTGGACGGCTGGACTGGTTTTACCCGCCATTTCACACATCTCAAAAACAATCACGTCAGACCTAAAGACAGAAAGTTGTTACTGACCACCATCCTGGCCGATGGTATCAACCTTGGACTGACAAAAATGGCCGAATCCTGTCCGGGAACGACCAAATCGTCACTCGAGGGCATTCAGGCCTGGTACATCAGGGATGAAACCTATTCAGCTGCGCTGGCCGAGTTGGTCAATGCCCAGAAAAAAAGCCCTCTGGCGGCATTCTGGGGCGATGGAACAACGTCATCGTCTGATGGACAGAACTTTCGGGTGGGGAGTCACGGGCGTTATGCTGGTCAGGTCAATCTTAAATACGGTCAGGATCCAGGCGTGCAGATTTATACGCATATTTCGGACCAATACAGCCCGTTTTACACCAAAGTTATCAGCCGCGTGCGGGATTCAACACACGTACTTGATGGTCTGCTGTACCACGAAACTGATCTGGAAATTACAGAGCATTACACCGACACAGCAGGTTTCACTGAGCATGTTTTTGCGCTAATGCATCTGCTCGGATTCGCTTTTGCGCCAAGGATCCGGGATCTTCATGACAAACGGCTGTTTATTCATGGAAAAGCTGAGTTGTATCAGGGGCTTCAGTCAATCATCTCGACAACCAGCCTGAATCTAAAGGAAATTGAAACCCACTGGCATGAGGTGCTGCGTCTGGCAAGTTCTATAAAGCAGGGAACGGTAACAGCATCACTGATGATGAAAAAGCTGGCAAGCTATCCGAAGCAGAATGGTCTGGCAAAGGCGCTGAGAGAGATTGGCCGCATCGAAAGGTCATTGTTTATGCTGGACTGGTTCAGGGATCCTTTACTGCGTCGACGCGTACAGGCGGGGCTGAATAAAGGTGAGGCTCGCAATGCCCTTGCGCGAGCGGTCTTTATGCATCGGCTGGGTGAAATCAGAGATCGGGGGCTGGAGAATCAGAGCTATCGAGCCAGCGGTCTGACGTTGCTGACTGCGGCGATCTCACTGTGGAATACGGTATATATAGAAAGAGCGATAGATTCTTTGAGACGAAAAGGGATCCCGATTAATGAGCAACTGATTACCCATCTGTCACCACTGGGATGGGAACATATCAACCTGAGCGGGGATTACGTCTGGAGAACGAACCTCAAACTGGGACAGGGTAAATACCGCGCATTACGCTCAGTGAATAGTAATATGTACAAAAAACAGGCTTAGCGTAGGATAATTAATGAGATGGTCACTCCCTCCTTCCCGGTACTATGCTGAGGACAGGCTTTCATTCGGAGAACTATCATGGAAAACATTGCGCTCATTGGTATCGATCTGGGTAAAAACTCTTTCCATATTCATTGCCAGGATCGTCGCGGGAAGGCTGTTTACCGTAAAAAATTTACCCGGCCAAAGTTGATCGAATTTTTGGCGACATGCCCCGCTACAACCATCGCAATGGAAGCCTGTGGCGGTTCTCACTTTATGGCACGCAAGTTGGAAGAGTTGGGGCATTCCCCAAAGCTGATATCACCACAATTTGTCCGCCCGTTCGTTAAAAGCAATAAAAACGACTTTGTCGACGCCGAAGCTATTTGTGAAGCTGCATCGCGTCCGTCTATGCGTTTTGTGCAGCCCAGAACGGAATCTCAGCAGGCAATGCGGGCTCTGCATCGTGTCCGTGAATCCCTGGTTCAGGATAAGGTAAAAACAACCAATCAAATGCATGCTTTTCTGCTGGAATTTGGCATTAGCGTTCCCCGAGGAGCTGCCGTTATTAGCCGACTGAGTACCATTCTTGAGGATAATAGTTTGCCTCTTTACCTCAGCCAGTTATTGCTGAAATTACAACAGCATTATCACTATCTTGTTGAGCAGATTAAAGATTTGGAATCCCAGTTGAAACGAAAGTTGGACGAAGATGAGGTTGGACAGCGCTTGCTGAGCATTCCCTGCGTCGGAACACTGACAGCGAGTACTATTTCAACTGAGATTGGCGACGGGAAGCAGTACGCCAGCAGCCGTGACTTTGCGGCGGCAACAGGGCTTGTACCTCGGCAGTACAGCACGGGAGGTAGGACGACATTGCTGGGAATTAGTAAGCGAGGTAATAAAAAGATCCGAACTTTGTTGGTTCAATGTGCCAGGGTATTCATACAAAAACTGGAACACCAGTCTGGCAAATTGGCCGATTGGGTCAGGGATTTACTGTGCCGGAAAAGCAACTTTGTCGTCACTTGTGCTCTGGCAAACAAGCTGGCCAGAATAGCCTGGGCCCTAACGGCACGACAGCAAACTTATGTAGCATAACGGCAGAAATACACCGGTTTAAAGAATTACTGATCTGGTTTTGCGAATACTGATATTGATGATACTAACGGCCCACCGGCCTGTTGAGGAACCTGTAAAACGGAAAGGCTCATTGAAGCCGTATATTTTCTGGAGGTTCATCAGGCGCGGAACTCATCAAGGCGCGGGAATAAAATCCCATTCAGACGCCGGATAGATTCAAGCAAGCCAACTTGTCGTCAAAATCGGTGTTGCAAAAACGGGAGTGACCATAGATTCCGTTTTCCAAGCGGACCCCAACCTGCGTGCCTCCTGCCGGCGCATGGAAGCCGCGGGCTGGCTGCGCACCCTGCGCGCGCCGAACCTGCAGCTGGCCGTCGAGCTGACGGATGCCGGCCGTGCGCTGGCCGCCCCGTTTCTCGCTGACGAACAGGCGCGTGTCCTGGCGGAGCAGCGCGCGACGGCGATCCGGGTTCTGCCTCTGGTCCCGCCTGTCCAGGCAGATGAGGCTGACGACCGGCCGGTGGAGCTGGATGGTCGATGGCACCGGGCGTTGCGGGGTGACTACGTGATCCGTCTTGACGGCACCACCTGCCTGCAGCTGTGGAATGCGGCCGGGCAGGTGACACGCCTGGAAGGCGATCCCCTGCAGGTCGCCACCTGGCTGCAGTCCTGTCACGATGCGGGGATTGCGGTCCGGGTACAGATTAATGAGAGCGCCACGCCGGAGGCGGGCACGGTGGACGTTACCGCGCCGGCGGACCAGACCGGCACCTGGTGCCGTCAGCTGGACGCCGCGCTGCAGGCGGAGGGGATCACCGGGCTGACTGAGGATATTCAACTGGCCGTGGTCAGTCCTGAAGCGTCCCTGCGGATGCTGCCGGCACCGGCGCGCCTGCTGCACGTTCTGCGCGACGCGGACCCGCTCACTGCTGCCACATACGAGGAAGACACGGTGGCCGCGCTGGCTGACCTGCTGGCCCGCGCGGGGTTCACGGACGACCAGGCGCAGGAGCTGCAGTGGCACCGCATCCGCTGGCCGCTGATGAGTCAGGAAGAAGCTGACCGGCGCGAGCTGAACAGCCTGCTGGATGAGCTGGAACAGCGACAGCTGTACTGCAACCGCGGGCAGCTGACGGAGATTGTGTTTTCGCCAGTTCGCAAACCCGGAGAGCGCTGGACTGAACGTCTGCAGTGGCTCCTGATGACGGATGGATTCGGGTTCCGCAGTCCGCTGTCGCGTGAAGCGGCCTCACGGGCGCTGACTATCCTGGCCGGTTACACGGGACGGGAGGTGGCGGAGCATCTGGCCACGGTGATGGTGTGGAACGACGCCGAAGCAGGAGAGAGGCCCTGAGCCCATTGTCTTCAGCAGGCCACGTTCATCCTGGCGTGACCGGCTCGCGCTGCAAAAAATGACTGACGAACTCCGGCCTGGAGCATGAGAACCGGGACTGTACCCAACCACCACAAGGAACAAGAGCTAAAACATGAAAGTCACTGAAAACCGACTGGACACCCTGATCGATAACCTGAACACCCTGATTTGCGAGGACAGCCTGCTCACGCGCCAGGAGCGTGAAACCCTGGTGCGGGCCGTGGCCGCCATCGGCGCCATGAAAGCGCGCGTCGGCATGAAAAAGCCCGCGGTACCGGCATCGTCGAAACCGAAGGAAGAGAAACAGGCACCTGTACCTGACCCACGCTTTCCGAATGCCCGCCAGGCCTGGGTGGCTGAAGAGGAAACTTTATTACTGGATGCGCTCGATGGCGTCCCGAATGATGATATTGGTAAGCATCTTTTCTGGCTTTCCGAAAAACTGGGGAGAACGCCGTTCAGCGTCGCCTGCAAAATCACGTCACAAAGACATCTGACAAATGGATGGAAAGAGCAGTTCAGGGAAGTTTCGGATAAAATTCGCTTGTCCGGCCTGAGCATCAGTGATTATCTTAAGCAGAACGGCACGGGCCATAACGCCTGAAAGAAATTTGCGTTATTTGTAAAATTAAATACTAGGGACGCCTCAGGATATAAAAAACTAATGACGAAACAGGAATGGATTTTACGACTACGGCGCTGTACATCGAAGGAAACCCTGGAAAGGGTAATAGAAAAAAATAAATATTCTCTGTCAGATGATGAGCTTGAGCATTTCAATGCCGCGGTTGATCACCGGCTGGCGGAGATGACGATGGGAAAGTTGTATGACCGGGTACCGCCAGGTGTCTGGAAATTTGTGAAATAGAACAGGTGACCTTATGAGTTACGGCTGGCTCTTCGAAAATCCGGATGATGACATTTCGGGTTATAATCATATCAATCTGGAACACCTCCCTCCGGAGCTAAAACAGGTTGCTCTCCAGATAGTACAAAATCAGTTTGATCGTGATACTGCAGAGAAAAAACTGGCAGAATTAATCCAGCAACTCGAGTTTGATATAACTGCAGCAGAACTGTCAGCATATCTTTTTAAACCGGGCCATGCCTGACGGCTAACCCGGTAGCGATAATAGTGGAGACCGACGGAGGGCTTCACTTTGGCCGCGGGATCAGCGTCCTGCGGATGGTTTCCATCAGAAGTTGATAGTGCACAGACGGGCTTTTATCCAGCCGCAGACCGTTCTTCCAGCATTCATCCGAAAATTGTTCCGCTTCATTACAGGTACGATCTTCAGGCTGCCGGCTCTCAAGCCAGCGAGTCTGTACTTCTTAATCTGTTCTGTTCATTAACTTAGTCCTTGCCTCGTTAGGGGATGACATCCCTGATTGTGCTGTCATGACACGACAAACACATCAACTTATGTTACGAAATCGATTCAAGTAACTGATATTTAACATAAAACGCATTATCGGTACTTTGAAGTGTATAGCATTTGCTATACGTTCGTGTTGTGTTATTCTTGTATATCAATTGCTATACAAGAGAGGTGTGTATGAAATCAGATGTTCAACTCAACCTAAGAGCTAAAGAGTCTCAGAGAGCACTCATCGATGCTGCTGCAGAGATCCTTCATAAATCGCGAACCGACTTTATCCTGGAGATGGCCTGCAAGGCTGCGGAGAATGTGATCCTTGATCGCCGTGTTTTCAATTTTAACGACGAACAGTATGCAGAGTTCATCGATATGCTCGATGCACCAGTCGAGGATGAGCCCGCCATTAATAAACTACTGGCAAGGAAACCTCAGTGGGACGTATAACCACGCCCGAGCCGTTATCCAGCTCTCATCAGCTGGCTGAGTTCGTCAGTGGAGAGACAGTCCTCGATGAATGGCTAAAACAGAGAGGTTTAAAAAATCAAGCTCTTGGCGCTGCCCGAACGTTCGTTGTTTGCAAGACGGGTACGAAGCAAGTAGCTGGTTTTTACTCTTTGGCCACCGGTAGCGTTAACCATACGGAAGCGACAGGTAGTCTTCGGCGTAACATGCCAGATCCTATACCGGTGATTATACTCGCTCGCCTGGCGGTAGATGTCTCATTGCACGGAAAAGGGGTTGGCGCCGATTTACTCCACGATGCAGTTCTACGGTGTTATCGCGTAGCTGAGAACATTGGGGTTCGTGCGATAATGGTTCATGCGCTTACTGAAGAAGCCAAAGGTTTCTATGCTCACCATGGATTTAAGGCATCACAAACTCATGAGAGGACTCTGTTTCTAAAGCTTCCATGACTGGTTGCTGGAATGGGAAAGTAGCTGGTTACCGTCTTAACATATTGATTTTTATGTTATTTATTCTAATATTTAACATAATCTTTGTTATATGTACTTATAAATCAATGACATAAGGTTTAAAGTCGTATGATCTACGCACTAGGCCATGGCTTGTAATGAGTGAAAAAAGGTTCAAGATTTTAGAGAAATGCTCCCAAGATCAACATGGCGGCATAAGTTTTCCAGCTTGACCAATCAATCGTGGAACCAAGCAACAGATAGAATGCCAGGCCTACCAGCCCCAGCTTTACTACTATCCCAATTAATATGGTAAAGATAGACTCATCGCGTTCGCCTTTAAGTAATTTACAACGCGTAATTAGATCGTCTTTTTTCATGTAGAATCCCTTAGAGTTATTAAAGTCCTGCATTAGAAGTTGTTACCTGCCGAAGTTACCTCGTATGAGTTAACTGTGGCTCCAAACATACAAAATATAAGCTGTGCCAATTGAAAGGATTAGAAAAGCACAGTTACTAATAAAATCTACTAATGCTTGTAGCTTCTTTAGTCTCACTATTGCTGGACCGTGTTCAGTAGAGGTACTACTCAGCCCTTTTGTTCTGGCACTCTCTGCTTTTCTGAAAAAATTGTAATGCAATCCTGACCGCAAGCAAAACCATGCCAAACCAGTCGTTATTACGATATTTATGTAGAAAGCATATTGAATCATTTGTTCAGTTTCGAAGCTTTCCATTGAAAACCCTTTGTTGAAATGTTGAATAAAATTATTTTTAGTAAATGTAAGCAATAAATAGAACGAATATTAATAGTGAAAGATGCAATGCCAACATCTGCTTATGATGCCTTATGAGGATTTCTTCCTTCGCATTCATTAAATCGTACATCTCATCAATATTTTTATTGCTGGTATATTCGAGACGTTCATCACGAAGTAATTTGAACTTTACCAATACGACAAGTGATTTAATAATAAAGCTCGTAAGCATAACAGTTATAGACAAAAATAAAAAATAGGCCAAATTCATATATCACTCCATGGAGATTAATAGAAAAATTTATAATAAGTAATCTCATAGAGCATTACTTGAATCTTCTTCCCATACTAAGGACTCACCGAGAAATTTAGTTAAAGATGATTTGGCATACTGTGGTTCGGAAAAAAAACGTGGGAACCAGCCGTCAAAGCTTTGGGTACCATTGTGACGATTTTCAGGCGAGACTGATAAGCGGTACCCGTCTCCGTAAGGTGAAATGCTAAATGTGTATCCATCATCTGTCTTTGAGATCAGCGTTTTGCTTGTCATATGACTAATAGATACCGTTAACTCCTTTGGTGTTTGTATCACCGAAAGAAGAAACAATGCGCTTATGGCTGCAAAAATCCAGCAATATAATGATGCATCCATAAAACCAGCTACAACACTCGATCCCAAAAAAAACCAAAATAAACTTATTAAGATTACTGAGTTTTCATTCATGTCTGTTCCTTGTTATTACTAATTATATTATGCTTTATAGTTGACCGTCAGACTACCCACGGGTTTTGACGAACAAAGTCACGCACTCCATTTATACATGCTTTTGAGATGACTTCAAAATAAGGATGGTTTGATGGAATCATATTCCCGGTATTATCAAGAAGCATAATAGTCCCTAAAGACCGAACCCCTTTTGCCTCCTTTTGTGCTGCGGATTCATATTTGATATAGCCAGGGACAATGGCGTTATCTTCGAACCGATAAACCCACGCATATCCACTGTCCACCATAGAGGCATTGATATCATATCCATCTAACCAGATGGTACCTAACATACGGCCATAGATATCCGTACCATGGTCTATCACGGTAACGATTTTAGTTGCTATAGCTGTGGTTAAGGCCTGTTTTGCTTTTTGGCCAAAAGCCTGTTTAGATTCAGGAGCGTCTATACCATACATCCGTATTTTGATGGTTGTGTTTTGAGCATCCAACGCAGTTATGGTGTCACCGTCAACAATCTTAACCACCTTTGCCTCAAAAGTTGTTGAGTTCCCCCAGGACGCCACTGGGAATACAACAATCATGATGGGCAAAAGTAACTTTGTAAAAAAAAACATCATTTCACCTGAATTTGTTGAGTACAGACATGTATCCACAAGCCTATTTACAGGCAGTATTTTAACAAGTCATTATTTCATGGGCGGGCTTAAAACCAATCTTTTTGCAACTTAAAGGCAGAATAATCACAATAAATTTAGAACCTGAACCAAAAAATAATCCAAATTAAGCGTGTTAATCTATCTCAAAGATATTATTCCTGAGAGAGTTTGGATGAAACGTTACACTCATGATCTTGAGACAGACCTGAATGATGTGGATAAAACACCATCTCTGATCCACAAAACTTTGTTAACAGCTTCGACTATTTATGACCTGAAATATCTGGCTCAGGTATTAAATGATGAAAATGGCAGTAATTGGTCCCGTGCATCCCTTAAACGTCAGGTTACATGCATACCTGAGCATTGTGATCTGAGTATCGCAGATGGACGCTATCTACAGACTTTAATACCTTCACGACCTGCTGATTATGAGGACAGGCACTTTAGCTTTATCGAGCTGTTTGCAGGGATAGGTGGACTGCGAAGCGGATTTGATGCCATCGGTGGTAAATGTCTTTTCACGAGCGAATGGAATACTTATTCCAGCCGTACTTACCGGGCGAACTGGTATTGCGATGAGAACGAGCACCGCTTCAATTCAGACATCCGTGACATCACTCTTAGCAACCGGCCCGAGGTTACTGATGACGAGGCATACAAATTTATCGATGCCTCTATCCCGGATCATGATGTTCTTCTTGCGGGATTTCCATGCCAGCCATTCAGCATCGCCGGTGTCAGTAAAAAGAACTCTATGGGTCGCAAACACGGTTTCGAGTGCGACACTCAGGGTACGCTCTTCTTTGATGTGGCCAGGATCATCCGGGCAAAACAACCTGCAATTTTTGTTCTGGAAAACGTAAAAAATCTGAAGAGTCACGATAAGGGTAATACCTTTAACATCATCATGAAAACGCTCGATGAGCTTGGCTACGACGTCGCAAACAGCGAAAGCACGGGCGCGGATGATCCTAAAGTCATCGATGGCCGTCATTTCCGACCCCAGCACCGTGAACGTATCGTCCTTATTGGTTTTCGCCGCGACCTACGTCTGAAAGACGGTTTTACTCTGAGAGACATTAAAGACTTTTATCCGGACAAGCGCCCTTCTCTCTCAGATTTACTGGATCCGAGCGTAGATAGTAAATACATCCTCTCCCCTAAACTCTGGGAGTACTTATACAACTATGCAAAGAAACATGCGGCAAAAGGCAATGGTTTTGGTTTTGGACTAGTAGATCCTTCCAATGTTAATAGTGTCACCAGAACCCTCTCAAGCCGCTATATGAAAGACGGATCTGAAATTCTTATTGATCGGGGCTGGTCTCATGAGCTGGGAGAAACTGATTTCCATAACACATACAACATGGACCGTCGGCCACGCATGCTAACGCCACGTGAATGCAGCAGGCTAATGGGCTTCGATAAACCCGGGGAAAGTGTTTTCCGTATCCCTGTGTCCAATACACAGGCTTACAGACAGTTTGGGAACTCCGTGGTCGTTGATGTCTTTGCGGCCGTCGCCAAACTGCTGAAGTCACGAATTGAATTTGCAGCCTCCCAGCGCTTGCGGCAGTTTTACGACGAAGTCAGCTGACCTGAGCTCCTTCATCAATTTAAATGCTTAAGATTGTTGTAATAATGTCAGAGGTCAACCATGACGTATTTCGAATCAGCTGAAGGTGAGACGGTATCTAAAGAACGAGCATTACAAGAACTGTCCAGGCATTGCGTTCCCGAAACAGATTTCGAAGAATTCTTTAGCGACATGGGCGTAAAGGAACAGTATGACGCTCAGGAAGTGTTGCTCTGGTTGGGATATTAAACTTCCTGTTTAGGAGACTACACCGCCAGCCATTCTCATCACTGACCTCGCCTGTGAATTCTGTATTTCTCATGGCCGTCAGCCTGTCGACCATACTCAGCCCACCGCCGGTTGCAGGTGTTGGAGTATCAGAACAGATGCATACAATATTCTCAAAGTCGCGTAAACAAAAGTGATTGTCCTGCGAGAAACCGTTGTACCTCAGCACGTTCACACCAGGAAAAATCCCCCGAAGAACAAGCTTTTTTGGCATTGTATATTGCCTGGCATTGCTTTTGAAACTTCGGTCAAGCTTGTTGAGAACATCAACGAAACCTTCTGCAAGGGTGTCTCGTCTGTTAGCCAGTGCATGCTGTAATGTTCCCTTAACAATCTCCAGGGAAGCGACGGGCGGATCCGTACGAAGGGATTCGTTAAAGGCTTCTTTTTGCTTATGGTTCCAGTACCGGTCCATACCTGTTTCTTCAAAGAGCCTTTTCCACGTTTTACGGTCAATTTCCTTACGCCCCTCCTCGATGGTGCGATCCAGTGACGACGGAAGACCAAATGCGTTGGGCTGCATAATTCTGCTGGTGAAGAGAGAGAGACCGCACAGTTCCGACGCTTCCGAGATTAACCGCATCCCTTCTTCGAATTTCTGCATGGCCATATCCCGGGCGCTGATGAGCTGCCCTGTCCGGCTCGCCGGTACTGGCTCAGAACCCTGGTTTTGAGTCATTTTACACTCCATTTTGGTATGTCAGAACATTTTGATTTGAGCAAAGGTAGGTGTACACAGACATTAAAGTTGTCTCCTTTAACATGAAAAAGACTTTAAAGTTGTCTACTTCTTCAGATAGACCTACTTAACAGGATACTAAGTAGGTCATCTCCTTTCTCGCGTAGCATCTCTCGACGTTCACAGCAGAGGACACGTTTCAAAATGTCATCCAAAATTTTTTTCCATTATCTGACGTTGGGTGATTTTGATGGTCAGCGAGTAGAGGCTTTAACAATGTGGGTTGCCCTGAGCAAAGTAAGGGAAGTAGATGTACCAGAAATGTACGCGTTGCCTTGCATGAAGGGGGGCATCTTAAAGCTCATTGATTAAACAAACTCACTATGCCGCTACAAACAGCCCAAAACCGTCACTTGATAACGTGTTATTTAGATAAATTAATGCTCAGGGCTTTTAGCCAAACTGTCACTTGATGTAAGAATCCAGAACCTTCAGCACAACGTCCAGGTCTTCTTCTCGTTTCTGTTCTTCACTTTCATGAACAATATGTTCAGTCAAATGTCCTTTAATCACTTCACGCAATAAACCATTCACGGCACCACGTATGGCGGCTATTTGTTGCAGTACAGCGGCACATTCGTGAGGTTCATCAAGCATTTTTTTCAGCGCAGCAACCTGCCCCTGGATCTTGCTTGTACGTGCTTTCAGTTTTTGTTTATCGCGGATGGTATGTGACATGTGGGCTCTCACTCTCCTGGATATTTTATGTAACTATACCAGCGTTATTCTACTGGGGGGTAGTATATTTTACTGGGGGGAGTAGAATCCGGCCTACACTTAATAACCAAGAATGATTCTCATGAACGAATTTACGACACTTCTTCAGCAAGGCAACGCATGGTTTTTCATCCCCAGCGCCATTCTGCTTGGCGCGCTTCATGGACTGGAGCCCGGGCACTCCAAAACAATGATGGCAGCATTCATCATTGCTATAAAAGGCACCGTACGTCAGGCCGTGATGCTGGGTGTCGCGGCAACATTGTCGCACACTGCAGTCGTATGGCTGATTGCTTTTGGAGGGATGTATATCAGTAATAAATTTACCGCAGAATCAGCCGAACCCTGGCTACAGATGGTCTCTTCAGTGATCATCCTTGGTACGGCTTTTTGGATGTTCTGGCGAACCTGGAGCGGTGAGAAAAACTGGCTGGAGGGAATGCAGGAGAATGAACATCATCACCATGACGAAACAAGGTTGATCGATACTGGCCATGGAAAAGTTGAACTGTCCATTTTTGAAGAAGGACAACTTCCCCACTGGCGGCTACGCACTCTTAGTGGCCAAAGATGGGCTTCTGAAGATATCTCATTAACCACACTTCGGGAAAACAGTACGATCTCTCAGACTTTTGAATTTGTTGATCATGGTGATTATCTGGAGTCAACATCTCCCATCCCTGAGCCTCACAGTTTCAACGTACGTCTGTCTCTGGGACATCGTGGTCATGTCCATGACTATGATGTGGCGTTCGCTGAACACGACCATGACCATGACCACTCTGAGCTTGATGGGCTGGATGTGAATTCGAAAGAGTATCAGGACGCTCACGAACTGGCTCATGCCAATGACATAAAACGCCGCTTCGACGGGAAAGAAGTAACCAACGGGCAAATCCTGATATTTGGACTGACAGGAGGGCTTATCCCTTGCCCGGCAGCTATAACTGTATTGTTGATCTGCCTTCAGCTTAAAGCGCTTACGCTGGGTGCCACACTGGTTGTTTGTTTCAGTATCGGCCTGGCATTGACCCTCGTAACGGTTGGAGTGGGTGCGGCGATCAGCGTTCGTCAGGTCGCCAAACGCTGGAGTGGCTTCAATACCATCGCCAGAAGAGCCCCCTATATTTCAAGCGCCCTGATTGCTGCTGTTGGGATTTACATGGGTATACATGGCTGGAATGGGCTGGTGCATTAACACCGGTACTGATGACACACACTCTGGGTACTTACAAAGTACATCCTAAGCGCCACCGTTGAGGTTATGAGCAGAAAAACCCGGAATATAAAGCTGCTCTTTCCGGGACTTGTTGCTGAGGCAGGGATTAAGTAACTGATTAAATCCATTCCCATAAGACTCAATGATAAATGAAAGAATAAAAAAAACGCTCCCGGACGGGAGCGTAAGCCAGTGACTTCGGCGTCAAATGAGGGTCTAACAAGTGGAGCTGCGGGTTAATTCTGGGTGATCTGGCTGCGATGCTTTTCAGCCTGCTGCTGATGAATAACGGAAGACTGACCATTATTCGCCTTCTCGTGCACAACAGCGGCTTTTTCATGCTCGTTCATTTCTGAAAATGACGTTGCTGATTCGTTGGTGGTCCCTGGTTTGCCTTTCATCATTTTTTTATGCATCTCCGCCATGTCCTGGTGGGCAGAAGCGTTGCCGTTTTGCATCATTTCATGGGACATTGCAGCCTGATCGTGTCCGCTCATATCCATCATTGTCATACTGTCTCCCTGAACAGCGCTTTTTTCAGAGGTTGACTGCATCTGATGGGCGGGTGCCTGGGCATTATTTACCTGGTCATGCATGTTCATTGTCTCTGCAGCCATGGCGGATGAAGCGACAGCCATAATGGCAACAAATGATACAAGGATCTTTTTCATGGTTGGGTCTCCGGTGTTTTCATACCCAAACAATCAACGGCTTATAACAGAGAAAGCATTTGATCTCAGGGCGGGTTATTCATCACTCCAGGAACCAGGCGATTGCGTTATCACTCTGCTCCTGATTTATGTATGATTATAAAAAACCGCCTCTGTTTATCGCGTGACTGAATGATGACAATTTTGTCACCTTCCAGGTTTCTCCTGAAGAACGGGATTAATCCATTAACAGGCGCACACTGAACACAATTTCCCGCCCCTGCTGTTCTGCTGACAGCTCGCCGCCATGAGCATGAATGATCGACCTTGTAATTGATAATCCCAGCCCCGCGCCTTCCGTGTTGTGGACCCTTGATGAATCAGCTCGATAGAACCGATCAAACAAACGTTCCAGATTAGCGGGAACCTGGCCGGACATCGTATTCGTAATCATCACGTTCACACAGTCACTGTCACGCTCAAGGTGTATCGCTGTACAGGTGTTATCGGGAGAATACTTGATTGCATTGGAAAGCAGGTTACTGAAAGCACGTCGCAGCATATCGCTGTCTCCGGCAACAACGCCCTCTCCTTCAACGGTGATTGTCTTTCCTGTTTCGTCTGCCAGAGGCTCGAACAGCTCACGTAATTCATTCAGTTCGGCGGCCAGATCCACATCATGTTTATCCAGCTGCAGCAGACCATGCTCTGAACGTGCCAGAAAAAGCATATCACTGGTCATTCGTGACAACCTTTTCAGTTCTTCCAGGTAAGCGAATAAGATTTCGCGGTAATGCGAAACATCCCTTTCCTTAGCCAGTGCAAACTGCGTCTGCATCATCAGATTACTGACCGGTGTGCGCAGCTCATGCGCGATGTCAGACGAGAAATCTGACAGTTTCCGGAATGACCCCTCCAGGCGATCGAACATGTTATTGAACTCCTGCATGGTCTCAGAAATTTCCGGCGGAGCCAAATCGGGATTAAGACGCTGATCCAGGCTGTGTACGGTCATGGAGGAAGCCAGACTGGTCATTTCCCGTAGCGGTTTCAGACCAATACGTGTGGTCAGCCAGCCCAGAAAAACAGAAATAAAGACCAGACCGATATTGAACCAGAACAGCCAGGTACTGAGCTTATCCATAAACAGGGTGTGATACCCAGTATCCGTGGCAACCGTAATGATGACATGTTTGCTTTTACCCTGTTCCGGCGTCACGGCAACCCGCCGCGAGATACTGCGGTACACGGTGTTATTTTCTTCCGTCTGGATCATATAGTCGAGAATATCACCCGACTTATTAAGCAGGACCGCTGGAACAACAGAATTTTTGGCATAGAGTTCAACAATTTTTTCATTTTCCATGTTTTTTATAGAAATGAATAAACCATTGTGCCCTACCATCGCATCGTTTATTTTTTCTGATAATGACTTAATATCCGTTTTGTTCCGGAACGTCTCTGTTTTAAGAAACTCTTCGGTGAGCTGAAGTTTACCTGTCAGAAAATCGCGGTCCTGATTATCGAAATAGCCATTAAGGGTGCTAATCAGGATAAAACTTGATAACCACCATACCGTAAGCATCACCGCGGCTTTGTTGAATAAATCGAACTTTTGCTGAGTTGAAGGATCAGATCACGCATCTTCCCGACAACGCAGACCGTTCCGTGGCAAAGCAAAAGTTCAAAATCACCAACTGGCCCACCTACAATAAAGCCCTCATCAACCGTGGCTCCATAACTTTCTGGCTGGATGATGAAGCTATTCAGGCCTGGTATGAGTCAGCAACACCTTCTTCACGAGGCAGACCTCAGCGCTATTCTGACCTTGCCATCACGACTGTGCTGGTCATTAAACGCGTATTCAGGCTGACCCTGCGCGCTGCGCAGGGCTTTATTGATTCCATTTTTTCTCTGATGAACGTTCCGCTACGCTGCCCGGATTACAGCTGTGTCAGCAGGCGGGCAAAGTCGGTTAATGTCAGTTTCAAAACGCCCACCCGGGGTGAAATCGCACACCTGGTAATTGATTCCACCGGGCTGAAGGTCTTCGGTGAAGGCGAGTGGAAAGTCAAAAAGCATGGCCAGGAACGCCGCCGTATCTGGCGTAAGCTGCATCTCGCCGTTGACAGTAAAACACATGAAATCATCTGCGCTGACCTGTCGCTGAACAACGTTACGGACTCAGAGGCCTTCCCCGGGTTAATCCGGCAAACCCACCGGAAAATCAGGTCAGCCGCCGCCGATGGCGCTTACGATACCCGGCTATGTCACGATGAACTGCGGCGTAAGAAAATCAGCGCGCTTATCCCTCCCCGAAAAGGTGCGGGTTACTGGCCCGGTGAATATGCAGACCGTAACCGTGCAGTGGCTAATCAGCGAATGACCGGGAGTAATGCGCGGTGGAAATGGACAACAGATTACAACCGTCGCTCGATAGCGGAAACGGCGATGTACCGGGTAAAACAGCTGTTCGGGGGTTCACTGACGCTGCGTGACTACGATGGTCAGGTTGCGGAGGCTATGGCCCTGGTACGAGCGCTGAACAAAATGACGAAAGCAGGTATGCCTGAAAGCGTGCGTATTGCCTGAAAACACAACCCGCTACGGGGGAGACTTACCCGAAATCTGATTTATTCAACAAAGCCTCGTTAAGGTTAACCTAAGATTTCAGAATGATAATCTCTGCTTTGCAGCGAATAAGGCAATCATAATATTAGATTGAATTGTTGTAATTATCATCAATGTTTTTACTGGTTTACTATTTTCCGGAGGTGTTAATGCCTGTACTTTTCAGGGTGAAAGTTATTCCGCTGGTTTTACTTCTGGCAATGATCTTTGCGTTTTTACTTAACTGGCCAATATTGCTGCATTTTTACGAGATTTTGTCGCATTTAGAGCATGTCAAAATTGGTTTTGTCATTTCTATTCCCTTTGTTCTGGTTGCGGCGCTTAACGTTGTTTTTATGCCTTTCTCAGTTCGTTTTCTGCTGAAACCTTTCTTTGCTTTACTGTTTATCACTGGCTCACTGGTCAGTTATTCGACACTAAAATATAAAGTAATGTTTGATCAAACGATGATTCAAAACATTATTGAAACTAACCCCCAGGAAGCGCATTCCTATCTTAATGGCTCAATTATTATATGGTTCGTCTTTACCGGTATCCTTCCTGCCATCCTCCTTTTTTCAATAAAAATTCAATATCCTGAAAAATGGTATAAAGGCATTGCTTACCGTTTGCTCTCCGTGCTGGCATCGTTGAGTTTGATTGCAGGTGTTGCCGCACTTTATTATCAGGATTATGCCTCTGTCGGCCGCAATAACTCGACATTGAATAAAGAGATCATCCCGGCGAACTACGCTTACAGCACTTTCCAGTATGTTAAGGATACGTACTTTACGACTAAAGTGCCTTTCCGGACAACGCGCTGAGCCGGAATCCCGCAAGGTGGGTGTTGATGCGCGGGTAACGATAGACGGCACCGCATGGGAAGTTGAACCGGATATGGCGGGGGAAATCGTCATTCTGCTGTGGGGGTTGTTTGACGAAGAGATGTATGTGGAGTTTACCGGTGAAACATGGGGGCCTTATTATCCGGTATCGGGGCCTGTGCCACTACACCGTTATCGGACGTTCAGGCGTGGCAAAGCGGCTGAACGGGCCGATCGTATTCATGCTCTGGCCAGACAGCTGAACATCCCCATCCCGGGCGAACCGACCGTATTGTTCCCAGCTGCACATATCTCTCACGCCGTCCCGGGGGATATTTGCCAGCCAGTCCTCCAGGCGCGAGTGTTTCTCGCTGCGGTGTTGCTGCGCATTGTAACGACTCAGATAGTTCCAGAGCCATTCGTTGGCCTGCAGCTCCGTCTCCGGTTTATGGAAAGGCACTGTTGCAAAGTTAGCGATGAGGCAGCCTTTTGTCTTATTCAAAGGCCTTACATTTCAAAAACTCTGCTTACCAGGCGCATTTCGCCCAGGGGATCACCATAATAAAATGCTGAGGCCTGGCCTTTGCGTAGTGCACGCATCACCTCAATACCTTTGATGGTGGCGTAAGCCGTCTTCATGGATTTAAATCCCAGCGTGGCGCCGATTATCC
This sequence comes from Enterobacter sp. FUJ80071, assembly GCF_038739915.1. Lineage (NCBI taxonomy): Bacteria > Pseudomonadati > Pseudomonadota > Gammaproteobacteria > Enterobacterales > Enterobacteriaceae > Enterobacter > Enterobacter sp. FUJ80071. Next base: position 59,613 of record NZ_JBBXKH010000003.1, read on the forward strand.
GTTTCAGTTTGCCATGATCGCATTCAATCACGTTGTTCCGGTACTTAATCTGTCGGTGTTCAACGTCAGACGGGCACCGGCCTTCGCGTTTGAGCAGAGCAAGCGCGCGACCATAGGCGGGCGCTTTATCCGTGTTGATGAATCGCGGGATCTGCCACTTCTTCACGTTGTTGAGGATTTTACCCAGAAACCGGTATGCAGCTTTGCTGTTACGACGGGAGGAGAGATAAAAATCGACAGTGCGGCCCCGGCTGTCGACGGCCCGGTACAGATACGCCCAGCGGCCATTGACCTTCACGTAGGTTTCATCCATGTGCCACGGGCAAAGATCGGAAGGGTTACGCCAGTACCAGCGCAGCCGTTTTTCCATTTCAGGCGCATAACGCTGAACCCAGCGGTAAATCGTGGAGTGATCGACATTCACTCCGCGTTCAGCCAGCATCTCCTGCAGCTCACGGTAACTGATGCCGTATTTGCAGTACCAGCGTACGGCCCACAGAATGATGTCACGCTGAAAATGCCGGCCTTTGAATGGGTTCATGTGCAGCTCCATCAGCAAAAGGGGATGATAAGTTTATCACCACCGACTATTTGCAACAGTGCCCCTTAACGAATGGAAGGGACTTCCCCTGGATATGCGCCTGATTAACTCTTGTGCAATCATGGGGTAAACATAGCCCCGGAGGGATTCGTTATGACCATCACGACTGTCGGTATCGATCTTGCTAAAAATGTGTTCGCTGTTCACTGCGTTGACCAACACGGTAAAACTGTTCTGGTTAAACCCAAAGTATCGCGTGCTGCCCTTACGGTGATGATTTCAGGCTGTACTCAGCCAGCTAAAGCACGAAACAAAATAACCATCTGACCTGCAATTCGTTGATGATAAAGGGTTATACCCCGTGAGGCCTATCTGGCTATTGTACAGGATATACGTATCCGCTTAACGAACAAGAACCTCACGCGCGTCTTTCATCAGGGTCCGAATCGATGACGATTCATCATGGCCGTTTATAGTGCCGCAGTCTCTCCCCTTTATTTTTACTGAAGAGCAGACAGAAACCATAAACACCGGCGTTGACACGCCGGGGAAGCCCTTATAGTACAATAATTTTCGAAATCCAACCCATCCCGCCTACAGGAATGACGGATTTTTCGGCGGTTCCGGCGTAGACCCACCACAACTGCTGTATAGCTTGTGGGTAAGTGATAATGAAGTGCAAACGAGATGGCGCAAATACTCTTTTGGTTTATCTTTTAATTACTTACGTATTAAAAGATAAACCAAAAAATAAAAGACATTACTGTTATCCCCTTTAAAAAGTGGATAACCGAACAGCATCGGCGCGAGCGCCTCAAAAGTAGCTCCCCACGCTAAAGCGCGGGGCATTCAGAACGGAATCCCTCGATGGCTAACAGCTCGCCTGTTAGCCATCGAGGGATTGGACAAATCCGGCCACGCCGGATACGTCAGCAAATATCGCTGAAGAATTAGCTTACACGCTCGTAAGCGGCTCTTACGACCCGCTAACGCGGAGATACGCCCCAACTGCGGCTTCGCCTTGTTGTGACCACTCCGACCGCGCACAAAAGCCTCTGAGCCGCTTTTAGCGGAATATGGCTTTGCAGGGTGAAGGGATGGATAGGCGATCCCTTTCGATCCCTCACTGGTATCGGCGGCTAACCCTCGGTGCTACCTGTCATTTCATCCTGCCGCCTTACATGCGCTAACGCGCATAAGTCCCCGTTCCTCAGTGGAACGAAAACTCACGCTAACAGGGTAGTGACCGGGTAGCCACGATAACTGCCAACAAAATTAGCTTATAGGTTAATTCTACCTTGTCTGAAATTAGCCTATAGGTTAATATTAATAGAAATGGGAGGTCACATGTTTAGCGTTGTTTATCACCCGGAAGCCAGGGAAGAAGCCACAGCATTACCCGTAAAAATCAGGGTGAAGTTTGACCGTCTCATCGGCAAACTGGAGTATGACGCCCGATTACTGCGGGAGCCGGACACGAAGCCCCTGGGCGATGGACTTTTTGAGATCCGCACGATGGGGACGGACATAGCCAGGGGAATCTGGGTATACCACAAAGGCAATACCATCATCATGCTCCGTGTTTTCATCAAGAAGTCACAGAAAACGCCAGCGAAAGAAATCGATCTCGCCAAAAAGCGGTTAGCGGAGGTACTTAATGAAACTGGTAAGCCATAAAGAACTGCATAACGAGTGGATGCAGGACGATGAATATCGCGCTGCATGGCAGGAAGAAGAACGTAAGGAAAAGCTCAGGGAGCTGCTTGCTGAATGGCGCAAGCATGACAACCTGACAAAAGCGCAGGTTGCTGAACGCATGGGGGTTACACCTCCGGTTATTTCTCGCCTGGAAAACAACATCACCAAAGCCAGCATCGACACACTGACCCGCTACGCTCACGCCTGCGGCATCAAGAAACCTGTCATTGCCCTGTACTGAATAGCCAGCCCTCCGGGGCTGGCCTTTTTGTTTCGGTCAGTCCCAAAATTTTGTTAAAGCAAGTTTAAAATGTCACCTGTTTCTCCAAAGTTGAAATGTCACTTCTAAGCCAATCTATTTATACATAATCTTTACATCTTTCCCCGGTGACAAAGTGCTAATTGGTCTGTAATGTTCAATGTGTGGCAGGCAAGCCGCCGGTGACTTAGGGAAGGTGCGAACAAGTTCCTGATATGAGATCATCATATTCATCCGGAGCGCATCCCAGAGGGACATCATGAGCCATCAACTCACCTTCGCCGATAGTGAATTCAGCACTAAGCGCCGTCAGACCCGAAAAGAGATTTTCTTGTCCCGCATGGAGCAGATTCTGCCATGGCAAAACATGGTGGAAGTCATCGAGCCGTTTTACCCCAAGGCTGGTAATGGCCGGCGACCTTATCCGCTGGAAACCATGCTACGCATTCACTGCATGCAGCATTGGTACAACCTGAGCGATGGCGCGATGGAAGATGCTCTGTACGAAATCGCCTCCATGCGCCTGTTTGCCCGATTATCCCTGGATAGCGCCCTGCCGGATCGCACCACCATCATGAATTTCCGCCACCTGCTCGAGCAGCATCAACTGGCCCGTCAATTGTTCAAGACCATCAATCGCTGGCTGGCCGAAGCAGGCGTCATGATGACCCAAGGCACTTTGGTGGATGCCACCATCATTGAGGCACCCAGCTCTACCAAGAACAAAGAGCAGCAACGCGATCCGGAGATGCATCAGACCAAGAAAGGCAATCAGTGGCACTTTGGCATGAAGGCCCACATTGGTGTCGATGCCAAGAGTGGCACTGTTGCAAATAGTCGGTGGTGATAAACTTATCATCCCCTTTTGCTGATGGAGCTGCACATGAACCCATTCAAAGGCCGGCATTTTCAGCGTGACATCATTCTGTGGGCCGTACGCTGGTACTGCAAATACGGCATCAGTTACCGTGAGCTGCAGGAGATGCTGGCTGAACGCGGAGTGAATGTCGATCACTCCACGATTTACCGCTGGGTTCAGCGTTATGCGCCTGAAATGGAAAAACGGCTGCGCTGGTACTGGCGTAACCCTTCCGATCTTTGCCCGTGGCACATGGATGAAACCTACGTGAAGGTCAATGGCCGCTGGGCGTATCTGTACCGGGCCGTCGACAGCCGGGGCCGCACTGTCGATTTTTATCTCTCCTCCCGTCGTAACAGCAAAGCTGCATACCGGTTTCTGGGTAAAATCCTCAACAACGTGAAGAAGTGGCAGATCCCGCGATTCATCAACACGGATAAAGCGCCCGCCTATGGTCGCGCGCTTGCTCTGCTCAAACGCGAAGGCCGGTGCCCGTCTGACGTTGAACACCGACAGATTAAGTACCGGAACAACGTGATTGAATGCGATCATGGCAAACTGAAACGGATAATCGGCGCCACGCTGGGATTTAAATCCATGAAGACGGTTTACGCCACCATCAAAGGTATTGAGGTGATGCGTGCACTACGCAAAGGCCAGGCCTCAGCATTTTATTATGGTGATCCCCTGGGCGAAATGCGCCTGGTAAGCAGAGTTTTTGAAATGTAAGGCCTTTGAATAAGACAAAAGGCTGCCTCATCGCTAACTTTGCAACAGTGCCATAGAAAGGTTACATTTCTAAAAATTATAACGCTGACCTGGGGACCGGGAATATGTATTCATTTATCGCACGCCAGCCTATTTTTGACACAAAAATGCAGACCGTCGCTTATGAGCTGCTTTTCAGGGACGGAATGAACAATGCCTTTCCCGATGTTTCACCAGAATACGCCACGTCCAGAATGATTTCTGACCAGTTTTTATGCATCCCTGTTCCCCGTATAGCCAACAATCACAGTTCTTTTATTAATGTGCCGCACCAGATGATCATTAACGGACTGGGCGATACGCTGCCGAATGAAAAAGTGGTCATCGAAATTCTGGAAAATGCAGTCCCGGATGATGCGCTTTTCTGTGCCGTAAAGGATATGCACGACAGGGGTTACCAGCTTGCGCTCGATGATTTCACGATGGATGATGAATGGGACCGCTTTATGCAGTATATTTCTGTCATCAAATTTGATGTCAGAGACAATGACTATGAAGATATCCGGCAATATATCCACAGAAAAAGTCAGCTTCTGCAGGGCATAAAATTCCTTGCTGAAAAAGTGGAAACAAGGGACGAGTTTGAGCTTTACAGCCGGGCGGGTTTCGCGCTTTTCCAGGGATTTTTCTTCAGTCGCCCGGAAATCCTCAGAAATAAATGCCTTTCCCAGAACCCCCTGCCACTCTCCAGGCTGATGATGGAGGTGAACAGGGAAAACCCGGACTTTGCCGCGGTCGAACGTCTGCTTAAAACCGATCTGACGCTGTCATATAAAATCATGCGCTACGTCAGAAACATGCTGTTTAACTCACATGGCATAATTCAGGCGGACAATCTTACCCTGAAAGAAATGCTGATGTATCTGGGGGGCAATGAACTCCGGCGGTTTGTTGCGGTGGCCGCCCTTTCAAATATGGGGCGTTCCGGCATCAGTGAACTTTATCATCTGAGCATGGTTCGCGGAAAATTCTGCGAATTAATTGCCGGAAAAATAAATAATGTTTCATTATCCTATAACGCATTTATATGCGGTCTGTTTTCATTGCTGGATGTCATTCTTGAACTCCCCATGGACGATTTAATTAAACAGATTTCAATCCCGCAAAACGTAACTGCCGCGCTTTGTGAACATAAAGGTGAACTTTTTGACATACTGACCCTGTCGTTATGTTATGAGAAACTTAACTGGGAGGAAACCGCGAAAATATGTAATACCCTCAATATCAGCGAGTTCACTGTTATAGAAACCATGCAGGCCGCAACAAAATGGGCGGACGAGCTCGCCGTCTGTTAAGGATATTTATCACAAGACAAATCAGTCATACACATCATTTTTTTAATTAAAGAAATACCGGTGAACGCCGTTATATCCGCTTATCCAGACACAACGAGACACTATTATCGGTAATGACTCCAACTTATTGATAGTGTTTTATGTTCAGATAATGCCCGATGACTTTGTCATGCAGCTCCACCGATTTTGAGAACGACAGCGACTTCCGTCCCAGCCGTGCCAGGTGCTGCCTCAGATTCAGGTTATGCCGCTCAATTCGCTGCGTATATCGCTTGCTGATTACGTGCAGCTTTCCCTTCAGGCGGGATTCATACAGCGGCCAGCCATCCGTCATCCATATCACCACGTCAAAGGGTGACAGCAGGCTCATAAGACGCCCCAGCGTCGCCATAGTGCGTTCACCGAATACGTGCGCAACAACCGTCTTCCGGAGCCTGTCATACGCGTAAAACAGCCAGCGCTGGCGCGATTTAGCCCCGACGTATCCCCACTGTTCGTCCATTTCCGCGCAGACGATGACGTCACTGCCCGGCTGTATGCGCGAGGTTACCGACTGCGGCCTGAGTTTTTTAAATGGCGGAAAATCGTGTTGAGGCCAACGCCCATAATGCGGGCGGTTGCCCGGCATCCAACGCCATTCATGGCCATATCAATGATTTTCTGGTGCGTACCGGGTTGAGAAGCGGTGTAAGTGAACTGCAGTTGCCATGTTTTACGGCAGTGAGAGCAGAGATAGCGCTGATGTCCGGCAGTGCTTTTGCCGTTACGCACCACCCCGTCAGTAGCTGAACAGGAGGGACAGCTGATAGAAACAGAAGCCACTGGAGCACCTCAAAAACACCATCATACACTAGCATCACCGACAAAAGGCTGCCTCATCGCTAACTTTGCAACAGTGCCCTTATTCGCACCTTCCCTAGCTAAAGCAAAAAAAAGTGCTCAAAAAATTCTGGAGAAAAAATCCGTTTCTGCCGATACTGCCTCTGCGGGCTGTGCCTATTTCAGGACAATGGACTCTCACCCGTTAAGAGATGGGGAAAATGAACTGGCAGCGCTTCAACAAAGTAGGGGTCGTCTCAGAAAACGGAATCTATGGTCACTCCCGTTTTTGCAACACCGATTTTGACGACAAGTTGGCTTGCTTGAATCTATCCGGCGTCTGAATGGGATTTTATTCCCGCGCCTCGATGAGTTCCGCGCCTGATGAACCTCCAGAAAATATACGGCTTCAATGAGCCTTTCCGTTTTACAGGTTCCTCAACAGGCCGGTGGGCCGTTAGTATCATCAATATCAGTATTCGCAAAACCAGATGAATGATTGTTTAAACTGGTGTATTTCTGCCTTTATGCTTCGTAAGTTTGCTGTCGCGCCGTCAGTGCCCAGGCTATTCTGGCCAGCTTGTTTGCCAGAGCACAGGTGACGACAAAGTTGCTTTTCCGACACAACAACTCCCTGACCCAGTCGGCCAACTTGCCAGACTGGTGTTCCAGTTTTTGTATGAATATCGGCGTATGAACAATCCCGGGAGACACCGCGTTGACACGAATACCCGCGCTGGCCAGCTCAATCGCCAGATTACGCGTCAGGGCATGCAGACCCGCTTTTGCCATTGAATAGGCCGAGGCCGGCGAGTCACCCAGTGCAGCCTGAGCACCAATCGAACCGACGTTGACGATAGACCCTTCGAGCTTCGCGGCGAGCATGTTCTTCACGACATCCTGTGTAATAAAGAACGTGGCTCGGTTCAGCGAAAGATACATGTCATAATCGGCAAAGCTGTGCTCGGTAAATCCTTTGGGCATGAAGATACCGGCGGCATTCACCATCAGGCTGATATCGCGATGGTGAGCATTAATTTCCTGACGGATAGTTTCCATACCTTCTTCGGTCATCAGGTTCGCCGCGATGACCGCAACCGGTCCCAGAGGGCTCAGTTCTTTTTGCACCGCTTCGGCTTTGTCTTTTTTATTCCCGGTCAGCACGACACTGCCGCCCGCTTCCAGTACCATGCGTGCCACGGCCAGGCCCATGCCGCTGGTACCGCCGACGACGAGCAGTTTTTTACCTTTGAAAAAAGTGTTCATTTTCTGACTCCATTACTGGTGGGTAAGACGTTGCCGGCAGCGTGAAACTGCCGGCGGTTGACGGATTAAATACTGCAGCCATCCGTTCCGCAGGTCTGACCCGCAGTGGCTGAAAATTCGGTTTGCTGTTCATCCCAGACCTGACGCAGGGCATTCAAAAAGTTATCTGCTGCCTGAGCCCCGCTGATGGCATATTTTTCGTTCATCACAAAAACCGGAACGCCGCTGAGGCCAATAGACTGTGCGTGGGCTTCATCGTCGGAAACGGTGGCGCGAAAATCGTCATTTTCCAGGGCGGCTTCAGCGTCAGCTTTCGGCATACCGGCTTCTACGGCCATGGCAACGAGCTGCTGACGGTCAAAGAGAGAGCGACCTTCGGTGATACTGCCATGATAAAAACGTTCTTCCACCGCGTCCGCAATTCCGGCCTTACGCGCGGCAACCAGCAGGGTGTGTGCATCTTCTGTATCACCAAACATCATGCCGTCGAAGTTGTAGATCAGACCTTCAGATTTACCGGCGGTGCCCACCTGATTCATCATCAGCTCCGCTGAATGCTGACTGCCCAGCTTTTTAACGATGGCATCCTTAAAAGGCATCGCGGGAGTACCACCGGCCAGACGGTAGCTGTGATGGCGGATCACCACCTGGTCGCGAAATTCAAAGCGATTCAGACCCTGTTCAAATCTTTTTTTAGCAATCCAGCACCACGGGCAGACCAAATCTGACCAGATATCGATGGTAAGGGTGGGTTTCAGCGTTTGCATAATGATTCCTCAAAGACGTTGGGCGGTCGGATCTCACTTATCAGAGAACCGCGACCGTATGGGATTTATTGCGCCTGCCAGACCGGGTAATCGGTATAGCCTTTTTCCGGGGAACCACTGACGCCGTAGTAGGTGGCGCGGTCACTTTCTGCCAGTGGCCAGCCGTTTTGCATTCTTTCAACCAGATCCGGGTTAGCGATGTAGGGCACACCAAATGCCACCAGATCCAGCTCATCATCTTCCAGAGCCTGCTCTGCGATATCACGGGTAAAACCGCCGGCAGCGATGATGGTGCCTTTAAACGTGTTGCGAAAACGGCGGCGGAAGCCTTCCGGAAGTGGCGCTTTGATGTACACCGGCTGATAGTAAAGGTGTACGTAGGCCAGTTCCCGCTGACCGAGCGCGTCGGTGATGGCTGACCAGGTTTGCTCTTCACCTTCATACGGCGCGAGGTCATAAATGCGGCCGAACGGTGACAGGCGCACGGCAACGTGGCTGTTACCCACGGCTTCCGCCACGGCGTCAATGGTCTCCAGCAGGAAACGCTGACGATTTTCCACCGAGCCGCCGTATTCGTCGGTGCGGGTGTTCAGTTCGCTACTGAGGAACTGGTCAAAGATGAATCCGTTTGCCGCCATGATTTCCACGCCGTCAAAGCCGGCTTCCATCGCCAGGCGTGCGGAGTGCACGAAGTCTGCAGTGATGCGTTTAACTTCATGCGTTTCCAGCGCGCGTGGCTGGCTTGGTACAACCGGGCCCGGTTCCGGAAAATACCGCTCATTACGTACAGTCGATACCGCTTTGTACAAAAAACAGTCTTAGCGTGGGATAATTAATGAGATGGTCACTCCCTCCTTCCCGGTACTATGCTGAGGACAGGCTTTCATTCGGAGAACTATCATGGAAAACATTGCGCTCATTGGTATCGATCTGGGTAAAAACTCTTTCCATATTCATTGCCAGGATCGTCGCGGGAAGGCTGTTTACCGTAAAAAATTTACCCGGCCAAAGTTGATCGAATTTTTGGCGACATGCCCCGCTACAACCATCGCAATGGAAGCCTGTGGCGGTTCTCACTTTATGGCACGCAAGTTGGAAGAGTTGGGGCATTCCCCAAAGCTGATATCACCACAATTTGTCCGCCCGTTCGTTAAAAGCAATAAAAACGACTTTGTCGACGCCGAAGCTATTTGTGAAGCTGCATCGCGTCCGTCTATGCGTTTTGTGCAGCCCAGAACGGAATCTCAGCAGGCAATGCGGGCTCTGCATCGTGTCCGTGAATCCCTGGTTCAGGATAAGGTAAAAACAACCAATCAAATGCATGCTTTTCTGCTGGAATTTGGCATTAGCGTTCCCCGAGGAGCTGCCGTTATTAGCCGACTGAGTACCATTCTTGAGGATAATAGTTTGCCTCTTTACCTCAGCCAGTTATTGCTGAAATTACAACAGCATTATCACTATCTTGTTGAGCAGATTAAAGATTTGGAATCCCAGTTGAAACGAAAGTTGGACGAAGATGAGGTTGGACAGCGCTTGCTGAGCATTCCCTGCGTCGGAACACTGACAGCGAGTACTATTTCAACTGAGATTGGCGACGGGAAGCAGTACGCCAGCAGCCGTGACTTTGCGGCGGCAACAGGGCTTGTACCTCGGCAGTACAGCACGGGAGGTAGGACGACATTGCTGGGAATTAGTAAGCGAGGTAATAAAAAGATCCGAACTTTGTTGGTTCAATGTGCCAGGGTATTCATACAAAAACTGGAACACCAGTCTGGCAAATTGGCCGATTGGGTCAGGGATTTACTGTGCCGGAAAAGCAACTTTGTCGTCACTTGTGCTCTGGCAAACAAGCTGGCCAGAATAGCCTGGGCCCTAACGGCACGACAGCAAACTTATGTAGCATAACGGCAGAAATACACCGGTTTAAAGAATTACTGATCTGGTTTTGCGAATACTGATATTGATGATACTAACGGCCCACCGGCCTGTTGAGGAACCTGTAAAACGGAAAGGCTCATTGAAGCCGTATATTTTCTGGAGGTTCATCAGGCGCGGAACTCATCAAGGCGCGGGAATAAAATCCCATTCAGACGCCGGATAGATTCAAGCAAGCCAACTTGTCGTCAAAATCGGTGTTGCAAAAACGGGAGTGACCATAGATTCCGTTTTCTGAGACGACCCCTATCTGTTCAACCGCCGGGCGAACGGCATCGATGAAATCTGGTACATCTGCCCGGACAGGCCGACGCTCGTCCGGGTGCAACGGGCAATTTTGGCGGTGGATGAAATCGTGAACCCACAGACCGGCGAGGCCCGAAAAACGGCAGAGCTGGACCGGGAACGGCTGTTTGCCTGCTTCAAATTCATGGTCATGGTCTGAGGTTAATCATTCATTTATGAGGTGTTTTATGACAAACCGGATTGCGGTTGTGGGCCGGGAGGCCCTGCTTATGGTCGGGGCGATGGCCGGAGGGCTGTGTGTGCTGGCCGCGCATCTGCTGAAATTGTTCTGGCGCGTGCTGCCGGTGTTTCTGCTGCTCTACGGGTTCGTGCAGTTTCTGGCGAGGAACCCGGCGATCCGTGACTGGTTGTTCCTGCATTTCGGGCAGGGAGGCACGGCGGCGATCCTGATCGGTGGTACCCTTCTTTGCCTGCGTCGTCTGATGAAATGACGGCAGACAGCACCGGCCGCGTCGGTGCTGTTATTCCTCCCCGAGCTGGTCCCGCATTGCCAGCCAGAGCGTTTCCGCGTCCTCGTGCAGCCGTTCGCACATGTCGGCCGCGGTATCCATATCCAGTTCGTTCAGCTTTTCCAGCAACAGCAGCGACTGATCCCTGATGAATTTTGCCATGTTGAGAGCGGTTTTTTCCTGTTTCGTCATGTTTCTTTCCTTCCGGGCATGGTGTGCGCCTGTCGGGTATACTGTCTCAAAAATAGCGGGGTGAGACAATGGCGTGGGTGACGGTGAGACAGGCCACGGAACTGACGGGAAAAGCCCGAAGTTCCCTGTATCGGGATATGGCTAAAGGCCGCGTATCATACCGGACGGAGGCTGATGGTGGTCGTGTCGTAGATACCAGCGAGCTTATCCGGGTGTACGGTGAGTTAAGACTGATTGAGACTCATGATCGGGACGGGTTGAGACTGCCGGATGAGACTGAAAAAACGGTATCAGAGGCGCTGATTGCGGAGATAAAAGCGCTGCGGGAAGAGGTGGCCGGGCTGCGGCAGGAAATGCAGGCCATGAGACTACTGGAACACAAAACGGAGACAGCAGAGACACCGCGCCGGTGGTGGCAATGGGGGAAGCGCTGACGCGCTGCGCTTGTCCAACCGGCGACGGCCACGCAATGAATTGCGCCCCCGTCACCCGTTATCAGCGGACGGAGTGGGGATTCTGGCGCTGGCCGACTACGGCCAGAACCCGGATTTTCTGCGCCGGGTCATTCACATCATAGAGGACATGCTGTCCCATCAGGCTTATCCGGCGAACGTCCTCGCCATAGCGTGAGTCCACTTCGTAGAGACGCGGAAAGTCTGCCAGCTTGTCTGCGGCCGCAAGAACGCGATCGGTGACGTTCCGCGCATCCCACAGAGATGAATTTTCCGCGATGTAGTCAAACAGTGCCGTTACGTCCTCGATGGCTCCCTGCTTCCATTCCACGTCATACGGCATCACGCAGTTCCTGATAGCGACCATGCAGCCGCTGGCGGAGTTGTTCCGTGGTCATGCCCGGGCGTGTATCAGCGCGGGCTGCAGTCACTTTGGCGCGAACCTGATCTTCATACTCGGCCTGTGCCAGTTCTTCGTTAGCCAGGCGCTGCAACAGTGCTGCCTTGTCCGGGCCACCTTCCGGCAGTATGCGGGGCAGACTTTCGGCCAGTTCCCGCAAGAAGTTGGCGTTTTCGTAGTGTGTGGTATTGCTCATTACAGAGCCTCCGGGGTTGATGCGTCGACATGAAGGAGTTTAGCAGGGACACTCCCTGAAAAATATGCTGAATCCGGTACGCGAAGCGTTACTTCCTTGTACTGGCTGTTCTCTGTTATTCGTGCTGTCTTGCAGGCTTACTGCGGGTTGCTGTCTTTTTTTTCTCGCTGCCTGAGTCCCTCAGCAAAACCGACCATCCAGCCTAATGGATCATGCTGCGCAGCCCCTGACAACAGCGCGTCAGATTCCAGTCCGGCTTGTCGTCCTGCCTCTCTGACATCTTCTCGTACCCATACCGCAATTTGCTTATAACCCGCCTCGCGCATACGTGCTTTATAGGCTGCCTGGCCGCGTGCATTCTTGATCAGATACTTGCGGTTGCTAGTGATATCGCGTGTCTTGTTGTTTGAACCGGTCATTAATTCCTCAGGCATTACAGAGTTGTCGTACACACAGAAAACATTACTAGTAATTATGATTGTTGTGAGTATTCCAGGGAGAAAATGAGAGATTTCCCGCGCAAAAGGGCGCTTTTTGGCGGTTTCAGGTGGTAAACGCACTGAAACGGGCCGCCATGCAGTCCGGTGCATAGCCATTCATGCCATCAGAATTCATCAGGCAAGTTTTGCGGGGTTTTCGCCGGGTAAGCTGTGGTTTTCACCGGCTTCGCGCTGAAATCGCCCTGAGCGCGTTTTAGCGGTGCGTACAATGAAGCCTTTATGTTAAATAGGGGCTTTTGTTGTCCGGAAAAGGCTGAGCAAAAATACGATAAACAGTGTCATACCGGTAACCAGCATGACATAGCCGGCTGTTGGGTTATAAGTCAGACAGAAGGCTGTGCAGGCACTGGGGGCGTGTATGCGAAAAAGCCCGGCAAAACACAGACTGGCCGAGAGTCCGTAAAATAACGATCCTGCGATAACGGTCAGCATAATTCTAAACATTGTCCCTTTGTCCCTTTGACCCTAATCATCCTCATCTTTTTTCTAATATGCCCCTTAAAATCAGGATGTTGATTGTTTTGTATGCAAGAAATGGACTAAAGAAATTTGTTTGTGATCCCATTCTCGTTTCTGCATATGAACAAAAAAGCCCCGCACATGGGCGGGGCTGAATGCTGCGAGTCTGCGACGGTGACTTATCCCGGAAGCGTCCAGTCAGGTCGTTCAAAATGGCAGGTATAGCCGTCGGGATTATGCTGCAGGTAATCCTGATGCTCTGGCTCTGCAGACCAGAACTCACCGGCCTGCTCTACTTCTGTCACCACGACTCCGGGCCAGACTCCTGAATCATCTATTTCACGGATAAGCTGGTTTGCCTGCTGCTTTTGCTCCTCTGTGGTGAAAAAGATGGCTGAGCGGTAGCTTGAGCCGACGTCATTACCCTGACGAAGTATTGTTGTAGGGTTGTGAATACTAAAGAAATATTCCAGTAGTTTTCGGTAGCTCAGTTTATCCGGGGAATACACCACCTTCACCGCCTCCGCATGTCCTGGGTGGTGCTGGTATGTCGGGTTATCATTACGTCCGCCGGTATAGCCCACTTCGGTGCTGACCACGCCATTGAGTTTGCGGATCAGCTCCTGGACACCCCAGAAACAACCACCGGCAAGGATTGCCACATCAGTTTTCATGCTTATCTCCTTTCTCAAACAGGGGAAGAAATTCACCGTATCCTTCTGTTTCCAGAGCGCCTTTCGGGATAAAACGCAGTGAAGCCGAGTTAATGCAGTAACGTAATCCACCGGTATCCTGTGGCCCGTCAGGGAAGACGTGTCCCAGATGGCTGTCACCGTGACGGGAACGCACTTCAGTACGCACCATGCCATGACTGAGGTCGCTCAGGTTGTGGACGTTGTTTTCCACTGGTTTGCTGAATGCCGGCCAGCCACAGCCCGAATCAAATTTGTCCTTCGACGAGAACAGTGGCTCACCGGAGACGATATCCACGTACAGTCCGTCCTCAAAGTGGTCGTCATATTCTCCGGTAAACGGGCGCTCAGTGGCGCTTTTCTGGGTGACGCTGAACTGCAGTTCCGTCAGTGCCTGAATGGTCTGTGGGTCTTTTTTATACGGTTTGTTCATATCGCTCTCCTGACAAATCTCACTCACCGGGACGGGTCCTGCTCATGAATAAGATCCAGATAGTGTTTTTCAAAGTCCGGGTTGGCGGGGAGCGACTTATTTTCCAGGTAGCGCTCTAAAAAGTAGCGGGGAGTGATCCCCGCCCGAAAGGCGGCTTCCATGCCTCTCACCATGAACCCGGGAGTGGTGTCATATTTGCTGGCCAGAAATATCAGGCTGCTGCGTAATTCAGGGTCACCCCATGGCTGACAATGCGTCAGACGAGCGGGGTTTGTGCACGGCGCTGAGTTGCTTCGCCCTCCGGTTAATCAGTGTCCGTCGCAGGTCATGACGCAACAGCACCAGTCCAGCCCCAATCAGAAGAACATCCTTGATAATGAAGCTGTCAATGCGACCCAGCTGCGGCAGAAGGCTCAGGGTGACGATGCCGGTGCCTGCCACCATCAGGGCGCCTGCTGCACCCACTGCCGGCCGGAAAAATCCGGCAATCAGGGCCAGAAGGGTGATATTTTCCACCACGCCGAGTGCGTAGCTGAGCCCCTGAACGCCGAGAGCCGGATACAGCGCACCGAGCCAGGTGCCTGGCAGCAGGTGGTGAAGGGCATTGGCCTCGAAGGCAAACCATTTGTAGGTGCCAAACAGGGCGAAGATGAAAATCACTGACAGCCGCAGAACCATAATGTCCAGGCCTGACGTTTTACGAAGTAACCGGCGCAGTTGTGTCTCGACGTTATTTTTCATGGTGTGTGTCCTTTTATTTTCGTTTTGTGTTTATGCAAACAGCGTGGCGCGGGCATGAACGAAACGGGCCTGCTCAAGCTCAGAAATCAGATAAGCGGCAGCGCCATGTTCAAGGGCTTCGCGGATAACCTCCCGCTCCAGCTCATCCACGGAAGACACCCAGCCAACAGAGAGTGTACGGACCGGTACCAGAGCTGCTTTTTCTTCCTCAGTAAGATCGGATTTGATGATGACCGGTCCATGGGCTTTACGGGTGAAGACAGCGATAACGTCGTTGATAAGTGCTTTCATGATGATGCCCCTTGCATGTCTGTTTTATTGTGTTGTCGTGTTGTTAATATTTATTCTACCTACCAGTAGATAGATTGGCAAGGGGTAACTGGAAATTAAACGCAAGGAAAGTCTTAATGTCTTCTGAGGCCCCCGGAATACAGGCGTTGTCAGCGGTGATTTTTTTGAGTGCTGGCTGCCCCGGTTAAACCGGGGCAGCCACAGGCGTGGCTTTACGGGCGGGAGAGTAGCTGAATAAGCGCGCTCATGGTGCGGGAACAGGCATCATGAGGAGGGATCCGATTGAGCATCAGGGCCCCTTTAATGGCGCTGCCGATGATAATGGCCACGTCAGCCGGCTCAGCAGTAAAAGCCAGTTCACCGCTTTCACGACCCGAAACCAGCACACTGGTCAGGATGCGCAGGTCGGTTTGTGCCAGTCGTGAGGTGGCTTTCTGAAGAGGTTCTTCAAACAGGGCGCTGTCGGACAGCATGGCGTGAATGCCACACATCT
The DNA here is from genome assembly GCF_038739915.1 of Enterobacter sp. FUJ80071. Classification (NCBI taxonomy): domain Bacteria; kingdom Pseudomonadati; phylum Pseudomonadota; class Gammaproteobacteria; order Enterobacterales; family Enterobacteriaceae; genus Enterobacter; species Enterobacter sp. FUJ80071. The sequence goes on from NZ_JBBXKH010000003.1 coordinate 75,424, forward strand.
GGCCGCTGTCGGCGCATTTGAGAAATGCGTCCATATAACCCTGCAGACGGGCTTTACCCGGTGGCAGCTGTAACAGGGCAGCTTCCAGTTTCAGCAGGCTGGCCTCCTTGTATTCACAATAGGCAAGCCCGAGGTCGGTTTTGGTCTGAAAATGGTAATGGATACTGGCCTTCCGTATTCCCAGACCGTCAGCGAGATCAGCATAGCTGAAGCCCTGGTAGCCGTTCTGCTGGATAAGGGTATCAGTCAGTTCAATCAGACTGTCATGGGTGGACATAATGTTCTCCTGGCACCTGCGGGTGCCTGTTATTCAGACACAACTGCGCCCGGAAACCAGAAGGGTTCCGGGCGCAGTTGCGAGGGTAACGGGTATTCAACGATACAGGACAGCGGTACCGGAAAGTTTATTCATACCGGTGGCACTGGTGATGCGGTAGTGTGTGGCCCCGGCATCAGCGGCTTTCATATCCAGTGAGGCCACCAGGTCATCCAGGGTGGTGAAGCCACCGGAAGAGACCACCCCAATTTTTTGCAGCGATGCTGCTTCGCTGCGGGAAACCATTTGCGGGCTGGCGGCATAGCTCAGTGCGCTGGCGGACAGGGCGATGATGGCAAGGGTGGTTTTGATGATGTTTTTCATGATGACGCTCCTGATGTTCTGTTGTGTGTTTTTGTTTGTGTGTCGTGTTGTTAAAATCAAATCTACCAACCAGTAGATAGGTTGGCAAGTGTTAATTGGGGTCCGCTTGGAAAACGGAATCTATGGTCACTCCCGTTTTTGCAACACCGATTTTGACGACAAGTTGGCTTGCTTGAATCTATCCGGCGTCTGAATGGGATTTTATTCCCGCGCCTTGATGAGTTCCGCGCCTGATGAACCTCCAGAAAATATACGGCTTCAATGAGCCTTTCCGTTTTACAGGTTCCTCAACAGGCCGGTGGGCCGTTAGTATCATCAATATCAGTATTCGCAAAACCAGATCAGTAATTCTTTAAACCGGTGTATTTCTGCCGTTATGCTACATAAGTTTGCTGTCGTGCCGTTAGGGCCCAGGCTATTCTGGCCAGCTTGTTTGCCAGAGCACAAGTGACGACAAAGTTGCTTTTCCGGCACAGTAAATCCCTGACCCAATCGGCCAATTTGCCAGACTGGTGTTCCAGTTTTTGTATGAATACCCTGGCACATTGAACCAACAAAGTTCGGATCTTTTTATTACCTCGCTTACTAATTCCCAGCAATGTCGTCCTACCTCCCGTGCTGTACTGCCGAGGTACAAGCCCTGTTGCCGCCGCAAAGTCACGGCTGCTGGCGTACTGCTTCCCGTCGCCAATCTCAGTTGAAATAGTACTCGCTGTCAGTGTTCCGACGCAGGGAATGCTCAGCAAGCGCTGTCCAACCTCATCTTCGTCCAACTTTCGTTTCAACTGGGATTCCAAATCTTTAATCTGCTCAACAAGATAGTGATAATGCTGTTGTAATTTCAGCAATAACTGGCTGAGGTAAAGAGGCAAACTATTATCCTCAAGAATGGTACTCAGTCGGCTAATAACGGCAGCTCCTCGGGGAACGCTAATGCCAAATTCCAGCAGAAAAGCATGCATTTGATTGGTTGTTTTTACCTTATCCTGAACCAGGGATTCACGGACACGATGCAGAGCCCGCATTGCCTGCTGAGATTCCGTTCTGGGCTGCACAAAACGCATAGACGGACGCGATGCAGCTTCACAAATAGCTTCGGCGTCGACAAAGTCGTTTTTATTGCTTTTAACGAACGGGCGGACAAATTGTGGTGATATCAGCTTTGGGGAATGCCCCAACTCTTCCAACTTGCGTGCCATAAAGTGAGAACCGCCACAGGCTTCCATTGCGATGGTTGTAGCGGGGCATGTCGCCAAAAATTCGATCAACTTTGGCCGGGTAAATTTTTTACGGTAAACAGCCTTCCCGCGACGATCCTGGCAATGAATATGGAAAGAGTTTTTACCCAGATGGGGTCGTCTCAGAAAACGGAATCTATGGTCACTCCCGTTTTTGCAACACCGATTTTGACGATAAGTTGGCTTGCTTGAATCTATCCGGCGTCTGAATGGGATTTTATTCCCGCGCCTCGATGAGTTCCGCGCCTGATGAACCTCCAGAAAATATACGGCTTCAGCGAGCCTTTCCGTTTTACAGGTTCCTCAACAGGCCGGTGGGCCGTTTGTATCATCAATATCAGTATTCGCAAAACCAGATGAATGATTGTTTAAACTGGTGTATTTCTGCCTTTATGCTTCGTAAGTTTGCTGTCGCGCCGTCAGTGCCCAGGCTATTCTGGCCAGCTTGTTTGCCAGAGCACAGGTGACGACAAAGTTGCTTTTCCGACACAACAACTCCCTGACCCAGTCGGCCAACTTGCCAGACTGGTGTTCCAGTTTTTGTATGAATACCCTGGCACACTGAACCAACAAAGTTCGGATCTTTTTGTTGCCCCGCTTGCTAATCCCTAACAATGTCGTCCGACCTCCCGTGCTGTACTGTCGGGGTACCAGCCCTGTTGCCGCCGCAAAGTCACGGCTGCTGGCGTACTGCTTCCCGTCGCCAATCTCAGTTGAAATAGTACTGGCAGTCAGCGTTCCAACGCAGGGAATACTCAGCAAGCGCTGTCCAACCTCATCTTCGTCCAACTTTCGTTTCAACTGAGATTCCAGATCTTTAATCTGCTCAACAAGATAGTGATAATGCTGTTGTAATTTCAGCAGTAACTGGCTGAGATAAAGAGGCAAACTACTGTCCTCAAGAAGGGTACTCAGTCGACTAATAACGGCAGCACCTCGCGGAACGCTGATACCAAATTCCAGCAGAAAAGCATGCATCTGATTAGTTGTTTTCACCTTATCCTGAACCAGGGATTCACGGACACGATGCAGAGCTCGCATTGCCTGCTGAGATTCGGTTCTGGGCTGCACGAAACGCATAGATGGACGTGATGCTGCTTCACAGATAGCTTCAGCATCAACGAAGTCATTTTTGTTGCTTTTAACGAATGGGCGGACAAATTGCGGTGATATCAGCTTTGGAAAATGCCCTAACTCTGCCAGCTTGCGTGCCATAAAGTGAGAACCGCCACAGGCTTCCATCGCGATGGTTGTTGCTGGGCATGTCGCCAGAAATTCGATTAGCTTTGGTCGGGTGAATTTTTTACGGTAAACGGCCTTCCCACGATGATCCTGACAATGAATATGGAAAGAGTTCTTACCCAGATCGATACCAATAAGCGCAATGTTTTCCATGATGGTTCTCCGAATGAAAGCCTGTCCTCAGCATAGTACTGGGAAGGAGGGAGTGACCATCTCATTAAATAAAGCACGCTAAGCGTGCGTGGAGGCTGGCACCCAGCGGTACAGCGTCGGAATGGACACGCCGAGGTTCTTGGCCACGTCCTTGGGCGGCACCCCGCTGGCCAGCAGCTTCTTGGCCGACTCGATCTTGCTGTCGGTCATCTTCGGCTTGCGGCCGCCTTTGCGGCCGAGCTGCTTGGCGACTTCCAGCCCGGCGCGGGTGCGCTCGACGGTCAGCTCGCGCTCCATTTCGGCAAGGCTCGCCATGACGTGGAAGAAGAACCGCCCGGATGGTGTGCCGGTGTCGATGGAGTCGGTGAGGCTCCTGAACTGGACACCGTGCTTGTGCAGATCGCCGACCAGATCGACCAGTTGCTTGACCGACCGGCCCAGCCGGTCGAGCTTCCAGACGACCAAAGTATCGCCTTCGCGCAGCATTTCGAGCGTCTTGGCCAAGCCAGGCCGGTCTGCCCGCGTGCCACTCACCTTGTCCTCGAAGACCTTTTTACATCCGGCCTTGCTCAAGGCTTCGCGTTGCAGCTCCAGGTTCTGATCCTGCGTCGAGACGCGCGCATAGCCAATCAACATGGCTTGTCTCGCGCCCGGTCGATGCGTTCCTGCATCGCCTGCATCACTTCTTCGTGGGTGTACGATCTGGCGTTGGCGTCGGTGGCTTGCCGCAGGGCTTCCTCAACCTCGCGCGTCATCCGCTCGTAATCCTCCGGCCACAGCGCTTGCTCCATGCGCAGCGACGCCTGACTCAGCAGGTGCAGCAGGCTGAACAGCCGCATGTCGTTGGTGGCGACGATGCGCTCCCGAATCTGCTCCTGAATAGCTTCGCTAGCCCGATGCGCTTGTGGTGTGGCAGTCCCCTCGTAGTCAGCGGGGAATTCCGCTTCCTCGGCAATCCTTGCCCAGGCGCTGGCCAGCGCCTCGATGGTTGACGTGCTCATTTCCGCCGCTCCTGTGCTCTTTGGCGAATCAACCGGCCAAGGGGCCTCGACGCGAAAACCAGCAGCATCACGCCTATCGGATACCAGGTCGAGAAGACCACCAAGGCATCGAAGGCTGGCCGTCCGGTGTTGGTAGGCAGTACGGCGGTCACAGCCATCAACCCGCCGACCGTCCAGATGATGCGCCACACGTAGGGCATCACGCGGGGCACGTAGCCGTCATCGAAAGCGGTCTGGTAGTAGCGGCGCAGGCCGCGCTCGGCAAGCGCCTGGCGCTGCCGCTCCGACAGCGCATCCGTCCGGCCATACCAGCGCCGGAATGGTGGACAGCGCAGCAGCAAAGGGGTGAAGAGGATCATCACCGCCACGATCGCGACACCCCACGCCATGACGGCGCCGGCATCGGGCCGCTTGGCGTTCTCGATCACGGGCGCGAAGACGCCCGGAGCACCGATCATCCAGAACAGCGCAATGTGCTGATGGAAGGAGAGCTTCATTTGCTCATCCACTTGCGCAGCAGGCGCTTTTTCAGGGAGGCGCGTTCTTGCGGGTTGCGTCCCTTGTGATTGGCGATGCGATCCGCCGTGGCGGCCTGGCGCTTGACGGGCCAGTAGGAGCGGCCATCCTTGCCCATCGACCAGACGCTGCTGGCCTGGTTTTCCAGCAGGGGCAGATGGGCGCTCAGGGCTTCGGGCGACGCGCTGGTCAGCGCCGTGCGCTCACGGGTGCGCCAGCGCTGATGCCAGAGCTTCTTGTCCTCGCGCTCGCTGCCGCAGGTCGTGTGCCCGACGATGGGTGTTTTGCGGCGGCTGCGGCTCATAACGTAGTGGTCTCCAAGAACATTCAGGACTGATCCCAGGCGTCGATGGTCAAGACCTGATCGGCAGGACAGGCGGCTACGCGGTCGGGAACTGGATGGTGTTCAGTCTCATGCCGACCCCATTCGATTGATCGCGTCGCTTGCGGCACGCTGCGACGCAAGGAGGTTTGCGACCTGGTTTAGCAGCCGTGTCCGCTGCATGTCTGTTACCTATCTCCCCGACCGCTCATTGGACCAACTCCAGAGATTGGGCTCTATCGCTCAGCCAATACGAAACCGGCATTGGCTGATGCCACAACCGAGACTAACACAAATGGCTCGGTACCTGTATTTCGCGCCCCGTGCACTTGGCCCGGTCTTGCCACGGCTATCTCACCTTCCCTGAGGGCACGAACAATCCCATTGCCCTGAAAGTAATCAGCCATTCCCGACAAAACAGTCCACGTGTCTTGGCCGTGAGGATGAATGTGAGCCGCAATTTCCTGCCCGGGATGGACATGCCAAACCACGATAATTGAGTCTCGGGTTTCAAGCACAACGGAACGAATAGGCTCGCCTTCGGACGGCTGAACATACTCGGCTACAGAAAATATTCTCGATTCAACAGTCATCGGAGATCCCTCTTTCACAGTTGTCGTTACGGTCTTCATCGTCGGCATCCTGACGCACGGCGGGCAATTGCTGGAGCAACGCCGGCAGCCATTCCTGTACCGTCTCCCACACCACATCGAGGTTGATGTCGAAATAGCCGTGAGCCATGCGATTACGCATATTGCGCATGCTGCGCCACGGCACGTCGGCATGCGCCTGGGTGAACTCGACGTAGCCATCCATCACCTTTGTGGCCGCCTCGCCGATGACGATCAGGCTCATGATGACGGCCTGCTGGGTGCGCTTGTCGGCCAAGAAGTCGTCCTTGGCCATCCCTTCCACGAAGCTGCGCGCATCGGTTGCGGCCTGCTGAATGTGGTCGAGGTAATCGGGCAGGCGGTTCTCGCTCATATCGGTTGCGCCTCCGCGAGCACCTTGGCCCGGAACTTCGGCGGCAGGTCGCCGGGAGTCAGCAGATCGACGTCAACGCCGAGCAGCGATTTCAGTTCTTCTTCCAAATCGCCCAAGTCCAACAACGTGGCACCGGGCAGCGCATCGACCAACAGGTCGAGGTCGCTGCCATCCCGGTCGGTGCCATGCAGCACCGAGCCGAAGACGCGCGGGTTCGCGGCGCGAAAGCGGCCTACCGCTTCACGCACTGCGCTTCGCTTCATGTCAAGCACAACAGACGGTCGCATGCGCATCCTTTCTTATCGAAACTCGTTGAGATGATATGCAATCAAGAATAGAATTTCAAGAACTATTTTCGAGAATCGCAATGCCTTGATTCCCGTGCCGCGCCGGTTGCCTTGGCGGGCTTGTCACAAACCTACGTTTTCAAGAAGAAGGAAACCGCATGCCCCGCCGTTCGATCCTCTCCGCCGCCGAGCGCGAAAGCCTGCTGGCGTTGCCGGACACCAAGGATGAGTTGATCCGTCACTACACGTTCAGCGAAAGCGACCTCTCCATCATCCGGCAGCGGCGCGGCCCGGCCAATCGGCTGGGCTTCGCGGTGCAGCTCTGCTACCTGCGCTTTCCCGGCGTCATCCTTGGCGCTGATGAGCCACCGTTCCCGCCATTGCTGAGACTGGTCGCCAACCAGCTCAAGGTCGGCATCGAAAGCTGGGACGAGTACGGGCAGCGTGAGCAGACCCGACGCGAGCACCTGGTCGAGCTGCAAACGGTGTTCGGCTTCCAGCCGTTCACGATTGGCCACTACCGGCAGGCTGTCCAGTTGCTGACCGAGCTGGCCATGCAAACCGACAAGGGCATCGTGCTGGCCAGAGCCTTGATCGGGGTCAGTTTGGATATAGAAAATTATTGTACGTTAAGGTTGTTTTTTGACCTTTCTACTTTAGCGGGCCTCAGCCGACGAAACCTACCGGAAGCCGGTATCCGGTTGCTTTTCCAGATGTAATCGCCTGTCAGATTGATATGCTCCCAGCCTAGTGGAGACAAATGCGACAGCAGTTGTTCGTTGATCTTTAGTCCCTTACGCTTCAGGGCATCGATCGCCCTTTCCATATACATAGTATTCCACAGCGAGATCGCAGCCGTCAGCAGCGTCAGTCCACTGGCGCGATAGCTCTGATTTTCCGGCTTCCTGTCCCTGATTTCTCCCAGCCGGTGCATAAATACCGCCCGCGCCAGTGCGTTACGTGCCTCACCCTTATTCAGCCCCGCCTGTACCCGCCGACGCAGTGCAGGATCGCGGAACCAGTCGAGCATAAACAGCGTTCGCTCAATGCGGCCAATTTCTCTCAGTGCTTTGGCAAGTCCGTTTTGCTTGGGGTAGCTGGCTAGCTTTTTCAGCATCAGGGATGCTGTCACGGTTCCCTGCTTTATCGAGGTCGCCAGACGCAGCACTTCACGCCAGTGAATTTCGATCTCTTTCAGATTCAGGCTGGTAATTGATATCAGTGACTGAAGCGCCGGGTACTGGTCCGCTTTCCCTTTGATAAACAGCTTCTTGTCGTGGAGATCCCTGATTCGCGGACAGAACGCAAATCCCAGCAGATGCATCAGGGCAAAGACATGATCGGTGAAACCAGCTGTATCGGTGTAATGCTCCCTGATTTCCAGGTCGCTTTCGTGGTACAGCAGACCATCGAGAACATGGGTTGAATCCCTGACCCGACTGATTATGCAGGTGTAAAACGGGCTGTATTGATCCGAAATATGGGTATAAAACTGACGTCCGGGCTCCTGCCCGTATTTCGGGTTAACCTGCCCTGCGTAGCGGCCTGAGCTGCCTGTTCTGAAATTCTGTCCATCTGATGATGACGTTGTCCCGTCGCCCCAGAATGCTGCCAGTGGTCTTTTTCCCTGCGCATTTACCAGTTCTGCAAGAGCGGCTGAATAGGTTTCATTGCGGATGTACCATGCCTGAATATCTTCGAGTGATGATTTGGTGCTACCGGGGCAGGCTTCTGCCATTTTGGTCAGGCCAAGGTTGATACCATCCGCAAGGATGGTGGTGAGGAGCAGGCGGGTATCGGGACGGGTAATGTCATTTTTTATATGCGAAAAATGACGGGTAAACGTCGTCCAGCTGTTTACCTCGTCGAGAATTTCCGTGATTTTAGGGCGCGGTAGCATGCTGTAAACCAGTTCTGCCAGCGGTGAAACCTGCGCCGGAACGCTGTTGTCCAGCGGAGAGACTTTTACGCCCCTGTCGGAAATCTCCACATCGGGCAGTTCACCAAGGGCAGCCATGGCATTGACCTCTTCAAGTCTGGACTGAAGCAGGGTCATGCGGTTGGTAATGTACTCATGAAAATCAGCAGATACGGGCAATGGCAGCGCCGGTGTGAGTTTGTCAAAGTCCTTTTCGGGAATGAGGTAATCATCAAAATTTTTGTAGCGGCGTGAACCTTTAACCCAGATGTCCCCGGAGCGCAACGCCCCCTTAAGCTCGCTGAGAGCACAAAATTCATAGTACTGCCGGTCAATACCTGCGGGTGTAATTACCACCTTGCGCCAGCTTTCGGGGACAAACTCCAGCGGCGCTGTCGCCGGAACTTTACGTGACTGTTTCCGGTACATATCCTTGATCACAACCAGCGCATTAGCCAGAGGTTGCGCTGCCGGGGTTGCGACTAACTGTAAAGCGGACAACATGCGCGGGGCATATTTCCGTAATGTGCTGTATTTCTCAGTAATAATATGCAGTGGGTCAAAATTATTTTTTCTGGCGAGATGACGTGTTTCCTCCAGACTGGCGACAAATTCAGGCCACGGGAGTATGTTTTCTATTGCGAGCCATGGATCGCCACCGGAATCGCGGGCATCAGACAGCGCCTGGCCGACATCGATGTACTGCCTCAGTTTTGACTGGATCAGCTTTCCTGTCTGCTGAAGGCGCTCAGCCTGTGTTCTTTTGGCTTTGCTGAAAAGGCTGCTCAGCATTCGTTCATGCAACTCAATCACTTCGTCTGTCAGTATGGCTCTGGCTTCTTCCAGCACACACACCAGGATCGCATGACGCCGGGCTGCTGAAAATCGGGTCAAATCCCGGCTGCTCATCTTTCGGCCTTCACGCGCCAGTTTCAGCAACCGGTTCTGGTGAATGGTACGTTCTATGCCTTCCGGTAATGCCAGCGATTCAATGCTGCTGAGCCGATCAAGATGTTGCAGCACGTTCTTACCATTGATTTTACCCGGCGGTTGCAGAAGCCATGTCAGCCTGGAAGACTGATTATCCGATGACTCAAGTAAACGATCCAGCGCATCCCTGTGAGCCTGAGTTAACGGGGCATTCAGGGTCTGAAATACGATTTTATCGCCGCCTGCCATGGCCTCCGCACAGGTACGCTCCACGACATCAATCGCGGGGATTATCACGTTGTTCTTCCGGAGCCAGACCAGCAGCTCTTCGGCCAGAAGAATACCTTTATCGGTGCGCGTCGCCATCGGCAGCAGGTGTGTAATACAGTCCTGCTGTATTTTGCCGGTAAACGCTTTTACGCCAAGATAGCGGTACAGTTCAGTTAAATGTTCGCGTCGCGTGGTTTCCCTGCCGGAAAGGTAAGCAGGCCAGAGATCCCCGGTAAGTTTTAGCCTGCCGGCGATATGCTTCAGCAGCGCATCAGAGGGTGGGATTTTTTTATCCGGGGCAAAGCCGACATTTTTCAGATAGCAAAGAAGGACGGCAAAACCAAAACGGCTGGCAGGTTTACGGTGGGCACTGATAAGTGCAAGATCATGTTCACTGAAATACGCCATCCGGGTCAGCGTTAACTCATCTTCCGGTAATGCCAGTAATGATTCTCTTTCCGACAGAGAAAGAATCTGCCTCCTTGCCATATAGTTTCCCTCGTAAATTATTTGATGCGGTATTTTTAACAAAAATGGTTATCGCATAAGGGTACACCCTGACGCCATAACCAAAACGTGACGGCACACGATAAATGACATAACCTATATGCGATAGAATAAATGCAATAACCTAAATGCGATAACACGGTGAAAAAATGTTCATCAGAGCTTATTTAAGGGCATCGACGGAAGATCAGTTCGCCGATCGGGCAAAAGAGATGCTGGAGCAGTTTGTTCAGGAACGGGGACATAAAATAGCCAGTTACTACCGGGAAAACATCAGCGGTACAAAACTTGACCGCCCTGAGCTGGGACGCTTACTGATGGACAGCCATCGCAATGATATTTTACTGGTCGAGCAGATAGACCGCCTGACCCGTCTGAGCAACAGTGACTGGATGACGCTGAAAAAGCAGATAGAACAACACGAGCTGCGGATTGTCAGCCTGGATGTGCCCACCTCATGGCAGGCGCTGTCAGATAAAGACCCCTCGCAGGCTGACCCAATCACCCGCGCCGTGATAACCGCCATCAATAATATGCTCATCGACCTGATGGCCGCGATGTCGCATAAGGACTGGCTGAGCCGCCGCCAGCGCCAGAAGCAGGGAATTGAACGGGCACATACACTGGGGAAATACCGGGGTAAACAGGCCGATCAGGAGCGACATCAGAAAGTCCTGTACTACCGGCAGGTAAAGAAACTGAGTATCCAGGAAACGGCTGATGCTACGGGCTACAGTGCGTCACAGGTTTGCCGGATACAAGCGCTTCATAAAAATAATACATCTTCCTGAAAAGCTGAAATAACAGTGTTGATTTGCAGTCATGGCGTAATAGTTAGCGCTCTGTGACTAGCAGCCTGACGCATCATCTATGTAAGTAAAGTCCACTGTGTGCCAGGTGCGGACATTACTGTACACAGTAAGCAGGCTTATGTGTCTGAAATGAACCCGCAGCCCGATAGTCATTTTCTCTCCTTCCCACTACCCGAACCGAAATACGAAATGACCTAAATAACTACCATATTCGTCATTTACGACATCCCTTTCTCACTTATGATTCTCTCATCGAATCAATGGTGATCGAAAGGAGTCTGCAATGAGTCTCGCAACACAAACAGGTAAAGGCACTGCCGTCATCACTGGTGCATCCACCGGCATCGGTGCTGTTTACGCCAGTCGACTGGCGCGCATGGGATACGACCTGATCATTATCGCCCGTAATCATAACCGCCTGAATCAGATGGCCAGCCACATTACTGCGGACACCGCCCGCAGTGTGGAAGTGCTGGCAGCCGATCTGGGTGATGCCCAACAGCTGGCAGCAGTGGAGAAGAAACTGCGCTCCGATGCCAGCATTACCCTGTTGGTGAACAATGCCGGAGTCGGTACACATACGCCTTTGTTGTCTAGCGACGTCGATCAAATGCAGGCGATGATTAATCTTAATGTCGTCGCCCTGACCCGTCTGACTTACAGCGTGGTTCCTGGTTTTGTCGCGCGAGGTGTGGGTGCCATCACCAATATTTCATCGATTGTCAGCCTTGCGCCGGAACTGCTTAACGGCGTGTACGGCGGCACAAAGGCCTTTGTTCTGGCCTTCAGTCAGTCACTCCATCATGAACTCTCTGAAAAGGGCATTCACATTCAGGCCGTGCTGCCGGGAGCGACAGCAACACCGTTCTGGGACAACGGCGGTTTACCCCTTGAACAACTCGATAAGTCAATAGTCATGAGTGCTTACGACCTGGTGGATGCGGCGCTGGCGGGTTTTCTTAGCGGGGAACTTGTCACCATCCCCTCACTGCATAACGACGCTTACTGGCAAGCCATGGAGCGGAATCGGCAGGCCATGATCCCGCACCTCTCAAGTAATGTACCCGCCAGCCGTTATCGCACCGGACTGACTCACTAACATTGTATTTGCCAACAGGAATAACCCTATGAAACTGACAGGAAACACGATTTTTATCACTGGCGGCACGTCAGGTATTGGCCGCGCAATGGCAGAAAAATTTCATCAACTGGGTAATCAGGTGATCATTTCAGGCCGTCGTAAGGCTCTTCTGGACACGGTCACGGCGGCCAACCCGGGGATGGATTCCGTGGTACTGGATGTCACCGATGCGTCCAGCATTAAATCGGCGGCGAAAGAGGTGCTCTCCCGCTATCCGGCACTGAATGTGGTAATCAATAACGCTGGCATTATGCCCTTCGATAACGCTGCTGCCGAACTGGATGACGATATGGCCACCACCTTACTGAATACCAACCTGTTGGGAACTGTTCGGGTCAGTTCAGCTTTTGTTGAGCAATTGAAACAACAACCGGATGCAGTATTGATCAACAACAGTTCGATTCTGGCTTTTTTACCCCTGGTGACGAATGCACTCTACTCAGCCACTAAAGCCGCGATTCATTCTTACACCCTGTCGCAGCGTTTTCTACTGCGCGATGCCGGCGTGAAGGTCATTGAAATTTCACCCCCCTGGGTCGATACCGATTTGATCTACAAAAGCGGTGATTCACGTGCGATGCCATTAGCCGATTTTATCCAGCAGACCTTTGAAAAACTGGCGACAGATTCCATTGAAGCGATTGTCGACAGTGTGCTGCCAGCCCGTGCGAATCAGGGTGCTAATGAACACGAGATGGTGAACGCGTTTAATCAGTCAATGGTAGATAACCCAATACCGGTTGCCTGACCTGCTCTGGGGCAGGCAACTGCCCCTTCTCTGGAGTTTATGATGCAAAATCACCTGTCAGCATTTCAAAAGCGTGCATTATGGGCGCTTAGCCTGGCCTATTTTATTCAGGCGACTGGTTCGCTTTCCGTGGCGGGTAGTCTGGTCCCCATTTCCCAGGAATGGGGCATCAGCGACGCTCAAAGTGCCCGCCTGCTCTCCATTTTCGGTCTGACGTTTGCACTGGGCGCGCCGCTGGCGCAGGTTATGTTCGGCAAGTTCATGCGCAGAGCACAGGTGCTGGCAGGCATGCTGGTATTTGGGCTGGGAGCCCTGATTTTTGCCATCGCGCCGGACTACAAAGTACTGGTGGCTTCGCGGATTGTAATGGGTCTGGGTGCCTCCCTGATCGGGCCGGTACTGATTGCGCTCGGTGCAGAGTTAGTCGCCCCTGAGGAGCGTGGCAGTGCTATTGCCATGATCCTGCTGGGTGTATCTATGGCCAGTATGGTCGGTATTCCGCTGGCGGCATGGCTGGCCACTGTCTGGGGTGCGCGTATGCTATTCACGCTTATCGCGCTGGTGAGTGTTCTCACTGCAGGTGCCGTTTTTTTGCTGGTACCGGACGTCGTCAAAGGTGTTGATATCCGCTTACGCCAGGTCGGTGTGGTGCTAAAAGAGGGCAAATCACTGGCCGCTTTTCTGGTCGTCTTTTTTATCACCTCTGGTGTGTACGATATGTACGCCTTTATCTCACCGATGATCCGCGATCGCTGGCAAGGTGATGCATCAGCTATCTCTATCGCTCTGGCTGTTATCGGTGCGGCGGGTATTGTGGGGAATCTTTTTGTTGCCCGTGCAGCACGCCACTTCAGCGCGGAACACTTACTGGTTACCGGTCTGATGTTACTGGTGACGGATATGCTGCTCGTCATGCTACTGCCAGCTCAGCTGTCATTGCTGTATCTCCTGCTGGTCGTCTGGGCCTTTTCCACTGACCTGTTATGGCCCACTCAACAGCGGCGTATTGTGGAGATCTCGACCGCAGAAACGCGTGGAATTTCGCTGGCATTAACCAGCGCCTTTATGTTCTGCGGCATTGGGTTTGGATCGGCGGTAGCATCATGGCTTTATCCCCTGTCGGGTTTTTACGGTGTAATGATAAGCTCAGTAATGTTCCTGCTGCTGGCACTGGCCAGCCTGTGGACCTCTGAGCGGTTACGGGCCCGCTCCGCGGAATATCAATCAGTCCGCCTGTCATAAAGGAGTTCCAATGCACCGTATAGGATTAATCATTGCCGATCATTTTCAGATGCTGGCGCTGTCTACGCTGACGGTATTTGAGTTTGCCAATCTGGTGGCTGAACATCCGTTTTACCAGCCGGTGGTCTACTCCGAACACGGAGGAACCGTACGTTCTTCTTCGGGTATCGGCGTGGATTCGACGAAGTTGACTGAGGAAACTCTGGTAGATACCTGGCTGGTAGCAGGCGTGCTTTCACCTGTTGAGGATCCCGCCAGCCCCGGCGTGATTCATTTTCTGCAAACCACCGCCCGTCAGGCACGCAGGATTGCCGGAGTCTGTACCGGTGCATTTGTGCTGGCACAGGCTGGCCTGCTGGAGCAAAAACGTGCCACCACGCACTGGGCACACTCACAGAGCCTGGCATCGCGGCATCCCACGATTCAGCTTGAAGATGATCGTATTTTTATTATTGATGACACTATCTGGACGTCTGCAGGCATGACCGCGGGGCTGGATATGGCGCTTGGTATGGTGGAGAAAGATCTCGGTGCAGATATTGCCCGTACGGTCGCGCATCGCCTGGTGATGAATCAGCGTCGCTCCGGCGGTCAGAAACAGCATTCGGAAATGCTTGCTCTGGCACCGCGCTCAGATCGCCTGCAAACGGCGCTGGAATATGCCCGCCACAATCTGCGCAAAACGCTGACGGTGGAAATGCTTGCCGATGCGGTGCATGTCAGTGCTCGCCAGCTCAGCCGCCTGTTTCGTCAGGAGACAGGCAAATCTCCGGCGAAAGCAATTGAAGGGCTGCGGCTTGAGGCCGCGCGCTTGATGATTGAGCAAAGCCGCCTGTCACTGGATGCCATTGCCCGCGAGTCCGGTTTTCGCGACAGACGGCATATGCGGGAGGTGTTTATTCGCGGGTATGGCATTCCACCTCAGTCGCTTCGCGCAGGGCGTTAAGCCGTACGGCTGTTTTCACTCATCCAGTGAAGGTGTTAACCAGGTTCATGGGGTTATTTTTCTTTCCCATGAGCGTAGGCTAGCCGCCTGGTTTATCACTGAAAGGACGTTCGAATATGCACGATAATATTACACTTGTTGCCACTATTACCGCCCGGCAGGGCGCACGCGAAAAGGTACTTCTGGCACTTAAAACTGTCGAACACGATGTGCAGGGGGAAACCCGGGTGTTTACAGTATCAGTTGTACATGAACCGTGAAAATGATCACCAGTTTATGATGATTGAACGCTGACAGTCAGCCCTGATGCTGGAAAAGCATACCCAGGCAGCACCGTTCAACACACTGGTCCACGCAATTGACGGTATGGCCGAGCTGCAGGTTACTTCGCTAATCTCTGCAGTCTAATTCTCAGCCTGTTGACCGTTAATCTTATCCACCTCGGTGGGCTCGTTGCCAGTGATCGTTGTGCTGTACCCACGTTTACGGTGCAGAGCAGGCGTTATGCCCCAGGTTTTTTTGAACGCTTTAGAAAAAGACGACAGCGACAAAAAACCACACTGTTCGGCTACTCTCTCCGTTGTCAGGTTTTTCTCTTCTGAAAGCAGTCTTGCCGCCAGCACCATACGTAACTGGTTGAGCCAGACCTGGGGCGTCTGATGATAGCTGTATGAAAAGTGGCGGGCGAAAGTGGCACGGGACAGAAAACAGCGTTTCGCCATCGATTCCATCGTCCATGGCGACGCAGGATCGGCGATGACGGCCAGTATGGCGGGAGCAAGACGTGTGTCGCTCAGCAGCCGTAACACACCCGCGGGAGGCTCGTGCAACGACAGCAAAATACGCAGGATTAGCGCGAGCAACGTATCTGCCAGCCCCTTCACGATACTCGTACTGCCCGGCAAACCGCCAAGACTTTCGCGTACCAGCATACCCAGCAGTGTTTCCAGTTCAGGGACATCGTGTTGCTCATCGGCATGGAGATGGATCAGCGTTGTTTCATCGGCGAACATCCAGCGATAACCCGGCCCGAAATGAAACTCGCCACACAATACCTCGACCGCAGGCCCCAGTCCTTCCGTCCACACTTCAGTGACGATGCCATTATTGTTGACCTGAGCAGGTACGACCTGCCCCCAGTCCACCAGACTTTGCAGTAAATGTGGCGATCCGTGCGGGAAAAGAATGATATCACCCGCACGCACGTCGAACGTCTTCCCCCCAACAATCAGCCGGGTTTCGCCACGAAGAATGACGTGCCAAGGCACAATACCGGCGGCTTGTTGCGGATGGTCGGCATCCCAGCGCCCGGTAAAACGACAGTGAAGATTGACGCTACATGTTGGTGCCAGTAAGGAAAGCAAGCGGCTGAGATTGTCCACTCTGACTCCTGAGACGATAAGACAAATAATCGAGACGATACGGCCTGCATGCCCGCCGGCTGCGCTCTATTATGTGCTCATCGCCGATACGGCGAAACCCTTAAACTGAAAGGAAAAAATGATGAGCCGTTTAACTTCCGTACAACCTGAAAATGCCACTGGCACGACAGCAGAACTCTTCAGCGCCATTAAACGGGCGATGGGTAAAGTCCCGAATGCCTACCAGACCATTGGCATCGCCCCCGACATTCTAGGTCATGCATTGCAACACAACGCCACGCTGGCTAAAAGTCAGTTGAGCAAACAGGAAATTGAAGCCGTTAACCTTGTGGTCAGTGAAGTCTCAGGGTGTGATTACTGTCTGGCGGCGCATACGTTGACCGGAAAAATGGCAGGTTACAGCGTTGAGCAAATTCAGGCATTACGCCGGGGAGAGTTCCCGGAAGATCCGCACATTGATGCACTGGTCAAATTTGTAAAAACGCTGGTGACGACCCGCAACACCTTACCAGAAGAATCCGTCAGTCGTTTTCTGGCAGCAGGCTTTAGCGATCGGCAGGTGGTGGAAGTCATCAGTGCAGTCAGTGCGATTCTGTTTACGAATATGATCAACCGTGTGAATGACACCCTGGTGGACTTTCCAAAAGTAAACTAACCCCACATGTGGCAGAAAGGCATCTCTTTCTGCCACAACAATTATGCTAAATGGACCATTTAGCCTCAGTCGTCAGCGAGAATTGAATTTGAGTAACGATAAATTATCTCGTGAACCGACAACAGTTATGGTGATCTATCAAGGTCCGCTCCTCGCTCATAGCTGCCTGTCAACGTGGTCAAGCTCCCTTATCGCAGACCAGGGGTATAAAAAATCACCTTAACGTACAATAATTTTCGATATCCAAACTGACCCCTATCAGCATGTCGTACCTGTCACATATACGTTCGATTATGTGACAGTGTGCGCCGGAAAATTCTGGCCGTCAAAATTTGTCACTTAACCCGTCATTCTGTCTAAGACATGCAAAGGGTCCATCAGGCTCGTAATGTGACAGAAATTCCGGGGGGATGCCTTCCTTTGCAAAGGTGGCTCGCAACTGTTCCAGGGAAGCTGGGTCGCGCCGACCATAGGAAGCCAAGGCGAACAGCGAGCGCGCCGTCTCGGGGTTGTGCCGCGCTTCAATGATCGCCTCACTGATAGCTTGGACCGCCCGTTGCCAGTGATTGACGGGTTCGGGCTTCGGCGCTTTCGCCGGCAGACCACTGGTGAACCCGGTTTGGGGCTCGGACCAGAACAGCTTTGCATGCTCGCCTGGCGGGCTTATATCCCTCACCTCAATCAAGCTGATTGCCGCTGCCGCTGCCTCCAGCATCTGCAACCGTACTGCCGGGTTCAGGGTTTCATACGGTCGCCACAGACTTTGCCCAGCACGCAGCGGATGCCCGCAGCCTTGCCAGACTTGGCGGAGATACCCCGCGTAGGTTCCGCACGCCGAAAGCGGGGTGTTCAGCTCATCGAGCAGCGTGCGTAGCAGCCGAAACCACAATCCAGCGTGGATGCGTCGGCGCGGCAGCTCCACATGGCCGGTCGTCAGTGCCTGCCAGGTACGCCGGTCCATCACTGCAATCGGGTCGCTGGCGGTGCGCGGCGCAGTGTCGGCGTTCTCCCAGCCGAGAAACCGCCCAGGCACGCCCCAATAGGATTCCAGCCAGCAGCCATGCAGCGGGCAGCTCAGCATCAAGGGCAGCTTCCATGCAAGCAGTACGGCTTGGTTTGCCGGGTCGTTCAGACAGAGCGGACAGGCGCGATGTATCGGCTGGCTGGGCAGCCAGGCACGCCAGCTCGTGATGGATCGCGTCCTACGGCGGAGTTTCGGCAGCAGCACCGAGAGCTGGAACGCATAGGTTTCCAATGCATCTGGAATCTGATCATCAAGACTGTCCAGTAGCCAAGGCACCCAGCCGGCGAAACTCATGCAACGCAGCCGATCCGGCTCGATGCCGCTCCGCAGGGAGAGCATCTCCAGCAGCGCCAGTGGTGGCGCGGTGTCCAGGTCATCAACCTGACCGTGACCAAGATCTTGCTCCAGCAGCTCGGACACCTCCATGTGATAGCAAAGGGCCACGCGGTTGAGCCACGAAGACAAGGCTTCGCCTTCCCTGGGAGCCGGATGCAGTGGCCAGCGTGGCGCTGGCTTCACATCAGTTCCCGCTCGAATTGCCGCCGCCGCTCGCTGGGACCGGTGTAATCGGCCATGCTGAGCGTGCGATGGTTGATCGCTTCCTCGCAGCTCTCCACGGCGACGATGGCCGCTGCCATCAGCAAGTGCGCCAGTTCGCCTATGGTGCCCTCGCTGCGTGTGAGCAGGTAGCGGGCCATGTCCAGCGTGGCAATCGACGAGGGTCGCCGCAGAGGAAGCGAAGCGGCGAAGCTGGCCAGCAGTGAGCAGCAATCGTCGTTGGCCTCCCACAGCGGCAGCATCATCGGCTCGAAGCGGTTTTCCAACTGGTCATCCGAGCGGATGGCCAGATAGGCGTCGCGCGTGCCAACCCCGACCAGTGGGATGCGCAGTTCGTTGCCGAGGAAGCGCAGCAGATTGAGGAATTCCCGGCGGTTGACGCTGTTACCAGCCAGGACGTTGTGCAACTCGTCGATCACCAAAATGCGCACGCCGACCTTGCGCAGCAGTGCCAGCGCCAGTTGCTCCATTTCCGGCAGTCGTGGGCGCGGTCGCAATGGCGCACCCATCGCCGCGAGCAGCGCGACGTAGAAGCGGATCACAGACGGCTCGGACGGCATCTGCACGACCAGCACCGGGATGTGCTCCTGGTCGGCATCGGCGCTGGCCAGATGCGTGCGCCGGAACTTCTCGACGATCATCGACTTGCCGTTGTTGGTCGGGCCGACCAGCAGCAGGTTGGGCATGCGTTGCTTGTTTGGCCACGCATACAGGGTTTCCAGCCGGTTCAGCGCCTCGACCGCGCGGGGGTAGCCGATCCAGCGGTCGGCGCGAAGGCGTTGGATGCGCTCGTCCGCCGGCAGCCGGGCCAATCCCTGCGCCGCCGGCAGCAGGTGGGACAGCTCGATGATGGGATATTCTTCCACGGCTACCACTCCTCAATCTGGTCGAACGGTTTGGCGGGCGGCTGGTTGTCCGCCTGCTGGTCATCCATGTCAGCGTCCGGTGGTGGCGTGGCTTTGACAGGCGGTGCCGTTGCCTTGAGATGCTGGCGTCGATCTGCGTCGCGCCGCGCCTTGCGCGTGGTCTTCTGCGCGGTGGTCACGATTTTGCGCATCTGGTCGATCATGCGGAACAACGCCGACTCATCCACCTGTTCGCGCCCTTGCTGCCGCAATTTCATCAGCGCCTGCCGTTGTTCCCAGAGGGTGACAGCCGGGTGCGACAAGGTACGGTAGGGAATTTCCAGGTAGTGCTGCCCCTCTGGTTCCAGCACCCATATGCGGCTGATGTCGCGTGGGTCTCGCCGGATCAGGAACGCAGGCGAGCGGTCGCGCCGAGCTATCCACGGCTTGAGCGCATCGGCGTAGTAGTGGATGTGGTCGATGACGAAGCCGGTGCGGGTCAGCGTGCGGCGGATGATGGGCAGAAAATCGACCAGAAAAGCCGTGGCGCGAGTGATGACGGTTGGCACGCCGGTCCGCGCGATAGCTTCGGCCCAGCGCGCGGCCGGCGGTTGGAGCAGGCCGTTGTGCACAGAGCCGTGATAGGTGCCGACCGCCAAGGCGAGCCAGCGCTCCAGCTCGCGCAGTGTCAGGGTGGCCATCTTCTCGGAGGCGTATTCCCCGCGCTGGTCAGGGTTGGAGAAGGTCGTTCCCGGCAGTTCGTCGTGGATCATCTGCATCGCCGTGCCGATGATCCGTTCTACGATGCCGCCGTAGTGCGGCTGCCCGAGCGGGCGATAGTCTAGCCGGATGCCATGCTGCTCGCAGCCACGGCGTAGCGCTTCACTCTTGAACTCGGCTGCATTGTCCAGATAAAGCTGCCTGGGCTTGCCGCTCATCGGCCAGTCCATTTCCACATTCAGCCCTTCCAGCCAGGGACGCTTGTCACAGGCGACATGCGCTAGGCACAGGCCGACTGAGACGGCTGACGGGGCTTCCAGCGTGACGACCATGCCGAGCACGCAGCGGGTGAACACGTCGATGGCGATGGTCAGGTACGGGCGGCCAATCGGTTGCCGGTCGCGCTCATCAACCACGATCAGGTCTATCACCGTGTGGTCAATTTGCACCTGCTCCAGCGGTACTGTCAGGGCAGGCGGTACACCGCCGGCACCTTGCAGGTCACGGGCGGCATCTTGCCCTTCCCGGCGGCGCGTGGTTTTGAGCGGATCGAGGCCGACGATCCTCAGTGCCACGGTGTTGCGCGTCGGCACCCGCAGGTTCTGCGCCTTGCACGCCCGCGCCACCTCGCGGTGAAACGCTGCCAAGCTGCGCTTCTGCTTGGTCAGGAACCGCTTTTGCAGCAGCTCGCGGATGATGCACTCGACCGATTCCGGCAAGCGCCCCTTGCCTTTGCCGCCGCCGGAATGGCCGGGCACCAGGTCAGTCACGAGGCCGCTGCCTTGCCGGGCACGCCGGATCAGGACGTACACCTGTCGCCGAGACAAGCCCAACGCCTGAGCCGCCATATCGGCCGCTTCGTGCCCGACCGTCTCCGACTGCGCCAACGGGCCAATGATCTCCGCACGACGGCGCGCACGCTCCCATACCTCATCAGGCAGAGTGGCCACGCCTTGCTCGGGAATCCGTGGGGTGTCGGTCGCCATACTCACCTCGCTTTGGTGCACACGAGTATTGAGCATAGTCGAGACTGGTGCAGATGACTTCTGATATTGGGCTTTCAGGAGCGGGCTGCACAATAGCCGTTACGCCCAATCAACTGGTGCAGTCGTCTTCTGAAAATAACATCAGGTTAGGGTATGCCTCAATCTGACGGCGGCGAACCGCAAGCGTTCAGTTCGGCGCTCGTTTCGGTCGCGTTGCTTGCCCGCGCCTGGAAGCGTTGATAACACTCCAGCCCGCAGAAGCGCTCGACGTACTCCGCACCTTCCGGTGTGAAGGCGGCGTCGAGCGGGATTTCCTTGCAGCACACGCAGCAACTGGTGGCAGTCGGATCATTTGCATTCATGGTGGCACCCCTCCATTGACTGACAAAGGCGGCGAATGCCGCCGCCGGCACTGGCTTGGCGAACAGGAAGCCTTGCCCCGTATCGCACTCCGCTTGCCGCAACAGCGCGAGACTGGTCGGCGTTTCCACGCCCTCGGCCACCACGTCCATTCCCAGCCCGTGCGCAAGCTGAATCACGGTGTGCACGATGGTCCGGTCGCGGTGGTCGTCGGCGAGTCCGGCGACGAAGGACTGGTCGATCTTGAGCTTAGTAATCGGGCAGCACTTCAGGTGTTGCAGACAGGAATACCCCGTCCCGAAGTCATCGGCAGCGAAGCGCACACCGATCTGTCGCAAGGCTTCCAGGGCTGGGAAGATCGCCGGATTGCCGAACGCGACCGATTCGGTCAGCTCAATTTCCAGATACTCGGCAGGCAACTCGGCGTCAGCCAGCACGCCCTTTACCCACCCGTCGAAATCCGGTCCTACCTGGCTCGCCGAAACATTGACGGCGAGCCGGAACGGTTGCCATGCCAGCATCCGCCATTCGCGCATCTGGCGGCAGGCGGTGCCCAGCACCCAAGCGCCGATTTCAGGCATCAAGCCGGACGATTCGACCACGGGCAGGAACTGGCCCGGCGGCAAAAGTCCGAGCTGCGGATGACGCCAGCGCAACAGGGCTTCCGCACCGACAATCTGGTCACTGCGCAAATCGACAATCGGCTGGTAGTGCAGCTCAAACTGCCCGCGCACAACCGCCTGCGCCAATTCGGTCGCCGTCCATCTGGCGGGCAGTGATGTGCTCACGATCTTTCCTTGAAGACCCGCAACAGCCGCGTCACGGACAGGACAAACAAGCCGGTCAGCGTGATGGCTGCAATACCCCAATGCTCCCCGATGAACGCGCCGGCCGTCGTCCCCGCGAGCACCACAGCGAGAATCGGCAAATGGCAGGGACAGGTGAGCACGGCCAACGCGCCCCACAGGTAGCCGGTGAACGGCTTGTGTGTCTCGGTCGGCAAGCGCTCGGGGCTGTTCATGGCAGACTCTCCGCATGCTGTACCAGCTCGGTCGGCATGGTGGCCAACTGCACCTCCAGATCGGCCAATGCTTCGCGCCGACGTTCGACGAACTGGCGCAGCACGGCAAGCTGCGCGGCCGCTTCGTCGCCGTCCGCGGTATCCAACGCCCGGCACAGCCGCGCCAGCGCGTCGAGACCGATACCCGCTTCGAAAGCAGCCCGCACGAAGCACAGCCGTTGCAAGGCCGCATCGTCGAACAGGCCGTAGCCGCCAGGGGTGCACGCCACCGGCCGCAGCAGTCCGCGCAGCAGGTAGTCGCGCACGATGTGCACGCTCACCCCGGCATTAAGGGCCAGCCGGGACACCGTGTAGGCGTTCATCGAACACCTCCTTTTTCTCACCCGGCGCAGCAGGAAAGCTGCTTCACATCCTTGTTAAAGGTCTGCGCCGCGAGCTTCAGTCCCTCGACCATCGTCAGATAGGGGAACAACTGGTCGGCCAGTTCCTGCACGGTCATCCGGTTACGGATGGCGAGTACCGCCGTCTGGATCAGTTCGCCGGCTTCCGGCGCGACCGCCTGTACGCCGATGAGCCGTCCACTACCTTCCTCGATGACCAGCTTGATGAAGCCGCGTGTGTCGAAGTTGGCGAGCGCACGCGGCACGTTGTCCAAGGTCAAGGTGCGACTGTCGGTCTCGATCCCGTCGTGCTGGGCCTCTGCCTCGCTGTAGCCCACGGTGGCGACTTGCGGATCGGTGAACACCACGGCAGGCATGGCGGCAAGGTTAAGCGCCGCGTCACCGCCCGTCATGTTGATCGCCGCACGGGTGCCGGCCGCTGCCGCCACATAGACGAACTGAGGCTGGTCGGTGCAGTCGCCGGCCGCGTAGATGTCCGGCGTGCTGGTCCGCATGCCGACGTCGATGACGATAGCGCCTTGCAGGTTGAGCGCGACACCTGCCGCGTCCAGCGCCAGGCTGCGCGTGTTGGGCGAGCGACCGGTGGCGACCAGCAGTTTGTCGGCGCGCAGCTCGCCGTGCGCCGTGGTGAGCACGAATTCGCCGCCCTCGTGCGCGACCTGGCTGGCCTGGGTGTGCTCCAGCACCTCGATCCCTTCGGCGCGGAACGCCGCCGTGATTGCCTCACCGATGGCCGGGTCTTCGCGGAAGAACAGGGTGCTGCGTGCAAGAATCGTTACTTTGCTGCCCAGTCGGGCGAACGCCTGCGCCAGTTCCAGCGCTACCACCGACGAACCAATCACGGCCAGCCGCTCAGGAATGGTGTCGCTGACCAGTGCTTCGGTGGAAGTCCAGTACGGCGTGTCCTTCAGGCCGGGAATCGGCGGCACGGCCGGACTCGCGCCGGTGGCAATCAGGCAACGGTCGAACGCCAGCACACGTTCGCCACCACCGTTGAGTTGCACGGTCAGGCTGTGCGCGTCCTTGAAACGGGCTTCGCCGTGCAGCACGGAGATGGCGGGATTGTCATCCAGGATGCCTTCGTATTTGGCGTGGCGCAGTTCGTCGACGCGCGCCTGCTGCTGGGCCAGCAACCGCTCGCGCAAGATCGTCGGCGGTGTGGGCGGCATGCCGCCATCGAACGGGCTTTCTCGGCGCAAGTGGGCGATGTGCGCGGCGCGGATCATGATCTTGGACGGCACGCAGCCGACATTGACGCAGGTGCCGCCGATGGTGCCGCGCTCGATCAAGGTGACGTGCGCGCCTTGCTCGACGGCTTTCAGCGCCGCCGCCATCGCCGCGCCACCGCTGCCGATAACGGCAATATGCAATCCGCCACCGTCACCACCAGCCTTGTCGCCGCTACCTAGCCATTCGCGCATCTTTCCGAGCAAGCCACCGCCCACCGGAGGCACGGGCGCGTCGGCGAGCGTGGCCCGATAACCGAGTCCGGCCACGGCGGCAGTCAACGCGTCCGGCGATATGCCGGCCTCGACGGCGAGTTTGGCGCTGCCCTTCGTATAGGAGACATCCGCCGACTGCACGCCGGGAACTTTCTCCAGGGCTTCCTTGACGTGCGTCGCACACGAGTCACAGGTCATGCCGGTGATTTTGAGGGTGGTCATTCATCGTTCCTTTTCTGTGTTGGCCGCTGGCTCACGCAGTCAGTCGTGTTTCGCGGGGAGTTCGCAGCCATCCGGGCCGCAGCGGCGATTTACCGGCGAAACCAAGTCCCAGATCGACACGCCGATCATCAGGGCTAGGCCGGTGTATACGAGGCGTGCTGTCCACCAGTTGCCAAGCAGCCAGACGGTTCCGGCGAACACGATGGCTGGCCCGATCATGCCGAGCAGGCTGCGGTGCCATTGCCGATGACTCAGCCAGCCCAGTGCATTCGCCAGCAAAGCCACGACGGCGAACAGCGGTAACAGCGTGGAGATAAACAACCCTTCGTATTCCTGTAGAAAGCTCAGCCCGATGGCCGCGCCCAAGCTGGCGAGGGCCGGGAAGCAGGCGGCGCAGCCCATCGCTGAAACAACGCTGCCGAGCGCGCCAGCCTTGTCGGCAATGCGTGTGATCATCCCCATGATCGCCCTAGGCTCTGGTTCAGTGGCTCACTGCTTGACGCTGGAGGGATAGCCCGCGTCTCCGGTTGCCTTGGTCAGCTTCTGCACGCTGGTCTTGGCATCATCGAAGGTGACCACCGCTTCGCGTGTCTCGAAGGTCACGTCAACTTTGCTGACGCCTTCGACCTTGGAAATCGCCTTCTTGACGGTAATCGGACAGGCAGAGCAGGTCATGCCCGGTACGGACAGTGTGACGGTCTGGGTAGCGGCCCACACGGGGGCAACAACGGCGGCGAGGGCGAGGGAGGCAAACAGTTTCTTCATGGTGAACTCCGATCAGTAGAAAAATGGCATGACATAGGGAAATCCGAGCGCGACCAGAACCAGCACGGCCACGACCCAGAAAATGAGCTTGTAAGTCGCTCGCACTTGGGGAATCGCGCAGACCTCACCCGGTCTACAGGCTTGCGCAGGGCGGTAGATGCGCCGCCAGGCGAAGAACAAGGCTACCAACGCTGCGCCGATGAAAATCGGGCGATAGGGCTCCAGCACGGTCAGGTTGCCGATCCATGCCCCGCTGAATCCCAAGGCGACCAAGACCAGCGGCCCGAGGCAGCAGGTCGAGGCGAGGATGGCGGCCAGTCCGCCAGCGAAGAGCGCGCCGCGCCCGTTTTGTGGTTCAGACATGCGCTTGTCCTTTCGAATTTGAATTGGATAGCGTAACCTTACTTCCGTACTCATGTACGGAGTCAAGTGATATGGAAAACAATTTGGAGAGCCTGACCATTGGCGCTTTTGCCAAGGCGGCCGGGGTCAACGTGGAGACGATCCGGTTCTATCAGCGCAAGGGCCTGCTGCCGGAACCGGACAAGCCTTACGGCAGCATTCGCCGCTATGGCGCGGCGGATGTGACGCGGGTGCGATTCGTGAAATCGGCCCAGCGGCTGGGCTTCAGCCTGGATGAAATCGCCGAGCTGTTGCGGCTCGATGATGGCACCCACTGCGAGGAAGCCAGCAGCCTGGCCGAGCACAAGCTTCAGGACGTGCGCGAAAAGATGGCCGACCTGGCGCGCATGGAAACCGTGCTGTCTGAACTGGTGTGCGCCTGCCATGCGCGGAAGGGGAATGTTTCCTGCCCGCTGATCGCGTCGCTACAGGGCGGAACAAGCCTGGCAGGGTCGGCTATGCCTTAGCGTGCTTTATTTAATGAGATGGTCACTCCCTCCTTCCCGGTACTATGCTGAGGACAGGCTTTCATTCGGAGAACTATCATGGAAAACATTGCGCTCATTGGTATCGATCTGGGTAAAAACTCTTTCCATATTCATTGCCAGGATCGTCGCGGCAAGGCTGTTTACCGTAAAAAATTTACACGGCCAAAGTTAATCGAATTTTTGGCGACATGCCCCGCTACAACCATCGCAATGGAAGCCTGTGGTGGCTCTCACTTTATGGCACGCAAGTTGGAAGAGTTGGGGCATTTTCCTAAGCTGATATCACCACAATTTGTCCGTCCATTCGTTAAAAGTAACAAAAACGACTTTGTCGACGCCGAAGCTATTTGTGAAGCTGCATCGCGTCCGTCTATGCGTTTTGTACAGCCCAGAACTGAATCTCAGCAGGCAATGCGTGCGCTGCATCGTGTCCGTGAATCCCTGGTTCAGGATAAGGTAAAAACAACCAATCAGATGCATGCTTTTCTGCTGGAATTTGGCATCAGCGTTCCACGAGGAGCTGCCGTTATTAGCCGACTGAGTACCCTTCTTGAGGACAATAGTTTGCCTCTATACCTCAGCCAGTTATTGCTGAAATTACAACAGCATTATCACTATCTTGTTGAGCAGATTAAAGATTTGGAATCCCAGTTGAAACGAAAGTTGGACGAAGATGAGATTGGACAGCGCTTGCTGAGCATTCCCTGCGTCGGAACACTGACAGCGAGTACTATTTCAACTGAGATTGGCGACGGGAAGCAGTACGCCAGCAGTCGTGACTTTGCGGCGGCAACAGGGCTAGTGCCTCGACAGTACAGCACGGGAGGTCGGACGACATTGCTGGGAATTAGTAAGCGAGGTAACAAAAAGATCCGAACTTTGTTGGTTCAATGTGCCAGGGTATTCATACAAAAACTGGAACACCAGTCTGGCAAATTGGCCGATTGGGTCAGGGATCTACTGTGTAGGAAAAGCAACTTTGTCGTCACTTGTGCTCTGGCAAACAAGCTGGCCAGAATAGCCTGGGCCCTAACGGCACGACAGCAAACTTATGTAGCATAACGGCAGAAATACACCGGTTTAAAGAATCACTGATCTGGTTTTGCGAATACTGATATTGATGATACTAACGGCCCACCGGCCTGTTGAGGAACCTGTAAAACGGAAAGGCTCATTGAAGCCGTATATTTTCTGGAGGTTCATCAGGCGCGGAACTCATCGAGGCGCGGGAATAAAATCCCATTCAGACGCCGGATAGATTCAAGCAAGCCAATTTATCGTCAAAATCGGTGTTGCAAAAACGGGAGTGACCATAGATCCGTTTTCTGAGACGACCCCTTCTTCAGCCTTTCAGTACTCAACCTTGAGGATCATCTCGGCTTAGTGATCTCGCCTCAATCCCCGTTGTCAGCGGGTTACATCACCCTGCAGGCATGCCGCAGGTCACTGCCGCTCAGGTTCTCCACCGTCACACCCGGTGGGATTGTTAGGCTTCTCGTCATGAGTTACCGGTTCAATATTCCAGACAGACTCGTGGTTCATTTGAGCGTCCATGCTCGCCCTGAATTCCGGGCACACTGTAGGTTATGTCCGTTACCCAACGCTCATCCGGAGTATCCGGATTGAACTGTCGCTGGAGCCTGTTGGGCGACACGATACTGGCCTCGCCTTTACGTGCCCTCGGGCTCCGGTATCCGACCTGAGCCTTTATCCCGACACGTTTCATCAGTCGCCAGACTCTGTTCACTCCGCACTGTTGTCCGCTGTCCCGCAGATCCAGATGGATTTTGCGATAACCATAGACGCATCCCGATTCCAGCCAGAACTGTTTAATCTGTCCTGTCAGTCTCAGGTCTGCCTGATGGCGTTGTGAATGCGGCTGCTGAAGCCAGGCGTAAAAACCACTGGGATGTACATCCAGCACCCGACAGAGCAGGCGAACAGGCCAGCAACAGGTGTTGATTAGTGGAAGAATCCGGACCGTAGTTCTTTATCCAGGCGTAAAGGCTGTGGGTGGTGATATCGAGACGCGTTGCAACGCTGGCAACAGAATAACCGCGATCAACAACCTGTTTGACTGCTTCAATTTTAAACTCTTCGGGATAACGCTTACCGCTCATGGGCACCTCTCTTTAAGCCATCTTAAATGACTCTGAGGTGTCTGTTAAACCCGTGGCGATTCAAAATACGCTGATCCCGCCACCCGAGTTCTTCCATGAAGCAGATGACCTTCGCCGACGCCGAGTATGCCGGCAAGGGCAAGCAGACCCGCAAGGAACTGTTCCTGATCGAGATGGATCAGGTGGTGCCGTGGAAAGGGCTGATTGCCCTGATCGAACCGCATTATCCGAAAGGCGAAGGTGGTCGCCCGGCGTATCCCTTGATGGCGATGCTGCGTATCCATCTGATGCAGAACTGGTTCGGCTACAGCGATCCGGCCATGGAAGAAGCGCTGTACGAGACGACCATCCTATGTCAGTTCGCCGGGCTGAGCCTGGAGCGTATTCCTGACGAAACCACCATCCTCAACTTCCGTCGTCTGCTGGAGAAACATGAGCTGGCAGCCGGCATCCTCTGCGTGAACAATGGCTACCTGGGGGATCGCGGTCTGTCGCTGCGCCAGGGCACTATCGTCGATGCCACGCTGATCCACGCGCCCAGTTCAACCAAGAACCAGGACGGCAAGCGCGACCCGGAAATGCACCAGACCAAGAAGGGGAACCAGTATTACTTTGGCATGAAGGCGCACATCGGCGTTGATGATGAATCGGGGCTGGTACACAGCGTGGTGGGCACGGCAGCCACCTTGGCGGATGTCACCCAGGTCGACAAACTGCTGCACGGCGACGAGAACGTCGTCTGCGCCGATGACGGCTACACAGGCGTCGAAAAGCGCTCCGAGCATGCCGACCGAGAAGTGATCTGGCAGGTCGCAGCACGCCGCAGCACCTACAAGATGCTCGATAAACGCAGCGCCCTGTACAAAGCCAAGCGCAAGATCGAGAAGGCCAAGGCGCAAGTGCGAGCGAAGGTAGAGCCCCCGTTTCGCGTGATCAAGCGGCAGTTCGGCTACACCAAGGTACGTTTCCGAGGGCTGGTGAAGAACACTGCACAACTGGTGACGCTGTTTGCCCTGTCGAGCCTATGGATGGCCCGCCGACATTTGCTGGCAAGCGCAGGAAAGGTGCGCCTGTAATGCGGAAAATGGCCGTCGCAAGGTGCTCGCGACGGCTGAAAGCACCGAAATGAGCGAGTGATCCGATCGTTTTTGATCGGTTCACCGCTTTCAAAATCAGCAGTGGCTGAAGTCAGCCGGAAATACAGGGCTACTTCAGACCATCCCTAGCTAGGGCTCGTAGTTCGGCGCAAGGCTGAAGTCGCTTGGCTGCTTCGCTGTGCAGATCCATGACCCACTTTCCATCAAACTCCCGGTTGTAGTTCCACAAGCATCTCGCGAGTCTTGCCGGCCCGCTCCACTAACAAGACCACAACATCTCCAACGTTCTTGTCGTCTAGCCGGGCCTGTAATGTGGTGACGTCGTCAACGGCGATACCGTCGATGCTGATAACGCGATCGCCGGGCACGATGCCGCCTGCGGTGACCTCGACGCCGACGAGCCCGGCCCTGTGCGCCGCCGAGCCCGGCGTCACGCGCAATACGAATACGCCCTTACTGCCGGTCAGCGCCTGCAGACGCGTGTTGAGCTGCTCATCCACCTCGATGCCCAGCGCCGGATGGATGTACTTGCCGGTCTTTATGAGTTGCGGCACCACGCGCATGACGGTATCGACCGGCACCGCAAAGCCTATGCCGGCCGAGGCGCCAGACGGACTGTAGATGGCGGTATTGATGCCGATCAGCCGCCCAGCCGAATCGAGCAGCGGGCCACCGGAATTGCCGGGGTTGATGGCGGCGTCGGTCTGGATCAGGTGATCGATGGCCGGGCCGCCCGCTTCTCCCGGCAACGAGCGGTCGAGCGCGGAGACGATACCAGTGGTGAGCGTCCAGTCCAGGCCGAAGGGGTTGCCGATAGCAAACACCTTCTGACCCACCTTGAGGTCGGCACTGGTGCCGACCGGCACGGCCGGCGGGCGCTTGAAACCGACGCCGATCTTGAGCACGGCGATGTCGTGCGCGGGGCTCGTCCCCACCAGCGCGGCCTGGTAGTCGCGGCCGTCGGCCAGTTTGAC
Source organism: Enterobacter sp. FUJ80071 (assembly GCF_038739915.1). Taxonomy (NCBI): domain Bacteria; kingdom Pseudomonadati; phylum Pseudomonadota; class Gammaproteobacteria; order Enterobacterales; family Enterobacteriaceae; genus Enterobacter; species Enterobacter sp. FUJ80071. Next base: position 105,783 of record NZ_JBBXKH010000003.1, read on the forward strand.
GGTGGCTTCGGACGCGCCCTGGATGACGTGGAAGTTGGTGACGACGTGGCCGGCGTCGTCCCAGATGAAGCCCGAGCCAGTGCCGCGCGGCACGGAGAACACGTTGCGCGTCCAGACATCGCGTACTAATTGCGCGGTGGTGATGTAGACCACCGAGGCGCGCGATTTTTCGAACAGTTCGATGGTGGTTTTCTCGTCCGCCGCCAGATCGCCACGCGCCATCACGGTGCGTTCTGCTGCCTCGCGCGGACTGAACCAGGCCTCGATGGCGGGCAGAAACTGCCACAGCAGCATGAGCGCGGCAATACAGGCGGTGATGAAGAGCCAGCGCCGGACGAAGCGGTCCGGCGCGGGGCGTTGGTACGGGTCGAGATAGGCCATGAGACGTCTCCTGTTGATGGGCAATCAGCGCCACAGCCCGCTCGGGCGCCAGCGCGGTGGGCGCGTCGCTAAAGCGGATTCCGGCAAAAAATGGGGCGCGCGGAGTGGCAACGCTGATGCTGGCCCAGGCGCCAACGTCAGCAGGCGTGCGATGCGCTCTTGCGTTGCCGGACGCGTGCGCAAGCAGGAGGGCTCGGGATTGCCCCATCCCGGCCATAGCCAGGCACGCCAGGAGCGGCTGACCCGCTCGATTTTCGCCAGCGCGGACGCCAGCCCCTGCGGGTCGCCAGTCAGTTCCGCCGCAAGGCGGTCAGCGTCGAACTCACGCACGCGAGACAAGCCGAGCTGTGCGAGCAGGGCCAGTTGGGGCGATGCGGCCAATAACAATAGACCAGGCCAATAGACCTCCGCCGCGCCAACCAGCAGCGCGGGCAGGCTGAGCAGGATCGCGATCTGTCCCATAAGGGCCAGTAGGCACGTGAGGCGACTGACGGAATCCGCCAGCCCCATGACACGCAGATCCTCATTAGCGATGTGCGCGACCTCGTGCGCGAACACACCCGCCAGCTCGCGTGGGCTCAGGCTGCGCAGCAGGCCATCGGTGAGGGCGATCGATGCCTCCTGCTTCGATCCGGTGGCGAAGGCGTTGACGACGGCACTGGGCACATAGTGCGGCACCGGCGTGGCGGGCAAACCGGCACGGGCGGGCAGCTCGCGCAACAGGGCCCACATCTCGTGGGCTTGTTGCGGGTGCAAGGCCCGTACGCGGTACAGGCGCAAGCTCAGCGCCGACGCGGCTACCGGTTCCAGCAGCAACGCACCTGCAACGGCAAACAGCGCGAGCCACAGGCAGCCTTCCCCAAATGGCAGTCTCCCTGCTGCGGCTGCGATCCCGACCAGGGTCAGGACCAACAGCCCGGTCTGCAGGCGGTTGAGCCAGCGGTGTTGCAAGAGCGCAGTGCGCGGATCACTCGGATGATGACGGGTCATGCTCAGAGGTCTCGGCGGCGCGGTCGCCGCGCTTGCGCAGCAGCCAGTAGGTCGCACCCAGAGCCAGCGTGGCGCCTGCCAGCGCGGCTATCTTTGCGGGGCTCGCGTCGGAGTCGAGGATCACGAACTTGCGGGAGAGTGCGATCACCGCGATCAGGACCACCGTCTTAACCTGGATGATGCTGTCCCGACGCAGCGCCACGCGCACGATGGAATGCTTGAACTCCATCGCGATCAAGAGCGTCATGATCATGCCGAACACGCTCTGGAATACCTTGTGGTCCAGGGGATTGAAGGCATCGAGAACCAGCAGCGTGAAGACGATGGAGATGAGCTGGAACAGCGACACCATGATGATGACGGCGATCACCGCCGACAGCACGAGCGCGACGACCTGCTCGAAGCGCTCGTAAAAACTCATGATGGCCAATTGGTCACGCAAGACCTGAAATGGGTTAAGGCGTTTTGATTTCATGACTATGAACTCCCTGGAAAACGGCTGCTGTCGAGACGGCGGCGCATTGCGCTGATGTGTCCTTCAATCAACTCGGTCGACATGCCAAGCGTCGACATCACCTGTTCCGCCAGCCCAATAGCTGCGGCAAAGGATTGCTGATACACGCGCACGTTAGGCATGGCGCGAAATGCATCGGCCGCGGTCGTACTTCTGCATGACACCCACAAGGTTAGCGCCGGACGGCGCTCGGCAATCGCCAGGGCGATGCGCAACGCTTGCTGGGCATGGGCGAACGTTAGCACCACCAAGTGCGCATGCGTCAAGCCGGCAGCCAGCAAGGTATCGGGCCGACTGGCATCGCCATGGAACACCGGCGCGCCGGCGGCACGCGCGGCCTCTACCTTCTGCGCGTCCGCCTCCAGCAGCAGATGCGCCACGCCGGCGTGGCGAAGAATCTCGCTGACTGTCAGGCCAAGCTCGCCCGCGCCGCAAACGATGACATGGTCTCGATATCGCGTCGTCTGCGCGGCGATCTCGACTTCTTCAGCCTGGGGTGGCTGAATGACGCCGCCGGTGCGGCTCAAGAACCGGGCAAGTACATCGTGATGGCGGATCAGTAGCGGTGCCAGGGCCATGCTGAGCACCAGCGCGACCAGCATGGGTTGGACGACGGTCGCGGGGATCAGATGCTGCTGCAAGACCGTGCCCAACAACAGCAGGGCGAACTCGCCGCCGTGCCCCAACGCTATGCCCGTGCGCCAGGCATCGAGGGCGGACAGGCGCGTCGCCCGCAAGGCCAGCGTATTGAGCAGGATCTTGACCGGTACCAGCACCACCAGCCACGCCAGCACCGCCAGCGGTGCCGAAAGAATCTGTGCTGCGTCCAGTTGCAGGCCGATGGTCACGAAGAACACGCCCGACAACACATCGCGAAACGGCCTGAGGTGGCTTTCCATGTGGTGCCGGAAGTCGCTCTCGCCCAGCACCATCCCGGCGAGGAAGGCCCCCAGGGCGGCGGATACGCCGACCGCGTGCGCAGCAGCGGCGGCAGCCACCACCACGCACAAGGAGACGAGCACGAACGATTCCTCGTGGCCCCGCCGCGCCACCCAGCCCAGCAGGCCATGCAACAGACGGCGCGAGACGAGGGCCGCTGCCGCGAACAGCAGCAGCACACCGAATACTTCGAGCAGCACATGCTCGATCTTCGGCGACTCGCCGCGCGCCCAGATCGCCAGCAAGGCCAGCAGGGGCACGCTGGCCAGGTCCTGAAAGACCAGCACGGCGATGGCACTGCGTCCGTGGCGGGTGGTGAGCTCGCCTTGGTCGGCCAGTTGTCGGCTGACCAGCGCCGTGGACGACATGGCCGCCGCAGTGCCGAGCAGCGCGGCGCTCTGGCCGGGCTGCCCCAGCCACATCAATAGCAGGATCAGCGGCGGGGCCACGGCGATCATCTGCAGAGCGCCCGCCATCAGCACCGTCCTGCGGGCGAGCCAGAAGTCTCCGAGGGAGAATTCCAGTCCGACCATGAACAACAGCAGCGCCACGCCCAGCTCGGACAGAAAGCTCAGCGTCTCCCCCGGCGCGATCACGCCGATGACTGAGGGGCCCAGTACAACGCCGACAGAGAGATACCCCAGCAAGGCGGGCACTCTGAACGCCGCCGTGGCCATCGCCGCCAGGCTGCAAGCCGCCAGCAGGATTAGCGTAGTGCCGAGCAAGCCCTGCATCGGTCAGCGCCCCACTTGCGTCGACGTCCAGCGCACGATGTCCTGCGCGCCCATCGCGCCGGCCTGACGGGCGATCTCCCGCCCACCCTGGAACAGGGCGAGCGTCGGGATGCTGCGGATACCGAACTGCGCGGCCAGGTGGGGCTCAGCCTCGGTATTCACCTTCGCCAGCCGGATCCTCGGTTCGAGCTGGTGCGCCGCTTGCTGGAACTGTGGCGCCATCATCTTGCACGGCCCGCACCATGGCGCCCAGAAATCGACCAGCAGCGGCAGATCGCTGCGCTCCACGTGGCGCGAGAACGTCGCCGTGGTCAACTCGATGGGCTCGCCCGTAAACAAGGGCTGCTGGCAGCGGCCACAGTTGGGATGTTCCGATAGCTTCGCAGTCGGTACGCGGTTGATGGACTGGCAATGCGGGCAGACGAGGTGAAGATCATTCTTCATGGTTCGCCTCCTTGGACCACAGTGAGGCTGCCTCGCTTCGGGTCACAGACAATGCCGACCAATCAACGCCTTGGAGCCAATCGTTCCCGTTTTTGCTTACTCCGGCCTCTTCCAGATGAGCAGCGATGAATGCTTCGGCCTGCATGAGCCACCTTCGGACAGCATCTTCCTTACTAGGGATCAGCAGGATTTCAGAGACGCTGCTGGCATTCAGCCCGTCCACACGGATAAGCAGAAAAATGCGCCGCCACAAACGCGGCATGTCCTTCAGCAGGTCAAATGCAAAAGCGAACTCGCTCGACCGATCAATCAGCTCCTCCTGTTCCGCGATCGTTGCGACATCGGGATGCTGACTGCCAGCGAAAATATCGGCCAGCTTGAGTGTGTCATCGTGCTGATAAAATTCGAAGATTTCCTCTTCCACCATGGCCTCGGCCACGTCTTGGGCATCCGGTTCGACCGGCGCGTCCAGAGAAACGAATTCGCCAAATTGCCGGCTGCTTGCCACTTCGTTATCCAGGACGGCGAACAGATGCTTCAAAAGACCGGTGTAAGCCTCTTTTTCCCCCGGCACGGATTGCCATTCCACCTTAGCTCGGACAATCGCTTCATCCACCACGTCGCGCAGCGTCGGATAATCGCGCGGTAAATCGCCGACGGCCCGCAGATAAGCCAGCTCACGCCTTGCGACAGCCTCAAGTTTCGACAGTAGAGGCATTCGGGTCACCTCGGCCTCATGGTCGGCTGATGCGGGTTTTGCGGCAATCCGCACCTTGAGCTCGCGCAAGCGCTCGCGTCGTGCTTTGCGCTTGATTTGATCCTGAGCATGCAGTCGGTCAAAATGCTTCTTGGCCTGACGGAACAACGACTGTGCGAGCATCTGCGCGAGGGGCGTCAGCTCGTCATGTGATGCAGTAACGCTGACAATCTTTTTGCCGGGCAGGTGCATATAGCCACTGGCCAGAAATTGCCGCTTGATCTTGTCGCGATCAAGGACGATTTGAAGTCGCGCTGAATCTTTAGTGTGTTTGTCGAGCAATGGCTTGAGGGCGTGCTCGATCACATTTCCCAAAGCTCTCTGCCAAGGTTCATGAAACTCTTTGTCGATAGCTCGATAGCTATATTGTATCTGCATGTATGACTCCTTCGATGTCATTTCTATGGAGGCATGAATCGAGGATGCTCATATCCATAGATTTTGGTTTGGCACGCTCTTACCCCAGGCGCGTTTTGCGAAGACTCCAACTCAAAAACAAAAGCGTGACGCCATAGACTGCCGCATGGAAACCCAACAGCCAGCCTGCGGCCACGAATGACTCGACCGGACGGGTAAAAAATATCCACAAGACGATAGCACCAAGGATAATCGAGAGCAGTCCACTGAGGGCAAGCCAGATTTCACCCTTGATTTCCCGACGCAGCCGAACGGCGGCGGATATCTCCAGCACACCGGTGAAAATCGCCCAGAAGCCCACGCTAGCCCATAAAAAAGAAGCCAAGACTATCGTGGCGACCCAAGGAGCAACCAGGACGACGACGCCCGTAAGTATGCCGACAATGCCGCTGAACAGCAGCCAGCCCCAGCGCTCTTTTTTCTGGATATGGCGCACCGCTGCAAACAAGTTGAACGCGCCATTGACCAAGGAAAATGCGCCGAACATGATGGTCATGGCCAACAGAGCCGATTGTGGCATCCAGAACGCGAGGGCTGCAAAAATCAATGCCAAGACACCGCGCAGCACAAAAAGCCACCAATTTTGGCTCAGCGAACACAGTGCTTTGGTGGGGTCATCCGCATTGGAATTGGCGATGGTGTCTGTGTTCATGCAATATCTCCTAAAGATCTATACAAAATAAAAAATCAAACACTCATGGGACAAGAGAGGGGGCGCTATGCGCCCCCTCTCCAGCGGTTTCAGAACAACCTGGACAGTTTTGCCTTGACTTCATCGAGCCAGCCTTTTCCGCAGCCTCCCCCTCCCGTCTTTTCCTTGATTTTCTTGAGTTCAGCGTACAGGGGCTCAAAGTCCTTCCTTTTTCCATAGCCCAGCAGTTCTGCCATTTCCAACTGCTGCCGGGCTTCGTTCAACAATGTCTCCAGGCGCTCATTGGATGCTTCGCTGCGCTGACCATCTTCTACCAGGGGCTCGGCGCGCTTCAGGAGCAGCTTCGCACGCAGGACGGGCAGCGGAAGCACGCTGCGCTCCTCGACCAGCGTGCTGAGCGCTGACTGCAGCGCGGCTTTGGCTTCTTCGATCTTGCCCTGATCGATCAGCGGCACGACTGCCTTCACGGCTGCGGGATAGGACGCCAAAGGGATGTTGGTGACCGTGATCACGATTTCACTGGCCAGCAAAGCCAGCACGTGGCGAGCCTGTTGCACCTCGCCATGTTTGAGGGCATCCAGCGCCTCGTCGGTCATCGCCTCAATGGTTTCCGTGTTGGCGAACAAGTCGTGCACGATGGTGCGCACATCAACGCCGGCCAGGGCGAGCGTGGGTTCGCGCGCGACGATCAGCTCCAGCTTTCCCGTCACTTCGGCCAGCGTTGCCAATGCGCGTGCAGTGTCCTTGCCGTCAAGTGCGGCCAGCGCTGATTTGGTCAGCGACAAGGCCGAGACTGCCTCATCGAGGACTTGTTTACGTTTGTCTGCCGCCTGCGAGTCCGTTTCTTTCTGAACCTCAGGCTGTACCTCCGTGACGACGTCAGGCTTGGACTCTGGACTGACAGGAAGGCTGCTTACCGCGGCCTGTTCGTTTTTTCCTTCGTTCGTCGCATTGGGATTCGGTGTTTGCTCATTCATGGTGATATGCCTCGTATGAGATAGTGAAAATAGGCGAATCTATTGGGGCTGAATGCGAACATCGCGAGACTGACCGACAGAGCAGTCAGCCCCTTCATCACCTCAAAACAGCTTTTGGATGCGCGTCTTCAACTCGTCGAACCATCCCTTGCCGCTTTTGCCACCAGCCGACTTTTGCTCAATGGACTTCACCTGATCGAAGATGGGTTTGAAGTCCGCCTTCTTGCCATAACCCAGGATCTGCGCCATCTCGATCTCCGTGCGCACGGACGACAGCAAGGTGCTGAGCTCCTCGTTCTGCCTGGCATCGCGCCTGTCGGTCTCGGCCAGCTTTTCAGCTTTTGCCATCGCGGCTTCGGCCCGTAGCACGGGCAGAGGAAAGGCGACCGAGGTCACCACCAGCGTGTTCAGTGCTCGGGCGAGTTCCGCTTTGGCGTTGTCGATCTTGCCGCTGTCGATGAGCCGTGCGGCCGACTTGATCGCTGCCGGGTACGTTGCCATCGGAAGGTTGTCGGTTTGGATTACGATTTCGCTGGCCAGATTGGCAACGATGGGCCGGGCCTTTTGCACCTCGCCATCACCCAACAACTCCCGAGACAACTTGACCGCTTTCTTTACCGATTCCACGTTGGCGTGGATATCGTGGGTGATGACGCGTACATCGACCGGCGCCAAAGCAAGTTTGGCGTCGCGTGCCAATACCAGTTCCAGCTTTCCGCTGGCCAGTTCCAGCGCAGCAAGCGCCTCCTTGGTCTTGTTTGCATCAAGGAGGGTCAAAGCCTCCTGGGTCTTGGTGAGCGCCGTGATGGCGTCTTGAGTGAGCTCGGCACGCTTTTTATCGGCTTCCCGGGCGGCCTTGTCATCTACCTGTGGCTGTGCCGCCTTGGATGCGGCAGAGGGTGCTGCAGCACCTGGGCTAGAACCTGCCGCCGATTGGGCCAGAGCCGGTCCGCTCAGTCCGACGACGACCGCCAGGGCAAGTGCGGAGAAGGTGTATTGTGGCTGTTTGATATTCATGATCTTGGGCTCTTGATTGAAGTTAGTTGACTGAGATTTCAATCTGTTTCGGTTTGGCTTGCTCGGCCTTGACAAGCCGCACTTCCAGCACGCCGTCTTTCATGGAAGTCGTCACCTTGGTCGGATCAACGTTGTCAGGCAAGACAAAGCTGCGCACAAAGCGGCCATAGGCACGTTCTATGCGGTGGAACTTCTTGCCCTGCTCCTCTTTTTCCAGTTTGCGCTCGCCGCTGATGGTGAGCACACCGTTTTCCGCGCTGACGCGCACGGCATCCCTGGGGACCTCCGGCAGATCCAGCTTGAGGAGGAATGCGTTCTCATCCTCGCTGATGTCCGCCATTAGAGCCCAGTCCGCCGTGGTCTTGGCTTCGTTGCCGGTACGGGCGCCCTGTCGCTGGGGTATTCGTACGAACATCGTCGCCAGGCGGTTTTGCAATTCATCCAGTTCCCGGAAGGGGTCCCACGGAGTCAATGCAGACATATCGGTTCTCCTTGAACAATGCCGACGAATTGGATGACGCACTGAACAGAGCCGTCGGTTTACTCTGAATGGCACCTACTACTGTTTTCAGTTCCGAACAAGTCCTTGAGTCAATTGACGGATATCGCTTTCGTCGAGCGTTTCCCGCGCCAGCAGCTCGCGCGCACAGCGCTCCAGCACCGCGCGGTTGATGTCGAGAATCCGGTAGGCGCGCTCGAACACGCCCATCACGATGTCGCGGATAGCCTGATCGATGCGCGCCTGGATCGATTCGGCCACCCGGCAACAGCCTTGGCCAGCAATGTCTTGCCGGTGCCCGGTGGGCCGACCAGCAACACGCCCTTGGGAATGCGCGCCCCGAGACGGCCATAGTCCTGCGGATTCTTCAGGAAATCGACGATCGCGACCAGCTCCGCCTTGGCCTCATCCCCCCCCCCCCCGCCACATCGGCGAACGTCACACCGGTGTTCTTTTCCACGAACACCTTGGCGCGGCTCTTACCGATGTTGAGAAACCCGCCCATGCCCTGCTTCTCGGCGAAGCGGCGGAACAGGAAGAACCAGACGCCAAAGAAGGATACCGCTGGCAGGATCCACGACAGCACATCGCTCAGCCAGGTGCTCTCCAACACGCAGGCATAGGGTACGTCGTACTTCGACAGGCGATCGGCAAGATCGGGTTCGACCCTCGTTGCCACGATCGTCGTCTTGCCCCGGCTGTCCGGCGACTTCAGGCGCCCGGTCACCGTACGATCCGACACCAGCACTTCGGCCACGCGCCCCTCGTCCAGCGCCTTCTCGAACTCGCTGTAGGGCACCGGCTCGACGGTTTTCGCCGTCTGCCAGTAGCTCTGCAAACTCAGCAACAGCAGGAGGGCAACGATCCAGTAGCCGGTATTCCATTGATTCTTTTTTTCCATGGACCGTGTTCCTCGAAAGTCGAGTTGCCAGAGGATCAGGTGAACAGACGGGCCGCACCGTCACGCAAACGGATGGCCAGCGAGCGGGAGGGCAGTGCCGCCGCTGATGAGCAGCCCCCACGGCGTGGCCGACCGCGGATCACGCTTGTAGACGACCGCGTGACCCGCGGCCACAACCGCCACCGCGATCGATGCCAGGGAGGCTGCCCATGCCAGGCCGATGGGGTCGGACACGGCAGCCTCGCCCGCCATCAAGATGCGTCGCTCGCCGACTTCTTCTTGCTCGAGTCTTTGCCAGCGTCGCCGTGCGGCGTCTCGGTCGCCTTCGCGACATCCGGCTGCTCCGGCTCGGCCGGGGTCTGCGGTGGCTCTTTGCGTTCGAACACCACGCGTTCGGCCTTATCGTCCCAGCGTGCGCTGGCGTGATCGCCCTTGCCGATGCCGCCACCGAGCATCTCGCGCGCCAGCGCAGTTTCCAGCTCGCTGCGGATCAGGCGCTTGAGTTCACGCGCACCGAACTCGGGCTTGTAGCCTTCTTCCGCGAAATGGTCGATCAGCGTCTGATCGAAAGTGAGCGTCACGCCCTGACTGGCGGCGCTGCGCGCCACGCGATCGAGCTGCAGGCCGACGATGTGGCGGATCTCCTCCTTGCCCAGCGCATGGAAGACGATGATCTCGTCGATGCGGTTGAGGAACTCGGGCCGGAAGTGGCCGCGCAGCACGTCCATGACCTCGGCCTTGGTCTTTTCGTACTCCTCGCCAGCCGCCTCACGCGCCTTCAGCCGTCGCTGGATGATGTCCGAACCCAGGTTGGACGTGGCGATGATGATGGTGTTGGTGAAATCCACCACCCGGCCCTTGCCGTCGGTGAGGCGACCGTCGTCGAACACTTGCAGCAGGATGTTGTAGACGTCAGGGTGTGCCTTCTCGATCTCGTCGAGCAGCAGCACGCTGTAGGGCTTGCGCCGCACCTTCTCGGTGAGCTGACCGCCTTCGTCGTAACCGACATAGCCCGGAGGCGCGCCCACCAGCCGCGCCACGGTATGGCGTTCGCCATATTCCGACATGTCGATGCGCAACAGGGCGTGCTCATCGCCGTAGATCGATTCGGCCAATGCCTTGGCGAGCTCGGTCTTGCCCACCCCGGTCGGGCCCAGAAACAGGAAGGTAGCCACCGGTTTACTGCCTTCGCGCAGGCCGGCGCGGGATAGCCGCACGGCATCGGCCACGGCACGGACCGCCTCGTCTTGTCCCACCAGGCGCTCGTGCAGCCGTTGTTCCAGGTGCAGCAGCTTTTCGCGCTCTTCCACCGTCAACTCGTTGACCGGGATGCCGGTCAGGCGCGAGACAACCTGCGCCACGTGTTCCGCCTTGACCTCGGCACTGCCGGAGGCCCGCTCCCGCTCCCAGTCCTCGACGAGCTTCTTGAGCTCGGCCTCCTTGGCTTCGATGCGCTTGCCGAGCTCGGCGGCCTGGTCGTACTGCTTGCGCGCGGCCACGTAATCCTGTTCACGCCGTAGCTGGTGCAGTTCGGACTCCAGCTCCTGCACGGCCACCGGCCGGGCCGTGGCCGACAGCTTCACGCGCGCGGCCGCCTGGTCGAGCAGGTCGATCGCCTTGTCCGGCAGGAAGCGCGCCGTGATGTAGCGGTCGGACAACTCGGCCGCCGCGATGATCGCGTCTTCGGAGATGCTGACCTTGTGGTGCGCCTCGAAGGTGTCGCGCAGGCCGCGCAGAATCATGATGGTCTGGGCCACCGTCGGCTCGGGCACCGTCACCGGCTGGAAGCGCCGCTCCAGTGCGGCATCCTTCTCGATGTATTTCTGGTACTCGTTCAGCGTCGTGGCGCCGATCAGGTTGAGTTCACCGCGCGCCATCATCGGTTTGAACACGTTGGCCACGTCCAGCCCGCCTTCGCCACCGCCCTGGCCGGCACCGACGATGGTGTGCACCTCGTCGATGAACAAAATCAGCTCGCCCTGGTGCTCGGTCACCTCCTTCAGCACCTTCTGCACGCGCTCCTCGAACTCGCCGCGATATTTGGCGCCGGCCACCATGGCGTTGATGTTGAGTTCCACCAGGCGCTTGTCGCGCAAGGTCTCGGGCACTTCACCCGCCACCATGCGCTGCGCCAGCCCTTCGACGATGGCGGTCTTGCCCACACCCGGCTCGCCGATCAGCACCGGGTTGTTCTTCTTGCGCCGGGCCAGCACCTCGATGGTGGTTTCGATCTCCTGCGCGCGGCCGATCACCGGGTCGAGCTTGCCGTCGCGCGCCATCTTGGTCAGGTCGCGCGAGTACTTGTCGAGTTCTGGCGTGTTGGTCGGCGTCTCAGCGCGGCCATCCTCGGCGCCCTTGCCGACCACCTTGCTGACCTGTTGGCGCAGCGCCTGCGGCGTCAGGCCGTAGCGGCGCAGCAGGTTGGCGGCCAGCCCTTCGCCTTCCTCGGCCAGACCGATCAGGAAATGCTCTGGACCGACATAAGAATGGCCGAGTTCATTGGAGGCCACGAAGGCGCGGCTGAGCGCATCCTTCACGCGCGGCGACACGCCGATCTCGCCCTCGAAGGGCTTGTCCCCGCGCTTGGCCTCAGACTCGATCTGCCGCTTGAGGTCATCGACCTTGATCTTGAACTGACCCAGGATGGTCTTGACCACGTCGCTGTCGGCCAGCGCCAGCAGCAGATGTTCGGTATCCACCTCGGAGCGGCCAAATTCGGCAGCGTGTTTGGCGGCCTCCTGCAGCAAGGCTTCCGACTGTTCGCTGATGCGGCTGGCCAACCCACTGCCGCGACGGCGCGGCGCACCCGAACCTGCGGTGGCGGGCTCGCCAAACGAGGCATCGACCACGTCATCGGTATCGGCGGCAACTGGCGTCGCGTCTTCGCCGATGCGGAAGAAGTCACTGCCGAGGAAGTCCTCGAACAGGCCGCTGCGCGAGCCGAACAAGGCTTCCAGCGGCGAAACGGTGCGCTTTTGCTGGCGCACTAATTGCCGGTAATGGTCGTCGCACAACAGCATGGTGCTGTTACGACCGTTGAGATTGGCTTCCACCCGCACGGTGGCGGGTTGGCCGCAGACCTGGCATTGTTTTCTGGCCATGCTGATGCTCCTGAGAAGGTTGACAAGGTTGAGGCGACGAGGCATCGCGAGCCGCGACTCCTCGTCTCGTGCCGGGTTTTTCTTGTGACGAACGAGCCGGCGACGTCAGCCGTTGATCGGGATCGAGCGTCCCTGCTTCGGCGCGCTGACCTCGCGCTTGTCGATCGTGACCGTGAGCACCCCGTTCTTGAACGATGCCTTGATCGAATCCTGGTTGGCGTCGTCAGGCAGGTTCAAGGCACGCTGAAAGCTGCCGTAGGAGCGCTCCACACGGTGGAAGCCACCTTCCTTCTTCTCCTGTTCCTGGCGCTTCTCGCCACGCACCATCAGCACGTCGTTGTCGAGAGTTATCTGGATGTCCTTCTCCTCGACACCGGGCACTTCCAGGGTAATCTTGTACTGCTTGTCGGTTTCCTGGATGTCCAGGGCCGGCTTCAGCATGCCCGACCAATCGGATGGCCACTGCGGCATGTTCAACGCCGGAAAACCGAAGCCCCGGAATGCGTCATCGAACAGCCGGTCGATTTCCCGATGCAGTTGCAGGATCGGGCTGACTGGCCCGCTCGCCGCTGGCAGGTCATTGCGCTGCACCGGCAGGGAAGAGACGGTCTGCTGCTCTTGCTGCTCGTTCTTGAACCAGTTCCAGGGAGCCAACTTCTTGAAATCGATGTCCATGTCATACCTCCAGAAAAATTGGAAAACGAGTTACTCAAGCCCTTTGCCTGCTGTGACGGGCAGTGCGCCCAGGCGACACGGGCTGCTCGGATGACTTCTGCTGTTCACGCTTGCGCATCACCTCCTTCTTTGCTCCGGCTCGGGTCTGATCATTGATGCACTGATCGATTTCACTTTGACGAAGCCGCCACGTCCCGCCCACCTTGAAAGCCGGAATTTCCCCGTGTGCGGCGAGCCGATAAAGCGTCCGCTTGCCGACTTTCAAGTACGCAGCCAATTCATCGAGCGTGAAAATCACCTGTAGGTGCGCTTTCATCTCACCCTCTCCAATCGCGTCGCTTTGCGGTTCCGGCCAAGGAAATCCTTGCAATACTTTGTAATATTAGACCTACTATGAATAACTTCAAGAATCAATGTGCAGCGTTCTCCCGCCCCATTGATGCAGGTCAACTGCTCAGGCAAGGCGCAGCGGGGCGGTCTGATCAGGCAATGGACAGCGCCTGGCTCGTCAGCCTGCGTGTACCACAGGCGCCTCGATCAAACACCGATCCTCACGTTGTAGCCGAGTGCCCGCAGCCCCTTGCTCGTCTGCATGTTCCTTGGCGGAAACTCGTCTGGGCGCGCCCAGACGACGATTTCCCCGAGGCTGCTCAGGCTAACGTGCGGAATTGCCCAGTCGTCGCTGCGGATCGCGTTCCAGAGTCGGGCCGAAACACTTCCGTTGCCCCAGACAACGTAGTTCAACAGTATCCGTCCGGCCAACACACCTTCCCGACACCGCCGCCGAAGGCCATGGCCCATCAAGCGGATTTTCCATGCGCCCTCAGCGCCGTACCTACAGCAAATCTTTCAAGGCTCAGGTCATTCAGGAGTGTTCTGAACCCGGTGCCTCCATCGCAAACATCGCCTTGGGCTACAGCCTCAATGCCAACCTCGACCACAAATGGATTCGGCTGCCTACCCAGAAAACCACGGCTATCCAGCCAGCGTTCATCCCGTTGCCTTCTCAAATGCTCGGCGTGGGTTCGCATACTCAAGCGCGCTGCTGCGATCATGAGTTTGATCCAGTCGGCCCGTAATAATGGGCACGATCCGTATGCCTATCTCAAGGATGTGCTGACACGGTTGCCGTCCCTGTAACAGCCTGAAGTTGACCTGGGTAATCAAATACCGGTGTAGTGATTAGGAAACAGGGCTCGGATAACATCATGGCGCAGGTCACCCTGATCTTGACCCTCCATCTCCGAACAGCTTTTGTATCTTAAGTTAACGATGTCCGCTGCCGGTATTCCCTCGGGGAGTGATATCCCAGCGCGCTGTGCGGGTGGCTTCCATTTCCATCAGATGTCCTTCCTGCTCCGCTACTGAAGGCGTGGTGCGTAACGGCAAAAGCACTGCCGGACATCAGCGCTATCTCTGCTCTCACTGCCGTAAAACATGGCAACTACAGTTCACTTACTCCGCCTCTCAGCCCGGTACGCACCAGAAAATCATTGATATGGCCATGAATGGCGTTGGATGCCGGGCAACCGCCCGCATTATGGGCGTTGGCCTCAACACGATTTTACGTCACTTAAAAAACTCAGACCGCAGTCGGTAACCTCACGCATACAACCGGGCAGTGACGTCATTGTTTGCGCGGAAATGGACGAACAGTGGGGTTATGTCGGCGCTAAATCACGCCAGCGCTGGTTGTTTTACGCGTATGACAGGATACGGAGGACGGTTGTGGCGCACGTATTCGGTGAACGCACGTTGTCCACGCTGGAGCGTCTTCTGGGCCTGCTGTCGGCCTTTGAGGTCGTGGTATGGATGACGGATGGCTGGCCGCTTTATGAATCACGCCTGAAGGGAGAACTGCACGTTATCAGCAAGCGATATACGCAGCGCATTGAGCGGCATAACCTGAATCTGAGGCAGCATCTGTCAAGGCTGGGCAGGAAGTCACTGTCGTTCTCAAAATCGGTGGAGCTGCATGACAAAGTCATCGGGCATTATCTGAACATAAAACACTATCAGTAAGTTGGAGTCATTACCTTCTTTGCCGCCGGACATTGTCCGGCGCAACACCAAACCGGTCTGGCGGGCTGAGCCAATCCCGCAGGCAAATTCAGCCCTTACCGGATGGCTCAGCCCCCTACTCATTGGAATTGGATATTCAACTTTCAGGGGCTACTGCGCCAGACTTCAGTCTTTAAAGTGATTGACTTAGCGCCTGGCACACTCAATTTATTTAGGTAGCGGGCCTAATTGCACCCCATCAGGATAATACTTCCAGCCATCGCGAATTTTGACATTTTCATCCCACGGAAGTTTGTATTCGCCATTGGCAAGATCGCGCACCCAGGTCAGGTAATTCTCGCGTTCGCCTCCCGGTTTGCCGACATAGCCCCGGCAGCCAAGGTTGAAAATATTGTTTTCCAACGCCCAGTTTTCACGCGCTTTATCCACCAGGCGCGGGAACAGCTCTGCGGTAACAATTTCCCATGGGTTGCGGTGCCCCTGCTGAATGACGTTACCGTCATAATTGCAGACCGTACCCTCGCCGAAGTAATAAAAGACATCGTCATAACCGGCCAGATTCACCGAAACGGTATACATCAGGTTTTGCCAGGCATTCGTCCGGTTGGTCCAGATCCACTGATCGTTCACCTGCGTGGAATAGCCCGAAATACGGATATAGACATTGCAGCCTTTATAAGCAGCCTCACGCGCCAGTTCCGGGAACATGCCGTCATGGCATATGCAGACGGCGAGTTTAGAACCTTTAGGCCCATCGCATACCGGCATTCCCATATTTCCCGGCATCCAGGGCTCAATCGGAACCCATGGTTGCAGCTTGCGGTAATGCAGAGCGATATCGCCCCGATCGTTAATGATAATAGCGGTGTTGTACGGTGGAAGAGACGGGTCTTCATTGCGTTCCATTAAGGAAAATACCCCCCAGATGCCGTTGCGGATACAGGCCTCTTTGAACTGACCAATCTCCGGGCTATCGAGAGTGAGTAACATCTCGTCATAGGTCCAGATTTTAGTATTCAGTCCCTGGGTTGAATATTCCGGGAAGACGATAACATTAAGTCCCGGATATCCGGCTTTGGTGGAGTCAACGGCCTTACAAATCTTATCGACCTGTATCTGGATATCCTCCGGTCCTTTAATAACGGGAACGGGGTATTGGATGGCGGCAATTAATAACGCTTCATCCCAGGAGCTTACACTTCCGGTGCTACCCATAGCAGACCTCTCGTAGTTAAGTTGGTGATATAAATTTAAACCGACAGATATGACGCAATTTGTTCTTCATCAGCACCAGAACGCGCCTGTTGATGAACAATATTGCCTTTCTCAATAACAACAATTTTATCTGACACATCGAGTACAAAGCTTAAAACCTGCTCGGAAACTAATATGGTCAACCCTTCTGCATCACGAATCTTACGTAATATTTTTGCCATTTCTTTAATAATTGACGGTTGAATTCCCTCCGTTGGTTCATCCAGCAAAAGTAATTTGGGTTTACCGGCGAGAGCTCTGGCCATAACGAGCTGCTGCTGCTGACCACCGGAAAGATTTCCCGCCATCCGTTTGCGCATTTCTTTCAGCACAGGGAAATAGTCATACAGGTATTCAGGAACCTGTAACGAACGGGATTGGCGAATCCCCGTTTTTATATTTTCTTCAACCGTCATGGTTGAAAATACCATTCGCCCCTGCGGGACAAAGCCAATGCCATGCTGAACGCGCTGGTAACTAAGCAAGCCGGTAATATTTGTACCGGCAAACTCTAACTCACCGGCACAGGACGGTATCATACCAATCAGTGATTTCATCAGCGTGGTTTTACCCATACCATTGCGCCCTACCAGAGCGACGATTTCACCCTCTGCTAACGTCAGATTCAGTCCACTGATGACCTGGCTCTGACCATATGCGACAGCATAATCAGAAATTTTCAGCATCCGTGTCTCCTTAATGACCAAGATAAACGTCAATAACCCGAGGGTCGTTTTTGACTTTATTGATGCTACCTTCCGACAATACTTTTCCCTGGTGCATGACGGTGACATGATCGGCAATGTCTTCGACGAACTGCATGTCGTGTTCAATCACCAGTACAGAACGTCCCCCGGCAATTTTGCGCAGGAGCTGCGCGGTTTTTTGGCGTTCGGCGACAGACATGCCTGCCACGGGTTCGTCCAGCATCATGAGCTTAGGATCTTGTATTAGTAGCATCCCTATTTCTAACCACTGCTTTTGCCCATGGCTGAGAAGGTCAGCCTGCGTATGTAGGTAATCGGCAAGGAAAATTTCGCCAGCAACCTGTTCGACCGCAGCGATTATTTCTGGCGTGCGACGAAAGAACATGGCGCCCAACGCGGTTCTGGCTTTGGGATAAGATAACTCGAGATTTTCAAATACCGTTAAGTTCTCATAGATTGATGGATTCTGGAATTTACGCCCAACCCCTTCATGAACAATTTTATTTTCCCGAAGTTTACTCAGTTCCTTATTGCGAAATTTGATGCTGCCGCTGGTTAGCTTTGTTTTCCCGCAAATGAGATCAAGCACTGTTGTCTTACCCGCGCCATTTGGGCCAATAATAACGTAAATCTGCCCCTCATCGATGTACATTGAAAAATCATCGACGGCTTTGAAGCCATTAAATGAAACGGTTAATCCCTCTACCGCTAAAATTATTTCTTTTATCGGATTTTTCATTTCAGCACTCCGGTGTTTACTCTGGGTTTGGTCATACTCTTTTTGCGCAGCAGCGACATCACGATCGGGTGAATATATTGCTGATAAAGCCCTGCCAGTCCTTTCGGGAAAATCAGCACGACGGCAATAAAGAGCAGGCCCATGGCAATCGTCCAGAGTTCAGGAAAAGACTCGGAAATACTGCTCTTGGCGGCATTGACGATAAGGGCGCCATATACTGCCCCCAGCAAAGAACCTCGCCCGCCCACGGCACAGAAAACGACCATTTCAATTGAAGCAACAGTGCCAATAAACCCTGGCGACATGAACCCTACTTGCAGAGTGAACATCGCGCCACCGATCGCCGAAAACAGAGCGCTAATGCAGAAAACCACCGTTTTGATATTCGCGACATCATAACCAGAGAAACGAACGCGGTCTTCCTTATCGCGAATGGCAACCATCAGTCGGCCGAGCTTGCTATTCACAATAAAATAGCCCGCGCTCACAACCAGCATCAGTAAAACAGCATTAATAAAGTAGAGGATATAGCGTGCAGAATCAGTACGGATATCCCAACCTAAAAGCGTGCGTAAATCCGTGATGCCGTTAATTCCCCCGGTGTAACCCTGTTGTCCGATAATAAGAATCGTCAGGATCGCGGAGATAGCCTGGGTGATAATAGCGAAGTACACCCCGCCAACGCGGCGTTTAAACATTGCGCTGCCGAGAATCCATGCGCAAATAGTGGGCACGATTAAAATAGCCAGAATTGTCAGACTAAAAGAATGGAATGGCTGCCAGAACGAGGGCAAAGCGGTTAGCTGATTCCAGTCCATAAAATCCGGGATGCCCGGGGTGGTTTGCATTTTTGTTTCCGCTGGCGAGGAAGCTTCCAGCTTGAGAAACATGGCCATACAATAACCGCCGAGGCCAAAAAAGATGCCCTGCCCCAGGCTCAGAATACCGCTGTAGCCCCAACAAAGTACCAGCCCGACGGCAACAAATGCATAAGTCAGGTATTTACCGATCAGGTTTAAACGGAAAAGATCCAGGGTTAGCGGCATGACGATAAAAATAAGGCCTATCACCAGGGCAATACCCAGTAGCGGATAATTTTGCATGCGTTTCATCATAAACTCCTAGCGGCGGACCCGGTTGGCGAAAAGACCTTGCGGACGCAATAGCAGAATGCCGACCACGATCAGTAGCGTAATCACCTTCGCCATTGAACCGCTCAGGAAAAACTCCAGCGTGGATTGCGATTGTGAAATGGCAAATGCGGAGGCGAGCGTGCCGAGCAAACTTTGCGCGCCGCCAAACACCACCACCAGGAAGGTGTCAACGATATACTGCTGGCCAGCCGTTGGACCTGTTGAGCCGATCATGGTAAAGGCGCTTCCGGCGATCCCGGCGATGCCGCACCCAAGTGCGAAGGTTCGACTATCGACCTGAGCCGTATTAATACCCACCGCGCTGGCCATCTGGCGGTTAAGTACCACCGCGCGGACTTTTATTCCCCAGGCGGAGAAATAAATCAGCCAGGCCGTAAAAGCGGTAATAACTACGGTCAGCAGCAGAACAAATACCCCATTAACAGGAATATCAATATTGTCGGCAAACTGATACGACCCCATTAGCCATGAAGGTAAGTCAACGCCGACTTCGCGGGGACCAAATAGCGAACGATAGCACTGCTGTAGAATCAGGCTCAGACCCCATGTCGCCAGCAGCGTGTCGAGGGGGCGTTTATACAGATGCCGTATCAGGATTTTCTCAACGAGCGTACCCAGCAAGGCGGTACACAGGAAAGCAAGGGCAATGGCAACAAAGAAGTAGATGCCGAAGATTGAAGGCAGATAAGCGCTGAAAAACTTACCGGTCAACCATGTGACATAAGCACCCAGGATCATGAACTCGCCATGAGCCATATTAATCACGCCCATCTGGCCAAAAATAATAGCGAGTCCAAGCGACATCAGAACAAACACGGCGAACAGGCTGAGCCCCGAAAACCCCTGCATGACAAAAATGGAAGCCAAATCGGCGAAGTTATAATCGCTGAACATGGAAGTATCCTCGGTGAAGTCAAAGACCCCCCACGCTATATGGGGGGAAGCGTCGGTTAGTCTTTCGGGAATGGGTTCGGTTCGATAAGTTCTGGCGTCTGATAAATCACGTCGTACTGCCCATCCGCACGAGCGCGACCGATAACCGTTTTGGACCACAGATGATGGTTATCATGGATGCGTACATACCCTTCCGGCGCATCTTTGAACTCAATACCGGGCGAGGCCTTACGAATTTTGTCCACGTCGAACGAGCCAGCTTTCTCAACCGCCGCTTTCCATAACCATGGGCCAAGATAGGCCGCCTGAGTGACATCGCCGATAACCATGTCATTACCCCAGCGCTTTTTAAATGCGGCGACAAAGCTTTTATTTTCCGGATTATCCATACTCTGGAAATACTTCATCGAGGCATAGGCGCCGACGATATTTTCGCCGCCAATACCGCGGATCTCATCTTCCGTGACGGAGATGGTCAGCAGCAGCGGTTTCTCCTGCGTCATATCGATCCCCGCCGCCTTCAATTGCTTATAGAAGGCCACATTCGAACCGCCGACAACAATGGCATAGATAACATCAGGCTTCTTGAGTTTTATTTTGTTAATAACCGAATTGAACTGCGTATTACCGAGTGGGTAATAATCTTCGCCAACGACTTTCAGCCCCAGCTTTTCAATATGGTGACGGGCGATTTTGTTTGCAGTACGCGGCCAAATATAATCAGAGCCAAGCAGGTAGAAGGTTTTTGCATGTTTATTTTTAACTACCCAATCAATGCCGGAGATTATCTGTTGAGTAGCTTCCTGTCCGGTATAAATAACGTTTGGCGATTGCTCAAGCCCTTCGTAAAAGGTTGGGTAATAGAGCATGCCGTTATATTGCTCAAGTACCGGCAGCATGGCTTTGCGGGAAGCCGAAGTCCAGCCGCCGAAGATAGCGGCGACCTTATCACTGACCAGTAACTTACGCGCTTTTTCTGCAAAGGTCGGCCAGTCGCTGGCCCCGTCTTCCTGTACATATTCAATTTTTCTCCCCAGTACCCCTCCGGCAGCGTTAATCTGCTCAATAGCCAGCTTTTCAGCCTGAATCGAGCCGGTTTCACTGATGGCCATCGTGCCTGTGGATGAATGCAGTATCCCGACCTTGACGCTATTGTCGGTGACCGCCAGGCCCGTGGTATTAACCACTGACGTCGCCGGGGCGGCGATGGCCGTATTAGCTGCCATCATCAGGCCGGCAATCGCCAAAAGTTTCGCTTTGAGGCACGCCTGGTGAAACCGGCCTGGGCTCGGGATTTTCATATTGCTATGTGGCTGGGGTAAATCACGAATGTTCATGGTAGCCCTCATAATCGTTATGGTTCATCTCAACTGGGGCTATCATGCGAGAGAGTCCAGCAATCCAACAATGCGCGAGGTAACGCAGCGGCTACGTCATTTAACGTATTGGTTAATTCTCATAATCAAGACATGCTCACGTGCGCGATAACAAGAAAATACTAAGACGCGCCTGTGGTTAAGTTCAGCATTTTCATCATTTCAGGAGCAGTGAATGACCGTTCAGCAAAAGGCGTTTAAATCGCGCAGACGCTACAACCAGTGGGTGACCAATCAGACTCTCGAGGATTTTGCGCTCCGCTATACGCCGGTCTCGGCACGACGCTGGAGCGCAAAGCGAGTTGTTATGACAGCGCTCAGCGCAATTACCTTTTTGGCGCTTGAAGCCATTGGCGGCGCGCTGACGTTAACCTATGGATTTAATTATGTGGTGGTGGCGGTTATCTTAGTTAGCATTATTATCTTTGCGCTATCAATGCCGATTGCCATTAATGCCGCAAAAAACGGCCTGGATATTGATTTGCTGACCCGCGGCGCCGGATTTGGCTACCTTGGTTCCACGGTGACCTCGTTAATCTATGCTTCTTTCACCTTTATATTTTTCGCCCTGGAAGCCGCTATTATGGCGATGGCGCTTAATATGCTGTTTGGCCTGCCATTGCACTTTGGTTATCTGATTGGTTCCGTTGTTGTTATTCCCCTCGTCACCTGGGGGTTCACTTTTATTTCCCGTTTTCAGCAGTTCACCCAGTTTTGCTGGCTGGCGCTACAGCTATTACCCTTTATTTTCATTTTAATACGTGAACATCATGTGCTGCAAAACTGGATCGACTTCCCTGGTTTTATTACAGCCCGCGATGGTTCTTTCGATTTCCTTCAGCTCGGCGCCGTCTGTTCCGTACTGCTCTCACTGGTAAGTCAAGTGGGAGAGCAGGTCGATCAGGTTCGTTTTTTACCAAAGCCACAACATCCGGCCCGCTGGAGATGGTATGGCGCAGTAATTGCCGCAGGTCCGGGGTGGGTTGTCATCGGCGCCATCAAGATCCTGCTCGGCTCCTTCCTCGCCGTGCTGGCGTTTAATTACGGACTCGGCGCGGAACTGGCCAGCGAACCCACCCATATGTATCTGGTGGCATTTAGCTATGTCACCCATTCATCATCAACGCTACTGGCATTAACCGGTATTTTTGTGGTGCTCTCCCAGCTCAAAATTAACGTCACCAATGCATATGCCGGCTCGATCGCATGGTCTAATTTTTTCCTGCGCCTGACCCATCGTCATCCAGGGCGCGTCGTGTGGCTGTTTTTTAATGTCGGTATTGCTCTGTTATTGATGGAACTTGGCGTTTATCGCGTATTTGAGGATATCCTGGGCATTTATGCGGTGGCGGCCACATCCTGGCTTGGCAGCGTGGTTGCCGATCTCACGTTAAATAAGTGGCTTAAATTACGACCAGCGGAAATAGAGTTTCGCCGGGCCTATCTCTACGATATCAATCCTGTCGGCATCGGTTCGATGACGCTCGCCATGCTCTGCGGTCTCTCAGCCTGGATGGGATGGCTTGGTCATCCTCTACAGGTTTTTGCCTCAATGTTATCGTTGTGTCTGACGTTTATCACCGCCCCCTTCATCGCCTGGCTGACTCGCGGACGTTACTATTTTTCCCGGACGCCGGTGCAGGTCACGGCAACGGAATGCTGTGTCTGCGGTAATTATTTTGAAAAACCAGAGATGAGCTATTGTCCTTTTTATCAGGGCAGTATTTGCTCACTATGTTGTTCTCTCGATGTCCAGTGCAACGATACTTGCAAACCTCATGCGCGCTATACGGAACAGGCTTCAAAGCTTATCGGGATATTTATTAAAGAAAAATCATTACGCAAAATTGATCCCAGAGTGTGGAGTTTTATCAGCATTTTGCTGTTATTCAGTTCCGTCATCGGTCTGCTTTTGATGCTGGTTTTCGCTCAGATGCGCGATGAATTCGGCAGCGAGCAGGACCTTCTCGCCGCGGCGTTATGGAAAGTTTTTTTTATCCTGCTTATCGTAACCGGCGTCACCACCTGGCTATTTGTCCTGACAAATAAAAGTCGCCAGATTGCGCAAGAGGAATTGCGCCTGCAAAGCGACCGTCTGATGAAAGAAATTATTGCCCATGAAGCGACGGACCGGCAATTGCAGCAGGCAAAGGAAGATGCCGACGATGCTAATCAGGCCAAAAGCCGCTATCTCACCGGCATTACTCATGAACTCAGAACGCCGCTCAATGCGATGCTGGGTTATGCGCAATTACTCGAACGTGCTGATGATATCCCCCCAGCCCGGCAGCGCGGTATCGGTATTATGCGCAGAAGCGGCGAGCATCTGGCTAATCTAATTGAGGGATTACTGGATATTTCGAAAATTGAAGCGGGAAAATTAGAAATATATCGTGAAGAAGTGCGCATTGGCGATTTGGTGCAGCAACTGGTCGCCATGTTTGAACAACAGGCCAGCGATAAAGGACTGACATTTCACTACAACGCCCCACACTGGCTGCCCGAGGCGGTGATGACGGATGAGAAACGCCTCCGGCAAATTCTTATCAATCTGCTTTCTAATGCGGTTAAATTCACGGACAGAGGCAGTGTAACCCTCGATTTCCAGTATCGTAGCGAGGTGGCGTTTTTCTCGGTTCACGATACCGGCATCGGCATCGCCCCTGAGAACCTGGAACGCATCTTTAAGCCTTTCGAACGCGTATCCGGCGATAGTCGTCGGATCGGGACGGGCCTTGGGCTGACGATTACCCGGCTTCTGACTTATATCATGGGTGGCGATCTCCAGGTGGAAAGCATCCGTGGCGAAGGCACAACGTTTAAACTCACCCTGATGCTGCCAAGCTATAGCGGGGATGCCTACCAACCCGCCGAGCCTGCGGTAATCACCGGATATCCAGGCAAGCGACACACCCTGCTGGTAGTTGACGATGATGAATCCCATCGGCAGCTGATGATGGATTTACTCACGCCCATAGGCTTCACGCTGCTAACAGCCGAAAATGGTCATGTCGCGCTACATTTAGCCCGGCAAAATCATATCGACCTTCTTCTTCTGGATGTTGCAATGCCTGAAATGTCGGGGTGGGAACTGCTACGTCAGTTACGTAATAAGGGACAATTAGCGCCGGTAATTATGATTTCTGCGGAAGCGGATGAGGGTAAATGCCGCCATTTCACTGGCGAAGGGGAAGTTCGCTACCTGGTTAAACCGCTGCGTTTCCCTTTACTACTGGAGAACATCGGTGAAATATTGCATCTCCAGTGGCGCACGGAATGTCAGCCGCCAAAGCAGCCGGAAATACATGAACCACGCTCGCAGCTTACCCGTGTCCAGATTGAGTCGTTAAAAGAGATGGCCAGATTGGGTTATGTGAGAGGGTTTCGTGAACTGCTGGACAAACATATTTCCGCTAACCAGATCAGCAAAGCCGAGGGCGAAAAATTTGCCGAGTTGCTGAGGCGCTTTCGATTCAAAGAGATAGTCGAGAGTCTTGAACGCCCGGAGGGAGAGAAAAATGGCAATAGCAAAGCCGACGGTACTTATCGTCGATGATGATATCAACACGGTAAGTATGTTGAATGACACGCTTGATGAAGCCGGTTTTACCGTTCTGGTCGCTCTGGAGGGTAATCAAGCCCTTTCGATAACCAGCCAGATAACCCCGGATATCATTCTGCTTGATGCCGTAATGCCGCATCTGGATGGGTTTTCAACCAGTAAGCGCCTGCGGCAAAATCCGGGGCTGCGGCATACCCCGATTATTTTCATGACAGGCCTGAGTGATACGCAGAATATCGTTGATGCATTTGATGCCGGGGTGGTCGATTACGTAATTAAGCCGATACGCACGGAAGAGCTGGTTGTCAGAATGCGTACCCACTTGCGGAACTCAAAATTAACGGTCAGTGCCTATAGCGCGATGGATTCCGTTGGCCAGACCTTATGTGTTTTTAGCAAAGAGGGGCAACTACGCTGGGCCACGCCCAATGCATGGCAACTGATGAAAAACTTCAGCGATACCGGGTATGAACCCAATAAAAAAATAGTAAACCGGATCATCGGTTGGCTGAACAATACGGAAGGTTTAAAAATACCCTTAGATCTTTCATCGCAAGGCATCGCTCTGAAATTCTATCTTTCACGCCGGACCGCTGAAGGAGAAAGTTTGCTACGTATTGAAGAGATCAAAGGACATGAAGAAGTCGAAGCGGTGAAACGCCTGAAAAACAACCTAGGGCTGACGCAACGAGAAGCCGAAGTCCTCCTGTGGATTGCCAGGGGAAAAACAAACCGCGAAATTGGCGATATTTTAAACCTTAGCCCCAGAACCGTGAATAAACACCTTGAAATTGTATTTCCAAAGCTGAGTGTGGACAATCGCACCGCAGCGGCAGCGTTGGCAATAAATTCGCTATATGCCAGGGAGAAAATGTAGCGACAATGAGGCGTATTCGCGCAGACCTGCCCTGACATTTTTATCAGGCAGAACTGGCACCCTCATGTCCACGTCTCCGTCACCTGTGGCGGTATCGATGAGCACGGGAAGTGGAAGAAAATCAGCTTCCGTAAGGATGCCATGCGCGCCCACTGGATGTGGAATATCCGCCAGCTTCTGCTGAGCGTCTGGTTCGAAGGCGTGGCCCTGCCGCCGTCCCTGTCACATATCACCACCGAATCACAATGGCGCAGTCTGATACTGACGGCCGGAGGCGACTACTGGCACGTCTACATGTCAAAAAAGACGGACGGTGGCAAAAACACCGTGAAATACCTGGGGCGTTACCTGAAAAAGCCGCCGATAGCGGGCTCCCGGCTGGCGCACTACGCCGGAAGTGCCACGCTGAGCTTTCGCTACCACGACTACAACACGGGCGAGCTGGCCACAGAGACGCTGACGCAGAGGGACATCGTGGCGCGCCTGAAACAGCACATCCCGGAGAAGTTCTTCCGTAAGCGTACAGCGAGTGACCTGCCCCCAGGATTAGATACAACCGTCAGTTAGTAAGGTCGGTTTGTTTACCTTCACATTTTCCATTTCGCCACCGTGCTGCAAACTCTGATGGCGTCTGATAATTCAGTGCTGAATGTGGACGACACTCGTTATAATCCTGCCGCCAGTCATTAATGATTTTCCTTGCGTGAACGATATCGCTGAACCAGTGCTCATTCAGGCATTCATCGCGAAATCGTCCGTTAAAGCTCTCAATAAATCCGTTCTGCGTTGGCTTACCCGGCTGAATTAAGCGCAACTCAACACCATGCTCAAAAGCCCATTGATCCAGTGCGCGGCAAGTGAACTCCGGCCCCTGGTCAGTTCTTATCGTCGCCGGATAGCCTCGGAACAGTGCAATGCTGTCCAGAATACGCGTGATCTGAGGCTTTGTTGAATAAATCAGCTTCAGGACGAGTGACTCTGTAGCTGACCGGGTTTTCAGGCAATACGCACGCTTTCTGGCATACCAGCCTTCGTTATTTTATTCAGCGCACGCACCATGCCCAAAGCCTCTGCTACCTGACCATCGTAATCACACAGCGTCAGTGAACCTCCGAACAGTTGCTTTACCCTGTACATGGCCGTCTCCGCTATCGAGCGACGGTTGTAATCTGTTGTCCATTTCCACCGGGCATTACTCCCGGTCAGCCGCTGATTCGCTACTGCACGGTTACGGTCTGCGTACTCTACGGGCCAGTAACCCGCTCCTTTTCGGGGCGGGATGAGGGCACTGATTTTCTTGCGCCGCAGTTCATCGTGACAGAGTCGGGTGTCGTAAGCGCCGTCTGCTGCGGCTGCCCTGATTTTTCTGTGTGTCTGCCGGATAAGACCCGGGAAAGCTTCTGAGTCCGTGACGTTGTTCAGAGACAGGTCCGCGCAGATGACTTCATGTGTTCTGCTGTCAACGGCCAGATGCAGCTTCCGCCAGGTACGACGGCGCTCTTTGCCGTGATTTTTGACTTTCCATTTGCCTTCACCAAAAACCTTCAGCCCGGTGGAATCAATCACCAGGTGTGCGATTTCACCCCGGGTGGGTGTTTTGAAACAGACATTAACCGACTTTGCCCGCTTGCTGACACTGCTGTAATCCGGGCAGCGCAACGGAACGTTCATCAGGGCAAAAATGGAATCAATAAAACCCTGCGCAGCCCGCAGGGTCAGCCGGAACAGGCGTTTAATCATCAGGACGGTGGTGATGGCAAGGTCAGAATAGCGCTGAGGTCTTCCCCGTGATGAAGGCGTTGCCGACTCATACCAGGCATGAATCGCTTCATCGTCCAGCCAGAAAGTGAGGGAGCCACGGTTGATGAGGGCTTTGTTGTAGGTGGGCCAGTTGGTGATTTTGAACTTTTGCTTTGCCACGGAACGGTCTGTGTTGTCGGGAGGATGCGTGATCTGATCCTTCAACTCAGCAAAAGTTCGATTTATTCAACAAAGCCGTTTGACCGTATCATTCTTAGCCAAATGCGCTAAGGCTAAAATTTAGTATGAGTAGTGATAAGCACTTTTCCTCAACAGGAAAATATCAACCTCCGTTTGCTTAATGAAGGTCTGCTTATCGCTCACAACTGCCCGTCATGCCAGCTCAAAAAACAGGCTTAACGTAGGATATTTAATGAGATGGTCACTCCCTCCTTCCCGGTACTATGCTGAGGACAGGCTTTCATTCGGAGAACTATCATGGAAAACATTGCGCTCATTGGTATCGATCTGGGTAAAAACTCTTTCCATATTCATTGCCAGGATCGTCGCGGGAAGGCTGTTTACCGTAAAAAATTTACCCGGCCAAAGTTGATCGAATTTTTGGCGACATGCCCCGCTACAACCATCGCAATGGAAGCCTGTGGCGGTTCTCACTTTATGGCACGCAAGTTGGAAGAGTTGGGGCATTCCCCAAAGCTGATATCACCACAATTTGTCCGCCCGTTCGTTAAAAGCAATAAAAACGACTTTGTCGACGCCGAAGCTATTTGTGAAGCTGCATCGCGTCCGTCTATGCGTTTTGTGCAGCCCAGAACGGAATCTCAGCAGGCAATGCGGGCTCTGCATCGTGTCCGTGAATCCCTGGTTCAGGATAAGGTAAAAACAACCAATCAAATGCATGCTTTTCTGCTGGAATTTGGCATTAGCGTTCCCCGAGGAGCTGCCGTTATTAGCCGACTGAGTACCATTCTTGAGGATAATAGTTTGCCTCTTTACCTCAGCCAGTTATTGCTGAAATTACAACAGCATTATCACTATCTTGTTGAGCAGATTAAAGATTTGGAATCCCAGTTGAAACGAAAGTTGGACGAAGATGAGGTTGGACAGCGCTTGCTGAGCATTCCCTGCGTCGGAACACTGACAGCGAGTACTATTTCAACTGAGATTGGCGACGGGAAGCAGTACGCCAGCAGCCGTGACTTTGCGGCGGCAACAGGGCTTGTACCTCGGCAGTACAGCACGGGAGGTAGGACGACATTGCTGGGAATTAGTAAGCGAGGTAATAAAAAGATCCGAACTTTGTTGGTTCAATGTGCCAGGGTATTCATACAAAAACTGGAACACCAGTCTGGCAAATTGGCCGATTGGGTCAGGGATTTACTGTGCCGGAAAAGCAACTTTGTCGTCACTTGTGCTCTGGCAAACAAGCTGGCCAGAATAGCCTGGGCCCTAACGGCACGACAGCAAACTTATGTAGCATAACGGCAGAAATACACCGGTTTAAAGAATTACTGATCTGGTTTTGCGAATACTGATATTGATGATACTAACGGCCCACCGGCCTGTTGAGGAACCTGTAAAACGGAAAGGCTCATTGAAGCCGTATATTTTCTGGAGGTTCATCAGGCGCGGAACTCATCAAGGCGCGGGAATAAAATCCCATTCAGACGCCGGATAGATTCAAGCAAGCCAACTTGTCGTCAAAATCGGTGTTGCAAAAACGGGAGTGACCATAGATTCCGTTTTCCAAGCGGACCCCTATCAAAGGATTTATCTGTCGACCATCGTCATCAAAAGCAGCATCGAGACTGGAGCGTGAAAGATAAATGCCGTTTATGCTGTCATTCAGGGTAACTGCATAGTCGGTAGTTCCAGCACATATCTTTCGCCGTTTCCAGAGCATGGGTCAACCGGAACAGGTCATTCTGCGCAGACAACTCCCCGGAGCTGGAACGCCAGAGGTAGTTCAGCTTACGGGCCAGTTTAGCATTGACGCCCAGCTGTCGGCCCTGTTTCAGAAGCCACTCGATGTCAGGGGCCACGTCACGCGAAAAACGACGTTGCTTCAGTGCTGTCGCCAGCCAGCGGGTGAGAAAGAGATTTTCCTGTACCGGTGACACAACGTCACCGTTTTGCCTGGCTAACGCCAGCGCCACCAAGGCGCACCACGCCAAATGTGCTGATTTTTCTGTCAGATTCACTGGGGAGTTTTTTCCTTTGTTTTGGGAGCTGAATATATCTTAACCGGAAGCGGGTTTCATCCGGAACCGTAGCCCCTGGACTGAACATCAGGTCCGGACTGGCGAGCAGTGCGCAGCCAGTCTTCTGAATGCCGCTTTGCGGCATGGAGGCGCCAGATGAGGTTACATGCGTCTGTGGAGTCAAATGGCGCCGAAAGCCCGACGTAGCCGGTTACCGGACTATAAATTCTGCCCGTTTGCCCCCTGTCCTGGTTAGCTCTACCCCGCTATCTCGCCCTTTCGGGCGAGGTGTAGTCAAGGACACTCCGGTCCGGCGCTGGTTTGATCGCCGGGTTTTAAGGGATGTGGTGATATACGGATCCGTCTCCTATCTTCCGAATCTCGCGTAAGCGTTAACGTCAACCAACGCATCACTAGGGCTACGTCACTTGTGGCTCGTTGATGTTATGAGGTTGCCGTGTCTTCTGCGCTTTCCCCCTCCAACCCCACTAGGACAACTTCCCGCTGGGGCTTGTACGTCAGCATTGTGCTGATTGGCGCGAATCTGCGCGCCCCCATTACGAGCCTCGGGCCGGTTCTTCCCGATATTCAACGCGCCTTACACCTCGGAGGTCTTGGGGCGGAAGCAGCTGGCACCGACGGCAAACATCTCCAATTCAATGCGCAGCTGGCGACAAACCATTTCCATCAATTAGGGCTGGCCGCCTTGTGAATTCCAGAAAACGATCTTGCGAATACCTGTGCGCCAGGCGCTTTTAGCCATTTCAAAACACACTTTCCCCAGAACATCATATGGCAACGAAAGTGTGTCAGGGTAACCTAGGTGTTCGTCAGATTTACCTACAGGCAAAGTGGCCAACACCAGCATGGTAAATTGGCAGGCAGTAATTCTACAGCTCGCTCAATAATGCTGGCATTAATGGCAGCAAACACCCGAACCAGCAGATGAGGTCCGTGTTGTTCTACGGCGCAAATAGGTAGTACTGCGACGATATTCGCCATATCCAGTTTACTGAATTCCCGCGTGGTGAGATCACACCACTAGGGAGAAGACGGTTTAAGCATGTTTACCTCCGGTTTTGTCTAACAATACAAGATACGGTACGTTGCATTTAGGGCATTTTAGACCGGCTCTATGTCCTGCTATGTGCTAACTTTTCCAGTTTAATGGCCTCTCGTCGGGTTGTGTAGCAACAGTGTCGCCACCGGCGGAAATCCGCCGGTTTGAATGCTTTTTTGTTCAGCAGGCGACGAGGTGCCCGTCGCCAAAATCGGTAAAGCGCTGCGGTACTCTCTGATAGCCGATGGGTTTGATCGGTTCTGGTCTTATCGGCATTGCGCTGGTGGCTCGGGGTTGCCGTCTTTGCTGAACGTCAGGTATAGGAACGGCGCTGAGCAAGTGCTGAGTATAAGGATGCTGCGGATGGTGCAACACTCGATCTCGTGGGCCGATCTCCACGAGCTGGCCGCCAAACATCACCGCTACCCGGTGGCAGATGCGCTCCACCACCGCCATATCATGGGAAATAAACAGATAGCTGAGCCGATAGCGCTGACGCAAATCTTCCAGCAGCGTCAGCACCTGCGCCTGTACTGAAACATCCAGCGCGGAAACCGATTCATCGGCGATGATCACTTTCGGGTTCAGCGCCAGCGCGCGGGCAATGCAAATGCGCTGGCGCTGGCCGCCGGAAAACTGGTGCGGATAACGCCGCATCGCTTCCGCTGGCAGGCCGACCTGCTGCAATAGCTGCGCCACCCGCTCCGTGCGCTGTACTGCGGGCATCTGCTCATGAATCAGCAGCGGCTCCCCAACCAGGTCGAAAATAGTTTTGCGCGGATTGAGCGCCGCCCAGGGATCCTGAAACACCATCTGCAAATCGCGGCGTACCGCTCTTAACGCCTCGTCCTTCAGGCCGTGCAGCTCCTGTCCGTTAAGCTGCGCGCTGCCGCTAAATGGCACCATATTCATCAGAGCTTTTGCCGTCGTCGATTTACCGCAGCCGCTTTCACCGACGATGCCCAACGTCTCGCCGGGGAAAAGATCGAAGCTGACGCCATCGACGGCATGGACTTCGCGACGCACGCGCAGGCCGTCGCCGCGCACCGGAAAGCGCACGCTGAGGTCGCGGACGCTGAGCAACGGTCGCGTCGCCTCGACCGGCGCCAGCGCGGGCGCCTGGCCCAGCACCGGTACCGCCTGCAACAGCTGGCGGGTATAAGCCGCCTGCGGCGAGGTAAACAGCGTTTTTGCCGGAGCCTGCTCCATGATTTTGCCGTGACTCATGACCAGCACATCATCGGCCATTTCTGCCACCACTCCCATATCGTGGGTGATCAACAGCAGGCTGGTGGAAAACGCCTGCTGCAGTTCGCGCATCAACTCGAGGATCTGCGCCTGAATAGTGACGTCGAGGGCCGTGGTCGGCTCATCGGCAATCAGCACCTGTGGCTGGCACAGCATTGCCATGGCGATCATCACCCGCTGGCGCATACCGCCGGAAAGCTCGTGCGGATACTGTTGCAGGCGCTTCTCCACATGACTGATTTTGACCGCGTCCAGCATCGTGCTGACCCGGCTGCGCCGTTCACGGCGGCCCAGCACTTCGTGGCGTTGCAGCGTCTCTTCCAGCTGCTGGCCCACCGTCATCAGCGGATTGAGCGAGGTCATCGGTTCCTGAAAAATCATGGCAACCGACTTGCCGCGCAGCAGCTGCATTTGCCGCTCCGGCAGGCTGAGCAAATCCTGGTTATCAAAAATAATCGCGCCGCCTGGAATCTGTGCCTCCTCCGGAAGCAAACCCATGATCGCCAGCGAAGTCAGCGATTTACCGCTGCCCGACTCGCCGGCAATGCACAGAGTTTTTCCCGGCCAGAGCGCAAAGCTGACGTCATCCACCACCCGCTGTGTACCAAACTGGATCGACAGGCGCTCGACCGAGAGCAGCGGCGCCGGAAATAGGACTGCTGACATAACGCTCCTAATTAAACACGCTGTTGGGAAAATAGAACGACACCACCCAGTTAGGCCGATCGACGATTTCGCTGATGCGCAGATCGCCGCACACAGAGCAGAGCATATAGGCCTCTTCCGCCGACATCCCTTGTTCGCGGCACAGCGCATCGATGGTATAGCTTACCGCGTCGCGGGCGGCGGTCATCAGGTCAGGGCCAATGCCGGTGAAGGCGCTGTAGCCGTGCCGATCCAGATGTTGGGTCACTGGGCCAGGGGTGGCGAAACGCGGCGTTTTCAGCGGCATATCTTTAACCACTTCCAGCTTCACCACCACGTCCATCGCGCTTTCAATCGCCGTGCCGCAGACTTCACCATCGCCCTGCGCGGCGTGGGTGTCACCAATAGAAAACAACGCGCCTTCTACTTCCACCGGTAGCCATAATGTGCAGCCAGCGGCCAGATCGCGAATATCCAGATTGCCGCCCACGCGGCGCGGCGGCACCACCGAATGATGGCCCGCGGCGGCGGGAGCGACTCCGAGGGTACCGGCGAAGGGTTTCAGCGGTACGCGGCCATATCGGCCAAAGGCGCAGGGGGTTAAGCCCTGGCGGTCATATTGCCACAGCGTCAGCGCCGGATCAGAAAACTGATCGGCCAGCAGGCCGAAGCCCGGGATATTCGCAGTCCAGCCAAAGCCGCTGGGACGAAAGGATTCCAGCGTCACCTTTAGCGCATCGCCCGGCTGAGCGCCTTCCACATAGACCGGGCCACTGACCGGGTTGAGCTTATCAAACGGCAGCGTTGGGATATCCGCTGCGGTAGAACCGGCGTTGAACCAGCCGTTAGCCGCATCCAGGCAGTGAAACTCCAGTTGGCTGCCGGAAGCTACGTGCAGGACCGGGCTCAGGCTGTTATCCCAGCCGAAATGATGTTGAGCATGATGAATGGTCTTCACCAGACAATTTTGGCACATCCTGACTCTCCTTTAAGCAGCGGCGCCGTCCCGGCGCCATCAAATTATTTCAGTCCGATATAGTCGTAGTTGACTGGTACATGCACTGGATCGACATACAGCGCGTCCTCGCCCCCCATGCGTGCGGAATGTACGGTGTAGCGCTTCTCGTTGAATACCGGCACCCAGGGCGCGTCATCCATTGCAGTGATGAAGATTTTGCGCCAGGCTTCAATGCGCGCGTCCTGCTGGTCGGGTTTCACCATGCTGTCCGCCGCGGCCGCCTGCGCGTCCAGCGCTTTGTTGCAGTAGCGCGCCCAGTTCCAGCCGCCCTCTACCGCCCCGGCGCAGCCGAGGATCGGGCCATAGAAGTTGGAGGGATCCGGGAAATCGGCGATCCACGCCATGCCGCCAGACCAGACCATCGGCGCTTGGCTGGCGGAGCCGCCCGCCGCAATCACATTCGCCTGCGCCAGGGATTTGATGCTGGCGTGGATGCCCACTTTGGCCAGATCCTGCTGGATAGACTGGGCGATACGCGGCTGCGGATCGGTATTCATCACGTACAGTTCGGTAGCAAAACCGTTGGGGAAACCCGCTTCGCTGAGCAGTTGCTTCGCTT
Organism: Enterobacter sp. FUJ80071; assembly: GCF_038739915.1. Classification (NCBI taxonomy): domain Bacteria; kingdom Pseudomonadati; phylum Pseudomonadota; class Gammaproteobacteria; order Enterobacterales; family Enterobacteriaceae; genus Enterobacter; species Enterobacter sp. FUJ80071. The sequence goes on from NZ_JBBXKH010000003.1 coordinate 139,858, forward strand.
TTGCCGGGTCGTAGCTGAAACCCTGATATGCCTTGTCATAACCGGGCATGGCGGGTGGCAGTGGCTGGTTGGCCGGCGCCGCGCGTCCATTAATGATGCGCACGATGCGATCTTTGTTGACCGCCATGTTCACCGCCTGGCGGACTTTGAGATTATCGAAAGGCGGCAGCGTGGTTTTCATCGTCACGTAGCCGGTCTGCAACTGGTCGCCGGTGACCATCAGGCCCTTATAGGCCGGGTTGTTTTTAAACGACAGAAACTGTGCGGGCGGTACGCCGTCGCCGGCAATATCCACTTCGCCTTTTTCCAGCCGCAGCAGAGCGACCGAGGGATCCTGTCCCATTTCGAACTTTATGTGATCCAGCCGCGGCACGCCGGCTTTAAAGTAGTTCGGGTTTTTGCGGAAGATCAGCTCCTGGCCCAGCTTCCACTCCTGGAGCTCAAACGCGCCGCTGCCGACCGGATGCTTGCCGAAGTCGGCGCCCCATTTCTCCACCTCCTCACGGGGAACCACCGAGGCAAAGTTCAGCGCCAGCACATGCAGGAAGGTGGCGTTGGGCTCTTTCAGAGTGATTTTTACCGTATGATCGTCGACGACCTCGATACCGCTCAGGGTCGTGCTTTTACCGCTGGCCTCCTCGTCATAGCCCGCGATGGGACTGAAGAACCCGGCGCCCGGACTTTGGGTTTTCGGGTTGACTGTGCGTTCCAGAGAATATTTCACGTCCGCCGCCGTGACCTCGCGGCCGTTGTGGAATTTCACCCCTTTGCGTAGCACAAAGGTGTAGACCTTGCCGTCCTCGGAAATGGCGTAGCTCTCCGCCAGGTCGTTCACCAACTCGGTGGTGCCGGGACGATAGTCCATCAGGCCGTCGAACAGGCTTTTGATCATCGACCAGTTTTGCCAGTCATAGCCAATGGCCGGATCGAGGGTCGCCACGTCGTTCTGGTAGGTCACCACGATATCGCCGCCGGTCTTCTCGTCAGCCTGCGCGCCATAAGAGAAACAGGCCGCGGCCACCGCCATTGTCAATAACGCATTTTTCATCATCTTCCCCTGCTACTTTTTGACATCAATGCGCGGATCGACCCACGGCAGCACCAGATCCGCAATAAGGTTGCCGCCAACAATGGCAACCGCTGACACGGTGGTTACCCCGACAATCACCGGGATATCCACCTGTTGAATCGCCTGCCAGGCCAGCTGACCGATACCCGGCCAGCCAAAGACCGATTCGACTACCACCAGTCCGCCCATAAAAATGCCGATATCAATGCCTATCATCGGAATTAGCGGCAGCACGGCATTCGGCAGCACGTGACGCAGCAGTACGCGGGTTCGGCCCAGCCCTTTGGCCCGCGCGGTGCGGATAAAATCCTGATGCAGCACCTCAATCATCGACGAGCGCAACATGCGTGAATACCAGCCGCTGCCGAGCAGGCCGAGGGTTAGCGCCGGTAGCGCCAGATGGCTGAAGCCGCCATAGCCTCCCATCGGGAACCAGTTGAGTACCACGGCGAAAAGATAGAGAAAAAGCATCGCGGCGATGAACTGCGGCGCCGAAACACCGATAAAGGAGAGCGCCATCAGAAGCCGGTCCGCCAGCCCGCCGCGTTTTAACGCCGCCAGGGTGCCGAGGGCGATCCCCAGTACCAACTCGCAGAGAATACCCGCCGCCATCAGCTGCAGTGACGGCCCGATACGGGCGGAAACCAGTTCACTCACTTCGCTGCGCTGAATAAACGAGCGTCCCAGATCGCCGTGCAGCAGTCCCTGCAGATAACGCCAATATTGCTGATAAAACGGCAGATCCAACCCCAACTGATGGCGGATGTTTTCGACTACTTCCGGCGTGGCACTGCGCCCGGCGATTTGGCGCGCTGGATCGGCGGGCAACATAAACAGCAGCAAATAGCAGATCAACGTAACGCCAAGCAGGATCAGCCCGGCATGCAACAGACGTTTTCCCAGAAATAGCATTAGTTTCGTCCTTTTAAGCCGGGATCGAGGGCGTCGCGCAGGGCGTCACCAGCGATATTGAAAGAGAGCGACAGCAGCACAATCGCCGCGCCGGGAAAGAACACCAGCCAGGGAGCCGAAGTAAAATAGCTCTGGCTTTCAAAGATGATGTTGCCCCAACTCGGCGTTGGCGGCTGTACCCCCACCCCGAGGAACGATAGAGTAGCTTCCAGCAGGACTGTGGTGGAGATGCCTAGTGTGGCCCAGACCAGCACCGTTGGCGCCAGATGTGGAATTAAATGCACGCCGAGAATACGCAACGTTCCGGCCCCCAGGGTGCGTTCCACGGCGATAAAGTCGCGGGCGCTAAGCGCGCTAGTTTCGGCGTAGATAACCCTGGCGATCTGCACCCAGTTCACCATGGCGATCACCAGGGACACGATCCAGACACTTGGCTGGAAAATCGCCGCCAGGGCAATCGCCAGCAGCAGTGCGGGAAACGCCATCATCAGATCGGTAAAGCGCATCAGCAGCCCTCCGATACGCCCCTGCAGATAACCTGCGCTAAGCCCTACCAGGACGCCGATCAGTACTGCAGTGCCGTTGGCGACAACACCGATGAGTAACGAAGTACGAGCTCCGTAAATTAAACGCGAGAAGAGATCGCGTCCCAGCAGATCGGTTCCCAGCCAGTAAGTGCTGTTGGGAGAAAGCGGTGCGCCTTCCAGGCTCAGTCCCTCGACAAACTGTTCATCGGGATCGAAGGGGGTGAGCCAGGGGGCAAACAGCGCGCTCATCACCACCAGGAGAATAAACAGCAGCGAGAGCAGCAGGGCTGGCCGGCGCAGAAAATATCCGACTCTATTCATTGTGCTCCCCGCTTGCCGGACGACATTCGTAGCAGCCACTTCTGCGCCACCTGTGCCACCGACTGGTTCGTACACATTGATTCCGAGCGCAGGCGAACCCATGCCTGTTGTTCATCAATACTTTCCGCTTGCATCTGGGCCGCCAGAGCTTGGGTAATCTGCGGCATTGCTGCCAGACGCTGGCGCAGTAGCATCTGTTGTTGTTGAATGTCATGCAACTGCTGACGCAACCCCACTGCCATCATCAGGGTGGTATAGATGGCTCGCTGTGTAATAGGCTTGGTAAGGAGCGCTGTTGCCCCTAACTCCAGCGCGCGCTGTACCTGGTAAAGTCCCTCATGTGAGGTCAGCGCGATCACCGGTATTCCCGCCAGATTGATCTGGCTCAGGGTTAGCGGGCTGGCGAATGCCTCCAGTTCCACCAGTACTGCACAGGGGGTGAGAGGAGGTAAAGCCTCATCTCCGGTCAGGTGATGCCAGCGGATACCCATCCGCGTCAGGTTTTTTTCCAGCGCTTCGCGACTCCTTGCTTCACAGTCTACCAGCAGGAGCGGCTGAGCATCTAAATCCGGGGACAGCAGCGTTTTCATTTAACAATCCTCAGAGCAGGTCTGGCTGCAACCGTTCGGCTTTCACGTAGCTCGGTCGCGGAGAGATAGGGATCGGGCATAACCGGCAGCGGTTCGCGATGCAGTATCTGAAAGCAAGTTTGTTGCAACTCAGCGATGTAGCAGGGCAAACAGGCGTGGTTGTTTTGAGCCATTACTGAGCGAGCGCCCGGAGAATCAACGTCGTGCTGACGATGCAGTGCCGCCAGCACCGCACCCGGCTCGCTGTTTCCGGCCTCGCGCAGGCTATTGGCAAACAGCCTTACTGCCCGCCAGCCGCCGATATAGTAGTGGGAGATGCGCTGTGCGCCATGTTGCAGGTGCTGCCGCGCGCAAAAATCGAGATCGACGCTCTCAAAAAACGGTCCGCAGGAAAGCAAACGTACCGCCCTTAGTGGCGCAACTTCGGCGACTTCGGCTTCGGTAAAATTACAGCTGAGCACCGCTAACATCCGCCGATCGCGAAGACAGGCCTCGTCCAGTGCGCGCAGAAACGCATAAGAGGTTTCGCCTACCAGGTTATTGAGCACAAAATCTACCTCTGTGCTGAGAATCGCCTCAATCAACTCGGTCACGTTGCTGTTTCTCAGGTGCAGATATTTTTCGCCCACCACCGTACCGCCGGAACCTTCCACTACCTCACGGGCGATACGATTGCTTTCCCAGCCCCAGACGTAGTTAGAGCCGATCAGCCAGGAGCGATTTCCGAACATATCCCGCGCCAGCCGCAGGAGTGGCAGCAGAGTCTGGTTCGGACAACCGCCCAGATATACGACCTGCTCGCAGCTCTCGAACCCCTCGTAAGGACAGCCATACCACAGCAGCAGGTTATGCTGCTCCAGGTCCGGGATAATCTCCTTCCGACTGGCAGAGGTAATGGTTCCGAAGATATGGCGGATGCCGTGAGCGATAAAGGTGCTCACCGCTTCACTGTAGGCTGCGAGTTCACCCGCAGGGTTGATATGTCTGGCCCGCAGCTGAAAAGGATAAGCAGGATCGGCATTGATTTCCTCTAAGGCATGGCGCGCACCAAGCAGTGTGCTGTTCGCCAGGTGGCTGTAGGTACCTTCTGTGGAAAGCAAAATTCCAATATCAATAGTTTGCACGTATGTTTGCTCTCTGCATTAATAAAAAAGCCTGATTGTCCTTATTAGGACAATCAGGCTTCATTACCTGTCGATATTTAATGGATTCAAGGCTTAAGGGTTGCCCCTGCTTGCATATACCCGACATGAAAAATTCATGCCATTTTTAAAGCACGGTTAAATCAATGGATTATTTTTTTTTGGATACACTTTTGCACCAATGGGATGCGGCTTGCTCAGTTATGGTGCAATTTTCTGATGCAGTCTGGTCTCTTCAACATGAGGTGGAGTAATGCACACCTGTTTTAGTTCCACGCACTTTTTGAGAGTTCCGGTTTTTCAGCCATCAGCAGGTGATCCTCCGGCGTCAGGTTATTCAGGGATTCATGGGGACACTCTGGATGGAAGATCCTCGTGACGAAGCCGAATTTGCCCCCGACCACGTACTTTTTTTCGAGCGTAATGTTGTCCATGCATTACCAACCCTTCTTGAAGAACCCGTAATATTTCTGTCATTGGCCAGCCCTCGTCGTGATCCTGAAGATATTACCTTTGTTGACCCGAAAGATGGCACTGCCAGAACCTTTATGGCCAGAAATAATGAGTCAGCATAATTTATTTCCTAGTCCATTCATATGAAAACACTGGCGGAAGAGGGCTATGCACCGAGGTAAAGGGAGGCAATCCGTCGTCAGACGGTGTACTTGTATCTAACAGTTTGTGGTGATTAGCTACCACCACTGAAGCAGAGTGAGCCGCCCCCTTCCCGTAAGGTCAGAAAAGTCGGCACCGCTGAACCTTGATTTGCAGCACATGGCCCTCCGCTTCACCTTTCACGCCAGCACATCAGGTTGAACGGTTACCGGGAGCTCGACTCCGTATGTACAAGGCGAACAGGCGTGACGGTTTATGTGAGAGGAGTTTGACCATGTTTCCAGTCGGCATTGACGTAAGTAAAAACACCCTGGATCTTTGCATGCTTTATGACGGTATCAAAGGACGCATAAAAACCCGTAACATCCAGAATAACAGACATTCAGTTGAAAATATTCTTCGCTGGCTCAGGCTTCAACATTGCAGTCCGGAAGATGTTCATGTGGTAATGGAAGCTACCGGTGTTTATCACGAACGGCTGGCCACTGAATTACATGATGCCGGTTTCCGGGTTTCTCTGGCCAACCCTCACCGTAGTCGGGAGTTTGCGCGTGGCATGGGAATCATGACAAAAACGGATAAGGTGGATGCGTATATGCTGGCCTGTTACGCATTCCTTAAGAAGCCACACCGCTGGGAGCCGCCGGCACCCGAAATCAGATATCTCGGTGCACTCCTGCGACGGCGGGATGTTCTGCTGGGTGATGCCCTGCGTGAGGAGAACAGGCTGGAAAAATACCTGTCGACAGACACACCTGCAGATATTATCAGTTCCTGCAGGCGTATGGCGCAGCTTCTGCGCGAGGAGGTAAGTAATATCGAGCGGCAGATAAAAGCACATATCAAAGCCAGCCCTGCACTGAGGCGTGATTATACACTGCTGACCTCAATTAAATCGGTTGGTCCCCAGCTGGGGATGCATATGCTGGTCGTGCTTCGCAGCCATAACTTTGTATCGGCTGAGCAGGCTGCCGCCTTTCTGGGCGTGGTGCCGATCGAGAAACGCTCAGGCACATCGGTCCGGCGCCGGCCGCGGATGTCGAAAATCGGCCCCCCTCAGTTGAGAGCGAAGCTTTACATGTCCGCCCTGTGCGGAAAAATCTACAATAAGCGAATGCGTAATATTTACGATGAGATGTGCCTGCGGGGTAAACCTAAAATGGTGGCCATTGGCGCGCTGATGCGGAAACTGGTGCACTGGTGTTATGGCGTCCTGAAGACCGGAACCGTTTTTAATGACGAAGACCTGAAACCGGTACTGTCAACCTGACTATACCAGGCTGGCATTAAACACAAGGTAACGCTCACTGCAATAAGTGAGCGCAGTCCGTTATGAGCGAAGAGCGGATATTCAGACCGACTGATAGCTGATTTTGAGTTGCCAAAAAGAGCGCTCCTATTCAGTACAAAAAAGATGGTAATGTTTCATAAAATCTCTTAGGCCTTGCAGGAATGGTTTTGAAATGAATGGATCTTGTTTGTGTGGAACAATTGAATTTGAACTTACTCATAAACCAGCAGTGTTTTATCGTTGTCATTGCTCGCTTTGCAGAAAGCAGAGCGGCGTGGGTTACAATCTCGCCACACTAGTCAAAGACAGTGAGTTTCGCTGGATTAAAGGGGAAAACTGCATTGCTTCATGGTCTAAGCCAACGGGGTACCGTACAGATTTTTGCAATGTATGTGGCTCAACTGTGCCTAACAGTCTGCGAGATGTACCTTATGTCTGGGTTCCTGTTGGTTTAATTGACGAACGTCTTGAAATGGAATGTGCAGGAGACTTCTGCACTGATGATGCAATGCCCTGGGATGAAACCCGCTCACCTAGTTGTCACGCTGGACCTGTCGAGTCTCTAGCCTCGCTTTTAAAGTACCTGAAACTCAATTCCTGAGCGTCAGCATTTGGCACAAAGCAGACGTTAAGACTTACAGCATCGGGAAACTTCTGGATGCCGCGTCAGCGGCATGGAGGCGCCAGATGAGGTTACGTCAAATGGCGCCGAAAGCCCGGCGTAGCCGGTTACCGGGCTATAAATTCTGCCACCCTACCCCCTGCCCTGATTAGCCTTAACCATCTAACAGCAATGAAGAAGTCAAAGTAATCCCTTTTAACCCCGGTGAGCGGGCTTTACGGCGTTTACGACGTAAAGGGCGTGATTTCCGGGGCCTTGGCGGCGGCAGCTTGCTGCTGACGCTTAGGGGGATGTTCTTCAGTTATTTCAGCGACACCAGGGAACTTAACACGGTAGCTGCAAAGCCATACCCGCTTAAAACAGCTCAGACGCCTCTGTACGCGGTCGGAGTGGTCCCGACAAGGCGACAGCCGCAGTCGGGGCGTATCTCCGCGTTAGCGGGCCGCAGGGCCGCTTGCGAGCGTGTACTAAACAACTGACCACAGCTCCACCCACAGCGATGAAGAAGAATAGTTACAACACCCATCATTAAAAGCGACACTACTCCCGGCCTTCGGCCGGGGGCGGCGACGCTTTTCAGTGTTGGGGAGGGGCACCTGGCCGGCAAACCGGCGCCGGTTTATGATGGATTTCCTTTTGAATGCTGTAACTAATTTGCTTCTCCGGCCGGGGCCCGTCGCGTAGCGAAGGGAGCTCTCACTGACGTTGCCGAACCGGCGCGACCGTCTGGTCGCTGCAAGGGCGGGCATTCTCCGCAGCCTGTCCACAGGGCAGGCGATGAACAGGTTATGTGTTTACAGGATTTATTAAAGGATTTTTAAAAGAGATATAGAGCTGATGTTTAAAAGGAACCACGCACCCTGAAAGACTGACGGTTAGCGCCTTGCAAAACCATCGGTTAGCGCCATATGAAATAATCCCTTGCAGTTATTTGTGAATAACAAAAATCGGCCGTCAAAAGTGACGCCGGCGATAACATTTCTAGCCAGTCCGGTGCCAGAACAGCGGTGATTCAGCTAAGTGGGGAGACCTCACTGCTCATAAGATCAGCAATGGCAGGTAACAGGCGTGCGAAAGCCTCCGGCGCCGGCCGGATTTTCAAAGGAAGGTACGTTATATGGGGACTGTGGCCAGTCGCGTGTAGTTGTTCCCGCGCGACAGCAGCATGCGCTCCTGCACACGACGCTCAACCTCACGCTTGAGCGCTTCATGATCGCCCCTGAAGCGGCCGGTGGCATACTCCCGGGTCAGTTGCTGACGCACGCGTGTCTCGATATCCTTACGCTGCCGTGAAGCATCCCGCCTGGCGGTTGCCCGCTTTCGGCCGTGACTTTTGCGTTCAGACTGGTAGCTGCGAAAACGCTCACGCACGAACCGCCACGCTTTTGCGATCAGTTCGTCCATCTCCAGCGGTTTCAGTTTCTGCTTTTTGCGCTGCTTATTTTCCCATTCCACACGGCTGCGGCGCGCGGCCACCACAGCCACCTCAGAAACGTCGAGCGCGGAAAACAGGGCCGGGGTGAACGTGATATCGGTCGGGATGTTACAACCAATCTGCGGGTCATATTCCGTCTGATAGGTGATCAGCCCCAGCTCGGCCAGAAACTTCAGCGCCCGGGTGGCTCGGGTGATCGACAGGTTACCGCTTCTGGACTCGGTGGCCAGACGACACTCGATGGCCATATTGGTAATCGAGCGCTGCACGCGATTGGCCAGCGGGTCATAGTGGAAACACATTGCCTGCAGAAGAGCGTCAATTGCACGCCGGCGCAACAGTGGTGGCATCCTGTGCCGCTTACCCAGCGAACGCAAAAACGCCACATGGATGGAAAAATCAAAACGGGACGTGAAGCCTTCGGCTTTCGCCATCAGCTTACGGCAGAACGGCAGGGTCTTTTTCCCTTCACGCGGCGTGAAAACCGGGTTCGGGTTTTTTACCTGCCGGTAATGTGAGAGCAGTTCCAGGGATTCAGTCACACCCCACCGCGGGCTTTGTTGAATAAATCGAACTTTTGCTGAGTTGAAGGATCAGATCACGCATCCTCCCGACAACACAGACCATTCCGTGGCAAAGCAAAAGTTCAGAATCACCAACTGGTCCACCTACAACAAAGCTCTCATCAACCGTGGCTCCCTCACTTTCTGGCTGGATGATGAGGCGATTCAGGCCTGGTATGAGTCGGCAACGCCTTCATCACGAGGAAGGCCCCAGCGCTATTCTGATCTCGCCATCACCACCGTTCTGGTGATTAAACGCGTATTCCGGCTGACCCTGCGGGCTGCGCAGGGTTTTATTGATTCCATTTTTGCCCTGATGAACGTTCCGTTGCGCTGCCCGGATTACACCAGTGTCAGTAAGCGGGCAAAGTCGGTTAATGTCAGTTTCAAAACGTCCACCCGGGGTGAAATCGCACACCTGGTGATTGATTCCACCGGGCTGAAGGTCTTTGGTGAAGGCGAATGGAAAGTCAGAAAGCACGGCAAAGAGCGCCGTCGTATCTGGCGAAAGTTGCATCTTGCTGTTGACAGCAACACACATGAAGTTGTCTGTGCAGACCTGTCGCTGAATAACGTCACGGACTCAGAAGCCTTCCCGGGCCTTATCCGGCAGACTCACAGAAAAATCAGGGCAGCCGCGGCAGACGGGGCTTACGATACCCGGCTCTGTCACGATGAACTGCGCCGCAAAAAAATCAGCGCGCTTATTCCTCCCCGAAAAGGAGCAGGTTACTGGCCCGGTGAGTACGCAGACCGCAACCGTGCCGTTGCTAATCAGCGGCTGAGCGGAAGCAATGCACGGTGGAAATGGACAACGGAATATAACCGTCGCTCGATAGCGGAAACGGCAATGTACAGAATGAAGCAGTTGTTGGGAGATTCACTGACGCTGCGTGACTACGATGGTCAGGTAGCGGAAGCTATGGCCATGGTGCGTGCGTTGAACAGGATGACAAAGGCTGGGATGCCAGAAAGCGTGCGTATTGCCTGAAAATCCAGCCAGCTACAGGGTCGTTCGCACGAAATCTTATTTATTCAACAAAGCCCCATTTAACCTCCGTTCCTGGCTGATAATCAGACCCACGATACAGCTGGGACCATGGTCCCAGACTGATAATCTGACCGACGATGCAGATGGGACCGTGGTCCCAGGCTGATAATCAGACCCTCGATGCATCTGGGACCATGGTCCCAGACTGATAATCAGACCGACGATGCAGATGGGATCATGGTCCCAGGGTAATTATCCGATCGATGATACAGATGGGATCGTGGTCTCAGGGTAATTATTTGTTCGACGATACAGATGGGACCGTGGTCCCAGGCTGATATTCAGACCCACGATGCAGCTGGGACCACGGTCCCAGACTGATAATAAGAAGGATGATTCAAGTGGGACCGTGGTCCCGGAGTGAGTATCCAGGCCAGTAATTTGTTCTGGATTATGAGAAAGGAAATGAAGTAAAGGGAGATAACCGTAGACTAAAGCGTGACCGCATTAGACTCCTGGCTTTTCAAGCTCCTTAAGAATGGCTTCAATCTTCTCAATGCACTCGGCTGGAAGCCGGGACCTGTCAAGATTCAGAATCATTTTATCGCCTTTGTACAAAGCTGTTGCCCCCGGCGCAAACTGATGACGTGAGCTAAGATTCACTCTTGATGCAGGAGATTGTTTTAGTACCGATGTTAAAAGATTTATAACCTCTTCGGCTTCAAAGATTACACCCGCTTTCTTCTGTTCGTGGAGAGTCGCGGCCTGCTGCTTCAGTAATTCTTCTTTATCTGCGAAAGCTTTCTGAAGGGCTTCACCTGACCGGGCAGAGAGTTCACCTGGGTGAGAGAAAAGGGCGACAACGGATTTCGGCAGTCTGGCTGTGTTGATACAACGAGTAATTATCTTACGTGAGATGTTTTCCGCATCGGCAAGTGCGGAAATATTTCCGGCAAACTCATTCTGGAGACGGTTTGCATAACGCTGACCACGCTCATAAGCACTCGTCGGGCGATAATCGTTGCCCAGTCTGGACAATGCCGACATCTGCTCATCGTCCAGTTCACCGACCAGAATACGATAATCGCTTTCTGTCAGGATTGCGGCCTTGCGGCGACGGCTGCCATCTGCAATTTCAATGATATCGGAAACACGACGGCCAAAAGCTGGAGTCTGCTGACCGGTCAGTAAAAATGAAGGAATGAGATCATCCAGGGCATCTTCGGTCAGTAGTTCCTGATCGCGCTCGTTACCTGACCATACCCGGGAAGCATTTTCAACAACATCTCCCCGGAGCACCTCCAGGGTAAACTTCACTTCCCGACCACACACCGGTAATGTAATTGCATTGCCGCGAGCCATAGCCCCGACACGTGCAATTAACGAATCCACCATTGGTGCAGCTGGCGCTGACGTGTCTTCAACTGCCTGAGTATTTGCTGTATGTCTAGGAATGACGGGTGCACGCTTCATTATCTAATCTCCCAGCGTGGTTTAATCAGACGATCAAATATTTCATTACAAACAGGTTCCCAGATTGAAAGTGCGTTTCGCCATGCACCGGTCGAAGAACGTTGATCAATCGCCTGTTCGAAAACGGTTCTCATGCGGATCTGGCCTTTACCAACTTCATCGGTTTCACGTACCACATTTTTCAGAACCATACTTCCCCACGCATCGCGAATTTGCTCTTCCATCCACGGTGACTGTGAACCATTGTTATTACTGTACTTGGTAAGCAGAATACGGACATCCGGCTCAAAGCCTTTAAGATCCACATTCCTGAGCAGATCACGAAGCATATCGAAAAACTGCAGTGCAGAAGTGTAATCGAACAGCTCTGCCGGGGTGGGGACAATCAGCACATCAGCAGCGCATACGACATTAATCGTGCCAATACCGAGGTTCGGTGCGCTGTCGATAACGATCACGTCATAGTCATGAGCGACCGTTTCAATGGCAAGGCGGAGCATCAGGTGTGGGTCTGTGGGCAGTTTACCTTCATCAAATTTGCCCATCAGTTCAGTTTCAATGCGATGCAGTGCCAGGCAGGACGGAATGATATCAAGGCCAGGCCAGCAGGTGGGTTTTATCGCATAACTGGCATCATCCTTTTCACCAAGATAAAAAGGCAGGAGAGTATCTTCAGCATGTATATGAAGATCGGGCACCCATCCGTGATACATCGAGGCTGTGCCCTGAGGATCATTACCCTCGACAAGCAGGACGCGTAACCCTTTCAGGGCCAGGTCCTGAGCCAGGTGAACAGAAACGGAGGTTTTGTAAACCCCCCCTTTATGAGCGGCAACCCCGATCACCGGTGGGAAAGCATCTTCTGCACGCCGCAGTCGGGTACCGAACACGTCCCGCATATGATTGATTTGTTCGATGGTATAACCAACACGCTGTTCAACTCTGCCACGGGTTTCCATATCCGGGTGGGGTAACCGGCCGGCTTTCTCTGCATCCCTGATTGCCTGAGAAGAAACGCCAACCAGATCCGCCGCTTCACCTATTCTCCAGCGGCGTGTGATCTTCCTGGCTTCCGGACTGTCGTCATTAAACTGCGCAATGGCAATAGCCTTCGTCATCTCATGTCCAGCAGAAATGCACTGGTTAAGTGTGTCCATCAGTCCCATTCTGAGCATCCTTTAATCATCGCTTTGCATTATTTTATTAAATCTTGGAATTTCTTGCAAAGCAACAATAAAATTGCAAAGTCATCTGAAAATTGCAAAGCTGACGGTAATGAAGGCAGTAAACCAGAGAAAAGGGAGTAAATCACATACCGCAGTCAATATTTCTCACTGCCGCTCGCCGCAGTGAGCGATCTCACGTAGTGAGAACGCGGCGAGGAAGCGGAAAAGTACAGAGGCTGCACAAAGCACGAACGCTACGATGCCAGCGACTTCTCCGTCTCAGTCCCTTTTCATGAAATTGACTGTGATATGTAAAAAATTGACTATGGTATGAAACTAAAAGCCGTAGGCTGGTTAACATCAAAAGAAGATCCTACATATCGCAGTCAATATTTAATGTTGAATCAGGGAGCGTTACTCATATGGCATTCTGGTTATCCTTGCAGGACCCTGAATGTAGTGTGGAAGATATGGTCGGGGGTAAGCGTTATTCATTGCTTCGATCCAGTAATTGATCCCTAAGAGATCATATTGAGATCCTAAAGAGATCCCCGGATCGCTGCAGCAGGCGCAGTGACTAGCCTGAACGTCATACTGGATCGACTGTGGAATGTAAAATGTTGACTGCTGTATGCAAAATCTAATACTGTGATATGCAACGGTATTTACTGAGGTATGTATTTCCGTTGACTGCGATACGTATAACGACATTCTTTTGTGGATAACCGTTGAGGATCAAG
>NZ_JBBXKH010000001.1:0-4754660 GCF_038739915.1 Enterobacter sp. FUJ80071
GTGTCACTTTCGCTTTGGCAGCAGTGTCTTGCCCGATTGCAGGATGAGTTACCAGCCACAGAATTCAGTATGTGGATCCGCCCGTTGCAGGCGGAGCTGAGCGATAACACGCTGGCTTTGTATGCGCCAAACCGTTTTGTGCTCGATTGGGTAAGAGACAAGTACCTTAATAACATCAATGGCCTGCTGAACGATTTCTGCGGGTCAGATGTCCCGCAGCTGCGTTTTGAAGTGGGCACCAGGCCCGTCACCCAAACCGTTCGTGAAACCGTGAATGTCGCAGCGCCAGCTCAGGCCGCTCCTGCGCCAGCCCCTCGCGTTGCACCTGCTCGTCAGGGCTGGGATAACGTGCCTGCACCGGCAGAGCCAACCTACCGCTCCAACGTTAACGTGAAGCACACGTTCGATAACTTCGTTGAAGGTAAGTCGAACCAGCTGGCGCGCGCGGCGGCTCGTCAGGTTGCTGATAACCCCGGAGGCGCCTACAACCCGCTGTTCCTGTATGGCGGCACGGGTCTGGGTAAAACGCACCTGCTGCACGCGGTGGGTAACGGCATTATGGCCCGCAAGCCGAATGCGAAAGTGGTGTATATGCACTCCGAGCGCTTCGTTCAGGACATGGTAAAAGCCCTGCAAAACAATGCGATCGAAGAGTTTAAACGCTACTACCGTTCCGTTGATGCGCTGCTGATCGATGACATCCAGTTCTTTGCCAATAAAGAACGATCGCAGGAAGAATTTTTCCACACCTTCAACGCCCTGCTGGAAGGTAATCAGCAGATCATTCTGACCTCGGATCGTTATCCTAAAGAGATCAACGGCGTTGAAGATCGTCTGAAATCCCGCTTCGGCTGGGGCCTGACCGTGGCGATCGAGCCGCCGGAGCTGGAAACCCGCGTCGCGATCCTGATGAAAAAAGCCGATGAGAACGACATTCGCCTGCCGGGTGAAGTGGCGTTCTTTATTGCCAAGCGTCTTCGTTCCAATGTGCGTGAGCTGGAAGGAGCACTGAACCGCGTGATCGCCAATGCCAACTTTACCGGTCGTGCGATCACCATCGATTTTGTGCGAGAAGCGCTGCGTGATCTGCTGGCATTGCAGGAAAAACTGGTCACTATCGACAATATTCAAAAGACGGTGGCCGAGTACTACAAGATCAAAGTGGCAGATTTACTGTCTAAACGTCGTTCCCGCTCGGTGGCGCGTCCGCGTCAGATGGCGATGGCGCTGGCAAAGGAGTTAACCAACCACAGTCTGCCGGAAATCGGCGATGCGTTTGGTGGCCGTGACCATACGACCGTGCTGCATGCGTGCCGCAAGATTGAGCAGTTACGCGAAGAAAGCCACGACATAAAAGAAGATTTCTCCAATTTAATCAGAACACTATCATCGTGACGCTATGAAATTTACCGTTGAACGTGAACATTTATTAAAACCGCTGCAACAGGTGAGTGGCCCATTAGGTGGCCGCCCAACGCTGCCTATTCTCGGAAACCTGCTGCTTCAGGTCGCGGACGGTACGCTGTCGCTGACCGGTACAGATCTGGAAATGGAAATGATCGCGCGCGTTACGCTGACGCAGCCGCACGACGCGGGCGCGACCACGGTTCCGGCACGTAAATTCTTTGATATCTGCCGTGGGCTGCCGGAAGGCGCTGAAATTGCTGTGCAGCTGGAAGGCGATCGTATGCTGGTGCGCTCTGGCCGCAGCCGTTTTTCACTCTCCACGCTGCCTGCTGCAGACTTCCCGAACCTGGACGACTGGCAGAGTGAAGTTGAATTCACCCTGCCGCAGGCGACGATGAAGCGTTTGATTGAAGCCACGCAGTTCTCCATGGCGCATCAGGACGTTCGTTACTACTTAAACGGCATGCTGTTCGAAACCGAAGGCGAAGAGCTGCGTACCGTAGCGACCGACGGCCACCGTCTGGCGGTCTGTTCTATGCCGATTGGCGACTCGCTGCCAAACCATTCGGTTATCGTGCCGCGTAAAGGGGTGATTGAGCTGATGCGTATGCTCGACGGTGGCGACACGCCGCTGCGCGTGCAGATCGGTAGCAACAACATCCGCGCGCATGTGGGCGATTTTGTCTTCACTTCAAAGCTGGTTGACGGCCGTTTCCCGGATTATCGCCGCGTATTGCCGAAGAACCCGGACAAGACGCTGGAAGCGGGCTGCGATAGCCTCAAGCAGGCGTTTGCCCGTGCCGCCATTCTCTCTAACGAGAAATTCCGCGGCGTGCGTCTGTACGTGAGTGAAAACCAGATCAAAATCACCGCCAATAACCCGGAGCAGGAAGAGGCAGAAGAGATTCTGGACGTCACCTACGCCGGAACCGAGATGGAAATCGGCTTCAACGTCAGCTATGTGCTGGACGTGTTGAACGCGCTGAAATGCGAGAACGTGCGCATTCTGCTGACCGACTCCGTATCGAGCGTACAGATTGAAGATGCTGCCAGCCAAAGCGCGGCTTATGTTGTCATGCCAATGAGACTGTAATGTCGCTCACCCGTCTGTTGATCCGCGACTTTCGCAACATCGAAAGTGCGGATCTCGCTCTCTCCCCTGGCTTTAACTTCCTGGTTGGCGCAAACGGCAGTGGCAAAACCAGCGTGCTGGAAGCCATCTATACGCTCGGCCATGGTCGGGCGTTTCGCAGTTTGCAGATTGGCCGCGTCATTCGCCACGAGCAGGAATCTTTTGTTCTGCATGGGCGTTTGCAGGGGGCGGAGCGAGAAACCGCCATTGGCCTGACCAAAGACAAGCAGGGCGACAGCAAGGTACGCATCGACGGCACCGACGGCCACAAGGTGGCGGAGCTGGCGCTGCTCATGCCGATGCAGCTGATTACGCCCGAGGGGTTTACTTTACTCAACGGCGGCCCCAAATACAGAAGAGCATTCCTCGACTGGGGATGCTTTCACAACGAAGCCGGTTTCTTTAACGCCTGGAGCAACCTGAAGCGCCTGCTCAAGCAGCGTAACGCCGCGTTGCGCCAGGTCACCCGTTACGCCCAGCTGCGCCCGTGGGATTTGGAGCTTATCCCTCTCGCGGAACAGATCAGCCGCTGGCGTGCCGAATACAGCGCAGGTATCGCCGAAGACATGGCCGACACCTGCAAACAGTTTTTACCCGAGTTCTCTCTCACCTTCTCCTTCCAGCGCGGCTGGGAGAAAGAGACGGATTATGCTGAGGTGTTAGAGAGAAACTTCGAGCGCGACCGCATGCTGACCTACACCGCGCACGGCCCGCACAAGGCGGATTTCCGCATTCGTGCCGACGGTGCGCCGGTGGAAGACACATTGTCGCGCGGGCAACTCAAGCTCCTGATGTGCGCACTGCGCCTGGCGCAGGGAGAGTTCCTCACTCGCGAGAGCGGGCGACGCTGCCTGTACCTGATAGATGATTTTGCCTCGGAACTTGACGACGCGCGGCGCGGGCTGCTTGCCAGCCGCTTAAAAGCCACGCAGTCGCAGGTTTTCGTCAGCGCGATTAGCGCTGAACACGTTATGGACATGTCGGACGAAAATTCGAAGATGTTTACCGTGGAAAAGGGTAAAATAACGGATTAACCCAAGTTGAAATGAGCGAGAAACGTTGATGTCGAATTCTTATGACTCCTCCAGTATCAAAGTCCTGAAAGGGCTGGATGCGGTGCGTAAGCGCCCGGGTATGTATATCGGCGACACGGATGACGGCACCGGTCTGCACCACATGGTATTCGAGGTGGTAGATAACGCTATCGACGAAGCGCTCGCGGGTCACTGTAAAGACATCGTGGTCACCATCCATGCGGATAACTCCGTCTCCGTCACTGATGATGGCCGTGGCATCCCAACCGGTATTCACCCGGAAGAGGGCGTCTCTGCTGCGGAAGTGATCATGACCGTTCTGCACGCAGGCGGTAAGTTTGACGATAACTCCTATAAAGTTTCCGGCGGCCTGCACGGCGTAGGCGTCTCCGTGGTTAACGCCCTGTCGCAGAAGCTGGAGCTGGTTATCCAGCGTGAAGGCAAAATTCACCGTCAGCTTTATACGCACGGCGTGCCGCAGGCACCGCTGGCCGTCACTGGCGACACCGACAAAACCGGTACCATGGTGCGTTTCTGGCCGAGCCTCGAAACCTTCACCAACGTCACCGAATTCGAGTATGACATCCTGGCGAAACGCCTGCGTGAACTGTCGTTCCTAAACTCCGGTGTGTCGATTCGTCTGCGCGACAAGCGTGACAACAAAGAAGACCACT
Source organism: Enterobacter sp. FUJ80071 (assembly GCF_038739915.1). Taxonomy (NCBI): domain Bacteria; kingdom Pseudomonadati; phylum Pseudomonadota; class Gammaproteobacteria; order Enterobacterales; family Enterobacteriaceae; genus Enterobacter; species Enterobacter sp. FUJ80071. The sequence continues at coordinate 4,248 of NZ_JBBXKH010000001.1, forward strand.
TCCACTACGAAGGCGGGATCAAGGCATTCGTTGAGTATCTGAACAAGAATAAAACGCCAATTCACCCGAATATCTTCTACTTCTCCACAGAAAAAGACGGTATCGGCGTTGAAGTGGCGTTGCAGTGGAACGATGGTTTCCAGGAAAACATCTACTGCTTTACCAACAACATTCCACAGCGTGACGGCGGTACGCACCTGGCGGGCTTCCGCGCGGCGATGACCCGTACCCTGAACGCCTACATGGACAAAGAAGGCTACAGCAAAAAAGCGAAAGTCAGCGCCACCGGCGACGATGCCCGTGAAGGTTTGATTGCCGTTGTCTCCGTGAAAGTGCCGGATCCGAAGTTCTCATCACAGACCAAAGATAAGCTGGTCTCTTCTGAGGTGAAATCGGCGGTTGAACAGCAGATGAACGAACTGCTGAGCGAATACCTGCTGGAAAACCCGTCTGACGCGAAAATCGTTGTCGGCAAAATTATTGACGCGGCACGTGCTCGTGAAGCTGCGCGTAAAGCCCGTGAAATGACCCGTCGTAAAGGCGCTCTGGACTTAGCGGGTCTGCCAGGCAAGCTGGCTGACTGCCAGGAACGCGACCCGGCGCTCTCTGAACTGTACCTTGTGGAAGGGGACTCCGCGGGCGGTTCTGCGAAGCAGGGCCGTAACCGTAAGAACCAGGCAATCCTGCCGTTGAAGGGTAAAATCCTCAACGTTGAGAAGGCGCGCTTCGACAAAATGCTCTCTTCTCAGGAAGTAGCGACGCTTATCACCGCGCTGGGCTGCGGCATTGGGCGTGACGAGTACAACCCGGACAAACTGCGTTATCACAGCATCATCATCATGACCGATGCGGACGTCGACGGCTCGCACATCCGTACGCTGCTGTTGACCTTCTTCTATCGTCAGATGCCGGAAATCGTTGAACGTGGCCACGTCTACATTGCACAGCCACCGCTGTACAAAGTGAAGAAAGGCAAGCAGGAACAGTACATTAAAGATGACGATGCGATGGATCAGTACCAAATCGCGATCGCGCTTGACGGTGCAACCCTGCACGCGAACTCTCATGCCCCTGCACTGGCCGGCGAGCCGCTGGAGCGTCTGGTTTCTGAGTTCAACGCCACTCAGAAAATGATTGGTCGTATGGAGCGTCGTTATCCGAAAGCGCTGCTGAAGGAGCTGATCTATCAGCCAACCCTGACTGAAGCCGAACTGAGCGACGAACAGGCAGTTACCCGCTGGGTGAACACCCTGGTGAGCGAGCTGAACGAGAAAGAGCAGCACGGTAGCCAGTGGAAATTTGACGTTCAGCAGAACGCGGCCCAGCAGTTCGAGCCGATTGTTCGCGTGCGCACCCACGGCGTCGACACCGACTACCCGCTGGAGCATGAATTCGTGACCGGTCCGGAATATCGTCGTATCTGCACCCTCGGCGAGAAGCTGCGCGGTCTGATCGAAGACGATGCGTTTATCGAACGTGGTGAACGCCGTCAGCCGGTAGCCAGCTTCGAGCAGGCGCTGGACTGGCTGGTGAAAGAGTCCCGTCGCGGTCTTTCTATCCAGCGTTATAAAGGTCTGGGTGAAATGAACCCGGATCAGCTGTGGGAAACCACCATGGATCCAGAAAGCCGTCGTATGCTGCGCGTCACCGTGAAAGATGCGATTGCAGCCGACCAGCTGTTCACGACGTTGATGGGCGATGCGGTTGAACCACGCCGTGCCTTCATCGAAGAGAACGCGCTGAAAGCGGCGAATATCGATATTTAATCGTAGTGAGATTGCTTTACTGAGGCCGCGCATTTAGCGCGGCTTTTTTATGGACGCAGACAAATCCAGCGACAGCACTGACGGTAAACGGCTGGCGAGCATATCGACGGCAATTCTGACTCTCAGTGGCAGATGTGGCGTCTTTTGCCAGACTGCATGAACGTCGAAGCGCACTTCCGGTGCCTGCTTTAACAGCGGGATGAGTTTTCCCTGATGAATTTTTCTGCTGGCCATCCAGCAGGGCAGCCACGCAATGCCGTGTCCGGCCAGCGCCGCATCGCAGATAGCCTGCAAGTCGTCCATGTTGAGTGAGGTGCGGGGAGTAAAGGTGTGCGACGTCCCTTCGTTATCCATCAGCTCCCAGGGCAAAACTCTGCCTGCGCGCAGATAGTTAATGGCTGCATGGTGTGCTAAATCCGCAACGCTTTGTGGCTGGCCCCTCTCCAGCAGGTAATCCGGCGCGGCGCACAGCACCATCCGGTGCTCCCCCAGCCTTCTGGCGACCAGCATGCTACTGTCCTGTAGCGTGCCGTTACGTACCGCCATATCGAATCCTTCCTCCACGAGATCCACCACGCGGTCGCTGAAAGACATTTCCAGTTCAAGACCGGGGTGCTCCTGCGCCAGTTCTATCAGCAAAGGGGCAACGCACTGGCGGCCAAACAGAACCGGCATGGCGACGCGCAGGCGGCCACGGATCTGCTGTTTCCCGGACTCAAGCAACGATTCTGCGCCCCGAATCTCCTCCAGCGCGCGCAGGCAGCGTTCATAAAAAAGTGCGCCGTTATCGGTCAGCTTCAGGCTACGAGTGGTGCGCTGAAACAGACGAACGCCAAGACGCTGTTCAAGGCGAGCGATGCTTTTTCCTACCGCCGAGCGTGACAAATGCAGACGGATGGCGGCCTGAGCAAAACTTCCCGCCTCCACGGCGGCGACAAAAACAGGGATATCCTTCAGCGTATCGCTCATGAATTGTATCTTTTGTGGCGTCAATAAAGAGAAAACTTATCGCCACTGGAGAGATTAAGTCAACGGTAGACTGTCAGAACTGAAGCTTAATAGATGGCAGGAGTAAATTATGACAGAGACAATGCAACGCTGGTCCATGAATGCCCTCGGGCGCGAGAACCTCAGACTCATTCAGGAACCTGTTCAAACGCCTGGCCCGGGTGAAGTGCGCGTACGGGTAAATGCCGTTGCACTTAACTATCGCGATAAAATGGTTATTGAAGGCACGATGCCGATTCCGCTTGCCTTCCCGTTTACCCCTGCGTCTGACATGGCGGGCGTGGTGGACAGCACGGGCGAAGGCGTAACACGTTTCAAACCCGGCGCTCGTGTCATTTCCACTTTCTTCCCGGAGTGGATCGACGGCAGGCCGCAGGCGGACGCGCGCAATTTGCCCTATAAAACCTCCGGCGGCTATTTCCAGGGAATGCTGGCCGAGTATGTGATTGTGAAGGAAGACGCGCTGGTGGCCGCCCCGGACACTCTGGACGATGCAGAAGCCAGCACGCTGCCCTGCGCAGGGCTTACCGCCTGGTTCGCGCTGGTGGAGCGCGGTCAGTTACGTGCCGGGCAATCGGTACTGGTGCAGGGGACGGGCGGCGTGGCGATATTCGCCCTGCAGATCGCAAAAGCGCACGGCGCAGAGGTATTTGTCACCTCGGGGAGCGATGAAAAACTGGCGCTGGCCAAAAAACTGGGCGCCAGCCAGGGCATCAACCGGCTGAAAGGCGACTGGGCTGAAAATACCCTGGCGCTCACGGAGGATCGCGGCATCGACCATATTATCGAAACCGTGGGGGGAGAGAACCTGAAGCATTCCCTGCGTGCCGTTGCCGTTCACGGGCGTATTTCTGTTATTGGCGTGCTGGCCGGAAGTGAGATTTCGCTGTCCGCTAGCGAACTGTTGCTGAAATCTCCGGTCATTCAGGGGATTGGCGTCGGGCACCGCCGGGCGCTGGAAGATTTCGTCCGCGCTGTGGATGTGACGGGACTGAAACCTGTGATCGAGCATCGCTACCGCTTTGATGAACTCGAACAGGCGCTTAAACACCTGGATCGCGGTGCGTTTGGCAAAATTGTCCTGACCCGCGAGTAAGGCATTATTCCCCGGGATGCGGGTAAAAGGGGCACTTCTGTTGCGCAATGTAGCTCTATTTTTGTGTGCTTAATCGCGTTAGCATGAGACAGCACTCATTTATCCCGGGGAACTCATGGCTATCAAACTCATTGCAATCGACATGGACGGCACGCTGCTGCTGCCAGACCACACTATCTCTCCTGCCGTTAAAAACGCGATCGCTGCCGCACGCGCGAAGGGCGTGAATGTGGTACTGACCACCGGGCGTCCGTATGCGGGCGTGCATAGTTACCTGAAAGAGCTGCACATGAACCAGCCGGGCGATTACTGCATCACCTATAACGGCGCGCTGGTGCAGAAAGCCGCAGATGGCAGCACGGTTGCGCAAACGGCACTGAGCTACGACGACTATCTGTTCCTGGAAAAACTTTCCCGTGAAGTGGGCTCTCACTTCCACGCGCTCGATCGCAATACGCTCTACACCGCCAACCGCGATATCAGCTACTACACGGTACATGAATCTTACGTTGCGACCATTCCGCTGGTCTTCTGTGAAGCCGAGAAAATGGACCCGGCGACGCAGTTCCTGAAAGTGATGATGATCGATGAGCCGGAGATCCTGGATAAAGCCATCGCGCGTATTCCGGCAGAGGTCAAAGAGAAGTACACCGTGTTGAAAAGCGCGCCGTACTTCCTCGAAATTCTCGATAAACGCGTCAATAAAGGCACGGGTGTAAAATCACTGGCTGACGCGCTGGGTATTAAACCTGAGGAAATCATGGCGCTGGGCGACCAGGAAAACGACATCGCGATGATTGAATTTGCGGGGATGGGCGTCGCGATGGATAACGCGATCCCGTCGGTGAAAGACGTGGCTAACTTCGTCACCAAATCCAATCTGGAAGACGGTGTGGCGTACGCCATCGAGAAGTTTGTGCTGCAGTAACGCCTGTTTGCATTCATCGGCCTCGGTTATCAACCGGGGCTTTTTTTTGCGCTGAATTTATTGAATTGTTCTTTTTGTGATCTTTATTGTAGTACAATATTGAATGATTGTACTACATTACAGCCATGGCAAAGACGAACTCCCTCACGTTTGTACTGCAAAAGTGAGGTGAAATTCGGCGGTCGCGGTAAAGTAGTCATGTACACAAAGAGCACAAGGACTCTCCATGACTCTCAATAAAACCGATCGCATCGTCATTACGCTGGGCACCCAGATTGTCGGGGGCAAATATGTTCCCGGTTCGCCACTGCCAGCAGAGGCTGAACTGTGTGAGGAATTTGAAACTTCGCGCAACATCATCCGGGAAGTATTCCGCTCGCTGATGGCGAAGCGTCTGATTGAAATGAAACGGTATCGCGGCGCGTTTGTTGCCCCGCGCAACCAGTGGAACTACCTCGATACCGACGTATTGCAGTGGGTACTGGAAAACGATTACGACCCGCGGCTTATCGGCGCGATGAGTGAAGTCCGAAATCTGGTGGAACCGGCAATCGCACGTTGGGCAGCGGAACGGGCAACGTCCGGCGACCTGGCACAAATCGAGTCGGCTTTAAACGACATGATTGCCAATAACCAGAACCGGGAAGCGTTCAATGAGGCTGATATTCGCTATCACGAAGCGGTGTTGCAGTCGGTACATAACCCGGTATTACAGCAGCTTAGCGTGGCGATCAGCTCGCTACAGCGAGCAGTATTTGAACGTACCTGGATGGGCGATGAGGCCAACATGCCAAAAACGCTCCAGGAACATAAAGCGCTGTTTGATGCGATACGGCATCAGGATGGCGATGCGGCAGAGCAGGCGGCACTTACCATGATTGCCAGCTCGACACGAAGGTTGAAGGAAATCACATGACATCTCGCTACATCGCAATTGACTGGGGTTCGACCAATCTGCGCGCCTGGCTGTACCAGGACGAGCAGTGCCTGGAGAGCAGGCAATCAGAAGCAGGCGTAACGCGCCTGAACGGTAAATCCCCTGAGGCGGTGTTAGCAGAAGTGACGCAAAACTGGCGCGATAGCGCCACGCCGGTAGTCATGGCGGGTATGGTAGGCAGTAACGTAGGCTGGAAAACCGCGCCTTATTTGCCTGTTCCCGCCCATTTCTCTGCTATTGGCGATCGTTTAACGTCCGTAGGCGACAATATCTGGATTATTCCCGGTTTGCGCGTTTCTCGCGACGATAACCACAACGTGATGCGCGGCGAAGAGACGCAGCTCCTTGGCGCGCGCACGCTATCTCCTTCTTCTGTCTACGTTATGCCCGGAACGCACTGCAAGTGGGTCCAGGCGGATGCTGAGCAAATCCACGACTTTCGCACCGTGATGACCGGCGAGCTGCATCATTTGCTGCTCAACCATTCGCTGGTGGGGGCTGGTTTGCCGGAGCAAAAATCCTCGCCAGAGGCGTTTGCTGCTGGTCTGGCGCGTGGGATCGCCTGTCCTGTCGTTTTGCCGCAACTTTTTGAGGTTCGCGCCTCGCACGTGCTGGGCGATCTCCCGCGCGAGCAGGTCAGTGAATTTCTCTCGGGCCTGCTGATTGGCGCTGAGGTCGCCAGCATGCGTGACTTCATCGTGCACGAGCAGGCCATCACGATTGTCGCAGGCGCATCGCTAACGTCACGCTACGAACAGGCGTTCCGCGCTGTTGGGCTTACCGTTTCAACGGTACCCGGCGACACGGCATTTCAGGCAGGAATAAGGAGCATCGCTCATGCAGTGGCAAACTGACCTTCCCCTTATCGCGATTTTGCGCGGTATCACGCCCGATGAGGCGTTAGCGCACGTCGGCGCAGTTATAGACGCCGGGTTCGACGCGGTGGAGATTCCGCTCAACTCCCCACAATGGGAAAAGAGCATTCCGGCCGTGGTGGATGCGTTTGGTGATAAAGCGCTGATTGGCGCGGGGACCGTCTTACAACCGGAGCAGGTGGACCAGCTGGCAAAGATGGGCTGCAAGCTCATCGTCACCCCGAACATCCATCCTGAGGTGATCCGCCGTGCAGTGGGTTACGGCATGACCGTTTGTCCGGGATGCGCGACGGCCACAGAAGCGTTTACTGCCCTCGACGCGGGCGCGCAATCGCTGAAAATTTTCCCGTCCTCGGCTTTTGGTCCGGATTACATCAAAGCGCTGAAGGCGGTATTGCCCGCCAGCGTGCCGGTCTTTGCCGTGGGTGGCGTTACGCCAGAAAACCTGGGCCAGTGGATAAGCGCTGGCTGTGTGGGCGCGGGGCTGGGCAGCGATCTTTATCGCGCCGGACAGCCCGTTGAACGTACCGCACAGCAGGCGGCAGCATTTGTGAAAGCGTATCGAGAGGCAGTGAAATGAAAATAACCAAACTCACCACGTACCGTTTACCCCCGCGCTGGATGTTCCTGAAAATCGAAACCGACGAAGGTGTTGTGGGCTGGGGCGAGCCGGTGATTGAAGGGCGAGCCCGCACCGTTGAAGCTGCAGTGCATGAGCTGGGGGAATATCTGATTGGGCAGGATCCGGCACGCATTAACGACCTCTGGCAGGTGATGTATCGCGCGGGTTTCTACCGCGGTGGTCCGATTCTCATGAGCGCTATCGCCGGTATCGACCAGGCGCTATGGGATATCAAAGGTAAAGTGCTGAACGCCCCGGTCTGGCAACTGATGGGTGGCCTGGTGCGCGACAAAATCAAAGCCTATAGCTGGGTCGGAGGCGACCGCCCTGCGGAAGTGATCGACGGCATTACACAGCTGCGCAACATCGGTTTTGACACCTTCAAGCTCAACGGCTGCGAAGAGATGGGCGTCATCGACAACTCGCGCGCGGTAGACCGGGCGGTAAATACCGTGGCGCAAATCCGTGAAGCCTTCGGCAACGAGATTGAGTTCGGTCTGGATTTTCATGGGCGTGTCAGCGCGCCGATGGCGAAGGTGCTCATTAAAGAACTGGAACCATATCGCCCGCTGTTTATCGAAGAGCCGGTGCTGGCCGAGCAGGCCGAATACTATCCGAAGCTGGCTGAACAGACGCACATTCCTATCGCGGCGGGCGAACGGATGTTCTCACGCTTTGAATTTAAACGGGTGCTCGAAGCGGGCGGCATTGCGATCCTGCAGCCGGATCTCTCCCACGCGGGCGGTATCACCGAATGCTACAAAATTGCCGGCATGGCAGAAGCCTACGACGTGGCGCTGGCTCCGCACTGTCCGCTCGGACCAATCGCGCTGGCGGCCTGCCTGCATGTCGATTTTGTCTCCCGCAATGCCGTGTTCCAGGAACAAAGCATGGGGATTCACTATAACAAAGGCGCGGAGCTGCTCGATTTTGTGAAAAACAAAGAAGACTTCAGCATGGAAGGCGGATTCTTTAAACCGTTAACGAAACCGGGTCTGGGCGTTGAAATTGACGAAGCCAAAGTTATTGAGCTGAGTAAACATGCGCCGGACTGGCGTAACCCGTTATGGCGGCATGAAGACGGTTCAGTCGCCGAGTGGTAAATGCGCGTCATACTTCGCGCTGGTGAGGCGTTGGCTGCGCTTTCTTACCCCGGTCACATACTTTTGTATGCTCCCGGGGATGCGAAAACTTGCCGCCTTCCCCCCAGCACGAATTATTTAGCGCATTCTGGCTACGTTTTTAAATAAAAAAATAATTACACCCTCTGAAACTACAGGGCATGGTGAGCGGCTTCGCTATGCCCAAAATCTGGAGACAGATTGCGATGGATATTCCAGTTACTGCTGCAAAAACCGGGCGTCGCCGTTACCTGACGCTGTTGATGATCTTTATTACCGTGGTCATTTGTTATGTTGACCGCGCCAACCTTGCCGTGGCATCGGCCCATATTCAGGAAGAGTTTGGTATCACTAAAGCGGAAATGGGTTATGTCTTCTCGGCGTTTGCCTGGCTCTATACGCTTTGCCAGATCCCGGGCGGCTGGTTCCTTGACCGCGTGGGTTCACGTCTGACTTATTTTATCGCTATTTTTGGCTGGTCCGTGGCGACCTTGTTCCAGGGCTTCGCGACCGGACTAATGTCGCTGATCGGTCTGCGTGCCATCACCGGGATATTTGAAGCACCCGCGTTCCCGACCAATAACCGCATGGTGACCAGCTGGTTCCCGGAACACGAACGTGCCTCCGCAGTGGGCTTTTACACCTCCGGGCAGTTTGTTGGTCTGGCATTCCTGACGCCATTGTTAATCTGGATCCAGGAACTGCTGAGTTGGCACTGGGTGTTTATTGTTACCGGTGGGATCGGCATCATCTGGTCGTTTATCTGGATTAAGGTCTATCAGCCGCCGCGCCTGACCAAAAGCATCAGCAAAGCAGAGCTGGACTATATCCGCGACGGCGGCGGCCTGGTGGATGGTGATGCGCCCGTGAAAAAAGAGGCGCGACAGCCGCTGACCAAAGCCGACTGGAAGCTGGTCTTCCACCGTAAGCTGGTGGGGGTTTACCTGGGGCAATTTGCGGTGACGTCCACGCTGTGGTTCTTCCTGACGTGGTTCCCAAACTACCTGACGCAGGAGAAGGGGATCACCGCGCTGAAGGCGGGCTTTATGACCACCGTACCGTTCCTTGCCGCGTTCTTCGGTGTCCTGCTCTCGGGCTGGCTGGCGGATAAGCTGGTAAAAAAAGGGTTCTCATTGGGGGTAGCGCGTAAAACACCGATTATCTGCGGATTGCTGATCTCCACCTGCATCATGGGTGCCAACTATACCAACGATCCGGTGTGGATAATGACCCTGATGGCAGTGGCGTTCTTTGGTAATGGTTTCGCATCGATTACCTGGTCGCTGGTGTCGTCCCTGGCACCGATGCGGCTGATCGGTCTGACCGGCGGTGTGTTCAACTTCGTTGGCGGGCTGGGTGGAATTACCGTGCCGCTGGTCATTGGTTATCTGGCTCAGGATTACGGTTTTGGCCCGGCGCTGGTTTACATCTCCGCCGTGGCGTTGATTGGCGCGCTTTCTTACATACTGCTGGTAGGCGATGTGAAACGAGTAGGCTAATCCACACGGATGTTTTACCCTGATGCGATAACTGCGCATCAGGGTATCCTCATGAAACAAATCACCTTCGCTTCCCGCAACCACCAGCTTACTAATATCAATACCTGGACGCCGGACAGCCAGTGGCTGGTCTATGACGTGCGTCCGTCAGGGGCGTCGTTCACCGGTGAAACCATCGAGCGAGTTAATGTAGGCACGGGCGAGGTCGAGGTGATTTATCGCGCGACGGACGGCGCGCACGTTGGCGTGGTGACCGTTCATCCTGCACAGGATGAATACATCTTTATCCACGGTCCGAAACACCCGGATGCGGACTGGCGCTACGATTTTCATCATCGCCAGGGGGTGATTGCGCATCACGGTCAGGTAAGCAATCTGGATGCGATGGATATCACTGCGCCCTATACTCCAGGCGCGCTGCGCGGTGGCAGCCACGTACATGTCTTCAGCCCGAACGGGCAGTTGGTCAGCTTTACCTATAACGACCATGTCATGCATATGCGCGATCCGAAGCTCGATTTACGCAACGTTGGCGTGGCGGCGCCTTTCGGCCCGGTGAATCCACAGGGGAACCATCCGCGTGAATATCCGGGAACCTTCTGGAGCGTGCTGGTCAGCCGCACGACGCCTAACCCACAACCGGGCAGCGACGAAATCAATCGCGCCTACGAAGAGGGCTGGGTGGGCAACGACAGGCTGGCGTTTATCGGCGATACCCTCTCAGCACAGGGCGAAAAAGTGCCTGAACTGTTCATTGTTAACCTGCCAGAAGATGAACAGGGCTGGAAACGTGCGGGCGATGCGCCGCTGCAGGGAACGCCAGAAACGCTGCCTGCGCCGCCAGAGGGCGTGATGCAGCGTCGGTTAACCTTCACGCACCACAACCGCTATCCGGGTCTGGTGAACGTGCCGCGCCACTGGGTGCGCAGTAACCCGCAGGCGACACAAATCGCGTTTCTGATGCGTGATGATAACGGCGTTGTGCAGCTGTGGCTGATCTCGCCTGAGGGTGGCGAGCCGCGCCAGCTCACCCACGCTGAGCGCGATATCCAGTCTGCGTTCAACTGGCACCCGTCCGGGAAGATGCTGGGATTTGTGCTCGAAAATCGGATTGCGTGCTGCGACGCACAGACCGGAGAGGTGACGTTTTTGACGTCCGATCACGGCAATCCACCTTCTGCGGATGCCGTCGTGTTTTCTCCGAACGGGCGCGTTATTGCATGGATGGAAGAGACGGGCGGTTTCCGTCAGCTTTGGATAACGGAAACCGCACAGAACTAGCGCGGAGGCATCTCGGCGGGCGGAATGACGGCGTTGGTCGCCAGGTTTTCCTGCTCGCTTTTCTCTACCCGTGAACGTACGGAGTCATCCTTACGGAATACATCCCACGGCAGCAGAAGCGTATCCGCTACTGCCGTAAACGGCATATCCAGGATAACCAGGGATTTGGTGCCCCAGTTGGTATCGTCATCGGAGATCATCGCCGCGCTGGCGCGCGTCCCCGGATATGTTCCTTCTTTACCGCCGGTGTGAGACATCACGCTCGAACACCCGCAAAGTAAAACTACCCCGCTGAACGTCGTCAGCTTTATCAGAACATTTTTCATCATCACTCAGTCATCGTTAATGTTACTGCATAGACCTGCAACTCAGGGTTATAGCGAGCCTTATCAGAAATGGATAGCTCGATAATCCCGCACTGTGGCAGTCATCGCAATTTAACCCTTTGTGCTGTTGTCCCAGAGTCTATGCGACAACCAGCAAAGTGCAAAAAAATCTCACATAAATAGTCTTGAAAAGCCCGGTTCCAGACCCATTTTAAGAATGTGACCCGATAACGAACGCGCCTGATGGGCGTTCGGGGGCACAAAGGCCTGTCCATGGTGGAAGGCTATAATTTCTCGCTGATTTCAGGAGTTTTATTTATGCGTAACTTCGATCTTTCTCCGCTATACCGTTCTGCAATTGGTTTTGACCGCCTGTTTAACCATTTAGAAAATAACCAAAGCCAGAGCAATGGCTACCCTCCATACAATGTCGAGCTGGTTGACGAAAACCACTACCGCATCGCGATTGCCGTTGCCGGTTTTGCAGAAAACGAACTGGAGATCACCGCGCAGGACAACCTGCTGGTGGTGAAAGGTTCCCATACGGCCGAGCAGAAAGAACGTACCTACCTCTACCAGGGCATCGCCGAGCGTAACTTTGAACGCAAGTTCCAGTTAGCCGAGAACATTCACGTCAAGGGCGCGAACCTGGTTAACGGCCTGCTGTTTATCGAACTGGAACGCGTGATTCCGGAAGAGAAAAAACCGCGCCGTATCGAAATTAACTAATCACGGGGGTCGCAAGCGCGGCCCACACAGACTTGCTTGCCGTAACGGGAGCATATGCGAATCCATCAGGATTTGCAGGAACAACTGCGCACAAAATTAAACTGTGCCGAACTCGCTTCTTAGAAGGAGATTTAGTATGCGTAACTATGATTTATCCCCTCTGCTGCGTCAGTGGATTGGTTTTGACAAACTGGCTAACGCCCTGCAAAGCACGACTGAGCACCAGACGTTTCCGCCGTATAACATTGAAAAAAGTGACGATAACCACTATCGCATCACCCTTGCGCTGGCCGGTTTCCGCCAGGAGGATCTGGACATCCAGCTTGAAGGTACCCGTCTGACCGTGAAAGGGACGCCGGAAAAACAGGAGACCGAGACTCAATGGCTGCATCAGGGGCTGGTTAATCAGCCGTTTAGCCTGAGCTTTACCCTGGCAGACCATATGGACGTGTCCGGTGCGACCTTTACCAACGGGCTACTGCATATCGATCTGACCCGTAACGTGCCGGAAGCCATCGCGCCGCAGCGTATCGCCATTAGCGAGCGGCCGGCGTTGAACAGTTAACAAGCCCGCCGAACCTGTAGGTCGGGTAAGGCGTAGCCGCCACCCGACACCGCTCACAGACCGCATAAGGCCCTGCCACGGCAGGGCTTTTTTGTGCGCCATCGCCCATACAACGCCCCACGGCTCTGAGAGAATCCCTGATATAACTAAGGTTATGGGCAGGGAGAGGATCATGAGTGATATCGCGTTAACCGTTAGCGTGTTGGCCCTGGTCGCTGTTGTGGGACTATGGATAGGCAATATCAAAATCCGCGGCGTCGGGTTTGGCATTGGTGGCGTGCTGTTTGGCGGCATTTTTGTCGGGCATTTTGCCGATCGGCTCGGGCTGGCTCTGAGCGCTGAAATGCTCCACTTTGTTCAGGAGTTCGGCCTGATCCTGTTCGTTTATACCATCGGGATTCAGGTAGGCCCTGGCTTTTTTGCCTCCCTGCGTGTCTCCGGACTACGGCTCAATCTTTTTGCGTTCGGCATTGTGGTCATGGGCGGGCTGGTCACCGCGATTCTGCACAAAATCTTTGATATTCCCCTTCCTGTGGTTCTGGGTATTTTCTCCGGCGCGGTCACCAACACCCCGGCGCTCGGTGCGGGCCAGCAAATCCTGCGCGATCTGGGGATTCAACCCGGCATTGTCGACCAGATGGGGATGAGCTACGCCATGGCCTATCCGTTTGGCATCTGTGGCATTCTGCTCTCCATGTGGCTGGTACGCGTACTGTTTCGCGTTAACGTCGAATCAGAGGCCAAAGATCACGAAACCACGCTGACCAACGGCCATATGCCCATCAAAACCATCAACATTCGCGTCGATAATCCCAACCTGAATAATATGGCGATTCAGGACGTGCCGATCCTGAACAGCGCCAACATCATCTGCTCCCGCCTTAAGCGTGACGATATGCTGATGGTGCCCGCGCCCGGCACCGTTATTCAGCAAGGCGATCTGCTACATCTGGTCGGCCAGCCCGGGGATTTAAACAATGCGCGGCTGGTCATCGGTCAGGAGGTGGACACCTCGCTCTCCACGCGCGGCACCGATATGCGGGTGGAACGCGTCGTGGTGACCAATGAGCATGTTCTCGGCAAAAAAATACGCGATCTGCAGGTAAAAGAACGCTATGACGTGGTTATCTCCCGTCTGAATCGCGCGGGTGTTGAACTGGTCGCCAGCCCGGAAGCCAGCCTGCAGTTCGGGGATATCCTCAACCTGGTTGGTCGCCCGTCGTCAATTGACGCGGTGGCGGATATGGTGGGTAACGCCCAGCAAAAACTGCAGCAGGTACAGATGCTGCCGGTGTTTATCGGCATCGGCCTGGGCGTGCTGCTGGGCTCCATTCCACTGTACGTGCCGGGCTTCCCGGTGGCGCTTAAGCTGGGCCTGGCAGGCGGGCCGCTGATTATGGCGCTGATCCTCGGGCGCATCGGCTGTATTGGTAAGCTCTACTGGTTTATGCCGCCGAGTGCCAACCTGGCGCTGCGCGAGCTGGGCATCGTGCTGTTTCTGGCAGTGGTCGGGCTGAAATCCGGCGGGGATTTTGTCGATACCCTGATCAAGGGCGAAGGGATGAGCTGGGTCGGTTACGGCATATTTATCACGGCAATCCCGCTGCTGACGGTAGGCATTCTGGCGCGGATGTTCGCCAAAATGAACTACCTGACGCTGTGCGGCATGCTGGCGGGCTCCATGACCGATCCCCCTGCGCTCGCGTTTGCCAATAACCTGCATGCCACCAGCGGTGCAGCGGCACTCTCCTATGCCACCGTCTACCCGCTGGTAATGTTCCTGCGCATCATCACGCCGCAGCTACTCGCGGTGCTGTTCTGGGGGATGAGCTAGCAGCACTTCCGGGTGGATGCGCCGCAGATGGTAGTCCACCTGGTAATCACTGGTATTACGAAACATCACGGAATAATTGAGGAACTCGCCGCTGTCGCTGTAGGAAAGTGACGTGATTCGCAGCAGCGGCGTCTGTTCCGGCAGGTTCAGGTAACCGGCCAGCTGTTTATCTGCCAGCACCGGCGTCAGGCTCTCATAGTTGCCGCTGATGGTGATCCCGCACTCTTTCTCGATGTAATCAAACTTTGACCCTTCCAGATGCGCCAGCGAGAGGTTGCGAAACAGCTTCACCGGCATAAAGCTGTCCTCCAGCATCAGCGGCTTCCCGTCCACGTAGCGTACCCGCCGGGAAAAGTAGATCCGCTCATCGACCTGAATCCGCAGCTGGCTGGCGATGGCGGGCGGCGCAGGCATCACTTCAAACTGCAACACTTTACTCTGCACCTCTTTTCCCTGCTGACGCAGCACCTCCACCAGCCCGGTCAGATTCGTGGTTTCGTGGTGAACGTCCTTACGCGAGACAAACGTGCCGCTGCCGTGCCGTCGCTCAACCAGCCCCCAGCTCACCAGCAGATCCAGCGCCTTGCGGATGGTCATGCGCGCCACGCCGAACTCCTGCGCCAGCGCTTTCTCACCCGGTAGCGGGCTGCCGATGTTGTAGTCCGACGAATTCAGCCGCAGCCGCAATCTGTCGGCAATAGATTTGTAGATCACCAGTAGACCTCTCTGCCCGCATCATGGCGTCGGTTACGTCTTCACATGTCCATATTTACAACGAAAAGTAGACCTCACTGGTCAAAATAAAACCATGAATGCGATCACGAATCGCAACGGCACGCCATGTTCGCGTATCAGTAAGTTCTTATGCTCACCTCAGGCCAGCAAAAAACCATAAAGGCCTCTACCCCCTACAGGTTGTTACGTGAGGATTTAAAAATGCTCAGTCAAATACAACGTTTTGGCGGTGCCATGTTTACCCCGGTATTGCTGTTTCCGTTTGCCGGGATCGTGGTGGGAATCGCCATTATGCTTCGCAACCCGCTGTTTGTCGGCGAAGCCTTAACGGCCCCTGATAATCTTTTCGCACAGATCGTTCACATTATTGAAGAGGGCGGCTGGGCGGTATTTCGCAATATGCCGCTGATTTTCGCCGTCGGTTTACCGATTGGCCTGGCAAAGCAGGCGCAGGGCCGCGCCTGTCTGGCGGTGCTGATTAGCTTCCTGACCTGGAACTACTTCATGAACGCGATGGGGATGACCTGGGGTCACTTCTTCGGCGTCGATTTCTCCGCCGAACCCACGGCGGGAAGCGGGCTGGCGATGATTGCCGGGATCAAAACGCTCGATACCAGCATCATCGGTGCCATTGTGATTTCTGGCATCGTGACCGCTATCCACAACCGCTATTTCGACAAGCCGCTGCCGGTTTTCCTGGGGATTTTCCAGGGCAGTTCGTTTGTCGTTATCCTCGCGTTTTTCGTCATGATCCCCTGCGCCTGGCTGACATTGCTGGGCTGGCCGAAAGTGCAGATGGGCATTGAGTCCCTACAGGAGTTCCTGCGCTCAGCCGGTGCGCTGGGCGTGTGGGTGTACACCTTCCTGGAACGCATTCTGATTCCAACCGGACTGCACCACTTCGTCTATGGCCCGTTCATCTTCGGCCCGGCGGCGGTGGAAGGCGGTATTCAGGTCTACTGGGCGCAGCATCTGCAGGAATTCAGCCAGAGTACCCTGCCGCTGAAAACCCTCTTCCCCGAAGGCGGGTTCGCGCTCCACGGCAATTCAAAAGTGTTTGGCTCGGTCGGGATTGCGCTGGCGATCTGGTACACCGCCTCAGCGGAAAACCGCGTCAAGGTGGCGGGGCTGCTGGTCCCGGCCACGCTCACTGCCGTGCTGGTGGGCATTACTGAACCACTAGAATTCACCTTCCTGTTTATCTCGCCGCTGCTGTTTGCCGTTCACGCCGTGCTGGCGGCCACCATGGCAACGGTGATGTACACCTTTGGGGTGGTCGGCAACATGGGCGGCGGCCTGCTGGACCAGTTCCTGCCGCAAAACTGGATCCCGATGTTCCATAACCACGCCTCAACGGTCTTCACGCAAATCGGCATCGGCGTCTGCTTTACCGGCCTCTACTTCATGGTTTTCAAAACGCTGATTGTGCGTCTGAACCTCAAAACGCCGGGCCGGGAAGAGAGCGAAATCAAACTGTACAGCAAGGCCGACTATAAGGCGGCACGCGGGCAAACCACTGCCCCGGCGGCGGCCAGCCAGCAGGTCGGACAGGCCGCCGGATTCCTGCAGGCGCTCGGCGGTGCGGCCAATATCGAAAGCATCAACAACTGTGCCACCCGATTGCGTATCGCGCTGGTGGATATGGCGAAAACCCAAAGCGACGACGTCTTCAAAGCCCTGGGCGCACACGGTGTGGTGCGACGCGGCAACGGCATTCAGGTGATTGTCGGTCTGCACGTTCCTCAGGTGCGTGACCAACTGGAATCGCTGATGAAAACCCCTTTAACGAATGAACAAACCACCCTGACAGAGGCTATATCATGAAAAAATTCTCAGTTGTCATTGCAGGCGGCGGCAGCACCTTTACGCCTGGTATCGTCCTGATGCTGTTAGCCAACCGTGACCGTTTCCCGCTGCGTGCCCTGAAGTTTTATGATAACGATGGCGCACGTCAGGAGACCATCGCCGAAGCGTGCAAAATCATCCTTAGAGAGCAGGCGCCGGAGATTGAGTTTAGCTACACCACCGATCCTAAAGCGGCGTTTACCGATGTGGATTTCGTGATGGCGCATATCCGCGTCGGCAAATACCCGATGCGTGAAAAAGATGAGAAAATCCCGCTGCGCCACGGCGTGCTGGGCCAGGAAACTTGCGGGCCAGGTGGGATTTCCTACGGCATGCGCTCGATCGGCGGCGTGCTGGAGCTGGTAGATTACATGGAGCAGTACTCCCCGAATGCGTGGATGCTGAACTACTCCAACCCGGCGGCGATTGTCGCGGAAGCCACGCGCCGCCTGCGTCCGAATGCCAAAATCCTCAACATCTGCGATATGCCGATTGGCATCGAAGGACGCATGGCGCAGATCGTTGGCCTGAAAGACCGCAAAGAGATGCGCGTGCGCTACTACGGTCTGAACCACTTCGGCTGGTGGACCTCGATTGAAGATCTCAACGGTAACAATTTAATGCCGAAACTGCGCGAATACGTGGCGAAAAACGGCTATGTTCCGCCTTCTGAAGATGCGCATACCGAAGCAAGCTGGAATGATACCTTTGCCAAAGCAAAAGATGTGCAGGCGCTGGATCCGGACACCATGCCGAACACCTATCTGAAATACTATCTGTTCCCGGACTACGTTGTTGCGCACTCTAACCCGGAACGGACCCGCGCCAATGAAGTCATGGATCACCGCGAGAAACATGTGTTCAGCTCCTGTCGGGCGATCATCGAAGCGGGTAATTCCGCCGCCGGGGAGCTGGAAATCGACGAACATGCGTCGTACATCGTCGATCTGGCGACCGCGATTGCCTTTAACACCCAGGAACGCATGTTGCTGATTGTGCCAAACAACGGTGCTATTCATAACTTTGATGCCGATGCGATGGTGGAAATTCCGTGTCTGGTGGGCCATAACGGACCGGAGCCGCTCACGGTTGGCGATATTCCACACTTCCAGAAAGGGTTGATGAGCCAGCAGGTGGCGGTGGAAAAACTGGTGGTGGATGCCTGGGAGCAGCGTTCGTATCAGAAACTCTGGCAGGCGATTACCCTGTCGAAAACCGTGCCGAGCGCGTCAGTCGCGAAAGCGATTCTGGATGACCTGATCGAAGCCAACAAAGAGTACTGGCCGGAACTGCACTAACCTTCCTGACCGGCATCCCCCGATGCCGGTCTCCTTGTCCTGGTCGATTTACGCTATGCTGAAGCCTGCCCGTAGCTCGACAAGGAACCTCCATGAAAATTTCCCGCCTCGGTGAAGCGCCGGATTATCGCTTCTCTCTGGCTAATGAACGCACGTTCTTAGCGTGGATCCGCACGGCGCTGGGCTTTCTGGCTGCAGGTGTCGGCCTCGATCAGCTCGCACCTGATTTCGCCACGCCGCTGATCCGCGAAGTACTGGCGCTGCTTCTGTGCCTGTTCGCAGGCGTGCTGGCGATTTACGGCTATCTGCGCTGGTTGCGCAATGAGAAGGCGATGCGTCTGAAGCAGGATTTACCCTATACGCGCGGGTTACTCATCATCAGCGCGATCCTGCTGACGGTGGCAGGCGTGGTGATGGTGCTGGTGTTCTATGGCGGATAGCCGCAAAGCGCGACGCGAAGCGGACCCTGGCCTGCAGCCGGAGCGGACGTCGCTCGCATGGCTGCGCACGTTGCTGGGGTATGGCGCGCTGATTGCTCTGGCGATCAAGCACAACTGGCACCGGACCGGGGTGCCATTCTGGATCTCAATTGTTGTGCTGGCGCTAGTAGCCTTCATTTTGTGGCGCTATACCCGCAGCCGTAACCTGATGGACGTGGCGCAGGATGATTTTGTGCAGCCGAAAGCGGTGCGGGATAAGTTCCTGATCGCGCTCGCTGTGCTGTCTCTGTCTTTACTCTTTGCCGTTACACATATTCAGCAAATGGTGAGCTTATAAGCCCGGTGGCGGCTACGCCTTACCGGGCCTACGATTAACGGCTTTTTGCTAAATACTTCGCCATCTCGTCTTCCGGCACCATGCCGCCCCCGGTTGCCCATACCAGGTGGGTGACGTTGGCATCTGAATGCACACGCAGCGGCCCGGCCATGCCCGCCAGCGCGGACGGTTCCAGACGAATGTCTTCCTCCTGCGCCAGCCAGCCGAGCATGTCATACATGCTTTGATCGGAAAGCGTGTAGAACCCGTCCAGCAGACGCTCCATCGCGCGGCCCACGAAGCCGGACGCGCGCCCGACCGCCAGGCCGTCTGCCGCCGTCACGTTGTCGATACCCAGGTCCTGCACCGCAATCTCGTCGTGCAGGCCGGTGTAAACGCCGAGCAGCATGCACGGCGAGTGCGTGGGTTCCGCAAAGAAGCAGTGGACGTTATCACCGAAGGCCAGCTTCAGGCCAAACGCCACGCCGCCAGGGCCGCCGCCGACACCGCAGGGCAGGTAGACGTACAGGGGATGCGCCGCATCCACCACGCGGCCCTGTTCGGCAAACTGCGCCTTCAGCCGCTCGCCTGCCACCGCATAGCCCAGGAACAAGGTGCGGGAGTTTTCATCATCAATGAAGAAGCAGTTCGGATCGCTTTCTGCCGCTTTGCGCCCCTGTTCCACCGCCACGCCGTAATCCTGCTCATACTCCACGACGATGACGCCGTGGCTGCGGAGCTTGGCTTTCTTCCACTCCCGGGCATCGGCGGACATGTGCACCGTCACCTTAAAGCCGATGCGTGCGCTCATAATGCCGATGGACATCCCCAGGTTGCCGGTTGAGCCCACCGCAATGCTGTACTGGCTGAAGAAGTCCTTAAAGCGCGGCTCCAGCAGGACGCTGTAGTCGTCTTCGATGCTCAGCAAGCCGGCGTCCAGCGCCAGTTTCTCCGCGTGGGTCAACACCTCGTAGATGCCGCCGCGTGCTTTAATCGAGCCGGAAATCGGCAGATGACTGTCTTTTTTCAGCAGCAGGGTGCCGTGAATGGTCTTGCCATATTCTTTCCCCAGTCGCGCCTGCATGGCCGGAATGGTGACCAGTTCGGATTCAATAATCCCCTTCGTGACGGCCGTTTCCGGAAAGGCTTTCGCCAGATACGGCGCGAAGCGGTTAAGGCGCGCGTGCGCGTCGTCCACGTCGGCTTTGGACAGCCCGACGTAAGGCAATCCTTCCGCCAGCGTGGTGGTACGTGGGTTAAGCCAGGTGGTTTCTTTCAGGGCAATCAGATCCTCAACCAGAGGAAACTGTGCGGTTAAAGTAGTGATAGTTGCGTTTTCCATAGTACGTCTCTTCGCGCTCAGATAATGAAAGAAAGCAGGAATGTGCCGCCAAGTGCAAGCACCGAGGCGATAAACGTCGCCGTCGTATAGTATTTGAAGGTCTCATTCAGGGTTGCGCCGCAGTATTGCTTCACCAGCCAGAAGAGAGAATCGGTGACGATCGTGCAGCCAATGGCGCCGGAACCGATAGCAATGGTGATGATCTCCGGACTCACGTCCGGATAAAGCGGCAGCATCGGCGCGACTATCGCCGTGGCGCCCATCATCGCGACCGTGGCGGAGCCTACGGCGGCATGCAGCACCAGCGCCACCAGCCAGGCGAGAAGGATAGGATGCATGTGCAGATTCGAGAGAATATGCGCCAGTGAGTCCGCCAGTCCGCTGGTTTTGAGGATGGCGTTGAACGCGCCGCCCGCGCCGATAATCAGCAAAATATTGGCGATAGAGCCAAAACCGTGCTCGGTGTGCGTCAGCATCGCCCCCATGCTCATATGCTGGCGGATCCCCAGCAGGTAGTAGGCGACAAACACGGCGATAAACATCGCGGTGATCGGGTTGCCGATAAATTCGAGGAGCGTATACAGCGAACCTTCTTTTGCCATATTCAGCTCGGCAATGGTCTTCACCAGCATGAGGCCAATTGGCAGCAGAACCGTAAACAGCGTGGCGCCCAGAGACGGGAGGGTGTGTTCTTCCCGCACCTTGAGGTCTGAAAATTCTGCCGGAACCGGTTTAAACGGCAGACGATTGCCGAGCAGTTTCAGGAACAGCGGGCCACCGACCAGAGACGCCACCAGTCCTACCATCAAACCATAAACAATTACCGTTCCGACATCCGCGCCTAACTTATTGGTCACAAACAGCGCGGCTGGATGCGGAGGCACCACGCAGTGCACCGCCATCAGCGCGGTACAGAGCGGAATGGCCAGCTTGAGCAGCGACGTGTTGGTCTTTTTGGCGATGGAAAACGCCAGCGGGATCAGCAGTACCACGCCCACTTCCACGAACAACGTAATGCCGCAGATCAGGCCCACCAGCACCATAATCACGTCTGCTGACAGCCAGCGGCAGCGCTGTAGCGTGATCCCGATGCGCTCTGCCGCGCCGGAGACTTCCATCATTTTGCCGAGAATGGTACCCAGACCAATCACCGCCGCCAGGAAGCCCAGCGTACCGCCAATCCCGCTCTCAATGGCGTTCACCATATCCAGTGGGCTCATTCCCATCATCGCACCGACGAAAAAGCTCGCCAGCAGCAGCGCGAGGAACGGGTGAAACTTCAGCTTAACGATGGTTAAAACAATTAACACAATGCTGACCAGCAGCGTTGCCACAACCCAGACCTGAGATCCCATATCTCACCTCACCCTTATGTCATCTGTGGGTATTGGACGAAAAAACGGCGGGGGCTGACAAACGATATAAATTGGCATTCAGGTGAGCCAGATTGGATCAACTGAGTGACTACGCTCTAAAAAACGCACTTAACTTGCATTAGGTTCACATAAATTCACCCTTAAACGGTATGCTGAGCGCAGAAACCACGCGTGAGAATTGTGATGACCGATGCGAATGAAGCCAGAAACCGGCTGTTAAACGGCTGGCAGCTGTCGAAAATGTACACCTTTGAAGTGGCCGCCCGGCATGAGTCCTTCGCGCTGGCCGCGGAGGAGCTCTCGCTCAGCCCCAGCGCGGTGAGTCACCGCATTAATCTACTGGAAGAGGAGCTGGGTATTCAGCTGTTCGTCCGCTCGCACCGTAAGGTTGAGCTGACGCAGGAGGGGAAGCGCGTTTACTGGACCCTTAAATCCTCCCTCGATACCCTGAATCAGGAGATCCTGGACATCAAAAACCAGGCGCTCTCCGGTACGCTAACGGTGTACTCCCGGCCATCGATTGCGCAGTGCTGGCTGGTTCCCATGCTGGGAGATTTTACCCGCCGCTATCCGTCGATTTCACTCACCGTCCTGACCGGAAATGATTACGTCAATATGCAGCGAACGGGCATCGATCTGGCGCTCTATTTCGACGATACGCCGGCAAACCACCTTTCCCAACACTTCCTGATGGATGAGGAGATTTTGCCCGTTTGTTCGCCAGCGTACGCCCGCGAACATCAACTGGTTAAAAACCCCCATAACCTCAGCCACTGTACGTTGCTGCATGACCGTCAGGCCTGGAGCAATGATTCCGGTACGGATGAATGGCAAAGCTGGGCGCAGCATTTTGCGGTAAATATGCCGTCATCGTCGGGGATTGGTTTTGATCGTTCTGATTTAGCGATTATTGCGGCCATCAATGATGTGGGGGTGGCGATGGGCAGAAAGCGGCTGGTGCAGAAACGGCTCGAGAAGGGAGAGTTGATTGCACCGTTTGGTGAAAAGACCCTCAAATGCCATCAGCATTACTATATCTCAACGCTTCCGGGCCGCCAGTGGCCGAAAATTGACGCCTTTATTAGCTGGCTGAGAGAACGGGCAAGGTGAAGAATTATTACGCTTTGACGCTACACCAAATGTGAAAAAGCGTGCTAAATACAGGTAATGCTTTCGATTTATCCAGGGTAAACCGTGTTAAAGCCTTTTATTGCCTCTGCGTTACTGATCTCTTCCGGCTGGGCGATTGCCGCTGAGCCGGCGATGACGGCTGCCCGCTATGCTCAGCAGCTGGGTGTGGGGATGGATGTAGACTGGGCGCGTACCGAGCGCGGTATACGTGAATTTGACCCGCTGGTGGTACGCGATTTTCGTGCAAAAGGCATTAGCCATGTGCGCATCCGCGTCGCCGATGAGCCGACGGAAGCGCGGCTCATCCATCTGCGCAAGCTGGTGGAAGCCTGCGAGCAGTATGGTGTCATCCCGATTATTGCTTATCAGGCAGATGAATATAAAAACGACCCGAAAGCCGATAATGAGAAAGAGACAATCAACTGGTGGATTACCGTCGCCCACTATTTCGGCCAGAGCTACCCGCAGTTGGGTTTTGACCTGATTTACGAGCCCGCCGACAAGCTCAACCACAACCTCGCGTCGTTAAATCGCGTGTATGAAAAAACCATAAAAGCGATCCATGACATTGACCCGCAGCGCATGATTTTCATCGCACCGCGCCTGCGCGCCGCGCCGGAGGATTTAACCAGCCTGAAGCTGCCTGCGCACAGCCAGAACTTCCTGCTGGCGGAGTGGCATATTTTCCCGTGGGGGCCGCTGAAAAATAACGGTAAATACCCGTGGACGTCCGGCACGGCGGCAGAGAAAGCGGCTATCCATAATCGCATCAATACCGCGCTGCGCTGGCAGCAAAAAACCGGGCACGTCAGCTGGGTCGGAGGCTGGGGCGTGGGGGAGTCAAACCACCTCACGCCAACCGCTTCGCAAATGGCCTTCGCCACCTTTATGGCCTGCGAGCTGCAAAAGGCGAAAATTCCGTATGCGCTTAACGCGGATTTCCAGTTTTACGACGGGGAAGAGGGCGCCTGGCGACCTGCGCCAGAGCCGTTATTACAGGCGATGATTGCTCCCGTCTGTGAAAAACCCGGCGACAAGCCGGGCCATCATGCGGTTAAACCGGCTGCTCGTGATGCGGGACACGCGACGCCAGCGGCAGCCAGCACAGTAAAATCAGCAGCCCCATCAGCGTCATCAGCAAACCCAAACTAGCCTGCCCGGTCTGCGGCATCATGGCCGAGAGCCAGGCCAGCGCGCCGGAGCCGATGTTTTGCAAACCGCCCACCAGCGCGCCCGCCGTGCCCGCGAGGAACGGGAACGGCTCCATCGCGCCGCTGGTGGCGAGCGGGAACAGCATCCCTGCGCCGAAGAAGAACAGCGCCGCCGGGATCAGCAGCGTCCAGACGGTCATCACGCCAAACAGTCCCGGGATCCACATCATTAGTCCCGCCAGCAGACAGCTAATCACTGCCTGCCACATCAGGGTGGAGAAACGCTTGTTCTGACGTCCGGCAAACCAGGCGCCGAAGAACGCCGCCGGGATAGGTAGAATAAACAGAATACTCACCACCATGCTGCTCAGGCCAAGCCCAGCGCCCAGCAGCACGCCGGAGCAGGCTTCGAACACCGCTATGCCTGCCAGGCCGCCGATCAGCATCAGCAGGTAACAGGTAAACGCACCGTTGCCGAACAGCGTTTTGTAGCTGGCGATAAGCTTCGTGCGCGGCGCGTCCTGCGGGCGCGTTTCCGGCATCCACCGTGCCATGCTGAAGGTCACTATCACGCAGAGCACCAGCAGGAAGGCGTAACAGGCGCGCCAGGACCACATTGTATCCAGCAGGCCGCCAATCAGCGGTGCCAGCAGCGGGCTGACCAGAATCCCCATATTCAACAGGCTGTTGGCATGGCGGAGCTGGGTGCCCTGGTACATATCGCGCGGTAAGGTTCGCGCCATCACCCCGCCGACGCCGGTTCCGACGCCTTGCAGGGCGCTGGCGGCAATCAATACGGTCAGGCTATGGGTGGTGATGGCAATCACCGTCGCCACCATGAATATGCTCATGCCGACCAGGATCACCGGGCGACGCCCGACGCGGTCGGACAGCGGGCCATAGACGAGTTGTGAAACGCCGTAGGTTAGCAGGTAGGCGGCCATTACGCTTTGTACCGCGCCCTCGCGGACGTTTAATTCCTTTGCCATGTCGGCGATCGCCGGAATGTAGATGGTTTGCGCCATCTGACCGACGGCCACCAGTAACACCAGCATCAACAATAAGTTAACGTTCCTTTGTTTTTTCATGTCGCTGAATACTTTTGCCAAAAGAGAAAAATGAAGAATAAGTGACTGCGCATTCCCATAAATGCGCGAGGAATCTACCACAGTGAGATGACAATTTAATCATTGTGATGGTGAATGGATGAACGTCAAAAGGCAGGATTTGTAAACAAAAACGGCAACTAATGTTGCCAGTGATTTATGCGAGGCGCAGGAGAATAGCGCCGCCAGCAATACCCAGCGCCGCAGCGATGCGCAGGCCCACAACCTTCTCTTTTAAAAGCACAAAGGCAATCAGCGCCCCGAAAAGAATCGAGGTTTCACGCAGCGCCGCGACTACGGCCAGCGGTGCCTGCGTCATCGCCCACAGTGCCAGGCCATACGAGCCCATGGTGCCGACGCCGCCGAGCAGCCCCTTTTTCCAGTGCAGACGCAGGTAGCCAAAGGCTTCACGCCGACGCGCCACCATCGCCCAGCTCAGCAGGCAAAAACCGTTCATAAAGAAGGTCCACAGCGTGTAGCCCAGCGCAGTGCCCGAGAGCCGCACCCCGGTGCCGTCCACCAGCGTATATCCGGCGATAAAACAGGCGTTCAGTAGCGCCAGCCAGATCCCTTTTCGGGACTGCATGCGTCCGTTCATCGCCATCGCCAGAATCGACAGGCAGATCACTCCGATGCCGGACCAGGCCAGCCAGGAGAGACGATCGCCGAGCGCCAGGACGCTGATCAGCGCCACCAGCAGCGGGGCGGTGCCGCGCATCAGCGGGTAGGTTTGACTCATATCGGAGACCTGATAGGTCTTCGCCACCAGCACGGTGTACACCACCTGTAAGGCGCAGGAGACGATTAAAAACGGCCAGCTTGCAGCAGAAGGCTGTGGAGAGAAGGGGAGCAACACCAGCGCAATAAGCGTAGCGGAGCCGCTGACGCTTATCGCAGAATAGAGCTTGTCCGTTCCAGCCTTAACGATAGCGTTCCAGCTGGCATGCAGCAGCGCGGCAAACAGCAAAATGCAAAATACGGTGATGGTCATGGCGTATCGGGTGGTGAATTGTCACTCAACTGTAACATTCACGTCCTGATGCTGCCAGCCGGTTACACCGCACAAAACAAGCGGTGCGTCACCCGCGGCTCATCCGAGACCAGCGTGAAACCCGCCCGGCGGTAGAACCCATACGCGGTATCCGGCGCGTGGGTATTCAGGAAATCAAACCAGATGCTGGCATCGGCCATCACCACGGTTAAAAGCTGTTTGCCGATGCCCAACCCGCGACACTTCTCGCTAACATAGAGATGGCGAATGCGCCCGGCGCGCGGTTGCTGGCTGAAGGGATCGCGGTTGAGACCGCATACGCCTACCAGCTTGCCGTTAAGAAACGCCCCCAGCAGCTTTTCGCCCGGCGCGTTAAAGCGGTTTTCACCCCGCTGCCAGTTCTCTTCCAGCCTGCGCAGCATGTTGAAATTCAATGCGATACTTTCCGCCTTCAGGGCGATATAGCCCGGTTCATCAGGCGTAACAGGCTCAATTAACAGACGCGACATAGCATTCCCTCGTTATTAAAGAGGGGCGGTTGCCCGCCCCTCTCAGGTGCGACTTGAACCTGACTTACCGAACGTATTTCAGGACAGCATCAAGCAGTTGCAATACTGCAACAATGAGTTTGAGGATAAGTATCACCATATCCACGATGCCCATACGCGTCTCCTTTTGGTAAAAAGGAGCACGATGCTGGCGTACCTTTCCGCCGCCTGTTGCCAGCACCTGGATTGACGTAACACAGTGTGCTCACTTCAGGGGTTAAGGCACTGACGGCACCACCCGTTTCAGCCAGGACTTCATTGCGCCGGTAGAACTGCGGCCCCCTCGCTCACTGCGAACACCCTCAGTATAGATAAATACTGTATGTATGAACAGTATTTTTTGGACAAAAAACGAAAGGCGACCCATACTCAAAAACGTCAAAATCCGTGCCGGAATTGCGCGTTCGTCCTCGATCGCGTATACTTTTTGCGTTGACGTAACACAGTGTGTTCTGCGGCGACCAACCGCAAAACCCTGATAAAAACCTCGCTCCGGCGGGGTTTTTTGTTTTCTGGCTGCGTTCAAAGCAAGTCCGTCGTTGACCAATTGGCAATGTGTGATATTGTTGCCATAATGGCAATGGACGCGGCAGGTATGCAGTATGCATTTAATCTCAATGAAGGCAATTTTGGATGCGGTGATCCAATTTCCGCAACACAGAGAGGAGCTTCTCTTTTTGGGGCGAACCATCGAAAAGAGCCATTGCACGACGCCTGTTGCGCTAAGAAAAATCTTTCCAACGCTAGATAATTTGAAGTATCTCGATAAGCATTATGTTATTGATATTGCTAACAACAACCTCAGAGTAGTGGCTCTCATATTCTTTGAAAGCCAAAAGTTTTATGTGCGCCATGTTTTTACTCATAAGGAATATGACCGTTTTACGGAGAAACATCGCACTAAGGGGAAGAAATGATGATCGTAGCCGATGCAATGAAAGCAACGCATGCCCTTGTCGCGGCGGTTCCTTTATTGGGTGAAAATCCAAACGAGAAAGATTACCAGGACGCACTTGAGCTGGTTGAGTATTTACTGATGAACGAACCTGGCAGCCCTTTGCTGGATATCGTATGTGCAAGAATTCGTCGTTACGAAGCCAATCGGCCCGAAATTGTCGCCTTACGCCAGGAGATGGAATCTGTCCCAGTGGGCATTGCCGTTTTAAGAACCCTTATGGATCAATACAAACTGACTATTTCGGATTTTCAGGATGAAATTGGCAGTAAATCAATGGTTTCAAGGGTGTTGAACGGTCAACGTCAGCTGACGTTGAACCATATAAAAAAACTGGCTGCTCGCTTTGGGGTATCGCCTGCGCTGTTCATTGAATGAAATACTCACGTCCGACTACTGTTTTCATCACCCAACAAACGAAACGTGATCCCTGACGCATTTTTGTCCAGATGAAAATATTTCCATTGTCACGCCCGAAAACCTGTGTTTGTATAAATTCAATCAATGATTCCAAACACAGGTTCCTAATGACTCCATCTCTGTTCACCTCGACCCTACTAAAAACTGCGCAACCAGCCGCAGTGGTCGTCGTGCGTGTGGTGGTGGTCGTCGGCAATGCGCCGTAGGGACTGGATCAACACACGAATCCAAAACCCCGCCGGCGCAAACCGGGCGGGGTTTTTCGTTTAGGACCCTCCCCGGAAGGCTGGCTCAGAAGAAAAGGACTGGAGCATGGCAAGTTCGGGCACAACATCTACTAAGACGCGTTTTACGGGCGCGCAGCTGATCGTTCATTTGCTGGAACGACAGGGCATCACCACGGTTGCGGGCATCCCGGGCGGCACGGTGCTGCCGCTGTACGATGCGTTAAGCCAAAGCACAAAAATCCGCCACGTGCTGGCTCGCCACGAGCAGGGCGCGGGCTTTATCGCGCAGGGCATGGCGCGTACCCAGGGGAAACCGGCGGTTTGTATGGCGTGTAGCGGGCCGGGGGCAACCAACCTGGTAACGGCCATCGCCGACGCGCGCCTCGACTCCATTCCGCTGATCTGCATTACCGGCCAGGTGCCGTCTTCGATGATCGGTACCGATGCGTTCCAGGAAGTGGATACCTACGGCATCTCTATCCCCATCACCAAACATAACTATTTAGTTCGCGATATCAGCGAGCTTCCTCAGGTTATCAGCGATGCGTTTCGCATTGCGCAGTCTGGCCGCCCGGGCCCGGTGTGGATAGACATTCCTAAGGATGTCCAGACCGCAGAGATCGAGATTGACGTGCTGCCAGAGCCGGGCGACCGTGCCCCCGCGCCGGAATTCAGTGCTGAGAGCGTGCGTGACGCCGCGGCGATGATTAATGCCGCCAAACGCCCGGTGCTCTATCTGGGCGGTGGGGCGATTAACGCCGCGAATGAAATCCGCCAGTTCGCTGAAAAAGCCAGCCTGCCCACCACCATGACCCTGATGGCGCTCGGCATGCTGCCTAAAGCGCACCCGCTCTCTCTTGGCATGCTGGGCATGCACGGCGCGCGCAGCACCAACTACATCCTGCAAGAGGCGGATTTGCTGATTGTGATGGGGGCACGTTTTGATGACCGGGCGATTGGCAAAACCGAGCAGTTCTGTCCGAACGCCAAAATCATCCATGTGGACATCGACCGCGCCGAGCTGGGTAAAATTAAGCAGCCGCACGTGGCCATTCAGGGCGACGTGGCTGAAGTGCTGGCGCAGTTGATCCCGCAGACGGACGCAGCCGACCGTGCCGACTGGCGTCAGCTGGTCGCCGATTTGCAAAAAGAGTTCCCGGGCGCCATCCCGACCGAGGGCGATCCGCTGAGCCACTATGGTCTTATCAACGCTGTGGCCGCCTGCGTGGACGACAGCGCGATTATTACCACCGACGTGGGCCAGCATCAGATGTGGACCGCCCAGGCCTACCCGCTGAACCGTCCGCGCCAGTGGCTGACCTCCGGTGGCCTCGGCACTATGGGCTTTGGCCTGCCTGCTGCCGTGGGTGCGGCGCTGGCGAATCCGGACCGCAAAGTCATCTGCTTCTCCGGTGACGGCAGCCTGATGATGAACATTCAGGAAATGGCGACCGCGGCCGAAAACCAGTTAGACGTCAAAATCATTCTGATGAACAACGAGGCGCTGGGGCTGGTACACCAGCAGCAGAGCCTGTTCTACAAGCAGGGCGTATTTGCCGCGACCTATCCGGGAATGATTAACTTTATGCAGATTGCTGCCGGTTTTGGCCTTCACACCTGCGATCTGAACGCCGAAGAGGATGCCCACGCGGCGCTGCAGGCGGCGATTTCGCGTCCCGGCCCGGCGCTGATCCACGTGCGTATCGACCCTGAACAAAAAGTGTATCCGATGGTGCCGCCGGGTGCGGCAAATACTGAGATGGTGGGAGAATAAGCCATGCAGAAACAACATGATAACGTCATTCTGGAACTCACCGTCCGCAACCATCCTGGCGTCATGACCCACGTCTGCGGGCTGTTTGCCCGCCGGGCGTTTAACGTGGAAGGCATTCTCTGTCTGCCGATTCAGGGCAGCGAGCACAGCCGCATCTGGCTACTGGTCAACGATGACCAGCGTCTGGAGCAGATGATGGCGCAGATTGACAAGCTGGAAGATGTCACCAAAGTGGCGCGCAACCAGTCCGATCCCACCATGTTTAACAAAATTGCGGTGTTTTTCGAGTAGATCGCTTAAGGTAAGCGTCTTTCGCTCTTGTAGGCCGGATAAGCGCAGCGCCATCCGGCGTTTTCAGACCGCAGGATCAAACATGACCACCATCGCGCTTATCGACGACCACCTTATCGTCCGCTCCGGCTTTGCCCAGCTTCTCAACCTCGAACCCGATTTTCAGGTCGTGGCCGAGTTTGGCTCCGGTCGTGAGGCGCTGGCGGGCCTGCCGGGGCGCGGAGTGCAGGTCTGTATCTGCGATATCTCAATGCCGGATCTCTCCGGTCTGGAGCTGTTAAGCCAGCTGCCGAAAGGGATGGCGACGATCATGCTCTCGGTCCACGACAGCCCGGCGCTGGTCGAGCAGGCGCTCAACGCGGGCGCACGCGGGTTCCTCTCAAAACGCTGTAGCCCGGACGAGCTGATCGCCGCCGTGCGTACCGTCTCCACCGGCGGCTGCTATTTAACACCGGATATCGCCATCAAGCTGGCGGCCGGACGTCAGGATCCGCTCACTAAACGCGAACGTCAGGTTGCAGAGAAACTCGCACAGGGGATGTCGGTGAAAGAGATTGCGGCCGAGCTGGACCTGTCGCCAAAAACCGTTCACGTTCACCGCGCCAATCTGATGGAAAAACTCAACGTCAGCAACGATGTCGAGCTGGCGCGCCGCATGTTTGATAGCTGGCAATGAACCCGCTGTTTTCGCGGCTGATCGCCGTCGTCGCCAGCTTTTTTATCTTTTCTGCCGCATGGTTCTGCCTGTGGAGCATCAGCCTGCATCTGGTGGAGCGACCCGAGCTGGCGGTATTGCTGTTCCCCTTCGGCCTGCGTCTGGGGTTGATGCTGCAATGTCCCCGCGGCTACTGGCCCGTTTTGCTGGGCGCAGAGTGGCTGATGCTGGTCTGGCTGGCGCAGGAAGTTGCGCTCACGCAGCTGCCATTATTGATGACCGGAAGCCTGCTCACGCTTATCCCGGTTGCGCTCATTTCCCGTTATCGTCACCAGCGTGACTGGCGCACGCTGCTGCGTCAGGGGGCGGCGCTGATTGCCGCCGCGCTGCTGCAATCGCTGCCGTGGGCTGGCGACAAGGAGATGCTCAACGCCCTGCTGCTGACCCTCACCGGCGGGCTGACCCTTGCGCCGACCTGTCTGGTTTTCTGGCACTACCTCACCAGCACCGTCTGGCAGCCGCTGGGGCCTGCGCTGGTCTCCCAGCCCGTCAACTGGCGCGCCCGGCATCTCATCTGGTATCTGCTGCTGTTTGTGGTGAGCCTGTGGCTACAGCTCGGCCTGCCCGCAGAGCTTTCACGCTTCACACCGTTTTGTCTGGCGCTGCCGATCATCGCCCTCGCCTGGCACTACGGCTGGCAGGGCGCCTTAATTGCCACGCTGATGAACGCCATCGCGCTCATTGCCAGCCAGACCTGGCACGACCATCCGGTGGACCTGCTGCTTTCCCTGCTGGCCCAGAGCCTGACCGGGCTGCTGCTGGGGGCGGGGATCCAGCGTCTGCGCGAGCTGAACCAGTCTCTGCAAAACGAGCTGGCGCGTAATCGCCGTCTGGCGGAGCGTCTGCTGGAGACGGAAGAGAGCGTGCGGCAGGAGGTCGCCCGTGAGCTGCATGATGACATCGGCCAGACCATCACCGCCATCCGCACCCAGGCGGGCATTGTCCAGCGTCTGGCGGCGGAAAATGCCGGTGTGAAGCAGGGCGGGGCGCATATCGAACAGCTTTCGCTGGGGGTTTATGACGCCGTTCGCCGTTTGCTGGGACGGCTGCGTCCGCGCCAGCTTGACGACCTGTCACTTGAGCAGGCGATACGCTCCCTGATGCGCGAGATGGAGCTGGAAAGCCGCGGCATTGTCAGCCATCTCGACTGGCGAATTAATGAATCTGCGCTGAGTGAAGGCCAGCGCGTGACGCTGTTCCGCGTCTGTCAGGAAGGGCTGAATAATATCGTCAAACACGCCAATGCCAGCGCGGTCACCATTCAGGGCGGCCAGCAGAACGATCGCCTGACGCTGGTGATTGAAGACGACGGCTGCGGCCTGCCGCCGGGCTCCGGCCAGCAGGGTTTTGGCCTGGCGGGCATGCGCGAGCGCGTGAAGGCGCTGGGTGGCACGCTGGCTATCTCCTGTACCCACGGGACGCGCGTTAGCGTCAGCCTGCCGCTAAGGAACCACCATGTTTAAAATGCCTGCCAACGCCTCACCGCTAGGCGACAAAGCGGAAATTGACGCGCGCTACCGCTACTGGCGTCGCCATATCCTGATGACCATCTGGCTTGGCTATGCGCTGTTTTACTTTACCCGCAAAAGCTTTAACGCCGCCGCGCCGGAAATCCTCGCCAGCGGCGTGATGACGCGTACCGATATCGGCCTGCTGGCGACGCTGTTTTACATCACCTACGGCCTGTCGAAGTTCTTCTCCGGCATCGTCAGCGACCGCTCCAACGCGCGCTACTTTATGGGCGTCGGGCTGATTGCCACCGGCGTGGTGAATATCCTGTTCGGCTTCTCCACCTCGCTGTGGGCCTTTGCCCTGCTGTGGGCGCTGAACGCTTTTTTCCAGGGCTGGGGAGCGCCGGTTTGTGCCCGCCTGCTCACCGCCTGGTACTCGCGCAACGAGCGCGGCGGCTGGTGGGCAATCTGGAACACCGCGCATAACGTCGGCGGGGCGCTGATCCCGATGGTGGTCGGTGCGGCGGCGCTGCACTACGGCTGGCGCGCAGGAATGATGATTGCCGGGGGCCTGGCGATTGTTGCCGGGCTGTTCCTCTGCTGGCGCCTGCGCGACAGGCCGCAAACCGTTGGACTGCCTGCGGTGGGCGACTGGCGGCACGACGAGATGGAGATTGCCCAACAGCAGGAAGGGGCGGGGCTGACCCGCAAAGAGATCCTGACCAAATACGTGCTGAAAAATCCCTACATCTGGCTACTCTCGCTCTGTTACGTGCTGGTTTACGTGGTACGTGCGGCGATCAACGACTGGGGCAATCTGTACATGTCGGAGACGCTCGGGGTGGATCTGGTCACCGCCAACTCGGCGGTCACGATGTTCGAGCTGGGCGGATTTATCGGCGCGCTGGTGGCAGGCTGGGGCTCGGACAAGCTGTTTAACGGCAACCGAGGCCCGATGAACCTGATCTTCGCCGCCGGGATATTGCTCTCCGTCGGCTCGCTGTGGCTGATGCCGTTCGCCAGTTACGTGATGCAGGCGGCATGCTTCTTCACCATCGGCTTCTTCGTGTTTGGCCCGCAGATGCTGATCGGCATGGCCGCGGCGGAGTGCTCGCACAAAGAGGCGGCGGGTGCGGCGACGGGGTTTGTCGGGCTGTTTGCCTATCTTGGCGCATCGCTCTCCGGCTGGCCCCTGGCGCGGGTGATCGACACCTGGCACTGGAGCGGTTTCTTCGCGGTCATCGCCATCGCGGCGGGGATCTCTGCCCTGCTGCTGCTGCCCTTCCTGCACGCGCAGGCCCCGCGCGAAGCGTGACACACTTCACCTTTTACTGCCGAGTGGCGCAAAACTAAGAAATTTTCCCGGTTTTACCTGGACGCTGTCTCAGGCATCTCTCCCGGCTGATTTTTACAATGCCTGCCATTCGCAGGTAAAAATCAGCTCAGGAGCAAACCATGCTGGCCTTCCTCAATCAGGTGCGCAAGCCGACCCTGGATCTGCCGCTCGACGTGCGGCGCAAAATGTGGTTCAAACCGTTCATGCAGTCGTATCTGGTGGTCTTCATCGGCTACCTGACCATGTACCTGATCCGCAAAAACTTTAACATCGCGCAGAACGACATGATCTCGACCTACGGGCTGAGCATGACGCAGCTGGGGATGATTGGCCTGGGATTCTCCATCACCTACGGTGTGGGGAAAACGGTGGTTTCCTACTATGCGGACGGTAAAAATACCAAGCAGTTCCTGCCGTTTATGCTGATTCTCTCCGCCATCTGTATGCTCGGCTTCAGCGCCAGCATGGGCGCAGGCTCCGTGAGCCTGTTCCTGATGATCGCTTTCTATGCCCTGAGTGGTTTCTTCCAGAGTACCGGCGGATCGTGCAGCTACTCCACCATCACCAAATGGACCCCGCGCCGCAAGCGTGGTTCGTACCTCGGCATGTGGAACATCTCGCATAACCTCGGCGGTGCGGGTGCGGCAGGCGTGGCGCTGTTCGGCGCGAACTATCTGTTCGATGGCCACGTGATCGGCATGTTTATCTTCCCGTCGATTATCGCCCTGATTGTCGGCTTTATCGGCCTGCGCTTCGGCAGCGATTCCCCGGAATCTTACGGCCTCGGCAAAGCCGAAGAGTTGTTCGGCGAGGAGATCAGCGAAGAGGACAAAGAGACCGAAGAAAACGAGATGACCAAATGGCAGATCTTTGTTGAGTACGTGCTGAAAAACAAAGTGATCTGGCTGCTGTGCTTCTCAAACATCTTCCTGTACGTGGTGCGTATCGGCATCGACCAGTGGTCGACGGTGTATGCCTTCCAGGAGCTGAAGCTTTCTAAAGAAGTCGCGATTCAGGGCTTCACCCTGTTTGAAGTGGGCGCGCTGGTCGGCACGCTGCTGTGGGGCTGGCTCTCGGATCTCGCCAATGGCCGCCGCGCGCTGGTGGCCTGCGTCGCACTGGCGCTGATTATCGCCACGCTCGGCGTCTACCAGCACGCCAGTAACCAGTATGTTTACCTGGCTTCCCTGTTTGCGCTCGGCTTCCTGGTATTTGGTCCACAGCTGCTGATTGGCGTGGCGGCGGTCGGGTTTGTACCGAAAAAAGCGATCGGCGCAGCCGATGGGATTAAAGGCACCTTCGCTTACCTGATCGGCGACAGCTTCGCCAAGCTGGGGCTGGGGATGATTGCCGACGGTACGCCAATTTTTGGCCTCACCGGCTGGGCAGGTACCTTTGCGGCGCTGGATGCGGCAGCCATTGGCTGTATCGTCCTGATGGCGATGGTTGCGGTGCTGGAAGAACGTAAAATTCGTCGCGAAAGGCGAGTGCAGAAATTGAAAACAGCCTGAGTGTGCAGGTAACTTCTTTGCCCGGTGCGTTTTGCCGGGCTTTTTTGTTTTGTACGTCCTGCCTTTACCCCGCTTTACACTCTCCCTCCCCTGTATGCTCTACAGTATTTTTGCTGCCGCCTTTTGTGCAGCCTTAGAACGGAGAGCCTGCATGTTAAC
The DNA here is from genome assembly GCF_038739915.1 of Enterobacter sp. FUJ80071. Lineage (NCBI taxonomy): Bacteria > Pseudomonadati > Pseudomonadota > Gammaproteobacteria > Enterobacterales > Enterobacteriaceae > Enterobacter > Enterobacter sp. FUJ80071. The sequence goes on from NZ_JBBXKH010000001.1 coordinate 39,953, forward strand.
CCGACGATTATCCTGCCTTGCGCTGCTGATGGCGCTGGCGTCACCCGCAATGGCCGCGGATACCCCTTCCTACGGCGAAAAGCTGGAAGGTTTCGATTACGGCTGGCCGGTAAAACACTTTACCTTTACCTCGCAAAACCAGTCTCTGGATATGGCTTATCTGGACGTTAAGCCGGAAAAACCCAACGGTCGCACCGTGGTATTGATGCACGGCAAAAACTTCTGCGCTGGAACCTGGGACGGCACGATCCGAGCGCTGTCGGCCAGCGGGTATCGCGTGATCGCACCCGACCAGATTGGTTTCTGTAAATCCACCAAGCCGGAGCGGTATCAGTACACCTTCCAGCAGCTGGCGGACAATACCCATGCGCTGCTCGCATCCCTGGGTGTCGATCGCGTGACGGTTATCGGGCATTCGACCGGCGGCATGCTGGCGACGCGCTACGCGCTAATGTGGCCGCAGCAGGTGGAACAGTTGGTGATGGTCAATCCGATTGGGCTGGAAGACTGGAAAGCGCGCGGTGTGCCGCATATTACCGTCGACCAGTGGTACCAGCGCGAACTGAAAGTCAGTGCCGACGGTATTCGTCAGTACGAGAAAAACACCTACTACGCTGGGGAGTGGAAGCCGGAATACGAGCGTTGGGTGACCATGCTCGCCGGGCTGAACAACGGGCCGGGCAAAGCGCGCGTGGCCTGGAACTCGGCGCTGCTCTACGACATGATCTACACCCAGCCAGTTATCTACGAATTTAGTGAACTGAAGATGCCGGTATTATTGATGATCGGCACGAAGGACAACACCGCCATCGGGAAAGATCTCGCCCCGCCGGAGATCCGCAAGACGCTCGGCAACTATGCGGTGCTGGGGAAAGAGACGGCAAAACGCATTCCGCACGCGACGCTGGTGGAATTTAACGATATGGGTCATGCGCCGCAGATGCAGGATCCTGCGCGCTTCCACGAGGCACTGCAAAAGGGGCTTCAGCGCGGCGATCCGCTTTTAGAATGATTTTCCACCTCTTTTCACTACACTAATAGCATTTTGCCCGCTGTCGAGGCCTTGCGTTTCCCGCTATGATAAGCGGCTAGTCTGAGGAGAATGCATGGTCTGGATAATGCTGGCAACGCTTGCCGTGGTGTTTGTGGTGGGATTTCGTGTCCTGACCTCAGATTCCCGCCGCGCCATCAAACGTTTAAGCGAACGGCTGGGAATCACCCCAATGCCGGTTGAGTCGATGATCGATCAGTTCGGTAAAACAGCCGGGAATGAGTTTATCCGTTATCTTGAACGCCCGGACGAGGCGCATCTGCAAAACGCGGCGCAGGTATTGCTGATCTGGCAGGTCTGCATTGTCGACGGCAGTGAAGAGAACCTGCATACGTGGCACCGTCTGCTGCGTAAAGCCCGCCTGGGTGCGCCGATCACCGATGCGCAAATTCGTCTGGCGCTCGGCTTTATGCGCGAGATGGAGCCCGACCCGCAGGAGCTTAATGCCTTTCAGCTACGCTATAACCATCTTTTCCTGCCGGAAGAGGGCGTGTTTTACCTGCATTAGTTCTCCTTCCCGCACAAGATATTCTGAGCGTTGAGGATCTCCTCCCGGTTTTCATTGAGGCGGGTTGCCGCATAGATATCAATATTGAGTCGCTTTGCCTCATCATCCGTTAGCTCGCGGTAACAGAGCCCCTCCTGATTGAAGGTGCATTTTGACTGAGGTAGCAGCGCAAACCCTTTCCCTCTTGCGATACGACTTAGCATCACCAGTGAATCGTCTGGTTCTTTTATGCGCTTCAGCGGCGTTTTCAGCGTGTCAAAGTAGCTTTCACATTTGTCGTAAAACGACGGATTAGCACTTCTGGAAAACCAGAAAATCGGTAAATCACTGATATCGTCGAGAGCGACTTTTTCTTTCAGGCTTGCAGGGTGTAAAGAAGGCATTGCGATAAGGAGCGGCTCCTGGCAAACCCAACGGTACTGGACAATATCTTCATGACCTGTCCCTTTTTCCCCTGTTAGCACCAGATCCAGCATATTTTTGGACAAGCTTTGCAGCAGCTGCGCTGATGTCAGGTCCGGTGTTTCAACATCATCCCCGGCGTTCAGTTTTTGAAGCTGCCTATTCACCGGTTCAATATATTCAAAATTAAGCGTCCGGGTGAGTCCGATCCGTAAGGTGGTTTCAGAGGAGAGGGAATCCGTTTTCAGTTCACTGATTTCGCGAAGAATTTTCTCAGCTTTTACCACCAGTGCGCGCCCTGATTCAGTGAGGCTTACGTCGTGCGTATTTCGACTGAAGAGCTGACGCTTCAAAACGGCCTCAAGACATTTAATCTGCCGGGTCAGAGGGGGCTGCGTCATCCTCAGACGTTCAGCTGCCTTGCGGAAGTTCAACTCATGCGCGACAGCGAGAAAGCATTGCAATTGTTTGATACTGGGAAGGTTATTGCTGATTAAATGTTCTGCTGTAGCCATAACGATGATCCTGAAAAGCGAAAAGGTATTTTCGTTTTATTTTATCTTCTCAGATCTTACACGGGAACGTTTAAAATAAAAACCTAAAAAAATAGTAATACAAAAACTATATTACAAATTTAATAATTCCATTTGAGTACTGGATTGATAAATTTCTCATGCAATTTTGACTCATTTTCTCTAACGCGAAATATGGCATTTAAATTCTGTTAAAGGTCGTCCACGTAATTATCAGAACTAGCGTGTTTGGCAAGAGGGTTCTGTGTAGATGATTATATCTTGCTTACGAGATGCACAGCAGAAAAAATGGCTAATTATATAAACGATTATTGAGGTAAGTAATATGATTTCAGAGAAATTACCGCAAAATATGACGCTAAAGTCATGGCTCGCTTTAGTTATTCTGGCAATTTCAACATTCACCATCGTTACCACTGAACTTGCGCCTGTAGGGTTATTAACTCCTATTGCAGAGGGGCTCCATTCTTCGGAATCCGCGGTTGGCATGACCGTGTCTCTTTATGCGTGGGTAGGGGCATTAAGCGCATTGTTTGCCTCCGTGTTCCTGGGAAATGTGGCGAAAAAGCGTCTTTTGTTGGTACTCACCGTCGTTCTTATGATATCCAATATTTTGGCCGCCACGGTAAGCACTTACGGTGCTCTACTGAGTGCGCGCGTATTGGGTGCACTTGCGCATGGTGCATTCTGGGCAATGATTGGAGCGACTGCAGTAGCCATTGTTCCTGCCCGTTATATCGGTACGGCAACATCAATCGTATTTGGCGGTGTTTCTGCGGCAAGCGTGTTTGGTGTACCGGTTTCAAATTATATTGGCATTCATTTGGGCTGGAGACAGGCATTCTGGCTGATGGCAGCACTCAGCGTCGTGGCCTTTGTGGGCATTACTGTTCTTGTCCCGCAAATAAACAATAAAAGCGCGATGGGTATTGATGCTCTCAAAAGAGTGCTGAAATCGTCCACGCTGTGGAAAATTTACTTTGCCACGCTGCTTGCCGTTACCGCCCACTTTGCCGCATTTACCTACATTGAGCCTTGGTTACACATGCAGAGTTTACTCTCCGCTGCTTTTGTTCCGGCTGTGCTTTTAGTTTACGGCATCGCGGGTCTGGCCGGTAATTTCCTGACCGGCGTGTTGATTGATAAATATCTAAAGATGACGGTAGCTTTATCCGTGCTGCTTATCTGTGCGGTGCTGATCTTCCTCGGACGGTCAGGTTCCTCACTCTCTGTCGCGCTCATTTTCACTGCCATGGTTATCTGGGGCGTTGCGGTATCAGGAGTATTTGTCGGATTTCAGACATGGGTGTTACGTATGGCGGAAGATAAAACGTTTCCAGCCTCAGCACTCTATGTTTCGTTTTTCAATATCGCCATCGGTATCGGTGCTTCAGTGGGGGCCTGGATGGTGTCATCGTTCCCGGTCCCCCTTCTGTATATCGTAGCGGGCACAGCCATTGGCCTTTCCATCCTGCTTGTCGCGGTTATTCCTGCGAGCCTTACGACAAAACATTCTCGCGTGGAGAAATCGTACGAGTCAAATTAACGATTGTGCAAGGCACTGCTGAGAAATAAAAAAACGTGACTTTGTTAGCCATAAAAAACCGGGTCTCCCCGGTTTTTTTACGTTGTTGAGCGGAATATATCAGGCGTTCACACCTTTCATGCCTTCTTCCGAATATCGTTCCCCTTTAATTTCTATCTTCCGATGAATGTTGTTCAGCGATTCAACATCGCTTTTTTCCAGAATAACTTCCGCCGCATGGGCGTTTTCAGCCAGATAACGGGTATGCTTAGTGCCAGGAATTGGAACCAGCTTATCGTATTGTGCTAGCAGCCAGGCCAGAGCAATTTGCCCTGTAGTGCAATCGTATTTCTGTGCAAGCGGGGTAATTGCATCGAGCAACTGGCGATTATGATCAAGACTGGACTGAACAAAACGTTCGTTATTCTTGCGGAAATCACCCTCTGCAAAATCACTGTTGTTCAGGTATTTTCCGGTAAGGAAGCCTCTACCGAGAGGAGAGTAAGGGACCAGGCCGATACCCAACGCTTTCACAACCGGTAGAACGGTATCCTCAATATCACGCGTCCACAGCGAATATTCGGTTTGCAGCGCGGTGACCGGATGTACCGTATGGGCTCGCTGTAACGTTGAAGCCGACACTTCACAAAGACCAATGTGATTAATTTTACCTTCCTTAACGAGTGTGCTCAGGCACTCCATGCTTTCTTCGACCGGCGTTTCGTTGCTGACCCTGTGAAGATAAAAGAGATCAATCCGTTCAACGCCAAGCCGCTTAAGGGATTCGTTACAGCAGCGGATAATATAGTCGGGTGTGTTATTGATAGTGCGGGCATAGGACTCGTCAGGAGAGCGATCGATACCGCATTTCGTGGCAATTTTAAACTGCTCGCGAGTGCTTTTATCCAGCCCGGCAAGAAAGTGACCGATTAGCCTTTCATTATGGCCACGGCCATATAAATTTGCGGTATCAATAAACGTCACGTTCAGATCGATGAGGTTATGCAATACCTGCAGTGAGCCTTTGTCATCAGTCTGGCCATAAAATTCACTCAGACCCATGGCACCGTAGCCGACGGCACTGACGGTAAGATTTTGAGATAAAGTACGTGTTTTCATAGTTTCTCCTTTTCAGACGCTATGATTGTTTCACCTCAATTGTGGTTACTGAATTTTCATTTTCGTTATGCTGAAAAGGTATCAGTCACCGCCGATCTGCCTTCCGAATCATTAAAAACGACAAAAGTTGTCTAAACGTTAAATCCGTCACACTTTTGATGATAAACTGCGCGACTTTTCCGCACGTTTTTATCTTCAGGTGACGCCATGACAGAACATATCCAGCCTTCGACCAGACCGCAGACCAAAGAGGTTTCACGCCCCAACTGGTCGGCGGTTTTCTCCGTGGCGTTCTGCGTTGCCTGCCTGATCACCGTCGAGTTTCTGCCGGTCAGCCTGCTGACGCCGATGGCGCAGGATCTGGGCATTTCCGAGGGCGTGGCTGGGCAGTCCGTTACCGTGACCGCCTTTGTGGCGATGTTCGCCAGTCTGTTTATTACGCAGATGATTGGCGCCATTGACCGCCGCAAAGTGGTTATTCTTTTCAGCGTCCTGCTGACGCTCTCTTGCCTGCTGGTCTCCTTCGCGGAAAACTTCACCCTGTTGCTGCTGGGGCGCGCCTGTCTGGGACTGGGTCTTGGCGGTTTCTGGGCGATGTCCGCCTCGCTCACCATGCGCCTGGTACCCGCGCGTACGGTGCCGAAAGCGCTGTCCGTCATCTTCGGTGCGGTCTCCATCGCGCTGGTGATTGCCGCGCCGCTGGGCAGCTTCCTCGGCGGGATCATCGGCTGGCGTAACGTCTTCAACGCGGCGGCGGTGATGGGCGTGCTCTGTATTATCTGGGTATGGAAGGCATTGCCGTCCCTGCCGGGCGAAGCGGCGCATCACAAACAGAATATGTTCAGCCTCCTCAAGCGTCCGGGTGTGCTGGCGGGGATGACCGCCATCTTTATGGCCTTTGCCGGGCAGTTTGCCTTCTTCACCTATATCCGTCCGGTGTATATGACCATGGCGGGCTTTGACGTGGATGGTCTGACGCTGGTGTTGCTGAGCTTTGGTATCGCCAGCTTTGTCGGTACGTCGCTGTCGTCACAGTTCCTGAAACGTTCCCTGAAAGTGGCGCTGGCTGGCGCGCCGCTGGTACTGGCAGTGAGTGCCACGGTGCTGGTGCTGTGGGGCAGCGATAAGTGGGTCGCCTCGGCGATTGCGGTTATCTGGGGCTTTGCCTTTGCGCTGGTGCCGGTGGGCTGGTCGACGTGGATCACTCGCTCGTTGGCCGATCAGGCGGAGAAAGCCGGGTCGATTCAGGTGGCCGTGATCCAACTGGCAAACACCTGCGGCGCGGCGGTGGGCGGCGTTGCACTGGACCATCTGGGACTGACGTCACCGCTGGTGATTTCCGGTACGCTGATGTTGCTGACAGCGCTGCTGGTGGCCGGGAAGGTTAAGGCGAAGTAAACAAAATTTCCCCTCTCCCGTATGGGGAGAGGGTTAGGGAGAGGAGACATCAGGCTACGCCGATGCCTTAACCCTTCTACGCGAATCCATCGAAATCAACACCACCGACGACACGATCAACAGCGTCCCCAGCCAGTCCGGCAGGGTGAACGCCACACCCAGCAAAACCACCGACAGTAATGCGCTGCTCAGCGGCTCGGCGCAGCTCAGAATACTTGCCTTCGGCCCGCCAATCATTTGTGCGCCTTTCAGATACAGGCTAAATGTCAGCGCCGTACCGATTACCACCAGGTAGAAGAAGGCCAGCAGCAGGCCGCCGTCAATCACAAAGGTGGTCCCGCGTCCGGCGTAGAACGGCGTCAGCATGAGCCCGGCAATCAACATACTCCAGCCGACAATCGGCAGCGTGCCGTAGCGGGCAATAAGTGTTGAGGGATACGTGGTGTAAAACGCGGCGGCAAAGGCCGAGGCGATACCGAAGAACAGCGCGGCAGGGGAGATGGAGAGCGAGGTCGGGTCGCCGTGAGTCACCAGCAGGAAAGTACCGATCAACGACGTAAAAATCGCTGACAGGACAAACACGCCGGGACGCTTTTTCCGCGCCAGCGCAAACCAGGCCACGATAATGGTCGGTGACAGAAACTGCAGCACGGTGGCGGTCGCCGCGTTGGATTTTTCAATCGTAAGCAGGAAGGTGAGCTGCACGGTAAGCGCGCCAACCAGAGAGAAGAACAGCAGGCTGAGGGCATCTTTGCGATGCTTGATGACCGAGAAAATCTTGTCGCCGTGAACGAAAGAAAGCGTCAGCAGGATCACGCCGGTAAACAGCAGGCGAACCATGGTCAGGTAAGGCGAAGAAATGTGGCTTTTCTCCATGATGTACTGCGCGCAAACCCCTGAACTTCCCCATAAAACGGCGGCGATCAGGACGTTTAACATCCCTTTGCGTGTGGAACCCATGTTCTCCCCTGCTATGTTGATTTTTTTTGTAGCATAACATGGGATATAGCCGGGTGGCGCTACGCTTACCCGGCCTACAAGGTTTTGTAGGCCCGTGCAAGCGCAGCGCCGCCGGGCGAAACAAACGGCGCCGTATTAGAACCATGCCTCCCACATCGCGCCGACGTTGAAGTCGTCCAGCGTTTCGTCTTTGGTATTATTCACGCGGGCGGTGCGTTCGTTATCCACTTTGCCGCCGGTCACGTAGAAGCGCAGCATTGGACGGAACTCCGGACCCATGGCGATAGACATGTTCTGCGACAGGGTCAGCTTCCAGCCCTTGTTATCGCCGCCGTTGTCATAATCAACGTGCTGCCAGCCCGCTTCGAGCCAGGTGGAGTGAACGTCGTTCCACCAGTGCATTGGGCGCACGATGGCGTTGTAGTTCTTACGGTTGTCGGTCTTATCACGACTGTTGTCGTAGTCGTGGAAGGCGAGGATGTACTCTACCTGCGTGGCCTGGGTGAATTTGTATAACCCTTCGAAGCTGGCGTAAACCGTGGTCAGATCCTCGGTTTTGTTGAACACGCTGTTGTCCGCATTATCGGAGTAACGCGCGATCACCTTGTTCACGCCGCTGTCGTTGGTGTGGCTCAGCACCACGCCGCCCTGCCAGGCGTTCAGGCGCTCGTCGCTTTCAACCGCTTTGGAGTCAAAGCCGTAGTTAGCGTACAGCTCCATGTCGATCGGGCCGAGCTTCATGCCGTGAATTTTTGACGTCGCGGCGTAGTTGCCTTTGTCGCCCGTGCCGGAACCGCCGGTACAGGTGATGCGCGACGGGTTGGCTTCATCCTCCATCACTTCCGGGCTACAGGATTCCACTGCCGCCACGGCAGCGACGTCAAACTGCACGCCGCCGATGTCGAAGTTTTTCACACCGGCACCTTGGCCGTCGTGGTTCATCCAGAAGTAATCGTTAATGCCCTGCTGTGGACGCTGATGGAAGTCACGACCCGCCCAGAAATAGGCGTTCGGGTTGGAGGCCATAATGTTGGTCACGCCCGCGTAGGCTTTTTTCAGGTTAACTTCGTCGCCCCAGTGGTCGATCATCACGTTGATGTCCCAAATGGCGCCGTTATCACCCTTGAAGGCTTTAGAGAGCTGGAATTCCCCACCGTTGCCCTCGTTACCCAGACGACCAATCGCGGAGGCGCCGTTGTAGGAACCGTCCACCGCCACGTATTTCTGATCGGCGGCCTGGAAGTGCGCGCCGTAGCGGGCGTAACCGGTAAATTTCACCCCGAACGGGATCGCCATATCCGGGGATTGCGCCGCGCTTTGCGGCTCGGTCACCACGTCTGCCTTTTTCGCGACCGCCGAATCCATTTTGGCCTGCCGCTCGGCCAGCGCTTTGTCCACCGCTTTAGCCACAATGGCGTCGATTTGCTCCTGCGTAAATTCTTGTGCGAGTACAGAAATTGGGCAAAGCGCGGCGATAACCGCCATGGTTAATGGAAGTTTTTTAATCGTATTCATGGTTATCTCAATATAGTTTAATTTTATTCAGACAATAACCATCCCGCTCCGATCTGACAGAGTATGTCGCTATCATCAGAACAAGTGGATCTCTATTTAGGGTACAGAGGTATTATATTAATTATTTCGCCATAGACTATCTCTGATATAAATGAATAATTTCTTCGGATAATTCACGCGCTAATAAGGAGTTCATTAAATGATCCTGGGCATGAACCATAATTAAGGTCATCGGCTGGCGGCCTTCGCCAGCATCCTGCTCAATCAGTTTGGTTTGCATCTTGTGCGCCTGGCGCGCGTAGCCATCGGCTTCGCGCAGCAGACTTTTGGCCTCGTCAATGTTGCCCTGACGCGCCGCGTGCAGGGCTTCAAAGCACAGGCTGCGGGACTGTCCGGCATTGACGATAATTTCCATTACGGCTTCTTCTAGTGCGATCATCATCATTACTCTTGTTCAAAACTATTATTTAAGGCGGTGGCGGCAAACCACTCTCCGCTTTTCTTAATGGTGCGCTGCTGCGTCTCTACATCGAGCTGAATAAACCCGTAGCGATTTTTATACGCATTACACCATGACCAGTTATCAATAAACGTCCACATATGGTAGCCAAGACAATTGCAGCCCTCGCTAATCCCTTTATGCAGCCACGTTAAATGCTCAGAAATAAACTCGATACGGTATTTATCGTTAATCTGGCCATTTTCAATAAAGCGCTGTTCATTTTCGACACCCATGCCGTTTTCCGAAATAAAGCAGCGCGGGTTGCCGTAATTATCACGCAGGTTAACCAGAATATCGTAAATACCCGGCGCGTAGATTTCCCAGCCGCGGTACGGGTTCATCTTGCGGCCCGGCATTTCGTAGTTATCAAAGAACCACTCCGGCATAAACGGCGCCTGCGGGTTCACCGCGCTGTCACGACACTTAACGCGGCGCGGCTGATAGTAGTTCACGCCGAGCAGGTCGATTTTCCCTTCCGCGATCAGGGCGCTATCTTCCGGCTTACAGGCAGGCAGCTGATCGTATGCCTTCAGCAGCGCAACCAGCTCCGCCGGGTATTCGCCGCGCAGGACCGGGTCGAGGAAGCTGCGGTTAAACATCAGATCCGCAATGTGTGCCGCCTTCACGTCCGCCGGGTTTTGCGAGCGCGGATAGGACGGCGTCAGGTTTAATACGATGCCGATTTCCCCCGCGTAGTGACCGGCGCGGTAGGCCTGAACCGCCTTTGCGTGGGCCAGCACGGTGTGATACGCCACGGTGGCTGCCCGACGAAAATCCACCACGTTCGGATAGTGGAAGTCGTACAGATAGCCGCCTTCCACCGGCACAATCGGCTCGTTGAAGGTAAACCAGTGCAGCACGCGATCGCCAAACAGCTCGAAGCAAATCTGCGCATAGCGGGCGTATGCGTCCACGACTTCTCGGTTTTCCCAGCCACCGATCGCCTGCATCGCCATCGGCATGTCGAAATGGAACAGGGTAATAAACGGCGTGATGCCCTGTTCATTCAGCTCATCAATGACCTGATGATAAAAATCGACCGCTTCCGGGTTCACTTCTCCGATACCGTCAGGGATCAGGCGCGCCCAGCTAATCGAGGTACGAAAGCTGTTGTGGTTCAGCTGCTTTAACAGCTGAATGTCCGTTTTCCAGTGCTGATAAAACGTGGAGGTCTGCTGCGGCCCCACGCCGTTGTGAAAACGGTTTGGCTCGCGGGCAAACCAGTAATCCCACGTGGTTTCGCCCTCTCTTGCCCCTTCCGTCTGGAGAGCGGAGCTTGCGCTGCCCCACCAGAAGTTATCGGGAAATGCGTATTTCATGACCTTTCCTCTTTGACTTAATTGCTTGCGGTTTCGGCAGCACCGACGGTTGCCTGCGCTTTCTGCTCTTCGTTTTTCATCAGCGTACGCTCATAGGCACGCAGGAAAGGCAGATACATCAGCGCGGACATCACCATACACACAAGGCACATCACCACCGGGCTCAGCGCCCAGTTCGCCGCCCACGAGGCGCCAATCGGTGCCGGGGTGGTCCACGGGGTTAACGAGACGACCTGCGCCAGCCAGCCGAGTTTGGTTGCCGCATACGCCAGACAGGCGTTGATCAGCGGAACGCACACGAACGGAATGAACAGCATCGGGTTCATGATGATCGGCGCGCCGAACAGAATCGGTTCGTTGATGTTAAAGAAGCTGGGCACCACGCCCATTTTGCCGATGGTACGCAGATGGGTAACGCGGCTGCGCAGCAGCAGGAACGCCAGGGGTAACGTGGAGCCTACGCCGCCAATCAGCAGGTAGTGATCCCAGAAGCCCTGCAGGTATACGTGCGGCAGCGCCGCGCCGGCCGCCAGTGCCGCCTGGTTTGCCGAGAGGTTCGCCATCCAGAACGGGTTCATGATGCCGGTGACAATCAGCGAGCCGTGGATACCGGCGAACCAGAAGATCTGGCACAGCAGCACGGAGAGCAGAATAGCGGGCAGGGAGTCGGAGGCAGAGACCAGCGGCTCCAGCAGGTGCATGATCGCCTGCGGGATAATCATGCCGGTTTGCGCTTCGATGAACAGGTTCAACGGGTGCAGGGTACCGATCACCACCATCACCGGGATCAGGATCTCAAACGAACGCGCCACGCCGGTCGGTACTTCTTTCGGCAGGCGGATGGTGACGTTGTTCTGCTTCAGCCACGCATAAACGCGGGTGGCGTAGATGGCGGTGATCAGCGCGGTAAAAATGCCCTGGCCGGAGAGATACTGGGTCGAGATTTTACCGTCGGCATACGGCGCGGCGACCAGCAGGAAGGCCATAAAAGCCAGCAGGCCGGACATCACCGGGTCGAGGTTAAACTGGCGCCCCAGGCTCGCCCCAATCCCCACCGAGATGAAGAAGGTCATCACGCCCATGCTGAGGTTAAACGGCAGCATCAGCTGTTCGCGGTAAGTCTGGGAGAAATCCAGCCAGCCGCGCGCAAAGCTATTGGTAGTATCCGCCGAAAACGGCGGGAAGATGAACACCAGCATAAACGAGCCGATGATCATGAACGGCAGCGCGGCGGTAAAGCCGTCGCGGATAGCAATCACATACTTTTGCTGACCAAGTTTGGCGGCCAGCGGGGTAATTGACTGCTCAATCACCGCGACCATGGATTGATATAACGAACTCATGTGAACACCTTTTAGTGTGCCGCTTCGATGAGCGACAGAGCATAGTCCAGTACTTTATCGCCACGCTGCATGCCGTAGTCCATCATGTCGATGGGCTGGACCGGAATGCCTTTCGTAGCCGCCTTGTCTGAGAGTGTCTGTAACATGTATTTCACTTGTGGTCCGAGAAGCACCACCTGGTATTGCGGAAACTGCGTATCAAATTCGGAAACACCGTACGCATCTATTTTCACCGGCAAACCACGTTCTTTCGCGACATCGACCATTTTGCTGACCAACAGGCTGGTGGACATCCCGGCAGAGCAGCACAGCATAATCTTGAACATCGACAACCATCCTCTAAATGTAAAAAGTTATTGCGGGAATGATTGGACATTATACGGAAACCGGTTTCCATTCATAAAAGATAGAAGTGTGACAACCATCAAGATCCCTTACTTATGAGGCTAATTAACCGGATGTAAGTCACATAATTTGGCTGTTTTGACATCATTTTGAGTGGAAACGGAAAATCGGTTTCCATGGAAAACGGAAACGGATATACTCCGTTCTGGCTATAATATGAGCCGAAGCGGTCATGGAATTTGCAGGCGCGAGGTAAGCCTGTCAGGGGAAAGAGATGTCGACAATCAATGATGTATCACGTCTTGCCGGGGTATCTAAAGCCACGGTATCGCGAGTGTTGAGTGGGTCGCGTGGCGTAAAGGAAGCCAGCCGTCAGGCCGTTCTGAAGGCAGTGGATGAGCTTAACTACCGGCCTAATGTGATTGCCCAGTCGCTGCTGAGCCAGTCGACGGGATGTATCGGCGTCATTTGCGCACAGGAAAATATTAACCAGACCACCGGTTATTTGTACGCGCTGGAAAAACATCTTAGCCAGCATCAAAAACACCTGCTGCTGCGCTTCGCGCATAGCAAAGCCGAAGTAATGAATGCGCTCGAAGAGCTCTCCTGCGGTTTGTGTGATGACATCCTCGTCATCGGCGCGCGTTTCCCGCTGGACGTGGATATGGACAACGTCATCCTCGTGGACTGTATGGAGTCCGATAATTCCAATAGCATCCAGTTCGATCACGCCTTTGCCGCTGAAACCGCCTGTAACTACCTGACCAGCCAGGGTCGTCGCCAGATTGCCCTGATCCACCCGCACGGCAGCGGTTTTGCCGATCAGGTGCTGCTCGGCTACAAACATGCGCTGGAGAAAAATTTTCTGCCCTTTAATCGCAACCTCGTCTTTATGGACGCGACCTCCTCGTCCGTTGCGCTACAGGAGCTGCTTAACAACGCCAGCACGCTGAATTTCAACGCATTACTGGTGGCGGACGAGCAAGAAGCCCAGCGAGTGATCCCACAGCTGCAGGCGTTTAATAAATCCGTGCCGGAAGACATTATGGTCTTCAGCCTTGCTGGATCCCTGCACCTGCCGGGTATTCCGGTGATCCCGGCCATTGAATATTCCATGGATGCCATGGCGGCGCGTATCGTGAGCTGGCTGACGGAGAAAACGCAGATGCTGGGTTCGTATGTGCTGCGCGGGGATTTAATTATTCCGGATGTGCGTAAGCGTTAAAAATGTTGTGTAGGCTGGGTAAGGCGCAGCCGCCACCCGGCGAGAAGCACGTTTCCAGCCCTCAATAATCTTCCATACAGTCCACCTGACCAATCGCCGCCCAGTAAGCATCCAGATTGTCGCGCTTGACGGCGGTAACGGCATTTTTGATCAGCAACTGATTGGCCTCGGACGACAAAATCATCTCCTGCCAGGCTTTATCGCTCTGCTTTCTCTGTGGCGTACAGGTTTTCTTAATATCTTTAAGGACCTGCTGCTTTATTTGCGCCTCTTTCGCGGGGTCATCCTTTTCCTGAGCATGGACAAACGCGGCGAAGAGCAGACAAACCAGCAGGCAGACCAGGTGCGCAGCTTTCATCAAAACCCCCTTTAGAAGTCACATGCTTCCCATGAAATATATCGTTACATTCAGTGTAGCGACGCCAGTCGAAAGTATGAATTTTCTCCACGCTACCGGTGTGCGATAGTGAGACGGCACAGAAACAAGGAGAGAAAATATGCACTTGAGCATTACTGACGCCGTCACGCCGCAGGAAAAAGAAGAGCTACTTGTGGGTCTGAGAGCCTATAACGGACGGTTCCTCGATTTGACGAACTTTAGCGGTGACATAGGCGTTTACGTTCGAGACGAAAAGGGCGTCATGCTGGGCGGCTTAATTGGCGTACGTAAAGGCGACTGGCTGAATATCGACTATCTCTGGGTGAGCGATACCGTGCGGGGCAGCGGTGTGGGCGGCCAGCTTATCAACACGGCGGAAAATGAAGCCAGGCGTAAAGGCTGCAAGCACGCGCTGGTGGATACCGTTAGCTTCCAGGCGCGCCCGTTCTATGAAAAACAGGGCTACCAGCTGCAGATGTCTTTGCAGGATTACCCATATCCGGGTATGCAGCGTCATTACCTGACGAAAGCGCTTTAAATTCTGATTCTGCGGGCCGGGGAAGCGCAGAGCCACCCGGCGATACCCGCATATAACTTATCCTTCTTATTGATTCTTTTTCGTTTTTTATTTCCCCGCCTCGTTGTCGATATAGTCATTGAAACATTCAGCAAAAGGAACTGTCTCGTGAAACGTCGATTGGGTGCGCTGGTCCTCGCTGGCCTGCTGCTGGCAGGGTGCGATCAAAACGGCAGCGATGCCAGACACATTAAAGTAGGCGTCATCAACGGCGCCGAGCAGGACGTAGCGGAAGTCGCCAAAAAGGTGGCGAAAGAGAAATATGGTCTGGACGTGGAGCTGGTCGGCTTCAGCGGCTCGCTATTGCCTAACGATGCTACCAACCAGGGGGAGCTGGATGCCAATGTCTTTCAGCACCGTCCGTTCCTTGCAGAAGATAACAAGGCGCATGGCTACAAGCTGGTTGCCGTGGCGAATACCTTCGTGTTCCCGATGGCCGGTTATTCACGCAAAATCAAATCCGTTTCGGACCTGAAGAACGGTGCGACCATTGCCATTCCAAACGACCCAACCAACCTTGGCCGTGCGCTGTTGCTGCTGCAAAAAGAGAAGCTCATTACCCTGAAGCCAGACACCGGCCTGCTGCCGACGGCGCTGGATATTACCGCTAACCCTAAACATCTGAACATCATGGAGCTGGAAGGGGCGCAACTGCCGCGCGTGCTGGACGATCCCAAAGTGGATGTCGCCATCATCAGCACCACCTATCTTCAGCAAACCGGGCTGTCGCCGGTGCATGACAGCGTCTTTATTGAAGATAAAAATTCGCCGTACGTGAACATCGTGGTGGCGCGCGAAGACAACAAAGACGCGGAGAACGTGAAGGAATTTATCCAGTCGTATCAGTCACCGGAAGTGGCGAAAGCGGCTGAGACGATCTTTAACGGCGGAGCGGTACCGGGCTGGTAAATTCTGCCTGAAAACGCGGAGTTTAAATTGGCCCGATTCCATCGGTAATCGCCCTTTAACCCACAGCGTGACCTGCGACGTCGGGCTATTCTCCTTATCACACCAACCGGAGGATAGCCCATGAACATTACCCAAATTCGCAACGCCACCCTGCTGATTACCTACGCTGGGAAACGTCTTTTAATCGACCCGATGCTGGCCCCGAAAGATGCTTATCCGGGTTTTCCCGGCACGGCGCATGCCGAGCGTCGTAACCCAATGGTTGAGCTCCCCGTTAACGTCAACACGCTGCTGAACGCCGATGCAGTGATTGTCACCCATACCCATGACGATCACTGGGATCGCACCGCGGCAGAGCTGATCGCCAAAGACAAACCGATCTACGTGCAAAACGACCGTGACGCCGCGCTGCTGCGCAGCCAGGGGTTTAGCAACCTGACGGTCATGACCGACGCGACCTTCTTCGGCGATATTCAGATTACGAAAACCCACGGCGGGCAGCACGGTACCGACCGGGCCTACGCCGTGCCGGAGCTGGCGGAGCGGCTGGGCGAGGCCTGTGGCGTGGTGCTGCGTCATCCCGATGAGAAGACGCTCTATCTTGCCGGGGATACCGTCTGGCGTGACGCGGTGGCGGCCGATCTGCAAAAGCACCAGCCGGACGTGGTGGTACTTAATGCCGGATATGCCCACGTGCTTGGTTTTGGGCCCATCATTATGGGCCAGGAGGATGTGCTCAACGTTCATTTCCTGCTCCCACAGGCCAAAATAGTGGCGAGCCATATGGAGGCGATTAACCACTGCCTGCTGACCCGCAGCGCGCTGCGTGAGTACGTTGAAGCCAATCAGGTGGGTGACGCAGTGACCATTCCCCAGGATGGCGAAACCGTTATATTCTGAGTGCGTTAAAGGGAAAGGAGAGACAGATGTCGCTAATCAACGTCGCGATTGTCGCGGTAGACGGGTTCAGCCCGTTCCACTACTCCGTTCCCTGCATTCTGTTTGGCGATTCCGTCTCCGGCGAAAAGCGCTTTAACGTGACGATCTGCGCCGAAACGCCGGGGTTCCTCACCTCAAAAGACGGGTTCGCCCTCAACGCCACGCAGGACTACACCGCCATTGGTCGGGCCGATATAGTCGTTGTTCCCTACTGGCAGCACGTCCTCGAACGCCCGCCTCAGACGCTGCTCGACAGCCTGGTGCAGGCGAGAGACAACGGCGCGGAAATCGTCGGGCTGTGTCTGGGGTCGTTTGTGCTGGGCTATGCGGGCATTCTCGACGGCAAGCGCGCTGCCACCCACTGGGAGTTCGAAAATCAGTTCCAGTCGCTCTTTCCGCACGTCCAGTTGGATATCAATGCCCTCTACGTGGATGACGGCAATATCATCACCTCTGCCGGAACCGCGGCTGCGCTGGACTGCTGCCTGTATATCATTCGTCAGCGCTTTGGCAGCGTGGTCGCCAACCAGATTGCCCGGCGGATGATTGTGCCGCCGCACCGCGAGGGCGGTCAGGCGCAGTTTATTGCTCAGCCTGTTCCGAATGACACCCGCGATGCACGTATTAATTGCCTGATCGACTATCTACAGCAGCACATCACCGAACCCCATAGCCTGGACTCGCTGGCGGAGGTGGTTTCGATGAGCCGCCGCACGCTGACCCGTCACTTTATTAAAGCCACGGGAATGAGCGTCGCCGACTGGCTTACCGCCGAACGCCTGCGGCGTAGCCAGATCCTGCTTGAAGCCGGAAATATGCCGATTGAACGCGTGGCCGAGCTGGTGGGATTTAATTCTGCCGTCACCTGGCGACAGCAGTTTAAGGCGCGTTTTGGGGTAAGTCCTGCGGAGTGGCGAAAGACGTTTCGTCTGCATAGCTAGCGTGGAAGTTCCACCCCGGTAAGTTGGGTATGAAGAGATTGAGCTACCCCAGCCTCTCCACCTTCGTCTCCCCCTCCGCCATCGACAGCTGGTACAGCGAAAACGATCTCTGTTTCTCAATCAACTTCGCCAGCTCCGGCGAGTGGCTGGTGAGCCAAATCTGCGAGTAGCGGCTGGCCTCGGCGATTAAGCTCGCCAGCGCGGGCAGCATCTGCGGATGCAGGCTGTTTTCCGGTTCGTTCAACGCGATAAACGCCGGTGGGCGCGGGCTTAACAGCGCCACCGCCAGGCACAGAAAGCGCAGGGTGCCGTCGGAGAACTCCGCCGGTTCCAGCGGCCTGCTCAGCCCCTCGCGCTGCATCATCATGCGAAAACGTCCGCCGGTGTTGTCGCTGTAAAACACGCAGCCGGGGAAGGCCTGGTCGAGGATGTGCATCAGGAGCAGTTCGTCGCCAATCTCCACGATGGTCTGAAACGCCGCCGCCAGGTTGGCACCGTCGCTGGCCAGCACCGGGGAACGGAACCCGACCTGCGGGGCACGCATCGCCGAGCCGGATGAGACGGAAAACTCATGATAAAAGCGCCAGTTACGCAGGGACTCGCGCATCTGCGACACTTCCGGGTAAAGATGCGGTTCGCCGAGCTGCCCGAACACCGATTCGTTCTCGTACAGCGTGCCGCTGTGGGTCACTTTCTCGTGATGCACGTTATTCAGAAACACCGCCTGATTCTTACGCTTCATCAGCTGTGACGACGGGCGTCGATGCTGGCCGCTCAGCCAGATGGACTCCTCTTTGATCACCGGGTCGAGCTGAAACTGCGAGGGATAGGGCAGTCTCTCCACAAACCCGACCTGCAGCTCGTATTCGTAGGTCTCGGTTTCCACCGCCAGGTTCATCCGCCGCAGCTGGTCGCTGCGGGTTTTGCCTGCCCAGAACACCTTCAGAATGCCGCCCTCGTTCGCCAGCGCCTGGGAGAACTGCCCCTGGGCGGCGCTGTGCATCAGGTGTATCGCCTTGTAAATATTGGATTTCCCGGTGCCGTTCGGGCCGAAGACGATGTTGAGCTGCTCCAGCTCAAGCGACATCTCGCGGATGGAGCGGTAGTTTTGAATGTGCAGGGTGTTGATCACGGGCAGGCCCCTTTTTGCAGAATAAGCCTGTATATAATCACAGTCTTTGAGGTTAAATGCAAAAAAGAGACGACAGTGAGGATGTCGTCTAAACGGGGTACTGCTTTGGGCCTCTACGGGTCAATGGGGCCTTCGCATTTTTGTGATCACTTGACTGCCAGACGCAGACCCAAATCATCAGGATAGGGATCAAAGTAGTTTTGCGTCATCAGATACCGGTCGGGATATTCGGCCAGGTAGTGCTTCAGCAGCGTGATCGGGGCGAGAATAGGTAACTGCCCGTTGCGATAGTGCAGGATCACGTCGCGCAGCTCACCGCGCTGGCGGGTGTTTAGCTGGTTGCGGAAATACCCCTGAATATGCATCAGCACGTTGGTGTGGTTCTTACGCGAAGCCGGTTTTTTCAGGATGGTCATCAGCTTTTCCCGGTACGCCACAAAGAAGGCGTCCAGGTCTTCCCACTCGTGCAGCGAGGCAACGAACGGACCGATTTCACGGTAGCCCGCCTGATGGTGCGCCAGCAGCTGCAATTTATAGCGGCTGTGGAAATCCAGCAGCCCACGTCGCGTCAGACCTTTAGCGCGCAGCGTGTTTAGCTCGTGCAGGGCAAATACCCGCTCAATAAAGTTTTCCCGCAGCACAGGGTCGTGCAGCCGACCATCTTCCTCGACGGGCAGCCATGGGTAGGTTTCAAGAAGGGCGGCGGTGAACAGCCCGACGCCCTCCTTGCGGCCCCGGTTGCCGTTTTCATCGTACAGCCGCACGCGTTCCAGGCCACAGCTTGGGGATTTTGCACAGACGATAAATCCCGAAAGATCGCCGATTTTTGGCAGATAGTCCGCCGTAAAGTCGGCCATTTTCTGCGTGAGGTCATCATGAGGCGGCTTGCTGAAACGGAGCTGCGTCTCGCCGCTGTCCGTCAGCGTCAGGCGTATGGCCGGGCGAGGCGTCGGCAGGCCGATCGCCATTTCCGGGCAGACGGGGCGGAAATTTACCCACTGGGCCAGCTCATCCATAACGAAGCCCATACGCTTGTGTCCGCCGTCAAAGCGTACGGCGGAGCCGGTCAAACATCCGCTAATACCGAGCACAGGTTTCGTTGTCATGGTGTGGTCCTCCTGTTCATATAATTAAAACTTACACAACATGACTAATTTGTCCAAGTATTCGCGGAACTATTTTTTTTATTCCTTTAGAATCAATGCGTCTTAACTGCCCTTGTAGGTCGAGTAACCGTACTGACTCAGAAGAAGCGGGATGTGCAGCTTTTCGTTGGTGCGGGTCACGGTAAACAGCACCGGGATCTCCGGGAAGAAGGTGTCCAGCTTTTTACCGTGGAAGTACTCTGCGGTTTTAAAGGTCACTTTATACACGCCAGGCTGCATGTCCTGGTCCTGCGGATAGAGCGATTTGATACGTCCGTCGTGGTCGGTTTTGCCGCTGGCAACCGGGGTCCATTTGTCCTGCTGCTGCTTCTCCAGCGTAACGGTCACGTCTGATGGCGGCATCCCGGTTTGCTGGTCGAGAATGTGGACGCTCAGCGTGCCGGCAGGGGCGCTAAAGGCGGCAGGGGCAAAGGCCATGGCGGCCAGGAACAGCAGAGGGGTTGTTTTTTTCATGGTGTTTTCCTGTGGAGTTATTCGTCACAGGAAAACGTTAGCATCTGCGGCGCGGGAAAATATTCAACTTTTCGTGAAGATTCCCACAGCAGAAAATGATCAGAGGATAATCACTTCAAGCGATACCTGCTGCTGCCACTGCTCCAGCTGCTTTTTCCGTCCGGCGGTAAGTTTGCCGCTGGTGACCAGAAGCCATTTCCGCTCCGGGAAAATCTCCGGAGCCAGCGTGGCAGGGGGAACCGGCAGGATGTCGATCCGGTGACCCTGACCGGTGCGCGTTAGGGCTTCGAGCCAGATCTCGCACGGGTCGTTGAGATGCCAGCCGCTGAGCAGAATATTGTCGCCCGGCGCTTTCTTATCACCTTCGAGACAAAACGAGGTGTAGGCGATGATGATGCCGTCGAGGATCGCGCGCAGGGTCATGGCGGCGGCAACGTTAGCCGAGACCTGGCTGCGCAGCGGACGCAGCACGTTCGCGACCAGCTCTGGTCTTGGGTACTCGCGTCCGGCGTCGTAAATCATCTGGCGCAGGGATTCGACTTTGCCGTCCTGCAGGCGCTGCAGCATGTTCTGCTGCAGGGTTTGCCAGTTGTTGGTCCGCCCCAGCGTCGGGCGCTCCAGCAGCGGTTTGACCTGGCCGATTGGGACGCCTTTTTTGACCCAGTCGAGGATTTTCAGCGCCTGCTGGACGTCCTCATCGCTGTACTGGCGGTGACCGCCTTCCGTGCGCTGTGGCTTGAGTAAACCGTAGCGACGCTGCCACGCCCGGAGGGTGGTGGCGGTAATGCCGCTGAGTCTGGCGAATTCGCCGATGGAGTAAGCCATGTCCGTGTCCAGAGTGGAGGAATACTCTCAATATACTACGAATTTTCCCGAACGGGATGAAGCGCCGAAACGGTGCACTACACTTAACATCCAACCGTGCAAATGAAAGGAATTCTCATGAAGCTATGGCCTGTTGTGACCGGTGTTGCCATTGCGCTGACCCTGGTTGCCTGTAAATCCCCTACGCCGCCGAAAGGCGTGCAGCCTATTACTCATTTTGAAGCCAGCCGCTATCTCGGCAAATGGTACGAAGTCGCGCGCCTTGAAAACCGCTTTGAACGCGGTCTGGAGCAGGTGACCGCCACCTACGGCAAGCGCAGCGACGGCGGTATCAGCGTGCTGAACCGGGGTTACGATCCGGTGAAAAACAAGTGGAATGAAAGCGAGGGGAAAGCGTACTTCACCGGCGAGCCGACCACCGCCGCGCTGAAGGTGTCGTTCTTCGGTCCGTTCTACGGCGGGTATAACGTAATCAAACTGGACGACAAGTACCAGTACGCGCTGGTCAGCGGCCCGAACCGCGATTATCTGTGGATTTTGTCACGCACGCCGACCATCCCGGATGCGGTGAAGCAGGATTACCTGAACACCGCGCGCAGTCTGGGCTTCCGGGTTGACCAACTGGTGTGGGTGAAGCAGTAAAGATCGTGCTTTCTTCGTAGGGTATTACGGACTCGCCTGGATAGACTTCCGTTAAAAGCCCAACGGAGGGAAGACGTTATGATCTGGCAGCCTTTTCGTGGTGACGCACCGAAAAACATGATGATTTTCAGTGCGTCCTTTCCCGACGTCAGCGACCAGTGGCCGATGAAAGACGATGCTGCCCGTGAAATCGCTGCGCTTGATCGGGCGCTGAAAGCCGAGCCAGCGCTCCGTCCTCCACTGGTTGAGTACGAAGAAGGAGGGCAGGCCGTGCTTGTCCCGCAGAACCGCTATTCCGAGCAGGCTTTCCGCAACCGTCCGGCGCTTACCGCATGGCGAACCCGGCTGGTGCCCTCCGCGCTGGCGCTGTTTGTGGTGCAAAACCCGCTTGAGGATCGCCTGCCGGACGGCACAAAGATGGACAGCGACAGTCGTCAGTGGTTTATCCACGCGAACGACGCCATCGGCGTGCGCTCCCGCGCCCGGGTGCTTGCCGCACTGGTGGAGAAGTACATTCACAATGAGAGCGAGAACAACTGGGTAAGCCTGGCAAGCGGCGCCGCCATTCCGGTGCTGGAGGCGCTGCGCGAAGCAAAGCTCGATGGCCAGCAGGTCTATCTCACGCTGGTGGATAAAGACCCCGTGGCGCTTAGCTGGGCCGAAACCATGGCGGCGCAGGAAGGCATTGTGGTGGGCGAACAGCTGACCCTGCTCAGGCGCAACCTGGTGCACACGCTGGTGCGTAACGAGGACCTGCTGCTGGAGCTGGGCGAGCATCAGGCCGAACTGGTCGACGCGCTGGGGATTTTTGAATACTTCAACGATGCCGACGCGGTGATTTTTCTCCAGCGCGCGCTGCGGCTGGTCAAGCCCGGCGGGGCGGTGATTGTCTCAAACATGCTGACCAGCAGCCCGCAGATTGACTTTGTGCTGCGCGGTATCGGCTGGGAGGATATCCACCCGAGGACGCTACAGCAGCTGCAGGATATTCACCTGGCGGCGGGCGTACCGGTGGAAAACGTCACCGTGGTCGTGCCGAAGGATGGGGTGTATGCGGTGATGGAGATTAAAGCTTAGCACGGTCGGTTCCCTCTCCCTGAGGGAGAGGGTTAGGGTGAGGGGGGACAGACCGCAAGGAGTGGCTTGAAATTGTTCGGTTTTCCAGACATGATCCCCCCCATGAAAATCGAAACCGCACACCCCTCCCACTTCGAACGCCTGGTCGCGATCTGGGAATCCTCCGTCCGCGCCACCCATCACTTTTTACAGGAAAGCGATATTGCGGCGCTGCGTCCGCTATTGCTCAACGCGTATCTCCCCAACCTCAAGGTCGTGATAGCCCGCGATGACGCAGGCGTTATTCACGGCTTTTTAGGGGTGGATGAAAACCGCATTGAAATGTTGTTTGTGGATGATGCGAGTCGCGGGAAGGGTGTCGGGAAATTGCTGCTTAAACACGCCATCGCAGAGTTCGGCGCGAACGAAGTGGACGTAAATGAGCAGAATCCGCAGGGAGTCGCCTTTTATCGGCATATGGGATTTGAGCAGGTCGGGCGCTCGGAACTTGACGGGCAGGGGAATGCGTTTCCGTTGCTGCATATGCGGTTGAGTGGGCAGGCTTAACGCCCTCTCCTTATGGTAGAGGGCGTTTGCAAGCTAGTTACTGGTAATTTGCCCGATAATGACGCCCCGTACTTTTTCGCCATCAAAGTAATAAGAGACCGTATTACTCTGGATGAATCCATTCTTTACTGGCGTCTCATGATAAAAAAGTACCGCTTTTTGTTTGGCAATCTCACTCTTGCCGAACCATTTAACTAAATTTCCATGACTCGCATTTAACAATGGAATATTAGCGACTGAGACGCTGACATGTCCTGTGGTTTTCGCACACTCTTTATGGCTGCCATCTTTGGATATGGCCAGCGCTGTGAGCAGTCCTGCCCCCATTTCGTTATCAGAAATAAACCAGTAATTCGTGCCATCGTCGTCATGAAGACAGATCCAACGAGCGGAACTGTCTTTGTTAACTGGTGTGCTGGAGATGTCTGCCAGATGAGTAACTTCCATTTGCACGGTTTTCTTACCGATAGTGATGATTGGGGTGAGGGGCATTGTTGTAGAAATTTCCGCCAGCGAGCCGTCTTCATCGTAATACTGGGTCGCGAAGCCGTTCATTTCATTTGCTGAGACGTACAAACTGACTGGAACGAGTAATGGCAATAAACAAAATAAATGCTTCATTTGACAATCAATACCGTATCGTTGCTTTTCCAGATACTCCTTCTGGCACTAAGAGGAGCAATGATACAGCCCTCAGAAGAGTCGTCAGGGTGCAAACTGCTTTTACCATGAATTTTAAATGAGTCCCTACCACACATATCATTTGTCGAGTAGGGCGTGAGGCTAAGAGTATATTTTCCTGTGTGGGCTGAATTATGAGGTGACCCAATAGTATAAGTACCTCGTGGCAGTGGTCCGTTGTTTTTTACACACTCTTGTGAAGGATCATTTTTGTAACCGCTGGCACCTGCGTAGTCCGCATCAAATTGATAGACACCATCCAGATAAAACTTATGCTCTTTTACATCATATTCCCAGGACATACTTTCTCCTTAAGCGCGTTCTTTCCATGTATCAGAGTGAATGATGTTTCCATCAATGTAGTGCCATGTGATTTTTTCATAGGTCAGATCTACATATTCATGGTGTGTATATTGTTCATTTTGCGGATGTTTAATGTCAAACATAAGTGGTTCAATTTGAACAACTCTTGCGTTTTCTAAAGTTGTCTTAAAGTAAGCCTTTTCGAGCCCGTTATAGTTTATCCTGTAAAATATGAATTCTGCTTTTTTTAGTGTTTGCCCAGTGCATAAGGCTTTGTATAGATAAGAGGATGATGAATCAATCTCTTTCATGAATGCATAGGTGCTACAAATACGTTTTGCTGTAATTTTTCCGGACAATTTATCTACGGGTTGCTCTATAGAATGCATAAATTCAATCACTTCTATTGAACCCTCTCGATCTTTTATCTCGACAGAACCATTAATCCTCCGGCCAGAATCATCCTCAAGCCATAAGTAAACAGGTATAGCCATCTCAATCTCCTTTTATAGGTTGAGAAAAAGTACTCTTCATTAATGATTTAGATTGTGACTTTCGTTTCAAGATAGAAAATAAAATATTAGGAGGTTACTAGTAACTAAGAATTGCTCTTTGAGACGTATTGGTTTCTCGGATAGATATTTGAAAACTATAGCACTGAATTATGATTTACTAACATTTTAAGGTAAGTCATAAGTTAACATAGCGTCAGGTATTGAAATGATGAATATTATTAAAATACTGTTCTTGTAAGTGAGCATTACATGTGGGGTACGAGCGCTTTTTGGATGTTATCGAAGAAAACGGGCATTCCATAATGTTTTATGTTGGCTGCATGCTCAGCAGCCAACTGGATAAAAGTGGTCACAGTTATGATAATTGCAGGCTCGTCAGGGTGCGCTCGATCTGGGATAACTTTGCTTTAGTTCGTTTGTAATCTTCGAGAATCCGCTGCTCCTGCTCGTTATACGCCACCAGAACGATGCACCCTTTCATCACCTTGACCGTGACCTGCTGTCCGGTATCAAAGCCTGCGGCACGCAGCCACTTGCCAGACAGAATGATATTGGGCGTGGATTTGTCGAAAACATTCGGGCGGTATCCCACAATTAACGAACGCTCGGTTCCGGATTGGTCGGTGTCTGGGGTAGAATGCGAATCAGCCATAATCAACTCCTTGATAGTTGGTGAGGTTAGACGCTCCGGTTGTGTTCCCGCACATCGGGGCGTTGCTAGTACAGGAGGTTTAGGTGGCCTCCTATGTGTGTGAGATTAAATGGATAGGTGGCCTCATGTCAATCATTTCGCGCGAAAAAAAACCAAAAGGCGGTGGGCAGTCTCCGCAGTTTAAGATGCGGATTGATCCGGCATTGAAGGAACAGTTGGATGCAGTGGCGGCTGAGGAAGGGGTGAGTCTCGCCAGTTGGTTAAAAAATTTAGCGAGGGAGGCTCTGTATGAGCGGGGAATAAAACCAAAAGGTTGAAATTATTTAATATTTAGATGAGGCAAGAGTTTATAATATGAAAGTTGAGTATTTGGTAACTATAGAAATTAAAGATTCTTTTTGTAGGACAAAAAAATCCTTTATAAACTTCATACAATCAAATGCTGATCTAGCTTTGTCCAGAGATAATGTTATCTATAAAAGCCATACATATGGACTGAAAATTTCTGAGGAAAAATGCCCCTCTGACAGGCATAAGATATTCCACCTTAGGGTTAATAATGACAATGAAGAGTTAATTGATGATTTTGTAATTTTTTTAAAAACCCTTAGAGGGATGTTACATTTCGCCTCAAAAAATAATGTACAAACAATTTGGGATGATATTAGTTTTAATTACTCCGTTAAAGGGTATCCAGTGATTCATCAAATAGAGAATTTGATGAGGAAGTTAATAACTAAATTTATGTTGACAAATGTAGGTTTGGGATGGATAGAAACCACATTCCCTGATGAATTACGTAAAACTAAAAGAGACAAAGGTACATCTTCAAACAACAATTACTTATATGAAACTGACTTTATTCAGTTATCTAATTTCCTTTTCGATTCTTACAGAACGCAAGAAATTGATGAGCTCATTCAGACAATAAAAAATCATGATGAAGAGATGATCAGCATTGATAGCATTAAAGACTTCATTCCCTTATCTAATTGGCAAAGATATTTTCAAAAGCATGTTGGTTGTGATGCCACTTATCTTAAGGCAAGATGGGAAAAACTTTATCTATTAAGATGTAAGATTGCTCATAATAATACAATAGAAAAAAAGGATTATGATCTCATTATAGAGCTTGATAGTGAAATTAAACCAATTTTAGAAGAAGCTCTAGCATCTTTAGATAAAATCACAGTTCCTGAAAATGAAAGAGAGGAATTAGCAGAGAATGTTGCCATGAATAATAATCAGCATTATAGTGATTTTATCATTTCATGGAAAGCTTTTGAAAACAGAGTGCTAAGCCTAGCATATAAAAGTGGAATTATAGTAGAAGGAATGAATATGCCTTTTTCTCAAATAGTACAAAGGTTGAGGGATCGAAATTTAATAAGTGAGGATGTTGCTGAGCAATCTTCAAAATTGAGAAATATAAAGAATATTATTGTACATGATCTTAATAGAGAGATTACTATTAATGATTTGGAGTATTATAATGCGAACCTTAAAGGGATAATTAATATGTTATGATTTTTCGCGAAATATTTTTGAAACAGATATGTTCCGTTCAAAATAAGAATTTTAATGGGTGCAATCTGAACGTTAATAAAAATTTTGGCGGAAGATCACAGGAGTCGAACCTGCCCGGGAACGCTGGCGTCCCCAACTGGATTTGAAGTCCAGCCACCTCACCGGAGATGACGATCTTCCGCGCCTGCATTGCTACATGGAGGCGGGGCGCATTATAGCTACTTTCAGGCATTTACCACATACCCCGACACACTTTTTTCACCTCTCTTTTGACCTGTACCCCCCTGTTTCAGTTAATTCTTAAGAAAATCCTCAGGTTAGCGTTTTGTGCTCTCCGACATTTACCGCGATCACAAAAAACAAGAAACGTAATCTGCTAACCAGAAAACGCAATACCCGCTCATGAAACAATGGTTTAAAACCAATGCAACCGGTCTCAGCGCCCCCTACAGCGTGAAGGATGAATAAAAGATGAGCGAAGTATTGTCAGTAAAAGAGAAGATTGGCTACGGCATGGGAGACGCCGCCAGCCACATCATTTTTGATAACGTCATGTTGTATATGATGTTTTTTTATACCGATATTTTCGGCATTCCCGCCGGGTTTGTCGGCACCATGTTCCTGCTCGCCCGTGCGCTGGATGCAATCTCCGACCCATGTATGGGGCTGATTGCCGACCGCACCCGCAGCCGCTGGGGCAAGTTCCGCCCGTGGATTTTGTTCGGCGCCATCCCGTTCGGCATCGTCTGCGTGCTGGCCTATACCACGCCGGATCTCAGCCTCAACGGCAAAATGGTTTACGCCGCCGTTACCTATACGCTGCTGACCCTGCTCTACACCGTGGTTAACATCCCGTACTGCGCATTGGGCGGGGTGATCACTAACGACCCGACGCAGCGTATCTCCCTGCAATCCTGGCGCTTCGTGCTGGCGACGGCGGGCGGCATGCTCTCCACGGTGCTGATGATGCCGCTGGTGAACCTGATCGGCGGCGACGATAAAGCGTTCGGCTTCCAGGGCGGGATCGCCGTCCTGTCGGTGGTCGCGTTCCTGATGCTGGCGTTCTGCTTCTTCACCACCAAAGAGCGCATCCAGGTGCCGCCGAGCACCACCGCCATGCGGGAAGACCTACGCGACATCTGGCGCAACGATCAGTGGCGCATCGTTGGCGTGCTGACCATCCTCAACATCCTCGCCGTCTGCGTGCGCGGCGGCGCGATGATGTACTACTGCACCTGGATCATGGGCTCGCCGGAAGTGTTCGTCGCGTTCCTCACCACCTACTGCGTCGGCAACCTGATCGGCTCCGCGCTGGCGAAACCGCTCACCGACTGGAAGTGTAAGGTCAGCATTTTCTGGTGGACCAACGCCGCGCTGGCGGTGGTGAGCGTGGCGATGTTCTTCGTGCCGATGCATGCCACCGTGGTGATGTTCGCCTTTATCTTCGTCATCGGCGTGCTGCACCAGCTGGTAACGCCGATCCAGTGGGTAATGATGTCCGATACCGTCGACTATGGCGAATGGACCAACGGCAAACGTCTGACCGGGATCAGCTTTGCGGGCACGCTGTTCGTGCTGAAGCTTGGCCTGGCGCTGGGCGGGGCGATGATCGGCTGGATGCTGGCAGGCGGCGGCTACGACGCGGCAGCCAAAACCCAGAACAGCGCGACCATCAGCATCATTATCGGCCTGTTTACCCTGGCCCCGGCGGTCTGCTACGTGCTGAGCGCCATTATCGCCAAACGCTACTACACGCTGAAAACCCCCTTCCTGACCAAAATCCTGGGCGAGCTGGCGCAGGGTGCGCGCCGCAATCAGCAGGAGTTTGAAAACCTGCCGGTCAGCAAAGAATTGCAGAACTAAGAGGACGAAAGCATGAAAATCAGTGATGGAAACTGGCTTATTCAACCGGGTCTGAACGTGACGTATCCGGTACAGGTGTTCGACGTGGAGCAGCAGGGCAATGACCTGGTGGTGTACGTGGCGCCGCGCGACGTGCGTGAGCGCACCTGGCAGCTCGACACGCTCATGTTCACGGTGCGCCTGTTTGCCCCGCAGGAGGGGATTGTCGGGGTGCGCATCGAGCACTTCCAGGGCGCGCTGGACAACGGCCCGCACTATCCGCTGAACGTGCTGAAAGACGTGAAGGTCGAGATTGAAAACAACGCGGAATTTGCCGAGCTGAAAAGCGGAAGCGTCAGCGTGCGCGTGACCAAAGGGGAGTTCTGGGCGCTGGACTTCCTGCGCAACGGCCAGCGCATTACCGGCAGCCAGCTGAAAAACAACGGTTACGTGCAGGACACCAACACCGATCGCAACTACCTGTTTGAACGTCTCGACCTCGGCGTAGGCGAAACGGTCTACGGTCTGGGCGAGCGCTTTACCGCCCTGGTGCGCAACGGCCAGATGATCGAAACGTGGAACCGCGACGGCGGCACCAGCACCGGGCAGTCCTACAAAAATATCCCGTTTTATCTGACCAACCGCGGCTACGGCGTGCTGGTGAATCACCCGGAAAACGTCTCGTTCGAAGTCGGCTCGGAGAAAGTCTCCAAAGTGCAGTTCAGCGTCGAAGGGGAGTATCTGGAGTACTTCGTGATCGACGGCCCGACGCCAAAAGAGGTGCTCAACCGCTATACGCGGTTCACCGGGCGTCCGGCGCTGCCGCCCGCGTGGTCGTTCGGCCTGTGGCTGACCACGTCGTTCACCACTAACTACGACGAAGCGACGGTTAACAGCTTTATCGACGGCATGGCCGAGCGCGATCTGCCGCTGCACGTCTTCCACTTCGACTGCTTCTGGATGAAGGCCTTCCAGTGGTGTGATTTTGAGTGGGACCCGGTGACCTTCCCGGATCCGGAAGGGATGATCCGCCGCCTGAAGGAGAAAGGGCTGAAGGTCTGCGTGTGGATTAACCCGTACATCGGCCAGAAGTCGCCGGTATTTCGCGAACTGAAAGAGAAGGGCTACCTGCTCAAGCGCCCGGACGGCTCCCTGTGGCAGTGGGACAAGTGGCAGCCGGGGCTGGCAATTTATGACTTCACTAACCCGGAAGCGTGCCGGTGGTATGCCGACAAGCTGAAAGGCCTGGTGGACATCGGCGTCGACTGCTTTAAGACCGACTTTGGCGAGCGCATCCCGACGGACGTGCAGTGGTTTGACGGATCCGATCCACAGAAGATGCATAACCATTACGCCTACATCTACAACGCGCTGGTGTGGAACGTGCTGAAAGAGACCGTGGGTGAGCAAGAGGCGGTGCTGTTTGCCCGCTCGGCGTCCGTGGGCGCGCAGCAGTTCCCGGTTCACTGGGGTGGTGACTGCTACGCCAACTATGAGTCGATGGCGGAAAGTCTGCGCGGCGGGCTGTCGATCGGCCTGTCCGGCTTTGGGTTCTGGAGCCACGATATCGGCGGATTTGAAAACACCGCCCCGGCGCACGTCTACAAGCGCTGGTGCGCGTTCGGGCTTTTATCCAGCCACAGCCGCCTGCACGGCAGTAAATCTTACCGCGTGCCGTGGGCGTATGATGACGAGTCCTGCGACGTGGTGCGCCACTTTACGCAGCTGAAGTGCCGGATGATGCCGTATCTGTACCGTCAGGCGGCGCTGGCGCGCGAGTGCGGTACGCCGATGCTGCGGGCGATGATGCTGGAGTTCCCGGACGATCCGGCATGCGATTATCTTGACCGCCAGTACATGCTGGGGGATGCGGTGATGGTCGCGCCGGTGTTCTCAGAGGAGGGCGATGTACAGTTCTGGCTACCTGAAGGACGCTGGACGCACCTGTGGCATAACGACGAAATTCAGGGTAGCCGCTGGCATAAGCAACAGCACGACTTCCGCAGCCTGCCGGTCTATGTGCGCGATAACACCCTGCTGGCGCTGGGCAATAACAGCCAGAAACCAGACTATGCGTGGAACGAGGGCACGGCCTTCCAGCTGTTTAACCTGGAGGATGGCGCAACGGCGGTGAGTGAAGTGCCTGCGGCGGACGGCGCGGTGGCGTTTACGCTGAAAGCGTCACGAGAGGGCGATACCGTGACCCTGACCGGCGTGGGTGAGGCGCGAAACTGGTCGGTGTGCTTGCGCAACGTGCAGAAGGTGGGCGGCGTGAAAGGCGGTTCACATGCGGGAAGCGAGTGGGGCGTGGTGGTAAAAGCGGAGGGGAATGAGGTGGTGGTTCACCTCTGAGCGATAAAAATGCCCGGTGGCGCTTCGCTTACCGGGCCTACGGTAATTATGCGGTCTGATGCCCTCACCCTGACCCTCTCCCACAGGGAGAGGGAATAAAACCGCCACCCGGCTTGTTTATTGCACGGGTGTTGAAACAATGCCACCCGTCATCGTCTGCTCTACCTGCTGTTTATCTATATTCACCGCGCTCAGCTTGCCGTTCACCGTCGGCTTCAGCGGCGCATTGGCCTGCACGCTGCCGCTGGCGGTGAGTTGAATATTGCCGTCGCCCGTCACCGGTAGCGCTGGCCAGCCCCACTGCTGCAGCACGTTGAGCGGCACGCCGCGCCCGTTAAGGCTGACGGTGGTTTGCCGTTGCGGCAACTGCGAAACCGTCGCCGTCGCTTCCAGAATGCCTTTCTCGGTAAATGCGCTCAGGTCGGTAATGTTCACCGTGGCGGCGTTGGCATTCAACGCCAGCGACGGACGGCGCACGTCCACGCGGTTAAAGGTCGCCGCCGCGCCGTTCAGGGTTGCGCTGCCGCTCCACACGCCCCACTGGCGGTCTTTCACCAGCTGCAGGTTGGCACCGTAGCCATCCAGGGAGGTGATCTGCCACGGGAAGGCGGGATCGATGTCGATCACCAGGTTGCGGCTCAGGCCGAATTTTTGCAGCGTGACGCTGTTCAGCCATTCCGGTAGCGGCTCCATCCACAGCGTTTTCCAGTTCTGCGGCAGGGTGTACTCCAGACCGGCGATGGCGACATCGTCCAGCACCAGCGCTTTGCCGTCGCGCAGCCAGTTGCCGGAGGTGCGCACCATGCCGCCTTCCCAGCGGGAGGTAAACTGGCGCAGCGCCATACCCTGCGGGGAAAACTCTGCGTTCAGGATCGGGTCAAACAGATGCAGCGAGCCGTAGATAAACTCGCTGGCGTTCATGGACAAACGCCCGTCCTGACTTTGCCAGTCGCCTTTGCTTATCGTCAGGTTGCGCAGGCTTAAATCGAGGTCGGTCACCGCCCAGTCCGGGCCCTGCAGCCGGGCGTCGGTGACCTCCAGACGGCCTATTTGCAGAGAAGGGAGGGTGGCCAGCGGGGCAAAGAAGGCTTTCAGCGTGTTGTCGCTCTGCAGGCGGATCTCATTCAGACGCAGGGTGTCGATAACCCAGCTTCCGTCGGCGTTACGCAGGGCGGAGCCGGTGAGCGAACCGCGCGCCATATCGGCACCGATGGTGTTCAGCACTACCTCCTTGCCGTTAAGCTGGCCCTCAATTAACACGTTGGTGGCCGGGACGCCGTTGAGTGTCAGCGAGCCTGCGCTCATCTGAATCTGTGCGTTTTTCCCCAGCACGTTGCCGGCTTCCGGCTGCCATGGGCTGACGCCGCCCGTCACCTTCTGCGCGCTCAGATCCCATTCGGTATTCGGGCTGTTAAAGGCCATATTGCTCAGTTGTAGACGATCGGCCTGCAAGGGCAGCGGTGCCGTCTGCGGCGAGAGGTTCAGCGTGCCATCGAAAAGGGTAATGGTGTCCATATGCAGCGGATCGGTCACCTGACGGCTGCTCAGGCCGATATCAACTTTTTTGGCTACCAGCGTGGCAGGTTTACCGTCCCGCCCGAAGGTGACGTTTTCCAGAATAAGATGGGAAGGCGACGAAAAGCGGTGATTCATCTTGTCGAAACTGAGTTCGTAATCGGTATTCACCGTCACCCAGCTGCTGACCTGAGCCGCGCCCCAGCGGGTCTGGAGCAGAATATAGAGCGCCAGTATCACAATGAGCAGGGCTACCAGAAGATAGACGAGCAGCTTTCCAATAAATTTCATGGTCTTCCATCCCGCAAACGTACATAAGGGAGTTATGCACGATTTATGCGCAATCCTCAAGGCGGGAATGGTGTAAATAGATGTCACGGCAGGCATTGACTGCCTGCCGTGAAGGGGATCAGTTCTTTTCAGGCGGGAAAACGAGGTTCAGCACAATAGCGGTGATACCGCCCGCGGCGATGCCGGAAGAGAGCAGGTTTTTCACCCAGTCAGGGGCAAACTGCAGGATCAGAGGCTGCTGAGAAACGCCCAGTCCCACGGCCAGCGACAGCGCGATAATCATGATCGCCCGGCGGTTCAGCGGTTCGCGGGAGACGATACGCACCCCGGACGCTGCGATAGTCCCGAACATCACCAGCGTTGCGCCACCCAGCACCGGCTCAGGAATGTGCTGCACAAAGCCGCTCACCGCCGGGAACAGGCCGAGGACGATCAGCATCAGCGCCACCACAAAACCCACGTAGCGGCTGGCGACGCCGGTCAGCTGGATCACGCCGTTGTTCTGGCCGAAGCAGGAGTTCGGGAAGGTATTGAATACCGCAGAAACAAACGAGTTCAGGCCGTTCGCCAGCACGCCGCCTTTCAGGCGCTTCATGTACAGCGGGCCGGACACCGGCTGCTCGGAGACGTCGGAGGTAGCGGTGATATCGCCGATGGTCTCCAGAGAGGTGATCATAAAGACCAGCATCAGCGGCAGGAGCAGACCCCAGTCAATGCCCAGACCGTAGTACAGCGGTGTGGGGACGGTGATCAGCGCGCTGTTGGTCGGTGCGGTGTTCTCCGGCAACATGCCCAGCGCCCACGCCAGCAGATAACCGGCTGCCATGGCGATCACCAGCGAAGCCACGCGCAGGTAAGGGTTACGCTGGCGGTTAAGCAGAATAATGATCGCCAGCACGACGCCCGCCAGCAGCAGGTTTTTCGGTGCGCCGAAGGTATGGTCGCTCATTGCGGCATAGCCGCCGCCGATGGAGGTGAGGCCGACCTGAATCAGCGACAGGCCGATAATCATCACCACCACGCCGGAGACCAGCGGGGTAATGACGCGGCGCGCCAGATGCAGCACGCGGGAGATGACCATCTCCGTGCAGCTTGCCAGCATCAGGGTGCCGAACAGCGCCGCCATCATGGTCGGGACATCCGCACCGCCGGTTTTCAGGGCTGTGCCGCCCATGATCAGCGGTGCCACGAAGTTAAAGCTGGTACCCTGGATCGACAATAATCCCGACCCCACCGGACCCCACGCTTTAATTTGAATAATTGAGGCCACGCCAGAGGCGAAGAGGGACATACTGATGATGTGCTGCGTATCCTGCGCCGGTAAACCGAGCGCCTGGCAGATCAGCAGCGCCGGGGTGATCACCGCGACAAACATCGCCAGAAGATGCTGGCAGGCCGCGAAAAGCGTCTGAGGCAGTGGCGGGCGATCTTCAAGGCGGTAAATCAGTTCGCTATTTTGCTTCTGCGCAATCGGTTGCGCATCAGGCGACTCTATGGTGTTAACGGACATCGGCGGCAATCCCACGGTGGAAAAGCGGGCATTTTATCTGACCACCTGGTAAAAGCAAACGATTGCCAGCAAAAAAAGGGAAGAAAATCTGCCGTTGTGAGCAGGTTTTCTACAACCCGTCGGGAAAAAAAATTACACTTTTTGCGCCGGTGGCTCATGAAGAGCGCAAACCGGCCAGGATAACGCCGCGTGTGTATGGAACACGCGCATAACAGGAGCCTTTTATGATTCATCTCGATACGTTGTCGACCCTTGTTGCCGCAACGCTGGTTCTGCTGCTTGGTCGCAAGCTGGTACATAGTGTTTCCTTTCTGAAAAAGTACACCATTCCTGAACCTGTCGCCGGTGGCTTGCTGGTGGCGCTGGCCCTGCTGGTACTGAAAAAAAGCATGGGCTGGGAAATTGATTTTGATATGTCCCTGAAAGATCCGCTGATGCTGGCCTTCTTTGCCACCATCGGCCTGAACGCCAACCTGGCGAGCCTGCGCTCTGGCGGTAAGGTGCTCGGCGTATTTCTGATTGTGGTGGTGGGACTGCTGCTGATGCAAAACGCCATTGGCATCGGCATGGCGACGCTGCTGGGGCTGGATCCGCTGATGGGTCTGCTGGCGGGTTCGATTACCCTGTCAGGCGGCCATGGTACCGGAGCCGCGTGGAGTAAGCTGTTTATCGAGCGTTACGGCTTTGAAAACGCAACGGAAGTGGCGATGGCCTGCGCAACCTTTGGTCTGGTGCTGGGTGGCCTGATTGGCGGCCCGGTGGCCCGTTATCTCGTTAAACATTCCACCACGCCGAATGGCAGACCGGACGATGAAATGGTGCCCACCGCGTTCGAAAAGCCGGATGTCGGGCGCAGCATCACCTCGCTGGTACTGATTGAAACCATCGCGATGATTGCCATCTGCCTGACCATGGGCAAAGTGGTTGCGCAATGGCTGGCGGGTACAGCGTTTGAACTTCCGACCTTTGTCTGCGTGTTGTTTATCGGGGTCATTCTGAGCAACGGTCTTGCGCTGATGGGCTTCTACCGCGTGTTTGAACGTGCGGTATCGGTGCTCGGTAACGTCTGTCTGTCGCTGTTCCTGGCGATGGCGCTGATGAGCCTCAAACTGTGGGAGCTGGCCTCGCTGGCGCTGCCGATGGTGGCGATTCTGGCGGTGCAGGCACTGTTTATGGCGCTGTACGCCATGTTCGTGACCTGGCGCCTGATGGGGAAAAACTACGATGCAGCGGTGCTGGCAGCGGGTCACTGCGGGTTTGGTCTGGGGGCAACCCCAACGGCTATTGCCAACATGCAGGCGATCACCGAACGGTTTGGGCCATCGCACATGGCGTTTCTGGTGGTGCCAATGGTCGGGGCGTTCTTTATTGATATCGTCAACGCGCTGGTGATTAAGCTGTACCTGATGCTGCCGATGTTTGCCTGAGATCAGGCGTTGGAATAGCGCTCGGTTTCCGGCATCCAGCGCTCAATTAACGCTGCCGCCTGTTCGGGGTAGCGTTCATGAATATGGCGTGCGAGGCGCTGAACTTCCGGGATCATGGCCTGATCGCGCAGCAAATCCGCCACCTTAAATTCGGCATTTCCCGTCTGACGCGTGCCCAGCAATTCGCCCGGGCCGCGTATCTCAAGGTCTTTTTGTGCAATCACAAAACCGTCGTTGCTGTCGCGCAGCACCTGCAAACGCATCTGGGCAGTTTTTGAGAGCGGCGCTTTATAGAGCAGCACGCAGTGGGAGGCCACTGCGCCACGCCCAACGCGCCCACGCAGCTGGTGGAGCTGAGCAAGGCCAAGACGCTCCGGGTTTTCGATGATCATCAGGCTGGAGTTGGGGACGTCGACGCCCACTTCAATAACCGTCGTCGCGACCAGTAAATGCAGCTCACCCTGTTTGAACGCCTGCATCACCGCCTGTTTTTCGGCAGGCTTCATGCGCCCGTGAACCAGACCCACGTTTAGCTCCGGCAGCGCCAGCTTTAGCTCTTCCCACGTTGCTTCAGCAGCCTGCGCTTCAAGCAGTTCTGACTCTTCAATCAGGGTGCAGACCCAATAGGCCTGACGCCCTTCGTGGGTACAGGCGTTGCGCACGCGGTCGATGATATCGCTGCGGCGCGTATCCGGTATGGCGACCGTCGTGACCGGCGTACGCCCCGGCGGCAGTTCATCGATGGTGGAGGTATCCAGATCGGCGTAGGCGGTCATCGCCAGGGTGCGCGGGATTGGCGTGGCGGTCATGATCAGCTGATGCGGATGGAAGCCCTGCTGCAGCCCTTTTTCCCACAGCGCCAGACGTTGATGCACGCCGAAGCGGTGCTGTTCGTCGATAATCACCAGCGCAAGGCCGTTAAACTGTACCTGCTCCTGGAAGATAGCGTGTGTGCCGACAATCATCTGCACCTGGCCGCTGGCGATGGCTTCCTGCTGCGCAAGACGCGCTTTGCCTTTTTGCTTCCCGGCAAGCCAGCCTACCTCAATCCCGAGCGGCGCGAACCAGGCGCGGAAATTATTGGCGTGCTGTTCAGCCAGCAGCTCAGTCGGCGCCATCAGCGCCACCTGTTTACCGTGGGCAATCGCGCGCAGTGCTGCCAGGGCGGCAACCAGCGTCTTACCGGACCCGACGTCGCCCTGCACCAGGCGCATCATCGGCACGTCGAGTGCCATATCGCGTTCAATCTCGGCCGTTACGCGCGCTTGTGCGCCAGTCGGCTTAAACGGCAGAGTGGCCAGCAGCTTATCTTTGAGCGCATCATTCTGGCTTAACGGCTGAGCGTGGAAACGCTGCGCGCCTGCGCGAAGCGCCAGCATGCTCAGGTTATGTGCCAGTAATTCCTCAAGGATAAGACGCCGTTGTGCGGGATGTTTGCCGCTTTCTAAATCGCTGAGCTGTAATGTGGGTGGTGGACGATGCAGTGTGCGCAATGCCTCGGGCAGGCTCATCATGCCCTGTGCCAGCTCGGGGGGCAGAAGTTCGGTAATCGCGCAGGTATCCAGCAGCTCCAGCGCCTGATCGGTGAGTTTACGCAGCGTTGCCTGCTTAATGCCTTCAGTCGTCGGGTAAACCGGCGTAAGCGTCTCCTGCAGTTCCGGTGTGCTGAGGTCGCCCTGCACGCGGTACTCCGGGTGGATCATCTCTGCGCCGTATTTACCGCGTTTGGCTTCGCCATAGGCCAGCACTCGGCGGCCTGTCGCCAGGCTGTTTTTCATCGCTGCGCTGAAGTTGAAAAAACGCATGGTGAGAATGCCGGTACCGTCGCTGATCTGACAGGTCATCATCCGGCGTCCACCAAACGTGATGTTGCAGTTCAGGACTTCGCCTTCAACGGTGGCGTAAATGGCAGGCAGCAGATCGCCAATTTTGTAGAGCTGAGTGCGGTCTTCGTAACGCAGAGGGAGGTGCAGGAGGAGATCCTGCACGGTATGCAGGCCAATTTTTGCCAGCTTACTGCTTTGCGCCGCGCCCACGCCCGTCAGGCTATTGAGCGGAATGGCATCCAGCAGGCGGCCTTTCATCAGTTACCCGGCGTACTGCATGGTGGACCACCACTCGGCATCGGCTTCAATTTCGCCCTGCGCGTTGACGTGGGGGTAAGGCAATTTTTTCTGCTTCGCGACGCGAGCCAGCACCGGATAACCGCCTTCAAACAGCAGGCGCTGCTGTTCCTCTTCCGGCAGCATACTGTTGCTGCGCTCGTACATTCCGGCGTTCTGGCGCTGGCGCTGCGCTTCATACAGAATCAGCGCAGAGGCAACCGACACGTTCAGGGACTGAACCATACCGATCATCGGGATGATGATGTCCTGATCCGCCAGATCCAGCGCTTCCTGGGTGATCCCGGTTTTCTCCTGCCCCATCAAAATGCAGGTTGGGCGGGTGTAGTCGATCTCGCGGAAATCCACAGCTTTAGCAGAAAGGTGAGTCGCAAGAACCTGCATACCGCGGCCTTTCAGGTGCGATACGGCTTCACCAATCGTCTGATGCGTTTTGACGGATACCCAGCTGTTGCTGCCTGCGGCAGCAGACACCATGTTTCGCATGCGGGTGCCCGGCCAGACGGCGTGCACTTCATGCACGCCGACGGCGTCTGCGGTACGAACGATAGCAGAGACGTTATGAGGCTTATGAACCTGCTCCATGCAGACCGTCAGGTCAGGCTGACGCCTGGCGAGCATTTCGCAGATACGTGTATAACGTTGTGAATTCATAAACCTAGTTTCGGTTTCGGGTAACTTTAATCACGTCCGGCATGACGCGGATCTTGCGCATAATATTCGCCAGATGCACGCGGTCGCGGGCGGTCAGACGAATAAAGGCGCTATAAACGCGGCCGTCTTTTTCTTCCGTATTCAGGCTCTGAATGTTGGACGAGGCCGTGTTGATCGCTGCCGTCAGGTTTGCCAGGGCACCCTGGTGATTGAACATATCCACCTTAATTTCGGTGATAAATTCCTGCGCCGTCTCTTTGTCCCACTCGACCGCCATAAACTTCTCGGCTTCTTTCTGGTAGCCGCGAATGTTACGACAGGATTCATGGTGGATAACCAGCCCTTTGCCGGGGCTGACGTGCGCAATAATCGGGTCACCTGGGATTGGACGGCAACATTTCGCGAAGGTGATCAGCACCCCGTCCGCGCCTTTGATTGGCAGATGAGCGTGGCCGGATGCGCCTGGAGCAGAAGGTATCGCTTCGCCCTGCTGCAGGTTTTTCGCCACCACGACGCTCATGGCGTTACCGAGACCAATTTCCGCCAGCAGATCGTCCAGAGACGTGAGCTTCATGCGGTCGAGTTCGCGCTGGATATGCTCTGGTGGAATTTCAGCCAGCTTACGGCTACCGCCCAACGCGTGGTTGAGCAGACGGCGTCCCAGGCTGACGGAGTCGTCGCGCTTGAGGTTTTTCAGCAACTGGCGAATTTTGGCGCGCGCTTTGGAGCTCACCACAAAGTTCAGCCAGGCCGCGTTCGGGCGTGCGCCCGGTGCGGTAATAATTTCTACCGTCTGGCCGCTGGAGAGCGGCTGAGACAGCGGATAAGGCTGTCTGTCGACGCGTGCGCCCACGCAGGCATGCCCGATATCGGTATGTACTGCGTAAGCAAAGTCGACCGGCGTTGCGCCCGCAGGCAGTTCGACAATGCGACCTTCTGGGGTGAAAACGTAAATCTCATCCGGGAAGAGATCGGATTTCACGCTCTCGATAAATTCAAAGGAGCTACCCGCACTCTGCTGCAGTTCCAGCAGGCTCTGCATCCAGCGTTGGGCGCGGATCTGTGCAGTCGTGCTGCTTTCGCCACCGTGCTCTTTATACGCCCAGTGCGCGGCGACACCCATCTCTGCCATCTGGTCCATGTCTTCGGTGCGGATCTGCACTTCGACAGGCACGCCGTGTGGACCGATCATCGAGGTATGCAAAGATTGATAGCCGTTCGCTTTTGGAATGGCGATGTAATCTTTCATGCGCCCCGGACGCGGTTTGTAGAGGCTGTGCATCTGCCCCAGCACGCGATAGCAGGTGTCGGCATCGTGGACGATCACGCGGAACGCGTAAATATCCATGATCGAGTGAAAACGCTGCTCTTTGAGCACCATTTTGCAGTAAATCGAGTACAGATGTTTCTCGCGGCCGCTGACGCGGCACGGAATGCCCGCTTCCTGTAAACGCCCTTCAATTTCCGAGAGGATCTTTTGAATCATCTCTTTACGGTTACCGCGTGCGGCTTTCACCACCTCTTTAATGACGCGATAGCGGTTCGGGTATAACGCTTCAAAACCCAGCTCTTCCAGCTCGGTTTTAATGTGGTGAATACCTAAACGGTGCGCCAGCGGACTGTAAATTTCCAGGGTTTCACGAGCAATGCGGCGACGCTTGTCCGGGCGAAGTGAGCCCAGCGTGCGCATGTTGTGGGTACGGTCAGCGAGTTTGATGAGAATGACGCGGATATCCTGCACCATCGCCATAATCATCTTGCGGAAG
Source organism: Enterobacter sp. FUJ80071 (assembly GCF_038739915.1). Lineage (NCBI taxonomy): Bacteria > Pseudomonadati > Pseudomonadota > Gammaproteobacteria > Enterobacterales > Enterobacteriaceae > Enterobacter > Enterobacter sp. FUJ80071. The sequence goes on from NZ_JBBXKH010000001.1 coordinate 80,442, forward strand.
TTTTCGGCTTGCGCCTCTTTCTTGTCGCGGAATTTCAGCTTATCAAGCTTAGAGACCCCTTCCACCAGTTCGGCAACGCTTTTGCCAAACAGCTGTTCCATATCCTGGTAGGTGGCAGGGGTATCTTCGATCACGTCATGCAGCAGAGCAGCCATCAGCGTTTCGTAGTCGAGTTTCATCTCGGCCAGAATGCAGGCTACCGCAACAGGGTGCGTGATGTAGGGTTCACCGCTTGAACGTGTCTGGCCCTCGTGAGCGTCACGTGCAACGAGATACGCCTGCTGAAGACGCTTAATCTGGTCTTCAGGCAGATAGGTTTGAATCAGTTGATTCAGGCTTTCAAACAGATACAAGGGCGACCCGCAGGTTTAATTAACGACGACCTTCAGCAATGGCGGTTACGGCCTGCAGTTCTGCGGCTTCCTGCTCTTGCTGCTCCTGGCGCTCACGCACGTCGAGGATCTGGTTGTTGATCAGACCTTCTTCGATTTCGCGAAGTGCAATAACGGTGGTTTTATCGTTTTCTTCCGGTACCAGCGGATCTTTACCGCCTACCTGCATCTGACGAGCGCGACGCGCGGCGACCAGTACCAGGTCAAAACGGTTACCAATTTTCTCTACAGCGTCCTGAACAGTTACGCGTGCCATACTTAAAATGCTCCACAGGTGAAGAAATGACTGGGCATGATACTGAAAGTGGGTTCAGTCTGCCAACAGTTTGGTGATTAATGCGTCATGTCGCTGCTTCTGGCGGCTCATACGCAGACGTTCTGCGCGAAGGATGGTTTTGAGATCGCTCAGCGCGGCATCAAAATCATCATTCACAATAAGGTAATCATATTCCGCGTAATGGCTCATTTCTGCAACTGCCTGGGCCATACGCTTTGCAATCACGTCTTCGCTGTCCTGACCACGGCCACGCAGACGGCGATCCAGCTCATCTTTCGATGGCGGTAAAATAAAGATACTGCGTGACTCCGGCATTTTCTTGCGAATTTGCTGTGCGCCCTGCCAGTCGATATCCAGGAAGACATTCACGCCCGTGGCCAGAACCTGCTCAATGGTTTCACGCGAGGTACCGTAGTAGTTACCAAACACTTCAGCGTGTTCAAGAAACGCATCCCTGGCGATCATCGCTCTGAACTCGTCGTGATCCACAAAGAAATAGTGTTCACCGTGCACTTCACCCGGACGCGGCTGACGCGTGGTGTGAGAAACAGATACCTGTGTGTCGTACAACGGTTGGGTTTTTAACAGTGCCTGAATAAGGCTGGATTTACCCGCGCCACTAGGGGCAGAAACAATATAAAGCGTGCCTTGAGCCATGAGAGTCTTTTGTATGTGTTAGCGAAGAAGTCCTACATACGGGCTTATTATACACGTCGGCGCAGTGTGACGTAGCCTTTGTCACACTTTTTCCCCTGGATTATTGAATTTTGCGTACCGTTTTCAGGTTTTACCCGCGGTTTGCTGCAATAAAAATGAATACTGGATAGCGTCTCGCATGATGAGAAGTTGTTATTAGCCATGTTTCTCACGTCAGGTTATACCTCCGGCATTGCAAAGGAGGGGTAGCGATGTGGCGATGGATAAGCGGGTTAATGCTGTTGTGGTGTGGTTATGGGGCGGCGGTGTGTCCGGTGTGGTCACAGGCTAAAGCCGGAAAAGAGATTGCATCCTTAAGCGCACAGATCAAACGCTGGGATGAAGCCTACTGGAAGCAGGGCGTCAGCGAGGTCAACGACGAGGTATACGACCAGCTCAACGGACGCTTAGCCCAGTGGCAGCGCTGTTTTGGCCATGATCTCTCAGAGAACACCTTACCTGCGCTGACGGGAAGCGTAAAACATCCTGTTGCCCATACGGGGGTGCATAAGGCCGCCAGCAAAGAAGCGCTAGGTCAGTGGATGCGAGGCCAGAAAAATCTCTGGATGCAGCCAAAAGTCGACGGCGTGGCGGTGACGCTGGTGTATCGCAACGGAAAGCTCGCCCAGGCTATCAGTCGCGGTAATGGGTTAAAAGGTGAGGACTGGACCGCTCGCGTGCGTTTGATTCCGTCAGTGCCTAAAGAGGTATCCGGCGCACTGGCAAACAGCGTCCTGCAGGGGGAGCTTTTCTGGATGCGCGAGAATCATATTCAGCGGCAGATGGGCGGAATGAATGCACGCGCAAAAGTGGCGGGGGCGATGATGCGGCAGAACGACGGTGCGCTTCTGAACCAGACAGGAATATTTATCTGGGCCTGGCCGGATGGTCCGAAAGAGATGGAAAGTATGATTTCGGCGCTTTCCGGAGCAGGGTTTTCCATGACGGCGCCCTATACCTTGCCCGCCCGAACGGTTGATGAAGTTGAAAAGCAGCGTTTGGCCTGGCAAAACACAGCATTACCCTTTGCCACGGATGGCATTGTGGTTCGGTCCGCGGAGTCGCCTTCAGGGGAGCGCTGGCTGCCTGGCGAAGGCAACTGGGTCATGGCGTGGAAATATCCGCCAGTTGCGCAGGTTGCTGAGGTCAGGGATATTCATTTTTCAGTTGGGCGTACGGGTAAAATTTCCGTCGTGGCGGCGCTGGAGCCGGTGCAACTGGATGATAAACAGGTACAGCGGGTGAGCCTGGGGTCGGTTGGACGCTGGCAGAGGCTGGATATTGCCCCTGGCGATCAGATCCAGGTGAGCCTTGCCGGGCTGGGTATCCCACGGTTTGATAAGGTTATCTGGCGAGGGACGGACAGACAAAAACCAGAACCACCGGCCTCGCGTTTTCACTCCCTGAGCTGTTTTTATGCTTCGCCAGAGTGTATGGAACAGTTCTTCGCCCGGTTGACGTGGCTCAGTTCTAAGCAGGTATTCAACATTGAAGGATTAGGCGAGTCAGGCTGGCGAACACTCTGGCAGGCGCATCGTTTTGAACATCTCTTCTCATGGCTGCTCTTAACGCAGGCGCAGCTCCAGTCTACGCCGGGGTTTTCTCCAGCGCGGGGGCTGGCGATCTGGCATCGCTTCAACCTGGTACGTGAACAACCTTTTATCCACTGGATGATGGCGTTGGGTGCGCCATTGCCACAAGCCTCGCTGAAGGCGTTGGGGGATATGTCATGGCAACAGATGCGTGAACGCAGCGCAAAGGCGTGGCAGGCCTTGCCGGGTACGGGGGAAGAGAGGGCGCGGAAAATTGTCGCATTCATTCACGATCCTGGCGTTGCCATCCTGGCGACGTGGCTCGGCAAACAGGGTCTGCCAGGATTTTAGAGTGAGCTTGCTTTAGCTTTGCGCCAGGGGGTATGCCTGTCTGGCGAACTGAAGGTTTCGCGAAGCTGATCGTAGTCATAGATGTGACGGCCGCCATCAATCACCGGGATAAGCGTGGGAGCCTGGTAGCACGCTTCAAGTACCGAACTGCACTGATCAACACCCGTTGTGATTCCAAGCCACGTTAACATCAATTCATAATTGCTTGCCGTGGGCCACGGTTCATGTATCCAACCCACCGCTCTTTTTTGAGTATTCAGGGCTTGCTGGCTGTACCAGATAAACTGGGGGACCTGGTAAGCTTCTTTGCTTGGATTACGTGAGCCATGCATATAGATAGAATTCAGTTGCGGGTTTTTTTCCAGTCCATGGTCTGAAAAATAGAGCAGAGAGGATGTGCTACCCTGCAGGCGTTTAGTCACTTCGCCAATGAAAGAGTCGGTAAACAAAATCGCGTTATTGTAGCAATCTTCATATTTGTTGCCGGAGTGCAGAATATTGGCGGATGCGGGGTACCGATCGCAGGCCATCTCGTGACTGCCGTTTATATGTAGAAAAATCAATTTCTTGCCGGGGGTTTTAAGCGCCTCATCAAGGGCAGGTAAAAGCTCGGAGTCATAACGCGTGTCAATCCACTGGGCTTTTTGGCTGACAGAGGCAATGGCCACAATGTAATTATTGCTCTTGCCTGTATTACCCTGGGCGCTAATCCATTCCGTGTGATAGCCCGTTTGATTAGCAAGGCTAACGATATTGTCAGCAAGCTTATCGGCGGTGAAGTGGTCCGGATCCGCTTTACTTAATATCATCGGCACGGAAAGAACGGTGGCTGACGCGGGGGCAATAGCATTGCTAAAAATGAGGGCATTCTTAGTCAGCCTGGATTCCACTGGCGTGGTCTCCTGGTTAAAACCGTAAAGCTGCATATTGCTGCGACGTGCGGATTCACCTACGATAACAACATAATTTTCGATGCCTGTTTCATGATGCTGCAACGCAGGATAATTGATACTGTGCTGACTGATTTTCTGTGCCAGCGCGTTATCACGATGAGCAATAATAAACTCTGCGCCGATGTAAAACGGTGTATTGGTTAAAATCCGGGAGCTTAGGGGATAATAAACTTCAAGGTCGTGGCGTTTTTTTAGCCAGCTTGCCGTTGAGTACCATCCCAAATAAACGGCAAGCAGAACGAATCCGACGGTTTTTACCCGGGAAGAAGCATGCTCGCCAGCGGATTGGATTGCGTACCAGGTGACAATAAAGTAAGCAACCGCGGCTGGTAAACAGTGAAGGTATAAACCCGACATGCTTTTTGCCTCGGCTACGTGAGTGCCGAGCATACTCATCGCAAATACAGTGTTAAATTCGCTCTGGTAGACACTCCATGTACTGTAAGCAATCGCAAAATTTAACGTGAGCAGGGCGGTTAAAGCAAATGCGACCATCTTGCCGGAAAGCGAGCGATAGATCGCTGCGGCACAAATCAGTAACAGCGCATTACAAATCGCAATGCGCACTGCGAATCGGGCAGGTTGCGTTAAAAATACAGGCCATAATTGAATTAGCACGGAAACGAGCAGCAATATTAAAAAATGACTGCTGAGTTTTTTATGAATAATCAGTGCTGACGTTTTGGCAAAGGACATTGTTTTAACGCAAATTAATGGGGGGAAAGGTGCGATAGTTTATCGCAATTGCCCCGGTAAAATGAGATAACAAAAAGTGCTTTTTACTACTTTGTTGTAGCTTTGTTGAGAATTCAATGTGTGTCCTGCGTGTAATGAAAAATGGGCAATCCCAGTTTTAAGCGCAGCGCCAGCAAGCGAGCCGTAAAGCCAAATATTAACGTAGCAATGATCACAACATCATGGCTCGAAACATAGTGTTGTAAAGCAATATACAGAACGGCAGAGGCGAAGGATATCCCGGCGTAAAGCTCTTTCTGAAAAACCAGCGGAATGCGCTTGCAGAACATATCACGCAATACGCCACCAAACACGCCTGTTACGACTGCGGCGATAGTGGCAATGACCGGACTTTCGCCCATATCCAGCGCGATTTGCGCCCCTATGATGGAGAAAACCACAAGACCCAAAGCGTCAAGGACTAAAAACAGACGGCGAAGATGGGGCATAACCGGCGCAACGATGGTGGTCAACACAGCGGCAATCGCCACAATAACAATGTATTCAGGGTTTTTTACCCAGCCAAGCGGATAGTGTCCCAACAGGATATCACGTACCGATCCACCACCCAGTGCTGTGGCAGTAGCAATAATGATCACCCCAAACGTATCCATACGTCGACGACCAGCAGCGAGTGCTCCAGTCATGGCTTCGGCTGTGATCCCTACGAGATAAAGAATATGTAGCAGCATGTCTTCCCCCAGCATGTTGGGCGGCAGAGTAGCGTTTTGTGCAGCGGGTCACTATTTAGTTTTTTTTGTGTGAGCGACAATGACCTACTTATTTTAATCCAAAAACAGTTCATGCGCCGTCTTTATGGCGTCAATGTGTTTATGAATACATTATTTTTTCTCATGTTTAGGGCGTGTGTTGAGTGAAGATCAGACGAAACATAGGCACAAGCGCTTTATTACCCGTCTCGCTGAGGTGGTTATCGTCGAAATAGTGCGGTTCAAGATTTTTACTGCCCATGCACCGCCCCGCACTGCACAGATAAGGCGTGGGGTCGAGAACCTTAACGCCACAGGTTTTTGCTGCCAGAGATTGCGCCATCAGTATTGCGCGGTTTCGATTCTGATACTCTTCCAGAGGAATGGAGATATCCTGCGCTTTTTTAGACGTCATTAAGCGATGGGAGAGGGTTCGGGGCACATTCACATTCATTTCTGGAACAGGATTGACCAGCACCACCGGATGTTCGCGATTAAGCGTACAGGCCATCTTTACGATGGACGCCGCATACTGCTGTAAATATTGTTTATCGTCCAGAGAGCCTGTGATGAATTTCACAAGTCTTTTCTCAGCATAGTGGGTCAGACGGTTGATAATCACTACCGGGACGTTAGCAGGATAGGCTTTCAATTTTTCACTCAGCGAGCGGTTAAATTTGCCACAACGTTTGCTCTCTAGCAGAGTGGCATCTGCCAACGTAGGGCAACCGGAATAGGTTATGCCGACAACTGAACCACGATCTGCTGCCGCTGCAGCAACGGCAGTTGCCGCCGCTTCGGCGTGGCTGTCGCCAATAATGATGGCTGCAGGTGTACCGGTACCGTAAAAACTCATGTGCGTTTTTGGATCGGCGGCATAGTTTTTATTGTTCGCTTCGGTGGCAATCCGCTCTACCTGCACATCAGGGTGGCTGACAATCATGCCGTTTTTTACCAGATAGCTATACCCCCAGGCTGTCCCGATACAGCTAAACAGAATTATCCATAATGCTGCAACGCTAAGCTGGTTCAAAAAGTTTTTGGCGGGTTGCTCAATCATTACCCATGAGACCCATCCGAGTAAAAATGATAAGGCAATAGCGCCGACTACCCAGAGTCCGTTGTCCTGGTGCCCTGCATAAATGAGGTACACGGCAACAGGCCAATGCCATAAATAGATAGAATAGGAACTTAAACCCACCCAGCGAAGGTTTCGGTCAGCAAGGCTAAACAGTGAATTATCGTTGCTATAGATAACTAGCATGGTACCGATGATGGGTAGCAGAGTTAACCCGCCTGGCCAGGCGCGTTCAGCGCTAATAAAGAAAACAGAAGCCGCGATGAGCATATATCCCAGCAGGCTCGTTATCGTGCGCAAAGCCCTGGGGAGGGTTAAACGATTTGCCCCATACCAGACGAGGCCACCGCAGAGCATTTCCCAAGCGCGATAGGGCATCAAATAAAACCGGGTAGCGTCATTCGCCGTTGCACTCATGCTATACCAAAATGCACCCAGCGTAAGTATCAGCAGGCATAACCCGGTAGTGATCCATTTCCTGAGCGGGTATAACGCCATAATAATAAAGGGTAAAACCAGATAAAACTGCCATTCAACCGAGAGTGACCAAGTGTGAAGGAACCAGTTTTCATGCGAGTCGGTAGCAAAATAGTCTCCAGACTCCTTATTTAGCTTTATATTGGAAATAAAAATAACGATATAGCCAATATAATTTCCGAGTTTTCGATATTCGTTTGTTGGAAGCCAAAATAAAGTCGCCAATGCCATGATAATACACATCAAAAGCAATGCAGGGAGTATGCGTTTAGCACGTGCAGTATAAAACTTTATAAGGTTAAATGAATGCTTTTCCAGGCTTGTAGATATAATTTTTGTCATCAGAAAACCAGAGATAACAAAGAAGATATCTACCCCAACAAACCCGCCCGGGAGAAGGGCTGGTGCGAAGTGGTAAAGCACTACTGAAAGAATGGCAACGCCACGCAGCAGGTTGATATCCTGGCGGAATTCGCGGTCAACGGCGAGGCTTTTGCTTTCCTCTAATGTTAAGTTGATGTTTGCCATTCACTTTTCCGAACAATATTTTTCTTTTAATTAAAACGTCGGAGAGTGTAACAAAAGCAATAAGTAATTTCTTGTGTTCTAATGCCAAACGAAAAAGGCCACTGCTTCCAGTGGCCTTTTAAACATTATCGAGGGAGGTTACTCGATATTCTGGATTTGCTCGCGCATCTGCTCAATCAGCACCTTCAGCTCGATCGCTGAGTTGGTTACTTCAGCATTGATCGACTTAGATGCCAGGGTGTTCGACTCGCGGTTGAACTCCTGCATCATAAAGTCGAGGCGGCGGCCTACCGCTTCCTTCTTCTTCAGGATGTTGTAGGTCTCTTTCACGTGTGCTTCCAGACGATCCAGCTCTTCGGCAACGTCAATACGCTGCGCCATCAGCACCAGCTCTTGTTCCAGACGGGTGTTTTCCAGCTGAACTTCCGCTTCTTCCAGTTTGGCTACCAGACGCTCGCGCTGCCATTGCAGCACTTCCGGCATATGGGTGCGGACTTTTGCCACTTCGGCGCTTACGCCTTCAAGACGCTGCTCAATCATCGCTTTCAGCGCCTGGCCTTCGGTTTCGCGGGCCACGATAAAGTCATCCAGGGTACCGTCGAGGGCGGCAAGGATTTCGGCGGCGATGGCATCCAGATCCTGCTCACCGGCAGCCATGACGCCAGGCCAGCGCAGAATATCAACCGGGTTGATTTCGCCTTCATCACTTTGCATTTTGACCCAGTTCGCCGCATTCACGAGCTGTTTAGCCAGTTTTTCATTCAGGATCAGTTCGCCTTGCGCACTGGCATCAGGCTCAAAACGCAGGTTACATTCCACTTTACCGCGCGTCAGACGAGTACGGATGCGCTCGCGTACAACGGGCTCGAGGCTGCGGAACTGCTCCGGCATACGGAAATATGTTTCCAGATAGCGCTGGTTTACCGAGCGCATTTCCCAGGTAGCGCTACCCCAGCTACCCTTGATTTCACGCCGGGCGTAGGCGGTCATACTGCGGATCATAGACATTCCCGTTTTTAAAGGAGAGATGGGGGGATTATAGCTTTCGGGGGCTTCTCAGGATAGGAATAAGCGTCCTTTATCCGTATAATGCGCAGCCACATTCGTTTCAAGCCGGAGAATCCATCATGCGTCCATCAGGTCGTAGCGCCAATCAGGTGCGTCCCGTCACCCTGACCCGTAACTATACAAAACACGCTGAAGGTTCCGTGCTGGTTGAGTTTGGTGACACCAAAGTACTGTGCACCGCGTCCATCGAAGAAGGTGTTCCGCGTTTCCTGAAAGGCCAGGGCCAGGGCTGGATCACCGCAGAATACGGCATGCTGCCGCGCGCGACCCACACCCGTAACGCCCGTGAAGCGGCGAAGGGTAAGCAGGGTGGCCGTACCATGGAAATTCAGCGTCTGATCGCGCGTGCGCTACGCGCTGCTGTGGACCTGAAAACTCTCGGTGAATTCACGATTACGCTCGACTGCGACGTGATTCAGGCTGATGGCGGCACGCGTACCGCGTCCATTACCGGTGCCTGTGTGGCGCTGGCCGATGCCCTGAACAAACTGGTTGCAGCCGGTAAGCTTAAAACCAACCCAATGAAAGGCATGGTTGCGGCGGTTTCCGTGGGTATCGTTAACGGTGAAGCGCTGTGCGATCTGGAATACGTCGAAGATTCCGCCGCCGAGACCGACATGAACGTAGTGATGACCGAAGACGGTCGCATCATTGAGGTGCAGGGCACGGCGGAAGGCGAGCCGTTCACCCATGAAGAACTTCTTACCCTGCTGGCTCTGGCCCGAGGGGGAATCGAATCTATTGTCACGTCGCAGAAAGCGGCGTTAGAAGATTGATTTTAAAGGCGACCAATGAGTCGCCTTTTTTTTGCCTGCAAGACTGAAACCAAAGGAGCGAATCCATGAAATCGTATCAGCGCCAGTTTATTGAGTTTGCGATTAATAAACAGGTCCTTAAGTTTGGCGAGTTTACGCTGAAATCCGGTCGTAAGAGCCCTTATTTCTTTAACGCCGGGCTGTTTAATACCGGGCGCGATCTGGCGCTGTTGGGTCGTTTCTATGCCGAAGCGCTGATGGATTCCGGAATTGATTTTGACCTGCTTTTTGGCCCGGCCTACAAAGGCATTCCGATTGCGACCACCACCGCAGTAGCGCTGGCGGAACATCACGATCGCGACGTGCCGTACTGCTTTAACCGTAAAGAGGCTAAAACCCACGGTGAAGGCGGTAACCTGGTCGGCAGTGCACTGCAGGGCCGCGTGATGCTGGTGGACGATGTGATCACCGCAGGCACTGCGATTCGTGAATCGATGGAGATTATCCAGGCTCACGGCGCGACGCTGGCTGGCGTACTGATTTCTCTGGATCGTCAGGAGCGTGGTCGCGGCGATATCTCTGCTATCCAGGAAGTTGAGCGTGATTACGGCTGCAAAGTGACCTCTATCATTACCCTGAAAGAGCTGATTGCGTATCTGGAAGAGAAGCCTGAGATGGCGGACCATCTGGCTGCGGTGCGTGCATATCGCGAAGAGTTTGGCGTGTAGCTGAATTGCCCGGTGGCGCTACCGCTTACCGGGCCTACATCACCCGCAGGCCGGATAAGGCGAAGCCGTCATCCGGCACCGGAGTTATTGCAACTGAGCGGCGACGAGCGGCCAGCGGGCGTCAAAATCGTCCGTTGGACGGTATTTAAATTCGCTACGGACAAAGCGTGAGAGCATACCTTCACAAAACGCTAAGATCTGGCTTGCCAGCAATGTCTCATCCATCGTGTATCCTTCGCCTTCACGCATTTTCTTCTCGCGTAGTACCTGGCGCAGCTGCGCTTCAATACGTTCGAAAAGCTGATTAATGCGGCCCTGTAGCCTGTCCTGCTCAAACATCAGCGCGTGGCCAGTGAGGATACGGGTCAAGCCCGGGTTACGTTCACCAAAGCCCAGAATTAACAGCACAATCAGACGCAGACGCGCGGTGGTGTCTTTTTCGTCTTTCAGAATCAGGTTGATGCGTGTGATCAGGCTGTCTTCAATAAACTCAATCAGACTGTCGAACATCCTGGTTTTACTGGGGAAATGACGGTATAGCGCCGCCTCAGACACGCCTACAGAGGCGGCCAGTTTAGCGGTGGTGATGCGTTGACTGCCATCGCTGGATTCAAGCATCAGAGCCAGAGATTGAAGTATTTCTTCGCGACGATTCCTTTTCGCGGTTTGTTTTTCTGCCATGTTACAAAATACCCCTGAAAATAAGCACTTGCCAGGCTGGCATCCACACAGCGACCGCAAACGGACGTTTGCGGTTTGTTATTGCATTATGGCGCTGTGAGATACGTGTTTGTTGGGCGTTTATTTGCGCCCGGAATGGCCGAAGCCGCCTTCGCCACGGTCGGTGGCGTCAAAATCTGCCACCAGGTTAAATTCTGCCTGAACCACTGGCACAAAGACCATCTGCGCGATACGCTCGCCCGGTTCAATGGTGAAGCTGTCCTGACCACGGTTCCAGACGGAAACCATCAGTTGACCCTGATAGTCGGAGTCGATCAGGCCAACCAGGTTGCCCAGCACAACGCCATGCTTATGGCCAAGGCCAGAGCGTGGCAGGATGACTGCCGCCAGAGACGGGTCAGCAATGTGAATGGCCAGGCCCGTCGGGATCAGGGTGGTGGCACCCGGAGCCAGTTCTACGGCGTCATCGAGACAGGCGCGCAGGTCAAGTCCGGCAGAGCCGGAGGTGGCATAGGTTGGCAGCGGGAATTGCTCGCCAACACGCGGGTCCAGAATCTTAACGTCGATTTTTTTCATCATAACGGGTAACGATCTCGTCCAGTAATTGTTGGCCCAGGAGTTCCTTGCGCTCAAGCGGTAAGATTTTATCTCCATCCTGCCAGAAAAGGTGCAGTGCGTTGCTGTCGCTGTTAAATCCTTGCGTGGCCAGCGATACATCGTTCGCGCAGATTAAATCGAGGTTTTTGCGCGTACGTTTTTGCCGGGCATATTCTTCCACATTATTCGTTTCTGCGGCAAACCCAACAACGTAAGGACGATGGTTTTTTAGTGCGGCGACGCCGGCAACAATGTCCGGGTTTTTCACCATTTTTAGCGTTAATTCATCGCCTTGCTTTTTGATTTTCGCATCAGAGATGGTCTCAGCGCGGTAGTCTGCCACGGCCGCACAACCGATGAAAATCTGCTGGCGTTGCGCATGAGCCTGCACGGCGGCTTCCATCTCCAGGGCGGTGGTGACGTTAATGCGCTGCACAAAAGGCGGCGTAGGCAACGAGACCGGACCGCTTACCAGCGTGACGTTGGCGCCGCGTTTTGCGGCGGCGGCGGCAATGGCAAAACCCATTTTGCCGGAACTGTGGTTAGTGATGTAACGCACCGGGTCCAGCGGCTCGCGCGTAGGGCCCGCGGTAATCATGATGTTGAGATGTTGCAGATCGTTGACAGGCGAGAAATGGGCGGCGGCCATGTCGACAATCGTCAGTGGGTCAAGCATGCGGCCCGGGCCCACATCGCCGCAGGCCTGGCTGCCGCTGTCCGGACCCCAGATAAACAGGCCACGTGACGCCAGCATCTCCAGATTATGCTGGGTGGCCGCGTTACGGTACATCTGCTGGTTCATCGCAGGCACAACGGCGACCGGGGCAGGTGTAGCGAGGCATATGGTTGAAACCAAATCGTTCGCCATACCGGCCGCCACTCGGGCGATCAAATCAGCCGTGGCAGGGGCAAGAATCACAAGATCTGCCCACTTCCCAAGCTCAATGTGGCCCATTGCGGCTTCGGCGGCCGGGTCGAGCAGGCTGTCAGATACCGGATACCCTGACACGGCCTGCAGGCTCAGGGGAGTGATAAAGGCTTTGCCGCCTTCGGTTATCGCGACCCGCACATCCGCCCCGCGCTCGCGCAGACGACGCACCAGCTCCGGCGCTTTATAGGCAGCAATACCGCCGCTTACGCCAAGAACGATTTTTTTACCGGCCAGGCTCATCATGATTCTTTCCTGTTGGGTTTCACCAGAGAGCGGGCATTTTATCACAATCCCCTGAGCGCGGTGATTTTGTCCTTAGCTCACTTTGCGAGGCGCTACGCAAGAACGATACGAGGCCGTCGAGTGCCTGACTGGCCTGTGGCAGCATGTGGGTAAAAAGGGAGAAAGAGCATGGAAGAAGAGGATGAACTGCTGCTGCCGCGCGAAAAGTTGCTGCGCAACGGCGTCACCCCATTAACAGACGATGAGCTGCTGGCGCTCTTTTTGCGTACCGGGACCCCGGGGAAAACGGTCTTTACGCTGGCAAAAGAGCTGATCGCTCATTTCGGTTCACTGTATGGCTTGCTGACCGCCGACCTGGCACAGTTTAAGCATATTGGCGGGATCGGCGTGGCGAAATATGCTCAGCTGAGGGCGATTGCCGAGCTGGCCCGCCGTTTTAACAATGTCCGCCTGGAGAAGGAGGCACCGATCCTGACGCCAGCGATGACGCGTGAATTCCTGCAAAGTCAGTTAACCGATGTTGAACGCGAGATCTTTATGGTGATCTTTCTCGATAACAGGAACAGGGTGCTGAAACACAGCCATCTTTTTTCGGGTACTCTGAACCATGTAGAGGTACATCCGCGTGAAATTGTGCGCGAAGCGATAAAAGTGAATGCAGCGGGCGTGATCCTCGCGCATAATCACCCCTCTGGCTGTGCAGAACCGAGCAGAGCTGACAAAGAAATGACCGAGCGCATTATCAAATGCTGTCAATTCATGGACATTCGTGTGCTGGATCATCTGATAATTGGCCGCGGAGAGTACCTTTCTTTTGCCGAACATGGCTGGATTTAGGCTATTTCTGGCGATCCATCGGGATCTTTGTCTGTTCGGGACTTGAGCACACCGCCGAGTCAGCGTATACTACGCCACCTTTGAGAATCTCGGGTTTGGCATTTGGGCCTGGCAATCGAGAGTTCACTTAGAACTATGCGATGACCGGGCTGTAAAGCCTGACGAGGCGCCGATACCCCATACGAAGCTCGAGCTAATTTGATTTTTGGAGAATAGACATGTCCCGAGTCTGCCAAGTTACTGGCAAGCGTCCGGTGACCGGTAACAACCGTTCCCACGCACTGAACGCGACTAAACGCCGTTTCCTGCCGAACCTGCACTCTCACCGTTTCTGGGTTGAGAGCGAGAAGCGTTTTGTCACCCTGCGTGTATCTGCTAAAGGTATGCGTGTAATTGATAAGAAAGGCATCGATACAGTTCTGTCTGAACTGCGTGCCCGTGGCGAAAAGTACTAAGTACTTAAAGAGGAAATAAATCATGGCTAAAGGTATTCGCGAGAAAATCAAGCTGGTTTCTTCTGCTGGTACAGGTCACTTCTACACCACCACGAAGAACAAACGTACTAAGCCGGAAAAACTGGAACTGAAAAAATTCGATCCAGTTGTACGCCAGCACGTACTGTACAAAGAAGCTAAAATCAAATAATTTTAGCCTCCTTGTATTGAAAAACCCCGCAACTGCGGGGTTTTTTGCATTCTGCATCTCAACGGAGGAACCATGCCTGAATTACCTGAGGTAGAGACCAGCCGCCGCGGCATTGAGCCCCATCTGGTCGGCGCGACGATTCTTCATGCTGTCGTTCGCAATGGACGTCTGCGCTGGCCGGTGTCCGATGAGATCCACGCGTTAAGCGATAAACCCGTGCTTAGCGTGCAGCGCCGCGCGAAATACCTGCTGCTGGAGCTGCCTGACGGCTGGATTATCATCCATCTGGGGATGTCCGGGAGCCTGCGCATCCTTACTGAAGAACTGTCCGCGGAAAAGCACGACCACGTCGATCTGGTGATGAGCAACGGCAAAGTGCTGCGTTACACCGACCCACGGCGCTTTGGCGCGTGGCTGTGGACTAAAGAGCTGGAAGGGCACAACGTGCTGGCGCATCTGGGCCCGGAGCCGCTCTCAGACGCGTTTAATGCGGAATACCTGAAAGCGAAGTGCGCGAAGAAGAAGAGCCCGATTAAGCCCTGGCTGATGGATAACAAGCTGGTGGTCGGCGTGGGGAATATCTATGCCAGCGAATCGCTGTTTGCCGCCGGGATCCATCCCGATCGGCTGGCCTCTTCACTGTCGGCTCAGGAGTGCGAGCTGCTGGTCAGAGTGATTAAAGCGGTATTGCTGCGCTCGATTGAGCAGGGCGGAACCACGCTGAAGGATTTCCTGCAAAGCGACGGCAAGCCGGGCTATTTTGCTCAGGAGCTGCAGGTGTATGGCCGTAAAGGTGAGCCATGCAGAGTCTGCGGAACGCCAGTTATTGCCACGAAGCACGCACAGCGCGCCACGTTCTACTGCCGTCAGTGTCAGAAATAGCGCTACTTTAGCTTTTCTAGCAACGCCTGGTGGACGTTTACCGGCAGGAAGTGGGTAACGTCCCCATGATGGCGAGCCACCTCTTTTACCAGCGTGGACGAGATAAACGACCACTCTTTGGACGGCATCAGGAATACGCTTTCCAGTTCCGGCATCAGGTGGCGGTTCATGTGCGCCAGCTGCATCTCATACTCGAAGTCTGCCACCGCGCGTAACCCGCGAATCAGGATGTTTGCCTGCTGGGCACGGGCGAAGTTTGCCATCAGGTCGCTGAAGCCCACTACCTCTACATTCGGCAGGTGTGCAATCGCATCGCGGGCAAGCGCAACACGCTCGTCGAGGTCAAACATGGGTTTCTTGCTGGGACTGGCGGCAATCGCCAGAATCACCGTGTCGAACATGCACGCCGCACGGGTGATGATATCAAGATGACCGTTGGTGATCGGATCGAAGGTACCCGGATAAATCGCTTTTGTGCTCATGGCTCACGTTTTCTCTGAGTAGCCGCGGCAGAGCGCCCACAGCTCGGTGTATTTGTTGAAAGTATACTGGGCATTCACCACCGCCAGTAACCAGCCCTGCTTACCGTCCAGCACCCCGCCACGCAGCAGCAACGTTTTCAGAAACGCGCCCAGCGTGTGGGTGAAGATGCCGGTCAGCGTGGCCTTCTTGCCGCGCTGGTGGCGTTCCTGCGCCCACGCGGTGGCATAGCTGAGCTGTTTACGCTGGAAGCTGGCGAAATCGCGGCAGGTCAGGTGTAGCAAATCGCCCGTCAGGGGGATCTGCCGGGCGCTGTCGCAGACCAGTGACTCGTGGACCAGGTTGTCGTTGTACTGATAGCGCTCGCGCTCATAGAGGCGCATTACGCGGTCAGGATACCAGCCGCTGTGGCGCATAAAACGGCCCAGGAAATAGTTACGACGGGCAATGCTGTAGACCGCTTCGGGCTGCGGCGCGGCAAGCACGGTCTGAATGGCTTGCTGGAGTTCCGGGGTGACACGCTCGTCGGTGTCGATCATCAACACGTAATCACCGGTAGCATACTTTTGCGCGCGCTGGCGCTGGATGCCATAGCCTTGCCAGTCCGTATTGATAAAGACCTTTGCACCCGCTGCGCGGGCAACGTCCACCGTGTTGTCCGTGCTGCCGGAGTCAAGCACGACGATTTCGTCAGCCCAGGCGATCGAAGCCAGGCAGTCCGGAAGCAGGTCGGCGGCGTTTTTGGCGATCATCACGACCGACAGACGCGTTGACATTAGTGGCTCCGCTGAGGCAGATAAGGTTGCAGAAGCTGCAGAAGACGGGTGAGTGCGCCCTGGTTCTGATGCAGCACTTCGACGGCATGGCGACCGTACCACAGACGATAATCTTCGTCCGTCAGAAGGGTCGACACCTCTTTGACGACGGAGTCCGCGTCGGTCACGGTAATTAAACCATCGGCCTGCTGCAATTTGGCGCAGATATCTTTGAAGTTAAACGTGTGCGGACCCATCAGCACCGGAATGGCGTGCGCAGCTGGCTCGAGCGGGTTATGGCCGCCGCGTTCCACCAGGCTGCCACCGACAAAGGCGAGGTCGGCAATGCCGTACAGCAACATCAGCTCGCCCATGGTATCGCCAATCACCACCTGGGTGCTGCCGGAAGGGATCTCACCGCTGCTGCGCAAGGTGAAGCTGAAGCCGCCTTTCTGTACCATTTCACGGGCATCTTTAAAACGCTCCGGATGGCGGGGAACGAGGATCAGCAGTAAATCAGGGAATTTTTCCAGCAGCTTGCGGTGCGCCTGCAGGATGATCTCTTCTTCGCCATCATGGGTACTGGTTGCAATCCAGACCTGACGACGCGGGGCCCACTGGCGACGCAGCGTGATCGCGCGGGCGGCGAGTTCAGGGGTAACAGAAATATCAAATTTCAGGCTGCCCGTTACCGCAAGCTGGTTGCGTTTCAGGCCCAGCGCGATAAAGCGTGCGGCATCTTCTTCGTTTTGCGCGGCAATCAGGGTGATTTTGCTCAGGAGACGGCGCATAAATTTACCCAGCTTGCCGTAGCCTTTCGCTGAGCGCTCTGACAGGCGCGCGTTGGCAATCACCAGTGGAATTTTACGGGCATGCAGGGCGGAAATCATGTTCGGCCACAGTTCAGTTTCCATCACGATCACCAGTTTCGGGCGAACGGTATTCAGGAAACGATTCATGGCGCAGGGCAGATCGTAAGGGAGGTAGACGTGATGAACGTCTTTGCCAAAGGCGGATAACGCGCGCTCTGAGCCGGTTGGCGTCATCGTCGTGACGGTGATGGGCAGCGATGGGTAGCGGTGACGCAGGGCGCGAACCAGCGGGATCGCTGCCAGCGTTTCACCAACAGAAACGGAATGCAGCAGAATACCGTCCGGGGCGACTTTATTGCGGCAAAAGCCATAGCGCTCAGCCCAGCGTTTACGATACGCAGGCGCTTTACGGCTACGAAGCAACAGTCTCAGCCACACCAGTGGCTGAATGATGTAGAGCAGGGCGGTATACAACAATTCCAAGCGATTATCCGTTTTTTAGTTTCGGCGGGCAAATTCTAAGCATTTGGGCCGTCTAAAGCTATCTCTTTGGTGTTTTTAGGCATCCATTTGCCTGCGTTACGTTCATTCGCCTTAAAAAAAACGGGCAATTTCTTGCCCGTTTCTTGTCTCACCGTTTAGCGCTCCGCTTCGGGGAGGGCGTTCAGATGGTAGGTTACGCGCTCCGAAAGCCCGCGAATGTCACCGCCAGTGATAAAGAAGCTGTCATCTTTTTGATTTGGATTACTGACGTCGTAGCCCAGCATCTTGTTGATGAGCGTTGCCACCTGATAATGGTTGAGCGGCATCTGCGGACTGATCTCCTTCATGGCGTAAGCTGGATCGTTGCTGAAGTAGAGGAACGGTACCTGAGCAATTGGCATTTCTACAACCGAGTGGCCAAACAGACCGTTATCGCCCACGCGTTCCCCGTGATCGGAGGTGATAAACACCAGCACCGGCAGTTTGGATTTTGCCAGCGCGGTGCGAATCGCGGACGCGAGTTCCTTGTCATACAGGCGGACCGCATCGTCATACTCATTTTTCTTCTGCGCCACATCATCACTCAGACGCGGCGTAGAGAACTTCGCGAAGCCCTGCGGGATATTACGCTCGTACGGGATATGTGGAGCACGGCTGTTGAGCACCATCAGGAACGGTTTGTTCCAGTCCAGCGTTGCTTTCTCAACGGATGGCGTCAGAACAACGTCCGCGCCGACATCCGGTGCCGGGCGGATCTGGGTATCTTCCCACAGATCAATATCATGGATACCAATCCAGTTGCTCAGCCCTTCCAGCCCTTGAGCTGAGATAAAGGCGGTCTGATAACCCTGTTTTTTCGCATTGGCGAAGATATTGGTGGATTTGGATTTGTAGGCGCCGTAGTTATCCGGTTCACGCAGATTATTCACCAGCATCGGAATGGCCACACGTGTGGACACCGCATTTGAGACAATCAGACGACCCGTCCCTTGATATTGCTTTAATAGTGCTTTCAGCTCTGGCGTGGTATCTCGCTCGTAGCCCAGGGCGCTAACGTGGTGTGGGTTAAGGCTCTCACCAATCGCCAGAATAATAGAATATTTACCTGCGTGCGTTCCTGCTATAGGTTTGACCTGGTAGGGATCGTAATGGGCCAAATTCTGGTTTTCGCCAGAAATAGCTTCCGGAATCAGGCGGATTGCACTGAAGCTCATTGCGGACAGGCCGTTACGCAGCAGGGAGTGTCGGAGGTCCGGATTGAATTTGTACATCTGCCCGTCGACCGCTTTATAGAACTGACCGACAAACATCACGACGATGGCAAGGAGGCAAGGAAGGGCAATCCATTTATGCCAAAGCGGAGCCAGACGACGCGCAAAGACCAGCCCAAACACGACTGACACAATCATAATGGCGAAGTAGATGCCCAATGAACCTAAGCTATCAGTGATACCGCTGGCAATGTCTTTCGTTTCCACGAACGCCAGCCACACTTCGCTCGGGCCATAGAACTGGCCATAGAACTGGTAGTACACCGCTTCTGATATCTGCACGATAAACGTGACAGCCAGCAGCAGGCGAGTCAGGAAGAAGCGCGCACTGGCGGCGGCCAGCAGGGAAATAATCAGATACAGCGAGAGATCACTGGATTTCGGCTGGTAGACATGATCTTTCAGTAGGATGATGATTTCTGAGAGCGAGAACAGCAGCATGAATGCCAACGTCAGCCCCAGGGTACGCAACAGATTACTGCGTGGGGTGAACGAAGATTGTGAAGTTGTTTTAAACATGAGAGAACTCTATTCCGATCAGAACTTTTTAGTCAGCGGACGAATGGCTTTACCAAAACCAAAGCGCAATGCGCGAACCACCGTAGGGCGATTGTGCAATCCTTTACGCCAAATATCCTCAAACAGGGCGTACCAGCGGGCAGCGACCGCTTCGCGGGAATAGACCTGTAGACGTTTTTCACCCTGTTCACGCATCTGACGATACAGTTCAGGAGAGTTTTTCAGACGCATAATGGCATCAAATGCTTCATCAGGGTTTTTAGCGATCAGGTAGTCCAGCTCGCTTTCGCGGATCGCACGGTAAGACGGCTCATCGTCGCAAACCATCACGGTCCTCCCCAGCCAGTTGTTAATGAGTTTACTGGCAGGTTTGCGGGCCAGTTTGTGATCGTGCGATTTACGGAAGCTGATGCACACGTCCACATCCTGGTAGTTTGTCCAGTTATCGAATGAAATGCGGAGTTCGATACCTTGTTCAGCAAGACGTTGCTTAAAGGCCCCTTCGCGATATTCGTTCGGAAAACTGTCCACGCGGCCGAAGAACGCAACGGTTTTGATGGTTTCGTCGGCGCGTGCGCGAGGCTTTACGCCCGGCTGTGGCCAATAGGGGACGAAGATACGGTTGCTATGGTTGTCCACTTCCGGGTTCTGGTCTACGACAACATCGGCCCCAATGACGGGAGGACGATCCGCACGTGCGACCACGGTGAAACCACGCCAGGGTTTAACACGAGAACCAAAATCGTCGTTATGCATCAGGTTAATGGCATCTGGCCTGCATTCAGAGCCAAACGAACATTCGATAGCGTCACCATAATAATGGTTCAACGCCAGCGTGGTCTGGAACGTCCAGCCACCGCGACCTCCACAATAAAATCGCTCCGGAATGTCGTCCGGATTGACACGTTTATCCAGGAGGGTCTGGAAATCTGCGTAGTTTTTAGCGATAAAATCCGCGCGGGAAACCGCGTGTAATTTAAGTTTGCTCATAATTTTCGTTAGCCAAGAATTTTTTTAAGACGGAAGTAGCGGCGCCCCAGGCGCCACCGTTGGCGAAAGCCGCGTGCATTTTGCCAAATCATGTTCCAGATACCGCGATCGAAAAGCTCACGGGTGATCTCACGTTTTTTGGCCATATCGTCAATGTTGTTAATGCTGTGCAGGATCCCCAAACCCTCTTTGGCGATTTGCCAGTGGCAGGCTGGTACGCGTTTCACCTGTTCCGGATAGCGTTTGTTGATAGCGTCCAGCATTTCCAGAATCTTCATATAGTGGCGTGCGGAACGCATGCGCGTATCGTCTGTGCCTGGGGTATGGGAAACGGAAGCGGAGTGGATCAGGTAGTCGTAATAGACCTCATCCACATACTGCACGCGTCTGGCGGTGAGCAGCACTTCCGTCGTCCAGGGGATATCCTGATGACGAAGGCCGTGTTCAAAGCTGAAGCCCTGCTCTTTGATAAAAGCGTGTCGATAGATATTCAGCCAGGTCACATGCAGGAACTTACGTGATTCGAGCGCCATCTGCAGCCAGGTCGGGCCATCCAGTACATCGGTTGAAGCGAGTTTATCTGAAGGAAAAATCTTTTTCGACGGACGTCCATCATCATAGATATAGGTGCCGTTGCAGGTCGCGACGTCCAGTTGCCCGGCAAGCGCAATTTCCAGCAAACGCGGGTACATACCCGGGTAGATCACATCATCAATATCCGGAAACGCAACGTAATCACCCGTTGCTACAGCGAGGCCGGAATTACGGGCGGCAGAGACGCCACCATTAGCCTGATTGATGACCGTAAAGCTACTGAATTCGCTGGCGTAGCGGGCGATGATATCTGCGGAACCGTCTGAAGAGCCGTCATTAACAATAACCAGTTCCAGATTTTGCAGATTCTGATTCTTTATGCTGTCAAAAAAAGCGCTCAGGAAATTTTCGCCATTATAGACGGCGACAATGAGGCTTAATTGAGGCGTTCCAGACATGCTTACTCCGTAATTTAACGCGGTGAGATGCGGCCAACGAACGATGCAGTAACGTGCAATGGCTTTTCGACAGTCGGCAGGCAAAAGAGTTCTGATGGGTACCATTGCGCCGATACTTTTTACTCCCGGCGCAATGTATACGCGATCAGGAGGTCGTTTCTGTCTGTTTAGCAGGGCGTAACGCGCACATGCCCACGAGTAGCCCGGTTAGCAGCATATATTGCTCCAGGTAATGATCTTTCAGATTGTGGTCAACCATGGTTCGGGAGAAGAAACCAACTGTAAACAGCAGCAAGAACATCCCTACCATTGCATTGCCATGACGGAACTCTCGCCAGCCGATGTACCAGCAACCTGCAAGTAAAATAAGCCAACCCGCAATACCCGCGATACCGTTCTGAATACCAAACTCAATCAGGCCATAGTGGCTGTGCGGGATGTTGATGCGATTGTCCTGAGTGTCGCGACGCAATACATAACGGAATGCCTCTTTGCGTGGCCCCATTCCTGCAGGATGCTCACCTACCAGTTTCCAGCCCTGGTGGAAAAAGCTGGCGCGGCATCCGTTGGAGTGGTTCATCGGACGACCAAGATCGTTAGTCGGTACCGTTCCGTTGGTTTTGTTATAGCAAAAACTGGTGAAAGGAGCGTTCCATCCTGTTATCGCATCACTTTCCAGATTTTGCCAGCGTGGATCGGTTTTCCAGGAAGCATAGCCCAGGAGCGCGGAAACGATAATGATGCCCACAAGAATCGCACCTGTGAGCACGACCCGGCTGCGACGCATGCTGTGCAGGCTGAGCAGAATGAAGGAGGAGAAAAGGCTGCCGACCAGGCCGATAGTTCCCCAGCGGGTGTCAACTAACGCCGTACAGGTCAGGTTACACAGCAGCATAAAGGCAAGGAACGGTGTTTTCAGGCGTAAAAAGCGTTGATGAAGCAGGCCGCGCGCAAGCAGTTCGGCGAGCAGGAAACCGGTGATCATATTGACCTGGAAGCTCATGCGCGTGCGGTTATAAACAATTCGCGTTTCACCCCAGTGGATCACGCCGTCTCGCCAGTAAAGCCAGGCGGTATCAAGTAAGTGGATACAGACAACGCCCCAGAAAAAAAGCACCACGAGTGTAAAGAATCGGGCTGCCGATAACGAGGGGAAGCGATCCTGAATTACGGGTAATAACACCAGGCCAGCACAGAAAAGCAATACCGGACGTAACCACTGACCGTCCCAGGTCGAAACCATCTCTTTAATATCCGGTGCGACAAAAAAGCCGTTAATCAGGATAAAAAAGGTTAAGGTCCAAAGCACAATAAGCACGAACTTAATTTTGTTTAAGTCCAGCGCTTTTCTCGCCATTGAAGAGCTAAAGAAAAGACCGAGCGCCACCACAATATTGGGATAAATCAGACCATTACGATGAAAAGGAAGCTGATCGTTTGGAATTGGCCAGATAAAACATAAAGCCAGTACAGACAGTACTAAAAGACCTGTCAGGATGTTACGCGTATTTGTCATAATTTTGGTACTGGTAAAGGATCTCGGCGTTAATACCGGTTAGTTAACAATGCCATGCGCAAATTCCACTGATTTCGAATGGAATAAAAGCCTGAGAAAATTACCACAGAAGCCATAACTACAGAAGGACAATGTTTGTAAGCAAGATTAATCCGTCTGTGCATTACCCTAATACCAATGTATATAATCGGCAGATTGGACAGCGATTCCAGCTCAATGACAGGAAATGTATGCATATTGTTCACACTGAAGCAGACGGCGGCAAAGGCGGACAGCCTCTGCGCATTATCAACGAATCGCTAGGGATGATTCAGCGTGGCCATCAGGTGACTCTCCTTTGTCCGGAAACAGCGCCTCTACACGCGCTGGCGCGCAATGCTGGATTGAAGGTGATCACCATGTCGTTGAAGCGTAAGAACCTTAAAAACGTGCTCCTTCTGCGTCGCTGGCTGAAGGATAACCGCCAGTCGATTGACGTCGTTAACAGCCATAACTCCGCCGATACCTGGCTGGTGGCGTTGGCTAATCTGACGCTCTCTCACCCCGTACCGCTGGTCCGCACTCGTCATGCGTCAGGTGTACCACGCAATAACTGGACGACCCGCTGGCTATTCCGCACGGCCTGCGCGCATATCGTGACCACGGGGGAAGCGTTACGTCATCAGGTGGCAAATATTGGCGTGCCGATGTCCCAGAGTACGTCGGTGCCAAGCGGTGTCGATACGCAGCGCTTTCATCCGGGGGATAAGCACGAAGCCCGCGCACATTGTGGCTTATCTGAGTCAGATTTCTGGCTGGGCGTGGTGTCGCATTTGCGTCCAAACAAAGGTCACAGCGTACTGCTGCGTGCTCTGGCGAAAATCGACAATCCACAGATCAAGCTGGCGATTGTTGGCGAAGGCCCACACAAAGCGACGCTGGAGCAGGAAATTACCGCGCTGGGATTACAGCAGCGGGTGGTGGTGGCGGGACATCAAACCGATCCGGAACGTTGGTTCCCGGCATTCGATATTGCGCTGAGCCCTTCACACGATATGGAAGGTGTCCCGCAGGGCGTGTTGCAATCGTTAGCCACCCGCGTTGCAACCATTGCAACGGATGCTGGTGGAACGGGAGATGCGGTGATTAACGGGCAGACGGGGTTGTTAATTGCGCAGCGCGACGAAAACGCCCTGCACGATGCCATAATGAAACTCTATAACGACTCAGCGCTTCGCGAAACACTCGCGCAACAGGGTTATGACTACCTAAGCAATCACTTTACCCGCGAATGCATGCTGGACGCGATGGAGAAAGTCTTCTCCGATGCCGTTCAGCGCAGCAAATCGTGATAAAGCGTTTGTAACTCTCGCGCCATTCTGCCCAGGGTGAAAGGCTCCGCAGTTGCACGTGCAGCCGCGGAGTAATCGACACCCTGTTCACGGCCTTTCAACCAAAGAGAGATGGCCTGCTTGTAACCTTCGCTGTCCAGCGCATCACGCACCCAACCGTTTTGACCCTCGGTTATCCACTCGGCTGCGCCACAGCCGTGGCTGGTGAGCAGCGGCAAACCGCATGCCAGTGCTTCCACGCAGACGTTCGGGAAGGGATCGTAGAGCGTCGGTAGGATAAGTGCATCAGCCGTGCCATACACTTCACGCACGTTGGCAACGGGGCCCAGGAACGCCACGCGTGCGGCGACCCCCAGCGTTTGCGCCAGTTTCTCGAACTTCCGCGCATGTTTATCGCGCCCGGCAATCAGCAGCCAGACGTCAGGATGCGCCACAATGGCGCGCAGCGCGGTGGCAACACCTTTACGGCTGAAACCTGACCCAACATACGCCAGCACCGGCGCAGTATGGGGAATGCCCAGTGCTACACGCTTCGAAAGGGAGCGTACCTCA
Source organism: Enterobacter sp. FUJ80071 (assembly GCF_038739915.1). Lineage (NCBI taxonomy): Bacteria > Pseudomonadati > Pseudomonadota > Gammaproteobacteria > Enterobacterales > Enterobacteriaceae > Enterobacter > Enterobacter sp. FUJ80071. The sequence goes on from NZ_JBBXKH010000001.1 coordinate 105,239, forward strand.
GGGCTGAACTGGTCTGTGTCGACGCCGTTATAGATCACCGTCAGCTTGTCATCCGACAGCCCGAAGCGGCGGGCTATATCGTCGCGCACCATCTTCGAATTACAGATCACCTTGCGTAGCTGCGGATGGGTAAACATCTGCGTTTCAGATCGCAGGATGTAGCGGTGATAGCGGCTCAGAGATTGCGCCCAGCGCGCCAATGGCGACAGAATGCGACCATATTGCTCAAGCCAGGTGGCGTGAACCCCGTCGCCTGCCCGAAAGATAGTCGCTCCTGGTATGCGTTCGTGGCTTTGCACAATATCAAACTGTGCAAAGTGCGCGGCGGCTTCCGCGGCAAAACCGGATTCACGAGCGATGCGATTGCGAAACGGCGGATTGACCGTCAATGTTTTCCAGCCTGCGGCATCTTCCCACTGGCGGGCAATCAGCGTGACATCAAGCGAGGTATTCTGCGCCAGTACGTTAAGCGCACGTGAGACAAAACGCTCTGCGCCACCGTTGGGGTTGTAGGTCTGTCGAACAATTGCCAGCTTCATGCAGGTGTTTCCGTTGCCAGTAGCATCGTGTCGATGGCGCCCAGCACCTGCTGTGGTGTGATAGCAGTGATGCAGTCTGAGACACCGCTGTCTCCGCAGCCCGCTTTACCGCACGGCTGGCAGGTAAACCCAGCCACAATCACACGGTAGTTGACCCCCCATGGTGCCCATTTGATGGCGCCGGTAGGGCCAAAAATGGCGACGGTCGGCGTACCGACGGCGCTTGCAAGGTGCATCGGCATGGAGTCCACTCCGAAGTATATCCGCGCGTGCTTCATGAGCGCGCCCAGCTCTTTCAGGTTCAACTGACCGCTTAAATCAAAGACCGGTTGGGTGAGGGCTGCGCGCAGCTCATCCATGTAGGTCTTCTCTTCTTTTGACGGTGCAGCGGAGAGGATAATCGGCAGGCCGCGCGCGGCCAGGTTATCAATCGTCGCTGCCAGCTTTTTGATATCCCAGGCTTTAAACATCCAGCGCGAGGTCGGGTGAACCAGAATGTACGATTTACTCGTGAGCCCAAATCCGGCCAGCTTTTCGGCAACAGAGACTTCTGCCGCTTCACCAGGCACAAAAAGAGTATGTTTGTCTTCGTCGGACTGCGGATGAATACCGATTCGGCGCAGGGCATCCAGATTGACCTCCACCATATGGCGGCTGTTGTCCTGAATAGCCGGGTAGAGCGTGGTGAACGATTTCACCCAGCGACGACGTGCCAGACCCCCGCGTTTATCCGGCTTAAAGCCAACGGAAACGCGCGGTTTCAGGCGACGCGCCAGACGCGCGCCGTGCCAGTGTTCGGTCAGATTAATCAGCACGTCATACTGACGGCCTTTCAGGGTATTGAGCAGCGAGCGGTAGAGGCGGAATTGTTCAAACCACCCCTTTTTACGCCAGTTACGACCAATCGTATGGACCTGGTCGATATGCGGGTGGCTGGTCAGCATCGCCTGCGTGTCGTCATAGACCAGTGCGTCGACTTCTACATTCGGCCAGTTCTTTTTCAATACGGTAAACACTGGCGAAGTAAGCAGAACGTCACCGTGGTGACGCAACTTAACGATCAGCACGCGCTTTGGTGGACGCTCCGCTGAGAAAAAATCAGACATAGGCTCTCTCTGCTGCCAGCAAAGGCTCTAATTGCGCAAATACCGCAGCGGCGCTGAGGTCGCTTAGCTGCGATGAGTCTTTCGGGCGGCAGATATATTGATTTTTTCCATAGCCGCCGATAAGGCCCGGGTCCGTTGGGCCATAAAGCGTAATATTAGGTCGATCCAGCGCTGCCGTCAGATGGCTGAGGCCCGTATCCACGGAGACCACTGCCGCAGCGCCGGCCAGCTCCTGAGCCACACCATCAAGTTTCATGCGCGGCAGAATGTCTACATAATCAAACCCTGCCGCCAGACGTTTGGCACGCGCTTCTTCATGCGGCGCTCCCCACGGGAGTTTGATACGTAGCCCCGCACTCCCCAGCAGGCTTATCAGTTCGCGCCAATGTGTTTCTGGCCAGTGTTTATCATCGCGCGTTGTGGCATGAAGGAAAACCAGATAAAGCGCATCTGTTTGTTGCGAACTGTGCAAAAAATGCTGAGAAATAGCGTAATCACCCTGCGTTTTGGGTTTTACATAGCCAAGACTCTTTGCAAACAGTTCACGGGTACGCTCCACCGCGTGCTGTTGTTTTGCAATACGGTGGCGACGGTTATAGAACAGGCTCGCCAGCGGCTCGCGGGCGGAGTGCCAGTCCATGCCATGCTTTACGCCGTGTGCCAGACGCGTCACCAGCGCGGCGCTTTTCACCAGCCCCTGCGCGTCGATGATCGCGTCGTAACGCTGCGCCTGAACCGCTTCGCGGAAGGCGGTGCGCTCGGCTTTAATCGGTGTGGAGAACCATGCTTTGCGCCAGCGGCGAATGGCCACCGGGATCACGCGGTCTACTGCTTCATGCCAGGTAGGGATCTGCGCGAAGCCTTCTTCCACCACCCAGTCAAAACGGATGCCCGGAATGGCCTGCATCGCGTCCGTCAGCGCAGGCAGCGTATGCAGAACATCACCCATAGAGGAGGTTTTAACGATCAATACCCGCATCCGTTACCCTTCTTCGCTCAACAGCAGTTCGTTGAGTTCTTCGAGAACACGCTGCGGCGTGATGTCGATCAGGCTCTGGTGATAGCCTTCTGCGGCATCGCCTTTGCGCACCTTGTGGTAGCCGGTAATCAGGCGAATGACGCGCGCTTTGTGCGACAGTGGCGGCGTGAAGTCCGGGCTGCTTGGACCATACAGCGCGACCAGCGGGCGGTCCAGCGCGGCAGCGACGTGCATCAGGCCGGAATCATTGGTCACCACGGCTTTACAGGCGGCGATCAGAATAACAGCTTGTTCGAGCTGCGTTTCCCCGGCCAGGTTTCGGCACCAGGCCTGCTGCTCTGTGCTGAGCGTGGCGAGAATTTCATTGCCTGCTTCGTGGTCTTTTGCCGAGCCAAACAGCACAATCTGATAGCCTTCGTCGATCAGCTGTTTTGCCAGCTCCGCATAGTGATAGTGCGGCCAGCGTTTTGCCGGACCGAACTCCGCACCAGGACAGAAGCCAATCATCGGGCGTTCAGACGAAAGACCAAACGCGTTGCAGGTCTGGGATTTCTCGCCGTCATTAACCTGAAGCTGCGGCCAGAGCAGCGGCTGCGGCAGATCTTTCGCACTGCGCATCACGCCTTTGTCGTAGGCCAGCGCCACGTAGCGCTCCACCATTAGCGGCCAGGCCTCTTTGTCCAGCACCCGCGCGTCGTTCAGCAGGCCGTAGCGCATTTCACCGCGCCAGCCGGTACGGTGCGGAATACCCGCAAAGAAGGGCACTAAGGCAGATTTGAAAGAGTTCGGCAGGACATACGCGCGATCGTAGCGCTTCTCGCGCAGGCTATGGCCGAGCTTGCGGCGTTCGCCGATTTCCAGCGCACCGTGGCCGAGTGGCATCGGGATCGCCTCGTTCACTTCCGGCATACGCGATAACAGCGGACGGCACCACGCGGGTGCCATCACGTCGATTATCGCCTGGGGATAGCGCGCCTTGAGCGTGCGATAGAGACTTTGCGACATCATCATGTCGCCCACCCATGACGGGCCGATCACCAGAATTCTCATACTTACGCGTCGCGGTTCAGCCAGGCCATATATTCCGTTACGCCTTCGGCAACGGTCTTGAACGGCTTGTCGTAGCCAGCTTTACGCAGGTTAGTCAGGTCTGCCTGGGTGAACGCCTGGTAGCGGCCTTTCAGCTTATCCGGGAACGGAATGTACTCAATGCTGCCTTTTTTGTGGTACGCCAGCGTCGCGTCTGCCACTGCCTGGAAGGATTCCGCGCGGCCAGTCCCCAGGTTGAAGATGCCGGACACACCGTTTTCCCAGAACCACAGGTTGACTGCAGCCACATCGCCCACGTAGACGAAGTCGCGCTTAAAGCCGTCGCTGCCTTCGAACAGTTTCGGGCTTTCGCCATTATTCAGCTGGGTATTCAGGTGGAATGCCACGCTCGCCATGCTGCCTTTGTGCCCTTCGCGCGGCCCGTAGACGTTGAAGTAACGGAAGCCGACAATCTGGGAGTTCGCTTCTGGCAGAATCTGACGCACGTATTCGTCGAACAGGAATTTGGAGTAGCCGTAGACGTTCAGCGGTTGCTCGTATTCGCGGGATTCGATGAAGTCTGAGGTACGCCCGCCGTAGGTGGCAGCAGAAGAGGCGTACAGGAACGGAATTTCACGCTCCAGGCAGTAGTGGAGGATCTCTTTGGAGTACTGATAGTTGTTGTCCATCATGTACTTGCCGTCCCACTCGGTGGTGGATGAGCACGCACCTTCGTGGAAAATGGCTTCAATCTCGCCAAACTCTTCACCTGCCATAATCTGGATAAGGAAGTCTTCTTTATCCATGTAGTCAGCGATGTTCAGATCCACCAGGTTAACGAACTTGGTGCCATCTTTCAGGTTGTCCACCACCAGGATGTCGGTGATGCCTTTGTCATTGAGAGCCTTAACAATATTGCTGCCGATAAAGCCTGCGCCGCCGGTAACGATGATCATAACGGTAACCTTTGAAGTGTGGAGTCCGGGGACAATCCCGAACGCTAATGTTTCTATCATATCATCACAATGCCCTGTCTTCAGCCATTCACCGATATGCGGTAGGGGTACACGTGATTTATGCTGCAAAAACGACAAGAGATACTGCGTCATCTCGTCATGAACTATAGGTTTGGGTAATATGTCCCGAAATTTGCCGAGTCTGGAGAATTGCAATGCGTGGTGATTTTTACAAACAGTTAAACAGCGACCTCGACACCGCACGTGCGGAAGGGTTGTTCAAGGAAGAGCGTATTATCACGTCTGCTCAGCAGGCGGACATCACCGTTGCCGACGGCAGCCACGTGATCAACTTTTGTGCGAACAACTACTTAGGTCTTGCGAATCACCCTGAGCTGATTGCCGCAGCGAAAAACGGCATGGATACTCACGGTTTCGGTATGGCCTCCGTACGCTTTATTTGCGGTACCCAGGATAGCCACAAGCAGCTTGAGCAAAAGCTGGCGAGCTTCCTTGGAATGGAAGACGCGATTCTCTACTCCTCCTGCTTCGACGCCAACGGCGGTCTGTTTGAGACCCTGCTTGGCGCAGAAGATGCGATTATCTCCGACGCCCTGAACCACGCCTCCATCATCGACGGCGTACGCCTGTGTAAAGCGAAGCGTTTCCGCTATGCCAACAACGACATGGTTGAACTGGAAGCGCGCCTGAAAGAGGCCCGTGAAGCGGGTGCTCGCCACGTGCTGATCGCCACCGACGGCGTGTTCTCCATGGACGGTGTGATCGCTAACTTGAAAGGTGTCTGTGACCTGGCGGATAAATACGACGCGCTGGTCATGGTCGATGACTCTCACGCGGTCGGTTTTGTCGGCGAAAATGGCCGCGGTTCCCACGAATACTGTGACGTGATGGGCCGCGTGGATATCATCACCGGTACGTTGGGCAAAGCGCTCGGCGGCGCGTCCGGTGGTTATACCGCTGCGCGTAAAGAGGTGGTTGAATGGCTGCGTCAGCGCTCCCGCCCGTATCTGTTCTCCAACTCCCTGGCGCCGGCCATTGTTGCCGCCTCCATCAAGGTACTGGAGATGGTGGAGTCCGGCGCGGGGCTGCGCGATCGCCTGTGGTCGAACGCCCGTCTGTTCCGTGAAAAAATGAGCGCCGCAGGTTTCACCCTGGCCGGTGCCGATCACGCCATCATCCCGGTGATGCTGGGTGATGCGGTCGTGGCGCAGCAATTTGCTCGTGAACTGCAGAAAGAAGGGATTTATGTCACCGGGTTCTTCTTCCCGGTGGTACCAAAAGGCCAGGCGCGTATCCGCACCCAGATGTCTGCGGCGCATTCGCCTGAACAAATTGAACGTGCGGTGGAAGCCTTTACCCGCATCGGCAAACAGCTGGGCGTAATTGCCTGAGGACGTGTGATGAAAGCGTTATCCAAACTGAAAGCGGAAGAAGGGATTTGGATGACCGACGTGCCGGAGCCGGAAGTCGGTCATAACGATCTGCTGATCAAAATTAGTAAAACCGCCATCTGCGGTACTGACGTTCACATCTACAACTGGGACCAGTGGTCACAGAAAACCATTCCGGTCCCGATGGTTGTCGGTCACGAATATGTGGGTGAAGTGGTTGGCATTGGTCAGGAAGTCAAAGGCTTCCAGATTGGCGACCGCGTCTCCGGGGAAGGCCATATCACCTGCGGCCACTGCCGCAACTGCCGCGGCGGGCGTACGCACCTGTGCCGTAATACCATTGGCGTGGGCGTAAACCGTCCGGGCTGCTTCGCGGAATACCTGGTGATCCCGGCGTTTAACGCGTTCAAAATCCCGGACAATATCTCTGACGATCTGGCCTCCATCTTTGACCCGTTCGGTAACGCGGTACACACGGCACTCTCCTTCGACCTGGTGGGTGAGGACGTGCTGGTGTCTGGCGCGGGCCCCATTGGCATTATGGCGGCAGCCGTGGCGAAGCATGTAGGCGCGCGTAACGTGGTGATCACCGACGTGAACGAATACCGTCTGTCGCTGGCGCGTAAAATGGGCGTCACCCGCGCGGTGGATGTTTCCAAAGAGAGTCTGACCGACGTGATGGAAGAGCTGGGCATGACCGAAGGCTTTGACGTAGGTCTGGAGATGTCCGGTGCGCCACCGGCGTTCCGCACCATGCTCGACACCATGAATCACGGTGGCCGTATCGCGATGTTGGGTATTCCGCCGTCAGATATGTCTATCGACTGGAACAAGGTCATCTTCAAGGGGCTGTTCATCAAAGGCATTTATGGCCGTGAAATGTTCGAAACCTGGTACAAGATGGCGGCATTAATCCAGTCTGGTCTGGATCTGTCCCCGATTATTACTCACCGCTTCTCAGTTGATGAGTTCCAGAAAGGCTTTGACGCGATGCGTTCAGGTCAGTCTGGGAAAGTTATTTTGAGCTGGGATTAACAGAAAAAGCGCCTTCGGGCGTTTTTTTTTCGGCTTCTTCACATTTCTTACATCCGCAATCAGATTATTTTGATTTTTCCTTCGCTTTTTTATCCACACACTTATAAAGTTTGTTGACGATCCGTTTACATTTACAGTGCCTATGTTCAAGCTTACCGTTTGTTTATTGACCTGTAATTCAGCGCGTTTGCTGCGCGAGGTGATCCCTCCGCTGCTGACAGTGGCAGATGAAATTGTCGTTCTGGATTCCGGCAGTACTGATGCCACTCTTTCTATTTGCCGCGAGTATAGCCTCTCCCTTTACCATCACCCCTATACTATGCATGGCGTGCAGATGAACCATGCGATCGACCTTGCGAGCAATGACTGGGTGCTGTGTATTGATAGCGACGAGATTCTGGACGCAGAAACTGTCGACTTTATTCTGACCCTCAAAGCCGGGGATGAACCTTCCGCCGATCGCGCATGGCGTATCGCCCGGTACTGGCATGTGCTGGGTGAGGAAGTGCGTACAATCTATCCTGTTTCCTCTCCTGATTTCCCGGTGCGCCTGTTCAATCGTACACTGGCTCGTTTCAACCAACGACCAGTGGATGACAAAGTTGAAGGCAATATTGTCGCCGTGAAAATGCCGGGTCGGGTGCGTCACGACACCTTTTATAACCTGCATGAAGTGTTCAACAAGCTCAACGGCTATACCACTAGACTGGTGAAATATCAGGCGGTTCGGCCCTCGATAGGACGCGGCATCATCAGTGCCATCGGGGCTTTCTTCAAATGGTATCTGTTCAGCGGCGCCTGGCGCCAGGGCAAGGTTGGGGTCGTGACGGGGCTTTATGCGACGGCCTACAGCTTTTTGAAGTATTTCAAATCCTGGTATCAGCATCAGGAGAAAAAAGAGCCCGTTGCTAATAAGCAGACGGACTCACAGATTGCGAAATAAGGGGCAAGCAATCAGGATTTCTTACCCCATCCCTGCCACTGGTGCTGGAAGTATTGCACCAGCGTACTCTGGCTCACGCTTTCGCTGATGACCGCGAAGAAGCGGGTTGCATGCACCGGTTCAGGCGGTTGTTTCAGCTTGCAATTCTTCACGCCACGGAACGGGTTACGCGGCTGCGTTGCGGGTGGTTGTGCACTACCCGGGCGAGATGTATCGACCTGCGGCTCATTGAGCAGATCGCTCGGACGTACCAGTGTGATATCTGGAGGCAAGGTCGGCAACATCTGCTGCAAAACGCGCACCGTAGAAGGATGCGGGTGGCCGATGGCAATGGCTGAACCATTACGTCGGGCGAGCTGCACGGCGCGATTGAACTGCACGCGAATGTCGGCCTCGTTCTGAGTATCATCCAGGAACACCTTGCGCTTGATCACCTTCACTCCCGTTCCCTGAGCGGCACGCATCGCCTGGCTGTTGCCGATGGTCATGCTGTCGAGGAAGTAGAGGTTGTAGCGTTCCAGCGCCCGCATCACTTTTAGCATGCCGTACAGGCTGGAGGTCATCGCGCTACCCATATGGTTGTTCAGGCCAACGGCATACGGCACGTTGTTGTAAGCGTCACGGATGATGCGCTCGATCTCATCGCTGCTCATATCCGGACGAAGCGTATCTTTTTCCAGCGGCTGTTTACTGAGCGGTGCCATCGGCAGATGGATGAGGACCTGATGTCCGCTGTTGTGGGCTTTGGTCGCCATCTCACGGGCGTGAGGCGCATTCGGAAGGACGGCGACAGAGATGGCTGGCGGCATCGCCAGCACCTGATTTTCATAGTGCGGACGATAACCGAAGTCATCAATCACGATGGCGAGTTTACCTGCGTATACCGGTGCAGCCAGCGCCAGCGCGCTGACGACGGAGAGAACCATTCGACGAAATTGAAGCAAAACTTATCTTCCCAACCACGGCTGTGGATTGACCGCCTGACCCTGACGACGAATTTCGAAATAGAGTGACGGGCGGCCCTGACCGCCACTGCTGCCCACAAGGGCGATGGGTTGGCCTGCGCGCACCTGTGTGCCAACGCTGACCAGTGCGCTCTGATTGTAGCCGTAAAGACTCATGTCGCCTTTACCGTGCTCAACCACTACCACAAGACCGTAACCCTGCAGCCAGTCGGCCAGAATCACTCGTCCATCGGCAATGGCTTTTACTTCACTACCTTCAGACGCACCGATAACGATCCCTTTCCAACGTAGCTCACCCTGCAGCTGTTCGCCATAACGATGCAGAAGCGTACCGCGAACGGGCCAGTAGGCCTGACCGCGTGGGGAAACCAGACCGCCGGTACGCGACATCAGGGAACGTTCGCTTTCGCTTGGCTTGTAGGTGGTACCTTTGCGGGAGGCTTCCTGCTGCTTGTCGCGGACAGCCTGTGCCTCGCGGGCCTCTTTTTCGGCACGCGCTTTCGCCGCGGCTTCGGCACGGGCGATACTGTTACGCAGTTTTGATTCGTTGGCACGCATTTCACTCAGCTGGCTCTGACCTTGCTGAATGGAGGACTCAAGACCGGAAAGGGTTTTCTTGCGCTCGTTACGGGCCTGCTCAAGTTTCGCCTGCTGCGCTTTTTGTTCGTAGAGCAACGTCTGCTGCTGACTCTGCTTCTCTTCCAGCTCAGCTTTTTGGGTGGAGACCTCTTCACGCGTTTGTTTCAACTGCGCAATGGTCTCCTGACGCGCCTGGTTCAGATAACCAAAGTAGGCCTGCAGACGCTGACCGCGCTGGCTCTCTTCTCCGCTGAGGATTAACTGAAGGCCGGTGTGTTCACCCTGTCGGAAAGCGGCATCAAGCTGTGCGGCAAGATTGCGCTCCTGTGCATCACGCTGGCGCTCCAGTTTGGCAATCGACGCGTTCATCTCGTCGATCTGTTTATTCAACTGAGCGAGGGTATCTTGCGTTTCACGGAGCTTACGGGCTGCGGCCGAAATAGCTTCTTCCTGCTGCTTAAGCTGGGCGAGCAGGGCGGAGCGTTGCTGTTGTTGCTGGCGTACCGCACGCTCTTTAGCGGCGATATCCGCCTGAATGGATTTCAACTGGTCGCGATCGTCCGCGTGGGCGGATGCGGCGCACAGCAATACGCCAGCGCTGAGTGCGCTGGCGCAAAGCAGGGGTCTGACTGATAACCTAAGCGGCTTCACGACCCATGTGATTGAAAAAATCGCCTTTCCCCTCATGGGGAGGGATTATTCCACGATGAACAGCGGCTTACCAGTCATCTCTTCAGGGATCGGCATACCCATCAGCGACAACATGGTTGGCGCGATGTCAGAAAGCTTGCCGCCTTCCACTGCTTTCAGTGATTTATCACCGACATAAATCAGCGGAACAGGCAGGTTGGTGTGAGCGGTATGCGCCTGGCCCGTTGCCGGGTCGCGCATCTGTTCCGCGTTACCGTGGTCAGCGGTGATCAGCAACTGACCGCCTACGGACTCAACCGTTTTTGCAACCTGCTCAACGCAGTGATCCAGTGCTTCAACCGCTTTCACGGCGGCTTCCATCACGCCGGTATGACCGACCATGTCGCCATTCGGGTAGTTACAGATGATGGTGTCGTACTTGCCGCTCTTGATGGCCGCGACCAGTTTTTCAGTCAGCTCAGCAGAGCTCATCTCTGGCTGCAGATCGTAAGTCGCGACTTTCGGTGAGTTGATCAGAATGCGCTCTTCACCTTTGAACGGCTCTTCCACGCCGCCGTTAAAGAAGAAGGTCACGTGCGCATATTTTTCGGTTTCGGAAATACGCAGCTGCGTTTTGTCATTCTTCGCCATCCACTCGCCGAAGGTATTAGCCAGCGAGGCTGGTGGATACGCGCATGGGGCTTTGATGTCTGCCGCGTATTCGGTCAGCTGGATGAAGTCGAGGTTTACCACTTTCTTACGGGCAAAACCGTCGAAGTCGCTGTTGACGAAAGCACGGGTGATTTCACGCGCGCGGTCAGCGCGGAAGTTCATGAAGATCAGCGCATCGCCATCTTCCATGGCGGCATCGGGCTGGCTTTCAGCACGAATCACGGTCGCTTTCACGAATTCATCGTTTTCATCACGTGCATAAGCGGCTTCCAGGGCTTCAACGGCCGTCGCGAACTGGAACTCACCTTTTGCCAGGGTCATCAGGTCATAGGCCTGTTCAACGCGATCCCAGCGGTTGTCGCGGTCCATGGCGTAGTAACGACCAATGATGGAGGCGACGCGGCCTTTGCCCAGTGCGGCAAATTTCTCTTCGAAGGCTTGCAGAGAGCCTTTTGCGCTGCGCGGTGGCGTATCGCGACCATCCAGGAAGGCGTGCAGATAGATTTTTTCTGCACCGCGCTCGGCGGCCAGTTCAACCATCGCCATGATGTGGTCTTCGTGGCTGTGTACACCGCCCGCGGAGAGCAAGCCCATGATGTGCACGGCTTTACCTGCCGCAACGGCTTTATCTACCGCGCCGCAAAGAACCGGGTTCGCGAAGAAGGTGCGTTCTTTGATTTCGACATCCAGACGGGTCAGGTCCTGATAGACGATACGGCCCGCGCCCAGGTTAACGTGACCGACTTCGGAGTTGCCCATCTGGCGATCTGGCAGACCGACTTCCAGACCGGATGCATCGATCAGGGTATGGGGACGTTTCGCCCACAGCGCATCCATCACCGGGGTTTTTGCGCTGAAAATAGCGTTATCCTGGCTGTCTTCACGGTAGCCATAGCCATCCAGAATCACCAGTACCATAGGTTTTTTAGAAACCGACATTGCAACAACCTCATGCTCAAGAGTCAAAATTTGCGTAATTTTACTACAGCTGAATCGATCAAATAGCCGCAGAAGATCAAAGAAAGCGCAGGGGCAAGGCGCTGACCGGACCATTTTGAGGCATTTTTTTAGGTGGCATGCCGCAGAAAATGGATTAGGTTAGGGTCGCTGGCTGTATTTGCCAGAACGCACAGGTATACTCCTGTCCTGGTTTTTTTATCACTTAGTCGGGAGTAGTTACCCTCCATGCAAGAAATTATGCAATTCGTTAGCCGCCATCCGGTTCTGAGCATCGCGTGGATTGGCCTGCTGGCTGCTGTGCTGTTCACCACATTTAAGAGCCTGACGTCTAAGATTAAGGTTATCACCCGTGGTGAAGCGACGCGTCTGATCAACAAAGAAGATGCCGTCGTTGTCGATCTGCGTCAGCGTGACGATTTCCGTAAAGGTCACATTGCAGGCGCAATCAACCTGCTGCCAGCTGAAATCAAAGCGAACAACGTGGGTGAGCTTGAAAAACACAAAGCCCAGCCAATTATCGTTGTTGATGCAACCGGTATGCAGGCGCAAGAATCTGCCAGCGCGCTTTATAAAGCGGGCTTCGAAAATGTAACGGTACTGAAAGAAGGGATCTCCGGCTGGAGCGGGGAAAATCTTCCTTTGGTTCGCGGTAAATAAGGAGTTCAGTCATGGCCAATATTGAGATCTACACCAAAGCGACGTGCCCGTTCTGCCACCGTGCGAAAGCGCTGCTGAACAGCAAAGGCGTCACGTTCAAGGAACTGCCGATCGACGGTGACGCGGTTAAACGCGAAGAGATGATCCAACGTAGTGGTCGTACGACGGTTCCGCAGATTTTTATTGATGCGCAGCACATTGGCGGCTGTGATGACTTGTATGCGCTCGACGCCCGTGGTGGACTCGATCCGCTGCTGAGCTAAGAGACTTTAGGACAATTAAAAAGGGTTTTTCCATGTCAGAACAAAGCAATAATGAAATGATTTTCCAGATCCAGCGCATCTACACGAAAGATGTCTCTTTTGAAGCGCCAAATGCGCCGCACGTTTTCCAGAAAGACTGGCAGCCAGAGGTTAAACTTGATCTGGATACCGCATCTACCCAACTGGCAGATGACGTGTATGAAGTTGTACTGCGTGTGACCGTGACCGCCTCTCTGGGCGAAGAAACCGCGTTCCTGTGTGAAGTACAGCAGGGCGGCATCTTCTCCATCGGCGGCATCGAAGGCAACCAGATGGCGCATTGCCTGGGTGCATACTGCCCGAACATCCTGTTCCCGTATGCGCGCGAATGCATCACCAGCCTGGTTTCTCGCGGTACATTCCCGCAACTGAACCTTGCGCCAGTTAACTTTGATGCGCTGTTCATGAACTATCTGCAGCAGCAAGCTGGCGAAGGTGCTGAACAACATCAGGATGCCTGATGAGCACTGTTAATGCTTCAATGACTGTGATCGGTGCCGGCTCATACGGCACCGCTCTTGCCATCACGCTGGCAAGAAATGGTCACGACGTGGTCCTGTGGGGCCACGATCCAAAACATATCGCCACGCTGCAGCACGACCGTTGCAATGTGGCGTTTCTCCCGGACGTTCCGTTCCCTGACTCCCTGCACCTGGAAAGCGATCTTGCGACCGCGCTGGCGGCCAGCCGCAACATTCTGATTGTCGTCCCGAGCCATGTGTTTGGCGAAGTGCTGCGTCAGATTAAGCCGCTGATGCGCCCGGATGCCCGTATTGTCTGGGCAACCAAAGGTCTTGAAGCGGAAACCGGACGCCTGCTGCAGGACGTTGCCCGCGAAGCGCTGGGTGATGCGATCCCGCTGGCGGTCATCTCCGGTCCGACCTTTGCCAAAGAGCTGGCTGCTGGCCTGCCGACGGCGATCTCGCTGGCATCCACTGACCAGGCTTTCTCCGACGATCTCCAGCATCTGCTGCACTGTGGCAAGAGCTTCCGCGTCTACAGCAACCCTGATTTTATCGGTGTCCAGCTGGGCGGTGCGGTGAAGAACGTGATTGCTATCGGTGCCGGGATGTCTGACGGTATTGGCTTTGGCGCCAACGCCCGTACGGCGTTGATTACCCGCGGCTTAACCGAGATGTCCCGTCTTGGCGAGGCGCTGGGCGCCGATCCGGCCACCTTTATGGGGATGGCGGGTCTGGGCGATCTGGTGCTGACCTGTACCGACAACCAGTCTCGTAACCGCCGCTTTGGCATGATGCTCGGACAGGGCAGCGATGTAAAAAGCGCGCAGCAGAAGATTGGACAGGTGGTGGAAGGCTACCGCAATACCAAAGAAGTCCGCGAATTGGCGCACCGGTTTGGTGTCGAAATGCCAATAACCGAGGAAATTTATCAGGTATTGTATTGCGGAAAAAATGCGCGCGAGGCAGCATTGACCTTATTAGGTCGTGCGCGCAAGGACGAGCGCAGCAGTAAGTAGTCGGAACCATTGTCACCTGAATGACCCAGCCAGCGCAGAACTGGCTGGTCATTAACTTATCGTCTGGAGTAAGCAATGCCGTGTGAAGAACTGGATATCGTCTGGAACAATATTAAAGCCGAAGCCCGGGCGCTGGCCGACTGTGAGCCTATGCTGGCCAGTTTTTACCACGCTACGCTACTTAAACACGAAAACCTTGGCAGTGCTCTCAGCTACATGCTCGCCAACAAGCTGGCTTCCTCGATTATGCCTGCTATCGCCATCCGTGAAGTGGTGGAGGAGGCATACGCCGCTGACCCGGAAATGATCGCCTCTGCCGCCTGTGATATTCAGGCCGTGCGTACGCGTGACCCGGCGGTAGATAAATACTCTACGCCTCTGCTATACCTGAAAGGCTTCCACGCCCTGCAGGCGTATCGCATCGGCCACTGGCTATGGAATGAAGGCCGCCGCGCGCTGGCAATCTTCCTGCAAAATCAGGTCTCCGTGACCTTCCAGGTCGATATTCACCCGGCAGCGAAAATTGGCCGTGGAATTATGCTCGACCACGCCACCGGCATTGTTGTGGGTGAGACGGCGGTGATTGAAGACGACGTTTCGATCCTGCAGTCGGTTACCCTTGGCGGTACCGGTAAAACCAGCGGCGATCGCCATCCGAAAATTCGTGAAGGGGTGATGATTGGCGCGGGTGCCAAAATCCTCGGCAACATCGAAGTCGGACGCGGCGCGAAGATTGGCGCAGGGTCGGTTGTGCTCCAGCCGGTTCCGCCGCACACCACCGCGGCTGGCGTACCGGCGCGTATCGTCGGCAAACCAGACAGCGATAAGCCGTCCATGGATATGGATCAGCACTTCAACGGTATCCACCATACGTTTGAGTATGGTGACGGCATTTAACTTCTGAGAATGGCGCCCGGGTACCCCAGCTGGCGCCATGCTTCATACACCACCACCGACACCGCGTTCGACAGGTTCATGCTGCGGCTGTCCGGCATCATCGGAATACGGATTTTCTGCTCAGCGGGCAGGGCATCCAGAATCGTGGCTGGCAGGCCGCGGGTTTCCGGGCCAAACATCAGATAGTCACCGTCCTGATAGCTCACGGCGCTGTGCGCTGGCGTGCCTTTGGTGGTCAGGGCGAACATGCGCTGCGGCTTTTCGCTTTCCAGAAACGCGGCGTAATCATGATGGCGCACGACGGCAGTAAATTCATGGTAATCCAGCCCCGCGCGACGCAGACGCTTGTCGTCCCACGTAAAGCCCATCGGCTCAATGATGTGCAGACGAAAGCCGGTGTTGGCACACAGGCGGATGATATTGCCGGTATTCGGCGGAATTTCTGGTTCGAATAAAACGATGTTAAGCATGCTGCCCCCTTAATTGCGGGGGCAGAATAGCAGAAAAGTGAGCAATTACGCGACGCCAGGTTCCTGCGCACGGCAACGCAGCATTTTGTAGCACGTTGCCGCTGCGGCGACCAGGGCAGGCACGCTGAGGATCATCAAAATACTGTCCGCCTGCCACTGCAGGGAAAGCAGCTGAGCGCTGGTCATGGTTCCCGCCACGCCGCCAAAGCGGCCGATCCCCTGCATCCAGGCAATACCCGTTGCGCGGCACTCTGTTGGGTAAAAAGTCGCTGCCAGGGTTTGCATGCCCGATTGCGCCCCGTTCATCGCGATTCCCATCAGGAAAATCAACCCGCCAAACAGGGCGATATGATTATGCTCAATGCCCAGTAACAGAATGAGACCCATTGTCAGCACAAAGCCACCCGCGACCACTTTGTGTGCCTCCCAGCGATCCATCATCCAGCCCGCGAGCAGAATGCCTGCGGTACCGCCGAAGGTGAACAGCGAGGTGAGCCAGGCGGATTCCGCCAGCGCATAGCCCATCCCCTGCATCAGGGTCGGCATCCAGCTCAGCAGGACGTAGTAAATCACCAGCCCCATAAAGTAAGTGACCCACAGCATCAGTGTGCCGGGCAGCCAGGGCATGGAGAAGAGCTGCGCCACGCTCCCTTTCTTAGAAGCGACTTTTTCCTCTGCCAGGAAAAAGCCGGTAACGCTCTCCAGGGTGCTGCGGCTGAACCGGCTGGCGATACGGCGGATCTGCATGACGTCCTTCCCGCGCTGCACCAGAAACTTCACCGACTCCGGCAAAAATAGCGCCAGCAGCAGCGTCAAAATCAGCGGCGCAATTGCACCCGTCAGCAGCACGCTTCGCCAGCCATGGTGGGGAATAAGCCACGAAGAGATCGCACCGCCCCCTGCGGCACCCAGAGGGAAGCCGCAGTACATGGTATTAATCGCCATGGCGCGGCAGCGCTGGGGGGCAAACTCGGAAATCAACGTGATGGCGTTTGGCATTGCGGCACCGAGGCTAAGGCCCGTCAGAAAACGCCACAACGTCAGCGTATTCAGAGTTTGCGCCCAGGCCGTGCCCAGGCTTGCAAGGCCGAAGAACAGGCAGGAGAAGACCAGCACGCGCTTGCGCCCCATCTTGTCCGATACCGGGCCTGCAATGAGGGCACCCAGCGACAAGCCCAGCAGGGCTGCGCTCAGCACCGGCCCCAGATCCTGTTTATGTATCCCCCATTCTGCCGACAGCGTAGGGGCGATGTAACCCATTGCTGCGGTATCAAATCCATCGATCGCCAGAACCAGAAAGCCCAGTACGATAAGAAGCCAGTGAAACCCTGAAAAGGGACTCTCATCGATCACCTGCTGAATATCGACCTTGCCTGAATACGTCATATGCTCCTCTCCGATGTGATGTTGTTTTTGTGTTCTTGTATTTGCTTGTCTATACAATTGCGGAGGGAGTAAATATGTCAAATTTTCTTATCCAATTTGTTATCTAAGTGTTATTTTCGGCAAAAAAAAGCGCCCGAAGGGGGAACCGGGCGCGTGAACAGCGGTGTTAACAGGAGGGGTATTCAGGCAGCGTTTCCCTGCACAAGGGGAGCCAGCGCCGCCGGTAATCGACTTAACTCCTGCACCAGAGAGTCTTTGCTGATTTCGCTAATGGTTTTCGCACCGGTCAGCGTCATCGCGACTTTCATCTCTTTTTCGATCAGGTCAAGCAGGTTCGCCACGCCAGCCTGACCTGCCGTCGCCAGCGCGTACAGATACGCACGGCCCAGCAGCACGCTGTCGGCGCCGAGCGCGATCATGCGTACCACATCCAGCCCGTTGCGAATGCCGCTGTCGGCCAGAATCGCGATATCGCCTTTCACCGCATCGGCAATGGCGGGCAGCGCGCGTGCTGAGGAGAGCACACCGTCGAGCTGACGCCCGCCGTGGTTTGAGACCACAATGCCGTCTGCGCCAAAACGTACCGCGTCGCGGGCATCTTCCGGGTCGAGGATCCCTTTGATCACCATCGGGCCGTCCCAGAATTCGCGGATCCACTCCAGGTCTTTCCAGGAGATGGACGGATCGAAGTTGTTCGCCAGCCAGCCGATGTAATCTTCCAGCCCGGTCGGTTTACCGAGGTAAGCCGAGATATTGCCCAGATCGTGCGGACGTCCGTTCAGACCCACATCCCACGCCCACTGCGGGTGCGTCACCGCCTGCCAGTAGCGGCGCAGAGCGGCATTCGGGCCGCTCATGCCGGAGTGGGCGTCGCGGTAGCGCGCGCCCGGCGTTGGCATATCGACGGTAAAGACCAGCGTGGAACAGCCCGCCGCTTTGGCGCGCTCCAGCGCGTTACGCATAAAACCGCGATCGCGCAGTACGTACAGCTGGAACCACATCGGACGCTTGATGGTCGGCGCGACCTCTTCAATCGGGCAGACGGAGACGGTAGAGAGGGTAAACGGAATACCCCTGGCATCCGCGGCCGCCGCCGCCTGCACTTCGCCACGACGGGCGTACATACCGCATAGGCCGACGGGGGCGAGGGCGACCGGCATGGAGAGCGTTTCGTTGAACAGCGTCGTCTCAAGGCTCAGGTCAGACATATTCTTCAGCACGCGCTGACGCAGGGCCACCTCTGACAAGTCTTCCACATTGCGGCGCAGGGTGTATTCGGCATACGCCCCGCCGTCGATGTAGTGGAACAGGAACGGGGGCAAAATGCGCTGCGCCGCGGCGCGATAGTCACTGGCTGCTGAAATGATCATGCTTTGTTCTCCCTGGAAATATCACTGTCGCCAGGCAGACGGGTAATACGCGCCTGTCGGGCCTGGTCTTCATCGAATCGTTTAATGGTGGTGTGAACGAAGCCGAGATGCGCCATCATCGCCTTGCGTGCGGCCTCGGCATCACCGGCCAGAATGGCGTTAAGCACCGCCTCGTGTTGTTCAGTCAGCTGGGCAAACACCGGCGGAACCAGGTACATGCGCTGGCGGCTTTGTTTGACAGAGGATTGCAACAGGTCGAAGAACCCGCGCATGGTCTGGAGCAGAACCACATTGTGCGACGCTTCGGCAATGGCCAGGTGAAAACGCACGTCAGCCTGGGAGGCGATATCCGGGTCGCTGCTTTGCGTGGCCTCAAAGCAGGCTTTGAGCTTCTCTTTGTCGGCCTCGGTTGCCCGCATGGCCGCATGCCAGGCGGTGCTGGTCTCGATGGCGTGACGCGCTTCGAGGATGTCAAAGCTGTAGTCCGGGTCATTTTCCATCAGCGTCTTCAGCGGCTGAACGATGTTTTGCTCGGACCAGTCGTCATGCTGCCAGCGCACAAAGGTGCCGCCGCCGCGACGGCTCACCAGTACCCCTTCGCTGACCAGCGTGGCCAGCGCTTCACGCAGGGAATTACGCGATACACCAAGCTGGGCGGCGAGCTGGCGTTCAGCGGGCAACTTCATGCCCGCTTCCAGCTGTTGTTCTTCAATCAGCGCCCGTACGCGAGAGGCTATCTCGTCGGACAGGCGTCTGGGCATCACTATCATGGGATCATCCAGGTTAAGACATAAGCCTGCAGGGTGGTGATCACCCCGACCATGCAGGTGAATATCAGGCTGTGTTTTACGGTAAAGCGGAACAGATCCGACTCTTTACCGACCAGTCCCACCGCCGCACAGGCAATGGCGATGGATTGCGGGGAGATCATTTTCCCGGTCACGCCGCCGGTGGTGTTCGCAGCGACCAGCAGGACATCCGACACGCCAATCTGCTGGGCTGCCGTAGCCTGCAGTGCAGCAAACAGGGCGTTCGACGAGGTATCTGACCCGGTCAGGAACACACCCAGCCAGCCGAGGAACGGTGAGAAGAAGGTGAAGGCGTGGCTGGTATGGGCCAGCGCCAGTGCCAGCGTCGATGACAGGCCGGAGTAGTTCGAGATAAACGCGAACGCCAGCACCATGCCGATGGAGTAAATCGGCAGCATCAGCTCTTTAATCGTCGCTGCGAAGGTCTGCACCGCGGCGGCAGGCTTCATGCGCAGCCACACCACGGAAAGGATCGCGGCAAACAGGATGGCGGTCCCGGTGGCGGAGAACCAGTCGAACTTATAGACCGCGGCATACGGTGTAGCGGCATGCACGACTGGCGGCATGCGGGCGACCATTTTGTCGAGGAACGGCACGGAGATGTTAATCACCATGTCGTACAGCGCGCCGCCCGGGGCGAACAGGGCTTTAAACGGCGGGATGCTCCACAGCGTTACCGTTGCGGTCAGGAACAGGAACGGTGACCAGGCACGGATCACCTGCCCTGCGGTATAGCCCGTGCGTGCCAGGGTTTGATCGACCTGCGAGGCACCCATGTCGGCGAAGCGGAAAATACGTACCGGCTGCCAGCGTTTCAGGAACAGGGTCAGGCAGACCAGCGAGACCAGCGACGAGATAATGTCCGGCAGCTCCGGACCGAGGAAGTTTGAGCTCAGGTATTGCGCGATGGCGAACGAACCGCCCGCCACCATTACAGCAGGCCACGTCTCTTTCACGCCGCGCCAGCCGTCCATAATCGCCATGATCCAGAACAGCACGATGATGGTCAGGAACGGCAGCTGGCGACCCACCATCTGGCCGATCTCAAAGCTATCCAGCCCGGTCACCTGTCCGGCGACCAGAATCGGAATCCCCATTGCGCCAAACGCCACCGGGGCGGTATTCACAATCAGGCACAGGCCCGCGGCATAAAGCGGGTTAAAGCCGAGGCCCACCAGCAGGGCGGCCGTAATGGCGACCGGTGCGCCAAATCCGGCGGCACCTTCCAAAAACGCCCCGAAGGAGAAGCCGACAATCAGCATCTGCAGGCGCTGGTCCGGCGTGATGGAGAGAATCGACGAGCGGATGATGTCGAACTGCCCGGTTTTCACCGAAATTTTATAGACAAAGACAGCGGCGATGATGATCCACGCAATTGGCCACAGACCGTAGAAGAAACCGTAGACAACGGAGGCCAGCGCGCGATCGACCGGCATTTTGTAGAAGAACAGCGCCACCAGCAGAGCGATGGCAACGGTGTACGTCGCGGCAAGGTAGCCCTTCAGCTTGAGCTTAATCAGCGCAAAGAAGAAGAACAGGATCGGAAGCGATGCGATCAGGCTCGACAGCCAGATATTTCCGGCCGGGTCGTAGTTTTGTTGCCAGAGGCTCATGCAGGTCTCCTGGGGACCAGATAACCTGCGCGGCGGGTGAGTCTCCGCTCATCTCTGCATCACAGGTTATGTAAAAGTGGTCCTGCCAATGTTGTGTTGTAGGGTTAATGACAATGAATGGTTAATCAGATGTTATGGGGTGGCAATGGTTTTGTGAGCGGAAATAATGGAATTGTGAACCAGGGGAGGATTGATTGCGCAATTGGTTGGACCAATTCACACGAAGGGGAAAAGAGTAGGCCGGGTAAGCGCAGCGCCACCCGGCATGAAATCAGAATGCGGTCTTACAAAAACCCGTCATCTCTTTCAGGCCCATTTCACGGCCAAGCTCGGTCATCGGGTGCACGACCACCAGGCCACGGACGCTTTTCTTCAGCTTGCCCATGTCAGCCTGTTCTTTTTTAGTGATTGCGCGGCGGTGTGGCATGTTCATCAGCTTCTGCGCTTCGTTGCTCAGCTTCTGGCCTTTTACTTCGCGCAGGCGCTCGATCTCTGCCTCCAGCTTCGCGGTCTCTTTCTCCAGCTCGGCGTACTTCTCGGCGGAATCGACCAGTGACAGACCCGCCATCTGGTGACGGATCAGATCCAGGCGGTCGCTCAGGCGTTTAATTTCGTTCTTTTCGACTTCTTTCATGACAAATAACTCTGAAAACGGGGAATTTACAGGGAAGGATACACCAATGTGAGCAGGCTTACTTCTGAAACGCTTTTTTTAAGCTGATCCGGGAAATCAGCTCAGTCAGGGAAAGGACCATCGTGGAGCGGACAACCTGCTGATAACGCAGCTTTTGCATCGCGTATAGCTCAGGGTCGCTGCTGTCGAAATGAGGGGCAGGGGGCAGCGCGGCCACGCAGTGCAGCTCGCCGAAGGGCCCCAGGATCTCATCATCGGTAAAGGCGTATTCGTTACCGTCATGATTGAGCTCCTCACGTAGCGCCATTAACAGCTCTGCATCTTCGTACTCTTGCCGGTTCAGCACGCCAAGACCGTAAATCAGCTTCAGACGCACCGATAAATCGCCCAGCGGTCCATCGCCGTCCAGTAACGGTTCTACAGCATATTTTACCGCGTAGTCGTCTTTGCGAAACACCTGAAGCACCAGGATATTTACCGCCTCGGTTAACAGCTCGACGGCGGCAATCAGGAAGCTTCGTACGGTTTTGCCAGCATTCAGACGCTCAAGCACACGATTTTCAAAGGCCTGGGTTTGTTCCATTATTGCCTGCATATCTGACAATCTGTTATCTGGGCGCAGGCTAACCTGCGCCACACTGTGCATCATTTGGTTGCGTTGTATGCGTTAACCGCCTCCACAACCACGTCGCTATTGGCGTCCAGACCGGAAATCTGCGCCAGCGCAGCCTGCGCGCCTTTGTCATCAATCAGCTGAGCCAGCTCGATCGCCTGCGGGTCCTGATCGCTGCGGTAGTGCATTGCAGCGGCAATCCCTTTCACCAGGTTGGCATGCGGCAGACCGTATTCCAGCGTGCCGAGCAGCGGCTTAATCAGACGGTCGCCTGCACTCAGCTTACGCAGCGGTTGACGTCCCACGCGCTCAACATCATCTTTCAGATACGGGTTTTCAAAGCGACCAAGGATTTTCTGGATGTAGGCTGCGTGTTTATCAGCATCAAAACCGTAGCGTTTGATCAGCACCGCGCCGCTCTCTTCCATGGCCCCTTTTACCACCGCGCGGATTTTCTCATCGAGAATCGCATCGCGAATGGTCTGATGACCGGCCAATTTTCCGAGGTACGCGGTTATAGCATGCCCGGTGTTCAGCGTGAAGAGTTTGCGTTCGACAAATGCCATCAGGTTATCGGTTAATTCCATTCCCGGAATAGTTGGCAGTGCACCTTTAAACTGAGTTTTATCGACGATCCACTCGCTGAAGGTTTCCACGGTCACTTCCAGCGGGTCGTGGGCGGCGGATGCTGACGGCGGAACGATGCGGTCCACGGCGGAATCCACAAACCCAACGTGCGCGTCGACCCAGGCTTTATCCTCGTCAGCCACGGCCGCCATGACATGGCCTTTCAGCTGTGTGGTGCCGCGTACCATGTTTTCACAGGCGATGATGTTCAGCGGGGTGTCGATGCCCTGCGCTTTACGTTTTGCCAGGCCTTTAGCCACCGCCGGGGCGATACGCTCCAGAACCACCGGGCCTACCGCCGTGGTGATAAGGTCAACGCTGGCAATCAGGTCGATTACGTCGTCGCCAATGCTACTGACCGCGTTCACGCCTGAGACGGTATCGACCTGCTCGTTTTCGCCCACCACATGGACCTGATAGCTATGACGGGCATTCAGGGCATCCAGGACCACCTGATTCACATCGGCGAACGTCAGCGTAATGCCCGCGTCTGCCAGCAGTTTGCCGATAAAACCACGACCGATATTACCTGCGCCAAAATGTAATGCTTTCATAGTGTTAACCTTCATCAATGTTTTTACCCGAGAGGGCTGGGGTGAGGAGCTTTCTCCCCCTCACCCTAGCCCTCTCCCCGGGGGGAGAGGGAAGAGGCGCTGTTATTTGTTCAGCAGTGCCAGAACTTCTTCAACGCTGGTGGTTTTGGCCAGACGCTCGATAACGGACTCATCGTCCAGGGCGTTGGTCAGGCTGGTGATCACCTGGATATGCTCGTTGTTGCGAGCGGCGATACCAATCACCAGGCGGGCGATGTCATCTTCTTCTTCACCGAAGCGTACGCCATCAGGATACTGACAGAACACCACACCGGTTTTCAGCACGCGGTCTTTCGCCTCAACGGTACCGTGTGGAACCGCGATGGATTCACCGAGATAGGTTGGGGTCAGTTTTTCGCGTTCCAGCATCGCATCGACATATTCAGGCTGAACGTAACCGCCTTTTACCAGCTGTTCACCGGCAAAGCGAATCGCTTCTTCTTTAGTAGCCGCGGTACGGCCGAGGAAGATGTTCTCCGCACCCAGTTTAAACAGGTGGGCATTACTCTCGTCAAAGCTATCCTGCAGGCTGGTGCGCACTTTCACTTCGTTATCTTCATGACGCTGCGCGGCAACCAGACGTTCGGTCAGGCTGGTGTACAGGCCGCTGTCGAGGAAGTTAGTCAGCGAAATGTGCTGTGCCTGCGGTACCTGACGCATGGCGCGTTCGGTCAGATCGCGGTGGGTGATCACCAGGTCAACGTCCGGCGGCAGACTGTTAATTGCGCTGTTGGTCACGGAGATGTTGGTCAGGCCCGCATCCTGTACTTTCTTACGCAGCACGCCGGCACCCATTGCACTGGAGCCCATACCGGCATCACAAGCAACGATGATTTTACGCACGTGGCTCAGGTCGTTAGAGACATCGCCAGCCGCCAGCGGGGTCGCGCCTTTGGATTCCGCTTTCATGTCGTGCATACGGCGGGTTGCCGCTTCGATATCGTCATCTTCTTTCACTTTGCTGGTTTTCAGCAGGATAGAAGAAACCACGAAGGAGACCGCCATGGCCGCACAGATAGCCGCGATGTTAGCGAAGTAGGCACCTTTCGGAGTCATTGCCAGCACGGCCAGGATAGAGCCCGGAGAAGCAGGGGAGACCAGACCGCCGCCCAGCACGCTCAGGGTGAACACGCCGGTCATACCGCCGAGGATAACGGCCAGGATCAGACGTGGGTTCATCAGCACGTACGGGAAGTAAATTTCGTGGATACCGCCCAGGAAGTGGATGATAGCCGCACCGCCAGCAGACTGCTTAGCGCTGCCGCGACCAAAGAACATGTATGCCAGCAGAACGCCCATACCCGGACCTGGGTTTGCTTCAATCAGGAAGAAGATGGACTTACCGAGATCGTGAGACTGCTGAATACCCAGCGGCGAGAAGATACCGTGGTTGATGGCGTTATTAAGGAACAGGATTTTCGCCGGTTCAACGAAGATAGACGCCAGCGGCAGCATGTCGTGCGCCACCATAAAGTTAACGCCTGCCGCCAGAATTTTGGACAGCACTTCAACCGCAGGGCCAATGCCGAGGAACGCCAGAATCGCGAGGATCATCCCGATGATGCCCGCAGAGAAGTTGTTCACCAGCATTTCGAAGCCGGATTTGATCTTACCATCTACCCAGACGTCGAATTTCTTAATCGCCCAGCCGCCCAGAGGACCGGCAATCATGGCACCGAGGAACATCGGCATATCCGCACCGACGATAACACCCATTGTGGTGATGGCACCCACAACGCCACCACGGTCACCGCCTACCAGACGACCACCGGTGAAACCGATCAGCAGCGGCAGGAGGTAAGTAATCATAGGGCCAACAAGTTTCGCCAGCGTTTCGTTAGGCAACCACCCTGTCGGAATGAACAATGCGGTGATAATACCCCACGCGATAAACGCGCCGATATTTGGCATCACCATGTTGCTGAGGAAACGACCAAAGCTTTGAACTTTGATCTTGAAATCGGATGACATAAAACACCCCTTCTTATGTTTACGCTTAGGCTTGCGGCCCGAGGTTTATCGTTAATGTGCGGCGGCAGAGGTAGCCGGGCCCTGTTCTGATGCTGTGAAATCTGGCACTGAATCGTTCAACTGTCCAGACAGTGAAAATTTGTGTGACATATGTCACGTAAATGTAGGGGGTGCGGCATTTAATGACGTGATCCGAATCACAAAATTAGTGGGTAAAAAAAATACGATGGCGAAAAACAAAGCAAAAACTACGCGTTTCTGTGATTGCGATCGCATTTTTGTTTTGTGGGTTTGTTTCTGGATTGTGACTGATTTCACAAAATATTTTTATGCAGATTTCTCTGGCTGTGATCGGCGGCAAACTCTGCTTTGCGAATTGGCGTCAGGATAGTCTTGAGTGACACGTAAAGTTAAAAAACCACTTTTCATGTGTGGTATGGCGAAAAGTTAAAAGGTGGATTACGCTCATAATGTAAGGTTAAGTATATTATTATTCAGGTTATATTTTGACACGTTTATAAACTTGCATGGAGATATTATAAAAACCGATACTCCCCGGCTCTGAAATAACCAGTGTGCCTTTTAAATTTAAAAATAAATTAATTAGGCTGCGTGCTGTTTTATTCGTTTAATGAGTTGACGTTGTTTAAGTGAGGAAAATATGTTTCTCAACTATTTTGCGTTGGGCGTATTGATTTTTGTATTTCTGGTGCTTTTTTACGGGATTATCGCTATTCATGATATCCCTTATAATATGGCTAAAAAACGTAATCATCCCCATGCCGATGCGATTCATACGGCAGGCTGGATTAGCCTGTTCACCCTCCATGCCATCTGGCCGTTTCTGTGGATTTGGGCCACGCTCTACCGTGAAGATCGCGGTTGGGGCATGCAGAACCACATTACAAAGCCAGATGAGGTCCCGGGCATGGATGCGCTGTCCAAACGCGTGGCCGAATTAGAACAAAAGCTGGCGGCGGTACAGCCCACTGCTGATCAGAACACGCTGGAGCGCTAATCATGGATCTGTTGATTATTTTGACCTATGTGGCATTTGCCTGGGCGATCTTTAAAATATTCCGCATTCCGGTAAATCAGTGGACGCTCGCCACCGCAACGTTGGGTGGGGTATTTATTGTTGCCGGACTGATTCTGTTAATGAACTATAACCATCCGTATACCTTTACGGCGCAAAAAGCGGTTATTTCCATTCCGATTACACCGCAGGTGACGGGCGTGGTCACCGAAGTGACTGATAAAAACAACCAGCTCATTAAAAAAGGCGAAGTGTTATTTAAACTTGATCCGGGCCGCTACCAGGCGCGGGTCGATAGACTCAAGGCCGATCTGGTCACCGCAACCCACAATATCGATAGCCTGAAAGCGCAGCTTGCAGAAGCCGTCGCTAATACCACGCGCGTCTCGGCAGAGCGTGACCGCCTGTATAAAGATTATCAGCGTTACCTGAAAGGCAGCCGGGCGAAGGTGAACCCGTTTTCTGAAAGCGATATCGACAACGCGCGGCAGAACTATCTGGCGCAGGATGCGCTGGTGAAAGGTTCTGTGGCTGAACAGACGCAGATTCAAAGTCAGTTAGACAGCATGGTGAACGGTGAACAGTCGCAGATTGCTTCATTACGCGCCCAGCTTGCCGAAGCGAAATACAATCTCGATCAGACCGTGGTGCGCGCGCCGAGCAACGGCTATATCACCTAGGTGCTGATCCGTCCGGGGACCTATGCCGCCGCGTTACCTCTGCGTCCGGTCATGGTCTTTATTCCGGAACAGAAACGTCAGATTGTGGCGCAGTTCCGCCAGAACTCGCTGCTGCGTCTTAAGCCGGGTGATGAAGCGGAAGTGGTGTTTAATGCGCTGCCGGGCCAGGTATTTACCGGGAAACTCACCAGCGTCCTGCCGGTGGTGCCGGGAGGGTCGTACCAGGCGCAGGGGGCGTTGCAGGCATTGACCGTCACACCGGGCACGGATGGCGTACAGGCGCTGATTGAACTGGAGCCTAACGCCGACGTCGATGCGCTACCAGACGGTATCTATGCCCAGGTGGCGGTCTATTCAGACCATTTCGCCCACGTCTCGGTGATGCGTAAAGTGTTGCTGCGCATGACCAGCTGGATGCACTACCTCTACCTCGATCATTAATCCCGCCAGGGCAGGAATGCGACATCCATACCTGCCCTTTTTTCATCCCGTGATCCATACTGACCTTTTCCCAGCATCAAGGATCAGGCAATGAAACTCATCGGTAGCTACACCAGTCCCTTCGTGCGAAAAATCTCGATTCTCCTGCTGGAGAAAGGGATGACATTCGAATTCGTCAATGAACAGCCCTACAACGCTGAAAACGGCGTTGCGCAGTACAACCCGCTGGGAAAAGTTCCGGCGCTGGTGACGGACGAGGGTGAATACTGGTTCGACTCCCCGATTATTGCGGAGTATATCGAGCTGTTGGGCGTGGCCCCGGCCATGCTGCCGGCTGACCCAAAAGCGGCGCTGGCGGTGAAGCAGATTGAAGCCCTGGCCGACGGCATTATGGATGCGGCGCTGACTTCCGTGCGTGAGCAGGCAAGGCCCGCCGCACAGCAGTCAGAAAACGAACTGCTGCGCCAGCGGGAAAAAATCAACCGCAGTCTGGATATGTGCGAACAGCTCATCCGGGAGGGAAAAATTCACACCGATAGCCTGAACCTGGCCACCATCGCCATTGCCTGCGCCATCGGGTATCTCAATTTCCGCCGCGTGTCCCCCGGCTGGTGCGTTGACCGACCGTTGCTGGTGAAGCTGGCTGAAACGCTCTTTAGCCGCGAGAGCTTTGCCCGTACCGAACCGCCAAAGGCTTGACGCGGGTTATAACACTTCGCTGCAGGAGGCGGTACAATCTCTCCACATGTTAACTCCCTCTCCCGTCGGGAGGGGGGAAGATATTTACTCGCCAGGCGCTTTCATGACTACTCATCATTCGCTCTACAGCCAGATCCCCGCTACCGATCGTCTTCTTCGCGAACCTCGCATTCATGCTGTTGTGGAGCGTTTCGGCCATACCGCGACGGTTGAGATGTTACGCCTGCTTCAGGACGAAGCCCGATGCGCCATTCAGGCAGAAAATAGCTTGCCCGGCTGGTGTAGCGCGTGGGAGCTGGAAGTGGAACATCGGCTGGACAAGAACGCGCAAAGCGCATTACGCCCGGTGATCAACCTTACCGGTACCGTGCTGCACACCAACCTGGGCCGCGCGCAGCAGGCGGAAGAGGCCGTGGCTGCGGTCGGGCAGGCCATGCGAACGCCGGTGACGCTGGAGTACGATCTGGACGGCGCAGGACGCGGGCATCGCGATCGTGCCCTGGCGGATCTGCTGTGCCAGCTGACCGGTGCAGAAGATGCCTGCATTGTGAATAACAACGCCGCAGCGGTGCTGCTAATGCTGGCGGCCACCGCCAGTGGCAAAGAGGTGGTGGTATCCCGCGGCGAGCTGGTGGAAATTGGCGGGGCGTTTCGCATCCCGGACGTGATGCGCCAGGCGGGCTGCACGCTGCATGAGGTCGGTACCACCAACCGTACCCATGCGAAAGATTATCGCGCAGCGGTGAATGAAAACACCGCCCTGCTGATGAAGGTTCACACCAGCAATTATCAGATAGAAGGCTTCACCAAAACGGTTGATGAGGCCGAGCTGGCGGAGATTGGGCGCGAACTGAATATCCCGGTGATTGCCGATCTCGGCAGCGGTTCGCTGGTGGACCTGAGCCAGTACGGCTTGCCAAAAGAACCGATGCCGCAAGAGATGATTGCGGCGGGCGTCAGCCTGGTGAGTTTTTCCGGCGACAAACTGCTGGGCGGGCCGCAGGCCGGGATTATTGTCGGCAAACGCGAGCTGATTGCCCGGCTGCAGCAGCATCCGCTCAAGCGCGCCCTGCGAGCCGATAAAATGACCCTTGCCGCGCTGGATGCGACGCTGCGGCTCTATCTCCATCCGGAGAAGCTGGCCGACCGCCTGCCTGTGCTGCGTCTCTTAACCCGTGATGCCGCCTCGATTCGTGCGCAGGCCGAGTTATTGCTGCCGCGCATCGCCCCGTACTATCCCGATTTTGACGTTCGGATTGAGCCCTGCCAGTCGCAGATTGGCAGCGGTTCGCTGCCGGTGGACAGGCTGCCGAGCGAAGCGCTCACGTTTACCCCGCGTGACGGGCGCGGCAGCCATCTGGAGGCCCTGTCGTTACGCTGGCGCGCCATGCCTGTGCCGGTTATCGGGCGGATTTACGATGGACGAATGTGGCTGGATCTGCGCTGCCTTGATGATGAAGAGCGATTTCTGGAGATGTTGTTGAAATGATTATTGCCACCGCCGGTCATGTCGACCACGGAAAAACTACGTTGCTGCAGGCGATTACTGGCATAAACGCCGATCGTCTGCCGGAAGAGAAAAAGCGCGGCATGACTATCGACCTGGGCTATGCCTACTGGCCCCAGCCAGACGGCCGCGTGCTGGGTTTTATTGATGTACCAGGGCACGAGAAGTTTCTGTCTAACATGCTGGCGGGGGTGGGGGGTATCGATCATGCCCTGCTGGTCGTGGCCTGCGATGACGGCGTGATGGCGCAAACCCGCGAGCATCTGGCAATCCTCCAGCTGACCGGCAACCCGCAGCTGACCGTAGCGCTGACGAAAGCTGACCGCGTGGATGACGCGCGCGTCGGCGAGGTGCGCGAAGGGGTGCAGGCCACCTTACGGGAGTATGGCTTTGCCGATGCGCCGATTTTTGTCACCGTGGCCACCGAAGGCCGCGGCATCGACGAACTTCGTCACCATTTGCAGCAACTGACGTCACGTGACCACGCAAGTCATCATCGCTTCCGTCTGGCGATTGATCGGGCATTTACCGTAAAAGGGGCGGGCCTGGTGGTCACCGGTACCGCGTTGAGCGGTGAAGTGAAGGTGGGCGATAGCCTGTGGCTGACGGGCGTTAACAAACCGATGCGCGTGCGCGGCTTACATGCACAGAACCAGCCGGCAGAGCAGGCGCATGCCGGGCAGCGGATCGCGCTGAATATTGCCGGAGATGCGGAAAAAGAGCAGCTTAACCGCGGCGACTGGCTGCTGGCCGATGCTCCGCCAGAGCCGTCTGAACGCGTGATTGTCTCTCTGCAGACGAATGTGCCGCTGACTCAGTGGCAGCCGCTGCATATTCACCACGCGGCCAGCCATATCACCGGACGCGTGTCGCTGCTGGAAAACGATCTTGCTGAACTGGTTTTCGATTCACCGCTCTGGCTTGCAGACAACGACCGTCTGGTTCTGCGGGATATCTCCGCGCGGGAAACGCTGGCCGGGGCACGGGTGGTGGCGCTTAACTCGCCGCGACGCGGCAAGCGTAAACCGGAATATCTGCAATGGCTGGCCGCGCTGGCACAGGCCCCTGATGATAACGCCGCGCTGCGGGTGCATCTCGATCGCGGTGCAGTGAACCTGGGTGATTTTGCCTGGGCACGCCAGCTGAGCAGGGAAGGATTAGACCCGCTGACCCGGCAGCCGGGCTTTATTCAGGCCGGTAATAGCCTGTTGAATGCCCCGGTTGCCGCACGCTGGCAGCGCAAAATACTCACCACTCTCGCGACGTATCATGAACAGCATCAGGATGAGCCTGGTCCGGGGCGTGAGCGTCTGCGCCGCATGGCGCTGCCGATGGAAGACGATGCGCTGGTGCTGCTGCTGATTGAAAACATGCGCGAAAGCGGGGTGATTAAAAGCCACCACGGCTGGCTGCACCTGCCGGATCACAAAGCCGGATTCACCGCAGAGCAGGAGGTTATCTGGCAGAAAGTGGCTTCGCTGTTTGGTGATGAGCCGTGGTGGGTTCGCGATCTGGCGCGCGAAACGAACACCGACGAGCAGGCGATGCGTCAGGTATTACGCCACGCGGCGCAGCAGGGGCTGATAGTTGCGATCGTGAAAGATCGTTATTACCGTAACGATCGCATTGTGGCGTTTGCTAACCTGATCCGCGAGCTGGATCAGGCGCGCGGCTCTACCTGTGCAGCCGATTTTCGCGATCGGCTGAACGTAGGGCGCAAGCTGGCGATTCAGATCCTGGAATATTTCAATCGTATTGGGTTTACACGTCGCCGCGGTAACGACCATGTTCTGCGAGATTCGTTATTATTTCCTGAAACTCCGTGACCCCCGTCGTAAACACCGTTACCGGTTGGCGAGAAAATCGCCAGCCGGGACTACCCTTGTTGTACACCAACAGCAAGGAGACGGTCATGACAAACAATCCTCCCTCTTCGCGTATCCAGCCTGGCGAGTATGGTTTTCCCCTCAAGCTAAAGCCTCGTTATGACAACTTTATTGGCGGCGACTGGGTGGCCCCCGTCGACGGCGAATACTATTCCAACCTGACCCCCGTTACCGGCCAGCCGCTGTGTGAAATAGCCAGCTCCGGCAAGCGCGATATCGATCTGGCGCTGGATGCGGCGCACAACGCGAAAGACAAATGGGGGCATACCTCCGTTCAGGATCGGGCGGCCATTCTGTTCAAAATCGCTGACCGGATGGAGCAGAATCTGGAACTGCTGGCGACGGCAGAAACCTGGGATAACGGCAAGCCGATCCGGGAAACGATGGCGGCAGACGTGCCGCTGGCCATTGACCACTTCCGCTATTTTGCCTCCTGTATTCGCGCTCAGGAGGGCGGAATCAGCGAGGTCGACAGCGACACCGTGGCGTATCACTTCCACGAACCGTTGGGCGTGGTAGGGCAAATTATTCCGTGGAACTTCCCGCTGCTGATGGCGAGCTGGAAAATGGCGCCCGCGCTGGCAGCAGGCAACTGCATTGTGCTCAAACCGGCGCGTCTGACCCCGCTTTCGGTTCTGCTGCTGATGGAAATCGTTGGCGATCTCCTGCCGCCGGGCGTGATTAACGTGGTGAACGGTGCGGGTGGCGAGATAGGGGAGTATCTGGCTACGTCTAAACGTATCGCCAAAGTGGCATTTACCGGGTCGACGGAAGTGGGCCAGCAGATCATGCAGTACGCCACCCAGAACATCATTCCGGTGACGCTTGAGCTCGGGGGAAAATCCCCGAACATCTTCTTTGCAGACGTGATGGAAGAAGAGGATGCCTTCTTCGATAAAGCCCTGGAAGGGTTTGCGCTGTTTGCGTTTAACCAGGGTGAAGTCTGTACCTGCCCGAGTCGCGCGCTGGTGCAGGAGTCTATCTATGAACGCTTCATGGAGCGCGCCATTCGCCGCGTCGAATCTATCCGCAGCGGGAACCCGCTCGATAACGTCACGCAGATGGGGGCGCAGGTCTCACATGGACAGCTGGAGACCATCCTCAACTACATTGATATCGGCAAGAAAGAGGGCGCAGATATCCTGACCGGCGGCCGCCGTAAGGTACTTGGTGGCGATCTGCAGGACGGGTATTACCTTGAGCCGACGATCCTGTTTGGCAAGAACAACATGCGCGTCTTCCAGGAGGAGATTTTCGGACCGGTGCTGGCGGTGACCACCTTCAAAACGATGGAGGAGGCACTGGAGATTGCCAACGACACGCCGTATGGCCTGGGGGCGGGCGTCTGGAGCCGCAACGGAAATCTGGCCTATAAAATGGGCCGGGGCATTCAGGCCGGGCGCGTCTGGACCAACTGCTATCACGCCTATCCGGCACACGCCGCATTTGGGGGTTATAAGCAATCGGGCATCGGGCGTGAAACCCACAAGATGATGCTGGAGCATTACCAGCAGACGAAATGTTTGCTGGTCAGCTATTCCGATAAACCGCTGGGCCTGTTCTAGTCGCCCTGCTCAGGCCGTCCCAGGGCGGCCTGAGCAATTTGCTGGCGCAGGCAATTGAGGACGCCATCAAGGACGTACTGCACACGCCAGGGCTGGTATTCACGTTTGCGGAATATTGCGGTCAGATCGAGCCACCACTCTTCCTGATGCGGGAAGCAGGGAACCAGCATGCCTTGCGCTAATTCTTTTTTCAGACTCTCTTTAGGTGCGAATACGATGCCAAGGTTATTTCTTGCGAGCTCCAGCGCCGTCTGCGTATTGTCACAAATATAATTTCCTGTCACCCTGTAATCTTGCACGTTATCACTACCATGGGTACGAAAACGCCAGATATTTGCATCGTCGACCAGCATGGAATCGATCAGAATACATGAGTGATTAATTAAATCGTCAGGTCCGGCTAACGGATGATTATTTAAATATTCCTGAGTGGCGAATGCCGTAACGGAATATTGTGTTAATACGCTGGCGACCAGACTTCCATCTTTTGGTTGTGCATAGGTAATTAAAATATCGCAGTCATCCGGGAAGGAAACGCCTTCTGAAAATTCATTGCGGTCCAGGTTGTACGTTTTCAGGGAGATACGAATGTCGCCGATGTCTTTTATCTGATGGATGACATGGCGCGCGAGGTAGGTGACAATTCCCGTGGGCGCGTAAAGGGTCACTTTGCCCCGCTTTTCATGCTTATAATCGGCAATGAAATTCACGAGCTGATCGTTTTTGTGCAGCGAAGCGTCAATATAGGGAAGTAACGCTTCACCAAACTGGGTAAGCGCAAGCTGACGGGTCGTGCGCTCAAAAACCTTTAGTCCAACCCGCGCTTCAAAATCAGAGAGATATTTACTGACGTTAGCCTGCGCCATACCCAACAGGGCAGCAGCATCACCAATGCTGTGAGTGGCGGCGATGACGGAGATTATTTTTAATTCGCGTGGCTTTAGCTGTAATTTACTCATCATGCGCACCCATCTATATCATTATATATATAATATTATATAAACCGCAGCGTTGCATTGGCAAATTTGTAACCATTATTATTCGCCCCGCTTGTTTGGCGTTTAAATGGATTACTTTGATGACTATTAAATACAATTTACTTATCGCTGCCACGTTATTTGCAGCTACGTCTGCAATGGCCGGTGACTTTTCAATAGGGGCGGGGGCTGTATTTAATGAGTCGCCTTATAAGGGGTATAACGAAAATACCACTGCGGTGCCGTTAATCAGTTACGAAAGCGATCGTTTTTATGTGCGCCAGACCACGGGCGGCTGGATCCTGTGGAAAGACGCAAAAAATGAACTCAGCCTGACCGCATCGTGGATGCCGCTGCATTTTGATCCCGATGACAATGACGACCATCAGATGAAACAGCTTGATGAGCGTAAGGCGTCCGCTTTCCTCGGTGGCGCGTACTATCACCACGAAAGCTGGGGTTCTTTGAAAGTGGCGGTCTCTGGCGATGCCACGGATGAAAGCGGCGGCATGATTGGAGAAGTCTCCTACTTTCGACCCATCAGGATGGAACGTCTGACCCTGACGCCATCTGTGGGTGTTTTTTATACCGACGAAAGCTATAACGACTACTACTACGGCGTATCCGGCAACGAGTCTCGCCGCTCAGGTCTGAAGCAATACACCGCCGGTGACAGCTGGACGCCATACGTTGGCCTGGCGGCTAAATATCAGTTAACCCAGAAGCTGTACCTTAACGCCAGCGCGGTCTACACCGTGTTGCCTGACGACGTGAAGAACAGCCCGATGATCGACCGCGACGACAGCTTCGTGCTGATGACCGGGCTGACCTGGCGCTTCTGATACCTTAAAGCCGGTTTACTCCCTCTCCCCGTGGGTGTGTACAGTCCGGGGGGAGGGCAACGGACCGCAAATATTCAGCCCTCATCCACCCATATCCGCATCTCCCCTTCTCCCCGGTTTGCCCAACTGAACCAGGGAATAAAGGTCAGCGTCTGGGGCTGACGCTGTACCGGCGAGCGATCGTACTGCCACAGCGCATCCGTATCCTTCGCGTGATAACCGCGCCCCTCCGCCTGTATCAACATTTTGTGCGCGAAAATGCCTTTGCCTTCAAATACCCGGAACGCACTGTTTTCAGGCAAAGAGAGGTTATGCAGATTTGCGCCGTTATCAGCTTCTTCCAGACAGTAAACCAGGGGCCCGCGCTGAAGCGCGACTTTACCTGCCTGCTGGCGCACCTGCGGGTTACCGTACACGCGGCGAACCGGCATAGGGAGTGTCAGAGTCAGCGTGTCGCCCTCATGCCAGCAACGGTTGAGGTAAAGATATCCACGAACGACCTCACCGGTGACGCGTTCACCATTCAGCGAAACAGCCGGTTCGGCGCACCAGTCCGGCAGCCGCAGGGCCAGCGTGTGAGTCACCGGAACAGGCGAGGTTATTTCGATGGTCACCTGATCCTGCCACGGATAGTTACCGATAATACGTAGCTGGAGTGTGTTTTCATCAATCTGTATGGCGACATCGTTCCCCACATACAGGTTGATCAACAGGGCATCCGGGCGAACGGTATAAATGTAATGTCCCAGTGATGTCAGCACGCGGGCGATATTCGGCGGACAGCAGGCGCAGCCGAACCATCGCTGGCGGACGGGCTTCACGTGATCGTAGATATGGTTGAACGCCAGCGTTTTCGGATGTACCTCCAGCGGGTTCACATAGAAGAAGTGTTTTCCGTCCAGCGCCATGCCACCGAGTACCGTGTTGTATAACGCGCGCTCCATCACGTCGGCATAGTGGCTATCTGCCTCCATCTCGAGCATCCGGCGGGCAAACATCATCAGGCCAATGGAGGCGCAGCTTTCCGCGTACACCGTATCGTTGGGCAGATCGTAATCGCTGCTGAACGCCTCGCCGCTACTTTGCGAGCCAATCCCGCCGGTAATGTACAGCTGGCGCTGCGCCATGTTATTCCACAGCCGCAGGCAGTCCTGGCGTTTACCTTCGTCGCCGCTCAGGCGCGCCAGATGCGCCATGCCCGCCATCAGGTAGACAAAGCGTACCGCATGGCCGATGGCCGTTTGTTGTTCAGCAAGAGGTTGATGTGCCTGGCTGTAGGCTTTGTCCTTGACCATCCACGCAGGTCCATAGGTATTCCAGTATGACGTTTTGCCACGCTTCTCGTACTCGATATCGTAGAAGTGAGGCTGGGCGCCGCGTTCCTCAATAAAGTATTTCACCAGATTGAGGTAGCGTGGTTCCTCCGTGACGTCGTACAGCCGCATCAGCGCCAGGTCGATTTCCGGGTGGCCAGGATAACCGTGCAGCTGCGTTTCGCCAGGGCCAAACACGCTGTCGATATGGTCTGCCAGCCTGCACACCACATCCAGCAGGTTGCGTTTACCGGTTCCCTGAAACCAGGCCACGCCAGCCTCAATCATATGCCCGGCGCAGTACAGCTCGTGGCATTCGGCCAGATTGGTCCAGCGCGCCTCGGGGGCCTTAACCGTAAAGTACGTATTGAGATAGCCATCTTCACACTGTGCTGCGGCAATCAGTTCAATGACCTCGTCGGCGGTTTTTTCCAGTTCAGCATCCGGTTTCTGGCATAGCGACCACGCCACGGCCTCCAGCCATTTCGCCACGTCGCTGTCCTGAAACACCATCCCGTAGAATTCACCCTCTTCCAGACCCGCGGCAATGCGGAAGTTGGCAATGGCGTGGCTGGGTTCAGCCTCTGCCACGCGATCGTTCAGCGCATCCCACTGGTAGGGGATCACCACATCACGGACCAGTCGTTGATACTGCCCGAGAAACGGGTCATTGATTTTCAGTTGGTGCAGATCGGGTTCCATTACGGACATCGTATTCTCCTCAGGAAGGGACATGACGCTGGCGCAGATCGGTGGCAATGCGCGACATCAGTGGATTGTTAAGCCTGCACCAGCGGATAGTGACCGCCAGCAGCAGATGGAAAAGGGCAGGCAGCAGTGTCTCCATGGCGGTGATGCCCTGTAACGAGGCTGGCGTCTGGTTACCCATGCCCGGCTGATAGGCTACGGTGATAAACACCAGGCTGATGATCCCGGCGCTGGATGCCCATGCGAGCTTGATGAAAAACAGGTTGAAGGCGAAGTTCATGCCCGATGAACGCACGCCGTTTTTCCATTCACCGTAGTCATCGGCAAAAGCCATCAGCGAGAAGTGCAGTGGCAGGGTAAAACCGAGGATCACGCCGTTGCTTAAAATAATCACCAGCCAGAGCGTCTGGTGCGCCGGGCCTCCCGGCAGAAACCACATGCCCACCGCAAGCGCAGCGAGCACCAGGTTGGTGTAGTAGTAGAGTTTGACGGTATCAATACGGCGCGACAGCGGATTGACGATCACCGCACCCAGAATGGCCGCAAAAGTCACCATCGTGAAAAAGAGCGAGGTATAGGCCGTGCTGCCCTGCAGGACGTAGGTGATGAAGTACATATATCCGCCGCCGCGAATGTTGAAAACGTTGATCAGCAGAAACGACATCACCAGCATCAGGAGCAGTTGATCGTTTTTACGCAGGCCCGCAAGGTGCTCGCGTAAGGTGAATTTACCCATCAGCGCCAGCGGGACGCGCTCGCGAACCCAGAAGAAGCAGCAGAGAAACATCACCACGGCGACAGCACACAGGACGCCGACGCCAAGCTGATAACCCTTTGCGGCATCGCCCTGACCGAGCTCCGCGACCAGCCATGGCAATCCCACAGAGACCAGAAATCCCGCCACGCCGCACAGCACAAAGCGCCATGACTGGCAGGCGATCACCTCGTTGTGTCGGGTAGTCATGGTGTTAATCAGCGCGCAGTAGGGCACGTTAATGGCGGTATAACCAACGGACAACAGCAAATAGGTACCAAACGCCCAGGCGATTTTCACCCCCATGCTGGCTTCCGGTACGGTGAACGTCAGCACGCCAATAACCCCGATGGGGAGCGCCACCCATAGCTGCCAGGGACGAAAACGTCCCCAGCGGCTCTGCGTGCGGTCAGCAATCACGCCCATCACCGGATCGGAGATGGCATCAAACACACGAAGAGCAATAAATAGCGTGCCCACGAGCGCGGGAGTGAGGCCAAAGACATCGGTATAGAAAAAGGTCAGGAAATTCATGATCAGGCAGGTAATTACCGTCCCGCCCGCATCACCCAGGCCATAGCCAATTTTTTCGCGGACGGACAGCCGGTCATCTGCCGCCCCTTGTGTCACGTCTGATTCAGTAATCGGTGTGGAAGTCATGAAGTAACTCCTCGATGAACGAATTTATTATCGTATTTATGCAAGGTACCCATTTATTCTGCATTGAACGGCAAGGCCAACAAGGGAAGGGAAAAGTATAAAAAGGTGACGATTCCGACCTGATGAAGAAAATGTGATTTCGATCGGACAGTTATTCAGATATTAGTTAATAATCAATGCGTAAATTGAATATTGATGGCAATAAAAGCGGAATGGTGAATATCCATGCTCGAATTATCCATAGCGCTTCCGATTAAGGTCCAAAATGGCGGGCTATTTATTTCCCGGGGCGTGGGTCGCCATCCTGCGCGGAAATTAACATCGTGGGAGATTATTTTTGTCGAAAAAGGGACATTAACGATCCAGGAAGAAAATACGGTGTTTGAGGTGCGTGCGGGGGAGACGTTACTGCTTTGGCCTGACAGGCGACACGTGGGTGTGGGCGAATTCCCGATCGATCTTAAATTTTACTGGCTGCATTTTGAGATTGAACATTACCCCTCTTCACAACCCAATCTGGCGATAGAACAGCATTGTCGCGTGAGGGACGCCCAGTCTGTCATTTCTCTTTTCCGCCAGTTCTTAAGCGAGCAGGAGAAATTACAGCGAACCATGGCGCTTGAAATCATTTTACTGCTGATCTTACAGCAAATTTCCCGTCCTTCCGGATATGAAGACAGCGCCAATGAAGCCGGCGCGGCCATGGCGTGGAAGGCGAAACAGCTTATTCGCACACAGTTTCATTTACCGCTTTCAACGTCGCTACTGGCAAAAGAGCTGCACTGCAATGCGGATTATCTTGGGCGAGTATTTCGCCGGACATTTCATTTAACCCTGACGGAGGCCATTCATCGCCAGCGTGTCCGGGCGGCAGAAAAATTACTGCTCAACGAGGCCGCATCATTAACCGAAGTAGCGACACGCTGCGGTTTTAATGATGTGGGCTATTTTCGACAGATTTTTTCTAAGCACACCGGTCTAACGCCCGCCGTCTGGAAACGGCGGTACTGTAAAGAGCATATTAATTCTGGTTGACCTGCCTCGGGGTCGCCAGATTATGCCCGCTGTGCAGCATCATCTGGCGTAACGCGTCACTGACCGTCTTCGAGCCAGGCTTTTTCGATTTCTTCGGCGAGAATTTTGACGCCCGCTTCAATTTTTTCCGGATCGGGCACGTAGTTCATACGCATGCACTGGTGCGTGTGCGGCCACGGCTTATCCAGACCCGGGAAGAAGTAATCACCCGGCACCATCAACACACCGCGTTTTTTCAGACGCTGGTAGAGCAGTTCGGTGGTGATCGGCAGGTCCTTAAACCACAGCCAGAGGAAAATCGCCCCCTCAGGTTTGTGGATCAGGCAGCGCTCTTCCGGCAGGTAGCGGCGAATCGTCGCGATGGTTTCCTGAACGCGCTGATAATAAAACGGCTTGATAACCTCGTTAGACAGACGCAGCAGGTCGTTGCGCTTAATCATTTCACACATCATTGCCGGACCGATGCCGCCCGGTGAAAGGCTGATAATGCCGTTCATATTGGTAATGGCGGTGATGATTTTCTCGTTGGCGATGATGATGCCGCAGCGGCTACCCGGCAGGCCCAGCTTAGAGAGGCTCATACACAGAACGATATTCGGGTTCCATAGCGGACGCGCTTCGCTGAAGATAATGCCCGGGAACGGCACGCCGTAGGCGTTATCGATCACCAGCGGAATGCCGTGCTGATTTGCCAGCGCATCCAGCTTCATCAGCTCGTCGTCGGTAATGACGTTGCCCGTCGGGTTAGT
The DNA here is from genome assembly GCF_038739915.1 of Enterobacter sp. FUJ80071. Classification (NCBI taxonomy): domain Bacteria; kingdom Pseudomonadati; phylum Pseudomonadota; class Gammaproteobacteria; order Enterobacterales; family Enterobacteriaceae; genus Enterobacter; species Enterobacter sp. FUJ80071. Next base: position 145,318 of record NZ_JBBXKH010000001.1, read on the forward strand.
CGGACGGGAGACGCAGATCATGCCCGTCTCTTCACCGATATGCAGATGTTCAAAATCGACGTGATATTTGAACTGGCCTTCCGGCAGCAGCTCAATGTTAGGGCGTGCGGAGACGAACAGATCCTCTTCCAGACCGGAATCGGCATAGCCGATATATTCCGGGGCCAGCGGGAACAGCACTTTTTTGGTCGTGCCGTCGGCGCGACGTCCAGCGAACAGGTTAAACAAGTAGAAAAACGCGCTCTGGCTGCCGTTTGTTAGTGCAATATTCTGTGGTTCGATATCCCAGCCCAGCTCGTCACGCAGCATTCCAGCGAGGAGCGCCAGCAGTTCAGTTTTGCCCTGAGGACCGTCGTAATTGCAGAGCGCATCGGTCGCTTTGCCGTTTTCCAGCATCTGAGCGAGCAGCGTCTGGAAATAGGTATTCATCTCCGGAATTTGAGCCGGGTTTCCGCCGCCGAGCATGATTGCGCCCGGTGTGCGCAGCCCGTCGTTGAGGTCCTCCATCAGGCGAGTAATGCCTGAATGGCGGGTGAATTTGTCGCCGAAAAGTGAAAACGTCATAGCAGGTGATCTGTCGAGCTTATTTTGAAAGTGGGTAACCATAACGCTAGCACCGTGTTGGTGCAAATCGGGTGGTGTGGTCGGATTTGTTGTTTTGTGTGGCGGGTAAGGATTTATTCAGTGAATTGTTCTGGCGGTTTTTTCTCCCCTCACCCCGGCCCTCTCCCCTGTGGAGAGAGGGTTAGGGTGAGGGGGGGATTATTGATTACCAGCCCATACCACCATGACTTTATCGCCCTTGTGCTCGCGCACAAAGCCATACCCTTCTTTCAGCGACAGCGTGGTTTGCTTGCCTTCGCCGATCGCCGGGTGACGGGCGCGGAACTGACCCAGCATTTGCCAGTGGGCGACGGTTGACGCCTGCGTGCCCGTGACATCCTGCCAGTTCATATCCGAACGGGTGCCCTGAAGCGGGTCGGAGCCCGTCGGGCCGAACGGACGTTCGGATTCATCCCCGTAATAGATTTGTACGCTGCCCGGTGCCAGCAGGAGCAGCTCAGCCGCGCGCTGACCACCTTCGCGGAACAGGCGTGTGTCATGGGAGGAGAGGTAGCTCAGAACGTTGAAGCTTTGCAGCTTTTCTGCCATCTGCTGCCACGTCAGGTCGATATCGGCCAGGCAGTTCACCGCCTTTGCCGCCTGCTCCTGATAATCAAAGTTGATCATCGCATCGAAACCGTGGCGGTAATAATCACTCTGCATCACCCCGTGACCCCAGGATTCCCCGGTCATCCAGAACGGTGCGTTGTCGAGCTTTTTGTCCGGGTTCGCCCCTTTCCAGGCCGCCAGTGCCTGACTTGTCTGATCTTTTAGCTGCTGCCAGGCCGCAAGCTCGACGTGCTTCGCGGTATCGACCCGAAAACCGTCGATGCCGTAGTCTCGTACCCACTGGCTGAGCCAGTGAGTCAGATAGTCGCGCGGGGTATATCCCGGGATGGCCTTCGCGCGGGTATCGGGTTTGTGCTGATAAAAATTGGGTAACCCGGAAGGGACGGTGGATTCCGTTTTCAGGTCGGGCAGGAACGCCAGCGACATCGTCAAATCATCAAAGCCAGGGTTGTCGTAATCACCGATGTCGGTACGGATCCATTTCTTGCCCCACCATTTTTCCCATGCGGCTTTGTCGCTGAAGTTAATGTAGTCATTGAAGCTGTGCCAGGTTTGGCCTGCACCTGGCTTCCAGTCGGTCCAGTGTTCACCCAGCGTTTTTTTCAGCTCATCACCCTGTAAATACAGCGCGCCAAACTGATACGCCTGCATGTCTGCTAGCGTCGCGTAGCCCGTGTGGTTCATGACGATATCGAACAGGATGCGGATACCACGCTTGTGTGCTTCATCGACAAGATGGCGCAAATCTTCTTCGGTACCCATGTTGGCATCAAGCTTTGTCCAGTCCTGGGTGTAATAGCCATGATACGCATAGTGAGGGAAATCCCCTTTGGTCCCCCCGCCTACCCAACCATGGATCTGCTCAAGCGGAGAGCTTATCCAGAGCGCATTCACCCCCAGTTGCTGTAAATAATCGAGCTTGCTGGCAAGTCCCTTGAGGTCGCCACCGTGGAAGGTGCCAATCTCCTGCATGCCGTCTTTATGGCGGCCATAGCTGTTGTCGTTGCTCGGGTCACCGTTCACATAGCGGTCGGTCAGGACAAAATAGACGGTGGCGTTCTGCCAGCTAAACGGTGCGGGTTTATCCGTTTCGGCGCGCTCAAGCAGCAGCAGGCCATTACTGCCAGCGGCGGGCTGCAGGGTAATGTTTCCGTTCTGTACCGTCGCGGTCTGTTTGCTGTAGAAATCACGCACTACTGTCCCTTCCGGGAAAGTATCGCTAACGTTCAGCGTCAGCGGTTTACCATCCCACTTCGGACACTGGCGGGTAGCGGTTGCCACCGGTTGTTCTGCTGCACTCTGAATTGTCAGCAGCAGTGTGGGCGTGCCGGAGCGAGTATCAATCCGCATCTGATATTCACCGTCGCGGAAAAGGCGCCACTGCGGCGGCGTGCTATCGCAGGGTTTGAGCGACAGCATCTCATTGAGTTTTATCGCCTCTGATGGCTGCCAGCACGTCTTGTCAAAACTCAGCGTAAGAGGACGCGTACCCTTCGCAAGCTTTGCCTGGCTGGTGAAAATCCCGGTGCCTTCGGCGCTAAAACTATTAAACCCCGGTGATGACCAGTCAGCGTGTGCCAGTGCGGGTAGCATCAGAAAAGCCAGAGCGGTGCGTTTCATTCCATTTTCCTGTCGCGGCATTTTTAACCAGTTTGCCATCAGGCGGAGGGTAAAAACTCATCCTCCAGCGCTTTCTGCCAGGAGGACGTGTGAGGATGAGTGATCCCGCGCAAAATTAGGCAGTTATCTGCGATATCGCGCACAAATTTTCAGGAGTGCTGTTTTTATAAGCAAGTTTCAGGTGACATAGTTTCGGATTTGGACTATTTCTATACGTGCTCTTGAAGTCTATTTTTGATATGATTTGAGATTCCGCTCTCAAATTTGTGAAAAAAATAAGGTGTTAGGATGATGACATCCGACCAGGAGACCTAATGATATCGACTCCCATTCGACGATATGGGGCTGCGATACTCATGTTACTCACCATGGCATTTTCAGGTGAGGTGCTTGCGAAGACGCACACGGATACAACGAGTAAGAAAGCCCACGTAATAAAGACGACAAGTAGTAAGGTTAGCAGTAAACAAGAGTATTCTCGCAATAGTGCAAAGAGTAGTTCACTTCCTGATTTGCGAAAATACCCTTCCGGAACACCAAGGAAAAAAGCGTTTCTCCGGACGGTAATGCCTTACATCACGAGTCAAAATGCCGCGATTACTGCGGATCGTAACTGGCTGATTTCCAAACAGTACGATAGCCGCTGGTCGCCCTCAGAACGCGCGCGTCTGAAAGATATCACGAAGCGCTACAAGCTGAGCTGGAACGGTAACACCCGTCGTGTGCCGTGGAATGCTCTCCTTGAACGTGTCGATATCATCCCGAATAGCATGGTTGCGACCATGGCGGCAGCCGAAAGCGGCTGGGGAACGTCAAAGCTGGCGCGTAATAACAACAATCTTTTCGGTATGAAGTGTGTGAAAGGTCGTTGTAATAATGCGCCTGGCAAGGTGAAAGGCTATTCTCAGTTTGAATCAGTCAAAGATTCCGTGGGTGCCTATGTGGTCAATCTGAACACGCATCCGGCCTACTCATCCTTCCGTAAATCACGTGCTCAGTTGCGTAAAGCGGATCAGGAAGTGACGGCCAGTACGATGATTCACAAGCTGAAGGGTTATTCGACGAAGGGACAGAGCTATAACAACTATCTGTTCGCGATGTACCAGGATAACCAGCGCTTAATCGCCGCCCATATGTAATCACTAAAAACGCCTTCTAAATGAAGGCGTTTTCTTTTCTATATCAGCACCTCGCTGTGGCGATCCCGATACTCTTTTGGCGTGGTGTCATACTCTTTGCGAAACACCGAATAGAAATATTGCAGCGACGGATAACCGCACATCTGTGAGATTTCGTTGATCGACAGTGATGTTGAGATGAGCAGGCTGCGGGCTTTCTCCAGTTTCTCCGCATGGATGACGGCATGAATGGTTTCGCCCACTTCTTCTTTGAAACGCTTCTCCAGATTCGAACGAGAAATGCCCACCGAATCCAGAACCTGATCGACCTTAATTCCTTTACAGGCGTGGTTGCGAATATAGTGCATCGCCTGAATGACGGCCGGGTCACTCAGGGAACGATAGTCGGTTGAGCGACGCTCCACGACGCGGACAGGGGGTACCAGCAAACGCTGAAACGGCAGAGACTCTTTATCCAGCAGACGATGCAGCAGCTTCGCTGCCTGATAGCCCATCTGACGGGTGCCCTGTGCCACAGAGGAGAGCGCCACGCGGGAGAGATAGCGGGTGAGTTCTTCGTTATCAATGCCAATCACGCACAGCTTCTCGGGCACCGGGATATGTAAATGCTCGCAGACCTGCAGCACGTGGCGGGCGCGGGCGTCGGTGACGGCAATAATGCCGGTTTGCGGGGGCAGCGTTTGCAGCCAGTCCGCCAGCCGGTTTTGCGCGTGCTGCCAGTTTTCCGGAGCCGTCTCCAGCCCCTGATACACTACGCCGCGATACTTCTCCTGCGCGACCAGCTGGCAAAACGCATGCTCGCGCTCGACTGCCCAGCGCTTGCCGCTGGTAGCGGGTAAACCATAGAACGCGAAACGATGGACGCCTTTCTCTTTTAAATGAAGAAAAGCGGCTTCGACCAGGGCATGATTATCGGTGGCGATATAGTGAACCGGCGGGTAATTTTCGGGGGAATGGTAGGAGCCGCCGACGCCCACGATCGGGACGTCGACGTCGGTCAGCAGCTGTTCAATGACGGGATCGTCATAGTCAGCGATGACGCCATCCCCCAGCCAGTCTTTGATGTTCTCCAGACGGGTGCGGAAGTCTTCCTCAATGAAGATATCCCACTCGGATTGCGACGCCTGCAAATATTCACCCACGCCTTCAACGACCTGACGGTCGTAGGCTTTATTGGCATTGAATAACAACGTAATGCGGTGACGCTTTTCAAACATGGCTCACTTCCCAATTAAGTCACAATACGGTTATCAGGCTCGTCGCTTGGTGGCAGAGTCCATCCAGACTGCCAGCAAAAGAATGGCCCCCTTGACGATATACTGCCAAAACGTCGGGACGTCCATCATACTCATCCCGTTATCCAACGACGCCATGATAAATGCCCCCATGACCGCACCCGCCACGCTACCGATACCGCCGGCGAGGCTGGTGCCGCCAATGACGCAGGCGGCAATCGCATCCAGCTCGGCGATGTTACCTGCGGAGGGCGAACCGGCACCCAGACGCGAACTGAGGATCAACCCGGCGATGGCGACCATCAGGCCGTTAATGGCGAACACCGCGAGCTTAGTGCGCTCGACGTTGATCCCCGAGAGACGGGCAGCTTCAAGGTTGCCACCGATGGCATAAATGCGGCGGCCAAACGCGGTGCGCGTCGCCATAAACATCCCGCCCAGCAGTAACAGCGCCAGCAGCAGGACCGGTGTCGGAACACCGCGATAGTCGTTAAGAAGCCAGATGGCGCCCAGCACAATGACCGCAGTCAGCGCATGGCGTCCTACCACGGAGGTTGATGCCGGTGACGCCAGCCCCAGCGCCTGACGACGCATGCGCCCCCGCCACTGCCAGGCGACAAACGCCAGCAAACCTACCACGCCAATCGTAAAGCCCACGCTATCGGAGAGGTAGCTCTGACCAATTTGCGACATGGCGGCGCTGGTGGGGGAGACGGTAGTGCCGTTGGTAATCCCGATTAAGATCCCACGGAAGGCCAGCATACCCGCCAGGGTAACAATAAACGACGGGACTTTGCGGTAGGCAACCCACCAGCCGTTCCAGGCCCCCAGGACCAGACCCAGTACCAGCGTCACCGTCACGGTCAGCGGCAGCGGCCAGCCAAGCCAGACGTCGAAAATAGCCGCCACGCCGCCGAGCAGGCCCATCATCGAGCCTACAGACAGGTCAATTTCTGCCGAGATAATGACGAACACCATGCCTACGGCCAGGATCCCGGTAATGGCGGTCTGGCGGAGCAGGTTAGAGACGTTACGCGCGCTTAAATATGAGCCATCGGTCATCCAGGTAAAAAACAGCATGATGACGATAATTGCTGCGATCATCACGAAGACCTGCAGGTTCAGCGCTTTTAGCCCTGCGAACGCACCGGGCGTCGGAACGGCGACTTTGATATCAGACGGATTGCTTTTCGACATGACGTTCGCTCCTTAAGGCGGCTTCCATCACCTGCTCCTGCGTCAGGTTCTGGTTAATCAGGTTGGCTTTCAGTTTCCCCTCGTGCATCACCAGCACGCGGTCGCTCAGGCCGAGCACTTCGGGTAACTCAGACGAAATGACAATGACGGCAATCCCTTGCTGAACAAGCTGATTAATCAGTTTGTAGATTTCATATTTGGCACCGATATCAATCCCGCGCGTTGGCTCATCGAGGATTAATATGCGTGGGTTGAGAAGCAGGCAGCGCGCCAGAATCGCTTTCTGCTGGTTACCGCCACTCAGGCGGCCAATCGCCAGTTCCGGGGAGGACGTTTTGACCTTCAGCCTTGCAAGCGACTGAAGAATGCACTGTTGCTCTGCGGCATCGTCCAGGCTGCTCAGCGCGCCGGAGAACCGATCGAGTGCCGCAAGCGTAATGTTTTTCCCCACCGCCATGACCGGTACGATGCCGTCTTTTTTACGATCTTCCGGCACCATAGCAATGCCGCGGGCAATCGCCTGCTGGCAGTTGTCGATTTTCACTGGCTGGCCGTCGATATAAATCGTCCCCTCCCAGCGCCCGGGCCACACGCCAAACAGACACTGTACGGCCTCCGTGCGTCCGGCGCCGACGAGGCCCGCAATCCCGAGAATTTCGCCGCTGTGAAGAGAAAACGAGACGTTATTCACGCGTTTAATGTGGCGGTTAACGGGGTGCCACGCGGTCAGATTTTCCACACGCAGCACTTCCTCGCCTCTGGTGTGTGGCTCATTCGGGTAGAGCGCCGTCAGCTCGCGGCCTACCATCATGGTGATGATGTCATCTTCACTCATGCCTGCCGCTTCGCGCGTGCCGATGTGCTGCCCGTCGCGAATGACACAGATGGTGTCCGAAATGGCTTTAACCTCGTTTAGCTTGTGCGAAATGTAGATACAGGCGATGCCGTGGTTTTGCAGATCGCGGATGATATTGAGCAGAACTGCGGTTTCCTGTTCGGTGAGCGAAGCCGTGGGCTCATCGAGGATCAGCAGCCGTACCTGTTTGTTCAGCGCCTTAGCAATTTCTACCAGCTGCTGTTGCCCCAGACCCAGATCGCCCACGCGGGTATCCGGTGAAATATTGAGGCTCACCTGCGCCAGCAGCTTTTCACAGCGGAGCGTCATGGTGTCGTAATCCAGTACGCCGTGGTGGGAAATCTCGGCTCCAAGGAAGATGTTTTCCAGCACGGTGAGATGCTTCACCAGCGCCAGCTCCTGGTGGATAATGGCGATCCCTTTACGTTCGGTATCGCGAATGTGTGTCGCCTGGATCACTTCACCGGCAAAGACAATTTCGCCTTCGTAACTGCCGTGTGGGTAGATCCCACACAGAACTTTCATCAACGTTGATTTGCCCGAACCGTTCTCGCCGCACAGCGAAACCACTTCGCCGGGGTTCAACCGGAGGCTGACGTTGTCGACGGCCTTCACTGCGCCGAAGCGCTTGGTGATGCTTTTCATTTCAAGTAAATAAGGCATACCTGCTCCACATAACCCGAGGGAAGAACAGTACAACGTGATGCGCCCCCGCAGAGCGGGGGCCGCGCTGGATTACAGTTCGCTCTTCTTGTGGAAACCGTCTTTAATCACGGTGGCGTCAATGTTCTCTTTATTGACTTCAATTGGCGTGAGCAGGCGAGCCGGAACATCTTTCAGCCCGTTATTCAGCGTCGCGTCTGCTTTAGGCTGCTTGCCATTGCCCAGCTCCACGGCGATTTCCGCCGCGGTATTGGCAAGCTCGGTAATCGGTTTGTAGACCGTCATGGTTTGTGTGCCAGCGATAATGCGTTTTACCCCTGCCAGGTCGGCATCCTGCCCGGAGATTGCGACTTTCCCGGCCAGCCCCTGGGCGCTCAGCGCCTGGATAGCACCGCCTGCGGTGGCATCGTTGGAGGCCACGACCGCATCAATTTTGTTGTTGTTGGCCGTCAGCGCGTTTTCCATAATTTTCAGCGCGTTTTCTGGCAGCCATCCGTCGGCCCACTGATCGCCAACCACCTTAATTTTCCCGTTGTCGATGTAGGGTTTAAGGACTTTCATTTGTCCTTCACGGAACAGTTTGGCGTTGTTATCTACCGGAGAGCCACCCATCAGGAAATAATTGCCCTGAGGCACTTTGTCGATCAGGCTTTGCGCCTGTAATTCACCCACTTTTTCATTGTCGAACGAAATATAATAATCAATATCCGCATTATTAATCATGCGGTCATAAGCGAGAACTTTTATGCCCTCTTGCTTCGCTTCTTTCACAACGTTACTTAATACCTGGCCGTTATAAGGGATAATGACCAGGACATCGACACCACGGTTAATCATATTCTCGATCTGTGACATTTGCGTTTCTTCATTGCCATTCGCTGACTGAACAAAGACATTCGCACCGAGTGATTCCGCTTTTTTCACAAAGATATCGCGATCTTTTTGCCAGCGCTCCAGGCGCAGGTCGTCAATCGCCATGCCAATTTTGACCTCTTTGGCATGTCCTGCAAAGCTTACAAGGAGGAGAGTAGTGCAGATCGTTAGGGTCAGGTTCTTTATCTTCATAATTATTAGGCCTTTTGTAGGGGTATGTGTTGCTGAGATAAAAGAAACATTCACTGCTGGGACGCAGCAAATTTTTAACGCGGAAAGGCGGGCTGGCAATTACAGATTTTTATCTTCTCATTACGATATTTGGTTTATTTCTGAATTTATGACCGCGATCGGATTTTAAAATGCGTAACGTCTTAATTACATTTGATTCTGGAATTTACGCCGAAAAATAGTTTGCCTGCGCATTATTTTGCGAGCCAGCGCACAGTTGTGCATTCTCTCAATAGCAGTGTGAAATAACGTAATTGAGCAACCCAAAATGTCTATTCACTATTACTCCTGTATCAACGACTCGCCGCATACCCTGATTATGGAGCTCAATATGCAAGCTTATTTCGACCAACTCGATCGTGTTCGTTACGAAGGCCCAAAAACGACCAATCCTTTAGCATTTCGTCACTACAACCCGGATGAGCTGGTACTGGGTAAGCGCATGGAAGACCATCTGCGCTTTGCCGCCTGTTACTGGCATACCTTCTGCTGGAACGGCGCCGATATGTTCGGTGTGGGTTCCTTTGACCGCCCATGGCAGCAGCCGGGTGAAGCCATCGAGCTGGCGAAACGCAAAGCCGATGTGGCATTTGAGTTTTTCCACAAGCTGAACGTGCCGTACTACTGCTTCCACGATGTGGACGTCTCGCCGGAAGGTGCGTCTCTGAAAGAGTACCTGAACAATTTCGCGCAGATGGTGGATGTGCTGGCGGCAAAACAGCAGCAAAGCGGCGTGAAGCTGCTGTGGGGCACCGCAAACTGCTTCACTAACCCACGCTACGGCGCGGGCGCGGCAACCAATCCGGATCCGGAAGTGTTTAGCTGGGCGGCCACACAGGTGGTGACGGCCATGAACGCCACGCATCAGTTGGGCGGCGAAAACTATGTCCTGTGGGGCGGCCGTGAAGGCTACGAAACCCTGCTCAATACCGATCTGCGCCAGGAGCGCGAGCAGATTGGCCGCTTTATGCAGATGGTTGTCGATCATAAGCACAAAATCGGCTTCCGTGGCACGCTGCTGATTGAGCCGAAACCGCAGGAACCGACCAAGCACCAGTATGACTACGACGTGGCGACGGTGTATGGCTTCCTGAAACAGTTCGGTCTGGAAAAAGAGATTAAAGTTAACATTGAAGCCAACCACGCCACGCTGGCGGGCCACTCTTTCCATCACGAGATTGCGTCTGCGATTGCACTGGGCATCTTTGGCTCTGTCGATGCTAACCGCGGCGATGCACAGCTGGGCTGGGATACAGACCAGTTCCCGAACAGCGTGGAAGAGAATGCGCTGGTGATGTACGAAATCATTAAAGCGGGTGGTTTCACTACCGGCGGCCTGAACTTTGACGCCAAAGTACGTCGTCAGAGCACCGACAAATACGATCTGTTCTACGGTCACATTGGCGCGATGGACACCATGGCGCTGGCGCTGAAAGTCGCCGCTCGCATGATTGAAGACGGTGAGCTGGATAAGCGTGTTGCGAAGCGCTACAGCGGCTGGAACAGTGAGCTGGGTCAGCAAATTTTGAAAGGCCAGTTATCACTTGCGGAGATCGCGAAGTACGCTGAACAGCAGCAGCTGGCGCCGCGGCACCAGAGCGGGCACCAGGAACTGCTGGAAAATCTCGTAAACCACTATCTGTTTGATAAGTGATTGAGCTGAAGATGCACGTAGGCCCGGTAAGCGTTAGCGCCACCGGGCATTTCTGTTAAAGGAGTCACCGTAATGTATATCGGGATCGATCTTGGCACGTCGGGTGTGAAAGCCATCCTGTTAAGCGAGCAGGGCGATGTGTTAGCCACGCAGACGGAAACGCTGCAGGTTTCACGTCCGCATCCGCTGTGGTCGGAACAGGACCCGGAGCAGTGGTGGCAGGCAACGGACCGTGCCATCAAGGCGCTAGGCGAGAAACACGCTCTGCGTGACGTCAAAGCGCTGGGGATTGCCGGGCAAATGCACGGCGCAACGCTGCTGGATAGCCAGCATCGCGTGTTGCGTCCTGCGATCCTCTGGAACGATGGCCGCTGTGCAGAAGAGTGTGCGCTTCTTGAGGAACGTGTACCCACCTCCCGCCAGATCACCGGCAACCTGATGATGCCCGGTTTTACCGCACCGAAACTTCTGTGGGTACAGCGTCATGAACCTGAGATTTTCCGGCAGGTGGCGAAAGTCCTGCTGCCGAAAGATTATTTGCGTTTTCGCATGACGGGTGATTTCGCCAGCGACATGTCTGACGCGGCGGGCACGATGTGGCTCGACGTGGCGAAACGTGACTGGAGCGAGGCGATGCTGGATGCCTGCCATCTGACCCGCGCCCATATGCCCGCGCTGTTCGAAGGTAGCGAGGTGACAGGCACGCTGCAGCCAGCCGTTGCTGAACGCTGGAATATGCCAGCCGTACCGGTGGTGGCCGGAGGCGGTGACAATGCGGCGGGGGCCGTGGGTGTCGGCATGGTGGAGGCAGGGCAGGCGATGCTGTCGCTGGGAACGTCCGGTGTCTATTTTGCCGTTAGCGACGGGTATCGCAGCAACCCTGAAAGCGCTGTGCACAGTTTCTGCCATGCCCTTCCGGGGAAATGGCATTTGATGTCAGTGATGCTCAGTGCCGCATCTTGCCTGGACTGGGCGGCAAGACTCACCGGCATGGCCGATGTTCCGGCGCTCATCTCCGCCGCGCAGCAGGCGGATGACACCGCGGGTACGATCTGGTTTTTACCGTATCTTTCCGGTGAGCGAACGCCGCACAACAACCCGGAAGCGAAAGGGGTGTTCTTTGGTTTAACTCATCAGCATGGCCCGGCTGAGCTGGCGCGTGCGGTTCTGGAGGGTGTGGGCTATGCGCTGGCCGACGGCATGGACGTGGTGCATGATTGCGGCCTGAAACCGTCGAGCGTCACCCTGATTGGCGGCGGCGCGCGGAGCCCTTACTGGCGACAGATGCTGGCTGACATCAGCGGATTGCAGCTGGATTTCCGCACTGGTGGCGATGTCGGGCCCGCACTCGGCGCCGCACGGCTGGCACAGATAGCCATGAACCCCGAAAAACCGCTTTCACAATTGTTACCGCAGCTTCCGCTTGAACAGGCGCACTTGCCTGACGCAGCACGCCATGCCCGCTATGCGCAGAGGCGCGACGTGTTCCGCAAAATCTATCAGCAGCTGCTGCCGCTGATGTCGTAAACATCCGCCGGGTGGCGCTGCGCTGACCCGGCCTACAACTCCCCGTACATCTGGTTAACTTACAAACCTGCGCGTATCGATTCTTTGCAGCAGCATCGACAGCAGCAGGCTGATGACCAGCGTGGCGGCAAAAATCCAGATGATATCCAGCACCGGCCAGCTCTTTAGCTCCACACCTCTTGTTCGCAGGGCGTGGATCACCAGCGCGTGAAAACCATAAATTCCGAGCGAGTGCCGCGAAATCACGCTCAGTACCGGGAGTGGCCGCGCGTTGAGCGTGTTTTTAACGAGCGTAAGCAGCGAGACGGCACAGAGAAACACCATCGGTCCGCAATACAGGTACCAGGTATCGGCAAAATTACCGCGCCACTGCAATTCGTGCAGCGTCCCGCGCGATATCACCGCCACGCCTGCGATAAACAGCGACGCACAAAGCCAGTTCAGACTACGTTTTTGCGTCTCCATCATCCCGATGGCGCGCCCCAGCATGCCGTAAAGCACGTAATAGAAGGTATCGCCGTTGATATAGAGATTGACCGGCAACCATTCAAATCCGTCGATTTTCTGCGAGACCGTATTCGGGTTGGCGATGAGGCCAATCACCACCATCAGGGCCAGCAGCATTTTCCCGCTGACGTTTTTCACCTGAATAAGAGGAGAGACGAGATAGATAACGATAATGGCGAAGAAAAACCACAGGTGATAGAACACTGGTTTTTGCAGCAAATATTTGAGTGATAGCCCGGCGTTAATTGAGGTGAACAGGGTGATATAGAGCAAGGCAACGGCGCTGTAAAACCCCAGACAGGCCGCGATGCGGATGAAGTGCCTCGGCTGCGCGCTACGTTCGCCAAAAAAGAGAAAGCCGGAAATCATAAAAAATAGCGGGACGCTGACGCGAGACGCAGAGTTGAGAATGTTGGCAATGTCCCAGTTAACAGAGCTGATGCTGTGCGCATTCGTGACATACCAGGTCGTCGTGTGGATCATGACCACCATCAGACACGCTATTCCTCGCAGGTTATCAATCCAGTTAATTTTTGACGCCATCAGTTCCTCGTGTTCCCTGTAAATGGAGTGTGACTGCCATTGTCCAAAAGTCTTCGTTTGGAAAATTCTGAGTTTTATCAGCAGGCTTGCCGGAAGACCGCGAGATTCGCAGAATGGCGAACCTTAATCTATAAAAGCTTTGATACTAAAAATAACAGCCACTGACCAGGACGGTAATAAAAATGATGATGAAGCGAGTGGCGTCACTCTTTCTGCTGCTCATGCTGGCAGGTTGCAGTACGCCACAAGAAGCACCTGTGCAAAAAGCACAGCAGGGCAAAATGAGCCCGGAACGTTCACTGAACATGGAGGCAATCTGTAAAGATCAGGCTGCACGCCGCTATAACTCGGCCGTTCAGAAGATTGATGTCACCGGATTTGAGCGCTTTCAGGGAAGCTATGAGCTGCGGGGCCATACGTCGCGTAAAGAGGGCTTTGTCTGCTCGTTTGATGCAGACGGCCAGTTTTTACACCTCTCCATGCGCTAGCCTGCTCGCATAATCAACAGCCAGACGTCGCCCACGTTCTGGCCTGAAGGCTTATTTCCCAATTTTCCCTAAACAACCCCGTTTCGTACTGTATATCTTGCAGCCAGCGGGTATACTGGTCCCTTCCATTTAAAACCACACGTATCCAGCACGAAATACTATGCAAAAGTTTGATACCAAGACCTTCCAGGGCCTGATCCTGACCTTACAGGATTACTGGGCTCGTCAGGGCTGCACCATTGTTCAACCTTTGGACATGGAAGTCGGCGCCGGCACTTCACACCCGATGACCAGCCTGCGCGCGCTGGGACCAGAGCCAATGGCGACCGCGTATGTGCAGCCTTCCCGTCGTCCGACCGATGGTCGTTACGGTGAGAACCCGAACCGTCTGCAGCATTACTATCAGTTCCAGGTGGTGATTAAGCCATCGCCCGACAATATTCAGGAACTGTACCTCGGGTCGCTGAAAGAGCTGGGTATGGATCCAACCATTCACGATATCCGTTTCGTGGAAGATAACTGGGAAAACCCAACGCTGGGTGCCTGGGGTCTGGGTTGGGAAGTGTGGCTGAACGGCATGGAAGTGACCCAGTTCACTTACTTCCAGCAGGTTGGCGGTCTGGAATGTAAGCCGATCACGGGTGAAATCACCTACGGTCTGGAACGTCTGGCGATGTATATTCAGGGCGTAGACAGCGTTTACGACCTGGTCTGGAGCGACGGCCCGCTGGGTAAAACCACCTACGGCGACGTGTTCCATCAGAACGAAGTGGAGCAATCCACCTATAACTTCGAATACGCGGACGTGGACTTCCTGTTCACCTGCTTCGAGCAGTACGAGAAAGAAGCGCAGCAGCTGCTGGCGCTGGAGACTCCGCTGCCGCTGCCTGCTTACGAGCGTATTCTGAAGGCCGCCCACAGCTTCAACCTGCTGGACGCCCGCAAAGCCATCTCCGTGACTGAACGTCAGCGCTACATTCTGCGTATTCGTACCCTGACCAAAGCCGTTGCAGAAGCTTACTACGCGTCCCGTGAAGCCCTTGGCTTCCCGATGTGCAACCGAAACAAATAAGAGGCGGCCATGTCTGAGAAAACTTTCCTGGTGGAAATCGGCACCGAAGAGCTGCCACCAAAAGCCCTGCGCAGCCTGGCTGAATCTTTTGCTGCGAACGTGACCGCCGAGCTGGATAACGCTGGCCTGGCGCACGGTAAAATTGAGTGGTTTGCTGCGCCGCGTCGTCTGGCGCTGAAAGTGGCAAATCTGGCGGCGTCTCAGCCGGATCGTGAAGTCGAAAAACGTGGCCCGGCTATTGCCCAGGCGTTCGACGCGGAAGGCAAGCCAAGCAAAGCGGCTGAAGGCTGGGCGCGCGGTTGCGGCATCACCGTTGACCAGGCCGAGCGTCTGACCACCGACAAAGGCGAGTGGCTGCTGTATCGTGCGCATGTGAAAGGCGAGAGCGCAGAAGCGCTGCTGCCGGACATGATTGCCACGTCGCTGGCGAAATTGCCGATTCCTAAGCTGATGCGCTGGGGCGCGTCTGACGTCCACTTCGTGCGTCCGGTCCATACCGTGACCCTGCTGCTGGGCGACACCGTTATTCCTGCCACCATTCTGGGCGTGGCGTCCGATCGCGTGATCCGCGGCCACCGCTTTATGGGTGAGCCGGAGTTCACCATCGACAATGCCGACCAGTATCCGCAAATTCTGCTGGAGCGCGGCAAGGTCATTGCTGACTACGAACAGCGTAAAGCCAAAATCAAAGCGGACGCGGAAGAGGCGGCGCGCAAGATTGGCGGTAATGCCGATCTGAGCGACAGCCTGCTGGAAGAAGTGACCTCTCTGGTTGAATGGCCGGTGGTGCTGACTGCGAAGTTCGAAGAGAAATTCCTGGCCGTTCCGGCAGAAGCGCTGGTGTACACCATGAAGGGTGACCAGAAGTACTTCCCGGTCTACGCCAACGACGGCAAGCTGCTGCCAAACTTCATCTTCGTCGCCAACATCGAATCGAAAGATCCGATCCAGATTATCTCCGGTAACGAGAAAGTGGTGCGTCCACGTCTGGCGGATGCCGAGTTCTTCTTCAATACCGACCGTAAAAAGCGTCTGGAAGATAACCTGCCGCGTCTGCAGACCGTGCTGTTCCAGCAGCAGCTGGGTACGCTGCGCGACAAGACCGACCGCATTGCGGAGCTGTCCGGCTGGATCGCCCGCGAAATTGGTGCCGACGTCAACCATGCGACCCGTGCGGGCCTGCTCTCCAAGTGCGACCTGATGACCAACATGGTGTTCGAATTTACCGACACCCAGGGCGTGATGGGCATGCACTACGCGCGTCACGATGGCGAAGCGGAAGACGTGGCTGTGGCACTGAACGAGCAGTATCAGCCGCGCTTTGCGGGTGACGAACTGCCGTCCAACCCGGTCGCCTGCGCCGTGGCGATTGCCGACAAGATGGACACCCTGGCGGGTATCTTCGGTATCGGCCAGCATCCAAAAGGGGACAAAGACCCGTTTGCGCTGCGTCGTGCTGCGCTGGGCGTGCTGCGCATCATCGTTGAGAAGAACCTGAACCTCGATCTGCAGACACTGACCGAAGAAGCGGTGCGTCTGTACGGCGACAAGCTGACCAACGCGAACGTGGTGGACGACGTTATCGACTTTATGCTCGGTCGTTTCCGCGCCTGGTATCAGGACGAAGGTTACACCGTTGACACCATTCAGGCGGTGCTGGCGCGTCGTCCGACCCGTCCGGCTGATTTCGATGCGCGTATGAAGGCGGTTTCCCACTTCCGTACGCTGGAAGCGTCATCTGCGCTGGCTGCGGCTAACAAGCGTGTCTCCAACATTCTGGCGAAATCCGACGAAACGCTGAACGAACGCGTGAACGCCGCAACCCTGAAAGAGCCGGAAGAGATTGCTCTGGCGATGCAGGTTGTGGTGCTGCGCGACAAGCTCGAACCGTACTTCGCGGAAGGCCGCTACCAGGAAGCGCTGGTGGAGCTGGCGGAACTGCGTGACGTGATCGACGCCTTCTTCGAGAAAGTGATGGTGAACGTAGAAGATAAAGACCTGCGTATCAACCGTCTCTCTATGCTCGAAAAACTGCGCGAGCTGTTCCTGCGCGTGGCGGATATTTCGCTGCTGCAGTAATGTGCACGCTGTCATAAACATGTGAGCCGTCTTTCTTGCCGGGTGGCGCTACGCTTACCCGGCCTACATTGTGTAACGGGTTGCACGTTTCATTGTAGGCCCAAGCGTAGCGCCGCCGGGCGAAACTGACAAAATGCACTTTGCCAGCAGTTTGAAAACCCGCTTCGGCGGGTTTTTTATGGGGCTTTTGTAGGCCGGATAAGCGCGGCGCCTTCAGGGTATCGGCAAAGTAGTCCTTCCCAAAGGGCTGAGGGAGTATAAGTCGCCCAAAATTTAACCTTGAAACCTTCAACACATTACCGTTATCCTTACCCTCGTTAAATTTCTCGCGCTGGAGTGCCCCCCAAAAATGAACAAACACGACTGATGAATTTCGATCCTTGCTAAACGCCACCGCGTCGGCAGGGGATGTTTTGATTTCATTCAGGAGTGCTTATGGCTCATTTAGCGCAGTCCCCTTCTTTTATTTTGCATCAGGTCACCTGTCAGTTTGCGACGGGGGATACCCTTTTTGGTCCGCTGAATCTTTCTTTGGAACCGTCTCTGTGCGCGCTGGTGGGCCGCAACGGCAGTGGGAAAACACGTCTGCTGCGCCTGCTGGCGGGGCTTGATGAACCCGCAAACGGGCATATCGAACGAACCGGAACACAGGTTTATGTGGCGCAGCAGCAGGATATTTTGCCACACACGACGCTGGCTGAATTGCTCGGGTACGAGGCAATCTTCGCGGCGCGAGCGCGTGTCGACAGCGGAGAGTATCAGCCTGACGATCTGGAAACGCTTGATGGCTTCTGGGATTTAGCAGAACGCCTGAGCGAGGCGTTTGCCCGGGCGAGACTGCCGCCGTTTGATCCGGATAAGCCTGCCGCTGAACTCAGCGGTGGCGAGCGTGTCCGCGCGTTGCTGTGCGGGGCGTTTACGGCGCAAGCGGATTATCTGCTGCTGGACGAACCCACTAACCACCTGGACCGGCAAGGCCGGACATGGTTCTACGACCAGCTTGCCCGTTATCAGGGCGGTGTACTGGTGGCCTCCCATGACCGTGAGCTGCTGGCGCAGGTGCCGCGTATTCTTGAACTGAGTGGCGCGGGTCTTCGCAGCTATGGCGGGAATTATGCGGATTATCAAACCCAGCGCGATGCTGAGCAACAGGCTGCCCGCGCGGCGCTGGAGCACGCGGCGACGGCGCGCAAACGTACCCGCGCGCGCATGCAGAAAGAGCATGACGACAGCCAGCGGCGGTCGGCAAAAACATTACGCACCGTCGATACCCTCAATATCGCATCGTTCGAACGCGTCAAATATAAAGGCGCGGCAAAGGAACGTATTGGCAGCTGGAAAAAGCAGCATAACGAGCAAAATGATGTCCTGAACGCTGCCGTAAACAAGGCGCGTGAGCGGGTTGAAGACGATAACCCGGTGATGTTTACCCTGCCGGGGAGTCAGATTCCGGAAGGAAAACAGGTGCTGGTGATGGAAAATCTGGTGCTGCCACATGTGCTAGTTCCCCCACTCAACTGGCGGATGGATGGTCCGATGCGCGTGGCGTTAAAAGGACCAAACGGCTGCGGGAAGTCGACGCTGTTAAAAGCGATTCTCGGCGAAATCAGCCCGCGTTCAGGGACCTGCAACGTTTCCGTCAGCTGCGCTTATCTCGATCAACATCTGTCCCGGCTCGATCTCTCGCAGTCGGTCATGACCCACCTCAACCTGGGCAATACGCCCCTTGAAGAGGGGGTATTACGAACCCGTTTAGCACAGCTTCAGTTGGGGGCCGATAAAGTCGCGCTCCCGCTGGCGGAACTGAGCGGCGGTGAGCGTCTTAAGGCGGCACTGGCCTGCGTATTATGGCGTGCTGAGGCCACGCAGCTCCTGTTGCTGGATGAACCGACCAACCATCTGGATCTGGCCTCGGTTCAGGCCATTGAAGAGGCATTGGCCGGTTTTCCGGGAGCAGTGCTGGTGGTGTCACACGATGACGCTTTTTTAAAAGGGTTAACGTTGTCGCACGAGATGATCTGGGAAGAGGCGGGCTGGCGTTGCGAAAGTCTTTAAACACAAGCCCCCGCGAAGGCGGGGGCGTTCAAACGTCACTACGCTATCTGTTTGCTGAGTGCAGGGTTGGCCTGAATCAGGCGCATCAGCTTTAACTCGGTTGGCGTGGGTCTCTCACGTTTTGACTCCCACTCCAGCACCATCGCTACGCTGACACCCATCGCTCTGGCGAATTCTTCTGTCTTCAGACCTGTCCCTTTGCGCAATTGCTCATATTCTGTAAAGGGATTGGCTTTTTGTTGCAGGGTAATCGTCTGCGGTACATCTTTAAAAATGATCTGTTCCAGACTGCTCAGCAGCTCAAACTCAGGATCTTTATATTCCATTGAGAACTCCTCTTAAATCTCACATCGTGATCAAGAACATCAGAGAGCCAATTAAGAATAGTCCCTAATACAAACCCAGGATCGTCACGGGTGTGATTAATCGTGCGGTAACGATCGCTTTATCCGATTCAGCTATATGGATAGTTATGCTAATTACCTGATTAACCATAAGGAGGGCCCGTCAGGTATTTTTTTGTAAATGATAAGAAATAAATCGGCAATAGGCGTTTTACATGAAAAGAGTATCTTGCAAGGCTGACCTGGACTATCCTTGTAAGCCGTCGGGCACGCGTGTGCCGGTGTGCGCTTTTTTGGGTGAAAGGAGTAATAAAATGGCGACAGGAAAGTCCTGCTCTCGCTGGTTTGCGCCTATTGCGGCGTTGTTGATGGTTGTTAGCCTGAGTGGGTGTTTTGATAAAGAAGGCGATCAGCGCAAAGCGTTTATCGATTTTCTGCAGAATACAGTGATGCGCAGCGGCGAGCGGTTACCGACGCTGACTGCGGATCAGAAAAAACAGTTTGGTCCCTTTGTGTCCGATTACGCCATTCTTTATGGGTATTCACAGCAGGTGAGCCAGGCGATGGATTCCGGTATCCGCCCGGTCGTGGATAGCGTAAACGCCATCCGCGTTCCACAGGATTATGTGACTCAGCGTGAACCGCTGCGCCAGTCCAACGGTGCGCTCGGCGTGCTGAGCCAGCAGCTACAGAATGCGAAAATGCAGGCTGATGCGTCACGTTCTGCGCTGAAGCAGGGTGAGGATCTCAAACCGGTCTTTGACAAAGTGTATGAGAAAGTGGTGACCAAACCGTCTGAAGCACTGCAACCGCTGATTCCGGCCGCGCAAATTTTCACGCAGCAGCTGGTTCAGGTGGGTGACTTTATCGCCCAGCAGGACACTCAGGTGAGCTTTGTTGCCAACGGCATCCAGTTCCCGACTTCGCAGCAGGCAAGTCAGTACAATACGCTGATTGGGCCACTGGCCTACCAGCATCAGGCCTTTAGCCAGGCCTGGAGTGCCGCCGTCACGGCCACAGAATAAACCGAAAAAACCCCGCGTCAGGCGGGGTTTTTTTATGCATTGCGAAAATAACGCTTGTCATTCCTCTACCACATCGGTATAACTATTCCCGTCGGTTTGTTACACAGACCTAAAGCAGTTTAGTAAAGCAGTCCAGATTGTTATCCATAGATACCCTTCGTTGTGACCCTTCCTTCATCGCTTAAAAATCTGTAACGCAATCCATCAAGCCGGAAGGCACAATATATTTGTTAATTAAGGTAATTCTATGTCTGCTAAAATGACTGGTCTGGTAAAATGGTTCAACGCTGATAAAGGTTTCGGCTTCATCACTCCTGACGATGGCTCAAAAGACGTGTTCGTACACTTCTCTGCTATCCAGAACGATGGCTACAAATCTCTGGACGAAGGTCAGAAAGTGTCCTTCACCATCGAAAGCGGCGCTAAAGGCCCAGCAGCTGGTAACGTTGTAAGCCTGTAAGCTTCCAACCCAGTAGCACAAAATTCAAAAACCCGCCTTCTGGCGGGTTTTTTCGTTTCTACTGTTGGATCTGCGGGTTAATGCAGTTTTTATCCACTTTTCCACTCAGCGCGGCAATCAGGTTGTCCACTGCGGTAGCCGCCATGTTGTAGCGTGTCTCGTGCGTGGCAGAGCCGATGTGGGGCAGGGCGACGACGTTTGGCATTTTCAGCAGTGGAGAATCCACCGGCAGTGGCTCCTGCTCAAACACGTCCAGACCGGCGGCGTGGATCTCGCCATTTTGCAGGGCTTCAATGAGCGCCTGCTCATCCACCACCGGGCCACGACCCGCGTTGATAAAAATGGCGGATTTCTTCATTTTTTCAAATGCGGATTTGCCAATCAGGTGACGTGTTTCATCCGTCAACGGCAGGATCAGGCAGACAAAATCGGCTTCCTGCAACAGCGTATCCAGCTCACAGTAACGCGCGTTAAAACGTTCTTCCGCTTCACCGTGGTGACGGCGCGCGTTGTACAGTATCGGCATGTTGAAACCAAAATGCGCGCGCTGTGCCAGCGCCAGCCCGATACGTCCCATACCCACGATGCCCAGCGTTTTTCCGTGAACATCCACGCCGAACCAGTCCGGGCCAATGCTTTTTGTCCATTCGCCTGCTTTAACGCGCTCGGCCACTTCAACCACGCGACGGGCGGTGCTGAGCACCAGCGCCATCAGCGTGTCGGCCACGGTTTCCGTCAGGGCATGCGGAGTGTGCATCAGCAGGATTTTGCGGGCGCTCAGGGCATCCACGTCGAAGTTGTCATAACCTACTGAAACAGTTGAAGTAGCACGAAGCTTCGGCATTTTCTCCAGCAGGGCGATGTCCACTTTCTCGCTTGAACCCAGCAGGCCTTCGGCGCTGGCGAACGCATCGGCATGCTGTGCCACGGTCTCCGGACTCAGGTTTTTCACCTGCGTGACGGTGAAGTGCTCTTCCAGGCGTTTCTGCAGATCTTCCGGCAGTGCTTTATACAAAATGACGGACGGCTTCATGCTAATCTCCGTTGATTTTTAAGGATTCAGGCGTGGCGTGCGCCGACGGGGTGCTGTTGATTATTAGCAGGCTTAACAATCAGAGTAAGCCACACGGAGGCAAAAAGCGCCACCCCCATAAAGATGTACGATGCGGATGGGCTGCCGGTGGCTCCGTTCAGGTAACCAACAAACCAGGAGCCGCAGAACGAACCCAGCGCGCCCATGCTGTTAATTAATGCCATGGCACCGCCCGCCACGTTACGCGGCAGCATCTCCGGGATGATGGCAAAGAATGGACCGTACGGGGCGTACATGGCGGCACCGGCAATGACCAACAGGGTATAAGAGGCCCAGAAGTGATTCGCGCCCACGGCCCAGGAGCCGATGAAGGCAAAAGCAGCAATCAGCAGCAGCGGCCAGACGAACACCTTACGGTTTTGCAGCTTATCCGACGCCCAGGAGGCGACGATCATGGCGATGGTCGCAGCCAGATACGGTACGGACGAGAGCCAGCCCACTTCAACCATGCCGAGGTTTTCGCCGCCGCTGCGGATGATCGACGGCAACCACAGCACGAAACCGTACACGCCGATACTCCAGGTAAAATACTGCGCGCAGAGCAGGATCACGTTACGGGAGCGGAAGGCTTCACCGTAGTTACGTACCGCCTTCAGACCCTGCTGCTCTTTATCCAGCTGCGCCTGGAGCGCCGCTTTTTCATCTTCGGAAAGCCATTTCGCCTGGGCAGGTTTATCTTTTACCAGCACCCACCAGCAGAATGCCCAAATCACTGCCGGAACCCCTTCGATGATGAACATCTCGCGCCAGCCGAAGGACTGGATCAGGTAGCCGGAGACCACCGACATCCACAGTACGGTGACCGGGTTACCGAGGATCAGGAAAGTATTCGCGCGTGAGCGTTCAGATTTGGTAAACCAGTTGCTGATGTAAATCAGCATCGCGGGCATGACCGCCGCCTCAACGACGCCAAGGATAAAGCGAATGGCGGCCAGGGCAGGAATATTGTTCACCACGCCGGTAAGTGACGCACAGGCGCCCCACAGGATCAGACAAATGAAGATCAGCTTACGCACGCTGCGGCGTTCGGCGTAAATAGCACCGGGGATCTGGAAGAAGAAATACCCCAGGAAGAAGAGGGCGCCCAACAGGGATGAGACGCCCTTAGTGATCCCGAGGTCTTCGGTGATCCCCGCCGCGGATGCGAAACTGAAGTTGGCACGATCAAGGTACGCCAGGCTGTACGTGATAAACACGATTGGCATGATGTACCACCAGCGTTTTACTGCATTGGTCGAACTGTTCATAGGCTTGCCTCTGTTGTTGAGGTTGTTACCGCCGTTGTCTGTAGGGTACACGGTGGTTTAATTATTGGGTGCGGCCTGTGACCCTCACCCTGGCCCTCTCCCACGGGGAGAGGGAATTTACATGCCGAGCTGTGCTCGAGTCGGTAATCCTTCGCTGTCGCCCTGCACCTGAATGGCCAGTGAGCCAATCTTGTTGCCTCGTGCAACCGCCTGCTGCAGCGGTTTGCCTTCCAGCAGCGCGCTAATGACGCCCACGGCAAAGCCATCGCCCGCGCCGACGGTGTCGACGACGTTCTCGACCTTCACCGCCGCGACCGCGCCTTGCTCGCCTTCGGCTGTTTTAAACCATGCGCCATCGGCGCCGGTTTTCAGCACCACCGCTTTTACCCCTTTATTCAGGTAGAAGTCAGCAATGCCTTCCAGTGTATTTTCGCCGGTCAGGATCATTCCTTCTTTCAGGCCCGGCAGAACCCAGTCCGCCCTGAATGCCAGCCGGTTAAGCTTCTCGATCATTTCCGCTTCGCTTTTCCACAGCACCGGGCGCAAATTTGGATCGAAAGAGATCGTTTTGCCCAGCGACTTCATGGTCGTTGCCGCATGATCCAGCAGCGAATACGAGCTGGCAGAGAGCGCCGCCGCCACGCCGCTCAGGTGCAAATGGCGCGCGGAGGCAAAATAATCGGCGTGGTAATCTTCTACGGAGAGATGGCTGGCGGCCGACCCTTTACGGAAATACTCCACGATGGGATCGGTTCCATTTTCAACTTTAGACTTAAGCTGAAAGCCGGTGGGGAAGCGTCCGTCGAGCGTGACGCCTGCGGCATCAATCCCCTCTTTTTTCAGCGAATCGAGAACGAAGTGGCCAAAGCTGTCATCGCCCACGCGGCTGACCCAGCCGACGTTCAGGCCCAGACGCGCCAGGCCGGTTGCGACGTTCAGCTCTGCGCCCGCCACGCGTTTGATAAAGTGCTCTACCGCGCTCAGCTCGCCCGTTTCGGTGGCGACAAACATTGCCATGGCTTCGCCAATCGTGATGACATCCAGCGTCTTGTGCATGATTTACTCCTCGCGCAGCAGGTTGACGTAATGGCGGGTAACGGCGGTTAAATCCACCCCTTCCAGCGGGAACTCGATACCGCGCGGGGCATCGGCAGGCAGCTGGCCAAGCAGATCCAGCCAGCGGGAATCGGCACCATCCGGCGCGACGGCGCGAAAGTTATCTTTATGCGGAACGGCGGCTTTAACGTGGATATAGCTCACGGCAGGCGCCAGATGACGCGCGGCCTCTTCCGGGGAGTCACCGACCCACAGCCAGTTGCCCATGTCAAAAGTCAGCGTGACGGGAAGCGCCCTTTCGCGACAGGCGGCCTGAAAGCGTTGCATCGGTGCAAGCTGGCCGCAGTCGGTCTGATCGTTTTCCACAACCAGCGCGATACCGCTGGTATTGAGTAGAGTACGTAAGGCATCGAGAGGCTGCGTGTCGCTAAAATGGCCCAGGGAAACCTTCAGCCACAGCGCGTTCAGGGTGCTGGCTTCAGAGAGATACCGCGGCAGGTCCGGGTTGAGGGTGCCATCGGGCATAAACAGGGCGGCAGGTGCTGAGTAACACGCCAGCAGGCCCAGAAGCTCAATGGACTCACCGAGCGCAGGCAGCGCCAGTAACTCTTCGCTATTGAACAGCTCGCGGCGGATCTCCACGCCGTCGGCGCCTGCACCCGCAATAACGGGAAGCATCGCCCGCTGACCGCCCGCCTGTCGCACCTGCTCCGCGCCATACGCGGCGGTGACCACCATGATTTTCCTGCCCATCTTCGGACTCCATCGCAACATATCAATACTATTACGCTAGATGGAACCGGTTCCAAAGAAAAGCTCAGGATGTCGAATTTATGATCGCTATCACAAGGGGAAATTAACGTGCGGTGGAGCCGCGGACGATCAGCTCGCCGGAGAAGACCTGCTCGCGTACGGCCTCACTGGTGCCTTCAATACGACGAACCACTTGTTCTACAGCAGCATAGCCAATCTGCCAGGTTGGCTGTTTGAGGGTGGTAATGCCGACGCCAGCCAGCTCCGCCCACTCCAGTTCATCAAACCCCAGCAGACCGATATCGCTGCCCCAGTGCAGGCCAATACGCTTGAGTGAGCGGGCAACCTGCAGGGTTAGTGCCCCGTTGGCGGAGATAACGGCTTTGCGCATCCCGCGATGGCGCGTGTGGAACTGGCGTAGGGTATTGTCGAGCTGATCGGCTTCGTGAAGCGGCGTTTCGGCATTTTCGGCGGTCACGCCAGGATAACGCGCCAGCGTGGCACGAAATGCAGCCAGCCGATCGCGTCGGGTATTTACCATGCCCAGCGGTTCGCTCAGAAAGAGAATCGCCTCGAAACCTTGTTCAATCAGATGCTCGGTCGCGGTCGTGGCAGCCTGGGTGTTATCCAGCCCGACCACATCGCAGGCGAATTCCGGGATTTTACGGTCGATGAGGACCATGGGCAGGGAGGATTGCTGCAGACGGTTCAGCCCCTCTTCACGCATGCCCACCGCGTTGACCACAATCCCTTCCACCTGATAGCTGCGCAGCAGATCGAGATAGTGCAACTCCTGGTCGACCTCGTTGTTGGTATTACAGACCAGAGGCGTAAAACCTTTTTCGCGGCAGGCGGCTTCGATACCGCTGAGCACGTTTACAGAGTAGGGGTTAGTGATATCCGCGATGATAAGTCCGATAAGGCGGGTGCGGCCACGTTTGAGCCCGCGGGCCATCAGGCTGGGGCGGTAGTCGAGATCGGCAATAGCCTGTTCAATACGCGCCAGCAATGCATCGGACAATAGATGTTTCTCGCCGTTAAGGTAGCGCGAAATGCTAGTTTTACCGGTTCTGGCGGCTTTCGCCACGTCGCTGATGGTGGCCCGGGCTGGTTTGCTCATCACTGATTTCCCTGAATTTAGTGAGAATACCTTAACGGGAAAATCGGACGAATCAAGTAATTTGCCCGGTGGCGCTGCGCTTACCTGGGGTGCGGGCTGGTGCCCTCACCCCAACCCTCTCCCACGGGAGAGGGAGAAATGCGATTACTGAATTGGACTCAACGTAATCTCTACGCGACGGTTCTGCGCTTTACCTTCCGCCGTGCTGTTGCTGGCGATAGGGTTGGCAGGGCCCATGCCGCTGGTGCGGATGCGGTTCGCTTCCACACCCTGGGCGATCAGCGAGCTGGCAACGGAATCCGCGCGCTGCTGTGACAGACGCATGTTCAGATCCTGGCTGCCGGTGCTGTCGGTGTAGCCAATCACGTTCACGGCGGTCTTGTTGTACTCTTTCAGCACCATCGACACGCCGGTCAGCGTGTTCGCACCCGCTGGTTTCAGCGTTGCGCTGCTGCTATCAAAGGTCACGTTGTTCGGCATGTTCAGAATGATGTTATCGCCGCTGCGCGTCACGCTTACGCCGGTTCCCTTCATTTTGTCACGCAGTTTTGCTTCCTGCACGTCCATGTAATAACCGACGCCGCCGCCCAGTGCTGCCCCCGCCGCTGCGCCAATCAGCGCGCCTTTACCGCGGTCTTTCTTGGAGGAGGAGAGTGCCCCAACGCCTGCGCCGACCAGTGAGCCGATACCTGCGCCGATGCCGGATTTACCCGCTTCGCGCTCACCGGTGTAAGGGTTGGTTGTGCAGCCAGAAACAGCCAGTGCACCGCTCACCAGAGCGGCAATAACGAGTACGCGTTTTTTCATCTTCTTTCCTTAATTCTTTTTATTCTTTGCCACGGCGTGCGTGGCAGTTGATTATGACGTCCAGATACGGAGAAAATTCCGGGTATAACTCTGAAATTTGTGACAAACCATAAACGGCCTCAGCAAGAAGGCCGTAAAACCTGCACGCAACCAGGAGCGCACGCTTGAGCACCTCAACGAAAACCATTCTGACCGCCGCCCACTGGGGGCCGATGCTGGTCGAAACCGATGGCGAAAATGTTTTGTCGTCCCGCGGGGCACTGCCAACACAACATCCCAACTCTTTACAGACCGTCGTTCGCGATCAGGTGCATAGCAAAACGCGCGTGCGCTGGCCGATGGTGCGTAAAGGTTTTCTGGCTTCGCCGGACAAACCGCAGGGTATTCGCGGCCAGGATGAGTTTGTTCGCGTGAGCTGGGATGACGCGCTGGCGTTGATCCACGCCCAGCATAAGCGCATCCGCGAACGTTACGGCCCATCGTCCATTTTTGCCGGATCTTACGGCTGGCGTTCGAATGGCGTGCTGCATAAGGCGTCGACGCTGCTGCAGCGTTACATGAGCCTGGCGGGCGGTTATACCGGACATCTGGGAGATTATTCCACTGGCGCTGCGCAGGCGATCATGCCGTACGTGGTCGGCGGCAACGAAGTTTACCAGCAGCAGACCAGTTGGCCGCTGGTGCTGGCGCATACCGATGTGGTGGTGCTCTGGAGTGCCAACCCGCTTAACACGTTGAAAATTGCCTGGAATGCCAGTGACGAGCAGGGCATTGGCTATTTCGACGCGCTGCGCAAAAGCGGCAAGCGCATCATCTGCATTGACCCGATGCGCTCTGAAACCCTGGATTTCTTCGGCGACAGCGCCGAGTGGATTGCGCCGCATATGGGCACCGACGTGGCAATGATGCTGGGTATCGCCCATACGCTGCTGGAGAACGACTGGCACGACAGTGACTTCCTCACCCGCTGCACCTCCGGCTTTGACCAATTTGCCGACTATCTCACGGGGCAATCCGACGGGGTGGCTAAAACCGCAGAATGGGCGGCAGGAATTTGTGGTGTTTCTGCTGACAAAATTCGCGAACTGGCCGCGTTATTCCATGACAACACCACGATGTTAATGTCCGGCTGGGGGATGCAGCGCCAGCAGTTTGGCGAGCAGAAGCACTGGATGCTGGTCACGCTTGCCGCCATGCTCGGGCAGATCGGTACGCCGGGCGGCGGTTTTGGTCTCTCCTATCATTTTGCCAACGGCGGAAACCCAACGCGCAAAGCGGCGGTGCTGGCTTCTCTGCAAGGTTCGGTGGCAGGCGGCGTGGATGCCGTGGATAAAATCCCGGTGGCGCGAATCATTGAAGCCCTGGAAAACCCGGGCGGTTTTTATCAGCACAACGGTCTGGACCGCCATTTCCCGGATATTAAATTTATCTGGTGGGCGGGCGGGGCGAACTTCACGCACCATCAGGATACCAATCGCCTGATCCGCGCCTGGCAAAAGCCGGAGTTGGTGGTGATTTCCGAGTGCTTCTGGACCGCTTCGGCCAAACATGCGGATATTGTGCTGCCGGCGACCACGTCGTTTGAGCGTAACGATCTCACCATGACCGGCGATTACAGCAACCAGCATATGGTACCGATGAAGCGCGTTGTGGCGCCGCGCGATGAAGCACGTGATGATTTTGACGTGTTTGCTGAACTGAGCGAGCGGTGGGAAGCGGGCGGTCGCGAACGTTTTACCGAAGGGAAAACGGATCTGCAATGGCTGGAGACGTTTTACCAGATCGCCGGGCAGCGCGGTGCGGCGCAGGGCGTAACGCTGCCGCCATTTTCTGCGTTCTGGGAAGCGAACCAGTTGATCGAAATGCCGGAAAGCGAACAGAACGCGCAGTTCGTCCGTTTCGCTGATTTCCGCCGCGACCCGGAGAACCATCCGCTGAAAACCGAGAGCGGCAAGATTGTGATCTACAGCGAGCGCATCGCCAGCTTTGGCTATGCCGATTGCCCGCCACACCCTTCCTGGCTGGAGCCAGACGAGTGGCACGGCAACGCCCAGCCGGAGCAGCTGCAGGTGTTATCTGCTCATCCCGCACATCGTCTGCACAGCCAGCTTAACTACTCCTCACTGCGCGAGCAGTATGCGGTCGCCGGGCGAGAGCCGATCACGCTGAATACCCATGACGCTAAAGCCCGCGGGATTGCGGACGGCGATGTGGTGCGCGTCTGGAATCATCGTGGTCAGGTGCTGGCAGGGGCGGTGGTCAGCGACGGGATTAAACCGGGCGTGATCTGTATTCACCAGGGCGCATGGCCCGATCTTGAGCCTGCCGAGGGGGGGATCTGTAAAAACGGGGCGGTTAACGTGCTGACCAAAGATCTCCCCAGCTCGAAGCTGGGGAACGGTTGTGCAGGGAATACGGCGCTGGCCTGGGTCGAGAAATACCAGGGGCCTGAGCTTACCTTAACGGCGTTTGATCCGCCTGCCAGCTCATAATCCAGGTCGGGTGCTGGGTATCGTCCTGCCAGGCGCTGTCTTCGATGCGAAAGCCCTGTGCATGATAGAAATTCACCGCCCGGACGTTTTTCTGATAGACCTCCAGGCTTAAATGCGGGAAGCGCTGTTGAACATGGTTCAGCAGCGCGCCTCCAATACCTTGCCCGATATACGTTGGCCTGACGAACAGCGCCCCCACAAACTGCGACTTTATAATGCTAATAAAACCACGCAGCGTACCGTCCTCTTCCCACACCCAGGTTTCCGCTGCAGGGAGGTAGACCTCCCGCACCATGGCTTCGTTCTCCTTCCAGTAGCTTGCGCTGATGAACGGGTGCGCTTCGGTGGTGCTTTCAAGCCACAGGCTCAGGAGCGGATCGGCATTGTCACTTTGCCACTTGCGGATCATGTTGCCTCCCCGGATGACAGAAGCAGCCGGTAACATGGTCATTGACCAGGCCACAGGCCTGCATAAAGGCGTAGCAGATGGTGGAGCCGACAAACTTAAAGCCGCGCTTTTTGAGGGCCTTAGAGAGCGCGTCCGACTCCGGCGTGGAGGCCGGGATCTCCGCCAGCGAGGTGGCCTGAGTGAGCTGCGGCGTGTTATTCACAAACGACCAGACAAACGCAGAGAAGGGCTCGCCGTTTTGCTCCATCGCCAGGTAGGCGCGGGCATTGCCGATGATGGCCTGGATCTTACCGCGATGGCGGATGATGCCAGCATCCTGCACCAGGCGTTCTACGTCTTCATCGGTCATGGCGGCGACGGCGACGGGGTCGAACTGGTGAAAGGCGTTGCGGTAGTTTTCACGTTTCTTCAGTACCGTAATCCATGACAATCCCGCCTGCTGTCCCTCAAGGCAGATCATCTCAAAGAGTTTTCTGCCCTCCGTCTCCGGCACGCCCCATTCCCGATCGTGATAGTCGATATAAAGCTGATCCTGGCTTACCCAACCGCAACGTTCCATCCGTTATCTCCCTTACTGATGCTGATTTCGCAAAATTTTCATTCCGTCTGTCTTGACGTGCCTCGTATAAAGACAATAGTTAATACAGGGCCATATGCCCGAGAAATGCTTCCTGAATAACGACAAATATCGCCGAATTCGGCTCTCTCTGGGGTCGCTTTGATGATGATAAAAAAAATCAGTGGTCGCCATGCTGTTTCTGGCCTGGTGGGGATTTCAGCCTGCCTGTTGTTTTGTCATACAGCGTCTGCCTGGCAACAGGAATATATCGTTTCAGACGCCCAAAATAATACGGCGGAACGCTATACATGGGACGCGGATCACCAACCGCGTTATGAAGATATTCTTGCTGAGCGTATTCAGTCTTCGCAAAATTTGCCTGGGCTTGCCCTGGCTGTTCCCTCAGGTGCCACCACGGACGCGGCGATGAGCCTGGGATGGAATTTTCCGGTTTCAGCGCGGATCACCACCGGTCCGGTGATGTCCTGGCGGTATGACGGTTCGACGCCGATGATGATCAATGAGTTTGGCGATAGCGCGACGACGCAGACGCTCGCCGATCCGCTCTGGCATGCCAGCGTGAGCACGCTAGGCTGGCGCGTAAATACTCAGTACGGCGATCTTCGTCCCTGGGCGCAGGTGAGCTATAACCAGCAGTTTGGTGAAAACCAGTGGAAATCGCAGTTTGGCATGCCGCAAACGCCGGCCCCTGCTCAAAACGGTAACTGGATGGATGTCACTGTTGGAACGGATATGCCTTTTAATACGCACATGGCGGCGTATGCGTCGCTGGCTCAGGGGGAACGCACCACGACCGGTGAAGAGTTTCTCTATACCCTGGGGGTGAGCGCGAATTTTTAATGTTGTTACTTTTTTAAACGTAGCGATAACATCTCGAAAACAATAATCACAGGCTTTACAGCGACAGCAGGTACTAACCTGCTGTCGCTTTGTTCCCCGGCAAGGTCATTCATTCCCGATTCCAGGCATTTCATTCCGTTCCTCCTGCATTTCATGCCGTTTTACCCCATCACTGATAGGGTTTTGTTTATCGTTGCCCTCAGCGAATTCTTCTAATTTCTGTTGCAGGACAACGGCCATGAACACATCAACTTATAACCGTACGCGTTGGCTCACGCTCTTTGGCACCATCGTCACCCAGTTCGCGCTGGGATCGGTCTATACCTGGAGTCTGTTTAACAGTGCGCTTTCCGACAAACTTGGCGCACCGGTCAGCCAGGTGGCGTTTTCTTTTGGTCTGCTGAGCCTGGGACTGGCGATCTCGTCTTCCGTCGCGGGCAAGCTGCAGGAGCGTTTTGGCGTGAAGCGCGTGACCATGGCGTCCGGCATTTTGCTCGGTCTGGGCTTCTTCCTGACGGCGCATTCCAGCAACCTGATGATGCTGTGGCTGAGTGCTGGCGTCCTGGTGGGCCTGGCAGACGGTGCGGGCTATCTGCTGACGCTGTCGAACTGCGTGAAGTGGTTCCCGGAGCGTAAGGGGTTAATCTCCGCCTTTGCCATTGGTTCTTATGGCCTGGGCAGCCTCGGCTTTAAGTTTATTGATGCCCATCTGCTGGCGTCCGTTGGCCTCGAAAAGACCTTCATGATCTGGGGTGCCATCGTGCTGGTGATGATTCTGTTCGGTGCCACGCTGATGAAAGATGCCCCGCAGCAGGAAGTGAAATCCGTTAACGGCGTGGTGGAGAACGACTTTACGCTGGCGCAGTCCATGCGCAAACCGCAGTACTGGATGCTGGCGGTGATGTTCCTGACGGCCTGCATGAGCGGTCTGTACGTCATTGGCGTGGCGAAAGATATCGCCCAGGGAATGGTGAAACTGGATGCGGCAACCGCGGCGAATGCGGTGACGGTTATTTCCATCGCCAACCTGTCTGGTCGCCTGGTGCTGGGGATCTTGTCCGACAAGATTGCCCGTATCCGCGTCATTACGATAGGGCAGGTGGTCTCTCTGGTGGGGATGGCGGCGTTACTGTTCGCCCCGCTGAATGAAGCGACATTCTTTGCAGCAATTGCCTGCGTGGCCTTTAACTTTGGCGGCACCATTACCGTCTTCCCGTCGCTGGTAAGCGAGTTCTTTGGGCTGAATAACCTGGCGAAAAACTACGGGGTTATTTATCTCGGCTTTGGGATCGGCAGTATCTGCGGCTCGCTGATTGCCTCGCTGTTCGGCGGGTTCTACGTGACCTTCTGCGTGATATTTGCTTTGCTGATTATTTCGCTGGCACTGTCCACGACGATTCGTCAGCCGCAGCGCGAAATATTTAAAGAAGTTCATGCATAATCACGACGAGAAAGGCCGGTAATTCGGCCTTTTTATTTTTCTTAAGACTGGAAAAAAAGCGATATTGTCTGTTTTGGGATTTGCTTTTTTGTAAATAACTGTACCGATCACACTCTCTTTTGCCACTTTTCCTCTTCCCTGTGGTCTACTTATCACGCTTGTAGACGTTTCATTGAACGATCCCCTGAGCGTATGTCTAATCTGCCCACTTTTTAATCGAGATGGGCGGCGGTACTGTCCCTTTTTCCGGGTAGCTTGCATGAAATACATTAAATCGATGGCGCAACAAAAGCTCTGCTTTTTGCTGGCGTTGTACATCGGCCTGTTTATGAATGGCGCAGTTTTTTTCCGTCGGTTTGACGGTTATGCGCATGATTTTACCGTCTGGAAAGGAATTGCAGCGGTTGTCGAATTGGTCGCTGCAGTACTTGTTACCTTCTTCTTATTCCGTATTCTTACTCTGTTTGGCCGTCGCGTGTGGCGAGTGCTGGCAACGTTTATCGTGCTGTGCTCGGCTGGGGCCAGCTATTACATGACCTTTATGAACGTCGTCATTGGCTACGGCATTATTGCCTCGGTGATGACGACGGATATCGATCTCTCTAAAGAAGTCGTTGGATTGCACTTTATTCTGTGGGTGGCGGCGGTCAGCGCTTTACCGTTGCTGCTCATCTGGAGTAATCGCTGCCGGTATACGCTGGTTCACCAGATCCGCACGCCGGGAAAACGTTTCAGAAGCGTCGCGGTGGTGCTGCTAGCCGGTTTGATGGTCTGGGGGCCAATTCGCCTGCTTGAGGTGAAGCAGAAGAATGATGAGCGCACCTCTGGCGTGGATTTGCCTAGCTACGGCGGTGTGGTCGCCAACTCGTATTTACCGTCTAACTGGATCTCTGCGCTGGGATTATATGCGTGGGCGCAGGTTGATGAGTCTTCTGATAATAAGTCGCTGATGAACCCGGCGAAGAAGTTTACCTATGTTCCGCCAAAAGATATCGATGATACCTATATCGTCTTTATTATTGGGGAAACCACACGCTGGGATCACATGGGGATTCTGGGCTATGACCGCGATACAACGCCAAAACTGGCGCAAGAGAAAAACCTGATTGCTTATCGCGGCTACTCCTGTGATACCGCCACCAAGCTCTCCTTACGTTGCATGTTCGTACGTGAAGGGGGGGCGAGTGATAACCCGCAGCGTACGCTGAAAGAGCAAAACGTCTTCTCGGTGCTTCATCAGCTTGGGTTTACGTCTGACCTGTATGCGATGCAGAGCGAAATGTGGTTCTACAGCAACACCATGGCGCAGAACATTTCTTACCGCGAGCAGATTGGCGCAGAGCCGCGTAACCGCGGTAAGCCTGTCGATGACATGCTGCTGATTGATGAGATGAAGTTGTCTCTCAACGGTAATCCTAATGGGAAGCACATGATTATCTTGCATACCAAAGGGTCGCACTTTAACTACACGCAACGCTACCCGCGTAGCTTTGCGAAATGGACGCCGGAATGTGTCGGGGTGGATAAGGACTGCACCAAAGATCAACTTATTAACTCCTACGATAACTCCGTGACGTATGTGGATCACTTTATTGATACGGTGATTGACCAGGTGCGTGATAAGAAAGCGATTGTGTTCTATGCGGCGGACCACGGTGAATCCATCAATGAATACGAGCATCTGCACGGCACACCCCGTAAAATGGCGCCGCCGGAGCAGTTCCGTGTCCCTATGATGGTGTGGATGTCTGACAAATATCTGGAAAACCCTGACAAAGCTGCAATGTTTGCTCATCTGAAAAAAGAGGCGGAGATGAAGGTGCCACGTCGCCACGTTGAACTGTACGACACCATTATGGGTTGTCTCGGCTATACCTCACCAAATGGTGGAATTAACGAAAACAACAACTGGTGTAAACTCCCTGATAGCACCGCAAAAGCCGCGCAGTAACTGCTCTGGCGAGAATATCGCCAGTTGAATGGCTTTTTGAAAATAAGGGATTGACGGGGGCGCACCTCAGCAGTAAGATGCGCTCCGCATTCGGCGAGTAGCGCAGCTTGGTAGCGCAACTGGTTTGGGACCAGTGGGTCGGAGGTTCGAATCCTCTCTCGCCGACCACATTCTGAAAGGGCTAACCGCAAGGTTAGCCCTTTTTGCATTATGACCTTAGCCCGCCAGAGTCACCAAAACGCCCCTTATCCTGGCTTCTCCCTGCCTGTTAACGATTTTGTGACATAATCCATTGTATTTTTTTATATATAGATTGATCTTTTTTCGCGTTGCTTATGGATAACCTCAGCATTTTTCGCTGTGCGTTTTAACGTTCGCGGTATTTAGTGCTCAGATAATCACCATTCTGCAAGAAAATTTACCCATTCTGAATAAAAGTTAATCACTGATTGTTGCGAAATATGAAGATTTTTGTGCTGCAAGATGGCGAGTAGCATAAATTTCCCTGCTGAAAACTGGCATACATAGTTTTTTTAATCTTTGTTTGCGGTTTCTCACACTCCACGTAAATCCCCGTCACCTGTATTGACGTTTTCACATTCTGTTGACAGATTGTAGGGCATGAGGGGCATTTCAGGGACGATCTGCGCTGCAACTCAAACGCTCTTCTGAAAGGATTCTCCATCCCTTTACTGCCTTCGGGCACCACCGACCGGACCGGGTAAAAAATAAATAAAGGTCTGGCGGCGTAACACAACAAAGCAAAACATCACATTGGAGCAGAATAATGAGTATTTCCTTGAAGAAGTCAGGGATGCTGAAGCTTGGTCTGAGCCTGGTGGCTATGACCGTGGCAGCAAGCGTACAGGCAAAAACCCTGGTTTACTGTTCTGAAGGCTCGCCGGAAGGCTTTAACCCACAGCTCTTTACCTCTGGCACGACGTACGACGCAAGCTCTGTACCGATCTATAACCGTCTGGTTGAATTCAAAACCGGCACCACCGAAGTGATTCCGGGTCTGGCTGAGAAGTGGGACGTCAGCGAAGACGGTAAGACCTATACCTTCCACCTGCGTCAGGGCGTGAAGTGGCAGGACAGCAAAGAATTTAAACCAACGCGTGACTTTAACGCCGACGACGTTGTGTTCTCCTTCGACCGTCAGAAAAATGCCCAGAACCCGTACCACAAAGTGTCGGGCGGCAGCTATGAGTACTTCGAAGGGATGGGTCTGCCTGACCTGATCTCAGAAGTGAAAAAAGTGGACGATAAAACCGTGCAGTTCGTGCTGACGCGTCCGGAAGCGCCATTCCTGGCTGACCTGGCCATGGACTTCGCCTCTATTCTCTCTAAAGAGTATGCGGACAACATGCTGAAAGCCGGCACGCCTGAGAAAGTGGACCTGAACCCAATCGGTACCGGCCCGTTCCAGCTGCTGCAGTACCAGAAAGATTCCCGTATTCTGTATAAAGCCTTCCCGGGCTACTGGGGCACCAAGCCGCAGATCGACCGTCTGGTCTTCTCCATCACGCCTGATGCGTCCGTGCGTTATGCAAAACTGCAGAAAAACGAATGCCAGGTGATGCCATACCCGAACCCGGCTGACATCGCGCGCATGAAGCAGGATAAGAACATTAACCTGCTGGAACAGGCGGGCCTGAACGTGGGCTACCTCTCCTTCAACACCGAGAAGAAACCGTTTGATGACGTGAAAGTGCGTCAGGCGCTGACCTACGCGGTGAACAAAGAAGCGATCATCAAAGCCGTTTACCAGGGCGCAGGCGTTGCAGCCAAGAACCTTATCCCACCAACTATGTGGGGCTATAACGATGACGTTAAAGACTACAGCTACGATCCTGAGAAAGCGAAAGCGCTGCTGAAAGAAGCGGGCCAGGATAAAGGCTTCACCGTTGAGCTGTGGGCGATGCCGGTACAGCGTCCGTACAACCCGAACGCACGCCGTATGGCGGAAATGGTTCAGGCTGACTGGGCGAAAGTTGGCGTACAGGCCAAGATCGTGACCTACGAGTGGGGCGAGTACCTGAAGCGCGCCAAAGCGGGTGAGCACCAGGCGGTGATGATGGGCTGGACCGGTGACAACGGGGATCCGGACAACTTCTTCGCTACCCTGTTCAGCTGCGCGGCGGCGAAAGACGGTTCTAACTACTCTCGCTGGTGCTACAAGCCGTTTGAAGACCTGATCCAGCCGGCGCGTGCGACCGACGATCACAACAAACGTATTGAGCTGTACAAGCAAGCGCAGGTTGTTATGCACGATCAGGCTCCGGCGCTGATTGTTGCTCACTCCACCGTGTATGAGCCAGTGCGTAAAGAAGTGAAGGGCTATGTGGTTGATCCACTGGGCAAACACCACTTCGAAAACGTATCGGTTGAATAATTAAAAGCAACGCCAGGCGGCGTTGCGCTTGCACTGGCCTACGGTATGTAGGCCGGGTAAGCGTAGCGCCACCCGGCAGCAGTGCTTTATTTCCTCTCTGAAAGGAGAGGGGATAAGATTTGTGAGCAATACAGACGTCACGCCACTGGTCGTGCGTCATCAGAGAGAATCCGGGTTATGTTGCAGTTCATCCTCCGACGTCTGGGACTTGTTATCCCGACGTTTATCGGTATCACCCTTCTCACTTTTGCCTTCGTCCATATGATCCCCGGCGACCCGGTAATGATTATGGCGGGCGAGCGTGGTATCTCCCCTGAACGTCATGCGCAGCTTCTGGCTGAACTCGGCCTCGATAAGCCGATGTGGCAGCAGTACCTCCATTATATCTGGGGCGTGTTGCACGGTGACTTAGGGATTTCGCTGAAAAGCCGTCTTCCGGTGTGGGACGAGTTCGTGCCGCGTTTTAAAGCGACACTGGAGCTTGGCGTCTGCGCCATGATTTTCGCCACTGCGGTGGGTATTCCAGTTGGGGTACTGGCTGCCGTTAAACGTGGCTCAATTTTCGACCACACCGCTGTTGGCCTGGCGCTGACCGGCTACTCCATGCCTATCTTCTGGTGGGGCATGATGCTGATTATGCTGGTTTCGGTGCAGCTTAACCTGACGCCCGTCTCCGGGCGCGTCAGCGATATGGTTTTCCTCGACGACACCAATCCGTTGACCGGCTTTATGCTGATTGATACGGCTATCTGGGGTGAAGAGGGTAACTTCATCGATGCCGTCGCGCATATGATCCTGCCAGCCATGGTGCTGGGCACCATCCCTCTGGCGGTGATTGTGCGTATGACCCGTTCCTCCATGCTGGAAGTGCTGGGCGAAGATTACATCCGTACCGCACGCGCCAAAGGGTTAACCCGTATGCGCGTCATCATCGTACATGCGCTGCGTAACGCCATGCTGCCGGTGGTGACCGTTATTGGTCTTCAGGTGGGTACGCTGCTGGCAGGGGCGATCCTGACCGAAACCATCTTCTCCTGGCCCGGCCTCGGACGCTGGCTGATTGATGCGCTGCAACGCCGTGACTATCCGGTCGTGCAGGGCGGGGTGCTGCTGGTCGCGACGATGATTATCCTCGTCAACCTGCTGGTCGATTTGCTGTACGGCGTGGTGAACCCGCGTATTCGTCATAAGAAGTAAGGGGCCATCATGTCACACGTTTCTGAAAACAAAGTGGTTGCTGCACCGGTTCCAATGACACCGCTGCAGGAGTTCTGGCACTACTTCAAGCGCAATAAAGGTGCGGTAGTAGGGCTGGTGTATGTCGCAATCATGATCCTGATTGCGGTGTTTGCGAACTTCCTCGCACCTTATAACCCTGCGGATCAGTTCCGCGATGCGCTGCTTGCACCTCCTGCGTGGCAGGATGGCGGTAGCCTGGCGCACCTGCTGGGTACCGATGATGTAGGCCGCGATGTGCTTTCGCGTCTGATGTACGGCGCGCGTCTGTCGCTGCTGGTTGGCTGCCTGGTGGTGGTGCTGTCCCTGATTATGGGGATTGTGCTTGGTCTGGTGGCGGGTTACTTCGGCGGCATCGTCGATAACATCATTATGCGTGTTGTCGACATCATGCTGGCGCTGCCAAGCCTGCTGCTGGCGCTGGTGCTGGTGGCGATCTTCGGTCCGTCTATCGGTAACGCCGCGCTGGCGTTGACCTTCGTGGCGCTTCCTCACTACGTGCGTTTAACCCGTGCAGCGGTGCTGGTGGAAGTGAACCGCGACTACGTCACCGCGTCTCGCGTGGCGGGGGCGGGGGCGATGCGCCAGATGTTCGTCAATATCTTCCCGAACTGCCTTGCGCCGTTGATTGTTCAGGCGTCGCTCGGTTTCTCAAACGCCATTCTTGATATGGCCGCTCTTGGCTTCCTGGGCATGGGTGCGCAGCCGCCAACACCGGAGTGGGGCACGATGCTCTCCGACGTGTTGCAGTTCGCACAAAGCGCCTGGTGGGTTGTCACCTTCCCGGGTCTGGCAATCCTGCTGACGGTGCTGGCATTTAACCTGATGGGTGACGGCCTGCGTGATGCGCTTGATCCCAAACTGAAGCAGTAAGAGGCACGAGATGGCGTTATTAAATGTAGATCAATTATCGGTGCACTTCGGAGACGTTGGCACTGAGTTTCGCGCCGTGGACCGCATCAGCTACAGCGTAAATCAGGGCGAAGTGGTGGGTATTGTCGGGGAATCCGGTTCCGGTAAGTCGGTGAGCTCACTGGCGATTATGGGGCTTATCGATTATCCCGGCCGCGTGATGGCGGAAAACCTGCAGTTCAATGGTCAGGATCTGAAGCGCATTTCCGAAAAACAGCGCCGCCAGCTGGTGGGCGCGGAAGTGGCGATGATTTTCCAGGACCCGATGACCAGCCTGAACCCGTGTTACACCGTCGGCTTCCAGATTATGGAAGCGATAAAGGTGCACCAGGGCGGTAATAAGAAAACCCGTCGCCAGCGCGCGATCGATCTGCTGAATCAGGTGGGTAT
The DNA here is from genome assembly GCF_038739915.1 of Enterobacter sp. FUJ80071. Taxonomy (NCBI): domain Bacteria; kingdom Pseudomonadati; phylum Pseudomonadota; class Gammaproteobacteria; order Enterobacterales; family Enterobacteriaceae; genus Enterobacter; species Enterobacter sp. FUJ80071. Next base: position 184,781 of record NZ_JBBXKH010000001.1, read on the forward strand.
TCCTGACCCGGCATCGCGTCTGGACGTCTACCCGCACCAGCTCTCTGGCGGGATGAGCCAGCGCGTGATGATCGCGATGGCGATTGCCTGTCGGCCAAAACTGCTGATTGCGGATGAACCGACGACGGCGCTGGACGTGACCATTCAGGCGCAAATCATCGAACTGCTGCTGGAGTTGCAGCAGCAGGAAAATATGGCGCTGGTCCTGATTACGCATGACCTGGCGCTGGTGGCCGAAGCGGCGCACAAAATCATCGTGATGTATGCAGGCCAGGTCGTCGAGACCGGAAGTTCGCACGATATCTTCCGCGCACCGCGTCACCCTTATACGCAGGCTCTGCTGCGTGCGCTGCCGGAGTTTGCCCAGGATAAAGCGCGCCTGGCGTCACTGCCGGGTGTGGTGCCGGGTAAATATGACCGTCCGCAGGGCTGTCTGCTTAACCCGCGCTGTCCGTATGCGACGGACAAATGCCGGGCGGAGGAGCCAGAGCTGAACCAGCTTGCTGACGGCCGTCAGTCGAAATGCCACTACCCACTCGATGATGCCGGGAGGCCAACACTATGAGTACGCAACAGGCCACCACGCAACAACCGCTGTTGCAGGCCATCGACCTGAAAAAACACTACCCGGTGAAGAAGGGGATTTTTGCCCCTGAGCGCCTGGTGAAAGCGCTGGACGGCGTCTCCTTTACCCTCGAACGCGGCAAAACGCTGGCGGTGGTTGGGGAGTCGGGCTGTGGTAAATCTACGCTGGGCCGTCTGTTGACGATGATTGAAGTCCCGACCGGCGGTGAACTTTATTATCAGGGGCAGGATCTGCTCAAACACGATCCTCAGGCGCAGAAGTTGCGTCGCCAGAAAATCCAGATTGTGTTCCAGAACCCGTACGGTTCTCTGAACCCGCGTAAAAAAGTGGGACAGATTCTGGAAGAGCCGCTGCTCATTAACAGTAATCTGAGCAAAGAGCAGCGCCGCGAAAAAGCGCTGGCGATGATGGCGAAGGTCGGCCTGAAAACCGAGCATTATGACCGCTACCCGCATATGTTCTCCGGTGGCCAGCGTCAGCGTATTGCCATCGCCCGCGGCCTGATGCTCGACCCGGACGTGGTGATTGCCGATGAGCCCGTCTCCGCGCTCGACGTTTCCGTGCGTGCGCAGGTGCTGAACCTGATGATGGATCTCCAGCAGGAACTGGGGCTCTCTTACGTGTTCATCTCCCACGATCTGTCGGTTGTCGAACACATTGCGGATGAAGTGATGGTGATGTACCTGGGTCGCTGCGTGGAGAAGGGGAGCAAAGACCAGATCTTTACTAACCCGCGTCACCCGTATACCCAGGCCCTGCTGTCTGCGACGCCGCGTCTCAACCCGGACGATCGCCGTGAGCGTATTAAGCTGACGGGTGAGTTGCCAAGCCCGCTGAATCCGCCTCCTGGGTGTGCATTTAACGCCCGCTGCAGTCGCCGTTTTGGTCCCTGCACGCAGCTGCAGCCGCAGCTGAAGGATTATGGTGGTCAACTGGTCGCCTGTTTCGCGGTCGATCAGGATGAAAATGGCGAGAAGCCACATGCATAAAGAAAAAAACCGGCGTTAAGCCGGTTTTTTTATGTCTGCGCAATTATTTCCGCAAGCGAATCTGGTCGACTGCGTGCTTCTCGCTCTTGGTGAGGATCAGACTTGCGCGTTCACGCGTCGGCAGGATGTTCTCTTTCAGGTTCACGTAGTTGATCTCATTCCACAGCCCCGTCGCCACCTTAATGGCCTCTTCTTTTGACAGCTGCGCATAGTTATGGAAGTAAGAGTCAGGATCGGTGAACGCGCCTTCCCGGAACTTCAGGAAGCGGTTGATGTACCAGCTCTGGAGAAGATCTTCCGGCGCATCAACATATATAGAGAAATCGACGAAGTCTGAAACGAACACATGATGTGGGTCATGAGGATAATCCATCCCGCTTTGCAGGACGTTTAACCCTTCCAGGATCAGGATATCCGGCTGGACCACCGTTTTATCCCCATCCGGAATACGATCGTAGATCAGGTGTGAATAGACCGGTGCCGTGACGTGAGGCACCCCGGATTTCAGGTCAGAGACAAATTTCACCAGACGGTGCATATCATAAGAGAGCGGGAAGCCCTTCTTCTTCATTAGCCCGCGTTCTTTTAATACTTCGTTCGGGTGCAGGAAGCCGTCGGTGGTAATTAACTCAACGCTGCGGTGTTCAGGCCAGCGGCTCAACAGCGCCTGCAATACGCGCGCGGTGGTGCTTTTACCCACGGCCACGCTGCCCGCAATGCTGATGATATAAGGAATGCGCTGACCGTTCGTTCCGAGGAACTGCTCCAGTACCGCCTGACGGCGCAGGTTGGAGCTGATATAGAAGTTAAGCAAGCGAGAAAGGGGAAGATAAATTTCTGCCACCTCTTCCAGGGACAGATCTTCGTTTATCCCTTTTAACCGTGCGATTTCACCTTCCGTCAGCGTCATAGGGACGGAATCACGCAGGGCAGCCCACTGGCTGCGGTTAAAGTGAAGATAAGGCGTCATTAACGTTTGCTCTTTTTTGCTCATAAGCATGCTTCAGTGAGCCAGCTCAATACTGCCGGATCGTGGCTCATCACACAGTTAATTTTGGACAATGGGCAGGAGGTTAACACCAGATGGCAGGAATAATAAGAAAAAAGATGGAAAGCGCTACGTTACGCGGAAGCCGTCACGCTACGGTGTATCCCGTGCAAACGACCCTTGCATGTTGATTATTTGACCGCGAATGACTACTTTTACAGCGCTTAGTATGCTGTTCGCATAAAATGTGAGCGAAAGAACGTTTTATGCAAATTTTTAGTTGCATGACCGCGCAGGTATCCATAGAATGCGCGCTACTTGATGCCGACTTAGCTCAGTAGGTAGAGCAACTGACTTGTAATCAGTAGGTCACCAGTTCGATTCCGGTAGTCGGCACCATCAAGTCCGGTGGGGTTCCCGAGCGGCCAAAGGGAGCAGACTGTAAATCTGCCGTCACAGACTTCGAAGGTTCGAATCCTTCCCCCACCACCACTTTCTGGCAGCGTAAATGCCGCCGGAGCTGGTTGGAAAAATTAGCCAGCTCAAACTGAAAAAGAGAGAAATCTCTTTTTTTGTTACAGAAAGAACTGGGTAGCCGAGTTTCAGGATGCGGGCATCGTATAATGGCTATTACCTCAGCCTTCCAAGCTGATGATGCGGGTTCGATTCCCGCTGCCCGCTCCAATACGTGCTGATATGGCTCAGTTGGTAGAGCGCACCCTTGGTAAGGGTGAGGTCCCCAGTTCGACTCTGGGTATCAGCACCACTTCACTTCTCCTTCCCGTTTCTCTCTGTTTCAAATTTACTGTATTCAACAATTCAGGCATTTCGCCTGGTTGATGTGGTGATATCACCGATTTATCCGTGTCTTAGAGGGACAATCGATGTCTAAAGAAAAGTTTGAACGTACAAAACCGCACGTTAACGTCGGTACTATCGGCCACGTTGACCATGGTAAAACAACGCTGACCGCTGCAATCACTACCGTTCTGGCTAAAACCTACGGTGGTTCTGCTCGTGCATTCGACCAGATCGATAACGCACCAGAAGAAAAAGCTCGTGGTATCACCATCAACACTTCTCACGTTGAATACGACACCCCGACTCGCCACTACGCACACGTAGACTGCCCAGGCCACGCCGACTATGTTAAAAACATGATCACCGGTGCTGCGCAGATGGACGGCGCGATCCTGGTTGTTGCTGCGACTGACGGCCCAATGCCTCAGACTCGTGAGCACATCCTGCTGGGTCGTCAGGTAGGCGTTCCTTACATCATCGTGTTCCTGAACAAGTGTGACATGGTTGATGACGAAGAGCTGCTGGAACTGGTAGAGATGGAAGTTCGTGAACTGCTGTCTCAGTACGATTTCCCAGGCGACGACACCCCAATCGTTCGTGGTTCCGCGCTGAAAGCGCTGGAAGGCGACGCTGAGTGGGAAGCGAAAATCATCGAACTGGCTGGCTACCTGGATTCTTACATCCCAGAACCAGAGCGTGCGATTGACAAGCCATTCCTGCTGCCAATCGAAGACGTATTCTCCATCTCCGGTCGTGGTACCGTTGTTACCGGTCGTGTAGAGCGCGGTATCATCAAAGTTGGTGAAGAAGTTGAAATCGTTGGTATCAAAGAGACTGCGAAGTCTACCTGTACTGGCGTTGAAATGTTCCGCAAACTGCTGGACGAAGGCCGTGCTGGTGAGAACGTTGGTGTTCTGCTGCGTGGTATCAAACGTGAAGAAATCGAACGTGGTCAGGTTCTGGCGAAGCCAGGCTCAATCAAGCCACACACCAAGTTCGAATCTGAAGTGTACATCCTGTCCAAAGACGAAGGCGGCCGTCATACTCCGTTCTTCAAAGGCTACCGTCCACAGTTCTACTTCCGTACAACTGACGTGACCGGTACCATCGAACTGCCAGAAGGCGTTGAGATGGTAATGCCAGGCGACAACATCAAGATGGTTGTGACTCTGATCCACCCAATCGCGATGGATGACGGTCTGCGTTTCGCAATCCGTGAAGGTGGCCGTACCGTTGGCGCGGGCGTGGTTGCTAAAGTTCTCGGCTAATTGCTGATAACATTTGACGCAATGCGCAATAAAAGGGCATCATTTGATGCCCTTTTTGCACGCTTTCAGATCAGAACCTGGCTCATCAGTGATTATTTTTGTCATAATCATTGCTGAGACAGGCTCTGCAGAGAGCGTATAATCCGAAAAGCGAATGAGCATTTCGATTTGGTTTGCCTCGCAATCGCGGGGTGAAAATGTTTGTAGAATACTTCTGACAGGTTGGTTTATGAGTGCGAATACCGAAGCTCAAGGGAGCGGGCGCGGCCTGGAAGCGATGAAATGGGTAGTAGTAGCCGTTCTGCTGATCGTAGCGATTGTCGGCAACTACCTTTATCGTGACATTATGCTGCCGCTACGCGCGCTTGCAGTGGTAATTCTGATTGCTGCAGCGGGTGGTGTCGCGCTGTTGACGACGAAAGGCAAAGCGACTGTCGCTTTTGCACGCGAAGCGCGTACCGAAGTCCGCAAGGTGATTTGGCCGACTCGCCAGGAAACATTGCACACCACGCTGATTGTAGCGGCGGTTACCGCTGTAATGTCACTGATCCTGTGGGGACTGGATGGTATTCTGGTTCGCCTGGTATCCTTTATCACTGGCCTGAGGTTCTGAGATGTCTGAAGCCCCTAAAAAGCGCTGGTACGTCGTTCAGGCGTTTTCCGGTTTTGAAGGCCGCGTAGCAACGTCGCTGCGTGAGCATATCAAATTACACAACATGGAAGAGTTATTTGGCGAAGTTATGGTTCCGACCGAAGAAGTGGTTGAGATCCGTGGCGGCCAGCGTCGCAAAAGCGAGCGCAAATTCTTCCCGGGTTACGTGCTGGTTCAGATGGTTATGAACGACGCGAGCTGGCACCTGGTGCGCAGCGTACCGCGCGTGATGGGCTTTATCGGCGGCACGTCTGACCGTCCGGCGCCAATCAGCGACAAAGAAGTTGATGCGATTATGAACCGCCTGCAGCAGGTGGGTGATAAGCCGCGTCCGAAAACGCTGTTTGAGCCGGGTGAAATGGTTCGTGTTAATGACGGTCCGTTTGCTGACTTTAATGGTGTGGTTGAAGAAGTGGACTACGAGAAGTCCCGCCTGAAAGTCTCCGTCTCTATCTTCGGTCGTGCGACCCCGGTAGAACTGGACTTTGCTCAGGTAGAGAAAGCCTAAGCAGCGATCAAAAAAGCGGCGATTTAATCGTTGCACAAGGCGCGAGATTGGAATACAATTTCGCGCCTTTTGTTTTTATGGGTCTCGGCCCGTAAAACGAATTTTATTCACGGGGAGCCTCCCTGAGGCGCTATTACCCAATCAGAGGATTTTAGAATGGCTAAGAAAGTACAAGCCTACGTCAAGCTGCAGGTTGCAGCTGGTATGGCGAACCCAAGTCCACCAGTTGGTCCAGCTCTGGGTCAGCAGGGTGTGAACATCATGGAATTCTGTAAAGCGTTCAACGCCAAAACCGAATCCCTGGAAAAAGGTCTGCCAATCCCAGTTGTAATCACTGTTTACGCTGACCGTTCTTTCACTTTCGTTACCAAAACCCCTCCAGCAGCAGTTCTGCTGAAGAAAGCGGCGGGTATCAAGTCTGGTTCCGGTAAACCGAACAAAGACAAAGTGGGTAAAATTTCCCGCGCTCAGCTGCAGGAAATCGCGCAGACCAAAGCTGCCGACATGACTGGTGCCGACATTGAAGCGATGACTCGCTCCATCGAAGGTACTGCACGTTCCATGGGCCTGGTAGTGGAGGACTAAGAAATGGCTAAACTGACCAAGCGCATGTCCGTGATCCGTGACAAAGTTGATGCGACCAAACAGTACGACATCAACGAAGCTATCGCTCTGCTGAAAGAACTGGCTACTGCTAAGTTCGTTGAAAGCGTTGACGTTGCTGTTAACCTGGGCATCGATGCTCGTAAATCTGATCAGAACGTTCGTGGTGCAACTGTACTGCCACACGGTACTGGCCGTTCCGTTCGCGTAGCTGTATTTACTCAGGGTGCAAACGCAGAAGCTGCTAAAGCTGCTGGCGCTGAACTGGTAGGTATGGAAGATCTGGCTGACCAGATCAAGAAAGGCGAAATGAACTTCGACGTTGTTATCGCATCTCCAGATGCAATGCGCGTTGTTGGCCAGCTGGGCCAGGTTCTGGGTCCACGTGGCCTGATGCCAAACCCGAAAGTGGGTACTGTAACGCCTAACGTTGCTGAAGCGGTTAAGAACGCTAAAGCAGGTCAGGTTCGTTATCGTAACGACAAAAATGGCATCATCCACACCACCATCGGTAAAGTGGACTTTGACGCTGACAAACTGAAAGAAAACCTGGAAGCTCTGCTGGTTGCGCTGAAAAAAGCAAAACCAACTCAGGCGAAAGGCGTGTACATCAAGAAAGTTAGCATCTCCACCACCATGGGTGCAGGTGTTGCAGTTGACCAGGCTGGCCTGAGCGCTGCTGCAAACTAATGCCTTTACGTGGGCGGTGATTTTGTCTACAATCTTACCCCCACGTTTGCTAACAAAAGTTAGCGGCTAAAAGAATTGTTCGTTGGAGCCTGGCCTAATCCAGGCCTCCGTCGAAGACCGCAGGTGTTTCGCAAGAGACTTAATCCCCTGCGTAGACGGTGACAGAACGCTAAGATTATTTTTGGATATTCTGGCTTGTTTCTGCTCACCGTATTAAGACGCTCTTTCCGTTTGGGAGAGTGAAGTGAGTTCCGGAACATGAGTTCCGGCAAACATCCAGGAGCAAAGCTAATGGCTTTAAATCTTCAAGACAAACAAGCGATTGTTGCTGAAGTCAGCGAAGTAGCCAAAGGCGCGCTGTCTGCAGTAGTTGCGGATTCCCGTGGCGTTACTGTAGACAAAATGACTGAACTGCGTAAAGCAGGTCGTGAAGCTGGCGTATACATGCGTGTTGTTCGTAACACCCTGCTGCGTCGCGTAGTTGAAGGTACTCCTTTCGAGTGCCTGAAAGACACGTTTGTTGGTCCGACCCTGATTGCATACTCTATGGAACACCCGGGCGCTGCTGCTCGTCTGTTCAAAGAGTTCGCGAAAGCGAATGCAAAATTTGAGGTCAAAGCTGCAGCCTTTGAAGGTGAGTTGATCCCGGCATCGCAAATCGATCGCCTGGCAACCCTGCCGACCTACGAAGAAGCAATTGCACGCCTGATGGCAACCATGAAAGAAGCTTCGGCTGGCAAACTGGTTCGCACTCTGGCTGCTGTTCGCGATGCAAAAGAAGCTGCTTAATCGCAGTTATCTTTATAAAGCATTTGCTTACGTATAAACTTATTCTGATTTTCAGGAACAATTTAAATGTCTATCACTAAAGATCAAATCATTGAAGCAGTTGCCGCTATGTCCGTAATGGACGTTGTAGAACTGATTTCTGCAATGGAAGAAAAATTCGGTGTTTCTGCTGCTGCCGCTGTAGCTGTTGCTGCTGGCCCAGCTGCTGACGCTGCTGAAGAAAAAACTGAATTCGACGTAATTCTGAAAGCTGCAGGCGCTAACAAAGTTGCTGTTATCAAAGCAGTACGTGGCGCAACTGGCCTGGGTCTGAAAGAAGCTAAAGACCTGGTAGAATCTGCTCCAGCTGCGCTGAAAGAAGGCGTGAGCAAAGACGACGCAGAAGCACTGAAAAAATCTCTGGAAGAAGCTGGCGCTGAAGTTGAAGTTAAATAAGCCAACCCTTCTGGTTGCAGCCTAAGCAATTAGGCTGATGGCTGGTGACTTTTTAGTCACCAGCCTTTTTGCGCTGTAAGGCATCAGTAGCATTTCACACTGTTTGACTGCTGATTGTCCTGACAATGCATGTTTCTATCGACGACTTAATATATTGCGACAGGGTGCTCGCTCTGTGTAAATCGCGACGAAATGATTTAAGCGTGATAGCAACAGGTATTGCGGAAAGTATTCAATTTTCCGGTCCACAAAATGGTGTTGCACAAACTGTCCCTTCGTCGGACAGATGGGTCGACTTGTCAGCGAGCTGAGGAACCCTATGGTTTACTCCTATACCGAGAAAAAACGTATTCGTAAGGATTTTGGTAAACGTCCACAAGTTCTGGACATTCCATATCTCCTTTCTATCCAGCTTGACTCGTTCCAGAAGTTTATCGAGCAAGATCCTGAAGGGCAGTACGGTCTGGAAGCCGCCTTCCGTTCCGTGTTCCCGATTCAGAGCTACAGCGGTAACTCCGAGCTGCAGTACGTCAGCTACCGCCTTGGCGAACCGGTGTTTGACGTTCAGGAATGTCAGATCCGTGGCGTGACCTATTCCGCACCGCTGCGCGTAAAACTGCGTCTGGTGATCTACGAGCGCGAAGCGCCGGAAGGCACCGTAAAAGACATTAAAGAACAAGAAGTCTACATGGGTGAAATTCCACTCATGACAGACAACGGTACTTTCGTTATCAACGGTACTGAGCGTGTTATCGTTTCCCAGCTGCATCGTAGCCCGGGCGTCTTCTTCGACAGCGATAAAGGTAAAACACACTCTTCCGGTAAAGTACTGTATAACGCACGCATCATTCCTTACCGTGGTTCATGGCTGGACTTCGAGTTCGATCCAAAAGACAACCTGTTTGTCCGTATCGACCGTCGTCGTAAGCTGCCTGCAACCATCATTCTGCGTGCGCTGCAATATACCACTGAGCAGATCCTGGACCTGTTCTTTGAGAAAGTGATCTTTGAAATCCGCGACAACAAGCTGCAGATGGAGCTGGTGCCGGAACGTCTGCGTGGTGAGACCGCGTCGTTCGACATCGAAGCCGACGGCAAAGTGTATGTGGAAAAAGGTCGCCGTATCACCGCGCGCCACATCCGCCAGCTGGAAAAAGATGATATCAAACACATCGAAGTTCCGGTTGAGTACATTGCAGGAAAAGTAGCCGCGAAAGATTACGTTGATGAATCAACTGGCGAGCTGATCTGCCCGGCTAACATGGAGCTGAGCCTGGATCTGCTGGCTAAGCTGAGCCAGTCTGGCCACAAACGTATCGAAACGCTGTTCACCAACGACCTGGACCACGGTCCTTATATCTCTGAGACTATCCGCGTCGACCCAACGACCGATCGTCTGAGCGCGCTGGTTGAAATCTACCGCATGATGCGTCCTGGTGAGCCACCAACTCGCGAAGCGGCTGAAAGCCTGTTCGAGAACCTGTTCTTCTCCGAAGACCGCTACGATTTGTCCGCGGTAGGTCGTATGAAGTTCAACCGTTCTCTGCTGCGTGATGAGATCGAAGGTTCCGGTATCCTGAGCAAAGACGACATCATCGAAGTGATGAAGAAGCTCATCGATATCCGTAACGGTAAAGGCGAAGTGGACGATATCGACCACCTCGGCAACCGTCGTATCCGTTCCGTAGGCGAAATGGCGGAAAACCAGTTCCGCGTTGGCCTGGTACGTGTTGAGCGTGCGGTTAAAGAGCGTCTGTCTCTGGGCGATCTGGATACCCTGATGCCTCAGGATATGATCAACGCCAAGCCGATTTCTGCGGCAGTGAAAGAGTTCTTCGGTTCCAGCCAGCTGTCTCAGTTCATGGACCAGAACAACCCGCTGTCTGAGATTACGCACAAACGTCGTATCTCTGCACTCGGCCCAGGCGGTCTGACCCGTGAACGTGCAGGCTTCGAAGTTCGAGACGTACACCCGACGCACTATGGTCGCGTATGTCCAATCGAAACGCCTGAAGGTCCAAACATCGGTCTGATCAACTCCCTGTCCGTGTACGCACAGACAAACGAATACGGTTTCCTCGAAACGCCGTATCGTAAAGTGACCGACGGTGTTGTAACCGACGAAATTCATTACCTGTCTGCTATCGAAGAAGGCAACTACGTTATCGCTCAGGCGAACTCCAACCTGGATGACGAAGGCCACTTTGTAGAAGATCTGGTTACCTGCCGTAGCAAAGGCGAATCCAGCTTGTTCAGCCGCGACCAGGTTGACTACATGGACGTATCCACCCAGCAGGTGGTATCCGTCGGTGCGTCCCTGATCCCGTTCCTGGAACACGATGACGCCAACCGTGCATTGATGGGTGCGAACATGCAACGTCAGGCCGTTCCAACTCTGCGTGCTGATAAGCCGCTGGTTGGTACCGGTATGGAACGTGCTGTTGCCGTTGACTCCGGTGTTACTGCAGTTGCTAAGCGTGGCGGTACCGTTCAGTACGTTGACGCATCCCGTATCGTTATCAAAGTTAACGAAGACGAGATGTATCCGGGCGAAGCGGGTATCGACATCTACAACCTGACCAAATACACCCGTTCTAACCAGAACACCTGTATCAACCAGATGCCTTGTGTATCTCTGGGTGAGCCAGTTGAGCGCGGCGACGTGCTGGCAGACGGTCCGTCCACCGACCTCGGTGAACTGGCGCTCGGTCAGAACATGCGCGTAGCGTTCATGCCGTGGAACGGTTACAACTTCGAAGACTCCATCCTCGTCTCCGAGCGTGTGGTTCAGGAAGATCGTTTCACCACCATCCACATTCAGGAACTGGCATGTGTGTCCCGTGACACCAAGCTGGGGCCAGAAGAGATCACGGCCGACATCCCTAACGTGGGTGAAGCAGCGCTCTCCAAACTGGATGAATCCGGTATTGTTTACATCGGTGCGGAAGTGACCGGCGGTGACATTCTGGTTGGTAAGGTGACGCCGAAAGGTGAAACCCAGCTGACGCCAGAAGAGAAACTGCTGCGTGCCATCTTCGGTGAGAAAGCGTCTGACGTTAAAGACTCTTCTCTGCGCGTACCAAACGGTGTTTCCGGTACGGTTATCGACGTTCAGGTCTTCACCCGTGATGGCGTTGAGAAAGATAAACGTGCGCTGGAAATCGAAGAGATGCAGCTCAAGCAGGCCAAGAAAGACCTGTCTGAAGAACTGCAGATCCTCGAAGCAGGTCTGTTCAGCCGTATTTATGCGGTGCTGGTTGCCGGTGGCGTTGAAGCTGAGAAGCTCGACAAACTGCCACGCGATCGCTGGCTGGAACTGGGCCTGACCGACGAAGAGAAACAGAATCAGCTGGAACAGCTGGCTGAGCAGTATGACGAACTGAAACACGAGTTCGAGAAAAAACTCGAAGCGAAACGCCGCAAAATCACTCAGGGCGACGATCTGGCACCAGGCGTGCTGAAGATTGTTAAGGTGTATCTGGCCGTTAAACGTCAGATCCAGCCTGGTGATAAGATGGCAGGTCGTCACGGTAACAAGGGTGTTATCTCTAAGATCAACCCGATCGAAGATATGCCGCACGATGCTAACGGTACTCCGGTAGATATCGTACTGAACCCACTGGGCGTACCGTCTCGTATGAACATCGGTCAGATTCTGGAAACCCACCTGGGTATGGCTGCGAAAGGTATCGGCGACAAGATCAACGCCATGCTGAAACAGCAGCAGGAAGTCGCGAAACTGCGCGAATTCATCCAGCGTGCCTACGATCTGGGTACCGACGTTCGTCAGAAAGTCGACCTGAACACCTTCAGCGATGAAGAAGTGCTGCGTCTGGCAGAGAACCTGCGCAAAGGTATGCCAATTGCAACGCCGGTCTTCGACGGTGCAAAAGAAGCTGAAATTAAAGAGCTGCTGCAACTGGGTGGTCTGCCAACGTCTGGTCAGATTACGCTGTTTGACGGCCGTACCGGTGAACAGTTTGAGCGTCCGGTAACCGTAGGTTACATGTACATGCTGAAACTGAACCACCTGGTCGACGACAAAATGCACGCTCGTTCTACCGGTTCTTACAGCCTGGTTACTCAGCAGCCGCTGGGTGGTAAGGCACAGTTCGGTGGTCAGCGCTTCGGGGAGATGGAAGTGTGGGCGCTGGAAGCATACGGCGCGGCATACACCCTGCAGGAAATGCTCACCGTTAAGTCTGATGACGTGAACGGTCGTACCAAGATGTATAAAAACATCGTGGACGGCAACCATCAGATGGAACCGGGCATGCCAGAGTCCTTCAACGTACTGTTGAAAGAGATTCGTTCGCTGGGTATCAACATCGAACTGGAAGACGAGTAATTCTCGCTCAAACAGGTCACTGGTGCCGGGTTAACCCCCGGCACCGGATTGTGCTAACTCCGACGGGAGCAAATCCGTGAAAGATTTATTAAAGTTTCTGAAAGCGCAGACTAAAACCGAAGAGTTTGATGCGATCAAAATTGCTCTGGCTTCGCCAGACATGATCCGTTCATGGTCTTTCGGTGAAGTTAAAAAGCCGGAAACCATCAACTACCGTACGTTCAAGCCTGAGCGTGACGGCCTTTTCTGTGCGCGTATTTTCGGGCCAGTAAAAGACTACGAGTGCCTGTGCGGTAAGTACAAGCGCCTGAAACACCGTGGTGTGATCTGTGAGAAGTGTGGCGTTGAAGTGACCCAGACCAAAGTGCGTCGTGAGCGCATGGGCCACATCGAGCTGGCGTCTCCGACTGCGCACATCTGGTTCCTGAAATCTCTGCCGTCCCGTATCGGTCTGCTGCTGGATATGCCGCTGCGTGATATCGAACGTGTACTGTACTTCGAATCTTATGTGGTTATCGAAGGCGGTATGACGAACCTGGAACGTCACCAGATCCTGACTGAAGAGCAGTATCTGGACGCGCTGGAAGAGTTCGGTGACGAATTCGACGCGAAAATGGGTGCGGAAGCTATCCAGGCCCTGCTGAAGAGCATGGATCTGGAGCAAGAGTGCGAGCAGCTGCGTGAAGAGCTGAACGAAACCAACTCCGAAACCAAGCGTAAAAAGCTGACCAAGCGTATTAAACTGCTGGAAGCGTTCGTTCAGTCTGGTAACAAACCAGAGTGGATGATCCTGACCGTTCTGCCGGTTCTGCCGCCAGATCTGCGTCCGCTGGTTCCACTGGATGGTGGTCGTTTCGCGACGTCTGACCTGAACGATCTGTATCGTCGCGTCATTAACCGTAACAACCGTCTGAAACGTCTGCTGGATCTGGCTGCGCCGGACATCATCGTACGCAACGAAAAACGTATGCTGCAGGAAGCGGTAGATGCCCTGCTGGATAACGGTCGTCGCGGTCGTGCGATCACCGGTTCTAACAAGCGTCCTCTGAAATCTTTGGCCGATATGATCAAAGGTAAACAGGGTCGTTTCCGTCAGAACCTGCTCGGTAAGCGTGTTGACTACTCCGGTCGTTCTGTTATCACCGTAGGTCCATACCTGCGTCTGCATCAGTGCGGTCTGCCGAAGAAAATGGCACTGGAGCTGTTCAAACCATTCATCTACGGCAAACTGGAACTGCGTGGCCTGGCCACCACCATCAAAGCCGCGAAGAAAATGGTTGAGCGTGAAGAAGCTGTCGTTTGGGATATCCTGGACGAAGTGATCCGCGAACACCCGGTACTGCTGAACCGTGCACCAACCCTGCACCGTCTGGGTATCCAGGCATTTGAGCCAGTACTGATCGAAGGTAAAGCTATCCAGCTGCACCCGCTGGTTTGTGCGGCGTATAACGCCGACTTCGATGGTGACCAGATGGCTGTTCACGTACCGCTGACGCTGGAAGCCCAGCTGGAAGCGCGTGCGCTGATGATGTCTACCAACAACATCCTGTCCCCAGCGAACGGTGAGCCAATCATTGTTCCTTCTCAGGACGTTGTACTGGGTCTGTACTACATGACCCGTGACTGTGTTAACGCCAAAGGCGAAGGCATGGTGCTGACTGGCCCTAAAGAAGCTGAGCGTATTTATCGCGCTGGCCTGGCCTCTCTGCATGCGCGCGTTAAAGTGCGTATCACTGAATACGAAAAAGATGCAAACGGCGAATTCGTTGCGCACACCAGCCTGAAAGACACGACCGTTGGCCGTGCCATTCTGTGGATGATCGTACCGAAAGGTCTGCCTTTCTCCATCGTCAACCAGGCGCTGGGTAAGAAAGCGATCTCCAAAATGCTGAACACCTGTTACCGCATTCTGGGTCTGAAGCCGACTGTTATCTTCGCTGACCAGACAATGTACACCGGCTTTGCTTATGCAGCGCGTTCAGGTGCATCTGTTGGTATCGATGACATGGTCATCCCAGAGAAGAAACACGAGATCATCTCTGAAGCGGAAGCTGAAGTTGCTGAGATCCAGGAGCAGTTCCAGTCTGGTCTGGTAACCGCGGGCGAACGCTATAACAAAGTTATCGATATCTGGGCTGCGGCGAACGATCGTGTATCCAAGGCGATGATGGATAACCTGCAGACCGAAACCGTGATTAACCGTGACGGCGTAGAAGAGCAGCAGGTTTCCTTCAACAGCATTTACATGATGGCCGACTCCGGTGCGCGTGGTTCTGCAGCACAGATTCGTCAGCTGGCAGGTATGCGTGGTCTGATGGCGAAGCCAGATGGCTCCATCATCGAAACGCCAATCACCGCGAACTTCCGTGAAGGTCTGAACGTACTCCAGTACTTCATCTCCACGCACGGTGCGCGTAAAGGTCTGGCGGATACCGCACTGAAAACAGCGAACTCCGGTTATCTGACGCGTCGTCTGGTTGACGTTGCACAGGATCTGGTCGTAACTGAAGACGATTGTGGCACCCTCGAAGGTATCACCATGACCCCGGTTATCGAGGGTGGTGATGTTAAAGAGCCACTGCGCGATCGCGTACTGGGTCGTGTAACCGCGGAAGACATTCTGAAGCCGGGTACCGCAGACATTCTGGTTCCACGC
Organism: Enterobacter sp. FUJ80071; assembly: GCF_038739915.1. Lineage (NCBI taxonomy): Bacteria > Pseudomonadati > Pseudomonadota > Gammaproteobacteria > Enterobacterales > Enterobacteriaceae > Enterobacter > Enterobacter sp. FUJ80071. The sequence goes on from NZ_JBBXKH010000001.1 coordinate 200,094, forward strand.
AACACGCTGCTGCACGAACAGTGGTGTGACCTGCTGGAAGCGAACTCTGTTGACTCCGTGAAAGTGCGTTCCGTTGTATCCTGTGACACCGACTTTGGTGTTTGTGCGCACTGCTATGGTCGTGACCTGGCGCGTGGCCACATCATCAACAAAGGTGAAGCTATCGGCGTTATCGCGGCACAGTCCATCGGTGAGCCAGGTACACAGCTGACGATGCGTACGTTCCACATCGGTGGTGCGGCATCTCGTGCGGCTGCTGAATCCAGCATTCAGGTGAAAAACAAAGGTAGCATCAAGCTCAGCAATGCGAAGTCGGTTGTTAACTCCGCAGGCAAGCTGGTTGTGACCTCTCGTAACACCGAGCTGAAGCTGATCGACGAATTCGGTCGTACCAAAGAGAGCTATAAAGTACCTTACGGTGCGGTTATGGCGAAAGGTGATGGCGAGCAGGTTGCCGGCGGTGAAACCGTTGCAAACTGGGATCCACACACCATGCCGGTTATCACCGAAGTAAGTGGTTTCATCCGCTTTACTGACATGATCGACGGCCAGACCATTACTCGTCAGACCGACGAGCTGACCGGTCTGTCTTCTCTGGTGGTTCTGGATTCTGCTGAACGTACTACCGGTGGTAAAGATCTGCGTCCTGCACTGAAAATCGTTGATGCTCAGGGTAATGACGTTCTGATCCCGGGTACCGATATGCCTGCGCAGTACTTCCTGCCGGGTAAAGCGATTGTACAGCTGGAAGATGGCGTACAGATCAGCTCTGGTGACACCCTGGCGCGTATTCCTCAGGAATCCGGCGGTACCAAGGACATCACCGGTGGTCTGCCACGCGTTGCGGACCTGTTCGAAGCTCGTCGTCCGAAAGAGCCGGCAATCCTGGCTGAAATCAGCGGTATCATTTCCTTCGGTAAAGAGACCAAAGGTAAGCGCCGTCTGGTTATCACTCCAGTAGATGGCAGCGAGCCGTACGAAGAGATGATTCCTAAGTGGCGTCAGCTCAACGTGTTCGAAGGTGAACGTGTAGAACGTGGTGACGTTGTTTCCGACGGTCCAGAAGCGCCGCACGACATCCTGCGTCTCCGTGGTGTACATGCTGTTACCCGTTACATTGTTAACGAAGTACAGGACGTATACCGCCTGCAGGGCGTTAAGATTAACGATAAACACATCGAAGTTATCGTTCGTCAGATGCTGCGTAAAGCAACCATCGAAAACGCAGGCAGCTCTGAGTTCCTCGAAGGCGAGCAGGTTGAATACTCACGCGTCAAGATCGCTAACCGCGACCTGGAAGCGAATGGCAAAATCGGTGCGACTTACGCGCGCGATCTGCTGGGTATCACCAAAGCGTCTCTGGCAACCGAGTCCTTCATCTCTGCAGCATCGTTCCAGGAAACGACTCGTGTCCTGACCGAAGCGGCTGTTGCAGGTAAACGTGATGAACTGCGCGGTCTGAAAGAGAACGTTATCGTGGGTCGTCTGATCCCAGCGGGTACCGGTTATGCATACCATCAGGATCGTATGCGTCGTCGTGCTGCGGGCGAACTGCCAGCTGCACCGCAGGTGACTGCTGAAGATGCATCCGCGAGCCTGGCAGAACTGCTGAACGCAGGTCTGGGCGGTTCCGACAACGAGTAATCGTTGATGCCGTAAATAAAAAACCCGCCTCGGCGGGTTTTTTTACATCTGCATTTTTTCAATTCACTAACGGGATCCGTCGATAAAGCTCAATCATGTCGCCTGCCAGATCCTGAATCACCATGGCGTTCATCAGGTGGTCCTGAGAGTGAACGGTTATCAGGTTGACCGGGAGCTTGCCGGTTCCTTCGTCAAGACCGATAAGCTGTGTCTGGATCGTATGCGCATGCTTCACATATTCGCGAGACTCTTCCATTGCTTTTTCGGCTTCGTCGAACTCACCTTTGCGGGCCATTTGTAATGCCGTAAGCGCGGCACTTCGCGCCGCGCCGGCGTTGACCAGCAGTTCCATGATCGTTGTCTCTAAATCTTCCATGAGGTCACTCCAGCAGTTTGAGGGCTTTTTCCAGTACGGCATCGCCTTTCATCATGCCGTAGTCCATCATGTCGATCACCGCGACTTTTTTGCCCAGTGGGTCAGCCTGTGCCTGCAGTTTTGCCTGCTCGTATTTAACCTGTGGCCCCAGCAATACGATGTCGGCCGTCGCGATGTTGTCTTTAAACTCCGCAACCGGAACGGCTTTAATGGTGACTTCAACCCCTTTTTTCTGCGCGGCGTCTTTCATACGTTGAACCAGCATGCTGGTTGACATTCCCGCTGCACAGCATAAAACGATGTTCTTCATAATCAGCCTCGATCTACATGTGTTTATTGATAATTATCCCGTGCAGACCGCTTCAACAACCGCTTTACCGCGATTGTGTGTCAGGCATCACAAAGAAAACGGCATTTTCCTGAAACCGGTTACAATTCTGACGGGAGGAGAGAAAATTAGGCGACGGTTGTTCGAACAATGCGGTTTTTTCCCTGCTGTTTAGCGCTATAAAGCGCGTTATCGACACTTCCCACCAGTTGTTCCAGCGGTTCGAAGTGCCATTCCCCCAGACCCGCACTGAACGTAACGTGCAGGTTTTCTTCCCGCCAGACGCGCCTTTCAACGGCGGTGCGCCAGGCGTCAAGCAATGAGAATGCGGCAGCGATCTGCTCGGCCTGGAAGATCACCGCGAACTCTTCTCCACCGTAGCGATAGACCGAGATGTTGTGTGGCTGCATTATCTGGATCCCTTCGCGCGCCACATTACGCAGGACAATGTCACCACTCAGATGTCCCCATGTGTCGTTGATCGATTTGAAGTTATCGATATCAATCAGCGCCAGTGCGAAAGGCTGGTGGGCGGTCAGCAGTTCATCCACATCATTGTCAAACGCGCGGCGGTTTTTGCAGCCGGTCAGCGCATCGTGAGTCGCCTGGCGAACATACGCCATCTCCCGCTCTTTATTGGACTGAATCGTGTGGCTCAGCATCGCTTCCAGACGCGGTGCCTGGCTGACATCGCCCGTTTTGATCGCATTGATAATGGTCATTAATACGGTACGCGAGGCATGACGCAGATAAAGACCGAAGAGAATGATGATGATGGCTGCCAGCGCGAAGCCCCAGCCAACGATAGTGGTTTCGTGGCGGGTGATATCGGTAAGCGTCGCGCCAGATACCCGATAGATAACAAACCAGTCCGGGTTCGTGAAAGAGTAGTAGTAATACCAGGCATTGGTTTTCCGATCGTAAAGATGGCCTTCGCCGCTGGTCATTTTGTCCATCAGCGCTTCGCTCACGTACTTTTTGAACAGGGCGCCTGTATCTGGGTGCAGCACGACGGTCCCGTCGCGTTCGACGACGAAGAATTCCCCTTGTACGGGGGCCACCATTTGTCGAAGGGTATACCCCATCGACGTCAAATCAAGATGAAAAGCGAGGGTTCCCTTGAGTCTGCCTTCTGTTGAAATCAATGGCTTATAAAGCGTAACTGTCGGATGCCCGGTAAAGTAGTCCGTATAATGATGGGTATAATGGCTGAAAATACTGGCTTCTGCGTGCGCGACAAACCACGGGCGCGTCCGCGGATCGACGTTTTTACTCTTTTCCGTGGGAGGCGCTTCTGGTGCGTGTAAATAATGCCCCTCTGTGTCGGCCAGCGAGATGGATGACACGGTCGGCATCAGGTTTTGCAAATGCATCAACATCTGCAGCCCTTGCGTCGGGTTGACGTTGAGCGTCTCATTCAGTATCTCGCTGCGGGCAAAGTACATCGCAGAGCGACCAAGGATATAGTCGTTTTCACGCAGGATTGATTCGGTATAGTTAACCGCCAGGTTATGCGTGAAGTTACTGTTAATCTTGTGATAATCCTCAAGGAAATCCTTTCTTTGCGAAAGAGAGACCACGACCGCGATCAGCGCAAAACTGCACAGGATCCCCGCGAAGCTGAGCATGATTGGCCGGGTAAAAGAGAGCTTTTTGCTGTGAAGTGCCATGAGTTGTACATCGATCCTGATGGTGAATATTTTTTGTCTGCCGATATCCTCTCAGCATAGTCGCTGTCCTGCGGTTCGCGGTGAATTATACGGAACACGATTTTCGGCAAGATGATTTATCTTAAGAATCACTAAGAAATTCCTTATCCATGTTTTTGCCGCCCCATTTATGCAAGAAATCGGAGGCAGGGCGAAACGAGGAAGAAGCTTTTCGCCCTGGCCAGCATCCCTTGCTGACCGGATGACAATAAAAAACCGGACGATCGCTGACAATCGTCCGGTTTTATCTTTCCGTAGTGTCTCGACACTTTTTTAACGTATTGCAGCGTGTTTCAACGTTATTGCGAGGCTCTTCCCAGCCAGCTGTCCCAGTCTTTCCAGACCGGCTGTAGGCCCTGTGCCGTCAGGGCGGCGGCGACTGCCTCCGGACGTCGCCCGTCATGCGGTGCAAACTGTTCCAGCTCCGGGTGATCGTCGGCGTAACCGCCCGGCTGTGTTTTGGAAAACGCGCTGACGTTGTTAATTGCCAGCGGGATCGCGCGATCGCGAAACGCCGGGGACTCACGCGTTGAAAGCGATAATTCAACCTCCGGGGCGAGCAGGCGAAACGCGCAGATAGTCTGCACCAGCTGACGCTCATCCATCAGCGATGCCGGTTCTATTCCGCCTGCGCAGGGTCGCAGGCGGGGGAAAGAGATAGAATAGCGGCTCTGCCAGTAGTGCTGCTGGAGCCACAGCAAATGCTCTGCCACCATGTAGCAATCGACCCGCCAGCTGTCGGAGAGCCCAATCAGCGCCCCGAGACCGATTTTATCGATCCCGGCGCGGCCCAGCCTGTCCGGTGTCTCCAGCCGGAAGAAGAAATCCTGTTTCTTCCCCTTCAGGTGGTGCCGGGCGTACGTTGCCTCGTGGTAGGTTTCCTGGTAAACCATGACCCCATCCAGCCCGAGCGATTTTAACTCCGCGTACTCGTCCTGCGACAGGGGCTGTACCTCCATCTGCAACGACGCAAACTCGCGACGTATCGCCGGAAGGTGCTGACGGAAATAGTCCATTCCCACTTTTCCCTGATGCTCGCCCGTGACCAGCAGAAGATGTTCGAACCCCATTTCACGAATGGCGGCGCACTCACGTGCGATCTCATCTTCATCAAGGGTTTTCCGCTTGATGCGGTTGCTCATGGAGAAACCGCAATAGGTGCAGTCATTGGCGCACAGGTTCGAGAGATAAAGTGGAACGTAGAAGCTTACCGTGTTGCCAAAACGCTGGCGGGTAAGGCGCTGAGCGCGCTGCGCCATCGGTTCAAGGTACGCGCTGGCCGCCGGAGAGAGCAGGGCCATCAGGTCCTCACGGGTCAGATGACGGGCATTCAGGGCACGCTCCACGTCAGCCGCCGTTTTGCTGTTGATACGCAGGGCGATATCGTCCCAGTTGAGCTGACGCCAGCGTTCGGTAAACGTGCTCATGAGAGAGCCTCCAGAAAACCGGTCAGCGGGCTGGTGGCCTGCGCCTGAAAACTGCGCGAGCCAGGGCCGGATCCTCTTGCCAGCAAGCCGGCCTCTACGGCCATGCGGAACGCGCGCGCCATCATGACCGGATCGTCAGCCACCGCAATCGCCGTATTGACCAGTACCGCGTCGGCCCCCATCTCCAGCGCCTGCGCGGCATGGCTTGGTACGCCAATCCCCGCATCGACCACCACCGGCACGGTGGCTTGTTCAATGATGATCTCCAGCATCGCGCGAGTTTCGAGACCCTGATTAGAGCCAATTGGCGCACCCAGCGGCATCACGGCGACACAGCCGACCTCTTCCAGACGCTTACACAGCACAGGGTCCGCCCCGCAGTAAGGCAGGACGGTAAACCCTTGCTGCACAAGCTTTTCTGCTGCTTTCAGCGTTTCAATCGGGTCCGGCAGCAGCCAGCGGGCATCCGGATGAATTTCCAGCTTCAGCCAGTGGGTACCGAGCGCTTCACGTGCCAGCTGTGCGGCGAAAATTGCTTCTTCCGCCGTTTTTGCACCGGAGGTGTTGGGCAAGAGCGTAACGCCTGCCTCCAGCAAAGGCGCAAGAATGGCATCGTTGTGCTGGCGCAGATCCACGCGTTTCATCGCCAGCGTCACCAGCTGGCTGCCACTTTCACGGATGGCCTCTACCATCAGCTGTGGAGAGGCGAACTTTCCGGTTCCGGTAAACAGATGTGAATCAAAGATTTTATCGGCAATATGTAGCATCTCAGCCCCCTGCGATAACCTGAAACAGCAGGATCTGGTCGCCGTCATTGACCTGCTGATGTTCCCACTGCTCGCGCGGCAGGATCTGTTGATTGAGTGCCAGCGCCGTTCCCGGCTTGAGCTGACGTAACTTATCGAGCAGGGCGGCAATGGTCAGCCCGTCGTCGCAGCTTATCGGCTCATCGTTAAACAGAATGCGCATCGCGGCCTCCGCATACCGGGCAGTGGCTGGCGCGGTTTAAGGCCAGATGGCGCCAGCCGCCTGAACGAGCGTCGAACAGCCGCAGCGTATTACGTTCCGTCTCCATGCCGCTGAGCAGCTTGATGGCCTCAAGCGCCTGAAGGGTGCCCATCACTCCGACTACCGGGCCAAGAATGCCTGCCGTGCGGCAGTTGCGTGCGGGCTCGGCATCGTCCGGCCACAGGCAGCGATAGCAGCCCTGCGCCCAGGGGGGCGTCAGGACCATCATCTGTCCGCCGAACCCCACCGCGCTGGCGGTGATCAGGGGCGTGTTATTGATCACGCAGGCGGCGTTGATCGCCTGACGCGTCGCCATGTTGTCAGTGCAGTCCAGCACCACGTCGGCAAGGGCGACCTCACGGTGCAGATTTTCATCGCTCAGCCGCGTCTGGAGTGCAATCAGTTCGATATCCGGGTTGAGCTGATTCAGCCTCTGGCGGGTAATCTGCGCTTTGGGTTGATTAATGTCCTTTGTCGTGAAGAGGATTTGTCGCTGCAGGTTGCTGAGGTGCACCTCGTCGTCGTCGGCCAGCACCAGCGTACCGATACCTGCGCCTGCCAGATAAAGCGCGGCGGGGGCGCCTAATCCGCCCAGACCAACAATCAACACCCGGCTGGCGAGCAGCTTTTGCTGCCCGTCGATGGCGATATCCTCCAGCAGAATTTGACGGCTGTAGCGCATAAAATCGCGGTCATTCATCGCCCGCTCCTGCCAGCTGTAAAAGCCGTGCCGTGGCCGCCTGCCAGTCCGCCGCCTGGGTAATCGCGCTGACGACGGCGATACTGCCGACGCCGGTTTCCAGTACCGCAGGGGCGCGTTCAAGGCTTATCCCGCCAATGGCAACGGTGGGGTAATCGGCCAGGCGCTTAACGTGTAACGCCAGCTGCGTTAAACCCTGTGGTGCGGAGGGCATCTGCTTGGTTTGCGTCGGAAAAACGTGGCCGAGGGCAATGTAGGAGGGGCGCGCCGCCAGTGCCACGTCAATTTCCATATCGTCGTGTGTCGACACCCCCAGCCACAGCCCGGCTTTGCGGATAGCGTTAAGATCGGTAGTTTCCAGATCTTCCTGACCCAGATGGACGCCGTACGCCTGGTGCTTAATGGCCAGCCGCCAGTAGTCGTTGATAAACAGACGAGCGTGGTAGCGTCGTCCCAGCGCGATGGCGGCGATAACGTCGGCCTCAACTTCTTCATCGCGCTTATCCTTGATGCGCAGCTGGAGGGTGCGAACGCCTGCCTCCAGCAGGCGTTGGATCCACTCCACGCTGTCCACCACCGGATAGAGCCCTAAACGGAAGGGCACGGAGGGGAAATCAGGCTGGTACATTAGGCCTCCTCTTTTTTGAGGTAGATCTCGCCGCCTTTCGCGCGGAAGGTTTCTGACATGTCTGCCATACCCACTTCAATGGTCTGTGCGGCGGCGTAGTCGCGTACCTCCTGGCTGATTTTCATCGAGCAGAATTTTGGACCGCACATGGAGCAGAAGTGTGCCACCTTGCCCGATTCCTGCGGCAGGGTTTCGTCGTGGTAGGCGCGGGCGGTGAAGGGGTCCAGCGCCAGGTTGAACTGATCTTCCCAGCGGAATTCAAAGCGCGCCTTCGACATGGCGTTATCGCGGATTTGCGCCCCCGGGTGGCCTTTCGCCAGATCCGCCGCATGAGCGGCAATCTTGTAGGTAATTAGTCCTTGCTTCACGTCCTCTTTATTTGGCAGGCCCAGGTGCTCTTTCGGCGTGACGTAGCAGAGCATGGCGCAGCCGAACCAGCCGATCATCGCTGCGCCAATCCCGGAGGTGAAGTGGTCGTAGCCCGGTGCAATATCGGTGGTCAGGGGCCCCAGAGTATAGAACGGCGCTTCGTGGCAGTGCTCCAGCTCCTCGGTCATATTGCGGCGGATCATCTGCATAGGCACATGTCCAGGGCCTTCAATCATCACCTGTACGTCATACTCCCAGGCAATTTTTGTCAGTTCGCCCAGCGTGTGCAGCTCGGCAAACTGCGCTTCGTCGTTGGCATCGCGAATGGAGCCCGGACGCAGGCCGTCGCCCAGCGACAGGGATACGTCATAGGCGGCGCAGATTTCGCAGATCTCGCGGAAGTGTTCGTAGAGGAAGTTTTCCTGATGATGTGACAGACACCATTTTGCCATGATGGACCCGCCGCGGGAGACGATGCCGGTCAGACGTTTTGCGGTCATCGGCACGTAGCGCAGCAGCACGCCAGCGTGAATCGTGAAGTAGTCCACGCCCTGTTCCGCCTGCTCCAGCAGCGTGTCGCGGAAGGTTTCCCAGGTGAGGTTTTCGGCGATGCCGTTCACTTTCTCCAGCGCCTGATAAATCGGGACAGTACCAATCGGGACCGGGCTGTTACGCAGGATCCACTCGCGTGTTTCGTGAATATAACGGCCAGTTGAGAGGTCCATTACCGTGTCCGCGCCCCAGCGCGTTGACCAGACCAGCTTTTCTACCTCCTCTTCAATGGAGGAAGTGACGGCAGAGTTACCGATATTGGCATTAACCTTCACCAGGAAATTGCGGCCGATAATCATCGGTTCGGATTCCGGGTGGTTGATGTTGGCAGGGATAATCGCGCGGCCAGCGGCCACTTCGTCACGCACAAACTCCGGCGTGATGTTTTCCGGCAGGCTAGCGCCAAACCCTTCACCTGGATGCTGGTGGCGCAGCACTTCGCTACGGATACGCTCGCGGCCCATGTTTTCACGAATGGCGATGAACTCCATCTCCGGTGTGACGATCCCCTGGCGCGCATAGTGCAGCTGGGTCACGCGTTTGCCCGCTCTGGCGCGTTTTGGCGTCAGCAGACCGGTGAAACGCAATTCGTCCAGACCATCGTCGGCCAGGCGCGCTTTGGTGTACGACGAGCTTTGTTCGTTGAGTTCTTCACAGTCGTTACGTGCGTCAATCCACGGCTGGCGCAGCTTTGCCAGACCCCGCTGAACATTGATGGCAACAGAGGGATCGCCATACGGGCCGGAGGTGTCATACACCGGGACGGCTTCGTTATCTTCATATTGCGGGTTATCTTTGCTGCCGCCGATAAGCGTCGGGCTAAGCTGGATTTCGCGCATCGGCACGCGAATGTCGGGCTGTGAACCGGTGATGTATATGCGCTTCGAGTTCGGGAAAGCGGTACCTTCCAGGGTATCGATGAAGTGTTGGGTGTGTTCGCGCTGTTCGCGACGGGTCAGTTTAGTGGTAGACATAGCTCATTCCAGAAGTGAAGGACATGGCTTGTCAGACGACGGATGAAGCAAGAGAAGATCGCCTCAGGGGCGATACAACAGCAGTGTGACTCTTGTTCCCTTCGCAGGTATTAACCTGATCAGGTTCCGCGGATCCCGAATTAACGGTCTCAGCCCGCGCGTTTAAGCGCTGGGCACTCCGACAAGAAAAATCCCCCTCCGCAGAGGGGCGAATGGTTGTAAATTACTCGTTAACGATTAAGAACTCAAGCAGGGCGCGCGATGTTATCTTCGTTACTCACATCCAGGCCGTTATCCAGGACGAGGGCGATCAGCCTGTCTTCCAGCGTGAATCGCTCTTCCAGCGCTTCGCCAAGATCTGAAAGCGCCTGCTGGAACTCAAGATAATTGTCGTGATCGATGGCATTTTCGAGCGTGGAATCGTAGTAATCCATGATCTGCTGGGTGTTGGCTTCCAGCAGCGGATAGAGTTTACTGGCCGCTAAATACGGCGTTGTCCCTTCCATTTCGCGGATAATACGTTCATAAATATTGAAATGTCCGTCGGACAGGTAGTCGACCAGGCTCTGACAAAAATCATCCAGCGCTTTTTCATTCAGCCGCATAAACGATTCTTTGCCAGGCTTAATACCGACCAGATTGTAATAAGCCACGAGTAGATGCTTGCGTACATGTAGCCAGCGATCCACCAGTTTGTTACTTCCTCTAACGCGCTCAGTCAGGCTTTCTAGCTGGTTTAACATGGTTGACTCCGCAAGGTTGAGAATTGAATCTGCTTATCCAAAATGTAACCACAATGCTAACAACATGTCAGTGAAGCGAAGGTAGTGCAATAGATATGGATCGTATTATTGAAAAATCAGATCTGGGTTGGTGGATCGTCAGTCACGAACAAAAACTATGGCTTCCTGCCGGGGAGATCCCTTATGGCGCAGCAGAGGCGTTCGATCTTGTTGGCCAGCCAGCACTGAAGATTGGTGAATGGCAGGGGGATGCAGTGTGGTTGATCCAACAGCCTCGCCGTCAGGAGATGGGATCGGTTCGTCAGGTGCTGGATCAGGATGTTGGCTTGTTCCAGTTGGCGGGGCGCGGCGTCCAGCTGGCGGAGTTTTACCGCTCGCATAAATACTGCGGCTACTGCGGCCATACCATGCACCCGAGCAAAACCGAGTGGGCAATGCTCTGCGGCCACTGCCGTGAACGTTACTATCCGCAGATTGCACCCTGCATTATCGTCGCCATTCGCCGTGAGGATACTATCCTGCTGGCGCAGCATACCCGCCATCGCAACGGCATTTATACCGTTCTTGCCGGTTTCGTCGAAGTGGGTGAAACGCTGGAGCAGGCGGTAGCGCGTGAAGTGATGGAAGAGAGCGGGATCAAGGTGAAAAACCTGCGCTACGTAACGTCTCAACCGTGGCCATTCCCGATGTCCCTGATGACGGCGTTTATGGCGGAATACGACAGCGGTGAGATCGTTATCGATCAGAAAGAGCTGCTGGACGCGAACTGGTATCGTTATGACGATTTGCCTCTGTTACCGCCACCCGGCACCGTGGCGCGTCGGCTGATAGAAGATACCGTGGCGATGTGTCGGGCCGAGTATGAGTAGTGTTACACTGAGGCCATGACGCTTAAGGAACTGCAAAAATGACCGAACTGAAGAACGATCGTTATCTGCGTGCGCTGCTGCGCCAGCCCGTTGATGTCACCCCGGTGTGGATGATGCGCCAGGCAGGACGCTATCTGCCAGAGTACAAAGCCACGCGTGCGCAGGCAGGTGATTTTATGTCGCTGTGCAAAAACGCTGAGCTGGCGTGTGAAGTGACGCTCCAGCCGCTGCGCCGCTTCCCGCTGGATGCCGCCATTCTCTTTTCGGACATTCTGACCATTCCAGATGCAATGGGCCTTGGCCTGTACTTTGAAACCGGCGAAGGCCCGCGTTTTACCTCCCCGATCAAAAGCAAAGCCGACGTGGATAAGCTGCCGATCCCCGATCCGGAAGGCGAACTGGGCTATGTGATGAACGCCGTGCGCACCATTCGCCGTGAGCTGAAAGGCGAAGTGCCGCTGATTGGCTTCTCCGGTAGCCCGTGGACGCTGGCAACTTACATGGTTGAAGGTGGCAGCAGCAAAGCTTTTACCGTGATCAAAAAAATGATGTACGCCGAGCCGATGGCTCTGCATGCGCTGCTGGACAAGCTGGCGAAGAGCGTCACGCTCTATCTCAACGCGCAGATTAAAGCGGGCGCGCAGTCAGTGATGATTTTCGATACCTGGGGTGGCGTACTGACCGGGCGCGATTATCAGCAGTTCTCCCTGTATTACATGCACAAAATCGTTGATGGCCTGCTGCGTGAAAACGAAGGCCGCCGCGTGCCGGTGACGCTGTTCACCAAAGGTGGCGGTCAGTGGCTGGAAGCGATGGCGGCGACCGGCTGCGATGCATTGGGTCTCGACTGGACGACCGATATCGCTGATGCTCGCCGTCGCGTGGGCGACAAAGTGGCGCTGCAGGGCAATATGGACCCGTCCATGCTCTATGCACCGCCAGCCCGCATTGAAGAAGAAGTGTCGACTATACTCTCTGGTTTCGGCCAGGGGGAAGGCCACGTCTTTAACCTCGGCCACGGCATTCATCAGGATGTTCCGCCAGAGCATGCAGGCGTATTTGTGGAGGCGGTGCATCGGCTTTCTGCCCAGTATCACCAGTAAGGAGTGGTTATGGATCTCGCGTCGCTACGCGCTCAGCAAATTGAACTGGCTTCATCGGTGATCCGCGAGGATCGCCTGGATAAGGATCCCCCGCAGTACATTGGCGGAGCGGACGTCGGATTCGAGCAGGGTGGTGAAGTGACGCGAGCGGCGATGGTGGTTCTGAAATACCCTTCGCTGGAGCTGGTTGAGTACAAGGTGGCGCGTATCGCCACCACTATGCCGTACATTCCGGGTTTCCTCTCCTTTCGCGAGTATCCCGCGCTGCTGGCAGCATGGGAGCAGCTCTCGCAAAAACCTGACCTGCTGTTTGTGGATGGACACGGTATCTCACATCCGCGCCGTTTAGGCGTGGCCAGCCATTTTGGGCTGCGGGTGGATGTGCCGACCATTGGCGTTGCCAAAAAACGCCTGTGTGGCGCGTTTGAACCACTTTCCCCCGAGCCGGGTGCGCTGGCGCCGCTTATCCATAAAGGCGAGCAGCTGGCGTGGGTCTGGCGCAGCAAAGCGCGCTGTAATCCGCTGTTTATCGCGACCGGTCACCGGGTGAGCATGGACAGCGCACTGGCGTGGGTTCAGCGCTGCATGAAGGGCTACCGTTTACCGGAGCCAACCCGCTGGGCGGACGCCGTCGCTTCCTCGCGTCCGGCTTTTGTTCGTTGGCAGGAAATTCAGCCGTGATTCAGGTAAACTGCGGCTAATTTTCGATTCGAGACATCATCATGTTACAAAACCCGATTCATCTGCGCCTTGAGAAGCTGGAAAGCTGGCAGCACGTCACCTTTATGGCTTGCCTGTGCGAGCGCATGTATCCCAACTATGCCGCGTTCTGTAAGCAGACGGGCTTTGGTGATGGTCATATCTACCGCCGCATTCTGGATTTGATCTGGGAAACGCTGACGGTCAAAGACGCAAAGGTGAATTTCGACTCCCAACTGGAAAAGCTGGAAGAGGCGATCCCGGCCGCGGATGATTTTGATCTGTACGGTGTCTATCCGGCCATTGATGCCTGCGTGGCATTAAGTGAGCTGATCCACTCCCGTCTGAGTGGCGAAACCCTGGAGCATGCTATCGAAGTCAGTAAGGCATCCATTACGACCGTTGCGATGCTCGAAATGACCCAGGAAGGCCGTGAAATGACCGACGAAGAGCTGCGAGCTAACCCGGCGGTTGAGCAGGAATGGGATATCCAGTGGGAAATTTTCCGCCTGCTGGCAGAGTGTGAAGAACGTGACATTGAGCTGATCAAAGGGCTGCGTGCGGACTTACGTGAGTCGGGCGAGAGCAATATTGGTATAGTTTTTAACCAATGAGACAACAAAACGTGATTTAACGCCTGTTTTGTCGCACCTCGACTCTTCCCTTCTGCCCCCCGTCTGGTCTACATTTGGGGGGCGAAAAAAAGTGGCTATCGGTGCGTGTATGCAGGAGAGTGCTTTTTTGGCATTTTCGTCGCACTCGATGCTTAGCAAGCGATAAACACATTGAAAGGATAACTTATGAACAAGACTCAACTGATTGATGTAATTGCGGACAAGGCTGATCTGTCTAAAGTGCAGGCTAAAGCTGCTCTGGAATCTACCCTGGCTGCTATTACTGAGTCTCTGAAAGAAGGCGATGCTGTACAACTGGTTGGTTTCGGTACCTTCAAAGTGAACCACCGCGCTGAGCGTACTGGCCGCAACCCGCAGACCGGTAAAGAAATCAAAATCGCCGCAGCTAACGTGCCGGCATTTGTTTCTGGTAAAGCACTGAAAGACGCTGTTAAGTAAGACGCGTGGCAGTGAACAGTTTTAGCGAAGGGGCGGCAACGCCCCTTTTGTCATTCTGGCGTGGAACGCTCGCGCTGGCAGGCGTGCTTCTGCTGTCTGCCTGCAGCCACGACACCTCTCTGCCACCGTTTACCGCCAGCGGCTACGCTGACAATCAGGGTGCGGTGAGGATATGGCGCAAAGATTCCGGCGGCGAAGTGCATCTGCTCTCCGCTTTCAGTCCGTGGCATAACGGCAATACGTCGACCGCGGAGTATCGCTGGCAGGGTGATTACCTGTCGCTGATTGAACTGAACGTCTACAGTAAAACCCCCGAACATGTGAAAGTGCGTTTTGACGACCATGGTGAGCTGAGCTTTATGCAGCGTGAAGTGAGTGGTCAAAAACAGCAGCTTTCCAGCGATCAGATTGCCCTCTACCGCTATCGTGCTGAACAAATCCGCCAGACCAGCGATGCGCTTCGTCTTGGACGTGTGGTGCTGCGTCAGGGGCGCTGGCATAACGATGGCACGGTAACCACCTGCGAAGGGCAGACGGTGAAGCCTGAGCTTGAATCCTGGGCGACCGAACATATTCAACGCCGTCAGCGTCATTCATCAATGGAAGTGAGTGTGGCGTGGCTTGAGGCGCCGGAAGGCTCTCAGCTGTTGCTGGTGGCGAACGAAGATTTCTGCACGTGGCAGCCGACAGAGAAGAGTTTTTGACGTAAATCCCCTCTCCCTTGAGGGAGAGGGTTAGGGTGAGGGGGAAAATTACTCGCCCTGCTCGCGCGCAATCGCACGATAACCAATATCCTGACGGCTAAAGCTACCGTTCCAGTGAATATCCGCCATCAGCGCATAGGCACGCTTCTGCGCTTCTGCAACGGTATGACCCAGTGCGGTAGCACACAGGACGCGGCCGCCGTTGGTCAGGACGCGCTCGTCGTCAGACAGTTTCGTACCCGCGTGGAATACCTTCGCACCGTCAATCTCTTCCAGCGGCAGGCCGTGGATTTCATCACCGGTGTTGTAGTTACCCGGATAACCGCCCGCGGCAATCACCACGCCCAGAGACGCACGTTCATCCCACTCTGAGGTTTTCTCGTCCAGCTTGCCTTCGCAAGCCGCCAGACACAGATCGACCAGGTCCGATTTCATGCGCAGCATTATCGGTTGAGTTTCCGGATCGCCAAAGCGGCAGTTGAACTCGATAACCTTAGGGTTGCCCTGCTTGTCGATCATCAGACCTGCATAGAGGAAACCGGTGTAGGTATTCCCTTCCGCCGCCATGCCTTTCACGGTAGGCCAGATAATGCGGTCCATGGTGCGCTGATGTACTTCATCCGTCACCACCGGGGCAGGGGAGTAGGCGCCCATCCCGCCGGTATTAGGACCGGTATCGCCATTACCCACGCGTTTATGATCCTGGCTGGTGGCCATCGGCAGAACGTGCTCGCCGTCGACCATGACAATGAAGCTCGCTTCTTCGCCGTCGAGGAACTCTTCAATCACGATACGGTGGCCTGCATCGCCAAAGGCATTGCCAGCCAGCATATCCTGAACCGCGGCTTCCGCTTCTTCGAGGGTCATCGCAACGATAACGCCTTTACCGGCGGCCAGACCGTCGGCTTTAATAACGATCGGCGCGCCTTTTTCACGCAGGTAAGCCAGAGCTTGCTCCACTTCGGTGAAGTTCTGATATTCCGCCGTCGGGATGTTGTGACGTGCCAGGAAATCTTTGGTGAAGGCTTTAGACCCTTCCAGCTGGGCAGCACCTTCCGTTGGTCCGAAGATTTTCAGGCCAGCAGCGCGGAACGCGTCAACTACGCCAATCACCAGCGGCGCTTCCGGGCCGACAATGGTCAGATCGATTTTCTCATTCTGGGCAAAGTTCAGCAGGGCTGGGATATCGGTCACACCGATGGCGACGTTCTGCAAAGCGGGTTCCAGGGCAGTACCGGCATTACCCGGTGCCACGAAGACCGTTTTCACCCGCGGAGACTGCGCCGCTTTCCACGCCAGGGCGTGCTCGCGTCCGCCGTTACCAATCACTAATACTTTCATTTTTCTGCTCCGGGAATTAATGGCGGAAGTGGCGCATGTCGGTGAAGATCATCGCGATACCGTGCTCGTCGGCGGCGGCAATCACTTCGTCGTCGCGGATAGAACCACCAGGCTGGATCACGCAGGTAATGCCTACAGCGGCTGCCGCATCGATACCGTCACGGAACGGGAAGAAGGCATCAGAGGCCATGGCGGAACCTTTCACTTCCAGCCCTTCATCACCTGCTTTGATCCCGGCAATTTTCGCAGAGTAGACACGGCTCATCTGGCCTGCGCCTATTCCGATGGTCATGTTCTCTTTGGCGTAGACGATGGCGTTGGACTTGACGAACTTCGCCACTTTCCAGCAGAACAGCGCGTCACGCAGCTCCTGCTCGCTCGGCTGGCGTTTGGTCACTACGCGCAGGTCAGCTTCTGTCACCATACCCAGATCGCGATCCTGAACCAGAAGGCCGCCGTTCACGCGTTTGAAGTCCAGACCCGGCACGCGATTTGCCCACTGGCCGCAAATCAGTACGCGCACATTCTGTTTTGCCGCGGTGATTTTCAGCGCTTCTTCGGATGCCGATGGTGCAATAATCACTTCAACAAACTGACGGGAGATGATGGCCTGCGCGGTTTGGGCATCCAGCTCGCGGTTGAAGGCGATAATGCCGCCAAACGCGGAGGTCGGGTCGGTTTTGTAAGCACGGTCGTAAGCGTCCAGAATAGAGGTGCTCACCGCCACACCGCAAGGGTTGGCGTGCTTGACGATAACGCAGGCTGGCTCGCTGAACTCTTTCACGCATTCCAGCGCAGCGTCGGTGTCAGCAATATTGTTGTAGGAGAGCGCCTTGCCCTGAACCTGCTGAGCGGTGGCAACCGAGGCTTCTTTGATCTCTTCTTCTATATAGAAGGCAGCCTGCTGGTGGCTGTTCTCGCCGTAACGCATATCCTGCTTCTTGATGAAGTTCAGGTTCAGCGTGCGCGGGAAGCGGCCAGAAGGATCGTTGCTTTCACCGTGGTAAGCCGGCACCAGGCTACCGAAGTAGTTGGCGATCATGCTGTCGTATGCAGCGGTGTGTTCGAAGGCTTTGATAGCGAGGTCGAAACGCGTGTCGAGCGTCAGTGACCCTTCGTTGGCATCCATCTCGCTAATAATGGTGTTGTAATCGCTGCTCTTCACCACGATGGCCACATCTTTATGGTTCTTGGCTGCAGAGCGCACCATGGTCGGGCCGCCGATATCAATATTTTCTACCGCATCTTCCAGAGAGCAACCTTCGCGGGCAACGGTCTGGGCAAACGGGTAGAGGTTAACGACAACCATGTCGATTGGCGCAATATCATGCTTTTCCATAATGGCATCGTCCTGGCCGCGACGGCCAAGAATACCGCCGTGCACTTTCGGATGCAGAGTTTTGACGCGTCCATCCATCATCTCCGGGAAACCGGTGTAATCGGACACTTCGGTTACCGGCAGACCTTTATCTGCTAACAGGCGTGCGGTGCCGCCTGTAGAAAGCAGCTCCACACCGCGTGCAGAAAGTGCCTGAGCGAATTCGACGATACCGGCTTTATCAGAAACACTGAGCAGAGCGCGGCGGACTGGACGACGTTGTTGCATGGTAAATCCCCTGGATTTCACGATTACAGAGAGCGTTAGATGAATTTTCCTGCGAAAAACTCATCTAACACACCTGACGAGGCATCCTTGTGAAGCGCGAGCATTTTAACGAAAACGTTTGCGCAACGCTCGCACATTTTTACTTTTTCGTATCATTGTGGATAAGTCTGTGTGTAAAAGGGTATAAGGCGGGGTTTTGCTGTGGAATGCAGCAGTCAGTCATTTTTCTGTCATTTAGCGGTTGCGGCCTGCGGATAACTCCCTATAATGCGCCTCCATCGACACGGCAGATGTGAATCACTTCACAGACAACCCGGTCGGTTGAAGAGAAAAAATCCTGAAATAACGGGTTGACTCTGAAAGAGGAAAGCGTAATATACGCCACCTCGCAACGGTGAGCGAAAGCCGCGTTGCACTGCTCTTTAACAATTTATCAGACAATCTGTGTGGGCACTCAAAGTGACATGGATTCTTAACGTCGCAAGACGAAAAATGAATACCAAGTCTCTGAGTGAACATACGTAATTCATTACGAAGTTTAATTCACGAGCATCAAACTTAAATTGAAGAGTTTGATCATGGCTCAGATTGAACGCTGGCGGCAGGCCTAACACATGCAAGTCGAACGGTAGCACAGAGAGCTTGCTCTCGGGTGACGAGTGGCGGACGGGTGAGTAATGTCTGGGAAACTGCCTGATGGAGGGGGATAACTACTGGAAACGGTAGCTAATACCGCATAACGTCGCAAGACCAAAGAGGGGGACCTTCGGGCCTCTTGCCATCAGATGTGCCCAGATGGGATTAGCTAGTAGGTGGGGTAACGGCTCACCTAGGCGACGATCCCTAGCTGGTCTGAGAGGATGACCAGCCACACTGGAACTGAGACACGGTCCAGACTCCTACGGGAGGCAGCAGTGGGGAATATTGCACAATGGGCGCAAGCCTGATGCAGCCATGCCGCGTGTATGAAGAAGGCCTTCGGGTTGTAAAGTACTTTCAGCGGGGAGGAAGGTGTTGTGGTTAATAACCGCAGCAATTGACGTTACCCGCAGAAGAAGCACCGGCTAACTCCGTGCCAGCAGCCGCGGTAATACGGAGGGTGCAAGCGTTAATCGGAATTACTGGGCGTAAAGCGCACGCAGGCGGTCTGTCAAGTCGGATGTGAAATCCCCGGGCTCAACCTGGGAACTGCATTCGAAACTGGCAGGCTAGAGTCTTGTAGAGGGGGGTAGAATTCCAGGTGTAGCGGTGAAATGCGTAGAGATCTGGAGGAATACCGGTGGCGAAGGCGGCCCCCTGGACAAAGACTGACGCTCAGGTGCGAAAGCGTGGGGAGCAAACAGGATTAGATACCCTGGTAGTCCACGCCGTAAACGATGTCGACTTGGAGGTTGTGCCCTTGAGGCGTGGCTTCCGGAGCTAACGCGTTAAGTCGACCGCCTGGGGAGTACGGCCGCAAGGTTAAAACTCAAATGAATTGACGGGGGCCCGCACAAGCGGTGGAGCATGTGGTTTAATTCGATGCAACGCGAAGAACCTTACCTACTCTTGACATCCAGAGAACTTAGCAGAGATGCTTTGGTGCCTTCGGGAACTCTGAGACAGGTGCTGCATGGCTGTCGTCAGCTCGTGTTGTGAAATGTTGGGTTAAGTCCCGCAACGAGCGCAACCCTTATCCTTTGTTGCCAGCGGTTAGGCCGGGAACTCAAAGGAGACTGCCAGTGATAAACTGGAGGAAGGTGGGGATGACGTCAAGTCATCATGGCCCTTACGAGTAGGGCTACACACGTGCTACAATGGCGCATACAAAGAGAAGCGACCTCGCGAGAGCAAGCGGACCTCATAAAGTGCGTCGTAGTCCGGATTGGAGTCTGCAACTCGACTCCATGAAGTCGGAATCGCTAGTAATCGTAGATCAGAATGCTACGGTGAATACGTTCCCGGGCCTTGTACACACCGCCCGTCACACCATGGGAGTGGGTTGCAAAAGAAGTAGGTAGCTTAACCTTCGGGAGGGCGCTTACCACTTTGTGATTCATGACTGGGGTGAAGTCGTAACAAGGTAACCGTAGGGGAACCTGCGGTTGGATCACCTCCTTACCTTAAAGAACCTGCCTTTGTAGTGCTCACACAGATTGTCTGATGAATGATGAACTTCTGAATGTACTTTTGAGTGCATTAAGAAGTTTTGCTCTTTAAAAATCTGGATCAAGCTGAAAATTGAAACGACACACATGTTATGTGTGTTCGAGTCTCTCAAATTTTCGCAAACCGATGATGAATCGAAAGAAACATCTTCGGGTTGTGAGGTTAAGCGACTAAGCGTACACGGTGGATGCCCTGGCAGTCAGAGGCGATGAAGGACGTGCTAATCTGCGAAAAGCGCCGGCGAGGTGATATGAACCTTTGACCCGGCGATGTCCGAATGGGGAAACCCAGTGTGTTCCGACACACTATCGTTAACTGAATACATAGGTTAACGAGGCGAACCGGGGGAACTGAAACATCTAAGTACCCCGAGGAAAAGAAATCAACCGAGATTCCCCCAGTAGCGGCGAGCGAACGGGGAGCAGCCCGGAGTCTGAATCAGCTTGTGTGTTAGTGGAACGGTCTGGAAAGTCCGACGGTACAGGGTGATAGTCCCGTACACGAAAATGCACAGGTTGTGAACTCGAAGAGTAGGGCGGGACACGTGGTATCCTGTCTGAATATGGGGGGACCATCCTCCAAGGCTAAATACTCCTGACTGACCGATAGTGAACCAGTACCGTGAGGGAAAGGCGAAAAGAACCCCGGCGAGGGGAGTGAAAAAGAACCTGAAACCGTGTACGTACAAGCAGTGGGAGCCTCTTTATGGGGTGACTGCGTACCTTTTGTATAATGGGTCAGCGACTTATATTCTGTAGCAAGGTTAACCGAATAGGGGAGCCGAAGGGAAACCGAGTCTTAACTGGGCGTTAAGTTGCAGGGTATAGACCCGAAACCCGGTGATCTAGCCATGGGCAGGTTGAAGGTTGGGTAACACTAACTGGAGGACCGAACCGACTAATGTTGAAAAATTAGCGGATGACCTGTGGCTGGGGGTGAAAGGCCAATCAAACCGGGAGATAGCTGGTTCTCCCCGAAAGCTATTTAGGTAGCGCCTCGTGAACTCATCTTCGGGGGTAGAGCACTGTTTCGGCTAGGGGGCCATCCCGGCTTACCAACCCGATGCAAACTACGAATACCGAAGAATGTTATCACGGGAGACACACGGCGGGTGCTAACGTCCGTCGTGAAGAGGGAAACAACCCAGACCGCCAGCTAAGGTCCCAAAGTCATGGTTAAGTGGGAAACGATGTGGGAAGGCACAGACAGCCAGGATGTTGGCTTAGAAGCAGCCATCATTTAAAGAAAGCGTAATAGCTCACTGGTCGAGTCGGCCTGCGCGGAAGATGTAACGGGGCTAAACCATGCACCGAAGCTGCGGCAGCGACACTATGTGTTGTTGGGTAGGGGAGCGTTCTGTAAGCCGTTGAAGGTGGCCTGTGAGGGTTGCTGGAGGTATCAGAAGTGCGAATGCTGACATAAGTAACGATAAAGCGGGTGAAAAGCCCGCTCGCCGGAAGACCAAGGGTTCCTGTCCAACGTTAATCGGGGCAGGGTGAGTCGACCCCTAAGGCGAGGCCGAAAGGCGTAGTCGATGGGAAACAGGTTAATATTCCTGTACTTGGTGTTACTGCGAAGGGGGGACGGAGAAGGCTATGTTAGCCGGGCGACGGTTGTCCCGGTTTAAGCATGTAGGCGGAGGTTCCAGGTAAATCCGGTACCTTTTAACGCTGAGGTGTGATGACGAGGCACTACGGTGCTGAAGTAACAAATGCCCTGCTTCCAGGAAAAGCCTCTAAGCATCAGGTAACACGAAATCGTACCCCAAACCGACACAGGTGGTCAGGTAGAGAATACCAAGGCGCTTGAGAGAACTCGGGTGAAGGAACTAGGCAAAATGGTGCCGTAACTTCGGGAGAAGGCACGCTGATATGTAGGTGAAGCCCCTGCGGGTGGAGCTGAAATCAGTCGAAGATACCAGCTGGCTGCAACTGTTTATTAAAAACACAGCACTGTGCAAACACGAAAGTGGACGTATACGGTGTGACGCCTGCCCGGTGCCGGAAGGTTAATTGATGGGGTTAGCGGTAACGCGAAGCTCTTGATCGAAGCCCCGGTAAACGGCGGCCGTAACTATAACGGTCCTAAGGTAGCGAAATTCCTTGTCGGGTAAGTTCCGACCTGCACGAATGGCGTAATGATGGCCAGGCTGTCTCCACCCGAGACTCAGTGAAATTGAACTCGCTGTGAAGATGCAGTGTACCCGCGGCAAGACGGAAAGACCCCGTGAACCTTTACTATAGCTTGACACTGAACACTGGTCCTTGATGTGTAGGATAGGTGGGAGGCTTTGAAGCGTGGACGCCAGTCTGCGTGGAGCCGACCTTGAAATACCACCCTTTAATGGCTGGTGTTCTAACGTAGACCCGTAATCCGGGTTGCGGACAGTGTCTGGTGGGTAGTTTGACTGGGGCGGTCTCCTCCCAAAGAGTAACGGAGGAGCACGAAGGTTAGCTAATCCTGGTCGGACATCAGGAGGTTAGTGCAATGGCATAAGCTAGCTTGACTGCGAGAGTGACGGCTCGAGCAGGTGCGAAAGCAGGTCATAGTGATCCGGTGGTTCTGAATGGAAGGGCCATCGCTCAACGGATAAAAGGTACTCCGGGGATAACAGGCTGATACCGCCCAAGAGTTCATATCGACGGCGGTGTTTGGCACCTCGATGTCGGCTCATCACATCCTGGGGCTGAAGTAGGTCCCAAGGGTATGGCTGTTCGCCATTTAAAGTGGTACGCGAGCTGGGTTTAGAACGTCGTGAGACAGTTCGGTCCCTATCTGCCGTGGGCGCTGGAGAATTGAGGGGGGCTGCTCCTAGTACGAGAGGACCGGAGTGGACGCATCACTGGTGTTCGGGTTGTCATGCCAATGGCACTGCCCGGTAGCTAAATGCGGAAGAGATAAGTGCTGAAAGCATCTAAGCACGAAACTTGCCCCGAGATGAGTTCTCCCTGAGACTTTAAGTCTCCTGAAGGAACGTTGAAGACGACGACGTTGATAGGTCGGGTGTGTAAGCGCAGCGATGCGTTGAGCTAACCGATACTAATGAACCGTGAGGCTTAACCTTACAACGCCGAAGCTGTTTTGGCGGTGAGAGACGATTTTCAGCCTGATACAGATAACAGAATTTGCCTGGCGGCTTTAGCGCGGTGGTCCCACCTGACCCCATGCCGAACTCAGAAGTGAAACGCCGTAGCGCCGATGGTAGTGTGGGGTCTCCCCATGTGAGAGTAGGGAACTGCCAGGCATCAATCAAGAAGAACCCCGTACCGTAAGGTGCGGGGTTTTTTGCTTTGGGCTTTATTCCTCTCCTTGAAACTTTCTCACCTTCCTCTTGCAGACTCGACATTCAGGCCGGATCTCGGTATTGTTAGCTGTCTGGATGTCTAAACGTTTATACGTATGCTTTGAGGATTCAACGATATGCCGATTCGGGTGCAGGACGAGCTACCAGCCGTCAATTTCTTACGTGAAGAGAACGTCTTTGTGATGACGGCTTCACGCGCAACAGTTCAGGAAATTCGCCCGCTGAAGGTTCTTATTCTCAACCTGATGCCGAAAAAGATTGAAACAGAGAATCAGTTCCTGCGTCTGCTTTCAAACTCTCCGCTGCAGGTCGATATTCAGCTGCTGCGGA
The DNA here is from genome assembly GCF_038739915.1 of Enterobacter sp. FUJ80071. NCBI lineage: Bacteria > Pseudomonadati > Pseudomonadota > Gammaproteobacteria > Enterobacterales > Enterobacteriaceae > Enterobacter > Enterobacter sp. FUJ80071. Next base: position 223,729 of record NZ_JBBXKH010000001.1, read on the forward strand.
TCGATGCGCGCGAGTCACGCAACACGCCTTCTGAGCACCTGAACAACTTTTACTGTAACTTCGATGACATTCAGGGGGAAAACTTCGACGGCCTGATTGTGACCGGCGCACCGCTCGGTCTGGTTGAATTTAACGATGTTGCCTACTGGCCGCAGATCAAACAGGTCCTGGAGTGGGCAAAAGATCACGTCACGTCCACCTTGTTTGTTTGTTGGGCGGTACAGGCGGCACTGAATATTCTTTATGGTATCCCTAAACAAACCCGCACTGAAAAGCTCTCCGGCGTATACGAACACCACATTCTTCATCCACATGCTCTGCTGACGCGCGGGTTTGATGATTCGTTTCTGGCGCCGCATTCGCGCTATGCCGATTTCCCGGCGCAGCTGATCCGTGATTACACCGATCTGGAGATCCTGGCCGAAACGGAAGAGGGGGATGCATACCTGTTTGCCAGCAAAGATAAGCGCATTGCCTTTGTAACCGGGCATCCTGAATACGATCCGCATACCCTCGCGTCAGAGTATTTCCGTGATGTCGAAGCGGGTCTTAATCCGGATGTGCCGTACAACTATTTCCCGAAAAACGATCCACAAAACAAACCGAGAGCAACCTGGCGCAGCCACGGGAATTTGCTTTTTACAAACTGGCTCAACTATTACGTCTACCAGATCACACCATACGATCTGCGACACATGAATCCGACGCTAGAGTAATCTTCTGCATTAAACGATCCTAAAGCGTTTCAGCTGTTCGCATCAGGCACCTTCGGGTGCCTTTTTTATTTCCGAAATTCTACTCAACATTGAGAAAAACTTTAACTTCATACTGATCAAGGAGTTAACGTTATAAATAAAATAAAATGGAAATTGTTTTTGATTTTGGAAAGAATAGAGATAGTCTTAATTCTGCTGAGCGAAAACTACACAACGATCTTTCGTTCGCATCGGGGGCGTGATTTTGGATCTTTGATGAGGAGCAGAGTAATGACTCAACAGGCAACGACGGTCGACGAACTGGCCTTTACCCAGCCGCATGGTGAGCAAGAACAGCAAATATTGACGGCAGAGGCGGTCGAATTTCTGACTGAACTGGTGACCCGCTTTACGCCGCAGCGCAATAAGCTGCTGGCAGCACGCATTCACCAGCAGCAGGAAATTGACGATGGCAAGTTGCCTGGGTTTATTTCGGAAACCGCTTCCATTCGCCGTGGTGAGTGGAAAATTCGTGGTATTCCTGAAGATTTAAAGGATCGCCGCGTTGAGATCACCGGTCCGGTAGAACGCAAAATGGTGATCAACGCCATGAACGCGAACGTTAAAGTCTTTATGGCTGATTTTGAAGACTCGTTGGCACCGGACTGGCGTAAGGTTATCGAGGGGCAAATCAACCTGCGCGACGCCGTGAACGGCACCATCAGCTATACCAACGAAGCCGGGAAAATCTATCAACTTAAACCGAATCCGGCGGTGCTGATCTGTCGCGTACGCGGTCTCCATCTGCCTGAAAAACACGTCACCTGGCGTGGGGAAGCCATTCCCGGCAGCCTGTTTGATTTCGCGCTCTATTTCTTCCACAACCACAAAAACCTGCTGGCAAAAGGCAGTGGCCCCTATTTCTATCTGCCAAAAACGCAGGCCTGGCAGGAAGCGGCGTGGTGGAGTGACGTGTTCAGTTATGCAGAAGATCGTTTCAACCTGCCACGTGGCACCATCAAAGCCACCCTGTTGATTGAAACGCTGCCTGCGGTTTTCCAGATGAACGAAATTCTGCATGCCCTGCGTGACCACATCGTCGGCCTGAACTGTGGGCGTTGGGACTATATCTTCAGCTATATCAAAACCCTGAAAAATTATCCCGATCGTGTACTGCCCGATCGTCAGGTCGTCACTATGGATAAGCCGTTCCTGAGCGCCTACTCGCGCCTGCTGATCAAAACCTGCCACAAGCGCGGTGCCTTTGCGATGGGCGGCATGGCGGCATTTATTCCGAGCAAAGACGCGGAGCGTAACAATCAGGTGCTCAACAAAGTGAAGGCCGATAAAGAGCTTGAAGCGCGTAACGGTCATGACGGAACGTGGATCGCCCATCCGGGCCTCGCAGATACGGCAATGGAAGTCTTTAACCGCGTACTCGGTGACAATAAAAATCAGCTCTTTGTTACGCGCGAAGAGGATGCGCCAACGGCTGAAGAACAGCTGCTGGCACCGTGTGCAGGTGAACGTACGGAAGAGGGCATGCGCGCCAACATTCGCGTTGCGGTGCAGTACATCGAAGCCTGGATCTCCGGCAACGGCTGCGTGCCGATCTACGGCCTGATGGAAGATGCCGCCACGGCGGAAATCTCCCGCACCTCTATCTGGCAATGGATCCATCATCAAAAAACGCTCAGCAACGGCAAGCCGGTGACCAAAGCCCTGTTCCGCCAGATGCTGGCCGAAGAAATGCGGGTGATCCAGGACGAGTTGGGCGAACACCGCTTCAGCAGCGGACGTTTTGACGATGCTGCACGCCTGATGGAACAAATCACCACCTCAGATGACTTAATCGACTTCCTGACCCTGCCGGGCTACCGGTTCCTGGCGTAACTCACCACATAACAATATGGAGCATCTGCACATGAAAACCCGTACCCAACAAATCGAAGAACTGAAGAAAGAATGGACACAACCGCGCTGGGAAGGCATTCGTCGTCCGTACAGCGCGGAAGAAGTGGTGAAATTACGCGGCTCGGTCAATCCGGAATGCACGCTGGCGCAAAATGGCGCGGCGAAAATGTGGAAGCTGCTGCACGGTGGTTCCAAAAAGGGTTATATCAATAGCCTCGGGGCGTTGACCGGCGGTCAGGCACTGCAGCAGGCGAAGGCCGGTATTGAGGCTGTCTATCTTTCCGGCTGGCAGGTTGCGGCGGATGCCAACCTGGCATCCAGTATGTATCCGGATCAGTCCCTCTACCCGGCGAACTCCGTGCCGTCGGTGGTTGATCGAATCAACAACACCTTCCGCCGTGCGGATCAGATCCAGTGGGCGGCAGGCATCGAACCCAACGATCCGCGCTTTATTGACTACTTCCTGCCGATCGTCGCGGATGCGGAAGCGGGTTTCGGCGGCGTGCTGAACGCGTTCGAGCTGATGAAATCAATGATTGAGGCCGGTGCAGCGGCCGTTCACTTCGAAGATCAGCTGGCATCGGTGAAGAAGTGCGGACACATGGGCGGTAAGGTGCTGGTTCCGACCCAGGAAGCGATTCAGAAACTGGTTGCCGCGCGTCTGGCGGCAGACGTGCTCGGCGTGCCGACGCTGGTCATTGCCCGTACCGATGCGGATGCGGCTGACCTGATCACCTCTGACTGCGATCCGTACGACAGCGAGTTTATTACCGGTGAGCGCACCAGCGAAGGGTTCTATCGTACCCATGCAGGCATCGAACAGGCGATCAGCCGTGGCCTGGCGTATGCCCCTTACGCCGACCTGGTCTGGTGTGAAACCTCCACGCCGGATCTGGCGCTGGCAAAACGTTTTGCCGATGCCATTCATGCGAAATATCCGGGCAAACTGCTGGCCTATAACTGCTCGCCGTCCTTCAACTGGCAGAAGAATCTGGATGATAAAACCATCGCCAGCTTCCAGCAGCAGCTTTCTGACATGGGCTACAAGTACCAGTTCATTACCCTGGCGGGCATCCACAGCATGTGGTTCAACATGTTCGACCTTGCACATGCTTATGCGCAGGGTGAAGGCATGAAGCACTACGTCGAGAAGGTTCAGCAGCCAGAATTCGCCGCCGGAAAAGAGGGTTATACCTTCGTTTCTCACCAGCAGGAAGTGGGAACGGGCTACTTCGACAACGTGACCACCATCATTCAGGGCGGTGCCTCCTCCGTCACCGCCTTAACGGGATCAACCGAAGAAGCACAGTTCTAATCGTTTCCCCCTCTCCCCCCTCGGGGAGAGGGTTGGGGTGAGGGGGAATATATGTCGCGTGGCCTGGAATTACTGATTGCTCAAACTATTTTGCAGGGCTTCGATGCCCAGTATGGTCGTTTTCTTGAAGTGACATCCGGTGCGCAACAGCGCTTCGAACATGCAGACTGGCATGCGGTTCAGCAGGCCATGAAGCAGCGTATTCACCTTTATGACCACCACGTGGGTCTGGTGGTGGAGCAGTTGCGCTGTATTACCGATGGTAAAAGCCCGGATGCGGACTTTTTACTGCGCGTGAAAGAGCACTACACCCATTTATTACCTGACTACCCGCGCTTCGAGATTGCGGAGAGCTTTTTCAACTCCGTCTATTGCCGGTTATTTGACCACCGCTCATTATCTCCTGAGCGGTTATTTATCTTCAGCTCTCAGCCTGAACGACGATTTCGTGCTATCCCACGTCCGCTGGCGAAAGATTTCTTCCCGGAGCGCGGGTGGGAGAAGCTTTTGCACCGTGTGCTTACCGATTTGCCGCTGCGTTTGCCCTGGGAGAATAAAACCCGGGATATAGGTTATATCCATACCCACCTGCGTGAAACCTTCGGCGAGGCGTTACTCGGCCGCAGCCACTTGCAGGTTGCCAACGAGCTTTTTTACCGCAATAAAGCCGCCTGGCTGGTAGGAAAACTGGTCACGCCATCGGCCATCGTACCGTTTCTGCTCCCCATCCATCGCACAGATGACGGGGAACTGTTTGTCGATACCTGCCTGACCACCAGCGCCGAGGCCAGCATTGTATTTGGCTTCGCCCGCTCCTATTTCATGGTGTACGCACCGTTGCCTGCCGCGCTGGTGGAATGGCTGCGGGAGATCTTGCCGGGCAAAACCACCGCCGAGCTGTATATGGCGATTGGCTGTCAGAAGCACGCTAAAACGGAAAGCTATCGGGAATACCTGCGTTATGTCACCACCGCAGATGAACAGTTTATCGAAGCGCCTGGCATTCGCGGCATGGTGATGCTGGTGTTTACGCTTCCGGGGTTCGACCGCGTATTTAAGGTCATTAAAGACCGGTTCGCGCCGCAGAAAGAGATGACCGCCGCGCACGTCCGCGCCTGCTATCAGCTGGTCAAAGAGCATGACCGTGTCGGACGTATGGCGGATACTCAGGAATTCGAAAACTTTGTGCTGGATAAGCAACAGATCGACCCGGCGCTGATGGCGCTTTTGCTCAAGGAAGCATCGGGGAAAATCACCGATCTTGGCGACAAAATCGTGATTAGCCATCTTTACATCGAGCGCCGCATGGTGCCGCTGAACATCTGGCTGGAGCAGTCCGAGGGTCAGGCGCTGCGCGATGCTATAGAAGAATACGGTAACGCGATTCGCCAGCTTGCCGCGGCCAATATTTTCCCGGGCGATATGCTGTTTAAAAACTTCGGCGTCACGCGCCATGGGCGAGTGGTGTTTTATGATTACGACGAGATTTGTTACATGACCGAAGTGAATTTCCGCGATATCCCGCCGCCCCGTTATCTGGAAGATGAACTGTCTGGTGAACCGTGGTACAGCGTTTCGCCGGGCGATGTCTTTCCCGAAGAGTTTCGCCACTGGCTGTGCGCCGACCCGCGCATCGGGCCGCTATTTGAAGAGATGCACGCCGACCTTTTTCGTGCCAGCTACTGGCGTGGGCTGCAAACGCGGATCAAAAACGGGCATGTGGAAGATGTGTACGCTTATCGCCGCAAGCAGCGGTTTTGCATCCGGTTTAACGAATCCCACCATACGCCAGCGTCACCTCTTTCGCCGCCTTAATCACCAGCGCACCTAACTCGGTAACGCGGTCGTCGGTCATGCGCGAAATCGGCCCGGAGATAGAGATGGCGGCAAACGGCTCGCGGTGCTCGTCAAAGATACAGGCCGCGATACAGCGCAGACCCAAAGCATGTTCTTCATCATCAAATGAATAGCCACGTTTGCGGGTTAACGCCAGATCCTCTTTCAGATGCACCGGCGAAACCAGCGTGGCATGGGTATAGGCGTGCAGCCCTTTACGATGCAGCAGCCCTGTCACCTGATCTTCGCTGAGCTGAGACAGAAACGCTTTTCCTGCCCCGGACGCATGCATCGGCAGCTTACCGCCAATCGGCGCGGACATACGCATCAGCTGCGTGCACTGCACCTGATCGATAATGATTGCCTGATGATCGCTCTGGTCAAGCACCGCCAGGTTTACCGTCTCGCCGGAATCTTCCATTAGCTTGCGCAGAATCGGATGCACAATCGCCAGCAGATTGCGGCTTTGCAGGAAGCTGCTGCCAACGATAAAGGCATGTGCGCCCACCGCCCAGTGTCCCAGCTCGCCGACCTGGCGGACAAAGCCCAGCTGCTGCATAGTGGTCAGCAGGCGGTGCGTGGTGGAGTTCGGCAGGCCAGCCTGCTGGGCCAGCTCCGTCAGGGCCACGCTGCTGTGCGACTCGGCTATCCACTCCAGCAGCTTCAGACCGCGCGTGAGCGATTGAACCTGTCCGCTCGGTTGTGCAGCGGGGGTGGCAGCAGGTTTTCTGCCGCGTTTGGCGGGAACGGTCGCGACCATGACGATCTCCTTTTTCTGTATCGTGGAAATCATTTTCGTTTTATTTGGTGATTTTGCAACCGTTATCCTGACTGATCGGAGGAGTGATGGTGAACATGTCTCATGTTACCGCTGTGTGACTTTTCCACCCTGCGAGATTGTGCCAGTATGGAACGCAGCCTTTTGGCCTTGTTGAGCGTTGTCGGGAGCAAGTGTGAGCAGCAAAGTAGAGCAACTGCGTGCGCAGTTAAATGAACGAATTCTGGTGCTGGACGGCGGCATGGGCACGATGATCCAGGGCTATCGTCTGAGTGAAGACGATTTCCGCGGCGAACGCTTCGCTGACTGGCCTTGCGATCTGAAAGGTAACAACGACCTGCTGGTGCTCAGCAAGCCGTCCGTCATTAAGGATATCCACAATGCCTACTTCGAGGCAGGGGCGGATATCGTTGAAACCAACACCTTTAATTCGACAACCATCGCTATGGCGGATTACCAGATGGAATCCCTGTCGGCGGAGATCAACTTTGAAGCCGCGAAGCTGGCGCGCGCCTGCGCAGACGAATGGACGGCCCGCACGCCGGACAAACCGCGCTACGTTGCCGGGGTGCTTGGCCCAACCAACCGCACCGCATCAATCTCACCGGACGTCAACGACCCGGCATTTCGTAATATCACCTTTGACCAGCTGGTCGCTGCCTACCGTGAATCGACCAAAGCGCTGGTGGAAGGCGGTTCCGACCTGATCCTGATTGAAACGGTTTTCGACACCCTCAACGCCAAAGCCGCGATTTACGCGGTGAAAGAGGAGTTCGAGGCACTGGCCGTTGACCTGCCGATCATGATTTCCGGCACCATTACCGACGCCTCCGGCCGTACCCTGTCCGGCCAGACCACCGAAGCGTTTTATAACTCCCTGCGCCACGCGGAAGCGCTCTCCTTTGGCCTGAACTGTGCTCTGGGGCCAGATGAACTGCGCCAGTACGTGCAGGAGTTATCGCGCATCGCAGAATGCTATGTCACCGCGCACCCGAACGCCGGTCTGCCCAATGCCTTTGGTGAATACGATCTGGATGCCGACACCATGGCGGCGCAAATCAGCGAGTGGGCTGAATCTGGCTTCCTGAACATTGTTGGCGGCTGCTGCGGCACCACGCCGGAACACATTGCCGCCATGAGCAACGCAGTGGCCGGGCTGCCGCCGCGTAAGCTGCCTGAGCTTCCCGTTGCCTGTCGTCTTTCTGGTCTCGAGCCGTTGACCATTGGCGACGACAGCCTGTTTGTGAACGTGGGGGAGCGGACTAACGTCACTGGTTCCGCGAAGTTCAAGCGCCTGATTAAAGAAGAGAAGTACAGCGAAGCGCTGGACGTCGCCCGCCAGCAGGTGGAAAGCGGCGCGCAGATTATTGATATCAACATGGACGAGGGGATGCTCGATGCCGAAGCGGCGATGGTGCGTTTCCTCAACCTGATTGCCGGCGAGCCGGACATTGCCCGCGTGCCGATCATGATCGACTCCTCCAAATGGGAAGTCATCGAAAAAGGGCTGAAGTGCATTCAGGGTAAAGGCATCGTCAACTCTATCTCGATGAAAGAGGGCGTTGATATCTTTATCCACCACGCGAAGATGGTCCGCCGCTACGGTGCCGCCGTGGTGGTCATGGCCTTCGACGAAGTGGGCCAGGCGGATACCCGCGAGCGTAAAATTGAGATATGCCGCCGCGCGTACAAGATTTTGACCGAAGAGGTGGGTTTCCCGCCGGAAGACATCATCTTCGACCCGAACATTTTCGCCGTCGCGACCGGGATTGAAGAGCATAACAACTATGCCCAGGACTTTATCGGCGCATGTGAAGACATTAAACGTGAATTGCCGCATGCGTTAATCTCCGGCGGCGTGTCGAACGTGTCGTTCTCGTTCCGCGGCAACGACCCGGTGCGTGAAGCGATCCACGCCGTGTTCCTCTACTACGCCATCCGCAACGGGATGGACATGGGGATCGTTAACGCCGGCCAGCTGGCGATTTACGATGACCTCCCTGCCGAGCTTCGCGACGCGGTAGAAGATGTCATCCTTAACCGTCGCGACGACGCCACCGAGCGCATGCTGGACCTCGCGGAGAAATACCGCGGCAGCAAAACGGATGAATCGGCCAACGTTCAGCAGGCCGAGTGGCGTTCCTGGGACGTGAAAAAGCGTCTGGAATATTCGCTGGTGAAAGGTATCACCGAGTTTATTGAGCAGGACACCGAAGAAGCGCGCCAGCAGGCAGCTCGCCCGATTGAGGTGATCGAAGGCCCGCTGATGGACGGCATGAACGTGGTCGGCGATCTGTTCGGCGAGGGAAAAATGTTCCTGCCGCAGGTGGTGAAATCTGCCCGCGTGATGAAGCAGGCCGTGGCCTATCTGGAGCCGTTTATCGAGGCCAGCAAAGAGAAAGGCTCCAGCAACGGCAAGATGGTCATCGCCACCGTGAAGGGCGACGTGCACGACATCGGCAAGAATATCGTCGGCGTGGTGCTGCAGTGCAATAACTACGAAATTATCGACCTCGGGGTAATGGTCCCGGCGGATAAAATCCTCAAAACCGCGCGTGAGGTGAATGCCGACCTGATTGGCCTTTCCGGGCTGATCACGCCGTCGCTGGACGAGATGGTCAACGTGGCGAAAGAGATGGAGCGTCAGGGCTTCACTATTCCGCTGCTGATTGGCGGAGCGACCACCTCGAAAGCGCATACGGCGGTAAAAATCGAACAGAACTACAGCGGCCCGACGGTCTATGTGCAGAACGCCTCGCGCACCGTAGGCGTGGTGTCCGCGCTGCTCTCCGACACCCAGCGCGATGACTTCGTGGCGCGCACCCGCAAAGAGTACGAAACCGTCCGCATCCAGCACGGTCGTAAGAAACCGCGCACGCCGCCGGTTTCACTTCAGGCGGCGCGCGATAACGATCTGGCGTTTGACTGGTCCAGCTATACCCCGCCGGTTGCGCACCGTCTGGGCGTGCAGGACGTCACCGCCAGCATCGAAACGCTGCGTAACTACATCGACTGGACACCGTTCTTCATGACCTGGTCGCTGGCGGGCAAATATCCGCGTATCCTCGAGGATGAGGTGGTTGGTGAAGAGGCGAAACGGTTGTTTAAAGATGCCAATGACATGCTCGACAAGCTGAGTGCAGAGAAATCCCTCAATCCGCGCGGCGTGGTGGGGCTGTTCCCGGCGAACCGCGTGGGTGACGACGTGGAAATCTACCGCGATGAAACCCGCACGCATGTGCTGACCGTGAGCCATCACCTGCGTCAGCAAACGGAGAAAGTGGGCTTCGCCAACTACTGTCTGGCGGATTTCGTCGCACCGAAACTGAGTGGTAAAGCCGACTATATCGGCGCCTTTGCGGTAACCGGCGGCCTGGAAGAAGATGCGCTGGCGGAGGCATTCGAAGCGCAGCATGATGATTACAACAAAATCATGGTCAAAGCGATTGCCGACCGCCTGGCGGAAGCCTTCGCTGAGTATCTGCATGAGCGCGTACGTAAGGTGTACTGGGGCTACGCGGCCAATGAAAACCTCAGCAACGAGGAGCTGATCCGCGAAAACTACCAGGGCATTCGCCCGGCCCCGGGCTATCCGGCCTGCCCGGAGCACACCGAAAAAGGCACCATCTGGAAACTTCTCGATGTTGAGGCCCATACGGGGATGAAACTCACCGAGTCGTTCGCCATGTGGCCGGGTGCCTCCGTCTCAGGCTGGTACTTCAGCCACCCGGACAGCAAGTACTTTGCCGTGGCGCAGCTACAGCGCGATCAGATCGAAGATTACGCCCTGCGCAAAGGCATGAGCGTGTCAGAAGTCGAGCGCTGGCTGGCGCCTAATCTCGGCTACGACGCCGACTAAAATCACTTTTCCTTACAACAAACAGGGCGCTCATGGGGCGCCCTGTCTCTTTCTTACGTTTAAACCCTTATACTGAACCTAAGGAAAATGAATAACGATAAGGAGGAAAACCTTCCGTGCTGACCCTGTTACATCTGCTCTCCGCAGTCGCACTGCTCGTTTGGGGGACCCATATCGTCCGTACCGGCGTGATGCGCGTCTTTGGTGCTCGTTTACGCACCGTTCTCAGCAGCAGCGTTGAGAAGAAGCCGCTCGCCTTTTGTGCGGGGATAGGCGTCACGGCGCTGGTTCAGAGCAGTAATGCCACCACCCTGCTTGTCACCTCCTTTGTGGCACAGGATCTGGTGGCGCTCGCGCCGGCACTGGTGATCGTGCTGGGGGCCGACGTGGGTACCGCGCTGATGGCGCGTATTCTGACGTTCGATCTCTCCTGGCTGTCGCCGCTGCTGATTTTCATTGGCGTCATCTTCTTCCTCGGGCGCAAACAGACGCGTGCCGGGCAGCTTGGGCGCGTGGGGATTGGCCTGGGGCTGATCCTGCTGGCGCTGGAGCTGATTGTGCAGGCGGTCACCCCCATCACCGAAGCCAACGGCGTTCAGGTCATCTTCGCCTCTCTGACCGGTGACATCATGCTGGATGCGCTGATTGGCGCGGTGTTTGCCATCGTCAGCTATTCAAGCCTGGCAGCCGTATTGCTGACGGCCACGCTCACCGCTGCCGGGGCGATCTCCTTCCCGGTGGCGCTATGTCTGGTGATTGGCGCGAATCTGGGGTCTGGCCTGCTGGCAATGCTCAACAACAGTGCCGCCAACGCTGCGGCTCGCCGCGTGGCGCTCGGCAGCCTGCTGTTTAAGCTGGTGGGTAGCCTGATTATCCTGCCGTTTGTGCACCCGCTGGCGAACCTGATGGATAACCTCTCGCTGCCGAAAGCGGAGCTGGTGATCTATTTCCACGTTTTCTATAACCTGGTACGCTGCCTGGCGATGGTGCCTTTTGCGGGGCCGATGGCCCGCTTTTGCGAACGACTCATTCAGGATGAACCGGAGCTGGATGCGCGCCTGAAACCGAAGCATCTGGATACCTCCGCGCTGGATACCCCGGCGCTGGCGCTGGCGAATGCCGCCCGCGAGACGCTACGCATGGGTGATGCGATGGAAACCATGCTCGAAGGGCTGCAGAAGGTGATGCACGGCGAACCGCGCGAAGAGAAAGAGTTGCGCAGGCTGGCGGACGATATCAACGTGCTTTATACCGCCATTAAGCTCTATCTGGCGCGTATTCCGCAGGATGAACTGGCGGAAGAGGAGTCTCGCCGCTGGGCAGAAATCATCGAGATGTCGCTCAACCTGGAGCAAGCCTCCGATATCGTGGAGCGTATGGGGAGTGAGATTGCAGATAAGTCACTGGCAGCACGTCGGGCATTCTCCATTGAGGGCCTGAAGGAGCTGGAGGCGCTCCACGAACAGCTCTTGAGCAACCTGAAGCTGGCGATGCTGGTCTTCTTCTCCAGCGACGTGCCGAGCGCGCGCCGCCTGCGTCGTAACAAGCATCGCTTCCGCATCCTCAACCGTCGCTACTCGCACGCCCACGTTGAGCGTCTTCACCAGCAAAACGTGCAGAGTATCGAGACCAGCTCCCTGCACCTGGGGCTGCTGGGGGACATGAAGCGTCTTAACTCGTTGTTCTGCGCGGTGGCCTATAGCGTGATGGAACAGCCGGATGAAGATGACGAGCGGGACGAGTATTAATCTCTGAAAGCGCCTCGCAAAACCGTTTTGCGAGGCGTGACACCTTATGAAGCGCCATTTACGCTGCAGACCTTACATTTTTAAGGGAATAGAAAATGCTCGTTTATTACGCTACACTTCGCCAATTCATGCGCATACCGATGGGGGTTCTCATGCGCACTACTCATGGCATCAAAAAATCAGTCAATGTGTCGTTAGCACCAGAAATCCTTGAAGAGGCGCGACGGCTTAAACTTAATCTCTCTGCTGTACTTACGGCTGCATTGCAGGAGCAGTTTCGTGCGCATCAGCGTGCAGAGTGGTTAGCAGAAAATAAAGCGTCTATCGAGGCTATTAACCAGTGGGTTGATGAAAACGGCTCCTTTAGTGACTTTCAGAGGTCGTTCTGATGGAGCAATATTTTGCTTATGAGAATGAAGGTAAGGGGAAAACTGCCTATCCCTGGCTAATCAATATGCAGCATCCCGTGGCCAATGTGATGAAGCATGTTCTGGTCGCCCCCGCAGTTGAGCTTAGCCACCTGGGAGGCATTCAGCCGCCTGCGAAAGTGTGCCCTGTCGTTGAGATAGCGGGTAAGCCCTGCGTGGTTATGATGCACATGATGGCAGGCATATCGCCAAAAGAGTTAGGCGAGCGTGTCGCCGATCTTACTCAAGACCGGGCCTCATTGCGGGATGCACTCGATTTTTTGATCAACGGTTACTAACACTTTTTTGTCAGCCGCAAGGTAAGGTATATTTCGCCCTTCACAGGAGAAACTATGCTGCCAACTCAATCAACCCGATTAAACAAATACATTAGCGAGAGCGGGATCTGCTCACGTCGCGAGGCTGACCGTTACATTGAACAAGGTAACGTGTTTCTTAACGGCAAACGCGCCACCATCGGCGATCAGGTGGTGCCTGGCGACGTGGTCAAAGTGAATGGTCAGGTCATCGAACCGCGTGATGCAGAAGACCTGGTGTTTATCGCGTTGAATAAACCGGTTGGGATTGTCAGCACCACGGAAGACGGTGAGCGAGACAACATCGTTGATTTCGTGAACCACAGCAGCCGCATCTTCCCGATTGGCCGTCTGGATAAAGATTCGCAGGGGCTGATTTTCCTCACCAACCATGGCGATCTGGTGAACAAAATCCTGCGAGCCGGTAACGACCATGAGAAAGAGTACATCGTTACGGTAAACAAACTGGTAACGGACGAGTTTATCCGCGGGATGAGCGCAGGCGTGCCGATCCTGGGCACGGTGACGAAGAAGTGTAAGGTCAAGAAAGAAGCGCCTTTCGCGTTCCGAATTACCCTGGTACAGGGCTTAAACCGCCAGATCCGCCGCATGTGCGAGTACTTCGGTTATGAAGTGACGAAGCTTGAACGTACGCGCATCATGAACGTTAGCCTGTCCGGGATCCCGCTGGGCGAGTGGCGTGACTTGACGGATGACGAGCTGATTGAGCTGTTCAGGCTTATCGAAAACTCGTCGTCAGAAGCGAAGCCGAAGGCTAAGGCGAAGCCGAAAACCCAGGCGATTAAACGCCCGGTGGTGAAGGCGCCGCAGGCGGAAGAGAAAGGGCGAGGCAAGCCGGGTAACGGTAAGCGATTTACCCAGCCGGGTCGTAAAAAGAAAGGGCGCTGATTAGCGCCTTCCACGGGTTGACGTGCTGGCGGACCAGGAGAAGGTCGCCTCTGCATCCGGTTTATAAGCCTGCTCTTTTTTCAGTTTGCGGGCTTTCTTCGCCGCGGCGTCACGTTCCGCCATCAGCTTGTCGATGTACTCTTTTTTCACCTGATTGGTTTCGGCGTTCGTCAGCGTGCGGCCATGTGCAATGCGGGCGCGGTCGAGAAGCGTTTTCAGTTCGCGCTGCTCGGCTTCCGTCATGTCTTTCTGGGTCAAACGTGGTGTAGCCATTGCTGAAGCCTCCTGAGGGGGAGGCTTCAGTGTAAAGCAATTCAATCCTGTTTCACCGCTTCTTTTTTCGTTTGTGCATTAATCGGTTTGCCGGACCAGTAGCCCGCCAGCAGCGAACCTGAAAGATTGTGCCACACCGAGAACAGGGCACCCGGCAGGGCCGCCAGCGGCGAGAAGTAAATTTTGCCAAGCGCCGCCGCCAGACCGGAGTTCTGCATCCCTACTTCAATCGCCAGCGTGCGGCAGGTGGATTCGTCGAAACCAAACAGCTTCCCGCCCCAGTATCCTCCCAGCAGTCCGATGGTGTTATGCAGCACGACTGCGACGATCACCACAAAACCGACGGAAGCAATGTGCGAGGCAGAACCCGCCACCACGGCGCTGATGATGGCCAGAATGCAGACCATCGAAAACGCAGGCAGGTAGGGCTCAACGGCTTTCACCACGCGCGGGAACAGATGGTGAATGACCAGCCCCAGGGCAATCGGGATCACCACAATCTGCAGAATGCTGAGCAGCATCCCCATCACGTCCACCTGAATATGCGCGTCCACGTACAGGCGGGTTAACAGCGGCGTGGCAATCACGCCCACCAGCGTGGAAACGGATGAAATGGTAACGGAGAGGGCTACATCCCCTTTCGCCAGATAGATCATGACGTTAGACGCCGTGCCGCTGGCGACGCTGCCCACCAGCACCATTCCGGCAGAGAGATCCGGCGGCATCTTAAAGGCCATCGCCAGCAGCCATGCCGCGAGCGGCATCACCAGGTAATGCAGGAAGATACCCGCAGCAACCGGAGCCGGGCGCGACAGCACGCGTTTGAAATCGTCGATTTTTAAATGCACGCCCATGCCGAACATAATCAGCATCAGCAGCGTGGCGACCCACGGACCAATACCGGTGAACGTGGCGGGAGTGTAATACGCGAGTACAGAGAGCAGCAGCGCCCATAAGGGGAACAGCCGGGTGATAACGGATAACATAGTGAATTCCTTTCAGTATTGTCGTGTTGTTTTGTTATGAAAAAGCCGGGTCTGTGCCCGGCTTATCGATATTGTTTAACGTGCTAACGAATTTTATTCAAACAAATTCTGATGAAGTTTCTGCACGACCTGCTCAGCCTGATCGGCAGGGACCAGGAAACAAAGGTTGTAGCTGGAGGCACCGTAGCAAATCATGCGGATGTTGAACGGGTCGAGCACACCAAACACCTCTTTGCCCACGCCGCAGGCGCGCGACAGCTTGTTGCCAATGATGGCCACCAGCGCCAGGTTTTCTTCCACTTCCACGCGGCACAGCTCGGACAACTCAATCAGCAGCGACTGCGTCAGCAGGGTATCGCCGGTGGAGGTCGAGCCGGTAGTGTCCAGCGTCAGCGCAATGCTCACTTCGGAGGTGGTGATGAGGTCTACGGAGATATTGTGACGCGCCAGAATGCCAAACACCTCTGCCAGGAAACCGCGGGAGTGGAGCATATTGTGGCTATGCAGCGTCACCAGCGTCTGGCGACGGCGCAGGGCCAGCGCACGGAACAGCGGTGGGTTTTCCGTTTTCTTGCAAACCAGCGTGCCGCCCGCTTTAGGATCTTTACTGGAGCCCACGAAGACCGGAATATCGCTGCGCACGGCAGGCAGCAGCGTTGCCGGGTGTAGCACCTTCGCGCCGAAGGTGGCCATTTCCGCCGCTTCTTCAAACGCGATCACATCAATACGTTTCGCCGCGGAAACCACGCGCGGGTCGGTGGTGTAGATACCCGGCACGTCAGTCCAGATATCCACACGGGTGGCATGCAGAGCTTCACCCAGCAGAGCCGCGGTATAGTCGCTGCCGCCACGGCCCAGCGTCGTCGTGCGACCTTTGGCTTCGCTGCCGATAAAGCCCTGGGTGACCACCATGCCTTCAGCCAGGCGCGGTGCCAGTTGCTGGTTGGTGAGCTCAGCCAGCATCTCAACGTCCGGTTCAGCGCGGCCAAAACGGTCACTGGTGCGCATCACTTTACGCACGTCAAACCACTGCGCCTGAACGTTACGTTCGCGCATGATTTCAACAAACAGCAGGGTAGACATCAATTCACCGTGGCTGACCAGTTCATCGGTCAGGGCGGTGGAGGTGGCCAGAGACGCTGCTTCTGCCAGGGTAGTGATATTTTCCAGCAGGCGTTCCACTTCTTCGCGGATCACGTTTGGATTCTGCAGACGCTCAAGGATGTCGAACTGAATTTTGCGCAGTGCATCCAGCTTCACGAAACGTTCTGTCGCTTCCAGTCCTTCAGACAGAGAAACCAGCAGGTTCGTCACGCCAGCGGATGCGGAGAGCACCACCAGGCGGGTATTCGGATCGGCCAGCACCACATCGGCGCTGCGGTTCATGGCATCGTAGTCGGCCACACTGGTGCCGCCAAACTTGGCGACCACAAAACTCGTCATAACAACCTCGTGTCAGGGAATGAATAAGCGACCTTGGCACAAGAGTGAAACGAAAACAGGTGCAGGCGCAAAATACGGCCCTATAAATAAAATGCGGGGGAGGTCCTGTCAATGCTGGGATTATGCGGATTTTTTATGGGGGGGTACCCCTGAGAAACAGGACTTATAACAGGGCCATATTTTATGCTCCGTTTTACCCCCTTTTGACCGACAATTCGCCGCCCGGGAGGGCACTTCAGCAGCTATACTTTTCGGGTCTTTTCACCTGTGTTTGATGCAGGCCAGGGCAATGGCATAAAAACCATCACAATTTTTATTTGCAGGCGCTACAATCGACCGCAGTCACAATTCTCAAATCAGAAGAGTATTGCTAATGAAAAACATCAACCCAACGCAGACCGCTGCCTGGCAGGCACTCCAGAAACATTTTGATGAAATGAAAGACGTCACCATCGCGGATCTGTTCGCGAAAGATGCCGATCGTTTCGCTAAGTTCTCCGCGACCTTCGACGACCTGATGCTGGTGGATTTTTCCAAAAACCGCATTACCGAAGAGACGCTGGCAAAGCTGCAGGATCTGGCAAAAGAGACTCAGCTTGCCGACGCTATCAAGTCCATGTTCTCCGGCGAGAAAATCAACCGCACCGAAGACCGTGCTGTGCTGCACGTGGCCCTGCGTAACCGTAGCAATACGCCAATCATCGTTGACGGCAAAGATGTGATGCCGGAAGTGAACGCGGTGCTGGAAAAGATGAAAGCTTTCTCCGAAGCGATCATCTCCGGTAGCTGGAAAGGCTATACCGGTAAAGCGATCACCGACGTGGTAAACATCGGCATCGGCGGTTCTGACCTGGGTCCGTTCATGGTGACCGAAGCGCTGCGTCCGTACAAAAACCACCTCAACATGCATTTCGTGTCTAACGTCGATGGTACTCACATCGCGGAAGTGCTGAAGAACGTGAACCCGGAAACCACCCTGTTCCTGGTGGCGTCTAAAACCTTCACCACCCAGGAAACCATGACCAACGCCCACAGCGCGCGTGACTGGTTCCTGAAAACCGCGGGCGACAACAAGCACGTGGCGAAACACTTTGCGGCGCTGTCCACCAATGGTAAAGCGGTTGGCGAGTTCGGTATCGACACCGCGAACATGTTCGAGTTCTGGGACTGGGTTGGCGGCCGTTACTCTCTGTGGTCTGCCATCGGTTTGTCCATCATTCTGTCCGTAGGCTTCGATAACTTCGTAGAACTGCTCTCCGGCGCGCACGCGATGGATAAACACTTCTCCACCACCGCACCTGAGAAAAACCTGCCGGTGCTGCTGGCGCTGATTGGTATCTGGTACAACAACTTCTTTGGCGCTGAAACCGAAGCGATCCTGCCGTACGACCAGTACATGCACCGCTTTGCGGCCTACTTCCAGCAGGGCAATATGGAATCCAACGGTAAGTACGTTGACCGTAATGGCAACGCGGTGGATTACCAGACGGGTCCAATCATCTGGGGTGAGCCGGGCACTAACGGCCAGCACGCGTTCTACCAGCTGATCCACCAGGGAACCAAAATGGTACCGTGCGATTTCATCGCCCCGGCTATTACCCATAACCCGCTGTCTGACCACCATCCAAAACTGCTGTCTAACTTCTTCGCCCAGACTGAAGCGCTGGCGTTCGGTAAATCCCGCGAGGTGGTTGAGCAGGAGTATCGCGATCAGGGTAAAGATCCGGCCACGCTGGACCACGTTGTGCCGTTCAAAGTGTTCGAAGGCAACCGCCCAACCAACTCCATCCTGCTGCGTGAAATCACCCCGTTCAGCCTGGGTGCGCTGATTGCGCTGTACGAGCACAAGATCTTTACTCAGGGTGCCATCCTGAACATCTTCACCTTTGACCAGTGGGGCGTTGAACTGGGCAAACAGCTGGCAAACCGCATTCTGCCAGAGCTGGGTGACGATAAAGCGATCACCAGCCACGACAGCTCGACCAATGGTTTGATTAACCGCTATAAAGCCTGGCGCGCGTAATTAAAACATCATGAAAATGTGCCGGCGAAATGCCGGCATTTTTTTATCGGATAATTCCTGATGTCTGTTAGTTAACTCAAATTCTGGATGTGAGTTTAATCCGAAAAAGACGGTTAACCCGTTAATTGCTGCGGTTTATTTTAAGAAAATACGTAGAAGTAAGATAATGGGTTTATATTATAAATTATTGATTTTTAGCTATTATATATTTTAATTATTTGCTTTTCATTTCGATTTTATCCATTAGTCCGAAAACCCCTTCCCTATTTCCCCTCACGGTAATCCCGCTGCTTTAGTTGTGTATACTCGATTCCGCCTGAATTTCTTTTCGGGCAAATCTCCATTCATTCATTGAAGGGAAATTGTTATGAAGAAAGTACTGTATGGCATTTTTGCCATATCTGCACTTGCGGCGACATCTGTCTATGCAGCTCCGGTCCAGGTCGGGGAAGCAGCAGGGTCGGCAGCGACGTCTGCGTCTGCGGGAAGCTCTACCGCAGCCAGCACCAGCGCCGTAAGTTCAGCCGTGGGTGTCGCGCTGGCGGCAACCGGTGGCGGTGATGGCTCCAATACCGGAACCACGACCACTACGACAACCAGCACCCAGTAAGACCGGGTGTTTTAATCATAACCACACTTCGGTGTGGTTATTTCGCCCCTTCGGAGAAGAGTCGTGAAGCGACCTGCAATCATTCTGATTTGCCTGCTGTTGCAGGCGTGCTCAGCCACCACCAAAGGGCTGGGTCATTCACTGTGGGACAGCCTGTTCGGTACGCCGGGCGTGCAATTGACCGATGACGAACTTCAGAACATGCCCTACGCCAGCCAGTACATGCAGCTTAATGATGGCCCGCAACTGTTTGTGGTGCTCGCTTTCGATGAAAACGGGCAGCAGAAATGGGTGACGCAGGATCAGGCCACCATCGTGACGCAGCATGGCCGTATCGTGAAAACCCTGCTCGGGGGCGACAACCTGCTTGAGGTGAACAATATCGCGGCCGATCCGCTGATCAAGCCGAACCAGATTACCGACGGCGCTGGCTGGACGCGCACGATGGGCTGGACTGAACACAAGCAGGTGCGTTACGCCACGGCGCATTCCACCTTCCGCTGGGATGGCACCGACAGTGTGAAAGTAGGGAGCGATGAAACCCAGGTACGCGTGCTGGATGAAGAGGTAACAACCGACCAGGCCACCTGGCATAACCGCTTCTGGATCGACGAGGAAGGGCAAATCCGTCAGTCCCTGCAGTATCTAGGTGCCGGTTTCTTCCCGGTGAAAACCACGCTGATCAAGGCCGCAAAATCATGAAAACAATTATCCGCGTTGCGCTAATTGCGAGCCTTGCAACCCCTGCGGCATGGTCTGCAGGAACGGTGAAGGTCTACACGGCGGACAACGAGAAACCCAAAACGTTAACCAACGCTGAACATCTGCTCGATCTCGTCGGGCAGCCGAGGCTTGCCAACAGCTGGTGGCCGGGGGCGGTGATCGGCGAGCGTCAGGCAACGATTAAGGCAGAGCAAGAACATCTTGCACTGCTTGCCCGTCTGACAGGTCTGGCGGCGCAGGAAGACGGTGACGATGCCGCAGCAATCAATAGCATTCGCCAGCAGCTTCAGGCGCTGAAGGTGACTGGCCGCCAGAAGGTGAATCTTGATCCCGATGAAGTGCGCGTCACGGAAAAGGGCAACCCAACCCTTGAAGGGGAGTACACCCTCTGGCTGCCCGTAAAACCGACGACGGTGACCGTGATGGGGCTTGTCAGCAGCCCGGGTAAAAAGCCCTTTACGCCAGGTCGCGACGTGGTGAGCTATCTCGACGAGCAAAGCCTGCTGAGCGGTGCCGATAACAGCTACGCCTGGGTCGTTTACCCTGACGGGCACACGCAAAAAGCGCCGGTAGCTTACTGGAATAAACGCCATATCGAGCCCATGCCTGGCAGCATCATTTTTGTCGGTTTTGCCGACCATTTCTGGACGAAGGCATATGACGGGCTTAACGCCGATATCCTTCACTCCCTGACACAGCGGATACCGGAAGAATGAAAAAAACCTATCTCTACAGCATGCTGGCGCTCTGTGTAAGCGCCGCCTGTCATGCAGAAACGTATCCGGCACCCATTGGCCCGTCTCAGTCAGACTTCGGCGGCGTCGGTTTACTGCAAACGCCCACCGCGCGCATGGCGCGTGAAGGGGAAATCAGTCTGAACTACCGCGATAACGACCAGTACCGCTACTATTCCGCCTCGGTACAGCTTTTCCCGTGGCTTGAAACCACGCTGCGCTACACCGATGTGCGAACGAAACAGTACAGCAGCGTCGAGGCGTTCTCTGGCGACCAGACTTACAAAGATAAAGCCTTCGACCTCAAGCTGCGCCTGTGGGAAGAGAGCTACTGGATGCCGCAGGTGTCCGTGGGGGCCAAAGATATCGGCGGGACCGGCCTGTTTGATGCGGAATACATTGTGGCCAGCAAGGCCTGGGGGCCGTTCGACTTCTCGCTTGGCCTGGGATGGGGCTATCTCGGTACCAGCGGTAACGTCAAAAACCCGTTCTGCACCTACAGCGATAAATATTGCTACCGCGATAACAGTTACCAGAAAGCGGGTTCCATCAACGGCGACCAGATGTTCCATGGCCCGGCCTCGCTGTTCGGTGGCGTGGAATACCAGACCCCCTGGCAGCCATTGCGCCTGAAGCTGGAGTACGAAGGAAACGACTACTCTCAGGATTTCGCCGGGAAGATTGAGCAGAAGAGCAAGTTTAACGTCGGCGCCATTTATCGCGTCACCGACTGGGCCGACGTTAACCTCAGCTACGAGCGCGGTAATACCGTGATGTTTGGTTTCACGCTGCGCACCAACTTTAACGACATGCGGCCACACTACAATGATAACGCGCGGCCAGCCTACCAGCCGGAGCCGCAGGATGCGATTCTGCAGCACTCCGTGGTGGCAAATCAGCTGACGCTGCTGAAATACAATGCCGGTCTGGCGGATCCGAAGATTCAGACCAAGGGCGACACGCTTTACGTCACCGGCGAGCAGGTGAAATACCGCGACTCGCGGGAAGGGATCGAACGCGCCAACCGGATCGTCATGAACGATCTCCCGGACGGGATCCGCACGATCCGCGTGACCGAGAACCGCCTGAACCTGCCACAGGTGACGACGGAAACGGACGTTGCCAGCCTCAAGCGCCATCTCGAAGGCGAGCCGCTTGGGCATGAAACCGAGCTGGTGCAAAAACGCGTTGAGCCGGTCGTGCCAGACACCACCGAGCAAGGCTGGTATATCGACAAGTCGCGCTTTGATTTCCATATCGATCCGGTGCTGAACCAGTCCGTTGGCGGACCGGAAAACTTCTACATGTATCAGCTGGGCGCAATGGCGACGGCAGATCTGTGGGTCACCGACCATCTGCTGACTACCGGTAGCCTGTTCGGCAATATCGCCAACAACTACGACAAATTTAACTACACCAACCCGCCGAACGATTCAAAACTGCCGCGCGTAAGAACTCGCGTTCGTGAATATGTGCAGAACGATGTCTACGTGAATAACCTGCAGGCCAACTACTTCCAGTACTTCGGCAACGGTTTCTACGGCCAGGTGTACGGCGGATATCTGGAAACCATGTTCGGTGGCGCAGGGGCAGAGGTGCTTTACCGTCCTGTCGACAGCAACTGGGCATTTGGGATTGATGCCAACTACGTGAAACAGCGTGACTGGCGCAGCGCGCAGGACATGATGAAGTTCACCGACTACAGCGTCAAAACGGGCCATCTGACCGCCTACTGGACACCATCATTCGCGCAGGACGTACTGGTGAAAGCCAGCGTCGGCCAGTATCTGGCGGGCGACAAGGGTGGCACGCTGGATATCTCCAAACACTTCGACAGCGGCGTCGTGGTGGGCGGTTATGCCACCATCACCAACGTCTCGCCGGACGAGTACGGGGAAGGGGACTTCACTAAAGGGGTCTATGTGTCGATTCCGCTGGATCTCTTCTCGTCAGGCCCAACCCGCAGCCGTGCGGCAGTGGGCTGGACACCGCTGACCCGCGACGGGGGCCAGCAGCTTGGGCGTAAGTTCCAGCTGTATGACATGACCAGCGATAAGAACGTTAACTTCCGCTGATGCTTGTTTGCCCGGTGACGCTGCGCTTACCGGGCCTACGAGAGTGTTTTTGTAGGCCGGGCAAACGCAGTGCCGACCGGCAAGAATGCTAATGCGGACAAAACATAAACAAAAAATATAGATCCCCGTCACATTTTTGCGTTATACAGGAACCTCGCCCTGGAGAATGAGGTGCTGTATGACTTCCCTGACTCGCCCGCGCGTTGAGTTTATCTCAACGATCCTCCAGACCGTGCTAAATCTCGGTCTGCTAAGCCTTGGTCTGATTCTGGTCGTCTTCCTTGGCAAAGAGACGGTGCATCTGGCGGATGTGCTGTTCGCCCCTGAACAAACCAGCAAATATGCGCTGGTGGAAGGCCTGGTGGTCTACTTTCTCTACTTCGAGTTTATTGCCCTGATTGTGAAGTACTTTCAGTCGGGCTTTCACTTCCCGCTGCGCTATTTTGTCTACATTGGGATCACCGCGATTGTGCGGCTGATCATCGTCGATCATAAATCTCCCCTCGACGTGCTGATCTACTCGGCGGCGATCCTGCTGCTGGTGATCACCCTCTGGCTGTGTAACTCGAAGCGGCTGAAACGGGAATAAAAAAATGGCGCTCCGAAGAGCGCCTAACAACAGTCACAAGTTGGGTCAATACAATACGTCTAAAGTTGAGGGTTGCAGTGGCATAACAAATGAAACTTAACCTTTCACACCGCCCGCCGTCAGGCCGTTAACCAGCCAGCGCTGGGCCAGCAGGAATACCACGGTAATCGGGATGGCAGAGAGTACAGCCGCCGCAGCAAAGTCGCCCCACAGGTAGTTTTGCGGGTTGAGGTATTGCTGCATACCCACGGCCAGGGTGTAACTGTTCACGTCGCGCAGTAACAGAGAGGCGACCGGCACTTCGGTGATCGCAGCGATAAACGACAGGATAAACACCACCGCCAGGATAGGTACCGACAGCGGCAGCAGCACCAGACGGAAGGCCTGCCACGGAGTAGCGCCATCCAGCGCGGCCGCCTCTTCCAGCGAACCGTCGATGGTTTCGAAATACCCTTTGATGGTCCACACATGCAGGGCGATACCGCCAAGATAGGCGAAGATCACGCCGCCGTGGGTGTTCAGGCCGATAAACGGCACGTACTGACCCAGACGGTCAAACAGGGCATACAACGCGACCAGCGACAGCACGGCCGGGAACATCTGGAAAATGAGCATGCCTTTCAGCAGCGTCGCTTTGCCCGGGAAACGCATACGGGCGAAGGCGTAAGCACAGGTGGTGGAGAGCGTGACAATACCGATTGCGGTAATGGTCGCCACTTTCACCGAGTTCCACAGCCACAGCAGCACCGGGAACGGCGGGGGAGTCACGCGTCCATCCGCATGCTCCACGCTGAAGCCCAGCGCCAGCTTCCAGTGCTCCCAGGAGATTTCGTCCGGGATGAGACTCCCGGTCGCGAAGTTACCCGAACGCAGGGAGATCGCGATAACCATCAGCAGCGGGAACATGATTGCCGCGATGAAAATCAGCAGGCCTAAGTGTGTCGCCAGGAGGCGCAATTTCTGAGATTTGGGTTGTACCATAGCCATGATCGATGCCCTCCTTAGTCAAATTTCATACGTGTGGCTTTCAGGTTCACAATCGCCAGGGCACCAACCAGCAGGAAGATCAGGGTGGCAATGGCTGCTGCCAGACCGAAGTCCTGTCCGCCGCCGCCTTCGAAGGCGATACGGTAGGTGTAGCTCACAAGCAGGTCGGTATAGCCTGCCGGCGTGGTGGTGCCGAGACGGTCCGGGCCACCGTTGGTCAACAGCTGAATCAGCACGAAGTTGTTAAAGTTAAAGGCAAAGCTGGCAATCATCAGCGGGGTCAGCGGCTTAATGAGCAGCGGCAGCGTAATTTTAAAGAAGTTCTGGAACGGACCCGCGCCGTCCATCGCTGAAGCTTCGTACAGATCGTCCGGGATAGCCTTCAGCAGGCCCATGCACAGGATCATCATGTACGGGTAGCCCAGCCAGGTGTTCACGATAATAATCATCGAGCGGGCGGTGGTTGGGTCGCTGAACCAGGCCGGTTTGATACCGAACAGCGCGCTCAGCATCATGTTGATTTCACCGAAGCTCTGGTTAAACAGCCCTTTGAAAATCAGAATCGAGATAAACGACGGCACGGCATACGGCAGAATCAGCAGCACGCGGTAAATCGCTTTGCCTTTCAGGGATTCCCACTGCACGAGACAGGCCAGCACCATGCCCACGGCCACGGTCAGGATCACGGTGAGCACCGAGAAAATCACCGTCCAGACGAAGATGGCGAAGAACGGTTTCTGGATGCCTTCGTCGGTGAACACGCGGGTAAAGTTATCCCAGCCGATGGTAACGGTATAACCCGGACTGAGTTTGTCATCACCCCATTTGCCGTCGGCAGTAATGGACTGATAGAAACCAATGTCGTTGTTCGGGCGATACTTCACGCCGCTCTGATTGTTAGTCAGCGTGCCGTCTTTTGCCAGGGTATAGAGCGGCTGCGTGCCGGAGAACTGGCGCAGCGAGCTCATGGTCACTTTGCTTTCATCTGGCAGCACGGCGGTGAGCTGGGTCAACGCCTGGCGATTCTGGGTAATGATACGCAGGTTAGCACGTTCACCTTCCGGCAGGGCCGCAGCCTCTTTTAAGGCCAGCTTCTGCTCGCCGCCAAATTTAAACGCGTCGGAAATATAGTTTTTGCCGCTCTCACCGTCAGTGAGCGCTAACTTCCATTCGTCACCCGCAGGATACAGGCCGAAATTAAAGGTTTTTCCCGCCTGATAGGATCGGTCCAGAAGCACCTGTTGGGCGCGTTCCTGCGCAAGCTGGTTGGTGCTGCTGTAGTTGGTGAATGCAATGGCGATGGTACAGATCAGTGGGAACAGGACAAACAGCCCCATCCCGGCCACGCCAGGGTAAACATAGCGCCAGGCATAGGCTTTACGGTTGGCGAAAATATACAGGCCAGCAGAGCTTAAGATCAGCGTCATGATGGCAAAGAGATATTCCCCTTGTACGTACATTAAAACAACAAGGTAACCCACCAGTAGACACAGCAGACCTATCACTGACCATTTCAGCGCGTCGCTTTGCCACCAGTGCTTCTTTTTAATGACATCCATGGGGTTCTTCCTCTACAACGGTGGAAACTTTTCGTCAGGTGGCGCGGCGCTTACCTGACCTACGGATCGTGCCGTAGTCGTAGGGCGGGTAAGCGCACGCGCCACCCGCCGTTTTTCTGCTTATTTAGTAATACGACCCTGCGCATCCTTCAGCGCGGCATCAACAGTCTGACGACCGCTTGCTGCGTTGATGACTGCAGTACGGGTGGCGTACCAGAACGCTGCCATCTGTGGGATGTTCGGCATGATTTCGCCTTTCTGGGCGTTATCCATAGTGGCCGCGATGCGTGGATCTTTCGCCAGCTGATCCTGGAAGGATTTCAGCGCCACGGCGCCCAGCGGTTTATCCTTGTTCACTTCATCCAGACCCTGATCGGTCAGCAGGTAGTTTTCCAGGAACTCTTTCGCCAGCTCTTTGTTCGGGCTGGCGGCGTTGATACCCGCACTCAGCACGCCAACGAACGGTTTAGACGGCTTGCCGTTGAAGGTTGGCAGCAGCGTTACGCCGTAGTTGATTTTGCTCTTATCGATGTTGGTCCAGGCCCACGGACCGTTGATGGTCATCGCGGTTTCGCCTTTGTTGAACGCCGCTTCCGCGATGGAGTAATCGGTATCCGCGTTCATGTGTTTGTTCTTGATCAGGTCAACCAGGAAGGTCAGGCCTTTTTTCGCGCCTGCGTTATCCACGCCCACGTCTTTCACGTCATATTTGCCGTTTTCAAACTTGAACGCGTAACCGCCGTCGGCAGCAATCAGCGGCCAGGTGAAGTACGGCTCTTGCAGGTTGAACATCAGAGCGGATTTACCTTTCGCCTTCAGCTCTTTATCCAGTTTCGGGATCTCTTCCCAGGTTTTCGGTGGGTTTGGTACCAGGTCTTTGTTGTAAATCAGAGACAGGGCTTCAACTGCGATAGGGTAAGCGATCAGCTTGCCGTTGTAGCGAACGGCATCCCAGGTGAACGGGAAGAGTTTGTCCTGGAACGCTTTGTCCGGGGTGACTTCAGCCAGCAGGCCAGACTGCGCGTAGCCGCCGAAACGGTCATGCGCCCAGAAGATGATGTCCGGGCCGTCGCCGGTTGCTGCAACCTGCGGGAATTTCTCTTCCAGTTTGTCCGGATGTTCTACGGTAACTTTGATACCGGTGTCTTTCTCGAATTTTTTGCCCACTTCGGCCAGGCCGTTATAGCCTTTGTCGCCGTTAATCCAGATAACCAGCTTGCCTTCTTCAATTTTGGCGAGCGCCGGTGCGGAAACCATCATTGCTGCAAGGGCGGACAATGCGAAAACGCGTGCGCCAGTCTTGATATTCATATCTGCCATCCTTTTGGTGATGTCTCGTAGTATGACTTCAGTGGTTCAACGTGAATCAGTCTCCTTATTTGACATCCTCTTTCCATCCTCCCAACCCCTACGCCCCACCCCCTGTTTGTGTGATCTCCGTTGCATAAATTTAAGTTATGAGTGCTGGCGCACATAAAAACCCACCGAATTTTGCAGGCGGCTTCACGAATTTCGCCTCAGCCCCCCGGCTGCGGTCGCAGAGCCTGCTCTCTCATCCTCCCGCCTCCTCCCCCATAAAAAAGCCGGGGGGTGGAGGATTCGTGAAAGTTATGGATACCCCATAGTGAACTTATGTTGAATGTTTCTGTCGGTGACAGGTTGTAACGAAGGGAGAAGGGCATGGCGAGCGTACAGCTGCGTAATGTAACGAAAGCCTGGGGCGACGTAGTGGTGTCAAAAGACATCAATCTGGACATCACTGAAGGTGAGTTTGTGGTGTTTGTCGGCCCATCAGGCTGTGGTAAATCTACTCTGCTGCGTATGATTGCCGGTCTTGAAACCATCACCAGCGGCGACCTGCTGATCGGTGATACCCGAATGAACGACATTCCGCCTGCCGAACGTGGCGTCGGTATGGTGTTCCAGTCTTATGCACTTTATCCCCATCTTTCCGTTGCCGAGAACATGTCCTTTGGCCTGAAGCTGGCCGGCGCGAAGAAAGACGTGATTAACCAGCGCGTCACCCAGGTGGCGGAAGTATTACAGCTGGCGCACCTGCTGGAGCGTAAACCGAAAGCGCTTTCCGGCGGTCAGCGTCAGCGTGTGGCGATTGGCCGTACGCTGGTGGCCGAACCGCGCGTGTTCCTGCTCGACGAACCCCTTTCTAACCTGGATGCCGCCCTGCGCGTTCAGATGCGTATCGAAATCTCCCGTCTGCACAAACGTCTTGGCCGCACGATGATTTACGTCACCCACGATCAGGTCGAAGCGATGACGCTGGCCGACAAAATCGTGGTGCTGGATGCCGGTCGCGTGGCGCAGGTGGGCAAACCGCTGGAGCTCTATCACTATCCGGCAGACCGCTTTGTTGCAGGCTTTATTGGCTCGCCAAAGATGAACTTCCTGCCCGTTAAAGTGACTGCAACGGCCATTGAACAGGTACAGGTGGAGCTACCAAACCGCCAGCAAGTCTGGCTGCCGGTGGACAGCGCCAACGTACAGGTCGGGGCAAACATGTCCCTCGGTATCCGCCCTGAGCATCTCCTGCCGAGTCACATTGCCGATGTGACGCTGGAAGGTGACGTTCAGGTCGTTGAACAGCTTGGTCACGAAACACAGATTCATATCCAGATCCCCGCCATTCGTCAGAACCTGGTCTACCGCCAGAATGACGTGGTGTTGGTAGAAGAGGGTGCCACATTCGCTATCGGCTTGCCGCCAGAGCGTTGCCATCTGTTCCGTGAGGATGGCACTGCATGTCGTCGGTTGCATAAAGAGCCAGGCGTTTAAGCAATCCCAAAAGAAGACACGAAACCGACAGGTGAAGTGTTCAAAGAAAAGCAATGATCTCAGGAGATAGAATGATGATTACTCTGCGCAAACTTCCTCTGGCAGTTGCCGTCGCAGCGGGCGTAATGTCTGCTCAGGCAATGGCCGTGGATTTCCATGGTTATGCTCGTTCCGGTATCGGCTGGACGGGGAGTGGCGGCGAACAACAGTGCTTCCAGGCAACCGGTGCTCAAAGTAAATACCGTCTTGGTAACGAATGTGAAACCTATGCGGAATTGAAGCTGGGCCAGGAAGTGTGGAAAGAAGGCGACAAGAGCTTCTACTTCGACACCAACGTAGCGTATTCCGTAGCACAACAGAACGACTGGGAAGCCACTGACCCGGCGTTCCGTGAAGCCAACGTGCAGGGTAAAAACCTGATCGAATGGCTGCCAGGTTCCACCATCTGGGCTGGTAAGCGCTTCTATCAGCGTCATGACGTTCACATGATCGACTTCTACTACTGGGATATCTCTGGTCCTGGTGCGGGTCTGGAAAATATTGACGTCGGTTTCGGTAAACTTTCTCTGGCAGCAACCCGCTCTTCTGAATCAGGCGGTTCTTCCTCCTTCGCCAGCAACAGTATTTATGATTACACCACCCGCACCGCGAACGACGTCTTTGACGTGCGTTTAGCGCAGATGGAAGTTAACCCAGGCGGCACCCTTGAGCTGGGCGTTGACTATGGCCGTGCTAACCCACGTGATGACTATCGTCTGGTTGACGGTGCGTCTAAAGACGGCTGGATGTTCACCGCTGAACACACCCAGAGCATGCTGAAAGGCTACAACAAGTTTGTGGTTCAGTACGCCACCGACTCCATGACCTCTCAGGGTAAAGGCCTGTCTCAAGGTTCTGGCGTAGGCATTGATGGCAATACCGGTTTTGCCTATGACATCAACAACAACGGCAGCCTGCTGCGTATCCTTGACCACGGTGCAATCTCTCTGGGCGATCGTTGGGACCTGATGTACGTCGGTATGTATCAGGATATCGACTGGGATAACAACAACGGCACCAAGTGGTGGACTGTAGGTGTTCGTCCAATGTTCAAATGGACACCAATCATGAGCACCTTGCTGGAAGTGGGCTACGACAACGTCAAATCCCAGGAAACTGGCGAAACCAACAACCAGTACAAAATCACCCTGGCGCAACAGTGGCAGGCTGGCGACAGCATCTGGTCACGTCCAGCAATCCGCGTCTTCGCAACCTATGCGAAGTGGGATGAGAAGTGGGGCTATGACTACAACGGTAACCCAGCGAATAACCCTAACTTCGGTAAAGCGGTTAAAGATGGCTTCAACGGTGGTTCCTTCGGTCGTGGCGACAACGACGAGTGGTCCTTCGGCGCCCAGATGGAAATCTGGTGGTAATACTGTCTTAACCTGAAGTAATGACCAAACTGAGGGGCGCAAGCCCCTCAATCCTTGGGACGGCGCGCTATTGCCTGGCTACCGCTGACCTGTGCATTTTGAGGTGATAACAATGAAAATGAACAAAACTCTTCTTGCCCTTTGTTTATCCGCAGGGCTGCTGGCAAGCGCGCCTGCCGTCACGCTCGCTAACGTGAACTTCGTTCCGCAGAATACAACATCTGCACCAGCCATTCCGGCGGCGACACTGCAACAGCTGGTCTGGACGCCTGTCGATCAGTCTAAAACCCAGACCACCCAGCTCTCAACAGGCGGACAAACGATTAATGTTCCGGGTATTACTGGCCCGGTCGCTGCGTATAGCGTACCTGCTAATATCGGTGAACTGGCCATTACCTTGACCAGTGAAGTCAACAAGCAGACGAGCGTATTTGCGCCAAACGTGTTGATTCTCGATCAGAACATGACACCATCTGCCTTTTTCCCAAGTGAATATTTTACTTATCAGGAACCTGGCGTAATGAGTGCCGATCGTCTGGAAGGTGTCATGCGTCTTACGCCTGCGCTGGGACAGCAAAAACTCTACGTGCTGGTCTTTACGACTGAGCAAGATCTGCAGAAAACCACCACGCTGCTTGACCCGGCCAAAGCCTATGCGAAGGGCACCGGCAACGCCGTACCTGATATTCCAGACCCGATTGCACGCCACGTCACCGACGGAACGTTAAAGCTGAAGGTGAAAACGAACAGCGGTTCCAGCGTGCTGGTCGGCCCGCTGTTTGGCTCCTCCGGTAACGGCCCGGTAACCGTGGGTAATACCGCCGCACCTGCCTATACCGCACCAGTTGCCACCGCAGCCGCACCGGTAGCAGCCGCCGCACCAGCACCGGCGAAGAAAGCTGAGCCGGTACTGAACGACACCGAAGAATACTTCAACAACGCTATTAAGCAGGCGGTGAAGCGCGGCGATGTCGATAAAGCGCTGAAACTGCTTGATGAAGCCGAACGTTTAGGTTCAACCACTGCCCGTTCCACCTTTATCAGCAGTGTAAAAGGCAAGGGGTAACCGTTTCCCCACAGTGCTGATTTGTCAGTAGTTTAGTGCGCCTGAGTGGGCGCACTTTTTTTCGTGTCCGCCAGGCTGTTGCATCCATGTTGCGATCGTGATCGTTAAATAACGTTTGGCCCCCCTTAATCCGTGTTTCTGCGATACAATGCCATTACGTTATGTATCGGAGAGTCTGGCATGTCACACCCCGCGCTAACGCAACTGCGTGCGCTGCGCTATTTCGACCAAATACCTGCGCTTGATCCGCAGCAACTGGACTGGTTGCTGCTGGAAGATTCCATGACGAAACGTTTTGAACAGCAAGGTAAAACGGTCACGGTGACCCTGATACAGGAAGGGTTTGTCTCCGGCGATGAGATCGCCAGCGAGCTGCCGCTGCTGCCGCAAGAGGAACGCTACTGGCTGCGCGAAATTTTGCTCTGTGCCGATGGTGAGCCCTGGCTTGCCGGACGGACGGTAGTGCCCGAGTCCACCCTTTCCGGGCCTGAGCTGGCGCTGCAGCGGCTGGGGAAAACCCCGCTGGGACGTTATCTTTTTACCTCATCTGAGCTGACCCGGGATTTTATTGAGATTGGGCGTGATGCCGAACTGTGGGGACGCCGTTCCCGCCTTCGCCTGAGCGGTAAGCCGTTAATCCTGACGGAACTTTTTTTACCGGCATCACCGTTGTACTAAGAGGAAGAAAAAATGGAGTGGAGCCTGACGCAGAATAAGCTGTTGGCGTATCACCGCTTAATGCGTACTGATAAACCTATTGGCGCGTTACTGCTGCTGTGGCCGACCTTATGGGCGCTGTGGGTTGCAACGCCGGGCGTACCGCCGCTATGGATCCTGGGCGTATTTGTCGCCGGTGTCTGGTTGATGCGCGCGGCGGGCTGCGTGGTGAATGACTATGCCGATCGTAAATTCGACGGCCATGTAAAACGGACAGCCAACCGTCCGTTACCCAGCGGCCAGGTGACCGGAAAAGAAGCCCGCGTGCTGTTCCTCGTACTGGTGCTGCTCTCATTCCTGCTGGTGTTAACGCTGAACACCATGACAATTCTGCTTTCCGTCGCTGCGCTTGCACTGGCCTGGGTTTATCCGTTCATGAAGCGCTATACCCACCTGCCTCAGGTTGTGTTGGGCGCGGCATTTGGCTGGTCGATTCCGATGGCGTTTGCGGCGGTGAGTGAATCCCTACCGCTCAGCTGCTGGCTGATGTTCCTGGCGAACATTCTCTGGGCCGTGGCGTATGACACGCAATACGCGATGGTAGACCGCGACGATGACCTGAAAATTGGTATTAAATCGACCGCCATTCTCTTTGGACGTCAGGACAAACTGATCATCGGCATTTTACAGGTCGCGGTACTGGCACTGATGGTCGCGATTGGCCGTCTGAACGGGCTGAACTGGGAGTTTTACTGGTCGGTGCTGGTGGCGGGATTGCTGTTTGCTTACCAGCAAAAGCTGATTGCCAAACGCGAACGTGAAGCCTGCTTTAAAGCGTTTTTGAATAATAACTATGTCGGGCTGGTGCTGTTTTTAGGCCTGGCGATGAGCTATTTCTTATAAAAAAGTCGGGTGGCGGCTTCGCCTTACCCGACCTACGATCTGGCAGAACATGTAGGCCCGGTAAGCGTTAGCGCCACCGGGCGTTTTTTTATCGACGACGCAACAGCCTGAGCGCGTTCGCCGTCACCAGCACCGTTGCCCCCGTATCCGCCAGCACTGCCAGCCACAGCCCGGTCATGCCGAGCAGCGTCGTCACCAGGAAAATCCCCTTCAGTCCGAGCGCAATCCCGATGTTCTGGCGGATATTGGCCCGCGTCGCCCGCGCCAGGCCGATCATCTCTGCCAGCCCGGTCAGACGGTTATGCGTCAGCGCCGCGTCTGCCGTCTCCAGCGCCACGTCGGTGCCGCTTCCCATCGCAATGCCTATGGTGGATGCTTTCATCGCGGGTGCATCGTTAATGCCGTCCCCGACCATCGCGAGCGGGGCGTGGCTGTTCAGCTCGGTTACCGCACTGACCTTATCGGCGGGCAGCAATCCAGCTTTAAATTCCAGTCCCAGTTCACCCGCAATGGCTGACGCCGCACGTGGGTTATCCCCGGTCAGGATCACGCCCTGCACGCCCAGCTGATGCAGCGCCGCTACGGCTTCCTTCGCGTCATCACGCAGGGTATCGCGCAGCGCCAGCATCCCTTTCGTCACGCCGTCCTGCATAACAACCACGACAGTTTGCCCTGCCTGCTCTAACGCCTGAACCTGTGCTGAAGGGGAGTGACCCGCCGCGACAATCAGGACCTTTTTACCGTCGACGTTGGCCTCAATCCCGGACCCGACCAGCGCCCGCTGGGCGGTGGCCGCCGGAATCGGTAATCCGCGAGCCTGCGCTTCCCGCACAATGGCCTGCGCCAGCGGGTGGGTGGAACCCTGTTCGACGGCGGCGGCTAAGGTAAGCAGTTCATCTTCAGCGATATCCTGCGGATAAATGCCGGTCACCTGGGGTTTGCCGACGGTTAACGTGCCGGTTTTGTCGAAGGCGATATGCTGAACCTGGCTCAGCTGCTCCAGCGCCGCACCGCCTTTAATCAGCGCCCCGCGACGTGCCGCTGCCGCCAGACCGGAGGTGATCGCCGCTGGCGTGGAGATCACCAGCGCGCACGGGCAGCCAATCAGCAGCAGGGTCAGACCTTTATAAATCCAGCCCTCCCAGGGCGCGCCAAAGAACAGCGGTGGAACGAGCGTAACCAGCAGAGCAACCAGCATAATTGCGGGCGTGTAAATCCGGCTAAAGCGATCGATAAAACGCTCGACGGGGGCACGACGCTCTTCAGCTTCTTCAATCAGCTTCAGGATACGGTCGATGGCGCTGTCGCCGGGCCCGGAAAGCACCTCAAGCTGCACCAGGCGGTCAACGCTGGTGGCGCCTGCAGGCACTTTTTCTCCCGCGGTACGCTCAACCGGAATGGATTCCCCTGTCAGGGCGCTTTCATCAAAGCTTGCGGTGGCGCTAAGCAGTGCGCCATCGGCAGGCAAGCGCCCCCCTGCGGCGACTTCAATGACGTCGCCCGGGCGCAGCGTGCTGATGGCGACCGTTTCACGTTTGCCTTCGTTAACCCGCGTCGCGGTTTCCGGCTTCAGTGCCATCAACGCGCTCACCCCATTACGCGCGCGGCTGGCGGCCCAGCCCTCAA
Source organism: Enterobacter sp. FUJ80071 (assembly GCF_038739915.1). Classification (NCBI taxonomy): domain Bacteria; kingdom Pseudomonadati; phylum Pseudomonadota; class Gammaproteobacteria; order Enterobacterales; family Enterobacteriaceae; genus Enterobacter; species Enterobacter sp. FUJ80071. The sequence continues at coordinate 257,966 of NZ_JBBXKH010000001.1, forward strand.
GCCGTTCGCCGATCAGGAACAGCAGCAGAACCATCGCCGCTTCCGCCGTCGCGCCGATAAACAGCGCGCCGATCGCCGCCACGCTCATCAGCGTTTCGATGGCGAACCAGCTGCCGCTTCTCATCAGACGTAATGCCTGGCGGGCAATCGGAAACAGTCCGACCAGCGTGGTGGCGATAAACGCCAGGTTGCCAAACGGATGGTTGATCCGTTCCAGACCCCAGCTCAGGGCCATCATGATGATGAGGGTAATGAGCGGCAGATTTTCCTTCAGGGAGGCGGTCTTTTCGACAGGGGCTGTTTCGCTGCGCAGGGTGTATCCCGCCTTGCTGACGGCGGCTTCAACCTGCTTACTGACATCCTTGTCGGCGCTGACTAACAGCTTTTCGGTCGCAAAAAGCACCTGAACGTGGCTGACGCCCGGCACCTGTTTGACCGCATTTTCCACTTTACGTGCGCAGGCTGCGCAGTCCATACCGTTGACGGCCCAGCTGTAGCGATTACCGCTTTCGGGCAGCGCGTCGGCTTGCGTTTCGCAGCTCCCCTCGCAGCAGCAGTCCTCTTTTGGCGGAACCGGGCTGAGCTTAAGTGCCGAAAATTGTGGGATTTTTTTAGGTGTTTCTGGAGTCGACATGGCAGTCTCCGGTAATGATAATTTTCTCATTAACCGCAGCATACACTCTGGAGTCGACTCCAGAGTCAAGCGTTATTTAGATATACAGCGAACGCACGATCAGGAAGTGCCCGGCAAAGTAGCAGGCGGAAGCAATCGCGTTGTCGGCGCGGAAGCGACGGCGATAGTGGCTGCCCAGCCAGACGATATTACCGAGTAAGAGCAGTGCTGCGCCGAAGAACGCAGACATCGCCTGAGACGTCGGGCGGAAGAACCAGAGCTCGCCAGCGAGCCACACCATCACCAGCGTCATGGCGATAAATGTACAGACTGGCAAACGCATCTCTTCCAGACGCGACCAGATCACCGCTATCAGCAGTGCGCCAATCACCAGCAGCACCAGCGGCAGCGGCCAGAAGAAGGAGAGCGTCATCTGGCTGGCGAAGTAGATGGTATACAGCAGATGCGACAGGAAAAACGCCCCAACGGCATACAGCAGACGCTGACGCGGGAGCAGGGTTAAGGCATCGCCAATCAGGGACGCGCACAGCCCGGCGAGAACCAGGTAGCTGATGGCGTTAAACATCGGCGCTTGCCAGGCAAGCAGCAGAAGGAGCAACAGCGTGACGGGTTTAAACAACCAGCGCTGCCAGGCTGGGCCACGGTAGGACGCATCAACATAAAGCCATGCGGAAAAACAGACAGCGATAAATGACCAAAGCATATTAACTCCCTGTAACTGTTAAGGCTGAATAATCAGTTTCTGATCCAGTGTAGTGACGCGGGCGGGCGTTTGGCAATGCCGGGGCAGGCGAGGTATCCTGAATTCCGCATAATCTGATGGGATGTTTCAATGATCAAGATGCCGCTGTTTTTCATTATCGTGGTAGCGATTATCGTCATTGCCGCCTCGTTTCGCTTCGTGCAGCAGCGCCGGGAAAAGGCGGATAACGATGCCGCACCGCTGATGCAAAAGCGGGTGGTGGTGAGCAATAAGCGCGAGAAAGCCCTCAACGACCGACGCTCTCGCCAACAGCAGGTTACGCCTGCAGGCGCGACGATGCGCTATGAAGCCAGCTTTAAGCCGGAAACCGGCGGGCTGGAGATGACTTTCCGCCTGGAGGCGCAGCAGTACCACCAGTTGACGGTGGGTGAGAAAGGAATGCTGAGCTACAAAGGGTCGCGGTTTGAAGGTTTTAGGGCGGAATAATGCGCGATCGGTCCCCTCTCCCGGTGGGAGAGGGTTAGGGTGAGGGCATCAGGCCGCACCCTACTTCTTCACCTGCGCCTTAAACTTCTTCATCCACACCAGCAACTCAAACACGCCGAAAATAAATACCCGCAGTTGCTGCCAGCCGGTCATCGGCGGGCCATCTTTTGGCAGGCCGTTTTTCAGCATTATCATCTGCAGGGCGTGCATGAACGAGGTGAAAATCAGCGCCACGTTAACGAAGATGTTCAACGGGCGCGGGAACGGGTGCACCAGATTCAAAATCAAAAATGCCCAGACGCCCAGCATCAGCAAACGTCCCAGGTTAATCAGTACCGGCATCAGAGCCTCCTTGTACCTGACGGTGATAAAGACGATAAGCGACCTGACCGGCAACCTTTTCGCGGTGCAGATCCCAGTGCGCGGGCACTGGCGGAAGACCGTTTTCCACTTCGCTTTCAACGTAAATTAATGCGTCATCCGCCAGCCAGCCGTTTTGTTCCAGCAGGGATAACGTCTCTTCGAGCAGCCCCTTGCGGAACGGCGGATCGACAAACACCACCTGATGCGGCGTGCCTTTCTGCGCGAGGAAGCTCAGGGTATTGGTGTTTACGACTTTGGCGTTACTCGCTTTGAGCGTCGCCAGATTTTGCTGCAGCGTCTGTGCCACGCCGCGCTCCATCTCCAGCAGCGTGGCGCTGGCGGCGTAGCGCGACAACGCTTCGAGCCCTAATGCACCGCTGCCGGCGAAGCAGTCCAGGCAGTGGGCATCTACCATTGACGGGGCGAGCCAGTTAAACAGCGTCTCGCGAACGCGGTCGGTTGTCGGGCGTAAACCGGGGCTGTCCGGCACCGGTAATTTCCGGCCTCGCCACTGACCGCCGATAATTCGAATTTGACCGGCCGGGGCGCGGGTGGGTTTCTTCATCTCTGGAAAGCTCTGTTAACCATTGCCCTGCGATTGCGGGCGGTGATGTCAATTAAGTAAAGTGTTAGACTATTTCATCATTTTTTTAGCTTCCCTGTATATAGCGCCGCGAGGAGTGTAGTCGCAGATGGCAAAACAAAAAAAACGTGGCTTCTTTTCCTGGTTGGGTTTCGGTGAAAAAGAGCAAGAAACAGAACAGAAAACCGAAGAACAACAGGTTGTAGAAGAGCAGTCACAGCCTGAAACGCCTGTAGAAACCGCTGCGGTTATCGAAGCGGAAGAACCTGTCCACAGCAAAGAAGAGATTGAATCGTTTGCTGAAGAGGTGGTTGAAGTCACTGAACAGGTTCAGGAGAGCGAGAAGCCAGAACCGGTTGTGCCCGAAGCCGTTACCGACGCACCGCAGGCTGTTATCGAACATGAAGAGCTGCCGCTGCCGGAAGAGGTTAAAGCCAAAGAGGTATCTGCAGAAGAGTGGCAGGCCGAAGCGGAAACCGTTGAAATTGTTGAGGCGGTGGAAGAAGAGGCGGCGCTTGAGCCAGAGCTGACCGACGACGAGCTGGAAGCCCAGGCGCTGGCGGCGGAAGCGGCTGAAGACGCGGTTATCGTCGTGCCGGTGGAAGAGCAGGAGCAGGCTGAAGAAGAGATCGTTCAGGAGCAGGAAAAACCGACCAAAGAAGGTTTCTTTGCCCGTCTGAAGCGCAGCCTGTTAAAAACCAAAGAAAATCTGGGTTCCGGATTTATCAGTCTGTTCCGCGGCAAGAAGATCGACGACGATCTCTTTGAAGAGCTGGAAGAGCAACTGCTGATCGCTGACGTGGGGGTGGAAACCACCCGTAAGATCATCGCCAGCCTGACCGAAGGGGCAAGCCGCAAACAGCTGCGCGATGCCGAGGCACTGTACGGCCTGCTGAAAGACGAGATGGGTGAAATTCTCGCAAAAGTTGATGAACCGCTTAATATTGAAGGCAAAACGCCATTTGTTATTCTGATGGTGGGTGTTAACGGCGTGGGTAAAACCACGACTATCGGCAAGCTGGCGCGTCAGTTCGAGCAGCAGGGAAAATCGGTGATGCTGGCGGCGGGCGATACCTTCCGTGCGGCGGCGGTTGAGCAGCTGCAGGTGTGGGGCCAGCGGAACAACATTCCGGTGATTGCCCAGCATACCGGCGCGGATTCCGCGTCCGTGATTTTTGATGCCATTCAGGCGGCGAAGTCCCGTAACGTGGACGTGCTGATTGCTGACACCGCAGGGCGTTTGCAGAACAAATCGCACCTGATGGAAGAGTTGAAGAAAATCGTCCGCGTCATGAAGAAGCTGGACGAAGATGCACCGCATGAAATTATGCTGACTATCGACGCCAGCACCGGACAGAACGCCGTTAGCCAGGCGAAGCTGTTCAATGAAGCGGTAGGATTGACCGGGATCGCGCTGACCAAGCTGGACGGCACCGCGAAAGGCGGGGTGATCTTCTCCGTAGCCGACCAGTTCGGCATTCCTATCCGCTACATCGGTGTGGGCGAGCGTATTGAGGATTTGCGTCCGTTTAAAGCGGACGACTTTATTGAGGCACTATTTGCCCGAGAGGACTAACAATGATTCGCTTTGAACACGTCAGCAAGGCCTATCTCGGTGGGAGACAAGCGCTGCAGGGAGTCACATTCCACCTGCAGCCAGGCGAGATGGCATTCCTGACCGGCCATTCCGGCGCGGGGAAAAGTACTCTGCTCAAGCTTATCTGTGGGATCGAACGGCCAAGCGCCGGGAAAATCTGGTTCAGCGGCCATGATATTAGCCGTCTTAAGAACCGTGAAGTGCCGTTCCTGCGTCGTCAGATCGGCATGATTTTCCAGGATCACCATCTGCTGATGGATCGCACCGTTTTCGATAACGTCGCTATCCCGCTGATTATTGCCGGTGCCAGCTATGATGATATCCGTCGTCGCGTCTCTGCGGCGCTGGATAAGGTTGGGCTGCTGGACAAAGCGAAGAACTTCCCGATCCAGCTCTCCGGCGGTGAACAGCAGCGTGTGGGCATCGCCCGTGCGGTGGTGAACAAGCCGGCCGTACTGCTGGCGGATGAACCCACAGGTAACCTGGACGATGCGCTCTCCGAAGGGATTTTGCGTCTGTTTGAGGAATTCAACCGCGTTGGGGTCACAGTATTGATGGCGACGCACGATATCGGGCTGATTTCCCGTCGTTCGTACCGCATGCTGACTCTGAGCGATGGACATTTGCACGGAGGCCATGGTGAACAAGCGTGATGCAATGAACCAGATTCGGCAGTTCGGGAACCGGTTTGACCGTTTCCGTAAGCCGCAGGGTGGCGGTGATGGCAATCGTAACGCACCCAAGCGCCAGAAAGCGGCGCCAAAGCCGGCTTCGCGCAAAACCAACGTGTTTAACGAGCAGGTGCGCTACGCTTTCCACGGCGCGTTGCAGGATCTGAAAAGCAAACCGCTGGCAACGTTCCTGACGGTGATGGTCATCGCCATCTCCCTGACGCTGCCAAGCGTCTGCTACATGGTTTATAAGAACGTGAACCAGGCGGCGTCCCAGTATTATCCGTCGCCGCAGATCACCGTTTATCTGGATAAAGCGCTCGACGATAACGCGGCGGCGCAGGTGGTCGGGCAAATCCAGGCCGAGCAGGGCGTGGAGAAGGTCAACTATCTTTCCCGTGAAGAAGCGCTGGGCGAGTTTCGCAACTGGTCCGGTTTTGGCGGCGCGCTGGATATGCTCGAAGAGAACCCGTTACCTGCGGTGGCGGTGGTGATCCCGAAGCTCGATTTCCAGGGGACCGATTCGCTAAATACGTTACGCGATCGCATCACCCGGATTAACGGAATTGATGAAGTGCGCATGGACGACAGCTGGTTTGCCCGTCTTGCCGCGCTGACCGGGCTGGTGGGACGTGTGTCGGCGATGATCGGCGTACTGATGGTGGCCGCGGTGTTCCTCGTCATTGGTAACAGCGTGCGCCTGAGCATTTTTGCTCGCCGCGATACCATTAACGTGCAGAAACTGATTGGCGCGACGGATGGCTTCATCCTTCGTCCTTTCCTCTATGGCGGCGCATTGCTCGGTTTTTCCGGCGCATTTCTTTCACTGATTTTGTCAGAAATTTTGGTGATGCGTTTGTCATCGGCCGTGACGGAAGTGGCGCAGGTTTTCGGAACTAAGTTTGATATCAGTGGCTTAGGATTTGACGAGTGCCTGTTATTACTGCTGGTTTGCTCGATGATTGGTTGGGTGGCTGCCTGGCTGGCGACCGTTCAACATTTACGCCACTTTACTCCCGACTAATAAAAGCGTGATATAATCTTTCCCTGCACCGAGATGTTCGCTCTGCAGGGAAAGCGTCCCTGTTGTCTCTTCCCCTGTTATCATCTCCATGTCACATTTTGTGCGTAATTTATTCACTGTTGCACCTGGAACTTGTGGATAAAATCACTGTCTGATAAAAGAGTGAATGCTAATCTCGTGGCTCAAACGCTTTGGCATGGTTGTTGCCTGACGGGGACAACCTGGACCAGAAGAAACATTGAGAGGAATGAATGACCAAAGAAATGCAAACTTTAGCTTTAGCCCCTGTTGGTAACCTGGAATCTTACATCCGGGCTGCGAACACCTGGCCGATGTTAACGGCCGAGGAAGAAAAGGAGCTTGCTGAAAAGCTGCATTACCAGGGCGATCTGGAAGCAGCGAAAAAGCTGATCCTGTCTCACCTGCGCTTTGTTGTTCACATTGCTCGTAATTACGCGGGCTATGGCCTGCCGCAGGCGGACTTGATTCAGGAAGGTAACATCGGTCTGATGAAGGCTGTACGTCGCTTTAACCCGGAAGTGGGTGTGCGACTGGTCTCCTTCGCCGTACACTGGATCAAAGCAGAAATTCATGAATACGTGCTGCGCAACTGGCGTATCGTGAAAGTCGCCACGACAAAAGCGCAACGTAAACTGTTCTTCAACCTGCGTAAAACCAAGCAGCGTCTGGGCTGGTTCAATCAGGATGAAGTGGAAATGGTGGCGCGCGAGCTGGGTGTATCCAGCAAAGATGTGCGTGAGATGGAATCCCGTATGGCCGCGCAGGACATGACGTTTGATATGTCCTCCGACGACGACGGCTCTGACAGCCAGCCAATGGCCCCGGTTCTGTATCTGCAGGATAAAACCTCCAACTTTGCTGACGGCATTGAAGAGGATAACTGGGAAGATCAGGCCGTGAATAAGCTCACCCATGCGATGGAAGGCCTCGACGAACGTAGTCAGGATATTATCCGTGCCCGCTGGCTGGACGAAGACAACAAGTCCACGCTGCAGGAACTGGCCGACCGCTACGGCGTCTCCGCTGAACGTGTGCGTCAGCTTGAAAAGAACGCCATGAAAAAACTTCGCGCCGCTATCGAAGCGTAATTTCTGCGAAGTACACTGAGAACCCCTGGATGAGAGTCCGGGGGTTTTGTTTTTTTAGCGCCCGCTCTGGCGAATTCCTCCCCCCTGGCAAACACTTACTGATGCGCTAAGCAGGCGATTTTCTCAGGGGGACAGGGTGAAAAATAACGAACTGAACGACCGGCGTTTGCAGGCGACGCCGCGCGGTATCGGCGTCATGTGTAATTTCTATGCCGATAAAGCCGAAAACGCCACGGTGTGGGACGTAGAAGGCAACGAGTATATCGACTTCGCCGCCGGCATTGCGGTGCTGAATACCGGCCATCGCCATCCCAAAGTCATTTCCGCTATTGAAAAACAACTCCACGCCTTTACCCATACGGCGTACCAGATTGTGCCGTATGAAGGCTATGTGGCGCTGGCCGAGCGTATCAACCAGCGCGTGCCCATTGATGGCCCGGCCAAAACGGCCTTTTTCTCGACGGGCGCAGAAGCGGTTGAAAACGCGGTTAAAATAGCCCGCGCCTATACCCGACGTCCTGGCCTCATCACTTTCGGCGGCGCGTTCCACGGCCGTACTTTTATGACCATGGCGCTGACTGGCAAAGTTGCGCCGTACAAACTGGGCTTTGGTCCGTTCCCTGGCTCGGTGTATCACGCGCAGTATCCGAACGATCTGCACGGCGTTAGCACGAATGAGGCGTTAAAAAGCCTGGAGCGCATCTTTAAAGCGGATATCGCACCGGATCAGGTCGCGGCCATTATTCTCGAACCGGTTCAGGGGGAAGGCGGTTTCAATATTGCACCTGCCGATTTTATGCAGGCGCTGCGTGCCCTCTGTGATACCCACGGTATTTTGCTGATTGCCGACGAGGTACAAAGTGGTTTCGCCCGTACAGGCAAACTGTTCTCGATGGAACACCACTGCGTGAAGCCCGATTTGATCACCATGGCGAAAAGCCTCGCGGGTGGGATGCCGCTCTCTGCGGTATCGGGCCGTGCCGACGTGATGGACGCACCTGCGCCGGGCGGGCTGGGCGGTACTTACGCGGGGAACCCGCTGGCGATTGCCGCTGCGCATGCGGTGCTGGACGTGATTGATGAAGAGGATCTCTGTACACGTTCTGCGCATCTTGGTCATCACCTGGTAGAGGTGCTGAACAAAGCGAAGAAACACTGTCCGTATATCGCCGACATTCGCGCGCAAGGATCGATGGTGGCGGTAGAGTTTAATGACCCTCAAACGGGCCAGCCTTCGCCGGAATTCACCCGCCAGGTACAGAAACGCGCGCTGCAGGAAGGTCTGCTTCTGCTGAGCTGCGGCGTTTACGGCAACGTTATTCGTTTCCTTTATCCGCTGACAATCCCCGAAGTGCAGTTCCGTCAAGCGCTGGACATTATCTCCGCCTCGCTGACACGTTAAAGCCGCGCGCCCGGTGAAATCTTTGCCGGGCTTATCATATATTCATTTCAAATTAGCTATTCCAAAATCATAAAAATGGGGTATGTTTTAGCAGAGTATGCTGAAAAAGCGCGAACAGCACACCAATAACTGAAATAAAGCGCTGCACAACAACATCACAACAATCGTAATAACCATAATAATGGGGAATCTCAGGATGAACATGAAGGGTAAAGCGTTACTGGCAGGATGTATTGCGTTGGCATTCAGCACCATGGCACAGGCAGACATTAAGGTGGCTGTGGTTGGCGCAATGTCCGGTCCGGTAGCACAGTACGGCGACCAGGAATTTACGGGCGCTGAACAGGCGGTTGCAGACATTAATGCTAAGGGCGGTATTAAAGGCGAAAAACTGCAGATCGTAAAATATGATGATGCCTGTGACCCGAAACAAGCGGTAGCGGTTGCGAACAAAGTGGTGAACGACGGGATCAAATACGTTATCGGTCACCTGTGCTCTTCCTCAACTCAGCCTGCGTCTGACATCTACGAAGACGAAGGGATTCTGATGATCACCCCGGCGGCGACCGCACCGGAGCTGACCGCGCGCGGCTACAAACTGACCCTGCGCACCACGGGCCTGGACTCTGACCAGGGTCCAACGGCGGCGAAATACATTCTGGATAAAGTGAAGCCGAAGCGTATCGCGATTGTTCATGACAAACAGCAGTACGGTGAAGGTCTGGCGCGTGCGGTGCAGGATGGTCTGAAGAAAGGCAACGCCAATGTGGTCTTCTTCGATGGGATCACTGCCGGTGAGAAAGACTTCTCCACGCTGGTGGCGCGCCTGAAAAAAGAGAATATCGATTTCGTTTACTACGGCGGTTACCACCCGGAGATGGGCCAGATCCTGCGCCAGGCGCGTGCAGCCGGTCTGAAAACCCAGTTTATGGGGCCTGAAGGCGTAGCGAACGTTTCCCTGTCTAACATCGCAGGTGAATCCGCTGAAGGCCTGCTGGTGACCAAGCCGAAGAACTACGACCAGGTCCCTGCGAACAAACCTATCGTAGATGCCATCAAGGCGAAGAAACAGGATCCAAGCGGCGCGTTCGTCTGGACCACCTACGCGGCGCTTCAGTCTCTGCAGGCGGGTCTGAACCAGTCAGCCGATCCGGCTGAGATTGCGACCTGGCTGAAAGCGAACACCGTCGAAACCGTGATGGGACCACTGTCCTGGGATGAGAAGGGTGACCTGAAAGGCTTTGAGTTCGGCGTGTTTGACTGGCATGCCAACGGTACGGCGACAGACGCCAAATAATTTTCCCGTCGCCTTTCGCGCCGCAGGTGCGTTGGCTGCGTTATTCAACCCCGGTCACTTACTTATGTAAGCTCCCGGGGATTTCATAACTTGCCGCCTTCCTGCAACACGAAATGCTTGGGAAAATACGGTGGAGAATGTAGGCCGGGTAAGGCGCAGCCGCCACCCGGCTTTCTTTTAGCGCTTCTCCCACCCGCTCTCCTGCGCCGTAAACCCTAACGCCTGCATAAACGCCGCCATCACGCCGCGGTCTTCTACACCTACGTCAGCCATCCACCATGAGGTCACGTTCGGGTTTTCGCGGATCACTTCTTCAATTAAATACTGCCCCACGCCGCGACGACGGGTGACGTCACGTACACGCAGTGAGTCCAGCGCCCCTTCTGTACCGCTCAGGGTCACGCGAACCGCAGCCAGCAGGCGTTCGTTGAAACGCGCGGCATAAATGCGGTGAGTCTCGTCGACGCGTAGCGACGAAGGGGAATATTCCGGCCAGATCTTGCCCAGGTCGATATGATCCTGGTCGCTAAAGGTCACCAGACGCACGATAGTCAGTTTCATTAGCTACATGTCCAAATCAAATTGAGTAGGGGCAGTGTACTCAATTTATTCACTCAGCGGCTTCCTCTTTTTATTCTCATTAACCAGGTGATTAGTTTTTTGGTAACGCGCTGGGCAGTTTGAAAACACATGGATCGAAAAATAAGCAGAATTTTAACCTGAATGGTAGTGATTTATTCGGCGCTTTGTACCGTTATTTTATGCTGCAAACTGCACTTTTATTTGTTTATCTCTGCATGATTTCAGAATATTATCTTTGCTTAATCGCCTGAAAAATAGAGATTTTAGTCTGGTTTTTGGCAAAAAACTGCGCTAAACCATTAAAGGCACTGGTAAAAATAGCGTTGTGCATTAAAAGTACAGAATGCTTTTTAACCATAATAAAACAAAATATAAACACGACATCACGAATGGGGATTCTGAGATGAAAAGGAACGCGAAAACATTTATCGCGGGAATGGTTGCACTGGCGATCTCGCATGCAGCCATGGCGGAAGAGATCAAAGTTGCGGTCGTGGGCGCAATGTCCGGCCCTGTTGCCCAGTGGGGTGATATGGAGTTCAACGGCGCGCGCCAGGCCATCAAAGACATCAACGCCAAAGGCGGCATCAAAGGCGACAAGCTGGTGGGCGTGGAATATGACGACGCCTGCGATCCGAAACAGGCCGTCGCGGTCGCCAACAAAATCGTCAACGATGGCATCCAGTATGTGATTGGCCACCTGTGCTCATCGTCCACCCAGCCTGCGTCTGATATCTACGAAGACGAAGGTATTCTGATGATCACCCCCGGCGCCACTAACCCAGAACTGACCCAGCGCGGCTATCAGCACATTATGCGTACCGCCGGTCTCGATTCTTCCCAGGGACCCACCGCCGCCAAATTTATCCTCGAAACCGTAAAGCCAAAGCGCATTGCCATCATTCATGACAAGCAGCAGTACGGCGAAGGCCTGGCGCGTTCCGTTCAGGACGGCCTGAAAAAAGGTGGCGCGAACATCGTCTTCTTCGACGGCATCACTGCCGGTGAGAAAGACTTCTCCGCGCTGATTGCTCGTCTGCAAAAAGAGAACATCGACTTCGTTTACTACGGCGGCTACTACCCTGAAATGGGGCAGATGCTGCGTCAGGCACGCGCCACCGGTCTGAAAACCCAGTTTATGGGACCAGAGGGCGTGGGTAATGCCTCCCTGTCGAACATCGCGGGCGATTCTGCCGAAGGCATGCTGGTTACGATGCCAAAACGCTATGACCAGGATCCGGCGAACAAGGCTATCGTTGATGCGCTTAAGGCGCAGAAAAAGGACCCGAGTGGTCCGTATGTCTGGATCACCTACGCGGCCGTACAGTCTCTGGCGACGGCTCTGGAGCGTACCGGCAGCAAAGAGCCGTTGGATCTGGTGAAAGATTTAAAAGCACACGGGGCGAACACCGTGATTGGGCCGCTGAACTGGGATGAGAAAGGCGATCTGAAGGGATTTGAGTTTGGTGTCTTTAAGTGGCACGCCGACGGGTCTTCCTCGGCCGCCAAATAATTATCCCGCCGCCCGGACCGCCGGGCGGGAATAAAAAGGTTTGCATATGTCCGAGCAGTTTCTCTATTTCCTGCAGCAGATGTTTAACGGCGTCACGCTGGGAAGCACCTACGCGCTGATTGCCATCGGCTATACGATGGTTTACGGCATTATCGGCATGATCAACTTCGCCCACGGCGAGGTGTACATGATCGGTAGCTACATCTCCTTTATGATCATCGCCGCCCTGATGATGATGGGCATCGACAGCAGCTGGCTGCTGGTTGCCGCCGGGTTTGTCGGCGCCATTGTGATCGCCAGCGCCTATGGCTGGAGCATCGAGCGCGTGGCCTATCGGCCGGTGCGCAGCTCCAAGCGTCTGATTGCGCTCATCTCCGCCATCGGTATGTCGATCTTCCTGCAAAACTACGTCAGCCTGACCGAAGGGTCGCGCGACGTGGCGCTGCCAAGCCTGTTTAACGGTCAGTGGATCGTGGGGGCCAGCGAAAACTTCTCTGCCTCTATCACCACCATGCAGCTCGTCATCTGGGTCGTGACCTTTATTGCAATGCTCGCCCTGACGCTGTTCATCCGTTATTCCCGCATGGGGCGCGCCTGCCGTGCCTGCGCGGAAGACCTGAAGATGGCGAGCCTGCTTGGCATCAATACTGACCGCGTGATTGCCCTGACCTTCGTGATCGGTGCCGCGATGGCGGCAGTGGCGGGCGTGCTGCTCGGCCAGTTCTACGGCGTGATCAACCCGTACATCGGCTTTATGGCCGGAATGAAAGCCTTCACCGCGGCAGTACTTGGCGGTATCGGCAGTATTCCTGGCGCGATGATCGGCGGCCTGATCCTGGGCGTGGCGGAAGCGCTCTCCTCGGCGTACCTGAGCACCGAATATAAAGACGTGGTGTCGTTTGCCCTGCTGATTCTGGTTCTGCTGGTCATGCCTACCGGTATTCTGGGCCGTCCGGAGGTAGAGAAAGTATGAAACCGATGCATTTTGCAATGGCGCTGCTCTCTGCCGCCATGTTCTTCGTGCTGGCGGGCGTCTTTATGGGCGTCCAACTGGAGCTGAGCGGCACCAAACTGGTGGTGGATACCGCACCTGACATCCGCTGGCAGTGGGTGTTTATTGGCACGGCGGTGGTGTTCCTGTTCCAGCTGCTGCGTCCGCTGTTCCAGAAGACGCTGAAAAACGTTTCTGGCACGAAATTCATCCTGCCGGCAATCGACGGTTCCACCGTGAAGCAAAAGCTGTTCCTCGTGGCGCTGCTGGTGGCGGCCGTGGCGTGGCCATTCGTGGTCTCGCGCGGCACGGTGGATATCGCTACCCTGACCATGATTTACGTGATTTTGGGTCTCGGCCTGAACGTGGTGGTGGGGCTCTCTGGCCTGCTGGTGCTGGGCTACGGTGGTTTTTACGCCATCGGTGCCTACACCTTCGCGCTGCTGAACCATTATTACGGCCTCGGCTTCTGGACCTGTCTGCCGCTGGCGGGCCTGGTTTCTGCCGCTGCGGGCTTCCTGCTGGGCTTCCCGGTGCTGCGCCTGCGCGGTGACTACCTGGCGATTGTGACCTTAGGCTTTGGCGAAATCGTCCGTATCCTGCTGCTGAATAACACCGAAATCACCGGTGGTCCGAACGGCATCAGCCAGATCCCGAAACCGACCTTCTTCGGGCTGGAGTTCAGCCGTACCGCCCGCGAAGGCGGCTGGGATACCTTCAGCAACTTCTTTGGCGTGAAGTATGACCCGTCCGACCGCGTGATTTGGCTCTACCTGGTTGCGCTGCTGCTGGTGGTGGTGACCCTTTTCGTGATTAACCGTCTGCTGCGCATGCCGCTGGGCCGCGCGTGGGAAGCGCTGCGTGAAGATGAGATCGCCTGCCGCTCCCTGGGCCTGAACCCGACCCGCATCAAGCTGACCGCGTTTACCATCAGCGCCGCGTTTGCCGGTTTCGCCGGGACGCTGTTTGCCGCGCGTCAGGGCTTCGTCAGCCCGGAATCGTTCACGTTTGCCGAATCGGCCTTTGTGCTGGCGATTGTGGTGCTCGGCGGGATGGGCTCGCAGTTTGCCGTCATTCTCGCGGCCATCCTGCTGGTGGTCTCGCGCGAGCTGATGCGTGACTTTAACGAATACAGCATGCTGATGCTGGGTGGTTTGATGGTGCTGATGATGATCTGGCGTCCGCAGGGCCTGCTGCCGATGACCCGTCCACAGCTGAAGCTGAAGAACGGGAAAGCGAAAGGAGAGCAGGCATGAGTCAGCCATTATTATCCGTTAACGGTCTGATGATGCGTTTTGGCGGCCTGCTGGCGGTCAACAACGTGAATCTGGATCTGCATAAGAAAGAGATCGTCTCCCTGATTGGCCCCAACGGCGCGGGAAAAACCACGGTGTTTAACTGTCTGACCGGTTTCTACAAGCCGACGGGCGGCACCATCATGCTGCGCGATAAGCACCTGGAAGGGCTGCCGGGCCAGCAAATTGCCCGCATGGGCGTGGTGCGTACCTTCCAGCACGTGCGCCTGTTCCGCGAGATGACGGTGATTGAGAACCTGCTGGTGGCACAGCATCAGCAGCTCAAAACCGGGCTGTTCTCCGGTCTGCTGAAGACTCCGGCCTTCCGCCGAGCCCAGGAGGAGGCCCTCGACCGCGCCGCCACCTGGCTCGACCGCATCGGCTTGCTGCAGCACGCCAACCGTCAGGCGAGCAACCTGGCCTACGGCGATCAGCGTCGTCTGGAGATTGTGCGCTGCATGGTGACGCAGCCGGAGATCCTGATGCTCGACGAACCGGCGGCGGGCCTCAACCCGAAAGAAACCAAAGAGCTGGACGAGCTGATTGCCGAGCTGCGCGATCACCACGACACCACCATCCTGCTGATTGAGCACGACATGAAGCTGGTGATGGGTATTTCGGACCGTATTTACGTGGTCAACCAGGGCACGCCGCTGGCAAACGGCACGCCGGAAGAGATCCGCAACAATCCGGACGTGATCCGCGCGTACCTTGGTGAGGCATAAGATGGAAAAAGCGATGTTAACGTTCGACAAGGTCAATGCGCACTACGGCAAGATCCAGGCGCTGCACGACGTCAGCCTGCACATCAATCAGGGTGAAATCGTCACCCTGATTGGCGCCAACGGCGCGGGCAAAACCACGCTGCTCGGTACCCTGTGCGGCGACCCGCGGGCTACCAGCGGGCGGATTGTGTTTGATGGCAAAGACATTACCGACTGGCAGACTGCAAAAATCATGCGTGAAGCGGTGGCGATTGTTCCGGAAGGGCGTCGCGTCTTCTCGCGCATGACGGTGGAAGAGAACCTGGCGATGGGCGGCTTCTTCGCTCACCGCGATGAATACCAGACCCGCATCAAGTGGGTATACGAACTCTTCCCGCGCCTGTGGGAGCGCCGTATTCAGCGTGCGGGCACCATGTCCGGCGGTGAGCAGCAGATGCTGGCGATTGGCCGCGCGCTGATGAGCCAGCCACGCCTGCTGCTGCTGGACGAACCGTCGCTCGGTCTGGCGCCGATCATTATCCAGCAGATCTTCGACACCATCGAGCAGCTGCGTAAAGAGGGGATGACCATCTTCCTCGTCGAGCAGAACGCCAACCAGGCGCTGAAGCTCGCCGACCGTGGCTACGTGCTGGAAAACGGCCGCGTGGTGCTTGAAGATACCGGCGATGCGCTGCTGGCGAATGAAGCGGTGCGGAGCGCGTACCTCGGAGGCTAAGCCGTCTGTGTTGCCCGGTGGCGCTTACGCTTACCGGGCCTACGGGATCGACCAGGCCGGGTAAGGCGAAGCCGCCACCCGGCTTTTTTTAACCCAACACCCTTCACACAACCATCATCCCCCTGACGCTTTGCTGTCACTTATCTGTAAACAAACAGTTATTTTTCTGTCATTCGAGCATGTCATGTTACCTCGCGAGCATAAAACGCGTGATATCGCGCATCCGGCACAATAAGAGAGATGACAATGACATCGTTACGACACACAGCTTTGGGTCTGGCACTGGGTCTGGCTTTTGCGACGAACGCAATGGCTGTCACCACCATTCCATTCTGGCATTCCATGGAAGGGGAGTTGGGTAAAGAAGTTGACTCCCTGGCGCAGCGTTTCAACGACACCCACCCGGATTACAAAATTGTGCCGGTGTACAAAGGCAACTACGAGCAGAGCCTGAGCGCGGGCATCGCCGCCTTCCGTACCGGTAACGCCCCTGCACTGTTACAGGTTTATGAAGTGGGTACCGCGACCATGATGGCCTCCAAAGCCATTAAGCCGGTCTATGAAGTCTTCAAAGAGGCGGGCATCAACTTCGACGAGTCGCAGTTCGTGCCAACCGTGGCGGGCTACTACACCGATTCCAAAACCGGTCACCTGCTGTCTCAGCCGTTTAACAGCTCCACGCCGGTCCTGTACTACAACAAAGATGCCTTCAGAAAAGCCGGTTTAGATCCGGAGCAGCCGCCAAAAACCTGGCAAGACCTGGCGGAATACACCGCTAAGCTGAAAGCGGCGGGCATGAAGTGCGGCTACGCCAGCGGCTGGCAGGGCTGGATCCAGATTGAAAACTTCAGCGCCTGGCACGGCCTGCCGGTTGCCACCAAAAACAACGGCTTCGACGGCACCGACGCGGTACTGGAGTTCAACAAGCCGGAGCAGGTGAAGCACATTGCGCTGCTGGAAGCGCTCAACAAAAAGGGCGATTTCAGCTACTTCGGCCGTAAAGACGAATCCACTGAGAAGTTCTACAACGGTGACTGCGCCATTACCACCGCGTCTTCCGGTTCGCTGGCAGATATCCGTCACTACGCCAAATTCAACTACGGCGTGGGCATGATGCCGTACGACGCTGACGTGAAGGGCGCGCCGCAGAACGCCATCATCGGCGGGGCCAGCCTGTGGGTGATGCAGGGCAAAGACAAGGGCACCTACAAAGGCGTGGCCGAGTTCCTCGACTTCCTGGCGAAGCCAGAGATTGCCGCTGAGTGGCACCAGAAAACCGGCTACCTGCCGATCACCAAAGCCGCCTATGACCTGACCCGCGAGCAGGGCTTCTACAGCAAAAACCCGGGCGCGGATATCGCGACGCGTCAGATGCTGAACAAGCCGCCGTTGCCGTTCACCAAAGGTCTGCGTTTGGGCAACATGCCGCAGATCCGCACCATCGTGGATGAAGAGCTGGAAAGCGTGTGGACCGGGAAGAAAACGCCTCAACAGGCGCTGGATTCAGCGGTAGAACGCGGGAATCAGCTGCTGCGCCGTTTTGAGCAGTCGACCAAATCGTAATTAAAACCTGCCCCTCACCCTAACCCTCTCCCCATAGGGGAGAGGGGACTGCACGGAGCCGTCTTTTCTCCCTCGCCCCTTTGGGGAGAGGGTCGGGGTGATGGGTGAATACCTACAGAGCTAACCTATGTCATCATCCCGTCCGGTGTTCCGTTCCCGCTGGCTGCCCTATCTTCTGGTCGCGCCGCAGCTGGTCATCACCGTTATCTTCTTTATCTGGCCTGCGGGCGAAGCGCTGTGGTACTCGGTACAAAGCGTCGACCCGTTCGGGCTGTCCAGCCAGTTTGTTGGCCTGGACAACTTCACCGCGCTGTTCCACGACAGCTACTATCTGGACTCCTTCTGGACGACGATGAAATTCAGCGCGCTGGTCACCGTCAGCGGTCTGGTCGCTTCGCTGTTCTTTGCCGCGCTGGTGGACTACGTGGTGCGCGGCAGCCGCCTGTATCAGACCCTGATGCTGCTGCCTTACGCCGTCGCGCCCGCCGTTGCGGCCGTGCTGTGGATCTTCCTGTTTAACCCGGGGCGCGGGCTGATTACCCATTTCCTGGCCGAATTGGGTTACGACTGGAACCACGCCCAGAACAGCGGTCAGGCGATGTTCCTGGTGGTGTTCGCCTCGGTGTGGAAGCAGATCAGCTATAACTTCCTGTTCTTCTTTGCCGCACTGCAGTCCATCCCGCGTTCGCTGGTGGAAGCCGCGGCGATTGACGGCGCAGGGCCGGTTCGCCGCTTCTTCAGATTATCGCTGCCGCTGATCGCCCCGGTGAGTTTCTTCCTGCTGGTGGTTAACCTCGTGTACGCCTTCTTCGACACTTTCCCGGTGATCGACGCGGCGACCGCGGGCGGCCCGGTGCAGGCGACCACGACGCTTATCTATAAGATCTACCGCGAAGGCTTTGCGGGGCTTGATCTCTCGGCCTCCGCCGCGCAGTCGGTGGTGCTGATGTTCCTCGTCATCATCCTCACGGTGGTGCAGTTCCGCTATGTTGAAAGTAAGGTGCGCTACCAATGATTGAGAACCGTCGCGGGCTGACGATTTTCAGCCATACCATGCTGATTTTAGGGATCATCGTCATCCTGTTTCCGCTGTACGTGGCGTTTGTCGCCGCCACGCTGGACACCAAAGCGGTGTTCGACACGCCGATGACGCTGATCCCAGGTTCGCATTTGTTTGAGAACATGAAGACCATCTGGACCCAGGGCGTGGGCGCGAACAGCGCGCCGTTCTGGCTGATGATGCTCAACAGCTTCATCATGGCGTTCGGCATCACCGTCGGCAAAATCACGGTGTCGATGCTCTCCGCCTTCGCCATCGTCTGGTTCCGTTTTCCGCTGCGCAACCTCTTCTTCTGGATGATCTTTATCACCCTGATGCTGCCGGTGGAAGTGCGTATCTTCCCGACGGTGGAAGTGATCGCCAACCTGAAGATGCTCGACAGCTACGCGGGCTTAACCCTGCCGCTGATGGCCTCGGCGACCGCCACCTTCCTGTTCCGCCAGTTCTTTATGACCCTGCCGGACGAGCTGATTGAAGCCGCGCGTATCGACGGCGCGTCACCTATGCGCTTCTTCCGCGATATCGTGCTGCCGCTGTCGAAAACCAACCTTGCGGCGCTGTTTGTGATCACCTTTATCTACGGCTGGAACCAGTACCTGTGGCCGCTGCTGATTATCCAGGACGTCAGCCTCGGCACCGCCGTCGCGGGCATCAAAGGCATGATTGCCACCGGCGAAGGCACCACCCTCTGGAACCAGGTGATGGCGGCGATGCTGCTCACCCTTATCCCACCCGTAGTCATTGTTTTAGCCATGCAGCGCGCGTTTGTCCGCGGCCTGGTCGATAGCGAGAAATAAGATGGCAGGTTTAAAACTTCAGGCAGTAACCAAAAGCTGGGACGGCAAAACCCAGGTCATTCAGCCGCTGACGCTCGACGTAGCGGACGGGGAATTTATCGTGATGGTTGGCCCGTCCGGCTGCGGCAAATCCACCCTGCTGCGCATGGTGGCGGGGCTGGAGCGCGTGACCTCGGGCGATATCTGGATTGACCGCCAGCGCGTCACCGAGATGGAACCGAAGGATCGCGGTATTGCGATGGTGTTTCAGAACTACGCCCTCTATCCGCACATGAGCGTGGAAGAGAATATGGCGTGGGGGCTGAAAATCCGCGGCATGGGCAAAGGCCATATCGACGAGCGCGTCAAAGAAGCGGCACGCATTCTGGAACTGGACGGCCTGCTCAAGCGCCGCCCGCGCGAGCTCTCCGGTGGTCAGCGCCAGCGCGTGGCGATGGGACGCGCCATCGTGCGCGACCCGGCGGTATTCCTGTTCGATGAACCGCTCTCCAACCTGGATGCCAAGCTGCGCGTGCAGATGCGTCTTGAGCTGCAACAGCTCCATCGCCGTCTGAAAACCACCTCCCTGTACGTGACCCACGATCAGGTCGAAGCTATGACCCTTGCCCAGCGCGTGATGGTGATGAACAAAGGCATCGCCGAGCAGATTGGTACGCCGGTGGATGTTTACGAGAAACCGGCCACCCGCTTTGTGGCGAGCTTTATCGGCAGCCCGGCAATGAATTTGCTGGAAGGGCGTATCAGCAATGCAGGCACGCACTTTGAGCTGGAAAGCGGGATGGCATTACCGATCAACTGGTACTATCGTGGCTACGCCGGGCGTAAGATGACGCTCGGGATCCGCCCCGAGCATATCGGTTTAACCTCTCAGGCGGACGGCGGCGTGCCGCTGGTGATGGACACGCTGGAGATGTTGGGGGCAGATAACCTGGCGCACGGGCGCTGGGGCGAGCAAAAAATGGTGGTGCGTCTGGCACATCAGGAGCGCCCGAAAGCAGGCAGCACGCTGTGGCTGCACCTGCCGGAAAATCATCTGCACCTCTTTGATGGTGAAACAGGACAACGAGTATGAGCAACTGGCCTTATCCCCACATCGTCGCCCACCGTGGCGGCGGTAAACTGGCGCCGGAAAATACCCTGGCGGCGATTGATGTTGGCGCGCGCTACGGTCACACGATGATCGAGTTTGACGCCAAGCTGTCGAAGGACGGCGAGATTTTCCTGCTGCATGACGACAACCTCGAACGCACCAGCAACGGCTGGGGCGTGGCGGGTGAACTGCCGTGGCGCGATCTGCTGAAAGTGGATGCCGGAAGCTGGTACAGCGGTGAATTCAAAGGCGAACCGCTTCCGCTGCTGGCGGAGGTGGCGGACCGCTGTCGTCAGCACGGCATGATGGCAAACATTGAAATCAAACCGACCACCGGCACCGGGACGCTGACGGGTAAAGTCATTGCGCTGGCCGCGCGTGAGCTATGGGAAGGGATGACGGCGCCGCTGCTCTCCTCGTTTGAAATTGACGCCCTGGAAGCGGCCCAGGCTGCCGTGCCTGAACTCCCGCGTGGGCTGCTGCTGGACGAGTGGCGTGAGGACTGGCGCGAGCTGACGACCCGCTTAGGCTGTGTCTCTATCCATCTCAATCACAGGCTGCTGGACGAGGCGCGGGTGAAGATGCTCAAAGACGCGGGTCTGCATATTCTGGTTTATACCGTGAATAAACCCCAGCGTGCAGCCGAACTGCTGCGCTGGGGCGTGGACAGCATCTGTACCGATGCCATAGACCTGATCGGCCCGAATTTTAGTTCTGCGGGTTAAGCATACTGCCATTCGACTGCGACGGCAGCATATGCTGCTGTCCGCTGCCTGACGACGTCATCCCACCTAACATCCCACCGTTTTTATTCGGCAGCGGCTGCTCACGCACCTGTCCCTGCTGTACGCGCTGGGTGTTGGCGTTCATCTGATTTTGCAGGCTCTGCTGCTGCATCTGGGTCTGCGTTTTCAACTGCTGGTTCAGCATCCCTTTTTGCTGTTGCTGCTGGCTCATCATCTCCGTCTGCATACGCTGCTGGCTCGGGATGACATAACCCTGCTGGTTCGGGTTGTTCATGGTGTTAAGTGGCTGTGCGAGCGCGGCAAACGGGATCAGCGCCGCAAGAATCAGTAAGCGTTTCATTGTCATTTCCTCCTGTTGAGGTCTCTCTTAAGTTTACCCTGATTTCACCATGACGATGATTTTTTAGGAGTTGTGAACCAGGCTTAAGCGGGGAATATGGATCCCTTCACCTGGAGAACAATAATGATGAAACCAACGTTTTTGCGCTGGGTCGCCATCGCCGCGCTGATGGCAGGCGGGACATTTAGCGTGGCGGCCAACCCGCCAGCGGCTCCGCCAGTATCGTATGGCGTGGAGGAAGATGTTTTTCATCCCGTGCGGGCAACCCACGGTATGGTGGCGTCCGTGGATGCGCTGGCAACCCATGTGGGCGTCGACATTCTCAAACAGGGCGGTAACGCGGTAGATGCGGCGGTCGCGGTGGGATATGCACTGGCGGTAACGCACCCGCAGGCGGGGAATCTGGGCGGCGGCGGCTTTATGATGCTGCGCACCAAAGACGGCAAAACGACCGCCATCGACTTCCGCGAAATGGCGCCTGCTCAGGCGTCCCGCGATATGTTCCTCGACGACCAGGGGAACCCGGACAGTAAAAAATCCCTGACTTCCCATCTCGCAAGCGGCACGCCGGGCACCGTGGCGGGCTTCTCGCTGGCGCTGGAGAAATACGGCACCATGCCGCTGAACAAAGTGGTGCAGCCAGCCATTAAACTGGCCCGGGACGGCTTTGTGGTGAATGACGCTCTGGCGGACGATCTCAAAACCTACGGCAGTGAAGTGATTCCCAATCACGAAAATAGTAAAGCCATCTTCTGGAAAGACGGCGAGCCGTTGAAGAAGGGCGATAAGCTGGTGCAGAAGAACCTCGCCAAAAGCCTTGAGCTGATAGCTGAAAACGGTCCGGACGCGTTCTACAAAGGGGCGATTGCTGACCAGATTGCTGAAGAGATGAAGAAAAACGGCGGGCTCATCACCAAAGCGGACCTGGCCGAGTATAAGGCGGTAGAGCGTGAGCCGATTAGCGGAACCTATCGCGGCTACGAAGTCTTCTCGATGCCACCGCCGTCCTCCGGCGGGATCCACATCGTGCAGATCCTCAATATTCTTGAAAACTTCGATATGCATAAGTTCGGCTTCGGCAGCGCGGATGCGATGCAGGTAATGGCGGAGGCCGAAAAACGCGCCTACGCCGACCGCTCGGAATACCTCGGTGACCCGGACTTCGTGAAGGTGCCGTGGCAGGCGTTGACCAACAAGGCATATGCCAAATCCATTGCTGATGAGATCGACATCAACAAGGCTAAACCGTCCAGCGAGATCCGCCCCGGCAAGCTGGCACCGTATGAAAGCAACCAGACCACCCACTTCTCGGTGGTGGATAAAGACGGTAACGCGGTGGCGGTGACCTATACGCTCAACACCACCTTTGGTACCGGGATTGTGGCGGGCAACAGCGGCATTCTGCTTAACAACGAGATGGATGATTTCTCTGCCAAGCCGGGCGTGCCGAACGTCTACGGTCTGGTCGGCGGCGATGCGAATGCGGTTGGGCCGAAGAAGCGACCGCTGTCATCCATGTCACCCACTATCGTGGTGAAAGACGGTAAAACCTGGCTGGTCACCGGCAGTCCTGGCGGAAGCCGGATTATCACTACGGTGTTGCAGATGGTGGTCAACAGTATCGATTTTGGGATGAACGTCGCCGAAGCGACCAACGCGCCGCGTTTTCATCACCAGTGGCTGCCGGATGAACTGCGCGTTGAGAAGGGCTTTAGCCCGGACACCATCAAACTGCTGGAGCAACGTGGACAGAAGGTGGCGGTAAAAGAGGCGATGGGCAGCACCCAGAGCATTATGGTCGGGCCGGACGGCGCGCTGTTTGGGGCATCGGACCCGCGTTTGGTAGATGATTTGACGGCGGGGTACTGATTTTGTTGCCCGGTGGCGCTGCGCTTACCGGGCCTACAACGGCACGAATGTAGGCCGGGTAAGGCGAAGCCGCCACCCGGCAACAAATTACTTCATTCTCGCCATATAATACGCATCCACATACTCACCGTTGCGCAGGGCGTAGCGCTTGCCAGTACCTTCAATCTCGAATCCGTGTTTTTTGTACACGGCTATTGCCGGCTCGTTATCCACAAACACCGTTAATTCGATGCGGTCGACGCGCAGCCAGTTGTCGCACATGTCGATCATGGTGCGGATTAGCGCGCTGGCGACGCCGCGGTTGTGCCACTGTGCGCCTACGCAGATACCAAAATCGGCCACGTGGCTGCGGCGCGGGCGCTGGGCAACATCAATGGTGAGGTGCCCAACCACGATATCGTCAATACAGGCAACCAGTTGCTTAATACCGGGCTGGTCGCCTAGCCGCATCTGCCACATTTCCAGCGAAGGGTGAGGAACCTGTAGCGTGTTGTGGTACACCTCCGGCTGGGCGTGGATCTGACGAATGGCGTCATAATCTTTCGGTTCCGCGTGGCGTATCACAATCTCACTCATCCCTTGTTCCTCAGTCAGTTAAATGTCCCTCTCAACATCAATGACTTTAAAATTTGAGTCAACCGCTATTTTTTGCAAAAAGTATTGGACAAGTGCGAATGAGAATGATTATTATTGCTCTGCATTCAGGAAGACCCCTACGGGAACCTGAAAGCACGACATTGCTCACATTGCTTCCAGTATTACTTTAGCCAGCTTTTAGCTGGCTTTTTTTTTGTTATGGTTAGACTCAGTAACCTTCCAAAAGGACTGAGCCATGACACTACATTGCGCATTTATTGGATTTGGTAAAAGTACGACCCGCTATCACCTGCCGTATGTTCTCAACCGTAAAGACAGCTGGCACGTCGCGCACATCTTCCGCCGCCGCGCGAAGCCGGAAGAGCAACTCCCGCAGTACTCCCATATTCATTTCACCAGCGATCTCGATGAGGTGCTTAACGACCCGCAGGTCAAGCTGGTGGTTGTCTGCACCCACGCCGACAGCCATTTTGACTATGCGAAACGCGCGCTGGAAGCGGGCAAAAACGTGCTGGTGGAAAAACCGTTCACCCCAACCCTTGCCGAAGCGAAAGCGCTGTTCGCGCTGGCAAAAAGCAAAGGGCTAACCGTGACGCCGTACCAGAATCGTCGCTTTGACAGCTGTTTCCTGACGGCGAAAAAAGCGATTGAAAGCGGTAAGCTCGGTGACATTGTGGAAATCGAAAGTCACTTTGATTACTACCGTCCGGTAGCGGAAACCCAACCCGGGCTGCCTCAGGATGGCTCTTTCTACGGGCTTGGCGTGCACACCATGGACCAGGTCATCTCCCTGTTTGGCCGGCCGGACCACGCTGCGTATGACATTCGCAGTCTGCGCAATAAAGCCAACCCGGACGATACTTTTGAAGCGCAACTGTTTTACGGTGACCTGAAAGCCATCGTCAAAACCAGCCATTTGGTGAAAATCGACTATCCGAAATTTATCGTTCACGGCACCCGTGGCTCGTTCATCAAGTACGGTATCGACCAGCAGGAGACGAGTCTGAAGGCCAACATTATGCCGGGTGAACCGGGCTTTGCGGCGGATGATTCCGTGGGCGTACTGGAATATGTCAACGACGAAGGCGTAACGGTCAAAGAAGCGCTGAAGCCGGAAACCGGCGACTATGGTCGCGTCTACGATGCGCTGTTTGAAACGCTGACCCGCGGGGCACCCAATTACGTCAAGGAATCTGACGTTCTTACCAACCTCGAACTGCTCGAGCGGGCGTTCGAACAGGCTTCTCCTGCCACGATCACTCTCGCGAAATAAGCAAAAACGGCTCCTCTGCGCTTGTTCACAATTTTTGAACAGAGGAGTCAATTTTCACCCTCTATGATCCTAGGCTGTTTGCGTCCACACTTACTCCATCGAAACGAACTGAGGGTGAAAACAATGATCTATTTACGCAAAGCAAACGAACGTGGTCACGCGAATCATGGCTGGCTGGACTCATGGCATTCATTCTCGTTTGCCGACTACTACGACCCGAACTTCATGGGCTTCTCTGCACTGCGCGTCATTAACGACGACGTGATTGATGCAGGTCAGGGCTTCGGTACCCACCCGCACAAAGACATGGAAATCCTGACCTATGTGCTGGAAGGGGCGGTTGAGCACCAGGACAGCATGGGCAACAAAGAGCAGGTTCCGGCGGGCGAGTTCCAGATCATGAGCGCGGGTACCGGGGTGCGTCATTCCGAGTACAACCCGAGTAAAACGGAAAAACTGCACCTGTATCAAATCTGGATCATTCCAGAAGAGACCGGCATCACGCCGCGCTATGAGCAGCGCCGCTTCGACGCCAAACAGGGCAAACAGCTGGTGCTGTCCCCGGATGCGCGTGAAGGTTCCCTGAAAGTGCATCAGGACATGGAGCTGTACCGCTGGGCGCTGGCGAAAGATGAACAGTCTGTGCATCAGATTGCCGCTAACCGCCGCGTCTGGATCCAGGTAGTGAAAGGTGAGGTGTCCATCAACGGCACCAAAGCCACCACTGCCGATGGTCTGGCGATCTGGGATGAACAGGCACTCTCCGTGCATGCCGACAGCGAAAGTGAAATCCTGCTGTTTGACCTGCCGCCGGTCTAAATAATTTCTCAACCTTCCCTTTAAACGGGGAAGGTTGAGCTTTGTCCGTGATAAACTGAGCAAATCTCTCACTTCAAGATTTCTCAGGACGATGAAAAAGAAACGCCCCGTACTTCAGGATGTCGCCGATCGCGTCGGTGTGACCAAAATGACGGTCAGCCGCTTTTTACGTAACCCGGAACAGGTTTCCGTGGCGTTGCGTGGCAAGATTGCCGCAGCCCTTGATGAACTGGGTTATATCCCCAACCGCGCACCCGATATTCTTTCCAATGCGACCAGCCGTGCGGTGGGTGTCCTCCTGCCTTCCTTAACCAACCAGGTTTTCGCCGAGGTGCTTCGCGGCATTGAAAGCGTCACCGATGCGTTTGGTTACCAGACCATGCTCGCCCACTACGGGTACAAGCCGGAGCTGGAAGAAGAACGTCTTGAATCCATGCTTTCCTGGAACATCGACGGCCTGATTTTAACCGAACGTACGCACACCGCCCGCACGCTAAAAATGATTGAAGTGGCGGGTATTCCGGTGGTGGAGCTGATGGACAGCCAGTCGCCGTGCCTCGACATCGCCGTGGGTTTTGATAACTTCGAAGCGGCACGTCAGATGACGGCGGCCATCATCGCCCGGGGACATCGTCATATCGCCTATCTGGGCGCGCGTCTTGATGAACGTACTATCATCAAACAGAAGGGATACGAGCAGGCGATGCTCGACGCGAACTTAACCCCGTACAGCGTAATGGTTGAGCAGTCCTCTTCCTATACGTCGGGTATTGAGCTGATGCGTCAGGCGCGACGCGAGTATCCGCAACTGGACGGTATTTTCTGTACCAACGATGACCTTGCGGTCGGTGCAGCGTTCGAATGCCAGCGTCTGGGGCTGAAGATCCCGGAAGATATGGCGATTGCGGGTTTCCACGGCCATGACATCGGCCAGGTGATGGAGCCGCGTCTGGCGAGCGTGCTGACACCGCGTGAACGTATGGGCCGCATTGGCGCAGAACGCCTGCTGGCGCGCATTCGTGGCGAGACGGTTACGCCTAAGATGTTAGATTTAGGTTTCACCTTGTCACCGGGTGGATCTATTTGAGCTGACAAATTTGAACTAGCTCACACTTATTCACTTCGCGCACGTTTGGATATTGCTTCTCTTTTGCCCCGGCAGGACAATGTTACCGATAACTGTTACCCGTAACAATTGACTGAGGGACACCCTTTGAGCACGACTAATCATGATCACCACGTTTACGTCCTGATGGGCGTGTCCGGTAGCGGTAAATCTGCCGTGGCGAGCGAAGTGGCGCATCAACTCCAGGCTGCGTTTCTTGATGGTGACTTCCTCCATCCGCGCAGCAACATCATGAAAATGGCCTCCGGCGAGCCGCTGAACGACGACGATCGCAAACCGTGGCTGCAGGCGCTGAACGACGCCGCATTCGCCATGCAGCGTACCAACAAAGTTTCGCTGATCGTCTGCTCCGCGCTGAAAAAAACCTACCGCGATCTGCTGCGCGACGGCAACCCGAACCTCTCTTTCATCTACCTGAAAGGCGATTTCGAGGTGATTGAAAGCCGACTGAAGGCGCGTAAAGGTCACTTCTTCAAAACCCAGATGCTGGTGACGCAGTTCGACGCGCTCCAGGAGCCGGGTGAAGATGAGAAAGACGTCTTAGTGGTTGATATCGATCAGTCACTGGAGGGTGTTGTAGCCAGCACCATCGAGGTCATTAATAAAAGGCAGTAAGTTTTGAGTACATTAACGCTAGTTTTGACAGCAGTGGGTTCGGTATTGCTGCTGCTGTTTTTAGTGATGAAGGCGCGTATGCACGCCTTCGTTGCTTTGATGGTGGTTTCTATTGGTGCAGGTCTCTTTTCCGGTATGCCGCTCGATAAGATCGCTGCGACGATGGAAAAAGGGATGGGAGGCACGCTCGGCTTCCTGGCGATAGTGGTCGCGCTGGGCGCGATGTTTGGCAAGATTTTACATGAGACGGGCGCGGTCGATCAGATTGCCGTCAAGATGCTGAAATCCTTCGGCCACAGCCGCGCGCACTATGCGATTGGTCTGGCGGGTCTGATTTGCGCGCTGCCGCTGTTCTTCGAGGTGGCGGTTGTGCTGCTGATTAGCGTGGCATTCTCTATGGCGCGTCATACCGGTACCAACCTCGTGAAGCTGGTCATTCCGCTGTTTGCGGGCGTGGCGGCAGCGGCAGCGTTTCTGTTGCCTGGGCCCGCGCCGATGCTGCTGGCCTCCCAGATGCACGCTGACTTTGGCTGGATGATCCTGATTGGCCTGTGCGCCGCGATCCCGGGAATGATCATTGCCGGCCCGCTGTGGGGCAACTTCATTAGCCGTTACGTTGAGCTGCACATTCCGGATGACATCACCGAGCCGCATTTGGGCGAAGGCAAAATGCCGTCCTTTGGCTTCAGTCTGTCACTGATCCTGCTCCCGCTGGTCCTCGTGGGTCTGAAAACCATCGCAGCGCGTTTTGTGCCGGTGGGCTCTACCGCCTACGAATGGTTTGAGTTCATTGGTCACCCGTTTACGGCGATCCTGGTGGCGTGTCTGGTGGCTATTTACGGCCTGGCGATGCGTCAGGGAATGCCGAAAGACCGCGTGATGGAGATCTGCGGTGCCGCGCTGCAGCCTGCGGGTATTATCCTGCTGGTGATTGGTGCCGGTGGCGTGTTCAAGCAGGTGCTGGTGGATTCTGGCGTGGGCCCGGCTCTGGGTGAAGCGCTGACCGGAATGGGCCTGCCGATTGCGGTAACCTGCTTCGTGCTGGCGGCGGCCGTGCGTATTATCCAGGGTTCCGCCACCGTGGCGTGTTTAACCGCCGTGGGTCTGGTAATGCCGGTGATTGAACAGCTGAACTACTCCGGTGCGCAGATGGCAGCGCTGTCTATCTGTATCGCGGGCGGTTCAATTGTGGTCTCTCACGTTAACGACGCTGGCTTCTGGCTGTTCGGTAAATTTACCGGCGCCACCGAAGCGCAAACCCTGAAAACCTGGACGCTGATGGAAACCATCCTCGGTACGACGGGTGCGATTGTCGGGATGATTGCCTTTACGTTGCTGAGCTGAATGCGGTGATTTAACCCGGCTCAAAAATAAGGCCCGGTAGCGTTAACGCTGACCGGGCCTTAATCTTTTCATCTTATGCAGAACATGAGGCCGGGAAAGATGAAACCACCACCCGGCTTTTTTACATCACTCGCCCTGCGTCGCGCTCTCAATCGTCAAGCGCACATCTGACGTAATCAGCTCTGCCAGCATCTGGTAAACCTTCAGCGTCTCTTCTGGCTCGGCATCGCCCGTATCACTGATGAAGCCTTCATCACGCAGCGTCAGCACGAGGGAACTGAAGACCGCTTTGTCGAAGAATTCTGGTGCGTTAATGCCGTGCAGCACAGACAGGCGCTGTGCCAGCGTCCGGCTCTCTTTCTCCAGCGTACCGCGGTTGATCGACGGGTTCGCACTCAACAGCCAGAACGTAATGGCGTAGCGCTGCAGCGTTTCGCGCGCACCGGCCGCCAGCAGCTGCAGGGTTCGGGAGCGTGACGGATTGATATGCAGCTCATCGTTGGCAACGGTGATCAGCCCCTGACGACGAAGTTCTTCCGTCAGTTTATCCAGCTCAACGGCCAGCTCATCTTTGCTCCAGCGCAGGAACAACTCCGCTTTCAGCATCGGGTAGAGCGTATCAACGTGACGCAATAGCTCCTGACGTGAAATGTGGCGATGCTGGGTAATGATGGCCGCCATCAGCGACGGCAACATCAGCATATGCGCGATGTTGTTGCGATAGTACGTCATCAACACGGCCTGTTCGCGCGGCAGAATGATGATGTCGCCGATCGTGTCCTTCTCGACTTCAAACTTGTTCATCTGCAACGCGTGATCGATGAGCTCGCTGGCAGTAGCCGCAGGAACCGTTGAATCAACCGAGTAAGGCACGTTGCGCATCATGTCCAGGTAGCAGTCCAGCTGCTCCGTGAGCTGTTCACGGGTCAGGGAGCGCTGACGAGAAGCCAGTAGCGCGGTACAGCACAGGTTCATGGCGTTAGCCGCCCCCGCGTTGTTAATACGCACCATCAGCTCGGATGCAATGCCGTTAACCGTTGGCGTCAGCCAGGCAGGACGAACCGCTTCGATAGGATCGATGGATTCGCGCCACTCCGGAACGTGATGATTCAGGTACGTCATCAGCGGCATTGGCTCGCCAAAGTTCACGTAGCCCTGACCCAGGTTGCGTAACTTGCTCAGGCCGCGCAACATCTGCGGCAGGCTCTCTTTCTCTTTGGTTGCGCCACGCAGTTCTTTGGCATACGTACCCACTTCCATGACGTGCTCATAACCAATGTAGATAGGCACCAGCGTGATCGGACGGGTTCCGCCGCGCAGCATCGCCTGAATGGTCATCGACAGCGTGCCGGTCTTCGGATCAAGCAGACGTCCGGTACGGGAGCGACCACCCTCCACGAAGTACTCCACGGAATAGCCGCGGCTGAACAGTTCGCCCAGATACTCGCGGAACACGGTGGAGTAGAGCTTATTGCCCTTGAAGGTACGACGGATAAAGAAGGCGCCCAGGCGGCGGAAGATCGGGCCCGCTGGCCAGAAATTCAGGTTAATACCGGCCGCGATGTGCGGTGGTACCAGCCCCTGGTGATAGAGCACGTAGGAGAGAAGCAGGTAGTCCATGTGGCTGCGGTGGCAGGGGACATAGACAATTTCATGGCCATCATGCGCCAGCTGGCGTACACGCTCGGCGTTATGAACGTTGATGCCCTGATACAGGCGGTTCCAGGTAAAGCCGAGAATACGATCGGAAAGGCGAATCATCTCGTAAGAGAAGTTCGCGGCAATCTCTTCCATCAGCGCAATGGCGTTCTGCTGGGCTTTCTCATGCGAAATCTTCTTGCTACGCGCTTCGTCTTCAACGGCGCGGGCTATCGCTTTGGAGGCCAACAGTTTGTTGAACAGGTCCTGACGCGCCGGGAGTCGTGGCCCGACGGCCGCGAGGCGCTGACGGGCGAAGTGCATACGTGCTACGCGCGCCAGCTTCTGCGCGATGATCTTGTCGGTACCGTGCTCATCTGCCATCCGGCGCAATGAAACGGAAGGGGAGAAGCGCACAAAGCTGTCGCGTCCCAGCCAGGAGACCGCGAAGAACTTCTGGATGCCGTTAAGCATACGCAGCGGCGGATTCTCTTCGCCTTTTTCACGGCCCGGACGGCGGCCAAACATCACCGATACCGGCACCATCTGCACATCCAGATCGGGATTGCTGCGGTGCAGGTCGAGATAGTCGTGGAACAGCTTAATGGACTCTTCTTTTGGCGTGTAATAGGTAAATACACGCGGCCCGCCGTGAATGAACACGTAGCGCGGCAGCAACGTGCCGTCGACTTCCAGCGGTTCAAGCGGGTCAGGTAAGTCATGCGCCAGACATTGGGCGCGAAGGGTCAGTAAGTCTGCCTTCGAGTTATAAGGCAAAACGTACATAATAGGACGCGACGTATCGAGCCCCAATTCCAGCGCGGGTTCTGCTGGGATAGACTTGCTTTTTACCAGGATGCTTAATGGTAAATTAAGTAATTTGTAGTAAATTCGTGGCCAGCCGGACATAAACGATGTAAAGCCTCTGGTTAATAATGCAATTGCGGCGCAAGGATAACAGAAAGCGCGCAAAATTTCTGTTGTTACCCGTCATACTTCAGGCTGTAGCGAAACGCGCTACAGTTCCTGTTACTGACGCTTTTTTCATAAAAGGTTCTTTTAATGGCCAATAATACCACTGGGTTAACGCGTATCATCAAAGCCGCCGGCTATTCATGGAAAGGTTTCCGTGCCGCGTGGATCAACGAAGCCGCCTTTCGTCAGGAAGGTGTCGCCGCTATCATCGCGGTCATCATCGCCTGTTTCCTTGATGTCGATGCTATTACCCGCGTACTTCTCATCGGTTCCGTGCTTCTGGTGATGATAGTGGAAATTCTCAATAGCGCTATTGAGGCCGTTGTTGACCGTATTGGCTCAGAGTTCCACGAGCTCTCCGGTCGCGCGAAAGACATGGGTTCTGCCGCTGTGCTGCTGGCGATTATCACTGCAGTCATTACCTGGGTCACGCTGCTTTGGTCACATTTCCGATGAGCCTCGAGGAATAATTAAGTCCCTGGTTTTTTGTGCAGTTTTTGGTTCCAAATTCACCTTTGACTGTATATACTCACAGCATAACTGTATATACACCCAGGGGGCGGAATGAAAGCATTAACGACCAGGCAGCAAGAGGTGTTTGATCTCATTCGGGATCATATCGGCCAGACGGGTATGCCACCCACGCGTGCGGAAATCGCTCAGCGTCTGGGCTTCCGTTCTCCGAATGCTGCCGAAGAACACCTGAAAGCGCTGGCACGTAAGGGCGTGATTGAAATTGTTTCAGGCGCGTCACGCGGTATCCGCCTGCTGGTGGAAGAAGAGACGGGCATTCCGCTGATAGGCCGTGTTGCTGCGGGTGAGCCGCTGCTGGCACAGCAGCATATCGAAGGCCACTACCAGGTTGATCCTGGTATGTTCAAGCCGAGCGCAGATTTTCTGCTGCGCGTAAGCGGCATGTCGATGAAAGATATCGGCATTCTCGACGGCGATCTGCTGGCGGTACACAAAACGCAGGATGTGCGGAACGGCCAGGTGGTGGTCGCGCGCATTGATGACGAAGTGACCGTTAAGCGTCTGAAAAAGCAGGGTAACACCGTTCAGTTGCTGCCCGAAAACAGCGAGTTCTCTCCTATTGTGGTCGATCTCCGCGAACAGAGCTTCTCTATCGAAGGTCTGG
The DNA here is from genome assembly GCF_038739915.1 of Enterobacter sp. FUJ80071. Taxonomy (NCBI): domain Bacteria; kingdom Pseudomonadati; phylum Pseudomonadota; class Gammaproteobacteria; order Enterobacterales; family Enterobacteriaceae; genus Enterobacter; species Enterobacter sp. FUJ80071. Next base: position 290,646 of record NZ_JBBXKH010000001.1, read on the forward strand.
CGGTCGGTGTGATTCGCAACGGTGAATGGCTGTAATCTCTTCCTGACAGGCTACGGTCCCGCTGTAGCCTGCCTTATTGACCACTCCCGGTGTTTCTCATGTCACTGCTGACGGCATCCGATAAGGCATTGTGGCGTCTTGCACTGCCGATGATTTTCTCCAATATCACCGTGCCCTTGCTGGGTCTGGTCGACACGGCCGTTATTGGGCATCTCGATTCCCCTGTCTATCTTGGCGGCGTGGCGATTGGCGCGACGGCAACCAGCTTCCTCTTTATGCTGCTGCTCTTTTTGCGCATGAGCACCACCGGACTCACGGCACAGGCGTATGGTGCAAAAGATCCGTTACGTCTGGCGCGGGCGCTGGTGCAGCCGCTGATTCTTGCGTTGGGCGCGGGCGCGTTAATCGTTTTACTCCGTGATCCCCTGATTGACCTTGCGCTCCATATCGTTGGCGGCAGTGAGGCGGTACTGGAGCAGGCGCGACGTTTTCTCGAAATCCGCTGGCTCAGTGCGCCCGCTTCGCTGGCAAATCTGGTTCTGCTGGGTTGGTTACTGGGCGTTCAGTATGCTCGTGCGCCAGTGATTCTGCTGGTCGTGGGAAACCTGCTCAACATCGTGCTGGATCTCTGGCTGGTGATGGGCCTCCATATGAACGTGCGGGGCGCGGCACTGGCGACGGCGATTGCTGAATACGGGACCTTTGTGATGGGGCTGTGGATGGTCTGGCGCGTGCTGGCGATGCGCGGGATCTCCCTCGCGCTGCTGAAAACCGCATGGCGCGGCAATATCCGTAAGCTGCTGGCGCTTAACCGTGACATCATGCTGCGCTCGCTGCTTCTGCAACTCTGCTTCGGCGCGCTGACGGTCTTCGGTGCACGGCTGGGGCCTGAAATCGTCGCGGTCAACGCGGTATTGATGACGCTGCTGACGTTTACCGCCTATGCGCTGGACGGCTTTGCCTACGCGGTTGAAGCACATTCGGGGCAGGCGTATGGCGCGCGTGAAAGCGGGCAGCTTCATGATGTCTGGCGGGCAGCCTGCCGTCAGTCAGGACTGGTAGCGCTGGTGTTTGCCGTGGTCTATGCCTGCTTCGGCGAACAGATTGTTGCCTTACTGACCTCTCTCCCTGCGCTGCGCGAACTGGCGAGCCACTATCTCATCTGGCAAGTCATCTTACCGGTGGTGGGTGTCTGGTGTTATCTGCTGGACGGCATGTTTATTGGTGCGACGCGCGGGGCGGAAATGCGTAACAGTATGGCCGTTGCGGCGGCGGGATTTGGCCTGACGCTGCTGATGCTTCCCTGGCTGGGTAATCACGGTTTGTGGTTGGCGCTTGCGGTCTTTCTCTCTCTGCGTGGCCTGTCGCTGGCTTTTATATGGCGCCGCCACTGGCAAAACAATACCTGGTTTCCTTCGCGTCACGATATATCGTGATGGTTAAAGATTCCGAATATGAAATCAATCGCCGAATCCTTAACTACAATAATTATCACGTCCAGCAGAAAAGAACGTAACGGACGTTACGACCCGACGCTTAACTAAGAGGACACGATGATGAATAAAGACGAAATCGGCGGCAACTGGAAGCAGTTCAAAGGTAAAGCGAAAGAACAGTGGGGTAAGCTGACAGATGACGATATGACCGTCATTGAAGGTAAGCGCGATCAGCTTGTCGGTAAAATTCAGGAACGTTACGGCTACGCGAAAGATCAGGCGGAAAACGAAGTCAAAGACTGGGAAACCCGCAATGATTACCGCTGGTAACGCTGAATAACCTACTGGGGCGGCTTCAGGCCGCCTTTTCTTTTGCTGCTAACGCGGCTTTTTTTTCACCAGAATAGAGTGGTCATGCTGACACTCATCCTGATGTCGACACGCTTCCACCTCGACACACGCTGAACACAGCCCGTGTGCTTCAATCACATTATGACGCAGGGCAAACCCCATTCCTGCCGCCAGCGTATGCATAATGTCTTCCACGCCTTCCGCAGCTTCTTCTTTCACTACGCCACAACGGTCGCAGATAAACATGGCCGACGTGTGGGTGGGCTGATCGAAAAGATGGCACAGTACATAGCTGTTTGTGGATTCCACTTTATGAACAAATCCTTGTTCCAGCAGGAAATCCAGCGCGCGATACACTGTCGGCGGTTTAGCCTGTGGCTCGCTTTCGCGGAGCAGGTCGAGCAGGTCATAGGCGCTGATGGCACCCTGCTGCAGGCTCATCAGACGTAAGACTTCAAGGCGCTGCGGAGTCAGGCGCACATTGCGTTGCGCGCACAGCTTTTCGGCCTGCGCTAACAGCTCTTTTGTGGACTTATCCATTGAGCACCTCGGATGTTCTGGGACGTAAAACCCTCACTTTATCATGTTCTGGTAAAAACACCGACATCCGTCAGGCTGTGCTATACCTGACGCATCGCAAATCGGGAATATCATCATGAAAAAACCAGACTGTATTAAGCACTGGCGCGACATAGAAGGGCCGGATGACGCCACCTACCCCGACAGTAATGAGCTCTTTTCTATCGGTGCACCGCTGGCCCGCAGCCTTGGCCTCCGACGTATCGGCATTCATCATGAGCGTTTATTGCCCGGGCGTCGGACATCCTATCCCCATGCAGAGAGTGACGAAGAAGAGTTTATCTACGTGCTTGAGGGCTATCCTGAAGCCTGGATTAATGGCTATTTGTGGAAACTTGAACCCGGCGACAGCGTGGGATTTCCTGCCGGAACCGGCGTCTGCCATACCTTTATCAACAACACGGATGAAGAGGTTCGATTACTGGTGGTGGGCGAGGCCAACAAGAAGCACAACCGCATCTACTATCCGCTCAATCCGGTCTATGCCGCCACGCGGGAGGATCGCTGGGTTGACCATCCTCCGCAGTTTTTTGGCCCGCATGATGGAAAACCTGTGAAAAAATAATTTCCTCTTCTATAAATATTGAAGGCCGTCACAAATTACAACAGGCCGTAAGGGAATTTCACTTAGGGAAAGAAATAGCGGGTCTTTTGCTTCTTATTCACAGCAATAGTTCGTTCCTGTTTGGGTGATAACAGACAGGGGTTATCTAATAACAAACTATTACGGGCATACTGTGAAAAAACATTTTAAATTTTCGGTGGTTAGCATTGCTGTTTCCCTGTTTATGGCAAATCAGGCGGGAGCAGCCAATACCTGGACAGAATCACGTAGCGACGCCATGGGCGGGACGGGCGTAGCCGCTGGCAGTTATGGCAGCGGAGCGTTAATCAACCCCGCGCTGCTGGCAAAGGCAAAACCGGACGATGATGTGACGGTCATTTTGCCATCCGTTGGGGTGCAGGTGACGGATGAAGACAATCTTCAGGATGAGATTGATACCATCAACGACAAAATCAATCACTATAAGGATGTGGTTGATAACCTTACGCCTATTGAAGTCATCACCAATCCGTTAGGTTCGATCAACCAGTTCCAGGGCGCGGCCAAAGATCTTGCCGATGAACTGGACTATCTCAAGGGCAAAACTGCACGTGCAACAGCTGGGGCAGGACTTGCCGTGAGTATCCCTAACGATGTGCTTTCCGTGGCCTTTATGGCCAAAGGTTATGCTCATGGTCGGGTTAGCTCATCTATCGACCAGCAAGATATTGATTATCTGCGCAGTATTCAACGAAGCGATGTGGTTGCTGCCGGTGTTGCCCTGGATGCAGCGCTGAATGGCACGGATCAGATTACCAAAAACCTCAACTCAACGGCGTCTGGCCGGGCGGCGATTGTGTCCGACTACGGTATTGCGGTTGCCCGTCAGTTCGATCTCGGGGGCATCCCGGTTTCCGTTGGCGTCACGCCAAAACTGCAAAAAACCTGGATCTATAACTACACCACTTCCATCTACGATTACGACAGTAATAAGTGGAACGATAGCCGCTACCGTACAGACGATACGGGCTTTAACGTTGATGCTGGTATTGCCGCTGATTTTGGCGAAAACTGGACGGTCGGCCTGAGCGGACAAAACCTGATGTCACGCGATATCGACAGCAAGGATATCCGCATCCGCAACGGGCGTACGGGAGAAGTGGTGAGCTATAAAGACACCTACCAGATCCGTCCGCTGGTCACCGCGGGCGCCGCCTGGCACAACGATCTTGTTACGCTGACCGCTGATGGCGATCTGACCGAAACCAAAGGTTTCAAGAGCGAAGATACGTCGCAGTATGTTGGGGTAGGTGCTGAAGTGACCCCGCTGAGCTGGCTGGCGGTACGCGCAGGTTATCGCGCTGACGTGAAGGGTAACGACAGCAACGTCTTTACCGGTGGTGTCGGCTTCGCGCCGTTCAACACCGTGCATGTTGACCTGATGGGCCTCTACGGTGAAGACGAAACCTGGGGCGCAGGGGCACAGCTAAGCATGACGTTCTAAAGTGCACCGGAGGCGCTGCGCCTCCGGCTTTTCTTTGTGCTATAGTAGCGCCCCTTTTCCACCAGATGCTTAAAACTTCGCCATGTTGTCAGAATACCAGACCGCTTTCCCAGCACACCGTTTCTCCATTGCGCCAATGCTCGACTGGACGGACAGACACTGCCGCTTCTTCCTGCGTCAGCTCTCCCGCCATACGCTGCTGTACACCGAAATGGTGACCACTGGTGCAATCATTCACGGCAAGGGCGACTATCTGGCATACAGTGAAGAAGAGCATCCGGTTGCCTTGCAGCTGGGTGGCAGCGATCCGGCCGCGCTGGCGCAGTGTGCGAAGCTGGCGGAAGCGCGCGGCTATGACGAGATTAACCTCAACGTTGGCTGTCCTTCAGACCGTGTGCAAAACGGTATGTTCGGTGCGTGTCTGATGGGGAACGCGCAGCTGGTTGCCGACTGTATCAAGGCGATGCGTGATGTGGTCTCCATTCCCGTGACGGTCAAAACCCGTATCGGCATTGACGACCAGGACAGCTACGAATTCCTGTGCGATTTCATCAACACGGTGTCCGGCAAAGGCGAATGCGAGATGTTTATCATCCACGCCCGTAAAGCCTGGCTCTCCGGCCTGAGCCCGAAAGAGAACCGTGAGATCCCACCGCTGGACTATCCGCGCGTATATCAGCTTAAACGTGATTTCCCGCATCTGACGATGTCGATCAACGGCGGTATTAAGTCGCTTGAAGAAGCCAAAGCGCACCTCGAACATATGGACGGCGTGATGGTCGGACGCGAGGCCTATCAGAACCCGGGCATTCTGGCGACGGTCGACCGTGAAATCTTTGGCGTTGACGGCGCCGATACCGATCCGGTTGCCGTCGTGCGCGCCATGTATCCTTACATTGAGCGCGAGCTGAGCAACGGCACGTATCTCGGCCACATTACCCGCCATATGTTGGGCCTGTTCCAGGGCATACCGGGGGCGCGGCAGTGGCGTCGTTACCTCAGTGAGAACGCACATAAAGCCGGTGCGGATATCGAGGTGCTGGAACATGCGCTGCGACTGGTCGCAGATAAGCGATAATTTTCGCTAAAAGATCGTCAAATTCACCACGCCCTGCATATCATTGCGGGGCGTTTTTCTTTAAGAACAATGGTTTAGTTTTGGCATGATTCTTGTAATACAGACTGTATTACTCGGGAATTCGTGGGAGAGCACCATGCTGGAACTACTTTTTGTCATTGGCTTTTTTGTCATGCTGTTAGCCACGGGCGTTTCGCTGCTCGGCATTCTCGCTGCGCTCGTCGTGGCGACGGTGGTGATGTTTATCGGCGGACTGTTTGCCCTGACCATCAAACTGCTGCCGTGGTTATTACTGGCCATTGCGGTGGTGTGGGCGATACGGGCGATTAAATCACCAAAACTGCCGACTTATCAGCGCAATAACCGCTTCCGTTACTAAGGTATTGAGGGGTTCGTCACATACTTGTAACTTTCCCGGCAGCATTACTTAGAACAGAATAGGATTTACTTATCGAATCTGTCACTATGGCTGCCGCTACAGAATTCATCGAGCTGTACCCTACATACAGCCGAACTAAAAAAAGAAAGGGCTTCCCACGGGAAGCCCAATTTCTTTTTGGGGCTCAGGGAATGAGTAAACTTGAACCCTGTGTCGCCCGGCTTTCCAGCACCTCATGCGCACGCTGCGCATCGGTCAGCGGATATTTCTGCGCATCCGCCACGTCCACCTTAATCACGCCGCTGGCGATCAGCGAGAACAGCTCGTTGCTGGCTTCCTCCAGTTCTTCCCGGTTGGTGATATAGCCCTGCAGGGAAGGGCGGGTCACGTAGAGCGAGCCTTTCTGATTCAGGATGCCAAGATTGACGCCAGTGACAGCGCCTGACGCATTCCCGAAGCTCACCATCAGCCCACGACGTTGCAGGCAGTCCAGCGACGCCTCCCAGGTGTCTTTGCCCACCGAGTCATACACCACGCGCACTTTTTTACCGCCAGTAATCTCTTTCAGGCGCTCGACGATGTTCTCTTCGCGATAGTTGATCACCTGCCACGCCCCCGCGTCCAGCGCACGCTGCGCTTTTTGGGCATTGCCCACGGTACCGATGAGTTTCGCGCCTAAGGCTTTCGCCCACTGGCAGGCAATCAGCCCCACGCCACCCGCTGCGGCATGAAAAAGAAACTGCTCGTCGGGTTTAATTTCATAGGTTTTGCGCAGCAGATAGTAAACCGTTAACCCCTTCAGGAACGAAGCGGCCGCCTGCTCGAAGGAGATAGCGCCAGGCAGCAGAGCGGCTTTATCCGCCGGAACGTTGTGGACGGAGCTGTAAGCGCCCAGCGCAGATTGCGCATACACCACGCGGTCGCCCTCTTTAATATGCTTAACCGCGCTGCCCACTTTAATGACGACACCGGCCGCCTCGGTGCCCAGACCACTCGGCATTGACGGAGGCGGGTAGAGACCGCCGCGAATATAGGTATCGATGTAGTTAATGCCGATAGCTTTGTTTTCAACCTGAATTTCGTTCTCGCCAGGCGCTGCGGGGGTAAACTCCACCGCTTTCAGTACGTCCGGACCGCCGTGTTTCTGGAACTCAATGCGCGTTGCCATGCTCCCTCCGTAAGAAAAATATGGTAATCTTTCGACCCACTCTTTATCTCGGTAACTCCATTCACTATGGCAGGAAACAAACCCTTCAACAAACAGACTGAACCCCGCGAGCGTGATTTCCAGGTCGCAGGGTTAAAAGTCCCGCCGCACTCGATTGAAGCGGAACAGTCGGTGTTGGGCGGTTTAATGCTGGATAACGAACGCTGGGACGACGTCGCTGAGCGCGTGGTGTCTGAGGATTTCTACACCCGTCCGCACCGTCATATCTTTACCGAAATGGCGCGCCTGCAGGAGTCGGGCAGCCCGATTGACCTGATTACGCTCGCGGAATCGCTTGAGCGTCAGGGTCAGCTGGACAGCGTCGGCGGGTTTGCCTACCTGGCAGAACTGTCAAAAAACACGCCAAGTGCGGCGAACATCAGCGCTTATGCCGATATCGTGCGGGAACGTGCCGTCGTCCGTGAAATGATATCGGTGGCGAACGAGATCGCCGAAGCCGGTTTTGATCCGCAGGGGCGCACCAGCGAAGATCTGCTCGACCTGGCGGAGTCCCGCGTCTTTAAAATTGCCGAAAGCCGTGCGAACAAAGACGAAGGGCCTAAAAACATTGCCGATGTGCTCGACGCGACCGTGGCGCGTATCGAGCAGTTGTTCCAGCAACCGCACGATGGTGTCACCGGGGTCAACACCGGTTATGACGACCTCAACAAAAAGACCGCCGGCCTGCAGCCGTCGGATCTGATTATCGTTGCGGCGCGTCCGTCGATGGGTAAAACGACATTTGCGATGAACCTCGTCGAAAACGCCGCAATGTTGCAGGATAAACCTGTTCTCATCTTCAGTCTTGAGATGCCCTCCGAGCAGATTATGATGCGTTCTCTGGCATCGCTGTCGCGCGTGGACCAGACCCGTATCCGTACCGGCCAGCTCGATGACGAAGACTGGGCGCGTATCTCCGGCACGATGGGCATTCTGCTGGAAAAACGTAACATCTATATCGATGACTCCTCTGGCCTGACGCCGACGGAAGTGCGCTCGCGCGCGCGCCGTATCGCCCGTGAACACGGCGGCATCGGCCTCATCATGATCGACTACCTCCAGCTGATGCGCGTGCCGTCGCTCTCCGACAACCGTACGCTGGAAATTGCAGAGATTTCCCGCTCGCTCAAGGCGTTAGCCAAAGAGCTGCACGTGCCGGTGGTGGCGCTGTCGCAGCTGAACCGCTCCCTGGAACAACGTGCCGATAAACGCCCGGTCAACTCCGACCTGCGTGAATCCGGCTCCATCGAGCAGGATGCCGACTTAATCATGTTCATCTACCGTGATGAGGTTTATCACGAGAACAGCGACCTGAAAGGGATCGCCGAAATTATTATTGGTAAACAACGTAACGGCCCGATCGGGACGGTGCGTCTGACCTTTAACGGACAGTGGTCGCGTTTCGACAACTACGCCGGTCCTCAATATGATGATGAGTAATTTCTAAGGAATTCAAATGCAAGCGGCAACTGTAGTCATTAACCGCCGCGCTCTGCGACACAACCTGCAACGTTTGCGTGAACTGGCGCCCGCCAGCAAGCTCGTTGCAGTCGTGAAAGCGAACGCTTACGGACACGGTCTTCTTGAGACCGCGCGAACGCTCCCCGATGCCGACGCCTTTGGCGTCGCCCGTCTTGAAGAAGCTCTCCGCCTGCGTGCGGGGGGGATCACGCAACCCATTTTGCTGCTGGAAGGCTTTTTCGAAGCCACAGACTTGCCTACGATTGCTGACCAGCATCTGCACACGGCGGTACATAACGAAGAACAGCTGTCCGCGCTGGAAAACGCCGAGCTGAGTGAACCCGTTACCGTCTGGATGAAGCTCGACACGGGCATGCACCGTCTGGGCGTTCGCCCGGAAAATGCGGAGGCGTTTTATCAGCGTTTGTGCCGGTGCAAAAACGTGCGCCAGCCCGTGAACATCGTCAGCCATTTTGCGCGTGCCGATGAGCCTGAATGTGGGGCAACCGAGCAGCAGCTCGATATCTTTAACACCTTCTGCGAAGGCAAGCCGGGAATGCGCTCGATTGCGGCTTCCGGCGGGATCCTGCTGTGGCCGCAGTCGCACTTTGACTGGGCGCGCCCGGGCATTATTCTTTATGGCGTGTCGCCTCTGGAGAGCAAACCCTGGGGGCCGGACTTTGGCTTTAAGCCAGTGATGTCGCTGGTCTCGAATCTGATTGCCGTGCGTGAGCACAAAGCGGGCGAGCCGGTGGGCTATGGCGGCACCTGGATTAGCGAGCGCGACACGCGCCTTGGCGTGGTGGCGATGGGCTACGGAGATGGCTATCCGCGTGCTGCACCGACAGGTACACCGGTGCTGGTCAACGGTCGCGAGGTCAACATTGTCGGTCGCGTCGCGATGGACATGATTTGTGTGGACCTTGGACCCGACGCCCAGGATAAAGCAGGTGATGATGTTGTGATGTGGGGTGAGGGCCTGCCCGTTGAGCGCATTGCTGAAATCACGAAAGTGAGTGCTTACGAACTTATTACTCGCCTGACCTCCCGGGTGGCGATGAAATACCTTGACTGAACCGTCTGTGAAGTGAGGTTATTAACCTCACTTCAACTTTATTAACATCCTCTCGACCTTCTCCCACTTCCGGTTTATTGTTGAAACTCCTGCCTCATCGAATTCCGGAGAACCATCGCGTGTTTCAGAACGTTGACGCCTATGCCGGCGACCCTATTCTCTCCTTAATGGAGCGTTTCAAAGAAGATCCTCGCAGCGATAAAGTGAACCTCAGCATCGGTTTGTATTACAACGAAGAGGGTATTATTCCTCAGTTACAAGCCGTTGCCGAAGCCGAAGCGCGTCTGAATGCGGTCCCGCATGGAGCGTCGCTCTATCTGCCGATGGAAGGGCTCAATGCGTACCGCAATACCATTGCACCGCTGCTGTTTGGGGCCGATCATCCGGTACTTGCGCAAAAACGTGTGGCGACCATCCAGACGCTGGGTGGATCGGGCGCGCTGAAAGTCGGTGCTGATTTCCTGAAAAAATACTTCCCGGATTCCGGCGTGTGGGTCAGTGACCCGACGTGGGAAAACCACGTCGCAATTTTTGAGGGCGCAGGCTTTAACGTCGAGACTTATCCGTGGTTTGACAGCGAAACCAACGGCGTGCGCGTTGAAGCCCTGCTGGAAAAACTGAAAACGTTGCCGGCGCGCAGCATTGTGCTGCTGCATCCGTGCTGCCACAACCCAACGGGTGCGGACCTCACCAATGCCCAGTGGGATGCCGTCATTGAGGTGCTCAAGGCTCGCAACCTGATTCCATTCCTCGACATCGCCTATCAGGGCTTTGGCGCCGGGATGGAAGACGATGCCTATGCTATCCGCGCCGTTGCGAGTGCCGGCCTGCCAGTGCTGGTGAGCAACTCTTTCTCGAAAATTTTCTCCCTGTATGGCGAACGCGTCGGCGGGCTGTCCGTGGTCTGCGAAGATGCCGAAGCTGCCAGCCGCGTGCTGGGTCAGCTTAAAGCTACGGTGCGCCGTATCTACTCCAGCCCCCCGAACTTTGGTGCGCAGGTTGTGGCGACGGTACTCGGTGACGAACAGCTGAAAGCTAGCTGGCTTGCCGAAGTGGAATCCATGCGTAAGCGCATTCTGTCGATGCGTCAGGAGCTGGTCAACGTGCTGAAAGAGGCGGTACCGGGGCATAACTTTGATTATCTGATCAGGCAGCGCGGGATGTTCAGCTACACCGGTTTGAGCGCCGCGCAGGTCGACCGTCTGCGCGACGAGTTCGGCGTCTACCTGATTGCCAGCGGCCGCATGTGCGTCGCGGGTCTCAATGCCAGCAACGTTCATCGCGTGGCACAGGCATTTGCTGCGGTAATGTAAGTACTCACTACGGTTTCTCCCTCTCCCTTTGGGGGAGGACATCAGGCCGCCGTGCAGTCTCATCGCCCGGTGGCGCTCCGCTTACCGGGCCTACGGGCTGGGTGTTCTCCCTCTCCCTGTGGGAGAGGGCCGGGGTGAGGGCATCAGGCTACTCAGGTCGATGTCTCGCTTTGTGATCGTCTTCTTTTTCTTCAGATTGATAATCAAAAACTCCTTTTCTTCACCTGCCGCTGGGGTTATGGTCGGATAGTTTTTTGACCATTCACTCAAAATAAAACGATAACGAACTGAATATTCAGGGGAAAATATGCGCAAGATCACCCTGGCGCTCAGCGCCGCCTGCTTATTGTTCTCACTTAATAGTGCCGTCGTCGCGCGCGCTTCTGCGCCAACGCCGCTTTACACCGGCACTACCGCTGCCATTCTTGCCGAACAGGCTCCTATTCACTGGGTATCCGTGGCCCAAATCGAAAACAGTCTGATGGGCCGCCCGCCCATGGCCGTTGGCTTTGATATTGACGACACCGTTCTGTTCTCCAGCCCGGGATTCTGGCGCGGCAAAAAAATGTATTCGCCGGACAGCGAAGCGTATCTGAAGAACCCGGCGTTCTGGGAAAAGATGAATAACGGCTGGGACGATTACAGTATCCCGAAAGAGGTCGCCCGGGCGGTCATTGCCATGCATGTGAAGCGCGGCGACAGCATTTACTTCGTCACCGGTCGTAGTCAGACCAAAACAGAAACCGTCTCCAGAACCCTGCAGGATGATTTCCAGATCCCGGCTGCCAACATGAACCCGGTCATTTTTGCGGGTGACAAAGAAGGGCAAAACACCAAAACCCAGTGGCTGGAGAAGAAAAACATCAAAGTGTTCTATGGTGATTCGGATAACGACATTACCGCGGCGCAGGATACAGGAGCCAGAGCGATCAGGGTGTTACGCGCCTCTAACTCGACCTATCGACCGCTGCCGATGGCCGGAAAATTTGGCGAAGAGGTGATTGTTAACTCGGAGTATTAAGCGTCTGGCCGCGAGTTTGATTCTTTTTTAATCAAATCTCGCTGCGGCGGGTTTTACCTTTCGACTTCTTGCTGCACACTTAGAAAGGTTCATCTTTCTAAACGGAGCAGCACATGTGGTATCAACAGACCCTGACCTTAAGCGCTAAACCCCGCGGGTTTCACCTGGTGACGGAGGAAGTCATCGGGCAAATCCGCGATTTGTCGCGCGTCAGAACGGGTTTACTGCATCTGCTGCTTCAACACACGTCAGCCTCCCTCACGCTTAATGAAAATTGCGATCCCACTGTCCGGTCTGATATGGAAAACCATTTTCTGAAGAGTGTCCCGGACAACGCCCCCTATGAGCACGATTATGAGGGCGCAGATGACATGCCTTCGCATATCAAATCTTCTCTGCTCGGGGTATCGCTGATGCTGCCGGTACACAACGGGCGGCTACTGCTGGGAACGTGGCAAGGGATCTGGCTGGGAGAACATCGCATTCACGGTGGTTCGCGTAAAATTATCGCAACGCTACAAGGGGAATAATGATGACAATTTCGGAGCTACTTCAGTACTGCATGAGTAAACCTGGCGCGGAGCAGAGCGTGCATAGCGACTGGAAAGCCACGCAGATAAAAGTGGGAGATGTGCTGTTTGCGATGGTGAAAGAGGTCGAAGGCCGCCCGGCCGCGTCGCTGAAAACCAGCCCGGAGCTGGCGGATTTGCTACGCCAGCAGCATGATGATGTGAGGCCGAGCAAACACCTGAATAAGGCGCACTGGAGCACGGTTTATCTGGATGGATCCCTGCCCGGCTCGCAAATTTACTATCTGGTGGATGCGTCTTATAAACAGGCAGTAGAGCTGCTGCCGGAAGCGACCCGACAACAACTCTCCGTCTGACATTACAGCAACGGTTTAAGGAAGCGCGCGGTGTGCGAGGCTTCGCACTCTGCAACGGTCTCTGGCGTACCGGAGACGAGGATTTCACCGCCGCCGCTGCCGCCTTCCGGGCCGAGATCGACAATCCAGTCCGCGGTTTTAATCACGTCCAGATTATGTTCGATGACCACAATCGTGTTGCCCTGATCGCGCAGCTGATGCAGCACGTCGAGCAACTGCTGGATATCCGCAAAGTGCAGACCGGTGGTCGGCTCATCCAGAATATACAGCGTCTGACCGGTGCCGCGTTTGGAGAGCTCACGCGCCAGCTTCACGCGCTGGGCTTCACCGCCCGACAGCGTAGTGGCGGACTGCCCCAGACGAATGTAGGTCAGACCGACGTCCATCAGGGTCTGCAGCTTACGCGCCAGCGCAGGGACGGCGTCAAAGAACTCGCGCGCCTCTTCGATGGTCATGTCCAGCACTTCGTGGATGGTCTTGCCTTTGTACTTAATTTCCAGCGTTTCGCGGTTATAGCGTTTACCTTTGCACTGGTCGCACGGGACGTAGATATCCGGCAGGAAGTGCATCTCAACTTTGATGACGCCATCGCCCTGGCACGCTTCACAGCGGCCGCCGCGCACGTTAAAGCTGAACCGTCCCGGCGTGTACCCGCGTGAACGCGCTTCCGGCACGCCGGCGAACAGTTCACGTACGGGCGTGAAGACGCCGGTATAGGTCGCCGGGTTCGAGCGAGGGGTTCGGCCAATCGGGCTCTGGTCAATGTCGATAACCTTATCGAAATGTTCCAGCCCCTGAATGTCTCGGTACGGCGCGGGCTCGGCCAGCGTCGCACCGTTCAGCGCCGTCTGCGCAATCGGGAACAGGGTATCGTTAATCAGCGTCGATTTACCGGAACCGGACACGCCAGTGATGCAGGTAAACAGGCCAACCGGTAGCGTCAGCGTCACATCTTTCAGGTTGTTGCCGCGCGCGCCGGTCAGCTTCAGCACTTTTTCCGGATCTGCCGCTACGCGCTGTTTTGGCACCTCAATCTTACGCTTGCCGCTCATGTACTGGCCGGTCAGCGACTCGGGTACCGCCATAATGTCTTTCAGCGTCCCTTCCGCGACCACCTGACCGCCGTGTACGCCCGCGCCAGGACCAATGTCGATCACGTGATCCGCAGCGCGAATCGCGTCTTCGTCGTGCTCCACCACAATCACCGTGTTACCGAGGTTGCGCAGGTGGACCAACGTGCCGAGCAGACGTTCGTTGTCGCGCTGGTGCAGGCCGATTGACGGCTCATCCAGCACGTACATCACGCCCACCAGGCCTGCGCCAATCTGGCTGGCCAGGCGGATACGCTGGGCCTCACCGCCGGACAGCGTTTCTGCCGAGCGGGAAAGCGTCAGGTAGTTCAGACCGACGTTCACCAGGAACTTGAGACGATCGCCAATCTCCTTCAGCACTTTTTCAGCGATTTTTGCGCGCTGACCGGAGAGCTTCAGGTTGTTGAAGAAGTCCATCGCGTGGCCGATGCTCATGTCTGAGATGGTCGGCAGCGCCGTGTTTTCGACAAAGACATGACGCGCTTCGCGACGCAGACGCGTGCCTTCACAGGTGGCACAGGAGCGGTTGCTGATGAACTTCGCCAGCTCCTCGCGTACCGCGCTGGATTCGGTCTCTTTGTAGCGGCGCTCCATATTGTGCAGCACCCCTTCGAACGGGTGGCGACGCACGGAGGTATCACCGCGATCGTTCATGTATTTGAACTCGATGTTCTCTTTACCGGAACCGAACAGGATCACTTTGTGCACGTTCGGGCTGAGGCTGGCCCACGGCGCTTCCACATCGAACTTATAGTGCTCCGCCAGCGATTTCAGCATCTGGAAGTAGTAAAAGTTACGCTTATCCCAGCCGCGAATGGCGCCGCCTGCCAGCGACAGCTCAGGGTTCTGGATCACGCGGTCCGGGTCGAAATACTGCTGTACGCCCAGGCCGTCGCAGGTTGGGCATGCGCCTGCCGGGTTGTTGAACGAGAACAGACGCGGTTCCAGCTCGCGCATGCTGTAGCCGCAAATCGGGCAGGCAAAGTTGGCGGAGAAGAGCAGCTCTTCCGCTTTCGGGTCGTCCATATCGGAAACAACGGCGGTACCACCGGAGAGTTCCAGCGCCGTTTCGAACGATTCCGCAAGACGCGTCGCGAGGTCTTCACGCACCTTAAAGCGATCGATCACCACCTCAATGGTGTGCTTTTTCTGCAGCTCCAGTTTTGGCGGATCCGACAGGTCGCACACTTCGCCGTCAATACGGGCGCGGATATAGCCCTGGCTTGCCAGGTTCTCCAGCGTTTTGGTGTGTTCGCCTTTACGCTCTTTAATAATTGGCGCCAGCAGCATCAGGCGTTTGCCTTCCGGCTGCGACAGCACGTTATCCACCATCTGGCTCACGGTCTGCGCCGCCAGCGGGACGTCGTGGTCCGGGCAGCGCGGCTCACCCACGCGCGCATACAGCAGACGCAGGTAGTCGTGAATTTCAGTAATGGTACCGACCGTTGAACGCGGGTTATGCGAAGTCGACTTCTGCTCGATGGAGATCGCAGGCGATAACCCTTCAATATGATCGACATCCGGTTTTTCCATCAGCGACAGGAACTGACGCGCGTACGCGGAGAGAGATTCAACGTAACGACGCTGTCCTTCGGCATACAAGGTGTCGAAAGCCAGTGAGGATTTGCCAGACCCCGAAAGCCCGGTCACGACGATGAGTTTGTCGCGAGGGATTATGAGGTTGATATTTTTGAGATTGTGGGTGCGGGCGCCCCGAACTTCGATCTTATCCATTCACCTTTCCCGGTTGAAACACGGATTGCCTGGTTTGTTTGAAGGACAAACGGCTGTCAGAAACGGCTAATTATGACACAATTTAACCTGTTTGAATATACAGTATTGGAATGCATTTTCTGATTCGCTGTGTAACAATGTCGAGTTCGCGTGAGATTTCGGAACCGACTACGCAACTATGCAAATTGCCGCGTGGAAATGGTACACTCGCGCGTTTACACTATTAAGAAACGTATTCAGGAGACACGAACATGGCCAGCAGAGGCGTAAACAAGGTGATTCTCGTCGGTAATCTGGGCCAGGACCCGGAAGTACGCTACATGCCGAGTGGTGGCGCAGTTGCCAACATTACGCTGGCTACTTCCGAATCCTGGCGTGATAAAGCGACCGGTGAGATGAAAGAGCAGACTGAATGGCACCGCGTGGTGCTGTTTGGCAAACTGGCAGAAGTTGCCGGTGAGTATCTGCGTAAAGGTTCTCAGGTCTATATCGAAGGCCAGCTGCGCACCCGTAAATGGACCGATCAGTCCGGCGCTGAGAAGTACACCACCGAAGTTGTGGTAAACGTTGGCGGTACCATGCAGATGCTGGGCGGCCGTCAGGGCGGTGGCGCGCCAGCAGGTGGCGGTCAGCAGCAGCAGGGCGGTTGGGGTCAGCCTCAGCAGCCACAGGGCGGCAACCAGTTCAGCGGCGGCGCACAGTCTCGTCCGCAGCAGCAGTCTGCTCCGGCACCGTCTAACGAGCCACCAATGGACTTCGACGACGACATCCCGTTCTAGGATTTACCTAAGAACATTTAGTCATGAATTTTCTATCAAGCCTCTGTTAATACAGGGGCTTTTTTTGTATTCGACATATCAAAACCGTCAAATTTTTTATTGACCCTATTTTAGGATATTATGGACCTTGCAATTGTGTAAAGTTTATGGGGTGTAGGTGCATGAAGAATCACTACGGGCTTAAAACATTTATTATGGACAGTGGCGAGCGCTACTGCATAGTGATGAATCGCTCTTCTGGCCTTCCCGTGTATTACCCTACTCTTTATTTAACAACACAACTCCGCAATAGGGGGGATGCTTTTTCAACGATGTCAGCGGCGGCTAGCAACCTAATTGTTTTGCTCCGCTTTTTAGATATTCGTGGAATTGACCTTGAACAGCGTTTTTTGACCAAAAATTTCTTAAAACCACATGAGCTGGACGACCTGCGAGATTTTGCTCAGCGTAAGCAAGCAAAGAAGTCATTAAATACATCCTCTACCCTTTGGCTTGATGAGCCGGAGTCCGATATTGTTGATAACGGAACACAGCATTCTAGGCTGACAACGTGTGCCAACTATTTACACTGGTATGCGATGCATATTTTAAAGACGGCAGAACTGGAAGTGGTCCAGCAGATCGACGCTATGGTGCAACAGATAAAGAAGCGCAGGCCTTCTAAACAGCGCAGAAGCAGTGAGCTACTAGATAGATCACTGAGTGATATTCAATTGGATTCACTATTTGAAGTTATCCTTCCTGGATCCAAATTAAATCCTTTTTCAATTGAAGTGCAGCGCCGAAATCGGCTGATGATCTTGCTTCTGTTTTATCTTGGTATTCGGGGTGGTGAATTATTGAATATCAGAATACAGGATGTTGATTTTAGTACTAACAGGATCCGTATTGTTAGGCGAGCAGATGAGCGGGCTGACTCTAGAACCAATGAGCCTAATGCCAAAACCAGAGAACGACTCTTACCGTTGTCTGAATCTTTAGTTCTAGAACTGCATAGTTATATCATTCAAGTGACCTGCCCCCACGATTAGATACAACACTCAGTTAGTAACGTCGGAATCTTCATTCTCAGAATGACCCTTTCTCCAGCCCGCTGCAAATTCAGACGGTGTCTGATAATTCAGCGTGGAGTGCGGGCGGCATTCGTTATAATCCTGCCGCCAGTCATTAATAATTTTCCTGGCATGAACGATATCGCTGAACCAGTGCTCATTCAAACATTCATCGCGAAATCGTCCGTTAAAGCTCTCAATAAATCCGTTCTGCGTTGGCTTGCCCGGCTGGATTAAGCGCAACTCAACACCATGCTCAAAGGCCCATTGATCCAGTGCACGGCAAGTGAACTCCGGCCCCTGGTCAGTTCTTATCGTCGCCGGATAGCCTCGAAACAGTGCAATGCTGTCCAGAATACGCGTGACCTGAACGCCTGAAATCCCAAAGGCAACAGTGACCGTCAGGCATTCCTTTGTGAAATCATCGACGCAGGTAAGACACTTGATCCTGCGACCGGTGGAAAGTGCGTCCATGACGAAATCCATCGACCAGGTCAGATTGGGCGCCGCCGGACGGAGCAGCGGCAGACGTTCTGTTGCCAGCCCTTTACGACGTCTTCTGCGTTTTACGCCCAGGCCACTGAGGTGATAAAGCCGGTACACGCGCTTATGATTAACATGAAGCCCTTCACGGCGCAGCAACTGCCAAATACGACGGTAGCCAAAACGCCTGCGCTCCAGTGCCAGCTCAGTGATGCGCCCTGATAAATGCGCATCAGCAGCCGGACGGTGAGCCTCATAGCGGCAAGTCGACAGGGATAAACCTGTAAGCCTGCAGGCACGACGTTGCGACAGACCGGTCGCATCACACATCAACATCACGGCTTCCCGCTTCTGGTCTGTCGTCAGTACTTTCGCCCCAGAGCCACCTGAAGCGCCTCTTTATCCAGCATGGCTTCGGCAAGCAGCTTCTTGAGTCTGGCGTTCTCTTCCTCAAGCGACTTCAGGCGCTTAACTTCAGGCACCTCCATACCGCCATACTTCTTACGCCAGGTGTAAAACGTGGCATCGGAAATGGCATGCTTGCGGCAGAGTTCACGGGCGGGTACCCCAGCTTCGGCTTCGCGGAGAATACTGATGATCTGTTCGTCGGAAAAACGCTTCTTCATGGGGATGTCCTCATGTGGCTTATGAAGACATTACTAACATCGGGGTGTACTAATCAACGGGGAGCAGGTCAATCTGACCTGCTCCCGGTTGATTAATATACCGTGATTTTTTTTCGTCTATAATTGCCTGTCCCCTTTGCTGGAGTGGACATATCAAAAACAGGCAATTACACAACTTTAATTACAGTCTCTAGTGACGGAGAAAGACGCTAATGACAATGCTTCAATAATTAAGATATATTATTGAGAACTATTTTCTTGTGACTTTATATTTATTGCTCTGTTTTATACGAAAGATATACTCCCCATTTAAATCAAAAAGTGTCAGTAGGTGGGGTTATTTTTTCATATTGTGACGGCTGTCATTTTTTATTTGCTACATTTTTATTTAAATATAACATGTTATGGGTTAATTTATTGATTGGTGGAAGAACTCAGTAAGGGAATGAAATGCTTAAAAAATTTAATTATATTAAAAAGTTGGGTGTATTTGATAACTTTATTTGGGATCAGCAAGTCTTAAATAAAGGAGGCGCAGTTCAAAGCTTTGTTGATATTAATATAATATATGGTAGAAATTACTCAGGAAAAACAACACTTTCTCGTATTATTCGCTCCTTAGAAAAAGGAAACATCTCAGATAAATACGGCACCCCTTCGTTTAATTTAAAGTTTGCAGATAATGTTGAAGTAACTAATAATAATCTTTCTACTCATGATAAAAAAATCCGTGTATTCAATGAGGATTTTATCCGAGACAATCTGCGCTTCATCAGTAACCCTGAAGAGAGTATTGAGTCTTTCGCTATCCTTGGCGATGATAACAATAAGATAGAAGTGGAGCTAGCAGAATTAAATTTAGAATTAGGAATTAATGACGAAGGGAAAGAAACTGGTTTATATGCAAATAAAAAAATGGCAACTATAGATTATAACGATGCTTCTTCGAAACATAAAATTGCTAGCGATAATTTGGATAAGCAATTGACAAATAAAGCTACAGGTAAAGATATTGGAATAAAATATAAACCTGAGCGTTATGGAGAACAGAATTACACGATAGTAAAGCTTAAAAATGAAATTACAGAGGTAAATAAAAGCAGTTATAAACCGCTAAGCGATGAAGAGTTAGAGAAATATGACAAGTTGATCTCTGAGAGAGTGTTGCCAAACTTACCGAAATTTAAAACTCCAGACCTTAATTTAAAATCTTTTGAGGAAGATGCTGAGAAACTCATTACTAAAAAAATTAGTGCATCTGACAAGATTGATGAGTTAGTCAAGGATGCAATCTTAAATCGATGGGTTAATGAGGGGCGAAGACATCATAGAGATAAGCATGAGAAATGTGCATTTTGTGACAATACAATATCATCGGAAAGATGGAGCAAGCTTGATAAACATTTTGATGAAGAGTCAGAGCAGTTAGACAGGGATATTAACTTACTTATTACAAAGATCACGGACGAAAAAAGGACAATAAGAAATTTATTATCAGTAAATAAATCTTTATTTTACACAAAATTTCATAATGAACTGGATGATTTTATTTTAAATTTAAATGCTGCCTATAAAAATTATGAGCTGTCGCTAGACAGCCTGATTCAGCAACTCAATGTTAGACAGCAAGATACATTAAACTCTAAGGATTTTGATATACCTTTTGACTCTACACCTCAATTGAAGAATATTTGGAGTCAATATTCGGAAATTTGCATTAAATCGGATATGTTTACCAACTCATTAAGCACTGAACAAGCTAAAGCGAGGAAGCTTCTAAGATATAATGAGGTTTATAACTATCTAATTACAATAGATTATAAAAACTTGAGTAGTTCTGTAACTGAGCTGAAAATTAAATCAGATAACTCATACAATGAGCTTGCACATATTACTAGAACGATCGCCCAGAAGCAATCATTAATTACTGAAAAGAAACGTGAGCTAAATGATGAAGCGAAAGGGGCAATGAAAGTTAATGAATATTTGAACAACTTCTTTGGTCATAGATTCTTATCGCTTGAAGCTTTAAAAGAACAGACTGACGATACTAACCGTACTCAAATTAGATTTGAAGTTATGAGGGACGGAAAAAAAGCTTACCATCTAAGTGAAGGGGAATGCAGTCTTTTGGCATTTTGTTATTTCCTTGCTAAATTGGACGATATCGAAACACGAGATTCGAAGCCAATTATTTGGATTGACGATCCAATTTCTTCATTGGATGGCAATCACATATTTTTTATTTACAGTTTATTGAATGCAGAGATTGTGTCTTCAGGGAAGTTTAAACAGTTATTTATTTCAACGCACAATCTTGACTTCCTAAAGTATCTTAAAAGATTAAAGGATAACTTTATAGATGAGAATAATAAGAAGATTAGCTTCCAAAAGGCCTTTTTTGTTGTTGTAAGAAATGATAAGGAATCTAGTATTCAAGTTATGCCATCATATTTAAAGGATTATGTTACAGAGTTCAACTATCTTTTTCATCAGATTTATAAATGTTCCAGTATTAGCTCTGTAGATGATACTAATTATATTACCTTTTATAATTTCGCAAATAATGCGAGGAAGTTTTTTGAAATATATCTATATTATAAATACCCAGATCAAGGGATGAATGAAAGTACGCTCAGGCTGTTTTTTGGTGAGAATAAAATTCCGGCCATCTTATCCGACAGAATTAATAATGAGTATTCACATTTGTGTGGTGTATTTGAACGCGGAGCTACCCCGGTGGAAGTGCCTGAGATGCAAACAGCTGCGCTACAAATCATTGAAAGACTCAAAGAGGATGAGGATCAATATACTGCATTATTAAATAGCGTTGGTGAGCATATGGCAGCTGCCATGTAGCGATTTGAGTTTGGTACATTGCAATAGCTTTTATAAATTTAGGCTCCTCGAACAGGAGCCTTTTTAAAATTAAAATAGCGTGATACTTACGAAAATCAATCAGTGAAATGCAACTTGGCTCTACGCTCTTGCATGTTGACTCCATGGTTAATTCTTTGGTTACCACAGATATAACAAGAACATGCACAAGGTGTGCGATAAGTCTTCCCTACAACGGTAGAACCCGGTATTTGAACCGTTACAGCCCAATATTTTTTTCGCTTAGATTTTAATCGATATACCTGATGGCGACGCCAGGCTCTACTTCTGACCATTTCAATTTACTCCAATTTTCTGGCGCGGCGTTGTACCGCGTCCCTATTTGTGCATGGAGTTCAATATCAATCTGATTTTTCAAGAATACCTCGAAATCTATCAATGGTGAGAAATATTATACCAATCTTTGCCCAGCGGGTGAATTGTAAGTATCCCTGCAAAACGAACCATTCACTTTTAGAGATCTTCCGACATACTGATTATGTCTTCTGAGGAGATCGCCATGCGTAAAGCCCGATTCACCGAACACCAGATCATTGTCGTTCTGAAGTCCGTCGAAGCGGGACGTACCGTTAAGGATGTCTGCCGTGAAGCCAGTATTTCTGAAGTCATCTATTACAACTGGAAAGCGAGGTTTGGCGGCATGGAAGCGTCTGATATCAAGAAGATGAAAGACCTGGAGGATGAAAACCCGCGATTAAAACAGATGTTTGCTGATCTCAGCCTTGAATGCCGGGCACTGAAAGACGTTATCGAAAAAAAGCCTTAAAACCAGCGATAAAGCGGGAGCTCGTCAGCTATCTGACGGCACAATTTGCCATGAGCCTGCAGGACATTATCGCTGAGCAGGACGGTCTATGTTTACCAGCCCGATACCCGGCGCGTTGAACCGATGATCCAGTTGCTGACTGAACTGGCAGAGCGCTACCCGCGATACGGTTTTAAGAAGTTGTTCCAGTTGCTGCGCAGGCAGGGTAACACCTGGAATCATAATCGCGTTCACCGGATTTATTGCCTGCTGAAACTGAATTTTAGCCGCAAGGGAAAGTAGCGTCTGCCGGTACGCAACCCAGCGCCACTGGTGACGCCTGAAGCACTTAATCAGAGCTGGTCGATAGACTTTATGCATGTTGCACTCGTCTGCGGTAGGCGTTTCCGTACCTTCAATGTGGTGGATGACTTTAACCGCGAAGCCCTCGCAATAGAAATTGATCTGAATATCCCGGCGCAGCGGGTGGTCAGAGTACTGGACAGAATAGTGGCGAACCGGGGGTATCCTCTGAAACTGAGGATAGACAACGGCCCGGAACTGGTCTCGCTGACATTTGCGCAGTGGGCTGAAGAGCATAGTGTGGCACTGGAATTTATCAAGCCGGGTAAGCTGACGCAGAATGCATTTATCGAACGGTTCAACCGGACGTACCGGACAGAAATTCTGGATTTTTACCTGTTCAGAACGCTGAATGAAGCACGGGAAATCACGGAACGCTGGCTGAATGAATACAACAGCGAGCGTCCTTATGAATCCCTGAATAACCTGACGCCGGTGGAATACCGGCTTATAGCTTAAAACCGGAACTCTCAAAAAGTGCGAGGAACTAAAACAGGTGTGCTTACAGTGGGGTCTGTTGCCTACGCACGATTCTAGGGCGAAGACGATGAAGACGAGCTTGTTGGTCGTCAGCTTTTTGCAGCAGGGTTAGTCCAGGGCTTACTGACCGAGATTAAGAGGCAACGGGCAATCTAACGAAAACAGAATGGCCCGTACAAACTTGGTTTTTTGGCTGTTCCAGTTTCTCACTAGTTGCTGACAAAATGTAATGTTTAACAGGAATTGATATGAAAAATTTTACAAAAAACATTACATTTTATGTATTTTCTTAGGTATCAAGGCATCAGGAGCCATTTACATATAGTCTGTTATTATTACTGACACATTCATTCGCGATGAATCAGGTAAATCTAACCCTTCTGATCAACGGATGCTCAAACAAAAAACCCAGACATCGTCTGGGTTTTTTGTTTATACAGGAATCAGGTAATCACCATTGGCCAGTCTGGTGGCTGGTGGCTCATTGCCTCTACCATCACGACTTTAATATTTTCCCAGACAGCGGCAATATCCAGCAGGGTGATGCCCAACAGGCCCGTTGCGAACCAGCAAGCCGCGCCAAGTCCCAGCAGAGTGCTGATGACCGCAAGACCCGCGTAGTCAGATTTACGAAACTGAATGTTCAGCGTGCTGGCTAAAAACATCAGTACCGCGCTCAACAAAGGCCAGCGCAGGAGAACCATGCTGGTAGTAATGGTTGCCATAGAACCCATCCTCTACAAAACAGACGAACTGAATGAAACGGTGTTTCTCGTTACAGAATATGTGTGAACTATATCACATTTGTTGATTTATTCGCCAGCGTCTGAGCGTTCAAAATGGGGATTTTATTACGCAAAAAAGGCGATGGTGCCGGGTACCTGGGTCCCGATACCTGGCTGAGCGGACACACGATGGGCCAGCCACGAGGTTTTTATAAGTGGCACGTTATTTTTTGCTCATCCTGAAAATAATGTGGTAATAGCCGGGCATTTATAAAACATCGATTCTCTGTTGTGTTATCTTCAAACCCCACATGTGCGCTGGATAATTATTTCCCTTAATTGAAACGGAACGAATACTTACAGTTTAGCTTACGGGAAAATATTATCGTCATAACGAAATTTAAGATTTTTAATACTAAAAGTCAGTTGCTAACTTCGCATGATTCATGCAACGTAATCACCTGTTTAACAAAGCATCCGGCCTTCATTACTACAGGCGTACAACATGCAGGGATATAGGGCGGGAAATGAATCGTAGCGCGCGGCGCAAAATGCTCAGGGTAGTAGGGATCATCATGGTAGTTATGCTGCCGGTGATGCTTGCCCTATGGTTTGCCCAGCTAAGAGCCGTGTCGGAAACAAGCGCTCAGCTCCGTACATTTGCTGAACTGGCTTTAGACAAAACAGAACTGGTTATTCAACAAGTTGATCTGGCCCGG
This sequence comes from Enterobacter sp. FUJ80071, assembly GCF_038739915.1. Lineage (NCBI taxonomy): Bacteria > Pseudomonadati > Pseudomonadota > Gammaproteobacteria > Enterobacterales > Enterobacteriaceae > Enterobacter > Enterobacter sp. FUJ80071. Next base: position 315,175 of record NZ_JBBXKH010000001.1, read on the forward strand.
GACGAGGCCGAAAAATATCAGGGTAAACTTTGTACACCGGAACATCGCCAATATATGTTGAACGTTGTGCGTGGCCGCCTGTTTGTCGCTGATTTAATTTATGCAGAAGGTCAGAATTTTCTTTGTTCAACCGTTTTTACACCGGACCAACCTTACGCGATCCCGATTGCCAATTACACCCGTAAACCTGACATCGCTATCTATTATTTTCGCGACACGCCATTTTATACTGGCTATAAAATGACATATATGCAGCGTGGAAATTATGTCGTGGTGGTCAATCCGCTTTCTTACAGCGAAGTGATGTCTACCGATCATTCTCTCTCCTGGGGAGTGTACGACACGGTAACCAATGCATTCTTTTCCGTTAGCCAGAAAGCAAATCCTTCTTTATTAAATTCGATGATTCAGGATAAGGAATCGGTATTTCAAAAAGATAACCGTTTCTATACCGTCGTGAAATCACCAAAACGGCCGATTGCCGCTATCGTGTCGACGTCAAATAAGCGTTTTTACGAAACGCTCTACCATCAGGCGACGTTGACGCTGCCGCTGGGGATGATCTGCAGCATTATTATTTTGCTGGTATGGTCGCGGACGCACCGCGAGCTTAATTCGCCAGGGCGGTTGCTGCATCGGGCGTTGCACAAACGACAGCTTTGCCTGCACTACCAGCCGATTATTGATATCAAGAACAACCAGTGCGTGGGGGCAGAGGCGTTGTTGCGCTGGCCGGGTTTCAACGGACAGGTGATGAGTCCGGCTGAGTTTATTCCGCTGGCTGAAAAAGAGGGAATGAGCGAGCGGATTACGGATTATGTCGTTGAGGAGGTATTCAGCGATCTGGGTCATTTCCTGGCTGAGCATCCGCATCTCTATATTTCAATTAACCTGTCGGCCACGGATTTCCACTCCTCACGGCTGATCGCCATGATTTCTGACAAGGCGCGCCACTATGCCGTCCGTGCTCAGCAAATCAAAATCGAAGTGACGGAACGTGGGTTCATTGATGTGCCAAAAACCACACCGGTGATTCAGGCTTTCCGGCAGGCGGGTTATGAAGTGGCGATCGATGATTTCGGGACCGGTTACTCGAACCTGCACAATCTCTATTCGCTGAACGTCGACATTCTGAAAATTGATAAATCATTTATCGATACCTTAACGACCAACAGCACCAGCCACCTGATCGCCGAGCATATTATCGAGATGGCGCAAAGCCTGCGGCTTAAAACCATTGCGGAAGGGGTCGAAACGGCAGAGCAGGTGAGTTGGTTGCTGAAGCGTGGCGTCCAGTTCTGTCAGGGATGGCACTTCGCGAAAGCGATGCCGCCCCAGGAATTTATGACCTGGCAGCAGCAACCTTTGCACTAAGGGTGATTAATTCAACTGGTGGCGATAGTCGCTCGGCGTACGGTCAAACTCGCGGCGAAACACGCGGGAAAAGGTTTGTTGCGACACATAGCCAAGATCCATCGCGATATCAAAAATCGGTCGCTGCGTTGAGCGTAACGCCTGCGCCGCCAGCAGTAATCTGCGCTGACGAATGTACTCACCCAGGGTTTGATGCATAACCGTGCGGAACATTCTCTGTAAATACCATTTCGAATAGCCCGACTTTTTAGCGACCACATCAATGTTCAACGGTTGATCGATATGATCATCAATCCATTCAATAAGTGTCTGAATAATCTGCTGATGCGACATAAGGTTGCCCCTCTGTAGATACAACTTTCTCGGTTGATTCGTCGTTTTCTCTGCGGGGGAGTATAATTCCTCAAGTTAACTTGAGGTAAAGAGGTTTTATGGAAAAGAGATTGCCGCGTATTAAAGCGCTTTTAACCCCCGGCGAAGTGGCAAAGCGAAGCGGTGTTGCGGTATCGGCGCTCCACTTCTATGAAAGCAAAGGGTTAATTAAAAGCATCCGTAACGGCGGAAACCAGCGCCGCTATACCCGTGACGTTCTCCGTTATGTGGCGATTATCAAAATTGCGCAACGAATCGGTATTCCCCTGGCGACGATAGGTGAGGCGTTTGGGGTGTTGCCAGAGGGCCACACGCTGAGCCCGAAAGAGTGGAAAGAACTCTCCTCCCAGTGGCGTGAAGAGCTGGACAGACGTATTCATACGCTGGTTGCGCTGCGCGATGAACTGGACGGTTGTATCGGCTGCGGCTGTCTGTCCCGCAGCGACTGCCCGTTGCGGAACCCCGGCGACAGGCTGGGCGAGCAGGGGACAGGGGCGCGGCTGCTGGAGGAGGAGTAAGTCTCTGCGGCCTGCGCGTCGGGTGGCGGCTGCGCCTTACCCGACCTACAAAAACCACATTCTCGAACGTAGGCCGGGTAAGGCGCAGCCGCCATCCGGCATAAACACGCACCCTATAAAGAACTAAAGCGCCACTAAGGGCGCTTTAGTTTTTCCCGGTCTTTGTCTTTCTCTCTATCCCGCTGGTTCACGGGAGGGTTTCCCCCGACATCAGCACCCCTCGTGTCGAGCTGGTTGGTGAGGTTCCGGATTGTGCTGACACTTTAATTCTATGCAAGCCCCGTTTTTTCGCCAGCGTCGCTGACCGGTTTTTAGCCGAATTTTTTTCGCGGTGTTGTTCAATTTTCTATAGTTAAAAAGTATGAATCACAGGAGAAGACCATGCTCACGGTACATCACCTTAACCAGTCGCGCTCACATCGTGTGATCTGGGCGCTGGAAGAACTCGCCCTGCCTTATGAGATCGTTCACTACCAGCGCGAAAAGAACATGCTGGCGCCGGAGGCTCTCAAAAAGGTGCATCCGTTGGGCAAATCACCCATCATCGAAGATAACGGACTTATCCTCGCGGAATCGGGTGCCATTCTGGAATACCTCCAGGAAACCTATGATGCCGAATCGCGCCTTAAGCCGTTAGATCCGGCGCATAAGGTGCAATACCGCTTCTGGCTGCATTACGCGGAAGGATCGCTGATGCCACTGCTGTTAATGAAGCTGGTTTTCAACAGCCTCGGCAAGCCGCCCGTGCCGCCAGGCATCCGACTCCTGGGCAAGGCGCTGGGTAAGGGGGTGCAGAAAGCGTATCTCAATCCCCAGCTGGAAACGCATGCGCGCTTTATTGACTCGCATCTCGCTCAAAACAGCTGGTTTGCCGGGGACGCGCTCAGCATGGCCGACATTCAGATGAGTTTCCCGATCTTTGCCCTGCTGGCGCGTGGGGGCATAGACAATCTGCCGCATATTGAGGCCTGGAAGCAAAAGGTCGACAACAGTCCCGGCTGGAAGCGAACCCTGGAACAGGGTGGGCCATTATCCATCCCGGGTGAGGATTAAATGTAAACAAATTGCGCATAGACGATAACGTTTGCGCATCCTCTGTTTATTTCTTCAGCGTCATAAGCGAATTTTAGCGAAAAACGATAAAGTTCAGTTGAAAAGGGCGGTGTTTAGGCTGGATAATCGTTTGCCTTAATTTGACCACCCGTTTTTAAGCGCGGAGCTAAACGTTTGCTTTTTTTGTGACGCCCTTTCGTCGCAAACGCAAGACAAGGATTTGACGTTTAGCTGGCAGTGGCGTCTCCACCACGCTTATGAACGTTCTATAAAAACTCTCAGGGGATGTTTTCTATGTCTACGCCATCTGCGCGTACCGGCGGTTCACTTGACGCCATGTTTAAAATTTCGGCTCGCGGCAGCACCGTGCGTCAGGAAGTTGTTGCCGGTCTGACAACGTTTCTGGCGATGGTTTACTCCGTCATCGTTGTGCCGGGCATGCTGGGTAAAGCGGGCTTCCCGCCAGCAGCTGTTTTTGTCGCGACCTGCCTGGTGGCCGGTGTGGGCTCCATTGTGATGGGGCTGTGGGCGAACCTGCCGCTGGCGATTGGTTGCGCCATCTCTTTGACCGCGTTCACCGCGTTCAGCCTGGTGCTGGGTCAGCAGATCAGCGTACCGGTCGCACTCGGCGCCGTGTTCCTGATGGGTGTGCTGTTCACCGTTATCTCTGCTACCGGCATTCGTAGCTGGATTTTGCGCAACCTGCCGCAGGGCGTGGCGCACGGCACCGGTATCGGCATCGGTCTGTTCCTGCTGCTGATTGCCGCTAACGGCGTGGGCCTGGTGATCAAGAACCCGCTGGACGGCCTGCCGGTGGCGCTGGGGCATTTCGCGAGCTTCCCGGTGATCATGTCGCTGATCGGTCTGGCGGTGATTATCGGTCTGGAAAAACTGAAAGTGCCGGGCGGCATTCTGCTGACCATTATCGGTGTATCCATTGTCGGCCTGATTTTCGATCCGAACGTTCACTTCTCCGGTATTTTCGCTATGCCGTCGCTGAGCGATGACAAGGGCAATTCTCTGATTGGCAGCCTGGATATCGTTGGTGCGCTTAACCCGGTAATCCTGCCAAGCGTGCTGGCACTGGTGATGACCGCCGTGTTTGACGCAACCGGTACGATTCGCGCGGTGGCCGGTCAGGCTAACCTGCTGGATAAAGACGGTCAGATTATTGATGGCGGCAAAGCCCTGACGACTGACTCCCTGAGCAGCGTCTTCTCAGGACTGGTGGGCGCAGCGCCTGCGGCAGTGTATATCGAGTCCGCAGCGGGCACGGCAGCAGGCGGTAAAACCGGCTTGACGGCCATCACCGTCGGCGTGCTGTTCCTGCTGATCCTGTTCCTCTCTCCGCTCTCTTATCTGGTACCGGCTTACGCGACCGCGCCAGCGCTGATGTATGTCGGCCTGCTGATGCTGAGCAACGTGGCGAAGATCGACTTTGCGGATTTCGTGGATGCCATGTCTGGCCTGATTACCGCCGTGTTTATCGTGCTGACCTGTAACATCGTGACCGGCATCATGATCGGTTTCGCGTCGCTGGTCATTGGTCGTCTGGTCTCTGGTGAATGGCGCAAGCTGAACATCGGCACCGTGGTGATCGCCGTTGCGCTGGTGGCATTCTACGCGGGCGGCTGGGCCATCTAAGTTGTCCATTGATGCGAAAACGGGTGGCTCAGGCCGCCCGTTTTTATTTTCAGAGCTCATCCCGTTGCCTTTTGCGTTACTCTGAAGAAGATAGAATAAAAGGCACGACGCCTTCCGTAGTACATAAGTAACACAGCAAACAGGGAACGCATGGAAATCTTCTTCACAATACTCATCATGACCCTTGTGGTCTCTTTATCCGGGGTGGTCACACGCGTACTGCCCTTTCAGGTCCCCCTGCCATTAATGCAAATTGCCATCGGCGCGCTGCTGGCGTGGCCGACGTTTGGCCTGCACGTGGAATTTGACCCCGAACTGTTCCTCGTGCTGTTTATTCCGCCACTGCTGTTTGCTGATGGCTGGAAAACGCCCACGCGCGAATTCCTTGAGCACGGGCGAGAGATCTTCGGCCTGGCGCTGGCGCTGGTCGTCGTCACCGTCGTCGGGATTGGCTTCCTGATTTACTGGGCCGTACCGGGTATCCCGTTAATCCCCGCCTTTGCGCTGGCCGCCGTGCTCTCGCCAACCGATGCCGTGGCGCTTTCCGGCATTGTGGGTGAAGGTCGTATTCCGAAGAAAATCATGGGGATTTTGCAGGGCGAGGCGCTGATGAATGACGCCTCTGGTCTGGTCGCCCTGAAGTTTGCCGTGGCGGTTGCCATGGGGACGATGGTCTTTACCATTGGCGGCGCGACGCTGGAATTCTTCAAAGTGGCGATTGGCGGTATCCTCGCGGGCTTTGTGGTGAGCTGGCTGTATGGTCGCTCCCTGCGCTTCCTCAGCCGCTGGGGCGGTGATGAACCCGCCACGCAAATCGTACTGCTGTTCTTGCTGCCGTTTGCCTCCTACCTGATTGCCGAACATATTGGCGTATCGGGCATTCTGGCGGCGGTAGCGGCAGGGATGACCATTACCCGCTCCGGCGTGATGCGCCGCGCGCCGCTGGCAATGCGTCTGCGTGCCAACAGCACCTGGGCGATGCTGGAATTCGTGTTTAACGGCATGGTATTCCTGCTGTTGGGCCTGCAACTGCCGGGCATTATGGAGTCCTCGCTGATTGCGGCAGAGGCCGATCCGAACGTTGAAGTCTGGATGCTGTTTACCGACATCGTGCTGATCTACATGGCACTGATGCTGGTGCGTTTTGGCTGGCTCTGGACGATGAAGAAATTCAGCGTGCGCTTCCTGACGAAAAAGCCGATGGAGTTTGGCTCCTGGACCACACGCGAGCTGCTGATTGCCTCTTTCGCTGGCGTGCGTGGGGCGATCACCCTTGCCGGTGTGCTCTCTATTCCGCTGCTGCTGCCGACGGGCGATGTCTTCCCGGCTCGCTACGAGCTGGTGTTCCTGGCGGCAGGCGTGATCCTCTTCTCGCTGTTCGTGGGCGTGGTGATGCTGCCGATTTTACTGCAGCACATTGACGCCGGTGATTCGACCCAACAGCATAAAGAGGAGCGTATTGCGCGTGCGGCTACCGCCGAAGTGGCGATAGTCGCTATTCAGAAAATGGAAGAGCGTCTGGCGGCGGATACAGACGAGAACATCGATAATCAGCTGCTGACGGAAGTGAGTTCCCGCGTGATTGGTAACCTGCGCCGTCGGGCTGACGGACGTAATGACGTGGAAAGCTCGCTGCAGGAGGAAAACCTGGAACGCCGGTTCCGCCTGGCGGCGCTGCGTTCAGAGCGTGCCGAGCTGTACCATCTGCGTGCCACGCGGCAGATCAGCAACGAGACGCTGCAAAAGCTGCTGCACGATCTGGATTTGCTGGAAGCGTTGTTGATAGAGAATCAGTAGCGCGCTTTTGCCCGGTGGCGCTGCGCTTACCGGCCTACATTCGAATCGTAGGCCGGGTAAGGCGAAGCCGCCACCCGGCACTATTCAGACTGCACCCAAAACCCCTTACAGCACTCCAGCCACGCCTGCGCGCTATGCGACAGATACACCCCTTCACGCCAGATCATCCCTAACTGCCAGTGCAGCTCGCTCTCCAGCGGGATCCAGCGCAGGGTGTTTTTATCCAGCCGCTCGCAAATTGGCTGCGGCAGAATGGCAATCCCCACGCCAGCCTGAACCATCGCGGCCAGAAAATCCCACTGACCGCTGCGCACCGCAATGCGTGGCTTCACATTATGTTGGTTAAACAGCGTCATCAGCTGGCGGCTTAAGGCGAAGTCTTCGTTGTAGATCAGCAACGGATGTTCGCCGAGCAGTTCGGGTTTCACCGAGTCAATTTTCAGCCAGTCACCGGAGCGCGGTACGAGCACGCACAGCGGATGGCTGAACAGTGGCAGCGTCGCCAGACCGCTCTCTTCCTCTACGGGGAGGGCCGTCATCGCCACATCCAGCTCGCCGTTCATCACGGCCTGCTGGACGGTCAGGCCGCCAAATTCAGAAATTTTTAGCTCAACGCCGGGGTAGCGCTGACGAAACAGGCTAATCGGCCCGGCCATCATCATGCCGACCATCGGCGGAATGCCAAGACGTAATAGCCCTTTGGTAAGGTGGTTGATATCCGCAAGCTCAGCCTCAAGCTGGCGGAACTCAGCCAGAATCGCCAGCCCGCGCTCGAAGACCACGCGCCCGGTATCCGTCAGCAGCAGCTTGCGTCCGTCACGAAGCAGCAGGGTACAGTTCAGCTCGTCCTCAAGGTTTTTCAGCATCTTGCTGATGGTCGGCTGGGTAACGAACAACTTCTCCGCTGCGCGGGTAAAACTTTGCTGGCGAACCACCTCGACAAAATAGCGCAGCGTTCTTATGTCCATGATTATTCCTCGAAACTATACCTTCGATGATTTTAATTCATTTCTGTCCCTGACGTGCGCTCACTATACTGGCGCCTCGTCTCAATTTTGAGGAAAACCCCCATGGCCGTGGCGTTAAGTCGTGTTACGCCTGCCGTTGTGCAACGACTCCAGGTACCGGTTCAGGTACTGCTCTATGCCGGACTGTTTGTTTTCGCGGAATATCTTGTCGACTGGCTGCACCTGCCTTTACCCGCCAACCTGGTCGGGATGGTGCTAATGCTAACGCTGATCCTCTGTCGCGCGTTGCCCCTTAGCTGGGTGCGAGCCGGCGCGCGCTGGCTGCTGGCGGAGATGCTGCTGTTCTTCGTGCCTGCGGTGGTCGCGGTGGTGAACTATGCCCAGCTGCTGATGGTCGACGGCTGGCGCATCTTCGCGGTTATCGCCCTGAGTACGCTGATGGTATTGGGCGCCACTGCCTGGGTGGTGGATAAAGTCTATCGCTTTGAAATCAGCAGGCAGAAGCATGACTAACGTTCAGATAAGCGTGCTGTGTCTGATTGCGACCATCGTAATCTACTTTGCCAACAAGCGTTTGTACCGCCGCTTTCGCGCGCTGCCGCTCATGCCGCTGGTGTTCACCCCCATCCTGCTGGTGCTCATGCTGGTCTTCGGCCATATTTCCTGGCAGAACTACATTGGGGAATCCCACTGGCTGCTGTGGCTGCTCGGCCCGGCCACCATCGCCTTTGCCGTTCCCGTGTACGACAACCTGAATATTATTAAACGCCACTGGATGTCGCTTAGCGCAGGCGTTCTGACTGCCACGGTGGTGGCGGTGTGTAGCTCGGTCTGGCTGGCGCGGCTGTTTACGCTGCCCGATGAAATTCAGCGCAGCCTGGCCGTGCGTTCGGTGACGACGCCGTTTGCGCTGGCAGCGGCTAAACCGCTTGGCGGGCAGCCGGATCTGGTGGCGCTGTTTGTGGTCGTGACGGGCGTCTTTGGCATGGCGGTGGGCGATATGCTCTTTTTGCGGCTTTCTATTCGGGAGGGGATGGCGAAAGGGGCAGGGTTTGGCGCTGCGTCTCATGGCGCAGGTACGGCGCGATCGTATGAGCTGGGTCAGCAGGAAGGCGTGGTGGCAAGTCTGGTGATGATGCTCTCTGGCGTGACGATGGTGCTTATCGCACCGCTGGTGGCATGGGTGATGTTTTAAACTCCCCGGCCTGAGAGACCGGGGAGAAAGGCTTAGTGTGCGCGGCCCTGTTCAACGCCCAGGCCGGTTTGGGAGCGAATAAACTGGGCGCGGAATTTCTCACGCTCCAGGTTACCTTCCGGCGAGTTGTCGGTGGCCGAGAAGATCCAGATACCAATAAACGCCACGGCAATCGAGAACAGCGCCGGATACTCATACGGGAAAATGGCGCTTTCGTGACCGAGGATCTGTACCCAGATGGTCGGGCCCAGAATCATCAGGATCACCGCCGTCAGCAGCCCCAGCCAGCCGCCAATCATCGCCCCACGGGTGGTCAGTTTTGACCAGTACATGGAGAGCAGGATGATCGGGAAGTTACAGCTCGCCGCAATCGAGAAGGCCAGCCCCACCATAAAGGCGATGTTCTGCTTCTCAAACAGAATACCGAGCAAAATGGCGACCACACCCAGCACCAGCACGGTGATCTTAGAGACTTTCAGCTCGTCACGTTCGCTTGCCCCTTTACGGAACACGTTGGCGTAGAGGTCGTGCGAGACCGCAGAGGCACCGGCCAGCGTCAGTCCCGCTACCACGGCAAGGATGGTGGCGAAGGCCACGGCGGAGATAAAGCCGAGGAACAGGTTACCGCCCACCGCATCGGCCAGATGCACCGCCGCCATGTTGTTGCCGCCAATCAGCGCACCCGCCGCGTCTTTAAACGCCGGGTTTGCCCCTACCAGCATGATCGCGCCAAAGCCGATAATAAAGGTCAGGATGTAGAAATAACCCATAAAGCCGGTGGCGTAGAAGACGCTCTTACGCGCTTCACGCGCATCGCTCACGGTGAAGAAACGCATCAGAATGTGTGGCAGGCCCGCGGTACCGAACATCAGGCCGAGACCGAGGGAGAGTGCGGATATCGGATCTTTCACCAGCCCGCCGGGGCTCATGATTGCCTCTCCTTTTGGATGAACCGCCATCGCTTCGGTAAACAGGTTATTGAAGCTGAACCCGACGTGCTTCATCACCATAAAGGCCATAAAGCTGGCGCCGAACAGCAGCAGGACCGCTTTGATAATCTGTACCCAGGTGGTCGCCAGCATGCCGCCGAACAGGACGTACATCACCATCAGGACGCCAACCAGTACCACGGCGATGTGGTAGTTCAGACCGAACAGCAGTTCGATCAATTTACCTGCCCCGACCATCTGCGCAATCAGGTATAGCGCAACCACCACCAGCGAACCGCAGGCGGAGAGGGTACGAATGGGCCCCTGTTTCAGGCGATAGGAGGCCACGTCAGCGAAGGTATAGCGCCCGAGGTTGCGCAAGCGCTCGGCAATGAGGAACAGGATGATCGGCCAGCCGACGAGGAAGCCCAGGGAGTAGATCAGGCCGTCGTAGCCGGAGGTATAAACCAGCGCGGAGATCCCGAGGAACGAGGCGGCAGACATAAAGTCGCCCGCTATCGCCAGCCCGTTCTGGAAACCGGTAATGTTGCCGCCCGCGGTGTAATAATCATTACGGGAGCGCACGCGCTTCGACGCCCAGTAAGTGATGTACAGCGTCAGCAGGACGAAAATCAGGAACATCACAATCGCCTGCCAGTTAGTCGGCTGACGCTGAACGTCGCCGGTGATGGCATCCGCCGCGTGGGCGGCAAAAGGAAGTGTGGCGGCAAGCGCCGTCAGGATCCGCTTCATGATGCTTTTACCTCTTGCAGTACCGCTCTGTTGAGACGATCGAATTCACCGTTCGCGCGCCAGACGTACACGCCGGTCAGCAAGAAGGAGATCACAATCACGCCAATGCCAATAGGAATGCCGCGCGTGACGCTGGTGCCCGCGTGCAGCGGGGTGCCCAGCCAGTGCGGAGCAAAGGCGATCAGCATAATAAAGCCGACGTAGATAATCAGCATGATGATAGAAAGGATGAAGGCAAACCGTTGCCGTTTTTCGACGAGCTCCCTGTAGTGCGCACTATTCTCTATCTGCTGACAAATATGGTCATTCATCACAGAGTCTCCAAAGGTAAGGTTGGTTTGTTTTTAGTCCCCTCTCCCCTTTGGGGAGAGGGTTAGGGTGAGGGGAGAGGAAGGTGCGGTCTGATGCCCTCACCCCGGCCCTCTCCCACGGGGAGAGGGAGAAAAAACTAGGAAGGCATTGCGATGGACTGCTTCTCTTCGAGCAGTTTTTCCACCACGCCAGGATCCGCGAGCGTTGAGGTATCACCGAGGTTGCTGGTATCCCCCGCCGCGATTTTGCGCAGGATACGGCGCATAATCTTGCCGGAGCGGGTTTTCGGCAGCGAGTCGGTCCAGTGCAGCACGTCCGGCGTAGCAAGCGGGCCGATCTCCTTACGTACCCAGTTGCGCACCTCGGCGTACAGCTCGGGTGACGGCTCCTCGCCGTGGTTCAGCGTGACGTAAGCGTAAATCGCCTGGCCTTTGATGTTGTGCGGGATCCCGACAACGGCGGCTTCAGCAATTTTCGGATGCGACACCAGCGCCGATTCAATTTCAGCCGTCCCCAGACGGTGGCCAGAAACGTTGAGCACGTCATCCACGCGACCGGTGATCCAGTAATAACCGTCTTCATCACGGCGCGCGCCGTCGCCGCTGAAGTACATGTTTTTAAAGGTCGAGAAATAGGTCTGCTCAAAGCGTTCGTGGTCGCCGAACAGGGTACGCGCCTGGCCTGGCCACGAGTCGACGATCACCAGGTTGCCTTCGGTGGCCCCGTCCAGCGGGTTGCCCTCGTTATCCACCAGCGCAGGCTGTACGCCGAAGAATGGGCGCGTGGCAGAACCGGCCTTCAGCTGTGTGGCGCCAGGCATAGGGGTGATCATGAAGCCGCCGGTTTCGGTCTGCCACCAGGTGTCCATCACCGGGCATTTTTCATTGCCGATTTTCTTCCAGTACCACTCCCAGGCTTCGGGGTTAATGGGTTCACCCACGGAACCGAGGATGCGCAACGAAGAGCGGTCAGTGCCTTCGATGGCCTTATCGCCTTCCGCCATTAACGCGCGGATCGCCGTTGGCGCGGTGTAGAGAATGTTGACCTGGTGCTTGTCGACTACCTGACACATACGCGCCGGGGTCGGCCAGTTTGGCACGCCCTCAAACATCAGCGTGGTGGCACCGCAGGCCAGCGGGCCGTAGAGCAGGTAGCTATGCCCGGTCACCCAGCCCACGTCGGCGGTACACCAGTAGATGTCGCCCGGGTGGTAGTCGAAAACATATTTAAAGGTCGTGGCCGCATAAACCAGATAACCGCCGGTGGTGTGCAGCACGCCTTTCGGTTTACCGGTTGAACCGGAGGTGTAAAGAATGAACAGCGGGTCTTCAGCATTCATCTCTTCCGGCTGATGCTGGTCACTCGCTTTCTCGATCAGGTCACTCCACCACAGGTCACGTCCCTCGTTCCAGTCGATCTTGCCGCCGGTACGCTTCAGCACGATAACGTTACTGACCGTTTTGACATTCGGGTTTTTCAGCGCTTCATCGACGTTTTTCTTCAGCGGGATACCGCGTCCGGCGCGCACGCCTTCATCGGCGGTGATCACCAGTTTTGAACTGGAATCGACAATACGGCCGGCAACGGCTTCCGGTGAGAACCCGCCGAAGATAACCGAGTGAATTGCGCCGATACGCGCGCAGGCCAGCATAGCAACCGCGGCTTCCGGCACCATTGGCATATAGATAGCCACCACATCGCCCTTTTTAATGCCTTTTTCCAGCAGGACGTTGGCGAAACGGCAGACGTCGCGATGCAGTTCTTTATAGGTAATGTGTTTGCTCTGTGAGGCATCGTCGCCTTCCCAGATGATGGCGGTTTCATTCCCGCGTTCGGCAAGATGGCGATCCAGGCAGTTCGCCGCCAGGTTCAGCGTGCCATCTTCATACCATTTAATGGAGACGTTGCCGGGCGCAAAGGAGGTGTTTTTCACCTTCTGATAAGGTTTGATCCAGTCAAGGATGTGTCCCTGCTCGCCCCAGAAGGCGTCAGGGTGGGAAACTGATTGCTGATATTTCTCGTGGTACTGCTCCGGGGTGATCAGGCAACGGTCCGCAATGTTTGCGGGAATGTCGTGTTTATGTATTTGGCTCATGGCTTTTTTTCTCCTTGTAAGATGTTAATAATATGTCGCAAAAACGTTAATAGTAGGGGCTTTACAAGCTTTGTTTATTATTTGGGCTACAGATCACGCATTGTTTGAAGAGGTTGAAAAACGAGCGAATGAAACTTTGAAGGGAAATAATTCAGCCTGACGATTATTCGCATTTAGATTTAAAAAAGCGTTTTTATAACAAATGGTTATTTATCAGGATAATGACAAACTCGCGTTATACCGTCATTTTCCAGTGAAATGCGTCGTTCTTTAAGGCTTGCGCAACAGGTCGCGCAAATGATACTCATACGCCGCGTTAAAAAATCCCATAAACCAACGCAACACAATTCATACCCTTTCAGTATGTCTCCATATTCATGCAGTTTTGCTGGTGCGGAGATTTCATTGAGGAAGTCAGTTTCTATGAAAAACGTTAAAGTCAGCCTGGCCTGGCAGATCTTGCTAGCCCTTGTGCTGGGCATTTTGCTGGGCAGTTATCTCCACTATCATAGCGACAGCCGCGAATGGCTGATTGCCAACCTGCTCTCCCCGGCGGGCGATATCTTTATTCATTTGATCAAGATGATCGTGGTGCCGATTGTGATCTCGACGCTGGTGGTCGGCATTGCCGGGGTCGGTGACGCGAAACAGTTAGGCCGTATCGGTGCGAAAACCATTCTCTATTTCGAAGTGATCACTACGGTTGCGATTATTCTGGGGATTACCCTGGCAAACGTGTTCCAGCCAGGTTCCGGGATCGATATGTCGCAGCTGGCCACGGTGGATATTTCGAAATACCAAAGCACAACGGCGGAAGTGCAGAGCCATGCGCACGGCCTGATGGGCACGATCCTTTCACTGGTGCCGACCAATATCGTGGCATCGATGGCGAAAGGCGAGATGTTGCCGATCATCTTCTTCTCGGTGCTGTTTGGCCTGGGGCTCTCCTCGCTGCCTGCCACGCACCGTGAACCGCTGGTCACCGTCTTCCGCTCTATCTCCGAAACCATGTTCAAAGTGACCCACATGGTGATGCGCTACGCGCCGGTTGGGGTGTTCGCATTAATTGCGGTGACCGTGGCAAACTTCGGCTTTGCCTCCCTGTGGCCGCTGGCGAAGCTGGTGATCCTGGTGCACTTCGCCATCCTGTTCTTTGCGCTGGTGGTGCTGGGCATTGTGGCGCGCCTGTGCGGGCTGAGCATCTGGATCCTGATCCGTATCCTGAAAGATGAGTTGATTCTGGCGTACTCCACGGCAAGCTCTGAGAGCGTGCTGCCGCGCATTATTGAGAAGATGGAGGCTTACGGTGCGCCTGCCTCTATCACCAGCTTCGTGGTGCCGACCGGCTACTCTTTCAACCTGGACGGTTCAACGCTGTACCAGAGTATCGCCGCTATCTTTATTGCGCAGCTGTATGGCATTGACCTGTCGCTGTGGCAGGAGATCGTGCTGGTGCTGACCCTGATGGTGACGTCTAAAGGTATTGCAGGCGTACCGGGCGTTTCGTTCGTGGTGCTGCTGGCGACGCTGGGCAGCGTGGGTATTCCGCTGGAAGGTCTGGCGTTTATCGCCGGTGTCGACCGTATCCTCGACATGGCGCGTACGGCGCTGAACGTGGTGGGGAATGCCCTGGCGGTGCTGGTTATCGCCAAGTGGGAACACAAATTCGACCGTAAAAAAGCGCTGGCGTATGAACGCGAGGTGCTGGGGCGTTTTGATAAGACGGCCGATCGGTAACATCTTATGCCCGGTGGCGCTGCGCTTACCGGGCCTACGGGTTTTGTAGGCCCGGTAAGGCGAAGCCGCCACCCGGCGCTTTACTCCCCGCTCAACGCATCAAACTCTTCACATCCCGTATCAAACCCTTCCGTACAGCTCAGGTTCAACCAGAAAAGCGCTTTCTGCTTGTTCGGCGTGATAAACCCTTTCTCGCCCTGTCTGAACAGCATCCCCGCCCAGTACTCCGCATAGCCCGTTCGCGACAGGGTAGAACTTCGCTTGAACCACGACGCGGCCCGCACGTCATCCTGAGCCACCTCAACGCCGTTGGCATAGATCAGCCCCAGCAGCAGCTGCGCGTCTACCGCCGAATCGTTGTCGATATCTTCAGTCGCCGTTTGCAGGAGCTTAATGGCCTGGGGATAGTCGGTTTGACCGGCCTGAGTGTTGACCAGCACGCGCGCCAGCATGATCGCGCCGCGTTTGCTGCCTGCAATGTTTGCCTGCTGCGCCAGAGCCTTGGCCTGCGCGTAATCCCCCTGCGTAAAGTGAATTTGCGACAACAGCGCCATGGCATCGACATCGCCACCTTTTGCGGCTTTTTCGGCCCACCGCGCGGCCTGTGTGCGGTCCCCCGAGCTGAAGTAGGTATCAGCAAGATAATACTGGGCGCGGGCATCGCCCGCTTCCGCCTGCTTCAGATACTGGCTGCCTATCTCATCCGCGCAGGCGAACGAGGTTATAAAGAATAACAACAGAAAAATGGCTTTCATGGATTCTTATCTTCTGGGTACACGCCGCGCAGTATAATCGCGGTGGCGGAAATAAAAAAAGGGAGTGAATATATCACTCCCTTTGTTCATTAATTAATTACCCGCTTCAACCCATTGCGCTTTCACGCAGTCGGGCTTTCAGCTTGTTATATTCGTCAATCACATACTGTTCGGCAGCGTGTTGATCCGCAATGGGTTCCACGTTGACGGCACAATATTTATACTCCGGCGTTTTGGTTATCGGGCTTAAATTCTCCGTCACCAGTTCGTTACAGGCACCAATCCACCACTGGTAGGTCATATAGACCGCTCCTTTGTTGGGACGATCGCTCACCTGCGCACGGGTGATGATTCGCCCTTTGCGCGAGTTCACCCATACCAGCGCTTCATCCTCAATACCCAGGCGTTCTGCGTCAGCAGTGTTGATTTGCGCGTAGCCGGGTTCATCTGCCAGCGCGGCCAGCGCGGCGCAGTTCCCGGTCATTGAGCGACAGGAGTAGTGGCCTACTTCGCGCACGGTGGAGAGCACCATCGGATACTCGTCGGTGAGTTTATCTATAGGTGCGACCCAGTCGCAGGTGAAGAACTGCGCCAGCCCGTTCGGGGTATCGAACGTCTCTTTGAAGAGGTATGATGTCCCCTGGTCGGCTTCCGACTCATCGCGGCATGGCCACTGGATATACCCCAGCTCACCCATTTTTTCATAGGTGGCACCGTAGAAGTCCGGGCACAGATGCCGCAACTCGTCCCAGATCTCCTGGGTGTTGTTGTAGTGCATCGGGTAGCCCATACGGGTGGCGATTTCGCTGATGATCTGCCAGTCGGTTTTCAGATCCCACTTCGGTTCGACCGCTTTGAAGAAGCGCTGGAAACCGCGGTCAGCCGCCGTGTAGACGCCTTCATGCTCACCCCATGACGTCGACGGTAAAATCACATCCGCCGCCGCCGCGGTTTTGGTCATGAAGATATCCTGGACAATCACCAGCTCAAGATCCTCAAACCCTTTACGTACCGCAGAGAGTTCGGCATCGGTCTGGAGCGGATCTTCACCCATGATGTAGGCCGCACGCACTTCACCGTGCGCCGCGCGGTGCGGCAGCTCGCTGATGCGATAGCCGGTGTGTTCCGGCAGGCTTTCGACCCCCCAGGCTTTCGCGAATTTCTCGCGGTTTTCCGGGAATTTGACGTACTGATATCCTGGATAGGTATCCGGCAGCGCGCCCATATCGCAGGCCCCCTGGACGTTATTCTGGCCACGTACCGGGTTGACGCCGACGTGGGCCTTGCCCAGGTTACCCGTCAGCATGGCGAGGCTGGTCAACGAACGCACGGTTTCCACGCCCTGGTAGAACTGGGTCACGCCCATGCCCCACAGAATGGCGGCGGTTTTCGCCCCGGCGTACATGCGTGCGGCCTGGCGGATCTCTTGTGCGCTGACGCCGGTTATCGCTTCAACGGACTCTGGCGTATAGCCTTCGACAATTTTACGATACTCTTCAAAGCCTTCCGTGCGGCTGGCCACAAACGCCTGGTCGTACAGATTCTCCTCAATAATGACGTGCCCCATCGCATTCAACAGCGCGATGTTCGAGCCGTTTTTCAATGCAATGTGCATATCCGCAATGCGCGCGGTTTCAATTTTGCGCGGATCGCAGACGATGATTTTCGCCCCGTTCTGTTTGGCGCGAATAACATGGTTCGCGACGATAGGGTGAGAATCCGCCGGGTTATAGCCGAAAATAAACACCAGATCGGTGTTGTCTATCTCGTTGATGGCATTACTCATTGCGCCGTTACCGACCGACTGGTGCAGACCTGCAACCGATGGGCCGTGTCAGACGCGAGCGCAGCAGTCGACGTTATTGGTTCCAATAACGGCGCGTGCGAATTTTTGCATCACATAGTTGGTTTCATTCCCTGTCCCGCGTGAGGAACCGGTCGTCTGAATCGCATCCGGGCCGTACTTGGCCTTGATGGCGCTGAGGCGCGTGGCGACGTAATCGAGCGCCTCGTTCCAGCTGACGGCTTCCAGCTTGCCACCGCGCTCGCGGCGGATCATAGGGGTTTTCAGGCGCGGGGTGAGGATTTGGGTATCATTGATAAAATCCCAGCCGTAATACCCTTTCAGACACAGCGTGCCCTGGTTGGTTTTCCCCTGTGCGGCCTCCGCCCGGACGATTTTGCCGTTATCGACCACCAGGTGGATCTTGCAACCTGAGGCACAATAAGGGCAAACCGTGACGACTTTTTTCATCAGTCTGCTCCAGTTAATCGAATCTTTCGCACCGACTAATGCAGCTTCTATGCCATGTTTTTAGTAGGGGTAATTGCGCGCTTTACGGCGTATTCCTGCCGACAACCCTGACGAAAAGCAGACCATCGTCAAAATTGACGTGTCGAATGGGCAGGGTATGTGACATGGGTTGAATTTCCGTCACGGAAAACGCCCTTTCACTGGAGCTGACGGCAGAATGGTTCAGACTTAACATAATACCCTGACGGAAGCATATGATGAAACCGGCGATTCTGGTGGTTGATGACGATTTGGCAGTGTGCGAACTGCTGCAGGATGTGCTGAGTGAACACGTCTTTGACGTGCTTGTCTGCCATAACGGCCAGGATGTGCCAGGCCGGGTACAACAGACGCCGGAGATCGCCCTTGTCCTGCTGGATATGATGCTGCCGGATATCAATGGGTTACAGGTTTTGCTGCAGTTGCAAAAGCAGCGTCCGGCGCTACCGGTGATCATGTTAACCGGGTTGGGCAGTGAATCCGACGTGGTGGTGGGGCTGGAGATGGGCGCCGACGACTATATTGGCAAACCGTTTAATCCGCGCGTGGTGGTTGCCCGGGTTAAAGCGGTCCTGCGTCGGACCGGCGTGCTGGCCGCAGAAACGCCGATGCCACGCGTAGCGGGGATAACCTTCGACAACTGGACGCTGGATACCTCCCGATGTGAACTGATTGATCCGCAGCGTAACGTCGTGCCGTTGACCCAGGGGGAATATGGCCTGCTGCTGGCGCTTACGCAAAATGCCCGCCGGGTACTCAGCCGCGATCAACTGCTGGAACTCACCCACAGCGAAAGCACGGAGGTGTTTGACCGGACTATTGACGTGCTGATCATGCGTCTGCGCCGGAAAATCGAGGTCAACCCGCATCAGCCAGCCCTCATCAAAACCATTCGCGGGCTGGGCTACGTGTTTGCCACCGATGTTTCCCACAGTGAAAAAGCAGCCTAAGTCTTCTCTTTGATAAACAACTGCAGCTCGGCCAGCGTTTTCGCGCCGTCGATCGCGTTGGCGGCCAGCAGGCTTGCCCGTGCACAGGCGTGTGCCAGATAAATGCTCTCCGTGAGCGGCAGTGATTCATGACAACCGTATAAAAAACCCGCGCAAAACGCGTCGCCCGCGCCGACGCTGCCGACAATCTCTTTTTGCTCGAGTAACCATGAGGGGATCCATCGGCCTTGCTCACCCGGAGCTTCACCCCATGCGCCTTCCGGGCAGTGGATCACCACCCGCTGACGAACGCCTGCCGCCAGCAGCTGCGATGCGGCTTCGGCGATAGGGGCGATATTCAGCGCACCGTTGGCGTCGCGCATCTCCAGCCCGCTAAACTCACCGGCCTCCAGCTCGTTAATCACCAGATAATCGAGATGACGCAGGGCAGGGAGCACCAGTGGCTGGTAGCGCGGGTCGCCCTTGCGGGAAACCAGATCAAGCGAGGTTTCATACCCCTGGTCGCGCATTTGCGCCAGCAGCCGTGCGCTGCGGGTGCCAAATTCATCATCCGGCATGTCCAGGCTGTCGAGCAGCAGCAGGTAACCGAGATGGAAGATCTTCATTGAGCCCTCCAGGCGATCGAAGGCGGGAAGATCCAGCAGGCGGTTCGCGCCCGGCGAGTGGAAAAAGGTGCGTTGTCCGCTGGGGTCGGTCATCACCTGAGACATCGAGGTCGGGGCGAAAGTGGTGCGCTGCACGCGCTGGCGGTTGACGTGATACTGATCGAGCATCGCCAGAACGTAATCTCCGTCACTGTCCTCCCCAACCAGCCCCACCGCCTGCAGCGGCAGGCCGACATGCATTTTCGCCAGCGTCAGCAGAACGTTAAGCGGCGCGCCGCCCGTGGAACGTTCGCTGTGGGTGATTTCCGCCAGCCAGCCGCGCTCAGGCCACTGCACGATCTGATGGACGTGATCGACCAGCATGTTGCCAGCGGCGATAATGCCTTTGCGTTCCATTATGCCTGCCCCGCGCTGCCGAAGATGCGCATCTGCCCGGCGACCGTATCGGTAATGGCCTCTTCTATGCCCAGTAGCAGCTCGGCAAACTCATCGTACAGCGGCTGGCGGTTCGCTATGCGTTGCTCAACGGCGGCGAGTGCGGCCTGTGACATGCCAGTATAGAAATTGATTTTATGAATGCCCAGCTCGATGGCGCGGCGGAAGTCGGCATCGCTAATCCCGGAACCGCCATGCAGCACCAGCGGCAGGCCCGTCTGCTGGCGAATAGCGTCCAGGCGCGGGAAATCGAGCTTCGGCTCGCCCTTGTATTTGCCGTGTGCGTTGCCGATGGCGACGGCCAGCGCGTCGATGCCGGTTTTATCGACAAATTCCCGCGCCAGCTTCGGGTCAGTGAAGAACGCTTCATCCGCATGCCCGTAAAGCGCGCCGCCTTCATCACCGCCTACCGCGCCCAGCTCTGCCTCTACCGACACGCCCACTGCGTGGCACATTTTTACCACTTCCCGCGTCTGGCGAATGTTCTCGTCATAGCTCAGCGTCGAGCCGTCGAACATTACGGAGCTGAACCCCAGGCGCAGCGCACGCACGACCGCCTCAAAGTGCAGGCCATGGTCGAGATTCAGCACCACGGGAATGTCATGACGGGCGGCTTCAAACTTGACCGCTTCGACAAGTGAATCGAGCGAGACATACTTAAAATGCACTTCGGCGATGTTGATGATAAACGGTGAACGCTCCTGCTTTGCGGCGGCGAACAAGGCGCGCAGAAAATGGGAGTCGAGCACGTTGAACGCGCCCAGCGCGTAGCGGTGTTCCCTGGCGTGTGCCAGACCGTCGGCAAGAGAGATCAATGGCATCATTTACTCCTTATATCCGAAACAGGTTGTATTCGTTGCACAGCACCAGCACCGCCGGTTCGTCTTCTTCGATGTTGTTATAGCGGGCAATGGGCTGCAAAAAGTGGTTGTCGTGCTCATCGTCATTCACCGATGACACCTCGCCGACCAGCACGTCACCAAACCCGCGCTCGCCCCAGAAACTGTGGTAAAGACAGGGCGTCAGGCAGATGCTTTCCCCTGGTGTGAGGCGCAGCTGGCTGCCGGGAGCATGCGTTTGCCGACACCCGTCTATCGTGACGGTGACGTCGGTGTTTTCTGGCTCTTCATGCGCCCCGGCATTCCATAACTCAATGATGAGGTTCCCACCGCCCCGGTTGATGATGTCTTCCCGCTTACGCCAGTGAAAATGCATCGGCGTTACCTGGCCGTCGCGCACATGCATGATTTTTTCAGCATAGCCTTTTTCATAAGGCACCCCGTTCGGCGAGCCGTTACGCAGGGTAAACAGCGTTAACCCCTGGGCGGCAAAGTTGTTGCCGCCGAATGCCGTCACGTCCCAGCCGAGCTTAAGGTCGAACACTTCCTGCCATGCGGCCTGGTCAAGCCGCTGCCATTTTGTGGGGGGAAAGCTGGCAAACGGCGGGAGATGCACGTCATGCATGGAAAAGAACTGCCGTGTGTGGCCGAGGATCGCATTGATGTCGGAGCGTTTCATGGGGACTCCTTGAAAACAGTTCCCTCTCCCTGTGGGAGAGGGAAAAGGATCATTTAACCGTCCAGCCCTTATAGGTACCGACGTTCTTTTTGTCGATCATCGTCACCGGGATCAGCACCGGTTCTTTCGGTGCCGGTTTGCCCTGGAGAATGTCGTAGCCGATCTCGACCGCTTTTGCCGCCATCACCTGCGGATCTTGTGCCGGGGTTGCCACAAACAGGGAGTTTTCCCGCTTCAGCGCTTCTTCACCATCCGGGCTGCCATCCACGCCCACAATGAAGAATTCATTGCGCTGCGCCTGTTTTGCCGCCAGATCGGCGCCGATCGCGGTCGGATCGTTAATCGCGAATACGCCGTCGATCTTCGGATTGGCTGCCAGAAGAGAGGTCATGACTTCCAGACCGCCTTCACGGCTGCCTTTGGCGTTCTGGTTATCCGAGAGCACCTTGATATCCGGATGTTTTTTGAATTCCATCTGGCAACCTTCCACACGGTTTTGCACCGCCGAGACCGGTGGTCCGTTGATGATCACCACATTGCCTTTGCCTTTCAGGCGGTCGGTAATGTACTTACAGGCCATTTCGCCCGCCTGGGTGTTATTGGAGGTGATGGTCGCATCGGCACCTTCCGCCGCCACGTCAACCGCCACGACCACGATCCCGGCATCCTTCGCGCGTTTCACCGCCGGGCCGATCCCTTTGGAATCCGCGGCGTTGAGGATGATCATGTCCACTTTCGCGGCGATAAAGTTATCGATCTGCGCCACCTGCTGACCGAGATCGTAACCGCTGGAGACCAGCGTCACTTTGACGTTATCGCCCGCCAGCTTGCGCGCTTCCAGCTCGGCACCTTTGGTGATCTGCACAAAGAACGGGTTGGCCAGGTCACCCACCGTCACGCCGATGGACTTCAGATCTTTCGCCTGCGCAAACGGCGTTGCGGCAAGCAGCGCGCCAGCACAGAGCGCGGTCACTAACGGTTTTAAACGCATATTGTATTCCTCGAAGCTGTAGGGTTTTGTTGTTATGCACTTTGATGGTGTCGGGTACGGTATTTGTCGATCAGCACCGCAATGATGATCACCGCCCCTTTGATCACCAGTTGCCAGAAGTAGGAGACGCCCATCAGCGTCATGCCGTTGTTGAGGGTGGCGATAATCAATGCCCCCACCAGCGTGCCGGTGATCGTGCCGATCCCGCCGACGAAGCTGGTACCGCCGAGGATCACCGCCGCAATCGCATCCAGCTCATAGCCGGTACCGAGGTTGCCGTTGGCGCTGTAAAGGCGCGAGGCGCTCATCACGCCACCGAGACCGGAGAGCAGCCCGCTCATGCCGTAGACAAACAGCAGTACCATCCAGACCTTGATGCCCGTCAGGCGCGCCGCCTGCATGTTGCCGCCCACGGCGTAGATGTGAACGCCCAGCGTAGTGCGGCGCAGGATAAACCAGCAGATAGCAATGACCGCCAAAGCAATGACCACCAGCCATGGCACGGGACCGAGGTAGTTATTGCCGATCCACTCGAAGTTGATATTCGAGTTGATCACCGTGGTGCCGTCTGCCAGCAGGTAGGCCGCGCCGCGCAGCGCCGTATAGGTACCGAGCGTGACGATAAACGGCGGTAGCCCGGCAAAGGCCACCAGCGCGCCGTTGAACAGCCCCAGCACCATGCCGAGCATCAGCGCCGCCGGAATAGAAAGTCCGGCGAATTCCGGGATCAGCGACACCACCATTGCCGCAACGGCGGTAGTACCGAGAATCGACCCCACGGAGAGGTCAATCCCACCGGTTAAGATGATGAAGGTCATCCCCGCTGCCAGCACGATGTTGATCGACGCCTGACGGGTGATGTTGAGCAGGTTGCTCTCGGTGAAGAAGTTAGGGGCGATAAAGCCAAATACCGCCACGATCAGAATTAAAATAGGTAAAATGCCGATCGTTTGCATCAGATCGCTCATCAACATTTTTTTGGCGGAGGCGGATTTCGCCACCTGCTGCGGATGGGTTGGAGTTGTCATAATTACACCGCCTGATGATGTGTGTCGTCCACGCCGGTTGCCAGCGTCATGATGTTTTCCTGAGAGATATCGCGCCCGTGGAGTTCACCCGCAATGCTGCCTTCGCGCATCACGTACACCCGGTCACTCATGCCCACCACTTCCGGCAGTTCGCTGGAGATCATCAAAATCGCCACGCCCTTACGCGCCATCTGATTCATGATGCGGTAGATCTCGCTTTTCGCGCCAACGTCCACGCCGCGGGTGGGTTCGTCCAGAATCAGAATGCGCGGGCCTATCGCCACCCAGCGCGAGATCAGCAGTTTTTGCTGATTACCGCCGGACAGTCCGCCCGCGCGTACCTGTGAATGGGGCACACGAATGTTGAGCAGGGCGATAGCGTCATCGGAAATGGACTGGGCTTTTTTGCGGTTCAGCATGCCGAAGGTGGCATCGCGTTCCAGCGTCGCCATCGTGATGTTCTCCTGCGCCGCCAGCTCCAGAAACAGCCCCTGCTCCTTACGGTTCTCGGTGAGAAAACCGATCCCGTTTTCAATGGCCGCGCGCGGGGAGTGGATCACCACCGGCTCGCCGTCCACCTCAATCATGCCGCCCGTGGCTTTGCGCACGCCGAAAATCAGCTGCGCCAGCTCGGAGCGTCCGGCACCGACCAGCCCGGCCAGCCCGACGATTTCGCCGGAACGGACCTGTAAACTGCACGGCCGCACTTTTTTACCGTCGGTAAGGTGGTGGACGTTCAGGCGCGGGCTGCCGAGAGGGATATCGCGCTCTTTGTTGAACAGATCGCTTAAGGGGCGGCCCACCATCATTTTCACCAGC
This sequence comes from Enterobacter sp. FUJ80071, assembly GCF_038739915.1. Taxonomy (NCBI): domain Bacteria; kingdom Pseudomonadati; phylum Pseudomonadota; class Gammaproteobacteria; order Enterobacterales; family Enterobacteriaceae; genus Enterobacter; species Enterobacter sp. FUJ80071. Next base: position 339,316 of record NZ_JBBXKH010000001.1, read on the forward strand.
TCGGAGGCGTTGAGCTTGTCGCGCGTCAGGCTGCCGACGTACTGCCCGTCACGCAGAACGCTGACGCGGTCAGAGAGTTCATACACTTCCGCCATACGGTGGCTGATATAGATAATCGCCATGCCTTCATCGCGCAGGGGCAGAATCAGTTCAAACAGGCGGTGGGTTTCGCGTGAAGAGAGGGCGGCGGTGGGTTCGTCCATCACCAGAATGCGGCTGTTGCGGTGCAGCGCGCGGGCAATTTCCACCTGCTGCTGTTCGGCGATGGTCAGCTTCATCACCCGATCGGTGGCGCTGAACTGGGCGCCGAGGCGATCGATCACCGCCTGCGCCTGGGCGGCCATCTCTTTACGCTGAACCAGCCCGCCGCGCGACAGTTCGCTGCCGAGGAAAATGTTTTCCGCCACGGTCAGATTGGGGGCGAGCTGCATCTCCTGGTAAATCAAGGTAATGCCTGCGGCCAGGGCATCTTTCGGCCCTTTGATGTGAAACGGCTGTCCGTCGATCAGGATCTCACCGCGGGTGGCAGTGTAGGCACCTGCGAGTATTTTCATCAGCGTGCTTTTGCCCGCGCCGTTTTCGCCCATCAGCGCGTGGATCTCACCGGGGAAAACCGTCAAATCCACGCCCTTGAGCGCGTGGAAATTGCCAAAGGTTTTGGCTATGCCGCGCATCTCTAAAACCGGGGTTCTGCTCATGGCGGATCTCCTGTGAATGTCGATATCTGCACTTCATCACAGGTGCGTAAATGCAAAATGTCAGAAGCTGTTCATATTTGTCATAGTTATGAATAGCTAACCGCCGTCACATTTCTCTTTTCCCTCTCCCCGTGGGGGAGGGCCAGGGTGAGGGCATCAGACCGCTAAGGAGCCTAAAGAGATGTCATCACGCCCCCCGTTTTTTACCAGTGCCCGTGGCCGCCTGCTGATGTTCAATCTGCTGGTTGTTGCGGTCACGCTGATGGTCAGCGGCGTGGCGGTGCTTGGCTTCCGTCATGCCAGCCAGATCCAGGAGCAGGTGCAGCAGCAAACGCTGGATGACATGACCGGCAGCATGAACCTCGCTCGCGATACGGCTAACGTGGCGACGGCGGCGGTGCGGTTGTCGCAGGTAGTCGGATCGCTGGAGTACAAAGGCGAGGCGGAGCGGTTAAAGCAGATGCAAACGGCATTGCGCCGCTCGCTGGAGCAGCTGGCCGATGCGCCGCTGGCGCAGCAGGAGCCGGCGCTGGTGGCGCGGATTATTCAGAGAAGCAATGAATTACAGCAAGGCGTGACGGGGATGCTGGAGCGCGGGCAGCGACGCCATCTGGAGCGTAACGCGCTGCTCAGTTCGCTCTACCAGAGCCAGAGTTACCTGCGTCATCTGCAGGACATCAACCGCCGTACTGGCAGCGATGTTCCGGATGCGCAGCTGCTGATGGAAATGGACAGGCTGATCGCCGCCGCCATCGAAACCCCTTCACCACGCGCCACGATACAGCAGCTGGATACGGTGACGGCGATGTTGCCCCAGCGCGCGACGCAGCCTGCGGTCAACGTTGTGCTGCCCGACTTTAACGCCGAGCTGCGTAAGCTTGCCCCGCTGTCGACGCAGCTGGCAGAGAGCGATCTGGCAATAAGCTGGTATATGTTCCACATCAAGGCGCTGGTGGCGATACTGAATAGCGATATCAATCAGTACGTTGAACAGGTCGCGCAAGCCTCCCGGCTTCGCACGGCCCAGAGCCATCACGAGCTGCAATCCATTAGCGTTTTTATCAGCATTTTCGCCGTGCTGGCGCTGATCATCACCGGGTGCGCCTGCTGGTATATTTACCGTAACCTGGCCTCCAACCTGACGGCTATCTCCCGGGCCATGTCGCGCCTTGCCCGTGGCGAACAGGATGTCTCGGTGCCCGCATTGCAGCGGCGGGACGAGCTCGGCGAGCTGGCGCGCGCGTTTAACGTTTTTGCCCGCAACACTGCTTCACTTGAGCACACGACGCGTCTGCTAAAAGAGAAAACGACGCAGATGGAGATTGACCGCATCGAGCGTCAGGGACTGGAAGAAGCGTTGCTTCACAGCCAGAAGATGAAGGCTGTCGGACAGCTGACCGGCGGGCTGGCGCATGATTTTAATAATCTTCTGGCGGTGATCATCGGCAGTCTTGAGCTGACCGACCCCGAATCAAAAGACGCGCCGCGTATTACCCGGGCGCTGAAGGCGGCAGAACGCGGCGCCATGCTGACCCAGCGCCTGCTGGCATTTTCCCGCAAGCAATCCCTGACGCCGCATACCGTTGAGATGAAACCGCTGCTGGAGAACCTGCGGGAACTGATGCGCCACTCCTTGCCTGTCACCCTGACTCTGGAGATTGAAGCGCAAACCCCGGCATGGCCCGCATGGATAGACGTCGGCCAGCTGGAAAACGCGATTATCAACCTGGTGATGAACGCCCGCGATGCGATGGAAGGGCAAAGCGGCGTCATTAAAATTCGTACATGGAACCAGCGCGTGACCCGCAGCGACGGCCGCAGGCAGGATATGGTGGCGCTGGAGGTCATTGACCATGGTAGCGGTATGGCGCAGGAGGTGAAATCCCGGGTCTTTGAACCGTTCTTTACCACCAAACAGACCGGAAGTGGCAGCGGATTAGGGTTGTCGATGGTGTACGGTTTTGTGCGTCAGTCCGGGGGACGCGTGGAGATTGAAAGCGCGCCGGGGCAGGGCACCACCGTTCGGCTCCATCTGCCGCGCTCGACGTTTTCCACCGTGTCTGAAAGTGAGGCGCTCCCGGCTACCACCTCCCCGGATAGCGAGCGGCTGGTGCTGGTACTGGAAGATGAGGCGGATGTCCGCCAGACCCTGTGTGAGCAGCTGCATCAGCTAGGCTACCTGACACTCGAAGCGGAGAATGGCGAGCAGGCCCTGAGCATGCTGGAGGCATCGCCGGATATTGGCATGTTTATCAGCGACCTGATGCTGCCCGGAAGCCTCAGCGGAGCGGAGGTCATTAACCATGTGCGCAGTCATTATCCGCAGCTTCCGGTGCTGCTGATCAGCGGCCAGGATTTGCGGCCTACGCATAACCCTCAGCTGCCGGACGTTCAGTTACTGCGTAAGCCGTTTACCCGCGTACAGCTGGCACAGGCGCTGCGTAAGGTGATGGTAATTTGAGATTCCTCCGCTACTCCGGCACAGTCCCGTTGATTACCTTAACGCCAGTCCACCTGTGAGTCTGGCCTTATGAAACGTTACTTTTCCGCTCTGATATTGGGTCTGCTGTCACTCACCAGCCAGCTGGCCCACGCCGACGTGATTGATGATGCCATTGGCAACATTCAGCTGGCGATCAACGATGCTTATAACCCCGACAGCAGCCGTAATGACGACGACGATCGCTACGATCGCAGCCGTCAAAGCGACAGCCGTCAGTACGACGATCGCCGTCGGCAGCTCGAAGACAGACGCCGCCGTTTAGACGAGCGTCAACGTCAGTTAGATGACGACAGGCGCAGGCTGGAAGAGGATGAACGGCGGTTAGAAGACGATTACGATCGCGGCTAAAGCCTGGTGGCGCTTCGCTTACGCAGGCCTACAAAACCCTGGCCTGTAGGCCGGGTAAGGCGCAGCCGCCACCCGGCAAAACTCAGTCGAGTACCAGCACCATGCCGTCATACCCCGCTTCGATACCGTTCGGCAGCGGGTTGTTCATCATCCACACGTCAAACTGATGGCTGATGTGCGTCAGGATCACCTGCGGACAGCCAATCACCTCGTTTAACGCAACCACGGTGTTCAAATCACAATGGTTACGCGGCGGCTCGTCACGCGGTTCATGACTGCAGTCGATGATTATCGCCTGCGGCTGATTGTTGAGCAGAAACTTCACCGTTTTTTCCGGTAATCCCGCCGTGTCTGAAAGCCACGCCACGCGGCTGTGGGCGGATTCCAGCAGATAGCCAAACGTCAGCTTCGAATGGTTGAGGGGCAACGGCGTCACCCGCAGTCCCTGTAGCTCAAACACCACAAACGGTTCGACCGTATGACTGAAATCCAGGATCCCCGGATGTTTGAACAGGTCGTCACACCCCGCGTCGTCCGGTGGGCCGTAGACCGGAATCGTTGCACCCACGCCCCAGCGCAGGGGAAACAGCCCCTGAACGTGATCCATATGATAGTGAGTGAGTAAAAACTGCTGAAAACTGCCCGCGGGCCAGTCCTCCATCAGGTGTGGAATACCGGCGTCCAGCAACGTGACCGCATCGTTGTATTTGACCACCGCACTGCAGGGACGACGGCGATAATTTTCCTGCAAACGCGCGCGTCTACACGCCGCGCAGTCGCAGCCAAAGACGGGCACCAGCTGGGCACCGCCGGTGCCGGTTAACGTTATGGTCAGACTCATCACTCACCTCTACAGCGGTTTGGTGAAGCGGAAATGGCTCTGCGTATACCCTTCACGAAGGTAGAAACGGTGGGCGTCCACGCGCTTCACGCTGGTGGAAAGTTCTGTCAACTCCGCGCCAGCCTGTCGTGCAACGTCCTCTGCCCAGGCGAGCAACTGGCTACCCACCTTTAACCCGCGCGCTTGCGGCATTACCACCAGCTCCTGGATCTCGCCGATCCAGCGGGCGTGATGGAGGTGAAACTGCATGTGCAGACCGATCATGCCGATGACTTCCCCGTCCAGCTCGGCAAGCTGGTAGCGCATATTGTGATCCTGCAGATTAGCCAGATAGCCGGCATGAAACGCCTGGTGATCGAACTCTGCTTGCTTAAGTTCGCAGATGAGGGCGTACACGCTCTGCGCATCATCAGCAGTGGCGGGGCGAAGCTGGCAGTCAGGCATGCTGTTTCTCCTTCTGACGGATAAGGGATAAAAAGCTCTCGACTGACTGTAGCAAACTTCCGTCGTTATTGAGGACATGGCAGCCTGAAGGGGTGTAGCGCGCCGCGCGCTCCAGACGCTGGTCAATCTCCCGCGCGTTTTCGCGCCCCCGGTTTTGCAGCCTGCTGCGCAGAACGTCCGGGGAAACCTGCAGGCAGATCGGCAGCAGGGCCGTTTCATATCGGGCTTTTGCCTGCGGCAGATGGGCGCGTGAGCCGTTGACCAGCACATCAAAACCCGCGTGCAGCCAGAGGTCGATCTCAATGCCGACGCCATAGTAGAAACCGTTAGCGTGCCAGCTCAGTGCCAGCAGGTTTTGCCCGGCGCGGGTGAAAAACTCCTGCTCGCTCAGGGCGATATGGTTTTCACTTCCGGCGTTCGCCGCGCGGGTAATATAGCGGTGCGCCACCAGCAGCTGTGAATGTTCCCGCTGCCGCAGGGCAGACAGCAGGCTGTCCTTACCGGAGCCGGACGGCCCCATCAACCAGATAAGTCTTCCCATCAGAACACCCTTTTTCCCTGACGCCAGACGTGGTCGATATGAATATGCTCGCCTTTGCGGTGGGCCAGCACCAGATCTGCCCGTTTTCCTTCGGCAATCTCACCGCGATCCTGAAGATTGAGTGCGGCGGCCGGGTTTTTGGTCACCAGGCGAATGGCCTGCGGCAGCGTAAAACGGTTCTCCTCATCGTCCGCGACCCGGAATGCCGCATCCAGCAGGCTGGCGGGGTAGTAGTCAGACGAGAGGATATCCAGCAGGCCGAGCGAGGCGAGCTTGCTTGCCGCCACGTTGCCGGAGTGCGAGCCGCCGCGCACGATGTTCGGCGCGCCCATCAGCACGTTCATCCCGTGCTGACGTGACGCCTCTGCGGCTTCGAACGTAGTGGGAAATTCGGCGATCACGCTACCAAGCTGGTGGGATTCACGCACATGATCGTGCGTGGCATCGTCATGGCTTGCCAGCGCAATATTGCGGTCACGGCACATTGCGGCAATCCTGAGACGGTTCGGCTGCGACCACTGTGCCGCAAGCGCCAGCTGTTCTTCTTCGTAGCGCGCCATCTCGGCATCGTTGAGCGAGTATTTGCCCTGATAGTATTCACGATACTTCTCAATGTTGGCGAACTGACGCTGCCCCGGCGAGTGGTCCATCAGGGAGACCAGCGAGACAGGCTCGCGGCCCACCAGTTTTTCAAACAGCGGCAGGGTGGTGTGGTGCGGCAGTTCACAACGCAGATGCAGGCGGTGCTCGGCGCGGTTGAGGCCACGCTTTTGCGTCTCTTCCACGGCGTTAATCATCTTCTCCAGGTTTTCAAGTCTGTCGCCGCCGTCGCGCACGTCGCCAATCGCCACCGCGTCGAGCACGGTGGTAATACCGCTGGCGACCATCAGCGCGTCGTGGCTGCTCATCGCCGAATGGGCGGGCCAGTCCACCTTCGGGCGCGGGGTGAAAAATTTGTCGAGGTTGTCGGTATGCAGCTCAATGAGCCCCGGCAGCAGCCAGCCACCTTCGCCGTCCATCGCGTCAGGCGCGCGGCTCCGGGTTTCGGCAAACGCGCGGATGACGCCGTCCTGGATTTCAACCGAGCCATCCACGACCTCGTTTTCCAGCACCAGCCTGACGTTATTGATAATCATACGTTTGTCCCCATCGGGTGCAGTCTGTCCGCTACGCGCTCGCGCACGGCTTCATCGTGGAAGATCCCGACGATCGCTGCGCCGCGCGCTTTGGCCTGTTCGATCAGTTCCATCACCGCTGCGCTGTTTTTGCTGTCGAGCGAAGCGGTGGGTTCATCCAGGAGTAAAATCGGGTAGTCGACAATAAAGCCGCGTGCGATGTTGACCCGCTGCTGCTCGCCACCGGAAAAGGTCGATGGGGCAAGGTGCCACAGACGCTCCGGCACGTTGAGGCGCGTCAGCAGGCTGGCGGCTTTGGCAGCACAGGTGTCACGCGGGACGCCGAGATCCAGCAGTGGCTGCATCACCACGTCCAGAGCGGAGATCCGCGGGATCACCCGCAGAAACTGGCTGACCCAGCCGATCGTCGAACGGCGCACTTCAAGTACCTTACGCGCGGGTGCCTGCACCAGATCCACCCACTCGTTGTTGTGGCGAATATGAATGTGGCCTTCGTCTGGCTGATAGTTGGCGTACAGGGAGCGCAGCAGGGTGGATTTTCCACTGCCGGAGTGGCCGTGCAGCACGACGCATTCGCCGTTGCCGACCTCTAACGACGCGTTTTGCAGGACGGGCAGCCGCACGCCGTTTTGCTGGTGGAGCACAAAGGTTTTACTGACGTTTTGTACGTGGATCATGTTGGCCTCGAGATTCGTTTTGCCGGGTGGCGGCTTCGCCTTACCCGGCCTACAGGCGCGGTGTTCGTAGGCCGGGTAAGCGCAGCGCCACCCGGGGACAGCGCCCTCAATTCTGCAATACGGACGACACCAGCAGCTGGGTGTACGGATGATGGGGATCGTCGAGCACGCGGTCGGTCAGCCCACTTTCCACCACCTGACCCTGCTTCATCACCAGCAGACGGTCCGCCAGCAGGCGTGCGACGCCCAAATCGTGGGTGACAATCACCACCGCCAGGTTCAACTCCACCACCAGGCCGCGCAGCAGATCGAGCAGGCGCGCCTGAACCGAGACATCCAGCCCGCCGGTGGGCTCATCCATAAACACCAGCTTCGGATGGGTGACCAGGTTGCGGGCGATCTGTAAACGCTGCTGCATGCCGCCGGAGAAAGTGGTGGGCAGGTCGTCGATACGCGAGGCGGGGATTTCAACCTCCTCCAGCCAGTGCTGCGCGGTGGCGCGGATGTGACCGTAGTGGCGCGTGCCGGTGGCCATCAGTCGTTCGCCGATGTTGCCTCCCGCTGAAACCTGGCGGCGCAGCCCGTCCATTGGGTGCTGATGCACTACGCCCCACTCGGTACGCAGCAGGCGACGGCGCTCGGCCTCGCTCATGCCATACAGCGACGTGCCCTCATATAAAATCTCACCGTTCTGCGGCGTCAGGCGCGCGGAGAGGGACTTGAGCAGCGTGGTTTTGCCGGAGCCGGACTCGCCGACAATCCCCAGCACTTCGCCCGGCCACAGCTCGAACGACACGTCGCTGAAGCCTTTGCCCGGCGCGTATAGGTGAGTCAGGTTATTAACCGAAAGCAGCGGTTTCATTGGCTGTTCGCCTCGCTCTGTTGGCGGCAGAAATCGGTGTCGGAGCAGACGAACATCCGTTTGCCCGTGTCATCCAGCACCACTTCATCCAGATAGCTATGTTGGGATCCGCAGATGGCGCATGGCTCGTCCCACGCCTGCACCGTAAACGGGTGGTCATCAAAATCGAGACTCTCCACACGGGTGTAAGGCGGTACGGCATAGATGCGTTTTTCACGCCCGGCGCCAAAGAGTTGCAGGGCTGGCATCATGTCCATCTTTGGGTTATCGAATTTCGGGATTGGCGACGGGTCCATCACATAGCGCCCGTTGACCTTCACCGGGTAAGCGTAGGTGGTGGCGATATGGCCGAAGCGGGCGATGTCCTCGTACAGCTTCACCTGCATCACGCCGTACTCTTCCAGCGCGTGCATGGTGCGGGTTTCGGTTTCCCGCGGCTCGATAAAGCGCAGCGGCTCCGGGATCGGCACCTGGAAAATCAGAATCTGATCTTCAGTCAGCGGGGTTTCCGGAATGCGGTGGCGGGTCTGGATCAGCGTTGCGTCTTCGGTTTTTTCAGTGGTCGCTACGCCGGTCACGCGCTTGAAGAAGTTGCGGATCGAAACGGCGTTGGTGGTGTCGTCTGCCCCCTGGTCGATGACCTTAAGCACGTCGGCTTCCCCGATCACGCTGGCGGTCAACTGAATACCGCCGGTGCCCCAGCCGTAGGGCATTGGCATCTCGCGGCCGCCGAACGGTACCTGGTAGCCCGGAATGGCAACCGCTTTGAGGATGGCGCGGCGGATCATGCGTTTGGTTTGCTCATCCAGATAGGCAAAGTTGTAGCCGCTTAAGTTAGCCATTGGCGCGCTCCCGTTGCAGACGTTTCAGCAGTTCCAGTTCGGCCTGGAAATCGACGTAGTGCGGCAGCTTGAGGTGCGAGACGAAACCGGCGGCCTCAACGTTGTCTGCATGGGCCAGCACGAACTCCTCATCCTGCGCCGGGCCGGCGATGTGCTCGCCGTAGTCCGGTGCCTGCAGGGCGCGGTCGACCAGCGCCATCGCCATGGCTTTGCGTTCGCTCAGGCCAAACACCAATCCGTAGCCGCGGGTAAAGTGCGGGTCTTCATTCTCTGGCGCGACAAAGCCGTTAACCATTTCGCATTCGGTCATCAGCAGTTCGCCGACGTTCACCGCAAAACCCAGCTCTTCCGGCACAATTTCGACGTCGATATAGCCGCTGCGAATTTCGGCCGCAAACGGGTGGTTACGCCCATAGCCGCGCTGGGTGGAGTAGGCCAGCGCCAGCAGATAGCCTTCGTCGCCGCGCATCAGCTGCTGCAGACGCGAGGAGCGCGAGCACGGGAAAACTGGCGGCGTGCGGGTGATGTCATCTGGCGCGGTACCCGAATCTTCTTCCGCTTTCGCCAGCCCCTGGTTTGCCAGCAGGCTGAAGACGTGCGGAGACGGCTCCTGTTCGGCATCCGTGGTGCTGAGCCGTGGCGCTTCGCCGTTCGCCAGCAGGGTAAAATCCAGCAGGCGATGGGTGTAATCGTAGGTGGGGCCAAGCCGCTGGCCGCCGGGGATGTCTTTATAAACGGCAGAAATACGGCGCTCCAGGCGCATCTGCGCCGTATTCACCGGCTCGCTCGCCGTGAAGCGGGGAACCGTGGTGCGCCAGGCGCGCAGCAGAAAGATGGCTTCGACGTTATCGCCGCTGGCCTGCTTCAGCGCCAGCGCCGCCAGCTCGCGATCGGCGACGCCGCCTTCGGTCATCACCCGGTCAACGGCCAGGTTCAGCTGCTGCTCAATCTGGGCGACGCTCAGTTCGGGCAGTTTTTCATCGCCCCGTCGTCTGTGTTCCTGCAAGGCATGGGCGGCGGCGATCGCCTTTTCGCCCCCTTTAACGGCAACGTACATCAGCACACCTCCACGTGGGTGGTCCGCGGGATGGCGAGCAGACGCTCGCCGCAGGTCAGGATCAGGTCTATGCCCAGCGGGAACGGGTGCGGGCGTTCGGTCAGCTCATGAATGATGCATTCCGGCAGCTGCGGCGCAACCATGCGTTCATCGGCGATACCTGCACCGGTCAGGCGGAGCATGCGGCCTCCGCTCAGGCTGGAGACCTGCAGAATCAGCGTGGCGCTGGTTTCCGGTGCAACGGCGCTGCCTTCGCTCAGGGCGTTGAGCTGCTCGTGGCTGATGTGTTCGTCGGCCACGGCAAAGACCGCCTGTCGCGGTTGCTCAACCAGCGGAGCACTGGTGTGAAAACGCAGGTTCTGGCTGGCGATGTCATTAGATAAGGCGCCTGACAGCCACACCGGCGTGTCGTTGTCGGCAAGGGTCAGCAACACGCTGGTGGTCGCCAGATTCAGCGGCAGCCAGCCCTGTGAAAGCTGATGCAGCGAGACAATCACCCCCGGCTCGCTCATGGCTTTCAGCAGGCGACGAAAACTTTGTTGGGCATCCTGGACGGCCAGGGTAAAAGCAGGTTGAAGCGTCATGCGTTGTCTCCGCGAACGAGCGTAAAGAAGTCGACCCGGCTGGTATTCACTTCGGCCTGACGTGCGGCAAGTCGTGCGGCGCGGTCAGCTTCCAGCGGGGCAATAAGGGTTTCCATTAACGTCTGAAAATGCGTTTGTTCCTGCAAAAGGGCGTCTATTACTGCGCAGCGCTCGGCGTGTGCTTTATCGCGTCCCAGCACGTAGCTGTAGCCCAGCGTGCCGCTGTTCAGGCGGATCGCGGCGCGGGTGAGGGGGGCGTCTCCCGCAAAAAAGCGCTGCCCGGTGCCGCCCATCCGTGCCTGGATCTGCACCAGGCCAATTTCCGGTGCGCGGATAGTGTCGTAGTCTGGCGTCATGCTCAGGGCGTTCATGCGATCGCGCAGGGCAGCAGGCTGGCTGTGGGCCAGCACACGCATCCAGCGCTGTCGGGTGGCGGTATCGACGTGCATTCAGTGCTCCATAGTGAATTCGATCATGTCGGCACGGGTCAGGCTGACGGAATATTCCGTCGCATTGACCTCGCCGTCACGGTGGTTGAGGGTGCGCACGCAGAGCAGCGGCGCCATATTGGGGATTTCGAGCACTTTGCTCTCTTTAGCCTGCGCGCGGCGGGCGCTGATACGCGTCTGGGTGCGCTTGAGGGCGATGCCCGTGGCATCCTGCAGAAAGTCGTGCAGGGAACCGCTGGAAAAGTTTTGCAGCACTGGCCAGAGGGCGAGGTCCGCGAAGTAGTGGTCAATCTGGCATACCGCTACGCCGTTGACGCGGCGCAACGTGCGCAGGTGGATGACGTTATCGCCTTCCTGAACGCCCAGCGCGTCCGCCACATGGCTGGAGGCCGGGCGCAGGACCGAGAGCAGCTTTTCGCTGGTGGGATGGCTGCCCTGATCCAGCAGGTTCTGACTAAAGCGCGCCTGGGCATTGAGCGGATAGTCGAACGGGCGCATCAGCACCAGCACGCCCACGCCCTGACGGCGTTGCACCCAGCCGCGCTCGACCAGCTGGTCAATGGCGCGGCGCAGGGTGTGGCGATTCACTTCATAGCGATCCGCAAGCTGCTGCTCGGCAGGCAGGTAGTCTCCGCAGCGGTAGTGCGTGCGCAGTTCCGCTTCGAGCTTTGCCGCAATTTCTTGCCAACGGGTTGGGTAACTGGTCGGATGTCTGGATAAGTGCATAGAAAACAAAGCCTCGCTTCTCAGATGAAGTGCTTACGCAAACGTTGAGAGAGGAAATCCAGCAGGCTGACGGTGACGATGATGAGCACCATCAGGGCGCAGGTTTGCTGGAACTGGAAACCGCGAATCGCTTCCCACAGGGTGACGCCGATTCCGCCTGCACCGACCATGCCGACGACCGTGGCGGAGCGAACGTTGGATTCAAAGCGGTACAGCGAGTAGGAGATCAGCAGCGGCATCACCTGCGGCAGGACGCCGTAGAGGATCTCTTCGATTTTGTTGGCGCCGGTGGCGCGGATGCCTTCCACCGGGCCGGGCTCAATGGCTTCGACCGCTTCCGAGAGCAGCTTGGAGAGCACCCCGGTGGTGTGGATGAACAGCGCCATGACGCCCGCGAACGGACCCAGACCCACGGCTACCACGAACAGCATCGCAAAGACCATTTCGTTAATCGCGCGGCAGGCGTCCATCAGGCGACGCATCGGCTGGTATACCCACCACGGCACGATGTTTTCCGCGCTCATCAGGCCAAACGGAATGGAGAGAATGACGGCAAGGGCGGTGCCCCAGACGGCAATTTGCAGAGTAATGGCCATTTCGCTGAGATAGTCCTGCCACTGGCTGAAGTCCGGCGGGAAGAAGTCGGCGGCGAAGGTTGCCATGTTGCCGGAATCTTTGAAGAGCAGCAGCGGATCCATTTCTGCGCCCTTCCAGGAGATAACCAGCACCGCCAGCAGGATGGCCCAGCTTATGAGCGAGAACCAGCTGCGCTTTGGCGGCGGGAGGGTGATGGTTTGCATGTTGGCTCCTTGGGTTTTAATTCCCTCACCCTTGAGGGAGAGGGTTAGGGTGAGGGGGAAATGTGCGCGCTGATGCCCTCACCCCGGCCCTCTCCCACGGGGAGAGGGGGAAAAGAAACTACTGCACCGCTTTATTTACGCTGGTCATGGCGCCGAGTGCCGCGGTCAGGCGGTCAAGGTCTTCCAGCTGGGCCTGAATGTCAGAGACTTTGCTGGTCTTCTCTTCTTCCTTGAGCCCTTTGTTGTCCTTCACGGCCTGCATCTGTTTAAACAGCGCCAGCTGGCGAATCGGGACCAGCTGAAGGTCGCTGGAGGCGCGGAACGGTGCCCAGCCCAGTTTCTCAAGAACCGCTTTCTCTTCCGGCGTTTTGCCGTAGTTCATAAAGAAGTCGTACACCTTGTCCTTGGTGCTTTCGGAGAGGTTTTTACGCCAGACGATCGGGTCGCCCGGGATCAGCGGCGATTTCCAGATCACCTTCAGTTCTTTCAGCTTGTCCGGCGCGGAGGTTTTCAGCTTGTCGAGGTTTTCGGTGTTGTTGGTGGCAACATCCACCTGCTTGTTCGCCACGGCCAGGGCGTTGGTTTCATGGCTGGCGTTGACGGTGCGTTTGAAGTCGCTGGCGGAGGCGTTGTTTTTCGCGAAGACGTAGTAGCCAGGGACGAGGAAGCCGGAGGTGGAGTTCGGGTCGCCGTTACCAAAGGTCAGCTCTTTGCGTTTGGCGAGCATGTCGTTGAGGTTGTTGATCGGGCTGTCTTTGTTCACGATCAGCACGCTCCAGTAGCCCGGGGAGCCATCTGCCGCAACGGTCTGGGCAAAGACCTGGCCGTTGGCGCGGTCTACCGCTTCCATTGCGGAGAGGTTGCCATACCAGGCGATGTCGACTTTATTAAAGCGCATTCCCTGGATAATGCCCGCGTAGTCCGGGGCGAAGAAGGCATTCACTTTGATCCCCAGTTTGGTTTCCATATCTTTCAGGAACGGTTCCCACTGAGGCTTCAGGTTCTGCTGTGATTCCGTCGAAATAATGCCGAAGTTCAGCGCTTTTTCCTGCTCTTGTGCATACGCCGGGCTTAACAGGGTGCTGATGCTGAACATGCTGGTAAAGGCCAGCGCGGCAACGGCTTTGTAGTTCATTTCCATTCCTCGTTATGGGGAGTTATGCAGCCTGCGCGCGCTCTTCGACGCGGTTTACGCTGCGGTAGAGATGATCAAAACGTTCGTTATCAAACTGGTGGCTTGCGCCGTCAAAGAACACATGGCCCTGACGCAGGGCGACAATGCGCTCGCAGTAGCGCAGGGCGTAATCCACCTGATGCAGCGTTACCACCACGGTAATGCCGTCGTTCTGGTTAATGTCGCGCAGGGTTTCCATCACGATGCGGGCGGATTCCGGGTCCAGCGAGGCGATAGGTTCATCGGCCAGAATGATTTTTGCTTTCTGCATCAGGGCGCGGGCGATGGCGACGCGCTGCTGTTGTCCACCGGACAGGGTGGAGACACGCTGGTGGGCCAGGTGTGCCATACCGACGCGAGTCAACGCCTGAAGAGCTTCCTGCTTCTGGGAAGGTGAGAACCAGCGCAGGCAGGTGCGCCAGAACGGTGTGCTGCCGAGTGCGCCAATCAGCACGTTCTCCAGTACCGTCAGGCGATTGACCAGGTTGAACTGCTGGAAGATGTAGCCCGTCTGGGCACGGCTCTTGCGGATATCACTTGCCAGACGCCCGGCGCGCTGCACCGTGTTGCCCAGCAATTCGACGTGACTTTCCGGGGTTTTATCGCAGGTGATAAGACCGCTTAAATGGCGCAGAAGGGTGGATTTACCGGAGCCAGAAGGGCCTAGAAGCGCCACCATGTCGCCCTGCTGGACGGTCAGATCAACGGCATGCAGCGCCTTGTTGTGATTGAAGGTCTTGCTCAGTTTCTCGACGCGGATGACAGTTTGCATGTGCGGGGGCCTCACCATAAATGTGGCCTCATGCTGGCGCATCAATGTGACATTTGGGTTAAGTCTGGGTTGCGGGAATTTGAAGAGTTGAGGGGAGTTTGATGACAGGCGGAGGCGGACCGCCCACCGCCAGAAAATTAGTGCTGCTGCTTAACGACGTTAATCATCCACGGTACGCCGTATTTATCGGTGACTTTACCGAAACCGTGCGCCCAGAAGGTCTCCTGCCACGCCATGTCGATATTGCCGCCAGCGGCGAGGTTGTCGAACCAGCGCTTGCCTTCTGACACATCCTGCGTGTCGAGCACCAGCGTGAACCCGGCGTACTGCGCGTTGCTGCCCGGCGGCTGCCCGTCGCTCATCATGATGTCGCTGCCCGCAATGCGGACGTTAGAGTGGGCGATAGCGGAATCAGGAAACTGCATGCCGGACGGACAGCCTTCTTCACTGCTGTCGCTTTTGGGCATTTCACCGAAAGTGATTTTATAGAGGAGTTCAGCGCCGACGGCCTGCTGATAAAAGGCGGTTGCCTCTGCACAGTTGCCGGCGAAGGAGATGTAGGGACTTAACGGCATATTCTTTACCTCACGTAAGAAAAGCCCATTAAGTGTAGTTCTTTTTTTGTAGGCCGGATAAGCGTAGCGCATCCGGCAAAAGCGCCCGGCGGCGCTTCGGTTATCGGGCCTACAGGAGAAAAATCAGTTCTTTTTCACGAACTCAGATTTCAGTTTCATCGGACCGAAGCCGTCAATTTTGCAGTCGATATTATGATCGCCTTCAACCAGACGGATGTTCTTCACTTTGGTACCGATCTTCAGCATGGAAGAGCTGCCTTTGACTTTAAGATCTTTAACCACGGTGACGCTGTCGCCATCCGCCAGCAGGTTACCGTTCGCATCTTTTACGATCAGGGCATCTGCATCCTGTGCCGGTTCGGCATCATTCCATTCATGCGCACATTCCGGGCAGATGAACATGCCATTATCTTCATAGGTGTATTCAGAATTGCATTTCGGGCAGTGTGGGAGAGACATATCGGTATCCTCAAAAAAGTGTTAACACGCTGGAAAATGCCAGCTAAATGACGGCAGTGTGCCGAAAAAGGCGGCAAGTATAGCGCAAATCCACACGTTTGTCGGTGATATTCTGAATTTAAAAAAAAGCAAAAAATGTGTCGGGAGTGACACTTCCTGTCAGTCAGTTAAGCGATGCTAACGTCATTAACACGGTGGAAAGAGAAGTCGCTAAATATATCGAATATTTTATTGTGGCAAATTGCTACGCACCTTCATTTCGGATAAGGTGAAGCAACACATTGTTATTTATCTTTGGTCTTTGCTGCCATGCATTTCGTATGGTTGTGGCATAACCCGTTCTTTTTAGGTGGATAAATAATGATGATATATCCTGAAGTTTCTTAAAAAGGGCTACGCTTTTTATCTTTTGGCTGTCAGGCCTTGAGGAGAGCTTTACACGCCATGCAAGGATAGCCATTTATTTCTGATTATCTTCAATCAGTTATATTCCGGTGAACATGTTTTCCACACGTGATCATATAAGCCTGAACATCATAATTAATACCAGTGGCTTAATAAAAGTAATAAATTTGCGTTAAGGAAAGGCTTTTATCATGCACACACAGACCATTTTTGAATTAAGCCAGGAAGCTGAGCGTTTGTTACAGCTTGCCCTGCAAAATCTTGATACCTTGAAGTCAATGCCGACAGCGATGCTGGAGAACACGACGGCCGCTATTACGGGTGAAAAGAACAACGTTCTGCCTTTGCATTTTAGTGCGCGGGGTGTCGAAGCGCAGCAGGCAATGCTGAATAATGAATTACGCAAAATAACACGTCTGGAAATGGTTCTGGCTATCGTTGGTACCATGAAAGCGGGGAAATCGACCACCATTAATGCCATTGTGGGGACCGAAGTGTTGCCTAATCGCAATCGCCCAATGACGGCGCTTCCTACCCTGATTCGTCATACGCCAGGCCAGAAAGAGCCGGTACTCCATTTCTCACATGTCTCGCCTATTGATGATTTGATCCAGCTGCTGCAGAAACAACTCTGCGATTACGATCGCGGGAAGCTGGCCCAGCATCTGGAAATTGATAAAGACATGAATACGCTGCTGGAACGCATTGAAAAAGGTGAAGCCTTTGAAAAGCATCATCTTGGAGCGCAGCCAATATTTCATTGCCTGAAAAGCCTCAATGACCTGGTCAGACTCTCTCAGGCGCTGGGCGTGGCGTTTCCGTTTTCAGAATACGCGGCCATTGAACACATTCCGGTCATTGAAGTGGAGTTCGTGCATCTTGCGGGTCTGGATGCCCACCTCGGGCAACTGACGCTGCTCGATACCCCTGGGCCTAATGAGGCCGGACAGCCGCATCTGCAAAAAATGCTGAGTGAGCAGTTAGCCCGCGCATCGGCGGTGCTGGCGGTAATGGATTATACCCAGCTTAAATCTATATCTGATGAAGAGGTCCGTCAGGCTATTTCGGTGGCGGGGAAATCCGTGCCTCTGTATGCCCTGGTGAATAAATTCGACCAGAAAGATCGCAATAGCGATGATGAAGAGCAGGTCCGGGCGATGATCTCCGGCACCTTAATGAAAGGCAATATTTCGCCTGGCCAGATCTACCCTGTCTCCTCCATGTGGGCGTATCTGGCGAACCGCGCTCGCTACGAGATGAATACCCACGGACAACTGCCGGATCATCAGGAGCAACCCTGGGTGCAGGATTTTGCCGAAGCCGCCCTCGGTCGCCGCTGGCGTACGGCGGACCTGGATGATATTGGCCATATCCGTCACGCCGCCGATTTGCTCTGGGAAGATTCGCTGTTTGAACAACCGATACGCAAACTGATTTACGCCGCCTATGCTAATGCCTCGTTATTTGCGTTGCGCTCGGCGTCCCATAAGTTGCTCAACTACGCACAAAATGCCCGGGAATATCTCGACTTCCGCTATCAGGGGCTGACGGTCGCCTTTGACGCGCTGGAACTGAATATTACGCGTCTTGAAGAGGACATGGCGATGATGCAGACGCGCCAGCGGGTGGTGAGCGATGAGGTGAAACATGAAGTTGAGCAGGCGCTGAATGCCACTGCGGACTTTATGGGGGCCCAAAAAACAGCGCTTCACCAGGCGATTGGTCACGTGTTTAGCGCTCGCAATATCCTTGATTTAGCCGGTAACGATCGGTTGAATCCTCGCGGTGACGAACCGCAAGAACTACAGCAGCTGGTACTGGATGACGAGGGGCAGGCACAGATTGCCCTGAGTAAAATCCGCTCCTCCTGCGAGCTTATCATGCTGGATGCGCAGACAAAGATCTGCCGGGAGCTGGCGTTACGCTTCGATCAGCTGGAGTCTACGCTGGCGCGTTCCCTGAATGACGCAATGCGTCCCATCGAAACGCGTATTAAAGAGCATCTGAGCCATGCCGGCTTTCGGGCGCGGATTAGCTTCCCGGCTTTTCAGGCTAACCAGCTTAACGTCAATACGCAGGCGCTGTTTAACGATGCCATCGCGCAGGACAACCGCCCTGCAGGACAGCCATCGGGCGCGGGCAGCATGCGTGAGACCGTCTCTCGCTGGCTGAATAATCCGGGCTGGGGCTGGGATGAATATGTGGCGACCCGCACGTGCTATGTTATCGACATTGCGCAGCTACATGACAAATTTAAGCAACATATTGATCAGTTTTGTGAACATATACGTAAAGCTTTGTCCGCCCAGGTCGATGTCTCTGTTACGGCAGGAATGGCGACGTTCTTTGCAGAATTTTCGTTATACCTGACCGGGTTACAGGAAAGCTTGCGTGATAGCCTCGCAGTGCGTCAACAAAATGAGCATTCGACCCGAGCGCTCAGCCAGCTGTTGAAGCAAAGTATCACTACTGCGACGTGGATACAGGAAGATACCCGACTGTTACGCGATGATATTCAAACTCTATTCGCGGCAGAGCAACCATGACAACACAGCTACTGGACGGTCCCGGGCGGACGCTGGAGTGTATTCATCCTAAATTTATGGTCGATCTTGTGCAGGGCGTGGACGTTGCGCGTCATCCTCATTTGGGGCCGCAGCAGCTGCAGTTTCGTGAGCGCTTGACTCAGGAGATCATGACGCACACCCGGTTACGACCCTGGGCGATGGCCGGAATGCTGAATGAGAATGCTGCCCTGCGCCTCGGTCTGGCTGAAAAACTCGCCGGGATGCTTGACCTTGGCCATCTTGCGCTGACGCTGATGGCGGATAAATTGAATACACTTCGTCAGCAGGCTCACTTAAGGGCTCAGCCCTCTCCGGGCCTGCTTGAACAGTACGCTGAGCTCTCATCGCATTTTACCCAACGTGCCGTTTATAAAGAAAAGGCGCTAACTCAGCGTGGACTGACCGTCCAGGCGGGTGAGCACAGCGAGCAAATTTTCACTCGCTGGCGAGCCGGTCATTATGATGGCTGGTCGCTGGCCGGGCGTTGTTTCATTGTCCTGGAAGAGTTGCGCTGGGGGGCCTTCGGCGATGCTTGCCGTCTGGCGAAGGACGATGTGTCGGCCATGCTCAAGGATAATTTACGCAGTATGGCTGCCAATTATCTTGCTCAGGGTATCAATGCGTCTCCTGCGACGCGCCATTTCTATCATCAGTGGCTGACCACACCCGCTTCGGCGGGTTTAATCGATCATAAAGACATGCTGGGCTGGCTGGGTGACTGGTGTCAGGCGGATAAACACCCGGTGAGTTGGTCAGTTACGCAAAACTGGCAGACCGTTGCGCTGGGGATGCCGAGGCTGTGTTCGGCAAAACGTCTGGTGGAGGCGATGGTGGAGGAGATTTTTGGTTGAACCCCTCACCCCTCTCCTCAGAGGGGTGAGGGGATGGTTTGGTGCAGTTTGTTAATGTTGAAGCTCTGCTGCCTTCCTTTCTACATCTTTCTCTTGCACGTTTCCGTAGCGTTTCGCGTACAGTGCCGTGATGATCGGCACCAGAATCGCGGTAACAATCACGCTGGCAGCCACCAGTGCCGTTGCAGAAGCGGCTACCGGTTCGAAGGCCGGGTTAATCTGAGCAATAATCACCGGGTTTGCGACCGCAGCACCTGCGGCTGAAGAGGCGGCGACACCCGCCGTGCCGTTTCCGCCGCCAATCACGCGGTCGGCAATAATCAACGGAATACCGGTGATGATGATGACCGCAACCCCCAGCACAATACCCAGCAGGCCCGTATCAAGGATCACGTTCAGGTTGATGGTGTTGCCCAGCGCAAAACCAAAGAACGGGATGAGTACGGGTGTGGCTTTGCTGAAGAAATCGCGCAGATCGTGATCCAGATTCCCGAGGGCGAAACCGATCAGGAAGGGCAGGATCGCGCCAACAAAGTGGTGAGGCTCAAAAGAGGCCAGGCCAGCAGAACCCAGGATCAGCATCGTCATGAGCGGGCCGGACTCCAGAGACATCAGGACAAATGCCCCGGATTCTTCTTTCGTTCCGTACTGGTTCATCAGGCTGGCATACAACCCGCCGTTAGTCATATCCATCGCCGAGACAATTGCCAGGACCGATAAACCCGCGAAGAAACCGGTCTGAATTCCATTCTCTGGAATGAACATCGCGCATATCATGGCGACAACCCAGGCCACCGCTATTTTGGTTATGACCAGCGTGCCGGATTTGCGTAATACGGTGCCTGTTGCACGTAAATTAATGGATGCACCGATACAAAAGAACCAGACTGCCAGGATGGGGACGGTGCCTGTAATCATCCCTTTTGTGAAACCGCCAAAATAAGCCCCGGTTTCAGGCGCTAAGGTATTCAGAATAGCACCGAGTACCAGGGGGACCAGCATCATACCACCAGGAATACGTTCTATCGTGGCTTTAATCTTCATATACAACCCTCACAATGTTACCCCTCATAGCGAGCGGCGGGCGCGAATAAAAAATCAATAAATTCAAAATGATGAAGGGTTTTCTTGATGGCTTGTATTGGATAACCCCGCAACAAAATTCAGTAAGCGCTCTAGTTTTCTCTTGTCAGAAAACACTCATCGCTATGTTTCGGGAATTATCATGCGATCACTGGAATAATGATTCAATGAAAATAAAACAGTGTTTTAGTTATCTGTGTCACATATTGATTGTAAACTTTACGCCGCGTTCTGGTTGGATGGGGTTTATGTAAATCTCTTGTAAAAAAGCGGCTTTTTATGTCGTGATAAAAAGAAAATGGGACAACATGAAAATGTTTCTTTGGGACGGGTTGAGAAAGTGCTTATTTGCGGAAATTGACAAAGACTGTCTTCACTTTACGCAGCATAAATATATGTGTGAAGTTGATCACAAATATAAACGCTGGTAGGGTAAAAAGGTCATTAACTGCCCTGGCAGGCGTCAACAGGTTCGGTTGTATCGACGATAAACGTCAATGTAAGTAAACCTGCTACGCTTGAATAAGGCGATTCGCATGGAGCGGATCCCAAGGTTCACAGCACACACACTGGATTGTGAAACAGACAGGGCCGAGTCAACGAGGATAGCTATGCTGAGAAGGAAAAAGATTAAACCCATCACGCTTCGCGACGTCACTATTATTGACGACGCAAAATTGCGTAAGGCCATCACCGCAGCCTCGCTCGGTAATGCGATGGAATGGTTCGATTTTGGTGTCTATGGCTTTGTGGCCTACGCGTTAGGTAAAGTGTTTTTCCCAGGGGCTGATCCCAGCCTGCAGATGATTGCCGCACTGGGGACGTTCTCCGTTCCTTTCCTTATTCGCCCGCTGGGTGGTCTGTTCTTCGGTATGCTCGGTGATAAATACGGTCGCCAGAAGATCCTTGCCATCACCATTGTCATCATGTCGATAAGTACCTTCTGTATCGGCCTGATTCCGTCCTATGCCACGATCGGCATCTGGGCACCGATTCTGCTGCTGCTCTGTAAGATGGCGCAGGGTTTCTCCGTCGGTGGGGAATATACCGGTGCCTCGATCTTCGTCGCGGAGTATTCCCCGGACCGTAAGCGCGGTTTTATGGGGAGCTGGCTGGACTTCGGCTCGATTGCCGGATTCGTGATGGGTGCGGGTGTCGTAGTGCTGATTTCAACCGTCGTCGGTGAAGAGAACTTCCTCGACTGGGGCTGGCGTATCCCATTCTTCCTCGCGCTGCCGCTGGGGATCATCGGTCTGTATCTGCGTCATGCGCTGGAAGAGACACCGGCGTTCCAGCAGCACGTTGAGAAACTGGAGCAGGGTGACCGTGAAGGGCTGCAGGATGGTCCGAAGGTGTCGTTCAAAGAGATTGCCACTAAGCACTGGCGCAGCCTGCTGACCTGTATTGGTCTGGTGATTTCGACCAACGTGACCTACTACATGCTGCTGACCTACATGCCGAGTTATCTGTCGCATAACCTGCATTACTCGGAAGATCACGGTGTGCTGATTATTATCGCCATCATGGTGGGTATGCTGTTCGTGCAGCCGATTATGGGTCTGCTGAGTGACCGCTTTGGCCGTCGACCGTTCATTATTCTGGGAAGCGTGGCGCTGTTTGCCCTGGCAATCCCGGCCTTTATTCTGATCAACAGTAACGTGCTGGGGTTGATTTTTGCGGGTCTGCTGATGCTGGCGGTGATCCTGAACTGCTTCATCGGGGTGATGGCCTCAACGTTGCCTGCGATGTTCCCGACGCATATTCGTTACAGTGCGCTGGCGGCAGCCTTTAACATCTCGGTGCTGATTGCCGGCCTGACCCCGACGCTTGCCGCCTCGCTGGTGGAAAGCACGCAGAATCTGATGATGCCTGCTTATTACCTGATGGTGATCGCGGTGATTGGCTTGATTACCGGTATTACGATGAAGGAGACGGCGAACCGTCCACTGAAAGGGGCGACGCCTGCGGCATCGGATATTCAGGAAGCGAAAGAGATCCTGCGTGAGCACTACGATAATGTAGAGCAGAAGATTGAAGACATTGACGCAGAGATTGAAGAACTGCAGAAAAAACGCTCCCGACTGGTGGATCAGCATCCACGCATCAACGAGTAATAAAGAAACCCGCCAACGGCGGGTTTTCTTTTATTAGCATCCGGCAGCGATGTAGTCGCCATTGGCGCTGATGGGGATGACCGTCAGGAAGAGAACGGTCGCGAACAGGATCAGAACTATCCCGCCGGCTATTTTGACGGCTGGCACCAGCCATCTTAACGTGCTATTTCCCCCGAAGCAGGCCACCGTGCGTTCACGGGCATAACGTACCGCCAGCGAGAGCCCCATAATCGAGAGTGCCGTTCCCAGGGACATTGTCATGACGGCAGCCATCCCCCAGGTGACAATGCCCAGCGCATTTGAAAACATCAGAATCATGATTGCCCCACTGCACGGGCGTGCGCCAATCGCCAGAATCACCCCCAGGCGAGTTTTCCAGTCTCCCTGCGTCAGGTCCGCACCCACGCCGTGATGGCCGCAGCCACAGTGTTCATTGTGCTGATGGAGGGGACTGATGGCTGAGATCGTCATTCTGCGCGGACGCAGGCTCTTTAATGCCTGATAAATGACGAACGCGCCGAATACACCAATCAGCACTGCGCTTATCTTCTCTACATACCAGCGGCTGGTACTGATATCCCCTGAGGCGAGGTTAAACCCCACCGCCAGAATAAAGACAAACAGAATGGCGCTCACGCCCTGCATCAGGCTGCCAAGGAAAGGAACGACCCGGGCAGCCCGCTCGCTTTCCTTATTAGTGGTCAGATAGGTCGTCACAATGAATTTCCCGTGCCCCGGCCCGATGGCGTGCAGCACGCCATAAAGGAAGGCTCCTGTTAAGAGCCATAGTCCGCCGCTGTACTGGTGGTTATTCAGCTGCAGCAGATACATCACCAGATAACGGTGCAGGGTAATTTGAGTGGCAAAACACCACTGGATAAAGGCGCTCCAGTGCGTATGCAGGGTAAAACTGGCAAACAGAATAGCCAGCAGCATCACCCCTGCGGTAGGGAGACGCCAGTCGCGGGCGAGGCGTTGTGTGTTCATGAGGGAGTGCTCTGCCAGGAAGAATATTTGCCGCTAGTATAGTTGATCTTCCTTTTCAGTTCGCAGGATCGCATCGGGATCCTGATGATGCTGTGGATAAGTCTGTGTGTAAAAGGGTATAAGGCGGGGTTTTGCTGTGGAATGCAGCAGTCAGTCATTTTTCTGTCATTTAGCGGTTGCGGCCTGCGGAGAACTCCCTATAATGCGCCTCCATCGACACGGCAGATGTGAATCACTTCACAGACAACCCGGTCGGTTGAAGAGAAAAAATCCTGAAATAACGGGTTGACTCTGAAAGAGGAAAGCGTAATATACGCCACCTCGCAACGGTGAGCGAAAGCCGCGTTGCACTGCTCTTTAACAATTTATCAGACAATCTGTGTGGGCACTCAAAGTGACATGGATTCTTAACGTCGCAAGACGAAAAATGAATACCAAGTCTCTGAGTGAACATACGTAATTCATTACGAAGTTTAATTCACGAGCATCAAACTTAAATTGAAGAGTTTGATCATGGCTCAGATTGAACGCTGGCGGCAGGCCTAACACATGCAAGTCGAACGGTAGCACAGAGAGCTTGCTCTCGGGTGACGAGTGGCGGACGGGTGAGTAATGTCTGGGAAACTGCCTGATGGAGGGGGATAACTACTGGAAACGGTAGCTAATACCGCATAACGTCGCAAGACCAAAGAGGGGGACCTTCGGGCCTCTTGCCATCAGATGTGCCCAGATGGGATTAGCTAGTAGGTGGGGTAACGGCTCACCTAGGCGACGATCCCTAGCTGGTCTGAGAGGATGACCAGCCACACTGGAACTGAGACACGGTCCAGACTCCTACGGGAGGCAGCAGTGGGGAATATTGCACAATGGGCGCAAGCCTGATGCAGCCATGCCGCGTGTATGAAGAAGGCCTTCGGGTTGTAAAGTACTTTCAGCGGGGAGGAAGGTGTTGTGGTTAATAACCGCAGCAATTGACGTTACCCGCAGAAGAAGCACCGGCTAACTCCGTGCCAGCAGCCGCGGTAATACGGAGGGTGCAAGCGTTAATCGGAATTACTGGGCGTAAAGCGCACGCAGGCGGTCTGTCAAGTCGGATGTGAAATCCCCGGGCTCAACCTGGGAACTGCATTCGAAACTGGCAGGCTAGAGTCTTGTAGAGGGGGGTAGAATTCCAGGTGTAGCGGTGAAATGCGTAGAGATCTGGAGGAATACCGGTGGCGAAGGCGGCCCCCTGGACAAAGACTGACGCTCAGGTGCGAAAGCGTGGGGAGCAAACAGGATTAGATACCCTGGTAGTCCACGCCGTAAACGATGTCGACTTGGAGGTTGTGCCCTTGAGGCGTGGCTTCCGGAGCTAACGCGTTAAGTCGACCGCCTGGGGAGTACGGCCGCAAGGTTAAAACTCAAATGAATTGACGGGGGCCCGCACAAGCGGTGGAGCATGTGGTTTAATTCGATGCAACGCGAAGAACCTTACCTACTCTTGACATCCAGAGAACTTAGCAGAGATGCTTTGGTGCCTTCGGGAACTCTGAGACAGGTGCTGCATGGCTGTCGTCAGCTCGTGTTGTGAAATGTTGGGTTAAGTCCCGCAACGAGCGCAACCCTTATCCTTTGTTGCCAGCGGTTAGGCCGGGAACTCAAAGGAGACTGCCAGTGATAAACTGGAGGAAGGTGGGGATGACGTCAAGTCATCATGGCCCTTACGAGTAGGGCTACACACGTGCTACAATGGCGCATACAAAGAGAAGCGACCTCGCGAGAGCAAGCGGACCTCATAAAGTGCGTCGTAGTCCGGATTGGAGTCTGCAACTCGACTCCATGAAGTCGGAATCGCTAGTAATCGTAGATCAGAATGCTACGGTGAATACGTTCCCGGGCCTTGTACACACCGCCCGTCACACCATGGGAGTGGGTTGCAAAAGAAGTAGGTAGCTTAACCTTCGGGAGGGCGCTTACCACTTTGTGATTCATGACTGGGGTGAAGTCGTAACAAGGTAACCGTAGGGGAACCTGCGGTTGGATCACCTCCTTACCTTAAAGAACCTGCCTTTGCAGTGCTCACACAGATTGTCTGATGAAAAAACAGCAGTAAAAATCTCTGCAGGCTTGTAGCTCAGGTGGTTAGAGCGCACCCCTGATAAGGGTGAGGTCGGTGGTTCAAGTCCACTCAGGCCTACCAAACTCCTTTTAAAGGATGAGCGGTACAGAGATTACAAACGATGGGGCTATAGCTCAGCTGGGAGAGCGCCTGCTTTGCACGCAGGAGGTCTGCGGTTCGATCCCGCATAGCTCCACCATCTTTTACTGCGAACACAAGAAAACTTCAGAGTGAACCTGAAAAGGTGCACTGCGAAGTTTTGCTCTTTAAAAATCTGGATCAAGCTGAAAATTGAAACGACACACAGTTAATGTGTGTTCGAGTCTCTCAAATTTTTGCAAACCGATGATGAATCGAAAGAAACATCTTCGGGTTGTGAGGTTAAGCGACTAAGCGTACACGGTGGATGCCCTGGCAGTCAGAGGCGATGAAGGACGTGCTAATCTGCGAAAAGCGCCGGCGAGGTGATATGAACCTTTGACCCGGCGATGTCCGAATGGGGAAACCCAGTGTGTTCCGACACACTATCGTTAACTGAATACATAGGTTAACGAGGCGAACCGGGGGAACTGAAACATCTAAGTACCCCGAGGAAAAGAAATCAACCGAGATTCCCCCAGTAGCGGCGAGCGAACGGGGAGCAGCCCGGAGTCTGAATCAGCTTGTGTGTTAGTGGAACGGTCTGGAAAGTCCGACGGTACAGGGTGATAGTCCCGTACACGAAAATGCACAGGTTGTGAACTCGAAGAGTAGGGCGGGACACGTGGTATCCTGTCTGAATATGGGGGGACCATCCTCCAAGGCTAAATACTCCTGACTGACCGATAGTGAACCAGTACCGTGAGGGAAAGGCGAAAAGAACCCCGGCGAGGGGAGTGAAAAAGAACCTGAAACCGTGTACGTACAAGCAGTGGGAGCCTCTTTATGGGGTGACTGCGTACCTTTTGTATAATGGGTCAGCGACTTATATTCTGTAGCAAGGTTAACCGAATAGGGGAGCCGAAGGGAAACCGAGTCTTAACTGGGCGTTAAGTTGCAGGGTATAGACCCGAAACCCGGTGATCTAGCCATGGGCAGGTTGAAGGTTGGGTAACACTAACTGGAGGACCGAACCGACTAATGTTGAAAAATTAGCGGATGACCTGTGGCTGGGGGTGAAAGGCCAATCAAACCGGGAGATAGCTGGTTCTCCCCGAAAGCTATTTAGGTAGCGCCTCGTGAACTCATCTTCGGGGGTAGAGCACTGTTTCGGCTAGGGGGCCATCCCGGCTTACCAACCCGATGCAAACTACGAATACCGAAGAATGTTATCACGGGAGACACACGGCGGGTGCTAACGTCCGTCGTGAAGAGGGAAACAACCCAGACCGCCAGCTAAGGTCCCAAAGTCATGGTTAAGTGGGAAACGATGTGGGAAGGCACAGACAGCCAGGATGTTGGCTTAGAAGCAGCCATCATTTAAAGAAAGCGTAATAGCTCACTGGTCGAGTCGGCCTGCGCGGAAGATGTAACGGGGCTAAACCATGCACCGAAGCTGCGGCAGCGACACTATGTGTTGTTGGGTAGGGGAGCGTTCTGTAAGCCGTTGAAGGTGGCCTGTGAGGGTTGCTGGAGGTATCAGAAGTGCGAATGCTGACATAAGTAACGATAAAGCGGGTGAAAAGCCCGCTCGCCGGAAGACCAAGGGTTCCTGTCCAACGTTAATCGGGGCAGGGTGAGTCGACCCCTAAGGCGAGGCCGAAAGGCGTAGTCGATGGGAAACAGGTTAATATTCCTGTACTTGGTGTTACTGCGAAGGGGGGACGGAGAAGGCTATGTTAGCCGGGCGACGGTTGTCCCGGTTTAAGCATGTAGGCGGAGGTTCCAGGTAAATCCGGTACCTTTTAACGCTGAGGTGTGATGACGAGGCACTACGGTGCTGAAGTAACAAATGCCCTGCTTCCAGGAAAAGCCTCTAAGCATCAGGTAACACGAAATCGTACCCCAAACCGACACAGGTGGTCAGGTAGAGAATACCAAGGCGCTTGAGAGAACTCGGGTGAAGGAACTAGGCAAAATGGTGCCGTAACTTCGGGAGAAGGCACGCTGATATGTAGGTGAAGCCCCTGCGGGTGGAGCTGAAATCAGTCGAAGATACCAGCTGGCTGCAACTGTTTATTAAAAACACAGCACTGTGCAAACACGAAAGTGGACGTATACGGTGTGACGCCTGCCCGGTGCCGGAAGGTTAATTGATGGGGTTAGCGGTAACGCGAAGCTCTTGATCGAAGCCCCGGTAAACGGCGGCCGTAACTATAACGGTCCTAAGGTAGCGAAATTCCTTGTCGGGTAAGTTCCGACCTGCACGAATGGCGTAATGATGGCCAGGCTGTCTCCACCCGAGACTCAGTGAAATTGAACTCGCTGTGAAGATGCAGTGTACCCGCGGCAAGACGGAAAGACCCCGTGAACCTTTACTATAGCTTGACACTGAACACTGGTCCTTGATGTGTAGGATAGGTGGGAGGCTTTGAAGCGTGGACGCCAGTCTGCGTGGAGCCGACCTTGAAATACCACCCTTTAATGGCTGGTGTTCTAACGTAGACCCGTAATCCGGGTTGCGGACAGTGTCTGGTGGGTAGTTTGACTGGGGCGGTCTCCTCCCAAAGAGTAACGGAGGAGCACGAAGGTTAGCTAATCCTGGTCGGACATCAGGAGGTTAGTGCAATGGCATAAGCTAGCTTGACTGCGAGAGTGACGGCTCGAGCAGGTGCGAAAGCAGGTCATAGTGATCCGGTGGTTCTGAATGGAAGGGCCATCGCTCAACGGATAAAAGGTACTCCGGGGATAACAGGCTGATACCGCCCAAGAGTTCATATCGACGGCGGTGTTTGGCACCTCGATGTCGGCTCATCACATCCTGGGGCTGAAGTAGGTCCCAAGGGTATGGCTGTTCGCCATTTAAAGTGGTACGCGAGCTGGGTTTAGAACGTCGTGAGACAGTTCGGTCCCTATCTGCCGTGGGCGCTGGAGAATTGAGGGGGGCTGCTCCTAGTACGAGAGGACCGGAGTGGACGCATCACTGGTGTTCGGGTTGTCATGCCAATGGCACTGCCCGGTAGCTAAATGCGGAAGAGATAAGTGCTGAAAGCATCTAAGCACGAAACTTGCCCCGAGATGAGTTCTCCCTGAGACTTTAAGTCTCCTGAAGGAACGTTGAAGACGACGACGTTGATAGGTCGGGTGTGTAAGCGCAGCGATGCGTTGAGCTAACCGATACTAATGAACCGTGAGGCTTAACCTTACAACGCCGAAGCTGTTTTGGCGGTGAGAGACGATTTTCAGCCTGATACAGATAACAGAATTTGCCTGGCGGCTTTAGCGCGGTGGTCCCACCTGACCCCATGCCGAACTCAGAAGTGAAACGCCGTAGCGCCGATGGTAGTGTGGGGTCTCCCCATGTGAGAGTAGGGAACTGCCAGGCATCAAATAGAAGAACCCCGTACCGTAAGGTACGGGGTTTTTTGCTTTTGGTTTTCCTCTCCTTGAAACTTTCCCGTAGGCCGGATAAGGCAAAGCCGCCATCCGGCAAAGCAGATTGCACGATCTCACCGGAAAGAGAAGCAAGAATATAAAAGAAGGGATTTATAAGCGCAGAAAAACAAAAACCCAGCCATAGGCTGGGTTCTTTAAATAGTGGTGCCCGGACTCGGAATCGAACCAAGGACACGGGGATTTTCAATCCCCTGCTCTACCGACTGAGCTATCCGGGCAACGGAGCGCATTAAACCGCAATCGCGCCTTATCGTCAACATTATTTCGGGGAAAGCTGTTCAATTGCTTAACTTTACGGCAATCTGGCGGTTTGCGCGCCGAAAAGACCAAATTTCGCTGATTCGCTTACGTCAACGCCCCGCCCATACGACACTGAGCAAAGCGAAGAATATCTTCCGCCAGGCGGTGCGCCGTATCCACATCGGCCTGGCTACGATTCACCAGCATGCGGCTCAGACAACCCTCCAGTATCAGCTCCATCTGCTTAGCGACCATTGCCGGGTCATCCACTTCAAGCGTTGTCAGTAGCTCGTGAGTGAAGTCATGCGCCGCACGCTTTTGCTGATCCGCCAGCTGATG
Source organism: Enterobacter sp. FUJ80071 (assembly GCF_038739915.1). Classification (NCBI taxonomy): domain Bacteria; kingdom Pseudomonadati; phylum Pseudomonadota; class Gammaproteobacteria; order Enterobacterales; family Enterobacteriaceae; genus Enterobacter; species Enterobacter sp. FUJ80071. The sequence goes on from NZ_JBBXKH010000001.1 coordinate 369,025, forward strand.
TATTGGATGCCCGGGATCGGGATAAAATGTACAGGCGGCAATAAACAGGCAGCCCGGATAACGATTGTTACTGACACATTCAGTCAGGGCGGTGTAGCGAGCCAGCAGCTTTTGCTCAGCCGTCAGTTCTTCATTAAGCATTAACTGTCTGCGCCAGATATCCACCTGCTGGCTAAGGTAGCGCAGCGCATCATAAAGCAGGGCCTCTTTATCCGGCCAGAAGCGCGTTAACTCATCCAGAGGGTAATCGATACGGTCGGCTACCATCTCAAGCGTGGTGCTGGCGATCCCTTGAATCTCAAGTAATTGCAGGGCTTGTCCCAGTACGTCTTCACGTTGCACGGTTATCTCCTCCGCTATTCCCAACGGTATGTCCCGTCTAAAGTGTTGTTTACGGTTGGCGATTGCGCAAATGCGCGCTGAATGCCGTTGAATCCATAAACCCGGTTACACGCTGTTCTGGCTGCTCTTCCCCTTGTTCATTGAAGAATAAAATGGTTGGCAGCCCGAGTACGTTAAGGTGCTTAAGCAGAGTCTTATCCTGCTCATTGTTGGCCGTGACGTTTGCCTGGAGCAACACCGTCTCTTTCAGGGCGCTTTGTACCTGAGGATCGCTAAAGGTGTATTTTTCAAACTCTTTGCAGGCAACACACCAGTCAGCATAGAGATCGAGCATCACCGGTTTACCTTTTGCCTGAGCCAGGGCGCTATTGAGCTCATCGACATTGTTAATGCGGGTGAAGTCCAGATGCGCCTGCGTCTGACCCACCGGCGCGCCAAATGCCCAGTCCTGCAGCGGACGCACGCTGACCAGTGCAGCCGCCAGCAGCAGGATTTGCACAAGGCGCATCCATGGCTTTTTCGCCCCCAGGCTGACGATAAATGCCCAGGAGAAGAATGCGACGCCAAGCATCGCCCACAGACGCCTTCCCCACTCGTCTCCGATGATGCGCTCCAGCAGGAACACCGGTAGCGCCAGAATGACAAAACCAAACGCGGTTTTCACCGTCTCCATCCACGGTCCGCTTTTCGGCAGCAGACGATTACCAAAGACCGTCACAAGAATGAGCGGCAGACCCATCCCCAGCGCATAAAGATACAGCGTTCCGCCACCGAGCCACATATTGCCGCTCTGGGCGATGTACAGCAGGATGGCGCTGAGCGGCGCAGTGGTGCAGGGTGAACAGATTAGCCCAGCAATTGCACCCATTGCGAACACGCCGCCTGCAGATCCTCCCTGCTGACGATTACTCATCAGCGTTAAGCGGGTTTGCAGCGAAGAGGGCAGTTGCAGAGTGAACAGGCCAAACATCGACAGCGCCAAAAGAATAAAGACAACTGACAGACCAATAAGCACGTAAGGATGCTGAAGCGCTGCCTGGAATTGCAATCCAGCGGCGGCGACCACGAGGCCGAGCGCCGTGTAGGTTAATGCCATGCCCTGGACATAAATAAAAGCCAGCAGCAGCGCCCGGGCGGTGGAAAGCCGTTGCTTACCGCCTAGCACAATCCCGGAGATCAGCGGGTACATGGGCAGTACACACGGCGTAAAGGCAATGCCAATACCAATCAGTAGCGCCCAAAACGCTGAGAAGGGAAGATCTGAAGTGGCTTCGCCTTCTCCCTTCACCCTGGCCCTCTCCCCTGAGGGAAGAGGGGAGGCAGCCGCTTTAACTTCAGTAAGCGGAACGACCTTCGTTTCAGGAGGATAGCAGAAGCCCGCGTCGGCACAGCCCTGATACGTCACCGTCAGCGTGGCGCCTTTATCCGCCTGATTCACCGTGACGGGGACGTTTAAGCGCTGACGATAGATTTCACTCTTACCGTAGAACTCGTCCTCGTGCCACTCGCCCGCGGGCATCTGCAATGCGCCGACGTTAGCCTTTGCGGACGTGATGCTGACCTGTTTGCGGTAAAGGTAGTAACCCTCTTTCACCTGCCAGGTCAGATTGAGATCGTGCTGGTTCTGCTGAAAATCGAAAACAAACGCCTGGTCGGCAGGAATAAAGTTTGAACGGCCGGGTGCGTCAAACAACCCGGCAAAAACTGATGTGCTGCACAGCAGCAGGATCAGCGTAAGGAAGCGTTGAGCCATGTGAGATAGTCGTTATCGCCATGGAGCACTGGCAGCACCAGCAGCTCTGGAGTTTGGTAAGGATGATGAGACTTGAGGCAGTCGAGGAGCGCCTGCTGGTTCGCCCGGTTGGTTTTTAGCAACATCTGGACTTCGTACTCCTGCTCCAGTTTGCCTTCCCAGTAATAAAGGGAGGTTGCGCCGGGGAGAAGCGTTACGCAGGCTGCCCATTTTTCGGCCAGCACTTTGGCGGCGAGATCCTGGGCAGAGGCTTCATCAGGGGCGGTACACAGTACGACAACGGCATCAGGCGTGTTCACAAGTCGACCTCCTCATCACGAAAGTCTTCACTATATCACGCAAGACGATTGGTCATTAATGAATCGGGCCACAGTGCGGCCCGATTTTAACTATTTTTACAACGGCTGAAGGTTTACAGCACAATGCCACCGATGATAAAGCCGAGGATGACGCAAAGCGTAATTGCCACCACGCCCGGGATCAGAAACGCGTGGTTAAACACGTATTTACCGATACGGGTAGAGCCAGTGTCATCCATTTCAACCGCTGCCAGCAGGGTTGGGTAGGTTGGCAGAACGAACAGTGCGGAAACGGCTGCGAAAGAGGCAATCGCCGTCAGCGGCGTTACGCCTAACATGAGTGCCGCAGGCATCAGCGCTTTGGTGGTTGCTGCCTGGGAGTAAAGCAGGGTCGCAGCAAAGAACAGCACGACCGCCAGCAGCCACGGGTAGTTGTGCAGCAGGTCGCCGGCTACGGTCTGGATATCGCTGATGTGCGCCTTCACGAAGGTATCGCCGAGCCATGCCACACCCAGTACACACACGCAGGCGCTCATACCGGATTTAAAGGTACTGGCGTTCAGCACTTCGCTGGTGTCGATTTTACAGGTGATACTAATCAGCGTCGCGATAGTCAGCATGAACACCACAATCGCTTCGTTACGCGGCAGAACCGGGTTCTGAATCAGCCCCACGGTGTCACTGATGGCGGTTGCGTAGAACATCACTGCGACGATACCAATCAGGAAAAGCAGTACGGAGCGCTTTGCGTGCGGCTTCAGTTCGAAGACCTGGCTACCGCGCAGTCTCACTTCACCTTTTGCCAGACGCTCCTGGTAAACCGGATCGTCTTTCAGTTCGGCACCGAGGAAGTTACACAGCACGGCAGTAATCATGACCGCAATCAGCGTCACCGGAATACAGATCGCCAGCAGCGTCAGGTAGCTCACGCCCATCGGCTCAAGGATACCGGCGAAGAAGACTACGGCGGCAGAGATCGGCGACGCGGTGATGGCAATCTGAGACGCAACGACGGCAATAGAGAGGGGACGAGACGGGCGAATCCCCTGTTCTTTTGCCACTTCGGTAATCACCGGCAGCGTGGAGAACGCCGTGTGGCCAGTTCCCGCGAGAATGGTCATAAACCAGGTGACCAGCGGGGCAAGGAAGGTAATGTATTTTGGATGGCGGCGCAGCATACGCTCCGCCAGACTCACCAGGTAGTCCATACCGCCTGCCACCTGCATAGCGGCGATAGCGGCAATAACTGCCATGATGATTTCGATAACGTCAAAAGGGATTGCGCCGGGTTTAATCTGAAAGATAAGGGTAAGAACGAGCACCCCGAGACCGCCGGCAAAACCGATGCCGATACCCCCGAGTCTTGCTCCCAAATAAATCGCCAACAAGACGATGACGAGTTCTGCTCCAAACATAAGGACCTGCCTTGCTTATTAACAAGTTGATATTGAATTGTTGTATTTTGGTAACGCCTAAAAAGAAAAAAGGCACGTCACAAGTGACGTGCCTTTAAAAGCCTAGCCTGAACGGTTACTGTTCGCTTTCATCGGTATATCGTTTCGCTTTATATGCCGGGTGCATCAGGTTCTGGGCGGAGAAGATATCGTCCAACTCAGCCTCGGTCAACAGTCCGCGCTCCAGCACCACTTCACGCACGCTCTTACCGGTTTCGGCACAAATCTTACCGACAATGTCACCGTTATGGTGACCGATGAACGGGTTGAGGTAGGTGACGATCCCGATAGAGTTGTAAACGTAGCCTTCACACACTTCTTTATTTGCGGTAATGCCGTTAATGCATTTTTCCAGCAGGTTGTAGCAGGCGTTAGTCAGGATGTGGATAGATTCGAACATCGCCTGGCCAATCACGGGCTCCATTACGTTCAGCTGCAGCTGACCGGCCTCGGAGGCCATCGTCACGGTAGTGTCGTTACCGATGACTTTGAAGCAAACCTGATTCACCACTTCTGGCACGACCGGGTTCACCTTAGCTGGCATGATGGACGAACCCGCCTGCAGCTCTGGCAGGTTGATTTCGTTCAGGCCAGCGCGCGGGCCGGAAGAGAGCAGGCGCAGGTCATTACAGATTTTGGACAGTTTCACCGCCAGACGTTTCAGTGCGCTGTGTACCATCACGTACGCGCCGCAGTCGGAGGTGGCTTCAATCAGGTCTTCCGCAGGCACGACCGGCAGGTTGGACACTTCAGCCAGCTTCTGAACCGCCAGCTGCTGATAGCCATCCGGGGTGTTCAGACGCGTACCGATGGCGGTTGCGCCCAGGTTCACTTCCAGCAGCAGCTCAGAGGTGCGCAGCAGGTTTTTGGTCTCTTCATTCAGCAGCACGTTAAATGCGTGGAATTCCTGGCCCAGCGTCATTGGCACTGCGTCCTGTAACTGGGTACGACCCATTTTCAGGATATCCTGGAACTCAACCGCTTTACGCTGGAAGCCATCGCCCAGTTGGTTGATGGCGTCCACCAGTTTCACCACGGAGGCATACACCGCGATACGGAAGCCGGTTGGGTAGGCGTCGTTGGTGGACTGGCATTTGTTAACGTGGTCGTTCGGGTTCAGGTACTGGTATTCACCTTTCTGATGACCCATCAGCTCCAGGCCGATGTTTGCCAGTACTTCGTTGGTATTCATGTTGACGGAGGTACCCGCGCCGCCCTGATAGACGTCAACCGGGAACTGGTCCATGCATTTGCCGTTGTTCAGCACTTCATCGCAGGCAGCGATAATCGCATTTGCCGCGCTTTTAGGAATGGTTTGCAGCTCTTTGTTAGCCAGCGCTGCGGCTTTCTTCACCATCACCATGCCACGGACAAACTCAGGGATATCGCTGATTTTGCTGTTGCTGATGTAGAAGTTTTCAATCGCTCTCAGAGTGTGAACACCATAGTAGGCATCCGCTGGAACTTCCCTGGTACCCAACAAGTCTTCTTCGATACGAATGTTGTTTAACATGTGAACCTTCTTTTCAAGCTGCCGATGGATTGTACTAAACACACAGTATATATGTGGTTTTGAATATTTTCTGACCGACGATTATTCCCTCAATCAGCCAGATGCTCGAGATCATATGCTGATGATAGCGAATTGCCGTAAGCTGGATCACTTATTATCGAGCCGATTCCATGATAATTATTAATCTGTGAAATGTGTCACCGCTTTAATATTTCCAGAAAAAATATCCGTGCAAACCGATTGAATTTTCGCTAACTGCCACCATTTCATACAAACGCGCGTCGCGAACACATTCAGACAGGGGCCTGACGGCACCTGCCCTACAGGAGATGCCAGTGCGCTGGATACCATTTATTGCTTTCTTTCTCTATGTTTACATTGAGATTTCCATTTTTATCCAGGTTGCCCATGTACTGGGCGTCCTGCTGACGCTGGTTCTGGTGATTTTCACCTCCGTCATCGGCATGTCGCTGGTGCGTAACCAGGGTTTCAAAAATTTCCTGATAATGCAGCAGAAGATGGCTGCAGGCGAAAGCCCGGCAGAAGAGATGATCAAAAGCGTGTCGCTGATTATCGCGGGTCTGCTGCTTATTCTGCCTGGCTTCTTTACCGACTTTCTCGGCCTTTTGCTGCTTCTGCCGCCAGTGCAAAAACACCTGACCATGAAGCTGCTGCCGCATCTGCGTTTTAGCCGTATGCCGGGCGGTGGCTTCAGTACGGGCCCGGGCGATACGTTTGAAGGGGAGTATCAGCGTAAGGATGAACAGCACGACCGTTTAGACCACAAAGACGATCGGTGATTTTTATGCCCGGTGGCGCATCGCTCACCGGGCCTGCGGGTTTTGCCGCTTCGGTAAAAACAGCCACAGCCCTGCCAGCATGACGATGGCATACACACTCTTCCATCCCACCATTGCCAGCAACAGCAGGCAAAGCACACCCCCAACGACCGCCAGTGCTTTATAGCGGCCTTCCAGCAGACGACAGCCCGCCAGCATGCACAGCAGATAGATCATAATGAAAATGCCGTTGGCGTAGACGATCAGGGCATCCAGATTGATTTTCAGTACGTAAATACCCAGCGTACTCAACACGCAGCAGCCCAGCACGGTATTCAGTGCATTCACCGGAAGTTGACGTTTGGACAACTGCGCAAGACGGCTTTCAGGATTATAAAGCGCCTGCGACCACACCAGACGGGCAAAGCTCTGGATATAAATATTCAGGCTGGCAAAACAGGCGAGATAGCCAATCATACACGCGACCCACAGCGCTTTTACGCCAAACAGCTGTACCACTATGCCAGGCAGTGACGCGGCAGCCGCTTTATCCGCACCGAATGCGTTGAAGTGCAATACCAGCACGGTGCAGGCCCAGTAAACTGTTCCTGCCAGCAGCAGGCCAATCATCAGCGCGCGCGGAAAATCGCGCTCAGGCTGCTTAAATTCAGAGGCCAGATGGGCGAACGCTTCGAGACCCACAAAACACCAGAACATAACGGCAAGGGCGGCGAAAAGCTGTGAATGGTCAATGTTTGTCGCTGCCGGGAAGGGAATGTCCTTAATTGTGATATCGCCCGCCCACCAGACAGCCGCGACGAGCGCAACAATCAGTACCGCAACCAGCGTCTGCAGGTTTGCACTTGAGCTGGCGCCGCGTGAGCCCACCCACCAGACAATGGCCAGCGTACCCAGTTCAGCCAGCAGGAGCTGCTCGTTATGCCAGCCAAACAGCGCCTGTCCAAAGCCGGTTGCAATATGCAATGCCGCAGGAAGACCCACCGGGATCACCGAGAGAAACAGCCAGCCGGTAACACGCTTCAGTCGCGGGCCAAACGCCAGCCCGACAAAGTGCGCCACACCGCCTGCGTCAGGGAAGTGCCGCCCGAGGATGGCAAACACAATGGCTATCGGAAACACCAGCACAATCAGCACCGGCCACGCCCACAGGCTGTTATTGCCTGCTACCAGCGCCGCCAGTGCGGGTACGGCAAATACGCCCGTACCTAACAAGGAGGTTGAGAGCAGGCCAACGCCCTGCGCCAGTCCCAACTCCTGTTTAAGTCCACTCATTGACATCGTCCTGCCAATACCAAAAGAGAGGGGATGGTAACACTTTCGCAAAATTTTTTTTCAACTCCCCCTTGAAGGGGGAAAAAGCTATCCCCATCTCTCAGGGCACTAGTCGGAAAACCGCATGCGGGCCGGCGTCATCCATAACTGATAATGACTTTCTCAAAGGAGAGCTATCAATGAGTATTCGTCCGTTACATGATCGTGTGATCGTCAAACGTAAAGAAGTTGAAACCAAGTCTGCTGGCGGCATCGTTCTGACCGGTTCTGCTGCAGCCAAATCAACGCGTGGCGAAATCATCGCTGTCGGTAAGGGCCGCATCCTGGAAAACGGAACTGTGCAGCCGCTGGACGTTAAAGTTGGTGACATCGTAATTTTCAACGATGGCTACGGCGTGAAATCCGAGAAGATCGACAATGAAGAAGTGTTGATCATGTCCGAGAGCGACATTCTGGCAATTGTTGAAGCGTAATTTACGCACGAGAATTTGAGGAAATAAGAACATGGCAGCTAAAGACGTAAAATTCGGTAACGACGCTCGTGTAAAAATGCTCCGCGGCGTAAACGTACTGGCCGATGCAGTTAAAGTGACCCTGGGCCCGAAAGGCCGTAACGTAGTGCTGGATAAATCCTTCGGCGCGCCAACCATCACCAAAGATGGTGTTTCTGTAGCACGTGAAATCGAACTGGAAGACAAGTTCGAAAACATGGGTGCTCAGATGGTGAAAGAAGTTGCCTCTAAAGCGAACGATGCTGCAGGTGACGGTACCACCACCGCGACCGTACTGGCGCAGGCTATCATCACTGAAGGTCTGAAAGCCGTTGCTGCGGGCATGAACCCAATGGATCTGAAACGTGGTATCGACAAAGCTGTCGCTTCCGCTGTTGAAGAGCTGAAAGCGCTGTCCGTACCGTGCTCTGACTCCAAAGCCATTGCTCAGGTAGGTACCATCTCCGCTAACTCCGACGAAACCGTAGGTAAACTGATCGCTGAAGCGATGGACAAAGTCGGTAAAGAAGGCGTTATCACCGTTGAAGACGGTACCGGTCTGGAAGACGAACTGGACGTGGTTGAAGGTATGCAGTTCGACCGCGGCTACCTGTCCCCATACTTCATCAACAAGCCAGAGACTGGCGCTGTTGAGCTGGAAAGCCCGTTCATCCTGCTGGCTGACAAGAAAATCTCCAACATCCGCGAAATGCTGCCAGTGCTGGAAGCCGTTGCGAAAGCAGGCAAACCGCTGGTTATCATCGCTGAAGACGTTGAAGGCGAAGCGCTGGCGACCCTGGTGGTTAACACCATGCGTGGCATCGTGAAAGTGGCTGCGGTTAAAGCACCTGGCTTCGGCGATCGTCGTAAAGCGATGCTGCAGGATATCGCAACCCTGACTGGCGGTACCGTTATCTCCGAAGAGATCGGTATGGAGCTGGAAAAAGCGACCCTGGAAGACCTGGGCCAGGCAAAACGCGTTGTGATCAACAAAGACACCACCACCATCATCGACGGTGTGGGTGAAGAAGCCGCTATTCAGGGCCGTGTTGGTCAGATCCGTAAGCAGATCGAAGAAGCAACCTCTGATTACGACCGTGAAAAACTGCAGGAGCGCGTAGCGAAACTGGCAGGCGGTGTCGCCGTTATCAAAGTCGGTGCTGCGACCGAAGTTGAAATGAAAGAGAAAAAAGCGCGCGTTGACGATGCCCTGCACGCGACCCGTGCTGCGGTAGAAGAAGGCGTGGTTGCTGGTGGTGGCGTTGCGCTGGTGCGTGTTGCCGCTAAACTGGCTGGCCTGACTGCACAGAACGAAGACCAGAACGTGGGTATCAAAGTTGCGCTGCGCGCAATGGAAGCGCCTCTGCGTCAGATCGTTTCTAACGCCGGTGAAGAGCCATCTGTGGTTGCGAACAACGTGAAAGCGGGCGAAGGTAACTACGGTTACAACGCGGCAACTGAAGAATACGGCAACATGATCGACTTCGGTATTCTGGACCCAACTAAAGTTACCCGTTCTGCTCTGCAGTATGCGGCATCTGTAGCTGGCCTGATGATCACCACCGAGTGCATGGTTACTGATATGCCTAAAGGCGACGCGCCTGACTTAGGTGCTGCTGGTATGGGCGGCATGGGTGGTATGGGCGGCATGATGTAATCATGTTGTTCTGAACCTCTCAGAACGAACCCCGGGCAGCGATGCCCGGGGTTTTTTATTGCCTGTCCAGCTGCTACTCAAAGGTGCCTTTCACGCACACAACACCTTCGCGCACCATCTGGCGGCCTTTCGCCCAGACCTCGTGGATTTTTAGATCGTCCGTCAACACCAGGAAATCGGCATCGCATCCGGGCGCGATCCGTCCTTTATGCTCCAGCCCGAGAAACTCCGCCACATTACGCGTAAATGGCAGAAGCGCCTCCTCCAGCGGCAGGTGATAGCGGCTGACCAACTGCTGTAGGGTTTCCGGAAGGGATTCGAATCCTGCCACGCCAATACCTACCAGATTGCCATTTGCGTCAAAATTCGGTTGGCTACCGTTACCGTCCGAGCTGAGCGTGAGACGGTTAAACGGCACCTGCGCTTCGCGGGCTGTCGCAATGGCGGTGGCGGCATCAATGGGTTCGCTGATGCTGGTGGTGATATCGATATAACCCCCTTCGCGAGCATAGTTTAGCGCGGCGAGGAAAAGCGCCTCGCCGCGGTTAACGTGGGTTGGCATCAGCTTCGTGCGGGGAACGTCGGCGCTATTCAGAATGTTAAGGAGCGGCTCCAGCAGCTTCGGGCTGTTGCCGAGGTGAAAAACGGAGATACCCGCTTTGGCACCCAATAGCCCGCCGACGCGTGACTGGGCGGCCATACTGGCGAGCCGATCGTCCGCTGGCGCGGAAGAGCGATGATCGGAAATCGCGCATTTTACACCAATGATTTTGTCGATCAGCGCCACATCTTTTTCAATACTGCCGGTAATCGTCGGAGAAGGCAGTCCGTACGCGCCCGTCAGCATCCACGCGCTGATCCCTTCATGCTCAAGCGCGCGTGTTTTTGCCAGCAGTGATTCAGGGTGTCGGGTGACGCCGTCGGTGCCCAGCAGGCCAACCACGGAGGTGATACCTGCTGCTACCAGCGCAGACAGCCGCACCTCCGGCGTGCGGGTGTGGGGCCCCGCTTCACCGCCGCCACCGATGAGATGCACGTGCTGATCGATAAATCCCGGGCAAATCACCGCTCCGGCGAGATCGGTTTCAGGACACGCCATCCGCGTTGTTGCATGCCCCGCTTTTTCGATCGCAACAATTTTTCCCCCAGCGATCAGCAGATCGCAATGTCCCCGATCCTCCGGGGCGTAGAGATGTGCGTTGCGGAAAAGATGGGGTTCCAGCACTGAAAAATCCATTTTTATCTCCTCAGAAGAGTAGCTGCATCACCCACATTGAGAGCAGGGCGTTAATGACGCAAACCGTAATAATGTGCGGGTAATATTTCGGATTTACGCCTGCGGTACCCAGGCAGCGGCCGGTATTTTGCACCGGATTGCCCATCAAATAGATGGCGGGCAGCAGGATGGTGGCATCGTGACCGTTGAGTGAGCCGGCGGCGACCAGACTGGCGCAGACCCCCACGCCGCCGCCCATACTCATCACCGAGGCCAGAAGGACCGTTGCCGCCGCGCCCGGAAGCCCCCAGAGCGCCATGACGGGCTCGCAAACATTGCCCACGATATCCAGCAGGCCCGTCACCTTCAGCGCCTGAATAATGACAAATGCCATGACCACGTTTGGCAGCAGGCTGGTGGTCGCGATGGTAAAGCCGCGGCGGGCACCATCAATAAACATGTCCATGATATTTTTACGCGGCTGGGCGATCATTTTTTTCCTCCTGAATACGATGATCTTCCATACGGGCGATCCACAGTCGCAGGAAGTTAGCGCCAACAAATTTGAATACCAGAATGACGGCCAGCGGCGCGATCACCGGGACGGTAATAAACGTGAAAAGCGCGGCGCCGGAAGAAAAATAGTTGGTAATAATGGCGCTTCCGCTGGTCTGGAAGGTAGCGAAAATGGCGCGTTCATGGTCGGTAATTGCTCCGTCGTCGGTCAGCTCTTTGGTCATACCTGCCGCCGCATCGGTGTTTTGCAGGTTGGCGATAAGGGCCAGAGAGCAGATCCCCGGCACGCCAAGCAGCGGACGCAAAATAGGCGTCATCAGCTGTTGTGCGGCACGCAGTCCGCCCAGGCCTTCGGTGACGGCAATGATCCCGAGCGATAAAATGACCGAGGGCGCCAGTTCAAGGGCAAATAAAAACCCGTCTTTCGCCCCCGTTCCGCCCGTGCCGCGAAACGTCAGGGCGCCGTTGACCGGTCCAAAGCTACCGTTTAAGACGGTAAAGTCCAGCACGCGCCACCATTCAGTACTTTTGGCGAAAAAACCGGAGAAAAATACGATGGTGAGTACAAACGCCAGATAGCCTACCCATGTCACTTTTTCCTCTCCTGAGGATGATGCACTCATGAAACCCCCTTTTTCATTGCGTACAAAAGTTGTACGTCGCACCACTACATACGATCGAGGGCTAAAACACGATATCCCAAAGGCTATTATCAGAATTCATTTAAGATGTCGGAGGAGTGCCTGGCGGAATCTGGCTCGCAGAAATGCTCGGCATTTTTCTTTTGGTCATCTTTTAGGTATAAGATTTAGACACGGACAACTACTGTCCAGCTTATTGAAAACGAGGAATAACATGCGCGTAAAAGTCTGTGCAGGGATTGTAGGGGCAGCATTGCTGCTGGCGGGTTGTAGCTCCAGCAATGAGCTGTCGGCGGCGGGCCAGGGTGTTCGCTTTGTGGAAGATAAGCCGGGTAGCGAATGCCAGCTGTTAGGCACGGCCACGGGCGAGCAAAGCAACTGGATGTCGGGACAGCATGGTGAAGAGGGCGGCTCTATGCGCGGTGCGGCGAATGCCCTGCGTAACCAGGCTGCGGCAATGGGCGGCAATGTGATTTACGGCGTGAGTAGCCCAACGCAGGGAATGCTCTCCAGCTTCGTGCCAACCGCCAGCCAGATGAGCGGCCAGGTCTACAAGTGCCCGAACTGAGTTAACGCGGTGATGGCGCTGCGCCCGGACCCTGTAGGGCAGGTAAGCGTAGCGCCACCTGCCTTTTAGTGCTGCCGCAGCTGCAAATCCAGCGGCGTCTTACTTGGCTCTCCGCCAATTTCGCGCGCCAGCTTGGGTACCATATAACCTGAAACCAGCGTTAACAGCTCGCGCATAATCTGTCGGGCTTCTTCATCGGTCACCATGAAGTGCGCCGCACCCTGCACGCGATCCAGCACATGCAGGTAATAGGGCAAGACACCCGCATCAAACAGGGCGTTGCTGAGGTCGGCCAGCACACGGGCGCTATCATTTACCCCACGCAGCAGCACGCTCTGGTTTAGTAGCGTGACCCCCACTTTACGCAGGCGCGCCATGGCCGCGCGAAATGCATCGTCAATTTCATTCGCGTGGTTAATATGGTTCACCAGCAGCACCTGCAAGCGGGATTGCGCCAGGCGCGACACCAGTCCGTCAGTAATGCGTGCCGGAATGACAATCGGTAAACGGCTGTGAATACGCAGACGTTTGATGTGCGGGATGGCCTCAAGCTGGGTTAATAGCCAGTCCAGCTCATGATCTTTTGCCATCAGCGGGTCACCGCCGGAAAAAATAATCTCATCCAGCTCTGAATGGGCGGCGATATAGTCCAGCGCGACCTGCCAGTTGCGCTTATTTCCCTGGTTTTCGGCGTAAGGGAAGTGCCGACGGAAGCAATAACGGCAATTTACCGCGCAGCCGCCTTTGACCAGCAGCAGGGCGCGGTTGAGATACTTATGCAGTAAACCCGGTACCACACTGTTCTGCTCTTCCAGGGGATCGGTGCTGTACCCTGGTGCAGTAATGAACTCATCCTGCAAGGTAATGGTTTGTTTTAAAAGCGGATCGTCAGGATTGCCTTTCTCCATGCGCGCAACAAACGCGCGTGGAACGCGCAGGGCGAAAAGGCGCTTTGCCTCGCGGCCCGCAAGCAACTCTGGGTGCTGATCGAGGTCTAAAAGACGCAGCAATTCATCAGGACTGGTGATTACATCGGCAAGTTGCGATAACCAATCTTCTCTGGACGGGGTGTTTAGGGTTACAATATGCGCCATTTTGTGGCTTAGCTACCAGTTAACAAATTTAGAGGGCCTTATGGCAACGTACTATAGCAACGATTTTCGTGCTGGTCTTAAAATCATGATGGACGGCGAACCGTACGCGGTTGAAGCCAGCGAATTCGTTAAACCAGGTAAAGGCCAGGCATTCGCACGCGTTAAGCTGCGCCGCCTGCTGACCGGTACCCGCGTTGAGAAAACTTTCAAGTCTACCGACTCCGCTGAAGGCGCAGATGTTGTGGATATGAACCTGACTTACCTGTACAACGACGGTGAGTTCTGGCACTTCATGAACAACGAAACCTTCGAGCAGCTGTCTGCTGACGCGAAAGCGATTGGCGATAGCGAAAAATGGCTGCTGGATCAGGCTGAGTGCATCGTGACCCTGTGGAACGGTCAGCCTATCGCTGTTACTCCACCAAACTTTGTTGAGCTGGAAATCGTTGAAACCGATCCAGGTCTGAAAGGTGACACTGCCGGTACTGGCGGTAAACCAGCGACGCTGTCTACCGGTGCTGTGGTTAAAGTGCCACTGTTCGTACAGACTGGCGAAGTGATCAAAGTGGATACCCGCTCCGGCGAATACGTATCACGCGTGAAGTAATAGTCAGGGCGCAGCGCCCGCTGCGCCTGATTTTTGCAGGCAGGGATGATGAAACGTACCGTTAAAATTCTGCTTCTGTTAGCGCTCTCCAGTGCATTGCTTTCCGGCTGTAACACCACGCGCGGCATGGGGGAAGATATCCAGGATCTTGGGCATATCATTTCTCACGCGGCCAGCTAAGCTCGTCTAATTTTCCGAAAAATGCTTCCTTGTCCGTCAATCGGCGGGATCTTGTCTATTCTTAAGTTGCTATACACAAAACAACTTTGGCTATAAAAGGAAGATATTATGGTTAAGAAGACAATTGCAGCGATCTTTTCAGTCCTGGTACTTTCTTCAGTATTAACTGCCTGTAATACCACGCGTGGCGTTGGTCAGGATATTTCTGAAGGTGGTAGTGCAATCTCTGGTGCGGCAACAAAAGCACAGCAGTAATTAATTAACGGTACGGAACCAGAAGGGTTTCGTACCGTCAGTTTTCTGTACCCTGCGGAGATAAAAACGGGGAAAAGCGCGTGTCCATATGCAGCTTCATGCGGATATTTCGCTTGTAGGTATATACCGTTTTCCCATTGATACTCAGGTGAGCGGCAATTTTTTGATTGCTTGCGCCGTCCATCCACATTGTCAGCACTTTCTCCTCCTGGCGGGTCAGCAACGGCGTGGCCACTGTTGGTCTGTGCGTGTCTGAGCCCGAAATTAACGCTTCATTAATAACCGTGGCGAGTTCCTCAAGACGGGCATTTTTCATGAGTGAAGACCAGACCGGGAAGTTCTCCAGCCAGGCCGTCATGTCTCTGTCCTCTCCCGATTGCAACATAATAAAGGGGAGTTTTTCGCTGGCATTCAGTAAGGAAGAGAATTGCTGGAAATGGGGAGTATCCTGCCTGAAACCATGCAGGTCAGCGATAACCAGTGAGGGTTTCCATTGCAGAATGTGCTCTCTGGCGAGGAAAAGATTGTTCAGCCCGGTCACAACGTAATGTCCCGGGAATAAACCGGAATGATTGAGCCATGCTTCAAACCCCGCGCGGGTAAAGTGACAACGGTCAATCAAAAGTATTTTGAACATATTTTATTCGCAGTCGGCTAGTGGTTTGGCTTCCTGCCATCAGAAAGCACATCATCATAGAGAAGTCCGATGAGTAATAAATGCCTGAACTGCGCGCCTTACTGCGGCTATTTCTGGCCTTAAGGGGGTCAGCAGAAAATGATTGAAAAAAAATCGCACGTTAACCAAAATATGAGGCGTTATCTGCCTTGCGGGACGACCCGTAAGCGCTTTCTTCATCGGGGACGGCCCCAACTTATTTAAGTTAAGGAGCCTGAGATGTCCTGGATTATTCTTTTTATTGCCGGCCTGCTCGAAGTAGTATGGGCGATTGGTCTTAAGTACACCCACGGTTTTACCCGCCTGACGCCCAGCGTCATTACCGTTTCTGCGATGATTGTGAGTATTGTTCTGCTCTCATGGGCGATGCGTTCCCTGCCCGTGGGAACAGCCTATGCTGTCTGGACGGGGATTGGTGCCGTGGGGGCTGCAATTACCGGCATTCTGTTGCTGGGTGAGTCAGCGAGCCTGGCGCGTATCGCCAGCCTCGCCCTGATTGTGGCCGGTATCATTGGACTGAAGCTCAGCACCCATTAGTGGGGCTGTTTAACCCAGATGAGTTTCGACACATCAAACCCTTGCCGGGTCGCGACATCCAGCATCTGCTGTTTCATCTCCGACGAAATGGTTGGCGTGCGGGAAAGTATCCACAGATAGTTGCGATCCGGCCCGCAGACCAGTGCGTGACGGTACTCTCTGTCGAGCGCTATCACGTTATAGCCGCCATAGAAGGGGCCAATGAAAGAGACTTTGAGCGCGGCCCGTTGCGGGTCGCCGGTGAAGTATGCTTTCCCGACAGACTGCTGCCACATCTGCCGATCGGGGTTATAGCCCCGGTTGATAACCTGAATACCCCCATCCTTCATCGTGCTGTAATGTGCAGTCACCTTCTCTAAACCCTGTTCGAACCGATGGTCGAGGCGGGCGATTTCATACCATGTTCCGAGAAAGCGTTGTGCGTCAAAAGGCGTGACGACAGTGACACCAGGAGGTGGGGTAGGGGAACTGCAGGCAACCACTAAAAACGCGGCTGTCACCGCGGCGATAACAGGCAGAATGCGCATAGGAGTTTCCTTACTGTTTTTTGTTAAGTGTAGATGACAGCAGGGAAAATGCGGGAATTTTGCAGGCCGGGTGGGCATCAGCGCCACCCGGCAAGGTTTTACTGCAGAGCGCTCAGAATACGGTATGCCGCTTCCACGCGCGCCGGGTTCGGATAGCTCTTGTTCGCCAGCATAACAATGCCGAGTTCCTTCTCAGGAATAAATGCGACATAGCTGCCGAATCCACCCGTCGAGCCTGTTTTATGTACCCATGATGCTTTTACTGGCGGAGCTGGAGGGTTCACTTCTGCCACCGGTAACGGTGCAAGAGCCACCTTGTTATCGCTGCCCTCCACGACGGTTTTGGCTTCTACCGGCCAGTTGAGCATCTCCCAGCCCAGACCCTGATACATGGCACCCACGCGCCAGTAGCGAGACTGTGCCAGGGCAATACCCTGTTTCAACGTTGAATCCGGAAGGGCGGCAGGGTTCATGTTGGCCTTCACCCAGCTCGCCATATCCTGGACGTTGGTTTTGACACCATACGCTTCGGCATCCAACATTCCCGGTGAAACGTGGACCGTTTTACCATCACGGTATCCCCAGGCGTAATGCGCCTCGTCTTCTTTCGGAACGTCAATCCATGTATGGTCCAGTTTGAGCGGCTTGAAGACCCGCTTCGTCATGGCCTGTTCAAAGCTCATACCGGAGGGTTTAACCGCGAGGGCGCCAAAAAGCCCGATGCTGGCGTTCGCATAAAGACGCGTTGTGCCTGGTTTCCACTGCGGTTGCCAGTCTTGATAGAAACGCAGCAGGGAGGCGTTATCCGTGACCTCATCCGGCACCTGTAGCGGCAGGCCACCCGCGGTGTAGGTCGCCAGATCTAACATGCGAATACCCTGCCACTGCTTGCCTGTTAGCTCGGGCCAGTACTTTGTCACGGGGTCGCCCAGCGATATTTCTCCGCGCGCAATCGCATCGCCACCTAATACGCCGGTGAAGGTTTTACTTATAGAGCCCAGCTCAAACAGGGTTTGCGGGGTGACAGGTTTGTTCGCCGCAACATCGGCCTTTCCGAAGGTAAAGTAGTGCGGATGACCCTGATAAATCACCGCCACCGCCATGCCCGGAATGGCTTGCGCCTTCATCAGGGGGGTAACGGTACGTTCCACCACGTCAGACAGCTGTTTCTCTGACATCGGTGCGGCGAGAACAGAGCAGGAGGTGCTGAGCAGCAGGGCGCAGCAAAGAGATTTTGTCTTCATCAGTTATCTTCCGTAATAGCGGTTCAAGGGAGTGTCCGGGCCCGTCAGACCTCAGTAGTCTGTTGGATTTGACTGTGGCTGACAAACGGTTAAATTTAGCATTAGCTGTTAATTTTTCTAACGGATGTAATGATGACCCGCAGCTATCTCCCGCTTAATTCGCTTCGCGCTTTCGAAGCGGCCGCCAGACACCTCAGTTTTACGCATGCCGCGATAGAGCTGAACGTGACCCACTCTGCTATCAGCCAGCACGTTAAAGCGCTGGAGCAGCATCTGAATTGTCAGCTGTTTGTCCGCGTTTCGCGCGGGCTGATGCTGACCACGGAAGGTGAAAACTTGCTGCCGGTGTTGAATGATTCATTCGATCGGATCGCCGGAATGCTGGATCGCTTTGCCAGTCATCGCGCCCAGGAGAAGCTAAAAGTGGGTGTGGTCGGCACCTTCGCTACCGGTGTTTTATTCTCGCAGCTCGCGGACTTTCGTCGCTGCTATCCGCATATCGATCTTCATCTTTCGACCCATAACAACCGCGTCGATCCCGCGGCGGAAGGGCTGGATTATACGATTCGATACGGTGGCGGGGCGTGGCACGGCACCGAAGCGCAGTTCCTGTGTTCTGCACCGCTGTCCCCGCTTTGCTCGCCCGATATTGCTCTCGGGCTCCAGTCTCCGGCCGACATTCTGAAGTTTACCCTGCTGCGCTCCTACCGACGCGACGAATGGTCGGCGTGGATGCAGGCGGCAGGTGAACATCCCCCGTCACCCACGCATCGGGTGATGGTCTTTGATTCGTCCGTGACCATGCTGGAAGCCGCGCAGGCAGGTGTGGGCATCGCCATAGCACCTGTGGATATGTTTACCCATCTGCTCAATAGCGAGCGTATCGTGCAGCCGTTTGCCACCCGGATTGACCTGGGAAGTTACTGGCTCACACGATTACAGTCGAGGGCTGAAACCCCCGCAATGCATGAGTTTGCTCAATGGCTGGTGGGAAAAATGCAGAAATAAAAGGCCCGCCGGAGGGCGGGCCAGATGTATCAGATAGTGACCACGGCAATCAGCGTCACCACGGTCAGGATGGTCGCCAGACCGTAGAACACCCATTTACCGCTCGGTACATGGATTTTCAGGTCATGCATCGCATGGTGAATACGGTGCAGGCCACACCACAGCGGCAGGACGATCATTAGGAAGATGAATACCCGACCAATAAAGCTGCTCGCAAACGCCAGCACGCGTTCGTAGCTCAGCGCATCGCCCGGGAATAACCCCAGCGGCAGCATAATCCCAACCAGCAGAATGATCACTGGCGCGATGATGGCGCTCCACATGCCGCCTGCGCCAAACAGGCCCCAGAAGACTGGCTCGTCTGAACGTTTTGGATTTGGATTAATCACAGTCGTCTCCTTACCAGAACAGTGCGACAAACAGAATGACCACAGTGACCAGGATCGTCACTCCCCATAGCCCTTTAATCACCGGCTCTGGCCCCATTTTCTCGCCTTTTACGATGATGTTTGCCGCTTTTGGCGCCAGTTCAAACCAGGTTTTGGTATGAAGCAGCGCTGCCGCGAGCACGATCAGGTTCAGAATTACAATGATGGGGTTTTGCAGAAAACCGACAAAGTTCGCCCAGGTTTCCGGCCCGTGCTTGAGGGCAAAAACGCCATACATCAGCTCAAGGCTGAACCAGACCGCCGGTACCGCCGTGCCTTCACGTAGCATGTAGAAGCGATAAAACGGCAGGTTTTTCCACCAGGTGGACGGCACTGGCCGCACATAGGCTTTGCGTTTAGTCGTCATCATGCACTCCTTAGCGTGGTTTCAGGGTAGCGATAAGAAAGTCTTTCGAGCTTTCCACTTTACCCTGCTGAATTGCGGCGGCCGGGTCGACATGCTTCGGACAGACTTCGGAGCAATAACCCACAAAGGTACAGGTCCAGACGCCGTTCTGGCTGTTAAGCTGCGCCATGCGTTCTTTTTTACCGTGGTCGCGGCTGTCTTCGTTATAGCGGTGCGCCAGGGTAATGGCGGCCGGGCCGATGAACTCAGGGTTCAGGCCAAACTGGGGACAAGCGGCGTAGCACAGGCCGCAGTTGATGCAGCCGGAGAACTGATGGTATTTCGCCATCTGCGCTGGCGTCTGGGTATTGGGTCCCTGATCCGGAGTACGCGGGTTGCCAATGATGTACGGCTTAATCGCTTCCAGACTTTCGATAAAGTGCGTCATATCGACCACCAGATCGCGCTCGATTGGGAAATTACCCAATGCTTCAACCTTGATGCCTTTGGTGTAATCGCGCAGGAAGGTTTTGCATGCCAGCTTCGGCACTTTGTTGACCATCATGCCGCAGGAGCCGCAGATTGCCATGCGGCAGGACCAGCGGTAGCTCAGGTCAGGTGCCAGGTTATCTTTGATATAGCCGAGCGCATCCAGCAGGGAGGTTTGCTCGTCATAAGGCACTTCATAGAAAGCGCTGTGGGGGGCGGTATCCACTTCCGGATTGTAGCGCACCACTTCAACTTTCAGTTTTTGCATCTCAGCCATTCGCCTTCTCCTTCTTCTCGGCGGCTTCTGCTTCTGCGCCGTACACGCGTTTAGCCGGCGGCAGCGTGGTGATTTTCACGTCGCTGTAGTCCAGGCGCGTTGTGCCATCCGCATCGCGCCAGGCGAGAGTGTGTTTAAGGAAATTGACGTCGTCACGTTCGGTGCAGCCTTCGTCCAGACGCTGGTGCGCCCCACGCGACTCTTTACGCGCCAGCGCAGAGTGCGCCATACATTCCGCGACGTTCAGGCCGTGGCCCAGCTCAATGGTATAGAGCAGGTCGGTATTGAAGACGCTGGAGGTGTCGGTAATGCGCACGCGCTTGAAGCGCTCCTGCAGCTCCGCCAGCTTGTCGACGGTTTTCTGCATCAGCTCAGGGGTACGGTAGATACCGCAGCCTTCTTCCATCGACAGACCCATTTCATCGCGGATCTTCGACCAGTTCTCGTTACCTTCCTGGTTCACCAGGTCTTTCAGGCGTTTTTCAACGTCTGCGACCTGCGCATCCAGCGCGGCACCGTTAGCTTCGCCTGCGGTTGCGGCACGCTCCATTGCGCGTTCGCCCGCCATGCGGCCAAAGACCACCAGCTCTGCCAGCGAGTTAGATCCCAGACGGTTGGCGCCGTGCAGACCCACAGAGGAACATTCGCCCACCGCAAACAGGCCCTGAATGCGGGTTTCGCACTGCTGATCGGTTTCGATACCGCCCATGGTGTAGTGTGCAGTTGGGCGAACCGGAATCGGCTCTTTCACCGGGTCGACGCCCACATAGGCTTTCGCCAGCTCACAGATAAACGGCAGACGTTCCAGCAGTTTCTTCTCGCCCAGGTGACGCAGGTCAAGGTAAACCACGTCGCCGCGCGGCGTTGAGATGGTGTTGCCTTTGCGCCACTCGTGCCAGAAGGCCTGAGAAACTTTGTCGCGCGGGCCGAGTTCCATGTATTTGTTCTTCGGCTCACCAAGCGGCGTTTCCGGACCCATACCGTAATCCTGCAGATAGCGGTAGCCGTTTTTGTTGACCAGAATACCGCCTTCACCGCGGCAGCCTTCCGTCATCAAAATGCCGGACCCTGGCAGACCGGTTGGGTGATACTGCACAAACTCCATATCACGCAGCGGCACGCCGTGGCTGAGCGCCATGCCCATTCCGTCACCGGTAACGATGCCGCCGTTGGTGTTGTAGCGGTACACGCGTCCCGCGCCGCCCGTTGCCATCACCACCGCGTTAGCGCGGATCTGAACGAGCGTGCCTTCCATCATGTTCATTGCCACCAGGCCGCGCGCATGCCCGTCATCAACCAGGATATCGAGGACGAAATGTTCATCAAAGCGCTGAATTTGTGGGAACTGAAGGGAGGTCTGGAACAGGGTATGCAACATGTGGAAGCCGGTCTTATCGGCGGCGAACCAGGTGCGTTCAATCTTCATTCCGCCGAAGCGGCGGACGTTGACGCTGCCGTCCGGACGGCGGCTCCACGGGCATCCCCACTGCTCAAGCTGGGTCATCTCCGTTGGACAATGGTGGACAAAGTAGTCAACGACATCCTGTTCGCAAAGCCAGTCGCCCCCTGCAACCGTGTCGTGGAAATGGTATTCAAAGCTGTCATGATCCTGCGCAACGGCGGCGGACCCTCCTTCTGCGGCAACCGTGTGGCTGCGCATCGGATAGACTTTTGAAATCAGTGCGATTTTAGCGTTTGGATTAGCCTGCGCTGCAGCAATCGCAGCACGTAATCCAGCCCCGCCAGCGCCAATTACGGCAAGATCGGCTTGAAAAGTTTGCACGACATTCCTCCAGATTTTTGTTATTTCGCAACGCGACAAACTAAAGGTAGTTCACCCGCCCAAAGGGACGATTGCGAAAGCGTTTCCACTGCTCCTTTATGGGTAAAAGAGTATAACCGTGTAGATGTCAGGGAAATTTGACGTGTTCGATTTTTTTGCTGTTCTGTGCGGTGATTTATCATGGTGATTGATGAATTACGTCACGAAATAATCAACCTAAATGAAATGCGCTTTTTTACTGCGCAAAATTTGTCTCTGTCCCTGCTAACGAGTAGACTTCGTGCCCTTGTCTGAAATCGGAGAAAAACTCATGAGCGAAACGGCCACCTGGCAGCCGAGCGCATCCATCCCAAATCTGTTAAAACGCGCTGCAATTATGACGGAGATCCGCCGTTTCTTTGCCGACCGCGGCGTCCTGGAGGTGGAAACCCCGTGCATGAGTCAGGCAACGGTGACGGATATTCATCTGGTCCCGTTTGAAACCCGTTTTGTTGGTCCTGGCCACTCTCAGGGCATGAATCTGTATCTGATGACCAGCCCGGAATACCACATGAAACGCCTGCTGGCGGCGGGGTGTGGTCCGGTGTATCAGCTGTGCCGCAGTTTCCGAAATGAAGAGATGGGTCGTCACCATAACCCGGAATTCACCATGCTGGAGTGGTACCGCCCGCATTATGATATGTACCGCCTGATGAATGAGGTGGACGATCTGCTGCAGCAGGTACTGGAGTGTTCAGAAGCAGAAACGCTCTCTTATCAGCAGGCTTTCCAGCGCCATCTGGAAATCGATCCGCTGTCGGCGGACAAGGCCCAGCTGCGCGAAGTGGCGGCAAAACTGGATCTGAGCAACGTGGCGGATACCGAAGAGGATCGCGACACGCTGCTGCAACTGCTGTTCACTTTTGGTGTTGAACCACTGATTGGCAAAGATCGCCCGACCTTTGTTTACCATTTCCCGGCAAGCCAGGCGTCACTGGCGCAGATCAGCACTGAAGATCACCGCGTGGCGGAGCGTTTTGAGGTCTATTACAAAGGCATTGAGCTGGCGAACGGTTTCCACGAACTGACCGACGCGCGTGAACAGCAGCAGCGTTTTGAGCAGGATAACCGCAAGCGCGGCGCGCGTGGTCTGCCGCAGCAGCCAATTGATAACAACCTGCTGGAAGCGTTAAAAGCCGGTCTGCCGGACTGCTCAGGCGTAGCGCTGGGTGTTGACCGTCTGGTAATGCTGGCCCTTGGCGCAGAGCAACTGGGCGATGTGATTGCCTTTACGGTCGATCGCGCGTAAAGAATTGCCGGGTGGCGCTATCGCTTACCCGGCCTACGCTTCTGGTGGCAATTATCCTTTCCATTTCGTCATGGCAACATTAAAAACTGCCATTTTCTGTGTACACGGGTCTTTTTCTTAAATTGCTTCGTATAGCCACAATATTTGTCTGGTCATCTGCTAACATCCGCGCAGTTTAATTCCTCTTCGGATGGTTATATGTCCCACTCACTCAAAAAAATGACCCTTACCGGGCTCATACTGATGATTTTTACGTCAGTTTTTGGCTTTGCTAACAGCCCGTCGGCTTTCTATCTGATGGGCTATAGCGCGACGCCGTTTTATATCGTTTCTGCTCTGTTCTTCTTTATCCCGTTTGCGCTAATGATGGCGGAGATGGGCTCGGCTTACCGAAAAGAAGAGGGCGGTATCTATTCGTGGATGAACAACAGTATCGGCCCGCGTTACGCGTTTATCGGGACGTTTATGTGGTTTTCATCCTACGTCGTGTGGATGGTCAGCACGGCGGCCAAAGTCTGGGTGCCATTCTCCACGTTTCTTTTTGGTACGGATAAAACGCAGGTCTGGTCGCTGGCGGGGCTGAGCTCCACGCAGGTCGTCGGTATTCTGGCGGTCTTCTGGATGGTGATGGTCACGCTGGTGGCGTCGAAAGGCATCAACAAAATTGCCCGTATCACCGCGGTTGGTGGTATTTCAGTGATGTGTCTGAACCTGGTGCTGCTGCTGGTGAGTATCGCTATTCTGTGCCTGAACGGCGGGCATTTTGCGCAGGAGGTCAATTTTGTTTCATCCCCTAATCCGGGTTATCAGTCCGGGCTGGCTATGCTCTCCTTTGTGGTGTTTGCCATCTTCGCTTACGGTGGTATTGAAGCGGTAGGCGGGCTGGTCGACAAGACCGAGAACCCGGAAAAGAACTTCGCCAAAGGGATTATTTTTGCCGCTATCGTGATTTCCATCGGCTATTCACTGGCCATTTTCCTCTGGGGCGTCAGCACCAACTGGCAACAGGTGTTGAGCAATAACACCACTAACCTCGGCAACATTACCTATGTGCTAATGAAAAGCCTGGGGATGACCCTGGGGCAGGCGATGAACCTGAGCCCCGAGGCGGCATCGGTAATGGGAGTCTGGTTTGCGCGTATCACCGGCCTGTCGATGTTCCTCGCCTATACCGGCGCATTCTTCACGCTGATCTACTCGCCGCTGAAAGCGATCATTCAGGGTACGCCTAAAGCGCTGTGGCCAGCACGCATGACGCAGCTAAACACCGCAGGAATGCCAGCTAACGCTATGTGGATGCAGTGTCTGCTGGTCTGTATGTTCATTCTGCTGGTGTCTTTTGGTGGCGATACGGCGTCTGCGTTTTACAACAAGCTGACCCTGATGGCGAACGTGTCGATGACGCTGCCCTACCTGTTCCTGACCCTGGCGTTCCCGTTCTTCAAAGCGAAGCAGGATCTTGAGCGTCCGTTTGTGATCTTCAAAACCCGCGCGGCAACGCTGCTGGCGACCACGGTAGTGGTGCTGGTCGTGGCGTTTGCCAACATCTTTACCGTTATACAGCCCGTGGTTGAGGCGAATGACTGGAACAGCGCGTTGTGGATGGTTGGTGGGCCGATCTTCTTCTCGCTGCTGGCGATGGGGATTTACGAGAATTACCGTCGACGCTCGCAGGCGTTCGTCACGGAAGTGGCATAGCGCTAAAATACCCCTCCCGAAAGGGAGGGGAGACAGTTACAAACTTCCTGCCGGGCGGGTTCTTGCCGCCGAGGTTAGGGTTTTACCCATCTTTCGTCCGTCCATACTTTCCAGACGCATCTGGAACGGTGGGAACGGCATATCAATTCCGTGCTCGCGGAAGCCCGCCAGAATCAGCTGGTGGATCTCGTGGCGAAGCGGCATTCGGTGCCCCATTTCGGCGGCGTAGATACGCAGCTCGAAAATCTGGATCCCCTGTTGTAAATCGACCAGGAACACTTCCGGTGCAGGGTTATCGAGCACCAGCGTGCAGCGTTCGGCAGCGGTATAGAGGATCTGCGTGACTTCTTCACTGTTAGCATCCGACGGTGCCGGCACTGTCAGCACCACACGCGTGACGGAGTCTGACAACGACCAGTTGATAAACTGCTCGGTGATAAACGCCTTGTTAGGCACGATGATCTCTTTACGGTCCCAGTCACTGATTGTGGTGGCGCGAGTGTTGATCTTCGTTACGCTACCGGTCAGATCGCGAATCGTCACCGTATCGCCTATACGAATCGGTTTTTCAAACAGGATGATCAGGCCGGACACAAAGTTGGCGAAAATCTCCTGCATGCCAAAACCCAGGCCAAACGTCAGCGCGGCGACCAGCCACTGCAGTTTAGACCACTCGATACCAATCATTGAGAAACCGACCATCCCACCAAAAAGCAATATCAGGTATTTGGTGATGGTGGTAATCGCATATCCCGTGCCGGGGGTTAAATCCAGATGCTGCAATAGCGCCAGCTCGAGCAGTGCCGGGAAGTTACGCACCAGTTGGGTGGTGATGATCAGCACCAGAATGGCAATCAGCACCGCACCCAGGGTAATCGGCTCCAGGCTTTCCACGCCCTGCACCGTGGACGTCACATCCCACAGAGAGATGTTCTCCAGGAAGCCAAACGCGGAATGAATTTCCGACCACAGGAAGATTACCGACAGGAGGGCTATCAGCATCAGGATGGAACGCACCAGCCGCAGGGACTGGGTACTGATGGCATCCAGATCCAGTTCGACCTCGTCCGCGTCTATCGTGCCTTCCGTGCTGTTAACATGGTTTGACTCTTCCTCACCTCGCGCACGTTGAGCGAGGATCTCCGCCCGGCGATGCTTGGCGCGGTCGAAGGCCAGACGACGGCGCTGGATCAGCATTCCGCGGCGGATAACGTGATACACCACCAGAAGCAGGAACCAGATCGCCACCGAGGTTTCCAGACGCGCCAGTAGCGCCTTCGAGGTAGCCAGATATCCCACTGCTGCAGCCAGCATTGCAATCAGAGGGGCACTGAGCAGCAGGTTCCAGAGCAGTCGGTTAAACATGTTGTCGCCGCTACCGGATTTATCCAGATAGAGCGGTATCCCTGCACGTTTCAGGCTGAGCGTGACAATGGCCAGCGCACCGCATATCAGCATAAAGCAGAGGCGGCCCAGCGAGCCTGAGAACTCGCGGTCATCGAGATTATCAAACATGATCAGCGCCATAATCAGCGGCACAATCAGCCCGATGCTCATCAGGTAGTAGCGCATGGCGCGCGCAACGCGGTTACGTGGCCAGCCAAAGTGGGCAATGAAAAGGCCATTTGGCCGCGCGAGGGTGGCGCAGATCATCACGACCCACAGCAGCGGTACCGTGGCGGTCACGCCATCGCCAATGGCAACGGCGAGTGGATAGGGCCAGGCTTCCCGTAGCCCGTACCCGAGCGTCATCCACAGCACCGGCAGCGGAGAGGCGACAAGTATCGACCAAAACACGGTGCGCAGCGTCAGCCAGAAATGGTCCTGGGTGACTTTCCCCACCCGTGCGCTGGAACGCTCCAGGAAACGGGTAAAATGCCTGCGTGAGTAAATGCTGAATCCCACCAGAATCAACGCGCCCAGCAGCGGGAAGATGGTCTCTTTGCTGGTCAGCATCATCACGCTGGCCTGTCCCAGTTGGCTGACGGTGTCCAGCGAAATCAGACGGCGCAAATCCTGCACGATCTCGATCGGCCATGAGAAGGTCATTGGACGCACGTCGGATGTCCAGAAAAGATAACGGTGCGTTGCCTCGTTGACCTCTTTCAGCGCATCTTCCAGCTGGCTGTTGGAAACCTTGAGCTTAGTCAGCTCCAGAATCAGCGTATCGCCGCCCTGCAGCAGGGAGTTCAGCAGTTCACGCTGGGTACGCAGCTGAGCTTCCAGAATCCGGTTTTGCTCGCTGGTCAGGGGCTGGCCATCCGCCTGACGGATTTGGCGAATTTGCGGCTGCTTATTGAGGAGATCCTCAAAATGCAGTCGCTGAACGCGTAGCTGGGCCATCTCGGTATCCAGCTGCTGCGGCTTCGGCATTTCCGGCAGACGCGCAACCTGGGCACGCAGCGCCTCGCCCAGCAGGTTTGATGACCCAAGCCACTGGGACTGTTCGCGCAGGGTGTTGAGCGCCTGACGCACCTGCAGGGTTTGATTGGTCGCCTGACGTTGCTGTGAGGCAACCAGATCCATACGCTGCGCCTGCTGATTCAGTGCGGCAGAGAGCTCACGGTTGACCTTAAACTGATCGACGATGTCCGCTGGCAGGTTGGCACTGTTTTCCGCCAGCAGTTCGGTGCTTTCGAGAGCACGTTCGGCCTCGCGCTGGCGCTGGCTATTAAGCTGATTACGCAGGGCCTGAAGATACGCATCCAGCTGCTCGCTCTGCTTTTGTGCGAGTTCCGAGCGCATCCGCGACAACTCCTGGCGGTTATTGGCGGACAGCTGCGCCAGTTCCAGTTCATCTACCAGGGCTTTCAGACGCGCCGATTCCGCCTGCAGGCCAAGATTTTGTGCCTGCGCCTGCGGCGTGTTGCCAGTTTGCGTACCCACGCGGCGCTCAACTTCATTAAGCTGGCGACGGGCGTCGGTTTGCTGCTGCGGGAGCTGGCTGAGGGAGTCGGCAATTTCACGTGCACGCTCTTGCTCCTGCTGAGCCAGACGGCTCTTCTCCAGAAGCTGGCTGCTGACCTGCAGGATTTCCTGATTCAGGGCGTCCGTGGTCATGTTGGCTGGCACATCGCGCGGCTCATCACGCAGATTCGCCAGCTGCGCGCGCAATGTTTGCGAGAGTTTGGGGAAGTTGTCGATAACTTGCTGATATTGCTGAGCGCGCTCAAGAGAGCCTTTCCGCTCTTCAAGCGCGTTCAGTGCGGACTGAAGCGACTCGACGGTCTCTGGCTGAGCGGGTTTGGCCGCTTTTGCCTGCTCCAGTTCCTGACTTATCTGTTTGGCGTCGGGGGCTGTCGCTGCGTACGCCCCCATGCTGAGGCACCAGGCCATCAGTAGAACGATAATCGGGCGCACGTCAGCGATCCTTCTGTTGTTAGCCTTCGTCTTTTTTGTCGTCAACCAGCGGGCTGGCGTCATGCTCGGCGTTGATCTCTTCTTGTGACAGCGGAGCAGGTTCTGCATCGGGTGTCACAAAAGTTTCGGTGGAGACTGCCAGCGGCTGGCCAAGTTTGGTCACCGACAGGCTTTCAAGCTGTTCAGCTAGCTTCACTTTGCCCGGCGCAAACAGGTTGATAACGGTAGAGCCCAGCTTGAAGCGCCCCATCTCCTGACCTTTCAGCAGGGCGACAGAGCCTTCCGCTTCACCAGCAGGCCACGTCCAGCGTTTGATGATACCTTCACGCGGAGGCGTGATGGTGCCAGCCCAGACGGTTTCAATACTGCCGACAATGGTCGCGCCCACCAGAATTTGCGCCATCGGGCCAAATTCAGTATCAAACAGGCAGATGACGCGTTCGTTACGGGCAAACAGGTTCGGTACGTTCTGCGCGGTCAGGTGGTTCACGGAGAAGAGATCGCCCGGAACGTAGATCATCTCACGCAGGATACCGTTACACGGCATGTGTACGCGGTGATAGTCGCGCGGTGACAGGTAGGTGGTCGCAAACGTACCGTTACGGAACAGGTCCGCCATCAGGTAGTTACCCGCCAGCAGCGCTTCCAGGCTGTAGTTATGGCCTTTCGCCTGCAGGATTTTGTCGTCTTCGATATTACCCAGCTGGCTGATCACGCCGTCAGCGGGCATCACCAGTACGTTAGGGTCGGTGTTCAGCGGACGCACTTCATCGCGTAGCGGGCGTACAAAAAACTCGTTGAAGGTACGGTAGCTGGCGGTGTCTGGCTTCTGTGCCTCTTTCATGTCGACCTTGTAATACTTCACAAAAAGGTCGATGACCAGTTTGGTCAGCCAGCCCGCGCGTTTGCTTGCGCCCCAGCCCGCCAGGCGAGTGAGCCACAGTTTTGGCAGAATGTATTGAAGCGAAAGTTTAAATGCGTTTAACAAGGTAGCCTCCAGGCCATTGTTTTGTCGTTCCTGATCCGGCGGTAAGCCGCCGGAACCTGAAAAAAGGGGACGATTTTAGCGATGCTTAGCTTAGTTGTCAGTTGTCAGAATCAGAAAAGTTTTTACGCGTTTTTACCTGATCCATGCTCTCAAGAATGCGGTGGTAATTCTCGAAGCGGGTCTCCGCAATCTCACCTTTTTCGACCGCTTCACGGATAGCGCAACCTGGGTCGTTATCGTGTTTACAGTCGCGGTACTTGCAAGCGCCTAAATAATCATGGAATTCGACAAATCCGTTGAAGATTTGTTCCGGTTCAAGATGCCACAAACCGAACTCGCGCACGCCCGGGGAGTCGATGACATCGCCCCCGTGCGGGAAGTGATACAGGCGTGATGCGGTGGTGGTGTGCTGGCCAAGACCCGAGACATCAGACACATCATTGGTAAGGATCGCCTGCTGGAGGCCAAGCAAATTGTTCAGCAGACTCGATTTGCCCACGCCGGACTGGCCCGCAAAGATGCTGATGCGATCGGT
Organism: Enterobacter sp. FUJ80071; assembly: GCF_038739915.1. Lineage (NCBI taxonomy): Bacteria > Pseudomonadati > Pseudomonadota > Gammaproteobacteria > Enterobacterales > Enterobacteriaceae > Enterobacter > Enterobacter sp. FUJ80071. The sequence goes on from NZ_JBBXKH010000001.1 coordinate 398,867, forward strand.
GAGCGCCTCTTCCAGCGGTTTCAGACCATCTTTGGTATGGCTGGAGACCATCAGGACGCGATAGCCAATATTGCGATAGATATCCATCTGCTCATTGACGAAGGCCATCCCGTCGTCGTCCAGCAGATCGATTTTGTTTAATACAATGATCGGCTCAACCTGCAGCGTTTCGCAGGCGACAAGGTAACGGTCGATAATATTGAGCGAAAGCTCAGGTAAAATCGCCGAAACAATAACGATCTGGTTAATGTTGGCGGCAATCGGCTTCACGCCATCGTAGAAATCCGGGCGGGTGAGCACCGACGTGCGTTCATGCACAGCTTCAACGATACCTTTAACCGTGACCCCTTCAGCCGCCTCTTTACCCGGACGCCAGACCACGCGATCGCCGGTAACCAGTGAACGGATGGTGCGACGGATATTGCATCGGTGAATATCCCCGTCGGCGGATTCCACATCGGCATGCATACCGAAACGGCTGATGACGACGCCTTCTGTCGCTTCACCAAACAGGTTATCGTCATAATCCGGCTTCTCCGAAGTGGTTTTAAGACGGCGCTGGTGGTTGGCGTTTACGCGGCGCTGCTGCCCTTTGGAGAGTTTATTTTTACTCAATCGCGCTGGCTCCTGGTCGCCCGTAAGGGGCAAAACCTCTATGATACACTCTAATTAATACTAGTTAACCTGCTACTGCCGGTTATGCGAGAAGGGTGGAAAATAACATGAGCGCGGATGAAAACAACCTGATTTGGATCGATCTCGAAATGACCGGGCTGGATCCCGAGCGCGATCGCATTATTGAGATTGCAACTCTGGTGACGGACGCCAACCTGAATATTCTGGCCGAAGGGCCGACGATTGCCGTGCATCAGTCCGACGATCAGCTGGCTTTGATGGATGAATGGAACGTGCGCACCCACACCGGTAGCGGCCTGGTGGATCGCGTGAAGGCCAGCACGTTGGGCGATCGTGAGGCAGAACTGGCGACGCTTGAGTTCCTGAAACAATGGGTTCCGGCAGGTAAATCGCCTATCTGTGGGAATAGCATTGGCCAGGATCGCCGTTTCCTGTTTAAGTACATGCCGGAGCTGGAGTCTTACTTCCACTACCGCTATCTGGATGTCAGTACCCTGAAAGAGCTGGCGCGCCGCTGGAAACCTGAAATCCTTGATGGCTTTAAAAAGCAGGGGACGCACCAGGCGATGGACGATATTCGTGAGTCTGTGGCAGAGCTTGCGTACTACCGCGAAAACTTTATTAAGCTGTGATTTTGAGATCCGGCGCCTTGCGTGGCCGGGTTTTTGTCGTTAAATTGTTCAGCTTGCCGATTTAATAAGCATTTGAACTGAATTTCGAAAAAATCGCTTTAAGGGGGGTTGCAGCTAAAAGGATTTCTCGTATAATGCGCCTCCCGTAACGACAGAGAATTACACGTTACGACAGCAACAAAAGCAGTACAGATTTGCGGGAATAGCTCAGTTGGTAGAGCACGACCTTGCCAAGGTCGGGGTCGCGAGTTCGAGTCTCGTTTCCCGCTCCAAAATTTGAAAAGTGCTTTCACAGCACAGACTGCCCAAGCGGGAATAGCTCAGTTGGTAGAGCACGACCTTGCCAAGGTCGGGGTCGCGAGTTCGAGTCTCGTTTCCCGCTCCAAAATTTGAAAGTGCTTTCAGAGCACGGACCACCCAAGCGGGAATAGCTCAGTTGGTAGAGCACGACCTTGCCAAGGTCGGGGTCGCGAGTTCGAGTCTCGTTTCCCGCTCCAAATTCTTCTTCATATCTAAAGTATCCACAGCGAAAAGAGTCGTTGGGGACGTTTTCTATTTCTTCTGAAATACTCTTGTGAACAGAGTTATCCACAGATTTCGTCTTTAATCCTGACTGTTCAGAAAGTTAGCAGGGTGAATAATATCCTTCCAAGTGATTGTATAAATTGAAGAAAATTTGATTTCAAAATGTTATTGAGATCACTTGACCTCTTCTCAAGCCCAGATGGCGCTTGAGTTTTTATTTTTATACACAGGCTGTGAATAGTTCACGCATCCCGCGTAAGTCCTTTTTCGATGACCCTGACCAGCCGCTGTTTTTTCGGAAGCTGCACCTCAACCACACAGGCATTACGCTTCTCAATCTGCTGCGCAATCGCCCATTCTATGTGTTCATCAAGAAGTGGGTGCTCACCTCTACGGCTTTCAAGAGCCTGAATGTTCGCTTCATCCCACGGGGCATTACCCAGCGCGACGGCAACATTACGCAGCCAGCGCAGATGACCGATACGACGAATGGCCGAGCCTTCCGTCACTTTCAGGAACCAGGGTTCGCTCCAGGCGAACAGTTCGATGAGTTGTGGCGCATGCAGCGCCTTACGCGGGCTGAAATCCTCTTCATCCGTAAGCTGCGAATAACGGTTCCACGGGCAGATCAGCTGGCAGTCATCGCAGCCGTAGATGCGGTTGCCGATAAGTGGTCGAAACTCCTCCGGAATGGCCCCTTCCAGTTCGATAGTGAGATAGGAGATGCAGCGACGGGCATCAACGGTATAAGGCTCAACGATAGCCCCCGTCGGGCAGATGGTCATGCAGGCCACGCAGCGGCCACAGCCTTCCTCCACCGGGCCGTCTATCGGTAACGGTAAATCAATCAGCAATTCGCCAAGGAAGAAGAACGATCCGGCGTCACGGCTAAGGATAAGTGAGTGCTTACCTGTCCAGCCAAGCCCGGCTTTTTCAGCGATCGGGCGCTCAAGAATAGGCGCGGAATCAACAAAGGGTCTAAAATTCAGCGAAACACAGTGCTGCTGAATAGTTTCCCCGAGTTTTTTTAAACGGTTACGCAGAAGCTTATGGTAATCACGCCCCAGGGCGTACCGGCTGACGTAACCCAGAGAGGGATTTTTTAGCGTGCGCGCAAAAGCCGCGTTGGCAGGCAGATAGTTCATGCGCACGCTGATGACGCGCAAGGTACCCGGTAAAAGCTCGTGTGGGCGGGCACGCATCATGCCGTGACGCGCCATCCACTCCATTTCGCCGTGGTATTGTTTGTCCAGCCAGGCCTGAAGTTTTGGCTCGCTGGCGGAGAGGTCGGTGTCGGTAATACCCACCTTCTGGAAGCCAAGCTCAGCACCCCACTGTTTTATTTTTTGCGCTAACTCATTGAGATCGAGGGGCTGTGACATGACGGACCATACAGTGAAGAAAAACCCCGCAAGTATACCACATTCCATCTGGCATGCGGATGACCTCCGGCGCGCCGAAAAAGAGGCTGCAGATAGCCTCGGGATCACCCTTTATGAACTGATGCAGCGTGCGGGAGAGGCAGCATTTACCGTTGCCCGCAGCGCCTGGCCGCAATCCACTCACTGGCTGATTTTGTGCGGACACGGCAATAACGGCGGGGACGGCTACGTCATTGCCCGTCTTGCGGTAGCTGCCGGTATTCGCGTTACGCTGCTGGCGCTGGAAAGTGATAAGCCCTTGCCAGAAGAGGCCAGCGCAGCACGGGAGGCATGGCTGAATGCCGGCGGTGTGATTCATGCGCCTGATATCGTCTGGCCGGAGGATGTCGATCTGATTATTGATGGTCTGCTGGGTACCGGGCTGCGCAGTGCTCCCCGCGAGAATATTGCCGCGCTGATTGAACACGCCAACAGACATTGCGCCCCGGTAGTGGCGCTGGATATCCCTTCAGGCCTGAACGCGCAAACCGGCGCGACGCCTGGCGCCGTCATCCAGGCTGCGCACACCGTGACCTTCATTGCTTTGAAGCCGGGTCTGTTAACCGGTAAAGCACGGGATGTGGTCGGCGTATTACATCATAACGCGCTCGGACTGGAGGGCTGGCTAGCCGGGCAGGAAATGCGCATCGCTCGTTTTGATGCATCGCAGCTGACTGAGTGGTTTCCGCCACGCCGTCCGACATCCCATAAGGGCGACCACGGCAGGCTGGTGATTATTGGTGGCGATCGCGGTACGGCAGGGGCGATTCGCATGACCGGCGAGGCAGCATTACGCAGCGGTGCTGGTTTAGTGCGAATTCTCACTCGTATTGAGAACATTGCACCGCTAATCACAGCCCGACCGGAGCTGATGGTGCATGAGCTTACGCCCCAGACGCTTGAGGAAAGCCTCGAATGGGCGGATGTCGTGGTCATTGGCCCAGGGCTTGGGCAACAGGGATGGGGTAAACAGGCCCTGCAAAAAGTCGAGAATTTTCGTAAACCGATGCTGTGGGATGCCGACGCGCTTAACCTTCTGGCAATAAACCCGGATAAGCGTCACAATCGCATCCTGACGCCACACCCCGGCGAAGCCGCGCGCCTGCTTAACTGCAGCGTCGCAGAAATTGAAAGCGATCGCTTACTTTCTGCTCAGCGTCTGGTAAAACGTTACGGAGGTGTTGCCGTTTTGAAAGGGGCAGGAACCGTCGTTGCCAGTGACGAGGCGCTGGGCATTATTGATGCCGGAAATGCGGGCATGGCGAGCGGCGGTATGGGCGACGTGCTTTCCGGTATCATCGGCGCATTGCTTGGACAGAAACTTCCCCTTTATGATGCAGCCTGTGCGGGCTGCGTGGCCCACGGTGTCGCGGCAGATAAACTGGCGGCGCGATATGGAACACGCGGTATGCTGGCCACCGATCTTTTTTGCACGCTACGGCGTGTTGTTAACCCGGATGTGATTGACGTAGAAAATGACTAATCGAGCGATTCCTTTACCTGATGAACAAGCCACTTTAGATCTCGGCAAGCGCGTGGCGCAGGCCTGTCAGGGGGCAACCGTCATTTATCTGTATGGTGATTTGGGGGCGGGTAAAACCACTTTCAGCCGGGGTTTTTTGCAGGCGTTAGGGCATAACGGGAATGTGAAAAGCCCAACCTACACGCTCGTCGAGCCGTACACCCTCGACAATCTCATGGTGTACCACTTTGATTTATATCGCCTTGCGGATCCTGAGGAGCTGGAATTTATGGGGATCCGTGATTATTTTGCCAATGATGCCATCTGCCTGGTGGAGTGGCCGCAACAAGGTGCGGGTGTGTTACCTGACCCGGATGTCGAAATTCACATAGATTACCAGGCACAAGGGCGTGAGGCTCGCATCAGTGCGGTTTCCTCATCAGGGTGTTCCTTACTGGCGCGTCTCGCCGGTTAAGCGTAGGGATGACGGGATGAAAAATCGCGTTAAAGGTTGGCTGTTAGCTGCTTCGGTGCTGCTGTGCGCGCAGGCCGGGGCGGCAAGCCTTTCGGATATTCAGGTGTCGAACGGCGAAAGCCAGGCCCGGATCACGTTTAGCTTTATGGGTGACCCTGAATACGCTTTTTCACAGCCAGACAGCCACAGCGTGGCGCTGGATATCAAACAGACCGGGGTGATTCAGGGGCTCCCGCTTCGGTTCAGCGGTAACAACCTGGTGAAAAGTATCCGCTCGGGTAACCCGCAGGACAGCCAGTCATTGCGCCTGGTGGTGGATCTCACCGAAAAGGGCAAAACGAAAGCGGTGAAGCAGCAAAACGGCGCGAACTATACGGTAGTTTTTACCATCAATGCCGACGTTCCGCCGCCGCCTCCGCCTCCGCCGGTTGTCGCGAAACGCGTGGAGGAGCCTGTGTATACTCCGCGTCCATCGGAACCCGCGCGTAATCCGTTTAAATCGCAGAACGATCGCATTACCGCAGCAACCAGCAGCAATACGGTAACGCGTCCGGCGGCAAGTGCGCGCCGCGCGGTCAGCGGTGATAAAGTGATTATCGCCATTGATGCCGGACACGGTGGTCAGGATCCTGGTGCGATTGGCCCGGGCGGCACGCGGGAGAAAAACGTCACAATTGCCATTGCCCGTAAGCTGCGCGCGCTGCTGAATGACGATCCTATGTTTAAAGGCGTGTTGACCCGCGACGGCGACTATTTTATTTCCGTTATGGGGCGCTCGGACGTGGCGCGTAAGCAAAATGCCAATTTCCTGGTCTCTATTCATGCGGATGCTGCGCCAAACCGCAGTGCCACGGGCGCGTCTGTGTGGGTGCTGTCAAACCGCCGGGCAAACAGCGAGATGGCAAACTGGCTGGAAGAGCATGAGAAACAGTCAGAACTGCTGGGCGGTGCGGGTGATGTGCTGGCAAACAGTCAGTCAGACCCGTACCTCAGCCAGGCGGTACTGGATTTACAGTTCGGTCATTCCCAGCGCGTCGGGTATGATGTCGCCACTAACGTGTTGAATCAGCTGCAGGGCATCGGGGCATTGCACAAGCGTCGCCCGGAACATGCGAGCCTGGGCGTGCTGCGTTCGCCGGATATTCCGTCAATTCTGGTCGAGACCGGCTTTATCAGCAACAACGCCGAAGAGCGCCTGCTGGGAAGCGACAGCTATCAGCAGCAAATTGCCGAAGCGATTTATAACGGTCTGCGTAAATACTTTGACGCGCACCCGCTGCAGTCCGCGCCGTCGGGCGGAGCAGGCCAGGTGGCCAACGCTTCACTGCCGGGTGGGATGACCGCGACCAACTAAGGAGACAACATGCCGATTCAGGTTCTACCGCCGCAGCTTGCGAACCAAATCGCCGCCGGTGAGGTGGTGGAACGTCCTGCATCGGTGGTGAAGGAACTGGTGGAAAACAGCCTCGATGCGGGAGCTACCCGCATTGATATTGATATCGAACGCGGCGGGGCGAAGCTTATCCGCATTCGCGATAACGGCTGTGGGATAAAAAAAGACGAGCTGGCGCTGGCGCTGGCGCGTCATGCCACCAGTAAAATTGCCTCTCTGGACGATCTTGAAGCAATAATCAGCCTCGGCTTTCGCGGCGAGGCGCTCGCCAGTATTAGTTCGGTTTCCCGCCTGACGTTGACCTCTCGTACCGCTGAACAGCAGGAAGCCTGGCAGGCATACGCCGAAGGACGCGACATGGATGTGACGGTTAAACCCGCGGCGCATCCTGTCGGTACCACGCTGGAAGTGCTGGATCTGTTCTACAACACCCCCGCCCGACGCAAGTTTATGCGTACCGAAAAAACCGAATTCGGCCATATCGACGAGATCATTCGTCGTATCGCGCTGGCGCGTTTTGACGTCACCATTAATCTCAGCCATAACGGCAAGGTGATGCGCCAGTATCGCGCGGTGGCGGAAGGCGGGCAGAAAGAGCGCCGTTTAGGGGCTATCTGCGGAACGCCATTTCTGGAACAGGCGCTGGCGATAGAGTGGCAGCATGGCGATCTCGCGTTACGTGGCTGGGTGGCCGACCCGAACGCCAGCAGTGCGGCTTTCTCTGAAATTCAGTATTGCTACGTGAATGGCCGCATGATGCGCGACCGCCTCATTAACCACGCCATTCGTCAGGCCTGTGAAGACAAGCTTGGGGCCGATCAGCAACCGGCTTTTGTGCTTTATCTGGAGATCGACCCGCATCAGGTCGATGTTAACGTCCACCCCGCCAAGCATGAGGTGCGCTTCCATCAGTCGCGTCTGGTGCATGATTTTATCTATCAGGGCGTGCTGAGCGTATTGCAACAGCAGGTTGAGCCTGCATTGCCGCTGGAAAAAGACGATTCCTCACCGCGTCCCATCCCGGAAAACCGTGTCGCTGCGGGCCGCAACCATTTTGCGCAGCCCGCTGTCGCGCGAGAGCCGGAAACGCCTCGATTCTCAACTGGTGCGAGCACGACGCGTCCGACGGGAGCAAACTATCCGAACGCTCAACCCGGCTATCAAAAGCAGCAGGGGGCGTTGTACCGTAAGTTGCTGGAAACGCCTGCTGTTGAGCGCAAAGATCACGTTGCAGTGGCGACACCGTCCCTTGAAGGGCACAGCCAGAGTTTCGGGCGAGTGCTGACGATTATCGCGCCGGATATGGCATTGCTAGAACGCGACGGCAAATTGCAGCTTCTGGCGTTACCGGTTGCCGAACGCTGGCTCAAACAGGCGCAACTGACGCCAGGGGAAAATGCGGCCTGTGCGCAGCCGTTATTGATCCCGGTTCGTCTGAAAATATCCGCTGAAGAAACACGGGTATTGCAGCGTACAGAGGCCCTACTGACGCAAATGGGCATTGAAATGGTGCTCGAACCACAACATGTGACAATTCGCGCAGTGCCTTTACCCTTACGCCAACAAAATTTACAAAACTTGATTCCTGAACTGATAGGCTACCTGGCGCAGCAAACATCGTTTGAGGCCGCCAACACCGCGCAGTGGATCGCTCGCCATCTGGCCAGCGAACATACACCGTGGAGTATGGCGCAGGCGATTACCGTGCTGGCGGAGGTCGAACGCCTCTGCCCACAGCTGGTGAAAGCGCCGCCGGGTGGGTTATTACAACCTGTTGATTTGAAAACGGCGATGACCGCCCTGAAACATGACTGACGTAAGTAAGGCGAGCCTGCCAAAGGCAATTTTTTTAATGGGCCCAACGGCCTCCGGCAAAACGGCGTTAGCTATTGAGTTACGCAAAGTTTTGCCTGTAGAGTTGATTAGCGTTGATTCCGCCCTCATCTATCGGGGGATGGACATTGGTACGGCGAAGCCTGGCGCAGAAGAACTGCGTGCGGCACCGCACCGTTTGCTGGATATTCTCGACCCGGCAGAGGCTTACTCCGCAGCGGATTTCCGCCGGGATGCCTTAGCCGAGATGGCCGAGATTACGGCGGCAGGACGTATACCGCTGTTGGTTGGCGGCACCATGCTCTACTTTAAGGCGCTGCTGGAAGGATTATCACCTTTACCTTCCGCAGATCCTGACGTGAGAGCAAAGATTGAGCAACAGGCGGCAGAGCAGGGATGGGACGTGTTGCATAAGCAACTGGCAGAGATTGACCCGGTTGCGGCAGCGCGAATCCATCCAAATGATCCGCAAAGGCTTTCCCGGGCACTGGAAGTTTTTTTCATTTCGGGTAAAACTTTAACGGAACTGACGCAAACGTCAGGAGACGCTCTGCCGTATCAGGTGCATCAGTTCGCCATCGCCCCGGCGAGCCGTGAACTGCTCCATCAACGAATTGAGCAGCGTTTTCATCAGATGTTAGCTTCAGATTTTGAAGCAGAAGTGCGGGCGCTATTTGCCCGTGGAGATTTGCATACGGATATGCCTTCCGTTCGTTGTGTGGGATACCGCCAGATGTGGTCGTATCTTGAAGGTGAGATTTCATACGATGAAATGGTTTATCGAGGTGTTTGCGCCACGAGACAGTTAGCGAAGCGCCAGATCACCTGGTTGCGCGGTTGGGAGGGAGTTCACTGGTTAGACAGTGAAAAACCGCAACAGGCGTTAAACGAGGTGATTGAGGTTGTTGGTGATATCGCCCACTGAATGTGTACAATTGAGACGTATCGTGCGCAATTTTTCAGAATCGCAAGGTTCTAAGTACAAAACAAGCATATAAGGAAAAGATAGAATGGCTAAGGGGCAATCTTTACAAGATCCGTTCCTGAACGCATTGCGTCGGGAACGTGTTCCAGTTTCTATTTATTTGGTGAATGGTATTAAGCTGCAAGGTCAGATTGAGTCTTTCGATCAGTTTGTGATCCTGTTGAAAAACACGGTCAGTCAGATGGTCTACAAGCACGCTATCTCTACTGTTGTTCCGTCCCGTCCAGTCTCTCATCACAGCAATAACGCTGGCGGCGGCACTGGCAGTAACTACCATCATGGCAGCAACGCGCAGGGTTCTTCAACGCCAGCGCAGGACAGCGACGAAACCGAATAAGGTTTCAGCTGTTATCCACACGGGGAGCCAGGGATCCTGCGTTCCCCGCTGATCTTTTTAGAGAGGTTTACGCTTGTTTGACCGTTATGATGCCGGTGAGCAGGCGGTGCTGGTACACATCTATTTTTCGCAAGACAAAGATATGGAAGATCTCCAGGAGTTTGAATCTCTGGTCTCTTCCGCCGGTGTCGAAGCAATGCAGGTGATTACCGGTAGCCGTAAAGCGCCGCACCCAAAGTATTTTGTTGGTGAAGGTAAAGCAGTAGAAATTGCGGATGCCGTAAAAGCAACCGGCGCGTCAGTCGTGTTGTTTGATCATGCGCTGTCTCCAGCCCAGGAGCGCAACCTGGAAGCTCTCTGCGAATGCCGTGTGATCGACCGCACGGGATTGATTTTAGACATTTTTGCTCAGCGTGCACGTACCCATGAAGGGAAATTGCAGGTTGAGCTTGCACAGCTGCGCCATCTGGCGACGCGTCTGGTGCGTGGCTGGACCCACCTTGAAAGACAAAAAGGCGGGATCGGTTTGCGCGGTCCGGGTGAAACCCAGCTCGAAACCGACCGTCGTTTACTGCGTGGCCGTATTACCCAGATCCTCTCGCGTCTGGAACGTGTAGAGAAACAGCGTGAACAGGGGCGTCGGGCGCGAACCAAAGCTGACATCCCGACCGTGTCGCTGGTGGGTTATACCAACGCCGGTAAATCCACCCTGTTTAACCAGATAACCGAGGCCCAGGTTTATGCCGCAGACCAGCTGTTTGCGACCCTGGACCCTACGCTGCGTCGTATTGACGTAGCAGACGTGGGTGAAACGGTGCTGGCGGATACCGTAGGGTTTATCCGCCATTTGCCACACGATCTGGTGGCGGCGTTTAAAGCGACGTTGCAGGAGACGCGACAGGCGACCCTGCTGCTGCACGTGATTGATGCGGCTGACGTACGCGTGCAGGAGAACATCGACGCGGTGAACGTGGTGCTGGAAGAGATTGATGCCCACGAAATTCCCACGCTGTTGGTGATGAACAAGATCGATATGCTGGAGGATTTCGAACCGCGTATCGACCGAGATGAAGAGAACAAACCGATTCGGGTCTGGCTTTCTGCTCAGGCCGGTATTGGTGTGCCACTGCTTTTCCAGGCTTTGACAGAACGTCTTTCCGGTGAGGTAGCGCAGCACACGCTGCGCCTGCCGCCACAGGAAGGCAGGCTGCGCAGCCGGTTTTATCAGCTTCAGGCGATAGAAAAAGAGTGGATGGAGGATGACGGCAGCGTGGGGATGCAGGTGCGTATGCCGATCGTTGACTGGCGTCGCCTCTGTAAACAAGAACCTGCGCTGGCGGACTATATCGTCTGATCAGAAAGGGGAAGCCTGAAAAATTCGCCCTTGCATAACAAATATGGAGCATATACATGGCGTGGAATCAGCCCGGTAATAACGGACAAGACCGCGACCCGTGGGGAAGCAGCAATAATCAAGGCGGCAACTCTGGGGGAAATGGCAATAAAGGTGGTCGCGAGCAGGGGCCGCCGGATCTGGATGATATCTTCCGCAAGCTGAGCAAAAAGCTTGGTGGCCTGGGCGGAGGAAAAGGTTCTGGCTCAGGGGGTAATTCCACTCAGAGTCCGCGCCCGCCAATGGGGGGCCGCGTAGTGGGCATTGTGGCCGCTGCGGTGGTAATCATCTGGGCAGCCAGCGGGTTCTACACCATTAAAGAAGCAGAACGCGGCGTGGTCACCCGTTTCGGTAAGTTCAGCCATCTGGTTGAGCCGGGCCTGAACTGGAAGCCTACCTTCATTGACGACGTGACAGCGGTAAACGTGGAGTCCGTCCGTGAACTGGCCGCCTCTGGCGTGATGCTGACGTCTGATGAGAACGTGGTACGCGTTGAGATGAACGTCCAGTACCGCGTGACCGATCCTGAACGTTATCTGTTTAGCGTAACCAGCGCCGATGACAGCCTGCGTCAGGCGACTGACAGTGCCCTGCGTGGTGTGATTGGTAAATACACCATGGACCGCATTCTGACCGAAGGTCGTACCGTTATTCGTAGCGATACCCAGCGCGAGCTGGAGGAGACCATTCGTCCGTACAACATGGGTATCACCCTGCTGGACGTTAACTTCCAGGCTGCTCGTCCGCCGGAAGAGGTGAAGGCCGCATTTGATGATGCAATTGCTGCCCGTGAAAACGAACAGCAGTACATCCGTGAAGCGGAAGCGTACACCAACGAAGTTCAGCCACGTGCTAACGGTCAGGCGCAGCGTATTCTGGAAGAAGCACGCGCGTATAAGACGCAGACCATCCTGGAAGCACAGGGTGAAGTGGCTCGCTTCGCGAAGATTCTGCCGGAATATAAAGCAGCGCCAGAAATTACCCGTGAGCGTCTCTATATCGAGACCATGGAAAAAGTGCTGAGCCATACCCGCAAAGTGTTGGTTAACGACAGCAAAGGTGGAAACCTGATGGTGCTGCCGCTGGATCAGATGCTGAAGGGCGGTTCTGCACCGGCCGCGAAAGACACCAGCGGAGCGAACAACCTGCTGCGTCTGCCGCCAGCGTCATCGGGCAGCGCCAGCGCGAACACAACGCCTTCTTCGAACGATGGTGACATTATGGACCAACGCCGTGCTAACGCGCAGCGTAACGACTACCAGCGTCAGGGGGAATAAGGATGCGTAAGTCAGTTATTGCGATCATCGTCATCGTACTGGTCGTGCTGTATACCTCGATCTTTGTGGTGAAAGAGGGCGAGCGTGGGATCAAGTTCCAGTTCAGCAGCGTCGTGCGTGACAGTGACAAACGTCCGGTGATTTACGAACCGGGTCTGCACTTCAAGGTGCCGTTCATTCAGTCAGTGAAAACGCTGGATGCGCGTATCCAGACTATGGATAACCAGGCTGACCGTTTCGTGACCAAAGAGAAGAAAGACCTGATCGTTGATTCCTACATCAAATGGCGCATCAGCGATTTCAGCCGTTACTTCCTGGCCACCGGCGGTGGCGACGTTTCTCAGGCGGAAGTGCTGCTGAAACGTAAGTTCTCTGACCGTCTGCGTTCTGAAATTGGTCGTCTGGATGTGAAAGACATCGTGACCGACTCCCGCGGTCGTCTGACCCTGGAAGTGCGCGATGCGCTGAATTCCGGTACAGCGGGCACGGAAGACGAAGTGGAAACGCCAGCAGCGGATGACGCGATTGCGAAAGCAGCTGAACGCGTTCAGGCTGAAACCAACGGTAAAGTGCCGGTGATCAACCCGAACAGTATGGCTGCGCTGGGTATCGAAGTGGTTGACGTGCGTATCAAGCAGATCAACCTGCCAGCTGAAGTGTCCGAAGCGATCTACAACCGTATGCGCGCCGAGCGTGAAGCGGTAGCCCGTCGCCACCGTTCACAAGGCCAGGAAGAGGCTGAGAAGCTGCGTGCGGCAGCGGACTACGAAGTTACCAAGACGCTGGCGGAATCTGAGCGTCAGGGCCGTATTCTGCGCGGTGAAGGTGATGCGGAAGCGGCGAAGCTGTTCGCTGATGCCTTCAGCCAGGATCCCGACTTCTACGCCTTTATCCGTAGCCTGCGTGCTTACGAGAATAGCTTCCAGAGCAACCAGGATGTGATGGTGCTCAGCCCGGACAGCGATTTCTTCCGTTATATGAAGACGCCGACTAACGCAACACGATAAACTCTGGCACGTTTGAGTATTCAAACCACCGCTCCCTCCGGAGCGGTGGTTTTCTTTTATAAGGAATAAAAATGAATTCAATCATTTGGCTGGCGCTGGCCCTGGTGTTAGTGCTGGAAGGCCTGGGACCGATGCTTTATCCGCGTGCCTGGCGCCGCATGATCGCGACCATGAGCCAACTTCCGGATAATATTTTGCGCCGTTTCGGCGGTGGACTTGTGGTTGCTGGCATCGTGATCTACTACATGTTGAGGAAAACGATTGGCTGATCAAAAAGTGGTCGGATTTGGCGTATTTTGAGGTCAAAAAGTGCTGTATATCTGAAAAAGCGATGGTAGAATCCATTTTTAAGCAAACGGTGATTTTGAAAAAAATGGGTAACAACGTCGTCGTACTGGGCACCCAATGGGGTGACGAAGGTAAAGGGAAGATTGTTGATCTTCTGACTGAACGGGCTAAATATGTTGTACGCTACCAGGGCGGTCACAACGCAGGCCATACTCTCGTAATCAACGGTGAAAAAACCGTCCTCCATCTTATTCCATCAGGCATTCTTCGCGAAAACGTCACCAGCATCATCGGTAACGGCGTTGTGCTGTCTCCCGCTGCGCTGATGAAAGAGATGAAGGGTCTGGAAGACCGTGGTATCCCTGTTCGTGAGCGTCTGCTGCTCTCCGAAGCCTGCCCGCTGATCCTGGATTATCACGTGGCTTTGGACGTCGCGCGTGAGAAAGCACGTGGTGCGAAAGCGATCGGTACGACCGGTCGTGGTATCGGCCCGGCTTATGAAGATAAAGTGGCACGTCGCGGTCTGCGCGTGGGCGATCTCTTCGACAAAGCCACCTTCGCTGAAAAACTGAAAGAAGTGATGGAATATCACAACTTCCAGCTGGTGAACTTCTACAAAGCTGACGCTGTTGACTACCAGAAAGTGCTGGATGACGTCATGGCGATTGCAGACATTCTGACCGGTATGGTTGTTGATGTGTCCGATCTGCTGGACCAGGCGCGCAAGCGTGGCGATTTCGTCATGTTCGAAGGTGCGCAGGGTACGCTGCTGGACATCGACCACGGTACCTATCCGTACGTAACCTCTTCTAACACCACCGCAGGTGGCGTGGCGACCGGCTCTGGCCTGGGTCCACGTTATGTGGATTACGTTCTGGGCATCATCAAAGCTTACTCCACGCGTGTGGGGGCAGGTCCATTCCCGACCGAGCTGTTCGATGAAACCGGCGAGTTCCTCTGCAAGCAGGGTAACGAGTTTGGCGCGACCACCGGTCGTCGTCGTCGTACCGGCTGGCTGGACGCGGTTGCTGTGCGTCGTGCCGTGCAGATCAACTCCCTGTCTGGCTTCTGCCTGACCAAGCTGGACGTGCTGGACGGCCTGAAAGAAGTGAAAATCTGCGTCGGCTACCGTATGCCAGACGGCCGTGAAGTGACCACGACTCCGCTGGCCGCTGATGACTGGGAAGGCATTGAGCCAATTTACGAAACCATGCCGGGCTGGTCTGAGACCACTTTCGGTGTGAAAGAGCGTAGTGGCCTGCCGCAGGCGGCGCTGGATTACATCAAGCGTATTGAAGAACTGACCGAAGTGCCGATCGATATTATTTCTACCGGCCCGGATCGTACTGAAACGATGATCCTGCGCGACCCGTTCGACGCATAATCTTCGTGAATGCTGGCCTGCGGGGAAACTCGTAGGCCGGATAAGCGTAGCGCCATCCGGCGACCGCTCCTGGATCTCCGCTTTTTCGCCCCGTCTGTCAAATAAATTAGCCGCTATCTATCTGGCTGGTTTATCATCATTAATGAATATCTCTGCGGTTTGACCGCGTTTTCCCTTTTTCCTGAGGTTGATGTGCAGTTAACAAGTTTCACCGATTACGGCTTACGTGCGCTGATTTACATGGCGTCGTTACCCGATGGGAAGATGACCAGTATCTCTGAAGTGACGGAGGTATACGGCGTATCTCGTAATCATATGGTCAAAATAATCAATCAACTTAGTCGTGCCGGATACGTTGCTGCCGTCCGCGGGAAGAATGGGGGGATCCGTCTCGGTAAACCGGCGCAGAGTATTCGCATCGGGGATGTGGTACGCGAACTGGAGCCCTTGTCTCTGGTGAACTGCAGCAGTGAGTTTTGCCACATTACACCCGCTTGCCGCCTGAAACAGGCGCTTTCTAAGGCTGTGCAAAGTTTTCTCAAGGAACTGGATAACTACACGCTGGCCGATTTGGTTGAAGAGAATCAACCGCTTTATAAATTATTGCTGGTGGAATGAAGAAAATTTCCACCGGAGCTGACAACGGAGGAACCGACATGTCACAAGATCCTTTCCAGGAACGCGAAGCCGAAAAATACGCGAATCCTATCCCCAGCCGCGAGTTCATCATTGAACACTTAACAAAACGCGAAAAACCCGCCAATCGTGAAGAACTTGCCGTTGAATTAAATATTGAAGGTGAAGAGCAAATTGAAGCCCTTCGCCGTCGCCTGCGTGCCATGGAGCGCGACGGGCAACTGGTCTTTACCCGCCGCCAGTGCTACGCGCTGCCTGAACGCCTCGACTTGCTGAAAGGCACCGTGATTGGGCACCGTGATGGCTTTGGCTTCCTGCGCGTGGAAGGCCGCAAAGATGACCTGTATCTGTCATCTGAACAAATGAAAATGTGTATCCACGGCGACCAGATCCTGGCGCAGCCGCTGGGTGCTGACCGTAAAGGTCGCCGGGAAGCGCGCGTGGTGCGCGTACTGGTGCCAAAAACCAGCCAGATTGTTGGCCGTTACTTCACTGATGCGGGTGTGGGCTTTGTGGTGCCGGACGACAGCCGTCTGAGCTTTGACATCCTGATCCCGCCTGAAGAGGTGATGGGCGCACGCATGGGCTTTGTGGTTGTGGTAGAACTCACTCAGCGCCCAACGCGTCGCACCAAAGCGGTTGGTAAAATCGTGGAAGTCCTGGGCGATAACATGGGCACTGGCATGGCCGTTGATATGGCATTGCGCACCCATGAGATCCCCTACATCTGGCCGAAAGCGGTTGAAGATCAGATCGAAAGTCTGCGTGAAGAAGTGCCGGAAGAGTCCAAAGTGGGCCGCGTGGATCTGCGCTCCCTGCCGCTGGTCACCATTGATGGCGAAGATGCCCGCGACTTCGATGATGCCGTTTACTGTGAGAAAAAACGCGGTGGCGGATGGCGTCTGTGGGTGGCGATTGCGGACGTGAGCTACTATGTGCGCCCGCACACCCCGCTGGATAACGAAGCGCGCAGCCGTGGTACCTCGGTGTATTTCCCCTCTCAGGTAATACCGATGCTGCCGGAAGTGCTCTCTAACGGCCTGTGCTCCCTGAACCCGCAGGTTGATCGCCTCTGTATGGTGTGTGAGATGACCATCTCCACCAAAGGGCGCTTAACCGGCTACAAGTTCTATGAAGCGGTCATGAGTTCCCATGCGCGTCTGACCTATACCAAGGTCTGGCATATGCTGCAGGGCGACCAGGATCTGCGCGAACAATACGCGCCGCTGGTCAAGCATATTGAAGAACTGCATAACCTCTACAAAACGCTGGATCAGGCACGCGAAGAGCGCGGCGGGATCTCGTTCGAGAGCGAAGAAGCGAAGTTTATCTTCAACGCAGAGCGTCGCATTGAGCGTATCGAGCAGACCCAGCGTAATGATGCGCACAAGCTGATCGAAGAGTGTATGATCCTGGCGAACATCTCGGCAGCGCGTTTCGTTGAGAAAGCCAAAGAGCCAGCGCTGTTCCGTATTCACGATAAGCCGTCAACGGAAGCCATCACCGCGTTCCGTTCAGTACTGGCGGAACTGGGTCTGGAGCTGCCTGGCGGCAACAAGCCTGAACCGCGCGATTACGCCGAGCTGCTGGAGTCCATTGGCGACCGTCCTGATGCAGAAATGCTGCAGACGATGCTGTTGCGTTCGATGAAGCAGGCGATTTACGATCCGGAAAACCGGGGACACTTCGGCCTGGCGTTGCAGTCTTACGCGCATTTCACCTCGCCGATCCGTCGCTATCCTGACCTCTCTCTGCACCGCGCGATCAAGTATCTGCTGGCGCAGGAGCAGGGCCATAAAGGGAACACTACCGAAACCGGCGGTTACCACTATTCGATGGAAGAGATGCTGCAGCTCGGTCAGCACTGTTCCATGACCGAGCGTCGTGCTGATGAAGCCACGCGCGACGTAGCGGACTGGCTGAAGTGTGACTTTATGCTGGACCAGGTGGGCAACGTCTTTAAAGGCGTGATTGCCAGCGTGACCGGCTTTGGTTTCTTCGTGCGTCTGGACGAGCTATTTATCGACGGTCTGGTGCACGTCTCCAGCCTGGATAACGACTACTACCGCTTCGACCAGGTTGGTCAACGCCTGATTGGCGAATCGGGCGGCCAGACCTACCGTCTGGGCGACCGTGTGGAAGTGAAAGTTGAAGCCGTGAATATGGACGACCGTAAAATCGACTTCAGCCTCATCTCCAGCGAGCGTGCGCCGCGTAACGTCGGTAAAACCGAGCGTGAACGGGCGAAAAAAGGCGGAAACGGTAAACCGGGCGGCGGTAAACGTCGTCAGGCGGGTAAGAAGGTAAACTTCGAGCCAGACAGCGCGTTCCGCGGCGAGAAGAAGCAAAAGCCGAAGGCGGCGAAGAAAGACGCTCGCTCAGCGAAAAAACCTTCTGCGAAGACGCAGAAAATCGCTGCTGCCACCAAAGCAAAACGTGCAGCGAAGAAAAAACAGGCGGAGTAAGTTCCGCCCCTCACCCTGACCCTCTCCCCAGGGGGGAGAGGGGAAAGAACAGTCATAATGAGAACCATCAATGAGTGAAATGATTTACGGCATCCACGCGGTGCAGGCCCTTCTCGAGCGCGCACCGGAGCGTTTTCAGGAAGTGTTTATTCTGAAAGGGCGTGAAGACAAACGTCTGATGCCGCTGATCCACGCGCTGGAAGCGCAGGGCGTGGTGATCCAGCTGGCGAACCGTCAGTACCTGGATGAGAAAAGTGAAGGCGCGGTTCACCAGGGCATTATTGCCCGCGTGAAGCCGGGCCGTCAGTATCAGGAAAACGATCTGCCGGATCTTATTGCCGCACTGGATAACCCGTTCTTCCTGATCCTTGATGGCGTAACCGATCCGCACAATCTCGGCGCATGCCTGCGTAGCGCGGATGCGGCAGGTGTGCATGCTGTTATTGTACCGAAAGATCGCTCCGCGCAGCTTAACGCGACGGCGAAGAAAGTGGCCTGCGGCGCAGCGGAAAACGTTCCGCTGATCCGCGTAACCAACCTGGCGCGTACCATGCGTCTGCTGCAGGAAGAGAATATCTGGATCGTCGGTACCGCGGGTGAGGCAGATCATACCCTGTACCAGAGCAAAATGACCGGACGTCTGGCACTGGTGATGGGTGCGGAAGGTGAAGGTATGCGCCGTCTGACGCGCGAGCACTGCGACGAGCTGATCAGCATCCCGATGGCGGGCAGCGTGTCATCCCTGAACGTGTCTGTGGCGACGGGCATCTGCCTGTTTGAAGTTGTGCGTCAGCGTAGCTGATTTTCTCCCGATGGCGCTTCGCTTACCGGGCCTGCGTTTTTGTAGGCCGGGTAAGGTGAAGCCGCCACCCGGCAAAACAACCTCACTCCTCTAACGACCGCAAATGGTCATCCTTTCGCAGCGTCATCAGCGCGAAAATACTCACCACCGCCGTTGCCATCACATAATATGCCGGAATATCCAGGTTGCCCGTCTCTTTAATTAATCCGGTAATAATCAGTCCCGCACAGCCCGAGAAGATCGCGTTTGACAGGGAATACGCCAGCCCCAGGCCGGTATAACGCACGCGCGTCGGGAACATTTCAGACAGCATTGCCGGCCCCGGTCCTGCCAGCATCCCCACCAGTCCGCCCGCAATTAGCACCACCATCGCTTTAACGGCCAGCGTGGCGGACTCAGCCTGCAACATTTTCAGCAGCGGCAGGGCGAGTATCAGCAGCAGGGCGGTGGCAATCATCATCACCGTGCGGCGGCCAATCTTGTCGCTCAGGATCCCCGAGGGGATGATGGTCAGCGCAAAGCCGATATTCGAAATCACCGCAATCAGCAGCGCCTGATTAAACCCGGTGTGTAGCGCCGACTGGAGATAGGTGGGCATAATCACCAGGTAGGTATACCCCGCCGCCGACCAGACCATGACCCGGCAAATGCCCATCAGAATCGTTTTGAGCGTGGCGGAGGTGCTGGCCTGAGCCACAACCGGTTTTTCCTTCTGCTGCACAAAGCTCGGCGTCTCTTCCATACTCACACGCAGCCATAGCGCGACAGCCCCCATCGGCAGCGCAAGGAAGAATGGAATACGCCAGCCCCAGTCATGTAATGCCTCAGGCGTGAGAAGGGCGGAGAGCAGTGCCACAATCCCCGCGCCCGCTAGCAGCCCGAGCGCCACGGTAAAGGACTGCCACGCGCCATACAGACCGCGCTTGCCGCGTGGAGCGAACTCTGTCATCAACGAAACTGCACCACCGTACTCTCCGCCTGCGAACAATCCCTGCAAAATGCGCAGCAGCGTAACGATCAGCGGTGCGGCAATGCCTATGCTGGCGTAGACGGGCACAAGACCAATGGCTGTGGTGGCGAGCGTCATCAGTACCAGCACAATGATCAGCGTCGGTTTCCGGCCAATCCTGTCGCCGATGCGGCCAAATACCACCGCACCCAGGGGACGGAAGAAGAACGCGATAGCAAACGAGGCCCAGGTGAGGATCAGGCTGGTCAGTCCCGCTTCTCCCTCGAGCTGGAAGAAGTTCCTGGCAATCACGGTCGCCATAAAACCGTAGACCGCAAACTCATACCACTCGATGAAGTTACCAATGGAGCCTGCAATTAATGCTCGCTTGTGCGCATCCGGTTGCATAACGATCCTCACTGAAAGGGGTAAGAATAAATTATTCAACAAAAGCGAAGTGATGAAATAGTTTATTCTTATGTTCTGTGAGCTATTTCACGAATGATATCAGCGGGATCGCCAGCTTGTGACCCCCCTCCCATGCAGCGTGCACGCGGCCTGTCCATACTTATCCTCATTGCCACTGAAGGAGGGAGACAGCATGCACTGGCAGACCCATACCGTTTTCAATCAACCGGCACCGCTTTCAAACAGCAACCTTTTCCTCTCCGACTGCGCCCTGCGTGACGCGGTTTCCCGCGAGGGGGCCGAGTGGGATAGCGAGCTGCTCGCCAGTATCGGGCAGCAGTTAGGGACCGCAGAGTCGCTGGAGCTGGGCAGGCTGGCCAACGTCAACCCACCGGAGCTGTTACGCTACGACGCCACCGGAGAGCGGCTGGACGATATTCGCTTTCACCCCGCCTGGCACCTCCTGATGCAGGGGCTCTGTGCCAACCGGGTACATAACCTGGCGTGGGAAGAGGAGGCGCGAAGAGGTTCCTTTGTGGCCAGAGCGGCACGGTTTGTTTTGCATGCGCAGGTTGAAGCCGGCACGCTTTGCCCCGTCACCATGACCTTCGCCGCCACGCCGCTGTTGCAACAGTCGCTACCTAAACCGTTTCATGCATGGTTAACGCCGCTGATGAGCGATCGCTACGATCCCCATCTCGTGCCGGGTGGGCAAAAACGCGGGTTGCTGATCGGCATGGGGATGACGGAAAAGCAGGGGGGATCCGATGTCCTGAGCAACACCACCAAAGCGGAAAAATGCAGCGACGGTAGCTACCGTCTGGTAGGCCATAAATGGTTTTTCTCCGTCCCGCAGAGTGATGCGCATCTGGTGCTGGCTCAGGCAAAAGGTGGCTTATCCTGCTTTTTTGTCCCGCGCTTTTTACCTGACGGACAACGTAACGCCGTACGGCTGGAGCGCCTGAAGGACAAGCTCGGGAACCGCTCCAACGCGAGCAGCGAGGCGGAGTTTCTTGATGCCTCCGGCTGGCTGCTGGGGGAAGAAGGGGAAGGGGTACGGCAGATCCTCAAAATGGGCGGTCTGACGCGCTTCGACTGCGCGCTGGGCAGCCATGGTTTAATGCGCCGGGCGCTGTCTGTGGCGTTGTACCACGCTCATCAGCGGCAAACCTTCGGTAAAAATCTCATCGATCAGCCGTTAATGCGTGAGGTCTTAAGCCGCATGGCGCTGATGCTGGAGGGGCAAACGGCACTGCTGTTCCGTCTCGCCCGCGCGTGGGATAAACGCGTGGATCCGCAAGAGGCGGCCTGGGCACGGCTGTTTACGCCGGCCGCGAAATTTAGCGTCTGCAAAGCGGGTATCCCGTTTGTGGCAGAGGCGATGGAGGTGCTGGGCGGCGTAGGGTACTGCGAGGAGAGTGAGCTTCCCCGCCTGTATCGCGAAATGCCGGTGAACAGTATCTGGGAAGGCTCAGGCAATATCATGTGCCTGGACGTGCTGCGCGTGCTGACGAAGCAGCCCGGGATCCACGACCTGCTGGCCGATGAGTTTGCGCAGGTCAAAGGGCAGGACAGACACTTTGACCGTAGCTGGCGCCAGCTTCAGCAAAAGCTGCGTAAACCACAGGAGGCGCAGGGGCGGGAGATCGCGCAGCAGCTTTTCTTGCTGGGGGCCGGGAGCCAGATGCTGCGGCACGCATCGCCGCCCGTGGCGCAGGCGTGGTGCCGCATGATGCTGGATACCCGTGGCGGTACGCTGATGAGCGAGCAGGTGCAAAGCGATTTGCTGCTGCGCGCCACGGGCAGGGTTGGCTAGCGTTTAAGCTGGAACAGACTGACCAGTTGGGTAAGGTGTAAACCTTTCTCGCGCAGCGTGTGTGCGGTTTGTTCGCTACGCGAGACGCGATCGGCGTTGATGTGTGACGCTTCACCAATGTGGGTCATGGCGAGATTCACCTGGCCAATCCCCGCGGATTGCTCGCGCGATGCATGGTTAATTTCGGTGACCAGCTGGCTGATGTTATCGATATGAACGATGATGGAATCCATAGCCAGACGCGTCTGTTCAGACAGCGCGTGACCTTCGCTCACTTTTCTCAGCGTATCGCCAATCAGCTGTTCTATCTCTTTCACCGCGTTGGCGCTCCGGCCCGCCAGCGCGCGAACTTCCTGGGCAACCACCGCAAAACCTTTTCCGTGCTCGCCTGCACGTGCCGCTTCTACCGCCGCATTCAGCGCCAGAATATTGGTCTGAAACGCGATGGACTCAATCACGCGGGTAATATCTTCGATACGTTTTGACGCTTCGCGAATGTCATCCATCGTGGCAACCGCATGGGTTACCGTTTCACCCCCCTCGTGAACCGCGCGTGAGGTTTCTCCCACCAGTTGCTGCGTTTGCTCCATGTTGGCGGCATTTTGCTGTACGGTCGCGGCCAGTTGCTCCATGCTGGCTGAGGTCTCCTCCACGCTGCTGGCCTGCTTGTTGATCTGCTCTGAGATCTCGCCGGTATCGGAGGCCAGCGCGTTAGTCCCCGTCTGGATCTCACCTGCAGCCTCGCGAACCTGCAGAACAATTTTTTGCAGCCCGCCGCCAATGCCGTTAATGGCGTCAATCAGCTGTCCGACCTCGTCCCGGCGCGTCACGGGCAGGCTGGAGCGAAGATCGCCGTCGGCATACTGCCGTGCAAGCTGGATCACGTTGCGCAGCGGTTGCGTCAGCATACGGCGAATAAGGACAACGAACAGGCCTGCAAAGAGGACCGACAAGACCACACCGGCCAGCAGGAAGCGATCGCGCATGGCAGTGACGCTTGAAAGCAGCACTGACTTATCCACTTCGCCCACGATAGTCCAGTTCCAGCCGGGTAGCGGGGTATAGGCCATTTTCAGCGTCCGTCCGTCGTCACTTACGCGCTCCAGGGTGCCGGGTTTATCACCCAGAAGCTGCTGTTGTGTCGCGCTGTCCCACTTCGGCAGTTGTCCCTCTTCCGTGTTGTGGAACAGGTATTGCCCGCGTGTTTTGCCGTTGCTGCGATCCAGCACGAAGAAGTGACCGCTCTCGCCCAGGCGGCGGTTGAGGATTTTCTCGCGCATGACGTTCCAGGAGTGGCTAATGTCCACCCCGACAAAGACGATCGCAATGACCTGACCTTCGGCGTTTTTCACCGGCTGGTACTGGGTGATATAGCGTTTGCCAAACAGCAGCGCCAGGCCACGGTAGACATCACCTTTATTGGCGGCGGCAAAGGCTGGGCTGGAGGTATCCAGAACGGTCCCCATTGCCCGCTCGCCATTCTCTTTACGCAGGGAGGTGGCGACGCGAATAAAGTCGTTACCGCTGCGAACAAATAGCGTGGAGATGGCCCCCGTTCGGTTCAGGAAGTCGTCAGAAAAAGTGGTATTTTCATGGAGTTCCGTTTCCCCGCCTTTCAGCAGAGGAACATTGAGCCCGTTAATTGTCCGGGTCTGAAGCGTATCGACGCTAAATGGCTGGGGCAAAAATGTCGTAAACAGTCTGGTATAGCTTTCGACTTCTTCACTCAGGCTGGTGTTGAACATTTGCACCATATCGACCATACCGGTGGACTGGTTATGCAGGTCTTCTACCGCGAGGGCTTCAAGCTGCTGGCTGGCTTTTTGGCTGAGCAGGAAAGTGAAAAGCAGAAACAGCAAGGCAACACTGACGCCCGTCAGCAGCGATAGCTTTGTCCCGAGGCCCGCACGGCGGAAAAGATTGATCATAAATTGCTCATCATTGAAAAGGTATGGTTCTTCAACGGCAGAGCGGGGATTACGTTTACTGAATTAGTGTAACAAAATGTTATTGAGTTGTTTTTATATGGTTTTGTAAAAGATAAAAAATTTGCAAAAACGAAAAGCCACTAAAAATAAGTGGCTTTTATCAGGAAGGTGCTTAGACGTAGAGAATGGCCTGTACCCGCCAGTGGTCGACATGGTTATCTTCCTGCATCTGGATGATGCGATACCATGAGGCACCCTGTTCATCGGCTTTTAATGCCACGATACGTTCAACATCTTGCGGGCTCCCCGAAATGTTATTGACGGAGATGTGGCCTATTTCATTCAGACCTGTTACGCAATCCGCGCTGGCAAATTCTGCTGACTGCGCGGTGGTGCTCACCAGGCCTGCTGAGAGCAACAGAGAGGTCAAAGCAAGAGTTCGTTTCATCGTCAGCTCCATTTCACATATCTCCGGTATCCGCCGGGCAATCCTTCGCGAATAAACTCCTTTCCATTGACGCGGGCATGGAGTTTATTGTGGACAGGAAAATGTCTATGGACGCAAAGCAGTGTAAATGTCGTTCAAAGGAAAACCATTACTGACGGTATAAAATGGCCTGTGAATACCACTGCCCCGTAATGATGGTTTCATCGACCATGATAATGACGTAATAATCTGCTTTGGCGGCGACGGCTTGTGCCTTTATTGCCTCTTCTGCGTCATCCGGAGAACCGCGAACCAGCGCGGAGACGGTGCCCATTCGTTGTAATCCTTCTGTCTGATTACGACGAATCTCCTGCGGGTGATCGGCAACCGGGGGAGCGGGTTGCGGCGTTCCCTGCAGTGCGCTACAGCCACTGAGAAGAAGCACCAGCAATAAAGCTGCAAACCTGTGCATAACCATATCTCTTTTCCTGATAGCCATAGTGTAGTTGTCTGCGAATTTCGTTTTGGGGGAATGTTCCCGAAGTGTTATCTGGGGCGTAATTTTCGAATGAAAATAGCCTGAAACCGTAACCCAGTTCTCAACATTATGAATCATTCATTCGTACAGGGTCGACAATGATTGAAATTGAAATACGCCGTCTCGGCGACCATGAAATTTTACACGCCACGCCGACGGGGAAACGTGATAAACCGCTGCCAGTTGTGGTTTTTTATCATGGATTTACCTCGTCAAAGCTGGTTTACAGTTATTTTGCGGTGGCGCTGGCGCAGGCCGGTTTTCGTGTCGTCATGCCGGATGCCCCCGATCACGGTGCGCGCTTTACGGGGGATGAACAGGCGCGGCTTGGTCAGTTCTGGCCCATTCTGCACGGCAGTCTGACCGAGTTTTCCGGGCTGCGCGATGCGCTTTATGACGCAGGGCTGGTGGCCGATAACCGGCTGGCGGTTGCCGGGGCCTCGATGGGCGGCATGACGGCGCTGGGGATTATGACGCATCATCCTGAAGTGAGATCCGTCGCCTGTCTGATGGGCTCCGGCTACTTTACGTCGCTGGCGAAGACGCTTTTTCCCCCGCAAGATTTGACGGAAATGACGGCGAAGCTGGCTGACTGGGAAGTGACTCGCGCACTGCCGCGCGTGGCCGATCGTCCGCTTCTGCTGTGGCACGGTGACGCAGATGACGTGGTACCGGCTGACGGCACCTTTCGCCTGCAGCAGGCGCTAAAGCGTGAAGGACTGGACGGCAATCTGACCTGTTTGTGGGAATCGGGCGTCCGCCACCGCATTACGCCAGCGGCGCTGGAGGCCACGGTGGCGTTTTTCCGCCAGCACCTTTAAACCCGCAGGATTTTAACGCCCTGATCTTCCAGTTTCTGGAGGATCTCGGGGTTAGCCCCTTTGCCGGTGATCACCATGTCGATCTGTTCTGCGCGGCTAAACAGCATGCCTGCGCGTTCACCGACTTTACTGCTGTCGACCAGCACGACGAGTTTGCCCACAACGTTCAGCATGTTTTGTTCGGCCATCGCAGTCAGCATATCGGTTTTATATAAACCGTCTGCAGTCAGGCCTTTGCCGCTGGTAAACATCCAGTGCCCGGCGTAAAGACTGTTTTCACTGTCCTGGGGGCTAAGGGTGATGGACTGGCTCTTATT
Organism: Enterobacter sp. FUJ80071; assembly: GCF_038739915.1. Taxonomy (NCBI): domain Bacteria; kingdom Pseudomonadati; phylum Pseudomonadota; class Gammaproteobacteria; order Enterobacterales; family Enterobacteriaceae; genus Enterobacter; species Enterobacter sp. FUJ80071. The sequence continues at coordinate 425,022 of NZ_JBBXKH010000001.1, forward strand.
GTACTGGCCGCCCATGATCACCACGCTGTCATGCTCCTGGTCGATAAGATAGTTGGCGAGCGGTAGGTAGTTGGTGATGATCTGCACCGGCTTGCCGCACATCTCGCGGCCCAGCAAAAATGCCGTAGACCCGCAGTTGATGACGACGCTCTCACCCGGGTTCACCAGCTGTGAGGCGGCTCTGGCGATCCGCACCTTTTCATCGTGATTCTGCGCCTGATGGATATTCATTGGCGACCAGCGTGGACGCTGCTGGCTGATGGCTTCTGCACCGTTGCGGACTTTTTTCAGTTTGCCGCTCTCATCCAGCTTGTTAATGTCCCGCCGCGCGGTAGCGGGGGAGATGCCTAAACGTTCGATCACTTTCTCGACGGTGATAAACCCTGTTTGCGCCAGGAGTTCCAGTAAAATTTGATGCCGTTGCGCTTCCGTCATGAGCTATTCCGATAAGAATTGATTTGAAAAGATGATATTTGAAATAGCGTGAAATTACTAAAATAAATATGAAATCGCCAGACTCAGGGTCTGGCGATGTGGCCGGATAATCAGAGGAAGGACTTAAACGGCAAGTCTGGCTCAATAGTAAAGCAATCATCGAAACCGCGTGGGTAGTGGTACTCAAGATTGTCTTTATCCAGCGGCCAGGTGAACTTGCCGCCTACCTGCCAGATAAATGGCTTGAAGCCGTACTTCAGGCGGTCTTTTTTCATCTCCCACAGCACGCGAATTTCCTGCGGATCGGCCTGGAAGTTTGACCAGATGTCGTGGTGGAACGGAATCACGACCTTGGTGTTCAGCGCCTCCGCCATACGCAGCATATCGGCGCTGGTCATCTTGTCGGTAATGCCACGTGGATTCTCGCCGTAGGAGCCCAGCGCCACGTCAATCTGATGCTCATTACCGTGCTTCGCGTAGTAGTTGGAGTAGTGTGAGTCGCCGCTGTGGTACAGGGAACCGCCAGGGGTTTTGAACAGGTAGTTGACGGCGCGCTCGTCCATGCCGTCCGGCAGAACGCCTGCGGCTTTCTGGTCAGCCGGCAGCGTAATCAGTGCGGTACGGTCAAAGGCATCCAGGGCGTGAATTTCAATGTCTTTGATTTTCACCACGTCGCCCGGCTTCATCACGATGCAGCGCTCTTTTGGCACGCCCCAGCCAATCCAGAGATCCACGCAGGTCTGCGGCCCGATAAACGGCACGTCGTCCGCGCAGTTTTGCATTACTGCCGCCGCCACGTTCACGTCAATATGATCGTTGTGATCGTGGGTGGAGAGCACGGCATCGATTTGGCGAATGGCAAAAGGGTCGAGCACAAACGGCGTGGTACGCAGGTTCGGTTGCAGTTTTTCCACGCCGGCCATGCGCTGCATCTGGTGGCCTTTTTTCATCAACGGATTGCCGTGGCTCTGTTTGCCTGTGCCGCACCAGAAATCGACGCAAATATTGGCGCCACCCTCGGATTTCAGCCAGATACCGGTGCAGCCCAGCCACCACATGGCAAAAGTACCAGGAGCAACCTGTTCCTGTTCGATCTCTTCGTTCAGCCAGCTACCCCACTCCGGGAAGGTGCTCAGAATCCATGATTCACGGGTGATGGTGTTCACTTTACTCATCGTTTTGACTCCTGGTTTTAATCAAAAGTAATCATATGGTGATTTGTTGTGATTAACTCTGGCACCATTTGACGTGCTTTGCAATGACAAAAGTGCGTAATTTTAACTGTGCGATATCACAGATACTTCGCTTTATCCCTGTTAGACTATCTGCCATTAATGATTAATTACATGAATTATAAAGAATAATTCATTTTGTTTGTGCGGTAGTGAAAATCATTACTAACACCATGGAAATAATTTGCGTGATACGTCACAAATAATCAAATTCAATCTTGTGGTGATTATTTGTGATTACTGGAGTGATGACACCAACCACACAGGGATTGCCCCTCGTGTTCTCATTTCTGGAGAGAGTTATGGAGATCCTCTACAACGTCTTTACCGTTTTCTTCAATCAGGTAATGACCAATGCCCCGCTGCTGCTGGGTATCGTGACGTGCCTGGGTTACATCCTGCTGCGTAAAAGCGTCAGCGTGATCATCAAAGGCACGATTAAGACCATTATCGGTTTTATGCTGTTGCAGGCGGGGTCAGGCATCCTGACCAGCACGTTTAAGCCAGTCGTCGCCAAAATGGCGGAGGTCTACGGTATAAACGGTGCAATTTCCGATACTTATGCCTCAATGATGGCCACGATTGACCGCATGGGTGACGCCTACAGCTGGGTGGGTTACGCGGTTCTGCTCGCGCTGGCGCTGAACATTATCTACGTGTTGCTGCGTCGCATTACCGGTATTCGCACCATCATGCTTACCGGTCACATCATGTTCCAGCAGGCGGGTCTGATCGCGGTTTCTCTCTATATCTTCGGTTACCCAATGTGGACCACGATTATCTGCACCGCGGTGCTGGTCTCGCTCTATTGGGGCATCACTTCCAACATGATGTACAAGCCGACCCAGGAAGTGACCGACGGCTGTGGCTTCTCCATCGGCCATCAGCAGCAGTTTGCGGCCTGGGTTGCCTATAAAGTTGCGCCATACCTGGGGAAAAAAGAGGAGAGCGTTGAAGACCTCAAGATGCCCGGTTGGCTGAATATCTTCCATGACAACATCGTCTCGACGGCGATTGTGATGACCCTTTTCTTCGGCGCCATTCTGCTCTCCTTTGGCATTGACGTTGTGCAGGCGATGGCGGGCAAAACGCACTGGACGATTTATATCCTGCAGACCGGTTTCTCCTTCGCGGTGGCCATTTTCATCATCACCCAGGGCGTGCGTATGTTCGTCGCCGAGCTCTCTGAAGCCTTCAACGGCATCTCTCAGCGCCTGATCCCGGGAGCCGTTCTGGCAATTGACTGTGCGGCCATCTATAGCTTCGCGCCAAACGCCGTCGTCTGGGGCTTTATGTGGGGCACCATCGGCCAGCTGATTGCGGTGGGTATCCTGGTGGCCTGCGGCTCCTCAATCCTGATTATTCCTGGCTTTATCCCGATGTTCTTCTCCAACGCCACCATCGGCGTCTTTGCTAACCACTTCGGCGGCTGGCGTGCAGCGCTCAAGATCTGCCTGGTGATGGGGATGGTGGAAATCTTCGGTTGCGTGTGGGCGGTCAAGCTCACCGGTATGAGCGCCTGGATGGGCATGGCGGACTGGTCAATCCTGGCGCCGCCGATGATGCAGGGCTTTGCGTCCGTCGGGCTGGTCTTTATGGCCGTCATCATCCTGATTGCACTGGCTTATATGTTCTTCGCTGGCCGTTCGCTGCGAGCAGAAGAAGATGCAGAAAAACAAACAGCAGAAGTTTCTGCTCACTAAGGAGTTTCGATTATGACCGTACGTATCCTGGCTGTGTGTGGCAATGGGCAAGGCAGCTCCATGATCATGAAGATGAAAGTGGACCAGTTTTTAACCCAGTCAAACATCGACCACACGGTAAACAGCTGCGCAGTGGGTGAATACAAAAGTGAGCTGAACGGCGCAGACATCATCATCGCGTCAACTCACATTGCCGGCGAGATTAGCGTGTCGGGCAACAAATATGTGGTGGGCGTGCGCAACATGCTGTCGCCTGCGGATTTCGGACCAAAACTGCTGGAAGTGATCAAAGAACACTTCCCACAAGACGTGAAGTAAGGACCCGACATGAAACTACGAGATTCGCTGGCAGAGAATGACTCCATCCTTTTGCAGGCTGACGCCAGCACCTGGCAGGAAGCGGTGAAGCTGAGCGTGGATCTGCTGGTTAAGGCGGATGTTGTCGAGCCGCGTTATTACCAGGCCATTCTGGATGGCGTGGCGCAGCACGGCCCCTATTTTGTGATTGCCCCGGGGCTGGCTATGCCGCACGGCCGCCCGGAAGAGGGCGTGAAGAAAACCGGCTTTGCGCTGGTCACGCTGAAAACGCCGCTGGTCTTCAACCATGAAGATAACGACCCGGTCGATATCCTGATCACCATGGCGGCTGTCGATGCCAATACCCACCAGGAGGTGGGCATCATGCAGATCGTCAATCTGTTTGATGATGAAGCCAATTTTGACCGTTTACGCGCCTGCCGTACCGCGCAGGAAGTGCTGGATTTAATTGATAACGCCACTGCGGCGGCCGTTTAAGAGGAATTGAACATGTCATTACCAATGTTGCAGGTTGCGCTGGATAACCAGACGCTGTCCGATGCTTATGAAACCACCCGCCTGATCGCCGAAGAGGTAGACATCATTGAAGTGGGTACCATTCTGTGCGTGGGCGAAGGCGTTCGCGCCGTTCGTGACCTGAAGGCGCTCTACCCGCACAAAATCGTACTGGCTGATGCCAAAATCGCTGACGCGGGCAAAATCCTCTCCCGCATGTGTTTTGAAGCCAACGCCGACTGGGTCACCGTGATCTGCTGCGCGGATATCAATACCGCCAAAGGCGCGCTGGACGTGGCAAAAGAGTTTAACGGCGACGTGCAGATTGAACTGACCGGTTTCTGGACCTGGGAGCAGGCACAGGCGTGGCGCGATGCGGGGATCCAGCAGGTGGTGTACCACCGCAGCCGTGATGCGCAAGCCGCTGGCGTGGCGTGGGGCGACGCGGACATCAGCGCGATTAAACGTCTGGCCGAAATGGGCTTCAAAGTGACCGTGACCGGTGGCCTGGCGCTGGAAGATCTGCCGCTGTTCAAGGGTATCCCGATTCACGTCTTTATCGCGGGTCGTAGCATCCGTGACGCGGCGTCTCCGGTGGAAGCAGCGCGTCAGTTCAAACGCTCAATCGCTCAGCTTTGGGGCTAAGGAGCGGGTATGTTGTCAAAACAGGTTCCGCTTGGCATCTATGAAAAGGCACTCCCTGCGGGGGAGTGCTGGCTGGCGCGGTTACAGCTGGCGAAGCAGCTGGGTTTCGATTTTGTCGAAATGTCAGTGGATGAGACGGATGAACGCCTCTCTCGCCTCGACTGGAGCCGCGAGCAGCGTCTGGCGCTGGTGAGCGCCATCGCTGAAACCGGCGTGCGCGTGCCGTCCATGTGCCTGAGCGCTCACCGTCGTTTTCCCCTCGGCAGCGAAGATGATGCCGTGCGGGCGCAGGGGCTGGAGATCATGCGCAAAGCCATTCGCTTTGCTCAGGATGTCGGTATCCGTGTGATCCAGCTGGCGGGTTATGACGTTTACTATCAGGAAGCCAACGATGAAACGCGCCGTCGTTTCCGTGACGGTCTGAAAGAGAGCGTTGAGATGGCAAGCCGCGCGCAGGTTACGCTGGCGATGGAGATCATGGACTACCCGTTAATGAACTCCATCAGCAAGGCACTGGGCTACGCGCACTATCTGAATAACCCGTGGTTCCAGCTCTATCCGGATATCGGCAACCTGTCGGCATGGGATAACGACGTGCAGATGGAGCTGCAGGCGGGCATTGGGCATATCGTGGCGGTGCACGTCAAAGATACCCGTCCAGGCGTGTTTAAAAACGTACCGTTCGGCACCGGGGTGGTGGAGTTCGAACGATGCTTCGAGACGCTCAAGCAGACAGGGTATTGCGGGCCTTACCTGATTGAGATGTGGAGCGAGACGTCTGACGACCCGGCAGCGGAAGTGGCAAACGCCCGGGACTGGGTGCGCGAGCGTATGGCGCGAGCAGGTTTGCTGGAGGTGGAACATGCTTAAGCTTAAACAGCAGGTCTTTGAAGCCAATATGGATTTGCCGCGCTATGGCCTGGTAACGTTCACCTGGGGTAACGTCAGCGCGATTGACCGAGAGCGCGGCCTCATCGTCATTAAACCCAGCGGAGTGGCGTATGAGACCATGAAGGTCGACGATATGGTTGTCGTGGACCTTGAAGGAAACGTCGTAGAGGGACAGTGGCGTCCTTCTTCGGATACTGCTACCCATCTGGCGCTTTATCGACGTTATCCCTCCCTCGGCGGGGTAGTGCATACCCACTCAACCCATGCCACCGCCTGGGCACAGGCTGGGCTTGTCATCCCGGCGCTGGGCACGACGCACGCGGATTACTTCTTCGGGGATATTCCCTGCACGCGCGCGTTAACGCAGGCCGAGGTGGAAGGCGAGTACGAGCTCAACACCGGCAAGGTGATTATCGAAACGCTGGGTGAGTCAGAACCGCTGCATACGCCGGGAATTGTGGTGTACCAGCACGGTCCGTTCTCCTGGGGTAAAGATGCTCACGACGCGGTGCATAATGCTGTGGTGATGGAAGAGGTGGCCAAAATGGCGTGGATTGCCCGCGACATTAATCCACAGCTTCAGGGGATTGATGATTACCTGAAGAACAAGCATTTCATGCGCAAGCACGGCCCGAATGCCTATTACGGTCAGAAGTAAATAAGTGCTCTGGAATACCGAAAAACAGTTGTAACCGGTGGTATTTCAGAGCCATTTACAAAAAAAAGCCCCCGGGCAGGGGGCAACGTAAACTATGGGTATGTTCTCGTTGTTGGCTTTCCTGGTGCTAGCGTTAAAGCGTTATCGGTAAATGTCTGCACTGGCGTGCATATTGCCGTTGCTGCCGGGCTCACGGATTAACATCACGTGGTAATAGGTTGCGCCCTGGGCATCGGTCTCTTCATTTAGTGCCTGATCTGCTTCGCTTTCAGTGGCGAAATTATGATTGATATAGATTACGCCTAAGCTTTGCACATCATCCATGTTCCTGGCCTGCCGGCCGTCTATTTTGATGGCTGCCATCGCGTTTGCACTGAGCAAAAGCGCAGCCATAATGGCTAATGCGATTTTTTTCATGATATGCGCTCCACGACTGCGTGCTGTGAGAGAGGGGATACTCCTTCTTTAATTCAGGTGTTCTCTGATTAAAGTGTAATCATTCATACGGCGGGGATGCGTGACCATTTCTGATGCAGTTGTTCAAAAAAACAACGCTTCCTGGTGTGTTCAATTTTAAATCACCCACTTAGACCCGCTTTACGCTTTGTGCGAATTATTTGTGCAATCAGCTTGAGTTTCCAGGGGCGCGCAAGTATTATGACGCGTCAATTTTTCAGCCGACCTTTAACACGTTCCTTGCCTCCCCGGGCCTCGGCTGACCCAGACAGGAGGCTGAATAATCCGTAAGGAGCAATTCGATGCGTCATTACGAAATCGTTTTTATGGTCCATCCTGACCAGAGCGAACAGGTTCCGGGTATGATCGAGCGTTACTCTGCTGCCATCACTGGTGCAGAAGGTACGATCCACCGTCTGGAAGACTGGGGCCGCCGTCAGCTGGCTTACCCGATCAACAAACTGCACAAAGCACACTACGTTCTGATGAACGTTGAAGCGCCGCAGGAAGTGATCGATGAGCTGGAAACTACCTTCCGCTTCAACGATGCCGTTATCCGCAGCATGGTTATGCGTACCAAAAACGCAGTTACCGAAGCATCTCCGATGGTTAAAGCGAAAGACGAGCGCCGTGAGCGTCGCGATGATTTCGCAAACGAAACCGCAGATGATTCTGATGCTGGGGATTCTGAAGAGTAATTTCTGATGACCAACCGTCTGGCGTTGTCCGGCATCGTATGCAGGGCTCCCCTTCGAAAGGTCAGTCCATCAGGAATTCCGCATTGCCAGTTCGTGCTTGAGCATCGTTCTGTGCAAGAGGAAGCCGGGTTTCACCGGCAGGCGTGGTGCCAAATGCCCGTTATTATTAGCGGACACGAAAACCAGGCCATTACTCACAGTTTAACGGTCGGTAGCGCAGTAATCGTTCAGGGGTTCATCTCTTGCCACAAGGCAAAGAACGGCCTGAGCAAAATGGTTCTGCATGCCGAGCAGATTGATTTGATAGATTCTGGAGACTAGCCATATGGCACGTTATTTCCGTCGTCGCAAGTTCTGCCGTTTCACCGCGGAAGGCGTTCAAGAGATCGACTATAAAGATATCGCAACGCTGAAAAACTACATCACCGAAAGCGGTAAGATTGTCCCAAGCCGTATCACCGGTACTCGTGCAAAATATCAGCGTCAGCTGGCTCGCGCTATCAAACGCGCTCGCTACCTGTCCCTGCTGCCGTACACTGATCGTCATCAGTAATCGGGCACGGTCCATTAATACGACTTTAAGAGGATAAGGTAATGCAAGTTATTCTGCTTGATAAAGTAGCAAACCTGGGCAGCCTGGGTGATCAGGTAAACGTTAAAGCGGGTTACGCTCGTAACTTCTTGGTTCCACAGGGTAAAGCTGTTCCAGCTACTAAGAAAAACGTAGAGTTTTTCGAAGCACGTCGTGCTGAACTGGAAGCCAAACTGGCTGACGTTCTGGCGGCTGCTAACGCTCGCGCTGAAGCAATCAACGCACTGGGCACCGTTACCATCGCGTCTAAAGCTGGCGACGAAGGTAAACTGTTCGGTTCCATCGGTACCCGCGATATCGCTGATGCAGTGACTGCAGCAGGCGTTAAAGTGGCTAAGAGCGAAGTTCGCATGCCGAACGGCGTTCTGCGTACCACTGGTGAGCACGAAGTTGACTTCCAGGTTCACAGCGAAGTGTTCGCTAAACTGGTTGTTAACGTTGTAGCTGAGTAATTTTTTACTCTGCTCACGTTGAAACGCCGGCCTTGTGCCGGCGTTTTGCTTTTTAAAGAACCAGGTCTTTAACGCGCCCGGACAAAACTGCCGTCCGGCTGGCGGGTAAACAGCACCTGCTGACCATTTCCTGTATCAATCGTTAAGCCTGTCACCACACCGCTGGCATTCTGGCGAATCTGTACCATCTGACCATTCTGCAGGTTACTGAGCGGCTTACCCGCACCTTCCACTTTTGCCATGGCATACACGTCAGTCGGCGGCAGGTTGTGATCGCGGAAAAGCTGCGCCAGGGTTTTACCCGGCTCGACGCGATAGGAGCGCCACTGCTGCTCAATGCCCGTAGGCTGCTGAGCCTGCTGCTCTACCGGGGCGGAGGTTTGAGCCTGATCTTCCTGGACGGGTTCCGGTTCAACCGGCGCGACCTGACCCGGATCGTTCGAAGGGGTCACCAGCTGCGTTTGCATCGGCTGTGCATCAGGCTGCGGCCGCGTTTGCGACTGAATATCCAGTTGTGCATTGCGGGTGACAGGGGCGGTATCGACATCATCACCGCCGGAAGGAAGCAGGAAGCCCACGATCACCATCAGCGCACCAATGATAATCCCTCTGCGATGCAGAGGAGGCAGCGGGTCCATAATGCGAAAATTGTCCGGCGCCTGCCAGATTTTCGCCAGGGTAGGTTTCAGTTCAAATCGCCCGGGCATGGCTCTCCTCCTGCTCCGCGTCTTTTTTATCCTGTGCATCGAAGTATAGTTTGCTAACTGCCTGAACGGCGTAGCAAACCCGACATCCGTGACATCAGTTCGGGATTAATCCTGGTTGTCTCTATTGTTTCTGTTTCGTCGCGGTTTGTCACCTTAACTTCAGACAAAGTTTTACCCATAAGGGCATGGCTGCTATGCTGCCCGCTACTTTAAATGTGATGGAAGGAAAACCCATGACCACCCCGACTTTTGACACTATCGAAGCGCAGGCAAGTTACGGTATCGGCTTGCAGGTAGGACAGCAGCTGAGCGAATCCGGCCTGGAAGGTCTGTTACCAGAAGCGCTGGTGGCGGGTATCGCTGACGCGCTGGAAGGTAAACAGCCCGCTGTTCCGGTTGACGTTGTACACCGCGCACTGCGTGAAATTCATGAACGTGCTGACGCTGTGCGTCGCGCGCGTTTCGAAGAGATGGCGGCCGAAGGCGTGAAATATCTGGAAGAGAACCGTGAGCGTGAAGGCGTGAACAGCACCGAGTCTGGCCTGCAGTTCCGCGTGATCAACCAGGGCGACGGCGCAATCCCGGCACGTACCGACCACGTTCGCGTACATTATACCGGTAAACTGATCGACGGCACCGTGTTTGACAGCTCCGTGGCGCGTGGCGAACCGGCAGAATTCCCGGTCAACGGCGTGATCGCAGGCTGGATTGAAGCGCTGACCCTGATGCCAGTTGGCTCCAAATGGGAACTGACTATTCCGCACAACCTGGCTTACGGCGAGCGTGGTGCTGGCGCATCCATCCCGCCATTCAGCACCCTGGTATTTGAAGTCGAGCTGCTGGAAATCCTGTAATCGACTTTTCTTATTTCCTCTCTCCGTTCGGGGAGAGGAAAATAGTGATAAAACCTATAGTTACGACGTTATCAATATTTTATCTTGCAAACGAAACTTTTGCGTGTATTTTTGTGAGCTGTTTCGCGCTGTATGAGTGATATGACACTCACTTTCAACATATTATTAACATAATATCTAAATCATAGTATTCATCCCGCCGATTCTTACCTAATATCGATAAGCCCTTACAAGGGGAACGTCATCTTTTGACGTATTTAAAGGCCAGAAGAGCCTTAACAACACAGACAGGCATAAACAGGAAAAATTACATGGTAGATCAGGTCAAAGTCGCCGCTGCAGAAGAGGCGACGTCTGAACAGTCGCTACGGCGCAATCTCACAAACCGTCATATTCAGCTTATCGCCATAGGTGGGGCCATCGGGACCGGGCTGTTTATGGGGTCAGGCAAAACCATCAGTCTTGCCGGGCCGTCGATCATCTTCGTTTATATGATCATTGGTTTCATGCTGTTCTTCGTGATGCGGGCAATGGGTGAATTGCTGCTCTCGAACCTCGAATACAAATCCTTCAGCGACTTCGCGTCTGACCTGCTCGGACCATGGGCAGGCTATTTCACCGGCTGGACCTACTGGTTCTGCTGGGTTGTTACCGGTATGGCGGACGTCGTGGCGATTACCGCCTACGCACAGTTCTGGTTCCCGGGACTGTCAGACTGGGTGGCCTCGCTGGCGGTTATCGCTTTGCTGCTGAGCCTCAACCTCGCCACCGTAAAAATGTTCGGTGAGATGGAGTTCTGGTTCGCGATGATCAAGATTGTCGCTATCGTGGGGCTGATTGTTGTGGGCCTGGTGATGGTACTGACGCACTTCCAGTCGCCAACCGGCGTACAGGCATCATTTACCCATCTGTGGAATGACGGTGGCTGGTTCCCGAAAGGCATCAGCGGCTTCTTTGCCGGCTTCCAGATTGCGGTGTTCGCGTTTGTGGGCATTGAGCTGGTGGGAACCACGGCGGCCGAAACTAAAGATCCCGAGAAGTCTCTCCCGCGCGCCATTAACTCGATTCCGGTTCGTATCATCATGTTCTACGTCTTCGCGCTGATCATCATTATGTCCGTGACGCCGTGGAGCTCCGTGGTGCCGAGCAAGAGCCCGTTCGTTGAACTGTTTGTGCTGGTAGGGCTGCCCGCTGCGGCAAGCCTGATTAACTTCGTCGTGCTGACCTCTGCGGCGTCGTCCGCGAACAGCGGCGTGTTCTCAACCAGCCGTATGCTGTTTGGTCTGGCGCAGGAGGGCGTGGCGCCGAGCGCCTTTGCGAAACTGTCTAAGCGTGCGGTACCGGCGAAAGGGCTGACTTTCTCCTGCATGTGCCTGCTGGGCGGCGTGGTCATGCTCTACGTGAACCCAAGCGTGATTGGCGCGTTCACCATGATCACCACGGTCTCTGCAATCCTGTTTATGTTCGTCTGGACCATTATCCTCTGCTCGTACCTGGTGTACCGCAAACAGCGTCCACACCTGCATGAGAAGTCGATCTACAAGATGCCGCTGGGCAAGCTGATGTGCTGGGTGTGCATGGCGTTCTTCGTGTTCGTGCTGGTGCTGCTGACGCTGGAAGATGATACCCGTCAGGCGCTGATTGTTACGCCGCTGTGGTTTATCGCGCTGGGGCTGGGCTGGGTGTTTATCGGTAAGAAACATATGGCTGGCATGCGTTAAGCATGTTGCCGGGTGGCGCTGACGCTTACCCGGCCTACGTTCGAGGACGTTGTAGGCCCGGTAAGCGCTAGCGCTACCGGGCTTTTTTATTTATCAGCTAATGCCCGCGGGAACAACACGTTGTTCTCAAGACTGATGTGTTCCATCAGGTCATCGATCATCTCGTTAATGCCGTTGTACATCGCTTTCCAGGTGGTGCACGCCTCTGGCGGCGGTGTGACGTTGTGGGTGGTGTGTTTGATCACTTCCAGCAGTTCGCCCGCATCATCATGCTCGCTTTCCATCACGCTAATCGGACCCATTGCCTGGCTGCCCATTCCCTGTTTAATCATCGGGAAAAGGATCTGTTCTTCTTTCATCATGTGGCTGGAAAGCTCTTCGTGCAGCATGGTCAGATATTTCGCCAGACCGCGGGGTACGGAAGGTTTGTCAGCATGTACGCGCTCGACTTTGGTCGCCTGCAGGATCAGCTCCGGCAGTTGCTCCCGGTGGCGATCGTGGTAACGCACAATGATGTGGTCGATGATTTCTGCGAGCGGGGCGGTACGCCAGTCTTTATCAACAGGCTGTTCGGCCAGTTGCGCCAGCTCTGCTTCAATCACCTCCACATCCAGCTCCTTACGTGAGGCCGCTCGCGCGAGGGTTTGCTTACCGCCGCAGCAGTAATCCATATCGTATTTACGGAACAGCGCAGAAGCGCGAGGGATGGAGAGCGCCAGCTCGCCGAGGGGTTGGTCGCGAAAGGCCATAGCAGTTACCTCGTCATCAAGAATATAAGATGCATTTTAAATGCATCTTTATGGCGGCGCTATAACCCTTTAGAGGGAAGGGTAAAAGTGAGACGTAAGTCACAAAAAAATTATCCGGGTTAACGCCCTGAATGGATTCAGGAAAGTGGTTTAGAAAGTTTTTAAAGGTGGAGAAACAGTAAACAACCCGCCTTGCCTGCCGATATATCCACGTCAGACAAACCTGCATATAACAAAGGCAACGTATGTTTAAACGTATAAAAGTTATTACTCTTCTTATTTCGGTGCTGCTTGTGCTCGGCATCATGCAAGTGATTTCCGCGGGGATCTTTATCAACGCGCTGAACAACGATAAAGACAATTTCACCGTGTCGCAGCTCTCCAGCAAGAATGTGGCGGAGTTTACCGATGCGTGGATCAGCCTGAACCAGGCGCGCGTGACGCTGAACCGTGGGATGCTGCGTCTGCAAAGCAGCATGGCTTCGCAGATTAATGGTGGTCAGCTCAATGAGCTGGTCAACACCGCGAAAAATCTGCTGGCTGATGCGCAGGTCCATTACGATAAATACTATGCCCTGCCGAATACGCCGGGCCTGGACGAGAATCTGGCGAAGCGACTGGAGGAGCAATACCGTATTTACTCCTCAACGCTGACGCAAATGAACGTGCTGCTGAGCCAGGGCAATCTGGAAGACATGTTCAAGCAGAACGCTGAGCAAAAACAGACTGCGATGCAGGCGGTTTATCGCGAGTGGCGCGAAGCACAGGCAACGCTTACCGATAAAGGCATCCAGGACAATGAAAGCGACTACAAACGCATTCTGTGGATCCTCTCTGCGGTAATGCTGTTGGTCATTGTGGTGATTATTTCCAGCTGGATCGCCATGCGTCGCGTGCTGCTGCTGCCTCTGGAAGAGGTGATCAACCATATTCGCGCCATTGCGGCAGGGGACTTAACCCAGCCGATTCAGGCTGACGGTAAGAACGAAATGGCGATCCTGGCGCGCAACGTGCATGAGATGCAGACCTCGCTGGCGAATACCGTTGGCGTGGTGCGTGAAGGTGCCGACACCATCTACACCGGAGCCGGTGAAATTTCTGCCGGGAGTAACGACCTTTCTTCCCGTACTGAGCAGCAGGCGGCTTCCCTGGAAGAAACGGCAGCCAGCATGGAACAGCTGACGGCCACCGTGAAGCAGAATGCCGATAACGCCCGTCAGGCTTCCCGTCTGGCACTGGATGCCTCCTCAACGGCGAAGAAGGGCGGGAACGTGGTGGAAGGTGTCGTGCGCACGATGGACGAAATCGCCACCAGTTCCAGTAAAATTGCGCAAATTACCAACGTGATCGACGGTATTGCTTTCCAGACCAACATTCTGGCGTTGAACGCGGCGGTAGAGGCTGCGCGTGCAGGTGAACAGGGCCGTGGCTTTGCGGTGGTCGCAGGGGAAGTACGTACCCTCGCCCAGCGCAGTGCCCAGGCGGCGAAAGAGATCAAAGCGCTGATCGACGATTCCGGCGAGCGCGTGAACGCCGGCTCGCAGCTGGTTAACGAAGCCGGGGCGACGATGGCGGAGATCGTCAATGCGGTCACCCGCGTGACGGACATTATGGGCGAGATCGCCTCAGCCTCTGACGAGCAGAGCCGCGGTATCGACCAGGTGGGCCAGGCGGTGGCTGAAATGGATCGCGTGACCCAGCAGAACGCCTCGCTGGTCGAGGAATCTGCGGCCGCGGCGGCCGCGCTGGAAGATCAGGCTGCACGCCTGAATGACGCGGTGGCGGTGTTTAAAATTACCCGTAATCAGGCGGTCAAAGCCGCGCCGGTGAAAACCTACGTGCCGAAAGCGCAGCCCGCAGCGAGCGTGCCTGAAGCGAACTGGGAAACGTTTTAACCTGGTGCCGGGTGGCGCTGACGCTTACCCGGCCTACAAAATCGCTCCGTGTAGGCCGGGTAAGGCGTAGCCGCCACCCGGCAAAAATCACACTTCTGATGCTGACACAACCCTCGGTTTTTCCGGCTTCGCTCTCACCGCCATCACCACCCCAACGACCAGCAACACAATCCCACAGGCCGTTAATACAGGCGGTACGCTCTGGCGCATCAGGAAGGTATAAAGCAGCCCGGCCAGGGTTTCGAAAACAATCAGCGGCCCCAGGATCACCGTTGGCAGTTTCTGGCTGGCAATGTTCCAGCACAGCGCGCCCACCCAGGAACACAGCACCGCAATCGCCACCATCAGGGCAACAAATACCCACGGTCTGGGTCCGAAGGGCTGGGCGAAATCGGGCTGTTGATGGCCTAACCAGAGGCACGCCCCAACATATCCCAGCAGTGAAACGGGCAATGTGACCAGGGCCTGAGCCGTCGCCCACATCATCGGATGCTTGTCCGGGTTCTCACGCAGCCAGCGCGCATTGCGCAGGGCATACCATGCCCAACACGCCACGGAAACGAACGCCAGCAGAATGCCGGAGCCGTAACGCCACAGATCAAAGTCCTTCAGCCCATTACGCAGCTCGGCAATATTGACGCATATCAGCCCTACGGCGGTACACAACAGCGCAGGCACCATTTTTGGCCACGTCAGTTTGCCATCGCGGTGGCTATAGAGCAGGTTAGCAAAGATGGGGATGACAACCGGCAGTGTGCCGATAATCATGGTCGAGACCGGGGCCCCGGTGCGTTGAATGGCACTCGCCAGGCAAACGTAATAGATGAGGTTGCCCATCATGGTCAGCGCCAGCGCGGTGCGCCAGTCCTGACGGCTAAGCTGACGCAGGCGCGCGCGTCCCAGCCATGCCAGAGGTAAGGCTATCAGCCCCAGCGCCAGATAACGTCCGGTCGACTGCAGTATTGCCGGGTATTCGGGCACGATCAGCGGGCCAACAAAAATCAGCCCCCACATCATCCCTGCCAGCAGGGCATACAACACGCCACTAATCATTTTTCCATCCCTATTGCTTCACGTTGCGCTCAGTGTAGGAAGGGCAAATGCGCGCGTATTGTATGAGATTGCGCATTACCGCCGGGTGACCTGCTTCTGGTAGCGCACGGGCGTAATGCCGTAGCGGCGGGTAAATGCCCGGGTCAAATGTGACTGGTCGGTCAGCCCCGTCGCCGCAGCGACCTCAGCTGCGGGCATGCCGTGGGTGAGGAACGCTTTGGCGCGCCACAGGCGGATAGCCATCAGCATCTGGTGCGGCGTAACGTGGAAATGGGCTTTGAACTGGCGCTGAAAATGATACGGACTGAGCGAAACGACGTTGGCCAGCTCATCGAGCGTCAGGGAGTGCATATAGTTGTCATGCAGATACTCGCGCACACGTTCGAAGCGGTGCGCACCTTCCTGAACCACCGGCGCGTGATGGGCCAGGGGCTGAAAGGTCTCAATCAGATCCAGCAATAATCCTTTTTGCGCCAGCGGATCGTCCGTATGCCACAGGCCGTAGATGAGCCTGCCGATTTGCTGCGAGCGATGGGGGTCAAAACGGGTCACCTCGCTGAACCACCAGTGCCGGAGGCCGGTTACCTCTTCCAGCAGATCGGGTTCGATATAGACCATCCGGTAGCGCCAGCCGCCTTCGGTGGCTGATTCCCCGGTGTGGATCTCGTCCGGGTTCATGGTAACGACGGATTTCTCCGGCGCGAGGTGCTGGGTACCGCGATAGCGAAAACGTTCGGCACCGGTTTCAATCGTGCCGATCCCGAAGGCTTCATGGGTGTGAGGCTCAAAGGCGTAGCGGGATATATGCGCGTGATAGAGTTCGATGCCCGGCACCTGCGCCAGATGGCGAAAGCGCGCGCTGTCTCTCTCATCAATGAACTGTTCCGGTACGCCTTGCACGTTGAGCCTCCTCGTGGTCATCGCTTCATTATCAGAGATGACCCGAGGGGATGCCACAAAAAATAACCAATCCGTAACAATTACAGAATGGCTTTAATGCTCTCCGCCAGCGGTGTGGTCGGGCGGCCGATCAGTGTGCTCAGGGTATGGCTGTCGTCAAACAGGCCGCCTTTGGATGCACCCACGTCGGAGTCCGCGAGCATATCCGCCAGCCCCGCAGGCAGACCCACCCCCTTCAGCGCGGCGGCAAAATCGGCTTCGCTGAGATTCTGATAGGTCACCGGCTTCCCGCTCTGCTTGCTCAGCTCAGCCGCCAGCTCGCTCAGCGTCCAGCCGTGGTCGCCAGCCAGTTCGTATACCTTGCCAGCATGACCCTCTTCAGCGATCACTTTGGCTGCGGCGGCGGCGTAGTCTGCACGGGTGGCAGAGGCAATTTTGCCTTCGCCTGCCGCACCTATAAACACGCCATGCTCAATCGCCGGTGGCGCGCTTGCCAGATAGTTTTCGGTATACCAGCCATTGCGCAGCAGGGCATAAGGAATGCCGGACGCCGCCAGCGCTTTCTCCGTCTCGACGTGTTCAACGTGCAGGCCCAGCGGGGAGCGATCCGCATGCAGCAGGCTGGTGTAGGCGATGAATTTCACGCCAGCGGCTTTGGCGGCGTTAATGACGTTCTGATGTTGGGTTGCACGCTGGCCGACTTCGCTGGAGGAGATCAGCAGCAGCTTATCCACGCCGCTCAGCGCGGCGGTGAAGGCGGCTTCGTTCGTGTAATCCGCCTGACGAACTACAATTCCCTGCTGGCTTAAGGCGTCGGCTTTCGCCGGGTTACGGACAATGGCGACAATCTCGTTTGCCGGAACCGTTTTCAGCAGTTCTTCAATAACGTATTGGCCAAGCTGGCCGGTAGCGCCGGTAATCGCAATCATGATGAATCTCCTTCGTGTTTGTCTGGTGTTATGGCACACTAGCACCATAGCTAACTTTTAGTAAGTACGTACAAAAAGGTAAGTATGAAAACAACGATACCGACACTCAGCGAACAAATGCGCGATGGCAACCTCTTTGCGGAACAGTGTCCTTCCCGGGAGGTGCTCAAACACGTTACCAGCCGCTGGGGCGTGCTGATTCTGCTGGCCCTGCGTCAGGGAACGCATCGCTTCAGCGATCTGCGCCGCAAAATGGGCGGGGTAAGCGAAAAGATGCTGTCCCAGTCGCTTCAGGCGCTGGAGCAGGACGGGTTTGTCGATCGCGTGTCATATCCGGTTGTGCCGCCGCACGTAGAGTATAGCCTGACGCCGATGGGGATTGAGGTCAGTGAGAAAGTGGCTGCGCTGGCGGACTGGATTGAGGTGAATACGCCGAAGGTGATGGCGAATCGGGACGATCGGGTGGCGTGACATGCCGGGTGGCGGCTTCGCCTTACCCGGCCTACCCGATCTCGTAGGTCGGGTAAGCGAAGCGCCACCCGACACAATCACCGCGACTTGCTTAGGTCAACCTGATAAATCGCGAAGCCAATATCATCGGTCGCCACCTTCTTCATCGGATACTGCGCCTTATCCTTAATGAACGCGGCGGCCTTATCGGACGGTGACGTTTCAAAGCGGATATCCAGTTTCGTATCGCTGTGGATCGGTGCCAGGCGCCAGTTGTTATCCACGGCCGGGTGAATTTCGCCCGCCTTCTTCGACTCAGCACTGATCCACGCCGCCAGTACCGAGCGGTTTTCGTCCGGTGAAGCAAAGGCGATGTGGTTATCTCCCGTACCGGCAAACTTACCGCCATAGGCGCGGTAGTTATTGGTTACCACCAGGAAGGTGGCATTCGGATCGATCGCCTTACCGTTGAAGGTCAGGTTTTTGATGCGCTCGGCCTGCGGGTTAATGGCCTGGCACTCGCCGTCATATTTCGCGGGTTGGGTAACGTCAATCTGATAATTCACGCCATCGATCACGTCAAAGTTATAGGTTCGGAAGCCATCCCAGTTAATCAGCGACTGCGGTTTACTGCTCTTCGGATCGATCTGGTTAAACTGTCCGGCAGAGCACTCCAGCCATTCCTTCACTTCTTTACCCGTCGCTTTCACCACCACCAGCGTGTTCGGATAGAGATAGAGATCGGCGGCGTTACGGAACGTCAGCTGGCCTTTCTCAACTTCGACATAGCTTGCCGGGTCGTTCTTACGCCCGCCAACTTTGAATGGCGCAGCGGCAGACAGCACCGGCAGTTTTGCCAGATCCGGATCGCCCTGAACAAAGTGTTCGGCATAGGCCTTCTGCGCCATGTTGACGACCTGAACGGTTGGGTCATCCTGCACCAGCGCCAGGAAGCTATACATATTATCGGCGGATTGGCCGATCGGCTTGCTGACGAATTCGCGGGTGGCGTCGTGATCGTGCTTCAGCACGTCGACCAGTTTTTTATCTTCAGCGGCCAGTGATTTTTTAGCCGCAGCGTCGTAAATCGGACGCGCCTCTGCTTTTGACTGAGTGACCTTCCAGCTGCCGCCATCGTTATTGAGTACCAGATCCACCACCCCAAGGTGGTCGCCCCACATGCCCGGCATCACCGACGGCACGCCATTGAGCGTCCCTTTCTCGATGTCTGCGCCCTTAATGCTGGCAAAGTCCTTACCCGGGAAGACCGCGTGGGCGTGGCCGAACAGGATCGCATCGACGCCCGGGACTTCACTCAGATAATAAACGGAGTTTTCCGCCATGGCCTGATACGGGTCGGCGGAGAGTCCCGAGTGCGCAACCACCACCACCAGATCTGCCCCTTTTTCGCGCATTTCCGGCACGTATTTGCGCGCAGTTTCGGTAATATCGTTAACGGTCACTTTACCGGCGAGGTTGGCTTTATCCCAGGTCATGATTTGCGGTGGCACGAAGCCGATATAGCCGATTTTAAGCGTCTGTTTTTTACCGTCCTGATCGACAACCTCGGTCTCTTTAATCAGATAGGGGGTAAAGAGCGGCTTCTGCGTCTTAACGTCGATGATGTTGGCGTTAACGTAGGGGAATTTTGCGCCAGCCAGCGCATCGTGCAGGTACTTCAGGCCGTAGTTAAATTCGTGGTTGCCCAGGTTGCCGACGGCATAATCCAGCGTATTCATCGCCTTATAAACGGGATGGATCTCGCCTTTCTTTAGCCCCTTCGCGGCCATGTAATCCCCGAGTGGACTACCCTGAATAAGATCGCCGTTGTCCACCAGCACGCTATTTTTCACTTCACCCCGCGCGGCATCGATCAAACTTGCCGTGCGGACCAGACCGAATTTTTCGGTAGGGGTATCTTTGTAGTAATCGAAGTCCATTATGTTGCTGTGCAGATCGGTCGTTTCCAGAATACGCAGATCTACCGTCGCCGCCTGCACGCTCGCTGCAATCAGCGTCGCCAGAAGCGTTGCACTAAACTTAATCATCAGAGGAGTCCTTTTTTCGATCCATGCCACAAAAGAGTATGTATCTATAGCGTGTTGCTTACAGAAATGTGAATCCTGACAGAAAAAAGCGTACTGAAACCGGAATTGCTTCACAGATAGCGGAATTGTTCACATTACGATATAACTAAAACAATGAGTTAACCTCACTGCGTTAACAAAGAGGTGGAGAATGCTAGATAAAATTTGTCAACTCGCACGGGATGCGGGGGATGCCATCATGCAAGTGTATGACGGTGCAAAACCGATGGAGGTCGTCAGTAAAGCGGACGACTCCCCGGTCACGGCGGCGGATATCGCTGCGCATAAGGTCATTATGAACGGTTTACAGGCGCTGACGCCGGACATCCCCGTTCTGTCTGAAGAAGCGCCGCAGAGCTGGGATGAACGCCAGCACTGGCAGCGCTACTGGCTGGTCGATCCGCTGGACGGTACCAAAGAGTTCATCAAGCGCAACGGGGAGTTCACCGTTAATATCGCCCTGATTGAGAAGGGAAAAGCGGTGCTCGGCGTGGTTTACGCCCCGGTGATGAAGGTGATGTACAGCGCGGCGGAAGGTAAAGCCTGGAAGGAGGAGTGCGGCGTTCGTAAGCAGATCCAGGTGCGCGATGCGCGCCCACCGCTGGTGGTGATTAGCCGCTCGCACAGCGACAGTGAACTGCAGGAGTACCTGCAGCAGCTGGGGGAGCACCAGACGACGTCGATTGGTTCATCGCTGAAATTCTGCCTGGTGGCGGAAGGACAGGCGCAGCTTTATCCGCGCTTTGGGCCGACTAACGTCTGGGATACGGCGGCAGGGCACGCGGTTGCTGCGGCCGCCGGGGCGCATGTTCATGACTGGCAGGGCAAGCCGCTGGACTATACCCCGCGTGAATCCTTCCTCAACCCCGGCTTCCGCGTCTCGATTTATTGAGCCAACAGCTTGTGCAGCAGGGCGACGACCTGCTGCACCTCTTCCTGGGTCAACGCGCCGTCTTTCACCCACTGGACGCGACCTTCCTTATCCAGCACGATAATCGCGGAACTCTCTTCCTCCAGCTGCCAGGCCTTACGGGTGACTCCGTTGCTGTCGACGATAAACTGCGACCACGGATAGAGCTTCTTATTACTCTCAAGGCTTGAACGCACAAACATCCCGGAGCCGGGAATCGCGTCATCGGTGTTCACAATCGTGGTGGTCTGGTAGCGATCGTGCGGGAATTTTGCGGCCTTGATCGCTTCCACCAGGTTGGCATTTTTCTCTTTTGCAGATGTACGACCGGCAATATGTTGTACAACTCTCACTTTGCCTGCGAGCTGCGCGCTATTCCAGGCTTTATAGCTAAACTTATCATTGTCGAGAATCAATTCTCCCCGGTCAGCAATGCCGACTGGCGGGACGCGTTGTCCTTTTTCAATGTTGTGAGCGCAAGCCCACAGGGGCAGCAGCAGACAAGCTGCTGCAAGGATGTTACGTAGGGTCATGGCGTTTCCTTATTGTTTGCAGGTGATCCGACCACTTGGTCTTACGCTTTTAATCATAAGTGCGATCAATGTGGTTTTCCCGCAATCCCAATGCCAGTTTGCGGGTGAACGCACATATCCATGAAAAAACGACGGCTTATACTGCTCTCAGTCACGCTTTGCAAAGATTATTCTGAATAATTGTAATCAAACGGTAAATAAACTTATGCACACTGGGTAACACCGTAGTTCTGGTCTATAGTCATTGGGCATCAAAATTTGCGCTCAGGACAGTCGGGCCGATTGTGGCACCGCAAGAGCGTATGATTCGCAGGAGATACAAGAATGAAAATTTTCCAACGCTACAACCCGCTTCAAGTGGCGAAGTACGTGAAGATCCTGTTCCGTGGACGGTTGTACATCAAGGATGTTGGCGCTTTTGAATTTGATAAGGGCAAGATCCTTATCCCAAAAGTGAAGGACAAACAGCACCTGTCTGTGATGTCCGAAGTCAACCGTCAGGTTATGCGTCTGCAAACTGAGATGGCTTAACCAACGTGCTATGCAGTAGTTAAAAAGACGGCTCCCAATGGGAGCCGTTGATGTATATGGGGCTTACGCCGACACCTTCTCTTCTGCGTCAGGCATCCGCGGCACCAGCACGGTCGGTTTGTTGTCAATGCGCGTCACCAGCAGCTGGTCGATGCGGTAGTTATCAATGTCCACCACCTCAAACTTGTAGCCGGAGAACTTCACCGAATCGGTACGTTTCGGGATTTTGCGCAGCATAAACATCATAAAGCCGCCGATGGTTTCGTAATTACCGGACTGCGGGAACTCGTCGATGTCCAGCACGCGCATGACGTCTTCAATCGGTGTACCGCCATCAATCAGCCACGAGTTATCGTCACGCTGAACAATCTGCTCCTCCAGCCCCTGGCCCACCAGGTCGCCCATCAGCGTGGTCATCACGTCGTTCAGCGTAATGATCCCCACCACCAGCGCGTATTCGTTCATGATGACGGCGAAGTCTTCCCCGGCGGTTTTGAAACTTTCCAGCGCTTCCGAGAGCGTCAGGGTGTCTGGCACGATCAGGGTGTTGCGGATCTGCACGCCGCTGTTGAGCGCCAGGCTCTGGTTTGCCAGCACGCGGTTGAGCAGGTCTTTGGAGTCGACGTAACCGATGATGTGGTCGATATCTTCATTACAGACCAGGAACTTAGAGTGCGGATGCTGTGCCACTTTGTTCTTCAGGCTCTGCTCATCCTCATGCAAATCGAACCAGATAATACTTTCACGGCCCGTCATGGAAGAGGGCACGGTACGGGATTCCAGTTCGAATACGTTCTCAATGAGTTCGTGTTCCTGCTTACGCAGCACCCCGGCCAGCGCGCCAGCTTCCACCACCGCATAGATGTCGTCAGAGGTGATGTCGTCTTTACGCACCATGGGCAGCTTGAAGATGCGGAAAATCACGTTTGCCAGGCCGTTGAAGAACCATACCAGCGGACGGAACACGAACAGGCAGAAGCGCATCGGGTTGATGATACGCAAAGCCACAGCTTCTGGCGCAATCATACCGATGCGTTTCGGGGTCAGGTCAGCGAAGAGGATGAACATGCCGGTAACCAGCGTGAAGGAGAGGATAAAGCTCAACTGCTCGGCCAGTTCGGCGGACATGTACTGCACAAACAGGCTGTAAAACGCTGGCGAAAACGCCGCATCGCCCACGATACCGCCGAGAATGGCGACCGCGTTCAGGCCAATCTGCACCACGGTGAAGAAGGTGCCGGGGTTCTCCTGCATTTTGAGAATGCGGGAGGCGTTGATGTTGCCTTCATCAGCAAGCAGCTTCAGTTTGATTTTACGGGAGGCGGCCAGCGAAATCTCCGATATCGAGAAAAATGCACTGACGGCAATCAGACAAAGTATTACTAAAATACTGTTTAACATAGTTTATCCGGCTTCTCGCCAGATCCTCAGAAGGGGAATTGATACCATTTGTGTGAAAACACGTAGAACGTCAGCCCGTAGCGTTGAGCTGATTATTTCAGCGGGTAGTATAGCGTAAAGAGAAGTAAATCTGCCAGAGGTCACATTTTGGCATAAAAACAGACCGGACAGTGGAGTGCTGCCCGGTCTGCGCGGTTATTTCACGGGAGATAAATGGGCGCTTCCCACCGTCTGTCGTGTGGCGTCGCCTCCCCACACCTGGTCATACTCGTATCCGGTTAACTGCTTGATGATCACCCGAGTCCTGGCGTCGCAGTCGCGGTAATCTCCGCCCAGTTTCCGCCGGGCAATCTCCTTGAGGAGCAACTTATGCGTCTCGCGGGTGAGCTTAAACTTGTAGGTAGTGAAGAAACTCACCGCCAGAAGCGCCGCGGTGGCGAAAATCATCAGGCCGATAATGGCCCCCAGCGCGCTTTCCGGTTGTGCGCCACTGCCTTTCACGAAACCGGACTCCTGCAGCACCAGACCAATAATCATGATGGCAATAGCCACGGTACTTTTGCGGGTCAGGACCATCACACCGGCAAAAATCCCTTCGCGGCGCTGCTGCGTCACCATCTCGTCGATATCCGGAATGAAGCTGTAGATATTCCACGGAATGTAGTAAAGGCCGGAGCGGGCGGCACCCAGCAAGATAAAGACCGCCGAGAACAGCAGCGTCGGCACCTGCGTTTCGGTAAGGTAGACCGTAAACAGGAATACCAGCACGCAGAAAATACAGCCGTAGGAGAGGCGGAGCGCGGCGGAAGGAGTCACATTCAGCCGATTCAGCAACAGCATAAACCCGTACGTGCCCGGCACCGAGGCGAAGGCCGCAATGCTCAGCCAGCCAGATACCGCCGCCGCATCCTGGCTCAGGCAGTACACGACATAATAGGTAAAGACCGAACCGAATACGTCCATCGCCGTAAACGAAAAGATATAAATAATGATATGCAGCCGGAACGCGCGAATGCGGAATGAAGAAAAGAGATCCAGAACCAGATATTTCAGGTGATTGAGTATCCCGCTGCTGCGCTGGTTATCCACTTTAAAATCGGACTCCTGCTGCACATCTTTGGCTTCCCAGGTGGTGTACCAGGTAATAAATACCGCAATGCAAAATACGCAGGAAAATATCAGTCCGGTAAGGGTATAGGTAAACGGATTATCTTTACCCGTGAACTGCATAATGACGCCGGGGACGGAAACCGCAAGAAACCCCCCGAGCTGAGAGCAGATCATGCGCACACCGGAAAGGCGGCTACGCTCTTCATAGCGGTTTGTCATTTCCGCTGCCAGCGTTTCCCACGGGACCAGCACCATCGCCGACAGCAGTTCAATCGAGAGATAGGTGCCCAGATAGTACCAGTAGCCCATGTCCGTCATCCACAGCAGGGCATACAAAAACATGAGCGGTGAGCTGAGTAATAAAAAGAAGCGGCGGCGGCCAAATTTACGTCCGAGCCAGGTATCACCGAAATTATCGGTGACGTATCCCATAATGGGGCTGAGGAGTGCGTCAATAACGCGGGCAATGGCGAATATTGAACCCGCTTCAATCACTGAGAGTCCGCAATAGGTGGTGTAAAAAAAGAGCAGCCAGGTGCCGATAATGGCAAAAGCGCCCCCGCCAAACAGATCGGTTACGCCGTAGCCAAGCGCTACGCCGTAACCAACTCTACGTTCAGTTGGTTTGACCATAATAATATCCAATGTAGGGTAATGATTAACCTGTGTTTCAGGTCGTTTTTTTATTTACTGCTGGACGACACATTACGTTCTAATTATTGATATCTATCCATTTTCTTAATTGAGATGAGCGATAAAGGGCCTCCACAAGGGTGAGTGATTTCCCGGCAGCATGGATATCGGTGTAGTCCGTTTCCGGGTGATGAATGGCATGATAAAAACGGCGGATCGCCTGCTGGTGTCCCAGCCCCCAGTAGCTTTTGACCGAGCCGTCAGGAGAATCATCGGTTGCCAGCTTACGACGTTCGCCCGGGGTGATGCGCCAGAGCACGTTGTCATTGAGCAGCAGCGAACCCCGTTCGCAATGGATCTCAAGCCAGAGGGGGGAATCCGTGGTATTGCAGTTGCTGGCATAAAACAGGCCACGCGCGCCGTTAGCAAAGTGCAGCGTCGCCATTGCGCTGTCCTCCCCTTCGGTTACGTCCGCCAGCTCACCGCTCTCCACCACGCCTTTCAGGCGCGTGACCCCGCCGGCGAACCACTGCATCAGGTCGAGGGTATGGATCGCCTGGTTGATCAGCAGACTGCCGCCTTCCGTTGCCAGCCGTCCACGCCACGGACTTTCGGTGTAATAGGCGCCCGACCGCGACCACGTCAGCACCGCTTTCATGCCGAGCATCTTCCCCAGCTCGCCCTCGCTTAACTCCTGTCGGATGCGCAGGCTGGTGGGATTGAGCCGGTTCTGATAGCAAACGCCGAGCAGGCCCGGCGCCTGGTCGACGGCCTGGACGATATCGCCGAATTCACTGCTGTTCATCCCCACCGGTTTTTCGCAGAACACATGCTTCCCGGCGGCGAGCGCCGCCAGAATCATACGTTTATGCTCGAAATGCGGCGTACAGATATGGACCACGTCGATGGCATCATCCAGCAGCATTTCCCGGTAATCCTGATAAAAACGGCACTGATAGGCCATCGCCAGCGTCAGTCCTTTAACGCTGTCGATGTCCACCAGCGCGCGCAGCGCGACGTTGGGGATCTGGCGTAATGCATTCACATGGCAGCGGTGAATCGCGCCGGCACCGATAACCGCTGTGTTCAGGATCGTCATCGTTGCCTCCCGTTATGCCGTCGCGTTGGCCAGCATCTGAGCCTTCACGCAAAGCTCCGCCGCCTTGAAGGCGTGCGCCTGCGTCATGGCGTTTTCGGTCCGGTGCAGGCAGTCGAGGATCAGTTCACCAAAGAACGGGAACCCGACCTGCCCGGCGACGGGATAACGGAATTCTCCCTCCTTGTTCACCAGATAAACCACATCCTGCTCGCCGCGGGTTAAATCGACATATTTGCGGATTTCGATATAGCCTTCGGTGCCGAGCAGGGTCAGACGACCGTCGCCCCACGTTGACAGCCCGTCTGGCGTAAACCAGTCGCAGCGGAAATAGCCGCTGGCACCGTTTTCCCCTTTCAGCATCGCGTCGCCGAAATCTTCGAAGGTGGGATACTGCGGGTGTTTAACGTTGCGAACCTGGCTTGCCACCACCGAGGCGTCGCTGTTGCCGGTATAAAAAAGGAACTGCTCAATCTGATGGCTCCCGATATCGCAGAGAATGCCGCCGAAGTCGCGACGATCGTAGAACCACTCCGGACGACCGGTCCCTTCCCGATGTGGGCCGGTTCCCAGGGTTTGCACGACGCGGCCAATCGCGCCCTGCTGCACCAGTTGTCCGGCAAAGACCGCGCTCTCTACGTGCAGACGCTCGCTGTAATACACCGCGTATTTCTTCCCGGTTTGCGCCACCATTGCTTTGGCATCGGCCAGCTGTTCAAGGGTGGTGAGCGGCGCTTTATCCGTGAAATAGTCCTTACCTGCGGCCATCGCTTTCAGCCCCAGCGCACAGCGCCCGGACGGGATGGCCGCACCCGCCACCAGGCGCACCTCGTCGTCGTTGAGTATCACGTCCAGCGACGCCGCCACGTTGGCCTGCGGATATTGCTGGATGAATTTATCCACTTTCGCCGGGTCGGGGTCGTACACCCATTTCAGCGTGGCGCCGGCTTCAATCAGGCCGTTGCACATGCCGTAAATATGACCGTGGTCGAGTGCGGCAGCGGCAAAAACAAATTCACCTTCCCGGACAACCGGCTGCGGTTTACCTACCGGGGCATAGTTCATTCCGTCTTTCTTGTTCATGATGACATTCCTCAATCCAGATCTTTTCCCAGGGGGATGGCACCGACTTCGCTGAAGTTGGCCACGCTTGCGGACTTCTCATAAAAACGGGGGGCGAGGGCGTTCGTCCCGCCGGTACGGTAAAACGGGTCATCGCGCTGAATCGGCAGCGGGACGACGGTGCGGGTAATGGCTGATTTATAAATTGCGGTAATCAGTTCGAGGGAACGCTTGCCCTGCAGGCCATCCACTAACGGTGCCGTGCCGTGCTCAATGGCATAAAGCAGGTCGTTAATCTGCCCGTTGTGTAGCGTCCATTCGAGTTTGCGGGTGTCGTGAAAAACCGCGTTGAGTTGCGCTTCTCGCGGCAGATCGTGGCTTTCCTGTGGGAAGCCGTTATCGGCGCTGACGCTGGCAAAGGCCTGCCACGGCGCGGAGATACGCGCTTTATCGCCCTGAATGATGATTTTCTGATCTTCCCCGTGGTGCACCACCGAGGCGGTAAGCTGCGTGAGCGCGCCGTTCGGGTATTTGAAGATCGCGGCGCTGAGGTCTTCCACCTCGGCATTGTCGTGCGCCACGTTGGTCATCATTGCCACGACCTCCGACGGGAAGCCGAGCATCCACTGGATGGCGTCGATATGATGTACCGCGTGGTTAAGCGTGCAGCCACCTCCCTCTTTTTCCCAGGTGCCACGCCACCACAGGTCGTAATAGCAGTGTCCGCGCCACCAGAACGAATCCACCTGCGCATGGCAGATTTTTCCCGCGAGGCCGGAATCCAGCGCTGCTTTTAAGCGCCAGAAAGCATCGGTAAAGCGGTTCTGAGCGATGATGGAGAGCGTTTTACCGCTGGCCTGCTGTGCGGCGATCATCGCGTCGCACTCTTCCAGCGAGGCGGCCATCGGTTTTTCGCACAGCACATGGCACCCCGCGCGCAGGGCATCAATGCTGATCTCCGCGTGAACATAGGGCGGCGTACAGACATCGACGATGTCCACATCGGGCTCTGACGCCAGCATCTGCTGGTGGCTTGCGTACACGCGGGCATCCGTCAGGCCGTAGCGTGCTTTTTTCTCGTGGGCTTTTTCCGGGTAGATATCGACCAGCGCGACGATCCGGCAACGCTGACCAAACTGCAAATAGCCCTGAATAT
The DNA here is from genome assembly GCF_038739915.1 of Enterobacter sp. FUJ80071. Classification (NCBI taxonomy): domain Bacteria; kingdom Pseudomonadati; phylum Pseudomonadota; class Gammaproteobacteria; order Enterobacterales; family Enterobacteriaceae; genus Enterobacter; species Enterobacter sp. FUJ80071. The sequence goes on from NZ_JBBXKH010000001.1 coordinate 453,374, forward strand.
GGTTATGCGAGATATTCCCTGTTCCCACGATAGCGACATTTAACATCGTGTTTCTCCGCTGTTACCAGCTGCCAGAGGCGTCCAGCGTGATGCTGGCGGTCTCTTTAGCCACTGAGGTGCTAATACGCTGCTGAAGCAGGCGCAGATACTGTTTCTCATTGAGCGGCAGGTCGACCCAGTCGTCTGTCCAGGTGGAGAGGTGCATGGCATTGGAAAGCGTAAGCCCGCGGATCCCTTCCAGGCCCGGCGCAATCAGCGGCTCGCCGCGTAAAATGGCGGCAGAGAAATTGGCGGTAATAACGTGATGTTCGCTGCATTCCGGGGCGACGGGGATGGAGACCTCCCAGCATTCGGGTTCACCAAAACCGTTTTGCCAGCGGGCATTGAAGGCGGTTTCGGATTCACGTAACCGCCAGTAGCGCAGTTTCCCCTCTTCGACGACCACCTTGCCGCGGTCGCCAACGATTTCCAGGCGGTTGGTCCCCGGTGTTTCCGCGACGGTAGTGATAAACACGCCCGTCGCGCCATTGGCGTACTCCGCATAGGCGGTGACCTCGTCTTCCACTTCGATATCGCGATGTTTGCCGAACTGGCAAAACGCGCGCAGACGGACCGGCATTCCGACCAGCCACTGCCAGAGATCGAGCTGATGCGGATCCTGGTTGAGCAAGACGCCGCCACCTTCCCCTTTCCAGGTGGCGCGCCAGCCGCCGGAGTTGTAGTAGCTCTGCGAGCGATACCAGTTGGTGATGATCCAGTTGGAGCGGCGGATCTCGCCCAGCTCGCCGCTGTCGATAAGGTCTTTTACCTTCTGATAAAGCGGGTTCGGGCGTTGGTTGTACATGATGCCAAACACCACGTCGCAGTCCCGGGCGCAGGTGTTCATCTCCTGCACCTGAGCCGTGTATACCCCCGCCGGTTTTTCACACAGGGTGTGAATGCCGTCGCGCATCGCCAGCATCGACAGGCGCGGATGCTCGTAGTGCGGCGTCGCGACAATCACCGCGTCGATAAGCCCGCTCTGGATCATCTCCTGGGCGTCACTGAACACGGGGAGATTGCCGACCAGCTGGCGAATGGCCGGGTGCTTTTCCGGTGCATTATCGCAAACCGCCGTCAGGCACGCGTCGCTGACCGTACCCGCCAGTAAATAGCGCGCGTGGACCGTGCCGATATTACCTATTCCAATAATGCCAAAACGTACCTTATCCATGTCACACCTTAATTTCTGTTGAAAAGAAGTGATGACCGGAAAATAGGAAAGGCGAGCCGCAGCGACAATGTGTTTTTGTGAGAATACTCGCAAGGTGATTAAGTAATCTCCAGGCTTTCTGAAATTTGGTTTTAAAATCAAAAGGCTGTTTCTGCAAATATTTGCAAAAACTGAATGAGAGCGAGGTCACACTATGCCAGGCAGGTTAAAAATGGAGGAGATTGCGGCCCTGACGGGCTATTCCGTCAGTACGGTATCTCGGGTATTAAGCGGCAAATCGTATACCAGCGATAAAGCCCGGGAGGCGATCGTTCGTACTGCCAGAGAATTAGGCGTACTGGAGTCCATGGCGAGCGGCAGACTGTTAATTAACGGTATCGCTGTTTTTGCGCCAGAAAGAACCTTTCAGGGACGCGGCGATATTTTTTATCTGGAAGTCACAAAAGGGATTACTGAAGCCTGCGCGCGGCACAATGTGTGGGTGAGCTGCTGTGGATTAGAAGAACAGCACGCCGACGTGAAATTATTTATGGAAAAGGCCAGCCAGAAGAATATTAACGCGATAATTATTATTGGGACTGATGATTCCACCATATTTAAACTGGCGAGCACGTTAAATAAGCCCTGCGTGTTAATTAATTCCGTTGACCGGGATCGGGAACTGGATGCCGTGTCACCCGATCACCGGGCGATTGGGTTTACCGCCATGCAGTATCTTTTTGAGCAGGGACATCGGCGTGTGCTCACGCTCACCTGCCTGCGGCGAGAAACGCTTTACGCGCGTCTGGACGGCATTAAAGAGGCGTACCGCCATTTTCACGTGGGCTTCGATCCCCAGCGTGATTTGCTCGTGACGGAGTGGTTTACCGCCGAAGAGGCTGAGCGGGCTCTGGATGCGTGGCTGATGAGCCATGATAGATCGCAGTGGCCGGAGGTGATTTTCCCGAACAGCACCAGCATGGTGGAAGGGGTGGTCAGGGCGTTAACTCGACACGGGCTGCGCGTTCCGGAAGATATTTCACTGATAACGACCGATTTTGCATGGAACCTGGCGCACCGTCTGGAAAAACCGGTCACGGGCGTGACGGTGCCCTGTCGGGAGTTGGGGATTGAAGCCGTTCACCTGCTGCAAACGCGGCTCAACCGACCGCAGGCGCCGGTCTTTAACCTGCTGTTGCAGGGAAAAGTGATGGATTACGGCTCGGTCTGTAATGCAACGCGCCACGCGGCTCGCGTGGCGCTGGAACGGTGATCAGGCCAGTTGAGGCGGCAGGCAGACGCCGATGCCTCCGATACCGCAGTAGCCGTATGGGTTTTTGTGCAGGTACTGCTGATGATCGTCCTCGGCATAGTAGAACGGTTTCGCGGTGGTGATTTCGGTTGTCACGTCACGCGTATCGCCCGCTTCCCGCATGGCCTGCTGGAAACGCTCAAGGCTGGCGCGGGCGGCAGCATCCTGCTCAGGCGTGAGCGGATAAATGGCCGAGCGGTACTGTGTGCCGTGGTCGTTGCCCTGACGCATACCCTGCGCCGGATCGTGGTTTTCCCAGAAAACCTGCAGAAGCTGCTCGTAGCGAATCACCGCAGGGTCGTACACCACGCGAACCGCTTCCGCATGGCCGGTCTCGCCGGAGCAGACTTCGCGGTAGGTTGGGTTAGGCGTGTAGCCGCCGGTGTAGCCAGCAGCGGTGCTGTATACGCCGGGCAGCTGCCAGAAGAGGCGCTCAACGCCCCAGAAGCAGCCCATGGCGAACAGGGCGATCTCCATTCCATCCGGCACGTTAGTCATCGAATGGCCATTCACGGCGTGTAAGGTCGCCACAGGCATAGGGGTGTTGCGTCCCGGTAATGCATCAGCTTGTGAAACCAGATGCTTTTTGTCGAATAAACTCACGATGGGGCCTCCCGGGGTGCGATGTTTCGGTTAAGGTTGTCACGACGCGTTTAATTGAACACAATAAATGCGCTGAATGAGTCTAGATTTAATCATAAGAAATATTTGGGTGTTACACCCATTTTCAACCCGTGATGTGGGTTTTTGGCTAACAGGCCGTATTTTGCCGCGGAGCGGCACTGCATTTGCTTCCAGGGTGGAAACAGGGATATTCAGGAGAAAACGTGACAAAAATCCGCCAGTTATGTTTGGTCAGTGTGTTGCTGACAAGCGGGGTTGCCAGCGCGGCGAATGTCCGTTTGCAGGTTGAGGGGCTTTCCGGAGCGCTGGAAAAAAACGTGCGTGCGCAGCTGTCGACCATCCAGAGTGATGAGGTGACGCCGGACCGGCGTTTTCGCGCGCGCGTGGATGACGCGATCCGTGAAGGGCTGAAAGCGCTGGGTTATTACGAACCCACCATTGATTTCGATCTCCGTCCGCCGCCAAAGAAGGGGCGTCAGGTGCTTATTGCCCGCGTCTCGGCGGGGGAGCCGGTACGGATTGGTGGCACGAACGTCGTCCTGCGCGGCGGGGCGCGTACCGACCGGGATTACCTGGATCTGCTCAGCACGCGGCCGAAAATCGGCACCGTGCTTAACCATGGCGATTACGACCATTTCAAAAAAGAGCTGACGAGCGTTTCCCTGCGTAAGGGCTACTTTGACAGCCAGTTCAACAAAAGCCAGCTGGGCATCGCGCTGGAGCGACGCCAGGCCTTCTGGGACATCGACTACGACAGCGGGGAGCGCTACCGCTTTGGCGACGTGACGTTTGAAGGTTCGCAAATTCGTGAAGAGTACCTGCAAAACCTCGTGCCGTTTAAAAAAGGCGACTACTACCAGTCGAGCGACCTGGCGGAACTAAACCGTCGTCTCTCCGCCACCGGCTGGTTTAACTCGGTGGTTGTCGCGCCGGAATTTGATAAGTCTCGCAAAACCAAGGTGTTGCCGCTGCATGGCGTTGTCTCGCCGCGCACCGAGAACACCATTGAGACCGGTGTTGGCTATTCGACCGACGTCGGCCCGCGCGTGAAGGCCACCTGGAAAAAGCCGTGGATGAACTCATACGGCCACAGCCTGACGACCAGCGCCAGTATCTCTGCACCGGAGCAGCAGCTTGATTTCAGCTATAAAATGCCGCTGCTGAAAAATCCGCTTGAGCAGTACTATCTGGTCCAGGGGGGCTTTAAGCGCACCGACCTGAACGATACAGAGTCCGATTCCACCACGCTTGCGGTATCCCGCTACTGGGATCTCTCCAGCGGCTGGCAGCGCGCCATTAACCTGCGCTGGAGCCTGGACCACTTTACCCAGGCCAACGTCACCAACACCACCATGCTGCTCTATCCTGGGGTGATGATCAGCCGCACCCGCTCGCGCGGCGGCCTGATGCCAACCTGGGGGGATTCCCAGCGTTACTCCATCGATTACTCCAACACGATGTGGGGTTCTGACGTGGATTTCTCGGTGATTCAGGCGCAAAACGTCTGGATCCGCACGCTGTATGACAAACACCGCTTTGTCATGCGCGGCAACCTCGGCTGGATTGAAACCGGCGATTTCGACAAAGTCCCGCCGGACCTGCGTTTCTTCGCCGGGGGCGACCGCAGCATCCGCGGCTACAAATATAAATCTATCGCGCCTAAAGACGATGACGGCAAGCTGATCGGGGCCTCCAAGCTGGCCACTGGCTCGCTGGAGTACCAGTACAACGTCAGCGGAAAATGGTGGGGCGCCATGTTCGTTGATGGCGGCGAGGCGGTGAGCGATATCCGCCGCAGCGACTTTAAAACTGGCGCAGGTGTAGGCGTGCGCTGGCAGTCACCGGTCGGGCCCATCAAGCTTGATTTCGCCGTTCCGGTCGGCGACAAAGAAGAACATGGATTACAGTTTTACATCGGTCTGGGGCCTGAATTATGAGTTTATGGAAGAAAATAAGCCTCGGGGTGCTGATTTTTATCGTGCTGCTGCTCGGTACGGTGGCGTTTCTGGTGGGGACGACGACCGGGCTGCATCTGCTGTTTAACGCGGCGAACCGCTGGGTGCCGGGGCTGGAGATAGGTCAGGTGACCGGCGGCTGGCGCGACCTGCGTCTGAAGAACATCCGCTATGAGCAGCCAGGCGTGGCGGTGAATGCCGGGGAATTTCACCTCGCGGTGAAGCTGGGCTGTCTGCGTGACAGCAAGCTGTGCGTTAACGATCTGTCGCTAAGAGACGTTAACGTGGCGATAGATTCGAAGAAAATGCCGCCGTCTGCGCCGGTGGAAGAAGAGGATAGCGGCCCGCTGAATCTCTCCACGCCGTACCCGATTGCCCTCTATCGGGTGGCGCTCGATAACGTCAATATTAAAATCGACGACACCACCGTTTCCGTCATGGATTTCACCTCCGGCCTGCGCTGGCAGGAGAAAAACCTGACCCTGACGCCAACCTCACTACAGGGCTTGCTGATCGCGCTGCCGAAAGTGGCCGAGGTGGCGCAGGAAGAGATCGTCGAGCCGAAGATCCAGAATCCGCAGCCGGAAGAAAAGCCGCTGGGTGAAACGCTGAAGGATCTCTTCTCGAAGCCTGTTCTGTCGGAAATGACTGACGTTCATCTGCCGCTGAACCTCAATATTGAGGAGTTCAAAGGTGAGCAGCTACGCCTGACCGGCGATACCGACCTGACCGTCTACAACATGCTGCTGAAAGTCAGCAGCATTGACGGCAACATGAAGCTCGACGCGCTGGATATCGACACCAACCAGGGGTCGGTGAATGCGTCTGGTAACGCCCTGCTGCGCGACAACTGGCCGGTGGATATCACGCTGAACAGCGCGCTCAACATCGACCCGCTGAAGGGCGAAAAAGTGAAGGTCAAAGTGGGTGGGGAGCTGCGCGATAAGCTGGACGTCGGGGTCAATCTCTCCGGCCCGGTGGACATGGTTCTGCGCGCGCAGACTCAGCTGGCGGAAGCCGGGCTGCCGCTCAATCTTGAGGTCGTCAGCAAGCAGCTTTACTGGCCGTTTACCGGCGAAAAACAGTTCCAGGCCGATGACCTGAAGCTGAAGCTGAGCGGCAAGGTGACTGACTACACGCTCTCGTTCCACACGGCGGTGAAGGGGCAGGGCGTACCGCCCGCGAATATCACGCTGGATGCGAAGGGCAACGAACAACAGGTCAACCTCGACAAGCTGACCGTCGCGGCGCTGGAAGGGAAAACGGAGCTGACCGCGCTGCTCGACTGGCAGCAGGCGATCAGCTGGCGGGGCGAACTGAAGCTGACGTGTATCAACACCGCCAAAGAGGTGCCGGACTGGCCGTCGAAGCTGGACGGGCTGATCAAAACGCGCGGTAGCCTGTACGGCGGTACGTGGCAGATGGACGTGCCGGAGATCAAGCTCACCGGTAACGTGAAGCAGAACAAGGTGAATGTTGAAGGCTCGGTGAAAGGCAACAGCTACCTGCAGTGGGTGATCCCGGGTCTGCACGTCGCGCTGGGGCGCAACACGGCGGATATCAAAGGCGAGCTGGGGGTAAAAGATCTCAATCTTGATGCCACCATCGACGCGCCGAACCTGGATAACGCCCTGCCGGGCCTGGGCGGAACGGCGAAAGGGTTAGTGAAAGTGCGCGGTACGGTCGACGCTCCACAGCTCCTTGCGGATATCACTGCCAATAATCTGCGCTGGCAGGAACTGAGCGTTGCCCGCGTCCGCGTGGAAGGAGATGTGAAATCCACCGATCAGATCGGCGGTAACCTGAACCTGCGCGTGGAGCGCATTTCTCAGCCGGACGTGAACATTAACCTGGTCACCCTGGACGCCAAAGGGAACGAAAAACAGCATGACCTCCAGCTACGCGTGCAGGGTGAGCCGGTTTCCGGGCAGCTTCACCTGACCGGCAGCTTCGACCGCAAAGCGGAGCGCTGGAAAGGGACGCTGGACAATACCCGTTTCAACACGCCGGTGGGGCCGCTGGCGTTGTCACGTTCTCTCTCGCTGGACTACCGTAATGCGGAACAAAAGATCGCTATTGGGCCGCACTGCTGGATCAACCCGAATGCAGAGCTGTGCGTGCCGCAGACCATCGATGCGGGCGCGGCAGGGCACGCGCAGGTAAACCTCAACCGCTTTGATCTGGCGATGCTGAAACCGTTTATGCCGGACACCACGCAGGCCAGCGGTGTCTTCAGCGGGAAAGCCGATGTCGCCTGGGATACGACCAAAGAGGGGCTGCCGCAGGGTAGCGTCACGCTTTCAGGCCGTAACGTGAAGGTGACGCAGGAGGTGAATGATGCGTCGCTCCCGGTGGCATTCGATACCCTCAACCTGAGCGCAGACCTGCATAACAACCGTGCTGAGCTGGGGTGGCTGATCCGTCTTACTAACAACGGTCAGCTTGACGGACAGGTACAAATTACCGATCCGCAAGGACGGCGTAATCTGGGCGGCAACGTCAATATCCGTAACTTCAACCTGGCGATGGTGAACCCGATATTCGCCCGCGGGGAGAAAGCCGAGGGCATGCTGAACGCCAACCTGCGTCTGGGCGGCAACGCGCAAAGCCCGCAGCTATTCGGTCAGATGCGCCTCAGCGGCGTGGACATCGACGGCAACTTTATGCCGTTTGATATGCAGCCCAGCCAGATTGCGATGAACTTCAACGGCATGAGCTCGACCCTGAGCGGTTCGGTGTTAACGCAGCAGGGGCAAATCAACCTGAGCGGTGACGCGGACTGGAGCCAGCTCGATAACTGGCGTGCCCGCATCGCGGCCAAAGGCAGCAAGGTGCGCATTACCGTACCGCCAATGGTGCGCCTGGATGTCTCGCCGGATGTGGTCTTTGAGGCGACGCCAAGCCTCTTCACCCTGGACGGGCGCGTCGACGTGCCGTGGGCGCGTATTGTGGTTCACGAGGTTCCGGAAAGCGCCGTCGGTGTCTCAAGTGATGAAGTTATGCTCAATGAAAATCTGAAACCTGTCGAACAGAAGAGCGCTGGCATACCGATTAATAGTAACCTTATCGTACACGTGGGGAATAACGTGCGGTTGGATGCGTTTGGGCTGAAGGCGAGGCTCACGGGCGATCTGAAAGTGGCCCAGGATAAACAAGGGCTTGGCCTGAACGGGCAGATCAATATTCCTGAAGGGCGTTTCCATGCCTATGGTCAGGATCTGATTGTGCGTAAGGGCGAGCTGCTGTTCTCCGGTCCACCGGATCAGCCTCTGTTGAACATCGAAGCGATTCGTAACCCTGAAGCGACGGAAAACGACGTCATTGCAGGCGTACGCGTCACCGGCTCTGCCGACGAACCGAAGGCGGAGATCTTCTCTGACCCGGCGATGTCGCAGCAGGAAGCCCTTTCTTACCTGCTGCGTGGACAGGGTCTGGACAGCGGTCAGAGCGACAGTGCGGCGATGACCTCAATGTTAGTCGGCCTGGGGGTTGCACAAAGTGGGCAGGTTGTGGGTAAAATCGGCGAGACGTTCGGCGTAAGCAATCTGGCGCTGGACACCCAGGGCGTGGGTGACTCCTCGCAGGTGGTGGTCAGTGGCTATGTACTGCCGGGTCTGCAGGTAAAATACGGTGTGGGGATCTTTGACTCACTGGCAACACTCACGCTACGCTATCGCCTGATGCCTAAGCTATATCTGGAAGCAGTGTCCGGCGTAGACCAGGCACTTGATCTGCTCTATCAGTTTGAGTTTTAGCAATGCGAATATTTGTCTACGGCAGTTTACGAACCAAGCAAGGCAACAGTCACTGGATGACCAATGCCCTGCTGCTGGGGAATTACAATATCGAAAATTACCAGTTGTACAGCCTGGGCCACTATCCAGGCGCGGTTCCCGGCGAAGGAACAGTACAGGGTGAAGTTTATCGTATTGATAATGCTACACTTGCCGAACTTGATGCCTTGCGCACCAGGGGCGGTGAATACGCTCGCCAGTTGATCCAGACGCCGTACGGAAGTGCGTGGATGTATGTCTACCAGCGTCCGGTCGATGGGTTAACGCGGATTGTAAGCGGTAACTGGTTAGACAGAGACCAGTACTGAAAAACGACAACGCCACCGGAAGGTGGCGTTGTTTTTTTACTCTTTCAATTATCTTCTGTATTACGGCGTCTGGTTAAGAACAGAGGAACGAACAGCATGACGTACGGGGCAATAATCCATAAAAAACACAAGGCGCGTGAACGGCCATAGTAGTTTATGCACCGCGTATTGCTTGAAATGACGGGCAGGAAAAACAGTAAAAACAGCAGAATCGCATAATCGCTTCGATAAGGGATCCATAAGTAAAACAAAAACCAGGCAAGCTGGAATGTTATGATGCAGAGATACTGCCATTTGCTGTCTTTGCCGTAACAGTCAAACGCCTTTATGTAACCCATCTTTATGCTTTGAAGAAAGAAACTTAGCATGTATAACGCTCACGATCGCGACGGTCAGGAGTGTGCTCGTCAGCAACGCCCCTAAAAAATAGCTGTGGGTGATATCAGTAGCACCCGAGCCTAAAGTATGCAATTTACTATATCCTCTCTCTACTGCAACAAAAAGTGTATATAGCCCGATGTTGATACAGAACTGAAGTAGACAAGAAGCGACGATATTTTTGGGAGTTCTTTTTAATAACATAAGTGATGCGTAGATAATACTTGCTGAAAGAGCAAAATAGAGTCCGTTAAATAAACTTGATAGTAAGGCGATATTAACTTCATTGAAGACTAAATTATCGCTTCCATAGTACCATGCCAGGTATTCAACATACGTGCTTCTGCCAAAGATAAAGGCAGCAATAATAAGGATGAATAGACTCAAGATATGGCTTTTCTTACTCATAATTTTGCTCCCTTAGAAAGCAGTTCCTTCATTGTTTTACCAGCTTCCAGCTGATCTTTGATTATGGCAAGGTCACGAGTATTGTGGTTATACTTTGCAATAGCGGTTGGCGTACCTTTACCACCATTGTCCATAAAGAAGACAATATCCTTACGACCATAAAGAAGTACCTGTGGGATGGGATCACGCCCATAACTCACTGCTTGCGGAAGGGAGTGAATAGACTCTGTCGTGAGGAAGCGAGGAATGCTTTCATGCTCAATATTGCCTAAAGGTGTAGTGGCAACAAGGGAGCCGATAAAATCGGTCGTATACACTAACGCATCGGTATCTTTAGTCGTGACTTTTGAACCCGTAAGATATTTTATCTGTTGCCAAAGGGTAATATCTTTTGGGATTACTTTTATACCATCCATAAACATATCTTGCTTACGTTTTAGCTGAATGACTGTACGATGCACCTGTGTCAAAGAGGGGCTTATTTCCCCAATAGAAGGCATAAGTCCATCGCGGGAATACAGTCGTTCAATGATAAAATAAATTCCAGTTGGGCGGGCAACATCAATGTTAATGGATGACATATGAATCCTGTTATGAATGGGGATTAATGATCATCATGACAGTATGTTATTAATTTCCATGCTATTCAACCACTCCCACCATAAATGATAGGGTGTCCTTTTTTTAAAAATATACAAGATAAAAGAAATGGGATTTATCTTAAAAACTCATGTGGTGCTTTTAACTAATCCATAAAAAAGCCCCGACTCGCGGGGCCTTCATTATCAGCGTAAGAATTACTTCTTAGCCGCGCGCTCGAAAGAGGCGATGATTTCTGCTTTCGCCGCTTCTGCGTTGTCCCAGCCGTCAACTTTAACCCACTTGCCTTTTTCGAGGTCTTTGTAGTGCTCGAAGAAGTGAGTGATCTGCGCTTTCAGCAGTTCTGGCAGGTCGTTCACATCTTTAATGTGATCGTACTCTTTGCTCAGCTTGGTGTGCGGTACTGCAACCAGCTTCGCATCTTCACCGGATTCGTCGGTCATTTTCAGCACGCCAACTGGACGGCAGCGAATGACTGCGCCTGGCTGCAGCGGGTATGGCGTTGGGACCAGTACGTCAACCGGGTCACCGTCCAGAGACAGGGTGTGGTTGATGTAACCGTAGTTGCATGGATAGAACATCGCGGTAGACATGAAACGGTCTACGAACAGGGCGCCGCTCTCTTTGTCCACTTCGTATTTGATCGGATCTGCGTTTGCCGGGATTTCGATAACTACGTAGATGTCTTCTGGCAGTTCTTTACCCGCTGGGACGTTGAGTAAGCTCATGTCGGTGTCCTTTAAAATGGATGGTAAACAAGTGGCAGGTATTATAGCCAACTCACGCTGAATGTCTCCGCCTGTTTTCGCATTCTCTCCCCGCCAGCACCACTTTTCAGACCGATTCCATGACAGAAAAATCCATAAACTCAGCCGCATTTTTAATGGTGAAATGAAAGCGATTACAAACTTGTGATTAACGTTTTATTCACTTTTCCGAAGTGTGATGTAACGCAATTCGTTACATATTTCATTGGCTATAGTCATTTCGCAGAACATCTTTTAACCAACAATAAACACCCCTACGAGGACGCTCATATGTGGAAGCGCTTACTTCTTGTCACAGCAGTTTCGGCAGCCATGTCGTCTATGGCGATGGCCGCCCCTTTAACCGTAGGTTTTTCGCAAGTTGGCTCTGAATCCGGCTGGCGTGCGGCAGAAACCAACGTTGCGAAAAGCGAGGCTCAGAAACGCGGCATCACGCTGAAAATCGCCGATGGTCAGCAAAAGCAGGAAAACCAGATCAAAGCCGTGCGCTCATTTATTGCTCAGGGCGTGGATGCCATCTTTATCGCGCCAGTGGTGGCGACCGGCTGGGAACCGGTTCTGAAAGAAGCCAAAGATGCTGAGATTCCGGTCTTTCTGCTCGATCGTTCCATCGACGTTAAAGACAAATCTCTCTATATGACCACCGTGACGGCCAACAACGTGCTTGAAGGGCAATTAATTGGCGACTGGCTGGTAAAACAGGTCGACGGCAAGCCGTGTAACGTCGTTGAACTGCAGGGCACCGTGGGGGCGAGCGTGGCTATCGACCGTAAGAAGGGTTTTGCTGAGGCCATCGCGAAAGCGCCAAACATCAAGATTATCCGCTCTCAGTCCGGCGACTTTACCCGCAGTAAAGGTAAAGAGGTCATGGAGAGCTTTATTAAAGCGGAAAACAACGGCAAGAACATCTGCATGGTTTACGCCCATAACGATGACATGGTGATTGGTGCGATTCAGGCGATTAAAGAAGCGGGCCTGAAGCCGGGCAAAGATATCCTCACCGGCTCTATCGACGGTGTGCCGGATATCTACAAAGCGATGATCGACGGCGAAGCCAACACCAGCGTAGAACTGACGCCAAATATGGCGGGTCCGGCATTTGATGCGCTGGAGAAATTCAAGAAAGACGGCACGATGCCTGAGAAGGTGACCGTCACCAAGTCCACGCTCTACCTGCCTGACACGGCGAAAGAAGAGTTAGAGAAGAAGAAAAACATGGGCTACTAAGCCAGTGAAATTGCCGGGTGGCGCTGCGCTTGCCCGGCCTACGATACGCTCTTTTGTAGGCCGGATAAGCGTAGCGCCACCCGGCTTGATGTAGGGGGAACCATGACCACTGAACAGCACCAGGAAATCCTCCGCACAGAGGGCTTAAGCAAATTTTTCCCGGGTGTAAAAGCGCTGGATAACGTTGATTTTAGCCTGCGGCGCGGTGAAATTATGGCGCTGCTGGGCGAGAACGGCGCGGGAAAATCGACGCTGATTAAATCTCTGACCGGCGTTTATCACGCCGATCGCGGCACCATCTGGCTGGAAGGCAACGCCATTTCGCCAAAAAATACCGCCCATGCTCAACAGCTTGGGATTGGGACGGTCTACCAGGAAGTGAACCTGCTGCCAAATATGTCGGTGGCGGATAACCTGTTTATTGGTCGTGAACCAAGACGTTTTGGCCTGCTGCGGCGCAAAGAGATGGAAGCGCGGGCGACGAAACTGATGGAATCCTACGGCTTCTCCCTCGACGTTCGCGAGCCGCTGAACCGGTTTTCCGTCGCGATGCAGCAGATCGTCGCCATTTGCCGCGCGATCGATCTCTCCGCGAAGGTGCTGATCCTCGACGAACCTACCGCCAGCCTCGATACCCAGGAAGTCGAGATGCTCTTTACCCTGATGCGCCAGCTGCGCGATCAGGGCGTCAGCCTGATCTTCGTCACACACTTCCTCGATCAGGTGTATGAAGTGAGCGATCGCATTACCGTACTTCGTAACGGCAGCTTTGTTGGCTGCCGTGAAACCCGCGAGCTGCCGCAGATTGAGCTGGTCAAAATGATGCTGGGCCGTGAGCTGGAGACCAATGCGCTCCAGCGCGCAGGGCGCACGCTGCTGAGCGAAAAACCGGTGGCCGCGTTCAGCGATTACGGCAAAAAAGGGATCATCTCACCGTTTAACCTCGAAGTGCGCCCCGGCGAAATTGTCGGGCTGGCGGGGCTGCTAGGGTCAGGCCGGACCGAAACCGCCGAGGTGATCTTCGGCATCAAGCCTGCGGACAGCGGTACCGCGTTGATCAAAGGTAAACCGCAAACCCTGCGATCGCCGCATCAGGCCTCCTGTCTGGGGGTGGGGTTCTGCCCGGAAGACAGGAAAACGGACGGCATTATTGCCGCCGCCTCGGTGCGTGAAAATATCATTCTGGCGCTACAGGCGCAGCGCGGATGGCTGCGTCCAATTCCGCGTAAAGAGCAAAACGCCATTGCCGAGCGCTTTATTCGCCAGCTGGGTATTCGTACGCCGAGCGCGGAACAGCCGATCGAATTTCTCTCCGGCGGTAACCAGCAGAAAGTGCTGCTGTCGCGCTGGCTGCTGACCAAACCGCAGTTCCTGATCCTGGATGAACCCACGCGCGGCATTGACGTTGGCGCGCACGCCGAAATTATCCGGCTTATCGAAACGCTGTGTGCCGACGGGCTGGCGCTGCTGGTCATTTCGTCCGAGCTGGAAGAACTGGTGGGGTATGCCGATCGCGTGATCATCATGCGCGATCGCAAACAGGTGGCTGAGATCCCGCTGGATAAGCTGTCCGTTCCGGCGATCATGAATGCCATCGCGGCATAAGGAGTGAATTGTGATGTCCCGCTCGCTTTCGCAAACCGGTGAGTCAAAGCGCCGCTTTAACTGGCCAACCGGCACGCCGCAAATCGCAGCGCTGCTGGTGGTGTTACTGGTGGATAGCCTTGTCGCACCGCATTTCTTCCAGATTATTGTTCAGGATGGTCGCCTGTTTGGCAGCCCGATCGATATTTTAAACCGTGCCGCGCCCGTCGCGCTGCTGGCGATTGGTATGACGCTGGTGATTGCCACCGGCGGGATTGACCTCTCCGTCGGCGCGGTGATGGCTATTGCCGGGGCCACCGCAGCCTCCATGACCGTAGCGGGCCATAGCCTGCCGGTGGTACTGCTGGCGGCATTGGGAACCGGCGTGCTGGCCGGACTGTGGAACGGCATTCTGGTGGCGGTACTAAAAATTCAGCCTTTCGTCGCCACCCTTATTTTGATGGTGGCCGGGCGCGGGGTGGCGCAGCTGATCACCTCCGGACAGATAGTCACCTTTAACTCCCCGAGTCTGGCGTGGATCGGCAGCGGCAATTTCCTGTTCTTTCCAACACCGGTGATCGTGGCTCTGGTCACATTAGTGGTGTTCTGGCTTTTCACCCGCAAAACAGCGCTCGGCATGTTTATTGAAGCGGTGGGGATCAACATTCGTGCGGCACGAAATGCCGGGGTCAATACGCGGCTGATGGTGATGCTGACCTACGTGCTGAGCGGCGTTTGCGCCGCCATTGCCGGGGTGATTGTCGCGGCCGATATCCGCGGGGCCGATGCCAACAATGCCGGGCTCTGGCTGGAGCTGGATGCCATCCTCGCGGTGGTGATTGGCGGCGGATCGTTGATGGGCGGGCGCTTTAACCTGCTGCTCTCGGTCATTGGCGCGCTGATCATTCAGGGCATGAACACCGGGATCCTGCTCTCCGGTTTTCAGCCGGAACTCAACCAGGTGGTAAAAGCGGTGGTCGTACTCTGCGTGCTGATCGTCCAGTCACCGCGCTTTGTCAGCATCATTAAGGGGATCCGTGGCCATGATAAAACGTAATTTACCGTTAATGATCACGCTGGGCGTGTTTGTGCTGGGGTATCTCTACTGTCTGACCCAGTTCCCCGGTTTTGCCTCAACGCGCGTGATTTGCAACATCCTGACCGATAACGCCTTTTTAGGCATCATCGCCGTCGGGATGACCTTTGTGATCCTCTCCGGCGGGATCGATCTCTCCGTTGGCTCGGTGATCGCGTTTACCGGCGTGTTCCTCGCCAAGGCGATCGGTTTCTGGGGGATCTCCCCTCTGGTGGCGTTTCCGCTGGTGCTGGCGATGGGCTGTGCGTTTGGCGCCTTTATGGGGCTACTGATCGACGCGCTAAAAATTCCCGCTTTTATTATTACCCTCGCCGGGATGTTCTTCCTGCGCGGCGTAAGTTACCTGGTATCGGAAGAGTCCATCCCGATTAACCACCCGGTGTACGACACGCTCTCCAGCCTGGCGTGGAAAATCCCCGGCGGTGGCCGTCTGAGCGCGATGGGGTTGTTGATGCTGGGCGTGGTAGTGGTAGGTATCTTCCTTGCCCACCGTACCCGGTTCGGTAATCAGGTTTACGCCATTGGCGGGAACGCCACGTCGGCAAACCTGATGGGGATCTCGACCCGCAGCACGACCATCCGCATCTATATGCTCTCAACCGGCCTGGCAACGCTGGCGGGTATTGTCTTCTCGGTGTATACCCAGGCGGGCTATGCCCTTGCAGGCGTAGGCGTGGAGCTGGACGCGATTGCCTCTGTGGTCATTGGCGGCACGCTGCTCAGCGGCGGAGTGGGGACGGTGCTGGGAACGCTGTTCGGCGTAGCGATCCAGGGGCTGATCCAGACCTATATCAACTTTGACGGCACGCTCAGTTCCTGGTGGACCAAGATCGCCATCGGCATTCTGCTTTTTATATTTATTGCCCTGCAGCGCGGTCTGACGGTGCTCTGGGAGAACCGTCAAAGCTCGCCTGTTACTCGCGTAAACACCTCGGTAACAGAGCGATAACACGCTGAATTTGCTTAAAGTCTAAACATTTTCCGGTAGCGGCCGATAACCTTTTTTTCTGTCCAGAAATATCTCGCTACCGGAAATAATATCATGCTTAAAACGCTATCGATTCGTACCGGCTTGCTCTCTTTACTGGCCGTTATGACCCTTCTGCTGCTGATTGTCAGCGGCATTGGCATTTATGCCCTCACACAGAGTTCTTCTTCACTGCAGCGCATTAATCACCTTCAGGGTGAGCAGATGGTGCAGCTAAATACCGGCTATACGCTGATTCTGCGCGCGCGCAATGAGGCGGGCCAGGCCGTCCGGATGATGGAAATCGGCATGCTCGATGATGCGGCCAAATCGGTTAAAAACATCAATCAGGAAATCGCCGTGGCTCAGAAAACGCTGAAAGGCGTGATCGACGGCGGCGTGGCTGACGAGCAGGGGCAAAAGTTGCTGGATAACGTGGCAACCAGTCTGGCGACGTATAACCAGCAGGGCATCAACCCGATGCTAAAAACCCTGAATGACCAGAGCGCGGACAGTTATTACGACCTGCTGGAGAATACGCTGATCCCCGTGGCGAAGCAGTTTGATAACGATATGCAGGCGTTTCAGACATGGAGCGAAGCGCGAGGGAAGGCGGAAGTCACTGCCGTACAGGCGAGCAAAACCCGCGTGCTGATCCTGATTATTGTCGCCGCGCTGCTGACGGCTGGCATCATCGTGCTTGCCTGGCTGGTGCTGCGCCATATGCTGCTTAAGCCGCTCTCTGCTTCCATTGCTCAGCTGGAGAATGTGGCGGCGGGCGATTTAACCCACACGCTGAATGCCCCGGCGAGCCAGGAATTTAACCGCCTTAACGCGGCGATAGAGGTGATGCGTCAGTCGCTGATGCACTCGGTGATGCGGGTACGCGATGCCAGCTCGCAAATCGACACCGGCAGCCGTGAGCTGACGGCGGGCAACCGGGATCTTGCCGAGCGTACAGAATCCACCGCCACCTCGCTGGAGCAGACCGCTGCCAGTATGGAACAGATTACCGCCACGGTGAAACTCAACGCCGATAATGCCGAGCAGGCGCACCAGCTGGCGAAATCGGTTTCTGATACCGCCGATCACGGCAGCGAAATGGTCTGCTACGTGATTGAAAAAATGCGTGATATCTCCGGCAGTTCAGCGCGTATTGCTGACATCCTGAGCGTGATCGATGGCATTGCCTTCCAGACCAATATTCTGGCCCTTAACGCCTCCGTGGAAGCGGCGCGCGCGGGCGAGCAGGGGCGCGGGTTCGCCGTCGTGGCGGGTGAAGTGCGTAACCTTGCCAGCCGCAGCGCCGACGCGGCGAAAGAGATCCGATCCCTTATCAGCGATTCGCAGACCCACGTTAACGAGGGCAGCGAGCTGGCCCAGCAGGCGGGTGAAACGATGGACGAGATTGCCACCGAAGTGCTGCGCATGACCAAACTGATGCGCGAGATTGCGACCGCGTCTCAGGAGCAGAGCCGCGGCATTGAGCAGGTGAATATTGCTGTGAATCAGATGGACGAAACGGCGCAGCAGAATGCGGCGCTGGTGCAGCAATCCTCCGCCGCGACCCGCTCTCTGGAAGAGCAGTCGCGTCAGCTGATGGAGGCCATGTCATCATTTAAATTGACGGCTCAGACTGCGGCATAATATTTCCCAACCCCGGTACGTTCTGTGCCGGGGATTTATTTCGCCCTGAATTAATGGCCGCAATATTATCGTGAATATCGCCCATTAATATTTCCAGTGAGTGGGTTAACGCTAACGCTTTTTCAGTTGGCTCAAGGTATAAACCCTTGCGGAAAAATAATGGCTCATCAAACAGTTGATTAAAACGCTTCAGGGCCAGGCTCACCGCAGGACGTGACATCTCCAGGCGCACTGAGGCCTTTGCCATGCTGCCGCAGCGGACGACTTCAATAAATACAGGAATAAGGTTTAAATCAATGCCGGTATTCGCCCGGGAATAATTTTTCATTGCGATGCTGCTCCACGAAATATCTGTCAAACTGTTATGGAAATAATGCAGGAGCAATGGCGAATATAAAAGCGTGTTTTTTATAAACACTTATACGGTAAAAGATATAAATGTGTTGGGGAGCCAGATGGGCTCCCCGGGAGTGAGAGATTACGCGTCCGGATACTCGCGGATAAAGCGCTCAACGTCTTCAACCATGTGGTTGTTGCCGACGAAGAAGGAACGACGCTGGTGGAGGCTTTCCGGCACGATGTCCAGAATACGCTCTTTACCGTCGCTCGCCTTGCCGCCCGCCTGTTCGGCCAGGAACGCCATTGGGTTGCACTCGTACAGCAGGCGCAGCTTTCCGTCAGGGTGGCTGGCGGTACTTGGGTAGAGGTAGATACCGCCTTTCAGCAGGTTACGGTGGAAATCCGCGACCAGCGAGCCAATATAGCGGGAGGTGTACGGGCGCTGAGTCGCTTTATCTTCTTCCTGACAGAATTTGATGTACTTCTTCACGCCGTTCGGGAATCGGATGTAGTTGCCTTCGTTGATGGAGTAGGTGTTGCCCTTCTCCGGGAAGCGCATACGCTCCTGGCTCAGACAGAAGACGCCCAGCGATGGATCGTAGGTAAAGGCGTGAACGCCACACCCGGTGGTGTACACCAGCATGGTGGAGGAGCCATAGACGACGTAACCGGCAGCCACCTGATTACTGCCCGGCTGCAGGAAATCTTCCTCGGTCACCGGCGTACCAACAGGCGTGACGCGGCGGTAGATGGAGAAAATGGTACCGACAGAAACGTTAACGTCGATGTTGGAGGAACCGTCGAGCGGATCCATCAGTACAACGTATTTCGCGTGTTCACACCCTTCGAAAACAACAATTTCATCTTCTTCTTCGGAGGCGATACCCGCAACGATGTCGCGCGCGCGCAGTGCAGCTTTCAGTTTTTCATTTGCGAACAGATCGAGTTTCTGTTGAACCTCGCCCTGAACGTTCTCGGCACCGCTGGCACCCAGGATATCGACCAGACCGGCCTTGTTGATATCACGATGGATGATCTTAGCGCCCAGCTTTATTGCCGACAGCAAAGCAGTGAGTTCACCCGTAGCATGAGAGAACTCGTGCTGCTTTTCGACAATAAATTCACCTAACGTTTTCATAACACTTTCCCTGCATCTTTGTGAGTAGAGCGATTGTATGTTCACTAAAACGACTAAAGCCCAACAATCTTAACAAATATTCAAATAGTAGCGCAGAGGTGAATCGCGCCAGCAACATACGGATTTACCTGAAATGCGTTTCACAGCCGCTAACATGTGAGTAAAATGTGCGCCACATTGAAGAAGGATAGTGACGTATGCGCATTCATATATTGGGGATTTGTGGCACTTTCATGGGCGGGCTGGCAATGCTGGCGCGCTCGCTGGGCCATGAAGTGACAGGTTCGGACGCCAATGTGTATCCGCCGATGAGCACGCTTCTGGAGAAGCAGGGTATCTCTCTGATTCAGGGCTACGATGCCAGCCAGCTGGATCCCGAGCCGGATCTGGTCATTATTGGCAATGCCATGACCCGCGGCAATCCGTGCGTTGAAGCGGTGCTGGAGCGCAATATTCCATTCATGTCCGGCCCGCAATGGCTGCATGATTTCGTCCTGCGTGACCGCTGGGTGGTTGCCGTTGCGGGTACCCACGGCAAAACCACCACCGCCGGCATGGCGACCTGGATCCTCGAAGCCTGTGGCTACAAGCCGGGCTTTGTGATCGGCGGCGTGCCGGGTAACTTCGACGTTTCTGCGCGTCTGGGCGATAGCCCATTCTTTGTCATTGAAGCGGACGAATACGACTGCGCGTTCTTCGACAAACGCTCCAAGTTTGTCCATTACTGCCCGCGCACGCTGATCCTCAACAACCTTGAGTTCGATCACGCGGATATTTTTGACGACCTGAAAGCGATTCAGAAGCAGTTCCACCACCTGGTGCGCATCGTGCCGGGGCAGGGCCGTATCATCCTGCCGGAGAATGACATTAACCTGAAGCAGACTCTGGCGATGGGCTGCTGGAGCGAGCAGGAGCTGGTGGGCGAGCAGGGTCACTGGCAGGCGAAGAAACTCAACGCGGATGCCTCCGAGTGGGAAGTGTTGCTCGACGGCGAAAAAGTGGGTGAGGTGAAGTGGGGCCTGGTGGGCGAACACAACATGCACAACGGCCTGATGGCGATTGCAGCTGCGCGTCATGTCGGCGTTCTGCCTGCGGATGCCGCCAATGCGCTGGGCACGTTTATCAATGCCCGCCGCCGTCTGGAACTGCGCGGTGAAGCGAATGGCGTGACGGTGTATGACGATTTCGCGCACCACCCAACGGCTATTCTGGCGACGCTTGCCGCGTTGCGCGGCAAGGTCGGCGGCACCGCACGCATTCTGGCCGTGCTGGAACCGCGCTCGAACACCATGAAAATGGGCATCTGCAAAGACGATCTGGCCCCGTCGTTAGGCCGTGCCGATGAAGTCTTCCTCCTGCAGCCGCAGCATATTCCGTGGCAGGTGGCGGAAGTGGCCGATGCGTGCATTCAGCCTGCCCACTGGAGTGCGGATGTGGATGCGCTCGCGGATATGGTGGTCAAAGCCGCACAGCCTGGTGACCATATTCTGGTGATGAGCAACGGCGGGTTTGGTGGGATCCATCAGAAGCTGCTGGACGGTTTGGCGAAAAAGGCCGAGGCCGCAGAGTAAAAAAAAGCCCGGTGGCGCTAGCGCTTACCGGGCCTGGATTTTGCACGACCTTGTAGGCCGGATAAGGCGTTTACGCCGCCATCCGGCGCAAAACCGCACCGATTACCCTTCGTTCTCAGACAGCTCGCGCAGATACTGGAAAATCAGACGCGCAGACTTCGGCGGTTTATTCCCTTCTTTCTCTTTCTTCGCGTTGCGGATCAAAGAGCGCAGCTGCTGACGGTCGGCATTCGGCCACAGGTTCAGCACTTCCGGTACTGCATCATCACCCTGTTCAATCAGACGATCGCGGATCTGCTCCAGCTTATGGAACAGCGCAACCTGCTGGTTGTGGCGGTTTTTCAGTTTATCCAGCGCCTGGCGGATCGGATCTACGTCGCGCTGACGCAGCATTTTCCCGATAAGCTGAAGCTGGCGACGACGGCCTTCTTTTTTGATTTTCTGTGCCAGTTCAATGGCATCACGCAGATCCTGGTCGAGCGGGATTTTGTCCAGCGCGTTTTTACCCAGTTCTACCATTTCTGCGCCAAGCTGTTTTAACTCTTCGGCGTCGCGTTTAATTTCACTTTTACTGACCCAGATGATCTCATCATCTTCGTCTTCGATGTCATCACCGGGAACGTCGTCGAGCCAGTCTTCGGGCTGCTTAGTCATGTCAGGCTCCTTAAAAAAAGAGGCTAATGTTACCAGTTAAGACGCGCACTGAAAAACGGTTCTCTGTTAGACTTCATTTAACTCTCTCTTACAGTATGGCATTTGCGATGAAAGTAACCTCACAAGTTGAAGCGCAGCGTAAGATTCTGGAAGAAGCCGTCTCCACCGCGCTGATGCTTGCTTCAGAAAAATCAGATGGCGCCGAAGTGGCGGTCAGCAAAACCACCGGTATCAGCGTGAGCACCCGCTATGGCGAAGTGGAGAACGTAGAATTCAATAGCGATGGCGCGCTTGGGATCACGGTGTATCACCAGAATCGCAAAGGCAGCGCGTCGTCTACCGATCTCAGCCCGGATGCCATTGCCCGCACGGTGCAGGCGGCGCTGGATATCGCCCGATACACCTCGCCGGATCCTTACGCCGGCGTGGCCGATAAAGAGCTGCTGGCCTTTGACGCGCCGGATCTTGATCTCTTCCACCCGGCAGAAGTCACCCCGGATGAAGCCATCGAGCTGGCCGCGCGTGCCGAGCAGGCTTCCCTGCAGGCCGACAAGCGCATCACCAATACCGAAGGCGGCAGCTTCAACAGCCACTACGGCATCAAAGTTTTCGGCAACAGCCACGGCATGCTGCAGGGCTACTGCTCCACCCGTCACTCGCTCTCCAGCTGCGTCATCGCCGAAGAGAACGGTGACATGGAGCGTGACTACGCTTACACCATTGGCCGCGCGCTGGGGGATTTGCAATCGCCGGAGTGGGTGGGCAAAGAGTGTGCCGAACGCACGCTGTCTCGCCTGTCGCCGCGTAAACTCTCTACCATGAAAGCCCCGGTGATTTTTGCCAATGAAGTGGCAACCGGTCTGTTTGGTCATCTGGTGGGCGCTATCGCCGGTGGCTCCGTTTACCGTAAATCCACCTTCCTGCTCGACTCGCTGGGCAAGCAGATCCTGCCGGAATGGCTGACCATTGAAGAACACCCGCATCTGCTGAAAGGGCTGGCCTCTACGCCGTTCGACAGCGAAGGGGTGCGCACGGAACGCCGCGATATCGTTAAGGACGGCATTCTGACCCAGTGGCTGCTGACCAACTACTCCGCGCGCAAGCTGGGGCTGAAAAGTACTGGCCACGCGGGCGGTATCCATAACTGGCGTATTGCCGGGCAGGGCCTGAACTTTGAGCAGATGCTGAAAGAGATGGGCACCGGTCTGGTGGTAACCGAACTGATGGGCCAGGGCGTCAGCGGCATCACCGGAGACTATTCTCGCGGGGCGGCGGGCTTCTGGGTCGAAAACGGTGAAATTCAGTATCCGGTGAGCGAAATCACCATCGCCGGCAACCTGAAGGACATGTGGCGCAACATCGTTACGGTCGGTAACGATATTGAAACACGTAGCAATATACAGTGTGGTTCTGTACTGCTGCCCGAGATGAAAATTGCGGGTCAATAAAGATAGCGTTTTGTTAATAATAAAAAAGGAAGTGAGCAATGCGTAAACATCTGTTAGCGATCGTCGCGGCTTCAACGCTGGTTCTTGGCTCTTCTGCGTTTGCTGCCGATCTTGAAGAAGACATGGGCATCCTCGGGCAAAACCTGAAGGTGGTGCAAAAGACGGACAATGCGGCGGAAATGAAAGACGCCCTGACCAAAATGCGTGAAGCGGCGCTGGACGCCCAAAAAGCGACACCGCCGAAGCTGGAAAGCAAAGCGGCAGACAGCGCAGAGATGAAAGACTATCGCCACGGCTTTGACGTGCTGGTCGGCCAGATTGACGGCGCGCTGAAGCTGGCCAACGAAGGCAAAGTCAAAGAAGCTCAGGCGGCGGCCGAGCAGTTCGTGACGACCCGCAACACGTATCACAAGAAATACCGTTAACCGATCGCGCATCGGACCAACACCCAACGGGAGCCAGTGGCTCCCGTTTTTTTTGCGTGGTGATAAGTAAACCCTATCGCCATCACATTTTTGCATTACCACGCCTGAACGTTTTCGTTGCCTCTGCCCGCCTTTGACCGCTGGAATCAGTGATATTCATCACGTAAATGCATTGATTTGACCGCATTCACCGTATTTATGTGGCACAGATCACTGCCGCGGCTTGCCTTTCCACTTCGAAGTGGAAAACAACTCGCTACAAACCCTTCCTCCCCACCGTTAGTTTTATTCCAGAGCCATTAACGGGGTAAGACGAGTGATTAACGGAGCGGTAATGAACGACGTTGGGGAACAGGCGGTGCAAACAGAACAGCTCGCGAACACCATGCTACAGCAGGTCTATGCCCTGCTGGCCCGGCACAACATCATCCCCAACGCAGTACAGGAGCAGATGCTCACCTCCCACGTTCGCGCCATGGCGCACCGGTCCGTGACCGGCGAGCCGCTGCCGGAGGTTGAAGCAGAGCTGTTTGACGAAATTTCACCGGATTCAATGCGGCTTGCCCGTGAAGTGGTGGCGCAGTTTGGCAACCTTCCTGATGAAGAGGCCTGGCTGCTCTCCGTTCACTTTGAAGTCGCGAAAGACAACCTTTAAGGAGCAACACATGGAACAGATTACAGTCGTGATTGGCGATCGCCTGGGTAAAGGTCAGAAAGTGGCGGCCGGGGTGGAAAAAGCAGGTGGACGCGCGGTGGTTGTGCCGGGCATGGCAGCGGATATGAAGCTCGGCGACGTAATGAAAGCGGAAAACGCCACCTTCGGCATCTCCTTCTGCGGCAGCGGCGGCGCGGGCGCGATTACCGCGCAAACCAAGTATGGCTACAAAGCCAAATACGGCATGCGTTCGGTGGATGAAGGCGTCACCGCCATCAACGAAGGCTGCAACGTGCTGGGCTTTGGCTTTATGGACAAAGAAGAGCTGGGCGAGCGTCTGGTGCAGGCGTGGCAGAAGAAACACGGCGCATAAGCATGAAAGAACAGTTCACAACCACGGTGAGAGTGAAGGGGAAGGGCGACGCCAAAGCGCGCGCCTTTGCCGACGCGCTCAACCACGTTCAGGCCGCGGTGATGAAAGCCTCACCGCATATCTTACTGCGTATTGAGCCACAGGATGTGCAGGTCGTTCAGGCGCAAGAAGCGGTGCGTAAAGAAGCGTTTCTGTTCTTCTTTTTGCGCCGGGAAAGACGCACCTACAGCGTGGAGCTGGATGTGACCGTCAACGTGACCGCCATCAATCTCGATCGGGTGGACTTCGTCACGCAACGCTGATTATTCATAAAAGGGCAGACTGATGTTCTTAATTATATTAATAAAATCGCTCATCATCGGCGGCCTGGTAGGCGTCGGTGTCGGGGCCGGGGCTGCACGCATGTTTCATGCGCCTACCACTCAGGGTATGGGCGCGTTTCGTACGTTGGGGGAACTGAACTCCTGCGAAGGGGATCCCGCTTCTCACTTCTCCTTTGGGTTAGGTTTCTTCTTTAACGCCTGGGCCTCTTCCGTGGCCGCGGGTGCTTTCACACAGGACGTTGACCACCGCATCATCCCGAACTGGGGCGCGGCGGCACTGATGATCAAAAACCGTAACGTCGGCGAAACGCTGCACGATCCGCGCAAAATGGCGATTGCCTGTGGCGTGATCGGCATGATCGTCGTGACTTTCCTTAACCTGACGGCCTCCTCCGTACCGGCTGCGCTTCAGGTCACCGCCGTGAAGGTGCTGGTGCCCGCTGCGAACCTGCTGGTCAACACCGTGATGCCGGTGATCTTCTGGCTGGCGGCCATCGACGCCGGTAAAAAATCGGGCTTCTGGGCCACCATCTTTGGCGGCGCGGCACAGCTGATCATGGGTAACGCCGTACCGGGCCTGGTGCTGGGGATCCTGATCGGTAAAGGCGTTGAAGAGAGCGGCTGGAACCACGTCACCAAAGTGATGATGGCGGCGATCGTTCTGCTCTTTGTGCTGAGCGGCTTCTTCCGCGGCTTCGACATGAAGATGATCGAATCCTTCCATCTGACCGTGCCGAACTGGCTCGACATGATCCACAACTCGCTCAGCGGTAAATAACAGGAGCCTCGACATGGAACAGAATAAAGGTTTTTGGTATGCCGACTGGTCGTTCCCGATCTTCGTTGGCCTGCTCTCCTCCGGCGTGTTCGCCGGGACGCACATGTACTACCTCTACGGCATCGGCGCGTTTAACGAAGTGGCCTTCGTGGCGATGCTGAAAGCCGGGATTGATACCGGGGTCTACGGTGCGGTGGCGGCATTCGGCGCAAGCTTCCTGTTCGCCCGCATCATTGAAGGCTCACTGGTGGGTATTCTCGACATCGGCGGTGCGATTCAGACCGGCGTCGGGCTCGGCGTGCCGGCGCTGCTGTTGGGGGCGGGGATCATGTTCCCGGTGACCAACTTTATTGCCTCGCTGATTACCGGCCTGGTGATTGGCCTGGCGATTGGCTACGTCATCATCCTGGCGCGTAAGTTCACCATCAACCAGAGCAACTCCACCTACGGGGCTGACGTGATGATGGGCGCGGGTAACGCCTCAGGCCGCTTCCTCGGGCCGTTGATTATCCTCAGCGCCATGACCGCCTCTATTCCTATCGGCGTCGGTTCGCTGGTGGGCGCGCTGCTGTTCTACATCTGGCAGAAGCCGATCACCGGTGGCGCCATCCTCGGTGCAATGATTTTGGGCTGGCTGTTCCCGGTCGCCCTTTAATACCCGCGGGCGCTCAGGCGCCCGCCTTATCAGGAGAACCCCATGTTTGATTTACTCCTGCGCCGCGCGCGCCTCGCCGACGATACCCTGACCGATATCGCCATTCAGGACGGGAAAATCGCTGCGCTGGGCGAGATTGACGCTCCCGCCCGTAAAACGGTTGAGCTGAACGGTAATGTGTTCGTCAGCGCAGGCTGGATTGACTCTCACGTCCACTGCTATCCGAACTCGCCGATTTATCACGACGAGCCGGACAGCGTAGGCATTGCCACGGGCGTCACCACCGTGGTGGATGCCGGCAGTACCGGGGCAGATGACGTGGATGATTTCTATGAAATTACCCGCAAAGCCGCCACCGAGGTGTTTGCCCTGCTGAACATCTCCCGCGTCGGGCTGATTGCCCAGAACGAACTGGCCAATATGGCGAATATTGATGCCGATGCCGTGAAGCAGGCAGTAAAACGCCACCCTGATTTTATCGTCGGCCTGAAAGCGCGCATGAGCAGCAGCGTGGTCGGTGAAAACGGCATTACGCCGCTGGAGCGCGCGAAAGCCATCCAGAGCGAGAACGGCGATCTGCCGCTGATGGTGCACATCGGCAACAACCCGCCGAACCTCGACGAAATCGCCGAACTGCTCAGTTCCGGCGACATCATCACCCACTGCTACAACGGCAAACCCAACCGTATTTTGACGCCCTCCGGCGAGCTGCGCGCCTCCATCACCTCCGCCCTGAAGCGCGGCGTGCGTCTGGACGTGGGGCACGGTACGGCGAGCTTCAGCTTTGAGGTGGCGAAACGCGCCATCGCGATGGGCATTTTGCCGCACACCATCAGCTCGGATATCTACTGCCGTAACCGGATTAACGGCCCGGTCGGGTCGCTTGCAAGCGTGATGTCGAAGTTTCTCGCCATCGGCATGTCTTTGCCGCAGGTCATTGACTGCGTCACCGCCAACGCCGCGGATGGCCTGCGCCTGACGCGTAAAGGCCGCATCCAGCCCGGCCTTGACGCCGACCTGACGCTGTTCACGATTAAACGCCAGCCAACGGTGCTGACGGATGCCGAAAACGACAGCCTGCAGGCTGAACATATTCTGGTGCCGCTTGCAGCGATCCGCGCGGGCAAGGGCTACATGACCGAACAAGGGAGCACGGAACATGCCTTCGATTTATGAGAAGTACCACTTAAAGCAAGTTATCAACACCTCGGGCCGCATGACGGCGCTGGGCGTTTCCACGCCGCGCCCGGAAGTGGTGCAGGCGGCAATGGACGGCATGAATCACTATTTTGAGATGAAGGGCCTGGTCAACAAAACCGGGGAATACATCGCGAAGCTTCTTGATGTGGAGGGCGCGACGGTGGTCTCCTGCGCGTCGGCGGGCATTGCCCAGTCCGTAGCGGCAGTGCTGGTCAAAGACAGCGACTGGCTGCTGGAAAACCTGCACGTCACCCCGATTGCGAACAACGAGATTGTCCTGCCGAAAGGCCACAACGTTAACTTTGGCGCGCCGGTGGGCACCATGGTCGCGCTGGGCGGCGGAAAACTGGTCGAAGCGGGCTATGCCAACGAATGTTCCGCCGATCAGCTGGCGGCGGCGATCACCCCGCGCACGGCGGCGATCCTCTATATCAAATCTCACCACTGCGTGCAGAAAAGCATGCTCAGCGTCGAGCAGGCGGCAGTAGTCGCACGTAAACACGATCTGCCGCTGATCGTCGATGCCGCAGCGGAAGAAGATCTGCATGTTTACTACCGTTCCGGCGCGGACCTGGTGATCTACAGCGGTGCGAAGGCGATCGAAGGGCCAACCAGCGGGCTGGTGATCGGCAAAACCCAGTACGTTGAGTGGGTGAAACGCCAGACGGCAGGTATTGGCCGCGCGATGAAGGTGGGTAAAGAGGGCATTCTCGGCCTGACCTGCGCCATCGAACACTACCTCACGGCGACCAAAGAGAGCGGTGCCGAGATGGTGGCGAAGATGATGCCGTTTATCGACGCGCTTAACACCCTGAACGGCGTCACCGCGCGCGTAGTCTGGGATAGCGCCGGGCGCGATATTGCCCGCACCGAGATTAAATTTGACGAAGCCACCACCGGCGTGGGCACCGGTGACCTGGTGAATAAGCTCAAGCAGGGTGAATACGCCATCTATTTCCGTGGCTACAAGGCCAACGAAGGGATTATCGAAGCGGACGTGCGCAGCGTAAATGCTGACCAGCTGAACATCGTGTACCGCCGCATTAGCGAAGTGTTAGGACAGGAGAAAAAGGCATGAAACTGACCCCCAATTTTTACCGTGACCGCGTCTGCCTGAACGTGCTGGCAGGTTCGAAGGCCAATGCCAGCGCCATTTACGAGGCGGCGGAAGGCCATGTGCTGGTGGGCGTGCTCTCCAAAAATTACCCGGACGTGGCAAGCGCGGTGGCGGATATGCGCGAGTACGCGGCGCTGATTGATAACGCGCTTTCCGTGGGACTGGGCGCGGGCGACCCGAACCAGTCGGCGATGGTCAGTGAAATCTCCCGTCAGGTACAGCCGCAGCACGTCAACCAGGTCTTTACCGGCGTGGCGACCAGCCGCGCGCTGCTGGGGCAGAACGACTCTGTGGTGAACGGTCTGGTCTCACCGACCGGCACCGTCGGTATGGTGAAAATTTCCACCGGTCCGCTGAGCAGCACGGCACCGGACGGTATTGTCCCGGTGGAAACCGCGATTGCCCTGCTGAAAGATTTTGGCGGCAGCTCGATCAAATACTTCCCGATGGGCGGCCTTAAGTGCCGTGACGAATACCAGGCGGTAGCGGAAGCCTGCGCCCGTCACGACTTCTGGCTGGAACCGACCGGCGGGATCGATCTGGAAAACTTTGAGGCGATCCTGCAGATCGCCCTCGACGCGGGCGTGAGCAAGATCATCCCGCATATCTATAGCTCGATTATCGACAAGGCCAGCGGTGATACGCGTCCGGAAGATGTGCGTACGCTGCTTGAGATGACGAAGAAACTGGTTAAGTCATAACACCCAAAGGAGCCACCATGCACACCCGTAACCTGCTTGTTGCTTCACTCTCTTTGCTTGCTACCGCCGCCGTCGCGCAAACCCAGTATGCCTGGGTCGGCACCTACAACCCCAACGGCGAAGGGCTGTACCGTTTTATCGTTGACGCGCAAACCGGCGCGCTAGGCAACAAAACGCTGGTGAGCAAACTGCCGAACGCCGCGCAGTTGGCCGTCTCACACGACGGCAAAACGCTCTATCTGGCAAGCGAAGTGGAGCAGGGCGTGGTGCAGGCGCTGCGGGTGGAAGATAACGGCGAGCTGAGCGAGTTGAATCAGGTGGCCTCCGGCGGCGCGGGGCCGGTTTATCTTTCGCTGACGCCGAATGGCCAGCACCTGCTGGTGGCCAACTACGTCAGCGGATCGATTGCCGTTTTGCCGGTCAAAGCAGACGGCAGCCTGGGAGATGCCACGGATAAACATCAGGATCAAGGCGAACCGGGTGCAGCAAAACCAGAAGCCGCTGTAGAGGGCAGTTTTGCTATCAGCGATCACAACGGTCCTCATGCGCACATGATCGCCGCCGATCCGAGCGGGAAGTACGTATTTTCGACCGATCTGGGGTTAGATCGCATCTATCAGTACCGTTTTGACGATCGAAGCGGAAAGCTGACCCCCAACTATCCGCCGTTTATCAGCGCCTCCTCGAAAGGGGCCGGACCTCGCCATTTCGTCTTTACGCCGAAAGGGGATGCCCTGTGGCTGATTAACGAAGAGGCCTCAACGCTCACCCATTATACCGTGAATGCCAACGGCACCTTGAAAGCGGGTAAAACACTCTCTGCCCTGCCAAAAGGGTACAAAGGCACCAGTTTTGCTGCCGGGCTGGCGTTAAGCGCCGACGGTAAACAGCTGTATGTGGCTAACCGTTTGCATAACAGCATCGGGCACTTTACCGTAACAGCAGAAGGCACGCTGAGGCATCAGGATGACGTGTGGACGCGTGGCGACTACCCGCGCACCCTGACGCTCGATAAACAAGGACGCTGGCTGTACGTTATGAACCAGCGCAGCGATAACATTACCCGTTTTCGCGTGGCGCAGGATGGGAAGTTGAGCTTCGAGCCAGATTATACGCCGGTCGGCAGCCCATCCCAGATGGTCATTTCACCCTAAGCCGTAAGAGGACAACGACGTGCGATTTCCGAACCAACGTTTAGCGCAACTTTTCGATCTGTTGCAAAACGAGACGCTGCCGCAGGACGAGCTGGCGCAGCGGCTGTCGGTCTCCACGCGAACCGTCCGTGCTGACATCACCGCCCTGAACGCGCTGCTGGCGAGCCACGGGGCGCAGTTTATTCTGAGCCGTGGAAATGGCTATCAGCTTAAAATTGACGACGCCGCGCGTTATCAGCAGCTCCAGGCCTCCCATCCGCGCGCGCTGCGTATTCCCCGTACGGGCGCGGAGCGCGTGCATTATCTGGTGGTGCGTTTTCTGACGTCGGCGTTTTCGCTTAAGCTGGAGGACCTTGCGGACGAGTGGTTTGTCAGCCGCGCCACGCTGCAAAGCGACATGGCGGAAGTGCGCGAGTGTTTTCATCGCTATAACCTGACGCTGGAAACCCGTCCACGCCATGGGATGAAGCTGTTTGGCAGCGAAATGTCGGTTCGCGCCTGCCTGACCGATCTGCTCTGGGAGCTGGCGCAGCAGGACAGCCTGAACCCGCTGGTGACGGACGTCGCGCTCAATGCGGGCGTGGCGGAAAAGATGGTACCAGTGCTGCACGACGCGCTGACGCGTCACCACATTCGCCTGACGGACGAAGGGGAGTTGTTCCTGCGCCTGTACTGCGCGGTATCAGTGCGACGCATCAGCGAAGGCTATCCGCTGTCGGAATTCCATGCGGAGGATGTGGAGGAGAACGTGCGGGAAGCGGCGAAAGATATTGCCGTGGCCATTCAGGAACTGGCGGGCAAAGCGCTTGCACCCTCGGAGGAGAACTGGCTCTGCGTGCACATCGCTGCGCGGCAGATCCAGGAGATCGCCCCAAGCGCCATTAACGCCGATGACGAAGAGGCGCTGGTGAACTATATCCTGCGCTACATCAACACCCACTATAACTACAACCTGCTCAGCGACGCGCAGCTGCACGCGGATCTGCTCACGCACATCAAGACGATGATCACCCGCGTGCGGTATCAAATCATGATCCCCAATCCGCTGCTGGATAACATCAAGCAGCACTACCCGATGGCCTGGGACATGACCCTGGCGGCGGTATCGAACTGGGGCAAATACACGCCGTATGCGATCAGCGAAAACGAAATTGGTTTCCTGGTGCTGCACATTGGCGTCGGGCTGGAGCGTCACTACAACATTGGCTACCAGCGCCAGCCGCGCGTGCTGCTGGTCTGTGACGCCGGTAATGCGATGGTGCGTATGATTGAGGCGGTACTCCAGCGTAAATACCCGCAGATTGAGGTCACGCGCACGCTCACGCTGCGCGAGTACGAGCAGGTGGAATCGCTCAGCGAGGACTTTGTTATCGCCACCGCGCGCGTCAGTGAAAAAGCAAAACCGGTAGTGATGATCGCACCGTTTCCGACTGATTATCAGCTGGAGCAGATTGGCAAGCTGGTGCTGGTAGACCGCACCCGCCCGTGGATGCTGGATAAATACTTCGACGCCGCCCATTTCCGCATCATCGACGCGCCGATTGACCAGCAAACGCTGTTCCGCGAGCTGTGCGAACAGCTTGAAGGGGAGGGGTTTGTGGGGACGGCGTTTCTGGAGTCGGTGGTTGAACGTGAAGCCATCGTCAGCACCATGCTCGGTGACGGCATTGCGCTTCCGCACTCCCTCGGTCTGCTGGCTCAGAAAACCGTGGTCTACACCGTACTCGCCCCGCAGGGGATTGCGTGGGGTGACGAAACCGCGCACGTGATTTTCCTGCTCGCCATCAGCAAAAGCGAGTATGAAGAGGCGATGGCGATCTACGATATCTTTGTCACCTTCCTGCGCGAGCGCGCCATGGCGCGGCTCTGTAGCTGCGGCGATTTTGCCGAGTTTAAAACGGTGGCGATGGAGAGTTTGAGTCGGTTTTGAGAGGCGTTATCCAGAATTCGATGTAATGCGAATGTAATGCTAAACTGCATTACACATTCACTTCTACTGGGGGCATAATGGCCACGCTGAACGTCCGTCTGGATGACAAACTCAAAAATGAGGCTTATGCCGTGCTGGAAAAACTCAATATCACGCCAACGGAAGCTGTGCGTTTACTGTTTCAGTATGTCGCGGAAACGGGACGCATGCCGGTGAAAACGGTCACCATTAGCGACAGTGAAGATGAACTGATACAGACAGTCCGGGAGCGACTGGCTAATCCGCAAAAGGGAATCAAGGTCAGTCTGGATGACTTATGAACTGGTATTTGACCCGAGGGCGTTAAAGGAGTGGAGCAAGCTGGGCGATACCGTAATCAGCCGTTTATCATGACGCAAACAAACGGCTTTAGCGATTAACGCAAATGATGCACAACCTGGTTACTGCTGCCGCGCCAGATCAGCGCGGGGTCTTTTAAATCCTGAACGAACTTGCCGTCGACCAGCACGTTAATCAACTCCACCACTTCCATCTGAGCAGCATTCAGTTCATCCAGCCTGTAACCCGTCCAGACCCAGATATCCTTTCCTGCGCACTCGCGGCGAATGCGTTTTATCAGTTTCAGGATCTCCGGCACGTTTTGCGGGTGAAGAGGATCGCCGCCAGAGAGCGAAATTCCCTGTCGTTTGATGCGCGTATCGTTGAGATCGTTAATGATCCGGTCTGCCATTTCCGCGGTAAACGGCATACCGGAATTTAAGCGCCAGGTGCTTTTGTTATAGCAACCCGGGCACTCGTGGACGCAGCCTGACACGAACAGGGTGCAGCGGGTGCCGGGTCCGTTGACGATATCGACAGGGTAGTATTGATGGTAATTCATAGCGTTAACCTGATGCCCTCACCCCGGCCCTCTCCCACAGGGAGAGGGAGAAAACCGGAGCCGGGCTCAACAATATGCTCGATCGGTTCCCTCTCCCTTGAGGGAGAGGGGTAGGGTGAGGGGGAGAACCCAGCGCAGAACTTACCCGATCTGCCCATTCCCCAGATGCTTCACGCGGCGTTTCACCTCTTCCTGCTTACCGGCGTTAAACGGACGCGCATCCGGGCTACCGAGATAGCCGCACACGCGGCGGGTTACCGACACGCGTGCCGCGTCGTGGTTACCGCATTTCGGGCAGGTAAAGCCTTTGCTGGTACACTCGAACTCGCCGGTAAAGCCGCACTCGTAGCATTCGTCGATGGGCGTGTTGGTGCCGTAATACGGCACATGCTGATAGCTGTAATCCCACACGTCTTCCAGCGCCTTCAGGTTGTGCTGAATGTTCGGGTACTCGCCGTAGCAGATGAAGCCGCCGTTGGCGATCGGCGGATACGCCGCTTCAAAGTCGATCTTGTCGTACGGGTTTACCTTCTTCTCCACGTCGAGGTGGAAGCTGTTGGTGTAGTAACCTTTATCGGTCACGCCTTCCACGATGCCGAACTCGGCGGTGTCCAGACGGCAGAAGCGGTCGCACAGGTTCTCGCTTGGGGTACTGTACAGGCTGAAACCGTAGCCGGTTTCCTCTTTCCACTGGTCCACGGCATCGCGCAGGCGCTGAACAATCGCCACGCCTTTTTCACGCAGCGCGTCGCTGTCATACATATGCGTGCCGCCAGACAGGGCATTGATGGTTTCATGGATGCCGATATAGCCCAGCGAAATCGACGCGCGGCCGTTTTTGAAGATCTCAGACACGTCATCGTCCGCTTTCAGGCGCACGCCGCAGGCCCCTTCCATATAGAGGATAGGCGCCACGCGGGCTTTGACCCCTTCAAGGCGAGCGATACGGGTCATCAGCGCCTTGCGCGCCAGCTGCAGGCGTTCATCCAGCAGTGTCCAGAATTCAGCTTCATTGCCTTTGGCCTCCAGCGCGATGCGCGGCAGGTTCAGGCTGATGACGCCGAGGTTGTTACGCCCGTCGTGGATCTGCTCGCCGTTTTCATCTTCGTATACGCCGAGGAAGCTGCGGCAACCCATTGGCGTTTTAAATGAACCGGTTACTTTTACGACCTGATCGTAGTTCAGAATATCCGGGTACATGCGCTTGCTCGCGCACTCCAGCGCCAGCTGTTTGATGTCGTAATTCGGATCGCCAACTTTGTGGTTCAGCCCGTCGCGGATGGCGAATACCAGTTTCGGGAACACCGCCGTTTTGCGGTTCTTACCGAGGCCGGAGATACGGTTGCGCAGGATGGACTGCTGGATCAGACGCGATTCCCAGCTGGTGCCCAGGCCAAAACCGAAGGTCACAAACGGCGTCTGGCCGTTGGCGGTATGCAGGGTATTCACCTCATACTCCAGCGACTGGAACGCGTCATAGCACTCTTTCTCGGTGCGCGAGTGCGCATAGCCGTCGGCGTCCGGGATCTGCCACTCTTCGGCCGTTTTGCGGTGCTTGTTGAAGCTTGCGGTCACAAACGGGGCCAGCACTTCGTCAATGCGGTTAATGGTGGTGCCGCCGTAAATGTGGCTGGCGACCTGGGCGATAATCTGTGCCGTGACCGCAGTGGCGGTGGAGATGGATTTTGGCGGTTCAATCTCGGCGTTACCCATTTTAAACCCGTGGGTCAGCATGCCTTTCAGGTCGATCAGCATACAGTTGAACATCGGGAAGAACGGTGAATAGTCGAGATCGTGATAGTGGATCTCACCGCGCTCGTGCGCTGAGACCACATCGCGCGGCAGCAGGTGCTGACGGGCATAGTGTTTGGCGACGATACCGGCCAGCAGATCGCGCTGGGTGGGGATCACTTTACTGTCTTTGTTGGCGTTTTCATTGAGCAGGGCAGAGTTGGTCTGCTCTACCAGGCCACGGATCTCCTGGTTCAGGCGGCCGCGCTTTTCACGCTGCACGTCACGATCGTGGCGGTACTCAATGTAGGCGCGGGCCAGCTGCTTGTAGGGGCCCGCCATCAGCTGATTTTCAACCGCGGTCTGGATCTCGTTGATATCAACCTGGCTGCGTTCATTCATCTGGCTGCTAACGACTTCTGCGACGGTGGCGCAGTAATCTGCGTCATCGACTCCCGCTGCTTTAGCTGCACGCAGAATGGCTTCCTGGATGCGCTCTGATTTAAACGGCACTTTACAGCCATCACGTTTCATCACATGCGGTGTCATGATCACTCCATTTTTAAAAACAGTTTATCCACAGAGGTGGAGAAGTATTCACCGGGCGCATTCCCCGCCAGGCCAAAGACTTCCCGCGTTCCCGGCTCGTGTTATCCACAATTCCGGCCAGCGTAAGCGCCGTCTTGTTGTTGGAATAGTAGACGATTAATACAACATGTTGGGTCGGCGAGCATTTTAAGTGCTACATATAGTGATTTGCATCAAACTTGTTTGCGATTTATTTGATGCAGAACAAAGTAAAAAGACGAGAGTACAAACGGCGGGCGCTTCAGCGATTGTAAAGACCAGAAGGAAAAATCTGATTAATTATTCAACAAAAACAAGCGCTCAGCACGGTCTGTACTGAGCGCTACGTGATTAATGGATGCCGCGCACCCAGCTTAAACCTGCCTGTAAAAAGGCGGCGATAGCGACAGTGCCCAGCACCAGTGGGATGAGAAGGGAACGCGCGGCCACCGCATCCTCAATGTGCGGTTCTTCCGTACTCAGGGCAGACAGCGCCTCTTCCCGGGTGCGTGCCGCCAGAAGCTGCTCACGCACACGGTCTTCCGTCAACAGGCTGGTTAGCGTCGTGAGCAGCTGCATATGCGTGCTGCCTGCTTCAGCAGGGGGAATGGCGAGCAGGAAGACCATTCTGACCTCTTCATCCCCCTCCAGCCCCGGCCAGCGTATCGGGTCGTCAAAAAGCGCCAGACAAAACGCCGCCTCATGCACCGTCTCGGTTTTACCGTGTGGAACGGCAAGTGCTTCGCCCAGAGCCGTGGGACCTTCACTTTCACGCTTTAAAACGCTCTGGATAAATGTCTCTTGATCGCCGATGACGTTTCGCCTGACGAGCGGTTCGGCGAGCCAGCGGATCAGCGCTTCAGGGGTACGGTGCGGCGGGTTGATAAAAACCAAATCGGGGTGCGTCAATGCAAGCAAGTTCATATTAAGCCTCTAACAAAAAATCGCAGGTCGCGGAAGGGTGGATCGCCGTTACCGGCTGCACGGGCTCTTCCAGATAGTTGATCTGAGGAAGCCCCGCGAGATCTGCCGGAACGGGAACCGGCTGCGTGCCAGCGTTAAACACGCGGATGACCGTGCCATGCGACTGTTGGGCATGGGGCAGGGCAGACAGAATAAGCGGCTCCGGTAGGGTCAACAGCGAGAAGTGTGCCGGAAGCTGGCGTTCGGGCAGGCGCAACGAAAAGCGCTCAAGGCGATGATCGAGCGTGTGCAGCGTTTGCCGTTGATAGGTAAACGGCTGCCCGGTCGCGAGATTTTCCAACTGACGTAGCGTCAGATGATCGGCACTGTCGGCCAGCGCGACGCTGAATGAAAAGTGCAACGGCTTCAGCAATTGGGCATCGGGGGTCTCAACCACCGTATTATTAATCCCGGATGCCCGACCCGGTCGCCAGTCAAGGTCATTTCGTCCGAGCACACCCGTTGACTTAAACAGCGTCAGGGCAATCACTGCCGGTTCGTGCCCGAGGATCTGAAACTCCTTCATGCCGCGGCTATTCACCACCAGCGCTTTGCCTTCTTCTGCGACAGCGATAATGCCCTCGCTGGTTTCGATATCCACGGGCAGCTCGCGATAGCGTTCCTGCCAGTTTTCATCGTCATACCCCGTTTCGCGTTGGATGATCGCAAAGGGCTGTGAGGCGATAGCGTGATGCGTGTGAATATCGCTGTTGATCAGCAAGCGCAGCCGGTGATCGCAGTGGCTGTTTTCCAGCGCACCGTCGACATACAGGTTCGGATCGTCATGGCGCAATTCACACGCCAGACGCAGGCATAACGGTTTTCTGACTGCATCCTGATGTCCGGCGAGATCCGGCGGCAGAAGCAGCGTCGCCTCAATAACCAGCTTTTCGACAAGAGGCGTTTTCAGGCAATCAATGAGTGTGAAATGGGAACAGCGCGTTGGCGTATCGCCTGCAAGCGGGGAGAAATCGTAGCTGTCGCCCGCATCCGCGCAGTCTTCGAGGGTAAAGAACGCGGGGATGCATCTGCCCGTGTGTTTGTCCTCAAGGGTAAGCGTTCCGGCGTCCAGCATCAGCCGATAATGCGCATTTTCTATTTCGCGGCCCTTTTCCTGTTCAGGCTGCCGTAGCGGCGCAGGGTTATTCTCAACGTTCACGGTGAGATAGCCAACCGACGGCAGAACCGGCGTATGCACAGCAATGTGCCAGCGGAAATAGGGAGGAAGAGGCGTTTCACACTCGCCTTCGGCAGTGAGGGAGATCGCCGTTCCGCCGGGTAAAATGTCTCTTTTCAGGACGTCGAAGCGCACGGGCTGCCCCTGATACGTCAGCGCGATATGTTCAGCCCGGCTATACAGCGTGGTTTTAACCACGCGCCGCATTGGGGTGGTCAGCGGATTGAAGATCAGCAGGTCCCCTTCCTGAGCACAGGCGGCGGCCAGCGTTTTTACCACCAGATTCCACAGGCTGTGACACAGCTGCTCGGTTTGTTCCAGCCGATGCAGAATGTCGCGATTGGTCGCATCGCTATTACAGCCGCCGATAGAGTCGTGGGCGTGGCTTCGCAAAAGCGTCTTCCAGAGGGTATCGACCACAGAGAGATTGACCGGTAGCCCCTGATGCCGCGCCATGGCAATCGTCGGCTCCAGCTGTCGCAGGATAAACTGCTCAATCTCATCATTTTTCTTTTTAATGTCGTAGCGCACGGAGCCGATCGTTTTATGGATGCGGGTGTAGCGTGGCGATTTCAGCTCGCCTTCCCAGCATTCAAACTGCTCACGCTGCGCGCGCAGGATGTCCACGTAACGCTCCAGCGAACTGATGGTGTACCAATCCTGGTTGGGAGAGTGTTTGCTGGCGACCTGCAGGATAGTCGGCAGCGCCGGGTCGATGCTGACCTGATCGCCGCCGCAGGGCAGGAGCAGGTCATCGATACCGGCCCGTGAACGCAGCAAATCGACCATCGGGTAGATTTTCCCCTGCAGATGGCTGGCTTGCGAAGCGATATTTTTAGCCGCGCCATACCCGAGCGCCATCGCGCAGGCGATGACGCTCGCCCCTGACGGTGCGCGCCAGATAAACTGGCTGCGTTTGGCCTGCCGGTCGTGATCGATACCGCGCCAGAAGACGATGTTATCGATATTGCAGCTCTGCAAAATCGTCGGCATTTGCGCATTGTGGCCGAAGGTATCAGGCAGATAACCGACCTGCATCGCATGTCCCAGCGTTCGTGCGGCGAAGATGCCGTACTTCAGGTTGCGGATAATGGATTCGCCATGCACGTTGTAGGTGTCCGTCTGGGTATACCAGGGCCCGACGAAAATCCTTTTTTCTCTGACCAGCTTTTCCAGCCTGGCGCGATAATCGGGATTGATCGCAAGAAAGTCCTCCACGACCGCCATCTGCCCGTCAAGGTGATAGCAGGCATAAGCCGGGTCCTGCTCCAGCGTGTTGATAACATCCGCAAAGTTATATGACGCCAGCACCATGCTGTCCTGACGGGTGAAATACCACTCCTGATCCCAGTGCGTGTGGGCAATAACGTGGATCTGACTCATGATGTTTCCCTCACCTGACGTTCTTTGGGCTGACATAAAGCACGCCCAGGGCGCAAATCAGTGCGCCAATAAAGACGCTCGCCAGATAGCCCGCCACATTGGTCGCCAGCGGCCAGCCCCAGATGGCGGGCAGAGGCAGCGTCTGCTTCACGCCGAGTGCAATCGCCACCAGCGCACCGGCGACGGCACCGGTCATGAACACCGGGATCAGGCGTGGGTTTTTCAGGATGAACGGGATAGCGCCTTCTGAGATCCCGATTACGCCCAGCAATAACGAGGTGCTGCCAACGGTTTTCTCCTCCCGGCTGAAGACGTCCGGCAGACCAAAACGGCCGTTGAGGAATGCGGCAAAACCGACGCCAATGGAGGGGATCACGATAGAGAGTTCGCGGGCGGTTAAATCAAACGTCTCGCTCATGCCATTCAGGCCGAGCGCGACCGAGCCTGCCGCCTTATTGACCGGACCACCAAGGTCGAAAGCGGTGCCCGCGGCGATCATTGCGGAATAGAACCCGCGTCCGGTGTCACCTGCCGAGGTAAAAAAGACCACCATCAGCTGATTAAGCGAGCCAAAAATCGGGTTAATCAGATATTCCATGACCATCACCAGCGTAATGCCGGTGATCAGCGGGACGATTAGCATGGTTTTAATGGTGGTGAGCTGCTGGCGGACATGAATCGAATCGTTGAGCCAGCGCACCAGATAGCCCACAAAGAAGCCAATCCCAATCGCGCCAAAAAAGCCGGAGGGCATAAAGCCCTCGATATCAAAGAAGCGCTTGTAGACTTCGTCTGACATGATGCCGCCGATAAGCCCGGGGATCAGCGCCGGTTTTCCGGCAATGGCAAACGCCAGATACATGGCGAAGACCGGATACATGAACTTGATGGTCATAAAGCCCACTTTATCCAGCACGCTGAACGGCGAATGTTCAATGTTAATAAACTGGCCGGTAATTTTGGCCGTTGCCATCATCAGCCCACCCATGACCACGACCGGTAACATATAGCTGATGGCCGCCATGATATGGCCAATAAATATCTGGTAAGCCGAACGCCGGAGATCGTCCTCGTCTTCATCTGCCACCGCGGTCGCATTTTTTTCCATTGCCAGCGCCTGACGCAGATAGCGGTCGGTGTGCTTGATCAGCTCTTGTGTTCGTGTCTGAAGGTGAGGAATGTCATCAAAACGTTCGGCATCCTGAATGGGGACGTCGGTTGCCAGAATAATGGCGGTGGCAGAAGCAATATCCTGTTTTGTTAAGCGATTTTTAACACCGTCGCTACCCTGCGTTTCGACCTTTACCTCAATGTTATGCGCTTTAGCCCATGCGATAATTTTATTCGCGGCCATAAACGTGTGTGCAATGCCTGTCGGGCAGGCCGTTACCGCGACAACTTTTTGTTTCGTCATTGTCATAATTCCCTGGATGTGAAAACAGGGAAAGTATAAAGAGAAGCCAAAACAGTTTTTAATGTTTGCTAATACTTATTACGTATCGTCATACGCGGGCTTGCAATATGTGAAGCGCCTTCCAGAGGATATTTTTCGGCTGTGGTAAAGTCATGCCAGGATTAAACAGGGTGTAATATATGAATTCATTTCAGGGAAGTGAGCGTTTGATATTTGAATACATTCAGCATCACGCTACTCATATTTCTACTATATCGGCAAAAGAGATTGCCCGTGATACTTTTACCACGACAACCTCCGTTAATCGCGTGTGTAAGAAAATGGGGTATAAAAGTTATACCGAGCTTCGGTATCGTTTTTTGCGCGATCATTTTACCCCTGCGCCTGTAAACCCTGACGTGGGGCCGCAGGCGGAGGAGATTGTGGTGGAGATGTCCAGGTTGCTGACCCATTCCAGCCATATTTTTCTCTATGCACGGGGCGCATCACTCACCAGCCTCAACTACCTGTCGCGTTTTTTATCTCTGGCGAGCCTGCCGCACCTTATTCTCAACGATATGCACCAGCTGACGCGGGTATCGAAGGGAACGCTGGTGTTGATCAGTAAATCCGGAGAGACGCAGTCGTTAATTGAAATGGCGCGTAACGCGCTGCGCAAAGGATTAAAGATTATTGCGATCACGCGAGAGGGGTCTACGCTGGCCGCGCTCTCTTCTCTATGCTGGCCGTTGTTGATTGATATCAACGCGGTATCGTTATATCAGCGGGAAGGGCAGCTGGAACTGTTAAGTGCGGTAGACCGTATCGGCTGTAGGCTGCTGCAGCACGATACGGTGTAGTCAGGTCGTCAGAGCTGCTTCACTATCCCCAGACGGACGGCATAATCATTTTCATGGTTGCCGTCATCGTTGATATAGGTTTTATCCAGTGAAACCAGTTCGACGTA
Organism: Enterobacter sp. FUJ80071; assembly: GCF_038739915.1. NCBI lineage: Bacteria > Pseudomonadati > Pseudomonadota > Gammaproteobacteria > Enterobacterales > Enterobacteriaceae > Enterobacter > Enterobacter sp. FUJ80071. The sequence goes on from NZ_JBBXKH010000001.1 coordinate 494,755, forward strand.
AGGCGTCCAGCCATCGTCGAGCTTGTAGTTGAAGGCGACGGTATGTTCCCAGTAGGTATCATCCCCGGTTCCCTGATCGACACCATCCTGCCAGCGGAAGCGTGGGTTGTAGGACATCCCGAATTTGCCAATGTTATACGCGAACCAGATGTCGAACTGGTGTGACTGGCGGCGGGTATACCCGCTGCCGTCGAGTTCTTTGTCGCTGTGCGCGTCATTGACGGTGTTATAGCGATAACGGGCGGCGAGATTCAGACCGTTATCGAACGCTTTCCAGCCCTGAATGAAGGGGCGGTAATGGGTATTGCTGGCGGTGAAAACCGTCACCATGCCCGGCGCTACGGCAAAGCCGTTTCCAAGATCGAAGCGCCAGCGCGTTTCAATCTCTTGTGCCGCCTCCGTTAAGCCTTTTTCGTCTGGGTTATATCGGTCGGTATCGCCAAAAAAGGTATCATTGTGGTTTTGTGCGGCTTCAACGGAGAAGTAAAAACCATTCTCCGCCTGATGCATGACCTTAATACGGGAATCATTGACGTCTGAGTTTGTGTTGTGACCAAAACGAAGGTCGACGGATGTATTTCCGCACCATCCCTGTGTGCTTAATAATAGTACGCTAATACACGTTGCTTTAATAATTCTCTTTTTCATAATGTCCTGCCGAGGTTATTTGATTGGCAGGGCTATTTTTATTTTCGGCACGCCACGATGTAAAAGTTATCGTCGTACATTTAGCGTATCGCTAAACATAAAAAAAAAGAGATACAGCATGCTGTATCTCCTGATAGTTATTCCTGCACCCACCAGATAGCTTCAAACGGGCGCAAGAGCAGCGTGTCGGGACGGGTGGGGACATCATCATAGTTGCTGAGTGCGACCCGCCATGCGCCCTGTACCGGCTCCGGTTGCCACTGCTGACGCTCGCGGCTCAGGTTCGCCACCACCCTCAGCGTCTGCCCCTGCCACTGACGGCGATAACACCACAGGGAAGGATGGTCCGGGAGCAGATCCTCGTAGTCGCCCCACGTGAGCAGCGGCAGCGTTTTGCGCAGGCGAATCAGCGACTGGTAGGTGTAAAACACCGAGTCCTGGTCGTCCAGCGCCGCGCGGGCGTTCACGGTTTCGTAGTTATCGCAGACGCCAATCCACGGCTCGCCCTCGCTAAAGCCGGCATTGTGCGAGGCGTCCCACTGCATCGGCGTGCGGCCGTTATCGCGGGATTTGCTTGCCAGAATCGCCAGCAGTTCCTCAGGATCGCGACCGTTTGCCCGCATTTCGGCGAACATATTCAGGCTTTCCACATCGCGATAATCGGTGATGCGGCTGAAGTGCGGGTTGGTCATCCCCAGCTCCTCGCCCTGATAAATGTACGGCGTGCCCTGCATACCGTGCAGCACCATGCCCAGCATTTTCGCTGCGGCTACGCGGTGTTCCCCTTCGTCGCCAAAGCGTGAAACGATGCGCGGCTGATCGTGGTTACACCAGAACAGCGCGTTCCAGGCTTTGTTGTGCATCCCCTGCTGCCAGTGGCGGAAGAGGGTTTTCAGCGCGACAAAGTCCGGTTTCGCCTTCGTCCATTTTTCACCGCCCGGGTAATCCACCTTCAGGTGATGGAAGTTAAAGGTCATCGACAGCTCGCGCCCGTCGAGCGAGGCATACTGCTGGCAATTCTCCAGCGAGGTCGAGGACATTTCGCCCACCGTCATCAGGTTTCGCGGGGTAAAGACGTCGCGGCTCATCTCCTGCAGATATTCGTGGATGCGCGGCCCGTCCGTGTAGAAGCGGCGACCGTCGCCCGTTTCGTCATTCGGGAAATCCTGATCTTTTGAAATCAGGTTAATGACGTCCAGACGTAAGCCGTCCACGCCGCGATCGGCCCAGAACTCGCATACCTTTTTCAGCTCGGCGCGCACCTCCGGGTTTTCCCAGTTGAGATCCGCCTGCTCCGGCGCGAAGAGGTGCAGGTAATACTGCTCGCTCTCGGCGTGCCAGCGCCAGGCGTTGCCGCCAAACTTGGAGCGCCAGTTGTTAGGCAGTTGCTCCGGCGTACCGTCGCGCCAGATGTAGAACTGGCGGTACGGGCTTTCCTTATTCAGTGATTCCCGGAACCAGGCGTGCTGGGTTGACGTGTGGTTGAACACCATGTCCAGCACGATGCGAATACCGCGTTGATGCGCCCCGGCGACCAGTTCGTCAAAATCATCCAGCGTACCGTACGCCGGGTCGATGGCGATGTAATTCGCCACGTCATAGCCGTTATCCACCTGCGGCGAGATATAAAACGGCGTCAGCCAGATGGCGTCAATGCCGAGGGTTTTCAGGTAGTCCAGCCGCGCGGTCACGCCGCGTAAATCGCCGGTGCCACTGCCGGTCGTGTCCTGAAAACTCTTTGGATAGATCTGATAGATGACGCCGTTCTGCCACCAGTGAGGAAGGGTATTCATAATGCGTTCCTGCAAATGCGAAGGGGCGCAACTGCGCCCCGAAAGATGAAGTTAAACAATCTGCAGCGCGCCCTGACGGAACTTACGCTGATAAACCACGGTGGTGAGCGCCATTGGGACGATAATCGCAATCGCCATTGCCAGGGCAAACACCTGCCAGTAAGCGGGCTGGATGGAGAGAATGCCCGGCAGACCGCCCACGCCAATCCCGTTCGCCATCACGCCGTTCAGACCACACACAAGGCCTGCCAGACCGGAACCGATCATCGCGCAGAGCATCGGGAAGCGGTATTTCAGGTTGATACCGTACATCGCCGGTTCGGTGACGCCGAGGTAGGCAGAGATCGCGGCCGGAACGGAGATCTCGCGCTCGTTGTGCTTACGGCTGACGATGATGATGCCGGTCACCGCAGACGCCTGCGCAATGTTAGACAGGGCGATAATCGGCCAGACCGGCGTGCCGCCGAGGCTCTGGATCATCTGCATATCAATGGCCAGCGTGGTCTGGTGTACACCGGTAATCACCAGCGGGGCGTACAGGAAGCCAAACAGCGCGGCGCCAATCGGTGCGAAGCTGCCGGTCATCAGGTGGCGCACCGCGAAGGCCACGCCGTCGCCGATCATGCGGCCAAACGGACCGATAAACGCATGTGCCAGGAAGACGGCCAGAATCAGCGAGCAGACCGGAACGACCACCAGATAGAGATAATCCGGCACGATGCGCTTCAGGCGTGTCTCAATAAAGCCCAGCATCAGCCCCGCCAGCAGGGCCGGGATAACCTGCGCCTGATAGCCCACTTTGGCGATGGTGAACAGACCGAAGTTCCACACTTCAGGCACCTGCTGACCAAGTAAGTAAGCGTTCATTAACTGCGGAGAGACCAGCGTGACGCCCAGCACGATACCGAGAATCGGCGTACCGCCCATTTTGCGCACCGCGGACCAGCAAATCCCGACCGGCAGATAGAAGAAGATCGCTTCACCAATCAGCCACAGGAAGTCGTAAACGGTTTTCAGCGCCGGATACATCTGCGCCAGCGTTTTGCCGTCGCTCATCGGCACATCACCGATGACGTTACGGAAACCGAGAATTAAGCCGCCGCTGATCAGCGCCGGCAGCAGCGGGAAGAAGATCTCCGCGAAGTGGGAAATCAGCTGCTCGTGCCACTTCATATTCTGGCGTGCAGCCTTCTTGGCCTGCTCTTTATCCGCCGAGCTGTGCCCGGTGGTTGCCAGCAGAGCCTGATAGTAATCGCCCACTTCGGTACCAATGACCACCTGGAACTGCCCGGCGTTGGTGAAGCAGCCTTTAACCATTTTGAGTTCTTCAATCGCCTTCGGGTTCGCTTTGGCCGGATCGTTCAGCACGAAGCGCAGGCGGGTAATGCAATGGCTAACGGTTGCGATGTTTTCGCGGCCGCCGACCAGGACGATCAGCTGATCAATATCTGCTTGTTTGACTTTACTCATCATGAAACCTCATGACAGATGGTGAGGGGTGTAATGACCTGAGCGCAAGCCTACTCTTTCAGCGTGACGGCGAAAATGGGAACGTTCCCGAAATCGGGCGAAGATCACAATAAACGCTTCAGAGGGGCTATGAAAGATGAGCGGGAATCACGATCTGCCGCGGCTCGCTCCGCCCGTTGATCTGCTCGATCAGCTGCGCGGCGGCCTGTCTGCCGGACTCGGCATAACCCGGATCGACGGTGATGATCTCCGGGTGCAGAAACTTCATCAGCGGCGTGCTGCCGACGCTCGCCACCTGCAGGCTGTCGATGCGCTGCTCCTGAAGGTATTTGCTGGCTCCCAGCGCCAGCGTATCCGTGGCGCACACCAGCGCGGTTGTCTGCGGGGTCAGGACACTGGCAACCTGCTCGTAGCCTTGCTTCATGCCCAGACCCGGCAGGGAGGCGACGGCCGGGAGGTTGTGCTTTTTGCAAAATGCCAGATAGGCCTCATGGCGACGCTTGCCGGTGGTGACGTCGGTGTGGGGTACGCCGAGGAAGCTGATATGGCGATGGCCTTTATCGTACAGACGCTGCATCAGGGTGATAATCGCCCCCTCGTCGTCATAACAGACAGAGGCAAAACCGTGGGCGTCGCGCGCCATCATGACCAGTGAGGGCTGCCAGGGTTTTAGCATCTCGTCTTTAATGCCGGTAAAGCCGAACAGCACCACGCCGTCAATGTTGCGTCGCTGGAGCATGCCCAGATGCTCTTCAACCAGCTGCGGCGAGAACTGGCTCTCCATCATGATGGGGTCATATCCCTGCTCGTAAAAGGCGGGCAACATGGTCTGCACGGCAAGGTTCTCCGAGAGCGAATCCAGACGAGAGACAATAATCGCGACCACTTTGTCACTCTGCCCGCGCATAGCGCGCGCGGAGCGGGAAGGGGAAAAGCCGTGCTGATTCATCACCGCCTCGACGCGCTCGCGGGTGCGTTCGCTGACACCGCTTTCGTTATTCAGCACCCGTGAGACGGTCGATTTCCCCACGCCGCTTAAACGCGCGATGTCTTTAATGGTAAGGCGGTTCTGCATGCTGTTTTCCCTGTAACAACGACAAAATGATCAATTGAGCCTAATGCTATAGCGCGATTTCGCTATGGGCAAAGTCTGGTTTACGTTCGGTTTATTTGCAGGGGGGTATAATACCGCCCGAATCGTCACAAAGGGTACGCTTAAATCCTTATACTGCGCGGCGACACCCTGTTTTTTACTTACCGGAGGCTCCATGGATCCCGATCCCACACCTCTCCTGAACGGGAGAACACGTTCTTTCCGGTAAGCCAGCTTTTGCTGTCTCACCGGTGATGTGAGGCAGCAACGTCCCAAACGTTCCTGCTTGAAAAATTGAGTGCCTGACAGGTACGGCTTTGCCACGCCTGAAGGGAATGCTGCGTCCGCCGTTGCGGATGCGGAGGAATGACTATGTTTAAAAATATCACCCGGCAGCTGCAGGCCCTGCTGAGCCGCCACCTGCCACATCGTCTTATTCAGCGCGACCCGCTGCCCAATGCAAAAAACATCGCGGGTGCAGCGATTCCCGCTTCCCTGACCGAACGCTGCCTGAACGTGGCGGCAATGGATGAGAACGAAGTCTGGCGCGCCTTTGGCGGCCACCCGGAAGGGCTGAACGCGACGGAAGTGGACAAAATCCGCGCCGTGCACGGCGATAACCAAATTCCGGCGCAAAAACCGTCTCCGTGGTGGGTGCACCTGTGGCTCTGCTACCGCAACCCCTTCAACCTGCTGCTGACCGTGCTCGGCATCATCTCCTACGCGACGGAAGATCTCTTTGCCGCTGGGGTGATTGCCCTGATGGTGGGGATTTCCACGCTGCTGAACTTTATTCAGGAAGCCCGCTCCACCAAAGCGGCGGACGCCCTGAAAGCGATGGTCAGCAACACCGCGACCGTCTCGCGCGTGATTAACGACCTCGGCGAAAACGCCTGGGTGGAGCTGCCCATTGACCAGCTGGTGCCGGGTGACCTGGTGAAGCTGGCCGCGGGGGACATGATCCCGGCGGATTTACGCATCATTCAGGCGCGGGATCTGTTTGTCGCCCAGGCCTCCCTGACCGGGGAATCCCTGCCCGTTGAAAAGGTGGCGCGCAGCCGAGATCCGCAGCAGATGAACCCGCTTGAGTGCGACACCCTGTGCTTTATGGGAACCACGGTCGTCAGCGGTACGGCGCAGGCGATTGTCACCGCGACCGGGGGCAACACCTGGTTTGGTCAGCTTGCCGGACGCGTCAGCGAGCAGGAGAGCGAGCCGAATGCCTTCCAGAAAGGGATTGGCCGCGTCAGCATGCTGCTGATCCGCTTTATGATGGTGATGACGCCGATTGTGCTGTTGATCAACGGCTACACCAAGGGCGACTGGTGGGAGGCGGCGCTGTTTGCCCTCTCCGTGGCCGTTGGCTTAACGCCGGAAATGCTGCCGATGATTGTCACCTCCACGCTGGCGCGTGGGGCGGTGAAGCTCTCGAAACAGAAAGTGATCGTCAAGCACCTCGACGCTATCCAGAACTTTGGCGCGATGGACATTCTCTGCACCGACAAAACCGGCACCCTGACGCAGGATAAAATCGTGCTGGAGAACCACACCGATATCGCCGGTAAAACCAGCGAACGCGTGCTGCACAGCGCGTGGCTGAACAGCCATTACCAGACCGGGCTGAAGAACCTGCTCGACGTGGCGGTGCTGGAAGGGGTCGATGAGGAAGCCGCCCGCACGCTCTCCGGTCGCTGGCAGAAGGTGGATGAGATCCCGTTTGACTTTGAACGCCGCCGCATGTCGGTGGTGGTGAGCGAGCAGCCGGACGTGCACCAGCTGATCTGCAAAGGCGCGCTGCAGGAGATCCTGAATGTGTCGACGCAGGTGCGCCATAACGGTGAGATCGTTCCGCTGGACGACACCATGCTGCGCCGCATCAGGCGCGTCACCGACAACCTGAACCGTCAGGGGCTGCGCGTGGTGGCGGTGGCGAGCAAGTTTCTGCCCGCGCGCGAGGGGGACTATCAGCGTATCGACGAATCCGATTTGATCCTCGAGGGTTACATCGCATTCCTCGATCCGCCGAAAGAGACCACCGCGCCTGCGCTAAAAGCGCTGAAGGCGAGCGGGATCACCGTTAAAATCCTCACCGGCGACAGCGAGCTGGTGGCCGCGAAAGTGTGTCACGAAGTCGGGCTGGATGCGGGTGAGGTGGTCGTGGGCAGTGACATTGAGCCCCTGTCCGACGACGAGCTGGCGAAGCTGGCGCAGCACACCACGCTGTTTGCCCGCCTGACACCGATGCACAAAGAGCGCATTGTTACCCTGCTGCGTCGTGAAGGGCACGTTGTGGGCTTTATGGGTGACGGCATCAACGATGCGCCCGCCCTGCGTGCCGCGGATATTGGCATCTCCGTGGACGGCGCGGTGGATATTGCCCGCGAAGCGGCGGATATTATCCTGCTGGAAAAAAGCCTGATGGTGCTGGAGGAAGGCGTTATCGAAGGGCGTCGCACCTTCGCCAACATGCTCAAGTACATCAAAATGACCGCCAGCTCCAACTTCGGTAACGTGTTCAGCGTCCTGGTGGCCAGCGCGTTTCTGCCGTTCCTGCCGATGCTGCCGCTGCACCTGCTGATCCAGAACCTGATGTACGACGTGTCCCAGGTGGCGATCCCGTTTGATAACGTCGACGACGAGCAGATCCAGAAGCCACAGCGCTGGAACCCGTCCGATCTGGGGCGCTTTATGCTGTTCTTTGGGCCGATCAGCTCCATCTTCGACATCCTGACCTTCTGCCTGATGTGGTTTGTGTTCCATGCCAACACGCCGGAACATCAGACGTTGTTCCAGTCCGGCTGGTTCGTGGTGGGTCTGCTGTCGCAAACGCTGATTGTGCATATGATCCGCACGCGCCGCATTCCGTTCATCCAGAGCCGTGCCGCATGGCCGCTGATTGTGATGACGGGCATTGTGATGGCGCTCGGCATCGCGCTGCCGTTCTCGCCGCTGGCAAGTTACCTGCAGCTTCAGGCGCTGCCGCTGAGCTACTTCCCGTGGCTGGTGGCGATCCTCGCGGGCTACATGGTGCTGACGCAGATGGTGAAAGGGTTTTATGCGCGTCGGTATGGGTGGCAGTGATTTTTTGCCGGGTGGCGGCTTCGCCTTACCCGGCCTACTCCCGTCACGTAGGCCCGGTAAGCGCAGCGCCACCGGGCAATAGCTTTCTTCCCAAATTTAACAACCTGTGATCGCCGTCGGCGCATTCGCTTGACGACAATTTGTACGCATGTTAACAGAATGTTTTGCCTTTATTTGGCCCGTCAGATAAGGAACATTCATGTTACGGTACAGCCTCTTAACCGCCGGGCTGCTGCTCGGCGCCTCTGCCTTTGCCGCCCCGGCAGGGGATCTCCCGTTAATGCCCTGGCCTGAGAAGGTGGAACGCCCGACCACGCAGGGCGCACTGGTGCTCACCAGCCAACTTTCCGTGACCGTCAGCGGCGACGATCTCGGCGACGCGGTCAACCGCCTGCGTCAGCGTATCGCCCTGCAAACCGGCTGGACGCTACAGCCGCAGGCTGAGCAACCGGACAAACCGACCATTCGCATCGCCATCGCCAAAAAGGTGAAGCCACAGCCGCTGCCGGACAGTGATGAAAGCTATAAGCTCACGGTGGATGCCAACGGTGTGAACATCTCCGCCAACACCCGCTTCGGCGCGCTGCGGGCGATGGAAACGCTGCTCCAGCTGGTGCAAAACGGCGCGGAAAACACGTCGCTGCCGTGGGTGACCATTGAAGACGCGCCGCGCTTCCCGTGGCGAGGGCTGCTGCTCGACTCGGCGCGCCATTTCATTCCCGTCGTGGATATCAAACGCCAGATTGACGGCATGGCGGCCGCAAAGCTTAACGTCCTGCACTGGCACTTAACCGACGATCAGGGCTGGCGCTTCAGCTCGAAGCGTTACCCGAAGCTGACGCAGCTTGCCAGCGACGGGCTGTTCTATACCCCTGAGCAGATGCGCGAGATTGTTCGCTATGCCACCGAGCGCGGCATCCGCGTGGTGCCGGAGATCGACATGCCGGGCCACGCCTCGGCGATTGCTGTGGCCTACCCGGAGCTGATGAGCGCGCCGGGGCCCTACAAAATGGAGCGCAACTGGGGCGTGCTGAAGCCGGTGCTTGATCCGACCAAAGAGGCCACATACGCCTTTGCTGACGCGATGGTCAGCGAACTGGCAGCGATCTTCCCGGATCCGTATCTGCACATCGGCGGGGATGAGGTGGACGACAGCCAGTGGAAAGCGAACGCCGCGATCCAGACGTTCATGCGCGACAACACACTGGCGGACAGCCACGCGCTGCAGGCCTATTTCAACCGCAAGCTGGAGACGATCCTCGAGAAACATCATCGGCAGATGGTCGGCTGGGATGAGATCTATCATCCTGACTTACCGAAAAGCATTCTGATCCAGTCCTGGCAGGGGCAGGACGCGCTGGGTAAGGTGGCGCAAACCGGCTATAAGGGTATTCTTTCGACCGGTTTCTACCTCGATCAACCCCAGTCCACCGCCTATCACTACCGCAATGAAATCGTTCCCCAGGGGCTGAATGGCGTGGACGTGATAGCAGACACCGACAGCGCCCAGAGCTGGGCCTTCTCCATGCCGCGTCTGAAAGGCAAGCCGGTCGAGGGGAGTTTTACCCTGGTGAAAGGGGACGCCGGCTGGCGCGGTTTTATTGATTTTGCCGGGAAATCCCGCCGTGCGGTGCAGGATATTGCGTGGCGCGACGACAATCAGGTGACGTTTACCGTTGATACCTGGATGGGCGAAACGCGCCCGGTCGTCTCCGTCGATAACGACAAGCTCACCGGTTACTTCCTGGTGGGCAATACCCGCTATCCGATTAGCGGTACCCGTCTGGACGAGGTGCCGAAAGGGATCCCGCCGGTAGTGCCGGACGCGGCGAATCAGGCTAATTTGCTCGGCGGAGAAGCCGCGCTGTGGGCGGAAAACGTGGTCGCGCCGGTGCTGGATATCCGCCTGTGGCCGCGGACGTTTGCGGTGGCGGAGCGGTTATGGTCCGCGCAGGACGTCAATGATGTCGACAACATGTATACCCGCCTGCAGGCGATGGACAGCTGGACGACGGTGTCGGTTGGCCTGCAGCAGCATACCCAGCAGCAGGTGCAATTCACGCGGCTCGCGAATAATGCCGACACGTTGCCGCTGCAAATCCTCGCGCAGGCGCTTGAACCGGCCCAGTATTACACCCGGCAGCACCTCAAGTTCCAGGCGGGAAACTATCACCAGTTTGAGCCGCTTAACCGCCTCGCGGATGCGCTGAATGCGGAAAGCATCACCGTGCGTCAGATGAACAAATGGGCGGACCGTCTGGTGAGCGATGCGGAAGACACGGAAAGCGCCGACGCGCTGCGCCACGTCTTTAATCGCTGGCAGAGCAACACCAGCGACGCGCTGGCGCTGAGCGAAAACAGCTATCAGCTGAAGGCGATTAAACCGGTGATCCTGGAGGTGGATAAGCTTGCCGCAATTGGCCTGAGGCTGACGGATCTGGTGGCGCGACAGGGCACGCTGGATGACAAAGAGATCGCCTCGATTCAACGCGAGCTGGATAACGCGGCGAAGGTGCAGGACGAAGTGGTGATTGCTGCGGTGTATCCGCTGGAGACGCTGCTCAGGGCGACGCGAAACCAGTAACATAAGCGCCCGGTGGCGCTACGCTTACCGGGCCTACGTGACGTGTAGGCCCGGCAAACGAAGTGCCGCCGGGCGTAAAGGCAACTCAGTTCTTCAACATCCACGCCTCTTTCCAGTCTGAACCCACGCCGGGCTCGAACTGGGTAGAGGTCGAACTGTACTGCTTGCAGTACCCACTGTACGGGAATGGCTTGCACTCGTAGGTCTTACCGTCTTTGGGCTGCAACACCACGGTGCCCGCCTTATAAGAGGCAAGGTTATCCGGGAAGATAAAATCAGATTTACCGGTATCGCCGGAGGTTGCTTCACCTTCGAGCATCATATCCAGCACGTCCTGCGCGAACAGGGTGCCGGCTTTATTGGTGGCGTAGTATTTCAGCATGTGGTGCCCTGGCGTGACGTTTGTCAGGTTCATGGTCACATCCTGGTTGCTGTTATTCATATCCTGCTTCAGATAACCTTTTTCCGCTCCGGGATGGTTCAATACGTGTGCTTCAAGGTTCACGTCACCCTGCGTATTGACGTGGAATGTCACCGTCGCGGCACCGTGAGTCACTTTGCTGTAATGCAGGTCAGTCACGGCAATGGATTCATTAACCACCGCTTTTTGCTCTTCATAAGAGATAGCCACTGACTTCAGCGTACTGTCTTCTTTTACGAAGACGCTGTTTGCGCCGTGAACCGGGCTAACGTCTCCGCTTTCATCCTTCACGCCGACGCGCACGTCGTGATGAGCGCTGTTAATTTTTTGCGCCAGATCGTAGGCCCACTGGTTGGCATCTCCCTGTTGAGCCGAGGCGATAGTCAGCTCGGTCGCCATGGAGGCAATTTCGCCGTTGGCATCGAAGAAGCGAGCAATCACTTTATCGCCCACGTTGAGGTTGTTACCTGCAATCTGGCCGCTCAGCGTTTTGCTCCACACGGAGGCGGCGGCCGGGGTTTCATCCGGCGTGACGTTGCCGCCGTTACCGAAGTCCACGTCGATGGCCTGATAGAAACTGTTGGGCGTATCGGCAATTTCCCACACGCCGTAAATCACCTGATAACCGGTACGTTCCGGCACGTTACAGTTCATCGACTGGGTCATTGCGGGCGCCTGGCCGTTGCCGTTTACCGTACAAAACGGCGTTAAGTCGAACTGGTCGCGGGTCAGCGGCTTATTCGGGTTCCAGTTTTGTTTGGTGATGTAATAGCGCCAGTTGGTGGTTTTGTGCGGCGCGGTGTGGTGCCAGACAAACTGATGTACCCCGGCGGTCATCGGCGTTTTGGTCCAGGCATTCTGGCTTTGCTTATCAAGCTGCGAGTAGTTGGCAATCCCGGCGCTGGCGAGTTCGCCATCCGGCGGCAGGCTCCCTGACGGGAAACCGGAGGCACGTTCTACGCTCTGGGGTTCATATTCCACCAGACCGCAGTCAATATTTTGTCCCTGTTTACACATATAAGCGCGGCTGGCAGGGGATTCGATATAGCCGTGTGCCAGCGCAGAAGAGGCTACCGTAAGAGTGGCCATAGCCAACGCAATTCTGGAGATTTTCATTTTTGTCCGAAGCGGGAATTTATAAAGGTGTGCGAGTGTATTTATTCCCGGACCGCGTCGTCATCGTATTACGAAGGTAAAAATAGCCAAATAAAAAAGGCAGCCGAAGCTGCCCTGGTTTACCTGAAATTGATTAGCGGCGCACGGCGATCGCTTCGATTTCAATTTTCACGTCTTTTGGCAGACGCGCCACTTCAACGCAGGAGCGCGCCGGGAAGGTCGCATTGTATTCGGTAAAGAATGCTTCGTAAGTGGCGTTAACGGTCGCGAAATCATTCAGATCTTTCACGAACACGGTCGTTTTCACGATGTCGCCCACTTTCAGACCGGCAGATTCAACGATAGCCTGCACGTTTTCCAGCGACTGACGCGCCTGTGCCGCTACGTCGGCTGGCACTTCACCGGTTTTTGGGTTCACCGGGATCTGGCCCGAGGTGATGATCATGCTGCCCAGATCAACGCCCTGAACGTACGGGCCGATAGCCGCGGGTGCATTTTCCGTCGCGAGTACTTTGGTCATGATTTCTCCAGAATAACAGCTGATTAAATGTTCCCGGCCATTATAGGGAGGCCGGGATCCTTTACCAACCTCAATTAGTTGGCCAGCACCACATAATGAGAAAACTCTTTTTCGCAGTATTTGCATTTGAGTGCGATGTCATCAGCGCGTTTTTTCACTGCAAAACTGGATGAAACCGGCTCAGCATGACTGATGCAGTTGCTGTTCGGACAGACCAGCACGCTCTCAATGCGATCCGGCAGGCCAGGATGGGATTTGCCGACCACTTCATACTCGTCGATGCGGTTGACGGTAGCATCCGGTGCGTATAGCGACAGCTGGTTGACCTGCTCGTCGGTCAGGAAGGTATTCTCGATTTTGATCAAGTCCTTGCGGCCCATCTCGCCCGACGGCAGGTTCAGGCCAATGGTGATGCGCTGATCGGTCTCGGTCAGTTTGAACAGCGTCAGCAGCTTAAAGCCCACCTGCGCAGGGATGTGGTCAATCACGGTGCCACGTTTGATGGCTTCAACCTGGAGTTTGTTATCGTGTGTCATGGTCGTCTCCCCTTACAGAGCTAAATCGCGATTCAGAACCAGTGCCAGTAACGCCTGGCGGGCGAAGATACCGTTCCCGGCCTGCTGGAAGTACCAGGCGTGCGGCGTTTTATCCACGTCAGTGGTGATCTCATCGATGCGCGGCAGCGGGTGCAGCACCTTCATGTTGTCGCGCGCGCCGTCGAGGTCGCTGGCGCGCAGGACAAACTGCGCCTTCACGTTGGCGTACTCGGAAGGATCCAGACGCTCTTTCTGCACGCGGGTCATGTAGAGAATATCCACGTGGCTCATCACCTCTTCGATGCTGGCGTGCAGGCTCCACGCAATGCCTTTTTCGTCCAGCATATCGAGAATGTACTGCGGCATCGCCAGCGCGTCTGGGGCGATGAAGAAGAAGCGGTTGCCGTTAAATTTCGCCAGCGCCTGGGTCAGGGAGTGGACGGTGCGGCCATATTTCAGGTCGCCGACCATGGCGATGTTCAGGTTCTCCAGCGTGCCCTGCGTCTCCTGAATGGTGAACAGATCCAGCAGGGTCTGCGTCGGATGCTGGTTAGCACCGTCCCCGGCGTTCAGTACCGGGATGCCGCCGGAAAACTCGGTCGCCAGGCGCGCCGCGCCCTCCTGCGGGTGGCGCATCACAATCGCGTCTACGTAGGTGCTGATCACTGAAATGGTATCCGCCAGGGTCTCGCCTTTTTTACCCAGCGACGTGTTGCTGCTGTCTGAGAAGCCCACCACGCTCGCGCCCAGGCGGTGCATGGAGGTCTCAAAGGAGAGGCGGGTGCGGGTCGAGGCTTCAAAGAAGCAGCTCGCAATCACCTTGTGCTTCAGCAGCTCCGGTTGCGGATTGGCCTTCAGTTTTGCCGCGGTTTCCAGAACCAGTTCCAGCTCTTCGCGGCTGAGGTCGTTTATGGAAATGATGTGTTTTTGATAAAGCGGATTCATGTTTATCTCCTGACGCCGGGCAAAAAAAAACCCCTCAAATGAGGGGCTCTGGGAATAGATTAAGCAACGGGAAGAAAAACGGCAGGCCAGCGTCTGATTTCAGACGCGGTAAGACGTTATGTCGTACACGCTTGACCATGCTTCCTCCCGGCAAATTGTCGGGCATTATACGCAGCTCGCTTTGCGGATCAAGCGATTTAATGCACGCTTTACTCAATGCAAACGGTTCTTTATGAATATTAATGCGTTCTGAGTAAATAATTAATTTGCTTATGCACCAGCGCGGTGCGCTTCACCACCCGAGGGGCGACCCAGACGATACTGCTTCCGGCCACCACGCCTAAAATTTCCGGTAACTGGTGATAATCCAGGATACGCGCCACCGCGCGGCCATATCCGGCAACGGTATGGATAAGGATAAATTCGCTATTGTGCTCAACGCTCACCACCATTTCGGACACGGTGCGCGCGGCATCAGGAGCCGGGCGCAGCTGGGGATTCAGCGAATAAATCTTTAGCCCTTTGGCATTTCGAATTTTTATGACACCGAGCAACTTGAGCAGACGTGAAACGGTGGACTGGCTGATGGTCTCAAAACCCCGCTCCTGTAAGTCGCGGCGGATCTCCTCCTGAGAGAGATAGCCCTTTTCCGCGATCAGACGCTGGCAGACCGTTAGCTGTAGTTGCTCTTTGGGAGAGTACTCTTCGTAATCCATCATAGTTCCCATATCAGTTCCCGAAATAACCGGTGACACCGCACCGATCCACAGGCCGGATAAGCGCAGCGCCATCCGGCAAATTACAACAACGCCCCCAGACTTAACGCCACCATAATCACCACCGTTAAAATCCCCAGCAGCGGCGCGACCCATTTCAGATAGCGCACGTAAGGCACGCGGGCGATAGCCAGCCCGCCCATTACGACGGCAGAGGTGGGAGTGATCAGGTTAACGATACCGGACGCCGACTGGTAAGCCGTAACCACCAGGTCGCGGTTGACGTTAGCGAAATCGGCAAGAGGCGCCATGATCGGCATCGTCAGAACGGCCAGGCCGGACGAAGAAGGCACAAGAAACGACAGCACCACCTCCAGCCAGTACATCACGTTGATGAACGCCACCGTCGATAAGCCGGTAACCATTCCCTCGGCGCTGTGCAAAATGGTATGGGTAATCATGCCCTTATCCATGATCACTACGATACCGCGCGCGATACCGATAATCAGCGCGACGCCCAGCAAATCTCGCGCGCCGTTGATAAAGGTTGAGGTCAGTTCCTCTTCGCTCATGCGGGCGATCAGGCCGACGATTATTGCACTGGCGAGAAACACCGCTGAGATCTCCGCCATCCACCAGCCGAGCACCGCCACGCCGTAGATCATGACCGCGAAGGCAAGGGCGAAAATCACCAGGATGATTTTGCGCACCGGGGTGAATTCCAGCGACTGTTCGCCCTTGTTGCCGAGGAAGTGGGCGAGGTTCTCCTCCTGTTTGTCCGCCACGATGGAGAGAGAGGGATCCTTGCGCACTTTACGGGCATAGCGCATCACCCACGCCACACAGATGATCCACCCGATGACCAGCAGCGCGACGCGCAGGGCGATACCGTTGGTGAAGGGGATCCCGGCGGCGTTGGCGGCGATCACCGTCGCGAACGGGTTAATGGTGGAGCCAAGCGTGCCGATCCCGGCGCCGAGCAGCACGGTGGAGGCGGCTACCACCGGGTCGAAACGGGCGGCCAACATCACCGGAACCAGCAGGGTATAGAACGGCAGGGACTCTTCGGCCATGCCGTAAATGGTGCCGCCTGCGGCAAACAGCGCCATCAGGATCGGGATCATCCACTCTTCGCGACCGCGCAACCGGGTGGTGACGCGTTCGATCCCGGCGTCAATGGCCCCGGTTTTGGTGACGATCCCAAGGAATCCCCCGATGATCAGTATAAACAGCGCAACGTCGATCGCCCCGGCCTGGCCGGACTCGGGATCGTACAACCCGGCAATCGGGGCCATCAGCACGGAAACCAGTCCCTGCGGATGGGCCGCTACGTGCGCATAGGTTCCGGCAACCGGCACGTCCTTGCCGAGCGCCTCGTTCATGGCCATGTGATACTGCCCGGCCGGAACAATCCACGTCAGGACGGCAACGACGGCAATCAGAAAAAAGAGAATGGTGTATGCGGAGGGAAATTTGAACTTGCCCATGATGTTCTCCTGAAACCCGGCGCACCCCGCGGCGCGCCGGGCGGTGATTAGTCGCCGAGTGTCGCCACCATGACCGCTTTAATGGTATGCATGCGGTTTTCTGCTTCATCAAAGACGATAGAGTTCGGGGATTCGAAGACCTCTTCCGTCACCTCCAGCCCTTTCAGGCCATAGGCCATTTCGATTTCGCGGCCCACTTTGGTGTGCTCGTTGTGAAACGCCGGCAGGCAGTGCATGAACTTGACGTTCGGGTTGCCGGTGGCTTTCATGACGTCCGCGTTAATTTGATACGGCTTCATCAGGCTGACGCGTTCGGCCCACGCCTCTTTCGGCTCGCCCATGGAGACCCACACGTCGGTGTAGAGGAAATCCGTCCCGCGCACGCCTTCTTCCACGTCGTCGGTCAGGGTGATGCGCGCGCCCGTTTCTTTCGCGATGGCACGGCACTGCTCAACCAGACCCGCTTCCGGCCAGAAGGATTTCGGTGCCACCAGGCGGATGTCCATCCCCATTTTGGCCGCGCCGACCATCAGGGAGTTGCCCATGTTGTTGCGTGCGTCGCCGAGATAAGCAAAGCTTAGCTCCGGCAGGGTTTTGCCCGGCGCGTGCTCCAGCATGGTCATCAGATCGGCGAGGATCTGCGTCGGATGGAATTCGTCGGTCAGGCCGTTCCACACCGGTACGCCCGCGTATTCACCCAGCTCTTCAACAATCGCCTGGCCGTAGCCGCGGTATTCGATACCGTCATACATACGCCCCAACACGCGGGCGGTGTCTTTCATCGACTCTTTATGGCCGATCTGCGATCCGCTTGGGCCGAGGTAGGTCACCTGCGCACCCTGGTCAAACGCGCCCACTTCGAAGGCGCAGCGGGTGCGGGTGGAGGTTTTTTCAAAGATCAGGGCGATGTTTTTGCCGACCAGGGTTTGCTTTTCGCGTCCGGCTTTTTTGGCCGCTTTCAGCTCGATGGCGAGGTCGATCAGGTACTGGATCTCCGCCGGGGTGTAGTCCAGCAGTTTCAGGAAGTTGCGGTTTTTCAGGTTGATGGTCATATGGGAAATCCTTTTTAAATGTATGTTCAGTTACGAATCAACGTGCCTTTCTCGCCCGCCAGAATCTCTGCCCCATCGGCCAGCGCGCCGATTCCGGCAATGCCGTTGCAGGCTTCAACAAACTCGCGGCAGGCGGCCACTTTCGGCCCCATCGATCCGGCGTCAAACTGCATGCCTCTGAGCAGTTCTGGCGTCACCTGCGCCAGCGGGCGCTGGGTCGGTTTTCCCCAGTCGAGGTACACCGCGTCGGCATCGGTGAGGATCAGCAGGGCGTCGGCCTCAATCTGGCGCGCCAGCAGGGCGGCGGAGAGGTCTTTGTCGATCACCGCCTCAATGCCGTGATAGCCGTTGGCGTTTTCCACCACCGGCACGCCGCCGCCGCCGTTGCAGATCACCAGGTGGTCGCGCTGGATCAGCGCCGTGATGGCGTCGCTCTCGACGATGCGTTTCGGCTGCGGTGACGGCACCACGCGACGGAAGTAGCTGCCGTCGGCCTTAAACACCCAGCCTTTTTCCGCGGCCAGCGTTTTTGCCTGGGCTTCGCTGTACACCGGGCCGATGTATTTGGTCGGGTTGCTGAACGCCGGGTCGGCGGCGTCCACTTCCACTTGCGTAAGCAGGACGCTCACCTCACGCTGCGGCAGGTTGTTTTTCAGCGCCTGCTGGAGCATGTAGCCGATCATCCCCTGGCTTTCGGCACCAAGAACGTCCAGTGGGTAAGGGGTCACTTTGTCGTAGGCGCTGTTCTGCAGCGCCAGCAGCCCGACCTGTGGACCGTTGCCGTGGACCAGCACCACGCGCCACTGCGCCGTGAGCCCGGCGATGGTGCGGGCGGCCTGCTCAATGTTCTGGCGCTGGATCTCGGCTTCCAGCGGCTCGCCGCGCTTCAGCAGCGCGTTGCCGCCAAGGGCCACAACCAGAGTGGGTTTTCGTTCCATGATGGCTCCTTTAAATTCCGTCGCGTTCCAGTGGGCAGCTCATGCAGCGTGCGCCGCCGCGGCCGCGTCCCAGCTCATCGCCCGGGATGGGCAGCACGGTGATGCCGGCTTTGTCGTACTTCTCGTTAGTCCAGACGTTGCGCTCGTAGCCAATCACCACGCCGGGACGGATGGTCAGAACGTTGTTGGCGTCGTTCCACTGTTCGCGTTCGGCTTCAAAGGCGTCGCCGCCGGTGGTGATCAGGCGCACCTGATTAATGCCGAGCGCTTTCTCGATGGCGTGCAGCAGGTCGGTTTCCTGGGTACGTTGCAGACCGCCGCGCCCGTCCGGGGTGAGCGTCCAGCACTGGGCGTCTTTGCGCACTACTTCCGGGTAGACGGAGAAAGTGTCCACGTCGATGTGGGTCATCACGGTGTCGAGGTGCATGCAGGAGCGATGTTTTGGCAGTTCAACGGCGATCACGCGCTCGGCCTGGCGGTGTTTGAACAGGCTGTTGGCGAGGAACTCCACGCCCTGCGGCGTCGTGCGTTCGGACATGCCGATCAATACCGCCCCGCGACCAATCACTAATACGTCGCCGCCTTCCAGGGTAGCGTGGTCGTAATTAATATTTTCGTCGCCGAAATACTTAATAAAATCGCCGTCGGCAAATGCCGGATGCCAGCGATATATTGCCCGAAGGTTATTGGTTTCACGCTGACGGGCGGGTTTAGCCATCGGGTTAATGGACACGCCGTTATAAATCCAGCAGGAAGTGTCGCGGGTAAATAAATGGTTCGGCAGAGGCTTCATAATAAAGTCATTGGCCGTGTGGGTATCTACCACCATATTTTTGATGGCCGCCGGAATTTCGCCGTAGGTTAATCCGCCGCTTAATCTGCGCGCCAGTTCACGGTGCGGCATGTCCGCCAGCCAGCCGCGCACGTCGCCCGCAAAGGTAGGCCCGAGGCGATAGTCCGAGATTTGCGTCTCCAGCAGCCAGGCTTTCGCTTCTGTAATATCAAGCGTTTGTGTCAGGAGGTCGGTTAACAGCAGGACTTCCACACCCTGCTCGCGCAGCGTGTTTGCGAAGATATCATGCTCTTCACCCGCCCGTTCAACCGAGAGCACATCATCGAAAAGCAGTTCCTGACAATTCGATGGCGTTAAACGTTTCAGACTTAAATTTGGGCGGTGCAGCATAACGCTACGCAATTGACCAATTTCAGAACCGACGTAATGCTTTTCCATAATTATTCCTTTAACTGTT
Source organism: Enterobacter sp. FUJ80071 (assembly GCF_038739915.1). Lineage (NCBI taxonomy): Bacteria > Pseudomonadati > Pseudomonadota > Gammaproteobacteria > Enterobacterales > Enterobacteriaceae > Enterobacter > Enterobacter sp. FUJ80071. Next base: position 514,405 of record NZ_JBBXKH010000001.1, read on the forward strand.
TTTCAGAATAAAAAGGGCATGCGCCATGTGATGTGTTTAATTTCATGGCGGCTAAGCTCAATTGATTTCGAGGTTCATACTAGGCGGTTAAATAATAATTATTGTGATGCAGTTCACGCGAAAATGGATATTAAGGTGTTTGTTTTCATTTGCATGATTCGCATCAGATAATGATTAATTTCATATTATTGGCACGTGAATAGCTAAGCAGCATTCGGTGGCAATATTTGTGTTTGTTATTATTTTGTAGAATTTAATGTTTCGAAATAATTAGTTATGTCATTGATTTTAAAAGTTAAAATTTGGTGGTGGGAATGGCTATGCAATAATGGCAGTTAACTATTTTTGACTTAAGGAAAATCCATAAATAATTATGGGTTTATAAAGGAAATTATTAAAGTGATAAAATGTGATACGGCAGCAGGTTTTGTGATTTACGCTTTCGATTCAGGAGGTTATGTTGGCGCTATCGCGCGCGCGAAATGAGGTTATGCATAACCGCTGCATAATTGCCTGTGTGTGATTAACAGTGAATTAACACCTTTCCCGATAAACATGCGCTCGCGCAAAGGTCACAGAAAAAGGACTGGTATGGCAGCGCGAACTCTCGTATAAAAGACAAAAATGAAACGTCGTTTTACATTGAGAGGTTTTTCATGATCATCGGCAACATCCACCATCTCCAGCCCTGGCTGCCTGACGCGCTGCGCCAGGCCATTGACTATATAAAGCGCCACGTCACCGACGCCACGCCGCCCGGCAAGCATGATATCGATGGCAACACACTGTTTTATCTGGTCTCGGAAGACATGACTCAGCCGTTTGCTGAACGCCGCGCCGAGTTTCATGCGCGCTATCTGGACATCCAGATCGTGATGAAGGGTCAGGAAGGGATGACCTTCAGCACCCTGCCGCACGGTACGCCGGATACCGACTGGCTGGCGGACAAAGACATCGCGTTCCTGCCGGAAGGCGAGCAGGAGAAAACCGTGGTGCTGAGCGAAGGGGATTTTGTGGTGTTCTGGCCTGGCGAAGTCCATAAGCCGCTGTGCGCGGTGGGGGCGCCTGCTAAGGTGCGAAAAGTCGTGGTGAAAATGCTGATTGAATAGCCCCATTAACCCCGGCAGGGAGTTAAAGTCCCCTCTCCCTGTGGGAGAGGGTTAGGGTGAGGGCAACAGACCGCACCCTTTAATCTGTGATCCAGCTTAAATTTCCCGCACTCCCTCCTCATCTCCCATTTACCTGCGCTTTTTCTGCGTCATAGTATGTTCGTTAAATTAATGAACGCTGTTCTATAATGTAGAACAAAATGATTCAGCAAGGAGATCTCATGCCGCAGCCTGTGTTGTTTACGGGAATCATTCCCCCTGTCTCCACCATTTTTACCGCCGATGGCCAGCTCGATAAGCAGGGCACCGCCGCGCTGATCGACGATCTGATCGCCGCAGGCGTTGATGGCCTGTTCTTCCTCGGCAGCGGCGGCGAATTCTCCCAGCTCAACGCCGAAGAGCGTAAAACCATTGCCCGATTTGCTATCGATCATGTCGATCGTCGCGTGCCGGTTCTGATCGGCACCGGCGGCCCCAACGCCCGGGAAACCATTGAACTGAGCCAGCACGCGCAGCAGGCGGGCGCGGACGGCATCGTGGTCATCAACCCCTACTACTGGAAAGTCTCGGAAGCGAACCTGATTCGCTATTTCGAACAGGTGGCCGACAGCGTCACGCTGCCGGTGATGCTCTATAACTTCCCGGCGCTGACCGGGCAGGATCTCACGCCAGCGCTGGTGAAAACCCTCGCCGACTCGCGCAGCAACATCGTAGGCATTAAAGACACCATCGACTCCGTCGCCCATCTGCGCAGCATGATCCACACCGTCAAAGCGGCCCACCCGCACTTCACCGTGCTGTGTGGCTACGACGATCATCTGTTCAATACCCTGCTGCTCGGCGGCGACGGGGCGATTTCGGCGAGCGGCAACTTTGCGCCGCAGGTGTCGGTAAATCTTCTGAAAGCCTGGCGCGATAAGGACGTGGCGAAAGCGGCTGAGTATCATCAGACCTTGCTGCAAATCCCGCAGCTGTATCAGCTGGATACGCCGTTCGTGAACGTCATTAAAGAGGCGATTGTACTTTGCGGCCGCCCGATCTCCACGCACGTGCTGCCGCCCGCTTCACCGCTGGACGAGCCGCGCAAAGCGCAGCTGAAATCCCTGCTGCAACAGCTCAAGCTCTGCTGAGCCGGAAGATAACCATGACCATCGAGAAAATTTTCACCCCACAGGACGATGCGTTTTACGCGGTGATCACCCACGCGGCGGGGCCGCAGGGCGCGCTGCCGCTGACCCCGCAGATGCTGATGGAATCCCCCAGCGGCAACCTGTTCGGCATGACGCAAAACGCCGGGATGGGCTGGGACGCCAACAGGCTGACCGGCAAAGAGGTGCTGATCATCGGTACCCAGGGCGGCATCCGCGCCGGGGACGGACGCCCGGTTGCGCTGGGCTACCACACCGGGCACTGGGAAATTGGCATGCAGATGCAGGCGGCAGCGAAGGAGATCACCCGCAACGGTGGGATCCCGTTCGCGGCCTTCGTCAGCGACCCGTGCGACGGGCGCTCTCAGGGCACGCACGGCATGTTCGACTCCCTGCCGTACCGCAACGACGCGGCGATCGTATTTCGTCGTCTGATCCGCTCCCTGCCGACGCGCCGGGCGGTGATCGGCGTGGCAACCTGCGATAAAGGGCTGCCTGCGACCATGATCGCGCTGGCCGCCATGCACGATCTGCCGACCATTCTGGTGCCGGGCGGCGCGACGCTGCCGCCGACCGTGGGTGAAGATGCGGGCAAGGTGCAGACCATCGGCGCGCGCTTTGCCAACCACGAGCTGTCGTTGCAGGAGGCCGCCGAGCTGGGCTGTCGCGCCTGCGCGTCGCCGGGCGGCGGGTGTCAGTTTCTCGGCACGGCGGGCACCTCTCAGGTGGTTGCGGAAGCGCTGGGTCTGGCACTGCCGCACTCCGCGCTGGCACCGTCCGGGCAGGCGGTGTGGCTGGAGATCGCTCGCCAGTCGGCGCGGGCGGTGAGCGAGCTGGATAACCGCGGCATCACCACGCGCGATATCCTCACCGATAAGGCCATCGAAAACGCCATGGTGCTCCACGCGGCGTTCGGCGGTTCCACCAATTTACTGCTGCACATACCGGCCATCGCCCACGCGGCGGGCTGCACCCTTCCTGACGTCGCGCACTGGACGCGCATCAACCGTAAAGTTCCGCGCCTGGTGAGCGTCCTGCCCAACGGCCCGGACTACCATCCGACCGTGCGCGCGTTCCTGGCAGGCGGCGTGCCGGAGGTGATGCTCCACCTGCGCGATCTCGGCCTGCTGCATCTGGATGCCATGACCGTGACCGGCCAGACGGTGGGCGAGAACCTCGACTGGTGGCAGGCCTCGGAACGTCGGGCGCGCTTCCGTCAGTGCCTGCGCGAGCAGGACGGCGTGGATCCGGATGACGTGATCCTGCCGCCCGAGAAGGCCAAAGCGAAAGGGCTGACCTCAACGGTCTGCTTCCCGACGGGCAACATTGCGCCGGAAGGATCGGTGATCAAGGCCACGGCGATCGACCCGTCGGTGGTCGGTGACGATGGCGTTTACCGCCACACCGGCCGGGCGCGGGTGTTTGTCTCAGAAGCGCAGGCGATTAAGGCCATCAAGCGGGAAGAGATTCAGCAGGGCGATATCATGGTGGTGATCGGCGGCGGGCCGTCCGGCACCGGCATGGAAGAGACCTACCAGCTCACCTCCGCGCTGAAGCATATTTCGTGGGGCAAGACGGTGTCGCTGATTACCGATGCGCGCTTCTCGGGCGTGTCGACGGGCGCCTGCTTCGGGCACGTGTCGCCGGAGGCGCTGGCGGGCGGGCCGATCGGCAAATTGCGCGATAACGACATCATTGAGATTGCCGTGGATCGTATGACCCTGACGGGCAGCGTGAACTTTATCGGCACGGCGGACACCCCGCTGACGCCGGAAGAGGGCGCGCGCGAGCTGGCACGGCGGCAGACGCATCCGGACCTGCACGCCCACGACTTTTTGCCGGACGATACCCGGCTATGGGCAGCATTGCAGTCGGTGAGCGGCGGCACCTGGAAAGGCTGTATTTATGACACCGATAAAATTATTGAGGTAATTAACGCCGGTAAAAAAGCGCTCGGTATTTAATTATTTCCAGGAAAAAACGTCTGCGGAAAATATTCCGCGGACGGCTTTTTCATTTCTGTAATTTATCAATTTAAACAATCAGTTGTGATATATCGTTGGCGTCACAAAAGCAAAATAACATAATTCAGAAATAAGATATGACCATTGCTGGTTAATTGAACAGCTCATTACACTCCATTAACACGATGTTGTTATTCAGCACACGACATAAGGGTGTAATTCTGATGACGCAATTAACCATGAAAGACAAAATTGGCTACGGGCTGGGTGACACCGCCTGCGGCTTCGTCTGGCAGGCCACGATGTTTCTGCTGGCCTATTTCTATACCGACGTCTTCGGCCTGTCGGCGGGCATTATGGGCACGCTGTTTTTGGTCTCCCGCGTGCTCGACGCCGTCACCGACCCGCTGATGGGGCTGCTGGTTGACCGTACCCGCACGCGGCACGGCCAGTTCCGCCCGTTCCTGCTGTGGGGCGCGATTCCGTTCGGCATCGTCTGCGTACTGACCTTCTACACGCCGGACTTCTCGGCGCAGGGCAAAATCATCTACGCCTGCGTGACCTACATTCTCCTGACTCTGGTCTACACCTTCGTTAACGTGCCGTACTGCGCCATGCCGGGCGTCATCACCGCTGACCCGAAAGAGCGTCACGCCCTGCAATCCTGGCGTTTCTTCCTGGCGGCGGCGGGGTCGCTCGCCATCAGCGGCATTGCCCTGCCGCTGGTGAGCATCATCGGCAAAGGGGACGAGCAGGTGGGCTATTTCGGCGCCATGTGCGTGCTGGGGCTGAGCGGCGTGGTGCTGCTCTACGTCTGCTTCTTTACCACCAAAGAGCGTTACACCTTTGAGGTGCAGCCGGGCTCGTCGGTGGCAAAAGATCTCAGGCTGCTGCTCGGCAACGGCCAGTGGCGCATTATGTGTGCCTTCAAGATGATGGCGACCTGTTCCAACGTGGTGCGCGGCGGGGCGACCCTCTACTTCGTCAAATACGTGATGGATCACCCGGAGCTGGCGACCCAGTTTTTACTCTATGGCAGCCTCGCCACCATGTTCGGCTCGCTCTGCTCCTCCCGCCTGCTGGGCCGCTTTGACCGCGTCACCGCCTTCAAGTGGATCATCGTCGCCTACTCGCTGATCAGCCTGCTGATTTTCGTCACCCCGGCGGAGCATATCGCCCTGATTTTCGCCCTCAACATTCTGTTCCTGTTCGTCTTTAACACCACCACGCCGCTCCAGTGGCTCATGGCCTCTGACGTGGTGGATTACGAGGAGAGCCGCAGCGGGCGCCGCCTCGACGGGCTGGTGTTCTCCACCTACCTGTTCAGCCTGAAGATTGGCCTGGCGATTGGCGGGGCGGTAGTGGGCTGGATCCTCGCGTACGTCAACTACTCCGCCAGCAGCAGCGTGCAGCCGGTTGAGGTGCTGACCACCATCAAAATTCTGTTCTGCGTGGTGCCGGTAGTGCTCTACGCGGGCATGTTCATCATGCTGTCGTTCTACAAACTCACCGACGCCCGCGTGGAGGCCATCAGCCAGCAGCTGATCAAGCACCGCGCGGCCCAGGGTGAAGCCGTTCCCGACGCCGCGACAGCCGCATCCCATTAACCGGAGGCACTATGGAAATCACTAACCCGATACTCACCGGCTTCAACCCGGACCCGTCCCTCTGCCGCCAGGGCGAGGACTACTACATCGCCACCTCGACCTTCGAGTGGTTCCCGGGCGTGCGCATCTACCACTCCTGCGACCTGAAAAACTGGTCGCTGGTCAGCACCCCGCTGGACCGCGTGTCGATGCTGGACATGAAGGGCAACCCGGACTCCGGCGGCATCTGGGCGCCGTGCCTGAGCTACGCCGACGGCAAATTCTGGCTGCTCTATACCGACGTGAAAATTGTCGACTCGCCGTGGAAAAACGGCCGCAATTTCCTCGTCACCGCGCCGTCCATTGAGGGGCCGTGGAGTGAGCCGATCCCGATGGGCAACGGCGGGTTCGACCCGTCCCTGTTTCACGACGACGATGGCCGCAAATATTACCTTTACCGCCCGTGGGGGCCGCGCCACCACAGCAACCCTCACAACACCATCGTGATGCAGGAGTTCGATCCGCAGACCGGCACCCTCTCGCCGGAGCGTAAGACGCTGTTTACCGGCACGCCGCTCTGCTACACCGAAGGCGCGCACCTCTATCGCCACGCAGGATGGTACTACCTGATGGTTGCCGAAGGCGGCACCAGCTACGAACACGCCGTCGTGGTGCTGCGTTCAAAAACGATCGACGGGCCGTACGAGCTGCACCCGGACGTGACGATGATGACCAGCTGGCACCTGCCGGAGAACCCGCTGCAGAAGAGCGGCCACGGTTCGCTGCTGCAGACCCACACGGGGGAATGGTATATGGCCTACCTCACCAGCCGCCCGCTGCGCCTGCCCGACGTGCCGCTGCTGGCCTCCGGCGGGCGCGGCTACTGCCCGCTGGGGCGCGAGACCGGCATCGCCCGTATTGAGTGGCGCGACGGCTGGCCGTATGTCGAAGGTGGTAAGCACGCGCAGCTGACCGTGAAAGGCCCGCAGGTGGCCGAGCAGCCTGCAGCCGTTCAGCACAGCTGGCGGGACGATTTCGACGCCAGTTCGCTTGACCCGGAGCTGCAGACCCTGCGCATTCCGTTCGACGACACCCTCGGCTCGCTCACCGCGCGCCCCGGCTATTTACGGCTCTACGGCAACGACTCGCTTAACTCGACCTTCACCCAGTCGACCGTGGCGCGCCGCTGGCAGCACTTTACCTTCCGGGCGGAGACGCGGATGCAGTTCTCGCCGATCCACTTCCAGCAGAGCGCGGGGCTGACCTGCTACTACAACAGCAAAAACTGGAGCTACTGCTTTGTGGACTACGAGGAAGGGCAGGGGAGAACGATCAAGGTGATCCAGCTCGACCACAACGTGCCGTCATGGCCGCTGCACGAGCAGCCGATTCCGGTGCCGGAGAGTGCGCAGAGCGTCTGGCTGCGCGTCGATGTGGATACGCTGGTCTATCGCTACAGCTACTCGTTCGACGGCGAGACGTGGCACACCGTGCCGGTAACCTATGAGGCGTGGAAGCTATCGGACGACTACATCGGCGGGCGCGGCTTCTTCACCGGCGCGTTTGTGGGGCTGCACTGCGAGGATATCAGCGGTGACGGCTGCCATGCGGACTTCGACTACTTCACCTACGAGCCGCTATAGCGGCTCAGGCCGGGTAGCCCAGCGCGCGTGAGAGCTGGAGCCCGGCCTGCTGAAGCTGCTCGCGGAAATTAGCCAGCTCGGCGTCGTCCACGCGCGAGGTCAGCGTCGACAGGCTCAGGGCGGCAATCACGCGTGACTCGTGGTTCCACACCGGCACCGCCACGCAGCGCACGCCCTGCTCGTTCTCTTCGATGTCCAGGGCGTAGCCTTGTTCGCGGGTTTTTTTCAGCGCATCCACCAACGCTTCGCGGGTGGCAAGAGTGGAAGGGGTAAAGGTAGTGTACTGATAGCCCTCCAGCAGGGCGTTCAGCTCCGCCTCGCCCAGCCAGGCAATCAACACCTTGCCGATGGCGGTGGCATGAACCGGCAGGCGACGGCCAATGCGCGAATAGGCGATGGCGGCCAGCTTGCCTTCAATCTTCTCGATATAGACCCCTTCACGCCCGTCCAGGATCCCCAGATGGGTGGTCTGCCCGGTCCGCCGGGAAAGATCCGTCAGCCAGCCTTTTGCCTTCTGACGAATATCCATTGAGCCCACGACGAAATGGCCGCGCTCGACCAGCTTCATGCCGAGGCGATATTTACCGTTCTCTGGGTTCTGATCGATATAGCCGTGAAGCTGAAGGGTTTTCAGCAGCGAATGGAGGGTACTTTTGCTCAGCCCCATCAGTTTGCTGATGTCGGTGATCTTAAGCTCGATGGCCTGCTCGTTGAACAGGTCGAGGATCTGCAACGCACGTTCAACAGACTGAATAATCGGCATAATGCTGGCATGTCCACGCTGGAATTAAGGCGAAAACGTACCTTTTTTGGGGTGAAAAATCAATTGAGCAGGCCTGATTTGCCCGGCGGCGCTTCGCTTGCACGGGCCTACGGGTTTTGTAGGCCGGGTAAGCGGAGCGACACCCGGCAAGAAGAGCGCACCGAATAAAAATGTGGGAGAGAGGATCACTCCCCAAGCGTCGCCACCATCACCGCCTTAATCGTATGCATCCGGTTTTCCGCCTGGTCGAAAACGATGCTCGCCGCCGACTCAAACACCTCGTCCGTCACCTCCATCCCGCCGTGCAGATCGAACTCCTTCGCCATCTGCTTGCCGAGCGTGGTCTGGTCGTCATGGAACGCCGGCAGACAGTGCAGGAACTTGACGTTCGGGTTGCCGGTCAGCGCCATCATCTGCGCGTTCACCTGATACCCGCGCAGCAGCGCAATCCGCTCCGCCCACTTCTCTTTGGCTTCGCCCATCGACACCCACACGTCGGTATAGATAAAGTCCGCGCCCTTCACGCCGGCCGCCACGTCTTCCGTCAGGGTGATTTTGCCGCCGTGCTTCTCTGCCAGCGCGCTGCACTCCGCTACCAGGCTCTCTTCCGGCCAGCAGGCTTTCGGGGCCACCAGACGCAGATCCAGCCCGGTCAGCGCCGCCGCTTCCAGCATCGAGTTGCCCATGTTGTTGCGCGCATCGCCCGCGTAGACCAGCGTCATCTCGTTAAACGCTTTGCCCGGCAGGTGCTCCTGCATGGTCAGCAGGTCCGCCAGCAGCTGCGTCGGGTGAAACTCGTTGGTCAGGCCGTTCCACACCGGCACGCCCGCATATTGTGCCAGCGTTTCGACCACGTCCTGGCCGTGGCCGCGATACTGAATGCCGTCGTACATCCGCCCGAGCACCCGTGCGGTGTCCTTAATTGACTCTTTATGCCCAATCTGGCTGCCGCTCGGCCCTAAATAAGTGACGCGTGCGCCCTGGTCAAATGCGGCAACTTCGAAAGAGCATCGTGTACGGGTCGAGTCTTTTTCGAAGATGAGCGCGATGTTTTTACCGGTAAGCTTTTGTACTTCCTTGCCCTTTTTTTTATCGGCTTTGAGCTGTGCGGCAAGAGTCAGCAGAGAAGTGAACTGTGCAGGGGTAAAGTCGAGCAATTTCAGAAAGTGTTTCTTGTACAAATCGGACATTTTATCCTCGCCTGGCGAACGCCACTTATTGAATTAAAATTCACTTTATATGTGTAATTATTCATTTGCAACCCCGTTTCACAATTCTTTCTTACAAAGGTGGAGGCAAACCCGTCCGTGTGTGAAAATAGAAGTATCTGCCGCACTTTAAAGAGGATTGAGCCATGGCAAACCCGGAACACCTGGAAGAGCAACGCGAAGAGACGCGTCTGATTATTGAAGAGCTGCTGGAAGACGGTAGCGATCCGGACGCGCTGTACACCATCGAGCACCATTTCTCTGCGGATGATTTCGACGCGCTGGAAAAAATGGCGGTGGAAGCCTTCAAGCTGGGTTACGAAGTGACCGAGCCGGAAGAGCTTGAAGTGGAAGAGGGCGACACCGTCATCTGCTGCGACATCCTGAGCGAAGGCGCGCTGAAGGCGGAGCTGATTGACGCGCAGGTAGAACAGCTGATGAACCTGGCCGAGAAGTTTGAGGTGGAGTACGACGGCTGGGGAACCTACTTCGAAGATCCGAACGGTGAAGACGGCGAAGAAGGCGACGACGAAGATTACGTCGACGAAGACGACGACGGCGTGCGTCACTAAGCGTTTCAGGCGGTGGCCCTCGCCACCGCTTGTTCAAGGCAGAACCATGGATTACCCGCAGATACTCGCCCCCGTACTCAACTTCCTCCCGTGCCCGACCCCGCAAGCATGGATTGATAAAGCCCGCGACCCGGCAAACCTGCCGCTGCTGCTCACCGACCACATGGTGTGCGAGCTCAAGGCCGCCCAGACCGCGCTATTACTGGTGCGTAAATACGTCGCCGACGAAAGCGGTGCCGACGCGCTGCTCGACTGGCTCAAACCCTACGAACAGTTCACCTTCCGCGAAGGCCCGGAGCCGGACTTCATCGCCCTGCACAAGCAGATTGGCAAAAGCGTGATGCCCAAAACCGACGACCGGTGGGGACAGGCGCTCATCGACAGCATGGTGCTGCTGATTAAAGAGGAGCTGCACCACTTCTGGCAGGTGCGCGAGGCGATGCTGGCCCGCGACATTCCGTACGTCAAAATCACCGCCAGCCGCTACGCCAAAGGGATGCTTAAAGAAGTGCTCACCCACGAACCGCTGACGCTGATCGACAAACTCATCTGCGGCGCCTACATCGAAGCCCGCTCCTGCGAACGCTTCGCCGCGCTGGCCCCGTTCCTCGAGGACGACCTGCAGAAGTTTTATCTCTCGCTGCTGCGCTCGGAAGCGCGCCACTATCAGGACTACCTGACGCTGGCCCAACAGGTGAGCGACGACGATATCTCACCGCGCATACAGCATTTTGGCGAAATTGAAGCCACACTTATCTCGACACCGGACAACGAGTTTCGCTTCCACAGCGGCGTGCCGGTGTAAACCGGCATAACGCAAGGATAAGGATGCGAGATGAATAAAACGTGGACCCGTATTGTGATTGTCGTCGTCGCGGCCGCCGCCGTGGCGTTCTGGGTGTTCTTCGACAGGCAGCGCGCGCCGGAACAGCAGATGGATGCTGCCCTTAACGCGATGCCCGCCTGGCAGGTGATTAAGGAGCAGGAGCCTGCGCTGCATCAGCGCATTCTCGACCAGATGGCCGCCCTGCAAAAAGCGGGCGAGCCGGAGCAGCAGATTATCGACACCATCCAGCCGCAGATCCTGCATCTGCAGATGTCGCGCCTGCAAAACGCCCCGGACGCCAACGTGGTGAACTACATGACCATCAACATGGAGCAGACCGCCGCCATCCAGAAGGTGAGCGACGACGCCTGCTTCCGCTTCCTCTACCCGGCGGTGAAGGGCGGCGTGAACCCGATGCGCATGCTGGATAAAGACCTGATGGCGCGGCGCATGCAGGCCGACGCCGACATGATGCGCGCGGCCTACGGCAAAAACCGCCACACCGTGACCAAGGCCGAACGCGAGGCGGCCGTCGAGGATGTGCGGCCGATTATGAAGCAACTTGCCGATAAGTACGGCGAGGACATCCAGCTGCTGCAGATGCCGGAGAAGGCGGCGGGCAAAGAGAAGCTCTCCTGCGATATGGTGCAGGAGATGTGGGCGAAGGTGCTGGCGCTGCCGGAGCAGAAGGCGGCAGGGGTGATTCGGCTGGCGGTGTCTGAGCTGGAATGACGAAGGGCGCTGGTTTTTTGGGCACTTAGCGCGGGTTTCGCGCGTCGTCGCTTGCATGGCGGCGCGCGACAGGTATAATCCACAACGTTTCCGCATCCCCTTCAGGGCCGAAGTGGCGAAATCGGTAGACGCAGTTGATTCAAAATCAACCGTAGAAATACGTGCCGGTTCGAGTCCGGCCTTCGGCACCATACAAAGCTTTTTTCAAGTCTATCAACGTCTATTTTAGTCCATAAAAACAGTAAGTTAAGCAGGTTTCTGGCTTTTCTTAGTCTGTCCACGTCTACTCAATTCCTTGAACATATACCAACTGATGATGGTATAACTGATGGTATTCCCGGTTCGATTGATTTTGGTACCAACACTGGAGGTATCAACTGATGGCTCTCACCGATATCAAAGTTAGGACTACCAAGCCCTCCGACAAACCCTTCAAACTCACCGATGGGCAGGGTATGCACCTGCTAATCAATCCCAATGGTTCAAAATACTGGCGACTCCAATACCGTTTCGATGGCAAACAGAAAGTTTTAGCATTGGGTGTTTATCCAATGGTCTCTCTTGGTGAAGCTCGCAGGAAGCGAGATGAAGCCAAAAAGTTGGTATCTGATGGTATCGATCCTTCCGAGAAGAAAAAAGCAGACAAAATCGAGCAGAGCGAAGCCCTGACATTCGAAGCTGTTGCAAGGGATTGGCATACTGCCTGTAAAAGGAAATGGTCAGAATCTCATAGTGAAAGGGTTTTAAAGAGCCTTGAAGATAACCTTTTCTCTTCCATAGGAAAGAGAAAAATAGCCGAGCTTAAAACCAAGGATCTTCTCGTTCCAGTCAAAATTGTTGAGACTTCTGGACGACTAGAAGTAGCTGCTCGTTTGCAACAACGAACCACAGCAATAATGCGATATGCTGTCCAGAACGGGCTGATAGATTACAACCCTGCCCAGGAGATGGCAGGAGCTATTGCGGTAGCTAAAAGAGTCCACAGGCCAGCCTTGCCATTCGAACGATTCTCAGAACTTTTAGAACGAATTGATAGTTTCAAGGGTAGAAAACTCACGAAGTTAGCCGTAAAGCTGACATTGCTCATTTTCATTCGTTCCAGTGAACTCAGATTTGCAAGATGGTCGGAAATCGATTTCGAGAATGCTATGTGGACTATTCCCGCTGAACGAGAACCATTACCAGGAGTGAAACATTCGCACCGTGGTTCGAAAATGCGAACTCCACACCTTGTTCCTTTGAGTTGTCAGGCATTGGCTGTGTTGACGGAAATTAAAGAGATCAGCGGTGATCATGAACTCGTGTTCATTGGCGACCATAATTTCAGAAAGCCTATGAGTGAAAATACGGTAAACAAGGCTTTGAGGTCTATGGGCTATGACACAACCGTGGAGGTCTGTGGACATGGATTCAGGGCTATGGCTTGTAGTGCCTTGATTGAATCCGGCTTGTGGTCGAAAGATGCTGTTGAACGGCAAATGAGCCATCAGGAGCGGAACTCAGTTCGTGCTGCCTACATACATAAAGCAGAGCACCTTGATGAGAGAAAGCTTATGTTGCAGTGGTGGGCCGATTACCTTGACCTCCTTAGAATACGACAAGTTTCACCATTTGATTTTAAAAAGACTTAACTATGAATAAGTAGTTAATTAATCGTTCTCCCTTATCAACCTTGTTAAGGGAGAAGTAATTCAAATAAGCAGTGTTAACTCATTCAAGCTTTGAATACAGTGGAGGGATTAATGAAAGTAGTAAGCCCTTATGAAGAATTAAAAAGCTGGTTTAGTCTCGAAAACTATGAGCAGTTAAAATCACTTACAATCAAAGAACTGCATACAGAGCTTGCCTTTAGAGAAGCGATTTTCGACAGTGTAAATTTTGGTTGGGAAGATGATAATCAAAATTTAAGGTCTATCCTTGAAGGTAATCCTATTTTAAGCATACAAGATAATAATCATGGTCATTTTGGCAAGGGCCAAAGACATGTTGCGCAGGTTAGCTTTGGTGATATAAAAAAATTAGAGAACAAGTTAATAATGTTTAGCATGGATTTTTTTGAAGAAAATGGCGATTTCAAAAAAGAGTTGAAAAAGAAACCAATAACAAAAACTATGAGAGACTTTTTTCTTAACCAAAATAGCAGCAAAATATATGTTTCATTTGATTTAGGAATGTCCAGCGATGAAGAAATTATAACAGCCTTACAAACGATGCTACCCATTCTCAGGAAAGAATATGAAATTGAGCCAGTAAAAACAGAAAAAATTGGACTGGCAAAGATAAGAAAACTTGTCGATTACAATATTATCCCAATGATGGATCTATTGATTTGGGCAAAATTTAAAAAAGTAAAAATCTCAAATATGGTCTTGTCTCGTGTCTTGTATCCCGACTTTACAAGTGAGATCAGAGGAGAAGATCACATTAAAGATACAGACAGGCCTGTTGCAGAGAAGTCATTGAATGGAGAAACAACCCGTAGTCTCGAATACTTTATCAGCAAAAACAGCCATCTCCTCAACATACCGATTTCTGAACTCGGCTCTTTCTAGTTGTAAATCATCATGTTAATTGTCAAGGGGAGGGCGTAAATATTTTCCTTCCCCGGAATTTCCTTTCATTCTTCCCTCATCTAACTTTTCAGTTATCAGCATTCCCTTCATAGATACAAATCTGTGTGGCTAATATCTTCGTAACGGAAGCGGAGGAGACAGCCAAATGACTACAACTAATCAAAGCTTAATTCGTTTACCAGAAGTCTTGAAACGAACTGGTTTCGGCAAAGCCTGGATCTATCGTCTGATCAAAGATGGTAAGTTTCCTGCCCCTGTCAAAATTGGAACTCGTGCCGTAGCTTTCGTCGAAAGTGAGATAGATGCCTGGATTCAGTCTGTTATCGAAACAAGTCGAAATAATGTTGCTTAATTGATTTGGGGAGACATTTTATGAATATCGAAGAATTTGTGAATGAAGATAACCATATGTGCAATTTATGCGGAGATCTTTTTTACAAGATCTTTGACCCAGAAGTGATTTACGACTTACCCAATAACGAGTTTAATAAACAAATCATTTACTGGCTCAGTCAGTACCTTGTAGGAAATTTGAGAGAACCCTTAGACTCGATCTCTGAGCTTAATGCTTCCAAACAGATATATGTTTACGAGACTTGGTTCTCGCTAATTAAATGTCCTGATGAAACGAAACTCCTAGCGAAGCAGATAATTTTATATCTATTGGACTAAGAGCTTTTTATGAAAATGTAAAGTTTGGCTCCATATTTTGGCTTAAAACCTTACAGAATAACTTACATTATTTTTATGACCGTTTATTTGTAAGGCAGTGAGATAGTTTTCGAAGTATTAGGTGTACATAATATAAACTAGATCTACCAGATGATAATTTGACAGGAATAATCGTCTATCTCACTGTTATAATTTAACTAAATGGCTTAATTGATTCAAATAAATTTGTAAATCTACGAAATGCTTATTATTAATATATTGGAATTATACTTTTTGTAAAGTTTAGGAGGAAAATATGCGTAGTATTTGTGTGGATTCTTTTATGTTAGAAAATGGTGAGAGATATTGTCATATTGTAAATAAAAATACTGGTGAACCATTGTATTATCCTAACTTGTATATAACAACACAGGTCAGGAATCGGTCAGAGTCTATATCAACAATGAAGGTTATTGCCGGTAGCATTTCATTGTTATATCGATTCTTTATGAGGAAAGAGATCAATATTGATGAAAGAATTCAGAAAAAGATATTTCTGGCTCCTCATGAAATTGAAGATTTGATTGAATTCACTTCATTCAATTTCCGAGATGGCGAGGATGATAACTTTAGAAGTTCAAATGTCAAAAAACCAACTAAGTACTTTCGGATTACAACCATAGCTAACTATCTGGAATGGCTGTGCAAAATACATCTTTCTCATACAGGACAGAAGGATACTCTCAAATATATTTTAGATTTCATTAACAACATAAAAAGAAAGAAACCGAGAAACAATGATAAATATAATATGGATATAGAAAAAAGCTTAGATAAAGAACAATTGGATTCTTTGTTTAGCACTCTTGCACCGGGTAGTAAATTAAATCCTTTTTCAGAAAAAGTGCAAAAAAGAAACAATCTAATATTCTTGCTATTATACTGCTTTGGCCTGAGAGCAGGTGAACTTTTGAATCTGCGAATTGGTGATATAGATTTTGCAGAATCGACAATTGCAATAAGAAGAAGAGCAAATGATAAAACAGATCCGCGAGTGTATCAGCCATTAGTTAAAACTTGTGAGAGGAAATTAATTGCTGATACAAAGCTCATGTTTGAAATTTCAGATTATATTATGAATGATCGAAGAAAGATAAAAAATTCTAACAAACATGACTTCCTGTTTATTACTTATAAGGAAGGAAAAACTCAAGGGCAACCTATTTCATTTTCTTCATATCACAAAGTGGTGAGTGTTGTTCGTCAATCCTCCTCACTTCTAGGGGGATTGACAGGCCACAAACTCAGACATACATGGAATTATGAGTTTTCGAAAGCAATAGACAAGAATCAGGACATATCCGATGAAAAAGAGCAACAAATCCGTTCTTATCTCATGGGATGGCGACCGGGTTCAGAAACTTCAATAATTTATAATCGCAGGCATATTTTTGAGCTATCGAAAAAAACTGCACTTGAGCAACAAGAGCAACTATTCAAAGGAGAATTTGATGAATAATTTAATTAAATACAACTCGGATAAAATGTCTTTGCATGAACATAAAATCGTCAGTTCGATTGAAAATAACGGAATCAATCTTACAAACTTAATATTTGCTATGAACGAAAATTTGGTTTGTGGGTTTGTATATACAGTACAATATTATTTTAATAGCAACAGCTATTTGTATGTGAAAAATATTGTTAGAAATATGGAGAGTCTTATCCGTAAACTATCTCCTACTCATATTGATGATAAGGTTCTAATTGAATATCAAAATAAGAAATTATCAAAAGCCCCAGCATCATTTCGCGTTTTACGACCATTTTTGATTAAATGGTTTGAGTTAGGATATACGGGAATAGATGAAAGTGCTGTAGAACTGTTAAAGCATTTGGACCTAAAAATAAAAAAATCTGGTCAGTCTGTGCTTCAAGATGATCCAACAGAGGGACCATTAAATAAAGAAGAACATACTTCTTTGATTAAGGCTATGAATCATGCATATAGAAAAGGTGAACTGTCACTGCCACATTATGCAATATCACTATTGATCAGTCTTACAGGTAGAAGACCTCAGCAGTTAGTTATGTTGAAATATAAAGACCTTCTTCAAAAGAACTTAGATAATGGCAAAGTAGAATATGTAATTTCAGTGCCACGAGTAAAACAACGGGGTAAAGAACTACGATATCGAGAACTTGCAATAATATCAGAGGTTGCATCAATTGTTCAATTGCAAGCTAATCAATCAGTGAAACTTGTTGAGCAAGCTCTTGGAAAAACTCTTGATGATTATTCTAAACGAGAAGTTCCTGTTTTCTTAAATGAGGAAAAACTCTCAGATTTATCCATAACAGGTTCAATTCTTCTGGAATATAATAAATTATATGCGAAGCCTATAATTGCTAATGTAGCATTGAAAAGTATTGTTAATAATGGGAATGTAATATCCAACCGTACCGGTTCGATACTAAATATTACTCCTCGTAGGCTTCGTTATACAATAGCAACTATGCTGGCTAAGAATGGGCATAATGTTAATACTATAGCTGAATTATTGGATCATTCATCTACTTCAAGTGCGGGGATTTATATTAAAAATCATGCTGACAGTGTTGAAAGGATTGATTCCGCTGTTTCAGAACAATTGTCATTTGTCGCTGATATTTTTATGAACGGAATCAAATCGAAAAAGAGTAGTCATTTCAAATTTTTTTCTTCAAGTAGATGCCAGAGTCAGAATTCAGGATTTCCTTGCAATCAATGTATGTTTTTTATTCCGATTGATCGCAGTGAGGTGAATCAACTATGAATAATATTATTTTGTTCAAATCAAAAAAACATATTCTTGTAGAAGAAAATTATAATGAGTTCATAAAATTTTGTCGCTATCAACTGTCCGGACTAAACCAAACTCAGGATTGGGAGAAGTATGCCTGGAAAGGATATGTCACATTTAGAAAAATAGGGATTGGAAATAAAATCTTTGATTCCATTGATGCAATGCACGAAGATTATATCAATTTTGCGAAAGCATATATCAGATATCAACACACATTGAAACCATTGAAAAATTATGGGGTTATTATGATGGCCTTGCGATGTCTCGAACAGGCCCTTTTGCAGGTTCAGAACACTGGTCTCATTTATAATGTTACAGCCGTTGTTTTCGATGAGGCAATGCAGATCGGGAGTAAATATTTTGAAGGTAACGTTTTGGCTAAATGTGGAATACAGCTTGAAAAAATATCAAAGTTTCTGTGTGAACATAATCTTGTGAAGTCAGGATATATCTCATGGAAAAACCATGTAAAACAGAAAGTCAAAAACAATTATCTTCCTGAGATTGAGGATTATCACCGAAGCGATAAGTTACCAGATGAAGAAGCATTGCTCGCTATTGCTGATATTTTTTCTCAAAATGATGAGTTACTGAGTCCAAGGGATAAGTTCACCAGTTCAGTATTTGCACTTCTACTTTGTTGTCCGAGCAGAATTTCTGAAATTTTAGCCTTACCTGCTGATTGTGAGATTACACAAATAGATGGCAAGGGTATCGAAAGATATGGTTTGAGATTTTATTCGGTAAAAGGGTATGGCCCTAATATCAAATGGATTCCACGGGTTATGATACCAGTTGCAAAGAAAGCGATTAGAAGATTACTTTCCTTATCACAAAATGCAAGAGCACTTGCTCACTGGTGCGAAAAGTACCCGGATAAATTTTACCGACATGAGCTTTGCCCAACAGTTGATGAAAAAGCTAAATTGACCGTTGTACAAGTTTGCCATGCACTGGGGTATAATTTATTTGATCATAAATCATGTGTTTTAAAAATTAAAAGAACGAGTTTGGATGGTGGGAAAAGTTTCTTAAACCACAATGATTACAACTATTCATTGAGTAATTTGTGGGAAATTATTAGTTCTAATTTTAGCAGAGATTTTCCATGGTATGATAAAGAAAAATCCATAAAATTTAGTAATGCTTTATGCTTGCTCAATACTGATCAATTTTCTTTATCAAGAATGACTTCAATTTTCACATTTTACAAACCTACTAAAAGTTTCTTTTTCAGTGACATACAAAGAAAAAAAAGCTATGAGATGAATTATAAAAATATATTTTCCCGATATGGGTATTATGATGATGAAGGTAAACCACTACTTATTCGCTCACACCAGCCACGGCACCTTTTAAACACAATAGCCCATTATGGTGAAATGTCTGAACTGGATATAGCTAAATGGTCTGGTCGTATCAATGCGAATCAGAACAGAGTTTATAACCATGTGTCAGAAGAAGATATGTTAGATAAAATCAAAGCTATTAAATTGAATAGGAGTAATTACTGTCAAAGGGAGTCAATACCCACAAATGAATTGACAATTGATTTTGATAACCTTAATCAAGGTGCAATACACTTAACTGAATTTGGTTACTGTGTACATAACTATTTAATCAAGCCTTGTACAAAAATTAATCATCTTATTGAATGTGATAATGAAACACCGGACATTAACTCAGTAGATAGAATTAGACTGCAATCTGTCCGAGAGAAAGTAATGCAATTAAAGAGAATAACTCAGATCGCTTATGAAAATGGTGATTATGGTGCAGACAAATGGTTGCAACACCATGAAAAAAATTTGGAAAGAATTAATAAGCTTTTGAATAATTAAAACAGGAGATACTTATGGCAAAACATTTGAACAGGAGTGAAATAAAAGCAATTAAACACATTATACTGACTTGGGACGGTAAAATCACATGGAGTGATTTATGTGAATCAGTGTATAAGAATCTAAACAGAACTATCACAAGGCAATCTTTAAGTGCTCATGATGAAGTTGTTGAAGCATATAGAATAAAGAAAAGTTTGTCCAATTTGAAAAAATCTGGTCTAAAGAAACCAGCTAACTTAACTATTGCGGCACAACAAATAATAAACCTTAAAGCCGAAAACGAAATGTTGAAAAAACAGAACAATAGATACAAAGAGCAATTTAGCTATTGGCAGTATAATGCTTACAGACATGGTCTCACTATGGAACAATTGAATAGACCATTTAATAAAAAATAATAGTTGATAGGTTACACCTATTGACAAGTTAAATAAATGAGATAAATATAAACATATGGTCAGGAAGACTATTTCATTATGCAAGGATGCATTTTATGGACAAAAACATCATCAATCTAGAGTTTACTCTAGAAGAGCAACTTATCATTATTGTCGATAAGTATATCTCAAAAAGATACCAGCCAGGCGATAAAAGTTTCTCATACCAGCTATACCTGCTTTTTGTTGGCTATCATTTAAAGTATTTCTACCCAAGACAGCTATACATTCGCTCTAATCGTAACATAGACAACATTATGACGATGTTCAGTTCTGTATACAAATGCCTTACAAGTACTTTGTTGCAGCGATTGAACAATAAGGAGGCTGTTATCAGAGAGCTAAACTCTCTCGTGAACTATATTGACAACAATCAAGAAAAAGCAGAAGAAATCTATACAATTTTTAAAGCTCAGTATGAAATGAGAGTTATAGAGAAAGAAATTACTCACGAAGTTGTAAAAGTTAGAAATTTGCGGCTTTAATTATTATAAATATAAATCTGTAATTTATTTGAATATTATCTTTTTTCGCGCTAAATAAAAGAAAACGATAATATTTTTGCAGGATTAATTATGATAAGAACAGAATGGTTAGAGTTAGAGCCAGAGGTTTTACCACTTTCTACACATAGGGGGATGCTTGACCAGACTCTTTTATTTGAAGCTACAAGCGTTGATGAAGTGAACTGGTTGATTAAAAATGGTGTTGATATCAACCACCGAAATTTCGTTGGTAAAACCGCACTGTGGAAATCGGGTTATTATGATTATGAAATTGAAATAATAGATCGATTGTTTGAAGCAGGTATTAATCCAGATCTTTTAAATTTTGAAGGTGAGCATGTTTTATCGGGAATGGGTTATTTTGGACATCCTGAAATATTTATGAAGCACAGGGGCAAAATAAAGTCTACTGACATTCATATCAGGGATATACATTTATCCCACATTGATAAAATGAAACGAGGTATTGAAATACTTCTGGGAAATGGCTTTCAGGTGCATTATCCCCGCTATATGAATATTGAGGACATTACTCTCTGGGATGAAGAGCAGGCATGGTATCGAACAGAGCAAGAGAATATTAACATGAAAATATACTATATGAAAAAACGAAATGATTACATCAAATTTTTAGAGTATCTGGACAAACAAAAAAGAGCTATAAGATTAGTTAGTGTCAGAGCGAATAGCAAGGACATTACTCTCTTTGATATTAAGGAAATGATTGAAAGACTTCGATTAATGAAACCAGAATTGTATATTGTTAAGTAATCTAATTTTTGTTTGATTTTCCCAACGGATAGCATCATACTTATAGCTCATTTGGTTTATAAGAGAACAACCTCATGGCTTATGGAAAAAATCCCTTCTCAAAATCACCACTCCCAACAGGTGATTTTAAAACCTCTCAAAAAAGACTTACCGCAGAGATAAAAGAAGTCGAAGGTAAAAAAGTCATTTTTATCTACTATGAAGGGACTAATGATGTTTATGATGGTCCAGAAGCGACTCAATACACTACACTTGAAGATGCACAAGGTTTCTGTAACAATTATAATAAACAGCTAAATATTTAATGAATATTCAAATAAAAGCCCCTACTATTAGGGGCTTTAAAGCAATATGGCTTTCTATTGTTGTATTTCTTTCCAGATACCATCAGCTTTCACAAGCTTAACAGGCTTTGTCTGTTTCATATTGCTAATCGAGGCATCGACAATGCAGTTATAAACATTGTTTGCTTCTTCTGTGCAACTTACTTTCTTCACATAATCGATTCTTAAAAGATCTTTTTCGGGAATACTTGAGTTCAGAGCTTTCATACTTGCATTTGACCTGTCTACAACACTTTTAAAAACATTAAATATATCTTTTTCAGAAGGTTCTGAATTACAGGCTGTTAATAGAAAAGTAGAAAGGATAACTGCGAGAATTGAGTATGTTTTCATTTTCTTGTCCAGGAAACGATTAATTAAGAATGCCAGATTTTGTATTGTTATTATCAGTAGAGAATGTCCATTTGCTTACGGTTTCTCCATTGAAGTCGATTTCGAGAGTTTTAGACTGAGTCTGGGAACCGCCAGTTAGCAAACCAACAACAGGGATAAAAGTCGAGGCATTGAACTGATTGTTATACATGAAATATCTCCATTGCTCGTTGCCATCGTCAAGAGTCGTTCTGGTATCAGGCTCACCAAGTTGAGCAACTAGCTCTGCCTTAGTTGTTTTGTTTTTAATTATTTTTGATTGTAGACTCTGTGCCGTTTCATTTTTGATTTTTTGGTTGCCGGATGTAGAACAGCCAGAAATTGAAAATATTGCAATAAAAAATGATGTAACAATAAATTTATTCATTTTATCTTCCTTATTATATTTGGACAGGGTTAGCTTTTATGTGTGAAAACGGCTCTGTGTGCAAATTTCTTACGTAAAAAAAATCTTAAAGAAATTGCTGACGCAAAATAGATAACGACAGTTAATATAAAATTTTGACTGATAGCGAATATAAGAAAAGCAATCGCTAACAGCACAATTCCTATTAGTAAAGCTAACCAGGCTGAAACGGCTCCATATCTAATAGTTGAATGACAGCCAGTGCAGACACGGACACCAAACGGACTCTCCTGAAAGCAGAACGGGCACTTAATTGTTTCGTTTTTCATAGCAACCCCAGGGTGGAAGATTTACTGCTGTTTGTAGGGATTCTCGATGACCGACTCGCTTTAGTAAAATTGCTTGTACCGATCGATGATTGTTACTTGATAGTTATTGTCTATCATAACTAGATTATCGATCTGTAATAACGATCAATATTTTCTTGACTAAACACAAATTTATTACTAAGCAATTGAGTTAGGTTACGAAAGGTGTTTACAACTAGCTGTCTATAAACGAATTTTTCTTGTAGGTTTCAGATGATGTGTTGAATAGACTTCTGAGAAGTTTGTAGGAACCTTGTGGAGGATGCTCTTTCCATATTTTCTGAGAAGCTCTATGAGCCGTTGTAAAAAGGGAATCCAGCCGGTGAGCCTGAGATGCTTTTGCTGTTTGGCTGCATTCTTTTGAAGGATCTTTTCTACGATTTCGTTCCGTTTGTCTTCTCTGAGCCGTAGTTCCAGTTCTGCAATTTTTTTACCGATACTTTCCTTTCTCTCAGCGGTTTTCAAAACTATTGCAGGAGCAGGAGCAGGAGCAGGAGCAGGAGCAGGAGCAGGAGCAGGAGCAGGAGCAGGAGCAGGGATAGCCTTCTTGGTCGCTCGTATAGCTTCTAAGTGGTCAGGATTGTAGTTAAGTTGCTTTTGAAGATTAGCCCAAGAGTAACCCTTACCTAACTGCGAAGCCTTGAAAGCTATATCGCGGTAAGAGAATGAGAACCCGTTCATTTTCCCGGTTGAAGCGACATTCGCCGTCCAGCCGACTTCTGCTTCTTCCAGTCGTTTTGTGAAAGTTAGAAGGTCCGGCTTATCAGATAAACTTTTATCAAGTATCTGCTGGAGAGCTTCCTTAGGGGAGGGAACACCAGTCCGGGCCGATAGCATTTGTTCGTTGCGAGAGATTCTTTTTCGCTTCGGTTGCTTTGGTGCAATCGCAGGAGCAGTCTTGGTAACTGTCAGGTTATGATCGATTTCAATTTCACTGATAATCCGGGTGCTGATGAGGTTTTCATTCCTACCTAAGTAAAGCTTCCCATCGGCCATGTCGATTCTGCTGGCGATAATGTGTATGTGCTGACCGTCGTCGTCATGTAAGACATAGCAACGGAGATGGGTATCACTGAACCCCATTCGTTCCATATAGTCATCTGCGATACTCGACCACTGTTCATTCGTTAGTGATTCACCGTTGGGTAAGCGAAGCGAGTTGTGCCAAACCGGTTTCTGAACATCTGGCCGAAGCTGTTTTGTGCCATTGAATTCGGAAATCAGTTCAAGAGCAAAGCCACTTAACATGTTCCCGCCAATAACGATTGGATCACTTTTATGATGTGAACCTGGCTTCAATGCATATTGGACCACACCAGCAAAGTTCTTACCCCTGCGAATTTTTCGCATACCCTTCATTCGGGAGGCTCCATATACTGTCACTTAAAAGATTCGTGCGAAGCTCTTCCAGTTGTCGCTTCACAGCGAAAAGCTCTGTATGAGTAAGGTGACTATCTTTACTCTTACCATCTATGTGGGCCGCAATGCGATTTAGTTTTTGTGATATTTCAGTTAAAGCTTTCCAGGCTTTGGTATTAATCGCTGGTATAGCCGGAGGTAACCTTTGAAGGGAAGCCATTCGAAGCCACTCTCCCTTTTTATAAGAGCCTCGCTTAATATTCAGGAGTTGCAGTTCTTCAACATTCAAACGGACACTGACACAATAGCTTCTTACTGATTCTGAAGGTAATTTACTTTTATCAAAACTACCACGGCGGGAAATTTTGGATAGATCTATATCATCTGTATAATTTATCTTATGCATATAAACTCCATTTTATATGATATTAATTGGTAAGCATAATCCATATGCTTTATATATCACTTATATAATGAATGAGTTTTTTGTCAATCTATAGGCTTGATTGTTTTGATTTTCTTTTATTGTCTGACTGAAAGGAAGCAAGAAAAGCAAGAGCTTTATAGAACGGTGCAACCGCTTCTATAAATTAGCTCTTGCTTATCTTCTTCTCTAATTGATGAAGTGTGTATAAATTACATATTTTATTTTCATCAGAGTAGAATGTAAACTTTGTATCTGGGGATGCTTCTATTTCTTTCAGTAAGCCAAGAGTTTTTTGAAATGGTACTGGATTTGAAAGAGGATCAAAATTGATATGAACTTTCTTGGAAAGAAAAAATTTGATTTCTTTTTCATTAAGTAGTTTTAAGCAATTATGCGTGTTGGTGAACACTTGGAAAATTTCTATATTTGTTTTTTCAGTAGATTTTAGCTGTGATGAAAATACATCTGGTATCGTATGAAACAACTCATGAGATAAAAAACAATGATTTTTGATATCAGTTAAATTTTTATTTATATCTAACTTCAACATCAACTCAACATTTTCAGGCTCATTAACATAAAACAATAGGTTCTTCCCCTCGTTATCCACATGATTAATATTAGCCCCAAAAAGTATAAGTAATCTGAATTGAATTTTATCCTTACAATAAAAAATAGGGGTTTTACCAAAGTTATCAGTGCTATTTATATTGAATCCGTTTTTTGTTAATGATTCTAAGTCACTCATATTCCATGTGTAATCTTTAAATATAAGATTTTGTCCTTTTTCATTTTTATTACTTGGGTTGCTATATTGTCTAATCAACTCTGAGAAAACGGATTGTATTGAATCGTAATGTGCGGCCACTATTGAAATCTCCTTTTTTATAAATTAATAAAACAAAAAAAGGAGAAGTCAATAGTAATTATAAATAAAAATTATGAACTTAGTTTTGATGGTTTTATCAATTTGATTGATTCATCATCTACTTCATTTTCTTGAATTAGAAATGGGAAATAATTAGCAAGTTCCTTTTCTTCAAATTTATCAGAAAGAGCATTTTTCAAAGTTTCAACAGTACTACCTTTAGCATATTTCCTTTCAATCAATGTAGAAAGAAATTGCTTGTGCAATATCTTGATATCTTCATTATCGAATATAACTGTAAAATTTTTATTTAGTAAAGTAGGCATAGTAGAGAATAATTTATATTTTTCAGTAAATAGAAATTCTTTTTCCTTATTTTCTTCTATGTAAAGCAGAGATGTGGTTATTTCCTCAATACATACTAATTCGTCAAGTTCTTTATTATTTTGCTTTTTAATTTCATCTGAAACTTGTACTATTTGTTGTTCAAGCTTAAAGTGTGAACTGTCTTCATAAATTTCTTCTAGATACCTTAAATAGATATTTATCAAACCATATGCTAAATCGATGTTATTGAAATATCCAAGGCAAGTATTAAATGAATCGAAAACAAAATAATGGTTACGATTTTTTTCATCGGTTTTTTCAAAAATATTGAATGTATATTCCATCTTTTTCCTCAGCATAATTATTAAAAAATATGATAAAGCTATGTGTTCATAATTTTAAATACACGGCATAACAGAAATTTATACTTTTGAAAAAAAAAGTGTTAGATGAATTGCCTAAACTTGTCATCTAACACAATTTTAATTTCACTATAAAACAAGCAAATCTTTAACTAGTTCTTTTGACGTCGGGTATGATTTAGCTCTGATAGATGAGTTCTTTTTATAAATTAAAGTACAACCATTTTTACTCTGAAGTTGGGGCCGATTATTGATACCAAGCATATATTCGCCTTCTAATACAAATCCAACCTTTAATCTCAATCTTTTATCATTGATATCTGATACAGCCATAAGCTTTAGAAAAATCGCATCATTAATTAAATGTGAACCTTTTGGATCTAAAGCCCATACTTGGTTTTTACCCCATAATAAAAAATCAGGAAAGAAATTAGAAGTCCCTTGACCAATTTCAGGAATAGGAATGTTATAACCTGTTTTTGATGGGTTTCTGCACCAATCAACTCCTAATGAATCAATAGATTCTGCAATTTCTAACTCAAATTTATTCAGGCCATTATATTCTGAATGCAAGGCATTTTTAAAGGAGTTAACTTTGTATCTGTTTCTTTTATTTAAGTCTTCATATTGATAGTCTGGTGAAACTAAATTAAATGATTTTACCGCATATATGTCATCGTATTCATATTCGAGATGAAACTCATTATTAAGCAGACGAATAATATTTGATAAATTATTGTTGATTTGCAACATTGCATCTGAGCCAAATTGCATTCGCTGTTTCATCTTAGGATCATTTTTTACAAAAGGAGTAAAACATGTCCCTGATTTTCGGGCTATACGGTTATCATAAGTTCCTAATCGTGAGACTAAATATTCCCACACAGAAATATCAGCATTGTCATCCTTTGTTTCTTCTTTATTAAGATCCAAATCTTCACAACTGTTAGCTAAATCTAAAACTCTTGTATGCATTTTTCCTTTTGAACGAAGGCTCTCATCAGAAAAAAGAGGCACATTTGAAAGTAGTATTTGGTCTAGTATTTCAAGGTCTTCACCGAAAGTTTCTGCGACTTTAGAAACAAACACTTCCTTTTTAACAGGCACTTCTCTCGACGTTTGTGGTCTCGGACTATTACTTTCTATTGAGACTATTTCATAGCCTGAATCACTTAGGTCATTTTGTGTAGTTTTAACAAGTTCTGAAAAATCTTTATCAGGAACATTAAAATAAAAGTATGCTGAATTTAAGTCTCCATCATCAAAAGGAGTAGCATTAGGTTGTCTCAAAAAACGACCAATTTTTTGTGAGATATCAGTAGTAGATTTACCTAACCCATCAAGGTAAGCTACATACGCCCATGGTTCATCCCAACCTTCTCTTAATGATAAGTTCCAGATGATATGTGAATAACCTTCATCATGTAAATCTTCAGGGCTTTTCTTAGCTTTATGAGTATCGACTAATAAGTTCCACGGTGCATTAGGATTAACATTGGCTAAATTGGAATTTACATTTGCTAAATGAACTGCAATTCTTTTTGGATCAACTTTTAACTGAGTGACCAATTGACCTGCCCCCACGATTAGATACAACACTCAGTTAGTAACGTCGGAATCTTCATTCTCAGAATGACCCTTTCTCCAGCCCGCTGCAAATTCAGACGGTGTCTGATAATTCAGCGTGGAGTGCGGGCGGCATTCGTTATAATCCTGCCGCCAGTCATTAATAATTTTCCTGGCATGAACGATATCGCTGAACCAGTGCTCATTCAAACATTCATCGCGAAATCGTCCGTTAAAGCTCTCAATAAATCCGTTCTGCGTTGGCTTGCCCGGCTGGATTAAGCGCAACTCAACACCATGCTCAAAGGCCCATTGATCCAGTGCACGGCAAGTGAACTCCGGCCCCTGGTCAGTTCTTATCGTCGCCGGATAGCCTCGAAACAGTGCAATGCTGTCCAGAATACGCGTGACCTGAACGCCTGAAATCCCAAAGGCAACAGTGACCGTCAGGCATTCCTTTGTGAAATCATCGACGCAGGTAAGACACTTGATCCTGCGACCGGTGGAAAGTGCGTCCATGACGAAATCCATCGACCAGGTCAGATTGGGCGCCGCCGGACGGAGCAGCGGCAGACGTTCTGTTGCCAGCCCTTTACGACGTCTTCTGCGTTTTACGCCCAGGCCACTGAGGTGATAAAGCCGGTACACGCGCTTATGATTAACATGAAGCCCTTCACGGCGCAGCAACTGCCAAATACGACGGTAGCCAAAACGCCTGCGCTCCAGTGCCAGCTCAGTGATGCGCCCTGATAAATGCGCATCAGCAGCCGGACGGTGAGCCTCATAGCGGCAAGTCGACAGGGATAAACCTGTAAGCCTGCAGGCACGACGTTGCGACAGACCGGTCGCATCACACATCAACATCACGGCTTCCCGCTTCTGGTCTGTCGTCAGTACTTTCGCCCCAGAGCCACCTGAAGCGCCTCTTTATCCAGCATGGCTTCGGCAAGCAGCTTCTTGAGTCTGGCGTTCTCTTCCTCAAGCGACTTCAGGCGCTTAACTTCAGGCACCTCCATACCGCCATACTTCTTACGCCAGGTGTAAAACGTGGCATCGGAAATGGCATGCTTGCGGCAGAGTTCACGGGCGGGTACCCCAGCTTCGGCTTCGCGGAGAATACTGATGATCTGTTCGTCGGAAAAACGCTTCTTCATGGGGATGTCCTCATGTGGCTTATGAAGACATTACTAACATCGGGGTGTACTAATCAACGGGGAGCAGGTCAACCGTTTCAACATTCCCTCTGAGGCAGCTTGGGAAAAGGTCCGTAATACCAGTAAAAACATTGGTGAAGCGATTCAGAATGCACTTCGATTAATTGAAGCTAATAACCCGCGTTTACATGGTGTCTTCGGTGATGCACAGTGGACCAATAAAGAGCGCCTGCCCGATCATCTGCTGGCTGATCTGATTGAACATTTCAGTAAAATTCCGCTCGGCATTAAATCTGTTGCCCAGGATGATCTTGGTGAAGCCTACGAATATCTGATTAAAAAGTTCGCTGATGATTCCGGCCATACGGCTGCAGAGTTTTACACCAACCGAACAGTCGTGCATTTAATGACGCGCATTATGCGTTTAAAACCGGGTGAAACTGCCTATGATCCAACGTGTGGTACTGGCGGGATGTTGCTAAATGCAGTGATGGATCTTCGTGCAAGAGGGGAAGAGTGGCGCTCTGTGCACCTTTATGGTCAGGAAGTGAACCTGCTGACTTCCGCTATCGCTCGTATGAATATGTTTCTGCACGATATCGAAGAATTTGATGTGCTACGTGGTGACACTCTGGCTGAGCCTAAGTTTATTGAAAACGATCGGCTCAAGCAGTTTGATGTAATTTTTGCCAACCCACCATATTCCATCAAGAAGTGGAACCGGGACAAGTTTGCAGCCGATCCTTATGGACGTAATCTCTATGGCGTACCGCCCCAAGGATGCGCTGATTATGCTTTTTACACCCATATCATCAAAAGTTTGAAACCCAATACCGGTCGCGCTGCCATGCTCTGGCCGCACGGTGTTCTGTTTCGCGATTCTGAACAAGCCATTCGTAAACAGGTGATTGAATCCGACATAATCGAAGCGGTGATTGGGTTGGGGCCGAACCTGTTTTACAACTCGCCGATGGAGTCTTGCGTGGTGGTGCTTAACAGCAATAAGCCAGCTGAACGCAAAAACAAAGTTTTGTTTATCAACGGGGTTGAGCATGTCACCCGTGAACGTGCTCATAGTCGCCTATCCGATGAGGATTTGGAGGTATTATGCGAGGCTTATTTTAATCCGGAGAAAAAAAGCGATATAACCGCTTTAGTGGATATCGAAGCTATTAAAGAAAACCTTTATAACCTGTCAATTCCACTGTATGTGCAAGCAAAAAATAACGGCGAAGTACATGATATTGAACAGGTTATCGAGACATGGAAGGTTAGTCGTTTACAGTTGAAAAAACATGTAAATAAATTATTTGATAACCTCGTGCAGTTAGGTTATGAGGTGAAGAAGAGTGGCTAATAAAAATATAGTTAGATTTGGTGATATTTGTCGAGAGGTGAAGCTCTCTTCTAAGTGCCCAATCGCTGATGGTTACGAGCGTTATGTTGGTTTGGAGCATTTGGATTCAGGTTCCTTAAATATAAAGCGTTGGGGGATTATTGAGGATGATAATCCTAGCTTTACACGCGTCTTTAAAAAAGGACATATCCTTTTAGGAAAGCGCCGTCCATATTTACGAAAGGCGGCTATCGCGGATTTTGATGGCATTTGTTCCGGGGACATTATTGTCTTAACTGGAAAAGATTGTGTTTCGAATGAGTTTTTAGCAAGATTAATTCATACTGATAACTTTTGGAGTTGGGCTGTTCAAACTTCTTCTGGATCTCTTTCCCCACGAACTAAATTCAGCGCTCTGACCAGCTTATCTTTATCTGTTCCGGAATTAAATAAGCAAATTACTTCAAATAATATTCTAAAAAAGTTAGATTTATATTTAGATCGGAAGGAAGAATTATTACTTAGTGCGCAGCAATTATTAAAAGCTTTACTCACTCGTGAAATATGGGAGAAACGAGGGGTTGTAGGTTGGAAAGAGTATAGCATTTCAGAATTAGGGGATGTTAAATTAGGTCGACAAAGAACACCTAAATATACTACAGGAAATTACACAAAACCTTACCTTAGGGTTGTTAATGTCTTAGATGGTGAACTTGATTTATCTGATGTGGAAGAAATGGATTTTAACGACAGAGATTTTCAGTTGCACAAATTATCTGTTAATGATGTTCTAATTACTGAGGGGGATATTACAAGTGTATTTAATGTTGGTAGAGTAGCAATTTATAAAGGGGAGATAGATGGTTGTTGCATTCAAAATACTTTAATTAGATTTAGAGCTGGCAAAAATATTAATCCTTATTTTGCGTTCTTTTTATTTAGGGCTGCATATTATAATGGTATTTTTGCTTATCATGCAAATATGACTACAGTAGCACATTTAGGTGCTGAGAGATTTAGTAAGATAAGGGTGTTTGTTCCCGATTTAAAAACTCAAGAATATATAATTGAGAAGATAAACGGAGTTGATTGTTTAATATCCATTCTTCAGCAGGAAATTAAATTTATTAAAAACAATCTTCGCTCAGCCATAACAAAGAAATTCATAGGGTGATAAAATGTTTAACGAACAAAACGTCACGGAAAATGGAATTATCGATCGTTTAATAGGTTTAAGCGAGGTCAAGTGGACATACTGCCATGGCGAAAACTTGCCCAAACAAGCGCAGGATATCTTTGTTGATGAGTGGCTAAAAGACGCGCTTTGTTCGTTGAACCCTGATATCGGCAGACAACCTGACTATGCCGATGAGGTCATTTACAAACTGCGAGGAGTGGTTTTAGAAGCCCGACATACCGGTTTGGTAAAGGCCAATGAAAACTTCCAGGAATGGTTGATGGCTGAGAAAACCTTGCCTTTTGGCGAGAATGGCGACCATATCACCATCAATCTGATTGATTTTGACAATATAGAGAACAACCACTTTGTGGTGGCACAGCAGGTCCACTATGTCGCGGCCACTGAAGTCTATTTTGATATTGTCCTTTATGTGAACGGTATACCACTGGTAGTAGGCGAAGTTAAAACCGCCACACGCCCTAGCGTGACCTGGCAAGACGGCGCCGCCGATTTCATGGGCGGCAAAAAGTATTACTGGAAAAACGTTGAATCTTTCTTTGTACCTAACTTGATGTGTTTTGCCAGCGAAGGTAAAACCTTTGCCTATGGTGCCATTAATGCCCGAGTTAAAGACTGGGGGCCTTGGCATAATACTGAGCTTCGTGATGAGATTCTGCCGGGATTGGCCTCGGTACTCAACAGCTGCGAGAGTTTGTTAAATCCACAGACCTTATTGCAGCTGCTGGAATCTTTTGCATTATTTTCAACCGTCAAAACGGGCAAAAATACTCCGCCTAAACGCGTTAAAATCCTGCCGCGTTACCCGCAATTTGAAGCAGCAAAACAAATCGTTGAGCGTGTTCGGAGAGGCTATCCAAAAAAAGGTCTGATTTGGCATTTCCAGGGATCGGGTAAATCCTTGTTGATGCTTTACGCCGCTAAAATGCTGCGTGCCGACAATGCGTTGAAAAACCCAACAGTACTCATCGTAGTGGACCGGCGAGATCTGGACAGCCAAATTAATGAAACCTTTGGTGGCGCCGACGTTAAGAATCTGATTAAAGTGCAAAGCTGCAAAAAATTGGGTGAATACATTGAGCAGGATAGCCGTGGCATTTTAATCACCACCATCTTTAAATTTAAAGATATCGAAATTGACGATAACAACCCTAATGGCCTGAATAACCGTGACAATATCATTGTGTTGGTTGACGAAGCCCACCGTACCCAGGAAGGTGGATTAGGCGAGAAAATGCGCTGGGCATTACCCAATGCCCACTTCTATGGCCTGACTGGTACTCCGATTTCTGGCATTGATCGTAATACATTCAAGTTGTTCGGTGCCGAAGAAGATCCGGGTCGCTATATGAGCCGCTATAGCTATAAGCAGTCGATCCGGGATGGCGCAACTAACCCGGTGAAGTTCGAACCTCGGCTGGCAGAACTCCGAGTGGATCGTGATGCTATCAACGAAGAATTCGAGCAATTGGCTACCGAAAACAACCTGGATGAAGAAGAAAAAGCAGCATTGTCCAGGCGTGCAGGCAAGCTGGCTATCATGCTGAAATCCCCCAGACGCATGGCTGCAGTAAGTAATGATATTGTTGAGCATTTTACCAGCCATGTTATGCCGAAAAAGATGAAAGGCATGGTGGTAGTATATGATCGCGAAGCCTGCGTACAGATGTATTACCTGCTCGGGGAAAAGCTTGGTTTTGATGCGGTTGAAGTGGTTATGAACGTTGACCAGGCTCCGGTTAAAGCTGAAGAGGGTGGTAAAAAAGATAAGCTCAACAAGGATTGGCTCAAATGGCATGACGAATTGGAGCTACCTGTTAAACAAGCCGATTTCGAACGCTGGCAGCACATCGATGCGGAAGAGCAGGTACAGAAGGATCTGATTGAATGCTTTAAAGATCCTGAGCATCCATTACAGCTTATTATTGTTACCGCCAAGCTGCTTACGGGCTTTGATGCACCAATTTGCTACTGCATGTACCTCGATAAGCCTTTACGTGATCATACCCTTCTGCAGGCTATGTGCCGAACCAACCGGTTGTACGAAACCGATGCTGTACGCAAGGACATGGGATTAATTATCGACTACCTCGGCGTTTTCGAAAATCTGCGTACCGCTCTGGCCTACAATCCTGAAGAAATTGAAGGGGTTGTAGAGGGAATCGAGGCATTTAAAGAGCTATTGCCGTTACAACTGAATAAATGTCTGGCCTTCTTCCCTGGTGTGGATCGTTCCATAGAAGGTTTTGAAGGTATTATGGCTGCGCAAGAATGTCTGCCAACTAACGAGAAGCGTGATGAATTCGCTGCCAGCTTTGGAGTGTTATCCAAGTTATGGTCAGCTATCAATCCAGATCCTTTTTTGACCCCTTATCGTCAGGACTATAAATGGCTGGCGCAAATTTATGAATCGGTGCGTCCTGTGGGGCAGACCGGTGCGCTTGTTTGGGCTGCCCTTGGCCCCGAAACAATTAAGATGATCCATGAGCATACCGATATTAATCGTATTCGCGATGATATTGATGAGTTGATCATGGACGAGCACGCTATTTTTACCCTGACCACTAAAGAACAGGAACAACGCGCCAAACGCCTGGAGATTGATCTTATGGGGCGTTTACGCGGTAGCCATGATCCTAAATTTGTGGCATTGGGTGAGCGTCTGGAAAAACTGCGTCAGGATTATGAAGCTGGTGTTATCAAGGCTATCGACTGGTTGAAAGGTCTATTGGATGCTGCGAAAGATACCGTACAAGCCGAGCGCGAAACGGGTGAGCGTCCTGTAACTGAAGCTGATAATAAACAGGCGTTGACCAAGCTTTTCCTGGAAACACGTCCGGAAACTACCCCTAAGTTAATCGGTGATGTTGTAGAGCAAATTGATAAAATCGTGAAAGCTACCCGCTTTGATGGCTGGCAAAATTCCAACAGTGGCCCGCGTGAAATACAAAAAGCGTTAATGCTCACTTTGGCACAGTTCGGTTTAGGAAAAGATGGTGAGTTATTTCAAAAAGCTTATGGGTATATTGAAGAGCATTACTGATTTTATTGTTGAGAAATAAGTTATTCAGCCAGAGAGACCATTATTGGTCTCTCAATTTCACCTGTTAAATTAATTAGTATTTTCTTTATTATAAAACGACTCACTTAATTTAATAGTTAGTGATTTGAGTATTTTGGCAATCTCCATTGATTTATAATTGCTGCCATTTTAATTTTTTCCATGAATATTTTATTGAGGGGTTATTCATACAGTCAATTTGTTACTTTGCTTTGCCATTTATAGTTTCTTATATCTGTGATATGGATTGCATTTATATTTTTATTTTTTATATAACATTAACAGGTGAAAAAGCAGTGATATTTAACTCTGACTGGAAATAATGCTATGGAACTTATGAAGTTTGATGAGGTAATCAAACATTTAATTAAACAAAAAAGAACGTTCTCTTTATTAATGGGGAATGGTTTTAGTATGGCATATGATAGCGAAATATTTTCTTATAATGCACTTAGTAGATTTTTGTCATCAAGGGATGATCCATTAATTAATAAATTATTTGATGTTATAAAGACTAAAAATTTCGAAGTCGTTATGCAACAGCTAGATACAACGCTTGCATTGCTCGAAGCCTTTGACTCCAGTAAAGCTCTTCAAGAAAGCATTAGAAATGCGAGCGAAAAACTAAAAGCAGGATTGCTTAGCTCAATACATCAACTGCATCCTGAGCATGTTTTTAAAATACCAGAGCAC
Organism: Enterobacter sp. FUJ80071; assembly: GCF_038739915.1. Taxonomy (NCBI): domain Bacteria; kingdom Pseudomonadati; phylum Pseudomonadota; class Gammaproteobacteria; order Enterobacterales; family Enterobacteriaceae; genus Enterobacter; species Enterobacter sp. FUJ80071. The sequence continues at coordinate 549,365 of NZ_JBBXKH010000001.1, forward strand.
AAGGCTGAAGCATGTGCTAATTTTTTAAAGTTGTTTGTTAATAGTGGTGGCCATATATTTTCAACTAATTATGATATGCTTCTTTATTGGGTTTTAATGCGTCAACATATTGAGAATGCAACTGATGGATTTGGACGAGAACTTGAAAATACTGAAGAGGTGCTTCGTGGTGCAGATGCTGAGTATGGTGATTTAATTTGGGGTCCTAATAAAGATCATCAGAACATCCATTATTTACACGGTGCGTTACATATTTTTGATGTAGGGGTTAATATTGAAAAAGAACAGTATAGTAATGATGGGTTTCTAATAGAAAAAGTAAAGAAACGCCTTGAGGTTGGTGACTATCCAATATTCGTAACTGCTGGTAATGGAGACGAAAAACTTAATCATATCCGTCATAACAGATATCTATCACATTGTTTTGAACAGTTGTCAAATTTGAACGGCTCATTGATAACTTTTGGTTTTAATTTCGGTGAATATGATGAACATATTATTGATGCGATAAATAAAGCAGTTCATGCTCCTTCAAAAAGAGAACCTAAATTGTGGAGTATATACATTGGTGTTTACTCTGAAGCAGATGCTAAACATATTTTAAGCATAAAAGAAAAATTTCATGCGAAAGTTACTCTATTTGATGCCAAAACCGCTTGTTTTTGGGGGGGATAAAAATATTTTGTCTATTGATATAGTAAGAAAGGGCTGTCTCAGCCCTTGAAAATATATTCCCTATGCCATTGTAAATAGCTGTATGAAGGTTTAGGTAATGCAATGATCCTCTCTGGTAAATTCAGTTTATCGCATGTTACAAAATCAAGGTGATTGCTTATCAGAACGTCACCTTCATTAGCGAATGAAATCCAGCCAGAGTCAAATAAAGTATCAATATGAGCTGCCAGCATGAGACCGTTATGCGGATCTAATCTTTCTTTCGCAGTTTGGCATGCGGACCAAGGCTTGATATGGCTCGCCCTCAGTAATGGCTGAAAGGTAATACCTGTTACAGGACAGGCGGGATACAGTCTCAGGCATTCTGCCCGGAAATTACCCTGTCCGATTCTGGCCTCAATCAATGCTGTTCGGGTTGTTTCGTCTATCGAGAGATCCTGAGTGATAATTTCGATGTCTGGTTGAACGAGAGCTATACGGTCGTTCGGGCTTTCATTTACCTCAAATGGCCCAGGTGTTTCAAACTCCAGTTCCTTGAACAACGCAGAGTGAAATTCTATAGGTAAGTATTGTTCAACAACCTGTTTTGCCAGTGAATCTATCAAGGATTTCTGATTTTGTACCAGCGAAAAGGAAGTAATATCAAAGCCACCGTGCACGTTGTTATCTAAGACCATCTGCAGCCTCGGTTCCTCAGGGCTTCTAAGTAAAGCAGGGTCTGTTCCTTCCAGTGCCCAGAAGCCATCATGCTTTAAGCGCCAGAATGGCATAAGAACTTCATAGTTGCTGCGTTTTGGCCCGTAGCGTTTTAGCAAATCTCGTAGTTGATCTTGTATTTCATCCTGAAACTGGAATAGTCGCTCATGGCCTTTCTTGTACTGGGAAAGAACGTACAGAACAAGTAAGGGTTTATTCAACGCTGGTGCTTTGTTGTACCAGGCTGTTTTCATCCCGGCAATTTTTTGACTAAGAGATTTTGCGATGGTCATAGTTCGGTTACAGGAGCCAGTAGTTTTGCGATGATGCTCGCAAAACCCAGACCAATCAACCCGTAATCAACAAAAACATGACCTTACCGCACATAACCCTATTTCCTGAATCCCCCTCGCAAATTCCAAATTTCCCCCACCCAAAACCGCTGTATTTATATTCAGCCCTGTATAATGAGCACCAGAAATTACGCCGAATGGCAAAGGAAGCATCAAAGAAAATTTAACGAGAGAATTCGCGATATGAAGGTGCTGCAACACCCCCATACCGCTAACCACCAGCAACTGAAAAGGAGTTGAAAATGGCTGCTGTAGATTCAATCTGTCAATGCAACACCCCTTTCAATTATCTCTTTCGGTGTTTTGAACTTCAGTGTCTTTCTCGGTCTGTTGTTTAGCTGAGCAGCAACCAGATCTAGTTCATGTTGAGTATATTGGGCAAGACATGTCTTTTTAGGAAAGTACTGCCGAATTAGCCCATTTGTGTTCTCATTTGTTCCCCGCTGCCAAGGACTCTGAGGATCGCAGAAGTAAACTTTAACGCCGGTGCTGACAGTAAATTCTAGATGTCTGGCCAGTTCCATTCCTCTGTCCCATGTCAGTGATTTTCTGAGTTCTGACGGTAAACTCAGGAATTTGTCGGTAAGAGCCTGATTTACTGAGACAGAATCTTTGCCCCTGAGTCTAAGGATGATCGTATAACGTGATTTTCGGTCTACAAGTGTGGCTATATGAGAGTTTTTTGTACCTGAGACTAAATCGCCCTCCCAATGCCCCAGAGAGCGTCTGTTATCGATATTTCGGGAACGTTCGTGAATTGGTGTTCCGTTCACTATGTTAATCGTACCTCTTTCGCCTTTGCGGGTATGACGCCTGCCATGGCGAAGGCTATGCGACCGTCGCAGATGCTGTATATTCAGGTGGTGTAGCGCTTCACGGCTACGAAAGTACAGCGTTTTATAAATTGTCTCAGGTGATATTCGCAGCGTTTTTTGACGTGGTTTTGTTCGCCTTAACCATCCTGATATTTGCTCTGGAGACCATTTCATCTCCAGCTTTTCCAGAACAAGCTTTCGCAATGGTAAATTTTGATCCAGTAAGCACGGTTTTGGCCTTTTCGCCATTCTGTTGGCTCGGTTATTAGCATCAACAGCTTTGTAATAGCGTCTGCCCCGATTACGCTGAACTTCACGTGAGATCGTCGAAGGACTGCGATTCAGCGCAGTAGCTATCGCACGAATGCTCATTTTGGCTGACAAACCAGCTCGTATCTCCTCGCGCTCAGACAGTGTCAGGTGAGCTACAGCCCGCTTACGCTCATGGGGTTTTATGCCGCCAGTATCCCTTAACATAGTGAAGATCGTTCCGGGTTTTGAACCCAGGATATTCGCTATTTCACTGAAGCCTGTTCCGTTCTTCCATAGTTCAAAAACAGAGGCTTTTTCCTCTGCTGTAAATGTTCGTCTCATTCAAAAAACCTCCGCAACCCCATGTTTTCACATAACTGTTGCGTTGACCAATTGAATCTACAGCGACGAATTTTAAGCCAGAGTTTACTGTTTGCAAAACAGAATCAGACGCTTTCACCGGCATGATTGAAAACCGCGAGCTGGTACGCAAAAACAGCGCCCGCCGTTTACACGGCAACCAGCTCAACGCGGCCCCCGTCCATCCCCGCGCGGAGACGCCGCAGGACAGTGCCGCCTGCTGCGAACTTTATTCCCGCATAGATATGAAATACCTTCTGCTGGGCGGCGAGTGGTTAACCCGTGCAGGCTTTATCAACGGTATGCCGGTGAAAATCCGCGCCATGAAAGACTGCATTGTGATTACGCCGCAGCATACAAGAGAATTATGGGGATGCCTGGAAGGTATGAGTGTGGTGAATATAAATAAGCAGAAAGTCGCGCAGTGGTTGAAGACGTTTCCGGGAGCGCTGAATGATACAGGCGATATACCGGCTGTTAAGCGTGGAACAGGGCAGGCGATGTCGGAGTAACTGTGCTTCCCATCTAATGTAACGCTTGAAGCAATAAAACGGGCATGTCATCTCATGCCCGTTTTAAGTAAAAATCAATCACGCTTAACCTGCTCTTTCACAGCCTTAACCAGCGCAGCGTGAAGTTTGCCGACGGTTAAATCACATATAACAGGTTCGGGTATGCCACGTATCCAGCGGATAAACCGACAGATGCCAAAAAAGTCTATGCCTTCACCCGTAAACAAATACTCATTCTCTGCGAGAGAGAACGTTTTCCTGTAGCCATCTTCTTCAGTGGCAAGCTGAACGCCAAACGCTTCTTCGCAGTCTTCCAGTAGGTCTTCGCCGTCGATACCGCAAATATGCAAATCGGCCTCAATCAACGTATTGCTATCGATAGGTTTACGATGCTCACCTGAGGAGTTTCGAACAACCTCAATGACTTGAGAGAGTGTGGGTTCCATAATGATGCTCTCCTTTAAGGCGGTAGAAATAATCGCCAGCGCTTCCCGGCGGCGCTCCGCTTGGTCGGACCGACAAGCACAACGTTACCTCGGCCCGAGAAATGTTAAAGTCGGTTCAGGCTATCGCCATATGATTCCAGGCATCTCTGTAAACTATATTCCCGTCACAGTGTTTCCAGGTGATTGCTTCATATCTTAGCTCGATCGTCTCTGTATGCGTTCCTGTTCCAGAACCCGGGAACAGATTTGGCGTGATACCCGTGATTTTTACATTCTCCAGGATAATGTTGAAATATTCTCTCTCGATTCCTGCATCATCAATTTGATACATTTTGATCGTAGCCGATTTTAGTGTTTGGTTTTCACACAGCGCCCTGAAGAGTACGGGTGTCGTTTTATCAAACTCTTTCTGAACGGCAATCGGTGTATGTACACGGGTACCTGTTAGTCGGCCTGTATTTCCACTAACAGGAATGGTGAGGTGATGAGCGACCGCCTTTAATTCAATAGCGCCTAACCTGCCGGACACCATAGAACCTCCTACGACGGGTGAGCCATTAGCATCGGTTAACCAAAGATATGCTGGATTTGACATGATTATTCCTCATCTATTTTTACAAAAGAAGGTAGGTGCAACATCGCCACGACCCATATGAACAAGCCAATAATTTTCAGCGGCCATGGTTCAAGGACAGCTATACAAGCAAATGCACCGATGATCAGTAAGGGGCCCGATAACACATTCAGGATCCCGCCAAAAATATGTATCTTGCCTGGTAGTAATTTATTCATTACTAATGAAATAATGTAGGCGCTTAGGGTAATGATGCAAAAGGCGATTGTTTTATCATGCCAGGTTTCGAATTCAACCCAGCAAACGATATAGGCTAAAAATAAATACGAGCAAAGGAGCAGGTTTATAACTGGGATAATCAACTTACTCATACGTTCCTGCCGGAGTGTGTGCAGTTAGTTTTTCATTAACTTTCTTCATGATCTGAATAAATACAGGCATACCTTCTGAATAACCTGCATGGAGAGCATCTACGAAAGGCTGAACGGCATCAGCGAAAAGAAAATAAAGTAGGTCGTAGTCTCTGGGTCTCAGAAGTTGATATACCTCTGGGGCTTCTGCTTTGAGTCTGTCAGATATTCTGATTGAGCGTTCAGCCATTCCCCCAAACAAAAGAAGTGTACTCAGCGCCGTGATTGGATTACCTTTCCCTTTAAAAACAACAAACGTGAATGACGTTCTTTCAATAACGTGCTTCGCGATAGTTGATGCAATAATATTTGTTGATATTCTACCTGCAATAGAAGTCATTACAGATCTGTATATTTTATCCTGTTCCGCTTCCGTTAAATATCTGTTGAACGCTTTGAATATGACTTTGACTGCATTGACAATGTTCTCGTAATTCAAAATGTCGTTTTTTATGGCAGTGACTATTCGTATGCGTTGAGTTTCATGCGCATACCTGGTATCTGTGTCAAAGATACCATAAGCCAGATATCCATAATCTAGCGGTACAGATAGTCCTCCATTTATAAGCCCAGTAACTGTATCAGGAGAAACTATTATGTTGCATAATCTCCGGGCTATATCTTCTACATCAGCCATAAGAATCCTTTAAATGCGCAATAAAGGATTTATCAATGTAATATTAATGTGATTGAAGCAATTTATATTATCTAAATAAGAAATTAAGAATTGTTAGAAGTGTCAATTTTATCTTTAATGAGATAATCAGCGGCTTCGTGCCTATACCACGCACTCCACCGCTATATCGACTTTAATTAAACACCGGCACCCCCAGCCCAACCTTCACCTCCCTCAACGCCACTTGCGTCACCCCCTGCGCCCGTTCGGTCCCGCGCTTCAGCATCGCCATCAGTTCCCCCTTATCCTGCATATACCTCGCCCTCCGCTCCCGCATCGGCGCAATCAGCTCCTGCAAACACCCCTCCAGCTCGTTCTTGCACGCCCGGTCACCCAGCCCGCCCGCCTGATAGTGCGCCTTCATCGCCGCCACTTTCGCCTTGTCCGGATGAAACGCGTCGAGGTACGTAAACACCACGTTCCCCTCAATCTGCCCCGGGTCGCTCACCTTCAGGTGGTTCGGGTCGGTGTACATGGCGCTGACCGCACGATGAATGGTCTCTTCGCTGGCCGAAAGGTGCAGCGTGTTGCCCAGCGATTTCGACATCTTGGCGCTGCCGTCGATGCCGGGCAGGCGGCTGGTGTCGCTCAGCATAGCCTTGCAGTGGCGCAGCACCGGGGCGGGCAGCAGGCTGTTCATCTTGTGCACAATCTCGTTGGTCTGCTCAATCATCGGCAGCTGGTCGTCGCCGACGGGCACGCACTCGGCCTTAAACGCCGTGATGTCCGCCGCCTGGCTGATGGGGTAGGCCATAAACCCGACCGGCAGCGAGCGGGCAAAGCCCTTCTGTACAATCTCGTTTTTCACCGTCGGGTTACGCTCCACGCGGGCGACGGTGACGATGTTCATATACAGCATCGTCAGCTCGGCGAGGGCGGGCAGGGCGGACTGCAGGCAGATCGTGGTCAGGTTCGGGTCGATGCCCGCGGCGAGGTAGTCGGCCAGCACTTCGGGGATGTTGTCGCGGATTTTTTGCGGGTTGCTGCCGTTGTCGGTCAGCCCCTGCAGGTCGGCAATCAGCACAAACTGACTGTGCGTCTGCTGGAGCGCCACACGCTGGCGCAGCGATCCGACGAAGTGGCCGAGGTGCAGCGGGCCGGTTGGGCGGTCGCCGGTGAGGATGGTGGGTGCGTTCATAAAGACTCCTGAATGTGCAGTTGCCGAAAGGGGTCTTAGATGTGAGAAAGCCGCCTTTCGGCGGCTATCTGAAAATGGGGAAAACAACTCCGAGCCGCCTTTAAGAAGGCAGCCACCAGCAGTTTACGGTGAGCACGGCGTGGTTTATGGTCATCTCTTTACCGTATCACGTCCGGCGCGAAAAACAAAAGGGCACGTTATGCTGCAATCACTCAACCACCTGACCCTCGCGGTCAGCGACCTGCAAAAAAGCATCACCTTCTGGCACGAGCTGCTGGGGCTGACGCTCCACGCCCGCTGGAATACCGGGGCCTATCTCACCTGCGGCGATCTGTGGGTCTGCCTGTCGTACGACGAGGCGCGCCAGTATGTGCCGCCGCAGGAGAGCGACTACACCCACTACGCGTTTACCGTCGCAGAAGCGGATTTTGAACCGTTCTCGCACAGGCTGGAGCAGGCGGGCGTCACCGTCTGGAAGCAGAACAAAAGCGAGGGGGCGTCGTTCTATTTTCTCGACCCGGACGGGCACAAGCTGGAGCTGCACGTGGGCAGCCTCGCCGCGCGGCTGGCGGCGTGTCGCGAGAAGCCCTATGCGGGCATGGTGTTTACCTCAGACGAGGCTTGAGGCGCGCACCTTCAGCCTGCCCGCCAGCGTCACGTGCGTGGCGGCATCTTCCTGATTGCACAGGTACTCCACCGCCAGCCGTCCCAGTTCGCTGTAGGGCAGCTGGATACTGGTCAGCGGCGGGGTGAGCTGCTCGGAGATCTTCTGGTCGTCGTAGCCCGCCAGCAGCATGTCCTGCGGGATGCGCACGCCGTTCACCGCCAGCGCCTGATAGCAGCCAATCGCCAGCCAGTCGCTGGCGCAGAAGATGGCGTCCGGGCGCTCGGCCAGTTCCAGCAGGGACGTGGTGGCGGTAAAGGACTCGCTGAACTGCCAGTTGGTCTGGCGCACCAGGCCGTCGTCACACGCGAGTCCGGCCTGTTCCAGCGCCGCCTGGTAGCCCGCCAGACGCTGGCGGGAGGCCTCCATCCAGCTCTCCCCGGTAATGTGGGCGATGCGCGTCGCACCGCAGGCAATCAGGTGTTTAGTGACCTGAAAAGCATTGGCGTAGTCATCCGGAATAAATGACGGCAGCAGCGGCGAGCCGGGGTCGCGCTGGTTGAGCAGCACCAGCGGGATGCGGGTGCAGTCCTGGAAAGCCGTCATGTCCACCAGCGTGGTGACCGGGGAGGCGAGAATAATCCCGATGCAGTTGCGCTTCTCCAGCTGGCGGATGATGTTCAGCGCCAGCTCGATGTCGTCGCCGTAGTCGTAGACGGTGAGCAGGGTCTCGTTGCGCCACGCCGCTTCCCGCGCCTGGCTGATGGCGTCGATAAACGGGTCGAAGCTCTGAACGGAGCTGACCAGCAGGGCGATCTCTTCCTGGTTGCGCGGGGCGTGAACGGCGGGGAGGCGGTCGTAGCCGAGCTCGGTGGCGACGTTGATCACCCGCTGGCGGGTGTCGTCGCTGAGCTTGATGTTGCGGGACTGGTTAAGCACCAGCGATACCGTCGCCTGCGACACCCCTGCCGCCCGCGCAATATCGTTCATCGTCACTTTCGGTTTTCGCTTCATCCGTCCTCTCCCTTTCGCGAATTCGCATCATACCCTAACCGCGCGCTTACGCGCCGTCGATCACGTTTCTCATTCATCGAAGCGCGAACTTTGTGAAGGCCGTCGCTTTTCGGCGTGCCGTGATTTGCGCATTTATCCCGCAGCTAATATTTATTAGCTAAATATTATCAGTAAGAGGACGCGTAATGAAAGAGCAGTGGAGCAGGGAGCAGGCACAGGCGTGGTACGAACAAAAGGGCTGGCTGTGCGGGTTTAACTATTTGCCGTCGACGGCGGTGAACTGGACCGATATCTGGCAGGAAGAGACCTTCGATGCCGAGACCATCGACCGCGAACTGGGCTGGGCGGCGGAGGCGGGCTACAACACCCTGCGCATCAACCTGCCGTTTATCGTCTGGGAGCATGACCGCGACGGGCTGATGGCGCGCATCGACCGGTTTTTGACCATAGCCGACGGCCGCGGGTTCAGCACCATGCTGACCCTGATGGACGACTGTGGCTTCTCCGGCGACGAGCCGTACCTCGGCCCGCAAAAGCCGCCCGTACCGGGCAAGCACAACAGCCAGGCGGCGGCGAGCCCGGGGCGGGATAAGGTGTGCGATCCCGACTGCTGGCCGCAGATTGAACGCTATATCCGCGACGTTGTCCGCCAGTTCCGCGAGGATAAGCGCGTGCTGCTGTGGGATCTCTACAACGAGCCGGGTAACCGCGGCATTTTCGCGACGGGCACGCAGGAGGTGCAGTACGACGCGAAGCTGGAGACCTGCGCCCATGAACTGATGAAGCTTGCGTTCCGGTGGGTGCGTGAAGAGAAACCGATCCAGCCGCTCACCGTCTGCGCCTGGCGTCTGCCGCCGGAAGAGGAGGGCGAGACGTTCTTCCGGCATCCGCTGGACCAGACCGCGCTGGCGCTCTCTGACGTGGTGAGCTTCCACGCCTACACCCATACCGGGCGCATGACGGCGATTATCCAGCAACTGCAAACGCTCGGTCGTCCGCTGTTCTGCACCGAATGGCTGGCGCGCCACGTGGGTAGCACCATCGAAGAGCAGCTCCCGCTGATGTATGCGGCGAAGGTCGCGCCCTACCAGTGGGGGCTGGTGCGCGGCAAAACCCAGACGTGGCTGCCGTGGCCGGTGGTGATGAAGGAGTCCACGGACTACTGCCGCCTCTGGTTCCACGACGTGTTTGAGGAGAACGGGATCCCGTTCTCACGCCATGAAATCGCATTAATGCAGCAGCTGCGCAAGATCGCCCCGCAGGCGCAGGACTAATAATATCGACCCGGCGGTCCACCGCCGGGCAACCAGGCAGGCATATAACAATGGCAATGACAATGAAAATACCGTCTCGCGAGTTGTGGTCTTATTTTGGTTATGGTTTAGGTCAGTGTTTTAGCTTTGGTTTAGTGGGTTCGTTTATTAACTATTTTTACACCGACGTGCTGGGCATTTCGGCGCTGGCGGCGAGTACCATTTTCCTGATTGCCCGCGCGTGGGACGCTGTTCACGATCCGCTGTTTGCCAGCATTATGGACACCATTAACAGCCGGTTCGGCAAGTTTCGCCACTTTTTGCTGATCGCACCTTTGTTGATCACCGGCGTCACGCTGCTGTCGTTCTATAAAATTGAAGCGGACATGACCACCAAAATCCTCTACGCTGGGGTGACCTACATCCTGTGGGGGACGCTGTATGCCATCTCCGATATTCCGTTCTGGTCGATGTCGTCGGTAATGACCAACGACTCCGCCCAGCGCACCCGCGCGGTGACGGCGGCGATGCTCGGGGTGAACGCCGGGATTGCCTGCGCCAATATCTTCTTCCCGAAGCTGGCGGCGTTTTTCGCCCAGTACAGTAACGACAAAGGTTACTTTATGGCGGCGCTGGTGATGATGCTGGTGGGGCTGCCGCTGATGCTTAACGGCTTTATGCAGATCAAAGAGCGCGTGCCGCCGAGCCCGGAAAAGGTGACCATCCGCGATACCTTCCACAACCTGCGTCAGAACAAGCCGCTGTTTATCGTCCTGCTGTCGTTCTTCTTCTGCGTGTTCCATAACGTGGCGGGCGGGCTGTATATCTACTTCTTTATCAACAACCTGGGCGACGGCAGCCTGCAGATGGCGATTGGCGTGATGGGGATTGTCGCGGCAGTGCTGTGCCTGGTCGCCCCGATGCTGACGCGCCGGATGCAGAAGCGGAAGCTGTTTATGATCCTCTGCGGGCTGGACGTGGCGGTGCGCGTGGTGATGTGGTTTGTCGGGTATCAGCAGGTGACGATGCTGTTTATCCTGCTCGGCCTGAGTACCCTGTTTGTGATGATGACCAACATCCTCACCTCGTCGATGATTGCCGACACCATCGAGTACGCGGAGTACCACACCCACAAGCGCTGCGCGGCGATCACCTTCTCCGGGCAGACCTTTACCGGTAAGATGTCGGTGGCGGTGGGCGGCGGGTTGATCGGCGTGTTTCTGACGATGATAGGCTACGTGCCGCAGGCGCAGATCCAGAGTGAAGGCGTGCTGGAGGGGCTGTTCTTTGGGATTTGCCTGCTGCCGGCGATGGGGTCAGCGATCCGAATGGGCTTTATGTCGCGCTTTACCTTTACCGAGGAGAAGCATGCGGAGATTTGTCGGCTGCTGGCAGAGCGTCGGCATCATTTAAAAAATAGCCGTGCGGAAAATGAGCGGCTGGAGCGCCCGGCACCGGCGAACTAATCCAGGTGGGCGCCTGTCATGCAGGCGTCCACTTTAGAACTTAATTCACGTCAGCTATCCCACAGCAATCATGGGCTAATTTCAATAATTGCTGAGTCATTGTGACGGCATCTGCTGCTAAATCAACGGTGGCAAAGTGGATTTTATGCCCCTGTACCTCAACGAATTCGGAGAGCATTACGTCGACGGCTGGATGAAGTAATAATCCAGCCGAACGGAGAGATAGCGGGTCTGTTCGATTCTCCTGCGTGCGCAGATAGGTATACATCTGGTAGATATAACCGCTGCGCAAGCTCCGATCACGATACCAGCCTTTAATCAGAATGTTATTGAATTTAGTGTCGATGATGATGCGCTGTGCAGGTTGCCTGTGCTCAAGAATGATGTCTGAGTTCATGGTTGGGAAAATACTTTCGCTCCCTGCACTTTGAGACGTTAATCTCCATTTCAACTCTTTTCCGGCAGCGACTGTCCAGTCTTTTTTGGGAAGATGGACGTGATAGAAACCCGCCATACTTTTCTCGAACAGCTTACGCATCCAGTAAGGGTCATCAGACGGCGTTGGCAACAGTTTTTGCCCCGCAGTTTGGGTTGGTAGCCATAATTCAAATGCCAGCTGCGCGGCATCTACCATGGCTTTATCCGCCGCATCATGGCGACCAAAGCGCGCGATTGATGGCAGTTCACCTTTGCTCGGCATACCGCCTTCGATACCTCGACGACGCAAATTGATTGCCATTGCGCGACATTGCGCAGCCAGCGCGCCGTCGCTGAGTAGCGGGACAAGGTGCTCTAACGCAGAACGAACATAGCGATTACGGGGAGTATCCAGCGTCATTTCCTGAAACTGACAGGCTACCTGTGCCCGCTCAAGCAATTGTCGACTGGTTGTGCGCAGAACATCAATGCGTCCCCTTACCCTGTTTAGCGTGGCGCGGCGAGTTTGGTATCCCATACTTAAATGCCTTAACAGCCGCTGCTCTACTTCGTGAAGCAGGATCCTGGCCACCAGCGCCGGGATTTCCTCCGGGTTGTTTTCAGCGGCAACCATGCTGCGCCCGTAATGGCGAAACAGACTAGAGGCATACAGCATCAATAGCCAGATATTGCGCAAAGGAATGCGCAATACGGCTGCCCGAGCCTGCGTATCGCTACGTTCATCAAGATCGGTCATACGCTGAGGAGTTCCTTTCTGGCATCCAGGACTTTCTCCGGCGCATCGAACCAGTATTCGGCAAGCAAAGGACAGATTTCGGTTTCGACAACCTGCTTGTACCAGGCCATACCGTCGTCAATCTTCAACCCCGCTGGTGGGGTAACGTAGCTATGCCCGATACAAAACTGTGGTCCCAGGGCCGCATCCCTGGACAATTTTTCATTTAACGCAGTTATTTGGGATTCGATTAGGGCTAATGTTTCCACGCTCACATTAAACCGTTGGTTAACCCATTTTTTCCACGCGTCGTTAAACTCGGGCTTAAGATCAATAAACGCAAAGCGGCGCCGTAATGCCAGGTCGAGCAGGGCAAGCGAGCGGTCAGCGATATTCATCGTCCCGATGATGTACAGATTCTCAGGAATGTAGGTTTTTTCATCCATATCAGATCGGTATGAGAGCTCAAGCGCCTCATTCGGCGTGCGTTTATCCGCCTCCATCAGCGTCAGCGTCTCGCCAAAAATTTGCGCAGGATTACCCCGGTTAATTTCCTCAATAATGACCACGTACTTAGTTGTCGGATCGTTTACTGCTTTGTCGATCGCATGGAGAAAAGGCCCGTCTACCAATGCCAAACGTCCTTCATTGTTAGGACGCCAGCCGCGAATAAAGTCTTCGTAGGAGAGGGTGGGGTGGAACTGCACCGCGCTGATGCGCTTAGAGGTTTCCTCGCCCATAAGGCAATACGCCAGGCGGCGGGCAAGCCAGGTTTTACCGGTTCCCGGCGGGCCCTGCAGGATAAGGTTTTTTTTGGCCTGTAACCGCTGAAGGATGAGTTGGATTTTTTCCTCTTCTAAAAAGCAGCCCTCATCGATCAAATTGCTTATCGCGTAAGGCTTATGGGGGATTTCCGCTGGCACGTTCTCTTCAACCGTTTCCTCGGTGATGCTCTGGAATTCACCTTTATCGAAGTTGAGGTATTCATAGTTGCCGGGGGTCTGAAACTCCAGTTCATCATCATCACGTAGTTTTTGCAGATAATATGAAATGGACGATTCAACCGTATTGTTATTGGGATAATCCGCCTTAATCTCATCCAGATAAGCCTCTTTTAACTCCCTCAAGGAGAAATATGGGCTGTCTTTTTTCAGGCACAGTAGTTTGATTTTATTAAGCAAATACGCTTTCCATGTCAGCCGCTCGACTTCATCATTTGACTGATGTAAATCGATATTCCATGCCGCCAGGGAGAGTTCAGGGAAGGAGTGAACCGGATAGTTTGGCTGGGTAAAGGCCTTTTTGAGCGCCAGCGCTACGGTCTGATAGTTGTGTCCGCTGCAGCGCCCTTTGGCACCTTTTTTAATGATTTTAATATTCAGGACTTTCTGGATGTAGTACTGAGACTGGCTATCCAGCGTAGGGTAGAACCAGGGGCGTAGCCAGTACAATCCCATCGTCAGGTTCCAGCCAACATTGCGCACGTTAGATGCGGCGTCATAAGAAAACAGGAAGTCCGTGGGATCGGCGTTTGGGGTGTCGGCGAAGGAGATTGCCTGAGAAAACATTTCCCACAGCGTATCGATGTCTTCAGGCTTACGTGATTTCTCATAGCCAAAGAACCATGACTTCTGATTGTTCAGAAGCGGAATACCGTCGAACGACTCAGGAATCGGTTCGCGAACGCCTATCAGTTTTGCCAGGCTGGCTGCGGTATTTCTTCGGTTGGTAACGGTAAGCGAGCGATTAAATAAACCCATAGTGGTGAAAGGACAAATGTCTTTCAAAGGATGGGGAGCGCCATTAGCGGGCTTGTCCTGCAGGTGTGCCATACTGCCAATCTCAGCAGCAATGCGGTGAATACCCGCCACCAGCTCCTCTCTTCGATTTCGCCAGGTCAGTAGCTGAGAGGCAAATGCCTGATAGAAGTCTGCCCATGCGAATCTGACGTCTTGCTCAACTGCGTCCATATGCTCTCCAGTAAAATTTCAGGCTTCAGTAACCTGGCGACTGAATTTTACGGGATTGTAAGCCTTAGTGAATAACTACCTAAAACAGTGATCTATAAGGGCATGCCGGAACGACATGCCCTCATATGACATTACAGCGACTTCACAAACGCCTGCAGATCTTCGTTGAGCTGGTCCTGGTGGGTCAGCGCAAAGCCGTGCGGCGCGTTGTCGTACACCTTCAGCGTGGCGTTTTTGATCATCTCTGCCGCCAGCTTGCCGGTGCTTTCAAACGGCACGATCTGGTCGTTGCTGCCGTGAATCACCAGCGTCGGCACGTCGATTTTCGCCATATCCGGGCGGAAGTCGGTTGTGCCGAACGCGGTCACGCAGTCGATGGTGCCTTTCAGCGATGCCAGCAGGGCAATGTTCAGCGTCTGGGTCAGGGCACCGGCAGAAACGGTTTGTCCGGCGTTGATACCGTAGAACGGGGTGGCGAAGTCGCTGATGAACTGGGCGCGATCTTTACGCAGTCCGTCGCGAATGCCGTCGAATACGCTTTGATCTACACCCTGCGGGAAGGAGTCGGATTTACCGAAGATCGGCGTGACCGCGCCCAGCAGCGCCAGACCGGCGACGCGCGCGCTGCCGTAGTTATTGATGTAACGGGTCACGTCGCCGCCGCCCATGGAGAAGCCCACCAGCGTCACGTCGCGCAGATCCAGGGTGGTGATCAGGTCATTGATGTCGGACGCAAAGGTGTCGTAGTCGTAACCGTTCCACGGCTGATCCGAGCGGCCAAACCCGCGACGGTCAAAGGCGATGGCACGGAAGCCGCGCTCGGCCAGGTAGTTCAGCTGGCTGTCCCACATGTCGCCGTCCAGCGGCCAGCCGTGGCTGAAGAGAACCGGTTTACCCGCGCCACAGTCTTTGTAGTAAATCTGCGTGCCGTCTTTTGCCTTAAACGTTGCCATAGTGTGTTCCTGTACAGGTGATGGTTATGGTTATACCGGCGCGACCAGGTAGCGAATAGCCGGTGAGGTTGTGCCCTGATGAAAAGCCAGAACGCGGCTCTGCAGCAGGAGGTCATTCATGGTGTGGCGCTCCTGCTGGCGCAGATGCTCAATCCACGAGCCCATCAGGAAGGTCTCGATAAACAGACCGGGGCGCTCGATATCTTCATACACCGCCCAGCTCATCGCCCCGGCGCGGCGGCGCACCCGGCGCAGCTCGTGGACCGCCTCCAGGAAGGCTTTGGCGTGTTGCGGGTCGATGAGGTACTCGTGCGAGACCAGCACCGGGCCGCGTTCGTTTGGCAGGTCAATCTCCACGCCGTCCAGCGGCTGACCGCTCAGGTCGAGGTTCAGGTCCGGATCTTTCTCCAGCTTCCAGCGGAACACCGTCGCGCTCGCCAGCACCATCCCCAGCGTGGCGACAACCAGCGAGGTTGGGGTACCGAACCGGGAGGCGATCTGCCCCCAGAGGGCGCTGCCTGCGGTCATCGAGCCGAAGAACACCGTCAGATACACCGCCAGCGCGCGGGCCTTCACCCAGCGGGCGGCGCTGCGCTGCGCGCCGAGATTGAGGGTGGAGAGCACCGCAATCCACGCGAAGCCAGTGAAAAACTCAAACAGGTTAAGCAGCCAGACGTGGCGCACAAACGCCAGCGCCAGCATGGTGAGGGCAAAGGTCAGGCTGGCGGCCACCATCAGGCGGTCGGCATTCAGCCGCTGGCGCAGGCGCGGCAGCAGAATCGCACCGGCAATCGCCCCCAGGCCAATGCACGCCAGCATTACGCCGTAGCCCGCCGGGCCTAAGCCCAGCTCGCGGCGCGCCACCAGCGGCAGTAACGCCCAGCCCGCGCTGCCGAAAACGAAGAAGGCCACGGTGCGCACCAGCACGTTGCGCAGCACCGGCGCGGCGTGCACGTAGCGAATGCCGGATCGCACCGCCGAGAAGAAATGCTCCGGCGGCAGACGCTGCACGGTCGGGGCCTGACGCCAGCGCCACAGTACCCACGCCACGCCGACCACGGACAGCGCGTTCAGGGCAAACACCATCCACGGCCCGGCGAGCGACAGCAGAAAACCACCCAGCGCGGGGCCAATCGCCCGGCTGATGTTTACCCCGAGCGAGTTCAGCGCCACGGCGGCACCCAGCTCGGGCTTGCTCACCAGGTCCGGCACCACGGCCTGAAACGGCGGCGAGCTCATCGCCGCGCCGACGCTCAGCAGAAACGTCGCCACCAGCAGAACGGCGGGGGTGACGTGTCCGGTGAAGGAGAGCACCGTCAGCCCGGCGGCGGCGATAAACACCCACAGCTGGGAGAAGAGCAGGTATTTACGCCGGTCGACGATGTCCGCCATCACCCCGGACGGCAGGGCGAAGAGGAACATCGGCAGGCTGCTGGCCGCCTGCACCAGCGCGATGTCCAGCGGATCGGCGCTCAGGGTCAGCATGCTCCAGTTGATGCCGACGTCGCTCATCCATGAGCCGACGTTAGAGACCACCGTGGCGATCCACAGCATCCTGAACACCGGCTGGCTTAGCGGCTGCCAGGGCGAAACCGTTGATGTGTGCGTCGTCTCGACGTGTGCGTCGCGAACGTCGTTAACCTGGGTCATGCGAACCTCTCCGCTGCCTTACGCTGCAATCGCCACTGGCCCGGGCCGGTGAGGGCAAGGGTGGTAAAGATAATCAGCAACAGCCAGCCAAACTGCCCTTCGGCAATCGACCAGTTCGGGTGCACCGCCAGCATCGCCACCAGCAGCACGGCGATAATCGGCAGGCACGCCAGGCGGGTATACACGCCCGCAATGATAAACAGCGGGCAAATTACCTCGGCGACGATGGCCGGAATCAGGCTGGCATAGGGCCCGAAGCCGAACGGATCTTCAATGCGCGTCAGCTCTTCACTGAAGTGCAGTACCTTTGGCAGGCCGTGCACGTACAGCAGCAGCAGGCTGCCGGTCAGCCGCAGGAAGAACAGCCCCAGGTCAACCCGGGGCGGAGCAAGCGTGTTTTTCATCAGAATGCAAAGCAGCTGCAGCCCAGCGCCCCCCAGAAAGCGTTATCGTCGGACACCGGCATTTCTGACGTGCGGGCAAAATCATGCTGGTGGCTGTGAACCCCGCACGGGCCGCTGCAGTGGTGAACGGCGCTCATGCCCACGCGTGCGGCCCGCGGCGGCGCGCTGCGGTAGTGGCCCGGTACTTTCACGACCGGGGACCAGTCGGGCAGAACCGGAATGGCGGGCGGCGCGAGCGGGCCAAAGGTGCCTGCCGCGTAGACGATATCGCCGTTGACCACCGTCAGGACGGACTCGATGCCCTTGATCTCCTCTTCCGGCACGCGGAAGTAGTCTTTGCTGAGTACGGCCAGGTCGGCGAGCTGGCCGACCTTGATCTGCCCCTTCTGATTCTGCTCGCTGGAGAACCACGCGCTGCCCTGGGTCCAGAGCATCAGGGCGGTATCGCGATCCAGACGGGCGCTGTGGTCGTACATCTGCATCCCGCCGACGGTACGGCCGGAGACCAGCCAGTAGAGCGCGGTCCACGGGTTGTAGCTCGCCACGCGGGTGGCGTCCGTACCTAAGCCCACCGGTACGCCGGTCTCCAGCATTTTCGCCACCGGCGGTGTATGGCGGGTCGCTTCGATGCCGTAACGTTCGGCAAAGTACTCGCCCTGGAAGGCCATACGGTGCTGGACGGCAATGCCGCCCCCGAGCGCTTTGATGCGGTCGATGTTGGCCTGGGTGACGGTTTCCGCGTGGTCAAAGAACCAGTGCAGGCCGTTGAACGGAATGTCGCGGTTCACCTTCTCGAAGACGTCCAGCATGCGGCTGATGGATTCGTTATAGGTGGCGTGCAGGCGGAACGGCCAGCGGTGTTCCACCAGATGGCGCACCACGCGCTCCAGCTCGTCCTCCATGCCCGGCGCGAGATCCGGGCGGGGTTCGAGGAAATCTTCAAAATCGGCGGCGGAGAAGACCAGCATCTCGCCCGCGCCGTTATGGCGGAAGAAGTCGCTGCCCTGGCCCGGCGTGAGCATGTCGGTCCATTTCTCAAAGTCCTCCAGCTCGTGGCCCGGACGCTGGGTAAACAGGTTGTAGGCGATGCGGATGGTCATCTGCTTTTTCTCGTGCAGCTCGGCAATCACCTCGTAATCTTCCGGGTAGTTCTGGAAGCCGCCGCCCGCGTCGATGGCGCTGGTCAGCCCCAGACGGTTCAGCTCGCGCATGAACTGACGGGTGGAGTTAACCTGCTGCTCCAGCGGCAGCTTCGGTCCTTTGGCCAGCGTGGCGTAGAGGATCATGGCGTTCGGGCGCGCAATCAGCATCCCGGTTGGGTTGCCGTTGGCGTCGCGCTGGATCTCGCCGCCCGGCGGGTTCGGCGTGTCTTTGGTGTAGCCGACCACCTTCAGCGCGGCGCGGTTGAGCAGGGCGCGGTCGTAGAGGTGCAGGATGAAAACCGGGGTGTCCGGCGCGGCGGCGTTGATCTCGTCCAGCGTCGGCATGCGGCGTTCGGCAAACTGGAACTCGGTCCAGCCGCCCACCACGCGTACCCACTGCGGCGACGGCGTGCGCAGAGCCTGCTCTTTCAGCATCCGCAGGGCATCGGCCAGCGACGGCACGCCTTCCCAGCGCAGCTCGAGGTTGTAGTTCAGCCCGCCGCGAATGAGGTGCAGGTGCGAATCGTTCAGCCCGGGGATGGCGGTGTGGCCTTTCAAATCGACCACTTTCGTACCGTCGCAGTGATGTTGCATCACCTCGGCGACGGTACCCACTTCCAGAAATTTTCCATCGCGCACGGCAACGGCTTCCGCGATGGGGTTCTCGCGATCGACGGTATGAAACTGGCCATTAACCAGAATGAGATCGGCTTTACCGAGGGTAACCATAACTGCTCCTGACTGAGAGGGGAATGGTCAGGATTATGGGAACCGGTTTCGGCAAAGATCCAGTTATACAATAGGATAGGTATACCAAAGTATAACTATACCTAAGGTTAACTATACGAAGAGATAATTACGCCCAGGGGCGATAAACCGCAGGATGAGCGTGACTTTATCGCCGTGCGCTCACGGCGATTTCACCCTTAACCACTGGAAAATGCTATGACCTCTTCAAAGCTCGAAGTGTTAACCCCTGCGAACTGCCAGATTATCTTTATCGATCATCAGCCTCAGATGGCGTTTGGCGTGCAGTCTATTGACCGCCAGGTGCTGAAAAATAACACCGTGGCGCTGGCGAAAGCGGCGAAAGTCTTCAATATCCCGACCATCATCACCACCGTAGAGACCGAAAGCTTCTCCGGTAACACCTATCCGGAACTGCTGGACGTGTTCCCGGGCCAGGACATTCTGGAGCGTACCTCCATGAACTCCTGGGACGACCAGAAAGTGCGTGACGCGCTGAAGGCCAACGGCAAGAAGAAAGTCGTGGTAGCAGGTCTGTGGACCGAAGTGTGCAACAACAGCTTTGCCCTGTGCGCGATGCTGGAAGGCGATTATGAAATTTACATGGTGGCGGATGCCTCCGGCGGCACGTCAAAAGAAGCTCATGACTTCGCGATGCAGCGCATGATCCAGGCGGGCGTGATCCCGGTGACCTGGCAGCAGGTCATGCTGGAGTGGCAGCGCGACTGGGCGCGTAAAGAGACCTACACCGCGGTAATGGATATCGTGCGCGAGCACTCCGGCGCGTACGGCATGGGCGTCGATTACGCCTACACCATGGTGCACAAAGCGCCATCTCGCCAGAAGAGCGAGCACCGCACCTTAGCGCCGGTCCCGGCTCGCTAAGCCCTGTCGGCGGGCTGGTCCCTCATCCGGCTCGCCGCTGCTTTTTTCTCTGGAGTTCACAATGAGTACTGGGCTGATATCCCTTGCGGCAGGCGTGTTGATTGGCCTGATGTATGCCGTGCTGAAGGTGCGCTCCCCCGCGCCGCCCGCGCTGGCGTTGATTGGCCTGCTGGGGATGCTGGCGGGTGAACAGGCGACGCGGCATCTGTTATCCCGCGACAGTGCGCCTGCACAGGTCACCGTTCCGGCAGCACCGCAGACAGGAGCATCGTCATGAAAGCATGGATTATTTCGCTGGTGTGCGGCGTGGTAGCTGGGGTAATTTACGCTCTGCTCGACGTCCATTCGCCGGCACCGCCGGTTGTCGCCCTGCTTGGCCTGTTTGGCATGCTGGTGGGGGAGCAGCTCATCCCGGTGGGACGGCGCTTAATGAGTCGCGAACCGCTGACCCTCGCCTGGTTTCGTCACGAATGCGTACCGAAAATCAGCGGCACGGCGCCCCCGGCGCCCGCGAAGGACACGCGCGACGTTTAATGATTTGTGAGAGGAAAGACCGCATGACGCTGCCGTGGCGCATTGCCATCATTGATGACGAACGTTCCGTCCGCAGCGGGTTGAGTAATCTCCTGGAGTCGGAAGGGTATTCGACCGATACGTTTGATTCGGCTGAGGGGTTCCTGAGCCATCCTCTCGCGCTGTCCGGCGCGGCGCTGGTGATCACCGATATCAAGCTGCGAGGCATGAGCGGCCTTGAGCTGTTCGACAAGCTGCGGCTGCTGGCCGTACCGCCTCCTCCTGTACTCTTTATCTCCGGTCATGCTGATGAAAATATGCAGCGGTACGCCCTCAGTCTGGGCGCCGCTGCATTTTTGCGTAAGCCGATTAACATCGATATTCTGCTGGATCATATTCAGCGGGAGCTGGCCCGCCGACAATAAGGATCGCGGATGAACGAAAACGAGCAGCCTGCATTCTGGCCCGCCCAGGGAAATCTTCATCAGGGGCGGGTTTTTGTCCTTAAAGAGGATGTGATTTTTACCGTGCTGGCGCAGGAGGGCGGCATAGCCTGGATGAACGCACGTCATCCCCATTCTGGCGGCTCCTTCATCATTGCCACCGCGGTGAGTGACGAAGAGGAAGAGCGGGCCACCCGGCTGCTGAAAAACGAGTTTGCGCTGCGCGACGTGCTCCAGGACAGCTGGGCCATTCGCGCCGTCGCCTCTACCCAGTATCGGGGGCGTTTCGCGCTGGTTTACGCCCCGTTTTCGTTTGAGCTGCTGGCGCGACGCGCGGGCAGGGCGATCTCCGGGATTGCGCGCTTTATCGAGCTGGCGATCCAGATCTGCGTCCCCCTGCGCCAGATGCATCTGCAAAACCTGATCCACGGCGATATCAAACCCGGCAGTATTTTTGTTTATCACGATGCCACCTGCCGTCTGGGCAGCTTTGGTCTCTCCTGCCGTTTTTCCGATGCCTTCTCGCAGACCCGTCTTACCGTTTCAGGCGGTACTCCCGCCTGGATGTCGCCGGAACATACCACCCGCACCCGGCGCCCCGTCGACAGCCGCAGCGATCTCTACAGCCTCGGCATGGTGCTGTATGAACTTCTGACCGGACGCCTGCCGTTTGAACTGGGCGCGGACGATCAGACCAACTGGGCGCACTACCATATTGCCTCGGAGCCGCTGGCCCCGGACGTGATACGCCCGGACGTGCCGGGAATGCTCTCGACCATCCTCCTCAAGCTGCTGGAAAAGCATCCTGATAACCGTTATCAGACGGTGGACGGACTGATTGCCGACCTGCGACGCTGCCAGGCGACGTTGACCGGTGAGGGCGAGATCGCCCCCTTTACTCCCGGTCAGCAGGATCGCACCCCGGCGATCCATCTGGCGGATTCCCTGTTCGCGACGCATCCGCAGGCGAATGACGTCATTGCCGCGTTTGAGCGAGTCGGGCAGAGCCGGGTGCCAGAGCTGGTGACGATCGGCGGACCGTCAGGGATCGGGAAATCCTCGATCATCGCGACGGCGCTTAAAACGCTGCAGCAGCGTACGGTGCTGCTGGCGGTAGGTAAGGTGGATCAGTTTTCGCCGTCACTGCCTTACGGCGTGCTAAGTTCCGCGTTTCGCACCCTGACGTTGCACCTGCTGGGGCTGCCCGCAGACGACGTGGCGAAGTGGAAAATCCGCCTCTCGCGCGCCCTGGAGGGCCACGAGGCGCTCGCTGTCAGTCTTGTGCCTGAACTGGGGCTGCTGCTTGAGAGCAAACCGCGCTTCTCGCCGGATACGTTTTCCATTGATGCCCGGGCGCGCTTCAGCCATATGGTGCTGGCGCTGGTCAAAACCTTTGCCTCTCAGGGCTGCCCGCTGGTGCTGGTGCTTGACGATCTTCAGTGGAGCGACGCCGCCAGCCTGCATACGCTCAAATACCTGCTGGTGAACAGCGGGGCAATCCCGCTGCTGGTGGTTGTTGCTCACCGGGATATCTGTTCGTTATCCGATGCCACCTTACAAGCGCTGCTGACGAGTCTTCCGGAAGCGGCGCTAAACGCGAGCGAAATTGTCCCTCAGGCGCTGTCCGTGAAAGCGGTAGCGCGCTGGCTGGCGACGCTGTTTCGAACCCGCAGCACGGCGACGTCTGACCTCGCCACGCTGATCCATGAAAAAACCGGGGGCAACCCGCTCTTTGTGCATGAGTTTTTCCGCCGCATTGTCGATGACGGGCTGGTGGTGCATAACAAATATCAGGATAAGTGGCACTACGATCTGCAGGCGATCCGCGCCCGGCATTACACCGAAAACGTCGTCACCCTGGTGCTGGAGCAGCTCGAAGAGTTGCCCGACGAGACGCGTCGCCTGCTGGGGAGTTTTGCCTGCCTCGGCGGCAAGGGCGAGATGGAGATGATATGCCGCGTTGTCGGCATGTCGATGGCGGAAATGCGCTATGCGCTCCATCCGGCGGTCATGGCGCAGCTCATCGTGCTGACGGAAAAAGAGTACGCCTTCACCCACGACAGGGTGCAGGAAGCCGCCTTCGCGCTGCTGGATCCGCATGAGAAAAGCCACCTTCATCTGACCACCGCCAGCCTGCTGGCCGATGCCGCGCGGCAGGCTGCGGGAAACGAACTGCTTTTCCGCGCCGTTCACCATGTTACGGCCGCACTGGACAGTATCCAGCCCGCTCCGCAGCGGCAGATGTTCCGCGAGCTGAGCCTGCTGGCCGCGCGCCGGGCGAAACGCACGGGCGATTATCTTTCGGCACTGAGCTACATCCAGACGGCGAGAGCGCTGGGCAATGCCGGTGTGGTGTCAGACTTTGTGCTGGATATTGAAGAGGCGGGCTGCGAGTTTGCGCTCGGCCATCTGGAGCGGACCCGCGAGCTGTGCGATGCGATCCTGGGCTGCCCCGGCGGGCTGACCGAAAAAGCGCTGGCGGCCAACCTGCTGGTGGAAGTCTATATTCGCCAGTCGGATAGCCGTCTGGCGCTGGAGGCGGCGCTCTGCTGGCTGGGTATTTTTGGTATTCAGATTGGCCGCCATCCGGAAGATGCCGACTGCGATGCTGCCTGGAAAGACTTCTGTAACCGCACGGGCGACGCGCCGCAAAGTCGCTATGCCCAGCTCTCGCGGATGGAAAATCCGGAAACGGAAGCGGTAATGAACCTGCTCTACAGCGCCAGCATTTGCGCCAGCTTCATCTGTCCGCGTCTGCACTTTTTGCTGCTCTGCCGCATGATGCACCTGACCCTCGACCACGGCATCACCGGCGCCTCCACCACGGCGATGGCCTGGTTTGGCGTGTTGATCGGCCACCGCTACGCCGAGTATCGCCTCGGGTTCCAGTACGGCACGCTGGCCCGCGAGCTGGTCAATCGCCACGGCTATGATGCGTATGAAGCGAAAACCCTGCTGCCGCTCGATCAGCTCAGCGTCTGGACCCAGCCGCTGTCGTTCACCATCGAGTGCGCAAAAGCCTGCTTCACCGCGGCGGTGACCCACGGTGATATGACGATGGCCTGCTTCGCGGCCTGCCACCAGGCCATTAACTTCCTCTCTCGGGGCGATCATCTCGACGGGGTGCTGACCAGCATCGATCGCGGCCTGGCCTTTGTGCGGAAAACCCACTTCCAGGACGTTGAGACCATTTTGATGGTTCAGCGCGGCTACGTTGAGTTTTTACGCACGCCGGTGATCGGCACCTGGACCGCCTCGCAGGTGCTGCCGGAGGCGCTGCTGCCTGCTTCGCCAGAGCAGGCTCCGGAACAGACGTCGACCATGCTGTTCTGGTACTGGCTCTATCGCGGAATGGCGCACTTTACCTGCGGCGAATTTGCCGATGCGCAGGCGGATCTTGAGATGGCGGGCTGGTACGCGTGGTCTGCGCCTGGCCATATCCATCTGCTGGATTACCATCTCTACAGCGCCCTGGCGCTTTCCCGCCAGCTAACGCCGGAGACGTTCTCGGCGAATCATCGACGCAGTATTCACGCTCACTACGACAAAATTGCCCTCTGGGCGCGCATTAATCCGGGGACGTTTGCGGATAAAGAAGCGCTGATTTACGCCGAAATCGTGCGTCTGGACGGCATGAACAGCATTGCGCTTGAGCAGTATGAGAAAGCGGTCCGCCTGTCACGCGAGGGCGGCTTTAATCCGATTAACGCCCTGGCGCACGAGCTGGCGGGTCGCTTTGCGCTGTCCTGCGGTTACCCGACCGCGTCAGATGCACATTTTCGCGGCGCCATTGCCGCCTGGGGCCGTGCCGGGGCACAGGCTAAGGTGCGCCAGCTGGAGCAGGATTTCCCGCATCTGCTGGCCTCCGGACAGGCCAGCGCCTATGACACGGTGGCGTTTGCCCAGAATGAAGTGATCCGCGATCTGCAGAGCGTGATCAAAGCCTCACGCGCCCTGTCGGAAGAGATCAACCTTGAGCGGCTTATCGAAAACCTGATGACGCTGCTGCTCGAACGTGCCGGGGCGCAGCGCGGCCTGCTGCTTCGCGTGAGCGATAACCTGATTCCGGAGATCGAAGCCAGCGCGTGGACCAGCACCGAGGGCGTGCGGGTGCGGATCCTGAAGGACGTACCGGTAGCGACCGACATGCCGCTGTCGGTGCTGGCGGCGGTGATCCGCACCGGACAGGAGATCCGCACCGGTAAACCGGAGGAGTTCCATCCCTTCAGCCAGGATCCCTACCTGGTGACCTCGGGGGCGGCCGTGATGTGCGTTCCGATGTTCAAACAGGCGCGGCTGGTGGGGGTGCTCTATCTGGAAAACCGCCTGATGCCGGAGGTCTTCACCGCCGAGCACTCTCGCGTGGTGAGCCTGCTGGGGGCGCAGGCTGCGGTCTCTCTGGAGACGGCGCGGCTGTACGCCGAACTGCTGGCGGAGAACATCCAGCGCCGACGCGTGGAAAAAGAGCTGCGCGCCAGCCAGAACTCGCTGATGCTGGGTGAGCAGATCAGCCACACCGGTAGCTGGCGCTGGGAGCTGGAGCAGGATCTGATGTTTATGTCCGAAGAGTACGCCCGTATTCTCGGCCTGCCCGAGCAGCAAAAAATGATCTCCATGGCGGAGTTTTTGACCTTCGTCCATGAGGATGATTACGCCCGCATCAGCGCCATCGTCACCCAGAGCGTGCGCGAGGGGCTCTCTATGCGCGCGGAGTTTCGTATTAAGCGTACCGACGGTTCCACGCGCTATATCCTCGGGATTGGCGATCCGGTGGGCGTGGGCAGTGAGGTGAACGAGTATTACGGCATCATTACCGATATCACCAGTCAGCGCGCCGCGGAGGATGCCATGCGGGTGGCGCAGGCGGAACTGGCGCGGGTGTCGCGTGCCACCACGGTCGGTCAGTTAACCTCTTCCATCGCCCACGAGATCAACCAGCCGCTGATGTCGATCGTCTCTAACGCCGGGGCAAGCCTGCGCTGGCTTAACCGTGAACCCGCCCGGCTGGATAAAGTGCGGGAAGGGCTGGAGGAGATCGCCGCGGAAGGTGCCCGGGCGGGGGAGATCATCCGCAGCATTCAGTCCCTGACCCGCAAGCAGGATCCGACCTTCGCGCGTATCGATCTCCACTATCTGATCCACCACATTATTACCCTTTCCCGCAGCGAGCTGGAGCAGAGACACATCAGCGTGGATTATCTGTTAAACGCCGGTGACAGCTTTATCACCGGGGATAGCGTGCAGATCCAGCAGGTGCTGCTGAATCTGGTGATGAACGCCGTTGAGGCCATGGCGGAGGTTAACGATCGCCCCTGCATCATCACCCTCAGCACCGTCAACGCCGACGGGAACGTTATCGTCGAGATCGCCGATACCGGCAGCGGCATTCAGCCCGAGCGGCTGGAGAAGATTTTTGACTCGTTCTATTCCACCAAGGCGCAGGGAATGGGGATGGGGCTGACCATCAGCGCCAGCATCATTGAGCGACACAGAGGAAAACTGAGCGCGCGCCGCCGGGAGCCACACGGCACGGTGTTTGCGTTTGTGTTACCGCTTGCCGGACAGACAGGGGAGTAGTTAATCCGCAGGCTGGCTGTGGGTCAGGCGCTCAACGGCCCTGACCAGCTCCGCCACGGAGCGCACCTGCATTTTTTCCATTACGCGACGGCGATGCACTTTCACCGTGATCTCGCTGACGCCAAGCTCGGCGGCAATTTGCTTGTTCAGCATCCCGCTTATCGCCAGTGTTAACACCTCATGTTCCCGTGGCGTAAGGGACATGTGGCGCTGCTTCAGGGCGTAGTGCTCTTTGTTGCGCACGGCGTTGTTTTCCGCCAGCTGGAGCGCAGACTGAATGGCGTCGATCAGCGCGGTGGATTCAACGGGCTTGGTGAGAAATTCGTACGCGCCGCCTTTAATGGCGCGCACCGACATCGGGATAGTGCCGTGGCCGGTGAGAAAAATAATCGGGATGTCGCGCCCGCTGTCCTTGAGGGCGTCCGCTACGTCAAAACCTGAAATGGCGGGCATTTGCATATCGAGGATCACACACGACGGCAGATCCTCAAAACGGTGCTGAAGAAACGCCTCTGCGGATGAAAACCCCATGGCGTCTAAATCCGCTGATTCCAGCAGGCCGAGAACGGACTGCCTGACCGCGTCATCGTCGTCAACCACATACACAATGTGTTCCATTCACTGCCCCGGTGCTGAGTTAACTGTCGAGAAAATATACACGTCCCGTCACGTAAGAGACTGTTTCTGCTGGCTTTCATCTTAACACATTAAATATCATTATCATTTAACAATATGATAACCGTATGAAGAGGAAGTATAGCGAACGGTTGTCGACTGGCGTGTCGTTTGCCTGCGCACGTTTCATCATCGTTCTCGCGATCTGTCTCTGAGGACTTTACCCCGTAAAACAGGCTACACTCTGGTTTTGAGCGCGACAAGCTGAGGAAACAACAATGCTCTACACACTGAAAGAAAGCGACAAGGATAAGGCGGAAGGGTCAAACGGCGCGGGCGCTCTGCAGCAAAAACTGCTGGAATCCCGTTCGATTGTGATCTCCGGGGAGATCAACCAGGAGCTGGCGCAGAAGGTGATCACCCAGATGATCCTGCTGCAAAGCGTCAGCAACGATCCGATCAAGCTGTATATCAACAGCCAGGGCGGCCACGTGGAAGCGGGTGACACCATCCACGACTTTATCAAATTCATCCGTCCGGAAGTGCACGTCATCGGTACCGGTTGGGTGGCGAGCGCGGGGATCACCATCTTCCTGGCGGCGAAAAAAGAGCACCGTTATTCCCTGCCTAATACCCGCTTTATGATCCACCAGCCGCTGGGCGGCGTGCGCGGTCAGGCAACGGATATTGAGATCGAAGCGCGCGAGATCATCCGCATGCTGGATCGCGTGAACAAGCTGATTGCTGACGCCACCGGCCAGCCGCTGGAGAAAGTGAAAAAAGACACCGACCGTAACTTCTGGATGTCGCCGGCAGAAGCGCTGGACTACGGCATCGTGGGCAAGCTGATTACCCACTATGACGAACTGAAGCTGGACTAAGTTTTAGCGCCGTATTGCGTCGGGTGACGGCAATGCCTTACCCGACCTACGCGAGCTGGTTTGACCCATGACAAGTTCCCCCTCCACCGTCTCCCCTATAATCGCGCCTGTTTCCCCTCTCACTGGTGCTACCCATGGCGTATCAACTGAACCTGAACTGGCCGGAATTTCTTGAAAAATACTGGCAAAAACAACCCGTTGTGCTGAAAAATGCCTTCCCGAATTTTGTCGATCCGATTACCCCGGACGAGCTGGCAGGTCTGGCGATGGAGCCGGAAGTCGACAGCCGTCTGGTGAGCCACGCTAACGGCAAATGGCAGGCCAGTAATGGTCCGTTTGAACACTTTGACGATCTGGGCGAAACGGGCTGGTCGCTGCTGGCGCAGGCGGTGAACCACTGGCATATGCCCGCGGCGGAACTGGTGCGTCCGTTCCGCGTTCTGCCGGACTGGCGACTGGACGATCTGATGATCTCCTTCTCCGTGCCGGGCGGCGGCGTGGGTCCGCATATCGATCAGTACGATGTGTTTATCATTCAGGGGATGGGCAGCCGCCGCTGGCGCGTGGGTGACAAGCTGCCGATGCGTCAGTTCTGCCCGCATCCGGCACTGCTGCATGTCGATCCGTTTGAGCCGATCATCGACGAAGATCTTGCGCCGGGCGATATCCTCTACATTCCACCAGGATTCCCGCACGACGGCTTTACCCACGAAACGGCGCTTAACTATTCCGTCGGTTTCCGCGGGCCGAACGGTCGCGATCTGATCAGCAGCTTCGCCGATTACGCGCTGGAAAACGATCTGGGCGGCGAGCACTATAGCGATCCGGATCTGACCTGTCGTGAACACCCGGGCCGCGTGGAGCAGTACGAGCTCGATCGCATTCGTCAGATGATGATCGAGATGATCAGCAAGCCGGATGATTTCACGAAATGGTTCGGCAGCTTTGTCTCGACGCCGCGCCACGAGCTGGATATTGCCGCCGCCGAGCCACCGTATGTGCCGGAAGAGGTGCTGGATGCGCTTCAGGGCGGCGAAACGCTGTCTCGCCTGAGCGGCCTGCGCGTGCTGAATATTAACGGCAGCCTCTTCATTAACAGCGAACAGCTTGAGACGGTGGATGCGAAGGCCGCGGATGCGCTGTGCCGCTACACCGAACTCGGCCAGGCCGAGCTGGGCGATGCGCTGAAAAACCCGGCGTTTGTTGAAGAGCTCACCGGGCTGATTAACCAGGGGTACTGGTACTTCGACGAGTAGTGCGGCACGGTTTTCTCCCTCTCCCTGTGGGAGAGGGTCGGGGTGAGGGCATCAGGCCGCACTAGCCCTCCTCCATCGCAATCACAATCGCTTCACCCATCTTCTTCAATGCCTCGCGATTTTTGTCCGTCGGCGGCAGCGCCACGTTGATGCGCAGGCAGTTGCGGTACTTCCCTGAAGCGGAAAACAGCGACCCGGCTGCGGCCTGGATCTTCAGCCGACACAGCTGCTTGCTGACGCACACCATATCCACCTTCTCCGGCAGCTCAACCCACAGCAGGAAGCTGCCCTGCGGGCGGGTCACGCAAATCCCTGCCGGAAAATACTGCCGTACCCAGCAGGTATAGGTTTCCATATTCTGCTGATAAATCTGGCGCATACGGCGGACGTGGCGATGGTAATGGCCGTCGCGAATAAACGCCGCCACCGCCATCTGCGTGCCCGGTACGTTAAACCCGCCCGCGGCGTATTTCATGTGCATCACCCGGTCGTAATAGCGTCCCGGCACAATCCAGCCCACGCGAAGACCTGGTGCCACGGTTTTGGTAAACGAGCTGCAGAGGATCACCCGGCCGTCGATATCCATCGAATGAATGGTTCGCGGACGCGGGTACTCCGCCGCCAGCTCGCCGTAGATATCATCTTCAACAATCACAATGTCGTGCCGCTGGGCGAGGGCTAAAACCTGCTTTTTCCGCGCTTCCGGCATGATAAACCCGAGCGGGTTATTGCAGTTGGGCACCAGGATCACCGCTTTGATCGGCCACTGCTCCAGCGCCAGCTCAAGCGCCTCAATGCTGATCCCGGTTTCCGGGTCGGTGGGAATTTCAATCGCCTTGATGTTAAACCCGCGCAACATCTGCATGGTGCCGTGAAACGACGGCGACTCCACCGCCACGATATCCCCCGGTTGACACACCGAGAGCAGGGCAATCGACAGCGCGCCGTGGCAGCCGTTGGTGATGACAATTTCGTTCGCTGCCACGGTGGAGCCGCCGTCCAGCATCAGGCGGGCGATCTGTTCGCGCAGCTCCAGGCGACCGTCGAGCACGTCATAGCTCAGCATCTCACCCGGATTATGCTGCGCGATGCGGCTCATCTCGCGCCACAGGGGCTTCAGGCTCGGCTGGTTAATGTCCGGCGAACCGCCGCCAAACGAGATCATCTCTTTGTCAGCGCGGGCGTCCAGCAGCATCATCACCTCATCCCACTGGGTGACGTCCACGGGGCGCTGCACCGGGCGCGTCATCGCCGGGACGGGCGGCTGGGCTTTACGCTGCGAAACAAAATAGCCGGAGCGCGGCTGGGGCGTGATCAGCTGGAGGTTTTCAAGGATCTGATAAGCCTGCTGTATGGTGCTGATGCTCACGCCATGCTCCTGGCTCAGCGTGCGCACCGACGGCAGACGTTCGCCGCTGCGATACAGCCCTTGTTCAATGCGTTCTGCCAGGAGATTGGCCAGATGTTGATAGCGCGTCATGCTGTATCCTTTGTTTTCACCATACAGATTGTAAAACCAGTACAGATTGCCGTAAAAAATGCCATGCAGATACCGTTTTAGCGGATCTGTATGGTAAACAAAAGGTGTTTTTGCATCTGTATTGCACAGGCGGATTTCCAGGATGATAACCCCACTGGCACAGTGAGGAGAGCATCATGGAATTTTTCGAGAACCGTTCTAAAAGACCGTTTATCGCGTTTGTCTGGATCGCGAAAACGCTGCGTAACTGGTATCGCATCAACCGTACCCGCCGCATCCTGAGTCAGATGAGCGATGAGCAGCTCAAAGATGTGGGTTTATCCCGCAATGACATTTAAACCGTAGGCCGGGTCAGGCGCAGCCGCCACCCGGCGATGTTCAACTCAACAGGGCAAGCGTCTGCCGTTTCGGCCTTTCCAGCAACGCCACCGCCTCCTGGTATGTCCGCACGTTGTTGTAGCCCATCACCAGCCCGTAGCGTTTTCCCGACCCGCGATACCATTCGGAGAGCGCGTTAACCTGCAGCTGCTGTTCCTGCCAGCAGCGCGCCACTTCGCGGTCACAACTTCCTTTGGTCAGAAACGCCACGATATGCATCCCGCCGTCGTTCTGCTCGGTGAAAAACAGATCGCCATACACCTCGCGCAGGGCGGCAATCATCCAGTCGCGGCGGGTCTGATACAGCGCGCGCATCTTTTTCAGGTGACGGAAAAAATGGCCTTCGTTGAGAAATGCGGTGAGGATCTTTTGCGTCAGCACCGGCTGGCCGCTGGTGGTAATGTCCGCACAGTCGGTAAACGCCCCGACGGTGCTGGCGGGCATCACTACGTATCCCATGCGCAGCGACGGCATGATGGTTTTGCTGAAGGTGCCCATAAAAATTACCCGGTCGTGCTGGTCGAGGCTTTTCAGCGACGGCAACACCTTGCGGGTGTAGTGAAACTCGCCATCGTAATCGTCTTCGATGATCCACGCCTCGTTCTGGCTGGCCCAGTCGAGCAGCTGCTGTTTGCGCGGCAGGGAGAGCGTCACCGCCAGCGGGCTCTGGTGCGACGGGGTGACGAGGGCAAAACGGGCGTCGCGATGGTGGCGGAGGAGGTATTCCGTGTCCATGCCGCAGCGATCGACCGGCACCGTGTGCAGACGCGGCACGATCCGCTTCAGGAGCTGCTGGCCCATAAAATAACCCGGATCTTCGAACACCACCTTGTCGCTGCGGCTGGCGAGCGTGTCGAGGATCAGGCGCAGGCTGCCGCTGTAGCCGCTGGTGATGAGCACCTGCCCGGCGGTGCAGGACAAGCCACGCGAGATATTGAGATAGCTGGCGATGGCCTGGCGCAGCGGGTACCAGCCCAGAACGGGCGGGTTAAGCATCTCCTCCTGACGCATGGCGCGCGTCGCCTGGCCTGCCAGCAGCAGCCATTTTTTGTACGGAAAGCTGTCGAGGGATGGGATGCCAGGGCGCAGAAACCCTGCCCGCTCGCGCTGGCTGATAAGCGATGCCGGAAGCGTACCGGTAGGCTGTTCCGTTGGGGCAGGACGCTCCGGCAACAGTAAGTCCGGGTTGACCCGCGTGCCGCGCGCGCCCTGGCTAACCAGATACCCTTCGCCCGTCAGAATGGCATACGCCGTTTCGACCGTTTTACGCGCCACCTTCAGCTCTTCGGCCAGCACGCGGATGGCGGGCACTTTGTCGCCCGGCTTGAGCACGCCGCGCGTAATGTTGTCGCGATAGCGGGAGTAGATCTCGTGATAGCCCGGCTTCATGTCCTACCTCATTTCACGCTTTTTGTGTCTTTTTACTATGTCATGAACGGCGTAGATTTGCCTCATCGCATCACCGATGCCGCACAAAAAAAGAGGAAAGACCATGAGCACTCGCGTCAACCACCATAAAGTTACACCTGCCCTCGCTAACGCACTGTCTGCCCTGAGCATGGAGGTGGCGAAAACCTCCATCGACCCGGCGCTGAAGCACCTGATCGACATTCGTGTGTCGCAGCTGAACGGCTGTACCTTTTGTCTGGATATGCATTCGAAAGAGGCCAAAATTGCCGGCGAACGCGAGCTGCGCCTGTACCATCTGGCGGCCTGGCGTGAATCCCCGCTGTTCAGCGCCCGCGAAAAAGCCGCGCTGGCCTTTACCGAAGCGCTGACGCAGATTGGCGTGCATGGCGTGAGCGATGCCCTTTACCGCAGCGTGGCGGAGCACTTCTCGGACGTTGAGATTTCAGAGCTGAACTTCGCCATCGTGGCGATTAACGCCTGGAACCGTCTGGGAATTACCTCTCGCATGGCGCCAGGCTCGCTGGATGCGGCTTACGGGTTGTATAAAGCTAACCTGGAATAATGCCGCGCTCGCGGATCATCGCCACCAGCGCCCGTAACCCTGGCGGGACGTGGCGATGACCAGGATAGTAAAGGCGCAGCCCGGCAAACGGCTGCGTCCAGTCGTTTAACACGCTCACCAGTTCCCCGCTCTCAAGCTCTTCCTGGATATAGAGTTCCGGCAAAAATCCCACGCCTAACCCCGCTTTTACGGCGCGGATCGAAGCGAAAAGATCGGACGTCGCAAAGCGCGGCGGCACGGCAAGCGCGTACGTTTCCCCCCGACGGGCCAGCTCCCAGCGGTAGATCCCGCCGTGAGCCATACGCATGCCGATCCCCTGATGTTGCAGCAGATCGTCCGGCGTTTGCGGAATGCCGTGACGTGCGAAGTAATCTGGCGTGGCGGTGACGAGCTGGCGGATCTCCCCTGTCAGCGGTACGGCGATCATGTCCTGCGGGATGGACTCTTCGAGGCGGATCCCCGCGTCGTAACCCTCGGCGACGATGTCGATCATGCGTGCTTCACTGACGATCTCCACGCGCATTTTCGGGTAGCGGATCATAAAGTCGATCAGCAGTTGGTCGAGAAAAAGCGAGCCGATATGGTTCGGCACGTTCAGACGCAGCGTTCCGGCAGGTTCCCCGGTGTCGCTGTGGATCTCCTCACCCGCGAGGCGGATTTCCTGCAAGGCCGGCCCCACGCGCGCCACGTAGCGCTGCCCGGCGTCCGTAAGCGCCACGCTGCGGGTGGTGCGGTTAAAGAGGCGAGTCTCAAGGCGGCTCTCCAGGCCGGCAATGGCATTGCTCACCGCCGTCGCGGACATTCCGAGCTCCTGCGCCGCGCCGCGAAAACTGCCGCGGCGCACCACGGCCATCACCACTTCCAGCTCTGTCAGACCTGAACGATGCATAGATTATCCTGAAAATCGAAACAACCCTTGCAGCATAGCGTGGATTATCGCAACGGAGAAGCCGTGCCAGACTGTGCTCACACAGCCTGAGGAGGTTTATATGCACCAGATCGAACAGATTTTTATTAACGGCGAGTTTGTTACCCCGCACGGCACCGAATGGTTTGATTTGTATAACCCGGCGACGGCGCAGGTTATTGGTCAGGTTCGTCTGGCGGATGAGGTTGACGCCGGGCGCGCTATCGCGGCGGCGAAGGCGGCGTTTCCGGCGTGGTCAAAGACCACAAAGCCGGAACGCATCGCGGCGCTAAAACGCATGCACGCCGCCGTGGTCGCTCGCCACGACGATCTGCTGGAAGCGATCGTTGAAGAGTATGGTGCGCCCGCCTCGCGTTCCGCCTGGATGGCCCGCTATCCGGCGGAGGTGATTGCCCAGGCCATTGAGGCGCTGGAGGCGTTTGAGTTCGAGACAACCGCGGGGGCCGCGACGGTACAGATGACGCCCCTTGGCGTGGCCGGGCTGATCACGCCGTGGAACAGCGACGCGGGTTTTATCTGCGGCAAGCTGGCGGTCGCGCTGGCGGCAGGCTGTACGGCAGTGATTAAGCCGAGCGAAATGAGCGCCCTGCAAACCCGGATTGTCACCGAAGCGTTGCGCGATGCTGCTTTGCCGCCGGGCGTGTTTAACATTGTCACCGGGCGCGGTGACATCGTCGGGGACACCATCAGCCGCCATCCGGACGTGGCGAAAATCTCGTTTACCGGCTCGACGAATACCGGCAAGGCCATTCTGCGTAACGCGGCGGAAAGCTTTAAGCGCGTGACGCTGGAGCTGGGCGGTAAATCGCCGACGATCCTGCTGGATGATGTGGACTTAGCGCAGGCGATCCCGCTGGTGATTCAGGCCGGGTTTATGAACAGCGGGCAGGCGTGCGTGGCGGGAACGCGCATTCTGGTGCCGCAGTCGCGTAAAACGGAAATCGAAACCGCGCTGGCGCAGGCCGTGGCGGCGGTGAAATCCGGTGACCCGCGCGACAGTGCCACGGACGTCGGCCCGATGGTCAGCGAGAAGCAGTGGCTGCGGGTGCAGGGGTATATTCGTCAGGGGCTCGACGGGGGCGCACGGCTGCTGGCAGGAGGCGAAGGGCGGCCAGCGGGGAAGCAGGACGGCTGGTTTGTACGCCCGACGCTGTTTGCTGACGTGAATAATGACATGGTGATTGCCCGCGACGAGATTTTTGGCCCGGTGCTGTGCATCATTCCCTATCAGGACGAAGCGGAGGCTATCGCGATTGCCAATGATACCGAGTACGGCCTGAGCGCGATGGTGCTGGGTGAGGATGTGGACCGCGCCCGCCGCGTGGCGCAGCAGATTGTCTCCGGGCGCGTGCTGGTGAATACGCTTGCCCATGAGCCGAAAGCGCCGTTTGGCGGGTTTAAGCACTCCGGCGTGGGGCGCGAGATGGGTGAGTGGGGGATTCGGGCGTTTATGGAGCCGAGGTCGATCCTGGGCTAAAACCTGCCCGGTGGCGCTGCGCTTACCGGGCCTACAGGCGCTCGTAGGCCGGATAAGCGCAGCGCCATCCGGCAAAAACACTTCGTCAGTCGCCGAAGTATGAAGTTAATTTTCTCTGCATTCTCTCCTCACTATCACAACGGAGAGACACTTATGATCGCAGTCCTTTTCGAAGCCAAAGCGGAGCCTCATCATCAGGCCCGCTACCTGCAACTCGCCGCCGAACTCAAACCTTTGCTGGCCGACATTGATGGTTTTATTGATATCGAGCGCTTTCAGAGTTTGACCACCGACGGCAAAATCCTGTCCCTTTCCTGGTGGCGGGATGAAGAGGCCATCCGCAGCTGGAAGCAAAACGTCTTTCACCAGGCGGCGCAGGCCGAAGGGCGGGGATCCATTTTTGCGTACTATCGCATTCGCGTGGCACAGGTCGTGCGGGAATACAGTTCCGAAAACGGAGGGCGAGCGAATGCATGACGTTCACGTGATTTTCAGCGACAGGCCCGGCGAGCTGGCGCGCTTTGGGCAACTGTTAGGCCGTCACGGCGTGGGGCTGGAGGGGGGCGGCGTATTTGGTACCGATGCCCATTTCCTGGTGGAGGACGGGGAAAAAGCCTGCCGCGTGCTGATGGAGGCCGGATTTACCGTTCAGGCGGTGCGCAAGCCGGTTATCAGAAAACTCAGGCAGGAGCGGCCAGGCGAGTTAGGTGACATCGCGGCGGTGCTGGCGGCACGCGGTGTGTCTATTCTTACCCAGTACAGCGACCATGCGAATCACCTTATTCTGCTGACGGATGATGATAAGCTGGCCGCAGAGATCACCGAACCCTGGGCACCCCATGTTAAAAACGAACCAGCCTCCTGAGAACAGCGCGGCACTGGAACAGGCCATTGCGGCGGTGGCGGCGGCAATGGCCGATCCCTCGCGCGTGAAGATGCTCTGCGCGCTGATGGACGGGCGGGCGTGGACCGCTACCGAACTCAGCACTGCGGCAGATGTTGCGCCGTCGACCGCCAGCGGGCATCTCGCCCGGCTGGTGGAGGGAAAGTTGATTACGTGTTTATCGCAAGGGCGGCACCGCTATTATCGCCTTGCCGGGCACGACGTCGCGGCGCTGGTCGAGCAGATGATGGGGCTCTCCTGGAGCCGCATTACGCCGCCGGAAACGTCTGCGCCAAAAGCCCTGCGTGAAGCCCGCACCTGCTATAACCATCTTGCCGGAACGGTGGCGGTTCAGATCTATGATTTTATGCAGGCGGAAGGCTGGCTGGAGGCTGACGGTTCCGCGCTCACCCTGTATGGCCGTGAGCAGTTTCTGAAACTCGGCATTCCATTAAATGCTCATCCCCGTCGTAAGGCCTGCTGCGCCTGCCTCGACTGGAGCGAGCGACGGTTTCATCTTGGGGGAGATGCGGGCACGGCGCTGCTCACTTATCTGGAGAGTAAAGGCTGGATCCAGCGGGTGAGGGGGTACAGGGAGGTGGTGGTGACGGCGTCGGGGAAAAGTGCCATTACCCGACATTTTAGCTTTAGCCGTTAAATTCCGCTG
This sequence comes from Enterobacter sp. FUJ80071, assembly GCF_038739915.1. Taxonomy (NCBI): domain Bacteria; kingdom Pseudomonadati; phylum Pseudomonadota; class Gammaproteobacteria; order Enterobacterales; family Enterobacteriaceae; genus Enterobacter; species Enterobacter sp. FUJ80071. The sequence goes on from NZ_JBBXKH010000001.1 coordinate 586,583, forward strand.
CGGGCTGATGCCCTCACCGCGGCCCTCTCCCACAGGGAGAGGGAGAACGTCGTTTTCGCAATTCCTGCGCTTTCGTCCCTCGTTTCTTGATACTTACCCTGATAACTATTATCTTGACTGCGTGTGACGAGAGGGACTCCCTATGAGTGAAGAAGAACTGTTTAGCCGCAGGCCGATGGGTATGCGGATGGCGATGATCGTGCGTCATTGGCGTGCGGTGATCGACGATGCCATTCTCGATACCGGGTTAACCCAGTCGAGCTGGACGGTGATGATGCAGCTTTTTCAACTTGGGGATAACGTCTCAATGAGTGAGCTGGCGGAGGTGCAGGGCATTGAACTGCCGCCGCTGATGCGCACGCTCACACAGCTGGAAAAACAGGGTTACCTGCTGCGCACCACATCGCCTTATGACAAGCGCATCCGGCTTCTGACGCTGACGCCTGAGGGAAAAGCCATTTTGAAAAGGCTTACTCAGGTGATTGAGACCTATCAGGCGCGGGTATCGCAAAATATCGCGCCGGAACATATCGAGATCTTCAGCGCCACCCTGAATCAAATCGCCTGTAATTTGCGGACAATCCGCGAAGAAGACAACAAGACCGAAAAATAATGACCCCTGAACAAAAGTTTGCCCGCTGGGTAAGGGTGAGTATTGCCTCTTTCCTGCTGATGTTTATCTATTTTGTCGTCGCGGATATCTGGATCCCGCTGACGCCGGACTCCACCGTGATGCGCGTGGTGACGCCGGTTTCTCCGCGTGTCTCCGGCTATGTGGCGGCCGTGCATGTGCACAACAACAGCCAGGTGAAGCGGGGCGATCTGCTGTTTGAACTCGACGACACGCCGTTTCGCAATAAAGTGGAAGCGGCGCAAATCGCGCTGGAGCAGGCTCGTCTTTCCAACCAGCAGCTGGACGCGCAGATCGCCGCCGCGCAGGCCAGCCTGAAAACCGCCGTGCTGACCGCGCGTAACGATAAAGTGACCTTCGAACGTTATCAGAAGCTGAGCACGTTACAGAACGTCTCGCAGGCGGATCTGGATAAAGTCCGGACCACCTGGCAGAGCAGCGAGCAGTCCGTCAGCACGATTCAGGCTAATATCCGGAACCTGCGTATTCAGCGCGGCGAGCGGGATGAACACCGCAACGTCACGCTGCAAAAATACCGCAACGCGCTGGATGAGGCGGAGCTGAATCTCGGCTGGACGAAGGTGTATGCTCAGGCAGACGGCACGGTCAGTAACCTGCAGTTAAGCCCCGGTTTTTATGCCTCCTCAGGCGCAGCGGCGCTGGCGCTGGTGAACAACCAGACCGACATCGTGGCCGATTTCCGCGAGAAAAGCCTGCGCCATACCCATCAGGGCACCGATGCCGCGGTGGTGTTTGACGCCTTTCCGGGACGCGTCTTCCGCGCCCACGTGACCAGCAGCGACGCGGGGATCCTCGCGGGTCAGGAGGCGGTGAACGGCCAGCTCTCCGAGCCGGAAACCTCGAACCGCTGGGTGCGTGACGCCCAGCGCATGCGCATTCACGTCATGCTGGACGAGGCGCTGCCGAAGCCACTGCCGACCGGCGCGCGGGCGACTGTCCAGCTCTATAACAGTGAAGGGCCGTTTGCGCGCTTCTTCTCCGGGATGCAGATCCATCTGGTGAGCCTGCTGCATTATGTCTATTAATACGCTGGCGCGGGTGTTTACCCCGCACGGTAACATCGTCTACACGGCAAACGACTTTCGCCAGACTTTGCGCATCGTCTTTGCAGGGATGATTGCGCTGAGCATTTCCAGTTTCTACAACACCAGCTACGGCGTGTTTTTTGTGGTCTACCCGATCATGCTGCTCTCGCTGGTGCCGGTCTTCAACCGCCATGTGGCGAAGCAGTTTATCTTCAGTGCATCGCTGAACTGCGTTGAAATGGTGATTATCATCGGCTATCTGTCGCAATGGCCGGTCATCATGACGCTGGTGGTGTTTGCCCTGTACGTCATGCGTTTTCGCTTTATGAGCAAAGGGCCGCTGTTCCTGTTCGGGTCGATGGGCGTGGTGTGCCAGAGCGTGATGCTCAATTTTATGAGCTACCCCACCACCAACTGGCACACGCTGCTGTTTTCCAACATCGAAGCGAGCGTGATGGCGGTGTGCCTGAGCGCGCTGATGAACTATCTCCTGCCGGACGTGGAACCCCGCAAGCCGCCGCCATTGATTGAGAAAGACGATGCCCGCGTGCGCCATGAGTCGCTGCTCTCCGGCACCGTCGCGACGCTGATTTTCGTCGTTTTTCAAATCAGTGACTTAAGCGATTCCCTCTCGGCGCTGATGGCCGGGATTTTGATCCTGTTCCCGATGCACTATCGTGGCGCGGTGATGAGCTCCATCTGGCGCGTGGTCGGCGTGGTATTGGGCTGTCTTTATATCCTGGTTGTCCAGCTCATCCTCTACGACCACAGTAGCCATATGCTGCTCATGATGCCGCTGATTGGCCTTGGGCTGGCGTTTGGCGCACGTCTGCATGTGATGGAGAAAGTGGGCGCAGGCGTAGGATTTTCAAGTATTACCACCATCGGCATTATGTTCGGGCAGAACATGCACCCTGACAGCGACCTGGTGTTCAGCGATCTTTATCGCATCACCTCCGTCACGTTTTCGCTGGTGGCGACGCTGACGATGGTCTTTCTGGTGCATTTAATCCTGAATCGCTTCGAGGCGACGCGCTATATCATCGCGCCGCCCAAAGCGGATTAATGCCCCAGCACGGCAGGCAGCTGCGAGAGTAAAAACAGGATCAGGCCAATCGTCCCGCCCACCAGCGTACCGTTGACGCGGATAAACTGCAGATCTTTGCCGATATTCAGCTCGATCTGGCGGGACATGTCTTTAGCATCCCAGCTTTTCACCGTGTCGCTGATGTGGCGGGTCAGGAACGCGGCGAAATCCGGCGCGACGCGATGCGCGGCCTGCTCCAGATGCTCGTTCAGCGACGCCCGCAGGCTGGCATCGTTTGTCAGCGTTTCGCCAAACCACAGCCCGGCGTTGGTGATGCGCTGCTTCACGCGCGAGTCTTCACTTTGCATATCCGCCTTCAGCCACTGGCGCAGATCGGCCCACATTTCCCCCAGATAGCGGTTAAACGCCTCGTCATTTTTCAGGTAGTGCTTGATGTTGTCGGCTTTCGCCGCCATTTCCGGATCGTTTTTCAGGTTGTCGATAAGCTTCAGCGTGGCCCGGTCGAACGCCTGACGGATCTGGTGCGTGCGGTCGTGGCTGATATCGTCCAGCAACGTGTTCACCGCATTCGATACCATCTCTGCACTCTGATCGCCCAGCCACTCGGTGGGCAATACCATCGCTTTGCGGGGATGCTCGGTCTTCAGCCAGTGGACGATCTGGTCAGAGATAAATTCCCGCGTGCTGTCGCGCTGAATCAGGGTAATCAGGCGGTTGATGATGGCATCGAGCAGCACCTGGTGGCGGTTGTTTTTGGTCATGCTCTCCAGCATCACGGCGCTGGTTTCGGTGAAATCGACCTTATCGATGGCCTTATGCACCGCGCGTTTGAGCATCCGCTGAATGCGCCCGTCGTCGGTCAACTCAAGGAACCCGCTCATCACCTGCATCAGATGCAGCCCGACGCGCTGGGCGTTGTCAGGCTTGCTGAACCAGGCACCGATCATGTGCGCGGGTTCATAGCGGCGGATTAACGCGACCAGGGACTGGGTATCCAGAAACTTCTCCTGCACAAACTGGCCAAGATTGTCGCCGATACGGTCTTTATTGCGCGGGATAATCGCGCTATGGCGCGCGATAAACGGAATGGGGACCCGGCGAAACAGCGCAACGACGGCGAACCAGTCCGCCAGTGCGCCGACCATCGCCGCCTCGGCAATCGCCTTTACCCCGCGCACCCAGAAAGTCTGCGGCAGGAACAGAGTGAAGATAAACGCCGCGGCGGCAACCAGCAGCAGCGACAGCGCGAGAAGCTTAGCGCGTTTGAGTTCAGCTATTTTTTCCATGGGTTAAGGATAGAGGGAGACGGGAAGAAAATGCAAAAATCGCCACAGCACCCACCCACCAAACCCCATCAGCACCACGCCCGCCGTGCGTTCAATCCACCAGAGCGCACGGCTGAGCTTCTGTTGCACCGCTCGCAACCCTATAAGCGATACCAGCGCCAGATCCCACACCAGCACCACCATCACCATCCAGACGCCGCAGGTTGCCTGCTGAAGCAGCGTGACGTCTGGCCCCAGTAACGCCGTCATCAGCGCCAGATAGAACAGCGCGTTCTTCGGATTAAGCAGTGCCGAGCCGAGCCCCAGCAGGATTTGCTTACGCAATGCGGGAAGCCGCTGATGAGTTTCATTAAGCGCCAGCGTCTGCGGTCGGCTGCGCACCAGGTGCGAGCCAATCCACAGCAGGTACAGCGCCCCGGACAGTTCGATTAGCGTAAACAGCCACGTAAACTGGCGCAGGGCGCTCCAGCCGACAATCACCAGAACAATATAGAGCGCATTACCCGCGGCGATGCCGAGGCACAGCCCGGCGCTGCCGCGCAGTCGGTAGCGCGCCGCGTAGCCCACAAGCAAGAAGAAATCCGGACCCGGGCTTAACAGCGCAACAAAATGCGCCAGCGCCAGGGCGAGAAAAGCGGAAGGGAAGAACAGTTCCATAGTGACCTCATAGCCGTAACTGAGATCACCTTACGGTGTTACGTATCCTGATTATTGTCTGATATTGATCGTCCTGTGGCGTACTGGCGCGGCGTAGCGGCGCTATAGCGAACGAAGGTCTTATGGAAATGGCTCTGATCGGCAAACCCACTCTGGTAGCTCACGTCGGCAATATCATCCCCGGCGCGCAGCCGTGCTTTGGCGTATTCCACGCGGGAGATATTAAGGAAGCTGCCCGGCGTCAGCCCGGTGTCCTGCCGGAAGGTACGAATCAGCGTCTCCTTGCGTAGCGAGAAGCGTTGAGCAAGTTCATCAAGCGAAGGCGGTGCAGCCAGATCGGCAAGAAGTGCCTGCTGAATATGCTGGCTGGTTGAACGCAGCGCATCAGGGTTATCCGCACGGTGGGGAAGGGCAGAAAGCAGCCTGTCCACGGATGCAGGCGACATTGTCTCAACAATATCAAGGAAGTGCTTAAAGAACGTAGCGTTACGGATCACCTGGAGCGCCAGAGGACGATCGGTGTCGATATAGAGCATATGGTAGCTGCGCGCTTGCCCGGCGATGGGGTTGCAGCTGTGCGGCGCATAAGCCGGAATCACAATCAGATCCCCGGGATGAAGGATGTACTCCCTGTCATGGCACACGCAGCAGGTCTGGCCTTCCACAATCGCGCCAATAGAGAGTTGGGGATGACAATGACGTTTGTAGGCCTGCGTGCTCTGCCATGTGCTGCGCAGCTCAAGGCCTGAGGCGCGGTGAAAAGTCTGGAGGATGTGTCGGATATCGGTCATGGGAACTCCTTCTGGACATTTTTTATACCACGTCAGGGAACCGTCTGGCAGCGCTTCATTAGGAACCGTCCGGATATACCCAACTTTACGTCCATAGCCAGTCATGTTGACTACCCTTAATACCCTAAGCGGTAAAACATGGAGATTCGATATGGCTTATCAGACAGTAAATCCTGCCACTAACCAGCTCATCAAAGAATACCCCTCACATACCGACGCGGATATTGAAGCGGCCCTGAAGGCGGCTGATGCGCTTTACCATTCTGACTGGGCGAAAGGCGACATCAACCAGCGTCTCCCGGTGTTGCATAAGCTTGCCGACCTGATCGACGAGCGCGTGGACGATCTGGCGAAAATTGCCAGTCAGGAGATGGGTAAGCTCATCGAGCAGAGCCGCGGCGAGGTGAAGCTGTGCGCACAAATCGCCCGCTACTACGCCGACAACGCGAAGCAGTTCCTGGTGCCGGTGAAGTATCCCTCTGAACTTGGGGAAGCGTGGGTGGAGCATCATCCTATCGGCGTACTGATGGCCGTTGAGCCGTGGAACTTCCCGTACTACCAGCTGATGCGCGTTCTGGCGCCGAACCTGGCGGCGGGGAACCCGGTCATCGCCAAACACGCCAGCATTGTACCGCACTGCGCTGAGACCTTTGCCCATCTGGTACGCGAGGCGGGTGCGCCGGAAGGGGCGTGGACCAACCTGTTTATCTCGTCCGATCAGGTGGCGAACATCATCGCTGACGATCGCGTCCAGGGTGCCGCGCTGACCGGTTCCGAAAAAGCCGGTAGCGTCGTGGCCGCACAGGCGGCGAAGCACATCAAGAAATCCACGCTGGAATTGGGCGGTAACGACGTCTTCGTGGTGCTGGATGACGCCGACCTCGAAAAAGCGGTGAAGACGGGGGTCAGTGCGCGCCTCAACAACGCCGGGCAGGTCTGTACCGCGGCGAAGCGCTTTATCCTGCATGAAAAGATTGCGGATGCCTTCCTGAGCAAATTCACCGAGGCGTTTAAGCAGGTGAAGATTGGCGATCCGCTGGACGAAAGCACCACGCTGGGACCGCTGTCGTCTAAAGATGCGCTTGAAACGCTGACCAAACAGGTTAACGAGGCGGTGAAAAACGGTGCGACGCTGCACTATGGCGGTAAACCTGTTCAGCGTGACGGCAGCTTCTTCGAGCCGACGATTCTGACGAATATCTCTCGCGACAACCCGGCGTATTTCGAGGAGTTCTTCGGTCCGGTGGCCCAGATGTATGTGGTGAAAAACGACGACGAGGCCGTCGCCCTGGCGAACGATTCACACTATGGCCTGGGTGGGGCGGTATTCAGTCAGGATATCGAGCGCGCGAAGAAAATGGCGTCGCGGATTGAGACCGGGATGGTGTACATCAACTGGCTCACCGATACCGCGCCAGAGCTGCCGTTCGGCGGCGTGAAGCGCTCCGGTTATGGACGCGAGCTGTCGGATCTGGGGATCAAAGAGTTTGTGAACCAGAAGCTGGTGGTGGTGCGTAAATAACGTCATCGCCTTTCTTCCCGGGTGGCGCTGCGCTTACCCGGCCTACAAAACCCGTAGGCCCGTGCAAGCGTAGCGCCGCCGGGCGAAACGCGCAATACAGCCTTAGAAGGACACACCACCGCCCACGTATGCGCCGTCAATCAGCGTGTGGCCAGGACGACCGTCTTTGCCATCAACGCTCACGTGGCGGTAACCCACTTTCAGGGTCAGCGGCGTGACAGGCGTCCAGCTTACGCCGCCGTTGGCTTCCACGTAGTTTTTCACGCTGTTGTTCAGGCCTTCAGGCGCAACGTAACCTTCGCCATAGACATGGATGCTGTCAGTCAGCGCAACGTTTACGCCGCCACCAATCGGGAACGCCACGCCGTTATCGCCTTTTTTCGGGCCGATGTAGATCGCCTTCGCGCCTGCGTTCAGCATGACCGGGCCCACTTCCAGGTTGTAGCCTGCGCCTACGCCACCGGTCTGGGTACCGTCATCGGTGTTTTTGAGCCAGTTGCTTTCGGCGTACAGGCCGGATGAGGATTTGCCCATTTCCAGATTGAGGTTAGTAAAGTTTTTACCCTGCTCAACGCTACCGCCCATGGCCAGTGCGGAACCAGAGAGGGCGGTCAGTGCAGAAAGAAGAAGGATATTCAGTTTTTTCATGTTTCGTGCCTCATCATCAAATTAATCTGGAGGCACCATAACAAGCGATGTTTATGACTGCAAATGTGATGCAAGTCGCTGTTTTATGCTGGTTTTGTTAAATTTAATTTATTTAATGTTGCGTTTTTGTTTGATTGAACGGGAGTCAACGCGTGATTTTCAGGCGTTTAGAAGCCGTTTAGTTTTTTGACTAAATATAAACTGAACGAGGACGGGATAGTGACTGAAGGTGTAATAATGGAGTTTCTAGAAATTCCCAAAAATATTTCAAAAATCACATAAAACAACAAAGATTTACACTTATGGTGGTGAAAACACGTCCTCTCGCGTAGGCGCCTTTCCCTGCGATGTCATTTTTCTGACACGTTTGTTCATTACGTTGTTGGCTTCTCTTACTGGATGCTAACAATATGAAAAGAAAAATCATTCCTGTGCTGGTTGGTTGTGCGTTCTCTTTCTCTGGCCTGGCGGCACAGCCCACGGCTGAACGCTATGTCGTCAGCTTTCCTGAAGGCTCACACGTCAACTACAGCGGCGCGTTCGCCAGCGCATTTCCGAACGGACTCCCGGTGGGCATTGGCTCTGGCCTGCTGTTTACGGGTAAGCAGGGCGATGCTCTGACCTTTGCAACCGTGACCGATCGCGGTCCAAACGCCGATGCGCCAAAAATGGGTAAAAATGAAGCCAAAATTTTTGTCACGCCGGATTTCGCGCCGCTGCTGATGACCATCCGCGTGCAGAACGGTAAAGCAGAAGCGACGGATGACCGCCCGCTGCATGACGATAAAGGCGAGATTAACGGTCTGCCGCTGCAAAGCGGCGTGATTGGATCCACCAATGAGGTGGCGTTTAGCGACACCCTAAAGACGCTGAAGGGTGACAACCGCGGGCTGGATACGGAAGGCATCACGCCGGATGGCAAAGGCGGCTACTGGCTGTGCGACGAGTATGGCCCGTTTCTGATTAACGTCGACAGTAAAGGGAAAATCCTGGCGATCCACGGCCCGCAGGCGGCGGAAGGGGAAAAGTCGATCGCGGGCGGTCTGCCAAACGTTATCAAATGGCGTCAACCGAACCGGGGCTTTGAAGGCCTGACCCGTATGCCGGACGGGCGCATTATCGCCGCGGTACAAAGTACGCTGGATATCGACGGTAAAAGCAAAAAGCAGGCGCTGTTTACGCGTCTCGTGAGCTTCGACCCGGCGACCGGCAAAACAGCGATGTACGGCTACCCTATCGACAGCGCGGCCTACAGCAAAAACAGTGATGCCAAAATCGGCGACATCGTGGCGCTTGATGACCAGCATATCCTGCTGATTGAGCAGGGCAGCGATAAAAATGACGGGATGCGTAACCTTATCTACAAGGTGGACCTCAGCAAGGCGAGCGACCTGAGCGCCTTTGACAAGCCGGGCGAGTACCCGGAGTTTGATGATGAGAAAACCCTGAAGCAGCGCGGCATTACCCTTGCGGCAAAAACGCAGGTCGTTGATTTGCGCGCGCTGGGCTGGCAGCAGGAGAAAGCTGAAGGGCTGGCGCTGATCGACAGCAAACGGCTTGCCGTAGCGAACGATAATGACTTTGGCGTGAAGGTGGCGATGCAAAATCCGGTCGAGGGCAAGAAGCTCAAGGATTATCGGGTGAACGCGGAAGGCAAGCTGACGCTGGATGATAAACCGGTTGAAACCACGCTTAGCGTGAAGCCGCTGAAGAAGCCGGAGTCGGATAGTGAGCTGTGGATTGTGACGCTGCCGGAGGCGTTGAAATAAGTTTAGGCACCCCTCAACCTTCCCCTCTCCCCACGGGGGAGAGGGGAAGCAGGGCGGTTATTTTTTCAGATCTGCAAACGCCGCGCGAATCTCTTCCTCCGGCAGCTGTATGCCAATAAATACCATTACGCTACGCGGCGCTTCATCGCCCCACGGGCGATCCCAGTCGGCGCTGTATAAGCGCTGCACGCCCTGGAACAGCAGGCGGTTCGGTTCGCCGTCGATCCACAGCATCCCTTTGTAGCGCAGCAGTTTGTCGGCAAATGACAGCAGCAGGTTCTCCATCACGCGGGAGACCTCGCTGATATCCACCGGGTAATCCAGCTCCACCACAATCGACGTCACGTCGTTTTGCTTGTCTCCCATAAAGTGGAAACGCGGTTTCGTGGTGACGTTCTCTTCCAGCATAAAGCCGTTGGTGTTGAACAGCTGTGAAAGGTCGATATCGCCGTGCGTCACGGTGTAAATCGGCGCGCGGGAGTTAATGCGGGTCAGACGTTCACGCAGTTTCTCGCTGTCACCCGCCACGTCGGTTTTGGTCAGCAGGATGCGGTCGGCGTAGCCCACCTGAGACTGGGCGATGGTGAACTGGTTCATCTGATCGTTGGCGTGAACCGCATCGACCAGGGCGATGACGCCGTCCAGCAGGTAGCGCTGGCAAAGAATGTCATGGGAGAAAAAGGTCTGAATAATCGGGCCGGGGTCGGCCATGCCGGTGCATTCAATCACCAGGCGGTCGAAGTCGATTTCACCGCGATCGCGGCTGTCGAGCAGATCCAGCAGGGCGTCTTCCAGCTCGTTTGAGCGGGTACAGCAGATGCAGCCGTTGGTCAGGGTTTTGATCTGCGTGGCGCGATCGCCAATCAATTGATCGTCCACGGAGACTTCACCGAATTCGTTTTCGATGACGGCGATCCTGAAGCCGTGCTGCTCGTTCAGGATGTGGCGCAGCAGGGTGGTTTTACCGGCGCCGAGGAAACCGGTCAGCAGGGTGACGGCAATCGGGGTCATGTTCTCTCCTTTAGCAGCAGCGGACGCCGCCTTCTCCACTTCCACCGTAGCGTGCTTCCTGACGCTCGCGGAAGAATTCAGTGTAGGTCATGTACGGTTTATCCGGATGGTTGGTCTTCATATGCTCAACGTAGTTGTCATAGTCCGGAATACCAATCAGCATTTTTGCCGCCTGACCGAGGTATTTTTTCGCTTCGCCTAAGTTACCAAACATAATGCATCCTGATAAGACAAAGCCCGGTGGCGCTACGCTTACCGGGCCTACAGTACCGTTGTAGGGCGGGTCAGCGTAGCGCCACCCGCCATTTTTTTTAATGGTGTGAAGAGGTCTTCACGCCGCCTTCCGGCACCGGCACGTACGGCGTTTCTTTATCCGTACGGCCTTCGGCGTTACGCACTTTCAGCCAGGTTTTGATACCGTAGAAAATGATGCTGTACACCACCACCAGGAACAGAATGCTCAGACCTGCGTTGGTGTAGTTGTTCACCACGATATGGTTCATGTTGGCAATCTGCTGCGCGGTCAGATCTGCGCCGCCTGCGGCAATCTTCTCTTTGTACTGGTTCGCCATGAAGAAGAAGCCTTCCAGCTGCGGGTTGGTGCTGAACAGCTTCAGGCCCAGCGCCCAGGTAGTGCAGAGCAGCAGCCACAGTGCAGGAATGACGGTCACCCAGATGTATTTGGTGCGTTTCATTTTCACCAGTACGACGGTGCCAAGTACCAGGGCCACAGCGGCCAGCATCTGGTTAGAGATACCGAACAGCGGCCAGAGGCTCTTCACGCCGCCGAGTGGATCAACCACGCCCTGATACAGCAGGTAACCCCACAGGCCTACGCAACCCGCAGTGCCGAGCACACCCGCCACCAGAGAGTCGGTTTTCTTCAGGAACGGCACGAAGTTACCCAGCAGGTCCTGCAGCATGAAGCGGCCCGCACGGGTACCGGCATCCAGCGCGGTGAGGATAAACAGCGCTTCAAACAGAATACCGAAGTGGTACCAGAAGCCCATGTCTGCCCACGGCAGCACTTTATGGAACACATGTGCGATACCGACAGCCAGCGTCGGTGCGCCACCTGCGCGGTTCAGCACGGACGGTTCGCCGATGTCTTTCGCGGTCTGCATGATCTGCTCAGGGGAGATCACGAAGCCCCAGGAGCTGACGGTCGCTGCCGCGTGGGCGCTGGCATCCTTCAGCTGGGCCATGATCAGCGCGGTATTTTCGCCGCCCATCTCATGCAGGTTTGGCATGGTGATGCCCAGACCCGCAGGCGGGGTGTTCATTGCGAAGTACAGGCCCGGTTCGATGATAGACGCCGCAACCAGCGCCATGATCGCCACGAAGGATTCCATCAGCATCGCGCCGTAACCGATAAAGCGCGCATCGGTTTCGTTGGCCATCAGCTTCGGCGTGGTGCCGGAGGAGATCAGCGCGTGGAAGCCAGACACGGCACCACAGGCGATGGTGATAAACAGGAACGGGAACAGCGCGCCTTTCCACAGTGGGCCGGAGCCGTCAATGTACTGAGTCACCGCCGGCATTTTCAGCTCAGGGTTGATGATTACAATCCCGATAGCCAGCCCGACGATAACCCCGATTTTCAGGAAGGTCGCGAGGTAATCACGTGGTGCCAGAATCAGCCATACCGGGAGCAGGGCGGATACAAACGCGTAACCAATCAGTGCGAAGGTGATGGTGGTGTCCTTAAAGGTCAGCGCCGGGCCCCAGTAAGGGTCATGCGCAATGACGCCGCCAAAGTAGATAGAGGCAACCAGCAGCACGATACCAATCACGGAGACTTCGCCCACGCGCCCCGGGCGCAGGAAGCGCATGTAAATGCCCATGAACAGCGCAATCGGTACGGTAGAGCAGACGGTAAACACGCCCCACGGACTTTCGGCCAGCGCTTTCACGACGATCAGCGCCAGCACCGCGAGGATAATGATCATAATCAGGAAACAACCGAACAGGGCAATGGTGCCCGGCACGCGACCCATCTCTTCTTTGATCATCTCACCCAGCGACGAACCGTTACGGCGTGAGGAGATAAACAGCACCATAAAGTCCTGCACCGCGCCCGCCAGCACCACGCCCGCCAGCAGCCAGAGCGTACCCGGCAGGTAGCCCATCTGCGCGGCCAGTACCGGGCCGACCAGCGGGCCAGCGCCTGCAATGGCGGCAAAGTGGTGACCAAACAGCACGTAGCGGTTGGTTGGCACGTAGTTCAGGCCGTCATTGTTAATGACCGCCGGCGTGGCGCGCGTTGGGTCGAGCTTCATGACCTTCTGCGCGATGTATAAGCTGTAGTAGCGATAAGCCACAAGATAGACGGAAACGGACGCGACGACGATCCACAGGGCGCTGACGTGTTCGCCCCGGCGTAATGCGACAACCGCCAGACAGAAAGCACCGAGGATCCCGAGTAAGGCCCAGGGCACGTGCTTAAGTAGTTTTTTAGTATCCATAGTAAGACCTGGTTTTTTATGTAAAGAAAAAAGGGTCAAGGTTCGTTGTGAGGAGGTATTGAGTAATGCTGGAGCGATCGTGCCAGATCCTCGCGCGTGTAAAGGTGGGTAAATGAATGAGTGGTTGAAAGTGACGGGTGAGCGGTCAAAGGAAGCGGCGAGTGGTTAAGGCTCGCCGCCGCTGGAGGAAATTATGTGATTGAGATCACGTGGTTATCCGGGCTGCGCGCCATCGCCAGATAGTTTTCCAGCGTTTTAACCAGTTTCTCCTTCAGCCAGTTCGGCTCCAGGATTTGAATGTTCGGCAGCCAGTAGAACAGCAGCGGCAGGATCTGGTTCTCGTGTGCCGCCCGGCAGCGCAGCGTGATACCGCCGCGTTGTTCTTCCAGCAGCTCTTGTTCCGGCAGAAGATCCCGGCGCAGGAAGTAATGTGAAATATTATCTTTAATGAATATTTTCACTGTGAAAGTATCTTCAGACACCCACGGATCAAGGCTTTTTTCCAGGAGCGCGCGGACATTCTCTTCAGGGGTAAAAAGGGTTTTCTGAATATCAAACCAGCGAATCTGACTCAATGAAAAGGATTTAAGCCGACTATTTTCGGTAGCTTGTAAATACCATATATTTTTTTTGTTAATGAGTTTATAGGGATTAATCAGGCGGGTTTTACCCTTATAAACGATCTGGCAAACATTATGGTTATTAATAGATTTCTCAATTTTCGCTAAATGACGGCTGATATCACGTTGTACCGTGTGCTCTGCGTCGTTACCAAGGATAAGAATATGATTTTCGTCAACGCGTGTTTCCAGCTTTTGCCAGAATTCCGTATTTCTTTCAGGGAAAAAGTTATCTGCATTCAGGAAGTTAGCCAGTGTGTGATGTAATCCTTGTCCGCCGGGAGATTGTGCGGAATGGATCAGCCGATATAGCCCGTTACCGGTATGTTCAACGATAGGAGAGAGCGCATTTAAATCCCGGTAGACGGTACGCTCGGTAATTTTAAATTTGGTCATTAGCGCACTGCGGTTTACCACACCGTTTAAATGTAGCTCAACCAGAATATCGACCAGACGTTCAGCCGAGCGGCTCCGCGTCGTTTTAGCCATAAGGTCATCCTGTATATTAGGTATGCGCTGAATGAAGCGGGAAGCACTGACCAGAGATGTCAGTATTCAGGCACAGAAAATTTATCTTATGGTTGTATAACGGCGTGATTTAGCGGAAACCTTAGGAGTTTTTGCAGAAAGTGGCGCTGGCCGAAAAAAAGGCCAGCGCGCGGGAGAATTACGCGGTGGCTTCCACCTCCATCATGACCGGGTGGAAACGGCGTTTGAAGTAGATCAGGCCGTGTCCTGCATCACTCAAAATGATATTTTTAATTTCAACAAGATACACCAGATGCGTGCCGATGGTTTGCACCTGGCTTATCTCGCCTTCCAGGCTTGCCAGCGCACCTTTCAGCATCGGCTGCGCCAGCGGGCCTTTCTGCCAGCAGGAGAGGGCAAAGCGCTCCTCCATTGTCATACCGGTCATCCCGGCGAAGTGGCGAGCCATGATCTCCTGCTCGTGGTTCAGCACGTTTATGCACAGTCTGCCGTTGCCCTGGAATACCGGGTTCATGGCGCTGTTGGCGTTGATGCACACCATGACCGACGGCGGGGTGTCCGTAACCGAACAGACTGCGGTGGCGGTAATGCCGCAGCGGCCCGCTTCCCCCTCGGTGGTGACGACATTGACTGCGGCCGACAGGCTGGCCATCGCGTCGCGAAAACGCAGGCGTTCTTCTGATTGCATTGAAACCTCCCGCTGCGCTATTTCAGCAGCTTATCCAGCATGTTGATATCGCTGTTGTTGTGCAGGTGCGGCACCGTCCAGCCGTGTTGGTCGTATTCGGACATACAGCGGTCGACCATCGCCATCATTTTGTCCATGTTGCCGGAGCTCTGCGCCTGGCGCAGACACTGCAGGCGAATTTCATCCTGGCTACCGGAGTAGTTGATCTCATACAGCTCGTGACGGCCGCCAAACTCGCTGCCAATGGCATCCCACATCAGCTTCAAAATCTTGATGCGTTCGACGTGATCCATGCCGTTGGAGCCGCGCACGTATTTCGCCAGATACTGGTCAATCTGTGGGTTATTCAGGTCCCGCGCGCTGGACGGCAGATAGATCAGCCCGCTGGTGACGTTACGTTCGATAATATTCTTAATCTTCGCGTAGGCCATCGGGGCCATCACGCGGTAGGTCTGTAGCGCCGCGTGGTCCGGCAGATACGCGCCATTGACCCACGGCGTGGCTTCAGAGCACATGGAGTCGCTCAGCGCCCAGAACATATTGCGCCAGGCCACCACCTCGCCGAGATCCGCCTGTACGCCGCGGAATTCAAGGGTGCCGGTACACTCCAGCGATTTTTTCAACAGGGCGGTGATGAAGTCGAGCTTCACTGCCAGGCGCACGCATGCCTGTAGCGGATACATCCGCGCAAAGCCACCTTCCATCGTCCAGCGACGACAGCGGTCGAAATCGCGGTAGATCAGCACGTTTTCCCACGGGATCAGCACATGATCCATCACCAGGATCGCGTCGTTCTCATCAAAGCGGCTGGAGAGCGGGTAGTCATACGGGGAGCCGGTTGCGCCAGCCACCATCTCGTAAGAGGCACGGGAGATGAGCTTGACGCCTTCGGCATCCATCGGTGCGACGAACATCAGCGCAAAGTCCGGGTTTTCGCCCATCACCTGCGCGGAGCCGAAGCCGATCATGTTGTAGTGGGTCAGCGCCGAGTTGGTTGCCACCACTTTCGCCCCGCTGACAACGATCCCGGCGTCGGTCTCTTTCTCCAGTTTGATGTAGACGTCTTTCACCTCATCCGCCGGTTTGTGGCGGTCGATAGGCGGGTTAACGATGGCGTGGTTGAAATACAGGCCGGTTTCCTGAATGCGGGTGTACCAGCTGCGGGCGTTCTGCTCGAACTGACCGTAGAAGGCCGGGTTGGCACCGAGCGCGCAGCCGAACGCGGCCTTATAGTCCGGCGTGCGCCCCATCCAGCCGTAGCTGAGGCGTGACCATTCGGCGATAGCGTCGCGCTGCTGGCGCAGGTCGTCGGCGCTTTTCGCCACGCGGAAGAACTTGTGGGTGTAACCGCCGCTGCCGGTGTCGGTGCCCCAGCACAGCGTGTCCTGCATGTCCGGCTTGTGCAGGGCGTCGTACATCTGCGCGATGGAGGCTGCCGCATTGCGAAACGCCGGATGGGTGGTGACGTCTTTGACGCGCTCGCCGTAGATATAAATCTCACGCCCGTCCTGCAGGCTTTTTAAATACTCTTCACCGGTTAACGGACGTTTGGCATCGGCGCGGAAATCTTCAGGCTTCATAGGGACCTCGTATCGGAATGGTTATGTTAAATTTATGTTTTGTTTTTGTTGTTTAATTGAAGCCTGAGAGGGGCGGAACGTGAAGGGACGATTGGGACAACGGCGGGTACTTTTCGGGTGGGATGTGGATTTGTGATCTGTGCGGCTTTTCGGCGGGTGGCGCTGCGCTTACCCGCCCTACGAACCGTGATGCGTTCAGGAAACCGGTACTTTCTGCGCCCGATATGCGCTTGGCGAGCACCCCACTAAGCGGTTAAAAAAGCGGGCGAAATAGGCCGGATCTTTAAACCCCAGCTGCCAGGCAATCTCGCTGACCGCGCTGTCGGAAAAGAGCAGCAGCCGTCTGGCTTCCCGCAGCTGTCGGTCGAAGATCAACCGCTTCGGCGGGCGGTTGGCGAAGCGGCGACAGATATCGGTTAGCCGGGATTCGGTCAGGTGCAGTTCGCTGGCGTATTCCGGCACCGTCCAGTGCTGGTGGTAGTGCGTGTCGATCAGTTGGGTAAAGCGCTGGAACAGCTTCAGCTCGCCGCGCATACCGCCTGAAGCGTGATCGTCGAGCTTCGCGTTGCGCAGCAGCAGAGTGAATACGGCCTGCGCCAGCAGAACCAGCGTATGCTCGCGGCCCGGCAGCTGTTCCATGGACTCCCGGGCTATCAGCTGCCAGTAGTGTTTCAGTGCCGCCAGTTCATCAGGCTTGTCGGCCAGCGACAGGCAGATCCCCGGCAGACCAAACGCTTCCCGGGTGCCGGGGTAGAGCACCTCCAGCAGCGGCCAGATCAGATCCTCGCGCACCGTCAGCACGTGCCCGTCGCTGTCGGATTCGGTAATAAACGCGTGCGGCACCGACGGCGGCGTGAGAACGAAAAGCGGGGCCTGCACCGAGTAACGGTGATCGTCGAGCTGGAGTTCAATCTGCCCGGTATCCAGAAAGTGCATCTGAAAATACTGGTCGTGACGATGCGCCTGCATGTCGCGGCCAAAAAAGGCCGCCATGCGGGCGAACGACTGGTAGTGCACATCGTCGGTGCCCAGACTTTCGTCGTACTCCTTGCTGATATCAATGTTGGCGATAGGGCTCTGGCACATGATCGTTCCTCTGTTGATCCCGCTGCGTCATCGGAATGCGCGTCAGCACCAGCGCGCCGACCACCAGCAGCCCGGCCACAAACCACAGCCCGGAGCTGAAGCTGCCGGTCGCGTCGCGCAGAATGCCGATCAGCAGCGGGCTAACGGCAGAACCCACGTTGCCGATGGCGTTGATCACCGCCAGTGCCACCGCACGGGACTGCAGGCTAATCACCCGATCTGGCGTGGTCCAGAATATCGCCATGGCGGTAAATGATCCGGTTGAGGCCATGATGATGCCAAGCAGCTGGATCAGGCTGTGATCGGTGGCGGAGGCCAGCATCCATCCCGCCGCCGCGAACAGGTACGGCAGGATGGTGTGCTTTTTTCGCTCTTTCAGCCTGTCGGATCGGCGGCTCCACCAGATCATCCCGAGGATGGTGCAAAACTGCGGGATCGCCGCCAGCAGGCCAATGACGATATTGCTGCTGCCGGTGTTAAAGCTCTGCAGGATCTGCGGCGTCCAGATGTTGATCGCGCTCAGCGTGTTGGTCAGGCAGAAGTAGGCCAGCGTATAGAGCAGCACGGCGGGCGTCAGCACTTCTCGCAGCGTCGAGCGCGGCGTGACGGCGCGGGCAATGGCGACCTCCTGCTCGCGGACGATCATGGTTTTCAGCGCCTGCTTTTCGTCCTCATCCAGCCAGGTGGCCTGATCCGGCGTGTCGTTAAGGTAGAACCAGGTTACTACCCCGAGCACCACTGACGGCAGCCCTTCCAGCAGGAACAGCCACTGCCAGCCCTTCAGGTTCCACAGCCCGTCCATCGCCAGAATGTACCCGGAGAGGATTGAACCGAGCATCATGGTGACCGGCATGGCGATCATAAACAGCGCGTTGGCGCGGGCGCGGTGATAGGCCGGGAACCACCATGTGAGATAGACCAGGATCCCCGGCAGGAAACCGGCTTCGGCAATGCCCACCAGCATGCGCAGGACGTAAAGGGTTTCAGGGCTGGTGGCGAACATGGTGCAGGTGGAGGCGATGCCCCACACCACCATGATCCCGGCGATCCAGCGCCGCGCGCCGATCTTCGCCAGCATGATGTTGCTTGGGATCCCGCACAGCACATAGGTGACGTAAAACAGGGTTGCGGCCAGGCCAAACATGGTGGAGGTGAGGCCGAGATCTTTACCCATCGTCAGTCCGGCAAAGCCGATGTTGATGCGGTCGAGAAACGAGAAAACAAACAGGATAAAGAGAAACACGATTAAACGTCGGAACAGCTTGTTAATGGCGCGTTGTTCAACAGCTTTATTATCATGGGTTTGCAGGGTAGAGGTCGTCATGATGCGCTCCAGATCTTACGTTTAGTAGACGGATTTATTGTTATTAACTGACGTAACCGGTTGTTCGATAAAGCGTGCAGCCAGCGCTTCCGCACCGCGGGCGAGCAGGGTAGTGTCGACGCCGACGGCGACAAACAGCGCGCCGAGGTCGAGATAGCGTTTTGCCAGCGCCTCGTTTGCCATCAGGATGCCGGGGGCTTTGCCCGCGCTCAGGATCTGCGCGATCGCCTGCTCGATAGCGGCCTGGACCTCCGGGTGCTGCGGATTACCGGCAAAGCCCATGTCGGCGCTGAGATCGGCCGGGCCGATAAACACGCCGTCGACGCCTTCCACGTCGAGGATCTGCGGCAGGTTTTTCAGCGCCTCACGGGTTTCGATTTGCACCAGTACGCACATGGCGTCGTTAGCCTGCTGCAGATAGTCCGGAATGCGGTTCCAGCGCGACGCTCTTGCCAGCGCGCTGCCGACGCCGCGAATGCCCGCCGGTGGGTAGCGGGTGGCACGTACCGCCAGCCGCGCTTCCTCGGCGTTTTGCACCATCGGCACCAGCAGGGTTTGTGCGCCGACGTCCAGCAGCTGTTTGATCTGCACCGGATCGTTCCACGACGGGCGCACCACCGGCTGGCTCGGATAAGGGGCGATGGCCTGCAATTGGGTTAAGACGGTTTGCACGCTGTTCGGGGCGTGCTCGCCGTCGATCAGCAGCCAGTCGAAGCCTGCCCCGGCCAGCAGTTCGGCGCTGTAGCTGCTGGTGAGCCCCAGCCATAAGCCGATTTGTGGACGGCCCGCTTTCAGCGCCGCTTTGAATGCATTCTGCATGATTGTCTCCTTACACAAAGCGGCAGCTGATGGAGCCCATGTTGCCGTAGTCAACGTGGAAAGTGTCGCCTCTGCTGGCGGGCACCGGGCGGGTAAACGAGCCGCCGAGGATGATCTGCCCCGGCTCAAGCTGCACGTCGTACGGCGCCAGCTTGTTCGCCAGCCACGCCACGCCGTTCGCCGGGTGGTTAAGCACGCCAGCGGCCACGCCGGTCTCTTCGATCACGCCGTTGCGGTAGAGCAGGGCGGAGATCCAGCGCAGATCCAGCTCGTCGGGCTTAATCGGGCGACCGCCGAGGATCACCCCCGCGTTGGCAGCGTTATCGGAGATGGTGTCGAACACCTTGCGCGGGCGCTGGGTTTCCGGGTCAACGTTGTGGCAGCGGGCGTCGATCAGCTCCAGCGCGGGAATGACGTAATCCGTGGCGTTGTAGACGTCGAAGATCGTGCAGTTCGGGCCGCGCAGCGGTTTTGCCAGCACGAACGCCAGCTCTACTTCGATGCGCGGGACGATAAAGCGATCGACGGGGATGTCGCTGCCGTCGTGGAAAAACATGTCGTCCAGCAGCGCGCCGTAGTCCGGCTCGCTGATCTGCGAGCTGGCCTGCATCGCTTTGGAGGTGAGGCCGATCTTGTGACCTTTCAGCACGCGGCCTTCGGCGATTTTCAGGTTTACCCATTCGCGCTGAATGGCGTAGGCGTCGTCAATGGTGATCTCCGGGTAGTCCAGCGAGATCGCGCGGATCTGCTCCCGGGTTTGTTCCGCCTGATGCAGGCGGTGGGCGATCAGGGTATGGGTGTGTTTATCGAGCATGGCGATATCCTGTTGTATTGTTTCCTCCCTCTCCCCGTGGGAGAGGGCCGGGGTGAGGGCATCAGGCCGCTGAGATTTCCCTCACCCTAACCCTCTCCCAAAGGGAGAGGGGACAGATCGAGCGGTATTACTTAAACAACGCGTGCACGTTGTTTTGTTTGTAATTGAGCGTCGGGTGCAGTTCGTCCAGCTCGAACGACAGCGCCAGATAGCGGGCAGCCATCAACGCCGCAAAGTGCGCTTTGATAAGCCCAAACAGCATTTCCCCCACGGCTTCCCGACTTTCCAGGCTGCGCCCGGAACCGATCTTCAGCGTCATATGCACAAAGGCGTAATCCTGCTTACCGTCGGCCATCTGCCAGGTATCCAGCCAGTGGGCGCGGCTGCGGATACCGCCGATCGGGAAGATGCCCGTGGCGGCCAGCGCCTCGTTCACTTTGGCGAACAACCCCGGCAGGTCTGCCTGCTCGCGGATGTTGTCGGTACATTCAGCAATAAAGTGCGGCATGGTGGCTCCTCACGCGGGCAGGGGGAAAACGGCGTTAACCTGGCCGGTGCCGGAGCTGGCGAACAGCTCGGTGAGAAACTCCACCTTGCCGTCGTATTTGTCCCAGCCGAGCATGCCCAGCAGCATCACCGTGTCATGCATATTGCCCTCGCCGTAGCAGTAGTCGGCGTATTCCGGCAGCATGCTGCAGAATTCTTTGAACTGCCCCTCGCGCCACAGCTTCACCACGCGCTCGTCCATCTGGCGGTCAAACTCGCGGGTATAGCTGTTCATCCCTTCTTCCGCGCGCTGGTCGTCGATAAAGCGGTGCGACAGTGAGCCGCTGGCGAGCACCGCCACGGTGCCGTCGTATTTTTTAATGGCGCTGACGATGGCCTCACCGAGTTTGCGGCTGTCGGCGAAGTCGTGAACGGTGCAGAACGCCGAGATAGAGACCACTTTGAAGTGTTTATCCGGGTTCATGTAACGCATCGGCACCAGCGTGCCGTACTCCAGCTTCAGGCTCGGGATGTTGTGCGCCTTGGCGCGCACGCCGAGCTTCACCGCCTCGTCGGCAATCAGCTGGCCGAGCGCCGGGTTGCCGTCGTAGTCGTAAGTCATGTCGCGGATAAAGTGCGGCAGTTCGTTGCTGGTGTAGACGCCTGAAAAATGGTCCGCACAGTTGATGTGGTATGCGCTGTTCACCAGCCAGTGGGTATCGAAGACGATGATGGTGTCCACGCCCAGCTCGCGGCAGCGCTTGCCGATCTCTTTATGCCCGTCGATGGCGCCCTGACGGCAGCCGTAGTTTTTCCCCGGCAGCTCGGAGAGATACATTGACGGGACGTGGGTGATTTTTGCCGCTAACGCTAATGTACCCATGATCAAATCCCCCATTTTGGAATCGGATGGTCGCCCATGGAGATGCAGACGTTCTTCATCTCCGCAAACACCTCGAAGCTGTACTCGCCGCCTTCGCGCCCGGTGCCGGAGGCCTTCACGCCGCCAAACGGCTGGCGCAGGTCGCGCACGTTCTGGGTATTGACGAACACCATGCCCGCTTCGATATTGCGCGCCAGGCGCAGCACTTTGCTGACGTCCTGGGTCCAGATGTACGACGCCAGGCCGTACTCCACGTCGTTCGCCAGGCGCAGACCTTCCGCTTCATCCTTAAAGGGCAGCAGGCAGGCCACCGGCCCGAAGATCTCCTCCTGCGCCACGCGCATGCGGTTGTCGACGTCCGCCAGTACGGTCGGGCGCAGGAAGTTGCCGCCTTTTAGATGTGCAGGCAGGTCGGTCGGTTTGTCCGGGCCGCCCGCCAGCAGGGTCGCGCCTTCTTCAATGCCGAGGCGAATATAGCCAGAGACTTTCTCCCAGTGCTGTTGGCTGATGAGTGCCCCAATCTGGGTGGTCGGATCGGTCGGGTCGCCCACGCGCAGACGGTTGGCACGCTCCGCAAAGCGTTTGACGAACTCCGGGTAGATGCTCTGCTGGATGAAGATGCGCGAGCCCGCGGTGCAGCGCTCGCCGTTGATGGAGAAGATGGTGAACAGGGCAGCATCCAGCGCGCGCTCGATGTCCGCGTCTTCAAAAATCAGCACCGGGGATTTGCCGCCCAGCTCCATGGAATACTTCTTCAGCCCGGCGTTTTTCATAATATTGCGCCCGGTGGCCGTGCCGCCGGTAAAGGAGACGGCGCGCACGTCGTGATGACGCACCAGCGCATCGCCTGCCGTCGCGCCGTAGCCCTGCACCACGTTGAGTACACCCGCCGGAATGCCCGCCTCCAGCGCCAGCTCGCCCAGACGGTCGGCGGTCAGCGGGGAGAGTTCAGACATTTTCAGTACCGCGGTATTACCCAGCGCCAGGCACGGGGCGACCTTCCAGGTGGCGGTCATGAACGGCACGTTCCACGGTGACACCAGCGCGCAGACGCCCACCGGCTGCACCAGGGTGTAGTTGAGCATTTTGTCGTCAACCGGGTAGGTTTTGCCGTTCATCTGCTGACACACCTCGGCGAAAAACTCGAAGTTGTGCGAGGCGCGCGGGATCAGCACGTTTTTAGTCTGGTGGATCGGCAGGCCAGTGTCGGCGGTCTCCATAGCGGCGATCCCGGGCACGTTCTGATCGATTAGATCGCCCAGACGACGCATCAGCCGCGCGCGTTCCTTCATCGGCAGGTTGGCCCATTTTGGAAACGCCTCTTTCGCGGCGGCTACGGCCTGATGGATTTCGGCTTCACCGCCGGAAGCCACTTCGGCCAGCACCTCGCCGGAGGCCGGATTGGTGGTGTGGAAATAGTCGCTTCCCGCCACGTTTTTGCCGTTGATCCAATGGTTAATTTTTTTCATTTTGCCGTCTCCTCACTCACAATTCGGTTTACCAGGCGTCCTACGCCTTCCACTTCCACCACCACTTCATCCCCCGGCACCACGTCGGACAGCCCCTTCGGCGTGCCGGTGGCAATCATGTCGCCCGGTTGCAGGGTCATAAAATCGCTCAGGTAGGCAATCAGGAACGGGATGCTGAAAATCAGATCCGCCGTCGTGCCAAGCTGTCGCAGTTCGCCGTTAACGAAGGTGCGCAGGGCGAGGTTGTGTGGGTCGGGAATGGCTTCTTTTGGCACGATGTTTGGGGAAATGGGGGTCAGCCCGTCGCGGCTTTTCACCCGCAGGTTTGGGCGGTAGTAGTTCTCGAGATAGTCGCGGATGGCGTAGTCGTTGCAGACCGTATAGCCCGCAACAACGTCCATCGCCTCGGCTTCACTCACCTTGCGGGCGGTTTTGCCGATGACCACCACCAGCTCCGCTTCGTAGTGCATGTAGTCGATGTTGTTCGGGCGCACCGAGGTCTGGTCGTCACCGTTGAAAGTGTTCGGCGCTTTGATAAACACCAGCGGCTCGGTGGGGGGCTTGAAGTCCAGTTCGCTGGCGTGGTCGGCGTAGTTCAGGCCAAGGGCGAACAGCGTGGCGTGCGGGGGCGTGCGGTGAGCGATAGCGACGTCGCGTTCGTCCACCACCGGGTTTTCCAGCGGCGGAAACCCTTTTGCCAGAATGCGTACCCGGTCTCCAGGGCGGATTTCGACGCGGCTGTGCGGGGTGCCGAGCAATATCGCATCGCCGGGATTAAGGGTCGCGAACTCACTCAGGGCGCTCAGCAGCTGCGCGGCGTTGCGATGCAAATCGGCCGTATTCCAGTGGTCCGCCTCGCGGCCGTTAATCTCGGTGATGAGGGTCAGGTTATCCACGTTATCAACGTTGACCAGCTCGCCCAGCGGGCAGAATCCGTCCCGGCATTTCGCCTTGATCGCCGGGCGGTAGAAGCTCTCTTCCGGCAGACTCACCTCGTTGGCCAGCGCATATCCGGCAATGTACGCCGCCGCGTCTTCCTCGCGCACCTTGCTGGCCGTTTTGCCCACCACCAGCGCGACCGTTGCGCCGCTTAGCACCGTTTCACCCTGCGGGAAGGGAATGGGATCGCCTGCGCGGATCACGGTGTTATGCGGTTTGATAAACCATACTGCCGTTTTCGGCGGCGTGTTGTAGGGGGCTTTTTCAAACGCCTCAGCCCAGGCATCGCGCTGGCTTTGATGATTCAACGCGACGGCAAAAACGGTACCTTTCATTCACCTGCTCCTCACCCCGGCAGTCCGGGTTATGATTTCATTAATATGTTAATGATCTGGTTTTATGCTTTTGCTGTTTATTTCGCAATCAGAAGTGAAAAATTTGTGATATGAATAACAATAAATTTACATATTGGTTTTTATTTTGATTAAAATCAGTGTGTTAACAAAATCGGCGGGTTTCTGTTAGACTTTTCGGCAGAAAACGTGTTGTTTATAAAAACATCTTTTATGAATTGTTTACTTGTTAATGAAGGGCGGGGAGAGGCTATGCATGATTCATTAACCATCGCGCTGCTGCAGGCGCGGGAAGCGGCGATGTCGTACTTCCGACCCATTGTGAAGCGACATAACCTGACCGAGCAGCAGTGGCGGATTGTGCGCGTGCTGGCGGAACATCCGTCGATGGATTTTCACGATCTGGCGTTTCGCACCTGCATTTTGCGTCCCAGCCTGACCGGCATTCTGACGCGCATGGAGCGCGACGGCCTGGTGCTGCGCTTAAAGCCAGTGAACGACCAGCGCAAGCTGTACGTGTCGCTGACCAAAGAGGGCAATGCGCTGTATGAGCACGCCCAGGCGCAGGTGGAAGAGGCGTACCAGCAGATTGAGGCGGAATACACGCCGGAGAAGATGAAACAGCTGACGACGCTGCTGGAAGAGTTTATTGAACTCGGAAACAGGCATAACGCAGCGCGGGAAGAAGAGTAAAAACCACAAATTCCAGGATGATTTTCGTAAAGTTTTCCCTTTCCAGGCCGAAAATTCTGTATCTGTCTGAGGAAAGAGAAAACATGTTAAACCGTATCAAGATTGTCACCAGTTTAATGCTGGTTTTAGCTATATTTGGCCTGTTACAACTCACATCCGGTGGTCTTTTCTTCAATGCCCTTAAGCATGACAAAGAGAATTTCACCGTCCTGCAAACCATTCGCCAGCAACAATCCACGCTGAATGCCAGCTGGGTGGCGTTGCTGCAAACCCGTAATACCCTGAACCGCGCGGGTATTCGCTACATGATGGATCAGAGCAATATCGGCAGCGGCGCGACCGTTAACGATCTGATGCAAATCGCGTCCACGTCGCTGAAGCAGGCGGAAAAAAACTGGGCCGCCTATGAGGCCCTGCCGCGCGATCCGCGTCAAAGCGATGCGGATGCCATGGAGATCAAGCGTAACTACGATATCTACCACGGTGCGCTGGCGGAGCTGATTCAGCTGCTGGGTGCGGGCAAAATCAACGCCTTCTTCGATCAGCCGACCCAGAGCTACCAGGATGGTTTTGAGAAGCAGTATGTCAGCTACCTGCAGCAGAACGACAAGCTGTATCAAATGGCGGTTGAAGACAGCAAGAGCTCCTTCAGCCAGGCCATCTGGGTGCTGATTAGCGTGCTGCTTGCCGTGCTGGTGGTGATCGTGGCCGTCTGGTTGGGTATCAAGCAGGCGCTGATTTCGCCGCTGACGCGCCTCATCGACAACATTCGCCATATCGCCAGCGGCGATCTGGTGAAGCGCATTGAAGTGGAGGGCTCCAACGAGATGGGCGAACTGGCCGATTCTCTGCGTCATATGCAGAGTGAGCTGGTACGGACCGTTGGCGACGTGCGTAATGGCGCGAATGCTATCTACAGCGGCGCGAGCGAAATCGCGATGGGCAATAACGACCTCTCTTCCCGTACAGAACAGCAGGCTGCGTCCCTGGAAGAGACTGCTGCCAGCATGGAGCAGCTGACGGCGACCGTGAAGCAGAACGCCGAAAACGCCCGTCAGGCGAGCCATCTGGCGCTGAGCGCGTCCGAGACCGCGCAGAAAGGCGGTAAAGTGGTGGACAACGTCGTGCAGACCATGCGCGATATCGCCGGTAGTTCGCAGAAGATTGCCGACATTATTAGCGTGATCGACGGAATTGCTTTCCAGACCAACATCCTGGCACTGAACGCGGCGGTAGAAGCGGCGCGCGCAGGCGAGCAGGGCCGTGGTTTTGCGGTGGTGGCAGGTGAGGTGCGTAACCTGGCCCAGCGCAGCGCCCAGGCAGCACGTGAAATCAAGAGCCTGATTGAAGACTCTGTGGGTCGCGTGGAAGTGGGTTCAACGCTGGTAGAAAGCGCCGGTGAAACCATGGGCGAGATCGTGAATGCGGTAACCCGCGTTACGGATATCATGGGCGAAATCGCCTCGGCTTCTGACGAGCAGAGCCGCGGTATCGACCAGGTGGGTCTGGCGGTCGCCGAGATGGATCGCGTGACCCAGCAGAACGCCTCGCTGGTGGAAGAGTCTGCCGCAGCGGCGGCGGCGCTGGAAGAGCAGGCAAGCCGCCTGACCCAGGCTGTCGCGGTGTTCCGCATTCAGCAGGAGCAGATGAAAGCGCGCGAGTTCGCTTCGGCGAAAAGCGTTGCAACCCCGGTGATGTCGCGTAAAGCGGCAACCGCTGATGCGGGTGATAACTGGGAAACGTTCTGATCGTGCGTGTTGTGCCGGGTGGCGGCTTCGCCTTACCCGGCCTACGGTTCAGGGTTTTGTAGGCCCGGTCAGCGCAGCGCCACCGGGCGATATCAAAGCGGCAGATGCATGGCGCAGCGGGAGTCAAACGCTAAGCCGTGCGCTGTCTCATCTTCCCTTTTCTGACGCAGTTCAGGCGTGAGTTCAGTGACGTAGTCAAACCCCAGCCGCGCATAGAACGGCGCATTCCACGGTACGTCGCGGAATGTCGTCAACGTCAGCGACGACAGCCCCCCTTCACGGGCATGGTCAGCCACAGCGTTAATGAGCTGCCGACCAATCCCCTTTCCCTGCCAGTCCAGATGCACCGAAAGTTCGACAATAAACAGCGATGCCGCGTGCGCCTCTGCGAGGATAAACCCAACGGGATGGTCGTTCGCCAGCGCCAGCCAGCTTAGCCCCCGTTCGGCATAGTTGAGATGCTCTTCAGTTGAAATCACCTCACCCCCGGCAAGCCAGGCGAGAGGGGGGATTTCACGAAAACGCTCGCCCGCCGCGCGTTCAATAGCGGGCAGGGTGGCAGCATCGCTGAAGGTGGTAGGGCGAATGCGAATGTTCATGGCGGGAAGTATAGCCTGACCCGCCGGTATTATTCTGTGCAGACCAGCACCGGCGAGTAAAAATTGCTGATAACCAGTGCATCATGCGGCGTGCGCTCTATCGCCAGGAGCCTTTTTTTCCCCTGGGTCAGGCCCGCGACGTATTTCTCAAATACGCCCGGCGGCATGGCGTCATGGCCAAAACGCTCCACTTTTTGAATAACGATCTCATACAGTTCCCCTTCCACGTGGCGCCATTTAAACATCTCCTGACGGGACACTTCCCAGTGGTTTGGGGCATTCTCCACGTTACCGTTTAGCGTGATGTACCCGGTTTTGTTGGGGTGAAACTGCATGATGACCTCCCCGTCAAACGTGAAATCGTGGCTGTCACGTTTGTCGGAGAAGGTCAGATATCCATTGCAGGCCACCGACAGCGGTGGCGTGTAGAAATACCACGCCAGTGCAGCGCCGGTAATCATCAGGTTAAGGGCCAGAATGAGCCAGATTTTTGTGTATCTCATATCACCACTCGTAATAGTAAAGCGTACGACAGGCGCTCGCTTGCCCCTGCGTGAGCGAGCATTGGGAGAGCACCAGTCGTCCCTCGTGGCCGTAGAAAAGCGTTCGCTGAATGTGCATATAGAAAATTGAATTTTCCAGGCACGGAAGGTGACCGTCCTGCTGAAGAGTTTGCGCCAGCGAAGCCGCCCGCTCGTGAAACACATCCGCCAGCGGCGTAAAGGTATAGACCGGACAGTTCCCGATATGGGTCAGCAGATGAATGTCCTTCTGCCGGGTTTCGGGTTTGATAGCCGTTATCCAAAGGCACAGCGCAACGACCGCCAGCGTAAGCGCGCCCCAGAGCAGCCGCTCTGGTCGGGCGGGTACTGCAGTTTTCGCCGTTTCGGCGGCCGGTGTTTCTTCCTCCAGGGCTGTTACCGTGACGTCTGCGCTGAGCATAAAGCCCGTCCTGGGGACGGTGACGATAAACAGCACGTCGGGAAGCAGGCTGGCAAGCATTTTGCGCAAGATGCTGATGTACTGGTTTAACGAATTGTTAGACCCCTGGAGCCCACGCCGATCCCAGACGTCATGCAGGAAGGTCTCCCGCTCGACCACGTTCCCATGATGCTGCACCAGCAGCTTCATAATGCTATTGGCTGTGCAGGTGAGGATCTGCGCATCCTCAGGCGGCACATTGATAAGAGAAACAGAACCGTCCTCGTCGTTGTAGACGATGGCGCCAGCAAGCAGGTATTTCATAAGTTGTTGTAAAACAGACAGAGATAACGAATAAAAAAGAGAAGGTTTACGCCTTGTATGCAGAGCTGGTGGCTATTTTAACGCCATTGTTACCGATAACATTGATCCAGACAGGATTTTGGTCTGTTTAATAAGTCAGCGTGATTATCACGTCATCAATAAATTCCCCTGTACCGCTCAGGGGCTGAGCGGGGACTTCCCCGTAAACGGTGAAGTTCTGGGTGCCGCCAGCGGGATGGGTGACATGCAGCGCATCGCCGCTGTGCAGATCGCCCCAGCTTTGCGTGGCACCCGCATCCTGCCAGAGCCCGTAGCGCAGGCACTGACCCTCATCGTTACACAGCTGCCGCTGATTCCCGATGGCATGGTTGCCGTTGCCCATGCCAAGCGTAAACGCTGTGCCGGCCGGACAGCGCGTGGTAAGGGTTGCGGTGGAACGCGTCGGGCGCAGCGTGGCGGTACTGTTCAGGGTGCCGAAGTTAAGCGGGGTGACGCGTTCTATGTAGCAGCCCTGGCTGATTTCGGCCTGCGCATTGGTACCGCCCTGCACCTGCTCCCCCTCCGCAGAGCCATCCGAGCAGTTTTGCAGTGCATCCTGACGGCTAGCGCTGTGCCAGGCGATGCGCAGATTCATGTTGTAGTTGTAATAGTGGTACGCCGGAAGTTGGTTTTGCCCTGCCGGGACGGTGGCGATAAGCGGAAAGCTCCCGCTGATGTTGGCATTGCTGTCGGCGGTCAGAGTCTGCTGAATGAGCTCCCCGCTGCTGACGGGACCGAGTTCCTGAGCGCGTGCGTCGCCGTTAAGCAGGCGGAAAAGCAGGGTATACTGTTTACCCTCCGAATCTCCCGGTGAGACCATCTGAAAGGGCGGTGCGTCGATACTGCTCAGACAGACGTTGATATATTCCGTCGTGCCGTTGTTGTCAGCCTGACAGCTAAATTTAACTTCGGTGTTGGTCGACGCGGCATTGCCCGCCACGACATTGCCAAAGTTGATGACGGCAGGTGATGTTATCCAGCATGCGGCGGCCATCGACTTCACGGACACCGCAATCAGCAACAAGAACGGTGCTTTTAATGACACTGTTGTTCTCCAATATTCTGTATGGGTGACGCAGTACGGGGGGCCGGAAGCCTGACCCGGCACTCACCCTCACCGGTTTTTACCACCAGCTCACCTGGCAGAGGCGGGTCTTCAAGCCAGATAAAACCGTCACGCCCCACAATGGTGGCACCGCGTGGCGTTGAGACAATGCTGCCGAGCGGGAGCGGATTATGGTGGAGGTCCACCAGTCGGGCCTGAACTGTGACGGCGTGATGAACGTTAAAATCGACTTTTACCGCGCCGCCGTTGCCCGGTCTGGCCTGCATGTCGGTGACGGGGGCAATCACGTCGGCAGGCAGATCCAGCGGATTGATGCTGACTTTACTGGCGTGGTAACGCGGCAGGTCGGTCAGCAGCAGATACCCTTTCTCGTCGGTTTCGCCTGCCGGGCGGTTTTCCAGCATCACCGGCACATGTCCGACACCGTGCGTGGAGACCAGGGCCAGGCTTTGTTGGCTATAGCGCAGCGTGTGCAGGCTACCATCCAGCAGCGTCAGGCTACCCTCGGTTGAGGCATAGTTAGCGCCCTACGCCATCCCGACGTGCCACTCACCTGCGTGGCCCAGATAGCCCACGTCCGCATAGGTTTCCCGGTGCTCGCCAAAGCCTCGCCCCAGCTGCCATGACCAGCCGCCGACCTGATCGTCCGGCTGATGGCGATAATCCATGCGCGGCATATCGCGGCTGGCCTGAACGGAGAGGGTATCCTCACGCCCTAACGGGATCGAAAGCATCAGCTGAACGTGGCTCGACGCATCCGTAAACGAGCGGGTGTAGCTCAGCGTGGTGGAAATATGTGCCGGCAGCGAGGCGGACCAGGAGGCGTTGAGATAGCGTTGTCTGGTGCCCTGAATGTTTTGCTGTACCCAGCCCGCACCGACGGTACCTGAATGGGGTATCGACTGGCTGACCCAAACGCTATCGCTGCGTCTGACGGGGAGGGTACCGCTCATGCGGGCGTTATCGGCAAATGTGGCATCGGTACGAACGGTACTGGCTGAGATCCCCGTCCCACGACCGTTCCATTGCCAGCCAAGGCCCCACTGTTTTCCCTGACCGTAGGGGCTGTCGCTGATGGCGACATGCTGACTGATAATCCCTGTCCCGGGCGAGATCAGCCAGTCGACCCCTGTCCCGACATTGCGCAGTTTACTCTGCTGCTCCGTGTGCAGCGCCAGCGTCAGCTGGTTATTCACCCCGTAGCGCCACCCTGCGTCGAGCATGGGCGATGCGGCATAGTCATTGGATCGCAG
The DNA here is from genome assembly GCF_038739915.1 of Enterobacter sp. FUJ80071. Taxonomy (NCBI): domain Bacteria; kingdom Pseudomonadati; phylum Pseudomonadota; class Gammaproteobacteria; order Enterobacterales; family Enterobacteriaceae; genus Enterobacter; species Enterobacter sp. FUJ80071. The sequence continues at coordinate 617,650 of NZ_JBBXKH010000001.1, forward strand.
GGCGTAGTTTTGTCGCATCCAGCCGATATCCAGCGAGCCGCTGCTGAGTCCTTCCGCCAGCATCCCCGGCGCACCGTAGAGATCGAGCTGTACGGTACGACGCTGACCGTTGATGTCGGTAATAACCACCTGGGCCTGCCCGCTTCCGGTAAATGAGGGCAGGGTATCCAGCAGAAAATCGCCCGGCGTGACGCGCTGGCTGCTCTGCTTAAGCCCGTCGATGTACAGATCGACCGTAGAAGGCAGAACCGCCGTGTCGCTGTAACGGCTACGCGGTTCGGTGTTGAGCTGCGGATTGAGCTCAAAATTACGCGCCCAGTGCAGCCCGCCAAAGCGTACCTGTCGGCTCCAGCGGGAGCCCGTGGTGATGTTGTCGCCCAGCGCCAGGCTGGTGAGCGAGTCTGTGTTGTCCCACTGCCAGCGGGTTTCAAGGCGTGTGTGGCGGGGCCGACCTGCGCTGTTTTCCTCACCGGCATGGCTCGAAAAGCTGCTGCTGAACGTTCCGGGAAGCGCCCCGGATGCGGTGAGCGACGTTTGCGCGTTAAGCTGGCGTTTCCCCTCTGCGCCGCTGCCATAAAGCGCATACCCGAGCGTCAACACGCTGATGGGCTGCGCCTCAGGATAGCGATACTGCGGCGTCGGCCTCCCGACAGACAGATGCTGTTGGCCCTCAAGCGCCTGTGCGTCGGCGGTAATGGAGACCTGCTGAGCATGCAAATCGAGACTGACTTTCAGACCCGGCAGGGACGTCAGCGCGACCCACTCGTTGGCGTTATCCGGGGCGCGAAGCCCCAGTTTTTTGAGGTCGCGGTGGTCCATCCACAGCGCATCTCCCACTACCCGGCAGGCCCACAGATCCCCGCGCGGGTCGTGGTTCACGGTGATTGCCAGCCATTGCAGGGTATCGGCGGCGGGTTCAGTCCGGGCTGACAGCATCAGCGGTAGCCAAAACAGGAGCGCGAGAAGCGAGCGGGCGCAGGGGTATCTGGCTGGCATGGTGGTCGTCATTGAGATAGGCGCGCAACGCGCTGAACGTGTGGCGCGAAGTGTGCTTAAGCGTTATAAGCGCGGTCTGTCCCGGCAGAACATAACCTGCCAGCCCTTTCAACGACCCGACGACCTGACCGGCGGCCGTCAGGGCCTGCAGGTGGCTCAGGCGGATATGGCTGTTTCCGGCGTTATAGCAGCGGATCGTTCCCGGGGTGTCCGCCTGTTCGCAGCTCAGGGCATCGCGGCTGACGGGCATATTCTGGTTTCCGGCAATGAAGACAGGAATAGAGTAGCGAAGCAGAAAGTGTATCGCGTTGGGATTGGCCGCACGGGACGTTGCATCCGGTAGCTCATCAATGACCAGCCGGTAACTTTGCTCCTGTTCACGGATCCCTGGCTGCATCACGATTATGCGCACCAGCTGCTGCTGGCCCGGCGCCAGTGAGGTCATCGCCGGGCTGCTGACCACCTCGTCGGTGGCCGTTAATACATCTTTACCGTTTTGCTGGGTCCATTCGTAAACCCGTATCTGCGCATGGATGGCCGCTTTACCGCTGTTAGTGAGGTAGACCGCCGAGGCGCTTTGCCCGCTCTGGAGGTCGAGCGTCACTGGGGCCACCTGAAGCGTGGCGGCCATCGCGTAGCGTGACAGCAGCGCCAGCATCATGAACCACAGAATGAAGCAGGGGAGAAAACGACGCATGATCAATACACCAGATTCAACGTGACATCATCGCTATAGGCGCCAGCCTGCGCGGTCGTCAGGGCACCTGCGTCAATCACGCCATACAGCGTCTCTTGCTGTTCCATGCCGTTGCCGGTGTCGGTGAGTCCATCGGTGCTGGTAATTTGCGTCTGTTTGCCCTCATCGGCAAAAAGTTTCCAGGCAATCTTCTGTGCGCCCGTTTCACCGTTTTCTGGCTTCAGCCAGAAGGTGCCGTTGTCGCTGCTATCGTTGCTGGTGGCAGAGAGCGTGAACGGCGTCCCGTTGGTACAGACGATATCGACCTGCGTTTTGGCTTGAATTTCGCTTGATTCGTCCGAGCCGTGGCGCGAGAAATTGAGGTCGTTGGCTTTGAGCGTGCAGGACTTCACCACCTCAAGTGAAACGTGCATCGTCGCGCTTGTGGTGCTGTCTGCGGCGAATGCAGCAGCAGGAAGCAGGAGAACGGAACAACATACAACAACAGGGATAATTCTCATGATCGTATTTCCTGACGTGAATAACAGTGCAATTACAAAGAAGAGGGGAGCGCGTCCAGCAGGCAGAGTTTTTGATGGAATTCCGCCAGGTTCTGGCAGCAAAATTTGTTCATCGCGTTACGTTTGTGGGTGTAGATCGTTTTAGGTGACTTATTAAGGATTTGCGCAATACGTATCGGGCTGAATCCTTTATGGAACAGCATGCAAACCCGCATCTCCTGACAGGTGAGCGTGGCGGTATTCTCGAAAGAGAAGCTTGTGTCGCTAAAACAGAGGCTTAGCTGCGCGAGAGACACATTGTCCGCAACCACTCTGACCCGCGCGTTGTGTAGCCAGGCGTTAATGTCGTTGACCCGGGCCGCGTCCGTCAATAACAGCCAGTTTCCACCGACGTGCGTATTGAGCAGCAGTGTCTGCAGACGCATAAGCCCTTGTGGATTAACGTTGTTAATCCAGTACACCTCAGGACGGGGTGATACGGCTGTCGACAGGATCGAATTCAGGCCAAGCCATAAAAAAGCGTTGCTGCTCAGAACGATAACCTGATAGCCGGCATTTGCGATGAAAGGCGTCATTTTAGACCCCACAGATAACCCTGGCCGTAATCGGCCGCGCTCGCCCGGGCCAGTGCGAAATCGCCCGCCGTTTCGATGCCTTCAATAAGGACTTTACTGGCGACACGCTTACATTGACGGGTGAGATGCAGAAACTTCGCCTGCTCTGTGCGCCCGCTCCAGAAAGTATGTTTGTCAATTTTGACGCCACAGAAGCGGATCTGGCTGGCAAGCAGTTCGGGAAGAATGGCTTCACAGACATCATCAGCCCACACTTCAATTCCCCAAAGATGAAGTGTCGCAATGCAGTTCCGCAGGGCCCGGCTTTGCGTATCATCGAGTTGTACCATCGTATGGAGATCGGTCACTTCGATAGCAAGCCTCTCCGGACAGGGTGTTGCTTCTTTTAGCCTGTCGAGGAAGTCCGTTTCCAGCAGCAAATCTGATGTCGCGTTGAGATAATATTTGTCGCCCTCTTCGCAAAACATGGCATGGCGAAGCTGCGCAAAGAAAAGTTGTTTACGCTGCGTCGAAGGCATGGCGTCAAAATAGTCTTCGAGATTGACGTGGGGTTTTGCCGTGGACAATACCTCCCAGGCAATCACATGTTCACTGCGCAGTGCCCGGATGGATTCGAACTTATAGCCGGTTAGCATGATAAAAGTGTGTCACTCTCCGTCGTTACTTTAGGAGTTACACATTTTATAGAATGGTGTTTTTGCGGGATATTTATAAATAAAAATAACTTATATATGGTGTTTTTATCTGATTTATAATCAATTTATAGGTTTATTTATTTTTATAATCACCCGGCAGGGACGCCGGGTGCGCAGGCATTAACCTTGTCTGCTGACAATTTTGATTTCGACCATGCCAATCCCGAGCTCGCGCGGTGAGTGGCCAAGAATATTACCTTCATTGGTGGACTGCGGGTCTGGCGGCACAATCACCAGGGTATTGCTGCGCGATGGGTTGGCAAAATGCAGAGTGTGCGTGCTGACATCATTCCCAAGAGTCAGCGTCTGCTCCTCATCGCCCACGCGCACCGGCACTGGCTTATTCGCGTTAGGTCCATACGCTCTGGCTGTGATCACCAGGTCAAATTGCTCCGGCAGGGGATGGGTGTACTCAATTTTCACTTCGTTACCCAACTGCGCGTTTGACCAGCGTCCCCACGACTCCGGACGAGAGATGCCGCTAAACTGCTTCACTTCTTCAGGCGCGCCGGCCACGTTGAAGATGAAGCTGTCTGCTTTATAGCGAATGTCGTTGTCGACGATTTTCAGCATGTCGATGTTGTGCTGATAGCGTGTGGTATCAATCACCGTATCTTTAAAGGCGGTTTTGCCTTTCCACTGGGCTTTGTCCACATGCTGCACGGTTTGCTCCCCGCCAAGCTGCCCCTGAGAGACGCACCAGTCGGTCGACAGCGCCAGCGGCTGTGACCAGAGCTGACCCATTTTGTAACACCTGTCGATCCAGACAAAGTTATCGCGTGGGGCGAAATCGGCCAGCTGGAAACGCAGCGGTGCGGAATATTCACTTTCCGGTAGCGGTTCAACGCGACTGTCCGACACCCGTACCAGCAGCGGCAGACGGAAGTTACTGCCAGAGAAGGCAATCGTGTTTTTCTCCCGATCGATGGTGAAGTCTTTCATCTCTTTCGGGAAGTTCCACAGCCGGATGATGTCGGGCTTCCAGGCGAGGATTTTCTCCTTCATGTTGAGGAACACTTCCGACAGGGATTGCCCGGACAGCGTGCTGCGACCCAGGCCAATAAAGTTGTCGCCGCCCAGAATGTCCAGCACGGTTGCGCCGTTATCCATGGAGTTGCGTTTGGTGGCGATCACCTCTTGTTGCGGCTGGTCGCCGCGCAGAACGAAGAACAGGTTGCTGCGATCCTGCTTGTTGAGCTGATCCCAGGCGCTGTTTTTCATCGCCAGATGGTCAGACGAGACGACGATGACGGTGTTTTTAAAATACGGCGAGGCTTTGATTTTCTCGACCAGCGCGGCGATATGCTCCTGGCTACAGGTCACGGCGCTGAAGGAGGCGTTGCTTTTGCCGTCCACGTCATAGCGTTTGCGTTTACAGGTGCGCGAGACGAAACCATCCGGATGGTGCGTATCTACCGTCAGCGCGAAGAGGGAAAAACGCTTCCCGGCGCGGGAAAGCGCCTCGAATTTCTTCCAGGTTTCGTCCAGTACCGTATCGTCATAGAAACCCCAGTCGTTGCGGTAGGTCGGGTCGGCAACCGTCGTCTTTAACTCTTCTGAGCCGTACAGGTGATCAAAACCGTGGGATTTCAGGAACACATCTTTTCCGGCAAAGCGCAGGTTTGCACCCTGCACGAAGTAGTTTTCGTAACCGGAATTTTTCAGTATATCGCCCAGGCAAATATTCTGCGGGAAGAACGTCGACATTGAGGCTGAAGCGTTACCTTCAAAAGGTGCGAACAGCGGGATACCGCACTGGGAAGCCACCATCCCGGCGATAGTGTAATCCGTGCCGGGTAACTGCATGGTGTGGCTGAAATCGAGACCTTCATCTTTCAGCGCCCCCAGGTCCGGGGTCAGGTTCGGGAACGCAGTGTTGTCGAAGTAGGTGCGCTCCAGGCTTTCACCGTAGATATAGACCAGGTTGAGTTTCGGGTTGGCGATCGTTTTCGATGGCTCTTTGTAGTACGCCACGAAGTCTGGATCGCCGTCACGCGACTGAGATTTCACCAGTTCGGTGATCTGATGAAACGCCGGGCTGGCGTCGACGGAGGCTAACGCCAGGAAAAGCGCCAGCAGGCTGTAACCATGATGATGAGGAAGATGGCGCCGGCGGCGCAGCACCCGGGCGAGTGCGCCAAATATGGTTACCAGCGCCACAACCAGGCCCAGCCCCGGAAGAATGTACTTGCCCACTCCCGCGCCCGTCAGGCTGTTCGTCAGGGTATAAAGTACCGCATCGTTGATCCCGTCACCGGTGAAGTAATCGCTGGCGTATAAGGTAATGTTTAAAATAATAAAAAAGCCGAGTACGACCAGTGTGGCGATAAACCACCAGGTGTTACGGCCGGCTTTCCAGGCATAAACGCCCACAGAAGCCAGAAAAAGGACAAGAGACATGAATTCTGACAACAGCATATCCTCATGACGCCAGGTGCTTCGCTGGCTAACTGTTTATTTTTTGGGTTATACAATGTAATGGCGATGTCGTTTAGCTGCAATTTTAGTGTCACGAAAGTGTGCTGTTGTTAGGATTTGGTTTAGAAAATCGTTTTTATGAAGAAGGTCGCATCCTGACAAACGGACGCTGAGACGGTGGCAGGTTGGAAAAACGCTCGTTTCACGCCGCGATGCAAGACTATCGCATTAAACGCGGCGTGTTGTGGCAGAAAATGGGGGAAATCAGGAGATGAAATTAACGCCTTGTTTCAACACCAGATCGCAGGCTTTGGTTTTCACCTGTTTCGCCAGAGAAGAGTTGCCAAGGGTGCTCAGGTTAAGTTGCTGACCGTTTTGTGCGTTAAGCAGACCCTGAATGCCATCCATATAGCTGGTATCCGCTTTTTGCTCCTGAGTATCGAGACCCAGTTTACCCAGCACCTGGTTTTTCACGTTTTGCGCGTCGGTCACCGAGGCCAGTTTTTGCTTCGCGCAATATTCCAGAATCCCCGCCGCGTTGTTCATCGTGCCCGCGCTCAGGCTTTGGGAGCTGTTGCTTAGCAGGCTGGTGAGGGAAGAGGCGGAGAGCCCACCCTGAGTGCTGCTGCTCTCTTTGGTCAGCTCGTTTGCTGCGCTTGAGAGGGACTCCTGCCAGGACGCCGCTTGCGCTGCGCCGGTAACCAGCAACGCGCCTAAAAAGGTGCTGATAAGGATCTGTTTTTTCATAATGGCTTTCTCAAAAAGGTCCGTTTTGGGCCGGAAGGGGTTCCAGTATATACCTGTGTCCCGCTGGCGATTCCTGGAACTGTCTTAATACTCTTTGCCGGTAACGCGGCTGCGGTAACTGTCCCAGTCGAAGATGACATACAGACTGTTACCCAGCTTCATGCGGTCCATGACGCGTTCGCCCAGTAAGCGGGTCATCTCGTCGATGTTGTGGTTTGTGAGCATGCCGGTGGGGCGTTTGGAGGAAGAACGGCGATCGACAATCTGATTGATGATGACCTTTTCATAACGGGATTCCGTCTGAACGCCAATCTCGTCGATGACCAGTAAATCGACATTACTCAGATCGTTAAGCAGCTGTTCTTCGCTGGTTTCGCGGTTGCTGAAGGTGTCTTTCATGGCGGACATGATATCGGCCACGGTAATAATGAGCACCGATTTACCGCGCAGAAGCAGTTCGTTACAGATGGCCGCGGCAAGATGGTTCTTCCCGGTGCCCGGTTTACCGCTAAAAATGAAGCTGGCGATATTACCGTCAAATTCATCCACGTACTGACGTGCGGCGGCGAGCGCGTTCATCTGCCCGCTGGTTTCAACTTTATAGTTATCAAACGAGCAGTTCTGATGCAGAGGGCGAATACCGGAGCGGTTAAACGTGCGCTGCATTTTCATCGCCCGGTTTTCGCGGGCGAGCGCGGCGGCACGGATTTTTCCTTGCTCTTTTTGCCACGCCAGCAGTTCTTCCCCCGTCGTGAAAGCGGGCTTCACGTTGGCTGGCATCATTTTTTGCAGACGTTTCATCAGGTCACCGACGTTCTTCATTTCGCACCTCGGAATCCACTGGGGATCTGTTTATCCGGTTCTGAAAACGCGTTGATATCGCGTTTTGGCTGGCCGTTATTGCTGGCGCGGGTAATCTGCAGATGACGCGCGAGCTTTTGCTGCCACTGAATATGGGTGAAAACTTTACCCTCTGCCTGCCACCAGGCCGTAAAGGCGGCGAGCTCTTCCGCGGTGGCCGGTTGGGTTAACGCAATGCCCCACAGCGCGGCCTGCCGTTGAAAATCGGCGTCGGGCTGCCAGCCCGCATAAAGGGCAAATTTGCCCATCGGAACGGTCACCGGGGCGTTAACCGGTTCATCAAACAACTGGTTATCCAGCGTGACATCGCTCGCCGGGCGGGATAATTGCGCTTCAGTCTCCAGAAGCTGTGCCAGACGTTCCGGCGTGATTGCGTAAAACGCCGGCGCGTTGTCGGCAAAAACCGCAACCGTGCCGCCTTCGGCGTGAGTCAACACACCGCGTGGGTCGCGCATAAAGGCATCAATGCCAGCAATGCTGGTGGTCAGAATTCTGGAGGACATAACGCTTACTCTACTGATAACGACGGGCGTGATAAGGGCTTATGGTAGCACAGAGAGGGGGAAGGGAAGGAGGGGATTTCCCCGGTGGCGCTGCGCGTACCGGGGCTACAGTCATAGGCCTGATAAGCACAGCGCCATCAGGCATTTATCACGCGATGATATTCAGGGTCACATCGATGTTGCCGCGGGTCGCGTTAGAGTAAGGGCAAACAATGTGCGCCGCATCGACCAGTTTTTTGGCTTCCGCCGGATCCATCCCTTCAACGTGGATGTTCAGTTTTGCTTCGATACCAAAACCGGTTGGCAACGGACCAATACCCACTTCGCCTTCAATAAAGGCTTCTTTAGGCAGGGCAAATTTGTCGCGAGCCGCGACAAACTTCATTGCGCCCAGGAAGCAGGCGGAGTAGCCAGCAGCAAACAGCTGCTCAGGGTTAGTCACTTCACCCCCCATGCCGCCCATCTCTTTTGGCACGCCCAGTTTAACATCCAGAACGCCATCGGAAGAGGTCGCACGGCCGTCACGGCCCCCGGTGGCTTTTGCTTTGGCGGTATAAACAACTTTTTCTAAAGACATGGCAGGTTCCTCATCTTACTTTTATGTGTGCTATTAAATAGCGTGCGATATACATGGGTAAAGAAATACGCGTAAAGTATAGCGTCACGCGCGTTGAATCTGTTGTCGCAAAACTTCCAGCTGCTGCTTGAGCGATAGCATGGTCTCGGTATCACACTGTGCCGCGCATCCCACCGCATGAGGGATCCCTGCGGCCTGCTGCTGTAGGTGACGTCCTGCATCAGTCAGGGTGACAGCGACCTGGCGTTCGTCTTTACGCGAGCGGTGACGGTTGATGAGCCCGGCGCTTTCCAGACGCTTCAGCAGCGGCGTCAGCGTTGCGGAATCAAGGAACAGCCGTTCACCGATGTCCGATACCGTCACGTCATCCTGCTCCCACAGCACCAGCATCACCAGATATTGCGGGTAAGTCAGGTTTAGCGGTGCCAGCAACTGCCGGTACAGCTTGTTAAGCGCCAGATTTGCCGAATAGAGGGCAAAGCAGAGCTGGTTATCCAGCAGGAGCGCAGCGGTCGTGTCGTTCGTTTTCGCGTTCATGAGATGAATATAGATAGTGTGCGATTTAATTGCAAGCAATTTTATGGGCAGGTATATCGCAGCGCCACCTGAACAGCCATTTTACGGTAGTGCTGGCGCTGAGCACGCTCGTCGGCACCCTCTTCAAACAGCAGGGTGAAGGTGTAGCTGTTGGCAACGTAATGAAAGCTGAAGCTGCTTATCAGGCGGTGGAGATCGCGGGCGTCAACCGTCTGGCTGAACAGCAGTTTCTCTTTGCCGCGACGCAGGATTTCTTCCAGCAGGTCGAGCGCGCTGCGGTTAACCTGGCGCAGATAATTCGACTGCTGCATAAAGCGGCCACGCTGCATGTTTTCCATGCAGATGATACGGATGTAATCCGGATGGTCAGCATGATAGTCAAAGGTGGTTTCAACCAGGTGGACCAGCGCTTCGACGGGGGGCATATCCGCCAGGCTAAGCGCTTTTTCGCTGGCGCGAATTTCGGTGTAAACGTGTTCCAGCACCAGCAGATAAAGATTTTCTTTATTCTTAAAATGGTAAACCACCATGCGTTTGGTGGTGCCCGCTTTTTCCGCGATCTGCTCCATGCGGGCGCCGTTCAGTCCGTATTCGGCAAACAGCGCAATAGCGCTCTGAAAAATTTTCTCTTTCAGGCTGGACTCTTCGTTGTGCTCGGGGTGTTCGCTGCCAGGGTTAGCCACATCCTTTCCTTATTTTCACCAAACGGACCAGAAAGATTATCTCCACGGCAACGAAATAACACAAATATCAAACGCGCGGGCGTTTGCGGTACAGCCACAATCCGGGGATCGACAGCCCGATAGAGAGCGCACCGACAATGGACGACGCTTTAAGAAAGTTGCTCAGAAGAAGGATCATCTGCGGCTCGGTGTAGCCAAAATGGCTGATTTTCACCGCCGAAATCATTGCCGTATACGCCGATATGCCAGGAAACATTGGGATCACGGCGGCGACGGTGAAGACTTTAGGATGCGCCAGATACCAGCGCGACCATTGAATGCCGATGCTACCGACCAGCATAGAGGCCATAAATGTCGACCATTCGATATTAAAACCCGCCGCCATCATGGCCATTCGCGAGCCGTGACCAATCGCCCCCAACAGCGCACACCACGGCAGAGCACGTTGCGGAACGTTAAAGACCATCGCAAAGCCGACGGCAGGAATGGCGGCCAGGATCATATCCTGTGCCAGTGCCAGCAGAAAATCTATCACGCCCATCCGCGTAACCCCCAGAGAGTCATAGCCATGACCACTCCGATACAGGTTGCCAGCGTCAGCAGGCTGGCGATGGCCCAGCGTGCCAGACCGGTATTAATGTGCCCTTTAAACATATCGGCGACGGCGTTGATTAACGGAAAGCCCGGCACCAGCAAAAGCACGCTGGCCGCCATGGCAATCGTCGGAGTGTTGGCGAGCTGCGGCAGGCGCAGCAGCAGGCCTGAAACGGTAGTGGCGACAAACGCGGTAATGCAGAAGTTAATTTGCGGGTGCAACTGCCGATGGGTCAGCAACTGGCGTACATACATGGCGATACTGCTGGCGAAAAAGGTGACCAGTGCGCCATCCCAGCCGCCTTTATTGAGCTTACAAAAACAGGCGCATGAGAGCCCGACCATCAGCACGACAAGCCAGCGCGGATAACGTAACGGTTTGATTTGGTTGAACCGTTTTTCAATCTCTTTGAGATCGAGAAGCTTATGCTCCGCAAGGATGACGATATGCTGCACTTCGGTCACAACGTGCATGTTAATGCCACGGTCCTGGTTTTTACGGGTGGAGGTCAGGCACTGACCGTCCTTGATCGTGGTCAGCACAATGGCGTTGGAAGAGATGGCGCTTTCCACGCTGTCCATCCCCAGCGCCAGCCCCAGCCGGGTTGAAAGTTCCTCAACCAGCGCGCTTTCCGCGCCGTGCTGGAGCAGAAAAAGACCGCACTGAATACAGAGCCGCGTGATAGCACGCTGCGTTGACCGTTCTGCCTGCATGTCGTGTCCTGAAGAGAAGGTGAAGAGTAGCCGCGTGGCCCGTAGTGCCTACTTTTAGCACAAAATGCAGTGGCAGTTGCTGTGGGTCAGATCAAGGTTTATGCAAACAGTTGCAGCCTGGCTGACGAAAGACGTTTGGATCAATTTATCAATTCGGTGAATTATTGGTTTGGAAATATAGAATATTTGTATTTAGTTATTCTAATTTTATATTGTCGATATTTTAATGATTGTCGAATTAAATTTATTGTCGCTTTGTGAGATATTAGTGCAGTTTTAGGCATTTCTTAAACTTAAAACATTTCTCATCTTCTGCTTGTATTAATCAGTTTTACACTCAGGGACGAAAATACGTATAACTTGATGCGTTTTAACGTTACTTATCAAATGAAAATGGACACGGAGGGTCTATGTTGTCATTGCACGGTAAGCATGGCGTTGTCATTAGCCGGATACCCGTAATGCAAAATGGGTTAGGGGATGTGGTGACACGTCATTTTCCCGATTTTGAATTGACCTATTGCCGCTCACTGCAGGAGTTGACCCTGCTTCAGTTACGCCGCGCAGATGTGATTATTGCCGATGTTTCAGGCGAATACAGGAACCCGCGGGGTGCGCTCGAAGAGTATTACCGCTTATTGAATCAGTACAGGGATATCCACTGGATCTTTTTGGTTTCCCGGCCATTTTATCCTATTGCCGTTGAGCTGCTTATGCGCCCGGAAACCACGTTGCTTTCTGATATGGAACCTATCGAAGGTGTCGTGAACGCTATCCGGGCAGGAAGTGAACGCGCAGAGCGGATTAGCCAGACGTTATTAACTCCCGAATCTCAGGAAGGCGAAGAGGAAGACGAACACGTCATTGCGCTTACAAATTCTGAGCGCAAGGTACTTCGTCTGTTAGGTAAAGGGTGGGGGATTAACCAAATCGCTACGTTGCTTAAGAAGAGCAATAAAACGATCAGTGCGCAGAAAAACAGTGCGATGCGAAGGCTGTCATTACGGAGTAATGCCGATATGTACGCCTGGATCAACAGTACACAGGGAATGAGAGAGCTGAATCTCATGTCAGCCTATGGAGAGTTCGAGGAATGGAAAAAACCGATTCAACACGACATATCGCCATCATCGAAAATTGCACGATGAGTGCCATTGGGCTGCAGCATCTTTTTGCGCAGTCCGAACTCAGTCAATATCAGCTGCACCTGTTCAATGATTTCGATGGCTTTAAGAAGGCGCTTTATCACGTTAATTTTTTCTCGCTGATCTATTCCCTTTCCGATGCGCGAGAAGCACGTCGCAACTGCTTGGCACATCTGAGGGATCTCGCGTTTACGCATAGCCATATTCAGCGCATTATACTGGTATCTGATGAGATGGAGGCGCGGCTGATTAGCCATCTTTCCCCTTCTCGTCTTCATGGTGTGGTCAGTAAATCAGTGACGCTTGAACACCTGCGGAAAGAATTCATGGTGCTATTGAGCGAAACGCTGCGCATAAACGACAATATGCTTAATCACTGGTACTGCAGCCAGAACCGGATGTTAAGCCCGACGGAGAGGGCAATATTGCGTTATATGTCGTGCAGCTATTCCATCCCAGAAATCGCGGCGCAGCTTAAGCGCAATATCAAGACTATCCGCGCACATAAGTTTAATGCGATGGTGAAGCTGGGGGTGAATTCTGACGTTGGGTTGCTCGATGCCGCGGATATTCTTACGCATTTGCCGGTAAGAGAAACGCGTAGTGTGGGGTTAAACAAACCGACATTTTTGTAACCTGCCTTTTGCGCCAGAGATCTTCTGGCGCATCAATCAGATGCACACATCGACCCACTTTGCGGATGTCAGCTCTGCCATTCTGTCCGGAGAAATACGCACAGCACTATGGATTGCACCAGCGGCAGGAAGCACTTCCGCGTACTGTTTTAGAGAGATATCACAGTAAACCGCGAGCGGGTTTTCCAGCCCGAACGGGCAGACGCCGCCAACGGGATGGCCCGTCACGGTGACCACTTCATCACTGCTGAGCATGCGCGCTTTTGCGCCAAAGGTGTCTTTCAGTTTTTTGTTATCCAGACGCGCATCACCCTTCGCAACGACCAGTATCACCTCATTTTTAATCTTCAAAGATAAGGTTTTGGCGATTTGTCCCGGTTCCACACGATGGGCGGCAGCAGCCAGCGCAACGGTAGCCGTACTCTGGCTAAGTTCTATAACCTCTATCTCCGGCGCGTTGTCGGCAAAAAACTGCTGTACGGACTGCAAACTCATTATTTCCTCCTGACAAATAACCTGCGTAATCTGTCATAAGAATTTATGCTCTGTAAATATCTCTTAAGTAACAAATATCCCGGATGGCTGATTTCTGGATCCCCTTCACAATCACAGAAACCGGTTACAGTAACCGGTTGCAGAGCGTGATGCGTAGATTAATACTGAGTATGTAACGTCCCCTGTATCCAATAATAAGAGCCAATTATGAAACCATTTCGTCTGAGCAGTACCGCGGGTACACAAGCCAGCAAGGTTGTGAAGCTGAGTTATGGAACAACGTGCGGCGCGAGCGCGTCCGTTATAAACGTCTGACAGGAGAGCTGCCATGTCTGCCAACCATGCTGCGTTTAATCTGATATTCCGTTTCGTTGAAAATTACGTTAGCCCGATTGCCGGGCGCATCTCTTCTCAACGTCATGTGATGGCTATCCGTGATGGCTTCATCTCCGCGATGCCGTTTATGATTGTGGGTTCATTTTTATTAGTGTTCGCTTACCCGCCATTTTCGCCTGATACCACCTGGGGTTTTGCACGCGCCTGGCTGGATATGGCGAAACAATTTGAAGGCCAGATCCTCACGCCGTTTGATATGACGATGGGGATTATGTCCATTTATATCTGTGCGGCCATTGCCTATAACCTGGGCAAACACTATGTCAAAACGCACCAGCTCGATCCGTTTATGTGTGCCATGCTGTCGCTCATGGCATTTTTGCTGGTCGCGGCACCGAAAACCAAAGGCACACTTCCTGTCGATAGCCTCGGTGGAACCGGTATTTTCACCGCCATTCTGGTCGCGATTTACTGCGTTGAGATGATGCGTTTCCTCAAGGCGCATAACATCGGTATTCGCCTGCCAGACCAGGTACCGCCGATGATCAAAAACTCCTTTGACCTGCTGATCCCGGTGCTGGTGGTGGTGTTAACGCTCTATCCGCTGAGCCTGGTGATTCAGTCTCAGTTTGACATGCTGATCCCGCAGGCGATTATGTCGATCTTTAAACCCCTGGTTTCCGCGGCAGACTCACTGCCTGCGATTCTGCTGGCGGTACTGATTGGGCATTTGCTGTGGTTCGCCGGGATCCACGGCGCGGCCATTGTCTCCGGGATGCTGCAGATGTTCTGGCTGACAAACCTTGGGGCCAACCAGACCGCACTGGCCGCCGGTCAGCCTTTGCCACATATTTTTATGGAAGCCTTCTGGACGTTCTTCATCGTGATCGGTGGGTCGGGCGCGACGATGGGGCTGGTGATTTGCTATCTGCGTAGCCGCTCGGCGCATTTACGTTCTATCGGGCGTTTGAGCGTGGTGCCCAGCTTCTTTAACATCAACGAACCCGTTATCTTCGGCACGCCGATTGTGATGAATCCGGTGTTCTTTATACCGTTCCTGCTGGCCCCCATGGTTAACGCCGTCCTGGCCTGGGCCGCGATGACCTTTGATTTGATTGGCCGCGTCATTTCCGTCGTACCCTGGACAGCACCGGCGCCGATAGGCGCAGCATGGGCCCTGGGCTGGGATTTCCGTGCAGCTATTCTGGTTGTCGTTCTGGCCTGCGTATCGGCTATCATCTACTACCCGTTCTTTAAAGTTTACGAGAAACAACTGCTGGAGCAGGAAGCTGAAGAAGCGCAGCGTAATGCGGAAGAGGATAATCAGCAGGTGGCCTAGGTAAAAGCAAAACGGCAACTTTCAGGTTGCCGTTTTTAGTGTTTGTTCCC
Organism: Enterobacter sp. FUJ80071; assembly: GCF_038739915.1. Classification (NCBI taxonomy): domain Bacteria; kingdom Pseudomonadati; phylum Pseudomonadota; class Gammaproteobacteria; order Enterobacterales; family Enterobacteriaceae; genus Enterobacter; species Enterobacter sp. FUJ80071. Next base: position 632,747 of record NZ_JBBXKH010000001.1, read on the forward strand.
TCTCCCCGTGGGAGAGGGGCAGGGTGAGGGCATCAGGCCGCACCCAATTACTTCAGCGTACAATCCCCGCACTGCTTAACGTCCGGCAGGCGATAGCGCTGGCAGCAGGTGCGGCGCACCAGGAGTCCGTCACGGAGTACAACGGTACGAAAGAGCGGGTTATCGCGGCCGTCTGAAAGCTGTTTTGCAAAGAAACAGGACTGACGCAGTGCATCAACGTTCTCATCACCAAGCAGCGGTTTCATTTCCGTTAAATACCAGTGGATTAAATATCCGGTATTACTCCAGATAAGCTTTCCGTTGATCTCCCCCGTCGCTTCAAGTGCATCCACCACCGGGATCAAGGCCTGAATGACAAGTTGCTCCAGTCGTTCCTGGGCAGAGAGTGGCGCCGCGTTCAGGTCCTCGTGCAGATCGATCCAGAAACAGGCCGCTCGACCGGTTTCGTGGAACTCGACATGGAAATGTTCCGGGGAGAGCGCCAGCATGCTTTTCTGGGTTAACACCGCCAGCATGAGCGGAGGCACCATCAGCCCGATATACCATTGTGCCCACAGGGAAAGCAAAGGCTTATTTTCTCGCGTCAGGGCTGGCTGATTGCGATAGATATGGTCGGAATAGGTGGCAAGCAGCGACTGCAGCGTAGAGGGTTGTCGCCACTCCGCGAGGGTCATGGCGTGGTGCGGGGGCGCTTCATCAAGCCGGATAAAGTCCAGCAGGTGAGCGCGTGTTTCCGCAATCTTATCCCGTATGGCATCCGCAAGCGACGCATTCCCGTTGGTGAGGGGCGCTCGCCAGAGAAGGGGTTCAACAATGTGTGCGGTATGCGTAGCCATAGTTGAGATAGGAATCTAAATGATAATGATTGCCAATCCTAACTATTGCTTATACCAATGGCAAGACTTTTGTCCTGATTCAACGCCGACTCGTCTACGCGGTTTGCAGCTCTTCGCTCAGAAGAATGTTGTTACGCCCCAGATGCTTTGCTTCATAGAGCGCTCTGTCTGCTCTCTCCAGCGCGCCTTCGACATCTTCATTTTCAAAAATGGCAATACCGATGCTGATGGTGACATTGGTGGCGACGCTTTCGTTGAAGAGATGCGGGATTTTCAAATCGTAGACTTTTTGCCGGATCCGCTCTGCCGTATGACGGGCGTGTTCAAGTGAAATATTCGTCAGCAGCACCATAAACTCTTCCCCGCCGAAACGCGCCACAATGTCACGCGAACGCACGGCGTCGCGGATTGCTGCAGAAACACGTTTCAGGGCCTGGTCACCCATCATATGGCCGTAGTGGTCGTTATAGGCTTTGAAGTGGTCGATATCCATCAGCAGAACAAAGTGTTCACCGTTTTCCACCGCTGGCAGGTTCTCCAGGCGGCTCTGAAGGCCGCGCCGATTATAGAGGCCGGTAAGCGGATCCATCATACTGAGATCGGTAAGGGTCTCCCGTTCTTCCAGCAGCCGGGAAAGCAGTTCCTGCGCAAAGCGATCGTTGCGTCTTTGCAAAATGTTATGAATAGCGATGGCCACCACAGGAAGTGCGAAAGAATAGGTCATTCTCAGCCACATCTCTGGATCGCTTAACCACAGACAGACAATAAACGCGGGGAGTGAATGCAGAGTAAATGCTTTGATATTACTGGCGAATGCCAGCGTTCCGATAAAAAGCACCGTTAATAGGGCGATTAACAAATACGTCGCCTGGTTATGGGTAATTAGCGAAAATTTCGAATCAATTTGCCATGCCCACAAAATACCGAAGATCCCTGAAACAATAGGAATATTTATCTTCCGCGCGCACTTTTTCCAGTGCCAGACGAACAGGCCGGTGCTGATGGAAAAAATAGCAATCAGCGGGGCGGAAAACACGCGCACGGAATAGAGCGGATTTGTTACCGAGAACACCGCTGAGGTTGCATTCAGAAATAAAAATAAACGTAACGATAATTGATATTTTCGTTGAACCAAAGACCGCCAGGATTGTGATGTCATAGTCGTGCGTTTTTATTAAAATTTAATTAAAACAGATAAATAGGCGTTGTTTCGCAATAAAATATGCAAAAAACTCAAAGAGTAATTATAAGAAAAACTTTATGTGTAGTTAACAGGTGAGCAATTTATCACCTTAGGCTATTCCTGTCATTCTACATAGCGGTAAAGGTCGAACTTTTTTGATTGTCTGCGCTGACAAATGATAATCTTTATCATATGATATTGTTTATCATTATCATTATCGTTATGAAAGGGCGATGCATGTTGAACAGGGTGCTGGGAAGTGCATGGGGGGTACTGCTGCCGGGCGCCGTGCTTGGCGGTTTGATGTTCGCCGATCTCTCCATTGATGTCTGGAAGACCATTCTTGTGTCGGGATTGCTGGTGACTTCATGCATGATCTGGCATAAGCAACTACGTCACTTTGTTTTACTGCCATCTGGTATGGCACTGATCGGTGGAATTCTGGTAATACTGATGAGTTTGAAATAACAGGGAAAAATAAGAGGTACAACAGAAGGGATGCAAGATAATTGGTGCGAGGGGGGGGACTCGAACCCCCACATCCGTAAGGACACTAACACCTGAAGCTAGCGCGTCTACCAATTCCGCCACCTTCGCACAGTTATCTTACTGGTTTGATATCGCCTCGTTGGTGCGAGGGGGGGGACTCGAACCCCCACATCCTAAGGACACTAACACCTGAAGCTAGCGCGTCTACCAATTCCGCCACCTTCGCCCAGTGCGAGCAATATCAACGTGATTTATGGTGCGAGGGGGGGGACTCGAACCCCCACATCCGTAAGGACACTAACACCTGAAGCTAGCGCGTCTACCAATTCCGCCACCTTCGCATACCATCGATACTGTAAAAGTATCGTAACCACGGAGGCGCATTCTAGATGTTTTCAGCTTTACGTCAACAGAAAAGTGCGCACGATTTATTGATCGCTGCAAAAATGGTCGGGAGCGAGGTGCCTGTTTGCCGGATAGCGCGTGCGCTTATCTGGCAAACAGAACGGGAGATTACTTTTTGGCCTGACGCGTCATCACGGTGCGATACACCTTAAAGCGGCCGGTCTGGGCGATCACTTCGTGGAAGCCAAAGGTTTCATCCAGCACTTTCGGATACGCCAGGAAGGCGTTCGCGACGATACGCAGTTCACCGCCACTGTTGAGGTGACGGGTCGCACCACGAATCAGCGCTTGCGCCGCTTCGAGGCTGGTCTCCATACCGTCGTGGAACGGCGGGTTAGAGATGATCATGTCAAAGCGGCCGGTCACGTCAGAGAAGACGTTGCTGGCAATAACATCGCCTTCAATGCCGTTTGCCGCAAGCGTTGCACGGCTGGCTTCTACCGCCGGGGCGCTTACATCACACAGGGTTAAACGGACTTTAGGCGAATGGCTGGCAAGCACCGTTGAAAGTACGCCCGCGCCGCAGCCCACGTCCAGCACTTTGCCTTTGGTGTGTGGTGTCAGGGTAGAAAGCAGCAGCTTGCTGCCGGTATCCAGCGCATCACGGCTGAACACGCCCGGCAGGGTTTTGATGGTCAGGCCGTCAAGCTGATACTCGTCCCAGTAGGTGTTAGCATCGAATTCTGTCTGTTTTTCCAGACGACCATGGTACAGACCGCAGCGACGCGCGCTGTCGACTTTATTCAGTGGCGCATAGCCTTCCAGCATCTGTTCAGCACTGCGCACGCCGCTGCGGTTCTCACCGACAACGAAAATGTCGCAACCCACCGGCAGCAGGGAAAGCAGGTTCATCAGCTGGAACTGGGCTTCCGGCTTGTTCTTCGGCCAGTAGTAGATCAGCGTATCGCAGTCAGCAATATCGCGTTGTTCCGCCACCAGGCTAAAGCGCGCGCGCTCGCCCATCTGACGGCTCAGCACCTGCCAGTGGTGGTAGTATTGGGTATGGGCACGGCTTTCAGCACAGTCGAAACGCGCAGGCAGGTCATCCTGCATATCTCCGGCAAACAGAATACGGCTTTCTTCGAAATCATCACTGTGACGCAGCAAGACTTCACTTGCCGGGGTAAATGCAGACATGAATTGTTCCTCAATAAACTCAGGCGGGGATTATAGTAGGTAGATGGCGCACTTTCGACACATTTGCTATATTTGCGCGCCTGAGAGACAGGAGTTTTCGCTATGACATCCCGACGAGACTGGCAGTTGCAGCAACTGGGCATCACCCAGTGGGCCTTGCGTCGCCCGACGGCGTTGCAGGGCGAAATCGCTATCTCCATCCCGGCGCACGTCAGGCTGGTGATGGTGGCGGAAGAACTGCCTGCCCTGAATGAACCCCTGATTGGTGATGTCCTTCGCAGCCTGAAGCTGACTTCCGACCAGGTTTTACAGCTGACGCCGGAACGGGTGGCAATGCTTCCTCCTGAGAGTCGGTGTAACAGCTGGCGCATCGGAGAGACGACCGACATCTCTCTTCAGGGGAGCCAGATCTGCTCGCCAGCGCTGGACGAACTGAAAGCCAACCCAAAAGCGCGCAGCGCGCTATGGCAACAAATCTGCGAATATGAACACGATTTCTTCCCTCACGACGCCTGACCTGACCACCGCGTTCGCGATTGAAACACGCGCCCACGCGTTTCCGTGGAGCGAAAAAACGTTTGCCAGCAACCAGGGCGATCGGTACCTCAACTACCGGCTGGACGTTGACGGCACTATGGCGGCGTTTGCCATAACGCAGGTCGTCCTTGATGAGGCGACGCTGTTTAACATCGCGGTTGACCCTGCGTTTCAGCGCCGGGGACTGGGAAGAGAACTGCTTGAGCATCTCATTCGTGAGCTCGAAACCCGTGACGTTTTTACCCTCTGGCTGGAGGTGCGCGCGTCGAATGTCGCCGCCATCGCGCTCTATGAAAGCTTAGGCTTTAACGAGGCGACAATCCGCCGTAACTACTACCCCACCGCAGAGGGACGTGAAGACGCCATTATTATGGCTCTGCCAATTGGATAACAAAGATAAGGTTGTAACGATGAAATGGGACTGGATTTTCTTTGATGCCGACGAAACGCTGTTTACCTTTGACGCGTTCGGCGGCCTACAGCGGATGTTTCTCGACTATAGCGTGACCTTCACCGCTGAAGATTTTCAGGACTATCAGGCGGTGAACAAGCCGCTGTGGGTGGATTATCAGAACGGCGCCATCACCGCGTTACAACTCCAGCACCAGCGTTTTGACGCGTGGGCGGAACGCTTAAACGTCAGTCCGGGCTCGCTGAACGAAGCTTTTCTCAATGCGATGGCAGAGATTTGCTCCCCACTGCCGGGCGCGGTTTCCCTGCTGGATTCTCTCAAAGGTAAAGCGAAGCTTGGGATCATCACCAACGGCTTTACCGCGCTGCAGCAGATCCGCCTTGAACGCACCGGCCTGCGCGATCATTTTGACGCGCTGGTGATCTCCGAAGAGGTGGGGGTGCCGAAGCCGGATCCGCGAATTTTTGATTATGCCCTGGCGCAAGCCGGAAATCCCGACCGCGACCGCGTGCTGATGGTAGGGGATACCGCAGAGTCTGATATTCTGGGGGGTATGAACTCCGGTCTGTCGACTGTCTGGCTGAATGCGCATGGCCGCGTGAAGCCTGAAGGCATTGAGCCGACCTGGACCGTCACGTCGTTGAACGAACTGGAGCAACTCCTGTGTAAACAATGATTGCCTGCCCCCCATTGATGGGTAAAATAGCCGCAATTTTGTATTCCATGACGCGTGGCGTGCTGCCGCGCTTATAAAAGAAGATTTAATTATGACGTTGTCTCCTTATCTGCAAGAGGTGGCCAAGCGCCGTACTTTTGCCATTATCTCGCACCCGGATGCCGGTAAAACGACCATCACCGAGAAGGTGTTGCTGTTCGGACAGGCGATCCAGACTGCGGGTACCGTTAAAGGCCGTGGCTCCAGCCAGCATGCGAAATCAGACTGGATGGAGATGGAAAAGCAGCGTGGTATTTCGATTACCACCTCCGTGATGCAGTTCCCGTATCACGACTGCCTGGTAAACCTGCTGGACACCCCGGGCCACGAAGACTTCTCCGAAGATACCTACCGTACACTGACGGCAGTGGACTGCTGCCTGATGGTGATCGACGCCGCGAAAGGGGTAGAAGATCGTACCCGTAAGCTGATGGAAGTTACCCGTCTGCGCGATACGCCGATCCTCACCTTTATGAACAAACTCGACCGTGACATCCGTGACCCGATGGAGTTAATGGATGAAGTGGAAAACGAGCTGAAGATCGCCTGTGCGCCAATCACCTGGCCTATTGGCTGCGGTAAGCTGTTTAAAGGGGTGTATCACCTCTATAAAGACGAAACTTACCTGTATCAAACCGGTAAAGGGCACACCATTCAGGAAGTGCGCATGGTGAAAGGTCTGGACAACCCGGATCTGGACGCTGCGGTCGGTGAAGAGCTTGCCGCGCAGCTGCGCGATGAGCTGGAGCTGGTGAAAGGTGCCTCGCATGAGTTCGACAAAGAACTGTTCCTGAGCGGTGAAATTACCCCGGTGTTCTTTGGTACCGCGCTCGGTAACTTTGGCGTAGACCATATGCTCGACGGTCTGGTGGAGTGGGCGCCACAGCCGATGCCACGCAAAACCGACACCCGTGAAGTGGAAGCGAAAGAAGAGAAATTCACCGGCTTCGTATTCAAGATTCAGGCTAACATGGACCCGAAACACCGTGACCGCGTCGCCTTTATGCGCGTAGTGTCCGGTAAGTATGAAAAGGGCATGAAGCTGCGCCAGGTGCGTATTGGTAAAGATGTGGTGATCTCCGACGCGCTGACCTTTATGGCGGGTGACCGCTCGCACGTTGAAGAAGCGTATCCGGGTGACATCATCGGTCTGCACAACCACGGTACGATCCAGATCGGCGATACGTTCACTCAGGGTGAAATGATGAAGTTCACGGGTATCCCGAACTTCGCCCCTGAGCTGTTCCGTCGTATTCGCCTGCGCGATCCACTGAAGCAGAAACAGCTGCTGAAAGGTCTGGTTCAGCTCTCTGAAGAGGGGGCGGTGCAGGTCTTCCGTCCTATCGCCAACAACGATCTGATCGTCGGTGCGGTCGGCGTACTGCAGTTCGACGTTGTCGTTGCGCGTCTGAAAAGCGAATACAACGTGGAAGCGATTTACGAATCGGTGAACGTGGCGACGGCGCGCTGGGTTGAGTGTTCTGACGTGAAGAAATTCGAAGAATTTAAGCGTAAGAACGAAGTACAACTGGCGCTGGATGGCGGCGATAACCTGACCTATATTGCCCCAACCATGGTGAACCTGAACCTGACGCAGGAGCGTTATCCTGACGTTCAGTTCCGCAAAACGCGCGAACACTAATTCCCTCTCAGAGCACGGCACTCGCCGTGCTCTTCTTTATTTCCTGTCTTATTAGTCCCTTGCGGAATGTTCTTAATTCACTGCGTTTTCACGCCTTTTGCCTATTTTTTGCCCAAATCTGAAAGCGGCATTGTGAGAGTGATCTATATTTAACTCAGTGTTTAGCACCGGGCGTGGATAAATTAACTGTTCAATGCATGGCTTTAGGTTATCCATTTCGCCCGTGTGTTTATTCGCAATATATAAAACTACTAAGGAAGTATGTAGCCCGAATAACGGGTCAACACAGGAATACATCGATGAATATGACAAGACTGAAGATTTCTAAAACTCTGCTGGCTGTAACACTGGGTAGCGTTCTGGTTAGCGGTTCCGCTCTGGCGGAAAGCAGCACCATGGATAAAGCACAGTCCACGGCCGATAGCGCAGGGCAAAAAATCGATAGCTCTATGAATAAAGTCGGTAATTTCATGGACGACAGCTCTATCACAGCAAAAGTGAAAGCCGCACTGGTGGATGACGAAGCGATCAAGAGCACCGATATTTCCGTTAAAACCGACAAGAAAGTCGTGACCCTGAGTGGCTTTGTGGAAAGCCAGGCCCAGGCCGAACAGGCTGTCAAAGTGGCGAAGGGTATTGAGGGTGTCACCTCCGTGAGCGATAAACTGCACGTTCGCGACAGCAAAGACGCTTCAGTGAAAGGTTATGCCGGGGATGCGGCAACCACCAGCGAAATCAAAGCTAAACTGTTAGCAGATGACATCGTACCGTCCCGTAAGGTGAAAGTTGAAACCACTGATGGCGTGGTTCAGCTTTCCGGTACGGTTGATTCCCAGGCGCAAAGTGAACGCGCCGAGTCAATTGCGAAAGCGATTGATGGTGTGAAAAGCGTTAAAAACGATCTGAAAACGAAGTAAATCTGGACCAGTCGCCCGCCAGGCTCAACCCTGCGGGCGAAATAAGAACGACTCTGGAAAAACGCCGGTGAGTGACCTGAGCGCTCACGTTTAGCGGCCGACATTAACTATGGTAAAGGAGAAGCTTATGTTTCGTTGGGGCATTATATTTCTGGTTATCGCGTTAATTGCCGCCGCATTGGGCTTTGGTGGACTGGCAGGTACAGCGGCATGGGCAGCTAAAATTGTCTTTGTTGTGGGTATTATTCTGTTCCTGGTCAGCCTGTTTACAGGGCGTCGACGTCCATAGCAAACGCAATATTCCATCAACAAAATAAAGCCAGTCACTGCGACTGGCTTTTTCTTATTTGCGTTACAGGTCGGGTGCGTTACTGTGGTGTTATAAAATAATCAAAACAGGAAAGCAGAGGTGGGGCAACGAATTCCCGTTACGCTCGGCAATATTGCGCCGCTGACGTTAAAACCGTTTCGCGCGGGTCAACTCGCACTGGTCTGTGAGGGCGGTGGGCAGCGCGGCATTTTCACCGCTGGCGTGCTGGATGAGTTTATGCGCGCGCAGTTCAACCCGTTTGATCTCTACTTTGGCACGTCTGCCGGGGCGCAGAATCTCTCTGCCTATGTCTGCAACCAGCCTGGCTACGCGCGAAAAGTGATTATGCGCTACACCACGGCGAAAGAATTTTTTAACCCGGTGCGCTTTGTGCGCGGCGGCAACCTGATCGATCTCGACTGGCTGCTGGAGTCGACCTCCAGCCAGATGCCGCTGGCAATGGACACGGCGGCCCGTCTGTTTGATAGCGGAAAAGAGTTTTGGATGTGCGCCAGTCGGGGGGATGACTATTCCCCGGGCTATTTCTCTCCGCAGAAGGAGAACTGGCTGGACATCATCCGCGCCTCCAGCGCCATTCCCGGTTTTTATCGTACCGGCGCCCTGCTGGACGGCATCAGCTATCTGGACGGCGGGATCAGTGACGCGGTACCGGTGCAGGAAGCCGCCCGTCGCGGTGCGAAAACGATCGTGGTGATCCGTACCGTGCCGTCGCAAATGTACTATACACCGCAGTGGTTTAAGCGGATGGAGCGCTGGTTGGGTGACAGCAGCCTGCAACCGCTGGTGAACATCGCGAAGCAGCATGAAACCACCTACGGCGCGATGCAGCGTTTCATTGAAAAACCGCCGGGTAAGCTGCGAATTTTCGAAATCTATCCCCCTAAACCGTTGCTCAGCATGGCGCTGGGCAGCCGCGTCCCTGCGCTGCGCATGGACTACAAAACGGGGCGGCTGTGCGGACGCTACTTCCTGGCGACGGTCGGTAAGATGCTGGCGGAGCAACCGCCTCTGCATCGGCACAAACCCATCATTACGCCCCCTGCAATTGTCGCCAACGACGCCCTGACGATGCCGCTGGTGGACATTCCACAGGCGAATGACGCTTTATTAGATAACGAGGATCTGGCGTGACGCACCGCTTTGTTGATACCCACTGCCACTTTGATTTTCCGCCGTTTACGGGAAATGAGGCGCAAAGTATTGCGAAAGCCGCTGAGGCAGGCGTTCAGGCGATCGTTGTACCGTCGGTAGAAGCGGCTGATTTTTCGCGTGTGCTGACGCTCTCCACGCGTTACCCCGCTCTCTATGCTGCGCTCGGCCTGCATCCGATAGTGATTGAGCGCCACCTTGATGAGCATATTGAGGCACTTGATGAAGCCCTGCAGACCGCAGGAGACAAACTTGTCGCTATCGGCGAGATCGGGCTCGATCTCTATCGTGAGGATCCGCAGTTTGAACGCCAGCAGACGATCCTCGACGCGCAGCTTCGGCTGGCTAAGCGTCACGACCTGCCGGTGATCCTCCATTCAAGACGCACGCACGATAAGCTGGCGATGCACCTGAAACGCATCGATCTACCGCGTAGCGGCGTGGTGCACGGTTTTTCCGGCAGCCTGCAGCAGGCGCAGCGTTTTATCGAGCTGGGCTATAAAATTGGCGTGGGGGGCACCATTACCTATCCGCGTGCCAGTAAAACCCGCGATGTGATGGCACAGTTGCCACTCTCTGCGCTGCTACTGGAAACGGATGCCCCGGATATGCCGCTGAGTGGTTTTCAGGGCCAGCCGAATCGTCCGGAGCAGGCTGCGCGCGTGTTTACCTCCCTGTGTGAGCTGCGAACGGAGCCTGAAGAGGTGATTGCCGCTGCGTTACTGGAAAATACGCGTGCGGTATTTGGCATCACGCTATAGGTAAAGCGCTGGACGAATCACCGTTATCTTCTGTTTTTCCAGTGCCTGCGCCAGCGGTTCAATGTCCTCCGGCGTGGCGCTGCGCCATGACGCCGCCTCACCGTAAACCCCATGCGCATGAAACGCGTTAATACGCACCGGAACATTCCCAAGCCCGCGGATAAACGTGGTCAGCGGCTTAAGATGTTCCAGATAATCGCACTGCTCCGGGATAACCAGCAAGCGCAGTTCCGTCAAACGGTGGCGATCGGCAAGCCAGCGAATGCTCTGTTTAATCAGCGGGTTTTCGCGCCCGGTCAGGAAACGGTGATGCGCGTTTCCCCATGCCTTGAGATCCAGCATCGCCCCATCCAGTACCGGCAGCAGTTTCTCCCAGCCGGTTTCGCTTAGCAGCCCGTTGCTGTCCACCAGGCAGGTTAAATGCTGCAGTTCAGGATCGGTTTTGATTGCGCTAAAAAGGGCGATTAAAAATGGCAGCTGTGTTGTGGCCTCGCCGCCGCTCACGGTAACGCCCTCAATAAAGGGGGCAGCTTTTCGGATCTGCGTGAGGATCTCCTCCACGCTCAGGCGGTGCGCCATGGGCGTGGACTGCTGCGGGCAAAGATGAAGGCAGGTATCACACTGCTGGCAATGACTCTCCTGCCACCATACGCGTCCGGCCTGAATGTTGAGTGCATCATGAGGGCAGTGGGGCACGCAGTCGCCGCAGTCGTTGCAGCGCCCGATGGTCCATGGGTTGTGGCAGGTTTTACAGCGCAGGTTGCAGCCCTGCAGGAACAGGGCCAGACGACTGCCCGGCCCGTCCACGCAGGAAAAAGGAATGACCTGACTAACTAAAGCGCATCTGTTGTTCATGGCTTATCACGCGCGGCTGACGTTCCAGGATGCGGGTATTGCGTGCGGCTTCTTCGCCAAGCCAGGTCGTATTGGTGCGCGAACCGGCTTCGCGGAATTTTTCCAGGTCCGACAGGCGCACCATGTAGCCCGTCACGCGGACCAGATCGTTACCCGCAACGTTGGCGGTGAACTCCCGCATACCGGCCCTGAACGCGCCCAGGCAAAGCTGCACTATCGCCTGTGGGTTGCGTTTTACCGTCTCATCCAGCGTTAAAATATCGCTGATACCGGAGTGATAATGTCTGTGGTGTGGCGCAACGGCCAGCAGATGGCTGATGGGATCCGGTTCGTCACCATAAGGCAGACGCGCGCCTGGCGTGGTGCCTGAATCAGAGCTGATGCCCGACTGCGCATGGAGCATGGCGCGCTGTTTCCAGCCGTGCTTCACCGGCGTGTTTTCTACAAACGCCGCAAGCTGTTCGCTGATGCGATAGCCCAGCGCGTTAGCCTGCTCGTCTTTGCCATAGCGACCGTTGATTCCGTCCTTCTCACAGAGCGTGTTTACCGCTTCCGCCAGGCCGTACATGCCAAACATCGGCACAAAACGCCCGGCATCAATCAGCCCCTCTTTTATCAGGAAGCTATTCTCAAAGAAGCCTGATTGTTGATAGAGAAAATCACAGCGGGCATCAATGATGGCGATTTGCTGCTGACAGTAGTGCGGAAGCGTACGGTTGAAGAAGTCGTCAACGGAGGTGCTGTGCTCTGCAATGGCTTTGAGGTTAAGGCGCACCAGGGTGCTGCCACCGCCAGCCAGCGGCAGGGAGTTGTAACAGCTCACCACGCCAAAACGGCCTTTTGTGAAAATTTTATCATTCACGGGGCCGTTTGAAATATGCGGTTTACTGCATTCGCAAATGTTTTTTGCCACCTCAAGCAGCAAATCGTCCGGGGTGATTTCAGGATCGTAAATAAAGGTCAGATTCGGCGCGACCTGCTTAAGCTCTGCATCTGCACGTAGAATGGCGCGGATGATGGGGCCGTCAGCGGGCCCGATGTTTGCGTGCATAAACGCATCAGGGAGCGTTCTGTCGAGATAGCGCCAGAAACGTTTTATTCGGCTATCGATTTCTTCTTGTGTTAGAATTCTAACATATGGATTCAGTATCGCATCAAGCTGCCCCAGATAGACCGGCATAGATGTCACTGAAGGAACATGATGGTAGAGAATGGTTAATAGCGAGAGGGCATCATCCAGATCCTTTGCCCCTTCCAGCTCCAGCCATTCAGAACCGTTAGCCAGGAATTTTTCATAATCCGGCAGGACGTAGCGCGGTTTGTAAGGCGCATGGCCTTCGAACATGTCGCAGATAAATCCCTCGTCCAGCGCGGCGCGGGCGGCTTCAGGAAGTGCCGGATAAGGCAGATTGTTTTCCGCTTCCAGCGCCAGAAAATGACGTTTTTGTTCCGGGGTTAACACCGGACTTGTCACAATGTGCTGGCAACGTTGTTGCAGGGTATCTGGCATGTTCGCTTCCTTGAGTGTTCTGCTGATGATGAACGAATTGTAGAAAGCCAGCCTGTTGGGGCTTTTGATCCCACAGGGGGTATCGCGGCTTTAGTCAGCAATAAGTGCGCTAAAGTTTGAAGAAGATCTCATTACAGTAATGCAAATTTGTACGCAGTTTTCATTAACTGTGATGAATGTCGAAGTGTGGATGCGGGTGGATGTTAAAATACTCACAGACCCGCAAGGTAAAATTGATACGGCACTGCCGTTGGAGAATGTTATGACCGATTTAACTGCAAGCAGCCTGCGCGCGTTGAAACTGATGGACCTGACTACCCTGAACGATGACGACACCAATGAGAAAGTCATCGCCCTGTGCCATCAGGCGAAAACGCCAGTGGGTAACACCGCAGCCATCTGTATCTACCCGCGCTTTATTCCGATTGCCCGCAAAACGCTGAAAGAGCAGGGCACGCCGGATGTGCGCATTGCAACCGTAACTAACTTCCCGCACGGCAACGACGATATCGAGATTGCGCTGGCAGAAACCCGCGCGGCCATTGCTTACGGTGCAGACGAAGTTGACGTGGTATTCCCGTACCGCGCGCTGATCGCCGGTAACGAGCAGGTTGGCTTCGACCTGGTGAAAGCCTGTAAAGACGCGTGCGCGGCGGCAAACGTACTGCTGAAAGTGATCATCGAAACCGGCGAGCTGAAAGAAGAAGCGCTTATTCGTAAAGCGTCTGAAATCTCCATCAAAGCCGGTGCGGATTTCATTAAAACCTCTACCGGTAAAGTACCGGTGAATGCGACCCCGGAAAGCGCGCGCATCATGATGGAAGTCATTCGCGATATGGGCGTGTCCAAAACCGTTGGTTTCAAACCTGCGGGCGGCGTGCGTACTGCCGAAGACGCGCAGCAGTTCCTGGCGATTGCCGACGAGCTGTTCGGCGCCGACTGGGCCGATTCCCGTCACTACCGCTTCGGTGCGTCCAGCCTGCTGGCAAGCCTGCTGAAAGCGCTGGGTCATGGCGACGGTAAGAGCGCAAGCAGCTACTGATTGCCAGACAATGCCGGATGACGCTTTGCTTATCCGGCCTACAGGGTCGTAGGGCGGGTAAGCGTAGCGCCACCCGCCACAATTCCCCCGATTCCGCATGGAGGTTACCGTGTTTCTCGCACAAGAAATTATTCGTAAAAAACGTGATGGACATGCATTAAGCGACGAAGAGATCCGCTTCTTTATCAATGGCATTCGTGATAACACCGTCTCTGAAGGGCAGATTGCGGCTCTGGCGATGACCATTTTCTTCCACGATATGTCGATGCCCGAGCGCGTGTCGCTGACCATGGCGATGCGAGATTCAGGAACCGTTCTGGACTGGAAAAGCCTTAACCTTAACGGCCCGATTGTGGACAAACACTCCACCGGCGGTGTGGGTGACGTGACCTCCCTGATGCTGGGCCCTATGGTGGCCGCCTGTGGCGGTTACATCCCGATGATTTCCGGGCGCGGTCTGGGCCACACCGGCGGTACGCTCGACAAACTGGAAGCCATTCCGGGCTTCGATATCTTCCCGGATGACAACCGCTTCCGCGACATTATTAAAGACGTGGGTGTGGCAATTATCGGCCAGACCAGCTCTCTTGCCCCGGCAGACAAGCGTTTCTACGCGACCCGCGACATCACCGCCACCGTTGACTCCATTCCGTTGATCACCGCCTCTATTCTGGCGAAAAAGCTGGCAGAAGGGCTGGACGCGCTGGTGATGGACGTGAAGGTGGGCAGCGGTGCCTTTATGCCGACCTATGAGCTTTCTGCCCAGCTCGCCGAAGCGATCGTTGGCGTCTCCAACGGCGCAGGCGTGCGCACCACCGCGCTGCTCACTGACATGAACCAGGTACTGGCCTCCAGCGCCGGTAATGCGGTCGAAGTGCGTGAAGCCGTCCAGTTCCTGACGGGGGAATACCGCAACCCGCGCCTGTTCGACGTGACCATGGCGCTGTGTGTAGAGATGCTGATCTCCGGCAAGCTGGCGAAAGACGAGGCGGAAGCCCGCGCGAAACTGCAGGCCGTGCTGGACAACGGCAAAGCGGCAGAGATCTTTGGCCGTATGGTCGCCGCACAAAAAGGCCCGACCGACTTCGTTGAGAATTACGCCAAATACCTGCCAACCGCGACGCTCAGCAAAGCCGTATATGCCGACAGCGAGGGCTTTGTCTCAGCAATGGACACCCGTGCGCTGGGTATGGCGGTGGTCTCGATGGGCGGCGGTCGTCGTCAGGCGTCAGACACCATTGATTACAGCGTCGGCTTTACCGATATGGCCCGTCTGGGCGACAGCGTTGATGGCCAACGTCCGCTGGCGGTGATCCACGCCAAAGATGAAGCCAGCTGGCAGGACGCGGCGAAGGCGGTGAAAGCGGCCATTACGCTTGCTGATAAAGCACCAGAAAGCTCACCTTCGGTCTATCGCCGTATCACCGAATAGCGGTATACTGATCTGATCGAATTTTTATGAAGCACTACGTACGGAGAACAATTATGAAACGTGCATTTATTATGGTGCTGGACTCATTCGGCATCGGCGCAACCGAAGATGCAGAACGTTTTGGTGACGTGGGTTCCGATACCATGGGTCACATCGCGGAAGCCTGTGCGAAAGGCGAAGCGGACAACGGTCGTAAAGGCCCTCTGACCTTGCCAAACCTGACCCGCCTCGGTCTGGTGAAAGCGCATGAAGGTTCTACCGGTAAAATCGCAGCCGGTATGGACGGCAACGCGGAAGTGGTGGGCGCCTACGCCTGGGCTCACGAGCTCTCTTCCGGTAAAGATACCCCGTCTGGCCACTGGGAAATCGCCGGTGTGCCGGTCCTCTTCGACTGGGGTTATTTCTCCGATCACGAGAACAGCTTCCCGCAGGAGCTGCTCGATAAGCTGGTGAAGCGTGCCAACCTGCCGGGCTACCTCGGTAACTGCCACTCTTCCGGCACCGTGATTCTGGACCAGCTTGGCGAAGAGCACATGAAAACCGGCAAGCCGATTTTCTACACCTCCGCTGACTCCGTTTTCCAGATTGCCTGCCACGAAGAGACGTTTGGCCTGGATAAACTCTACGAGCTGTGTGAAATCGCCCGTGAAGAGCTGACCGAAGGCGGCTACAACATTGGTCGCGTTATCGCCCGTCCGTTTATCGGCGATAAAGCAGGTAACTTCCAGCGTACCGGTAACCGTCACGACCTGGCCGTTGAGCCACCGGCCCCTACCGTGCTGCAGAAACTGGTCGACGAGAAAGACGGTCACGTGGTGTCCGTGGGTAAAATCGCAGACATCTACGCTAACTGCGGCATCACCAAAAAAGTGAAAGCCACCGGTCTGGATGCGCTGTTCGATGCCACCATCAAAGAGATGAAAGAAGCGGGCGATAAGACCATTGTCTTCACCAACTTCGTGGACTTCGACTCTTCCTGGGGGCACCGTCGTGACGTCGCGGGCTATGCTGCCGGTCTGGAACTGTTCGACCGCCGTCTGCCAGAGCTGATGGAGCTGGTGGGTGAAGATGACATTCTGATCCTGACCGCCGACCACGGCTGTGACCCAACCTGGACCGGTACCGACCACACCCGTGAGCACATTCCGGTGCTGGTGTACGGACCGAAAGTCAAACCAGGTTCACTGGGACACCGTGAAACCTTCGCAGACATCGGCCAGACCCTCGCGAAGTACTTTGGTACGTCCGACATGGAATATGGCAAGGCTATGTTCTGAGGTCATTGCCCGGTGGCGCTTCGCTTACCGGGCCTACGGTTTTGTAGGCCGGGTAAGGCGTAGCCGCCACCCGGCAAAAACAACAATGTAAAAGGAACTGAAGATGGCAACTCCTCACATTAACGCAGAAATGGGTGATTTCGCTGACGTCGTATTGATGCCGGGCGACCCGCTGCGTGCGAAGCACATTGCAGAAACTTTCCTCGAAGACGTGCGTGAAGTGAACAACGTGCGCGGCATGCTGGGTTTCACCGGTACCTATAAAGGCCGCAAAATCTCTGTGATGGGCCACGGTATGGGTATCCCATCCTGCTCTATCTACACCAAAGAGCTGATCACTGATTTCGGCGTGAAGAAAATCATCCGCGTGGGATCCTGCGGTGCGGTGCGCATGGATGTTAAGCTGCGTGATGTGGTTATCGGCATGGGCGCATGCACAGATTCTAAAGTGAACCGTATTCGCTTTAAGGATCATGACTTCGCGGCGATTGCTGACTTCGACATGGTGTGTAACGCGGTGGACGCGGCCAAAGCGCTGGGCGTTGATGCGCGCGTAGGCAACCTCTTCTCTGCCGATCTGTTCTACTCCCCGGACGGTGAAATGTTCGACGTGATGGAGAAGTACGGCATCCTCGGCGTGGAGATGGAAGCGGCGGGTATCTACGGCGTAGCGGCAGAATTCGGTGCGAAAGCACTCACCATCTGCACCGTCTCTGACCACATCCGTACCCACGAGCAGACGACCGCTGCTGAACGTCAGACCACCTTCAACGACATGATCAAAATCGCGCTGGAATCCGTTCTGCTGGGCGATAAAGAGTAATGTTGTGCTGCCGGGCGGCGAAAGCCGCCCGGTTTCTGTGACTTACAGGTACACCACGCTGATGGTGGCCTGACCATCAAACTCGGTATCTTCTGTCAGAGACAGTTTCTTCAGGTTTTCCACTGCCAGCGAAATGTTCAGCGGGAAAGAGACGCTGGTCACCGCCATCGGGGCCGTTTTGCCCGCAGAGGCGACGCTCATCAAGCCCAGATCCTTATTGGCGATAGTGCCACCATTGGCTTTTTGCCAGCGACTCATGCCCACACCAGCAGTGACTGCCGTACGAATCGGTTCAACCGTCGCCCCGTTTGCCGTCACTTCACCCGTGCTGGTATAGATGGAATAGGCACCGATATTCTTGCCATCGTGCGTTTTGCCAAGGCCAAAGGTCGTCATGCTGCCGCGCAGTTCGCCGCCGTTTGACGTGGCGTTCTGCACCTTCAGGTTTGAGTCGGTTCCGGTGCTGGCGTTCGAATCCGTACGGTTGTCGGCAATACTCCAGCCCACTTTGGTAGGGGTAGGGCAGGTGATAGTCAGCGTCAGACCCTTTTCACCTAACTGCGTGGTCTGGGTTTGCGAGAGATCGCCAACCTGAACGGTACCGAAGTCAATCACGCCATCGTTGCTGAGTTCCGGCGTACAGGAGTTGCTGGTCAGTGAGGCTTTCACTTTCAGCACTGCCGTATCTCCCGCATGAGCACAGGTCGCTGTCAGCGCCAGCGCAGCGGCAAGGAGACTCTTTTTCATGGTTATTCCTTAACATAGATATATCGTTAAAATAAATGGACGAATCCACGTGTTTTGCCTTTATTTTTCTTCTTTTCTCTTCACCCGAATAATCTATTCGGCGGTGAATGCGTTACTCTGTCGTTAATAGCTCCCAGGCGAGTGCGCTTTCCAGCTCGGTATTATCGGAAATGCCGCGCAGCTGATCGTCATTAATGACAGGTATAATTTTTATCGTCACACTCATTTGTTTGCCACGTACCGGCAGGCCATTTTGATATGCAAGGATGCCGTCATTATTCCTCAGAAAGACTTTTTCCTTGGGGGTTTCCGCAGAGGTGAACGAGACCCGGTCAGAGGTTCTGACCAGATTATAGTGATGACCATCGACCAGAATATTGCTGGCAACCAGCACCAGTCGGCTCTTCTGACCAAACAGAACGCCCCCGTTGCTGCCGGACGTGGATTGCAGAAAAAGCGCCATCACCCTTGGCTGCGGGCAAAAAACCGTGGCGGTGACCTCTTTGCCCGGCATGCGGTTCCAGTTTTTACGCGAGGTGATAATGTCGTCCTGTTTGAATCTGCCAAAGGAGACGTTCGGTTGCGACAGCGTAATTTGACACGCTTCGGCCACGACATAAGACGAAAAAAGTGATGCTGCACCGATGAGCACTGCGTTAACTATTTTCACTGGCAAACTCCTTCTGCTTTTTCGTAATAGGCGTCTTTATCTTTTTCGTCTTTCAGGGTGTAAGCGATCTGGCAGAGTTTGGTTAAATTGTCGTCCACCACATAAAGCGCAGGCGTATCCGACGCATCGGGAATAAATACGCTGCCGTTATCCATTACGCTGACAATATAGTTACCGTCCTGATCCACCACGCTCAGCCCTTTTTCCAGCCATGACCCGTTGACTCGCTTGACGTCCAGCATGACGCGACGCGTATTCAGTACGTTAAAATCGATCAGCGCAAAAGAGCCATACGCGGCGGAGACGGTCTGAATACCGTTTGATAAATCCATTCCCTGAGGTAACGAGCTGGCATTAATCACAATTTGCGATTTTTGCCATTCCCGAAGTCCGGGAACCACGGCCTGTCCCCAGCGATCTGTCCAGACGGTTCCATCGGGGGTGGTGATTTCAATACCGCTTTCCGGTTCGCTTAACCGGGCGATGCCGAATGTCTCTTTTACCGGATAGGGCGAAAACGTTATGCCATGACGATGCAGCGCTACGCCACCGTTTAAGGATGCGCTGTAGTTATGCTGATTGCCGTCATTCAGGCCAGCGGATAAACCGAGCTGCGTATAGTGAAGGTTGGTGGTGATATTGCCGTTGAAGGCGTTACTCTTATCCTGGTTATCGCGGTCTGCGGAGACGTTGTAGTTAAGGTTTTGACCGATAGAGCCGCTTTCCTGAACGCCATAATTTTGTTTTTCCCCCTGAGCGCGCATGTAGGTACTGACGCGATCCTCGCCAAAAGGAACGATCAGGCTGACATAAAAGAGATCGTCATCGCGGCTGGTGCTGCTCTGGTTCTGGGTATCACTATTGCTCATGGCATGCTGCCAGTTTACGGACAGCGAGGTACGCCCGAGACTTTTACTCCAGGAAGCCATCAGATAGCGTGAATCACCGCTGTTTTCATCACCGGAATTCACGCTGTATTGCATTGAGATCGCGCCAATGTACTCATTGTTCCAGGTGAGGCTGGCGTTCCAGTTATTTTCGTAGGTCTGCGCCTCTTCATCCATGGCTTCCGTGAGTTCGCGGAAGCCGCCACTGAACTGGGACGCGCTTACCCCCATCGTCAGCTGGGCGGGCAGTAAGATATTGCTGCTAAGTTCAGCCTTGCTGCCTTTCAGTCGATCGTAAAAGTGGGACTGGCTCAGTAAAAAGCTCGGTGAGATCGCCCAGTTTTCGTTGATGGAAACGTCGAGTTTGGCACCGGTAGCCTGATATTTTTCTGCCAGTACGCCGGCGGCTACGGCGGACATGCGCGTGTTCAGCATCGTTCCGTCAGAGAGCGTAAATACCCAGGGCGTACTTGACTCATCCCCGCTGTCGCGAACCCGTCCGAGAGAGAGGTTTAACCCTTCGGCACGGTTACTTCCCTGTATATTGAGGGCGGAAGAGGGAACGGTAAATTGGGTTGTCGAACCGTCCGTTTCCACCACGCTGACGTCAAGATCGACATTTCCGCGCACCAGGGGCACGTCCGTCAGGGAGAAAGGGCCTGCGTTGACCAGGGAAGAGTAGATCAGCTGTCCCGACTGGCGAACCTCTACGCGGGCCTGATTCGTCCGGGCAATTCCCGACACCTCAGTGGCCTGGATATTAGGCTGAAGGCCGGTTTCAGGCATCAGCTGCACGCCGGTGATTTGCGCGCCGCTAAACAGGGCCGAATTGACGTTGATCTGCCCAACCTGCGCCCGCATTTTCCGCTCTTCAAAAACGTGTTCAGCGTAGGTGTACAGGTTCTCTGTGCTGCGAGTCCCGTTGTCATCCGTCAAAATGAAATTGCTGCGCAGCGTCCAGTTCGCAAGGTTAATGCCTGCCCCCAAATTTCCCTGGGCATAACGGCTGCTCCCGCCCGAGCCGTACTCGTTAATGTTACTGAAGGCGCTATAGTTGATTAAGCCCGCAACACCGCCGTGCGAGTAATATTTCGCGGCATAAAATCCAGTGTCCATTGCCTCTGCGGGAACGAAAATCTCCAGTGATTCGGTATTCGGTAGAAGCGTTACCGTCGCGGAAGGGTAATCTTTCAGCAGGTTATGACATTTCTCTTTTTCGCTGATATTCAATGGCAGTAGGCCAGCTGCACGGGTGAAGTCATCATCAATGCAAAGCTGCCCCTCTTCTCCAACCCGAATGGCCAGGCTCCCCTTCTCAACGCCGTTAATTTTGACCTGCACGGCATGCTGGCCGGGCAGGTAGCGTTGTGCATCAGAGAAGTAATGGGCGAGATTAGTACTGATTCCCCGCGAGGCCAGTATATCGGTATTGAAATCCAGATCGGATGCATGCAGCGCCGACGACGGCAGAAAAGCGACCGCCACTGCTGTTCGACGCATCGTGTTTTGCAAAGCGCGCGGTATCACTAAAAATTCCCTGTGATATCAGCGTGTAAGCGCGGCAGTGTACTTGTCCACTTCAATCCCGTAGCGACTGGCAGGGTTGAACTCGACGGCATTATCGCCGCTACCGATCGGGGTATTTGTCTGCACCTTCATGGTCTCACCCGGCAGGATAAAGGTTTTATTAACCACTCCCTCGGTGTGGGAAGGCAGTAGCGTCACTGATGTGGAAAAACGTACAACGTACGGCGAGGTATTACGGACCTGAACCTCTTTCTCTTGGACGGACCAGGTCAGTAATTTCCATGCATCCGTGACAACAGGAAGATTTTTAGGATGGATCAACACCGGTAAATCCTGACGAAGATTGATACCGACTTTAACGTTTTTATCTTTGGTTTTAGGCGGAATGCCTTCAAAGATCACGCGTTTATAATGTTCAACGGTCAGCGGTTCTTTGGTTTCAAGAATAAAGCGCACCTGCTGTTCCTGGCCTGGCTCAAGGCGTACAACCGGCTGAGTGACGTTGAGCTTGACCCCATTCTCCCCCTCAATGTCGTTAATGGAGGTATAAAGCAGGGTGGGGATGGAGTCCGTGTTTTTCACACTCATGACACCGCCGTGGTTGGCTTCATCAATCATCAGCAGTGTGGTTTCTGGCACCATGCCTGCAGCATAGAGTGTCGCTGGAAGGGTGAGAAAAAGAGCGCAGACCAAAGGAGAAATTTTCACAATTCTTTCCATGAATATTGATATTGAACAATGGGTTAAAACTCCCCGCCTGAGCGGGGAGTTTAGCGTCGTGAATGCGGGTTACAGATAAACCAGCGTGATTGTGGACTGACCGTCCAGGTCGGTCCTGTCAGTCAGGGTCAGATTTTTGCTTGGCGCAATCGCCAGCGCGATCTTCAGAGGGAAAGCCGCCGTCGTGAAGGCCAGCGGAGCGCGTTCGCCGGTTTTGGCAACGGTCATGACGTCGGTACCATCGTTAGTGAGGATGCCGGTGGCCCACAGGTTGATCCAGCTTCTGCTGCTGATGGTACCGCCGGTATACATCGCTGCGGCGATAGGCTGAACGGTTGCACCGTCAGCAGTGACCGCATTCATGTAAGTTGAAACTGAATAGGCACCGATACTTTCGCCAGCGCTGGTTTTTCCGACACCGTTGAGCTGGTAATCGCCGTATGCCTGTGCGCCGCTTGCGGTAGCGTTATCCACATGGAACTCGCTTGACGTTTTATGTGCGCCCGCGTTTGAGTCTTTGCGGTCATCTTTGATTGTCCAGCCGACGCGGGTTGCAGACTGGCATGTGATGGTCAGAGTGACATCTTTATGCCCAGCCTGATAAGCCACACCGGAGGAGAGTGAGTCCAGACCCACTTCGCCAAAATCGGCCACGCCGCCGTTGCTAATTTCAGGAACGCAGCCTGCGCTGGTCAGCGTACCGTGAACTTTTAACATTGCAGTAGGTTCGGCATAAACTGCTGTCGCCGCCATCATCATAACGGTGGCGAGAAGGCACTTTTTCATTGTTATTCCTTAACCATAGAAAGAGATAATTCGGATATTTTTAATTTAAATGAATCTTGCCAAAAGATAATTTCTGGCATAAGAGTCGCGGCCGATTCTATTAACGAATCAACGCATTAAATAGTTAGATTTTCTTACGACAGTATTGAGATTTTATAATGTCGATTAAACATTTCTGAACGTATGTTTTATGCAGAAACGGCGGAAATATCCGCCGTTGAGTCACGCGTTTTTATCTGTTAGAGATAAACCAGAGTGATGGTGGTTTCGCCGCTCAGCTGCGCTTCCTCAGTGGTGGTCAGACGGTCAGTGTTAACAATGGCCAGAGAGACTTTGAACGGGTAGACAACGCTGGTGATGGCCAGCGGTGCGGTATAACCTGGTCTGGTAGCGGTCATGATCTCGGCGTTACCGTTGGCAATCACACCGGTGGCCAGGTTACGCCACATATATTCGCCTTTGCTGTTGAGGAAGTTTGGCGCAAAGATCGCCTGAGCAGGCACACCGTTAGCGGTGATCTCATTGATACGGGTACTGATTGCATAGGCGCCAATTTTATCGCCAGCAGCGGTGGTACCTACGCCGTAGGTGGTACCTGAACCGTAAACGTCCCCACCATTGTCTGTGGCGTCACGAATGTAAAACTCGCTGGAGTTCAGGTAGGTCGCCGCATTGGAATCTTCTTTGTTATCAGCAATACTCCATGCCACTTTAGTCGCTGACGGGCAATTGATCGTCAGAGACATATCTTTATGACCCATCTGGTTGGTCTGGGTTGGAGAAAGCTGGTCCAGCGCGATTGTGCCAAAATCAATCGATCCGCCGTTACTGAGTTCCGGCGTACAGGATGCATGGTTCATCTTGCCCTGAACCTTCATGACGATGCTGCCTTCGGCGAATGCAGCCGAAGAGGTCATCGCAATCAGCGTTGCGAGAAGAAGCTTTTTCATTGTTATTCCTTAACCATTAATAAAATAAATGTATAAATTTCCGTGAAGTCATTAACTTGCTGAAATGCAAGCGCAGGGATTCTATTAATGGTTATTGTTATTTCTGTAATGAGTATTTCTAATCTCTGAATTGAGTTTTATTAAAATGTGTAAATACATTCACGGTTGTATTTACACATTCCGGCAGGATAAGAACGGAGGAAGCTATTTTCTCTTCTTAACCGGGGGCGAGAATTATTTTATCGCCTGAGCGATCCACGCCGACAATTCCCGAAGTTCCCGCTCTTGTTCCGGATAATGTTCAAGCAACCCTTCGCACACATGTTGCAGCATATCGGGACGGTATACACAGCCCTGCAGGCGTGACGCCAACGCTTCCAGCGGTGCCGGGTTAAGACTATCCGTAAAAATTTGTGTGCGGGTAATATGACCTTTCTCCACGTCAAAGTGCAGCTCCACGCCGCCCCAGGTAAAACGTTCATCCAGCAGATGTGAAAACGCCGGTGCCTGGCCGAAGTTCCACTCCCAGCTGCTCTGGCGGGCAAAGGTTTCAGCGAAGTTGGGCAGGTCAGGCGTTTTATCAGGCGAAATCACTTCCGCCTCCACACGCTCGCCGTAGTGCGCAAAGAAGGCCTCACGGATCGCGTCGCAAATCTGCTCGTGAGTAATACCCGGCAGAAGCTCCACCAGATTCGCCACGCGGCCGCGTACGGAGGTAATGCCCTTAGCCTGTAACTTTTTCTTGTCAGGATTGAGGTAGTGAGCCAGCCGGCTGAGATCGGCATTCAGCAGCAGAGTGCCGTGGTGGAAACCGCGATCGATTGTTTCGCGATAGGCTGAGCCGGAGACCTTCCGGTCGCCCTCGGGGGTCTTGACGACCAGATCGTTCCGGCCTGATGCCTCTGCGGTTACGCCGAGCGCATTCAGCGCGTTCAGCACAATCGACGTAGAGATGCTTTTGTCGTATTCCGGCTTGCCTGCCATAAAGGTAAAGCAAGTGTTGCCCAGATCGTGAAACACGGCTCCACCGCCGCTGCTGCGGCGCGCCAGGCGGACATGGTCCTCTTCCATGCGGCGGGTATTGCACTCTTTCCACGGGTTTTGCGCGCGGCCAATCACCACCGTGTCGGCATTGCGCCAGAGAAACAGTACGCGCTGGGTGGCGGGCATCTGGCGGAAGATGCACTCTTCCACCGCGAGATTAAACCAGGGATCGTAAGAGTCAGAGATAAGCAGGCGTAACGTCGTCATGGCAGAGTTCCTTTTCTATATCCTCCGCCTACTTTATCACTATTCTTTCTTCTCGCTCTCTTCGTCTTCCGGAACCGACTTGCTGGCGGTCAGCAGGAACGGCGACTGTTGCCATCGGGTGCGCTTACCCTGCAGCAGCGTGCGCGCCAGCACCACGCCAATCGCCAGTGAGAGTAATAACATCAGGCGCAGAATATTGGTGGTGTTATCCACCTGCTTGGCTTCGGTCGGCAGGGTATGAGTGTCGAGCGTCAGGCGCAGATAGCCCAGCGGGCCATTTTTTCCCTGAACAGGTTCGACGAGCTGCTGGTTGAAATAGCCTCCGGCTTTTTTGCCGTCCAGCGCCAGCCTGTCGCGCACGTCGACGTGCTCACCGGCGCGGGCAATCAGGTCGCCTTTTTCATCGTACACGCCCGCATCGAGAATGCGGCTGTTTTCCGTAAGCTGACGCAGGATCTGGCCGATGCGCTTATCGTCCGGCGTCTCGGTGCGCATATAGGGGGCGACGTTAAGGGTCACCTGACGCGCCAGCGTGCGGGCCAGCTCTTCAAACTGCGGGTTACGCTGCCGTTGATGATTCTGGCTAAACCACGATGCCCCTTGCATCAATGCCACTAACAGTGCGAGACAGGAAAGGACAATCACGGCGCGATGAAGCCGGAATTTCAGTTTTGCGCGAGCCATATTCCACCTGCTGAAAATTTAGGGCTTAATGTTGCCAGAAGTGATGGTTACAGGGTAGCCTCATGCGTTATTTTCCCTCTGGAACCTTCCGGCGCGAACGAAATTACAGGAGCTTTGATGCCGAACATTACCTGGTGTGACCTGCCAACGGATGTCTCTTTATGGCCAGGATTGCCGCTCTCGTTAAGTGGCGATGAGGTGATGCCTCTGGATTACCACGCTGGCCGTAGCGGCTGGCTGCTGTATGGACGCGGCCTGGATAAGCAACGCCTGACCCAGTATCAAACCAAACTGGGTGCGGCAATGGTCATCGTCGCAGCCTGGTGCGTAGAAGATTACCAGGTTATCCGCCTGGCGGGTTCTCTGACGCAGCGTGCTACGCGTCTGGCGCATGACGCAGGGCTGGACGTTGCCCCGCTCGGTAAAATTCCGCACCTGAAAACGCCGGGTCTGCTGGTCATGGACATGGACTCCACCGCTATTCAGATCGAGTGTATTGACGAGATTGCTAAACTGGCCGGCAGCGGTGAGCTGGTGGCGGAAGTCACTGAACGTGCGATGCGCGGCGAGCTGGATTTCACCGCCAGCCTGAGACAGCGCGTGGCGACCCTGAAAGGGGCCGATGCTAACATCCTGCGCCAGGTGCGTGATGTGCTGCCGCTGATGCCAGGACTGACGCAACTGGTGCTGAAGCTGCAGTCCCTTGGCTGGAAGGTGGCGATTGCCTCCGGTGGCTTCACCTTCTTCGCGGATTATCTGCGCGAGAAACTGCATTTGACCACCGTGGTGGCCAACGAACTGGAAATTATGGACGGCAAGCTGACCGGACAGGTGATTGGCGACATCGTGGATGCGCAGTACAAAGCTAACACCCTGACCCGTCTGGCCGAAAAATATGAAATCCCGGTGGTCCAGACCGTCGCCATCGGGGACGGCGCGAACGACCTGCCGATGATCAAAGCTGCTGGTCTTGGCATTGCCTACCATGCCAAGCCAAAAGTGAACGAAAAGACGGAAGTGACTATCCGTCATGCTGACCTGATGGGGGTGTTCTGCATCCTTTCTGGCAGCCTTAATCAGAAATAACGGTCTGCTTTGTAGGCCGGGTAAGCGTAAGCGCTACCCGGCACGTAGTCCGCACAGAAATAACGAGGTACACCGTGGCGAAAGCTCCAAAACGCGCATTTGTCTGTAATGAATGTGGTGCGGATTATCCGCGCTGGCAGGGGCAATGCAGCGCCTGTCATGCCTGGAACACCATCACCGAAGTGCGTGGTGTGGCGGCTTCGCCGAGTGTGGCCCGCAATGAACGCCTGAGCGGCTATGCGGGCAATGCAGGCGTGTCGAAGGTGCAAAAGCTTTCAGACATCAGCCTGGAAGCGTTACCGCGCTTCTCCACCGGGTTTAAAGAGTTTGACCGCGTGCTCGGCGGCGGCGTGGTGCCGGGCAGTGCGATTCTGATCGGCGGTAACCCCGGGGCGGGTAAATCGACCCTGCTGCTGCAAACGCTTTGCAAGCTCGCCGAGCAGATGAAAACCCTGTACGTCACGGGGGAAGAATCACTCCAGCAGGTGGCGATGCGTGCGCACCGCCTGGGCCTGCCAACCGGCAACCTGAATATGCTGTCGGAAACCAGTATTGAGCAGATCTGCATGATCGCCGAAGAAGAGCAGCCGAAGCTGATGGTGATCGACTCCATTCAGGTGATGCACATGGCGGACATTCAGTCCTCGCCGGGCAGCGTGGCGCAGGTGCGCGAAACCGCGGCCTACCTGACACGCTTCGCCAAAACGCGCGGCGTGGCGATTGTGATGGTCGGCCATGTGACGAAAGACGGTTCCCTGGCCGGGCCAAAAGTGCTCGAACACTGTATCGACTGCTCGGTGATGCTCGACGGCGACGCGGATTCCCGCTTCCGCACCCTGCGCAGCCATAAAAACCGTTTCGGCGCGGTGAATGAATTAGGTGTTTTTGCCATGACGGAGCAGGGGCTGCGTGAGGTCAGCAACCCGTCGGCCATCTTCCTGAGCCGTGGCGACGAAGTCACCTCTGGCAGTTCGGTCATGGTGCTGTGGGAAGGAACGCGCCCGCTGCTGGTTGAAATCCAGGCGCTGGTGGATCACTCGATGATGGGCAACCCGCGTCGCGTGGCGGTGGGTCTGGAACAGAACCGTCTGGCGATCCTGCTGGCGGTGCTGCACCGTCACGGTGGTCTGCAGATGGCGGATCAGGACGTCTTCGTGAACGTGGTGGGCGGGGTGAAGGTCTCGGAAACCAGCGCGGACCTGGCGTTGCTGCTGGCGATGGTCTCCAGCCTGCGCGACAGGCCGCTGCCGCAGGATCTGGTGGTGTTTGGCGAGGTTGGCCTGGCCGGAGAGATCCGACCGGTGCCGAGCGGCCAGGAGCGTATCTCCGAAGCGGCAAAACACGGCTTCCGCCGCGCGATTGTGCCCGCCGCTAACGTGCCGAAAAAAATCCCCGAAGGGATGCAGGTTTTTGGCGTTAAGAAACTCGCAGATGCGTTAAATGTCTTTGACGACTTATAATTACGTATTCGATTTTGCAGGAGGCACCGTAATTTATGTCATCATTTGACTACATCAAAACCGCAATCCGCCAGAAAGGCTGCACGTTGCAGCAGGTGGCGGACGCCAGCGGTATGACCAAAGGCTATTTAAGCCAGCTGCTGAACGCCAAAATCAAAAGCCCCAGCGCGCAGAAGCTCGAAGCGCTGCACCGTTTCCTGGGACTTGAATTTCCCCGTATGCAAAAGAACATCGGCGTGGTGTTTGGCAAGTTTTACCCGCTGCATACTGGTCACATCTACCTGATTCAGCGCGCCTGTAGCCAGGTGGACGAGCTGCACATCATTATGGGGTACGATGAAACCCGTGACCGCCAGTTGTTCGAGGACAGCGCCATGTCGCAGCAGCCGACGGTGCCTGACCGCCTGCGCTGGCTGCTCCAGACCTTTAAGTACCAGAAGAACATTCGCATTCATGCTTTTAACGAAGAGGGCATGGAGCCCTATCCGCACGGCTGGGATGTGTGGAGCAACGGCATCAAAGCGTTTATGGAAGAGAAGGGCATTGCGCCTAACTGGATCTACACCTCTGAAGAGTCCGACGCGCCGCAGTTCCGCGAGCATCTGGGCATCGAGACGGTGCTGATCGATCCGAAACGGACCTTCATGAACATCAGCGGGGCGCAGATCCGCGAAAACCCGTTCCGCTACTGGGATTATATCCCGACCGAGGTAAAGCCCTTCTTTGTACGTACCGTTGCGATCCTGGGCGGTGAGTCGAGCGGAAAATCCACTCTCGTTAATAAGCTGGCGAATATCTTCAACACGACCAGTGCGTGGGAGTATGGCCGCGATTACGTTTTCTCGCACCTCGGCGGTGACGAGATGGCGCTGCAGTATTCCGACTACGATAAAATCGCGCTCGGCCACGCCCAGTACATTGATTTTGCGGTCAAATATGCCAACAAAGTGGCGTTTATTGATACCGATTTCGTCACCACGCAGGCGTTCTGTAAAAAGTACGAAGGGCGCGAGCACCCGTTCGTGCAGGCGCTGATTGACGAATACCGCTTTGACCTGGTGATCCTGCTGGAAAACAACACGCCATGGGTCGCTGATGGCATGCGCAGTCTCGGCAGCTCCGTAGACAGGCGCGAGTTCCAGTCCATGCTGGTGGAGATGCTCAACGAAAACAACGTTGAGTTTGTGCATGTTGAAGAGTCGGACTACGACTCCCGTTTCCTGCGCTGCGTCGAGCTGGTGAAGGAGATGATGGGGGAGCAGGGTTAATCTTACCCCTCACCCTAACCCTCTCCCCAAAGGGGAGAGGGAACGATTACCCCTCAGAACGCAACCACCACTTTCCCTCGCATATGTCCCTCCAGCACTTTGCGGTGCGCCTCGGTAATGCTTTCCACGCTCAGTCCGTGAAGCGTTTCGCTGAGCGAGCTTTCCACCACGCCGTTGTCCACCAGCTTTGCAACCTCGTTTAAGATCTCGCCCTGACGCGCCATATCAGCGGTCTGGTACATGCTGCGGGTGTACATAAACTCCCAGTGCATGGCGGCGGATTTCGATTTCAGCTTATCCTGGTTCAGCGGATGCGCGTTCTCAACGATGGAGCAGATGTGCCCCTGCGGTGCGATCAGTTCGCTGACGGCATCCCAGTGGCCGTCGGTGTCATTGAGGATGAAAATGTAATCCACATAAGTGATACCCAGTTTTGCCAGCTCACCTTTCAGGTCGCGGTAGTTCACTACCCGATCCGCACCGCGCTCGCGGCACCACCGGGCGGAATCTTCTCTTGATGCTGTCGCGATGATGTTCACCTTGCTGTTGTGCTTTGCAAACGGGATCGCCAGCGAGCCCACGCCGCCCGCGCCGCCAATAATCAACAGCGTTTTATCCGCGTCCGCATCCTGAATGTTCAGCCGTTCGAACAACCCTTCCCAGGCGGTCAGCGCGGTCAACGGCAATGCGGCTGCTGCCGCCCAGCCAAGGCTGGCAGGTTTGTGCCCGACAATACGCGCATCGATCAGCTGATGGGTGGTATTGCTGCCCGGACGAGTGATATCCCCCGCGTACCACACTTCGTCACCGGGTTTAAATCCCGTAACGGCCGCGCCCACGGCTGTTACGATACCGCTGGCATCCCACCCGAGAATGCGCGGCTCGTTCAGCCCGTTTTTGACAATGCCTGCATGCACCTTGGTGTCGACCGGGTTAACAGACACGGCTTTCACTTCGACAAGCAGATCGTGCTCGCCGGGCTGCGGCATCGGCGGGGCGATTTCAATGAACGTGCCGGGATTCGCAGGATTAACGGCAATGGCTTTAACTGACATGGATGGACTCCTCAATGGCATGCGTTTTATTGAGGCTAGTCTATTAAGTGATCAGCTGCATGATAAGATGGACAATCAAGAACGAAGTGTTCTCACAGGATGAACAATCATGTTTAAACAGCTTCAGGATATGGCGCTGTTTGCGCTGGTGGCGGAGATGGGTAGCTTTACTGCTGCGGCACAGAAGGCTGAACTGCCAAAATCCAGCGTCAGCCAGCGAATAAGCCAGCTGGAGCAGCAGGTAGGAATACGCCTGCTCAACCGCACGACGCGCAGAATCAGCCTGACTTTTGCAGGCGAGCATTATCTGGTGCACTGTCGCGAAATGCTGGCGGCCAGCGAGCGGGCGGAGTATGCCATTCAGCGGCTACGCGAAAACCCGAGCGGGCGGCTGCGCATCACCTGCCCGGCGGGAATTGGTGCGACGCTGCTGGCGCATATGAATGCCGAATTCCAGCTTCGCTATCCTGACGTGTCGCTGGACGTGTCGATCTCTGATGATGTGGTGGATCTGGTCGAGTCCGGCTTTGACGTGGCGCTGCGTACCGGTAAGCCGCAGGACTCCTCCCTGATTGGCCGGATGATCGGACATTGTCCGCGCTATATGCTGGCTTCACCCGACTATCTGGCGCGTCGGGAGCCGTTAATCCATCCCCGCCTGCTGGTGGAGCACCGCTGCATTACCCACAAAGCCTGGTCTGAGTGGCTGCTGCGAAGCGAGAGTGAGGATTACCGCTACCTGCCGGATAACGCCCACATGACGGATAACCTGGTGTACGCCCGTGAATGTGCGATTGCTGGCGCCGGGATCACGTTATTACCCGCCTTTCTTCTGGAAGATAAGATTGAGACAGGGGCGCTGGTAAAGGTGCTGCCGGAGTGGAACGTCGAGGGGAATGATTTGTGGCTGGCTTATCCGAGCCGCAAGCTGAACTCGCCTGCGCTGATGAGCTATATCGACTTTGCGATACAGTTTGACGAGGTGAAGCGGTATTACGTGGACAAATAAAAAAGCCGGGTGGCGCTGACGCTTACCCGGCCTACGAACTGTGCGGCCTGATGCCCTCACCCTGGCCCTCTCCCACGGGGAGAGGGAACAAATACTAAAAACGGCAACCGAAGTTGCCGTTTTGCTTTTATTTCGCAATACGCTTGTACTTAATACGCTTCGGCTCCAGCGCGTCAGCGCCCAGCGTGCGTTTCTTGTACTCTTCGTATTCGGTGAAGTTACCTTCGAAGAACTCCACTTTCCCTTCATCCTGGTAGTCCAGAATGTGGGTCGCGATACGGTCAAGGAACCAACGGTCGTGCGAGATAACCATCGCGCAGCCCGGGAACTCCAGCAGGGCGTTTTCCAGCGCGCGCAGGGTTTCGATGTCCAGGTCGTTGGTCGGTTCATCGAGCAGCAGTACGTTACCGCCAACCTGCAGCAGCTTCGCCAGGTGCAGACGACCACGCTCACCGCCGGACAGCTCGCCCACGCGTTTGCCCTGGTCGGTGCCTTTGAAGTTGAAGCGGCCAACGTAAGCGCGGCTTGGCATCTCGGTGTTGCCGATACGCATAATATCCAGACCGCCGGACACTTCTTCCCACACGGTTTTGCTGTTATCCATCGCGTCACGGAACTGATCAACGGACGCCAGCTTCACGGTTTCACCCAGGGTGATAGAGCCGCTGTCAGGCTGCTCCTGACCGGACATCATGCGGAACAGCGTCGATTTACCCGCGCCGTTCGGACCGATGATCCCGACGATAGCCCCTTTTGGTACGGAGAAGGTCAGATCGTCAATCAGCAGGCGATCGCCGTATGACTTACGCAGATTGGTGACTTCAACCACTTTATCCCCCAGACGTGCTCCAGGCGGAATAAACAGTTCGTTGGTCTCGTTACGTTTCTGGTATTCGGTGTTGTTCAGCTCTTCAAAGCGTGCCAGACGGGCTTTGCCCTTAGACTGACGGCCTTTAGCGCCCTGACGAACCCACTCCAGTTCTTTCTCGATAGACTTACGACGCGCGGCTTCCTGAGAAGCTTCCTGCGCCAGACGCTGATCTTTCTGCTCCAGCCAGGAGGAGTAGTTACCTTCCCATGGAATACCTTCACCACGGTCCAGCTCCAGGATCCAGCCTGCGACGTTGTCGAGGAAGTAACGGTCGTGGGTAATTGCCACCACGGTGCCTTCGAAGTCGTGCAGGAAGCGTTCCAGCCACGCCACGGATTCCGCATCCAGGTGGTTGGTGGGTTCGTCAAGCAGCAGCATGTCTGGTTTTTCCAGCAGCAGGCGGCACAGCGCTACGCGGCGGCGTTCACCCCCGGAAAGATTGGCGATTTTCGCATCCCAGTCCGGCAGGCGCAGGGCATCGGCCGCGCGCTCCAGCTGTACGTTCAGGTTATGACCGTCGTGCGCCTGGATAATCTCTTCAAACTTGCCCTGCTGAGCGGCCAGCTTGTCGAAGTCTGCATCCGGCTCGGCGTATTTGGCATACACTTCATCCAGACCTTTCAGGGCGTTAACCACTTCGGAAACCGCTTCTTCAACGGATTCACGAACGGTGTGTTCCGGGTTCAGCTGAGGTTCCTGCGGCAGGTAGCCGATCTTGATGCCAGGCTGCGGACGGGCTTCACCTTCGATGTCTGTATCGATGCCGGCCATGATGCGCAGCAGGGTGGACTTACCGGCACCGTTGAGACCCAGAACACCAATTTTTGCGCCCGGGAAGAAGCTCAGCGAGATATTTTTAAGAATATGACGTTTCGGCGGGACAACTTTGCCGACACGATGCATGGTATAAACGAATTGAGCCACGTTGGACTTCGCCTCTTTTATCGTAATGAGAAGGAATTTCAGCCTCGAAGTGTAGCCTTTTTCACGCCCTAATCCCAGCCAGGAACGTCGGGAGTGTTAAAACGCGCAAGAAAGGTAAAAAAGTGTCCATAACGTGGCGCGTTGCAGGATGCCTGGTTAGCATAAGTTGGTGTGACTTTGACGTGGCAAGACGCTGCAATTGACGAAAAAACAATGAGGAAGAGCTTGTGGAAAAAGCCAAACAGGTGGTCTGGCGTCTGCTGGCTGCCAGCGTATGCGTAATGGCGGTAAGCCAGGCGGTGCATGCCGATTCACTGGATGAACAACGTAATCGCTACGCCCAGATTAAACAGGCGTGGGACAATAAGCAGATGGATACCGTGCAGGCGCTGATGCCGACGCTGAAGGATTATCCGCTGTATCCGTATCTGGAGTATCGCCAGATCACTGACGATCTCATGAACCAGCCGACCGTCACTGTGAATAATTTCATTCAGGCGAACCCGACCCTGCCGCCTGCGCGAACCCTGCAATCTCGTTTTGTGAATGAACTGGCGCGTCGCGAAGACTGGCGCGGGCTGCTGGCGTTTAGCCCCGATAAGCCGAATACCACCGAAGCGCAATGTAACTACTACTATGCGAAATGGGCGACCGGACAGCAGGAAGAGGCCTGGGCCGGGGCGAAGGATCTTTGGCTGACCGGCAAAAGCCAGCCGAATGCCTGTGATTCGCTGTTTGGCGCGTGGCGAGCCTCCGGCAAGCAGGATCCGCTGGCCTATCTTGAGCGTATTCGCCTGGCGATGAAAGCCGGCAACACGCGCCTGGTGACCGCGCTGGCGGGGCAGATGCCCTCCGATTATCAGACGATCTCTACGGCCGTTATCGCGCTGGCAAACGATCCGAACAGCGTCCTGACCTTTGCCCGCAGCACGGGTGCGACTGACTTTACCCGTCAGATGGCGGCGGTGGCTTTTGCCAGCGTGGCGCGCGACGATGTGGAAAACGCCCGGCTGATGATCCCGCAGCTGGTGCAGGCTCAGCAGCTGAATGACGATCAAACCCAGGAGCTGCGTGACATCGTGGCGTGGCGACTGATGGGCACGGATGTGACCGACGAACAGGCACGCTGGCGAGATGATGCCATTATGCGTTCGAACTCCACGTCGCTGGTGGAGCGCCGCGTGCGCATGGCGCTGGGCACCGGCGATCGCCGGGGGCTGAATACCTGGCTCGCACGTTTGCCGATGGACGCCAAAGAGAAAGATGAATGGCGCTACTGGCAGGCCGATCTGCTGATGGAGCGCGGTCGTGATGATGAAGCCAAAGAGATCCTCCACGGCCTGATGCAGCAGCGCGGCTTCTACCCGATGGTGGCCGCGCAGCGCCTGGGCGAGGAGTATACCTTCCGCATTGATAAAGCGCCCGCGAATGCGAACCCGGCGCTGACGCAGGGGCCTGAGATGGCGCGCGTGCGCGAGCTGATGTACTGGAATATGGACAATACCGCGCGCAGCGAGTGGGCGAATCTGGTAACCAGTCGCACCACCGACGAGAAAGCCCAGCTTGCCCGCTATGCGTTTGATAACCACTGGTGGGATCTGAGCGTGCAGGCGACGATCGCCGGTAAGCTTTGGGATCATCTTGAAGAGCGTTTCCCGCTGGCGTACAACGATCTTTTCGAACGCTACACCAGCGGCAAAGATATCCCGCAAAGTTACGCGATGGCGATTGCCCGTCAGGAGAGTGCCTGGAATCCGAAAGTCCGCTCCCCGGTGGGGGCCAGCGGTCTGATGCAAATTATGCCGGGAACGGCGACCCATACGGTGAAGATGTTTAACATTCCCGGGTACAGTAGCCCCTCACAGCTTCTCGATCCGGATACCAACATCAACATCGGTACCAGCTATCTGCAGTATGTTTATCAGCAGTTTGGCAATAACCGCATTTTCTCGTCGGCGGCGTATAACGCGGGGCCGGGGCGCGTGCGTACCTGGCTCGGCAACAGCGCCGGACGCATCGATGCCGTGGCGTTTGTGGAGAGCATTCCGTTCTCAGAAACGCGCGGTTATGTGAAGAACGTGCTGGCGTACGATGCTTACTATCGCTACTTCATGGGGCAGAAAGATACCCTGATGAGCGATGCCGAGTGGCAGAGACGTTACTGATCGGCGTGGGTTGTGTTATGCTGTACTCGCTAATGAGTACAAGAGGCAGCATAACATGACCCAGCATTCCCCGTATTCCTCGGCAATGGCCGAACAGCGTCACCAGGAGTGGCTTCGTTTTGTGGAGCTGCTTCGCCAGTCTTACGATCAGGATTTGCACTTACCTCTTATGCAGCTGATGCTGACCCCAGACGAGCGTGAAGCGCTGGGCACGCGCGTGCGGATCATTGAAGAACTACTGCGCGGTGAGATGAGCCAGCGTGAGCTGAAAAATGAGCTGGGCGCGGGCATCGCGACGATCACCCGCGGCTCGAACAGCCTGAAGTCTGCGCCGGTCGAGCTGCGCCAGTGGCTGGAAGCGGTGTTGTTGAAAAATACCTAACGATAAATCGCGTTATGGAACGGGCTTAACGCCAAAATCACCGCCTGGTGGTAAACGCCTGAACGCGTGAGCGTGCCCGCAGTAAAGACGCCAATCGCCCCTTCTTTACGTCCAATCTCATCAATGCCGGTGTACTGTGACATCACCGGCCCGAGCGCTTCGCCTTCGCGCACTTTGTTCAGAATGATCTCTGGCAGCGGCAGGGTGGCAGAACGCGCTTCACCGCGCTGCTCTCGGCTTTCTATCACTACCCAGCTAAAGGTGGCACCTTCGTCGATCCCGGCTTCAATGGCGACCCAGAAGTCCGCCTTTGGGGCCGCGGCTTTAGCATTTGCCACGCGATTTCGTGCGCCAGCGCGCGTTTCCTCGCTGCCAAACGGCTGTTCAGGTACGCCACTCTCGACGCCGATGGCTTCGATATGGCAGGATCCTTCGCCGAAAATCTCTTCAAAAGCCTTTAGAATTGCCTGAATTTTGGCAGGATTGGTGGTAGCAGAGACAACATGGTGCATAATTAAGCTCGATTCAAAAAAAACTCATCGCAGTATAACGGAAAAAAAGCATGTTACAGGTATACCTTGTTCGCCACGGTGAGACGCAGTGGAACGCCGAGCGACGTATTCAAGGCCAGTCAGACAGTCCTCTCACTGAGAAGGGGATCCAGCAAGCGTGGCAGGTGGCAGAGCGTGCCAGGACGCTGGGCATTACCCACGTGATCACCAGCGATTTAGGTCGCACGCAGCAGACAGCGCGCATCATCGCAGATGCCTGCGGCTGTGACGTGATGCTTGAGCCGCGTCTGCGCGAGCTGGATATGGGCGTGCTGGAAAAACGCCATATCGATACGCTGACCGAAACGGAAGAGGGCTGGCGTCGTACGCTGGTCAACGGTACCGAAGATGGCCGCATCCCTGAGGGGGAATCCATGCAGGAGCTGAGCGTGCGTATGCATGCCGCACTGGCGGAATGTCTGAAGCTTCCGGCAGGTAGCCGTCCGCTGCTGGTGAGTCACGGTATTGCGCTGGGCTGCCTGGTGAGCACCATTCTGGGATTACCGGCTTATGCTGAACGTCGTCTGCGTCTGCGCAACTGCTCTATTTCCCGAATTGATTATCAGGAAAGTGCGTGGCTGGCGTCGGGTTGGGTCGTGGAGATGGCAGGGGACATTTCGCATCTCGATGCCCCTGCGCTTGATGAACTGCAGCGTTAACGACGTATCGGAATTAAGAATTCCATCCGCAGATTGATTGGGCCTTCTTCCGGTTTCGCATCCTGCGCCGGGTAGTAGCGCTCAATGTCCTGACCTTTACGGCGATTCAGATTCAGCATCGGCATGCAGGTCCCGTAAACGGTCAGGATGAACTCCTGAACGCCCGTTCCCAGTCCTTCATACGAGAACATCACGTATTCGCCGCCTTCCAGCACGACCGGTTTAGACCCCTGAATATAACCATTTGCCATCTCTGGCGTCAGCGCGGTGGTGTAGAACACCTCCTGCTCGTCGTCTTTTTCCTGGCTTGGGTGCGTTTCGTTGAGACCATAGAGGATCGGTGGGATCGCTGGCGCATGACTCAGGAAGTCGCGCCAGAACTGGACACGCATCTGATGACGGAACTCAGAAATCTGCTCAAGAGAACAGGAGTAACTCTGGGTCGTACCGATCAGATGGGTTTCCGGCAGCGTGACAATTTCGTATTTCGGCATGGCGAACTCGCCCAGACGCAGCGGCGGGCGCATACCAAACGAGCTCCAGTCTGGCGAGCGGCGATAGAGCGCTGGCGTCAACGAGAACTGTTTTTTAAACGCACGGGTGAAGGTCTGCTGCGAATCAAAACGATACTGCAAGGCAATATCCAGAATGGGCCGCGCGGTCAGGCGCAATGCCACCGCAGACTTGGACAAACGACGTGCGCGAATATAGGCCCCGATAGCATGACCGGTGACATCCTTGAACATCCTTTGCAGATGCCACTTGGAATAGCCTGCTTTAGCCGCCACATTATCCAGTGACAAAGGCTGGTCGAGATGACCTTCCAGCCAGGTGAGCAGGTCGCGAATAATTCCAGCCTGATCCATATACTATCCTCATCCTTAAAACAGCAGGTGCCTGATAACAGGTTAGCGGATAATAGCATTTTTTGATGTTTTAGCATTCAGTGTTTTTTTTGCGCATTAATGCCTTTTCTCCCCCGTTTTGGGCGAATATATTCTAATCCTGTGATCTTGCTACATTTTTGTCTAAAGTGTTGAATAATCGCTCAATGCAATTTTAAAGAATGGTAACAATATGAAATACAAGACTTTGCTTCTTACCGCTCTGTTGCTGGTTGTTGGCCGTGCGGCGCAAGCGGAACAGATTGGATCTGTCGATACCGTGTTCAAAATGTTTGGCCCGGACCACAAAATTGTGGTGGAGGCGTTTGACGATCCAGATGTGAAAAACATCACCTGCTACGTCAGCCGTGCGAAGACGGGCGGTATTAAAGGCGGTCTGGGGCTGGCGGAAGATACCTCAGATGCGGCGATCTCCTGCCAGCAGGTGGGGCCGGTTGAGCTGAGCGATAAAATCAAAAACGGTAAAGCGCAGGGTGACGTGGTGTTCCAGAAACGGACGTCGCTGGTGTTCAAAAAGCTGCAGGTAGTGCGTTTCTATGATGCGAAGCGCAATACGCTGGCTTATCTTGCCTATTCCGACAAAGTGGTGGAAGGCTCGCCGAAAAACGCCATCAGCGCCGTGCCGATTATGCCATGGCATTAATTCAGGGATGAACCATGCAACAACCTGTGGTCTGGCTGGTTGAAGACGAAACCAGCATCGCCGATACGCTTATCTACATGCTTCACCAGGAAGGCTTTGCGGTAAAGGCGTTTGAGCGCGGTTTACCGGTGCTGGAGGAGGCGCGGCGGCAGATCCCGGCGCTCGCCATTCTGGATGTTGGGCTGCCGGACATCAGCGGCTTTGAACTCTGCCGCCAGCTGCTGGCTCAGCATCCGTCACTTCCGGTGCTGTTTCTCACGGCACGCAGTGATGAAGTGGATAAACTCCTCGGGCTGGAAATGGGCGCCGACGACTACGTCGCCAAGCCTTTTTCTCCGCGAGAGGTTTGCGCCCGGGTAAGGACAATTTTACGGCGGATGCAAAAATCCGCCGCGCCAGCAGAAACGATGCGTATCGGGCAATTTGAGCTAAATGAACCTGCCGCCCGAATAAGCTGGTGCGGTGAAGTTTTACCTCTGACCCGCTACGAGTTCTTGCTGCTCAAAACCTTCTTACAGGCCCCCGGGCGGGTATTTTCGCGCCAGCAGCTGATGGACAAGGTATGGGGTGAAGACGGCGACAGCTTCGATCGTACCGTGGATACCCATATCAAAACCCTGCGCGCCAAGCTGCGGGCGGTGAACGATGAACAGTCTCCCATCAGTACCCATCGGGGTATGGGCTACAGTCTGGGCCTTTACTGATGCGCATTGGGATGCGGTTGTTGCTGGGATATTTCCTGATCGTGGGCATCGCCGCGTGGTTTGTGCTGTCGATTTTTGTTCAGGAAGTGAAGCCCGGCGTGCGCAGGGCCACCGAGGGGACGTTGATCGATACCGCGACCTTGCTTGCCGAAATCGGGCGCGACGATCTTCTTTCGGGGAATGCGCGGCAGGGCAAACTGGCGCAGGCCTTTTCACAGCTCCATCAGCGGCCTTTCCGCGCCAACCTCGGCGGCATCCATAAGGTGCGTAACGAGTATCACGTCTATATGACCGATGCGCAGGGCAGAGTGGTGTTTGATTCCGCCGGTCTGGCCGTGGGGCAAGATTACTCGCGCTGGAACGATGTCTGGCTGACGCTTCGCGGTAAATACGGCGCACGTAGCACTCAGAGCAATCCAGACGATCCTGAGAGTACGGTAATGTATGTTGCCGCGCCGGTTGTGGAGCAGGGTAAGATTATCGGCGTGCTGTCGGTCGGGAAACCGAACAGCGCGATGGCTCCGGTTATCCACCGCAGCGAGCGGCGGATCCTCTGGGCGGGTAGCGCGTTGCTCGGCATTGCCTTGCTGATCGGTCTTCTTGTCGCCTGGTGGATCAATCGTTCTATCAGTACGTTATCGCGCTATGCCGATTCGGTGACCACCGACACGCCTCTCCCGCTACCTAATCCGGGCAGCAGCGAACTGCACAAGCTGGCCCAGGCGCTGGAGAATATGCGCATTCGTCTCGAAGGGAAAAATTACATTGAACGCTATGTCCATGCGCTCACCCACGAGCTGAAAAGCCCGATGGCGGCCATACGCGGCGCGGCGGAAATCCTCGCCGAGCAGCCGCCGCCGCAGGTGGCAGCACGCTTTATTGATAACATTCTGGTACAAAACGCACGCATGCAGTCGCTGGTTGAAAAACTGCTCGCGCAGGCGCGGCTTGAAAATCGGGTCGAGATTACGCCGGAGGTCATCCGGGTCAAATCACTGTTTACGCGGCTTGCTGACGCGCGCTCGGCCCTGCTATCGGCAAAAGCGATTGTGCTGACTATCCAGCCTGTTCCGTTTAATGTTGAAGGCGATCCCGATCTCCTCGAACAGGCGCTCGGCAATTTGCTGGATAACGCCATCGATTTTACGCCTCAGGGCGGAACCATTGAACTGGCGGCCCGGGAAGAGCAGGGGCAGATACAGCTTGTCGTCATCGACAGCGGAAGCGGGATCCCGGATTACGCGCTGGATCGTATTTTTGAACGCTTCTATTCCCTTCCGCGCGAGAACGGGCTTAAGAGCAGTGGGCTCGGACTGGCCTTTGTGCAGGAGGTGGCGCGTCTGCATCAGGGAGAGATTACATTGCGCAATCGTGATGAGGGCGGCGTGATGGCCACGCTGACACTTCACCGTCCCTTCACATAACTTCAAACTGCCCCCACACAGCCTGGTTACGCTCTCTTCATCACAAAGGAGACGTAATGATGAAATCCCCCCTGTTCTGGAAAATAAGCACCCTGCTGGGGTGCATTCTGCTGCTGTTAGTCCCGTTGTTTATGGTAAGTAACCTCATTGCAGAGCGTGAAAGCTACCGTAATGATGTCGAAAATACGCTTCGCCAGAGCACCAGCGGACCGCAAAAACTGGTCGGCCCGCTGATTGCGATTCCGGTGACAGAGATCTTTTACAAGCTAGAGGATGAGAAGAAGGTCGAGTACAAGAAAAGCTATCTGCATTTTATCCTGCCGGAGTCGCTGCTTGTTGAGGGTAACCAGCGCGTTGAGTCCCGAAATATCGGCATCTATGACGGACAGATCTGGAACACCGATCTCAAAATAAAAGCGCAGTTCAGCACCGAAAAAATGACGCAGCTTAAAGGGGAGACGATGACCCTGGGGCAGCCGTTTATCGTTGTTGGAGTGGGCGATGCACGCGGTATTGGCACGGTGAAAGTCTCCAGTATCAACGGCGAGACGCTGAGCGTAGAGCCGGGTTCGGGCGTATCTGGCGCGCTTTCCGGTGTTCATATCCCGCTGACGGATAAAGCGCTGGAGTCAAAAACGTTTGCCATGGAGATGTCGCTGAATCTGGCGGGGACGGGGAGTTTTGCCGTGGTGCCCGTGGGACGTAACAGCGAAATGGCGCTGAACAGCAACTGGCCGCATCCGGGCTTCATGGGCAACTATCTGCCGGTGAAACACAAAATCGGTGATTCAGGTTTTCAGGCGAACTGGCAGAGCAGCTGGTTTGCGAACAACCTTGAGAGCTGGTTCAACGGGAGTGAATCTCCTGCGTGGGAGTCGATCCCGGCTTTTAGCGTCACGGTAGCCACACCTGCCGATCAGTATCAGCTGACTGACCGGGCAATCAAGTATGCTATTTTGCTGATTGCGCTGACGTTTATGGCCTTCTTTGTCTTCGAAACCTTAACCGGGCTGCGCCTGCACCCAATGCAGTATCTGCTGGTGGGGCTGTCGCTGGTGCTGTTCTATCTGGTGCTGCTGGCGCTGTCAGAACACGTCGGCTTTACACCTGCCTGGGTTGTTGCAAGCCTGGTGGGTGCTGCGATGAACGGGATGTACCTGCAGGCGGTGCTAAAAAGCTGGAAGCGCAGCGGGTTGTTTGTGCTGGCCTTGCTGGGGCTGGACGTGGTGATGTGGTTCCTGCTGCGCTCGGAGGATAGTGCGCTGCTGTTGGGGTCAGCGGTGCTCGCATTGGCACTGTTCGCCGTGATGTACCTGACCCGGCATTTCGACTGGTATTCGCTTTCACAGCCGAAGCGCCCTGAGCCACCCGCAGAGCCCGATAACGACACGATGCGGATCTGGAAATAAAAAAAACGGCGCGAATGCGCCGTTTTTCTTTATTGCATTGACTGCGGGATTACTCCTGCAGGTCTCCGCAGAAACGGTACCCTTCGCCGTGGATAGTGGCGATGATTTCCGGCGTATCAGGCGTAGATTCGAAATGTTTACGAATACGACGGATGGTCACGTCTACGGTACGGTCGTGTGGTTTCAGCTCACGGCCGGTCATTTTCTTCAGCAGTTCTGCACGGGACTGAATTTTGCCCGGGTTTTCGCAGAAGTGCAGCATCGCGCGGAATTCGCTGCGCGGCAGTTTATACTGCTCACCGTTCGGGCTAATCAGCGAACGGCTATTGATATCAAGTTCCCAGCCGTTGAATTTGTAGCTATCGACGCTACGACGCTCTTCACTGACCGTGCCCAGGTTCATGGTGCGGGACAGCAGGTTGCGTGCACGAATGGTTAACTCGCGTGGGTTGAACGGCTTGGTGATGTAGTCATCCGCACCGATTTCCAGGCCAAGAATTTTATCAACTTCGTTGTCACGGCCTGTCAGGAACATTAACGCGACGTTCGCCTGCTCACGCAGTTCGCGCGCCAGAAGAAGCCCGTTTTTGCCCGGCAGGTTGATATCCATGATTACCAGGTTGATATCATTTTCAGAAAGGATCTGATGCATCTCTGCGCCATCGGTCGCTTCAAAGACATCGTAGCCTTCTGCTTCGAAAATGCTCTTTAACGTGTTGCGTGTTACCAACTCGTCTTCAACGATAAGAATGTGCGGGGTCTGCATGTTTGCTACCTAAATTGCCAACTAAATCGAAACAGGAAGTACAAAAGTCCCTGACCTGCCTGATGCATGTCGCAAATTAACATGATCGGCTTAACGTGACTAAAGTACGTAATTGCGTTCTTGATGCACTTTCCATCAACGTCAACAACATCATTAGCTTGGTCTTGGGTACTTTCCCTTTGGACCCGACAGTGTCAAAAACGGCTGTCATCCTAACCATTTTAACAGCAACATAACAGGCTAAGTGACACCAGACACCCAATAAAACTACGCTTCGTTGACA
This sequence comes from Enterobacter sp. FUJ80071, assembly GCF_038739915.1. NCBI lineage: Bacteria > Pseudomonadati > Pseudomonadota > Gammaproteobacteria > Enterobacterales > Enterobacteriaceae > Enterobacter > Enterobacter sp. FUJ80071. Next base: position 675,986 of record NZ_JBBXKH010000001.1, read on the forward strand.
TATATCAAGTTCAATTGTAGCACGTTAACAGTTTGATGAAATCATCGTAGCTGAATGCTAGCCTTTGTCACAATTTTTCAATAAACCAACTAGTTGCGGACATTGATATATAAACGAAGCGAATCCAATCAGAATAGGGTATTCATGATGCCATTATCATTATAAAACATAGGGATAATGGTCTTCTGTTAACATTCTAACTGATTGTTCAGACACAAAATAGTTTAGCGTCTTTAATTTGTTGTGAAACGCTATTTCGGTGATTTGTGTTGCAAATTTGTAAATTTGCGCTGCGTAATATGTTGAAGTACATCACATTTTTACCCGCTAACTGATTAAAAAGAGAGCATAAATGCATCTGTCGATTGTACTGGTCGCCCCAGCCAGAGCAGAAAATATAGGCGCTGCGGCGCGTGCCATGAAGACCATGGGTTTTACCGATTTACGTATTGTGGACAGCACTGCGCACCTGGAGCCTGCTGCCCGCTGGGTGGCGCATGGTTCGAGAGATATTCTCGATAATATAACGACTTACGATACGCTTGCCGACGCACTGCATGACATTTCGTTTACCGTTGCGACCACCGCCCGCAGCCGCGCGAAGTTCCATTACTACGCCACGCCTGCTGAGCTGGTGCCCATGCTGGAAGAGAAAAGCCAGTGGCTTGAGAAAGCGGCGCTGGTGTTTGGCCGCGAAGATTCCGGACTCACTAACGAAGAGCTGGCACTGGCGGACGTTCTGACTGGCGCGCCGATGGTCGCGGATTATCCGTCTCTGAATTTAGGCCAGGCGGTCATGGTCTATTGCTATCAATTAGCATCCTTAATACAAATCCCCCAGCAGCCCGATACAGGAACCGATGAAAACCAGCTGGCTGCCCTTCGCGCTCGCGTGGAGAACTTGCTCTTGCGGCTGGATGTGGCGGACGATCAAAAAATGGCTGACTGGCTACACCAGCGTCTCGGACGACTTGAGCAGCGGGACACGGCAATGTTGCACCGTTTGCTGCACGATATTGAAAAAAAATTAGCCGAGTAAAATGCTGTCATAAGTTTTTACTATGGCGAAATTGTCTGTCATGAAGGGTTGCATTTGGGGGAATCGGATGAAAATAAATCGGCAAACAGCGGGGCGTGAGTCTCTGCGGAATTGTGATCAAATTAAAAATTCATTGACTTAAGGTGCCCGATCCTTTAACCCTAAAAGAATACAGCACAGACAGATAATAATGACAGAGTACACAACATCCATGAAACGCATCAGCATCACCACCATTACTACAACCATCATCATTACCACAGGTAACGATGCGGGCTGACGCGTACAGGAAAAACAAAAAAAAGCCCGCACCTGAACAGTGCGGGCTTTTTTTTCGGCTAAAGGAAACGAGGTAGAACCATGCGAGTGTTGAAGTTCGGCGGTACATCAGTGGCAAATGCAGAACGTTTTCTGCGTGTTGCCGATATCCTGGAGAGCAACGCCAGGCAGGGGCAGGTTGCGACCGTGCTCTCTGCCCCGGCAAAAATCACGAACCATCTGGTGGCGATGATTGAAAAAACCATCGGTGGTCAGGATGCACTTCCGAACATCAGCGACGCCGAGCGTATCTTCGCTGAGCTGCTGCAGGGGCTGGCGGAGGCACAACCCGGCTTCCCGCTCGCACAGCTGAAGTCTTTCGTTGAGCAGGAGTTTGCTCAGATCAAACATGTGCTGCACGGTATCAGCCTGCTGGGTCAGTGTCCGGACAGCATCAACGCGGCGTTGATCTGCCGCGGTGAGAAACTGTCAATCGCCATCATGGCTGGCCTGCTGGAAGCGCGTGGCCACGGCGTGACCGTCATCAATCCGGTTGAAAAACTGCTTGCGGTGGGCCACTACCTCGAATCTACCGTTGATATTGCCGAATCAACCCGCCGTATTGCCGCGAGCAAAATCCCGTCTGACCACATGATCCTGATGGCGGGCTTTACCGCCGGAAATGAGAAGGGCGAGCTGGTGGTACTGGGCCGTAACGGCTCCGACTACTCTGCCGCCGTGCTGGCTGCCTGTTTACGCGCAGACTGTTGTGAGATCTGGACTGACGTCGACGGCGTGTATACCTGCGACCCGCGCCAGGTACCGGACGCCAGGTTGCTGAAGTCGATGTCTTACCAGGAAGCGATGGAGCTTTCCTACTTCGGCGCCAAAGTGCTTCACCCACGTACCATCTCCCCGATTGCCCAGTTCCAGATCCCTTGCCTGATTAAAAACACCGGTAACCCGCAAGCGCCAGGCACGCTGATTGGTGCCAGCTTCGATGAAGATGGCCTGCCGGTGAAAGGCATCTCCAACCTGAATAACATGGCGATGTTCAGCGTCTCCGGTCCGGGGATGAAGGGCATGGTCGGCATGGCGGCGCGCGTATTTGCCGCAATGTCACGCAACGGTATCTCGGTGGTGCTGATCACGCAGTCCTCTTCCGAGTACAGCATCAGCTTCTGCGTGCCGCAGGCCGACTGCCTGCGCGCACGCCGTGCGCTGGAAGAAGAGTTTTATCTGGAGCTGAAAGAGGAGTTGCTGGAGCCGCTCTCCATTCAGGAGCGTCTGGCCGTCATCTCCGTCGTGGGCGACGGGATGCGCACCCTGCGCGGTATCTCCGCGAAGTTCTTTGCCGCGCTGGCCCGCGCCAACATCAATATCGTGGCGATTGCCCAGGGCTCGTCTGAGCGTTCTATTTCCGTCGTGGTGGATAACGACGATGCCACCACCGGCGTGCGCGTGGTGCATCAGATGCTGTTCAATACCGATCAGGTCATTGAGCTGTTCCTGATTGGCGTGGGCGGTGTCGGCGGCGCGCTGCTCGAGCAGGTGAAGCGTCAGCAGGCGTGGCTCAAGAAGAAGCATATCGATCTGCGCGTCTGCGGTATTGCCAATTCCAGAGCGCTACTGACCAATGTGCATGGTCTGAATCTTGAAAACTGGCAGGCCGGGCTGGAAGAGGCGAAAGAGCCGTTTAATCTGGGTCGCCTTATCCGTCTGGTAAAAGAGTACCATCTGCTTAACCCGGTGATTGTCGACTGTACGTCAAACCAGGCCGTTGCCGACCAGTATGCGGATTTCCTGCGCGAAGGCTTCCACGTGGTGACGCCGAACAAAAAGGCCAACACCTCGTCGATGGATTACTATCACCAGCTGCGTCTGGCGGCGAGCAAGTCGCGCCGTAAGTTCCTGTACGACACCAACGTGGGCGCGGGCCTGCCGGTTATCGAAAATCTGCAAAATCTGCTGAATGCGGGCGACGAACTGCAGCGCTTCTCCGGCATTCTCTCCGGCTCCCTGTCGTTTATCTTTGGCAAGCTGGACGAGGGCATGAGCCTCTCGGAAGCCACCCGCGCCGCGCGCGAGCTGGGCTATACCGAGCCGGATCCACGTGACGATCTCTCCGGCATGGACGTGGCGCGTAAGCTGCTGATCCTCGTGCGCGAAACCGGTCGCGAGCTGGAGCTTTCGGACATTGTGATTGAACCCGTGTTGCCAGCCGAGTTTGACAGCAGCGGTGATGTCAGCACCTTTATGGCGAATTTACCCCAGCTTGACGATGCTTTTGCCGCGCGCGTGGCGAAAGCCCGTGATGAAGGTAAGGTATTGCGCTATGTTGGCAACATTGAAGAAGATGGCGTGTGCCGGGTGAAGATTGCCGAAGTGGATGGCAACGACCCGCTGTACAAAGTCAAAAACGGCGAAAACGCCCTCGCGTTTTACAGCCACTATTATCAGCCATTGCCGCTGGTGCTTCGCGGCTATGGCGCAGGGAACGATGTTACAGCGGCGGGTGTGTTTGCCGATCTGCTGCGTACCCTGTCATGGAAGTTAGGAGTTTAACATGGTCAAAGTTTATGCCCCGGCTTCCAGCGCCAATATGAGCGTCGGATTCGATGTGCTGGGTGCGGCGGTCACGCCGGTGGACGGTTCGCTGTTGGGCGATACGGTTACGGTTGAGGCGGCGGCGAGTTTCAGCCTCAATAACGTGGGCCGATTCGCCAGCAAACTGCCGTCCGACCCGCGCGAGAATATCGTCTATCAGTGCTGGGAACGCTTCTGTCAGGAGATCGGCAAAAACGTGCCGGTCGCCATGACGCTGGAAAAAAGTATGCCGATTGGTTCGGGGCTGGGCTCCAGCGCCTGTTCCGTGGTTGCCGCGCTGGTGGCGATGAACGAGCACTGCGGCAAGCCTTTGAATAACAGCCGCCTGCTGGGGTTAATGGGCGAGCTGGAAGGGCGTATCTCCGGCAGTATCCACTATGACAATGTGGCACCGTGCTTCCTTGGCGGTATGCAACTGATGATCGAAGAAAATGGCATCATCAGCCAGCAGGTGCCAGGGTTTGATGAGTGGCTGTGGGTGCTGGCGTATCCGGGGATTAAGGTCTCTACCGCGGAAGCGCGTGCGATCCTGCCTGCGCAATATCGTCGTCAGGACTGTATTGCTCACGGACGTCATCTGGCGGGCTTTATCCACGCCTGCTATACCCGTCAGCCGCAGCTGGCGGCGAAGCTGATGAAAGATGTCATTGCCGAGCCGTACCGCACGAAGCTGCTGCCTGGCTTTAACGAGGCGCGACAGGCCGCCATGGATATCGGCGCCCAGGCGTGCGGCATCTCCGGCTCCGGCCCGACGCTGTTCGCCCTGTGCGATAAGCCAGACACCGCGCAGCGCGTGGCGGACTGGCTCTCTAAACACTACCTGCAAAATCAGGAAGGCTTTGTTCATATTTGCCGTCTGGACACGGCTGGCGCACGAGTACTGGGATAACGAATGAAACTCTATAACCTTAAAGATCATAACGAGCAGGTCAGCTTCGCGCAGGCAGTGACTCAGGGGCTGGGCAAAAATCAGGGGCTGTTCTTCCCGCATGACCTGCCAGAATTTCAGCTGACCGAGATTGATGAACTGCTGAAGCAGGACTTTGTCACCCGCAGCACCAAAATTCTGTCTGCGTTTATCGGCGACGAAATCCCTCAGGAGCTGCTGGAAGAGCGCGTGCGTGCGGCGTTTGCCTTCCCGGCTCCGGTGCAGCAGGTGGAGCCTGACATCGGTTGTCTGGAGCTGTTCCACGGCCCGACACTGGCGTTTAAAGACTTCGGCGGCCGCTTTATGGCGCAGATGCTGACCCACATCAGCGGCGACAAGCCGGTGACCATTCTGACAGCCACCTCCGGCGATACTGGTGCCGCGGTCGCGCATGCGTTCTACGGCCTGAAAAACGTCCGCGTGGTGATCCTCTATCCAAAAGGCAAAATCAGCCCGCTGCAGGAAAAACTGTTCTGTACGCTCGGCGGCAACATTGAGACCGTGGCGATCGACGGTGACTTTGATGCCTGTCAGGCGCTGGTCAAGCAGGCGTTCGATGATGAAGAGCTGAAGGCCGCGCTGGGGCTGAATTCCGCCAACTCCATCAACATCAGCCGTCTGCTGGCGCAGATTTGCTACTACTTCGAAGCGGTAGCGCAGCTGCCGCAGGAAGCGCGCAATCAGCTGGTGGTGTCCGTACCAAGCGGTAACTTCGGTGACCTGACGGCGGGATTACTGGCGAAATCGCTCGGTCTGCCGGTGAAGCGCTTTATCGCCGCTACCAACGCCAACGACACCGTGCCGCGCTTCCTGAAAGACGGGAAATGGGCACCGAACGCGACGCAGGCAACGCTCTCCAATGCCATGGATGTGTCACAGCCAAACAACTGGCCGCGCGTGGAGGAGCTGTTCCGCCGCAAGGTATGGCGTCTGGTGGACCTGGGCTACGCGGCGGTGACGGATGAGACCACTAAAGCGACCATGCGCGAGCTGAAAGCGGTGGGATATACCTCTGAGCCGCACGCGGCAATTGCGTATCGCGCACTGCGCGACCAGCTCAACCCGGGGGAATATGGTCTGTTCCTCGGTACCGCCCATCCCGCCAAGTTCAAAGAGAGCGTGGAAGCGATCCTGGGCGAAACGCTGCCGCTGCCAAAAGAGCTGGCCGAGCGTGCCGACCTGCCGCTGCTGTCACACGAGCTGCCTGCGGATTTTGCCGCGCTGCGTAAGCTGATGATGACTCGCGCGTGATTGTGTTGCCCGGTGGCGGCTATGCCTTACCGGACCTACGGGGTTTGTAGGCCGGGTAAGCGCAGCGCCACCCGGCAAAAGCAGCACCGATCTTTAGGCCGGGAAAGGCGAAGCCGCCACCCGGCTTTTTTGTGAAGAAAATAAGGAGGAATAAAGCAGGAAAAAAGCAGAAATTCCCAATAAATGCGGTCACTTAGCGTTTAGGATTGCAGAGAATAACATCCCCCGTTCCCCTCGCGTACTCTCCTTACATCGGCCCACGTTGGGCAAGAAGAATAAGGAGTCACAGATGTCTACACTGAAACCTGCACTCATCGCGCTTTCACTGGTGCTGGTCGCTCCCATGGCGGCACAGGCATCCGAAATCACCCTCGTACCGGCGGTTAAACTGCAGATTGGCGACCGGGACAACAGCGGGCATTACTGGGACGGCGGCCGCTGGCGCGACCACGACTGGTGGAAGGCGCATTATGACTGGCGTGATAACCACTGGCGCCCGCATGACGAACATCGCGATCGTGACGATCGACACGACCATCATCATGAAGATCGCCATCCAGGGCCGGACTGGAAGCACCATTAATGCAACACCCCGCCAGCAGGCGGGGTGTTGTTTTACTGTTCGTGGCGTTTAAAGACCAGTTCGCCTTTCCCCGACGCGTCTTCGTCAAAGAAATAGCCTTCGCTGTTAAAACCGGTCAGCTGCTCCGGCTTGGTCAGGCGGTTCTGAATGATATAGCGGCTCATGAGGCCCCGCGCCTTTTTGGCATAGAAGCTGATGACCTTGAACTTGCCGTTTTTCTCATCCAGGAAGACCGGCTTGATGATCTCCGCATCCAGCTTTTTCGGTTTCACCGACTTGTAGTATTCATCGGATGCCAGGTTAATCACCACGTTATCGCCCTGAGCGCGTAGCGCCGCGTTCAGCTTGTCGGTGATGATTTCGCCCCAGAAATGGTACAAGTCTTTGCCTTTGGCGTTTTCCAGACGAATGCCCATCTCCAGACGGTACGGCTGCATTAGATCCAGAGGACGCAGTACGCCATACAGACCCGACAGCATACGCAGATGCTGCTGGGCAAAATCGAAGTCGGCTTCACTGAAGTCTTCCGCCTGCAGACCGGTATAGACATCACCTTTAAACGCCAGAATCGCCTGACGCGCGTTAGCAGGGGTGAAATCCGGATGCCATTCATGGAATCGGGTCGCGTTCAGGTCCGCCAGCTTGTCGCTGATGCCCATCAGCGAGGCGATTTGCGGCGCAGAGAGCTTGCGCGCTTCACGGATCAGCTGCTGTGAATAATCCAGCAGTTCTGGCTGGGTATAGCGCTCAGTGGCGAGCGGGCTCTGGTAGTCGAGCGTTTTTGCAGGTGAAATCAGAATCAGCATATCCAGTCCTTGCAGGAAATTTAGAGCGACTTTAACAAAAAATCGCCCTGAATTGATCGATAGCTGTTATCGCCGGGGCAAATCATCCCAGGTGCCAGGGGCAAGTTGTGACGCAATTTCGGGGTAACGTGATGCATCAAATACCGGGGCAACCCCCAGCTTGCGCTGGCGAAGATAATCTTTGGCAATAAGCGTCACAACGGGGGAGAGCAGCAGGATCGCCGTCAGGTTAGTGATTGCCATTAGCGCCATAATGACATCCGCCAGCTGCCAGATCATAGGCATCGTCAGAAGGGCGCCCGCGAACACCATCAGTATCACCCCCAGGCGAAGCAGGAGGATAGCAGGGCGAGCGTTGAATCTCAGGAAAATGAGGTTGTTTTCAGCGTACAGATAGTTGACCACAATTGAGCTGAAGGAGAACAACATCAGTATGAGCGAGACAAAGCCAGCCCCCCAGCCGCCGGTCAGGTTCACCAGCGCCTGCTGAAGAAATTGTATCCCGACGGCATCCGAGGTATGGGGTACCGGGCCGGCCAGCAGGAGGATCATGGCACTGGCGGAACAGATGATCACCGTATCCATAAAGACGCCGATCATCTGCACAATACCCTGCGCAGCCGGGTGTGGCGGCCACGAAGAGGCGGCCGCTGCGACGTTGGGAGTGGAACCCATTCCGGCTTCATTGGAGAACATGCCCCGTTGAAAACCTGCCATCAATGCCTGGCTCAGGGTATAGCCCAGCGCGCCTGATGCGACTTCTCGCCAGCCAAAGGCGCTTTTAAAGATGGACGCAATGACCCCAGGAACCTGTTCGAAATGCAGTGCTGCAACGACCAGACTCGCGGCAACCCAGAGCAGGGCCATAATGGGCACCAGCCACTGCATCAGGCGGGCGACGCCCCTAAGGCCGGCAGAAATGGCGAGCAAAACAAAGAGGGCTAACACGCTGCCCGTGAGCCACTCCGGACAGGAGAAGGTATAGCGCAGAGCATGGGCAACCGAGTTTGACTGGACGGTATTAAAAATGAGGCCGTATGCGAACAGTAAAAAAAGCGAGAACAGCACGCCCATCCAGCGCATCCCTAAGCCACGCGCCATATACCATGACGGGCCGCCGCGAAACTGTCCGCTTTTATCCTTCTCTTTGTAGAGTTGCGCCAGCGAACTTTCGGCGAAAGAGGTGGCCATCCCCAGAAGTGCCGTGACCCACATCCAGAACACTGCGCCAGGCCCTCCTGCGCTGATGGCCAGCGCAACGCCTGCCAGATTGCCGCTGCCAAGGCGTGCCGCAAGGCTGGTACACAGAGCCTGAAACGAGGTGAGTCCGCCCGGATGGGGCGTGACGCTGTTTTTCAGACTTCTGCCAAACTTGCGAATATAGCGAAACTGGATAAACCCACTGCGTAGCGTAAACCAGATACCTGCTCCCAGGAGCAGGTAAATCATTATCGAACCCCAGAGGACTTCGTTAATAAAGAAAAAGAAATCAGGCATTAACGTCCCTCTTGTTGATGCCAATGTGAATATGTAAGCGCTACCACTGATTGGGCATGCTGTTGCTTAGCAGCCTGTTAATATTCTCAGTTTATCATACTCTGCCTAAGCGCACTGTCTGCGGTTGCGCTACCCCTCCGTCGTGTTATCATCAGGGCAGACCGGTTACATCCCCCTAACAAGTAAACCTGTCATTTTTCCGCTGCAGGCATGCTGTCGGTAGCGTGAATTATCCAGGGCACGTTAAAAGAGAAACACTATCATGACGGATAAATTGACCTCCCTTCGTCAGTTCACCACTGTCGTAGCTGACACCGGAGATATCGCGGCAATGAAGCTGTACCAGCCGCAGGATGCCACAACTAACCCTTCTCTGATCCTTAACGCCGCACAGATCCCTGAGTATCGCAAACTGATTGACGAGGCCGTGACCTGGGCGAAAGCACAGAGCAATGACCGCGCGCAGCAGGTTGTGGATGCCACTGATAAACTGGCCGTGAACATCGGTCTGGAAATTCTGAAACTGGTCCCGGGCCGTATCTCCACCGAAGTGGATGCACGTCTGTCCTACGACACCGAAGCGTCAATTGCTAAAGCAAAACGTCTGATCAAACTGTACAACGATGCGGGCATCAGCAACGACCGTATCCTGATCAAACTGGCGTCTACCTGGCAGGGCATCCGCGCGGCGGAGCAGCTGGAAAAAGAAGGCATCAACTGTAACCTGACCCTGCTGTTCTCCTTCGCGCAGGCGCGTGCTTGTGCTGAAGCTGGCGTATACCTGATTTCTCCGTTCGTAGGCCGTATTCTGGACTGGTACAAAGCCAACACCGACAAGAAAGAGTACGCGGCGTCTGAAGATCCAGGCGTGGTTTCCGTGACTGAAATCTACGAATACTACAAACAGCATGGTTATGAGACCGTGGTGATGGGCGCAAGCTTCCGTAACGTCGGTGAAATCATCGAACTGGCTGGCTGTGACCGTCTGACCATCGCACCTGCGCTGCTGAAAGAGCTGGCTGAAAGCGAAGGTACCATCGAGCGCAAACTGTCTTACACCGGTGAAGTGAAGGCGCGTCCAGAACGCATTACCGAATCCGAGTTCCTGTGGCAGCACAACCAGGATCCAATGGCGGTAGACAAACTGGCGGACGGTATCCGTAAGTTTGCTATTGACCAGGAAAAACTGGAAAAAATGATCGGCGACCTGCTGTAATCATTCTGCGTGACCGGGTCCCCGGTCACGCTACTTCTTTCGTACTCTGTCTGAATTTCCCCTCTGCGTGTATCATTCCCTTTAATCAGTACTTTTTGAATGGAATGGATATGAATACCTTACGCATCGGCTTAGTGTCGATTTCCGACCGCGCCTCCAGCGGCGTTTACCAGGATAAAGGCATCCCTGCTCTGGAAGAGTGGCTGGCAAGCGCGTTGACCACCCCGTTTGAGATCCAGACCCGCCTGATCCCGGACGAACAGCCAATCATCGAGCAGACCCTGTGTGAGCTGGTCGATGAAATGAGCTGTCACCTTGTGCTGACGACGGGCGGAACCGGCCCTGCGCGCCGCGATGTGACCCCGGACGCGACGCTGGCGATTGCCGATCGTGAAATGCCAGGCTTCGGTGAACAGATGCGTCAGATCAGTCTACACTTTGTCCCGACGGCCATTTTGTCTCGCCAGGTGGGGGTGATCCGCAAACAGGCGCTGATTCTGAACCTGCCGGGCCAGCCGAAGTCCATCAAAGAGACGCTGGAAGGACTGAAAGCGGAGGATGGCAGCGTCATCGTCCACGGCATCTTTGCAAGTGTACCGTATTGTATACAGCTGCTGGACGGGCCGTACGTCGAGACGGACGACAAAGTGGTAGCAGCATTTCGTCCTAAAAGCGCCCGCCGCGAGACAATCTCCTGAAATTAATTAAAATGTGACATTAGCGTCAGCCGCAGTGGCGTGTAAATGGATTTACGATATAGTAATTTTTTCTTTACGATTGCTGTAAAAAATAATCCACAACACATGCACAATGGTTCGCTATGTCACATAACACCCGACCTCTGAATCGACAGGATTATAAAACCCTCACGCTCGCCGCTCTGGGCGGCGCGCTGGAGTTTTACGACTTCATCATCTTTGTTTTCTTCGCCGCTGTGGTAGGGGAGTTGTTCTTCCCGGCGGATATCCCGGAATGGCTGCGACAGGTGCAAACCTTCGGCATTTTTGCTGCCGGATATCTGGCACGTCCGCTGGGCGGCATTGTGATGGCGCACTTTGGCGATCTGGTCGGGCGCAAGAAAATGTTTACCCTGAGTATCCTGCTGATGGCCGTGCCGACGCTGGCGATTGGCCTGCTGCCAACCTATGCCTCAATGGGTATTGTTGCCCCGTTATTGCTGCTACTGATGCGTATTCTTCAGGGGGCCGCGATCGGTGGTGAGGTACCGGGGGCGTGGGTGTTTGTTGCGGAACATGTTCCGGCGCGCCGCATTGGTATCGCCTGCGGCACCTTAACCGCGGGGTTAACGGTGGGGATTTTGCTTGGTTCCATCGTTGCGACCATTGTAAACACCAGCATGACGCAGCAGGCTGTGCACGACTGGGGCTGGCGCTTACCGTTCCTGCTGGGCGGAGCGTTTGGCCTGGTGGCGATGTACCTGCGTCGCTGGTTGCAGGAGACGCCGATTTTCCTTGAGATGCAGCAGCGCAAAGCGCTGGCTCAGGAGTTGCCGGTCAAAGCCGTGGTGGTGCGCCATAAAAAAGCGGTCGTGGTGTCGATGCTGCTCACCTGGCTGCTCTCGGCGGGCATCGTGGTGGTGATTTTGATGTCGCCGGTCTGGCTGCAAAAACAGTACGGGTTCGCCCCGGCAGTGACGTTACAGGCGAACAGTATCGCGACCATTATGCTTTGCTTTGGCTGTCTTGCCGCCGGGCTGGCTGCCGATCGCTTCGGTGCCAGCGTGACCTTTATCGTCGGCAGCCTGTTACTGGCCGTATCAAGCTGGGCGTTTTACCATTTGGCAGGCAGCCACCCTGAACAGCTGTTCCTGCTGTACGGTGTGGTAGGCCTGTGCGTAGGCGTTGTCGGGGCGGTACCGTATGTGATGGTACGCGCGTTTCCGCCTGAGGTGCGCTTCACCGGCATCTCATTTTCTTACAACGTCTCGTATGCCATCTTTGGCGGACTGACGCCGATTGCGGTGACGGTATTAATGGGTGTGTCTCCCCTGGCGCCGGCCTGGTACGTGCTGGCGTTGTCGTTAATGGGGCTGGTATTGGGGATTTGGCTTCGGCAGTCAGGGGAAAATCGTGCCCGCGAGGCGGGCACGACAGACGAATCAGTGTTTTTCACCAATCGGTAGAATAGTGCGGCCGAACTGCTCGTTCAGCACTTCACCCATGGCCAGGTAGATAGCGCTTGCGCCGCATACCAGGCCAATCCAGCCTGCAACGTGTACGATGCCTTCGTTATCCACCAGGTGGCCGATGGCCAGCAGGGCGAACAGTACGGTCAGGCTCAGGAAGACGAACTGCAGCGCGCGGTTCCCCTTCAGCGTGCCGAAGAACATGAACAGGGTGAAGACGCCCCACAGACCCAGATACACGCCCAGGAAGTGGGCATTCGCTGCGTCTGCCAGACCCATTTTAGGCATCAGCAGGATAGCGACCAGCGTCAGCCAGAACGAGCCGTAAGAGGTGAAGGCGGTTAAGCCGAAGGTGTTGCCTTTCTTATATTCCAGCAGACCCGCGAAGATTTGTGCGATGCCGCCGTAAAAAATGCCCATCGCCAGGATAATGCCATCCATCGGGAACATCCCGATGTTGTGCAGGTTCAGCAGGATAGTGGTCATGCCAAAACCCATCAGGCCCAGCGGAGCCGGATTAGCCAACTTAGTGTTGCCCATAAGTCCTCAAAAAAATCATCATTAATATGGTGAAATGGTTAAACCCGCGTCATTACTCCCTGACGGGGCGCGGCATCATAATGGGCGCAATCGATGCCGTCTATGATCTCATCAGGGTGAAATTAAAAATTTTTTTACGCTTGCCCCTTGATGGATGCCGTAGCGACCCCATCTTGTAGTCAACCGCAGTGTGTGGACCTGAAAAAAATCAAATCTGGGCAGTTGAAAAAGCACGTTCTGCCCTTATTACAGGTACACAACCACATGTTGACTGAATTTTTAGTGGAGACGTTTAGATGGGTAAAATTATTGGTATCGACCTGGGTACGACCAACTCTTGTGTAGCGATTATGGACGGCACTACTGCACGCGTGCTGGAGAACGCCGAGGGCGATCGCACCACGCCTTCTATCATTGCTTATACCCAGGATGGTGAAACTCTGGTTGGTCAGCCGGCTAAACGTCAGGCAGTGACAAACCCGCAAAATACCCTGTTTGCGATTAAACGCCTGATCGGCCGCCGCTTCCAGGACGAAGAAGTTCAGCGTGACGTTTCTATCATGCCTTACAAAATCATCGCAGCAGATAACGGCGATGCATGGCTTGATGTGAAAGGCACCAAAACTGCACCACCGCAGATCTCTGCTGAAGTGCTGAAAAAAATGAAGAAGACTGCTGAAGATTACCTGGGTGAGCCAGTAACTGAAGCCGTTATCACCGTACCTGCCTACTTTAACGATGCTCAGCGTCAGGCTACCAAAGATGCTGGCCGTATCGCAGGTCTGGAAGTAAAACGTATCATCAACGAACCTACCGCAGCGGCTCTGGCTTACGGTCTGGATAAAGAAGTGGGCAACCGCACTATCGCGGTTTACGACCTGGGTGGTGGTACCTTCGATATCTCTATTATCGAAATCGACGAAGTTGACGGCGAAAAAACCTTCGAAGTTCTGGCAACCAACGGTGATACCCACCTGGGTGGTGAAGACTTCGATACCCGTCTGATCAACTACCTCGTAGACGAGTTCAAGAAAGATCAGGGCATCGACCTGCGTAACGACCCGCTGGCCATGCAGCGCCTGAAAGAAGCCGCTGAGAAAGCGAAGATCGAACTGTCTTCCGCTCAGCAGACCGACGTTAACCTGCCGTACATTACTGCAGATGCGACCGGTCCTAAACACATGAACATCAAAGTGACCCGTGCAAAACTGGAAAGCCTGGTCGAAGACCTGGTGAACCGTTCTATCGAGCCACTGAAAGTTGCTCTGCAGGATGCTGGCTTGTCCGTGTCTGATATCAATGACGTTATCCTCGTTGGTGGTCAGACCCGTATGCCAATGGTCCAGAAGAAAGTGGCTGAGTTCTTCGGTAAAGAGCCACGTAAAGATGTTAACCCGGACGAAGCCGTTGCTATCGGTGCTGCCGTTCAGGGTGGTGTATTGACCGGTGAAGTGAAAGACGTTCTGCTGCTGGACGTTACCCCGCTGTCTCTGGGTATCGAAACCATGGGCGGCGTGATGACTGCGCTGATCACTAAAAACACCACTATCCCGACCAAGCACAGCCAGGTGTTCTCTACCGCTGAAGACAACCAGTCTGCGGTAACCATCCATGTGCTGCAGGGTGAGCGTAAACGTGCGTCTGATAACAAATCTCTGGGTCAGTTCAACCTGGATGGTATCAACCCGGCACCACGCGGCATGCCGCAGATCGAAGTGACCTTCGATATCGATGCTGACGGTATCCTGCACGTTTCCGCGAAAGACAAAAACAGCGGTAAAGAGCAGAAGATCACCATTAAGGCTTCTTCCGGTCTGAACGAAGAAGAGATCCAGAAAATGGTTCGTGAAGCAGAAGCGAACGCGGAATCTGACCGTAAGTTCGAAGAGCTGGTTCAGACCCGTAACCAGGGTGACCATCTGCTGCACAGCACCCGTAAGCAGGTTGAAGAAGCGGGCGACAAACTGCCAGCGGAAGATAAAACGGCTATCGAAGCTGCACTGACCGCGCTGGAAACGTCTCTGAAAGGCGAAGACAAAGCGGATATCGAAGCGAAGATGCAGGAGCTGGCACAGGCTTCCCAGAAGCTGATGGAAATTGCTCAGCAGCAGCACGCGCAGCAGCAAGCGGGCGCTGACGCTTCCGCGAACAACGCGAAAGACGACGACGTTGTCGACGCTGAGTTCGAAGAAGTTAAAGACAAAAAATAATCGCCCTGATGCAGGGTAATTAATCGGCACGGGCGTAGGAGAACTCTCCACGCCCGTGCTCGCATGTTAAGGGGCTTAAAAAAACCAATGGCAAAGCAAGACTATTACGAGATTT
Source organism: Enterobacter sp. FUJ80071 (assembly GCF_038739915.1). Taxonomy (NCBI): domain Bacteria; kingdom Pseudomonadati; phylum Pseudomonadota; class Gammaproteobacteria; order Enterobacterales; family Enterobacteriaceae; genus Enterobacter; species Enterobacter sp. FUJ80071. The sequence goes on from NZ_JBBXKH010000001.1 coordinate 691,182, forward strand.
TAGGCGTTCCGAAAACTGCGGAAGAGCGTGAAATCAAAAAGGCGTATAAGCGCCTGGCCATGAAATTCCACCCGGACCGCAACCAGGGGGATAAAGAGGCTGAAGCAAAATTTAAAGAGATCAAAGAAGCCTACGAAGTCCTGACCGATGCACAAAAACGTGCGGCCTATGACCAGTACGGCCACGCAGCCTTTGAACAGGGCGGCATGGGCGGCGGCGGATTCGGTGGCGGCGGCTTTGGCGGCGGTGCTGATTTCAGCGACATCTTCGGCGACGTGTTCGGCGATATCTTTGGCGGCGGTCGTGGTCGTCAGCGCGCAGCGCGCGGCGCAGACCTGCGCTATAACATGGAGCTGACGCTGGAAGAGGCCGTTCGCGGTGTCACCAAAGAGATCCGTATCCCGACGCTGGAAGAGTGTGACGTGTGCCACGGCAGCGGCGCGAAAGCGGGTACCCAGCCGCAGACCTGTCCAACCTGTCACGGTTCCGGTCAGGTGCAGATGCGTCAGGGCTTCTTCGCAGTACAGCAGGCCTGTCCTCACTGTCATGGCCGCGGTACGCTGATTAAAGATCCGTGCACTAAATGCCACGGTCATGGTCGCGTTGAGAAAACCAAGACCCTGTCCGTCAAAATCCCGGCAGGCGTGGATACGGGCGACCGCATCCGTCTGGCAGGTGAAGGTGAAGCCGGTGAGCACGGCGCACCGGCAGGCGATCTGTACGTTCAGGTCCAGGTGAAGCAGCATGCCATCTTCGAGCGTGAAGGTAACAACCTGTACTGTGAAGTGCCGATCAACTTCGCCATGGCGGCGCTCGGTGGTGAAATTGAAGTGCCTACCCTGGATGGTCGCGTCAATCTGAAGATCCCGGGCGAAACCCAGACCGGTAAGCTGTTCCGCATGCGTGGTAAAGGCGTGAAGTCCGTTCGCGGCGGTGCTCAGGGCGACCTGCTGTGCCGTGTGGTTGTAGAAACCCCAGTGGGGCTGAACGACAAGCAAAAACAGCTACTGAAAGAGCTGCAGGAGAGCTTTGGCGGCCCAACGGGCGAGAAAAACAGCCCGCGCTCCAAAAGCTTCTTTGATGGCGTCAAAAAATTCTTCGACGATTTGACCCGCTAATCTGTTAGCCGGTTTTCCACGATATAAAGCCCGGAAGCGATTCCGGGCTTTTTTATTTTGGGGGATAGATCGGTAAAACTGAGTCTACACTCAATATTAATCTGTTTTTGCCGAGCTATTTGGCTTGGTATTATGGTTTTATCGAGGTATTGTTGTAAAAGAGAGAACTTAAATGAAATTACTACACCGTTTCTTTAGCAGTGAGGCGTCCGGTGGTGTGATCCTGATTATTGCCGCGGCAGCCGCAATGGTGCTGGCGAACCTAGGCATGACGCGCGATCTCTATCACGCATTTTTGGAAACACCCGTTGAGCTGAAGGTCGGGGCGCTGGAAATTAACAAGAACATGCTGCTGTGGATCAACGATGCGCTAATGGCGGTGTTCTTCCTGCTGGTGGGACTTGAGGTCAAACGGGAGCTGGTGTTGGGCTCCCTCGCCAGCCGTCAGCGCGCCGCCTTTCCGGTGATCGCCGCTATCGGCGGGATGGTCGTTCCGGCACTGCTGTTCCTTGCGTTTACCTGGCAGGATCCTGTTGCGCGTGACGGGTGGGCTATCCCGGCGGCAACGGATATCGCGTTTGCGCTCGGTGTCTTAGCCTTGCTCGGCAGCCGCGTGCCGATGGCGTTGAAAATCTTCCTGATGGCGCTGGCGATCATTGATGATCTGGGCGCGATCGTGATTATCGCGCTGTTTTATACCAGCGATCTGTCGATTCTGTCGCTGAGCGTGGCGGCAGGCGCAATTGCGGTCCTGGCGCTGCTGAACATTTTCAATGTCCGCCGCATCGGCATTTACATCCTCGTGGGGATGGTACTCTGGACAGCGGTATTGAAATCCGGCGTGCATGCCACGCTGGCCGGGGTGATTGTTGGCTTCTTTGTGCCGCTAAAACCGCAGGAGGGTAAATCCCCCGCTAAACAGCTTGAGCACGTCCTGCATCCGTGGGTCGCCTTTATGATCCTGCCACTGTTTGCCTTTGCTAACGCCGGCGTTTCCCTGCAGGGCGTGACGCTGGATGGGCTGACGTCTGTCCTGCCGCTGGGCATTATTGCCGGGCTGTTTATTGGTAAACCGCTGGGGATCAGCCTGTTCTGCTGGCTGGCGCTGAAGATGAAGCTGGCATCGCTGCCGAACGGCACCACCTTTGGTCAGATTATGGCTGTCGGCGTGCTGTGTGGTATTGGATTTACCATGTCGATCTTTATCTCGACGCTGGCGTTTGGCGCAAATGCCCCTGAACTCATCGTCTGGGCGAAGCTCGGCATTCTTATCGGTTCATTACTGGCCGCGGTAATCGGTTATACCTTGTTGAAGGTGAAATTGCCCGGACAGGCTGTCCAGGCATAACGGAAACCGGGAGAAGATGAGCCTTCTCCCGTTACATACTCAGGGAGTGAAGACGCTATGTCTCATTTGAATTACAACCATCTTTACTACTTCTGGCACGTCTACAAGCAGGGCTCGGTGGTGGGGGCGGCTGAGGCGCTCTATCTCACGCCGCAGACCATTACCGGCCAAATCAAGGCGCTGGAAGAGCGCCTGCAGGGCAAGCTGTTCAAGCGTAAAGGCCGCGGGATTGAGCCAAGCGAACTTGGGGAACTGGTCTTTCGCTATGCGGACAAGATGTTCACCCTCAGCCAGGAGATGCTGGATATCGTCAACTATCGCAAAGAGTCTAACCTGCTCTTTGACGTCGGCGTGGCGGATGCGCTGTCCAAACGGCTGGTGAGCGGCGTGCTGGATGCCGCGGTGGTGGAAGATGAACAAATCCATCTGCGCTGCTTTGAATCCACCCACGAGATGCTGCTGGAACAGCTGAGCCAGCATAAGCTGGATATGATTATCTCGGACTGCCCCATCGACTCCACGCAGCAGGAAGGGCTGTTCTCAGTGAAGATTGGCGAATGCGGTGTCAGCTTCTGGTGCATTAATCCACCGCCGGAAAAACCCTTCCCGGCCTGTCTGGAAGAGCGTCGCTTATTAGTGCCGGGAAGGCGGTCAATGCTCGGGCGTAAGCTGTTGAACTGGTTTAACTCGCAGGGGCTGAAGGTGGAGATCCTCGGTGAATTCGACGATGCGGCACTGATGAAAGCCTTTGGCGAAGCGCACAATGCCATCTTCGTTGCGCCAACGCTGTACGTGCTCGATCTCTATTCAGACAACAAGATTACGGAGATTGGCAGAGTGGATAACGTGATGGAGGAGTATCACGCCATATTTGCCGAAAGAATGATTCAGCACCCGGCGGTGCAGCGAATCTGCAACCGTGACTACTCGGCGCTGTTTACGCCACCGGCAATCTGAAGACATAAAAAAACCCGCATTAAGCGGGTTCTTTAAACAAGCAACAACAAGTAGCGATTAAGCCAGTTTGTTGATCTGCGCGGTCAGGTTTGCTTTATGACGCGCTGCTTTGTTTTTGTGGATCAGACCTTTAGCAGCCTGACGATCCACGATTGGTTGCATTTCGTTAAATGCGTTCTGCGCTGCAGCTTTGTCGCCAGCTTCGATTGCTGCGTATACTTTCTTGATGAAAGTACGCATCATAGAGCGACGGCTTGCGTTGTGCTTACGAGCCTTTTCAGACTGAACGGCACGTTTCTTAGCTGATTTGATATTAGCCAAGTCCAACTCCCAAATATGATCTATGTGGACAATTCAAAGGCCGAGGAATATGCCCTCTTTGCCTTCTTTTGTCAATGGATTTGTGCAAATAAGCGCCGTTAAAAAGCGACGCTACGTTACGTAGTGATGGCGCAGGATTCTACCAGCTTGTCTTGCGTGAATACAGCCTTTCGGCATAAAAATCGCAGTTCACGAGCAGATTTTTTCGCTGTGAAAGGTCAGCCTGATGAAATCATTACGGCTTTCTGTTTTGCGCGAACAATCGCCGGTTAACCTTAACCGCGGTACAAGGTATACTTTGGCGATTTTCACTGTTTTGAGCCAGACATGAAGCTGATACGCGGCATACATAATCTCAGCAGCGCACCACACGGGTGCGTGCTGACTATTGGTAATTTCGACGGCGTGCATCGTGGTCATCAGGCGCTGTTGCAGGGATTGCGTAAAGAGGGGGAGGCCCGTGGCCTGCCCGTGGTGGTGATGATTTTCGAACCGCAACCGCTGGAGCTGTTTGCGGGGGATAAATCGCCCGCCCGTCTCACTCGCCTGCGTGAGAAGCTTCGCTACCTGGCAGAGTCCGGCGTGGACTACGTGCTGTGCGTGCGTTTCGATCGTCGCTTTGCCGCACTGACAGCACAAAATTTCGTCAGCGACCTGCTGGTTAAGCGTCTTGGCGTACAGTTTCTCGCCGTGGGGGATGATTTCCGCTTTGGCGCTGGTCGGCAGGGCGATTTCTTGCTATTACAGAAGGCGGGCCTGGAGTACGGTTTTGACGTGACCAGCGCGATGACCTTCTGTGAAGGCGGCGTGCGCGTCAGCAGCACGGCGGTGCGTCAGGCGCTGGCGAATGATGAACTGGATACGGCAGAAACGCTGCTGGGGCACCCGTTTACCATCTCAGGCCGCGTCGTGCATGGCGACGCCCTGGGGCGCACGATAGGTTTCCCGACGGCGAATATCCCGCTGCGTCGTCAGGTTTCCCCGGTTAAAGGGGTCTATGCGGTGGAAGTGGCAGGACTGGGCGATAAGCCGTTTTACGGCGTTGCCAACATTGGCACGCGTCCCACTGTCGCCGGTGTACGTCAACAGTTAGAAGTGCACCTGCTGGACGTTGTAATGGACCTTTATGGTCGCCATATAGATGTAATACTGCGTAAAAAAATACGCAATGAGCAGCGATTTGCTTCACTGGATGAACTAAAAGCGCAGATTGCGCGTGATGAATTGACGGCCCGCGAGTTTTTTGGGCTATGAACCCGGCTTAAATGCCTACGTGATAAATACGGAACCGAGAATCTGATGAGTGACTATAAATCAACCCTGAATTTGCCGGAAACAGGGTTCCCGATGCGCGGCGATCTCGCCAAGCGCGAACCGGGAATGCTGGCGCGTTGGACCGATGATGACCTGTACGGCATCATTCGTGCAGCCAAAAAAGGCAAAAAAACCTTCATTCTGCATGATGGCCCTCCCTATGCGAATGGCAGCATTCATATTGGTCACTCTGTAAACAAGATTCTGAAAGACATTATTGTGAAGTCCAAAGGCCTCACAGGATATGACTCGCCTTACGTTCCGGGCTGGGACTGCCACGGTCTGCCAATCGAGCTGAAAGTGGAGCAAGAGTTTGGCAAGCCAGGTGAGAAGTTCACCGCCGCTGAGTTCCGCGCAAAATGCCGCGAATACGCTGCCACGCAGGTTGACGGCCAGCGTGCGGACTTTATCCGTCTGGGCGTATTGGGCGACTGGTCGCACCCGTACCTGACTATGGACTTCAAAACTGAAGCCAACATCATCCGTGCGCTGGGCAAAATCATCGGTAACGGCCACCTGCACAAAGGCGCGAAGCCGGTGCACTGGTGCGTGGACTGCCGTTCTGCGCTGGCAGAAGCCGAAGTAGAGTATTACGACAAAACCTCGCCTTCTATCGACGTGGCGTTCGACGCTGTCGATCAGGATGCGGTGAAAGCCAAATTTGGCGTCTCCTCCGTTAACGGCCCGGTCTCGCTGGTGATCTGGACCACCACGCCGTGGACGCTGCCAGCCAACCGTGCAATCTCCCTGTCCGGTGAGTTTGACTACGCGCTGGTGCAGATTGAGGGTCGCGCGGTTATCCTGGCGAAAGATCTGGTGGAGAGCGTGCTGAAACGCGCGAACATCACCGACTACACCGTGCTGGGTACCGTGAAAGGCGACGCGCTGGAACTGATGCGCTTCAAACACCCGTTCCTGGGCTTCGACGTTCCGGCCATCCTGGGCGACCACGTTACGCTGGAAGCCGGTACCGGTGCGGTACACACCGCCGGTGGTCACGGTCCTGACGACTACAACATCAGCCTGAAGTACGGTCTGGAAATCGCTAACCCGGTGGGGCCGGACGGCTCGTACCTGCCTGGTACTTATCCGGCTCTGGACGGTATCAACGTCTTTAAAGCCAACGACATCATCGTGGATATGCTGCGCACCAGCGGCGCGCTGCTGCACGTTGAGAAAATGCAGCACAGCTATCCATGCTGCTGGCGTCACAAGACGCCGATCATCTTCCGTGCAACCCCGCAGTGGTTCGTCAGCATGGATCAGAAAGGCCTGCGTGAGCAGTCTCTGAAAGAGATCAAAGGCGTGCAGTGGATCCCGGACTGGGGCCAGGCGCGTATCGAATCCATGGTCGCTAACCGTCCTGACTGGTGTATCTCCCGTCAGCGTACCTGGGGCGTGCCGATGTCTCTGTTCGTACATAAAGAGACGCAGGAACTGCACCCGAATACCCTGGAACTGATGGAAGAAGTGGCGAAACGCGTCGAAGTTGACGGCATTCAGGCGTGGTGGGATCTCGATGCCCGCGACATCCTGGGCGCGGACGCGGACAACTACGAGAAAGTGCCAGATACCCTGGACGTGTGGTTCGACTCTGGTTCGACCCACGCCTCGGTGGTTGACGTGCGTCCAGAGTTTGCCGGTCACGCTGCCGACATGTATCTGGAAGGGTCTGACCAACACCGCGGCTGGTTCATGTCATCCCTGATGATCTCCACCGCCATGAAAGGTAAAGCACCTTATCGCCAGGTACTGACTCACGGCTTCACCGTGGATGGTCAGGGTCGTAAGATGTCTAAATCCATCGGGAACACCGTTTCTCCGCAGGATGTGATGAACAAGCTGGGCGCAGACATTCTGCGTCTCTGGGTGGCTTCTACCGACTACACCGGCGAAATGGCAGTGTCGGACGAGATCCTGAAGCGTGCTGCCGACAGCTATCGTCGTATCCGTAACACTGCGCGCTTCCTGCTGGCGAACCTGAACGGTTTTGATCCAGTGAAGGACATGGTGAAACCGGAAGAGATGGTCGTGCTGGACCGCTGGGCGGTAGGCTGTGCGAAAGCGGCGCAGGACGATATCCTGAAAGCCTATGAGTCTTATGATTTCCACGAAGTGGTGCAGCGCCTGATGCGCTTCTGCTCCATCGAAATGGGCTCGTTCTATCTCGACATCATCAAAGACCGCCAGTACACCGCGAAAGCGGACAGCGTGGCGCGTCGTAGCTGCCAGACCGCCCTGTTCCACATCGCTGAAGCGCTGGTTCGCTGGATGGCGCCGATCATGTCCTTCACCGCAGATGAAATCTGGGGCTACCTGCCAGGCGACCGTGAGAAATATGTCTTCACGGGCGAGTGGTACGAAGGTCTGTTCGATCTCTCCAGCACCGAAGCGATGAACGATGCCTTCTGGGACGAGCTGCTGAAAGTGCGTGGCGAAGTGAACAAGGTTATCGAGCAGGCGCGTGCGGACAAGAAAGTCGGCGGCTCTCTGGAAGCGGCAGTCACCCTGTACGCCGAACCTGAGCTGGCGGCAAAACTAACCGCGCTGGGTGATGAATTACGATTTGTCCTGTTGACCTCCGGTGCGAAAGTTGCGGATTATGCCGAGGCCTCTGCTGATGCTCAGCAGAGCGAGCTGCTCAAAGGACTGAAAGTCGCGCTGAGCAAAGCCGACGGTGAGAAATGCCCGCGTTGCTGGCATTACACCACGGATGTCGGCCAGGTGGCGGAACACGCAGACATCTGCGGACGCTGTGTAAGCAACGTCGCCGGTGACGGCGAAAAACGTAAGTTTGCCTGATGAGTAAAACTCTCTGTTCAACAGGACTGCGCTGGCTGTGGCTGGTTGTGGTAGTGCTGATTATCGATCTGGGCAGCAAATTCCTGATCCTCCAGAACTTTGCTCTGGGGGAGACGGTCCCGCTGTTCCCGTCGCTTAACCTTCACTACGCACGTAACTACGGTGCGGCGTTTAGCTTCCTTGCTGACAGCGGTGGCTGGCAGCGCTGGTTCTTCGCGGGTATCGCTTTAGGTATTTGCGTCATACTGGCAGTGCTGATGTACCGTTCGAAGGCAACGCAAAAGCTGAATAACATCGCCTACGCGCTGATCATTGGCGGCGCGCTGGGCAATCTGTTCGATCGCCTGTGGCACGGCTTTGTGGTCGATATGATCGACTTCTACGTCGGCGACTGGCACTTCGCGACCTTTAACCTCGCCGATAGCGCAATTTGCATCGGTGCGGCGTTAATCGTGCTGGAAGGTTTCTTGCCGAAACCGGCCGCGAAAGAGCAGGCGTAAGCATCAATGCCGGGTGGCGCTACGCTTACCCGGCCTACAGAATTTGTGGCCTCCCGTAGGCCCGGTAAGCGTAGCGCCACCGGGCAACAGGTGACCCAAAACAAGCGAGCAATTTGCATGTCTAAATCCGTACAGAGCAACAGCGCGGTTCTCGTTCACTTCACGCTGAAGCTGGATGATGGCTCCACGGCTGAATCCACCCGCAATAACGGCAAACCGGCCCTGTTCCGTCTTGGCGATACCTCCCTGTCTGAAGGTCTTGAGCAGCAGCTTCTTGGCCTGAAAGAGGGCGAGAAAAAAGCCTTTTCGCTGGAGCCAGATGCTGCGTTTGGTGTGCCAAGCCCGGATCTGATCCAGTATTTCTCGCGTCGCGAATTTATGGACGCTGGTGAGCCGGAAATCGGGGCGATTATGCTCTTTACCGCTATGGACGGCAGCGAAATGCCTGGTGTGATCCGCGAAATCAACGGTGACTCCATTACCGTTGATTTCAACCATCCGCTTGCCGGGCGTACCGTTCATTTTGATGTTGAAGTGCTGGAGATTGACCCAGCACTGGAGGCCTGAAATGCAGATCCTGTTGGCTAACCCGCGCGGCTTCTGCGCCGGTGTAGACCGCGCTATCAGCATTGTTGAAAACGCGCTGGAAATTTACGGCGCGCCGATTTATGTGCGTCACGAAGTGGTGCACAACCGCTACGTGGTCGACAGCCTGCGCGAGCGTGGTGCTATTTTCATCGAGCAGATTAGCGAAGTGCCGGACGGCGCGATCCTGATCTTCTCCGCGCACGGCGTCTCTCAGGCCGTCCGTAACGAAGCGAAAAGCCGCGATCTGACGGTCTTTGATGCCACCTGTCCGCTGGTGACGAAAGTGCATATGGAAGTGGCGCGCGCCAGCCGTCGTGGTGAAGAGTCGATTCTGATTGGCCACGCGGGTCACCCGGAAGTCGAAGGCACGATGGGCCAGTACAGTAACCCGGAAGGGGGCATGTACCTGGTGGAGTCGCCTGAAGATGTCCTGACGCTGAACGTCAAAAACGAAGCCCGTCTGTCGTTTATGACCCAGACGACGCTCTCCGTCGACGATACCTCTGACGTGATTGACGCACTGCGTCAGCGCTTCCCGAAGATCGTCGGGCCGCGTAAAGACGATATCTGCTACGCCACCACCAACCGTCAGGAAGCGGTGCGCGCGCTGGCTGAACAGGCGGATGTGGTGCTGGTGGTCGGCTCGAAAAACTCCTCTAACTCTAACCGTCTGGCCGAACTGGCACAGCGTATGGGTAAAGCGGCATTTCTGATCGACGACGCGACGGATATTCAGGAAGCGTGGGTGAAAAATGCGGCCTGCGTCGGCGTGACCGCAGGCGCTTCCGCGCCGGATATTCTGGTGCAGAACGTCATTGTCCGCCTGCAGGAACTCGGCGGCGGCGAAGCGGTTCCGCTCGAAGGACGCGAAGAGAACATTGTTTTCGAGGTCCCGAAAGAACTGCGTATCGATGCTCGCGAAGTGGAATAACCCCTTATCTGATGAAAGGCCAGCATCTCATGTGCTGGCCTTTTTTTTGCTCCGTACTTTATCGTGACGACAAAATCATGTCTTTTACTGATATTTAAGTCTGTTTCACGTTAAATTCTAATTATCGGTGTTTTCAGTTGGCAGCCTTTGCGAAGGCTGGTTAATCTGAAAACGATTTACATCATTTTAACGTAAGAGAATAACTATGCATGATGCACAGATCCGTGTCGCCATTGCGGGCGCGGGTGGACGTATGGGCCGTCAGCTGATTCAGGCGGCACTTCAGATGGATGGCGTGGCACTGGGCGCGGCGCTGGAGCGTGAAGGGTCATCACTGTTGGGAGCCGATGCAGGTGAACTGGCGGGCGCAGGAAAGACCGGTGTCACCGTACATAGCAGCCTGGAAGCGGTTAAGGATGACTTCGATGTATTTATCGATTTTACCCGCCCGGAAGGGACGCTGACGCATCTGGCGTTTTGCCGTCAGCACGGTAAGGGGATGGTGATCGGCACCACCGGTTTTGACGACGCAGGTAAGCAGGCCATCCAGGATGCATCGAAAGAAATTGCGATTGTCTTCGCGGCAAACTTTAGCGTGGGCGTTAACGTTATGCTGAAGCTACTGGAGAAGGCGGCGAAGGTGATGGGCAACTACACCGACATTGAGATTGTTGAAGCGCACCACCGCTACAAAGTTGATGCGCCGTCAGGCACGGCGCTGGCGATGGGCGAAGCGATTGCTCATGCACTCGATAAAGATTTAAAAGACTGCGCGGTCTATACCCGCGAAGGTCATACCGGCGAACGCGTACCGGGCACGATTGGTTTTGCTACCGTCCGTGCGGGTGACATCGTCGGCGAACATACGGCGATGTTCGTCGATATTGGCGAACGCGTCGAAATTACGCATAAAGCTTCCAGCCGAATGACGTTTGCCAATGGTGCAGTGCGTTCCGCTTTGTGGCTGAAAGGCAAGAAGAGCGGCCTTTTTGATATGCGAGATGTGCTTGATCTCAACAATCTGTAAGCATTATTACCCATCGTGATGTGGTTATTGCAGTCGTAATATATTGATTGCATAGGGCAATATTTTATTGCCCTTTTATTTTAACTCATTTTCTTTAATTTTTGCTCTAAAGCTTAAAAACAAGCGCTTTTATCGCTTGTTTTCGTTACTGAAATGTAAATTTTGACCATTTGGTCCACTTTTTACTGCCTCGCCGAATAATTTTTCATTAAAACTTGCACGCAAGCGTTTTCTACAGTGATTTACCTGATCTTTTTGTCGCTTAAGTGGCTTTACTCTCGCCAGGCTTGCAAAAGGATAAACAAAATATCCGTTTTAAGTTGACTTTTAGCCTCCCAATCTCCAGAATGCCGCCGTTTGCCAAAAATCCGCTGGCAACACATTTGCATTGATTCATGACATGGTTATGAATTAATATGCAAATAAAGTGAGTGAATATTCTCTGGAGGGTGTTTTGATTAAGTCAGCGCTATTGGTTCTGGAAGACGGAACCCAGTTTATCGGTCGGGCCATAGGGGCAACGGGTTCGGCGGTTGGGGAAGTCGTTTTCAATACTTCAATGACCGGTTATCAAGAAATCCTCACTGATCCTTCCTATTCTCGCCAAATCGTTACTCTTACTTATCCTCATATCGGCAATGTCGGCACCAATGCGGCTGACGAAGAATCTTCTCAGGTACATGCGCAAGGCCTGGTCATCCGCGACCTGCCGCTGATTGCCAGCAACTTCCGCAGCACTGAAGATCTCTCGTCTTACCTGAAGCGCCATAACATCGTGGCGATTGCTGATATCGATACCCGTAAGTTAACGCGTCTGCTGCGCGAGAAGGGTGCACAGAACGGCTGCATCATCGCGGGTGATAACCTCGATGCCACGCTGGCGCTGGAAAAAGCGAAAGCCTTCCCGGGTCTGAACGGCATGGACCTGGCGAAAGAAGTGACTACCGCTGAAGCCTATAGCTGGACGCAGGGTAGCTGGACGCTGGAAGGCGACCTGCCGGAAGCGAAAAAAGAGAGCGAGCTGCCGTTCCACGTGGTGGCCTATGATTTCGGCGCCAAGCGCAACATCCTTCGCATGCTGGTTGACCGCGGCTGCCGTCTGACGGTGGTTCCGGCGAAAACCTCTGCCGAAGACGTACTGAAGATGAACCCGGATGGCATCTTCCTTTCTAACGGTCCTGGCGACCCGGCTCCGTGCGACTACGCTATCGACGCCATCAAGTCCTTCCTGGAAACCGACATCCCGGTATTCGGCATCTGCCTCGGCCATCAGCTGCTGGCGCTGGCGAGCGGTGCGAACACCATCAAAATGAAGTTCGGCCACCACGGTGGTAACCACCCGGTGAAAGATATTGATAACAACACGGTGATGATCACCGCGCAGAACCACGGTTTTGCCGTCGATGAAGCGTCAATGCCGGCTAACCTGCGCGTGACGCATAAATCACTGTTCGATGGCACCCTGCAAGGGATTCATCGTACCGATAAGCCAGCGTTCAGCTTCCAGGGCCACCCGGAAGCCAGCCCGGGCCCGCACGACGCCGCGCCGCTGTTCGATCACTTCATCGAACTTATCGAGCAATACCGTAAGACCGCTAAATAATCAGGAGCCGAGAAGACCATGCCAAAACGTACAGACATAAAAAGCATCCTGATCCTTGGCGCTGGCCCGATTGTTATCGGCCAGGCCTGTGAATTTGACTACTCCGGTGCGCAGGCATGTAAAGCCCTGCGTGAAGAGGGGTACCGCGTTATCCTGGTCAACTCCAACCCGGCGACCATCATGACCGACCCGGAAATGGCGGATGCAACCTACATCGAGCCGATTCACTGGGAAGTGGTACGCAAAATCATTGAGAAAGAGCGTCCGGATGCTGTGCTGCCAACCATGGGTGGCCAGACGGCGCTAAACTGTGCGCTGGAGCTGGAGCGTCAGGGCGTGCTGGCCGAGTTCGGCGTGACCATGATTGGCGCGACCGCCGATGCGATTGATAAAGCAGAAGACCGTCGTCGCTTCGACGTGGCGATGAAAAAAATCGGCCTCGACACCGCACGTTCTGGTATCGCGCACAATATGGAAGAGGCGCTGGCCGTTGCGGCTGAAGTGGGCTATCCGTGCATCATCCGTCCATCCTTCACCATGGGGGGGACCGGCGGCGGTATCGCCTACAACCGCGAAGAGTTCGAAGAGATTTGCGAACGCGGTCTGGATCTCTCGCCAACCAAAGAGCTGCTGATTGATGAATCGCTGATTGGCTGGAAAGAGTACGAGATGGAAGTGGTGCGTGATAAAAATGACAACTGCATCATCGTCTGCTCCATCGAAAACTTCGATGCGATGGGTATCCACACCGGCGACTCCATCACCGTTGCGCCAGCCCAGACGCTGACCGACAAAGAGTACCAAATCATGCGTAACGCCTCGATGGCGGTGCTGCGTGAAATCGGCGTGGAAACCGGCGGCTCAAACGTGCAGTTCTCGGTGAACCCGAAAACGGGGCGTCTGATTGTTATCGAAATGAACCCGCGCGTGTCCCGTTCCTCCGCGCTGGCCTCCAAAGCGACCGGCTTCCCGATTGCGAAAGTGGCGGCGAAACTGGCGGTGGGTTACACCCTCGATGAGCTGATGAACGATATCACCGGTGGCCGCACGCCAGCCTCCTTCGAACCGTCCATCGACTACGTTGTGACCAAAATTCCACGCTTCAACTTCGAGAAATTCGCCGGTGCGAACGACCGCCTGACCACCCAGATGAAATCTGTCGGTGAAGTGATGGCGATTGGCCGCACGCAGCAGGAATCCCTGCAGAAAGCGTTGCGCGGTCTGGAAGTGGGTGCAACCGGCTTTGACCCTAAAGTCAGCCTGGACGACCCGGAAGCACTGACCAAAATTCGCCGCGAACTGAAAGATGCGGGTGCAGAGCGTATCTGGTACATCGCCGATGCCTTCCGTGCTGGCCTGTCCGTCGACGGCGTATTCAACCTGACCAACATTGACCGCTGGTTCCTGGTGCAGATTGAAGAGCTGGTGCGTCTGGAAGAGAAAGTGGCAGAGCTGGGCATCAACGGCCTGGACGCAGACTTCCTGCGTATGCTGAAGCGTAAAGGTTTCGCCGATGCGCGTCTGGCTAAACTGGCGGGCGTACGTGAAGCGGAAATCCGCAAGCTGCGTGACCAGTATGACCTGCACCCGGTTTACAAGCGCGTGGACACCTGTGCGGCGGAGTTCTCCACCGACACCGCGTACATGTACTCCACCTATGAAGACGAGTGTGAAGCGAACCCGTCCGTCGACCGCGACAAGATTATGGTGCTGGGCGGCGGTCCAAACCGTATCGGCCAGGGCATTGAGTTTGACTACTGCTGCGTACACGCCTCGCTGGCGCTGCGCGAAGACGGTTACGAGACCATCATGGTCAACTGTAACCCGGAAACGGTCTCAACCGACTACGACACCTCCGACCGCCTCTACTTCGAGCCGGTTACTCTGGAAGACGTGCTGGAAATCGTGCGCATTGAGAAGCCAAAAGGCGTTATCGTGCAGTACGGTGGCCAGACTCCGCTGAAGCTGGCACGTGCGCTGGAAGCCGCAGGCGTACCGGTTATCGGTACCAGCCCGGATGCCATTGACCGTGCGGAAGACCGCGAGCGTTTCCAGCAGGCGGTTGACCGTCTGAAGCTGAAACAGCCAGCCAACGCCACCGTCACCGCCATTGAGATGGCCGTTGAGAAGGCGAAAGAGATTGGCTATCCGCTGGTGGTGCGTCCTTCTTACGTCCTGGGCGGTCGCGCGATGGAAATCGTGTATGACGAAGCTGACCTGCGTCGTTACTTCCAGACGGCGGTGAGCGTTTCTAACGATGCGCCAGTGCTGCTCGACCGCTTCCTCGACGACGCGGTAGAGGTGGACGTTGACGCCATCTGCGACGGCGAAATGGTACTGATTGGCGGCATCATGGAGCATATCGAGCAGGCGGGCGTGCACTCAGGTGACTCAGCCTGTTCTCTGCCAGCCTACACCCTGAGCCAGGAAATTCAGGATGTGATGCGTCAGCAGGTGCAGAAGCTGGCCTTCGAGCTGCAGGTTCGCGGCCTGATGAACGTCCAGTTCGCGGTGAAAGACAACGAAGTCTACCTGATTGAAGTGAACCCGCGTGCGGCACGTACCGTCCCGTTCGTCTCCAAAGCCACCGGTATTCCGCTGGCGAAAGTGGCGGCGCGCGTGATGGCGGGCCAGACGCTGGCGCAGCAGGGCGTGACCAAAGAGATCATTCCGCCGTACTACTCGGTGAAAGAAGTGGTGCTGCCGTTCAACAAATTCCCGGGCGTTGACCCGCTATTAGGGCCAGAAATGCGCTCTACCGGGGAAGTGATGGGCGTGGGCCGCACCTTCGCTGAAGCGTTCGCGAAAGCGCAGCTCGGCAGTAGCTCCACCATGAGAAAATCAGGCCGTGCGCTGCTCTCCGTTCGCGAAGGCGATAAAGAGCGTGTGGTTGACCTGGCGGCCAAGCTGCTGAAACAGGGCTTCGAGCTGGATGCAACTCACGGTACGGCGATTGTGCTGGGTGAAGCCGGTATCAACCCGCGCCTGGTGAACAAGGTGCATGAAGGTCGTCCGCACATTCAGGACCGTATCAAGAATGGCGAATACACCTACATCATCAACACCACCGCAGGCCGTCAGGCGATTGAAGACTCCAAGCTGATTCGCCGCAGCGCGCTGCAGTACAAAGTTCACTACGACACTACCCTGAACGGCGGTTTCGCAACAGCTATGGCGCTGAACGCGGATGCCACCGAGAAGGTGATTTCAGTGCAGGAAATGCACGCGCAGATTAACAAGTAAGACAAAATGCCCGGTGCCATTCGGTTGCCGGGCATTCTTCCCCTCTTCAGAACCTTCTGGTTTTCCATCCGCTTTCAGTCAGTTAGCCTAAAATGGTTAGGTCGATAACGAAATTCATCTGAGAGCAGGGGAAAACACCATGCAAAATAAATTACTGATCGCTTCCGTTCTGGCTGCCACTGCACTGTTTACCGTAGCAGGCTGTTCGTCTAACCAGGCAGTCAAAACCACCGATGGCAAAACCATCGTGACTGACGGGAAACCGCAGGTAGATGATGACACCGGACTGGTGTCGTACAAGAACGCCGAAACCGGTCAAACAGAGCAGATTAACCGTGACCAGGTGAAATCCATGGGCGAGCTGGATAACTAAAAAAAAGCCGTGGCAAATGCCACGGCTTTTCGCTTTTGCTGGACGATTACCAGCGGTGGTTCAGCAGGATATGGCCGCCATAGGCAGCATAGCTGTTCTCACCCCATTCGCCGCTGGCGCGCAGCGAAAGCGTCGTGGTTTCGTTCAGGTTGCCGGTGACGCCCAGTTCTAACTGACCACGATCTTCCGGCGTATCGTTGCTCACGGTTTCATCATTAAACGCCAGATCGTTTTGGCCTGCCCCTTTCAGCCAGTTCACCGCAACGTACGGCTGCCAGGCTTTCACGTCCTTCTGCTCGAAGTAGCTGGACTTAACGCCCAGACGACCAAAGATGCTGTCGTTGTCCAGGGTCGTTACGCGTACGCCGTCGCGATCGGTATGATTTTCCTGATCGAGATAGCTGTAGATCACCTGCGCCTGCGGCTCGATCTTCCAGGTACGCGCGTTTTCTGACGGGATAACCCACGCGTGGCCAACTTCGACAGACGCAGCGAAGCCTTCGCTGTCGTAGTCTTCATCATTGCGGTTGCTGGTCACTTTATTGTTGTACCAGCTATAAGCGGCCCAGGTATCAATGTAGCTGCCCAGACGTAATTTCTGATCTTCCTGCCAGGTGGCATACACCCCAACATTGAAACCGTCCACCTTGCCTTGAGCATCACGCACGTTGTGCTTCGCATCCGAATGCGTCTTCGCCTGGCCAGCACCGAACATGCCACCGGCACGCAGGATCCCATTGTCCATTGGCTTGCTCATGAAATCGCTGCCGACTTGCAGAACGGTCGTGGTGGTGTCGTAGCTGACTTTATCGCCGCCCGCGTCGTTCTCGTGATAACGCCCCTTAACGTACATCCAGGTGTTCAGATCGTCTTCATTGCGGAAGGTGATTTGATCGCGATCGTCACGCTTGTGCAGGAACATACCCTGGGCAGCAAGGTAGTTGCCTAAGTAAGCGCCAACTTCAGGGGCCATAACTTCAGGGGCTGAGTTGCCACCGTTATCGCTATTACCACCGTTATCCGTGTTGCCCCCGTTATCGCTATTACCGCCGTTATCCGTGTTGCCATCGGTATCGGTATTGCCACCGTTGTCGGTATTGCCACCGTTGTCGGTATTGTCGCCGTTATCGGTATTACCACCGTTATCGGTATTGTCACCGTCGGTGTTTCCGCCGTCATCATTATCGTCTGCCGGCTCATCTGATGGCGTCGCCTTCGATTCCAGATACCAGTTGCCGTCGCCGTGCTGATAGAGATTGTATTCATAAGCCCCGGCAACAATCGGCGCTGCCAGCGTCAGTTGGGCTTCAGAACTGCCACCGACGCTCACAATTTCCATACCATTTACCGTTTGAGCGCCCAGACCGCCTATATTCTTAACGCTGACATCAGACTGACCGAAGCTGCTGCCCGTAATGGTGAGGTGGTCGGTTGGTGCGTTATCTTCGCCGAGGCTGCTGTTCATTACGATCTGGCTACCAGAAGAACCCGTGTAGTCGCCGTTTATTATGAAATTGTTGCCAACACTGTTATTGGCCGCGCCGAGTAGCAGCGTGCCACCGTTGGTAACGTTGCCGTTGACCGTATCGATACCTGAAACGCTCAGGGTCGTGTTACCCTGAACCGCATTCCATGCCGCCAGCGTACCGCCGGTCAGGATATCAATGTTGTTATTCACTTCACCTGCCGTGGCAAACGCTGCACCATTTTCAACGGTGACGGTGGCGTTACTGCCTTTCACGCCGAGCGTTGCACCACTGGCGATCAGCGTCGTACCGTTATGCAGAACGGTATTTCCCGTGTAGCTATTATTGCCGGAGAGCGTCAGGGTGTTTGAATCTGCTTTTTCGACATTACCGCTGCCGGTAATGCCGGTGGTGAATGTGGAGGAACTGCCCTGATTAAAAATAACGGTGCCGTTGTTGGTCAGGC
Source organism: Enterobacter sp. FUJ80071 (assembly GCF_038739915.1). Lineage (NCBI taxonomy): Bacteria > Pseudomonadati > Pseudomonadota > Gammaproteobacteria > Enterobacterales > Enterobacteriaceae > Enterobacter > Enterobacter sp. FUJ80071. The sequence goes on from NZ_JBBXKH010000001.1 coordinate 709,239, forward strand.
CACCGCTCAGCGTGGCGGTGTTCTTGCCATCACCAAGCTGGAGAGAGGCATCTTTTGCAACGAGGGTATTACCGGCATTCGCGACGGCGCCTGACAGGACTAAATCACCGCTGTTGACCTGTAAAGAGTCATCTGCGCCGATAATGTCTAAATTGCCTGACAGCGTCCACTTTTCACCATCCATTTTTACTGATGCAAAGCCATCCCCTTCCTTCAGTCCGATGAAATTGCTGTCTTCTGTGCCCGTACCAACCAGTGAAAGCGTGTTGCCTTTTGACGCGGTGGAGATGACATCTCCTTTGAGTGACGATCCTGTGTTCAGTACCAGCGTATTATTTTTCGTGCTGGCAAACATAATAGCTGTCGTATCGCCACTAATCGCGCCACTGTTTGTGATGTCCGCTTTCGACGTGTCCGTGACGTTGATACCGTACTGCGTTCCCTCTAAGGTGCCGGTATTAATAATTTTGGTATTACCATCGCTCAGGCTGATACCATCGCCGTTTGTACCCGTTATTTTTCCGCTATTATTTATTCCCACACCAATCTGAGAACTCAGGCCTGTGTTTCCTCTGATTATGCCTGTGTCAGTGTTAGCGATATTGACGGCTGAAGAGCTTTCACTGACGAACACGCCATTCTCTGTGCCTGTGATGTTTCCATCATTGTTTAGATCGCCAAGCATTGACTGAACATTTACGGCATTGGCTGTTGTAGAGGAAATGGTTGCACCGCTTTCATTATGAATAATGACTCGCTGAGCCCCGGTATTAATATCTAATCCATTCCCTTTTCCGGAAATATTACCTTTGTTGGTCGTGGATGTGACATTGATGCCTGTGACCGATACGGCACTCTCGCTTCCTGCGGAGGAAATGGTGACATCTTTATTTATCACGTATTCTGCATCAGCGGAAAAATCCTGGGGTACTGAGGTTGACTGGCTAATAGTTCCAGCGAAGGCCACTACCGGTGTGAATATAAGTAAAGCAGGAAATATATTTCCCAGAGTTTTTGTGGTCTTGTTTAATTTGAATATTTTGTTGCGCATTTACACGTCCATTTGAAAAGAAGTGGCGCTAATTAATGACTTAAAATAGCGCTTCTGGGCTACTTAAAAGAATGATTCAACGATAAAAAGCGTAAAATTATTAATTTTTCAATGTGTTATGTATAGATCATTTTGCTAAAGAATAATTTTATATTTTCTTAATTGATCACTTGCTAATATGCTTTAGCGCTTAATTATTCATTTCAAATATCATCTGATAACAGTCATTTTTGTTGGTTTGAGGTCTGCTATACCCGCCAGGAAGGAGGGTTGCCAATAGTTGCGTTTTACCTTTACGCGGCCTGTTGACCCTTTCACCGGGCGGGTTAACTGTCTACACTCACTGCTACAAGAAGAGAAGAAGACAGGTCATTTGATGATACTCATAATTTACGCGCACCCTTATCCGCAGCACTCGCATGCGAATAAGCGGATGCTTGAGCAGGTAAGGACGCTTGATAACGTAGAGATACGTTCCCTCTATCAACTTTATCCCGATTTTAATATCGATATCGCTGCTGAACAGGATGCGCTCTCCCGTGCCGATCTGATTATCTGGCAGCATCCAATGCAGTGGTACAGCACGCCTCCGCTCCTGAAACTGTGGATTGATAAAGTCTTCTCCCACGGTTGGGCGTATGGCCACAATGGCAATGCGCTAAAAGGGAAAAGCCTGATGTGGGCGGTGACCACTGGCGGAGGAGAAAGCCACTTTGATATTGGTTCTTTCCCGGGGTTTGACGTGCTGGCCCAGCCGCTACAGGCCACTGCACTCTATTGTGGTTTGAACTGGATCCCACCTTTTGCGATGCACTGCACGTTTGTCTGCGACGATGAAACGCTGCAGGCGCAGGCTCGCCATTACAAACAACGCTTACTTGAGTGGCAGGAGACGCACCATGGATAGCCATACGCTGATACAGGCGCTGATTTATCTCGGCGCGGCGGCGCTGATTGTGCCCGTGGCGGTACGCCTGGGGCTGGGCTCGGTTCTCGGCTACCTGATTGCGGGCTGCGTCATTGGGCCGTGGGGTTTTCGTCTGGTTACGGATGCAGAGGCGATTCTCCATTTCGCTGAAATCGGTGTTGTGCTGATGCTGTTTGTGATTGGTCTGGAGCTCGATCCGCAGCGCCTGTGGAAACTTCGCGCCTCGGTATTTGGCGGCGGGGCATTACAGATGGTGGCCTGCGGCTTGCTGCTGGGCGGGTTCTGCATCCTGCTGGGAATGGACTGGAAAGTGGCTGAGCTCATCGGCATGACGCTGGCGCTCTCCTCGACGGCCATTGCCATGCAGGCGATGAACGAGCGAAACCTGACGGTCTCCCAGATGGGGCGCAGTGCGTTCTCGGTGCTGCTGTTCCAGGATATAGCGGCAATTCCGCTGGTGGCGATGATCCCGCTGCTGGCGGCAAGCGGATCCTCCACGACGCTGGGCGCGTTCGCGCTGTCGGCACTGAAGGTTGTAGGGGCGCTGGCACTGGTGGTCCTGCTGGGCCGCTACGTGACCCGTCCGCTGCTGCGTTTCGTCGCCCGCTCGGGTCTGCGCGAAGTGTTCAGCGCCGTGGCACTGTTCCTGGTCTTTGGTTTTGGTTTGCTGCTGGAAGAAGCCGGGCTGTCGATGGCGATGGGGGCATTCCTTGCGGGCGTTCTGCTGGCAAGCTCTGAATACCGGCACGCGCTGGAAAGCGATATTGAGCCGTTCAAAGGGTTGCTGCTGGGACTGTTTTTCATCGGCGTGGGGATGTCCGTCGACTTCGGCACGCTGGTCACACACCCGCTGCGGATTATCATCCTGCTGGTCGGTTTCCTGGTCATTAAAATGGCAATGCTGTGGCTGATTGCGCGGCCTTTAAATGTGCCGGGTAAACAGCGCAGCTGGTTTGCAGTACTGCTGGGGCAGGGGAGTGAATTTGCGTTCGTGGTCTTTGGCGCCGCGCAGATGGCAAACGTGCTGGATCCTGAGTGGGCAAAAGCGCTGACGCTGGCGGTCGCACTCTCGATGGCTGCAACGCCTGTTCTGCTGGTGGTGCTGACTCGCCTCGAAAAATCGGGTAGCGATCAGGAGCGCGAAGCCGATGAAATCGACGAGGAGCAGCCACGCGTGATCATCGCTGGTTTTGGTCGCTACGGACAGATCGTAGGGCGTTTGCTGCTGTCGAGTGGGGTGAAAATGGTCATCCTCGACCACGATCCCGACCATGTCGATACGCTGCGTAAATTTGATATGAAAGTGTTTTACGGTGATGCCACCCGTGTCGATCTGCTGGAATCCGCGGGGGCCGCAAAAGCGGAGGTGTTGATTAACGCCATTGACGATCCGGAGACCAGCATACAGATGGTGGAGCTGGTAAAAGAACATTTCCCGGCGCTGACGATCATTTCCCGCGCGCGCGATGTGGATCATTACATCCGGCTACGTCAGGCAGGCGTTGAGGCACCCGAGCGTGAAACATTCGAAGGTGCGCTGAAATCCGGGCGTATGGCGCTCGAGAATCTGGGGCTCGGGGCGTATGAAGCGCGCGAACGTGCGGATCTGTTCCGCCGCTTTAACACCGGGATGGTGGAAGAGATGGCGGCGATGGCAGGCAGCACGGCCACGGAGCGGGCTGCGGTGTTTAAACGCACCAGTGCGATGCTGACGGAAATCATCAATGAGGACCGCAATCATCTGTCGCTGATCCAGCGTCATGGCTGGCAGGGCACGGAAGAGGGCAAGCATACCGGCGATCCGGCTGACGAGCCCGAGAGTAAACCTTCAGTGTGAAGTGGCGTTGCCAGCAATATTAAAAAATTTCTGTATCTTTACTCTGCCGCCAGTCGACGAAAGATTAAGCTTTCCGTATAGTGGCGGCAATTTTTTGCATCCGGGAAATTTTCAATGATCAGTCTGATTGCAGCGCTGGCGGTAGACCGCGTTATCGGTATGGAAAATGCCATGCCGTGGAACCTGCCTGCCGATCTCGCATGGTTTAAACGTACGACGTTAAACAAGCCGGTAGTGATGGGCCGCCTGACCTGGGAGTCGATTGGTCGTCCATTGCCGGGCCGTAAGAATATCGTTATCAGTAGCCAGCCGGGTACTGACGATCGCGTCGAATGGGTTAAGTCCGTAGATGAAGCGATTGCTGCCTGCGGTGATGCCGAAGAGATCATGGTGATCGGCGGTGGTCGTGTTTATGAGCAGTTCCTGCCTAAAGCGCAGAAGCTGTATCTGACCCACATTGATGCGGAAGTGGAAGGGGATACCCATTTCCCGGATTACGATCCGGACGAGTGGGAATCCGTATTCAGTGAATTCCACGACGCCGATGCGCAGAACTCCCACAGCTACTGCTTCGAGATTCTGGAACGTCGTTAAGTTTTTCCCCCTCACCCTGGGTGAGGGGGATTCATCAGGAGGCGACGGCCTCACTCTCCCCTGAGTCCTGCTGTCGGTTGGATGGCTGCACGAAGTAAGCTTTATCTTCCCAGCGTAAGCAGGTTAACTCGCCTCCCCAGCAGCAGCCGGTATCCAGACCGTAGATACCCTCTGGCATGCCTTTGCCCTCCAGTGCCGCCCAGTGACCAAACGCTATGCTGTATTCGGTTGTTACCGGCCCCGGAATGGCAAACCACGGTTTGAGGGGGGCAGGTGCGCTTTCCGGCGTTTCCTTGGAATACATGTCCAACTGCCCGTTCGGGAAGCAGAATCGCATGCGGGTGAACGCATTGGTGATAAAGCGCAGGCGGGCCAGACCGCTGAGCTCTTCGCTCCAGTGGTTCGGCATATCGCCGTACATGGCATCCAGGAAGAAGGGATACGAGTCGCTCGCCAGTACCGCTTCTACGTCACGCGCACAGGTTTTTGCCGTCTCAAGATCCCATTGCGGGGTGATCCCGGCATGGGCCATGACCAGTTTTTTATCCTCGTCGACCTGCAACAAGGGCTGACGGCGCAGCCAGTTAATCAGATCGTCCGCGTCTGGCGCTTCCAGCAGCGGAGTGAGGCGATCTTTAGGCTTGTTGCGGCTGATCCCGGCAAACACGGCCAGCAGATGGAGATCGTGATTGCCCAGCACCATGCGCACGCTATCGCCCAGCGATTTGACGAAACGTAAAACCTCAAGCGAGCCCGGGCCGCGCGCGACTAAATCGCCCGTCAGCCAGAGGGTGTCCTGTCCTGGCGTAAAGTCGACCTGTTTTAACAATGCGATCAGTTCATCGTAGCAACCGTGAACGTCGCCAATCAGATATGTAGACATTAGATTAATGAATGAGTGTGGTTACGGCGAGACGGAACACAGGAATAGCAACGCGGAACACATTGCCATCGACGTCGACCATTTCGTAATGGCCTTGCATGGTACCCAGCGGCGTTTCAATCACCGCACCGCTGGTGTACTGGTACTCTTCGCCAGGGGCGATGTGGGGCTGTTCGCCCACGACACCTTCACCCTGAACTTCAATTTCGCGGCCATTGCCGTTGGTGATAAGCCAGTAGCGCCCGCGCAGCTGCACGGGCATCCGCCCCAGATTGCGAATGGTCACGGTGTAAGCAAAGACAAAACGCTCTTCATCGGGTGAGGATTGCGATTCAACATAGACGCTTTGTACATGGACACATACGCGGGGCGAATCAATCATGGCTTAACTCTCCTTCGGCGGCGCATTTTCGCTGATGTAATTAGCCAGCTTGCAGTACTGCTCTACGGAAATGTTCTCCGCACGCATTGCCGGGTCGATCCCCAGCTCGGCTAACACCTCAACGGTAAATGAATTGCTCAGGCTGTTACGGATCGTTTTACGGCGCTGGTTAAAGGCTTCTGTGGTAATGCGGCTGAGGACACGCAGATCTTTAACCGGATAGGGTTTCGTTTTATGTGGCACAAGGCGCACAACCGCTGAATCCACTTTCGGTGGTGGTGTGAACGCTGACGGCGGCACTTCGAGTACCGGGATCACGTTACAGTAATATTGTGCCATCACGCTTAAACGACCATACGCTTTACTGTTCGGCCCTGCAACCAGACGGTTAACCACCTCTTTTTGCAACATGAAGTGCATATCGGCAATGGCATCAGTATAGCTAAACAGGTGGAACATGAGCGGCGTGGAGATGTTGTACGGCAGGTTGCCGAAGACGCGCAGCGGCTGACCCATTTTCTCCGACAGTTCGCCAAAGTTCATGGTCATGGCGTCCTGCTGGTAGATGGTCAGCTTCGGTCCGAGGAACGGGTGCGTTTGCAGGCGTGCGGCAAGATCGCGGTCCAGTTCGATGACGGTCAGCTCGTCGAGGCGTTCGCCTACCGGCTCGGTCAGTGCAGCAAGGCCCGGACCGATTTCGACCATAGCCTGACCTTTTTGCGGATTAATAGCCGAAACAATGCTTTCGATCACGAACTGATCGTTGAGGAAGTTTTGCCCGAAGCGTTTTCGGGCTAAGTGGCCCTGATGGACTCGATTAGTCATTGAGTATTAACAATCATTTTGATGGCGAGATTAAGCGCCGTAATAAAACTGCCGACATCCGCTTTCCCCTGTCCTGCCAGATCCAGCGCAGTACCGTGGTCAACGGACGTTCGAATAAAGGGTAAACCGAGGGTGATATTCACCCCGCGGCCAAAGCCCTGGTATTTTAGCACGGGCAGGCCCTGATCGTGGTACATCGCGAGGACGGCGTCGGCATTATCCAGGTATTTCGGCTGAAAAAGCGTGTCCGCAGGGAGCGGCCCGCTAAGATTCATACCTTTAGCGCGCATTTCTTCAAGCACCGGAATAATGGTGTCGATCTCTTCGGTGCCCATGTGTCCACCTTCTCCCGCATGCGGATTCAGGCCGCAAACCAGAACGTGTGGCTGTTTGATGCCGAATTTGGTTTGCAGGTCATGATGCAGGATCCCGATGATCTCCCGCAGCAGTGCCGGGGTGATGGCATCAGGAATGGCCTTAACAGGCAGATGGGTGGTCACGAGCGCAACGCGCATTGCCTCCGTCGCCAGCATCATCACTACTTTCGGGCTGTGCGAGCGCTCTTCAAAGAATTCCGTGTGCCCGGTGAAGGGGATACCCGCTTCGTTGATGACGCCCTTGTGCACGGGGCCGGTGATCAGGGCAGCAAATTCACCCTTCAGGCAACCGTCGCAGGCGCGCGCGAGGGTTTCCACGACGTAGTGGCCGTTTTCCGTGCTGAGCTGGCCTGGAATGACCGGTGTACGAAGAGGGACAGAAAGAACCGTGAGCGTACCGGCTTGCTGTGGTGCTGGCTGTTGGCCTTCAACGTAAGGAATAAGCGTTAAAGGCAGACCGAGCAGCTTCGCCCGGTCTTGTAACAGTGTTGCATCTGCGCAGACAACCAGTTCCACCGGCCAGCTTCGCTGGGCGAGCTGGACAACGAGGTCTGGCCCAATCCCGGCGGGTTCGCCGGGGGTGATCACAACACGATGCGGTTTCATTAGTTACTCAGAACTTTCACGTAAGCACTGGCGCGTTGTTCCTGCATCCAGGTTGCCGCTTCTTCAGAGAACTTACGGTTAAACAGCATACGGTAAGCGCGGTCTTTCTGCGCCGCATCCGTTTTATCCACGTTACGGGTGTCCATCAGCTCGATCAGATGCCAGCCAAATGAAGAGTGTACCGGAGCACTGATCTGGCCTTTGTTCAGCTTCATCAGCGCATCGCGGAAGGCAGGATCGTAAATATCTGCTGCAGCCCAGCCCAGATCGCCGCCCTGATTAGCAGAGCCTGGATCCTGAGAGAACTCCTTCGCGGCATTGGCAAACGAGGTTTTACCGCTCTTAATGTCTGCCGCAATCTGCTCCAGCTTCGCACGTGCCTGATCGTCAGTCATGATCGGTGACGGTTTCAGCAGAATATGACGAGCGTGAACTTCAGTCACGGAAATGTTCTGGCTCTGACCACGCAGATCGTTCACTTTCAGAATGTGGAAGCCCACACCGGAACGGATTGGACCCACGATATCGCCTTTCTTCGCCGTACTCAGCGCCTGGGCAAAGATGGATGGCAGCTCCTGAATACGTCCCCAGCCCATCTGGCCGCCTTTCAGCGCCTGTTGGTCAGCGGAGTAGGTGATAGCCAGCTTGCCAAAGTCGCCGCCGTTACGCGCCTGTTCGACAATAGAACGTGCCTGACTTTCTGCTTCCGCAGCCTGATCGGAGGTTGGGTTCTCTGGCAGTGGGATCAGAATGTGGCTCAGGTTCAGCTCTGTGCTCGCATCGTTCTGGTTACCCACCTGTTTTGCCAGCGCGTCCACTTCCTGCGGCAGGATCGTGACGCGACGACGGACTTCATTGTTACGCACTTCCGAAATCAGCATCTCTTTACGGATCTGGTTGCGGTAGGTGGCGTAGCTGATGCCGTCATAGGCCAGACGACTGCGCATCTGATCCAGAGACATGTTGTTTTGCTTTGCGATGTTAGTGATGGCCTGATCGAGTTGCTCGTCAGTCACCTTCACGCCCATTTTCTGACCCATCTGCAGAACGATCTGATCCATGATCAGTCGTTCCAGGATCTGATGGCGCAGCGTGGCGTCATCCGGAAGTTGCTGACCTGCTTCGCCCGAATTGAGCTTCACAGATTTCATCAGACCGTCAACGTCACTTTCGAGCACGACGCCGTTGTTAACAACAGCGGCGACCTTATCAACAACCTGGGGGGCCGCGAAGCTGGTATTCGCAACCATAGCGACACCGAGCAGCAGCGTTTTCCAGTTCTTCATACTTTTTCCATTTCAATTAACCGCAAAGCGGATTACGTTGTAAATCAAATACATTACAAGGAACTACGGTATGGCAGGATGTTCGAACGCAGCATCTGCTGGGTGCCCAGGCCGTAGTTGGAACTCAGGCCGCGCAGTTCGACATTAAAGCCAATCACGTTATCATATTTGCTCTGATTGTTTTGAGTATCCCAGCCGTTAAGCTTACGTTCGTAGCCGACACGCAGCGCATAACAGCAGGAGTTATATTGCAGACCCACCATCTGGTCAGCAGGTTTATTGGCGTTAGTGTCAAAGTAGTAAGCGCCTACGATTGACCAGCGATCGGCGATAGGCCAGCTTGCTGCGCCACCCACCTGCGAAATCCCGTCTTTGTATTGGTCAGCATTGGCGTAGTTCGGCAATGTCGCCTGAATATATTCCGGACTGGCATAGCGGTACGTCAACTGCACTATACGGTCTTCATCACGACGATACTCTATGGCCGCACTACTATTAGCAATGTTATCGAGGCGAGTATCATATTGCACACCGCCACGCAGGCCCCAGCGGTCAGTCATGCGCCAGTAGGTGTCTCCTGCCCACACCAGCGATCCCGTTTTGTTGTCTTTCTCCCAGTTGATGTTGTCATCACCGGTACGTGACTCGGTGAAATAGTAGATTTGACCAACAGAAACGTTAAAACGTTCAACGGCAGCATCATCATAAACGCGCGTTGTGACACCGGTCGTTAACTGGTTAGCGGAGGCGATACGGTCCAGACCGCCGTAAGTACGATCACGGAACAGGCCGCTGTAGTCAGACTGCAGTAAAGAAGAGTCGTAGTTTTGAATATTGCTCTGATCGCGATAGGGCACGTACAAATACTGCATACGCGGTTCAAGCGTCTGGGTATAACCATCCGCCAGCAGACCCATATCACGTTCGAAGATCAACTTGCCGTCCATTTTAAACTGCGGAAGGGTTCGGTTTACGGATTCTTCAAGATGACCGGTATTGTTAGGATTCGCGTTGTAATCATCAATGTTCTTTTGCTGGTAGTGTGTCGCCATCAGCTTGGCTTCGGTATTCAGACTTGCCCAATCATTAGACCATGGCAGGTTGATGGTCGGCTCCAGGTGAATACGCGTGGCTTCCGGCATGTCAGAGTTGGTATTCACGAAATGTACCGCCTGGGCGTAGACGCGGGTGTCGAAAGGACCGACATCGTTCTGGTACCAGTTCACATCCAGTTGCGGTTCTGCGCCGTAAGTGCTTCGCGTTTGGGTACTAAAGACCTGGAACTGCTTGGTTGACACCGTGGCGTTAAAGTTTTGAATCGCATAGCCAACGCTGAATTTTTGCGTGGCATAACCATCGGTACTTGAACCGTACTTGGAGTCAAAGTCATTAAAGTAGTAAGGATCGCTGACCTTGGTATAGTCGACGTTAAAACGCCAGACCTGATCCATAACACCCGCATGGCGCCAGTAGTACAACCAGCGGTGCTTGTCGCCTTCGGTCGGGTGCTCATCCTGGAAGACTTTATCTGACGGCAGATAATCCAGCTCCATCAGACCCGCACCGGCCTGAGTCAGGTAGCGGAACTCGTTCTCCCACATGACGTTGCCGCGCTTATGGATATAGTGCGGCGTGATCGTGGCGTCCATGTTGGGCGCGATGTTCCAGTAATACGGCAGGTAGAACTCAAAGTAGTTCGAGGTGCTGTATTTGGCATTGGGGATCAGGAAGCCCGAGCGACGCTTGTCACCCACGGGAAGCTGAAGATAAGGGCTGTAGAATACCGGTACCGGACCCAGCTTAAAGCGGGCGTTCCAGATCTCCGCGACCTGCTCTTCACGGTCGTGGATCACTTCGCTCCCGACCACGCTCCAGGTGTTTGACCCTGGCAGACAGGAGGTAAAGGAGCCATTTTCCAGGATCGTATAGCGGTTTTCACCGCGCTGTTTCATCAGGTCCGCTTTACCGCGTCCCTGGCGACCCACCATCTGGTAATCACCTTCCCAGACGTTAGTATCTTTCGTATTCAGGTTTGACCAGGCTTTCGGACCTTTCAGGATGACCTGATTGTCGTCATAGTGCACATTACCCAGCGCATCCACCGTTCGTACCGGCTCGGCCGCGCCTTCCGGCTGCTTCTGGTGCAACTGCACTTCATCTGCCTGCAGGCGGCTATTGCCCTGGTTAATATCCACATTGCCCGTAAACGTGGCGTTGTCAGGATAAGTACCCTTAGAACTGTCTGCAGTAATGGTTACCGGCAAGCTATTTGTATCACCCTGCACCAGTGGGCGATTATAACTTGGAACGCCAAGCATACACTGCGAGGCGAGATCGGCCGCCAGCCCCTGTTGACTGTACAGGGCGGTGCCAATCATTGTGGCCAGAAGGGTGGGGATACGTTTTTTCATACGTTGTATTTTATTGTTCCGTCATCAGTGGCTACGGCTTACAAACGCTCAGAGACTATCTTACTCATCAGCGCAGTACCAGCGTTAATCCTGCCCGTTTGCGTGCCAGAGTGTTAGGCTCGCTATCGAATGACGAGTATGATAAAGCAAATTATAGGCGATGTCCTTCAATTGACCGTGGCTTGAACACTGTGATGATGACGTTGCGTCGGCCAGGAATATGACTATCCGGGGAGTATATGCAGTATTGGGGTAAAATAATCGGCGTTGCGTTCGCCATCATCATGGGTGCCGGGTTCTGGGGAATCGTGCTTGGGCTCATTATCGGTCATATGTTTGATAAGGCGCGCAGCCGCAAAATGGCCTGGTTTGCGAATCAGCGCGAGCGCCAGTCACTCTTTTTCTCCACCACCTTTGAAGTCATGGGGCATTTAACCAAATCCAAAGGCCGCGTGACCGAAGCCGATATTCAAATCGCCAGCATCTTTATGGACCGCATGAATTTGCATGGTGAATCCCGTGTGGCCGCGCAGAATGCGTTTCGCATTGGGAAATCAGATAACTATCCGCTGCGTGAAAAAATGCGTCAGTTCCGCAGCATCTGCTTCGGACGTTTTGATTTAATTCGGATGTTTCTGGAAATTCAAATCCAGGCGGCGTTTGCTGACGGTTCACTGCATCCTAATGAACGTGATGTTCTGTACGTCATTGCAGAAGAGTTGGGCATCTCCCGAATGCAGTTCGACCAGTTCTTACGCATGATGCAGGGCGGCGCGCAGTTTGGCAGGGGGTATCACCAGCAGTCTTCCGGCGGTGCATGGCAGCAGGCGCAGCGTGGACCGACGCTGGACGATGCGTGCAACGTACTTGGCGTGAAACCCACTGATGATCAGACCACCATCAAACGCGCCTATCGCAAGCTGATGAGCGAGCATCACCCTGACAAACTGGTCGCGAAAGGCTTACCGCCGGAAATGATGGAGATGGCGAAGCAGAAAGCGCAGGAAATTCAGAAGGCTTACGAGCTAATTAAAGAGAAGAAAGGTTTCAAATAAAAAAGGGCCCGACAGTGTCGGGCCCTTTTTTCAGAAGTCCACCGGGGCGTTAAACGTCATCGTGTTACCGAAGGCCGGATGGGTAATGGTCAGCGTCTGGGCGTGAAGCTGCAGACGCGGTGCTAACGCCAGCGCTTCCGGCGGCGCGTAAAACCGGTCGCCTAAAATCGGATGACCCAGCGCAAGCATATGCACGCGCAGCTGGTGTGAACGTCCGGTAATCGGCTTAAGGAGTACGCGCGCGGTGTTATCCGGTGCGTACTCCAGCACTTCATACTCGGTCTGCGCGGCTTTGCCGGTTTCATAGCAGACCTTCTGCTTAGGCCGGTTCGGCCAGTCGCAGATCAGCGGCAGATCGACCAACCCTTCTGCCTGTGCAGGATGTCCCCAGACGCGCGCCACGTACTGCTTCTTCGGCTCGCGCTCGCGGAACTGGCGCTTCAGCTCGCGCTCCGCCGCTTTATTGAGCGCCACCACAATCACGCCGCTGGTTGCCATATCCAGACGATGCACAGATTCCGCCTGTGGATGATCGCGCTGAATGCGCGTCATCACGCTGTCTTTGTGCTCATCCAGACGCCCCGGTACGGACAACAGGCCGCTCGGCTTGTTAACTACCATAATGTGTTCATCCTGATACAGGATGACCAGCCAGGGATCCATCGGCGGATTGTAGGGCTCCATTACCATTTTTTTGCTCTTCTTACTGATGCGTGACAACAATCAGACGCAATGCGTCCAGTCGCCAGCCCGCCTGATTCAGGCTTTCCATAATTTGCTGACGGTTGCTTTCAATGGCAGCCAGTTCATCGTCACGGATGTTCGGGTTCACCGCCTTCAGCGCTTCCAGACGGGACAGCTCCGCTGAGAGTTTCTCATCGGCCTCGGTGCGTGCAGCATCGATCAGCGCACGGGCCGCTTTCTCGATCTGGCTTTCGCCCAGCTGCAGAATGGCATGCACGTCCTGCTGTACCGCATTCACCAGCTTGCTGCCCGTATGGCGGTTTACCGCGCTCAGCTGACGGTTGAAACTCTCGAATTCAACTTGCCCTGCCAGGTTGGTACCGTTTTTATCCAGCAGCAGACGCACAGGCGTTGGCGGCAGGAAGCGGGTCAGCTGGAGCTGTTTCGGTGCCTGGGCTTCCACAACGTAGATCAGTTCTACCAGCAGCGTACCCACCGGCAGTGCCTTGTTCTTGAGGAGTGAAATCGTGCTGCTACCGGTATCGCCGGAAAGGATCAGATCCAGTCCGTTACGGATCAGCGGGTGTTCCCAGGTGATGAACTGAGCATCTTCGCGGGACAGCGCCACATCACGCTCGAAGGTGATAGTACAACCATCTTCCGGCAGGCCCGGGAAATCCGGCACCAGCATGTGATCGGACGGGGTCAGGACAATCAGGTTCTCGCCGCGATCGTCCTGGTTAATTCCGACGATGTCGAACAGGTTCATGGAGAAGCTGATCAGACTGGTGTCATCATCTTGTTCTTCAATGCTTTCAGCCAGCGCCTGCGCTTTCTCACCGCCGTTGGAGTGAATTTCCAGCAGGCGGTCGCGACCCTGCTCAAGCTGCGCTTTCAGCGCTTCATGCTTCTCGCGGCAGGATTTGATCAGATCGTCAAACCCGTCACTGTTTTCCGGTGCGGCCAGGTAGCCGATCAGATCGCTATGCACCTGATCGTAAATGGTGCGGCCCGTCGGGCAGGTATGCTCAAACGCATCCAGACCTTCGTGGAACCAGCGCACCAGCACGGACTGGGCAGTTTTTTCCAGATACGGCACGTGGATCTGAATATCATGCGCCTGGCCGATACGATCCAGACGACCGATACGCTGTTCCAGCAGATCCGGATTGAACGGCAGATCGAACATCACCAGATTACTGGCAAACTGGAAGTTACGGCCTTCAGAACCGATTTCCGAGCACAGCAGAACCTGTGCGCCACTGTCCTCTTCACCAAACCACGCCGCGGCGCGGTCACGTTCAACGATGGACATCCCTTCGTGGAACACGGCGGCGCGAATACCTTCACGCTCGCGCAGCACCTGCTCCAGCTGCAGCGCGGTAGCCGCTTTGGCGCAGATCACCAGCACCTTCTGGGAGCGGTGGGCGGTCAGGTAGCCCATCAGCCACTCCACGCGCGGGTCGAAGTTCCACCAGGTGCCGGTATCGCCTTCGAATTCCTGGTAGATTTGTTCCGGGTAGAGCATGTCGCGGGCGCGCTCTTCCTGGGTTTTGCGCGCGCCCATAATGCCAGAGACTTTGATCGCCGTCTGATACTGGGTGGGCAGCGGCAGCTTGATGGTATGCAGCTCGCGTTTCGGGAACCCTTTCACGCCGTTACGGGTGTTGCGGAACAGCACGCGGCTGGTGCCGTGGCGGTCCATTAGCATGTCGATGAGCTCTTTACGCGCAGGCTCCGCGTTATCGCTATCGCTGTTCGCGGCCTGCAGCAGCGGTTCAATATCCTGCTCGCCAATCAGCTCGCTCAGGGTGTTGAGTTCCTCATTAGAAAGACGATTGCCTGCCAGCAGCATGGCCACGGCATCCGCGACCGGACGGTAGTTATTCTGTTCTTCCACGAACTGCCCGAAATCGTGGAAACGGTTTGAGTCAAGCAGGCGCAGACGGGCGAAGTGGCTTTCCAGACCCAGCTGTTCCGGCGTTGCGGTCAGCAGCAGGACGCCAGGGACGCGCTCCGCAAGCTGTTCGATAGCCATATACTCGCGGCTTGGCGCGTCTTCGCTCCAGACTAAATGGTGCGCTTCGTCAACGACCATAATGTCCCACTCGGCATCGCACAGGTGCTCAAGACGCTGCTTGCTGCGGCGCACGAAGTCCAGGGAGCAAATGACCAGCTGTTCGGTTTCAAACGGGTTGTCGGCGTCGTGCTGCGCTTCGGCATAGCGTTCGTCGTCAAACAGGGAGAAGCGCAGGTTAAAGCGGCGAAGCATCTCGACCAGCCACTGGTGCTGCAGGGTTTCAGGCACCACGATCAGCACGCGCTCGGCGGCACCGGAAAGCAGCTGTTGATGCAGGATCATACCCGCTTCAATGGTTTTACCCAGGCCCACTTCATCGGCCAGCAGTACGCGAGGGGCATGGCGACGGCCCACGTCATGGGCGATATTCAGCTGGTGGGGGATCAGGCTGGTGCGCTGACCGCGCAGGCCGCTCCACGGCATACGGTACTGTTCACTCTGGAACTTGCGCGCGCGATAGCGCAGCGAGAAGCGATCCATACGGTCAATTTGCCCGGCAAACAGGCGGTCCTGCGGCTTACTGAAAACCAGTTTGCTGTCGAGCAGCACTTCACGCAGGATGACATTGGCTTCGTCCGTATCAAGACGCGTACCAATGTAAGCGAGCAGTCCATTCTCTTCTTTTACGTCTTCAATCTTGAGCTGCCAGCCGTCATGGCTGGTCACGGTGTCACCCGGATTGAACATCACGCGGGTTACAGGGGAGTCATTGCGAGCGTACAGGCGGTTTTCACCGGTGGCAGGGAAGAGGAGGGTTACCATACGCGCATCGACGGCAACGACGGTTCCTAATCCAAGTTCGCTTTCTGTATCGCTGATCCAGCGTTGACCAAGTGTAAAAGGCATAGTTGTTCGGCTCTAATCTTTAATTGCAGGCAATAGTTCGACCCCCGTCAAAAAAAGACGGTCATCGAAAAATGGGTCCGGGAATGGAAAGGGCGCTATGGTACTGGATGGCAGCCATTTCGTCACGTGTCAAAATAGGCCAAGTTGCCCTGTCACTAGTGTAGCAAAATCGTCGTCGATGAAGGGCAAAATTCCGTCGGCGACCGGCTGAAGCTGACGCGTCAGGTAGTGATCGTAATCGAGTGGTGAGTATTGATAATCTACCGGTTCCGGACCGTTAATTGTCCAGACGTATTTGATCGTTCCCCGGTTCTGATACTGCGGGGCGCGGCCGCGCTTCACGTTCTCTTCATCCGCCAGGCGCGCGGCGCGTACGTGGGGAGGCACATTACGTTGATACTCTGCCAGCGGGCGGCGCAGGCGTTTGCGGTAAACCAGTTGGTTATCCAGCTCACCCGCCATCAGGCTGGCGATGGTTTCGCGCACGTAATCCTGATAGGGCTCGTTGCGGAATACCCGCAGGTAAAGCGTTTGCTGGAACTGCTGCGCCAGCGGGGTCCAGTCGGTGCGCACCGTCTCCAGCCCTTTGAACACCATCCGCTGCGTGTCACCTTCCTGAATCAGCCCGGCGTAGCGCTTCTTGCTGCCCTGGTCGGTACCGCGAATGGTGGGCATTAAAAAGCGGGCGAAATGGGTTTCAAATTCCAGTTCTAACGTGCTGGTTAACCGCTCTTTTTGCAAACTTTCGCGCCACCAGGCATTCACGAAGGCGACCAGTTCTTTGCCGATTCGCGCGGCGTCCTCTTCAGAATGGGCGGCTTTCAGCCAGACAAAGGTGGAGTCGGTATCGCCATAAATGACGTCATAGCCCCGGGATTCAATCAGCGCTTTGGTTTGACGCATGATTTCATGCCCGCGCATGGTGATGGATGACGCCAGTCTGGGGTCGAAAAAGCGGCAGGCGCTGGTGCCCAGCACGCCGTAAAAAGCATTCATAATGATTTTCAGCGCCTGCGAGAGGGGCTTATTGCCGTGACGCTTCGCCTCGTCGCGCCCGTGCCAGATGTTTCCCACAATTTCAGGCAGGCAGTGTTTTTCACGCGAGAAACGGGCGCCGAGAAAGCCTTCAGTGCTGTGTGCGTCGTCCGGCTGCGCCATCCCTTCCACCAGCCCCACCGGGTCAATCAGGTACGTGCGGATAATCGACGGATACAGGCTTTTATAATCCAGAACCAGCACCGAATCGTAAAGCCCTGGCCGGGAGTCCATCACATACCCGCCGGGGCTGGCCTGTGGCGGTACGTCCCCAAGGTTGGGGGCAACGTACCCTGCCCGGTGCATGCGGGGGAAATAGAGGTGGCTAAAGGCCGCTACCGAGCCGCCGTGCCTGTCGGCCGCGAGGCCGTTTACCGTCGCGCGCTCCAGCAGGAATGGCATGATCTCGGTTTTGTGGAAAATCTGCGTAACCAGCTCGCAATCTTTCAGGTTATAGGTGGCGAGCGCCGGTTTATCTTCATTAAAGCGTCGGTCAATCTCATCCATTCTGTCCCAGGGGTTGTCAATGGATTTGCCCTCGCCAAGCAGCGCCTGCGCTACGGCTTCAAGAGAGAATGACGAGAAGTTCCAGAAGGCGGATTTCAGTGCCTCGATGCCGTCGATAATCAGGCGGCCATTGGCCTGGGCGAAGAAGACGCCATTCTTAAAGCCGTGCTCGCGCCACTCCAGCTCGCTGTTGCCGCGCCCGAGTATCAGCGGAATGCGATACCGCTCGGCATGTTTTTGCAGCACGCGCAGGTCGAACTGCACCACGTTCCAGCCGATCAGGACATCGGGATCGTAGTCGGCAAACCACTGGTTAAGCTTCTCCAGCAGCTGGGGTCGGCTATTGACATATTCAAGCCGGAAATCCAGCGTGGACGCATCGCCATTTGGCGGCCCAAGCATGTACACAACCCGATCGCCGCAGCCTTCCAGACCAATGCAGTACAGCTCGCCGTGGCGGGTGGTTTCAATGTCCAGGGAGACCCATTTTAGCGGCGGGCGATAGCCCGGGTTAGGCTTCAGACGAGCGTTAACGAGGCGACTGTTTTGCGCTGTGCCATCCACCCAGACGGGCGCGGTAATAAACCGTTCCATCAGGAAACGCTCGGGGGGGCGGATATCCGCTTCGTAGAGCGTTACGCCCGCCTCGCGCAGCAGCTTTTCATAGCGCATCAGTTGACGATGGGCGCGACAGTAAAGGCCGTATACCGGCTGACGGTGGAAATCTTTCAGCTCAAGAGGGGTGATGCGCCAGCCGTTTTCGCCGCGCAGTAGTTGTTTGACTTTTTCGATGTGCGATTCAGGAATAAACGCCACGGACTCCTGCGGCGGCAGCGTTACGTGCAACGGGCCGCTGTCCGTCGCCAGCCAGAATTCAACCTCAGTGCCCTGAGGCGTATCCCGCCAGTGCCGGGTCAGTAAAAAGCCTTCTTGCGCCTGCGTCACACCGTTATCCCATAAACAAAACCAGGCTTGATTATAGCCTGGTTAAGGGGTGTTTGCTGGGGTTTTATACAGTGTCTGTTTTGCCGGATGGCGCTGCGCTTATCCGGCCTACAAGCTACTGCCCGTAATACGCTTTCGCGCCGTGCTTGCGCAGGTAATGCTTATCCAGCAGGGTTTGCTGCATATCCGGTAGCTGTGGTGCGAGCTGGCGACAGAAGATCCCCATATAGGCGACCTCTTCCAACACGATGGCGTTATATACCGCGTCTTCCGCGTTTTTACCCCAGGCGAAGGGACCATGGGAGTGCACCAGCACGCCAGGCATCTGCGCCGCGTCGATACCCTGTTTTTCGAAGGTTTCGACAATCACGTTGCCGGTTTCCCACTCGTACTCACCGTTGATTTCCGCCTCGGTCATTAAGCGCGTGCAGGGAATGGTGCCGTAAAAGTAATCCGCGTGGGTGGTACCCGTGGCGGGAATGGACTGGCCCGCCTGCGCCCATATGGTGGCGTGACGCGAATGGGTATGCACGATGCCGCCGATGGTCGGGAATGACTGATACAGCAGACGGTGGGTAGGCGTATCGGAGGAGGGTTTTTTGTTGCCTTCCACCACTTCACCCGTTTCGATGCTGACCACCACCATATCGTCTGCCGTCATCACCGTGTAATCCACGCCAGAGGGCTTAATCACGAACACACCTTTTTCGCGGTCAACGGCGCTGACGTTGCCCCAGGTCAGGGTCACCAGGTTATGTTTCGGCAGCGCCAGGTTGGCTTCGAGCACCTGTCGTTTGAGATCGTCTAACATTGTTGTCTCCCTGCCCGGTGAACACGGTGCCACCGGGCATTTCGTACTTAGCGTTTCGAACCGTAATAGACTTCGTTCCAGCGCAGCGCATCTTTGAACGCAGGCAGGCGGGTGTCGTTATCAATCACGGTCAGTTCGATATCGTGCAGCTCGGCGAACTGACGCATGTCATTCAGATCCAGCGCGTGGCTGAACACCGTGTGGTGCGCGCCACCGGCCAGGATCCAGGCTTCTGACGCGGTTGGCAGGTCTGGCTGTGCTTTCCACAGGGCGTTGGCGACCGGCAGTTTTGGCAGTGAATGCGGCGTTTCAACTGCATCGACGCAGTTCACCAGCAGGCGGAAACGATCGCCAAGGTCGATCAGACTGGCGTTGATGGCCGGGCCCGTGCGGGTGTTGAAGATCAGACGAGCCGGATCGGCTTTACCGCCAATGCCGAGGTACTGCACGTCAAGAATCGGTTTCTCTTCCACCGCAATAGACGGGCACACTTCCAGCATGTGCGAGCCGAGTACCAGGTCATTGCCGTTTTCGAAGTGGTAGGTGTAGTCCTCCATAAAGGAGGTGCCGCCCTGCAGACCGGTTGACATCACCTTCATGATGCGAAGCAGAGCGGCAGTTTTCCAGTCGCCTTCGCCTGCAAAGCCGTAGCCCTGCTGCATCAGACGTTGTACTGCCAGACCCGGGAGCTGTTTCAGGCCGTGGAGGTCTTCAAACGTTGTCGTAAAGGCGTGGAAGCCGCCCTGTTCCAGGAAGCGCTTCATGCCAAGCTCAATGCGCGCGGCATCCAGCACGTTCTGGCGCTTGTCGCCGTTGATTTGTGCCGCAGGCGTCAGGCGGTAACTACTTTCGTACTCGTCTACCAGCGCGCTCACGTCGCCATCGCTGATTTCATTCACTACCTGCACCAGGTCGCCCACCGCCCAGGTATTGACGGAGAAACCGAACTTGATTTGTGCTGCGACTTTATCGCCATCGGTGACCGCCACTTCACGCATGTTGTCACCGAAACGCACCACTTTCAGATGGCGGGTATCTTGTTTCGATACCGCCTGACGCATCCACGAGCCGATACGGTTTTGCGCCTGGCTGTCCTGCCAGTGACCAGTCACGACGGCATGCTGCTGACGCATACGCGCGCCGATGAAGCCGAACTCGCGGCCGCCGTGCGCGGTCTGGTTCAGGTTCATGAAGTCCATATCGATGCTGTCCCACGGCAGGGAGGCGTTAAACTGGGTATGGAACTGCAGCAGCGGTTTGTTGAGGATAGACAGGCCGTTGATCCACATTTTGGCCGGTGAGAAGGTGTGCAGCCACACGACCAGACCGGCGCACTTGTCGTCGTAGTTCGCGTCGCGACAGATATGGGTGATCTCATCCGGCGTTGTACCCAGGGGTTTCAGCACCAGTTTGCATGGCAGTTTGGCTTCCGCGTTGAGGGCATTAACGACGTGCTCCGCATGTTTCGTCACCTGCTGCAGCGCTTCCGGCCCGTACAGGTGCTGGCTGCCAATCACAAACCACACTTCATAATTATTAAAAATGGTCATCATCGTGTCCTTAATGGGTCAGGGTTGCCGTCGTGTCCGCGGTGTGTTTTGACGGGGCGGCGACAGGGAGATAGTGAAGTTCGGCGCTTTTTGCCCATTGCTGGTAGCGCTGATAAAGCTGTTCAAAGCGTTGTGCCTGCTGGGCACGCGGCTCGAGTGTGTTTTCGACGGCGCTCGCCATATGCTGCTGCGCGGTGGGGATATCCGCGTGGACACCGGCTGCCACGGCGGCGAAAATCGCCGCGCCCAGCGCGCAGCATTGATCGGACGCGACAATCTGCAGCGGACGGTTCAGCACGTCGCAGCAGGCCTGCATAATGACCGGATTTTTACGGGCGATGCCGCCCAGTGCCATCACGTTATTCACGTCGATACCCTGTTCGGTGAAGCACTCCATAATGGCGCGCGCGCCGAAGGCAGTGGCGGCAATCAGGCCACCGAACAGCGCAGGGGCGTCGGTCGCCAGGTTGAGATCGGTAATCACCCCTTTCAGTCGCTGGTTGGCAAACGGCGTGCGGCGGCCGTTAAACCAGTCCAGCACCACCGGCAGGTGATCGAGAGACGGATTTTTCGCCCAGGCTTCCGTGAGCTGTGGCAGAAGCTGTTTTTTGCTGTCGGCGATCTGGCTTTTCAGTTCAGGATGCGCAGCCGCGAGCTGATCCAGCGGCCAGCCCAGCACGCGGCCAAACCAGGCGTAGATATCGCCGAACGCGGATTGACCCGCTTCGAGACCGATGAAGTCCGGCACCACGCTGCCGTCAACCTGGCCGCAAATGCCTTTTACCGCGCGATCGCCAACGGTGGCTTTATCCGCCGTCAGAATGTCGCAGGTGGAGGTGCCGATAACTTTCACCAGCGTGTTAGGTTGTGCGCCTGCCCCCACGGCACCCATATGGCAGTCAAACGCGCCCCCGGAAATCGCCACGTTCTGCGGCAGGCCGAGGCGTTTTGCCCACTCTTCGCAGAGCGTGCCCACCGGAATATCGGCGGTGAAGGTGTCGGTAAACAGCGGGTAGGTCAGGTTTTTATTGATAATTGGATCGAGTTCATCGAAGAAGGCTGCCGGAGGCAGACCGCCCCAGCTTTCATGCCACAGGGATTTATGCCCGGCGCTGCAGCGTCCGCGGCGAATATCCTGCGGACGGGTGGTGCCGGAGAGCAGGGCGGGAACCCAGTCACACAGCTCAATCCACGATGCCGCAGCCTGCGCGACGGTCGCATCGGCACGGGTGACATGCAGGATTTTGGCCCAGAACCATTCGCTGGAGTAAATCCCGCCGATATAGCGTGAGTAGTCTGTTTTGCCCGGCTGATGGCAAAGACGGGTGATGGCTTCGGCCTCTTCCACGGCGGTATGGTCTTTCCACAGCACGAACATGGCGTTCGGGTTGTCGGCGAATTCCGGGCGCAGCGCCAGTACGCGGCCTTCGGCATCCACCGGGGCAGGCGTTGAGCCGGTGCTGTCGACGCCAATCCCAACGACATCGGCCCGCTGGGCATCCGTCAGTTCCGCCAGAACGGTTTTGACGGCCGCTTCCATCGACTCGATATAGTCACGCGGGTGGTGACGGAACTGGTTATTTGGCGCATCACAGTAGCGCCCCTCTTGCCAGCGCGGGTACCACTCAACGCTGGTTGCTATCTCCTGGCCAGTCGTACAGTCCACTGCCAGCGCGCGAACCGAGTCGCTGCCAAAATCGAGGCCAATTGCAATTGCCATGGTGTTGCTCCATCCGAAAAACAGGTATGGAAGAACATTAGAGACTGGGGACAAAAATCGTCAGGCAGGATCCGCTAATCTTATGGATTAAATTGCTGTTACAGCGGAAAGTGTGACGCCGTGCAAATATTCAATGTGGACATTTCTGCCGCACTTATAGACACTTTTGTTACTGCTTATCTGCCTCCTCTGGCGGAGAAATCAGGGGGAAAGGCTGAAACATGGCGGACGTAAAAGAGGCGTGATGCTTTCTGGATCTTTTCGCAGACCATTTTTGACCTGCTTTTAGTGATATGGACAATTGGTTTCCTTCAGGACCGTTGGGAGAACTGAATCTATGGCCGAAACGCAAAACGATCCCTTGTTGCCGGGATACTCGTTTAACGCGCACCTTGTGGCAGGGCTGACCCCTATCGAGGCTGAGGGATATCTCGATTTTTACGTCGACCGACCGCTCGGGATGAAAGGGTATATCCTCAACCTGACCGTGCGCGGAGAGGGGATCATCAAGAATGGCGACCAGCAGTTCGTCTGCCGCCCCGGCGATATCCTGCTGTTCCCGCCGGGGGAGATCCACCACTATGGCCGTCATCCGGATGCCAAAGAGTGGTATCACCAGTGGGTCTATTTCCGTCCGCGCGCCTACTGGCAGGAGTGGCTTACCTGGCCTGCTATTTTTGCGCACACCGGTTTTTATCGCCCGGATGAAGTGCATCTGGCGCAGTTCCGTGAGCTGTTCGCGCAGATTATTGACGCGGGGCAGGCTGGTGGTCGCTACGCTGAACTGCTGGCGATAAACCTGCTTGAACAACTGCTGCTGCGACGGATGGAGGCCATTAACGAGTCGCTTAATCCTCCGCTGGATAACCGTGTGCGCGACGCCTGCCAGTACATCAGCGACCATCTCGCCGACAGTCAGTTCGATATTGCCAGCGTCGCCCAGCATGTGTGTCTGTCGCCGTCACGGCTGTCACATCTGTTTCGCCAGCAGCTTGGCGTCAGCGTCCTGAGCTGGCGTGAGGATCAGCGTATCAGCCAGGCGAAACTGTTGCTCAGCACCACCCGGATGCCGATTGCCACCGTGGGGCGTAACGTTGGCTTTGAAGATCAGCTCTATTTTTCTCGTGTCTTTAAAAAATGCACCGGTGCCAGCCCGAGTGAATTCCGCGCGGGATGTGAATAAACGGTAAAAAAAGATAAACAAACAGGTGAACGCAGAAAGCTACCTGTAAACTATTCAGACAATTGTTGCCTTGACGCAGTGCGGGGCGCTAAGCAGAATCGCTGATTCGTTTTCTGACCGGAATAGTTATGCAGGCATTGCTGGAACACTTTATTACCCAGTCCGTTATGTATTCGCTCATCGCCGTGGCGCTGGTGGCCTTTCTGGAGTCGCTGGCGCTCGTGGGGTTAATCCTGCCCGGCACCGTGATGATGGCGGGTCTTGGCGCGCTGATTGGCAGCGGCGAGGTCAATTTCTGGCAGGCGTGGCTGGCCGGGATAATCGGCTGCCTGCTGGGCGACTGGATCTCCTTCTGGCTGGGCTGGCGCTTTAAGAAGCCGCTGCACCGCTGGTCGTTCATGAAAAAGAACAAAGCGCTGCTGGATAAAACCGAGCATGCGCTGCATCAGCACAGCATGTTTACTATTCTCGTTGGCCGCTTTGTGGGACCCACGCGTCCTCTGGTGCCGATGGTTGCCGGAATGCTGGATCTGCCCGTTGCAAAGTTTGTGGTGCCGAACATCATCGGCTGCGTCTTCTGGCCGCCGTTCTACTTCCTGCCGGGGATCCTGGCCGGTGCGGCCATCGATATTCCTGACGGCATGCAAAGCGGTGAGTTTAAGTGGCTGTTGCTGGCAACGGCGGTGCTGCTGTGGCTGGCTGCGTGGCTGTGCTGGCGGTTGTGGCGCAGCGCGAAAGCCAGTGTCGATCGCCTGACACGCTATCTTCCGCGCACTCGTCTTTTGTGGCTGGCCCCCCTGATGCTGGGCGTTGCGGTGGTGGCGCTCGTCGCACTGATTCGCCATCCTCTGATGCCGGTGTACGGTGAAATCCTGTTGAAGGTGGTGAGCCGTTAATGTGTTTCCCTCTCCCTGTGGGAGAGGGCCATAGTGATGGCATCAGACTGCGCTGATGCCCAGCAGCGACGACGCGGTAGCGTTACCCTTCAGAAGTTCTTCTGTCATCCCATCCCACACAATTCGTCCTTCGGCAATGACCACCGATCTGGGGGCAATCCGTGCGGCATCTTCGATGCTGTGCGAAACCATCAGCATCGTCAGCTGCCGGCGCTGACAGACGTCCTGCACAAGCGTCAGCATCTCCTGGCGCAGCGCCGGGTCGAGCGCTGAGAACGGTTCATCCAGCAGCAGTATCGGCTGTTCACGGACCAGACAACGGGCAAGCGCCACGCGCTGACGCTGGCCGCCGGAAAGCTCGCCGGGCAGCCTGTCGAGAAATTCCGCGATCCCCATCTGGGCGGCAATGACCTCCAGCTTCTGGCGCTGGGGGACGTTCAGCTTGAGTCCCGGATGCATCCCCAGCGCGATGTTTTGCCGCACCGTCAGGTGGGTAAACAGGTTGTTTTCCTGAAACAGCATGGAGACAGGACGTTTTGCAGGTGGCGTATGGGTATGGTCCCGATTTTCAATGATTATCGATCCGCTTGCCGGCTGCAGAAACCCCGCAACCAAATTGAGCAGCGTGCTTTTTCCCGCACCGCTTGGGCCAAGCACCGCAATAATCTCTCCCTGACGCACGGAGAGCGTGAAGCGCATCGGCAGATGCTGGTAAAGCCAGGTTACATCAGTCAGTTTTAACATCACGCCCCGGAAGTTTTTCGATAACGGTAAAGAGTCCAAAGCACAGCAGAAGCAGCAGCAGCGCCGTGACGGCCCCGTCCTGGCTGCGGTAGGAGCCAATCTGCTGATAAAGCCAGAACGGCAGCGTGCGGAAATCGTCATTGCCGAAAAGGGCCACCACGCCAAAATCCCCGATGGAGAGTACGCAGGCGAAGGCCAGCGCCTGAGCGAGCGGTCGTTTCAGGGCGCGAAGTTCCACCACCTTTAACCGCCGCCAGCCGGTTATCCCAAGGGACTGACACAGGACGCTGTAGCGGCTGTTGACATCCCGCATAGGATTTTCCAGTACTTTCAGCGCGTAGGGGATGGCCATTAAGGCATTGGTAAAAATGACGATGCCGTCGGCGCTTTCCGGCAGGCCGACGGTGGTGTTGAACAGCAGAAAGAAACCGGTCGCCAGCACAATGCCCGGCATCGCCAGGATCAGCATGCCCGTTAGCTCCAGCGCTTGTCCGGCATTACGGGCATGACGCGCGTAGAGCTCGCGGCTGCTCCAGAGCAACATCATGGTCAGGATCACGCATAGCGCTCCGGCTGCCAGCGCAATGCGTACCGAGGTCCACGTCGCTTGCCACAGCACGGGCTGTTGCAGTACTGACACCACATTCCTGTTCAGGCCATCAACGATAACGGCCAGCAGCGGTGGCAACAGAAGCAGGAGTGCCAGCACGATCAGGATAAAATCGGAGACGCGGCTGTGCAGGCTATCCTGCGGATCGCGCCAGCCCGAGAGGCTATTGCTGCCCGGGGGAATCGCTTTGCTCAGGCGCTGGCTCAGCAGCACCAGCACCAGACAGCACGCCATCTGCACGATCGCCAGAAGCGCGGCGCGGCCCGGATCGTAGTCGTAACTTAAGGCCTGATAAATCGCCAGCTCAATGGTGGTCGCCTGTGGCCCGCCGCCGAGAGAAAGCACGGTGGCGAAGCTGGCGAAGCAGAGCATAAAGATCAGCGCGGCAACCGGGGCAATCTGACGTCTTAACCACGGCCATTCGACAAAGCGGAAAAACGACCATCCACGCATGCCAAGCTGAGCGGCAATCTGGCGTTGTTCGCCGGGAATATTCTCCAGTGCCTGCAAAAAGAGGCGCGTTGCCATCGGCATATTGAAAAACACGTGCGCCAGCAGAATGCCCTGCAGGCCGTATGGCGAGCAGGTCCATTCCAGACCAAGCCGGGCAAACAGCAACGCCAGCCAGCCCTGTCGACCGTAAACGCTCAGGATACCAAATACCGCGACCAGCACGGGCAGGATCAGCGTCATGGCGCACAGGCGCAGCAGGACTACTCTTCCGGGGAAACGCCGACGATACAGAGCCCGCGCAAGAAAAATAGCCGGGAGCGCTGACAGCAGGGCAGAAAGAAACGCCTGCCAGAAGGAGAAACGAATGACGTGCCAGAGATAGCTATCGCGCCAGAGCGCGAGCAGATCGCTCTCCGGCGCGTTGAACCACAACGCAAGGAATGCTCCCAGACTGACTATCACCATCAGCATGGCGGCGAGCAGTCCGGGAAGTAACCAGCCGGGAATTAACGGCTGACGGCGCGTTGCCATTCATTTACCCATGCTGCTCGCTGCGCGGCCACCTGCTGCGGCGTAAACTCCAGCGACGTTTGTGGTTTGGTTAACTGGTCGAAACCGGCCGGCAGTGCAACGTGGGTGACGGGATACATCCAGTTGCCCGCAGGAATGGCATTCTGGAACGCCGGAGAAACCATAAATTTCAGGAACTTCTCGGCGAGTTCCGGCTGTTTGCTGGCAGCGGTACGCGCGGCAACCTCCACCTGCAGATAATGCCCTTCGGCAAAATTCGCGGCGGCGTAGTTGTCTTTCTTCTCGGCGATAATGTGGTAAGCCGGCGAGGTGGTGTAGCTTAGCACCAGATCGCTTTCGCCTTTCAGGAACAGACCATACGCTTCACTCCAGCCTTTGGTCACAGTGACGGTTTTGGCGGCCAGCTTCTGCCACGCTTGCGGCGCGTTCTCCCCGTAGACCTTCTGCATCCAAAGCAGCAGTCCCAGGCCTGGCGTGCTGGTACGCGGATCTTCATAAATCACGCGCCATTTCTGGTCGCTCTCCACCAGCTCCTTCAGGCTCTTCGGCGGATTTTTCAGCTTGTTTTTGTCATAGACGAAAGCAAAGTAGCCGTAGTCGAACGGCACAAAGGTGTCGTTGTTCCAGCCGCCCGGCACGTTGACGGCCTCTGCCGCTACGCCGCTTTTGGCAAACAGTTTGGTGTGCGTGGCGGCTTCCAGCAGGTTGTTATCCAGCCCGAGCACCACGTCGGCTTTGCTGTTTTTCCCTTCCATACGCAGACGGTTAAGCAGCGACACGCCATCTTCCAGCGCCACGAATTTCAGCTCGCAATTACAGTCAGCTTCAAAGGCTTTTTTTATTACCGGGCCTGGGCCCCAGTCGGCAGAGAACGAGTCGTAGGTATAGACCGTCAGGACGGGTTTCGCGAACGCAGGCAGCGCAAACAGCGCCAGCAGAGGAAGAACTTTTTTTAACACTTTGCACCTCAGGGTTGAGTGGCAAAGGATTTTGAGAGACAGCCTCAAATCCCTTCGCCGGCGTTATCCGGATCAGGTTCGACGGGTATTATCTCAGCGCACATCTGTGATGCAGCACCCCGTTGAGAACGGCGCTATTGTAATGATTTGGTGAATATTACGAAAGCGTTATGGCTCCGGCGGCGCAAACCAGGCTGATTTGAAATCAAACCAGCCCAGGGTGTTCATCCGCAGACCGCGCATACTGCGTTGACCCTGGATCATCAGCCAGTGGTGTATCAGAGGTACAATCGCCTGTTCAGCCAGCAATTGCTGGCACCACACGGCAAGATTCATGTCGCCAGCGCGCCACTGGGCAGCGTCCTGCTGCCAGTCACGGTTGATACAGTGCTGGATCAGCGGGATCTCATACAGATGAGAAAAGAGCGAGAAATCGAGCGGCAGGGTGAAGTTGGCGCTGTTTAGCCAGATATCACTGACGATCTCCCCCCGGTGCCATTCGTCATAGTCCACTTCTCTGATCTCCAGCGTCACGCCTTCGGCTGCCAGCAGCCTGGCCATGATCCCGGCGATAAAACGATGCTCCACGTGCTCGCGGTAGTAGGTCAGGGTGATGGACTCCAGCCCGGCAGGTTTGTCGCAGTGCGCCGGGCGGGCGTGGTGCCAGCGCGGAAGCAGGCCGTACGCCGGGAACCAGTATGTCTGGTACTGCTCTTCCGCATGGTAGATCAGATTGGAGGGGGACAGCACGTGGCTGACCCACTGACGAACGGCCTGGTTTGCCCCGCGGTGGGTGCGGCTATCAAACAGCAGGTAGTAGCATCCCTCCTCCAGACGACTCTCCACCGCTTTTTCTCCCGAGGTGGGGCCTTCCAGCGTCAGCCCGCAGCTGAGATCTTCATTGAGATCCGGTAATACCCAGACGTTCACTTCGTCGATCAGTGCCCGATAGCCAAAGTAGTCATCAAACGCGCGAATTTTCAGCTGGTTGTTGTTATTGCGGGACACGGAGTAGGGGCCGGTGCCAATCGGCAGGCTGGCGAAATTGTTCAGCGACTCCCACTCGGCGGGCAAAATCATCGACGGCACATAGCCCAGCAGCCAGGGAAGCCATTTGTCCTGCTGCGACAGCTCAATATCCAGCGTCCATGCCGTCGGGGAATGGACGCGGGAAATGTGTGAATAAAGCGGTAGCTTGCGGGCACGTTCCAGAGAGGCGATGACGTCGCGCATGTCCAGCTCGCGACCGTGGTGAAAGTGGATGCCGGGGCGTAAGAAGAAGCGCCAGTGGCACGGGGAAAGTTGCTGCCAGTGATGCGCGATATCCGCTTCCAGTTCCCCATTTTCCTCATTTATCCGCGTCAGGCCGCTGAAAATCTGCCGGGCCATGTGGGTTTCAGAACGCCGTAACGCCGTGCCGGGTAACAGATTTTTCATTGGACGGTAGTAGAGCACCCGCAGAATGTGGCGGCCCTGACGAAAGCTACGTCCAAGATGTGAGACCAGCATCTGGCGCACGGCGGCTTTGTCGCCCACCAGCTGCACCAGCTGGTCGATGCGATCCTGCTCCAGCAGATCCTCCGCGCGCTGCTGCTGCAACGCCAGACCGGTATAGAGAAAGGTCAAACGTGAGCGCTTCCCGCGTCCTGCCTCCGCTTCCCAGCTTAACCAGCCCTGCTGCTGCATGGTGTTAAGCAGCGTGCGCATATGACGGCGCGAACAATTGAGCAGGTCAGCCAGCTCGTTGAGCGTGGTCTCCTGCGATTGCCCCTCGCAGCACTGCCAGAGGCGGATAAATTGTTGTTGCAGACGACCAGAAGGCATAAAAGGGGAACTCCTGACAAAAAACCAGCAATTTATTTATCCCTATATTAGGCCAATAATTCTCCCCGATGAAGTGAGGAGGTAAATTATGAAGAGGTCTACCGCACGTCAGTTTTATCAGCAGTACTTTTCAGCGACAAAAGGAGCGTCCTGGCTGGCCCGCCGGTGTGCAGAGCAGCGGCTGAAAATGTTAGAAGAACTGATGCAGTGGGACGTTACGAAACCGACCTCTTCCCGCTAACTCGCCTCGATCATGTGTGACTGAGTATTGGTGTTTATCACCCGCCAGCAAAATGTTTTTGCTGGCTTTTTTCGTTTATTCTTTCACCCAATTTCGATTCGCTTTCACAAGGACTTGCGTATGCTGTGGTTGATGACGATGGGGCGCCGCCTGAATGGCGTATATGCCGCTTTTATGCTGGTAGCCTTTATGATGGGCGTGGCGGGGGCGTTGCAGGCGCCGACGTTGAGCCTGTTCCTCAGCCGCGAGGTGGGGGCGCAGCCGTTTTGGGTCGGCCTGTTTTACACCGTTAACGCCATTGCCGGGATCCTGGTCAGCCTCGCGCTGGCGAAACGATCGGACAGCCAGGGCGATCGCCGCAAGCTGATCCTCTTTTGCTGCGCCATGGCCGTGGGCAACGCGCTACTCTTTGCGTTCAATCGCCATTACCTGACGCTCATTACCTGCGGCGTCCTGCTGGCATCGCTGGCGAATACCGCCATGCCGCAGCTTTTCGCCCTGGCCCGAGAATACGCGGATAACTCCGCGCGGGAAGTGGTGATGTTCAGCTCGGTGATGCGTGCTCAGCTTTCACTTGCATGGGTCATCGGCCCGCCGCTGGCCTTCATGCTGGCGTTGAACTACGGTTTTACCGCCATGTTCTCCATTGCCGCGGCCATTTTTGCCATCAGCCTGGCGCTGATTGCCTTCGTGCTACCGTCTGTGGCGCGCGTCGAACAGACGACGGATAAGCCGATTACGCAAGTGAGCGGCTGGCAGGACAAAAACGTCCGTATGTTGTTTATCGCCTCCACGCTGATGTGGACCTGCAATACCATGTACATCATTGATATGCCACTGTGGATCAGCAGCGATCTCGGTCTGCCGGACAAGCTCGCCGGGATCTTAATGGGAACGGCTGCCGGGCTGGAGATTCCGGCGATGATTCTTGCAGGGTATTACGTAAAGCGCTTCGGTAAACGCAAAATGATGGTGGTTGCGGTTGCCGCCGGGGTGTTGTTTTACCTTGGGCTGATCTTTTTCCATTCGCGCGAAGCACTGCTGGCGCTGCAGCTGTTCAATGCCATATTCATCGGGATCGTGGCCGGGATCGGCATGCTCTGGTTCCAGGACTTAATGCCGGGACGCGCTGGCTCGGCGACCACGCTTTTCACCAACAGCATTTCGACAGGCGTCATTCTGGCGGGGGTGATTCAGGGAGCGCTGGCGCAGAGCTACGGACATGCCTCGGTTTACTGGATGATTGCCGCGATTTCGGTCATCACACTTGGGCTGACATGCCGGGTTAAGGATGTTTGATTCTGGAAGGCGGCTTCACGAAATGAAACGACTTTCTGACAGATGAAGAGAAGGCGCATAGAGTGCGTGGCGGGTGCTTGAGGCTGTTTGCCTCAGGCTTTCGCAAGAGGCAAACAGTGGAGAGTCCCACATCAATAAAACTGATGGGGAGACCAACTTCACAACCCACATTGCGAGGTTAGTCTCTTCATTGCCGAAAAGCAATAAGGAGGCTGGAATGCCAAAACGTACTCTGCTGTTAGGTTTGTTTCTGATCTGTACGACGCTGTTGATCTTCACCTGGATGGTGCGTGATTCGCTATGTGAATTGCATTTCAGACAGGAGAAAACAGAGCTGGCAGCAGTGTTGGCTTACGAAGCAAAACGTTAGCGGTATTGGCGGGGAAGGTTTCCCCGCCTCTCCAGAGTGGTTGAGCCTCAACGCACCCTTATCAATGGCCCGCTTTTCGCGGGCCATTGCCTTTAGCCCATAAACGCAGGCTGTTTTTTCTCGTACGCTGAGATGGCGTCTTCGTGCTGGAGCGTCAGACCAATACTGTCCAGACCGTTCAGCATGCAGTGACGGCGGAATGCATCAATGCTGAAGCTGTAGGTCTTCTCACCCGCTTTAACCACTTCCGCTTCCAGATCCACTTCAAACGCCATGCCCGGATTCGCCTTAACCAGCGCAAACAGCTCATCGACCTGTTCGTCACTCAGCGTCACCGGCAGCAGCTGGTTGTTGAAGCTGTTACCGTAGAAGATATCCGCGAAGCTCGGGGCGATAACCACCTTAAAGCCGTAATCGGTGAGCGCCCAGGGAGCATGTTCACGCGAAGAACCGCAGCCAAAGTTTTCCCGCGCCAGCAGAATGGACGCGCCTGTGTATTCCGGGAAGTTCAGAACAAATTCTGGATTAGGCACTTCACCTTTGTCATCCAGGAAACGCCAGTCGTTGAAAAGGTGTGCACCAAAACCGGTGCGGGTCACTTTCTGCAAAAACTGCTTAGGAATGATGGCGTCAGTATCGACGTTAGCGGCATCCAGGGGGACAACCCGGCCTGTGTGTTGGGTAAATTTCTCTGCCATGATTGTCTCCTTATTTCAGGCTGCGAATGTCGGCGAAATGGCCGGTAACGGCTGCAGCGGCGGCCATTGCCGGGCTGACCAGATGGGTACGCCCACCGCGGCCCTGACGGCCTTCAAAGTTACGGTTGCTGGTGGAAGCACAACGTTCGCCTGGATTCAGACGGTCGTTGTTCATGGCCAGACACATGGAGCATCCCGGCAAACGCCACTCAAAACCTGCTTCGATAAAGATCTTATCCAGCCCTTCCGCTTCTGCCTGAGCCTTCACCGGACCGGAACCGGGAACCACCAGCGCCTGCACGCCCGGCGCAACTTTGCGGCCTTTAGCAATCTCTGCAGCAGCACGTAAATCTTCGATACGGGAGTTGGTACAGGATCCAATGAAGACTTTATCAATGGTCACGTCGGTCAACGGCACACCGGGCTTCAGTCCCATATAGGCCAGCGCTTTCTCCGCACTGGCACGCTCGACCGGATCGGCAAAGGAGGCCGGGTCAGGAATGCTGTCGTTAACGGAAATCACCTGACCCGGGTTGGTGCCCCAGGTCACCTGAGGCGCAATCTCTTCTGCCTGCAGCGTGACAACGGTGTCAAAGGTTGCCCCGTCGTCGGTTTTCAGGGTTTTCCAGTACGCGACCGCATCGTCAAAATCCTGGCCTTTTGGCGCGTGCAGACGACCTTTCACATAGTTGAAGGTCGTTTCGTCTGGTGCCACCAGGCCTGCTTTGGCGCCCATCTCAATGGCCATGTTGCACAGGGTCATACGACCTTCCATGCTCAGCGCCTGAATAGCGTCGCCGCAAAATTCCACTACATGACCGGTACCGCCTGCGCTGCCGGTTTTGCCGATGATAGCCAGCACGATGTCTTTCGCCGTGATCCCCGGTGCGGCTTTACCTTTCACTTCAATCTTCATGGTTTTGGCGCGGCCCTGTTTCAGGGTCTGCGTCGCCAGAACGTGTTCCACTTCAGACGTACCGATACCAAACGCCAGCGCGCCAAACGCGCCGTGCGTTGCGGTATGAGAGTCACCGCAGACGATGGTCATGCCCGGCAGGGTAATCCCTTGCTCCGGCCCCATCACGTGGACGATGCCCTGATAAGGGTGGTTCAGATCGTACAACTCCACGCCAAATTCGTTGCAGTTCTTGATCAGTTCCTGCATCTGGATACGTGCCATCTCACCCGACGCATTGATGTCTTTGGTCTGAGTGGAAACGTTATGATCCATCGTCGCGAAGGTTTTTCCCGGCTGACGCACGGGACGCTTGTGCGCACGCAGGCCGTCAAATGCCTGCGGGGAGGTCACTTCGTGTACCAGATGACGGTCGATATACAGCAGTGGGGTTTCGTTTGGTGCTTCGTAGACAACGTGTGCATCAAACAACTTTTCATATAAGGTTTTGGCCATGATTACACCCCTTCAGCGACATAGCGGGCAATGATGTCGCCCATTTCATCAGTACTGACTGCTGCCGTGCCGCGTGCTAAATCACCGGTACGGACGCCTTCTTCTAACGCCCGGTTAATGGCGTTTTCAATTGCGGTTGCTGCATCACCTGCATCAAGGCTGTAGCGCAGCAGCAGAGCCAGGGAGAGGATCTGTGCAATCGGGTTGGCGATGTTTTTGCCTGCGATATCCGGTGCGGAGCCCCCGGCAGGTTCGTACAGCCCGAAGCCTTCTTCATTCAGGCTGGCGGATGGCAACATCCCCATGGAGCCGGTGATCATCGCGCACTCGTCAGACAGGATATCGCCGAACAGGTTAGAGCAGAGCAGCACGTCAAACTGGGAGGGATCCTTAATCAGCTGCATGGTCGCGTTATCAATGTACATATGCGACAGCTCAACGTCCGGATACTGCTTCGCGACTTCGCTGACGATCTCACGCCACAAAATGGACGACTGCAGCACGTTTGCTTTATCAATGGAGGTCACTTTATGACGGCGTTTACGCGCCGACTCAAAGGCGATATGGGCAATACGTTCAATTTCGAAACGGTGATATACCTCGGTATCGAATGCTTTTTCATGCTGGCCGCTGCCTTCGCGGCCCTTTGGCTGACCGAAGTAAATTCCGCCGGTCAGCTCGCGTACGCAGAGAATGTCGAAACCGTTGGCCGCGATATCCGCGCGCAGCGGGCAGAATTCTTCCAGCCCCTGGTAGAGCTTCGCCGGACGCAGATTGCTGAACAACTTAAAGTGTTTACGCAGCGGCAGCAGCGCGCCGCGCTCTGGCTGCTCAGCCGGCGGCAGGTGTTCCCATTTTGGGCCACCGACGGAGCCAAACAGCACGGCGTCGGCATTTTCGCAGCCTTCGACGGTGGCTTTTGGCAGCGGCGTACCGTGGTTATCAATGGCAATACCGCCCACGTCGTAATGGCTGGTGGTGATTTTCATCGCAAAACGCGAGCGAACGGCTTCCAGTACTTTCAGCGCCTGTGCCATCACTTCCGGGCCAATACCGTCACCCGGCAACACAGCAATATGGTAATTCTTCGACATTACACGGTTTCCTTGTTGTTCTCTTTATTCTGAGCTTTGCGTTGCAACTCTTTTTCGACTTCAGCGGCGCGCCAGATGTTGTTCAGGACATGCACCATTGCTTTCGCGGAGGATTCGACAATATCCGTCGCCAGACCCACTCCGTGGAAACGGCGACCGTTGTAATTGACGACGATATCCACCTGGCCTAAAGCGTCTTTACCATGCCCTTTCGCCGTCAGGTCATATTTCACCAGCTCAACGTCGTACTCGGTGACGCGGTTGATTGCCTGATAGATGGCGTCGACAGGGCCGTTACCGTTTGCCGCTTCGGCTTTAATCTCGTCACCACAGGCCAGTTTGACCGAGGCGGTGGCGATGTCGCTGGAGCCGGACTGCACATTGAAGTAATCCAGACGGAAGTGCTCTGGCTCTTCCTGCTGTTTGTTAATAAAGGCCAGCGCTTCCAGGTCATAGTCGAACACCTGACCTTTTTTGTCGGCCAGCTTCAGGAATGCGTCGTACAGCTGATCCATGTTGTAATCGCTGTCCTGATAACCCATCTCTTCCATACGGTGTTTCACCGCAGCGCGGCCGGAACGGGAGGTCAGGTTCAACTGCACCTGGTTCAGACCGATAGATTCCGGGGTCATGATTTCGTAGTTTTCGCGGTTTTTCAGTACGCCGTCCTGGTGGATACCAGAGGAATGCGCGAACGCACCCGTGCCGACAATCGCTTTGTTGGCCGGGATCGGCATGTTGCAAATCTGGCTGACGGTCTGGCTGGTGCGCCAGATTTCGTTGTGATTGATGCGGGTGTGCACGTTCATGATGTCTTTGCGCACTTTGATCGCCATGATCACTTCTTCCAGCGAACAGTTGCCCGCGCGTTCACCGATACCGTTCATCGCGCCTTCTACCTGACGCGCACCAGCGTGGACAGCGGCGATGGCATTGCCCACCGCCAGCCCTAAATCATCGTGGGTGTGGACGGAGATAATTGCTTTATCAATATTCGGTACGCGGTCATACAGGCCGGTGATGATGTTTGAGAACTCAAACGGCATGGTGTAGCCGACGGTGTCCGGGATGTTGATGGTTTTCGCGCCCGCGTTGATGGCGGCTTCCACAACGCGCGCCAGGTCTTCGATTGGCGTACGGCCCGCGTCTTCGCAAGAGAA
This sequence comes from Enterobacter sp. FUJ80071, assembly GCF_038739915.1. Taxonomy (NCBI): domain Bacteria; kingdom Pseudomonadati; phylum Pseudomonadota; class Gammaproteobacteria; order Enterobacterales; family Enterobacteriaceae; genus Enterobacter; species Enterobacter sp. FUJ80071. The sequence continues at coordinate 745,125 of NZ_JBBXKH010000001.1, forward strand.
TTCAACGTCATCGGTATAGTTACGTGCGCGCTTAACCATATACACCGCGCGTTCAATCACCTCATCCAGCGTGCTGCGCAATTTGGTTGCGATATGCATTGGCGAAGTAGCAATGAAAGTGTGAATACGGAAGGCTTCGGCCACTTTCAGCGACTCGGCCGCAACGTCGATGTCTTTCTCTACACAGCGTGCCAGGCCACAGACGCGGCTATTTTTAATGGTGCGCGCAATGGTCTGTACGGATTCGAAATCACCCGGAGAAGAGACCGGGAACCCCACCTCCATGACGTCGACGCCCATTCGCTCGAGAGCCAGCGCAATCTGCAGTTTCTCTTTTACACTCAGGCTTGCCTGTAATGCCTGTTCACCGTCACGTAAAGTAGTATCGAAAATAATGACTTGCTGGCTCATGGGTTAGGTCCTTGTCAGTCTTAGGGCGCCTTGCTACGAGCATAAAAAAACCCGCGCAGTGGCGCGGGTTTTTAGTCTTACTGGTGACGATTCAACGCTGAATTTCGCCCGCCAGTCTACCGCGCACAGAAGATGCGTTTAGTAGTAGTAGACCGGTGAAACGATGGGTGCGTGTCATGAATCGTGCTCCGTTAAATTCAATATACTTTTAGTGGTACTGGATACGGCTGTTCATGTCAACCCCTGACGGTAAAAACGGTTCCGACAGACTGAACAGACAGGTTATAGGCTTTAGCTTATTGTGCTGGATTTTGCTTTTCAGGCTATATGAATTGTCTAAAATTGGACTCAAAAAACATTTGCAGAAATAAGTACATTTAGCAGGTATTTTGAAATATGTATTTTTCGTCGTGGATGTTTTCTTTTTAAAGTATTTAATATCATTGATTTACCATTGGCATAGGCATTCTTTCTCTCTGGCCGTGAATGAATGGGAATAACAGATTATTAACGTAAGTATACGCAAAGTCGATAACAGTTTAATTATACTTAAGTCATCCTTAACCAGATGACCATTGTGTATTGACTTGGTTTATGGTTTCATTCTAACTATAAAGTCAAATATATCTGTTATGCCGGTTTTTATTTGTGTGTTATCGCGTGATCTTTATATATTCCGATTTTTAAACAATTCTCTTTTGTTGGACGTATTGGCATGGTAAATCATATTTTTCGGGATTATTACAATGCGTCGGCGAAGGACGTGCTGTGTAGCGTGACAGTGGAGTCAGAAGTGTCAGAAAATAATATTAAACAACCTCAAGTTACAGATGGGATTAAACCCCAGCTACGCACGGTGGATCTTAATCTACTGACGGTGTTTGATGCTGTCATGCAGGAGCAGAATATCACCCGGGCGGCGCAAGCGTTGGGGATGTCACAACCTGCCGTGAGTAATGCCGTTGCCAGGCTTAAGGTGATGTTCAACGACGAATTATTCGTTCGCTACGGACGAGGGATTCAGCCTACTGCGCGGGCATTCCAGCTGTTCGGCTCTATTCGCCAGGCTCTGCAACTGGTGCAAAATGAGCTGCCGGGCTCGGGTTTTGAACCGCTAAGCAGTGAACGCGTATTCCATCTCTGCGTCTGCAGCCCGTTAGATAATTATCTGACATCTATTATTTATAATAAGGTTGAAGAGATTGCGCCAAATATTAATCTGGTGTTCAAATCATCCTTAAATCAAAATACAGAACACCAGTTACGTTACCAGGAAACCGAATTTGTCCTTGGATACGAAGAGTTCCGTCGCCCTGAATTTTCGTGCGTGCCGTTGTTTAAAGATGAAATGGTATTGGTTGCCAGTAAAAAACATCCACGATTGAATGCTCCGCTACGTGAAAGTGATGTTTATAGCGAACAACATGCCGTGGTTGCGCTCGACAGATATGCCTCATTTAGTCTGCCGTGGTACGACACAGCAGATAAACAGGCGAGCGTGGCATATCAAGGAATGGCTATGGTCAGCGTATTAAACGTCGTTTCCCAGACGCAGCTGGTGGCTATTGCACCGCGCTGGCTGGCGGAAGAGTTCTCTGACGCGTTAAATCTGCAAATTTTGCCTCTGCCGCTTAAGCTTAATAGCCGTACCTGTTATCTCTCCTGGCATGAAGCTGCGGGACGGGATAAAGGGCATCAGTGGATGGAAGAATTACTTATCAGCATCTGCCGCCGTTAATCAGGTCAGGATAAATTGCATCTTTGCATGTGGTTTATCCTGGTTTTGTTTTGTTAACTGCTATTTTATTCTGTTCTGAATCTTTTCTGGCGGTTGCCAGACCTGTAAAAATAGATGATTTCCTGAATCATCGCGCTTTTCAACGATGATTTATCATCTCCTCCTCTAATTTCAGATGAATTAACCATATCCTCTGGCAATGTCTGTTTTTTCTGCTTTCACTGCCTCTTCGCTCTCCGGGTTTGCTAATTGCCTGCCTCATAACGAGCGGTTAAGGTAAGTATCACTCAGCTAATAGAAGACGGGTTCATCCCGATCGCAAGACGGTGCAGAAATGAATTCGGCGGTCCGTCTAAAACAAAATGCCTGGAGGCAAAGCATGGAGATGTTGTCTGGCGCGGAAATGGTCGTCCGATCGCTTATCGATCAGGGCGTGAAACAAGTGTTCGGCTATCCTGGCGGCGCGGTCCTTGATATTTATGATGCACTGCATACGGTAGGCGGCATTGACCATATCCTTGTACGTCATGAACAGGCGGCGGTGCATATGGCTGATGGCCTGGCGCGTGCGACGGGGGAAGTGGGCGTGGTGTTAGTCACGTCGGGACCCGGTGCGACAAACGCTATTACCGGCATTGCGACCGCGTACATGGACTCTATTCCGCTGGTGGTCCTCTCCGGGCAGGTGGCAACCTCACTGATTGGCTACGACGCATTTCAGGAGTGCGACATGGTCGGGATATCGCGTCCCGTTGTGAAGCACAGCTTCCTGGTTAAGCAAACCGAAGACATTCCTGGCGTGCTGAAAAAAGCATTCTGGCTGGCGGCAAGCGGACGTCCGGGACCGGTGGTGGTCGATCTGCCTAAAGATATCCTGAATCCGGCAAACAAGCTGCCTTATGTCTGGCCGGAATCGGTAAGCATGCGTTCTTACAACCCCACCACGCAGGGCCACAAAGGCCAAATCAAACGTGCGCTGCAGACGCTGCTGGCCGCTAAAAAACCGGTGGTCTATGTCGGCGGTGGGGCAATCAATTCTGCGTGTGAGCCACAGCTTCGTGAACTGATCGAAAAGCTCAATCTTCCTGTTGCGTCGTCGCTGATGGGACTCGGGGCGTTTCCCGCCACCCACCGTCAGGCGCTGGGCATGCTGGGTATGCACGGTACCTATGAAGCCAACATGACGATGCATCATTCCGATGTGATCTTTGCCGTCGGCGTGCGCTTTGACGATCGTACGACCAACAATCTGGCGAAGTATTGCCCGAACGCCACGGTGCTGCACATTGATATCGACCCCACGTCGATTTCAAAAACGGTGTCAGCTGATGTGCCTATCGTCGGCGATGCCCGGCAGGTACTGGAGCAAATGCTGGATCTGCTGACCCAGGAGAGCACGACTCAACCGCTGGATGAGATCCGCGACTGGTGGCTGCAAATTGAGCAGTGGCGCGCGCGCCAGTGTCTGAAATATGACACTCAAAGTGAGCATATTAAGCCTCAGGCCGTGATTGAAGCGGTCTGGCGACTGACGAAAGGCGACGCTTATGTCACTTCAGACGTGGGTCAGCATCAAATGTTCGCCGCCCTCTATTATCCCTTTGATAAACCGCGTCACTGGATCAATTCGGGGGGGTTAGGAACGATGGGCTTTGGTTTGCCTGCCGCGCTGGGCGTGAAGCTGGCACTGCCAAATGAAACCGTCGTCTGCGTGACCGGGGACGGCAGTATCCAGATGAACATTCAGGAACTTTCCACCGCGCTGCAATATGAGTTGCCGGTACTGGTGCTTAACCTCAACAACGGCTATCTCGGTATGGTGAAGCAGTGGCAGGATATGATCTACTCTGGCCGTCACTCTCAGTCATACATGCAGTCGCTGCCGGATTTTGTTCGTCTTGCTGAAGCTTATGGCCACGTGGGGATGCGGGTGACCGATCCCGCTTTGCTGGAATCGTCGCTCGCACAAGCGCTTGAGCAGGTTAAAAACAACCGCCTCGTCTTTATGGATGTCATCGTTGATGGGACCGAGCACGTTTATCCGATGCATATTCGCGGCGGTGGGATGGATGAAATGTGGTTAAGCAAAACGGAGAGAACCTGATATGCGCCGGATATTATCTGTATTGCTGGAAAACGAGTCTGGCGCACTGTCGCGCGTCATTGGGCTTTTCGCGCAGCGCGGCTATAACATAGAAAGCCTGACCGTTGCCCCCACGGACGACCCGACGCTGTCGCGTATGACGATTCAGACCGTTGGTGATGCCAAAGTGCTTGAGCAGATTGAGAAGCAACTGCATAAACTGGTTGATGTCCTGCGCGTGAGCGAGCTGGGGCAGGGGGCTTACGTTGAGCGTGAGGTCATGCTGGTAAAAATTCAGGCCAGCGGCTACGGGCGTGAAGAGGTCAAACGCAATGCGGATATTTTCCGCGGGCAGATCATTGACGTCACGCCTTCTCTTTATACGGTTCAACTGGTCGGGACCAGTGACAAGCTGGACGCTTTTCTGGCGTCCGTGCGGGATGTAGCAAAAATTGTTGAAGTGGCCAGATCGGGCGTTGTGGGTCTGTCACGCGGCGAGAAAATCATGCGTTAGTTGTCAAAAAGGTTCGCCTCTTTCTGCCCGGTCACCAAAGCCGGGCTTTTTTTTGCGTAATCAGCCAATAACGCAGATAAAAGCGGTTGCCGCGAAGGCTTTTCTGCGTTTAGATGTTAAAAGATTTAACCATAACCTTGACAGGGCCATGGACTCTTTTCTTTTTTTAAGGGGCAATTGTGAAACTGGATGAAATCGCCCGGCTAGCCGGCGTGTCACGAACAACGGCCAGCTATGTGATTAACGGTAAAGCAAAGCAGTACCGTGTCAGCGATAAAACCGTTGAAAAAGTTATGGCGGTGGTTCGTGAGCATAACTACCATCCGAATGCTGTCGCTGCCGGCCTGCGCGCCGGGCGCACCCGATCGATTGGTCTGGTGATCCCCGATCTGGAAAATACCAGCTATACCCGTATCGCCAACTATCTTGAGCGTCAGGCTCGCCAGCGCGGCTACCAGTTGCTGATTGCCTGTTCTGAAGATCAGCCGGACAACGAGATGCGCTGCATTGAACATCTGCTCCAGCGCCAGGTGGATGCCATCATTGTATCGACCTCCTTACCGCCAGAGCATCCATTCTACCAGCGCTGGGCGAACGATCCTTTCCCTATCGTTGCGCTGGATCGTGCGCTCGATCGCGAGCATTTCACCAGCGTAGTGGGTGCCGACCAGGATGATGCGGAAATGCTTGCCGCGGAGCTGAGAACCTTCCCTGCTAAAACGGTACTCTATCTTGGCGCATTGCCTGAACTTTCAGTGAGCTTCCTGCGTGAACAGGGGTTCCGAACCGCCTGGAAAGACGATCCGCGTGAAGTTCACTATCTCTACGCCAATAGCTATGAACGTGAAGCCGCTGCGCAGCTCTTTGAGAAATGGCTGGAAACGCACCCGATGCCCCAGGCGCTGTTCACGACATCCTTTGCACTCTTGCAGGGGGTGATGGATGTGACCCTGCGCCGTGAAGGTAAGCTTCCCTCCGACCTGGCTATTGCCACTTTCGGGGATAACGAGCTGCTCGACTTCCTGCAGTGTCCTGTGCTGGCCGTGGCACAGCGTCACCGTGATGTGGCTGAACGCGTACTGGAGATTGTTCTGGCGAGCCTGGATGAGCCGAGAAAACCGAAGCCGGGTCTGACACGTATCAAACGTAATCTCTATCATCGCGGAATTCTTAGCCGCCATAAATGAAATGACGGGGCGGTGAAAACGGCCCCTTATTGCGGGAATAATTCGCTGAGTTAATTCCCGCAATGAAATTAGGATAATTCCTGCAGGATCATAATCTCCTCATTTTCTTAATTCATTTTGGCTTTTAAACTGCCCTTTAAGGAGCCTGAAAGCGATTTTAAACCGCTATCTTTGTATTATTTTGTTACAAACCGGCTTCGGTCGATGAATATTCAGACGTTTTTCCTGGACCCTGACCAGCCAGCGTGGCAACGGCCGCCTTAACCACGCGTCTGAATGAATCTGGCGCTGTTATCCCCTGAGAATCTGTCATAAAATGCTGCCCGCGTCGCAAACTGACACTTTATATTTATCTGCGATGATATTGAGTGAGCTTTAACGCTAGTGTGCATATTCGGTTTTTTTCTTACAAATATTCATAACGTTAATTTTGCCTCGCCAGTTGTTCAGTTATTAGTCAGGTCTGTTTATCTCTGTAAATAGAGGGCTTTCGGGTCCTTATAGGGAGAGTCCTGGCTTGACAAGCTTTTCCCTCGCTCCGTAAACTCCTTTAGGTGGGAATTTGTGGGTTAAAGTGGTGAGGAGGGGTGAGACTGGCATGTTCCGTGGAGCTACGTTAGTCAATCTCGACAGCAAAGGGCGTTTATCGGTGCCAACCCGATACCGCGACCAGCTGATTGAGAACGCTTCGGGTCAAATGGTTTGCACCATTGACATCAACTCCCCCTGCCTGCTGCTTTACCCCTTACCCGAATGGGAAATTATTGAGCAAAAGCTGTCGCGACTGTCGAGCATGAACCCGCAAGAGCGCCGCGTACAGCGGCTGTTATTGGGACATGCCAGTGAGTGTCAGATGGATAGCGCCGGGCGATTACTGATTGCGCCTGTGCTGCGGCAACATGCCGGTCTGACTAAAGAAGTGATGCTGGTCGGGCAGTTCAACAAGTTTGAACTGTGGGATGAAACGACCTGGTATCAACAGGTCAAGGAAGATATCGACGCTGAGCAGTCCGATTCCGCAACTTTATCGGAACGGCTGCAGGACTTGTCTCTATAAATATGATGGAAAATTATAAACACAAAACGGTGTTACTGGATGAGGCCGTGAACGGCCTGAATATTCGTCCGGATGGCATCTACATTGATGGTACGTTTGGTCGCGGTGGTCACTCGCGTTTGATTCTCTCCCAGCTTGGAGAGGAAGGACGTCTGCTGGCAATTGATCGCGATCCGCAGGCGATTGCCGTTGCACAGACCATCAATGACCCTCGCTTTTCCATCGTGCATGGACCTTTCTCTGCGCTCGCCGATTACGTTGCCGAGCGCGGCCTGACGGGCAAGATCGACGGGATTCTTCTCGATCTTGGCGTCTCTTCACCACAGCTTGATGATGCTGAACGCGGTTTCTCCTTTATGCGTGATGGTCCGCTGGATATGCGTATGGACCCGACGCGCGGCCAGTCTGCTGCCGAATGGCTGCAGACCGCTGACGAAGCGGATATTGCATGGGTGATCAAAACCTTTGGCGAAGAACGTTTTGGCAAGCGCATTGCGCGCGCCATCGTTGAGCGCAACCGCGTTGAGCCCATGACCCGTACCAAAGAGCTGGCCGAAGTGATCGCGGCGGCGACGCCGGTGAAGGATAAGCACAAACATCCCGCGACCCGTACCTTCCAGGCGGTGCGCATCTGGGTAAACAGTGAACTGGAGGAAATAGAGCTGGCGCTAAAAAGCTCGCTCGACGTACTGGCCCCGGGTGGGCGGTTATCCATCATCAGCTTCCATTCGCTGGAAGACCGCATTGTGAAGCGCTTTATGCGTGAGCAAAGCCGCGGTCCTCAGGTTCCTGCGGGGTTGCCGATGACGGAAGAACAACTCAGGAAGCTGGGTGGTCGTCAGTTGCGAGCATTAGGCAAGTTGATGCCGGGCGAAGAAGAGGTGGCAGAGAATCCACGCGCCCGTAGTTCAGTGCTGCGAGTTGCAGAGAGGACGAACGCATGATCAGCAGAGTGACAGAAACCCTAAGCAAAGTTAAGGGATCGTTAGGAAGCAACGAGCGCCATGCCTTGCCTGGCGTGATCGGCGACGATCTTTTGCGGTTCGGGAAACTGCCACTCTGCCTGTTCATTTGCATCATTGTTACGGCAGTCACGGTGGTCACCACAGCCCACCATACACGTTTATTGACTGCGCAACGCGAGCAGATGCTACTGGAACGCGATGCGCTGGATATTGAATGGCGAAATCTGATCCTTGAAGAAAACGCGCTCGGCGATCACAGCCGGGTTGAACGGATCGCAACGGAAAAGCTGCAACTGCAGCATGTTGATCCTTCCCAGGAAAATATCGTAGTACAAAAATAAGGGAAAACGCGACGCATGAAAGCAGCGGCAAAAACGCTAAAACCAAAACGTCAGGAAGAACAGGCCAACTTTGTCAGTTGGCGTTTTGCGTTGCTTTGCGGCTGCATTTTACTGGCGCTGGGTTTCCTGCTGGGACGTGTGGCGTGGTTGCAAATCATCGCCCCTGACATGCTGGTACGTCAGGGGGATATGCGCTCTCTGCGTGTGCAGGAAGTGTCAACATCACGTGGGATGATCACTGACCGTTCTGGTCGCCCGCTGGCCGTGAGTGTGCCGGTAAAAGCGATTTGGGCCGACCCGAAAGAGCTGCACGACGCCGGTGGCATTACGCTGGACAACCGCTGGAAAGCGCTGTCAGATGCCCTGAAAATGCCGCTGGATCAGCTGGCTTCCCGCGTTAACGCCAACCCGAAAGGGCGTTTTATCTATCTGGCGCGTCAGGTTAACCCTGACATGGCGGACTACATTCGTAAACTGAAGCTGCCGGGCATTCATCTGCGTGAGGAATCCCGTCGTTATTATCCGTCCGGCGAAGTAACCGCTCACCTCATCGGCTTCACTAACGTCGATAGCCAGGGGATTGAGGGCGTTGAAAAAAGCTTCGATAAGTGGCTCACCGGCCAGTCGGGCGAGCGCATTGTGCGTAAAGACCGCTATGGGCGCGTCATCGAAGATATTTCCTCTACGGACAGCCAGGCGGCACACAACCTGGCACTGAGTATCGACGAGCGCTTGCAGGCGCTGGTTTATCGCGAGCTGAACAACGCCGTAGCGTTCAACAAAGCGGAGTCTGGCAGTGCCGTGCTGGTTGATGTCAGCACCGGCGAAGTGCTGGCGATGGCTAACAGTCCGTCCTACAACCCGAATAACTTTACCGGTACCGCAAAAGATGCGATGCGTAACCGGGCAATTACCGACGTGTTCGAACCTGGCTCCACGGTGAAACCGATGGTGGTGATGACGGCGCTTCAGCGCGGCATCGTCAATGAAAACACGGTTCTGAACACGATCCCTTACCGTATCAACGGCCACGAGATTAAAGACGTGGCGCGCTACAGCGAATTGACCCTGACCGGGGTGTTACAGAAGTCGAGTAACGTCGGTGTTTCAAAGCTGGCGTTAGCGATGCCGTCCTCAGCGTTAGTAGAGACTTACTCACGTTTTGGACTGGGAAAGGCGACCAATTTGGGGTTGGTCGGAGAACGCAGTGGCTTATATCCTCAAAAACAACGGTGGTCTGACATAGAGAGGGCCACCTTCTCTTTCGGCTATGGGCTAATGGTAACTCCGTTACAGTTAGCGCGAGTCTACGCGACGATTGGCAGCTATGGCGTCTATCGCCCGCTGTCGATTACCAAAGTTGATCCACCGGTTCCGGGCGAGCGTATCTTCCCGGAATCCATCGTTCGTACCGTTGTGCACATGATGGAAAGCGTGGCGCTGCCCGGCGGCGGCGGCGTGAAGGCGGCGATCAAAGGCTATCGCATTGCCATTAAAACCGGTACAGCGAAAAAGGTGGGGCCAGACGGCCGCTACATCAACAAATACATTGCCTATACCGCAGGCGTAGCGCCTGCAAGCAATCCGCGTTTTGCGCTGGTGGTCGTCATAAACGATCCGCAGGCGGGTAAATACTACGGCGGCGCCGTCTCCGCGCCTGTGTTCGGAGCTATCATGGGCGGCGTGTTACGTACCATGAACATTGAACCGGATGCGCTGGCGACGGGCGAAAAAAGTGAATTTGTAATTAATCAAGGCGAGGGTACAGGTGGCAGATCGTAATTTGCGCGACCTTCTCGCTCCGTGGGTGCCAAATGCACCGGAGCGAGCACTGCGAGAGATGGTACTGGACAGCCGCGTTGCGGCTTCTGGCGATCTTTTTGTGGCGGTGGTCGGTCATCAGGCGGACGGGCGTCGTTATATCCCGCAGGCGATTGCGCAAGGTGTTGCTGCCATTATTGCTGAGGCCAAAGATGAGGCAACCGACGGTGAGATCCGTGAAATGCACGGTGTACCGGTTATCTATCTCAGTCAGTTGAATGAACGTCTTTCTGCTCTGGCAGGACGTTTTTATCACGAACCTTCCGACCAACTGCGTCTGGTTGGCGTGACGGGCACGAACGGAAAAACCACCACCACGCAGCTGATGGCGCAATGGGCCCAGTTGCTGGGTGAAACCGGCGCGGTAATGGGCACCGTGGGTAACGGCCTGCTGGGCAAAGTCAGCCCAACGGAAAACACCACCGGCTCGGCAGTTGACGTACAGCATGTTCTTGCCGGTCTGGCAGGGCAGGGGGCAACCTTTGCTGCGATGGAAGTTTCTTCGCACGGTCTGGTACAGCATCGCGTTGCGGCGCTGAAGTTTGCCGCCTCTGTGTTTACCAACCTGAGTCGCGATCATCTTGATTATCATGGTGATATGGAGCATTACGAGGCCGCGAAATGGCTGCTGTTCTCTACTCACCATTACGGACAAGCCATCATCAACGCCGATGATGAAGTCGGTCGCCGCTGGCTTGCGAAGCTGCCAGACGCGGTTGCGGTGTCGATGGAAGACCATATCAATCCCAACTGCCACGGCCGCTGGCTGAAGGCCGTTGACGTTAACTATCACGACAGCGGGGCGACGATCCGCTTTGCCTCTTCATGGGGCGAAGGTGAAATTGAAAGTCGCCTGATGGGCGCATTTAACGTCAGCAATCTGCTGCTGGCGCTGGCGACGCTGCTGGCGCTGGGCTACCCAATGGCTGAACTGCTGAAGACCTCGGCACGTCTGCAGCCTGTTTGCGGTCGTATGGAAGTGTTTAGCGCGCCGGGCAAACCGACCGTGGTTGTCGATTATGCCCACACGCCGGATGCGCTGGAAAAAGCGCTGGAAGCGGCCCGCCTGCACTGTACCGGTAAACTGTGGTGCGTCTTTGGCTGCGGCGGCGATCGCGATAAAGGCAAACGTCCACTGATGGGCGCCATTGCGGAACAGTTCGCGGATATTCCGGTAGTAACCGATGACAACCCGCGTACGGAAGAGCCGCGCGCCATCATCAACGACATTCTGGCGGGCATGCTGGACGCCGGTCGCGCCCGCGTGGTGGAGGGCCGTGCGGAAGCCGTGACCAACACCATCATGCAGGCCAAAGAAAATGATGTGGTTCTGCTGGCAGGTAAAGGCCACGAAGATTATCAGATTGTTGGCAATCGTCGTCTGGACTACTCCGACCGCGTAACGGCAGCGCGTCTGCTGGGAGTCGTCGCATGATTAGCATCACCTTAAGCCGGGCCGCTGCGGTACTGCACGGCGAACTGTTGGGTCCAGATCTGACCATTGACGCGGTAACCACCGACACCCGCAAAGTGACCGCGGGTTGTCTGTTTGTGGCGCTGAAAGGCGAGCGTTTTGACGCGCATGATTTTGCCGGGCAGGCTAAAGAAAACGGCGCAGGCGCGCTGCTGGTCAGCCGTAAACTCGATATCGAACTGCCGCAAATTGTAGTGAAAGATACGCGTCTCGCCTTCGGTGAACTGGCCGCCTGGGTTCGTCAGCAGGTGCCAGCTCGTGTTGTCGCGCTAACCGGATCATCAGGCAAAACGTCAGTGAAAGAGATGACGGCGGCGATCCTCAGCCAGTGCGGCAATACACTTTATACCGCGGGCAACCTCAATAATGACATCGGCGTGCCGATGACATTACTTCGCCTGACCAACGAGCACGAATTTGCGGTGATCGAGCTAGGGGCAAACCACCAGGGGGAAATCGCCTGGACCGTGAGCCTGACGCGCCCGGAAGCGGCGCTGGTGAATAACCTGGCGGCGGCACATCTGGAAGGCTTTGGCTCGCTGGAAGGCGTGGCGAAAGCGAAAGGCGAGATCTACACCGGTCTGCCCGCTGACGGTATTGCCATTCTCAATGCCGACAACAACGACTGGCTGAACTGGCAGAACATCATTGGCTCGCGTAAAACCTGGCGCTTCTCGCCGAATGCGGCCAACAGTGATTTTACCGCGACCAATATTCATGTGACGTCGCACGGTACAGAGTTCACGCTCACGACCCCAACGGGTGACGTAGACGTGCTGTTACCGCTGCCGGGTCGCCATAACATCGCCAATGCGCTTGCGGCTGCGGCGTTGTCGACGGCCGTGGGCGCGTCGCATGAGGCGATTAAAACCGGGCTGGCAACGTTAAAAGCCGTGCCGGGACGCCTGTTCCCGATCCCGCTTGCGGAAAACAAGCTGCTGCTGGATGACTCTTATAACGCGAACGTTGGCTCAATGACGGCGGCGGTGCAGGTGTTATCTGAAATGCCGGGCTACCGCGTCATGGTGGTTGGCGATATGGCCGAGCTGGGCGACGAAAGCGAAGCCTGTCATATCCAGGTCGGGGAAGCGGCGAAAGCGTCAGGGCTGGACTGTGTGCTGAGCGCAGGAAAACTGAGCGAGGCGATTAGCCGTGCCAGCGGCGTTGGCGAACATTTTGCCGATAAAGCTGCGTTGATTGAGCGCCTGAAGGCGTTGATTACAGAAAAACAAATTGTGACTGTGTTAGTGAAAGGTTCACGTAGTGCCGCCATGGAAGAGGTTGTGCACGCATTACAGGAGAACGGGACATGTTAGTTTGGCTGGCCGAACATTTGGTCAAATATTATTCAGGCTTTAACGTCTTTTCCTATCTGACGTTTCGTGCCATCGTCAGCCTGCTGACTGCGCTGTTCATCTCATTGTGGATGGGCCCGCGCATGATTGCCCGTCTGCAAAAACTCTCTTTCGGCCAGGTGGTGCGTAACGACGGTCCTGAGTCGCACTTCAGTAAACGCGGTACGCCGACCATGGGCGGGATTATGATCCTGACTGCAATCGTTGTCTCCGTGCTGCTGTGGGCGTATCCGTCTAACCCATACGTCTGGTGCGTGCTTACCGTGCTGGTGGGCTATGGGATCATTGGTTTTGTGGATGATTACCGCAAAGTCGTTCGCAAAGATACTAAAGGCCTGATTGCCCGCTGGAAGTACTTCTGGATGTCGGTGATCGCGCTTGGTGTGGCCTTCGCGCTCTATCTGGCAGGAAAAGACACGCCCGCGACCGAGCTGGTGGTGCCGTTCTTTAAAGACGTCATGCCGCAGCTGGGGCTGTTCTATATCCTGCTGGCCTACTTTGTGATCGTCGGCACCGGCAACGCCGTCAACCTGACCGATGGCCTGGATGGTCTGGCCATTATGCCAACCGTCTTTGTGGCGGCCGGTTTTGCACTGGTGGCGTGGGCGACCGGTAACATGAACTTTGCTAACTACCTGCACATCCCTTATCTGCGACACGCGGGTGAGCTGGTGATCGTCTGTACGGCGATTGTCGGCGCGGGGCTGGGCTTCCTGTGGTTCAACACCTATCCGGCGCAGGTCTTTATGGGCGACGTCGGTTCTCTGGCGCTGGGCGGCGCACTGGGCATCATCGCCGTGCTGCTGCGTCAGGAGTTCCTGCTGGTGATCATGGGCGGTGTGTTTGTGGTCGAGACCCTGTCGGTGATTTTGCAGGTCGGCTCCTTCAAGCTGCGCGGTCAGCGCATCTTCCGTATGGCGCCGATTCATCACCACTATGAACTGAAAGGCTGGCCGGAGCCGCGCGTGATTGTGCGCTTCTGGATTATTTCGCTGATGCTGGTGCTAATTGGCCTGGCAACGCTGAAGGTACGTTAATCATGGCAGATTACCAGGGCAAAAAAGTCGTTATCATCGGGTTGGGCCTTACCGGCCTTTCCTGCGTGGACTTTTTCCTTGCGCGTGGCGTGACGCCGCGCGTGATGGATACGCGTGTCTCTCCGCCGGGTCTGGACAAGCTGCCGGAACAGGTTGAACGCCACCTTGGTGGTCTGAATGATGACTGGCTGCTGGCCGCCGATCTGATTGTCGCCAGCCCGGGGATGGCGCTGGCGCACCCTTCACTCAGCGCTGCGGCTGATGCGGGGGTGGAGATTGTCGGTGATATCGAGCTGTTCTGCCGTGAAGTGCAGGCGCCCGTTATTGCGATTACCGGTTCTAATGGTAAAAGCACCGTCACCACTCTGGTGGGCGAAATGGCGAAAGCCGCAGGCATGAACGTCGGCGTGGGCGGTAATATCGGTCTGCCCGCACTGATGCTGCTGGACAAAGGCTGCGAGCTGTATGTCCTTGAGCTTTCCAGCTTCCAGCTGGAAACCACCTCCAGCCTGCGCGCAGCTGCCGCGACGATCCTTAACGTGACCGAAGATCATATGGACAGGTACCCATTTGGTCTTCAGCAGTACCGCGCCGCCAAGCTGCGCGTGTATGAAAATGCCAAAGTCTGCGTGGTTAACGCCGATGATGCGCTGACCATGCCGGTGCGCGGCGCGGACGATCGCTGCATTAGCTTCGGTATCACCATGGGGGATTATCATCTGAACCGTCAGTTGGGTGAAACCTGGCTGCGCGTGAAAGGTGAGAAAGTGCTGAACGTGAAAGAGATGAAGCTCTCCGGCCAGCATAACTACACAAATGCTCTGGCAGCACTGGCGCTGGCGGATGCTGTTGGCCTGCCGCGCTCTTCCAGCCTGAAAGCGTTAACCACGTTTTCCGGTCTGGCGCACCGTTTCCAGCTGGCGCTGGAGCACAACGGCGTGCGCTGGATTAACGACTCCAAAGCCACCAACGTGGGAAGTACGGAGGCCGCGCTGAACGGTCTGCATGTTGACGGTACCCTGCATCTGCTGTTGGGCGGTGACGGCAAATCCGCTGATTTCTCCACCCTGAAGCCGTATCTTTCAGGCGATAACATCCGCCTGTACTGTTTCGGTCGTGACGGCAGCGAGCTGGCTGAATTACGCCCGGAGATTGCCGAGCAAACTGAAACGATGGAACAGGCGATGCGGCTGATCGCCCCGCGCGTGAAGCCGGGGGATATGGTGCTGCTCTCTCCAGCGTGCGCGAGTCTCGATCAGTTTAAGAATTTCGAACAGCGTGGCGATATCTTTACTCGCCTGGCGAAGGAGTTAGGCTGATGCGTTTATCTCTCCCTCGCCTGAAAATGCCGCGCCTGCCAGGATTTGGAATTCTGGTGTGGCTGTTTGCGGCACTTAAAGGCTGGGTGATGGCTTCGCGGGAAAAAGACTCCGATAGCCTGATTATGTACGACCGCACCCTGTTCTGGCTTACGCTGGGGCTGGCGGCGATCGGCTTTATCATGGTGACCTCGGCCTCGATGCCCGTCGGACAGCGTCTGGCTAACGATCCTTTCCTGTTCGCCAAGCGTGACGGGCTGTACATCATTCTGGCGTTCTGTCTGGCGCTGGTGACGCTTCGTCTGCCGATGGCATTCTGGCAGCGGCACAGTACGGCGATGCTGATTGCGTCAATTATCATGCTGCTGATCGTACTGGTTGTCGGGAGCTCCGTTAACGGGGCATCGCGCTGGATTGCGTTTGGCCCGCTGCGTATTCAGCCGGCCGAATTCACCAAGCTTTCGCTGTTCTGCTACCTGGCGAACTACCTGGTGCGTAAGGTCGACGAAGTGCGTAATAACCTTCGCGGCTTCTTAAAACCGATGGGCGTAATTCTGGTGCTCGCGATCCTGCTGCTGGCGCAGCCTGACCTCGGTACCGTGGTGGTGCTGTTTGTCACGACGCTGGCGATGCTTTTCCTGGCAGGGGCCAAGCTGTGGCAGTTCATCGCCATCATCGGAATGGGGATTTCAGCGGTAGTGCTGCTGATCCTCGCCGAGCCTTACCGTATCCGCCGTGTGACCTCGTTCTGGAACCCATGGGAAGATCCGTTCGGCAGTGGTTATCAGCTGACGCAGTCGCTGATGGCGTTTGGTCGCGGTGAGGTTTGGGGGCAAGGGCTGGGTAACTCGGTACAGAAACTGGAGTATTTACCGGAAGCGCACACTGACTTCATCTTCTCCATTATTGGGGAAGAACTGGGTTATATCGGTGTGGTATTGGCGCTATTAATGGTATTCTTCGTCGCTTTCCGCGCCATGTCGATTGGCCGAAAAGCGCTGGAGATCGATCACCGCTTCTCAGGTTTCTTAGCCTGTTCAATTGGGATCTGGTTTAGCTTCCAGGCACTGGTTAACGTCGGCGCCGCAGCGGGTATGCTGCCGACCAAAGGTCTGACGTTGCCGTTGATCAGTTATGGTGGTTCGAGCCTGTTGATCATGTCGACGGCCATTATGTTTTTGTTACGCATAGATTATGAGACGCGTCTGGAGAAAGCCCAGGCGTTTACACGAGGTTCACGATGAATCAACCGAAGCGGTTAATGGTGATGGCAGGCGGTACCGGCGGACATGTGTTCCCGGGGCTGGCGGTTGCGCACCATTTAATGGAGCAGGGCTGGCAGGTACGCTGGCTGGGAACCGCAGACCGCATGGAAGCCGACCTGGTACCGAAGCACGGTATTGAGATCGACTTTATTCGTATTTCCGGCCTTCGTGGCAAAGGTCTTAAGGCGCTACTGTTGTCTCCGGTGCGTATTTTTAACGCCTGGCGTCAGGCACGCACCATCATGAAGCGTTTTAAGCCTGATGTGGTACTGGGCATGGGTGGCTACGTCTCTGGCCCAGGCGGGTTGGCTGCGTGGTCACTAGGTATTCCCGTCGTACTGCATGAGCAGAACGGTATTGCCGGTCTGACCAACAAGTGGCTGGCGAAAATCGCCACCAAAGTTATGCAGGCGTTTCCCGGTGCGTTCCCGAAAGCGGACGTGGTGGGTAACCCGGTGCGTGTGGATGTGCTGGCGCTGCCGCTGCCGGACACCCGCCTGACGGGGCGTGAAGGACCGGTACGCGTTCTGGTTGTGGGCGGCTCTCAAGGGGCACGCATTTTAAACCAGACGATGCCGCAGGTGGCTGCAAAGCTGGGTGATGCCGTGACCATTTGGCATCAAAGCGGGAAAGGCGCGCAACAGACCGTTGAGCAGGCTTACGCCGCTGAAGGCCAGCCGCAGCACAAAGTGACCGAATTTATTGACGATATGGCTGCAGCCTATGCCTGGGCCGATGTCGTGGTTTGCCGCTCTGGCGCACTGACGGTAAGCGAAATCGCTGCCGCCGGTTTGCCCGCGGTGTTTGTCCCGTTCCAGCACAAAGACCGACAGCAGTACTGGAACGCGCTGCCGCTTGAGAAAGCCGGTGCGGCGAAGATATTTGAACAGCCACAATTTACCGCCGACGCGGTCGCCACTACCCTGGCGGGCTGGAACAGAGATGCATTGCTGGAGATGGCACAACGCGCGCGCGCGGTGGCAATCCCGGATGCGACTGAACGGGTGGCAAAAGAAGTGAGCCTGGCAGCCCAGGCTTAACCCTCGCAGCGCGTGTTGCGCTGCACGAATTTTAAGTAGTCGATGGCGTTTAGAGAATGAATACACAACAACTGGCAAAACTGCGTTCAATCGTGCCCGAGATGCGTCGCGTCCGGCACATTCACTTTGTTGGCATCGGTGGTGCTGGCATGGGCGGTATTGCCGAAGTGTTAGCTAACGAAGGTTATCAGATCAGCGGGTCTGACCTGGCGCCAAACCCTGTTACGCAGCAACTGGCGTCGCTTGGGGCGACTATCTATTTCAACCATCGCCCTGAAAACGTGCGCGATGCAAGCGTGGTGGTGGTATCGAGCGCTATCTCCTCTGACAACCCGGAAATCGTTGCCGCGCATGAAGCGCGCATTCCGGTGATCCGCCGTGCTGAAATGTTGGCGGAACTGATGCGTTTTCGTCACGGCATCGCGATTGCCGGGACCCACGGTAAAACCACGACCACTGCGATGGTTTCCAGTATTTATGCCGAAGCGGGTCTCGACCCGACGTTCGTCAATGGCGGTCTGGTCAAAGCCGCAGGCGTGCACGCGCGTCTGGGTCACAGCCGTTACCTGATTGCGGAAGCAGATGAGAGCGATGCGTCGTTCCTGCATCTGCAGCCGATGGTGGCGATTGTCACCAATATCGAAGCCGACCATATGGATACCTACCAGGGCGACTTTGAGAATTTAAAGCAGACCTTTATCAACTTCCTTCACAACCTGCCGTTTTATGGCCGCGCGGTGATGTGTGTGGATGACCCGGTCATCCGCGAACTGCTGCCGCGAGTGGGGCGTCAAATCACCACTTACGGCTTCAGTGAGGATGCTGACGTTCGCGTGGAAGAGTACAAACAGGTTGGTGCGCAGGGGCACTTCACGCTGGCGCGTCAGGACAAAGAGCTGCTGCACGTTACGCTGAATGCGCCAGGGCGTCATAACGCCCTCAACGCCGCAGCGGCGGTGGCGGTGGCGACAGAAGAAGGCATCGATGATGAAGCGATCCTGCGCGCCCTGGAAAGCTTCCAGGGCACTGGACGTCGTTTCGATTTCCTCGGTGAATTCCCGCTGGAGGCAGTAAACGGTAAAGCCGGCACCGCTATGCTGGTGGATGACTACGGCCACCATCCAACCGAAGTGGACGCGACCATCAAAGCTGCACGCGCTGGCTGGCCTGAAAAAAATCTTGTCATGATCTTCCAGCCGCACCGCTATACGCGCACCCGCGATCTGTATGACGATTTCGCCAGCGTACTGTCACAGGTGGATACGCTGCTGATGCTGGATGTTTATGCAGCAGGCGAAACTCCGATTCCGGGGGCTGACAGTCGTTCTTTGTGTCGCACGATTCGCGGACGCGGTAAAGTTGACCCTATTTTGGTTTCTGACCCGGTACAGGTGGCGGAAATTCTGGCACCTGTGCTGACCGGTAACGATCTGATTCTGATCCAGGGTGCGGGAAATATCGGCAAAATCGCCCGTACCTTAGCTGAAATCAAACTGAAGCCGCAAACTCAGGAGGATGAGCATCATGGCTGATAAGATTGCTGTCCTGTCTGGCGGCACGTCCGCCGAGCGCGAGGTTTCTCTGAATTCCGGCGCTGCCGTACTGGCGGGTCTGCGTGAAGGGGGCGTCAATGCGCACCTGGTCGATCCAAAAGAGGTCGACGTGACGCAGTTAAAAGCAATGGGCTTCGATAAAGTCTTTATCGCATTACATGGCCGTGGCGGAGAAGACGGAACCCTGCAGGGGCTTCTGGAGTTGATCGACATGCCGTACACCGGCAGCGGCGTGATGGCGTCTGCCATCTCTATGGATAAACTGCGCAGTAAGTTACTGTGGCAGGGCGCGGGGCTACCGGTTGCACCGTGGGTGGCGCTGACGCGTCGCGAATTTGAATTGGGCCTGTCTGACAGCGTTAATACACGCATTGCGGCACTGGGCTTACCGGTTATTGTAAAGCCGAGCCGGGAAGGGTCGAGCGTAGGAATGTCAAAAGTCGATAAAGCTGAAGATTTAGCGTCGGCTTTAGCTTTGGCATTTCAACACGATGAAGAAGTTCTGATTGAAAAATGGCTCAGCGGGCCGGAATTTACCGTCGCCATGCTTGGTGAAGAAATTTTACCGTCAATTCGCATCCAACCCGCCGGAGTCTTCTATGATTATGAGGCGAAGTATCTCTCTGATGAGACGCAATATTTCTGCCCTTGTGGTCTGGAAGCTGAGCGTGAAGCGGATTTACAGTCCCTGGTGCTTAAAGCCTGGAATATTCTCGGGTGTCGCGGCTGGGGACGCATTGATGTGATGCAGGACAGTGACGGGCAATTTTACCTGCTGGAAGCCAATACCTCTCCGGGAATGACCAGCCATAGCCTTGTGCCGATGGCTGCGCGTCAGGCAGGAATGAGCTTCTCTCAGTTAGTCGTACGTATTCTGGACCAGGCGGGCTGATATGTCTCAGGCTGCATTGAACACGCGCAACCGCGATGACGAAGAAGAATATGCTTCTTCACGCCGGAGTAATGGAACGCGTCTTGCAGGGATTATTTTCTTGCTCGGGGTGCTGTGCACCGTGTTTATCAGCGGCTGGATGGTGCTGGGCTGGATGGAAGATGCGCAGCGGTTGCCGCTGTCAAAGCTGGTGGTGACCGGCGAGCGTCACTACACGCGTAACGATGATATTCGCCAGTCAATTCTGGCGCTGGGATCGCCCGGCACCTTTATGACTCAGGACGTCAATATTATTCAGAGTCAGATTGAACGTCTGCCCTGGATAAAACAGGCGAGTGTCAGAAAGCAATGGCCTGATGAATTGAAGATTCATCTGGTTGAATATGTGCCCATTGCGCGTTGGAATGATCAGCACATGGTTGACGTAGACGGAAATTCCTTCAGCGTCCCATCCGATCGTGTCAACAAGCAAAATTTACCGATGTTGTATGGCCCTGAAGGTAGCGAAAACGAAGTCTTGCAGGGTTTTCGTGAAATGGGTCAGGTGCTGGCGAAGGACAGGTTTACGTTAAAAGATGCTGCAATGACGGCGCGCCGCTCCTGGCAGCTGACGTTGACGAACGGCATTAAGCTCAACCTGGGGCGCGGCGACACAATGAAACGTCTGGCGCGTTTTGTAGAACTTTACCCGGTTTTACAGCAGCAGGCGCAGACGGACGGCAAACGGATAAGCTAC
Organism: Enterobacter sp. FUJ80071; assembly: GCF_038739915.1. Classification (NCBI taxonomy): domain Bacteria; kingdom Pseudomonadati; phylum Pseudomonadota; class Gammaproteobacteria; order Enterobacterales; family Enterobacteriaceae; genus Enterobacter; species Enterobacter sp. FUJ80071. Next base: position 765,913 of record NZ_JBBXKH010000001.1, read on the forward strand.
GTTGATTTGCGCTATGACTCAGGCGCAGCAGTCGGTTGGGAGCCGGCTCCGGTCGAGGAACCTAATCAGCAACAGAATCAGGCACAGGTACAGGCAGAACAACAATGATCAAGGCGACGGACAGAAAACTGGTAGTTGGACTGGAGATTGGCACCGCTAAGGTTGCCGCTTTAGTAGGGGAAGTTCTGCCCGACGGTATGGTCAATATCATTGGCGTGGGCAGTTGCCCGTCCCGTGGTATGGATAAAGGTGGGGTAAATGACCTTGAGTCGGTGGTGAAATGCGTGCAGCGCGCCATCGATCAGGCTGAATTAATGGCGGATTGCCAGATTTCTTCTGTCTATCTGGCCCTTTCTGGCAAGCACATCAGCTGCCAGAACGAAATCGGTATGGTGCCGATTTCCGAAGAAGAAGTGACGCAGGAAGACGTTGAAAACGTGGTGCATACGGCGAAGTCCGTGCGCGTGCGCGATGAACATCGTGTACTGCACGTGATCCCGCAGGAATATGCGATTGACTATCAGGAAGGGATCAAAAACCCGGTCGGTCTGTCTGGCGTGCGTATGCAGGCAAAAGTGCACCTGATCACATGTCACAACGATATGGCGAAGAACATTGTAAAAGCCGTTGAACGTTGTGGCCTGAAAGTTGACCAACTTATTTTCGCCGGTCTGGCGGCAAGTTATTCCGTGCTGACTGAAGACGAACGTGAACTCGGTGTCTGTGTGGTCGATATTGGTGGTGGTACAATGGACATGGCTGTCTATACAGGCGGTGCGCTGCGCCACACCAAAGTGATCCCTTATGCCGGGAACGTTGTGACCAGCGATATCGCATACGCTTTTGGTACGCCACCGAGCGATGCAGAAGCGATTAAAGTGCGCCACGGCTGTGCGCTGGGTTCAATTGTTGGCAAAGATGAGAGCGTTGAAGTGCCGAGCGTGGGCGGTCGTCCGCCGCGTAGCCTGCAACGTCAGACGCTGGCAGAGGTGATTGAGCCGCGTTATACCGAGCTGCTCAACCTAGTCAACGAAGAGATTTTACAGTTACAGGAACAGCTTCGTCAGCAAGGTGTGAAACATCATCTCGCGGCGGGGATTGTATTAACCGGCGGGGCAGCGCAAATTGAAGGTCTTGCGGCCTGCGCTCAGCGCGTGTTCCATACGCAGGTGCGTATTGGTGCGCCGCTGAATATTACCGGTTTAACGGATTATGCTCAGGAGCCGTACTATTCGACGGCTGTGGGCCTGCTCCACTACGGGAAGGAATCTCATCTCAGTGGTGAAGCAGAAGTGGAAAAACGCGTTTCAGTGGGGTCGTGGGTCAAACGACTGAACAACTGGCTGCGAAAAGAGTTTTAATTTTTTTAAGAGACCGGAGAGAATTAACGGTCTCGGGCGACAGGCACAACGGAGAGAGAAATTATGTTTGAACCTATGGAACTGACCAACGACGCGGTGATTAAAGTCATCGGCGTCGGTGGTGGCGGCGGTAACGCCGTAGAGCATATGGTGCGTGAACGCATTGAAGGTGTTGAATTCTTTGCAGTTAACACCGATGCGCAGGCACTGCGTAAAACAGCAGTTGGCCAGACTATCCAGATCGGCGGTGGCATCACCAAAGGGCTGGGCGCTGGGGCAAACCCGGAAGTCGGTCGCAACGCGGCTGAAGAAGATCGTGAAGCCCTGCGTGCTGCACTGGAAGGTGCGGACATGGTCTTCATCGCAGCAGGTATGGGCGGCGGTACGGGTACCGGTGCAGCACCTGTTGTCGCAGAAGTCGCTAAAGATTTAGGTATCCTGACCGTTGCTGTCGTGACCAAGCCTTTCAACTTTGAAGGCAAGAAGCGTATGGCTTTCGCGGAGCAGGGTATTACCGAACTGTCCAAGCATGTGGACTCACTGATCACCATCCCGAACGACAAACTGTTGAAAGTTCTGGGTCGCGGTATCTCCCTGCTGGACGCCTTCGGCGCGGCAAACGACGTACTGAAAGGCGCGGTTCAGGGTATCGCCGAACTGATTACCCGTCCTGGCCTGATGAACGTTGACTTTGCAGACGTTCGTACCGTGATGTCCGAAATGGGCTATGCGATGATGGGCTCTGGCGTGGCAAGCGGTGAAGACCGTGCAGAAGAAGCGGCTGAAATGGCTATCTCTTCTCCACTGCTGGAAGATATCGACCTGTCTGGTGCGCGCGGCGTGCTGGTCAACATTACCGCTGGCTTTGACCTGCGTCTGGATGAGTTCGAAACCGTGGGTAACACTATCCGTGCGTTCGCCTCTGACAATGCCACCGTGGTAATTGGTACGTCTCTCGACCCGGAAATGAACGACGAGCTGCGTGTAACTGTTGTTGCCACCGGTATCGGTATGGACAAGCGTCCTGAGATCACCCTGGTGACCAACAAACAGACTCAGCAACCGGTAATGGATCGTTACCAGCAGCACGGTATGTCTCCTCTGACTCAAGAGCAGAAACCGGCCGCAAAAGTGGTGAACGACCCTACGCCGCAAACGGCGAAAGAGCCAGATTATCTGGATATCCCGGCGTTCCTGCGTAAGCAAGCTGACTAAGAATTGGCTGGAATTTGGGGATTTGCGCTCTTTGTGCTAAACTGGCCCACCGTTAGTGATATACACTTTCGGTTGGATAGTTAATTTGGCGAGATTATACGATGATCAAACAAAGGACACTTAAACGTATCGTTCAGGCGACGGGTGTCGGTTTACATACCGGCAAGAAAGTCACACTGACGTTACGCCCTGCGCCGGCCAATACCGGGGTCATCTATCGTCGCACCGACTTGAATCCACCGGTAGATTTTCCGGCCGATGCCAAATCTGTGCGTGATACTATGCTCTGTACTTGTCTGGTGAACGAGCATGACGTGCGGATTTCTACCGTAGAGCACTTGAACGCCGCCCTGGCGGGTCTGGGTATCGACAATATTATGGTTGAAGTCGATGCGCCAGAAATCCCGATTATGGATGGCAGTGCTGCTCCGTTCGTTTATCTGTTGCTGGATGCCGGCATCGAAGAACTGAACTGCGCGAAGAAATTTGTTCGCATCAAAGAGACCGTTCGTGTCGAAGATGGCGACAAGTGGGCTGAATTCAAACCGTACAATGGTTTCTCGCTGGACTTTACCATCGACTTTAACCATCCGGCGATTGATGCCAGCACCCAACGCTATGCGATGAACTTCTCTGCTGATGCGTTTATGCGCCAGATTAGCCGCGCACGTACGTTTGGCTTCATGCGTGATATCGAATATCTGCAGTCCCGCGGCTTGTGCCTGGGCGGCAGCTTCGATTGTGCCATCGTTGTTGACGATTATCGCGTACTGAACGAAGACGGCCTGCGTTTTGAAGACGAATTCGTGCGTCACAAAATGCTGGATGCGATCGGCGACCTGTTTATGTGTGGTCATAACATCATTGGTGCATTCACCGCGTTTAAATCCGGTCATGCACTGAACAACAAACTGTTGCAGGCAGTCCTGGCAAAACAGGAAGCCTGGGAATATGTGACCTTTGAAGACGAAGCGGAACTGCCGCTGGCCTTCAAAGCACCAAGCACGGTTCTGGCTTAACGGTTCACACCGTTTCGTAAAAAATCGACTGGTTAACCTGGTACTCTCTCCGACCAGGAAGACCAGTCGTTTTTATTTTTACCCGTCTTCGTTTGCCTCAGCATTCTCTCTTGTTTGTCTTGCGCAGAAAATGTGTGCGTTAGCTGCATTCTTGACCGTTTTTCCCTGCAACGATGCCTCATTCCTGCTGTTGTGTTGCGGCATTAGTGGTAATATCTGGGCGCTTAAAAAAAATAACTGAATTTAGCCTGTAACTGGCGGGCTTATGTGGTGGAGCAAGTGAGCGGAATACTGACGCGCTGGCGACAATTTGGCAGACGATACTTCTGGCCGCATCTCTTATTGGGGATGGTCGCGGCGAGTTTCGGCTTGCCTGCGCTCAGCAACAGTGCCGAAGCCGCGACGCCAGCGAAAACCTCCACAACCAAGCACGATCTCAACACGCGGGTTAACTTTACTAACCTCGCGTGGCTTGAAGCCAGTCGTCGCCCGAATTTCTCCGTTGATTACTGGCACCAGCACGCTATCCGCACGGTCATTCGTCATCTGTCATTTGCGATGGCGCCGCAGACAATGCCTGTTGCCGAAGAGACGTTGCCGGTACAGGCACAGCACCTTGCCCTGCTGGATACGCTCAACGCGTTGCTCACGCAGGACGGCCAGCCGCCGGTCATGGTTCGCCAGACGGCGCAAACTGTGCTCACTCCGCCAGTCTCATTCTCTGTATCAACCTGGATTAGCCAGGCCCACGGCATCCGCGCCGGGCCGCAACGCCTCAGCTAAATTAACTTTTTCAATACCTTAATTTATCTGCCCATGATGGGGCGTTTGAGAATTTATTATGCTAATCAAATTATTAACTAAAGTTTTTGGTAGTCGTAACGATCGTACACTGCGCCGTATGCGCAAAGCTGTCGCTGTCATCAACGGTATGGAACCGGCGATGGAGAAGCTCTCCGATGACGAGCTGAAAGCAAAAACCGTGGAATTCCGCGCGCGTCTGGAAAAAGGGGAAACCTTAGAAAGCCTGATCCCGGAAGCCTTCGCCGTAGTGCGTGAAGCGAGTAAACGTGTGTTTGGCATGCGTCACTTCGACGTTCAGCTGCTGGGGGGTATGGTGCTTAACGAGCGCTGCATCGCGGAAATGCGTACTGGTGAAGGTAAAACCCTGACCGCAACGCTGCCGGCTTACCTGAACGCGCTGACCGGTAAAGGCGTTCACGTGGTTACCGTCAACGACTATCTGGCCCAGCGTGACGCCGAAAACAACCGTCCACTGTTCGAATTCCTCGGCATGACGGTCGGCATCAACATGTCCGGCCTGCCTGCGCCAGCCAAGCGTGAAGCGTATAACGCGGACATCACCTACGGCACCAACAACGAATACGGCTTCGACTACCTGCGTGACAACATGGCCTTCAGCCCTGAAGAGCGCGTCCAGCGTAAACTGCACTACGCGCTGGTGGATGAGGTGGACTCCATCCTGATCGATGAAGCGCGTACCCCGCTGATCATCTCCGGCCCTGCCGAAGACAGCTCTGAGATGTACCGCAAAGTCGACAAAATCATTCCGCACCTGCTGCGTCAGGAGAAAGAAGACTCCGACACCTTCCAGGGTGAAGGTCACTTCTCCGTTGATGAAAAAGCGCGCCAGGTGAACCTGACCGAGCGCGGTCTGGTGAAAATTGAAGAGCTGCTGGTCGCTGAAGGCATTATGGAAGAGGGGGAGTCCCTGTACTCTCCGAGCAACATCATGCTGATGCACCACGTAACGGCTGCACTGCGCGCCCACGCGCTGTTCACCCGTGACGTCGACTACATTGTGAAAGACGGCGAAGTCATCATCGTCGATGAACACACCGGCCGTACCATGCAGGGACGTCGCTGGTCTGACGGTCTGCACCAGGCTGTGGAAGCCAAAGAAGGTGTGGATATTCAGAATGAAAACCAGACCCTGGCGTCCATCACCTTCCAGAACTACTTCCGTCTGTACGAGAAGCTGGCGGGCATGACCGGTACTGCTGATACCGAAGCGTTTGAATTCAGCTCCATCTACAAGCTGGATACCGTTGTCGTTCCAACCAACCGTCCAATGATCCGTAAGGATATGCCGGACCTGGTGTACATGACCGAAGCGGAAAAAATTCAGGCAATCATCGAAGATATTCGCGACCGTACTGCCAATGGGCAGCCGGTTCTGGTGGGGACCATCTCCATCGAGAAATCCGAAGTGGTTTCCAATGAGCTGACGAAAGCAGGCATTAAACACAACGTTCTGAACGCCAAGTTCCATGCTAAAGAAGCGGATATCGTTGCTCAGGCGGGTTATCCGGCTGCCGTGACCATCGCTACCAACATGGCGGGTCGTGGTACCGATATTATGCTGGGCGGTAGCTGGCAGGCTGAGGTTGCTGAGCTGGAAAACCCAACGCCAGAACAGATTGCACAAATCAAAGCAGACTGGCAGGTACGTCACGACGCGGTTCTGGCTTCCGGTGGTTTACACATTATTGGTACCGAGCGTCACGAATCTCGTCGTATCGACAACCAGCTGCGTGGCCGTGCGGGCCGTCAGGGGGATGCCGGTTCTTCTCGCTTCTACCTGTCTATGGAAGATGCGCTGATGCGTATTTTCGCCTCCGACCGCGTGTCCGGCATGATGCGTAAACTGGGCATGAAACCAGGCGAAGCCATCGAGCACCCGTGGGTCACTAAAGCGATTGCCAACGCGCAGCGTAAAGTGGAAAGCCGCAACTTTGATATTCGTAAGCAGCTGCTGGAGTATGATGACGTTGCGAACGATCAGCGTCGTGCGATCTACACCCAGCGTAACGAACTGCTGGACGTGTCCGACGTGAGCGAAACCATCAACAGCATTCGTGAAGATGTGTTCAAAGCGACCATTGACGGGCATATTCCACCGCAGTCTCTGGAAGAGATGTGGGATATCGAAGGCCTGCAGGAACGTCTGAAGAACGACTTTGACCTCGATCTGCCTATCAAAGAGTGGCTGGACAAAGAGCCTGAGCTGCACGAAGAGACGCTGCGCGAACGTATCTTTGAAACCGCGCTGGACGTTTATAAGCGTAAGGAAGAAGTGGTTGGCGCTGAGATGATGCGTCACTTCGAAAAAGGTGTGATGCTGCAGACGCTGGACTCCCTGTGGAAAGAGCACCTGGCGGCAATGGACTACCTGCGTCAGGGTATTCACCTGCGTGGCTATGCGCAGAAAGATCCGAAGCAGGAGTACAAGCGTGAATCCTTCTCCATGTTTGCGTCTATGCTGGAGTCGCTGAAGTATGAAGTGATCAGCACCCTGAGCAAAGTTCAGGTACGTATGCCGGAAGAAGTGGAAGCGATGGAACAACAGCGTCGTGAAGAAGCTGAGCGTCTGGCGCAGATGCAACAGCTGAGCCACCAGACTGACGAGAGCGAAGCTGCAGCGGCGATCGCCGCGCAGACTGGCGATCGTAAAGTGGGTCGTAACGATCCGTGCCCGTGTGGTTCCGGTAAAAAATATAAGGCCTGCCACGGCCGTCTGAGCTAAGTTCATAAGACAATGAAAAGGCGCAGATATCTGCGCCTTTTTTATGGAAGTGACAATATGAAAATACTGCAAATTGCCGTCGGGATTATTCGCAACCCGCAAAACCAGATCTTCATTACCCAGCGCGCTGCCGATGCCCATATGGCGAACAAATGGGAGTTTCCCGGTGGAAAAATCGAATCAGGGGAGACGCCGGAAGAGGCGCTGGTGCGTGAGCTTCAGGAAGAAGTAGGAATTACGCCAGTTGGCGCAACGCTGTTCGATAAGCTCGAATACCAGTTTCCGGACAGGCACATCACGCTTTGGTTCTGGCTGGTCGAAAACTGGGAAGGCGACCCCTGGGGAAAAGAGGGGCAACCCGGTAACTGGGTGGAGCTTCAGGCCAGTGATGCCGATAAATTCCCACCGGCAAATGCGGCCGTCATATCCCGACTGACGGACGACCTGTAGGCCTGCTAAGCGAAGCGCCAGCAGGCTTTAAAGCTATTGCTGCTCTTCACTCCAGTCATCGCTGTCCGAGAGATCGCCTTTGCTCGGAATGCGTTTCTCTTCCGCCGCCCATTCTCCAAGGTCAATTAACTGACAGCGCTTGCAGCAGAATGGACGGAACGGACTCATTTCGCCCCATACAACGGTTTTACCGCAGGTGGGGCAGTTTACGGTGGTCACTTCAGACATCGGCACTCCTTAACAACAGGCCAGTTCAAAATCGAGGCGTTCCGGCACGGTGCCATTCTCGCTGTCCAGAGGCATAAAGCGGATCGCAAAACGACTCTTATGCCCGGAAATCTGTGGGTAAAGCTGCTCGCCGAGCGATAAATTCAGACGCAGAAGATCGGCATCATCGCCGTTATCCTGATAGAAACCGTTCAGGCTGGTTTGCTTGCGGAACGGCGCCGAGTTACGGATGAGGTCGAGAATTAGCGACAGCGTCTGGTGCATGGGGGCGAGACTTTCCAGCCAGCTGTTCACCTGCGCATCACGCTGTGCTTGCGGCATATGCAGCCACATATGCAGCGTTGGCAGGTCGAAACTACAGCAGCCACCAGGAATACTCAGGCGCTGGCGCACCAGGCCGATCAGGCGATCTTCTCGCAAAAATTGCCCGACACGAGGTGCGGCCATCAGCGTACTGCTGCTGTTTTTAAGCTGCTGACGAAGTGAATCAATGCGGCTCTGATCCACGCCCGGCACTTCGGCCCAGGCCTGTAATTTACGCTGCTGGCGCTCCAGTTCTTTCAGAAGCTCTGTGCGGACGTCGCCCCGCTCAATGACATCCAGCAGATCCCCCACGTTGCGGAAGAAGTGCAACGCAGTGGCATGATCGCTGACGGGCAAATGTTGTGAAAGTTGTTGAATCAGAAATTCGATACGCAGCCAGGTACGCATTTTTTCGTTGAGCGGATGCTCAAAAAGGATGTGGGTCGACATTATGGTTTTTCCTGTGCAACGGCCTGCGCGGCGAACGCCAAATACTGCGCATGCAGGCGGGCAACATCCGATGCAATGGCATCTGGTGCGCCGTTATTATCAATAACATCATCCGCAACGGCAAGGCGCTGAGCGCGCGTGGCCTGAGCGGCAAGAATTTGTTTAGCCTGTTCGCGCGAGACACGATCGCGCGTCACGGTGCGCTGGATTTGCGTTTCAGGCGAGACATCAATGACCAGCACCCGATCGGCTTTATTCTGCAGCTGATTCTCTACCAGCAGCGGAACCACCCACAGAACATACGGCGAGCGGGCTGCGGCAATTTGACGCTGTGTTTCCTGGTGGATAATGGGGTGGAGCAGGGCATTAAGCCAGCGTTTTTCCGCAGAATCGGAAAAAATGCATTCACGTAGCTTGCGGCGATTTAGCGTGCCATTTGCACTGATAATTGCCGGACCAAAATGGTTTTCGATGGCTTTTAGCGCGGGTGTATTGGGCTCTACCACCTGACGGGCAATGATATCGGCATCAATAATCGTGATACCCAGACGAGAAAATGCGTCCGCAACGGTACTTTTGCCACTACCGATGCCGCCGGTTAATGCGACGATATACCCCATTAAATCAAATCCTGGGAATTATTCATTATTAAAATCAGTTGGTTAAATTTCAAACGTGCTTCAGCCACTGTTTAGCCCTGTTTACCGGCTTTTTACCAGGTAAATTTATAGGATTGTAGCGTAAAAAAAGAGAATTTCGCAGTCTTGCGGAGCAGGTATTAGTGCGTATGATAGCGTCACTGGAGTTGTGCTTTTAACATATTTGCCTCTAACCCCAGGAATCCGCACATGCGTATCGAAGAAGATCTGAAGTTAGGTTTCAAAGACGTTCTTATCCGCCCTAAACGCTCTACACTGAAAAGTCGCTCAGACGTTGAACTCGAACGTCAATTCACCTTTAAACATTCCGGTCAGACCTGGTCTGGCGTGCCGATTATCGCCGCCAATATGGATACGGTGGGCACCTTCGGGATGGCAACCGCCCTGGCGCAGTTCGATATTCTCACCGCAGTGCACAAACACTACAGCCCGGAAGAGTGGAATGCGTTTGTTGCATCCGCCTCTGAGGATGTGGTGAAGCATGTGATGGTCTCCACCGGCACCTCTGATGCCGATTTCGAGAAGACCAAACAGATCCTGAATGCGAACCCGGCGCTCAATTTTGTGTGTATTGATGTGGCGAACGGTTACTCCGAGCATTTCGTGCAGTTCGTCAGCAAGGCGCGTGAGGCCTGGCCAACGAAAACCATCATCGCGGGCAACGTGGTGACCGGTGAAATGTGTGAAGAGCTGATCCTCTCCGGTGCCGACATCGTGAAAGTGGGCATTGGCCCGGGCTCCGTATGCACCACGCGCGTCAAAACCGGCGTTGGGTATCCGCAGCTGTCCGCCGTTATCGAATGTGCCGATGCGGCGCATGGCCTGGGCGGCCAGATCATCAGTGACGGCGGTTGCACCATGCCGGGCGATGTGGCGAAGGCGTTTGGCGGCGGCGCAGACTTCGTGATGCTCGGCGGTATGCTGGCCGGTCATGAAGAGAGCGGCGGCACCGTGGTGGAAGAAAACGGTGAGAAATTCATGCTGTTCTACGGTATGAGCTCTGAGTCTGCAATGACCCGTCACGTTGGTGGTGTGGCAAAATACCGTGCGGCAGAAGGCAAAACCGTGAAGCTGCCTCTGCGTGGCCCGGTTGAAAACACCGCGCGCGACATCCTGGGCGGCCTGCGCTCAGCCTGTACCTACGTGGGTGCCTCCCGTCTGAAAGAGCTGACGAAACGTACGACGTTTATTCGCGTTCAGGAGCAGGAAAACCGCGTTTTCAATAGCCTGTAATGGCTTTCGCTGGCGCATGTCCGTGCGCCAGCACTATTGGCTATCCCGCGCTCATCGCATCCCCCAAATGGAAAATGGGCAAATACATTGCCACCACTAGCGTGCCGATGATGATCCCCGTGACAACCAGTAGTAACGGCTCCAGGAGTGCTGCCAGATTGTCGGCCAACTGAAAAGTTTGCTCCGTATGATGACGAGCAAGGTTTGCCAGCATGATGTCCAGTGAACCTGACATTTCGCCCGTTCGTAAAAGCTGAATACAGAGCGGGGTAAACATTGCCGCTTTCTGAAAGGATGACCAGACGGGAAGCCCTTTTTCAATATCTTCGCGTATTCTGCGAAGGATCCCTTGCCAGTAGCGGCTTTCGACGGTCTCTTCTGCGCTCTCAAGCCCCTGTAAAAAGGCAATGCCTGCCTGCTGTGTGAGCGACAGTACGGTGAAGATCTGCCCCAGCTTTTGCCCTTTCGCCAGCGCCCCCATTACAGGTAGATGCAGAAGAAATCGCTGCCAGCGAGGCGTGTGACGCAGAGTCCAGGCTGCGGTTAACGGAACAAGCAGCACCGCGAACAGTGCGAGAGCGTAGGACTGCATAAACGCGGATATACCCATCACCATCCGCGTCAGCGCCGGAAGGGGAGTGTTAAACGTTTTGTAGATTGCGGCGAACTCGGGCAACACCAGGGTGACCATGGCGAGTACGACGAGTACCGCCAGCGTCAGGATGATCGCCGGGTAGCGCAGCGCTTTTTTCACTTTCTGACCGAGCTGCTGCTGCGCTTTTTGTTGCTGGGCGAGCTGGCGACAGCACTCTTCCAGCTTCCCTGTCAGCTCACCCGTTTTTACCATTGAGATATGCAATGGGGTAAAGACCGTGGGCCACCGCCTGAGCGCCTCAGAAAAAGGGCACCCTTCACTGAGTTCATCGGCAACGCTTTGCAGCAGTGCCCGCCACGGTTCTGATGGATGCTGGTCAGCCAGCATTTGCAGGCTATGCGCAAGCGTTAGTCCGGCCTGCAGCAGCGTGGCGAGCTGGCGAAACATCTCGTAGCAGTGATGAGGACGCCAGCGGTGTCTCTGAGGGCATCGGGAGAGGGCCAGAGGATGCAGGTCGTTCCGCATTAGTCTGGTGAAGGCCGCGTTGCGGTCTGTGGCCCAGAGTGTCCCGCTTCGGGGTTCTCCTTCTGTGGAGAGGGCTCGCCAGCGCCAGAGGTGATTAGTGGCCATCGGGCATCCCCAAAACACGCAATAACTCTTCGAGCGTGGTTAGCCCTTGCTCAATGGCCATACAGCCGTGTTCAAACAGCGAGATTAACCCTGCCTGCCGGGCACTGGCTTCTATGACCTCGGTGCCTGCCCCGCTGGCAATTGCCTGACGCAGAGGGTTGTCGATTGCCAGTACTTCAAAAATCGCCACCCGGCCGTAAAAACCGTGATAGCAACGATCGCAGCCTGTGGGTTGCCAGCGGGGAAGTGGTCGCGGCCAAACCGGGCGGGGTAAGCCCGAATGCTCCCCGTTTTGCTGTCGGCAATGTGGACAAAGACGCCGAACCAGCCGTTGGGCAATCACCATAGAGAGTGCGGAAGATATCATCCAGCGCGCGACGCCCATCTGCTCCAGGCGAATCAGGGTTTCCGTTGTCGAGTTGGTATGCAGCGTCGACAATACCAGGTGCCCGGTCTGCGCGGCATTAATAGCGATCTCTGCCGTTTCGCCATCACGAATTTCGCCGACCATAATGATATCCGGATCCTGACGCAGCAGCGCCCTTAGCACGCTCTGAAATGTCAGGCCCGCTCGCGGGTTAATCTGCGTCTGATTCAATCCCGCAAGCGGGATTTCAATGGGATCCTCTACGCTGCAGATGTTGACGTCAGGGGTGTTAAGCGCCTGTAACGCGCTATAGAGGGTGACGGTTTTGCCGCTGCCTGTGGGGCCGGTAACCAGAATCAGCCCCTGAGGCTGGTGCAGTGAAGCAGTAAAACAGGCCAGCTGCTCAGCGCTCATGCCGAGTGCTTTCGGTTCAAGAGCCTGCTGAACCTGATGCAGCAGTCGCAGCACAATTTTCTCACCGCCGTTGCAGGGAAGCGTGGCGATACGAAACGAGACCGGCTCGTTTGTCAGCTCAATGGTAAACTGACCATCCTGCGGTAAGCGGCGTTCAGCAATATCCAGATTACCCAGCACTTTTAACCGGGCGCTGAGCATCGTTGCCAGCGCGGCGGAAAGCGGAGGTTGCGGGCAAAGTACGCCATCGATACGTAAGCGAATCTGGCACGCGTGCTCCATCGGTTCAATATGGATGTCGGAGGCGCGCTGGTTTATCGCCTGTTGCAGCGTGTGGTTGAGGATATCCACCGCGGAATGTGCCTGCGAAACGATAGGCAGATGCGATTGCGCGCTTAACTGCCGATGCTTTTCCATGCGTTCAGCGCTCCAGCACTCGATATCAATCCGTTTCTGCGTTGCGAAGCGAAGGGCTTCCATAAGTTCAGGTGCGGGGCTTCCCACGACGGCGATGCTGACCATGTCACTGTCGCTGGTGAGCAGCAGAGCATGATGGCGAAGGCAAAGTGCCACGAGTTGATCTGTGTTCATTGTCCGCCCCTCAGTTATTGTCGAAGCGGAAGACGTCTTCACAGGCCTGCTTAAGCTCGCTGTCAGCACTGATGTTGCAGTCACGCGTCCAGCCTGTCATACCGTTGCCGTTATTCCACTGTGGCGTCATGGTCACCGTCAGTCCGTTGAGACTCTCCTGACCCGTCAAGGTCACGATCCCTTTTGCCACGTTCATTGCTGAGACGTAACGCGTCGTCGTCGGGGAAGGGATGCCGTTACTGCCTGCGTCACAGCTCTCCACGCCACCGTGATCGAGCGCGCAAAGCTCAATGGCAGTGCGATAGGGAATGAAGGTTTGCAGCATATCGGTGAGGGCGGCTTTACGCAGGTAGTTCTGATAGGCGGGAACGCCGATGGCGCTCAGAATCGCAATAATGCCAATGACCACCATCAGCTCAATGAGTGTGAATCCTTGTTGTCTGTCCATATCTGCTCCTTATGCAAAGTGGCGCTACTCTGGCAGCGCGAAAGGAGAGAAACGAGGGGCAAAAAAGGGAACGGGAAAGGGGCTTCAGAGAATTCATGCAGTGTTGCAGGGAAGAACAACGGATTTGCGAGCAGGACTGAAATTCCCCTCTCCGGGCGGAGAGGGGAAGCGTGTTATTTGAAGCGCATGGAGAGGTCAAGGGCGCGAACGTGTTTGGTCAGCGCGCCGACGGAGATGTAGTCCACACCGGTTTCGGCGAATTCACGGATCGTGTCGAACGTGACGTTCCCGGAAACTTCAAGCTGGGCGCGGCCGTTAGTCAGTTTTACTGCCTCGCGCATCTGCTCAGTTTCGAAATTGTCGAGCATGATGATATCGGCTCCGGCCTTAACGGCCTGCTCCAGCTCTTCCAGGCTTTCGACTTCCACTTCAACAGGGACGTCCGGATGCAGCCAGAAGGCTTTCTCAACGGCCTGGCGCACGGAACCCGACGCAATAATGTGGTTCTCTTTGATCAGGAAGGCATCGGATAAGCCCAGTCGATGGTTGGCGCCGCCGCCACAGAGCACCGCGTATTTCAGCGCAGTGCGCAGGCCTGGCAGCGTTTTGCGGGTATCCAGCAGCTGAGTGTGGGTGCCGGCCAGGAGGTCAACATAGCGACGCACTTCGCTGGCGACGCCAGAGAGCGTTTGTACAAAATTGAGCGCGGTGCGTTCGCCGGTCAGCAAGACGCGCGAGGGACCGTCCAGCTCGAACAGCGGCTGATTGGCTGTAATCGCATCACCATCTTCAACGTGCCAGGTCACCTGCACATCATCGCCCGCCAGTTGAGTAAATACCTCTTCAACCCAACGCTTGCCGCAAAAAACGCCCTCTTCACGGGTAATAATGACCGCGTGGGAACGTGTCTCTTTTGGCAATAATTGTGCGGTAATGTCTTTATCGGCATTCACGTCACCCCCAAGGTCTTCTTTTAACGCATGGGCAACGCTTGCCGGAATATCCATATTAATACGTTCCAGAAGTGCTTCACGTCGGTGGTCGGGGTTGTAGCGGCGAGGCGGCATGATAAAACTCCAAATTGGTAACGAATCATAATATTGAAACATGCTACTCTGAACCGAGTCATTGCACCATACAGAAGGAGTTCCAGCATGTTGTTAGAAAACGGATGGCTGGTGGATGCGCGGCGTGTACCCTCGCCGCACCACGATTGCCGCCCGGAGGATGAAAAGCCCACACTGCTGGTGGTTCATAATATTAGTCTCCCGCCGGGTGAATTTGGCGGCCCGTGGATCGATGCGTTATTCACGGGAACGATAGATCCCAATGCCCATCCTTTCTTCGCTGAGATTGCGCATTTGCGCGTGTCGGCTCACTGTCTGATTCGTCGTGATGGTGAGGTGGTTCAGTATGTTCCTTTTGATAAGCGCGCCTGGCATGCCGGGGTGTCGATGTATCACGGGCGCGAACGGTGCAACGATTTCTCCATTGGGATCGAGCTGGAAGGCACGGATACTACGCCCTACACCGACTCACAGTATCAAAAGTTAGCGGCTGTGACCCGTACGCTTATCGGACTCTACCCGGCAATCGCCGACAACATTACCGGACACAGTGATATCGCTCCGGCGAGAAAAACCGATCCTGGCCCGGCATTTGACTGGCCCCGCTTTCGCGCCATGCTCACCGCGTCGTCAGAATAAGGAGATACCATGACGTTGTTTACCATGCTGCTGGTTATCATCGCTGAACGTCTGTTCAAGCTCGGTGAGCACTGGCATCTGGATCACCGGCTGGAGGTGTTATTCCGCCGCATCAGGCACTTTTCCATGCTGCGCACGCTGCTGATGATGGCGGGTGTGATGGTGATTACCTTCCTGCTGCTGCGCGCGCTGTACGGACTCTTTTTCAATGTGCCGCTGCTGGTGGTGTGGATCCTGCTTGGCGTGCTGTGCATTGGTGCGGGCAAGGTGCGTTTGCACTACCACGCATATCTTAAAGCGGCCTCCCGCGATGATGCCCACGCGCGCGGTGCCATGGCGAGCGAACTGACGATGATCCACGGCGTGCCGCCGGATTGCGACGAGCGCGAGTTCCTGCGCGAGCTGCAAAATGCGCTGCTGTGGATTAACTTCCGTTACTACCTCGCGCCGCTGTTCTGGTTTGTGGTGGGCGGCCCGGTGGGACCCGTCTTGCTGATGGGGTACGCGTTCCTGCGTGCCTGGCAGACCTGGCTTGCCCGTTATCTGACACCGCATGAACGTTTGCTCTCCGGCATTGATGCCATCCTGCATGTGCTCGACTGGCTGCCGGTGCGTCTGGTGGGTGTGGTGTACGCGCTCATTGGCCACGGTGAAAAAGCATTGCCAGCGTGGTTTGCGTCTCTGGGCGACCGGCACACCTCGCAGTATCAGGTGTTAACCCGTCTGGCGCAGTTTTCCCTGGCGCGAGAGCCGCATACCGACAAGATTGAAACGCCAAAAGCGGCGGTTTCAATGGCAAAGAAAACGTCGTTTGTGGTGGTGGTGGTTGTGGCGCTGCTGACCATTTACGGCACGCTGGTGTAGGCCAGCGTGCCGCAAACGCTATAGCGTATCCGCAGGCGGGATGCCGAAATCAGGCATCCCGCTTTCGTCCCAACGAACACGCTTCAGTCGGGTATGGCGATTCGGATCGTACAGCGGGTCGCCCTCAATTTCGGTGTAATTCCGCGCGTGATACACCAGCACATCTTCCCCTTCCGGCGTTTGCGTAAAGCTGTTGTGACCCGGGCCGTACTGACGATTTTCGTAGCTGGTAACGAACACCGGACGCGCAGATTTGTGCCAGTTCGCCGGCTGTTGCGGATCGGCATTCAGGTCTATCCACAATAACCCCATGCAGTAGTTCTCATCGGTGGCGCTAGCGGAGTAGCTGATAAACAGCTTGTCGCCGTGAACCAGCACCGCCGGACCTTCATTAACCAGAAATCCGCGGCATTCCCAGTCATATTCAGGTTTACTGAGCATCACCGGCTCGCCTTTCAGCGTCCACGGATTTTCCATTTCACACAGATAAAGGTTGGAGTTTCCGGCGATATCCGGCGCTTTTTGCGCCCACAGATACCAGCGTTTCCCCTGATGGACAAAGGTGGTGGCATCGAGGGCGAAAGTGTCGAATGGCGTTTTTATTTGCCCCTTCTCGACCCACGTACCGGCGAGCGGATCGCTGTCGGTACACTCCAGCGCAAACATTCGGTGCTGGAACATGCCGAGGCTATCAAGCGCCTGGGTGTGCGTCGCGGCAAAATAGATATACCACTTCCCGTCGATGTGATGCAGTTCTGGGGCCCAAATCAACTGGCTCATTGGACCGGTGTCGGGTTTGCGCCAGACCACTATCTCTTCGGCGCTGTGCAAGCCCTCCAGCGAGTCAGCACGGCGGATAGCCAGCCTGTCGTACTCCGGCACGGAGGCAATAAAATAGTATTGCCCCTCATGATGTAAAATGTATGGGTCGGCGCGTTGTTCAATAAACGGGTTTGGCCAGGTTTGCATGCAACTTTCCTTATTTTGTCTCTGCGGCTTTGAGTTCCTGATAAGCGTTCAGCTCGCGGTAGTTGGCGCGGCGCTTTTCCAGATCGGACTGGATCATCTTCATGGTTTCGCGGTCCACTTTCAGCAGGCGTACAACGCCCGCGGTAATTAAGTATCCAACGCCAGGAATAACGGTAAACAGCAGTACGATACCGTTAATGGCCTCCGCGCTTTGCGCTTTTGCGCCTGCGTCGTAACCGTACCAGGAGAGCAGAAAACCGACCATTGCCCCGGCAATCGCCAGACCCAGCTTCAGGAAGAAAATGTTGCCGGAGAAGCTGATCCCGGTGATGCGTTTCCCGGTTTTCCACTCGCCGTAGTCATCCACGTCAGCCATCAGCGACCAGTGCAGCGGAGACGGGATCTGGTGCAGGATGTTCAGCAGAACGTAGAGCACCACGATGGTGACGGTGGCTTTCGGGTCGAAGAAATAGAAGGCGCAGGAAAATATCGCCAGCACGATATTGGTCCAGAAGAAGACCTTCAGTTTACACCAGCGGTCGGTCAGCACTTTTGCCAGCACGCTGCCAAGCATCATGCCGATAACCCCCAGGCTGATAAACACGGTGGCGAAGTGGGTGCTCTGGCCCATCACCCAGGTGACGTAATACATGGTTGCCGCCATGCGGATAAAGCCCGGGCAGACGTTGCACAGGGTCAGGAGCAAAATTCGCACCCACTGGTCGTTTTTCCACACGTCTTTCAGGTCATTTTTCAGCTCGTCGTGGGTCTGCACCGCCGGGCGCACGCGCTCGCGCACGGTGGCGAAGCAGAACAGGAACATGCAGGTGCCAATCAGCGCCAGTACGGTCATTGCCATCTGGTAGCCTTTGGCTTTGTTATCCCCGCCAAACCAGTCGGCCATCGGCAGCAGCGTCAATGACAGCAGCAACGTGGCGATGCCGACCAGCACGAAGCGGTAGGACTGGCAGGCCACACGCTCTTTCGGATCGTTGGTGATCACCCCTCCTAACGAGCAGTAAGGGATGTTGATGGCCGTATAGGTTAATGAGAGCAGGAAGTAGGTGACAAACGCATAGATAACTTTGCTGTTATAGCTCCACTCCGGTGTGGTGAACATCAGAATACTGAACAGCGCGTAGGGGAAGGCAATCCACAGCAGCCATGGACGAAAACGGCCATATTTACTGCGGGTGCGGTCGGCAATTGCCCCCATGATAGGGTCGGTGACGGCGTCAATCACACGGACCGACAGCAGTAAGACCCCCACCAGCGCAGGCGCGAGGCCAAATATGTCGGTATAAAAATAGTTAACAAACAGCATGATGGCGCCAAAGATGATGTTGCAACCTGCATCGCCCATCCCATAGCCGATCTTTTCTTTTACTGACAGTTTAGCGTTATCCATAGACTGCTCTCCGGGTTTCGGTATGGAGAGAATTATTTGCTGGCAAACGAATATATGCGTTGCAGTATCAGGGCGGTGATATGGATAAAAACGCTGTAGGGATGAAAGTGTGAGGGAGGTAACAACGCGCGGTACCCGCAAAAGCAGGTACCGCGGAGGAGACTTAGTGGGCCTTCATGGCCTTGCGGCTTTTCTGGCTGAAGAGATAGCCAACGCCCAGCACGGCAATCCAGACCGGGATCAGGTAGACGGAGATTGCCATACCCGGCGTGATCAGCATGATCACCAGCACGGCCGCCATAAACAGCAGGCAGATCCAGTTACCCAGCGGATAGAGCAGGGCAGGGAAGCGCGTCGTCACGCCCTGCTGCTGTTTCGCGCGGCGGAACTTGATGTGCGCCAGGCTGATCATCGCCCAGTTGATGACCAGTGCAGAGACCACCAGCGCCATTAGCAGGCCAAATGCGGATTCCGGCGCCATGTAGTTAATCAGCACGCACAGCGCCGTCACAATGGCTGAAACAATGATGGTGTTGACCGGCACGCCGCGTTTATCAACGTTGAGCAGCATCTTCGGCGCATTGCCCTGCTGGGCCAGGCCGAACAGCATACGGCTGTTGCAGTATACGCAGCTGTTGTACACGGAAAGCGCCGCGGTCAGCACCACGACATTGAGCGCGTTCGCCACGACGGTATCACCCAGTTCGTGGAAAATCAGCACAAACGGACTGGTGTCGGCAGTGACGCGCGTCCACGGCAGCAGGGAGAGCAGGACCGCCAGCGAGCCCACATAGAAGATCAGAATTCGGTAGATAACCTGATTCGTCGCTTTCGGGATGCTCTGCTCAGGGTTGTCGGCTTCTGCGGCGGTGATACCCACCAGTTCCAGACCGCCGAAAGAGAACATAATGATGGCCATCATCATCACCAGACCGGTCATGCCGTGAGGCAGGAAGCCGCCCTGTTCCCAGAGGTTACGCACGGTTGCCTGTGGGCCACCGTTGCCGCTGAACAGCAGCCAGCCGCCAAAGATAATCATCGCCACGACGGCGATCACTTTGATGATGGCAAACCAGAACTCCATCTCGCCGAACACTTTTACGTTGGTGAGGTTAATGGCGTTGATAATGACGAAGAAGGCTGCAGCGGAAGCCCAGGTTGGGATGTCGGGATACCAGAACTGAATATACTTCCCGACGGCAGTCAGCTCGGCCATGGCAACCAGAACGTACAGTACCCAGTAGTTCCAGCCGGAGGCGAAACCGGCAAAGCTGCCCCAGTACTTATAGGCAAAGTGGCTGAAGGAGCCAGCGACCGGCTCCTCGACAACCATTTCACCTAACTGGCGCATGATCAGAAAAGCAATGAAACCCGCAATCGCGTAACCCAAAATAATGCCCGGACCGGCAGACTGGATAACGGATGCGCTGCCCAGAAACAGGCCGGTACCAATAGCACCGCCCAGTGCGATGAGCTGAATATGGCGGTTTTTTAGCCCGCGCTTTAGCTGATCGCCGTGCTGTTGAGCTTCCATTTGAAACCTCGTGTGTGGTTGTTATGTCACGCTGTGCGTGTGTAATTATGAAAATCCATATTCTGTATTTATTTCTTTACGGTTAAACGAACCGAAAAAAGCGGAGATGACTTCCGTAAGCGCCAGAATAGTGGTAAGTGCCTGTGAATGCACCTGCTTTATGAAGGGCTGATGACGAGTTGAATAAAAAGAAAGCATTTGTAAATCACTCCGCTCTCGCTTCTTACCCCAACCTATAGAATAGAAATGCGCCTTAAGTGGGCGAATTTTCATAATTTGCCTTGTTGAATCGCTTCAGATTGCAAAAACCCTCGTTTCATTATGGTTAAAACTCCCACTTTGGGAGTAATCAACTCATTTGTGCAAAGTTACATTTCTGAAACGTTATTTCTGTAAGGTTGTTAAAATGTGCAGGGTTTACTGATTTCAATCAAAACCAATATGGACAGAAGGTGAATACTTTGTTACTTTAGCGATACGAAATATAAATTGGTAAGACCAATTGACTCCGGGCAAAAAGGCGTAAGACAGGGAATATGGCCTACAGCAAAATTCGCCAACCAAAACTATCTGATGTGATTGAGCAGCAGCTGGAGTTTTTAATCCTCGAAGGGACTCTGCGCCCGGGTGAGAAACTTCCGCCAGAACGCGAACTGGCAAAACAGTTCGACGTTTCACGTCCCTCTCTGCGTGAGGCGATTCAACGCCTCGAAGCAAAGGGCTTGCTGCTTCGTCGCCAGGGCGGCGGAACCTTTGTGCAAAACAGCCTGTGGCAGAGCTTCAGCGATCCGCTGGTAGAACTTCTCTCTGACCACCCAGAATCCCAGTTTGACCTGCTTGAGACCCGTCACGCGCTGGAAGGTATTGCGGCCTATTACGCCGCCCTTCGCAGCACTGATGAAGATCGCGTGCGTATCCGCGAGCTGCATCAGGCCATTGAACGGGCACAGCAGTCCGGCGATTTAGACGCCGAGTCCAGCGCCGTCGTCCAGTATCAAATCGCCGTCACCGAAGCAGCACACAATGTGGTGCTCCTCCATCTGCTACGCTGCATGGAGCCGATGCTGGCCCAGAACGTTCGTCAGAATTTTGAATTGTTGTATGCCCGTCGGGAGATGCTCCCACTGGTAAGCAACCATCGCACCCGAATATTCGAGGCGATAATGGCCGGGGAACCGGAGCAGGCGCGCGAAGCGTCGCACCGTCACCTGGCTTTCATTGAGGAAATCTTGCTGGACCGCAGCCGTGAACAATCGCGTCGCGAACGTTCATTACGCCGCATACAGCAACGAAAGGATTAAGCGCCAGGTACTTTTAGAGCGCGGCAACTAAACGCAGAACCTGTCTTATTGTGTTCTTGCTGAAGAGCACAATGGGACAGGTTCCAGACAAATCAACGTATTAGATAGATAAGGAATACCCCCATGTCAGAACGTCTCCAAAATGACGTGGATCCGATCGAAACTCGCGACTGGCTACAGGCGATCGAATCGGTCATCCGTGAAGAAGGTGTTGAGCGCGCTCAGTATCTGATTGATCAGCTGCTTTCTGAAGCCCGCAAAGGCGGCGTGAAGGTTGCTTCAGGTGCAGGGGCTAGCAACTACGTAAACACGATTGCCGTTGAAGACGAACCGGAATACCCGGGCAATCTGGATCTGGAACGTCGTATCCGTTCAGCTATCCGCTGGAACGCCATCATGACTGTTCTGCGCGCGTCCAAGAAAGATCTGGAGCTGGGTGGCCACATGGCGTCCTTCCAGTCTTCTGCGACCGTTTACGAAGTGTGCTTTAACCACTTCTTCCGTGCAGCGAACGAGAAAGACGGCGGCGATCTGGTGTACTTCCAGGGCCACATCTCTCCGGGCATCTATGCACGTGCATTCCTGGAAGGTCGTCTGACTGAAGAGCAGATGAACAACTTCCGTCAGGAAGTTCACGGTAAAGGCCTGTCTTCTTACCCGCACCCTAAACTGATGCCTGAATTCTGGCAGTTCCCGACCGTATCCATGGGTCTGGGTCCAATCGGTGCGATCTATCAGGCTAAATTCCTGAAATATCTGGAACACCGTGGTCTGAAAGACACCTCTGAGCAGACCGTTTACGCCTTCCTGGGCGACGGCGAAATGGATGAACCAGAATCTAAAGGTGCGATCACCATCGCAACCCGTGAGAAGCTGGACAACCTGTGCTTCATCATCAACTGTAACCTGCAGCGTCTGGATGGTCCGGTAACCGGTAACGGCAAGATCATCAACGAACTGGAAGGCATCTTCGCGGGTGCTGGCTGGAACGTAATCAAAGTCATGTGGGGTTCCCGTTGGGACGAACTGCTGCGTAAAGACACCAGCGGTAAACTGATCCAGCTGATGAACGAAACCGTTGACGGTGACTACCAGACCTTCAAATCCAAAGACGGTGCCTACGTGCGTGAGCACTTCTTCGGTAAATATCCTGAAACCGCCGCACTGGTTGCAGACTGGACTGATGAGCAGATCTGGGCGCTGAACCGTGGTGGTCACGATCCGAAGAAAATCTACGCGGCACTGAAAAAAGCGCGTGAGACCAAAGGTAAAGCGACTGTTATCCTGGCCCATACCATCAAAGGTTACGGCATGGGTGATACCGCAGAAGGTAAAAACATCGCTCACCAGGTTAAGAAAATGAACATGGACGGCGTGCGTTATATCCGCGACCGTTTCAACGTTCCAGTGACCGATGAGCAGGTAGAAAACCTGTCTTACATCACCTTCCCGGAAGGTTCTGAAGAGCACAAGTACCTGCACGAACGTCGTCAGGCGCTGAAAGGCTACCTGCCAGCTCGTCAGCCTAACTTCACCGAGAAGCTGGAACTGCCAGCGCTGGAAGACTTCTCTCAGCTGCTCGAAGAGCAGAACAAAGAGATCTCTACCACTATCGCTTTCGTTCGTGCCCTGAACGTGATGCTGAAGAACAAGTCGATCAAAGATCGTCTGGTGCCAATCATCGCCGACGAAGCGCGTACTTTCGGTATGGAAGGTCTGTTCCGTCAGATCGGTATCTACAGCCCGAACGGCCAGCAGTACACCCCGCAGGACCGTGAGCAGGTTGCTTACTATAAAGAAGACGAGAAAGGTCAGATCCTGCAGGAAGGTATCAACGAGCTGGGTGCAGGCGCATCCTGGCTGGCTGCTGCGACCTCGTACAGCACCAACAACCTGCCGATGATCCCGTTCTACATTTACTACTCCATGTTCGGGTTCCAGCGTATCGGTGACCTGTGCTGGCAGGCAGGCGACCAGCAGGCTCGCGGCTTCCTGATCGGTGGTACTTCTGGTCGTACGACCCTGAACGGTGAAGGTCTGCAGCACGAAGATGGTCACAGCCACATTCAGTCTCTGACTATCCCTAACTGTATCTCTTACGACCCGTCTTACGCGTACGAAGTGGCAGTCATCATGCATGACGGTCTGCAGCGCATGTACGGTGAAGCGCAAGAGAACATTTACTACTACATCACCACCCTGAACGAAAACTACCACATGCCGGCAATGCCAGCAGGTGCCGAGGAAGGTATCCGTAAAGGTATCTACAAACTCGAAACTGTTGAAGGTAGCAAAGGTAAAGTTCAGCTGCTGGGCTCCGGCTCTATCCTGCGTCACGTGCGTGAAGCCGCACAGATCCTGGCGAAGGACTACGGTGTCGGTTCCGACGTGTACAGCGTGACCTCCTTCACTGAACTGGCTCGTGATGGCCAGGATTGTGAGCGCTGGAACATGCTGCACCCAATGGAAACTCCACGCGTTCCGTACATCGCTCAGGTGATGAATGACGCGCCAGCGGTGGCGTCTACTGACTATATGAAACTGTTCGCTGAGCAGGTTCGTACTTACGTTCCAGCTGATGATTATCGCGTACTGGGTACTGACGGCTTCGGTCGTTCAGACAGCCGCGAAAACCTGCGTCACCACTTCGAAGTTGATGCTTCTTACGTGGTTGTAGCAGCACTGGGCGAACTGGCTAAACATGGCGAAATCGATAAGAAAGTGGTTGCGGACGCAATTACCAAATTCAACATCGATGCAGATAAAGTTAACCCGCGTCTGGCGTAAGAGGTAAAAGAATAATGGCTATCGAAATCAATGTACCGGACATCGGGGCTGATGAAGTTGAAATCACCGAGATCCTGGTCAAAGTGGGCGACAAAGTTGAAGCTGAACAGTCGCTGATCACCGTAGAAGGCGACAAAGCCTCTATGGAAGTCCCGTCTCCTCAGGCTGGCATCGTTAAAGAGATTAAAGTCTCTGTTGGCGATAAAACCGAGACCGGCAAACTGATCATGATTTTCGATTCCGCCGACGGTGCAGCAGCTGCTGCACCTGCGCAGGAAGAGAAGAAAGAAGCCGCTCCGGCTGCTGCTCCAGCAGCTGCCGCCGCAGCAAAAGAAGTGAACGTGCCTGACATCGGCGGTGACGAAGTTGAAGTCACCGAAATCCTGGTGAAAGTGGGCGACACCGTTGCGGCTGAGCAATCACTGATCACCGTAGAAGGTGACAAAGCCTCTATGGAAGTCCCTGCGCCGTTCGCGGGTACCGTTAAAGAGATCAAGATCAACACCGGTGACAAAGTGTCTACTGGCTCCCTGATCATGGTCTTCGAAGTGGCGGGTGCTGCACCTGCTTCCGCGCCTGCTCAGGCTGCTGCTCCGGCTCCGGCCGCTGCACCGGCTGCTGCTGGCGGCGCGAAAGACGTTAACGTACCGGACATCGGCGGTGACGAAGTTGAAGTGACGGAAGTGATGGTGAAAGTGGGCGACAAAGTTGCCGCTGAACAGTCACTGATCACCGTTGAAGGCGACAAAGCTTCCATGGAAGTTCCTGCGCCGTTCGCGGGTACCGTTAAAGAGATCAAAATCAGCACTGGCGACAAAGTGTCTACTGGCTCTCTGATCATGGTCTTCGAAGTGGAAGGCGCTGCGCCTGCCGCCGCTCCGGCTGCCGCTGCTGCTCCAGCACCGGCTGCTGCACCGGCTCAGGCTGCTAAACCTGCTGCTGCACCTGCTGCGAAAGCAGAAAAATCTGAGTTCGCTGAAAACGACGCGTATGTCCACGCCACCCCGCTGATTCGTCGCCTGGCGCGCGAGTTCGGTGTGAACCTGGCGAAAGTGAAAGGGACTGGCCGTAAGGGTCGTATCCTGCGCGAAGACGTTCAGACCTACGTGAAAGACGCGGTGAAACGTGCTGAAGCTGCACCTGCTGCAGCCGCTGGCGGCGGTATCCCGGGCATGCTGCCATGGCCGAAAGTGGACTTCAGCAAGTTCGGCGAAATCGAAGAAGTGGAACTGGGCCGTATCCAGAAAATCTCTGGTGCTAACCTGAGCCGTAACTGGGTGATGATCCCGCACGTTACGCACTTCGACAAAACCGATATCACCGATCTGGAAGCGTTCCGTAAACAGCAGAACGCCGAAGCTGAGAAGCGTAAACTGGACGTGAAATTCACCCCAGTGGTCTTCATCATGAAAGCCGTTGCCGCTGCACTTGAGCAGATGCCACGCTTCAACAGCTCCCTGTCTGAAGACGGCCAGAAGCTGACGCTGAAGAAATACATCAACATCGGTGTTGCGGTTGATACGCCAAATGGTCTGGTTGTTCCGGTCTTCAAGGACGTGAACAAGAAGAGCATCACTGAGTTGTCCCGTGAACTGACCACCATCTCCAAAAAAGCGCGTGATGGTAAGCTGACTGCCGGCGAAATGCAGGGCGGCTGCTTCACTATCTCCAGCATCGGCGGCCTGGGCACTACCCACTTCGCGCCGATTGTGAACGCGCCGGAAGTGGCTATCCTCGGTGTATCCAAGTCCGCGATGGAGCCGGTGTGGAATGGTAAAGAGTTTGTGCCGCGTCTTATGATGCCAATCTCTCTGTCCTTCGACCACCGCGTGATCGACGGTGCTGATGGTGCGCGTTTCATCACCATCATCAACAACATGCTGAGCGACATTCGCCGCCTGGTGATGTAATCGAAAAGCCGGCCAGTCGGCCGGCTTTTTTCTGGTAATCTCATGCTGTTTTTGAGGTTACTGGCGTAAGCAAAAATTCATGAGCCGTTTGTTGTTTCAAAATTGTTAACAATTTTGTAAAATGCGGGCGGATAGAACGACCCGGTGGACGACGGGTATAAATTAAGAGGTCATGATGAGCACAGAAATCAAAACTCAGGTCGTAGTACTTGGGGCAGGCCCGGCAGGTTATTCCGCAGCATTCCGCGCCGCGGATTTAGGTCTGGAAACCGTCATCGTAGAACGTTACAGCACCCTCGGTGGTGTTTGTCTGAACGTCGGCTGTATCCCTTCTAAAGCGCTGCTGCACGTCGCGAAAGTGATCGAAGAAGCCAAAGCGCTGGCTGAACACGGTATCGTCTTCGGCGAGCCGAAAACCGATATCGACAAAATTCGTACCTGGAAAGAGAAAGTTATCACTCAGCTGACCGGCGGTCTGGCGGGTATGGCCAAAGGCCGTAAAGTGAAAGTGGTAAACGGTCTGGGTAAATTCACCGGTGCGAACACCCTGGAAGTGGAAGGCGAAAACGGCAAAACCGTGATCAACTTCGACAACGCGATCATCGCGGCAGGTTCTCGCCCAATCGAACTGCCATTCATTCCACATGAAGATCCGCGCGTGTGGGATTCCACCGATGCACTGGAGCTGAAAACTGTTCCTAAGCGCCTGCTGGTTATGGGCGGCGGTATCATCGGTCTGGAAATGGGTACCGTGTACCATGCGCTGGGTTCAGACATTGACGTGGTTGAAATGTTCGACCAGGTTATCCCGGCTGCAGACAAAGACATCGTTAAAGTCTTCACCAAACGTATCAGCAAGAAATTCAACCTGATGCTCGAAACCAAAGTGACTGCCGTTGAAGCCAAAGAAGACGGTATTTACGTTTCCATGGAAGGCAAAAAAGCCCCATCCGAACCACAGCGTTACGACGCCGTGCTGGTGGCTATCGGCCGTGTGCCGAACGGTAAAAACCTCGACGCGGGCAAAGCTGGCGTGGAAGTGGACGACCGTGGTTTTATCCGCGTTGACAAACAGCTGCGCACTAACGTGCCGCACATCTTTGCTATCGGCGATATCGTCGGTCAGCCAATGCTGGCGCACAAAGGTGTTCACGAAGGTCACGTTGCCGCTGAAGTTATCGCTGGCATGAAACACTACTTCGATCCGAAAGTGATCCCATCTATCGCGTACACCGAGCCAGAAGTGGCATGGGTGGGTCTGACTGAGAAAGAAGCGAAAGAGAAAGGCATCAGCTACGAAACCGCCACCTTCCCGTGGGCTGCTTCTGGCCGTGCTATCGCTTCCGACTGCGCAGACGGTATGACCAAACTGATCTTCGACAAAGAGACTCACCGCGTGATCGGTGGTGCGATTGTCGGGACCAACGGCGGCGAGCTGCTGGGTGAAATCGGTCTGGCGATCGAAATGGGTTGCGACGCGGAAGACATCGCGCTGACCATCCACGCTCACCCGACTCTGCACGAGTCCGTGGGCCTGGCGGCAGAAGTGTTTGAAGGTAGCATCACCGACCTGCCAAACGCGAAAGCGAAGAAGAAATAAGTTTCTTTTGATTGCTAAACGCCTCTCCGGAGGCGTTTTTTTTGCCCTGAAACTACCCAAATTGGTAGTCATCTCGTTGATATTTCCGCTAAAAATTCCTCTTCATCTGCCGATACTTTTTTCACCGTTGTGTGGCTACTGGCTGCGCTGTTCAGGGGTTCTGGACTTTTAATTACACGAAAAAAGGAAAACGCATGTCTTTAAAGAAAGTTGTGGGAATTGGCTTACTGGCGTCAGTCATGACGCTGACCGGATGTGGCGCGATGACGACAGCCGTGAAAAAACGCAACCTGGAAGTGAAAACCCAGATGAGTGAGACCATCTGGCTTGAGCCTTCCAGTGAAAAAACGGTCTACATCCAGGTTAAAAACACCTCCGATAAAGACATGAGCAACCTTCAGACGCTGCTGGCAAACGATCTGAGCGCTAAAGGGTATAAGGTAACGTCCTCACCTGACAGCGCATACTACTGGGTGCAGGCTAACGTCCTTAAAGCAGACAAAATGGACCTGCGCGAGTCTCAGGGCTACCTGAAAACCGGCTATGAAGGCGCCGCCGTGGGGGCCGCTCTGGGTGCCGGTATTACCGCCTACAACAGCAACTCCTCTGGCGCCGCGCTGGGCGTGGGTCTGGCGGCTGGGCTAATTGGCATGGCGGCAGATGCGATGGTAGAAGATGTGAACTACACCATGGTTACCGACCTGCAGATCTCTGAGCGTAGCAAAGCGAAAGTCACCACCGATAACATTGCGGCGCTGCGTCAGGGTACGTCCGGCGTGAAGCTGCAAACCAGCAGCGAGCAGGGCGATCGCGCGAAGTATCAGACCCGCGTGGTATCGAATGCTAACAAGGTCAATTTGAAATTCGAAGAAGCGAAACCAGTTCTGGAAGCGCAGTTGGCGAAATCGGTGGCAAATATTCTGTAAGTAAAACAGCCGGGTGGCGGCTTCGCCTTACCCGGCCTACAAAACGTGGTCCGTTGACGTTACTCAGGGTTCGACAGGCTGCCAGGTTTTATCCGGGCTATACGCGGTCATCGCCCGGACTTTCTGCTCAGAATCGCGGCCGAGATCGGACTGGTAAACCCTGTCGCTCTGGTTTATCACGAAGCTCATCACGCCGGTTTGACCATAGCTGACCGGCCAGGCCACCATCGCGAAACCGTTATTATCCGGCAGGATGCGGAAGCGATAGCCGTGGTATCCCGCCCCAGGCTCTTTCGGACTGAACGCCGGACCAAGCGGGCTTGGCGTTTCGCCTGGCGAGACGGGCCAGTACAAACCATCCTTTTTCCCGTCCGCGCTGACAATTTTCTGCGCGTATTTCTGGTTCAGCGCAAAATAGCTCTGCTGGGCATCCACATAGGCATGTAAGGCTTCAATGGCGGCAAGCTCGTTACGCCCAATCTCGCGGGTCAGGATCTCCTCGGCCCCTTCTTTCATGTCAAATTGCCAGCCGGAAGCGGTTTTAACCACCGGGATGGGAAGCTGCCAGCCGCTGTCTCCGACAGCAAGATGTGCTGTGTTACCCTCGACAACCGTGTTGTGCCGGACTTTCCAGTCGCGCAGGAAGCGAGCAACGGCATCAGGATCTACCCCTTCAGGCGGCAGAAAGTCGCGCCAGTTTTCACCGAGCAGATTGCTCATCGCACTTTCGTTTTGCTCGCTGATGGCGCTGGCCAGCGCATCTGTTGCCTGTTCTGGCGTGCTGAAAGATTGCTGCGCCATCGCGGACGCCGACATCATGAACACCACCATTCCACAGAGAAGTTTATTTTTCATGTTTGCTCCCTTAACGATGACGGAATTCACGGTGTTCAACACGTCCGGCAGATGCCTGACGCGGCGGCTGATGACGGGCAGCCAGTTGTCTGCTTTGCGAACCACGCTGCTGCTGGGCTTGCCAGTTGGCGGAGCGACTGTCGTTACCGCTCAGCGCATTCGCCCGGGGCTGACTGGTTCGCTGCTGTAGCGCGTGTTGCTGCGCAGGTTGTGAGATTCGTTTCTCCTGTCGCTGCGTTGCGGTCTGGCGGTTTTCGCGCTGCTGTGTGGTTGTCCGCTTCGCCGTCTGAGGTTTGGTGTCATAGCCACGGTAGTTACTGCGCTGAGAAATCTGCTTGAGCTGTTCGCTTGAGGCCTGCCGCTGTGCATCTTTAATCCCCGGGTGCGCTGTCTGTGGGAAGGTTTTGCCTGTCGATTTCTCCATCTGGCTGAGGGCGGCCTGACGCTGGCTATCGCGGCTAACCGGTTTTTGCTGTGTTGCGCTGAGCCCCGTAGCCGTGTTGGTGGAGTGGAAGCGCGTGTTGAGCTGGTTTGTCGGGTAGGGCACACCTTCCCGATAGGCCGGGTTGTGCTGCCAGGTGCGGCTGGCGTCCGTCAGACGCTGACCACTGATTTTATTAAAGTTCTGAACGTTAATATTGATGTTGTTATCACCGTTGCGATTATAGCCGCCGTGATCCCAGTCATCGTCATGATGGTGATGATCCCAGTCATCATCGTCATCCCAGTCGATATTGCTGAAAATGGCGTAGGTTGTCGCCACGCCCAGGCTAAAGCCTAAGCCTTTCACCAGGCTGTCGGTAAATTGCTCGCCAGGCGAGGGCGGGAGATAGGTTGGCGGATACGCGGTGTTTGGCCAGGTACCGTAAACCGTATTGGGGTTATAGGTAGGGACATAAACAACCTGCGGATCGGCAGATTCAATTTTGATTACCGTTGGGGCGGGCGCGGAAGTCGTGGCTGTCGTTGTCTCAGTGGTGCTGGTTTTCGCTGCCGCCGGTTTTGTCACGGTGGTGACCGTCTGCTGAGGCGTGGATTGTAAAGCGCCGGTCTTCTGCGCCAGCGCGCGCAGGCGCTGAACGGAATCCATCACGTCCTTCGGCTGCGCTAGAAACGCATCGCCGAGGTTTTGTACCCACGGCGGATTTCCGCCCATCAGCGACATTAACTGAGGAAACGCCACCAGCGATTTCACGCTGGGATCCCACGGCTGGCTCGCCCCCGCCTGAATCGCGGCATCGCCCTGCATGTTGGGGTTATCTTTTGACCACTGCGCGGCCTGGATAACGTTGGCCGGATAGGTCGATGCCATTAAAATTTGAGACAGCAGCGCGTCCGGATAGAGCGCAATCGGGGCGACCCACTGATCGATTTGCGCGGCCGTGTAAGCTGGTGCGACAACGGGGGCGGGTTGGGCCGCAGGTGTTGCCACCTGTTGTTGGGCGACAGGCGCGGGAGCGACAGGCTCTGATGCACGGCTTTTGACAAACATCACGCCAGAGGCGGCAAACAGCCCGGTACTGCACAGAAGGACGAGCAGATGTGGCTTAAAGGGCAACTTCATATAGTGACTCCAACGAGACAAGCGCTGTGCCGTGAGGCGTTACGGTTGGCGTGAGTATTATTCACCCGTCTTTTACGGTTTTGACTTTTCTTGGGAAGCGTCGATTTTGTCCGGACAAAGAGTGTGAATATTTATTACACAATTATATCGGAGGGTTGAAAAACCGCCGGGGTTTCAGAAGGCCGCTCTTGCGAGCGGCCAGCAGCTAGTTGCCGAGGTTGACGACGAACAGCACCGTGATGTCGGATATGTTCCAGCCACCGTGTAGTGCGGTAAGCAGTAAACCGATCGCAACGATCAGCGCAGTGATTCGCATCTCCATTGCATGCGTTCCTGTACAGGCTACGCGGGTTCATTCTTCACCGGGAAAGGCAGAACCAGGCAAGTTGGGATTGCCGCGTAGGTTACGGAACTGCTCCCGGGCCCGGTGACTGGTTGCTACGCCAGCGAAGCAGGCCGGGGAGAAGAGTAATCGACTCAGCGGTCTTTCAGAAGACGAAAAATGAAGTTGAAAGGATTTTTATTCGAAGCAGGAAGGCGCTACGCAAAATCGACATAATGGCTTGCAAGCCAGCGTGGCGTGATGCAAAATTCATCGCGTTGGGATTGCCGCAAATCTGCCAACCCGGTGTGCTACCACCGCAAGGCAACAAATTAACCGCTGTGAGGCGGTTTTTTTGTACCCCGAATTCGTCTCGTTTCCCCGATACACCATGCTTAACGATTCAGCAAATATTTTAATGTTGCTTTTTTGTAAACAGATTAACACTGTGCAGAAATCCTGCTATGCTGCCCGACGCGGTATCGGGCATTTACCCTACAACTGCTGTCTCACAGGAGCGTGAAGAGAACGCCCGCCGCATATGACAATGAGAGCGAGGAGAACCGTCGTGCTAGAAGAATACCGTAAGCACGTAGCAGAACGTGCCGCCGAGGGAATTGTACCCAAACCGTTAGATGCAACCCAAATGGCCGCGCTCGTCGAGCTGCTGAAGAACCCGCCTAAGGGCGAAGAAGAATTCCTGTTAGATCTGCTGATCAACCGCGTACCGCCTGGCGTAGATGAAGCTGCCTACGTAAAAGCCGGATTCCTTGCTGCTATCGCCAAAGGCGAAGCCACCTCCCCACTGGTTACTCCTGAAAAAGCCATTGAACTGCTCGGCACTATGCAGGGTGGTTACAACATTCATCCGCTGATTGACGCGCTGGATAACGACACGCTGGCACCGATTGCCGCGAAAGCGCTTTCTTCAACGCTGCTGATGTTCGATAACTTCTACGATGTCGAAGAAAAAGCCAAAGCGGGCAATGTCTATGCGAAGCAGGTGATGCAGTCCTGGGCGGACGCCGAATGGTTCCTCAACCGTCCGGCCCTGGCTGAAAAAATTACCGTGACCGTCTTCAAAGTGACCGGTGAAACCAACACCGATGACCTCTCTCCGGCGCCGGATGCGTGGTCTCGTCCTGATATCCCTCTGCACGCCCTGGCGATGCTGAAGAACGCCCGTGAAGGCATTGAGCCGGATCAGCCGGGTAGCGTCGGCCCGATCAAACAGATCGAAGCGCTTCAGGAGAAAGGTTTCCCGCTGGCCTATGTGGGTGATGTTGTGGGTACCGGTTCTTCCCGTAAGTCCGCGACCAACTCCGTGCTGTGGTTCATGGGTGACGACATTCCGCACGTGCCTAACAAGCGCGGCGGCGGCCTGTGCCTCGGCGGCAAAATTGCCCCTATCTTCTTTAACACCATGGAAGATGCAGGTGCGCTGCCAATTGAAGTGGATGTCAGTAACCTGAACATGGGCGACGTGATTGACGTCTACCCGTATAAAGGCGAAGTGCGTAACCACGACACTAACGAACTGCTGGCAAGCTTCGAGCTGAAAACCGACGTGCTGATCGACGAAGTGCGTGCCGGTGGCCGTATCCCGCTGATCATCGGTCGTGGCCTGACCACCAAAGCGCGTGAAGCGCTGGGCCTGCCGCACTCAGACGTGTTCCGTCACGCGAAAGATGTTGCGGAAAGCAACCGTGGTTATTCGCTGGCGCAGAAAATGGTGGGTCGCGCGTGCGGCGTTGCGGGTATTCGCCCTGGCGCATACTGCGAGCCGAAAATGACTTCCGTGGGGTCTCAGGACACCACCGGCCCAATGACCCGTGACGAACTGAAAGACCTGGCGTGCCTGGGCTTCTCTTCTGATCTGGTGATGCAGTCCTTCTGTCACACAGCGGCGTACCCGAAGCCGGTTGACGTGACCACGCACCACACGCTGCCAGACTTCATCATGAACCGTGGCGGTGTCTCCCTGCGTCCAGGTGACGGTGTTATCCACTCCTGGCTGAACCGCATGCTGCTGCCGGATACCGTGGGTACCGGTGGTGACTCCCACACCCGTTTCCCTATCGGTATCTCCTTCCCGGCGGGCTCCGGTCTGGTGGCATTTGCGGCTGCGACCGGCGTGATGCCGCTGGATATGCCGGAATCAGTGCTGGTGCGCTTCAAAGGTAAAATGCAGCCGGGTATCACCCTGCGCGACCTGGTTCACGCGATCCCGCTGTATGCGATTAAACAGGGCCTGCTGACCGTTGAGAAGAAAGGGAAGAAAAACATCTTCTCTGGCCGCATTCTGGAAATCGAAGGTCTGCCGGATCTGAAAGTGGAGCAGGCGTTCGAGCTGACCGATGCCTCCGCTGAGCGTTCTGCGGCGGGCTGTACCATCAAGCTGAACAAAGAGCCGATTATTGAGTATCTGACCTCCAACATCGTGCTGCTGAAGTGGATGATTGCAGAAGGCTACGGCGATCGTCGTACGCTGGAGCGTCGTATCCAGGGCATGGAGAAATGGCTGGCGGATCCGCAGCTGCTGGAAGCGGACGCTGACGCAGAGTATGCGGCAGTGATCGACATCGATCTGGCGGATATCAAAGAGCCAATCCTGTGTGCACCGAACGATCCTGACGATGCGCGTCTGCTCTCTGATGTGCAGGGCGATAAGATCGACGAAGTGTTCATCGGCTCCTGCATGACCAACATCGGTCACTTCCGTGCTGCCGGTAAGCTGCTGGATACCCATAAAGGCCAGCTGCCGACCCGCCTGTGGGTGGCACCGCCAACCCGTATGGATGCCGCACAGCTGACGGAAGAAGGTTACTACAGCGTGTTTGGTAAGAGTGGTGCGCGTATCGAAATCCCAGGTTGTTCCCTGTGTATGGGTAACCAGGCGCGCGTGGCGGACGGTGCGACGGTGGTCTCCACCTCTACCCGTAACTTCCCGAACCGTTTAGGTACCGGTGCGAACGTTTACCTGGCTTCTGCGGAGCTGGCTGCGGTTGCGGCGCTGATTGGCAAGCTGCCAACGCCGGAAGAGTACCAGACCTTTGTGGCTCAGGTAGATAAGACGGCGGTGGACACCTATCGCTATCTGAACTTCGACCAGCTCTCTCAGTACACCGAGAAGGCTGACGGGGTTATCTTCCAGACCGCGGTATAAACGGCAAAACCGTCTCTGTTGAGACGGTTTTTAGTGTTTGCACCCTCTCCCGTGGGAGAGGGACGGGGTGAGGGCATCAGGCCGCTGGGTCTTGCTCTCACTTTTTATTTTCATTCCTCCCGCCTCTCCCGCTTTTTTTCTTCCTCTCTGCTGCGATAATTACCCTAATGGCTTTGCAGAGGAAAATACTATGGATTACGAATTTCTGCGCGACATCACCGGAGTGGTGAAAGTGCGTATGTCGATGGGGCACGAAGCCGTTGGCCACTGGTTTAACGAAGAGGTGAAAGAGGATCTCGCGCTGCTGGATGAAGTTGAACAGGCGGCGAAGACGGTAAAAGGCAGTGAACGCTCCTGGCAACGTGCCGGACATGAATACACGCTGTGGATGGATGGCGAAGAGGTGATGGTGCGCGCCAACCAGCTGGAGTTTTCGGGTGATGAGATGGAAGAGGGGATGAGCTACTACGATGAAGAGAGCCTGTCGCTGTGCGGCGTCGAGGACTTTTTGCAGGTGGTAGCTGCGTACCGGGCGTTTATGAAACAGAAGTAACGGAAATTCCCTCCGGAGAGTACCGGAGGGAATCTGCGGGTTTTACGCTACAGTAAAAATCTCACAAAATTAGCGGTAGGGTTGGTCGCTGCAACGGGCGTTGCCCTCCCGGCGCTGAACGACCACGCCTGGCATTGAGACGCGACTGGCATACCGTCGTTACGTACAAGGAATTTCACCCCACCCGGGTTTTGCGGCGGATCGCTGACCGGCATTCCGCAGGCGATCAGAAAATCAATGTCGCTGTTTTTGCTCTGCAGCTCCGCTATCCGTTGCTCCCAGCCCGCCGGGCGAACATTCCCCTGCGTGAAGTAATCCAGACAGATATCAATGCTGAACGGCTTATCGCCCGCATAAGTATTGGTGAAGTAATCGGTGACAACGATCCCATGCAATGATTCTGCCGACACTTCGCTGCTGTCGCCGATATGAATGATCTGACCATCCGGCAATTGGGCAGAAATATGCCCCGGGATCGCGTGGCCGTCCGTCTGAGGAAAGAAATCAATCGTGGAAACGTAGCGTTTCGGCCACATCGTCAGGGATTTATCGCTACGGGTATTTTGCCCGCACAGCAGCCAGTTCACGGCGTGAAAAACGGCGTCGTGGCAGGGCGTCTCCTCACTCTCGTCATCGTCTCGATACAGGATGGCACAGGTTCCCGCCAGAAAGGTGATGGCAGAGGAGGGATCCCCGGAACGGGCAGGGAAGGCATCAATCAGTCTGTTAACGTAGTCGCTGACATTGCTCATGTAGAAATCACCGAGCTTCATGATGTCATCTTCACTGTGCACATTACTCCAGCGGGTATTCCAGAAGAATTCTGGAAGCGTGACAAAGGTATGGTCCCAGCTGCCGGAGTCGGTTTCCAGTACCGTTTTGAGCTGAGCACTGACCTGACTCAGGCGGAATTCCATCCGCTCTTTGGCGTGTGCCAGCAGATCTTCATCCGCACCTCGCAGGTCGTCTGCCTCATGCGTAAAGGAGTCAGCACACCAGGAAAGAATTCGAATTGTCATGTTACACCTCGTGATTGATCAGGATAAAAACAGGTTTTTTTCAGCGTTCCGACGTGCAGTCAGGCCCGCCAGAACCTGGCCACCGGCATGGTTCCATTTCGGAAATTCCTCAGCTGCGCCGTTGAAGTCTCCGCTGTTCACTTTGCGCAACAGGGTTGAACTCTTCAGATTGGCTGGCCCCAGGTTAAAGGCGAAGCTCACCAGGGCATCGAACTGGTTCTGGGTGACTTCCACCGTCAGCATGTTGTTGACGTCATGCTCAAAACGCTGCAAGTCCTCACGTAGGATCTGCTCCGCGTCTTCAGCGGTGATGGTTCGCGTGCCGCCTGGTGGGATCGGGTTTTCGACATGGCCATAACCGATGGTTGGAATGCCGACGGCATCTTTGTAGGTGGTTAAACGCAGGCCTTCATACTGTTTGATAAGGGCAATGCCGCCATTGCCCGTTGTTTTCAAAGCATCACTCATGGTTTTTCTCCTTTACGGGGACGGGAGTCATACGGTGGATGAATTCATCAAGCAGGCGCAGCACCGCTTCTGGCGGCTCCTGAGCGACAAAATCAATTTCAATATCAATGTTTTGGGTGTCCGTTTTACCTTCATGGGGCTGGGGCGCCATGGTGACGAGGAAGTGGCCACGCTCTCCCTGTCCTGTTAGCGTGCTTATGGATTCGGTTGCATCACCGCGAACGGTCAGGCGCATCTTCATTCTCTCCATCGAGAGATTGCGCGGTGGTGCAAGCGTTACCAGCGGCACGTTCAAACGATGCTCATCATCCAGCTGAAGCTCGGCGTAGTCGGGTTTGTAGCTACCGTCCGGAGCCTGCTCAAACAACTGGGAGAGCACGGCGATGTACTGATGGGTCATATACTGGTTGGCACTGAAAGCCGCGTGCTGGAGCCCTTGTACCAGGGTATCTAAGCCCATAGCGTGGTTGCCCTTGTTGCCGGCAGGAGGCGGCGGCGTACCGTTATCGCCTCCACCGGCACCGCCGTTATTTCCCCCGTCATTGCCTCCGGTGTTGCCGTTTTCGCCGGAGGGAGCATGGGACGGCGTTATGTCCGGTGGATCTTCTGATGACAGCGTTGTCGGTTTATCCGCCGGGGTTTCGGGACTGGTTTCAGGCGTTACAGCGTCGGGCGATTTACGGCTGAACCAGAATCGACGTGAATCAGGCATGCTTTTTCTCCTTCAGGCAGGTGTCCGTAAGCCGGGCACCTGCCAGGGGTATTAAATGCGTTTGAATGTGTGGTGTGGGTTAACCGTTACCCCCTTGAGGCGGCGCGACCGGGGCAGGGGCCGGTGCTGGGGTAATCAGACCTGAACTGTTGGTGGCAGGCAGTGTGGCAGGCTGATCTTCTGCGCGTTGTGCCGGTTTGGTGGCAGCATTTGTCAGATAATCGACCACGCGGCTGAGCGCCTCCGGCATCGGCTGACGTTTTACAGAGGTGTGGATGGAGTATTTGGCTCGGGTATCGGTCGAGCGGGTCTGTTCTGACTTATGGCTAACACTCCCCTTCACGCTGACGGAGAATGGACCCCAGCCGATTTTGCCCTCAAGGGAGCCTTCCTGGCTGCTGCTTTCGTTGCTGGCTGCGCTCTGGTGGATCTCAAGCTCGAAGTCGATAGTCCCTTCTTCGATACAGATGATGGGATGCACGACTGCCGCGAGCAGAGGAATACGCATGACTTTGGTCTGTGTACCGGTCGTCACGCCTTTCTCATCGACGAGCGTTTCCTCATAATCAAACTGTACCGAAACGGCCTTGCCGTCCTTAATACAGACACTTAATAAGAAATCGGTATAACTTTTTGCTGCCTGGGTTTGGGCTTTAATCATTGCCTGTAGTGGCGCAGAAATCATACTGTCTAGCGGCAATGAACTAATAACTGAACCTATAAATCCGGCATCAACATTTGCATCTGGCATAATTCATTCCTCGATATTTTGGTGGTTGCAGAATATGTCTGCCCCTTAATCATGGATATCGATGAATAAAGCATCTATGAGCGTAAAGTTATGTTTTCAGAAATCATTCCGTCTGTATGGAATGGCCTGTATCGAAAGTTACATGGCGAAATGTGACGGGCTGTGCTTAATAAATTAAACCGGCATTACTCCTGCAATTGAAAATTTCATCTGGTGTTATTGCTTTTCATCGCACAGCAGCTCTCGCGTTGAGGTCTGTATGAGGTTTTTAAGTGCCGCTAACAAGATAACGATTATTTAAGTGGGACGACAATGAATATACTTATTTATGATGAATTGCCGCTGTTCATTCATGGCATCCGATGCCGTTGGGCTGAACTTGCGCCCGCACTACATATCACAGCAGCACATAGCGAAGATGAGGTCTGGAAAGGGTTAATAAAAAACCGGGCTGATATTATTATTCTGGATGCTGATTACGAGATTGAGAAAAAAATAGCATTATTAACGCAGTTAACATCACAGGCGGATCATGTTTTCGTGTTGATGAACTTTTCACGGCTGGATAATGTAAACCCGATTTGTTTTTTGGAGAATGGTGCCGCCGGGATTTTGACAAAGAAAATGGAGTCGGAAGAGTTATTGCAGGCGATCGAATGGGTGCGGCAAGGGAGAATATATTTACCGGATAGTTGCTTGCGTGAGCATAAATTAATACGAATGCATAATTCCCCGCCCCCTTTGCGCACACTCTCACCCCGGCAGCGCGAGATCCTGCATCTTGTTGTGCAGGGACACAGTAATAAACAAATTTGTCGTGTGCTGGGGATTGCGGAAGGAACGGTTAAGAATCATCTCCATGCCTTGTTTCGTCAACTGGGTGTCAGAAATCGTACGGAAGCGGCGATGATACTGGCACAAACGCCGGTTTAAGAAACAAACAAAATAATAAAGAAGGAAAAATCATCGCTTTTCCTTCTTTATCCGTTTGCATGCGTGTTACACGGCAGGAATATTGCGGCCGTAGTAGATTTCCCGCATCTCTTTCCAGAGCAGGTCGGTAATGGCCTTGCGCTCGTCTTCGCTCAAATCTTCTGGTCGGGTGTGGAACATGTAGTGCTTAAGGTCAAACTCCTTAAGTAACATTTTGGTATGGAAGATGTTTTCCTGGTACACGTTCACATCCATCATGTCATACAGCGACTTCATGTCGTCAGACATAAAGTTCTGGATGGAGTTGATCTCATGGTCGATGAAGTGCTTCATCCCGTTGATATCGCGGGTAAAGCCGCGCACGCGATAATCAATGGTCACGATGTCCGATTCCAGCTGGTGGATTAAATAGTTCAGCGCGTTCAGCGGGGAAATCACGCCACAGGTCGACACTTCTATGTCAGCCCGGAAAGTACACAGCCCACCTTCCGGGTGGCTCTCCGGATAGGTGTGCACGCAGATATGGCTTTTATCGAGGTGCGCGACGACCACTTCCGGCAGCGGGCCCGGATGCTCCGTTTTGTCGATAAGCTTAGGGTCGACCGGCTCTTCGCTGACCAAAATGGTCACGCTGGCACCCTGGGGTTCGTAATCCTGACGCGCGATGTTCAGGATGTTGGCGCCAATGATTGAACAGGTTTCTGTCAGGATCTCGGTCAGACGGTTGGCGTTGTAGAGTTCGTCGATATAGGCGATGTAACCATCGCGTTCTTCCGCTGTTTTGGCATAGCAGATATCGTAAATACAAAAACTCAGGCTTTTGGTCAGGTTGTTAAAGCCATGCAGTTTAAGCTTTTTCAATTAGCTCACCCCCTTAGTGGAT
The DNA here is from genome assembly GCF_038739915.1 of Enterobacter sp. FUJ80071. Classification (NCBI taxonomy): domain Bacteria; kingdom Pseudomonadati; phylum Pseudomonadota; class Gammaproteobacteria; order Enterobacterales; family Enterobacteriaceae; genus Enterobacter; species Enterobacter sp. FUJ80071. Next base: position 805,654 of record NZ_JBBXKH010000001.1, read on the forward strand.
AATGCGTCTTGCAGGTACTGCGGCAGCGCAAACGCGGCGGTATGAATTGCCGGGTTGTAGTAGCGGCATGTGAGCCCAGCCTGATGGAAGCGGGCCTGAATAAATTCAGTCGAGAGGTGGCGCAGCACGTCGTTATCCGTCGCCCAGGCAAAGGTCATGATCCCGCCGTAATAGGTAGGAATGGCCGCCTGATAGAAGCTGACGTCAGAAAAATAGGTGCTGAGCTTGCGATGGCTGTCGAGCGCTTCATCCTGCTGCAGGAAGCAGACGCCGTTTTGTGCGACAAAGATCCCGCCAGGGTTCAGGCAGCGCTTACAGCCTTCGTAGAACGAGGAGGTAAACAGCGATGCACCCGGGCCGATAGGGTCGGTGCAGTCGGAGATAATGACGTCAAAGGTCTGCGAGGTCTGGTTAACGAAGTTAACGCCGTCGTCAATCACCAGGTTAAACCGCGGATCGTCATAGCTACCGGCATTGTGGTTGGGCAGGTACTGACGGCAGAAAGAGACCACACCCGCGTCGATCTCGACCATCGTAATGGTTTCAATCGATTGATGACGGGACACTTCACGCAGCATTGCGCCGTCGCCACCGCCGATAATCAGAACGTGTTTCGCGTGCCCGTGCGCCAGCAGCGGAACGTGGGTCATCATCTCGTGATAGATAAACTCGTCACGCTCGGTCGTTTGTACTACGCCATCCAGTGCCATGACGCGGCCAAAAGCGGCATTCTCAAAGATGATGAGATCCTGGTGATCGGTTTTCTCATGATAGAGCACGTTATCAACGGCAAAATACTGACCAAACTGGTCATGCAGTGTTTCATGCCACAACGTGTGGTCGGCCATACGCGGACTCCTCCTTTGTTAACATCCGTAACACTCATAAAAAATGAGCGAAACATGATAGCTAACTATAACCATGGTTGCACGGTTATAGGGTGAACAGGGGGCGTCGGGAAGATTATTTCACGTAGGCGAGCAGGCTGAGTGAATCGCGAGCCAGCGCTTTGCATTTTTTAGCCGTGGGAATGCCAATACCGCTCAAGTCACGGTAACTGTCTTCACCGAGCGCCTTCATGTCAAAGCTGTCGTAGTTGCTGAGATCCCATTGGTTCTGCTGGGCGAAAAAGACCAGCGCACGGCGAATTTGCCCGTTGGGTAAATTCTGGTAGCCACAATCATTTTTCAGGAATACAAAAACCGCCGTCAGGTCGGCCATATCTTCCGCTTCATTTTCACTGAGCGCATAGCTGTTCGCACACATTGCCATCAGGCTACCGAACAAAATTGTCCTGAAAAACGTCTTCATTGCTTCTACCACTTCTTCACGGAAAATTAACGTTAGCATACTTGATGCCAGTGCGACGATCTTTATTATTGCCGCCCGACTTGACCTTCCGGTAAGGGGAGGGTTTATGCTCAAAAGATCGCCTGCTGGAAATAAGGAAATGAACATGCAACGTCGTGATTTTTTAAAATATTCCGTTGCGCTGGGGGCTGCCAGCGCACTACCACTCTGGAGCCGCGCCGTTTTCGCGGCTGAAAGACCTGCCTTACCCATCCCTGATTTACTGACCGCTGACGCCCGTAGCCGTATCCAGCTCGTTGTTCAGTCCGGTCAAACATCCTTTGGCGGGCACAACGCCACGACGTGGGGCTATAACGGCAATTTGCTCGGTCCGGCGCTTCAGCTACGTAAAGGGAAAGCGGTGACGGTGGATATCCACAACACGCTCGCAGAAGAGACGACGCTCCACTGGCACGGGCTGGAAGTGCCGGGTGAAGTCGACGGTGGACCACAGGGCATTATCAAGGCCGGTGGTAAACGTAGCGTGACTTTTACGCCCGAGCAGCGTGCGGCGACCTGCTGGTTCCATCCGCATCAGCATGGCAAAACCGGCCATCAGGTTGCGATGGGGTTGGCCGGGCTGGTGCTGATTGAAGACGATGAAAGCCGCCTGCTGCGTCTGCCGAAACAGTGGGGCATCGATGATGTGCCGGTGATTGTGCAGGACAAAAAATTCACCGCAGACGGGCAGATTGACTACCAGCTGGACGTCATGAGCGCGGCGGTCGGCTGGTTCGGGGATACGCTGCTGACCAACGGTGCGATTTACCCTCAGCACGCCGCGCCAAAAGGCTGGCTGCGTTTACGTCTGCTTAACGGCTGTAACGCGCGTTCCCTTAATTTTGCGACCAGTGATAAACGCCCTTTGTACGTGGTCGCCAGCGACGGGGGGCTTCTGCCCGAGCCAGTTAAAGTGGATGCGCTGCCGATGCTCATGGGGGAGCGCTTTGAGGTGCTGGTGGATATCAGCGACGGCAAGGCGTTTGACCTGGTGACCCTCCCGGTCAGCCAGATGGGGATGGCGGTTGCGCCATTTGATAAGCCGCATCCAGTGTTACGCATTCAGCCGTTACTGGTTACCGCGTCGGGCACGCTGCCGGATACGTTAACCACGCTGCCTGCACTCCCGTCGCTTGAAGGGCTCACGCAACGCAAGCTTCAGCTCTCCATGGACCCGATGCTCGACATGATGGGCATGCAGGCGCTGATGAAGAAGTATGGCAATCAGGCAATGGCGGGAATGCATCACGGTCAGATGATGGGCCATATGAATATGGACCACGGCAAAATGGGCGGCATGGATCATGGCGGCCATGGCTTTGATTTCCACAACGCCAATAAGATCAACGGTAAAGCGTTTGATATGAACACGCCGATGTTTGCCGCTACAAAAGGGCAGTTTGAGCGCTGGGTGATTTCAGGCGAAGGCGACATGATGCTGCACCCGTTCCACATCCACGGCACGCAGTTCCGCATTCTTTCTGAGAACGGCAACGCGCCGGATGCGCATCGCGCAGGCTGGAAGGACACCGTGAGAGTGGAGGGCGGCGTGAGCGAGGTGCTGGTGAAGTTTGACCACGACGCGCCGAAGGAGTTTGCCTACATGGCGCATTGCCATCTGCTGGAGCATGAAGATACGGGGATGATGCTCGGTTTTACCGTATAAAAAAAGCCGGGTGGCGGCTTCGCCTTACCCGGCCTACTTTTCGCTGGTGCGGCCTGATGCCCTCACCCTGACCCTCTCCCACGGGGAGAGGGAAAAGACACTAAAAACGGCAACTTTCGTTGCCGTTTTGCTTTTACCTTGCGTCGTCAGGCAGCGCATACGCGACGATATAGTCGCCCATCTTCGTGCCAAACGAACCGTGACCACCCGCAGAGATGACAACGTACTGCTTGCCATTCACTTCATAGGTCATCGGCGTTGCCTGTCCACCCGCAGGCAGACGGCCTTGCCACAGTTTCTCACCGTTGGTCATGTTGTACGCGCGCAGGTAGTTATCTGCGGTTGCCGCGATGAACAGCACGTTACCGGCGGTAGAGATTGGGCCACCCAGCATTGGCATACCCATATTGAACGGCACCGGAACCGGCATCGGGAACGGCATGCTGTCCTGTGGTGTACCAATACGTTTTTTCCACACAATCTGGTTGGTTTTCAGATCCAGGCCGGAGATGTAACCCCAGGCAGGCTGTTTACACGGCAGACCAAACGGTGACAGGAACGGGTTCAGGGTCACGCCATACGGTACGCCGTACTGCGGCTGGATACCGGCTTCGGTACCGCTGCCTTTTGCATCTTTCGGCTGTTCCATTGGGTTGCCCGGACCGCGTGGGATCAGGCGGGAAACGAACGGCAGCGCCATTGGGTTGGCGATAGCAACCTGACGGTTCGGGTCGACGGAAATACCGCCCCATTCGAACATCCCCAGGTTACCCGGGAAGACCAGCGTGCCCTGCTCAGAAGGTGGTGTGAAGATGCCTTCATAGCGCAGCTGATGGAACATCACGCGGCATACCAGCTGGTCAAACATGGTGGCACCCCACATGTCTGCCCCGCTCAGGTCTTTCTTCGGACGGAAGCTCAGGTCAGAGAACGGCTGCGTTTTAGAGACGTAATCGCCTTTTGCCGCGCCCTGCGGAACCGGTTTTTCCGGCGCAGGCACAACCAGCTTGCCGTTGCTGCGATCCAGCACGAAGATGTTGCCGGTTTTCGCCGGGGCGTAAATCACCGGCACGGTTTTGCCGTTAACGGTAATGTCGGCCAGCGTCGGCTGGGACGGCATATCCATATCCCACAGATCGTGGTGAACGGTCTGGTAGCTCCAGGCCAGCTTACCGGTGGTCGCGTTCAGCGCCACGATGGCGCTCGCATAGCGCTCCTGCTCCGGCGTACGATTACCGCCCCAGATATCTGGCGTGGTCACTCCCATCGGCAGGTACACCAGGTCCAGCTTCGCGTCATACGCGGCAGGCGCCCAGGAGTTTGGCGAGTTGAAGGTAAACGTGTGTTCGTCTGATGGGATCGCGTTAGGATCTTTCGCGCCCGGGTCGAAGGCCCACAGCAGTTTACCGGTATTCACGTCGAAGCCGCGGATCACGCCCGAGGTTTCACGCGTGGAGAAGTTATCCGTCACCGAACCGGCAATCACGATAGTTTTATCGGTGATGATTGGCGGAGAAGTCGGTTCATACAGACCCGGCGTGGTGTCCGGCATGTTGGTCTGCAGATTCAGGATACCTTTGTTGGCGAAGGTTTCGCACAGCTTGCCGGTTTCTGCGTTGATAGCGAACAGACGACCATCGTTGACCGGCAGCATAATGCGGCGCGGACAGTCGGCAATGACTTCCGGGCTGGCATTATCGGCACGCGCTTCATGGTAAGAGACACCGCGGCAGGTAACGTGCTGGAACGACGGGTTGGAGTTCAGCTGTGGATCGAAGTGCCATTTCTCTTTACCGGTGGCCGCGTCGAGCGCGAACAGGCGCTGGTGCGCCGTACACAGGTAGAGCATGTTGCCCACTTTAATTGGCGTCACTTCGTTGGTCAGTTCGCCCGGATCGTTTGGCATCTTCAGGTCGCCGGTGCGGAATACCCAGGCTTCCTTCAGATTTTTAACGTTGTCGGCGTTGATCTGCTTGAGTGGAGAGTAGCGTTGGCCTTCCTGGTTACGCCCGTAGGCTGGCCAGTCGCCATCCGCAACCTGAGAAATGGCCGCAGCAGGGGTGGCTTCCGTGTTCAGCGTACCGTTGATCTCCTGCGGGTCGTTAAAGCCGGCCCAGGTCAGGATACCGCCGCTGATCAGCAGCGCCACGACCAGTGCCGCAACGGCTCCGCTGGATGGCACAATCAGGCGACGCCAGACGAACGGCAGGATCAGCCAGATACCGAAGAAGACCAGGATGTCGCTGCGCGGCGTCAGTGCCCAGAAGTCGAAGCCGACTTCCCAGACGCCCCAGATCATGGTTGCGAGGAGTAAAACTGCATACAGCCACAGTGCAGATTGTTTTCTACGCCAGAGCAGGACGGTTACGCCAAGCATAACCAGGCCCGCGATTGGGTAGTACCAGGAGCCGCCGATCGCGACCAGCCAGACGCCACCGATTAACAGGTACAGGCCGCAGAAGGCGGCGAATAACGCTGTTAGTGTCACCAGTAGACGCGGCTGTTTAGAGTGTGTTTCAGCCATAGAAAGTGTACTCGTCAGTTTTTGTTAATAATTTGCTAGCAACTAATTATAGGTATTAACAAGTGTGATCGGAATCACAATATTTGCTTTTTATAACTCATACGCCAGGCTTATCCATTTGCTGATATAATGGCTGGCTTGCGTATCAATGCCTGAAGTGAGTTCATCTGCATTGAGAGATTTTCATTAAAATCATATGGTTAGTAATATGAAACATACTGTTGAAGTGATGATCCCGGAAGCCGAGATCAAAGCGCGTATCGCCGAACTGGGTCGTCAAATCACCGAACATTACAAGGACAGCGGCAGCGAAATGGTGCTGGTTGGTCTGTTGCGTGGCTCTTTCATGTTCATGGCGGACCTGTGCCGTGAAGTGCAGGTGCCTCACGAGGTCGATTTTATGACCGCCTCCAGCTACGGCAGCGGCATGTCCACAACCCGTGATGTGAAAATCCTGAAAGATCTGGATGAAGATATTCGTGGCAAAGACGTGTTGATCGTGGAGGATATTATCGACTCCGGTAACACGCTCTCTAAAGTGCGCGAGATCCTGAGCCTGCGCGAGCCGAAATCACTGGCAATTTGTACGCTGCTGGATAAACCTGACCGTCGCGAAGTGCAGGTCCCGGTAGAGTTTGTCGGTTTCTCCATTCCGGACGAATTCGTGGTGGGTTACGGCATCGACTACGCACAGCGTTATCGTCATCTGCCGTATGTGGGAAAAGTGGTATTGCTGGACGAGTAAACGAGTTGGGTGCGGCCTGATGCCCTCACCCCGGCCCTCTCCCACAGGGAGAGGGAGCAAACCCAAAAAACGGCAACCTGGTTGCCGTTTTGCTTTTACCTCGGCGCCACCCGGCTTTTTAACGTGCACTTATTTGTGGTTCACATGCTTAAGCTTGAGGTTGGCAATCCCTGAGCGGTAACGCTGTTCCAGCGTTTCGCGGTTGGTGGCGGTGACTTCCAGATTGCGCAGCAGACCATCGTGAATACCGTACGCCCAGCCGTGGATAGAGACCTTCTGCCCGCGTTTCCACGCTGACTGCATGATGGTCGAATGCCCAAGGTTATACACCTGCTCCATCACGTTGAGTTCGCACAGGGTGTCCATGCGACGCTCCTGCGGCATTTCGCCCAGCAGTGAGCTATGTTTGAACCAGATATCGCGGATGTGCAGCAGCCAGTTATCAATTAATCCCAGTTCCGGGTTTTCAACCGCCGCCTGCACGCCGCCGCAGCCGTAGTGGCCACAAATAATGATGTGCTCGACTTCCAGAACGTCAACGGCATACTGAACCACAGACAGGCAGTTGAGATCGGTGTGAATCACCAGGTTGGCGACATTACGGTGAACAAACAGTTCTCCTGGCTCAAGGCCAGTCAGACGTTCCGCCGGCACGCGGCTGTCGGAACAGCCAATCCAGAGAAAGCGCGGGTTCTGGGCTTGTGCGAGTTTTCCAAAAAATCCGGGGTCTTCCTCCACCAGCATTTTTGACCATAGTGCATTGTTGCTAATGAGTGTATCTATGTCGTTCATGGAGGTTAGCGACCTGTAACCAAGTAATTGCGTTGCGCTACTATAGGGTAACCCGACTTTTAATGAAACCACACAACGTGTGTAAGAACTGAAGGTAAGTTAAATTCATGGCAATTGCACTGGAGCTTGAGCAGCTTAAAAAAACCTATTCGGGTGGCGTTCAGGCGCTACGCGGGATAGATCTTAAAGTAGAGGCCGGGGATTTTTACGCGCTTCTGGGGCCGAATGGGGCAGGGAAATCTACCACCATCGGGATCATCAGCTCGCTGGTGAACAAAACCTCCGGCCGCGTTAGCGTGTTCGGATACGATCTGCAAAAAGATGTGGTTAACGCCAAACGCCAGCTGGGGCTGGTACCGCAGGAGTTCAACTTCAACCCGTTCGAGACGGTGCAGCAGATCGTCGTTAACCAGGCGGGTTATTACGGCGTTGAGCGCAAAGAGGCGCTGGAGCGCAGCGAAAAGTACCTGAAGCAGCTCGACCTGTGGGAAAAACGTAACGAACGTGCGCGGATGTTGTCCGGCGGGATGAAACGCCGCCTGATGATTGCCCGTGCGCTGATGCATGAGCCAAAACTGCTGATCCTCGATGAACCGACCGCGGGTGTGGATATCGAACTGCGCCGCTCGATGTGGGGCTTCCTGAAGGATCTGAACGATAAAGGCACCACCATTATTCTGACTACCCACTATCTGGAAGAGGCTGAAATGCTGTGCCGCAACATCGGCATCATTCAGCACGGCGAGCTGGTGGAAAACACTTCGATGAAAAACCTGCTTTCCAAGCTGAAATCAGAAACCTTTATCCTCGACCTGGCGGCAAAAAGCCCGCTGCCGAAGCTGGAAGGGTACCAGTATCGTCTGGTGGATACCTCGACGCTGGAAGTGGAAGTGCTGCGCGAGCAGGGGATCAACAGCGTGTTCTCTCAGCTGAGCGCGCAGGGGATTCAGGTTTTAAGTATGCGTAACAAAGCGAACCGACTGGAAGAGCTGTTTGTCTCTCTGGTGCAGGATAAACAAGGAGACAAGGCATGACGCATCTTTATTGGGTCGCGCTGAAAAGCATCTGGGCGAAAGAGATTAACCGCTTTATGCGTATCTGGGTGCAAACCCTGGTGCCACCGGTGATCACCATGACGCTCTATTTCATCATCTTCGGTAATCTGATTGGTTCCCGGATTGGTGAGATGCACGGTTTTACCTATATGCAATTTATCGTGCCGGGTCTGATCATGATGGCGGTGATCACCAACGCCTACGCGAATGTGGCGTCGTCGTTCTTTAGCGCCAAATTCCAGCGCAATATTGAAGAGCTGCTGGTGGCACCCGTGCCGACGCACGTGATTATCGCCGGGTACGTGGGCGGCGGCGTGGCGCGCGGTCTGTGCGTGGGGATCCTGGTGACGGCGATTTCGCTGTTCTTCGTCCCGTTCCAGGTCCACTCCTGGCTATTTGTCGCGCTGACGCTGCTTCTGACGGCAATCCTGTTCTCGCTGGCCGGTCTGCTGAACGCGGTATTCGCCAAAACGTTTGACGACATCAGCCTGATCCCGACCTTCGTGCTGACGCCGCTCACCTACCTCGGCGGGGTCTTCTACTCCCTGACGCTGCTGCCGCCCTTCTGGCAGGCGCTGTCGCACCTGAACCCGATCGTTTACATGATCAGCGGCTTCCGCTTTGGCTTCCTCGGTATTACCGATGTACCGCTGTTTACGACGGTGGCGGTGCTGGGGGTATTCATTGTCGCGTTCTACCTGCTGTGCTGGTATCTGATTCAGCGCGGTCGCGGTCTTCGCAGCTAACCTTTTGCCCGGCGACGTTCTGTTTGCCGGGCGCTTTCTTTGATAGTTATCACCGTAAGCTAACCTTCACTCCGCTAAACTACTTGCCTGCTAAGGAGAGAGTTATGCTGGGATGGGTTATCACCTGCCACGATGAACAGGCGCAGGAAATGCTGGACAAGCTTGAGGCCAGATTGGGTCCGCTGGTGCAATGCCGGGCGGTTAACTACTGGCGTGGGTTAAGCACCAACATGCTCAGCCGGATGATGTGCGATGCGCTGCATGAAACAGACACCGGTGATGGGGTAATTTTTCTGACGGATAAATCAGGCGCTGCACCTTATCGAGCCGCCGCGTTGCTGAGCCACAAGCACGATAATTGTGAAGTGATCACCGGTATCAGTCTGCCTTTACTCGAAGCCATGTATCCCCTTCGCGCCTCATTAAGCAGCGCGGAGTTTCGTCACGCCATTGTGGGGGAGGGCATGCCTGGGGTGAGCAGCTTGTGGCACCAGCAGCAGAAGAACCCGCCTTTCGTTCTGCTTCACGATCTGTATAAACATTAAACATTGGTATTGATGTCGCTTTTGCTACAATGGCGACTGATTTTCCGTGTCGATTTATATCCTATGTTCATGCGCGTTATCTTTATCCTTTTGCTGCTGGTGTCCGGTGGGGCGTCTGCCAGCCTGGTGAGTCAGCAAGGGCTCCCTGCTCACTATATGCAAACCACTGAGGATGCAGCCATCTGGGCCCAGGTGGGTAACGACGTGGTTAACGTGGGCAATGTGCGCGCCGGGCAGATCCTCGCGGTCTTTCCCGCCGCGGCGGATTATTATGAATTTCGCTTCGGGTTCGGCACGGGGTTTATTGATAAAGCGCACCTTGAAAACGTCCAGGGAAAGCAGCGTGTAGAGGACAGTCTGGGCGATCTGAATAAGCCGCTCAGTAACCAAAACCTCATCACCTGGAAAGATACGCCCGTCTATAACGCGCCCAGTAGCGGAAGTGCGCCCTTTGGCACCCTTAGCGCCAACCTGCGTTACCCCATTCTGAATAAGCTCAAAGACCGTCTGAATCAGACGTGGTATCAAATCCGCATTGGCAATCGCCTGGCGTGGATCAGCAGCCTGGATGCGCAGGAAGATAACGGCATCCCGGTTCTCACCTACCACCATATTCTGCGCGACGAAGAAAACACCCGTTTTCGCCATACCTCCACGACCACCAGCGTACGTGCGTTCAGCAACCAGATGACCTGGCTTCGCGATCAGGGATACGCGACGCTGACGATGTACCAGCTGGAAGGCTACGTGCGTAACAAGATGAACCTGCCCGCGAAGGCGGTGGTGATTACGTTTGACGATGGGCTGAAGTCGGTGAGCCGTTACGCTTACCCGGTTTTGAAAGAATATGGCTTCAACGCGACCGCGTTTATCATTTCGTCACGCATCAAAGGTCATCCGCAGAAGTGGGACCCAAAATCGCTGCAGTTTATGAGCGTTCAGGAAATTAAGGGCATACAGGACGTGTTCGACATTCAGTCGCATACTCACTTCCTGCATCGCGTGGATGGGTATAAACACCCGATTTTATTGAGTCGCAGCTATCACGTGATCCTGTTCGATTTTGAACGTTCCCGCCGTGCGCTGTCGCAGTTCAACCCGCGCGTGCTGTACCTTTCTTACCCGTTTGGCGGCTATGACAGTAAAGCGATCAAGGCAGCGAACGATGCCGGTTTTCATCTGGCGGTAACGACGGTGAAAGGGAAGGTCAAGCCGGGGGATAATCCGTTCTTACTGAAACGCCTCTATATCTTAAGAACGGATTCGCTGGAGACGATGTCGCGGCTGATCAGCAATCAGCCGCAGGGGTAGGATTAATTGTAGGAGATGGTGAACACGCCGGAGGCGCTAAACGCGCCGGGGGTAATCATGCTGCCATCTGCGATCAGTTGGGCCACAAAGTTTATCTGCGTCGACGTGGGGACGCCTGTTTCCGTCATGTCATACGACGAGTTCGCATCATTGGGAATAAGCTGCGAGTTCCCGTTGTTATACAAGATCTTCACGCCCGCACCTTGCGCCCCTGTTGAAAGCGTATTGCCGAGAAGGTCATGGTCTATACCCGTCAGTTTGGTTGTCGTGAGCTTAGTGGTATATCGTGCCACGCTGGTGCAGTCGTTGAAATTTATGCTAAAAGGCACGTCTTTGACGCGCTTGTATCTGATGTCGGAAACAAAATAATCTCCCAGATCCACCGTGTGCGTGCCGTTACCCAGCATGACGATATCACAGGTAGGCAAAACGACGGGGATCTGGAATGAGTTCTCATCTACTGTAAATGTCCAGGGCTGGTTATTGCTGTCCGCGGGATCGCCTATCGACATTTTCCCCAGGGTACCCGCTCTCGGTTTTATAACGGTTTCCCTGTTTGGGTTACCCTGGTAGTCATAACCGACGTAGAGAAATATGTACGTATTAAGCCACTTACCGTCCAGCGGTGTATTTGGCCCCCATGCTGCTGTCGTATACCAGCCGGTAGTATTCGTGCCAAAAAGGCCGCCGATTCCGGTGTCGGACGTTTTAACCTTCACGCTGTAATAGATGCCGGGGATATTGGTCGCAAACATGCCCTCGTTGTACTTGCTGCCTGCCAGCAGCTCAGGGTTGGTTTGCGCCATCAGATTGTAGCCGTCATTCCCCTTAACCGGACTACAATTTATCTGGATGCCCGGCGTCAGGTTAACGGTAAAGATTTCATTGATATACGCGCCCTGATCGGGTAAGCGAATCGTTGCCCCCGAGTATTCAGAGTTGACCAGTTTTGTTGTACCGCCATAGCCATCACCCATTCGGCATTCTCCCGCCCAACCTGACTGGCAAAAAGAGAAAAGCAGGCCGGTTAAGGCAACCTTCGCAGCACCGTTAATAAGGGGGCTGTGTTTGAATTCTTTGAACATTCTCATCCATTTCCTGTTCTGGTTATTATTCATAAGTGACGTCAACGCGTATTTTGCTGGTCACCGTCCCGCCAGTAACAACGCCTGTGTTTTGATATCTGACGTAGAATTCATAATCCGTTATATATGCAGAACCCTCACCACTCACGTCGTAAACGACTTTTGACGTTCCGTCGTTATTTAATACGTTGGCTTTATTTTTTCCGGAAAAAATCACCACGCCGACGTTTCTCGCCGTTCCTGCAGCAGTATCATCGCTTTTAAATACCTGGTTTTGTCCCGGCCAGAATCCTGATTGAGGAGAGAAGCTGAAATTCAGCTTTGCAGGGTTGCCGCTTTCACCATAGCAGTCATCGACATGAATCTTAAAAGATGTGCCGCCTGCATCATCGCCAGGAACATAGCGATCGCTACCATCAGCGTTATAAAACCAACTACGTATAACCGCGGGGAGATAGATTTCTCCTCCATTATCAACGGTTACCTTACAACTGCTATTAACAATGTTGGCGGTAATGTTCGTATCCAGGCCTGAATTTGCCCGGCCTACGTCAGGTAAAAGCCCACCAGCCAGGCCGACAAGCAACACAAGACCGGGCTGGCGAAAGAGAATCGGTAATTGTTGCATGACAATTCCTGTATTACTGATAGGTTACGGTGAAGGTCACAGGCGCAGTTACCGAGCCTGTACCCACATCAGCGATGGTCTTATCCTTCGCGATCACGATACGGGAGTTCATCGGGAACTCACCCACGCCGCTGGTGATGGTAACCGCCTGCGCTGCGGGGGGCGTCTTACAGTTCAGTTGAAGGCCGGAATCCACCGCGCCAGACCAGAGCTCAAAGGCGGTGTTCTGGCCCGCGGCATAAGCGTCCCCGTCCAGGTTATTACCTGAGCATGAGCCGCCTGTACCGGACGCCGCAGACACCATGGCTTTTTTCACGCCTGCACAGCCAGTAAATGAGATCTTCAGCGGTTCTACGCGACTTTTGTTTTCCAGATCAGCTTTATACACATCACCAAAGTTCACCTCAGTGGCATCCGCGCCCGCGCTGTTGGTCACTTTCGCCGTACAGGTGCCAGCGGTGATGGTTGACTGGACGGTTAGCTTGGCGCTGGGGGTGCCTGTAATCGCTGCATTTGCCGTGCCGGTAGCGAAAAGGGCAGCAACGGACAGGGCGAGTAAAGTTGAGTTAAATTTCATTTGAGTGCTCCGTTATCTGCACAAATCATTCGTAGCTGAATTCAAACGTCACTATGGCTTCGAAATCGCCTGTGGTCATTTTGCCGGTTTGGGTTTCTTTCAGAGTCGCCACCAGGGGGATTTCCTTGCTGGTGATTTCCGCCGCGGACCAGACCAGACGCTGAGCATCGTTGGTCGAGTTAATGGTGAACGGTGAGTCCGGGGCGGATGCACGGGCAATGGTGACGGCTGCATAATCTGCACCGCCGCTGGCGGTCGTTTTCGAGTTACTTACACCCGTTAACAGATCGGTGTTCTGCGTACCCTTCACCGTGGTTTTCAGGTCGCTCAGCGAGGACGGACATTCAACGATGGCCAGCTTGAATTCAGCTGTCGCTGTACCGGCCTGCACCTGGTCGAGACGGATTTTGCCCTGTGAGTCTCCGATTTTAAGCGTCTGCTCGGTATTGGAACCTGAGCCGCCAACCAGCTTCATATCACAGGTCGTTTCACGAAGGTTGGCGGTAAAGTTAACCGTAAGATCGGTACTGTGTGCCGTCCCTGAGAGAGTCAGCGCTGTCATGACAATGACAGACAGGCTGAGAAGCATCTTTTTCATATGATTTCTCTTAATTTCCCTGATTACATTTCACATGTTTGGTTATTGAGGAGGGTAATGAGCCCGGTTTTCTCTAAATCGGGTTTCAGCTGATAGCGCACTGTGCAGGAACCGTCCTTGTCACCGCTCCAGACCACGCGGAGCACGCCGCTGTTCTCGATACCGCGAACATAGGCCTGACCGGCCTGGCCCACGGAACCCACCGATTCATTTTTTTCATTCAGCACGTCAGCGCCCAGTGGAATAAAGCCGTTATCGTTACGCTTAAGCTCAAGAACGACCGAACGTCCTTCGTCGGTTTCAAAATTCACCAGCACGACAGAACCGCTGCGCGGTACGGTGGTGGTGGTGGTATTTTTCACTTCAACGTCGTTTTCGAGGGTCCTGATATCCAGCGAAACCCGGTTTTCCCGATACGCGGACATATACGGCAGAATGCCGTAGCCGGAGTCGTCAATTGTGCCTGCGCCGTAGCCCACACCCGCGCCCTTCGCACCGCTGGCCTTGACTACCGCGATGGCATCGTTATCGCCAATGCTGCCCGGTGCGAAGGCGATACCGCCCGCGTGTGCGACCATCCCGCCGCTGTAAGAGGCGGAGAACTGCTTGCTATTGTCGTCACCAAACGAGGCGGAAACGCCGAGCGGACCATAGCTGCTATTTAGCGAGCTATAACCACTGATTTGGTTCAGGTTGCCGTAGTTACCGCTGCTGGACGACGTACTGACGGAGTAGCTGACCTTGTTATCCTGAGTGTTGCCACTCGCGGAGCTGTTGAAGTTAGTACCGCCTTTAAGATCGGAACGCAGGCCCATGTTGACGTTCGAGAACCCAGCTAAACGCGAGTTGTCCTGCGAGAAGACGCTCAGCGGCACGCTCAGGCTGAGGTAAACGCTGTCATCCTGTTGACCGCGCTGGTCGTAAGTCCGCTGTAACGACAGGCTATAGCTACCGTAGGCGAAGCTGTTGTTGTAGCCCACGTTGTAGTTAGAGTTAGAGCCTTCCCCGTTCCAGTAGTCTTGCCAGGTTCCGCTGACGTACAGCGAACCGTAATCCTTTTCAGCCGCCCTCAGAGGCTGGTTGAGGCTGATTTGGATCTGGTTTTTAGTACGCTGGTAGTCATCGTAAAGAGCCGTATTTGACTCATAGCTACGGTTGGCATAGTTCTGCTGTTTGATGCTGTTACGCAGTTGCGCGGCATCGTTCAGGCTCAGATAGTCTTCGGTAGAGAAGCGATAGGCCGCCACGTTGAACGAGGTGTTCGTGGCTTCAATGCGCTTACTGTATGTCAGACGATAACTCTGCCCACTGCGCGTACCCAGGTCTTCGATATCCGCGTGCGACTGGGTGATGTCCAGTGCGAAAGCACCGATGGGGGTGTTCATTGCCAGGCCGAGGATGCCTGCATAGAAGTCCATGTCGGTGTACTGGGCGCCAGCATAGCCCGTGAAGGTATTGTTGAGGCCGTAGTAGAGCGTACCGTAGCCTACCTGGGGCTTGTCGATCAGCGAGTCGTCGTTCAGTTCACCCATGCCAACGTCCCAGCGTGAGGATCCAGGGCGTAGCATCTGGGTCACGGACGAGAACGGCACCGTGAACGTGCGCTTGCTGCCGTCCGCCTCTTCAATGGTGACCAGCAGATCGTTACCGTAGCCCGTGGTGCTCAAATCGTTGATCTCAAACGCGCCCGGCGGCACTGAGGTCTCATAAATTTTATTGCCGCTCTGCGTGACGCTGACTTTGGCATTGCTGTTTGCCACGCCGCGAATCACCGGTGCATACCCCGTCGAACCGTTTGGCAGCATACGTTCGTCGCTATACAGACGTGTTCCGCGCAGGCTCAAGGAGTCGAAGGCTTCTCCGTTGGTAAAGGAGTCACCGAGTACCCATTGCGCGTCAAGAGAGGTGATGTCACGCTGAAGATAAATATCCTGGCTGCTGTAGTGCGTGCCGTTGTCTTTATCCCAGTTCAGACTGCCGCGCGATCGCAGGCGCCATGGTCCCATGTTGAGACCATAGCGCAGGCCCGCATAGGCGCTTTCAGAGGTTGAACCGCTGTTTTCGCTGTGCCAGCCGTTGAGATCGTAAGACAGAAGCGCCGCCGGAATGCCGTTATCCCAAAGGGACGGGTCGACATAGCCTAACGGGCGCTTAACCACGTAAATTTGCGGGAAGTTGAGGTTCAACACCTGCTTAGCACTGTCGTAGTTGACCGACGCTTCAGGATAGAATTTTTTTACATCGATGCAGGTCTCGTTGTCGTCGTCGTCCAGCTCGTCTTCGAGTGCGCGGGTATCCACACCGGACTGCGAGAGCAAAAGCCTCGTAATACAGGGTGTCGCGCGCGGCGTCCCGTTATCTTTAAAGATAATGTCAACCGTCGATTTTAACGTGCCGTTTAAATTGACCCTGGTACGGTACGTACCCGGCGCCACCGGGTTACCATGCGCAAAGCGGCTTACGTCAATATTTGTGCTTCTTGAGAGAAGAAACTGTTCGTTAAATTCGACCGCATCTTCGTTTTCCTGCGCGGTGTCATTAGCTGCGTGACTGTCTGCACAAACATGTAAGGGGAATGCCGTGCCGATCGCAAGGCATAAAAGAGAACGTCGGAACACCATGGCACATCCATTTATCAGTGCGGATAAACATATCCGCAGAGCTCATGCTATCTATTGTTATGTTGTCGGGTGGCAAATTACTTCAACGTGGTTTCGTGGTTGTCGACCCCACCGTTATCGTTAATTGTTTCGTATGCCACTTTGCCGGTTGTGGTGGTGGTTAATCCTTTGACCAGCATGGCTTTCTCGCTGAAAGGCAGAACAGACTGGTGGGCTACCTCATAGGTCTTTTGGCCCGACTTAAGTTTGACCATTGAAATCGCTACGTTGTACGGGGACTCGTTATGGGCGACGAGGCTGACGCCGTTGCCGTCTTTCTTCATGGTCCAGGTGACATGGTCGGCGGCTTCCAGCGCTGAGCCTTTCAGTCCGTCTGGACGGAAAAAGAATTTAATGCGGGTGCGGAACGCCAGCTGAAGCTGGTTTGTATTTTCGGCGTTGGCATTTTTAGGTTTTGGCGGAATTTCTAATACGTTAAACCAGAACAACGATTCGCGGTCTTTTGGCAGCGACTGACCCATGTAGGTGATGCGCAAAGACTGACCTTGCTTAGGGTCGATACGTGAAACTGGCGGGGTGATCACGAACGGGAGCTTAAGTTCTTCCGGGCTTTTTTCGTCGCGACCGTCGTCCAGCCAGGACTGAACCAGCAGAGGTTTTGCACCACGGTTATCCAGGTTAACGATGACGTCTTTTGATGACTCAGGGTAAACAATGCGGGTGCCGGAAATAACAATATCGGCACTGGCGTGTGATGCTGAAAATAAAACAGCAGTAAACAGCGCGGTCTTTAATCCTTTAATTACGGATGCGTTAAACATAATTTTTCCACTTCCTGTTGGAATGATAAGAATAATCCCCCATAAGCGGGGGATTATTTAAAACCTGCAAAACAAAGAGGTTTATTCGTAGTTCATGGTGAAGGCAACTTGTGCCTGCACGGTACCGGCGGATACTGGGTTAGTGGTTTGATCCCAACCCTGGCCCTGGGTATAAGCTACTTTGTAGTACAGCTTAGCCGCGCCGCTTGTATCAACAGTGGCCTGCTGAGTGTTGTTAGTCTGGTCGATTTTCACCAGATCGGTTTTGGTGTTGCCATCGTTGCTCAGTACGAGGTTAACGTTCTTCGCAGAACCCTGAGCGTTTGCTGGTGGAACCAGCAGGCCGCCTTCGGTAGAAGTAGAACCCGCCCAGGAGTTGAACTGTGCAGATGCTTTAGCCACGGTAGCAGTATCACAACCGGTCAGCGCCAGGTTGAATTTTTTCTGGCCCAGGGTGCTGGTAGTACCCAGTGCAGTGGTGCCAAAATCAGCAACAGATACGGTGTCCAGGGTGACATCGAAATCGTTACCACTCTGGTCAATTTTCTGATCCAGGGAAACTTTACAAGTGGTGTTAGACACCATGCCGTGGAAAGTAATCGTACCTGTGTCACCTGGAACAGCTGCAACTGCGGAACCTGCGCTCAGAGCCAGTGCAATTGCCATACCCATGCTAACTTTTTTAAAAGACATACCAATATCCATATTTTGAAGTTAAAACATTTAAATCAATAATTTTTTTTGGAGCTATTGATTTAAAATCTGAAATGTTATTTCGTGGCGGATTCTAGAGATTTATTTGGGATAAGACTAGTCAACGGGGGTGATTAAAACTGCAGGTTGGTTTAAGTTTTTCTTAATGGGTGGGAATTATGATTTGGGAATTATATAATATAATTCTCTGAGATTTCTTTGGTTATTTATTTAAATCCTATTAAATGCGCTATAATTGATCGTGGCTTGCACAAAAAAGACTGGACTCATTTTGATAGTGAATGAGATAAAAATGAGTCCAGGGAAAAGAAATCAGGCGACCTGAACAGGAATAGCTTTTGCCGTGCGCTTCATTTCGTTATCGCCTTCAAAATAGGCCACTTTGGGCTGCCAGCGACGCGCTTCTTCGTCAGACATCATCACGAAGCTGGCGATGATCACGATATCGCCCACCTCTGCGCAGTGTGCTGCCGCGCCGTTGACGGAGATGATTTTGGACCCGCGTTCGGCGGCAATTGCATAGGTAGAGAAGCGTTTGCCGTTATTGACGTTCCAGATATCGATCGCTTCGTTCTCAAGAATACCCGCCGCGTCGAGGAAATCCTGGTCAATGGCGCAGGAGCCTTCATAGTGCAGGTCTGCCTGAGTCACTTTCACACGGTGAAGCTTACCTTGCAGCATTTTGCGAATCATTACGTTTACCTTTCATCTTCCGGGTAGAAAAACTACGCCAGCTCAACCACTTTGTTGTCAATCAGGCGAGCCTGGCCAAGCCATGCCGCCACCAGAATTACCGCACGTTTGCTTGTCTCTGCAAGTTCGAGCAGCGTATCAGCATCGCGGATTTGTACATCGTCAGCCCGGAGACCTTTGTCGTTCAGCGCCTGTTCCGCAAGAGCAATAATCTCTTCTGCGGTTAATGCTTTCGCCAGAATCTGTTCTGCCATGCTGTTCATGACCTTGCTTAACGCCGGGGCGATTTTACGCTGCTCGGCGGTCAAATAGCCATTGCGGGAGCTGAGCGCCAGCCCGTCTTTAGCGCGCACGATCGGCACGCCCACAATCTCAATATCATATCCCATGTCCGCCACCATTTTGCGGATCAGCGCCAGCTGCTGGAAATCTTTCTCGCCGAAGCAGGCGATATCCGGCTGTACCAGGTTAAACAATTTGCTGACAATGGTGGAGACGCCGCGGAAATGGCCCGGACGGCTGGCGCCTTCCAGCATGGTCGAAATTCCCGGAACGTCCACGTAGGTTGCTTCGCCGGTTCCCTGAGGATAAACGTCTGCCGGAGACGGCGCGAAAACAATGTCCGCCTGACGCTTTTTGAGCTTCTCGCAGTCTTCCTGCAGGGTTCGCGGGTAGCGCGCGAGGTCATCTGCGCGGTCAAACTGCATGGGGTTTACGAAGATACTGACCACCACGATATCTGCACGGGCTCTTGCTTCGTCGACAAGCTTCATATGGCCGTCATGCAGGTTGCCCATGGTCGGGACCAGTGCAATACGTTTACCTTCCTGACGCGCGCGACGGATGTGCTGGCGAAGCAGCGGCAGGGTTTCAATGATTAGCACAACGAGACTCCTTAATGGAAACTGTGTTCTTCACCCGGGTAAACACCGGATTCAACGTCGGCAATATACTGCCTGACCGCGGCGCGCATGTCGCCCGCTTCGGTAAGGAAATTTTTCGCAAATTTCGGGATATGCCCGCCGGTAATACCAAAGGCGTCGTGCATCACTAAAATTTGCCCGTCGGTCACGTTGCCAGCACCAATACCAATCACCGGAATCGACAGCGCTTCAGTGATACGTTTCGCCAGTTCAACAGGCACGCACTCCAGTACCAGCAATTGCGCGCCTGCAGCTTCCAGCGCCAGGGCATCATCAAACAGCGTCTGTGCCGCATCGCCACGGCCCTGCACCTTGTAGCCGCCAAAGATGTTGACGGACTGTGGCGTCAGGCCCAGATGGCCGCATACCGGCACGGCGCGTTCGGTGAGCATCTTCACCGTATCCACCAGCCAGGCTCCGCCTTCAATTTTGACCATATTGGCCCCGGCACGCATGACCGCCGCCGCGTTTTCGAATGCCTGCTCCGGTGTGGCATAGGCCATAAACGGCAGATCGGAAAGCAGGAGGCAGGCTGGCGCACCGCGGCGCACGGCGCGGGTATGGTAAGCAATATCCTCAACCGTGACCGGCAGGGTGGAATCATGTCCTTGTACCGTCATCCCTAACGAATCTCCGACCAGCATGACGTTGATACCCTCTTCGGCAAACAGTTTGGCGAAGCTGTAGTCATACGCGGTGATGGTGGCGAAGCGTTTTTTTTCCTGTTTGCATTTCTGCAGTAAGGAGATGGTGGTTGGTTTCATACTGTTTCCTGATAGCCCAAAGCGAATCTTTGCGCATTCTAACAGTAACATTCCGGGGAACAATGATTTTAGGCAACCGATTAACCACAATTATTTAGCGGCCAACCGGTGGGGGAGAGGTTTACCAGCGAGCGGGTTTTTCCGCGTTCAGGTTGTCCAGAACGGTCTTTAACGAGGTACCGTCCGGGAAGGTGATATCGGGGGCGACTTCAAAGAGCGGCCAGAGCATAAATCCGCGATTTTTCATATCATAATGCGGTACGGTGAGGCGATCGGTATGAATCACCTCCTGGCCAAACAGCATGATGTCGAGATCGAGGGTGCGCGGTCCCCAGCGTTCGGCTTTGCGCACGCGGCCCTGCTGGAGCTCAATGCGCTGGGTGTTATTCAGCAGCGCCTCTGCATCAAGGGCTGTTTCCAGCACCACGGCAGCGTTCAGGTAATCAGGCTGATCCTGTGGGCCGAGCGGCGGGGTACGATAAAACGACGAGACGGCGACGATCCGGCTTTGCGGAATCTCGCCCAGCGCCTTTACGGCAGCGTTAACCTGCTCCAGCGGAGAGGCTAAGTTACTGCCGATGGCGATACAGGCGAGTGTCATGCTGAACCTTCACGACGCGGCGCACGTTTGCGCGGACGACGATGACGGCGACGCGGTGCGGGCTCTTCATCCAGCCCGGTCAGCATATCCTTCTGTTCCGGCGGAGCGGAAACCTGGAATTCAGCCCACCACTGCGCCAGACGCTGCAGCTCCTGATTGCGTTCAATTTCCGCACGCAGGGACAGCAGATCGAACGCGGCGCGGAACTTTGGATGTTCCATCAGTTTCCAGGCGCGTTTGCCCTGGCGACGGGACATGCGCAGCTGAAGCTGCCAGATGTCGCGCACCAGCGTGGTAATACGTTTCGGGATCGCCAGCGTACGGCACCCTTCGTCCAGCACGTCGTTTGCGGCCAGCGCAAAGGCATCGTAATAGGCCAGTCCGCTCTCCTGAGTAATTCTTTGCGCGGTTTCCAGCAGGGGATACCAGAACATCGCCGCAAACAGGAATGCCGGGTTCACGCGCATGTCATTCTGGATACGGGTGTCGGTATTTTTCAGCACCTGCGCAATCATGCGCTCCATCGGGCTGTCACCGTTTTCGGTGAAGTAGCGCGTAATGGTCGGGAATAGCGGCTGGAACAGGTTGTATTCGCGCAGCAGCTTGTAGGTTTCAAACCCGTAGCCAGCCTGCAATAGCTTCAGCGCTTCTTCAAACAGACGGGCAGGCGGCACGTCGTTGATCAGCGTCGCCAGACGCGGGATCGGCTCTGCCGTCTCCGGGCTGATGCGCATGTTGAGCTTGGCGGCGAAACGCACGGCGCGCAGCATACGCACAGGATCTTCGCGATAACGCGTTTCTGGCGTGCCGATCAGGCGGATCAGGCCCTCTTTCAGGTCCTGCATACCGCCCACGTAATCACGCACGGTGAAATCCGCCACGCTGTAATAGAGGCTGTTGATGGTGAAGTCGCGGCGCTGGGCATCTTCTTCGATAGAACCGAAAATATTGTCACGCAGCAACATACCGTTCTGGCCGCGCTGGGAGGTCGTGCGATCGGATGCGCCCGCTTCGTGGTGGCCGCGGAAGGTCGCCACTTCGATAATTTCTGGCCCAAACATGACGTGAGCAAGACGGAAACGGCGGCCAACAAGACGACAGTTACGGAATAATTTGCGCACCTGCTCAGGCGTGGCGCTGGTCGTCACGTCGAAATCTTTTGGTTTTTTGCCCAGCAGTAAATCACGCACCCCACCGCCAACGAGATAGGCCTCGTAGCCCGCTTTATTCAGACGATAGAGCACCTTGAGGGCATTTTCACTGATATCTTTGCGGGAAATAGTGTGCTGCTCACGCGGAATAACCGACATGTGTGGCTGTGCAATAGCATCGTTCGCCATGCTCTCTTCGCGGCTTAGCACTTTACGGCAAAAATTAGCGACTCGGGTAAAAATGGTACACCTCGTAGTGTGTTTTGTTATGAAAAAAGCGGCTAATCATAGCTCAGCGCAACGCATTTGAGAATGCTGGATTTTTGGCACCGCCGTGAGCGTCCATTGCGCGATGGCCATTTTCAGCAGTTCGTCAATACGCAGATCCTGCCATTCGTGGGTTACATTTTGGTTGAGAAATCGCAGCGCGTCGATCAAAACAGGACGCGGATCGCCGTCTGGCAGGGCTGGGGCGTGGTTTTGCTTGGACAGTTTAATGCCCTGCGCATTGACCGCCAGCGGCAGATGAAGATAACCCGGTACCGTCCAGCCAAACTGCTGATACAGCGATATTTGCCGCACGGTAGGTTCGACCAGGTCTGCCCCGCGCACAATTTCCGTGACGCCCTGGAAATGGTCGTCGACGACCACGGCCAGGTTATAAGCAAACAGACCATCACGACGGTGAATAATAAAATCTTCGCGCGCCAGACGTTCATCGGCACGGATCTCTCCGGAGAGCAGATCGTCGAAACGGGTGACGGGCGCACGTTGCAGCAGGCGCACGGCGGCGTTCTCCGGGGGATGATTGAGCGTACGGCAGTGCCCGTCATAGACGCCGCCAACGCTCTGGATACGCGCGCGGGTGCAGGTGCAGTTGTAGGAAAGCCCTTGCTCAGCGAGCCAGGCCAGACGCTCCCGATACGCCTCGTGGCGTTTTGATTGCCAGAGAACCTCGCCGTCCCAGTGCAGGCCGTAATGTTCCAGCTGACGCAGTATGGTCTCTGCAGCACCGGGAACTTCACGCGGCGGGTCAATATCTTCTATGCGGACGAGCCATTTGCCCTGGCTGGCGCGAGCCTGCAGGTAGCTGCCGAGCGCGGCAATTAATGAGCCGAAGTGTAATTCACCGGAGGGAGATGGCGCGAAGCGCCCGATATAGTGTGATTCAGACATATCAACGTTAACAAGGCGGGAGAGACTCCCGCCTTTGGAGTGGGTAAACAGCGCTGGTATTAACCGGCCATCTGTTTTTCGCGGATTTCGGCCAGCGTTTTACAGTCGATGCACAGATCGGCGGTTGGACGCGCTTCCAGGCGACGAATACCGATTTCAACACCGCACGATTCGCAGTAGCCAAAATCTTCGTCTTCGACTTTTTTCAGCGTTTTCTCGATCTTTTTGATCAGTTTGCGTTCGCGGTCACGGTTACGCAGTTCGAGGCTGAACTCTTCTTCCTGAGCGGCACGGTCTACCGGATCCGGGAAGTTTGCAGCTTCATCCTGCATATGCGTAACGGTGCGATCGACTTCATCCCTGAGTTGATTACGCCATGCTTCAAGAATACGCTTGAAGTGCGACAGCTGGGCTTCGTTCATATACTCTTCGCCCGGTTTCTCTTGATACGGCTCCACCCCAGCGATGGCGAGAATACTCAGGGACGATGTTTTACGGTTTTGCCCTTCTTGCATGTTGCTTCTCCTTAACACGCACTATCGATCCCCGTGTTGGGGGAAAAATCAGGTCGCTATAAATAGCAGATGCTTTTCCGTATGGCAATTATCTAAACGTAACACTTGACAAGCCTGTGAGGAAAAGCGTATTTGCGCACGCGGCCAGAACACATAATCATCAATCGTCTAATCCCTTATAAGACAATGGGAAGAGAGGATCTCAGAGTCATATTATCGGCAGAAAGTTCCGCCTTATAAGCGAAAACCTCTACCCCCTGCTTTTGTGCCTCATTCAACAATTGCGCGTATTTAGGGTCAATATGGCGGGCAGGTGAGAACCGTTCAATGGCTGAATGCAGTACCGCAAACAGCAGTACGGCGCGTTTGCCCGCCGCCGCAACACTCATTAGCTCCCGCAGGTGCTTCTGTCCACGTAGCGTAACCGCATCCGGGAAGTAGCCATTTTCCTGTTCCGCTAACGTCACTGATTTTACTTCAATATAGCACTCCGGCCTGTCTTCCGCCTGTAACATGAAGTCAATTCTGCTGCTTTCATCGCCATATTTCACTTCACTTTTATGCGTACCATAACCCACCAGTTCGGGAATAGTGCCATGGGTCAGCGCTTCCTTAACCAGCTGATTGGCGCGCAGGGTATTAACGCAAATAAATGCCCCACTTTGTGTCTCAGTTATTTCCCAGGTATGGGGATATTTGCGTTTAGTATTTTCTGAAGTGGAATACCAGACCGTGTCACCCGGCGTGGCGCAACCGGTCATGGCTCCGGTGTTGGGGCAGTGCAGAGTGAGCGTTTTCCCCTCAGGTGTCACCACGTCGGCGAGGAAGCGTTTGTAGCGTTGGATCAGCGTGGCGGGCTGGAGTGCAGGGCTAAACTTCATCAGGATTCCTTCATCGTGTCGCCCAGCGTCCAGCGCTGTAGCGGCGTATAGCGTGTGCGTCCTTGAGCAAAGACAGATTCATAAAGCGCGAATGCATTGACCGGGAAAGCCCAGTGAAAACCCGGGGCCGGGAGGGCAACGGCCTGACCGGCATCGCGCAGCAGCGTGATATGCGGATGAAATGGCTGCGGGCTCTGATAACAGCCGCTGCGCGCCGCCTGCGCGCGCAGCATATTCGCCAGCTGCAATAATCCGCGCGGTGGCTGGCGCGTGCCCAGCCAGACCACGCGCGAACGTAGCCATTGTCCTGCATCGTCGAGGTGCAGCGTAAACGGCGGCTGAGAAATCCGCCCGGCCATGGCGGCTAACGCCCGCTGTTTCCCGGCACTCACGTCGCCCAGGAATGCCAGCGTCAGATGCAGGTTCGCGGCCGCAACGGGCCGACCTGCTTCCGGTGGAAAATGTTCAGCGCGCCAGCGAACGATTTGCCGCTGAACAGGGGCGGGCAGCTCAATGGCAAAAAACAGTCGTTTTGACTCAGACATACGGGGGACTCGGTAATGATATGCGCCGATGCTACAATGTACGCCGACTAATGTTAACCCTCTGGAGCTGTTAGTGTCCTCATTGCCGGTCGCCGTCGTCCTTCCCGAGCTTCTTGCTGCCTTACACCACGCCCCGCAGGTTTTGCTTAACGCGCCTACGGGGGCGGGCAAATCCACCTGGCTGCCGCTACAGATCCTCAAAGAAGGGAAGATTGCCGGAAAAATCATCCTGCTGGAGCCGCGCAGGCTCGCCGCACGCAACGTGGCGCAGCGACTGGCGGAACTGCTGAACGAAAAACCGGGCGAAACGGTAGGTTATCGGATGCGTGCCGAAACCTGCGTTGGCCCGTCCACGCGCCTTGAAGTGGTTACCGAGGGCATTCTCACCCGCATGCTGCAAAACGATCCGGAACTGACCGGCGTGGGGCTGGTGATCCTGGATGAATTCCACGAACGCAGCCTGCAGGCGGATCTGGCCCTGGCGCTGTTGCTGGACGTCCAGCAGGGGCTGCGCGACGACCTCCGGCTGCTCATTATGTCGGCGACGCTGGATAACGCGCGGCTGCAGCAGACGCTGCCTGATGCCCCAGTGATTGCCTCCGAAGGTCGTGCATTCCCGGTGGAGCGGCGCTATCAGCCGCTACCTGCCCATCAGCGTTTTGACGAAGCGGTGGCTGTCGCCACGGCTGAACTGCTTCGTCAGGAACCGGGGTCGCTGCTGCTATTTTTACCCGGTGTGGGAGAAATCCAGCGCGTACAGGAGCAACTGGCATCACGGGTGAGTAGCGACATTATTCTGTGTCCGCTCTATGGCGCGCTGTCGCTGGCCGATCAGCGTAAAGCGATCCTTCCCGCCCCGGCGGGGCAGCGCAAAGTGGTGCTGGCGACCAATATCGCGGAAACCAGTTTGACCATCGAAGGCATTCGCCTGGTGGTGGATAGCGCCCAGGAGAGGGTGGCCAGTTTTGACCCGCGCACCGGGCTGACTAAGCTGCTCACGCAGCGCATCAGCCAGGCGTCGATGATCCAGCGTGCGGGCCGTGCCGGGCGTCTTGCGCCGGGCATTTGTCTGCATTTGACCAGCGCGGAGCAAGCTGAGCGTGCCGCACAGCAAAGCACGCCAGAAATTTTACAAAGTGATTTGTCTGGCCTGGTGATGGATCTCCTGCAATGGGGCTGTCCTGACCCTGCCCAGCTCACATGGCTCAACCCTCCGCCAGCGGTTAACCTCACGGCGGCGCGCAGCCTGCTGACTCAGCTTGGCGCGCTGGAAGGCGAGCGTCTGACGGCGCGCGGGCAGAAAATGGCGGCGCTGGGTAACGATCCGCGTCTGGCTGCTATGCTGGTGGCCGCGCAGGGGAACGATGAAATTGCCACGGCGGCCAGGCTGGCGGCTATCCTTGAGGAGCCGCCGCGCGGTGGCACTAGCGATTTGGGACAGGCATTTTCGCGTAATCAGGGGAACTGGCAGCAGCGGGCGCAGCAGCTGGCCAAACGCCTGAATAGCCGGGGCGGTTCACCTGACAGCGATAAAATTGCCTCCCTGCTGTCAGAGGCCTTCCCGGACAGAATTGCCCGCCGCCGCGGGCTGGACGGGCGCTATCAGCTGGCAAACGGCATGGGGGCGATGCTGGACAGCGATGATGCGTTAACGCGTCACGAATGGCTGATTGCCCCGCTTTTGCTTCAGGGGAGCCACTCTCCTGACGCACGTATTTTACAGGCGTTTGCCGTAGACATTGATGCCCTGACCCGCGCTTGTCCGCAGCTGCTGCAGCAGTCCGATATCGTGGAATGGGATGAGACTCAGGGCACGCTAAAGGCGTTTCGCCGCAGTCAGATTGGCAAACTGACGCTCGGGACGAAACCGCTGGCGAAGCCGTCAGAAGAAGAGTTACACCAGGCGATGCTGAACGGCATCCGGGAAAAAGGGCTGAGCGTACTGAACTGGACGCCGGAAGCTGAACAGTATCGTATACGCCTGCACTGCGCCGCGAAGTGGCTGCCGGAACACGGCTGGCCAGCGGTGGATGATGAGACGCTGCTGGCTACGCTTGAGCACTGGCTACTGCCGCAAATGAGCGGCGTACACTCCTTGCGTGCGCTCAAGGCGCTTGATGTTAAGACCGCGTTACAGAATTTACTGGACTGGTCATTACGTCAACGTCTGGATAGTGAGCTGCCTGGGCATTACACTGTGCCCACCGGGAGCCGGATTGCCATTCGTTATCATGAGGATAATCCTCCGGCGCTGGCGGTACGGATGCAGGAGATGTTTGGTGAAGCCACCACACCGTCTATCGCAGAAGGGCGTGTGCCGTTGGTGCTTGAGCTGCTGTCGCCTGCGCAGCGTCCGCTGCAGATCACCTGCGATCTGGGCGCGTTCTGGGCGGGAAGTTACCGGGACGTGCAGAAAGAGATGAAAGGGCGCTATCCCAAACACGTCTGGCCGGACGATCCGGCGAACACGGCGCCGACACGGCGGACGAAGAAGTATTCGTGAATCAGGGGAAGAGGGGAGTGCGGCCTGGATTGTGCGGGCTGGATTGTGCGGCCTGATGCCCTCACCCCGGCCCTCTCCCATGGGGAGAGGGAGAAAACACTAAAGACTTTCCTGCAAGGAAAGTCTTGCTGTTTATTTTGAGAGATTTCTTCTTTCACAGGTCAGTGGAAGAAATGAGAATCGGGCCTTTGCGCCTGAACGTTGCGGAGAAAAAGCATGGCGGGGAATGACCGCGAGCCAATAGGACGTAAGGGAAAACCCACGCGTCCGGCGAAAGAAAAGGTAAGCCGTCGTCGCCTCAGAGATGAGGACTATGACGATGACTATGAAGACGATTATGAGGATGAAGAACCGATGCCGCGTAAAGGAAAAGGCAAAGGGCGCAAGCCTCGGGGCAAACGCGGCTGGTTCTGGCTGCTGCTGAAGCTGTTCATTGTTTTTGTTGTGCTGATGGCGATTTACGGCGTTTATCTGGATCAGAAGATCCGCAGCCGTATCGACGGTAAAGTCTGGCAGTTACCTGCGGCAGTGTATGGCCGTATGGTGAACCTTGAGCCAGATATGTCCATCAGTAAGAACGAGATGGTGAAACTGCTGGAAGCGACCCAGTATCGTCAGGTATCGAAGATGACGCGCCCTGGCGAATTTACCGTTCAGGCGAAAAGCATTGAGATGATCCGCCGTCCGTTCGACTTCCCGGACAGCAAAGAGGGGCAGGTGCGCGCGCGTCTGACCTTTGACGGCGATCGTCTGGATACCATCGAGAACATGGATAACAACCGTCAGTTCGGTTTCTTCCGTCTCGATCCGCGTCTGATCACCATGCTCTCGTCGGCTAACGGCGAGCAGCGCCTGTTTGTAGCGCGTAACGGCTTCCCGGATCTGCTGGTGGATACGCTGCTGGCAACCGAGGACCGTCACTTCTACGAGCACGACGGCATCAGCCTTTACTCTATCGGCCGTGCGGTACTGGCGAACCTGACCGCGGGTCGTACCGTGCAGGGGGCGAGTACGCTGACTCAGCAGCTGGTGAAGAACCTGTTCCTCTCCAGCGAACGCTCCTACTGGCGTAAAGCCAACGAAGCGTACATGGCCGTGCTGATGGATGCGCGTTACAGCAAGGATCGTATTCTTGAGCTGTACATGAACGAGGTTTACCTCGGTCAGAGCGGCGATAACGAAATCCGCGGCTTCCCGCTGGCAAGCCTGTACTATTTTGGCCGCCCGGTGGAAGAGCTGAGCCTTGACCAGCAGGCATTGCTGGTGGGCATGGTGAAAGGGGCGTCCATCTACAACCCGTGGCGTAACCCGAAACTGGCGCTGGAGCGTCGTAACCTGGTCCTGCGTCTGCTGCAACAACAGCAGGTGATCGATCAGGAACTGTACGACATGCTGAGCGCGCGTCCGCTTGGCGTGCAGCCGCGCGGTGGGGTGATCTCTCCTCAGCCTGCGTTTATGCAAATGGTGCGTCAGGAGCTGCAAAGCAAGCTCGGTGATAAGGTCAAAGATCTCTCCGGCGTGAAGATCTTCACCACCTTTGACTCCGTGGCCCAGGATGCAGCAGAAAAAGCCGCGGTGGAAGGTATTCCGGCACTGAAGAAACAGCGCAAGCTGAGCGATCTGGAAACCGCCATGGTGGTGGTTGACCGCAACACTGGCGAAGTACGCGCGATGGTGGGCGGTGCCGAGCCGCAGTATGCGGGCTATAACCGTGCCATGCAGGCGCGTCGTTCGATTGGTTCTCTGGCAAAACCGGCGACCTATCTCACCGCCCTGAGTCAGCCGAATCTGTATCGTCTGAACACCTGGATTGCCGATGCGCCAATCTCACTGCGTCAGCCTAACGGTCAGGTCTGGTCCCCGCAGAACGATGATAAACAGTTCAGCGGCCAGGTTATGCTGGTGGATGCGTTGACCCGTTCCATGAACGTCCCCACGGTTAACCTCGGTATGGCGCTGGGCCTGCCTGCGATTGTCGACACCTGGCAGAAACTGGGCGTGTCGAAAGATCAGCTGCATCCGGTTCCGGCGATGATTCTGGGGGCACTTAACCTGACGCCGATCGAAGTGGCACAGGCGTTCCAGACCATTGCCAGCGGCGGTAACCGTGCGCCGCTTTCGGCCCTGCGCTCGGTGATTGCCGAGGATGGCTCCGTGCTGTATCAGAGCTTCCCACAGGCAGAACGTGCGGTGCCTGCGCAGGCGGCCTATATGACGCTGTGGACCATGCAGCAGGTTGTGCAGCGGGGTACTGGCCGTCAGCTGGGGGCGAAATATCCGGGTCTGCATCTGGCGGGTAAAACCGGGACCACCAACAACAACGTCGATACCTGGTTTGCCGGTATTGATGGCCGTGAAGTGGTGATCACCTGGGTAGGCCGTGATAACAACCAGCCAACCAAGCTGTACGGTGCAAGCGGGGCGATGTCGATTTACCAGCGCTATCTGGCGAATCAGTCTCCGGTGCCGCTGAACCTGGTTGCGCCGGAAGATATCGTCGATATGGGCGTGGACGGTTCCGGTAACTTTGTTTGCGGCGGTGGGATGCGTACCCTGCCGGTCTGGACCACCAATCCGGACTCCCTCTGCCAGCAGAGCCAGCCTGAACAGCCAACGGGCAACCCGTTCGATCAATCTTCTCAGCCTCAGCAGCCGCAGCAACAACAGCCGCAGCAGCAGAATGAGAAGAAAGACAGCGATGGCGTAGCCGGCTGGATTAAGGACATGTTTGGCGGGAATTAATTAATTCCCTGAATAAAAGGCCGCTTTATTTTAAAGCGGCCTTTTTTATTGTTTACAGTCCGCAATCCTTTAAAAAAAGTTAATTCAAAATTAAGAATTCCTAAGATTCATTATTTTTTATTTAAAACATAATCTTGTGCGCCATTATGTGCAGGAGGTTTTTAGGCTATCTGGACACTGGTAAGAATGATCTGATTTAATCGCCTCAAGGAATCACAGGCTTTCCTGAAACATGGCTGGGTTAATTACCCCTGTATGAGTGATATGAGCGCTTAAATAACATTCTGACGCACAGTATTGGGGCGGGAATGGATGACTGCATCGATATATATAAGGATATGATTATGAGTAAGTATGTTCTTTCTTCATTTTTGGCTGCAAGCATAATGGCAGCGCTGTCTCTGCCAGCATTTGCCGGAAACGATTCTGGCACGGTGAACTTTGCCGGGAAAGTGGTGGCCGACACCTGTGAAATTAATGTTGATGGCTCCGGTACGACCTCGTCAACCGTCACGTTCCCCGATACCTATGCGTCGGACTTTGGCACTGATGGCGCAGTGGGCACCAGCAAAACGTTTAATATTGAAGTGAAAAAATGTGACCCGCTGGTTGCCAAACTCAACCTCAAATTCAGCGGAACGACAACGGATGCCGCGCATAAACGTCTGAAGAACGACCTCAGCGGCGCCGGTAATGCCACCAACGTTGGCATCATCGTCAGCAATGAAAACGGCACGAAAGACGATGTGGTATTTGATGGCTCCCTGCCTTCGACGGGAACGGATGTGGCTAACGATGCGACGGGAACAAATGCGTCAGTCTTTAACTACATCGCGAAGGTGATTCAGATTGGTGATACTGCACCCACCGCAGGCCGCTATTCTTCTTCGGCAACTTTCGAGGTTGTCTATCGCTAAGTCATTACTGGCAGCCTTTATGGCTGCCTTTTGGAACGTTGTATGAAGACTTTATTTAAATTGTTATGTGGTTGTTTAATTATTTCTTGTCTGTCAGCGCAGGCCAGCGTGGTTCTGGGTGGTACTCGTATTATTTATCCATCAAATAAAGCTGAAGTACAAATAGCCCTTAAAAATAAAGATCCCCATACGCGTTATCTGGTACAAAGCTGGGTCAGCTATGTCAATAATGCAAAAGCGCCCTTCGTTATTACCCCTCCTGTTTATAAGCTGCAGGAAAATCGTCAAACCCTTTTACACGTTATTTTTACTGGCGATAAAAAAAGCCTGCCATCAGACCGTGAATCGCTGTTCCTGGCGAATGTGAAATCGGTCTCCGCGCTGTCGCCTGAGCTGAAAGAGAAAAATACCCTGCAGTTCGCGATGAAAACGCGGCTGAAGCTTTTCTGGCGCCCGTCTCAGTTAAAAGAGGCCGATGCGCTGGTGGCGGATGAAAAAATCACGTTCCGTCGTCAGGGCGACACGCTTATTGCCAACAACCCCACG
Organism: Enterobacter sp. FUJ80071; assembly: GCF_038739915.1. NCBI lineage: Bacteria > Pseudomonadati > Pseudomonadota > Gammaproteobacteria > Enterobacterales > Enterobacteriaceae > Enterobacter > Enterobacter sp. FUJ80071. The sequence continues at coordinate 837,389 of NZ_JBBXKH010000001.1, forward strand.
CCGTTTTACGTCTCCTTTGGCGAGCTGGCCGTGGGCGGGAAAAGCGTACCGGTGAAAGAGACCGAAACCACGCCGGGGGCTATTTCGATGATGGTTGCACCGTTTAGCGAGCAGCATTTTGCGTTGCCAAAAGGGGCGACGGGTGCGGTGACCTGGACGGCAATCAATGATTTTGGGGCGCAAACCCCTCAGCGCAAGCAGGCCCTTTAACGGGATCGTGTTGGAATGCTATGTCCTCTCCCTCTCGCCAAAAACAGGTATGGTCCGGGATCGTGCTCGCACTGTTCGTCGCGATCCCACCTGCGTGGGCTGATGACGAATTCAACCTGCGGATCCTTGAGCTGGATACGCCGCTGGAAAATACCGCTACGCTCAAAAACTTCATTAATGATAACGGCTTGCTGGCAGGGCGCTATCTGACCACCATCATGTGGGATCGGGACGTCGTGGATAAACGCGAGGTCACCTATGTGCTTTCTGACGATAAGCAGCAGCTTCTGCCGGAGCTGACCAAAGCGGATCTGCGTGAATTTGGCGTGAACGTCGACGCGGTGCCGGATCTCAAAGATATGGACGATGCGGCCTGCATTCGGGATATCTCCCATTTTATCGAACATGCTCGCTACGATTACAATCAGGATAACCAGACCCTGACGCTGGTCATTCCCCAGGCCTACCGCAACCGCGCGGCTGCGGGCGCCATTAACCCGAAATTCTGGGATGACGGTGCTCCGGCGGCCTGGACAAGCTATCAGCTCAGCGGTTCTCAGCAGCATTACAGCACGGGCCAAACCTCATCAACCTGGCTTGGCCTGACATCGGGTCTTAATCTGGGCGCGTGGCGGCTGCGCAACAACAGTACCTGGAGTGACTCTTCGGGCTGGGAAGCCATCGCCACCACCCTGCAGCGCGATATCAAAGCGCTGAAAAGCCAGCTTGAACTGGGCCAGACGTACACCAACAGCGAGCTGTTCGACAGCGTGCAGATGACCGGCCTGACGCTGGAAACGGATACGGCGATGCTACCGGTCAGCCAGCAGGGGTTTGCGCCTGTCGTGCGGGGGATTGCCAATAGCGATGCAAAAGTCACCATTAAGCAAAACGGCTACACCCTTTATCAAACCAACGTCTCGCCGGGGCCATTTGAGATCCGTGATTTAAGCCAGGTCGCCTCCGGAGCGGATCTGGAAGTCACCGTCGAAGAGGCGGATGGCTCGGAGCATAGCTTCATACAGGCCAGCGCGTCGGTGCCGGTCCTCCAGCGTGAGGGCGGGTTTAAGTATTCGCTGGCGGCCGGGCGTTATCGCGGCAATGAAGGGGAAGATGAGCCCACCTTTGTGCAAGGTACGGCTATTTATGGTCTGCCGTATGGCGTGACGGCCTACACCGGCGCTCAGGGTGCGTCGATGTATCATGCACTATTGCTGGGGGTTGGCGCGGATTTGGGTCACCTGGGCTCAGCCTCGGTGGATATCACCACCGCGAGAACTGCCTTTGATGACGGACGTGATGACGCAAATGGACTCTCATGGCGAGCGCAGTATTCAAAAGATATTCCCGACACAGATACCACCGTCACGCTTGCCAGCTACCGCTATTCCACCTCCGGGTTTTATACCTTTCAGGAGGCTATCGATCAGCGCGACAGCGAGATTGATGACGGCATTTATACCTATCGCAGAACCAACAACCGCCGAAGCCGCATGCAGGTAAACCTTTCCCAGCGGCTTTCTGACTGGGGCTCGGCGTATCTTAACGGCTATCAGCAGGATTACTGGGATATGGATGGCCACGAGCGCAGCGTCAGCGCCGGGCTGAGCTCCAGCTGGCGGGATATTACCTGGTCGATAAGCTACAACCTGACCCGCACGCCAGATGCCGATTCCGATCGGCAACTGGCGCTGAACGTCAATATCCCGTTATCGCACTGGCTCTCTAACGCGTGGGCAAACTACAGCGTAAATACCGCAAGCGGCTGGTATGTCTCGCACCAGGTGGGGATCGGGGGGACCGCGCTTGAGGATAACAAGCTGAGCTATAACCTCCAGCAGACCTACGCCAACAAAGATACGGGCTATGGCGGCAGCGTATCCGGGCGCTATCGCGGCTCGTCCGGCGAAGTTGGCATGGGGTACAGCTACGGCGGGGATAACCGACAGTGGAACTATAACGCTCAGGGATCCATCGTGGCTCACAGTCAGGGCATTACGCTGGGGCAGCCCGTGCGGGACGCTTTCGCGATTGTACACATCAACGACGGAGAGGATGTCAACGTTCAGAGCGGCCGCGGCATTTATACCGATGCGTTTGGTAATGCCATCGTGCCGTCGCTTACCGCTTACCGACACAACACCCTCACGGTAAACACGCAGGAACGCAGCGATATTGATATTGACGCGGCAACGTTAGATCTCGTGCCGACAAAAGGCGCGGCGATACTGGCGAACTTCGAGGCCCGCGTTGGGCGTCGCGCGCTGGTCACTCTGCGTCATCAGGGTAAACCAGTGCCGTTTGGTGCCATCGTGGCGCTTGATAACACCACCGCGATTGTCGGGAATGATGGCGAGGTCTACCTCTCAGGGCTTAACGGACACACATCGTTCAGCGCGCAGTGGGGAGAGGCGGGCGACGAACAGTGTCATGGCGTCATCGATTTACCCGATGACAATGGCGAGGGAATCATTAATACCGCGGTCAATTGCCAATGAGGCTGGAGAGAAAATGCGCGTGACTATTCTGGTGAGAACCGTTATCTCTGCCGTACTGCTGGTCGCCGCCGTGCGGGTACATCCGGCATTTGCTCAATGTACTTTCAGCGGCGGGGATGGATCTGGCGGCATTGTTACCTTTCAGCTTCCAGCGGTCTTTATGCTCGATCCCGATACCCCTGTGGGGACCGTAATTTATGACAATGCCGTCGAATCCAATGAAATTACGGTGCACTGTGGCGGAGCTGACGCGCAAATCCGGCGCGGCTATTTGACCCTGACGGATGCCGACGCGCGTGAGGACGTTCTGCCGGGAGTCTATAAAACCAACGTGCCGGGGATTGGCATCCGTGCGGCGGCGTCAAGCGAACGGTTGCCCGACTATATAGAGGAGGACCTCATTCGTCCCTGGCAGTATTATGGCTACAAACATGGCGGGTCTGATGGCACCCACGTCTTTCGGGCCGCCGCTCAACTGGTGGTCATCGGCCAGGTCCAGGACGGGATGCTGGATACCTCGCGCCTGACCTCGCAGGATACGCTCGGCGGTGTCGTGGTCGGTGAAATGCGTTTTTCGCCCACCAGCGTCCATATTACGACCAATACCTGTAACCTGGTTGACCGGAACATCTTTGTTCCTCTCAAAACGGTCAATTCTCAGGATTTTGACGGGCAATACTCAGAGATACTGACTGATGGGAGCTTTAAGATCGCTATAAACGACTGCGCGGCGGGAACAAAGATTGACTATCAGTTCACCCGCACGGGGTCGACGGGGGTGACCAACGGCTCGATTTTGGGCATTGCATCCGGTGATGCTGCCGCACAAGGGTTGGGGATTCAAATTCTCGACAGCAACGATACCGTCCTTCAGTTTGACCAGACCTATACTGCGATATCCGCTACGCAGGACAAGGTGCCCGCAGAGATCCCCCTGAAGGCCCGCTACGTAAAAACGGGGGAGGTCAAACCCGGAAAAGTCGAGGCGGTCGCCACGTTCGAGCTGTTTTACCGCTAATGCTTCCCGCCCGCTCCGGCGGGTTTTGGCGATCCTTTCGCTAACATCATTAACCCCCTGTTTTCATCTGGTTAATTCTTAATCCCTCAATTCTCGTAGGGCCGCTTATTGCTTGCTATGCAACCGGCGTTTCGCCTATTATTCTTGCGCTCATAATAATAATTCTCGTTTACGTTATCATTAACCTTTCCATCAGAGATACAACATGGCGCTTTCCAATACTGCTCAGCCAATCAACACGTCGCTGCGAAAAGTCGCGGTCGTCGTAGCCACAGCGGTTGCCGGCATGTCGGCTTATGCACATGCTGCCGAAACCCCGAAAAAAGAAGAAACCATTACGGTAACTGCAGCGCCTGCGGCACAGGAAAGTGCCTGGGGACCGGCGGCAACTATCGCGGCAAGACAATCCGCGACCGGCACGAAAACCGATACGCCAATTCAGAAGGTGCCGCAGTCTATTTCAGTCGTCACCGCCGAAGAGATGGCGCTGCACCAGCCGCGTTCGGTAAAAGAAGCCCTGAGCTATACGCCGGGCGTGGCGGTTGGCACCCGTGGTGCGTCGAATACCTATGACTATCTGGTGATTCGCGGCTTTGCGGCCGACGGCCAGAGCCAGAATAACTACCTCGACGGCATGAAGATGCAGGGCAACTTCTATAACGACGCGGTAATCGACCCTTACATGCTGGAACGCGCCGAGATCATGCGCGGTCCGGTTTCCGTTCTGTACGGCAAAAGCAGCCCTGGCGGTTTGCTGAACATGGTAAGCAAGCGCCCAACCACCGAGCCGCTGAAAGAAATCCAGTTCAAAGTCGGTACGGACAGCCTGTTCCAGACCGGGTTTGACTTCAGCGATGCCATCGACGACGACGGCGTATACTCTTACCGCTTAACGGGTGTTGCGCGTTCTAATAACGCTCAGCAGGAGCGTGCGGAAGAGCAGCGTTACGCCATCGCGCCATCGTTCTCCTGGCGTCCGGATGATAAGACTACCTTCACGTTCCTCTCTTACTTCCAGAACGAGCCTGAAACCGGCTACTACGGCTGGCTGCCAAAAGAGGGGACGGTTGATCCGCTGCCGAACGGCGATCGTCTGCCGACGAACTTCAATGAAGGCGCGAAGAACAATACCTATTCCCGCAACCAGAAAATGGTGGGGTACAGCTTCGATCACGAATTCAACGATACCTTTACCGTACGCCAGAACCTGCGCTTTGCTGAGAATAAAACCTCACAAAACAGTGTTTACGGCTATGGCGTCTGTACCGATCCGGCGAATGCAGGCAACAAACAGTGCGCCGCGTTAGCCCCTGCTGACAAAGGCCATTATCTGGCGCGTAAATACGTTGTCGATAATGAAAAGCTGCAGAACTTCACCGTTGATACCCAGTTGCAAAGCAAATTCGCTACCGGTGAGGTGGACCACATCCTGCTGACCGGCGTTGACTTTATGCGCATGCGTAACGACATCAACTCCTGGTTCGGCTATGACGACTCGGTGCCGCTGCTGGATCTCTACAATCCGGTGAACAGCGATTTTGATTTCGGTTCAAAAGATCCGGCGACCTCCGGCCCTTATCAGATCCTCAACCGCCAGAAACAGACGGGTCTGTACGTTCAGGATCAGGCGCAGTGGGATAAAGTGCTGGTTACGCTGGGCGGCCGTTATGACTGGGCGGATCAGGAATCGTATAACCGCGTGTTGAATACCACCTCCAAACGTGATGATACCCAGTTCACCTGGCGTGGTGGTGTTAACTACCTGTTTGATAATGGCGTAACCCCGTACTTCAGCTACAGCGAATCGTTTGAGCCCGCTTCGCAGACCGATGCTCAGGGCAAACTGTTCTCCCCCTCTAAAGGTAAGCAGTACGAAGCGGGCGTGAAATACGTGCCGAATGACCGTCCGATCGTTGTCACCGGTGCGTTGTACCAACTGACCAAAACCAACAACCTGATGGCGGACCCGGCTGGCTCGTTCTTCTCGGTTGAAGGGGGAGAAATCCGCGCGCGTGGCGTAGAGCTGGAAGCGAAAGCGGCGCTGTCTGCTAGCGTGAACGTTGTCGGTTCCTACACCTATACCGATGCGGAATACACCACCGATACAAATTACAAAGGCAACACGCCTGCTCAGGTGCCTAAACACATGGCATCCGTATGGGGAGATTACACGCTGTTTGATGGCCCGCTGTCCGGCCTGACGCTGGGTACCGGCGTGCGTTACACCGGCTCCAGCAAAGGCGATCCGGCGAACACCTTCACGGTAGGCAGCTACACCGTTGTCGATGCGCTGGTGAGATACGACCTGGCGCGCGTGGGCATGGCAGGCTCGAACGTCGCACTTCACGTGAACAACCTGTTTGATCGCGAGTATGTTGCCAGCTGCTTTAACACCTACGGTTGCTTCTGGGGTGCTGAACGTCAGGTTGTCGCCACCGCGACCTTCCGCTTCTAATCTCTCTTTGGGCACGGTTCGCCGTGCCCTTTTTATTTAAGTTGGCTGATATGCAGGATAATCAAACGCAATCCGACACCACCTTCACGCTCAATCATCTCTCCTTTCGCGTACCCGGACGCACGTTGCTGCATCCGCTCTCTCTGACGTTCCCGGCCGGTAAAGTGACGGGCCTGATTGGTCACAACGGTTCCGGTAAATCCACGCTCCTTAAGATGCTGGGACGCCATCAGCCGCCGTCTGAAGGGGATATCCTGCTGGACGGACAGCAACTGGAGAGCTGGAGCAGCAAAGCCTTTGCGCGCAAAGTGGCCTATCTGCCGCAGCAGTTGCCGCAGGCGGAAGGGATGACGGTGCGTGAGCTGGTGGCGATTGGGCGTTATCCGTGGCACGGGGCGCTTGGGCGCTTCGGCGCGGCTGACCGGGAGAAAGTGGAAGAGGCGATTGCGCTGGTTGGGCTAAAACCGCTGGCGCATCGTCTGGTGGATAGCCTGTCTGGCGGTGAGCGTCAGCGGGCGTGGATTGCAATGCTGGTGGCTCAGGACAGCCGTTGCCTGCTACTGGATGAACCTACCTCTGCGCTGGATATTGCCCATCAGGTCGATGTGCTGGCGCTGGTACACCGGTTAAGCCAGCAGCGTGGCCTGACGGTGATTGCGGTCCTGCACGATATCAACATGGCGGCGCGCTACTGCGATTATCTTGTCGCGCTACGCGGCGGCGAAATGATTGCGCAGGGAACACCGTCAGAATTGATGCGCAGCGAAACGCTGGAACACATTTACGGTATTCCAATGGGTATCTTGCCTCACCCGGCTGGGGCTGCACCGGTGAGCTTCGTGTACTGATGCTGGACAACACATTTATCAGCCGTCGTCGCCTGTTGACGGCAATGGCGCTCTCACCCCTGCTGTTTAACATGACGACGGCGCGTGCTGCCGCAGTCGATCCTCACCGCATTGTGGCGCTGGAGTGGCTGCCGGTAGAGCTAATGATGGCGCTGGGCATCACGCCCTATGGCGTGGCGGACATCCCTAACTATAACCTCTGGGTGAACGAGCCGAAGCTGCCGGACTCGGTGATTGACATCGGCCTGCGTACGGAGCCAAACCTCGAACTGCTTACCCAAATGAAACCGTCATTCCTGTTCTGGTCTGCGGGCTATGGCCCGTCAGAAGAGACCATGGCACGTATTGCGCCAGGGCGCGGTTTTTCCTTTAGCGACGGTAAAAAACCGCTGACCGTGGCGAAAAACTCGATCAACGAGATGGCGCATTTCCTCAACCGTGAAACGGAAGCCAAAAAGCATCTCGATGAATTCGATGCCCTGATTGACGCCCTGAAGCCGCGCTTTGCCGGGCGGGGCGATCGCCCGCTGCTGATGGTGACGCTGCTGGATGCCCGCCATGTGCTGGTATTCGGTAAAAACTGTCTGTTCCAGGAGGTGCTGGACAGCTTTGGCATTCGCAATGCGTGGGAAGGGGAGATGACCTTCTGGGGCAGTACCGCCGTCGGTATCGATCGTCTGGCGGCGTTTCGTGATGTGGATGTGCTGTGTTTCGACCACGGCAACGAGCGCGAAATGCAAACGCTGATGGCGACGCCGCTCTGGCAGGCGATGCCGTTTGTGCGCGAGAAGCACTTCCAGCGTGCGCCCGCTGTGTGGTTCTACGGCGCGACGCTATCGGCCATGCATTTTGCCCGCGTACTGGATAACGCGCTGGGAGGTAAAGCATGAGTACCCGTATCGCGCGTTTCCCGGTTCTACTGCTGTCCGTGCTTTTTCTGGCTGCACTGTCATTCACCGGGTTCAATCTCTCGACGGCGTTACCGCGTGCGCAGTGGGGAGCCGCGCTGGTCTCGCCGGATATCGACAATATTCAGCAGATGCTGTTCCACTACAGCCTGCTGCCGCGTCTGGCGATCTCCCTTTTGGTCGGGGCCGGTTTAGGCCTGGTAGGCGTCTTATTCCAGCAGGTATTACGTAACCCGCTGGCGGAGCCAACCACGTTGGGCGTCGCTACCGGGGCGCAGCTTGGGATCACGATCACCACGCTGTGGGCATTGCCCGGCGCGTTAACCTCGCAGTTTGCGGCCCTCGCGGGGGCGTGTGTCGTAGGGGCGCTGGTCTTTGGTGTGGCCTGGGGAAAACGCCTTTCTCCGGTAACGCTGATTCTGGCCGGGCTGGTTGTCAGCCTCTATTGCGGTGCGATTAACCAGCTGCTGGTGCTGTTCCATCACGATCAGCTGCAAAGTATGTTCCTGTGGAGCACCGGCACGCTCACCCAGACCGACTGGAGCATTGTGCAGCGTCTGTGGCCGCAGCTGGCGGGCGGAGTCGTGCTGACGCTGCTGCTCCTGCGTCCGCTGACGCTCATGGGGCTGGATGATGGCGTGGCGCGTAACCTGGGGCTGGCACTGTCGCTGGCACGCTTGGCGGCGCTCACGCTGGCGATTGTGCTGAGCGCTCTGCTGGTTAACGCGGTGGGCATTATCGGCTTTATTGGTCTCTTTGCGCCGCTGCTGGCAAAAATGCTCGGGGCGCGTCGGCTGCTGGCGCGTCTGCTGCTCGCACCGTTGATCGGGGCGCTGATCCTCTGGCTTTCCGATCAGATCATTCTCTGGCTGGCCCGCGTCTGGATGGAAGTGTCTACCGGGTCAGCAACGGCGCTTATCGGTGCGCCGCTGCTGCTGTGGTTGCTCCCGCGTTTGCGCAGCATCAGCGCGCCTGCGATGGACGCGGGCGATAAGGTCTACGCGGAACGTCAGTCGGTACTGTGGTTTAGCCTTGCCGGTCTGGGAGTCTTGCTTCTCGCCTCGTTTGCCGCACTCGCGTTTGGGCGCGATGCCGCAGGCTGGCACTGGGCAACGGGTGATCTACTCAACGAATTACTGCAATGGCGCTGGCCGCGGATCCTCTCCGCGCTTATTGCCGGTGTGATGCTGGCGGTTGCGGGCTGTATTATTCAGCGTCTGACCGGTAACCCGATGGCGAGCCCGGAAGTGCTGGGGATCAGCTCCGGTGCCGCCTTTGGCGTGGTGCTGATGCTGTTCCTGGTGCCAGGGAACGCGTTTGGCTGGTTGATGCCTGCCGGGAGTATCGGTGCGGCGGTGACGCTGATGATTATTCTGATTGCCTCAGGTCGCGGCGGATTTTCCCCGCACCGGATGTTGCTGGCCGGGATGGCGCTCAGCACGGCCTTTACGATGCTGTTGATGATGCTGCAGGCGAGTGGCGATCCGCGAATGGCGAAGATCCTGACCTGGATTTCTGGCTCAACCTACAACGCGACCGCCAGCCAGGTTGTGCATTCCGGGATCGTAATGATTGTGCTGCTGGCGATTGTGCCGCTGTGTCGTCGCTGGATGACCATTCTGCCGCTCGGCGGCGAAACGGCGCGGGCTGTGGGCATGGCGCTGACGCCTACGCGTGTCGCACTTCTCCTGCTGGCAGCGTGCCTCACGGCAACGGCAACCATGACTATTGGCCCGCTGAGCTTCGTCGGGTTGATGGCACCGCATATCGCCAGAATGATGGGGTTCCGCCGGACAATGCCGCACATTGTGATGTCAGCCCTGACGGGCGGAGTCATTCTGTTATTTGCGGACTGGTGTGGAAGGATGGTGCTGTTCCCTTACCAGATCCCGGCGGGACTGCTGTCGACCTTTATAGGCGCGCCGTATTTTATTTATCTGTTGAGAAAGCAGAGTCGGTAGTCAGGTGCGGCCTGATGCCCTCACCCCGGCCCTCTCCCACGGGGAGAGGGAGAATATCGTAGGCCGGGTAAGCGTTAGCGCCACCCGGCAATTCCCTTAAAGCTTCGCAAACACCTTACGCGCCGCGTCGATGGTGTTATTGATATCTTCTTCGCTGTGCGCCACGGACATAAAGCCCGCTTCAAACGCCGACGGCGCCAGGTACACACCTTCTTCCAGCATCAGGTGGAAGAAGCGCTTGAAGCGTTCAACATCGCACTTCACGACGTCCTGATAGCTGGTCACGGTTGGCGCATCGGTGAAGAAAATCCCGAACATGCCGCCGACGTGATTGACCACCAGTGGGATACCCGCCTCTTCTGCGGCTTCCAGCAGACCGTTAGCCAGTTGAGTCGTCAGGTCGGTCAGGGTTTCGTGAATACCTGGTTGCGCCACTTCGGTCAGGCAGGCGAAGCCTGCGGCCATCGCAATCGGGTTGCCGGAAAGGGTACCTGCCTGGTAGACCGGGCCCGTTGGCGCCAGCGCTTCCATCACATCCTTACGGCCGCCGAATGCGCCAACAGGCATGCCGCCGCCGATGATTTTGCCGAGGCAGGTCAGGTCCGGCTCAACGCCATAATAAGACTGGGCACCCGCCAGCGCTACGCGGAAGCCGGTCATCACTTCGTCGATGATCAGCAGGGCACCAAACTCATCGCACAGGGCGCGCAGGCCCGGCAGGAAGTCCGGCTGCGGTGGAATGCAGTTCATGTTGCCCGCTACCGGTTCAACGATGATGCAGGCGATCTCCTGCGGATACTGCTCGAACGCCGCGCGAACGGTGTTCAGATCGTTATAGGTACAGGTCAGGGTATGCTTAGCGAAATCCGCCGGCACGCCAGGCGAGTTTGGCTGGCCGAGGGTCAGCGCGCCGGAGCCTGCTTTCACCAGTAAACAGTCTGCGTGACCGTGGTAGCAGCCTTCGAATTTAATGATTTTATCGCGACCGGTAAAACCGCGCGCCAGGCGGATCGCGCTCATGGTCGCTTCGGTACCGGAGTTCACCATACGTACCATGTCCATGGTCGGCACCAGTTCGGTCACCAGCTCCGCCATCTTCACTTCCATTTCGGTTGGCGCACCGAAGCTCAGGCCACGCTGAGCGGCTTCAATGACCGCGTTACGAATGGCTGGGTGGTTGTGCCCGAGCACCATCGGTCCCCAGGAACCGACATAATCGATATAGGCTTTGCCATCGACATCATACAGATACGCGCCGTCAGCACGTTCAATAAACAGCGGCGTACCGCCCACGCCGGTAAAGGCGCGAACAGGCGAGTTCACACCACCTGGAATAAGCTCCCGGGCTGCACTGTAGAGGTTTTCAGACTTGCTCATGGCGTCGTTCCTGGTTCGTATAAAATGATTAAGCACACTATTCTAAGTGATTCGCAGTAGGTTATGAAATTTTTAGCCAGATAATGCTTTAAGATTTGTTAAGTATTTTTAAGGGGACGGAGGGTAGGTCTCTGGTAAAATCTCCTCGGCTTTTTGTATGACGAATAAGAACAGGACATGAAATCAGATTCTCCGTCTTTTGAAGAACAACAGTTTACGCGCGCTCAGCACCGGATCAGTATTCGGCGGCTGCTCAATCGCGATAAAACGCCGCTGGCGATCCTGCTGGCTGCAGCCGTGGTGGGGACTCTCGCCGGTCTGGTTGGCGTGGCGTTTGAAAAAGCGGTCAATGCCGTACTCAACTGGCGAGTGGGCACCGTCGCGGGTTTTGCCGATAGCCGGTGGCTGGTCTGGGTCGGGGCATTTGGACTGTCGGCGCTGTTTGCCATGGTAGGGTATTTTCTGGTGCGTAAATTCGCCCAGGAGGCCGGCGGGTCTGGCATCCCGGAAATTGAAGGTGCACTGGAAGAGTTGCGCCCGGTGCGCTGGTGGCGCGTGATCCCGGTTAAATTCATCGGCGGTATGGGGACGCTGGGCGCGGGGATGGTGCTGGGCCGGGAAGGGCCAACGGTACAACTGGGGGGCAACGTCGGACGCATGGTGGGCGATCTGTTCCGGATGCGAAGCGCCGAAGCGCGCCATACGCTGCTCGCCACCGGTGCGGCGGCGGGTCTTTCAGCGGCGTTTAACGCACCACTGGCGGGCATATTGTTCATCATCGAAGAGATGCGCGCGCAGTTCCGCTACAACCTGATCTCCATTAAAGCCGTGTTTACCGGCGTTATTATGTCGAGCATTGTTTTCCGCCTCTTCAATGGCGAAGGGGCGGTAATTGAGGTGGGTAAACTGACCAACGCGCCGGTCAACACCCTGTGGCTTTACCTAATCCTCGGCATGATTTTTGGCGTAGTGGGGCCGCTGTTTAACACCTGCATCTTACGTGCTCAGGATATGTTCCAGCGTATTCATGGCGGCAATACGACGAAATGGGTGCTGATGGGCGGCCTGCTGGGCGGGATGTGCGGCGTGCTCGGCTTTATTGAGCCGAATGCCGCAGGCGGCGGCTTCGGGCTGATCCCCATCGCCGCAGCGGGAAATTTCAGCGTCGGTCTGCTGCTGTTTATGTTTATCTCCCGGGTTATCACAACGGTTCTGTGCTTCTCCTCCGGTGCACCCGGCGGGATTTTCGCCCCGATGCTGGCGCTTGGTACGCTGCTGGGCACCGCGTTTGGTATGGCAGCTAAAGTGGGCTTCCCGGCGTATCATCTTGATGCTGGCACCTTCGCGGTGGCCGGTATGGGGGCACTGCTGGCAGCGTCCCTGCGTGCACCGTTGACCGGTATCGTGCTGGTGCTGGAGATGACAGATAATTACCAGCTCATTTTGCCAATGATCATTACCTGTCTCGGGGCGACACTATTAGCCCAATTCCTGGGCGGGAAACCGCTATACTCCACCATCCTCGCGCGTACCCTGGCAAAGCAAGAGGCGGAGCGGGCCGCCGCGCAGAATACTTGAATGAATTACCAGGGTATTAGATAATGACGAAAAGAATTGGGTGAATTTTACCCAATAGCAGTATTCATGGGAGCATAAGATGAGTGATGACGTAGCTGTGCCGCTGGAATTTACCGAAGCAGCAGCCAACAAAGTGAAAACCCTGATTGCCGACGAAGACAATCCGGATCTGAAACTGCGTGTCTATATTACCGGTGGCGGCTGCAGCGGCTTCCAGTACGGTTTTACTTTTGACGATCAGGTGAACGATGGTGATATGACCATCGAGAAGCAGGGCGTTGCGCTGGTGGTTGACCCGATGAGCCTGCAGTATCTCGTCGGCGGTTCAGTGGATTACACCGAAGGTCTGGAAGGGTCACGCTTTGTGGTGACTAACCCGAACGCAACCAGCACCTGCGGGTGTGGTTCTTCGTTCAGTATTTAAGCCTGAATGCGGATTTGTAGGCCCGGTAAGCGAAGCGCCACCGGGCTTATAAACGACGCCTATCTTGAATTTTCATCCAGCGCAAACGTCGGCAGCTTCAGGTGCCAGCGTATTGCCGCCAGACGAATCACCAGCGTCACGACCATCCCCAGCATCGCAGCATTTTCCAGCGGCACCGCAAAGGTGTAATACGCCGTGGCGTGCACAATCCCGCCAATAATACAGGCGGTGGCATAGATCTCGGTACGCAGGATCATCGGTACTTCACGCGCCAGAATGTCGCGAATAATGCCGCCGCCCACGCCGGTTAATACGCCCATGCAGATCGCGACCATCGGGCCGGTTCCGGCATTGAAGGCTTTATTGACGCCAATACCGACAAACACGGCCAGACCCACGGCATCCAGCACCGGGAGTATCCATTTCGGTAATCTGCGGGGCTGGCGAACCAGCACAATGGTTAACAGACAGGTCACCATGGCTACCACCAGATCGGTCGGATCTTTCACCCAAAACACCGGGCCATTCGCCAGCGCCATATCACGGATAGTCCCGCCGCCAACGGCAGTGACTACGCCAAGCACCAGCACGCCAAACGGATCCATGCGTAGTTTTCCGGCGAGCAGAACGCCGGAGATAGCAAAAACGGCTGTGCCAAGAATATCCAGCCAATAAACGAGCATCGTTAAATCCTCGAAAAAGGTCTTCTGTTAGTGACTCTCTGCCAGTGCGGCACAGAGCTGTTTTGCGGCGAGGATAATACGCGGGCTGGCGCGTTCAAACCAGTCACTGTTGAGTGGGATCACCGGAATTTTTAGCTGGCTTTGCCAGAATTGTTTAATTTTAGGAATCTCGCTCGCATTTCCGACCACGACGATGGCCTGCGGCTGGCGCGCCAGAACCTGCTCACGGCTAACCTGCGGCCACGGTACCCGGCTGGCAGCAAAAATATTTTCACCGCCACACACTTCCAGGACCTGGTTCTGAATTGACCCTTTACCTGTGGTAAACAGCGGCTGACTGCCAAACTGCAGGAAGATGCGCTTTTTAACGGACGTATCGTATTGAGCTTTCAGCGCAGCATAGTCATTGAGCATCTGGCTCGCCGCATGCCTGGCTTTTTCAGGCGCAGGGCTATAAGGGGCAAGGGCTCGCAGTGCCTGAGCGACTTGCTCAATACTTACGGCGTCAACCCACATGACCTTGATGCCAAGCGAGGTAAGCTGATTGACCTGCCGTTCGGCGTTACCGCCACGCCAGGCCAGCACGAGATCGGGTCTCAGCGCCACGATGCGCTCAAGGTTCATCCCTTGCCAGGTCGCAACGTGTTCAATGTTGGCCGCCTGGGGGGGGTAATCCGAAAAGCTACTCACGCCAACGGGGGTGATGCCAGCGGCAAAGGCCAGCTCGGTGTTAGCGGGAGAGAGCGTAATTACGCGAGGCGCGGCACAGAGCCACGCTGAAGCAAGCAGAAGCAGGGCGGCGAGCGCCCTGAGGGATGGTTTAGCCACGTGCCAGGTTCTGCACCAGGCGTTCCACCATCACGGTGGACTGTTTTGCCGCAACGGTCAGGAACTCGTCGAAGCTGATGTGAGACTGCTGGTCTGCGACGTCAGAGATGGCGCGAACCACCACGAACGGTACGCTGAAGTTGTGGCAAACGTGCGCAATCGCGGTCGCTTCCATCTCAACGGCAACCGCCTGCGGGAAGTTATGACGGATTTTTGCCAGACCGACGGAGCCATTGATGAACGCATCACCGCTGACAATCAGGCCGCGTACCGCGTTAAGATTGAGCTCAGCAATGCAGGTTTCAGCCGCCGCAATCAGTTTGTCGTCAGCTTTAAACCCTGCCGGGCAGCCCGGGAGTTGACCGTATTCGTAGCCAAACGCGGTGACGTCGGCATCGTGATAACGCGCTTCGTCGGAGACAACGATATCGCCCACTTTCAGCGTCGGCGCCAGGCCGCCAGCCGAACCGGTGTTCACGATCACGTCCGGCTTGCAGCGCTCAAGCAGCAGGGTCGCACCCAGCGCAGCAGCCACTTTACCGATGCCTGATTTCAGCAGAGCCACGTCAACACCGTTAAGCTGACCGGTGTAGATCTCACACCCCCCCAGAGAGAGGGTCTGACGGTTCTCAATTTTGTCACGCAGGAGCGTAACTTCTTCTTCCATTGCACCAATAATGCCGATTTTCATAGATTTACTCGCGATGTGCCTTGTTAAGATGCATAGTCTATCATGCGGTTAAGGGGAAACGCATTCTCACGCGGGGGAGCACATGTCACCAATCGATTTTCGTACCAAAATTAACTGGCACCGACGTTTCCGCTCGCCACAGGGCGAGAAGAGCGAACATGAGATCCTGCGTATCTTCGAAAGCGATCGAGGAAGGATTATTAACTCGCCCGCCATCCGGCGTTTGCAGCAAAAAACGCAGGTGTTTCCGCTGGAGCGTAATGCCGCTGTACGCACGCGCTTAACCCACTCAATGGAAGTGCAGCAGGTCGGGCGGTATATTGCCAAAGAGATTTTAAGCCGTCTCAAAGAGCTACGTTTACTGGAAACCTATGGTCTGGACGAGCTGACGGGGCCCTTCGAGAGCATCGTTGAGATGGCCTGCCTGATGCATGACATCGGCAATCCGCCTTTTGGTCACTTTGGCGAGGCGGCAATTAATGACTGGTTTAAACAACGCCTTCATCCGTCGGATGCGGCAAGCCAGCCGCTCAGCGATGACCGCTGCATCGTGCGGGATTTACGTCTGCGTGAAGGTGAAGAAGGGCTTAACGATCTGCGTCGCAAAGTGCGTCAGGATCTCTGTCACTTCGAGGGCAATGCCCAGGGTATCCGACTGGTACATTCCCTGATGCGCATGAACCTGACCTGGGCGCAGGTCGGCTGTATCCTGAAATATACGCGTCCCGCGTGGTGGACGGGAGAGACGCCTGCATCCCACAGCTATTTAATGAAGAAACCGGGCTACTACCTTTCCGAAGAGGCCTATATTGAACGGCTGCGTAAAGAACTTTCATTGACGCCAAACGGTCGCTTTCCATTAACCTGGATTATGGAAGCCGCGGATGATATTTCCTATTGCGTTGCTGACCTGGAAGATGCCGTTGAGAAAAGAATATTCAGCGTCGAGGAGCTTTACCAGCACCTTTATGCCGCCTGGGGAACCCACGAAAAAGGTTCACTGTTTGCTCAGGTTGTCGAAAATGCCTGGGAAAAGTCGCGCTCAAATACATTAAGCCGCAGCACGGAAGACCAGTTCTTTATGTATTTGCGCGTCAATACATTAAATAAACTGGTGCCCTACGCAGCCTCGCGCTTTATCGATAATCTGCCGCAGATTTTCAGCGGGGAATTCAATCACGCGCTGCTGGAAGATGACAGCAGTTTCAGTCAACTCCTTGAGCTCTATAAACATGTGGCGATGCGGCATGTGTTCAGCCATCCGGATGTCGAGCAGCTCGAACTGCAGGGCTACCGGGTAATCAGTGGGTTACTGGAAATTTATTCTCCGTTGCTTCAGCTGTCGGTCGACGAATTCAGTGAGCTGGTGGAAAAAGAACGCGTGCGACGAATTCCTATCGAATCCCGGCTTTATCAAAAACTTTCAACCCGTCATCGGCTGGCCTATGTCGAAGCGATAAGTAAGCTGGATCGCCACGCTACGCAGTGGCCGGTAATGGAATATTATTATCGCTGCCGTCTTATCCAGGACTATATCAGCGGCATGACGGATTTGTATGCCTGGGATGAATACCGCAAGCTAATGGCCGTGGAATAAACGCTGAGTTTTGTAAAGACGGCCAATAAATTTTTACCTTTTCCATAAACTTATGGCCGGAACTAAGCGGTATAAAATGAATCTGAGTTACACAGCAATTTTGCGTTACCTGTAAATCGAGATTGAGAAACATGAAAAAAACCACATTAGCAATGAGTGCACTGGCTCTGAGTTTAGGTTTAGCGCTGTCTCCTCTGACTGCTACCGCAGCCGAGACCGCGTCATCGGCAGCAACCGCGCAGCAGATGCCAAGCCTGGCACCGATGCTCGAAAAAGTGATGCCATCGGTGGTGAGTATTAACGTTGAGGGGAGTACGACCGTCAATACGCCGCGTATGCCGCGTAACTTCCAGCAGTTCTTTGGTGACAACTCACCGTTCTGCCAGGACGGTTCGCCATTCCAGAGTTCCCCGTTCTGTCAGGGCGGTGGTGCAGGGGATGACAGCCAGGGCGGCGGCCAGCAACAGAAATTCATGGCGCTTGGCTCGGGGGTCATTATCGATGCTGCGAAAGGCTACGTCGTGACCAACAACCACGTGGTTGATAACGCGAACAGCATTAAGGTTCAGCTGAGTGATGGCCGTAAGTTCGACGCAAAAGTGGTCGGCAAAGACCCGCGTTCCGATATTGCGCTGATCCAGATTCAGGATCCGAAAAACCTGACGGCGATTAAAATTGCCGACTCTGATGCGCTGCGCGTGGGCGACTACACCGTGGCTATCGGTAACCCGTTCGGTCTGGGCGAAACCGTGACCTCAGGTATCGTCTCTGCGCTGGGCCGTAGCGGCCTGAACGCAGAGAACTATGAAAACTTTATTCAGACGGATGCGGCCATCAACCGCGGTAACTCCGGCGGTGCGCTGGTGAACCTGAACGGCGAGCTGATCGGTATTAACACCGCGATCCTGGCGCCGGACGGCGGCAACATCGGGATCGGTTTTGCTATCCCGAGCAACATGGTGAAAAACCTGACCGCGCAGATGGTGCAGTACGGCCAGGTGAAACGCGGCGAGCTGGGTATTTTGGGCACCGAGCTGAACTCTGAGCTGGCAAAAGCGATGAAAGTGGATGCCCAGCGCGGCGCGTTCGTCAGCCAGGTGATGCCGAACTCCTCTGCGGCGAAAGCAGGGATTAAAGCGGGTGACGTGATCACCTCCCTGAACGGTAAACCGATCAGCAGCTTTGCAGCCCTGCGTGCGGAAGTCGGCTCTATGCCGATTGGCAGCAAAGTGACCCTCGGTCTGCTGCGTGACGGTAAGCCGGTCAACGTGAGCCTGGAGCTGCAGCAGAGCAGCCAGAATCAGGTTGATTCCAGCACCATCTTCAGTGGTATTGAAGGCGCTGAGATGAGCAATAAGGGCGCAGACAAAGGTGTGGTAGTGAATAACGTGAAGGCGAATTCACCTGCTGCCCGTATCGGCCTGAAAAAAGGGGATGTGATCATGGGCGCTAACCAGCAGCCGGTGAAAAACATCGCTGAACTGCGCAAAATTCTCGACAGCAAACCGTCCGTGCTGGCGTTGAATATTCAGCGTGGTGATACCTCTATCTACCTGCTGATGCAGTAATCCTCTTAAGCCCCTGTACGCAGGGGCTTTCTTGTTTCTGTGACTTTTCCCACAACTCCATACTTCTTCCGCTCTCTTTGTGCATTCGCACAATGCAGCCGTCACTGAACTTCCCTATGCTTGAGCTCTGCTCAGAGGAGGGTGACATGGCTGGCTGGCATCTTGATACCAAAATGGCGCAGGATATTGTGGCGCGCACGATGCGCATCATTGATACCAACATCAATGTAATGGATGCCCGTGGGCGCATTATTGGTAGTGGCGATCGTGAGCGTATTGGTGAATTGCACGAAGGCGCGCTTTTGGTGCTCTCTCAGGGGCGTGTGGTTGATATCGACGATGCGGTTGCGAAACACCTGCACGGCGTGCGTCAGGGCATCAATTTACCGCTGCGCCTTGAAGGCGAGATTGTGGGGGTTATCGGCCTGACCGGCGAGCCGGAGTCCCTGCGTAAATATGGCGAGCTGGTCTGTATGACGGCGGAAATGATGCTGGAGCAGTCGCGCCTGATGCATCTGCTCGCCCAGGACAGCCGCCTGCGCGAAGAGCTGGTGATGAACCTTATTCAGGCGGAAGAGCTTACGCCTGCACTCAGCGAATGGGCGCAGCGCCTGGGGATCGACCTCAATCAGCCGCGCGTGGTGGCGGTGATCGAGGTCGATAGCGGTCAGCTTGGCGTAGACAGCGCGATGGCCGAACTGCAGCAGCTGCAAAATGCGCTGACGACCCCGGAACGCGATAACCTGGTGGCGATAGTCTCGCTGACGGAAATGGTGGTGCTCAAACCCGCGCTCAATCCGTTTGGCCGCTGGGATGCCGAAGATCATCGTCGTCGCGTGGAACTGCTGATTTCCCGGATGCAGGAGAACGGTCAGCTGCGTTTTCGCGTTGCGCTCGGCAATTACTTTTCCGGGCCGGGCAGTATTGCCCGCTCCTGGCGCACCGCGCGCACCACCATGATGGTGGGTAAGCAGCGGATGCCGGAGAGCCGCAGTTATTTCTATCAGGACCTGATGCTGCCGGTGCTGCTCGACAGCCTGCGTGGCGGCTGGCAGGCCAACGAGCTGGCGCGGCCCTTAGCGCGCCTGAAAGCGATGGACAACAACGGCCTGCTGCGCCGGACGCTGCAGGCGTGGTTCCGCCATAACGTGCAGCCGCTGGCGACGTCGAAGGCGTTGTTTATTCATCGCAATACGCTGGAGTACCGGCTTAACCGGATTTCGGAGCTAACGGGGCTGGATCTGGGGAATTTTGACGACAGGCTGCTGCTGTATGTGGCGTTGCAGCTGGATGAGCAGAGATGACTGAGTGCGGGCTGGTGCCCTCACCCCATCCCTCTCCCACGGGGAGAGGGCGCAAACATTAAAAACGGCAATCAGGGACTGCCGTTTTGCTTTTATTTCCGAGTTAACTTCTCAAGATCCGCTTCAATCTCGCTGATCTTATTGGTAACAACGCTTTCAAGGTGACGCAGATCGTCAAGGATCTTACGTTTGAGATCGACTTCAGTGCGGTCGCGCTGACAAATCTGATCGAGTTCATCGATCACATAGCGCAGGTTAGGGCTGATTTCCTGAACTTCTTTGTACCCCTGGCCTACGCCGTCCGCGACGACGGTCTTACGCTGGCGTGGATATTTAAACTTCACGCTTTTGGCGAAAAACTCGCCTTTATCCTTGTGAAAATAAATTTTTAAGATGTCGTTGTTGGCTTCCTGGCGGAGGCTGTAACGATCAATTTCATCAGGATTGGTAATGCCCAGACTTTTCAGATTATCGTACATAGCGGTACCCTTATCTCAACATAACCTTTGAATAATTAATGAAAAAATTCCTTTTTGCCACCCTCGGGTTCAAAAAAAGCGGGGTCGATCCTGATTACATTTCACTGACATTACCGAGCAGGGAAAATAAATTGCTCCCTCTCGTTTATTGTTGTTTTTAACGACCACGTCAAGCGGAAATCAACGTAATAAGGTAATCATTTCTCTCAACGTTAATGCAGCATCGTGAGAGTCGTGAGAAAAGGCGAGCGAGACGGTATTCAAAGCCGGGGAATTCAGGCAAAGTTATCGCACGAAAGCGTAGGCTGCGGGGATAATGACATGTCAGGACGCATTGATTATCAAATCGAAAAATATAGCTTTGGTGCCGTAGAGGAGAACCAAAGACTCACGCATCAGTGGGCAGAAGTCGCCGCCGAATGCCGCCTGCTTCAGGCGGGGGCGGAGGAGCGTTTACGCATTGCCTTGCTCAACGTGGATTATGTCACCAGCTTCGAACTGCCATTTCGGCTGATACTGACCCGCGCCCCGCAGCTAATCGCCGGGCTGCGCGATGAGTTTCAGCTAAACCAGAAGAACGTCATCTTCAACGGCAAGCGCTTTGGCTGCGTTTACAGCCTGAAGGGCGATCTGGATGCGATCCCCGACGCTTTTCAATACCGCATGACCACCCGCATTCGACGGGTCGATCCCACCGGGCTTACGGCGGAGCCATTCCGGCAGATTGCCAGAGAGGTCAAAGCGCCGCGTGAGCGACTGAAGCTGGCGCTGGAATCGGGTATGGCTGTGACTGCGCTTGACGGGCTTTTCTGGTTGGGGAGCCAGCGTATGGCGGCGGATATTGCAGGGTTGAGAAGAAAGGGAATGGCAATCGTGACTGCGGAAACGGACGTCTTTGATGATTACACCGGGACGCACAGGCGGGTCCCGGTGTATCAACGGGTCAGCGATTAGTCGATGGTGCGCAGCAGTTCGTTGATACCGACTTTACCGCGGGTTTTCGCATCCACTTTCTTCACGATAACGGCACAGTACAGGCTGTATTTGCCATCTTTCGACGGCAGGTTACCGGAAACGACCACGGAACCCGCCGGAACGCGGCCGTAGTGAACTTCGCCGGTTTCGCGATCGTAAATACGGGTGCTCTGGCCGATGTAAACGCCCATGGAGATCACGGAACCCTCTTCCACGATCACACCTTCAACCACTTCTGAACGCGCGCCGATGAAGCAGTTGTCTTCGATGATGGTTGGGTTAGCCTGCAGTGGCTCCAGAACACCACCGATGCCCACGCCGCCGGACAGGTGAACGTTTTTACCGATTTGGGCACAAGAACCGACGGTAGCCCAGGTATCCACCATGGTACCTTCGTCAACGTAGGCACCGATGTTCACGTAGGATGGCATCAGCACGGTGTTGCGTGCGATGAACGCGCCCTGACGCACTGCCGCAGGCGGCACCACGCGGAAGCCTTCTTTCTGGAAACGCGCTTCGTCGTAATCCGCGAATTTCATTGGGACTTTATCGAAGTAGCGGCTTTCTGCTCCGTCGATAACCTGGTTATCGTTGATACGGAAAGAGAGCAGCACCGCTTTCTTCAGCCATTGATGAGTAACCCACTGACCGTCGATTTTTTCTGCCACGCGCAGCGCGCCGGAATCCAGCAGGGAAATCACCTGGTTTACCGCTTCACGGGTCACGGTATCCACATTTGCCGGGGTAATCTCGGCGCGACGCTCAAAAGCGGACTCAATAACGTTCTGTAACTGCTGCATTGTTTACTCTTTCCATTTCACTAAAAAACACGTCACCCTTTATCGTTTGGATTGAGGGCTGCTGTCAACCGTTGTTGCACTTCAAGTTGCAGGTCATTATTAAGGGCACGCCGGTCGGCGGTGGCGATTATAAATAAATCTTCTACTCGCTCGCCAATGGTTGTAATTCGGGCGCCATGAAGCGAAATTCCCAGATCGGCAAAAACCTGGCCGACGCGGGCGAGCAGCCCTGGCTGGTCGAGCGCGATCAGCTCCAGGAACGATTTACGGTCGGTGTGGGTCGGCAGGAAATTGACCTCGGTATCGACGGTAAAGTGGCGCAATTTCGCCGGCTGGCGACGCGGCTGCGGTGGCTGCCAGCTGCGCTGAGTGATCGCCTGTTCCAGACCGAAGCGTATCCCTTCATGTCTGTCCGACGAGAGCGGACTGCCGTCCGGCTCCAGCACGATAAAGGTATCCATCGCCATGCCGTCGCGGGTGGTAAAAATCTGCGCGTCGTGAACGCTCAGGTTACGCCTGTCCAGCTCGGCGCAGACCGCAGCAAACAGATAAGGCCGATCCGGGCTCCAGATGAAGATCTCCGTCCCGCCGCGCGTCGCCTGTGGGCTAAGCAGGATCATCGGCTGCGACAGATCGTGCTTCAGCAGATGTCGCGCGTGCCAGGCAAGCTGGTTTGGGCTGTGGCGGACAAAATAGTTGGCACGGCAGCGGGCCCAAATCTGATGCAGTGCTTCTTCATCAATGTTATCCATCCGCAGCAGCGCCAGGGCCTGCAGCTGATGATGGCGCACGCGCTCGCGCATGTCCGGGGTGTTTTGCATTCCGCGACGCAGCTGTTTTTCGGTGGCGAAATAGAGCTCGCGCAGCAGGCTTTGCTTCCAGCTGTTCCACAGGGTTTCATTGGTGGCACAAATATCCGCGACCGTCAGGCACACCAGATAGCGCAGACGGTTCTCCGTCTGGACCTCTTCGGCGAATTGCTTAATTACCTCTGGATCCTGAATATCACGACGCTGGGCAGTGACTGACATCAGCAGGTGATGGCGTACCAGCCAGGCGACCAGCTGCGTTTCGCGCGAGTTGAGCCCATGCAGCTCGGCAAATTTCAGCACGTCCTGCGCACCCAGCACCGAGTGGTCTCCACCGCGGCCTTTGGCGATGTCGTGGAACAGGGCGGCAATCAGGATCAGTTCCGGATGGGTGAGGCGCGGCCACAGCTCCACGCAAAGCGGGTGGCGGGATCGCGTCTCTTCTTTCGCAAAGCTTTCCAGCTTGAGCATGACGCGGATCGTGTGCTCATCCACCGTGTAGGCGTGAAAGAGATCGAACTGCATCTGTCCGACGATGTGCGACCACTGCGGCATATAGGCCCACAGCACGCTATGACGGTGCATTGGCAGCAGACCACGGCTGACGGCGCCAGGATGACGGAGCATACTCAAAAACAGCGAGCGCGCTTCCGGGATATAGCACAGCGGCTGCGTCAGATGACGGCGCGCATGGCGCAGATGGCGCAGGGTGGTGGAGTAGATCCCGGTAATCGTGCTGTTGCGCACCATGGTGTAGAACATTCGCAGGATCGCTTCCGGCTCGCGGATAAACAGCGTTTCGTCCCGCAGGTCGATAAGCGTGCCGCGCAGCTGGAATTCGTCATCAATTGGGCGCGGCTTTTCGTCCGCCGTCAGGGCCAGAATGGCCTCGTCGAACAGCTGCAACAGCATCTGGTTCAGCTCGGTCACCCGGCGGGTGACGCGGAAGAAATCCTTCATCATCTGCTCAACCGGTTCGTTACCTTCGCCCTGATAATTCAATCGCTGCGCCACGCTGAGCTGGCGGTCAAACAGCAGGCGGTTATCGTAGCGGGTCACTTCCAGATGCAGGGCAAAACGGATGCGCCACAGCAGATGCAGGCACTCGTTCAGTTCGTTACGTTCGGCCTCGGTTAAAAAGCCAAAGCCGACCATCTCGTCCATTGAGGTGGCGCCAAAGTGGCGGCGGGCCACCCACTGTAGCGTGTGGATGTCGCGCAGGCCGCCGGGGCTGCTTTTAATATCGGGTTCAAGATTGTAACTGGTGCCGTGGTAGCGCTGATGGCGCTGATTTTGCTCCTCGACCTTCGCGGCGAAGAATTTTTCTGACGGCCAAAAGCCGTCGCTGAAGATGTGCTTTTGCAGCTCCAGGAACAGCGCCACGTCACCGATCAGCAGACGGGTTTCAATCAGGTTGGTGGCGACGGTCAGGTCAGATAAGCCCTCCAGCAGGCACTCTTCCAGGGTTCTCACGCTGTGTCCCACTTCCAGCTTCACGTCCCAGAGCAGGGTCAGCAGCTCGCCAATCTTCTGCGCCTGTTCGTCCGGTAGCTTTTTACGGCTTAAGATCAGGAGATCGATATCGGAAAGTGGATGAAGTTCACCGCGGCCATAGCCCCCGACGGCAACCAGCGCGATGTCGCTCACCTGCCCGAAACCGTAGTCGATCCACAGACGCTGCAGGAGCTGGTCGATAAATTCGGTGCGCGCTTCAATAAGTTGCTCGGCTGAGACCCCTGCGTCGAACGCGCTGCCCAGCCAGCGATGGAAAACATCCATATGGGCTTTGATATGCGGGCAGGTCAGCTCGTGCGACGGCCAGACGCCCGGGTTATCGGGCTGGTCGGGAAGGGTGGGAAGTGCTGTGTTAGCATACTGTTCGGGTAAGAGATTACTCATCGTGCGCCACCCATAAGAAAAAGCTATCGCCATTAAAAAAGCCGGCATTTGCCGGCTTCTTATCACTCAATGTTCGTCAGTATCGCCGGGATGGTGTCATCCTTGCGCAACGTCATAATTTCGCAGCCGTTGTCTGTTACCACAATAGTATGCTCGTACTGAGCAGACAAGCTTCTGTCTTTGGTTTTCACCGTCCAGCCATCTTTCATGGTGCGGATGCGGTAGTCACCGGCGTTGACCATCGGCTCGATGGTGAAGGTCATGCCCTTTTGCAGCACCACGCCGCCGTCATCGGCATCATAGTGCAGAACCTGGGGTTCTTCATGGAAAACGCGGCCAATACCGTGACCGCAGTATTCGCGCACGACGGAGAACCCTTCCGCTTCTACAAACTTCTGGATGGCAGCACCAATGGTACGCAGGCGAATACCCGGCTTAACCATTTTCAGCGCCAGGTACAGGCTCTCTTGTGTCACTTTGCACAGACGCTCGCCCAGAATCGTTGGCTTGCCGACAATGAACATCTTAGAGGTGTCACCGTGGTACTCGTCTTTAATGACGGTCACGTCGATGTTGACGATGTCGCCATCTTTCAGCAGTTTTTCGTCGTCCGGGATACCGTGACAAACCACTTCATTAATAGAAATGCAGACGGATTTCGGGAAACCGTGGTAGCCGAGGCAGGCGGAAACCGCGTGCTGCTCGTTCACGATATAGTCGTTACAGATGCGGTCCAGTTCACCGGTGCTGACGCCCGGCTTCACGAACGGTTCGATCATTTCCAGCACTTCCGCGGCCAGACGACCGGCGACGCGCATCTTTTCAATTTCTTCAGGTGTCTTAATAGAGATAGCCATGTAATCTGTCCATCGGTGTCGATTTTTTCGACAATACTAGTCTAAGTGTCGTCAATGGTATCAGTCAGGCACGCTCCGTGCCAAATTGAGAATCATTAACAGCACACTCCGCCAACAACTGTTGGTTTCTGGTCGTGTTTTGTGGTATAAAGCGCGCCGGACTTCCGATCCATCTCAGATACACAGGCTGGACGGGAGCGACAAATCTCACTTTGTGTAACAACACACACGTATCGGCACATATTCCGGGGTGCCCTTCGGGGTCGGTAATATGGGATACGTGGAGGCATAACCCCAACTTTCAATATAGAGGTTTTAAACATGGCAACTGTTTCCATGCGCGACATGCTCAAGGCTGGTGTTCACTTTGGTCACCAGACCCGTTACTGGAACCCGAAAATGAAGCCTTTCATCTTCGGCGCGCGTAACAAAGTTCACATCATCAACCTTGAGAAAACTGTACCAATGTTCAACGAAGCCCTGGCTGAGCTGAACAAGATCTCTTCCCGTAAAGGTAAGATTCTGTTCGTTGGTACTAAGCGCGCTGCAAGCGAAGCTGTGAAAGATGCTGCTAACAGCTGCGACCAGTTCTTCGTGAACCATCGCTGGTTGGGCGGCATGCTGACCAACTGGAAAACTGTTCGTCAGTCCATCAAGCGCCTGAAAGATCTGGAAACCCAGTCTCAGGACGGTACTTTCGACAAGCTGACTAAGAAAGAAGCGCTGATGCGCACTCGTGAACTGGACAAGCTGGAAAACAGCCTGGGCGGTATCAAAGATATGGGCGGCCTGCCAGACGCGCT
Source organism: Enterobacter sp. FUJ80071 (assembly GCF_038739915.1). Lineage (NCBI taxonomy): Bacteria > Pseudomonadati > Pseudomonadota > Gammaproteobacteria > Enterobacterales > Enterobacteriaceae > Enterobacter > Enterobacter sp. FUJ80071. Next base: position 863,959 of record NZ_JBBXKH010000001.1, read on the forward strand.
GTTCGTAATCGATGCAGACCACGAGCACATCGCTATCAAAGAAGCTAACAACCTGGGTATCCCGGTATTCGCTATCGTTGATACCAACTCCGATCCGGACGGTGTTGACTTCGTTATCCCGGGTAACGACGACGCAATCCGTGCTGTTAGCCTGTACCTGAGCGCTGTAGCTGCTACCGTTCGTGAAGGCCGTTCCCAGGATCTGGCTTCTCAGGCGGAAGAAAGCTTCGTAGAAGCTGAATAATAAGGTTTTACCCCTTATTAGTACCGTGTATGAATAGGGGCCCATTACCGGCCCCTTTTTTCAATTTACACTGTTTGGCCCCCGGCCGGGCAGTTCACATCTCCCGAGGATTTAAGAATGGCTGAAATTACCGCATCCCTGGTAAAAGAGCTGCGCGAGCGTACTGGCGCAGGCATGATGGATTGCAAAAAAGCGCTGACTGAAGCGAACGGCGACATCGAGCTGGCAATCGAAAACATGCGTAAATCCGGTGCGATCAAAGCAGCTAAAAAAGCAGGCAACGTTGCTGCTGACGGCGTGATCATCACCAAAATCGACGGCAACTACGGCATCATTCTGGAAGTTAACTGCCAGACTGACTTCGTTGCTAAAGATGGCGGTTTCCAGGCATTTGCGAACAAAGTTCTGGACGCAGCGGTTGCTGGCAAAATCACTGACGTTGAAGTTCTGAAAGCACAGTTCGAAGAAGAACGTGTTGCGCTGGTTGCTAAAATCGGTGAGAACATCAACATCCGTCGCGTTTCTTCTCTGGAAGGCGACGTTCTGGGCTCTTACCAGCACGGTGCACGTATCGGTGTTCTGGTTGCGGCTAAAGGCGCTGACGAAGAGCTGGTTAAACAGCTGGCTATGCACATCGCTGCAAGCAAACCAGAATTCGTTAAGCCAGAAGACGTGTCTGCTGAAGTGGTAGAAAAAGAGTACCAGGTTCAGCTGGACATCGCGATGCAGTCTGGTAAGCCAAAAGAAATCGCAGAGAAAATGGTTGAAGGCCGTATGAAGAAATTCACCGGCGAAGTTTCTCTGACTGGCCAGCCTTTCGTTATGGATCCAAGCAAGTCTGTTGCTCAGCTGCTGAAAGAGCACAACGCTGACGTAACTGGCTTCATCCGCTTCGAAGTGGGCGAAGGCATCGAGAAAGTTGAGACTGACTTCGCAGCAGAAGTTGCTGCAATGTCCAAGCAGTCTTAATGATTGAAAAGGAGCCGCCTGAGGGCGGCTTCTTTTTGTCACCCGTCATATGAAATCAGACAGGCTCCAGTATCGCTGTGCTGATTTGCGGCATATCATGTCGCCAGAATTAACTCCCATCTTAATCGTTGACAGTCTCAGGAAAGAAACATGGCTACCAATGCAAAACCCGTGTACAAACGCATTCTGCTTAAGCTGAGTGGCGAAGCGCTGCAGGGATCGGAAGGCTTCGGTATTGACGCAAGCATCCTTGATCGCATGGCACAGGAAATCAAAGAACTGGTCGAACTGGGTATCCAGGTTGGCGTGGTCATTGGCGGTGGCAACCTTTTCCGTGGTGCTGGTCTGGCGAAAGCGGGGATGAACCGCGTTGTGGGCGACCACATGGGTATGCTGGCAACCGTCATGAATGGCCTGGCGATGCGTGATGCGCTCCACCGCGCCTATGTGAATGCCCGCCTGATGTCCGCGATTCCACTGAATGGCGTATGCGATAATTACAGCTGGGCAGAGGCGATCAGCCTGCTGCGCAACAACCGCGTGGTGATTCTCTCCGCCGGTACGGGTAACCCGTTCTTTACGACCGATTCCGCTGCCTGCCTGCGCGGTATTGAGATCGAAGCCGATGTGGTACTGAAAGCGACCAAAGTAGACGGCGTGTTTACTGCCGACCCGGCAAAAGATCCTTCCGCCACCATGTACGATCAGCTGAGCTACGGCGAAGTGCTGGAAAAAGAGCTGAAAGTGATGGATCTTGCCGCCTTCACGCTGGCTCGCGACCACAAACTGCCGATCCGTGTCTTCAACATGAATAAGCCAGGCGCACTGCGTCGCGTGGTCATGGGCGAAAAAGAAGGCACTTTGATCACGGAATAATTTCCGTCGGCGATAAATACAGGTAAGATTCCGCTTTATTTTGTAGTGGTATCTTACCCGGGCGCGCCATTGGCGTTGTCATGAATTAAACGCGACTATACTTAGCACACCTGTAGCGCTGTGCTGGCGGATAGTCTGCCTGAGACAAGTTTTCAAGGATTCGTAACGTGATTAACGACATCAGAAAAGATGCTGAAGTACGCATGGAAAAATGCGTAGAAGCGTTCAAAACCCAAATCAGCAAAATCCGTACTGGCCGTGCTTCCCCAAGCCTGCTGGATGGCATCATCGTGGAATACTACGGTACGCCAACCCCTCTGCGTCAGCTGGCGAGCGTGACGGTAGAAGATACCCGTACGCTGAAAATCAACGTGTTCGATCGCTCTATGAGCCCGGCGGTTGAGAAAGCGATCATGGCCTCTGACCTCGGTCTGAACCCAAGCTCTGCCGGTTCTGATATCCGCGTTCCACTGCCTCCACTGACGGAAGAGCGTCGTAAAGATCTGATCAAAGTGGTGCGTGGCGAAGCTGAGCAGGGTCGCGTATCCGTGCGTAACGTTCGCCGCGACGCGAACGATAAAGTGAAAGCGCTGCTGAAAGAAAAAGAGATCAGTGAAGATGACGATCGTCGTTCTCAGGACGACATTCAGAAAATGACCGACGCAGCGATCAAGAAAATTGATGCGGCGCTGGCAGATAAAGAAGCGGAACTGATGCAGTTCTGATTTCTGTCGTACACTGATAAACGCCGTTCAGAGGGACTTCGGGTCTTGCTGGCGGCGTTTTGCTTTTATCTGGTCTAACTTTTTTCGGGCATCCCATGAAGCATTTAACTCTCCTTGGCTCAACCGGCTCTATCGGTTGCAGTACTCTCGACGTCGTCCGCCACAATCCTGAACATTATACCGTGACCGCGCTGGTCGCCGGTAAGAACGTGCAGCGCATGGTCGAGCAGTGCCTGGAGTTTATGCCACGTTATGCGGTTATGGATGACGATGAGAGCGCGCGTCAGCTGAAAACTCTGCTGCTTGAGAAGGGCAGTCGAACCGAGGTGCTGAGTGGGTCGCAGGCGGCCTGCGACATGGCGGCGCTGGATGAGGTTGACCAGGTCATGGCGGCCATTGTCGGTGCGGCCGGGTTGCTGCCGACGCTTGCGGCAATAGATGCAGGTAAAGATGTTCTGCTGGCCAACAAAGAGTCGCTGGTGACCTGCGGATGCCTGTTTATGGACGCGGTGAAGCAGCGCGGGGCGCGTCTTTTGCCGGTCGACAGCGAGCACAACGCCATTTTTCAGAGTTTACCGCAACCTTTTCAACAGAACCTGGGGTACGCTGACCTGGAGCAGAATGGCGTCGTGTCGATTCTGCTTACCGGGTCTGGTGGCCCGTTCCGTGAAACGCCACTGTCTGAACTGAGCGCAATGACGCCGGATCAGGCGTGTCGTCATCCGAACTGGTCAATGGGACGTAAAATCTCCGTTGACTCCGCCACCATGATGAATAAAGGTCTGGAATACATTGAAGCTCGCTGGCTGTTTAATGCGTCAGCGAAACAGATGGAAGTTCTGATTCACCCGCAATCGGTCATTCACTCGATGGTGCGCTATCAGGATGGCAGCGTGCTGGCACAGCTGGGCGAGCCGGATATGCGTACGCCCATCGCCCATACAATGGCGTGGCCAAACCGGGTGAAATCGGGCGTGAAGCCGCTTGATTTTTGTAAGCTAAGTTCCCTGACGTTCAGTGAGCCCGATTACGATCGCTATCCTTGTCTGAAGCTTGCGATGAACGCCTTCGACCAGGGACAGGCGGCGACGACGGCACTGAATGCAGCCAACGAAATTACCGTTGACGCATTTCTGCATCAGCAAATCCGCTTTACCGATATCGCAACGTTGAATTTATCGGTACTGGAAATAATGGATTTGCGTGAGCCTCAAAGTGTGGAAGAGGTGCTGGCGGTCGATGCTGCTGCACGTGATATTGCGCGTAAACAGGTGAGCCGCCTCGCAAGCTGGTGATAAAGCAAGCACTAGTCGTCGTGCTATTTGTTAGCTTTGGGCTTCAGTGATATAGTCTGCGCCACCTGATCGCAGGAATTTGACTTTATGTGGTCAGGTAAGCCGTGGTTTGACACGGCTTTTTTATGTACAGGCTTAAGTATTCCTGAGTACCGTTAAATCCTTTTCAGGGACAAAAAACGCGTTATGTTGTCTGCGAATCAACCAATAAGCGAAAACTTGCCAGCTCATGGCTGCCGTCATGTAGCAATCATTATGGATGGCAATGGCCGCTGGGCGAAAAGACAAGGGAAGATACGAGCCTTTGGGCATAAAGCAGGGGCGAAATCCGTTCGCCGCGCCGTTTCTTTTGCCGCGAATAACGGCATTGATGCGTTAACGCTCTATGCTTTTAGCAGTGAAAACTGGAATCGACCGCCGCAGGAAGTGACTGCGTTGATGGAACTGTTTGTGTGGGCGCTCGACAGCGAAGTAAAAAGCCTGCACCGCCACAACGTCCGCCTGCGTATCATTGGCGATACCAGTCGTTTTAACTCACGTTTGCAGGAACGGATTCGTAAAGCAGAAGCGCTGACTGAAAATAATACCGGTCTGACGCTCAATATCGCGGCGAATTACGGCGGACGCTGGGATATTATCCAGGGCGTTCGGCATCTGGCCGAACAGGTTCAGGAAGGGCTGTTGAGACCCGACCAGATTGATGAAGAGGCGCTGAGCAAGCAAATCTGCATGAATGAGCTGGCACCTGTGGATTTGGTAATTAGGACAGGGGGGGAACATCGCATAAGTAACTTTTTGATATGGCAAATTGCCTATGCCGAACTTTACTTTACAGATGTTCTTTGGCCCGATTTTGATGAACAAGACTTTGAAGGTGCGCTGCATGCCTTTGCCAATCGAGAGCGTCGTTTCGGCGGCACCGAGCCAGGTGGCGACAATGCCTGATGGGGGTAGCTTTTGCTGAAGTATCGCCTGATTTCCGCTTTTGTATTAATACCCATTGTCATTGCGGCGCTGTTTTTACTGCCCCCGGTGGGATTCGCTATTGTCACGCTGGTGGTCTGCATGCTCGCGGCGTGGGAATGGGGACAGTTTAGCGGCTTTACCTCGCGCAATCAGCGAGTATGGCTTGCGGTACTCTGTGGCTTTATTCTGGCCATAATGCTGTTTACGTTGTCTGAATATCACCACGATATTCATCAGCCGCTGGTTGCCGGTTCCTTGTGGATATCGCTGGCCTGGTGGGTGGCTGCATTGCTGCTGGTTCTTTTTTATCCAGGCTCTGCGGCGTTATGGCGTAATTCAAAAGTGTTGCGACTCATTTTTGGTCTGCTCACCATTGTGCCTTTTTTCTGGGGGATGGTCGCGCTACGCGCCTGGCACTATGACGAAAACCACTATAGCGGTGCGATCTGGCTGCTTTATGTGATGATTCTCGTCTGGGGGGCTGACTCCGGGGCCTATATGTTTGGTAAACTGTTCGGCAAACATAAACTGGCGCCGAAGGTGTCTCCAGGGAAAACCTGGCAAGGATTCATCGGCGGCTTGTTTACGGCTGCAGTTATCTCCTGGGGCTATGGCGTCTGGGCGGATCTGGCAGTGGCTCCGTCAATACTGCTGGTATGCTCTATTTTTGCAGCGCTTGCCTCAGTGCTCGGTGATTTAACCGAAAGTATGTTTAAGCGTGAAGCAGGGATTAAGGACAGCGGACATCTGATTCCAGGGCATGGCGGTATACTGGATCGCATTGACAGCCTGACAGCGGCTGTTCCAGTGTTTGCTTGCCTGCTTTTACTGGTATTCGGGACGATTTAACGGAAGGTTTTATGCTGAGCATTCTCTGGAATCTGGCGGCGTTCATTGTTGCACTGGGTGTGCTGATTACCGTGCATGAATTTGGCCATTTCTGGGTTGCTCGCCGTTGTGGTGTGCGGGTAGAGCGATTCTCCATTGGTTTTGGCAAATCACTCTGGACGCGCACCGACCGTCACGGCACGGAATTTGTCATTGCACTTATCCCGCTTGGCGGCTACGTCAAAATGCTCGACGAACGCGTCGAGCCTGTCGCACCCGAGCTGCGACACAGTGCGTTTAACAACAAAACCGTTGGACAACGCGCTGCCATCATCGCTGCCGGACCGGTAGCCAACTTCATCTTTGCAATTTTCGCTTACTGGCTGGTGTTTATTATCGGCGTCCCTGGCGTGCGTCCGGTGGTGGGGGAAATTGCGCCCAACTCTATCGCGGCGAATGCGCAAATTACGTCCGGGATGGAACTTAAAGCGATTGATGGCATCGAAACCCCTGATTGGGATGCCGTGCGACTGCAACTGGTAGCCAAAATTGGCGATGCGCAGACAACCCTCAGCGTATCGCCGTTTGGGTCAGACGCGCGTCAGGACAAAGTACTGGATTTACGCCACTGGCGCTTCGAGCCCGATAAAGAAGATCCCGTCGCAGCGCTGGGTATCCGTCCCCGCGGTGCGCAGATTGAGCCGGTATTAGCTGAAGTCCAGCCAAATTCGGCGGCGAGCAAAGCGGGTTTGCAAGCGGGCGACAGGATCGTTAAAGTCGATGGTCAACCATTAACAGAGTGGATGACCTTTGTTACTCTGGTGCGCGATAATCCGGGGACGTCCCTCGCGCTGGAAGTTGAAAGGCAAGGCAGTCCGCTTTCGCTGACGCTGATCCCGGATACGAAGTCGGTCGGCAAAAAGGCAGAAGGGTTCGCAGGCGTTGTGCCAAAAGTGATCCCGCTGCCAGATGAGTACAAGACAATACGCCAGTATGGGCCGTTCAGCGCCATCCTTGAAGCCACGGATAAAACATGGCAACTGATGAAGCTGACGGTCAACATGTTGGGGAAATTGATAACCGGTGATGTGAAACTGAACAACCTCAGTGGGCCAATCTCGATTGCTCAGGGGGCTGGGATGTCAGCGGAATTCGGGGTGATTTACTATCTCATGTTCCTCGCGCTCATTAGCGTGAACCTTGGGATAATCAACCTGTTCCCGCTTCCCGTGTTAGACGGGGGTCATCTGCTGTTTTTAGCGATTGAAAAGCTAAAAGGCGGACCGGTATCCGAGCGAGTTCAAGACTTTAGTTACCGCATCGGCTCGATTTTGCTGGTGCTGTTAATGGGGCTTGCACTTTTCAATGATTTCTCTCGGTTGTAAGAGAGTTAGTTAGGAAGAACGCATAATAACGATGGCGATGAAAAAGTTGCTCATAGCGTCGCTGCTGTTTAGCAGCGCCACCGTATACGGTGCTGACGGGTTCGTAGTGAAAGACATTCATTTCGAAGGCCTTCAGCGTGTCGCCGTTGGTGCGGCCCTCCTCAGTATGCCTGTGCGCCCCGGCGATACGGTTAATGATGAAGATATCAGTAACACCATCCGTGCTCTGTTTGCCACCGGCAACTTCGAGGATGTCCGCGTCCTGCGCGATGGTGATACGCTGCTGGTACAGGTAAAAGAACGTCCAACGATCGCCAGTATCACTTTCTCCGGTAACAAGTCGGTGAAAGATGACATGCTCAAGCAAAACCTTGAAGCATCCGGTGTTCGTGTGGGGGAATCTCTGGACCGCACAACCCTTTCAGACATTGAAAAAGGTCTGGAAGACTTCTACTACAGCGTCGGTAAATACAGTGCCAGCGTGAAAGCGGTGGTTACGCCGCTCCCACGTAACCGTGTTGACCTGAAGCTGGTCTTCCAGGAAGGTGTTTCCGCGAAGATCCAGCAGATCAACATCGTGGGTAACCACGCGTTTAGCACCGACGAACTGATCTCCACTTTCCAGCTGCGCGATGAAGTGCCGTGGTGGAACGTGGTTGGCGATCGTAAATACCAGAAACAGAAACTGGCGGGGGATCTCGAAACCCTGCGCAGCTATTATCTGGATCGCGGTTACGCCCGTTTCAACATCGACTCGACTCAGGTCAGTCTGACGCCGGACAAGAAAGGTATCTACATCACGATTAACATCACTGAAGGCGATCAGTACAAGCTTTCCGGTGTTGAAGTCAGTGGTAACCTGGCCGGGCATTCAGCTGAAATTGAAGCGCTGACTAAAATTCAGCCGGGCGATCTGTACAGCGGTTCTAAAGTCACCAAAATGGAAGACGGCATTAAGAAGCTGCTCGGCCGCTATGGTTACGCTTACCCGCGTGTACAAACACAGCCGGAAATCAACGACGCGGATAAAACCGTTAAGCTGCATGTTAACGTTGATGCGGGTAACCGTTTCTACGTACGTAAGATCCGCTTCGTCGGTAACGATACCTCCAAAGACTCCGTTCTGCGTCGCGAAATGCGTCAGATGGAAGGGGCATGGTTGGGTAGCGACCTCGTTGACCAGGGTAAAGAGCGTCTGAACCGTCTGGGCTATTTCGAAACCGTGGACACGGAAACGCAGCGTATACCCGGCAGCCCGGATCAGGTTGATGTCGTGTATAAGGTGAAAGAGCGTAACACCGGTAGCTTCAACTTCGGTGTGGGCTACGGTACTGAAAGTGGCGTGAGCTTCCAGGTTGGCGTCCAGCAGGATAACTGGCTGGGTACAGGTTACTCTGTCGGTATTAACGGCACCAAAAACGACTACCAGACCTACTCTGAGTTCTCTGTTACCAACCCATACTTCACCGTTGACGGTGTAAGCCTGGGCGGTCGTATCTTCTATAACGATTTTAAAGCAGACGACGCAGACCTCTCCTCCTACACCAACAAGAGCTATGGTGTAGACGGAACGCTCGGCTTCCCGGTTAACGAATACAACACCCTGCGTGCGGGCTTAGGTTACGTGCATAACGACCTGTCCAACATGCAACCTCAGGTGGCGATGTGGCGTTATCTGGACTCTATTGGCCAGTCTGCGAGTAAAACCAGTGATAACAATGGCTTCGCCGCGGATGACTTCACCTTCAACTACGGCTGGACCTATAACCGTCTCGACCGTGGTTACTTCCCAACAGAAGGTTCTCGCGTCAACCTGAACGGTAAAGTGACGGTTCCGGGCTCTGATAACGAGTTCTATAAGGTAACCCTGGATACCGCGTCCTACTTCCCAATTGATGATGACCACAAGTGGGTCGTTCTGGGTCGTACCCGTTGGGGCTATGGTGATGGTATCGGCAGTAAAGAGTTGCCGTTCTACGAGAACTTCTACGCGGGTGGTTCCAGCACCGTGCGTGGCTTCCAGTCCAACAACATTGGTCCGAAAGCGGCTTATTACGGCGGCAACGACAAGGATAACTGCGATAAACCGGCGAAGGACAGTCAGGGCAATACGAACGTCTGTAGCTCTGATGATGCGGTGGGCGGTAACGCCATGGCCGTGGCCAGCCTGGAATTCATTACCCCAACGCCATTTATCAGCGATAAATACGCGAACTCTGTCCGTACTTCCTTCTTCTGGGATGCCGGTACGGTATGGGATACAAACTGGCAGAATACGGCTGAAACGCGTGCTGCTGGAATTCCAGACTACAGCGATCCGAGCAATATTCGCATGTCTGCTGGTATCGCATTACAATGGATGTCACCGCTGGGACCGTTGGTCTTCTCTTACGCCCAGCCGTTTAAGAAATACGATGGAGACAAGGCGGAGCAATTCCAGTTTAACATTGGTAAAACCTGGTAATAATCCGCTGCAAAGGAATGCGTTGGCAGTGTAGCGCTGACAACCGGCGATCGGTAAAACGGTCGCCTTGCCACGCAAAGAACGGTACCTTCTGGTGCCAATGGGATGGTAAGGAGTTAATTGTGAAAAAGTGGTTATTAGCTGCAGGTCTCGGTTTAGCGATGGCAACTTCTGCTCAGGCAGCAGACAAAATCGCAATCGTCAACATGGGTAATTTGTTCCAGCAGGTTGCACAGAAAACGGGTGTTTCTGCAACGCTGGAAAACGAATTCAAAGGCCGTGCGAGCGAACTGCAGCGTATGGAAGGCGATCTTCAGTCCAAAATGCAGCGTCTGCAGCGTGATGGTTCTACCATGAAAGCAAGCGATCGCAGCAAACTGGAAAAAGACGTTATGGCTCAGCGCCAGACCTTCTCTCAGAAAGCGCAGGCTTTCGAGCAGGATCGTCAGCGTCGTTCTAACGAAGAGCGTGGCAAGCTGGTCACTCGCATTCAGACTGCTGTTAAAGCAGTGGCTGCCGATCAGAGCATCGATCTGGTTGTTGATGCGAATGCCGTTGCTTTCAACAGCAGCGATGTTAAAGACATCACCGCTGATGTTCTGAAACAGGTTAAATAAGTAATGCCTTCAATTCGACTGGCTGATTTAGCTCAGCAGTTGGATGCAGAATTACACGGTGATGGCGATATCGTCATCACCGCTGTTGCGTCCATGCAATCTGCTAAAGCTGGCACGATTACCTTCATGGTAAGCCCTAAGTACCGTGAACAACTGGCTCAATGCCAGGCGTCAGCTGTTGTTCTGACGCAGGACGATCTTCCCTTTGCCACTGGAAGTGCACTGGTAGTGAAAAACCCCTACCTGACGTATGCACGCATGGCTCAAATTCTTGATACCACGCCGCAACCGGCTCAGAACATTGCTGCCAGTGCAGCAATCGATCCGACGGCTAAGCTTGGTAACAACGTTGCCGTTGGTGCGAATGCGGTTATCGAGTCTGGCGTTGTGCTGGGTGATAACGTCGTGATTGGCCCGGGGTGCTTCGTTGGGAAAAATACGAAAATCGGCGCAGGAACCCGTTTATGGGCCAATGTGTCCATTTATCATGAAGTTGAAATCGGCGAAAATTGCCTCGTCCAGTCCAGCACCGTGATTGGTTCTGATGGCTTTGGTTACGCGAACGATCGCGGTAACTGGGTTAAGATCCCGCAGCTTGGTCGCGTTATTATTGGCGATCGCGTGGAGATTGGGGCCTGTACCACGATCGACCGTGGTGCACTCGACGACACGATCATTGGCAATGGTGTTATCATCGATAACCAGTGCCAGATTGCGCATAACGTTGTGATTGGCGACAATACCGCAGTTGCGGGGGGCGTCATCATGGCGGGCAGCCTGAAAATTGGTCGTTATTGCATGATTGGCGGTGCGAGCGTGATTAATGGCCACATGGAAATATGCGACAAGGTGACGGTGACGGGCATGGGCATGGTAATGCGTCCGATCACCGAACCTGGCGTCTATTCCTCGGGCATTCCGCTGCAACCCAACAAGGTATGGCGTAAAACAGCAGCACTGGTGATGAACATTGATGATATGAGCAAGCGACTCAAGTCTCTTGAGCGTAAGATCGATCAACAAGACTAAACGTCACCCGTTTAACGCTATCTTTCCCGGCCTGTCGGCTTTCTAATAAACCGGCAGGCCGTGTTATTATTGTTATCAGTACATTTTGACAGGAAGAGTATTTTGACTACTGACACTCATACTCTGCATATTGAAGAGATTTTAGAACTTCTGCCGCACCGCTACCCGTTTTTGCTGGTAGACCGTGTGCTGGATTTTGAAGAAGGTCGTTTTCTGCGCGCAGTGAAAAATGTTTCCGTGAACGAACCGTTCTTCCAGGGACACTTCCCGGGTAAGCCTATCTTCCCGGGTGTGTTGATTCTGGAAGCGATGGCTCAGGCTACCGGTATTCTGGCGTTTAAAAGCGTCGGTAAACTGGAGCCAGGTGAACTCTATTACTTCGCAGGTATTGATGAAGCGCGCTTTAAGCGTCCTGTCGTGCCTGGTGATCAGATGATCATGGAAGTCACTTTTGAAAAAACGCGTCGTGGCCTGACTCGCTTCAAAGGCGTAGCGCTGGTTGACGGCAAAGTTGTTTGCGAAGCGACGATGATGTGTGCTCGTAGCCGGGAGTCCTGATACGTGATTGATAAATCCGCCTTTATTCATCCTACTGCTATTGTGGAAACCGGCGCCATCATTGGTGCCAACGTTCACATTGGCCCGTTCTGTATTGTTGGACCCAATGTCGAAATTGGTGAGGGTACAGTACTGAAATCTCACGTTGTCGTGAATGGTCATACGACCATTGGCAGCAATAACGAGATCTATCAGTTCGCTTCCATCGGCGAAGTTAACCAGGATCTGAAATATGCTGGTGAGTCGACCCGTCTGGAAATTGGCGATCGTAACCGTATTCGCGAAAGCGTCACCATTCATCGTGGAACAGTACAGGGTGGTGGGTTGACGAAGGTGGGTAGCGATAACCTGTTTATGGTGAATGCGCATATTGCGCATGACTGTACCGTGGGCGATCGCTGTATTCTTGCCAACAACGCAACGCTGGCAGGACACGTATCTGTTGATGACTTCGCAATTATTGGCGGCATGACCGCAGTCCATCAGTTCTGCATCATTGGTGCACACGTGATGGTCGGTGGCTGCTCCGGTGTGGCGCAGGACGTCCCACCGTATGTGATTGCGCAGGGCAACCATGCCACGCCGTTTGGCGTGAACATCGAAGGCCTCAAGCGTCGTGGTTTTAGTCGCGAAGCGATTACTGCCATCCGTAACGCGTACAAACTGCTGTACCGTAGCGGTAAAACGCTGGAAGAGGCGAAGCCGGACATTGCCGAACTGGCGGATAAGTTCCCGGAAGTGAACGCGTTCATGGAGTTCTTTGACCGTTCAACAAGGGGTCTGATTCGTTAATGGTCGACAGTCGTCCGCTTACGATAGCCCTGGTCGCCGGAGAAACCTCCGGCGATATTCTTGGTGCCGGTCTCATCCGCGCGCTCAAAGCTCGCGTACCTAACGCCCGCTTTGTTGGCGTGGCTGGCCCGCTGATGCAGGCCGAAGGCTGTGAAGCCTGGTATGAAATGGAAGAGCTGGCCGTGATGGGCATTGTTGAGGTGCTGGGGCGTTTGCGACGCTTGCTGCATATTCGTGCCGATCTTACCCGCCGCTTTACCGAGCTCAAACCCGATGTGTTTGTCGGTATCGATGCACCCGACTTCAACATTACCCTCGAAGGTAATCTGAAAAAGCAGGGCATCAAAACCATTCATTACGTCAGTCCGTCCGTTTGGGCGTGGCGACAGAAACGCGTTTTCAAAATTGGACGGTCCACCAACCTGGTGCTGGCTTTTCTGCCTTTCGAAAAAGCGTTTTACGACAAATTTAATGTTCCGTGCCGTTTTATCGGTCATACCATGGCGGATGCGATGCCGCTGGATCCGGATAAAAACGCGGCGCGCGACGTGCTCGGTATCCCTCATGATGTGCACTGTCTGGCATTGCTGCCAGGAAGCCGTGGCGCAGAAGTGGAGATGCTGAGCGCTGATTTCCTGAAAACCGCGCAGATTCTTCGCAAGACGTATCCCGATCTTGAAGTGGTCGTGCCGCTGGTGAATGCCAAACGCCGCGAGCAGTTCGAACGCATTAAAGCGGAAGTCGCCCCGGATCTTCACGTCCGCCTGCTGGACGGGAAAGGTCGGGAAGCGATGTTTGCGAGCGATGCCGCACTGCTGGCCTCTGGCACGGCTGCGCTGGAATGTATGCTGGCGAAATGCCCGATGGTGGTCGGTTATCGTATGAAGCCGTTTACCTTCTGGCTGGCAAAACGTCTGGTGAAAACGGATTATGTTTCCCTGCCAAACCTGCTTGCCGGGCGCGAGCTGGTAAAAGAGCTCTTACAGGATGAGTGCCAGCCTCAGGCGCTGGCGGAGGCCCTGCTGCCGCTGCTCGCCAACGGCAAGACCAGCCACCAGATGCATGATACCTTCCGTGAACTGCATCAACTGATCCGCTGCAATGCAGATGAGCAAGCGGCCGATGCAGTTCTGGAGTTAGCAAAATGATGGAATTTGTATACCCTCACACGCATCTTGTGGCAGGGGTGGACGAAGTCGGTCGTGGCCCGTTAGTGGGGGCTGTTGTGACCGCCGCGGTGATCCTCGATCCCGCCCGCCCGATCGTCGGGCTAAACGACTCAAAAAAATTATCCGAAAAACGTCGACTGGCCCTGTTCAGTGAGATTCAGGAGAAGGCTCTGGCCTGGAGCCTGGGGCGCGCTGAGCCGCATGAAATCGACGAGTTGAATATTTTGCATGCTACAATGCTGGCCATGCAGCGCGCGGTAGCGGGCCTGAAAATTGCCCCGGAATATGTCCTGGTTGACGGCAACCGCTGTCCGGCACTGCCGATGCCTTCGATGGCGGTCGTCAAAGGCGATAGCCGTGTCGCCGAGATCAGCGCAGCATCTATTATTGCCAAGGTGACACGCGACGCTGAAATGGCCGCGCTGGATCTCACTTACCCTCAGTATGGCTTCGCCCAGCACAAGGGGTATCCTACGGCTTTCCATCTGGAAAAGCTGGCTGAACATGGCGCAACTGAACATCACCGGCGCAGCTTTGGCCCGGTGAAACGCGCGCTGGGACGGGTGTCCTGAATCAATACGCAAGCAATTAAGTAACGCGGAATCTGAAGATGGCTGAACCACGTTTCGTACACCTGCGGGTGCATAGCGACTACTCCATGATCGATGGGCTGGCGAAGACCGGGCCGCTGGTAAAAAAGGCGGCCGCGCTTGGCATGCCTGCGCTGGCGATCACCGATTTTACCAACCTGTGTGGCCTGGTGAAGTTCTACGGAACGGCACATGGCGCGGGGATGAAGCCTGTCGTCGGTGCGGATTTTCATGTGCAGAGCGATCTCATCGGCGATGAACTGACGCAAATTTCCGTGCTGGCTATGAACAACACGGGCTACCAGAACCTCACTCTGCTTATTTCGAAAGCCTATCAGCGCGGCTATGGTGCGCTGGGCCCGTGGATCGACCGGGACTGGCTGGCGGAACTGAACGAAGGGCTGCTGCTGATCTCCGGTGGCCGCATGGGCGACGTCGGCAAATGCCTGCTGCGTGGCAACAGCGCGCTGGTGGATCAGTGCGTCTCGTTTTATGAAGAATATTTCCCGGATCGTTACTATCTGGAATTGATCCGCACCGGCCGCCAGGACGAAGAGAGCTATCTGCACGCCGCTGTTGCGCTGGCTGAAGAGCGCGGTTTGCCCGTGGTGGCGACGAATGATGTGCGTTTCCTGGAATCCGGCGATTTTGACGCCCACGAAATTCGTGTGGCGATCCATGATGGCTTCACCCTTGACGATCCAAAGCGCCCGCGTAATTACTCATCGCAGCAGTATATGCGCAGCGAAGAGGAGATGTGCGAGCTCTTTTCCGATATCCCTGAAGCGCTGGAAAACAGCGTAGAGATTGCCAAGCGCTGTAACGTCACCGTGCGCCTCGGCGAATACTTCCTGCCGCAATTCCCGACGGGTGACATGACGACGGAAGATTTCCTGGTCATGAAATCGAAGGAGGGTCTGGAAGAGCGTCTCGAATTCCTCTTCCCGGATGAAGAAGAACGTAAAAAACGTCGTCCGGAGTATGACGAGCGTCTGGATATAGAGCTTCAGGTTATCAACCAGATGGGCTTCCCCGGCTACTTCCTGATCGTTATGGAGTTCATTCAGTGGTCGAAGGATAACGGCGTACCGGTAGGTCCGGGCCGTGGCTCCGGTGCGGGCTCGCTGGTGGCGTATGCATTAAAAATTACCGACCTCGATCCGCTGGAATTCGACCTGCTGTTCGAACGTTTCCTCAACCCGGAACGTGTTTCCATGCCCGACTTCGACGTCGACTTCTGCATGGAGAAACGCGATCAGGTGATCGAGCACGTAGCGGACATGTATGGCCGTGACGCGGTATCGCAGATCATTACCTTCGGTACCATGGCGGCGAAAGCGGTTATCCGCGACGTGGGTCGTGTACTCGGCCACCCGTACGGTTTCGTCGATCGTATTTCTAAGCTGGTGCCGCCCGATCCGGGCATGACGCTGGCAAAAGCGTTTGAAGCCGAACCTCAGCTGCCGGAAATCTACGAAGCTGACGAAGAAGTCAAAGCCCTGATCGACATGGCGCGCAAGCTGGAAGGCGTCACGCGTAACGCCGGTAAGCATGCAGGTGGCGTGGTTATTGCTCCGACCAAAATTACCGACTTCGCGCCGCTCTACTGCGATGAAGCGGGTGAGCATCCAGTCACTCAGTTTGATAAGAACGACGTGGAATACGCCGGGCTGGTGAAGTTTGACTTCCTCGGCCTGCGTACGCTGACGATCATCGACTGGGCACTGAAGATGATCAACCCGCGCCGGGAAAAGCAGGGCCTTGAACCGATAGACATTGCTGCCATCCCGCTGGATGACAAGAAAAGTTTCGACATGCTGCAGCGCTCGGAGACCACCGCGGTCTTCCAGCTTGAATCCCGCGGCATGAAGGACCTGATCAAGCGCCTGCAGCCTGACTGCTTCGAAGATATGATCGCACTGGTGGCGCTGTTCCGCCCGGGGCCGCTGCAGTCGGGGATGGTAGATAACTTTATCGACCGTAAGCACGGTCGCGAAGAGATTTCCTACCCGGACGTGCAGTGGCAGCATGAAAGCCTGAAACCGGTACTGGAGCCGACCTACGGCATCATCCTGTACCAGGAACAGGTCATGCAGATTGCTCAGGTGCTTTCTGGTTATACCCTCGGCGGCGCGGACATGCTGCGTCGTGCTATGGGGAAGAAAAAACCGGAAGAGATGGCCAAGCAGCGCTCCATCTTTGAAGACGGTGCGAAGAAAAACGGCGTTGACGGCGAGCTGGCGATGAAAATCTTCGACCTGGTGGAGAAATTCGCCGGGTACGGATTTAACAAATCCCACTCTGCCGCCTATGCGCTAGTCTCATACCAGACGCTGTGGCTGAAAGCGCACTATCCTGCTGAATTTATGGCGGCGGTAATGACTGCCGATATGGATAACACCGAGAAGGTCGTTGGCCTGGTGGATGAGTGCTGGCGCATGGGGCTCAAGATCCTGCCGCCGGATATTAACTCGGGGCTTTACCATTTCCACGTCAACGACGACGGGGAGATCGTTTACGGGATCGGTGCGATCAAGGGCGTGGGTGAAGGGCCGATCGAGGCGATCATCGAAGCGCGTAACAACGGCGGCTATTTCCGCGAGCTGTTCGATCTGTGCGCCCGTACCGATACCAAAAAACTGAACCGCCGCGTACTGGAAAAGCTGATCATGTCCGGCGCGTTCGACAGGCTGGGGCCGCACCGCGCTGCGTTGATGAACTCCCTCGGCGATGCCCTGAAAGCGGCGGACCAGCACGCGAAAGCGGAAGCCATTGGGCAGGCAGATATGTTCGGTGTGCTGGCGGAGGAGCCGGAGCAGATTGAGCAGTCGTATTCTAACTGCCAGCCGTGGCCAGAACAGGTCGTGCTGGATGGCGAGCGTGAAACGTTAGGCTTGTACCTGACGGGTCACCCGATCAACCAGTACATCAAAGAAATTGAGCGCTATGTCGGCGGCCACAGGCTAAAAGACATGCATCCGACAGAACGTGGTAAAATTACCACGGCTGCGGGGCTCGTGATTGCTGCAAGGGTTATGGTCACCAAGCGCGGCAATCGTATCGGCATCTGTACGTTGGATGACCGTTCCGGGCGTCTGGAGGTGATGTTGTTCACCGACGCGCTGGATAAATACCAGCAATTGCTGGAAAAAGACCGCATACTTATCGTCAGCGGACAGGTCAGCTTTGATGACTTCAGCGGGGGGCTTAAAATGACCGCCCGCGAAGTGATGGACATTGACGAAGCCCGGGAAAAATATGCTCGCGGGCTTGCTATCTCGCTGACGGACAGGCAAATTGATGACCAGCTTTTAAACCGACTCCGTCAGTCTCTGGAACCCCACCGCTCGGGGACAATTCCAGTACATCTCTACTATCAGAGGGCGGATGCACGTGCGCGGTTGCGCTTTGGTGCAACGTGGCGTGTCTCTCCGAGCGATCGTTTATTGAACGATCTCCGTGGCCTCATTGGTTCGGAGCAGGTGGAACTGGAGTTTGACTAATACAGGAATACTATGAGTCTGAATTTCCTTGATTTCGAACAGCCGATTGCTGAGCTGGAAGCGAAAATCGATTCTCTGACAGCGGTAAGCCGTCAGGATGAAAAACTGGATATTAACATCGACGAAGAAGTGCATCGTCTGCGTGAAAAAAGCGTAGAGCTGACGCGCAAAATCTTTGCCGATCTCGGCGCATGGCAGATCGCCCAACTGGCGCGTCATCCACAGCGTCCGTACACCCTGGATTATGTCCGCCTGGCGTTTGACGAATTTGACGAACTGGCAGGCGATCGCGCATACGCTGACGACAAAGCTATCGTCGGCGGTATCGCGCGTCTGGACGGACGCCCGGTGATGATCATTGGTCATCAGAAAGGGCGTGAAACCAAAGAGAAAATCCGTCGTAACTTCGGTATGCCTGCACCTGAAGGCTACCGCAAGGCCCTGCGTCTGATGGAGATGGCTGAGCGTTTCAACATGCCAATCATCACCTTCATCGACACCCCGGGTGCATACCCTGGCGTGGGCGCGGAAGAGCGCGGTCAGTCTGAAGCCATCGCCCGTAACCTGCGCGAGATGTCCCGCCTGAAGGTGCCGGTCATCTGTACCGTCATCGGTGAAGGTGGTTCAGGTGGTGCGCTGGCCATTGGCGTGGGCGATAAAGTGAATATGCTGCAGTACAGCACCTATTCCGTTATCTCTCCGGAAGGCTGTGCGTCCATTCTGTGGAAAAGCGCTGATAAAGCGCCGCTGGCCGCAGAAGCGATGGGCATCATTGCCCCACGTCTGAAAGAGCTGAAGCTGATCGATACCGTGATCCCGGAACCGCTGGGTGGCGCGCATCGTAAGCCGGAAGTGATGGCTGCTTCCCTGAAAGCCCAGCTGCTGGCTGACCTGGCCGATCTGGACGTCCTGAGCAAAGAAGACCTGCTCAACCGTCGTTATCAGCGTCTGATGACTTACGGCTACGCGTAAGCTTCACAATTATCTGAAAAGCCGCACAATGTTGCGGCTTTTTTTATACCCGCCGTTTACCTTAACTATGCTTAGCTAATGTTTTTCAAGGAGGTAGACCGTGAACATCATTGCCATTATGGGGCCGCACGGCGTCTTTTATAAAGACGAGCCCATCAAGGAGCTGGAGCAAGCCCTTCAGTCGCGCGGGTATCAGCTCATCTGGCCGCACAACAGCGCCGACCTGCTGAAGTTTATTGAGCATAACCCGCGAATCTGTGGCGTGATCTTCGACTGGGACGAATACGATCTGGAGCTGTGCAGCGAGATCAACAAGCTGAACGAATATCTCCCGCTGTATGCCTTTATCAATACCCACTCGACCATGGACGTCAGCGCGCATGATATGCGGATGGCGCTGTGGTTCTTTGAATATTCTCTCGGCGTGGCGGAAGATATCGCGACCCGCATTCAGCAGTACACGGGTGAATACCTCGATAACATTACGCCGCCCTTTACCCGCGCGCTTTTTACCTATGTGAAAGAGGGGAAATACACCTTCTGCACGCCAGGGCATATGGCCGGAACAGCCTATCAAAAAAGCCCTGTAGGATGTCTGTTCTATGATTTTTTCGGGGGCAACACGCTGAAAGCGGACGTGTCAATTTCGGTCACGGAACTGGGCTCTCTACTGGATCATACCGGCCCGCATCTGGAGGCCGAGGAGTATATTGCCCGCACCTTTGGCGCTGAGCAGAGCTATATGGTGACCAACGGCACCTCGACCTCGAACAAAATCGTCGGGATGTACGCTGCGCCTGCGGGCAGCACGCTGCTGATTGACCGTAACTGCCATAAATCGCTGGCGCACCTGCTGATGATGAGCGACGTGGTGCCGCTCTGGTTATCGCCTACGCGTAACGCGCTGGGGATTCTCGGCGGCATCCCACGCCGGGAGTTCACGCATCAAACCATTGAAAAGAAAGTTGCGGCGATCCCTGGCGCAAGCTGGCCTGTTCATGCGGTGATCACCAATTCCACCTATGACGGCCTGTTATACAACACCAACTGGATCAAGCAGACGCTGGACGTGCCGTCGATCCACTTCGATTCTGCGTGGGTGCCTTATACCAATTTTCACCCGATTTATTCGGGTAAGAGCGGGATGAGCGGCGAGCGCGTGCCGGGCAAAGTGTTCTTCGAAACGCAATCGACCCACAAAATGCTGGCCGCCTTTTCCCAAGCGTCTCTTATTCACATCAAAGGCGAGTACGACGAGGATACCTTCAACGAAGCCTTTATGATGCATACCACCACCTCACCGAGCTATCCGCTGGTGGCATCTATCGAAACCGCGGCGGCGATGCTGCGCGGCAACCCGGGTAAACGCCTGATAAACCGCTCGGTGGAGCGGGCGCTGCATTTCCGTAAAGAGGTCCAGCGGCTGAAAGATGAGGCAGACGGCTGGTTCTTTGATATCTGGCAGCCGGAAGAGATCGACGAGGCCGAGTGCTGGCCCGTTGCGCCTGGGGAGAGCTGGCACGGCTTCCGCGATGCCGATGCGGACCACATGTTCCTCGATCCGGTTAAGGTGACGATCCTGACGCCTGGCATGGACGAGCAGGGTGTAATGGGTGATGAAGGTATTCCCGCCGCGCTGGTGGCGAAGTTCCTTGATGAGCGCGGCGTGGTAGTGGAGAAGACCGGCCCCTATAATTTGTTGTTCCTGTTCAGTATCGGGATCGATAAAACCCGGGCAATGGGTCTGCTGCGCGGGCTGATGGAGTTTAAGCGTGCCTACGATCTCAACCTGCGGGTGAAGAACATGCTGCCGGATCTCTACGCGGAAGATCCTGACTTCTACCGCAATATGCGCATTCAGGATCTGGCCCAGGGGATCCACAGATTGATCCGCCAGCACGATCTGCCGCGCCTCATGCTTCAGGCGTTTGACGTCCTGCCTGACATGAAGCTGACGCCTCACAAGGCCTGGCAGCGGCAGGTAAAAGGTGAGGTAGAAACCGTTGAGCTGGAAAATCTGGTCGGGCGCGTGTCGGCCAATATGATCCTGCCTTACCCACCGGGTGTACCGCTGCTGATGCCGGGGGAAATGATCACCGAGGAGAGCCGGGCAGTGCTCGATTTTCTGCTGATGCTCTGTTCGGTGGGGCGTCACTATCCGGGTTTCGAGACGGATATTCATGGTGCGAAGCGCGATGAGCACGGCGTTTACTGGGTGCGAGTCCTAAAATAAGGGTGACCGCTTGCCAGGTGCGGGTTCTCGGTTGTAACGTTCAGGCATCATAAAAAGGAGAAGCTATGCTGGGTTTAAAAGCGGTTCACCATATTGCGATCATTGCTACCGATTACGCGAAAAGTAAGGCCTTCTATTGTGACATTCTTGGCTTTACGCTGTTGAGCGAGGCCTACCGCGAGGAGCGTGACTCCTGGAAGGGGGATCTCGCTTTAAACGGGCAATATGTGATTGAGCTGTTCTCTTTTCCCTTCCCGCCTGCGCGCCCGTCGCGCCCGGAAGCCTGTGGACTGCGCCATCTTGCCTTCAGCGTTGATGATCTGGATAACGCAGTAAAACATCTGGAAGCGCGCGGCGTGACGTGTGAACCGATCCGTGTCGATCCCTTCACCGACAAGCGTTTTACCTTTTTTAACGACCCGGATGGTTTGCCGCTGGAGCTTTACCAGCAGTAATGTTTGTCCTGTGTGATAATGCCCGCTCAGTTCGGGCATTTTTTATGTGTAATTTCCTATGACCTTACCCGCTATCGCACAAGCTGTTTCACCGTACCGCCAGCTGCTGGTGGGGTTTAGCGGTGGCCTGGATTCCACCGTTCTGCTCCATCGCCTGAAACGCTGGCGCGACCGGGAGCCTGACGTCCAGCTTCGGGCTATGCACATCCATCATGGATTAAGTCCTCACGCTGAGGAGTGGGTGGCGCACTGTGAAGCCTTGTGTGCGGCCTGGGCGATCCCGTTCATCGCTGAGCGCGTCACGCTCATTGATGAGGGGAAGGGCATCGAGGCACAGGCGCGGAAAGCCCGCTATGCCGCTTTTTCCGCGGCATTACTTCCTGGCGAAGCGCTGGTCACGGCTCAGCATCTGGACGATCAGTGCGAAACTTTTTTGCTGGCGCTTAAGCGGGGAAGCGGACCGGCGGGGCTGTCCGCCATGCCTGCACGATCTGAGTTTGCCGGGACGCAATTGCTGCGCCCGCTGCTGGGCGAGACGCGGGCGTCGCTGGAAGCCTGGGCGCGGGAATATCAGCTGAACTGGATAGAAGACGAGAGTAACCAGGACGACAGTTACGATCGTAATTTCCTGCGCCTGCGCATCCTGCCGCTGTTGAGCGAGCGCTGGCCGCATTTCGCCGACGCGACAGCGAGAAGCGCCATACTGTGTGCTGAACAGGAATTGTTGCTGGATGAACTGTTGAGTGCGGATCTGGCTGACCTGATTTCTGAAGACGGAGCACTGGCGATAGCGCCCCTGGAGGCGATGAGCCCGGTGCGCCGCGCCGCACTGTTACGCCGCTGGCTGGCTACTCATCATGCAGCGATGCCGTCGCGGGCGATGCTGAGCCGGATCTGGGACGAAGTCGCGCAGGCGCGGGAAGATGCTTCCCCCTGCGTGTATCTGAATGGTTTTGAGGTCAGGCGCTATAAAGGCAAACTCTGGCGGGTCAAATCCACGCCTTCACTGACTGAGGTGGTACTCGACTGGGCGTCGCCAGAGGTACCGCTGATATTGCCCTGTGATGCAGGGAGCGTCTCTTTGAGCCCGTCCGGTCATGTGCGTCTGCCGAAGCCTGGTGAGCCGGTAACCGTACGCTTCAAGGCTGGTGGTTTGCTGCATATTGTCGGGCGCAACGGGGGACGGAAGCTTAAGAAGATATGGCAGGAGTGCAGCGTGCCGCCGTGGCGACGTGATACCACGCCACTGCTGTTTTACGGTGAAACGTTGATGGCTGCTGCCGGGGTTTTCATCACGGAAGAGGGATGGTCAGAAGAAGGGGTCAGTTTTGATTGGCAGAAAATGTAACGGGCAGCCAGGCTGCCCGTAAGTGTCATCAGGATTCGCTCACCACGACTGTGCCGATTTGCGGGTGGCTGAAGCTGGCTATTTTATCCAGACGTAGCTCACGCGTTGCACTGCCGTCTTCAACAACCAGATATTCCACGTTTTTACGTGAAACCAGATCGCTGGCTTTTGCCTTCAATACTTCGCCATCTTTTAGCTCCAGCGTCAGTATTAAATGATGCTGGCAGGCGAGTTCGAGGTTGTCATAGTCATCACAATTGATGGGTTGATAAGTATCATTCATCGACATAATCGCTCACCAGTAAATTCGCCGCAGCGTACGCTGCTTTTTCCCTGACCGACTCTGAAAGGCTCTCATCAGAGGCCACTTCATTAAGCACTTTCAATACACAGCCCAACGCGTCCGGGACATACCCCAGATCTCCGCTGGCGATTTCCGCATACCGTTTGCGAATTAACTCACAATAATTATTCACATCCCCTCCCGCCAGCGCACTGACTTACTGTGAGATATCATTAAGCCTACGAAGATAAACTCGGTTTAGCAAGGTGACTATACCATACTCATTTAAGCAATATCAGCGCCTTGACAGGTGTGATTTATCACCGCGTGACAGCCTTTTGCCTCTGTTTTCGCTACAATGTGCCCCTGATTCGAATGGAGTTCTCTCATGGCGCTTAAAGCGACAATTTATAAAGCAGTGGTCAATGTGGCCGATCTTGATCGCAACCAGTTTCTGGATGCGTCGCTGACGCTGGCGCGCCACCCCTCCGAAACCCAGGAGCGTATGATGCTGCGCCTGCTGGCGTGGATTAAATATGCCAACGAGCGGCTGCAGTTTACCCGCGGCTTAAGCGCAGAGGACGAGCCAGAAGCCTGGCTGCGAAACGATCACCTGGGCATCGACCTGTGGATCGAGCTCGGTCTGCCGGACGAGCGTCGGATTAAAAAGGCCTGTACCCAGTCCGCTGAAGTGGCGTTATTCGCCTATAACCAGCGCGCGGCGGAGATCTGGTGGCAACAAAACAAGAATAAATGTGCGCAGTATAAAAATCTCACCGTCTGGTATCTGGATGATGAACAGCTGGCGCAGCTCAGTGAGTTTGCCGGCCGGACGATGGTGCTGCAGGCAACCATTCAGGACGGCGCCATCTGGCTCTCTGATTCTCAGAATAATCTGGAAATTCATCTGGCGGCCTGGCAGCCTGCGTCATGATTGTTTTGTCCCGAAACGTCAGCATCCCTGATAATGAGCTGGAGATCACCGCCATCCGTGCTCAGGGGGCGGGTGGACAGCACGTCAATAAGGCGTCAACGGCGATCCATTTGCGTTTTGACATTCGGGCATCAAGCCTGCCAGAGTATTATAAAGAGAGTCTGCTTGCTGCCAGCCATCATCTGATCACCAGCGAAGGTGTGATTGTGATTAAAGCCCAGGAGTACCGCAGCCAGGAGTTAAACCGGGAAGCGGCGATAGCCAGGCTGGTGGCCGTTATTAAAGAATTAACAGCAGTACAAAAAAGCCGCCGGGCAACGCGGCCAACCCGCGCATCGAAAGAGCGTCGGTTGTCCTCGAAAGCCCAAAAATCCACAGTGAAAGCACTACGCGGTAAAGTTCGTCGCCCGATGGAGTGACGAAAGGGAACACACTTTTCATAAGGAATTCATTGTGAAAAAAGCATTATTTTCAGCGCTGGCAGTGAGTACGCTGTTTGCGCTTTTCGGGTGTAACAACCGTTCTGAAACGCAGGTTTTGCAGTCCTCGCAGAATGAAGCGTTAAAGCCTATGCAGCAGAGCTGGCGCGGCGTATTGCCTTGTGCAGACTGTGAAGGCATCGAAACGTCCCTGTTCCTGCAAAAAGACGGCACCTGGGTTATGAACCAGCGTTATCAGGGCGCTAAAGAACCCTCTTCGTTTGCGACCTACGGAACTTGGGCGCGTACAGCGGAAAAGCTGGTCCTGACGGATTCCACGGGTGAGAAAACGTATTTCCGCGCCAAAGGTGAGGGGATGGAGATGCTCGACCGCGAGGGCAACCCGATTGAATCCCAGTTCAATTATACGCTTGCGCCGGTGAAAGCGGCCCTGCCTGCTACGCCGATGCCAATGCGGGGTATGTATTTCTATATGGCGGATGCGGCGATCTTTACCGACTGTGCAACGGGTAAGAAAGTCAGCGTGGCGAACAACGCGCAGCTTGAACGTGATTACGCCGTGGCGCGTGGCAATGACAGCAAGCCGGTATTGCTGACCGTAGATGGTCACTTTACGCTGGAGCCAAACCCGGATAGCGGAGAGAGCGTGAAAACGCTGGTGGTGGATAAAGAGGCGAAATTTATCGCAGGCAAAGACTGTAACAGTCAATAAGCTGACGATTATCCATTAAAAAACCCCGCCTGAGCGGGGTTTTTTGTTTAGGCTTTGATGGCTTTCACCAGGTAATCAAGAATATCGCCTGTCTTGATCATCTGTTTCTCGCCGCTACGACGGTATTTGTATTCGATCTCATCGCTGTCGAGGTTACGGTCACCGATGACCACCGTGTGTGGAATACCAATCAGTTCCATATCGGCGAACATCACGCCCGGACGCTCTTTACGGTCATCCATCAGCACTTCGATACCCTGAGCACGCAGCTCGGCGTACAGCTTCTCAGCCAGTTCCTGCACACGGTAGGATTTGTGCATGTTCATTGGCAGAATCGCAACCTGGAACGGAGCGATATTGTCCGGCCAGACGATGCCGCGCTCGTCGTAGTTCTGTTCAATGGCCGCCGCGACCACACGAGTGACCCCGATACCGTAGCAGCCCATGGTCAGGATCTGGTTACGGCCATCTTCACCCTGAACGGCGGCGTTCAGTGCGCGAGAGTATTTGTCACCCAGCTGGAAGATGTGACCGACTTCGATACCGCGCTTAATCATCAGGGTGCCCTGACCGTCCGGACTTGGATCGCCTGCGACCACGTTACGGATGTCTGCCACTTCAGGCGTCGCCACGTCGCGATCCCAGTTAATACCGAAGTAATGTTTACCGTCGATGTTAGCGCCGGCGGAGAAGTCGCTCATCACAGCAACAGTGCGGTCAATAACAACCGGAACCGGCAAATTAACCGGGCCGAGAGAGCCAGGACCTGCATTGACCACGGCACGGATTTCCGCTTCTGTTGCAAACGTCAGCGGGCTCGCGACCTGCGGCAGCTTCTCTGCTTTCACTTCGTTCAGCTCGTGATCGCCACGCACCAGCAGGGCAACCAGCGGGTAAGCGCTGCCTTCGGTAGATTTCACCAGCAGCGTTTTGACGGTTTTTTCAATCGGCAGACCAAACTGCTCAACCAGCTCAGCAATGGTTTTCGCGTTTGGCGTATCAACCAGCGTCATCTCCTGCGTTGCAGCGCCACGTGGTTCTTTTGGTGCCAGCGCTTCCGCAAATTCGATGTTCGCGGCGTAATCTGAAGAGTCCGAGAAGATCACATCGTCTTCACCGCTCTGCGCCAGTACCTGGAATTCATGGGATGCGCTGCCACCGATGGAGCCGGTATCAGCCTGCACAGCGCGGAAATCCAGACCCATGCGGGAGAAGATTTTGCTGTATGCCTCGTACATTTTGTCGTAGGTCTCTTGCAGCGATTCCTGAGAGGTATGGAAAGAGTAAGCATCTTTCATCAGGAATTCGCGAGAGCGCATCACCCCGAAACGAGGACGAACTTCATCACGGAACTTGGTCTGAATCTGGAAGAAGTTCAGCGGCAGCTGTTTGTAAGAGCTCAGCTCGTTACGGATCAGGTCGGTAATGACCTCTTCATGCGTTGGGCCGAGAACGAATGGACGCTCGCCGCGATCGACGAAGCGCAGCAGCTCTGGGCCATATTGTTCCCAACGGCCGCTCTCCTGCCACAGGTCAGCGGGCTGAACCACCGGCATGGACACCTCGATAGCACCGGCGTTGTTCATCTCTTCACGCACGATGTTTTCGACTTTTTTCAGGACGCGCACGCCGGTCGGCAGCCAGGTATATAACCCGGAGGCCAGCTTGCGGATCATCCCGGCGCGCAGCATCAGCTGATGGCTGATCACTTCGGCGTCGGCAGGCGTCTCCTTCAGAGTGGAGAGCAGATATTGGCTAGTACGCATGTTGTTACGGTTCCATTTCGACGATTGGAACAGGCTGAAACACCAGCCTGACACAAAAAAAGTGGTTTAGTTTACCAGTGTGGCAAAGATGCCAAAAGAGAGGAGAACAAAATTACCTGGGTTCAAGGGCAAACACTTCAAAACCTGCCCCGGCGACGCGCCAGCGCACGTTAAAATCCAGCAGCCAGACGGCGTATGTTTTTCCTGCTTCCTCTTCTTTACGGTAGGCTGGACGGGGGTCCTGTGCCAGCACTTCGGTGATGAAATTCCGCAAACGAGGATAGCGCTTCTCCATCTGGCTAAGCTGCGAGGCGATCTCAGGGGTAAAAGAGACAGGCATATCCGCCTGCGGTGCATCCTGAGCATAACTTGCGCGCGCGTCCGGGAGCGCTTCCGCGAAGGGCAAATAGGGTTTGATGTCGATAACCGGCGTGCCGTCCACCAGGTCCAGACTGCCTAATTCCAGTATCACCCGATCTTTCTGACAACGTATGCCTTTCAGTTCAACCAACGACATCCCGATCGGGTTTGGACGGAAGGTCGAGCGAGTCGCAAATACGCCCATTCGCGCATTTCCACCCAGACGAGGAGGGCGCACGGTTGGTCGCCAGCCGCCTTCCATCGTCTGATGAAAGACAAATACCACCCATAAATGGCTAAATGCCTCAAGCCCGCGTACCGCATCGGCCTGGTTGTAAGGCGCCAGAAGATGAAGCTCGCCCCCGCCGCTGGTCACCAGACCCGGCTGGCGAGGCACGGCGAACTTCTCTTTATAGGGAGAGTGGATAACGCCTATCTGCTCAAACTGAAATGCACTCATTTCGCCGTAATGTTCAGCGCAGAACCGATGCAAACCGCCTGACGATAGCAGCCCGGCGTGCCGCTGGTGACTTCACAGCTGTGCAGCAAAACCGCGTTGGCTTTCATTTTGGCAGCGTTAATCTGCATGCGTTTACGCGCTGTCGGGATATTCGGCGGAGAGTCCTGATTGGTTGCCTGACAGGATTCACCGCTTACTTCACCCAGTTCACGGAACGGTTTACCGACGAGTTCGTCAGCTTTCGTGATAATGCGAACCGGCGCAGGGCGAACCACTTTCGGTTTCGCAGGCTCTGTTTTTGGCGGGGTTGCCGTGCTTTGAACAGGTTCAACAGGAGATCTGCTTAGCATAGAACAGCCGCTCAGCATGAGTGCTAAAAGACAGATCGGTAAAGCACGCATAATAATTCCTCAATGGATAATCAAAACGTCAGATATTGAATCAGTTGACTGCACAAATGACAAGACGGGCATAAGCCCGTCCTGATGATATTACACTGAGGTGAGATTACCAGCCTTTAACCGCGCCACCGTTAAACACTTTGTTGGCTTCCTGGTAAACTTCGTCAGACTGATAAGCCTGTACGAACTTCTTCACGTTTTCCGCGTCTTTGTTGTCTTCGCGAGTCACGATCAGGTTAACGTACGGGGAGTCTTTATCTTCAACGAAGATACCGTCTTTCGCTGGCGTCAGGCCAATCTGGCTGGCGTAAGTGGTGTTGATAACGGCCAGAGAAATCTGCGCATCGTCCAGAGAACGTGGCAGCTGTGGGGCTTCCAGCTCAACAATTTTCAGATTTTTCGGGTTCTCGGTGACATCCAGAACGGTTGGCAGCAGGCCAACACCATCTTTCAGTTTGATCAGGCCCACTTTCTGCAGCAGCAGCAGGGAACGACCAAGGTTGGTTGGGTCGTTAGGCACCGCAACCTGAGAGCCCGGCTGCAGTTCATCCAGTGATTTAATCTTCTTGGAGTAACCGGCAATCGGATAAACGAAGGTGTTACCGACACCCACCAGTTTATAGCCACGATCTTTGATCTGCTGATCCAGGTAAGGCTTATGCTGGAAGGCGTTAGCGTCGATATCGCCTTTGCTCAGCGCTTCGTTTGGCAGAACGTAATCGTTGAAGGTCACCAGCTCAACGTCCAGGCCGTATTTCTCTTTCGCCACTTTCTGGGCAACTTCAGCAACCTGCTGTTCTGCACCTACGATAACGCCCACTTTGATGTGGTTTGGATCTTTTTCGTCCTGACCGCAACCCACCAGTGCCAGAGAGCCAATAAGCGCGCCTACTGCTGCAAAGGTCTTTAATTTAAACGCCATGTTTTATCCTTAACTCGTCGAGTTTGTGTTGTGTGTAACGTTATTTGTGAGTAACAGCCCGGACGATGCGATCGCCAGAGAATTGGATTAAGTAAACCAGCACAACCAGCAATACCAGAACGGTATTCATTACGGTAGCGTTATAACCAATATAGCCGTACTGGTAGCCAATCTGGCCTAAACCGCCGGCACCTACGGCACCACCCATCGCGGAATACCCCACCAGAGTAATAAGCGTAATCGTGGCCGCATTCACCAGGCCTGGCAGTGCTTCAGGCAGCAGTACCTTGCGGACGATCTGCATTGGTGTTGCGCCCATCGCACGAGAGGCCTCGATCAAACCCGTCGGGATCTCCAGCAGGGCGTTTTCCACCATACGGGCGATAAACGGCGCAGCGCCTACCGTCAACGGAACAATGGCCGCCTGCAGACCGATTGACGTACCAACGATCACGCGGGTAAATGGAATCATCCACACCAGCAAAATAATGAACGGGATGGAACGGAAGATGTTAACCAGCGCAGAGAGCGTACGGTAGAGCTTCGCGTTCTCAATGATTTGACCCGGACGCGTGACATACAGCAGTACGCCGACCGGCAGGCCAATCACAAAACCAAAGAAACCCGATACGAAGGTCATTGCCAGCGTTTCCCAAACGCCGCGAACCAGCAGCCACATCATCGGCTCAGACATAACCCAGTACCTCTACTTTTACGTGGTGTTCTTGCAGCCAGGCGATTGCCGCCTGGGTTTCTTCTTGTGTGCCGTGCATTTCCGTCAGCATGATGCCGAACTTCACGCCACCGGCGTAATCCATCTGGGCGCTGATAATGTTGTTGTTCACGTTAAAGCGACGCGCGGTTTCGGAAAGCAGAGGGGCATCAACGGACTGACCGGTGAACTCCATGCGCAGCATTGGGACACTGTCTGCCGCGGGTTCAGTTTTCAAACGCTCCAGATAATCTTCCGGAATATCCAGGTGCAGCGTCGACTGAATGAACTGCTGCGCCAGCGGGGTCTTCGGATGGGAGAACACTTCGCTGACGGTATCCTGCTCAATCAGTTCACCGTTGCTGATGACCGCCACGCAGTCGCAGATGCGTTTCACCACATCCATCTCGTGCGTAATAAGGAGGATCGTCAGGCCGAGGCGACGGTTAATGTCTTTCAGCAGTTCCAGAATAGAACGCGTGGTAGCCGGATCCAGTGCGCTGGTCGCTTCATCACACAGCAATACCTTAGGATTGCTAGCCAGTGCGCGGGCAATCGCCACACGCTGCTTTTGACCACCAGACAGATTTGCCGGGTAGCTGTCATGTTTGTCACCCAGACCCACGAGGTCGAGCAGTTCGATAACGCGACGCTTCACTTCTTCTTTCGGTGTGTTGTCCAGCTCCAGCGGCAAGGCGACGTTGCCGAAAACGGTGCGGGAAGCCAGCAGGTTGAAGTGCTGGAAGATCATGCCAATCTGACGACGCGCTTTGGTGAGTTCTTTCTCTGAAAGAGCGGTAAGTTCCTGGCCGCCAACTTCTACGTTACCCTGGGTTGGGCGCTCAAGCAGGTTAACACAACGGATCAGCGTGCTTTTACCTGCACCCGATGCGCCAATGACGCCATAAATTTGACCAGCAGGAACATGCAGGCTGACATTGTTCAGCGCCTGAATGGTTCGGTTCCCCTGCTGGAACACTTTGGTGATATTGGAAAGTTTAATCATTAGATTATTTTTATCGTATGTAAGTTAGCCGTGGCATTTTGTTCTGCCAGATACGGGTGATGACCGTAAACAAAACGGATGTTAAGGCATCCAGACGTCTAAATCAATCCAACTCTGTACGATGAGCACTTTATTGCGCTGCGTTTCATGAGATACTAGCTCAACAGGCCTTTTTCAGGAGCAAACCGGTGGCAAAATCAGTACCCGCAATTTTTCTCGATCGTGATGGCACTATTAATGTGGATCACGGTTATGTCCATGAGATTGATGAGTTCGAATTTATCGAAGGCGTTATAGAGGCAATGCGCCAGCTGAAAGAGATGGGCTACGCGCTGGTGGTCGTAACGAACCAGTCTGGTATTGCGCGCGGTAAATTCACCGAAGCGCAATTCGAGACGCTGACAGAATGGATGGACTGGTCGCTGGCGGATCGCGGGGTCGATCTTGATGGCATTTATTATTGCCCACACCACCCTCAGGGAACCGTAGAAGCGTATCGCCAGACCTGTGATTGCCGTAAACCGCATCCGGGAATGTTTATCTCCGCGCAAGAGTTTCTGCATATCGATATGGCCGCTTCTTATATGGTGGGCGATAAACTTGAAGATATGCAGGCAGCTGCAGCTGCAGGTGTGGGGACCAAAATATTAGTGCGCACGGGTAAGCCTGTTACGCCAGAAGCTGAAAATGCCGCGGATTGGGTGATTAATAGCCTGGCCGAACTGCCAAAAGAGATAAAAAAGCACCAAAAATAGCCGTTCTGGTGAAAAGGTGAGCGGTCGAAATAAAAATGCATATTTCCACTTGTCATTCCTCGGCAGCTCCCTATAATGCGCCTCCATCGACACGGCAGATGTGAATCACTTCACAGACAACCCGGTCGGTTGAAGAGAAAAAATCCTGAAATAACGGGTTGACTCTGAAAGAGGAAAGCGTAATATACGCCACCTCGCAACGATGAGCGAAAGCCGCGTTGCAACTGCTCTTTAACAATTTATCAGACAATCTGTGTGGGCACTCAAAGTGACATGGATTCTTAACGTCCTCGGACGAAAAATGAATACCAAGTCTCTGAGTGAACATACGTAATTCATTACGAAGTTTAATTCACGAGCATCAAACTTAAATTGAAGAGTTTGATCATGGCTCAGATTGAACGCTGGCGGCAGGCCTAACACATGCAAGTCGAACGGTAGCACAGAGAGCTTGCTCTCGGGTGACGAGTGGCGGACGGGTGAGTAATGTCTGGGAAACTGCCTGATGGAGGGGGATAACTACTGGAAACGGTAGCTAATACCGCATAACGTCGCAAGACCAAAGAGGGGGACCTTCGGGCCTCTTGCCATCAGATGTGCCCAGATGGGATTAGCTAGTAGGTGGGGTAACGGCTCACCTAGGCGACGATCCCTAGCTGGTCTGAGAGGATGACCAGCCACACTGGAACTGAGACACGGTCCAGACTCCTACGGGAGGCAGCAGTGGGGAATATTGCACAATGGGCGCAAGCCTGATGCAGCCATGCCGCGTGTATGAAGAAGGCCTTCGGGTTGTAAAGTACTTTCAGCGGGGAGGAAGGTGTTGTGGTTAATAACCGCAGCAATTGACGTTACCCGCAGAAGAAGCACCGGCTAACTCCGTGCCAGCAGCCGCGGTAATACGGAGGGTGCAAGCGTTAATCGGAATTACTGGGCGTAAAGCGCACGCAGGCGGTCTGTCAAGTCGGATGTGAAATCCCCGGGCTCAACCTGGGAACTGCATTCGAAACTGGCAGGCTAGAGTCTTGTAGAGGGGGGTAGAATTCCAGGTGTAGCGGTGAAATGCGTAGAGATCTGGAGGAATACCGGTGGCGAAGGCGGCCCCCTGGACAAAGACTGACGCTCAGGTGCGAAAGCGTGGGGAGCAAACAGGATTAGATACCCTGGTAGTCCACGCCGTAAACGATGTCGACTTGGAGGTTGTGCCCTTGAGGCGTGGCTTCCGGAGCTAACGCGTTAAGTCGACCGCCTGGGGAGTACGGCCGCAAGGTTAAAACTCAAATGAATTGACGGGGGCCCGCACAAGCGGTGGAGCATGTGGTTTAATTCGATGCAACGCGAAGAACCTTACCTACTCTTGACATCCAGAGAACTTAGCAGAGATGCTTTGGTGCCTTCGGGAACTCTGAGACAGGTGCTGCATGGCTGTCGTCAGCTCGTGTTGTGAAATGTTGGGTTAAGTCCCGCAACGAGCGCAACCCTTATCCTTTGTTGCCAGCGGTTAGGCCGGGAACTCAAAGGAGACTGCCAGTGATAAACTGGAGGAAGGTGGGGATGACGTCAAGTCATCATGGCCCTTACGAGTAGGGCTACACACGTGCTACAATGGCGCATACAAAGAGAAGCGACCTCGCGAGAGCAAGCGGACCTCATAAAGTGCGTCGTAGTCCGGATTGGAGTCTGCAACTCGACTCCATGAAGTCGGAATCGCTAGTAATCGTAGATCAGAATGCTACGGTGAATACGTTCCCGGGCCTTGTACACACCGCCCGTCACACCATGGGAGTGGGTTGCAAAAGAAGTAGGTAGCTTAACCTTCGGGAGGGCGCTTACCACTTTGTGATTCATGACTGGGGTGAAGTCGTAACAAGGTAACCGTAGGGGAACCTGCGGTTGGATCACCTCCTTACCTTAAAGAACCTGCCTTTGCAGTGCTCACACAGATTGTCTGATGAAAAGTAAATAGCAAGGCGTCTTGCGATTGAGACTTCAGTGTCCCCTTCGTCTAGAGGCCCAGGACACCGCCCTTTCACGGCGGTAACAGGGGTTCGAATCCCCTAGGGGACGCCACTTGCTGGTTCGTGAGTGAAAGTCGCCGACCCCCGTATCTCAAAACTCATCTTCGGGTGACGTTTGAGATATTTGCTCTTTAAAAATCTGGATCAAGCTGAAAATTGAAACGACACACATGTTATGTGTGTTCGAGTCTCTCAAATTTTCGCAAACCGATGATGAATCGAAAGAAACATCTTCGGGTTGTGAGGTTAAGCGACTAAGCGTACACGGTGGATGCCCTGGCAGTCAGAGGCGATGAAGGACGTGCTAATCTGCGAAAAGCGCCGGCGAGGTGATATGAACCTTTGACCCGGCGATGTCCGAATGGGGAAACCCAGTGTGTTCCGACACACTATCGTTAACTGAATACATAGGTTAACGAGGCGAACCGGGGGAACTGAAACATCTAAGTACCCCGAGGAAAAGAAATCAACCGAGATTCCCCCAGTAGCGGCGAGCGAACGGGGAGCAGCCCGGAGTCTGAATCAGCTTGTGTGTTAGTGGAACGGTCTGGAAAGTCCGACGGTACAGGGTGATAGTCCCGTACACGAAAATGCACAGGTTGTGAACTCGAAGAGTAGGGCGGGACACGTGGTATCCTGTCTGAATATGGGGGGACCATCCTCCAAGGCTAAATACTCCTGACTGACCGATAGTGAACCAGTACCGTGAGGGAAAGGCGAAAAGAACCCCGGCGAGGGGAGTGAAAAAGAACCTGAAACCGTGTACGTACAAGCAGTGGGAGCCTCTTTATGGGGTGACTGCGTACCTTTTGTATAATGGGTCAGCGACTTATATTCTGTAGCAAGGTTAACCGAATAGGGGAGCCGAAGGGAAACCGAGTCTTAACTGGGCGTTAAGTTGCAGGGTATAGACCCGAAACCCGGTGATCTAGCCATGGGCAGGTTGAAGGTTGGGTAACACTAACTGGAGGACCGAACCGACTAATGTTGAAAAATTAGCGGATGACCTGTGGCTGGGGGTGAAAGGCCAATCAAACCGGGAGATAGCTGGTTCTCCCCGAAAGCTATTTAGGTAGCGCCTCGTGAACTCATCTTCGGGGGTAGAGCACTGTTTCGGCTAGGGGGCCATCCCGGCTTACCAACCCGATGCAAACTACGAATACCGAAGAATGTTATCACGGGAGACACACGGCGGGTGCTAACGTCCGTCGTGAAGAGGGAAACAACCCAGACCGCCAGCTAAGGTCCCAAAGTCATGGTTAAGTGGGAAACGATGTGGGAAGGCACAGACAGCCAGGATGTTGGCTTAGAAGCAGCCATCATTTAAAGAAAGCGTAATAGCTCACTGGTCGAGTCGGCCTGCGCGGAAGATGTAACGGGGCTAAACCATGCACCGAAGCTGCGGCAGCGACACTATGTGTTGTTGGGTAGGGGAGCGTTCTGTAAGCCGTTGAAGGTGGCCTGTGAGGGTTGCTGGAGGTATCAGAAGTGCGAATGCTGACATAAGTAACGATAAAGCGGGTGAAAAGCCCGCTCGCCGGAAGACCAAGGGTTCCTGTCCAACGTTAATCGGGGCAGGGTGAGTCGACCCCTAAGGCGAGGCCGAAAGGCGTAGTCGATGGGAAACAGGTTAATATTCCTGTACTTGGTGTTACTGCGAAGGGGGGACGGAGAAGGCTATGTTAGCCGGGCGACGGTTGTCCCGGTTTAAGCATGTAGGCGGAGGTTCCAGGTAAATCCGGTACCTTTTAACGCTGAGGTGTGATGACGAGGCACTACGGTGCTGAAGTAACAAATGCCCTGCTTCCAGGAAAAGCCTCTAAGCATCAGGTAACACGAAATCGTACCCCAAACCGACACAGGTGGTCAGGTAGAGAATACCAAGGCGCTTGAGAGAACTCGGGTGAAGGAACTAGGCAAAATGGTGCCGTAACTTCGGGAGAAGGCACGCTGATATGTAGGTGAAGCCCCTGCGGGTGGAGCTGAAATCAGTCGAAGATACCAGCTGGCTGCAACTGTTTATTAAAAACACAGCACTGTGCAAACACGAAAGTGGACGTATACGGTGTGACGCCTGCCCGGTGCCGGAAGGTTAATTGATGGGGTTAGCGGTAACGCGAAGCTCTTGATCGAAGCCCCGGTAAACGGCGGCCGTAACTATAACGGTCCTAAGGTAGCGAAATTCCTTGTCGGGTAAGTTCCGACCTGCACGAATGGCGTAATGATGGCCAGGCTGTCTCCACCCGAGACTCAGTGAAATTGAACTCGCTGTGAAGATGCAGTGTACCCGCGGCAAGACGGAAAGACCCCGTGAACCTTTACTATAGCTTGACACTGAACACTGGTCCTTGATGTGTAGGATAGGTGGGAGGCTTTGAAGCGTGGACGCCAGTCTGCGTGGAGCCGACCTTGAAATACCACCCTTTAATGGCTGGTGTTCTAACGTAGACCCGTAATCCGGGTTGCGGACAGTGTCTGGTGGGTAGTTTGACTGGGGCGGTCTCCTCCCAAAGAGTAACGGAGGAGCACGAAGGTTAGCTAATCCTGGTCGGACATCAGGAGGTTAGTGCAATGGCATAAGCTAGCTTGACTGCGAGAGTGACGGCTCGAGCAGGTGCGAAAGCAGGTCATAGTGATCCGGTGGTTCTGAATGGAAGGGCCATCGCTCAACGGATAAAAGGTACTCCGGGGATAACAGGCTGATACCGCCCAAGAGTTCATATCGACGGCGGTGTTTGGCACCTCGATGTCGGCTCATCACATCCTGGGGCTGAAGTAGGTCCCAAGGGTATGGCTGTTCGCCATTTAAAGTGGTACGCGAGCTGGGTTTAGAACGTCGTGAGACAGTTCGGTCCCTATCTGCCGTGGGCGCTGGAGAATTGAGGGGGGCTGCTCCTAGTACGAGAGGACCGGAGTGGACGCATCACTGGTGTTCGGGTTGTCATGCCAATGGCACTGCCCGGTAGCTAAATGCGGAAGAGATAAGTGCTGAAAGCATCTAAGCACGAAACTTGCCCCGAGATGAGTTCTCCCTGAGACTTTAAGTCTCCTGAAGGAACGTTGAAGACGACGACGTTGATAGGTCGGGTGTGTAAGCGCAGCGATGCGTTGAGCTAACCGATACTAATGAACCGTGAGGCTTAACCTTACAACGCCGAAGCTGTTTTGGCGAAGAGAGACGATTTTCAGCCTGATACAGATAACAGAATTTGCCTGGCGGCTTTAGCGCGGTGGTCCCACCTGACCCCATGCCGAACTCAGAAGTGAAACGCCGTAGCGCCGATGGTAGTGTGGGGTCTCCCCATGTGAGAGTAGGGAACTGCCAGGCATCAAATTAAGTAGTAAGCTGGTGCATAAATCCGGTGGTTACAAGCAGTCTTCGGTGGAGCGGTAGTTCAGTCGGTTAGAATACCTGCCTGTCACGCAGGGGGTCGCGGGTTCGAGTCCCGTCCGTTCCGCCACTTATTGAAAGCCCTGAGTTAACGCTCAGGGCTTTTTTCTTATCTGTTGTTTGATTATTGCGAAATGAGCAAAAATCCTCTGCGTTTTACGATCTTTTTCAATATAACAACGCCAGCGATAATCCTCCTCAGTTTACGAACATAATGATTGAGGAATACTATGACTCTCCCTGCATTTGGTCTGGGCACTTTCCGCCTGAAAGACGACGTTGTTATCGCATCTGTTAAAACGGCACTCGAGTTAGGCTATCGCGCAATTGATACGGCACAGATCTATGAAAATGAAGCTGCCGTTGGACAGGCCATTGAAGAGAGTGGCGTACCGCGTAACGAGATATTTATCACCACCAAAATCTGGATTGAAAACCTCAGCAAAGACAAACTGCTCCCGAGCCTGAAAGAGAGTCTGAAAAAGCTGCGTACTGACTACGTGGATCTGACGCTGATCCACTGGCCATCACCAAACGATGCCGTTTCTGTAGAAGAGTTCATGCAGGCGCTGATGGAAGCGAAAAAGCAGGGATTAACGCGTGAAATCGGTATTTCAAACTTCACCATTCCGCTGATGGAAAAAGCCATTGCCGCAGTAGGTGCAGAAAATATCGCGACCAACCAGATTGAACTTTCACCTTACCTGCAAAACCATAAAGTCGTGGACTGGGCAAAGCAGCACGGTATCCACATCACGTCATACATGACGCTGGCTTATGGTAAGGCACTGAAAGATGAGGCGATTATACGTATTGCTGAAAAACATAACGCGACCCCGGCACAGGTCATTCTGGCATGGGCAATGGGCGAAGGTTATGCCGTGATCCCATCGTCAACCAAACGTGTAAACCTGGCCAGCAACCTGTCAGCGGTCGACCTTCATCTGGATGATGACGATAAAAAAGCGATCGCAGCACTGGAGTGCAACGATCGCCTGGTCAGCCCGGAAGGTTTAGCGCCTGACTGGGATTAAGTTTCACTAACCCTCTGTCGCCTTAACCCTCATACAGCTCCTCTGGGAGCTGTCTTTATATGTTCACTCAGGAAGTCAATAAAAGCACGAATCCGCGTACTCACCGCTCTGTCACTGTAATACACTGCGCTAAAAGGCATCTCGACCGGCAAACGTTTATCCGCCATCAGTTCCACCAGTTCACCTCGTGCAATCTCCTTATCTATCATATAGTCAGACAGGCACGCGATGCCGTTCCCTTCAAGACACAGTTGCTTTAGCGTTTCTCCACTGTTTGACGATAACCCACTGGTAATTTCATGAAGCTGACCATCACGACAGGCGACAGGCCAGGTGTTCAGTGATACCGGTTCCGTAAAGCCCAGACAAAGATGCTGCTTCAACTCTTCAACGGTCTCCGGTTTACCGTGCTCAGCAATGTACTGCGGCGACGCGATAATTTTTCGGTAGCTGGCAAAAAGCGGGCGGGCGCGCAAGCTTGAATCGGTCAGTGTACCGGCCCGGATAGCCACATCCACTTTACGCTCGATGAGGTTGATAAACGTCTCTGATGAGACCAAAGAAAGCGTCATCTCCGGATAGCGTTCACGAAAAGGTTTGATCAGCGGCATCAGAAAGTGCAGTACTACCGGCGTGGCCGCATCAATGCGCAGCAATCCCCGCGGCGTGCTGCGGCTTTCCATAATTTCTGTCTCTGCTGCAGCCATCTCCTGCAGCACCGACTGCACGCGGCGGAAATAACGCTCTCCTTCTTCCGTCAGGCTCAGTTGCCGCGTCGTCCGGTTGAGCAGGCTCACCCCAAGCTTCATCTCCAGCTTTTTCACTGAGCGGCTGATGGCCGAGTTAGCCTGTCCCAGCTGTTCGGCTGCACGGCTGAAGCTACCGCTTTCAACAACGGCGACAAAGATTGTCAGCTCTTCTGACGTTGCTTTCATTGTTGCACTACCTGCAAAATTCTATTGATATTTTGACCATTTTTGTTATTTAAGCACTGGCGCATACTGCCTGTCATCTTAATCCTGATGATATGGAGTATTTTATGCCACTGGCGCTACTTGCCCTGACGATCAGTGCCTTTGCAATTGGCACGACCGAATTTGTTATCGTGGGACTGGTTCCCACCATTGCTAACCAGCTTGCGATCTCGCTGCCTTCCGCCGGATTGCTGGTGTCAATCTACGCCCTGGGCGTCGCCGTCGGTGCGCCTGTGCTGACGGCTCTGACCGGACGTTTTCCGCGTAAGCAGCTGTTAGTTGCGTTGATGGTGTTGTTCACCGCCGGTAACATTCTGGCCTGGCAGGCACCGGACTACACCACCCTGGTGGTTGCCCGTCTGTTGACCGGCCTTGCACACGGCGTGTTCTTCTCAATTGGTTCCACCATTGCAACCAGCCTGGTCCCCAAAGAGAAAGCAGCCTCAGCTATTGCGATCATGTTTGGTGGACTGACCGTCGCACTCGTTACGGGTGTGCCGCTAGGCACGTTTATCGGACAGCACTTCGGCTGGCGTGAGACGTTTCTGGCCGTCTCCTTATTGGGGGTTATTGCCCTTGTTGCTAGCCTGCTGCTGGTACCGTCGACTATTCCAGGCCGGGCCAGCGCCAGCCTGAGCGATCAGCTAAAGGTGCTTACCCATCCGCGTTTGCTGATCATCTACGCGGTCACGGCTCTGGGCTATGGAGGCGTATTTACCGCCTTCACCTTCCTGGCACCGATGATGCAGGACCTGGCAGGCTTCTCCCCGAGTGCCGTGAGCTGGATTTTGCTGGGATACGGTATTTCCGTGGCGATTGGCAATATCTGGGGCGGCAAGCTTGCAGATAAACATGGTGCGGTTCCGGCGCTGAAATTTATCTTCGCCGCCCTGGTGGTTCTGCTGTTGATATTCCAGTTCACGGCGTCCATGCAATACGCCGCACTGATCACGGTACTGGTAATGGGTGTCTTCGCTTTTGGCAACGT
Organism: Enterobacter sp. FUJ80071; assembly: GCF_038739915.1. Classification (NCBI taxonomy): domain Bacteria; kingdom Pseudomonadati; phylum Pseudomonadota; class Gammaproteobacteria; order Enterobacterales; family Enterobacteriaceae; genus Enterobacter; species Enterobacter sp. FUJ80071. The sequence continues at coordinate 904,133 of NZ_JBBXKH010000001.1, forward strand.
GCCCGGGCTTCAGGTTTATGTTGTTCAGAAAGCGGAGCTCTATACGCCAAACGCCGTGGATGTGGCATCCGGACTGAACATTGCCGCGTTCAATATTGGGATCGCGCTGGGCTCCATTATTGGCGGACAAACCGTCGAACACTTTGGATTAACCCAGACACCCTGGATTGGTGCGGTGATCGTCCTTGTCGCTTTCCTGCTGATAGGGCTGAGTGGCCGCCTCGATAAACCTACTCGCGTAGCACTGGGATAACATCAGTAAGTGCTTGCTTACAAAACTGGAAAGCGGTTTCTCAGAAATTGCGTTGAAAGTGTGACCTAAAGTCCCTATAACATTAGAACCAGTCCGTTTTCGGGCTGGTTCATGTTACAGAGGCCGTTTCCAAAAGTGCGAAAAAATACCTATGCCATGCGTTATGTTGCCGGAATGCCCGCGGAGAGGATCTTGCCTCCGGGGTCGTTTGCGAGCATAAGCCAGGCATTACCCGCAGGGACACCGTTAAGCAGCGATGACAAAATTCGGGTACTGGTCTGGAATATCTTTAAGCAGCAGCGTGCGGAGTGGTTATCGGTACTCAAGAATTTTGGTAAAGATGCTCATCTGGTTCTGCTTCAGGAGGCGCAAACCACACCTGAACTGGTTCGGTTTGCCACAACGAACTATCTTGCTGCCGACCAGGTGCCGGCGTTTGTCCTGCCGCAACATCCTTCAGGCGTGATGACCCTCTCTTCAGCACACCCGGTTTACTGCTGCCCGCTGCGTGAGCGCGAGCCTATACTGCGTCTGGCGAAATCGGCGCTGGTGACCGTCTATCCGCTGCCGGATACCCGGATGCTGATGGTGGTGAACATCCACGCGGTAAATTTCAGCCTGGGCGTGGATGTGTACAGTAAGCAGTTACTTCCCATTGGCGATCAAATTGCCCACCACAGCGGGCCTATCATTATGGCCGGTGATTTCAATGCCTGGAGTCGTCCGCGCATGAATGCGCTGTATCGCTTTGCGCGTGAAATGTCTCTGCGTGAAGTCCGTTTTAGTGACGATCAGCGTAAAAAAGCCTTTGGTCGACCTCTCGATTTTGTCTTCTATCGTGGTCTGAGCGTGCATGATGCCTCTGTTCTGGTCACGCGCGCCTCCGATCACAACCCTCTACTAGTCGAATTCAGTCCCGGCAAACCTGATAAATAATGGTGTGTCAGGTCTGCCGTGGGGCAGGCCTGCGCGGGTGCTGCCCTTTTATTTTTAACCAACAAAGGACAGTACGATGACAACAACACACTCCCATCATGACAACGTAGAAAAACAGTTTGGCTCCCAGGCAAATGCCTATCTGACCAGCGCCGTGCATGCTTCAGGCCGTGACCTGCTGCGTCTCGGCGAACGTCTGGCAGCATTCCCGCAGGCGCACGTGCTGGATTTAGGCTGTGGGGCAGGGCATGCCAGCTTTACGGCTGCGCAGCAGGTGGCGAAGGTCACCGCGTATGACTTATCCAGTCAGATGCTGGATGTTGTTGCTGAGGCGGCGAGAGAGAAAGGGCTGAGCAACGTGGATACGCGCCAGGGGTACGCCGAGTCCTTACCGTTTGATGATGCCTCGTTTGAGGTGGTGATTAGCCGTTATTCCGCGCACCACTGGCATGATGTCGGCCAGGCGTTACGTGAAGTCAAACGTGTCCTGAAGCCGGGCGGGATCTTCATTATTATGGATGTGATGTCTCCCGGGCATCCGGTGCGCGATATCTGGCTGCAGACAGTAGAAGCGCTGCGTGATACTTCCCACGTACAAAACTACTCCAGCGGAGAGTGGTTATCGCTTATCACTGAAGCGGGGTTGATTACCCGAACGTTAACAACAGACCGTTTGCCGCTGGAATACCCTTCGTGGATTGCCCGTATGCGTACCCCGGAAGCATTAAGTCAGGCGATTCGCCTCTATCAGGAGAGTGCCTCTGCTGAGGTAAAAGCGTACTTTGAATTGCAGGAGGATGGATCGTTTACCAGCGATACCATCATGGCTGAAGCGCAAAAAGCGGGATAAACAAAAAAGGCACCGAGGGGAATCGGTGCCTTTTTATCTTTCGATCGTGTAATCAGGAGTCTGGCGTAGCGCTGTTCTTCACAAACAACGTCAACTGGTCGCCTGGTTTCAGATTGTCAGTATCATTGTTCCAGCGCATTACATCTTTGATGTTCACGCCATGTCGTTTTGCGATACTGGACAGTGAATCGCCTTTACGTACGCGATAAGTGATGCTATCGCTGTTGCTGGCGAGACGCTGTGCGCTGCTACCTGCGCCTACCGTCAGAGTTTGACCCACTTTCAGACCTGAGCTGCGCAGATTATTCCACTGCTGCAGATCTTTCGCCGTCACGCCAAGACGTGATGCAATGCCAGAAAGCGTATCACCTGAACGCACCTTATAGCTGCGGCTGTTAACGGATGAAGCATCGGCGATCAGTGTTGACTGAACGGCGGCAATCTCACCCGATGCTAAAGACTCACGCAATTGCTCAGCATGTTTCTGCGGAACCATCACATACTGCGGGCCACTAGCCCCCAGCGTTGAGCCTTTAACGCCTGCATTAAAGGTTTTAAGTTTACTTACCGACATACCCGTCATATCAGCAACCTGTTGAATATCCACAGGGTTGCTGAGGCGAACGCGCGCCAGTGCACGACTTTCGTCTGGTGTTGGCAGTTGTACACCGTAACGCTTGCTGTTCTTGAGAATATCGCTCAAGGCCAGCATCTTCGGTACGTAAATCTTCGTTTCCTGTGGCAGTGAGAGCGACCAAAAATCGGTGGATTTACCCCGTGCTTTATTCGCTTTCATTGCCTTCAGTACACGACCCTCGCCACTATTATACGCTGCGACCGTTAACAGCCAGTCGCCGTCAAACATCTTATTCAGACGTTGCATCATGTCGAGAGCGGCTGTCGTTGAAGCGACAACATCCCGACGCGCATCATAGTTGCGGGTCTGTTTCAGACCATAGTTTCGCCCGGTGCTCGGAATGATCTGCCAAATGCCTGCGGCATTGGCGCCAGACGTCGCGTGTGGGTCAAAAGCGCTCTCCACTATGGGTAGGAGTACCAGCTCCATAGGCATGTTACGTTTCTTAACTTGCCCGGCTATCCAGTACATATACGGCTCTGCCCGTAACGTTACATCGTGGAGATAGCTCTTATTTCTTAAATACTTCTGCTTCTGTTCGCGAATCCGGCTGTTTTCCGGAATTCCCATCTTTAGCTCGTCGCCAATAGAGGTCCACAAGTCTTGCTCCTGCGCGAAAGATGTCCCATCGTCCATCCAGCGCGCCGAACTTGTAAACTTCCCTGCTTCCCCTTGACCAGCTGCAGAAAGGCTCTGTGCGTGCTGTTGTACGTTGCTGCCGTTCTGCGACTGGCAACCTACAAGCAGGACAGAGGCGAGTAATATCGCTTTTGCCTTCATGTGTGTGTCAATAGTTGCTTAAAAGACGAGCGATGATAACGGCGAAATTTTGAAAAGGCAACCCGCATTTATCTGAAGTTATCTTTCTTTGACCTTAACCATGCAAATCGTTGTTCTGGTTGTTGCAAATTTGTTTCTTGGTTAATTTTATTAATTAAATCAATATCATCTGTTCGCAGAAATAAATTAATTCGGCGCTCATTTTTCAGAATTGCGGGTAGTGTATTTTGGTTTTTTGCACGTAACTCCTTCACTTTGTGATAATAATCCTGAATCGCCCGATCCTCGGGTAAGAGGCTCACCGCAAACTTCATATTCCCTAATGTATACTCATGGGCACAACAAATAAGTGTGTCATCGGGTAAAGCACTAATCTTTTGTAAAGACTGATACATCTGTTCTGGTGTGCCTTCAAAAAGTCTTCCGCAACCGCCTGAGAAGAGGGTGTCGCCACAAAAAAGATAAGGTTTACTGTAGAAACACAGATGTCCCAAAGTGTGACCTGGCGTAGCAAATACGGAAAACTCCCACTCACGGATGTGGATATTTTCGCCCTCATTGACTACTTGCGTCGTTCCCTTATCTTGTGTCTCAGCCGGTCCGTAAACCACAAGATGCGGAAAATGAGCGCGCAGTTCCGGCACGCCGCCAGTGTGATCGTTATGATGGTGCGTCAACAGAATGGCTTCTGGCTGCCAGCCGTTCTCCTTTATTGCATCAAGCACAGGGGCGGATTCGCCGGGATCGACAATGACGCATCGACGATCGTTATCGACCAAAACCCAGATGTAATTGTCCTGAAAAGCAGGAATACTGATAAGATTCATACATTACCTCTTATAGCGTGGCGGGTGTTTTGATGAAACCGGCAAGGATACCTCAGACTGTCGCAGCACCGGAACGTTGGGCGGAATTGCCCTGGGGTGAATACTATCGCGAGGCGCTTGAGCAACAGCTGAAGCCCTGGCTCGCGAAAATGTATGGCTTTCACCTGCTTAAGATTGGCAATCTCAGCGCAGAAATCAATACCGAAAGCTGCGCCATCTCACATCAGGTCAATGTCTCTCTCGGCGGATCGCCGGTTCAGGTGAAGGCTGACCCATTGCATCTGCCGTTTGCGGAAAAATCCGTAGATGCGTGTCTTCTTGCCCACGCGCTGCCCTGGTGCAGCGATCCTCATCGTATGCTGCGTGAAGCCGATCGCGTGCTGATTGATGACGGCTGGCTGATACTCAGCGGTTTTAATCCGCTGAGTCTGATGGGGTTACGTAAGCTGGTGCCTGTATTGCGCCGAACGCCACCCTATAACAGCCGGATGTTCACCATGATGCGCCAGCTCGACTGGCTGTCACTGCTCAACTTTGAAGTGCTCTGCTATGGCGGTTTTCAGGTACTGCCGTGGGCGCGGCAGGGGGGAGTCTTGCTGAGTACGCATTTGCCCGCATTAGGCTGCATGCAGTTTATCGTCGCGCGTAAGCGAACCATCCCTCTGACGCTTAACCCCATGAAGCAGAGCAAATCGAAAACGCCCATCCGCCAGACCGTTGGCGCAACGCGGCAGTACAGAAAACCCTGATCAGGATTCAGGCTGGTAGCCAGTATCCTCATGGGCCGGATTTGAGGCCGCCGCGCGCGCCAGTTCATCGCAGCGCTCGTTTTCCGGGTGGCCGGCGTGGCCTTTAACCCACTCCCACTTAATCTCGTGCTGGCCCAGTGCCGCATCAAGGCGCTTCCAGAGATCGACGTTCTTCACGGGCTTCTTATCTGCAGTTTTCCAGCCGCGTTTTTTCCAGTTGTGGATCCACTGAGTGATGCCCTGTCGCACGTACTGGCTATCCGTACTCAACACCACGTCGCAGTGTTCTTTTAAGGCTTCCAGCGCCACAATGGCTGCCATCAACTCCATACGGTTGTTGGTGGTCAGGAAATACCCTTCGCTAAAAGTTTTCTCATGCTGACGATAGCGCATAATCGCGCCGTAGCCGCCGGGTCCTGGGTTCCCGAGACAAGATCCATCGGTGAAAATTTCTACCTGTTTACGCATCTCTGGTAGACTTCCTGTATTGAAACGTTCAGTTAAACGATAAGTCTGACATAAATGACCGCTATGAGCACTGCAATTACTCGCCAGATTGTCCTCGATACCGAAACCACCGGTATGAACCAGATCGGCGCGCACTACGAAGGACACAAGATCATTGAGATCGGTGCCGTTGAAGTGGTGAACCGTCGTCTCACGGGGAACAACTTCCACGTCTACCTCAAACCCGATCGGCTGGTGGATCCAGAAGCGTTTGGCGTTCACGGTATTGCCGATGAGTTCTTGCTGGATAAACCGACCTTCGCCGAGGTGGCAGACGAGTTTCTCGACTACATCAAAGGCGCTGAGTTAATCATCCATAACGCGTCGTTCGATATCGGCTTTATGGACTATGAGTTTAGTAAGCTCCATCGCGATATTCCGAAAACCAATACCTTCTGCAAAGTGACCGATAGCCTGGCGCTGGCGAGGAAGATGTTTCCCGGCAAGCGTAACAGCCTCGATGCACTCTGTTCACGTTATGAAATAGACAACACCAAGCGAACGCTGCACGGGGCACTTCTCGATGCCCAGATTCTGGCTGATGTCTATCTGGCGATGACCGGCGGTCAGACGTCGATGAAATTCAGCATGGAAAATGAGTCGCAGCAGACGCAGGGCGAAGCGGGCATCCAGCGCGTGGTTCGTCAGGCAAGTCGTTTACGGGTTGTTTTAGCCAGTGATGAAGAGTTACTTAACCATGAATCCCGTCTCGATCTGGTACAGAAGAAGGGCGGCAGCTGTATGTGGCGCGCCTGAAAAAACGCCATAATGTCTGTAAAATCATCGGTTGGGCGATTTTTGCAGCAAACGATTCAAAACGTGAGAAAAAGCGTTGACGAGATCGGAGGCACACCGTAATATGCGCCTCGTTCCCCAAACGGGAACAGTGGAGCGGTAGTTCAGTCGGTTAGAATACCTGCCTGTCACGCAGGGGGTCGCGGGTTCGAGTCCCGTCCGTTCCGCCACTATTCAGAAGGCCTGAATCAGAAATGATTCAGGCCTTCGTCGTTTCAACAGCCTGTGTCTTTTATCCCTCTTTCTTTTCATTAACAAAATGTTAATTTATGTGGTGCAATTAATTAACATTTGCACAGCATTAGTGCGTTATTTGCACTGTGTTTGTGCATTCTTTCGCCCAGCCACTTTTTGGCCTTAATCAGACTGTGTCGCTTTGTAAAAATAATTTTCATGAAATCATTCGCTTACAGTGGATATCGTGAAAGTTTTTGAACCAATAAATAATTGGTTCGGTTATTGCTTAATCATTAGCACGATAAGGTTCATGCCATATCAATAACTTATCGTTAATAAAAAGAAAATAATGATGATAGCGAGCGAACCAATATGGAAAAACCGTCACGGTTTCTGGCCAATTCCAGTACCGCGCTTGAGCAGTTGCGCGGGCTTATCAACCAGCATGAGTCAACACCAGGCACTCCGCTGCCCACGGAACGTGAGCTGTCGGAAACTCTCGGCGTAGGACGACGCGAGGTGCGTCGCGCGCTGGATGTGCTGGAAGAGGAAGGACGGATCTGGCGTAAACAGGGTAAAGGCACCTTTATTGGTCCCGCTGCCCCTGTTGAACCGCTGGCGCTTCAGGGATTGGTTCAGCAAACCAACCTGCTGGAAGTTATGGAAGCTCGTCTACAGCTCGAACCCGGCTTAGCCCGGCTTGCGGCACTGCGTGCCACCAGGGAAAACCTCGCGCTCATGCAGCGCATGCTGGAACGCATCGACAAGGTCAGCCCGGATGACCGCGATCTCAACGAACTGTGGGATAGCGCCTTTCACCGCGCTATTGCCGAGGCTGCGGGCAACCGCCTGATGCTCGGCCTGTTTGACGCGATTGATGCCGTGCGGCGCGAACCGGGCTGGCAGCATCTGCGCGAATTAGCCCGCACGCCCGAACGTGTCGACAGCTATAACGACCACCATCACAAGATCATGTCTGCGATTATCCATCGCCAGCCTAATGAAGCAGCTGCCGCCATGCGCGAACACCTGCTTAGCCTGCAAACCGCCCTGATTCAGGCGATCCACCTTGAGGACGACTTCACGCTATGACGACGATCCCGTTTAAGGACACCACGCCTGTACTTCGGCTGAATAATCTCAACGTTAAATTTTCCGGCTCGCCGGTTAGCGTACTGGACGGTATTTCCCTGACGGTCAAAGCAGGCGAGACGCTGGCGCTGGTGGGAGAGTCCGGCTGCGGGAAAAGTATCACCTCACTGGCGCTGATGGGATTACTGCCCGCCAGCGCGCAGATTGTCAGCGGAGAAATGCAGTTTCGCCGTCACGATCTGCGAAAGCTCTCGCCGCGGGACTATGCCGATTTGCGCGGCAGCGAGCTGGCGATGATTTTCCAGGAGCCGATGACCTCGCTCAATCCCGCTTTCACATTAGGCGATCAGCTCAGTGAAGCGGTCATGCGTCACCAGAGCGTTTCCCGCACAGAGGCGATGAAGGTCGCGCTGCAGATCCTGGAGAAGGTGCAGATCCCCGCGGCGGAGATGCGCCTCAAGGCTTACCCGCATCAGCTTTCCGGCGGTATGCGCCAGCGTGTGATGATTGCCATGGCGCTGATCAACCATCCTAAATTACTGATTGCCGATGAACCGACTACCGCGCTCGACGTCACCATCCAGGCGCAAATCCTCACCTTGCTCAACACCCTCAAAGAAGAAACCGGCACGGCGGTCCTGATGATCACCCACGATTTAGGCGTGGTGGCCGAAGTCGCCCAGCAGGTGGCGGTAATGTATGCCGGGCAGGTGGTGGAGCAGGGGAGCGTCGAGGCCATCTTTGCCGACCCGCAGCACCCGTACACCATCGGCCTGATGGGCTCAATCCCTTCGCTGGGTGCACGTAAAGGCCAGCTCTCCACTATTCCCGGGTCGGTCCCGCTCCCGGAATCCATGCCGAAAGGCTGTCGTTTTGCGACGCGCTGCCCGTTTGCGCAGTCTCGCTGCCATGATGAAAAACCGCCGCTCAACACGCTCGGCGCGGGTCATCAGGTCGCCTGCTTCCGCGTGCCGCTCGAACACCACATTGCCCTGGGAGAGACCGCATGACTACGCCAATTCTTGAAGCCCGCGACCTCAGCAAGCGCTTCCCTGGTCCGAAAAAACTCTTTTCACCGGCCCGGTTTGTTACGGCGGTCGATCGCGTTTCGCTTGCCGTGATGCCGGGTGAAACGCTGGCAATTGTCGGCGAGTCTGGCTCCGGCAAATCCACCCTTGGGCGTCTGCTGCTGCGCCTGCTCGCCGCCAGTGAAGGGCGCGTGTTTTACCAGGGTGAGGAGATTACCGACGCCTCGGGCGCCCGTCTGAACCAGCTCCGGCGTGAGCTGCAAATTATTTTCCAGGATCCGTTTGCCTCGCTGAACCCGCGCATGACGGTGGAGCAGATCGTCGGTGAGCCGCTGTGGCTGCACCAGAACATGAAGAAAGCCGATCGTCAGTACCGCGTCGCCGAACTCCTCAAAACCGTTGGCCTGCCTGCCGCCTGGTCCGGGCGCTATCCGCATGAGTTTTCCGGCGGCCAGCGCCAGCGTATCGGCATTGCGCGCGCGCTGGCCTCGGGACCAAAACTGTTGCTTGGCGATGAACCCGTCTCTGCGCTGGATGTTTCCGTCCAGGCCCAGGTCGTCAATTTGCTGGAAAGCCTGAAGCACCAGCTGGGGCTGACGATGGTGATCGTTGCCCACGGCCTGGCGGTGATTCGCCATATGAGCGACCGCGTGGCGGTCATGTATCTCGGGCAAATCGTTGAACTTGCGACCGTCGACGAGATCTTTGACGCCCCGCTGCACCCTTATACCCAGGCACTGATCGCCTCGGCACCACAGATGCAGCCGGGCATTGAACGCGACGCACCGCTGCTGCAGGGGGATCTGCCGAACCCGGCGAGCCCTCCATCCGGCTGCCGTTTCCATACCCGCTGCCCGTATGTTACCGATGAATGCCGTCAGGTTGAGCCAATTAATCAGGTGCTGGACGGTGGACGTCAGGTTGCCTGTCACCGCTGGCAGGATATCAATCGCGATCGCAGTGTTGTTCAGATAGCACCGCCATCCGCAGCTTTTCTGCGCCGCCGCGCGCTGTTTGAACACGCGGCCACTCACTCCTCCCTTCCTTCAAGGAACTCATGATAATGACAATGCGTAATTCTCTTTTGACCGTACTGGGAAGTGTTATGTTGCTTGGCGCGGCGCTGCCCGCCCATTCTGAAAGCGTGCTGCGAATTGGTCTGGGAGCTGACCCGGACATGCTCGACCCGCATCTGGCGCGCACCTACTATGGCCGCTTTGTCTTTGCTTCCCTGTGCGACAGGCTGGTGGATGTCGACGAACATCTGAAAGTGGTGCCAGGTCTGGCGAAGTCGTGGGCCTGGAGCGATGACGGCAAAACGCTGACCATGGATCTCCGTGAGGGGGTGACCTTCCATGACGGCGAGAAATTCGACGCCGCTGCTGCGAAATACAACCTCGACCGTGCGTTGACCCTAAAAGGCTCCCTGCGCAAAAGCGAGATCTCCTCGGTGGAATCGGTAGAGGTCACCGGTCCGATGCAGATTGCGCTGCACCTGAAAACCCCTGACGCCGCGCTGCTGATGCAGCTGACTGACCGCGCGGGCGCGATGATGGCACCCGACGCGGCGAAAAAGCCTGACTTTGCCGCCCATCCGGTCTGTTCCGGTCCTTATAAGTTTGACAGCCGCGTGTCCCAGGACCGCATTGTTCTGACTCGCTTCGACAATTACTGGAATAAAGACGCCTACCACTTCGACAAAATTATCTATCTGCCGATCCCGGACGCCTCCGTGCGCCTCGCGAACCTGCGGGCAGGCGATCTCGACCTGACCGAAGGCATTGCGGCCAGCGACGTTAAAACCGTTGAAGCCGACAGCAAGCTGGCGCTGGCGAAGGTAACGGGTCTGGGTTACCAGGGTATTACCTTCAACATCAATAACGGCAAGGTCCCGGCGAACGATCCGTTCAGAGATGCCCGCGTACGCGAGGCATTTTCGCAGGCCATCGACCGTGATGCGCTAAATCAGGTGGTCTTTGAAGGGCTATACACGCCGGCAAACCAGGCGTTTTCCACGGTGAGCCCGTATCACGTCAATTTGCCGGTTCCGCCCCGTGACGTCGATAAAGCCAAAGCGCTGCTCAAAGCGGCAGGCGTCACCACGCCGCTGACCGTCAACCTGCTGGTGCCGAACAACCCGACCTCGCAGCAGGTGGGTCAGGTTCTGCAGGCAATGGTTGCCGAGGCCGGCTTCACGCTCAACCTGCAGATGACCGAATTCGCGACGCTGCTGGATCGTCAGCAGAGTGGTGATTATCAGCTCAGTTTCTCCGGCTGGTCGGGCCGCCCGGACCCGGACGGCAGCATCTACGGCTTTGTCCATAGCAAAGGCACTCTGAATGACGGACGCTACAGCAACGCGCAGGTCGACGAATGGCTGACTCAGGCGCGCCAGAGCACCGACCAGGCCGCACGCCAGCCGCTGTATGACAAGGTGGTGAAACAGCTGCAAACCGACATGCCGATTGCCTACCTCTACTTCGAGCCGCGCATTTTTGGTCTGAACAAGCGCGTGCAGGGCTTTAAGCCTTACCCGGACGGCATCGTGCGTCTGGCGGGTTTGACGCTGGCGAAATAAACGTCCTGAGGAGAACCCATGCTGGAACTGATTTGCAAACGTCTGCTGCTGGCCATCCCGACCCTGCTGCTGGTGAGCATGATGGTGTTTGGCCTGCAAAAACTGCTGCCCGGCGACCCGCTGATCGCCATGGCCGGGGAGGAGCGCGATCCGGCGGTTATCGCCCAGCTGCGTGCTGAGCTCAATCTGGATGCGCCCATTCCTGTGCAGTATTTCAACTGGTTAACGCGCGCATTGCAGGGCGACCTGGGGGTCTCCTTACGCACGCACGAACCGGTGACGCAGCTGATTGCCAGTAAATTGCCTGTGACGCTGGAGCTGTCGCTTCTGGCGATGATTATCGCGCTGGTATTTGGCATTAGCATGGGGATCCTCGCGGCAGTGAACAAAAACAGTTGGGTCGATCACGGGGCGAACTTTGTGGCGATCTCGGGGATCTCGATCCCCCATTTCTGGCTGGGGATCCTGCTGATTCTGGTCTTCTCGGTGAACCTGCAGTGGCTTCCCGCGTCCGGCTATGTACCGTTCAGTGAGGATCCGGTGCAAAACCTGCGCACGCTGCTGCTGCCCGCAGCCGTTCTCGGTACAGGGCTGGCGGCGACGCTGATGCGCCATACCCGTGCATCGATGATTGCGGTCCTGAAAGCGGATTACATCCGCACCGCGCGCGCGAAAGGATTACTGCCGAAAGCGGTGATCTTAAAGCACGCGTTTCGCAATGCGCTTGTGCCGGTGATCACCCTTACGACGCTGCTGTTTGGTGAGCTTCTGGGCGGTGCGGTGCTGACCGAGCAGGTCTTCACCATTCCCGGCTTCGGCAAGATGATCGTCGATTCGGTATTTAACCGAGACTACGCGGTGGTGCAGGGCGTGGTGCTGATCGTGGCGATCGGCTTCCTGCTGCTCAACCTGCTGGCTGACGTGCTCTACGTTCTTATCAACCCGAAAATGCGAGGTTAACCATGGCGGAACTGACGACGCAAACCGCTGTGCCCGCGCTGCCGCGCGCGCAAAACCGGGTGCTAAAGAAATTCCTCGCCAATAAAAGTGCGGTGATTGGCGCGGTGGTGGTGGGCTTCTTTGTGCTGGTGGCGCTGCTGGCGCCGTGGATCGCCCCGTTCGACCCGGTCAAAGCCAACTTCCTGGCGGTGCGTAAAGCGCCGTCGGCAATGTACTGGTTCGGAACCGACGAGCTGGGGCGCGACATTTTATCCCGCATTATCTGGGGGGCGCGAACCTCGCTGATGGCGGGCTGTATGTCGGTCGTTATCGCGGTAGCGATCGGCGTGCCGCTGGGGCTGGTAGCGGGGTATTTCCAGAAGATGTGGGATGGGGTGATCTCGCGCTTCATTGAAGCGCTGCTGGCCTGCCCGTTTCTGATCATGGCGATCGCGCTGGGGGCATTTTTAGGCCCAAGCCTGACCAACGCGATGATCGCCATTGGCCTTTCCGCGATGCCGATCTTCGCCCGTCTTACGCGTGGGCAGGTGATCGCCATCCGCAACGAAGAGTACATCGACGGCGCGCGGGCGATTGGCCTGCCGGATCGCTGGATCATCATCAAATACGTGCTGCCCAACGTGATGTCACCGATCCTGGTGCAGGCCACGCTGGCGATTGCCTCGGCGATTATCGCCGAAGCCAGCCTGTCGTTTTTAGGGTTGGGGCAGCAGCCGCCCAATCCGTCCTGGGGGTCAATGCTCAACACCGCGAAAGGTTTTCTTGAGCAGGCGCCGTGGATGTCCGTTTTCCCCGGCGTGGCAATTTTCCTTGCCGTGCAGGGCTTTAATTTACTTGGCGACGGGCTGCGCGATGCGCTCGATCCGCGCCACGACTAAGGAGTCATGATGACTAAAGCGCTTGATTTTACGTCCGGTTACGAATCACGACGCCCTCCGATGATGGGCCATAACGCCGTTGCCACTTCGCAACCGCTGGCGGCGCAGGCAGGAATGAAAATGCTGCAGCTGGGCGGTAATGCTGTTGATGCGGCGATTGCCACCGCGATGGCGCTGACGGTAGTCGAGCCGACCGGTAACGGGATCGGCAGTGATGCCTTTGCCATCGTCTGGGACGGTGAAAAACTTCACGGTCTGAACGCGTCGGGGCGCTCACCGGCCAGCTGGCATGCGGATCTCTTTGCCGGAAAAACGGCGGTACCCGAAATCGGCTGGGACGCCGTGACCGTGCCCGGTGCGGTATCCGGCTGGGTTGCACTGGCAGAGCGTTTCGGCACGCTGCCGCTGACCACGCTGGCGCAGCCAGCCATTGACTATGCGCGAAACGGTTTCCCGGTTTCGCCGCTGATTGGCCATCTCTGGCAGCGCGGCTACAACAAGCTGAAAGACCAGCCTGGCTTCAGCGCCTGCTTCGCGCCGGAAAGCCGCGCGCCGCGAGTGGGGGAGATCTTCCGTAACCCGGCGCAGGCGAATTCGCTGGAACTGATAGCGAAAACCAACGGCGATGCGTTTTACCGCGGCGAGCTGGCGCAGAAAATTGCCGCCTTCGCCAAAGAACACGGCGCGCATTTGACGGCTGAAGATCTCGCCAGCCACCGCGTGGACTGGGTAGACCTGCTGTCACGCGACTTCGCGGGTGGTTCGGTGCAGGAGCTGCCGCCAAACGGCCAGGGGATCGCCACGCTGATTGCGCTGGGTATTCTGGAGCAGTGCGGCATCGAGCAGCATCATCCGGACTCCGTGCAGTCTCTGCATTTGTCCATTGAAGCGATGAAGCTGGCGCTGGCGGATCTCGACCGCTACGTGGCGGATGAAGATCATATGGCGTTCGCGGCCAAAGAGCTGCTGAGCGATCATTACCTGAAATCGCGTGCGGCGCTTATCAACCACGAAAGCGCCTCTGATTTTGTCTACGGTTCACCCACCCAGAGCGGTACGGTCTACATCAGCACTGCGGATGCCAGCGGGATGATGGTCTCCTTTATTCAGTCCAACTATATGGGGTTTGGTTCAGGGATCGTGGTGCCAGACACCGGGATTAGCCTGCAAAACCGGGGCTGTGGTTTTTCGCTGGATCCTAATCATCCGAACGCGCTGGCGGGCAGCAAGCGTCCGTTCCACACCATCATTCCGGGCTTTGCAATGGACGGCAGCGGCAAGCCGTTGATGTCCTTCGGCGTGATGGGCGGCCCGATGCAGGCGCAAGGACACATGCAGATGGCGCTGCGCATTATGCTGCACGGGCAAAACCCGCAGGCGGCGATTGACGCTCCGCGCTGGCGCGTGGTGCAGGGCAGGGAAGTGATCGTCGAATCAACGTTCGATCGCAATACTATCGCCGCGCTGCGCGAACGCGGACACCAGATCGTGGTGGAAGATCCGCTGCAGGATTATAACTTCGGCGGTGCGCAGGTGATTTATCGCCTTCCGGAAGGGCATTACGTGGCGGCAACGGAGAGCCGTAAAGACGGACAGGCGTTGGTGAGTTAAACGCTCGAGCAACATTTGTAGGCCGGGTAAGGCGTAGCCGCCACCCGGCTTTTTTTACCCGATGCTAAACGGATCCGCATCCTGCCAGGCCGGAAACTTCTCCCGATACTCCTTCAGCGCGGTCAACGATAGCTCCGCATCAATTCGCGTTGCCTGATGCGGCTCGGCAGTCGCAATAATCTCGCCCTGCGGATTTACCACCCGGCTGTCGCCGCGGTAGTGATGCCCGTTGCCATCCGTCCCCACACGGTTACAGCCCACCACATACGCCTGGTTCTCAATGGCGCGCGCCACCAGCAGCGACTGCCAGTGCAGCGAGCGCGGTGCTGGCCAGTTGGCGACATACAGCGCCAGGTCATAATCGTTGCGGTTGCGCGACCACACCGGGAAGCGCAGGTCGTAGCAGACCAGCGGCAGAATGCGCCAGCCGCGCCACTCGAATACCACGCGCTCATTACCCGCTTCATAGTGATGATGCTCATCCGCCATGCGGAACAGGTGACGTTTATCGTAAAAATGCACTTTCCCTTCCGGCTCAACCAGCAGAAAACGGTTCACTGGCCCGCGCTCGGTTTGCAGGGCGGCACTACCCGCGATCAGCGCGTTTGTTTGCTGCGCTTTGGTATGCATCCAGGCGACCACGTCATCCTGAGGCATTGATTGCTTAGCTGCTTCCATGGCGAAGCCGGTGGTGAACATCTCCGGCAGGACAATCACATCTCGTCCGGTAATCTCTTCCAGTTGACGATCAAAGTGGCGCAGGTTGGCAGGGCCATCCATCCACACTAAAGGTTGCTGCAAAATCGAAATCTTCAAACCCGGCACGATACAGACTCCTCAAACGACCCCTTTTTGACACTGTAGCACGTCATTACGAGAAAATGTGGCAATAAAAAACCCCGCACGCGGCGGGGTTTGTCAGAACGAAACGGGTTATGCCGCTTCAGGTTTACGGTGCTTCTCTGGCAGCTTTACCGGCTGTGTTGCCAGCTCGTCCGGTTCGAAATCATCGACGTTAATACTGCGCAGACGGCTCTCTTCGGCTTTTACCAGAATTGCTGCTTCAGCATTATCGATAATGCCACCTGACAGCGCCTGTTTCGCCAGTTCATCCAGACGGGTGAACGGCAGGTTTTTGCCCAGTTGTTTGCAGATCTTCTGATGAATTGGGTCGGCGGCCATTACATCAAGCAGCGCCTCTTCCAGCAGACCCACCGGGTTATGTGGCGTAGGGGCCAGGTACTGACCACGGCCGATACGGGAGCGTGTCGCGCTCGGTACCTGCAGGATTTTCGCCACTTTGTGGTCCAGCTTGTCGGACGGTGCCAGGTGGTGACGACCGGTCGGGAAGATCACCACGCGCAGGGCGCCCGCAACAAAGCGGTTCGGGAAGTTCGCCAGCAGATCGTCAATCGCCTGTTCTGCCTGATACATCGCATCCTGAACGCCCCAGTGTACCAGCGGCAGATCCGCTTCCTGACGCCCTTCGTCGTCGTAACGCTTCAGGACCGCAGACGCCAGGAAGATCTGGCTCAGCACATCCCCCAGACGGGCAGATATACGCTCGCGACGCTTCAGGCTACCGCCGAGAACGGCCATGGAAACATCCGACAGCAGAGCCAGGTTGGCGCTCAGACGGTTCAGATGCTGGTAATAGCGTTTGGTCGCATCACCGGTTGGCGTCGCGCTGGTAAGACCGCGCGTCAGGCCGAGCCAGAAGCTACGCACCTTGTTGCTACCCACGTGACCGATATGTTTGAACAGCAGCTTATCGAAGGCATCCACGTCGTTGTTCTGCGCAGCGGCCATCTCTTCCAGCACGTACGGATGGCAGCGAATCGCCCCCTGACCGAAGATCATCATGCTGCGGGTCAGGATGTTTGCCCCTTCCACGGTGATGGCAATCGGTGCGCCCTGATAGCCGCGCGCCAGGAAGTTGCCTTCGCCGAGCATAATGCCTTTACCGCCTGCGATATCCATCGCGTCAATGATCGACTGCTGCGCGCGGTGGGTACAGTGGTATTTCACAATCGCGGACAGCACGGCCGGTTTTTCGCCCAGCATAATGCCGTAGGTAATCAAAGATGCGGCGGCATCCATCACGTAGGCATTACCCGCAATACGCGCCAGCGGCTCTTCGATACCTTCCATCTTGCCGATGGAGATTTTGAACTGACGGCGGATGTGGGCGTATGCACCAATCCCCATCGCCACAGATTTCAGGCCACCGGTAGAGTTCGACGGCAGGGTAATGCCGCGGCCAACCGACAGACATTCCACCAGCATACGCCAGCCCTGACCGGCCATTTTCGGACCACCGATGATGTAATCAATCGGTACAAAGATGTCCTGACCGCGGGTTGGACCGTTCTGGAACGGCACGTTCAGCGGGAAGTGACGGCGACCAATTTCAACGCCCGGGGTAGAGGTTGGGATCAGCGCACAGGTAATGCCCAGATCTTCTTCGCCGCCCAGCAGTTTTTTCGGGTCAGAGAGCTTAAAGGCCAGACCCAGCACGGTGGCGATTGGCGCCAGGGTGATATAACGCTTGTTCCAGGTCAGGCGCATGCCCAGCACCTGCTCGCCCTGCCACTCGCCCATGCAGACCACGCCGGTATCCGGGATCGCGCCTGCATCGGAACCAGCTTCCGGGCTGGTCAGCGCGAAGCAAGGGATTTCCTGACCACGCGCAAGACGCGGCAGGTAGTGATCTTTCTGCTCTTCCGTACCGTAATGCTGCAGCAGTTCACCCGGGCCTAAGGAGTTAGGCACGCCAACGGTAATCGCCAGGATCCCGGAGACGCCCGCCAGCTTTTGCAGGACGCGAGCCTGAGCGTAAGCGGAGAATTCCAGACCGCCATACTCTTTCTTGATGATCATCGCGAAGAAGCGATGTTCTTTCAGATACGCCCACAGCTCTGGCGGCAGATCGGCCATTTCATGGGTGATGGCAAAGTCGTTTGCCATGCGGCACGCTTCTTCCACCGGGCCGTCAATAAAAGCCTGTTCTTCAGCGGTCAGACGCGGCTGCGGATAGTTATGCAGCTTTTTCCAGTCCGGGTTGCCCTGGAACAGGTCGCCTTCCCACCAGGTGGTACCGGCATCAATCGCTTCTTTCTCAGTCCGCGACATTGGCGGCATCACTTTGCGGAAGCCTTTGAACACCGGCGCGGAGATCATCGACTTACGCATCGGGGTAAAGTTAAACGGCAGAAGAATGATGGCCAGCGGAACTAAAAGCCAGATATTCCACAGACCAGCGACGCCAAGTGCAGCCGTCCAGGCCAGCAGAATCACACTACTTAGGAATAAACTGACGCGGTGATAGAACAACACACCGAGCAGTACAACAGTTGCGAGAATGCTCAAAATCATCATAAAGAAAAGCTCCCTTGCTTGTAGGAGGTCTGACCACTTGTGATGATATGGTTGTAGTTGATGTTATTTCCTTTAGCAATGTGTTTACAAAATAATTACAACCGGGCTCACATTGTTCGTGTTTTCGCCGGCACGAAAAAGCAAAACGCCGGAGGATTCGCATGGCTTTAGCTTCTCGCTTTTCCCGCTATCCGGTACACTCCACTGTGTTATTTCATCAATACTGAAGGATTATCCTCATGTACCAGGATCTTATTCGTAACGAACTGAACGAAGCGGCGGAAACGCTGGCTAACTTTCTGAAAGATGATGCCAACATTCACGCTATTCAGCGCGCGGCGGTCCTGCTGGCCGACAGCTTTAAAGCGGGCGGCAAAGTGCTCTCCTGCGGTAACGGTGGTTCCCACTGTGATGCCATGCACTTTGCAGAAGAGCTGACCGGACGCTATCGCGAAAACCGTCCGGGCTACCCGGCGATTGCGATTTCCGACGTCAGCCACATCTCCTGCGTAGGCAACGACTTCGGTTACGACCACATCTTTTCCCGCTACGTTGAAGCGGTAGGCCGTGAAGGCGACGTGCTGCTGGGGATCTCTACCTCTGGCAACTCCGGCAACGTGATCAAAGCGATCGCCGCCGCGCGTGAAAAAGGGATGAAAGTCATCACCCTGACCGGTAAAGATGGCGGTAAGATGGACGGTACGGCGGATGTCGAAATTCGCGTTCCGCACTTCGGTTATGCTGACCGTATTCAGGAAATTCACATCAAAGTGATCCATATCCTGATCCAGCTGATCGAAAAAGAGATGGTTAAGTAAGACTTCGCTGGGGGCACTCTTGCCCCCGCTGTTGTGGAGGTGATGTATGTGCGAACTGCTCGGGATGAGCGCCAATGTGCCAACCGATATCTGCTTTA
This sequence comes from Enterobacter sp. FUJ80071, assembly GCF_038739915.1. Lineage (NCBI taxonomy): Bacteria > Pseudomonadati > Pseudomonadota > Gammaproteobacteria > Enterobacterales > Enterobacteriaceae > Enterobacter > Enterobacter sp. FUJ80071. Next base: position 923,085 of record NZ_JBBXKH010000001.1, read on the forward strand.
GTTTCACCGGGCTGGTGCAGCGCGGTGGAGGAACCGGGCCGCATAAAGACGGCTGGGGCATTACCTTCTACGAAGGCAAAGGGTGTCGCACGTTCAAAGATCCACAGCCCAGCTATAACTCACCGATTGCCAAACTGGTGCAGGACTATCCCATCAAGTCCCGCTCGGTGATTGCGCACATCCGTCAGGCAAACCGCGGCGAAGTGGCGCTGGAAAATACCCATCCGTTTACCCGTGAACTGTGGGGGCGAAACTGGACCTACGCGCACAACGGGCAACTGACGGGCTATAAGTCGCTGGAGACGGGGAATTTCCGCCCGGTCGGCGAAACGGATAGCGAAAAAGCCTTCTGCTGGCTACTGCACAAGCTGACGGAACGTTATCCTCGTACGCCCGGCAACATGACCGCCGTGTTTAAATACATTGCGACGCTGGCATCCGAGCTACGTGAAAAAGGCGTGTTTAACATGCTGCTGTCAGACGGACGCTATGTCATGGCGTTCTGTTCGACGAACCTGTTCTGGATCACGCGCCGTGCGCCGTTTGGCGTTGCAAAGCTGCTCGATCAGGATGTGGAGATAGACTTTCAGAAAGAGACCACACCGAACGATGTGGTCACAGTCATTGCGACGCAGCCGCTGACGGGCAACGAAGCCTGGCAAAAGATCATGCCAGGCGAGTGGATGCTATTTTGTCTCGGGGACCGTGTAATTTGACGCCAGCTGTGGATGGACGACTTCGTGGCTCAGCGGTTTGCTGACCACGTAACGGCCATCGACGATAGAAACCACAGGCGGCTTGTGGGTCTGCTCAAAGTAGTCGTAACCCGGCTTCAGCTGTTTCCAGAAATCGGCGTAATAGGAGTACTTATGGCGGGCCATGTTGGCATCCGTCATACGGAACGGATAAATGCTGACCTGAACGTTAGGCTGCCCGAACACCAGCGCGCCTGTTACGAACTGGAAAATTTCATCAATGCCGGCATCGGTCATCGCATAACAGCCGATAGACACGCAGGCACCGTGGATCATCAGGTATTTCCCTTCATAACCGTGAGCACGGTCATAGGCATTGGGGAAACCGATGTTAATGGCTTTATAGAAGCGGCTGTCCGGTTTGAGCTGGCTACGCTGAACGTTATAAAACCCTTCCGGACTTTTAAAATCACCCTGGCGCTGTTTTGGCCCCAGCCCGCCGGAGTAATTACAAATTTTGTAGCTATCAAGCAGCTGATATGTCTCGCCCATTTTCACAAATAGATCGAGCGTGCGTTCTTCCTTGAAGATTTGAATATAAACCGGCGATCCCATTAACTGCTGTTTATATTCTTTGCTGATCGGCGTCGTGGAGCTGTTGCTGCTGAGCAGCCCGGCAAACGACATGCACGGAATCAGAAGCATCGCAATGAACAATGCGATTTTACGCATACTACAAGTTCCTTGATAAAACGTAGACCAACTTGCCAGGGCGGCAAAAGAGACCCGAAATCAGATTATTCTGTTAGGAGCGCTCACATTAGCACCGCTATAGATTTTCGCAAGAGTCGGGCGATGAGTTTACAAATTAGTTTTACTTTATAAACCATCAAAATCACGCTGGCTCCAGGAACTTTGCGTATTAGCTCGCAATTTGGCGCGCCCGAAGGCGGATCCCCTGCCCGTGAGAAGGGGAAAATGGTACACTTCGCGCCCACTGGATTGTTGTTTATGGAAACCTGCTAACCACATGTTTAAAATAAAAAAAGGACTTAATCTGCCGATTGCAGGCGTGCCCGAGCAGCTCGTTTCGCCCGGTGCAAGTGTCCGTCATGTCGCCATCGTAGGCGACGATTATCTGGGAATGCGCCCCTCTATGCTGGTTCAGGAGGGCGATCGCGTTATCAAAGGGCAGGCGCTCTTTGAGGATAAAAAAAATCCCGGCGTGCTGTTCACTGCTCCCGCCAGCGGCACCGTTGTGGCGATCAATCGTGGCGAGCGCCGTGTCCTTCAGTCGGTGGTGATCCGCATTGAAGGCGATGAACAGCGTGAGTTTGCCCATTACGACGCCGCAGAACTCGCGTCGCTTAGTCGGGAAACTGTGCAGGCTCAACTGCTGGCATCCGGTTTGTGGACGGCACTTCGCACGCGTCCTTTCAGCAAATCCCCCGCTCCTGATACGGCCCCGGCTGCCATATTCGTGACGGCCATCGACACCAACCCGCTCAGCGCAGACCCGCAGCCCGTTATTCTGGCGCAGCGTAAAGCCTTCGATGCCGGGCTGACGGTTTTAACGCGCCTGACGCCCGGAAAAGTTCACGTCTGCCAGGCCGGCGGTGGCAAGCTTGGCGGCCATCCGCAGGGGCAGGTCACGTTTAATGAATTTTCGGGTCCACATCCGGCTGGGCTGGTCGGCACCCATATTCACTTCCTTGAGCCGGTGAGTCTGAAAAAACAGGTCTGGCATCTTAATTATCAGGACGTCATTGCCATTGGTAAGCTCTTTACCACTGGCGTTCTCTGCGCTGAACGGGTCATCGCTATCGGCGGTCCGCAGGCTGCAAACCCGCGCCTGGTAAAAACGCTTCTGGGAGCCGATCTTAATGACCTGCTTTCCGGGGAAACGAAAGAGGGTGAAAACCGCCTGATTTCCGGTTCAGTACTCAGTGGGCGCCGTGCAGTTGATGCGCATGCGTACCTGGGCCGTTTCCACCTTCAGGTGAGCGTTGTGCAGGAAGGGCGTGAGAAAGAGCTGTTCGGCTGGGTGCTGCCGGGTGCAGAGAAATACTCCGTGACCCGCACTACGCTGGGTCACTTCCTGCGTCATAAGCTCTTTAATTTCTCCACCAGCACGAACGGCGGGGAGCGCGCAATGGTCCCGATTGGCAACTACGAACGCGTGATGCCGCTGGACATTCTGCCCACCGTGCTGCTGCGCGATCTCCTTGCCGGTGATACCGACGGCGCGCAGGCGCTGGGCTGTCTCGAGCTGGATGAAGAAGATTTGGCGCTGTGTACCTATGTGTGTCCAGGTAAATACGAATATGGACCCGTATTGCGCGAGGTGTTAACCCGCATTGAGCAGGAAGGATAACGATGGGCTTAAAACACCTCTTTGAAAAAATAGAGCCGCATTTTACCGAGGGTAAACTGAAGAAGTACTACCCGCTGTACGAAGCGACGACGACCATTTTCTACACGCCGGGTCTGGTGACGAAAGGGGCGGCGCACGTTCGCGATGCCATCGACCTGAAACGCATGATGATCCTGGTGTGGTTTGCGGTCTTCCCGGCCATGTTCTGGGGCATGTACAACGTGGGGCTGCAAACCATTCCGGCGCTGCATCATCTCTATGATGCGCAGCAGCTGGCGCAGGTCATTCAGTCTGACTGGCACTACCGCCTGGCACAGTCGTTAGGCGTGAGCTTCGCGGCGGACGCGGGCTGGCTCAGCATGATGACGCTGGGGGCGGTATTCTTCCTGCCGATTTATATGACTGTCTTTATCGTGGGCGGTTTCTGGGAAGTGCTGTTCGCCATCATCCGCAAACACGAGATTAACGAGGGCTTCTTTGTTACCTCTATCCTGTTTGCGCTGATTGTGCCACCTACGCTGCCACTCTGGCAGGCGGCGTTGGGGATAAGCTTTGGCGTCGTGATTGCCAAAGAGATCTTCGGCGGGACCGGGCGTAACTTCCTGAACCCGGCGCTGGCGGGGCGTGCGTTCCTGTTCTTTGCCTACCCGGCGCAGATCTCAGGTGACCTGGTGTGGACGGCTGCGGACGGTTTCTCTGGTGCGACCCCCCTTTCCCAGTGGGCGGCAGGCGGCGGTGAAACGCTGGTCAATAATGCGACCGGCCAGCCGGTGACCTGGTTTGATGCGTTTATTGGCAACATCCCGGGCTCCATCGGGGAAGTGTCTACCCTGATGATTTTGCTCGGTGGGGCGATCATTCTCTTTGGTCGCGTGGCCTCCTGGCGCATCGTCGCAGGCGTGATGCTCGGGATGGTGCTTACTGCCACCCTGTTCAATCTCATTGGTTCAAACACGAACCCGATGTTCTCTATGCCGTGGTACTGGCACCTTGTGCTGGGCGGTTTTGCGTTTGGCATGATGTTCATGGCCACCGATCCCGTCTCAGCCTCGTTTACCGACAGAGGTAAATGGTGTTACGGCGCGCTCATTGGGGTGATGTGTGTATTGATTCGCGTGGTCAACCCGGCCTATCCGGAAGGGATGATGTTGGCCATTCTGTTTGCCAATCTGTTTGCGCCGCTGTTCGACTATCTGGTCGTGCGCGCCAACATTAAGCGGAGGAAGGCGCGTGGCTGAAGTCAAAAATAACGACAGCATCAGCAAAACATTGCTGGTGGTTCTGGTGCTTTGCCTGGTCTGTTCCATTGTCGTCGCCGGTTCTGCCGTCGGGTTAAAACCGCTGCAGCAGGAGCAACGGGCGCTGGATAAACAGCGTAACATCCTGGCCGTGGCCGGGCTGATGCAGGAAGGCATGACGAAGGACGACGTCTCAGCCGTGTTTGCTGAACGCATTACCGCACGGCTGGTGAATTTAAAAACCGGTGAACTGATGGATAAAGACCCGGCGAAATATAACCAGGCGCTGGCGCTGAAAGATCCGCAGATGAGCACTTCCCTTGATGCCTCTCAGGATCCGGCAGGGATTAAGCGCCGCAGCAATATTGCGGAGATTTATCTCGTTCGTGACGAGCAAAAACGCGTGCAGGAAGTGGTTTTACCCATCTATGGTAACGGCTTGTGGTCAATGATGTACGCCTTTGTGGCGCTGGACACCGATGGCCGCACGGTCAAAGGCATTACTTATTATGATCAGGGCGAAACGCCGGGGCTGGGTGGCGAAGTTGAGAACCCTAACTGGCGTGCGCAGTTTGTCGGTAAAAAAGTACTCGACGATAACGGTCAGCCTGCGCTTAAGGTGGTGAAAGGGGGCGCGCGTCCCGGTGATGACTTCGCCGTTGACGGCCTTTCCGGGGCCACGCTCACCTCTAACGGGGTGCAGCACAGTTTTGATTTCTGGATGGGTGAACTGGGCTTTGGTCCCTTCCTGAAAAACGTACGTGAAGGAGCGCTAAACAATGGCTGATACGGGTGAACTGAAAGAAGTTAAAAAGGTGCTGATTGGCCCACTTTTAGCCAATAACCCGATAACGCTGCAGGTGCTGGGCGTCTGCTCTGCCCTGGCGGTGACGACCAAACTGGAAACGGCGGTAGTGATGACGCTGGCAGTTACGCTGGTGACAGCGTTCTCCAGCATGTTTATCTCAATGATCCGCCACCACATACCCAACAGCGTAAGGATCATCGTCCAGATGGCGATCATCGCTTCGCTGGTGATCGTCGTTGATCAGCTGCTGCGCGCGTTTGCTTATGAAACCTCGAAGCAGCTTTCGGTGTTTGTCGGCCTGATTATCACCAACTGTATCGTGATGGGGCGCGCTGAAGCCTACGCCATGAAAATGCCGCCGCTGGCGAGCTTTATGGATGGGATCGGCAACGGTCTGGGCTACGGCGTGATCCTGCTGACGGTCGGTTTCCTGCGCGAGCTTATTGGCAGCGGCAAGCTGTTTGGCATCACGGTGCTGGACACGGTACAGAACGGCGGCTGGTATCTGCCAAACGGACTGTTCCTGCTGGCCCCAAGCGCATTTTTCATTATCGGTTTGCTGATCTGGCTGATTCGTACGTTGAAGCCCGAACAGCAGGAAAAGGAGTAACCGACAATGGCTCATTACCTGAGTTTATTTGTGCGCGCGGTGTTTGTTGAAAACATGGCGCTCGCCTTCTTCCTGGGCATGTGTACGTTCCTTGCCGTTTCCAAAAAGGTCTCGACGGCATTTGGTCTGGGCGTGGCGGTCACCGTGGTGTTGGGGCTTTCCGTTCCGATTAACAACCTGGTGTTCAACTTTGTGCTGCGGGACAGTGCGCTGGTGGAGGGGATTGATCTCAGCTTCCTGAACTTCATCACCTTTATCGGGGTAATTGCGGCGCTGGTGCAAATCCTGGAGATGATCCTCGATAAGTATTTCCCGTCGCTGTACAACGCGCTGGGGATCTTCCTGCCGCTCATCGCCGTAAACTGTGCCATCTTTGGTGGCGTCTCATTCATGGTTCAGCGTGATTACAACTTCAGTGAATCCGTGGTGTACGGCTTTGGATCCGGTATCGGCTGGATGCTGGCGATTGTTACCATGGCGGGGATCCGCGAAAAAATGAAATATGCCAACGTCCCTGCCGGGCTGCGTGGCTTAGGGATCACCTTTATCACCACCGGCCTGATGGCGTTGGGCTTTATGTCCTTCTCCGGTGTGCAGCTATAAGGGCTAAAAGATGGAAATTATTCTTGGCGTGGTGATGTTCACGCTGATAGTACTGGTGCTCTCAGGGCTGATTCTGGCGGCGCGCGCGAAGCTGGTCAATTCCGGTGATGTGGTCATTGATATCAATGACGATCCCCAGAATCAGATCCGTACCCCGGCAGGGGATAAACTGCTTAATACGCTCTCCGGCAACGGGATCTTTGTCTCGTCAGCCTGCGGTGGCGGCGGCTCATGCGGGCAGTGCCGTGTGACGGTGAAAGAGGGTGGCGGTGATATTCTGCCCACAGAACTGTCGCATATTACGAAACGTGAAGCGAAAGAGGGTTGTCGTCTGGCATGCCAGGTCGCGGTGCGTCAGAACATGAAGATTGAGCTGCCGGAAGAGATCTTCGGCGTGAAAAAATGGGAGTGCGAGGTTATCTCTAACGATAACAAAGCCACCTTCATTAAAGAGCTTAAGCTGCGTGTGCCTGAAGGGGAGAGCGTCCCGTTCCGTGCGGGTGGCTATATCCAGATTGATTGTCCGGCACACACCGTGGCGTATGCCGACTTCGACGTGCCTGAAGAGTACCGTGCCGACTGGGATAAATTTAATCTCTTCCGCTTTGTTTCCGAGGTCAAAGAGCCCGCGCTTCGCGCCTATTCCATGGCTAACTACCCGGAAGAGAAGGGCATCATTATGCTCAACGTGCGTATCGCCACCCCGCCGCCAAACGTGCCACATGCCCCGCCGGGCGTGATGTCGTCGTACATCTGGTCCCTCAAGCCTGGCGACAAAGTCACCATCTCCGGTCCGTTCGGGGAGTTCTTTGCCAAAGATACCGACGCAGAAATGGTCTTTATCGGCGGGGGCGCGGGTATGGCGCCAATGCGCTCACACATCTTTGACCAGCTCAAGCGTCTTGGGAGCACGCGTAAGATCAGCTTCTGGTATGGGGCGCGTTCCCTGCGCGAAATGTTCTATGACGATGAGTTCGAACAGCTGGCGCGTGAGAACCCTAACTTTACCTTCCACGTGGCGCTTTCCGACCCGCAGCCGGAAGATAACTGGACAGGCTATACGGGCTTCATCCACAACGTGCTGTATGAAAATTACCTCAAACAGCACCCGGCACCAGAAGACTGCGAGTTCTACATGTGTGGTCCGCCAATGATGAACGCCGCTGTGATCAAGATGCTGAAAGATCTCGGCGTGGAAGATGAGAACATCCTCCTTGATGATTTCGGAGGCTGATCATGTTGACCTTTCTGGCGACCTTTGCGGTGTTTGTGCTGGTGGTATTCGGCATGTCATTAGGCTGGATCATCAAGCGTAAAAGCATTCAGGGCAGCTGCGGCGGGATCTCTTCTCTCGGAATGGAAAAGGTCTGCGACTGCCCGGAACCGTGCGATGCGCGGAAAAAAAGAATGGCCCGCGAACAGCAGCGCATTATTTAGTCTTGTTAGTCGGGTAAGGCGAAGCTGCCACCCGACAATTCCCACGTACACTTCTCAACCCTCATTTGTTTACTGTATATTTATCCAGTGATGAGTGAGGGCTTACTATGCGCAAAATAATCCATGTCGATATGGACTGCTTTTTTGCCGCAGTGGAGATGCGTGACAACCCGGCGCTGCGGGATATCCCCATCGCCATTGGCGGCAGCCGCGTACAGCGTGGGGTGATCAGCACCGCCAACTACCCTGCGCGCAAATTTGGCGTGCGCAGCGCCATGCCGACGGCGATGGCGTTAAAACTCTGCCCGCACCTCACCCTTTTGCCTGGGCGCTTTGAAGCCTATAAAGAAGCGTCGAACCATATACGGGAAATCTTCTCCCGCTATACCTCACTGATTGAGCCGCTATCCCTGGACGAAGCCTATCTTGACGTCACCGACAGCCTTCACTGTCACGGCTCCGCCACCCTGATGGCGCAGGAGATCCGCCAGACCATTTTCAACGAGCTGAATCTCACCGCATCGGCAGGCGTCGCGCCGGTAAAATTTCTCGCTAAAATCGCCTCCGATTTAAATAAACCCAACGGTCAGTACGTCATTACCCCCGAAGAGGTGCCTGCGTTTTTGAAAACGCTTCCGCTTGGCAAAATCCCCGGCGTAGGCAAAGTCTCCGCCGCGAAGCTGGAAAGTATGGGATTACGCACCTGCGAAGATGTGCAGCGAAGCGATCTGGCTATGCTTCTCAAGCGTTTCGGAAAATTTGGTCGCGTGCTGTGGGAACGCAGTCAGGGCATTGATGAACGCAGCGTAAGCAGCGAGCGGTTGCGTAAATCGGTTGGTGTTGAACGCACGCTGATGGAAGATATTCACGACTGGTCCGAATGTGAATTCATCATCACTGAACAGCTTTATCCTGAGCTGGAAAGGCGCTTAGCGAAGGTTAAGCCCGATCTGCTCATCGCCCGGCAGGGCGTGAAGCTCAAGTTTAACGACTTCCAGCAGACTACGCAGGAGCACGTCTGGCCGCGTCTGAACAGAGACGATCTTATCGCGACGGCAAAAAAAGCATGGGAAGAACGGCGGGCAGGGCGCGGAGTAAGGCTGGTGGGGCTGCACGTCACACTGTTGGATCCGCAGTTAGAGCGTCAGTTGGTTTTGGGATTGTAGATTACGCCAATCGTAGGCCCGGTAAGCGTAGCGCCACCGGGCAACAGACGACGAATTACTTAGCAGGAATCGCCTTCAGCAACTCGGTCAGCAGGGTCCAGTAATGGCCCACGCTTTCGATATGAACTTGCTCATCCGGCGAGTGCGGCCCGGTAATGGTTGGCCCGATAGAGACCATGTCCATGTTCGGATACGGTTTCTTGAACAGACCACACTCCAGACCCGCGTGGATCACCTGAATGTTCGGCGTGCTGTTGAACAGATGCTGATAGGTTTCGCGCACCAGCGCCATCACCGGAGAACTGGCATCCGGCTGCCAGCCCGGGTAGCTGCCTTTAGCGGAGGTTTTGGCACCCGCCAGCGTCCCCAGAGATTCCAGCATGCTCACCACGTACTCTTTACCGCTGTCGATCAGGGAACGGATCAGGCAGATAATTTCTGCACTGTCGTCGCTCATGGTGACCACGCCCACGTTCAGTGAGGTTTCTACCACGCCTTTCGCCACGTCAGAGTTGCGGATCACGCCGTTTGGCGTCGCGTTCAGCAACTGAACAAAGGTGTCACGAGACTGCACGGTCAGCGCGGCTTTGTCGGTAGTAACAGACTCCAGCACCACGGTCAGGTTTTTCTCTTTCGCTGACAGTTCGTTTTTCAGGATATCCAGGTAGACGCTGGAAAGTTTTTTCAGCTCGTCCGCTTTTGCTGCTGGTACTGCAACGGTGGCGAAGGCTTCGCGTGGGATCGCGTTGCGCAGGGTACCGCCGTTGAAGTCTACCAGGCGCAGATCCAGCTCAGCCGCGTGGCCCGCCAGGAAGCGTGCCAGCAGTTTGTTGGCGTTGCCCAGGCCCAGGTGAATATCGCCGCCGGAGTGGCCGCCTTTCAGCCCTTTCAGCGTCAGCTTGAAGGTCTGGTAACCCGCAGGCACCGCTTCGCGTGACAGTGGCAGGGTAGAGATGAAATCAATCCCGCCCGCGCAGCCCATGTAGATCTCACCTTCTTCTTCGGAGTCGGTGTTGATCAGGATATCAGCCTGCAGCCAGTTCGCCTGCAGACCGAATGCGCCGTCCATGCCCGCTTCTTCGGTCATGGTCAGCAGCACTTCCAGCGGACCGTGCTCAACGCTGTCATCCGCCAGCACGGCCAGCGCAGAAGCCATGCCGATGCCGTTATCTGCACCCAGGGTGGTGCCGCGCGCTTTCACCCAGTCGCCGTCGATGTAGGGCTGGATCGGGTCTTTAGTGAAATCGTGAACGGTATCGTTGTTTTTCTGTGGCACCATGTCCAGGTGCGCCTGCAGGACAACCGGTTTGCGGTTTTCCATGCCTGCGGTGGCCGGTTTACGGATAAGAATGTTGCCAACCTGGTCGCGTTCAGCGTGCAGACCTTTTTCCTTCGCCCAACCCATAATATGTTCGGCAAGCTGTTCTTCATGATAGGAAGGGTGTGGAATGGAACAGATTTTGGCAAAAATATCCCACAGCGGCTGCGGAGATAATTGAGACAGTTCAGACACGATAAGTCTCCTTGTCGATGCTCTGCAAACAAGGTTGCAGGTCACAGGGTTAGCAGGTTAATAGTTACCACAAGACAGGCTTGCGAGATGCAACTGAGAATACCACTTTCTCTGCGGGCTGGTAGCATAAAGCATGTAAAAACTCAGGCAGAGGGCGCTAAACACTGGTTTTTAGTGCGTCAGATCTCTATAATCTCGCGCAACCTATTTCCCCCTCGAACACTTTTTAAGCCGTATAAAAACAGGCTGGGACACTTCACATGAGCGAAAAATACGTCGTCACCTGGGACATGTTGCAGATTCACGCCCGCAAACTGGCTGCGCGTCTGATGCCTTCCGAACAGTGGAAAGGCATTATTGCCGTCAGCCGTGGCGGTCTGGTACCGGGGGCGCTGCTGGCACGTGAGCTGGGTATTCGTCATGTCGATACCGTTTGCATCTCCAGCTATGACCACGACAACCAGCGTGAGCTGAAAGTGCTGAAACGCGCTGAAGGCGACGGTGAAGGCTTTATCGTCATCGACGATCTGGTGGACACCGGGGGTACCGCGGTGGCTATCCGCGAAATGTATCCAAAAGCGCATTTCGTCACTATCTTCGCGAAACCGGCGGGTCGCCCACTGGTTGACGATTACGTGATTGATATCCCTCAGGATACCTGGATTGAACAGCCATGGGATATGGGCGTGGTCTTTGTACCGCCTATTTCAGGCCGTTAATTTCCGCACGTAACTTTACACGCCCGGCTATGTCGGGCGTTGTTCTTTTTATCCTGCCACGCGTTACAATGGACGTTATATGACGTATCCATGGAGGCAACGCAATGACGCAGGCGAATCTCACCGAGACACTCTTCAAACCCCGTTTCAAACACCCTGAAACGTCGACGCTGGTCCGTCGGTTCAATCCGGGTATCCAGCCTGCCGTCCAGTCTGCCTTAGACGGCAAAAACGTCCCCCACTGGTATCGCATGATTAACCGCCTGATGTGGATCTGGCGCGGTATTGATCCGCGTGAAATCCTGGATGTGCAGGCGCGTATCGTCATGAGCGAGTCGGAGCGCACAGACAGCGAACTCTACGACACGGTGGTCGGCTATCGCGGCGGCAACTGGATCTATGAATGGTCTAAACAGGCGATGCTCTGGCAGCAAAAAGCCAGCCAGGAGGAAGATGCTACGCGGAGCGGCAAGCACTGGCTCCATGCGGCCAATCTCTACGCCATTGCCGCCTACCCGCATTTAAAAGGTGATGAGCTGGCTGAGCAGGCTCAGGCGCTGGCGAACCGAGCCTATGAAGAAGCGGCTCAGCGCCTTCCGGGCCAGATGCGCGAACTGGAGTTCACCATTCCCGGCGGTGCGCCCGTCACCGGGTTCCTTCATATGCCTGAAGGAGACGGCCCGTTCCCGACCGTCCTGATGTGCGGCGGGCTGGATTCGCTGCAAATCGACTATTACAGCCTGTATGAGCGTTACTTCGCACCAAAAGGGATCGCGATGTTGACGCTTGATATGCCCTCAATTGGTTTCTCATCCAAATGGAAGCTGACTCAGGATTCCAGTCTGCTGCACCAGCATGCGCTAAAAGCGCTGGAAAACATTCCTTGGGTTGACCACACCCGCGTGGCCGCGTTCGGCTTCCGCTTTGGGGCGAACGTCGCAGTGCGTCTGGCTTACCTTGAATCATCGCGCCTGAAGGCCGTCGCGTGCCTGGGCCCGGTAGTCCACGCCCTGCTTAGCGATCCTGCCCGTCAGGGCAGCGTGCCGGAAATGTACCTTGACGTGCTGGCCAGCCGCCTTGGCATGCATGATGCATCAGATGAAGCGCTGCGCGTTGAGCTCAATCGTTACTCGTTAAAAACGCAAGGTTTGCTGGGACGCCGTTGCCCGACGCCGATGTTGTCCGGCTTCTGGAAAAACGATCCGTTCAGCCCGGAGGAAGAGTCACGCTTAATCACTTCGTCATCTGCGGATGGCAAATTGCTTGAGGTGCCGTTCAGCCCGGTATATCAGAATTTCGACAAAGCACTGAAAGAGATTACGCGCTGGATCGCTCAGAGATTGTGTTAATAGATTGCTAAATTTTGCTGGTTTGGTAAAACAATGGCTTCACAAAAGGAGATCGCAATGACGTTACCGAGTGGACACCCGAAAAGTAGGCTGATTAAGAAATTTATGGCTCTCGGCCCGTATATTCGAGAAGAGCAGTGTGAAGAGAATCGCTTTTTTTTCGACTGCCTGGCTGTTTGCGTCAACGTGAAGCCTGCACCCGAAAAACGTGAATTCTGGGGCTGGTGGATGGAAATGGAAGCTGAGGAGAAACGTTTTACCTATAGCTACCAGTTTGGCCTGTTTAATAAAGACGGCAACTGGCAGGCCACCACCATCAACGATCAGGAAGTGATTGATCGCCTGGAATATACCCTCAAAGAGTTCCACGACAAAGCGAGCGCACTGCTGGCCTCTCTGGAGCTGAAGTTCGAACCCGCGGATAACTTTTCCAGCGAAGCGGTGAAGCTGACCGCGTAATGCTTTTCTCCCTCTCCCTGTGGGAGAGGGCCGGGGTGAGGGCATCAGACCGCATTCATTCCGGGCAAAAAAAATCCCGGCACATCTGCCGGGATTTTCTTATTCGGATAATCTTAGAACTGGTACGTCATACCCAGCGCAACAATATCATCGCTGCTTACGCCCAGTTTATTATCGTCGTCAATCTGGTTGATTTTATAATCAACAAATGCGGACATATTTTTGTTGAAGTAATAGGTCGCGCCGACATCGATATATTTCACCAGGTCTTCGTCACCAATCCCTTCGATATCCTTGCCTTTAGACTGGACATAGCCCAGAGACGGGCGCAGGCCGAAATCGAACTGATATTGTGCAACAACTTCAAAGTTCTGCGCTTTATTAGCAAAGCCGCCGGAAATTGGCGTCATATTGCGGGTTTCGGAATACATGGCTGCCAGATAAATATCGTTCGCGTCGTATTTCAGACCGGTAGCCCAGGCTTCTGCTTTCTGGCCCTGGCCACGCGCCAGCAGGTTTTGCGCGTTGGTGCGGTCAGAGTTGGTGTACGCACCGCTGACGGCGAAATCGCTACCGCCGAAGTCATAGGTCAGAGAGGTACCGAAACCGTCACCGTTCTGTTTTTTGGCGTCACGGTTTTCGTTTTTGCCCTGGTACTGCAGCGTCATGTCCAGGCCATCAATCGCACCGAAGAAATCGGTGTTACGGTAGGTTGCAAGACCGCTGGCACGCTTGGTCATAAAGTTGTCGGTCTGTGCGGAAGAGTCGCCGCCGAACTCAGGGAACATATCGGTCCACGCTTCGACGTCGTAAAGGGCACCCAGGTTACGACCATAATCCAGGGAACCAAAGTCTTTCAGTTTCAGACCCGCAAACGCCAGGCGTGTTTTCTGGGAAGAGTCGCTTTCGGCTTTGTTACCGGCAAATTCAGCTTCCCAACGGCCATAGCCCGTCAGCTGATCGTTAATCTGGGTTTCACCTTTAAAACCGAAGCGAACGTACGTCTGGTCACCATCTTTGGTGTCATCATCGCTGATATAGTGCATCGCTTTAACTTTGCCGTACACGTCCAGTTTATTACCGTTTTTATTATAAACTTCAGCTGCGTGAACGGATGCAGAAGCCACCACGCCCATAACCACTAATGCCAGAGTGCTCTTTTTCATTTTCGATCCTGTCTTATAAACGCGCTAAAAAAATTCGCTGGACGATAAGCTCATGCTTAAGTCCCGTGAAAAAACAGGAAGGGTTTTATCGTTCTGGAATGAAACTTTTATGACAAACTAAGAATAATTTTAAAAAACTGTGATTTATTATTTCGGTAATAAATCCGTCAAATTTTGCCGCTACGCTTCCTGATCCCGCGCAACAAAGTGCTTTGTGATGTACTAAGGCAGTTGGCAACCGGGCTGACTCCTGTTAAAACGTTCGTTCGACATTACTTTCCCTTATCGTTGAACGGCAGAGAATCATGAGTGACAGCCAGACGCTGGTGGTAAAACTCGGTACCAGTGTGTTAACAGGCGGATCGCGCCGCCTAAATCGCGCCCACATTGTTGAGCTTGTACGTCAGTGCGCTCAACTGCATGCCGCAGGGCATCGTATTGTGATTGTGACTTCCGGGGCGATTGCCGCCGGGCGTGAACATCTGGGTTACCCCGAACTCCCCGCGACGATCGCCTCTAAACAGCTGCTGGCCGCCGTGGGACAAAGCCGACTCATTCAACTCTGGGAACAGCTGTTCTCCATCTACGGTATTCACGTCGGGCAGATGCTGCTGACGCGCGCGGATATGGAAGACAGAGAGCGCTTCCTGAACGCGCGCGATACCCTGCGCGCGCTGCTGGACAACAACATTGTTCCCGTCATCAACGAAAACGATGCCGTTGCCACCGCTGAAATCAAAGTGGGGGATAACGATAATCTCTCTGCGCTGGCCGCCATTCTGGCCGGAGCTGATAAACTCCTGCTTCTGACCGATCAGCAAGGGCTGTTTACCGCAGATCCGCGTTCCAACCCGGAAGCCGAACTGATCACCGACGTTCATGGCATCGACGATGCGCTGCGTGCCATCGCCGGTGACAGCGTTTCAGGGCTGGGAACCGGTGGCATGGGAACCAAGCTGCAGGCTGCTGACGTGGCGTGCCGTGCCGGTATCGACACCATTATTGCGGCGGGCAGCCGCCCGGGCGTGATTGGTGACGTGATGGAAGGCATCTCTGTCGGCACACGCTTCCACGCGCAGGAATCCCCGCTGGAAAACCGCAAGCGCTGGATATTTGGCGCGCCTCCTGCCGGTGAGCTCACCGTTGATGAAGGCGCGACGGCGGCGATTCTGGAACGAGGGAGTTCATTGCTTCCTAAAGGAATTAAAAGCGTGACAGGCAACTTCTCCCGTGGTGAAGTGATCCGCATCCGTAACCTTGAAGGTCGCGATATCGCCCATGGCGTAAGCCGCTATAACAGCGACGCGCTGCGCCGCATTGCGGGCCACCATTCGCAGCAGATCGACGCCATTCTGGGCTATGAATATGGCCCGGTTGCCGTTCACCGCGATGACATGATTATTCGTTAAGGAGCCAGAACATGCTGGAACAAATGGGCGCAGCCGCGAAGGCCGCCTCTTATAAACTGGCGCTCCTTTCCAGCCGTGAGAAAAACCGCGTGCTGGAAAAAATCGCTGATTATCTGGAATCGCAATCCGCTGAGATCCTGCGAGCCAACGAACAAGATTTAGCTGAGGCGCGTGAAAACGGCCTGAGCGAAGCGATGCTCGACCGCCTGGCGCTGACGCCGGCGCGCCTGAAAGGCATCGCTGATGATGTCCGTCAGGTTTGTAATCTGGCTGACCCGGTAGGGCAGGTGATTGACGGTGGGCTGCTTGACAGCGGTTTGCGTCTGGAGCGTCGCCGCGTGCCGCTCGGCGTCATTGGTGTGATTTATGAAGCCCGTCCAAACGTGACGGTTGACGTCGCCTCTCTGTGCCTGAAAACCGGTAACGCTGCCATTCTGCGCGGCGGAAAAGAGACCTGGAGCACCAACGCCGCGACGGTAAACGTAATTCAGCAGGCGCTGGAAGAGTGTGGCTTACCGGCGGGAGCCGTGCAGGCGATCGAGAGCCCAGACCGTGCGCTGGTCAACGAAATGCTGCGCATGGATAAATATATCGACATGTTAATCCCACGCGGTGGCGCAGGTCTGCACAAGCTGTGCCGTGAACAGTCCACTATTCCGGTCATTACAGGCGGTATCGGCGTATGCCATATCGTTGTCGATGACAGCGCAGAGATTGCCCCGGCGCTGAAGATTATCGTTAACGCCAAAACTCAGCGTCCAAGTACCTGTAACACTGTGGAAACGCTGCTGGTGCATCAGGGTATTGCAAATACCTTCCTCCCGGCGCTGAGCAAACAGATGGCGGAGAGCGGCGTAACGCTGCACGCGGATGCCAATGCGCTCACACTGCTCCAGGATGGCCCGGCTAAGGTAGTGCCAGTCAAAGCGGAGCAGTACGATGACGAGTTCCTGTCGCTGGATCTGAACGTGAAGATTGTTAGCGATCTCGATGACGCGATTGCCCACATCCGTGAGCATGGTACCCAGCATTCTGACGCGATCCTGACGCGTACGCTGCGCAATGCCGATCGCTTCGTGAACGAAGTGGACTCCTCTGCGGTGTATGTCAACGCCTCAACGCGCTTCACCGACGGTGGCCAGTTTGGACTTGGCGCAGAAGTGGCGGTCAGCACGCAGAAACTGCACGCGCGTGGTCCGATGGGCCTCGAAGCTCTGACCACGTACAAGTGGATCGGCTTCGGTGACGATACAATTCGTGCGTAAATAATCACGGGTGATGCAAAAATAGCCGTTTGATTCAAAAGGGCATTGACGCATCACCCGGTTAGATCTAACCTTTTGCCCCGTGGTTACACTCGTAACCGGCCTCTCAGGGCCGATATAGCTCAGTTGGTAGAGCAGCGCATTCGTAATGCGAAGGTCGTAGGTTCGACTCCTATTATCGGCACCACTAACCACGCGGGTTCACGCGATATTCACCAGCCCAGCAAAAGCGCCTTGTGCCATATTTGTGCCATTCCCCGCCAGGAATGAGTCGATTTGCATGGCGTGCTGCGTCAGGTGATTCGGTGCCAGATGTGCATAACGCTGCACCATCTCGATACTTTCCCACCCGCCCATTTCCTGTAGCGCACTGAGTGGCACGCCGGACTGTACCAGCCAGCTTGCCCAGGTGTGCCGCAGGTCATGGAAACGGAAATTTTCTATTAGCGACCTTGTGATTTGCGATGTCATGGCTGAATCCACCCCTTGCCTTTGACGTGCTGAATAACTCCAAGCTTCCTGAGTGAATGGAGGCGGCGGTCAAGGATGCGGAAGACGTCCATCGGGTGCTTTCCTTCTGCTTCAGCAATGACGAGGCACTCCTGTCTGACGGAAGGGCTAAATAGTTCAGAAAACGAGGTAGGCTGAGCGCCGATAGCGCTTAATACCTCGCTATCCAGTTTCGCGTATTTGGTCATGCTGCACCGCCTTCATGTTTCTCTGCTTCGACTGCCATCGTCTCAAGCCGTCGCGATAGCTCGGCGGCCAGCGTCTGGAATTCTTCCTCGGTCGCCACCGGGATCGGCACAAAGCGAATCCCGATGTGCGCGAGGTTATTGGCAATTTCGAGGCTTTTTCTCAAATCAACTGGTGAGGCTCTGTTCATGCCGCACCGCCAGCGTGACGCAGCCAGATGCAGACCGCGCCATCTTCCGTATCGTGAATTGAACCGACAAACCAACCATTACCATCAGGTGATTCTGGCTGCCATGCCGAAATGTCATAACCGTCCACATCGGGATCAACGTCATCCTCATCGCGATAAACCACTTTCCACTCAAGACAGTTCTTATCCAGCCACGCATTGAACTCAATGGGCGAAATGGATTCGCGGCCATCGCAAAATTCATCGTAAAGCGGGTGAGTCCAGTAACCGTATTGGTTGCGTTCTACGGGTAACGCTTTAAATTCTGTTGTCATGATGATCTCCATGGTTAGCAAATTCGCCGTGATATTGCTGTCTATAAACTCTGAGACTTTCTGCGGCTTCTTCTATTGAGTCGAACCACCCAATGTTTATCCTTTCACCATTGGCTTGGCATCTTGCTCGCCAGCTTTGCATTTTTTTGTCCCAGCTAACTCCTTTAACCCCTGAAATGCTGCCCTTTCTGGCTGGTTGATTCATCATGTTTTGAGAGCGTGTGGCCAGTCTTAAATTAACAATTCTGTTATCCGATCTGACATTGTTAATGTGGTCGATCTGCTCAATTGGTGAGTGTCCATAGACGTAAATCCATGCGAGGCGATGTGCTGAATATTTGACCTTGTCTACTTTTATGTAGGCATAGCCTGTGTAATCTACGAACCCAGCGACATCACCTGGATGCATGCAGTAAGCAGTAGGGTTTAGCCAATAAAAAACCCCTGTTGAGGGGTCATAACTAAGCACTTCTTTTAACCTGTTTTGCGTAAGGGTCATTGTTCAACTCCAAACCTTTTATTCAGGCGCCCTGTGTATACGACGAACTCCAGGAGGCTAACTCCCAGAGCTTCAATTTTCTTGTGATGCTTGTTGATGATGGGAGGCACCGTTTCGTTCCAGTTAGGCTTTGGCTTCTTGCGAATGGCCTGCTGTATTTCCTCCGTGCAGCGGCGGCAGGCGGCGCGGATTGCGTTTTCATTTGCTGGTGTCATGCGGCCTCCGTTTTCATAACATCGATGGCGCAGCCGGGCAGCAGTTCTACCGCGGCGGTAGCGCACTGATTTCCCCAGTGATGCCAGCCTGGAGCCGCGCTGCGGCTGAAAAGCTCAATCCGCGGCACATCGCCGTAAAGCAGCTCCAGCCGGTGGCGTACTTCCCAGGGCTTTTCGCTGTGTGCGCCGAGCGGGCTATAGACCACCTGCTTAATCCCGGCGTGCTTACGTTCCAGCCCGGCGCCACGGGTGGCAATCAGCAGGTCTTCGGTATTGGCCCGGGTGTGGTTGCCGCCGTTCATGCGCGTCTCGGCGTTAAGCAGATAGAGGAAGTCGTAAAAGTCGGTGACTTCACCCTCAGCCAGCGCCTTGTTGATGCGCAGCTCGGCGTTCTGATTCAGCTTCACCCAAGTAAAGCCTTTCATCGTGCGAACGGTGAAGCCCCAGGCCTCAGCCAGTTCAATCGCCTCCTGGTTATGCGTGCCGGTGTACCACATCGCCAGCACCGCGTTTTCGGCGGCAAGTTCCCACACCGGCAGACGCTTGATGTCGATTAACTTCATGGTGGAGTAGTGATCGGCAGCGGCTCCGTTGCTGATGGTGTTGCCGTAAGACCAGGGCGGGTCAGCCATTATTAAGCTGTATTTTTGATTCGGCATCTTCTTCCTCCCATCAGATAAACGACGCGGTTGAAATCTTCGTAGCTCTCAATATTCCTTGAATAATCAAGCATCCTTTGCGTGCCGTTGGAATAAATTCTCCCCGGGTAAATACCGCTAGAAGATCTAAACTCCATCGTCTGGATAAGCGTTCCTGGGTTTTTTGTGCTGGCCAGTTCATTCGTAGACATGAAGGCTATCTTCTCTTCATCGATGACAACGAAGGCGTAGAAGTCACATGCACTAAGTGATGCTGCGCGGCCATAACCTTTCCCCGTTCTCGTTCCGAACCGGTAAACACTTTTTGATTTGCCGTAATCACGCATTTTCAGGGTCGAGCGAACCTGTCCCTTAAGGAGCCTGCCGTTGGCCTCAACCACAATGTCGTATGGCAACCCCTGATCTGATGGGAAACAAACAAAACCCTGCTTGGCCAGCTTAAAAATTGCGTAATATTCTCCGCACTTCCCAAACTCAAGCTCGCTGACATATTTTCCGGTCATGGAATTACACCTCGAAAGCAAGTTGTGGTGTGAACCGATCGCGTTCTGCGTCGTAATTCAGCGAACTTGCAGAGTTAAAGGCCTCTATGCGTTCTACCAGCACAGCGGCTCTGGTTTCTTTGCTGGCTGGCGCATAGGCTGATTTATCCCATGCCTTATCAATACCGATATTGCGCGCAACGTTTGTGCTGTCAGCTGATGAAAGGGGTATGTGAGTAAAAATGTCTTTATTCAGCATGCGAAGGCCATGGAGCTTGGTAATCGGATAGCCATTTGAATCGACTACGTGCCGGATAAGGTCTCGCAATTTTGCCCTACAGGCGCGTGGTCGCTTTGCATCGTATTCACCCATTGAACCTATGCAAACACGAGGAAACTCATGGCAAAGACGAATGAAACGCTCGTCGGGTTCGCTCATATGCCAAACAGGCGCACCGACGAATTTACCGTGTGGCCATTCAGCTATAAGCGCATCGTTCTCTTCGCTGGTTCCACCGATAACATCAGGGATAACTGCAAATGCGAAACGAGGGTGATTCATCCACTCCTTAACTAATTCGTAATAGTCGTACCAGTTAACAGGCTGGCCCTTATCCCAGAAGCTGAATGCGCCGTTATCCAGCGCGAAAGACTGGGTGACTTCGCTGGCCAGGGCTAATTGGCCGGGGTTGGCGAAGGAAATGAAAGCGTGCCTGCCTTTCCATGCCTTCAGGGCGCATGTGTCCGGCGTAATCGGTCCGCCGTGAAAATGGATCATGCACCCTCCCGCTCCGGATCGTTAACATCCCAGCAATTACGCTCAATATTGGTTTGCAGCCGCTTATCTCCGACCTCTTCAATGCTGCGGCCGGTAATCTCTGCGACTTCGGCGTTTGAGTGTCGCCACAGCAGCGCCAGCTCTTCAAGGGACCATGCTTTCATAGCACTGACTCCATTTCGTCGATGTAGAGGCCCTTAGCAATCAGGCGGCGACGTCGGGCGGCGCGAGCAATGCACTCCTGTCGTCGGCCTTCCTGAGATTGCTCAATGGCGCGCCGGGTGAACAGGCGCGATTTGCCTTGAGGCGTGATGACCTTTGGCTTCGTTACCAGGTCAAATGTCCGGTCGCAGATGCCGTCCTCGTTGATCCATTTTTCCGACTCAACGATCTGAGCTATCTGTCCGGAGCCGCGGGTAATGCCGTTGGCGACCCGGTTAAACTCGATGAGCGTTACGCCAAACTTCTCAGCGATTTCGCTGCCGGTTACCGGGCGGCCGCGCGTCTGAATCATCCAAATAACGCGTTCGCGGAGGCCCGAGAATTGCCCGGTTCGACCGGGCCTGCGGTAAAAGGGTGTGCGTTTCATGCTGCACGCTCTGTGATTTTCTGAATTTCCGATTGCGGTCTTTGCGGTAAATCTTGCAGGTACACGCGCCTTCCTCTTTGTCGTAAGAGAACTCCATGCCGTCAAACTGAGGATGCTCGTTGATAATGCGAGCCCATCCATCAACGCCGACGACCGGGACAATCCCGCCTTTATCTGGGAAGGCATAAATCTCTTTTGTCCATGGGTTCAGGCCGTACTGGTTGGCAACGATCAACAGGGCTGTAAACTGCTCGTCCGTGACGTTGCCACCTTTGAACGCTGTATTCTTCAGCGTATTCATCAGGTCTGTACCGGCGTCCATGCCGAGGCGTGCGGCCAGTTTCCCGGCCATGGTGGAAAGTGCAGTACTCATTGTTAAATCCCTCAAAGTTAAAACGGGCAGGTTGGATGAAGGCGATCCCACTCTTCTTCGGCGCGGTCGTAACAGATGCGTGTGACATAGTCGTTATAGGCTTCCTCTGCCTTTTCACCGACTAGTGCCATTTGCGCTTCTTTTGGGAGAAACAGGCTACTCATTTGCAAAGCATATTGTCCCTTGGCGACTATACCGGTCTGACCCCTTTCCCCGAACTTATCAACCAGCAATGGGTTCGCCGCTACGACATGACGGTGCGCCTGCGCCGGAAGGTTGTGCGCGAGTACGGCATCAAATCGCTGGTGGAAGCGCCAGTCACCTTTTTTGGAGAATAAACTATGACGCAGGGCTTACCTGTATCCAACGTTGTAAACGTTGATGTGATCATCTCGCCGAAAGCGGCTACTGGTCGTAACTTCGGCGCGCTGCTGATCCTTGGTTCTTCCACAGTCATTCCGGTGCAAGAGCGCGTTCGCCTCTATGCTTCCGTTGAGGACATTGGCGAGGATTTCGGCATCGACAGCCCGGAATATGAAGCAGCGCAGGTTTTCTTCAGCCAGTCGCCGAAGCCGACGCAGGTTTATGTCGGTCGCTGGGCGAAGACGTTGACATCTTCCGAAGGTGGAAGCGTGGAAACCATCGTGCAAGCTGTTAATGCCTGCCTGCAATATACCAACTGGTATGGGCTGGTTGTCGCTGATGATGTTGCTGATGGCGATGATGTGCTTGATGCTGACGACGTGATTGAGGTTGCTAAACTCATCGAGGCGTCCAGCCTGAGCCGCATTTTCGGGGTAACATCTGCCGACGCTGAGATTATCAGCACGACTTCGACGACCGATGTTGCGTCGAAATTAAAGGCTGGCAAGTATGCCCGTACCTTTATTCAGTATTCCACCAGCAGCCCTTACGCGGCGGTTTCTGCTTTCGGTCGTGCTTTTACTGTCAATTTCAACGGCAGCAATACCACCATTACCCTGAAATTCAAACAGGAACCGAGCGTAACCTACGAAACGCTGACGGTAGGCCAGGCTGCGGCTGTGGATGCAAAGAATGCGAACGTGTTCGTGTACTACGCCAACGACACGGCGATCCTGCAACAGGGTGTCATGGCGAACGGTGACTTCTTCGACGAGCGCCACGGGCTCGACTGGTTGCAGAACTACGTTCAGACCAACCTCTATAACCTGCTTTACACCAGCACCACCAAAATTCCGCAGACTGATGCTGGTGTGACCCGTCTGCTTTCCAACGTTGAACAGTCCATGGATCAGTCCGTCACGAACGGTCTGGTAGCTGCTGGCGTGTGGAATGGTGGCCCTATCGGACACCTGGGGCAATAACGTGATCGTCATTCGCAACACGGCATCGGGTGATATTTCTACTGCGCGTTCGTGTGCATTCCAGAAACAGCCTGATTTCAATAACGCCAAAGAGGGCGGAACCGTCGCCTGGGTATTCGACTGCGGCAAGATTGACCAGCTGCTCGGGGAGTTTTAACGCATGGAATTCGAAATTAAAGGCGTGAAATATCGCACCGCAAAGCTCAGCGTTTTCGAACAGCTGAAGGTGTCCCGCAAGCTGTTGCCGGTTCTGGCCGGAATGGTTTCGGACTTCCGGAGCGTCCAGGAGAAGATCAGCAGTAAAGACACTGAAGGCGCGATGGCTACCATCCTGCCAAAGATTGCCAATGCTGTGTCCGATCTGAGTGATGGCGACGTGGACGCTATCCTGTTCCCCTGCCTTTCCGTTGTTTCACGTGAGCACATGAAAGGCTGGGTGCCGGTCTGCCAGCATGGCGAAATGGCGTTTGACGATATCGACCTGCTTACCATGCTGCAACTGGTGGCGCGGGTGGTCGCCGACTCGCTGGGAAATTTTTTGCAAGGACTCCCTACCAGCGAGACGCCCACCCCGCCAGCGGAATAACCTTCAACAGCCTGCCGGGCGGTGAAGATTTTATTCTTCGTCCGGCGCTTGCCTTCCATATTGACCAGAAAGACCTTAACAGCGGTGCGGTAGACCTCTGCCGCATCGCGCTTCTCAATGACTACCTCGACATGCGCGAGGATAACGACGCCCGGGTAGATAAATGGAGAGCGGCCAATGAGCGGTAACGCAGATACGATTAAAGATTTCCTTGTTTCGTTGGGATTCGATATCGATCAGGCTGGTGCCAATAAGTTCGAAGCCGTGCTGAAAGGCGTTACCGCTAACGTTCTGAAGGTCGGCGCGGTGGTGGAAGGCGCAGCGCTGAGCATTGTCGGATTTACCACGCAGATCGCGAACGGTCTGGATAAAGTTTACTGGGCATCCCAGCGGACGGGGGCCAGCGTCCAGGGCATCAAAGCGCTGGGCTATGCCGCATCGCAAACCGGTGCCAGCGCTGAGTCGGCCATGTCCTCCCTTGAAGGGCTGGCGGGGTTCATGCGTAGCAATCCGGGGGCGGAAGGGTTCCTGAACCGTCTGGGTGTCCAGACCCGCGATGCCAGCGGAAAGATGCGTGATACTGCGGCCATCTTTACTGGTGTTGGGCAAAAGCTCAACAACATGCCGTATTACCGCGCGAAACAATACGCGCAGATGCTCGGCATCGATGAAAACACGCTGATGGCGATGCGTCGCGGCATGAATGGCTTTACCGCCGATTACCAGTCGATGCTGCAAAAGACGGGGTTCAACGCTGATAAAGCGGCTGTTCAGTCCAACAAATTCATGACGTCCATGCGCGGGCTTACGTCGCTGTTCGGCATCATGCGGGATAAGATCGGCTCAAACCTCGCTGGTGGCCTGGCTGGTTCGCTGGACAGCCTGCGGCGGCGCATCCTCGACAATTTCCCGAAGATTGAAGAGACGCTGACCAGAGTTATTAAAGGCGTGATCTGGCTTGCGAACGCATTCACGAGAATGGCGTGGCGGCTGATACAGGGCGCTGGCTCTGTCATCGACTGGTGGAAACGTCTTGATGATGGCAGTAAAAATCTGCTGAAAATATTCGGCGCTCTACTGGTCGCATGGCGTCTGCTTAATTCTGCGTTCCTGAAATCCCCGATTGGAATTATCACCACGCTGATTCTGGCGATCGGATTGCTGTACGACGATTATCAGACGTGGAAAGAGGGTGGCAAAAGCCTGATTGACTGGAGCAAGTGGGAGCCAGCAATAGAAAAGGCGAAAAAGGCAATTCTCTGGCTGCGCGATAAGCTGCTTGGGCTGAAAGATTCTGTCGGTGGGTGGCAGAACTCGCTGGAAATTTTGGCTACCTTCATTGCAGGAGCATGGTTAAGCAAAATAACCTCTGCATTTGCTAAGCTAGCCGGAATACCTATGCCGCCATGGTTGAAGCTCTGGGCTATTTATGCCGGATATCTGGTGGACGACCGGCATAATATTAAAGACAGCGCCAAATCATCTTTAAATTACACTAAGCGTAACATCGGCGATGCGTTGCGCTGGATGGGAATTGATACTGATTTTGGCCGTAATCCAAATACAGTGCATGGCACACCTGAAGCCGCTTTAGATATTCCAGGAAATTATCCATCACAAAATAGCGCATCGGCAAATCACCAAAAAGCTAATGATATAGCTCCGCATGAAAGGGATGAAATAAAAAACCGACAGCAGGCTGCTAATGGTTATCTTGAAAAAATCTCAGACGGGATTGCCAAAATCGGTAATTTATTTTTCTCCCCAGCTGGAGCTGCTGAAATCTCTCCAAACATACCGGGTGATCCCTCCCAGTTGGCGCAATCAGTCAAACGTCCACAGGCCACAGCACAGGGTAAGGTTTTGCTCGACTGGATGGGGCCAATGTTCAATAAGCTGGAGTCTCTTTATCAGCTGCCTGCCGGCTTGTTGAAAAGCGTCGCGATCACCGAGTCAGGCGGTAATCAGTTCGCTACGTCTGGCGCGGGCGCGAAAGGACTGTTTCAGTTCATGGATGGCACGGCGCGCGACATGGGGCTGCGTGGCAACGATGTATTCGACCCAGAAAAGTCAGCTCAGGCCGCAGCTAAGTACCTCAGCCAGCTATTGCGGCAGAACGGCGGAGACCTTAGCAAAGCACTGGCATCATATAACTGGGGGATCGGAAATGTTAAGCGCTATGGCATGGGGTTAATGCCGCAAGAAACGCGCAACTACATTCCGAAAGTAATGAGCAACATGCCCAGCAGCGCCCCGGTTATTCAACAGGAAACGAACATTAACATCCACGGCGTTTCCGATCCGCGCGAGGCTGCCCGTTTGACTGTCGACCGTCAGAAGGGTGTTAACTCACAGCTAACCCAGCAACTCCCCGCAGGACCGAGATAATGGATATTTTATCAGCGATTTTTCGCCAGCAATCTCGGCGAATTGGCCTGCTGATCCCCAGCGTGGTCGTCTCCGAAAAGCATTCTGATGCGCTCGAAATTACTGAGCACCCGGTGGAGAAGCCAACAACGAATAGCGCTTCGGGCTTCATCGCCGATCATGCGTATAAGCGCCCCAGCGAAGTCACAATGGAATGCGGCTTCGCTGGTGGCGGTTCGTTGCTGGACTTCATTGATACATCTTCAATCGGCCTCAGCGCCGGACTAAGCCCGAAAGAGACCTATCAGCAACTGCTGGATCTCCAGTCCTCTCGGGTGCCGTTCGATGTGGTGACCGGAAAGCGGGTGTACAGCAATATGCTGGTGCGAGCCATCGAGGTGACAACGGACAAAACCAGCGAAAACGTGCTGAACTGCACGCTTACCCTGCGTGAAGTGATCATGTCGCAAACGCAGAGCGTTAGTGTTGCTGATAAATCAGATATGCAGGATGGCGTCAGCACATCGGCGGTGCAAAATTCCGGGACGAAATCCACTACACCGCCAAACGAATCCTTGCTGAGCCAGCTGGGCGGAAGCGTTACATCAGCATTCGGGGGATGATATGCAGTTTAACGAAATACCGCTTTCTCCTGACAATCAGCAGTTCCGCGTTTTGCTGGGCAATACCACCTATACGCTCAGGATTATCTGGCGCGATGCGGCTGGCTGGATCATGGACGTGATGGATAGCGGCGGCGCTGCGCTTCTTTCTGGCGTACCTCTCCTGACCGGCGTGAACCTATTACGACAATATCCACAGCTTGGCATTGATGGCGCGCTGGTGGTGGCGACCGATAAGGGCGCACCAGACGAGCCCACCAAAACCAACCTCGGCACATACAGCCACCTCATTTTCGTACAGGAGTAGAAATGTCTCTTAACTGGATGCGCCATTTTGAGCTACAACTGTTGGACCAGAACGGGCAGGGCGTTTCCCTGTCTGATTTTAAGGTCACGTTCCAGATCGAGTGGGCAGACACACGCTGGCCGCGCGTGGCAAACGTGAAAATTTACAACCTTTCGACCGATACCACGAACAAGATACTGGGGCAGGAGTTTGCCAAAATTCGCATCATTGCCGGGTATGACGGCATAGCGCCGGATGTTGATGCGAGCCAGGTTGGTGTGGCCCGGGAGATTTCACCAGACCAGATAGGGCAGGTGAACGGTCAGAACTACGGCCTGATTTTTGACGGTGATATTCGCTTCACCGTCACCGGGAAGGACAACATTACGGATTCCTGGGTGTTGATTCAGGCCATTGGTGATCACGAAGCATTCCTCTATGCGACCACCATCACCACGCTTGCCGCTGGCTATACCGTTGCGGATCTGCACCGGGCGACGATGCAGGATTTCAACGCGTTCGGAGTGACACAGGGCATTACTGGCGACTTTCCTGATACCGTGTTTCCTCGTGGCCGCGCGATTTACTCATCCACCCGGAACGTGATGGATAATATTGCTGCGCAGTGCAAAGCGACATGGCAGCTGGTGGATGGTCAGGTTCAGATGGTGCCGGAGGATAAATATATTCACGAAGCCATCGTGTTGAATGCCGATACTGGCCTGATCGGTATGCCGCAACAGACGATGGGCGGCGGCGTAAACGTGCGGTGCCTGATAAATCCCAACATCCGCATCAATGGCCTAATCCAGCTCGATCAGGCTTCGGTGTACCGCGCCGCGCTCGGCAATAGCGAAATCGCACAGTCGCCGGGGCGCATCACCGAGACGGAAGATAACGGCAACCGCGTGCTGACAGGTACGACGTCACAGGCTGCCAGTATTGCTACGGATGGCGTTTATATCGTCAAAGCTATCGACTATACTGGCGACACCAGAGGTCAGGCGTGGTACATGGATTTGATGTGTTTTGCGCGTGGTGCTCGTGATCTGATTAGCCAGGCGACTATAGCTCGTTCAGGAGGAGGTTGAGTGTATAAGAAAATGAATGGACTTCGATACAGTGTGCTTTTCCTGTCGGCGCTGCTCGTTACTGGATGCGCAAATGCAGGCTTCAATTCTGATAAGAATGTTAGTTACAAAAAACGCCCCGGGTGGCAGCCAATTTTAATCTTATCGGCAGACGATTGCCAAACATGGCAATCCAAAGGTAAGTCGCTTATCGACTGGAGTGGGGAATCTTGCGGTCCAGAAGGGTTGATTAAGGCGATTAATAAAAAGCCAGAGATGATCCCTGTTTTTTATGCTGCATATCATGAGTACGGTACCGGTGGGGTTGGAGCTATTGATGTAAGAGATAATTCCCCGCTAAATTACCTAAATTTTGAAAATAACTTAGCTAAAAATCTTTCATCATTAACTGTAATATCAAAGATATATGATGACTACACCATTGATAGAAAACCAATGGGCCTTGCAGAGGTTTCACGTGAGGTTTTTGTTAAGAGGCTAAATGATTTTTCTTTGCAGCAGCCTGCTATCTATCAAAAGATGAATGATGTAGCGAAGGCTGATTATGAGAAAAGCAAAAAAGCACGCAGCAACGAAAAACTTGGTGTGAACTACAAGACTACTTGTGGGCCTTATGCGATAGACCTGTCGTCTGCTGATGGCTGGGCCAGAATTAATGGCGTGAAACCAGAGACGCAAAAAATTACTCCAATTGGTACTGGTGGCAGTTCTAACCTTGAGCCGGATAACGTCAAAATGGAGTGGATGGTTGCAACTAACCAGCCTGGCCGTTGGGTAGGGCTCGAATACATCAAGCGCAACGGCAAAGCCATTCTCAACGCTCAGTGGCTGCAAGCCAGCATGGATGCCCCGCGTCAATACGCAACTTACGACTGTGTGAAAGTTAAGTAACCCCTTTAATACCATCCTTCATAGATTAACCTTGCCCATCTATGAAGGATGGTATTAAACTGTATTACGATACTAATATTTGCCTAACCTGTAAGAAGTGCTCCAGCAAAGCATGGAGGTCACTATGAGAACTTACCGAGCGAACCATAAAATGCCATATGAGATCCCATCAGCTAGCTTCGACGCAAAGCTGAACATGACAGAGAAAAACATCGAGCATACCGAAGCGTTCATCCGCGCTGGTGTGAAAGAGTTTGCTTTGCCTGGGTTTGTTACTCCTCATGGCTACCGCTTGCTTCAGGCTGTAAAAGGCAATCAGTATCGCATGGTTACTGACTCTGACGTGCCTGAAACTGTGTATGCGGTAAAACTCGATTTCCTTGAGCACATTGTTCCTACCCGGAAAATTTGTACTCAGATTCTTGTGTGGAAAACTGTTCAACCTCAGTTTGATACTGCTGTTCGTGGACTGCCGCAAGAATTTTTCAAATTCTTCCTGAGTAGCTACTCCATCGTGGTTTCCGATAGTGAGCAGACTTTAGATGGTCGCCGATTCTGGGAACGAATGATTGCTTGGGCAATTCAGACTGATGGTTATCACGTTTATGTATCTGACGGTACACAGGAAGAACGCCCACTGACTTTCATGACTTCATGGGATGATTTCTACGGCACTTGGGCCAACTTCTGTTGGGGTAATGATAGAGATTGCCATTCCCATCGTCTGCTTGTGATAAGTACCGAGCAGCTACACTAAATTAAAGATTCAAAACAAACCCGCTTCGGCGGGTTTTTTTATGGGGTTTTTATGCCAATTCCAACTCAATCACAGATCGGCGGCGAGCAGCAGACCGCGCAGGCTATTGCCGATTCGGTGTCTACCCAGATGCGCGTAGCGATGCCCGGCATCATTCAGTCGTTCGATCCTGACTCTGTTACCTGCACGGTAGAAGTGGCGCTTCGCGGTATTGTTGGCGATGGCTCCACCGAATTAAAACCGCTGGTGGATGTGCCGGTTATCTTCCCGCGTGGCGGCGGTTGCACGTTGACCTTTCCGGTTAAAGAAGGCGACGAGTGCCTGCTGATTTTTGCCGACCGTTGCATCGATTTCTGGTGGCAGAGCGGCGGCGTTCAGGAGACCGTTGACCCGCGCCAGCATGACTTATCTGATGCGTTCGCCATCGTTGGCCCGCAGTCGCAAGCGCAGAAAATCAGCGGCATCAGCACCAGTTCGGTAGAGCTGCGCAGCGATGACGGCGGCACAAAATTAAGCCTTAACCCATCCAGCGGGGCAATAAATGGTACAGCGCCGGGCGGATTCAACCTTAACGGGCTCAAAATACTGTCTGACGGTCGCTTGCAGCTGGTAGACGGTTCTATCGTGGATAAGCATACCCATGGCGGCGTTGAGAGCGGCGGAAGCAATACTAAGCCGCTGGGAGGTTAATCTATGCGATACCGTCGCGAAGATGCTGACGGCGATTACACTTTCGGGCAGGGTGACGATACTTTCCTTATCGACAGTCCGGAGTGTGTCGCCCAGGCAGTAAAAACCCGTTTCGAGCTGTGGCGCGGTCAGTGGTTTCTCGATCTGACGGAAGGCACGCCGTATGTTCAGTCAGTGCTTGGTAAACAGCGATCTGACGTCTACATCCTGGCTATACGCGAACGCATACAGGACACGCCGGGCGTTCTGTCGATTCTTTCCTTCGATACCAATTATGACGGCACCAGCCGCCGCGTCACTTTCACTTCCTCCATTGACACAATCTACGGCCAAACAACTGTAACAAGCGAGGCATAAATGGCTTTGAACCTCGACACGCTGGGGCTATCGGCAACGGTAACCGCCCAGGGGATTAGTGCGCCTGATTACCAGACAATCCTCGATACGCTGACCAGCTATTTCAGGCAGATTTACGGTAGTGATGCCTACCTCGAACCAGACAGCAAAGACGGGCAGATGGTCGCGCTGGTGGCTCTTGCCGTGCATGACGCTAACAATACCGCTATCGAGATCTACAACTCGTTTTCACCGACGACAGCGCAGGCCGCAGCGCTTAGCAGTAACGTGAAAATTAACGGGATCACGCGAAAAGTAGCGACAAACTCTACAGCTGACCTTCTGTTAACCGGTACGGCGGGCACGACTATCACGAATGGCTCCGCACGGGATAAAAACGGCATTATCTGGAATTTTCCCGCGAGTGTAGCGATCGGCGTTGATGGTACTGTGCTGGTGACAGCCACATGTGCGAATAGCGGTTCGGTTGCGGCGATGGCCGGGACTATTACCACCATTAACACACCGACTCGCGGCTGGGTGTCGGTAACCAACCCTGCTGCGGCTACTGTCGGTTCACCAGCCGAAACCGACGCAGAGCTGCGCATTCGGCAGGGGCAAAGCGTCGCGCTACCATCGATCACACCGTTTGAAGGTGTCGACGGTGCAATAGCTAACGTTGCTGGCGTGACACGTCACAAGCTGTATGAGAACGACACAGGGGCAACCGACAGCAACGGGCTGCCGCCGCACTCAATTTCCGCCATTGTCGATGGTGGAGATGTTACCGAAATAGCCCAGACCATCAGGGGGAATAAAGGACAGGGAACGGCAACCTACGGGACAACTTCTGTCACGGTGCCGGATACTTACGGTAATCCTCACGTCATCAGTTTTTCACGCTCTACCGATGTGCCAATTTTCGTAGCCATTACCCTGAAAGTTTTTACCGGGTATACCTCTCAAATCGGCGAGCAGATCAAACAGGCTGTTGCCGACTATATTAATGGCCTGACAATTGGCGACGACGTTCTGCTGAGCCGTATTTATTCCCCGGCAAACCTTGGCGTTGTGAGCGGAGGGAATGCCCGCTATTACGATATTATCGACCTGCTGATCGGTAAGTCGTCTGGCAGTGTATCGGCATCAAATATTGATATTGCCTATGATGCTTCTGCGTCCTGTAGTACCGCGAATATCAGTATCACGGTGACCTCATGAGCAAATACACCGAACTGATCACTAACTACCACGCTACCAAGCCACTCTTTTTTGACCATATAGATCTGAGCACCCGCCCGCTGATTGATATCACGGCAGTAACAAGGGGACTGATCAGTGCGTTTGATATCGATACTGCTATCGGAGTCCAGCTCGATGCTCTTGGGCTCTGGATTGGACGAAGCCGCATAGTCAGTCAGCCGATCACTGGCGTTTATTTCAGCTGGGACACCGACGGGCTTGGGTATGACCAAGGTGTTTGGCAGGGACCGTATGATCCGGATTCGGGCTATACAACGCTGAGCGATGATACCTACCGCATCATTCTGAAAGCGAAAATAGCGATCAATAACTGGGACGGCCGGAACGACTCGCTGCCACCCATCCTTGATGCTGCAACGGCAGGCTCTGGCCTGAAGATGCAGATCGTCGACAAT
The DNA here is from genome assembly GCF_038739915.1 of Enterobacter sp. FUJ80071. Taxonomy (NCBI): domain Bacteria; kingdom Pseudomonadati; phylum Pseudomonadota; class Gammaproteobacteria; order Enterobacterales; family Enterobacteriaceae; genus Enterobacter; species Enterobacter sp. FUJ80071. The sequence continues at coordinate 955,322 of NZ_JBBXKH010000001.1, forward strand.
CAGGACATGACAATTTCGGTCTGGGTATTTCCTGAGACTGATATTTCGGACGTATCTCTCGAACTGATCGCCGCTATCAAACAGGGCTATCTCACAGTTAAAGCTGCTGGCGTTTGGGCCGGTGACGTAGAAACGCCTTCGGTGGAAACACCTTCTGAGGGCACTAAATTCTTTGGGTTTGATATGGATAACGAATATATCGGCGGTTTCGATACCGGCGCTTGGGGGGTATTACTCTGATGGCTAACAAGAATGATTTTAAGGCTTTTGCACTCGATCCAAATGCTAATGTCATATCACAGGCAAACTGGGAAGCACTTCCAGCTCTGCTATCTGGATTTACTGCTGGTAAAGCATCCAGTGCGCAGGTAAACAAAGCCATTCGTCAGGCGACAACGATCGCTGCGCTGGTAGGACAGTTTATTGCGAACTCCGGCGTGGATGCGTTGGACAATGCAGATGTGAACAGCCTGGTGACAAAGTTCACAAACGCGCTCACCACAAATCTCCGCCTGGGAGCGGGTGCTCCAGCTATAGGTATTCCGTTCTTCTGGCCGTCCGCAGCTATGCCAAATACGGTAATGACGGAATGGGCTGATATGGTGTTCCTGAAATTTAATGGAGCCACGTTCTCAGCCACTACCTACCCAAAACTGGCTCTGGTTATCCCAAGCCTCACATTAACTGAGTCCCGTGGTGAGTTTATTCGAACATGGGATGATGGCCGTGGCGTTGACTCTGCGCGAGCTCTTCTCTCTGCTCAACTTGATGCTCTTCAGAACATCACAGGTTCTTTAGGCGTAAGTGATAACGGGAGTATCGTTGGTGGAATTGGAGTTCCTACAGGGGCATTTACTGGCACAACCGATTCAGGGAAAGTTCCGGTGTGGGCAACGGGAGCTGTTACCGGCGTACGCTACGTAGGTGCTAATTTTTCAGCTGCAAATGTGGCTCGAACTGCTACAGAAACGCGACCGCGTAACATCGCATTTAACTTCCTGGTAAGGGCAAAATAATGAAACCTGTTTTTGATGAACAAGGATTGGCCCTAGAATCGGGCGAGGTCCGTTGTTTTTATTATGATGTGGTAACGTCCGAATATACTGGCTGGTCTGATGAGTTTATTAACATCGGGGTAAGTATGCCGGGACATTCAACAGATATTGATCCCGGTGAAGAAATCTCAGGGAAAATTGCGGTTTTCAGCAATGGTGAGTGGGTGCAAAACGAAGACCATCGAAGTGAAATTGTCTATTCAACAACAGACGGGATGTCTTCCACTGTTGACTACATTGGTCCTGTTCATGATGGTTATACCACCATTGCACCTTCAGGACCCTACGATAAATGGGATGGGGAAAAATGGGTAGAGGATGCAGATGCGCAGCATACCGCTGATGTAGCAGCAGCGGAAAGTGAAAAACAAGCAAAAATTGATCAGGCTAACATGTACATCAATAGTAAACAGTGGCCCGGAAAAGCAGCTATGGGACGCTTGAATGACATTGAGAAAGTGCAGTATAACGCTTGGCTTGATTATCTTGATGCTCTGGAAGCGATTGATACTTCGGCTGCCCCAGATATAATCTGGCCTGAAATCCCTTAGTTTTAACATAGAGCCCGCAATACATTTTTATTGCGCGGGCTCTTTAGTGAATCAAAATAATTGACCTCGAATCGGTACTAATTCAGCGATGTTCGGTGGCAACTCAATATCAAATTCTTTTTGAGTTACGCCGTTCCAAAATATTCTGTATTCATTCTGCCAAATGTCATCGAATGACTTAAGGAAATGATTTCTTTCATGTGTTTGTGTATACGAACAATTACCGGCTAACCCTTTTACACCGACTTGTTCGTCTATGATATCTTTTAAGATATGAGCGTTTTTAATTTTTACGCAATATTCTTTCTTTAGTTTTTTAGCGATAAAGTTACTCCTTCTATTCGCAAAGCATAGCACTAATCCGTCCTCTATATATCGGTTAACGTATTCCTTATCCGCAATCACTTTGTCGTCGAAAGTAACTGAAATAGTACAATCGTGCATGTGTTCACCTACAATCACCGCTTCCCCGAATTTTTTTACATCAACAGTAGATGTGTCAATCAAGTTTTCATCAGGAGTATATATTCCATCTCTGAATGGTTTCCTGTATGTGCTGGATAACCTGACCTGCCCCCACGATTAGATACAACACTCAGTTAGTAACGTCGGAATCTTCATTCTCAGAATGACCCTTTCTCCAGCCCGCTGCAAATTCAGACGGTGTCTGATAATTCAGCGTGGAGTGCGGGCGGCATTCGTTATAATCCTGCCGCCAGTCATTAATAATTTTCCTGGCATGAACGATATCGCTGAACCAGTGCTCATTCAAACATTCATCGCGAAATCGTCCGTTAAAGCTCTCAATAAATCCGTTCTGCGTTGGCTTGCCCGGCTGGATTAAGCGCAACTCAACACCATGCTCAAAGGCCCATTGATCCAGTGCACGGCAAGTGAACTCCGGCCCCTGGTCAGTTCTTATCGTCGCCGGATAGCCTCGAAACAGTGCAATGCTGTCCAGAATACGCGTGACCTGAACGCCTGAAATCCCAAAGGCAACAGTGACCGTCAGGCATTCCTTTGTGAAATCATCGACGCAGGTAAGACACTTGATCCTGCGACCGGTGGAAAGTGCGTCCATGACGAAATCCATCGACCAGGTCAGATTGGGCGCCGCCGGACGGAGCAGCGGCAGACGTTCTGTTGCCAGCCCTTTACGACGTCTTCTGCGTTTTACGCCCAGGCCACTGAGGTGATAAAGCCGGTACACGCGCTTATGATTAACATGAAGCCCTTCACGGCGCAGCAACTGCCAAATACGACGGTAGCCAAAACGCCTGCGCTCCAGTGCCAGCTCAGTGATGCGCCCTGATAAATGCGCATCAGCAGCCGGACGGTGAGCCTCATAGCGGCAAGTCGACAGGGATAAACCTGTAAGCCTGCAGGCACGACGTTGCGACAGACCGGTCGCATCACACATCAACATCACGGCTTCCCGCTTCTGGTCTGTCGTCAGTACTTTCGCCCCAGAGCCACCTGAAGCGCCTCTTTATCCAGCATGGCTTCGGCAAGCAGCTTCTTGAGTCTGGCGTTCTCTTCCTCAAGCGACTTCAGGCGCTTAACTTCAGGCACCTCCATACCGCCATACTTCTTACGCCAGGTGTAAAACGTGGCATCGGAAATGGCATGCTTGCGGCAGAGTTCACGGGCGGGTACCCCAGCTTCGGCTTCGCGGAGAATACTGATGATCTGTTCGTCGGAAAAACGCTTCTTCATGGGGATGTCCTCATGTGGCTTATGAAGACATTACTAACATCGGGGTGTACTAATCAACGGGGAGCAGGTCAGGTTCTGATCGGGAGCGGAATCAACCGCATTACGCTCGCGGGACGGAAATGCTGTCAGGCGCGCGGGTCCGGACTGAGGATCGGTGTCGAGAATATTCAACGTGGCGGGGGCGCTGGCTGAAATCAGTCGGGGCGTACTGACAAAGGCCCGGCCCTTTGCATCAAAGTGAATGCCTGCTAAGGGGGCATTCACCGACCCGGAAAACACGGCTGGCATTTGCACGTTTTCAGGTTTATCCCAGCTTACGCCTGAGTAGCTGCGCCAGTGCTCAAGAGGCATCTGATCCGCCGCGCTGGCGCAGCTTGCGAAAGAGAACAATGCCGCCATTGCAATGGCGGGGAAAGTACCGATACGGTAGGACATACATGCTCCGGTGATGTGAGTAAGACGCGGTTTCTTAATGCGGTATCAAAGAATGGAGCGGAACGTTCCGCCTTCGACGCGTACCGCAGCCCCGTTTGATGCCGCGCCGAGTGGGCTTGCCAGTAGCGCGACCATAGCGGCTATCTCGTCAGCCTCGATCATTCGCGCGATCAGGGAACTGGGGCGGTAGGTCTGGAAGAAATGCGCTTCAATCTGCTGGTCTGTCATGCCAGGTTCAGGCGCTGTCTGGCGCAGGTAATCAATGATTCCGTCAGAGCGGGTTGCCGATGGCAGTACGCTGTTGACCGTTACGCCGGTACCCTTCGTCAGCTCTGCCATTCCTCGCGATACGGCGAGTTGAGCTGATTTACTGACGCCGTAATGCACCATGTCTGGCGGAGTGAAAGCGCCAACTTCGCTGGACATAAAAATCACCCGGCCCCAGTTGCGTGCTAGCATGCGTGGGAAGTAATGCCGTGAAAGACGAACACCTGACATCACGTTAATGTTGAACATGCGTAGCCATTCCTCGTCGGTGATATCAGCGAAAGGGGTGGCTTCATAAAAACCCAGGTTATTGATAAGAATATCGGTATCCGTACAGGCCTTAATCAGCGCTTCTGCACCTTCAGCGTTAGCCAGATCGGCGACAATGGCTGATACCCGGGCCTGGGGAGCTGCCTGAGCAATTTTCGCTACCGCATTGTGCAGTTTTTCCCGATCGCGTCCGGTAATCGTGACGGCAACACCTTCGCGCGCAAGAGTACTGGCGATAGCCAGCCCAATGCCTGCGGTGGCCCCTGTAACAAGTGCTGTCTTACCGTTGAGTTGAAGATCCATCGTTTTTGCCTTTTGGTAACATGTGCGGCTACTTTACTCATCGCTCAAACGGAGATAAATTAGCTAAAATGAAAAACATTTGTTCCTGAAAGAGCAAAATGAGCAGAAAATTCGATTATCTCGGCGATGTTGAGGTCTTCATTACTGTTGTTGAACATGGCTCCTTTACCGCTGCAGCGGTCGCCCTTTCAACCACGCCCTCAGTGTTGAGTCGTGCGGTCTCCCGTCTTGAAGTGCGTCTTGGACGACAGCTATTGCAACGCACCACACGTCGTGTGGGGCTAACGGAAGCCGGACGGATTTATCTTGAGCAGGCGCGTTCTGCTTTTTCCCTGCTTGATGACGCCGAACGCGATGGCCGGGGGCAGGAGGGGGATCTGACTGGCCGGGTACGGATCAGCGTCCCGACCACCTATGGGCATTATTGTCTGCCGCCCTTGCTGGCCCGCTTTTCCCAACAGTTTCCGCGCGTTCAGGTGGAGCTGAACATTACCAATCGCAATGTCGACCTGATCGCTGAGGGATTCGACCTGGCTATTCGCCTGGGTCAAATGCCTGACAGTGGATTCGTCGCGCGTAAATTGCAGGATGCGGCACTGCTGTTGGTTGCTTCACCCGCTTACCTTCATCGCATGGGAATGCCGCAGACGCTCGATGAACTGCGGCAGCATATGTGCCTGCCTTTTATTATGCCGCGTACCGGCCGTATTGCGCCCTGGGTATTTCGCGTGGATGAGCGGGATGTTGACTGGCAGCCAGATTCAACCATCGAGATTTCAGATGATGTCCTTGGCGTGGTTTCGCTGGCTGAACATGGAATAGGGGTCTGTCAGAGCTACGAATTCATTGTCCGCGAGAAGATACAGCGCGGCCAGTTAGTTGAGATACTTCCGCAACTTCGTGGACGATCGCGACCTTTCTCGCTCATCTACGCGCCCCATCGACGCCAGTCAGCAGCCACACGGGCCATGATTGATCTTCTGGCGTCAGAACAATGACATGAACATCATACGTCATGAATAAGAGTCTAACCTTAACCCGCTTCCAGCATCCCAAAACTCACAATCCGCGCCCGGCCCAGCTCTTTCGCCCGGTATAAGGCGACATCCGCGGCGCGCAGCAGGTTGTCGCTCTGGGCATGCTCTGGATAGCTGGCAATACCAATCGAGACATCCACCGGCCCAATCTCTGAGAGGCCGTAACGAAGCGACAGCTCACGCACACCGTCATAAATCTTCTGCGCACAGGCATGCGCTTCTGCTTCTCCGGCGCCGGGAAGCAGTACCAGAAATTCCTCCCCCCCGAAGCGAAAGGCCAGCCCGCTGTCATGCCCGGCTCGCTGAACAATCAGCGCCACGCTTTTAATGACCAGGTCTCCGGCCTCATGGCCGAAACGGTCATTAATGCTCTTGAAGTGATCGATGTCGATCATCAGGCAGCTAACCGGTTCATCGTTACGCATGGCTTGTGCCATCTGGGTGTGCAGGGTGTCTTCCAGATGATGGCGATTACGCAGGCCGGTGAGCGGGTCAAACAGGGCTTTTTCCAGTAACGCGTCGCGCAGACGTTGGTTCGCCAGCGCCAGTCCGAGCGCCTCAGCCATCAGTTCAAGATACGGGCGGGAAGGGGCATTGTCCGCGTTGATGTTCTGGAAAGAGAGCAAGCCAATGGCCTCACCCTGGGCGATAAGTGGCACGCACAGCGCGCTGTTCGCCGTCTCTTCCTGCAGGTGATAGCAGGCGATATCTGGCTCACCGTTGACCGGCGGATGGCTCTGACCACGACGCACGGCCCAGCACTCGTCAGGGTGGAACATCGTCTCGTCACCCACCGGCGCAAGCCATTGCGCGACGCAGCGCATCTGCCACGGATCCCGGTCGAGAACGTAGAGTCGGCCAGGGATCCCCGGTGCAATATTGGGCGCAAACAACTCCGCCACGTTAATCACATCGTTTACGTTCTCACATCCCTGCAGCCTCTGGGTCATGCGCGCCAGCAGCTCGCGGATGGCCCAGTCGGCATCGCGCTCTTTTTCCAGACGCTGGCGCGCAAGGCCGTTTTCACGGAAGATGCGGATGGCCTGCGCCATATCGCCGATCTCATCAATCTGGTTGAAGTTGGGCGTTTCCACCGCGTAGTCCTGTGATGCCAGGCGGTGCACCACGTCGCTCAGGCGCACGACCGGACGCAGCACGCGGCGTTTTAATATAAAGCCAAGCACAAACAGGAACAGCAGGGCGGTGAGGCCAACCATCAACTCAGAGGTCGTTCGCAGCGCTTTCGATTTTTTTGTCGCCTCCCGTACGGACGTGATCACACGTTTGTCGAGTATCTGGCGAAAGTGATCGATCTGGTTCTGGGCGCGCTCAAGCTCTTGCTCATAAGAGGCACCATAGAGCAGGGCGATGGCCTGAGCGTCTTCACCCCGCGCCGTGTTCGCCAGGGCCATTTGCTGTTCGTCCTGCAGCTCATCAACAATCTTTAAGCCTTCATGCAGCAGGGCAAGCTCGTCATCCGATGCGCCAGCGTCCTGCAGTTTTTCCAGCTTCAGCTCGATGTGCTTCAGGCTATTCTCTGACTGGTTATACTCTTTGAGGATTTGAGGATCTTTTTTGACGACGTACAGGCGCGCTAAATCGGACTGTACCCAGGCATCAGTTTCAATATTTTCCGTCAGCTCATCAAAACGTTGACGCTGTTCAATGGCCTGACGTTCCGCGGTGTCGGCGCCGGAAGCCAGCAGCATGATAATGCCGGACGCAATGGTCAGGCAGACCGTGGCACCATAGGCCCAGTTAGTAATTGTCGCGATTCGCACCTGGTGATCCTTTTACAACATGAAGAGGATGGCGTTCTTCAGATTATAGAAAACGGCTGATTTATGGCGAAAAAAAGGCGGCACAGTGCCGCCTGGTGGGGTCTATATCGTCACATCCTTACAAATCTGGAGGGTTTTTTCCCTCTTCAATGAAATCGGCATCCAGCTCTTCAGCATTTCCTTCGTGGTCGCGGCCGGAGAAGAGGTTCCAGCAGGCGATAAACAGCGCGGCAATCAGCGGCCCAATGACAAAGCCATTAATGCCGTACAGCTCCATGCCGCCGAGGGTGGAGATCAGTATCAGATAGTCCGGCATTTTGGTGTCTTTACCCACCAGCAGCGGTCGCAGGATGTTGTCCACCAGTCCGACGACAATCACAAAGAAGCCGACAATGAACAGCCCCTGCCAGATCTGGTGCGTGGCGAACAGGAAGATGGCGGCAGGGACCCAGACAATCGCCGAACCGATGGCAGGTACCAGCGAGAGGAAAGCCATCAGCGCGCCCCAGAGGACGCTCCCGTCGAGGCCCACAATGGCAAACGCAATCCCGCCGAGTATGCCCTGGACCACCGCCACCGCCGCCGTGCCTTTTACCGTGGCACGCGATACGCCGACAAATTTAGCGAACAGGTGTTGTTTGGCGAAATCAGACAGGGGCAGGGAGTCGAGGATCTGGCGCACCAGATACGGTCCGTCTTTCAGCAGGAAGAACAGCAGATAAAGCATGATGCCGAAGCTAATCGCAAAGCCAAACGTACCTTTGCCGATCAGAAACGCGCTACCCGCCAGATACTGCCCGCCCTGCAGCGCAACATCGGAGAGTTTTTTCTGGATCTGCGCCGCGTTGTTCAGGTTGTGATCCGCGAGGAAGCCGCTGGCCCAGTCCGGCAGGTGGTTAAAGATGCTCGCCACCACTTCCGGGAACTGCGTGTTGTTCTCCTGAAGCTTCGTGTACACCATGTTCAGCTCAATGGCGAGTGAGGAGAGGATCACCATCAGCGGAATAAAGACGATCAGGCAGATAATGCCGATGGTCAGCAGCGAGGCCAGCCCGTTGCGATCCCCCAGCGCGGTGCGCAGCTTGTTTTTTACCGGGTTAAAAATAACGGTCAGAATAGCGGCCCACAGTATTGCGGAGAAGTAGGGCGACAGCACGTCGAAGAAGGCCCAGGTCACAAGGGCGAGGATGAAAATAAAGAAACCTTTGGTCAGTCCGTTAAAGCGCATCAGTCATTCCTGGTTACTAAGAAACTGTTCGACTATAGAACTGATTGTGAGAATTACCAACCTTTGCGCCTTACCTGTCCTGTGGACAGTGTTGCGGTATGAATCCACTCTTCACGGATCCCACTTTCGACTGACCGAAGATCGTCTCTTCCCGCACCATGATGTACATATCAGCTTGCGGAGGTGCTTATGGCCTGGCGTCCTTTTCTCTATGTCATCCTGACATCCCACCCCAGACTCAGTGCGCGGCGCGCTCGTTTGCGTCTGGTCATCTAGCTTTTTATTAACAATCGCGGTATAACACCTTCTTTGGATGTTTAGATGTCCATACGTATAGAAGGTAATATGCAAACACAACAAGAAAATGGGCAGCTGAAGCGCACCATGAAAACACGCCACCTGATTATGCTCTCGCTGGGCGGCGTGATTGGGACTGGGTTATTTTTTAATACGGGCTATATCATTTCCACGACCGGGGCGGCGGGCACGCTGCTGGCATACCTGATTGGCGCGCTGGTGGTCTGGCTGGTGATGCAGTGTCTTGGTGAACTTTCCGTGGCGATGCCGGAAACCGGCGCGTTCCACGTTTATGCCGCCCGTTATCTTGGTCCGGCGACGGGCTACACCGTGGCGTGGCTCTACTGGCTCACCTGGACGGTGGCGCTCGGGTCGAGCTTTACCGCCGCCGGGTTCTGCATGCAGTACTGGTTCCCGCAGGTGCCCGTCTGGACGTGGTGCGTGGTCTTCTGCGTGGTGATTTTTGGCCTTAACGTCATCTCCACGCGCTTCTTTGCTGAAGGCGAATTCTGGTTCTCGCTGGTGAAAGTTATCACCATCATCGCCTTTATTATCCTCGGCGGGGCGGCGGTCTTTGGCTTTATCCCGATGCAGGACGGTTCTCCTGCGCCGGGGTTAAGCAACATTACCGCTGAGGGCTGGTTCCCGCACGGTGGCCTGCCGATCCTGATGACCATGGTGGCGGTGAACTTTGCCTTCTCCGGCACCGAACTTATTGGTATCGCGGCGGGCGAAACCCAAAATCCGCACAAGGTCATTCCGGTCGCAATCCGCACCACCATCGCGCGGCTGATTATCTTCTTTATCGGCACCGTGTTTGTACTGGCGGCGCTGATCCCGATGCAGCAGGCGGGCGTGGAAAAGAGCCCGTTCGTGCTGGTGTTTGAGAAGGTCGGTATTCCTTACGCGGCAGATATCTTTAACTTCGTGATCCTGACGGCGATCCTCTCGGCGGCCAACTCCGGGTTGTATGCCTCCGGGCGCATGCTGTGGTCGCTCTCTAACGAAAAAACGTTGCCGCGCTGCTTTGCCCGGGTGAACAAAAATGGCGTGCCGTTGACGGCGCTTTCGGTTTCCATGCTCGGTGGCGTGCTGGCGCTGTTCTCAAGCGTTATCGCCCCGGACACGGTGTTTGTCGCGCTCTCGGCCATTTCCGGCTTTGCGGTGGTGGCGGTCTGGATCAGCATCTGCGCGTCGCACTTCGTTTTCCGTCGCCGACATCTGCAGTCCTGCCAGCCGCTCTCTGCGTTGCAGTATCGTGCGCCGTGGTACCCGCTGGTGCCGGTACTCGGTTTTATTCTCTGCGTGGTTGCCTGTGTCGGCCTGTGGTTTGACCCGAGCCAGCGTATTGCCCTTTATTGCGGGCTTCCGTTTGTCGCCCTGTGTTATGGTGCGTACTACCTGACCCGAAATATGACATCGCAGGAGCCTGAACATGTCGCAGAATAATCCGCTTACCGCCCTTCTCGAAAAACAGCCGTTTGTGGTGCTGGATGGGGCGATGGCAACGGAGCTGGAAGCGCGCGGGTGTAACCTTGCAGACAGCCTCTGGTCTGCCAAAGTGCTGGTAGATAACCCGGAACTTATCCGCGAAGTGCATCTTGATTATTACCGCGCAGGGGCGCAGGTGGCGATCACTGCCAGCTACCAGGCCACGCCCGCGGGCTTCGCGGCACGCGGGCTGGACGAGGCACAGTCCCGGGCGTTGATTGGCAAAAGCGTGGAACTGGCGCGTAAGGCGCGCGAAGCGTATCTGGCTGAAAACCCGCACGCAGGTACGCTGCTGGTGGCAGGCTCCGTGGGGCCGTACGGCGCGTATCTGGCGGATGGTTCGGAATATCGCGGCGACTACGTGCGCAGCGCCGAGGCGTTTACCGCCTTCCACCGCCCGCGCGTGGAAGCGCTGCTGGATGCGGGGGCAGACCTGCTGGCCTGCGAAACGCTGCCTTCGTTTGGGGAAATTAAGGCGCTGGCGGCGCTTCTGGCGGAGTATCCTCGCGCCCGGGCGTGGTTCTCGTTTACCCTGCGTGATAGCGAGCACCTGAGCGACGGCACGCCGCTGCGTGAGGTGGTCGACGTGCTGGCAAACTCCCCGCACATTGTCGCGCTGGGCATCAACTGCATCGCCCTGGAAAACACCACCGCGGCGTTGAAACATCTGCAAAGCCTGACGGCGCTGCCGCTGGTGGTCTACCCGAACTCGGGCGAGCACTATGATGCGGTGACCAAAACCTGGCACCACCACGGCGAAGCGTGCGAGACGCTGGCGGGCTATTTGCCACAGTGGCTGGTGGCTGGAGCGAAATTAATCGGTGGATGCTGTCGCACCACACCGAAGGATATTGCTGAGCTAAACGCAAAGCGCTGAGGCTCTCATCCTGATCCTTTTCCACGGGGGTGAGGGATCCTTGCAAATTAATGGCTGCACAGACGGCCCCCTCTCCCTTGAGGGAGAGGGCTGGGGTGAGGGGGAACATACGGCTGTGGTGGTCATTCCGTTCACTTTATGTTCCTTGCTATTCTGTAACGACATGACCGGTGAACGTGCCAGGGTGGCTCAATCGCCACCACCCTGGCGACCCGGGCTCCCGGCGGTAAATCGCCGCTTCGCGGTACCCTCAGCTTATTCCTTCAGGCTATCGGGTCGGGCATGAGCCTGCATCCCTGCAGGCCACGCCCTCTCGGCGCATCCGTGCGCCTCGCCCCGGCCTTACGGAAACGCTTCGGCGATTTACAGCCGGACCAGGGCGCCGCTGTAAGGCATTCATTATTCTGATGCTACATTCATCGCTTCAGGAAAAAATTGCTGGAGATTCCTAAGCCCACAGGGAGAGGGGAAAAAACGAATCGCACAAAACCAACTATCCTTTCCCACTTTTTATCTAAAAACGAATCGTTATGAGCGATGCGTTTTAATTCCTTTATCAAAATTCCCGCGCCGGAAATACTGCCCTCATAACAACAAGGGGAGCAGATACTATGGCAATTTCATCGCGAATCACACTTCTCGGCGCGCTGGCGCTGTGGGCCTTTCAGGCGCAGGCGGTAGACGTCACCGTCGCGTATCAAACCTCTGCGGAACCGGCGAAAGTTGCGCAGGCGGATAACACCTTTGCCAAAGCGAGCGGCGCGAACGTCGACTGGCGCAAGTTCGACAGCGGGGCGTCCGTCGTGCGTGCGTTAGCCTCCGGCGACGTGCAGATCGGCAATATCGGATCCAGCCCGCTGGCGGTCGCGGCCAGCCAGCAGGTGCCGATTGAGGTGTTCCTGCTCGCCTCGCAGCTCGGTAACTCTGAAGCGCTGGTGGTGAAGAAAAACATCACCAAACCGGAAGACCTGATCGGCAAGCGCATCGCCGTGCCGTTTATCTCTACCACCCACTACAGCCTGCTGGCGGCGCTCAAACACTGGGGCATCAAGCCGGGGCAGGTTCAGATTCTTAATCTCCAGCCACCCGCGATAATCGCGGCCTGGCAGCGTGGGGATATTGACGGAGCCTATGTCTGGGCCCCAGCCGTGAACGAGCTGGAAAAAGACGGCACCATGCTGACCGACTCCGAAAAGGTGGGCCAGTGGGGCGCGCCGACGCTCGACGTGTGGGTCGTGCGCAAAGACTTTGCTGAGAAACATCCCGAGGTGGTGAAAGCCTTTGCCAAAAGCGCCCTCGACGCCCAGCAGCCCTATATCAGTAATCCCGATGAATGGCTGGAGCAGCCCGCCAATCTGGAAAAACTCGCCCGACTGAGCGGCGTGCCGGAAGCGGACGTGCCGGGGCTGGTGAAAGGCAATACCTACCTGACCCCTGCGCAGCAGGTGCAGCAGCTGACCGGGCCGGTGAACAAAGCGATTGTCGATACCGCCACCTTCCTGAAAGCGCAGGGCAAAGTGCCCGCGGTAGCGGCGGATTACAGCCAGTACGTCACCGACCGCTTTGTGAAATAAGGAGTCCGCCATGCTGAGCATAACGAACCTGTATGCCGATTACGGCGGCAAACCTGCGCTGGAGGAGATCAACCTGACGCTGGCCAGCGGTGAACTGCTGGTGGTGCTGGGCCCCTCCGGGTGTGGGAAAACCACGCTACTGAATCTGATTGCCGGTTTTGTCCCTTATCAGCGTGGCACCATCCAACTGGAAGGTAAAAAGGTGGAAGGCCCCGGCGCCGAGCGCGGCGTGGTTTTCCAGAATGAAGGTTTGCTCCCCTGGCGCAACGTGCAGGAAAACGTGGCATTTGGGCTAGAGCTTGGGGGGGTGAACCGCGAACAGCGGCTGGAAACGGCACGGCAGATGCTGAAAAAAGTGGGTCTCGAAGGGGCGGAAAAACGCTTTATCTGGCAGCTTTCCGGCGGTCAGCGCCAGCGTGTCGGCATTGCCCGTGCGCTGGCGGCAAACCCGCAGCTGTTGCTGCTGGACGAGCCGTTCGGCGCGCTGGACGCCTTTACCCGCGAGCAGATGCAAACCCTGCTGTTGCGTCTCTGGCATGAGACGGGCAAGCAGGTCCTGTTGATCACCCACGACATCGAAGAAGCGGTGTTTATGGCGACCGAGCTGGTGCTGTTATCGCCGGGGCCGGGGCGCGTGGTGGAACGCTTGCCGCTCGAGTTCGCGCGCCGTTATGTCGCCGGAGAACCCGTGCGCAGCATCAAATCCGATCCGCAGTTTATCGACCAGCGTGAGTACATCCTAAGCCGCGTGTTTGACCAACGGGAGGCTTTCTCATGAGTATCGTCTTCAGTGAAAAAACGCGCCGCACGCGTCAGGCGCTGCGCTGGCCGTTCTCCCGCCAGCTCACGTTGAGCGTCGGGACGCTGCTGGTGTTACTGGCGGTGTGGTGGCTGGTGGCGGCACTGCAGTGGATCAGCCCGCTGTTTCTGCCGCCGCCGGGACAGGTGCTGGCCAAACTTATTGCCATCGCCGGGCCGCAGGGGTTTATGGATGCCACGCTCTGGCAGCATCTGGGCGCAAGCCTGACGCGCATTCTGGTGGCGCTGCTGGCGGCGGTGATGATCGGCATTCCGGTTGGCATCGCGATGGGCTTAAGCCCGACGGTGCGCGGCATCCTCGATCCGCTGATTGAGCTTTACCGCCCGGTGCCGCCGCTGGCCTATCTGCCGCTGATGGTAATTTGGTTTGGCATCGGTGAAACGTCAAAAATCCTGCTGATCTATCTGGCGATTTTCGCCCCGGTTGCGATGTCGGCGCTGGCGGGCGTCAAAAGTGCCCAGCAGGTGCGGATCCGCGCGGCGCAGTCGCTGGGCGCCAGCCGGACACAGGTGCTGCTGTTCGTGATTTTACCGGGCGCGCTGCCGGATATCTTAACCGGGCTGCGCATCGGCCTCGGCGTGGGGTGGTCCACGCTGGTGGCGGCAGAGCTGATCGCCGCCACGCGAGGATTAGGGTTTATGGTGCAATCGGCGGGAGAGTTCCTGGCGACTGACGTGGTGCTGGCTGGGATCGCGGTCATTGCCGCGATCGCCTTCGGATTAGAGCTGGGGCTGCGCGCTCTACAGCGTCGTCTGACGCCCTGGCATGGAGAAATACAATGAGTGAACGTCTGACCATTACCCCGCTGGGGCCGTATATTGGCGCGCAGGTGTCGGGCCTGGATGTAACCCGTCCGCTGAGCGATAACCAGTTCGAGCAGCTGTATCACGCGGTGCTGCGCCATCAGGTGGTGTTCCTGCGCGAGCAGGCGATCACCCCGCAGCAGCAGCGCGCGCTGGCGCTACGCTTTGGCGATCTGCATATCCATCCGGTCTATCCGCATGCGGAAGGGGTGGAGGAGATTATCGTCCTGGATACCCATAACGATAATCCGCCGGATAATGACAACTGGCACACCGATGTGACCTTTATCGAGACGCCGCCCGCAGGGGCGATCCTCGCGGCAAAATTGCTGCCGGAGACCGGAGGCGATACGCTGTGGGCGAGCGGCATTGCGGCTTTCGAGGCGCTGTCCGCACCGTTCCGGACGCTGCTGAGTGGTCTGCGGGCGGAGCACGATTTCAAAAAATCGTTCCAGGAATACAAGTACCGTAAAAGCGAAGAGGAGCATCAGCGCTGGCTGGATGCGGTTGCAAAACATCCTCCGCTGCTGCACCCGGTGGTGCGTACCCATCCGGTCACGGGCAAGCAGGCGTTATTCGTGAACGAAGGGTTTACCACGCGCATTGTGGACGTGACGGAAAAAGAGAGCGAGGCGCTGCTACGCTTCCTGTTTGCGCATATCACCAAACCGGAGTTTCAGGTGCGCTGGCGCTGGCAGGAGAACGATCTCGCGATCTGGGATAACCGCGTGACGCAGCACTATGCCAATGCGGATTATCTGCCGCAGCGTCGGATTATGCAGCGGGCGACGATTTTGGGGGATAAGCCGTTTTATCGCCCTTGATCCTGTAGTATCTGTAGGTCGGGTAAGGCGTAGCCGCCACCCGGCAATTGTGCACCGTTTTTGCCGGGTGGCGCTGCGCTTACCCGGCCTACAAAGAGTGTACCCCTATATACCGCTGATAGCGGTTCGTCTTCAGGTAGCACAAATCCACCAGCACCAGCCCGTCGACGCAGTTGTTGAACGCCGGGTCGCTGCCAAAATCAATAAACTGCACGCCACCCGGTTCGCACAGCTCGGAATACTGCTTGTAGAGTGGCGGAATGCCGCAGCCCAGATTGCCGAGCAGGGATTTCAGCTTCGTCAGATCGTCCACGTAATCCACGCCGCCAAACTGTGCCAGCACGTCCGGTAACGATGCAGGATAAGGCTGGCGCGACGCGGCCAGCGGATGGCTTGCCGGGAACCACAGACGGTAAAATGCCACCAGCAGATCCCGCGCCGCTGGCGGTAAGCCTCCGGAAATCGAGACCGGGCCAAACAGATAACGGTAGTGCGGATAACGTGCCAGATAAGCCCCAATCCCGGACCAGAGATAATCCAGGCCGCGGCGTCCCCAGTAGCGCGGCTGAATAAAGCTGCGACCCAGTTCAATGCCGTGCTCCAGCACGTCCTGCATTTTATCGTCGTAGTGGAACAGGCTGTAGCTGTACAACCCTTCCAGACCCCGATGCGCAACCTGTTTTGCGGTGGGCATAAAGCGATACGCCCCCACGATCTCCAGATCCTCATCATCCCACAGGATCAGGTGCAGATAATCGTCATCGTAACGGTCGGTGTCCCGGCGCTTGCCGCTCCCTTCCTCCACCGCACGAAACGCAATTTCGCGCAGGCGGCCCAGCTCGCGCAGCAGCGGAGCCTCTTCCTGGCCGTTGCGCTGCCACAGATAGATGAGCTTACCGTCGCCGGTTTTGCCCAGACACTCGGCCTGCGCCAGCTCGCGTTTCAGAGTCGCCCGGTCCTCTGGACGAGCAATGGCGCACTGGGTTTTAAAGACGCCAGGCATTCCCTTGCCAAGACGCATCACGTGCTGACGGCACTGCTCGGCCATCTCACGCGACGAAAGGGTGGCGCTGTGCCAGTGATGCCAGGCGATCTGCTGGCCGATTTTAATCGGCAGCTGGCTATGGCGGCGGCGGAACATCTGCTGCATTAACAGCAGCATCGACAATGTCGGCGACACCAGCGTGCTGGCATAAAAGAGGAGACTATTGTGCGCCTGAATATGCACCGGCAGCAGCGGCGCGCGCAGCTTGCTGGCGAGCTTGATAAAGCCCGGGTGCCATTTTTTATCGTGAATGCCTTTGCGCGTCGGACGTGAAACTTCTCCCGCCGGGAAGAAGATCAGTACGCCCGCATTTTGCAGATGTTGTTCCATCTGCACCAGGGAGGATTTCGCCGTCCTGCCCCCCATATTGTCCACCGGGATAAAGAGTGAACTGAGAGGCTCAAGGTGGGTCAGCATCCGGTTGGTCACGACTTTTACGTCACGGCGTACGCGGGAGACGGCGTACAACAGCGCCAGCCCGTCCAGCGTACCCGTCGGGTGGTTGGCAATAATGACCAGCGGGCCATGTTCGGGGATTTGTTCGAGATCGCGGGCGGAAACGGTGCAGAGAATATCAAGGTGCTCCAGAACTTGCTCCACCATGTCCAGTCCTTTGAGGTGGCGGTGCGCGGCGGCAAACTGCTGGAATTCATCTTCGTAAAACAGTCTTTTTAACAGACTTTTTTGCCAGGGTGCAGGCCTCGCCTGAGGCCAAAGATCGTCGAGAACGCTATCGAGGCTAAACATGGTTACTCCTCCTGCCGTCTTGCGAAGACAGTAGAAGGAGCAGATGTCGGTTGTATTGCAGTTTGGTGAAGATTAGCGGAGGATTTTTTTCTCAGCCAGATCCAGCGCGAAGTAGCTGAAGATCAGGTCCGCGCCCGCACGTTTGATCGCACCCAGGCTTTCGAGGATCACTTTCTCTTCGTCAATCGCTCCCGCCTGCGCGGCGAATTTGATCATCGCGTACTCGCCGCTCACCTGGTAAGCGCCCAGCGGCAGTTCAGTGCGTTCGCGGATGTCGCGCAGAATATCAAGATACGCGCCAGCCGGTTTGACCATCAGGCAGTCTGCGCCCTGAGCTTCATCCAGCAGGGATTCGCGAATCGCTTCCCGGCGGTTCAGCGGGTTCATCTGATAGGTTTTACGGTCGCCCTTCAGCGCCGTGCCAGCCGCTTCACGGAACGGGCCGTAGAAGGAGGAGGCAAATTTGGTGGAGTAGGACATGATGGCGGTGTCGGTGAAGCCTGCCGCATCCAGCGCCTGACGAATCGCCTGAACCTGTCCATCCATCGCGGCAGAGGGGGCGATGAAATCTGCACCCGCAGCGGCCGCGACCACGGCCTGCTTGCCGAGATTCAGCAGGGTGGCATCGTTATCCACGCCATGATCGCACAGCACGCCGCAGTGGCCGTGAGAGGTGTATTCGCAGAAGCAGGTGTCTGACATGACGACCATTTCCGGCACGGTCTCTTTGCAGATGCGGGACATACGGGCGACAAGACCATCTTCTTTCCACGCATCGCTGCCGGTGGCGTCGGTATGATGGGAGATGCCAAAGGTCATCACCGAGCGGATCCCCGCGTTGGCGATGCGCTCGATCTCGCGCGCCAGATATTTTTCCGGAATGCGCATTACGCCCGGCATGGCTTCGATGGCTTTGTAGTCATCGATCTCTTCTTCAACAAAAATCGGCAACACCAGATCGTTTAAGGTCAGGGTTGTCTCTTCAAACATAGCGCGCAGTGCAGGTGACTTGCGCAGACGGCGGGGACGTGCAATTAAATCGGTCATGGGATGCCTGATGTTTGTGGAACAAAGAGGCCTAGTGTACCTCAAAGTGAAGGCCGTTGTTTTACGAAAGTAGGCTTTTTTCTTTTCTCAAATTGACGGCTGAAGAACCTTTTTTCACTCTACACTCGCGCGGTCTGTTTTTTCAGGAAAAGGGGAATGATTAGTATGATTTCTATATCAGATAGAATATATAAAAAATAATGATCTATTTATTTTAATAATATTAATGTGAGTTATGAAATTAATTTTCAACTTTCTGTTTTTATAATGTTTATAATGATTGCCTGCTGTGTGGTTGACCTTTTTTCTGTTTTTTTGTCTGTATGCGGACTTAATGGAATCATTCATTGAACCTTTTCTAAATGCAACTGCATAATTCTCTCCGCAATTGAATATTGCACAATGATTTGACGGACAAACTTGCTTACGTCCCTGAGGAGGGATGACCCAATGCAAACATGGAAAAAGAAACTGGTTGTATCTCAACTTGCATTAGCCTGTACCCTGGTTATCGCTTCTCAGGCCAATGCGAAAGATATTTCCGGTACGACGTATAATACATTTGGATATGATAACGCCGCCTCAACCCCGTGGTATTATGGTTATGCTGACTGGGATTACACCGATGCCAGCCATGACGGTGATATTTATCCGGTGATCAATAAATCAACGGTGAATGGCGTTATTTCGACGTATTATCTGGATGACGGCATCAATGGTCATTCTAATGCGCTCAGCATTTCTAACAGCACCATCAACGGTATGATTACCTCTGAGTGTATGACCGCAAACTGTGCCGACGGCGTAGACGCCGACGGTACCGCGCATACTCAGTTCGATCGTTTTAGCCTGACCGTCGACAACAGCACGATCAACGACGCTTACGAGCATTATGCTTATGACGTCGTGAAGGGCGAAACATCAGAAACCCATTACCTGGATACCTACGCTCTCGGTAACGCGATTACGCTGGACGTGGAGTCTGATATTGTTATCCAGAATAATTCCCACGTTGCGGGCATTACGCTAACGCAGGGCTATCAGGAGCTCGATAATACTCCGTATGACGGCGTTGAAGGCGTGGCGAACAGCGCAAACGTGTTCACCGATACGCTGGTGGTTAAAGACTCCGTGCTGACGTCAGGCGCCTACAGCGATCTGGGTACCAGCGGATTCTACGGTCAAACGGCTAAGCCGAGCGACTACGGTGAAACCCACGCCACGGGTGCGGATGACGCGGCGCTGATCGTTGCGGCCAGCGCATCTGACAACGCCATGCAGACCACCGCCACGTTCGACCATTCTACCGTCACCGGCGACATCCTGTTCGCCAGCACCTTCGATAACAACTTCTACGAAAATGGCGATCCGGCAACCGATACCACCGATGATGGCGTCTATAACCCAACCACTAATGGCTGGGATGGCACCGACAGGCTGGACGTGACGCTGACCAACGGCAGCAAGTGGGTCGGTGCGGCGCAGTCCAGCGTTGAAGCCATTGGCACTTCGCAGATGTACGGTCTGGGTTACAGCAACGTTGACTGGCATGCGCTGGCGCCTAACAGCATCTGGCCTGACTCCACCTTTGACAGCAACGGCCACGTAGCGGGCGAAGAGGTCTACCAGAGCGGCCTGTTCAACGTAACGCTGGACAACGGTTCCGAGTGGGATACCCGTAAGATCTCTAACATCGACGCGCTGGCGGTGAATAACCGCTCTCAGGTCAACGTTGAAAACGCTGGCCTGCTGGCGGACTCCATTACCTTAACCAATGCTTCATCGCTGAATATTGGCGACAGCGGCGGCGTAGCGACCGACAGCCTCTATCTGGACAGCGATAGCCGTGCAGCTCTGACCGAAGAGACGGCCGCGCTGTATGCGAATACGATCACCGTCGATAACGGTGCCGAGCTGGCGCTGGGTCTGGGTCAGGTCGACACGCACAATATGGTGCTGACCGATGGCGGCGTACTGGACGTAGCCAGCCGTGATTACGTGCTGAACAGCGATCTGAATAACGCGCGTTATATCACTAACGATCGTTACCACGCGGACTACGACTATGGTGTCGTCGCACTGAACTCAGACGGCCATCTGGCGGTGAACGGTGACGTTGCCGGTAACTATAAAGTGCGCATTGATGATGCGACCGGCGGAGGCTCCGTCGCTGATTACAAAAACAAAGAGATCGTCCGTGTTTATGATAACAATCCGGATACCGCAGCCCACTTTACTGCCGCAAACAAAGCGGATTTAGGGGCTTACACCTATCAGGCACAGCAGCAGGGTGATACCGTTGTCCTTGAGCAGAAAGCGCTGACCGACTACGCCAACATGGCGCTGAGCATTCCTTCTGCCAATACCAATATCTGGAATCTGCAGCAGGATACCGTCGGTTCGCGTCTGACCAACAGCCGTCATGGCCTGGCGGATAATGGCGGAGCCTGGGTGAGCTACTTCGGTGGCAACTACGACGGTGACAATGGCGTTATCAGCTACGATCAGGACGTGAGCGGCATTATGGTCGGTCTGGACACCCAGATTGACGGTAACAATGCGAAGTGGATCGTCGGCGGTGCAGCAGGCTTCGCGAAGGGGGATATCAGCGATCGTACCGGTCAGGTCGATCAGGACAGCCAGACGGCAATGATCTATGCCTCTGCGAAGTTTGCGAACGATATGTTCCTCGACAGCTCCCTGAGCTACACCCGCTTTAACAACGACCTTTCAGCTACCATGAGCAACGGTCAATACGTTGACGGTGACACGACCACCGATGCGGTTGGCTTTGGCATGAAGCTGGGCTATGACTGGAAACCAAACCTGTCTGGCTACGTAACCCCTTACGCGGCGGTATCCGGTCTGTTCCAGTCCGGGGATGATTATCGCCTGAGTAATGACATGCGCGTTGATGGGCAATCTTACGATAGCCTGCGCTATGAACTCGGCCTGGATGCGGGTTATACCTTCAACTACGGTGGCGAGCAGGCGCTGACGCCTTACTTCAAGCTGGCCTATGTCTATGATGATGCTGATAACACTGCGGATATCAACGACGACAGTATCGACAACGGCGTTAAAGGCTCTGCGGTGCGTGTAGGGCTGGGTACGCAGTTCAGCTTCACGAAGAACTTCAGCGCGTACACGGATGCCACGTATCTTGGCGGCGGTGACGTTGACCAGAACTGGGGCGCCAATTTGGGTGTGAAATATACCTGGTAATACCTGAAAGCGGGGGAGAATATCCCCCGCTTTTTTACGATAAAAACAAAAAACAATATTGAACCGACCAATACGGATGTCTTGAGGTCTGCATGAACGTTAATGCGAAACCGCTTTCTGAATTAAGCCGGCTCGAACAGTGTCTGATAGCAGCCAGTAGTACGTTTCAATGTGCTCCACAACAAATCATTACTTCTCACGAGTGCAATGAGTCACGCACGGTCGTATTACAGACCGGTATAATCGAAATCTATCGTTATCCAGATGAATTGCTGTTGGGGATCGCGAAAGCGCCATTTATTTTTGGGCTATCCACCGTGATGATTAAACACTGTCACGAATACAAAGTTATCGCCAAAACACCCTGTACGGGTTTTTATTTGTCCACGGAAACCACCCGTCAGCTCATACAACAGAATGCGCTCTGGAAAGAGGCCTTCACCTGGTTATCATGGATAAATTACATTCTTGCGAAACGCGATATGCAGCTGGTGGGAAATAATTCTTATCACCAGATCCGCGCCATGTTGCTGAATATGGCGGAGTGGGATGAAACGTTGCGCTCGAAAATTGGTGTGATGAATCATATTCAACAAAGCACCCGTATTTCGCGCTCGGTTGTTGCAGAGGTTCTCGCTGCGCTGCGGCAGGGAAACTACATTAATATGAGCCGGGGCAAGCTGGTCAGCATCAACCGCTTGCCCACGGAATATTAAGATCAGTTAGACGCGGTCAGCACCTGGGCTTTATTGGCGCTCAGTTCAGCCACCAGGTTATTAATGCCATCACTCATATTAACGAAACGCGTATGCGGGGAGCGGGTGACCACCACAAATGCGCCCACGTTGGACTGCGGGATCATCGCCATATAGGTAATGAACCCGCCGCCGCCGCCGGTTTTCTGAATAATACCCGGACGGCCATTTTTTGGTGCCATATAGACCCAGCCCAGGCCGAGCGCATCGGCTTTACCCGGTACGTCCATTCCGACCACACGGTGCAGCTGAGTTCGCTGATAAATCAGGGTCTGCATACGGTCGGCCTGGCTGCTGCGCGAGTAGAAATCCGATGAGAGGAACTGCTGCATCCAGCGCATCATGTCGCCTGGGGTGGAATAGACCCCGCCGCTCCCCACTGCCGCCAGCGTGTTGTTACACGGGCTTGCACCTTTCTCTGCCACCATCAGGCGACGGCACTGGTCCGGAGAAGGGGTAAAGGTGGTGTCTTTCATCCCCAGCGGACGGGTTATCTGCTCTTCAAACAGCTGCGTGTAGGGTTTGCCTGCGGCCGCTGAGAGGGCATCCGCCAGCAGGTCGAACGCCAGATTGGAGTAAGAGGCCTGTGAACCCGGGGCCGCCTTTAGCGTGGCGGTGCTCAGGTAGTTCCAGCGCTGCTCGAGGGTGGGCCAGACAAACACGTCGCGGTGCGCCGCTCCGCCAGGCTGCTCACGCGGTAGCGCGCTGGTGTGCGTCGCGAGGTTCACAAGGCGAATGGGCGTTCCCTGATACGTCGGCACTCGTGCACCCGGTGGGGCGTATTTGCTAAGCGGATCGTCGAGCTTTACCACGCCCTGGTCGAGCAGTTTCACCAGCATTTCGCTGGTCATCAGCTTGGTTAAGGACGCGATGCGAACGACGGAATCCAGCTGCGGGTGAACGTTATTGCCTGGGCGCGTTTCACCGAAGCTGCGGAATACGCGCTGGTTGCCATCAATAACCACCATTGCCATCCCGGTTGCGCCGCTGCCGTAATAGATCAGGTTCGCGTAGCGATCGGCAATGTCTGAAGCCAAAACGGGCGCCGTCAGCGGTTGGGCCGCCTGGGCGGTGGAGAAGCTCACCGCACACAGCGCGGCAAAAGAGAGCAGACAACGTTTCAACGAAAAGCATCCATGAAGTGAATGAAGAAAGTAATGGGTATTTATACTACTAATCTCTACCGTGCAATGCCCGGAATAGCATAACGATAGCCAGAAAAACGTAACCATGGGTAAATATGAATAATTTACTTGCGAGCGCTCTCCCATTTTCTGGCATCGGGCTTATGATAGGCACCAGTATTACTCAATCTTACGGAGAACGGTATGTCTGAAAAGCGTGTGGTCATGGTGGTTGATATGCAGAACGGGGTGTTTGAAACCCCTCGTCATCAGCGCGAAAAGTGTGTCTCTCTGATCAACCAGCTTACGCAGGCGGCCGACACCGTCATTTTTATTCAGCATACCGAGGCCGGGGGGCTGGAAGAAGGAAGTGAAGGGTTTGCGCTGCTGCCTGAACTCCATCAACCGGCTGATGCGCTTTACGTTACCAAGACCGCCTGTGATTCTTTTTACAACACATCGCTTGAAGCGCTGTTACGTGAACACGGAATTCGTGAGTTTGTCATCTGCGGCTGCGCCACGGATTACTGCGTGGACGCGACAATTAAAAACGGCGTCAGTCGGGGCTACCACATTACCGTGGCTGAGGATGCCCATACCACCGCGAATCGCCCGGCGGCTGAAGCACAGATTCTGATAAACCACCATAATGACGTCTGGCGTAACTTCATTGCGCCGATGAACCCTCCCGCGGTGAAACGCACCGAAACAATTCTCGAAAACTGGAAAGCGAACTAATAATCAACCCTCGGGTCTGACCTTTTTGCCCGAGCCGGTCTTCCGGCCCGGGCAGGGTATTCGTTTGGTCATGTGTTGAGCACAGCAACAACCATAACAACAAGAAGGAAGCATCATGTTTAAGTCTTTTTTCCCAAAGCCGGGGCCATTTTTCCTGTCGGCATTTATTTGGGCACTGATCGCGGTCGTTTTCTGGCAGGCGGGCGGCGGTGCATGGCTGGCACGCATAGTTGGGGCGACAGGCGACGTGCCGATTAGCGCAGCGCGTTTTTGGTCACTTAGCTATCTGCTGTTTTACGCCTACTACATGCTGTGCGTAGGGCTGTTTGCGCTGTTCTGGTTTGTCTATTCTCCGCACCGCTGGCAGTACTGGTCGATTCTCGGTACCTCGCTGATCATCTTTGTGACGTGGTTCCTGGTGGAAGTGGGGGTGGCGGTAAACGCCTGGTATGCACCGTTCTACGATCTTATTCAGACCGCGCTGAGTTCGCCGCACAAGGTCACCATTAACCAGTTCTACCATGAAGTCGGCGTCTTCCTCGGTATCGCGCTTATTGCGGTGATCATTGGTGTTATGAACAATTTCTTCGTCAGCCACTATGTTTTCCGCTGGCGTACCGCGATGAACGAACATTACATGGCGCACTGGCAGCATCTGCGTCATATCGAAGGTGCCGCGCAGCGTGTGCAGGAAGACACCATGCGTTTTGCCTCCACCCTTGAAGATATGGGCGTCAGTTTCATCAACGCCATCATGACGCTGATTGCTTTCCTGCCGGTACTGGTGACGCTCTCTGCGCATGTGCCGGATCTGCCTATTGTCGGCCATCTGCCGTATGGTCTGGTGATTGCCGCGATTGTCTGGTCGCTGATGGGCACGGGCCTGCTGGCGGTGGTGGGGATCAAGCTGCCGGGTCTGGAGTTTAAAAATCAGCGCGTCGAAGCGGCGTATCGTAAAGAGCTGGTTTACGGGGAAGATGATGCCAGCCGCGCGTCGCCGCCGACCGTCCGTGAGCTGTTTGGTGCCGTGCGTCGTAACTACTTCCGCCTTTACTTCCACTATATGTATTTCAACATTGCGCGCATTTTGTATCTGCAGGTGGATAACGTTTTCGGCTTGTTCCTGCTGTTTCCGTCGATTGTTGCGGGTACGATTACGCTCGGTCTGATGACGCAGATCACCAATGTTTTCGGTCAGGTGCGCGGGTCGTTCCAGTATCTGATCAGCTCCTGGACCACGCTGGTGGAGTTGATGTCTATCTACAAACGTCTGCGCAGCTTTGAGCGTGAGCTGGACGATCGTGACCTGCAGGAAGTGACCAATACCTTTAGCTAATACAGGGAGTTGCTATGTCTTTTGCCGTACCGCGCGCGTTATCGCTGTCCTTACTGGCCGCTCTGGTGCTGGCGGGCTGTGCCGAAAAAGGGGCAGCCCCGCTCAAAAAGGGTGAAAAGCCCGTGGATGTGGCAAGCGTTGTGCGGCAAAAAATGCCCGCCAGCGTGAAGGATCGCAATGCGTGGGCAGATGCGCTGGCTAAAACCTTTGAAAGCCAGAAGATTGCCCCGACCGAGGAAAATATCTGCTCGGTGCTGGCGGTGGCGCAGCAGGAGTCCATGTACCAGTCAGACCCGGTGGTGCCGGGTCTGAATAAAATTGCCTGGAAAGAGATCGACCGCCGCGCGGAATCGATGCATATCCCGGTGTTCCTCGTGCATACCGCACTGAAAATCACCTCGCCGAACGGTAAAAGCTACAGCGACCGGCTGGACACGGTGAAAACCGAAAAACAGCTCAGCGCCATTTTTGATGATTTCATCAACATGGTGCCAATGGGGCAGAAACTGTTTGGCTCGCTCAACCCGGTTCACACCGGCGGACCAATGCAGGTGAGCATCGCGTTTGCCGAGAAGCATACCGACGGCTATCCATGGAAAATTGACGGTACGGTGCGCCAGGAGGTCTTCTCACTGCGCGGCGGACTGTGGTTCGGCACGTATCATCTGCTGAACTATCCGGCGAATTACAACGCGCCGCTGTACCGCTTCGCAGACTTTAATGCGGGCTGGTATGCCAGCCGTAACGCGGCGTTTCAAAGTGCGCTTAGCCGCGCAAGCGGCGTCAAGCTGGCGCTGGACGGCGATCTCATCGCCTACGGCAGCAGCGAGGCGGGAGGCACCGAAAGCGCGGTACGGACATTATCGACAGCTCTTGATATGAGCAACAGCGATATCCGCCGTCAGCTTGAAAAAGGCGATAGCCTGGCATTCGAGAAAACGGATCTCTACAAGAAGGTGTTTGCCCTTGCGGAGCAGAAGAGTGGGAAAACGTTACCGAGGGCTATCCTGCCGGGTATTCAGTTGGAAAGCCCGAAGATCACACGTAACCTGACCACCGCCTGGTTTGCGAAGCGCGTGGACGATCGCCGGGCTCGCTGTATGGGGCTTTAATGGCGACGACGAAAGCGCAGGACTAACGCGACTACGCCTAAAATCATACACCCCGCGAGGAAAGGAACGAGACCGAACAGCGTGCTCACGCCAAATCCAATCTCCACTCGCGGACGTCCGTTATCCTGCACCTGCATCAGGTGTTCATAAACACCTGGCGCATGGACCAGCATATTGAGCAACTGGGAGCCTGCCCAGAAGCAGAAAAGGACAAACAAGGCATACGCGATATTACCCGCCGTAGAGGTTTTTGGTTTGCCGCCAAAAATCGGTTTCGACAATGTAAAGTCAGCCATGTTGTCCTCCCGAGGTATAACTCTGTTTTAATACGCGTCTTACGGGGTGAGTTTGACAGGTGATTGCATTTGTCAATATCAGAATCGTGGTAATTTACGCTCAGGAATTCTCCTGGATTATTGATTTCTGCAGCGCGTCACAATTTTTAAACTTAAGTGAAATTGCGTCGCGTTTCAGAATTTCCGCATCTGCCACAGACCTCGTGCTTAAACTGTGAGAGGATGTCTTTTTTTCCTGCCGGAGTTGTTATGAAGCTCACGTCCAAACTTCGCCGTGACTGGCACTACTATGCCTTTGCTATTGGGCTGATTTTTATTCTTAACGGCGTCGTGGGGCTGTTAGGATTTGAAGCAAAAGGGTGGCAAACCTATGCCGTCGGGCTGGTGACCTGGGTGATCAGTTTCTGGCTGGCGGGGTTGATTATCCGCCGTCGCCCGGAAGAGACGACGACGGAAGAGACGGCGAAGGGTGCCGATTAACCGTTAACGGAACTTTTCAGCGCGCTGTCGGCGGCGTGACGCTCCAGCGCCAGTTCGATCAGGCGGGTGATCAGCTCAGAGTAGCCAAGCCCGCTGGCCTGCCACAGTTTTGGATACATGCTGATGTTGGTGAAACCCGGCAGCGTGTTGATCTCATTGATTACCACGTCGTTCTCCGGCGTCAGGAAGACATCCACGCGCGCCATGCCGCTGCAGCCGAGAGTCTGGTAGGCGCTGATGGCGATCGCCCGGATCTTGTCGTTGATCGCCGGATCGATATCCGCAGGTACAACGACCTGTGCGCCTTTATCATCAATGTATTTGGTGTCGTAGGAGTAGAAGTCGCTGTTTAAGACCACTTCACCGCAGGTGCTCGCCTGTGGAAAATCGTTGCCCAGCACGGCGCACTCAATTTCGCGACCTTTGATCCCTTGCTCAATAACCACTTTATGGTCAAATTCAAACGCCAGACGGACGGCTTGCGTGAACTCTGCTTCGCTGGCGACTTTGCTAACGCCCACGGATGACCCCTGGTTGGCAGGCTTCACAAACAGCGGCAGCCCCAGTTGACCGCTAACCTGCGCGAAGCTGTACTTGTCGCGGTTGGCGCGGGTGAGCGTGACGAATGGCGCGATATTCAGTCCGGCATCGCGCAGCAGGCGTTTGGTGACGTCTTTGTCCATGCACGCGGCGGATCCCAGTACGTCTGATCCAACAAACGGCAGGTTGGCCATGCGCAACATCCCCTGCAGGGAACCATCTTCCCCGAGCGTGCCGTGTACGATAGGGAAGACCACGTCGATCTGAGTGAGAGCCTGCGCATTGCCGGCGTCGATGAGCTGTCCCTTCATGACGCCAGGAACGGTCGCGACGCTGATGTCCGAAGGATTGAGGGCGATGTGCGCCGGATCGTGGGCATTCAGCAAATACTGGCTGGCGTCGTTAACATGCCACTGGCCCTGTTTATCAATGCCCAGCAGGACCACGTCAAACCGGCTTTTATCGATCGCATCAACGATATTTTTGGCCGATTGCAATGACACCTCGTGTTCCGCTGATTTTCCCCCAAAGACAATACCTACGCGCTGCTTTGCCATCTCACTCTCTTCCAGTCTGACGAAAAGCCAATAACATACCACGATGCCCTGCGGGTTTCGCGGCCTTCTGCCATAATGTTTTGGGGAAGAGTGAGGGGGGAACGTGAAAGGAAAAACTCTGCTGACCGTTTTCATCCTGGGGGCAGTTGCAACGGCGGGTTATCGCTGGTTGCCGTCTTACTACAATCCATTTAAACCGCTGGCCCTGGACGATCCCCCTGGCCGTATTACCCAGTATAAACTGCGACGTTTAACCCCCGAAGCCTGCGCGAGCCTGTTAACGCAGGCCAATCAACGAAACCTTATCCGCACCCAACCGGTCGCTGACGGCGGCGGGACATGTCCGCTGCGCAACGTCGTGCGCGTGCGTGACTTCGGCCCGGTGAGTCTGAACGGCAGTTTTCTTGCCAGCTGTCCGCTGGCGCTCAGCTCTGCACTGTTTGTCAGCCAGCAGGCCCGGCCACTGACGCAGCGCTTCACGGGACATGAGCTGACGCGCATTGAGCACCTTGGCAGCTTTGCCTGTCGCAATATCTACCACCGGCCCGATGCGCGGCGCAGTGAGCATGCCACCGCAGACGCGCTGGATATCGCCGCTTTTCGGCTGGCGAACGGGGAGCGCGTCACGGTGCTGAACGGCTGGAAATCGGCAAAAACGCAGCCATGGCTGAAGGCCCTGCTGGCGGCCAGCTGCGGCTACTACGGTAACGGTTTGGGGCCGGAGTATAACGCGGCGCATGCCAACCATTTTCATCTGGGGATGCGCGGTTTCGGACTCTGTCGCTGAAGCATAATCTTCCGCCAGAAAGTGGATGATTTGTGACTTATTTCACAAATATGATGACTGGGAAGATAAAACACCAAAGTCAGCAAAGCCGCATCTCTGGTGCGACGCCGGCGTGCGTAACTTGCTAATCTGACGGCGAATTCGCCTAAAAATGAAGACTATTTCTTTATGGAATCCTGGAAAGTTAATCTCATCTCGGTCTGGTTCGGCTGCTTTTTTACCGGGCTGGCCATTAGCCAGATCCTGCCGTTCCTGCCGCTGTACGTGTCGCAGTTGGGGGTTACCTCCCACGAAGCGCTCTCCATGTGGTCCGGTCTGACGTTCAGCGTCACGTTTCTGGTCTCCGCCATTGTGTCTCCGATGTGGGGCAGCCTGGCGGATCGGAAAGGCCGTAAGCTGATGCTGCTGCGCGCCTCGCTCGGGATGGCGATTGCGATTCTGCTCCAGGCCTTCGCCACGAACGTCTGGCAGCTGTTTTTCCTGCGGGCGGTGATGGGGCTGACGTCCGGGTACATTCCGAATGCCATGGCGCTGGTGGCCTCTCAGGTGCCACGCGAACGAAGCGGCTGGGCGCTGAGCACCCTCTCAACGGCGCAGATAAGCGGCGTCATCGGTGGCCCGCTGCTGGGCGGCTTTCTGGCAGACCACGTTGGGCTGCGCGCGGTATTTATCATCACTGCGATCCTGCTGGTGGTTAGCTTTCTGGTCACGCTCTTTCTGATCAAAGAGGGAGGGCGCCCCGTTGTCAGCAAGTCTGAACGCCTGAGCGGTAAGGCCGTCTTCGCCTCGCTGCCTTACCCAGGGTTGATGATCAGCCTGTTTGTCACCACCATGGTGATCCAGCTCTGTAACGGCTCGGTGGGGCCCATTCTGGCGCTGTTTATTAAATCAATGGAGCCAGACAGCAATAATATTGCTTTTCTCAGCGGGATGATTGCCGCCGTGCCGGGCGTTTCCGCGCTGATCTCTGCGCCACGTCTGGGGAAGCTGGGGGACAGGATCGGCACGGCGCGTATCCTGATGGCGACGCTGATTTTTGCGGTGGTGCTCTTTTTCGCGATGTCGTTTGTTACCTCTCCGCTTCAGCTGGGCGTGCTGCGATTTTTACTCGGTTTCGCCGATGGGGCTATGTTGCCTGCCGTACAGACCTTGCTGGTCAAATATTCCAGCGACCAGGTCACCGGACGTATTTTTGGTTATAACCAGTCGTTTATGTATTTAGGCAACGTTGCCGGTCCGCTTATTGGCGCATCCGTTTCTGCGATGGCAGGTTTTCGTTGGGTATTTGCTGCTACGGCAATTGTCGTTTTAATCAATATTATCCAGCTGGCGATTGCCCTGCGCCGTCGAACACGAATGGCGGAGGCGAAATCAGCGAAATAGTCCTTTCGCGGGTGTATTATATATTCTTATGGTAGCCGTATTTTTATATAACTAAATGCGGCGTTTTTTTATAGAAAAACGTTTCGCTAATAAGGGTGGCACCCTAATTTGGCGGTAATGTCACTTTTACATAAGATAATACTTTTCTCCGCTTTGCATATTTCATTCCTGGTGTTAATTTCAGAGGAAACCCCATAAGGAAATAGCACGATGAAGAATCTCATTGCTGAGTTGCTGGTTAAGCTTGCACAAAAGGAAGAAGAGTCTAAAGAACTGGTTGCCCAGGTCGAAGCGCTGGAAATTGTCGTCACCGCGCTATTGCGGCGGATGGATACATCCGATCAGCAGGCGTTAATCAATAGCATCGAAGGGGCGCTGGATAAGGCGCGACCCGACACTCAGGTTCCACCAGAGGATGCCGAATTGCTGCAGCAATACGTAAAGAAGCTGTTGAGGCATCCGCGCAGTTAAGCCGTCACGAACGGTTCTGACGTTTCACAAAATTGTCATGCAGGATGCCTGGCGCTGCTCTGTATTTATTTTTTATCTGTTTGTACCGCGAGAAAATAAAAGTGAAACAGAGCACACGTGTTATCGCGTTACTTCCCCTATCCTTTATGCCGATACCGCCAATACCGGTACGTTGGGTCTGAAATGAGAAATTCCCGGCAAAATCACCGCTGCCGGGTGGTTTTTTTCCTGTTACGAACCAGACTTACAGGGAATATTCACAAAAGGATGGTGCAATGAAAACAACATTACTGGTTACTCTGCTCTCCGCCCTGTTCCTGATCTCCTCGGCGAATGCGGAAGAGAAAACGCTAACGCCTCAGCAGCAACGGATGACGACCTGTAATCAACAGGCGACGTCCCAGAGTCTGAAAGGCGATGCCCGTAAGACCTATATGAGCGACTGCCTTAAAAACGGTGCCGCGAAGCCTGGCGAAAAAAGTCTGACGCCGCAGCAGCAAAAAATGCGCGAGTGTAATGCGAAAGCGACCGAACAGTCCCTGAAGGGAGACGATCGCAGCAAGTTCATGAGTGCCTGTCTGAAGAAACAAGTGTAGTTCTAACGGGTGAGTGGCGTCGGCTGCTCACCCGAAATTTCATACTTTCCCCGCAGTCCCCCTCTCTATAATTTGGGAAAATGTTTCAGAATATTCCCAAAAATGATGAATGATGAAACGTATTACAACAAAAAGCGCATTCGGGAAGAGTGGAGTTTAACCCTTTCTCAGGATGACCCTTACCGCGCCGGCATCCAGTTTGCCCGGCGGGTTCGGCTGGCGCGCGCTGTTGGTCTGGCAGCCATGTTTTTCCCCGTGGCGGGAATGCTGGTCATCCATTTTTTACCCGGCGGCTGGTGGTTGATCCTGGTAGGGTGGGCGTTCGTCTGGCCCCATTTTGCCTGGCAGTTATCCTGCCGCGCCGCGTCACCTCACCAGCAGGAGATTTTCAACCTTAAGATGGATGCCATTATCGCCGGGCTCTGGATTGGCGTGATGGGGCTGTATGCATTACCCACGGCAGCGCTGGTAATGATGGTGGGAATGAACATGATGGGCTCCGGTGGCTGCCGCCTGTTTCTTGTGGGGATAACGTTAACCCTCCTGACCGCGCTGGTGACGCTGCCCCTCGTCGGGAAAGTAACTGTCTTCCACCCCGATCCCGTGGAGTGGGTCTTAACGCTTCCGGTGCTCATGCTTTATCCCATGCTGTTTGCCTGGCTCAGCCACCGGACGGCCATCAGGCTTGCGGAACATAAGCGGCGGCTGGAAATGATGAGTACCCGCGACGGCATGACCGGGGTCTTTAACCGACGACACTGGGAAATGCTGCTGCGTAATGAGTTTGAGCACTGCCGTCGGAGCCACTGCAACGCCACCATTTTGCTGATTGATATCGACCACTTTAAAAACATCAATGATACCTGGGGGCATGACGTGGGCGATAAGGCGATTGTTGCTCTTACCCGTCAGCTTCAGATGTCAGTCAGGTCAGGCGATGCGATAGGCCGTTTTGGCGGAGATGAGTTTGCCGTGATTATGTCGCAGACAGCGGCTGAAAGCGCCATCGCCGTCATGTCTCGGGTTCACGAGCGTCTGGAAACGTTGTCCTTACCGTGCGCACCGAAAGAGCCTCTGCGCATCAGCGTAGGCATTGCCCCCTGGGGGCCACAGTTTGGACATTATCGGGAATGGCTGAAGGCGGCAGATGTGGCGCTGTATAAGGCGAAAAATGCCGGGCGCGGCCGCACCGAAGTGGCCGCCTGACGCCCGGTCAGAAATCAGGATTTACTCAGCTTCTCTGATTTTTCCATGCATTTTGCCATCGCCTCGATGACGGCAGAGCGGAATCCACGTTCTTCCAACACTCGTACCGCTTCGATGGTCGTGCCGCCAGGCGAGCAGACCATGTCCTTCAGTTCGCCCGGATGTTTACCGGTCTCCAGCACCATTTTGGCGGAACCCATCACCGCCTGCGCGGCGAATTTATACGCCTGCGCACGCGGCATGCCGCCAAGCACGGCGGCGTCGGCCATGGCTTCTAAAAACATGAACACGTATGCAGGTGCAGAGCCGCTGACGCCGACAACAGGATGGATCATGGATTCCGCAATCACTTCCGCCTCACCGAAGCAGCGGAAAATGTTCAGCACATCAGCCACCTCTTCTGAGGTCACCAGCGCGTTAGGGGTGACGGAGGTCATACCGGCATTAACCAGTGAGGGAGTATTGGGCATCGCGCGGACGATTTTACGGTCATGACCGAGCGCGCGGGCCAGTTGATCGAGCGTCACGCCCGCGGCAATCGACACGACCAGCGTCTCTTTATTCAGACTGGAGGTGATGTCGCTCAACACTTTGATCATGATGTTCGGCTTAACGGCGCCAAAGACGATATCGGCGACCTGGGCGACTTCCTGCGCGCTTTCGGCGGCGTTGATCCCGTATTGATCGCGCAATGCGGCGACGTTGTCCGGTGACGGGGTATAGACCCAAATCTGACCGGGCAGAACCTGCCCGCTGGCGATCAGGCCGCCCAGGATGGCTTTGCCCATGTTACCGCAGCCGATAAACCCGATTTTCTTATCCATCACGATTCTCCGTCATTATGCGTTGTTTTCTCTGATTGATAGCTTAACAACGAAATGCAGGCGACAATAGTCGGCAGAGACATTATGGGGAGACAATATGGCGATTTGGGTTGATGCGGACGCGTGTCCGAATGTGATTAAAGAGATTTTATTCCGCGCCGCCGAGCGCGTTCAGATGCTACTGACGCTGGTGGCGAACCAGAATATCCGCGTTCCGCCTTCGCGCTTTATCCGTTCCTTGCGCGTCCCGGCCGGGTTCGACGTGGCGGATAATGAAATTGTTCGTCTGTGCAGCCCGGAGGATCTGGTCATTACCGCTGATATTCCACTGGCGGCGGAAGTGCTGGAGAAAGGCGCAGCGGCGCTCAACCCGCGCGGTGAACGTTATTCGCCTTCAACCATCCGGGAAAAACTCACTATGCGTGATTTTATGGATACCATGCGGGCCAGCGGCGTGCAGACCGGAGGGCCGGACAGCCTGTCCCAGCGCGATCGCCAGCAGTTTGCTGCCGAACTGGATAAATGGCTGCTGGAAGTGAAGCGTCGCACAGCGTAATGATAATTATTGTCACTTTGTGGTACAGTGTGGCTTCCGCAGGGTTGTCATCCCGTACCGCTTTGCAGTAAAGTATTCTACACATCTTCTGCAATGATTTCTTTACACTCTTCAGCCATCCGGCATCAAGGGGAACACCTGGCTATGACCCAACCCATCTTTTTAGTTGGCCCCCGCGGCTGTGGGAAAACCACCGTTGGCCTGGAACTGGCACGCGCATGTCATCGTCAGTTTGTTGATACCGACCACTGGCTGCAAACCGAGGCCGGCAGAACCATCGCGGACATTGTTGAGCAAGAGGGATGGGAGAGCTTTCGCGCACGCGAAACGGCCGCGCTGAAAGCGGTCACCACGCCGTCAGCCGTGATTGCGACAGGAGGGGGGATTGTTCTCGCCGAGTGTAACCGGCATTTTATGCGTGAAAAGGGCATTGTGATCTATCTCTGCGCGCCGGTTTCGGCTCTCGTGGGGCGCCTTGAGGCCTTTCCGGAGGAGGGACAACGTCCGGCGCTGACCTCCAGACCGCTCAGCGAAGAGGTGAGCGAAGTCCTGGCCGAGCGTGATGCCCTGTACCGTGAAGCGGCGCACCACGTTGTGGATGCTTCTGCGGCACCGGAAGAGGTGGTGATTCAGATTATTACCGCCCTGCGTTTGGCTTGTGCCAGCTAACCGCCGTCTATACTGATAGCTCAGACATAAAAAAAGGATGAGCTATGCCAACCAGACCTCCCTATCCGCGCGAAGCACGTATCGTTACCGTTGAAAAAGGCACAGGCGATCAAACCGTGACCTGGTATCAGTTGCGTGCCGATCACCCCAAACCGGACTCGCTGATCAGTGAACATGAGACTGAACAGGAAGCGCTGGACGCCAAACGGCGCTACGAAGATCCCGAAAAGTCATAGATGTTTTCCTAAACGCTCCAATA
Source organism: Enterobacter sp. FUJ80071 (assembly GCF_038739915.1). NCBI lineage: Bacteria > Pseudomonadati > Pseudomonadota > Gammaproteobacteria > Enterobacterales > Enterobacteriaceae > Enterobacter > Enterobacter sp. FUJ80071. Next base: position 990,404 of record NZ_JBBXKH010000001.1, read on the forward strand.
CCGTGCCTGAATCACACTTTTTACTCATCGCCAATGTTAAGCAGGAGTTAATATTTAGTTATTACAGGTGACTCCGTTACCCGCAGGTGATCTTTACATTTCGCGATGCAGATCACCTGCTACGCTTGGTGCTGTTTTGTTGAAAAAACGAACTGTGCAGCGTAGTGAGCCTGTACCTGTGTAATAAGATTTTGTAGTAATGGAAGGCGAAAACGATGAAGGCAACGTTGGCGATCCTCACTATTGGTGTGGTCCCTGTAAGCGAAGTGTTACCGCTTTTAACTGAGCATGTCTCTGAACAGCAGATCACGCATCTCAGCCTGCTGGGTAAGATGAGCCGGGAAGAGGTCATGGAGGACTACGCTGTTGAGGCGGGGGAGGAGCCCCTGGCGACGTTATTAAGCGACGGTAAACTGGCGCATGTTTCACGACAGAAAATTGAGCGTTCGCTGCAGTCAGTGATAGAAGTGCTCGATAATCAAGATTATGACGTTATTTTGCTGATGAGTACCGCCCCCATTAAGGGACTGGTGGCGCGCAATGCGATTTTGCTTGAGCCAATGCGCATCATTCCGCCGCTGGTGGCCTCTATTGTTGACGGGCATCAGGTGGGGGTGATTGTGCCGATGGAAGAGCTCATGAACAACCAGGAAGCAAAATGGCACGTGCTTGAAAAAACGCCTCTGTATGCCCTGGCAAATCCCTTCTGGGACAGCGAGGCCAAACTGATCGCTGCCGGGAAGGCGCTACTGGAGAAAGGGGCGGATGTGTTGATACTGGACTGCCTCGGTTTCCATCAGCATCACCGTGATTTATTGCAAAAGGCGCTGGACGTGCCGGTGCTGTTATCAAATGTTCTGATGGCGCGCCTGGCTTCCGAACTCCTGATGTAATGATTTTGCGTGACAGGCAATGAGCATGGCCCCTATAGTGAATTTTTATCTCTGAATATAAGGGCCAGTTCATGCTTCAAAGTAACGAATACTTTTCCGGTAAAGTGAAATCCATTGGTTTTACCAGCAGCAGCACGGGCCGCGCCAGTGTGGGCGTCATGGCTGAAGGGGAATACACCTTTGGCACGGCCGAAGCGGAAGAGATGACGGTAGTCAGCGGCGCGCTGAACGTCTTACTGCCGGGTGAAACGGAATGGAAAGTTTACGCTGCCGGGGAAGCCTTCAACGTTCCTGGCCACAGCGAATTTCATTTGCAGGTTGCTGAACCGACCTCTTATCTGTGCCGCTATTTGAAATAAAAAAAAGCCGGGTGACGCTAACGCTTACCCGGCCTGTGTTTTGCCTGTTATCTCTGCGCTTCGCCGCCGAGACCTTCCACCAGATTCTGAATTAACGCCGCCAGCTCACCGGTCATCAGGATAAAGTCCGCATCAAAACGCTGGGCGTAATCTTCCCGGTCAATATCTTCGTTTTGATCGCGCAGCTCATCGCAGAACTTCAGACGCTTCACGGAGCCGTCATCACACATCACGAACTGAATGCGCTGCTGCCAGTCGAGCGCCAGTTTGGTAACGACTTTCCCGGCTTCGATGTGTACCGCGATTTCGTCACTCACCAGATCCTGCTTTTTGGCGCGGATCACGCCGCCATCTTCCAGCAGGGCTTTCAGCTCGGCTTCATCCAGAATCTGGAAACCTTGCGCCGCAGTACCACTGCGAACCCATTCTGTCAGGGTCAGCTCAATCGGCGTTTCCAGTGCCAGCGGAACGACCGGTAAAGAACCGATACTTTTACGCAGCAGGGCCAGGGTATCTTCTGCTTTTTTGGCGCTGGCGCAGTCGACCATGATCAGCCCGTTAACGGTATCGATCCACATCATCGTCTGGCTAAAGCGGCTAAAAGCGCGCGGCAGCAGAGAGTGCAGGACTTCATCTTTCAGCGAATCTTTTTCGGTTTTTTTCAGCTTGCGGCCCTGCTCGGCTTCCAGCTTGGAGATTTTTGCTTCAAGCGCCTGCTTCACCACCGGCGTGGGCAGAATTTTCTCTTCTTTGCGAGCGCAAACGATGATTTGTCCCGTGCTGCTGGCGTGGGTCAGGGCATCGCTTTGTGAACCCATTGGCGGAACCCAACCGGTTTTTGCCATATCCTGGCTACCGCAAGGGGAAAAGCTATAAGCGGCTAACTGTTTTTCCATCTCTTCTGCACGCAGCGAAACGTCGCGGCTGAGACGGTAAACCATCAAATTTTTGAACCACAGCATGATAATTTCCACGGCCTTGTCGTTAAATCAGCGGGCATGATAACGAATTGTCGCATCGCTTGCATTGCTAATCGGGAAGCGTGCTTCTACTCTGTTGATAATCAAAAGAATGAGGAGAGTCTTGTGCGTATTGGGATTGATTTGGGCGGCACCAAAACAGAAGTCATTGCACTGAGCGAGCAGGGGGAACAGCTGTTCCGCCACCGTCTGCCTACGCCGCGCGATGATTACCACCAGACCATCGAGACGATTGCCCGGCTGGTCGATATGGCCGAGCAGGCGACAGGGCAAAGCGGTACCGTCGGGATGGGTATCCCGGGGTCAATCTCCCCTTATACCGGCGTGGTTAAAAATGCTAACTCCACCTGGCTGAACGGTCAGCCGTTTGATAAAGATTTAAGCGCGCGTCTGAACCGGGAAGTGCGTCTGGCCAATGACGCCAACTGCCTGGCGGTCTCCGAAGCCGTTGATGGCGCCGCCGCAGGGGCGCAGACCGTTTTTGCGGTGATTATCGGGACCGGCTGCGGTGCGGGCGTGGCGTTTGGGGGGCGTTCGCACATCGGTGGCAACGGCACGGCGGGCGAGTGGGGGCACAATCCGCTGCCGTGGATGGATGAAGATGAACTCAAATACCGCGCCGACGTTCCGTGTTACTGCGGCAAGCAGGGCTGTATTGAGACGTTTATCTCCGGCACCGGTTTTGCGACCGATTACCACCGCCTGAGCGGTCGACCGCTCAAGGGTAATGAAATCATGCGTCTGGTTGAAGAACAGGATCCGGTGGCTGAACTGGCCCTGAGCCGTTACGAAATGCGTCTGGCAAAATCGCTGGCGCACGTCGTGAATATTCTCGATCCGGATGTGATTGTGCTGGGGGGCGGGATGAGCAACGTTGACCGCTTGTACGCCACGGTGCCAAATCTTGTGAAGCAGTGGGTTTTCGGCGGCGAGTGTGAAACCCCGATCCGCAAAGCCGTCCACGGCGACTCCAGCGGCGTGCGCGGCGCGGCGTGGCTGTGGCCGGAATAAAAGCAAAACAGCAACGCAAGTTGCTGTTTTTGATGTTTGTACCCTCTCCCTGTGGGAGAGGGCAAGGGTGAGGGCACCAGACCGCAGCGACCCTTTATTCACCCCACCGCAAACTCCCTGTCCAGCCTGCTATACCCCAGCCCATTAATCTTCTTCACCTTAATCTGCACCGGTATGCGCTCTTTCATCGCCTCGACGTGGCTAATGACGCCGATGGTTTTCCCGGTAGCGTTCAGCGCGTCGAGCGCATCCAGTGCGGTATCCAGCGTTTCACTGTCGAGGGTGCCGAATCCTTCATCCAGGAACAGCGAATCGATTCGCGTTTTGTGGCTCACCAGATCGGAAAGCGCCAGCGCCAGCGCCAGGCTGACCAGGAAGCTCTCGCCGCCAGAGAGCGTGCGTGTATCGCGTACGGCATCCGCCTGCCAGGTGTCGACTACTTCCAGCTCCAGCGCATCGCTGGCTTTGCGCTGGAGCAGATAACGCCCGTGCAGGCGATTTAGCTGCTGGTTAGCAAGCCAGACGAGATTATCCAGCGTCAGCCCCTGAGCGAACTTACGGAACTTATCGCCGGTACTGGAGCCGATCAGCGCGTTCAGATAGCCCCAGTCGTCGGCCTGACGCGCGGCCTCTTCAATTTGCTGCATCAACGTCAGCTGATGCTGACGGTTGTCGCTGTCCTGCTTGAGCTGCTGGCGGATCTCGCCCTGATGCGTGGTGTTCTCGCGAAGCTGTTGCGCCAGCTGCTGCAGCTGGATTTGCAAAGTGGATGCATCGGCCTCGAGACCTTCCGGGCGCAGCGCAACATGCGCCTGTAGCTGCTGGTTTGCCTGGCCGGATAGCGCCGTGGCCTGCTGTATCTGGTTTTCCAGCGACTGCTTCAGCTGTTCGAGGCCACGGAGGGTGTCATCATCCAGCAGAGCGGCAATGAACGCCTCCCGGTCGGCAAAACAGCTGGCAGAGAGCGCCGCGGAGAATTGGGTCTGCGACTGTTGCAGGCGCTCTTGCTCCAGCGCCTCCTGTTGCTGCTGGGCGGTAAGCTGGCTTTGCAGCGATACGCATTCATCGTGAATGGCGCGCCAGCCATCAGGAATGGCCGGTTCGGTCTCTTCGGTGTGGGTTGCCGGAAGTGTGTCGAGCAACGGCTTCAGAGCATTGCTGCGTTCCACAAGCACGCCGTGCTGCGTTTGTTTTTCCTGCCACTGCGCGAATTCTCCTTCGCGGGCGTGCAGCCAGGCGGCTTCGTTCCCCTCTTCGGGAACGCTAAGCGACAGCGTGAGCAGGGTGTGTTCCAGCGTCTGGCGTGTCGCCGTCAGCTGCTGCTGATACTGGCGCGCCTGCGCTTCCTGTTCGTTCAGCTGGTTTTGCAGGGTAAGACGCTGGCTGAGCTGATAAAGCTGGCGCTCATAGTGTTCCTGCTCGTTTATCCATGGCGCGATATCTTCCTGAATATTCAATGTGATATTCAGGGACGCGCAGATCTCAAGCCACTCTTTAGTGAGTGCTTGCTCTTCCTCAGACAGGGTCTGCACGTCGCCCGTCTCGCGCTGAATCTGCTGAGCCAGGGCATTAACCTGCCCCAGCACCAGCAGGCCTTCTTCTTTTAGCGCGGCCACCTCTTTTTCCAGCGCATCACGGCGGCGCTGGTTATCCGTCAGCTCAAGCGATTGATATTGCTCAATGGCGGGATGCTCGCAGGAACCGCACAGGGGACAAGGTTTGCCTGCCTCAAGCTGTGAACGATAGCTTTCCAGATCTTTAATTGTCGCTTCACGCTCGCACAGGGCCTTCAGATCCAGATAGTGCTGGTGTTTCTCTTTGTACTGCTGGCGGCGCAGCGTCAACGTTTCATTAAGTTTGCTCTGCTCCGCCTGGGCTTTCTGTACGCTTTCATTGCTCTGGCGCAGGCGCTTTTGCAGCGGCTGATAGCGAGCGTGTAGCGACGTCAGCCGCTGGCGCTGCGTGCGTGACCGGGACTGCTGCTCCATTGCCACGTTGACCTCATCCGCCGTCAGCGTGAGCGTATTTTCCGGCATGTCAGTCAGCTTGTTACGTAACTCAGTCATCCGCGCAGCGTGCGTGGCCAACTGGTTTTTATCGCGGTTAAGCTGTGAGAAGAGCGCGCGCCATCCGGCAATCTCCTGACCCAGCAGGCGATAACGTTCGTGCTCCGCCAGCCACTGCGCCAGCGCCGTCAGTTCAGTATCAAGCTCGGCGTGGGTACGCAGGGCAGTATTACGGATCCGCGCGCGCAGCGCGGTTTTGGCTTGTAAGCGAGTATTTACTTCAATAATACGCTGCTGGGTTTGCGTCAGACGCGCGGTTTGCTCCTGCTGGTGCGCCCAGAGCGGACGAAGCTGGGCGGCGGGCTGCGCAAGCTGGAGCTTTGCCAGCTCAGGCGCAGCGTCCGTCAGAGCCTGTTGTGCCTGCTGCTGCAATGCGGTGATGCGTTGTTGCTCGCGCACAAGCTCATCATGACGGGTAAGCCACTGAAAATGTTTCTGCTGGTTTTGCTGCTGTGCCAGCAACGTTTTCTCTTCGTCAGTAAGTGCCTGCAAACTTTGCTGTAATTGCTGCTGCTGTTCTTCATTCAGCAGTACGACGCCCGCTGCCTGCGCCTCGCACTTTTCCAGCAGGCTGCGGGCGGCTTTGTGTTTTTCAAACACCATGGCGGAAATCTGGCCGTAGATTTCGGTGCCGGTCAGCTCTTCCAGCAGCTCTGCGCGATCGCTCGGTTTGGCATTCAGGAAGGCGGCAAATTGCCCCTGTGAGAGCAACATTGAACGGGTAAAGCGGCCATAGTCCAGACCGGTGAGCGCGGCGGTTTGCTCCAGCTTGTCCGTGACTTTATCGGCGAGGATTTTGCCATCTTCGCAGCGGGCCAGCTCCACGCGCGGCGCCTGCAGGTTGCCGTCCGGCTGGTTGCGTGCCCGGTTCTGGCTCCAGAAGGCGCGGTAGGCGATGCCTTTTACCTCAAACTCCACTTCCGCCAGACACTCGGCGGTATCTCGCGTCATCAGGTCGTTTTGTGCCTGGGAAACCTTACTCAGGCGCGGCGTTTCGTGATAAAGCGCCAGACAGATGGCGTCGAGCAGGGTGGTTTTACCTGCGCCTGTGGCGCCGGTAATGGCAAACAGCCCGTTGCTGGCAAAGGGTTCAGCGGTAAAGTCAATTTTCCACTCGCCCTTGAGGGAGTTGAGATTTTTCAGACGCAGGCTCAAAATTTTCATGCGTTTTCTTCCTCGTCATTGAGGGCATGCAGGGTATGGGTGAACAGTTCGCTGAGTCTTTCGCGCTTCGCGTCGTCAATATCCTCCTGCAAGAGCCTGCGCTCAAACACCTCTTCTACCCGCAACTCGCTGAGCGTTTCCCGCTGGGCGCTTAACAGAATTTTCTCGCGCTGCTCGCGGCTGCGGCGCACCAGTAAGACCTCTACCGGCAAGTCTTCCGTCAGCGCCTGGATTTTTCGCTGCATATCATGCAGGTAGTCATCCGTAGTGATTTCGATATCCAGCCAGACGGGGGGATTAAGCGCGGTGCCGCGCCACTGTTCAAGCTGAGCGGTGATGGCCTCCAGATCGCCTTTCAGCACCGCCAGCGGCTGGGTGACCGGCACCTCCAGCGTCTCGACGGCACTGAGTTTGCCCTCGCTGAAGCTCACCAGATGCACGGATTTGGCTTTGCCGGTTTCATCGAAACTGAGCGAAATAGGGGATCCGCAGTAGCGAATATGTTCGCAGCCGCCGATAACCTGGGCGCGGTGAATATGCCCGAGCGCAATGTAGTCCGCAGGCGGGAAGTTCTGCGCCGGAAAGGCGTCCAGCGTGCCGATATAGATGTCACGCACGGCGTCACTTTTACTGGCCCCAACGGTGGTGAGATGCCCGGTCGCAATCACCGGTATCGGCTGTTCGCCACGCAGGTTGCAGGCATCCGCGTGCTGCTGGTGATAATAGTCGGTGATGGCCTGTAATAAATGTTGCTGCTTTTCCGTGCCCGACAGTCCCGCCTGACTTTGTACGATATCGCGCGGGCGTAAAAAGGGGATCGGGCACAGCACCGCCCCCGGCGTACCGTCGCGTTTTTTCAGGATCTGCGGGGCATGCCCGGCGCTGGCGACGACGGTAGTATTGAGAAACGCCAGAATGTCGCGGGATTCATTGAGCGTTGCCACGGAGTCATGGTTACCGGCGACTATCACCAGATGACAGCCGGTCTGCTGCAAATTCACCACGAAGCGGTTATACAGCTCGCGCGCATAGCTGGGGGGCGACCCCGTATCAAAGATGTCACCCGCGACAATAATCGCATCGACCTCGTGGGCCTGCGCCGTCTCCAGCAGCCAGTTCAGGAACGCTTCATGTTCAGCCGCACGGCTTTTGCTGTAAAAATTTTGACCGAGATGCCAGTCCGAGGTGTGAAGTATGCGCATAGCGATTCCGTGGCAAAAATGAGAAAGCAGGATTATAAACGTTCAGAGAAGGGAAAATAACCGCTGTAATAAAACAACGGTTTGCCCGCTACCGTGGTAATGTTTTTCATAAATCTGTCATAAATCTGACGCATAATGGCGCCGAATTACAAACGTGTAACTTAATAAGATAAGACAGGGCAAAGTATGGCGAGACGTATTCTGGTCGTAGAAGATGAAGCTCCAATTCGTGAAATGGTGTGCTTCGTGCTCGAGCAAAATGGCTTCCAGCCGGTTGAAGCGGAAGATTATGACAGCGCAGTGAACCAGCTGAATGAACCCTGGCCCGATCTGATTCTGCTGGACTGGATGTTGCCTGGCGGCTCCGGACTGCAGTTTATCAAACACCTGAAGCGTGAGGCACTGACCCGCGACATCCCGGTTGTCATGCTCACGGCGCGCGGAGAGGAAGAGGATCGCGTGCGCGGACTAGAAACCGGCGCGGACGATTACATCACTAAACCGTTCTCCCCAAAAGAGCTGGTCGCCCGCATTAAAGCCGTGATGCGCCGTATTTCACCGATGGCGGTGGAAGAGGTGATAGAGATGCAGGGACTCAGCCTTGACCCTACCTCGCACCGCGTGATGACCGGCGAAAACCCCCTCGATATGGGCCCTACCGAATTTAAACTCCTGCACTTCTTTATGACTCACCCGGAACGCGTATACAGCCGCGAGCAGTTGCTGAATAACGTCTGGGGAACTAACGTGTATGTCGAAGACCGGACGGTTGACGTACATATTCGCCGCCTGCGAAAAGCGCTGGAACTGAGCGGCCACGATCGCATGGTACAGACGGTCCGCGGCACGGGTTATCGTTTTTCGACCCGTTTCTGAACAATGACAGGAGTGTGACGCGTGCTGGAACGTCTGTCATGGAAAAGGCTCGTCTTTGAACTGATCTTATGCTGTATTCCGGCCTTCCTTCTTGGGGCCTTTCTCGGACATCTGCCGTGGTTTCTGCTGGCGTCGGTCACCGGGCTGCTGATCTGGCATTTCTGGAACCTGCTGCGCCTCTCCTGGTGGCTGTGGGTTGACCGCAGTATGACCCCACCGCCGGGCAGCGGCAGCTGGGAGCCCCTGCTGTACGGCCTGCACCAGATGCAGATGCGTAATAAAAAGCGCCGTCGCGAGCTGGGAAGCCTGATTAAGCGTTTTCGCAGCGGGGCGGAGTCGTTGCCGGATGCGGTCATCCTGACCACTGAAGAAGGCACCATCTTCTGGTGTAACGGCCTGGCGCAACAGCTGCTGGGCCTTCGCTGGCCGGACGATAACGGTCAGAACATCCTTAACCTTTTACGCTATCCCGAATTCACGCTGTATCTGAAAAAGCGTGATTTTACCCGCCCGCACAATCTGAAGCTCAATAATGGTCGCCATCTGGAAATCCGCGTGATGCCTTACAGCGATAAGCAGTGGCTGATGGTGGCGCGCGATGTCACCCAAATGCACCAGCTTGAGGGCGCGCGCCGTAATTTCTTTGCGAACGTCAGCCACGAACTGCGTACTCCGTTGACCGTGCTTCAGGGCTATCTGGAGATGATGCAGGAGCAAACGCTGGAAGGTGCGCCGCGTGAAAAAGCGCTGCATACCATGCGCGAGCAAACGCATCGCATGGAAGGGCTGGTGAAGCAGCTGCTGACGCTCTCGAAGATTGAAGCGGCGCCTACGCTTGCGCTGAATGACACGATAGATGTGCCGATGATGCTGCGGGTCGTGGAGCGTGAAGCGCAGACGTTAAGCCACAAAAAGCATCACCTGACCTTCGAGGTCGACAGCACGCTAAAGGTGCTGGGCAGTGAGGATGAGCTTCGTAGCGCCATATCTAACCTGGTTTACAACGCAGTGAACCATACGCCGGAAGGAACGGATATTATGGTGCGCTGGAACCGTACCCCTACGGGCGCCGAGTTTAGCGTGGAAGATAACGGGCCGGGGATCGCACCGGAGCATATCCCGCGTCTGACCGAACGCTTCTACCGCGTGGATAAAGCGCGGTCGCGGCAAACAGGGGGGAGCGGCCTTGGGCTGGCGATTGTGAAGCACGCGGTAAATCACCACGAAAGCCGACTTGATATTCAGAGTACGCTGGGGAAAGGAACCCGCTTCAGTTTCGTTATTCCGGAACGATTAATTGCCAAAAAGACCGCCTGAGGGCAGGTGTGTCATTTTCCCTTTCCACGGGTCAGCGTCTGCTGGCCCGTTTGCTTTGCAGTCAAGCGAAACGCGGATGAATAATATACGGCTGGGTGTTTATTGTTCGCATGATTAGCCATGAGTTTTTCCTGTAAATAGCGTATTGTGCTGGCGTGTATTTTCATGATGGCATATTGTTCTGGTTTTGAGATCCCACCTTGCCTTTAAACGTTATAAGCGTTTAAATTGCCCCCCGGATACTGTCAGACCGACTGTATTTGCGTGGTAAATCGAAAAACTATTCTTCTCCACGCCAGGACGGGAGCATTTCCCGCTGAAATTGAGCAATTTTTCGGCTGTATCGTCCCGTCAGGGAAAACGAAAATCTCAATGTTTTCAACACCACATCCACAGGCAGTAAGGTTTTATGACCCATCACTTAAAATCGCGTGACATCATCGCGCTGGGCTTTATGACATTTGCGCTGTTCGTTGGCGCAGGCAACATTATTTTCCCTCCAATGGTTGGCTTACAGGCGGGTGAACACGTCTGGACCGCTGCGTTTGGTTTCCTGATTACTGCCGTGGGTCTACCGGTACTGACCGTCGTCGCGCTGGCGAAAGTCGGTGGCGGCGTGGACAGCCTCAGCACGCCGATTGGCAAAGTCGCAGGTGTTCTGCTGGCCACTGTCTGCTATCTGGCCGTGGGCCCGCTGTTTGCCACCCCGCGCACGGCGACCGTTTCCTTTGAAGTGGGGATTGCTCCGCTGACCGGAGACGGCCCGATGCCGCTGTTTATCTACAGCCTGGTCTACTTCGCGATTGTCATTCTGGTCTCCCTCTATCCGGGCAAACTGCTGGATACCGTGGGTAACTTCCTGGCGCCGCTGAAAATCATCGCCCTGATCGTTCTCGCCGTGGCCGCTATCATCTGGCCAGCAGGCCCGATCAGCGACGCAATGGACGCCTATAAAAACGCCGCGTTCTCTAACGGTTTTGTGAACGGCTACCTGACGATGGATACGCTGGGCGCAATGGTGTTTGGTATTGTTATCGTTAACGCCGCGCGTTCCCGCGGTGTGACCGAAGCGCGTCTGCTGACCCGCTATACCATCTGGGCTGGCCTGATGGCTGGTGTGGGTCTGACGCTGCTGTATCTGGCGCTGTTCCGCCTGGGCTCTGATAGCGCCATGCTGGTTGATCAGAACGCGAACGGTGCGGCTATTCTGCACGCTTACGTCCAGCACACCTTCGGTGGTGCGGGCAGTATGCTGCTGGCGGCGCTGATTTTCCTGGCGTGTCTGGTGACCGCAGTGGGCCTGACCTGCGCCTGTGCTGAGTTCTTTGCGCAGTATCTGCCGCTCTCTTACCGCACCCTGGTGTTTATCCTCGGTATCTTCTCCATGGCGGTGTCCAACCTCGGTCTGAGCCACCTGATTCAGGTCTCTATTCCGGTGCTGACGGCCATCTATCCGCCGTGCATCGTGCTGGTGGTGCTGAGCTTCACCCGTCCGTGGTGGAATAACTCCTCACGAATTATTGCGCCAGCCATGTTTATCAGCCTGATTTTTGGTATCCTTGACGGGATTAAAGCATCAGCGTTCGCCGCGATTCTGCCCGCCTGGACACAGCGTCTGCCGCTGTCCGAGCAGGGCCTGGCCTGGCTGATGCCTACCGTTGTTGCACTGGTTCTGGCGATTATCTGGGACCGTGCTGCAGGGCGCCAGGTTGCATCTAACGCCCATTAATCAACGGCAACAAACTGTTTAACCACGGGGCTTAAGGCCCCGTGGTTTTTTGTTTTTTCGTGTTGAATGGCAAGATTTTAATGGAAAGCACTAACAAACTTAAACGTGGTCTCAGCACACGCCACATCCGCTTTATGGCGCTGGGCTCTGCGATTGGTACCGGTCTTTTTTATGGCTCGGCAGATGCCATCAAAATGGCCGGTCCAAGCGTTCTGCTGGCCTACATCATTGGCGGCGTGGCGGCGTATATCATCATGCGCGCCCTCGGAGAGATGTCGGTTCACAATCCTTCTGCCAGTTCGTTCTCGCGCTATGCGCAGGAAAACCTCGGACCGCTGGCCGGGTTTATCACTGGCTGGACCTACTGCTTTGAAATTTTGATTGTGGCCATTGCCGATGTGACGGCGTTTGGTATCTATATGGGCGTCTGGTTCCCGACGGTGCCGCACTGGATCTGGGTGCTGAGCGTGGTGCTGCTCATCTGCGCCGTCAACCTGATGAGCGTGAAGGTGTTCGGCGAACTTGAGTTCTGGTTCTCCTTCTTCAAGGTCGCCACCATTATCATCATGATTGTGGCCGGTTTTGGCATCATCCTCTGGGGGATTGGCAACGGCGGTCAGCCGACCGGGATCCATAACCTCTGGAGCAACGGTGGCTTCTTCAGCAACGGTTGGCTCGGGATGGTGATGTCGCTGCAGATGGTGATGTTCGCCTACGGCGGTATTGAAATTATTGGTATCACCGCCGGGGAAGCGAAAGACCCTGAGAAATCCATTCCACGTGCCATCAACTCCGTGCCGATGCGTATTCTGGTGTTCTACGTGGGCACGCTGTTCGTGATTATGTCCATCTACCCGTGGAACCAGGTCGGTACTAACGGTAGCCCGTTTGTGCTGACCTTCCAGCATATGGGCATTGCGTTTGCTGCCAGCATTCTGAACTTCGTGGTGCTGACCGCGTCGCTTTCCGCGATCAACAGTGACGTCTTTGGCGTGGGCCGTATGCTACACGGCATGGCGGAGCAGGGCAGTGCGCCGAAGGTGTTCGCTAAAACCTCCCGCCGCGGCACGCCGTGGGTGACGGTGGTGGTCATGACCGTTGCGCTGCTGTTCTCGGTTTACCTGAACTACATCATGCCGGAGAACGTCTTCCTGGTGATTGCGTCGCTGGCGACCTTCGCGACCGTGTGGGTGTGGATCATGATCCTGCTGTCGCAGATTGCGTTCCGCCGTCGCCTGTCGCCGGAAGAGGCGAAAGCGCTGAAGTTTAAAGTCCCGGGTGGCGTTGCAACAACCATCGTCGGGCTGATCTTCCTGGTGTTTATCATTGGCCTGATTGGCTACCATCCGGATACCCGTATTTCCCTCTACGTGGGCTGTGCGTGGATCGTCCTGCTGCTGGTTGGCTGGGTGTTTAAATGCCGCCGCGATCGCCAACTGGCAGAAGCGCAGTAATTTTTTTATTCCCTCTCCCTGTGGGAGAGGGCTAGGGTGAGGGCATCAGGCCGCACTGATCCCTCCTCCCCCGTCCTCCTCCCCCAATAAATCACCTCATGGTGAGCTATCCTTAACCACCCTGTGGCAAGGTGACGTCAATTTCATCAGAGGGGATTCGTGATGTTAAATGCCTGGCACCTTCCGGTTGCCCCATTTGTTAAGCAAAACAAAGACAACCTTGTGATTACGCTCTGGCTGGCGGGGGAAAATCAGCCTGAACGCGTGACGCTCCGCGCCGAAATTGATAATGAAGAGACCGGGCTGAAAATGCACAAGCTGCGCAGTCAGCCGCAGCCGGGGATCACCGCCTGGCGGGCGAATATCGATTTGCGTAGCGGGCAGCCGCGCCGCCGTTATAGCTTCAAGCTGCTGTGGAACCATCGTCAGCTGTGGTTTACCCCGCAGGGGTTTAGCCGGTTCCCGCCCGCACGGCTGGAACAGTTTGCCGTTGATTATCCGGATAGCGGACCGCAGTGGGTTAACGATCAGGTCTTTTACCAGATTTTCCCGGACCGCTTTGCGCGTAGCGAAAAACGCACTGCCGACCAGGATAAGGTCTATCACCACCACGCGGCGGGCCACGACATTATCCTGAAAAAATGGGATGAGCCGGTGACGGCGCAGGCGGGCGGCTCGACGTTTTACGGCGGCGATCTCGACGGCATCAGCGAAAAGCTGCCGTACCTGAAAAAACTGGGCGTGACGGCGCTGTACCTCAACCCGGTGTTTAAAGCCCCGAGCGTACATAAATACGATACACAGGATTATCGCCACGTTGACGCGCAGTTTGGCGGGGACGAGGCACTGCTGCGCCTGCGAGAGAACACCCTTAAGGAAGGCATGCGCCTGATTCTGGACGGCGTGTTTAACCACAGCGGAGATTCGCACGCCTGGTTTGACCGTCATAACCAGTCGATGGGCGGAGCATGTCATAACCCGGACTCGCCGCAGCGTGACTGGTACAGCTTTAATGAGGAGGGGCATGCCCTGGACTGGCTGGGCTACCCCAGTCTGCCGAAGCTGGATTTCCAGTCATCAACGCTGGTTAATGAGATTTACGGCGGCGAAGACAGCATCGTCCGCCACTGGCTGAACGCCCCGTGGAATATGGACGGCTGGCGTCTGGACGTCGTACATATGCTGGGTGAAGCGGGTGGGGCGCGAAATAACCTGCAGCACGTCGGCGGGATCACGCGCTCGGCAAAAGCGGCCCGGCCTGAAGCGTTCGTGTTTGGCGAACACTTTGGCGACGCGCGGCAGTGGCTGCAAAACGATGCCGAAGATGCGGCGATGAACTATCGCGGTTTTACCTTCCCGCTATGGGGATTCCTGGCGAATACCGATATCTCCTACGATCCGAACCACATTGACGCCGAAACCTGCGCAGCGTGGATGGATAACTACCGCGCCGGGCTGTCTCATCAGCAGCAGCTGAGGATGTTTAACCAGCTTGATAGTCACGATACCGCACGCTTTAAATCCCTGCTCGGCAAGGATGTGGCGCGTCTGCCGCTGGCGGTCACCTGGCTCTTCACCTGGCCGGGCGTACCGTGTATCTACTACGGAGATGAAGTGGGACTGGACGGCAACAACGATCCGTTCTGTCGCAAAACCTTCCCGTGGGCGCCGGAAAAACAGGACAAGGTGCTGTTCAGCCTCTATCAGCGGCTGGCGAAGCTGCGTACACAGAGCCTCGCCCTGCGCTACGGCGGCTGCCAGGTGGTGTACGCCCACGATAACGTGGTGGTCTTTGTCCGCGTCTATAACCAGCAGCGCGTGTTGGTGGCTATCAACCGGGGCGAGGCTTGTGAAGTGGTGCTGGATGATTCCCCGCTGTTGAAGGTGGCTACGTGGAAGAATAAAGAGGGCAAGGCGACGATTCAGGACGGCGTGCTGGCGCTGCCGGCGATATCCGCGACGATCTGGGTCGGCAGCTAACGCGACGGTAAATGTTTCCACCTTTAAGATGGCGCAAATGCAACGATTTGTGTCAATCTTAACGAATAGTTTACGGTGAAGGTGGAAACATGGACGAGCTCTACATCCTTGGCTGTTTGTTACTGGTTTTTGCGCTGGTGGTTGCGCCCGTGCTTGCGGTTATTGGCTTTAATCGGAGCACGGCGGCGCGGCAGGAGATCGCCAGGCTTCGCCAGCGCATTGAAGCGCTTGAGCAGCGTGGTGCCGCTGAGATAGCGTCGGAGACGGCGCAGACCGCCGCGCCGGTGGTTGTGACCGCGCCAGTGGTTGAGCACACTCCCGCACCTGTCGACCCCTGGCGTCCGGACGCCAGCGTGCTCAGGGCAGAACCCGCTCCCGTTTCCGCTCCTGCCCCTGCGGCAAAACAGCCATCCGTCTTTGGCGGCATACTGACGTCGCTGGTGCGCTGGTTTATGCAGGGAAATCCGCTGGCGAAGCTGGGGATCCTACTGCTTTTCCTCGGTCTCTCTTTCCTGCTGCGCTATACCGTCGAACATTCCCTGTTCCCGCTTGAGCTGCGCCTGGTGGCGACGGCGCTGTTTGCCATCATTCTGCTGGCGATTGGCTGGCGACTGCGGCATAAGCAGCCGGTTTATGCGCTTATCTTACAGGGTGGGGCGACGGGCATTCTTTACCTGACGGTCTTTGGTGCCTTCCGGCTCTGGCAAATGTTGCCGATGACGCTGGCTTTTGCGCTGCTGGTAGCGATTTGCGCCGCGAGCGTCGGGCTGGCCGTGCTGCAAAAGGCCTTGAGCCTGGCCATGCTGGCGAGCCTCGGCGGGTATCTCGCACCGCTGCTTCTGTCTACCGGAGGCGGCAACTTTGTGGCGCTGTTCTCTTTCTATCTCCTGCTTTCCATCGGTATTCTCGCCATCAGCATCTGGCAGCACTGGCGCGAGCTCAATCTGCTCGGTCTGCTTTTTACGTTTGGCGTGGGTGGCCTCTGGGGGCTGAGCGACTATCAGCCTGAACACTATTGGGTGTGCCAGCTGTTCCTGATTGCCAATACGCTGATATTCGGCGTGCTGTGCGTGGCGCTGTCGCTGCGGGCGCAAGAAAAAGGGAAACAGATTATTGACGGCGTACTGCTGTTTGCTCCGCCGCTGATTGGCTTCGGGATGCAGTACGGCATGACCCGGCACTGGGAATATGGCCCGGCGCTGAGCGCGCTCGGATATGGGGCATTTTATCTTTCCCTTGCGTTCCTCGCGCTGCGGCGCTATCCGTCCATCGGACGACCACTGGTCATGGCGGCGCTGGCCATCGGCGGCGGGTTCGCTACGCTCGCCATTCCGCTGGCACTCTCGGCGCGCTGGACGGCGATGGCCTGGGCGCTGGAGGGGCTGGGTATCCTCTGGCTGGGCATGCAGCAGAACCTGCGTCGTATGAGCTATAGCGGGACGGCGCTGCTGGTGCTGGCACTCGGCAGCGCGCTGTGGGCGCAAATGGACGGCGTGACGTCGCTGAGCCTTCTCCTTATCTTCGCCATCCTCAGCCTTTGCTGGCTGGCTGCGGCGTGGCTATGGCGCAAAAGTGTTCTGCCGGTCAGTTGGGCGTTGTTGGCAGGCGGCCTGTTGTTCTGGATCGTGGCGCTATTGGGTGCCTCGCAACGGGTGCTGAAACAAGAATTACCTGTTCTGGCAGGCGTGCTGGCGCTCTCGGCCGTCTCGGTCTGGGGCTGGCGCCAGGCTGCCGCTCGTCTGGCGTGGCGGGAGCTGGATGCCAGCAAATGGCTGCTGTGGCCACTGATGCTGGTGATGGTGGTTTACCAGCTTTTGCATCAGCAGATCGTTGCCGCTGGCTGGTCAAATCTGGCCTGGTGCATTGCACTTCCTGCCGCATTGATGCTGCTGCGACGTGACGGTGAAAGACTGCTGCCGCGCATCGCGATGGGGCTGCACCTGACGCTTTGCTGGATGATTTTACTGGCGCTGGCGGCTGAGCTTTACTGGTTTGCTCGCGCGCTACCGTGGGGCATGGCGGCGTGGGGCAGTGGACTGGCGATGGCGGCTGGGGGCGGCGTGATTCTGGCGCTTTCCGCGGCGGTGCGTCGCCGCGCGTGGCCGTTCGGGGAGTGGCCTGCGCTCTATACCTGCCTGGCGCCGATCCCTGTCGTCGTGGCGCTGCTGGTGCTGCTGGTCGTGACCAATTTCCAGGACGGCGTCGTTTACCGGCAAACCTGGCTGCCGCTGGTGAACCCGCTTGAGGAAGGCGCGGCATTCGCGCTGCTGGGGCTGGTGGTCTTTTATCGGGCAGTGGATCGCTACTATCCCGCGTTGCTTGCTCAGGCTCGCCCGTGGCCTGCCGTTGCTATCATGGCGTTTGGCTTCTGGTGGCTTAACGGGGCGCTGATGCGCGCTCTGGCCTGGTATGGGGATGTGGCCTGGAATATGGCGTCGCTGTGGGATTCGCGGCTTATCCAGACCACGTTTGCCCTGTTCTGGATGCTGATCGCGCTGGTGGTCATGGTCCATGCTACCCGCCGGGCCTCCCGCCAGGAGTGGCTCTGCGGGGCCGCCTTGCTGGGGGTCGTGATGGTTAAACTGATGCTGGTGGACAGCGCAGGCGGAGGCGGCCTGTCCCGTGCCGTGGCGTTTATCGGCGTGGCGATACTGGTCCTGATCGTGGGGTATTTCTCGCCATTACCGCCTAAAACTGGAGATGAAAAATGAAATGGATGAAAGCGGTAGTCTGTACCACGCTGCTGGCGCTATCGGGCATGGCGTTCTGCGACGAGATGCAAACAGAATCGCCGCGGGATTATGCCTTTGGTCGTTCACTGGAAACGTCGGTTCCTTCCCAGTGGTATCGGGTGTTGCTGCCGCTCGCCGTCTATGAACAGAGCACCTCCCCGAATCTGGACGATGTCCGCGTCTTTAATCAGTCGGGTGAGCCGGTTCCCTTCAGCCTGGTCACCGCGACGCGCCCGCAGGTGGTGGCGCAATCCACGGCGCTGCGTCTTTTTCCTCTGGACGCCTCACCGCTTGCCGCGGCGCCAGATGCCGGTGATAGCAATAAGATCCTGCTCCGTTCCGGAAATGGCGTTGAGATTGTGCTCGAAGGGCAGAAAGCTGCCGTGGCCGGGCAACATTATCTGCTGACCTTGCCAGAGCAGGCGACGGGTGAGATGGCTATATCCCAGCTGCAGCTGCTCTGGAATCCCCCTCAGACGTCATGGCAGGGAACGGCATCGGTCTATTACAGCGAGGATTTGAAGCGCTGGTATACCCTACGCGAGGATATGCCCTTGCTGGACGTCGTCAGTGGCCAGGATCGCCTTAAGCTCGATCGGATCGATACCGATACGGTTTTATCTCCTGATGCGAATCGCTATCTCATGGTGGTGCTGAATACGCAGAGCCAGGGCATGACCTTGACCGGCGTAAACGCGATTAGCGCCCCTGCGCAGATGGCTCCGGAAGCGATCGACCTGGAGGGGGAAGGGGAACAGCTTTCGACAAGCGAAGCGCAGTGGCACTGGGCGCACCCGCAGCCATTGAGCGCGGTCAGCTTCTTGCTGAATGGCGACGGCGTTCTGCCCGTGGAGATCGCGTGGCGAAGTACGGAAAAAGACACATGGCACCCCCTGAAAAAAGAGGTTCTTTACCGCCTGGAGGGCAAAACGTCTGCGCCGGTTTCGCTTAACGGAGAGCGGGTCCAGGCGGTAAAAATCACGACGCTGAATGCGCGTCTGCCTGAATACCTTCCGAACGTCATAGGGCATCGCGACCGCGTTGATCTGGTGTTTAACGCGCAGGGGAAAGCACCGTACGTGCTCGCCTGGGGAAACGGGGCGGCAAAACCAGCAAACCTGGAGCCAGACATGCTGATCCCCACCGACCTGCGCAAAACCTATGATATGGCGAATCTGCCGCAGGCCGATATTGTGGATTATGTCGCGTTGGGCGGCGAGGCGCGTTTGACCGCCACTTCTGCGGGCGAGCGGGAGAGCCGGATGAACGCGCTGCTGGTGTGGAGCGTGCTGATTGTGGGCGTGATCCTGCTGGCGCTCATGGCCTGGCGCATCTGGCGAGAGACGCAGCGTAAAGCATAAAAAAAGGCCCGCATGTGCGGGCCTTCTTCGTAAACCGTGCCGATTACAGGCTGGATACGTTCTCAGACAGGTATTTTGCTACGCCGTCTGGGGAAGCAGCCATACCTTCTTTACCTTTTTCCCACTGAGCCGGGCACACTTCGCCGTGCTCTTCGTGGAACTGCAGCGCGTCAACCATGCGCAGCATTTCGTCGATGTTACGACCCAGCGGCAGATCGTTCACTACCTGGTGACGAACGATGCCGTTTGCGTCGATCAGGAAAGAACCGCGCAGTGCAACGCCAGCGTCCGGATGTTCGATACCGTAAGCCTGCTGGATTTCGCGTTTGATGTCCGCAACCATTGCGTATTTCACCGCACCGATGCCGCCTTTGTCGACAGGGGTGTTACGCCATGCGTTGTGTACAAATTCAGAGTCGAAGGAGACGCCAACCACTTCCACGCCACGCTTCTGGAATTCTTCATAACGTTTGTCGAAGGCGATCAGCTCAGACGGGCAAACGAAGGTGAAGTCCATTGGCCAGAAGAACAGAACGGTCGCTTTACCGTTGGTGTGCTGTTTGAAGTTGAAGTTTTCAACGATTTCACCGTTGCCCAGAACTGCTGCAGCTGTAAAATCCGGAGCCGGACGAGTTACCAGAACCATATGATTCTCCTGTAGATACTAAGGTTATTTGGAACGCAACGCGAGCCAGTATAGAGAGTGTTCATGGATAAGACAAAGAGGTGGTGACAATCGTTCCGCCAGCTTTTACCTATCAATGTAAATCTGTCACAGCTGTTTGTTTTTCGCTTGCGCCATCATGCGCGGATAGAACTGCCAGAATTGCGTCCCCAGCGCGTCATAGTGTGCATCCAGGTCATACCAGGAGTCACGCAGCGCATCCAGACGCGGCCGGCGGCTGGCCATGCCATTCAGGACGTTCTGGATAAAATCCATCTCACCATAGCGCTCCAGCCAGCGTTCTGACCACAAATAGTTGTTCAGATTAACAAAGCGCGGCGGTGAGTCGGGCAAAATGACCGACACCTGTGCATGGGCGTAGCGCACAAACTCTGGCAACGGTAGCGACGGGGAGAGCTGTTCCCAGTGGCGAGACAGGAAATGGTCCCACATCACATCCAGCGTGATCGGCGCAACGCGGCGCGTCTCAGGGCGGAACCACGCTTTGGCTTCCGTGACCTCGGGCAGGTTATCGGTGATGACATCAATGCGGCGGTGCATAAAGATGCCGTCGACAACCTCAGGGGAATAGTCTTCTGCAGGGTTGCCGCGCACGAAATCGGCCAGCAAATTGCCGGAAAGGGAGCTGTCAGCGAGGTGAGCGAGATGCAGGTGAGCGAGAAAATTCATGCGTTTTATTTGTCCGGGGGCGGCTAATTGTTGCAGCAAAAGGGTGTGAGCACTAGACTATGCCGCCTGTTTTTAAGTCACGAGTATACGTCATGCGCGTCGCCGATTTCTCCTTTGAACTACCTGAATCCCTGATTGCTCACTATCCCATGCCTGAGCGCAGCAGCTGTCGCTTACTGTCGCTGGATGGGCCAACGGGCGAGCTGACGCACGGTACTTTCACCGATTTGCTCGACAAGCTCAACCCTGGCGATCTGCTGGTCTTTAACAACACCCGCGTGATCCCGGCGCGTCTGTTTGGCCGTAAGGCCAGCGGCGGCAAGATTGAAGTGCTGGTCGAACGTATGCTCGATGATAAACGTATTCTGGCACATATTCGCGCCTCTAAAGCGCCGAAGCCGGGCGCAGAACTGCTGCTGGGCGATGACGAGAGCATTAAAGCGACCATGACCGCGCGTCACGACGCGCTGTTTGAGGTGGAATTCCAGGACGAGCGCACGGTCCTCGATATCCTTAACGCCATCGGCCATATGCCGCTGCCGCCGTATATTGAACGCCCGGACGAAGAGGCCGACCGCGAGCTGTACCAGACCGTCTACAGCCAGAAACCTGGCGCGGTCGCGGCGCCGACGGCAGGACTGCACTTTGATGAACCGCTGCTGGAAAAACTGCGCGCGAAGGGCGTTGAGATGGCGTTCGTGACGCTGCACGTCGGCGCGGGTACGTTCCAGCCGGTGCGCGTAGACAGCATTGAAGACCACATCATGCACTCTGAGTATGCCGAAGTGCCTCAGGAGGTGGTGGACGCGGTGCTGGCGGCGAAAGCGCGCGGAAACCGCGTGGTTGCGGTAGGCACGACTTCAGTCCGTTCGCTGGAGAGCGCTGCACAGGCCGCGAAAACGGGTCTCATCGAGCCGTTCTTTGGCGATACGCAGATCTTTATCTACCCGGGCTACCAGTACAAAGTCATTGATGCGCTGGTGACCAACTTCCATCTGCCTGAATCGACGCTGATTATGCTGGTTTCCGCGTTTGCGGGTTATCAGCATACGATGAATGCTTACAAGTCTGCGGTAGAACAAAAATATCGCTTTTTTAGCTACGGGGACGCGATGTTTATCACGTACAATCCGCAGGCTTTGAATGAGCGTGTCGGGGAATAAGTCCGCGGCACCGTATGACAACGTTGGACTGTTTTTCTGACGTCGGAGAAAAAATGAAATTTGAACTCGATACCACCGATGGCCGCGCGCGTCGCGGTCGTCTGGTGTTTGATCGCGGCGTGGTGGAAACCCCCGCATTTATGCCTGTGGGTACGTACGGCACCGTAAAAGGGATGACGCCGGAAGAAGTTGAAGCCACTGGCGCACAGATTATCCTCGGTAACACCTTCCACCTGTGGCTGCGCCCGGGTCAGGAGATCATGAAGCTGCACGGTGACCTGCACGACTTCATGCAGTGGAAAGGCCCAATCCTGACCGATTCCGGCGGTTTCCAGGTCTTCAGCCTGGGGGATATCCGCAAGATCACCGAGCAGGGCGTTCACTTCCGTAACCCGATCAACGGCGATCCGATTTTCCTCGATCCAGAAAAGTCGATGGAGATTCAGTACGATCTCGGTTCTGACATCGTGATGATCTTCGACGAATGTACGCCATACCCGGCTGACTGGGACTACGCGAAACGCTCTATGGAGATGTCTCTGCGTTGGGCGAAGCGTAGCCGCGACCGTTTTGACTCCCTGCAGAACAAAAATGCGCTGTTCGGCATTATCCAGGGCAGCGTTTACGAAGATTTACGCGATATCTCCGTTAAAGGTCTGGTAGAGATAGGTTTTGATGGCTACGCTGTCGGCGGTTTGGCTGTGGGTGAGCCGAAGGAAGATATGCACCGCATTCTGGAGCATGTCTGCCCGCAAATCCCGGCGGATAAACCACGATACCTGATGGGTGTGGGTAAACCAGAAGATCTGGTGGAAGGCGTACGTCGCGGCATCGATATGTTCGACTGCGTCATGCCAACCCGTAACGCACGTAACGGTCATCTGTTCGTGACTGACGGCGTGGTGAAAATCCGTAACGCGAAGCATAAGAGTGACACCAGCCCGCTCGATTCCGAGTGCGATTGCTATACCTGTCGCAATTATTCCCGCGCGTATCTGCATCATCTCGATCGTTGCAACGAGATTTTGGGCGCGCGTCTCAATACCATTCATAATCTTCGTTATTATCAGCGCTTAATGGCTGGTTTACGTAAGGCTATCGAAGAGGGTAAATTAGAGAGCTTCGTGACCGATTTCTACCAACGTCAGGGGCGGGATGTTCCACCGTTGAACGTTGATTAATTTTAATAATGAGGGAATTTGAATGAGCTTTTTTATTTCTGATGCGGTAGCGGCAACAGGTGCTCCGGCGCAGGGCAGCCCGATGTCTCTGATCCTGATGCTGGTTGTGTTCGGTCTGATCTTCTACTTCATGATCCTCCGCCCACAGCAGAAGCGTACCAAAGAGCACAAAAAGCTGATGGACTCCATCGCGAAAGGCGATGAAGTGCTGACCAACGGTGGTCTGGTCGGTCGCGTAACCAAAGTGGCTGAAAGTGGCTACATTGCAATCGCCCTGAACGACACCACTGAAGTGGTTATCAAACGTGACTTCGTAGCTGCCGTTCTGCCGAAAGGCACCATGAAGGCGCTGTAATCCCAACTTTTCCCAAAGGGAACTGCCGTGTTAAACCGTTATCCTTTGTGGAAGTACATCATGCTGGTCGTCGTGATTCTCGTCGGCCTGCTGTACGCGCTTCCCAACCTGTATGGTGAGGATCCGGCCGTTCAAATCACTGGCGCGCGCGGTGTCGCCGCCAGTGAGCAAACGCTGATCCAGGTCCAGAAAACGTTACAAGAAGAAAAAATTACCGCTAAGTCTGTGGCTCTGGAAGAGGGTGCAATTCTTGCTCGCTTCGACACCACCGACACGCAGCTCCGCGCTCGCGAAGCGCTGATGGGCGTGCTGGGTGACAAATATGTCGTGGCGCTTAACCTTGCTCCTGCAACCCCGCGTTGGCTGGCTGCGCTGAACGCAGAGCCGATGAAACTGGGTCTTGACCTGCGTGGTGGTGTTCACTTCCTGATGGAAGTGGATATGGATACCGCGCTCGGCAAGCTGCAGGAACAGAATATCGACAGCCTGCGCAGCGATCTGCGCGACAAAGGCATCCCGTACACTACCGTGCGTAAAGAAGATAACTACGGCATGAGCATCACGTTCCGAGACAGTGCGGCGCGCGATCAGGCTGTAGATTACCTGACCCAACGTCACCGTGACCTGGTGATCACCTCTCAGGGCAGCAACCAGCTGCGCGCGGTGATGACCGATGCGCGTCTGAAAGAAGCGCGTGAATATGCCGTTCAGCAGAACATCAACATTCTGCGTAACCGTGTAAACCAACTGGGCGTGGCTGAGCCGCTGGTACAGCGTCAGGGTGCTGACCGTATCGTGGTTGAACTGCCGGGTATTCAGGACACTGCGCGTGCGAAAGAGATTCTGGGTGCGACCGCAACGCTGGAATTCCGTCTGGTTAACTCTAACGTCGATCAGTCCGCTGCTGCCGCAGGCCGTATTCCGGGTGACTCCGAAGTGAAACAGACCCGCGAAGGTCAGCCTGTTGTGCTGTACAAACGCGTCATTCTGACCGGTGACCATATTACCGACTCCACTTCCAGCCAGGACGAATACAACCAGCCGCAGGTTAACATCTCGCTGGATAGCGCGGGTGGTAACATCATGTCTAACTTCACCAAGGATAACATCGGTAAACCGATGGCCACCTTGTTCGTGGAGTACAAAGACAGCGGTAAGAAAGATGCCAACGGTCGTGCAGTGCTGGTGAAAGAGGAAGAGGTGATTAACATCGCCAATATCCAGTCTCGTCTGGGTAACAGCTTCCGTATTACCGGTATTAGCAACCCGAACGAAGCGCGTCAGCTCTCTCTGCTGCTGCGTGCCGGTGCGCTGATTGCGCCAATTCAGATTGTTGAAGAACGTACCATTGGTCCAACGCTGGGGATGCAGAACATCCAACAGGGTCTGGAAGCGTGTCTGGCCGGTCTGGTGGTCTCTATCCTCTTCATGATCTTCTTCTATAAGAAGTTTGGTCTGATTGCGACCAGTGCGCTGGTCGCCAACCTGGTGCTGATCATCGGCATTATGTCCCTGCTGCCAGGGGCGACGCTGACCATGCCGGGGATTGCGGGTATCGTTCTGACCCTTGCGGTGGCGGTCGACGCCAACGTACTGATTAACGAACGTATCAAAGAAGAGTTGAGCAACGGTCGCTCTGTTCAGCAGGCGATTGACGAAGGTTATAAAGGCGCGTTCAGCTCTATTTTCGATGCGAACGTAACAACACTGATCAAGGTTCTTATCCTGTATGCAGTGGGTACTGGCGCGATCAAAGGCTTTGCGATTACTACCGGTATCGGTGTCGCAACGTCAATGTTTACCGCTATTGTCGGCACCCGTGCCATCGTGAACCTGCTGTACGGCGGCAAGCGCGTCAAAAAGCTGTCTATCTGAGGAGTGCGTTGTGGCACAGGAATATACTGTTGAACAATTGAACCATGGCCGTAAAGTCTGGGACTTTATGCGCTGGGACTACTGGGCCTTCGGCATTTCAGGTTTACTGCTGATTCTGTCCATCGTCGTTATGGGCGTGAAAGGCTTTAACTGGGGTCTGGATTTCACCGGTGGTACGGTTATCGAGATCTCCCTGGAAAAACCGGTCGATATGGACCAGATGCGTCTGTCTCTGCAGAAAGCGGGCTTTGAAGAGCCGCTGCTGCAGAACTTCGGCAGCAGCCGTGACATCATGGTGCGTATGCCGCCGGTACACGATGCTAACGGCAGCCAGGAGCTGGGCAGTAAGGTTGTTAACGTGATTAACGAAACAACCAGCCAGAACGCGGCGGTCAAGCGTATTGAGTTTGTCGGCCCGAGCGTGGGTGCGGACCTGGCTCAGACCGGTGCAATGGCGCTGCTGGTGGCGCTGATCTCCATCCTGGTGTACGTCGGTTTCCGCTTCGAGTGGCGACTGGCGGCCGGGGTGGTTATCGCCCTGGCGCACGACGTGGTGATCACCATGGGGGTTCTGTCGCTGTTCCACATTGAGGTTGACCTGACCATCGTGGCATCTCTGATGTCCGTTATCGGTTACTCACTGAACGACAGTATCGTGGTATCTGACCGTATCCGTGAAAACTTCCGTAAGATCCGTCGCGGTACGCCGTACGAAATCTTTAACGTGTCGTTGACCCAGACGCTGCACCGTACCCTGATCACCTCCGGTACCACTTTGATGGTGATCCTGATGCTGTTCCTGTTCGGTGGCCCGGTACTGGAAGGCTTCTCGCTGACCATGCTGATTGGTGTCTCCATCGGTACGGCGTCGTCTATCTACGTCGCATCCGCACTGGCACTGAAACTCGGCATGAAGCGCGAGCACCTGCTCCAGCAGAAGGTTGAGAAAGAAGGGGCGGATCAGCCGTCCATTCTGCCGTAAGGCGTCGAATAGCGTGTTATCGAAATCCCGGTCGGTTGACCGGGATTTTTTTTATCTGCTCCTGACAAACACTCCTGACAGTATGCTGTCAGGAGCCCTGTCGTAGACTCTTTTCGAACCCAAACAACAGTCAGGAGGATGTATGAAAAGTGTGATTAACTGGTTTGAAATTCCCGTGGTAGATATGGATCGCGCCATCAAATTTTATGAGCCAGTCATGCAGGTCCAGCTGAGACGTGAGAAAATGGACATGGCAGAGCTCGCGGTATTCCCGCATGACGATCCGGCCACCGGCGGCGCGCTGGCAAAATTTGAGGGCGTTTCGCCGTCGCAGCAGGGCGCTATTATCTATCTGCATACGGATAACCTGACGGCTACGCTCGATCGCATTGCCTCCGCGGGCGGCGAGTGTGTGTTTGGCCCGCTGGAACTGCCGGATGGTATTGGCACCATTGCTTTGTTTATCGACAGCGAAGGTAACCGCGTCGGCCTCCATCAACCTGCCTGAGAGCGTAATAAGATATGACCCGACGTGCTGACCGTTTGTTTCAGATTGTGCAGATCCTGCGGGGCAGGCGTCTGACGACGGCAGCGCATCTGGCGGACAGGCTTGGCGTCTCCGAGCGCACGGTCTACCGCGATATCCGCGATCTGTCGCTCTCCGGCGTGCCGGTGGAAGGCGAAGCGGGAAGCGGATACCGGCTGATGTCGGGTTTTGATCTGCCGCCTCTGATGCTGACAAATAAGGAGTCTGAGGCGCTGATCGTCGCAATTCGCCTGCTCAAGACCTGGGGAGGAGAATCGCTGTCGCGCGAGCTGGAGTCGGCCCAGGAGAAAGTGCTGGCGATCCTGCCTGAGGAGAGTCGTCGAAAGGCGGAGCAGACGCGGATTTATGCCCCGGATTTCTGCATGCAAAGCCACTCCCGCAGCGATTTTGACATGATTCATCAGGCAATTTCCGCCCAGCACGTGCTGGCGTTGCATTACCGTGATGAAGCCGGGCAGCTTTCAAAGCGTGAGGTTCAGCCGCTGGGCTTGTTCTTCTGGGGAGAGCGCTGGCTGCTGGCGGCGTGGTGTGAACGGCGCGATGACTATCGCTGTTTCCGGCTCGACAGATGTCTCAATATCGTGCAGACGGAGAGACGGTTTAGCGAAAGTGCGGACAGGTCTCTGGCGGATTTTTTGCGCAAGGTTAAGCAATAAAAAGCCAGCTCTTGAGCTGGCTTTTTTGCCCGGCGGCGAGGTAAAAGCAAAACGGCAACGTATGTTGCCGTTTTTAGTATTTGTTCCCTCTCCCTGTGGGAGAGGGGCAGGGTGAGGGCATCAGCCCGCACAGTCCCGCACGGGTTAGAAGTTGTAACCCACGACCAGGTAACCACCCCAACCGGTAGAACGAACGCTGAAATCGCCGTTGCCGAAGTTCAGGCTGGCATCGTCGTTCCACTGACCACCGTTGTGCCAGTAACGCGCAACCACGGAATAGTGCCAGTGATCGTAGTTCAGCGCCAGGATGTGGCTGGACGCGATAGAATCATTGGTACGTGCTTTCTTACCGTTCAGATCGCGGAAGTCGTTATCGCCCAGGTCTGAGCCCCAGTCAAAGTTGGTGAAGCCGATATAGCTCAGGTTGCCGCCCCACAGCTGAGTGATTGGCACAAAGTATTTCACTTTGAAACGGTAGCCGTCCCACTCGTTTTCGTTTGCCGCACCGTAGTTCTGCCACTGGTACTTAGCATATACGTTCAGGGACAGGCTCATTGGCAGGCCAGTATCGATGTCCGTACCCAGACCCATGTACCAGGTGCTCTGACGACCGGACTTGTTGCGGCCCATATCGTAGATGTAGTTGTTTGCGAAGTACCACTCTTTGAACGGACCAAAGCTCAGATCGGTACCGGTCAGCTTATCGATGGAGAAGCGTGGTTCGATTTCCATAAACAGCGGAGAACCGTGGTTCCAGATACCTTTTGCATCGGTGTTACCGCCGAAGAAGACCGGAGCATCCATGTAGCCGTAGAAATCAAACCAGTCTTTCTTGGCAAATGCTTCGTATTCCAGGTAGGTATCGTTGCGGATCTGTGGTCCGAAACGGGTGTGATAGCTACCAACCACGTTAACGCTCTGGTGCCACCAGTCGGAGAGATATTGTGGTTTGTCGTTTTCCGCTGCGTTAACAGTGAAAGAGGAGGACAGTGCCAGCACGGCGCCAGCTGCGAGTAATGTTTTTTTCATAATCATGCCACTGATTGAAATTCCCTTCCGGGAGTGAAAAATGCGCGAATTGCGTTTCTAAATATTTCGTGTTTCTGCGGAGCCTATTATAGGAATCCTTGCTCACAAAAATATGTGTTGTTTCACATATCTCTCACACGCGTAATCGATTGCGTTCACGTTTGCGTACTTTAAACGGCCGGGATTGTAGCGGCAATCATTTATGTTGCCAATCCATACGAAATGTAAATGTTAGCGGAGTGACATTTCACTCCGCTCAGAAGGAAGGGTTTACTGCGCGGCGGGTTGGATGTCGTGAATGCGGATAAAGCCTAACTGTTCTGGCGTAAGGCCGCTTAACTGCAGCGGAATATCCACATCACTGGGCGCTAAAACGCTGGCCGGGGCGGTGAAGAGCTGGTTCTTCACGTTCACTTCCTGGTAATTCTCCGTCGTGCCCTGGATCTGTCCCCACTCAACGGTGCCGCTAAAAGCGGGCAGCGGATCGTTGGATTCTCCCTGAATGCGCAATGTTGCGCGCGTACCATCTGCATTCGCTGCCACATTGACCAGCGACATTTTCAGCGTGCCAATCTGGCTATTCAGCCGCGCAGGTGTGTTCGCGCCAGGCAGCAGGTATACCCCGCTGCTGGATTTGGCGTTCAGCGCGTTTTGCTGGGTGATCTTCACCGTTTCTTTGTTCAGTTTGTCCATCGCCGTATTAAGTGTATTCACACTCTGTTTCATCTGACGGACTTCGGTTTGCTGTGCACAGGCACTGAGGGTGAAGAGGCTCCCCACCAGTAAAATTCTCAGGTAACGTCTTGTCATAGCGTTTATTTCCTTGAAATAACGGATCTCCCTAATGGTAGCCAGCAACGTGCCGTCAGACATAGATCCTTTGTCTCAAAAAGCTCTTCCTTTGTTGTCAGGCCAGATCAGGGTAAAATGAAACTCAGTTAACCGGATAACAGGGATACCGTATGCATTGCCCATTCTGCTCCGCTGTGGATACCAAAGTCATCGACTCGCGTCTTGTAGGCGAAGGGTCATCCGTACGCCGTCGTCGGCAGTGTCTGGTGTGCAACGAGCGTTTTACGACCTTTGAGGTTGCTGAGCTGGTAATGCCGCGCGTGGTAAAAAGTAACGATGTGCGCGAGCCGTTTAACGAAGAGAAGCTGCGTAGCGGGATGCTGAAGGCCCTGGAAAAACGTCCCGTCAGCGCGGATGACGTCGAAATGGCGTTAAACCACATAAAATCTTATCTTCGTGGTCTGGGCGAGCGCGAGGTGCCAAGCAAGATGATCGGTAACCTGGTGATGGAGCAGCTGAAAAAGCTCGATAAGGTCGCCTATATCCGCTTCGCCTCTGTCTACCGCAGTTTCGAAGATATCAAAGAGTTTGGCGAAGAGATCGCCCGCTTACAGGATTAAGCTCATGCAGGATGAGATTTACATGGCGCGAGCCATGAAGCTGGCGCAGCGCGGGCGTTTTACTACCCATCCCAATCCGAACGTCGGGTGCGTGATCGTTAAAGATGGCGAGATCGTGGGGGAGGGGTTCCACTATCGTGCCGGCGAGCCGCACGCCGAGGTCCATGCGTTGCGGATGGCAGGCGAGAAGGCACGCGGTGCCACCGCCTACGTGACGCTGGAGCCCTGCAGCCACCACGGGCGTACCCCACCGTGCTGCGACGCGCTGATTGCTGCGGGGGTTTCCCGCGTGGTGGCATCGATGCAGGATCCGAATCCGCAGGTTGCCGGACGCGGTCTGTATCGCCTGCAGCAGGAAGGCATTGACGTCAGTCATGGGCTGATGATGCAGGACGCCGAAGCGATCAACAAAGGCTTTCTGAAGCGCATGCGCACCGGGTTCCCGTATATCCAGCTTAAGCTGGGCGCTTCGCTGGACGGTCGTACGGCGATGGCAAACGGTGAAAGCCAGTGGATCACCTCGCCCCAGGCAAGGCGCGATGTGCAACGTCTTCGCGCGCAAAGCCATGCTATCCTCACCAGCAGTGAAACCGTTCTGGCTGACGATCCGGCTATGACCGTGCGCTGGGACGAACTGAATGCCGATACTCAGGCGCTTTACCCGCAGGAGAACCTGCGTCAGCCGCTGCGTATTGTCATTGATAGCCAGAACCGCATAACGGCGGAACATCGCATCGTGCAGCAGCCGGGTGAAACCTGGATTGCCCGTACCAAAGAAGATACGCGCGAATGGCCAGAGGGCGTGCGTAGCATTATGGTACCTGAGCACAACGGTCGCCTCGACTTAGTGGTGCTGATGATGCTGCTCGGCAAGCAGCAGGTGAACAGCATCTGGGTAGAGGCGGGACCCACGCTCGCGGGTGCGCTGTTGCAGGCCGGGCTGGTGGATGAACTGATTGTATACGTTGCGCCTAAACTGTTAGGCCACGACGCGCGCGGCCTGTTTGTGCTACCTGGCCTTGAAAAAATGGCCGACGCACCGCTACTCACATTCAGCGAGATTCGTCC
Source organism: Enterobacter sp. FUJ80071 (assembly GCF_038739915.1). Lineage (NCBI taxonomy): Bacteria > Pseudomonadati > Pseudomonadota > Gammaproteobacteria > Enterobacterales > Enterobacteriaceae > Enterobacter > Enterobacter sp. FUJ80071. The sequence continues at coordinate 1,021,150 of NZ_JBBXKH010000001.1, forward strand.
TGTAGGCCCGGATGTCTGCCTCCATTTAACGACAGCGTAATTGCTCCTGAAATAGGGAAGCAGTGCGCAAAGTATTATGATAAAATCCGCCCCCCTGCGGGGCCAAATGAACCCGTAAAGGAAGAGTATGAACATTATTGAAGCTGCTGTAGCTACCCCGGACGCTCGCGTCGCCATCACCATTGCGCGTTTCAACAACTTCATCAACGACAGCCTGCTGGAAGGTGCGATTGACGCCCTGAAACGTATCGGTCAGGTGAAAGATGAGAACATTACCGTTGTTTGGGTTCCAGGCGCTTACGAGCTGCCACTGGCAGCGGGCGCGCTGGCGAAAACCGGTAAATACGACGCGGTGATCGCGCTGGGTACTGTTATTCGTGGCGGCACTGCGCACTTCGAATACGTTGCGGGCGGTGCAAGCAATGGTCTGGCACACGTTGCGCAGGATGCTGAAATTCCTGTCGCGTTCGGCGTGCTGACCACCGAAAGTATTGAACAAGCCATCGAACGTGCTGGCACCAAAGCCGGTAACAAAGGTGCAGAAGCTGCACTGACCGCGCTTGAAATGATCAATGTATTGAAAGCCATCAAGGCCTGATTTTTTTGTAAGGGGAATTCCGTGAAACCTGCTGCTCGTCGCCGCGCCCGTGAATGTGCCGTTCAGGCACTTTACTCCTGGCAGTTGTCCCACAACGACATCGCCGATGTTGAGTACCAGTTCCTGTCAGAACAGGACGTGAAAGACGTCGATGTTCTGTACTTCCGTGAACTGCTGTCGGGAGTGGCGACTAATAGCGCGTATCTCGATGGTCTGATGAAGCCATACCTGTCCCGTCTGCTCGAAGAGCTGGGTCAGGTGGAAAAAGCAGTGTTGCGTATCGCGCTGTTTGAGCTGTCTAAACGTGATGATGTGCCGTACAAAGTGGCCATCAACGAAGCGATCGAACTGGCAAAAACCTTCGGCGCTGAAGACAGCCACAAATTTGTTAACGGCGTTCTTGATAAAGCTGCACCTGCGATCCGTCCCCACAAAAAGTGATCCGCAAACCGGAGTCCTGCATTGCCTGACGGGCAGTGCGGCTCCGGTTTTTTCTTTTATTTGCTGAGGCATAACGTATGGCATGCGGCGAATTCTCCCTGATTGCCCGTTATTTCGACCGTGTCAGAACCTCTCGTCTTGATGTTGAAACCGGCATTGGCGATGACTGTGCACTTCTCAATATTCCCGAAAAACAGACGCTGGCAATCAGCACCGACACCTTAGTGTGCGGACGTCATTTTTTACCCGATATCGATCCTGCCGATCTGGCGTATAAAGCGCTGGCGGTCAACGTCAGCGATCTGGCCGCGATGGGTGCCGATCCGGCATGGCTAACGCTGGCCCTGACGCTGCCCGAGGTCGATGAAACCTGGCTTGAAGCCTTTAGCGATGCGCTGTTTGAACAGCTGAACTACTACGATATGCAGCTGATTGGCGGTGATACTACTGCCGGGCCGCTGTCGATGACGCTGGCGATCCATGGCTATGTGCCCCTCGGTCGGGCGCTCAAACGCTCGGGCGCAAAACCAGGTGACTGGATCTACGTGACCGGTACACCGGGAGACAGCGCTGCGGGGCTGGCTATTCTTCAGGATCGCTTGACCGTGAAGGATGCTGACGACGCGGCGTATCTGGTGAAACGCCATCTGCGACCCACCCCGCGTATTCTGCATGGGCAGGCGCTACGGGAACGGGCAAGCTCGGCTATCGATCTCTCCGACGGGCTGATCTCCGATCTTGGCCATATTCTGAAGGCCAGCGGCGTGGGCGCGCGCATCGACCTGGATCTGTTCCCGCTATCAGAGCAACTGCTTCGCCACGTGGAGCCTGAGCAGGCCCTGCGCTGGGCGCTTTCCGGTGGTGAGGATTACGAACTGTGCTTCACGGTACCTGAGCTGAACCGTGGCACGCTGGATGTGGCGTTAGCGCATCTCGGCGCGAAATTTACCTGCATCGGGCAGATCATGCCGGAGAGCGAAGGGCTGAAGTTTGTGCAGGACGGTGCCCCGGTCACGCTCGACTGGAAAGGGTACGATCACTTCGGTTAATTTTGTGCGCTCTGTATTGCCGGGTGGCGGCTCCGCCTTACCCGGCCTACAAAAGAGGGTGCTTATTTAAACCCCACCACCGGATGCTGCTGATACGGCGTTTCGAGCTCGGCAATCTGCTCCGGCGTCAGGGATAAATCCACTGCACTCAGCAGTTCATCCAGCTGTTCTTCCCTGGACGTCCCAATAATTGGTGCCGCGACCCCGCGCTTACTCAGCAGCCACGCCAGCGCCACCTGTGCGCGGGTGGCTCCCGTATCGTCGGCAATCCCGGCTAAGCGTTCGGCAATTAACGCATCGCTGGCTTCTGTACCGTCATAGAGATTTTTTCCGACTTCATCTGAGACCAGACGAGCCGTGGTTTCTCCCCATGGACGGGTTAAACGTCCGCGCGCCAGCGGGCTCCACGGGATCACCGCCACGCCCTCCTGATAGCACAGTGGCAGCATTTCGCGCTCTTCTTCACGGTAGATCAGGTTGTAGTGATCCTGCATGGTGACAAAACGCGCCCAGCCGTGCTGTGCCTGAAGATCCAGCGCCTGTGCAAACTGCGACGCATGCATAGACGACGCGCCGATATAGCGCGCTTTACCGGCTTTCACCACCGCGTTGAGCGCTTCAAGCGTCTCCTCGATCGGCGTGTTGTAATCCCAGCGGTGAATTTGCAGCAGGTCGACGTAATCCATGTTCAGGCGTCTAAGGCTGTCATCAATAGAGCGCAGGATCTGCGCGCGAGAAAGGCCCTGAGTCAGGTCACCTGACGGGTAGTACACCTTGGTGGCGACCACAATGTCATCCCGACGCGCAAAGTCACGCAGGGCACGACCGACAATCTCCTCGCTGCTGCCGTCGGAGTAGCTGTTGGCGGTGTCGAAGAAATTAATGCCGCCCTCGATAGCGCGTTTAATAATCGGACGGCTACTCTCTTCCGGCAACGTCCAGGCGTGGTTCCCTCGTTCGGGCTCGCCAAAAGTCATACAGCCCAGGCAAAGCCGGGAAACCTTAAGGTCGGTTTTTCCTAATGTGGTGTATTGCATGGTTCCGCTCCTGCTGTTTAAACAATACGTTTAAGCATAGCAGGAGCGAAAAAGGGGAGGGATTAGTCCAGCCAGGCGCGGATTTTGGCTTCAATACCGACGGCGTCCAGGCCAATAGCCGCCCGGGCTTCATCCTGGGTACCCTGAGGAATGAAATGATCCGGCAGGCCGAGGTTCAACACCGGCACGACTTTGCGGTTTGCCATCAGCACCTCGTTCACGCCGCTTCCCGCACCGCCCATGATGGCGTTTTCTTCCAGAGTGACCAGCACGTCATGCGTCTCGGCCAAATTCAAAATCAGAGATTCGTCGAGCGGCTTCACGAAGCGCATATCCACCAGGGTAGCGTTCAGCGTTTCAGCGACCTTCGCAGCTTCTGGCATCAGCGTACCGAAGTTCAGGATCGCCACTTTCTCACCGCGACGTTTCACCAGACCTTTACCGATCGCCAGTTTTTCCAGGGGTTGCAGCTCAACGCCCACCGCATTGCCGCGTGGGTAGCGCACCGCACTAGGGCCATCCTGATAGTGATAGCCGGTAAACAGCATCTGACGACATTCGTTTTCGTCGCTTGGCGTCATGATGACCATATCCGGAATACAGCGCAGGAACGACAGATCGAATGCGCCCTGGTGCGTCTGACCGTCAGCGCCGACGATGCCCGCACGGTCTATCGCAAACAGTACCGGCAGCTTCTGGATGGCCACGTCATGGATCACCTGATCGTAGGCGCGCTGCAAGAAGGTAGAATAGATAGCGACCACCGGCTTGTAGCCGCCAATGGCCAGGCCCGCTGCGAACGTCACCGCATGCTGCTCGGCAATCGCCACGTCAAAATACTGGTCAGGGTATTTTCTGGAGAACTCCACCATGCCGGAGCCTTCACGCATGGCCGGGGTGATCGCCATCAGCTTGTTGTCTTTCGCGGCGGTTTCACACAGCCAGTCGCCGAAGATTTTGGAATAGCTCGGCATACCGCCGCTGCTTTTTGGCAGACAGCCGCTGGACGGGTCGAATTTTGGTACCGCGTGGAAGGTGATCGGATCTTTTTCCGCCGGTTCGTAGCCACGCCCTTTTTTGGTCATGATATGCAGGAACTGCGGGCCTTTCAGGTCACGCATGTTCTTGAGGGTGGTGACCAGGCCCAGCACGTCATGGCCGTCAACCGGGCCAATATAGTTAAAGCCCAGCTCTTCAAACAGCGTACCCGGCACGACCATGCCTTTGATGTGTTCTTCGGTGCGCTTGAGCAGCTCTTTAATCGGCGGTACGCCGGAAAAGACTTTTTTACCGCCTTCACGCAGCGAGGAGTAAAGCTTGCCGGAAAGCAGCTGCGCCAGATGGTTGTTCAGTGCACCGACGTTCTCGGAAATCGACATTTCGTTATCGTTGAGGATAACCAGCATGTCCGGTTTGATATCACCCGCATGGTTCATGGCCTCAAAGGCCATCCCGGCGGTGATAGCACCGTCACCAATCACGCAGACGGTGCGGCGCTGTTTATTCTCTTTTTCGGCGGCAACGGCAATACCGATGCCCGCAGAAATGGAGGTGGAGGAGTGGCCGACGCTCAGCACGTCATATTCGCTCTCACCGCGCCACGGGAACGGATGCAGGCCACCTTTCTGACGAATGGTGCCAATTTTATCGCGACGTCCGGTCAGAATTTTGTGCGGATAGGCCTGGTGGCCCACGTCCCAGATAAGCTGATCGAACGGCGTGTTATAGACATAGTGCAGCGCCACGGTCAGTTCTACCGTGCCAAGCCCGGAGGCGAAATGGCCGCTTGAGCGGCTTACGCTGTCGAGCAGGTAGCGACGCAGCTCGTCGCACAGCTTCGGCAGGCTCTCTTTCGGCAACAGACGCAACTCCTGGGTGGAGTCAACTAACGCCAGTGTCGGGTATTTGGCAATATCAAAACTCATCAAAGGCTCATCGAGATATATAGTTTATTTATCACGCTGGATTATATAGTCCGCTAGCGCTTCCAGTGCCGAGGTATCCAGCGATTGTGCGGCCAGTACATTTAGCGACTGGCGGGCATCGTCAATCAGATCCCGGGCTTTACGTTGGGCTTGCTCAAGACCCAGCAGGGCGGGGTAGGTACTTTTGCCAAGCTGCTGGTCCGCACCCTGACGTTTACCCAATGTTGCAGTATCGCCCACCACATCCAGAATGTCATCCTGAACCTGGAATGCCAGACCGATACTTTCTGCGTATCTGTCCAGCGTCGGCAAGGCTTTGCGCCCTTGTTCACCCGCGCTCAGCGCGCCCAGGCGAACGGCAGAACGAATCAATGCCCCGGTTTTGTGGCGATGAATACGCTCCAGCTGTTCCAGATTAACCTGACGTCCTTCCGCTTCAAGATCCAGCGCTTGTCCGCCGCACATGCCGGCCACGCCGCTGGCCATCGCCAGTTCAGAAATCATTGCCAGGCGGTCACGGTCAGCCACTTCCGCCATCGGCGCATCGCTCAAAATAGAGAACGCCAGCGTTTGCAGGGCATCGCCCGCCAGAATGGCATTCGCTTCGCCAAACTTGATATGGCAGGTAGGTTGACCGCGACGCAGGTCGTCGTCGTCCATCGCCGGTAAATCATCGTGGATCAGCGAATAGGCATGGATGCACTCAACGGCGGCAGCTGGGGCGTCCAGCGTGTTATCGCTGATACCAAACATATTGCCTGTGGCGTACACCAGGAACGGGCGCAGGCGCTTTCCACCCAAGAGTGCGCCATAGTGCATGGCCTCAACCAGAGGAGTGTTCTGAAAAGGCTGTGGTGCAATAAAACGGCGCAGGGCGTCGTTGGCGCGAATTACACGCGCCTGAAGCTCGTTGGCAAAATCCATTTACTCGGCGTCCGGTGTGAAAGGCGTAGTTTTCGCGTCTTCGCTGTCGGAAAGCAGGATCTGCACGCGCTGCTCGGCCTGCTGCAGTTTGACCTGCCCCTGTCGCGCCAGCTGCACGCCACGTTCGAATTCGTTAAGCGCCTCTTCCAGCGGGAGATCGCCGCTCTCAAGACGGGTAACGATTTGCTCCAGTTCACTCAGCGCAGTTTCGAAACTGGCCGGTGCGTCGTTCTTCTTCGGCATAGTGAATTGACTCTTATATTCTTCGCCCCGACATGGTAACGGACTCGGGCGGATAAGCAAATAACGCGCAATGTGCACAGGAGCGGCGCGATGGTGGTATACTTGCGCGCCTGGATGCAGCCACGGGTGTGGGCTGCTGTACTCTTTTCCATTACAAGCCTTAATACGCTTGCCTAAGAAACATTGCCGCCATGAAGTTTATCATTAAATTGTTCCCTGAAATCACCATCAAAAGCCAATCTGTGCGTTTGCGCTTTATTAAAATTCTCACCGGGAACATTCGTAACGTATTAAAGCACTACGACGAAACCCTCGCCGTGGTGCGCCACTGGGACCACGTTGAAGTCCGTGCGAAAGACGAAAACAAACGTCAGGATATTCGCGACGCGCTGACCCGTATTCCGGGGATCCACCATATTCTGGAAGTGGAAGACGTCCCGTTCAGCGATATGCACGATATCTTCGAGAAAGCGCTGGTTCAGTACCGCGATCAGATCGAAGGCAAAACCTTCTGCGTACGCGTGAAACGTCGCGGCAAGCACGAATTCAGCTCCATTGAAGTGGAACGTTACGTTGGTGGCGGTTTGAACCAGCACGTCGAGTCTGCGCGCGTGCGTCTGACGCACCCGGACGTGACGGTTAACCTGGAGATCGAAAACGATCGCCTGCTGCTGGTGAAAGGTCGTTATGAAGGTATCGGCGGTTTCCCGATCGGCACCCAGGAAGATGTCTTGTCTCTGATCTCCGGCGGCTTCGACTCCGGCGTTTCCAGCTATATGCTGATGCGCCGCGGCTGTCGCGTCCATTACTGCTTCTTTAACCTGGGCGGTGCGGCGCATGAAATCGGCGTTCGCCAGGTCGCGCATTACCTGTGGAACCGCTTCGGCAGCTCCCACCGCGTGCGTTTTGTGGCGATCAACTTCGAGCCGGTAGTGGGCGAAATTCTAGAGAAAGTGGACGACGGCCAGATGGGCGTTATCCTGAAGCGCATGATGGTGCGTGCGGCATCCAAAGTGGCTGAGCGCTACGGCGTGCAGGCGCTGGTCACCGGCGAAGCGCTGGGGCAGGTCTCCAGCCAGACGCTGACCAACCTGCGTCTGATCGACAACGTCTCTGATACGCTGATCCTGCGTCCGCTGATCTCCCACGATAAAGAGCACATCATCGATCTGGCACGTGAAATCGGCACCGAAGATTTTGCCCGCACCATGCCGGAATACTGCGGTGTGATCTCAAAAAGCCCGACCGTCAAAGCGGTGAAGGCGAAGATCGAAGCCGAAGAAGAGCACTTCGATTTCAGCATCCTGGATAAAGTGGTGGCGGAAGCGTCCAATATTGATATCCGCGAAATCGCCCAGCAGACCGAGCAGGACGTCGTCGAAGTGGAAACCGTAAGCGGTTTCGGCGCTAACGATGCGATTCTGGATATCCGCTCTATTGATGAGCAGGACGACAAGCCGCTGCAGGTGGAAGGCGTTGAAGTGGTGTCGCTACCGTTCTACAAGCTGAGCACCAAATTTGGCGATCTCGACCAGAGCAAAACGTATCTGCTGTGGTGTGAGCGTGGGGTGATGAGCCGCCTGCAGGCACTGTATCTGCGCGAGCAGGGCTTTGCGAATGTGAAGGTGTATCGCCCGTAGTTTTTGCCCGGGAATGCGGCCTGATGCCCTCACCCCGGCCCTCTCCCACGGGGAGAGGGAGAAAACATAAAAAACGGCAACCTTTGGTTGCCGTTTTGCTTTAACCTGGCGCCACCCGGCTTTTTTACGCACTACTCTTCATAGTAGTTATAAATTCCCGCCGGCATCACCAGCGATGATGCCACCTCGTACGCTTTTTCGCGCCCGACCAGCAGGTCAATAATCTTCAAACCAAAATCAATCGCGGTGCCGGGGCCCTGGCTGGTCAGCAGGTTGACGCGTGGATCCCACACGACGCGTTTGTCCACCCACTGGTCTTCCGGGATGGTCTGCTTCAGACCGGGGTAGCCGGTCATATTGCCGATAGGGAAAATATCGTGCGGAACCAGCACTGTTCCGGCGGCGGCACAGATGGCGGCGACGATACGACCCGATAAGTGGAACTGACGCACGGTCTCGACCAGCAGCGGGCTGTCGCGAAAACATTCCGCACCCTTCAGGCCACCGGGCAGGACGATGATGTCGTAATCCCCGTCGGCCACCTGCACAAGCGGCGCATCCGCAAGCAGTTTCACGCCGCGCGAGCAGGTCACCGCCAGACTGCCATCGCTGGCAACGCTGGCGACCGTCACCTCAATACCGCCGCGCACCATCAAATCAATCGTGGTGACCGCTTCTATCTCTTCGCTACCAGGGGCGAGGCAGATCAGTGCCGACGCGCTCATATTCACTCTCCTTACGTTTAACCAGGTCATACAAACGGGCGTTTTCCGGCACGGCGATGCCATGTGCACGGGCACGTTTTAGCAGATAGCCGGTAATGTAGTCGATTTCTGTGTGGCGCAATGCCCGGACGTCCTGCAACATTGAGGAGATATTTTCTGCCGTACTCTCAATAACCTGCTCGACATAACCGCGCAAATCCTCTGCCGAGGTATGCAAGCCTTCCCGCTCAATGACCGACGCGACTTCAGCACACAGTGATGCAACCTCCTGCGGATGGTTTTTCAGCTCCCCATTCGGGCAGTTCCACAGTGCCGTCAGCGGATTGATCACGCAGTTCACGGCCAGCTTGCGCCAGAGTTGAGGGCGAATAGTGTTATGCCAGGCGACGTCCGGCAATACCTTCTGCAGCACATCGGCAAGATAACTGTAGTCGCCATCCTGTGTTCTGGCCGGTCCCATATGGGTCACGCCGCTGGCGACGTGCACGATGATGTTGCCGTCGCGACGGGCTGCGTGCGTGGTTGTCGCCATCAGCAGGGGCTGAGGGATGCCTTTCAGCTCATCAATGGTTCCCATGCCGTTATGCAGCAGCAGTATAGGGGAAGTGGAGGGGAGTTGCGCAGCCAGCGTCTTCACCGCGTCTGAGACCTGCCACGCTTTAAGCGTCACCAGTAACAGGTCACTTTGCGCCAGGAAATCGGGATCGTTCGCGGTGAGGGATTCGTTAAAGATGCTTCCGTCTTCACCAATCAGGTTTACACTGCAATAGGGCTGGGGCACGCGCAGCCAGCCCTGAACCTCATGTCCGTGCTTGCACAGCGCGGTCAGCCATAGCTGACCAAGCGCTCCGCATCCGAGCACTGTAATTTTCATTGTTCCTCCTCACCTGCAACTGCGCCAGGTGTTACAGCTTAATTATACAGCTAAGCTTCTGTTGAGTTATGCCTCGTAGCGGGTATTATGCAACGCAACAAAAGTGAAGGGAGAAGAAAAGATGCCATCTTTCGATATTGTTTCCGAAGTTGATATCCAGGAAGTTCGCAACGGCGTTGAGAACGCAACCCGCGAAGTTGAGTCACGTTTCGATTTTCGTGGCGTTGAGGCGTCGTTTGAGCTGAACGACGCAAATAAGACCATTAAGGTGCTGAGCGAGTCTGATTTCCAGGTGAATCAGCTGCTCGACATTTTGCGCGCCAAGCTGTTAAAACGCGGCATTGAAGGGACCTCTCTGGATGTGCCGGAAGAGTTTGTGCACAGTGGTAAAACCTGGTTCGTTGAAGCTAAACTGAAGCAGGGCATTGAGAGCGCGGTGCAGAAGAAGATCGTGAAGCTCATTAAAGACAGCAAGCTGAAGGTGCAGGCGCAGATCCAGGGTGAAGAGATTCGCGTCACCGGCAAGTCCCGCGATGACCTGCAGTCCGTGATGGCGCTGGTGCGTGGCGGCGATCTGGGACAACCGTTCCAGTTTAAAAACTTCCGCGATTAATACCCAAAAGCCCGGTTCAACCGGGCTTTTTTCATGCTTTCAGGGCCTGCTCCACTTCGAAGCGGTTGGTCATTTTGCTGTCTATCTTGACGTAAGCGCTGCGCTCTTCCGGGACAATCAGGACCTCCGTCACACCCTCTTTTGCTTCCAGACGCTGTTTCAGCGCGTCGCTAATCTGAACATCATCCGGGATTTCTACCCGCAGGCTGCTCACGTAGCGCGGCTCTTTCATGGTACTGGCGACCAGCAGCCAGACTGTCGCCAGCAGTGCGCCCGCGAGAAACACCGTTTGAGAGTCAAACAGACCGTCCACCCAGCCGCCAAGCGAGCCGCCAATGGCCACGCCGAGGAACTGGCTGGTGGAGTAGATGCCCATCGCCGTGCCTTTGTAACCGGCAGGGGACTCTTTGCTGATCAGCGACGGCAGCAGGGCTTCCATCAGGTTAAACGCCAGGAAGAACAGCTGCACGCCGGCAATCAGCTCCCAGAAGTGCGGGCCGGCACCCCAGAGCACAATCTCAGCTATCAGCAACAGTGCTACGCAGCCAATAAAGACGCGCTTCATCTTGCGCTTCACTTCAGCATAGATAATGAATGGCACGACGGAGACAAATGAAATCAGCATCGTGACCAGATAGATTTTCCAGTGCTCGGCTGCCGGGAAGCCCGCAGCGGCCAGCTGGCCGGGAAGGGCGACAAAGGTCGACATCAGCAGGATGTGCAGACACATAATGCCGAAGTTAAGCTTCAGCAGGCGTGGCTCAACCAGCACTTTGCTGAAGCAGCCCTTTACCATTCCCGATTCACGGTTGAGGACGTGGTTTTTGCTGTCCGGGACTACCCACAGGGTTAAGGCAATACCGAGGGTTGCCAGCACGGCAATCATCCAGAACAGCGCGTGCAGGCCAAGCGCATGGGTGATTATCGGGCCCAGTACCATCGCAATGGCGAAGGTGACGCCAAAGCTAACGCCGATGAACGCCATCGCTTTAGTCCGGTTCTGTTCGCGGGTGAGATCGGACAACAGCGCCATCACGGCGGCAGCAATCGCGCCGGAGCCCTGAAGGGCGCGGCCAAGAATAATCCCCCAGATGGAGTGGGAGAGGGCGGCAATCACACTGCCCAGAACAAAAATAAGCAGGCCACCGACAATCAGCGGCTTGCGGCCAACCCGGTCAGAGAGCAGGCCAAACGGGATCTGGAAGACCGCCTGGGCCAGACCGTAAATGCCAATGGCCAGGCCAATCAATGCCTCGCTCGCCCCCTGCAGCGCCATGCCGTAGGTGGTCAGAACAGGCAGGACCATAAACATGCCGAGCATCCGTAGCGAGAAGACAGTCCCTAAGCCCCAGGTCGCGCGTAGCTCGCCTGGCGTCATTTTATAATCGTTCATTACCACCTCAGTTCAAAAGCAGGCCATAGTGTAGTGCGGGGAAGGGGCGGGGTAAATAAGGGCTTATTTAACAAATATTACATGCGTTATTAATTGATTTTGTGAATAAAAAAGGGTGCCGAAGCACCCTTTTATTGACCTGTTGTCGCTTACCAGACGTAAGTCAGCAGGTTGTGCGAATCTGGCACCATGAAATCCACGGACATCATCACGGACAGAGAAGTGATGGCGACAATGGAGAACACAAACAGCTTACGTGCCCAGACTTTGTCATCTTCCACTTTGTATCCGCGCAGCGCCATGCCAAGCCACCAGACGCTCACCGCAGCCGCTACCGCCAGATATTTATACCCGGCGTAACCACCCAGAGAGAGCATCAGCGTTGCCACGGCAAAGGCGATGATGTAAAGCGTGATGTGGTTCTTGGCAACCGAAATGCCCTTCACGACCGGCAGAACCGGGATGTTCGCTGCCTGATAATCCTTAAAGCGGAAAATCGCGATGGCATAGGAGTGCGGCATCTGCCACAGGCTAAAGATAGCCAGCAGGATCAGCGCACCGCTGTCGAACTCGTTCGTGACGGCGCAGTAGCCAATCACCGGCGGCGCAGCGCCGGAGAGAGAACCAATCAGCGTGCCGTAGACGGAGTGACGTTTCATATACAGGCTGTAGACGCCCACATAGACCACGAACCCCATCACCCCCAGCCAGCAGGCCAGTGGGTTAGCACCAAACCACAGCAGCATAAAGCCAGCAATACCCAGCAAGGTGGCGTACACCAGCGAGACGGAAGGGGCGATCAGGCCTTTCACCAGCACCCGATTTTTGGTCCTTTCCATCTTCTTGTCGATATCCATGTCGATGTAGTTGTTAAATACACAACCGGACGCAACAACCAGTGACACACCGACCAGCGTGTAAATAAAGAGGGCGTAATCAATGCTGCCTTTAGAGGCCAGCAGGAACCCTCCGATCACGGAGATCAGGTTGCCAAAGATGATGCCTGGTTTCGTTACTTGCAGGTATTGCTTAAACATACTCGCCGCTCTTAGTGAACCATCATGTTGTAGTTGAGGTTCCACATAATCCAGATGGAACCGACTACCAGGATAGCGATGATAATCACGGTAAAGATAAAGGCCGTCATGTTCCAGCCTTCATCGGACTTGGTGTTCATGTGCAGGAAGCAAACCAGATGCACCAGAATCTGAATCACCGCGGTCACCAGGATTGCTCCCAGGATAACCGGTTTAGACGCAGAACCGCTCATCACCATCCAGAACGGGATCACCGTCAGGATGATCGACAGGATGAAACCTGTCATGTAGGTTTTTACGCTGCCATGGGAAGCGCCATGATCGTTAGAATGACTCATTACATCGCCCCCATCAGATAGACAACAGAGAACACACAGATCCACACCACGTCCAGGAAGTGCCAGAACAGGCTCAGGCACAGGATACGGGTACGGTTAGTGCTGGTCAGGCCGCGACGGGAGATCTGGAACATCAGTACTGCCATCCAGATCAGACCCGAGGTCACGTGCAGACCGTGGGTACCGACCAGCGCGAAGAACGCGGACAGGAAGCCACTGCGATCCGGACCAAAGCCTTCCATAATCAGGTGATGGAATTCATAGATTTCCATCCCGATAAATCCAGCACCAAACAGCCAGGTCAACGCCAGCCAGGAGACAACCTGGCTCTTGTTGTTTTTGTACATGGCGATAGCCGCCATGCCGTAGGTGATAGAGCTGAATAACAGCAGTGCGGTTTCAACCAGAACGAACGGCAGTTCAAAGATGTCCTTGCCGGTCGGGCCGCCCGCTGTGCCGTTCACCAGAACGGCATAGGTCGCGAACAGACAGCAGAACAGAATGCAGTCGCTCATCAGGTAGATCCAGAAACCGAAGACTTTGGTCGGTCCTGTATCGTGGTGCGCATGTTCATGCGCGTGGGCAGTTGAGTGCGCCAGAGTATCAGTTGCCATTTTTCAGCCCCGCTTTAGAAATCTCGTCGAAATGCTGATTTTCCAGCTTTTCAACTTCACGGACTGGTACGTAGTAGTCCACGTCCTCGTCAAAGCTCTTCACAATCCAGCTGATTACGATGCCAGCGAAGCCAACAATCGCCATCCACCAGATATGCCAGATCATTGCGAAACCAAATACCGTAGCGAAGGCGGCAATAACAATGCCCGCACCGCTGTTTTTCGGCATATGGATCTCTTCGTAATGAGCAGGTTGCTTGTACGCTTCACCTTTTTCTTTCATTTCCCAGAATGCGTCGCGTTCATGAACCTGCGGCACGATGGCAAAGTTATAGAAAGGCGGTGGAGAAGAGGTCGCCCACTCCAGCGTACGGCCACCCCATGGGTCACCGGTCAGGTCACGGTTCTGATCGCGGTCGCGAATAGACACGTAGAACTGAATCAGCTGAGACGCGATACCGCAGGCAATCAGCACCGCACCGCCCGCTGCAACCATCAGCATTGGGTGGAACTGCGGATCGATCTGCTGGCTCAGACGACGGGTCATACCCATGAAGCCCAGCACGTACAGCGGCATAAATGCCACGAAGAAGCCGATGATCCAGAACCAGAACGCGCGTTTACCCCATTTCTCGTTCAGCGTGAAGCCGAACGCTTTTGGCCACCAGTAGGTTACGCCAGCGAAGCAGCCGAAGACCACGCCACCGATGATAACGTTATGGAAGTGCGCAATCAGGAACAGACTGTTGTGCAGAACGAAGTCAGCACCTGGTACCGCCAGCAGTACACCGGTCATCCCACCTACGGAGAAGGTCACGATGAAGCCGATGGTCCACAGCATCGCTGAGTGGAACACGATACGGCCCTGGTACATGGTGAACAGCCAGTTGAAGATCTTCACCCCGGTCGGGATGGCGATAATCATGGTGGTGATACCGAAGAAGGCGTTTACGTTCGCGCCCGCACCCATGGTGAAGAAGTGGTGCAGCCAAACGATGAACGACAGAACGGTAATACACACGGTTGCCCACACCAGAGAGGTGTAACCAAACAGACGTTTACGCGAGAAGGTTGCCGCGATTTCGGAGAACACACCGAAGACAGGCAGAACCAGGATGTACACTTCCGGGTGACCCCAGGCCCAAATCAGGTTGATGTACATCATCATGTTGCCACCCATATCATTCGTGAAGAAATGGGTGCCCAGGTAGCGGTCCAGGGTCAGCAGCGCGATGGTGACGGTCAGAATTGGGAAAGAGGCAATAATCAGGATGTTGGCGCACAGAGATGCCCAGGTAAATACCGGCATCTTGAACATGGTCATGCCAGGGGCACGCATCTTGATAATGGTCACGAAGAAGTTGATACCGGTCAGGGTGGTACCGACACCGGAGAGCTGAAGCGCCCAGATCCAGTAGTCAACGCCAACGCCCGGACTGTACTCAATTCCTGATAGCGGCGGGTATGCCAGCCAGCCGGTCTGCGCGAATTCGCCCACACCCAGTGACAGGTTAACCAGGATAACGCCGACAACCGTGAACCAGAAGCTCAGGTTGTTCAGGAACGGGAACGCCACGTCGCGCGCGCCGATTTGCAGCGGAACGACCACGTTCATCAGACCGATAACCAGCGGCATCGCTACGAAGAAGATCATGATAACGCCGTGGGCGGTAAAGATCTGATCGTAGTGGTGCGGCGGCAGGAAGCCGGCTTCACCCGCAGAAGCGAGTGCCTGCTGGCTACGCATCATGATCGCATCCGCAAAGCCACGAATTAACATGACGATACCGACGATGCAGTACATGATACCGAGTTTTTTGTGGTCAACCGAAGTCAGCCACTCGTTCCACAGGTAGCTCCACTTACCGAAGTAAGTGATCAGGGCCAGTAAGGCCGCGCCACCAATGATAATTGCAGCCACCGTAACCACGATAATCGGTTCATGGTAGGGCACTGCATCCAGTGTCAATTTTCCGAACATTTTCTTCCTCGGCCCCTTAGTGAGCGGTTTCCGCGTGGCTCATGTCCATGCCTTCCATACCTTCATGCGCGCTGTGCTCGCCTTCAGGCTGGGTCATGTCCATGCTCTTGCCGTGATCCATAAATTTGCCAATGACATCTTTGAACAAATCAGGTTTCACATTAGAGAAGTACTCCACCTTGTTGTATTCGCTAGGTGCAGCCACTTTTTCGAACGCCGCCATGTCAGACATGGTGTTTGGAGACTGCTTCGCTTTTTCAACCCACTGGTCGAAAGCGGCACGGTCTGGCGTTGCAATAGCTTTGAACTTCATACCTGAGAAGCCCGGGCCGCTATAGCTGGCGGAGATACCATCATAGGTGCCTGCTTCATTCGCGATCAGATGCAGGTTAGTCTGCATACCGGCCATCGCGTAGATCTGGCTACCCAGACGTGGGATGAAGAAGGAGTTCATTACGGAGTTGGAGGTCACTTTGAACTGAACCGGAGTGTTCGCCGGGAAGGCGATTTCATTCACGGTAGCAATACCCTGCTCTGGATAGATGAAGAACCATTTCCAGTCCATGGAGACCACTTCAATGGTAATAGGTTTCTCATCGTGAACCAGTGGTTTGCTTGGCTCAAGTGCGTGAGTGGTTTTCCAGGTCAGTACGGCAAGGAACAGGATGATCAGAATAGGTACCGTCCAGACCACAGCTTCCACTTTATTGGAGTGTGACCAGTTAGGGCTATACTTCGCATCTTTATTGCTCGCACGATACTTCCAGGCGAAACCAACAGCCATCAAAATGGCAGGAATAACCACAATCAACATCAGGCCAAAAGCCGTCAGTATCAGTGAACGTTGTTCCAGTCCAATCTGTCCTTTGGGGTCTAGTAGTGCAGAATCGCAGCCACTGAGTAATACAGTGCCCGCGAATAATGACAACCATCCCAAACTTTTATTGTATTTCCCGAGTCTCATTTAACGACCTCAATTCCACGGAGTCTGGTGGCGTTTAAAGTGTGCGGGCATTTTACGGGAAGGTTACATTACTGTAAACATCATTAGACCTGTGTCAGGAAGGTGTTACCGGGTTCTGCCGCACGTGTCACAAGTGTTGCAAATTATGTCGGTTTTTATGACAGAAGCCGCATGGCGTGGGCTTTATAACGAAAGGACCCCCAAGCATACCCTAAAAGGGGCAATTGGTATAACCATTGTTAAAAATAAACAAAAAATTAACAATTAATTATCAATAAAAAGACATCTAAAAAACGAAAAATCAAACTATCGGATGCTGAATCGTTTAATGAAAAATAGCGTTTTGGAACTGGAGCCAATAATTTCCAAATCCTATCCCGCACAAAACAACAAATATTTTTTTGGGGGGGCGCTGGCTATTTCGCCGTTATAATTTCGGTTGGTGATTACAACGGGAAATAACCTTTCGCATTTTTCTTCAGGTCATCTGCGTTTTACGCAACGCCATGAAATCGAGCAGACCCCCGGTCAGGATCCCGGCAATAGCCAGCAGGGCGCCAGCGTCCAGCAGAAGCGCTTCGAACGGGATTGCCAGTGACGTGCTGGCGTTAATAATCAGCACCACAAGCCAGAGTGCCAGAGCAACGCAGCCCACCATTAACAGACGTAACGCAAAACGGTAGGCGGTATGATATTCGGTGCGCGGCATAAAGTGTTCGGTCCGCTGCGTATATTCCAGCGTCTGACGGCAGACCAGCAGCAATAAAATTCCCGGCACGGCAGCCACGACAGAGAAGAGATAAAACGTTGGCCAGCCGTGGGCTTCCACGAACCAGCCCGCAATCGGTCCAACGTACACGCGACCCACGGCAGAGAGCGCCGAGAGCAGCGCAAACTGCGTAGCGGAAAATGATTTATTGCAAAGCGTCATCAACAGGGCAACAAATGCCGCGGTGCCCATGCCGCCGCAGAGGTTCTCGAAGAACACCGCCGCGGCCATGCTGATCATATGTTTGTCGG
Organism: Enterobacter sp. FUJ80071; assembly: GCF_038739915.1. Classification (NCBI taxonomy): domain Bacteria; kingdom Pseudomonadati; phylum Pseudomonadota; class Gammaproteobacteria; order Enterobacterales; family Enterobacteriaceae; genus Enterobacter; species Enterobacter sp. FUJ80071. The sequence continues at coordinate 1,038,566 of NZ_JBBXKH010000001.1, forward strand.
TAATCGACAGCAGCCAGTAGCCCGCGTTAGAGGCTCCCTGAAGGATGCCGAAAATCAGCAGTGCGCGAAACAGGGTCAGGCGCTGCATCAGCACGCCGCCATACAGCGCGCCCATAATCGTCGCAAACAGTCCCAGCGTTTTGTTTACCACACCCACTTCACCGGCATCAAAACCGACACCGCGTATCAGGAAGGTGGTGGTCAGGCTCATGGCAAACGCATCCCCCAGCTTATAAAGGACGATGAGCAGCAGGATCAGCCAGGCGTTGTTGCGACCAAAAAAGTCGCGCAGCGGTTCGGCCACGGCCTGCTCCAGCGAGCGGGGGACCGGAATGACATCACTTGGTTCGGGAGCAAAGATCGTCGCGATAATGCACGGGATAAGCAGGGCGGCCATCAGCCAGTACATACCCTGCCAGCCGAGGTAACGGTCAGCCAGCCACAGTGCCAGTCCCCCGGAGACCAGCATCCCGAGGCGATAGCCCAGCACGCTGATTGCGGCACCGGCGCCGCGCTCTTCCGCAGGCAAAACGTCCGTCTTCCAGGCGTCAAAGACAATATCCTGGGAGGCGGAACAGAAGGCAATCACGACCGCAAGCGCGGCCATCCAGCGAAGCTGTGTGGTGGGCTCAAGAAAACCCATCGCAGCAATGGCCAGCAGCAGCAAGACTTGCGTCATCACTAACCAGCCGCGACGACGTCCCAGGAAAGGTGGCGTGTAGCGATCCATGACCGGAGACCACAGGAACTTAAAGACATAGGCCTGACCGACAAGCGAGAAGAAACCGATGGTTTTAAGGTCGATATTCTCGACCGTCATCCACGCCTGAAGCGTGCCGGAGGTGAGCGCGAGAGGTAAACCCGAGGCAAAGCCGAGGATCAGCAGAATCGCTGATTTCGGTTGCTGGAAAATGCGTATGTAATGGCTGGACATGTTCTTATGAACTGACCCGGTGAAGCACCGGGTCAGTCGGCAGGATTAACGTGCGTTCTGCTTGATGAAGTCGTGGATGCTGGTGTCCTGCGCCATGTCGGAAATGGTATCCGTCAGCACGCTGTTAACCGCATCAGCAATATTTTTATTCGATGCCTGGAACGCGCCTTCGACAGAGTAGCTCGCACGGTAGTTTTTGGTCATCTTATTACCGTTTTTCGCGGTAGCAATGATGGCGATATCCGCTTTGGTCGCGATGTTGTAACGCACGTTGCCCTGAGACACGTCTGCGTACAGGTTGTTAACGATGATCTGCAGATCAACCGCACCGCTTGGGCCAATCATATAGCCGCGAGCGGTCATTTGCTTCTCGAGCACTTCCTGCAGCAGGAAACGCAGGTCGCGGGACGCGGTCAGGGTTACCTGCTGGTTATCGCGGGTCACTTTTGCCAGAGCCTGGTCCTGACGCTGATCGGCACCGTTAATGCTCACGGTGACGCCCATCAGGCTTGGATCCTGCTGAGGCAGCGTAATTTTTGGTGAGACATCAATGGTGGTAGGCGGGGTTGCACAGCCTGCCAGCATAAAAAGGGCTACCAACGGAAAGAAGAGTTTTTTTAACATTTTCGGGTTCTCAACGAATCGTAAGCATTTAAAGAGAAAAATTGCCGTCATCATAACATCGCCAACGGCGAGGGGAAGTGGTCAACGCATGTAAATTCATCGCCTTGTCCGAAAACTGACCAGCTTACCCAATTTCCCCTCTCGCGAATGATGAAAGGTATGAGTCTCGCAGTGAACTTCATTCGTTTGAATGAGAAAATCAGACGAAAGCTAAATATTTGTTGTCAAGGTGTAATGGAAACGGTAAAAGCGGCTAACATTTAAAGGGATGGGTGACATCCTGGCGTTGTCGGAGGAGTAATTTCATGATGATACGTGAGCAGATAGAAGATAAATTAAGGGCAGCGTTCAACCCTGTGTTCCTCGAAGTCGTCGACGAGAGCTATCGTCATAACGTGCCGGCAGGTTCTGAAAGCCACTTTAAAGTGGTTCTGGTTAGCGATCGCTTCACGGGAGAACGTTTCCTGAACCGACACCGCTTGATCTACAGCACCTTGACGGAAGAACTCTCCACCACCGTGCATGCGCTGGCACTGCATACCTACACCAATAAGGAATGGGAAGGCTTGCAGGATACGGTTTTCGCATCACCGCCGTGTCGCGGTGCAGGCACCATCGCCTGATAAATCGGATTTGCAACGGCTGGAGCTTTTCCAGTATGTTGCTTACAGATTTCCTCAAAACGGCCTCCGGGCCGTTTTGTTTTGTCTGAGTTTTGAGCGGATGGAGCGATTTTAAGGCTAAAAATAGCCTTAAAGTGTGAAAAAAGCCGCAGCAACATGCCCCAACCGTTCTCGACTCACCTAAGTGATGCCGCTATAATGCCGCGTCTTATTGAATGTCTTCGGGATGATTCTGGCGACAGGGAATGTGAATCTGCACTAAGAGAGCATCCCGGTATAACAGACAGATTCAGAGTTGACCGAGCACTGTGATTTTTTTGAGGTAACAAGATGCAAGTTTCAGTTGAAACCACTCAAGGCCTTGGCCGCCGTGTAACGATTACTATCGCTGCTGACAGCATCGAAACTGCTGTGAAAAGCGAGCTGGTCAACGTAGCAAAAAAAGTACGTATTGACGGCTTCCGTAAGGGCAAAGTTCCAATGAATGTTGTTGCTCAGCGTTATGGCGCCTCTGTGCGTCAGGATGTGCTGGGTGAACTGATGAGCCGCAACTTTATTGATGCGATCATCAAAGAAAAAATCAATCCGGCCGGCGCGCCAAACTACGTTCCAGGCGAATACAAACTGGGCGAAGACTTCACTTACTCCGTAGAGTTCGAAGTGTACCCGGAAGTTGAGCTGAAAGGTCTGGAATCTATCGAAGTTGAAAAACCGATTGTCTCTGTGACTGACGAAGATGTTGACGGCATGCTGGACACCCTGCGCAAGCAGCAGGCGAACTGGAAAGAGAAAGAAGGCGCTGTTGACGCGGAAGACCGTGTGACCATCGACTTCACCGGTTCTGTAGACGGCGAAGAGTTCGAAGGCGGCAAAGCGTCTGACTTCGTACTGGCAATGGGCCAGGGTCGTATGATCCCAGGCTTCGAAGACGGTATCAAAGGCCACAAGGCTGGCGAAGAGTTCACTATCGACGTGACCTTCCCTGAAGAATACCACGCTGAAAACCTGAAAGGTAAAGCAGCGAAGTTCGTGATCAACCTGAAGAAAGTGGAAGAGCGCGAACTGCCAGAACTGACTGAAGAATTCATCAAGCGTTTCGGCGTGGAAGATGGTTCAGTTGCTGGCCTGCGTACCGAAGTGCGTAAAAACATGGAGCGCGAGCTGAACGGTGCTGTGCGTAACCGTGTGAAATCTCAGGCGATTGAAGGTCTGGTGAAAGCGAACGACATCGACGTTCCAGCAGCCCTGATCGACAGCGAAATCGACGTGCTGCGCCGTCAGGCTGCACAGCGTTTCGGTGGCAACCAGCAGCAAGCGATGGAACTGCCACGCGAGCTGTTTGAAGAGCAAGCGAAACGTCGCGTTGTTGTTGGCCTGCTGCTGGGCGAAGTTATTCGTACCCACGAGCTGAAAGCTGACGAAGAGCGCGTGAAAGGCCTGATCGAAGAGATGGCTTCCGCATACGAAGATCCATCAGAAGTGATCGAGTTCTACGGTAAGAACAAAGAGCTGATGGACAACATGCGCAACGTCGCACTGGAAGAGCAGGCTGTTGAAGCGGTTCTGGCGAAAGCGAAAGTGACCGAAAAAGCGACCTCTTTCAACGAACTGATGAACCAGCAGGCGTAATAACGCCCTAACGGTTTAAAGTTTGACCAAAAAACCCGTTGCCCTCCGGCGACGGGTTTTTTTTATCGCAGCTTTAGTCCTGGAAGGGTGCTAAAACGCCCTTTCAGTGTTAGCGTTACAACAAAAGGTTGTTATGCTTGAAATAGGGCGTGGCGAACCCCATAAGTATGTAATCACGATGATTGAGACTGGCTGATAATCCGTCCATAAGGTTACAATCAGTACAGCAGGTGTTTTCAATTTTGAACCAGGAGACGGAAATGTCATACAGTGGCGAACGAGATAACTTTGCACCCCATATGGCGCTGGTGCCAATGGTTATTGAACAGACCTCACGTGGTGAGCGTTCTTTCGATATCTATTCCCGTCTGCTCAAGGAACGCGTTATCTTTCTGACCGGCCAGGTAGAAGACCATATGGCTAACCTGATCGTAGCGCAGATGCTGTTCCTGGAAGCGGAAAACCCGGAGAAAGACATTTACCTGTACATCAACTCGCCAGGCGGTGTGATTACGGCGGGTATGTCCATTTATGACACCATGCAATTCATCAAGCCAGATGTCAGCACGATCTGTATGGGTCAGGCTGCATCCATGGGTGCCTTCCTGTTAACCGCAGGGGCGAAAGGTAAGCGTTTCTGCCTGCCTAACTCCCGTGTGATGATTCACCAGCCGCTGGGTGGTTACCAGGGGCAGGCGACGGATATCGAAATCCACGCCCGCGAAATTCTGAAAGTAAAAGCGCGCATGAATGAACTTATGGCGCAGCATACAGGTCAATCTCTCGAGCAGATCGAGCGCGATACCGAGCGCGATCGCTTCCTCTCTGCTCCAGAGGCAGTTGAGTACGGCTTAGTCGACTCCGTATTGACCCATCGTAATTGATGCCCGCGACGCGAGTGTGCCGCTATACTAAGGTAGGGCGGCACGCTGCTTTAAGCAGTACGCGTCTTAGAATGGCATTTGCGTCGTCATGTGCGGCACAAAGAACTTAAAAAGAGGTTTGGACTCATGACAGATAAACGCAAAGATGGTTCGGGCAAACTGCTGTACTGCTCTTTTTGCGGCAAAAGCCAGCATGAAGTGCGTAAACTGATTGCCGGGCCGTCCGTGTATATCTGCGACGAATGTGTTGATTTATGTAACGACATCATTCGCGAAGAGATTAAAGAAGTTGCGCCGCACCGTGAGCGTAGCGCATTGCCAACGCCGCATGAAATTCGTCATCACCTTGACGACTATGTCATCGGACAAGAGCAGGCGAAGAAAGTGCTGGCGGTAGCGGTATATAACCACTACAAACGTCTGCGTAACGGCGACACCAGTAATGGCGTAGAACTGGGTAAAAGTAACATCCTGCTGATCGGACCGACGGGTTCCGGTAAAACGTTGCTGGCGGAAACCCTGGCGCGCCTGCTGGATGTTCCGTTTACCATGGCCGATGCCACCACCCTGACCGAAGCCGGTTATGTGGGTGAAGACGTTGAGAACATCATTCAGAAACTGCTGCAGAAGTGCGATTACGACGTACAGAAAGCACAGCGCGGCATTGTTTATATTGATGAGATCGACAAGATCTCCCGTAAATCAGACAACCCGTCCATCACCCGCGACGTGTCGGGTGAAGGCGTGCAGCAGGCGCTGCTGAAGCTGATCGAAGGTACGGTTGCCGCCGTTCCACCGCAGGGGGGGCGTAAGCATCCTCAGCAGGAGTTCCTGCAGGTTGATACTTCCAAGATCCTGTTCATCTGTGGCGGTGCGTTTGCCGGTCTGGATAAAGTCATTTCCCACCGTGTTGAAACCGGCTCCGGCATTGGTTTCGGCGCGACGGTAAAAGCCTCGTCCGAAAAACCGAACGAAGGCGAACTGCTTTCGCAGGTTGAACCTGAAGATCTGATCAAATTCGGTCTGATTCCTGAGTTCATTGGCCGTCTGCCCGTTGTGGCAACGCTGAATGAGCTGAGTGAAGAGGCGCTGATTCAGATCCTGAAAGAGCCGAAAAATGCGCTGACCAAGCAGTACCAGGCGCTGTTCAATCTGGAAGGGGTTGACCTGGAATTCCGTGACGAAGCGCTTGATGCGATTGCTAAGAAAGCGATGATCCGTAAAACCGGTGCGCGTGGTCTGCGTTCAATCGTTGAAGCGGCGCTGCTCGACACCATGTACGATCTGCCGTCGATGGAAGATGTTGAGAAAGTGGTTATCGACGAGTCCGTAATCAGCGGCCAAACCAAGCCGCTGCTGATTTACGGTAAACCGGAAGCCCAGCAGGCATCTGGCGAATAATTCACCAAATCATACAAGCAGTTAATTAAAAAGGGGGGATTTTATCTCCCCTTTACTTTTTCCGTATTCATAGCGTTGAATGTGTGGGAAACATCCCCATATACTGGATACATGTTAATGGTTATGTGAAGTACAGTGACATGACCAGCTTACCTGGCGGACACTAAACTAAGAGAGAGCTCTATGAATCCTGAGCGTTCTGAACGCATTGAAATCCCCGTATTGCCGTTGCGCGATGTGGTGGTTTATCCGCACATGGTCATACCCTTGTTTGTAGGGCGGGAAAAATCTATCCGTTGCCTCGAAGCCGCCATGGATCATGATAAAAAAATCATGCTGGTGGCACAGAAAGAAGCATCGACGGATGAGCCGGGTGTAAACGATCTTTTCACCGTCGGGACCGTGGCCTCTATTTTGCAGATGCTGAAGCTGCCTGACGGCACCGTGAAGGTGCTGGTCGAAGGGCTGCAGCGTGCGCGTATTACCACTCTGTCAGATGACGGCGAACACTTCTCTGCCAAGGCAGAGTACCTTGATTCGCCTGAGCTTGATGAGCGCGAGCAGGAAGTGCTGGTGCGCACCGCAATTAGCCAGTTTGAAGGCTATATCAAGCTGAATAAAAAAATCCCACCAGAAGTGCTGACGTCGCTGAACAGCATCGACGATCCTGCGCGTCTGGCGGACACCATCGCAGCACACATGCCGCTGAAGCTGGCTGACAAACAGTCCGTGCTGGAAATGTCCGACGTTAACGAACGTCTGGAATACCTGATGGCGATGATGGAGTCTGAAATCGATCTGCTGCAGGTTGAGAAACGTATTCGCAACCGCGTCAAAAAGCAGATGGAGAAATCTCAGCGTGAGTACTATCTGAATGAGCAAATGAAAGCGATTCAGAAAGAGCTCGGCGAGATGGACGACGCGCCGGACGAAAACGAAGCGCTGAAGCGTAAAATCGACGCGGCGAAGATGCCGAAAGAGGCGAAAGAGAAAGCCGAAGCAGAATTGCAGAAGCTGAAAATGATGTCTCCAATGTCGGCTGAAGCAACCGTCGTACGCGGCTACATTGAGTGGATGGTGCAGGTTCCGTGGAACGCCCGCAGCAAGGTCAAAAAAGACCTGCGTCAGGCGCAGGAGATCCTGGATACCGACCACTACGGCCTGGAACGCGTGAAAGACCGCATTCTTGAGTACCTCGCGGTACAAAGCCGTGTAAACAAAATTAAAGGGCCAATTCTGTGTCTGGTAGGACCGCCGGGGGTGGGTAAAACCTCTCTGGGACAGTCCATCGCCAAGGCGACCGGACGTAAGTATATCCGTATGGCGCTGGGTGGCGTACGCGATGAAGCGGAAATCCGCGGTCACCGTCGTACCTACATCGGTTCTATGCCGGGTAAACTGATCCAGAAAATGGCGAAAGTGGGCGTTAAAAACCCGCTGTTCCTGCTTGATGAGATCGACAAAATGTCTTCGGACATGCGTGGCGATCCGGCCTCTGCGCTGCTGGAAGTGCTTGATCCTGAACAGAACGTGGCGTTCAGCGATCACTACCTGGAAGTGGACTACGACCTGAGCGATGTGATGTTCGTGGCAACCTCCAACTCCATGAACATTCCGGCCCCGCTGCTGGACCGTATGGAAGTGATCCGCCTCTCCGGTTACACCGAAGACGAGAAGCTGAATATCGCGAAACAGCACCTGCTGCCGAAACAGATTGAGCGTAACGCACTGAAAGCCAACGAGCTGACCGTCGAGGACAGCGCGATTATCGGCATCATTCGCTATTACACCCGTGAAGCGGGCGTGCGTAGCCTTGAGCGTGAAATCTCTAAACTGTGCCGCAAGGCGGTGAAACAGCTGCTGCTGGATAAGAGCCTGAAACACATTGTGATCAACGGCGACAATCTGCATGCCTACCTGGGCGTTCAGCGCTTTGACTATGGTCGTGCGGATAACGAAAACCGCGTAGGCCAGGTGACCGGTCTGGCATGGACGGAAGTGGGCGGCGATCTGCTGACCATCGAAACCGCCTGCGTGCCGGGTAAAGGCAAGCTGACCTACACCGGCTCGCTGGGTGAAGTGATGCAGGAGTCCATTCAGGCGGCGCTGACCGTGGTGCGCGCGCGCGCGGAAAAACTGGGTATAAACCCGGATTTCTACGAAAAACGCGACATCCACGTTCACGTCCCGGAAGGGGCGACGCCGAAAGATGGTCCAAGCGCGGGTATTGCCATGTGTACGGCTCTGGTCTCCTGTCTGACAGGCAACCCGGTACGCGCTGATGTGGCAATGACCGGTGAAATCACCCTGCGTGGTCAGGTTCTGCCTATCGGCGGGTTAAAAGAAAAACTGCTGGCGGCACACCGTGGTGGGATCAAAACCGTATTGATTCCTTACGAGAATAAACGCGATCTGGAAGAGATTCCGGACAACGTAATTGCCGATCTGCAGATTCATCCTGTTAAGCGAATTGAGGAAGTTCTTACTCTCGCATTGCAGAATGAACCGTCCGGAATGCAGGTTGTAACCGCAAAATAGTGACCTCGCGCAAAGAGCGTCAATAAAAACAAGGCTGGTAAGGCATTTCGCACTTGCCAGCCTTTTTTTGTATAGCTAATTTAGATTGCTGATTAGGTCAGCCATCAACAACGGGTGTTGTAAGGTCATGGCAGGCCTGATATAACTGCTGCGCGGTCGCGTTGTGAAGGACTCAGGCGCGATATAAATTATAAAGAGAGGAAGAGAACAGTGAATAAATCTCAACTGATTGACAAAATTGCTGCTGGTGCTGATATTTCTAAAGCTGCAGCTGGACGTGCGTTAGATGCATTAATTGCTTCTGTTACTGAATCTCTGCAGGCTGGAGACGACGTTGCACTGGTAGGCTTCGGTACTTTTGCTGTTAAAGAGCGCGCTGCCCGTACTGGCCGCAACCCTCAGACCGGTAAAGAGATCACCATTGCTGCTGCTAAAGTGCCGGGTTTCCGTGCAGGTAAAGCGCTGAAAGACGCAGTAAATTGATTGCTTTCCCGTTTCAGGGAAGCCGGAAAGTACAAGGGCGCATCATTTGATGTGCCTTTTTTGTTTGTCCAGACCTGATTTGTGCGAGTTTATGCGAGTTGTGGGCTGACAATCGCCCCGTTTTCTTGTCACAATACGCCTTTACGCGCGACGGGCAGGATTTTCCGTCAGCGTCAGGTAACCAGTCACCTACAGCGGAGTGTTGTTACACCATGATGGACAGCTTACGCACGGCTGCTAACAGTCTCGTGCTCAAGATTATTTTCGGTATCATTATCGTGTCGTTCATATTGACCGGCGTGAGCAGTTACCTTATTGGCGGTGGCGCGAACTATGCCGCAAAAGTGAATGGCCAGGAGATCAGCCGTGGTCAGTTCGAGAATGCTTTTGCCGGTGAACGTAACCGTATGCAGCAACAGCTGGGCGACCAATTCTCTGAACTGGCGGCGAATGAAGGGTATATGAAGACCCTGCGCCAACAGACGCTGAACCGTCTTATCGACGAAGCGTTACTGGATCAGTATGCCAAAAAGCTGGGTCTTGGCATCAGCGATGAGCAGGTGAAAAAAGCGATCTTCGCCACTCAGGCATTCCAGTCAAACGGTAAATTCGACAACGCACGTTACAATAGCATCGTCAACCAGATGGGTATGACGGCTGACCAATACGCTCAGGCGTTGCGTAACCAACTGACCACTCAGCAGCTTATCAACGCCGTTGTGGGCACCGATTTCATGCTCAAAGGTGAGACGGAAGAGCTGGCCGCGCTGGTGGCGCAGCAGCGCGTTGTCCGTGAAGCGACCATTGATGTTAACGCCCTGGCGGCCAAACAGCAGGTCAGCGACGCGGAACTGAACGCCTGGTACGAGCAGAACAAAAATACCTTCGTTTCTCCAGAACAGTTCCGCGTGAGCTACATCAAGCTGGATGCTGCCGGGCTGCAGGAAACGGCGTCTGATACAGAAATTCAGTCCTACTACGATCAGCATCAGGATCAGTTCACTCAGCCGCAGCGTAACCGCTACAGCGTGATTCAGACTAAAACCGAGGCTGACGCCAAAGCGGTACTGGATGAGCTGAATAAAGGGGCTGATTTCGCCACCCTCGCGAAAGCAAAATCCACCGATATTATCTCTGCCAAAAACGGCGGTGATATGGGCTGGCTGGAAGACGCAACCACGCCGGACGAACTGAAAAATGCGGGTCTGAAAGAGAAAGGCCAGCTTTCTGGTGTCATTAAGTCTTCCGTTGGTTTCCTGGTCGCGCGTCTGGACGACATCACCGCGGCGAAAACCAAGCCGCTGGCTGACGTTCGTGATGATATCGCGGCGAAAGTGAAACAGGAAAAAGCGCTGGATGCCTACTACGCACTTCAACAGAAGGTGAGCGATGCCGCCAGCAACGACAACGAATCGCTGGCGGGTGCAGAGCAGGCTGCCGGAGTGAAAGCGGTTGAGACGGGCTGGTTTGGTCGTGATAACCTGCCGGAAGAGCTGAACTTTAAACCGGTTTCAGACGCCATCTTTAACGGTGGTCTGGTGGGCGAGAACGGTACGCCAGGCAGCAACTCTGACATCATTACCGTTGACGGTGACCGTGCGTTCGTGCTGCGCGTCAGCGAGCATAAGCCGGAAGCGGTCAAACCGCTGGCAGAAGTGAAGGATCAGGTTGCCGCTCAGGTTAAGCACAACAAAGCGGAACAGCAGGCGAAACTGGATGCTGAGAAGATTCTGGCTGATCTGAAAGCGGGCAAAGACGATGCGCTGAAAGCAGCAGGCCTGAGCTTCGGTGAAGCGAAAACGCTGAGCCGTACCGGTCAGGACCCCATCAGCCAGGCTGCGTTTGGCCTGACTCTGCCTGCGAAGGACAAACCAAGCTTCGGCACCACCACCGATATGCAGGGTAACGTTGTTCTGCTGGCGCTGGACGAAGTAAAAGCCGGTACCCTGCCAGAAGCGCAGAAGAAGGCGATGGTTCAGGGCATTACCCAGAACAATGCTCAGATTGCTTTCGAAGCCATGATGAGCAACCTGCGTAAAGACGCCAAAATCAAGCTGGGCGATGTGATGACTCAGCAGCAATAATTACGTATCTGCTCGCAGATTTTCGTAACGCTCTGCAAAAACTAAAGGCCGCTTTCGCGGCCTTTTCCATTTCTGCAATCTGCTGTTTGTAGCTGTTTTTCCGGGCGGCTATCGTGACGTGGCTGTCAACAAACAAGGAGAAAACAGCATGAAATGTGGAATTAAATCACTGTTAATTGCGCTGGCTATTGCCACCACCGGGATGACCACGAGCGCGCTGGCCGCGACGCCCGCTGCCAAAGCACAGACGGTGCAGAGCAAGTCTGACGCCTCAGCGTCAGTGCAAGGGCAATCCAAAGCGGCTGATGCCGGTAAAACGGCGGATGATGACGGTACGCGGGTCAGTATCAATTCGGCCTCTGCGGAAGATCTCGCCCGCGCAATGAACGGTGTCGGCCTGAAAAAAGCCCAGGCCATCGTCAGCTACCGCGAAGAGTATGGTCCTTTCAAAACTGTTGACGACCTCAAACAGGTGCCGGGCATGGGCAGCGCGCTGGTGGAGCGTAACCTCTCACACCTGACGTTGTAATCTCACAATTACTTGCACTGCGGCGATAATTTGCCAGGATAAAGAGGTCATACCAGTTATGACCTCTGATCCTATAACAACAGTAAAGGCTATTGCGCTATGCAGACAAAAATCAAAGTACGCGGTTACCACCTTGATGTTTACCAGCACGTTAACAACGCCCGCTATCTTGAGTTCCTTGAAGAAGCGCGCTGGGACGGGCTGGAAAACAGCGAAAGCTTTCAGTGGTTGACCGCGCATAACATCGCGTTCGTGGTCGTCAATATCAACATCAACTACCGCCGCCCGGCCGTGCTGGGTGATGTACTCACGGTGACCAGTCAGGTGCAACAGCTCAACGGCAAGAGTGGTGTATTAAGCCAGGTGGTGACGCTCGATCCTGAAGGGCAGGTGGTGGCTGATGCACTGATCACCTTTGTCTGTATCGATCTGAAAACCCAGAAGGCTCTGCCGCTGGAAGGGGCGTTGCGGGAGAAGCTGGAGCTGATGATCGTTTAGAAATTTTGTCTTTTATAAAAGACAAAACGTTTTTCCAGGGATAGAATCATGGACAGGGACTACGTTGTTGAACGCTACCGTACCCGTGACGGAAAAGTGCCATTTGAGGAGTGGGTAGCGAAGATGAAGCGAAAGGATCCGGATGTTGTTTTCCGGATCCTTGTACGGGTTAACCGTGCGATAAAACGTAATTTTGGCGATTACCGATATCTCAGGGAAGGTATCTGGGAGATGCGCATCGACAGTGGTCCCGGCTACAGGATCTATTTTGCGGTAGAAAATCGGCAGGTTTTATTGTTACTTGTGGGTGGTGGCAAAAAGAGCCAGAAAGCAGATATTCAACTGGCGATAGACTTCTGGAACGATCATCAATCAAAAGGATAATCAGATGAGTGCCGCTGAACGAAAATATTCAAGTTCTGTTAGTCACCATGATGCTGTTGTGAAAATGCTGCGTGAGGATCCCTCCTGTGCTCAGCTTTATCTGCAAACAGCCCTGGAGGAGATCTATGAAGACCAGGGGATCCCTGCCTATCTCATTGCACTCCGTCAGGTCATCGAAGCCCGCGGTGGCATAGGTGAAATTGCTGCCAAATCCGGTCTGTCCCGCCAACAGTTATACCGAACCTTATCTGACAACGGCAACCCAACGCTGACGACGCTAATGAAAGTGACTCGTGCTGCCGGCGTAAAACTGTTCGACAGCACGGTTAAGTAGCGTTATTTAAGCCCGGTCTTTTGCTTCATTGCGGCCATCACGCCAACTTTATCGGCCAGATAGTGGTTCAGCCCGTTAGCGCGAAGATTACAGGCCGCGCACTGGCCGCAACCGTCGCCTTTGATGCCGTTATAGCAGGTGAGGGTTTCACTGCGAACCAGATCCAGCTTGCCCCAGTAGTCCGCCAGGGCCCAGGTTTCGGCTTTATCCAGCCACATCAACGGCGTCTCAAAGCGCGTCTCTTTCGCCATGCCCAGATTGACGGCGTGGTTTAATGCTTTCACGAATTCGTCACGGCAGTCAGGGTAGCCGGAGAAGTCTGTTTCGCATACGCCGGTGATTACCGCTTCGGCTTTCACCTGGTAGGCGTAGATCGCCGTCAGGGTCAGAAACAGAATATTGCGGCCCGGTACGAAGGTATTCGGAATGCCGCAGGCATCGGGTTCATAATCCGGTACAGGAATGCTGTCGCGGGTGAGGCTACTGACAGCCAGTTCATTTAACAGCGTAACGTCCAGCACCTTGTGCGCGCGTGCCCCCAGTTTGAGGGCCAGTTCACGGGCAACGTCGATTTCAGCGCGGTGGCGCTGACCATAATCGAAGGTCACACAGTGAACTTCATCATACTGATGAAGGGCCTGAACCAGGCAAGTAGTAGAGTCTTGTCCTCCGCTGAACACGACGACGGCACGTTTCATAAATCATCTCAACAGTTACGGTAAAAACGTTATGTTACCGCCTGGCTACGGCGGCGACCAGCTTCTTCACGATTTGGGGGCAGGCAGCCAGGCTTCGGTAAAATCAAACCAGCCGCGGGTGTTAAGGCGTATCCCGTTTACGCCTGGCGGCGCGCTGATTTGATACTGATAATTAAAGAGCGGCGTCAACACCGCGTTCTCCATTAAGCGGCTGAAAATGGCTTGCAGCCCCGCGTGTCGGTCCCGGGACTCGGCTTGGGCCTGCACCGCATCCAGCGTGGCTTGCAAATGAGCGTAAGCCGGTGTGCTTAACACATGCGGCCAAAGCGCATCACAGCGGAGCCACTGCTCAAGCGTATACGCTGGCGCTTCGCCAATCAGCTTATCTCCCATCATGATGTCTGCATCGGCAAGCTGCTGGCATCCATCCCACGTCTTCGCGTCGTGAAAGATGACGGTCAATTCACAACCCTGCAGGGCGAGGTACTCCTTCAGCTGGCTGGCCATGGTGTGAAGCTCAACGGGCAGATGATAAACCAGCGTCAACGCCTCAGGGAGGGCAATGTCCGTCAAATCAGGCCATTCCGGGATTGTCCAGCCGGGAAGCAGTTCATGAGTTGGCGTGATGAGCCCTTCGTTGAGCGGAAGCGTGTGCAGAAGCCTGGAGAGATGAATGATATTAATCAGCCGCTTTGCCTGGATCTCACTCAGCCGCGCGCTCTGTTTCAGCGTGAGATAACAGAAGCCCAGGCTGGTGCTGCTGCTCACCAGCCGCAGGCTTTCGAGCTCATCGGCCTCGCCAATGGCGATTTGCACCGGGTGGCGACAGCTGGTACCCAGCCTGTAATCAAAAAGCTGGGGAGTGATCCAGTACTCGATGGCCTTAAGCAGCGGATGACTCAGGTGGTACTGCTCATGGCTTTCCAGGCGTACCAGGTCGGGCTCAAAGAGAGTCAGCCGGAAGGGACCACTGCCGACGACCGGGCGATCGGGATGCGCCAGACGGCTACAGTAGGTTGCCAGCCTGTGCGCCAGCCAGTAGTCCGGTTGATGTAAAACAAACGTCAGACATTGCGGATGTGTGGTTTCGACAGACAAGACGCTCTGAAAAAGCGTGCGCATGATGGGCTGTGCTAACAACGCCGTCAGGCTTCGCTGGAGTTGCGCCGTTTCTATTTTATCGCCGTCATGCCAGTGCAGCGTGGAGCGAATATAGAAATGCCAGCGCAGCCCGTCAGCAGAGACCTCCCAATGATGCGCCAGATCGCCGGTGGGTTCACTGCTGTTACCGTTAAATCGCGTCAAGCCTGAGAACACCTGTCCTGCCAGATGTTGTTCGGCCCGGCCCGGTAAAAATCCCGGCTGAAGCGGCTCCAGCGAGCGATAGTAGGGGATGCGCAGCGTCGGCGTGTCGTTTTGCCATTGCCCACCCAAAAACGGATGCAATAACGAACGCAGCTCGTCAGGCGCAAGCTGAGCCAGCTCCAGCGCGTTATGCTGCTGTCCGCTCTTCAGCGCTTCTTCCATCATCATATTGCGCAGCGACTCCGGGGTGGCATGGAACGTCAGTTCGCCGCGCTTGCCGCGACCAGACTGCGCGCGCCAGCTCAGCCAGCCCGCCTCCTGAGCCTGACGCAACAGCGTTCGGACATGCCGCTCGCTACAAAAACAGCGGGCTGCCAGTTCGCTGATAGTGACCTGCTGCGTCGCACCTTCGGACGGCTGCCATAAACGGTGATACTGGTTAAGACGGTTAAGCTGGCGCATAGAAACCCGGAACAATAATTATCATCTATTCACTATTACTTCCGTATATCTCACCTGATACTGATGCACAAGCTAATCGCATCACATTTCAGGAGTCATCATGGCCCGCCTCGCTGCATTTGATATGGACGGCACGCTGTTAATGCCGGATCACCGTCTGGGAGAGAAAACGCTGAGTGCCCTGAAGCGCCTGCGCGAGCGAGATGTCACTCTGACATTTGCCACCGGCCGACATGTTCTGGAGATGCGCCATTTACTGGGCGCGTTTTCTCTTGATGCTTTTCTGATCACCGGAAACGGAACGCGCATTCACACCGTCGAAGGGGAGGTACTGCACCGTCAGGATCTTAACCCGGAAGTGGCGGATATCGTCCTGCACAGCACCTGGGACACACAGGCCAGTGTCCACGTTTTTAACGATCAAGGCTGGTTTACCGGAAGCGAAATCCCCGAGTTACTGCATGCGCATGTCTATAGCGGTTTTAAATATCAGCTTATCGATCTTCGCCGGATCCCCGCCCACGCGGTGACCAAGATCTGCTTCTGTGGCGATCACGACGATCTGCGACGCCTGCGCATCCAGTTAAATGAGGCGCTCGGCAACCGGGCGCATCTGACCTTCTCGGCGGTAGATTGTCTGGAAGTATTACCCGTGGGCTGTAACAAAGGTTCCGCCCTGGCGGTACTGAGCGACCATCTGGGCTTAACGCTGCAGGATTGTATGGCATTTGGCGACGCCATGAATGACCGAGAGATGCTGGGCAGCGTGGGGCGCGGCTTGATTATGGGGAATGCGATGCCGCAGCTGATTGCCGAGCTTCCTCATCTGCCCGTTATCGGACACTGCGGTAACGAAGCGGTGTCCCATTTTTTGACTCATTGGCTGGACAACAACAACCTCCCTTATTCCCCCGAATAGCGAGCGCCTTCCAGCAAGCCAGACGTCGGTCTGGCTTTTTTTTATTTCAGCAGCTGTGCAATCTGCACTTTCCACTGCGTGATGTCGCCGATGTTAGCCTGTACCCATTCTGCATTGTAGTAGGTCTCAAGGTAGCGCTCGCCGCTGTCGCACAGCAGCGTGACGATGGAGCCGGTACGCCCTTCCTCACGCATGCGTGCCGCCAGCTGCAGTGCGCCCCACATATTGGTGCCTGTCGATGCCCCGACTTTGCGGCCAAGCTGGGTTTCCAGCCAGTGTGCGGTTGCCACGCTGGCGGCATCCGGCACGCGAAGCATTTCATCCACTACATCCGGGATGAATGACGGTTCTACGCGCGGGCGGCCAATTCCTTCAATTTTACTGCCTGACGGGCTGCGAAGATCGGCATCGCGGCTCTGCCAGTAGTCGAGGAACACCGAGTTTTGCGGGTCAACCACCATCAGTTGGGTATCGTAGCCCTGACAGCGAATGTAGCGTCCTATGGTGGCTGAGGTGCCACCGGTACCGGCGCTCATCACAATGTACGACGGCACGGGGTGCGGCTCGTGGGTCATCTGGCGGAAAATACTGTCAGCGATGTTGTTATTGCCGCGCCAGTCCGTTGCGCGTTCGGCGAAGGTAAACTGGTCCATATAGTGGCCGTTGAGCTCACGGGCCAGCATTTCAGAGGCGGCGTAGATTTCGCAGGCACTCTCAACGAAGTGGCAGCGACCGCCGTAAAATTCGATCTGCTCGATTTTGCGTTTTGCAGTGCAGGAGGGCATCACCGCGATAAACGGCAGGCCCAGCAGACGGGCAAAATAGGCTTCGGACACGGCGGTTGAACCAGACGAGGATTCAATAATGGGAGTGCCTTCTTTGATCCAGCCGTTACATAAACCGTATAAAAACAGTGAGCGCGCCAGGCGATGCTTCAGGCTGCCGGTCGGATGGGTGCTTTCATCCTTCAGATAGAGCTGAATACCGTCAAATCCCGGCAGGCAAAGGCGGATCAGGTGGGTATCCGCCGAACGCTGGTAGTCGGCATTGATTTCGCTGATGGCATGTTTAACCCAAGTGCTATTCATCGTAATTATCCGTTTGTCATTTTGTGCCCAGCATAGCGAAAAGCACAGAAAAAATTGTTGCTATCTGGCCTTTAAAATAGAATGAAGGGAGAAAAATTTTCTCTGTGAGGTGGGTATGCTAGATAAAATTGACCGTAAGCTCCTTTCCTTGCTGCAAAGTGACTGTACCCTCTCTTTGCAGGCGTTGGCAGATGCCGTTAATCTGACCACCACACCGTGCTGGAAGCGCCTTAAGAAGCTCGAAGATGATGGCATTTTGCTGGGGCGCGTCGCGCTGCTCGATCCCGAAAAACTGGGGCTTGGGTTGACGGCATTTGTGCTGATTAAAACCCAGCACCACAGCAGCGAGTGGTATTGCCGCTTTGTTACTCAGGTCTCTGAGATGCCCGAGGTGCTCGGTTTCTGGCGAATGGCCGGCGAGTACGATTACCTGATGCGCGTCCAGGTGGCAGACATGAAGCGCTATGATGACTTCTACAAGCGGCTGGTGAACAGCGTTCCGGGCTTATCAGACGTCACCTCAAGCTTCGCCATGGAACAGATTAAGTACACCACAGCCTTACCCATTGAATAACTTCGTAAAAAACCTTCAGGAACAAACCGCGTGCGATTATTTGCCCAATTAAGCTGGTACTTTCGTCGGGAGTGGCAACGCTACCTCGGTGCAGTGGCCCTGCTTATTATCATTGCCATTCTGCAGCTGATCCCGCCGAAAGTGGTGGGGTACGTCGTGGATGGCGTCACCGAACAGCATTACACCACCGCACGGGTGTTGATGTGGGTCGGCACGCTGGTGCTGACGGCCGTCATTGTTTATCTCCTGCGCTACGTCTGGCGCGTGCTGCTGTTTGGTGCGTCCTATCAGTTGGCCGTTGAGCTGCGTGAAGATTTTTACCACCAGCTGAGCCGACAGCATCCCGAATTTTATCTGCGCCATCGCACCGGGGACCTCATCGCCCGTGCCACGAACGATGTCGATCGCGTGGTCTTCGCCGCCGGAGAAGGGGTATTAACGCTGGTGGACTCGCTGGTGATGGGCTGTGCGGTATTGATTGTCATGTCCACGCAGATCAGCTGGCAGTTGACCCTTCTGGCGCTGCTGCCGATGCCGCTGATGGCATTGGCGATCAATCGCTACGGCGAACAGCTGCACGAGCGCTTCAAACTGGCACAGGCGGCATTTTCGTCTCTGAACGATCGCACTCAGGAGAGCATGACCAGCATTCGCATGATCAAAGCCTTTGGTCTGGAGGACCGGCAGTCCGCGCTGTTTGCCGCCGATGCGGCAGACACGGGGTCGAAGAACATGCGCGTCGCGCGCATTGACGCCCGTTTTGACCCGACAATCTATGTTGCGATTGGCATGGCCAACCTGCTGGCTATTGGAGGCGGTAGCTGGATGGTGGTACAGGGGACGTTAACCCTGGGACAATTGACCAGTTTTGCGATGTATCTCGGGCTGATGATCTGGCCGATGCTGGCTTTAGCCTGGATGTTCAACATTGTGGAGCGGGGCAGCGCCGCCTACAGCCGCATTCGCGCCATGCTGGCCGAAGCGCCGGTGGTGACTGACGGCAGCGAAGCGGTCCCGGAAGGGCGAGGCGTGATGAAGGTCGACGTCCGTCAATTTGTCTATCCGCAGACGGCGCATCCGGTACTGGAGAACGTCAGCTTTACGCTTCAGCCCGGCCAGATGTTGGGTATTTGTGGTCCTACGGGGGCCGGAAAAAGTACCGTCCTCTCTCTGCTCCAGCGCCACTTTGACGTCACCGAAGGGGATATTCGTTTCCATGATATCCCCCTGAGGAACCTGCTGCTGGATGAGTGGCGTGGCCGCCTGGCGGTGGTCAGCCAGACGCCGTTTTTATTTTCGGACACCGTGGCAAATAACATCGCCCTCGGATGCCCTGCGGCGACGCAGGAGGAGATCGAGCATGTGGCGCGTTTAGCCAGCGTGCATGATGATATTTTGCGTCTGCCGCAGGGGTACGAAACGGAAGTCGGAGAGCGTGGCGTCATGCTGTCCGGCGGGCAGAAACAGCGTATTTCGATTGCCCGTGCGCTGCTGCTGAATGCCGAAATCTTGATCCTGGATGATGCGCTCTCCGCTATGGATGGCCGTACCGAGCACCAGATCCTGCATAACCTGCGTCAGTGGGGTGACGGTCGCACGGTGATTATCAGCGCTCACCGTTTGTCGGCGCTGACCGAAGCCAGCGAAATTCTGGTATTGCAGCACGGGCACATTGCCCAGCGCGGGCAGCATGAAAATCTTGTTGAGCAACCGGGCTGGTATCGCGATATGTATCGCTATCAACAGCTTGAAGCGGCGCTGGACGATGCCCCCGAACAGAATGAGGAGGCCG
This sequence comes from Enterobacter sp. FUJ80071, assembly GCF_038739915.1. NCBI lineage: Bacteria > Pseudomonadati > Pseudomonadota > Gammaproteobacteria > Enterobacterales > Enterobacteriaceae > Enterobacter > Enterobacter sp. FUJ80071. The sequence goes on from NZ_JBBXKH010000001.1 coordinate 1,058,349, forward strand.
CTAATGCGTAAGCTCGGAACGATGTGGCCGACGCTCAAACGTCTGCTGGCCTACGGCTCGCCGTGGCGTAAACCGCTGTCCGTGGCCGTGCTTTTACTCTGGATAGCGGCGATTGCAGAAGTGAGCGGGCCGCTGCTCATCAGTTACTTTATCGACAATATGGTCGCCAAAAGCTACCTGCCCCTGGGGCTGGTGGCGGGTTTAGGCGTCGCTTACGTTGGGTTACAGTTGACGGCTGCAGGGCTGCACTATGCGCAGTCGCTGCTGTTTAACCGCGCAGCCGTCGGTGTCGTCCAGCAGCTGCGTACGGATGTAATGGACGCCGCGCTTCGCCAGCCGCTCAGCGAGTTTGATATTCAGCCGGTCGGGCAGGTTATCTCCCGGGTAACCAACGATACCGAGGTGATCCGCGATCTGTACGTCACCGTGGTGGCGACGGTGCTCCGCAGCGCGGCGCTGATTGGTGCGATGCTGGTGGCAATGTTCAGTCTCGACTGGCGCATGGCGCTGGTGGCGATCACGATCTTCCCGGCGGTGCTGATCGTCATGGTCATCTACCAGCGCTACAGCACGCCAATCGTGCGTCGGGTACGAGCCTATCTGGCCGACATCAACGATGGCTTCAACGAAGTCATCAACGGCATGAGCGTTATCCAGCAGTTCCGCCAGCAGGCGCGCTTTGGTGAACGGATGGGCGAAGCCAGCCGCTCGCACTATATGGCACGCATGCAGACGCTGCGGCTTGACGGTTTTTTGCTGCGTCCGCTGCTGAGCCTTTTCTCTGCGCTGGTGCTTTGCGGTCTCCTGATGCTGTTTGGGCTGAGCGCTAACGGTACGATTGAAGTAGGTGTGCTGTACGCCTTTATTAGCTATCTGGGGCGCCTTAACGAACCGCTGATCGAGCTCACCACCCAGCAGTCTATGCTGCAACAGGCGGTGGTCGCCGGTGAGCGTGTGTTCGAGCTGATGGACAGGCCGCGACAGGCCTACGGCAACGATGAGCGACCTTTGCAAAGCGGTGCCATTGATTTTGATAATGTCTCGTTTGCCTATCGCGAAGACCGGCTGGTGTTGCAGGATATCTCACTTGATGTTCCGTCGCGTGGTTTCGTGGCGCTGGTGGGCCATACGGGAAGCGGTAAGAGTACCCTCGCCAGCCTGTTAATGGGGTACTACCCGGTTACGCACGGTGAAATCCGGATCGACGGACGTCCGCTCGCGTCTCTTAGCCACAACGTGTTGCGTAAAGGCGTCGCGATGGTGCAGCAGGATCCGGTCGTCCTGGCCGATACCTTCTATGCGAACGTGACCCTGGGGCGGGACTACACGCAGGAGCAGGTCTGGGAGGTACTGGAAAAAGTGCAGCTGGCGGATCTGGCGCGCGGGTTTAGTGAGGGGATCAATACGAAGCTGGGCGAGCAGGGGAACAACCTCTCCGTCGGGCAAAAACAGCTCCTCGCCCTGGCGCGGGTGCTGATTGAAACGCCACAGGTTCTGATTCTGGATGAAGCGACAGCCAGTATTGACTCCGGTACCGAGCAGGCCATCCAGCAGGCGCTGTCGGCCGTGCGTGACCATACGACGCTGGTGGTGATTGCCCACCGTCTTTCCACCATCGTTGATGCTGATACCATTCTGGTGCTACATCGCGGCCAGGCCGTTGAACGGGGTACGCACCGTGAACTGTTGGAAGCCAAGGGACGTTACTGGCAGATGTATCAGCTTCAGCTGGCAGGCGAAGAGCTGGCGGCCAGCGTGCGTGAGGAAGAATCGCTGAGCGCCTGATGCACCAAAATGAGGCGACGCGCTAACAGTCATTCCTGTTGGTGCAAAACGGAAACGCACCCTGCACCGGCATGGTGCGTTTTTTTTCACCGGTTCGTTTATCAAGGCCGTGTAGCGCTCTTTGCACCGCAGTTCCTTCTGGTTTTCATTTCTGGCACACCCCTTGCAATACCTTCTGCGTAAGCTGCGGCCATTACCGAATTCTGACTGGAGGGGATCTATGAAGCTGGTTACGGTTGTAATCAAACCATTCAAACTCGAAGACGTGCGTGAAGCGTTGTCTTCCATGGGTATTCAGGGACTGACTGTCACCGAAGTGAAAGGCTTTGGTCGTCAGAAGGGTCATGCCGAGCTTTACCGCGGGGCGGAATACAGCGTTAACTTTCTGCCAAAAGTAAAAATTGATGTCGCGATTGCTGACGATCAGCTTGATGAAGTCATTGATGTCATTAGCAAAGCGGCCTACACAGGCAAAATTGGCGACGGCAAAATTTTCGTTGCCGAACTGCAGCGCGTCATTCGCATTCGTACCGGCGAATCTGACGAAGCGGCACTGTAAGTAACTCCTGGCACACAGTGATAGGGATCGAGAAAATGAAGATAGCAACACTTAAAACGGGTCTGGGTTCGCTGGCACTGCTGCCGGGCCTCGCGCTGGCTGCCCCTGCGGTGGCAGATAAAGCCGATAACGCCTTTATGATGATCAGCACCGCGCTGGTGCTGTTCATGTCAATTCCGGGGATTGCCCTGTTCTACGGCGGTCTGATCCGTGGCAAAAACGTTCTCTCCATGCTGACCCAGGTAGCCGTGACCTTCGCACTGGTCTGCGTGCTGTGGGTGGTTTACGGTTACTCGCTGGCCTTTGGCACTGGCAACGCCTTCTTCGGTAACTTTGACTGGGTGATGCTGAAAAATATTGAGCTGACCGCGCTGATGGGCAGTTTCTACCAGTATATTCACGTTGCGTTCCAGGGCTCGTTCGCCTGCATCACCGTCGGGCTGATTGTAGGCGCGCTGGCCGAGCGTATTCGTTTCTCTGCCGTTCTGATCTTTGTGGTGGTCTGGCTGACGCTCTCCTATGTGCCGATTGCGCACATGGTCTGGGGCGGCGGTCTGCTGGCAACGCACGGCGCGCTGGACTTCGCGGGCGGTACCGTCGTACATATCAACGCCGCGGTAGCGGGTCTGGTTGGCGCATACCTGATCGGCAAACGCGTGGGCTTCGGTAAAGAAGCGTTCAAACCGCACAACCTGCCGATGGTCTTTACCGGTACCGCGATCCTCTACTTTGGCTGGTTTGGCTTCAACGCCGGGTCTGCAAGCGCAGCAAACGAAATCGCCGCGCTGGCCTTCGTGAACACCGTCGTGGCCACAGCCGGTGCGATCCTCTCCTGGGTCTTCGGTGAGTGGGCGGTGCGCGGTAAACCTTCCCTGCTGGGGGCCTGTTCTGGCGCTATCGCGGGTCTGGTCGGTATCACGCCTGCCTGTGGTTATGTGGGTGTCGGTGGTGCGCTGCTGGTAGGTTTGGTTGCAGGTCTTGCAGGTCTGTGGGGCGTTACGGCACTGAAACGCGTGCTGCGCGTTGATGACCCTTGCGATGTATTTGGGGTGCACGGTGTGTGCGGCATCGTCGGCTGTATCATGACCGGTATCTTCGCCGCGAAATCGCTGGGTGGCGTGGGCTATGCAGAAGGTGTCACTATGGTTCATCAGGTACTGGTGCAGCTGGAAAGTATTGCTATCACCGTGGTGTGGTCTGCCGTTGTCGCTTTTATTGGCTACAAGCTGGCGGACATGACTGTGGGTCTGCGCGTACCGGAAGAGCAGGAGCGCGAAGGTCTGGATGTGAACAGCCACGGCGAGAATGCGTATAATGCTTGAGTAGAGTCCATTGCCCGGTGGCGCTGCGCTTACCGGGCCTACGGATTGTGCTTTTGTAGGCCGGGTAAGGCGAAGCCGCCACCCGGCTTTTTTACGTCAACCGCGATTACGCATTACCCCTTCCTGCACCGTTGAAGCGACCAGCACGCCGTCCTGCGTATAAAACTCTCCACGCACAAACCCGCGAGCGCTCGATGCCGACGTACTCTCCACGCTGTAAAGCAGCCACTCATTCATGTTGAAGGGACGGTGGAACCACATGGAGTGGTCGATGGTCGCGACCTGCATCCCTTTTTCGAGGAACCCGACGCCGTGCGGCTGCAGTGCCACCGGCAGAAAGTTAAAATCTGACGCATACCCGAGCAGATACTGATGCACGCGGAAATCTTCCGGCACGGTACCGTTGGCGCGGATCCAGACCTGACGTTTCGGCTCGGCGGTGTGACCCTTCATCGGGTTATGGAACTCGACGGGGCGGATCTCCAGCGGTTTATCGCACAGAAATTTCTCTTTGACCTGTGGCGGAAGCAGATGCGCCAGCGCACGGGCGATATCGGTCTCTGATTTGAGCGTGTCTGGCGACGGTGCCGGCGGCATCGTTTTCTGATGCTCGTATCCCGGTTCCGGTGCCTGGAACGAGGCGGTCATATAGAAGATGGGCTTACCGTTCTGAATGGCAGCCACGCGGCGGGCACTGAAACTATTACCGTCACGCAGAACTTCAACATCATACACAATCGGTTTTGCGCTATCGCCAGGGCGTAAGAAATAGCTGTGGAACGAATGCACCAGACGGTCTGCCGGGACGGTCTCCTTTGCCGCGTACAGCGCTTGTCCAACGACTTGCCCACCGAAGACCTGGCGCAAGCCTAAATCTTCACTCTGTCCGCGAAAGAGTCCTTCCTCAATTTTTTCCAGATTCAGTAATGTCAGCAGATTGTTCAGTGCCTGACTCATAGTTGTCCTCAATAAACGCCGTAGCGAAAGATAGGCAGAGTATAACGCAGAAATGTAAGTGGTCCGATGGGTAGAATAATCTTAATATCGGCACGTTTTCAGGCATTAATCGGTGATCTGTGCCACACTTGAATACGTTATGTGATTGAAACGACATCGGATGGGATCGATCCCGCTGGTGCATTGATGATAAGGAGACTTCAATGAAACTCGTACCCATGCTAAGTGGTGTAGCTATTGCGGTGGCGTTGTCCGCCTGTGCCGGTAAGAGCGCCCAGGTGCCGGTTCCTGCAGCCGATCCGAACGGGATTAATACCCTTTCACAGCAATCCATTCAGCAGCCTAATGTTTCCGGTACCATCTGGATCAAACAGAGAGTCGCTTTACCGCCGGATGCGGTATTAACGGTCACGCTGTCTGATGCTTCTCTGGCCGACGCACCGTCGAAAGTCCTGGCTCAGCGTGCGGTTCGTACTGAAGGTAAGCAGGCGCCATTTAGCTTCGTGCTGCCATATAACCCGTCAGACGTTCAGCCGAATGCCCGTATCCTGCTGAGTGCCGCGGTAACGATCAACGATAAGCTGGTCTTTATTACCGATACGGTTCAGGAAGCCATTAACCACGGTGGGACTAAAGTCGACCTGAATCTGGTTCCCGTACAGCAAACCGCAGTGCCGGTTGCTCCACAGACCAATCAGCCGTCCCTGCCAACCCCACCGACCCAGATGTAATTGTTGCTATCACCCTCTCCTTCGGGGGAGGGGTTAGTACACCCACCGGTACTTTTGCAAATCAATCTGTCCCGATCCCGATACCTGCACACCCTCTGACAGTAATGCCTGGCGCTGACGCTGGAGATCCGGTCCGGTCAGCGAGATGGCACCATGACGATTCACCACGCGATGCCAGGGCAGCGTGCTTCCTTCCGGCAGCCGTTTAAGAACGCCGCCTACCTGTCGCGCCGCGCGCGGTGAACCGGCCAGCTGTGCGACATCACCATAGGTTGTGACGTAGCCTTCCGGGATTGAGGCCACAATTTGCCATACGCGCTGGGGAAAGGAGTCGTGTTCGTCCATACCTGCACCTGTGGGGATCATCTGGACAGCCATGGTAAACGAAGATTGCCCTGATTGCTGCGTCTGTTTGCGCAATAAACCAGCATCCGGTTCCGGGTCGCTTGCAATTGGGTCTTCGCACAGGGATAATGCGCCAGCGCGTTGGTTATCAACGCTCTCAATGGGGGCTCTGTTGGTTCTCCCGCAACGCTACTCTGTTCACCAGGTCAGGTCCGGAAGGAAGCAGCCAGGGCAGACGACGTGGGTGCCGGGATGTAGCTGGCAGGGCCCCCACCCATTTACGGCCTCGTACAAACCTTCCTGCGTTACCTCTCTCTGTAGTCATTATTCCACAATACTATAACGCCTAGACGCTGTAATATATATTTCATCGTGCTGAAATATTATTGTCATAAACCTGTAATAATAGACTGGCATTTTATAATTGGACGTCTATTTAACACCAAAATTCAAAAAAATATAAATCTGGATAACAGTGTTAACTTCGTGTATTACATAAAGTACTTATTCCGAAGGGAAGTGACAAACATGGCTACTGCGGTTTTAAATGTAAAAATTGACGACGCGCTAAAAGAAAGGCTTCGCCACTATGCGGAAGTGAATAACGAGAATTTAAGCGTGACCACAGAGAAACTGCTGCTGCTGGCGTTTGAAGCAGTAGAAGAGGCGGGAGTATCGGAAGAAGATATTGATAATCAGCATACGGAAGAAGAGAGTGTTTCTCCTTTTACTCCTAAAGAAATCAAAGCACTACGTAAACTTCTGAAGAAGAGAAAATGAAACAACAACTGTCAACTGCCAGTGACTACAACGAGGCCTGCGATCTCTTGCGCTCAGGCTATGTGAAGCATGTACGTCTTGGCTGGAATGTTGGAAGCGATGAGTTCTTTCGTATTGCGTCTGACTGGTGTGATACCGGTGCAAAAATAAAGAAAGACGGTGATAACTTCGTTATTTCGCTGAAAGGTTTCCCTATTCCTCCGCAACATTAATTGTTGTCCAGTGAAAACTGCTGACTGCATATATTACAGTCAGCAGTTTTTATTTTATGATCCCCTTCAAACTTTTTATTCTTAAACCAGACTGCGTTTGATGGCCGGCTCATTTGAATGTAATGCACGCCATAAGGGTTTAATCCGCAGTAACGCCGCTTCCATTTCCGCTGGCTCCAGCGAGAAGGGCATGCGCAAAAAGCGGTCAAACGCCCCCGATAAGCCAAACCGTGTGCCCGTTCCCAGGTTAATCCCGATGATTTCTGCCCGCGCGGCAAGCTGTGTCGCCAGCATGCCGGGAAGTTCGATCCAGTAAGAAAGTCCGCCTTCCGCCTCATGGAATCGCCACTCGGGAAAATGTTCACGCAGCAGTTCACTGCATCGATCGCGCCGTTCCGCAAGCATCTTGCGGCGAGCGGGCAGAAAACGTTCGCTATTGTTGATAAGCCACAGCGTCGCCAGTTGCTCCAGCAGCGGCGAGCCCAGATCAAGCGTATCCCGCGTCTGGGCGAGGGTGGCGATGGTACGTGAAGAGGCGCGGATCCAGCCGAGACGCAGCCCGCCCCAGAAGCTTTTTCCGGCGGAGCCTAATGTCATGACGGTTGCCTCCCGGTTAAATGATGCCAGCGGTGGCGGTGGGGGCGAGTCAAACCAGAGATCGACCATCGTTTCATCTACAACCAGCGTCGTGCGGGTTTGTGCGGCAATATCGGCGATCGCCTGACGGGTGGCGATATCCATACAACGCCCGGTTGGGTTGTGAAAATCAGGCATCAGGTAAGCCAGGCGCGGTGCAGTCTGGGCAAGCGTGGCGGCAAAACCATCCGTGTCCCAGCCTGTATCCGGCAGCGACACCCCAACGGGCCGGCACTGCGCCCCCTGAATGGCGGCAATCGCCAGCGGATAGGTGGGGTGATCGACCACGACGCGATCTCCCGGCCCGGTTAACATCCGCAATATCAGCGCAAAACCGCTGACGGCACCGTTGACCACCATGACTTCGTCTGCGCGGGTGGAAAGACCCCGTTCGGTATAGCGTGCCGCTATAGCTTCCCGAAGCGCAGGCAGCCCAAGCTGGTCGTAGCCCGTCAGCGAGAGGTGCTGGGTAATAGCCGTCAGCGCGTGGGTATAAGCCTGGTGGATCTCTGGCCCGGCATTGAGGGCGGCAGTGGAGAGATCCAGTGCGGCACTCGCCGCTGAAAGGGTAGGAACGGCGCGCGTATCCGGGAGGATCACGCGCGACCCGCTGCCGTGGCGGCTTTCAAGATATCCCTCCTCGCGCAGATGGGCGAGGGCGCTGCTGACGGTGGTCCGGCTCACGTCCAGCGCCGTAGCCAGCTCACGCTCACCCGGCAGTCGCGTATTTAATGCCAGTCGGCCATCAAGGATTAACAGACGCAACGCGTCAGCCAGCTGGCGCCAGAGCGGGGTGCGGGATGAAGCTTGCTGCCAGTGGCCTAAAAGGCGTACCAGAGACTGACTTCCAAAGCGGCGTGATGACATATGCAGTCCACTATTTGAAAACTGGACATTAATCATAGTGCCATTTTAGGTCAGGATGAAAGCCTGGTTATCGGGAGAAGATAAAAAATGGTACGTCGTCTGCTACAACTTTATGTCGGTTTGGGTCTGTATGGCCTCTCTACCACGATGTTTATTCGCTCGGATCTGGGGGTTGATCCGTGGGATGTATTTCACCTTGGCGTCGGGCTACAGCTGGGGATGAGTATCGGGACGGTGATCATTTTGACCGGCGCTGCGGTGCTGCTGCTGTGGATCCCACTGCGCCAGATGCCCGGACTCGGCACGATCAGTAACGTGATTTGTATCGGTCTGGCGGCAGACGCCAGCATGGCGCTCATCCCCGAGCTGAGTTCGTTACCTGTGCGAATCGCTTTCCTGGTATCGGGCATTGTGATGAACGCGATTGCCACCAGTATGTACATTGGTGCCGGTTTCGGGCCCGGCCCGCGCGATGGTCTGATGACAGGCATTCACGTCCGGCTGGGCTGGTCCATTCGCAGCGTGCGAACCACAATCGAAGTGTCCGTCCTGCTGATTGGGTGCGTGCTTGGCGGTACGTTTGGCGTAGGAACCGTACTGTATGCCCTGACCATTGGTCCGCTTATTCAGCTCTGTATGCCCTGGTTCCGCCAGAAGTCGCGCAATGAGAACGTTCCTCAGCCGGAACGGGTTGTTTAATTTGCGAAGCGCTCACATGTTTTAACGGCATCGCTGTGGCAGAATAGTCGCTTCGACTATCGCGATGCCAGAATGCATGAAAGCAATCACTCTCTATGATGTCGCCTCCCTTGCGGGGGTTTCTTATCAGACCGTTTCCCGCGTGATTAACGACGCGGAGCATGTCTCTGCCCGCACGCGGGAAAAGGTGCAGCAGGCAATGGCGGAACTGCACTATGTGCCTAACCTGCGGGCACAACAGCTGGCGGGTAAACGCACCCGTACGCTGGGTCTTATTACGACCGATCTGGCGCTGCACGCGCCTTCACAAATCGTCTCGGCGGTAAAATCCCGGGCAGCGGAACAGGGGGCGAGTGTCCTCATTTCTATGGTAGAGCAACCGCACCAGTGTCAGGCCGCGCTTCAGGCGTTGCTGGCGCAGCGGGTGGAAGCACTGCTGGTCAATGTGCCGCTTGACGATCCTCACGCCGAACAGCTCAGGGCGCTGGCATCGCCCGTTCCGGTGCTGTTTCTGGATGTATCGCCCTCAGCGCAGGTAAACAGCCTCGTGTTTAACGCAGAGGAGGGGGCGCGTCTGGGCGTTGAGCATCTGCTTTCGCTGGGGCATCAGCATATTGCTTTGTTGAGCGGACCGGAAAGCTCGGTCTCTGCGCGTGCGCGTCTGGCCGGATGGCAAGCGACGCTGGCACAGGCCGGCCTTGACGCGGTTGCCGTGGAATACGGTGACTGGAGCGCGGCCAGCGGTTATGAGAAAGGGCATATGCTGCTGTCGGGTACGGTATTACCGGAGGCGATTCTGGTGGCGAACGATCAAATGGCGCTTGGGGTGATGCGCGCCTGCGCGGAAAAAGGGGTAGCGATCCCTGGCCAGCTATCGGTAGTCGGGTTTGACGATACGGCCGACAGTGCCTGGTTTTCGCCGCCGCTGACGACCGTTCGCCAGGCGTTTCGCCAGGCGGGCGAACGCAGCGTGACGTGGCTGCTGGACCCCCTCCAGGGCGATGCGTGCTGGCAGGTTCAGCTGCCGGTTACGCTGGTGATCCGTCACTCCACCGCGCGCCGCCATCCGCAGCAGGCCGAACAAGAGGATCTGGCGGAGCAGCTCAGACGCCTGGCTCTCCTGGCAGAGCAGCTTGCGCGTAAATAAAACTTTGTGATCTGACTCGCTGCTCCGCGATGGAATGCTTTACCCTCGCTCAGTGCCAGGGCATGTTAACCAAAATTGTGAGCGCTTCGCAAAGAGGTTAGTATGCCCAACACTTTATCACCGACGCTCGGTGCCATTCTGGCCCGACGGGACTGGGAAAACCCCGGCGTTACCCAGTGGAACCGGCTGTCGGCTCATTCGCCGTTACACAGCTGGCGCCATGAATCCTCGGCCCTGAACGACGAGGAGTCAGTCAGCAGACGTTCTCTTAACGGGGCGTGGCGGTTTAATTATTTTCCTGCACCCGAGCAAGTCCCGGAGGCATGGGTAACGGAAGATTGCGCGGACGCCGTTGCGATGCCCGTGCCGTCTAACTGGCAGATGCAGGGGTTTGACACACCCATCTACACCAACGTCACCTATCCCATTCCCGTCACGCCGCCTTTTGTTCCGCAAGAGAACCCAACCGGATGTTACTCGCTCACATTTGAGGTGGATGACGCCTGGCTCCACGGCGGGCAAACCCGCATTATCTTTGACGGCGTGAACTCGGCGTTTCATCTTTGGTGCAACGGACAGTGGTTAGGCTATTCCCAGGACAGCCGCTTGCCCGCCGAATTCGATCTCTCGGCGGCGCTGCGCGCCGGGGAGAACCGCCTGGCGGTCATGGTACTGCGCTGGTGCGACGGCAGTTATCTTGAAGACCAGGACATGTGGCGGATGAGCGGCATTTTCCGCGACGTCACTTTGCTGCATAAACCCGAAACGCAGATCGCCGATTATCATGTGTTGACGGACCTGAACGCTGAGCTTGACCGCGCGGTGCTGAAAGTGGCGGTCGCGCTGACAGGCGCTCGCTACGCGGAGTGCGATGTCACGATAACGCTGTGGCGCAACGGTGAACGCTGTGCCAGCGCGACCCAGCGGCCAGGCTCTGCCATTGTGGACGAGCGCGGCGGCTGGGCTGAGCGGTTAACGGTGGCGATCCCCGTCGAGCACCCTGCGCTGTGGAGTGCTGAAACGCCGGAACTGTATCGCCTGACGATTGCGCTTCTCAACCCGCAGGGTGAGGTGGTCGAGGTCGAGGCATGCGACGTTGGCTTCCGCCGCGTTGACGTCAGCAATGGCCTGCTCAAGCTCAACGGTAAACCGCTGCTGATCCGCGGCGTTAACCGACATGAGCACCACCCTGAAAACGGCCAGGTGATGGATGAAGCAACCATGCGTCGCGATATCGAAATCATGAAGCAGCACAACTTCAACGCCGTGCGCTGCTCGCACTATCCTAATCATCCGCTGTGGTACCGGCTTTGCGATCGTTATGGGCTGTACGTCGTTGACGAAGCGAATATCGAAACGCACGGTATGGTGCCGATGAGCCGCCTCGCTGACGATCCGCGCTGGCTACCTGCCATGAGCGAGCGCGTGACCCGCATGGTGCAGCGCGACCGAAATCATCCTTCGATTATTATCTGGTCGCTGGGCAATGAATCCGGCCACGGTGCGAACCACGATGCGCTGTACCGCTGGCTGAAAACCACCGACCCGACGCGCCCGGTGCAGTATGAAGGCGGCGGGGCGAATACGGCAGCGACCGATATTGTCTGCCCGATGTACGCCCGGGTCGATCAGGATCAGCCTTTCCCGGCAGTCCCTAAATGGTCAATCAAGAAATGGATCGGCATGCCGGATGAAACGCGTCCGCTGATCCTCTGCGAATACGCCCACGCGATGGGCAACAGCTTTGGTGGGTTTGCGAAATACTGGCAGGCGTTTCGCAATCATCCTCGCCTGCAGGGCGGGTTTGTCTGGGACTGGGTCGATCAGGCCCTGACGAAGCAAGACGAAAAGGGTAACGCGTTCTGGGCGTACGGCGGAGACTTTGGCGATAAGCCGAACGATCGGCAGTTCTGCCTCAATGGTCTGGTATTCCCCGACCGAACCCCGCATCCGGCGCTGTACGAAGCGCAGCGCGCCCAGCAGTTCTTTACCTTTACGCTGGCGAGCACTGCTCCGCTGGTGATTGAGGTGCAAAGCGGCTACCTGTTCCGCCACACCGATAACGAGGTGCTGAGCTGGACGATTGCACGTGATGGAGAGATGCTGGCCGCGGGCGAGGTCACGCTCGCGATGGTTCCCGAGGGCACCCAGCGTCTGGAGCTCGATCTGCCGGCGCTGAAGGCCGGGCCGGGAGAGGTTTGGCTGAATGTTGAGGTTCGCCAGCCGCGGGCAACGCCGTGGTCACCGGCTGGCCATCGCTGCGCGTGGGAGCAGTGGCCGCTCCCGGTTCCTCTCTTTATTGCGCCGACAGTGTCTGCGGGCGAACCTCCCGTGTTGACGCAACATGACCTCATGCTGGAGATAACGCATCAGCAGCAGCGCTGGCAGTTCGATTGCACTTCCGGAAACCTGACCCAATGGTGGCGAGATGGCGTGGAACTGTTGATTTCGCCCGTGACGGATAGCTTCAGCCGCGCGCCGTTGGATAATGACATTGGCGTGAGCGAAGCGACGAAAATCGATCCGAACGCGTGGGTTGAACGCTGGAAAGCAGCGGGTATGTACGATCTCACCTCCCGCGTACTGTCCTGTGATGCAGAGCAGCATGCTCGCGAGGTGGTGGTCAATACCCTGCATGTCTGGGAGTACCAGGGCAAAGCGCTGTTCCTGAGCCGTAAAACCTGGCGGGTGGACGAGCAGGGCGTTCTGCATGGTGATATTCAGGTCGATATGGCGTCTGATATCCCGGAACCCGCGCGGATTGGCCTGAGCGTTCATCTCGCCGAAGCGCCGGAAAACGTTCACTGGCTGGGGCTGGGGCCGCACGAAAATTACCCGGACAGAAAGCTGGCGGCACAGCAGGGGCGCTGGACATTGCCCCTGGAGGCGATGCACACGCCGTATATCTTCCCGACGGAAAACGGTTTGCGCTGCGATACCCGCGAACTTGTGGCAGGAACGCATCTGCTGAATGGTCAGTTCCACTTCTCAATAAGCCGCTACAGCCAGCAGCAGTTGCGCGAGACAACCCATCATCACCTGTTGCGCGAAGAGCCAGGGTGTTGGCTCAACCTCGACGCGTTTCACATGGGCGTGGGCGGCGATGACTCCTGGAGCCCCAGCGTCTCGCCGGAATTTCTCCTGCAGACGCGCCAGCTTCGTTATCGCTTCAGCTGGCAGCAGAACCTCAGTTGACCCTTGAGATGCGGCCACCTGCCGTGGCCGCAGGCTTATGCCAGGATGCCGCTCAGGCCGTGCAGGCTCATGTAAATCCCTACCACGGTAATCAGCGCAGCGGAAATCCACGGTGCTTTGCGGGACAGTTCGCTAAAGCCAGGCCAGCGTTTGGTCGCGTGTTTGAGGCTAAGGGCGGCAATCGCCCCGGACGCGACCAGCGTCAACGCCAGACCGATACTGAAGCTGAATACCAGCGTCGCGCCGAGCGCAAAATGCTTTAACTGAAGGCAGATCAGCAGAACCGTGATGGAGGCCGGGCAGGGAATAAGCCCGCCTGTCAGGCCAAACATCACGATCTGTCCCGTGGTCACATGTTGTCCATTAAAACGCCGGTTAATATCCTGCGCATGGGCGCGCTGGTGGGCGTCCTGCCACTCCTCTTCAACAAGCGGGTGGTGGTGATCATGATGATGGTCATGGTCATGGTCATGTTCATGTTCATGTTCATGATGGTGGTGGTGATGATCGTGCGGCTGGCTCTCTTTCCAGGTTCGCCATGCCATCCACAGGGCGATCAAAACGATCAACACCCCGGAGAACAGCTGGAACCAGGGCTCGGACGTATGAGCATCCCAGCCCCGACCAAACCATAACCCTGCCATGGCAATGATCCAGACCACCGCCGTATGGGATAGCGTTGCCGCCAGACCCAGCAGTACAGCCTGCTTCAGCGTGCCGCGGATGGCCACGATAAAGGCAGCCATCATGGTTTTGGAATGGCCCGGTTCCAGACCATGTAACGCGCCGAGCAGGATAGCGCTGGGAACAAACAGCCAGGCATTACCCTGCTGCAGAAGTGAAGCAAAATCGGTCATTGAATGTTCCAGGGTGGAAAGCGTGTGCAAATACTACTCCCCCCCAGTAGTAATATACTACCCCCCAGTAGAAAAATACTCAGGGGGAGTAGAGCGTGATATGCTTTAAACGCCATAAACTGAGGGAGACAGAGATGTCACATACCGTTCGCGACAAGAAAATGTTATTGACTCGCCTGAAGAAAATTCAGGGGCAGAGCACTGCCCTCGAAAAAATGCTTAACCGCGATCACGAATGCGCCGAGGTGCTACAGCAGCTGGCGGCGATCCGTGGGGCAGTCAATGGCATGATGATGCAGGTGATTGAAGGGCATCTCACCGATCATGTCGTGAAAGAGCCTGAAGAGGCGCAGCGTGAAGCCGATCTTGGCGTGGTGTTGCAGGTGATCAAATCCTACCTCAAGTAACGTGCCTGCCGAGGTTATTTTCAGCCCACAGAATAAATTCCGTCTTTGGCAGCGCCTTACTGTAGAACCACCCCTGCCCATACTGCACCCCATGACGGTGCAGCCACGCGAGCTGCCCTTCGGTCTCAACACCTTCCGCCACCATCGCCAGCTTCAGCGATTTCGCCATTTCAATAATGTGCGGCGTGACGTTTTTGTACTCCAGCGCATCCACGAACGATTTATCAATTTTGAGCGTATCTACGTCGAGATCCTGCAGATAGCTCAGGCTGGAGTAGCCTGTGCCAAAGTCATCAATATAGACAGGATGACCGGAATGACGTAGCGCGGCGATAGCCGGGGCGCTGATTTTAGGGTCGGCAAAACCGCGTTCGGTGAGCTCAAGAGCGATTTGTCGCGGATGAATTTGCCATTTATTCATTAACTGACTCAGCAATGGTGGCAGTTTGCCGGAGGTCAAATCGGCAGGGGCGAGATTAATGGAGATATGCTGATCGGGGTGGTGTTGCAACCAGTGGCCCATATCTTCAAACACTTTTTCAATGACTAACTGCGTGAGCTGCGAGATGAGCCCGGTTTGTTCAGCAAGGGGAACAAAAATATCCGGCGAGAGGCTGCTGCCATCTGGCTGAGGCCAGCGCGCCAGCGCCTCTGCCCCTACCACTTTCCCGCTACAGAGCGCCACGATGGGCTGATAGTGAACCACAAAATCCCGGCTGTTAATGGCGTCAAGCAGGCGATTGCGGGGCGACTGGATGCGACGCAGTATCCGCAAGACAAACAGTGCGGCGAGCAAGCTTATCAACATGCCAAACGGTAACCAGAAAAGGAGTTGCCTGTGCCAGGTATCAGCCAAAGGTTTGAGCGGAGCCCAGGTCACGACGGTAAAGCCCAACTCAGGGACAGGCTTCATCACGTACATTGAACCGTTGTACTGGACGCGGTCTCCCTCTCGTTCCTGAATCATCTCGCGGATATGCGGCGCGAGTGGATTAGTGCTGGCAAAAATGCGGTGTGTTGCGGTTCCGACCAGGGCTGCGTCGATGGCTATTTCCCCGAAGGGGATCACATCCACCAGCGAGTCAGGATCGATCATGACAAGGTAGCGGCCTTTGCCCAGCACAACCATGTAACGGTGAAATCCCAGATCGTTTTGCGCCGTCAGCCATGCGCTGTAACCATCCCGGGTAATGCGCGTTGGTGGGGGGAAGGGGGAGGCATGGCTGGATTGCTCCAGCGAGGAGCAGCGTGGTTTCAGGTTGTCGGTATAGATCGCTTCCTGGACATATCGCCAGGAAAACGCGGCCCGGCGCATCTCTTTTAAATGCGAAGGGCTGCACGGCACGCCGTCATACGTTTGCAGATGATTAAGCGCATCTTTTGCCTGAGCCAGGACCCTGTCGGTTCGTATCAGCACACGAGAAGCATAGTTATCCAGCGCATCGACAAATTTCTCTTCCGCCTGGCGATGCGCCAGCCAGATGCTCAGGCAAATGGGAACCAGCACAGAAAAGATAAGTATGCCAGTCACCAGACTGACCAGATGTCGGGTGTTCATGCTGTCGTTTCCTTTCTCATATGTCGAAATCCGGACACTGAGTTCCCTGCCTGAAGAGAAAGATTTTACCGCGAAATGATACAGTTATAGCACGTGGGCGGCCTGGTTTTTATTTTATCTCAGGTAAACCTGTAAAATATCAGTGGCAAAAGGGGGGTTGTTTTTTCAACAAGGGCTGGATATCATTTTGTTATGTTATAACAAAACATGAGAGATTGATGATGAAACCTGATATCCATCCAGCGTATCGCACTGTGGTATTCCACGACACCAGTGCCAATGAATACTTTAAAGTCGGCTCAACCATTAAAACTGACCGCGAAATTGAACTCGACGGTGAAACGTATCCATACATCACCATCGAGGTTTCTTCGAAATCGCACCCGTTTTATACCGGTAAGCAAAAAACGTTCTCCACGGATGGCAGCGCGGCGCGCTTCCGTAAGCGTTTTGGCGGTTTTCTTAATGCGAAGCGGGGGTAATGATGCAGGTGCTTAACTCATTGCGCAGTGCGAAACAGCGTCACCCGGATTGCCAGATAGTCAAACGCAAGGGACGCTTATACGTGATTTGCAAATCCAATCCGCGCTTTAAGGCGGTTCAGGGGCGTAAGAAAAGACGCTAGGCGCGTATTTCTCGCCAGCTTTCCAGGGATCTTTTCTGTTTGCCATCGGCGGTAAAATTGTCGGTGGCAAGCCAGCCTTCAAAGGCGCTCGCCAGCGCCGGCCACTCTTTGTCGAGAATCGAAAACCAGTCGGTATCCCGGTTACGGCCTTTTATGACCAGCGCCTGGCGAAACCGCCCTTCAAACTGAAAACCCAGGCGCAGTGCGGCTTTGCGTGAAGGTGCGTTAAGGCTGTTGCACTTCCATTCGTATCGCCGATAGCCCAGGGTATCAAACACGTACCGCATCAGCAGGTATTGCGCTTCTGTCGACATTGGCGTGCGGCTCAACAGGGGCGAGAAATGAACGTGCCCCACCTCCACGACGCCGTTTTTCGGATCGATCCGCATCAGGGCCAGCGTTCCCACCGGAGACTGGGTCTGATTATCAATGACGGCAAAGTGCATCGGGTCAGATAAGTCACTCACGCTCGCCACCCATTTGGCATATTCAGCGGCCGTGGCATCAGGTTCGCGCAGCAGCCACGTCCAGCTACGGGTGTCTTCGGCCAGGGAATAGGCGGAGAAGAGCGCCTCGGCATGCGCCACGCGCAGCGGTTCAAGCCGACAAAAACGCCCCTGCAGTACCACCCGGGACGGATGGGGCCGAGGCTGCCAGTCGATAAGGGCGTCGCCTACGGGTTGTCCAAACTCATTGAATGTCTTCATCTTCATTTCCGTGACGTTGAAAAGAGCTTCAGACTAGTGAATTGCTGGTTCCTTAAAAAGCACCACTCGGCTATGTTTTGTTGGTACCACAAGGAGATGAGATGAATATACCGGGTGATGAATTTTATACTTTGCTCCATGCTGCACTGAAAAAGCGTGGGGACGAGACACTCCAGCGGGCGCTCTATCTGGCTTTGCGAGAGGCCATCCTCAGCGGGAAACTTCAGTCCGGTAGCCAGCTATCCGGCTCGCGAACGCTGGCGCAGCAGCTTGCGGTTTCCCGGAACACCGTTAACGCGGCGCTGGACCAGCTTACGCTTGAAGGCTATTTGCTGCGTAACCGGCAGGGGACAAAGGTTGCTCAATTTGCGCATCGCGCACGCGTCCGGGAATTGCCGGCGCCTGAGGTTGTGCTGGCAAAACGGGTCACTCATCTGCCTGCGCCGGTGCAGCGTGATACTCCGGTCATGGCATTTACGCCGGGAACGCCCGCCATCAACTATTTCCCGTTGCCGCTGTGGCGGCGATTGTACGATCGCGTCTTGCGCGAGGAGGGGAACGCTCTGCTTGGGTATGGCGATCCGGCCGGAGAGCCGTCGCTTCGTGCGGCGATTGCTCGCCACCTCGCGCTTTCCCGGGGCATTGACTGCGACGCCAGCCAGATAGTGATAACCGAAGGGGCGCTTGAAGGGGTTAATCTGTGCACGATACTGTTGAGCGAACCTGGCGATGTTGCCTGGGTGGAAAACCCCGGCTACGCCGGGGCCAAAAGTGCCTTTGTCAAAACCGGCCTGACAATGACGGGAATGCCGGTGGATGATGAGGGAATGTGCTGGGATGGGCGGAATGCGCCTTCCCCCACGCTGATTTTCACTTCGCCCTCGCATCAGTTCCCTTACGGAAGCGTGCTCAGCGCTCGGCGGCGGCTGGCGTTGCTGGAGCTGGCCCGACAGCACAACGCATGGATCATTGAAGATGATTACGACAGCGAGTTCCGTTATGCCGGTGAGCCCGTACCGGCCATGCTGGGAATGGTGAATAACGCCCCTGTTGTGTATCTCGGAACCTTCAGCAAAACGTTGTTTCCGTCACTCAGAATGGGGTTTATGGTGCTGCCGCCCGCACTGGCGAAGGCGTCGCGCGCTGCCATTGGCTCGCTGCTGCGCGGCGGGCATCGTGCGGAGCAGCGCACCCTCGCGCTGTTCATTGAAGAAGGTCACTATGCCCGTCATCTTGCTGCCATGCGGCGGCTTTATCGTAAACGTTACCGCCAGCTGCGCGAGGCGCTGAGCACAGCGCTTCACACCCCTCACCGTATTCTTGCCGGAGAGGGCGGGATGCACCTGACGGTGACGATTAACGGTATTGATGACCAGAGGCTGGTGGAGAAGGCGAGGGCATTTCAGCTGGCACCCGCTGCGCTGAGCGGGTACTACCTGGAGGCGAAGCAGGGGCAAACCGGTCTGGTTTTAGGTTATGGCAATACCTCTGCTTCGCAGTTTGTGCCGGGTATCCGACGCCTGCAGGCGTTAATTACGCAGCAGCAGGGCGGGAAAGAGTAAAGACATCATAGAAAGAGAGCTGACCTTTGGTGGAAACCATTTTTTGCAGCTTCTCTTTTTGCACGGTTTCAACGGCCGGAGAGTGCATGATGCTCTCGATAAGCTCCGCAGGCACGAAACGCGTGTTGTACCATTCACCGTTGTAGCAGACCCGGAAATCGAGCACGTCGATATCTTCGTAACGGTAGCGGGGATTCACGTCGAAAAAGAAAAAAGCGTTAAAGACGACAAATAACACAACCAGTAGCCAGACGGAGTCCACCAGCGTTTCGGACTTCAGCATCACAATAAGCGTTGCCAGCCAGGCGGCATACATTGCGACAAACAGTCCGGGATGTTTGCGGATAAAGCTGATGCTAAAGCGCGGGCGATTATCGCGCTTTTCGCGGAGGTTAAGATCGTCGATGGTGGCGGTAAGCAGGCGCTGTATCTCGGTCATTTTTTGCCTTTATGCGTGTAGACAATACAGGGTGTCTGCCAATTTTAGGGGAGCCATCCCGCTGAAAAAAGTAACAGTCAGGCGCTAAAAGACCATAACAGTTGACTCCCCCGGGATCTTACAGCGTTTTGATGATCTTCGCCGGGTTACCGCCAACGACGACATTAGACGGGACGTCTTTCGTCACGACGGCACCGGAAGCGACGACCACGTTGTCACCCAGGGTAACGCCTGGGTTAATGACCGCCCGTCCGCCAATCCAGACATTATTGCCAATAGTGACGGGCTTACCAAACTCGACGCCGCTATTACGTTCCTCCGCATCCAGGGGATGGGTTGCTGTATAAATATGAACACCCGGCGCGAGCATACAGTTATCGCCGATATGAACAGGACACACATCCAGCATCACGCAATCGAAGTTCGCGTAAAAGTTTTTGCCCAGATAAATGTTATATCCATAGTCGCAGCGGAAACTCGGCTCAATATAAGCCCCTTCACTTTGCCCCAGCAGTTCCGCCAGAATGGTCTGGCGTTCTGTTTTTTCATCAGGCGCAGTGTGGTTATAGCGATGGATGAGATGGCGTGCCCGCAGTCTGTCGGCGCGTAGTGTCTCATCACCCGGGCGGTAATGTTCTCCTGAAATCATCTTCTGTTTTTCAATGCTCATCGTAAACCTCTCTGGATGTGATTCCTGAAGGGTAATCGCAACTGGCCAGGAGGGGAACGTTCCCGAAAAGCCGATGTGAGCAGAGTCACAACATTGTTGCTGATGAGCGCGTTTAACACGGAGACCTGGCTTTCGCACAGGGAGCATAACGGGACAGGTAAATACAGCTTAGAACGTGGCGTAGAAACTCTACAGACACACTTCAAAGATCAACGAACAAATTTCCACACGGATGTGGGGATTTTGTCATATAACTTATTCATCGTTAGCTCAGCGAGGCGATGGTCAGCAGCTGAATAAAATACCGCCAGTTCATTATCAGAAAGCTCGTATTTATTCTTTTCAATGACACGTTCGAGGGTGTCAATTGACTGACAACGACGTAAGCGCATCAAATAATCGACCTTTGTGAGTGGTTTTTCAGACATAAATTCACCTTAGTAATTGTAATAATTTTAACAGGAAAGGCTAACGGGGTTAGCTCTGCTCACGTTGACGAAACAGCGGAATAGTCGGTTTCCCGATTTGCGCCATTTTTGCAAATCCTGAGCGTTAATGCCGTAACTACTGAACAACATAAAGGTGTCGTCCAGGTATTCATCGATTTGCTCAATGAGCTTATTATCTTCATTGTACTTAATTTTATAATTAAGTGCGAAGGTAGCGATATGCTCGATAAACTCGTTCAACTGTAAATTGATGGCAGACGTTGGATCGTTTACCCAGCCATGGTTACTTTCATCAAGATTGGCAAGGCAGTCATGGTACAAGGATTCGCAGAGAAATTTCAACTGCGCGATATCATGCCGTTTTGGCGAGTACTCGTCCATAGCGCATCCCCTTCTGAGTGATTTATTACTCACCGAACATCATTGTCGGGATGGATACAACTGACTTAGCTACATGAGTGCTGTGTTCCTGATAACCTAACTATAAGCCACTCCTGTCTGGATTTCACCGCGCTATTACGAAAAATTACAAATAAAACCGCAGGCTGCGAGACTCTACGCAAATGTTCATCCGGAACGGAACATTTTTATCCAGATTAACGCTTGTTTTGTTAGCTTCCTTACGTTTCATTAGCTTAGGTTTGCGCCTGAAGAAAAAGTTCAAATCCGGAGTTCTGTTTTTCCGAACTTTTAATTAGGAATATTCCTAACCCTCTGACCGAAGAAATGAATTTAAAAAAATCCTGTATTCTCGGATTACGTTATCCGTTATTTATGATATGTCCTGTTACGCTGGCAGAAAATAAATAAAACCACAATAAGCGTATTTTATGATTTTTTCTTAAAATGAAAAAGGCCGCTAATGCGGCCTTTTTATGATGTGAAACCGGTATCAGTGCGGTTCTACCGAATGACTGTGCTCAACATCTTCATTTTTGCGGCTGAAGCGGCGGCGAACCACCACGAAGAACACCGGAACGAAGAAGATAGCCAGCACGGTCGCGGTGATCATACCGCCCATCACGCCAGTACCGACCGCGTTCTGCGCACCGGAGCCCGCGCCAGAGCTGATAACCAGCGGCAGTACGCCGAGGATAAACGCCAGTGACGTCATCAGAATAGGACGCAGACGCATACGTACCGCTTCAAGCGTCGCCTCGATAAGCCCTTTACCTTCTTTCTCCATCAGGTCTTTGGCGAATTCAACGATAAGTATCGCGTTCTTCGCCGACAAGCCAATGGTTGTCAGCAGGCCTACCTGGAAGTACACGTCGTTGGTCAATCCACGGAACGTCGCCGCCAGCAGTGCACCGATAACCCCGAGTGGAACCACCAGCATAACGGAGAACGGAATCGACCAGCTCTCATACAGTGCCGCCAGACACAGGAATACCACAATCAAAGAAATGGCATACAGGGCAGGGGCCTGGTTACCGGACAGACGTTCCTGATAGGACATACCGGTCCAGTCATAGCCGATGCCCGAAGGCAATTTGCTCGCCAGCTCTTCCATCAGGTTCATGGCTTCACCGGTGCTTCGGCCTGGTGCGGCCTGACCCAGGATCTCCATTGATGGCAGACCGTTGTAACGTTCCAGACGTGGTGAACCATATTCCCAGCGTGACGTTGAGAACGCCGCGAACGGAACCATCTGACCATTGCTGCCGCGAACGTACCAGTTATTAATATCGTTCGGCAACATACGGTACTGCGCCTCTGACATCACGTACACTTTCTTCACACGACCACGGTCGATGAAGTCGTTCACGTAACTACCGCCCCAGGCCGCGCCCAGTGTGGTATTGATGTCGCTGATGGACACGCCCAGCGCCTGTGCTTTCTCCTGGTCGATATCGATCTTGTACTGCGGCGTATCTTCCAGACCGTTTGGACGCACGCCAACCAGTAGGTCAGGGTGTTTCGCCACCTCGCCGAACAGTTGGTTACGTGCCTGCGTCAGTTTTTCGTGACCCAGACCGCCCTGGTCGATCAGCTGGAAGTCGAAACCGGTCGCGGTACCCAGTTCAACAATCGCTGGCAGGTTAAAGGCGAAGACCATCGCATCCTTAATCTGCGAGAAGGTCCCCATTGCACGGCCAGTGATGGCCTCAACTTTGTTCTCTTCGCCCGGACGATCCGCCCAGTCTTTCAGAGAGACGAAGGCGATACCGGTGTTCTGACCACGACCCGCAAAGCCAAAGCCGTTAACCGCAAACACGGACTCAACGTTCGCTTTCTCTTTGGTGAGGTAGTAGTCCGTCACTTCATCCAGCACTTTCTGGGTACGCTCCTGCGATGCACCCGCCGGAAGCTGCGCCATCGTCAGGAACACGCCCTGGTCTTCATCAGGCAGGAACGAGCTTGGCAGACGAACGAACAGATAGGCCATGCCGACGACAATGATGATATAGAGCAGCAGATAACGACCGGTGCTACGCAGGATGTTGCCCACGCTGTCGGTGTAGTGGTGCGTGCTCTTGTCAAACATGCGGTTAAACCAGCCGAAGAACCCTTTATGCTCGCCATGACCGCCTTTCTGAATGGGCTTCAGCATGGTGGCACACAGCGCAGGCGTCAGGATCAATGCGACCAGCACCGACAGCGCCATCGCGGAAACGATGGTAATCGAGAACTGGCGGTAAATCGCACCGGTAGAGCCGCCGAAGAAGGCCATCGGGATAAATACCGCCGACAGTACCATCGCGATACCGACCAGCGCGCCCTGGATCTGGCCCATGGATTTACGGGTTGCTTCCTTCGGCGGTAAACCCTCTTCCGCCATGACACGCTCGACGTTCTCTACCACTACGATAGCGTCATCCACCAACAGGCCGATGGCAAGCACCATCCCGAACATCGTCAGGGTATTTATCGAGAATCCAAAGGCCGCAAGGATGGCAAAGGTCCCCAGCAGAACGACCGGCACGGCGATGGTTGGGATCAGCGTCGCGCGGAAGTTTTGCAGGAACAGATACATCACCAGGAAGACCAGGATAATCGCTTCTACCAGCGTTTTAACCACTTCATGAATCGAAATTTTTACGAACGGCGTCGTGTCGTACGGGTAGACGATTTTCAGACCTGACGGGAAGAACGGTTCCATCTTCTTCAGCTCTGCGCGGATCGCCGTGGCGGTGTCCAGGGCGTTAGCGCCGGTCGCCAGTTTAATACCCAGACCGGAAGCCGGTTTACCGTTAAACTTCGCAATGATGTCGTAGTTTTCGCCACCCAGCTCCACTTTCGCTACGTCGCGCAGGCGAACCTGCGAACCGTCCTGATTCACTTTCAGCAGGATTTTGCTGAACTCATCGGCGGAGGTCAGACGGGTTTGCGCGATAATGGACGCGTTAAGCTGCTGGCCTTTCACAGGTGGTGTACCGCCTAACTGACCGGCTGCCACCTGGGCGTTCTGCGCTTTAATCGCGTTAATCACGTCAACCGGCGTCAGCTGGAAGTTGTTCAGTTTGTTCGGATCCATCCAGATACGCATCGCGTACTGAGAACCGAACAGCTGAACGTCACCCACACCGGAAGTACGGCTGATGGCATCCTTCATGTTGGCGCCCACGTAGTCGGAAATATCCTCCTGCGTCATGGTGCCGTTGGTGTTGATAACGCCAACAACCATCAGGAAGCTACTGGACGATTTCTCGACGCTCACGCCCTGCTGTTGTACTTCCTGCGGCAGCAGCGGCATTGCCAGCTGCAGTTTGTTCTGCACCTGAACCTGTGCGATGTCAGCATCGGTACCTGACTCGAAGGTCAGGGTGATCTGTACTGTACCGGTTGAGTCACTGTTTGAGGACATGTACATCAGGTTATCGATACCGTTCATGTTCTGTTCGATAACCTGGGTGACGGTGTCCTGCACCGTTTTCGCATCAGCGCCCGGGTAGGTTGCGGAAATTGTCACCGCCGGTGGCGCAATCGTTGGATATTGCGCGACAGGCAGCTTCAGGATCGCAAGTCCCCCGGCCAACATGATGATAATGGCGATCACCCACGCAAATATGGGGCGATCGATAAAGAAATTAGGCATGTCTTAACGGCTCCTGTTTAAGTTAAGACTTGGTTTGTTCTGACTGGTCAGCGGCCGAAGCAGATTGTTTATCGTCAGATTTCACTTCCTGTGCTTTGACCTGCGCACCAGGACGAACTTTTTGCAAACCAGTAACAATCACGCGATCGCCATCTTTCAGACCTTCCGTCACCAGCCATTTATCGCCAATCGCCTGAGTGGCGGTAATGTTGCGCATTTCGACTTTGTCATCCGCCCCGACAACCAGCGCGCTCGCATCGCCACGTGGCGTACGGGTCACACCCTGCTGTGGAACCAGAAGTGCGGTTGGATTGGTGCCTTCTTCCAGACGCGCGCGAACGAACATACCTGGCAGCAGATTTTTGTCAGGGTTCGGGAAAATCGCCCGTAAGGTGATGGAACCGGTAGTCTGGTCGACCGTCACATCGGAGAACTCCAGAGTCCCTTCCTGCGGGAACTTGATACCGTCGTTGGTCACTAGCTCCACTTTGGCTTTGCCGTTTTCCTGTTTCAGGGTGCCGTTAGCCAGCTCCTGTTTCAGGCGCAGGAAATCATTGCTGGACTGGGTTACGTCAACGTAGATCGGATCAAGCTGCTGCACGGTAGCCAGCGCAGTGGTTTGTCCGTTCTGTACCAGCGCCCCTTCCGTGACGGAAGATTTACCAATACGACCGCTGATAGGGGAGGTCACTTTGGTATAGGCCAGATTAATACGTGCGGTTTCGACGGCCGCTTTGGCGGCCACCACGGCGGCGTTAGCCTGCTGGGCATCGGCCAGAGCGGTATCATAATCCTGTTGACTGATGTACTTCGTACCGAGCAGTTTTTGATAACGGTTCAGCGTCAGCTGGGCGATTTTGGCGGCGGCTTGCGCTTTTGCCAGGTCGCCTTTGGCGCTTTCATAAGAGGCCTGATAGGTCGCGGGATCAATCTGATACAGAGACTCACCGGCTTTCACATCACCGCCTTCGGTAAAGTTACGTTTCAGGATAATGCCACTCACCTGAGGGCGAACTTCCGCAATGCGATAGGCATTGGTACGGCCAGGTAATTCGGTGGTGATCTGCAGAGGTTCAGATTTGAGTGTCACTACGCCGACTTCTGGCGCCTGCTGAGCTCCTTGTTGAGCTGGTTTGTCGTCACATCCTGTTAGCGCTAAGCTGCCTGAGAGCATCAGAACGACCGCCAGAGGCGTTAACCCTCTGTTTTTGTTCATATGTAAACCTCGAGTGTCCGATTTCAAATTGATCAATGGTCCTGAGTCCAAAAACCCATTGCTGCGTTTATATTATCGTCATGCTATGGTACATACATTCACAAATGTATGTAAATCTGACTCCTGTAAATTCACTCACCTATGGCACGAAAAACTAAACAACAAGCGCTGGAAACCCGACAACATATCCTTGATGTGGCAATACGTTTGTTCTCTCAGCAGGGTGTTTCATCAACCTCGTTGGCACAAATTGCTCAGGCTGCTGGCGTGACTCGGGGTGCGATTTACTGGCATTTTAAAGATAAGTCAGATCTGTTCAGTGAAATCTGGGAGCTTTCAGAGTCCAGCATTAGCGATCTTGAGAGTGAGTATCGGGCAAAATTCCCTGACGATCCACTCTCAGTATTAAGAGAGATATTAGTATATATCCTTGAAGCTACGGTAGTTGAAGAACGTCGCAGATTAATGATGGAAATAATTTTTCATAAATGCGAGTTCGTGGGCGAGATGGCGGTGGTGCAGCAGGCGCAGCGTAGTTTGTGCCTGGAGAGTTATGACCGCATTGAACAAACGCTCACCCAGTGTATGCAGGCGAAGCTGTTACCGGCTAATTTACTGACTCGTCGGGCGGCTATCCTGATGCGCAGCTATATTTCGGGCCTGATGGAAAACTGGCTTTTTGCGCCGGACTCCTTTGACCTCAAGCAGGAAGCACGCAGCTACGTCGCGATTTTACTGGAAATGTGTCAGTTCTGCCCGACGCTGCGCAGCGATGCCCCTTCGTTACCCGCCTGAGCCATTCCAGGATTTATCTTAGAGGATAACGTTCACGCTATTCTGCTTCAGACGAGCGTGATATTCTTCACGCCGGACTATTATCGGTCATCTGCTGACATCATTCACAACTATGCTGCCCATCAATCGCTCGCAACATCCTGTTTTTGCATTGCTCTTTGCTATGCTGTTTTTCTTCTCCACCGGACCGCTTTCGTGGGCCCGCGCAGATAACAGTACGGATATCCCCTCACGCAGTGATGTTCAGTCGCAACTCGACACCCTGAACAAACAAAAAGAGCTCTCTCCGCAGGAGAAACTCACCCAGCAGGATCTGACAGAGACGCTGGAAAACATTGATAAAATTGAGCGCGTTAAAGCAGAAACCACCCAGCTTCGTCAGAAGGTGGCGCAGGCGCCTGAGAACATGCGCAAGGCCACGGAAGCGCTGAATGCGCTGAGTGACGTCGATAACGACGACGAAACGCGTAAGACGCTCGCCACGCTTTCTTTACGTCAGCTGGAGTCGCGCGTTGCCCAACTGCTCGACGATCTGCAAACCGCGCAGTCCGACCTCGCGACCTACAACAGTCAGCTCGTCTCTCTGCAAACCCAGCCCGAGCGCGTGCAAAATGCGATGTATACCGCGTCTCAGCAGCTGCAGCAGATCCGCAACCGCCTGAACGGTACGACGGTGGGGGAAGGGACGCTTCGCCCAACGCAGCAAACTCTGCTGCTGGTTCAGCAGTCATTACTCAATGCGCAAATTGAACAGCAGCGTAAAAGCCTGGAGGGGAATACGGTGCTGCAGGACACGCTCCAGAAACAGCGTGATTACGTCACGGCGAATATTAATCGTCTGGAACACCAGCTTCAGCTGCTGCAGGAAGCGGTAAACAGTAAGCGTCTGACCCTGACGGAAAAAACGGCCCAGGAGGCGGTATCGCCGGACGAAACAGCCCGTATCCAGGCCAACCCGCTGGTGAAACAGGAGCTTGAGGCTAACCATCAGCTGAGTCAGCGTCTGATTCTGGCGACGGAAAACGGCAACTCGCTGGTTCAGCAAAACATTAAAGTGAAAAACTGGCTGGATCGGGCGCTGCAGGCGGAACGCAACATCAAAGAACAGATCGCGGTCCTGAAAGGTAGCCTCCTGCTGTCGCGTATTCTCTACCAGCAGCAGCAGACGCTGCCGTCCGCCGACGAGCTGGAAGACATGACTAACCGCATTGCGGATTTGCGTCTGGAACAATTTGACGTGAATCAGCAGCGTGATGCCCTTTTCCAGAGCGATAACTTCGTCGCCAAAATTGAAGAGGGTCATTCCAGCGACGTGAACCCGGAAGTGCATGACGCGCTGCTTCAGGTCGTCGATATGCGCCGTGAGCTATTGGATCAGCTCAACAAACAGCTGGGCAACCAGCTGATGATGGCCATCAACCTGCAGATCAACCAGCAGCAGCTGGTCAGCGTTTCCAAAAGTCTGCAGGAGATTTTGACGCAGCAAATTTTCTGGGTGAACAGCAACAAGCCGATGGACTGGGACTGGGTGAAGTCCTTCCCTGAACAGCTGAAAACGCAGATTAAGAGCATGAAAATCACCGTGAACTGGGAGAAAGCCTGGCCTGCGGTAATGATTGCTTTCCTGGCGGGATTACCCCTGCTGCTGATTGCCGGTCTGATTCGCTGGCGTTTGAAATGGCTTAAACAGTACCAGGCGAAGCTGGCCTCGGAAGTGGGGCAACTGCGCAACGACAGCCAGCTCCATACGCCAAAAGCGATTCTGATCGATCTTATTCGCGCCCTGCCGGTGTGCCTGATTATTCTGGCGGTAGGCCTGATTCTGCTCACCATGCAGCTTAACGTCAGCGATCTGCTGTGGGCATTCAGCAAAAAACTGGCGCTGTTCTGGCTGGTGTTTGGCCTGTGCTGGAAGGTCCTGGAAAAAGACGGCGTTGCGGTCCGTCATTTCAACATGCCTGCCCAACTGACCAGCCACTGGCGTCGACAGATTGTACGTGTCAGCCTGGCGCTTCTGCCGCTTCACTTCTGGTCAGTTGTTTCTGAACTGTCTCCGCTGCATCTGATGGATGATGTGCTGGGTCAGTTGGTCATTATGCTGAACCTGCTGCTGATTGCCATCCTCATGTGGCCGATGTGCCGCGATAGCTGGCGTGATAAAGAGTCCCACAATATTCGTCTGGCCACCGTGACAGTACTGGCGATCATTCCGCTGGCGCTGATGGTGCTCACGGCGACGGGCTACTTCTATACTACGCTGCGTCTGTCCGGGCGCTGGATCGAAACGGTCTATCTGGTGATCGTCTGGAATCTGCTCTATCAAACCGTACTGCGCGGGTTAAGCGTCGCGGCTCGCCGTATTGCTTACCGTCGTGCCATCGCGCGTCGTCAGCATCAGGTGAAAGAGGGCGCCGAAGGTGCGGAGCCACAGGAAGAACCGACCATCGCGCTGGAGCAGGTCAACCAGCAGACGCTGCGTATCACTATGCTGGTGATGATCGCGCTGTTTGCGGTGATGTTCTGGGCTATCTGGTCTGATTTAATTACCGTTTTCGCCTACCTCGACAGCATCACCCTCTGGCAGTACAACGGCACCGAAGCTGGCGCTGCGGTGATGAAAAGCGTCACCATGGGCAGCCTGCTGTTTGCGCTGGTGTCGTCGGTGGTAGCCTGGGCGCTGATTCGCAACCTGCCGGGTCTGCTGGAAGTGCTGGTCCTCTCGCGGCTGAACCTGCGTCAGGGGGCGTCGTACGCTATCACTACGATCCTGAACTACGTCATTATTATTGTCGGGGCGATGACGGTATTCGGCTCGCTGGGCGTCTCGTGGGATAAACTCCAGTGGCTGGCGGCCGCCCTCTCGGTAGGTCTGGGTTTTGGCCTGCAGGAGATCTTCGGTAACTTTGTCTCCGGTCTGATCATCCTGTTCGAACGTCCGGTGCGAATTGGCGATACCGTCACCATCGGGACGTTCTCCGGTACGGTCAGCAAGATCCGCATTCGTGCCACCACGATTACCGATTTCGATCGCAAAGAGGTGATCATCCCGAACAAGGCGTTCGTGACCGAGCGTCTGATCAACTGGTCGCTCTCTGATACGGTGACGCGCGTGGTGATCCGCCTGGGCGTAGCCTATGGATCGGATCTGGAGAAGGTGAAAGAGGTGCTGCTGAAGGCAGCCTCAGAACATCCGAAAGTGATGCACGATCCGGCTCCGGCGGTGTTCTTCACCACCTTCGGGCCAAGCACGCTGGATCATGAACTGCGTTTATACGTGCGTGAACTGCGTGACCGTAGCTACACGGTAGATGAGCTTAACCGGTCTATCGATCGCCTGTGCCGTGAAAACGATATTAATATCGCCTTCAACCAGCTTGAAGTTCACCTGCGTAACGAAAAAGGTGATGAGCATACGGAAGTGAAGCGCGACATTAAAGGTGACGATCCCACTCCGGCTTAATCTATTTTCCCTCTCCCTGTGGGAGAGGGTTAGGGTGAGGGCTACTGGCCTTCACCTTTCCTTCGAAATCCCGCTGCACAATCTCCAGCGCTTTCAGCACCGTTTCGGCGGGAATATCATGATTCTCCAGCAGCATAATTAAATCGACGGCCAGCTTGACCTCATCGGGTGCATTTTCCAGTGACATGGGTGTGGCTCCTGTTAGCGGGTCAAACGTTCAATGACGCGTTCAATCTCATCCAGCGCCTGACGGCAGCGCACAATGCGGCCTTCCAGGGCGCTAATCTCGCGCATCAATAATTGTTGTTCTTCCAGCGTTTCGCTGTTATTCAGCCGCACTTCGCGCTCACGTTTCATCTCAAACAGTCGGCGTTCAAACTCCTGATTCTCCAGCCGCTTGCGCTGCCATTTGCCGAGTCCGGGCGAGCCGCTGTCCCAGGCGCGTAGCGGCCAGGCGGCAATTTCGCGATGCAGGGCGGTGATTTGCTCAGTGAGATGCTCTGCAAGCCACGCCACCTGTTCCTGCTGTTCACTTTCAACCGCATGGCAAAGCTCGTCAAGGTGGGTCTGCGCCTCAGCCAGGTAATCCTGAATGACCGTACTGCGGGTACGAAAAAGCTGCCGATCAAAGCGCGGCTTCAGCGTGGCGTGCCCCAGCAGAGGGGTGGCCTCTGCTCGCAGGGTGGTCAACTGTTTTTGCAGCGTCTCCAGAAGCAAGGCTGTTTTCAAAACGCTCTCCAGTGGTAAAGTAGCCGTTCAGTTTGATAACGATTCGCATTATGCAGCGTACTATTTTAATCATCATTGGCTGGCTCGCGGTAGTGCTGGGTACACTGGGTGTGGTTTTACCCTTACTGCCCACCACGCCGTTTATCCTGCTGGCAGCCTGGTGCTTCGCCCGCTCGTCGCCGCGTTTTCACCACTGGCTGCTTTATCGCTCATGGTTTGGTGGCTACCTGCGCCACTGGCAAAAACACCGTGCCATGCCGCCCGGCGCGAAGCCGCGCTCGATTGCGGTGATCCTCATTACCTTTGCTATTTCATTATGGCTGGTGAAAATGATGTGGGTGCGGATCCTGCTGCTGATCATTCTGACCTGCCTGCTTATCTTCATGTGGCGGATCCCCGTGGTTGATGAAAAGCAACAAAAGCACTGAAGCCTCATAATGGCTGTTGCAATTATTGCGTACAGCCAGTAAATTCGACCGTTTTCGAGCACAGGCGCGCCTGGTTAAAGGTTAAACGATTGTTACCTTTACCCACTCCGTTGCGCGTCGTGAGTAACACTGTTTCATTTAGGCACAAACCGATGACCGCAACTGCACAGCAGCTTGAATATCTGAAAAACAGCATCAAAAGCATCCAGGACTATCCAAAACCTGGCATTCTTTTCCGTGATGTCACCAGCTTGCTGGAAGACCCGAAAGCGTACGCGCTCAGCATTGAACTGCTGGTCGAGCGTTATAAAAACGCCGGGATCACCAAAGTAGTAGGTACCGAAGCCCGTGGCTTCCTGTTTGGCGCACCGGTTGCGCTGGCAATGGGCGTGGGTTTTGTGCCGGTGCGTAAACCGCGCAAACTGCCGCGTGAAACCATCGCAGAGAGCTACGAGCTGGAATACGGCACCGATCAGCTGGAAATCCACGTTGATGCGATCAAGCCTGGCGACAAAGTGCTGGTGGTGGACGATCTGCTGGCGACCGGCGGCACCATCGAAGCGACCGTGAAGCTGATCCGTCGTCTGGGTGGCGAAGTGACCGACGCGGCGTTCATCATTAACCTGTTCGATCTCGGCGGCGAACAGCGCCTGGAAAAACAGGGCATTACCAGCTACAGCCTGGTGCCATTCCCGGGTCATTAATCCCGGTTTTCACAACCTCGCTCAATGGGTGAGGTTGTGATAGCATTCCCCTCCATAAATTCACCTTCCAGCGTTGCAGAGCCTGCCCATGAGTTATCAGGTGTTAGCCCGTAAATGGCGACCACAAACCTTTGCTGACGTTGTCGGTCAGGAGCATGTGCTGACGGCCCTGGCGAACGGCTTGTCGCTAGGTCGCATCCATCACGCCTATCTTTTCTCCGGCACCCGCGGCGTCGGTAAGACCTCAATTGCCCGTTTGCTGGCGAAAGGTCTCAACTGCGAAACCGGGATCACCGCCACGCCGTGCGGCGTGTGTGATAACTGCCGGGAGATCGAGCAGGGGCGTTTTGTCGATCTGATCGAGATCGACGCCGCCTCGCGCACGAAAGTCGAAGATACCCGCGATCTGCTGGACAACGTACAGTACGCCCCGGCGCGCGGTCGCTTCAAGGTCTACCTGATCGATGAAGTGCACATGCTGTCGCGCCACAGCTTTAACGCCCTGCTGAAAACGCTGGAAGAGCCGCCCGCGCACGTGAAATTCCTGCTGGCGACGACCGATCCGCAAAAGCTGCCGGTCACCATTCTGTCCCGCTGCCTGCAGTTCCACCTGAAGGCCCTGGACGTAGAACAGATCCGCGCCCAGCTCGAACACATTCTCGATGAAGAGAAGATCGTCCACGAGCCGCGCGCCCTGCAACTGCTGGCACGTGCAGCGGACGGCAGCCTGCGTGATGCGTTAAGCCTGACCGACCAGGCAATTGCCAGCGGTGACGGTAAGCTCTCTACCGAAGCAGTCAGCACCATGCTCGGTACGCTGGATGACGATCAGGCGCTTTCACTCATCGAAGCGATGATTGCCGCCAACGGTGAGCGCGTCATGACGCTGGTCAATGCTGCTGCTGGCCGGGGGATTGAATGGGAAGCGCTGCTGGTTGAGATGCTCAGCCTGCTGCACCGCGTGGCGATGCTGCAGCTTTCTCCGTCGGCAATTGGCGCAGATATGGCCGCCATTGAACAGCGGATGCGTGAACTTGCCCGCACCGTGCCGCCTGCCGATGTACAGCTTTATTACCAAACCCTGCTGATTGGCCGTAAAGAGCTACCGTACGCGCCGGATCCCCGGATGGGCGTAGAAATGACGCTGCTGCGCGCGCTGGCGTTCCACCCGCGCATGCCGCTGCCGGAGCCGGAAGCGCCGCGGCAGTCTTTTGCCCCGGTCGCCCCAACGGCGGTGATGTCACCTCAGCAGGTGCCACCGCAGCCGACACCGCCGCCGCAAAAC
Organism: Enterobacter sp. FUJ80071; assembly: GCF_038739915.1. Taxonomy (NCBI): domain Bacteria; kingdom Pseudomonadati; phylum Pseudomonadota; class Gammaproteobacteria; order Enterobacterales; family Enterobacteriaceae; genus Enterobacter; species Enterobacter sp. FUJ80071. The sequence continues at coordinate 1,091,514 of NZ_JBBXKH010000001.1, forward strand.
GTGCCGCTGTCGGATGCCACCAGTTCGGTGCTTGCCGCTCGCAGTCAGTTGCAGCGTGCGCAGGGAGTAACCAAACCAAAAAAGAGTGAACCGGCAGCGCCAGGAAGAGCGCGGCCGGTGAACAACGCCGCGCTTGAACGACTGGCCTCGGTAACGGAGCGCGTACAGTCGCGCCCGGCACCGTCCGCGCTCGAGCAGAAAGCCCCGGCGAAAGAAGAGGCATACCGCTGGAAGGCGACCACCGTTGTCGAAACGGTAAAGGAAGAGGTCGCTACGCCGAAAGCGCTGAAAAAGGCGCTGGAGCATGAGAAAACGCCGGAGCTTTCCGCGAAGCTCGCAGAAGAATCTATTGCCCGCGATGCCTGGGCCGCTGAGGTCAGCAAACTCCAGCTGCCGAAGCTGGTCGAGCAGGTTGCGCTGAACGCCTGGAAAGAGCAGGACGGTAATCAGGTGCGTTTACACCTGCGTCCTGGTCAGCGACACCTGAATTCGCCAGGCGCGCAAAAGGCGCTGGCCGAGGCGCTCGCCACATTACAGGGTGCGCCGGTTGAATTGACTATCATTGAAGATGATAATCCGGCAGTGAAAACGCCGCTTGAGTGGCGCCAGGCCATTTATGAAGAGAAACTCGCGCAGGCGCGCGAGGCGATTATTGCGGATAACAACATTCAGACCCTGCGCCGGTTCTTCGACGCCGATCTGGATGAAGAGAGTATTCGCCCCATTTGATCGTGAGTCTGACTTACGGTTGTAATCCTTAAACGTGAAAGAAGAGAGAAGCCTATGTTTGGTGGAAAAGGCGGTCTGGGTGGCCTGATGAAGCAGGCTCAGCAGATGCAGGAAAAAATGCAGAAGATGCAGGAAGAGATCGCTCAGATGGAAGTCACGGGTGAATCCGGTGCCGGTCTGGTCAAGGTGACCATCAACGGTGCGCATAACTGCCGTCGCGTTGAAATCGACCCAAGCCTGCTCGAAGACGACAAAGAGATGCTGGAAGATCTGGTTGCTGCCGCGTTTAACGATGCTGCGCGCCGTATCGACGAAACCCAGAAAGAGAAAATGGCCTCTGTTTCCAGCGGTATGCAGCTGCCGCCGGGCTTTAAGATGCCATTCTGATGCAAACCAGTCCGCTGCTCACGCAGTTAATGGAAGCTCTGCGCTGCCTGCCGGGCGTTGGCCCGAAGTCGGCGCAGCGCATGGCGTTCACGCTTTTGCAGCGCGATCGCAGCGGCGGGATGCGCCTGGCGCAGGCTCTGACCCGCGCGATGTCAGAAATTGGTCACTGTGCGGATTGCCGCACCTTTACCGAGCAGGATGTGTGTAACATCTGCTCGAATCCGCGTCGTCAGGAGAACGGTCAGATTTGCGTGGTGGAGAGTCCGGCGGACATCTATGCCATCGAACAAACCGGGCAGTTTTCCGGCCGCTATTTCGTGCTGATGGGGCATCTCTCCCCGCTGGACGGTATCGGCCCGGACGATATCGGTCTTGACCGCCTTGAACAGCGTCTTGAGTCCGAAACGATTAAAGAGGTGATCCTCGCCACCAACCCAACGGTGGAAGGGGAAGCAACCGCCAACTACATCGCCGAGCTGTGCTCACAGTACGGCGTTGACGCCAGCCGCATCGCCCACGGCGTGCCGGTGGGTGGTGAGCTGGAGATGGTGGACGGCACCACGCTGTCGCACTCTCTGGCCGGGCGTCACAAGATTATTTTCTGACCAAACGGAGGCTGCGTTCGCGGCCTCCGCTTGAAATTTCTCTCCCTTATCCCCATCTCTCACTCAACGTTTTACAACCCCATTAAATGGCATTGTTGAGGTCGACTTAGATGAAAGGACAAGAAACCCGTGGTTTCCAGTCAGAAGTAAAACAGCTTCTGCACCTGATGATCCATTCCCTGTATTCCAACAAAGAAATCTTCCTGCGTGAGCTGATTTCCAACGCCTCCGATGCGGCGGACAAGCTGCGCTTCCGCGCGCTGTCTAACCCGGATCTGTATGAAGGCGACGGCGAGCTGCGCGTGCGCGTTTCTTTCAATAAAGAGAACCGCACCCTGACCATCGCCGATAACGGCATTGGGATGAATCGCGACGAGGTGATCGACCACCTCGGCACCATCGCCAAATCCGGCACTAAAGCGTTCCTTGAGTCCATGGGCTCTGACCAGGCGAAAGACAGCCAGCTGATCGGTCAGTTCGGCGTGGGCTTCTACTCAGCGTTTATCGTGGCGGACAAAGTCACCGTGCGTACTCGTGCGGCGGGCGACAGCGCGGAGAACGGCGTGCTCTGGGAATCCAAAGGCGAAGGTGAGTACACCGTTGACGACATCACCAAAGCAGACCGCGGGACTGAAATCACCCTGCACCTGCGTGAAGGGGAAGATGATTTCCTGAACGACTGGCGCGTACGCTCCATCATCAGCAAATATTCCGATCACATCGCTCTGCCGGTTGAGATTGAAAAACAGGAAGAGAAAGACGGCGAAACCGTGGTCTCCTGGGAGAAAATCAACAAGGCGCAGGCGCTGTGGACGCGCAACAAGTCTGAAATTAAAGACGACGAATATAACGAGTTCTACAAGCACATCGCCCACGACTTTACCGACCCGCTGACCTGGAGCCACAACCGCGTGGAAGGGAAGCAGGAGTACACCAGCCTGCTGTACATCCCGGCGCAGGCCCCATGGGATATGTGGAACCGCGATCACAAGCACGGCCTGAAGCTGTACGTGCAGCGCGTCTTCATCATGGACGACGCCGAGCAGTTCATGCCGAACTACCTGCGCTTCGTGCGCGGTCTGATCGATTCCAACGATCTGCCGCTCAACGTCTCCCGCGAGATCCTGCAGGACAGCACCGTCACTCGTAACTTGCGCAACGCCCTGACCAAACGTGCGCTACAGATGCTGGAAAAACTGGCGAAAGACGATGCGGAAAAATACCAGACCTTCTGGAAACAGTTTGGCCTGGTGCTGAAGGAAGGCCCGGCAGAAGACACCGCAAACGTTGAAACCATTGCTAAGCTGCTGCGCTTCGCCTCCACGCACACCGACTCCTCCGCGCAGACCGTGTCGCTGGAAGAGTATGTCTCCCGCATGAAAGAAGGGCAGGAGAAGATCTACTACATCACCGCCGACAGCTACGCGGCGGCGAAGAGCAGCCCGCACCTGGAGCTGTTGCGCAAGAAAGGCATCGAAGTGCTGCTGCTGTCTGACCGCATCGACGAGTGGATGATGAACTACCTGACCGAGTTCGACGGTAAAGCGTTCCAGTCGGTTGCAAAAGCCGATGAGTCCATCGACAAGCTGGCGGATGAGGTAGATGAAAGCGCGAAAGAAGCCGAGAAGGCGCTGGAGCCGTTCGTTGAGCGCGTGAAAACCCTGCTGGGTGACCGTGTGAAAGAGGTACGTTTCACTCACCGTCTGATCGATACCCCGGCCATTGTCACGACCGATGCCGACGAAATGAGCACTCAGATGGCGAAGCTGTTCGCTGCGGCGGGCCAGGCGGTGCCGGAAGTGAAATATATCTTTGAGCTTAATCCGGATCATCCGCTGGTGAAACGCGCGGCGGATACCCAGGACGAAGCACGCTTTGCCGAGTGGGTTGAGCTGCTGCTGGATCAGTCCCTGCTGGCCGAGCGCGGCACGCTGGAAGACCCTAACCTGTTCATTAAACGTGTGAATGCGCTGCTTCTGGCGTAACTGACCACGCCTCCCCTGGTCTTCTCCCTCTCCCCGTGGGAGAGGGCCGGGGTGAGGGCCCCAGACTGCACTCACCCAAATTATCTCCCCCCGTTAACCGTTTCAGCCTTCCCGCCTTCCTTGAGCGATGTCCGTTCTGGTGGTATTGTTTAGCGCTTTTGAAAAATTGAAACGACATTTGAGGGGATTTTCGCAATGCGTATTATTCTGCTTGGCGCTCCGGGCGCGGGTAAAGGAACTCAGGCTCAGTTCATCATGGAGAAATACGGTATTCCGCAAATCTCCACCGGTGACATGCTGCGCGCCGCTGTAAAATCTGGCTCCGAGCTGGGTAAACAAGCGAAAGACATCATGGACGCAGGCAAGCTGGTAACCGACGAGCTGGTTATTGCGTTGGTCAAAGAGCGCATTGCTCAGGAAGATTGCCGTAACGGTTTCCTGCTGGACGGCTTCCCACGCACCATTCCTCAGGCTGACGCCATGAAAGAAGCGGGCATCAACGTGGACTACGTTCTCGAGTTCGACGTACCGGACGAGCTGATCGTTGACCGTATCGTTGGCCGTCGCGTACACGCTGCTTCTGGCCGCGTTTACCACATCAAATTCAACCCGCCTAAGGTTGAAGGTAAAGACGACGTGACCGGCGAAGAGCTGACCACCCGTAAAGACGATCAGGAAGAGACCGTGCGTAAACGCCTGGTGGAATACCATCAGATGACCGCGCCGCTGATCGGCTACTACACCAAAGAAGCGCAGGCGGGTAACACCAAATACGCCAAAGTCGACGGCACCAAAGCCGTGGCTGACGTACGTGCAGAGCTGGAAAAAATTCTCGGCTAATCGCGCGCCTCTCACCCGGGTCCCCGGGTGAGAAATATTCTCACCTTACCTATTACAGCAATGGGTTTCGTTTAAACGCATTTCCGCTACAATTGACAACCTATCAAATGGTTAAGAGGCGTGAATGAGTCAGGCGAAAACCGGCATCCTGCTTGCCAATCTGGGCACTCCAGAAGCACCTACATCAGACGCGGTAAAACGCTACCTGCGACAATTTTTAAGCGACACGCGCGTTGTGGATTTCCCGAGACTGCTGTGGTGGCCGCTGCTGCGTGGCGTGATTCTGCCGATTCGTTCTCCGCGCGTCGCCAAACTCTATCAGTCCGTCTGGATGGAGGAGGGCTCGCCGCTGATGGTTTACAGCCGTCGTCAGGAAAAAGCGCTGGCTGCCCGCTTGCCGGATATGCCCGTCGCGCTCGGCATGAGCTACGGAAAACCGTCCCTGGAAAGCGCAGTGGAATCACTGCTGGCGCAGGGTGTAGACCATATCGTGGTGCTGGCGCTCTACCCGCAATACTCCTGCTCGACGGTGGCCGCCGTCTGGGACGAGCTGGCGCGCATTCTGGCGACCCGTCGCCGCATTCCTGGCGTGACCTTTATTCGCGATTACGCCGATAACGATCTCTACATCAAGGCGCTTGCCAACAGCGCGCGCGCGTCGTTTGAAAAGCACGGCGAGCCGGATCTGCTGCTGCTCTCCTATCATGGGATCCCACAGCGTTTCGCCAACGAAGGGGATGATTATCCGCAGCGCTGCCGCGATACCACTCGTGAGCTGGTTTCCGCCCTCGGCCTGCCGCCGGAAAAAGTGATGATGACCTTCCAGTCGCGCTTCGGTCGCGAGCCGTGGCTGACACCGTACACCGATGAAACCCTCAAAATGCTTGGCGAGAAGGGGGTTAAGCACATTCAGGTGATGTCGCCAGGCTTCTCAGCGGACTGCCTGGAAACCTTGGAGGAGATCGCGGTGCAAAACCGGGAATTTTTCCTTGAGGCTGGCGGCGAAAAGTACGAGTACATTCCGGCGCTTAACGACTCGCCTGAACATATTGACATGATGGTCTCGCTGGTGACGAACAGCCGCTGATCGCACTCCAGGCCGGGTTTGTGCTACCATTCCCGGCCCATATTCTTCATACAGTTCAGACCATGAAATTTCCCGGTAAACGTAAATCCAAACACTACTTTCCCGTTGATGCGCGCGATCCGCTCCTGCAGCAAATCCAGCCTGAAAATGAAACCAGCGCCGCCTGGGTCGTTGGTATCGACCAGACGCTGGTGGACATTGAAGCGAAAGTGGATGATGAGTTTGTCGCCCGTTATGGTCTGAGCGCCGGTCACTCCCTGGTGATCGAAGACGACGTTGCCGAAGCGCTGTACCAGGAGCTGGTGCGTGAAAATCTCATTACCCATCAGTTTGCCGGGGGGACCATCGGTAACACTATGCACAACTACTCCGTGCTGGCCGATGACCGCTCGGTACTGCTCGGCGTGATGTGCAGTAACATTGAAATCGGTGGTTATGCCTACCGCTATTTGTGCAACACCTCCAGCCGTACCGATCTGAACTATCTTCAGGGCGTTAACGGGCCCATTGGCCGCTGCTTCACGCTGATCGGCGAGTCCGGGGAGCGTACGTTTGCCATCAGCCCTGGCCATATGAATAAGCTGCGCGCCGAGAGTATTCCTGAAGAGGTGATTGCGGGTGCCTCAGCGCTGGTATTGACCTCCTATCTGGTACGCTGCAAGCCGGGCGAGCCGATGCCGGAAGCGACCATGAAAGCGATCGAGTACGCGAAAAAGTACGACGTGCCGGTGGTTCTCACGCTGGGCACCAAATTCGTGATTGCCGATAACCCCGAGTGGTGGCAGGCGTTCCTGAAAGAGCACGTCTCAATTCTGGCGATGAACGAAGAAGAGGCCGAAGCGCTCACCGGTGAGAGCGATCCGCTGCTGGCCTCTGACAAAGCGCTGGACTGGGTGGATCTGGTGCTCTGCACTGCCGGCCCCGTCGGGCTCTATATGGCGGGCTTTACGGAAGAAGAGAGCAAACGCAAAACCCAGCACCCGTTGCTCCCTGGCGCGATTGCCGAGTTCAACCAGTACGAGTTCAGCCGCGGTATGCGCCATAAAGATTGCCTCAACCCGCTGCGTATCTACTCCCACATTGCGCCTTATATGGGCGGACCGGAGAAGATCATGAACACCAACGGGGCGGGTGACGGCGCGCTGGCAGCACTGCTGCACGACATTACCGCCAATGCCTACCACAAAACCAACGTACCCAACTCCAGCAAACACAAGTTCAACTGGCTGACCTATTCGTCGCTGGCGCAGGTGTGTAAGTACGCGAACCGCGTGAGCTATCAGGTGCTGAACCAGCATTCACCGCGCTTAACGCGTGGCCTGCCGGAACGGGAAGACAGCCTCGAAGAGGCTTATTGGGAAAGGTAAAAGCAAAACGGCAACCCGGTTGCCGTTTTTAGTGTTTGTTCCCTCTCCCTGTGGGAGAGGGTCAGGGTGAGGGCATCAGACCGCAAAAATCTTACCCCGTAACAGCCTCTTCAACCGGCGGTTTCGCCAGCAGCGTCAGCATCGTGTTCGCAATCTCACGTTCGCCCATCACTACCTTATCCGCACCGCGCTCGGTGATGTACTCCACCTCATCGTCATAATGCGCCCGGGCGATAATCTCAATATTGGGGCATTTCTCACGCGCGGTGGCTACAATCTCGCCTGCTTCATAGCCATTCGGAATAGTCAGCAGCAGCCAGCGCGCGCAGTCCAGATGCGCCAGCGCCATAATCTCCTCGTTGGCCGCATTGCCCAGCACCGCACGAATACCACGCTCGCGCAGTTCATCAACGCGGGTGCGTGAGGTTTCAATCACCACCAGAGGAATGCCCTGCGCCATCAGCTTCTCACCGAGCAGGCTGCCCACGCGACCAAAGCCGACCAGCAGCGCATGGTTGCAGATATCCACCGGGATCTGCTTCTCCTCTTCGATGGCTTCTTCCAGCGTCTGCTCTTCCAGCGTTTCGGTTTTATCGAGGTATTTTTCCAGCAGGGCAAACAGGACCGGGTTCAGCATAATCGACAGAATCGCCCCCGCCAGCACCAGATTCTGCCCGGCCTGGGGCAGCAGGTTCAGAGCCATACCCAGACCCGCGAGGATAAAGGCGAACTCACCAATCTGCGCCAGGCTGGCGGCAATCGTCAGCGCCGTACGCGGGGAGTGGCCGAACATCCGCACCAGGAAGAAGGCGGCGAGCGACTTACCGAAGATAATGATCGCCAGCGTGCCCAGCACGGCCAGCGGCTGCTGAACCAGAATCATCGGATCAAACAGCATGCCGACGGAGACAAAGAACAGCACGGCGAAGGCATCACGCAGGGGCAGGGTATCATGCGCGGCGCGGTGGCTCAGCTCAGACTCGTTCAGCACCATTCCGGCGAAGAACGCGCCCAGGGCAAAGGAGACGTCGAACAGTTCAACAGCGCCAAAAGCGATCCCCAGCGCCAGCGCCAGCACGGAAAGCGTAAACAGCTCGCGGGAGCCGGTCGCCGCGCTGCGGGACAGGATCCACGGCACCAGACGACGGCCCACCAGCATCATGATGGCGATAAACGCCACCACTTTACCGATGGTGATACTCATATCCAGCGCCAGCGAGGCGAAGCCGATGTTGTCTTTTTCCATCATTCCGGCGACGGCAGGCAACAGCACCAGCGTCAGCACCATCACCAGATCTTCCACAATCAGCCAGCCTATCGCGATTTGCCCGCGCTGGCTGTCTATCAGCTGTCTCTCTTCAAGCGCGCGCAGCAGCACCACGGTACTGGCGGTTGAGAGACACAGCCCAAATACGATACCGGTCATCAACGACCAGCCCAGCACGGCCGAAAGCGCCATCCCCAGCAGCGTCGCCACCCCTATCTGGGCGATCGCGCCAGGTATGGCGATCGACTTTACCGCCATCAGGTCCTTCAGGGAAAAGTGCAGGCCAACACCAAACATCAGCAGAATCACGCCTAATTCCGCCAGCTCAGGCGCCAGCTTGGTATCCGCGACAAAACCTGGCGTAAACGGTCCCGCCAGAACCCCCGCTAATAAATAGCCGACAAGAGGAGAAATACGCAGTTTATTGGCAATCATGCCAAGGATAAAAGCGAGCACAAGTCCACCAACAATGGTGGTGATAAGCGGTGTGGCGTGGTGCATTCCGTCTCCTTTCGCGGTGAGTGTTCCATTTTTGGCGTGAATACCAAAAGACCAGGTAATAGTTTATGACAATTTTTGCCCTTATGTTTATGAATAATTGTTGAAGTTTGAATAAAACGGCAATATGCGCGTAAAAAAGCGCATATTGATAAATTCAGGTCAGGGATGGAGAGGAAACCCTTATGGCATAAGGGGGGCAGGTAGCCAAAGTTTTACTTTGGCTACCTGTAATTCACGCTTTGTGACGATTCTCAGGCAGGAATATGGTCAACATCCCCAGAAGTGGCAGGAAAGCGCAGATTTTATAAACCAGGAAGATGCTGGTGTGATCCGCGACCATCCCCAACACCGCTGCACCAAGCCCGCCCATACCGAAGGCGAAACCGAAAAAGAGTCCGGAAACCATACCGATACGGCCCGGTAACAGCTCCTGGGCATAGACCAGAATGGCGGAAAATGCCGAGGCGAGGATAAAACCAATGATCACGGTTAAAATGCCCGTCCACTCGAGGCTGGCATACGGCAAAATAAGGGTAAACGGCGCGACACCGAGGATAGAGCCCCAAATAACATATTTCCGGCCAATCTTATCACCCACTGGCCCGCCAATAACCGTTCCGGCAGCAACCGCGAACAGGAAGGCAAACAGGTGGATTTGCGCATTTTGTACCGATAATCCGAATTTTTGCATCAGATAAAAGGTGTAATAGCTGCTGATGCTTGCCATGTAGAAGTATTTCGAGAAAATCAGCACCAGCAGTACGGAAACCGCCAGAATGACCTTATTCCGGGGCAGAGGATTGATAACCTTCGCTTTAGGTTTGCCCTTATTTACGCGATGCTGAGCGGCGTACCAGCGGCTGATCTGCGCCAGCACGATAATCGCCAGCAGTGCGGCCAGCACAAACCACGCTACGTTCCCTTTGCCATACGGGGCGATAATCACCGCCGCCAGCAAGGGGCCGAGGGAACTGCCAAAGTTACCGCCGACCTGGAAAAGTGACTGCGCCAGCCCGTGACGGCCGCCGGAGGCCATACGTGCCACCCGTGAGGACTCAGGGTGGAAGACGGACGACCCGGTACCCACCAGCGCGGCAGCAATCAACACTGCCTCAAAGCTGCCAGCCATCGCCAGCAATACCAGACCGCTCAGGGTAAAGCACATGCCAATCGGCAGCGACCACGGCATCGGGTATTTGTCCGTCCAGTAGCCCACCACCGGTTGCAGCAGCGAGGAAGCCAGCTGGAAGGTGAGGGTGATCATCCCGATCTGCACGAAAGTTAACGAAAACTCGGACTGCAGCAGCGGATAAATTGCCAGAATCAACGACTGGATCATGTCGTTGAGCAGGTGCGAAAGACTGATTGAGCCTAATACCTTAAAAGAGGTGCGCGATTTTGGCGGCGACGCCGGGGTTGATTCGCTGATTGCCATAAATACCACGTTGTTTTGTTATTAGAGATGCAGGGTGTAATTATTATCCGACTAACATACCCGCCCGGGACATTTGAAGAAAGTCGCAATTCTGAAAACTTATTTGTCTATTATTGTGAGTCACTGTAATTTTTGCCTTTGTCTATTGGTCAGGGAGAGAGAAGATGAAGTTAATGAAGCGGGGCGTCGCGCTGGCGCTCATCGCCGCATGGGGTCTGGTAAGCCTGCCCGCGCAGGCGTATGAAAAAGATAAAACCTATAAAATCACCATTCTGCATACCAACGATCATCATGGTCATTTCTGGCGCAGTGAATATGGCGAATATGGTCTGTCGGCGCAAAAAACGCTGGTGGACGGCATTCGCAAAGAGGTGGCAGCCCAGGGCGGCAGCGTGCTGTTGCTCTCAGGCGGTGATATTAATACCGGCGTGCCGGAATCTGATTTACAGGATGCCGAGCCGGATTTCCGTGGCATGAATCTGATTGGCTACGACGCGATGGCCGTCGGTAACCATGAGTTTGATAACCCGCTGACGGTGCTGCGTCAGCAGGAAAAATGGGCCAAATTCCCCTTCCTCTCCGCCAACATTTACCAGAAAAGCACCGGCGAACGGCTGTTCAAACCCTGGGCGCTGTTTAAGCGTCAGGATTTGAAGATCGCAGTCATTGGCTTAACCACCGACGATACGGCAAAAATCGGCAACCCCGAGTTCTTTACGGATATTGAATTCCGCAAACCGGCAGACGAAGCGAAGCTGGTGATTCAGGAACTGCAGCAGAACGAAAAGCCGGACGTGATTATCGCCACCACGCACATGGGGCACTACGACAACGGTGAGCACGGCTCCAATGCACCCGGCGACGTGGAGATGGCGCGCAGCCTGCCTGCAGGGTCACTGGCCATGATTGTGGGGGGGCACTCACAGGACCCGGTGTGCATGGCATCGGAGAATAAAAAACAGGTGGATTACGTGCCGGGCACGCCGTGTGCGCCGGACCGTCAGAACGGTATCTGGATTGTGCAGGCCCACGAATGGGGTAAATACGTGGGACGGGCGGACTTTGAGTTCCGTAACGGCGAGATGAAACTGGTGCACTACCAGCTCATTCCGGTCAACCTGAAGAAGAAAGTGACCTACCCGGACGGGAAAAGTGAGCGCGTACTTTACACGCCAGAGATCGCTGAGAACCCGCAGATGCTCTCCCTGCTGACACCGTTCCAGAACAAAGGCAAAGCGCAGCTGGATGTGAAAATCGGCACGCTGAATGGTCGTCTGGAGGGAGACCGCAGTAAAGTCCGCTTCGTGCAGACCAACATGGGACACCTGGTGCTGGCGGCGCAAATGGCGCGCACCGGTGCTGATTTTGGCGTGATGAGCGGGGGCGGCATTCGTGACTCTATTGAAGGCGGAAATATCACCTACAAGGATGTCCTGAAGGTGCAGCCGTTTGGTAACATGGTGGTCTATGCCGACATGACCGGCAAAGAGGCGATTGACTACCTGACCGCCGTCGCGCAGATGAAGCCGGATTCCGGGGCCTATCCGCAGTTTGCCAACGTCAGCTTTGTGGCAAAAGACGGCAAGCTGAATGATCTGAAGATCAAAGGCGAACCGGTCGACCCGGCAAAAACCTACCGTCTGGCGACGTTGAGCTTTAACGCCACCGGCGGCGACGGTTATCCGCATATTGATAATAAACCGGGCTATGTGAATACCGGCTTTATTGATGCGGAAGTGCTGAAGCAGTACATCGAGCAGAATTCACCGATTGACGTGAACGCGTATGAGCCGAAGGGTGAGGTGAGCTGGCAGTAGTGTTGTGCGGCCTGATGCCCTCACCCCAACCCTCTCCCACCGGGAGAGGGCGCAAACACAAAAAACGGTAACGCATGTTACCGTTTTGCTTTTACCTCGTAGCCGCCACCCGGCTTTTTCTTTCACTCCCGGCGCGCAATATCCGCAAACTTCGCGTCCAGCATTTTCGCCAGATCGCCCGCCGCCAGCTCGATATCCAGCCCGCGTTTGCCGCCTGAAATATAGATCGTGTCAAATTCCTGCGAAGGGGCATCAATCAGCGTCGGCAGGCGTTTTTTCTGCCCCAGCGGGCTAATCCCGCCCACCAGGTAGCCGGTGGTGCGTTGCGCAACCATCGGATCTGCCATATCCACCTTTTTCGCCCCCAGCGCCTTCGCCACTTTCTTGAGATCGAGCTGTCCGGCGACGGGCGTGACCGCCACGGCGAGATGTTTCATATCGCCGTTCACCGCAACCAGCAGCGTTTTATAGACCTGGTCAGCGTTCAGCCCCAGTTTGCGCACCACTTCGTCGCCAAAGTTGGTTTCATTCGGATCGTGATCGTAAGTGTGGATCCGGAAAGAAATGTTGTTTTTTTCGAGTAATTTAACGGCGGGAGTCATAGCTATCCTTCTTACGACAGACAAATCATGCCAACAGCATACGCCTGACGTTTGTCTAAAAAATAGCACCATCTTGCGCAATAGTATTGGCAGTGATGGTCACTTTGAGCGACAATCGGCTCAACCGAAGGTCTCCTTCGGCATAATAAAAACGATGAAATTCCTCTTTGACGGGCCAATAGAGATATTGGCCATTTTTTTATTTCAGCAGCGACGGCAAATTCCCTTCTCCGTACAAATGTAACGCCCCGACCGCAACCACGTATTCCCCGGCAGGTAATGCATGCAGCGTCTCTCGCCAGGCATTGTTGCGCGCATTCATCAGCACATCATACAGCGATTCGCTGAACGTTGACGGCAGCGCCAGCTTTCCGTCTGCTGGCGGCGCATCCAGCCACCAGCCAATCATGGTTTGCAGCAGACGTGCGTTGGTGTGCCAGTGGGTCAGCGTATCATCCAGCAGCATGCGGCCGTCGTCCGGAAGCTGACGCAGGAGCGCAATCTGGCTGTCCGTTCCTTCCAGTTCAATGATGGGCAGATTGCGCGCTCTTGCCAGATTGAGCAGCTGGTAATCAATACCGTAGTCACCGCGCAGACCCAGTCGCTGCGCCTGCGTGGCCTGTAGCACCATCGCAATTTGCCAGAGCGGCAGGGCGTCAATCATAGAGAGCGACACGCCGGTTTCTTCGGCGACGCGCGTCAGTTCCGCCAGTTTGGCTTCGTCCAGACGTTCCGCCAGGGTCAGATCGCTTTCAAGCCCGGCAAACGGTGACTCCTGGCCCGAAATATCCGCCTCGACGACCAGCGCGTCGGCGCGCTTCAGCCGTTTTATCAGACCGGGGGGCAGAGGTGACATATCCTGAGTACCCATATGGATGCTGCCGACCAGATGCAGGTGCTGACCGCCGGGCAGGGAGATATCCAGGCCGGGCCACGCATAACGGCGGGGAAAGAGGGCGCGAAACGAGGTTTTTATACGATTAAACAGGCTCATACGCGCTCCATAAACGGAAAGGTTCATGCTAGCGCGTACGAGAACAAGATTCAATCTTTCGGTTTAAAGCTCAACAGGCGGTTGGCATTGCTCACCACGGTGATGGAGGAGAGCGCCATTGCCGCACCTGCAACCACCGGGTTAAGCAGCGTGCCGGTCAGCGGCCACAAAATGCCGGCGGCAATTGGAATACCGAGCGAGTTATAGATAAATGCCCCCAGCAGGTTTTGCTTCATGTTGCGCAACGTGGCTTTCGAAATGGCCAGCGCATCAGCAACGCCCATCAGGCTGTGGCGCATCAACGTGATGGCGGCGGTTTCAATGGCAACATCGCTCCCGCCCCCCATGGCGATACCGACGTCTGCCTGGGCCAGCGCCGGGGCATCGTTGATGCCGTCGCCCACCATCGCCACCTGACGTCCCTGGCGTTGCAGGTTCTTAATCGCATCCGCTTTGCCATCCGGCAGAACGCCTGCAATGACTTCATCAATACCGGCTTCTTTCGCAATAGCGTTTGCCGTCGTCGGGTTGTCCCCGGTCAGCATCACCAGGCGATAGCCCGCGCGGTGCAGACGCGCCAGGGCATCCACGCTGTCCTGACGAAGTGGATCGCGCACGGCCAGCAGGGCAGCGGCTTTGCCATCCACCGCCAGCAGAACCGGGGTTGCCCCCTGAGATGCCTGCGCTTTCAGTTCGCTTTCCAGCGCCGCGGTATCAATACCATTATCATTGAGTAAGGCCTGGTTACCCAGCAGCAGCGTATGCCCCTCGGCTTCACCGCTGACACCGAGCCCGCGCAGCGTGCGGAAATTACTGACCTGCGGCAGGGCCGCAGCATTCGCTTTCTCGAGAATGGCGCGCGCCAGCGGGTGGCTGGAGCCTTGCTCCAGCGCGGCGGCGAGACGCAGCGCGTCCTCCTGCGCGATGCCTGCGGTGTTCACGGCCACAACCTGCGGTTTCCCCTCGGTCAGCGTGCCGGTTTTATCAAACACCAGCGTATCCAGCGTACTGGCCCGCTGCAGTGCGTCCGCATCCCTGACCAGCACGCCAAATTCGGCGGCACGGCCTACGCCGGAGATAATGGACATCGGCGTGGCCAGGCCAAGCGCGCATGGGCAGGCAATAATCAGCACCGTGGTGGCAATCACCAGGGTGTAGACAATCTGTGGCGCAGGGCCGAAGAAATACCAGATCGCCGCGCTCAGCAGGGCAATACCGACCACCACCGGCACAAAAATGGCCGAGATTCGGTCAGCAAGCTGGCCAATCTCCGGCTTGCTGCTCTGAGCCTGGCGCACCATTCGGATAATACGCGACAGCGTAGTATGGCTACCAACCGCACTGGCGGTGAACAGCACGCTGCCGTCCTGAACGACCGTGCCGGCATGGACGGCATCGCCGTCGGATTTCTGCTGAGGGATGGGTTCCCCGGTCAGCATCGCTTCATCCAGCCAGGCTTCGCCCTGGGTTATCGTGCCGTCAACGGGCACGCGATCGCCGGTGGTCAAACGCAGCGTCATGCCGGGCTGCACTTCCGCCAGCGGGACGCTTTTTTCCCCCTCGTCCGTGACCACGCGGGCCGTCGGTGGGGTTAAATCGAGTAATCGTTCCAGCGCTTTGGAGGAGCGCTGACGGGCGCGGGCTTCCAGCATATGGCCTAAGTTAATCAGGCCGATAATCATCGCGCTCGCTTCATAATAGAGATGGCGCGCTTCCATCGGGAACCACTGCGGCCAGACGTTAACGCTCATTGAATAGAGCCACGCCGCGCCGGTACCGAGTGCGACCAGCGTATCCATCGTCGCGGTGCGGTTTTTCAGGCTCTTCCAGGCGCTGGTATAGAAATGGCCGCCTGCAAACACCATGACCGCAAGGGTAATCAGGCCAATCACCAGCCACAGCGTGCGGTTGTCGGCGGTGACCATCATGTTGTCACCCATCATGCCCCACACCATCACCGGGATCCCCACCAGCAGGGCGACAATCGCCTGCCAGCGGAAGCGCTTCATGGTGGCGATAGCCGTTTCCTGCTGGCGCTCGCGGCGTTCGACATCATCTTCGATGGCCTCTGCGCCGTAGCCCGCTTTCTCCACGGCCTGCACTAACTCTGCGGCGGAGGCACTGCCCATCACCAGCGCAGTACGCTCCGCAAGGTTTACCCGTGCCTGTGCGACGCCCGGTACCGCCTGTAAGGCATTTTGTACCCGGGAGACGCAGCTGGCGCAGCTCATACCGTTGATCAGCAGCTGTTGGCTGTCATCAATATCATCCGCTGCCGGAAGCTCAGGAGTGGCCGCTGTCAGTGCTTCCGACGGGGATGATGACTCTGCCAGCGGTTTAGCCTTTGGGTGGCTCAGCTCCGCCCCATAACCCGCTTGTTTAATGGTATCGATCAGCGCATCCGCGCTGGCGCTGCCGGTCACGGCGGCATGGTCGATAGTCACCTCAGCGCTTTCAACATCAGGACGCTGTTCCAGGCTTTCTTTAACGCGTTTGACACAGTGGCCGCAGGAGAGGCCGTCCAGCGTCAGGTCAATAGTGTGAGACATAACAAAACTCCCGTATAATGAACTGGTCAGTTGTTGACCGGAGTAACGCTTTTCGCTAACTGTTATGAAGGTTAAACCTTCCATCAAGGGGAAGGTCAAGGGGGAAATGTGAATATCAGTGACGTGGCAAAAAAAACCGGCTTAACCAGCAAAGCCATTCGCTTTTATGAAGAGAAAGGGCTGGTAACGCCGCCGTTGCGCAGTGAAAACGGCTACCGCAGCTACACGCAACGGCATCTTGATGAACTGACGTTACTGCGCCAGGCAAGGCAGGTGGGGTTTAACCTGGAAGAGTCCGGCGAACTGGTAAACCTGTTTAACGATCCGAAGCGCCACAGTGCCGACGTGAAAAAACGCACGCTGGAAAAAGTGGCGGAGATCGAACGCCATATCATCGAATTACAGTCGATGCGTGAACAGCTGTTACAGCTGGCGGATTCCTGTCCGGGTGATGACAGCGCCGACTGCCCGATTATCGACAATCTTGCCGGCTGCTGCCACCGCAAAACCCACGCTTAACAGGCTTTTACCCGCAGGGTAATGCCTTCTACCGCAATGACCTCAACCCGTGTTCCGGCGCTGAGGTCGTCGTCGGCCACCACCGGCCACGAGCTGTCACCTACGCGCATATGCCCGCGCCCGTTCACCAGCGGGGTGTCGAGCGTAAAACGCTTGCCGACGATCTGCTGTCCGCGCTGGTTAAGGTGGGCATCCAGCGGTTTCTGTTCGCTTACCTGTCGGTTCAGCCAGCGCCACCACAGCCAGGCGGCCACCAGCGTCAGCACGGCAAACAGCGCCCCCTGCCATGCCCAGTCAAGCGGCAGAAGCCAGACGACCAGGCCGGTAATGACCGCGGCAACACCGCTCCACAGTAGGTAACCGTTGCCGCCCAGCATCTCGGCGGCCAGCAGTAAGCCACCGAGGCTTAGCCAGAACGCATGAGGATGTGCGACGATCAGTTCAATCATTTTTTACGCTCGTTTCCGCTGTCTTTAATCAGTTCGGCAATCCCTGCGATAGAGCCCATCAGGCTGCTGGCATCCAGCGGCATCATCACCACTTTGCTGTTGTTCGCGGAGCCGATCTCTTTCAGTGCATCGGTATATTTTTGCGCGACGAAGTAGTTCACGGCCTGGATATCACCGGCGGCAATCGCCTCGGATACCATCTGGGTCGCGCGGGCTTCCGCCTCTGCAGAACGTTCACGCGCTTCTGCCTGTAAGAATGCGGACTGACGATCGCCTTCCGCTTTCAGGATCTGCGACTGTTTTTCCCCTTCCGCTTTGAGGATTTCGGCCTGACGCACCCCCTCGGCTTCCAGAATATAGGCACGCTTGGTTCGCTCAGCCTTCATCTGGGCGTTCATGGAGGCGATCAGTTCTGCCGGCGGGCGCACGTCGCGGATCTCGATACGGGTGACTTTGATCCCCCACGGGTTCGTGGCCTCATCGACAATGTGCAGCAGGCGGGTATTGATGCTGTCGCGCTGGGAGAGCATCTCGTCCAGCTCCATCGAGCCAAGCACGGTACGGATGTTGGTCATCGTCAGGTTAACGATCGCCAGCTCCAGGTTGCTCACCTCATAGGCCGCTTTCGGCGCATCAATCACCTGAATAAAGCAGACGGCATCAATGGTAACGTTGGCGTTATCCTTGGAGATCACTTCCTGAGAAGGGATATCCAGCACCTGTTCCATCATGTTGATCTTGCGACCGATGCGGTCCATGAACGGGACAATCAGGCTCAAGCCAGGCTGTAGCGTGTTGGTATAGCGGCCGAAGCGTTCGACGGTCCACTGATAACCCTGAGGGACAATTTTGACGCCTGCGCCGACGATAACCAGCGCAACGAAGATAAGGACAGGAACAACGATGAGCATAAAAACCTCCTGTTTTGCATGCTAAGGCAGAAATGAAATCACTTTTTGTTGATCCTAAGTATACGAGGAAAGTCGCTTTATTATCACTCATCGCCGTAAACTACTGCTCATTATTGGGATAAAGGCAGAAGATCACATGAAGGATAACAGCGCGGTATTAACCATTGAGGACGTGGGCTACCGCACAGGCGGTACCACCATTCTGAATAATGTCAGTTTTAGCCTCTTGCCGGGCGAGTTTCGACTGATTACCGGCCCCTCAGGCTGCGGGAAAAGTACGCTGCTTAAAATCATTGCGTCGCTGCTCACGCCAACGTCGGGAAAGATCTTCTTTGAGGGGAAGGATATTTCAACGCTTTCACCCGAGGCTTACCGCCAGCAGGTCTCTTATTCGGTGCAAACCCCGAGCCTGTTCGACAGCACGGTGTACGATAACCTGCTTTTCCCCTGGCAGATCCGACATAAGACGCCCGATCCTGAACGGTTTTCCGCCGACCTGGCACGCTTCAATCTGCCGCCGGACACCCTGACAAAGTCCGTTTCCGAACTGTCGGGCGGCGAAAAGCAGCGCGTCTCGCTGATCCGTAATCTGCAGTTCTTACCGAAGGTGTTACTGCTCGATGAGATCACCAGCGCGCTCGATGATGCCAACAAGCGCAACGTCAATGAAATCATTCATCGTTACGTCCGCGAGCAGAATATTGCCGTGCTGTGGGTGACGCATGACGCTAACGAAATTACCCATGCGGATGACGTACTGACGCTCCAGCCGCATGGCGGAAAAATGCAGGAGGCAAACCGTGGGTGAGCACAATATTACGAACGAATCCCTGGCGTTTTCGATGGTGCTGGTGCTGATCGCGATTGTCGTCAGCTACCGTGAAAAGCTGGGGCTGGAAAAGGACATTGTGTGGAGTATCTGCCGCGCGGTGATTCAGCTCATTATTGTCGGCTATGTGCTGAAGTATATTTTCAACGTCAACCACGCGGTGCTGACGCTGCTGATGGTGTTGTTTATCTGCTTCAATGCGGCGTGGAACGCGCAAAAGCGCAGTAAATACATCGATAAGGCGTTTGTCTCGTCGTTTATTGCCATTACCACCGGAACCGTATTAACGCTGGCGGTACTGGTGCTTTCCGGCTCAATTGAGTTTACGCCGATGCAGGTTATCCCTATCTCAGGAATGATTGCCGGGAACGCCATGGTGGCCGTTGGGCTGTGTTATAACAATCTCGGCCAGCGCTTCAGCAGTGAACAGCAGCAGCTACAGGAGAAATTAAGCCTGGGAGCGACGCCTAAAGTGGCCTCCGCGCGGCTGATTCGTGAGAGCATTCGCTCATCGCTGATCCCCACGGTAGATTCAGCCAAAACGGTCGGGCTGGTGAGCCTGCCGGGCATGATGTCGGGGCTGATTTTTGCCGGTATCGATCCGGTAAAAGCGATTAAGTATCAGATTATGGTGACGTTTATGCTGCTCTCAACGGCAAGCCTGTCCACCATCATTGCCTGTTACCTGACCTATCGGAAGTTTTACAACGCGCGCCATCAGCTGGTGGTGACGCAGTTGAAAAACGTGCGGTGATTATGCCGGGCGGCACTGCGTTTGCCCGGCCTACGATCCGCACTTTTCTAGGCCCGGTAAGCGAAGCGCCACCGGGCATTTTTTTGTTAGTAGAGCAACGCGTACAGCTGACGACGATACTTCGACGCCAGCGCATCGCCGGTGCCCAGCGCGGCCAGGATCTCCTGGAACATTTTGCGCGCCTGACCGTCTGCGGCAGCGAGGTCTTTTTGCAGATGGCTAAACAGCAACTCAAGCGCTTCTTCGTTACGCCCCACCTGATGCAGCTGCAGCGCCAGCTGGCTTGCCAGAGCCGCATCGGCCGGGTTGTCAGCGACCTGCTGCTGCAGTTGCTGAATTTCCGGCGTATCTGCCGCCTGTTTCAGCAGTTCAATCTGCGCGACCAGCCCCTGATAGCGGGTGTCCTGATCCTGCAGGGGAACCGTTTTGAGCACGGCTTCGGCGTCTTCTGAACGGTGCAGAGCAATCTGCGTTTCCGCCAGCAGCAGGCCAATCTGACTGTTCTGATTCGAGAGCTGCCACGCGTCTTTAAGCAGCGGCAGCGCCTCGTCGTATTTGCCTTCCTGCATCAGCGCCATGGCTTCCTGCGCTTTCAGCTCTTCTTCGCGCGGGAGGACTTTATCCAGCAGGGCGCGAATGGCCTCTTCCGGCTGTGGCCCCTGGAAGCCATCAACAGGCTGACCGTTCTGGAACAGGTAGACGGTAGGGATGGCGCGCAAACCAAACTGAGACGCCACCATCGGCTCTGCGTCACAGTCCAGTTTGGCAAGAATGAACTGACCGTTGTACTGCGCGGCAAGGCTTTCCAGCACCGGCGTCAGCTGTAAACAGTGCTGGCTGCGTTCAGACCAGAAGTAGAACAGCACGGGTTTTGCCATCGACTGTTCGAGGATCTGTTGCAGGTTTGCTTCAGTAATATTGACGATATTCTGTACGGACATGCGGCCTTCTCTTTTATCGGTTTGTTATTTACATGGGGGTGAGCGCTGTCGCTTCAACTCAACCGTGTAAAATTTTGTCCATCATCCGGCCCGGTAGCAGACGTTTTAACCAGCCAACGGCATGGGTGACCAGCGTTACCGGGTAGCGCATTTTGGGATGTTCACTCTCAAAAGCATGGCGCACTTTGGCAACCACCGCTTCGGGCCCGAGCGTAAATCGTGCGGCAATGCCGGGGTTTTCGACCGGTTTATCCGCCTGCGTCTGGTTAACGTTTTCGGTAAAGCGGGTGCGGATCGGGCCGGGTTCAATCAGGCTGACCTTAATGCCGCTGTGACGTAACTCCATGCGCAGGGCGTCGGACCAGGCCTCCAGCGCATATTTGCTGGCGGCGTAGGCGCCGCGGCCGGGCGTTGATATCAGACCCATAACTGACGATGTCATCACGATACGCCCCTCGCCGTGCGGCAGCATGGCGGGGAGCAGACGCATGGTGAGCTGGTGGACACCAAAGAAGTTGGTTGAAAACTGCTTTTCCAGCGTTTCGCGCGAGAGCGTATCCAGCGGGCCATACACGCCGTAACCGGCATTATTAAAAAGCCCGTACAGACGATTGTCGGTCAGGGCTATCACCTCATCGGCGGCGCGTTCGACGCTTTCCGGGGAGTCCATATCCAGCAGCACGCCGGTAAAGCCCAGCCCGTTCATGCGTTCGACATCGTCGGGTTTGCGGCAGGCCGCCAGCACCCGAAATCCCTGACGCTTTAATTCGAGCGCGCTTTCAAGACCGATTCCGCTGGAACATCCTGTAATTAAGACCGATTTTTGCATAACTTTACCTGTCAGGATCTCCGCTTAATCAGGAGTCATGTTTAACTAAAGGAGCCAGCCGCGTTGCCATCCAGTCGGCAATAAACGGCTGCGCATCGCGATTGGGGTGGATCCCGTCGTCTTGCATCCACTGGGGTTTGAGATAGACCTCTTCCATGAAAAATGGCAGCAGCGGAATATCAAACTCTTTGGCAAGCTTAGGGTAGATCGCGCTAAAGGCTTCATTATACCGACGACCGTAGTTAGCGGGCAGGCGAATTTGCATCAGCAGCGGCTGGGCGTTTGCCGCCTTGATGTCCTGCAAAATGGTGCGCAGCGTCTGTTCCGTCTGCTGAGGCTGGAAACCGCGCAATCCATCGTTGCCGCCAAGCTCAACCAGCACCCAGCGCGGCTGATGCTGTTTGAGTAGCGCTGGCAGGCGCGACAGGCCCTGCTGCGAGGTATCGCCGCTGATGCTGCCGTTGATAACCGTCGTCTTGCTCTGCCATTTATCGTTGAGCAGAGCGGGCCAGGCTGCGCTGGCCGCCATGCGATAGCCCGCGCTCAGGCTGTCGCCAAGAATCAGTAACGTGTCCGCTGCCGCCGCGCGGAAGGTCATCAGAATCAAGAACAGGAAGGGCAAATGCCAGCGGAAAACAGTGTTGAAGTTCATCGTCTTAAGAAGTCCGTCGGTCAGGGGGAACACGAGCTTTCCATCCTTACTGGAGTTGAACTCGTTGTCAAACGCGCTGAAACCATCGCGCTGATTGGCGAATCCGGTTCCGGCAAGTCCACGCTGCTGGCGATTCTGGCCGGTCTGGACGACGGGAGCAGCGGCGAGGTTCATCTTGTCGGGCAGCCGCTGCACCAGCTTGATGAAGAGGCGCGTGCTGCGCTGCGTGCGCGCCACATCGGGTTTGTCTTTCAGTCTTTTATGCTGATCCCCACGCTGAACGCGCTGGAGAACGTCGAACTTCCGGCGCTGTTGCGCGGTGAAAAGAGTCGCGAAAGCCGCGCCCATGCGAAGGCGCTGCTGGAACAGCTCGGTCTGGGCAAGCGCCTCAGCCATCTTCCCGCACAGCTTTCCGGCGGGGAGCAACAGCGTGTGGCGCTGGCGCGCGCCTTTAATGGCCGCCCGGAAGTGCTGTTTGCTGATGAACCCACCGGCAACCTTGACCGTAAAACCGGCGACAAAATCGCGGATCTGTTGTTCTCGCTTAACCGTGAACACGGTACCACGCTGATCCTCGTGACCCACGATCCGCAGCTGGCCGCCCGCTGCGACCGGCGTCTGCGGCTGGTCAACGGTACGCTTCAGGAGGAAGCATGATTGCCCGCTGGTTCTGGCGCGAGTGGCGCTCGCCCTCGCTGCTGATTGTCTGGCTGGCGTTAAGCCTGGCGGTGGCCTGCGTGCTGGCGCTCGGCAGCGTCAGCGACCGTATGGAAAAAGGGCTCAGCCAGCAGAGCCGGGAATTTATGGCCGGGGACCGGGCGCTGCAAAGCTCGCGTCCTGTTCCGCCGGGCTGGATTGAGGAAGCGCACAAAGCAGGGTTGAAGGTGGGAGAGCAAATCACCTTCCAGACCATGACCTTTGCGGGGGACACGCCGCAGCTCGCCAGCGTGAAAGCCGTGGATGATGTCTACCCGATGTACGGTGACTTACAAACCAGTCCGCCGGGGTTAAAACCAACGCCCGGCACGGTGCTGCTGGCATCGCGTTTAATGGCGCTTCTGAACCTGAAAGCCGGTGACAGTATTGACGTGGGCGATGCCACGCTGAAAATTGCCGGGGAGGTGGTGCAGGAACCCGACTCCGGCTTTAACCCCTTCCAGCTTGCGCCACGCCTGCTGATGAACACGGCGGATGTTCCGGCAACCCATGCTGTCCAGCCGGGCAGCCGCGTCACCTGGCGCTACAAGTTTGGCGGCACGCCAGCCCAGCTTGATGGGTATGAAAAATGGCTGCTCCCGCAGCTTAAACCGGAGCACCGCTGGTACGGGCTGGAGCAGGACGAGGGGGCGCTCGGTAAATCTCTGGAGCGCTCTCAGCAGTTCCTGCTGCTTTCGGCGCTCTTAACCCTGCTGCTGGCGGTAGCGGCAGTGGCGGTGGCGATGGGGCATTACTGCCGCAGCCGCTACGATCGGGTGGCGATCCTTAAAACCCTCGGCGCGGGACGGGCGCAGCTACGCAAGCTGATCGTCGGCCAGTGGCTAATGCTGCTGGTTTTGTCAGTGTTCACTGGCGGAATCATAGGGCTGCTGTTTGAAAAACTGCTGATGGTGATGTTAAAACCGGTGCTTCCGTCCGCATTGCCACCGGCCAGCTTCTGGCCGTGGCTGTGGGCGATTGGCGCGATGGTCGTGATCTCGTTGCTGGTGGGGCTGCGGCCCTACCGGCTGCTGCTCGCGACGCAGCCGCTGCGCGTGCTGCGTAATGATGTGGTGGCGAACGTCTGGCCGCTGAAGTTCTACCTTCCGGGGATTATTGCGGTCGCGGTGGGGCTGCTGGCCTGGCTGATGGGCGGCAGCACGCTGCTGTGGGCGGTGCTGGCCGGTGCGGTTGTGCTGGCGCTGCTGTGCGGCGTACTGGGCTGGATACTGCTCAACGTTCTGAAGAGGCTGACGGTGAAATCGCTGCCCGTGCGCCTGGCCGTTAATCGTCTGCTGCATCAGCCCTGGTCTACGCTCAGCCAGCTGTCGGCGTTTTCACTGTCGTTTATGCTGCTGGCCCTGTTGCTGGTGCTGCGGGGCGATCTGCTGGATCGCTGGCAGCAGCAGCTTCCCCCGGAAAGTCCGAACTATTTTCTGATCAATATCGCGCCTGAGCAGGTTACGCCGCTGAAGGGTTTCCTCTCTGAGCATCATATTGTCCCGGAGTCGTTTTATCCGATTGTTCGCGCCCGTCTGACGCAAATCAATGGGCAGTCGACGGAGGGGAACAAGGACGAGTCGCTGAACCGCGAGCTTAACCTGACCTGGCAGGAGAAACGGCCCGACCATAACCCGATCACGGCAGGCACCTGGCCGCCGAAAGTGGGGGAGGTATCAATGGAGGAAGGGCTGGCGGTGCGCCTGAACGTGAAGCTCGGGGACAGCGTGACCTTCACCGGCGATACCCAGGACTTTACCGCCAAAGTCACCAGCCTGCGAAAGGTGGACTGGGAAAGCCTGCGGCCCAACTTCTTCTTTATCTTCCCGCCGGGGGCGCTGGATGGACAGCCGCAAAGCTGGCTGACCAGCTTCCGCTGGGAAAATGGCAACGGCATGCTGACGCAGCTTAACCGGGAATTCCCGACGGTCAGCCTGCTGGATATTGGGGCGATCCTGAAGCAGGTGGGACAGGTACTGGAGCAGGTGAGCCGCGCGCTGGAGGTCATGGTGGTGCTGGTGACCATCTGCGGCGTGCTGTTGCTACTGGCCCAGGTGCAGGTGGGCATGCGTCAGCGCCATCAGGAGCTGGTGGTCTACCGCACGCTGGGGGCCGGGAAGCGGTTGCTTCGGATGACGCTCTGGAGCGAGTTTGCGCTGCTGGGGCTGGTTGCCGGTCTGGTGGCCGCGATTGGCGCCGAGACGGCGCTGGCGGTGTTGCAGACACGTGTCTTCGACTTCCCGTGGGAGCCTGACTGGCGTCTCTGGCTGATTCTGCCTCTCTGCGGCGCGGTGCTGCTCTCCCTCTGCGGGGGCTGGCTCGGAACGCGCCTGTTAAGGGGCAAAGCGCTGTTCCGGCAGTTTATGGGGTAATCCAGCTCCGTGATAATTGCACGCCGGTTTTTATGCCGGTGTGCAATATTTTAAAAGCACAAAGTGATAATACCCACGTATTTAGTAGCACAAAACATTAAAAACCCGTCCACACAGCCCGATTATTTCCAGTTAATATTCACCCGCTAAATATTTAGCAGCGTGTCTATTAAGGAAAAATAATGACTATAAAAAAATCAGCGCTGGCGGTAACGATTGGCGCGGCAGTGGCATTAACGACCTTCGCTTCTCAGGCGGAAATCACCGTTCTTAAACAGGATCCGCAGGCGGGTAACCCGCTGAGCCGCCTGAACTTTACCGTTGGCGGCAGTATTCGTCCTCAGTTCCAGAACATGACCGGCGACGACGGTAAAAACAGCTACAAACGTAACGGCTTTGACGGTGGTACCCGTTTCCGTTTCGCGGCTGATTACTACCTGTTTGATGATATTAGCTGGATAAGCTACTACGAACTGGGTGTGAACATCCCTGCCCAGTTTAACTGGGATCATCACTACGCAGACGGCGCACACGATACCACTCGCCGTATGCTCTACACCGGCCTGAAGAGCGATACCTGGGGTACGCTGACCTTCGGTCAACAGAACAGCGTTTACTATGATGTGGTGGGCGCGAAAACCGATATCTGGGACTACGACATGATTGCTCAGGCGCCAGGTAACGGGATCAACGGCGACTACGACGGTTCTTACCGTTCACGCCAGATGCTGAAATACAAGAAAACCGTGGGTGATGCCGACATCTATGCATCTTACCTGTTTGAAGACAGCGAATACCTGCCGGGTAACGGCCTGCGCTATAAGCGTAAAGGCGGCGGTTCACTGGGCCTGGATTACCACCTGACCACCGACCTGACCTGGGGCGCAGCGTGGAACTACACCCGTGCGGACATGCGTAACCCGGACAACGGCGACAGCAAAACCTACGACCAGAACATCCTCGGTACCGCGCTGAGCTGGACGCCGGACAACTGGACCTTCTCCGCAGGCGGCGGCTGGTACCAGAACTTCCTGACCACCAAAAAAGTGTCTGTTAACGACTACTTTGCGGGCGACGCGTGGGGTATTGAATACTTCGCAGGGTATAAATTCCCGATCGGCCAGTATGCGGTGAAATCCATCCAGCCTTACTTCATGGGCGACCGCATTGAGTATGTGAATGGCCGTAACTACCAGCGCATCGACAATGGCGTGGGTATCAGCTTCCAGCTGGATTACGGTTTCCGCGTGGATTACGAACACGTGTTCACCTCCAGCACCGACAACCTGGGTGACATGAACCTGGTGCGTCTGCGTTACGACTTCTAAGTCGTCTGTTCCCCGGTGGCGCTGCGCTTACCGGGGCTACAAAAGCACGCGTAGGCCGGGTAAGGCGTAGCCGCCACCCGGCTTTTTTCAGCGATTAAGCCAGTCAGCGACCTCGTTATACGTCCCTCGGAAAACAATCTTCTCCGCTTTTTTCTCAAGCTGATAGCCGTACATCGGGTCGTAATAGTCGTTAAGCAGGGGCGCAAGCCAGCTAAAGTGAACCTCGGTGCAGCCTGTCCGTTGCTGTTCAAGCAACGCGGAATCGAGTAGGACAGTCAGTTCCGCAAAACGCTGTAGCCCCAGGCGGCGGCGAATGGCGAAAAGTCCGTGGTGCAGATACGCGCTGTACTCTTTCCAGCCGGCCTCTTCACCATAAGCGGCAGAAAAATCCGCCCACATATGGTCGAAGTACTCTTCGCGCAGACGCTCAAGACGAATATCAAACGGATCCTCGACAACCGCGATGGGAGCTTCATTCATGCGGTCGCGCAGGCACTCCGGCAGGTGGTTGGAGCCAATCATTCGACCTTCATCTTCCAGCACCCAGCGTGCGGCATCTTTTTTTAACAGCTCGACGGCAAGATGATTTTCAAAGCTGGCCTGGGACAGTTGCGGAGTGAGCGTGCGGCCAAAGGACGAACCGCGGTGGTGCGCCAGCCCTTCCAGATCGATACCCTGCGCATGCTGCTTCACCAACAGGGTTTTCCCGTTTCCGGTACAGCCGCCGATAAGCACCATCGGCTTTTGCGACTGCTCAATCGTCACCTGAATCGCCGTCTGGCGCAGGGCTTTATAGCCGCCGCGGATCAGCGGGTAATCGACACCGGCCTCTTTCAGCCAGGCCTGTGAGATATGTGAACGCTGGCCCCCGCGCGCGCAGCAGAGATAACCTTCAGGGTGAGCAAGGCTGGCTTCACGCCAGGCGTTAATGCGCGCCTCACGCGTCTCGCCGTTGACCAGACTGTGGCCGAGCGCCAGTGCGGCCTCGGGGCCCTGACGTTTATAGCAGGTGCCCACGGCGGCGCGTTCGTCGTCGTTCATCAGCGGCAGGTTAAGGGCGGCGGGCATCGCGCCCTGGGCAAATTCTATCGGCGCGCGAACGTCGATTAAAGGGGTATCAGACGCGAGGATCGCGCGATAGTCCGTTCCATCGTTCATGGGTATTCCAGAAATAAAACCAGCAATGGCGGGGATTTTACGCGCGAGAGGAGAGGCCGGGGAAGGGGAAGATCAACTCCCCGGCACTTATCGCTTATTTAAGCTTTGACTGAGCCCAGACAATGCCGCTCGCGTATTCCGGCGGCAGGAGAGGGATCATGGCTTCCAGGGTGGCGCTCAGGCGGCCCGTGTCGCTATCGTTCAGGTTCAGGTGACCCACTTTACGACCCTGTCGGACCTCTTTGTCATACCAGTGCAGATGCACCAGCGGCAGCTTGAGCCAGTCGTAGTTCAGATCGGTCCCGATCAGGTTGATCATTACCGACGGGCTGTTCACGACCGGCTGCGGGAGTGGCAGATCGGTGATGGCACGCAGGTGGAGCTCGAACTGGCTGATGGAGGCACCGTTTTGCGTCCAGTGGCCGCTGTTATGCACGCGCGGCGCCAGCTCGTTGATCAGCAGGCCGGATGGGGTAACAAAACACTCCATCGCCATCACGCCCACGTAACCCAGCTCGTGCATTATGGCTGAAAGCATGTCTTCCGCCTGCGCCTGCTGGTCGGCGTTTGCCTGAGGGAAGGCGACGCTGGTGCGCAGAATGCCGTCCTGATGCAGGTTATGCGTCAGCGGATAAAAGACGGTGTGTCCGTCATGCCCGCGTGCGCCAACCAGGGACACTTCGCCGCTAAAGTTGATGCCCTGCTCAACGATACACTCGCCGTAGCAGTCGTCCGGCAGCTCCGCGGTTTCGTGCGCACGCAGACGCCACTGGCCGCGGCCGTCGTAGCCGCCGACGCGGCGCTTCACGATCGCCAGCTCGCCCAGCATCGCGAACACGTCATTCCACTCGCCTTTATCGGACAACAGCTGCCACGGCGCGGTCGCCAGACCGAGCTTGTCGAACAGCTGCTTTTGCGTCAGACGGTCGGCAATGATCGGAAACACGTCGCGGTTAACGAAGGCGTTATGGCGGGCCAGCTCGCGGGTCAGCGCGGTTTCTGGCCAG
The DNA here is from genome assembly GCF_038739915.1 of Enterobacter sp. FUJ80071. Lineage (NCBI taxonomy): Bacteria > Pseudomonadati > Pseudomonadota > Gammaproteobacteria > Enterobacterales > Enterobacteriaceae > Enterobacter > Enterobacter sp. FUJ80071. The sequence goes on from NZ_JBBXKH010000001.1 coordinate 1,120,124, forward strand.
CGTTCGATCTCGGCGGTGATCACGCTCTGGTGGAACGGTACCGCTTCCGGTTCTGCATCCAGCCCGACAGGCCAGACGGCAATACCCAGCGGTTCACCGGCCTGGCGCAGCATGCGGCCTAACTGGCCGTTACCGAGGACGCAAACCTGCTTCATGCCGCACCCCGCGGGTCTGGATTATCCAGCACCTCATCGGTCTGGGCTTTACGCCACTCCGCCAGACGCTGGTGTAATGCTTTATCGTGCGTCGCAAGAATTTGCGCCGCCAGCAGGGCTGCATTAGCCGCACCCGCTTTACCAATCGCCAGCGTGCCGACAGGGATTCCGCGCGGCATCTGGACGATGGAGTAGAGGCTATCCACACCGCTTAACGCGGCGCTTTGGACCGGGACACCGAGAACCGGTACCAGGGTTTTAGCGGCAATCATGCCGGGCAGATGTGCTGCGCCGCCCGCACCGGCAATGATCACCTCATAGCCATTCTCTTCGGCGCTTTCGGCGAAGCTGAACAGTTTGTCCGGTGTACGGTGCGCGGAGACCACTTCAACGTGGTGCGGAACATTCAGGATTTCAAAGATTTCGGCGGCGAACTGCATGGTAGCCCAGTCGCTTTTGGACCCCATCACGATGGCGACACGCGCCGGATTATTGCGGGAAGACATGCGTCTTAAAACTCCTGTGGTGCGAAACACACTGCTTTCGAGGGCACAGAGAATAGCATGTTATACGGGCAAGGAAAACGGTTGCGCGGTCGTAAACCAGTCGAAAAAACGTTAAAACGGAAACGCAATCAGCTCAACACCCTCAGGCGTCACTTTGACCATGGAACCTTCGCTGTGCCAGGCACCCAGTACAACGCGATGGGCCGGTTCGCCGTTGGCAAGAAGGGAATGAACGTCAGGGCGGTGGGTATGACCGTGGATTAACCACTGAACCCCATGTTTTTCCATTACGCTCACTACGGCCTGCGGATTGACGTCCATGATGGTCATGGATTTACTGCTGTTAGCGGCTTTACTGCCCGCACGCATTCTGGCTGCGATGCGTTTACGGATAAAGAGCGGCAGGGCAAGAAACAGCGTCTGGATCCAGGGGGTGTGAACTTTGGCGCGAAACGCCTGATAGCCGGTATCGTCCGTGCAGAGCGTATCGCCGTGCATAATCAGCAGCCTGCGGCCATAGAGGTCGAGCACCTGTTCTTCCGGCAGCAGCGTCATGCCGCTTTCGCGGGCGTAGCGCTTGCCGAGCAGAAAATCACGGTTGCCGTGAATGAAATAGCAGGGGACACCGGAATCAACCAGCGCCTTAATGGCGGAGGCGATTTCACGATGCAGCGGGTCAGGATCATCGTCGCCAATCCAGGCTTCAAACAGGTCGCCCAGGATGTACAGCGCATCGGCGCTTTTCGCTTCACCGCGTAAAAAACGCAGAAAACCGGCGGTGATCGCCGGTTCTTCTGTTTGCAGATGCAGATCCGCAATAAAGAGTGTCGCCACGAATTACTCGCTGACGGTCACGCTTGTAATCACAACGTCTTCTTTAGGTACGTCCTGGTGCATGCCGCTGCGGCCAGTAGAGACGGCTTTGATCTTATCGACCACGTCCATACCTTCAACCACTTCTGCGAACACGCAGTAGCCCCAACCCTGCAGGCTTTCACCGGAGAAGTTCAGGAAGTCGTTATCAGCCACGTTGATGAAGAACTGCGCGGTCGCGGAGTGAGGCGCCTGGGTACGGGCCATTGCCAGCGTGCCACGGGTGTTTTTCAGGCCGTTGTTGGCTTCGTTTTTGATCGCTTCTTTCGTCGCTTTCTGCTTCATACCCGGTTCAAAACCGCCACCCTGGATCATAAAGCCGTTGATCACGCGGTGGAAAATGGTGTTGTCGTAGAAACCTTCGCGGCAGTAGTCCAGGAAGTTTTTAACTGTTTCAGGCGCTTTGTCATCAAAGGTTTTGATTACGATATCGCCATGATTAGTGTGGAAAGTAACCATTTTTGCATCCTGTTCCGTTATTGTGGTACGTCGACCCGCGTTCGGGTCACATATAGGGGCTTGTTATAGCATAACCACAGGACGCGATCACCTTGCATTGTGTGCTGATCCTATTCCGAATTATAGGTATTATAGGGAACAAACAACCCACACACGTGTTTACATGGAATCTTCGATGTTAAAAATCTTTAATACAATGACGCGCCAAAAAGAGGAATTTAAACCTATTCATGCCGGGGAAGTCGGCATGTACGTGTGTGGTATTACCGTTTACGATCTCTGTCACATCGGCCATGGGCGCACCTTCGTTGCCTTCGACGTGGTGTCACGTTACCTGCGTTTTTTAGGCTACAACCTGAAGTACGTCCGCAATATCACCGACATCGACGACAAAATCATCAAACGCGCGAATGAAAACGGCGAGAGTTTTGTTGCGCTGGTGGATCGCATGATTGTCGAGATGCACAAAGATTTCGACGCTTTAAACATTCATCGTCCGGACAGCGAGCCGCGTGCAACTCACCATATTCACGAAATCATTGAGATCACCGAGAAGCTGATCGCACGCGGTCACGCCTATGTGGCGGATAACGGCGACGTGATGTTCTCCGTGCCAACGGACCCGACCTACGGTGCGCTTTCCCGTCAGGATCTGGATCAGCTGCAGGCTGGGGCCCGCGTGGACGTGGTCGACGTGAAGCGTAATCCGATGGACTTCGTGCTGTGGAAGATGTCCAAAGAGGGTGAGCCAAGCTGGCCATCTCCGTGGGGTGAAGGGCGTCCGGGCTGGCACATTGAATGTTCCGCGATGAACTGCAAACAGCTGGGCAAACACTTCGACATTCACGGCGGCGGTTCGGATCTGATGTTCCCGCACCACGAAAACGAAATTGCGCAGTCCACCTGTGCCCACGGCGGCGAGTACGTGAACTACTGGATGCACTCCGGAATGGTGATGGTTGACCGCGAGAAGATGTCAAAATCGCTGGGCAACTTCTTTACCGTGCGCGACGTGCTCAAGTATTACGATGCGGAAACCGTGCGTTACTTCCTGATGTCCGGCCACTATCGCAGCCAGCTGAACTACAGCGAAGAGAACCTGAAGCAGGCGCGTTCGGCGCTGGAACGTCTGTATACCGCGCTGCGCGGTACCGACAAGTCTGTTCCTGCCGCAGGCGGCGACGCCTTCGAAGCTCGCTTTATTGAGGTGATGAACGACGACTTTAATACTCCGGAAGCCTACTCCGTGCTGTTCGATATGGCGCGCGAAGTGAACCGTCTGAAGTCAGAAGATATGGCGGCGGCGAATGCGCTGGCCTCTCATCTGCGTAAGCTCTCTTCCGTGCTCGGCCTGCTGGAGCAGGAGCCAGACGCCTTCCTGCAGAGCGGTGCGCAGGCGGACGACGGCGAAGTGGCGGAAATTGAAGCCTTGATCAAGGCACGTCTGGAAGCGCGTCAGGCGAAAGACTGGGCGGCGGCAGATGCGGCACGTAATCGTCTGACCGAGATGGGGATTATTCTGGAAGACGGCCCGCAGGGCACCACCTGGCGTCGTAAGTAATTTTCCCCTCACCCTAACCCTCTCCCACAGGGAGAGGGAATTGTTAGGTTTTCTCCCTCTCCCTGTGGGAGAGGGCCGGGGTGAGGGCATCAGCGCGCACGTTTTCTCCACCACAGCAACCCCATCAGCACCACTCCCGGCAGCCAGACCCACAGCAACTCTGAAATGATCACCTGATGTCCGTACGGCGTGGTATAGCGCGACAGGGCAAACGGCGCGACTTTTATCACCTGCCACGGGGCAAAGAAGCGTTCATCTGACCACGGCCACAGCCAGCCGACCCCTTTTCCGCCGGTCGTCACGGAATCCAGCAGGCTGTGAGACAGCAGTGACACGGTCAAAAAAAGCCAGCAGCGCGTCAGAGGAGTTTTGAACCATCGTCGGCCAATCAGCACGCAAAGTATCGGCACCACAAAGGCAAACAGCAGGGAATGGGTAAAGCCGCGATGGCCGAAAACATTGCCGTAAGCGACGCCGAACTTAAACGCCAGCACGTCGGCGTCCGGCAGCATGGCGAGGACAATTCCGGCAAATAACAGGCGGGGAGGGATGACTTTACTTCCCAGGCCTAAGCCCAGGCAAAGGGGAACAGCTGCGTGAGTGATAACGGTAGGCATTGCATTTTTCCATGGCAAATCATGGAAATATAGCAGGGTAATGGCGGAAAATACGCTGTGCTATATTCTGATTTTACGCCGACTCGCGTGCGATAAGCTGCCCGGAGAGGGTGATGCGTTGCGTTTGCAGATCTGGCTCTTTCAGCTTACGGATAATCAGCCCTGCCGCCTGACGCCCGGTTTCATCGCTCGCTGAGGAGACATAGGTCAACGATGGTGAGGTAAGGTTAACGTGAAGCATATCTTCAAAACCGACCAGCGCGACCTGCTGCGTTAGAAACACATCTTTACCCACCGTACGCCCCACCTGGTGAATGCCTGAGATGGAGCCGAGCATGGCATCCGGGGAGTGGCAGAGCAGGGCGGTGATGGTGTTGTTCTTCTCAAGCAACTGGCGCGTTGCCATCGCCGCCGCCTGGGTATCATCGGGGCAGGCGGGAGAATATTCGTCACGCCAGACCAGCCCGCTTTGCGTCATGGCACTGCGAAAACCGAGCAGACGTTGCTCGCGGAGAAGACAGCCGTCGCGCCCGCCAATGTAGGCAATGTTGCGATGTCCGCGCTCGATAAGATAGCGCGCGGCCAGGTTCGCGGCCTGGCGGTTATCGCGCATGACCAGGTTACATTTTTCATCCAGCAACGACTGGGAAACGACCACCAACGGCAGCGGGCAGTGGCGAATGTGTTCCGGCAGCGTTGCGGTGCGGGTGTCGGACGCCAGATAGATGACACCCGCCACGCCCTGCTGCTTAAACGAGAGCAGGGTGCGTTCAAGATGCTCACGGTCATTCAGTGGCTGACCGAGAAACACCATATAGCCTTGCTTCTCCAGCTCCTGAACAATGCTCGCCATCACCTTGATGGAAAAGCTGTCGCTGAAGTCCCGCAGGATCAGGCCAATTAAATTAGAGGTGTTGGCGCGAAGGTTGGCAGCGGCGACGTTATGAACATAGCCCAGCGTCGTGATGGCGGCGTTGACCTTCCCGATCGTTGCCTCTGAGATTTTCCCTTTCTGGCGCAGCACCAGTGAAACGGTCGAGACCGAGACGCCCGCGTGCTTTGCGACATCAATAATGCTGACTTTCTTCAAAACCGCTCCCTGAAATTAACCGATTATCAGCCAGATAAAGTAATGCGTCCCCCAGCGTACAGGAGACGCATCACGCCGGCATCTTATTATTTGCCAATCATGGTGGACATGGTCTGGGCGATAAACTGTGCTCTGGCACCGAAAATCACCTGAATACCGTTGTCACCAACGAAGACCACGCCGCGGGCGCCGAGTCCGTTCAGGCCGTCTTTATCCACTGCCTCGCTTTTCGCCACTTCCAGACGCAGGCGGGTAATGCAGGAGCCAACGGAATCAATATTCTGCGCGCCGCCCAGCAGGCTGATAATCTCTGTGGCAAGTTCGGAATCGGACTTGTCATTTGCATTGGCAGTGACATCGGTACGACCCGGAGTTTTGACGTCGAAGCGACGGATCACGAAGCGGAACGTAAAGTAGTAAATCAGCCCCATTGGAATGCCGATGATAATGGCATTCAGGAAGTTGGTCTTGTAACCGTTAAAGGACGGCAGGATCCCGAACGACAGGTAGTCGATAAAGCCCGCCGAGAACGATTTGGCGATATGCGCATGCAACAGGTACATGGTCATGTAGGCCAGGCCCGCCATGATGGCATTAAAGACGTAGAGAATCGGCGCCACGAAGATAAAGGTAAACTCTACCGGTTCGGTGATCCCCGTCAGAAAGCAGGTGAGCGCTGCCGAGAACAGAATACCGGCCGCAATCTTTTTGTTTTTCGTGTGGGCTTCGTGATACATCGCCAGGCACGCCGCAGGCAGCGCGAACAGCATCAGCGGGAATTCACCCTGCATGAATTTACCGGCGTTCTGGTAGGTGTCGCTGCTGAAGGATTTCACCCCTTCTTCCAGCATCTTGAACCAGATGGTCTGGTCGCCATGAATCACCTGGCCTGCCTGAGTTGTGTAATCCCCAAACGAATACCAGAACGACGGATACCAGATATGGTGCAGGCCGAGGGGGATTAGCGCACGCTCCACCAGGCCGAAGATAAAGGTCGAGGCCGCCTGGTTATCGCCGTTAACAATCACCGAGAGTGCGTCGATACCGGCCTGAATATGCTGCCAGACGTACGGCAGCAACAGCCCCATCAGGAACGAGAGGAACGCGGTGGCAATCGCCACGAAGCGCTTACCGGAGAAGAAGCCAAGGAACTCCGGCAGCTGCATGGTGTGGAAGCGGTTAAAACACCAGGCCGCAAGGATACCGCAGATCAGGCCGCCGAAGACGCCCATCTGCAGCGTGGGTATGCCGACCACCATGGCGTATTTCCCGCCCTGCGAGGCCATTTCCGGCGTGATACTCAGCACGGTGCTGATGGTGATGTTGGTGACAAACACCGAGACCGCCGCAGAGAGCGCCGCAATACCGGACTCTGACGCCAGGCCCACGGCGGAGCCAATGGCGAACAGCATCGGCAGGTTGTCAAAGATCACCCCGCCCGCGTTCATCATCAGCGGCAGATGGAACTTGTCGCCGAAGGCCAGCAGCAGGCCCGCAGCGGGAAGCAGTGAAATTGGCAGCATTAAGGCGCGACCAATCATAGATAACTTAGACAGCGATTTAACAAACCCTGATATCAGACCCATGCTGATTTCCCCCGAGTAGCGCTTTTTTTGGCGCTGTTATTGTAAGTAGAACGTTTTAGTAGAACGTTCTACTTATCGTGGAGAAAGCATGAAAAACGCGCAACTGAATTCTCACCTTTCAACAGATGAAATAGTGATTATTTGAAGTTGATCGATAATTAACCGTGATGATTGTGGGGGGATGGTGAGAGAAATTGCCGGGTGCGGCTTCGCCTTACCCGGCCTACAAATGGAGACAGTACGTAGGCCCGGTAAGCGCAGCGCCACCGGGCATCAGACGGCTCAGGCCGTAACCGTCACGCTCTGTCCTTCAAAACTCACGGTCTGGCCCGCGACAATTTTGCAGCGCTTACGGGTTTCCACCGCGCCGTCGACTTTTACCAGTCCATCGGCAATGGCGATTTTGGCCTGCGCGCCGCTTTCGCTCCAGCCTTCCAGCTTCAGCAGATCGCACAGCTCTACGTGCGGGTGTTTACCTAATGAAAATGTCGCCATCTTACGCGTCCTCTACGTCGTGATACTCTTCGCATGCCTGCAACGTATTCTGAATCAGTGTTGCTACGGTCATTGGGCCTACGCCGCCCGGTACTGGCGTGATGTAAGAGGCGCGTGCCGCCGCATCTTCATATACTACGTCACCGACCACTTTGCCGCTTTCCAGACGGTTAATACCGACGTCCACGACAATTGCGCCTTCTTTGATCCACTCTCCAGGAATAAAGCCCGGCTTGCCAACCGCCACGATCAGCAGATCGGCGTTCTCGACGTGGTGACGCAAGTTTTTGGTGAAGCGGTGGGTCACGGTGGTCGTGCAGCCAGCCAGCAGCAGCTCCATGCTCATCGGGCGGCCCACGATGTTGGACGCACCGATGACAACGGCGTTAAGACCGTAAGTGTCGATGTTATAGCGCTCCAGCAGCGTCACGATACCGCGCGGGGTACATGGGCGCAGACGCGGCGCGCGCTGGCACAGACGACCCACGTTGTACGGATGGAAACCGTCAACGTCTTTATCCGGGGCGATACGCTCCAGCACCTTCACGTTGTCGATGCCTGCTGGCAGCGGCAATTGAACCAGAATACCGTCGATCTCTTTATCGGCGTTCAGGGTGTCAATCAGTTCCAGCAGTTCCGCTTCGCTGGTGGTTTCAGGCAAATCGTAAGAGCGGGAGACGAACCCCACCTCTTCACACGCTTTGCGCTTGCTACCGACATAAATCTGCGATGCCGGGTTGCTACCAACCAGCACAACGGCGAGCCCGGGAGCGCGTTTTCCGGCAACTTTACGTGCCTTCACTTTTTCCGCGACCTCAGAGCGCACCTGCTGCGCAATCGTTTTACCGTCAATTATCTTTGCTGCCATCAGAGAGATGATTCCGTCTGTAACGTTTGAAAGGGGGGATTGCCTGTATTTTGTCAGAAGCGAGCGCCGCTGTCAGTCACCCTTTACGCGTTTTTATCAGCGAGACGCAAAAACCCTTCTTAGTGGGTGGTCAATTTCTTAGGCAGTATTAGGATGTGACCTGGCGAAATGGCAGCGTTTTGACATATTTAAAAACCTATTCCTGCGCTACTTTGTCTCCTCCGAAATAAGCTTTCAATTAATCAATTGAACGTATTTCTTATTCCCGATTTTCGCGGGAAGGGTTATTTACATTTTAAAGGAATAGACATGAAACTCAGCAACATTGCTTCTACTGTTATTGCTACACTGGCCCTGGTCGCGGGTGCCGCTCATGCTGAAGATCCAGCCACGCCGGTAACCGTAAATGGTGGTACCGTGCATTTTAAAGGTGAACTGGTTAATGCTGCTTGTTCAGTAAATACTGATTCTTCCGAGCAGACCGTTAATCTCGGTCAGTATCGTACCGCGAAATTCACCAAAGTGGGCGACACCACCTCTAATATTCCATTCAACATTGAGCTGAATGACTGCGATCCGCTGGTCGCTAAAACCGCTGCGGTTGCCTTCACCGGTCAGATCGACCCAACCGACAAAACCCTGCTGGCCGTGACGTCCGGTAACAACGACAACACCGCAAAAGGCGTGGGTATCGAGATCCTCGACAGCAAATCCAGCGTGCTGACTCCAGACGGTGCGACCTTCTCTGCCGCTCAGACGCTGATTGAAGGGACTAACACCCTGAAATTCACCGCGCGTTATAAATCAACGGCTGCGACCACCGAGCCAGGCCAGGCGAACGCTGACGCCACCTTCGTAATGAAATACGAATAATTCCCTCGCACAAGGATGTTCAGGCCTCAGGGATGAGGCCGTCATACGCAAATGCCAGGAATGAAGGATGACAAGGACTGGAACACTACTGCTGTTAACCCTTGCGATGGCTGGCCCGGCATCGGCACATACCGTGGTGATCGACGGTGGCAAAGTGCATCTTCGCGGGGAGCTGGTAAACGGCGGCTGCGCCGTGGCGCCCGACAGCCAGAATATGCGCATCGACATGGGGCAGTACCGAACCAATTCATTTTCCGGTGTGGGCAGTTTCTCAACGGTTAACGTGCCCTTCACCGTGCGACTGCTGGATTGCAGCGTGGATGTCTCGCGCACCGTAGGGATCCAGTTTCAGGGTGTTACACCAGAGGAAGATCCGCAGGTTTTTCTGGCGACATCGCGGCCAGGCGAAACACCTGTCAGCAGCGGCGTGGGGTTGGCGCTTTTTGATGAACAGCAGCGTCAGATTATCCCAAATGCAACGGCCGTCAGCTGGTTGCCGGTGAATACCAGCGAGCTCGCATTTCATTTTAGCGCCCGCTATCGCGCTATTTCCGAACACCTCGTGCCAGGCAATATTCAGTCGGATGTCTGGTTTACGTTGATTTATCCATAACACCTGCGAACACATTATTAAAGGTACGGTTTTGATGAATATGCTAATTAAACCAGGACTGATGTTATCGTTTATTTTAATGATGGTTTCTACTTGCGCGAATGCTTCCGGCGGTATTGCGCTGGGGGCCACACGCGTTATTTACCCGGCGGATGCGAAGCAAACGTCGCTGGCGATCACCAACAGCAATAAACAAGAACGCTATTTAATTAACGCGTGGATCGAAAATGCAAACGGGCAGAAGGAGAAAACCTTTGCCGTCACGCCGCCGCTGTTTGTTAGCGAGCCGGACAGTGAAAACACGCTGCGTATTATTTACGCCGGGCCAGCGCTGCCCGCCGATCGCGAGTCGCTCTTTTACATGAACGTGAAGGCGATCCCGTCAGTGAACAAAGCAAAAACAGAAAACAATAACGTGCTGCAGCTGGCGATCCTTTCACGTATCAAACTGTTTGTACGCCCGAATAATCTGGCGATGCAGCCAGAAGAGGCACTCTCTCAACTGCGTTTTGAGCGCGTTGGTAACCATCTCAAGGTCAGCAATGCGTCTCCTTACTACATCACCCTGGTCAACCTGAAGCTGGGCGGTCAGACGCTGGAGAACCTGATGGTGGCACCGAAAAACTCGGCTCAGCATGTGCTGCCAGCCGGTGCCAGCGGTACGCTCTCATGGCAGAGCGTGAACGACTACGGTGCCATTACACCGGCGCGTAGCGTCAACCTGTGAGCAGAGACAGGGCGATGAAAAACCATCAGGGACGTTACTGCCCGGTTGCGCTGGCGCTGATGGCCGCGCTCTGGCCCCAGGCTGGCTGGAGCGAAAGCTACTTCAACCCGGCCTTCTTGTCTGACGATACTGCCAGCGTGGCGGATTTGTCGCGTTTTGAACAAGGACACCAGCAGGCACCCGGCGTTTATCGCGTGGATATCTGGCGTAACGATGAGTTTATCGGCACTCAGGACGTGCGTTTTGAGCAGGCTGAGAATACGCCACCGGTGGCGGGCGGTCTGACCCCGTGCATTACGCGCGCGATGCTCGATCGCTTTGGCGTCAACGTTGCGGCGTTTCCCGAACTGGCTAACGTGCAGGGCGAAACCTGCGTTCCGTTGACCACGGCCATTCCCGGCAGCGAAACGGTATTTAACTTTGCCTCACAGCGTCTGAACGTCAGCCTGCCGCAGGTGGCGATGCAAAACAGTGCGCGCGGCTACATCCCGCCCGAACAGTGGGATGAAGGTATTCCCGCCGCCCTGGTGAACTACAGCTTCACGGGCAACCGGGGAAGCGAAGACGACAGCTACTATCTCAACCTGCAGAGCGGGCTGAACTATGGTGCCTGGCGTTTACGTAACAACGGCGCATGGCGTTACACCCAGAATAACGGGCAGCGGCACAGTGAGTGGGAGAATATTGGCACCTGGGCGCAGCGCACCGTTATCCCGCTCAAAAGCGAACTGGTGCTGGGCGACAGCAATACCGGGAATGATGTTTTCGACAGCGTCGGTTTTCGCGGCGGACGACTCTATTCGTCCGACAGCATGTACCCGGACAGCCTGCAGGGCTACGCCCCGACCGTGCGCGGTATTGCCAGGACGCCAGCCAAAGTTGTGGTGCGTCAAAACGGCTACGTTATCTATCAAAGCTACGTTCAGCCTGGTGCCTTTGCCATCACCGATCTTAACCCGACCTCCTCAAGCGGTGACCTGGAGGTGACGGTGGAAGAGAAAGACGGCAGCCAGCAGCGCTACACCGTGCCGTATTCCACCGTCCCGCTGCTGCAGCGAGAAGGGCGCTGGAAATACGATCTCGTGGCGGGGGACTATCGCAGCGGTAACAGCGACCAGGATACGCCGTTCTTCACCCAGGGCACCCTGGTGACCGGTCTTGCCAACGGCTTTACCCTGTATGGCGGTACGCAGCTGGCGTCACGCTATACCGCGCTGGCCGTCGGGGCCGGGAAAAACCTCGGTGACTGGGGCGCGGTATCGGTCGATATCACTCATGCCCGCAGCCAGCTCGCGGACGACAGCAAGCACGAAGGGCAGTCGCTGCGTTTTCTTTATGCCAAATCGCTCAACGGCTTCGGCACCAACTTCCAGCTGCTGGGCTACCGCTACTCCACCAAAGGGTTTTACACCCTGGATGATGTCGCCTGGCGCTCAATGGAAGGCTATCAGTATGCCGATAATCAGGACGGTAACGATGTGCCTGACGTACAGAGTTATCACAACCTGACGTGGAACAAAAAAGGCCGCTTTCAGCTCAACGTCTCTCAGTCACTGGGGGATTACGGCTCGGTCTATATTTCCGGGAGTGAGCAAACCTACTGGGGGACGGACGAAACGAACCTCTGGTATCAGCTGGGTTACGCGGGGGGCGTGAAGGGGATCAACTATTCCGTCTCGTGGTCGTGGAACAAATCCGTCGGTATCGACGGGACTGACCGGATCGCGTCGTTCAACGTCTCCGTGCCGTTTAGCTTGTTTACCCGTCAGGGCTATCGCCGGGACAGCGCGATTGACCGCGCCTACGCCACGGCATCCGCCAGCCGAAACAGTGAGGGTGATACCAGCTGGCAAACCGGCGTCAGCGGCACGCTGCTGGAGGACCGCAACCTGAACTACAGCGTGACCCAGGGACACGCCAGCACCAACGGCTCAAGCGGAAGCGCCAGCGCCAACTGGCAGGCAACCTACGGCACGCTGGGGGTGGGCTACAACTATTCCCGCGATCAGCACGATTTCAACTGGCAGCTCTCCGGCGGGGTGGTCGGCCATGCTGATGGCGTGACCTTTAGCCAGCCGCTGGGCGACACCAACGTGCTGATCAAAGCCCCGGGGGCATCAGGCGTCAGCGTGGAAAACCAGACCGGCGTGAAGACCGACTGGCGCGGCTATGCGGTGATGCCGTATGCCACCGTCTATCGCTATAACCGCGTGGCGCTGGATACCAATACCATGAGCAACAACACCGATATCGAAAATAACGTGAGCAGCGTGGTGCCGACCAAAGGCGCACTGGTGCGCGCCAGCTTTGACACCCGTATTGGCGTGCGTGCCCTGCTGACCGTCACACGTGGTAACCAGCCCGTGCCGTTCGGCGCCGTGGTGCGTGAAACCCAGAGTGGCGTGACCAGCATGGTGGGGGATGACGGGCAAATTTACCTGAGTGGGCTGCCGCTCGAAGGCGAACTGCTGATCCAGTGGGGGAACGGGGCACAGTCCCAGTGCCGTGCGCCTTACAGCTTGCCTGAAAAGAGCCTGCAACAGGCAATCACACTTAAGGGGATCCGCTGTGATTAAAATCCACATTTTTGCTTTATCACTTCTGGCTTTACTGCCCGCGTCACACGCACTGGCGACCGTGTGCGTCAACGAAAATGGCGTGCCGACAGAGGTGTACTACGACCTGACGGATAAATTCAACAGCTCGAATAACCAGGTGGGTCAGATTGTGACCCTCAGCGAAAAATCGCAATGGGTGGGGGTGAATGCCGTCTGCCCGAAGGGCACAACCGGCAATACCACCAGACGCAGCTACGTCACCGATTACCCGATCACCGGGACCAGCGATCGCTACCAGTATCTGAAGCTTAACGACTATCTGGATGGGGCCATGAAAATCACGGACAGCTATGCTGGCGAGTTTTACCCCCCGCAAAACTATATCCAGATGGGGAGCCATCCGAACGTCTCAAAAAACAAACCGTTTGGCGTTAAGGATTCCAACCTGGTGTTCCGTCTTAAGGTGACCCGGCGTTTTATCAACATGGTGGTGATCCCGCGTGCCACGATGTTCCGTGTTTACGTGACTACGACCGCCTCTGACCCGTTAACCACACCGGTCTATACCATCAGCTACAGCGGAACCATTCAGGTACCGCAAAGCTGCGCAATCAATGCCGGTAATGTGGTTGAGTTTGATTTCGGGGACATTGGCGCCTCCTTGTTCAGCAAAGCGGGCGCGGGTAACAAGCCGGAAGGGGTTTCATCGCAGAGTAAAACCATCGCGATTAAATGCACCAACGTCGAGGCGAATGCCATGCTGACGATGCGCGTTGAGGCTGAAAAGGTCTCCAGTAACGCACTGGTATCGGATAACCCGGATGTGGGGTTCATCATTGCCAACGAGAGTGGTACGCCGTTAACGCCTAACAACCTGACGAGCAAAATTCCGTTCCGTCTGGACGACAGCGCGCAGGCGCAGGTGGGGATCCGGGTCTGGCCAGTGAGCGTGACGGGCAATAAGCCCGCGGAAGGGCGCTTTACCTCGCGCGGGTATTTGCGTGTGGATTACGACTAAGGAGCCGATATGCGAAACGGGATCCGTTTTATCACCGTAGCGATCTTTGCGCTTTGCACACAGGCTCAGGCGGAAACCGCGTTGGGCGAAATTAACATTCAGCTCTACGGCAATATCGTCGATTTTACCTGCGTGGCCGAGGGGAACGACAGTGACAAAACCGTCACGCTGGGCACCTGGCCCACGAAGCAGCTCAGCACTACCGGGAGCCGCACGCAGCCCATGCCTTTTACGCTGAAACTGACCGGCTGTCCGCCAGGGGCCGCGTCCATTACGTTTTCCGGTAAAGCTGACGGGAGCAACAACGGGTTGCTGGCACTGAACGACGCCAGCACGGCAAGCCGCGTCGCCGTCGAGATCAGGGATGCGGATAAATCGCGTCTGGATCTCCAGCAGGCCAGCCAGCCGGTCACGGTCGATGCGCAGGGGAATGCGACACTGTCATTTTATGCCAATTATATTGCTACTGCCGATAACCCTCAGCCCGGAAAGGCTGATGCTGATGCGACCTTCATGATTAATTATAATTAGCACTGACCGCACTCCCTGCAGCTCAGATAAACTGCAGGGAGTGAATTCAGGTTATAGCAGTTCGTGTGCTTTAGCGTAATCAATTAATTCCACGATGCTTTGCACCCCCAGCTTGGAATAAATATTGGATTTGTGCGCACTAATGGTCTTGTTGCTTAATAGCAATTGCTCCGCAATTTCCTTATTGGACAGTCCATTCGCCAGATAACGTAATACCGTAACCTCGCGATTCGATAACGGCATATCTGCCAACTCTCCCTTTCCCGACCCCATATGGTTTATAAAATTCAGCGTCTCCGACGGGAAAAAAGAATAGCCCATCAGGATCATCTCTACGGCGTTGTAGATCTCACCCAAATCTTTTCGTTTACTGACAAAGCCGTTGGCCCCGGCGCGAATGGCACGTCCGGCGTAAAACAGTTCTGATTTAGATGATAAGAAAAGAACCTTAATCTCTTTATTTAAGTTTTTGATTCTCTTAAGTAAAGCAAAGGCATCTGTGCCCGTAAGTTCAATGTCAAGGATCACCAAATCGATAGGGTGATTGCGGATGCAGTCAAGAACTTCATGGCTATCGCCAGACTTAAGCTTGACGATGATATTCTTATTTTTCTGTAGCAGGACTTCTATCGACATTCTGACGATAGGATGTTCGTCCATAATGATAACGGATGCCGGTTTCATTTTTAATGCCTCAGATTGTTAAAAGCGTTATGTAGAGTTTTGTAAAACTCTCGAAATGCCGGAAGGATATAATGAGCAGATCCCTATACCGTAGTATTTCCCTGGAAAGAGCGAAAGCATCCCTGTTTACGTAATGAAAAGAACTCTGCCTCAGCGCGGTCGTCTCATTTGGCTGGTGTTGGCAAAAAGGTTTTTCTTATTCAATTTTGATACGCATCTTATTATACAGGGTAAGTTTTTTCCGAAAACCCTGTAAATTACGTTCCGCTTATTGGTTTGTATTATCTTCTGGATCTGAATGGCCTCCTTTTTAAATTTAGCGGAATTATCCTGGTATCCCATTTACCGCATCTTTTCATCTTTATGTAATAACAAAAAATAACAGATGTCTCTTTATGTTGCGAAAATGTTAATGAAATGGCGTCTCGATTTAAGGCAGGATCTTGAGAAGATGAGGCGAAAAAATGCCCTCTCAGGGCCTCAGACCTTCATCTGAAAGTCCTTAAGCGATATCAACGTCGCTCCATCATCGTACAGGAGAACGTGCTGCCAGCTTCGCTTCCCGCTCCTGGTGCGTAAAGGGAAGCTGCTTGTTTTTACATCATTATCATCTCGTTAACGCCTTCTGCATTCACTTAACGGATGGAGGAAAGTGCTGCAGTTGATTCAATCTGTGACATTTCACATGGTTCAAGGCCATAAATTAGGAATAGTTATAAAATCGACTTTATTGTTAATGTTTAACATTAAATTAACATAATGGGTAAGTAAATTCTTAAAGCGCTTTAGGAAATAAGGGGTTAGGACGTAAGTTAAAACGAGCAGTCTGAGAGGTTATTAAGAAGGTGTAACAATTCCTGGCGATGGCTCAGCCCGAGCTTCATCAGGATGCAGCTGAGGCGATAGATAATGCGGCTATAGGGACGATTCTGCAGAAGGGCAATCTGTCGTAACGTCTTGCCACGGGCAAGCTCCTGCAAAATGGGCCATTCGTTGCGCGAGAACCAGTCTCTATCGGAGCCCTGAAGGGGGCGGGGTTCCATCAGGCTGTGCTGAAGCCCTGCTGCGTTCATCTGACGTTCGAGCACATGAAAAGGACCTGCCGCTTTGCAGAAGAGACGCGCGTCATAATTATCAGCCCGGATCAGCAGCCACGGCGTCAGGAAGGGGGGATACAGGCTATGTCTTCTTAACTGATCCAGTTGATCAATCAGCCCCGTGGAACGGCTTTCAATATCCACTACCAGACGGGCCGAGGGCCATTGGCTCTGCGCACCCAGCGCATCGTCCAGCGACGTGAAGTCGCAACAGCTGCTTAGCGGAAACTGCCCATTGAGAAAACCGGAGCGCAAAAAATTGTCCTCCGTTACCAGGATGATAAACGGGGCATCGGTTTTTCGGGGCTGGTTGATGGACTGGCTCAAAAACTCGAGTCGGTCGAAAAAGGGGGGGCAAAAGGTGAGTGCGTAAATCCCAGTGCATCACTTCCTGTACGCCGCCGCCGGTAACGGCGCACTGTCATTCGCATGGCCTCCCTCCTGGAAATGGCGTGTTAATCCTCCGGCCATGTCCAGGACGGCCAGTAATATCCCTGGCCGAGATCGGCACCCGCCTGCAGTGCCCAGATACGATCGCGTTCAGTCTCAATACCTTCGATGAGTACGCTTCCGGCCAGCTGAAAGCAAAGTGAAACCAGTTTCCTCAGTGCAGGTGTGGCGCGTAAACGCCAGAATGCGTTCTTATCGATTTTGATGCCGTTCAACGGTAATCGACAAAATAAAAACGGCTGAATGATAGTTTCGTCGATATCATCCAGCCAGATAGTGTGTCCCCGTTCCTGAAGTTGCCGCAGGTTGTTAACGACGCTCTGCTTCTGTGCGGCGGAGAGCGCCAGAAAGAGAGGGAGGTCGACAATCTCAATATTCAGCGGCGCGGTTTTCATATTGATGAGCCGCACAAAAGGCGCAGGTGCTGTC
Source organism: Enterobacter sp. FUJ80071 (assembly GCF_038739915.1). Classification (NCBI taxonomy): domain Bacteria; kingdom Pseudomonadati; phylum Pseudomonadota; class Gammaproteobacteria; order Enterobacterales; family Enterobacteriaceae; genus Enterobacter; species Enterobacter sp. FUJ80071. The sequence goes on from NZ_JBBXKH010000001.1 coordinate 1,137,314, forward strand.
AACACGGTTATCGGCAGATTAATAAAAAGATTATTGCCGTGCGGGGTATTTTTTAATGCGGCCAGCTGCGCTTCAAGCAGCGTCAAAGAGGCGTCTGCCGACTGATGGCGGAAGAAGTCCTCGCTATGCTCGGTGTCGGACAAGACGCTCAGGACCTCCACGCCGACCCGGCGCCGGGCGTTGAGGGCGACGATAGGCTCCAGTTTGATGCCGACGATGTCCTGAGAAATAGACTGTAATCGGGGGGGCGTATCGAACGGGTTTTGCGCTGTCACTCCATTGTCCTGTTGTCTGTCAGCCTCCAGGCGGCCGGGATACCTCGCTCTAGTGTGACGAGCTGACGTTCAGGAAAACAGCAGGCGTTACTTAAATGCAACTAAGCCTTTTCGTAGCGCTAAATTTTAAGGTGAAACAGCGAGAAATGTTGAGAAAATAGCCGTATTTACAATCGGCTAGCGGTAATTGCCTCTGAAAGCGGAAAAGGCATTGACTCACCTGCCATTGACCGTATAATTCTTCGCGTTTCACCGCCGCGAAGTTCACTCTTCTCAGTGCGCCCTTAGCTCAGTTGGATAGAGCAACGGCCTTCTAAGCCGTAGGTCGTAGGTTCGAATCCTACAGGGCGTGCCATTTAGTTTCAGATGTTAACGCCTCTTTCTCTTCTCACTATTCCCCTTAGATCTGCAACGAGCTCTATTATTTTCCCTTTTCAGATAAATAACCGCTTAATAAATAGAAGCCTAATTAAAATCCATTAGGGCTGGTCTTAATGTTTTCTTAATCTTTAATTAATCCGTTTTTTAAATCTGGATTTTTATCACTTCACTCCCCGCAAAAAAGAAATTTTACACTTTTACGCTTAAACTGGATTGATACTAATTATCATTAGCGTTTTTGTATGCTTTAATCCTGTCCCACAACGCTATGCGTCATTATTCCCGTTGCTCTATTAAGGATATGTTCATGAATTCTCGCCTGCTGTCCTGCTTCTCGCTTGCCTTGTTGTCATCATCGCTTTTCCTTTCCACACAATCCGTTGCCGCTGATAACAGCGAAGGCATTGTGGTATACAACGCGCAGCATGAAAACCTGGTGAAGTCGTGGGTTGACGGTTTTACCAAAGAGACCGGCATTAAGGTCACGCTGCGTAACGGCGATGACAGCGAGCTGGGTAACCAGCTGGTTCAGGAAGGCAGCGCATCACCTGCAGACGTATTTCTGACGGAAAACTCACCGTCCATGGTTCTGGTGGATAACGCTAACCTGTTTGCCCCGCTGGATGCAGACACCCTGAAGCAGGTACCGGCAGAGTACCGCCCGGCGCATGGCCGCTGGATCGGCATTGCCGCCCGCAGCACCGTATTCGTTTATAACCCGGCAAAACTGAGCGAACAGCAGCTGCCTAAGTCGCTGATGGATCTGGCCAAACCCGAGTGGAAAGGCCGCTGGGCGGCATCACCGTCAGGCGCGGATTTCCAGGCCATCGTGAGCGCAATGCTGGCGCTTAAAGGCGAAAAAGCCACGCTGGAATGGCTGAAGACGATGAAAGCGAATTTCGTTGCCTATAAAGGCAACAGCACCGTGATGAAAGCCGTCAACGCCGGCCAGATTGATGGCGGGGTGATTTATCACTACTACCGTTTTGTCGATCAGTCCAAAACGGGTGAGAACAGCAAAAACACCAAACTCTACTACTTCAAACACCAGGATCCGGGCGCGTTCGTCAGCCTTTCCGGTGGTGGCGTGCTGGCGTCCAGCAAACACAAAGCGCAGGCCCAGGCATTCATCAAATACATTACCGGTAAAGAGGGCCAGGAAAGCCTGCGCACCAACAATGCCTTTGAATATGCGGTGGGCGTGAACGCGGCCTCTAACCCGAAACTGGTCCCGCTGAACGATCTGGATGCACCGAAAGTTGAACCTTCAACGCTCAACAGTAAAAAAGTTATCGAGCTGATGACGCAAGCCGGTCTGCTGTGATCCTGAGAGTGAAGTGAAGGTCTTATGTCTGGTCTGAGTCTCGACCTCGGCAAAAACAGCGTGCGGGAGCCTGGCCGCAGGCGTCCCGCACTGCCGATGGTAGCGTTAGCTGTCCTTTTTTCTTTACTGGCACTTCTGCCCCTGGGTTTTATCATTGCCATAGGCGTTGAGACGGGCTGGGAAACGATTAGGGCGCTGGTATTTCGCCCACGTGTTGCTGAACTGCTCAGCAACACGCTGTGGCTGACGGCGCTGGCGGTACCGCTGTGTATCGTGACAGGCGTGGCGATCGCCTGGCTCACGGAGCGCACGCAGCTTGCCGGGCGAGGGATCTGGTCCGCGCTGGCGGTCGCCCCACTGGCGATCCCCGCGTTTGTGCAAAGCTATGCCTGGGTGAGCGTGGTTCCCTCGATGCATGGCCTTTCCGCGGGCGTGTTCCTCTCCGTTTTAGCTTACTATCCGTTTATTTATATGCCGGTTGCGGCGGTGCTGCGTCGTCTTGACCCGACGCTGGAAGATGTGGCCGCCTCGCTCGGCACCCCGCCGTGGCGGGTCTTTTTCCGCGTGGTGCTGCCGCAGCTAAAACTGGCTATCTGCGGCGGCGCGCTGCTGGTGGCGCTGCACCTGCTGGCGGAATACGGTCTGTACGTGATGATCCGTTTTGATACCTTCACAACGGCCATCTATGACCAGTTTCAGTCCACCTTCAGCGGCCCGGCAGCGAACATGCTGGCGGGCGTATTGGCCTTATGCTGCCTGGCGATCTTAGTGCTGGAAGGCGTGACGCGCGGGAAAGCGCGCTATGCACGCATTGGCGCTGGCGCGGCACGTGAACAGAAACGCTGGCCGCTGAAGCCTGCGGCGGCTGCGCTGGGACAGCTGTTTTTCCTCGCGCTGGTCATGCTGGCGCTGGGCGTGCCGCTTATTGTCCTGTGCCGCTGGATTTGGCTCGGCGGCGTGCAAAACTGGATGAACGCCGATCTCTGGCACTCCCTGCGCCAGACGCTGATACTCGGCGTGGGCGGAGCGCTCCTGACGACGGCGTGCGTCATCCCCATCGCGTGGCTTGGGATCCGCTACCCGCACCGTATTTTCCGGATGCTGGAAGGGTGCATCTACATCACCAGTTCGCTGCCGGGCATTGTCACCGCGCTGGCGCTGGTCACGGTCACTATTCATTACGCTCGCCCCATTTATCAGACGGAAATCACCCTGTTCCTGGCCTATCTGCTGATGTTTATGCCCCGCGCGCTCATTAACCTGCGGGCAGGGATTGCCCAGGCGCCGGTTGAGCTGGAAAACGTGGCGCGCAGCCTGGGCAGCACGCCTGCGAAAGCGCTCTGGAGCGTTACCCTGCGGCTGGCCGCACCGGGCGCTGCGGCAGGCGCCGCGCTGGTATTCCTTGGCGTCAGCAACGAATTGACCGCCACGCTGCTGCTCTCGCCGCTGGGAACCCGCACGCTCTCCACCGGATTCTGGGCGCTGACCAGTGAAATTGATTATGTGGCCGCCGCGCCCTACGCGATGCTGATGATTCTGATCTCACTCCCGCTGACCGCCATTCTCTATATGCAGTCGAAAAAAATTGCAGGGCTATGACATGCTTGAATTAACCGCCATTTCAAAATCGTTTTCGGACGTGCAGGTGCTCGACAGCTTAAACCTGAGCGTTGCGCCGGGGAGCCGCACGGCGATTGTCGGCCCCTCCGGGTCGGGGAAAACCACGCTGCTGCGTATTCTCGCCGGGTTTGAGACGCCGGATACCGGCCGCATTGTCATGCAGGGAAAAACGCTGTTTGATGAAAATCATATTGTTCCTGCTCACCTGCGCGGGATCGGTTTTGTGCCCCAGGAGGGCGCGCTGTTCCCCCATCTCAACGTGGCAGATAACATTGCCTGGGGGCTGAACGGTACCCGCCATGAGAAGCGCCAGCGCGTTGAGGTGCTGATGGAGATGGTCTCTCTCGACAGGCAGCTCGCGACGCACTGGCCCCATGAGATTTCCGGCGGACAGCAGCAGCGCGTGGCGCTTGCCCGTGCGCTGGCCCAGCGTCCTTCGCTGATGCTGCTGGATGAACCGTTCTCGGCGCTGGATACCGGCTTGCGCGCCATGACGCGTAAAGCAACGGCCGATCTGCTGGCGGAAGCGGGCGTGGCCTCAATTCTGGTCACCCACGATCAGAACGAAGCGTTGTCTTTTGCCACGCAGGTTGCCGTGATGCGTTCTGGCCGCTTCACGCAGGTGGGAACGCCTTATGACGTCTATACCCGTCCCGTTGACGAAGAGACGGCGCTGTTTCTTGGCGATGCCGTGATCCTGCCTGCTCAGCTCGCTGGGGGTTACGCCGTGTGTGCACTGGGCGAGGTGCCGACGGACAATCCGCATGCAACAGGAGAGGGCCGGGTAATGATGCGTCCTGAACAATTGCGCGTGACGGCATGTGCGCCTCATGAAAGCCCGGTCTCCATTCTTGATGTCGACTTCACCGGTCAGCTGTCTACGCTGACGCTGGTATTAGCCGGGCATGAACAGCCCATTATCCTCAGGACCGTCAGTCAGCCGGGCTGGCACCCGGGCGCGGCGGTACGCATTGATGTGACGGGCACTGCGCGCGTTTTATAATCATAACCACCCCAAAACGGGGTGGTTGTTCCCCATCGTCCTCATTACCTCCCTTCATGAACGCGTGACGCTTGCCAATGCATAGATAATGCGTATAGTTCTCATTTGCATTGCAGTTAATACATTCTAAGGCCCGACAACGGGTCATTTTTTCGCGCACTTTCAAATGAGTTAACGATGGACAACACCAAAATACACAAAACGCTGCTGGCGCTTGCCATTGGGGCGGTGACACATTCCGTCCAGGCGGCGGATGATAAAAAAGAAGATACGCTTGTTGTGCAGGCTGCACCTGCCAGCGACTTTAAACCCGGCGGCGACCAGCTGGTACCGGCCTTTCTTGACGGGCAGGTGGCGAACGGCGGGCGCATGGGGATGCTGGGCCAGCAGAACGCCATGGACGTGCCGTTCAACATCATCAGCTACACCTCGAAGCTGGTGGAAGATCAGCAGGCGAAAACCATCGCTGACGTGGTCGCCAACGATGCGGGCGTGCAGTACGTTCAGGGATACGGTAACAGCGCGGAGACCTACCGCATTCGTGGCCTGAAGTTTGACGGCGACGACATGACGTTTGGCGGGCTGTCCGGCGTACTGCCGCGTCAGGTGGTGGATGCGCAGATGGTTGACCGCATTGAGATCTTCAAAGGCGCCAACGCGCTGATGAACGGCGCGGCAAGCTCTGGCGTGGGCGGGATGATCAATCTTGAGCCGAAACATGCGGGCGATACCCCGCAGGCAAAAGTGGGCGTGGATTACACCTCAGATTCGCAGTTTGGCACCACGCTGGATGCAGGCCGTCGCTTTGGTGACAGCGACCAGTTCGGCGCGCGCGTGAACCTGGTCCACCGTGAAGGGGAAACCGGCGTACCAAACGACCGTCGCCGCACCACGCTGCTCTCCACCGGTCTTGATTACAACGGCGACAACGTCCGCACCTCCCTGGATCTGGGCTATCAAAAGAAAACCTTCCACGGCAGCCCGACCAGCGTCAACATCTCGGCGGTGGATTTCGTGCCTGAACCGCCGAAAAACGATCGTAACTTCTCCCAGAAGTGGGCCTACAGCAACATCGAAAACGAATTTGGGATGTGGCGCAGCGAATACGACATCACCGATAACTGGACCGCCTATACCGGCCTGGGCGCGCAGCACGCGCACGAAGAAGGGATCTACAGCGCGCCGAAGCTGTTGGACAAAAGCGGCAAAGCCACGGTCAGCCGTCTGGATACTAACCGCATTAGCGATTCCGTTAGCGGCATGGCGGGCATTCGCGGGAATTTCACTACCGGCTTTGTGTCGCACAAGGTGAACGTGGGGTATTCGGCGACGACCAAAAACGAAAAAATCGCGTGGAAAATGTCGGCGACGAAGGATAACCCGACCACCAACATCTACCACAACACCGGCGTTGATATGCCGGACAGCTCCAACTTCAATGGATCAGGTGGCAAATACAGCGATCCGCTAACCAGCGGGCGCACCCGTACTCAGGGCTGGCTGCTGAGCGATACGCTGGGCGTCCTGGACGACAAGCTGCTGTTCACCGCGGGGGCGCGTCATCAGAAAGTGGTCATCCGCGGGTATAACAAAATTACCGGTGCAGAAAACGACGCGGACGGCTTCGACGGTAGCCGCTGGATGCCAACCTACGGCGTGGTTTATAAACCGTGGGAGCAGATTTCCCTTTACGCCAACCACACCGAAGCGCTGCAGCCGGGAAAAACCGCGCCGGACACCGCTACCAACTACGGTCAAAGCACCGGTATTGTTCACTCTAAACAGAATGAAATCGGCTTGAAGGCAGACTTTGGTCGCGTGGGCGGCTCTCTGGCGCTGTTTGAGATCAAAATGCCATCGGCGATCCTCGACGATGACAATCACTACGGCCTGGACGCTGAACAGCGTAACCGTGGCGTAGAGCTCAATGTTTTTGGCGAGCCCATGCTCGGGATGCGCCTGAACGCCAGCGCCACCTGGCTGCAGGCCGAGCTGGCCAAAACCAAAAACGGCGTGAATCAAGGCAACGATGCGATTGGCGTGCCGAACTTCTATGCCGTGCTGGGGGCAGAGTACGACATCAAGCCAGTTGACGGCCTGACCGCCACCGCACGCGTGAACCACTCGGGCACGCAGTATGCCGATCTCGCGAACAGCAAAAAGCTGGACAGCTATACCACGCTGGATCTGGGCATGCGCTACCGCTTCGCGTTAAACCACAATGCAAACCAGATGACCGTGCGCGCAGGCATCGACAACGTGACCAATGAAAACTACTGGGCCAGCGTGGACGATTCCGGTACCTACATCACTCAGGGCGAACCGCGAACCTTTAAGGTCTCGGTGGGCTACGAGTTCTAAGCGTTCCACCTCGTTATCCGGGGCAGGGACGCCCCAATCCCGCCGTTATCCTGTTATAAAATTGTAACAAAAGCTTCTTACACTGTTCGCCAACTCCTTACCTCTTGGCCAATGACAGGAAGCCGCTATGGGCAGACCCCTCAAATCCGTTTTTAAAAAAGAACATCGCGACGACATCACTAACCGCAGCGCTAACCCGGTTTTCTCCGAGGTTGCAGAGGTTTTCCTCTCCCGCCGTCGTTTTCTCCAGATGGGCGCCGTGGCGGGTGCTGCCGTTTCCTTTCCCTTTTTGATCAAACCTGATAGCGCCATTGCCGCGGTATCGAAGCCGTCCGCGCTGGCAAAAGCGGTGTCGCTTGGGTTTACCAGTATTCCCGTTTCCACGGACGATACGGTGAGGGTGCCGGAAGGTTATATTGCCCGCCCGTTTTATCGCTGGGGTGACCCGACGGGCATCAAAGACCACATGCCGGCATTTAAGCCGGATGCCAGCAACACGACCGACGAACAGGCCGTGCAGGCGGGGATGCACCACGACGGTATGGCGTGGTTTAGCCTGCCGCAGGGGGAGCAAAACCCGGAACATGGTCTGCTGGCGCTGAACCATGAATACATCGATAACGGGATGCTGTTTACGGACGGTATGGCGAACTGGAACCTCGACAAAGCCCGTAAGGGGCAGAACGCGATGGGCGTGTCGGTGGTGGAAGTGAAAAAAACGGGCAGTGACTGGCAGGTGGTTCGCCCGTCTTCTTATGCCCGCCGTATCACCGTCAATACGCCGATGCAGCTTACCGGCCCGGCGCGGCATCAGGACTTAATGAAAACCGCCGCCGACCCGCAGGGGGAGCGCGTGCTGGGCACCATGCAAAACTGCGCCAACGGCCACACGCCGTGGGGCACCTACCTCACCTGCGAGGAGAACTGGTCGGATATTTTTGTCAAAAAAGCCGATCTCAATCCGCTGGAAAAACGCTACGGCATCAGCGACAGCGATGAGTCCTACCGCTGGAACGAGGTGGATGAGCGGTTTAGCGTCGATAAAACGCCAAACGAGCCTAACCGGTTCGGCTGGGTGGTAGAGATTGACCCCTACGACCCGACCTCCACACCGCGCAAGCACACCGCACTCGGCCGCTTCAAGCACGAGGGGGCCGCCGTCACGCTCGCCGCCGATAATCGCGTGGTGGTCTATATGGGGGACGATCAGAAGTTTGAGTACATTTATAAATTCGTCTCTGACAAAAAATACGATCCTGCGAACCGTGAGGCCAATATGCAGCTGCTGACCTCGGGCACGCTGTATGTTGCCAGGTTCAATGAAGAGGGAAGCGGCGACTGGCTGCCGCTGATCTTCGGGCAGAATGGCCTGGATAAAAGCCACGGTTTTGAAAACCAGGGCGATCTGCTGATTAAAACCCGCCTGGCGGCTGACGTGGTGGGGGCGACGAAAATGGATCGCCCGGAGTGGATAGCCGTCGATCCGCACGCCAGCGGCAGCGTCTACTGTACGCTCACCAACAACAGCGATCGCGGGAAAGAGGGGAAAGCGCCGGTCGATGCCGCCAACCCGCGTGCTAATAACGTGTTTGGTCATATTATGCACTGGCACGAAGAGGGGGCCGATCCTGCCGCCGCACGCTTTAAATGGGATATTCTGGTCATGGGCGGGCGCACGGACAGCGACGATCCGAAGGCCAAAGGCTCTATGCAGGGTGCGGCATTCGGCAGCCCGGATGGTCTGTCGTTCGATCATCAGGGCGTTCTGTGGATCCAGACCGACGTCTCTTCCAGCACGATCAACAAAAAAGCGTATGAGGGGATGGGCAATAACCAGATGGTGGCCACCATTCCGGGCAGCAATGAGTTTCGTCGTTTCCTGACGGGCCCGCGTGGGTGTGAAATCACCGGTATTGCGTTTACGCCGGACAACCGGACGCTGTTTATCAATATTCAGCATCCGGGAGAGGGCGGGGATGACATTACCGACCCGGCCAATCCGCGTGCTGTCTCTAACTGGCCAGACGCCAGCCCGAACGGACGCCCGCGTTCGTCAACGGTGGTGATCGTCAAAGCGGACGGCGGGATCATCGGGTCGTGACGTTAATCCGCCGGGCGCATGCGCTGGCCCGGCGTTAAACTTGCTACCACCAGCATGAAGTGTTAAAACGTGCCCCTTCTAAAAAAGAGACAGGGGTAGGGCGTGAAAGACGCGTCATCCGCTTCAGGCCATGGTAGCGCTGAAGCCTCGTCGGATCAGAATCCGACGCTACAACGTGGTTTGCAAAATCGACATATTCAGTTAATTGCCCTCGGCGGCGCGATTGGTACCGGGTTGTTTCTCGGCATCGGCCCCGCCATTCAAATGGCTGGCCCTGCAGTACTGCTGGGATACGGCATCGCCGGGATTATCGCCTTCCTGATCATGCGCCAGCTCGGCGAAATGGTCGTTGAAGAGCCGGTGTCAGGCTCCTTCGCACACTTTGCTTACAAATACTGGGGCCCGTTTGCAGGCTTCCTCTCCGGCTGGAACTACTGGGTGATGTTCGTGCTGGTGGGGATGGCCGAACTGACCGCCGCAGGCATCTACATGCAGTACTGGCTCCCGGATGTCCCGACGTGGATCTGGGCGGCGGCATTTTTCATCATCATTAATGCCGTTAACCTCGTCAATGTGCGCCTGTATGGCGAAACCGAGTTCTGGTTTGCGCTGATCAAGGTACTGGCGATTATCGGGATGATCGGCTTTGGCCTGTGGCTGCTGTTCTCTGGTCACGGCGGCGAGCGGGCGACCATTGATAACCTCTGGCAGCACGGCGGCTTTCTGGCAACCGGCTGGAAAGGACTGGTTCTCTCTTTGGCGGTGATCATGTTCTCCTTCGGCGGGCTGGAGCTGATTGGTATTACCGCTGCCGAAGCGCGCGACCCGCATAAAAGTATCCCAAAAGCGGTCAACCAGGTGGTGTACCGTATTCTGCTGTTTTACATCGGCTCGCTGGTGGTTCTGCTGGCGCTCTATCCATGGGTGGAAGTGAAATCTGACAGCAGTCCGTTCGTGATGATTTTCCACGATCTGAACAGCAATGTGGTGGCGTCGGCGCTGAACTTCGTCATTCTGGTGGCGTCGCTTTCGGTCTATAACAGTGGCGTTTACTCCAACAGCCGTATGCTGTTTGGCCTTTCCGTACAGGGGAACGCGCCGAAGTTCCTGACCCGCGTCAGCCGTCGCGGTGTGCCGATTAATTCCTTGTTCCTTTCCGGCGCGATTACGTCATTAGTGGTGCTGATCAACTACCTGCTGCCGAAAGCGGCATTTGGCCTGCTGATGGCGCTGGTTGTCGCCACGCTGCTGCTGAACTGGATCATGATCTGCCTGGCGCACCTGCGCTTCCGTGCAGCGATGCGACGCAAGGGACGCGAGACGCAGTTTAAAGCGCTGCTCTACCCGGCAGGAAACTATATCTGTATCGCGTTCCTGGGGCTGATTCTGGTGCTGATGTGCACGATGGATGAGATGCGTCTCTCAGCGATGCTGCTGCCAGTGTGGGTGGTGTTCCTGTTTATTGCGTTTAAATTATCCCGTAAAAAGTAGCACGTTTTTCGCCCGGTGGCGCTTCGCTTACCGGGCCTACATGTCCGGGGCCATTATTATTTTGTAGGCCGGGTCAGGCGAAGCCGCCACCCGGCTTTGAATGTGCGATATCAAATCTGAAACGCTATTCGTTTCCCATTCGGTAACGTCACATCAATGCTCATTTCACCGCCGAGCGCACTGACATAGCGTTTGAGTGTTGAAAGCCGGGGATCGTTTCCCGGCTGTTCGATTTTTGCCACAGTTGGTTGTTTTACCCCCATTGCCGCGGCCAGTTCTGTCTGCGAAATATTGAGCTCTTCCCGCAGTTGGTTCAGGGCAACAATTCTGCGTATTACATCAACTTTAGCCGCAATACGCTCCTGACTTTCCGCGCTCTGTTGTGCCATGAGTTCTTTTAGCGTTGCCATATGGCCTCCTTATCCGCCAGATGTCTGCTGTACTCAACGTCAGCCAGCGTAATCATTTCGTTATAAAACCGTTTTTGATTGCAACCGGTTTTGTCTCCAGCACAGAGCACAATTGCCTTACGGTCAGGATCAAAAGCAAAAAAAGCTCTGATGGGATTTCCCGCATGTTGAATCCGTAATTCCTTCATGTTCGCATAGGCTGAAGCCTTCACGGTATCTACGTATGGCCGCCCAAGCGTTGGGCCAAACTCAGCAAGAATATGCATCATCGCTAGCACATCTTCTTTTAATGCTGTTGTTTGTTCGAAGTACCATTGATCAAATATGTCCGTTGTCTCGACATTCCACATCGTTTCTCCTTTAGCTTCCTCGCTATATTATTTTATAGCCTTTAGGCTATAGTGACAATCAGAACGCCTCGTTTTGTCATACATCGACCTTTATCGTGACCCCCCTCCCAATTCTGTTTCGATCCACAGGATCTTTGTTTTGTAATCGATTACTTTTTATTTGCTGTCATTTGTAATCGATTACTTTTTCCGGGTGAGGCTTATCATGGTGTCAACTGAAAGTAGTGAAAAGGCGATAACACAGCACCGGCTGCTGGTGCCGCGTCTGTCGTTGATGATGTTTCTGCAGTTTTTCATCTGGGGTAGCTGGTCAGTCACGCTTGGCCTGGTGATGACCCGGCACAACATGTCTCTGTTAATTGGCGATGCGTTCTCCGCCGGGCCCATCGCCTCCATTCTCTCGCCGTTTGTGCTCGGCATGCTGGTGGATCGTTTCTTTGCCTCGCAGAAGGTGATGGCGGTGATGCACCTGGCGGGCGCGGCAATTCTCTGGTTCGTGCCGGGGGCGCTGATTGCCGAAAACGGCGCGCTGCTGATTGGCCTGCTGTTTGGTTACACGCTCTGCTATATGCCAACGCTGGCGCTGACCAACAACATCGCATTTCACAGCCTGGCGAACGTTGATAAAACTTTCCCGGTGGTGCGCGTGTTCGGCACCATCGGCTGGATCGTGGCGGGAATTTTCATCGGCGTGACCGGCGTGGCGTCCAGCGTCACCATCTTCCAGGTGGCGGCAGCCAGCTCCCTGCTGCTCGCACTCTACAGCCTGACGCTGCCGCACACGCCAGCGCCAGCGAAAGGGCTACCGGTGCAGGTGCGCGATCTCTTTTGTGCCGATGCCTTTGCGCTACTCAAAACCCGCCATTTCTTTGTCTTCTCCGTCTGCGCGATGCTGATCTCCGTCCCGCTTGGCACCTATTACGCCTATACCGCCTCGTATCTGGCGGATGCCGGTATTGCAGACGTCAGCACCGCCATGTCCTTCGGGCAGATGTCAGAGATCTTCTTCATGCTGGTCATTCCGCTGCTGTTCCGCCGTCTGGGGGTGAAAGTCATGCTGCTGATCGGCATGCTGGCGTGGTTCGTGCGTTATGCCATGTTCGCGCTGGGCGTCAGCGAGGAAGGACGCATCCTGTTGTACCTGGGGATCCTGCTGCACGGCGTCTGCTACGATTTCTTCTTCGTCGTCGGCTTTATCTACACCGACCGCGTGGCGGGTGAAAAGGTGAAAGGACAGGCGCAAAGCATGATTGTCATGTTCACCTACGGCATCGGCATGCTGCTGGGCTCTCAGATTTCCGGCGCGCTTTATAACCGTCTGGTGGCCGGGCAGACCGTGCCGCAGGCATGGGTGACATTCTGGTGGATCCCGGCGGTGGCTGCCGCGGCGATCGCGCTGATTTTCCTTCTCACGTTCAGGTATGACGATGACAAGGCGTAATGTTCAGGAGGGGTTATGAGGACGATGAAAGGACCGGGCATTTTTCTGTCGCAATTTATTGGCGAGAAAGCGCCGTTCAACACGCTCGACGGACTGGCAGGCTGGGCGGCGGCGAAGGGTTACAAAGCGGTGCAGATCCCCTGCAACCATCCGCCTGTTTTTGATGTGGAAAAAGCCGCTGAGAGTCAGGCCTACTGCGATGAGGTCATCGATAAGCTGGCCAGGCATGGGCTTGCGATCAGCGAGCTCTCGACTCATCTGGAAGGCCAGCTTGTGGCGGTGAACCCTGTTTACAGCGAGGCGTTTGACCACTTCGCCCCCGCCGCTGTGCGCGGTAATGATACGGCTCGTCGGGCATGGGCAAAGGAAAAGCTAAAGCAGGCGGCAGTCGCCTCGGCCAGACTCGGCCTGAAAGCGCACGCCACCTTCTCCGGCTCGCTGGCGTGGCCGTTTTTCTATCCATGGCCGCCGCATAACGAGCAGCGTTTTCAGGCGGCATTCGAGGAGCTGGCAAATCGCTGGCGACCGATTCTGGATACCTTTGACGAACAGGGCGTGGACGTCTGTTTTGAGTTGCATCCGGGCGAAGACTTGCACGACGGCGTGAGCTTCGAGCGTTTTCTGGCGCTTCTGGATAATCACCCGCGCTGCAATATCCTTTACGACCCGAGCCACATGCTGTTACAGCAGATGGATTACCTGACCTTCATCGACATTTACCACGCGCGCATCAAAGCCTTCCACGTCAAAGATGCCGAGTTCCGTCCTAATGGGCGCAGCGGCGTGTACGGTGGTTACCAGCCGTGGATCAACCGCGCCGGGCGCTTCCGTTCGCTCGGCGACGGACAGATCGACTTCAAAGGCATTTTCAGCAAGCTGACCCAGTACGATTATGACGGCTGGGCGGTGCTGGAGTGGGAGTGCTGCCTGAAAGACGGTGATACCGGCGCAAGTGAGGGAAGCGAGTTTATCCGCCGCCACATCATCCCGGTATCCGGGCGTGCGTTTGATGACTTCGCGGCAGGGGGCAGCCATGATTAACGTCGGGATTGTCGGCAGCGGGTTTATCGGCCCGGCGCATATCGAGGCGCTGCGGCGTCTCGGGTTTGTGCAGGTGGTGGCGCTCTGCGACGGCACGCTTGCCAACGCGCAGGAAAAAGCACGCCAGCTTAACGTGCCCCACGCCTGCGCCAGCGTGGCGGAACTCCTCGCACTTCCTGACCTGCACGTGGTGCACAACTGCACGCCCAATCATCTGCATGCGGAGATTAACCGTCAGATCCTGCGCGCGGGAAAACATGTCTTTTCTGAAAAACCGCTCTGCATGACGTCGGACGAGGCGCGTGACCTGGTGGCGCGGGCGGAGCAGGCTGGCGTGGTGCACGGCGTGAGCTTTGTCTATCGCCAGTTTGCGATGGTGCGCCAGGCGGAAAGCATGATGCGCGCGGGTAGCCTCGGGCGGCTATTCGCCTCACACGGCAGTTATTTACAGGACTGGATGCTGCTGGAAACCGACTACAACTGGCGGGTGGATGCCGCGCTTGGCGGGGCTTCGCGCGCGGTGGCGGATATCGGCTCCCACTGGTGCGATACGGTGCAATTTGTGACCGGCAGGCGCATTACCGAGGTCATGGCCGATCTCTCCATCGTCTGGCCGACGCGTAAGGCCAGCATGGGCGGTCATCAGACTTTCTCCCACGATGAGGCGGCGGCGTATACCAACACACCGGTCAGTACCGAAGACTTTGGCTCAGTGCTGTTCCGCTTTGACGATGGCAGCAAAGGTTGCTTTAGCGTCTCGCAGGTGAGCGCCGGGCGTAAAAATCGCCTGACGTTTGAGATTAACGGCAGCGAGCAGTCAGTGGCGTGGGATCAGGAGGTGCCGCAACAGCTGTGGATCGGCCATCGCGCGCTGGCAAATCAGACGCTCACCGACGATCCAGGCTTGATGAACCCTGACGTGGCCAGCAGCGCACACTTCCCCGGCGGGCACATCGAAGGCTGGCCTGATGCCTTTAAAAATATGATGATGCAGTTCTACCGCGCCGTGCAGGCGGGAGCGATGCCGGAGGCACCGCAGTTTGCGACCTTCCACGATGGCGCAAACGTGATGTATATCATTGATGCCATAGTGAAAAGTCATCAGCAGCAGCGTTGGGTACGCGTGGCGCAATGACGTGTTGCCCGGTTCGCCGGGCAACAAATTTATGGTAGCCTGCACAAAACGCTAACCGCAGGATGTGTCGTCGCTATGTCAATTCAGAAAATCGCTCAGCTGGCCGGGGTCTCCGTGGCGACGGTCTCCCGCGTGCTTAATAACAGCGACACCGTGAAGGCAAAAAACCGCGAGCGCGTCCTGCAGGCCATCAAAGAGAGCAACTACCAGCCTAATTTACTGGCCCGTCAGTTACGTACTGCCCGGAGCTATATGATCCTGGTGATGGTCTCAAACATTGCCAACCCGTTCTGCGCCGAAGTGGTGAAGGGCATTGAAGAAGAGGCGGAGAAAAACGGCTATCGGATCCTGCTGTGTAACTCCGGGTCGGACATCGAACGTTCCCGTTCGGGCTTAAGCCTGCTGTCGGGCAAAATCGTCGACGGCATTATCACCATGGACGCTTTCTCAAAGCTGCCGGAACTGGCCGCGCTGATTGGCTCCGCACCGTGGGTGCAGTGTGCCGAATATGCCGATGCCGGCGCGGTTTCCTGCGTGGGGATTAACGACGTTGATGCGTCGCAGCATGCCGTCAGCCAGCTTGCCGACGGTGGACGCAAACGCATCGCGATGATCAACCACGACCTGAGCTATAAATATGCCCGTCTGCGCGAGCGCGGCTATAAGAGCGTGATCCACCTGAAAGATCTGGAGTATCAGGCGGTTGAATACGCCAGCGATCTCAGCTTCCGCGCGGGGATGGTGGCGATGCAAAATCTGTTGCAGGATAATCCACCGGATGCGGTGTTTGCCGTCTCCGATACGCTGGCGGCGGGCGCACTGCGCGCCATTCAGCAGGCCGGGCTGCGGGTGCCGGAGGATATTGCTGTTGTGGGATTTGACGGCACCGAGCTGGCGGACATGATTTCGCTGACCACCATCGAACAGCCGTCGCGGGATATCGGGCGCAAGGCGGTCGACCTGCTCTTAAATAAAATCGACAACCCCGAGGCGCCCACGGAAAGAGTGATGATGGACTGGCGCTTTATTTCCCGCGCCAGTACCTGATTATTGCGCTATAACCCCTGCCAGGGAGCGAATATCGTTCCCGGTAGGTGACTGATGAATACGCAGACCAAACTCCTCCACCACCGCAAAAATATGATCGAAGATGTCAGCCTGAATCTCCTCATATTCTGCCCAGATCACCGTGTTGGTGAAAGCGTATATTTCAATCGGCAGGCCGTTGGCATCCGGTGCCAGCTGACGCACCATTAACGTCATATCTTTGCGAATGCGCGGGTGGTTACGCAGATATTCATTCAGGTAGGCGCGGAAGGTACCAATATTGGTCATTTTGCGCAGGTCTAATACCGATTCACCTTCGCCATTTTTCCGATTCCACAGGCTAATTTCCTCATGTCGTGCGGCCAGATACGGCTTGAGCAGTTTCGCCTGAATCAGCTTCTGCTGCTCCTGCTCGTCCAGGAAGTGAATGCTGGTGGTATCGATATTCAGGCTGCGCTTAATGCGTCGGCCGCCGGAGGCCGACATGCCGCTCCAGTTGATAAAGGCGTCAGAGACCAGCGCCCACGTTGGGATCGTGGTGATGGTGTTATCGAAGTTGCGCACTTTAACGGTGGTCAGGCCGATGTCCGTAACCGTGCCGTTGGCACCGTATTTCGGCATCTCCAGCCAGTCGCCAAGCTTGAGCATGTCGTTGGCGGAAAGCTGGATCCCGGCGACCAGTCCCAGTATCGGGTCTTTAAAGACCAGCATCAGAACGGCGGCCATAGCACCCAGGCCGCTAATCAAAATGGCCGGTGACTGACCGATCAGCAGAGAGATAATTAAGATCCCCACCAGAATCGCGCTCACCAGCTTGATGCCCTGGAAGATCCCTTTCAGCGGCAGCTGTGAGGCGGTCGCCATTTTCTGCGACAGATTGAATATGACGTCCAGCAGCGAGAAGAAGGAGAGCAGGGCATACACCATCACCCACAGCTTCGCGCAGGTGGTGAGCATTTCTGCAGCTTCGCTCCCTTTTTGCAGCCAGAGAACGGCCTGAACGTTGACGATTATCCCCTGAAGGGTAAATGCCAGACGGTGAAATAATTTATTCTGGGTAATGATCTGCAACCATAAATGGCTGCTGGCCCGGGCGCGTTTCTCGAATGCGCGCAGCACGACTTTGTGCAGAATAAAATGAACGATGATGGCAGTAAGAAAAATAATACCAAAGATAATCACTAAAGAGGTGGTGTGATTAATTTCAATGCCTAACTCTTCAACCTGAGCAATTAATTCCTGCATAACGTCTCCTGTATTGATGCAGCCCCATAATGGCGGCTGCGGATCTATTATGCAAATACCTCAGGCTTATTTGCTGGCCTGGCAGACCTTCACGACGGGTAAACACAGCCGATGACGGATGCGCAGCGTTGCCAGCGCCAGGATGACCATCAGGCCGGTTTCCACCGTCAGGAAAAGGTTAATCGCCTGGGCGTAATCCCCGTGATGATGTTGCAGCCCGTGCAGCAAAATCGCCCCGAAAATGGCCGGGCCAAGCCCCAGCGCGGCCTGCTGCAGGGTGCTTAAGATGGCGCTGGCGGCCCCTGCGTCATCAGGCTGAATATCGCGCATCCCGATGCGGTAGAAGCTGTTCACAATCAGCGCCTGACCGTAGCCTACCAGCCCGGTGGCTGGCGCCAGCGTCAGCGCCGTATTTTGCACTCCCCAGTAGCGGAACGTGGCGATCAGCGCCAGCAGGCCGATTATCTGGATTGCCAGGCCGGTGAGCAGAATCGTGCTGGTGCTGTAGCGCGCAATCAGCCGCGGCGCGAACCACGCGGAGATAAAATAGGTCACCCCGAGGGCGATAAAACTGTTCCCGGACTGCCACGGCGCCATCCCCAGACCCGTTTGCATGGTCAGCGCCATACAGAACATAAACCCGGACCAGACGCTGAAAAAGAGCAGCGCAATCACGATGCCAAAGCGAACGCTGCGGAGCTGAAGCAGACGCGGTGGGATCAGCGGATGGGCATTTCCACGCTCTTTTTTGCGCGCATTCTGTGCCATCAGCCATGCCAGCGGAATAATGGCGAGAAGCATAACCTTTAGCGACCACGGCCAGTGCCACTGTGGGCCGAGCGCCATCGGGAACAGCAGACAGCAGAGCATGATGGCCAGCAAGACGGTCCCTGCCCAGTCGATGCGCGACGGCGTTTCACGGCGGGTTTCCGGCACGTAGCGACGGCTCAGCGCCAGCACCACCAGGCAGATAGGGACGTTAATAAAGAAGGCGTTACGCCAGCCCAGTCCGGCGATATCCGCCGATACCAGCCAGCCGCCGCCCATCTGGCCGACGATAAACGCAATCCCCCCAATGCCGCCGAACAGGCTAATCGCCTTCGCGTGGGCGGTGCCTTTTAACGTGACGTGCAGCGTGGCAAGAATTTGCGGCATGATCAGGGCGGCACCCGCCCCCTGAACAATACGCGCGGCCAGCAGTTGTTCAATGTTCCCCGCCATTCCGCACAGCAGCGAGGCCAGGCCAAAGATTGCCACACCCCACATAAACAGGCGACGGCGGCCAAGATTATCTCCCAGCTTGCTGCCAAGTGCGAGGCAGACGGCAAACGCCACGCCATAAAGCGCGACAATCAGCTCCAGCTCGGTGGCGGTAGCGTGCAGTGAATGGGTAATGGCGTCCAGCGCCACGTTAGTGATTGAGGTATCAATCATGGGTAGCATCTGGCCGGTTAAAAGCAATATCAGGCCTGCGCGACCCGGTGAAACAACTGACGTATTCATGGTAACTCCATTGCGTCATTCATCAGATGGTCGTAGCATCAACCATCTGATAAACGGGTACCAGTTCTTGCTTATACTGGTACTGGTACTGGCACTACCATGCAGGGGGATTTATGGCGTTGATGTCTGAACCCGTCGCCTCACTTCAGGATGACACGCGAAAACAGCTGGGCGCATTTTTACGCGCCCGGCGTGAAAGCCTCGATCCGCAGCGTCTCGGTTTGCCGCGCAGCGGACGCCGCCGCACGCCGGGTCTGCGCCGCGAAGAGGTGGCGATGCTCGCCGACGTGGGTGTGACCTGGTATACCTGGCTTGAGCAGGGCAGGGACGTCAATCCGTCCAGCGCGGTGATGGCAGCCATAGCGAAAGCCCTGCAGTGTACTCCGACCGAAGCCCGGCATCTTTTCGTGCTCGCCGGTTTGCCGCCGGGCGAAGCACCGCAGGCGGTCTGCTGCGAGGGGATCAGCGAAGGCACGCGTCGCCTGCTGGATACGCTGATGCCAAAACCTGCCAGCATCCAGAAACCCAATTTCGATATCGTGGCGTGGAACGACAGTTTTGGGCATCTGATGGGCGTTGATTTCAATGAAATCCCGCCGGAGGACCGCAACTGTATTTACCTGTTTCTCACCCATCCCGCGTGGCGCGCGCGGCTCGGCAGACGCGATGATGTGCTGCCGATTTTTGTCTCCTATTTCCGCGCGGCGATGGCCGAGCACCGGGGCGACCCGCTGTGGGAAGCTAAACTGGCGCGCTTCTTTGCGGTGTCTGAGGAGTTCAAAACGCTGTGGCACCAGCGCAACGACGTGCGCGGCGTGGAGAACCAGCTCAAGCTGTTTACCCATCCCGAGCTGGGGGATTTTACGCTGCAGCAGATGTACTGGTACTCCGCACCGCGAAACGGGTCGCGGCTGCTGGTCTATTTACCGGTGGACGAGGCGGGGGAGAGGGCGATGGCATGGCTGGCGGAACAGGCTAAATAATTTTTTTGCGAGACGTTTTCAGGGAATCAGCACGGATCCTGCCGTGTCGGTTCACATTGCGTAAGATAAGGTCTGAATGAGACCAACCTGCTGAATCTACATCATTTAGATGAGTAGTGAAGTGGACTATACTTACGCGATGAGAAACCACCGATGTCGCCACTGATGATTGATTCCGCAGAATTTAGCCAAAAACTTGGGCTTATCACTCAAAACGTTGAACATACTGAAGCGTTTCTGTTGCGGGGCACGGTGGATTTTCATCTGCCAGGTTTTTTGTTGCCTGTGGGGTATCGGCTTCTGAAGTCGCGCTATAGCGATGAATACCGTCTCGTGACCACCGACGACGGTAAGCCTTATACGGCATATGCCGTGAAGCTGACGTTTCATAAAGAAATTACCTTTCCTCACGGTGCCGCCACGCAAGTGATGGTCTGGCGTACGCCCCGCGCGGTCCATCAATCCGTTATCAGCGGGTTGCCACAACTTTTCTTTCAGTGGGTGCTCAGCGAATACGATATCGTGGTCTCAGACAGCGAGCAAACGGGAGACGGGCAGCGGTTTTGGTTGCGGATGATAGACTGGGCGTTCAGCATGAATTACCAGATAAGCGTGGCGGACGGTACGGTAGGCGCAGAGTGGGAATTAACACCAGTGAGTTCATACGCTGAACTGGAAGAACGCTGGATTGCTTTTGCCTGGGGAAACGATCGTGATGTTCATCCGCATCGCAGACTGGTCATCAGTAAAACGTAACGGGCCGCGCGCGGCGGCCCGTCGGGATTAGCACTCGGTCACAATCGTGCTCAGCGGCAGGCGAGACTTCGGCAGCGTGGCGTTGAAATCTTCCACGCTGTGATGGCCAACCGGCACCACCACTACGCTGGTGAAGCCTTTCTCTTTCAGGCCAAACTCTTCGTCGAGGATCGCGGCATCGAAACCTTCGATTGGCACTGCATCCAGACCCATGGCACCCACGCCCAGCAGGAAATTACCGACGTTCAGGTAAACCTGTTTCGCCATCCACTGGTCATCATCTTTCAGATCCACACGGTGCATATCGGCGAAGTAAGTCCGGCCCTTATGGTTCGCGGCTTTGGCTTCTGGCGTGTTAAAACGACCATCGGCTTCTTCCTGATCCACGACGCGCTCAAGCCAGGCATCGTCCATCGCGGTTTTCGCGCAGAACACCACCACGTGAGAGGCGTCCAGCATTTTGCGTTCGTTGAACACATAGGTCCCTGCGGCGGATTTCGCCACGCGCGCTTTACCTTCCTCGGTGCTGGCCACAATAAAGTGCCACGGCTGGGAGTTGGTGCTGGACGGGCTGTACTGCAGCAGGGTTTTGATTTTTTCTGCTTCTTCAGCGGTCAGTTTTTTAGTCGGGTCGAACGCCTTCGTGGAGTGGCGTTTCAGGGCGACAGAAATGATATCCATAACTACTCCTGGTAATGAAATTCGCCCGTACGCGGGCGCGAAAGGAGAGCAGATTACCGCGCAAAGCGGCAAAAGATAAGTGCATTTCGAGCGCTTAATCTGTTCGTCTCAGACGAACAATCAGGCGGGGCGTATCCACTTCTGGTCTTTCTTAGGCAGTTTATCAACGACCAGATTCCAGGAATCTGCAATCAGGTCGGCAACCAGTTCCGGGGTGATGTCCTCGGTGCCGTAAAGGGAAATCCAGTGTTTTTTATTCAGATGGTAACCAGGCTCAACGCCCCGGTAGATCTGCTGATTTAACAGCGACGTTTCCGGATCGGATTTCAGGCTAACGTGCGGCCGTCCGTGTGCGGTTGCCATCAGCATGAAAATTTTCCCGCCGACCTTGAAGACGTCGTACTCCGGGCCGAACGGCCAGCAGTGTTCGGTAAAAGGCATCTCCAGCGCGACGCGCTTCGCGTGTTCCTGCAAGGATTTACTGTCCATCGCTCTCCTCCTGAGCCAGTCCGCGCCACATCACCTCAAAACCCAGGGCTTTAAAATCGACGGCGCGGGACGGATCGCGGGTGGCAAATTCCATTGTGCTTTCGGCCAGCGATAAAAACAGCGCATCGCCAAACGTTTTGAATTCATCCGACATAAACACCGGGCGCACCGAACGACGGCACAGTTCATGCAGTTCCGGGAACATCTCTTTTACCGCCATTTCCGTTTCGGCGCTCAGCTTTTCACTGACCCCAATCTGGCGAATAGCCGCATGCGCCACGGGGTTACGAATCCCCCAGTCCACATAGCTGTTCCAGATATTGCGGGTATGTTCTTTCGGCAGCGTGATGGTGCGATCGAGGTTCGCCAGCATGGTCTGGCAGAGATCCTGCTTCAGGTGCAGATAGAGGGCATTCAGCAGATCGTCTTTGGTAGCAAAGTAGCGGAACAGGGTGCCTTCGGCGACACCCGCCTTACGGGCAATGAGCGCCGTTGAGGCGGCAATACCTGACTGTGCAAATGCCGCCGTTGCGGCGTCCAGTAAGGCCTGTTTTTTATCTTCACTCTTCGGACGTGCCACTAAATTTTTCCCCCTTTCACTGATAAAAACCCCGATTGAAACACGTGCTTTGACACGCTGCAACGCGGAATGTCAAAGATCGAAAACGTCTTGACGACTTTCTCATCATATCTATAATGAGTGCTTACTCACTCATAATCAAGTTTACCCCACGCAAACCATCGGATGGCTCGCGTTTTCGGGTCAGGATATGAAAAAAACTCTCTTCATCTGCGTGGTGTTCGTCATGATTATTGCTTCAGCTGCGAGTTTACCGTTTGTTCTGAATGCCGGTTTTGGCCAGCCACCGCAGGGTGCGCAGCTCACGGAAGTGGAAGCGTCTCCGCACTACTACGAGGGGAAATTCCACAATACGCTCCCGACGCCTGGCTTTACCGGCCAACAAAATATGCTGGTGGCGTGGTGGCAATTTCTGACCCGTAAAACCGAAAACGCCCGCCCGGCTCAGCCGCTGCCGCTGGTGAAAACCGATCTGGCGAGCCTGCCGCTGGAGCAGGACACGCTGGTGTGGCTCGGCCACTCCTCCTGGTATCTGCAGCTGGCGGGAAAACGCATCCTGATCGACCCGGTCCTTGGTAACTATGCCGCGCCGTTTTCGTTTCTCAATAAAGCCTTTGCGGGGGAGTATCCGTGGCGCGCGGCGAACATGCCGGAGATCGACCTGCTGATTATCTCTCACGATCACTACGACCACCTGGATTACGCCACCATCAGGGCGTTATTGCCGAAGGTGAAACGCGTGGTGACGCCGCTCGGGGTAGGGTCACACCTGCGCTACTGGGGGATGAAGCCAGAGATTATCGACGAACGCGACTGGAACCAGTCGGTGCACATCAGCGATGCGCTGACGGTTCACCTGTTGCCCGCGCGTCACTTCTCCGGGCGAGGCATTAAACGTGACCAGACGCTGTGGGGCAGCTTTATGTTTGTCACCCCAGAGCAGAAGATCTACTACAGCGGAGATTCTGGCTACGGCCCGCACTTTAAGGCAATCGGCGAGCAGTTTGGTGATGTGGATTTAGCCATCATGGAAAACGGCCAGTATGACCAGGACTGGAAGTACATCCACATGCTGCCAGAGGAGACGGCTCAGGCGTCGGTCGACCTGAATGCAAAGGCGGTGGTGCCGGGGCATAACGGTCGTTTTGTGCTGGCGAAACACACCTGGAACGACCCACTGATCCAGCTGGCAAAAGCCAGCAAGGATAAAAACTATCGACTGCTCACGCCGGAACTGGGCGAGCCCGTTCGGGTGAGTGATACCACACAAACTTTTCGTCAGTGGTGGGAATAATGTTTAAGCAAGAAGCAGAAGGGGAGAGCAGTATGACCATTTCCGCTCAAGTCATTGATACGATCGTCGAATGGATCGACGACAACCTGCACCAGCCGTTACGCATTGAAGACATTGCCCGCCATGCGGGTTACTCCAAATGGCATTTGCAGCGGCTGTTTATGCAGTATAAAGGTGAAAGCCTGGGGCGCTATATTCGCGAACGCAAGCTGTTGCTGGCGGCGCGGGATCTGCGTGAATCGGACGAGCGCGTTTATGAGATCTGCCTGCGCTACGGGTTTGAATCGCAGCAGACGTTCACGCGCATCTTTACCCGCACCTTCCATCAGCCGCCAGGGGCGTACCGCAAGGAAAACCACAGTCGGACGCACTGAAACTGACAACACACAGGCCGGGTAAGGCGAAGCTGCTACCCGGCTTTTTTATGCATTCATGACGCCAGTGAAAACCAGCGGCGCCAGACGAAACGCAGCACGACGAATTCGATAGCGCCAAGCAGTAAAAACCACACGCAAAACAAAATGGTGTAAAGCTGGTTCAGATCGACCATGTGAAAGGTCGTCATCAGCTTTTGCGCCAGCACCAGGCCCAGCGACGGCGCGGGCAACAGCAGGCAAGAGATCAGCGCCAGTAATAAAATGCCCCCGGCAGTCAGCAGCGATTCTAACGGATGTTTCATCGTAATGTTAATCGTCAGTTAAAAATGTCATTGTCCGGCATCCTTTAACGTAAAGCAATATCAACCTGCCTGGGCTTTTTTAATGAAATAATCACCTTCTCCGGCAAATAAAGCGCGTAAGGAGAATGATTTAATCGTGGTAATTAAATTAATATTGTGCCATGTAAATAAATGTCTGCATCATGAAAATAATTTTACAAAACTATATGTGCTATATCCAATTAACGTCGCAATAACAATGGCTGCGACAATGTATAACGCCAGGCGTCGTTCGCGATAAATACCAAACATGCTTCCCCCTCGTTTAGCATTGGTTTAGAAATATTTTGTAAAAATCAGCTTGTCGAAATAATCGTAATTAATTTTGAATAACCCAGCGGTAAATATATTGCGGTAGATCAATTTTAGCCGCAAGACTTAAAAATGAATAAATTAAAGCCCGAAAGGAATTCAGGCTTCTGTTCACCGGATATTGAAGGAAAAATACGATGACCGAAAAAAAATTATCCCCAAACATGCCGCCTTCCGGCGGGCTGGCATACCAGCAGACTTTAGAGCAGGTGCTGGCTCATACGCAGAGCCAGGTGAGCGGTCTGGACCGCGCAGAGGCGCAGGCGCGTCTGCAAAAACATGGCCCGAATGCATTGCCGGAGAAAAAAGGCAAGCCGGGCTGGCTGCGCTTTCTCGCGCATTTTAACGATGTACTGATTTACGTCCTGCTTGCCGCCGCGGTATTAACGGCGGTCATGGGGCATTGGGTTGATACGCTGGTTATTTTAGGCGTGGCGGTTATCAATGCCTTAATTGGTCATATTCAGGAAAGCAACGCGGAAAAATCCCTGAAGAGTATTCGTAACATGCTCTCCAGCGAAGCGCGCGTCATTCGTAATGGCAATCATGAAACGCTCCCCACAACTGAAATAGTCCCGGGCGATATTATTGTATTACGCGCCGGGGATCGTATTCCGGCGGATATGCGTTTAATTGAGGCGCATAATTTACGCGTGGAAGAGGCGATTCTGACCGGTGAATCCACCGTGGTGGATAAACATACTCAGCCGCTGAACGGTGAGCTGCCGCTGGGCGATCGCACCAACCTGGTCTTCTCCGGCACTACCGTGAGCGCGGGCGGTGGCGTGGGCGTGGTTATTGCCACCGGGCAGGAGACCGAGCTTGGCCATATCAATCAGATGATGGCGGGCATTGAAAAACACCGCACGCCGCTGCTGGTGCAGATGGACAAGCTGGGTAAGGCGATCTTCGCCATTATTCTGGCGATGATGGCCGCGCTGTTTGTCTTCAGCCTGGCATTCCGCGAGATCCCAATGGGCGAGCTGCTGCTCTCCCTCATCAGCCTGGCGGTCGCCTCCGTACCGGAAGGTCTGCCTGCAATTATCTCCATTATCCTTTCCCTGGGCGTGCAGGCGATGGCGCGCAAGCGGGCGATCATCCGCAAGCTGCCGACGGTTGAAACTCTGGGCGCGATGACCGTGGTCTGCTCGGATAAAACCGGCACCCTGACCATGAACGAGATGACGGTCAAAGCCATCATCACCGCCGACACCTGCTACCGCGTGGACGGCAACAGCTATGAGCCGGTGGGCAACATTTATCTGGAAGGCAGCGATGAGCCAGTGCAGATCCAGCCGGGCACCGTGCTGGAGCAGTACCTGCGCACTATTGACCTCTGTAACGACAGCCAGCTGATTCAGGACGAGCGCGGCCTGTGGGGCATCACCGGGGGGCCAACCGAGGGCGCGCTGAAGGTGCTGGCGGCGAAAGCCAACCTCGCGCCGGTAACAACGACGCTGGTTAACAAGATCCCGTTTGACTCGCAGTACAAGTACATGAGCACCCACTATCAGATTGGCTGCGAGGAGCAGATCCTGATCACCGGCGCGCCGGACGTCATTTTCGCCCTGTGCGCGCAGCAGCAAACCCGCCACGGTGCAGACGCTTTCAACCGCGCGTACTGGGAAAACGAGATGGAGCGCTATGCGCGTCAGGGACTGCGCATGGTTGCGGCGGCGTTTAAGCCAGCCAATGGCGAAACGGCGCTCACGCACGACGATCTGAGCCACGGGCTGATCTTCCTCGGCATTGCCGGAATGATGGATCCGCCGCGCCCGGAGGCGATTGATGCCATTAACGCCTGTCAGCAGGCGGGGATCCGCGTGAAGATGATCACCGGGGATCACCCGCAGACGGCGATGAGCATCGGCCAGATGCTGGGGATCACCAACAGCGAGCAGGCGGTGACCGGCTATCAGCTTGAGAAGATGAACGATGCCGAGCTGGCGGATGCGGCGGTGACCTATGACATCTTTGCCCGTACCAGCCCGGAGCATAAGCTGCGCCTGGTGAAAGCGCTGCAGGAGAAAGGTGAAATCGTCGGTATGACCGGCGACGGCGTGAACGATGCCCCGGCGCTGCGTCAGGCGGATGTCGGCATCGCAATGGGCATCAAAGGCACGGAAGTGACCAAAGAGGCGGCGGACATGGTCCTGACGGACGATAACTTCGCCACCATCGCCAGCGCGGTGAAAGAGGGGCGTCGCGTTTACGACAACCTGAAGAAGACCATCCTGTTCATCATGCCGACCAACCTGGCGCAGGGGCTATTGATTGTGATTGCGCTGCTGGCGGGGAACATCATTCCGCTGACGCCGGTGCTGATTCTGTGGATGAACATGGCGACCTCCGCCACGCTCTCCTTCGGTCTGGCCTTTGAAGCCGCCGAGCGCAATATCATGCGCCGTCCACCACGTCAGACCGGGCAGCACGTGATGGACGCCTACGCGGTGTGGCGCGTGGCCTTTGTCGGCACCATGATTGCCATTGCCGCCTTTGCGCTGGAGGCCTGGCTGGCCCCGCGCGGCCACAGCGCGGAGTTCATCCGCACCGTGCTGCTGCAGATGCTGGTCTGCGCCCAGTGGGTGTACATGATTAACTGCCGCAACACTGAAGGGTTCTCCCTGAACCGTGGTCTGCTGGCGAATAAAGGCATCTGGCTGGTCACGGGCGTGTTGTTCCTGCTCCAGGCCGCCATCATCTACCTGCCGTTTATGCAGATGCTGTTTGGCACCGAAGCGCTGCCGCTCCGCTACTGGTTTGTGACGCTGGCGGTTGCAATGGGAATGTTCTTCGTCGTCGAAATCGAGAAGCGACTGACCCGCAGGTTCCGTAAGGCTGCATAACAAAACCTTACCCCTCACCCTAACCCTCTCCCACAGGGAGAGGGAACTCTGACCTCCCTCGCCCTGTGGGAGAGGGCGGGGTGAGGGGGAAATCACGCTGAGGTACTTCCATGAAATTCCCACTCCTGTTCGCACTCCTTGCCTGCACCCTGCAACCCGTCTTCGCCGCCATTCCCGTGCGCGTCGCCAACGTGGAGCAGACCGCCCACGCCGCCGAGCGTCAGATCCCGGGGCGCATTGAAGCCATCCACACCGTTGAGCTGCGCGCCCGCACGGAAGGTGTTATCACTAAAATCCACTTTCGCGACGGGCAGTATGTGAAAAAAGGGGATGTGCTGTTTGAGCTGGACGATGCCGAGCCGCGTGCCGCCGTGCGTCTGGCGCAGGCCGAAGTCAACAGCGCTGAAGCCACGCTGCGCCAGGCGCAGCAGCAGCTTTCCCGCTTTGAAAGCCTGGGCAGCAGCAAGGCCATCAGCCGTCATGACGTGGACAACGCGCGTATGCAGCGCGACGTCGCCCGCGCCGCGCTGGAGCAGGCCAAAGCCCGGCTCGACGCACGCAACGTCACCCTGAACTACACCCGCATCACCTCGCCGATTGACGGTCGCGTGGGGCACATCAACTTCCACGCAGGTAGCCTGGTCAACCCCGCAAGCGGCGTGCTGGTGGAGGTAGTACAGCTTGATCCGATCCGCATCGCTTTTGCGCTGGAAGAGGGCGCCTTTGCCACCAAAGCCGGACAGCATGCAGATATCAGCGCCATGAAACAGGCGTGGCAGGTATTCATTGACAGCAACGGACAGCGTATCCGCGGTGAACTGACCTCGGTGGATAACCGCATCGACCCGCGCACCGCTAGCGTGATGCTGCGCGCCGGGTTTGCGAACCCGCGCCATCAGCTGTTGCCCGGCGGCAACGTAAATGTGACGCTGCGCCCGGCCAGCGAGCAGCCGGTACTGACGCTCCCTGCCGCTGCGGTCCAGCAGAATGGCGATGGATTCTTTGCCTGGGTGGTGAGTGCCGACGGAAACGCCGAAAAACGCCCGCTAAAAATTGCCGGGCAGGTTGGGCAGCTGTTCCAGATTGCTTCCGGTGTTAAGCCTGGTGAGCGAGCGATCACTGACGGTGCACAGCGTGTACAGCCCGGTGCTGCCGTCCAGATACTGAATTAAGGAGCCATCATGCTGACGTTTTTCATCAAACGCCCGCGCTTTGCGATGGTGATAGCGCTGGTCATTACCCTGCTGGGGGCCATCGCGCTGAAGATTATCCCGGTGGAGCAGTATCCGCAGATCACGCCGCCGGTGGTGAATGTCTCTGCCAGCTGGCCGGGGGCCAGTTCGGCTGACGTGGCGGAGGCCATCGCCACGCCGCTGGAGACGCAGCTTAACGGCGTGGATCACATGCTGTACATGGAGTCCACGAGTTCGGATGAAGGCACCTACAGCCTTAACATCACCTTTGCCGCGGGGACCGATCCGGATTTAGCCGCCATCGACGTGCAAAACCGCGTGGCGCAGGCCGTGGCGCAACTGCCAGCGGAGGCGCAGCAAAACGGCGTGCAGGTGCGCAAACGCGCCACCAATCTGATGATGGGGGTAAGTCTTTACTCACCTGACAATACCCACACGCCGCTGTTCGTCAGTAACTACGCTAGCACCCAGGTGCGCGAGGCGCTGTCGCGCCTGCCGGGCGTCGGTCAGGTGCAGATGTTTGGCGCGCGCGACTACAGCATGCGCATCTGGCTGCGTCCGGACCGCATGAACGCCCTGAACGTTACCACGGACGACGTGGCGCAGGCGCTGCGCGAGCAGAACGTGCAGGGAGCGGCGGGCCAGGTCGGCACGCCGCCGGTGTTTAACGGCCAGCAGCAGACCCTGACCATCAACGGGCTGGGGCGCCTGAACCAGGCTGATGATTTTGCTGACATCATTATCCGTGCCGGCGAGATGGGCCAGCTGGTGCGCCTGAAGGACGTCGCCACCATCGAGCTTGGCTCGCGTAGCTACAGCTCCGGCGCGCAGCTGAACGGACACGACTCCGCCTACCTCGGCATCTACCCGACACCGTCCGCCAACGCCCTGCGCGTGGCCGACGCGGTGCGCGCCGAGCTGGAGCGCCTCGCGTCGCGCTTCCCGGACGACCTGGTCTACGAGGTGAAATTCGATACCACCACCTTCGTTGCGGCCACCATCAAGGAGATCGGCGTCTCGCTGGCGCTGACGATGCTGGCGGTCGTTGTTGTTGTATCCCTGTTCCTGCAAAGCTGGCGTGCGACGCTGATTGTTGCGCTCGCCATTCCGGTGTCGCTGGTGGGCACGTTTGCGGTGCTGTACACGCTGGGCTACTCCGCCAACACGCTCAGCCTGTTCGCCATCATTCTGGCGCTGACGATGGTGGTGGATGATGCCATCGTGGTGGTGGAGAGCGTCGAAACGCTGATGGAGGAAGGGCAGAGCCGCACGGCGGCGACCGCGCTGGCGCTGCGCCAGATTGCCGGGCCGGTGATAGCCACGACGCTAGTGCTGCTGGCGGTATTTGTGCCGGTGGCGCTGCTGCCGGGGATTGTCGGTGAGCTTTACCGCCAGTTCGCGGTCACGCTTTCCACGGCGGTCACGCTCTCAAGCCTGGTGGCGCTGACCCTGACGCCCGCGCTCTGTGCAATGCTGCTGCGCCCGCGTCCGGCACAGCCCGCTGCGATTTTTCGCGGATTCAACCGCGGGCTGGATGCCACGCGCAATCGCTATACCCGGATCGTAAGCGTATTCACCCTGCGCCCGTGGCTGGCGCTGCTGGCCACCGCAGGCGCGGCGGCCGTGGTGGCGTTCAGCTTTACGTCGATGCCAAAAGGCTTCCTGCCACAGGAGGACCAGGGCTACTTCTTTGCCAGCGTTCAGCTGCCGGAAGCCGCCTCGCTGGAGCGCACCGAAGCGGTAATGACTACCGCACGCGAATTAATCGCTAAAAATCCGGCGGTGGAAGACGTGATTCAGGTCTCCGGCTTTAACATTCTTAACGGCACCAGCGCCTCCAACGGCGGGTTTATCTCCATCATGCTCAAAGACTGGAGCGAGCGCCCGCCGCTGGACGAGGTGATGGCTACCCTGCAGCGTCAGCTGCTGGCCCTGCCGGAAGCGACCATCATGACCTTCGCGCCGCCGACCCTGCCGGGGCTGGGCAACGCCTCCGGCTTCGATCTGCGCATACAGGCGCAGGCGGGGCAAAGCCCGGCGGAGCTGGAGCGCGTGACGCGCGGGGTGCTGATGAAAGCCAATCAGCACCCGCAGCTAAGCCGCGTGTTCACCACCTGGAGCAGCAACGTCCCGCAGCTGACGCTGACCGTCGATCGCGAGCGTGCGGCCCGTCTCGACGTGCCGGTATCGCGCATCTTCAGTAGCCTGCAAACCGCCTTTGGCGGCACGCGCGCCGGGGATTTCAGCATCAACAACCGCGTCTACCACGTTGTCATGCAGAACGAAATGCAGTGGCGCGAGCGCGCTGAGCAAATCAGCGAGCTGTTTGTGCGCAGCAACAGCGGCGAGCGGGTGCGCCTGAGCAACCTCGTCACCATCACGCCGGGCGTTGGCGCGCCGTTCCTGCAGCAGTACAACCAGTTTCCGTCCGTGTCGGTGAGCGGCTCGGCGGCGGAAGGGGTGAGCAGCAGCACCGCGATGGCGGTGATGAGCGAAATTCTGGCAGAGAGCCTGCCTGCCGGATACGACTACGCCTGGAGCGGCATGTCGTATCAGGAGCAGCAGACCGGCAATCAGGCGATATGGATTGTGCTGGCAGCAGTGGTGATGGCGTGGCTGTTTCTCGTCGCCCAGTATGAGAGCTGGACGCTCCCGGCGAGCGTGATGCTCTCGGTGCTCTTCGCCCTCGGCGGGGCGCTGGTCTGGCTGTGGATGGCGGGCTACGCCAACGATGTCTACGTGCAAATTGGTCTGGTATTGCTGATCGCGCTGGCGGCCAAAAACGCGATTCTTATCGTGGAGTTCGCCCGCGCCCGGCGCATGGACGGAATGACGATTGTCGATGCGGCGAGGGAAGGGGCATCGCGCCGCTTCCGCGCGGTGATGATGACCGCCGTGTCGTTTATTATCGGCGTCATGCCAATGATGCTGGCGACCGGGGCGGGTGCCCAGAGCCGTCGCATCATTGGCACCACGGTGTTCAGCGGTATGCTGGTGGCGACCGTCGTGGGGATCGTGTTCATCCCCGCGCTGTTCGTGCTATTCCAGCGTCTGCGTGAGTGGGGCCACGGCCTTACGGACTCGTCGCCCACAGCTCGCAGTGCTTCTGAACCAGAGAAATAAGCGAGCCGCCGTCGGCAATAAAGTCCCGCATGCGCTGCGCCTCGCTCTTGCCCTGCTTTAACAGCAGGGCAATTTCAGTGATTGCGCTTGTCGCGCCGAGCTTCTCGGCCGATGGCGCAACCTGTTCCAGCAGCCAGGCGATATCTTCCGCCACGGTTTTCTGTTCGCCGGTATGCACGTCCGTCAGAATCCCCTCCAGCCCGTAGCGACAGGCCTGAAAACGGTTAAATCGGTACAGCAGAAAATCCTTCTCCTGATGCTTATATGGCCGCGTGGTCAGCAGCCAGTGGGAGGTTGCCTGGATCAGCCCGGCAATGTTTATCGCGTGGCCGAGTGTCAGCGGCGTATCCATCACCCGGACTTCCACCGTACCAAAGTGCGGGCTGGGGCGAATGTCCCAGTGCAGGTCTTTAATGCTGTCGATCATGCTGGTGGCGCTCAGGCGGCGGAACAGCCCCTCGAACGCCTGCCAGTTGTTGACCCACGGCATCTGGCCGTTATCCGGAAATCCCGAAAAAATATTCAGACGCGATGAGGCGAACTTCGTGTCCGTGCCCTGCATGTAGGGTGACGCGGCGGCGAGGGCGATAAAGTGCGGCACAAAGCGCGACAGACCGTGCAGCAGGTAAATGGCATCGTCCCCGGTTCGACAGCCGACGTGTACGTGCTGGCCGAACACCGTGGCCTGCAAAATCAGGTAGCCAAAGCGCTCCAGCGTGACGTTATAGCGCTCGTCATCGCACACCTCCTGGCGCTGCCATTTCTGGAACGGATGCGTCCCGCCGCCGCAGATCTGGATATGCTGCTCCGCCGCCGCGCGCAGAATACTCTGCTGCATCACCGAGAACTGCGCCGCTGCCTGGTCGATGGTCTGGCATACGCCGGTGGCGATTTCGAGCATGCTTTCGGTGATGTCGTGCTTCACTTCTCCGCCTTTGATGTCGTCTTTGACGGCGGCGATCAGCGCGGAAGAGTCCTGGCTCAGATCGTACCCGGGCGGATTAACCACCTGCAGTTCGAGTTCGATGCCGAGGGTGAACGGTTCAGAGGACGTGAAATCGGGTAAAGGCATGGCGCACTCCGTTGTCAGTTGTGTGTTGAGTATAGACAACGACGTGGCGCTCACTTTTCAGGGTGGTATAACTGTTAGCAGGCTTAGCGAAAAGGGGAGTTAATCATGTCTGACAATCCAGTGATTGCGCTGATAGGTCCCGGTGCGATTGGGACCACCATTGCCGCGGTGCTGCATGATGTGGGCCGCACGCCGCTGTTGTGCGGACGTACCGCACATCCGGAATTACGCCTGCGTTATGACGAGGGCGAAACGATGGTACCCGGTCCGGTCTTAACCGATCCTGCCGTCATTACGCGTCCCGCCGATCTGGTTTTTATCGCGGTAAAAACGACGCAAAATGCCGACAGCGCCGGATGGCTGCGCGCGCTGTGCGATGAAAACACCGTGGTCTGCGCCCTGCAAAACGGCGTGGAGCAGAAAGCCCAGCTTGAGCCGTGGGTCAACGGCGCAACGGTGCTGCCGTCGGTGGTCTGGTTCCCGGCACAGCGCGAGCCGGATGCCTCCGTGTGGCTGCGTGCCAAACCGCGCCTGACGCTGCCGGAGGTGCCGCAGGCGCAGCGGGTGGTGGATGCGCTTCGCGGTACGCGCTGTGAAGTGGAACTCTCGGCAGATTTCGCCACGGTCGCCTGGCGCAAGCTGCTGCAAAACGCGGTCGCCGGGCTGATGGTGCTGGCTAACCGCCGCGCCGGAATGTTCAGGCGTGAGGATATCAGTGAACTTGCGCTGGCCTATCTGCGCGAGGGGCTTACCGTTGCCCGCGCCGAGGGGGAGAAGCTTGACGATGCGGTGGCCGGGGAGATCCTGGCGAACTTTCAGCGTGCGCCTGAAGACCTGGGCACGTCGATCCTGGCCGATCGTCAGGCCAACCGTCCAATGGAGTGGGATATCCGCAACGGCGTGATTCCGCGCTATGGCCGTAAACACGGGATTGCGGTGCCCATCAGCGACGTGGTGGTGCCGCTACTGGCGGCGGGGAGCGAGGGGCCGGGTTAACGGCCGCTGTTTTTCCGTTCGGCAAAATAATGCGCGGGTGTGCTGCCCATCGCTTTTCTGAACATGGTGATAAACGCATTCACGGATTCATACCCAAGCGTTGCCGCCACGTTCTGGACAGGTACGCCGCTGGCCAGCTCCCGCAGGGCAATAATCAAATGCAGCTGCTGGCGCCAACGTCCGAAGCTCAGCCCGGTCTCGCGTTGCATCAGGCGCGCAAACGAGCGCTCGCTGAGGGCGAGCCGTTTCGCCCAGTCTTTCAGGGTGCTTCTGTCCTCAGGGCGGCTGACCAGCGCGTCGGCCATGGCGCGAATTTTCGGGTTGGTCGAGACCGGCAGGCTGAGCTTCTGCTGCGGCATGCTGGCGAGCTCATCCAGCGTGACCCGGGTCAGTCTGGCGGCGTGGCTGTCGGGAGGATAATCCACGCCTTCGCGCGTCAGGCGGTCGACCAGCTCCGTAATCAACGGCGAGATCGCCAGGGTGCAGCACCTCTCCGGCAGCGCCGCCGCGCCGGGCTCAATAAACAAATAGTTCAGGTGCGCGTTCCACGTCGCTTTCGCGCTGTGTGGGATCCCGCCGGGGATCCAGACTGCGCAGTCTGGCGGCACGATCCAGATGTCATTCTCCGCGTAACAGCTGACCGCGCCGTAACGGGCAATAATCAGCTGGCCCTTGCGATGGGTATGCACCGGCACTTCCGCAGCGTAGTCCACAAAGTCCAGATGACGCGCCACGGCAGGAGAGGCGGTAGAGTCAGGGTCATACAGCGTATTAGCGGATTGCGGCTTCATGATTCTGGCAACATTTAGGTATTTTTTGACAGAATAGAGTATTTAAGCGGGTCTGCAAGCCGGTAATAATCCCGGCATGAATAAAATCTTCTCTCATCACGTGCGTCTCCCCGCCACATTGCGAAACGATGCGGGCGCGCTGATCTACTCCGCGAAGAGTTTTGCCGCGGCGATGCTGGCTTACTACCTCGCGCTGTCGATAGGTCTCGAACGTCCCTCATGGGCCATTATTACGGTTTACATCGTATCGCAGACGTCGGTCGGGGCGTCGCTGAGCAGGAGCCTCTACCGGCTGGCCGGGACCGTGGCGGGGGCCAGCGCGACCGTTGTGATCGTGCCCATCTTCGCGAATATGCCGATCCTGTGCAGCGTGGTGCTGACGGGCTGGATCACGTTCTGCCTGTGGCTCTCCCTGCTGGAGCGCACGCCCCGGGCCTATGCCTTCGTGCTGGCCGGTTACACCGCGAGCCTGATTGGTTTTCCCGCGGTATCCGATCCGGGTGGCATTTTTAACGTTACCCTCGTCCGCGTGCAGGAGATCGCAATTGGGATTTTCTGTGCGGGGCTGATTCACCGCTACGTGCTGCCCGCACGCGTATCAGGGCTATTCAACGCGAAATTATCCCAGACGCTACAGGCCGCGCGCGGTCGGGTGGCGGATACCCTGGCGGGTAAACCCGGCGCGGCTTCCGGCCCCCTGCATCTGGCCCTGGCGCTGCAGTTCCTGCAGGGGATAAGCCACCATGTTCCGTATGATTTTGCCCTGTCAGCTCCGGTGCGGCAGGCCAGAAAAGCGATTCACGATCGGCTGGCACGGCTCGCGATCGTCAACTGTGAACTACACGATCGCTTGCTGACGCCCGGAATTCTTCCCGCCGACATGCAGGCATTGCGGGAGGATGTTCAGGCCTGGCTTGCCGCTGAAGACGCGGGGGCCAGCAGCGCGGCTGAGGCGTTGCGGCTCCGCTGTACGCTTCTTATCGATCGGTATGCCGCGCATGCGCAGACGATTGACGACGCGCTGCAGGTCAGTTTTATTCGCTACCTCTCAGAGGCCATCGCGCTTCTGGAGCAGTGCGAGCGTCTTTCCGGGGCTATCCACCACGCAAAACCTGCGTTTGGGGAGATGCAAACCCGCGCGGCAAAAGGCTACGTTTTCCACCGCGATCCGCTTACCGCTGCCCGCACGGCGCTGGGGGCTTTCGTCATCATTCTGAGCGGTTGTCTGGTCTGGATTTTCTCTGCGTGGCCGGATGGCGGTACGGCGGTCTCTTTCCTTGGCGTCTGCTGCACGCTGTTTGGCAGTTTCGACACGCCGGCGCCCCACATCGTGAAATACATCATTGGCTCGTTCTGGGGCGTGGTGATTAGCCTGCTCTACAGCTTTGCGCTGCTGCCGCAGGTAAGCGATTTTCCGGTGCTGGTGGCGGTGCTTGCTCCGGCGTATCTGCTGGCCGGGTCGCTTCAGGCGCGCCCGCCTACCACGTTTATGGCGATGGGCATCACCCTGACGCTGCCCATTCTGTGCGAGCTGGGCGCGCACTACAGCGGCGACTTCGCCGTCGCGGCTAACACCGCCATTGCGTTCTTTGCAGCGACCGGCTTTGCCGTCATCAGCATGAGCCTGATGCAAACCGTGCAGGCGGACGCCGCCATCACGCGTCTGCTGAACCTCTGCCAGCGCGACATTCGCCGCAGCGTGAAAGGCACGCTGCGGGTCGACGAAACGCACTGGATCAACCTGATGATGGACCGAATCGCCCTGTTGCTGCCGCGTTTGCAGCGCAGCGAGCGTGCGCCAGAGCAGGCGCTTGAAAGGCTTTTGCACGCGCTGCGCCTGGGGCTTTCAGTCATGCATATACGCCGCAGTGACACACCGCCCGGCAGGGAGGTTGACGCGCTATTTCATCGGATAAACGCCGCGGACCGCCACGCCTTAGGCGAACGCATTACCGCCATCATCGAGCAAAACCTGCCTGCCGCAGATGAACCTACGCGCCAGTTTGTCTTCAGGCTGGTGGATCTTCACTGTGCATTACGGGGGCCAGACCATGGTTAACGATATTAATATCGGCGGCGTTTTTATTCCGGGGCTGCTGATGGCCGCCCTCGCGACGCTGGTCTGCACGCTGAGCCTCGTCGCGCTTTTCTCTCTCAGCAGGGTCTACCGGCGCTTGCCGTTTCGCCCGCTGATGGATGTTTCAATCTGGATTGTCATCTTTTACCTGCTGATGCAGGGCCTGATCGCGTTGGGGTTATTGTCATGAAATCACTGCTCTCTTTACTGGCTCGCTATGCGCTGACGTTAAGCGCCGTCGCAGCGGCCACGCTGCTGGCGTTTATGATGTGGAAACACTACGCGCAAACGCCGTGGACCCGCGACGGCCGCGTGCGGGCGGACGTGGTGCAGATTGCGCCGGACGTCTCCGGGCCCGTCATCAGCGTGGCCGTGCGGGACAACCAGTGGGTGAACCGGGGCGATGTGCTCTACGCCATCGATCCGCGCTGGCTCAGGCTGGCGGTGGCCAGCGCGCAGGCGGATGTGGAATCGAAACGCCATGAGATGCTGATGCGCCAGGACGCGGCCCATCGCCGCACGCTGATTAAAAACGCCATTTCGAGCGAGGATGTGCAGCAAACCGGCAGCGCGGCGAACGTCGCGGCGGCCAATTATCACGGCGCGCTGGCCGCGCTGGATCTGGCAGAGCTGAATCTGGCGCACGCCACCGTGCGTGCGCCGGTCTCGGGGTACGTTACGCACCTGCGGCTTCGACCCGGAGACTACGCGACGGCGGGGGAGACAAAGGTCGCCATCGTCGATGCCCACAGCTTCTGGGTGGTGGGGTATTTTGAGGAGACTAAACTGCGCCATATTCGCGTCGGGGATGCCGCGCAGATAGTGCTGATGGGATACGATCCGGTCATCACGGGGCACGTGGAGAGTATCGGGCGTGGGATCGGGGACAGCAACGACGAAACGGGCGGGCTGGGGCTGCCCGACGTCGAACCCACCTTTAGCTGGGTGCGGCTGGCGCAGCGCGTGCCGGTGCGTATTCATATCGACAGGTTGCCGGAGGGGGTTGAGCTGGTGGCGGGGCTGTCGGCGAGCGTGGCGGTGGGGCGAAAATCTGGGGATAGTCAGCCTTAAACACATATGCGAAACTTACCGCTTCTGAAAATATGTGGTGGGACCCGCTCAATGTCAGAACCAACTTCGCAGTGCCTTTTCAGTGAAGGTCTGATCGATTTTCCTGAAGGTTATCAGGATCGTACCGTCAACGTCTTCGCGCCGCCCGCAGCGGACGCGCCGGCGTTCAACCTCTCCCGTGATGCCCTCAACGCTGGCGAAGCGCTTGCCGCGTACATCGATCGCCAGCTCGCCCTGATGGAAAAACACATCAAGGGATGGAAGCAGGGGGAGCGTAGCGCCGCTACGCTGGGTGACGGCCTTTCACAGGGTGAAACCGTCCATGCCAGCTACCTGCGCGACGGCAAACGCATCTGGCAGCAGCAGGCCGTGTTTAACGTCGACGGCAATAAAATTCTGGTCTTCACCATGACCTGCACCCGCGCGCCGGGCGATGCTGACCGCGCGCTGTTTGGCGATCTTCTCAGGAGCTTTCGCTTCCACCATTAACATCAGGGACCGTTGTTATGTTTGAAGCTGCACGCGTAGGTGATGATATCGGCCACTCCGGTGCGCTTGCCGGGATGATTGCCGGAACGATTGTCGGCGGCCTGATTGCCGCCGCCGGGGGCATTCTGGCGGGGGCGATGTTTATTGCCGGACTTGGCGCATCCTGCCTGGGCGTGGGCGTCCTGCTCGTCGGCGCGAGCCTGGCCGTGGGGTACTACACCGGGGAGCTGGCGACCGCCGCCCGCGACAGCATCGCGGACGCCGGGGCATCCAGTATGACGAAGAAAGGCGTCATCACTTCCGGCTCGCCCAATGTGTTTATCAACGGTAAACCCGCCGCGCTTGCCACTGATAGCACCGTCGACTGTTCTGACGACGGCTCGCAGCAGATGGCCGAAGGCTCTAAGCGAGTCTTCATTAACAGCCAGCCTGCGTCCCGCATCGGGGATCGTACCACCTGCGACGCGAAGGTGATGACCGGTTCGGACAACGTCATCATCGGCGGCGACCCGCAGCAAACCCTGCCCATTCAGTCTGAAGTCCCCGAGTGGCTGTATAAAGTCTCCGATCTTACCCTGTTGTTCGCCGGCCTGCTCGGCGGGTGGGGCGGTGCCGCTGGCAAAGTTGGGGCGCTGTCTAAGCTGCTGGGGAAAATTCCCGGTATCAATAAGCTGGCCCGTATCGCCTGCCGCGCCGGCACGCTGATGACCGGCGTTGCCGCCGCGGGGATCATCGCCCGCCCGGTGGATATCGTCAGCGGCCAGAAGTTTCTCAGCGGGGATGATGAGCTGGACTTCGTCCTGCCTTCCCGTCTGCCGGTGCGCTGGCAGCGCTACTGGCGCAGCGGCAACCCCGGCGACAGCGTGCTGGGCCGCGGGTGGAGCCTGTTCTGGGAAAGCCGCCTGGAGCCGTATCAGGACGGGCTGGTGTGGCGTGCACCGTCCGGTGATTACATCGCCTTCCCGAATGTCCCGAAAGGGATGCGCACCTACTGCGAAAGCGAAAAAAACTGGCTTGAGCACCACTCTGACGACAGCTGGTCGGTGTATGACGTCAGCGGCGAGCGCTGGCACTACGCGCCGCTTAAGGATGATGCCCCGTCGCTGCTCCAGCGCATCTCTGAACCCTGCGGCAACGCTATCCTCTTCGAGTGGAATGCGAATAATACTCTGCATGCCCTGACCGACAGCGCGGGCCAGCGCGTAGTCTGCCGCTACGACAATGACAGGCTTGCCGGTGCCTGGCTGGATGACGAGATCTGCCTGGTCAGTTACGCTTATGATGAACAGCGCCAGCTGGTCTGTGTGACCGGCCGGGGC
The DNA here is from genome assembly GCF_038739915.1 of Enterobacter sp. FUJ80071. Classification (NCBI taxonomy): domain Bacteria; kingdom Pseudomonadati; phylum Pseudomonadota; class Gammaproteobacteria; order Enterobacterales; family Enterobacteriaceae; genus Enterobacter; species Enterobacter sp. FUJ80071. The sequence goes on from NZ_JBBXKH010000001.1 coordinate 1,176,832, forward strand.
GGTAGCGTGCGCCGACGCTTCCGCTGGCAGGACGGGCTGATGAGCGCCCATGAGGACGCCAACGGCCTGCTGAGCGAATACCGCTGGCAGGAGATTGACGGCCTGCCGCGCGTGGTCGGCTTCCGCCACAGCGGCGGCGAACAGCTGACGTTCGAATACGATTTTGATAACGGCACCCGCCGTGCGACCCGCGATGATGGCGCGCAGGCGCACTGGCTGGTGGACGACGACGACAACGTTGCGCGCTTCACGGATTACGACGGTCGTCAGACGACGTTTGTTTACCGCGACGGCGAACTCTGCGACGTCATTCTCCCCGGCGGCGCGATGCGCCGCAGCACGTGGGACAAATACGGCCGCATGACCAGCGAGACGGACCCGGCGGGCCGCCGTACGGAGTATCACTGGTATCGCCTGACCGACCGCATCACCCGGACAGTGTATCCGGACGGTACCTCATCGCAGGCCATGTATGACCTTCGCGGTCGCCTGCTGTCGGAAACGGATCCGGCCGGTAACGCCACCGCGTATGACTATCCCGATGATCAAGAAAACCTGCCGGAGAGCATCACCGACGCCATTGGCGGCGTGGTGCGTCTGGTCTGGAACCACCAGGGGCTGCTGACGCAGCGCACCGATTGCTCCGGCAGCGTGACCCGCTTTACCTACGACCGATTCGGGCAGCTGATTGCCAGCGAGGATGCGGAAGGGAATATTACGCGTCGGGAATGGAGCCGTGCCGGGCTGCTGAGCGCCGTGATCCACCCGGACGGCAGCCGTGAGTCGCTGGTGTGGAACGAACGCGGCCAGCTCACGGGCTGGCGCGACCCGCTGGAAAGCGAAGTGAGCTGGGCCTATAACGCGCTCGGCCTCCCGGTCAGCCTTACCGACCGAATTGGCCGCGTGCGCCAGTGGCGCTATGACCCGCGCGGTAACCTGTTGCGACTCGATAACGGCAACGGGGCGGAATACCGCTTCACCTACGACGCCGTGGGCCGCCCGCTCAGCGAAACGCGCCCGGACGAGACCGTGCGCCATATGGAATGGGACGCGCGAGGGTTCCTCTGCGCGCTCGAAGAGAACGGCCGGCCTGCCGCCGACGGCGGCATCGCCCGTCGCGTCCAGCAGTTCAGCTATGACGACAGCGGGCTGCTGATCGGGCGCACTCAGCGCCACGCGGAGTACCGCTACTTCCGCGACCTGAGCGGCCAGATTACCCGCATCCGCCGCACGCCAACCGCAGAAGGCGTTGCCCTGGGTATCGAAAGCGATGAGATTGTTTACCGGCACGATGCCAACGGGCACGTGCTGAGCGAATCCGGTATTAACGGCGCGGTGGGCTACGAATGGGATGCCCTGAGCAACCTGACCGGCCTGACGCTGCCCGGCGAGCAAAAGCTGGCCTGGCTGCACTACGGCTCCGGCCACGTCAGCGCCATCCGCTTCGGGCAGCAGCTGGTGACCGAGTTCACCCGCGACCGCCTGCACCGCGAGGTGCGCCGCACCCAGGGCGCGCGCGAGCAGCTCCGTCAGTATGACAGCCTCGGCAGACGCACCCTTCAGCGCAGTGAGCTGAGTACGGACGTGACCCTGCCGGAGAAGGCGCTCCTGGAACGCCTGTATCGCTACACCGCGCGCGGCGAGCTTTCCGGCGTCAGCGACACCCTGCGCGGTGAGGTGGATTACGGCTACGACGCCGAAGGTCGTCTGCTGAAGCACTACGAGGCCCGCCAGGGGCACAGCCGCGCGCAGTTCAGCTATGACGCCGCGGATAACCTCGCCGCCAGTGACGATGCGGCACCGGTCACGGATAACCGCCTGCAGCACTGGCAGGCGCTGTTCATGAAATACGACCACTGGGGCAACCTGATCAGCCGCCGCAACGGGCTGTATGAACAGCATTATGCGTATGACGCCGAGAACCGTCTGGTATCCGCGCATGGAACCGGGCCGGAAGGGCGGTTTGAGGCGCGCTATCACTACGACGCGCTGGGCCGCCGCACGCGCAAAATCGTCACTACGACGCACGGCACCACCGAAACGCGCTTCCTGTGGCAGGGCTACCGGCTGCTGCAGGAGCAGCAGGAGAGCGGGCTGTGCAACACCTATATCTACGACCCGAATGAAGCCTGGAGCCCGCTGGCGCGGGTGGATCATCTTCGTGACCAGAACAGCGGTGAGATTTACTGGTTTAACACCGATCTGAACGGCGCGCCGCTGGAAGTGACCGACGAGCGCGGCGCGGTGCGCTGGAGCGGCCAGTACGGCAGCTTTGGCGAGGTGCGCCATCAGAGCGAAGGGTTCTCACGGCTTGTGAATCGCACGGCGATGGCGCACCAGCCGCTTCGCTATGCCGGGCAGTATTCTGATGGTGAGACGGGGCTGCATTATAACCTGTTCCGCTACTACGACCCGCAGGTCGGGCGGTTTATTGTGCAGGATCCGATTGGGTTGGCGGGTGGAAACTTAAATTTATATAACTATGCCCCTAACTCTCTGTTATGGATAGACCCTATGGGTCTGGCATTGAGCGGCGTTGACTTTAGTGGAAGCCCATCACTTTATCCTGTTACTGGGACACAACGAAATATCGTTGAAATTACCCTTCAAGGATCAAGGGGGCGGGATTTCACAGAAGCCTACAAACTTGCAGGCATAAGTGAAGCTGATGCAAGCGAATATACATGGCATCACCTTGATGATTTTGATCCAAAAACAGGTAAGTCAACTATGCAGTTAGTCACGACTGAGGCGCACAAAGCATCTTTCCCACATAAGGGGTCTGTATCTCAGTTCGAAAAACATTTTGGAGTGAAGTATGGCTCTCCTGAAGCTATAAAAATATCTCATAGTAAAGGATGGCTGAGAGGTCGTATTCCTAAACATTGTCAATAGGAGAGAAATGATGATTAAACTTATAGATTCTTCACCTGCTGTATCTGCTAATGAGCTAGGCAAGATCGAAGTTTCGCTGGGCGTAACTTTTCCTAATGCCTTAAAATCTTTATGGCTTATAAGTAATGGTGGCATACTGGACGAAGGTCGTCGTGTTTATCAAAGTGAACACTACGAGAATGATATAAAATATTTCTTACCTATATTACATACTAAAAGTTCAGGCATATTAACTGTTGATGATTACTATAAGGATTTAGTAGTTAACAAAAAAATTCTTGCAGAAAATTTTATACCATTCGCAATTGATGGAGGTGGGTTTCCCTATTGTGTTGGGATAAATGATGGTGCAGTATATTTTTGTGATTTGGAAAATCAGGAGGAGATCTATCTTGAGCCAGATTTTGACAGTTTTATCGGAAAAATAATTCCTGAAGATGAAGCATGGTGATACAGGTTCTTACCCTCGTAAGAGGGTGGCTTTGTTGATCACTACTTTTTACAGGGGGCTTCATTGATGCATTGATGGAGTGCCCAATTATTTCATTAATAACATATTTCCTTTTCTGCTGACTTGGTATAAGAGATGCTAAATCACGTTCAGACTCCAGGCTTTATTAAATCCATTAGTCGGTAAAGAAAATAAACTTTTCCGGCTTTTATTAATTTGTTTTTCAATCCTACCTAAAGAGACGTACATTGTAGTTGATCATAAATGTGACTTAAAGATGCTAAGAATTTTTACGCTGAAATTGTTATGGGAATTAGGAATGAGAAAATGTACTTTTTATGGGGGTGAGTTGAAGAAATGATTAAAGATAACCTGATCTCTAAAATAAGTATCTTTTCTGATGGTAATGTCATTGGGCGGATAGGTGGAAATGTCCCTGAATTCTTTTTAGATAAACTAGGTGATATTCAGGGGCATAAGTTTTATTTGACAGTTCAGAATCCTGATGATGGACATGAGTATATTACGATACTTATTCCTGAAGGGCATGAGGATATGATTGATAACAATATCTACCCCAATTGTTCAGTAAAAGTTTTTACGCATCCGTTTTCTGATGAAAGCAATAATGATGCATTTACGATAAAACATATTAATAAGGCAGTTATTGTTGGGTATGATAAGGTTGAAAAGGAAGAGTTTGACTTTATCACTAAAACCGAAGATGCAAGGTTAATACAATCGGAAGATTATTATTTTGATGCTTTGCAAAAAGATGGTTATGAATTTTTCATGCAGATAGATGAAGATTATTATCCAGATGCATTGCTTGATGGTGATTACATCTTTGGTTACGGTGCTTTGTATTTGTATAAAAATATATCTGGCGGGAATATCGTGGCTGGTTTTTGGCAGTGCTCGTAAAGATAAGTGATTAATAAAAGCTGGATTAATGTTAATTATTTTCGGCTGATATAATACAGGTTGTTTTTTATTCAGAATGCATTTACTTTCTTATTTTTTAATTAGTTCTATAAAAATTTTTTTAATTTAATTGGTTATTGCTGATGGCTATATTTATGGATGCGTCTGATACTATTATTAATGAGATTGAAAAAGCATTAAAACAACTTATTTTCATTTGCAATAAATACTCGCTTTCAGGGATTTTCAGCACCGTCAATGATCTGGACAATGCCTTCCCGTCCAACTTACCTCGTTCGACAGAGGTGGAATTTTTATATGAAAATTATAATCCTGAAAAATTAAAGATTGAAACAGGCTTCACGCCATTTAAAATTCACTCTGTGAGTGAGATCTCGAAGGCTCAAAATGGATATGAGTACTTGCCAAACAATTACCTGGTTATTGGTGATGATTTAGGTGGAGGTAAACCTATAATTGCAGTTGTCGATGAAGATAACACTCCTGTTTATGCAAGTTATGATGTAGTTGAACCTTTTAAAATAGCTGATAGTCTCTCTGGATTTATATTTTCATTAGCTGAGCTTATTGATTTAGTATATGGTAAATACGATATCTTTGATATAGCAGATGATAATGACGAAGTAAAGGATGATTTTATTGATGAGTTGCGGAAAAGAATTGTACCTCTCATCGGTAATGAAAGTTTTAATGCGTTTTATAATTATTTTTATGGGTAAATTCTTTTCGTTCAAAAGAGAGTTAGCGATAATGTTATTTTTTTTTGCGAAGGGGTGCTCTCTGTGATTCTTACAGATATTTTATGCAAGATTTTAAAATGGTTATGCTGTGTATTTATTTAATTGAATTAATTATGATGAATGAAAGGAGAGGGATTATATGCAGACTACGCGAGTAATGGGAGAAGGATATGAACCTTACGTTGAGCAATTAGGCGACAAACTGATTTATTCATTACCTGTTGAATCGGGATTTGTAAGCTTTTATTTTGAGTTTGATATTCGTCAGACCGATCTTGACGTCCTGCTGTCCGATCATTATCGGCGGGCCGTCATGGAAGTGACCGCACACACTCTGCTTCAGCACTCGACGTTGAAGGGACACAAACGATTTACTCAGAACGATTTTGATAACCTTATTGCCACTACCCTTCATGCATCGCAAGAGCATCTTAGCGCATTCATTTCTCAGATTAATCGGGAGCACAATATTTCGATTGAACATTATGTGAATGACATAGTGAATAGACGCATAACTAAAGGATGAAAAGACCGATTCCAGATAAAATCAATATTCATCTTAGAATCACGCTGTAACTACAACTCTTTTCAACCTCTTACTTCCCTAAGAGGCCAAATCGATTTCGTGATAACTGGCGAATGCTGCGAGGTACGTCATCAGAGCAAAGGATTTTCACGGATTGTGAAACACATCAGCCGTTTCGCTATGCCGGGCTATAAGCTGACGGTGAATCTGGACCGTACTATAACCTGTTTCGCTGCTATGACCTACAGGGCGGTCGGTTTATTGTACAGGATCAGTTTTGGTTGAATGGTGGTTGAAACCTTTATCATTATGCGGCTAATCCGTGGGGATGGATTGAGCTGCTGGGTCTTGCCATCGATCCAATCGCTAAGCTTAGTGAGCGTGGATACAGTACTGTTGATCAAATCCCTACAGGTGGGTTGGATTATTTGGGAAGTAATGACTTGTATAATAAAGCTGGCATTAATCCTGTTGTTTCTATTGAATATACCGGAGATTATTTGCAAGATTTCCATGTTGGAAATATAGAGGCTGGATTGAATCAAAAAACTACGCCAAGTGTTTATGTCTGGCACCATCTTGATGATTATAATCCTGAAACTAACAAAGGGACTATGCAGTTGGTTAAACAAAGTGCTCATCAGGGAATTTCGCATACTGGTGGCGTTAGTCAGTACAAGGCTGCCACTGGAAATGCCTATACTCATCCAGCTAGAAACCGTGCCCGCAGAACCGTTGGAGGAAAATGCTAATGTATCTTACTGATTCAGAAAATAAACTGACTGTAGACGAAATAAACGCGTTCAATGCGTACTTTGATCACCATCTTCCCGCATCATTTCTTGATTTTTATCTTAAAAATAATGGTGGGTATCCTCATGATAATGAAGAGGGTAATCCTTTTATGCTTGGCGGTTTTAACCCTATAAAATATGGTGACCTGCCAATTGAGCAACTCTATCATGATCTTATCGAGTCGTTTGGCGAGTTAAAGAATATGGTTCCTTTTGCTTATGATGACGGTGGGAACACTTTTCTATTATCTCTCAAATCTGATGATTCATTAGGGAAGGTGTTTATTTTTCTGATGGATGATAAAGAGGTTGAGTTGGTCGCTGATTCGTTCTCGGAATTTTTAGAAGAATTATTTGCATGAAAGTAAAGAGGCTGTTTCTAAAATTATCGGTGGTGAGGTTGTCTTTTTGAAAGCTCAAAGTCAGAGTCTGGCTTAAATATTTAAGTTCAGTCATTAATTTAAGAGTTTCTAGATTTATAACCCGGATTATGCCGGCTTTATTAATAGGCTATGGTAACTATTAAATTTTCATATCCGATAACAGCTTTGCCTCAAAGAACTGATGCATAACCTAATATTATTTATGGTTATGCAGAGCCGTTTCGTGCAGAGGGCACAATTGTTGAGCCAACTTCAACGGCGAACAGAATAGCTGCGTCACTTTTTTACTTAACACCTGGTTGAATTCCATCCTAATCAATTCCCCACAAATGTCCCTACCGGCACTCCAAAACGCTTCGCCAGCTCGCGCATATGCTCCAGCGTTAATGTCGGGGTCGTGCTCGACAGTGGGCATTACCTCGACGGAATTCTTTTTAATAAGCGCCGATTAAATAGCGCGCTTCATCATCACGTAATCGCCAAAGATAACATCTGGCTCCCAGCCATCGTTTTTATAAAACGCAAGGGCAGGCACATTTTTTTGATAAACACCCAGCTTCAGCGTTTTAATATTTAACGCATTGGCTGCCTGATAAAGTTGCGCCATTATACGTTTAGCCAGGTGTTGTCGCCGATATGACGGAGCAATAGCAATCGTTAACTCAGGACCCGAAATCCCAGGTTTGTCCCCTTCGGGGAAATTCCTGAGCCAGGCAGCCCCTGCTGGAGTTCCATCTGTGGATTCCGCAATAATACCCACCTCGCCCGCTTCAGGGAAATTTTCTATATATGCATATGAATGGGGAAAATTTTCAATATTATCTATATCAAATGTTTGTTCAGAGGCTATCGTTGCCTCATAAAGCATCTGCACCATAAAAGGGCGATCTTCTGCTGTAATTAATCTAAATCTAAAATCCATTATCAGTATCTTCCATAACGTATTGTACACAATTGGCTTAAGGCGCAAACGATACATGCCATCTGTGATGAGCTCAACGTATAAGAAGGTTATTTACAATCAGCTGGCGGTTTGAGACCAAATGGCATTAGCGTTGCTGATTAACGCTGTAACGTTTTCGTTAGCATCTCACTCCAGCCCTTCAATATTCGACTTAACTGCCTTCAGCGTTCTTTTACGGATCCAGCCGCTGCCTGCCCGAATGACCAGCCAGTAAGCTGTCATTTTTAGCTGAGTGCTTCTGTCGGAACAATAAACAAAGGTTTCCGTGGAGAGCTCATGTTGGCCTGGTGCGCGTTCCGTTACCTGATAGCGCAGCAGCAGCTTTGCTTTACCCGCAGCGACTGGCGTCTGAAAAGCGCTTGCATCTGGCATGTTTTCAAGGTTGAAATCTGTACGCCAGAATTGTCCTCTTAACCCGTAACAGATCTCTGACGCTGATTGGGTCAAAAGGGTAAAACTGTGCAACCCAAAGTTGCTCATCGACCCGGCCTGTTTATTCCGTAATAATTTTTTCGGTATTTGCCGCAAAGACATTAACCGCCGAATCACGGCATCCTGACGGATGTCAAAGTTTGCAATCAACGGCAGAATATTTTCAGGGTGGGAAGTGTGGATGACCGTTTGGTGTTTTTCATGAAACTGGAACTGGGGGAGAAAATCGGGAACATCCTGCCAGTTAGCAAGCGCTTTGCGGGTAACGAATCCTGGGTTCAGCATCGCTTATCCTTGTCATTCCTTGAGTTCAGCCAGAGTAACAGATGGTGTGCCGTAGACAATTACCAGGAAAAGGGAGTGGGGAAAGCGTTACGATGTCATCATTAATTCCCTGTCACCTTAACCTGCTTTCGCTCAATTCCCCACAAACGCACTCACTGGCAATCCAAAACGCTTCGCCAGCGCGCGCATATGATCCAGCGTTAACGTGCGCTGTCCGTTGAGGATCCGACTCACCAAAGACTTCTTGCCAATCTCATTCTCAAAGTCGCTCTGAGTGAGTTGGTACTGATCCATCAGCGTTCTCAACAGTGCAACTCCAGATGGAATGCTGGCAAAGCGCGCGTTAAATTCTGCAAACTCCGCAGACTCGTTTTCGTATTTATCGATTTTGGCGGTGAGCAATTCTACCAGCGGGCTATCGGGGTCATGCTCAATCAGATACTCCACAAGTGTCAGCGCATCCTCATAATCTTGTCGTGACGGGCTTGATCCCAGGAAAGGGAGCTCGTTTGTCAGATCATTTGCCGCTTTGATGGCTGCTGCATAATTCATTCTTTCGTTCTGCGGTAGAGGTCCGTGAGCTTGTCACACTCTGCGTGTGTGCTGATGTGTTTGATGAAGATCTTTCCCCGCTCAAAATCAGCAAAAAACATTACTCTTAGATGCCCGCCACCCACATCAATGACCCACCATTTTTACTGAAATTTCATCCAGCTAGGCTAGGTAAGAGCTTTCGCATGTCGTCTGGTGACGGGTAGTGCTCCTTTTTTGTATTCGGTAAAGATCGTCCAGAGCGAGTGCATGATTGGGAAATTGTCTGGTCGCTGTGTCGAAAGGCGCTCTTGAGACTGCGAGCATCCTTGCTCCATGTTTCCAGATTGGAACCACTATAGGCGGTGGTTGGCGGGTTGAGAACGTGGAAATGGTCATGAACTGTAGTTTTCATATGCTCGTGATAACGGCGCTCATTAAATGAGTGCGAACATTATATGGGGTGATTGTGTAAGATATGTCCGCTTTGTGCCAGAAGCGGACAAGTCCATATCTGTATGTTAAATCCTCTAATGCATCAGAAAGTGAATGTTAAACGGATGCGTTCACTTCTGAGTGTCTTAACCACTCATTCACTGATATCGAATACAGAAGGCTTGGAGGCGCATCTTTAACATCATGAATCTCTTTGACATATTTTAACCCCGACTTCTGGAGCACTTTCTGTGACGCCATATGATTCTCTCGAACAACAGCTGAAATCTCGGTTAATTTAATACTATCAAATCCAAATTTTATCGCGTATAGGGCAAATTCTGTGGCCAGGCCTTTACCCCAAGCCTCTGTTGATAAGCGATATCCAAGATTATTGATAACAATATCGTCATAATTACGAATCCCCAGCCCGCCAAAACCGATAATTTGAACAGGATTAGTAAGAAGTGAAATTGCCCAGTTTCCAAACCCATGAGCTTGCCAATGGTCGAGCCAGCGATTCATAACCATTTGTGCATGACCAATGTCCGGATATGGTCCCGCAGGATTAAACGTATTAGTAGCGGGATCACCGTAAATTTTGAATAGATCATTTACATCTGATGAGATTACAGGCCGAAGGTACAATCGATTTGTTTGAATTATCAACTTTATCTCCTAACGAATCATGCCATCAATATGCTTTATTAGATGGATCCTTTTGATTTAAGCACACTTTACGTGGGAGTAACTGGCGAATACATTGACAGTTATATCCGCTCCTCGCTCTTAACAGACATTCAACATACACCGTTGTATTTTGCATAAGGCCGAAATCCTGCATCTTATCCAGCAGAACCCTGGCCCCATCACCTGCCTCAGTGCGCCGTTATATAAGGCTCCTTCACAAACTCCGCCAGCAGCCAGACCATATCATGCAGCAGCCCGGTGAGTTCTTTCTCCAAGCTCGAAGGCAACGTCCCACCCATCACCGCCAGCGTTAACGCTACGGCATAGTCCACTTGTAGCGTCGTCTCGTGCCAGCAATCCGGCACGCAGGAGGTCATCTTTTCCCCTGCTATCAACTGTTCAACCAGATACGACGGCAGTTCAGCATCACAGCACTCCCGCAGCCGTTTCAACGCAGCCAGCAATCGCTTACAGAGTGTGGCAAATGTCACCGCATCGTCAGTTTCCACCAGCACGCTGACATACGCGGTACAGGTATCGACCAATTCAAAGAGATCCGCAGAATCGGAAATTGAAGTATTGATAAGGTGATGAACTGCGCTTTCTTCACAGAACGTGTAAGAAACTTCAGGGGTAGTAGCCATTTAGCATCCTCTATGTGCAAAAAAACGTCATGTTATGCTAACGGGTTCCTACGCCCGGTTACGGATGTGCCGCAACGCAGGCACTTTAAAACCGCGAAGAAGGGAAGAAAAGCGATACGCCTGGATTACATAAGGTTGCTTGCAGGTTTGCGAGGCGGCTTCCAGAACAACATTGCCGGGTGGCGGCTACGCCTTACCCGGCCTACAAAACCAAAAACCAAACAACCCCCACCGCGACACGAACCGTAGGCCCGTGCAAGCGCAGCGCCGCCGGGCATAGCCGCGCTGCCGCTACCCCTCACTCATCATCGTCAAAAACCGCTTCACCGTCCGCGAACGCTCAAACCGACGCCAGCAGAGCGCGATATCGGTATAAAGTTCCGGTGAGTTCAACGCATGATAGGTGACATTCGGTGGAGAAATGGCCGCCATCGATTTCGGCACCAGCGCGAATCCGCCGCCCGCGGAAACCATGCTCAGCGAAGATGAAAGCTGTGACGCCTGCAGCGCATGTTGGACGTTAATGCCGGCCCGCTCGCAGTAGCTGTAAACCCGGTCATACAATCCCGGCGCGACCTCCTGCGGGAACAGCACCACCGGTGTATCCCGCAGTTGCTCTAAGGCCAGCGAATCGCTCTCCGCCAGCGGATGGTCGCGGTGCAGCGCCACCATCATCGGCTCGCGGTCGAGAATTTTGATTTCAAACATCTTGCTGCTTTCGCACGGCAGGCGCACGAAGGCGATATCCAGTTCACCGTCCGCCAGCATCGTCGTCAGCGACGACATATTGGCTTCTACCTGATGAACCTGCACCGCCATGTTCTGCACCTGAAACTGACGGATTAGCGCGAAAATCTGAGGATGAAAAGCGTCGGAGCTGGTGATGCCTATCGACAGGCTGCCGTTCAGCCCGCGCGCGATGCCGCGCGCTTTCTCCAGCGCGGCGTCGCTCAGCGCCAGGATCTTACAGGCGTCCTCATAGAAGGCTTCTCCCGCCTCGGTCAGCTCTACGCCCCGCGTCAGACGCCTGAACAGAGGGGTGCCCACTTCCTCTTCGAGCCGTTTGATCTGCTGACTCAGAGGTGGCTGTGAAATGCCCAGCGCTTTGGCTGCTTTGGTGAAGTGTCGCTCGCGTGCAACCGCGACAAAATACCGCAGATAACGAAGTTCCATATCTAAAACGTCTCAAACCAGCATGGTTTCTATATTGGAACTCTCTGCTGAATCGGGTCAACATTTATTTAACCTTTCTAAATAAAGTTGAAGAGGACGAGCATGATGATGCATTCATCTGCCTGCGACTGTGAGGCCAGCTTGTGCGAGACCCTGCGTGGGTTCTCCGCCCAGCATCCTGACAGCGTGATCTATCAAACATCGCTAATGAGCGCCCTGCTAAGCGGCGTGTACGAAGGTGAGACCACCATCGCCGATCTGCTGGCACACGGTGATTTTGGCCTGGGTACGTTCAACGAACTGGATGGCGAAATGATTGCCTTCAGCAGCCAGGTATACCAGCTGCGTGCCGACGGCAGCGCCCGGGCCGCGAAGCCGGAGCAGAAAACGCCGTTCGCGGTGATGACCTGGTTTCAGCCGCAGTACCGTAAAACCTTTGATACGCCGGTCAGCCGTCAGCAGATCCACGATGTGATCGACCAGCAAATCCCGTCCGATAACCTGTTCTGTGCGTTGCGTATCGACGGTAATTTCCGCCACGCCCACACCCGCACCGTACCGCGCCAGACGCCGCCGTACCGGGCGATGACCGACGTGCTGGATGACCAGCCGGTGTTCCGCTTCAACCAGCGCGAGGGCGTGCTGGTCGGGTTCCGCACCCCGCAGCATATGCAGGGCATTAATGTGGCCGGTTATCACGAGCATTTTATTACTGACGACCGTCAGGGCGGGGGACACCTGCTCGACTATCAGCTTGAGAGCGGTGTGCTCACCTTCGGCGAAATTCACAAGCTCATGATTGACCTGCCTGCCGACAGCGCATTTTTACAGGCCAACCTTCACCCCAGCAATCTGGATGCAGCGATCCGTTCCGTCGAAAACTAACAGGAGAACTACCGTGAACAGTGAGAAACAGTCACGTCAGTGGGCGCATGGCGCCGATATGGTTGTCGGCCAGCTGGAAGCGCAGGGCGTGAAGCAGGTGTTCGGGATCCCGGGGGCGAAAATCGACAAAGTGTTTGACTCCCTGCTGGACTCCTCCATCGAGATCATTCCCGTGCGTCACGAAGCGAATGCGGCGTTTATGGCGGCAGCGGTAGGGCGGTTGACCGGTAAAGCCGGGGTGGCGCTGGTGACCTCCGGTCCCGGCTGTTCCAATCTGATCACCGGCATTGCCACCGCCAACAGCGAGGGCGACCCGGTGGTCGCCCTGGGCGGGGCGGTCAAACGCGCGGATAAAGCGAAGCTGGTGCACCAGAGCATGGATACCGTCGCCATGTTCAGCCCGGTGACCAAATATGCCGTCGAAGTCAGCTCGCCGGACGCGATTGCCGAGGTGGTATCGAACGCGTTTCGCGCCGCCGAGCACGGCAGGCCGGGGGGCGCGTTCGTCAGCCTGCCGCAGGATATCGTCGACCAGCCTGCGACGGGGGCGATTTTACCCGCCAGCGGTGCGGCGCTGATGGGTCCGGCACCGGAGTCTGCGATTAACGACGTGGCGAAGCTTATCGAAAACGCTAAAAACCCGGTCATTTTACTTGGCCTGATGGCCAGCCAGCCCGCGAACAGCGATGCCCTGCGTAAGCTGCTGGAGAAAAGCCGTATCCCTGTCACCAGCACCTATCAGGCCGCCGGGGCGGTGAATCAGGAGCACTTTACCCGCTTTGCCGGGCGCGTCGGCCTGTTCAATAACCAGGCGGGCGACCGGCTGCTGCATCTGGCGGATCTGATTATCTGCATCGGCTACAGCCCGGTGGAGTACGAGCCGTCTATGTGGAACAGCGGCGACGCCACGCTAGTGCACATTGACGTGCTGCCTGCCTATGAAGAGCGTAACTACGTGCCGGATCTTGAGCTGGTGGGGGATATCGCCGGAACGCTGAACCTGCTTGCCAGCCGGATCGAGCATAAGCTGGAGCTGAGCCAGCGCGCCTCTGAAATCCTGGTCGATCGTCAGCATCAGCGGGATCTGCTCGATCGTCGCGGCGCCTCGCTCAACCAGTTTGCCCTGCACCCGCTGCGCATCGTGCGCGCCATGCAGGACATCGTCAATAACGACGTGACCCTGACCGTGGATATGGGCAGCTTCCACATCTGGATCGCCCGCTACCTCTACAGCTTCCGCGCGCGTCAGGTGATGATCTCCAACGGCCAGCAAACCATGGGCGTTGCCCTGCCGTGGGCGATTGGTGCCTGGCTGGTGAACCCGGGCCGCAAGGTGGTATCGGTCTCCGGTGACGGTGGCTTCCTGCAGTCGAGCATGGAGCTGGAAACCGCGGTGCGCCTCAACGCCAACGTGCTGCACATCATCTGGGTGGACAACGCCTACAACATGGTGGCGATCCAGGAAGAGAAAAAATACCAGCGCCTTTCCGGCGTCGAGTTCGGCCCGGTCGATTTCAAAGTCTATGCCGATGCCTTCGGCGCGAAAGGCTTTGCCGTGGAGAGTGCTGAAGCGCTCGAACCGACGCTGCGCGCGGCGATGGATGTCGATGGCCCGGCCGTGGTGGCCATTCCCGTCGACTACAGCGATAACCCGCTGCTGATGGGCCAGCTCCATCTCAGCCAGATTTTGTGACTCAATATAAGGACAGAGAAATGCAAAAAGTTGCTCTCGTAACCGGCTCAGGCCAGGGGATTGGTAAAGCGATTGCGCTGCGCCTGGTGAAGGATGGCTTTGCCGTTGCCATTGCCGACTATAACGATGAGACGGCAAGAGCCGTCGCCGATGAAATCATCCGCAACGGCGGCAAGGCTGTCGCCGTGAAGGTGGATGTCTCTGACCGCGAGCAGGTGTTTGCGGCGGTGGAAAAAGCGCGCACCGCGCTGGGCGGATTTAACGTCATCGTTAATAACGCCGGGATTGCGCCGTCCACGCCTATCGAATCCATCACGCCAGAGATTGTCGACAAGGTCTACAACATCAACGTGAAAGGGGTGATCTGGGGTATTCAGGCTGCCATCGACGCGTTCCGCAAAGAGGGGCACGGCGGGAAGATCATCAACGCCTGCTCCCAGGCAGGCCACACCGGCAACCCGGAACTGGCCGTGTACAGCTCCAGCAAGTTCGCGGTTCGCGGCTTAACCCAGACCGCAGCGCGAGACCTTGCTCCGCTGGGCATCACCGTTAACGCCTATTGCCCGGGCATTGTCAAAACGCCGATGTGGGCGGAAATCGACCGTCAGGTCTCCGAGGCGGCGGGCAAACCGCTTGGCTACGGGACGGAAACTTTTGCCAAACGCATCACGCTGGGTCGTTTGTCCGAGCCGGAAGATGTCGCCGCCTGCGTTTCATACCTCGCCGGGCCGGATTCTGATTACATGACCGGGCAATCCTTATTGATTGATGGTGGGATGGTGTTCAACTAAATACTAATAAGCTCTGACATGAGTTTTCCCCTGCCCCCGTGCAGGGGCTTTTTTTTGTCTCCTTAGCCATTGTGCATTACACTGCGCGCTGCAAAACTTTAGTCATTACGATCTGACAGGCGGTAACAGCGATGAACGGAACAATCACAACGTGGTTTAAAGATAAAGGCTTTGGATTTATCAAAGATGAAAACGGCGATAACCGCTATTTTCATGTGATTAAGGTCGCCAACCCTGATCTGATTAAGAAAGATGCGGCGGTGACGTTCGAACCGACGACGAATAACAAAGGCCTTTCCGCCTATGCGGTGAAGGTGATCCCCGAGAGTAAACACCTCTATATTGCGGGCGAGCGCGTGAAGCTCACCTCGATCAAATCCTTCGTGGTGTTCAGCGAAGAAGAGCCGGTTGAAACCAAAATCGACAAAGAAAACGCGGTGCTGTCGGTGGGTCTGCTGATGAACAGCATTAAACCGAAATCCGAGGTAAAATCGGGTGAAATGCGCACCGTGAAGAAGCTGGCGATCACGACCTTCCAGAACACGACGCTGATCTTTACCGAAGATGAAATTGACATTGACGCTACGGTCAAGCTGCTGAAGTGATTTGTTGCCGGGTGGCGGCGATGCCTTACCCGGCCTACGAAAAACCCTCAACGCGGCACGAAACGTAGGCCCGGTAAGCATCGCGCCACCGGGCACAGCCGCACCCGTTTACCCCATCCTGTGCTCGCCCCGTAACATCGCCTCCCGATCAAACACCTTCTGGATCTCCCCGTGTGCCATAAATGCCGCCCGGTCGGACATATGGGCAATCACGTCCGCATCGTGGCTCACCAGCAGATAGGTCATGTCGTGGGCGGCTTTCAGGCGGTTGAGCAGGTTCAGAATTTCCGCCTGCACGGACATATCCAGTGCCGAGGTCGGTTCATCCAGCAGCAGAAGCTGCGGGCGCAACAGCAGCGCACGGGCAATCGCCACGCGCTGACGCTGGCCGCCGGAAAGCTGGTGCGGATAACGTTTCCCCGCATCGGCAGACAGGCCCACCTGCTTAAGCGCATCCGCCACCTTTTCCGCAATATGCGTTTCGCCATGGATGTTCAACGGCTCCGACAGCGTGCGTGCAATGGTGTGGTTCGGGTGCAAAGACGCCCACGGATCCTGAAACACCATCTGCACGTTGCGACGCAGCGTGCCTTGAAAACGTCGCCCGGGCGTTAACGTCTCTCCCAGTAGCGTAATGTTCCCGCGCCACTCGCGCTGCAGCCCCGCCAGCACGCGCAGAAGGGTCGATTTCCCGCAACCGGATTCCCCGATCAGGCTGAAGGTTTCGCCTTTCGCGATGGTAAAGCTGGCGGCAGAGACCGCCGTCTTTTCCCCGAAGGTGACCTGAACCTGGTTAACCTCAACGAGCGCCATCGTTCGCCTCCTTCCACGGCTGAGAACGGTCGAGCGTCGGCAGCATCTGCCCAAAGGTATTGGCATTTGGCCTGCAGGTCCACAGGGTGCGCGTATACGGATGCGTTGCCTGAGGGAGTTGGCTTGCCGCCATCTCATCTACCTTTTCGCCCTGATACATCACCAGCACGCGGTCGCAGTGTTCCGCCACCAGCGGCAGGTCATGGCTGATTAACAGCATCGCCATCTGGCGCGCTTCACATTGCTGCACCAGCAGTTCGAGGATCTGGTTGCGCAGGCGAGCGTCCAGCGCTGAGGTCGGTTCGTCGGCAATCAGCACCTGCGGGTTGTTGATGAGCGCAATCGCAATCATCACCCGCTGGCCCATGCCGCCGGAAAGTTCGCCGGGATAACGCTGAAGCACATGTTCGCTCAGTCCGACAGCGCGAATGATGTCGTGAATGCGCGCCACGCGTTCTGAACGGGGCAGGCGCTGATGCAGCGTGAGCGCCTCGTCAAGCTGGGCGGCAACGCTTTTCACCGGATTGAGCGCGTAGCGCGGGTCCTGCAAAACCATCGTAATCCCGTTGCCGCGCAGCGCTTGCCAGCGGCGGGCGTTCAGGGTCAGCAGATCGTTGCCCAGCACGTTAAGTTGCCGGGCGCTCACCATGCCGGGCTTACGTACCAGCCCCATCAGGGCGCGGGCAGACATCGATTTACCCGAGCCGGATTCACCCACCAGCGCCAGACGCTCGTTGCCAAGCGTAAAGCTCAGGTTGTTGACCACGCGTGCGGCGGGGTAGTCGATATTCAGCGCATCGACGATAACGCGATGTTCAGTCATGTTGCGGCTCCAGTACGTCACGCAGGCCATCGCCTAGCAGGTTAAAGGCCAGGCTGGCAAACAGAATGGCTCCGCCGGGAATGGCGGCGATCCACCACTGGTCGAAAATCACCTGCATGCCGTCAGCAATCATTGCCCCCCATTCAGCCATTGGCGGACGGGCGCCAAGGCCGAGGAAACCGAGCCCGGCGGCGGCCAGAATAATGCCGGCCAGATCCAGCGCCAGCCGCACAATCGCAGACGGCAGACACAGCGGCAGAATATGGCCGACCAGCAGGCGCGGGCCGCGAATTCCCATCATCTCGGCAGCGGCCAGATAATCACTGTGGCGCAGACGCTGAATTTCACTTCGCGCCTGACGTGCATAAGCAGGCCAGGTGGTTAAGGCCAGCGCCAGCGCGCCGTTGACCAGCCCCGGACCCAGCATCGCCACAAACGCGAATGCAAGGATGAGGCGCGGCATCGACATCACCACGTCGGTAAAGCGCATCAGGAGGCGCTCCATCCAGCCGCCGTAGTAGCCGGACAGGATCCCCACCAGCAGCCCGGTGGGCAGGGTAATGACCGTCACTAAGGCCACCAGCCCGAGCGCCGGACGGGTACCGTAAATCAGGCGCGAGAGCAGGTCGCGCCCGTAGCTGTCGGTGCCGAGCCAGTGCTGGCTATTCGGTGCCTGCAGGCGCGAGGCGGCGTCCTGCCAGTTCGGGTCAACCGGTGCAAGCCAGGGGGCGAACAGGGCGATCACCATCAGCAGCACGATGGCAATCAACCCGCAAAAGGCGGCAGGCGAACGGCGCAGGCGACGTATAAAGAGATAAAACGGCATCAGCGCACCCTGGGATCGGTTGCCTGCACAAGCAGGTCGGTAAGGTTATTGATCAGCACAAAACAGATGCCAATCAGCAGCGTGCCGCCCATGACGGCGGTAGTGTCTCCGGCGAACAGGGCGGTGGTGAGGTAGCGTCCGATGCCTGGCCAGGAGAAGACGGTTTCCGTTAATACCGCACCTTCCAGCATGCTGGTGTAGGCCAGCGCAATCACCGTCAGCAGGGTGCTGCGAATGTTCGGCAGCACGTGGTGCAGCAGAATAGTCATCTCCCCGGCCCCCTTGGCGCGAGCGAGCAGGATGTACTCTTTGTTCATTTCGCTCAGACAGGCGGAGCGCGTCAGGCGGGTAATGCTTGCGAGCGAGTAATAGGCCAGCAGCAGCACCGGCAGCACAAGGTGGCTGAGGGCATTGCGAAACGCCTCGCGATCGCCAGAAAGCCAGGTATCCACCAGCGCAAAGCCGGTGCGTGGTTCTACGGTGAACTGCCAGATGTCATCCAGCCTGCCGGGACCCGCGCTCCACTGCAGCTTCGCGTAGAACAGGGCCAGCATCAGCAGGCCAAGCCAGAAAATCGGCACCGAGTTGCCGAGCAGGGTGAGCGTTCTGAGCGTTAAATCAAGCGGCGAACCGGCATAGCGGGCGCACAGCACCCCGGCAATCACGCCGAGCACGGCGCCGATGATTAAGGCCAGCGTAGCCAGTTCGAGCGTGGCGGGAAAAGCGTGCAGCAAGTCCTGCAACACCGGCTGGCCGGTGGCGCTGGCAGTGCCCAGATCACCGTGGGCAAGGTCTTGCAGGTAGTGCCAGAACTGCACGGGCAGGGGGCGATCTAACCCGAGCTGGTGGCGAACCTGATCGTAGGTGGACTGGCTGGCGTGATCGCCGACGATCTGCAGCACGCGATCGACCGGTGAAAATGCCGAGAGCGCAAACGTGACGAGCAGCAGCCCGAAAAGCGTGAGCAGCAGAGTCAGCAGAGCCTGAAGCACGCGGGTGGAAAGATGTGGCATGGGAAATCTCTTCATGCCGGGTGGCGGCTTCGCCTTACCCGGCCTACAAAACCGAGAACACAGGCCGGGTAAGCGCAGCGCCACCCGGCAACAAAGGCTACTTCGTGACGCGATCGTACCAGACCATGTCCGCGTTCAAGCCCTGCTGATATCCCTTCACGTTATCGCGCACCACGATCTGGGTTTTGCCCTGATCGACGAATACATACGGCGAGCTATGTTGCAGCTGTTCCTGCATTTTCTTGTACAGATCCAGACGTTTCGCCGGATCCGGCTCGGCAACCGCCGCGAGCGTGGCTTTGTTAAGCTCGGGAATATTCCAGCTATTCAGACCGGCTACGGTACTGGATTTGCCATCGTTCCACGCAAAGGCGCTAGCGTTAGAGTGCGCATCAAAGTAGTCCGGGATCCACAGACGAATCGCCGCCTGATGCTGCTTTGCGCGCACGCGGGCATAGACCTGGCTCCCGGCAGCGGGCAGCAGATCGACCTTCACGCCCCCCTGAGCAAAGCTCGCCTGCATGGACTGGGCGATGGTGATAAACGGCGGCTTGTTCTCCACGTCCAGCGTGAAGTGCGCGTCTTTAATGCCCGCTTTGGCGAGAATTTCTTTCGCCTTAGCCGGGTCAAACGTGAATGGATTCGCTTCCAGCGCGCCCGGCAGACCGACCGGCAGGAAGCTCTGATGCACAAAATACTGGCCTTTCAGCAGGTTTTTGGTAATGCCTTCATAATCAACCAGCCAGCGTGAAGCCTCCCAGAACGCCGGGTTGTTGAGCAGCGGGTTAGCGCTGTTGCCGGTGTTAAACACCAGATAATTTTGCTCGGCGGACGGAATGCTCAGCACCTTCACGCCCGGCTTGCCCTCCAGGGCGCTAATCTGGTCTGCACCCAGATCGCGCGCCACGTCGGCATCACCCTGCTGGATCAGCAGGCGACGGGAAGCCGGATCGGGAACGTTTTTAATGATGATGCTTTTAAGCTTCGGCGCGCCGCCGGGAGCCGATTCATTGGCTTCCAGCACGATAGCCTGATGCGGCTGATAAACGCGCATTTTGAACGCGCCGCTGCCTGCCGAGTGCATTTTCAGCCAGGCGTTGCCGAAGTCGTTGTCCTTCACGTTCGCCACCACCTGCTTTTCATCGACGATGGAGGCAATCGGCGTGGAGAGAATATTCAGCGCCACCGACGGGCTAACGTCCGCCGTCCAGTGAAGCTGGAGGGTATGGTCATCCACTTTTTTCAGCTGGCTGGCGATGTTGCTCGCGTCCCAGCCCAGCACGTTGAGGATAAACGCCGGGGATTTGTTCAGCGTCACGGCGCGGGTATACGAGAAGATCACGTCTTCCGGGCGCAGTGGGTTTCCGGAAGCGAATTTCGCATCGGGCTTAAGCTTGATGGTCAAGGTTTTTGCTGCCGCGTCGGCTTCCCAGCTTTCCGCCAGAATCGGCGTGATTTTTTCCGGGTTATCGCGGTCCGGTTGCACCAGACGCTGATACAGGCTCGGTACGGTCTGGATGCTGGAGAGCTCGTTGGCTTCGGCCGGGTCGAGGCTTACGATGTCATCAAGCCCCTGGGCAACCACCAGCGTATTCGGCGGAGTAGCGGCGTGGACTGCGTTTGAGAGCGCGGCCAGCACCAGTAACGGCAACAGTTTTTTTGTCATAGCGATCCCTGAAATAACTCTATTGTGATTGTTTTATGCTCCGCTACGTTAGGTCGACTAAGACATTCCGCAAAGTCGAAATTCAGCTTTGCTTATGCCTTCCGGGAATAACGCATACGCTAAGGCTATTAGAATGCGCTGCTTTTCGTCCGCTTTTTAACCTGCTATAACAAACTCCTTACCTTTCAGGGAGTCACCGCCGTGCCCGAAATCAATCAACATGGTCAAACCGTTAACGATATTGTTCCAGACTGGAAATGCGCCCAGATCTTAACCCGCACCCCACTTACCGGTCAGTATTGCCGACTGGAGCCGCTGGATACCGATCGCCATTCGGCTGATTTATACGAAGCCTACGCGCTGGGTGATGACAGTGACTGGACGTGGCTTGCCAGCACTCAGCCGGAAAGCGTTGAGGCCACTGCGCACTGGGTGCTGGGAAAGGTGATGGATGACGATCTGGTGCCCTTTGCCGTAATCGATTTACGCACTGAACAGGCTGTAGGGCTGGTGAGTTACATGGCGATTGAGCGGTTTCTCGGCTCGGTGGAAATCGGGCATGTCACCTGGTCGCGCAAAATGAAGGGCACGCGTTTGGGTACCGAGGCGGTGTGGCTGCTGCTGAAAAATGCCTTTGAGCATAAGTACCGTCGACTGGAATGGAAATGCGATTCAATGAACATTGCCTCGCGCAATGCGGCGGAGCGGCTGGGTTTTGTCTGGGAAGGTCGCCTGCGTCAGAAACTTGTGCGCAAAGGGCGTAACCGCGACAGCGATATGCTCTCCATTATTGATGGCGAATGGCCGCAAAGAAACGCGGAGCTGTGCGCCTGGCTGGCTGCGGAGAATTTTGACGCAGAAGGGCGGCAGATTCAGCGGCTTGAGGCATTTCGGTTATAAGTTTTGTATGTAGGGTACAGCTGGAACGGATAATTACTCTGAGGAAATGGCAATTTCAATCAGGTTGGTTTCTCCGGACTGGACACCCATGGCGTGGCCTGGACCGCTGGCGGTATGCAAATTGATAAAGCCCGTTTTGCCGAGGCTTTGGCATAGCCGTCGGCAATGGCAACCACGCTGCTCTTCTGGAGTGCCAAATATATTTTCTATGTCTTCTCTTTCCAGAAGTTCAAGGAAAATATCGGCACCCGTCCGCATATTTCAATCTGATATAGACGTTAATGATTTAATCATGATGACACCTCATTTAGCGTTATTTAAGGCATGCTAAAATTCTTCCTGCGTCGGACGAACCACAATTTCATTAATATCAACGTCGCCAGGCTGTTCAATGGCAAATAAAACGGCTCGGGCAATGGCGTCAGCCGGAATAGCCTGCTTATAGAATTCGTGCAAAAACGCCAGGCTGTCTTTATCAGAACTGCCGAACTGCAGTTCGCTTTCGACGGCGCCGGGGGAAATAAGCGTCGTGCGGATGGTT
Source organism: Enterobacter sp. FUJ80071 (assembly GCF_038739915.1). Taxonomy (NCBI): domain Bacteria; kingdom Pseudomonadati; phylum Pseudomonadota; class Gammaproteobacteria; order Enterobacterales; family Enterobacteriaceae; genus Enterobacter; species Enterobacter sp. FUJ80071. Next base: position 1,199,276 of record NZ_JBBXKH010000001.1, read on the forward strand.
TTCCCCGCCTCCTGACGTAACCCTTCGCTCAGGGCGCGAACGGCAAATTTAGTGGCGCTGTAAACGACGCCGCCGGGGGCAAGCACTTTGATACCCGCAACGGAAGCCACGTTAATAAAGTGTCCGCTACCCTGACGCTGGAACACCGGTAACGCCGCGGCAATGCCGTACAGCACGCCCTTCAGGTTAGTATCAATCATCTTGTCCCACTCGTCGGTTTTGCGCTCGCTGATGGGGGCTATCGCCATGTAACCGGCGTTATTGATCAGTACGTCCACGCGCTGGTAGGCCGTCACAGCGGCATCGATGGCGGCCTGAACCTCTTCCTGACGGGTGACATCGGCCTTCACGGCAATCGCCTTGCCGCCCTGCTGGATAATCTGATCCACCAAGGCATTAATTCTGTCGAGGCGGCGCGCCACCAGCACCAGCGAAAAGGCCTTATTCGCTAAATACAGGGCAATGGCCTGACCGATGCCGCTGCTGGCGCCGGTGATAACGACAACGTTGTTTGCACTGTTATTCATGATCTTATCTCGCTGTTGAGTAATGCAAAAAATAAAAGGCAGGGAGGTGTTAATGAATAATGATAAATTCATTAACGCGGATTTTTGATATATTGTGTATCGGAAATAAAATGATGGCTGTTTAAAACTTAATGGAGTGTGGAAGATTCTGTCAATATCATATTTTTAATATTTAAACGGATTGCATGCCTAATGTTTATTTCTTATATGTAAGCGAGAATAGTATAAAAAGAAATGGGGTGACGGTGGAGGCCCTGCGAACAAGGCCTAAGGATTAGATTTTGCCACTATAAAGCACCGGGCCTGTTGGCAAGCCAGTGGGTGATCCGCCCTCTGGTTCAAGGCTTATCGCTATCGTGGCGCCAGGAGGAAGCGTTGTGTTCCTGAGGGTCACCTTCGTCGGTATGCTGCTATGCAGCAATCCCAGCGAGACAGGGTTCTGTCCGGTCGGAATCAGCCAAAGCTGCAGGCTGTGCTGCGCCGGGACGGCGGCAGGTCCGAGAGGAGCAATACTCAGCTGCTGACGGCGGCTGTCCGCACTCACGACCCACTGCCCGTGCTGTTGGGCATCGTTGAGCACCATCAGCGGTGCGAGCGTCGGCGCGCGGGTGGAATACCACGTCACGACGCTAAAGGCGGCAAGACCGGCTGCCACCATCCAGCCGAGGTAAGGTCGATGGTTGCGCAACGGCTGTTTAGACGGCAGTTCGAGGGCAATTTTTTTCCACACCGACTCAGGGGGAGGAATGGGGACAAGATGGCTATCGAGCGTGCTGAGCATTTCCTGCCAGTACGCTACGCGGGCGGCCAGAGCGGGCTCATTGGCAAGCCTTTTCTGGAACTGAAGCCGCGCGCCTCCCCGCAGGGTGCCGAGGGCATATTCTGCTGCCAGCATGTCGTCGCGTTTTTCTGCGTTATTCATAGCCCCACACACTCCCGGAGATGATCCATTGCGCGACGTATCCAGCTTTTCACTGAGCCTACAGGCTGCTGGAGCCAGTCGGCAATATCACTGTGAGACATCCCCTGATAGTAGGCGAGCGTAATGCTCTGGCGCTGCTCGCTACTCAAATGCTCGAGACAATGCCTGAGCCGTTCTGCCTGCACATCGTCGTGCCAGTTGTTCTGCTCGTCATTCTCGCTCGGCAGAAGCGCGTCGGTATACGGCGTCTCGCGGTCGGCTGCCCGGGTTTGCCCACAACGCAGCCAGTCAATACAGCGGTTGCGAACAATATGCGTAAGCCAGGTCATCGGGGAACTGAGGGCGGCGTTATAGGTTTCGGCTTTACTCCAGACCGTGAGAAAACAGTCGTGAAGGATCTCTTCTGCCCATGCCCGGTCACGCAACATACGCAGCGCGACGGCAAACAGATGCGGCGAGGTGAGTCGGTAGAGTTGTTCAAATGCACGGCGATCGCCTTTCGCGACCGCCTGCATTAATTTCTGCTGCTGTTCAGCCAGCGCGTTATCCATGTTTTTCCCGAAAGGCAACGGCACACTTCCGAAGTATAGACAACTACTTAGGCATCAGAACGGTATCAATGACATCGATTACGCCATTTTTTTGATGAACGTCGTAGGTGCTGATGTTTGCCACATTGCCCTGACCATCCTTAAGCTGAATATTGTGCAGGCCGTTGCTCATGATCCACAGCGGCTGACCGTTAACGGTCTTCAGCTCCGCGCGACCACCACCCTGTTTAATTTTCTGCTCCAGCGCTTTCATATCGTAATTACCGGCAACCACGTGATAGGTCAGGATGCTGGTTAGCAGTGCTTTGTTTTCGGGTTTGACCAGGTTATCGACCGTGCCGGCGGGTAATTTCGCAAACGCCGCATTGGTCGGCGCAAACACGGTGAACGGTCCTTTGCTCTGTAGCGTATCCACCAGTCCGGCAGCTTTGACAGCGGCCACCAGAGTCGTGTGATCTTTCGAGTTCACGGCGTTTTCAACAATATTTTTGCTCGGGAACATTGCCGCTCCGCCCACCATCACGGTGTCAGACGTCATGGCTGCTGATGCGCCTGCACAGAAGAGTAAAGCGCTGGTTACGAATGCAACACGGGTTAGCTTTTTCATCATCATTCCTCGGATTGGGGAGCAAAGGGGTTGCTCACATACCCATATACGAAGGCAGGGTGGAAACTGGATGCAGGGAAATGAAAATAAATTTAGGAGACGTTTATTCCCTCTCCCCTGTGGGGAGAGGGTAAGGGTGAGGGGGCACCCTCAGCGGCGAACCGGCGCCCCGTTCGCGACATAATACGCGGCCGTGCTCTTCGCCAGCGGTTCGCGCCCGCGAATGGCGTCTGCAATCTTCTCGCCAATCATGATGGTGGTGGCGTTCAGGTTACCGGTGATGATCTGCGGCATGATCGACGCATCCACCACGCGCAGCCCTTCCAGCCCGTGAACGCGGCCTTCGCAGTCGACAACCGCCATCTCGTCATAGCCCATCTTACAGGTACCGCACGGGTGGAAGGCGGTTTCGGCGTGGTTGCGCACGAACTCGTCCAGCTGTTCGTCGGTCTGGCACTCGACGCCCGGGCTGATCTCGCGACCGCGGTACTTGTCCAGCGCAGGCTGGTGCATGATCTCGCGGGTGATACGGATCGCGTCGCGGAACTCCTGCCAGTCCTGCTCGTGGGACATATAGTTGAACAGGATCGCCGGATGCTGATGCGGATCGCGCGACTTGATGCGCACGTGGCCGCGGCTCGGCGAGCGCATGGAGCCGACGTGGCACTGGAAGCCGTGCTCTTTTACCGCATTCGAACCGTTGTAGTTAATCGCCACCGGCAGGAAGTGGTACTGAATGTTCGGCCACGCGAACTCCTCGCGGCTGCGGATAAACCCGCCCGCTTCGAAGTGGTTGCTCGCCCCCACGCCGGTGCCGCCAAACAGCCATTCAGCGCCAATCTTCGGCTGGTTCCACCACTGCAGGGCAGGGTAGAGGGAGACCGGCTCTTTGCATTCGTACTGGAGGTACATCTCCAGGTGATCCTGCAGGTTTTCGCCCACGCCGGGCAGGTCGTGCACCAGCGGGATATCGAACTGCTTCAGCAGCTCCGCGCTGCCCACGCCGGAACGCTGGAGGATCTGCGGGGAGGCAATGGCGCCTGCGCTCAGCAGCACCTCTTTGTTCGCCGTCGCTTTCGACGGAATCGTGCTTTCGCCTTCCAGCCACTCGACGCCCACCGCGCGCTTGCCTTCAAAGAGGATGCGGTCGGTCATGGCGTGGGTACGGATGGTCAGGTTCGGGCGTTGCTTTGCCTGGTCCAGATAGCCGCGCGCGGTGCTGGCGCGTCGGCCCTTCGGCGTGACCGTGCGGTCCATCGGGCCGAAGCCTTCCTGCTGGTAGCCGTTGAGATCGTCCGTGCGCGGGTAGCCCGCCTGCACGCCCGCTTCCACCATCGCCTCAAACAGCGGGTTCACGCCCGGTTTGGAGGTGGTAACGCTCACCGGACCGTCGCCGCCGTGGTAGTCGTTCGGGCCCACGTCGCGCGTCTCTGCCTTGCGGTAGTACGGCAGGCAGTTGAGATAGCTCCAGTGCTCCAGACCCGGCTCTTTCGCCCAGTGGTCGAGATCCATCGCGTTACCGCGGATGTAGCACATGCCGTTGATCAGCGACGAACCGCCCAGCCCTTTACCGCGCCCGCACTCCATGCGGCGGTTGTTCATAAACGGCTCTGGCTCGGTTTCATACGCCCAGTTGTAGCGCTTGCCCTGCAGCGGGAACGCCAGCGCGGCAGGCATCTGAGTGCGGAAGTCAAAGCGGTAATCCGGTCCGCCCGCCTCAAGCAGCAGCACGGTGGTATTCGGATCTTCAGTCAGTCGTGTTGCCAGTACGTTGCCGGCAGAGCCGGCGCCGATAATGATGTAGTCAAATTGCAAATAAACCTCCCGGTTAAAATATGGACTGGAATTTACCCATCTCAACCTGGATGGACTTCACCTGGGTGTAACTCTGCAGCGTCATAACGCCGTTCTCGCGGCCAATGCCGGAGTGTTTATAACCGCCCACCGGCATCTCTGCGGCGGATTCACCCCAAGTGTTGATCCAGCAGATGCCCGCTTCGAGCTGATGAATGGTGCCGTGGGCGCGGTTCAGATCGGCAGTGACGATACCCGCCGCCAGTCCGTAGTCGGTATCGTTGGCGCGGCGAATCGCTTCTTCATCGGTTTCATAGGTGAGGATGGACATCACCGGGCCGAAGATCTCTTCGCGCACGATAGTCATCTCGTCGGTGCAGTCGGTGAACACGGTTGGGGCCACCCACGCGCCGTTATCAAACCCTTCGCCCTTCAGCACGTCGCCGCCGCACAGCACGCGCGCGCCTTCTTCTTTACCTTTGGCGATGTAGCGCAGCACGCTGTCGCGGTGCGGGAAGCTGACCATCGGGCCAAAGTTGGTTTTCACATCGAACAGATCGCCCGCGCGGATGCGGCCCACGCGCTCAACGATTTTCTGCTCAAACGCGGCCTTAAATTTCGCGGGCACGAACACGCGGGTGCCGTTGGTGCAGACCTGACCGGAGCTGAAGAAGTTGGCCATCATGGCGATGTCTGCCGCCAGATCCAGATCCGCATCGTCGAAAACAATCAGCGGCGATTTGCCGCCCAGCTCCATCGTCACCTCTTTTAGGGACGAGGCCGCCGAGTTGGCCATCACCTTTTTGCCGCTGGCAACGCCGCCGGTAAAGGAGACCTTCGCGATGCCCGGATGCTCGGTCAGGTACTGGCCGGTCTCCGCGCCTACGCCTGGCAGGACGTTAAACACGCCGTCCGGCAGACCCGCTTCGGTATAGATTTCGGCAAGCTTGAGGGCGGTGAGCGGCGTCACTTCGCTCGGCTTGAAGATCATCGCGTTGCCCGCCGCCAGCGCCGGGGCCGATTTCCACAGGGCGATCTGGATCGGGTAGTTCCACGCGCCGATGCCCGCCACCACGCCCAGTGGCTCGCGGCGGGTGTAGACGAATGAGGTGTCGCGCAGCGGGATCTGGCTGCCTTCCAGCGCCGGGATCAGCCCTGCGTAATACTCCAGCACGTCCGCGCCGGTGACGATGTCCACTGTCGAGGTTTCGGAATACGCTTTACCGGTATCGAGGGTTTCCAGCTTCGCCAGCGCGTCGTTACGCTCGCGCAGGATATCCACGGCGCGACGCAGGATGCGTGAGCGCTCCATGGCGGTCATCGCCGCCCAGATTTTTTGCCCGCGTGTTGCGCTTTCCACGGCGCGGTCGACGTCTTCACGCCCGGCGGCCTGAACGCTCGCCAGGACTTCACCGTTGGCCGGGTTGATGGTCTCGAAGGTGCGACCGCTGGTGGCGGGTGTATAACCACCATTGATATAAAGCTGCTGTTCTGCCATTCGGGACATACTTTCTCCTCGGTTATTCGGTCGGTAAATGCTGGCTGATAAAGTGGCTGGTGAGCGACTGGGCCAGCGTTTTATCCAGCGGTTTGCCGCTCAGTGCGGCACGCAGCCAAAGCCCGTCGATCAGTGCCGCCAGCCCGTAGCCCGCTTCCTGCGCCTGCTCGCGCGGCAGTTCGCGGCGGAACTCGTACACCAGGTTCGACAGCAGGCGGCGGCTGCTGACCTGCTGCAGACGGTAGAGCATCGGCTGGTGCATGCTGCTCGCCCAGAAGGCCAGCCAGGCTTTCATTGCCGCGCTGCTGATCTGGGTTTCATCAAAATTGCCGCCGACAATCGCCTGTAATCGCTGCTCCGCGCTGCCGTCCGGCAGGGCGTGCAAGCGGCTTAATACCGCATCGCGCAACTGCCCGGTGATGTCGCGCATGGTCGCTTCCAGCAGACCGTTTTTGTCTTTGAAATAGTGACTGATGATCCCCGTGGAAACGCCCGCCCGGCGGGCGATCTGCGCGATGGTTGCGTCGTGCATTCCCACTTCATTTATTGCTTCCAGCGTGGCGTTAATAAGCTGCCTGCGCCGGATCGGCTGCATCCCCACTTTGGGCATTGTTGCCACTCCATTCATCAGCGTTGGTAATACATTAAAGCGTTTTTTGATTGGACGTTCAATATAAAATGTGTCTTAATTGTTGCGGATTTGGATTTTGATAGTTACAAAAACAGTGGGGATACTGGATGACAGACCTTTCACAAGACAGAGAAAAAGACAAAATCAACCCGGTCGTTTTTTATACTTCCGCCGGGCTGATTTTGTTGTTTTCCCTGACGACGATCTTCTTTCGTGATTTTTCCGCCGAGTGGATTGGGCACACGCTGAACTGGGTGTCGAAGACCTTTGGCTGGTACTATCTTCTGGCGGCGACGCTCTATATTGTCTTCGTGGTTTGCATCGCCTGCTCGCGCTTCGGTTCGGTGAAGCTTGGGCCAGAGCAGTCCAAGCCCGAGTTCAGCCTGCTGAGCTGGGCCGCAATGCTGTTTGCTGCGGGTATCGGCATCGACCTGATGTTCTTCTCCGTGGCTGAACCGGTCACGCAGTATATGCAGCCGCCGGAAGGGGCAGGGCAGACGATGGAGGCCGCGCGCCAGGCGATGGTCTGGACGCTGTTCCACTACGGCCTGACAGGCTGGTCGATGTATGCCCTGATGGGGATGGCGCTCGGATACTTTAGCTATCGTTATAATTTGCCCCTCACTATCCGCTCTGCGCTGTACCCGATTTTTGGCAAAAAAATTAACGGGCCGATTGGTCACACCGTTGATATCGCAGCGGTGATTGGCACCATCTTCGGCATCGCGACCACGCTCGGTATCGGCGTGGTGCAGCTCAACTACGGGCTAAGCGTGCTGTTTGATATTCCGGATTCAATGGCGGCGAAAGCGGCGCTGATTGCGCTCTCCGTGATTATCGCCACCATCTCGGTGACCTCCGGCGTGGACAAGGGCATCCGCGTGCTCTCCGAACTGAACGTCGCGCTGGCGCTGGGCCTGATCCTGTTCGTGTTGTTTATGGGCGACACCTCGTTCCTGCTCAACGCGCTGGTGCTCAACGTGGGCGACTACGTGAACCGCTTTATGGGGATGACGCTCAATAGCTTCGCCTTCGACCGTCCGGTGGAGTGGATGAATAACTGGACGCTGTTCTTCTGGGCGTGGTGGGTTGCGTGGTCGCCGTTTGTCGGCCTGTTCCTGGCGCGAATTTCGCGCGGGCGCACCATCCGCCAGTTCGTGATGGGCACGCTGATTATCCCGTTCACCTTTACCCTGCTGTGGCTGTCGATTTTCGGCAACAGCGCGCTGCACGAGATCATCCACGGCAATGCGGGTTTTGCTCAGGAAGCGATGGCGCACCCGGAGCGCGGCTTCTACAGCCTGCTGGCGCAGTACCCGGCGTTCACCTTTAGCGCCTCCGTGGCGACCATCACCGGCCTGCTGTTCTACGTGACCTCAGCGGACTCCGGCGCGCTGGTGCTGGGCAACTTCACCTCGAAGCTGAAGGACATCAACAGCGACGCGCCGAACTGGCTGCGCATCTTTTGGTCGGTCGCCATCGGTCTTCTGACGCTCGGCATGCTGATGACCAACGGTATTTCGGCGCTGCAGAACACGACGGTGATCATGGGCCTGCCGTTTAGCTTCGTCATCTTCTTCGTGATGGCCGGGCTGTATAAATCGCTCAAGGTGGAAGACTACCGCCGCGTCAGCGCCAGCCGTGATACCGCGCCGCGCCCGATGGGCGCGCAGGACAGGCTGAGCTGGAAGAAACGTCTGTCGCGCCTGATGAACTACCCGGGCACGCGTTACACCAAACAGATGATGGAGACGGTCTGCTTCCCGGCGATGGAGGAAGTCGCACAGGAGTTGCGCTTGCGGGGTGCCTACGTGGAGCTGAAAAATCTGCCGCCGGATGAAGGCGAAAACATGGGGCACCTGGATCTGCTGGTGCACATGGGCGACGAGCAAAACTTCGTCTACCAGATCTGGCCGCAGCAGTATTCGGTGCCCGGGTTTACCTACCGGGCGCGCAGCGGGAAATCGACCTATTACCGGCTGGAGACCTTCCTGCTTGAGGGAAGCCAGGGGAACGACCTGATGGACTACAGCAAGGAGCAGGTGATTACGGACATTCTGGACCAGTACGAACGCCACCTGAACTTTATCCATCTGCACAGGGAAGCGCCGGGGAATAGCGTGATGTTCCCGGATGTCTAAACAGATTCTTAAAACTTCATCATGCTGTATATAAATACAGTCAACTGACGCAATATTACTCATGGAAGAGTAATATTGCAGCGACAGCCTGCGCTGATGAGCCAGGCTGTTGTTGTTTTTCGGGAAGGAACCATGGATGAGTCACGCGATAGAATTTATCGAAACTTCACTTTTTACCCGCCAGATCAAAAGCATTGCTACGGATGATGAATTAAAGGATCTCCAAAAGGAACTCATTGCCCGGCCTGATAAAGGTGACCTGATTCAGCATACGGGGGGATTACGTAAAATAAGGCTGGCCGCAGGCTCAAAAGGAAAGAGAGGGGGAGCCAGAGTGATTTACTTTCTGGCAACGGAAGAGGTGATCTATTTCATCATGGCCTACCTAAAAAGCACCAGGGACAGCCTGACTGAGGCAGAGAAAGCTGAACTTAAAAAACTGACTTCTGTTCTGAAAAATACTACTTCCTATGCCATAAATGGTAGGTGTACTATGTACTCCATTCAGGCAGAAGGAGGCAGACAATGAGTATATTCGATGAATTAAAATCTTCGCTTGAAGAAGCCGTTGAGATCCATAGCGGAAGGAAGGCAGCTTCCAGAGTAACCCGCTATGAAGTTGCAGATGTTCGCGCAATCAGAGAACAGCTCAATATCACCCAAAGCGAAATGGCGAAGGCGCTTGGCACGAGCGTTGACACGATAAAAAGCTGGGAGTCTAAACGTCGCAACCCAACCGGACTGGCGGCGAAGGTTCTCTATGTGATTCAGAAGGATCCGGCATTTTATCGGGCGCTGGCTGAGCAGTGATTTTATTTCTTTATATTAAATATAAACCTTCCCAGCCTATGTATGTTTGAGAAGGTTTGAATTTTTATTGAATCATTATGACGATGAAGTATTCGCATAATAAGTGTACTGAGAAAGTTCTAAATTAGTTGTGTGATTTAATTAAATTCAGGTCTACGGAAAGTGTGTAATATCACATTTAAAACTATATGCTCTGATTCCTCATTCTTAGGGGCTGTCCTCTTTCGAGTAAAAACATCAAGTAGTGAACCATGTTTATCTTGTATTGTTCGTATGACACAACGCCTATCTCTAGGATTGTCTACTAAAGCTATATGATCAGCTTCTAAAATTTCCCTGTTAATTCGTTGGCAAAAAATACCGTTGTAAATATCTCTCTATATGACTGCAATCAAAAAAGTTGTTACCACATATGTTACATTCGCCGAGGGTTTCTTTTGCACCCGGACTGACATATAACAGATTATTAGGGAATATAGTATGTTCAATGTTTTTTATTTTTTCTTTAAAGGGTATAAAACCGTCATTTTGTAATCTATATTTTTCTAAAAACAATTCAGCTACATCAAGGTAGTCATAAGCATCCATTAATGCCATCCATGCATCTTCACTTTTTTCTTTTTTTATACAATCAAACAATAAAAAAACAGATTTAACTGTAGACAGCATGCAATGACTATAAAGGAAGGTTCCAGATTGATAATCATTATTATTTTGCATGAAGTAATGTTTCATTCTTCTGTTTTCAATAATTTTCGTATTTAGATCATATATCCACTTCTCGATAACTTCCCGTGATGCTGTTAAAAATAAATCAGATTTTGCTTTGTCTATGAAAGAAATATTTTTTTGTTGAATGTCAAAATAAGTAATTATTTTCACTTTTAATCCTTTAATAATGAATTGATAGTGTCCTTTATTTCTTTTAACCCTTCAATATTACCATTGTAGTCAATTTCTAAGCTTTTAGTTGCTGGTGTTTTTTTTGCATATGACTTTAATTTGTATATTGGTTTTATCACGTGAGGGAGTTCTCTCTTTAATATATTGTGAAATCATATCGAAAAGTATATTTAATAAGTCAGGGTTGTCTGATAGTAATTTACCTGTAAGGAAAAGAGTTGGTCCTAACCAATCAATGCTGCGTTGCTCCCAAAAAATATTTGGGTTATGATAGAATTCAATATCAATTTTACTTCGTAAAAACTTTATGCAATTAACAGCGTCAGTAGTATAAAATCTGTCACTATTTTCTCCAAATGATGGAAGTGCAGTTATTTTATCGGAGTATTTTAGCTCAAGCTCGGATTCGCGTATTTTCATGTGTTATCTAGAACTCGTTATTTTAAAGTTGTAGTTGATAATACTCTTGGTTTCCATATGGGTAAATTTTTTTTTAAAGGCTGCGTTCTGAAATTATTCTAAATTTTATGATGCTTGCGTTGAGTAACTAGCATTAGAATGGGTTGAAAAAAAACTGATAAATTTCAATGAATTCATTAAGTTATGCATTTCATTTTATAATATCTTAACATTTTCTTCGAGTCGCTTCGCATTTCCGAAACTCTCCTCCCCTGTATATCTATCCATGGCAGTATAATAGCCCCAGTTAATCAAGCACTAAAAAATGTAAAAAGGCAACAAAAAGGAACCGCGGTACGAAGGTGTGCGACCACCTCCATACCGCTAACCACAAACAACTAAACGGAGTTGATTATGGCTGCGAAGAATTCTATGCCAGAGCGGGCTATTGCCCAAACAGAAATTGCAGATTTAGAGATTCAGCAAGAAAATCGCGAGAAGCTACGCAAAAAACGCATCCGGGCGTTGCATGACGAGCCGGTTCACTCTGCGTATCTTCATGAAAGAGGAGAGGCAGGCTCCGCCTGTGTGGAACTTTATACTCGAATGGAGCGCAACTATCTGCCGTTAACCGGCGCGTGGTTAACCCGCGCAGGGTTTAAAGCAGGAATAGCTGTGAAAATCCGCGTGATGCCGGATTGTATTGTATTGTGATTACGCCGCAAAATTCCCGTGAGCTGTGGGGCTGTCTGGAAGGCGTCAGCGCGACATATACCAATAAGCTGAAGGTGATGAAGTGGCTGGAGACGTTTCCGGGAGCGTTAATTGATACGGGGGATTTGCCCGTGAACGAAAGTGGAAAAGGGTAGCGTTTAAGATTAACCAGGCGATCCAGGGAATGCCTGGATCGCCGTTTCTGAGCGGCAGCATGCATTGATCTTTATGAGCCAGGTAAATTATGCGTTACTTTTTTCTTTCTTAACGGGTTTCATCCATGCATCGCCATAAAGAATATTGCCTTTCACATAATTCCACTGAATGCCTCGGAATCGAAGTCCCACAACTTCATGCATATTCGGGGCTGAGCTGCCCGGGTAATAAACATGCGTGAAATCCAGAGATGAGATCACCACGCTATCAAGCGTAATGGTGTAGATCTCTCTTTCTACTCCCGCTTCAACAATTTCATGATATTTGATAATGGCTTTTTGCAGACGTCTGCCCTCGCAGGCGGCAACGGCAAGATAAGGGCTCACTTTATCTAATTGCTTATGCACAGTAACGGGACCATGCTGTCGTGTTCCGGTCATATTCCCGGTATGGCTGTCCACTGCCTGTTTTATACTGTAACTGCTGTTCATGATTTCGATAGCACCTACCCGGCCAGGCATCATACAGTCACCTGGAACCTGCATTCCGTTTTCATCGAAGAGAAATAAGTAAGCGGGTAATGACATTATAATTCTCCTAAGTTGATTTGTTTTCCGTTATTATCGACATCAAATTGGTGTACATATTTTTTATTGTTTAATCCGTAATGAATAACGTAAGTGCGTCCATTTTTCCATTTTATATTTAAACATGTGTCCGGGTAGGAAATGTTTAAATTTTTATATTCCGAACCTGTTACGATAGTAATTTTATGATCTTTGCTTGAATAAATAGTGTAAAAGTTCAGGACATCATTTTTATCGATGCTAAAACATAAGTGGTTGCCATTAATAAACGTAAATCTGTTTTTGGGGGCGCGATTATCTCCTGGACATCCAGTTATTAAAATGCAGAGGATAAAGATGATAAATGTGTTTTTCATCCTGGAAATCCCTTTAAGACATTTTTGTATTTCTGAAGAAGGAAATACAAGCTTTCTCTAAGTTTTAAGTCTCTGTATTGTAATAATTCTTCATTCCTCTCCAAACCAAAGTATTTCAATAACCAGTAATCGCTTACAATTGATGCCTGCTGTTCTAACCCATAATGCAATAAATCTACTTTATCTAAGCTATAGGTATAGTCAGCAATACCGGAAAATAATCCTCTAGTTCTGACAAACATTCCTTTTTGAGTTTGCCAGACATGCATCATCTCATGCATGAATCGATGTTTCTTAACAATGTCATCTTCTAGCGAAAAATCCGGCGAATACGTTTCCTCTCTGTACCACATTTCCCCATTGGGACTCATCGCCACATCAACGGGTTGCAGATTAAAAGGAAGATAACTTTCCCTGTGTACCCAAACCCGATGATAGCGAATGCTGTAACCGTAAAGCGTCTTTGCCAGGGTGATTTCACCCATTGTGAGCTGTCGGACCCCTCCCGGATTAATCGGGGTTCCCGATGTGGGGATAATTCTTTCATTAACCGGCATGTCAATTCCCTTATATTATTGTGGGTATTGGCCGTAAATAATACTCCTGACTGTGAGAGAAAAAAGAAAGCACATTTCCTAAAAATTCCCCCTGACAGTCCAGGTTGACACAACTTTAATGATAACTATTTTCATTTAAACATAGCCTGTGCTATACCTTATAGCACGGGCTAATTTTGCTTTGAATTTAATCACCTCGGGAGAGTTCTGCGATGCACCTACTGCAAGGATTGAAGCGTCTGTTGTTCAGCTCGCTGCTACTGACCGCGGCCACCACGGGCGCGCAGGCGGCTGAAAAATTCCAGGTCATCACGACCTTTACCGTTATCGCTGATATGGCGAAAAACGTGGCGGGGGACGCCGCATAAGTCACTTCCATCACCAAACCGGGCGCTGAAATCCATGAGTATCAGCCGACGCCCGGCGACATCAAGCGCGCCCAGAAGGCGCAGCTGATCCTGGCCAACGGCATGAACCTTGAGCTGTGGTTCCAGCGGTTTTATCAGCATCTGAACGGCGTGCCGGAAGTGATTGTCACCAAAGGCATTACGCCGATGGGGATCGGGGAAGGGCCGTATAACGGCAAACCCAACCCGCACGCGTGGATGTCTCCGGATAACGCCCTGATTTACGTCGATAACATTCGTGACGCGCTGGTAAAGTACGACCCGGCGAATGCGCAGACCTATCAGCGCAACGCGGAAGCCTATAAGCAGAAGATCACCGCCACCCTCGAACCGCTGCGTAAGCAGGTTGCGGAGATCCCGGAAGATAAGCGCTGGATGGTCACCAGTGAAGGGGCGTTCTCCTATCTGGCGCGGGATCTGGGCCTGAAAGAGCTTTACCTGTGGCCGATCAACGCCGATCAGCAGGGCACGCCTCAGCAGGTGCGCAAGGTTATCGATCTGGTGAAAAAATATCGCATCCCGGCGGTGTTCAGCGAAAGTACGGTCTCCGATAAACCCGCGCGCCAGGTGGCACGGGAAACCGATACCCATTACGGCGGCGTGCTGTATGTCGACTCCCTGAGCGCGGAAAACGGCCCGGTGCCGACCTATATCGATCTGTTGAACGTCACGACCCGCACGCTGGTGCAGGGCATCCGTGACGGCATGAAGGAGTAACCATGCAGAAGGGGATTGTCGTAACCGATTTGACCGTGACCTACCGTAACGGTCATACCGCATTGCGTGATGCCTCGTTCAGCGTGCCGGGCGGTTCGATTGCCGCACTGGTCGGCGTGAACGGTTCCGGCAAATCTACGCTGTTTAAGGCGGTGATGGGCTTTGTACGGGCGGCAAGCGGCACGATCACTATTCTGGGATTACCGCCTCACCGGGCGCTCCGTCAGAACCTGGTCGCCTACGTGCCGCAGTCGGAAGAGGTTGACTGGTCGTTCCCGGTGCTGGTGGAAGACGTGGTGATGATGGGCCGCTACGGACATATGGGTTTTTTGCGTCGGCCAAAAGCGCAGGATCAGCAGATCGTCACCGACGCTCTGAAACGGGTGGATATGCTTGAGCTGCGCCATCGGCAGATTGGCGAGCTCTCCGGCGGGCAAAAGAAACGCGTGTTTCTGGCGCGGGCGATTGCCCAGCAGGGCGAGGTGATCCTGCTCGACGAGCCGTTTACCGGCGTGGACGTTAAAACTGAAGCCAGAATTATCAGCCTGCTGCGGGAACTGCGCGATGAGGGCAAAACCATGCTGGTATCGACCCACAATTTAGGCTCCGTCTCCGGGTTTTGCGATTACACGGTCATGGTCAAAGGTACCGTGCTGGCAAGCGGCCCGACGGAAACTACCTTTACCGCCGAAAATCTGGAGCGCGCCTTCAGCGGCGTGCTGCGCCACGTGGTGCTCAGCGGCTCTGAAGATCGCATTATTACCGACGATGAACGCCCCTTCGTGACGCACCGTCAGGAGGTAAAATGAGCGTATTTCTGGAACCCTTCGGCTACGAGTACATGCTGAACGCGATGTGGGTTTCGGCGATGGTGGGCGGGCTGTGCGCGTTTCTCTCGTGCTATTTGATGCTCAAAGGCTGGTCGCTGATTGGCGATGCGCTCTCGCACTCCATCGTACCGGGCGTGGCGGGAGCCTACATGCTCGGGCTGCCGTTTTCGCTGGGGGCGTTCCTGTCGGGCGGGCTGGCGGCGGGCAGCATGCTGTTTCTCAACCAGCGCAGCCGCCTGAAAGAGGACGCCATCATCGGGCTGATCTTCTCCTCCTTTTTCGGTCTGGGGCTGTTTATGGTCTCACTCAACCCGACCTCGGTGAATATTCAGACTATCGTCCTCGGGAATATCCTCGCCATTGCCCCGGAAGACATCGTCCAGCTGGCGATTATCGGCGTGGTGTCGATGCTTGTTCTGCTGTTCAAATGGAAAGATTTGATGGTGACCTTTTTTGATGAGAACCACGCCCGCGCCATCGGTCTGCGTCCTGAACGTCTGAAGATCCTTTTCTTTACCCTGCTGGCGGTTTCCACCGTGGCTGCGCTGCAAACCGTCGGCGCATTTCTGGTGATCTGTCTGGTGGTCACGCCCGGCGCGACCGCGTGGCTGCTGACCGATCGCTTCCCGCGACTGCTGATGATTGCCGTCGCCATGGGTAGCATTACCAGCTTCCTTGGCGCATGGGCGAGCTATTATCTCGACGGCGCGACCGGCGGTATTATCGTGGTCGCCCAGACGCTGCTGTTCCTGCTGGCGTTCGTCTTTGCGCCGAAGCACGGGCTGCTCGCCAGCCGCCGCCGGGCGCGTCAGGCGCAGGAGGTCCACCCATGATCGCGCTGCTCCTTGAACCCTTCCAGTTTGCGTTTATGAACAACGCGCTGCTGATTTCACTCCTGGTCGCCGTGCCCTGCGCGCTGCTGTCGGTTTTTCTGGTGCTCAAGGGCTGGGCGCTGATGGGCGACGCCATGAGCCATGCGGTGTTTCCCGGCGTCGTGCTGGCCTGGATGATGGGGCTGCCGCTGGCGCTGGGCGCATTCATTGCCGGTCTGTTCTGCGCGGTCGCCACCGGATACCTGAAAGACAATAGCCGCATCAAGCAGGATACGGTTATGGGGATCGTCTTTTCCGGCATGTTCGGTGCCGGGTTGATCCTCTACATCGCCGTCAAACCCGAGGTGCATCTCGACCATATTCTGTTCGGCGATATGCTGGGTATTAACGGGATGGACATTCTGCAAAGCGGGATTGTGGCGGGGCTGATTGCGCTGGTGATTGGCCTGAAGTGGCGGGACTTTTTGCTGTTCTGCTTTGATTATCAGCAGGCGCAGGCGAGCGGGTTGCGCACTCGCTGGCTGCACTATGGATTACTGTGCATGGTTTCGCTGACTATCGTGGCGACGCTGAAAGCGGTGGGGATTATTCTGTCGATTTCGTTGCTCATTGCGCCCGGCGCGGTGGCGGTGCTGATCACCCGGCGCTTCCACATGGCGCTGCTGGTGGCGGTAGCCGTTTCCGCGCTCGTGTCCGTAAGCGGCGTCTATGCGTCGTTTTATCTCGACAGCGCGCCTGCTCCGACCATCGTCGTGCTGTTCGCGGTCGTGTTTATCGTGACGTTTGTAGTCACCAGCGTGAAGGCCCGTCGACAGGAGAGTGTGACAGCAGGGTAATCGCCTGTTCGCCGTGCTGTTGCCAGTGAACGGTAAAGGCGGTGCCTTCGGGATAGCCCGCGCGCTGGCAGGTCAATGCCAGCGTAAGCGTCTTATCGACGAGCTGCGTGACGCGGGCGCTGTCAAATCCCATCCAGGCCTGCACCTGCGGAAAGAGGGCTTTGAACAGGCTCTCTTTGGCGCTAAACACCAGCGTCAGGGCGAGGGCGAACGGGTAACCCGAGCGGGAAAGGACGCTCTCTTCCTGCGCATCAATAATGCCGTCTTTGATTTCCCGGGCTTCGTTTTCGGGGAGGATCGTTTCGCAATCAATGCCGATAAGCGCAGGGTGTTCGCGCATAACGACAGCCATGGCCTGCGTGCTGATGTGGGTAATGCTGCCAGACACTCCCTGTGGCCAGAGTGGTTCCCCGCTGGGGCCGATGCCGGGTACGGTGTGGTCCGGTAAGGCATGCGCCGCGGCGATGCGCCCGGCAAGATGCTCGGCTTTGCGTTTGCGTCCGGCGTTTGAAAGCTCTGCGTGATGGGGAAGCCAGAGGAGATCGGCGTCGGTAAAAGTGGTGGGGGCGAAGGTGACGCGGTGAACGGTGCGGTCGGCGAGAATGAACGTGCTGTGGGTTGTGTGCATGGTTTTCCCTCACCCTGACCCTCTCCCCGGAGGGGAGAGGGAAGGTTTACTTCAGTGCCTTAAAAATGCGTATTCACACTCATATACCACGTGCGACCCGGCTCATTATACGTATACGCTCCCGCACCGTACATATACGCGCCGGTGGTGGCATTCCCCGTGGTTTGGGCATTACCCGCACGCCACTGGCGCTTGTCGAAGACGTTATCCACGCCGCCGGTCAGGCTGACGTTTTTGGTCACGTCCCAGGTCGCGCTCAGGCCAACGATGCTGTACGGGCTAACTTCGTCTTTCTCAGACCCGCTCACCGGTTCACCCTTGTAGTTGTATTTCTTCGGCTGCTGCTTGCCGTACCAGGTGAAGGTCGACTGCAGCGACACATCCTGATGCACCTGCCAGCTCAGGGTCGAGTTTAGCGTGTACTCCGGAATGATCGACAGACGGTCGCCGGTCTCCTTGTTCTTACTCTGCAGCATGTAAGTGATGTTATTGGTCCAGTTGATCGTGTCGCTGACCGGCACGTTCAGGGAGCCTTCCAGCCCTTCAACCACCGCTTTCGGGACGTTTTCCCACTGGTAAATATCCGTCTGCACCTTACCGGAAGAGGTGTGGCCAATTGGCGCATAGCCCGCTTCAATCTTGTCGCGGTAGTCGTTGCGGAACCAGGTCACGCCCGCCAGCCAGCCGTCGCGTTTCCACTCCAGACCGATCTCTTTGTTGATGCTGGTTTCGGCTTTCAGATCGTCGTTGCCCATCATGTAGCAGCCGACGCCGTCGCCGCTTGCGTAGCAACCCTGGCCTTTACTGTAGAGCAGATAGTTCGGGTTGGTCTGATACAGGCTTGGCGCTTTGTAAGCCCGCGCAATACCCATCTTCAGCGTGAAGTCATCCCCCAGACCTTGCGACAGGTTAAGTGACGGGCTCCAGTTATTGCCGACGATGGTGTGGTGATCGAAGCGCAGGGCAGGGGTCAGCATGGTGCTGTCGGTCAGCTCCATGTTGTTCTCCGCAAACAGGGAGAAAATCTCCGCCGAGGTGTACGGACTACGGTCGTTGCTCATGCCCGGAATGGTGCCGCCCTGCTGGGTTTGCGTGAAGGAGGTCGAATCCTTCATGCGCTGCTGGTTCCACTCGGTGCCCAGGGTCAGATTCTGGTTAACGAGGAAATCAATCGGCAGATTGATTTCGCTGTGCAGCATCACGTCGGCCAGATCGGTGTCGGTGAATTTATCGCTGTTAAACAGACCTTCCGTCCCGCCAGCCAGCCCTTCGCCCAGGCGGGAGTTGCGGGTGTGTTCGTACTGCGCCCAGTTGCTGGTGGTAATGCCGTTATCCCAGCCGCCGTTCCAGGTCACCGCGAAATTCTGGCGATAAATACGGTTGGTCTCTTTGCCGTAGTTTTTCTTCACCAGCGCGTTGTCGTTATTGGTGTTCTGCGTGTCGCCCGCATAAAGGTTGTTCTGGCGGCTATAGCCTGCTTCAAACTCCAGGGACTGCATGGGGGCGAAGTCCCAGCGCACGACGCCGTTGATGTCTTTGTTCTCTACACCTTCACGACCTGCGGGCAGGGTGTTGGCGTAGGCGCCGGTACGGTCAGACTGATGGCCCTGGTTGATGTCCCACGCGTCGGCCTGGGTTTTGTCCAGGTTACCGAACATGCGGAAGCTGAAATCGCCGCCCAGCGGGCCGCTCAGGCTGAAGTTGGTGCGCTTAGTGGAACCTTCATCTTTATGTTCCGGCGCATTCAGGTAGGTGTTCCAGGAGCCGTGCCACTGGTCGTCGAATTTTTTGGTGATGATGTTGACCACGCCACCTGCCGCGCCGTTGCCGTAGCGGGCGGCCGCCGGACCACGGATCACTTCGATGCGCTCGATCATCTCCGGCGGTACCCAGCCGGTATCGCCCCGGGTATCACGCTCGCCGCGCCAGCCCAGACGGATGGAGTTACGGCTGGTAACCGGTTTACCGTCGATCAGGATCAGGGTGTTTTCCGGGCCCATGCCGCGGATATCAATCTGACGGTTATTCCCGCGCTGGCCGCTGGTGGAGTTACCAGTGAGGTTCACGCCCGGCATGGTGCGGATGATTTCCGACACGTCGCGCGCGGGCGGGTTTTTACGGATCTCATCGGCGGTGATGGTCGACACGCCCGGTGCCTGCAAATTTTGCTCGGCGGCGGTGATCACCATCGTGTCTTCGTGCTGCGCGGAGGCGGCGTTGTCGTCTGCCATGGCGGGCAGCGCGACGCCATAAATCCCTAAATTGACCAGCAAGGCCAGAGAGTGAATCTTCTTATTCATTGTACGTCCCGCTTTTATGGTTATTCATGAACGCGCTTCCCACAGCGCGGGCATTACGCTATTGCAAATGCAAATAGTTATCAATAATATTATCAATAAAATTTGTCCTGAAACAAAAAAGACTGTTAAACATGAGGTTATAAGGGTGACGGCGTTAACAACGGGCAGTGAAGCGTGGTGGCAGTCGAAAAGTGGGCCTGACTTGAAACCTGAAAACGGTAAATTTCGCGTCACGTTCTGGTGGCGCGATCCGAACGGAACGCAGACGTCGTCACCGATTAAAAACGTCTGGCTCAATATCACCGGCGTGACAGATCACCATCAAAATGCCCGTCCGCAGTCCCTCAAACGCATCCCGGATACCGACGTCTGGCAGTGGGAGGGAGAGTTCAGCCCCGCGTGGCGGGGGAGCTACTGTTTTATCCCTTCCGTGAATGAAAACGATTTTGCCGACGCGGTGTTTGAAGGCGAGAGTCCGGACCGTATGGCGCTGCGCGAAGGCTGGGGTAAACTGCTGCCGCATGCGGTTTCCGACCCGCTTAACCCGCAGAGCTGGCGCGGTGGTCGTGGTCATGCCGTTTCGGCGCTGGAAATGCCGGGCGCACCCGTTCAGCCAGGCTGGGATCGTCCTGATACGCCCCACCACGCGCCGGTCTGCATCGATTGGGAAAGCGCACGCCTGAAAAACCGCCGCCGAGTCTGGATTTTTACCACCGGGGAGGAAAACCCCGAGCGCCCGCTGGCGGTGCTGCTTGATGGCCAGTTCTGGGCCGAAAGCATGCCCGTCTGGCCCGCGCTGGCCGCGCTTACCCGTGAAGGCAAACTGCCCCCGGCGGTCTATGTCTTAATTGATGTGATTGATACCGCACACCGCAGCCGCGAGCTGCCCTGCAACCCCGATTTCTGGCTGGCGGTGCAGGAAGAACTCCTCCCACACATACAATGCATTGCCCCCTTCAGCGACCGCGCCGACCGTACCGTGGCGGCGGGTCAGAGCTTCGGCGGCCTTTCCTCCCTTTATGCGGGCCTCAACTGGCCGCAGCGCTTTGGCTGCGTGCTCAGTCAGTCCGGTTCCTACTGGTGGCCGCACCGCGGCGCACAGCAGGAGGGGCTACTCATCGGGCAGCTTAAAGCGGGTGAAAAAACCGCACGCGGACTGCGCATCGTCCTTGAGGCCGGGCGCAACGAACCGCTTATCTTCCGCGTGAATCAGGCGATTTACGCCGAATTGCACGCGCAGCAGGTTTACTGGCGTCAGGTTGACGGCGGACACGACGCGCTTTGCTGGCGCGGTGGGCTGACGCAGGGGCTGATGACCCTCTGGCAGCCGCTTATTCAATAACGGAGTCTGTATGGAATTCAGCAATCCTTTCGATAATCCGCAGGGACAGTTTGTCATTTTGCAAAACGACCAGGGGCAGTACAGCCTGTGGCCGCAGCAGTGCGAATTGCCCGCGGGCTGGCGCGTGGTATGCGAAGCGCAGTCTCAGGACGTGTGCCAGCAGTGGCTGGCGGAACACTGGCAGACGCTTGAGCCGTCGTATTTTGCGGGGGAAAACGCATGAGCCGTCTTACGCTTGTCGCCGCCCAGCCGGGTATCTGGATGGCGGAGCAGCTGTCCGCGCTGCCAAATGCCTGGAGCGTGGCGCACTACACTGAGCTCAAGGGCGATATCGACGCGCCGTTGCTGGCAAAAGCCATTGCTGAAGGCATGATGCAGGCCGATACCCTGCGGATGCGTTTTGCCGAAGATAACGGTGAGGTATGGCAGTGGGTGGATGAAACCGTCATGCTGCCGGAAACGTCCATCATTCGCGTGGACTCTCATGATGCCGCCGTGGCGCTGATGGAAGCCGATCTCAACCAGAACCTGCGCGTCGACAGCGGTCAACCGCTGGCGTTTCATCTGCTGATTCAGGTGGGGGAAGAACGCTGGTACTGGTATCAGCGTTATCATCACTTAGTGGTGGATGGCTTCAGTTTCCCGGCGATTACCCGCCAGATTGCCGCCATTTATGCCGCATGGAAAAAGGGCGACCCCACGCCGCCTTCTCCTTTTTCACCCTTCGCCGAGGTGGTGGAAGAGTATCAGCGCTATCGTGAAAGCGAGGCGTATGCACGCGACGGTGGCTTCTGGGCAGTGCAGCGCAGACAGCTTCCTCCTCCGGTCTCTCTTTCTTCCGCGCCGCTGCCGGGGCGCGCCGCGACAACTGACATCCTGCGCCTGAAAATCGTCGCCGACAGCAGCGCGTTTAGCCAGATTGCGCAGGCTGCAGGGCAGGCTCAGCGTACCGATCTGGCGCTTGCGCTGGTCGCGCTGTGGCTGGGCCGCCTGACCGGGCGTCTGGACTACGCCGCCGGGTTTATCTTTATGCGCCGCATGGGCTCCGTCGCGCTGACCGCAACCGGACCGGTGCTCAACGTCCTGCCGCTGGCGGTGAATATCGATCCACAGGAGAGCCTGCCTGGGCTGGCGCTGCGTCTGGCGAGCCAGCTGAAAAAAATGCGCCGCCATCAGCGCTACGACGCGGAGCAAATTCTCCGCGACAGCGGTAAGGCGGCGGGTGATGAAGCCCTGTTTGGCCCGGTGCTGAACGTTAAGGTGTTCGATTATCAACTGGAACTCGACGGCGTAGAGGCCATCACCCACACGCTGGCGACCGGACCGGTGAACGATCTCGAGCTGGCCTTGTTCCCGGACGAGCAGGGCGGATTAAGCATTGAAATTCTCGCCAGCAAACAGCGTTACGATGAAACAACGCTGAAGGGTCACGTCGCGCGCCTGAACGCGATGCTGGTGCAGTTTGCCGCTAACCCGGACCTGCGATGTGGGGAAGTGGAAACCGTGTCAGAGCAAGAGTACGCGCAGCTTGCGCGCATCAATGACACCGGGCTGGCGCTACCCTCCACCACGCTCGCGGAGCTGGTGGCGGAACAGGCGAGCAGGACGCCGGACGCCCCCGCGCTGGCGGATGCGCACATCGAGCTGAACTACCGCCAGATGCGCGAGCAGGTGGTCGCGCTGGCAAACCTGCTGCGTGCGCGCGGCGTGAAGCCGGGCGACAGCGTGGCGGTGGCCCTCCCGCGTTCGGTATTCCTGACGCTGGCCCTGCACGGCATTGTGGAAGCCGGCGCCGCGTGGTTACCGCTGGACACCGGTTACCCGGACGACCGCCTGCGGATGATGCTGGAGGACGCAAAGCCGTCCCTGCTGATTACCACCGATGAGCAGCTTCCGCGCTTTAGCGAACTGCCCATCGCTTCGTTTAGTTACAACATGCTTTTGCCTGCTGCGGGTACTGAGCCTCTGCGCGTGGCGAAACCGGAGCAGACGGCGTACATCATTTTTACCTCGGGTTCAACCGGGCGTCCGAAAGGGGTGATGGTTGGGCATACCGCCATCGTTAACCGCCTGAAGTGGATGCAGAACCACTACCCGCTGACAGCGAATGACGTGGTGGCGCAGAAAACGCCGTGCAGCTTTGACGTCTCGGTCTGGGAGTTCTGGTGGCCGTTTATCGCCGGGGCGAAGCTGGTGATGGCCGAGCCGGACGCGCACCGGGACCCGCAGGCGATGCAGAGCTTCTTCGCCCGGTATGGCGTCACGACGACCCACTTTGTGCCGTCGATGCTGGCGGCGTTTGTCGCCTCGCTGACGCCGGAAAACGTCGACTGCTGCAGGACGCTTAAGCAGGTGTTCTGCAGCGGCGAAGCGCTGCCGACCGGGCTGTGCCGCGAGTGGGAACAGCTCACCCGTGCGCCGCTGCACAACCTCTACGGCCCGACCGAAGCGGCGGTGGACGTGAGCTGGTATCCGGCGTTTGGCCCTGAGCTGGCGGCCGTTGAAGGCAATAGCGTGCCGATTGGTTTCCCGGTGTGGAACACGGGGCTGCGCATTCTGGATGCACTGATGCGCCCGGTGCCGTTCGGCGTGGCGGGGGATCTGTATCTCACCGGCATTCAGCTGGCGCAGGGATATCTGGGGCGTCCGGATCTCACCGCCAGCCGCTTTATCGCCGACCCGTTCGCGCCGGGCGAGCGGATGTATCGCACCGGTGACGTCGCCCGCTGGCTGGATAACGGGGCGGTAGAATATCTGGGCCGCAGCGATGATCAGCTAAAAATTCGCGGCCAGCGTATTGAGCTGGGCGAAATCGACCGGGCGATGCTGTCGCTGCCGGACGTGGCGCAGGCCGTGGCGCATGCCTGCGTGTTCAACCAGGCGGCGGCAACGGGGGGCGATGCCCGCCAGCTGGTGGGATACGTTGTCTCCGAATCCGGTTTACCGCTGGATCGCGATGCGCTGCTGGAATCGCTGAAGGCGCAGCTTCCGCCGCATATGGTGCCGGTGGTGCTGCTGCAACTCAGCGCGCTGCCGCTCAGCGCGAACGGCAAACTCGACCGCAAGGCGCTGCCGCTGCCGGAGTTGACCAGCAAAACCACCGGACGCGCGCCGAAAACGGACACCGAAATCGCCGTGGCGCAGGCGTTTGCCGCGCTGCTGGGTTGCGAGGTGAACGATATCGAAGCCGACTTCTTTGCCCTCGGCGGCCACTCGCTGCTGGCGATGCGGCTGGCGGCGCAGCTCAGCCGCACGTTCGCCCGCAAGGTCACGCCGGGGCAGATTATGGTCGCCTCGACGGTGAGCAAGCTCAGTGCGCTGCTGGACTTAAAAATGAACGACGAGCAGGCGCAGCGTCTGGGGCATGAAGCCGTTCTGCCGCTGCGTGAAAGCGATGGCCCGACGCTATTCTGCTTCCATCCGGCGTCCGGTTTTGCCTGGCAGTTCAGCGTCCTGGCGCGCTACCTCAGCCCGCACTGGTCTATCACCGGCATTCAGTCTCCCCGACCGGAAGGGCCGATGCAGCAGTGTGCGGATCTGGATGGGGTGATTGATCATCACCTCAATACGCTGCGTAAGCAGCAGCCGCAGGGGCCGTATTATTTGTTCGGCTATTCCCTCGGCGGCACGCTGGCGCAGGCTATTGCCGCTCGTTTGCGCGCGCAGGGTGAAGAGGTGGCGTTCCTTGGCCTGCTGGATACCTGGCCACCGGAAACCCAGAACTGGGCGGAGAAAGAGGCCAACGGCCTGGACCCGGCAGTGCTGGCGGAAATTGAGCGCGAGCGGCAGGCGTTTATCGCCGCGCAGCTGGGGCAGGGCAGCAGTGAGCTGTTTGGCGCCATCGAGGGCAACTACGCCGATGCGGTGCGCCTGCTCACCACGGCGCACAGCGCGCGGTTTGACGGCAAAGCGACGCTGTTTGTCGCCGAGCGCACGCGCACGATGGATCCGCAGATCGCCTGGGCGCCGTGGGTGGCGGAGCTTGAGGTGCATAGCCAGGATTGCGCCCACGTGGATATCATTTCGCCGCAGGCGTTTGAGAAGATTGGGCCGGTGTTGAGGGAAATGTTGGGATAGTGCAAATGCCCGGTGGCGCTGTGCTTACCGGGCCTACGGGAGCTGAATGTAGGCCGGGTAAGGCGTAGCCGCCACCCGGCAGTTACCGCCGACCCAATGGCACCACCAGCGGCGTTCCCGCCACCGGATCGTCAATAATCATGCAGCGCATACCGTAGATCTGCGCGATCAGATCCGGCGTGACAATCTCCTTCGGCGCGCCCTGCGCCACAATCTCACCGTTGCGCAAGGCAATCAGATGCGTCGCGTAGCGGCACGCCTGGTTCAAATCATGGAGCACCGCCGCCAGCGTATACCCTTGGGTGCGGTTCAGCTCGCTCAGCAGCTCCAGCAGGTCAATTTGATGGCTGATATCCAGCCACGTTGTTGGCTCGTCCAGCAGCATGATGGAGGTTTCCTGCGCTAACACCATCGCAATCCACGCGCGCTGGCGCTGGCCCCCGGAAAGGGTGTCGACGCTTTGTTGGGCGAGAGCGGTAATCCCCGTCGCCTGCATCGCGCGGTTTACCGCTTCATCGTCCTCTTTACGCCAGCGGGTAAACAGCGGCTGGTGCGGATAGCGCCCGCGCGAGACCAGTTCCTGCACCGTGATGTCCCCCGGCGTGGTGGCGTTTTGCGCCAGCAGTCCGATGCGCCTGGCCACCTCTTTGCTGGCGAAGCGCTGGATCTGCTCTCCGTCCAGAAACACGCTGCCCTCAACCGGGGTCATCAGGCGGCTTAGCGTGCGCAGCAAGGTTGATTTGCCGCAGCCGTTCGGGCCGATAATCGCCGTGAAGTGGCCGTCCGGAATAGCGACGGTTAAATCACGGGCAATGATTTTTTTGCCGTAGCCAAGGGTAAGGTTTTCGCCGCGCAAGCGGGTTGTTGTGTCTGTCATTTCTTGCGTGACTCCTGAACGAGCAAGACGATGAGGTAAATCCCGCCGAGGCTGACGGTTACCACGCCCACCGGCAGTTGATAAGGCATAAACAGTCTCTGGGTGCAGAGATCGGCGGCCAGTAGTAACAGCGATCCACACAGCGCCGCCTGGGTTAATCCCCAGCGCGCGGTGCCGCTAAGACGCCGGGCGATGTGCGGGGCGACAAGCGCAATAAAGGATATCGGCCCGGCGATGGCGGTGGAGGCGGCGGTCAGTAATACGGCCACCAGCATCAGCATCAGGCGCGAGCGCTCAACGCTCACGCCCAGCGCGCAGGCGCTGTCGTCGCCCATCTCCAGCAGCCGCATGCGGCGCACCAGCAGCAGCGCGCCGATAAACATCAGCAAAATCAACGGCGCGGCGGGCCAGGTTTTGCCCCACGTCAGGCCGTTGAGTGAACCGGCATACCACAGCCCGGCGGAGATCGCGGTGTCCAGCGAGGCCTGCAGTAACAGCCAGGTGTTAAAGGCCATCAGCATGGCGCGCACGCCAATACCGATGATGATCAGGCGGAAGGTATCGATGCCGTTGCGCCAGGCAAGCAGCCAGATAACCAGCGACGTCAGAATACCGCCCGCCATCGCCGTAAAGGTGATGGCTGTCAGGTGCTGGCCGAACAGCACCATCGCCACCAGTACGCCACTCCAGGCTCCGGTATTCAGGCCCATTACGTCCGGGCTGCCGAGCGGGTTGCGCATCAGCGACTGGAAAATCGCGCCGCTGACCCCGAGCGCTGCGCCCACCAGAATCGCCATCGCCACCCGCGGCAGTCGCCATTCGGTGACCACCAGGGTGATATTGCGCGGGGCGCTGCCCGTGAGGGCGTGGAAGACCTGCACGAAATCGAGCGTGACCGCACCGCTTTGCAGGCTCCAGACCGCCAGCAGAACCGTGGCGATAACCAGCAGAGATACGCTGGTTATTAAACGACGGGACAGAACACTCATGCGCCACCTCCGCGTCTGCGTCGTACCAGGACGATCAGCACCGGCGCGCCGATAAAGGCGCTGACCACCGAAACGCGCAGTTCGCCTGGCACCAGTAGACGGCCGAGCACATCGGCAAACAGCAGCAGGGCCGGGGTGGCAAGCAAGGTGACCGGCAATGACCAGCGGTGATCGGCCCCCACCAGCCAGCGTGCCATGTGCGGCATCATCAGGCCGATAAAGGCAATCGGGCCGACTATGGCGGTCGCGCAGCCGCACAGGACGGTGATGGCTAGCAGGCCAACCAGCTGCGTGCGCGCCACGCGGTTGCCGAGTGCGGTCGCGGTGTCGCTGCCAAGACTGAGGCTGTTGAGCGCCCGGCTTAACAACAGCGCCACGGCGGCGGCGATAATGACCGGGAGCGCCACCACTTTCAGCGTGTCGAGAGTACGGATATCCAGCGAGCCGGCCTGCCAGAAGCGCAGCTGGTCGTAGACGTCCGGGTTGAGCAGGGCGATGCCGTTGGATAAGCCTTCCAGCACCGCTGCGAGCGCTACGCCAGCCAGCGTCAGGCGTACCGGGCTTAGCTGTCCACCGCCCTGGCTGCCGGTAAACGCGACCACCAGCGAGGCGGCCAGCGCGCCGCAAAAGGCCATCACCAGTTGCTCAGAAGGTGACGTCAATCCGAACAGCGCCGCGCCGAGCACGATGGCAAAGCTGGCGCCAGAGTTCACGCCGAGAATACCGGGGTCCGCCAGCGGGTTACGGGTGAGGGTTTGCATCAGGGCCCCGGCAAGACCGAGGGCACCACCGGCCAGCAGTCCGGCGAGGGTTCGGGGCAGACGAGCGTCGAGCACGATAACGCAGTCGGCGCTCTGGCAGCTTCCGGAGAGCGCATCGACAATAACGGATGCGGGCAGGGATTTCGCGCCAACCAGCAGACTGAGTGCAATCGCAAGGATCAACAGCAGCAATAATACGGGCACGGCAATGGCGCGCACCGCAGAAGAGGAAAACGACATAGCAACATCCATGATTTGATAATGATAGTGATTATCGTTATCTATCTTATTTGGCTATGTTAGCATGTGCGCCCATGGAATGGGTAGAAATAGACTCAAGGCTTTGTCATGAATCAAAAATCCTGGCTGCTCAACCTCAGCCTGCTCAAAACGCACCCGGCGTATCGCGCCGTTTTTATCGCGCGCTTTATCTCCATTTTGTCCCTCGGGCTGCTCGGCGTGGCGGTGCCGGTCCAGATCCAGGCCATGACGCACTCCAGCTGGCTGGTGGGGTTATCGGTTACGTTAACCGGCAGCGCAATGTTTATCGGCCTGATGGTCGGCGGCGTGCTGGCGGACCGCTACGAGCGTAAAAAACTGATCCTGCTGGCGCGCGGCACCTGTGGCGTGGGCTTTATCGGGCTGTGTATTAACGCTTTGCTGCCGGAGCCGTCGC
Organism: Enterobacter sp. FUJ80071; assembly: GCF_038739915.1. Lineage (NCBI taxonomy): Bacteria > Pseudomonadati > Pseudomonadota > Gammaproteobacteria > Enterobacterales > Enterobacteriaceae > Enterobacter > Enterobacter sp. FUJ80071. The sequence goes on from NZ_JBBXKH010000001.1 coordinate 1,227,702, forward strand.
TGATGGCAATTTACGCCCTGGGGCTGTGGGACGGTTTTTTTGCCTCACTAGGCGTGACGGCGCTGCTGGCGGCGACGCCTGCGCTGGTGGGGCGTGAGAATCTGATGCAGGCGGGGGCGATCACCATGCTTACCGTGCGCCTCGGCTCGGTGATTTCGCCGATGGTGGGTGGCCTGCTGCTGGCCACCGGCAACGTGGCGTGGAACTACGGGCTGGCGGCGGCGGGAACCTTCATTACCACGTTGACGCTGCTGCGCCTGCCGTTGCTGCCACCTCCGCCGCAGCCGCGTGAGCATCCGCTGAAGTCCCTGATGGCGGCCATTCGTTTTCTGTTCAGCAACCCGCTGATTGGCGGCATTGCGCTGCTCGGTGGTCTGCTGACCATGGCGAGCGCGGTGCGCGTGTTGTACCCGGCGCTGGCGGGCGAGTGGCAGATGAGCGCCTCGGAAATCGGTATTCTCTACGCCGCCATTCCGCTCGGCGCGGCGTGCGGCGCGTTGACCAGCGGTCATCTGGCGCAGAGCGCGCGTCCGGGGCTGATTATGCTGCTTGCCACGCTGGCCTCGTTTGTTGCCATTGGCTTCTTCAGCCTGATGCCGGTGTGGGCGCTCGGGGTGATGTGTCTGACGATTTTTGGCTGGCTGAGCGCCATCAGCTCGCTTTTACAGTACACCCTGATCCAGACCCAGACGCCGGAGGGGATGCTCGGGCGCATTAACGGTTTGTGGACCGCGCAGAACGTGACGGGGGATGCGATCGGTGCGGCGATCCTTGGCGGACTGGGAGCCGTCATGAGCCCGGTGGCCTCGGCGAGCAGCAGCGGGTTAGTGTTAGCCGTTGTTGGCGTGATTTTATTGGCGGTTTTGGTGGAGTTGCGTCGGTTCAGGCAGGAGAGTGCTCCGGTGTGATTTGCCGGGTGGCGGCTGCGCCTTACCCGGCCTACATTTTGCACCCGTAGGCCCGGTAAGCGAAGCGCCACCGGGCGCAGTTATTACCTGAAAATTGCCTCTAAACGCTGTAACACCAACATCGCGCTGTAATAATCCAGGCGGAACGTCTCCGTTCCCAGCGCCCAGACGCGCTTGTTCTGCACAGCTGGCAGATGCGCCAGCAGCGGGTTGGCGTAGATCGCATCCACGTCTTTCTGGTCGCCGGCAAAGACAAACAGCCCTTCGCCGTTTAGCCCCGTCGCCAGGTTTTCCCCGCCCAACTGAATAATGTCGTGGCGTTTCCCCTGGCTTTTCGAGGTATGCAACCCGGCAGGCAGGTCCGCCAGCGTAAAGCCCAGCTGGTGCAGAAGCTTGCCCTGGGCCGATTCCGTGGTCCACAGGTTCGCCGTGTGTGCGGCGGCGGTATAGACGATGGCGTTCACTGGCTGCGGCGGCAGCGTCATCTGCTGCTTCACCTGGGCGAGCTGTTCATCAAATGCGGCAATGCGCTCGGCGGCCTGCTTTTCGTGTCCGGTCATCGTGCCCAGCTGCGTCAGCAGTTCCTGCCAGCTTTTGTCGTCGTAGTTGATGATAAGCGTGGGCGCGATGGCCGAGAGCTGATCGTACAGCGCCAGCGCCGAATCCCCGCCGGTGGCGCTGATCAAAATCAGATCCGGCATTTGGGCGGCCACCGCCTCTGCGCTGGGTTCACCAATATACAGCCGCGCAACCTTACGCTGTTTCGCAATGTCTCCCCACTGGCGCAGGAAACCCTGCGCATCCGCGACGCGGTTATTCGGCGTGGTCGCACCGCTGGCGATAACCGGCGCATCAATTGCCAGCAGGGAGCCGGTCAGGGTCACGCTGGTGGAGACAATGCGCGTCGGTTTGTGCTCAAGGGTATGAACGCCACGGCTGTCGGTGACCTGACGCGGCCAGTCGGCGGCAATCGATGAGGTAACGCCTAAAACAAATACGCCTGTTAAAAAAAGGGCATTACGGAAAAGGGCGGGAAGATTCACAGCTCGGCATCCTGTTTTTGTTGAAGATAATGCTTCTCATTTTCATGGTTGCCGGGAAGGGATGCAAGCGTTTGTCGCATAAGTTATTTGTCCGACGGTTGACAGCGGGGCGCTGTGGGATTAGGTTAGCCGACGAAAATATAAATGATAATCATTATTGCTTCTTTTATCGTTTGTGGAGGATGATATGGACACGTCCCTGGCTGAGGAAGTTCAGCACACCGCGACCACGCTGCCATCAGACAGCTTTTTCTTTATGTCGCCTTACCGCAGTTTTACCACCTCCGGCTGTTTTGCCCGCTTCAGTGAACCCGCCGTCGGCGGCGACGATCCGGCAGGTCACTTCCAGCAAAAATTAGCCCAGGCTTTCCGGAATGCGAAAGCCAGCGGCATTGCCCATCCGGTGATGGTGGGTGCCATTCCCTTTGATACCCGCAAGCCGTCGTCGCTGTTTATTCCGCAACGCTGGCAGACCTTTTCCCGTCCTGCGCGTCAGCAATCCGCACGTTATTTCTCCGGTTCACAGGCGCTGAAGGTGCAACAACGCACCGAGATCCCTGCGCAGCCCGTGTTTGAAGAGATGGTCGCGCGTGCAGCGTCGCTCACCGCCACCCCGCGGGTGAACAAGGTGGTGTTGTCGCGCCTGATTGATATCGCGGCTGACAAAAAGCTGGACAGCGGTGCCCTGATGGAGCGCCTTATCGCCCAGAATCCGGCCAGTTTTAACTTCCACGTACCGCTGGAGGACGGGGGCGTGCTGCTCGGCGCCAGCCCGGAACTGCTGCTGCGCAAAGAGGGCGCGCACTTTAGCTCGCTGCCGCTGGCAGGCTCCGCGCGTCGTCAGCCGGACGATGTACTGGATCGCGAGGCGGGTAATAAGCTGCTGGCGTCCGAAAAAGATCGCCACGAGCACGACCTGGTCACCCAGGTGATGAAAGCGATTCTGGAACCGCGCAGCCATCACCTGAGCATGCCGTCTTCTCCGCAGCTCATTACCACGCCAACGCTGTGGCACCTGGCAACGCCGGTGGAGGGCGAGGCGCGTGAAAACGAGAACGCCCTGACGCTGGCCTGCCTGCTGCACCCGACCCCGGCCCTGAGCGGCTTCCCGCATCAGGCGGCGAAAGCGCTGATTGCCGAGCTGGAACCGTTTGATCGCGAGCTGTTCGGCGGCATCGTCGGCTGGTGCGACAGCGAAGGGAACGGCGAGTGGGTGGTGACCATCCGCTGCGCGCGGCTGCATAAAAATACCGTTCGCCTGTTTGCTGGCGCGGGCATTGTGCCTGCCTCCTCTCCGGTGGGCGAATGGCGTGAAACCGGTGTGAAGCTTTCCACCATGCTCAACGTGTTTGGTTTGCACTAAGGAAGACTGATGACCATTCCCTTTACCCGCTGGCCGGAGGATTTTGCCCGTCGCTACCGAGAAAAAGGCTACTGGCAGGATCTGCCGCTGACCCACATCCTGACGGACCATGCGGACAGCGATGCCGTGGCGATTATCGACGGCGATCGGCGTATCACCTATCGTAACTTTAATCAGGCGGTGAACAACCTCGCGTCCGCACTTCAGGCGCAGGGGCTGCACCGTGGCGAGACCGCACTGGTACAGCTCGGCAACGTGGCCGAGTTCTACATGACCTTCTTTGCGCTGCTGCAAATCGGCGTCGCGCCGGTCAACGCGCTATTTAGCCATCAGCGCAGCGAACTGAACGCCTACGCTATGCAGATCAAACCCGCCGTGCTGATTGCCGATCGCGATCACGCGCTGTTTGCGGACGATGATTTCCTCAACACCTTCGTGGATACGCATCGGTCGGTACGCGTCGTGCTCCTGCGCGGCGATAAGGGCGAACACGCCCTGGACGCGGCGATTGCCCGCCCGGCGGACAACGTCATCCCGAACCCGACGCCCGCCGATGAAGTGGCCTTCTTTCAGCTTTCCGGGGGGAGCACCGGCACGCCGAAACTGATCCCGCGCACGCACAACGATTACGACTACAGCATCCGCCGCAGCAACGAGATTTGCGGCATTACCGCGAAGACCCGTTATCTGAACGCGCTACCCGCAGCACATAACTACGCCATGAGTTCGCCGGGATCGTTAGGCGTTTTCACGGCGGGTGGCTGTGTGGTGTTAGCGAGCGACCCGAGCGCCACGCTCTGCTTCCCGTTAATTGAGCAACATCAGATCAACGTCACCTCGCTGGTGCCACCGGCGGTCAGCCTGTGGTTGCAGGCGATTGCCGACGGCGCGGGGAACGCACAGCTTAAATCTCTCAAGCTCCTGCAGGTGGGCGGTGCGCGCCTTTCCGCCACGCTTGCCGCGCGCATTCCGGCGGAAATCGGCTGTCAGCTTCAGCAGGTATTTGGCATGGCGGAAGGGCTGGTGAACTACACCGCGCTCGACGACGCGCCGGAACGCATCATCAATACCCAGGGCCGCCCGATGTGTCCGGACGACGAAGTGTGGGTGGCAGATGAACACGGCAATCCGCTGCCGCGCGGGGAAGTCGGGCGTCTGATGACGCGCGGGCCGTACACCTTCCGCGGCTATTTTAACAGCCCGGAACACAACGCCAGCGCTTTCGACGCTGAGGGTTTTTACTGCTCCGGCGATCTGATCGCCATCGACGAGCAGGGTTACATCACCGTGCAGGGGCGCGAGAAAGATCAGATCAACCGCGGCGGAGAGAAGATCGCCGCGGAAGAGATCGAAAACCTGCTGCTGCGCCATGAGTCGGTGATCCACGCCGCGCTGGTGAGCATGGAGGACAGCCTGCTGGGCGAAAAGAGCTGCGCGTATCTGGTGGTGAAAAAGCCCCTGCGCGCGGTCGAGGTGCGCCGCTTCCTTCGCGAGGAGGGCGTTGCCGAGTTTAAACTGCCGGACCGCGTGGAGAGCGTGGATGCGCTCCCGCTGACGCCGGTCGGCAAAGTCGATAAGAAACAGTTGCGCCTGTGGCTGGCTGAACGGGCACAGGGCTGAGGAACAGAGTATGGCCATTCCAAAATTAACCGCTTACGCGCTGCCGACCGCTGCAGAACTGCCAGCCAATAAAGTGAACTGGGCGTTCGAGCCAGAACGTGCCGCGCTGCTGATCCACGACATGCAGGAGTATTTCCTGAATTTCTGGGGCGAAAACAGCGCCATGATGCAGCAGGTGGTCGCGAATATCGCCAGACTTCGCGGGTACTGCAAAGCGCACAATATTCCGGTGTACTACACCGCGCAGCCAAAAGAGCAGAGCGATGAGGACCGCGCCCTGCTGAACGACATGTGGGGGCCGGGCCTGACCCGCTCGCCGGAGCAGCAGCGTATTGTGGCCGAACTGACGCCGGACGAAGCGGACACCGTGCTGGTGAAGTGGCGCTATAGCGCGTTCCATCGTTCGCCGCTGGAGCAGATGCTGAAAGAGACCGGCCGCAACCAGCTGCTGATTACCGGCGTGTACGCCCACATCGGCTGTATGACCACCGCGACCGATGCCTTTATGCGCGACATCAAGCCGTTCTTTATCGCCGACGCGCTGGCGGATTTCACCCGCGACGAGCATCTGATGTCCCTCAACTACGTTGCCGGGCGTTCAGGCCGCGTGGTGATGACCGACGAGCTGCTGCCGTCCATTCCGGCAACGAAAACCGCGCTGCGCGCGCTGATCCTGCCGCTGCTGGACGAGTCCGATGAGCCGATGGATGACGAAAACCTGATCGACTATGGTCTGGACTCTGTGCGCATGATGGCGCTGGCCGCCCGCTGGCGCAAAGTGCATGGCGATATCGACTTCGTGATGCTGGCCAAAAATCCTACCCTCGACGCCTGGTGGGCGCTGCTCTCCCGCGAGGTGAAGTGATGGCGGGATTTGATTTCAGCGGCAAAACCGTCTGGGTGACGGGCGCGGGGAAGGGGATAGGCTACGCGACGGCGCTGGCGTTTGTTGACGCGGGCGCGCAGGTGACCGGGTTCGATCTGGCCTTCCCGCAGGACGAATATCCCTTCGCGACTGAAACGCTGGACGTAGCAAATGCCGCGCAGGTGAGTGACGTGTGTGGCCGCGTGCTGGCTTCGCTTGAATGCCTGGACGTGCTGGTCAACGCGGCGGGTGTTCTGCGTATGGGGGCGACGGACCAGCTCTCGCAGGAGGACTGGCAGCAGACCTTCGCGGTCAACGTTGGCGGTGCGTTCAACCTTTTCCAGCAGACGATGGGCCAGTTTCGCCGTCAGCAGGGCGGGGCGATCGTCACCGTCGCCTCTGACGCGGCACATACGCCGCGTATCGGGATGAGCGCCTACGGCGCCTCGAAAGCGGCACTGAAAAGCCTCGCCCTGACCGTCGGCCTGGAGCTGGCGGGCAGCGGCGTACGCTGTAACCTGGTGTCGCCGGGGTCAACGGACACCGATATGCAGCGCACCCTGTGGACAAACGACGATGCGGAGCAGCAGCGCATTCGCGGTTTTGGCGAGCAGTTCAAGCTTGGTATTCCGCTTGGCAAAATCGCCCGTCCGCAGGAGATTGCCAGTACCGTGCTGTTCCTTGCCTCCGATGCCGCCAGCCATATTACTCTGCAGGATATCGTGGTGGACGGCGGCTCCACGCTGGGGGCGTAAATGATCTGGAAACGTCATTTATCGCTCGACGAGCTGAACGCGACCAGCATGAACACCCTGGTGGCGCATCTGGGCATCGTCTATACCCGCCTCGGCGACGACACGCTCGAGGCCGAGATGCCGGTGGATGCGCGTACCCATCAGCCGTTTGGCCTGCTGCACGGCGGCGCCTCAGCCGCGCTGGCGGAAACGCTGGGGTCGATGGCCGGATTTCTGATGACCCGTGACGGGCAAAGCGTCGTGGGCACCGAACTGAACGCCACACACCACCGTGCCGTGGCGCAGGGGAAGGTGCGTGGGGTGTGCCAGCCGCTGCATCTGGGGAGAACAAACCAGAGCTGGGAAATTGTGGTTTTCGACGAGCAGGGACGACGATGCTGTACCTGCAGGTTGAGTACGATGGTGTTGGGGTAAGTCATTTAGCTGAAAGTGATCGGCTTAACACTGTGGTGTAAATCTCTGGTTTGACCACACATTATTGCGTTTCAGAGTTGTTAAATTTTTGCCGTTGTTCTAGAAACAAAATGTAACATCTCACTGTTTCACAACAACGGATAACCACAATGAACAACTCAGGGAAATACCTTACATGGGCAGGGCTCTCCGTTGTGGGAGCTTTTGCCCTGGGCTATATCGCCCTCAACCGGGGGGAACAGATCAATGCGCTCTGGATCGTTGTCGCCTCCGTCTGCATTTATCTGATCGCGTATCGTTTTTATGGCCGCTTTATCGCGAAAACCGTCCTGGGCGTTGATGCGACGCGCATGACGCCTGCCGTGCGTCACAATGACGGTCTGGACTACGTCCCGACCGACAAAAAAGTGCTGTTCGGTCACCATTTTGCGGCGATTGCCGGGGCGGGCCCACTGGTGGGGCCGGTGCTGGCGGCCCAGATGGGCTACCTGCCCGGGATGATCTGGATCCTCGCGGGCGTGGTGCTGGCGGGCGCGGTGCAGGACTTCATGGTGCTGTTCGTTTCCACTCGCCGCGACGGCCGTTCACTGGGTGAACTGGTGAAAGAGGAGATGGGGGCAACCGCCGGGGTGATTGCCCTGGTGGCGACCTTTATGATCATGGTGATCATCCTCGCGGTGCTGGCGATGATTGTGGTGAAAGCGCTGACCCACAGTCCGTGGGGGACGTACACCGTCGCGTTCACCATACCGCTGGCGCTGTTTATGGGGATCTACATTCGCTACCTGCGCCCGGGCCGCATTGGTGAAGTGTCGGTGATTGGCTTGGTGTTCCTGGTGTTCGCCATTATTTCCGGCGGCTGGGTGGCGGAAAGCCCGACCTGGGCACCGTTCTTCGACTTTACCGGTATACAGCTGACCTGGATGCTGGTGGGGTATGGCTTTGTGGCTGCGGTACTGCCGGTATGGCTGCTGTTGGCCCCGCGTGACTACCTCTCTACGTTCCTGAAAATCGGTACCATCGTCGGGCTGGCGATCGGCATTCTGATTATGCGTCCGACCCTGACCATGCCTGCGCTGACTAAGTTCATCGACGGTACCGGCCCGGTCTGGACCGGCAACCTGTTCCCGTTCCTGTTTATCACCATCGCCTGCGGTGCGGTGTCTGGTTTCCACGCGCTGATTGCCTCCGGGACCACGCCGAAGATGCTGGCGAATGAAAATCAGGCCTGCCTGATTGGCTACGGCGGCATGCTGATGGAATCCTTCGTCGCCATTATGGCGCTGGTTTCCGCCTGTATTATCGACCCGGGCGTCTACTTCGCGATGAACAGCCCGATGGCGGTACTGGCCCCGGCCGGGACCGTTGACGTCGTGGCGTCTGCTGCGCAGGTGGTCAGCGGCTGGGGCTTTGCGATTACCCCTGAAACGTTGACGCATATCGCTAATGAGGTGGGCGAGCAGTCAATTATCTCCCGTGCGGGTGGTGCGCCAACGCTGGCGGTGGGTATGGCCTACATTCTGCACGGTGCGCTGGGTGGGCTGATGGACGTGTCGTTCTGGTATCACTTCGCCATTCTGTTCGAGGCGCTGTTTATCCTGACGGCGGTGGATGCCGGTACGCGTGCGGCGCGCTTTATGCTGCAGGATCTGCTGGGGGTGATCTCCCCGAACCTGAAGCGTACCGATTCGCTCCCGGCAAACCTGCTGGCGACGGCGCTGTGCGTGCTGGCGTGGGGCTACTTCCTGCATCAGGGCGTGGTGGATCCGCTCGGTGGCATTAACACGCTCTGGCCGCTGTTCGGTATCGCTAACCAGATGCTGGCAGGCATGGCGCTGATGCTCTGCGCGGTGGTGCTGTTTAAAATGAAGCGCCAGCGCTATGCGTGGGTGGCGCTGGTGCCGACCGCGTGGCTGCTGATCTGTACCCTGACGGCAGGCTGGCAGAAAGCCTTCAGCCCGGATAACAAAGTGGGCTTCCTGGCGATTGCCAATAAGTTCCAGGCGATGATCGACAGCGGCAAGATCCCGGCGCAGTACACCGAGTCTCAGCTGTCGCAGCTGGTATTTAATAACCGTCTGGATGCCGGGCTGACCATCTTCTTTATGGTGGTGGTCGTGGTGCTGGCGTTGTATTCTCTTAAAACCGCGCTTGCAGCATTGAAAGTGGATAAGCCAACGGCGAAAGAGATACCGTATGAGCCAATGCCTGAAAACCTGGAAGAGATTGTCACCCAGGCGAAAGGGGCGCATTAACCAGTGTGCCGGGTGGCGCTAGCGCTTACCCGGCCTACATTTTCTGTGAGACCAGAACGATGTTCGACACCCTCTCCAAAGCAGGTAAGTACCTGGGCCAGGCCGCCAAAATGATGATTGGTGTGCCGGACTACGACAACTACGTTGAACATATGCGCGTCAACCACCCGGACCAGACGCCCATGACCTACGAAGCCTTTTTCCGCGACCGCCAGGACGCCCGCTACGGCGGCAAGGGCGGGGCGAAGTGCTGTTAACCCTCTTTCGGTAAATAGAGGCTGATCTGTTCCTGCTTGCAGCCGTAAATTGCCGCGAGCTTTTCGCGGGTGCGCTTTTGCGGACGGGAGTCCAGCGCTTCCAGCTGTGAGACGGCGGACTGGGTGATGCCGAGTTTCTGCGCCACCTCCTGCTGGGATAACCCGCAATGGATGCGCCACGCGGCCTGCAGGCTGACGTTCTCGCTATGCATGATGTCGCACACTTCCCCCGGTAAACCTACGTCATCATAACAATCGTGTTCGACTTCAATATCCTCCAGATCATCGTCGGTTTCGTCGTCGATTTCTGCCATCTGTAAGCACATACGAAAGTATTCATCATAGGGAATAACCACGTACTGCGTTTTTCCGTCATCGTCCTTAATTAGCTGAACAGCCATAGGGGGCTTTCTCCTCGTGAAGGTAGGTCGTTGATGTTCTGTGCTTGACGGCCAAAACATAACAATGTTTATCGGGATCGTCCCGAAGTGTAATCAGAATGCGGTAATCGCCAACGCGTAGCCGGAAATGATTTTCTGTCGCCGATATTTTTTTGATATCGGGCCGGGGAGCTGAGCGATCGTCTAGCTCAGAAAGTTTAACTTTGATTCTTCGCTGATATCGGCCATCGATTTTGGAAAACTCTTTCTTTGCATTCTTTGACCAGACAATCTTCATCCGTACCTCCACTGTACGCCCACACAAAATATAAGGAAATAATAAGACTATTAGATAAAATCCGAATTTCTAATGGGGTACTGTAGAGTGGCGAAAAACCGCGAGAAAGCGGCAAAACGCAAACCGTCGAGGCGGCCCGGAAGAGCCTCTGCCGGGTGACAGAGGCTTGCAGAAAATATGCGTTCAGGCGTTCAAACCGCCGTCCACGTCCAGACCGGTACCGGAGATCTGCCCGGCGGCCGGGCTGGCAAGGAAAGTGACTGCCGCCGCGATGTCTTCCGGCTGACCGTAATGGCCGACCGCAATCATCTGGCGCTGGGCTTCCGCCTGTTCCCCGTCCTCCGGGTTCATATCGCTGTTGGTCGGACCGGGATGCACCAGGTTGACGGTGATGCCGCGCGGGCCGAGATCGCGCGCCAGGCCGCGGGTAAGAGAGTTGAGGGCCGACTTGGTCATGGAGTAAACGGCAATACCGGGCATGGCCACGCGGTTTGCCAGGCAACTGCCGATGTTAATGATGCGCCCGCCGTCAGACATGTGCACCAGCGCTTCCTGAATGGCGATCACCACGCCGCGGATGTTGACGTTGATCAGGGCGTCGATGTCAGCCAGCGTCATGGACTCCAGCGGGCCACCGCGCGCGATCCCGGCGTTGTTGACCAGAATGTCCAGCCCGCCGAGCGCGCGCGCCGCATGGGTGACGGCATCCTGAATCGCCTGCGCGCTGGCGCTGTCAGCCTGTACGGCTTCACCGTATCGGCCAAGCGCTTTTATCTCATCGGCGACCGCCTGGGCTTTATCGGCTGATTTTTCATACGTTATAACCACATCGGCACCGGCGCGGGCCAGCGACAGGGCTATCGCACGGCCCAACCCACGGCTGGCGCCGGTAACCAGCGCTTTCTTACCTGTTAAATCGATCTGCATCATGACCTCGTTGCGAGAGAGTGGTGAGAATCATCATTAGGTATAGACGGTCGGCGCATTTAACGGGGGAATGTTTCCACCTTCTCAAACGCGGCGCGCAGAACGTCAGGGGTTAACTCAACGGGCAGATAATGAATCGACTCCACCGGACGCAGGGTGTGGGTAATAACCTTATCCAGCGCGTCGCGGTTATTAATATCAACGTCCAGTTCGCGTAGCCGGGTCGGCAGGTTAAAGCGTTGATAGGCCGCCACCAGCTGCGCCAGCACGTCGTCCTGGCCGAGCAGGGCGCTTTGCACCAGAATGCCGTAGGCCACCTTGGTGCCGTGCAGGTATTTTTCCGTCTGCGGCAGCACGGTTAAGCCGTTATGTACGGCATGCGCCGCCGCCACGCGGGTGTAGCGCTCGCCCAGACCGCCGACCATTCCACCGCCGGCAACGATCGCATCCACTACGTCCCGGAACGCCTGCGATAACTCGCCACGCTGTTGGTCTGCCAGCGCTTCTTCGCTGCGTTCCAGCAGCACGTCGCGGATCGCCAGCGCGCTGTTGATGCCCAGCCGCACGGTCAGGGGCAGGTTTTCCGGCTCAGGTGCCAACACAACCGCTTCGTACCACTTCGCCAGCGTGTCGCCGATGCCCGCCAGCAGGTATTCCGCCGGGGCATTGAGAACGATCTGCGGCTCCACCAGCACCAGGAAGTTCGCGTCGTCGAAAATCTCAAACTGCAACGCCTGGCCTTCATCGTTGTACCAGACGGAGAGCGGGGTCCACGCCGCGCAGGTCGCGGCGATGGTGGGGATGCCCACGAACGGTACACCTGAACGGCGCGCCACGGCTTTGACGGTATCCATCACCGCGCCGCCGCCGATGCCTATCACCACGCTGACGTCGCTGCCGGCTTCATTCACCAGGTGGCTGACGTCGCGCTCGCTGCAGTGGCCCTTAAACAGCAGGTGTTTTGCCCCCGGCGCGTCAAAGCTCGCTGGCAGGAAAGGGCGCGCGGCTTCGATGGCGCGCTCGCCGTAAATCCACACCGCGCGGGAAAGCTGCTCTGGCGTGAAGAAATCATTGAGATGCGCAAGGCTGCCTGGGTGGGAGAAGTAGTTCGCCGGGCCGGGCACGACGCGGATATCGGTATTGCTCATGGTGTTGTCCTTTTTTAGCACGCGCTAACCCGATGTTATGTTTGGACATCCGGATGGCTAATAATATTTCGCTTTATCTTATGCCTTTTCCGTCGTTGTCAGTCAACCGGCGCTGTGAAAAATTCGATAAATCAGAAGAGTAATGAAGGATTTACGCGGATGGTTTCCAGTCGCCTTGAGATGCGTGGTATCAGCCTGGCCTTTTCCGGCTTTCAGGCGCTGTCACGGGTGGACTTTACCCTGAGCGGAGGGTCGGTGCATGCGCTGACCGGCGCCAACGGCGCGGGGAAATCGACGCTGATGGCGGTGCTGTGCGGAACGCACGATCGCTATGAAGGCGAGATTTGCATTAACAACCAGTCGGTGACGATCCGCGAGCCGCTGGACGCCAAGCGGCTGGGCATTCACCTTGTGCAGCAGGAAGTGGACGTGGCGCTGATCCCGGGGCTGAGCATTGCCGAGAACATCATGCTCGACCAGCTTGCGCAGCCCGGGCACCGCTTCAGCTGGCGTGCGGTTCGTCACCAGGCGAGACAGGCGCTGGCGCAACTGGACGTGTCCATGGATGTTCGGCGATCGGTCGACAGCTGCACGCTTGCTGAAAAACAGCAGATTTTGCTGGCGCGGGCGCTGTCCCATCATTGCCGTTTTTTAATTCTGGATGAACCCACCGCACCGCTGGATGCACACGAAAGCGAGCGCCTGTTTGCGGTGGTGAGACGCCTGCAGCAGCAGGGCATCGGCGTAGTGTTTATCTCGCACCGTATTCACGAGCTGAAAGCCATCTGCGACACCCTGACGGTGCTGCGTGACGGCAAGCTGATTGAGTCCGGCCCGATGGCCGATCTCAGCGGCGAAGCGATCGTTGAGAAGATGCTTGGCCACGTGCTGAGCGATATTTACCCGCCTGCTCGCCCCCCGCACAGCGACGAAACGTTGCTGCGCGTAGAGGGCCTGCACGATGACGCGCTGCTGAAAGATATCTCCCTTCACCTGCGCAAAGGCGAAATTCTGGGCATTGCCGGTCTGGCGGGCGCGGGCAAAACCGAACTTTGCAAGGCGCTGTTTGGCGCCACGAAAAGCCGGGTGACACAAGGCGAGTTGAATCATCAGTCCTGGAAACCGCGCGACCCGGCCGACTCGGTGCTGCGCGGGCTGGCGCTGGTGCCGGAGGAGCGGCGCAAGGAGGGCATTTTTATCGACGAGCCCGTGAGCATGAACCTTGCCGTGTGCGCCGATAACAGCTTCTCGCGCTGGAGCCTGTTTGGTCATCGTCAGGCGTGGCGCTGGGCAGAAGAGGTGATTGCCCGCGTCGGCGTGCGTGCGCGGGGGCCGGGGCAGGTGCTGCGCCGTTTGTCCGGCGGCAACCAGCAGAAGGTCGCCATCGGTAAATGGCTGCGTAATGATGCCAGCGTGCTGATTTTCGATGAGCCGACTAAGGGCGTGGACGTGAAAGCCAAAACCGATCTGTTCCAGCTGATTGACGGCCTGGCGCGCGAGGGCAAAGGGGTGATTTATGCCTCGGGTGAATTTGCCGAGCTGGTCGGGCTGTGCGACCGCATCTGCGTGCTGTGGGACGGACGTATCGTGGCGGAAATCGCCGGGGCCGAGGCCCGTGAAGAGACACTACTTTATTATTCAACCGGAGGATCGGCGTCGTGAGTAAGGCCCTTTCAGTGACTGCGGCGGCGTCAGGCCGTCAGCATATTTTCGATTTTCTCTACAAGTGGGGCATGCTGCTGACCGTCGTCGCGCTGGTGGCGGTGTTTGGCCTGGCCTCGGACAACTTCCTCGATCCGAACAACATCATCAACATATTGCGCGCGATCGCCATCGTGACGGTGATTGCCATTGGCGTATCGATTTCGCTGACCGTCGGCGGGTTCGATCTCTCCGTGGGATCCACCGCGTCGCTAGCAAACGCGCTGGTGATATCGCTTTTCGTCTGGCACGGCTTCGGCACTACCGAGTCGATTCTGATTACCCTTGCGCTCTGCACGCTGGTGGGGCTGTTCAACGCGTTTCTGATCGTCATCCTGCGTATTCCGGACATGCTCGCGACCCTCGCCAGCCTGTTTGTGATCCAGGGCGTGGCGATGACTTACAGCTATGGCGGGTCGATTACCGAAAACATGGTGCTGCTGAGCGGTGATATGGCGGAAGGGACCATTCCGGCGGCGTTCAGCCTGCTGGGGCAGGTGCCGACCATCGTCATCATCATGCTGGTGGTGACGGTTCTCGCGCAGCTGGGATTGTCCCTCACCACGCATGGCCGACGCATGTACGCCATCGGCGGCAACCCGGAAGCCGCGCGCCTCTCCGGTATTCGCACCACGCGCTACAAGGTGGCAGCTTACGTGATCGCCTCGCTGCTGGCGGGGCTGGGCGGGATTTTGCTGGCCTCGCGCATTGGCTCGTCGCAGGTGAATGCCGGGGGCGGTTATCTGATGGATGCGGTGGCCGCGGCGTGGATCGGCTTCTCGCTGGCGGGTTCCGGCAAGCCGAACGCGCTGGGGACGCTGGTTGGGGCAGTTATTCTCGGCGTGCTGTCGAACGGGCTGGTGATGCTCTCCGTGCCGTATTACGCCATGGACATTATAAAAGGGCTGGTGCTCGCGGTGGCGCTGGCGATGACCTACATACAAAAACGCTGATAACACAACAGGATAAAAAATGAAAAAAATTGCACGCTCATTGGTAGCACTTGGATTATTGACTGCGCTGCCAGGCTTCGCGGCCACGCCCGCACCGGTGCCGGCTGCCATTGCGAACCACGAGGGTCCGATCCGCATCGCGGTGATCCGCAACCTCGGCTCCGACGACAACACCACGCAGTTTGTGGCGGGGGCGATTCAGGAAGGGAAGAAACTCGGCTTTAAGGTCAGCACTTTTTTAAGCAACGGGGACGATGCCAAATTCCAGGACTTCGTGAACCAGGCAATCAGCCAGAAGTACGACGGGATTATCCTGTCTCAGGGGCGCGATCCGTACTCCACCGCGCTGGTGAAGAAGGCGGTGGATGCCGGGATTAAAGTCGCCGTGTTTGATACGGCGGTGAACGGCGAGATCCCGGGCGTGACCGTTACTCAGCAGGATGATGCTTCGCTGACGAACCTCTCCTTCGGCCAGCTGGCGAAAGATTTCAACGGCAAGGCCAATATTGTCAAGCTGTGGGTGGCGGGCTTCCCGCCGATGGAGCGTCGTCAGGCGGCGTACAAGGAACTGCAAAAACAGTATCCGGAGATCAAAGAGCTGGAATCCATTGGCGCGGTCTCCTCTGACGTGCAGGGGGATACTGCCAACAAGGTGGGCGCTATCCTGGCGAAATACCCGAAAGGAAAAATCGACGCTATCTGGGGCACCTGGGATGCCTTCAGCCAGGGCGCGTATAAGGCGCTGAAAGAGAACGGACGCACCGAGATCAAACTCTACAGCATCGATATATCTAACCAGGATCTGCAGCTGATGCGTGAGCCGGGCAGCCCGTGGAAGGTAAGCGTGGCGGTGGATCCGAAGCTGATTGGCGCAACCAACGTGCGTTTGATCGCCAATAAGATTGCCGGAGAAGCGACCCCGGCAACCTATGACTTTAAAGCCGCTGCCATTCCGCAGGCGCTGCTGACCGCCCAGCCGGGTGGGGTGAACGTGGCGTCGCTTGGGAAAATCATTCCGGGCTGGGGCCAGACGGACGATTTTATCGCGCCGTGGTTTGCGACGCTGGAAGCTAAAAATAAATGAGTGTGCTCCCTACGCCCGAATACAGCCGCAATATGCGGCTGATTGGCCATAGCGACCAGGGCGGTCGCCCGGACGGCGTGCAGCTGATGGTGCATCACGGTTTCGCGTATATCGGTCATATGGTGTCGCAGGGTTTTTCCATCGTCGATGTGCGCGACCCGAAAAACCCGAAAGCGGCAGGTTATGTTCCCGCGCCGCCCGGCACCTGGAACGTGCATTTGCAGGCACATGACGATCTGTTGCTGGTGATCAACGCCCGGGATCTGTTTGCCGATGCCCGCTTTGCCGATGAGAAGGTTTACTACACCCGTCAGGTGGGGGAGACCGTCAGCGACGTGCGGGACAAAGGCTGGAGCGCCGGGCTGCGGGTGTTTGATATCTCTACCCCGGACAAGCCGCGTGAAATCGGCTTTCTTTCGCTGAACGGCATCGGGATCCACCGCATCTGGTACGTCGGCGGGCGCTGGGCGTACGTGTCGGCGCTGATTGACGGCTTTACCGATTATATCTTTCTGACCATCGATCTGGCCGACCCGCGCAAGCCTGAAGTGGCGGGGCGCTGGTGGCTGCCGGGGATGAACCAGGCCGAAGGGGAAAAGCCCAGTTGGCCCGAAGGGAAGCGCTACGCGCTGCACCACGCGATTATCGCCGGCGATACCGCCTATGGGAGCTGGCGCGACGGTGGCCTGACGCTGCTGGACGTGAAAGACCGCACTCAACCAAAGCTGATTAGCCATCGCAACTGGAGCCCGCCGTTTGGTGGCGGGACGCATACCGCGCTGCCGCTGCCGGACCGTTCCCTGCTGGTGGTGCTCGACGAAGCGGTGCTGGATAACCAGGAGGATGGGGAGAAGCTGATCTGGCTGTTTGATATCCGCGAGCCGTCGAACCCGGTGAGTATCTCGACTTTCCCGCAGCCGGATGAAACCGACTACGTGGCGAAAGGGGCGCACTTTGGGCCGCACAACCTGCACGAGAACCGGCCGGGGAGTTTTGTCAGCTCGACGCTGATTTTTGCCACTTACCAGAACGCGGGCGTACGCGCGTATGATATTTCCAACCCGTATCGCCCGGTGGAGACCGGTGCGCTGGTGCCAGCTGCGCCGGAAAGAATGATGGATACGCGGCCGAATCGCCCGCAGGTGATCCAGTCCTGCGACGTGTTTGTGGATGCTCAGGGGATTATCTACAGCACGGATTATAACGGTGGGTTGTCGGTGATTGAGTATTTAGGGTGAGTGCGGTTTGGTGCCCTCACCCCGACCCTCTCCCACGGGGAGAGGGAGAAAACCAGAAGCACTCAGCTGTACTGCCGCACGCGTGCCACCAGCTCTTCCGCGCTGTCGATGCGCTCGGCAATGACAATCAACGCCTTGCCGAGGGTA
The DNA here is from genome assembly GCF_038739915.1 of Enterobacter sp. FUJ80071. Lineage (NCBI taxonomy): Bacteria > Pseudomonadati > Pseudomonadota > Gammaproteobacteria > Enterobacterales > Enterobacteriaceae > Enterobacter > Enterobacter sp. FUJ80071. Next base: position 1,245,058 of record NZ_JBBXKH010000001.1, read on the forward strand.
ATCGCATGGCGCAGGCATTCGTGGCGCATGGCGTCATCCTGAATGGTGTCGATATCCGCGACGTGGGAAAGCCCGACGCTGCGGCGAATCAGTTCGGTGCCGCAGAAACCAATGGCGTCATGCCAGACCTTTTTCAGAAACGCGGAAGCATAGCCCGGCGCACTGAGCGCGGCGTCTCGCGTTTTTTCGTTTGCTAATGCCTGGAAGCGCTCCGCGAAGGTGTTCCACAGCGCCTGAATGTCGATCAGGCGCTGCTCGCGGGCGGCGGCGGCATCGCGAATACCCAGATGCCCCGGCAGGCCGCAGAAGTTGAGCAGCAGGTTGCCAATGGCCGTGCCGACGTCAAAGCCAATCGGGCCAACGTAGCCGAACTCGGCGTCAATGGCCTTCAGGCTGCCGTCCGCCACAAAAATGGAGCCGCTGTGAATATCCCCGTGCAGCAGCGCTTCAGCGTGTGAGAAAAAGCGATGCTTCAGGGAGGCCACGGCAATTTTCAACTGGGCATCGTCGCGCAGGGCGGCGACGTCATTTTCCAGCTCGACCGGGTAGTTGTTGCGTTCGTGGATCTGGTACGGATCGTTGAAGAACAGATCTTCGGTGATCTCACACATCTCCGGGTTGATGAATTTCGCTACCTGCGCTTTTTTCGCGTGCGGATGCAGGTAGAAATCGCTGGTGTGGAACAGCGTGTATGCGAGGTATTCACCCAGCTGACGCGCGGCATGAGGATAGTGATTGTTTTTAATCAGCTCGCCGCGCCAGATGCGATGGCTGGAGAGATCCTCCATCACCATCACCGCCAGTTCCGGGTCAAAGTGGTGGATTTTCACGGTGTGCTGCGGGCTGTGCTGGTAATGCTCGACCAGGGTTTGCGCCTCCAGACGGGCGCGGTCCAGCGTCAGCGGCCAGGACTCGCCGACGCAGCGCACGTAGGGCAGCGCCTGTTTGACGATGACGCGGCTTGTGCCCTGGGCATCGAAAATTTTGAAGACCAGATTGAGGTTGCCGTCGCCCACTTCCTGCGCCTCCACCAGCGAGGAAGGATCGTCGAGTCCACCAAACTGCCTGGCATACTCCACGGCGTCCTGAGCGGTAAAGGTACGGTATTGCGACATGGCCTGCTCCTCACGAGTTTGCTAATAAAGACATGTAGACGTCTATACATCTGGATTTCATCCTGACACAATGTGCTACAACAACGCAACAGGGAATTAACGACATGCAGACATTACAGACGACCAGCCTGCGGGTGGCGGATAATCAGCTCTTTATTCTCGACCAGCAGGCGCTTCCGCAGGAGAAACGCTGGCTTGAGGCCTCCACGGTAGAGACGCTGGTCGGGCATATCCATGCTCTGCGCGTGCGCGGTGCGCCGCTGATTGGTCTCTCTGCAAGCCTGCTGCTGGCATTGCTGGCGGAAAGCGGCAAAAGCCGTGATGAACTCGCCGTGGCGCTGGAAACCCTGCGCGCGTCCCGCCCGACGGCGGTGAACCTGATGAACAACCTTGACCGTATGAAGCTGGCGCTCTGGCAGGAAGATTTCGTTTCGGCGCTGGTGTCTGAAGCGCTACGCCTGATTTCTGAAGACAGGCAGTTGTGCGACGCTATCGCCCGCGCGGGCAGCGCGCTGGTGACGCCCGGTAGCCGCCTGCTGACCCACTGCAACACCGGCGGGCTGGCAACGGCGGGCGTGGGCACGGCGCTGGGCGTGATTGCCCGCGCCTATCAGGAGGGAAATGTCAGCAACGTCTGGGTGGATGAAACCCGTCCGCTGCTGCAGGGCGGCAGATTGACCGCGTGGGAGCTTGGCGAGCTGGGCGTGCCGTATCGGCTGATTACCGATTCCATGGCCGCCAGCCTGATGGCAAAAGGGGAAGTGGACGCCGTGTGGGTAGGGGCCGATCGCATTGCCGCTAACGGCGACGTGGCGAACAAAATCGGTACCTATTCCCTTGCGGTGCTGGCGAAATTCCACGGCATTCCGTTCTACGTGGCTGCCCCGCAAACAACCCTCGACCCGGAGTGCCCGAATGGGGATGCGATCCCGATTGAGCAGCGCGCCGCCAGTGAGGTGACGGGCGTTGCGGGAAGCTTTGGGGCGGTGCAGTGGGCGCCGGAAAACGCCCTGGTCTATAACCCGGCGTTTGACGTTACGCCAGCCTCGCTGATTAGCGGCTGGGTGCTGGATACGGGCGTAGTGACGCCGGAAGAGGTGGCAAACGGGAAATTCGCCTGAGTCCGGCTATCCTTTAAGGGGTTCCCTTTAGAGGACGATATCGTGACGCTTGATCCTGATACTGACTTAAAACTGGAGCGCGTGGTGGATGCACCGCGCGACCTGCTGTGGCTCTGCTGGACCACGCCCGAGCACATCAAAAACTTCTTTATTCCTGCTCCCCATAAAGTGACCGAATGCGACCTCGACCTGCGCGTGGGCGGTCGGTTCAATACCGTATTTGAGGTGGACGGACAGCGGATGGATAACCGGGGTGTGTTTCTTGAAATCGACCCGGGAAAAAAACTGGTCTTTACCGACGGTTATACGGAAGGCTGGAAACCGGCCGAGAAGCCGTTTATGACGGCGATTTTGCTGCTGGAGGAGGTGGGCGAGGGCAAAACCTGCTATACGGCAATTGCGCGCCACCCGACGAAGGAGATCCGCGAGCAGCATGAACAGATGGGCTTCCACGAAGGGTGGGGGATTGTGCTGGATCAGCTGGTGGGGTATGTGAAAAGGCTTAGAACCTCTCTCCCAAAGGGTTGAGATTTCCCCACAAAATTATGTCAGCACGGAACAATCCCCTCTCCCTTTGGGAGAGGGTTAGGGTGAGGGGAACATACGGCTTTAGTGGTCATTCCGTTCACGTAATGTTCTTTGCTACTCTGTAACGACATGACCGGTGAACGTGCCAGGGTGGCTCAATCGCCACCACCCTGGCAACCCGGGCTCCCGGCGGTAAATCGCCGCGTCGCGGTGCCCTCAGCTTATTCCTTCAGGCTATCGGGTCGGGCATGAGCCTGCATCCCTGCAGGCCACGCCCTCTCGGCGCATCCATGCGCCTCGCCCCGGCCTTACGGAAACGCTTCGGCGATTTACAGCCGGACCAGGGCATCGCTGAAAGCCTTCAGTCATTCTGAAAGCAGCTTATTGCTTCTGCTAACAAATTACCGGGGATTCCTCAGCCCACATGGAGAGGGAGAAAAGATTATGCCAGATGTGGATACGCATCCGCGATCGCATCACCGGTAAACTGCGCCACCCAGCCTTCCGGGTTATCAAAAATACGGATCGCGGTAAAGTTCGGCTCTGAACCCATATCAAACCAGTGCGGCGTACCCGCGGGTACGGAGATCAGATCGTTTTTCTCGCACAGCACCTGATAAACCTCATCGCCAATGTGCAGGCAGAACAATCCCGCGCCTTCCACGAAGAAGCGCACTTCATCTTCGCCGTGAGTATGTTCGCTCAGGAACTTTGCGCGCAGCGCGTCTTTTTGTGGGTTATCGGCCCGCAGGCTGATGACGTCCCAGCTCTGATAACCTTTCTCTGCCACCAGTTTGTCGATCGCATGCTGGTAAGCCTCAATCACCGCCTCCGGGGCGGGATCCTGACCTAAATCGCGGTCCGCGTCCCAGCGTTCAAAACGTACGCCTTTGGCGTTGAGCTGCCGGGCGATCTCGGCGGCGTCGGTGCTGTGCCACTTTGGTTGACTGGCGTCTTTATCAGAATAGACAGTTAATGCGCTCATGAAGGGATCTGCTCCGGGTTTATCTCGTCAAACTGGTGGACCTGATGGTGATGGCTTGCCCCGTCATCATCGCCGCGAATCAGCTGCAGGGTACGAAAGCCTGCCTGTTCAGCCGCGTCCAGCTCCTGATGAATATCTGACAGGAACAGGATCTGCGACGGCGCGATGCCCGTTTGGGCCGCAATGTTCTGGTAAGACGCCACCTCGCGCTTGGCGCCGATGTGGGTATCAAAATAGCCGCTGAACAGATGAGTAATATCACCTTCGTCGCTGTAGCCAAATAACAGTTTCTGTGCGGCGACCGATCCCGAGGAATAAACATAGAGATCAATCCCTTGCGCTTTCCATTTTTCCAGCGCAGGCAGGACGTCCGGGTAGAGGTGGCCGGTAAAGTCGCCATTCACGTAGCCATCGTGCCAGATGATCCCCTGCAGCGCTTTGAGCGCCGTGGATTTACGGTCTTCATCCATAAAGGCAAAGAGGGCGTCAATAAGCTCGCTGACGCTGGCGAGCGGGTTACCGATTTCATCGCGCAGATTGTCCAGAATGGATTTGACCGGCTCGGCGTACTGCTGCGCGGTGACGAACGCCGCCAGCCGCTCACGCGCGTAGGGGAACAAAACATCGTGGACAAAACGGATATCGCTGGTGGTCCCTTCAATATCCGTCACAATTGCGCGAATCATACTCTCTCCAGTTGTCGTAAACGCATTTCGCATTCAAAAAGAAATTCCAGTCCTTCCAGATGACGGCGGGCCTCGGCCACATCGCGTCCCCAGCAGGTTAAGCCATGACCGCGCAGAAGAAAACCATAATTAAGCGGGCGTTCCTGCGCGTAATGGGCGATTCGCGAGGCGAGGGCGTCGATATCCTGGTCATTATCAAACACCGGGATGGAGACGGTATCCAGATGGGTGGCCTGTCCGGTAAGCGATTTTTGCATTTCAAAGCCGCTGATGTTCAGCTCGGTTTCCCTGACCAGACGTGACAGCACCGTCGCGTTGACGGTGTGAACGTGCAGGACAGCGTTGGCCTCGGGGAACAGGCGATAAATGAGGGTGTGTAGCCCGGTCTCTGCCGACGGCTTGCGGCCTGACGGCGCACGGTTTGTGGCGATCTCGACCTGCAGAAAATCCGCCGTGGTCAGGCTGCCTTTGTCTTTACCGGATTCGCTCAACCAGCAGAGGTGTTCATCCTGTCGCACAGACATGTTGCCACCGGTGGCGGGTGCCCAGCCTTTGGCGCCAATCCAGCGGCAGGCGTCGACAAGTTGTGTGAGTTGCAGGTTGTCTGCCATTGCCTTTTACCTCTCGACCAGGAATATTGATATGGTATAGACGTCTAAGCGTCTTGATTGCCAAATGGTAACATCGTGTTATAGTGGCAGCAACATAAGTATTACATGCAGGCACCGCATAATGAGTAATAACGCATTGATTCCTCAGAGTAAACTTCCTAATCTCGGCACCACCATCTTTACGCAGATGAGCGCACTGGCGCAGCAGCACAACGCCATTAATCTCTCTCAGGGATTCCCGGATTTTGACGGACCGGCCTGGTTGCAGGAACGACTGGCGTACCACGTTGCGCAGGGAGCAAATCAGTATGCGCCGATGACGGGCGTGCAGGCGCTGCGGGAAGCCATTGCGGATAAAACGGCGGAATTGTATGGCCATAAACCGGATGCGAATAGCGACATTACGGTGACGGCAGGGGCGACCGAAGCGCTGTATGCGGCCATCACCGCGCTGGTGCGCGCGGGCGATGAGGTCATCTGTTTTGACCCCAGTTACGACAGCTACGCGCCTGCGGTTGAACTCTCTGGCGGCGTGGTGAAACGCGTGGCGCTGCAGCCGCCGCATTTCCGCCCGGACTGGCGGGCGTTCGCTGCGCTGCTGAGCGATAAAACGCGGCTGGTGATCCTGAATACGCCCCATAACCCGTCTGCGAGCGTGTGGCAGAAAGACGATTTTGCCGCGCTGTGGCAGGCCATTGCCGAGCGTGAAATTTATGTCCTGAGCGACGAGGTGTATGAGCACATCTGTTTTACTAAAGAAGGGCACGCCAGCGTGCTGGCCCATCCGCAGCTTCGTGAACGTGCCGTGGCCGTGTCGTCATTTGGCAAAACGTACCATATGACCGGCTGGAAGGTGGGGTATTGCGTGGCACCTGCCGCCATCAGCGCTGAGTTACGTAAGGTACACCAGTACCTGACGTTTGCGGTGAATACCCCGGCTCAGCTGGCGCTGGCGGACATGCTACGCGATGAACCACAGCATTATCGCGACCTGCCGGATTTTTACCGTGCACGCCGGGATCTGTTTGTGACCGCACTGGCTCAAAGCCGCCTGGAAATTTTGCCTTCCGAAGGGACGTACTTCCTGCTGGCTGACTACAGCGCCATTTCCGATCTGGATGATGTCAGTTTCTGCCAGTGGCTGACAAAAGAAGTCGGCGTGGCCGCTATTCCATTGTCGGTGTTCTGCGCCGATCCTTTTCCGCATAAACTGATTCGTCTCTGCTTTGCGAAGCAGGAATCGACGCTACTGGCCGCGGCAGAGCGTTTGAACACGCTCTGATTATTTCACCGTCCAGGCTTCTGAGTAACGACGGTCTGCAAACAGTTCCAGCAGGCCGTTGATTTGTTTGAGACGCAGCACCTCGTCACCATCCATACCGAGCTCTTCGCTAATTCTTTCATTGCTCCAGCCAAGCTGCGCAAGTTCTCGAACGATTTCAGACATCGCGTTAATTTGATGCCGCCCGCGTGCGCGGTTGTGTCGGATGGTCGAGGCCATGCGGTCATATTTACCGAGTCGTTCCTGACGCAGGCACGTGACAGGCAGGTAACCCTTCAGCTTGCGCTTTAACGCAGCCCGACTTTTGCCAATCTCATGACGATGAAAACCATCCACAATTTCATAATGTTGTGGTTCGTTTTCTGTTACAACAATAGGCTGGGTGAATCCATCAAGTTCCAGCGACTTAATGAGCAACCGTTTTTCCGGTGGGGCAACATTATTGGGGTTGTAATCGTTAGCCGTGATAGCGTCCTGTTTGATCCACAATACGCAGTCGATGGGTTGATCGTTAAACGGGCTATATTTATGCAGTGCCTGGCGAAAGGCATTAATGGCGTTAATTTGGTCCTCTTCAGGAAGTGACTGAAGGTACGTTTCGATTTCGTTGATTATTCTTTGTCGCATAAAATGCCCCACTCCTTGCGTTTTGCCTTCACTCTGTCGCTGTAGCGCTGATAATGTTTGGGTTTGTTTGGGCTGAAAGACAGCGCTCTGCACCAGTAGTCGTTATTAAGTAAAACCTTACAAACGCGGCGCCATGAAGGGATGTCTTTGGCACCGATATCGCCCTCCTGGGTATCGGGAATATCCTCCATGCCCCTCTTCTGGTACCAGTGCAGATATATGGCGATTTTATTGCGGTAATGCTCGGCCGTATTCTGCGGCATGCTGTCGAGAAGCAGCAGGGCATATTCCCGCCAGCAAAGATGGTCCGGCTTGAGTATTTTGCGGTGGCCGTAAAAATGGTTGTCGTGCCCGGCGTAAATTCCGCCGCTGCGCGCGCCGCTGACACGTGCGCACATGGTCGCCCAGCGTTCGGGCTCTACAACATGATAGAGCCATAAGCCCTGACGCTGTTCCGGGCCAAAAGGTTCGCAGATGCGCATATAGCGCGGTGGTACGCCGGCCTGATACATAAGGTCATAAAGTGTGTTATAGCTATTGCCGGTTTTTGCAAACCAGGTCCAGATATCCGCGGTTTTCCAGTCGTAGAGAGGATAGATATACCAGGCATGCCCACCCGGGGCGACGGTCGTCCAGGGTTTATCATCGGCAAAGCGTTGTTTACGCGCTGATGCGATAGCCAGAAAACGGTTGTATGACTCATCGGCGCGTATCCCGACCATGACGGCGGCCGGTCGGTTGAGAGAGAACCAGTCCGAGAAACTGCGCACAAAGGTCTCAAAAGACATTCCCCCCTGGTAAAAGGGGAAAAAGGCGGGATCTGTTATGGCATCGTCAGGCGGTTGCCGTACCCACTCGGTATTGGGTTCCCAGCATTGCCACTCTGGCTGGAATTGCGACAGGGAATTTTGCGTGGTGAGGGGAAGCGCGACCCACCAGAAACGATCGATGACATCGCTGTATAAGGCGCGCATATGTTCGACATGATTAATGGTGTAAGTAAATTGCGCTTCCCAGTCTATAAAGAGAACGTCTATTTTGCGTTTCATTTTACGAGCGCATAATGCCGTCAGATGTAACATGACGGTGGAATCTTTTCCCCCTGAAAAAGAGACGCACACCCTGGATAAATTCTCCAGGGTCCATTTTATTCGCTCTTGCGTGGCATCGACTACGTTTTGATTCAATGGAAATTTGTAAAGTGACATATCAATCCATTACTGAGTGATACTGATCAGATGGCGCATGAATAATGGGGATGATACTCTTAGAAAGAAGATAATTATAGGTAAAAATTAATCATATAATTACGCTAAATACATTTCCCTTGTGAATATATAAAAAGGACTGACTGCTGAAAACAGTCAGTTATAATTATTGGGGTAAGTTTAAGTCATCAATAAAATTGGAGAAGGAAGCATTATTCAGTGCTGAGCGATTGTACATCATATAAACCGGGACTGTCGGGAAGGTAATGTCAGTCTCAATCTTACGGAGATTTAATGCCGGACCATACTGCTCATAGGCTGGCGTAGGGGCTAATCCAATCAGATCGGAATTGCCTATCATCGACAGCAGTGAGATAAACGAGTCGCTGCGGAACAGGATATTTCGTTCGGGAAGCAGTTGCTCAGTATGCTCCTGAAAATTCTTTACGCTCAACTCATCACTCAGGTAGGCCGTAAATTTTTCCTGAAGAATTTCGTCACGCGTCGCCTGTAAACCCAGGCGGGGGTGATCCTGACGGCAAACCAGCGTAAAAGACATCTGCTGGAACAAGCAGCAGGCCGTTGAACGGCTATTCAGCGGGGCGAAAGAGAAGACAAGGTCCGCTTTTCAGTATGCCAGCAGGTCTTCTGCTGAGTCCGGGGCAAGGAAGACATCATGCAGCTCAACCTGATAGTTATATTTCTCGATCAGGATTTTCATCGGATCCAGCATGATTTTAGGCGTCATAAACTGCGGACCGTAAATGACAAAGCTCTTCTTCAACCCGTTGCTGTGCATCATATTGATGGTTTGCTCAAGCTGATTGAGGTTTTGTTCAAGATGATGATGAAGGTTGACGCCAACCGTAGTGGGGGTGATGCCCTTACCTGAACGGATAAACAAGGGATCGTTGAGTTGTCCGCGCAGACGTTGCAGTGACTGACTCACTGCTGAGGGGGTAATATAGAGCGTCTCAGCCGCTTTACTGATACTCAAATGTTGATAGATACATTCAAAAATGACTAGCAGGTTGAGATCAAATTTTTTAAGATCATAGAGATTTGCCATGTGTCGTCCTGAGGATGCCGTGTTTGCATGGGTTATCATATCACTGATAACTATAGTTTGAAGTTAACCATTTACAATCCTTTCGGTTAACTCTCTTAATTTTAAATTAAACGCGCCTTAATATATCACGACGTCAGATTATTAAAATAGTACTTCAAAGATGATTAAGATAATTTTATCTCACTAAGAGGCACTTTAATTGACAATTGTCATTTATATATTGAGTTATTTTTATAATAAAAATTAATTTATAACGCCCCGTCATTATGTTCGAAACTGCCTATCACAGCCATAGGCAGGAATGCCTCTCCCGTGGATTGCTCAAGCCTGGCACGGATGGTGTAATTAAACGGCTGTTACCACCTTGATGTTAAGGGCGTAGAGCGCAACGCAACGCCAGCTTAAGCTGGCACTGAATGTACCTGCGGGGAATTCAGGTAAAAGGGCCGCCCGTAGAGGCGGCCTTTTTACTTTTGGCGTTTCCTTTAAAAGGTTCACCTTACTGTCTTGTTGATGTTGTTAGGTATGGCTGATTGATTTGATAAAGCAAACGCATTAGCCCCGATGAGCAAAGTTAGTTACCTTACATCTCAACGAAAACACGGAGGAAGTACAGATGTCTTTGATTAATACCAAAATTAAACCTTTCAAAAACCAGGCGTTCAAAAACGGTGAGTTCATTGAAGTCACTGAGAAAGATACTGAAGGTCGCTGGAGCGTGTTCTTCTTCTATCCGGCTGACTTTACCTTCGTTTGCCCGACCGAACTGGGTGACGTGGCTGACCACTATGAAGAACTGCAGAAGCTGGGCGTAGACGTTTACTCTGTCTCTACCGATACCCACTTCACCCACAAAGCGTGGCACAGCAGCTCTGAAACCATCGCGAAAATTAAATACGCGATGATCGGCGACCCGACTGGCGCCCTGACCCGTAACTTCGACAATATGCGTGAAGATGAAGGTCTGGCCGACCGCGCGACCTTCGTTGTTGACCCGCAGGGCATTATCCAGGCTATCGAAGTTACCGCTGAAGGTATCGGCCGTGATGCGTCTGACCTGCTGCGTAAAGTGAAAGCCGCTCAGTACGTGGCTTCCCACCCAGGCGAAGTGTGCCCGGCGAAATGGAAAGAAGGCGAAGCGACGCTGGCTCCATCTTTAGACCTGGTCGGCAAGATCTAAGTCTGCAAAGCCTGGCGGCGCCGCGTTTGCACAGGCCTACAGTATCGTAGGGCGGGTAAACGAAGTGCCACCCGGCAATCCATGGGCGCGCCCGCGCCCATTTCATTAGCACCATGATGCAAGTTGCATTCAGGCCGCCCCTATAAGGCAGCTTGCATGATGACGTCTTAAGAGAGGGAAGAACAATGCTCGACACGAATATGAAAACCCAGCTCAAGGCCTACCTTGAGAAACTGACCAAACCTGTTGAGCTGATTGCCACGCTGGATGACAGCGCGAAATCGGCAGAGATTAAGGAACTGCTGGCAGAGATCGCTGAACTGTCACCGAAAGTGACCTTCAAAGAAGACAATACGCTTGCTGTCCGTAAGCCTTCTTTCCTGATCGCCAACCCGGGCTCTGATCAGGGGCCGCGCTTTGCCGGCTCTCCGCTGGGGCATGAATTTACCTCACTGGTGCTGGCGCTGCTGTGGACCGGTGGGCATCCGTCTAAAGAAGCGCAGGCTCTGCTGGAGCAGATCCGCGACATCGACGGTGATTTCGAGTTTGAAACCTATTACTCACTCTCCTGTCACAACTGCCCGGACGTGGTGCAGGCGCTGAATCTGATGTCGGTGCTGAACCCGCGCATTAAACACACGGCGATTGACGGCGGTACGTTCCAGAATGAGATCACCGAGCGTAACGTAATGGGCGTGCCGGCGGTCTATCTGAATGGTCAGGAGTTTGGTCAGGGCCGCATGACGCTGACGGAAATTGTTGCCAAAGTGGATACTGGCGCAGAAAAACGCGCAGCAGAAGCGCTGAACAAACGTGATGCCTACGATGTGCTGATCGTCGGTTCCGGCCCGGCGGGCGCGGCAGCGGCGGTTTACTCCGCGCGTAAAGGGATCCGTACCGGTCTGATGGGCGAACGCTTTGGTGGTCAGGTACTGGATACCGTGGACATCGAAAACTACATTTCCGTGCCGAAAACCGAAGGCCAGAAACTGGCTGGCGCACTTAAAGCGCACGTCAGCGACTATGACGTGGATGTCATCGACAGCCAGAGCGCCAGCAAGCTGGTTCCTGCTGCGGTCGAAGGCGGTTTACACCAGATTGAAACGGCATCCGGCGCGGTGCTGAAAGCGCGTAGCATTATCATTGCCACCGGCGCGAAATGGCGCAACATGAACGTTCCGGGTGAAGATCAGTACCGCACCAAAGGTGTGACCTACTGCCCGCACTGTGACGGTCCGCTGTTTAAAGGTAAACGCGTAGCGGTGATCGGCGGCGGTAACTCCGGCGTGGAAGCGGCTATCGACCTGGCGGGGATTGTGGAACATGTGACCCTGCTGGAGTTCGCGCCAGAGATGAAGGCCGACCAGGTTCTGCAGGATAAAGTTCGCAGCCTGAAAAACGTCGACATCATCCTGAACGCGCAGACCACGGAAGTGAAGGGCGACGGCAGCAAAGTGACCGGCCTGGAATACCGTGACCGCATCAGCGGCGATGTGCATAGCGTTCAGCTTTCGGGGATTTTCGTGCAGATTGGTCTGCTGCCAAACACCACCTGGCTGGAAGGCGCGATTGAGCGCAACCGTATGGGCGAGATCATCATTGATGCGAAATGTGAAACCAGCGTAAAAGGCGTCTTCGCCGCAGGTGACTGTACGACCGTGCCGTACAAACAGATCATCATTGCCACGGGCGAAGGTGCGAAAGCGTCCCTGAGTTCGTTTGACTATCTGATTCGCACCAAAACAGCATAAAAAAAAAGTAAGACGATACCTGCAGTAGCCACCTCATCATGGGGTGGCTTTTTTATTGGTTTTTTTTATTCTCAATTATTGTCGTGATTGAACGCTTCATGCGTTAACTACCTGCTTCGATCAAAGAAATTAATAAGCCTGCTGATAATATCTCGTCGTTTTCTGTTGATAAATATTTATATTTCAAATGAATGATAAAGATATATTCACACCTTCAATATATGAGGCGTTAACACCCTTTGAAATAAAGGGGTTGATGTTTCGTGATTTCTTCAACGCGGCGGATATGACCTCGCGATGCGCCTCGTTACGCTATTTTTTCCCTGAGAGTGAGTCCTGGCCGCAGGATGAGGCGTTAAACGTCGAGTATGACTTCAATGCGCTGTTTGTCGGCCCGGCGACGCTGCTGGCGCCACCTTATGCCTCGGTTTATCTGGACGACGAGCCTCTGCTAATGGGGGCGACAACGCTGAGCGTGAGCGAATTCCTGCAGAGCATTGGGCTGTCCGTTACCGCGGAAAATAGCGTCCCCGACGACCATATCAGCTATGAAATTGAACTGGCCGTAATGCTATTAGTGCATGCCAGACATTCACCGCAATATCATGAAGCACTTACCCGTTTTGTCCGCGCGCATCTCGAATTATGGCTCCCGGCATTTATCGCAAAAATAAAGGATTGTGCGAAAACAGCCGTAATTAAATGCCTCGCCGTGCTACTGACTAATTGGTTTGATGAATTAAAAACGAGAGTAATATTATGACTATTGATAAAGGGCAGCTTAACCGGCGCTCCTTTTTAAAAGGACTGATTGCGCTAGGTACCGTCGCCGCATTACCCGGCGGATTATTATCCTCCCGATGTGCCATGGCACAACCGCCCATTCCGTTTAACCCGAAAACCTACAAAATCTTCCGTAACGCCTGTCCGCGTAACTGCTATGACACCTGCAGCTTAAAAACGTGGGTGAAAGATGACGTGATTACCTTCGTCGAGGGGGCAAGCGAATCCACCTTTACCCACGGTGCGCCGTGCGTGAAAGGGCTGACCTACCCGCGCCGGGTCTACTCGCCGGACCGTATAAAATACCCGATGATTCAGGACGGACGCGGCAGCGGCAAATGGCGACGCATCTCCTGGGATGAGGCCATGCAGCGGATCGCCAGCAAGATGCTGGAGATCAAAAAGAAAGATGGCTCCCTGCTTGGCCTGGCGCTGACCAAATATTCCGGCAACCTGGGGGTGATGAGCTATGCCGTGGAGGGGATGATGTCCTCGCTCGGCTACACCACGCGTTTTGCCGGTACGCCGTGCTGGCCTGCGGGCATTGACGCACAGCACTACGACATGGGCGACATGTGGTGTAACGACCCGGAAGATCTGGTTAAAGCCAAATACATTATCCTCTGGGGGGCGAACCCGGCCTGGTGCTCCATGCACACCATGAAGTACATCTATCAGGCCCGCGAGAAAGGGGCGAAAGTGGTGGTTATCGATCCGCTGTTCTCGCAAACTGCCGCGAAAGCCGACCTCTATCTGCGCGTGCGTTCAGGTTCAGACGGTGCGCTGGCGCTGGGTATGGCGCGCCATCTGGTGGACACCGGCCGCGTGGACCAGGAGTTCGTCAATCATTTCGCGCACGGGTATCCGGAGTTTGAGCAGTACTTGCTCAACAACATCACGGTAGAGTGGGCATCGGAAATTTGTGGTCTGGCGCCGGATGTGATTCGCCAGCTTGCCGAGGAGTTCACGGCGGTTAAGCCTTCCACCGTCTGGATTGGTTACGGTATGCAGCGCCACGTGAACGGCGGCGCGAACGTGCGTGCGATTGATGCCTTTGTCGCCATGACCGGCAATATCGGCGTAGAAGGCGGTGGCGCTCGCTACGGCCATCTGCAGACCTGGGGCTATAACTACCACGCAATGACGCAGACACCCCCGGTGGGTTCTGTAGGGATGGAAGGGGCATCAGGCCCGGTGGGCGAGTTTGTCAGCGATAGCGGCGAAAAGCGCAAGTACTCTGACCGCGCGCTCAACCTGAACCAGACTGCGCAAAGCATTCTGGACGCCAACGATCCCCCTATCCGCATGCTGTGGGTGGCCTGTAAGAACCCGTTTGCCCAGGACTTCGACCGCAACAAGATGAAAAAAGCGTTCGACAAGCTGGAAATGGTGGTGTGCGTGGATCAGTTCTTTAACGAGACGGTTCAGCACGCGGATATCGTTCTGCCTGTCACCACCACCTTCGAGCACTGGAGCGCCTCTTCGTCTTACTGGCACTACTGGCTGACGGTAAACGAACCTGCCATCAAGCCGATGTACGAATGCAAGAGCGACCTGGATATTGCCGTGTTGCTCTCCCGTACCATCAACAAAATGGAACCGGGCTCTTGCACCTTCCCACAGGATGTTGACCAGAAAAAATGGCTGGATCTGGAATTCAACGACGGGCTGGCGAAGCAGTTTGGCATCAGCTCCTGGGACGATCTGCTGAAGGGGCCGGTGAAGGCCAAAATGCCGAGCAGCGCAGCCTGGCACGATCGGAAGTTCAAAACGCCGTCAGGCAAGTATGAGTTTTTATCCGCGCGCTGCGAAGAGAACGGCCATAAAGCACTGCCGGAATATCTGCCAGCCGCAGAAGGTAAACTGCCGTTCCAGCTCTTTACGCCGCACCTGCAGTACGGCCTGCATTCGCAGTTCGTTAACCTTGACTGGATGCAGGTCTTCTGGCCGGAGCCCTTTGTCTATATCCACCCAGTTGCTGCGAAGAAAAAGGGGATCCGAGACCTGGCGACAGTGCGGGTATTCAACGAGATCGGCGAGGTTCAACTGCGTGCCAAAGTCACCACCAATGTACCGGAAGATTTCCTGGTCATGTACGAATCCTGGTTCAACAAGCTCAGCTATAACGTGCAGAACGTGGTGAAAGATACCCCGGCCGATATGGGTAAAATGGCCACCGGTGCACCGGGCGCGGCTATTCACGATCAGTTTGTCGATATTGTCCTCATTGCCAATGAAGGAGCGGACGCATGAGACGCGCATTTTTAGTGAACAGTGATAAATGTATTGGTTGCCGCGGATGCGCCATGGCCTGTAAGAGCTTCAACCAGCTCGAACCCGAACGTTTCTGGCGCTATGTCTACCCGCTGGATAAAGAAATTTACCCGCATGAGGAGCGTGCGTTCTTTTCGCTGGCCTGTAACCACTGTGAAAACCCCGCTTGTCTGGCGGCGTGCCCGGTGGAAGCCTACACCAAACGTGATGATGGCGTGGTGGTGCATAACCCTGAGCGCTGCATCGGCTGTAAAAACTGTATCCGCAATTGTCCGTATGGCGCTCCGCGCTTCAATGAGGAAACGCAGAAGGCCGAGAAGTGCAGCATGTGCTATGAGCGTCTGGATATCGGCTTGAATCCTGCCTGCGTTAACGCCTGTCCGGTTGGGGCGCTGACCCTGATCGATCTGGATGCCGATCCGCTGCCAAATAATGCCGTGCAGTATCCGCCGGGCTTCCCAAAAATGCCGCAGCTTAATCCGGGTACGCGCTTCATTCTGGCACGCCAGCCGAAACAGCCGGGGGACAAATAATGGAAAAGTACGAACTGCCGTTGGTGATTTTTACCGTGCTGAGCCAGATGTCCGTTGGGATGACGCTCCTGTTGAGCTGGCGCACGCTGCGTGGCGAAGTGCAGGGCAACCGTCTTCACTGGCTGATCACGGGGCTGATCCTGGGGGTTGCCTCCATCGCCGCGGTATTGCATCTGGCGCACCCGGAACACGCTTATAATGCGTTAATCAACCTGAAACATGCCTGGCTGAGCCGTGAGATTCTCGGCGCGACGCTGTATGGCGGCACAATTGGCCTGGCTTTCCTTACGAAAGGCAACAAAGGCGCAGCGCTGCTGGCGTCCCTGTTCGGGATACTGCTGGTGGTGGTGCAGGGGATGACCTACGCCGCGCCGGCGATGCAGGCCATTGCCAACGGCATCACCATGATGCTGTTCTTTGCCACCGTCTGGGTGCTGGGCTGTGCAGCTACACCGCTGCTCGGGATGAAAGCGTCAGCTGTCGCACTGCGTCAGGGCATTATCGCCCTGATGGCGCTGCTGATTGCCGCACCGGTACTCTGGCTCAGCGGCGGCACCATCATGAAAATGACCGCTCACGCCTGGTTAAGCTCGCCGCTCTATCTGGGCTGCCTGCTGTGCTGCGTCGTGGGGTTCACGTTGTCGCTAAGGCGCCATCCGATGCAGAAAGCCGTATTTGTTATCCTGCTGGTGGGCGTGGTGCTCAGCCGCCTGACCTTCTTCGGTGATACCGTCAGTACCATCGTCAATATTGGTCATCTGTACTGATAAACAAAACCCCGCGCAAGCGGGGTTTTTTATGGGCAGTTAACAAACCACCATCACCGGAATGTGGGTATGGCGGATCACGCTGGAGGCGTTTGACCCTAGCAGGTGAGTGGTGATGGAAGGATTGCGTGAACCGATCACCACTACGTCTGCATTCAGCTCCGCGGCCAGTTCATTGACGGCATCGCGTACGCTACCGAACCGGACGTGGGTTTTGATGCGCGACGGGTCGATGCTGAAATGCCCGACCATGGTTTGCAGGCGCGTCTCGGCTTCGTGCTGTAAGTGCTCTTCGAAGCGACGCACATCGGCGGCAAAGCGGTGCAGACTCAGGCTGGCGGAGCCCGGCAAGACATGTAAAAGGTGAATAATACCGTCCTGCTGTGCGAGAAATTCCGCGTGACGCACTGCTTTGTCACTCAGTTCCATTTCAAAAACATCAACCGGCATAATGATTCTCTGATACATACCCGTTTCTCCTTGTTTATAAACGCTGAAATCATTCAACCACAAAATAGTTATGGATTCTGTAATCACTCCGTCAATTTTGATGACGATCGTGATGCCGCGAAAAAAATCATTGCGCAGCGTGCGGGGCAGAGCGGTGACGTGAGCGTTCACCAGTGGCGTTCAAGGTAAAGCACAGCCGAGACGATGATGGCCACAAAAAGTAAAAAAATGAATGTGATAACCACTATCTCACCCATGACCGTCCCCACGGCACCAAAACAGATTAAGCGTGTATTAAGGGGAATAAGGGTGATATAGGAAAATCAGGTGAATTTGCGGAAAGAGGATGCGGGTGCATCCTCTGTGCAAAGCGGGTGGGCGCTTGTTCAGAAGGGATTAACGCAGGTAATCGCCCGCAGCTTCTGGCTGGTAGAGCAGTTCCAGCACTTCCAGATGAGTGGAGGCCCCGCCCGGTAAATCCCAGTGGATGGTATCTCCTGTGCGCAGTCCCAGCAGTGCGGCGCCGACAGGGGCAAGAACCGAAAGCTGCGCGCTGCTGTCAGTCATCTGAGCCGGGTAAACCAGCGTGCGGGTCAGCTCTTCACCGGTGGTCAGGTTGCGGAATTTTACCCGGCTGTTCATGGTGACCACGTCATGCGGCATTGACTCAGGTGTGCACATCTGCGCGCGGTCGAGTTCCTCATTCAGGGCATCCGCCACCGGAAGTGAGGCGAATTCGGCTTTTTCCAGCAATCGGTCGATACGTTCTGCGTCGAGTTCATTGATGATAATGGTGGGTCTGGACATTTTTTACTCCATGTCGTTAATGCTGCGTCTAACGCAGAAACCAATCCAAAAGAAAACCCTCGCCGTCTGGCAGCGAGGGTTTAACTTACCCGATGATACTGGCTGAACGCTTAAGTTTGAAGTGATGAAGGTCACATTCATGTCCCATATGAATTTTCGCTGAAATTTATTCAGTCTTAATTCCAGGCGGATTGCGTTACGCTGAGTATCCTGAACCCGGGTGTTGCGCGAAGCATTATTCGTGTCTGCCCCATCAACGAGAGAGCACTATGTACTTCTATCAACCGTCTCAGGGGCACGGCCTGCCGCATGACCCGCTGAATGCCATTATTGGTCCCCGTCCGATTGGCTGGATCTCCTCTTGCGATCGGGCCGGTCAGTTGAATCTCGCGCCGTATAGCTTCTTTAACTGTTTTAACTATCGCCCGCCGATCATCGGCTTTTCCAGCAACGGCTGGAAAGACAGCGTGCGAAATATTCACGAGACAAAGGAGTTTGTCTGGAATCTGGCGACGCGCGATCTCGCACATGCCATGAATCAAACCTCGGCTACGCTTCCTCACGATCGCGATGAGTTTACCTTTGCAGGATTGACTCCCGCTGCAAGCCAGCTGGTGAGTGCTCCTCGCGTGGCGGAAAGCCCGGTCAATTTTGAGTGCCGCCTTTCTCAGTGCATTCAGCTTACCGGAGCCGATGGCACTCCGGTTGATACCTGGCTGGTGCTGGGGGAAGTGGTGGGGATCCATATCGCGGAAACGCTACTGGAAGAGGGGATATACCAGACGGCGAAAGCGCAGCCCATCCTGCGAGCGGGTGGGCCGACGGCGTACTATGGGATCAGTGATGAACACCGGTTCGATATGGTGCGCCCGGTGGTGGGTCAGTAACCGGCCTTATCAATGACAAATTGTTTTCCGCAGTTACCAGGATGTGGCTGCGGGGCAAAGGACGTTGCGGAAAGCGGTTGGTTAATGGTGTCTGCTTTCAGCGAAATCTGCATCTCGGTGAGATAAGCCGGGTTGCCATTGCAGGTCAGCTTAAAGGCTTTGATGTTTTCTTTGCCCCAGCTTTTGGCAATGGCGTTGTCAAAATCACGACGACTGACGGCTTTACCGTAGTTAGCCGCGAGGAATTGACCGACGGCACTGTTTTTCATTTCCTGATTCATTCTCACCATGGTGCCGAAATAGGCATCGGGATCAAAACCAAAACAGACGCCATGCTTGGCGTATTCGTAACGTTCCAGACAGGAATTTCCGCCCGCGCCCGGCATCACCTCGTTAAGTTTTGCCGCACCGGAAAGCGACAGCCCGGTTTCGGCAGCAGCACATTTGCGGCTGGCCTTTGCTTCCGGCATATTCGGGATGGGACGCGTGGCACAACCAAATCGCATCCATCGACGTTCATCCACGCCTCGTGCCGCTATCGATTTCGGCAGACCAGGCCATAACCCGTGGACGGTCAGAAAATCGGCTTTATTTTCGCTCTCTTTTTGCAGACGACATTCATCCGGTTCATTGCGGTTACGCTCAACCATGCTTTGACAAAACCCGGTTTGCCAGGACAGCGCCAGTACATAGCGATCGAAATCGCCATATTGCGTAGCGTTGAGCGGTTCTGCCTGTGCGGAGAAGACACTGAGTGCAAGCGCAACTGCGCCAGACGAGATAACGATATCCTTCCTGAACATGTGATTTCCTGATTGGTTGTGCTCGATTAATTTTTGGGAGTTATTAAAGCACAAAAAGCGCCAGCAGGCGCTTTTTGGAAATCAGGAATTTTACTTAGGCAGCGCCGGGAACCAGCACTTCGGTAGCAATAATGACGATGATCAGGCCAACCAGCACCGGGACTGACGTGCGTTTGACGACCTCAAACGGAGAGATTTTTGCCATACCGGCAACCGCAACGACCACGCCTGAAACAGGAGAGATGGTGCGACCCAGGTTTGAGGCCTGAAGCATCGGAATAGACAGGTAAGCCGGGTTGATGCCAGAGGAGTGAGCCAGCTTAGGGATCATCTCAACGAAAGCGTAAAACGGCGCGTTACCAGAACCGGTGGTCATCGCCGCCAGCATGGTCAGAACGACCAGCACCAGCATCAGGATAATACTGGCTGAGCCAAACGACGTGGCGATGGAGATCAGGCTCTGGATAAAGCCAATCGTGCTCAGACCCTGGGCAAACACGCCTGCCGCAACCAACAGCATCACCACGCCCGCGAAGGCATCCGCCATTCCACGATACGCTACTTCCAGGCCGGAGAAGACTTTTTGCGTGTTGAAACCGCGCACGAATTCCAGCACGGCAGCCAGCAGCATACAGATGACCAGAATAGTAATAATGTGCAGCTGTGGACCCCATTTGCCGTCAAAAATCAGCACGCCGATAATCGGTGTGAACGGCAAAATGGCGTAGAACGCTGGAGCGGTGGTGGTGATTTCGCTGACATCCATCATCTCATGGCTGATGTTCTCTTTTTTATCGAGATAGCGCTGCCAGAAGAAATGCGCGACCCCCATTCCCACAATGGCGACAATCGAGATCGGCAGCGTGGTCTTAAAGGCGAAGTCGATCAGCGACATCTCGGCTGCTTTGGCGGCCAGCACAACGTCGCCAGAGGTTGGGGAAAGAATAATGGCGGCCGGTGATGCGCAAATGGCTGCCGCTGCACCGCGGCTGATGCCCACGTTCACCATCACCGGGAACAGCGTGGCCATTAACAGTACGCCAAGACCGGTGGCCGATGAAACGGCCAGCGACATCAGACAGGCGAGGAAATAGGCGGCAACCATTAACAGATACGGGGAGTTAATATACTGCAGGGGTTTCGAGGCAAGCTTAACCACCATGTCATTAGCGCCGATATGGGTCATGTAGGCGGCAAAACCGCACAGCATCATGATCATCATACCGAGATCGCCGCCACGGCTCATGAGCAGTATTTTAATATATTCAACAATATCCGTGGCAGTATAACCCGTGCTGGCTGCGCTGGCAGGTAATACCTGATGCCCCATTAATGCGCTGACAATCAGGAGAGTTAAGCCGCCAACAAATAAAACGCCCGTGGCTGAGTACCCTTTAATGATGTAGCGGGCTACACCGACAATGACGACGACCCCAATAAGGAGTTCGATAAACGTAAGCATGATTTCCCCTGTATCCTATGCCCTGAGGTAGAAAAAAATTAATAAAATAAGAAGGATGAAAATGTGCCGAATTAATGGCCTGCCCTTGCTGATTAAAATCAATAAATAGACGACTAAAGAACAGTATCACAGCGTTTTTGCCATGGCCCAGGCATTTATGTCATCAGGAAGTTGACCGCCAGAAACAGCGTAACATGTCTCTTTAATGATAACAAAATGTTAAAATTATGTGTTTTCCGGCCTGTTAATCGGGATGGATGAAAATGTTATAGTCATACATATTGTGGGTTTATTTGGGCCAGCCTGAACGCTGCCTTAAGAATATTCCCGAAAAGAGGCCTGATATTTAGGAGTAGTGCTGATGCCGTTAAGACGTGGTTCAACTATTGTGTGGTAAACTTTGCTTCGAATATTAAGAATGGTAATTGCATTGTGAGCTTACGTAATACTTTTTTCTCTCTTTTATTGTTTATTTTTGGTCAGTTAACGTTTTCATCTGTTGCACAGGCAGAAGACAACGCGACGAATAAAGGCTGGTTCTCTACTTTTACGGATAATGTTTCGCAGACCTGGTCAGCACCTGAACATTATGATCTCTATGTACCGGCAATAACGTGGCATGCGCGCTTTGCTTATGACAAAGAGAAAACAGATAAATACAACGAGCGCCCGTGGGGGGCTGGTTTTGGTCAGTCACGCTGGGATGAGAAAGGAAACTGGCACGGCATCTATCTGATGGCCTTTAAAGACTCGTTTAATAAATGGGAACCGATTGGGGGTTACGGCTGGGAGAAAACGTGGCGCCCGCTGGCGGACGAGAATTTCCACGTCGGGTTAGGCTATACCGCAGGGGTGACGGCGCGTGATAACTGGAACTACATTCCGATCCCCGTGCTGCTGCCTTTGGCCTCGATTGGCTATGGCCCGGCAACGTTCCAGATGACCTACATCCCCGGGACGTACAACAACGGTAACGTTTACTTCGCCTGGATGCGTTTTCAGTTTTGACTGAAAAAAGGTTACCAGCTGGTGAAAAAACGCGCAGGCATTGATTCCTAAGCGATAAAAATCTGCCAGTGAAAATTAACGCGACTTTAGTCACTTTTTGTCAAAGATCCGCTGGACAAAAGGTCCCACAATTGTTGTACTGGTAACCGACACAGCATTTGTGTCGTTTTTTAATGTAAAGGTAATTTTGATGTCTAAGATTAAAGGTAACGTTAAGTGGTTTAATGAGTCCAAAGGATTCGGTTTCATTACTCCTGAAGATGGCAGCAAAGATGTGTTCGTACACTTCTCTGCAATCCAGTCTAATGGTTTCAAAACTCTGGCTGAAGGTCAGCGCGTAGAGTTCGAAATCACTAACGGTGCCAAAGGCCCTTCTGCTGCTAACGTAATCGCTCTGTAATTCAGACGCGTCAGCAAGAATTTCAAAACCCGCTCATTGAGCGGGTTTTTTTCGTTATGAATCAGCCAAGCAGGTACATTTTCAGGAAGCTGGCAACGATCAGTACGCTCAACAACACCATTCCTGCGCTCATCAGATTCTGTTTCATTCTGTCACCCTCGTTCAGTATGGCCTCCAGAGTGACAGAGAAAAATTAAGCCAACATTAACGCCCCGACGGTTAATGCGTGCTTACTGAGGAAAATAGCCAAAATGCGATCCCTGTCATCGCGAAGGATCCAAGCATGTTGATCGCGATATTCACCAGCGCCCAGCCGATACGGCCTTCCTGAAAGAGAAAAACCGTTTCCGCAGAAAAGGTTGAGAAAGTCGTTAAACCGCCACAGAACCCGGTGGTAATCAGGACCTTCCACATGGGATCGATGTGCGTCATCCGGTTAAACCAGGCCAGCCCCATACCAATGATAAAAGCACCAATCAGGTTGGCAGCCAGTGTCCCCATGGGAATCGCCTGGTGCAGGGGGTTAAACCGCATACTCAGGAACCATCTCGCAACGCTCCCTGTGCCTCCACCAATAAAAACAGCCAAAAGGAGTTGTAACACGCTAAATACCTGCTATTTGATGTGTAAGAGTAGCGAGTTTAACGCTGTTTATGATGAGGGGACAAATATGTATGTGGCGGTAGGGCAGTTTGCAGTCACGCCTGACTGGCAGGTTAATGCACTACAATGCGTGAACCTGATGACACAGGCCCGGCAGAAGGGCGCGTCGCTGTTGGTTCTCCCGGAAGCGCTGCTGGCAAGGGATGATAATGACCCGGATCTGTCCGTGAAGTCCGCGCAGCCGCTTGATGGCGACTTTTTACAGCCGTTGCTCACCGAGAGCGTGGGTAACGCGATGACGACCATCTTAACAGTGCACGTTCCTTCAGTGCCGGGGCGCGCCGTAAATACGCTGGTGGCTATCCGTGATGGCGTGATTATCGCGCGCTATGCCAAGCTTCATCTTTATGATGCGTTCAGCATTCAGGAGTCACGGCGTGTTGACCCTGGTGACCGCGTTGCGCCGTTAATTGATATTGACGGGTTTAAGGTTGGGTTAATGACCTGCTACGACCTGCGTTTTCCTGAGCTGGCATTGCATCTGGCTCTGCAAGGGGCAGACGTGCTGGTATTGCCTGCTGCATGGGTTAAGGGACCGCTGAAAGAGCAGCATTGGGCAACGCTGCTTGCGGCGCGCGCGCTGGACACGACCTGCTATGTCGTTGCTTCCGGGGAGTGTGGCAATAAAAATATCGGGCAGAGCAGGGTGGTTGATCCACTGGGAGTCACGGTTGCCGCAGCAGCGGAAGCGCCGGTGCTGCTGATGACGGAGATATTTTTAGAAAGAATTGCGCTTGCGCGTCAGCAATTACCTGTTCTTCGTAACCGACGCTTTGCGCCACCGCAATTAATGTGATGTTTTTTTCAACAATGCTTGATTCACCTTGTTACAGATTGCTATTGTGTGCACGCGCCAAATGACCGTTAATACAGTCAGGTTTTGGCGCTGAATGCAGCCTGTTTTATGTAAAGAAGGTATCTATGGGTGAGATTAGTATTACCAAACTGCTGGTGGTTGCCGCACTGGTCGTCCTGCTGTTTGGTACCAAGAAGTTACGCACGCTGGGTGGTGACCTGGGGGCTGCCATCAAAGGCTTTAAGAAAGCGATGAACGACGATGATGCAGCCGCGAAGAAAAGCGCTGAGGACATCCCGGCAGAGAAGCTTTCTCACAAAGAGTAATAGCAATGCCTGAGGGCTTGCGAAAAAAAACCGGCTCATCAGGCCGGTTTTTTTGCATTACTGTAAATGGATATTACAGCACTATTTGACTTCTTCGCCTTTTGCCTGCATGTCAGCATGGTAAGAAGAGCGAACAAACGGACCGCATGCTGCGTGGGTAAAGCCCATCGCCAGCGCTTCGGCTTTCATCTCATCAAACTCATCCGGGCTGACGTAGCGCTGTACCGGCAGATGGTGACGGCTTGGCTGCAGATACTGGCCCAGCGTCAGCATGGTCACACCGTGGCGGCGCAGATCGCGCATGACTTCGATGATTTCGTCATTAGTTTCACCCAGACCGACCATCAGACCTGACTTGGTAGGGATATGCGGATGGGCTTCTTTAAAGCGCTCCAGCAGCTTCAGAGACCAGTTGTAATCCGCACCCGGTCGTACCTGACGATAAAGACGCGGCACGTTCTCCAGGTTGTGGTTAAACACATCTGGCGGCATCGCGGTCAGGATGTCCAGCGCACGGTCCATACGGCCGCGGAAGTCAGGAACCAGCGTCTCGATTTTAATGTTCGGGCTTTTCTCGCGAATAGCAGTAATGCAGTCAGCGAAGTGCTGAGCTCCACCATCGCGCAGATCGTCGCGGTCAACGGATGTGATGACCACATAACGCAGCGCCATGTCAGCGATGGTTTGCGCCAGTTTTTGCGGCTCGTTAGCATCGGGCGCGACCGGGCGGCCATGAGCAACGTCACAGAATGGGCAGCGGCGGGTACAGATGGCACCCAGAATCATAAACGTCGCGGTGCCGTGATTGAAACATTCAGCAAGGTTAGGGCAAGACGCTTCTTCACAGACGGAGTGAAGGCCATTCTTGCGCATCGCCGCTTTGATCCCCTGGATACGCGAAGAGTCAGCCGGAAGTTTGATTTTCATCCATTCCGGTTTTCTTAACAGCGCCTCGCGCTCGGTAGCCACGTTTTTAACCGGGATAAGGGCCATTTTATCGGCATCGCGGTATTTAACACCGCGTTCCATCACAATGGGTTTACTCATAGCGTGCGTGTTCCAGTTGCGAATATCGAAGGAAAGCGTTTCAATTCAAGGGAATGTTGTATTTATCAACTATTTTTGAACGAACGACAGGCAGTATATCATTGAAACGGCCATGAAAGCAGCCTGCCACGTCGCCAATTTGTAAAATAGTTGTTGTTTTGTGCCTTTCGCCCTGCTTGTGACAGGGGCTTGTGCTGACACTCGCTGTCAGAAGGCCTGACGGATAATGCGGATGACGTTTTCCAGTACCGGATCGCGCAAACTGAGTTTGTTGTAATGCAGTGAAATCTCGATAGATTCCGCATTGAGCTGGCTGAGTGGAATACTCTCCAGCGACCAGCATTTCCGCAGCAGGTGATACAGGCGTGAAGGCATGATGCACAGCATATCGCTGCTGCCAATCAGGGAGGCGGTGGTAAACATATTGTAACTGCTGAAACTGATCTGACGTTCCGGGAAAATTTCATCAATGCGCTGGCGCAGACCATGGTTGGACTGCCCTTCGGTCATGAAAGACGAGTGGTCGTAATTGCGCAGGTTCTCAATGGTTAACGGCTCGCTGAGCGCGGGATGCTGCTGGCGGCAAACCAAAACCAGATTATCGGCATAAAGCACGTTTTGCCCCAGCGCTC
This sequence comes from Enterobacter sp. FUJ80071, assembly GCF_038739915.1. Taxonomy (NCBI): domain Bacteria; kingdom Pseudomonadati; phylum Pseudomonadota; class Gammaproteobacteria; order Enterobacterales; family Enterobacteriaceae; genus Enterobacter; species Enterobacter sp. FUJ80071. The sequence continues at coordinate 1,270,859 of NZ_JBBXKH010000001.1, forward strand.
TGGCGCTGAAGCTGCCGCTCTCAATAACCAGATCCGTCTGGAACTGGGCAAGCTGAACGTCAGGTTCGTTGAGTGGCACATTGCGCAACAGAAGCTGGGGAGCATGCTCTTTCACGGCCTGGTAGATGGCGGGCATGACCAGCACGCCCACTGAAGGAGAGCAGCCGATGGTGATCGTTCTTTGTTTGTCATAGCTCCCGGTTAAATCCAGCGCACCCAGAATCGACTCCAGCCCCTGGCTGATGTATTCGTGGAGGTGGGTCGCATAGGCCGTCGGCGTGACGCCCTGGCCTTTACGGATAAATAACGGGTCAGGAAATATAGCGCGTAGCTTTTGAATCGACTGACTTATTGCCGATGGCGTGAGATTAAGAATTTTCGCAGCGTTAACGATACCCTTATGGACATATACTGCCTCAAAAATAGTCAGTAAATTGAGATCAATATTACGTAAAGTCCGAAAAATTTGTGGCTTGTCTTCGCCACCGGGTTCATTCAGTCGTTTGGCTGGTAAATTAGTAGACTCCACGCTTTCACTCCGTATACATTCACAACATGAATGATAGTTGAATTTATTTATTATGCTTGTAGAGATTCGTAAAGTGTTGGTTTTGTTTCACTTGTTTATCAAAAACAAACAGTTGTGTGATTATCACTCACGTTACTTAGCCTGTGTATGCCGTGCTGTCCGGAGGCTAAATAATATGTAACGGCAATATTCGGGCGCTTCGAAAATATAGAATCTGCGGATTATTGTAAAGCGTAAAAGCGGTAAATAAATAGTTGCCCGTCAAATTAACGGGCTCCCCTGTATGATATATTAAGCAGGGATATATTCATGCGGTGGATTGTTAAGTAGCGCTAACACATTCTTCAGAAGAACAGGGCGTATATTATCTGGCGTGGCGGTATCTACCCACTGGCGCATCTGCGTCATTTCCATACCGGCGTAGCCGCAGGGATTTATGCGCTGGAAAGGCGTCAGATCCATATTAATATTCAACGCCAGACCATGGAAGGAACAGCCTTTTCGAATACGTAGCCCCAGCGAGCAGATCTTCATTTCGCCAACGTAGACGCCTGGTGCATCAGCCCGCGGATGCGCGTCAATACCATATTCCGCCAGCGTGTTGACGACGGTTTGTTCCAGCAACGTCACCAGCTCACGCACGCCAAGCTTTCTGCGCTTCAGATTAAGCAGGACGTACATCACCTGCTGGCCCGGGCCGTGATAAGTCACTTGTCCACCCCGATCGCTCTGGATCACCGGGATATCGCCCGTCATTAATAAATGTTCCGCTTTACCGGCCTGACCCTGGGTAAATACCGGCAGGTGTTCAACCAGCCAAATTTCATCAGGGGTCGTGTCATCGCGTGAATCGGTGAAGTCATGCATAGCCTGGGAGACAGGCTCATAAGGTTGCAGCCCGAGATGACGGACCAGAATTTTATCCTGATACAAAACAGCGTCTCCGAAGACGAGGAACCAATGATGAGGGGGAGTATATCACAGCGGGGGAGAGGGGTTACCCGGTAAGCCGGGTAACCGCAAAGGGACTACAGCACCATACGCACAATTTCGATATTGCCGAGTTCTTCGTAGAGCGTCTCAACCTGTTCGATATGGGTCGCGGTGATAGTAATAGAAACCGAGTGGTAGTTGCCCTTGCTGCTTGGTTTTACTGACGGAGAGTAATCACCGGGCGCATGGCGCTGTACCACTTCAACCACCTGATCAACCAGCTCAGGTTTCGCCAGACCCATTACTTTGTAGGTAAATGGGGTAGGGAATTCAAGCAGTTCGTTAAGTTTGGTTTTCATGTCAGCTCCGGCGTAACGTCAAAAAGAATAACTCCCACGTCAGGTGGGAGTTATCAGGATACTTAGTATATGGGGATCAAAATCACACTTTCAAGTGTTCGATTTTTAGCCAAACCAGTGATGGAACATCAATTTAATGTAATCAATGATTTTGCCGAAGAAATTGCCTTCAGGAATTTCCTGCAGAACAACCAGCGGACGCTGATCGATAGTCTTGCCATCCAGCTGGAAGTTGATGGTACCCACGACCTGATTTTTCTGCAGCGGGGCATGCAGTTCGGTGCTGTTCAGGACGTAGCTGGCCTTCAGATCCTTCATACGACCGCGTGGAATGGTCAGGTACAGATCTTTATCCACGCCGAGGGAAGCACGGTCGTTGTCGCCGAACCACACTGGCTCAGACGCGAACTCTTTGCCTGCTTTCAGCGGATTCACGGTTTCGAAGAAACGGAAGCCCCAGGTCAGCAGTTTCTTGCTTTCGGTTTCACGACCTTTAAAGGTACGACCGCCCATCACGGCAGAGATCAGACGCATCTGGCCTTCAGTGGCAGAGGCCACCAGGTTGTAACCGGCTTTATCGGTATGACCTGTTTTGATACCGTCAACGTTCAGGCTGTTATCCCACAGCAGGCCGTTACGGTTGGTCTGACGAATACCGTTGAAGGTAAACTCTTTCTCTTTATAGATGGAGTATTCGTTCGGTACGTCGCGGATCAGGGCTTGACCAATCAGTGCCATATCACGTGCGGAGCTGTACTGACCGTCTGCATCCAGGCCGTGTACGGTCTGGAAATGGCTGTTTTTCAGACCCAGCGCGGTGACGTAGCTGTTCATCAGACCGACGAAGGCATCCTGGCTACCGGCGGCGAAATCAGCCATTGCTACGCAGGCATCGTTACCTGACTGCAGGTTAATACCCCGGATTAACTGGGAAACTGGAACCTGCATACCGGGCTTCAGGAACATCAGAGAAGAACCTTTGAACACAGGGTTCCCGGTTGCCCACGCATCGTTACCAATGGTGACCAGATCCGTTTCTTTGAATTTACCGGCTTTCATGGCCTGGCCGATAACATAGCTGGTCATCATTTTGGTCAGGCTGGCCGGGTCACGGCGGGCATCGGCGTTCTGTTCTGCCAGAACTTTGCCAGAGTTGTAATCGATCAGGATGTAGGATTCCGCGTCGATTTGCGGAACGCCAGGGATCATGGTCTTGATATTCAGGTCATCGGCATGAGCAGCAGAGAGTGCTGCTGCGCAAAGGGCCGTGGTCAGCGCCATGCGCTGCACAAAACGAGCAGAAAAAGTGGTCTTCATGGTCAGAACTACGACATCCGTGATGGAATTAAAAAAAGTGCCTTACTATAGCAAATGCTATTCAGGCAGGCATCCGACTTTAAGCATGAGTTTGTGAATGCGTTTTACACAAACTGACATTTCGGATACCGCCGATTAATTATTTTGCAACAGTGACGAAGGACTGCAGTTGTGCTTCGCTCTGCAAACGCTGTTGCAGAGACGCTGCCTGCGATTTACTGGCAAAAGGCCCCATCTGAATACGCCAGACCGCGCCGTTCTGCTCAACGCGTCCAGGTACGCCAAACTGCTGGCTTAGACGCTGTTGATACTGCTGGGCTCGGGCCTGATCGCTCACTGCCCCCACCTGAACGACAAAGCCGCCGCTGGCTGCTGCTGGCGCAGCGGCTGCCGCGCTTTGCGTGGTCGCTGGCGCTGTTACCGGCGCTGGCTGCGTCACCGGAGCCGCAACCGGGGCTGGCGTCGGCTCACTGCCTTCCAGCACGCCCGTCGCTAAGGTCGTCGGTGCGCCTAAAAAGCCGCTACTTTTTACCGGGGCGCCAGTGGAATCATCGCTTTGCAGCGTATCATTGCTGATTGGACGTATTTCTCCCGCCGGCTGAGAAGGCTCAGCCGGAGAAGAGACGCTACCCATTCCGCCGTCAAGATTTGGGCGGTCTGGCAGAGCATAGGTCTGCTTCGCCACCGTCGTACAGGCGGTACCCGGCCCGGACATCGAGCCATCCTGCGCCACGATAATCGGGTCAATGCGAACTTTGGTGTTGTTCGACGTGTTCAGGCGATCGGCAGACGCGCGGGACAGAGAAATCACCCGGTCATTACCATATGGACCACGGTCATTAATACGCACGACGATCATGCGACCATTAGCCAGGTTGGTGATACGCGCGTAGCTTGGAATCGGCAGCGTTGGGTGCGCGGCAGTGAGCTGCATGGGGTCAAATGTTTCACCGGATGCCGTGAGGTTACTGCCCGGTTCTGCATCATAAATGGCAGCAAAGCCCGCCTGGCTGAAGCGGGAAGGGTCCTGCACGATTTTGTAGCTTTTGCCGTCGCGCTCGTAATCCTGATTCGCGCTGGCATTCAGCGGTTCATAAACGGGATCGGCCCCACTGATTTCAACGATCGGACCATTACACACCGCAGGCTGCGGCGGCGCGACGGTTGCCTGTTGCTGACCATCATCACTTGTGCAGGCCGCAAGTAAACTTGCCGCGATGCAGATCCCCAGCCACTGCTTACGCATTCCGATCCCCTTATTTTTAAACGCTTTTTGACAACATTTTTCTGTGGGTATGGATCGACATCACGATCCCAAACCCGGCCATCAACACGATCAGTGCCGAGCCTCCGTAACTGACCAGCGGCAGCGGTACGCCTACTACCGGCAGAATACCACTCACCATACCAATATTTACGAAGACATAAACGAATAAAATCAGCATCAATCCGCCTGCCATGACGCGGCCGAAGGTGGTTTGCGCCCGGGCGGCAATCCACAATCCTCGCATGATCAGCAGCACGTAGAGCGCGAGCAAAATCAGGATACCAACCAGCCCCAGCTCTTCAGCCAGTACCGCAAAGATAAAGTCGGTGTGACGTTCCGGTAAAAATTCCAGCTGCGACTGGGTACCGTGCAGCCAGCCTTTACCGCGCAGGCCGCCGGAGCCAATCGCAATCTTGGACTGAATAATATGATAGCCCGCACCGAGCGGGTCAGTTTCCGGGTCGAGAAGCATCATAACGCGCTGGCGCTGGTAATCATGCATCAGGAAGAACCAGAGGATAGGGATAAACGCCGCAATCAGCACCACAGCGATACCAATCAGACGCCAGCTTAAGCCCGACAGGAAAAGGACAAACAGACCGGAGAGCGCGATAAGGATCGAGGTGCCGAGGTCAGGCTGCGCAGCAACCAGCAGCGTCGGCAGGAAGATCAGCACCAGCGCGATCGCGGTGTTTTTCAGCGAGGGCGGACAGACATCACGGTTGATAAAGCGCGCCACCATCAGGGGGACGGCAATTTTGGCAATCTCCGAGGGCTGGAAACGAACAACGCCCAGATCCAGCCAGCGCTGAGCCCCTTTTGAGATGGCGCCGAACGCGTCTACTGCCACCAGCAAAATAATACAGAAGATATAGAGATAGGGCGCCCAGCCTTCATAGACGCGCGGTGGGATCTGCGCCATCACCACCATGATGACCAGACCCATCGCGATCTGGCCGATTTTGCGTTCCATCATACCGATGTCCTGACCACTGGCGCTCCAGATAACCAGGGCGCTGTAAACCAGCAGAGCCAGCAGGATCAGCAGCATGGCTGGGTCGATGTGGATTTTATCCCACAACGATTTTTTGTTTGGATTATCCGTCATGATTATTGGTCCTCCGCCGCAGCGGCGGCCGGGTTTTCAGCCGGCAGTTCGGTGTTGTTATCACCCAGCATAATGTGGTCGAGGATTTGGCGCATGATGGTCCCTACCGCAGGGCCAGCGCCGCCGTTTTCCAGAATCATCGCCACCGCCACCTGCGGGTTATCGTAAGGGGCAAATGCCGTCATGAGCTTATGGTCACGCAGACGTTCAGCAATGCGGTGTGCGTTGTAGGTTTCGTTGGCTTTCAGGCCAAAGACCTGCGCCGTACCGGATTTTGCAGCCACTTTATACGGCGTTCCGGCGAAATATTTGTGCGCGGTACCGTTCGGACGGTTTGCTACGCCGTACATACCGTCTTTCGCGATTTCCCAGAAGCCGGAATGAATGTCACCCACGGGCGCTTCATGGGGCTGTACCCACGGCACCTTTTTGCCGTCTTCAACGGTGCTTTGCAGCAGATGCGGGACTTTGACCACGCCATCGTTAATGAGGATCATCATCGCTTTGTTCATCTGAATCGGCGTTGCGGTCCAGTAGCCCTGGCCGATACCCACCGGAATGGTATCACCCTGATACCACGGCTTCTTAAAGCGCTTCAGCTTCCACTCGCGCGTCGGCATGTTGCCGGATCGCTCCTCTGAAAGGTCGACGCCGGTGTAGTGCCCGTAGCCGAACTTGCTCATCCATTCTGACAGGCGGTCAATCCCCATGTCATAGGCGACCTGATAGAAGAAGGTATCCGCTGACTCTTCCAGAGATTTGGTCACGTTCAGATGGCCGTGGCCCCATTTTTTCCAGTCGCGATAGCGTTTTTCAGACCCGGGTAGCTGCCACCAGCCCGGGTCAAACAGGCTGGTATTACGGTTGATGACACCCGCACTCAGCGCCGAGACCGCCACATACGGTTTCACCGTAGATGCCGGCGGGTAAACGCCTTGCGTGGCGCGGTTTACCAGCGGCGTATTGGGATCATTCAGCAGGCCGGAATAGTCTTTACTGGAGATGCCGTCAACAAAGAGATTCGGGTCATAGCTAGGCATGGACACCATAGCCAGAATTCCCCCGGTACGCGGATCGGTGACCACGACGGCGGCGCGACTGCCCGCCAGCAGGGTTTCAATATACTGCTGCAGTTTGAGGTCGAGCGTCAGATAGACGTCATGCCCCGCCTGAGGCGGAACTTCTTTCAGCTGTCGAATGACGCGGCCACGGTTGTTAACCTCAACCTCTTCATAGCCGGTCTGTCCATGCAGGACATCTTCGTAGTAGCGTTCGATCCCGAGCTTGCCGATATCGTGCGTCGCGGCATAGTTCGCCAGCTTGCCGTCTTTATCAAGGCGGTCAACGTCTTTGTCGTTAATCTTGGAAACGTAGCCAATGACGTGCGTCAGCGCGGAGCCGTAAGGATAGTAGCGACGTTTGTAACCCTTCACTTCCACGCCGGGGAAGCGGTACTGGTTCACCGCAAAACGGGCCACCTGAACTTCCGTCAGATTGGTTTTCACCGGAATGGAGGTAAAGCGGTGGGAACGGGCGCGCTCTTTTTTGAAGGCTGCGATATCGTCATCGTTGAGATCGACAACGCTTCTTAGCGCCTCCAGCGTGTCCTGAACATTATCGACCTTTTCCGGCATCATCTCGATTTGATAGATGGTGCGGTTTAGCGCCAGAGGGGTGCCGTTACGGTCGTAGATAATGCCGCGGCTAGGCGCGATAGGCACCAGCTTGATGCGGTTTTCGTTTGAACGCGTCTGGTAATCGGTAAAGCGGACGATTTGCAGATTATAAAGGTTGGCGATCAGCACGCCGGTAAGCAGCAAAATCCCCGTAAAGGCGACCAGTGCCCTGCGCACAAACAGCGCGGACTCAGCCGTATAGTCGCGAAAAGAATTCTGTAGTTTCATCCGCTGCTTAATCTACCCTGGTCAGTCATTACTCGCGGTGATAGGGGTGGTTGGTAGTAATGCTCCACGCGCGATACAGACTTTCTGCCACCAGGACCCGAACGAGCGGGTGGGGCAGCGTCAGCGCGGAGAGAGACCAACTTTGTTCTGCTGCCGCTTTGCAGGCAGGGGACAACCCTTCAGGTCCGCCAATCAGCAGACTAACGTCACGGCCATCCTGCTTCCAGCGCTCCAGTTCGTGCGCCAGCTGCGGCGTATCCCAGGGTTTACCCGGAATATCGAGGGTGACGATGCGGTTCTTGCCAGCGGCAGCCAGCATCAGTTCGCCCTCTTTATCGAGAATACGTTTAATATCCGCGTTCTTACCGCGCTTCCCGGCAGGGATCTCCACCAGTTCGAACGGCATGTCTTTTGGAAAACGACGCAGATATTCAGTAAAACCGGTTTGTACCCAGTCCGGCATTTTGGTGCCGACGGCGACCAGCTGCAACTTCACGCATTAACCCCAGAGTTTTTCCAGCTCATACAGGCGACGGCTCTCTTCCTGCATGACATGGACAATCACATCGCCGAGGTCAACCACCACCCAGTCAGCGGTCGCTTCACCTTCAACGCCAAGCGGTAACAGTCCTGCTGCACGCGATGCCTGAACCACATGGTCGGCAATCGAAACAACATGACGCGTAGACGTCCCGGTGCAGATAATCATGCAGTCGGTGATACTGGATTTACCCTTAACGTCGATAGCGATGATGTCCTGACCTTTCAGGTCATCAATTTTGTCGATAACAAAATCCTGGAGTGCTTTACCCTGCAAGTTTTCCCCCTGGGTGAATAAGATGGTGCAACTATGAATTTGTAGCCAGACAGTATACCTGAACTGGCGCCCTTGTCGGGACAAATGTCACCGGCCGGGATTTTGAAGGCGGGTATCATCCCACCCTCCGCCAGAGATTGCATCGCCATTTTTGTAAAACAATTTCTGTAAAGCAATGACTGGCGGGAAAGTCTGGCAGCGGAGGATAACAGTATGGCTTAACCTGTCAAGGCAGGAGAATCAATAAGCCGCTTTTTATGACGCCTGACTAAACATCTGCGCTTTTCTGATACAACCCGTGCGTATGAATATACGCCAGCACCGGGGCAGGCAGCAGATCGTCACACGTTAAACCGTGTTGTAAACGCTCACGAATAAGGGTGGCGGAGATATCGAACCACGGGGTTTCCGCCAGATAAATCTTCCCGGCGGGCTGGTTGTGAAGATCCTCTACGTTATCGGTAAGATGGTCTTCAAGCCACTGCTGATACTGCTCTTCACGCATGGTCAGCGGATAGCCTGGGCGGCGGCAAACGAGCAGGTGGCTGTTCTCCAGAATGGTTTCATACTTGTGCCACCCAGGAAAGTTGAGCAGAGAATCCTGACCAATGATAAACGCCAGCGGCTGGTCAGGCCCTTGCTCAGCTCGCCACTCCTGCAGCGTTTGCGACGTCCACGAGGGGGTGTCGCGACGCAATTCCCGTTCATCAAGCCTGAAAAGCGGTTTATCCGCAATGGCAAGCGTTAGCATCTCTTTTCGCTGCTCGCTGGTTGCCTCAGGCTGAGGGCGGTGCGGCGGAACGTTATTGGGCATAATGGTGACGCGCTGCAGGCCGATCAAATTCGCCAGAATTTCCACCGGCTTAAGATGCCCGTAGTGTACCGGGTCAAAGGTGCCGCCATACAGGGCCTGTAAAGAGTGCATACTATCCATCAATAAATACGTCAGCCAGCGCCTTGTGGCAGAGCAGCAGGGAAAGGCTTTCCAGCTCCGCCCAGACCGACTGGCCGTAATCTTGTTTTAAGGTGAGCTCAGCGCGCATCAGAAGCTGCACAGCCTGACGAAGCTGTTCATGGCTCAGGCGGTTGATGGCCTCGGTGGTCATTGCACGGCGATTTTGCCATACCCGGTGTTTATCAAACAGCGCGCGCAGCGGCGTATGGGCAGACTGTCGCTTGAGCGTAATCAGCAGCAACAGTTCACGCTGCAGCGTACGCAGCAGAATAACGGGCTCGCTGCCTTCCAGGCGCAGCTGCTGAAGGATATGCAGGGCGCGTTTACTTTTCGCGGCCAGCAATGCATCCACCCAGTGGAACGGTGTGAAGTGCGCGGCGTCATTAACGGCCTGCTCGACGCGGGGGAGTGTCAGTTTGCCATCCGGCCAGAGCAGGGAGAGTCTGTCCAGCGCCTGTGCCAGCGCCAGGAGGTTACCCTCATAGCAGTAGCAGAGCAGTTGATTTGCCGCATCATCCAGCTGAAGATTGTTCTGCTTTGCTCTTGCGGCCACCCATTTTGGCAGATGCGCCTGCTCAGGTGTCTGACAGGTAACCAGCACCGAGTGGGTCGCCAGTTGAGTGAACCACGCGGCATTTTCCTGCGCTTTGGTGAGCTTATTGCCGCGGACAATTAACAGCAGATCGCTGTGTAGCAGGCTCACCAAAGTGGCAAGCTGCTCATTGATGGCCGCGTTAGGGCCGTTTTCTGGCAGCAGGATCTGAATTGTCTGACGCGACGCGAAAAGGCTCATCGCCTGACAGAGTGAGAAGAGGGCGTCCCAGTCGGTATTGTTATCCACCTGGACGGTATGGTGTTCATCAAAGCCCTGAGCACCTGCAGTATATCGCACGGCATCCAGGCTTTCCTGCAGCAGTAAGGGATCGTTTCCAAGCAGCAGATACGCCGCGCGCAGCCCTTCATTGAGCTGCGCGCGGAGTTGTTCAGGATACAGCCTGATCATCAGTTACCCATAGAGGTAGAAACCGGGGGCGTACTGGCATCCGGTTTTTCAATAATGTCAGAGCCTTCTTTTGTCGACGCGGCAATACCTGGCAGTTTACGGATCAGCTGTTCCGCTGCCTTGTCGTACATTTCGTTGATGATAATCTGCTGTTCGGCATCTTTCGCCAGCGCCGTTTGCGGGTTATCAAAGAACGAACGGTACACTTTTGTGCTGATCGGATAGATGTCTTTACCCGGGATCAGCACGGCTGCGTTAACAGTCATTACCATCTGATACTCTGCGGTACGGCCATCCTGGAAGATAGACGCTGTATCTTTGCTCAGGGTCGTCCCCAGAACGCGGAGAGACGGTACATCCTGGCGCAGCGTGTCTTTCTCAATGAGTTCGACACCGTTCAGGCGCAGCTGGTTACGAACTGCCCGGCTGAATGGGCCATTCGGATCTGATGAGTCGAAAATCATCGTTTTCATCTCAGCAGGCACTGCCGTGGTATTGCGCAGGTGCCAGCCACAGCCAGCGGTGACAAGCACCGCCAGTGATAAGAGTATTGTTGCCAGTTGTCGCACGTTTCCTCCCGCGCTTAGCCAACGACCAGATTGAGCAGTTTACCGGGTACGTAGATCACTTTACGTACGGTAACGCCCTCAAGATATTTCGCGACCAGAGGTTCCTGGCCTGCACGCTCGCGAACCTGTTCTTCGGTTGCGTCGACCGCCACGGTAATTTTACCGCGCACTTTGCCGTTGACCTGGACTACCACCAGCGTGGTGTTTTCCACCATTGCTGCTTCGTCCGCAACCGGCCACGGCGCGTTGTCGATATCGCCTTCGCCTTTCAGTTCCTGCCACAGAGTAAAGCTGACGTGTGGTGTGAACGGGTTCAGCATGCGAACGACGGCCAGCAGCGCTTCACGCATTAAGGCACGATCCTGCTCGCCATCCTGCGGGGCTTTCGCCAGCTTGTTCATCAGTTCCATAATAGCCGCAATTGCGGTGTTGAAGGTCTGACGACGACCAATATCATCGGTGACTTTTGCAATTGTTTTATGAACATCACGACGCAGCGCCTGCTGATCTTCCGTCAGGGCAGCAGCGTTCAGCGCCGGAGCATCACCCTGTGCGGTATGTTCGTAAACCAGTTTCCAGACGCGTTTCAGGAAGCGGTTCGCGCCTTCAACACCGGATTCCTGCCACTCCAGCGTCATGTCAGCCGGAGAGGCAAACATCATGAACAGACGCACGGTATCTGCACCGTAACGCTCAACCATCACCTGCGGGTCGATACCGTTGTTTTTCGACTTGGACATCTTGCTCATGCCGGTATAAACCAGCTCATGACCTTCAGCGTCTGTCGCCTTCACGATACGGCCTTTCTCGTCGCGCTCTACGATCGCGTCCACCGGAGACACCCAGTTACGCTCGCCGTTCGCGCCAACGTAGTAGAAGGCATCAGCCAGCACCATGCCCTGACACAGCAGCTGTTTGGCTGGTTCGTCAGAATTCACCATGCCAGCATCGCGCATCAGCTTATGGAAGAAGCGGAAGTAGAGCAGGTGCATGATGGCGTGTTCGATGCCACCGATGTAGATGTCTACCGGCAGCCAGTAGTTGGCCGCGTCAGAATCCAGCATGCCTTCCTGATACTGAGGACAGGTGTAGCGTGCGTAATACCAGGAAGACTCCATAAAGGTGTCAAAGGTGTCGGTTTCACGCAGCGCAGGCTGGCCGTTAACGGTGGTTTTCGCCCACTCAGGATCGGCTTTGATCGGGCTGGTGATGCCGTCCATGACCACATCTTCCGGCAGGATCACCGGCAGTTGATCTTCTGGCGTCGGCATCACGGTGCCGTCTTCAAGGGTCACCATTGGAATTGGCGCGCCCCAGTAACGCTGACGGGAAACGCCCCAGTCGCGCAGACGGAAGTTGACTTTACGCTCACCTACGCCCAGCGAGGCCAGCTTGTCAGCGATGGCATTGAAGCCCTCTTCGAAGCTCAGTCCGCTAAATTCGCCGGAGTTGAACAGGGTGCCTTTTTCGGTCAATGCCTGCTCAGACAGGTCGGGTTCAGAACCGTCTGCGGCCAGGATCACCGGCTTAATGGTCAGGCCATATTTGGTGGCAAACTCGTAGTCGCGCTGATCGTGTCCCGGAACGGCCATCACCGCACCGGTGCCGTATTCCATCAGCACAAAGTTCGCCGCCCAGACAGGAATAGCTTCACCCGTCAGCGGGTGAATCGCTTTAAAGCCGGTATCAACGCCTTTTTTCTCCATCGTCGCCATGTCGGCTTCAGCCACTTTGGTGTTGCGGCATTCGTCGATGAAAGTTGCCAGTTCCGGATTGTTCTCTGCCGCTTTCTGCGCCAGCGGGTGACCTGCGGCCACGGCCAGATAGGTCGCTCCCATGAAGGTGTCCGGACGGGTGGTGTAGACGGTCAGCGTTTGGTCGTAGTTATCAACGTTGAAGGTAATTTCCACACCTTCAGAACGGCCGATCCAGTTGCGCTGCATGGTCTTAACGGTGTCAGGCCAGTGATCCAGTTTATCCAGATCGTTCAGCAGCTCGTCAGCGTAAGCGGTGATTTTGATAAACCACTGCGGGATCTCTTTACGCTCAACTTTGGTGTCACAGCGCCAGCAGCAACCGTCGATAACCTGCTCGTTTGCCAGAACGGTCTGGTCATTCGGGCACCAGTTAACCGCAGACGTCTTCTTGTATACCAGGCCTTTTTTGTACAGCTCAGTGAAGAATTTCTGCTCCCAGCGGTAATATTCCGGGGTGCAAGTCGCCAGCTCGCGGCTCCAGTCATAGCCGAAGCCCAGCATTTTGAGCTGGTTTTTCATGTACGCGATGTTGTCGTACGTCCATGGTGCCGGTGCCGTATTGTTTTTTACTGCTGCACCTTCTGCCGGCAGGCCGAACGCATCCCAGCCGATAGGCTGCAGCACGTTTTTGCCCAGCATACGCTGGTAACGGGCGATCACATCACCAATAGTGTAGTTACGCACGTGGCCCATGTGTAGTCGACCAGAAGGATAGGGAAGCATCGACAGGCAGTAATACTTCTCTTTGCTCTCGTCTTCGGTTACTTCAAAGGTGCGCTTCTCGTCCCAGTGTTGCTGGACTTTTGATTCTATCTCTTCCGGGCGGTATTGCTCTTGCATGGCAGCCAGTGGTCCTGTTTTTAATACAGCTACAAATGTAGCCAATGGATGTGGTAATTCAGATCCGCATAGCATAGCCCAAACGTCCGCGTCAAAACAGCCTTTCGCACAAAAGCACTTTGCAGGAATTTACCGGGTCTGTGCTTCACCTGACAAAGCGGCAGTGAAATAAGGTCTATTATTAGAGTTAGTTACTTACCCGGGAGGCAAAATGATGAACAAGGTTGCTCAATTTTACCGCGAGCTGGTGGCGACACTGACGGAGCGGCTGCGTAACGGCGAGCGTGATATTGATGCGCTGGTCGAACAGGCGCGTGCCCGCGTGACGCAAACGGGTGAGTTAACGCGAACCGAAGTGGAAGAGGTGACGCGTGCGGTACGTCGTGACCTGGAAGAGTTTGCGCGCAGCTATCAGGAGAGCCAGGAAGAGGTCTCGGACAGCGTGTTTATGCGGGTGATCAAAGAGAGCCTGTGGCAGGAGCTGGCGGATATCACCGATAAAACGCAGCTTGAGTGGCGCGAGGTGTTTCAGGATTTGAACCATCACGGTGTGTACCACAGCGGCGAAGTGGTAGGGTTGGGAAATCTGGTGTGTGAGAAATGTCATCACCACATCGCGGTGTATACGCCGGAGGTGCTGCCCTTGTGCCCGAAATGCGGTCACGACCAGTTCCAGCGCCGGCCGTTTGAGCCCTAGGTAAAAGCAAAACGGCAACCCTGTTGCCGTTTTTAGTGTTTGCTCCCTCTCCCCGTGGGAGAGGGTTGGGGTGAGGACATCAGGCCGCAGAATAGTAAGCCAGTCTCTCCGCCAGCAAATCTACAAACGCTTCCCGGTCGATATCCACCATCACCGCAGTATTCGGCTCGTTCCCCATCAGCGAGTAGTAATCCACCACCGTCATTCCCTGGGTATATTTCCCCTGTGTTTCCACACCAACCCAGCGGTCAACCGTGGTAAACATCTCAGGTTTCAACAGCCAGGCAATCGTGCACGGGTCATGCAGCGGTGCGCCATGGAAGCCCCATTTCTCGGCTTTGTGGTACTCCATAAAGAAGTCGAGCAGTTCTGCCACAGTCGTTGCCACCGGATTACCCACAGAGCGGAAGCGTTCAATATCGTCTGCCATAATTTGGGCCCGATGCGTCACATCCAGCCCCGCCATCACAATCGGCAGACCGGACTGGAAAACGATCTCTGCGGCTTCAGGGTCAACATAGATATTGAACTCCGCGGCTGGCGTCCAGTTTCCGAGCCCCATTGCGCCGCCCATGATGACGATCCGGGCGATTTTACCGTGCAGTTCTGGATGGCTGTTAAGCAGCAAGGCCACGTTCGTCTGCGGACCTGTAGCCACCAGCGTCACGGGCTCTGCACTTTCGCGCAGCACCTTCGCCATCAACTCAACGGCGGTGCAGCCTTGTGGCGCGAAGCCCGGTTCCGGCAGTTCAGGGCCGTCCAGTCCACTTTCGCCATGAACGTTATCCGCAATGATCAGCTCGCGCATCAGCGGTTTCACGGCCCCGCCAGCGACAGGAATATCGGTGCGTTTGAGCAGGGTCAGCATGCGCAGCACGTTGCGCAAGGTTTTATCCGGTGTCTGATTTCCGGCGGATGAGGTAACCGCTTTTACGTCCAGTTCAGGGGAGGCAAGAGCGAGGACGAGAGCAATGGCGTCATCATGACCCGGATCGCAATCGAGAATAATAGGCTGTGCCATAGCGTTCTCCATACGTAGCGTTATTTTGTGACAAGGTTAACGCTGCAATGTGACGCCGACGAGAACAAGAGCGCGAAAGCGTGAGGCAGTGCGCAATCCGCAGATTGCGCACTGAGAAGATTAATGCAGGATTTTGGCGAGGAAATCTTTTGCACGTTCGGATTTCGGGTTCGCGAAGAACTCTTCTTTCGGCGAGTCTTCCACGATCTTCCCTTCGTCCATAAAGATGACGCGGTTGGCCACTTTACGGGCGAAGCCCATTTCGTGCGTCACCACCATCATGGTCATCCCTTCGTGCGCCAGCTCGACCATAACGTCTAGCACTTCGTTGATCATCTCTGGATCGAGCGCCGACGTCGGTTCATCAAACAGCATTGCCACCGGATCCATACACAGCGCGCGGGCGATCGCGACACGCTGCTGTTGGCCGCCCGAAAGCTGCGCCGGGAACTTATCGGCATGTGCAGAAAGCCCAACGCGCTCCAGAAGCTTAAGGCCTTTCTCACGCGATGCTTTTTTATCGCGCTTAAGCACTTTTACCTGCGCCAGCGTCAGGTTCTCGATGATGGAGAGGTGAGGGAACAGCTCAAAGTGCTGGAACACCATACCAACGTGAGAGCGAAGCTGGGCAAGGTTGGTTTTTTTGTCGTTCACTTTGGTGCCGTTAACAACAATTTCGCCCTGCTGCACAGGTTCCAGACCATTAACGGTTTTGATCAGCGTGGACTTACCGGAACCGGACGGGCCGCACACCACCACCACGTCGCCTTTTTTCACTTCCGTGGAGCAGTCGGTCAGCACCTGAAAGTGCCCATACCATTTAGAAACATTTTTCAGGGAAATCATTATACCGTCCTTTTCTTCAGCCAGCTGACCAACAGCGACGCGCTTAAACTAATCACAAAATAGACCGCGCCCGCGAAGAGCACCATCTCGACCTGCGTACCATCACGTTCACCGATGGTTGACGCGGTACGGAAGAAGTCTGCCAGACTCAGGACATACACCAGCGAGGTATCCTGGAACAGCACAATGCCCTGGGTCAGCAGGAGCGGAACCATGGCGCGAAACGCCTGCGGCAGAATAATCAGCTGCATGGACTGCCAGTGCGTCATCCCCAGCGCCAGCGCGGCGCTGGATTGTCCACGGGAGATACTCTGGATGCCCGCGCGGATAATCTCTGAGTAGTAAGCGGCCTCAAACATCGAGAACGCCACCATCGCCGAGATCAGGCGGATATCGGTTTTTGGTGACAGCCCCAGGACGTTTTGCAGAAAGCCGGGAACAATCAGGTAAAACCACAGCAGCACCATCACCAGCGGGATGGAGCGGAAAACGTTAACGTAGGCGGTCGCAAACCAGGCGAGCGGCTTAAAGCTCGACAGGCGCATCACCGCCAGCAGGGTGCCCCAGACGATACCAATGATGATGGCAATAACGGTGATTTTTAAGGTAATCACCAGGCCATCCAGCAGGTAAGGTAAGGAAGGAACGATAGAACTCCAGTCAAATTCGTACATTATTTGCCCCCCAGATTGCCCGGCAGGCGTACTTTGCGTTCAACCAGGTTCATCATCAGCATGATGAAAGCGTTAATCAGAACATACGCGAGCGTGATCGCGGTGAAGGATTCCCACGCGTGAGCGGAGTAATCCAGCAGCTTACCCGCCTGGGCCGCCATATCGACCAGGCCGATCGTGGAGGCGATGGCCGAGTTTTTCACCAGGTTCATCATCTCCGAGGTCATCGGTGGCACGATGACGCGGTAGGCATTAGGCAGCAGCACGTAGCGGTAGGTTTGCGGCAGGGTCAGGCCCATCGCCAGACCCGCATTTTTTTGTCCGCGGGGTAATGACTGAATGGCGGCACGCACCTGCTCACAAACGCGCGCAGCGGTAAACAGCCCCAGACACATCATGGAGGAGACAAAGAACTGCACATTTGGATCCAGCTCCGACTTGAACCACATGCCAATATTTTCCGGCAGCAGTTCCGGGATAACCAGATACCAGGTAAAGAATTGCACGATGAGCGGAACGTTACGGAACAGTTCCACATAGAGCGTGCCCAGTGTTGAAAGAAAACGGTTAGGGACGGTGCGCAGAATACCGAACAGCGAACCGACAAGAAACGCGATAATCCACGCTGTTATCGATAGTGCCACGGTGACCTGGAAGCCGCTCCACAGCCAGCCAAGATAGGTGGTGTTGCCGAACGGGGCTTGTTGCAGGAATATGCCCCAGTTCCAGTCTATTGACATAATAAACTCCAGAAAAAAAAGGGTAGCAGCGCTACCCTCGAAGATTGGTGAGAAGCTCATTTTTCGCGCTGAGTGGGGAACGACCACTCAACGTATAGTCTGTCCATGCTTCCCGACAATCGAGAGGGCAGGAGATCCCGCCCCTGTTGTTCTAATTAGTTAAGAGCCTTGTCATTTGGAGATTTGAACAGCGCTTTCATGTCATCAGACAGTTCAAAGTTCATGTTGAGATTTTTTGGTGGAATCGGGTTCTTGAACCATTTGTCGAACCATTTTTCCGCTTCGCCGGAAGTCTGTACCTGGGCGATAGTGTCATCGATCAGCTTCTTGAACTGCGGATCGTCTTTACGCAGCATGCAGCCGTAAGCTTCTTTTGACTGCGCGGTGCCGACGATGTCCCAGTTGTCTGGTTTCTTCGCTTTCGCACGCTCACCCGCCAGCAGGGCGTCATCCATCATAAACGCGACGGCACGGCCACTTTCCAGGGTACGGAAGGAGTCGCCATGGTCTTTCGCGCTGATGATGCGCATATCCATTTTCTTCTCGTCGTTCAGCTTGTGCAGCAGCACTTCTGAGGTGGTACCGGACGTTACGACGACCGCTTTGCCTTTCAGGTCAGCAAAATCTTTGATATCACCGCCTTTCTTCGTCAGCAGACGGGTGCCCACGACAAAGATGGTGTCAGAGAAAGCGGCCTGTTTCTGGCGCTCGAGGTTGTTGGTGGTAGAGCCACACTCAAAATCAAAGGTGCCGTTTTGCAGCAGCGGAATACGGTTCTGTGAAGTGATTGGGATCAGCTTCACCTGCAGGTCAGGTTTGTTCAGCTTTTTCTTCACAGCTTCAACGATGGCGTTGGAGTAATCCTGTGAATAGCCCACGACTTTTTGCGTGTTGTCGTAGTAAGAGAACGGGACGGAAGATTCACGGTGGCCGACCACGATGACGCCGTTTTTGGCAATCTTGTCGAGAGTACTGCCTGCTGCCGGAGCATCTTCAGCGTGAACCACGCCGGCAGACATTCCCATAACCAGCATTGCTGTGGCCAGTTTACGTAATTGCATACCCAACTCCTTTCTTATCAGCGCCAGTGACGCATTGATACCCATTGTGATGTTGTTATATCTCGCGCGATGCGAGTGCAGTGTTATGCAAGCTTGTTAACATTTAGTCTGGCTTAATGTAAAGATTTTGCTGCGTTATTGTTTATTTTTGCGAAGCGCGCCGCACCATTCAGAGGCAAATATCTCCCGTTGCACCGTTTCGGTGCTACCGATGATCTACGCTGGTGCGACAAGGTTGCACGTTAAGCCAAACTGCGTTTGCGTGAATATACAAAGCAACAGGCGTGCCAGATTTGGCACTGGAAGGAATTTGTCGGGTGGCGGCTACGCCTTACCCGAGCTACGGGAGTCAAAATGTAGGCCAGGTAAGCGTTAGCGCCACCCGGCAACAGAAGGTAAGATTAGCGACGACGCTGACGCAGGCTCATCAGCACGGCACCGAAACCGAACAGCGCGGTCAGGATCCACAGCGGCCAGTTACCGGTGCGGGCATACGGCGTCAGGCCGGTGGTTGGTGTGACTTTTGTGGTCAACACCTCACGGGTGAACTGCGGGATCATGGCCTGGATTTCACCCTGTGGACCAATCACGGCGGTGATGCCGTTGTTGGTGCTGCGCAGCAATGGGCGCGCCAGCTCCAGAGAACGCATACGCGCCATCTGGAAATGCTGCCACGGGCCGATAGATTTACCGAACCACGCATCGTTGGAGATGGTCAGCAGGTAGTCGGTATCCGGGCGGAAGTTATCGCGAACCTGCTCGCCGAGAATGATTTCGTAGCAGATGGCCGCCGTCAGGGCAAGGCCGTGCGCATGCAGCTGGGGCTGTACGTACGGGCCACGGCTGAAGGAGGACATCGGCAGATCAAAGAACGGAGCCAGCGGGCGCAGAATCGACTCCAGCGGAACAAATTCACCAAACGGCACCAGGTGGTTCTTGTTGTACCGATCCGTGGAGTTGTAGCTGTATTCGCTGTCTTTGCCGAGCGTAATGATGGTGTTGTAGGTGTCATAACGGTTCTGCTGATTCAGACGCGCATCGACAATCCCGGTAATCAGCGTGCTGCCGCGAGCCAGCAGCAAGTCGTTCATCATGTTCAGGAACGGCTGCTGATTGATCTCCAGATCGGGAATGGCGGATTCCGGCCAGATGATCAGCTGCGATTTACCCATCACCTCTTCGGTGGCGTTGGCGTAGATCTTCAGCGTGTTCAGCAGCTCTTTTTCATCCCACTTCATAGATTGCGGGATATTTCCCTGCACCATAGAAACCTGCATGGTGCGCTCAGGCTCAGGCGTGAACCACTGGATATACCGCAGCGGGAAGGGCAGGGCAAACAGCACCAGCGCCACGGCCAGCGGTTTCCAGCAACGCGTGACCAGCGCCAGGATCAGCAGGCCGCTCACCACCATCAGCAGGAAGTTGATTGCCTCAACGCCCATGACCGGGGCCAGGCCTTTCAGCGGGCCATCAATCTGGCTGTAGCCGAACTGCAGCCACGGGAAGCCGGTCAGCACCCAACCGCGCAGGAATTCGGTGATCTGCCAGACCACCGGCGCGGCAATGGCGACGCGCAGCCAGGTGGTTTTAGGCCACAGGCGGGAAAGGATCCCTGCGAACAGACCGGTATACAGTGAGAGATATGCCGCGAGCAGGACGACCAGGAAGACGTTAACCGGGCCCGGCATACCGCCAAACTGGGCGATGCTAACGTAGACCCAGTTAATGCCGGAGCCAAAGAGCCCCAGTCCCCAGAAGTAACCGATGGCGGCAGCCTGTACCGAGCGCCGGTTCAGGGTCAGACCCTGAAGCCCCATCAGGGAGAGAATAGCCGCAGGCCAGATATCGTAAGGAGAAAAAGCCAGCGTACCGCTGGCTCCGAGTAACAGCGCCAGCAGCAAACGGACGCGCTGGCGTTCAAGTAATGGGGCAAATGCCATTTACATTAATCTTCCAGTTTTGGCACCGGTGAGTCGTCCGGCGTTCTGACATGAACCTGTATAATACGGCGGCTGTCGGCCATTGCCACTTTGAACTGGTAACCGTCGATGTCAACGGTTTCACCGCGCGCCGGAAGGTGGCCAAAGGCCTGCATCACCAGCCCGCCAATGGTATCGACCTCTTCATCACTGAAGTGAGTGCCGAAAGCGTCGTTGAAGTCCTCAATCGAGGCCAGCGCGCGCACGGTCCAGGTGTGGCGGCTGAGCTGACGGAAGTCGATATCTTCCTCTTCGTCATACTCATCTTCGATTTCACCCACGATCAGCTCAAGAATATCCTCGATCGTGACCAGTCCGGAAACGCCGCCAAATTCATCAATAACAATCGCCATGTGGTAACGCTGAGAGCGAAACTCTTTCAGCATCCGGTCCACACGTTTACTTTCCGGCACAACCACGGCCTGGCGTAACACTTTTTCCATGCTGAAGGCTTCGGCATCGCTGCGCATAAACGGCAGCAGATCTTTCGCCATCAAAATCCCTTCGATGTGATCTTTATCTTCGCTGATGACTGGGAAACGCGAGTGGGCGGATTCGATGATCACATCGAGGCACTCGTCCAGGGTCTGGTTACGTTTCAGGGTGATCATCTGCGAGCGGGGGATCATGATATCGCGAACACGCTGGTCAGCAATGTCCATCACCCCTTCGAGCATTTCGCGCGTATCTTCGTCGATAAGGTCGTTTTGCCCGGAATCACGAATCAGCTCCAGCAGTTCATCACGGTTCTTGGGTTCGCCGTGGAAAAGCTGGTTCAGAATGAGGGAGAAAAATCCCTTTTTAGTGTTTGTCGTGTCGCTACTGTGTGAATTGTCGTCGCTCATGGCGTTTGTTAAGGGTTCTCTTGTTAGTTCAAAATTTACCGCCACGCGAATTCCCTGCGCGGCGGCATAGTCGTCAGTAAGTTAACTGACTATTCTTTCTCGGCAATGTACGGATCCTCATAGCCCAGAGCAAGCATTATCTCTGTCTCGAGGGACTCCATCTCTTCCGCTTCGTCATCTTCAATATGATCGTAGCCAAGCAGATGCAGGCTGCCATGCACCACCATATGCGCCCAGTGGGCTTCCAGCGGCTTTTGCTGCTCTTTGGCTTCCTGTTCAACCACCTGACGGCAGATGATCAGATCCCCCAGCAGCGGCATCTCGATACCCGGCGGGGCTTCGAACGGGAAAGAGAGCACGTTGGTTGGCTTATCTTTCCCACGGTAAGTCAGGTTAAGCTCATGGCTTTCTGCCTCATCCACCAGGCGAATCGTCACTTCTGATTCTTCCTGAAACTGGGGGATAACGGCATCCAGCCATTTCTGAAACTGTGCCTCATCTGGCATACCGGAATTGTCTTCACAGGCCAGCTGTAAATCGAGGATCACCTGACTCATTTCTGTTCTTGCTCCTGCGCGTCGCGCTTACGTTCTGCGGCCAGTTCGGCCCTGCGTTTTTGATCCGCCTCTTCCCAGGCTTCATAGGCGTTAACGATGCGCGCAACCACCGGATGGCGTACCACGTCTTCACTGTGGAAGAAGTTAAAGCTGATTTCATCGACTTCGGCCAGCACTTCAATGGCGTGGCGCAGGCCGGATTTGGTGCTGCGCGGCAGGTCGATCTGGGTAACGTCACCGGTAATGACCGCTTTCGAGTTAAAGCCAATACGCGTCAGGAACATCTTCATCTGTTCGATGGTGGTGTTCTGGCTTTCATCAAGAATGATGAACGCGTCGTTTAACGTGCGACCACGCATGTAGGCGAGTGGGGCCACTTCAATCACGTTACGCTCAATCAGCTTTTCGACCTTCTCAAAGCCGAGCATCTCAAACAGCGCATCGTATAAAGGACGCAGATACGGGTCGACCTTCTGACTCAGGTCGCCCGGCAGGAAGCCCAGTTTTTCACCCGCTTCCACCGCCGGACGGGTCAGCAGGATACGGCGGATTTCCTGACGTTCCAGCGCATCCACCGCCGCGGCAACGGCCAGATAGGTTTTACCCGTACCCGCCGGCCCCACGCCGAAGGTGATGTCGTGGTCGAGAATATTGGCGATGTACTGCGCCTGGTTTGGCGTACGCGGCTTAATGACGCCACGCTTGGTCTTGATGTTGATGGCCTTACCGTAGTCCGGCACACTTTCCGCGCTCTGCTCAAGCACGCGCGCCTCTTTTATGGCGAGGTGAATTTTTTCCGGTTCGATATCCTGAATTTCGCCGCGCATCGGGGCGGTATCGACATACAGGCTGCGCAGGATATCTGCAGCCGCATTGACGCAGATAGGGCGTCCGGTAAGTTTGAAGTGATTATCGCGACGATTGATTTCGATACCCAGACGTCGCTCCAGTTGTTTGATGTTGTCATCAAACGGTCCGCACAGGCTCAGCAGGCGAGCGTTGTCTGCGGGCGTTAGGCTGATTTCACGCGTATCTATGTTCAAACTGTTCCTCTTTGATTGGTTAGCTGACCCGCTGCCACCCGGCGTAATAAAACGGTCATTACCGAAATTATTCACGCCATAGAATAAAGGCGCAAGCATTGCAGATGATATTGGGGACGATGAGAGGAAATACAAGGCCTGCCGAAGCGGCAGGCCCGAAGGATTAAGGCTGGTAAATCCCCACGCCAGAATCGTTTTCTTTGCGGGTACGCGAAATGACGGATTCCGGTGACTCGGCAATACGCAGGCCCATTTCGTCTTCAGTGCGGACCACTTTCGCACGCAGTGAGTTGGTGAGCACTTCGACAATCTCAACGTCCACAAATTTACCGATCATATCCGGGGTGCCTTCAAAGTTCACCACGCGGTTGTTTTCTGTACGACCGGAGAGTTCCATAATGCTCTTGCGCGAGGTGCCTTCTACCAGTATGCGCTGGACGGTGCCGAGCATACGGCGGCTCCAGGCGTTGGCCTGCTGGTTGATGCGCTCCTGCAGAATATACAGACGCTGCTTTTTCTCTTCTTCCGGCACATCGTCAACCATATCGGCCGCAGGGGTTCCAGGACGCGCGGAGAAGATGAAGCTGTAGCTGACGTCAAAATTCACTTCACCTATGAGCTTCATGGTGCGCTCGAAGTCATCCGCGGTTTCACCAGGGAAGCCGACAATAAAGTCGGAGCTTATCTGGATATCCGGACGCGCTTCACGCAGCTTACGGATGGTGGATTTGTACTCCAGAACCGTATGCGGACGGCCCATCAGGTTCAGAACGCGGTCAGAGCCGCACTGAATCGGCAGATGCAGGAAGCTCACCAGCTCTGGCGTATCGCGATAGACATCAATGATGTCATCGGTGAATTCCATCGGATGGCTGGTGGTAAAGCGAATACGGTCGATACCGTCAATCGCGGCCACCAGGCGCAGCAGTTCAGCAAAGGTGCCGGTGGTGCCGTCGTAGTTCTCCCCACGCCAGGCGTTAACGTTCTGGCCCAGCAGGTTCACTTCGCGAACGCCCTGCGCGGCAAGCTGCGCGATTTCAAACAGAATATCGTCTGCCGGGCGGCTGACTTCTTCGCCACGGGTGTAAGGCACCACACAGTAAGTGCAGTATTTGTTGCAGCCTTCCATGATGGAAACGAAAGCGGTCGGACCATCTGCGCGCGGTTCTGGCAGACGGTCAAATTTCTCGATCTCCGGGAAGCTGACGTCAACGACCGGGCTTCGATTACCGCGAACCTGGTTGATCATCTCCGGCAGGCGGTGCAGGGTCTGCGGGCCAAAGACGATATCCACATAGGGGGCTCTCTGGCGGATCAGCTTACCTTCCTGTGATGCGACGCAACCGCCCACGCCGATGATCAGGTCCGGATTTTTTCGTTTGAGAAGTTTCCAGCGGCCTAACACGTGGAAGACTTTTTCCTGCGCTTTTTCACGAATTGAACAGGTGTTCAGCAGCAACACGTCGGCTTCTTTCGGATTTTCAGTCAGCTGGTATCCGTGGGTGGTGTCCAGCAGATCGGCCATCTTGGATGAATCGTATTCGTTCATCTGACAGCCCCAGGTTTTTATATGGAGTTTTTTAGTCATCGACTTGCTCAGCTCAGGATTGCAAGCCGAGTATTGTAATGCTTTGGTGGGGGTGTGACCAGTATGAAGGTTATGTGTCTCAGGACCGCAAAAATCCGGTAAACTTAAGGGATTCTCCAATAAGGAAAAATGACCATGACACTCCAACACACCGAAGTTGCCGTTGTCGGCGGCGGTATGGTCGGCGGCGCACTGGCGCTGGGGCTGGCGCAGCAGGGATTTGAGGTAACGGTAATTGAACAGGCTGCACCGCCGGCATTCGATCCCGCCAGCAAGCCGGATGTGCGCATTTCTGCTATCAGCGCGGCGTCGGTCGATCTGCTGCGCGGTCTGGGCGTCTGGGAAACGGTGCAGGCGATGCGTGCGCATCCCTACAGCCGTCTTGAAACCTGGGAGTGGGAAAATGCCCACGTTGCGTTTGATGCTGCGGAGCTGAAGCTGCCGCGCCTGGGCTACATGGTGGAAAACAATGTGCTCCAGCAGGCGCTCTGGCAGGCCCTGGAGGCGCACCCGAAGGTGACGCTGCGTGTTCCTGCGTCACTTAAGGCACTTCATACTCACGAAAGCGGCTATTTGCTGATGCTCGACAGCGGTGATGAGCTGGCTGTGAAGCTGGTCGTCGGGGCGGATGGTGCCAATTCTCAGGTCAGACAGATGGCAGGTATTGGGGTACATGCCTGGCAGTATGAGCAGTCTTGTATGCTGATTACCGTCCAGTGTGAGAATTCGCCGGGTGAGAGCACCTGGCAGCACTTTACGCCGAATGGCCCGCATGCCTTTTTACCGCTATTTGATCATTGGGCGTCACTGGTGTGGTACGACAAACCGGCGCGCATTCGCCAGCTACAAGGGCTTTCAATGGAACAACTGCAGCGCGAGATCCTGCTGCACTTCCCGAGTCGTCTGGGGCATATCACGCCAGTCGCCGCTGGCGCATTCCCGCTCACGCGACGTCACGCTTTGCAGTATGCCCGTGACGGGCTGGCGCTGGTGGGGGATGCGGCACACACCATACACCCGCTGGCCGGGCAGGGGGTAAATCTTGGGTATCGTGACGTTGACGCGTTACTGGACGTTTTAAGTCATGCGCGCGGGCATGCGGAAGCGTGGTCCAGCCATCAGGTACTGAAGCGTTACCAGACGCGACGTATGGCGGATAATTTTATTATGCAGTCGGGAATGGATCTGTTCTATGCCGGGTTCAGCAATGACTTAGCGCCAGTACGTATTCTGCGTAACATTGGCCTCATGGCGGCGGAACGTGCCGGTGGGTTGAAACGTCAGGCCCTGAAATACGCTCTCGGACTTTAATCGCTGCTTCAACTATTCCCTCGCCCCTTTGGGGAGAGGGGTAGGGTAAGGGGGCATCAGGCCGCACAAACAACAAAAACAAAAAAGCCCGCAAAGCGGGCTTATTTGTTTTTTAAGTGGCTGGGGTGCAGGGATTCGAACCCCGGAATGCTGGTATCAGAAACCAGAGCCTTACCGCTTGGCGACACCCCAATTGCGTTAAACAAACTGCTTAACGACTTTTTAAATTGGCTGGGGTACGAGGATTCGAACCTCGGAATGCCGGAATCAGAATCCGGTGCCTTACCGCTTGGCGATACCCCAACAATTTGTCTTGATTACCGAAAAATCGACAATCTTAATTTGGTGGCTACGACGGGATTCGAACCTGTGACCCCATCATTATGAGTGATGTGCTCTAACCAACTGAGCTACGTAGCCAGTACTGCAATCTTCGATGGCTGGGGTACCTGGATTCGAACCAGGGAATGCCGGTATCAAAAACCGGTGCCTTACCGCTTGGCGATACCCCAATACCGCGGAGAACCGCAAAATCGAAGAAATATGGCTGGGGTACCTGGATTCGAACCAGGGAATGCCGGTATCAAAAACCGGTGCCTTACCGCTTGGCGATACCCCATCCGTGCAACGCTTACCTGGGAATGGTGCGGGAGGCGAGACTTGAACTCGCACACCTTGCGGCGCCAGAACCTAAATCTGGTGCGTCTACCAATTTCGCCACTCCCGCAAAAAAGATGGTGGCTACGACGGGATTCGAACCTGTGACCCCATCATTATGAGTGATGTGCTCTAACCAACTGAGCTACGTAGCCATCTTTTTTCGCGTTACCTTATCGGCGTTGCGGGGCGCATTATGCGTATAGACCCTTGCAGCGTCAACACCTTTTTCAACGAAAATAGCCGGAATGTGACTGTTTGGTTAGGTTGCGAACAGCGTGACCGAATATTCGGCAATTATTGGTTATTAATCGTTTTTCGAGAGTGAAATGCAAGGCAAAAAAAAGGCCCCAGAGGGGCCTGATTAGAATCGTCGCGATTATTTGTAGGCAGACTGGTGAACGCCTACCGCGCGGCCTGATGGATCGTTCATCGCTTTGAAAGATTCATCCCATTCAATCGCTTTGGCAGACGAGCAGGCGACGGATGGGCCACCCGGAACACACTCTGCCGCACTCGGCACCGGGAACAGCTCTTCAAAGATTTCGCGGTACAGGTACGCTTCTTTCGAGCCCGGCGTGTTGTACGGGAAGCGGAAGCTTGCCGTTTCCAGTTGCTGGTCGGAAATCTGTTTTGCTGCCACCTCTTTCAGGGTGTCGATCCAGCTGTAACCTACACCATCAGAGAACTGCTCTTTCTGACGCCACGCCACGCTCGCGGGCAGGTATGATTCAAAACATTCGCGCAGGATATGTTTTTCCATTTTACCGTTGCCGCACATTTTGTCCTGCGGGTTGATACGCATCGCCACGTCGAGGAATTTCTTATCCAGGAACGGGACACGCGCTTCCACTCCCCATGCAGACATTGCTTTGTTGGCACGCGCACAGTCAAACATATGCAGTGCCTGCAATTTACGCACGGTCTCTTCATGCAGCTCTTTGGCGTTTGGCGCTTTATGGAAGTACAGGTAGCCGCCAAACACTTCGTCAGAACCTTCACCGGACAGCACCATCTTGATGCCCATCGCTTTAATCTTACGCGACATCAGGTACATCGGCGTTGAGGCACGAATGGTAGTAACATCATAAGTTTCAATGTGATAGATCACATCGCGGATTGCATCCAGGCCTTCCTGCACGGTGAAGTGAATTTCATGGTGCACGGTGCCCAGATGGTTTGCCACTTCCTGCGCAGCTTTCAGGTCAGGTGCCCCTTCAAGACCCACGGCAAAGGAGTGCAGCTGCGGCCACCAGGCTTCGGAGCGCTCCTGATCTTCCACGCGGCGAGCGGCGAATTTCTTGGTGATCGCGGAGATCACGGAGGAGTCCAGACCGCCGGAGAGCAGCACGCCGTAAGGTACATCTGACATCAGGTGGCTTTTCACGGAATCTTCCAGCGCCTGACGCAGCTCGGCTTTATCCGTCACGTTGTCTTTAACCGCGTCATAATCGAACCAGTCGCGCTGGTAGTACGGACGGATCTCACCGTCTTTACTCCACAGATAGCTGCCTGCCGGGAACTCTTTAATGGTGCGGCAGACCGGTACCAGAGCTTTCATTTCAGAGGCAACATAGAAGTTGCCGTGTTCATCGTGGCCCATGTACAGCGGGATAATACCGATATGGTCGCGGCCAATCAGATACGCGTCTTTTTCGCTATCGTACAGGGCGAAGGCAAACATACCCTGCAGGTCGTCCAGGAATTCCGGACCTTTCTCCTGATAGAGCGCCAGAATCACTTCACAGTCAGACCCGGTCTGGAAGGCGTAGCGATCGCCGTACTCGGCGCGCAGCGCCTGATGGTTATAGATTTCACCGTTAACAGCCAGCGCGTGCGTTTTTTTCTCGTTATACAGCGGCTGTGCACCGGCGTTGACGTCTACGATAGACAGACGTTCGTGAGCCAGAATCGCTTTATCACTGGCGTAAACGCCTGACCAGTCCGGGCCGCGATGGCGCATCAGGCGGGACAGTTCGAGTGCTTTTTTACGCAGTTCGCCTGCGTCAGTTTTAATATCCAGTACGCCAAAAATTGAACACATAACCTTCTCCGTTAACCCTGTTGCTTTGTAATGTTGCTTGCTTATGAAAATGCCGCAAAGGGAGAAGGGGCGCAAGAGATTTACGGGCGAAAACGGAAATAGTGCAATGGTGATTGCGGAATAGTGAAAAAAGAGTACGCCATGAACACTTTTATTGATGATTATGCAATAAAGTGCGCTTTTTGTTAGATATGGTTTTATTTGTAAGGGCTAAAAATGAAAAACCACGCCCTGAGCGTGGTTTGGTATCAGATAATGTCAATTTCATCGACGGAGGGGTAAATCCAGCTTGGTCGGAACGGCATCGAATCAATGTCATCAAGCTGCGAGACGCCGGACAGCACCAGAATGGTTTCCAGACCCGCCTGGAAGCCGGCCAGAATATCCGTACGCAGGTTATCGCCGACAATAACCGTTTCTTCTGAGTGGGCCTGCATTTTATTGAGCGCGGCGCGGATGATCCACGGGCTTGGTTTGCCGACATAGAATGGCTTGCGCCCGGAGATTTTTTCAATACCGGCACACAGCGCGCCACAGGCCGGATAAAAACCTCGACCGTGGGTATCCGGGTTGGTGGCAATGAAGCGCGCGCCGTTGGCAACGAAGAACGAGGCTTTATGCATCATCTCCCAGTTATAGGAGCGCGTTTCACCCACAATCACGAAGTCCGGATTGACATCGGTAATCGTAAAGCCCGCTTTATACAGCTCGTGGATCAGCGCGCCTTCGCCGACCACGTACGCTTTTTTGCCTTCCTGACGTTTCAGAAAATCCGCCGTTGCCATCGCCGAGGTATAAAACACACTGTCCGGGACGTCGACGCCCGCCGTCGCAAAGCGGTTTGCCAGATCCTGACCGGTCTGAGAAGGGTAGTTCGTGAGAAGAACCAGAGGCATTCCTTTGTCGATGATGCGGTGAAGAAACTCCGCAGCACCTGGTACGGCAACGTTGTCGTGCATCAGCACGCCGTCGATATCACAAATTACATTCTTAATGGTCATGGACGTTCCGACATCAAAAAAAGAAGGCGTTACTATAAGGTCCGATCAACTTTCCAGCAAATGCTGCAGCAGAATACCGTTGAGCATGGCGCGTTTCACCAGCGCAAAAGCGCCAATTGCCGAGCGATGGTCAAGTTTTGAACGAACCACAGGGAGATTCTGGCGGAATGCTTTCAGCGCCTGGGTGTTAATACAGCCTTCAATCGCGGGGAGCAGCACCTTTTCTGCTTCAACAATTTCTCCGGCTATCACCACTTTTTGTGGGTTAAACAGGTTAATGGCGATGGCGATAGTTTTCCCCAGATGGCGCCCAACCTGCTCGATCACCTCACAGGCCAGCGCGTCGCCTTTATTGGCGGCTTTGCAGATGGTGCCTATCTTGCAATCAGCCAGCGTGACGCGACTCTGGTAACCTTGTTCAAGCAGATGGCGAACGCGCTGCTCAATGGCCGTGTTGGCGGCAATGGTTTCAAGGCAGCCGAAGTTACCGCAGTGGCAGCGTTCGCCCAGCGGCTCGACCTGAATGTGGCCGATCTCGCCGACGTTACCGTTGCGACCAATAAAAATCCGACCGTTAGAAATAATACCTGCGCCTGTCCCGCGGTGGACACGCACCAGAATAGAGTCTTCGCAGTCCTGACTCGCACCAAAGTAGTGCTCTGCCAGTGCCAGAGAACGAATATCGT
The DNA here is from genome assembly GCF_038739915.1 of Enterobacter sp. FUJ80071. Classification (NCBI taxonomy): domain Bacteria; kingdom Pseudomonadati; phylum Pseudomonadota; class Gammaproteobacteria; order Enterobacterales; family Enterobacteriaceae; genus Enterobacter; species Enterobacter sp. FUJ80071. The sequence continues at coordinate 1,300,967 of NZ_JBBXKH010000001.1, forward strand.
GGCCGACAAAACAGGTCACTTTAAAGCGTTTTTCCAGCGCATCGACCAGCGCCCAGTTTTCCACCTGAATGTGCGGCATGTAGCGAATCACGCCGCTTTCCGGGTCGACCAGACCGGGTAAAATCACTGAAATTGCAATGAGCTCGCGGATCTTACGCTGACAGCTCTCAATAAAGTGCGCGATGGTATTCAGCAGCGCGTGCTCCAGCGTCTCCTGGGTGCGCTCGGGAAGGGGATAGTGCTCTTCCGCAATCGCTTTGCTGCTCAGATCGTAGAGCGTGAGCGTGGTGTCATGACGGCCGAGCCGAACGCCAATCGCCTGAAAATTGCGGGTTTCGGTAATAATGGAGATAGCGCGGCGGCCCCCGGTAGAGGCCTGCTGATCGACTTCTTTGATCAAACCGCGCTCAATAAGCTGGCGGGTAATTTTTGTCACGCTGGCGGGAGCAAGCTGGCTTTGTTCGGCTATCTGAATTCGAGAGATTGGCCCGTGTTGGTCAATCAGGCGATATACCGCCGCACTGTTAAGTTGTTTAACGAGATCGACATTACCGATTTGAGCTTGTCCGCCTGGTGTCATACTTTTACTTACTCAGTGACGACCTCGTTACCATTAACGATGGTCTTAATAATTTTATAATCGTGTGTGAATGCCGTCAGGTTTGCAACCATACCCGGTGCAATTCCGCCAAGCTGTTTATCCACGCCGATTGCGCGAGCCGGATAAAGGGTAGCCATACGCAGGACTTCATCAAGCGCAATCCCACAGTGCTCAACCAGGTTACGCACCCCTTCAATCATGGTTAAAGAGGAACCGCTCAGCGTACCGTTTTCATCCACACACAGTCCATTGCGGTAGTATATTGTTTTACCGGCAAAAATGAACTGCTCAATATTTGCACCTGCTGGTGCAGTGGCATCGGTAACCAGGCAAAGCTTGTCACCTTTCAGGCGCTTGGCATTACGAATGTTGGTGTAATCCACATGCATACCATCAGCAATAATGCCGCAGTAGACGTCTGGCTCGTCCAGAATCGCCCCGACCAGACCCGGTTCGCGACCGGTGATATAAGGCATGGCGTTGTAAAGGTGCGTGGCGAAGGTAATGCCCGCGCGGAAGCCCGCTTTGGCTTCTTTCAGCGTGGCGTTTGAGTGCCCTGCTGAAACCACAATCCCGGCGGCAGCCAGTTTGCTGATCACGTCAGTGCCGGTCATCTCTGGTGCCAGCGTCACTTTAGCGATCACATCGGCGTTCGCACACATGTAGTCGACCAGTTCAGCGTCAGGCTTGCGCACGTAATCCGGGTTATGAGTGCCTTTCTTCACGATATTCAGCCATGGCCCTTCCAGGTGCAGACCGAGCGCCTGATTAGGGTGTTTGGCGAGGTATTCGCGCATCACGCGGATACCCTGTTTCATCAGGTCATCACTGCTGGTGATGAGGGTTGGCAGATAGCTGGTGCAGCCCGATTTCTCGTTGGCTTTCTGCATGATTTCCAGCGTTTCAACCGTCACCGCCTCGGCAGTGTCATTGAATTGCACACCGCCGCAGCCGTTCAGCTGTACGTCGATGAAACCGGGGGAGATTACTGCTCCATTGAGTGAGCGCTGTTCAATCCCTGGCGGCAGCTCTGCCAGCGGACAAACACGTTCAATCAGGCCATTAGCGATAACAATCGCATGGTCATCCAGAATTTCGTGGCCGGTATAAATCCGACCGTGGGTTAAAGCGTACATAACGACCCCCGGTTAAAAAAAGCGGCCGCCTCTTTGAGAAGAGGCGGTTAATCAATTACAGACCTTTGATGTTCTCGGCTTCTAACTCGTTGAAGTATTTCAGCGTTTTCACTTTCAGCTCCATCGTGGACGGTTCGTCGCAGACGATGACTGATTTTGGATGCAGCTGCAGGCAGCTGATGGTCCACATGTGGTTAACGTTGCCTTCAACGGCAGCCTGGAGCGCCTGCGCTTTCACGCCACCCAGCACCAGAATCATCACTTCTTCGGCATCCAGCAGGGTGCCTACGCCAACGGTCAGGGCGTATTTTGGAACCTGGTTCACATCACCGTCAAAGAAGCGGGAGTTTGCCACGCGGGTGTCATGGGTCAGCGTTTTAATACGCGTGCGGGAAGCCAGGGACGATGCCGGCTCGTTAAACGCGATATGACCATCGTTGCCCACGCCGCCCATAAACAGGTGGATTTTACCGTAAGAACGGATTTTTTCTTCGTACTGACGGCATTCTGCGTCAATATCAGGCGCATTTCCATTCAGCAGGTTAATATTTTCCGCTGGGATATCAACGTGATCAAAGAAATTCCGGTGCATAAAGCTATGGTAGCTTTCCGGGTGGTCTTTTGGCAGGCCGACATATTCATCCATATTGAAGGTCACAACATGTTTGAAGCTAACCTGGCCCGCTTTGTGCATTTCAACCAGGGCTTTATACGCCGTCAGCGGAGTACCGCCGGTTGGCAGGCCAAGAACGAAAGGACGATCGGCGGTAGGCTTGAAGGCATTAATGCGGTTAACGATATGGCGAGCGGCCCATTTACCGACTTGTTCAGCAGTTGCCAGGGGAATCAGTCTCATTGTTCACCTCAAGAGTTAAAGTAGAAGAGTGGGCGGATGGCTACCGGAACCTGATACTTAAGCGTAACCTGGAACCTTTCAGGCTGGATCAATCCGTCTTGATTTTTTGAATGATAAAATAAGTTTTCGCTGTTAGCCAGTGAAAGGGAGGGCTTAATACGATATTTGGTGACAAAAATCACAAAAAATGGGTGTTTAATTTGCGATACGAATTAATTTTTCACACACTCACACTGCCAGTGAATTATCGACGGTACTTATCGTTAGCAACACAATAAAAACATAGTTAATGCGCGAGCCTGGAAAGGGTCTCGTAGGGGGAATAGGATGAATATTTTAGGTTTTTTCCAGCGCCTCGGTAGGGCTTTGCAGCTCCCTATCGCCGTGCTACCGGTTGCAGCGCTGCTGCTGCGATTCGGGCAACCCGATCTTCTCAACGTGCCGTTTATCGCCCAGGCTGGCGGCGCAATCTTTGACAACCTGGCGCTGATTTTCGCCATCGGCGTTGCTTCCAGCTGGTCTAAAGACAGTGCGGGGGCCGCAGCGCTGGCAGGGGCGGTCGGTTACTTCATCCTGACGAAAGCGATGGTAACGATTAACCCGGAAATCAACATGGGCGTACTGGCGGGTATCATTACCGGTCTGGTCGGCGGTGCGGTATATAACCGCTGGGCAAACATCAAGCTGCCAGACTTCCTCAGCTTCTTTGGTGGCAAACGCTTCGTGCCAATCGCGACCGGCTTCTTCTGTCTGGTTCTCGCCGCGATCTTTGGCTACGTCTGGCCGCCAGTGCAGCATGCTATCCATGCGGGCGGCGAGTGGATCGTCTCTGCGGGTGCGATGGGTGCGGGCATCTTCGGCTTCATTAACCGTCTGTTGATCCCAACCGGTCTGCATCAGGTTCTGAACACCATCGCCTGGTTCCAGATTGGTGAGTTTACCAATGCGGCGGGTACCGTTTTCCACGGCGACATTAACCGCTTCTACGCGGGTGATGGCACCGCGGGCATGTTTATGTCCGGCTTCTTCCCAATCATGATGTTTGGTCTGCCGGGCGCTGCGCTGGCCATGTACCTGGCTGCGCCGAAAGCGCGTCGTCCAATGGTCGGCGGTATGCTGCTGTCAGTCGCCATTACCGCATTCCTGACCGGTGTGACCGAGCCTCTGGAATTCCTGTTCATGTTCCTGGCTCCGCTGCTGTACCTGATGCACGCGGTGTTAACCGGTATCAGCCTGTTCGTGGCGACTCTGCTGGGCATCCATGCGGGCTTCTCCTTCTCTGCAGGCGCGATCGACTACGTGCTGATGTACAACCTGCCAGCGGCAAGCAAGAACGTCTGGATGCTGGTGGTGATGGGTGCGGCCTTCTTCGTTATCTACTTCGTTCTGTTCAGCGCGGTTATCCGTATGTTTAACCTCAAAACGCCGGGCCGCGAAGATACCACTGATGACGTCGTGACCAGTGAAGCCAACAGCAATACCGAAGAAGGTTTAACTCAGCTGGCAACCAGCTACATTGCCGCAGTCGGCGGTACCGACAACCTGAAAGCCATTGATGCCTGTATTACCCGTCTGCGTCTGACCGTGGGTGACTCCGCTCGCGTAAGCGATGCAATGTGTAAACGCCTTGGCGCATCTGGCGTCGTTAAACTGAACAAACAAACTATCCAGGTTATCGTGGGCGCCAAAGCGGAATCCATCGGTGACGAAATGAAGAAAGTGGTTGCGCGTGGCCCGGTCGCAGCGGCATCAGCTGACAGCGCACCTGCGGCAACGGCGACTCCGGCCGCGAAGCCACAGGCCGTGCCTAACGCCGTGACGGTGGCGGCTCTGGTCTCTCCGGTAACGGGTGAGGTCGTTGACCTTGAACAAGTGCCTGACGAAGCGTTCGCCAGTAAAGCGGTAGGCGACGGCGTGGCGGTGAAACCAACGGACAAAACCGTCGTCTCTCCTGCTGCGGGTACTATCGTGAAGATTTTCAACACCAACCACGCGTTCTGCCTCGAAACCGAAAATGGCGCGGAGATTGTTGTCCACATGGGCATCGATACCGTTGCGCTGGAGGGTAAAGGCTTTACTCGTTTGGTGGAAGAGGGCGCTGAAGTGGTGGCCGGGCAGCCGGTTCTGGAGATGGATCTGGACTTCCTGAACGCCAATGCACGCTCCATGATCAGTCCGGTTGTTTGCAGCAACATCGACGACTTCAGTGGCCTGGTTATTCAGGCAAAAGGTCAGGTGGTTGCAGGTCAAACGCCGCTGTATGAGATTAAAGGCAAGTAATCGCTCCTGAGTAGAGTCATGCCTTAAGCGGCGGGGGATATCCTCCGCCGCTTTTTTTTGCAGCAAATGCCCCCATTATTTTCATCTGATACGTATTTTCCGTAACTAAGGGTTGTCACTACGTCCGGCTTATAAGATCATATGCCGTTATACGTTGTTTACGCTTTGAGGAATCCACGATGAGTGAGGCTGAAGCCCGCCCGAGTAACTTTATTCGTCAGATCATCGATGAAGATCTGGCCAGTGGTAAGCACACCACGGTGCATACCCGCTTCCCGCCGGAGCCGAACGGCTACCTGCATATTGGTCATGCGAAATCCATCTGCCTGAACTTTGGCATTGCGCAAGACTATCAGGGGCAGTGCAACCTGCGTTTCGATGACACCAACCCAGTAAAAGAAGACATCGAATACGTTGAGTCCATCAAGAACGACGTGCAATGGCTGGGCTTCAACTGGTCTGGCGATATCTGCTACTCCTCTGACTATTTTGATCAGCTGTACGCTTACGCGGTTGAGCTGATCAACAAAGGTCTGGCGTACGTCGATGAACTGTCCGCGGATGAAATCCGTGAATACCGCGGTACGCTGACGCAGCCTGGCAAAAACAGTCCGTTCCGCGATCGCAGTGTGGAAGAGAACCTGGCGCTGTTTGAAAAAATGCGTGCGGGTGGCTTTGAAGAAGGCAAAGCCTGTCTGCGTGCCAAAATCGACATGGCTTCTCCGTTCATCGTGATGCGCGATCCGGTGCTGTACCGCATTAAGTTTGCTGAACACCACCAGACCGGTAACAAGTGGTGCATCTACCCGATGTACGACTTCACCCACTGCATCAGCGATGCGCTGGAAGGCATTACCCACTCGCTGTGTACGCTTGAGTTCCAGGACAACCGTCGCCTGTACGACTGGGTGCTGGATAACATTACCATCCCTGTGCATCCGTGTCAGTACGAGTTCTCTCGTCTGAATCTGGAATACACCGTGATGTCCAAGCGTAAGCTGAACCTGCTGGTGACTGACAAGCACGTTGAGGGCTGGGACGACCCGCGTATGCCGACCATTTCTGGTCTGCGTCGTCGTGGCTACACCGCTGCTTCTATTCGTGAGTTCTGCAAGCGCATCGGCGTGACCAAGCAGGACAACACCATTGAAATGGCGTCGCTGGAGTCCTGCATTCGTGAAGACCTCAACGAAAATGCCCCGCGCGCGATGGCAGTTATCGACCCGGTAAAACTGGTTATCGAAAACTATCCTCAGGGTGCGAGTGAACTGGTTGCCATGCCTAACCATCCGAACAAACCGGAAATGGGAAGCCGTGACGTACCGTTCAGCGGTGAAATCTGGATCGACCGCGCTGACTTCCGTGAAGAAGCCAACAAGCAGTACAAGCGTCTGGTGCTGGGTAAAGAAGTCCGTCTGCGTAACGCCTACGTGATCAAAGCCGAGCGCGTAGAGAAAGATGCAGAAGGGAATATCACCACCATCTTCTGTTCATACGATGCCGAAACGCTGAGCAAAGATCCTGCCGATGGTCGCAAGGTGAAAGGCGTTATCCACTGGGTAAGCGCTTCTCACGCGCTGCCGGTAGAAATCCGTCTGTACGATCGTCTTTTCAGCGTGCCTAACCCGGGTGCGGCGGAAGACTTCCTGGCGACGATCAACCCGGAATCTCTGGTGATCAAACAGGGTTATGCTGAGCCATCGCTGAAAACAGCTGAAGCAGGTAAAGCGTTCCAGTTCGAGCGTGAAGGTTACTTCTGCCTGGACAGCCGTTACAGCACTGCGGAAAAACCGGTATTTAACCGCACCGTCGGTCTGCGTGACACCTGGACCAAGATCGGCGAATAATAACGCCGCTCTGGTCAATGAGAAACAAACGCCGCTTATTGCGGCGTTTTTTTTATTAATGATCATATCGTTAAAGTGGCGTTGTAAAAATGTCCGCCGTTATTTTTGGTCAATGTGGTGCTACTTATTTTTTTTAAAAAATTTTGTCTGTTTTTGAAAATGGCAAATTTCGCAAAATACGCGATTTCTAATGTTCTAATACCCTGAAATACGCTGCTATACCCCCGCCAAATCACGCTTCCGGCCAAATGTTACAAAGCACTACCAATTATGTGCACTTCGTCATAATCCTGACTTTTGCCTGATGAAAAGCATTGATAATTCGCGTCGCGAAAAATAACCTAAAGACGGTAGTTAATTCGAGGGTATTTATAACTACCCCTGACCGCCTGGTCTTTTTTATTTTCGCCGTTTTAGGCGCTTTAATTCGTCAAAGAGGAATAATCTATGCGTACGTTCAGTGGCAAACGTAGTGCGCTGGCGCTGGCTATTGCCGGTGTGACAGCAATGTCTGGCCTGGTTGTTACACCTGAGGCGAAAGCTGCGGGTTTCATCGACGATTCTACCCTCACGGGCGGCATCTATTACTGGCAGCGTGAACGTGACCGTAAAGACGTCGCCGAAGACAAATATAAAACCAACCTTTCTCACTCCACATGGAACGCCAACCTGGACTTCCAGTCAGGCTATGCCGCAGATATGTTCGGCCTGGATATCGCTGCATTCACCGCGATTGAAATGGCGGAAAACGGCGACAGCGGCCACCCTAACGAAATTGCCTTCTCCTCCAGCAACAAAGCTTACGATGAAGACTGGTCCGGTGATAAGAGTGGTATCAGCCTGTACAAGGCCGCAGCGAAATTTAAATACGGCCCGGTCTGGGCGCGTGGAGGGTATATTCAGCCAACCGGCCAGACGCTGTTAGCACCACACTGGAGCTTCATGCCAGGTACCTATCAGGGCGCAGAAGCCGGGGCGAACTTTGACTATGGTGATGCGGGTGCGTTGAGCTTCTCCTATATGTGGACCAACGAGTATAAGGCTCCATGGCACATTGAAATGGACAAGTTCTACCAGAACGATAAGAAAACCAAAGTCGATTATCTCCACTCGCTGGGCGCGAAATACGACTTTAAAAACGATCTGGTACTGGAAGCCGCATTTGGTCAGGCGGAAGGCTATATCGATCAGTATTTTGCTAAAGCCAGCTACAAATTTGATATCGCAGGAAGTCCGCTGAGCACCAGCTACCAGTTCTATGGTACGCGTGACAAGGTCAGCGATGGCGGCGTCAACGACATTTATGACGGCACCGCGTGGCTGCAGGCGCTGACTTTCGGCTATAAAGTGGGCCAGGTTGATTTACGCCTGGAAGGGACATGGGTGAAGGCGGAAGGGCAGCAGGGCTACTTCCTGCAACGTATGACGCCAACTTACGCGTCATCTAACGGTCGTCTGGATATCTGGTGGGATAACCGCTCAGACTTCAACGCCGATGGTGAAAAAGCGGTCTTCTTCGGCGCAATGTATGATCTGAAAAACTGGAACCTGCCGGGTTGGGCAGTGGGCGCTTCTTACGCTTACGCCTGGGACGCAAAACCTGGCGACATGGCCACGCCGGATGCGTACTACGATCCAAACTATCGCCTGAAAGAGTCCTCCTACAGCCTGGATGCTATCTATACCCTGCAGGATGGGCGCGCGAAGGGCACGATGTTCAAACTGCACTTCACTCAGTATGACAACCACTCCGATATCCCGAGCTATGCGGGCGGTTACGGCAACATCTTCCAGGATGAACGTGACGTGAAATTCATGGTTATTGCCCCATTCACCATCTTCTGATGAATCTTCCGGCGGGTTAAGGCCCGCCGGACCGGAGACTGCATATGATGAAAAAAATCGTAATTGTCGCGATGCTTGCATCGGGGCTGGTGGCCTGCGCTCAGCCTCAGGCACCGAAGGAAGATTCCAGGCTAAAGGAGGCTTACAGCGCCTGTATTAATACCGCACAAGGCTCGCCGGAGAAAATTGAAGCCTGTCAGAGCGTACTGAATGTGCTGAAGAAAGAGAAGGCGCATGAGCAATTCGCGACGCAGGAGAATATTCGTGTGATGGATTATCAGGCCTGTATCCAGGCGCGTAAAACGGGTAACGATCAGGAAGTCGCGAAGCGTTGCGATAAGATCTGGAACGAGATACGCAATAACAATAATTAAGTTGCTTTACGCCCGGTGGCGCTGCGCCACCGGGTTTTTTAAGGCAAAAAAAAGCCAGCCTTACGGCTGGCTCAGAGTATGAACGTGACTTATTTTGCGTCGTGCGCGTGTTCATTTTCGCGGCAATCACCTTCAGCGCAGTGACCATACAGGTACAGGCTGTGGTTGGTCAGGCGGATGCCATGACGAGCGGCGATTTCACGCTGACGCGATTCGATGGAATCATCGCTGAATTCAATGACCTTGCCGCAATCGAGGCAGATCAGGTGATCGTGGTGATGTTGCTGGGTCAGTTCGAATACAGATTTACCGCCTTCGAAATTATGACGGGTAACAATGCCCGCGTCATCAAACTGGTTCAGCACGCGATAAACGGTGGCCAGACCAATCTCTTCACCCATGTCGATAAGACGTTTATAGAGGTCTTCCGCACTGACATGGTGGTTGTCTGGACCCTGAAGCACTTCGAGGATTTTTAACCGAGGAAGCGTTACTTTCAGGCCAGCCTTCTTTAATGCGGTATTGTTGTCAGTCATGCGGAATCTGTCCTGTTGCTAAACGATTCACTTCTGAAAGAAGTGACAGAAAATGCACCTTGGATATTGCGTCTCATTATAGAACTGCCACGGCTAAATGAAAACTGCAAGTCTCAGGCAAAGTATGCTTATAAAAATGGGGTATCACCGACAAACTTGTGAAATGAAAACCACATTTTACCAGGGAAACATTGTACAGGTCTGAGCGAAAAAGTTAAAAGTTTGTAGCAATTAATTTAATCGGTTTTACCTGGAAAACGGGCGCAACCGCCGTTGCGCCGCGAAAATCAGGCGTTGAGAATATCGTCCAGGTGCAGTTCTTCACGGATCTGCTTAACCCACTTCTCTACGCGCTCAGCGGTGAGCTCAGGCTGACGGTCTTCGTCGATGGCCAGACCCACGAAGTGATCGTCATCGGCAAGACCTTTGGAGGCTTCAAAGTGGTAACCGGCAGTGGGCCAGTGACCGACAATAACGGCGCCGTTCGGCTCAATGATGTCGCGGATGGTGCCCAGCGCGTCGCAGAAGTACTCGGCATAGTCTTCCTGATCGCCACAGCCAAACAGGGCAACCAGCTTGCCGTTGAAGTCCACCTCTTCCAGCGTTGGGAAGAAATCATCCCAGTCGCACTGTGCTTCACCGTAGTACCAGGTTGGAATACCCAGCAGCAGAATGTCGTAGCCCTCGAGATCTTCTTTGCTGCTCTTGGCGATGTCATGCACATCAGCAACGTCTTTACCGAGCTGTTTCTGAATGTTTTTTGCGATATTTTCGGTATTGCCGGTATCACTGCCGAAGAAAATGCCGATGATTGCCATGAGTAAAATAACCTCTTGAAACTTAATGGTATGGTGGCGCAATTCGGCCACGGATAAGGGCAATAATAGCAGAACAGGCAACCCTGCGGAAACCGCTATCGCGCAGGACTGCACTCTGTGCTACATGAAAAGGGTAAAAAAGGGGTTTTTCAGACTTATGCCTGGCTGCGCAATGTCTCAAGCTGGGCGATCAGCATCTCTTCAATGAGCTCGCTGCGGCTGATATTACGCGCTTCCGCCAGCTCGTTAAGCGCATCGACAGCGTCAGCGTTGAGCTTCAATTCGACACGCTTAAGCCCACGATTTTTATCGCGTTTAAGCTGGTTGCGTTTATTAATACGCAGCTGTTCGTCGCGCGAAAGCGGATTCGTTTTCGGTCGTCCCGGTCGACGCTCATTCGCGAACAGATCTAGTGTCGTACGGTCCGTTTGTTCTTTGGCCATGATTCAGAGACTTCGGGGGAAACACGCCGCCCTGCTAATGCCCGGGCGATAAGCGCGCCATCATACATCAGCAAAAACGGCACGCCAACGACTGGAAGCCCGTCGTCTTCCAGTCGCTCTCTTTTTAATCAATTTGCCGTATCAGTGAGATAGCGACGAATGGCGCGCAGGACTGCATCAGGTTTTTCCGCATGTACCCAATGTCCGGCACCGGCAATTACATGGGCGCGCGCCTGCGGGAATTGTGCCAGCAGCGTGTCGCGGTAAGCATCAGTAACGTAAGGCGAGTTACCGCCGCGAATGAAGAGGGTAGGATGCGGCCAGGCGGGGACGGCCTCCCAGCCAACGATGTTATTATACTGGTCCCACAGCACCGGGACGTTAAAACGCCATTGCCCCTCAACAAACGACTTCAGCAGGAATTGCACCACGCCTTCTTCATCAAGATGCTCACGCATCACGGCTGCTGCCTGCTGACGGGTGGAAACGCCGGCCTCCGTCACCGCATTAATTGCCGCGAAGATCTCATCGTGACGGCGAACGTCGTAATCCACTGGGGCGACATCAATCACCACCAGCCCGGAAATTCGCTCAGGTGCCAGTGCCGTGAGCGCCATGACCGCTTTACCACCCATCGAATGCCCGATGAGGGTCACTTTCTGCAGGTTGTGGGCGTCGAGCGTATCCAGGAGATCCTGCGCCATTGCCGCGTAGGTCATCTCGTCTGCGCGCCCGGAAAGTCCGTGGTTGCGCATATCGACCTGTAAAATATCGTGATCGGTAACCAGATCGCGCGCCAGCACGCCCAGGTTATCCAGGCTGCCAAAAAGTCCATGAACCAGTACGATGGGAGAATTATTGTTCGGCGATTGTGCAGTTTGCGCTCGGGTATTCAATTTCATGGCAAAGTTCTTTTTTTACGTTTGTCAGGTTAGGGTATCATGTTGACCATTCTGCCGCCCGGCCGCAAGGTTCCAGTTTAATCTGACTTTTGCCGCCAACCTGGTTTGACGCTATCCGCTGTTGGGATTTGACCTTATAATCCCAATGACTTGTATTCAGATAAGATATCGCACTGGATTAAGATGAAAACAATCGAAGTTGATGACGAACTCTATCAGTATATTGCCAGCCAAACGCGGCATATCGGGGAGAGCGCGTCCGACATTTTACGGCGCATGCTTAAAATTTCCGCCGCTTCACAGCCTGCTACCCCAGTCACCAAAGATGTCGTGTCTCAGCCGAGCGTTGTTGCACAAGCAAAGCCTGCCGTGACGCCGGTAAAAGATAAAGTACGCGCGATGCGCGAGCTGTTGCTGTCCGACGAGTATGCGGAGCAGAAAAAGGCGGTTAACCGCTTTATGCTGGTGCTGTCTACACTTTACTCCCTGGATAACAAAGCGTTTGCTGAAGCGACCGAGTCGCTGCACGGTCGTACTCGCGTCTATTTCGCGGGTGACGAGCAAACGCTGCTGCAAAATGGCAACCAAACCAAACCTAAACATGTCCCTGGCACCCCATACTGGGTGATCACCAATACCAATACGGGCCGCAAGTGCAGCATGATTGAACACATCATGCAGTCCATGCAGTTCCCGGCGGAATTGATTGAAAAGGTTTGCGGTACAATTTAACCCTTGCATCAGAAGGACCCGGTAATGGCAAATCACAGCCGTGCAGGCCAACCTGCACAACAAAGCGATTTGATTAACGTCGCTCAGCTGACCGCGCAGTATTACGTGCTGAAACCGGTCGTGGGCAACGCAGAACACGCAGTGAAGTTTGGTACATCTGGTCACCGCGGTAGCGCGGCACGCCATAGCTTTAACGAACCGCACATTCTGGCCATTGCTCAGGCCATTGCGGAAGAGCGCGCTAAAAACGGCGTTACCGGTCCGTGCTACGTGGGGAAAGATACCCATGCGCTGTCTGAACCGGCGTTCATCTCTGTGCTGGAAGTGCTGGCGGCAAACGGCGTCGACGTGATTGTGCAGGAGAATAACGGCTTCACGCCAACGCCGGCGGTGTCTAACGCTATCCTGGTGCACAACAAAAAAGGTGGCGCGCTGGCTGACGGGATTGTTATCACTCCATCCCACAACCCGCCGGAAGACGGGGGCATTAAATACAACCCGCCTAACGGTGGCCCGGCAGATACTAACGTCACCAAAGTGGTAGAAGACCGCGCAAACGCGCTGTTGGCTGACGGTCTGAAAGGCGTGAAACGCATCTCTCTGGATGCAGCAATGGCGTCCGGTCACGTAAAAGAGCAGGATCTGGTTCAGCCGTTCGTGGAAGGGCTGGCGGATATCGTCGACATGGCGGCGATTCAGAAAGCAGGTTTGAAGCTGGGCGTGGACCCGCTGGGCGGTTCCGGTATCGAGTACTGGAAACGCATTGCCGAGCATTACAAGCTTGATCTGACCATCGTGAACGATCACGTCGATCAGACCTTCCGCTTTATGCACCTGGATAAAGACGGCGCGATCCGTATGGACTGCTCCTCCGAGTGTGCGATGGCGGGCCTGCTGGCGCTGCGCGACAAATTCGATCTGGCGTTTGCGAACGACCCGGATTATGACCGTCACGGTATCGTCACCCCTGCCGGGCTGATGAACCCGAACCACTATCTGGCTGTGGCGATCAACTACCTGTTCCAGCATCGTCCGCAGTGGGGCAAAGAGGTGGCTGTTGGTAAAACGCTGGTCTCTTCCGCGATGATCGACCACGTGGTCGACGCGCTGGGCCGCAAGCTGGTGGAAGTGCCGGTGGGCTTCAAATGGTTTGTTGACGGTCTGCACGACGGCAGCTTCGGCTTCGGTGGTGAAGAGAGCGCCGGGGCATCCTTCCTGCGTTTCGATGGCACGCCATGGTCAACCGATAAAGACGGTATCATCATGTGCCTGCTGGCGGCGGAGATCACCGCGGTCACCGGTAAGAACCCGCAGGAACATTACAACGACCTGGCGGCACGTTTTGGTGCGCCAAGCTACAACCGTATTCAGGCGAGCGCGACCTCAGCCCAGAAAGCGGCGCTGTCTAAACTCTCTCCGGAGATGGTCAGTGCTAGCACCCTGGCAGGAGATCCGATCACCGCGCGTCTGACGGCTGCACCGGGTAACGGCGCGTCTATCGGGGGGCTGAAAGTAATGACCGACAACGGCTGGTTCGCTGCACGTCCATCCGGTACGGAAGACGCGTATAAAATCTATTGCGAAAGCTTCCTCGGCGCTGAGCACCGTCAGCAGATTGAGAAAGAAGCCGTAGAGATTGTCAGCGAAGTGCTGAAGAACGCGTAAGTGCGTTATCGGTGCGGGCTGATGCCCTCACCCCGGCCCTCTCCCACGGGGAGAGGGAGAAAACAATAAAAACGGCAACCCTCGGGCTGCCGTTTTGTTTTTACCTAACTATGCTTATTCTTCAATTCAAACCGTGGTGACACCAGACCGTACAGCGTCCAGCCCATAAAGGTCACCATTGCCCCATAGAGCATCGCTTCCTGACCGGAAGAGTAGAGCGCATAGAAGCTGTAAATCGCCCCAATGAGCGCCACGATATTCGCTGCTCGTGCTTTACGCGGATCCACCTTCGCGACCTTCTGAATAATCACCAGCGCGGCCATCGACAGAATGTACGGAATGATGTTCGTCACCACCGCCAGGTTGACCAGCACGTTGAACTGGCTGTTCAGCGACGGGCTAATGGTCATCAGCGACAATCCACTCTGGAAAATCACGATGGCCAGCATGCCCTGCACCGGTGCGTCCGCTTTGGTGACGCGGGAGAAGATTTTGGGGAAATAACCTTCGTCAGCCGAGGATTTAAACACCTGCGCGATGGTGAACTGCCAGCCGAGAAGCGAACCGCAGCAGGACATTACCATCAGACCCATAATCACCTTCCCGACTTCCGGGGTGAACATCTGGGCGAAAGCCAGCCCGAACGGTGCCGTGGAGTTAGCCAGATCCATATTCGGCACAATCCCGGCAATCACGTTGGTTGAGACGATATAGATCACCGCCGCCCCCAGCGTTCCGCCAAGTACCGCAATTGGCACGTTCTTTTCCGGGTTCTCAACCACTTCCGCATTCGCGCAGGCCGATTCCAGTCCGAGGAAAGCCCACAGCGTCATGGCGATAGAAGAGCCCACGGCGGTAAAGAACGGCACATGATGCGGGTTCCAGGAGTTGGCGTAGAGCGTAGGACTAAACCAGAACCAGCCGATGATGCATAAACCGACGACCGGGATAATCACGCCCCAGACGGTGATGCTGCTCAGTTGTCCGGTGATACGCGCGCCGCCGAAGTTCGCCACGGTGCAGATCCACAGCACCCCGATGGTCGCCAGCCCAATTTGTACCGGGGTGAGCGTGGCGCCAAACAGTTCCGTCCCGTAACCCACGGCGGAAATGGCAATCGCCACGTTGGCGATCAGCAGCGATACACCATAGGTGTAGTTGGCCATAAAGTTGCCGGACTTACCAAAAGCGTATTCCGCATAGCCACCCATCCCGCCGGACTTGCGGCTGAACATCCCGCATTTGGCGAATGCCCACGCCAGCGCCATTGACCCCACCGCCGTCACCAGCCAGGAGATAATCGAAATGGTGCCCACTTCGGCAAGCTTGGTGGGCAGCATGATGATCCCAGACCCCATCATGTTGACCATGGTGAGGATGGTCAGCTGCACCACGCCCATCTTATTGGATTTACTCATAATGTCTCTCCTTTCATCAGCGCGGGCTGAGCAGCGGGTTGTTTGATGACGTTACAGCGAACCTGTTTGCGACCCTCACACTCTTCAACGTATACGCCCTGCAGCTCAGGCGCGAAGCCTGGTAGCAGGTTGATACCGTCTTCCAGCGCGGCAAAGTAGCGCAGCACGGAGCCGCCCCAGACTTCGCCCGGGACAACGCACAGCACCCCAGGCGGATAAGGCAGGGCGCCTTCAGCGGCAATGCGGCCTTCCGCGTCGCGCAGGGAGACCAGTTCGACTTCACCACGCAGATACGCATAGTTTGCCTCCTGCGGGTTCATCATCACGCGCGGGAAGTGAGACTTGCGGAACATCTCTTTTTGCAGTTGCTTCACGTTATGGCGGGCATAGAGATCGTGCATCTCCTGGCAAATCTGGCGCAGCGTGTAATCCGCGTAACGTTCCGGATGTTGTTTGTAGAGAGAAGGCAGGACCTCTTTCAGCGGAACATCGCTCTCGAGCAGTTTTTCGAAGCGCACCAGCTGCGCCACCAGCTGCTGCAGTTTGCCCATATCTTCCGCAGGGGTGAGCAGGAACAGGATCGAGTTGAGATCGCATTTCTCCGGCACGATGCCGTTTTCACGCAGGAAATTGGCGAGGATGGTGGCGGGCACGCCGAAATCCTCATACTCGCCGGTGCGGGCGTTAATACCTGGCGTGGTCAGCAGGAGCTTGCACGGGTCGATAAAGTACTGGTGCTCGGCATAGCCCTCAAAAGCGTGCCAGTTTTCACCCGGTACGAAGTGGAAGAAGCGCAGATCGGTGGCAATTTCCGCTGTGTCGAAGCTTTCCCACGGACGGCCATCCACCGTCTCCGGCACAAACGGACGAAGGTACTGGCAGTTCTCCAGGATCAGTTTGCGCGCTTCGATACCGTTAACCACGCAGTCCATCCACATATTGCGACCGCTCTGACCTTCATGCATACGGGCGTTAATATCCAGCGCAGCAAACAGAGGGTAGAACGGGCTGGTGGAGGCGTGCATCATAAAAGCATTATTCAGCCGCTTGTGGGGTACATAGCGCTGCTGGCCTTTGATATGGCTGTCCTTTTTGTGGATCTGTGAGGTTTGCGAGAAGCCTGCCTGCTGTTTATGTACCGACTGGGTGACCAGAATTCCCGGGTCGTTTTCGTTCAGCTCCAGCAGCAGCGGCGAGCAATCTGCCATCATCGGGATAAACTGCTCGTAACCTACCCAGGCCGAGTCGAACAGGATGTAATCACACAGATGCCCAATCTTATCCACCACCTGACGGGCGTTATAGATGGTGCCATCGTAGGTACCCAGCTGGATCACCGCCAGACGGAACGGGCGTGCATCGCGTGCACGACCCGGCGCCACCTCGGCTACCAACTCGCGCAGGTAGCTTTCCTCAAAGCAGTGCGCGTCAATGCCACCAATAAAGCCGTACGGGTTGCGCGCGGTTTCCAGATAGACCGGTGTCGCGCCAGCCTGAAGAAGGGCGCCGTGATGGTTCGATTTGTGGTTATTACGGTCAAACAGCACCAGGTCGCCAGGGGTGAGCAGGGCGTTAAGGACCACTTTGTTGGATGAGGAGGTCCCATTCAGCACAAAGTAGGTCTTATCGGCATTAAAGACCTTTGCGGCATGTTGCTGCGCAATGCACGGGGCGCCTTCGTGGATCAGCAGATCGCCCATCGCCACGTCGGCGTTACACAGGTCGGAACGGAAAAGCGTTTCACCAAAGAAATCGACAAACTGATTGCCCGCAGGATGACGGCGGAAGAATTGCCCCCCCTGATGCCCCGGGCAGTCAAATGCGCTGTTACCCTGTTTCACGTAGTCTACGAGGGCACGGAAAAACGGCGGTCGCAGCTGGGTTTCGTACTTCTGGGCCGCCGCTTCCAGCTGGCGGCCATAAAAATCGTTGCTGGTGTCTGAATGCTCAAATACGCCGTGAATGCGCGATAAATAATCTGCCGGAATGATCTCTTCTTTATGCGTTGCGACAAAGACGGGAATGCCAAATCCGGTGGCTTCTATTTCTTCCAGTATGCCGCTGGAAATATCGCTAACGGCCAGAACAATGGCCGCGACGTCGATATAATCTGAAGCGCGGACATCCACAAGCTCACGCTGGGTGGTAAAGCAGTCCGGACATGCACGGCTGGCCGCGATTTTTAAACTTTTCATCTTTCTCTCTTTATTTTAGGTAATAAGCGTCCTTCGATTTCTTGTCAGAAAGAAATCGATAATTTTCCGGAAAAAAAGCAAAGTGTGGCCGCTGATTAAAATCAGTAAATTGCTTTTTGATGATTGAAATTCAGTCCGCCCGGTTGCAGATGAGTCTGAATTAAGTGGAATGAGCGCACGACTTCACAGGCAATGGCCTGTAAAATAAGGTATTTCAGGATAACCTGTAAGCGAGTGCGCCAGAAGTCGCAGGACTACCGGGCATTAAAGAGGTGAAAGTCAAAGCAGTTTCGGTGGGCAAAAATCATGATATGTGTTGTCCGCCTTATATGGGGCATTAAGCGATTGTTGTTTTCCATGTTTCATTTTCCTTTCAGTAATTGAAAGCATGGTCATTTTATCCAGGAAAAAGGGATTAACTGTGAATCAGATCACCCTTAACCGATCATTTCAGAAATAATTAGTCGTTTTTGATGAATAACGCAGATCAAAATGCTGATTTGTTGTTGAAGTGTTAATGATTGGTTTTGTTAATGTTTTAAACGAGCAAAAATAATCCATGGAATAATATATTGATTATTTTTTTAATATTGATCGGGAGGGTTTTTGATTATTTAGAAAATAATATGAATAGTTATTCAAAGCATAAACCGATAACCGATACCGGTTTCAGTTAATAAATGGCGAGGGCGAGCGGGGTCGACTTCCAGTTTCTGACGAAGGTGACCCATATATATGCGCAAATAGTGACTATGTTCCACCGCGTTGGGTCCCCACACCTGACTCAACAGCTGGCGCTGGGTGAGAACCTTGCCGTGGTTATTAAGCAGCACGGCGAGCAGGCGGAATTCGATGGGGGTAAGATGGATTTCCTCTTCACCGCGCACAATGCGCCGTGCGGCGAGGTCAACCCGAATATCACCAAACGTGTAGGTTGGGTCGGCAGGCGTGGTGGCGCTATGACGACGCAGCGCCACGCGCAGGCGAGCCTGCAATTCGCCAATGCCAAAGGGTTTAATCAGATAGTCATCGGCGCCGGCATCCAGCGCGGCGATTTTATCCGTCTCTTCAGTACGGGCAGAGAGCACGAGAATCGGCATCTGGCTCCACTGACGAACCTCACGAATAAAATCGATGCCGTCGCCATCCGGCAGCCCAAGATCGAGGATCACCAGGTCCGGCTTGCGGGTGGCGGCTTCAATTAAACCCCGTTGAAGCGTACCCGCATCGTGAACGCGCAGACCGTCTCCTTCCAGCGCAGCGCGCAGAAAACGGCTAATGGCGATCTCATCTTCGACAATCAGAACGTTAATCACAAATCCTCGGGTAATTCATTCAGTTCTGGCGGGGTTTCCAGAGGAAGTGTAACACAAAAACGCGCGCCGCCTTCCGGACGATTCTCTGCGGAAATGGTTCCGCCATGGACGTCAACGATCGCCTGACAAATCGCCAGCCCGAGCCCAACGCCCGGAATGGCCGACTCTTTGTTCCCGCGCGCGAATTTTTCGAAAATAGCCAGCTCCTGCCCGGCAGGAATGCCCGGTCCGGTATCCCAGACGTCAAGGTGAAGCGTGCCATCCTCTACCATCGCATCCACGCCAATCCGGGCACTTGAGCCGGCATATTTACCGGCATTTTCCAGCAGATTGATCAGCACCCGTTCAAACAAGGGGCCATCGACGTGAATTAAGGTCAGGGGTTCAGGCATGTTCAGCGCGATATGCCGCCCACCGAGGCCGGGCTCCAGCATTTTCAGCGCGCTGCCTACCACTTCTTCCAGCGTGAGCCACTCTTTTTTGAGGTTAAATCCGCCCGACTGAATGCGCGCCATATCGAGCAGGTTATTCACCAGACGGGTGGTATTCAGCACGTGCTGGCGGATTTCGCTGGCCTGAAGGGCGTGTTTAGACCCTTCCGCGGCCAGGTCCAGTGTCAGGATTTCTGACTGACCAAACAGAACGGTCAGCGGTGTCCGCAGGTCGTGCGACAGCGCCGCCAGCAGCGAGTTACGAATGCTTTCACGCTCGCTGGCCAGTCGGGCCTGTTCTTCACTGGCGGTAAGCGCCAGCCGTTCCAGTGCGCTGGCAACCAGCAGCGTAAAAGTCTCCAGCAGCCGCTGCTGCTCGGGGATCATCAGCTGACGCAAGTTTGAGGGCTCAACAATCACCAGCCCCTGATTTTTATCGGCGCTGCGTAGCGGCAGAATTTGATAGGGCACGCCGGGCAGGGTGTCGGTCCCTGCGCCCGCAGGTAACCCTTTATCAAAGCTCCAGCGCGCGATGGCTTCGTCCCAGGGCGTCATGCCGGAGGCCGAGGTTAGCGGGCGCAGCTTACCGTGTTCGTCCGGGAGTAAAATCAGGTTGCTGGCATGAAACGTCGAGCGAATAAACTGCTCGCTGGTCTGCACAATATCCAGCGGGGTCCGACCCACCGCCAGCGATTTCGACATTTCATACAGATGCCGCGTGCGCTGTTCGCGGTAGCGGGCGATGCGCGCCTGGTAGCGCACGCCCGCCGTCAGATTGCCGATCACCAGCCCGACGGTGAGCATCACGGCAAAGGTCAGGATGTACTGTACGTCCGACACGGCGAGCGTCCCGCGAGGGGCAATAAAGAACAGATCAAAGCTGATGACGTTAATCACCGTTGCCAGCACCGACGGCCAGCGTCCGTAAAAGAGTGCCACCACCACCACGCCAAGGAGGTAGATCATCACCAGGTTGGCTGCGTCGAAGGCAATCAGCCATTTGCTGGCAATGATCGTGATCAGGGCGCAGAGCACGACTGCCACCAGGCAGCCGCGAAGCTGAATGCGCCATTTATCACTGAAAGTACGGCTGTCCGGGGCGCGGCTGGGAAGGGGCGTGGGTTTATCATCCAGCGCCACGATCACCAGGTCCAGATCCGGCGCGCGGCGGGCCAGTTTGTCGGCAAAGGATTCACGGCTAAACCAGCGACGATGCTGGCGACGGCCAATGACGATTTTCCCCAGGTTATGCTCCCGGGCGTAGCGCAGAATGGCTTTATCTTCCTGAGGATCGGAAAGGGTGGCGGTTTCGGCACCCAGTTCCTGCGCCAGGCGCAGCGAACTCAGAATCGCGCGGCGCTGGTTTTCTGGCAGGGCATGAAGCTGCGGCGTTTCGACATACACCGCATGCCAGACGCTGCCAAATTTGGCGGCCAGACGCGCGGCGGTGCGGACAAGTTTTTCGTTACCGCTGCCGTGCCCCACGCACAGCAGGATGGCATCCCGCGTATGCCAGACGCGTTCCTGGCCCTGCAAATCGCGCCAGGCACGCATCTGATCGTCAACGCGATCGGCAGTACGGCGCAGAGCCAGTTCGCGCAGGGCAATCAGGTTGCCTTTGCGGAAGAAATGTTCGATGGCACGCTCGGCCTGTCCGGCAATATAGACTTTGCCTTCGTGCAGGCGCTGGCGCAAATCATCCGGCGGCAGGTCGACCAGCACCACTTCGTCAGCGGAATCGAAGAAAGGGTCGGGCACCGTCTCGCGCACCTGAATGCCGGTCACGCCGCTGACCACGTCGTTCAGGCTTTCCAGATGCTGCACGTTAACCGTCGTGAAAACATCAATGCCAGCTTCAAGTAATTCTTCCACATCCTGCCAGCGCTTGGGGTGACGCGAGCCTGGCGCATTGCTGTGCGCCAGTTCGTCCATCAGGATAAGCGCCGGACGGCGGGCGAGGGCGGCATCAATATCAAACTCTGTGACTAAACGACCCCGATGGTTGATGCGGCGGGGCGGCTGGGTGGCAAGCCCCTTCAGCAGCGATGCCGTCTCTTTACGTCCGTGGGTTTCAACCACGCCGATGAGTATATCGAGCCCCTGTGCCCGAAGCCGCTGGGCTTCCGTCAGCATGGCGAAGGTTTTCCCGACACCCGCGCAGGCGCCAAAGAAAATTTTCAGTTTGCCGCGATGGGCTTCAGCCGTCTGTTCAAGCAGCCTGTCCGGATCCGGGCGCATGGGCTCGTCGGTCATTTAGTTTTTCCTTAGCGCGTCCAGCGCCAGATTCAGCTCAACAATATTCACTACCGGCATGCCGATATAGCTGACCAGCGGCTTTTGTGTGTGTTCTGCCACCAGCTTGCTCACCTGTTCAACACTCAATTGACGGGCGGCGGCAACGCGCGGGATCTGCCACGCCACCGCTGCCGGCGTCAGGCTATAGTCCAGCCCGCTGGCTGAGGCGGTGACCAGCTCCACGGGAACCTCGCGGCTGGCCTGTGGATTGGCGGCGCGCAGGGCGGCCACGCGCTCGGCGACGGCTTTCTCCAGCGCCGGGTTGCTGCCCGCAAGGTTACTGCCGCCGGATGCCATCGGATTATACGGGCTTTCGGCAGTGGCGGAAGGGCGTCCCTGGAAGTAGCGAGCGTCCGTAAAGCTCTGGCCAATCAGGCGCGAACCGCGGTTTTCACCGTTTTGCATAATCAGCGAGCCGTTAGCCTGATCCTTAAACCACCACTGGCCCAGGGCGGTGGTGACCAGCGGGTAGAGGCCGCCGGTAATCAGCGACAGCAGAATAAACAGAAGTATAGCGGGGCGTAACATCGTCATTTGATTCACCTTTTAAACCAGCCCGAACAGGGTCAACAGCAGATCGATAGCCTTGATACCGATGAAAGGCACCACCAGCCCACCCAGGCCGTAAATCCACAGGTTGCGGCGCAGCATGGCGGCCGCCGTGAGCGGCTTGTAGCTCACGCCTTTCAGCGCCAGCGGGATCAGGAAGACAATAATCAGGGCGTTAAAGATTACCGCGCTCAGAATGGCCGATGCCGGGGAGTGCAGGTGCATTACGTTCAGGGCGTTTAATTGCGGATAGGTCGCAGCAAACGCGGCCGGAATGATGGCGAAATATTTCGCCACATCGTTAGCGATGCTGAACGTGGTCAGCGAGCCGCGCGTCATCAGCATCTGCTTACCAATGTGCACGACTTCAATCAGCTTGGTCGGGTTAGAGTCGAGATCGACCATGTTGCCCGCCTCTTTTGCCGCCTGGGTACCGGAGTTCATTGCCACCGCCACGTCGGCCTGCGCCAGAGCAGGGGCATCGTTGGTCCCGTCACCGGTCATCGCGACCAGACGCCCTTCCGCCTGATACTGACGAATCAAGGCCAGTTTGGCTTCCGGTGTGGCTTCGGAAAGAAAATCATCCACGCCCGCTTCGGCAGCAATCGCCGCGGCGGTCAGACGGTTATCCCCGGTGATCATCACCGTTTTGATCCCCATTTTACGCAGCTGGGCAAAGCGTTCTTTGATGCCGCCTTTGACGATATCCTTCAGGGCAATCACCCCCAGCACGTTTGCGCCTTCAGCCACCACCAGCGGCGTTGCCCCCTGACGGGCCACGCTTTCCACCAGGCTATCCACTTCGGGTGGGAAGTGACCGTTATTAGCCTCAATGTGGCGACGGATGGCGTCAACCGAGCCTTTACGGATCATCCGGTCCTGAATATTAATGCCGCTCATCCGGGTCTGTGCCGTGAAGGGCACGAAAGTGGCATGCAGGCTCTGAACGTCGCGCTGGCGAAGGTTAAAGCGCTGTTTGGCAAGAATCACAATGCTGCGACCTTCCGGAGTTTCGTCGGCAAGCGATGAGAGCTGTGCGGCATCTGCCAGCGTTTTTTCATCCACGCCAGGTGCGGGTAAGAAGTCTGATGCCTGACGGTTACCGAGGGTGATGGTCCCGGTTTTATCAAGCAGCAGAACGTCTACATCGCCCGCCGCTTCAACGGCACGCCCGCTGGTGGCGATGACGTTGGCACCGAGCATACGGCTCATACCGGCCACGCCGATGGCCGACAGCAGGCCGCCGATAGTGGTGGGGATCAGACAGACCAGCAGCGCCACCAGCACCGTGATGGTGACCGCCGTACCGCCATAAGCGGAGAACGGCCACAGGGTCGCGGTTGCCAGCAGGAAGACGAGGGTCAACGCGACCAGCAGGATGGTCAGGGCAATCTCGTTGGGGGTTTTACGACGCTGGGCGCCTTCCACCATGGCGATCATCCGATCAAGGAAGGTTTCACCTGGGTTAACGCTACACTGAATCACCAGCCAGTCGGAGAGTATGCGCGTCCCCCCCGTTACGGAGGCGAAATCGCCGCCGGATTCACGGATAACCGGGGCGGATTCCCCGGTGATGGCGCTTTCGTCCACCGACGCGCCACCTTCAATCACTTCCCCGTCGCACGGGATAATATCGCCAGCTTCGACCAGCACCACATCGCCTTTACGCAGTTCATCCGCCGGAACGTGGTCCATCTGCGCACCGTATTTTGGTTCACGTAACTTGCGTGCGAAGGCGGTCTTTTTTACCCCTTTCAGGCTGTTGGCCTGGGCTTTACTCCGGCCTTCCGCCAGCGCTTCCGCAAAGTTGGCAAACAGCACGGTAAACCACAGCCACAGGCTAATGGCGCTGGTAAACATCGCATTTCCCGGCATGTGGCCCGTTCCCATGGCAATCGCCAGTGCGGTGGTCAGGACGCTTCCCGCCCAGACAATAAACATCACCGGGTTGTGCCACTGCACGCGCGGGCTCAGTTTTTTCACCGCATCCATGAGCGCCTGACGAACTAATGACGGTTCGAACAGGGCCAGTTGTTTACGACTCATGACAAATTCTCCGCAAAATCAGCGTAAAGAGAGGTATTCCGCGACCGGGCCTAACGCGAGGGCGGGGATAAAGGTCAGGGCACCAACCAGTAACACGGTGCCTGTGAGCAGGCCGATAAACAGCGCGCCGTGGGTCGGTAATGTTCCGGTGGTGGTCGGTTGAATTTTTTTATTCACCAGCGATCCGGCAATCGCCATGACCGGCACAATGATCCCGAAACGACCCACGAACATGCAGAACGCCAGCAGACAGTTCCAGAACGGTGAGTTGGCACTTAAGCCTGCAAAGGCACTGCCGTTGTTGTTGGCGGCAGAGGAGACGGCATACAGCACTTCGCTAAAGCCGTGAATACCCGGGTTAAAGATGCCGCTGCGTCCGGCCTCGGTCATCAGCGCCAGTGCGGAGCCGAGCAGTACGAGGGCAGGGGTTACCAGAATCGCCAGCGCGGTTAATTTCATCTCGCGAACGTCGATTTTTTTACCGAGGTATTCCGGGGTACGACCAATCATCAGACCGGCAATAAACACCGCCAGCATCACGAACAACAGCATGCCGTAAAGACCTGAACCCACGCCGCCAAATACCACCTCGCCAATCTGCATCAGCCACATTGGGATCATGCCGCCCAGTGCGGTGAAGGAGTCATGCATGGCATTCACCGCCCCGCACGAGGCCGCCGTGGTGACCACCGCATAGAGGCTGCTGGCGAGAATGCCAAAGCGGCTCTCTTTACCTTCCATATTGATATTGCTGTTAGCCCCAAGCTGCATGAAATGGCTATTGCCGTTCCATTCAGCCCACATCACCAGCGCAACGCAGACCACGAAGATTAACGACATGGTCCAGAGCAGGGTGCGCCCCTGACGGCGATCGTTGACGACATCACCAAAGGCAAAGCAGAGTGCGGTGGGGATCAGGAAAATCGCCAGCATCTGCACAAAATTGGTCAGGGCAGTCGGGTTTTCAAACGGATGCGATGAGTTGGCGTTGAAGAAGCCGCCGCCGTTGGTGCCGAGCATCTTGATGGCTTCCTGCGACGCCACGGGCCCCATCGGCAGGAGCTGTTTTGCCCCTTCCAGCGAGGTATAAGGGGTGTATGGCAGCAGGTTTTGCAGGCTACCTTGCTGAATAAAGAACAGCGCGATCAGCAGCGCAATTGGCAGCAATATCCACAACGTGATGCGCGTCAGATCCACCCACGCGTTACCCAGGGTACTGATTTTCTGACGAGCAAACGCGCGCGTCAGCGCGAAGATCACAGCGATACCGCTGGCGGCTGAGAGGAAGTTCTGAACGGTTAACCCAACCATCTGGCTGAAATAGCTGAGCGTGGTTTCACCCGCATAGGACTGCCAGTTGGTGTTGGTGACAAAGCTGACTGCCGTATTCAGCGCAAGATGCCAGGACAGACCCGGTAATTGTTGCGGATTCAGCGGCAGACTCCCCTGCAGCATCAGCAGGGTAAAAAGTGCAATCAGCCCAACAATATTCAGCAGCAGAATGGCAAACAGATATTCACGCCAGCTCATCTCGCGATCGTCTATTCCCAGTACACGCCAGATCCCTTTTTCAACGCTTCCCGTACCAGGCAGGGGGACGTTGTTGATAAGCCTTGCCAGCCCCATTCCCAGTGGCCTTGCCAGAACGAACAACGCCAGTAAGAAGCTGGCAATAAGCAAAAACGCCTGAGCAGCCATCAGAATGCCTCCGCATTAATCAGGGCATAAACCAGATAACCCAATAACAGGAACACCAGCACGATGCCGGCAATAAGACCTGCACTCACAATCCACCTCCGGGTGACTTTTGTTGTTGGGTTAACGGTAGGATTTATGGCGCAAAGATTTCGCAAAAATGAGGAGAGAGGGTGTAAAAAAAGTATAAAAATGGAAAAGCCACAATTTAACTATTGGTAAGTAAATTGTTAACTTTTCTGTAACTAAATTACGGCGCGAGTGTAAATATTCACTAAATGAATGAAAATAAGTGGTCGGATGAGTAGTAAAATTACACGCAAAGCGATATTATTTTATCCAGGTCACAGATTTTGAATTTTCCGGATGACGTTTCCGGCCAACTATAGGGGAGAAAATATGGATCTGTATAAAGCGTATCCAGCTCATATTGTGTTCATGCGTCGTACTTTCGCCGTAGTGGCTGGCGTGCTGGCCCTGCCGGTGATGCTGTTCTGGAAAGATCGCGCTCGTTTTTACAGCTATCTGCACCGCGTCTGGGCGAAAACCAGCGAGAAGCCGGTGTGGATGGATCAGGCCGAGAAAGCGACCTGCGACTTCTACTAAAAAAAGAAAGACTACACATAGCAATATAGAAACCGCCAATAGCAATGGGTAATGCCAGTCAGTTACTTAACTGACTGGCATTACCACCCCCCGGGCGGCCTTTTTTATTTCATCCCGTCTACACTTCATGGCAAAGTACAGTAAAAGCTCGCCACTTTTTCCTTTGGTGGCGTGCCCTTACGGACATAATGGATATTTGCCTGGAGTTTTATGCCCACCCATCTGGTTTGGTTTCGCGCAGATCTGCGCGTACATGACAACATCGCTCTCGCGGCAGCCTGTCGTTCTGAGGATGCCAGCGTGCTGGCACTGTTCATCGCTACGCCCGAACAGTGGCAGCAGCATGATATGGCACCGCGCCAGGCGGCTTACCTCAAATCACATCTGAACGTTCTGCAACACTCGCTTGCTGAAAAAGGTATTCCGCTGATCTACAAAGAGGTCAGTGATTTTGCCGCGCAGCTTCAGATGCTGCAGGCGATCTGTCAGCAAAACGGCGTCACACACCTTTTTTATAACTATCAGTACGAGCTGAACGAACAGCGGCGGGATCGCCAGCTGGAAAACATGCTGGACGGGGTAGTTTGTGAAGGATTTGATGACAGCGTCATGCTGGCGCCGGGCAGCGTCATGACCGGCAGTCACGAAATGTACAAAGTGTTTACGCCGTTTAAAAATGCGTTTGTTAAACGCCTGAAAGAGGCGCTGCCTGAGTGCGTGGCCGCGCCCGCTGTTCGGGGTGATGCCATAACCGATCTGCCTGAATTAACGTTTAACTATCCCCAACAGTCGTTCGACGATCTTCTGTTCCCTGCCAGTGAGA
The DNA here is from genome assembly GCF_038739915.1 of Enterobacter sp. FUJ80071. NCBI lineage: Bacteria > Pseudomonadati > Pseudomonadota > Gammaproteobacteria > Enterobacterales > Enterobacteriaceae > Enterobacter > Enterobacter sp. FUJ80071. Next base: position 1,328,376 of record NZ_JBBXKH010000001.1, read on the forward strand.
AATCAGCGATTGCGAAGCTGCGCCAGTTTTGCAAGCAGGGCGCGGGAGAGTACGACGCGCGCAGGGATTTCCCGGCGGTTGAAGGGACAAGCCGATTATCGGCCTGCCTGGCATTGGGCGTGCTCTCTCCTCGCCAGTGTCTGCATCGTCTCCTGGCCGAGCAGCCGCAGGCGCTGGACGGCGGGACGGGGTCGGTGTGGCTGAACGAACTGATCTGGCGTGAGTTCTATCGCCATCTGATGACTTATCATCCCGATCTCTGCAAGCATCGCCCGTTCATTCCCTGGACCGATAACGTAAAATGGCAGCACGACGAGGCGCGTTTACTGGCCTGGAAAAAGGGGGAGACGGGCTATCCGATTGTTGATGCCGCGATGCGCCAGTTGAATGAAACCGGGTGGATGCACAACCGTCTGCGAATGATTACCGCCAGCTTCCTGGTGAAAGATCTGCTTATCGACTGGCGTGTCGGGGAACGTTATTTTATTTCTCAGCTGATCGATGGCGATCTGGCAGCGAATAATGGCGGATGGCAGTGGGCGGCCTCTACCGGTACCGATGCGGCTCCCTATTTCCGGATTTTCAATCCGACCACTCAGGGACAAAAATTTGATGCTAACGGCGACTTTATTCGTCGCTGGTTGCCCGCGCTCAGGCATGTTCCTGCGAAAGCGATCCACGACCCGTGGGCATGGGCGGATAAACAGGGCGTAAAGCTCGATTATCCCCGCCCGATTGTTGACCATAAACAGGCGCGCGTCGCCACGCTGGCGGCCTATGAAGCCGCCCGTAAAGCTTAAGAGAGTGATGATGAAAAACAGCGAACTGGAAAGCCTGATTAACGAAAAACTCAATACCGCCGGCTTCAGCGATTACGGCCCGAATGGGCTGCAGGTGGAAGGCCGTGAGACAGTGCAAAAAATCATCACCGGCGTGACGGCAAGCCAGGCATTGCTGGATGAAGCGGTGCGTCAGGAGGCCGATGCGATCATTGTTCACCACGGTTATTTCTGGAAAAACGAATCACCGATTATTCGCGGTATGAAGCGCAACCGCCTGAAAACGCTGTTGGCCAATGACATCAACCTGTACGGCTACCACCTGCCGCTGGATGCACACCCGGAACTGGGGAATAACGTCCAGCTGGCGCAGCTGTTGGGGATCACTGTGATGGGCGAAATCGAGCCGCTGGTCCCGTGGGGAGAGCTGTCGATGCCGGTTCCGGGTCTGGAGCTGGCCTCGTGGATCGAAGCACGTCTCGGGCGTCGTCCGCTGTGGTGTGGCGACACGGGGCCGGATACCGTTAAGCGCGTTGCCTGGTGTACCGGCGGCGGTCAGGGCTTTATCGACAGCGCCGCGCGTTTTGGTGTTGATGCGTTTATTACCGGTGAAGTCTCTGAGCAGACGGTTCACTCAGCCCGTGAACAGGGGCTGCATTTTTACGCGGCAGGCCACCATGCTACCGAGCGTGGCGGTATCCGCGCCCTCAGTGAATGGCTGACGGAAAATACCGATCTGGATGTGACCTTTATTGATATCCCTAATCCCGCCTGATGAGAGGTGCCCGAGTGCAGAGAGCGCGTTGTTATCTTTTGGGTGAAAGCGCAGTTGTACTGGAACTTGAACCGCCGGTCACGCTTGCCACGCAAAAGCGTATCTGGCGGCTGACACAGCGTCTGGTTGACATCCCGGAAGTGGTAGAAACCATTCCTGGTATGAATAACATTACCGTCGTGCTGCGCAACCCGCAGACAAAGGCGCTGGATGCTATTGAACGTCTTCAGCGCTGGTGGGAAGAGAGCGAAGCGCTGGAGCCGGAATCGAGAATGATTGAAATCCCGGTCGTCTATGGCGGCACGGGTGGGCCGGATCTTGGCGTGGTGGCGGATCACTGCGGATTAACGGAGAAGCAGGTAGTTGAGCTGCACAGTTCGGTGGATTACGTGGTCTGGTTTCTGGGGTTTCAACCCGGCTTCCCGTATCTTGGCGGATTATCCCCTCAGCTGCATACGCCGCGCCGGGCCGAGCCACGCCTGAGCGTTCCCGCGGGAACGGTGGCAATTGGCGGCGAACAAACCGGAATTTATCCGCTCACCTCACCGGGCGGCTGGCAGCTTATTGGGCACACCGCCATGCCATTATTTGAACCGGGGCAGGAGGCACCCATTCTCCTTCGTCCTGGCGATACCCTTCGCTTTATCCCGCAGAAGGAGGGGGTATGTTAACGTTACTTCGCGCAGGGCTTTATACCTCGGTACAGGATGCCGGCCGCTTTGGCCTGCGCCAGTCTGGCGTGAGCTACTGCGGTGCGCTTGATCGTCCTTCGCTGGAGATTGCCAACCTGCTGGTGGGTAACGCAGGCAGCACGGCGGCGTTAGAAATTACGCTGGGTCAGTGCGTGATTGAGTTCGGTCAGGAAACCTGGTTTGCGTTGACCGGCGCAGGTTGTGACGCCACGCTGGACGGCAAAGCGGTGTGGACCGGCTGGCGGTTGCGGGCGAAAGCCGGGCAACGTCTGACGCTGAAACGGCCTTTGCACGGCGTGCGCAGTTACCTTGCGGTAGCGGGGGGCATTGACGTGCCGGAGGTGCTGGGATCAGCCAGTACCGATCAGAAAGCGGGCATAGGCGGGCATGAGGGACGTTCGCTGCGCGATGGCGATCGTCTGGCGATTAAGCCGTCAACACGCGATTTCTCGACGACGCAGGGCGTAAAACAGTTGCTGTGGGGGAACGTGATCCGCGCCTTACCGGGGCCGGAATATCAGGAGTTCGATGACGCTTCTAAAGAGTCTTTCTGGCGTTCGCCGTGGAAGATTAGCCCGCAGAGTAACCGCATGGGCTACCGCCTGCAGGGGCAGCCGCTGACCCGAACAACCGACCGGGAGTTGCTCTCCCACGGCTTATTGCCTGGCGTCATTCAGGTTCCGGGCAATGGTCAACCCATTGTGCTGATGAACGATGCGCAGACGACGGGCGGTTATCCGCGCATTGCCTGCATTATTGACGCGGATCGCTACCATCTGGCGCAAATTCCCCTCGGTCAGCCGATCCATTTCGTGCAATGTTCGCTGGAGGAGGCGCTGAAAGCGCGGCAGGATCAGCAGCGTTATCTCGAACAGCTGGCGTGGAGGCTTGATGGTAAAGATTGATTTAAATGCCGATCTGGGGGAGGGGAGCCGCGCCGACGCAGAGCTGATGACGCTGGTCTCTTCGGTCAACATCGCCTGCGGCTTTCACGCGGGTGATGCGCAAACCATGCTGGAGAGCGTGCGCAATGCCATTAAAAACGGCGTGGCGATAGGCGCTCACCCGAGCTTTCCCGACCGGGAGAACTTTGGCCGTACGGCGATGGACCTGCCGCCGGAGACGGTCTACGCTCAAATGCTTTACCAGATTGGCGCGCTGGAGGCGATAGTGCGCGCTGAGAAGGGCGTACTGCGCCACGTGAAGCCGCACGGCATGCTTTACAATCAGGCGGCGAAAGATCCTGCTCTGGCTGACGCCATTGCCCGCGCGGTGCGGGATTGTGACTCTCAGCTGATTCTGGTGGGCCTGGCGGGCAGCGAGCTGATCCGCGCCGGGCAGCGCCTGGGGTTAACCACCCGCCAGGAAGTGTTTGCCGACCGGGGATATCAGTCTGATGGCAGCCTGGTGCCGCGAACGCAGGCCGGGGCGCTCATTACCGACGAAGGTAAAGCGCTGACGCAGACGCTGGAGATGGTGCGCGCCGGGCGTGTCATCGCTGTGGATGGTACATCGGCAAACGTTCAGGCCGATACGGTATGCTTACATGGCGACGGCGAGCATGCGCTCCAGTTTGCGCGACGCCTGCGGGCAGCGTTCTCTGATGAGGGTATTCTTGTCAGCGCAGAATAATCATTTAAGGACAATAACATGCCAGAAGGTCCGGAGATCCGCCGCGCGGCGGATAGCCTGGAAGCGGCGATAAAGGGCAAACCGCTGACGGATGTCTGGTTTGCCTTTCCGCAACTCAAACCGTTTGAATCACAGCTGCTGGGGCAGACGGTGACCCATATTGAAACGCGCGGGAAAGCCTTACTCACGCACTTTTCCCATAACCTGACGTTATATAGCCATAACCAGCTTTACGGTGTCTGGCGCGTGGTTAACGCGGATGAACAACCGCAAACCACCCGTGTGCTGCGGGTTAGGCTGCAAACGGCGGATAAAGCCATCCTGCTTTACAGCGCGTCGGATATTGAAATGTTAACGCCTGAGCAGTTGCTCGTTCATCCGTTCTTGCTGCGCGTCGGGCCGGATGTGCTGGATATGCGCCTGACGGCTGGCGATGTGAAAGCCCGTTTGCTGTCACCCAAATTTCGCAATCGGCAGTTTTCCGGTCTTTTTCTCGACCAGGCCTTTCTGGCCGGGCTCGGCAACTACCTGCGGGTGGAAATCCTTTGGGAAGCCGGGCTGGCGCCGCAGCATAAAGCCTCGCAGCTCAGCGATGAACAGCTGGAAGCGCTGTCCCATGCGCTGCTGGACATACCGCGTTTATCCTACACGACGCGCGGCGTGGTAGATGAGAACAGGCATCACGGGGCGCTGTTCCGGTTTAAGGTGTTTCATCGGGCGGGGAAAAAGTGCGAGCGGTGTGGCGGGATTATCGACAGGATTATGCTCTCTTCGAGACCTTTTTACTGGTGCCCGCACTGCCAGAAATAAAAGTAAAACGGTAACCCAAGGGTTACCGTTTTTAAGGTTTTCACCCTCTCCCTGTGGGAGAGGGCTGGGGTGAGGGCATCATGCCGCACCCAACGTCTGTTAGCGCTTAATATCAGACTTAAAATCACGCTGCTCGTAGCCGGTATACAGCTGACGAGGACGGGCGATTTTCATGCCTTCGCTGTGCATTTCGTTCCAGTGCGCAATCCAGCCTACGGTACGGGCCATGGCGAAGATTACGGTGAACATGGAAGACGGAATACCCATCGCTTTCAGAATGATACCGGAGTAGAAGTCGACGTTCGGGTAGAGTTTCTTCTCGATGAAGTACGGGTCATTCAGCGCGATGTGTTCCAGCTCCATCGCCACTTCCAGCAGATCATCTTTGGTACCCAGTTCTTTCAGCACTTCGTGGCAGGTTTCACGCATCACGGTGGCGCGTGGGTCATAGTTTTTGTAAACACGGTGACCGAAGCCCATCAGGCGGAAGGAGTCATTCTTGTCTTTCGCGCGACGCACGAATTCAGGAATGTGCTCAACGGTGCTGATCTCTTCCAGCATCTTCAGTGCCGCTTCGTTCGCACCGCCGTGCGCCGGTCCCCACAGGGAGGCGATGCCCGCAGCGATACAGGCGAACGGGTTCGCGCCTGAAGAGCCCGCGGTACGGACGGTAGAGGTGGAAGCGTTCTGTTCGTGGTCAGCGTGCAGGATCAGGATACGGTCCATTGCGCGTTCCAGCACCGGGTTCACTTCGTACTCTTCGCACGGCGTGGAGAACATCATGCGCAGGAAGTTACCGGCGTAGGAGAGGTCGTTACGTGGATACACAAACGGCTGGCCGATGGAGTATTTGTAACACATCGCCGCCATGGTAGGCATTTTGGACAGCAGACGGAACGCCGCGATATCACGGTGACGCGGGTTATTCACGTCAAGGGAGTCGTGGTAGAACGCCGCCAGCGCACCGGTAATCCCGCACATCACCGCCATCGGGTGAGAGTCACGACGGAACGCATGGAACAGACGGGTAATCTGCTCATGGATCATGGTGTGACGGGTGACGGTGGTTTTGAATTCATCGTACTGCGCCTGCGTTGGCTTTTCGCCGTTCAGCAGGATGTAGCACACTTCCAGATAGTTGGATTCGGTGGCTAACTGATCGATGGGGAAGCCGCGATGGAGCAGGATACCTTCGTCACCGTCAATGTAGGTGATTTTGGATTCGCAAGATGCGGTAGAGGTAAATCCAGGGTCAAAGGTAAATACTCCTTTGGAACCCAGCGTACGGATATCAATAACATCCTGACCGAGCGTGCCTTTTAGCACATCCAGTTCAATAGCATCACCACCGTTGAGGGTGAGTTTTGCCTTTGTATCAGCCATTTACGGTCTCCTTAGCGCCTTATGCTTAAGACTGCGCTTTACCGGATTTGCTTTCAGCTGTTAATCACCGTTACCAGATTGTTATTTGGCTTACCGCTCAGCTCACGAGGACAAACCAGGGTACAGAGCTATGGCGCCTTGCAGGTAAACGAATGAAATATCAGTGAAACAACAGCAAATCAGCGTTTTTGCAGTCCGAATTATTCAAACCTGTATATCACTAATAACTGTCCTGATAACTTCGGTCAATACCATCACACTGTTACATAACTATTTGTCAGGTGAAAGAGAGACCTCATAACTTTTGCGCATTATATGCCTTTTCTGATGACGTTTGTAACAATATTGTTTAACATTTGTCAAATCAGATGATTAAAAATTAAAAAGATGTTGTTATCGTGACCCTGATCACTGTTCCAGAGAAAACCCGACAAACTGTATGTAGGTTAATTGTAATGATTTTGTGAACGGCCTATACTGCCGCCAGGTCTCCGGAACACCCTGCAATCCCGAGCCACCCAGCGTTGTAATGTGTCGTTGAAGCATCTGGAAGCATTGTTTTGCATGACGCGCAGTTATAGAAAAGGAACGCTGCTTGACCCGCATCGCAGTCCGGAGGAAGGAAACAATAAGAACAGCATGTGGGCGTTATTCATGATAAGAAATGTGAAAAAACAAAGACCTGTCAATCTGGATCTGAAAACGATCCGGTTCCCCGTAACAGCAATAGCGTCCATTCTGCACCGTGTTTCAGGTGTAATTACGTTTGTGGCGGTCGGCATTCTGCTGTGGTTACTGGGTACCAGCCTCTCCTCCCCTGAAGGATTCCTCCAGGCCTCTGCCATCATGAACAGCTTCTTCGTGAAATTCATCATGTGGGGCATTCTGACCGCGCTGGCGTACCACGTCGTCGTGGGTGTTCGTCATATGCTGATGGACTTTGGCTACCTGGAAGAGTCGTTCGAAGCCGGGAAACGCTCCGCTAACATTTCATTTGTGATTACTGTCGTGCTTTCACTTCTCGCAGGAGTTCTCGTATGGTAAGCAACGCCTCCGCATTAGGACGCAACGGCGTACATGACTTCATTCTTGTCCGTGCTACCGCCATCGTTCTCACCCTTTACATCATCTATATGATTGGTTTCTTCGCGACCAGCGGTACGCTGACGTGGGAAATCTGGAGTGGGTTCTTCGGATCCGCCTTCACCAAAGTGTTCACCCTGCTGGCGCTGTTCTCCATCCTTATTCATGCGTGGATTGGTATGTGGCAGGTGTTGACCGATTACGTTAAACGGCTGGCGATTCGCCTTCCTCTGCAGCTGGCCATTGTCGTTGCACTGGTGGTTTACGTTATTTATGGATTCGTTGTGGTGTGGGGTGTGTAATGAAACTGCCAGTCAGAGAATTTGATGCTGTTGTGATTGGTGCCGGTGGCGCAGGTATGCGTGCCGCACTGCAAATTTCCCAGAGCGGCCAGACCTGTGCGCTGCTCTCTAAAGTGTTCCCGACCCGTTCCCACACAGTATCCGCGCAGGGCGGTATTACCGTTGCGCTGGGTAACTCCCATGAAGATAACTGGGAATGGCACATGTACGACACGGTAAAAGGTTCCGACTACATCGGCGACCAGGATGCCATCGAATATATGTGTAAGACCGGCCCGGAAGCGATTCTGGAGCTGGACCACATGGGGCTGCCGTTCTCCCGTCTGGAAAACGGCACCATCTATCAGCGTCCGTTTGGCGGCCAGTCGAAAAACTTCGGCGGCGAGCAGGCGGCACGTACCGCAGCGGCGGCTGACCGTACCGGCCACGCACTGCTGCACACCCTGTATCAGCAGAACCTGAAAAACCACACCACCATCTTCTCCGAGTGGTATGCGCTGGATCTGGTGAAAAATGCCGATGGCGCAGTGGTCGGTTGTACCGCGCTGTGTATCGAAACCGGTGAAGTCGTTTACTTCAAAGCCCGCGCAACCGTGCTGGCCACCGGCGGTGCAGGCCGTATTTACCAGTCCACCACCAACGCCCACATCAACACCGGTGACGGTGTCGGCATGGCAATCCGCGCAGGCGTGCCGGTTCAGGATATGGAAATGTGGCAGTTCCACCCAACCGGTATCGCCGGTGCCGGCGTTCTGGTAACAGAAGGCTGCCGTGGTGAAGGCGGCTACCTGCTGAACAAACACGGCGAACGCTTCATGGAGCGTTATGCCCCGAATGCGAAAGACCTGGCGGGTCGTGACGTGGTGGCGCGTTCCATCATGATCGAAATCCGTGAAGGCCGCGGCTGTGATGGCCCATGGGGTCCACACGCGAAGCTGAAACTCGACCATCTGGGTAAAGAGGTGCTGGAATCCCGTCTGCCGGGCATTCTGGAGCTGTCTCGTACCTTCGCACACGTCGACCCGGTGAAAGAGCCAATTCCTGTTATCCCAACCTGCCACTACATGATGGGCGGTATTCCGACCAAAGTGACCGGTCAGGCGTTGACCGTGAACGAGCAGGGCGAAGATGTGGTTATTCCTGGCCTGTTCGCCGTAGGTGAAATTGCCTGCGTATCCGTTCACGGCGCAAACCGTCTCGGCGGCAACTCGCTGCTGGACCTGGTGGTATTCGGCCGTGCAGTCGGTCTGCATCTGCAGGAATCCATTGCCGAGCAGGGCGCGCTGCGTGACGCGACCGACGACGAAATTGATGCCTCTCTTGAGCGCCTCAACCGCTGGAACGGCAACCGTAACGGCGAAGATCCGGTGGAAATCCGTAAAGCACTGCAGGAATGCATGCAGCATAACTTCTCGGTATTCCGCGAAGGTGACGCAATGGCCAAAGGTCTTGAGCAGCTGAAAGCGATCCGCGAGCGTCTGAAAAATGCCCGTCTGGATGACACCTCCAGCGAGTTCAACACCCAGCGCGTTGAATGCCTGGAGCTGGATAACCTGATGGAAACTGCGTTCGCGACCGCGATGTCGGCAAACTTCCGTACCGAGAGCCGTGGCGCGCATAGCCGCTTCGACTTCCCGGATCGTGATGACGAAAACTGGCTGTGCCATTCCCTGTATCTGCCAGAGTCGGAATCCATGACGCGTCGTAGCGTCAACATGGAACCGAAACTGCGTCCGGCGTTCCCGCCGAAGATTCGTACTTACTAATGCGGAGACAGGATAATGAAACTCGAATTCTCAGTTTATCGTTATAACCCGGATGTTGATGATGCTCCGCGTATGCAGGACTACACCCTGGAAGTGGAAGAAGGTCGCGACATGATGCTGCTGGATGCGTTAATCCAGCTGAAAGAAAAAGATCCGACACTGTCGTTCCGTCGCTCCTGCCGTGAAGGGGTCTGCGGCTCTGATGGCGTGAACATGAACGGCAAAAATGGCCTGGCCTGCATCACGCCAATTTCCGCGTTGCAGCGTCCTGGTCAGAAAATTGTTATCCGTCCTCTGCCAGGCCTGCCGGTCGTGCGTGATTTGGTGGTAGACATGGGGCAATTCTATGCACAATATGAGAAGATTAAGCCTTACTTATTGAATAATGGGCAAAATCCACCCGCTCGCGAGCACTTACAGTCTCCTGAGCAGCGTGAAAAACTCGATGGGTTGTACGAGTGTATTCTCTGCGCATGTTGTTCAACGTCCTGTCCGTCGTTCTGGTGGAACCCGGACAAGTTTATCGGCCCGGCCGGTCTGCTGGCTGCCTATCGCTTCCTGATCGATAGCCGCGACACCGAAACCGAGAGTCGTCTGGAAGGACTGAGTGACGCTTTCAGCGTATTCCGCTGCCATAGCATCATGAACTGCGTCAGTGTATGTCCGAAGGGACTGAACCCGACGCGCGCCATCGGCCATATTAAGTCGATGCTGCTGCAGCGCAGTGCGTAAGTAAAAACGCCGGATGGCGCTGCGCTTATCCGGCCTACGTAACAGTAGGCCCGGTAAGCGTAGCGCCACCGGGAAAATTGCAGAAACCTTTAAAAACTGCCCTGAAGTTTAGACAGTTTCTAAAGGTTCCTTCGCGGGCCAAATGAAAAGAGCTCGCAGGTGAACCCCGGCACGTACACGTGGTGTGCGTGGTAGTTTCTACGGCGAAAGTAAGCATAAAAATGCTTAAGGGATCACGATGCAGAACGGCGCAATGAAAGCCTGGCTGGACTCTTCTTTCCTTTCTGGTGCGAACCAGAGCTGGATTGAACAGCTCTATGAAGACTTCTTAACCGATCCTGACTCAGTGGACGCAAACTGGCGTTCCATGTTCCAGCAGTTGCCTGGCACAGGGGTCAAACCGGATCAATTCCATTCCAAAACACGTGATTATTTCCGTCGTCTGGCGAAGGATGCCTCACGTTACTCTTCTGCGATTTCCGACCCTGACACCAATGCGAAGCAGGTTAAAGTCCTGCAGCTTATCAACGCTTATCGCTTCCGTGGTCACCAGCATGCGAATCTCGATCCGCTGGGACTGTGGCAGCAAGAACGTGTGGCCGATCTCGATCCGGCGTATCACGATCTGACCGAGGCCGATTTCCAGGAAAGCTTTAACGTAGGTTCTTTTGCCATCGGCAAAGACACGATGAAGCTGGGCGAACTCATTGATGCGCTCAAGCAAACCTACTGCGGCTCCATCGGCGCGGAATACATGCACATTACCTCTACCGAAGAGAAACGCTGGATCCAGCAGCGTATCGAATCCGTAGCGGGCCATGCGAATTTCTCAGCAGACGAGAAAAAACGTTTCCTTGGCGAACTGACTGCAGCAGAGGGCCTTGAGCGCTATCTGGGCGCGAAATTCCCGGGCGCAAAACGCTTCTCGCTGGAAGGCGGCGACGCGCTGGTGCCGATGCTGAAAGAGCTGATTCGTCATGCAGGCAAGAGCGGTACCCGTGAAGTGGTACTGGGCATGGCGCACCGTGGTCGTCTGAACGTCCTGGTCAACGTGCTGGGTAAAAAACCGCAGGACCTGTTCGACGAATTTGCGGGCAAACATAAAGAGCACCTCGGCACCGGCGACGTGAAGTACCACATGGGCTTCTCGTCTGATATCGAAACCGAAGGCGGTCTGGTTCACCTGGCGCTGGCGTTTAACCCGTCACACCTGGAGATCGTCAGCCCGGTGGTTATCGGTTCCGTGCGAGCGCGTCTGGATCGTCTGGACGAGCCAAGCAGCAACAAAGTGCTGCCAATCACCATTCACGGTGATGCGGCGGTAACCGGGCAGGGCGTGGTTCAGGAAACCCTGAACATGTCGAAAGCGCGTGGTTATGAAGTGGGCGGTACCGTTCGCATCGTGATCAACAACCAGGTGGGCTTCACCACCTCTAACCCGCTGGATGCCCGCTCTACACCATATTGCACCGACATCGGTAAAATGGTTCAGGCGCCGATCTTCCACGTGAACGCGGACGATCCGGAAGCTGTCGCTTTCGTTACCCGTCTGGCGCTGGACTTCCGTAATACCTTCAAACGCGATGTGTTCATTGACCTCTTCTGCTACCGCCGTCACGGCCACAACGAAGCGGATGAGCCAAGTGCAACCCAGCCGCTGATGTATCAGAAAATCAAAAAACACCCGACGCCACGCAAAATCTATGCTGACAAGCTGGAAAGCGAAAAAGTGGCGACGCTGGAAGATGCGACCGAACTGGTCAACCTCTACCGCGATGCGCTGGATGCGGGTGAATGCGTAGTGAAAGAGCTGCGTCCGATGAACATGCACTCCTTTACCTGGTCGCCGTACCTCAACCACGAGTGGGATGAGAGCTACCCGAACAAGGTTGAGATGAAGCGTTTGCAGGAGCTGGCTAAACGCATCAGCACCGTACCAGACGCTATCGAGATGCAGTCTCGCGTGGCGAAAATCTATGCTGACCGTCAGTCCATGGCAGCAGGTGAGAAGCTGTTTGACTGGGGTGGCGCGGAAACGCTGGCTTATGCAACGCTGGTTGACGAAGGCATTCCTGTGCGTCTGTCCGGCGAAGATGCGGGCCGTGGTACCTTCTTCCACCGTCACGCTGTGGTTCACAATCAGTCTAACGGTTCAACCTATACCCCACTGCAGCACGTCCACAACGGTCAGGGTCAGTTCAAAGTCTGGGACTCCGTACTGTCTGAAGAAGCGGTACTGGCCTTCGAATACGGCTACGCCACCGCTGAACCACGCACCCTGACCATCTGGGAAGCGCAGTTCGGTGACTTCGCCAACGGTGCGCAGGTCGTTATCGACCAGTTCATCTCCTCCGGCGAGCAGAAGTGGGGCCGCATGTGTGGTCTGGTCATGCTGCTGCCGCACGGTTATGAAGGTCAGGGTCCGGAGCACTCCTCCGCGCGTCTGGAACGCTATCTGCAACTTTGCGCTGAGCAGAACATGCAGGTTTGCGTGCCGTCCACTCCGGCTCAGGTCTACCACATGCTGCGTCGTCAGGCACTGCGCGGTATGCGCCGTCCGCTGGTGGTCATGTCTCCGAAATCCCTGCTGCGCCATCCGCTGGCGGTATCCAGCCTGGATGAGCTGGCAAACGGCACCTTCCTGCCAGCCATCGGTGAGATTGACGAGCTGGATCCGCAGGCCGTGAAGCGTGTGGTGATGTGTTCTGGTAAGGTTTATTACGACCTGCTGGAACAGCGCCGTAAGAACGATCAGAAAGATGTCGCCATCGTGCGTATCGAACAGCTTTATCCGTTCCCGCATCAGGCGATGCAGGAAGTGCTGAAACCTTACGCTCACGTTCATGATTTTGTCTGGTGCCAGGAAGAGCCGCTTAACCAGGGCGCATGGTACTGCAGCCAGCATCATTTCCGTGAAGTGATTCCATTTGGGTCCGCTCTGCGTTACGCAGGTCGCCCGGCCTCCGCCTCTCCGGCGGTAGGGTATATGTCCGTTCACCAGAAGCAGCAACAAGATCTGGTCAATGACGCGCTGAACGTCGATTAATTAAAGGATACATAATGAGTAGCGTAGATATTCTTGTTCCCGACCTGCCTGAATCTGTAGCAGATGCGACCGTCGCTACCTGGCACAAAAAACCAGGCGATGCCGTTAAGCGCGATGAAGTGCTGGTAGAAATCGAAACTGACAAAGTGGTACTGGAAGTACCGGCTTCGGCGGATGGCGTACTGGACGCGGTGCTGGAAGATGAAGGTACGACCGTCACCTCTCGTCAGATCCTGGGTCGCCTGCGTGAAGGCAACAGCGCGGGTAAAGAGTCCAGCGCCAAGTCTGAAGAGAAAGCCTCTACGCCGGCTCAGCGCCAGCAGGCTTCTCTGGAAGAACAGTCTAACGACGCCCTCAGCCCGGCGATCCGTCGCCTGCTGGCTGAACATAACCTTGACCCGGCTGCCATCAAAGGCACCGGTGTGGGTGGCCGTCTGACGCGTGAAGACATCGACAAGCACCTGGCGAAAGCACCTGCTCAGGCAGAAGCGAAAGCCCCTGCGGCAGCGCCAGCAGCAGCTCAGCCTGCTCTGGGTGCCCGTAGCGAAAAACGCGTCCCAATGACGCGCCTGCGTAAGCGTGTAGCCGAGCGTCTGCTGGAAGCGAAAAACTCCACCGCGATGCTGACCACCTTCAACGAAGTGAACATGAAGCCAATCATGGACCTGCGTAAGCAGTACGGTGACGCGTTTGAAAAACGTCACGGTATCCGTCTGGGCTTTATGTCCTTCTACGTGAAGGCTGTCGTTGAAGCGCTGAAACGCTACCCGGAAGTGAACGCGTCCATCGATGGCGATGACGTGGTTTACCACAACTATTTCGACGTCAGCATGGCGGTTTCTACCCCACGTGGTCTGGTCACCCCGGTTCTGCGTGATGTGGATACCCTGGGTATGGCTGACATCGAGAAAAATATCAAAGAGCTGGCTGTTAAAGGCCGCGACGGCAAGCTGACCGTAGACGACCTGACCGGCGGTAACTTCACCATTACCAACGGCGGCGTATTCGGCTCGCTGATGTCTACCCCGATCATTAACCCGCCGCAGAGCGCGATCCTGGGTATGCATGCCATTAAAGATCGTCCGATGGCGGTAGACGGTAAAGTTGAGATCCTGCCAATGATGTACCTGGCGCTCTCTTACGATCACCGCCTGATCGACGGCCGCGAGTCCGTGGGCTTCCTGGTTGCCATTAAAGAGCTGCTGGAAGATCCAACGCGTCTGCTGCTGGACGTGTAGTTTTGCAGTCTTGCCCGGCGGCGTATGGCTGCCGGGCCACTAAAAGCACTACCTAACGATTACCTGAAGGATGGATAGAACACATGAACTTACATGAATATCAGGCCAAACAGCTGTTTGCCCGGTATGGCTTACCGGCTCCGGTGGGTTATGCCTGTACTACCCCGCGTGAAGCAGAAGAAGCCGCATCTAAAATCGGTTCCGGCCCGTGGGTAGTTAAATGTCAGGTTCACGCTGGTGGCCGTGGTAAAGCGGGCGGTGTGAAGGTTGTTAAGAGCAAAGAAGAGATTCGTGCGTTTGCTGAACATTGGCTCGGCAAACGTCTGGTGACCTACCAGACAGATGCGAACGGCCAGCCGGTTAACCAGATCCTGGTTGAAGCAGCGACCGATATCGCTAAAGAGCTGTACCTGGGCGCGGTTGTTGACCGTAGCTCCCGTCGCGTGGTGTTCATGGCGTCTACCGAAGGCGGCGTGGAAATCGAAAAAGTGGCGGAAGAAACCCCACATCTGATCCACAAAGTGGCGATCGATCCGCTGGCAGGCCCAATGCCTTACCAGGGTCGCGAGCTGGCGTTCAAACTGGGTCTGGAAGGCAAGCTGGTTCAGCAGTTCACCAAGATCTTCATGGGTCTGGCGACTATCTTCCTGGAGCGCGACCTGGCGCTGATCGAGATTAACCCGCTGGTGATCACCACCCAGGGCGATCTGATCTGCCTCGACGGCAAACTGGGCGCTGACGGCAACGCGCTGTTCCGCCAGCCGGATCTGCGCGAAATGCGCGACCAGTCTCAGGAAGACCCGCGTGAAGCACAGGCTGCACAGTGGGAGCTGAACTACGTGGCGCTGGACGGCAACATCGGCTGTATGGTCAACGGTGCGGGCCTGGCAATGGGCACCATGGACATCGTTAAGCTGCACGGTGGTGAGCCAGCGAACTTCCTCGACGTGGGCGGTGGCGCAACCAAAGAGCGCGTGACCGAAGCGTTCAAAATCATCCTCTCTGACGACAATGTTAAAGCGGTTCTGGTTAACATCTTCGGCGGCATCGTTCGTTGCGACCTGATCGCCGACGGTATCATTGGTGCGGTAGAAGAAGTGGGTGTTAACGTTCCGGTGGTTGTACGTCTGGAAGGTAACAACGCTGAACTCGGCGCGAAAAAACTGGCTGACAGCGGCCTGAATATTATTGCAGCGAAAAGTCTGACGGATGCAGCTCAGCAGGTTGTTGCCGCAGTGGAGGGGAAATAATGTCAGTTTTAATTAATAAAGATACCAAGGTTATCTGCCAGGGCTTCACCGGTAGCCAGGGGACTTTCCACTCCGAACAGGCGATTGCCTACGGCACGCAGATGGTTGGCGGCGTCACGCCAGGTAAAGGTGGCACCACGCACCTGGGCCTGCCGGTGTTCAACACCGTGCGTGAAGCCGTAGAAGCGACGGGCGCAACCGCGACCGTTATCTACGTTCCGGCACCGTTCTGCAAAGACTCCATTCTGGAAGCGATCGATGCGGGCATCAAACTGATCATCACCATCACTGAAGGTATCCCGACGCTGGATATGCTGACCGTGAAAGTGAAGCTGGATGAAGCCGGCGTGCGCATGATCGGCCCGAACTGCCCGGGTGTTATCACGCCAGGAGAATGCAAAATCGGCATCATGCCGGGTCACATCCACAAGCCGGGCAAAGTGGGCATCGTGTCCCGTTCCGGTACCCTGACCTATGAAGCCGTTAAGCAGACCACCGATTACGGCTTCGGCCAGTCCACCTGTGTGGGCATCGGCGGTGACCCGATCCCGGGCTCTAACTTCATCGACATCCTGAAACTGTTCCAGGAAGATCCACAGACCGAAGCGATCGTGATGATTGGTGAGATCGGTGGTAGCGCGGAAGAAGAAGCGGCTGCTTACATCAAAGAACACGTGACCAAGCCGGTTGTCGGTTACATCGCGGGTGTGACCGCGCCGAAAGGCAAGCGTATGGGTCACGCAGGGGCGATCATCGCCGGTGGTAAAGGTACGGCTGACGAGAAATTCGCAGCGCTCGAAGCCGCAGGCGTGAAAACCGTTCGCAGCCTGGCGGATATCGGCGAAGCACTGAAATCCATCATTAAGTAAGTCCTCTCTGCTCCCCGACAGGGGAGCGTTGAAGTAAAAAAATGTCCGTTTCGACATGGTTGGCCGCTGAAAAGCGGCCTTTTTTATTGCCTGCGTTTGGCAACGAGCGTGAACTTGTAATCGTCGGTATTGAAGACGTTGCGACTGTATTCAAATACCCGTCCGTCCTTCAGGAAACCGCGGGAGGCTTTTTCCAGGATCGGTTTGGCCGGATCGAGCGCCAGCGCGGCGATCGCCTCCTCTGATGGCATGATCGGCACCAGCTCCTGCTCGCTGCGATCTATAACCATCTTTTTGATCTGCTCGACGTAGTGGTATTTCGAATTTTCCATCACGTCCCAGGTGAGGTCGGGGAACATTGCCAGCGGCATCCATGTCTCTTCCAGGTTAACCGGCTTCTGCTTGATGAAGCGTACGCGCTTCACGTGCCAGACTTTATCCTCCGGATTGATGGCCAGCGTTGCCGCAAGCCGCTCATCGGCTTTCACCACTTCAAAAATTTTAACATCACTGTGCGTATCGACGTTTCGGTCCGCCAGCTTTTCGTAAAAACCGGTGAGCTGGTAGATATCGTAATTTACGCGTTCCTCTTTTACATAAGAGCCGCTGCCCTGAATGCTTTCGATAATCTGCTCATCAGCCAGCAGTTTCAGGGCCTGCCGGACGGTGACACGGCTAACGCTGAACGTCTCCTGAAGGCTGGACTCCGTCGGGAGCGCGTCACCGGGTCTTAACTCCCCGGCGTTAATTTTCTCGCGAAACGCATCGGCTATCTGCCGGTACATCGGTTTATTACCCATTTGATTGCGCCTGCTTAATACCTTTTCAGGGAATTATGCATTCAACTGATGATTTGTAAATAATACAAATAAAATACAAATTAGCTTATTAGTGAAAGTGATCACGTACATGTATTATAATGTCTGCCAGAATCCATCCCAGACAATAACGATCTAAATGTGAGGATCACTATGAACCTGACGACCCTGACCGATCCGCGTGCAGTTTGCGTTCAGGCGCGGTTTTCCTACCGGGATGAGGCAATCCGTCAGCTTGCGACACGTCTGGTGGCGCTGGGCAAAATCGCTGATGCCGATGCTTTTCTTAAAGAAGTTTTCCATCGGGAATCGCTTGGCCCCACCGCCCTGGGCGAAGGGCTGGCGGTGCCCCACGGTAAATCAGCCGTCGTGAAAGAAGCGGCCTTCGCCGTGGCAACGCTGCGCGAACCGCTGGAGTGGGAAGGCGTGGACGGACCGGAAGAGGTTGAGCTGATTTTTCTTCTCGCCATTCCTCCTGCCGAAGCGGGGTCGACACATATTCAGGTACTGACGGAACTGACGTCTCGCCTGGCGGATGACGATCTCCGGGCGCGCGTGATGGCAGCCACCACGGCGGAAGATGTGCTTGCTGCACTGGAAGCGCCCCCTGAAGCGCAAGAGGCCGCCGTTGCGGTGAATGCCCCGACGATCGTTTGCGTTAGCGCCTGTCCGGCTGGAATTGCGCATACCTATATGGCTGCGGAATACCTGGAAAAAGCGGGACGCAGGCTGGGCGTCAACGTGGTGGTCGAAAAGCAGGGGGCGAACGGCATTGAGGGGCGCATCACTGCGCAGCAGTTGAAGGAGGCGAAAGCATGCATTTTTGCCGCAGACGTGGCGATCAAAGAGCGTGAGCGTTTTCAGGGGATCCCCGCGATTTCCGTCCCCGTTGCGGAGCCCCTGCGCCATGCTGAAGCGCTAATTGAGCGCGCACTGGCGCTACGGCCTTCATCCGATGCGGGTCATGAGTACGTCGATACCGAAACGAAAACGGGCGTAAAAAGTGAGCTCAAACAGGCGCTCCTCAGCGGGATCTCCTTTGCGGTGCCGCTGATCGTCGCTGGCGGTACGGTGCTGGCTTTGTCGGTACTGCTGGCGCAAATCCTGGGCTTGCAGCACTTGTCCGACCAGGAAAACTCGTGGCTGTGGATGTACCGCAAGCTTGGCGGCGGCATGCTCGGAATTTTGATGGTTCCCGTTCTGGCCGCGTATACCGCTTACTCGCTGGCGGATAAACCCGCGCTGACACCGGGATTTGCTGCTGGTCTTGCTGCCAATATGATCGGCTCCGGTTTTCTGGGGGCTATCGTGGGCGGCCTGATCGCGGGTTACCTGATGCGCTGGGTGAAAAATCACATCCGCCTGAGTAGCCGCTATAACGGCTTTTTAACCTTTTATCTCTATCCGGTCATTGGCGTGCTGGGGGCGGGTAGCCTGATGCTGTTTGTGATCGGCGAACCGGTGGCCTGGCTTAATAACACGCTCACCGTCTGGCTTAATGGTCTGTCCGGTGCGAATGCGCTGCTCCTGGGGGCGATCCTCGGCTTTATGTGTTCATTTGATTTGGGCGGGCCGGTCAACAAAGCCTCTTACGCGTTTTGCCTGGGCGCGATGGCGAACGGCGTATACGGTCCCTATGCCATCTTTGCCTCCGTCAAAATGGTCTCGGCCTTTACCGTGACGGCGTCAACGATGCTGGCTCCGGGACTGTTTAAACCGTTTGAAATTGAAACCGGTAAATCAACGTGGCTGCTCGGACTCGCGGGCATTACCGAAGGGGCGATTCCGATGGCGATAGAAGATCCCCTTCGCGTCATTGGCTCTTTTGTGCTCGGCTCCATGGTAACCGGCGCGATTGTTGGGGCGATGGGGATCGGGTTGTCTACCCCGGGGGCGGGTATTTTCTCTCTCTTTTTACTTCACGACGCAGGGCTGACTGGTGTGGTTGCCGCGGCGGGCTGGTTTGGCGCGGCGCTGCTGGGGGCCGCTATCTCCACGTTTATTCTGCTGCTCTGGCGACGCCAGGCGGTAAAAAAGGGCAAATACGTCACTGAAGACGCCATACGGTAAAAACTCACACACAGGAAACGAAGATGAAAGCTGTATCTCGCGTTCATATCACACCGCATATGCACTGGGACCGTGAGTGGTATTTCACCACCGAAGAGTCACGTATTCTTCTGGTCAATAATATGGAAGAGATCCTGACCCGCCTGGAGCAGGATGACGAGTATAAATATTACGTCCTTGATGGGCAGACGGCGGTGCTGGAGGATTATTTTGCCGTCGTGCCTGAAAACCGCGCGCGCGTGAAGGCCCTTGTCGAGCGCGGAAAACTGATTATTGGCCCCTGGTATACCCAGACTGATACCACCCTCGTCAGCGGCGAGTCGATCGTCCGCAACCTTATGTATGGCATTCGCGACTGTATGGCGTTCGGCGAGTCGATGAAAATCGGCTATCTGCCGGATTCATTTGGTATGTCCGGTCAGCTTCCGCATATTTATAACGGGTTTGGCATAACGCGGACCATGTTCTGGCGCGGCTGCTCGGAACGACACGGAACCGATAAAACGGAATTTCTCTGGCAGAGCCAGGACGGCAGCGAAGTGACGGCACAGGTGCTGCCGCTGGGCTACGCGATTGGTAAGTACTTACCGGAGGACGAAGCGGGGCTGCGAAAGCGGCTCGACAGCTATCTCGAGGTGCTGGAAAGCGCCTCCGTCACCAAAGAGATTTTGCTGCCCAACGGTCACGATCAGATGCCGCTGCAGCAGAATATTTTTGCAGTAATTGACAAGCTGCGAGAAATCTATCCCCAGCGTCAGTTTGTGATGAGTCGGTTCGAAGAGGTATTTGACCACATCGATGCGCACCGCGATGAACTGGCGACGGTAAAAGGGGAGTTTATCGACGGGAAATACATGCGCGTTCACCGGACAATCGGCTCTACGCGCATGGACATCAAAATCGCCCATGCGCGTATTGAGAACAAAATTGTCAATATCCTCGAGCCGCTGGCGACCCTTGCCTGGACGCTGGGCTTCGATTACCACCACGGTCTGCTGGAGAAAATGTGGAAAGAGATCCTCAAAAACCACGCTCACGACAGCATCGGTTGCTGCTGCAGCGACAAAGTGCATCGTGAGATTGTCTCCCGCTTCGAACTGGCTGAAGACATGGCAGACAACCTGGTGCGTTTCTATATGCGCAAGATTGTCGACAACATGCCGCAAAGCGATGCCGATAAGCTTGTGATGTTCAACCTGATGCCCTGGCCGCGTGAAGAGGTGATGAACACCACCATCCGACTGCGTGCCAGCCAGTTCCGTTTGCGGGATGATAAAGGTAACGAGATCCCGTATTTCATTCGCAGCGCACGCGAACTCGACCCCGGTCTCATCGACCGACAGATTGTCCATTACGGCAATTACGAACCGTTTATGGAGTTTGATATTCAGCTCAGCCAGATACTGCCATCGATGGGGTACCGTACGTTGTTTATCGAACCGAACGTGGCCGGGAAGCAGCGCGCAGCGGTGAAAAACACAGAATCCTTACTTGAAAATGCGTTCTGGCAGGTTGATTTCAATGAAGACGGCACGCTGCGCCTGCGTGACAAAGAAACCGGGCTGATTTATGACCGCGTACTGGAAATCGAAGAGAGTTCGGATGATGGCGATGAGTACGACTACTCGCCTGCCCGGGAAGAGTGGAGGCTCACTTCAGCACAGGGTGAGCATCAGGTTGAGGTGACGCATGAAGGCTGGCAGAGCAGGGCGGTGATCCGTCATCGGATCGCTGTTCCGGCTAATCTGGCCGAACGCACGGCGCGTCAGAGGAACGGTTCTCTCAGCGCTGAGTGTGAAATCACGCTTAGCCACAACAGCAGACGCATTGATGTGGCGGTTCGTCTGGACAATCAGGCTGACGACCACCGCGTTCGCGTGCTGATCCCAACGCCGTTTACAGCCCAGGAGGTGTTAGCGGATACGCAGTTTGGTACGGTCACGCGTGCTGCGCAGGATCCCGCCATGCAAAACTGGCAGGAGGAGGGCTGGAAAGAAGCGCCGGTTCCCGTCTGGAACTTACTCAATTACGCCGTCCTGCAGGAGAAACGAAACGGGCTGGCGCTGTTCACCGAGGGACTGCGCGAATTTGAAGTGGTGGGCGAGGATAAAAAAGCCTTTGCCGTAACCTTGTTGCGTGGCGTGGGGCTACTCGGCAAAGAAGATTTGCTGTTGCGTCCCGGCAGACCATCAGGGATCAAACTGCCCGTTCCTGACTCCCAGGTTCGGGGCGCGTTAAGCTGTCGCTTTAGTCTCTTCAGTTTCAGCGGTACGCCGGAAAATGCGGGTGTCGCGCAGCAGGCTAAATCGTGGTTAACGCCCGTACAGTGCTACAACAAAATTCCCTGGGATGCCATGAAACTGAACCGCGCACCGTTTACCACGCCGGAAAGTTACAGTTTGTTAGCGCTTTCGCCAACGGGATGTGTGCTCAGTGCTCTCAAAAAGGCGGAAGATCGTGATGAGCTTATTCTTCGTCTGTTTAACCCGTCAGCGTCCAGCGCATGTGATGCGACGTTATCTGTGAATCCGACGGTGAAACGGTGCTGCGAAACGGACATGAATGAACAGGTGTTAGCGCAGCATGAAGGCGAGGGCATTGCCGGGGTATTCAGGCCTGGACAGTCACGCACCTTTAGCGTGCTTGTCGGCTGAAAACAGTGATAAAAGGCTGCAGCGTTAGCGGCCTTTTTTCATTGAATAATCACACCGTGGTGTTAACTTATGGGGTGATAAAGGTAAATTAAATGTAATTTCTAAGGGTTGCAGAAAAGCAATGGAAAAATAATCTGGCTCGACTACGCTTTATTGTTGGTCGCGCTTGAAAAGGACAATTTCTCTCGCGTTAATAAAAATCACTTCTGTTTATATTTTTTCCTTCTTCGATAACCTATCACATCCTTGTATGTACATATCGTTAACATGGTTTTTACCATTCTCACCGCGATTAAACATGATTAACATTGCTGCTGGTTTTTGATTTAAATCAATGTTTAATCCTTGGAAAAAGGCGTTGAAAAGCGCTAAATTGTTCCCGATCAAAATGGCCGAAAAGTGGTAATTTTGCTATAAATTGATCGCCGTCGAAAAACGTAAATGTGATTCAATAAAAACCTGTTTATTGTAAGGGTTTTGCAGCGTATTATATTTGCGGGATCAATTTGAGTTTTTTATTAACCTATTTGTAACCTGACGTCATCGTTTTTATCCTTCTTCAGGGTAATAACGACGACCAGGATGCGAATAATTTGTATTGGGGCATGCGTGTGGATCTCTTCTGACGGGGTTCACTCTCGGAGTCTTCATGCGATGAGCAAGGAGTCATAATGTTAGACGTAGTCGAACTGTCGCGCTTACAGTTTGCCTTGACCGCGATGTACCACTTCCTGTTTGTGCCGCTGACGCTCGGTATGGCGTTCCTGCTGGCCATTATGGAAACGGTTTACGTCCTCTCCGGCAAACAGATTTATAAAGATATGACCAAGTTCTGGGGCAAGTTGTTTGGTATCAACTTCGCACTGGGCGTGGCCACCGGTCTGACCATGGAGTTCCAGTTCGGGACTAACTGGTCATATTATTCCCACTATGTAGGGGACATCTTCGGTGCGCCGCTGGCCATTGAAGGTCTGATGGCCTTCTTCCTCGAATCCACCTTTGTAGGTCTGTTCTTCTTCGGCTGGGACCGTCTGGGTAAAGTTCAGCATATGGCCGTCACCTGGCTGGTGGCATTAGGTTCGAACCTGTCCGCGCTGTGGATCCTGGTGGCGAACGGCTGGATGCAGAACCCCATCGCGTCTGATTTCAACTTCGAGACCATGCGTATGGAGATGGTCAGCTTTGCCGAGCTGGTCCTGAACCCGGTTGCACAGGTGAAATTCGTTCACACCGTGGCTTCTGGTTACGTGTGCGGCGCGATGTTCATTCTGGGCATCAGCTCTTACTACATGCTGCGCGGTCGTGACTTCGCCTTTGCTAAGCGCTCCTTTGCTATCGCTGCAAGCTTCGGTATGGCTGCCATCCTCTCTGTTATCGTTCTGGGTGATGAATCCGGTTACGAAATGGGTGACGTGCAGAAAACCAAACTGGCTGCAATCGAAGCTGAATGGGAAACTCAACCCGCGCCTGCTGCCTTTACGCTGTTCGGTATTCCCGATCAGGACGCGCAGGAAAACCGCTTCGCGATTCAGATCCCTTACGCGCTGGGTATCATCGCCACCCGTTCTGTTGATAAGCAGGTCACTGGTCTGAAAGAGCTGATGGTTCAGCACGAAGAGCGTATCCGTAACGGTATGAAAGCCTACTCGCTGCTGGAACAGCTGCGTGCCGGTTCGACCGATCAGGCGGTACGTGACCAGTTCAACGACGTGAAGAAAGATCTGGGTTACGGTCTGCTGCTGAAACGCTATACCCCGAACGTTTCTGATGCGACGGAAGCGCAGATCCAGATGGCGACCAAAGACTCCATTCCGCGTGTTGCGCCACTGTACTTCGCATTCCGTATCATGGTGGGCTGCGGCATCATCATGCTGCTGATCATTGCGGCTTCCTTCTGGTCCGTCATTCGTAACCGCATCGGCGAGAAAAAATGGCTGCTGCGCACGGCGCTGTACGGTATTCCACTGCCGTGGATCGCTATCGAATCCGGCTGGTTTGTTGCGGAGTATGGCCGTCAGCCATGGGCCATTGGTGAGGTACTGCCAACGGCGGTAGCGAACTCTTCCCTGACTGCAGGCGACCTGATCTTCTCCATGCTGCTGATTTGCGGTCTGTACACCCTGTTCCTGGTGGCTGAACTGTTCCTGATGTTCAAGTTCGCGCGCCTTGGCCCAAGCAGCCTGAAAACCGGTCGCTATCACTACGAGCAGTCCACTGCGACTACTCAGCCGGCACGCTAAGACAGGAGTCATCAAATGATCGATTATGAAGTATTGCGTTTTATCTGGTGGCTGCTGATTGGCGTTCTGCTGATCGGTTTCGCTGTCACCGATGGTTTCGACATGGGGGTGGGGATGCTCACTCGTTTCCTCGGTCGTAATGACACCGAGCGTCGAATCATGATCAACTCCATCGCCCCGCACTGGGACGGTAACCAGGTGTGGCTGATCACCGCAGGCGGCGCGCTGTTTGCTGCCTGGCCGATGGTCTACGCGGCTGCGTTCTCCGGCTTCTATGTGGCGATGATTCTGGTGCTGGCCTCTTTATTCTTCCGTCCGGTCGGTTTCGACTACCGTTCCAAGATTGAAGACACCCGCTGGCGCAACATGTGGGACTGGGGCATCTTCATTGGTAGCTTCGTTCCACCGCTGGTGATCGGCGTGGCGTTCGGTAACCTGTTGCAGGGTGTACCGTTCCACCTGGACGAATACATGCGTCTTTACTACACCGGTAACTTCTTCCAGTTGCTGAATCCGTTTGGTCTGCTGGCGGGTGTGGTGAGCGTAGCGATGATCATCACGCAGGGCGCAACATACCTGCAGATGCGTACTGTGGGTGAACTGCACCTGCGTTCCCGTGCGACGGCTCAGGTTGCTGCACTGGTGACGCTGGTCTGCTTCGCACTGGCAGGCGTATGGGTGGTGTACGGTATTGATGGTTATGTCGTGACGTCTGCGATCAACCATACGGCACCATCTAACCCGCTGACCAAAGAAGTGGCGCGTCAGGCTGGCGCATGGCTGGTGAACTTCAATAACATGCCTGCGCTGTGGGCGATCCCGGCTCTGGGTGTACTGCTGCCGCTGCTGACCATGCTGACGTCTCGTCTGGAGAAAGGCGCGCTGGCGTTCCTGTTCTCCTCGCTGACCCTGGCGTGCATCATCCTGACGGCGGGTATTGCCATGTTCCCATTCGTCATGCCATCCAGCACCATGCTGAATGCTAGCCTGACCATGTGGGATGCAACCTCCAGCCATATGACGCTGAACTTAATGACTTACGTTGCTTGCGTGTTCGTTCCGATTGTTCTGGCTTACACCATCTGGTGTTACTGGAAAATGTTCGGTCGTATCACCAAAGAACATATCGAAAGCAACACCCACTCTATGTACTAAGTAAGGAGCTGAATATGTGGTATTTCGCATGGATTTTAGGGACGCTTCTTGCCTGTGCTTTTGGTGTCATCACCGCCCTGGCGCTTGAGCATGTTGAAGCGACGAAAGCGGGTGAAGAAAAACACTGATGAATATTATCGCGACGCTTTACGCGGTAATGGATAAGCGCCCGTTACGGGCGCTTTCTTTAGTGATGGCATTACTGCTGGCAGGCTGCATCTTCTGGGACCCGTCGCGTTTCGCGGCAAAAACCAGCGAACTGGAAATCTGGCATGGCTTCCTCATTATGTGGGCAGTGTGTGCTGGGGTGATCCACGGCGTGGGCTTTCGTCCGAAAGCGGTACACTGGCAGGGCATTTTCTGCCCGCTGATTGCCGATCTGGTTCTCCTCGCCGGTTTGATTTTCTTCTTCTTCTGAATAAGAAATGTCCTATAACGATATGGGCTTACCCGAGCCCATAAAAATTTACTCTCCGTTTACTTTCTCCCATTCCAAACCATCTTTCCCGCGCGTATAGTAGCGAAGTTTGAAAGCTCCAACTTTTCTTGTATTACTGGGATGTAAAGTGAATACAACGCTGTTTCGATGGCCGGTTCGTGTCTATTACGAAGATACCGATGCCGGTGGTGTGGTTTACCACGCCAGCTACGTTGCTTTTTATGAACGGGCACGCACAGAGATGCTGCGCCATCATCACTTTAGTCAACAGGTGCTGTTGGCTGAGCGAGTTGCCTTCGTGGTACGCAAGATGACGCTTGAGTATTTTGCGCCTGCCAGACTCGACGACATGCTCGAAGTCCAAACTGAAATTACATCAATGCGCGGGACCTCACTGGTTTTCACGCAGCGGATAGTCAACGCAGAGAACACCGTACTGAACTCAGCTGAAGTACTGATTGTTTGTGTTGATCCAACCATAATGAAGCCTCGTGCGCTTCCTAAGTCTATTGTCGCGGAGTTTAAGCAGTGACTGACATGAATATCCTTGATTTGTTCCTGAAGGCAAGCCTTCTGGTTAAACTTATCATGTTGATTTTGATTGGTTTTTCAATCGCATCCTGGGCCATCATCATCCAGAGAACGCGTATCCTCAATGCTGCTGGCCGTGAAGCGGAAGCGTTTGAAGATAAGTTCTGGTCGGGTATTGAGCTTTCTCGCCTGTATCAGGAGAGCCAGGGGCGCCGTGAAAACCTGACCGGCTCCGAACAAATTTTCTATAGCGGCTTCAAAGAGTTTGCTCGCCTGCATCGCGCAAATAACCATGCGCCGGAAGCGGTTGTGGAAGGCGCTTCTCGTGCGATGCGTATCTCCATGAACCGTGAGCTGGAAAATCTTGAAACGCACATTCCTTTCCTCGGTACTGTCGGCTCCATCAGCCCGTATATCGGCCTGTTTGGTACAGTATGGGGGATCATGCACGCCTTTATCGCGCTGGGTGCGGTGAAGCAGGCGACGTTGCAGATGGTTGCACCGGGTATCGCTGAAGCACTGATTGCGACCGCTATCGGTCTGTTTGCGGCAATCCCGGCGGTAATGGCTTACAACCGCCTGAACCAGCGCGTGAACAAACTGGAACTGAACTACGACAACTTTATGGAAGAGTTCACTGCGATTCTGCACCGTCAGGCGTTTACCAGCACCGAGAGCAACAAGGGGTAAACCATGGCCAGATCGCGTGGACGAGGTCGTCGCGAGCTCAAGTCCGAAATCAATATCGTTCCACTGCTGGACGTCCTGTTGGTACTGCTGCTGATCTTTATGGCAACAGCGCCAATCATAACCCAGAGCGTGGAGGTGGATCTGCCGGATGCGACAGAATCACAGGCGGTGAGCACCAATGACGATCCTCCGGTCATCATTGAAGTTTCCGGCGTAGGGCAGTACAGCGTGGTGGTAGAAAAAGATCGTATGGATCAGCTCCCACCGGAGCAGGTGATAGCTGAGGCGCAGCGTCGCCTGGAGTCAAATCCGAAAACGGTCTTCTTAATCGGTGGCGCGAAAGACGTACCCTACGATGAAATTATTAAAGCGCTGAACTTGCTACATAGTGCGGGTGTTAAGTCAGTTGGCTTAATGACTCAACCTATTTGATCATCCGCGTAGTTTTTGGGAACCGATAGTGTCAAAGGCAACCGAACAGAACGACAAGCTTAAGCGAGCGATAATCGTCTCCGCAGTGCTGCACGTGATTCTTTTTGCAGCGCTGATCTGGAGTTCGTTCGATGAGCATATTGATGCATCAGGCGGCGGTGGAGGGTCTTCCATCGATGCCGTTATGGTGGATCCCGGTGCGGTAGTGCAAAACTATAATCGCCAACAGCAGCAGAAGGCGAGTGCAAAACGGGCTGATGAACAGCGTGAAAAACAGGCGCAACAGCAAGCGGAAGAGCTGCGTGAAAAGCAGGCCGCGGAGCAGGAACGTCTGAAGCAGCTTGAGAAAGAACGTTTGCAGGCGCAGGAAGCGGCGAAAGAGCAGGCGGAACAGCAGAAGCAAGCTGAAGAGGCCGCGAAAAAAGCGCAGGAGCAGCAAAAGCAGGCGGAAGAAGCGGCCGCTAAAGCCGCAGCGGATGCCAAAGCGAAGGCTGATGCCCAGGCAAAATTAGCGGCTGAAGCAGCGAAGAAAGCGGCTGCCGATGCCCAGAAAAAAGCTGAAGCCGAAGCCGCGAAGAAAGCCGCTGCTGATGCTCAGAAGAAAGCCGAAGCCGAAGCGGCGAAGAAAGCGGCTGCTGACGCTCAGAAGAAAGCTGAAGCCGAAGCGGCGAAGAAAGCCGCTCAGGAAGCAGAGAAGAAAGCAGCGGCTGACGCTGCGAAGAAAGCGGCTGCTGCCGAGAAGGCCGCGGCTGAAAAAGCGGCTGCGGCTGAAAAAGCTGCTGCTGATAAAAAAGCGGCTGCCGAGAAAGCTGCAGCAGATAAAAAAGCGGCTGCCGATAAGAAAGCTGCGGCTGAAAAAGCCGCTGCCAAAAAGGCCGCTGCTGATAAAGCGGCTGCGGCTGCCGGCGTCGACGATTTACTGGGCGACCTGAGTTCAGGTAAGAACGCACCAAAAGCGGGTGGCGGGGCGAAAGGGAACGGTCAGCCGTCTAAAGACAGCGGGACCTCCGGCGCCAACGGCGGGGCAACGGGTGCAGATATCAGCGCTTATGCGAAGCAGATTCAGGTGGCGATCCAAAGCCGTCTGTTTGATGCGGGCCTGTATCAGGGCAAACAGTGCGTGCTGCATATCAATCTTGCCCCAGATGGACGGTTGAAAAGCGTCACTTCTGAAGGGGGCGATCCTGCGCTTTGCCAGGCAGCGTTAGCTGCAGCAAGATCGGCGAACATTCCTAAACCGCCGAGTGAGGCTGTTTACGATAAGATAAAAGATGCCAAACTAGACTTTAAGCTGTGATCGTCTTTCCTTTGGGAAGTATAGAAAACCGACTATTGTCATAGCCAGGATCGTGTAGTTTTGTCTATTTGAGTTTGTTAACATTCTGCTAAATTATCGTGGGTAAGGTTACCCGGATAAGGGAGATATGATGAAGCAGGCATTACGTGTAGCATTTAGTTTTTTAATGCTGTGGGCAGCTGTGCTGCACGCAGAAGTACGTATCGAGATCACCCAGGGGGTGGACTCGGCACGCCCAATCGGTGTTGTTCCGTTCCAGTGGGCCGGTCCTGGCGCTGCACCTGAAGATGCCGGTGGCATCGTGGCGGCTGACCTGCGTAACAGCGGTAAATTCAACCCGTTAGATCGTTCTCGTCTGCCTCAGCAGCCGGGCAGTGCACAGGAAGTACAGCCTGCTGCATGGTCTGCGCTGGGTATTGATGCGGTCGTTGTGGGTCAGGTTACCCCTAACCCGGACGGCTCTTACAACGTGGCCTGGCAGCTGGTAGATACCGGCGGTGCACCGGGTACCGTTCTGGCACAGAACTCCTACAAGGTCACTAAACAGTACCTGCGCTACGCGGCTCACGCGGCCAGCGATGCGGTATTCGAAAAACTGACCGGCATTAAAGGTGCGTTCCGTACCCGTATTGCTTATGTGGTGCAGACCAACGGCGGTCAGTTCCCGTATGAGCTGCGCGTCTCTGACTACGACGGCTACAACCAGTTCCTGGTGAAACGTTCTTCCCAGCCGCTGATGTCTCCAGCCTGGTCTCCGGACGGTTCTAAACTGGCATACGTGACTTTCGAGAGCGGTCGTTCTGCGCTGGTTATCCAGACGCTGGCTAACGGTGCTGTGCGTCAGGTAGCGTCGTTCCCACGTCACAACGGTGCGCCTTCCTTCTCTCCGGACGGCTCTAAACTGGCCTTTGCGCTGTCTAAAACCGGTAGCCTGAACCTGTATGTGATGGATATTGGCTCTGGCCAGATCCGCCAGGTGACCGATGGTCGCAGCAACAACACCGAACCTTCATGGTTCCCGGACAGTCAAAACCTGGCGTTTACCTCTGACCAGGCTGGCCGTCCACAAATCTATAAAGTAAACATCAACGGCGGTGCTCCGCAGCGTATTACCTGGGAAGGTTCGCAGAACCAGAACGCAGACGTGAGCAGCGACGGTAAATTCATGGTAATGGTCAGCTCCAACGGTGGGCAGCAGCACATTGCCAAACAAGATCTGGTAGCGGGTGGCGTTCAAGTTCTGTCGTCAACGTTCCTGGATGAAACGCCAAGTCTGGCACCTAACGGCACTATGGTAATCTACAGCTCTTCTCAGGGGATGGGATCTGTGCTGAATCTGGTTTCTACAGATGGGCGTTTCAAAGCGCGTATTCCGGCCACTGATGGACAGGTAAAATCACCTGCCTGGTCGCCGTATCTGTAAATAATAATTAATTGATTACTAAAGGAATCATAGAAATGCAACTGAACAAAGTGCTGAAGGGGCTGATGATCGCTCTGCCTGTAATGGCAATCGCAGCGTGTTCTTCTAACAAGAACGCAAGCAATGACCAGAGCGGCGAAGGCATGATGGGTGCCGGTACCGGTATGGACGCGAACGGCAATGGCAACATGTCTTCTGAAGAGCAGGCGCGTCTTCAGATGCAGCAGCTGCAGCAGAACAACATCGTTTACTTCGATCTGGATAAATACGACATCCGTTCTGACTTCGCTGCGATGCTGGATGCTCACGCTAACTTCCTGCGTAGCAACCCATCTTACAAAGTCACCGTAGAAGGTCATGCGGACGAACGTGGTACCCCAGAGTACAACATCTCCCTGGGTGAACGTCGTGCTAACGCTGTTAAAATGTACCTGCAGGGTAAAGGCGTTTCTGCTGATCAGATCTCCATCGTTTCTTACGGTAAAGAAAAACCTGCAGTACTGGGTCACGACGAAGCGGCTTACTCCAAAAACCGTCGTGCCGTACTGGTTTACTAAGAGAATGGCATGAGCAGTAACTTCAGACATCATCTGTTGAGTCTGTCGTTACTGGTTGGAATAGCGGCCCCCTGGGCCGCTTTTGCTCAGGCACCAATCAGTAGTGTCGGCTCAGGCTCGGTAGAAGACCGGGTCACTCAACTCGAGCGTATTTCTAACGCTCACAGTCAGCTTTTAACCCAACTCCAGCAACAACTTTCCGATAACCAAAACGATATTGACTCACTCCGCGGTCAGATTCAGGAAAGTCAGTATCAGCTTAACCAGGTTGTGGAACGTCAGAAGCAAATCTTGTTGCAGATAGATAGCCTGAGCAGCGGTGGTGGTGCAGCAGCACAACCCGCAGCAGGCGATCAGAGCGGAGCGGCGACATCCGCGCCCGCGCCGTCTGCGGATGCTTCCGCCTCCACAGGCGCGCCTGTACAGAGCGGTGACGCGA
Source organism: Enterobacter sp. FUJ80071 (assembly GCF_038739915.1). Taxonomy (NCBI): domain Bacteria; kingdom Pseudomonadati; phylum Pseudomonadota; class Gammaproteobacteria; order Enterobacterales; family Enterobacteriaceae; genus Enterobacter; species Enterobacter sp. FUJ80071. Next base: position 1,359,478 of record NZ_JBBXKH010000001.1, read on the forward strand.
ATACGGATTACAATGCGGCCATTGCCCTCGTGCAGGATCAATCTCGTCAGGACGACGCGATTGCTGCGTTTCAGAACTTTGTTAAGAAATACCCTGATTCAACCTACCAGCCAAATGCCAATTACTGGCTTGGTCAGTTGAATTACAACAAGGGTAAAAAGGATGATGCGGCGTTTTATTTTGCCTCCGTGGTGAAAAATTACCCAAAATCACCGAAAGCGCCAGATGCGATGTATAAGGTTGGCGTGATCATGCAGGACAAAGGTGACACTGCGAAAGCCAAAGCGGTTTATCAGCAGGTGGTCGCCAAATTCCCTGGTACCGAAGGTGCCAAACAGGCGCAAAAACGTCTGAATTCGATGGGATGATTATCGCATGACCAGAAATCGCGTTATTTCTGGTCGTGCAGCATGATTCATAAGCAGTTAAGTGATCTTCATCGAAATTTTTGTTGCGCAGAATTCTTAAATCAGTAATATATGCCGCCGTTGCCACGGGATATCAAACAACGTGAAAACAGCGTAAAAGTGGGTCGTTAGCTCAGTTGGTAGAGCAGTTGACTTTTAATCAATTGGTCGCAGGTTCGAATCCTGCACGACCCACCACTTAAGCAGTTCCGATAGTACAGAGTGGGTGATTAGCTCAGTTGGTAGAGCATCTCCTTTACACGGAGGGGGTCGGCGGTTCGAGCCCGTCATCACCCACCACTCGGGTCGTTAGCTCAGTTGGTAGAGCAGTTGACTTTTAATCAATTGGTCGCAGGTTCGAATCCTGCACGACCCACCAATTTTAATGTCTTACTCAGATATTAAACGTGAAGGATAACGTTGCTTTAGCAACGGCCCGAAGGGCGAGGCGAAGCCGAGTCATCCTGCACGACCCACCACTTAAACGTGGTACCGAGTAAAAATCTTCGAAGTCAGCACCCGAATGGGTCGTTAGCTCAGTTGGTAGAGCAGTTGACTTTTAATCAATTGGTCGCAGGTTCGAATCCTGCACGACCCACCACTTCGAAGAAAAAAATCCCGCAAGGGGTCGTTAGCTCAGTTGGTAGAGCAGTTGACTTTTAATCAATTGGTCGCAGGTTCGAATCCTGCACGACCCACCAATGTAGAAAGGCGCCCTAAAGGCGCCTTTTTGCTATCTGCAATTCTATAAATGCTCCACACCTCTATTCCCGGTGACTTTTCACTCCAGATTCGCTATCTTGTTTAGTATACAAAACACAATTGCCATGCGTTTTGCTATGTCAGGCAAAAGAAAGGCAATATTGTTAAGCCAGTAAAACGAGAAGCCATAATGAGTGTGATGTTTGATCCCGAAGCCGCCATCTATCCGTTTCCGCCAAAACCTGTTCCGCTAAGCCAGGACGAAAAACAGTTCTACCGCGAGAAGATCAAACGTCTTCTGAAAGAGCGAGACGCGGTGATGGTGGCGCATTACTACACCGACCCGGAAATCCAGCAACTGGCGGAAGAGACCGGGGGCTGCATCTCTGACTCTCTGGAGATGGCGCGCTTTGGCGCAAAACATCCTGCTTCCACGCTGCTTGTTGCTGGCGTGCGTTTTATGGGCGAAACGGCGAAAATTCTCAGCCCGGAAAAAACCATTTTGATGCCGACGCTGAATGCCGAGTGTTCGCTCGATCTTGGCTGCCCGATTGACGCGTTCACCGCCTTCTGCGACGCCCATCCTGACCGTACCGTGGTGGTTTATGCCAACACCTCCGCGGCGGTAAAAGCGCGGGCAGACTGGGTCGTGACCTCCAGCATCGCCGTTGAGCTGATTGAGCATCTGGACAGCCTGGGTGAGAAAATTATCTGGGCACCTGATCGACATCTCGGCAATTATGTTCAGAAGCAGACAGGCGCTGACGTCCTCTGCTGGCAGGGGGCCTGTATTGTGCACGACGAATTCAAAACCCAGGCGCTGGCACGCATGAAGGCGCTTTATCCTGACGCAGCCATTCTTGTTCACCCTGAATCCCCCCAGTCCATTGTCGACATGGCGGATGCCGTGGGTTCAACCAGCCAGCTTATCAACGCGGCAAGAACGCTGCCGCACAAGCAGCTCATCGTGGCGACCGATCGCGGTATCTTTTATAAGATGCAGCAGGCCGTGCCGGAGAAAGAGCTCCTTGAAGCCCCAACGGCAGGCGAGGGCGCGACGTGTCGCAGCTGCGCGCATTGCCCGTGGATGGCGATGAACGGTCTGAAAGCGATTGCCGAAGGGCTGGAGACGGGCGGCGCCGCGCATGAAATTCATGTCGATGCTGCGCTGCGCGAAGGTGCGTTAATTCCGCTTAACCGCATGCTGGATTTTGCGGCTACACTACGTACTTAATTCAAAACGTTCCGGGGAAAAGATGGATTTTTTTAGCACGCAGAACATTCTGGTTCACATACCGATTGGTGCAGGTGGCTATGACCTGTCATGGATTGAGGCCGTCGGCACGCTGGCGGGTTTACTCTGCATCTGGCTGGCAAGCCTGGAGAAAATCAGCAATTACGCGTTCGGGCTGATTAACGTTACGCTTTTTGCGATTATCTTCTTCCAGATCCAGCTGTACGCCAGTCTGCTTTTGCAGTTGTTCTTCTTCGCCGCCAATATTTACGGCTGGTACGCGTGGTCGCGGCAGAACAGCCAGCAGGAGGCTGAGCTACAGATCCGCTGGCTACCCCTGCCGAAAGCCATTGCCTGGTTTGTCGCTTGCGTGGTCGCTATTGGATTCATGACAGTTTATATCAACCCGGTGTTTGCCTTCCTGACCCGCGTGGCCGTTTCGGCTATGTCCAGTATCGGCCTGAGCGTAACGATGCCAGAACTTCAGCCGGATGCTTTCCCGTTCTGGGATTCCTGCATGATGGTGCTGTCAATTGCGGCGATGATCCTGATGACCCGTAAATACGTTGAGAACTGGCTGCTGTGGGTCATCATCAACGTTATCAGCGTGGTCATTTTCGCGCTGCAGGGCGTCTATGCGATGTCGCTGGAATATCTGCTGCTGACCTTCATTGCCCTGAATGGCAGCCGTATGTGGATTAAGAGCGCGCGTGAGCGAGGCTCTCACGCGCTTTCCCGCTAATGGTGATGATGATGTGAATGGTCGGGCTGCGCCTCGTTAAGGTGGCAGTCCGGCCCGTTACAGGCCTGATACTCCATCTGGACGGTGGCGTGGCCAATCTCGTAATGATGTTCCAGGAAATGATGAATGCGTTCCAGTAATGCATCGTGATCGTGAGGTGGGATCACCTGAACGTGTAGCGTCATCACCGGTTTTTCACCTACCTGCCAGACATGCACATGATGAACATTGCGCACTTCCGGGACAGAACGGCGCAGGTTACGCTTCAGCTCGTCAATGTCCATGGATGCGGGTGCCCCTTCAAGCAGTTCATTGACGCTCTCCTTCAGCAGACTCCAGGCGCTACGTAAAACCAGACACGATACCAGCACGGAGAGAATCGGGTCGACTGGCGTCCAGCCGGTATAGAGGATCACCAGCGCGGCGACTATCGCCCCGACTGAGCCGAGCAAATCCCCCAGCACATGCAAGGCAGCAGCGCGCACGTTGAGGTTCTTTTCCCCGCTGCCGCGATGCAAAATCCAGAATGCCAGAATATTCGCCAGCAGCCCCGCGACGGCAATCACCATCATTGTCGTTCCGGCTATTGGCTGCGGGTGCCTGAAGCGTTGGATGGCTTCCCAGACGATAAGAATAGTAATGACCACCAGCGCGATGGCGTTAACAAACGCGGCAAGCGTAGTCAGCCTCAACCAGCCGAAGGTATGGCGTGCGTTCGGAGGACGACGAGCAAATTGCACTGCCAGCAGAGCGAAGAGTAGCGCTGCGGCATCGGTCAGCATGTGCCCGGCATCAGCCAGCAGCGCCAGCGAGCCGGAGACCAGACCGCCAATGACCTCGATAACCATAAACGTGGCCGTAACGCCGAAGGCCAGCATGAGTCGTTTTACGTTGTCATTTCCGGGAGAAGATGCGTGTGAGTGGGTGTGCGCCATGTCTGCTTTCCTGTTTCGTTATTTTTAGTGTAGCGTTTTTAACAGGTTACTCCAAAAAGAAAGGAGAGCCTGGGCTCTCCTTTCGCATTTAAAGCACTGACGACTTACTGGGTTGTGCCATCGGTTTTGGTATTGGCATCGTTACCCACTTTGTCGTTAGGGTCGGGACATTTGCCGTCCTTACACATTGAGTTCTTATGAACTTCATCTGAACTCATATTGTCGTGATTCATGGTGCCGGAATCACTGCCGTTCGGATGCAGCATGGTGCCGCCGGTATTGGTGTTGCCGGTATTGATCTGGCTGTTATCGACATTATTTGGGGCGATATTCTGTTTCGCATCAGGGGCGACCTGGCCTGCTTCTGCTGCCGCATTGGCATCACCGTTGCTGTCTGAGGTGCCCGTTTCAGCAGCCAGGACGCTGCCGCTTGCCAGGGTGAGAGTGGCGGTCAGGAAGAGGGTAGCCAGTTTTGTCATTTTCATCATGGTGCTCCTGTTCTTGTCGTTACGCTGGATAACTTTCTCCAACAGTGCATCTTTTTAGAGGCGAAAGATTCCGCCTTACGGACTTACGTCAGTAGGGAATCGCGTTTAGGCGTATAAAATTGGTTGTTACAGTTAAAAAGCTTAGGTTAGATCTCATTTTTCGCTATTTTGTGGCGATTTTTAGGCGAATTCCAGGAATTATCTGCGTGAAGTGTAAAACCGTGTTTACACTTCCTGGTCGACAAGATAGATTGAAAGGATTGCTTTCATTACTAAAGATATGGCAGAGCTGGAAAGAAAATGAATTATCAGAACGACGATTTACGCATTAAAGAGATCAATGAGTTATTACCTCCTGTAGCGCTCCTTGAGAAATTCCCCGCCACTGAAAATGCCGCAAACACGGTTTCTCATGCTCGCAAAGCGATCCATAAGATCCTGAAAGGTAATGACGATCGTCTTCTGGTGGTGATTGGTCCATGCTCTATCCACGATCCTGCTGCGGCAAAAGAGTATGCGGCAAGGCTGCTTCAGCTGCGCGAAGAGCTGAAGGATGAGCTGGAAATCGTCATGCGCGTCTATTTTGAAAAACCGCGTACGACCGTTGGCTGGAAAGGGCTCATTAACGATCCGCACATGGATAACAGCTTCCAGATCAACGACGGTCTGCGTATTGCGCGCAAGCTGCTGCTGGAGATCAACGACAGTGGCCTGCCTGCTGCCGGTGAGTTCCTGGACATGATCACGCCACAATACCTGGCTGATTTGATGAGCTGGGGCGCAATTGGTGCCCGTACCACGGAATCTCAGGTTCACCGCGAACTGGCATCCGGTCTCTCTTGTCCGGTTGGTTTTAAAAACGGCACTGACGGCACCATTAAGGTGGCTATCGACGCCATTAACGCAGCGGGTGCGCCGCACTGCTTCCTGTCCGTGACCAAATGGGGTCATTCCGCCATCGTGAACACCAGCGGTAACGGGGATTGCCATATCATTCTGCGTGGCGGCAAAGAGCCAAACTACAGTGCAAAACATGTGGCCGACGTGAAGGTCGGGCTGGAAAAAGCCGGGCTGCCACCGCAGGTGATGATCGATTTCAGCCATGCCAACTCCAGCAAGCAGTTTAAAAAGCAAATGGACGTCGGGGTTGATGTCTGTCAGCAGATTGCCGGCGGTGAGAAGGCGGTGATTGGCGTGATGATTGAAAGCCATCTGGTCGAAGGTAACCAGAACCTGGAAGGCAGCGAGCCGCTGGTGTACGGCAAGAGCGTCACGGATGCCTGCATCGGCTGGGACGATACCGACACCCTCCTGCGTCAGCTGGCGAACGCGGTGAAAGCACGTCGCGGTTAAGTCCTGAGGCAGAAATAAAAAAGCGCGGAAGGCTCCGCGCTTTTTTTATGTCTGGCGAAAATTACTTCGCTTTACCCTGGTTCGCGACAGCCGCGGCTTTCGCTGCGATTTCATCCGCGTTACCCAGATAGTAGTGTTTGATTGGTTTGAAGTTTTCGTCGAACTCATACACCAGCGGTACGCCAGTTGGGATGTTCAGTTCAAGAATTTCGTCTTCACCCATGTTGTCCAGGTATTTCACCAGCGCACGCAGGGAGTTACCGTGAGCGGCGATGATCACGCGCTCACCGCTTTTCAGGCGTGGCAGAATGGTTTCGTTCCAGTAAGGCACAACGCGGTCGATGGTCAGCGCCAGGCTTTCGGTGGTTGGCAGCTCAGCGTCAGTCAGTTTCGCGTAACGCGGGTCGTGGCCCGGGTAGCGCTCGTCATCTTTGGTCAGCTCTGGTGGGGTTACCGCGAAGCCGCGACGCCACTGTTTAACCTGCTCATCACCGTATTTCTCAGCGGTTTCGGCTTTGTTCAGACCCTGCAGCGCACCGTAGTGGCGCTCGTTCAGTTTCCAGGATTTCTCAACCGGCAGCCAGGCCTGATCCAGTTCGTCGAGCACGTTCCACAGCGTGTGGATGGCACGTTTCAGCACAGAGGTGTAAGCAAAATCAAAGCTGAAGCCTTCTTCCTTCAGCAGTTTACCTGCTGCTTTTGCTTCGCTTACGCCTTTCTCAGACAGATCAACGTCGTACCAACCGGTAAAGCGGTTTTCGTTGTTCCACTGGCTTTCGCCGTGACGCACCAGAACCAGCTTAGTAATAGCCATCTCTTACTCCTCAAGCATTTTTAGAATGATAACAATTCTCATTATATTGCTGTGGCCAGGCCAGCAGCAACGCTTAACCCTAACCATAGCGAAAATAGTCTCCGAGTGTAAGATGCTTGTGAATCCAGGGTTATGATTTTGTCTGCGATCGGCGCTATTTTCAGCAAGGGGAGCAGAAAAAAGCCCTCGATGTGAGGGCCTGTCGTTAAGCGCGCGGAATGAAATGATACTCGGTGACGCTCACGTACTCTTCACCCGGGCGCAGAACGCAATCTGGCTGCGGCCATTCCGGATGATTCGGGCTGTCAGGCAGGAACTCGCTCTCCAGTGCCAGACCCTGCCAGTCGCTGTATTCATTGTGTTCGCGTGCCGTTGTGCCGCCTAGATAGTTACCTGAGTAGAACTGCAGGGCAGGGGCGGTGCTATAAACGGTCATCTGCAGCTTCTCGTCAGCAGACCAGACCTGCGCGGCGGGCTGGCTGAGATCGCCTTTGGCCTGCAACAGGAAAGCGTGGTCGTAGCCTTTCACCTTGCGCTGATCGTCATCACTCAGGAAATCCTGTGCGATAGCTTTCGCATTGCGGAAGTCGAAGCTGGTGTCGTTCACCTGCTTCAGGCCCTGATACGGTATGCCCATTTCGTCAACCGGCAGGTACGCGTCCGCAAGGATTTGCAGCTTGTGGTTGCGCACGTCGCACTGGTTGCCGTCCAGATTAAAGTAGGCATGGTTAGTCAGGTTAACCGGACACGGCTTGTCGACCGTTGCACAGTATTCGATGGCGATTCGGTTGTCGTCGGTCAGCGTGAAGCGTGCGGAGGCGATAAGGTTGCCCGGGAAGCCCTGATCGCCATCAGGCGAATCCAGCGAGAACAGCACTTCGCTGTCATTTTGACGGACAATTTTCCAGCGGCGTTTATCAAACCCTTCCGGTCCGCCGTGAAGCTGGTTCTCACCCTGGCTTGGAAGGAGAGGGTACTCCACGCCGTCGAGTTCGAAACGGCTTTTAGCGATGCGGTTGGCATAGCGGCCGACGGACGCTCCCAGAAAAGCCGATTGGTTAGCATACTGCTCAGGCGATGCACAGCCGAGCAGCGTTTCACGCACGCTGCCGTCCGGCATCGGTACGCGGGCGGAGAGCAGGGTTGCACCCCAGTCCATCAGCGTAACCACCATCCCTGCGCGGTTGCGCAGGGTTAACAGGCGATACGGCAGACCATCCGGTGCGAGGGTAGGTGTTTCGTTTAGCACTGTCCGGCTCCTTGTGATGCTTTACATACATAGAAGGTTTCTTTAATACCTGTCTTTGCTTCGTACTGCTTCGTCACGGCATCCTGTACGGCAGGGACCAGCTCTTCCGGTACCAGCGCAACGATGCAGCCCCCGAAGCCGCCGCCGGTCATGCGCACGCCGCCTTTATCGCCGATGGTCGCTTTGACGATCTCAACCAGGGTATCAATTTGCGGGACGGTGATTTCAAAGTCATCGCGCATGGAGGCATGCGATTCAGCCATCAGTTCTCCCATGCGTTTCAGGTCGCCTTTCGCCAGCGCGGACGCGGCTTCAACGGTACGGGCGTTCTCCGTCAGCACGTGACGAACGCGTCTGGCGACAACCGGATCCAGCTCATGCGCAACCTTATTGAATTCATCAAGCGTCACGTCGCGCAGGGCGGGCTGCTGGAAGAAGCGTGCACCGGTTTCACACTGCTCGCGGCGGGTGTTGTACTCGCTGCCCACCAGCGTGCGCTTAAAATTACTGTTGATAATCACAACAGCCGCGCCTTTGGGCAGCGGAACGGCTTTGGTACCAAGCGAGCGGCAGTCGATCAGCAGCGCGTGCTCTTTTTTGCCCAGCGCGGAGATCAGCTGGTCCATAATGCCGCAGTTACAGCCCACGAACTGGTTTTCTGCTTCCTGACCGTTCAGGGCGATTTGTGCCCCGTCCAGCGGCAGATGATAAAGCTGCTGGAACACGGTCCCCACGGCGACTTCCAGAGAGGCAGAGGAGCTTAAGCCCGCACCCTGTGGCACGTTGCCGCTGATCACTAAATCCGCACCGCCAAAGTTCTTGTTACGCTTCTGCAGATGCTTCACCACGCCGCGCACATAGTTAGACCACTGCTGGCTGTCGTGCGTCACAATGGGGGCATCAAGGGAAAACTCGTCGGTTTCGTTACCGTAATCCGCCGCTATTACGCGGACGTTACGGTCGTCGCGCTTTGCGCAACTAATAACCGTCTGGTAATCAATGGCACACGGCAGCACAAAACCGTCGTTGTAGTCAGTATGTTCACCGATCAGATTGACGCGGCCAGGCGCCTGAATAACATGGGTGGCAGGGTAGCCAAATTTCTCAGCAAACAGGGATTGTGTTTTATCTTTCAGACTCATTTTTTAGACTCCTGATTCGCGATAGTGGACGTCACTCACGGCACGCAGACGTTCGGCTGCCTGTTCCGCCGTCAGGTCACGCTGGGTTTCCGCCAGCATTTCATAGCCCACCATGAACTTACGTACCGTCGCAGAGCGAAGCAGTGGCGGATAGAAATGGGCATGCAGCTGCCAGTGTTGGTTCTCTTCACCGTTAAACGGTGCGCCGTGCCAGCCCATGGAATACGGGAAAGAGCACTGGAACAGGTTGTCGTAACGGCTGGTCAGTTTCTTCAGCGCCAGCGCAAGGTCGTCGCGCTGTGCGTCGCTGAGATCGGTCATGCGCTGTATGTGCGCTTTCGGCAACAGCAGCGTTTCAAACGGCCAGGCGGCCCAGTAAGGTACGACGGCGAGCCAGTGTTCGGTTTCCACCACGGTACGGCTGCCATCGGACAGCTCACGCTGGGTGTAATCAACCAGCATGGGTGAGCCGTTTTCCTCGAAATAGGCTTTTTGCAGGCGGTCTTCGCGTTCGGCTTCGTTAGGCAGGAAGCTGTTCGCCCAGATCTGGCCGTGCGGATGCGGGTTGGAGCAGCCCATCGCCGCACCTTTGTTTTCAAATACCTGCACCCACGGGTAAGTCTGCCCCAGCTCAGCGGTTTGTGCCTGCCAGGTGCCGATCACCTCTTTCAGTGCCTCAACGCTCAGCTCCGGCAGCGTTTTGCTGTGATCGGGCGAGAAGCAGATCACGCGGCTGGTACCCCGCGCGCTTTCACAGCGCATCAGCGGGTCATGGCTCGCGGGCGCGTCCGGCGTGTCGGTCATTAGCGCAGCAAAATCGTTGGTGAAGACGAAGGTGCCTTTGTAGTCCGGGTTTTTATCTCCGGTGACGCGCGTGTTGCCCGGACACAGGAAGCAATCCGGGTCATGCTGCGGTAGCGTTTGTTTCGCAGGCGTCTCTTGCGCCCCCTGCCAGGGGCGCTTGGCGCGATGCGGAGACACCAAAATCCATTGTCCGCTTAACGGGTTAAAACGACGATGCGGATGATCGACGGGATTAAACGAAGTCATGAAGGATCCTTAGTCCGGATAGCCTTGCGGGTGGCGTGACTGCCAGTGCCAGGTATCCTGTGCCATTTCATCAAGCGTGCGGGTAACACGCCAGTTAAGCTCTTTGTCGGCTTTAGTGGCATCCGCCCAGTAAGCGGGCAGGTCACCATCACGACGCGGTGCGAAGTGGTAGTTCACTGGCTTACCGCAGGCTTTGCTGAAGGCGTTAACCACGTCCAGCACGCTGCTGCCGACCCCGGCGCCGAGGTTGTAAATATGCACGCCCGGTTTATCTGCCAGCTGTTGCATGGCCGCAACGTGACCGTCGGCCAGATCCATCACGTGGATATAGTCGCGCACGCCGGTGCCGTCCTGGGTTGGGTAGTCGTTACCAAAAATCGCCAGCGACTCACGACGGCCTACCGCCACCTGGGCGATATACGGCATCAGGTTGTTCGGGATGCCCTGCGGATCTTCACCCATATCGCCAGACGGATGGGCGCCGACCGGGTTGAAGTAGCGCAGCAAGGCGATGCTCCATTCCGGCTGCGCTTTTTGCAGATCGGTCAGGATCTGTTCCACCATCAGCTTGCTTTTGCCGTACGGGCTTTGTGGCGTGCCTGTCGGGAAACTTTCAACGTAGGGGATTTTTGGCTGATCGCCATAGACGGTGGCGGAGGAGCTGAAGATAAAGTTTTTAACGTTCGCCGCACGCATGGCGGAGATGAGACGCAGGGTACCGTTGACGTTGTTGTCGTAATACTCAAGCGGCTTCGCAACGGATTCACCGACGGCTTTCAGACCGGCGAAGTGGATCACCGCTTCAATGGCGTGGTCGTGAAGGATTTCGGTCATCAGCGCTTCGTTGCGGATGTCGCCTTCCACGAAAGTGGGTTGTTTCCCGCCAAGACGTTCAATCACCGGCAGCACGCTGCGCTTACTATTGCACAGGTTGTCGAGGATGATCACATCGTGACCATTTTGCAGCAGTTGCACACAGGTATGACTTCCGATGTAACCGCTACCACCTGTTACCAGAACTCGCATGATTCGCTCCATTAGGCTTATGGTATGTAATAACCATAGCATAACAGAGACGCTAAAAGTGTGACATGGGATAAAATAGTGGAATCGTTTACACTCGTTTTCAAACTCGCTTTTTCAATCACTCAGACCATTCTAGATCAAAGAGATAGTGTTGTATTGATGCAAGTTATCTGAAAAGAGGAGGGCGGGGCCCTCCACGGTTAGTCGATGTGGCTGAGAAGATAGCGATAGCGCTCGCCGTCCGGAATGAACTCAAGACGATGGGTGATACAGGAAGGGGCATCCTCGGCATGGTGTGAAACAAACAGCAGTTGGGTTTCACCCTCGGCAATGAGAATATCCACAAAGCGACGAATCAGCTGGCGGTTTAGCGGATCCAGACCCTGCAGGGGCTCATCCAGAATTAACAGTGTCGGGTGTTTTACCAGCGCGCGAACGATCAATGCCAGGCGCTGCTGCCCCCATGACAAACTGTGAAACGGCGCGTCAGCCACCCGGCTATCCATCCCCAGAATATCCAGCCACTGCTGGGCCAGCTTGTGCTGCTTGTCCGACACCGCCTGATAAATTCCGATGGAGTCAAAATACCCGGAGAGGATCACGTTACGTACCGTGGTACTGACCCGGTAATCCAGATGCAGGCTGCTGCTGACGTAGCCGATATGTTTTTTAATATCCCAGATGGTTTCACCGCTGCCGCGACGACGGCCAAACAACGTGAGATCGTTGCTATAGCCCTGCGGATGGTCGCCGGTGATGAGGCTCAGCAGCGTGGATTTTCCCGCGCCATTCGGGCCGACAATCTGCCAGTGCTCGCCCGGATTCACCGTCCAGCTAAGATGGTTAAGGATCGGGCGGTCGTCATAAGAGACGATACCATCACGCAGCACGATGCGTGGCTGGTGAGGATCGAGCGCGTGGCGGGCTGACGGGGCATCGGGTTCCGGAAGGGTGATGCCGTCGAGCTGTTCACTGTGCGCGAGCTGGGCGATCAGCGCCTGCTTAAGCAGCCCCGACTTTTCGCCCGTCTCGGTCAGATGGCAGTCGGCCAGCACACCGGCATGCTGGACAAAATCCGGAATCTCATCAAAGCGGTTAAGTACCAGCACAAGGGTATATCCCTGCTGATTAAGCGAGCCCAGCAGATTCGCCAGCTGCGCCCTGGACTGGACGTCAAGGCCGTCGAACGGTTCGTCGAGGATCAGCAGCTCAGGCTCGCTCATCAGCGCCTGGCAAAGCAGGGTTTTCCGCGTTTCGCCGGTAGAAAGATATTTGAAGCGTCGGTTGAGCAGGGCGGTAATGCCGAACTGTTCAGCCAGGCGCTGACAGCGGGCAGGATCTTTCACCTCATCCTGGATAATTTCCGCCGTTGTACGGCCGGTATCTTCTTCTCCAGGACTGAGTAAATCGGTGTTGTTGCGCTGCCATTCGTCGCTCACCAGCTTTTGCAGTTGTTCAAAAGAGAGGCGCGTCAGGCGCGTAACGTCGCTCTGGTATTCCCCTTTGAGGAGGGTGAGCTCCCCCGCCAGCGCACGGGCCAGCGCGGATTTACCGCTGCCGTTAGTGCCAACAAACGCCCAGCTTTCACCCGCGCGTATTGTCAAATCAGCAATCGCCAGCGTCCGGGTATCGCTAAGACGAAACGTACCTTGCGAAATATGCAATAATGCCATGATTCATCCCATTTTTTGCAGCAACAGATGTCAGGGATACTCACTGTCAGCGCGGTTGTCAATGCGCTCAGCACAATGTGGCGATAATCACCCGGTCTGCGTTGAAATATGCGGTGACGACAGCACCTTCTTCTAAGCCGTCCGCCTCGCTGCAAGGTACCGTCGCGCAGAGTGATTGTCCGTCCGCCAGCGTCATAAGCACTTCGCATTGCGCCTTGCCGCGTTCAATATGGCTGATTGCGCCCGATAGCTGGTTATCCGCTGCCTGTGCCGTGTCGGGATTACGCGTGATATTGACCCATGGTGCTTTCAGTAACACCAGCACCTCTTTACCTTCATCCAGGCCAAGGCGCTCTGCACTCTGCGCGGTGATTGCGGCTTTCAGACGCGTTGTTCCATCGGCAAGCAGGATCTCAACATGCTGTTGTATCTGAAGATTATCGCGCGCCGTCACCGTACCAAACCACTGGTTGCGGGCGCTGGTTTGTAACGAGAAGCGGGAAATGGCGGCCAGCAAACTGTCCAGTGGAACGCTATCGTCATCACTCAGAACATCAAACGCTTTTTGCTGGATCTGGCCCAGAAGATCGTAAAGCTGAATCAGGCGCTGGCCGTAGCGCGTCACCCTGGCGCCGCCACCGCCCTTACCGCCCGTGGCTCTGTCCACCAGCGGGTGTTCGCTCAGGGTGTTCATTTCATTGATGGCATCCCAGGCGCTTTTATAGCTGATCCCGGCATTCTTTGCCCCCTGGCTAATCGAGCCCGTTTGTTCTATTTGTTTAAGCAGGGCTATACGTCTGGGGTCGGCAAAAAGCTTTTGCTGTAGTCGGAGAGTAAGAAGAATTTCGGCCTGCATAACAGTGTCCTGGCAAAAAGGATATTGTGACCCAAATGGTGCGGGGCGCAAAGGCTACCGCACAAAAGGGGATGTTTTTCTTACTTTTCAGGGTAGAATAAGCCCTTCACAATATCTGGAGAAAACCATGTTAGAGTTGTTGAAAAGTCTGGTATTCGCCGTGATCATGGTGCCAGTAGTGATGGCCATCATCCTCGGTGCCATCTACGGCCTGGGTGAAGTGTTCAACCTCTTTTCGAACATTGGTCACAAAGACCAGGCTAAAAAGCAGCATTGATTCCCTTCAAAACGCCCGGCTAGCCCGGGCGTTTTGCTCTCAAGCTTTTCTCATTTTCTCCGATAGTATTAAGAATCAGTCCAGCTTACCCCTTGAGCGGTACGATATAGCGCTGGGATCTCCATGAAGATATCGTTATATTATCGTCTATATAACGCTATATACAGGAGCTACAAATGGCACGTTCATGGGTACGTCTTTTCGCTGGGGCAACGCTGACGCTTTCACTTGCCGGGCAGGCGCTGGCGGACGACGGAAAAATTACGGTTTTTGCGGCGGCGTCGCTGACCAACGCGCTGCAGGATATTGCGGCGGCGTATAAAAAAGAGAAAAACGTCGATGTTGTCTCCTCTTTCGCCTCTTCATCTACGCTTGCGCGCCAGATAGAAGCGGGGGCACCGGCGGATCTGTTCATTTCAGCCGATCAGAAATGGATGGATTACGCGGCGGAGAAGAAATCAATTGATCCGGCAACCCGCGAAACGCTGCTGGGGAATAGCCTGGTTGTCGTGGCACCAAAAGCCAGCGCGCAGGCGGATATTACCATTAACAAAGAGACCAACTGGATGAGCCTGCTTAACGGTGGCCGTCTGGCGGTGGGCGATCCGGAGCATGTTCCGGCGGGGATCTACGCCAAAGAAGCGCTGCAAAAACTGGGCGCGTGGGAGACATTGTCGCCGAAACTGGCGCCGGCGGAAGATGTACGCGGTGCGCTGGCGCTGGTGGAACGCAACGAAGCCCCGCTGGGGATTGTATATGGCTCTGATGCCGTTGCCAGCAAGGGTGTGAAAGTGGTTGCAACGTTCCCGGAAGACTCCCACAAGAAAGTGGAATATCCTGTCGCGATTGTTGATGGACATAAAAACGCGACCGTGACGGCCTTTCGCGATTACCTGAAGGGGCCAGAAGCGTCCGCAATCTTTAAACGTTATGGATTTACGACTCACTGATGATATTGACCGATCCTGAATGGCAGGCTGTTCTGCTGAGCCTTAAAGTCTCTTCCCTGGCGGTTGCGCTGAGTTTGCCCTTTGGGATCTTCTTTGCCTGGTTACTGGTGCGCTGCCGGTTTCCCGGCAAAGCGCTGCTCGACAGCGTACTTCATCTCCCGCTCGTTTTACCCCCCGTGGTGGTCGGCTATCTGTTGCTGATTTCGATGGGGCGACGCGGTTTTATCGGCGAGAAGCTCTACGACTGGTTTGGGCTGACGTTCGCCTTTAGCTGGCGCGGTGCGGTACTGGCCGTGGCGGTGATGTCATTTCCGTTGATGGTGAGGGCGATCCGCCTCGCGCTGGAAGGGGTGGACATGAAGCTCGAACAGGCGGCCCGCACGCTGGGTGCCGGGCGCTGGCGCGTCTTTTTCACCATCACGCTCCCGCTTACGCTGCCGGGGATTATAGTTGGCACGGTACTGGCGTTTGCCCGTTCGCTGGGCGAGTTCGGCGCGACCATCACGTTTGTATCGAACATTCCCGGCGAGACGCGAACGATTCCGTCAGCCATGTACACCCTGATTCAAACACCCGGCGGAGAAGGCGCGGCGGCGCGACTGTGCATCATTTCAATCGTCCTGGCCCTGGCTTCGCTGCTGGTGTCTGAATGGCTGGCGCGGCTGAGTCGCGAACGGATGGGGAAATAAGGATGCTGGAACTGAATTTCACCCAGACGCTGGGGAACCACACGCTGACGCTTAACGAGACGCTGCCTGCAAGCGGCATCACCGCCATTTTTGGCGTCTCCGGTGCGGGAAAAACCTCTCTGATTAATGCGATTAGCGGCCTGACACGCCCGCAGTCAGGGCGAATTGTTCTGAATGACCGCGTTCTGAATGACGTGGAGAACAAAATATACCTCTCGCCGGATAAACGTCGCATCGGCTATGTTTTCCAGGACGCGCGCTTGTTCCCGCACTACAGCGTGCGCGGCAACCTGCGCTACGGTATGGCCAAAAGTATGGCCGGGCAGTTTGATAAGCTGGTGACGCTGTTAGGTATTGAGCCTCTGCTCGACAGGCTGCCTTCCTCGCTTTCCGGTGGAGAAAAACAGCGTGTGGCGATTGGCCGTGCCTTGCTGACCGCGCCCGAGCTGCTGTTGCTCGACGAACCGCTGGCTTCGCTGGATATTCCGCGTAAACGTGAACTGCTGCCCTACCTGCAGCGCCTGACCCGCGAGATTAACATTCCCATGCTCTACGTCAGCCACTCGCTGGATGAGATCCTCCATCTGGCCGACAAAGTGCTGGTACTGGAAGAGGGCAGCGTAAAGGCCTTTGGCAACCTGGAAGAGGTGTGGGGAAGCAGCGTGATGCATCCCTGGCTTCCAAAGGAGCAGCAGAGCAGTATCCTGAAAGTGAGCGTGCTGGAACACCACCCGCATTATGCGATGACCGCGCTGGCGCTGGGCGACCAGCATCTGTGGGTGAACAAGGTCGACAAGCCGTTACAGTCCGCGCTGCGTATTCGCATTCAGGCATCGGACGTCTCGCTGGTGCTGCAACCGCCGCTGCAAACCAGCATTCGTAATATTCTGCGCGCCAAAGTGGCGGAGTGCTTTGATGATAACGGTCAGGTGGAAGTGAAGCTTGAGGTGGGAAGCAGGACGCTCTGGGCGCGCATCAGCCCGTGGGCCAGGGACGAGTTAGGTATCAAGCCCGGCCTGTGGCTTTACGCGCAAATCAAGAGCGTCTCGATCACTGCCTGATTACAGCAGGTGGGTATAAATATACTGCGCGATGCTATCGGTGGTGTTATCGCCAATCACCACGTTAGCGCGCGCTTTCACCGCGTCATCGGCGTTGCCCATCGCCACGCCGGTACCGGCAGCCTCCAGCATACTGATGTCGTTATAGTTATCGCCAAAGGCAATCACGTTACGCATCGACCCTCCCTGAGATTCTACGTACTGCGTCAGGCGCTTGCCCTTGCTGTTGCCTTTACGGGCAATATCTACCTGATCGTGCCAGGACCATTCACATTCCAGACCCAGGGTCTGTTCAACCTGTTTCGCGAAGGTATTCAGTTTGGTGGTGTCTTCATCCGTCAGGGCGAATTTCCAGATAGCGTCAACATCCTGAGCGGCCTGGCGCAGGGAGGACACCTGGGTAAAGACCGGACGCTGCGCTTCCGGCAGCGAAAGTGCCCAGTTACTGGTGCGCACCACATGGCCGGTAGGGCGCTCGTACAGCATCGCGTTGTCCACATACATCAGGCCATGAATGGCATGCTCATCCAGCAGATCAATCAGTTGCAGCGCCTGAGGAACCGGTAGCGGGTCGGAGGCTAAAACCTTTTTTGCCTGATAATCATACAAATAAGTGCCATTACAACAAATTGCAGGTGTATCTAACGCCAGTGCCTGATAAAAAGGATGAATGGCAACGTGATGTCGACCCGTTACGATAAGGAGTTGATACCCGGCTTCCTGGGCTCGTTTAAGCGCTTCAAGGGAGGAGGGGAGCAGGGTTTTCTGAGGGGTCAGTAATGTTCCGTCTAAATCCAGGGCAATCACACGCGAGGTCATTTGTTCTTCCGGGTTAATGTTGAATTTTAGGTCTCAGGCGATGTTACACCGAGAGTAAATCGCTGCAAAATTCCTGGCTAAAATTCAGCATTCACCGTTAAAAATAATCACTTTCACGCGCAGTGAGGAAAGGAGTATTCATGAAACAAACCGTTTATACCGCCAGTCCTGAAAGTCAGCAGATCCACGTCTGGCGTTTGAATGCAGAAGGTTCGCTCACGCTGGTTCAGGTTGTTGATGTTCCGGGGCAAGTACAGCCAATGGTCGTCAGCCCGGATAAACGTTTTCTCTATGTTGGCGTACGTCCTGAGTTCCGGGTGCTGGCCTACCGCATCTCGCCGGACGACGGTGCGCTGACCTACACTGCCGAAGCGCCGCTGCCGGGCAGCCCGACCCACATCTCGACCGATCGTAAAGGGCGTTTCATCTTTAGCGGCTCTTACAATGCGGGCTGCGTCAGCGTGACCCGCCTTGACGACGGCATTCCGGTCGACACTGTCGACGTGGTGGAAGGGCTGGAAGGGTGTCACTCGGCGAATATCTCTCCGGACAACCGCACGCTGTGGGTGCCCGCACTGAAGCAGGATCGCATCTGCCTGTTTACCCTGAGCGACGATGGTCACCTGGTGGCGCAAAACCCGGCTGAAGTGACTACCGTTGAGGGCGCAGGCCCACGCCATATGGTCTTCCACCCGAACCAGCAGTATGCCTATGTGGTAAACGAACTGAACAGTTCGGTAGACGTGTGGGAGCTGAAAGATCCAAACGGTCAGATCGAATGCGTGCAGACGCTGGATATGATGCCGTCTGACTTCTCTGACACCCGCTGGGCGGCGGATATCCACATTACGCCTGACGGCCGTCATCTGTATGCCTGCGACCGTACCTCCAGCCTGATTACCGTCTTCAGCGTCTCCGAAGATGGCAGCGTGCTGGCCATTGAAGGTTTCCAGCCAACGGAAACTCAGCCGCGTGGCTTTAATATCGATCACAGCGGTAAATACCTGATTGCGGCAGGGCAGAAATCCCACCATATCGCGCTGTATGAAATCAAAGGCGTACAGGGTCTGCTGGAAGAAAAAGGACGCTACGCCGTAGGCCAGGGTCCGATGTGGGTCCTGGTCAACGCTCACTAAGTGGCCTGAAACAAAAAACCTCGCGAATGCGAGGTTTTTTTATGCCCGGTGGTAGCCGGGTAGAGCACATCAAAACGTAACCAACCTGATTATCATAATGTTGACTTAAGACGATGTAAAATCATCACCAATGAAGAAAAGACGTTCTCAAGCGGTGGTGCGCAAAAATAATTAATATAATCAATTGGATATTTGGTTTTTCTTTATGGATTCCTAAACTCTTCATAACTGTTTTTATGTACAGTAATGGTTTGATATCATTCTGTTCGTTGGTTTGATGTGCTGCAGTTCCGCAATTCAGGATCCTTTTTAAGTCCTGGCTGTCGGGTGGTGCCGACAGTGCCTAAACTGCGGAGCACATCAAAACATAGCCAACACACCTCTGGTGACAGGCAGCGGAAAGGTAAGGCAGAGGAGAAGTGCTCTATACCAAAGGAGTGGCGTATGAGCGGTGTGGAATGGGCAATTCTGTTCCTGCAACTCATGGTTGCGATTATGCAACTAATGGATGCGTATCTTAAGTTTGGTGCCTGACGCATTCAGTCGCAGTAAAAAGGGGGATTAAAATCCCCCTTTTACTCTCATCTTACTGCTTCTTACTGCTTCGGCTCTGCTACCACCTTGCTACCCAGACCGCGGTTGTTGTATTCCCACATGCGGTTGAAGTTCGCGTCATTCAGATTGCGCTGGACGTTCCCTTTATCATCCACCGCACCGGTATTGCCGGAGAACGGACGTTTGGAGATCGCGGCATCAGCCCACGGCTTCGCCATGTTAAAGCCTTCGTTGATCACGCTGTCGCGGATCACGACCTGACCGTTAGTGGCAGAGTCCACATCCAGGGAGCGACCCAGCTGTGCCACGCCGTCGCCGGCAGCGTTAAAGCGGCTGTTAACGGCCAGGAAGCCGTAGAACAGGTTAGACTGTGTTGCTGGCGCAAACACGTAACCTTCCTGCTGAGTGCGCGAGTTCACCACGCGGAAATCGGTGTTTTCAAATACCACCGCACCACGACCGGACACCAGATCCACGTCACCTTCAATGTAGCTGTTGGTTACCAGCGTACGGGTCAGGCGGTTGTTCTGCAGCGTGTTCTTAACATCGCTGTTGGTCACGAAGAAGGTATTCTGACGGCCCAGAATGTTGACGTTGTTAATCTGCACCTTATCGCCATCACTACGCAGCGCGACGGCCTGGTGAGTACCGGCATCGACGCTGTCGCCGAGGGTATTTTGAATGGTCAGGTTTTGCAGCTGCAGACCATTATTTTGGGACCAGAATACCGCCGAGCACATCAGGCCAACGGTAGCGGAACGCTTGCTCTGGCAGTTATCAAACATGTACCACGCCGGTTTACCTGGCATATATTTACCGGCCGGGTTCACCAGGCGACGCCAGGTGGTGCTGTCGATTTCGGAATCAATCGCCAGGCCAATTTTCACGTCGATTGCTTTTTCGCCCAGACCGTAAAGGGTGATGCTGCCTGGTGCGGCCGGAACATACACGGTGCCTTCGTATTCGCCCGGCAGGATCGCGATGTACTGGCGAGAGGCGCTGTGTTTGGTAATGGCCGCGTCAACCGCTGCCTGAATGGACGTGTGCGTTACGCCCTGGGCGCCAGCCGGGCCAACCACGAAGTCAGGCTGTTTCGGCAGGTTAATAGAAGACGGTGTCCACGGCGCAGCGTTAGGATCCATCGCTGAGAAGTAGTGGGCACGGTCGAAGTTCTTCGCTTCATCAGCGGACAAAATCGGGCGGGACGCGGTGCCCGGTGCTACCTGCTCAGAAGGCAGCTGATCCGGTGGTGTTGAACTGCATGCGGATAAGGTCACGCCAAAGGCGAGCGCTAACGCCAGACGGGAAATCCTGGAAATGTTCAAGGTGGAGCTCCTGGGTATGCAAGTCTTAAACGGGATAGACGAAATAGCCTGCTTTTTTATACTAAGTTGAGCGAAACGGGAAGATAAAAAGGGTAAAAGTTGCATTTTTTACCCCCGGGAGGCGGGAAAGTCATCACAAATAAATAACATTTTCTACCAGAACGGTTGACAGCAGACGGCGGATGAAAATAAATGTCTATACAACCTATGACAAGTGGAATGCCCATGCAGCTTCATCCTGACGATGTAATATGGCGAAATGCGCGACTGGCAACGATGGTTCCCGATGCCTCCGCACCCTATGGTCTGAAAGCGCAACATGCCCTGGTCGTGCGCGGTCAAACCATCCTGGCCGTGATGCCTGAATCTGACATTCCTTCCGGTCACCGTCACTGCGTCGATCTCCAGGGGCGTCTGGTGACGCCGGGGCTGATTGATTGCCATACCCATCTGGTGTTTGGCGGCGACCGCGCGGCAGAGTGGGAGCAGCGCCTGAACGGTGTCTCTTATCAAACCATCAGCGCGCAGGGCGGCGGGATTAACGCCACAGTGACGGCGACACGCAACAGTTCGCCGGAAACCCTGTTGAAGCTGGCGCAGCAGCGGCTAGAGCGTCTCATGAATGAAGGCGTGACGACCATAGAAATTAAATCGGGATACGGACTTAACGCGGATGCCGAAGAGAAAATGTTGCTGGTTGCTCGCCAGCTTAGTCTGAGTAATCTGGTCGAGATTAGCCCGACGCTTCTGGCGGCACATGCCGTCCCTGCGGAATACCGACAAGATCCGGATGCGTATCTCACGCTGGTCTGCGAGCAGATCATGCCCACGCTGTGGCAAAAAGCGTTATTTGAAGCGGTAGATGTGTTTTGTGAAAACGTCGGCTTTACCCCGTCGCAAACCGAGCGCCTTTTCCAGGCCGCCACCGCGCTGGGTATTCCGGTGAAAGGGCATGTTGAGCAGCTGTCTAATCAGGGCGGTGCGGCGCTGGTCAGCCAGTATAAAGGGCTGTCAGCGGATCATATCGAATATCTCGACGACGCAGGCATTCAGGCGATGGCGCAAAGCGGTACGGTGGCGGTATTGCTTCCCGGCGCGTTCTATTTCCTTCAGGAGCGCCAGCGTCCGCCGGTTGAACAGCTCAGAAAACAGGGAGTGCCGATGGCGGTGGCCACCGACTATAACCCCGGCACCAGCCCGTTTGCGAGCCTGCACCTGGCGATGAATATGGCCTGCGTCCAGTTTGGCCTGACCCCTGAAGAGGCCTGGGCTGGCATCACGCGACACGCCGCGCAGGCGCTGGGTCGCGGCGCAACCCACGGGCAATTGCAGGCGGGGTATGTGGCCGATTTTATCGTCTGGGATGCTGACCATCCGGTTGAGATGGTCTATGAACCGGGTCGCAATCCGTTGTATCAGCGTATTTTCCGTGGGGAGGCAGTATGAGGTTATGGCGGCCCGTAGCCGAAACGGTCTGGCAGGGGCGTGACGACAGCGCCGAGGCCAGCAATGCAAAGCGTATTTTTCAGACGATACAGCAGCAGGCGCAGTTTACGCCGCTTTCCTCTGGCATCGCGCTGATCGGGTTTGAATGCGATGCAGGGGTTAAACGCAATCAGGGCAGGTCTGGCGCCGTACAGGCCCCTGATATCCTGCGCAACGCGCTGGCGAATATGGCCAGCCATCAGGGACACGAACGGCTGGCGGATATGGGGTCCGTATATGTCGAAGGTGATGAACTTGAAGCGGCACAGCGGGTTTTAAGCGATGCGGTGACGGCCTGCCAGCAGTCCGGGATGCGCACGCTGATCTTTGGCGGCGGGCACGAGACCGCCTGGGCGCATGGTCGGGGCATTCTCGATGCCTTCCCGAACGAGCGCGTGGCAGTGATTAATCTTGATGCCCATCTCGATCTGCGCAAGGCCGAGCGTGCAACATCCGGTACCCCGTTTCGTCAACTGGCCCATTACTGCGAGGACCACAGTCGGGCGTTTCGCTACGCCTGCTTTGGCGTCAGCCGGGCAGCCAACACGCAGGCACTCTGGGATGAAGCGGAACGCCTGAACGTCACGCTGGTGGAAGACTGGCATTTCAGACGCGATGCGTTATCTGCGCTGGAAAAGGTGCTGGCGCAGGCCGATCGGGTCTACCTGACTATTGACCTCGACGTTCTGCCGGCGAGCGAAATGCCTGCCGTATCCGCCCCTGCGGCGTTAGGGGTACCGGCGCTGGATCTTCTGCCGGTTATCGAACAAATCTGTCGCAGCGGTAAGCTGCAGGCCGCCGATCTGGTAGAGTTTAACCCGCAGTACGACAGGGACGGACAGGGCGCGAAGCTTGCCGCTCGTCTGGCCTGGCAAATTGCTCACTGGTGGGCATAACCCTATTTAAGGAGTCATGATGTTTTCACGCTCGCCCCTGGCGCAGTCGAGCCTTCCTGCGCCTTTCTACGAAAAGGTGAAGCAGGCTATCAGCGAAAAAATTGCTACCGGTGTCTGGCGCCCTCACGATCGTATTCCGTCCGAGGCCGAACTGGTGGCGCAATTTGGATTTAGCCGGATGACCATCAACCGGGCGCTGCGCGAACTGACCGATGAAGGTCTTCTGGTGCGCCTGCAGGGGGTCGGCACCTTCGTGGCGGAGCCCAAAGGTCAGTCGGCGCTGTTTGAAATCCGCAGTATTGCCGATGAGATACACTCGCGAAATCATCAGCACCGCTGCGAGGTGCTGGTGCTCGAAGAGACCGAGGCGAGCGCCGAGCAGGCCGCCGAGCTGAATGTTAAAGAAGGGAGCCGCATCTTCCACTCCGTGATGGTGCATTTTGAGAACGACATTCCGGTACAGATTGAAGATCGCTGCGTTAACGCAGAGCGGATACCGGAGTATCTGAGCCAGGATTACACCCAAACCACGCCGCATGCGTACCTCTCGCTGGTCGCACCGCTGACGGAAGGGGAACACATTGTGGAGGCTGTGCGCGCCACGCCGCAGGAGTGTGAACGGTTGCGCATTAAAGAGCACGATCCGTGCCTGCTGATCCGCCGTCGAACCTGGTCATCATCGCAGATTGTCTCCCATGCCAGGCTGCTTTTCCCGGGTAACCGTTACCGGCTGCAGGGCCACTTTATGTCATAAGTTTTATAAGCGTGATCGCTAACGCAATATAACAAAATTGTATCTTTTTTGTTAAAACTGACCTTGTGTGTGCTTGTCTATACAAGTATATCTAAATGCATCATCTGTCCTTTATGAGGAGCACACAATGTCGTCAGGTAAATACCGCCAGCAGGATGTCCGCGCCGCGCGCGGCACCACGCTTACTGCCAAAAGCTGGCTAACCGAAGCCCCGCTGCGCATGTTGATGAATAACCTCGACCCTGAGGTGGCGGAGAACCCCCACGAGCTGGTGGTCTACGGCGGCATAGGCCGCGCCGCGCGTAACTGGGAATGCTATGACGCAATTGTAAAATCCCTGACTCATCTCGAACACGACGAAACCCTGCTGGTACAGTCCGGCAAGCCGGTCGGCGTATTCAAAACCCATAAAAACGCGCCACGCGTGCTGATCGCCAACTCTAACCTGGTGCCGCACTGGGCGACGTGGGAACACTTCAACGAGCTGGATGCCAAAGGGCTGGCGATGTATGGTCAGATGACCGCCGGGAGCTGGATCTACATTGGCAGCCAGGGGATTGTGCAAGGCACTTACGAAACCTTCGTGGAAGCCGGCCGCCAGCACTATAACGGCTCGCTGAAAGGCCGCTGGGTATTGACTGCCGGTCTCGGCGGTATGGGCGGCGCGCAGCCACTGGCTGCCACGCTTGCTGGCGCCTGCTCGCTTAACATTGAGTGCCAGCAGAGCCGCATTGATTTCCGTCTGCGTACCCGCTACGTCGACGAGCAGGCTGATAACCTCGACGATGCGCTGGCACGCATCAAAAAATACACCTCGGAAGGCAAAGCGGTGTCGATCGCCCTGTGCGGCAACGCGGCAGAGATTCTGCCTGAACTTGTCGCCCGCGGCGTTCGCCCGGATCTCGTCACCGACCAGACCAGCGCCCATGACCCGCTGCACGGTTACCTGCCAAACGGCTGGACGTGGGAAGAATATCAGCAAAAAGCGGAAACCGACCCGGAAGGCACGGTACTTGCCGCGAAACGTTCGATGGCTGAACACGTCTCCGCGATGCTGGCCTTCAGCAAGATGGGCATTCCGACCTTCGATTACGGCAATAACATCCGCCAGATGGCGAAAGAGATGGGCGTGACGAACGCCTTCGACTTCCCGGGCTTCGTGCCTGCCTATATTCGCCCGCTGTTCTGTCGCGGCATTGGGCCGTTCCGCTGGGTTGCCCTGTCCGGTGACCCGGAGGATATCTACAAAACCGATGCCAAAGTGAAAGAGATCGTCGCGGATGACGAACATCTCCACCACTGGCTGGACATGGCGCGCGAGCGCATTAACTTCCAGGGCCTGCCGGCGCGTATCTGCTGGGTCGGTCTGGAGTGGCGGCAAAAACTGGGTCTGGCCTTCAATGAAATGGTGCGCAGCGGCGAAGTCTCCGCACCGATTGTCATTGGTCGCGACCACCTTGATTCCGGCTCCGTTGCCAGCCCTAACCGTGAAACGGAAGCCATGCGCGACGGCTCGGATGCCGTTTCAGACTGGCCGCTGCTGAATGCCCTGCTCAATACCGCCAGCGGCGCGACCTGGGTCTCGCTGCACCACGGCGGTGGCGTGGGAATGGGCTTCTCCCAGCACTCGGGGATGGTTATCGTTTGTGACGGTACCGATGAAGCCGCCGCGCGTATCGCTCGCGTGCTGCACAACGACCCGGCCACCGGCGTGATGCGTCACGCGGACGCGGGTTACGAGATTGCTATTGACTGTGCCAAAGAGCAGGGGCTAAACCTGCCGATGATCCCTGCCACACAAGGAAATCATGAATGAACGCCTTAACACTTACGCCCGGTTCCCTGACGCTTAAACAGCTGCGAAACGTCTGGCGTCAGCCGGTTACGCTCTCGCTTGATGAAAGTGCCCACGCCTCCATTAACGACAGCGTTGCCTGCGTGGAGGCCATTGTTGCCGAAGGGCGCACGGCTTACGGGATCAACACCGGGTTTGGTCTGCTGGCACAAACGCGCATTGCAACGCACGATCTGGAAAACTTACAGCGTTCGCTGGTGCTGTCTCACGCGGCGGGGGTCGGCCAGCCGCTGGATGATGAGATTGTCCGTCTGATGATGGTGCTTAAAATCAACAGCCTGGCGCGCGGTTTCTCCGGCATTCGCCTGAGCGTGATCCAGGCGCTGATGGCGCTGGTTAATGCCGACGTCTATCCGTGGATCCCGGCGAAAGGTTCCGTCGGCGCCTCCGGCGATCTTGCGCCGCTGGCGCATATGTCGCTGCTTCTGTTGGGGGAAGGGCAGGCACGCTGGCAGGGCGAATGGCTTCCTGCCAAAGAGGCGCTGAAAAAAGCCGGTTTAGCCCCGATCACCCTGGCGGCGAAGGAGGGGCTGGCGCTGCTGAACGGCACGCAGGCGTCGACCGCCTTCGCGCTGCGCGGCCTGTTTGAAGCGGAGGATCTGTTTGCCTCGGCGGTGGTGTGCGGCGCGCTCACCACCGAAGCCGTGCTGGGTTCGCGTCGTCCGTTCGACGCCCGCATCCACGAGGTGCGCGGCCAGCGCGGCCAGATTGACGCCGCCGCCATGTATCGCCACGTGCTCACCGACACCAGCGAAATTGCGGATTCACACCACAACTGTGAAAAAGTGCAGGATCCGTACTCTCTGCGCTGCCAGCCGCAGGTGATGGGCGCGTGCCTGACGCAGCTGCGCCAGGCCGCAGAGGTACTGCTGATAGAGGCCAACGCGGTATCCGATAACCCGCTGGTCTTCGCCCAGGAAAACGAGGTGGTCTCCGGCGGTAACTTCCACGCCGAGCCGGTGGCGATGGCGGCGGATAATATCGCCCTGGCCATTGCCGAAATTGGCGCGTTGTCAGAACGCCGTATCGCGCTGATGATGGATAAACATATGTCGCAGCTGCCACCGTTCCTGGTGCGTAACGGCGGGGTCAACTCGGGCTTTATGATTGCCCAGGTGACGGCTGCCGCGCTGGCGAGTGAAAACAAAGCGCTGTCGCACCCGCACAGCGTCGACAGCCTGCCAACCTCGGCGAACCAGGAGGACCACGTCTCGATGGCCCCGGCTGCCGGACGTCGTCTCTGGGAGATGGCCGCCAACACCCGCGGCGTGCTGGCGGTGGAATGGCTGGCGGCAAGTCAGGGTATTGATTTGCGTGAAGGGCTGAAATCCAGCCCGCTGCTGGAGCAGGCGCGTCAGGCGCTGCGTGAGCACGTATCGCATTACGATGACGACCGCTTCTTTGCGCCGGACATTGATAAAGCGATACAGCTTCTGGAAGAGGGACGGCTGGTAGGGCTGCTACCTTCCGTGCTGTGATTCGTACCCGGTGGCGCTGCGCTTACCGGGCCTACGAGTGCAAAATGTAGGCCGGGTAAGGCGTAGCCGCCACCCGGCTTTTTTTACGAATACATCGCCGTAATCGACGCGCTACCAAGCGAATGGAAATGCACGTTAAAGCCTACCATCGCGCCACTCGCGCCTTCATCGACCTCAATCTTGTCCACATCCAGCGCATGCACCGTGAAGATATAGCGGTGGGTTTCCCCTTTTGGTGGCGCCGCGCCGCCGTAGCCCGCTTCACCAAAGTCAGTGCGCGTCTGAATAGCGCCTTCCGGCAGGGCGACCAGGCCGGAGCCGGAACCCTGCGGCAGCACGCGCGTGTCGGCAGGCAGGTTTGCTACGATCCAGTGCCACCATCCGGAGCCGGTTGGCGCATCCGGGTCGTAACAGGTCACGACAAAGCTTTTCGTGCCAGCCGGAACCTCATCCCACGCCAGGTGCGGGGAGATATTATCGCCCTGATACCCCATGCCGTTGAAAACGTGGCGTTCCGGCAGCTTTTCGCCGTCGCGCAGATCTTTGCTGATGATTTTCATACGGTTTACCCTCGTTAATCACTCGTTCTCGAAGTGTAACGCATAGGGCTAAATCGTGAAATGCGCGGGTATGTTGACCGCGTCGACTACCGCGGCGGTGAGCTTACGCAGCTGCTCAGCAGTGATGATATACGGCGGCATCAGGTAGATCAGCTTGCCGAAAGGCCGCACCCAGACGCCCTGCTCAACGAAGAAGCGCTGCAGCGCCGCCATATTCACCGGATGCGTGGTTTCAATTACCCCGATGGCGCCCAGCACGCGCACGTCCGCCACAAAATGGGCACCCGAGGCGGCGCTCAGCTCGTCTTTCAGCTGCGCTTCAATCGCCGCGACCTGCGTCTGCCACTCGCCGCTCTCCAGTATGGCTAGGCTTTCACTTGCGACGGCGCAGGCCAGAGGGTTGCCCATAAACGTCGGACCGTGCATAAAGCAGCCCGCGTCGCCGTCGCTGATGGTGTCGGCAACATGACGGGTCGTGAGGGTGGCCGAGAGCGTCATGGTGCCGCCAGTCAGCGCTTTGCCCAGGCATAAAATATCCGGGGCGATACCCGCATGCTCGCAGGCAAACAGCTTCCCGGTGCGGCCAAAGCCGGTGGCGATTTCATCGGCAATCAGCAGAATGCCCTCGCGGTCGCACATCTTGCGAATACGCTTCAGCCATTCCGGATGATACATCCTCATTCCGCCTGCGCCCTGCACAATCGGCTCCAGGATCACGGCGGCGATATCATGACGATGTGCCGCCATGAGTCGCGCGAAGCCAACCATGTCCATCTCGTTCCACTCGCCGTCGAAGCGGCTTTGCGGGGCAGGCGCGAACAGGTTTTCCGGCAGATACCCTTTCCACAGGCTGTGCATGGAGTTATCCGGGTCGCAGACCGACATCGCCCCGAAGGTATCACCATGATAGCCGTTGCGGAACGTGAGGAAGCGCTGGCGCGTTTCGCCTCTGGCGTGCCAGTACTGCAGCGCCATTTTCATCGCCACTTCCACCGCCACGGAGCCGGAATCGGCCAGGAAGACACACTCCAGCGATTCAGGGGTCATTGCCACCAGGCGACGGCACAAATCCACCGCAGGTTGATGGGTGATCCCGCCAAACATGACGTGCGACATCTGGTCAATCTGGGCCTTCATCGCCGTATTCAGGCGCGGGTGGTTATACCCGTGAATGGCCGCCCACCAGGAGGACATCCCGTCAACGAGCTGTTCACCGCTGGCAAGGTGCAGCTCGCAGCCGTGGGCCGAGGCCACCGGATAGACGGGAAGAGGGCGGGTGGTGGAGGTGTAAGGGTGCCAGATATGCTGCTTGTCGAAGGCGAGATCGTCCTGGGTCATAATCGACTTGTAAACCATTTTGAAAAGTTTTAGGTTTACGAGTATAAACCGAACCGAAAATTAACAAAACCCTTTGGAGAAGCCCGATGGCTCACCACGCACGCTGGACGATGTCGCAAGTTACTGAATTATTCAATAAACCTTTCCTTGAGCTGATGTTTGAAGCCCAACAGGTGCATCGTCAGCACTTCGATCCGCGCCATGTTCAGGTCAGCACGCTGCTGTCGATCAAGACCGGCGCCTGTCCTGAAGACTGCAAATATTGCCCACAGAGCGCACGCTATAAAACCGGTCTTGAATCCGAACGCCTGATGGAAGTAGAGCAGGTGCTCGACTCCGCGCGTAAGGCGAAAAACGCCGGCTCGACACGCTTCTGCATGGGGGCGGCGTGGAAGAACCCGCACGATCGCGATATGCCGTATCTGGAGCAGATGGTGAAAGGGGTGAAGGAGATGGGCCTCGAAGCCTGTATGACGCTCGGAACGCTGAACGAAGAACAGGCGCAGCGCCTCTCGGCGGCAGGACTGGATTACTACAACCATAACCTCGATACCTCGCCGGAGTTTTACGGCAACATCATCACCACGCGCACCTATCAGGAGCGTCTGGATACGCTGGACAAAGTGCGTGACGCGGGGATCAAAGTCTGTTCCGGCGGTATTGTGGGCTTAGGTGAAACGGTGAAAGATCGTGCGGGTCTGCTGCTGCAGCTGGCGAACCTGCCAACGCCGCCGGAAAGCGTCCCGATTAACATGCTGGTGAAGGTCAAAGGCACGCCGCTGGCGGATAACGAAGACGTGGACGCGTTTGATTTTATTCGCACTATCGCGGTGGCGCGCATCATGATGCCGACCTCTTATGTACGCCTTTCTGCGGGCCGTGAGCAGATGAACGAGCAGACCCAGGCAATGTGCTTTATGGCCGGGGCCAACTCCATCTTCTACGGCTGCAAGCTGCTGACCACGCCGAACCCGGAGGAAGACAAAGACGTTCAGCTGTTCCGCAAGCTGGGGCTGAACCCGCATCAGACCGAGGTGCTGACGGGCGATAACGAGCAACAGCAGCAGCTGGAGCAGCAGATTTTCAATGCCGACACCGACCAGTTCTACAACGCGGCAGCAGTATGACCTGGCAGGCACGTATCCAGTCGGCGCTCGACGAGCGTCGGGCGACTGATGCGTTTCGCGTACGCAAGGTGGTCGAAAACGGCGCAGGCCGTTTTCTGACCCGCGACAGTCGGCGTTACCGTAACTTCTCCAGTAACGATTATCTCGGTCTTAGCCAGCATCCGGCTATCGTTCGCGCCTGGCAGCAGGGGGCAGAGCGGTTTGGCGTGGGCAGCGGTGGATCGGGGCACGTTAGCGGCTACACCCCGGCACATCAGGCGCTGGAGGAGGCGCTTGCCGACTGGCTGGGCTACCCGCGCGCGCTGTTGTTTATTTCGGGTTTTGCCGCCAATCAGGCGGTGATTACCGCCCTGATGGGGAAGGACGACCGCATTGTCGCCGACCGCTTAAGCCATGCCTCGCTGCTGGAAGCGGCAAGTTTGAGTCCGGCTCAGCTGCGCCGCTTTGCCCATAACGATGCGGGGCAACTCGCTGCGCTGCTGGATAAACCGTGCGAGGGGCAACAGCTGGTGGTCACGGAAGGGGTATTCAGCATGGACGGCGACAGCGCACCGCTTGCCGTACTGCACGAGGCTGCCAGACAGCAACATGCCTGGCTGCTGGTCGACGATGCCCACGGTATCGGCGTGACGGGTGATGAAGGGCGGGGAAGTGTTCACCAGCAAGGCGTCAGGCCGGAGCTGCTGATAGTCACTTTCGGCAAAGGTTTTGGCGTGAGTGGCGCCGCCGTACTGTGCAGCGAGTCCGTTGCAGACTATCTGCTGCAGTTTGCCCGGCACCTGATCTACAGCACCAGCATGCCACCGGCGCAGGCCGTGGCGTTGTCTGCGTCCCTGGCCGTCATTCGTAGCGCAGAAGGGGAGGAACGTCGCCAGCGGCTGGCAGAGCATATCTGCCGCTTCCGTCAGGGACTGGCGGCGCTTCCTTTCCGCAGTACTGATTCGCAAAGTGCCATCCAGCCGGTGATCGTAGGGGAAAACGCTCAGGCGCTCTCCCTGGCACAAACGCTGCGCGATCGGGAGATGTGGGTCACGGCTATTCGTCCACCCACCGTACCGCCGGGCACGGCGCGTCTGCGGCTCACGCTGACGGCGGCGCACGAGACCGAGGATATTGCTGCACTGCTGGAGGCGCTGCATGTTGCCAGTCAATAAGCAGGCCATTGCGGCGGCGTTCGGCCGGGCCGCGCGCAGCTATTCACAGCACGATGAACTGCAGCGCCAGAGCGCACAGGGGCTGATGACGTTGCTCGGCGAGAGGCGCTTTACCCAGGTGCTTGACGCCGGGTGCGGCCCCGGCGGGAATAGCCGACTCTGGCGCGAGGCGGGAAGTCACGTGACGGCCATCGACCTGTCTCCCGCTATGCTGGATGAGGCGCGCCAGCAGCAGGCTGCGCATCGTTATCTGGTGGCGGACATCGAGGCGATTCCGCTGGCGGACGCGCAATTCGATCTGGTCTGGAGCCATCTGGCGGTGCAGTGGTGCAGCAGCCTGCCGCAGGCGTTGAGCGAGCTTTATCGCGTCGCCTGCCCGGGCGGCAAGGTGGCGTTTACCACGCTACTGGAAAGCTCGTTACCTGAGCTCAATCAGGCATGGCAGGCGGTGGATGAACAGCCGCACGCCAACCGCTTTTTGTCATATGAGCAGGTTACGCAGGCCCTGGCAGGCTGGCGCTATCGCAGTACGGTGCAGACCATCACTCTCGATTTTAGCGATGCTTTAAGCGCGATGCGCTCGCTGAAGGGCATTGGCGCCACTCATCTGCATGCCGGGCGCGAGAAAAAACCGCTGACCCGGGGCCAGCTGCAGCGCCTTGAGCTGGCCTGGCCGCAGCAGCGGGGCCAGTTCCCGCTCTCTTATCAACTTTTTCATGGGATTATTGAACGTGACTGAACGTTATTTTGTCACCGGGACGGATACGGAAGTGGGCAAGACGGTTGCCAGCGCTGCCCTTTTGCAGGCGGCGCGAAAGCTTTGGAAAAACACCGCCGGGTATAAGCCTGTGGCTTCCGGCAGCGAGATGACGGCGGAGGGGTTACGTAACACCGACGCGCTGGCGCTTCAGCGTAACAGCACGCTCGAACTCGCCTATTCAGCGGTGAACCCGTATACCTTTGCCGAGCCGACCTCGCCGCACATTATCAGCGCTGATGAAGGCCGTCCGATTGATTTTGCCGTGCTCTCTGCCGGGTTACGAACCCTGGAAAGCCAGGCCGACTGGGTGCTGGTGGAAGGTGCAGGCGGGTGGTTTACGCCGCTCTCTCAGGACCAGACGTTTGCTGACTGGGTGCAGGCCGAGCAACTCCCGGTCATACTCGTTGTCGGCATCAAGCTCGGCTGTATTAACCACGCCATGTTGACGGCGCAGGCCGTTCAGCAGGCAAGGCTGCGTCTCGCGGGCTGGATAGCCAACGACGTGGTCACGCCGGGCAAGCGACACCATGAGTATCTGACGACCCTCAAACGGGTGCTCCCCGCACCATTCCTGGGGGAGATCCCCTGGCTTGCAGACGATGCCGAACAGGCCGAAACCGGTCAGTATCTTGACCTCAGCGTCTTGCTTCCAGCGACATCCAGTGGGCAATAAGCTCATCGTTGAGTTCGTTAACGTGGCCCTGTGCCACGTTACGTCCGCGATAGAGCATGCAAAACCGATCCGCAACCCGGCGGATAAACGACAGCTGCTGTTCTGCCAGCAGCACCGTCATCCCAAGCTCCCGGTTTAGCCGTACCAGCAGTTGTGCAAGCTTATGGGCAAAGCCCTGGCCGGCACCGTGCATAGGTTCATCCAGAATCAACATACGCGGGCGATTGACCAGCGCATTTGCCAGAGCAAGCTGATACTGCGCCTCTGGCGAAAGGGCGTTGCCTCGCGTCTGACGCAGCGCGTAAAGTTCGGGAAAGAGCTCGTACACTTCACTTTTCGCTGCCGGGTCGGATTTATCCATCGCCCGCATGGCAATGTGTAAATTTTCCTCAATAGTCAGCTGAGAAAAAATCCGCCTGTCCTGCGGGACATAGCCAATCCCCGGTCCGGAACGTTGTTCGGCCGTCTGGCTGAGTAAATCACGCGGCGGCGCACCCGCTTCATGCCAGATGATGGTGCCGCTATCCACGGGCACTTTCCCGGCAATGCAATTCATTAGGGTGGTTTTTCCCATCCCTGGCAGGCCAACAACGCCGGTACACATCCCTTGCGGAAAATCTAAATCCACGTTCCATAGCGTATGTTGGCTTCCGTAAAACTGATTCACTGCACGCAGACTCAACATCTTTCTCTCCTTAAAAATGTGTCGGTGACGCTCGGTTTTTGATTGTGCAAAACCCCTGCCAGAAACCGTGAAGTGATTAAAAAAGCGGCTTTTTTAAGAATGTTCCACCACTAAGTGGGGTAAGGAAACCCGGAATTGCACATCGACGGTGCTGGCGGTGTTGAGTCGTGGTGCAGGGGAAAATGGCGGAAATGTGAGCAAGATCCCATCAGGTGGTTATGAATGACGCAACTGTTTATCGACAAAAAATAGCGATAAAAATTTTTTGTTGCCGTCTCGTGGGAAAATCCGGGAATTTGCCGAGCGGCACTCTGCACGGGCTGGAAGCAGTTATCCACTATTCCTGTGGATAACCATGTGCATTAGAGTTAGAAAACACGCGATAAGCGAGAGAAGACGCGGCTTTCGCCCAAATTGACGCGAAACGCGGCTTTAGAAAATATCGTTTAAAATTTAATTGCTTAGATAAAAGCAATTACCGTAATGAAAGTGTCACGCGCTGCCATAAAACTCTCATTACCTGGCTTGACAAATGTTAAAAAAGAAAAAGTTCTGGGGATAACCCACGTTGACTGGTTTTTTATCTCGTCAGAGTCGAAATTTTATCCATTAACGCGCTAATCCTTAAGCCGCTATGCTAAATATCCTGACATGCTACTGGTTTTTCATCCAGTGTTTTTTACTGGCATTCCTGGCAACAACGAGTAAAATTACTCACCTGCCGCTTATAACGTCATCAGGTCGTCGCCCATGAGTAAACCGTTCAAACTGAATTCTGCTTTCCGTCCATCTGGCGATCAGCCTGAGGCGATCCGTCGTCTGGAAGAGGGGCTGGAAGATGGGCTTGCGCACCAGACGCTGCTGGGGGTAACCGGTTCCGGTAAAACGTTCACCATCGCCAACGTGATCGCGGATCTGCAGCGCCCTACGATGGTGCTTGCCCCCAACAAAACCCTCGCGGCACAGCTTTACGGCGAGATGAAAGAGTTCTTCCCGGAGAACGCCGTTGAGTATTTCGTCTCCTACTACGATTACTACCAGCCGGAAGCCTATGTGCCGAGCTCTGACACCTTCATCGAGAAAGATGCCTCAGTGAACGAACACATCGAGCAGATGCGACTGTCGGCGACCAAGGCGCTTCTGGAGCGTCGCGATGTGGTTGTGGTGGCGTCGGTTTCGGCGATTTACGGCCTGGGCGACCCAGACCTCTATCTGAAGATGATGCTCCACCTGACGCAGGGGATGATCATCGATCAGCGTGCGATTTTGCGCCGTCTTGCGGAGTTGCAGTACACCCGTAACGACCAGGCATTTCAGCGCGGAACGTTCCGCGTGCGCGGGGAGGTGATCGACATCTTCCCGGCGGAATCGGACGATATGGCGCTGCGCGTTGAGCTGTTTGATGAAGAGGTTGAACGTTTATCGTTGTTTGACCCGCTAACCGGTCACGTTGAGTCGGTGATCCAGCGTTTTACCATCTACCCTAAAACGCACTACGTGACGCCGCGCGAGCGTATCGTGCAGGCGATGGAAGAGATCAAAGTGGAGCTGGCAGAACGCCGTAAGGTGCTTCTGGCGAACAATAAGCTGCTGGAAGAGCAGCGCCTGAGCCAGCGAACCCAGTTCGATCTGGAGATGATGAACGAGCTCGGCTACTGCTCCGGTATTGAAAACTACTCCCGTTTCCTCTCCGGTCGTGGGCCGGGTGAGCCGCCGCCGACGCTGTTTGACTACCTTCCGGCCGACGGCTTGCTGGTGATAGACGAATCCCACGTCACCATTCCGCAGATTGGCGGGATGTACCGCGGTGACCGCGCGCGTAAAGAGACGCTGGTGGAGTACGGGTTCCGTCTGCCGTCGGCACTGGATAACCGTCCGATGAAGTTTGAAGAGTTTGAGGCGCTGGCGCCGCAGACTATCTACGTGTCGGCCACGCCGGGCAACTACGAGCTGGAGAAATCGGGCGATGAGGTGATTGATCAGGTGGTTCGTCCGACCGGGCTTCTGGATCCGATTATCGAAGTGCGTCCGGTGGCGACCCAGGTGGACGATCTGCTCTCTGAGATCCGCAAGCGTGCCGCCATCAACGAGCGTGTGCTGGTGACCACGCTCACCAAGCGTATGGCGGAAGACCTGACCGAGTATCTGGAAGAGCACGGCGAGAAGGTGCGTTATCTGCACTCGGATATCGATACCGTGGAGCGTATGGAGATCATCCGCGATCTGCGTCTGGGTGAGTTTGACGTGCTGGTAGGGATCAACCTGTTGCGAGAGGGGCTGGATATGCCGGAAGTCTCGCTGGTGGCGATTCTGGACGCGGATAAAGAGGGCTTCCTGCGTTCCGAGCGCTCGCTGATCCAGACCATTGGCCGCGCCGCGCGTAACGTCAATGGCAAAGCGATTCTCTACGGCGACAAAATTACCCCGTCGATGGCGAAAGCGATTGGCGAAACGGAACGCCGCCGTGAGAAACAGCAGCGCTATAACGAAGAGCACGGCATTACTCCGCAGGGGCTGAACAAGAAAGTGGTGGATATTCTGGCGCTCGGTCAGAACATTGCGAAGACCAAAGCGAAAGGCCGCGGCAAGGCGCGTTCCGTGGTGGAAGAAGATACCGTCGTACTGACGCCGAAAGCGCTGCAGCAGAAGATCCACGAGCTGGAGGCGCAGATGATGCAGCACGCCCAGAACCTGGAGTTCGAAGAGGCGGCACAGATCCGCGATCAGCTTCATCAGCTGCGGGATTTGTTTATTGCGGCATCGTGAGTTGGTGATGTGTTTTCTCCCTCTCCCTGTGGGAGAGGGCCGGGGTGAGGGCAACAGGCCGCATAAAACGAACCTAACCCAGCGCCTGAATCGCCTTCTCCAGCGCTTCGCGCAGCAGATGGCGGTCGTGGCGGTATTTAATATCGCTGGCCTCCAGCGGCACCTGAATCACCACCCGCTCGCCGATACCGGAGACATCCACCTTAGGCCCAACCACCACGCCGTCGATGATTTTCTTGCCGACGTACTGCTCCATCAGGCTCAGTTTGTCTGCCAGCGACAGGCTTGCCGCCGCCGGGCTCAGCTCACGCCCCAGATTACCGATGTAAACCATCGGAGCAGGGGTGCGACGCAGCGCCTGCGCCAGCTCTTTGACCAGCAGGATCGGCATCAGGCTGGTATAAAAACTGCCCGGGCCAATCAGGATTAAATCCGCTTCGCCAATCGCTTCGACGGCTTCACGCGTCGCCGGTACGCTCGGGTAGGTCATCAGCTCTTTGGGCGGCAGCAGAAGCTGGTCGATATTCACTTCGCCGTACACTTCGTGATCGTCAGCATCAATGGCCATTAAATCCACCGGCTGTTCTGACATCGGGATCAGGAACGCATCCACCTTCAGCAGATTTCGTATCAAATTGATGGCTTCAAGCGGGCGCACGCTCAGGTGATCCAGCGCCTTAAGCATTAAATTTCCAAGGTTATGCCCGGAAAGTTCCCCGTTGCCGCCAAAACGGTACTCAAACATCGCTGATGCGACGCTCGGTTCGGTAATCAGCTGGTTGAGACAGTTGCGCATATCCCCCCAGGCGATGCCGCCTTCGGCACGTCTGATCCGCCCGGTTGAGCCGCCATTATCGGTGGTTGTCACTATCCCTGTCAGCCTTGAGCCCAGTGACGACAAAGAGGACATCACCCGGCCCAGACCGTGGCCTCCGCCAAGAGCGACCACTCGGTCAAGATCCGCAAAAGTGCGATTGCGCATACCCGTTCCTTATCATGTTTGATCTGCGTAACACTACCTGAACTACCCCTAAAAGACGATGCCTCATACGAAGCAAAATGACGTATATCAATGCGAAAAGAGGGTTTTTAGGTATTCTGTAGCGAAAATGCACGATTGAGTCGCTATATACATAATTATATAGCGAAAGGCGATGATGGCGAAGTGAGAATTTCCGCGCTACTATCGCCATAACCACGTTTTCGAATTTGAAAACATACACTCTAGCCTTTGTGCCTGTGTCGAAAGATATGGCGCTCTGGCCGTGGCGGATCTGCCACCAGGGTACAGAAAGAAATGACTGTGCCTCCCGTATCTGGAAAGGTGTACATGGCTTCACAACTGACTGATGCTTTCGCGCGTAAGTTTTATTACTTACGTCTGTCGATTACCGATGTGTGCAACTTCCGTTGCACCTACTGCCTGCCCGACGGTTACAAACCGGGCAGCGTCACCAATAACGGCTTTCTCTCCGTGGATGAGGTGCGCCGCGTTACGCGCGCGTTCTCCGGGCTTGGCACCGAAAAGGTCAGGCTGACCGGAGGCGAACCTTCTCTGCGCCGTGATTTCCCCGACATCATTGCCGCCGTGCGTGAAAACGAACATATCCGCCAGATTGCGGTGACCACCAACGGTTACCGGATGGCGCGTGATGTGGCGACCTGGCGCGACGCGGGCTTAACCGCCATCAACGTCAGCGTGGACAGCCTCGATGCCCGCCAGTTTCATGCCATTACCGGCCAGGACAAGTTCCGCCAGGTGATGGACGGCATCGACGCGGCATTTGCGGCCGGGTTCGAGAAAGTCAAAGTCAATACGGTGCTGATGCGTGATGTGAACCATCATCAGCTCGATACCTTCCTGGCGTGGATAAAATCTCGCCCCATCCAGCTGCGTTTTATCGAGCTGATGGAAACCGGTGAGGGCAGTGACCTGTTCCGCCGCCATCACATTTCCGGCATGGTGTTGCGCGACGAGCTGCTCAAACGCGGCTGGATCCACCAGATCCGCCAGCGCAGCGACGGCCCGGCGCAGGTCTTCTGCCACCCGGATTACGAGGGTGAGATTGGCCTTATCATGCCCTATGAGAAAGACTTCTGCGCCAGCTGTAACCGTCTGCGCGTCTCCTCCGTGGGCAAGCTCCATCTCTGCCTGTTCGGCGACGGCGGCGTAGATCTGCGCGATCTGCTGGAAGACGATGCTCAACAGGCCGCGCTTGAAGCGCGCATTTCTGAAGCGCTGACGCACAAAAAACAGACCCACTTCCTGCATCAGGGCAACACCGGCATTACTCAGAACCTGTCTTATATTGGCGGGTGATCAGGCTTAAGAAGGAATCAGAAGATGAGTCAGATAAGCGCAGAATTTATCCCGACACGCATTGCTATTCTTACCGTTTCCAACCGCCGTGGCGAAGAGGATGATACGTCCGGCCACTGGCTGCGCGAGGCGGCCCATGATGCGGGGCATCACATCGTCGATAAAGCGATTGTGAAAGAGAACCGCTACGCCATTCGCGCGCAGGTTTCGCAGTGGATTGCCAGCGATGAAGTGCAGGTGGTATTGATCACCGGCGGCACCGGTTTTACCGCAGGCGATCAGGCGCCTGAAGCGCTGATCCCGCTGTTTGACCGCGAAGTGGAAGGCTTCGGCGAAGTGTTCCGCATGCTCTCCTTTGAGGAGATTGGTACCTCCACGCTGCAGTCGCGCGCCGTCGCCGGGGTGGCCAACAACACCCTGATTTTCGCCATGCCGGGCTCGACCAAAGCCTGCCGTACCGCATGGGAAAACATCATCGCCCCGCAGCTGGATGCCCGTACCCGTCCGTGTAATTTCCATCCCCATTTAAAGAAATAAGCTATGTCACAACTGACCCACATTAACGCCGCCGGCGAAGCGCATATGGTGGATGTCTCCGCCAAAGCGGAAACGGTGCGCGAGGCGCGCGCGGAAGCGTTCGTTACCATGCAGCCGGAAACGCTGGCGATGATTATCGACGGCAGCCACCACAAGGGTGACGTCTTTGCCACCGCCCGCATCGCCGGTATTCAGGCCGCCAAGCGCACCTGGGACCTCATTCCCCTTTGCCATCCGCTGATGCTTAGCAAGGTGGAAGTGAACCTGCAGGCGCAGCCGGAGCATAATCGGGTGCGCATTGAGTCCCTGTGCCGCTTAACCGGGAAGACCGGCGTTGAGATGGAAGCCCTGACGGCAGCCTCCGTTGCCGCGCTGACCATCTACGACATGTGTAAAGCGGTGCAGAAAGATATGGTGATTGGCCCGGTTCGCCTGCTGGCAAAAAGCGGCGGCAAATCCGGTGATTTTAAGGTGGACAGCCATGATTAAGGTGCTCTTTTTTGCCCATGTGCGCGAGCTGGTGAATACCGACAGCCTGACGCTGGAGGGCTCTTTTGAAAACGTCGCCGCCCTGCGTGCGCATCTGGCCGCACAGGGCGAACGCTGGGCGCTGGCGCTGGACGAAAGTAAGCTGCTGGCCGCCGTGAACCAGACGCTGGTTGAGTTCAGCCATCCACTAACCGCAGGGGATGAAGTGGCCTTTTTTCCGCCGGTCACAGGGGGTTAAGATGGCTGAGACCCGAATTCTGGTGAGCCCGGCGCGTTTTAACGTGGGGACAGAATATGACTGGCTGGCCGAGCGTGACGAAGACGGCGCGGTCGTGACGTTCACCGGCAAGGTGCGTAACCACAACCTCGGTGACAGCGTAAAGGCGCTGACGCTGGAGCACTACCCGGGCATGACGGAGAAATCGCTGGCGGCCATTGTGGAAGAAGCGCGTGGCCGCTGGCCGCTCGGGCGCGTCACGGTGATCCACCGCATCGGCGAGATGTGGCCAGGCGAAGAGATTGTTTTCGTTGGCGTGACCAGCGCGCACCGCGGCAGCGCGTTTGCGGCAGGGGAGTTCATGATGGATTATCTCAAAACTAAAGCGCCGTTCTGGAAGCGGGAAGCGACGCCGGAAGGGGAGCGCTGGGTGGAATCCCGCGATAGCGATAAACAAGCCGCCAGCCGTTGGTAGTCGGTTGACGTGGATGTGTTAATCTTAACGTGTGTGTCTACTTAATCTTAATCAGGAGTGAATCATGGACCGATTTCCGCGTTCCGATTCAATAGTACAGCAGACCCGTAGCGGCCTGCAGACGTATATGGCTCAGGTGTACGGCTGGATGACAGTTGGCCTGCTGCTTACCGCGTTTATCGCGTGGTATGCGGCGAACACGCCTGAACTGATGATGTTTATCTTCTCCAGCAAAATCACCTTCTTTGGGCTGATTATCGCGCAGCTGGCGCTGGTGTTTGTCCTCTCCGGGCTGGTGCAAAAGCTCAGTGCGGGGATGGCGACCACGCTGTTTATGCTCTATTCGGCGCTAACGGGGCTGACGCTTTCCAGTATTTTCATCGTCTACACCTACTCCTCCATCGCCAGCACGTTTGTGGTGACCGGCGGGATGTTCGGCGCGATGAGCCTTTACGGCTACACCACCAAACGTGACCTGAGCGGTTTCGGCAGCATGCTATTTATGGGGCTGATCGGGATTGTGCTGGCGTCGCTGGTGAACCTGTGGCTGAAGAGTGAAGCGCTGATGTGGGCCGTGACCTACATCGGTGTGGTGGTCTTCGTTGGGCTGACGGCGTATGACACCCAGAAGCTGAAAAACATCGGCGAGCAGATCGACGTGCGCGACAGTTCAAACCTGCGCAAATACTCGATTCTGGGCGCGCTGACGCTCTATCTGGACTTCATCAACCTGTTCCTGATGTTGCTGCGTATTTTCGGCAACCGTCGTTAAGGTTGTTTTGCCGGGTGGCGGCTTCGCCTTACCCGGCCTACGAAACGCGAACCGTAGGTCGGGTAAGGCGAAGCCGCCACCCGACTTATTCACTTCGCTAACATCCTCTCATTCTTCGCCCGTAGTTTCTTCGCCCGACTCTCCAGCACCAGATAACAGACCGTGGCCAGCGCCAGCGGCAGGAAGTAATAGAGCATGCGGTAGGCGAGCAGGGCGGCAATAATCGCTCCCTGAGAAACATGCTCTCCGGCCAGAAGCGCAATGAACACCGCCTCCAGCACCCCAATCCCCGCCGGGATATGCACAATAACCCCGGCGATACTGCTCACCAGCAGCACGCCCAACACGAAGAAGTAATTCACGTCCTCGCCAATCAACAGCCAGATAATTGCTCCCATCGCCATCCAGTTAGCGCTGGATACCGCCATCTGCAGCATGGCAAACTTCCACGACGGCAATACCAGTTTCTGCCCTCTGAGGGTCATATGACGGCGTTTAGCAAACGCGCAGGCCCACAGATAAAAAGCGATAATAAGCAGCAACACGATGCCGAGAATGCGCAGCGTGGCTTCATCGATGTACCAGTGCGCGGGCAGCTGGACCACGCCGATGGTGAAAATCACCCCGCCGAGCAGAATATAGCCCAGCCAGTTAGTGGTGATGCTCAGGGAAAAAATGCGGGTTATAGTCCCGCCCGGCAGCCCGAGACGCGAGTAGAGGCGATAGCGCATGCCAATCCCCCCGACCCAGGTACTCAGCGTCAGGTTGAAGGCGTAGCAAATAAACGACACCAGCATCACCTGGCGTTTAGCCAGCTTGTGGCCGCAGTATGCCCGGCCCAGCAGGTCGTAGCAGCCGTACATCAGGTAGCTCACGATCACCAGCCCTGTCGCGCCCAGCAGCACCATCCGGTTGTAGTTGCGGATAACTTTCCACACCTCCTCCCAGTCAACTTTTTGGGCGTAAACCACCAGCAGCACGGCGACCGCAATAAAGAACACCCAGGTGAGAATTTTTTTCGCCAGCCGCCAGCGCGGATGTGATTTCGACATCAGGGTTTGCCTCCATCTTCCGCTTCAACGCGGTCCTGGGTTTCCATTTCGGGTTGTACCGGCGGGTCCACCTGCGCCAGCTTCGGCGTATGCGCTGGCAGCCAGCCGACCATCGCCGGGAAATGACGCAGGAAGTGGAACACCACTACGCTGATGCCCAGGTTCCACCAGGTGCGTTTCGGCACCATAGACTCATCCACGCGCACGCAGTCGTTAACAATCAGGGCCTGCAAATTATCCCGCAGGGTCTGATTAAACTGGCGATCGTGGATGATCAGGTTAGCTTCGAGATTCAGCGATAAGCTCAGCGGATCCAGGTTGCTGGAGCCGACGGTGGCCCAGTGATCGTCCATCAGCGCGACTTTGCCATGTAGCGGCCGACGGCGATATTCGTAGATCTGAACGCCGCCTTTGACCAGATAGTTATACAGCAGCCGCGCGCCGACTTTGACTATCGGCATATCCGGCTCGCCCTGCACAATCAGCTTCACCCGTACGCCGCGCCGGGCCGCATTACGCATGGCATGCAGCAGGCGATAGCCCGGGAAAAAGTAGGCGTTAGCAATGATCACTTCGCGCTTCGCGTTGGCGAGCATCTTCAGGTAATGGCGTTCAATATCGTCCCGGTGCTCGCCGTTATCGCGCCAGACGAAAAGGGCCTGCGCTTCGCCGGGCTTGCGGTTCTCCTCCGGGCGATGGCGGCGTTTCCACCAGCGGCGAACGGCCTCTTTCCCCGGCAGGTTCTCCAGTTCGAATAATACGATGTCCTGCACTACCGGGCCCTCAATGCGAATGGCGTAATCCTGTTTTGCTTCCGGGCCGTAGTCGGACATATGTTCAGCGGAGTAGTTAATGCCGCCGACAAACGCCACCGTCTCATCCACCACCACAATTTTGCGGTGCATCCGCCGGAAAAGGTTGGTACGCATGCCAAACAGGCGCGGGCCCGGATCGTAGTAGCGGAACACCACGCCCGCAGCGGTCAGTTCATTCACGAACCCGTCGCTGAGGTCCGGTGAGCCATAGCCGTCCAGCAGCGCTTCAATTTTGACGCCGCGCCGGGCGGCACGCAGCAGTACGCTGTGTAACTGTTTGCCCACGTCGTCCTCGAACCAGATAAAGGTTTCGAGGATCACTCTCTGCTTAGCGTTATCAATCGCCTTAAAGACGGCCGGGTAATACTCGTCGCCGTTGACCAGCAGCGAGATCCGGTTGCCTTCCTGCCAGGAACATTTCATAAGTGGATCTCCGCGCTGAGCGGGGCATGGTCGGACAGATGTCGCCAGTTAAGTAAGGCCAGCGCCGTCGGGCTGCTGGCATGGGCATTTTTCACGTAGATACGGTCCAGGCGCAGCAGGGGAAAGCGCACCGGGAACGTCCGTGCCGGGCGACCATGGGCCCGGGTAAAAATCTCCTCCAGCCCTGCATTGACCTTCAGAGGATGGTTCGCGCGCTGCCGCCAGTCGTTAAAATCACCGGCCACGACCACGGGTTCACCGTCGGGAAGCGCATTGGTCCAGTCAGCCAGCATCTGTAGCTGCGCCTGACGGTGGGCTTCGCGCAGGCCAAGATGCACGCAACCGACATGAATGGGCACCGTGAGTGCCGGTGGCGCGATGCGGCAGTAAAGCAGCCCGCGCTTTTCGCTCTCACCTACGGAAACGTCCCGGTTCTCATAATGTTCGATAGGAAAACGTGACAGCACCGCGTTTCCGTGATGGCCTTCCGGATAGACCGCGTTGCGCCCGTAGGCGTAATCACTCCACATCGTGTCGGCCAGAAATTCATAGTGCGGCGTATCGGGCCAGTTCTCGAAATGCATGGGATGCACCTCGTGCGCGCCCATCACCTCTTGCAGGCAGACAATGTCCGCGCTGACGGTGCGAACCGCGTCGCGCAGCTCCGGTAAAATGAAGCGGCGATTAAATGCTGTGAAGCCTTTATGAATGTTTATCGTCAGCACTTTAAGCGAGAAATGCTGCATTTTTTGAGTCATAAGCCCCTTCCTGAGTGACTATCCCAATGAAAATAAAGTGTAGTCGGCGTCACAAAAAGATGCGGCGTTACGGAATTTTCCGTAAAGTGCGGTAGTCTGATTAAGCAGATAAAAATCCTTCAGGAGATAAGCCATGAAGTGGCAACAACGTGTTCGTGTCGCAACGGGGTTAAGTTGCTGGCAGATAATGTTGCATTTACTGGTCGTGGCCGTACTGGTGATGGGCTGGATGAGCGGCACGCTGGTGCGTGTTGGCCTGGGGCTATGCGTCCTCTATGGCGTCACCGTGCTGTCGATGCTGTTCTTACAGCGCCACCATGAAGCGCGCTGGCGCGAGGTGGGTG
Organism: Enterobacter sp. FUJ80071; assembly: GCF_038739915.1. Taxonomy (NCBI): domain Bacteria; kingdom Pseudomonadati; phylum Pseudomonadota; class Gammaproteobacteria; order Enterobacterales; family Enterobacteriaceae; genus Enterobacter; species Enterobacter sp. FUJ80071. The sequence continues at coordinate 1,403,694 of NZ_JBBXKH010000001.1, forward strand.
ATGTGCTCGAAGAGCTCACCACCACCTGGTACTTTGGTGCCGCGATGATTGTGCTTTGGCTGCTGTCACGCGTGCTGCAAAACAACCTGCTGCTGGCCCTGGCGGGTCTCGCAATCCTTGCAGGGCCTGCGGTGGTCTCATTGCTCACCAAAGAGAAAAAGCTACGAAATGTTGCGTCTAAACATCGCGTACGCCACTGACCCCGTCGTGGCCGCTATGACCAGTAGCGGCCACAAACTCCCCCAGACAATATCCAGACTCGCATCCTTCAGATAGATCTGCTTGGTAATGTCCGTGAAGTGGCGTATCGGGTTTATCCATGTGATGTCCTGCAGCCACACCGGCATGTTCTCGACAGGGGAAACGTACCCGGAGAGCAAAATCGCTGGCATCATAAAGACAAACACGCCGATAAACGCCTGCTGCTGCGTCGAGCACAGCGCCGAAATTAACAGCCCAAACCCCACCAGCGACAGCCCGTAAATCACCATCGTGAAGTAAAACAGCGCCAGCGAACCGGCAAACGGGATTTGATAGGCCCAAATTCCCACGCCCAGCACGATAGTGGCCTGAAATGTCGCGACAATCAGCGCCGGCACCGCTTTGCCAACAAAGATTTGCCAGGTCGCGAGCGGGGAAACCAGCAGCTGATCCAGCGTACCTTGCTCCCGCTCGCGGGCGACGGACAGGGAGGTGACGATCATCACCCCGATGGTGGTGATCATGGCGATCAGCGACGGCACCACAAACCATTTGTAGTCCAGATTCGGGTTGTACCAGTTACGCACCACCTGCTCGCTGTTGTTGGGCTTTGGTTTGCCGTCCATCAGCTCCTGCTGATAATTCTTCACCACCTGCTGCAGATAGTTGGCCGCAATCTGGGCGCTGTTAGAGTTGCGCCCGTCGAGGATAAGCTGCATCGGCGCGGTCTGGAAGGTATCCAGGTTACGGGAAAAATCTGCCGGGAAGCGCACCAGCAGCAGGGCTTTTTGCGTATCGATGGTCGGCTGGATTTCCTGCGGGCTTTTCAGCAGCAGGATATGGGTAAACGCTTTTGCACGGGCAAAGCGCTGCGTCAGCTCGACGGAATGTTTACCGTTGTCTTCGTTGTAAATGGCGATGGTGGCGTTGGTCACCTCAAGCGTCGCGGCAAAGGGGAACAGCAAAACCTGGATCAGCACCGGCAAAACCAGAATGGCGCGGGTTTGCGGCTCGCGCAGCAGGGATTGCAGCTCTTTTCGTATTAACGTCCATAGTCGGTGAAACATGTTCGCTCCTTAATCCAGACGCCGTTTGGTTTTCAACCACGTCAATCCGATAAACATCACCGCTGACGCCATTAAAAACAGCGTGTTGATAATCAGCACCACCGGAATATTCCCCGCCAGGAACAGGCTTTGCAGCGTGCTCACGAAATAACGCGCCGGAATGATGTAGGTCACGGCGCGGATCACCGCTGGCATACTGTCTATCTGGAAAATAAACCCGGACAGCATAATCGACGGTAAAAAGGCGGCGTTGAGCGCCACCTGCGCGGCGTTAAACTGATTGCGGGTGATGGTGGAGATGAGCAGCCCCATCCCCAGCGTGCTGAGTAAAAACAGGCTGGTGATAAAAAACAGCACCACCAGCGAGCCGCGGTACGGCACGCCGAGGATAAAGACGGCGACAAGCATGCAGAGCAGCATCGCCAGCATGCCGAGGAAATAGTAGGGGATGAGCTTGCACAGTAGCAGCTCGACGCGCGTCACTTCTGTGGAGAGCAGCGCCTCCATGGTGCCACGCTCCCACTCGCGGGCGATCACCAGCGAGGTCAGAATTGCGCCAATCACCGTCATGATAATCGTCACCGCGCCCGGAATGATAAAGTGCTGGCTGATGGCGGCAGGGTTAAACCAGTAGCGTGTTTGCACGTCGATGAGCGGTTCAAACGTCTCCCCCCGGTCTTCGGCGCGCTGCATCTGCCATAGCTGCCAGATCCCCTCCACGTAGCCCTGCACGAAGTTGGCGGTGTTCGGCTCGCTGCCGTCGGTAATCACCTGGATCGGCGCGTCGGCATTCGCCCGCGCCATATTGGCGGCGAAATCCACCGGGATGACCACTAGCCCGCGAATTTTCCCGGCCTGCATCTTCTGGATCAGCGCCTGCCGGTTATCGCTGATGGTGGCGTCAATGTACGGCGAGCCGGTCATGGCGTGGGTGAAGTCCAGCGCCTCTTCGCTCTGCTGTTCCAGCAAAATGCCGACCCGCAGCTTGCTGGAGTCGAGGTTGATGCCGTAGCCAAAGATAAACAGCAGCAGCAGGGGGATCACCACCGCAATCAGCCAGCTACTCGGGTCACGCACGATCTGCCGCGTCTCTTTTATGCATAACGCGCGCACACGGCGCCAGGAAAGGGCGTTACTGCGCATGGGCATTCTCCTTATCCCAGTCGTGGATGAGGGTGATAAACGCCTGCTCCATGGTCGGGTCTGGCACGGCATCGTCGGCGGCCTGGTTTTTCAGGTCGTCCGGGGTGCCGTGGGCAATCAGCTTGCCGCGATAGACCAGCCCGATGCGGTCGCAGTATTCCGCCTCATCCATAAAGTGGGTGGTCACCATCACCGTCACCCCTTTCTCCACCATGCTGTTGATATGCAGCCAGAACTCGCGGCGGGTGAGGGGATCCACCCCGGAGGTCGGCTCATCGAGGAAAAGAATATCGGGCTCGTGCATCAGCGAGCAGGCCAGCGCGAGGCGCTGCTTAAAGCCGAGGGGCAGTTCGTCGGTGGCGTGGGAGGCAATATTCGTTAACCCGAAGGCATCGCTCATGCGGCGGATTTTCTCGTTCTGCGCGCGCCCGCGCAGGCCGTACACGCCGGAGAAAAAGCGCAGATTCTGCTCGACGGTCAGGTTCCCATACAACGAGAATTTCTGTGCCATATAGCCCAGATGCTGGCGCGCCTTGCCGGAGCTGACTTTGAGATCCATATCCAGCACCAGCGCCTTGCCGGACGTCGGCACCAGCAGGCCACACATCATTTTAAAGGTGGTGGATTTCCCCGCGCCGTTCGGCCCGAGCAGGCCAAAAATCTCGCCGCGTTTTACCGCAAAGTTGACGTTATCGGTGGCGGCGAAATCGCCGAACTTTTTGGTCAGGGATTTGGCTTCAATCACCGTCTCGCCCGGCGTACCTTCAACCGTGTGGAGGATCGCGCCGAGAGGCGATTCCGATGTCCCCGCGCCGCCCAGCAGGTCGATAAACGCATCTTCAAAGCGCGGCGCCGTCTCTGCCATTTCAATTTCAGGCATGCCAGGCGCGCGGCGAATATCCTCGACGGTGGCCTCCTTTTTGAGGATTACGCGCACGGACCTGCCCTGAATCATCCCGTCGCTCACCTGCGGCAGTTTCAGCACTCTCTGCAGCAGCCTGCGGTTGGACTCCTGCGGGCTGTGGAGGAGGAAACTGCGTCCGGCCATGCTCTGCGTCAACGTCGTTGGCTCGCCCTGATAAAGCAGCTCGCCTTCGTTCATCAGCAGCACGTCCCGGCACTGTTCCGCTTCGTCGAGGTAGGAGGTGCTCCAGAGGATCAGCATCCCGTCGCCTGCCAGCTCGTGCACCATCTGCCACAGCTCACGGCGGGAGATGGGGTCCACGCCGACGCCGGGCTCGTCCAGCAGCAGGACCTTTGGTTCGCCGACGAGCGTACAGGCCAGCCCCAGCTTTTGCTTCATCCCGCCGGAGAGCTTGCCCGCCAGCCGGCCGGTGAACGGGCCGAGGGAGGTGAACTCAAGCAGGCGGGCGAAGGTTTTCTGCCGGGTTTCGCCGGTCACGCTGCGCAGGTCGGCATACAGGTTCAGGTTTTCCATCACCGTCAGATCTTCATACAGACCAAACTTCTGCGGCATATAGCCGAGCATGGCGTGGAGCGCGCCGTCGTCTTTGATGGGGTCAAGGCCAAGCACGCTGGCTGTGCCTTCATCCGGCTTTAGCAAACCGGCCAGCATCCGCATCAGCGTGGTTTTGCCTGCGCCGTCCGGGCCGACCAGGCCGGTTACATAGCCTTTCTGAATGGTGCAGTTCAGCGGGGCGACCGCCGGTTTGTCCATCCCTGCGAAGCGTTTGACCAGATTGTTGAGCTGGATAACCGCGTCATTCATGTCGTTCCCCGTTGTTCACTTTTACGGTAACAGGCATGCCCTGACGCAGCGCGTCGTCCGCATCGGTGACGATGATGCGCAGACGGTACACCAGGTCGGTACGCAGGTCCGGCGTTTCAACGGTTTTCGGGGTGAATTCGGCGGTGGGGGAGACAAAGCCGACTTTGCCGTGATACGGCTTATCCGGACGACCATCGGTATAGAGCAGCAGCTCGCGGCCCGGCTGCATCTGGCCGAGATTTGGCTCGTCAATGTAGGCGCGCACCCAGACCGGGCGGGTCAGGGAGAGCGTTAATACGGTGCTGCCCGCGCTGAGCATGCTGCCCGGCTCCACGGCACGGGTCATCAGCGTACCGTCAGACGGGGCGATGAGGGTTGTATCATGCAGATCCAGCTCTGCCTGGGCCAGCTGCGCCTGCGCCTGTTCAAGGCTGGCTTTGGCCTGGGCAATGTCCTGCGGGCGGTTACCGGTGGTGTACTGGCTTAATTTATCCTGCGCGGATTTCAGCGTCGCCTGCGCCTGGTCGCGGGATGAACGCGCATTCTCCAGATCGTTGGCTGAAATGGTGCGGCTTTTCCACAGCCCCTGCTGACGGTTATAGAAATTCTGCGCGTAGTCGTAGGCAGCTTTCGCCTGCTTAACGGCAGCGGCGGCCTGGGCGATCTCTTCGTCACGATAACCCGCCAGCATCAGATCATATTGCGCCTGGGCAACGGAAACGCCGGCTTTGGCCTGCATCAGGGCGTTCTCGTAGGGGGCTTTATCCAGCATGCCCAGCGTCTGCCCGCGTTTAATGGCATCGCCTTCGTCAACGCTCAGCGAGGCGAGACGGCCACCCACGCGGAAGCTCATATTCACGGTACGAATATCCACATTACCGTACAGCGTCAGGCCCCGGTCCTGATGGCTCTGATACCACAGCCAGCCACCGACGCCCGCGGCAAGCAAAACAACAACCACCAGAATGATGGCGACAGGTTTTTTCATGACTTCAGGCTCCTTTGCGTTAAGCCTTGCAGGATCAGATCGAGATGACAGGTGATGACCTGGCTAATCTGCGCGGCTTTATCCTCATCGAATTGTGTCCAGCCAGTGCGTAACAGGATGGTTTCCCGCCCCAGACGAAAGGCAAGGATTTCACCCAGCAGGGCATGGGTATGCAAAATGGTCACGGTATCGCTGGCGTCCCGCCCGGTATAGGCGGCGATCAGGTGGGTCAGGTGGGTATGCATCGGAGCAATGACCTGATCGTGTACCAGCTGATAGGCAGTTGTAGGGGAGAGCTGCTCGCGGGAGATAAACTTACTCAGGTTGAGCGTATCGTCGTGCGTCAGCAGGCGGATCATATTATGGCAGGCATTCAGGATAAGCCGCCGGATAGCGTCACGATCCGGCGTCGGCTGGCTCAACAGCTCGCTGGCTTCTTCAACGTGCGGACGAAAATGTGTGCCGATAAAATCGGCAATCCACTGGGCGCAGGCGAGGTACAAATCCTCTTTTGAACCAAAATAGTAGGTGATCGCCGCAATGTTTTGCCCGGCCTGGGCGGCGATATCTCGCGTGGTCGCGTGCAGGCCATACTCGCCAAACTGCGCCAGCGCGGCAGCAATCAGCTGGCTTTTGGCCTGTTCACCTTTGGTTGTCGTTGGGGTCGTATTCATGGCGGCATTAAAAATTAATCAATCGATTGATTAAAAATAGCCCCGAATTGCTGAACCGTCGAGCGTTCGTGCTGGGATATTTTATGCGCCACGTCACAAAAGCTGCTACACTCCGCACCTTCACGACATTGTGGTTTTTGTCCTTCCCCTTTTCGTTATATCTCCCTGAAAACTACACCTGTGATGGTCGGGGCGGTTCGGAGTTTTTATGTCTTTTGATTCCCTTGGCCTGAACCCGGAAATTCTGCGTGCCATCGCAGAGCAGGGCTACGTTGAGCCAACCCCCATCCAGCAGCAGGCGATCCCCGCCGTTCTTCAGGGGCGTGACCTGATGGCCAGCGCCCAGACCGGCACCGGTAAAACCGCGGGCTTTACGCTGCCGCTGTTAGAGCTGCTGGTAAAAAACCAGCCGCACGCCAAAGGCCGTCGTCCGGTTCGTGCGCTGATCCTGACCCCAACCCGTGAGCTGGCGGCGCAGATTGGTGAGAATGTGCGTGACTACAGCCGCTATCTCAACATTCGCTCGCTGGTCGTTTTCGGTGGCGTCAGCATCAACCCACAGATGATGAAGCTGCGCGGCGGCGTGGACGTGCTGGTGGCAACGCCGGGCCGTCTGCTGGATCTCGAACACCAGAACGCGGTGAAGCTCGATCAGATTGAAATTCTGGTGCTGGACGAAGCCGACCGCATGCTCGACATGGGCTTTATCCACGACATTCGCCGCGTGCTGGCCAAGCTGCCTGCGCGTCGTCAGAACCTGCTGTTCTCTGCCACCTTCTCCGACGAGATCAAGGCGCTGGCAGAAAAGCTGCTGCATAACCCGCTGGAAGTGGAAGTGGCGCGTCGCAACACCGCCTCTGAGCAGGTGACGCAGCACGTTCACTTTGTTGATAAAAAGCGTAAGCGGGAGCTGCTCTCCCAGATGATCGGCCAGGGTAACTGGCAGCAGGTGCTGGTCTTTACCCGCACCAAGCACGGTGCGAACCACCTGGCGGAACAGCTCAATAAAGACGGTATCCGCAGTGCCGCCATCCACGGTAACAAGAGCCAGGGTGCGCGTACCCGTGCGCTGGCGGACTTCAAATCTGGCGACATCCGCGTGCTGGTGGCAACCGACATCGCCGCGCGTGGTCTGGACATTGAAGAGCTGCCGCACGTAGTAAACTACGAGCTGCCCAACGTCCCGGAAGATTACGTTCACCGTATCGGTCGTACCGGCCGCGCGGCGGCAACCGGTGAAGCGCTCTCTCTGGTCTGCGTCGATGAACACAAGCTGCTGCGCGACATCGAACGTCTGCTGAAGAAAGAGATCCCACGCATCGAAACCCCGGGCTACGAGGTGGATCCGTCCATTAAGGCGGAGCCGATTCAGAACGGTCGCCAGGGCGGCGGTCGTGGTCAGGGCGGCGGTGGTCGCGGTCAGCAGCCGCGTCGTGCTGAAGGCGGCGCGCCGAAATCATCCGGCAAACCCCCGCGTCGCAACAACGACAGCAAACCGGCCGGCGAAAGTCCGTGGCGCAGCGGTGAAGGGAAACCGGCAGGGGAAGGGCAGCGTCGACGCCGCCCGCGTAAACCTGCTAACCCGCAGTAATCTGGAAGCCCGGTCGTAAAGCCGGGCTTTTCTTTTTGCGGCAGCGAAGAGAAAGTGCCACAATGGTGGCTGTTTATACAGTATTTCAGGTTTTTCGATGGCTTTAACCGCGGCGCTGAAAGCGCAAATTGGCGCATGGTACAAGGCGCTACAACAGCAGATCCCCGACTTTATCCCCCGAGCGCCGCAGCGGCAGATGATTGCTGACGTGGCAAAAACGCTTGCCGGGGACGACGGGCGACATCTGGCGATTGAAGCGCCGACCGGCGTCGGGAAAACCCTGTCATATCTCATTCCCGGTATTGCCATCGCGCGGGAAGAGGACAAAACGCTGGTGGTCAGCACCGCCAACGTGGCCCTGCAGGATCAGATTTTCAGCAAAGATTTGCCGCTGCTGCGCAAAATCATCCCCGACCTGCGCTTTACCGCCGCCTTTGGGCGCGGGCGCTACGTGTGCCCACGTAACCTGGCGGCGCTCGCCAGCAGCGAGCCGAATCAACAGGATCTGCTCGCGTTTCTTGATGACGAGCTGACGCCGAACAATAAGGCCGAGCAGGAGCAGTGTGCAAAACTCAAAGCCGAACTCGACGGCTATAAGTGGGACGGCCTGCGGGATCACACCAGCCAGGCCATCAGCGACGACTTATGGCGCAGGCTCAGCACTGACAAAGCCAGCTGCCTGAACCGCAACTGTCACTACTACCGCGAGTGCCCGTTCTTTGTTGCCCGGCGTGAGATTCAGGAGGCGGAGGTGGTTGTCGCCAACCACGCGCTGGTGATGGCCGCGCTGGAGAGTGAGGCGGTGCTACCGGAGCCCAAAAATCTGCTGCTGGTGCTCGACGAAGGCCACCATCTGCCCGACGTGGCTCGGGACGCGCTGGAGATGAGCGCCGAGATCACCGCGCCCTGGTTCCGCCTGCAGCTGGATCTGTTCTGCAAGCTGGTGGCAACCTGCATGGAGCAGTTCCGCCCGAAAACCACGCCGCCGCTGGCGGTGCCGGAACGGCTAAGCGAGCATTGTGAAGAGGTTTACGGCCTGATCTCCTCGCTCAATAACATCCTCAACCTTTATCTTCCCGCAGCCCAGGAGGCGGAACATCGCTTTGCGATGGGCGAACTGCCGGAAGAGGTGATGGAAATTTGTCAGCAGCTGGCAAAGCACCTTGAAAAGCTGCGCGGGCTGGCGGAGATGTTCTTAAACGATCTGAGCGAGAAAACCGGCACGCATGACGTGGTGCGTCTGCACCGTATTCTGCTACAGATGAACCGCGCGCTGGGCATGTTCGAAGCGCAGAGCAAACTCTGGCGGCTGGCCTCAATGGCGCAGGCATCAGGCGCGCCGGTCACCAAATGGGCCACCCGCGACGTGCGGGACGGGCAGGTGCATCTCTACTTCCACTGCGTGGGCATCCGCGTGGCCGATCAGCTGGAAAAGCTGATCTGGCGCAGCGTGCCGCACGTGGTGGTGACCTCTGCCACGCTGCGTTCTCTGAACAGTTTTTCTCGTTTGCAGGAGATGAGCGGGCTAAAAGAAAAAGCGGGTGACCGCTTTGTGGCGCTGGACTCGCCGTTTAACCACTGCGAGCAGGGCAAGCTGGTCATTCCGCGCATGACGTTTGAGCCGCTGATCGACAACGAAGAACAGCACATTGCGGAAATGGCGGCCTATTTCCGCGAACAGGTCGAGAGTAAAAAATACCCTGGCATGCTGGTGTTATTCGCCAGTGGACGCGCCATGCAGCGTTTTCTGGAGCACGTCACCGATCTGCGTTTACTCCTGCTGGTGCAGGGTGACCAGCCACGTTACAGGCTGGTGGAAACCCACCGTAAACGCATTGATAACGGCGAGCGTAGCGTGCTGGTGGGATTGCAGTCTTTCGCGGAAGGTCTTGACCTGAAAGGCGACTACCTGACGCAGGTCCACATTCATAAAATTGCCTTCCCCCCCATCGACAGCCCGGTGGTGATCACCGAGGGCGAATGGCTGAAAAGCCTTAACCGCTATCCGTTTGAGGTGCAGAGCCTGCCTGCGGCATCGTTTAACCTGATTCAGCAGGTGGGGCGTTTGATTCGAAGCCACGGCTGCTGGGGCGAAGTGGTGATCTACGATAAACGTCTGCTGACCAAAAATTATGGACAGCGGCTGCTCAACGCGCTACCGGTCTTCCCGATTGAACAGCCGTCAGTACCGGAGATAAAAAAACGCCCGGCAAAACAGGCTGCCGGGCGTCGAAAAAGCATCCGTGCTAAGGGGCGCGGTCCTACTGGTAAGTGAAGGTCACCTGAACGACGCTGCTGAACGTGCCTGCGGTAACAGGCATAGCGGTGGCGTAATAGCGTGCGGCCAGCGGGAAGGTGGCGGTATGGTCGTTCTGGTCAATCAGCGCGTTAAAGCTGGCCTGCGGTGCGATGAGTATATGGTCCTGGCTGTCCGCCAGCTCCAGCGCCAGCCCCTTCGCGCTGCCCGTGTTGGCAAACTTGGTTGGGTGCGTGGCATCAGCCTGACCGTAAAAGAAGGCGGTCGCCAGGGCGAGGGATTTCGGACAATGCGTCACCTTCAGGCTGAAGGTTTTCCACGCGCCGGTATCCCCCACGTCATGGAATTCACTGGAAGCCGCCTGGCCTAAATCAACGGTTAAATCCTTGCTGGCGCTGTCCACGAGGCAGGTGTTGGCATAAATGTTACCGACCATTTGCAGCTGAATATCGTCAGCCCGGGCCAGAAAGGTGAGCGTGCTGGCCAGCGCGGCCAGCACAAAGAGACGTTTCTTCATTTTCATCACTTATAGGCCAGAGTAATGGTGGCGACGGCGTTCGCCGGGCCAGGGGTGACTTCATCTGCCACCTGCAAATAGTTCAGCTTGACCGGGATATCCATCGTCTGGTTGGCATAGGCCAGGGTTTCAGTTGGGGTGTAGGTATCGAACGTTGCCAGCTCGTTGTCGATCACCATTTCAATCCCGACCCCCGTTGCCACGCCATCCTCCGGCGTGAGCTTAAGCACCCCCTGATAACCGGGTACGTAGCCGTCGCTGCTGGTGACCTTAAATTCCGGCTGAACGGTGGAGTTACAGTTCACCGTGATGTTGAACTCCTTCGCGGGCATCGCCAGCGTGCCGACCATATTGAAATCGCTGACCGGGAAATCGCCCATGTTGACGGTCAGGCTTTTTGGCAGTACGGAGCAGGTGACGTTTTCAAGGTTTACGTTACCGGCATAGCTAACATTGTTGGGTGAACCGATACCTTCGTGACCAAAAACGCCAATGCCAAAAACGGTCTGGCTTTGATTTAGCGTACCGGATTCTACCGCGGTATCCGTTTTTACCAGCTCCAGCGTGACGTTAAAATCGAACGTCTGGTTGCCGTCAGTTGAGACATAGCCAATTGGCGTGCCGCGGGAGTCACAGGTGACCCCGCCCGCACCGCTGATGCGCTGACCTTTGTCATTCATCAGCGCAATACCAACCCCCTTCACGCCGGATTCATAGACTCCGGAAAGGCCGGGAATTTCCGTGCCGTAGCCGTAGTAGCAGGAGACGATCTCCAGACCCTTATCTGCAGCACTATCGCAGTGGCCCGCGACGTGTACCGTCTGTTCGGTGCCGGGGATGGTCGCGCCGACGGGAAGCGTGGTGGAGACGGAAACCGTGGACAGGTTAATGGTCTTTGGCATATCCGGCGACGTACAGGTGGCTTTTGCATGCGGCATAAACAGCGATGCGGTTGCCAGTATGAGTAAGAAAAAGCATTGTTTTACAAGCTGCATAGGTGAACCTGCTCGGTTGATTACTGACACTGCGCGGCAGCGTTAATAATGTCTGTTTTCTCTTTTTCATCCGTGAGCGTGTATTCCGCAACGCAGTGGTCGCTGGCTTCCTGTCCCCATGAGACGGAAAGCTTGCCGCGATCGGGCATTCCGGAAAGATAGGTTTGGCCATCAGTGCCGACGATAAATTCGCTGTCCTTATCCTCGGTGGTAACCGTTGCGCCGAAGGGCAGCGGCTTCCCGTTGTGCGTCAGCGTCATCAGGACGCGATGACCCACGCGGGTATTGAAGCTTGCCCGCACCACCGCACCGCGGGTTGGCGTGACGATCTGCGAAGCGTGCGTCACGTCAGCCTCGTCAGGCAGCGTTTCGGTATCCAGCGAAATCGTGTTGTGGCGATAGGCGGTGACAAAGGGCACCACGGTATAGCCGCGGAAGTCAGTTTCCACGCCCGTCTGGTTGGCGATGTGCGTGCCGCTGGCTCCGGGCGCTTTCACCAGCGCGATGGTCTCGCCCAGCGGCTGGCTCAGCGTCAGGCCGTTAGCGTGGGCTATCATGCCCCCCTGCAGACCGACGTTGGTGGTCCGCTGGTATTTGTCCTGGCTGAAACCGCCGCTCACTTCCCCATAGGTGGCTTTATAATCGGCGTTCAGACTGGTAGAGGTACCGTTCTCTGATGAGTCATAGCCTTCCTGCACGTTCCAGTTAAGGTTGTTCTCCTCCAGCGCCGTCCCGTTCAGGCCCAGCGTGTGCGTGGTGCCGTCTTTATTGTTATTCATGTTGTAGGAGGCCCAGGTGTTGCTCATCCAGCGATCCAGCGGTACCGACACGCTCAGCGCGAACAGGTTATCGTTACTGACCGAATCGCCTTCGTCATCACGGCTGTTGGTGTTTTTGTTGAGGCTATAGCTCATGCTGTAGGTGATTCCCTTCCAGCTGTTGTTATAGCTGACGCTCATCGAGGTCATGTCCTGACCCTGGTTCCAGTAGGTCTCTTTGACCAGGCTCAGCGTAAACGATCCCCAGCCTTCGCCGAGGGTTTGATCGATGGTGGCCTCGGTACGCGCGCGGCGCTGCTGCGGTGCTGACCAGTCATCGGCGCGGGTATAGGATTCCATGGTGTCTTCGAGGGTGTAAAACCCTTTACTGTTGTAGCGATAGCCAGCCAGAGCGAAGTTTGTGCCCGTACCCGCGAAATCTTTGCTGTAGCGCAGACGCCAGGATTGCCCCTTGCTGGCCTGCTGTTTTTTGAGCAGCGCTTTGGCGCGCGTCACGTCGACAGAAAACGCGCCAAGATCGCCAAAGTTTTTACCGGTGCCCAGCGCCTGTGACTGATAATGGCTGCTTTGCTGCACGCCACCGTAGGCGGTGAATCCGTACGGCAGGCCATAAATGACACTCCCCTGAGCGAAGGGCGTTTTTTCCACGTCTTTGTCATAAGAGCGGTAGCGCCCGGCAGTGACGCTGTATTTCAGATGCTTTTCGCGCTGGAGGACCGGTACGGAGGCGTAGGGCACCACAAAGTGACGTTCGCTGCCGTCCGTCTCTTTCACGGTGACCTGGAGATCGCCGCTGCTGCCGGTGGGATACAGGTCATTGATTTCAAATGCACCCGGCGCAACGGTATTTTGATAAATCACGTAGCCGTTCTGACGTACCACCACCAGCGCATTACTGTGGGCCGTGCCGCGGATGATCGGGGCATAGCCTTTTTCGCTGTCCGGCAGCATATCGTTGTCGGAGTTCAGCTGCGCGCCGGTATACGGAACGCTGTCAAATACGTCTGCCGGGGAGCTGCTTTGGCCTACGGTCAGATCGCTTTTTAACGCCACGATATCGCGCTGGGCATAGGTGTAGACCGAGTTAAAGGATTGCTCTTCTTCGTGACCGCTGGTGCTGCGACTCCAGGTGGAATAGTTGCGCAGGCGCCACGCGCCGACGTTCATGCCCGGACGCAGGTTAACGTACTGGCTGCTGTTGTCCTGCATGCCCTGCTGACGGGCGTGGCTCTGGCTGGCGCTGGCGCTGTAGTTGAGGATGCCCGCCGTGATCCCCTCATCAAATTCTGTTGGGTCAATATAGCCACGGGGAACCTGACCGAGCGCGGACTGCGGAATGCTCAACACAAGCTGCTGGTTGCTGACGCGAAATGTCGCCGTCGCCGCCGGTATGGCGTGCAAATCCGCGCATGAGCCTTTCACGGCAAGCTGAGGATAGTCGTCAGTTTTAATACCCAGGCTTTTTAAATCGGACAGAGTAAAGCAGGGCTGAAGGGAATTTTCTCCATTATCCTGCTTTTGCAATATAAAGGTCACGTCGCGGGTATCAATTTTATTATTATTGATAAAGATCGTGACCTGATATTTCCCTGGCGCCTGTCCCGGGCCTTTTTCATAAATGGAGAGATCGGTTTTTCCCTGCTGTGGATTATCCACATCCAACAACGCTGGATTAAAATAATCATCCGCCCGCGTTTGCTGCGAAAAACCCACGGCTGCTAACCCGCATAGCAGGGTCAGCAGCGTAAGCATCCGATAAACGGAAGGCAATTGCCTTCTTGGGGTTGAAGAATAGGTAATCATAAGGTGCGTTATTGGGTACGGTATTAATGCACGGATGCAGAGAGCGTTTTGCTGATGCTGCCGTAATCAGTAATAATTGACCAGGACACGGTTGAACCGCCGGTATGTGCAGGCAACGCAAAATGGGTTTCGGTTTTTGGTACGGCCCAGGTCGCTTTATCGACCTTATGACCGTTAAGGGTGACCGACTGGAAATTCATATAAAACGGCGTCGGGTTGTTAACCACTAAATCATTGCCCTCGCGGTGCCACTCAAGCTGATCCGCTACCGCTTCCGGTTTACCCTTGACGGAGGCCGGGCGGTACATCAGCTTAATGCGCGTGTTAACCGCAATTTGCAGGGTATTGACCCCTGCCACCTTTTTTGAGGAGGGGATGGCTTTTATATTCAGCCAGAACATCGACTCGCGATCTTCAGGCAAATTTCCGCCGGTACGTACGACGCGCAGAACGTTTTCCTGCTTCGCATCAAGACGAAACAGTGGCGGCGTAATCAGAAAGGGGGCTTTGGCCAGGTCTTTACCGCCAGAATCCGCCCAGGATTGCACCAGATAATCCGTTGCATCTGGGTTTGAAATACCGATAGAGGATTCCTTTTTGCCTCCCTGGTAGACCAGGCGCGTGCCGTTAATAATAACGCCTGCATGTGCCGTTGCAGCTACCAGTAAAAGGGTGCTGAGTAAATAACCGTGACGCATAGTTTTTTCTCAAAATAAGACGGGACTATCTCTTTCTTGCAAAAGGAAATAGTCCCTGGTGAGCAATATCAGTTATAAATAACCGTGAATGTTGAAACAGAGTTTGCCGGGCCAGCGGTAATAGCCGCACCAGTTTGAATATAACGCGCGGCAAACTGCAGATCGTTTACTGCGGTGCCGGAGGCCAGCGGATACTCTTTTGACGGAGTATATAAACTGACGGGCTGTTCAGAAGAGTCGATCAGCTGAATGGCTACGCCGGTTGCGGCATCTGCATCGGGGGTTAACGCCAGGGTGCTGTTGTTATTTGCATCCGGGGTTCCACCGAAGTTGATTGCCGCCGCCGTAACGGTTTCCGGGCAGTTTTTTAACTCAATATCAAACTTCGTGGCGGTGCTGGTGGAGCCGGCACCGGTAAAGACCGTCTTGGAGACTTTGCCTAATGTCACGTTCAACGGGTTACTTAAACCATTCACAACCTGACAGGCGGAATCGATGATTTCGCCCGTAAAGTTGATCTGTCCTTCACCGTCTGTTGCTGCAAAAGCGGATGCCGAGCAGCCAATCACCGACGCGATAAAAAGACCTAACGCAATCTTGTTCATAATAGTTCCTGGTGTGTGGGTAAAAACGTGCCTAAGGTTTTTGCCCGTTGTCCTCAATGATTTCCGTTCGTTATTTAATCAAAGAATGGATGGATAAGAATCTTCTATAGGCATCACAAATAATTGAATCAGTGCTTGCATAATTTTTTTCTTCGGCAAAACAGATGGCTCTGGCGGTGGGGATAAAAAGCTACCGGGCAGGTTTCATCGGGGATATAGTGTTAACAAGGTGACGTTTTCAGGAGAGATACCGTGGATTATCGTAAAATTATCAAAGAGGTAGGGCGTGGAAAAAACCATGCCCGCGACCTGGATCATGAGACTGCGCGTGCGCTTTACACCCGTATGCTCAACGGTGAGGTTCCCGATCTCGAACTCGGCGGCATTCTTATCGCCCTGCGCATTAAGGGAGAAGGTGAAGCGGAGATGCGCGGCTTTTATGAGGCGATGCAGGCGCAAACGCTGCGTCTGACGCCACCGGTGGCAAAACCGATGCCGATCGTCATTCCCAGCTATAACGGCGCGCGCAAGCAGGCCAACCTGACGCCGCTGCTGGCTATTCTGTTACATAAGCTGGGTTTTCCGGTGGTGGTGCATGGGGTGAGTGAAGACCCGACCCGCGTGCTGACAGAAACGATTTTTGAACTGCTGGGGATCGAACCCACCCTCCACGCCGGGCAGGCGCAGGCGAAGCTCGATAGCCATCAGCCGGTCTATATTCCCGTTAAGGCGCTCTGCCCGCCGCTGGAAAAGCAGCTCGCAATGCGCTGGCGAATGGGCGTGCGTAACAGCGCGCATACGCTGGCGAAGCTGGCCACGCCATTTGCCGAAAATGCCGCGCTGCGCCTTTCCAGCGTTTCGCACCCGGAATACGTGGGGCGCGTGGGGAAATTCTTTGAAGAGATTGGCGGCAACGCGTTGCTGATGCATGGGACGGAAGGCGAGGTGTACGCTAATCCGCAGCGCTGCCCGCAAATAATGCTGATCGACGCGGCTGGGACGCGTATCGCGCTTGAACGTGGGGAAGAGAACAGCGGCGTTATTCTGCCGGAGGCGAAAGATCCCTACATCACCGCGAAGTGGATTGAACAGTGCCTTGCCGGAAATGTGCCGGTGCCGCAGTCCATCAGGTTACAGATGGCCTGCTGCCTGCTGGCGACCGGGGAAGTTGACACGGTCGAGGCTGGCATGAAACGGGTTGAGGCGGCATTTTAGGCAAAAAAAAGCCCGTCCAGTGGCGGACGGGCAAGCAAGGGTAACAAACAACAGGGTCAATGAGGGTTGGAGCAGCTCACCAGAGGGTTTGGTGAGGGTACAGCATTCATTCAGGCGATTATTTGTAGATAACCGCAGTACCGCTCAGCTTGTTGTTGGTGTTAGCGGAGGTGATGGTGTATCCGCTTGCACCGGCAGCAGCCGCTTTCTCAGCCAGTTTGGCTTCCAGACCGTCCAGCGTGGTCGCGCCTTCTGCACTCACCACACCGATTTTATTCATGCTCTGCGCCTGAGTAGATGAAACAGGCTCTACAGCGAATGCGCCGAAAGACAGAGCGGACAGGGCAACAGCAGCAACAGCATATTTGATGGTTTTCATAATTAATCTCTCGCAGGTTATTCTGTTAATGGGACGATGTTCCGTCGATGTGATAAGTATCACGTTTTTTCTGCAGAGATAAAATCGAAGAGAATTGACGTGGTTAATCAAAAAAATTGAATGACAAATAACTTATTGATTATTAATAAATTCAAATTACGGCTTTACACTTCTTGTTGATACGCTTTACAGAAGAAAGATGAATGGCACATTTTGCTACGCGGTTCGCTAAAAAGCGTGAGCGTAAAGGTAAGCATTCGGGCGGTTAACTTAGGTAAAGGAAAGTCAGCGTAACTGGCTGTCTTTCGATCCTCTGCGATTATATCCCGAATGTGAAGCATTTTTCGAATCTTTATCCTGCTGGCAGGTTATGCATAACCTTACTCCTGGAATGGCTTTTTGCCGCGCCTCAGGAATGGGCTCTCCACACTCTTCGCATTCCGTTAAACTTTCGCCGCGCGGAATTTCGCCGCGAGCGCGCGCAACCGCATCTTCAATCGTACTGTTGATCTGTTCGTTCACGGCATCATCATTTGCCCAACCGGAAGCCATCTTGCCCTCCTGATATCGGTTTAAGCCATAGCGTTAATATGGGGTTAAAAAATGCACAATCAAGGTGAGAGGGGAGACAAACTGCATCTGGCAGGCAGATGCAGTCGAGTGAAAGGAAACACGTTATTTATAGATAGTCGCTGTGCCGTACATATGGTTATCTCCACCTGCGGAGTTCACCACGAAGCCTTTAGCGCCTTCCTGGCGAGCTTTTTCAGCCAGTTTATCCTGAAGATCGTCAAGGTTGCTTGCGCGGCTTACCGAGACGGTACCGGCCGGGCGCAGCTGGCTGGTGTCCGTGCTTTGGGTCAGGGACTGAACGGCCATAGCGGAGAAAGAGGCGCTCGCCAGGGTACCGGCGAGAAGAGCAAGGGTTAGATACTTTTTCATAATCACATCCTCATGAGGAAACAACAGGTGATTCCCTATAAGTTTAGAAGCCTGACGAGTGTGATTTAGCGCAAATATTTGATGATGATCTGCTTATTTTTTGAACGATAAAAGCTGACAATCCGCTGACAGATCATAGACATAAAGGTGTTTGATTTATGGCGGTTTTTTAAGGGTTGCAGAGAAAGATTTACCGTAGAGCCAGCACAAGGTATCTTACGCCGCTGTTTAAAGGAGAATGCCATGACTTCCCAAAAGCCGGGATTGCACCCACGAAATCGCCATCGCAGCCGCTACGACATGAACGCACTGTGCCAGAGTTGTCCGGCGCTGCAGGACTATATTGTCGAGACCCCCGCGGGTGAACCGTCGGTTAACTTTGCCGATCCGCTGGCGGTGAAAACCCTGAACAAGGCGCTGCTGGCGCATTTTTACGGTGTGGCGCACTGGGATATCCCGGAAGGCTTTCTCTGTCCTCCTGTTCCGGGCCGTGCTGATTACGTTCATCACCTTGCCGATCTTCTCGCCGACGATCGTGACGGCGCGATCCCCCAGCAGGCTTCCGTCCTGGATATTGGTACCGGGGCAAACCTGATTTACCCCCTGATTGGCGTGCATGAGTACCACTGGCGCTTTACCGGGAGCGAAATCGGTGCCGAGGCGTTTGCCAGCGCGCAGGCGATAATCAGCGCTAACGCTGGCCTGAGTCGTTCCATTCGTCTGCGTCGCCAGAAGGAGGCGACGTCAATCTTCAACGGCATCATTCACAAAAACGAAAGCTATGACGCCACGATGTGTAATCCGCCATTCCATGATTCGGCGGCAGCGGCCCGTGCAGGCAGCGAGCGCAAACGCCGCAACCTGGGGCAGGCCGAAGATGCCGCGCTGAACTTTGGTGGGCAGCAGCAGGAGCTGTGGTGCGAGGGCGGTGAAGTCGCCTTCATCCTGCGGATGATTGCTGAAAGCAAACAGTTTGGTCGCCAGGTGAAATGGTTTACCACGCTGGTTTCCCGCGGAGATAACCTGCCGCCACTCTACCGGGCCCTCACCGAAGCAGGCGCGGTGAAAGTGGTGAAAAAAGAGATGGCGCAGGGCCAGAAGCAGAGCCGCTTTATTGCCTGGTCGTTTATGGATGACAACAAACGCCGCAAATAAGGTGTCCCGCAGGCCGGGTCAGGCGAAGCCGCCACCCGGCAACACGGCTACAATGTCGGCTCCTGCGGAGGTGGCATCGATGCCGGTGAAGGCAACACCTGATACGTCTGCACCGGCATCCGCACGTTTGCCAGATCAAAGTGTTTTTTCACCATGCTGTCGAGCGCAAAGCGCACCGTCCACTGCTTCAGCGGCTGGGTGGTGAACGACACGCGAAGCGTAAATGCCGTATTCGTCAGCCCGACAATCCCGGCAAATGACGGCTCGCCAATTACCAGGCCGCGAATATCCTCCATCTGCATTAACTCTTCAACGGCGTCCCGCAGCGCCTGCTTCGCTTTGTCCGCATCCTCATGACGATCCACATCGTAGTTCGCCACAACGGAGCCAATGCCGCGCACAAAGTTGGCGAAGGTGGTGATCGATGACCACGGAATAATGTGGTATGCCCCGGTATCCTGACGCACGCCCACCGAACGAATCGACATCCGCTCGACCGTGCCGGTCAGCGGCCCGATGGTTACCAGATCGCCGGTGTTCATTCCGTTCTCAAACTGGATAAAAATGCCGGTAATAATATCCTTCACCAGCGTTTGTGACCCGAAGGAGATCGCCAGTCCCAGCGCACCGGCACCTGCCAGCAGCGGAGCGATGTTTACGCCGATTTCCGACAGCACAATCATGATGGTGATGGTACTGATGATCACCGCCAGCGCATTGCGGAACAGGGTCAACAGCGTGCGCGCACGGGCGCTGGGGAGCGGTCTGCCGTGAATATCGGACACCAGACGGTTCTCGATAAGGCTCGCCAGCAGCGTCCAGCCAACGGCGGAGAAAAACAGAATCAGTGCGATACGAATTAAAATATCAACGGTCTTCTCACCTGCGCCGTTATGCAGCCAGTTCCAGAAATCAAACAGGTTCCACGCATTCAGCAGCAGCATAATCGCCACGCAGACGGTCAGAATGCGCGCCACTTTGAGGGAGACTGACATCCAGCCGTTCACGCGTTTTTGCAGTTCCGGATAATTACGCTGTACGTGCGGGGACAGGGTGATGGTTTTCGAAATCCAGCGCGACAACAGCCCCGACACAAATGCCGCGATGCCGATAATCGCCAGGCTTTTGAACGTCGCCCCCATCATAAATTTCAGGCTATTACCCGGGTCGAACAGCGAGAAGAAGCACAGCACGATGAAGTAAGCGCTTGCCAGCCAGTGCCACACCAGCGCGAAGGCGCGAATGAAGAGGCTGAAGAACGACAAAGAACGATCGGCCAGATGCAGCAGACTCTCCGTGATCGCCTTTTTATTGTGGAAGATGAGGTACAGCGACCAGACGGTAATACAGAGCATGATCAACACGTTCGCCAGCGCGCCAAACTGCACGTTGACCTGGTTGGAGATGATCGGCACCGCGACCAGCAGGCCGTAGCCAATCAGGCCGCTGAGCACGCTGAGCCGCACGGCCCAGTATTTCGCACTGTCGTTACCGATCGTAAACGGGCGGAGTTCAGGCACGCGCGGGCAAAAGATGACGCGCAGTACCGCTTTAAAAAATTCGATGAGCGCAAACGCATTCAGAAAGAGCGCCTGCTGGAAGGCAATGGTTTTGTTGCCCGTATTGAGACGGTCCGCCAGCACCTGACCCACAAACAGCGTCAACGCCAGCAGCAGTAAATCAATAATAAAGGCTCCGGCGATCATGGCGGGGAGGTGCAGCCAGCTGTTTTTATGCTGGTTCTTTTTTCGGCCCCAGTAGCCCATCTTGCGGTACAGCGGCCAGGCACAGAGGCGTACCAGCCAGTAAAAAAGAAATACCGCGCCCGCCAGCATCAAAAACTGGGTGGCGGCGGCGCTAAAGGTTTGCGGGTTAAATGCCTTATGCGGTGATCCCATCAGGTTGCGAAAGAGCTGGGCAAAGCGTGTGGAGAGCGCTTCACCAAAGCGTCGGCTCACGTCGGTGACGTTTTCCAGCACGGTTTTTTGTTCCTCTACCTGCGGCGGGGTGAGGGTAGGAACGGTCTCCTTTGGCGGCGTGGCGGCGGCTTTACGCAGCTGATCGATTAACTCTTTTCGGGAGGCATCGTTTTCAAGCACGTCGGCAAGTGCGCCGTAAGCCGCTTTTTTTTGTTCAACATCCGGTTCCGGGGGCGGCGTACTTTGCTGGGACGCGGTCGTTCCGGTGGTCATGCCGGGGATCGCCACGGCGAGGGATGGCGCACTAAACAGGCTTATCAACAGCAGCAGGAACCACGGCACGGCGTCCTCCGACAAAATATCGTGCAAAATGATAAGTATAGAGGGCGCGGGGAGGAGGAGAGTTTTTGGGAACAATCTGGCGTAAAAAAGCCGGGCAAGCCCGGCTCAGCGTGAAGCGTAAGATCAGGAGACGTGCTGCAGGAACTCCTGCAAACGCTGGCTCGGCGGATTGGCAATCAGTTCCTGCGGGTTACCGTCTTCCGCGATACGACCTTTATCGATAAAGATCAGGCGGGACGCGACTTTCTCCGCAAAGCCGATTTCGTGGGTCACGATAACCATCGTCATCCCTTCCTCTGCCAGATCCTGCATGACTTTCAGCACTTCGTGGCGCAGCTCCGGGTCGAGTGCGGACGTTGGCTCATCAAACAGCATCATCTTCGGCTTCACTGCCAGCGCGCGGGCAATCGCGACGCGCTGCTGTTGACCACCGGAGAGCTCGGAAGGGTAGTGGTGCGCACGTTCTGCCAGACCCACTTTTGCCAGCAGATCTTTTGCCAGCGCTTCCGCCGCCGCTTTGCTGGCACCGCGCACGCGCAGCGGGCCGAACATCACGTTTTCCAGCGCCGTCAGGTGCGGGAACAGGTAGAACTGCTGGAACACCATGCCCGCTTCCTGGCGAATCAGGCGCTCGTCCACTTTCGGGTCATTGACCTTCAGACCGTCGACAATCAGATCGCCGCTGGTGATCTCTTCCAGTTTGTTAATGCAGCGCAGCAGAGTGGATTTACCGGAACCGGACGGTCCGATAATGACCACCACTTCACCCTGCGTAATATTCAGATCAATATTGTGCAGCACCTGGGTTGGGCCAAAGTGCTTGGAAACGTTTTTAAATTCAATCACAGGATTTTCATCCTTCTTTCAAGACGACGCAGAACGAAGCTCAGAACCAGAGTAATGATCAGGTAGACAACGGCTACCGCACTCCAGATTTCCAGCGCGCGGAAGTTGCCAGCAATGATCTCCTGCCCCTGACGGGTCAGCTCAGCCACGCCGATAACGATGAACAGCGACGTATCTTTAATACTGATGATCCACTGGTTACCCAGCGGTGGCAGCATGCGACGCAGCGCCAGCGGAAGAATGACGTGGCGGATCGTTTCGCGACGCGAAAGGCCCAGCGCCAGACCCGCTTCACTGAAACCTTTATGAATCGACAGCACCGCACCGCGGGTGATTTCCGCAATGTAGGCGCCCGAGTTGATCATAATGGTCACGACGGCTGCGCTGAACGGATCGATACGCAGGTCGGTGAAGGCCATTGGCAGGGCGAAGTAGATGAACATGACCTGCACGACAATCGGGGTGCCGCGGATCACTTCGATGAAAACCAGTGCGATGTGGTTTGCAATCCAGCCGCCGTAGGTGCGGGCGAAACCGGCGACAAGACCGATAATCAACCCGCCCACCAGACCCAGGACCGAAATCCACAGGGTCATTTTAGCGCCTTCAAGCAAGAGTGGAATGGCAGGCCAGATGGCGCTCCAGTCAAACTGCATGATGTATTCCTGTATACCGTGGTGAAAAACGAAAAATGTAGGCCCGGTAAACGTCAGCGCCACCGGGCGTTACAAACCTGATTTCAGGTGAAATTATTTAGGCTCAGTACCGAACCATTTTTTGTAGATTTCGTTATACGTGCCGTTCTCTTTAAGCGTTTTCAGCGCGCCGTTCACTTTCGTGCGCAGATCGTCGCTGCCTTTCGGGAATGCGATACCGTACTGCTGTGCTTCCAGAGAGTCGCCTACCGCTTTGAACTTGCCGTTACCTGCGGTTTTGATGAAGTACAGGATGTTCGGTGTATCGTGCAGAACAGCGTCAGCACGGTTGGTGCCGAGTTCCATGTACGCGTTGTCGATGTTCGGGAACTGACGCAGGTCTTTGGTTTTAATGTTCGCTTTTGCGTAATCCACGGAACCGGTACCGCCCTTCACTGCGACAACTTTACCGTCGAGGTCTTTCACGCTTTTGACGTCATTGTTATCGGCTTTGACCATGACCAGCAGACCACTTTTGTAGTAACCGTCAGAGAAGTCGATCGCTTTTTTACGCTCTTCGGTGATGGTGATACCCGCCAGGGCCAGATCAACGTTTTTGGTTTGCAGTGCCGGGATGATGCCGCTGAAGTCCATTGGCTTCAGGGTGTAATCCAGTTTGAGTTCTTTTGCGATAGCGGCCCACAAATCAACATCGAAGCCAACGTATTTATCACCCTGTTTGAATTCAAACGGAACGAACGCCGTGTCGGTCGCCACAACCAGTTTGTCGGCAGCCTGAGAGGACACCGCAAAAGCCAGGGTAAGTGCAGCCAGTGAAACTTTTAATACAGACTTCATAGCATTTCCTTTTATATCCACGGGGCGATCCCCTGAGAGAACGACAGGCACAATGAAAAAATCGTGCCAACTTTACAAGCTGTTGTTTTGCAAAGGGGATGGAGTCATGCATTGCACAAAAAACGGGGCAATGATGTTGTGTTGCACCATGATGGAGCACCATTTTGGTGCGCGTCGTTTGGCTCAACTGACGGGGAGATATTTAGCGTAAATTCTGACGAAAAAACAATCTTCCATTAACGGTTGTGTGAGGTGATTATTACAATTTCTTCACTTTTGCACCGTATCAGGCCAAAAGTGTGCACCATAGATGTGCAAAACCCTCACCGGAAGGCGAGGGTTCGATAGAAAAATCGTATGGATTACTCGATGTTAGATTCGATAAACCACAGGAACTGATCCAGATCGCGGGAGGCGGCGGTGAAGATATCTGCCGTATCCTCATCTTTGGCTTCGCTAATCGCTTTGCGCACGTCATTGGCCACAATCGCGTAACGGTCTGCCAGCTCTTTCAGGTGATCCTGCACGGTATGGATATCCAGCGGGTAGCTTTTCAGTGGCGTTTTACTGTTAATCACCTGCGTGGTACCCAGCGCAACACCACCCAACTGTACGGCACGTTCAGCCATCGTATCGAGGTGTGTCACCAGTGCTGTGCGGAAGCCATCCAGCATTTCATGAACGGCAATAAAGTTTGCACCGCGCATATTCCAGTGGGCCTGTTTGGTGATCAGCGAAAGATCGATGAGCTGGATCACCTGGCGATTCAGCAACTCAATGGTCGCTTTTTTGTCGCTATCCGATACATCGTTACGGGTATAAAGCAGATTAGACGCTTTCGTTTTCACCAGTTTAGCGGTACTCATAATCTCATATCCTCTTGATGTTAATGTCCCAGGTAATTACGGAACTAAGTATAGCACCGGATTTTTTCTCTGCGGTCTGGCTGTGCCTATCGGTTTAATAGCAAGAAGGAGGTTGATAATATAATTTACTGATATAAATAGATTATTTTAGAATTGATACAGATCAATCTTAATTGAGGACAGAGAAAAAAGGCCTGGCAGGATATTTCGATAATATGACAAAGTATGTAAGAAATTATAACGCCTGACGATCTGGCCTTTATTCTGCATGGCCACAAAGCCATGCAGAATATATGGCATCAGTTGATGTCGATTTTCTCAACTTTGGGTTCCGGGCGCATGGTGAGCGTTGACCCCATTGAGGCTGCAATAATAGAGCAGAGTGCCAGCGTCTGGGTAAACGTCAGCGTTTCGCCAAGGAATACCATTCCGGAGATTGCCGCCAGGGCAGGCTCCATGCTCATCAGGGTGCCAAAAATGCGTGTCGGCAGACGCGTCAGAGCGATCATCTCCAGAGAATAGGGGAGCGCCGTTGAGAGCACTGCGACCGCCAGTCCAATGGGCATAACTGACCATTGCCAGATAGACGCCGTGGCCTGCGCCATACCGATCGGCACAAAAACGATAGCCGCAATCACGGAACCCAGGGCGACCGTTGCCGGGCCATGTTCTTCGCCAGCGCGCTGCCCGGTGAGGATATAAACGGCCCAGCAGGCACCGGCTCCGAGAGCCAGCGCGGCACCCGTAAGATCAATCTCAGTGACATTCTGGCCGAGCGGCAACAGGAACCATAAGCCCAGCACCGCCAATACGACCCAGATAAAATCCACCGGACGACGGGAAGAGAAAAGTGCCACCGCCAGCGGACCGGTAAACTCCAGCGCGACGGCGATCCCGAGGGGGATGGTCTGGATGGAGAGGTAGAACATATAGTTCATCGCCCCAAGAGACAGACCATAAAACAGCAGGGGGAGACGTTGCTCTTTTTTGAAGCGCAGACGCCAGGGTTTGAAAATGGCAACCAGTATCGCCGTGCCCAGCACGATACGCAGGGCCGTCACCCCGGGTGCCCCTACCAGTGGAAAGAGCGATTTTGCCAGCGAGGCACCGCTTTGAATGGACAACATGGCAATGAGTATGACTGCTACCGGCAACCAGACCGACGACGTGCGGGATAACCCAGGCATCCTTTCTCCTGTCAGCTTCTGTCAAATGAAGTAAAGGTTGCAGTGTAAAGGAAATATACAGCGACGGTTGAGACTCTGTTGAAAAAAAAGCCCCATGAAATCCGTAAAATGGTTAACTACTGCTGGATTAATCGTCTTAAAGATTAGGAATAATCTGGATGAATGTAACAGCACAGACGCGCAATATGGGCGTTTTGTAGGAAAAATCGCATGTGATTTGAAAGAGTTAGCTGAGGTTGGAAACGTTCTGTTACAGGAAAGACCTCGTTAGACATCACGAATCACAAAGAGTTTCGCAAAATTTTTTGATATATTTAAAACTTACGGACTTACTTGAAGCACATTTGAGGTGGTTATGAAAAAAATTGCATGTCTTTCAGCACTGGCCGCTGTACTGGCTGTTTCCGCAGGTACCGCTGTAGCGGCTACTTCTACTGTAACCGGTGGTTACGCTCAGAGCGATATGCAGGGCGTAATGAACAAAACTAACGGTTTCAACCTGAAGTATCGTTACGAGCAGGATAACAACCCGCTGGGCGTGATCGGTTCTTTCACCTACACCGAGAAAGATCGTACTGAAAACGGCGCGTACAACAAAGGCCAGTACTACGGTATCACTGCTGGTCCAGCTTACCGTCTGAATGACTGGGCAAGCATCTACGGTGTTGTAGGTGTTGGCTACGGTAAATTCCAGCAGACCGAAAACCAGGGTCTGAACCGCACTGCAAGCACCAGCGACTACGGCTTCTCCTATGGCGCAGGCCTGCAGTTCAACCCAATCCAGGACGTTGCTCTGGACTTCTCCTATGAGCAGAGCCGTATCCGCAACGTTGACGTTGGCACCTGGATCGCGGGCGTAGGTTACCGCTTCTAATCACTCCGGTGATCGAATAAAAAATCCGCCCAATGTGGCGGATTTTTTTTTGTTTGTTCCCTCTCCACGTGGGAGAGGGTCAGGGCATCAGTCTGCACGAGACGGCAGAAATCACTTACTCTTAATATCAAAAATATCCGTACCCAGATGGTTATAGTCAACTTTCTGTAACTTGAAGTTGGTAACGTACACTGGGGGCGCTTTCTTGTTGGAGATGAACGGATACGTATTTTTTATCTCTTCGGCTTTAATCCCCGTCCACTGAGAGAAGAACTGCAGGAAATCATTCGCCGAACGGCGCGCTTTAATCACGCGATGCGTTTTATCATCACTCGACAGCACCATAAACGGTACCTGGAAGTTCTGCTGGAACTTGTCGTCATGGGCCAGGTATTGCACTTCTTTGCCACGCTCTTTAAACGCCAGCCCGTGATCCGAGAAATAGACCACAGAGAAACTGTCGCCCGTATTGCGCAGCTGATCGTACAGCTTGCTGAGCAGGTCGTCGGTTTGCGTCATGGTGTAGAGATAACAAGAGGTCTCTTTGGACTGCACGAAATCCACGTATTTCCCGTCAGTGCGATCGCAGGCCTGGGGGTGTGAGCCCATCAGGTGAAGGACAATCAGCTGAGGCTGGGTGCGTGGGGTGGCAAACACCTGCGCCGTCATTTTCAGCAACGCTTCGTCTTTCGTATTTTTGTCGGCCTCAAAGTCACCGCTCTTCAGGAACTGCACTTCGTCAGCACGCTTCGCGATACTGGCGATGGCCGTATCGTATTCGCCAATTTGCCCCTGATTAGAGAACCACCATGTCTGGAAACCTGCGCGGTTTGCCAGGGTAACAAAGTTATCCTGGTACTGGGGTTTGCCCTCTACCACACGGTTTAGCGTCAGACCCAGCGATTTCTGCGTCGAGCCACTGGCCGCGACATAATCAGTAAACAGGGTGCCATTGACCGAGCTGGCAAACGGCGTGTTATTCCAGTGTCCGCCGAATGCGCCCATTGCGTCGCGACGGGCACTCTCGCCGATCACCACCACGTAGGTATGGTATTTCGGCTTCACCGCCAGCACGTTCCAGGTGTCTTTCTTATTGGAAAGTTCAGCCATGCGCGCCTGCTCGTCGAGCACTTCTCTGTTATTCACGACAACGTCTTTCACGAAGCGGAAAACCGGATAGCCTACGTTAATGAGCCTTAACTTACCGTCCCAGGGAATATTCTGGATGGGGGCGACGAACGCCACGGCAATACTGAATACCAGACAAAGAATTTCGATCTTGCCCCAGGACTTTTTCTCAACTGACTGACGGCGGAGGGCAATAACCCCCAGCGCGAAGATAAAGAGCCCTACCACGTAGCTGTACCACGGGAAGATGGTCAGGATCTCCGTCGACTCTTCCATATTGGTCGAGTGAAGCGCGAGCAGGGTATTAAAGTTTGGCGAGCCATAAGCCTGGCCAAACGGGAAATAGAGGGCAGCGACCAGCGAACAGATCCCAATCAGCGTTTTTTGCACGCGCGGAGCGGCCCGCCACAGCACATGCAGAATGCAGGTGAACGCCACCGCATACAGCAGGCTGAAGGGATAGCCAAGTGCAAAGTTAATCAGCAATGACTGCAAAAAGTAAAACGCCGTCCACGGGCTTAAGGCCCGGCTACGGGTAACGACAGAATCTATCAGGGTTAAATTCATAGGTCACTATCATGGATAAAAACGCCATGTGCTCACCCTGGCGTCAAGGGTCATAACCTGCCTGACAGTGCGTAGAAAGGGAATGAGGGTCCGCTTCAGCGAGCCGCAAATAGTGCAGGGCTGCAAGAAGATAGTGCGAGCGCAAAATAATAGCAACAGTTGCTCAACAGATGTTTTGCGAAGAGGATTGCAAATCCGTAAAAAAGATCGGGAATAGGGCGGCCGGGAGCCAGTTTACAGCGGGAATGTGACGCAGAGATGAAGCGGCGTACCGCAACGCCGCTTAGTGGGAAGGTTTGTCGTCCTGATGCGGTTTGTTGTTAAACATATCGCACAGCATGTTCAACAGCATCAAGCGCACTTTAAAGGGAGAGTGGGTAAACACGGTCATACACCTCTTGAATTCGTTCATAAGACCTCCTGATTTTTGATCCCTTCGATCCGTGAAGGGTGACTGCATTACATACAGATATAGCACAGGCTATATTGTATAGCTATGGCTATTTCGTTAATTTTTTGTGCTTGCAGAGGGATGGTTTACAATGTGCGCTCTCGATACCGGGCGCTGGAAGCGTCACCCCACTGAGGAAGTACAATGAACCGTCGCGCAGGTAAGCCAACAATCAGAAAAACGACGCAGCTGGTGAATGTTGAAGAACATGTCGAAGGGTTTCGCCAGGTCCGTGAAGCGCACCGTCGTGAACTGATTGATGACTATGTTGAGCTGATTTCCGATCTGATCCGTGAAGTCGGGGAAGCGCGGCAGGTCGATATGGCCGCTAGACTGGGGGTATCACAGCCGACAGTGGCTAAAATGTTAAAACGTCTGGCTTCGGTGGGCTTAATTGAAATGATCCCCTGGCGCGGTGTATTTCTGACGCCGGAAGGGGAGAAGCTTGCGCAGGAGAGCCGCGAGCGTCACCAGTTGGTCGAGAACTTTTTACTGGTACTGGGCGTTAGCCCGGAGATTGCCCGCCGGGATGCGGAAGGAATGGAGCACCACGTAAGTGAAGAGACGCTGGTGAAGTTTCGTGAATTTACCCTTAAATACGGTCCCTCCGCTGAATGAAAATCCCCGGACTGCATGCCCTGGCACGCGATCGTTTCTTCCATCTCTTATTAATCATTGGCGCAGGGTTAAGCCTCTTTGTGCCGTTTGCGCCCCGCGCCTGGGTTGCCGCCATTGACTGGCGCACCATCATTACCCTGAGTGGGTTAATGATGCTGACCAAAGGGGTTGAGCTGAGCGGCTATTTTGACGTGCTGGGCCGTAAAATGGTGCGCCGTTTTGCCACCGAGCGCAGGCTGGCGCTGTTTATGGTCTTCTCCGCTGCGGTGCTGTCGACGTTTCTGACCAACGATGTGGCACTGTTTATCATCGTGCCCCTCACGCTGACGCTACGCAGGCTTTGCGAGATCCCGGTCAGCCGGCTGATCATCTTTGAAGCGCTGGCCGTGAACGCCGGTTCTCTGTTGACCCCTATCGGCAACCCGCAAAATATCCTGCTCTGGGGGCGGTCCGGCCTGTCGTTTGCCGCCTTTACCTGGCAGATGGCCCCGCTGGCACTGGTGATGATGCTGTCGCTACTGGCGGTATGCTGGTTTGCTTTTCCGGATAAAAAACTGCAGTACCATAGCGGAACCGCGGGCCCGCAGTGGCAGCCGCGTCTGGTCTGGAGCTGCCTCGGGTTGTACATCGTCTTTCTCATCGCGCTGGAACTGAAGGTTGAGCTGGCGGGTGTGCTGCTGGTCGCCGCAGGCTTTGTCGTGCTGGCACGCCGGGTGCTGGTGAGCGTGGACTGGACGCTGCTGCTGGTCTTTATGGCGATGTTTATTGATGTGCATCTTCTTATCCAGCTTCCGGTGCTGCAAAACGTGTTGCACAGCGTCAGCACGCTGTCTCAGCCGGGTCTGTGGCTGACGGCCATTGGCCTGTCGCAGTTTATCAGCAACGTGCCTTCCACCATTCTGCTGCTCAACTATGTTCCGCCTGACACCCTTCTGGCCTGGGCGGTGAACATTGGCGGGTTTGGGCTGCTGCCCGGCTCGCTGGCAAACCTCATTGCCCTGCGTATGGCCAGCGATCGTCGTATCTGGTGGCGCTTCCATCTCTGGTCCCTCCCCATGCTGGTGTGGGCTGCGGCGATCGGTTTCGGATTATTCCTTCTCATATAGTGCGCAATTTGTCAGTTTTTCCTGGCAAACGTATAGCAACGTCCTAGCTTTAGTGAACGGCATAGTGTGATGCCGCTCACTGACAGGACCGTTGCTGAACTATGGCTGAAGATCAAAAAACGCCTGCTGACGAGCAGGAAAACAACAATAATGAACGTAAGCGACCGGGCAAAAAACCGTTAATTATCCTCGGCATTGTCGTGGTAGTGATGGTTGTCGTGGCGCTGGTCTGGTGGTTTTTAACCCGTAACGAAGAGACAACTGACGACGCCTTTACCGATGGCGATGTGGTGACGATTGCCCCCAAAACGGCGGGCTATGTCACCGGGCTGCACGTGCGCGATAACCAGCGCGTTAAAAAAGGCGATCTGCTGGTGGTTATCGATCCACGCGATACCACCGCCCAGCGCGATCAGGCTCAGGCTCAGCTTGGACTGGCTATCGCGCAGCTCCATCAGGCCCAGGCGCAGCTGGCGCTCTCAAAAGTGCAGTATCCTGCCCAGCGTGACGAAGCGAAAGCGCAGGTACTGAAAGCGCAGGCCGATCTGGCGAACGCGCAGGCGGAGTACCGTCGTCAACGCGGCGTCGACCCGCGGGCGACCACGCAACAAAGTATTGATTCTGCGAACGCACAGCTACGCAGCGCGCAGGCTGCACTGGCCAGCGCCCAGGCGCAGCTGGAAGTGGCGGAGCAGGTTCAACTGCAAATTCGCCAGCAGGAAACCAACGTTGAAGCGCGTGAGCGTCAGGTCGAGCAGGCGAAAGCGCAGCTCGAAACGGCCAATCTGAATCTCTCCTACACCGAAGTCCGCGCCCCGTTCGACGGCTTTGTCACCAAACGCAACGTGCAGCCCGGGACGCTGGTGCAGGCGGGCACCGCGCTGTTCTCACTGGTTTCCCCTAACGTATGGGTGGTGGCGAACTTTAAAGAGTCCCAGCTTGAACGCATGAAGCCCGGCGATAAGGTCACCGTCTCCGTGGATGCGTGGCCGGATATGGAACTTGAGGGCCACGTCGACAGTATTCAGCAGGGCAGTGGCTCACGCTTCTCCGCTTTCCCGGCGGAAAATGCCACCGGCAACTTCGTCAAAATTGTGCAGCGCGTGCCGGTGAAAATCGTGATTGATAAGGGACTCGACCCGAATAAACCGCTGCCGCTGGGGCTGTCGGTGGCGCCGAAGGTGACAGTGGAATGACGGATCATAGCCACGACAGCTGGAAACCCGCCAGTAACCCGTGGGCGGTGGCGATTGTGGTCACCCTGGCGGTGTTTATGGAAATTCTGGACACCACCATCGTTAACGTGGCGCTGCCGCACGTCGCGGGTTCGCTCTCCTCCAGCTATGACGAATCGACCTGGGTTTTAACCAGCTATCTGGTGGCGAACGGCATCGTGCTGCCCATCTCGGCGTTTCTGAGCCGGGTGTTTGGCCGCAAGCAGTTCTTCTTAATCTGCATTGTGATGTTCACCGTCTGCTCGTTCCTGTGCGGGATCGCCACCGAGCTGTGGCAGATCATCCTGTTCCGCGTGATGCAGGGCTTCTTTGGCGGCGGGTTACAGCCTACCCAGCAGTCGGTGCTGCTCGACTACTTCAAGCCGGAGGACCGGGGCAAAGCGTTTGGTCTCTCCTCTATTGCGATTATCGTTGCGCCGGTGCTCGGCCCCACGCTCGGCGGCTGGATCACCGACAACTACTCCTGGCGCTGGGTGTTCTTTATCAACATCCCGGTGGGGATCGTCACGGTACTGGCGATCTATCAGCTGCTGGAAGATCCGCCGTGGGAAAGTAAATCGAAAGAGAAGCTAACCATCGACTGGACGGGGATCGGGCTGATCGCCTTAGGGCTCGGTTGTTTGCAGGTGATGCTGGACCGGGGAGAGGATGAAGACTGGTTCTACTCAAACTTTATCCGCACTTTCGCCGTGCTGACGCTGATCGGCATCATCGGCGCGATCTACTGGCTGGTGTATGCCAGAAAGCCGGTGGTGGATCTCTACTGCCTGAAAGACCGCAACTTCGCGATCTCCAGCCTGTTAATGGCTGGGATGGCGATGATTTTATACGGCAGCTCGGTGGTGATCCCGCAGCTGGCGCAGCAGGATCTGGGCTATACCGCCACCTGGTCCGGGCTGGTGCTGTCGCCCGGCGCGGTGCTGATTGTACTCACCATCCCGCTGGTGCTGAAGCTCATGCCGGTGGTGCAGACGCGCTGGATTATCGCCTTTGGCTTTACCTGCCTGGCGGCATCGTTCTTCTGGTCACGTACGCTGACGCCGGATATCGACTTCGAAACTCTGGTGCTGTTCCGCAGCGCTCAGTCGATTGGGCTGGGGTTCCTGTTTGTGCCGCTCACCACGATTGCCTTCATCTCGATACCGAGACGGCTCAACGCCGACGCGGCGGCGCTGTTTACCATGTTCCGCAACGTGGCGGGCTCGATTGGGATTTCGCTCTCGACGGCGGCCATTACCGAGCGCTCGCAGGCCCATAGCGCGCATCTGGCGTATCACGCTTCGCCGTTTAACGAGCAGTTTCAGCAGGCGATACGCGAAAGCGCCCAGGCGATCCAGAACTTCACGACTCAGGTGGGTGACCCAACCGGCATTGCCACCGGGCGGATGTACCAGACCATGATCGAGCAGTCGCGCTTCCTGGCCTACATCGACGTCTTCACCCTGCTGAGCGTGGTGGCCTTGTTACTGATTCCGTTTTGTTTGTTGCTCTCGCCGGTTAAGAGCGAGGGGAGTGCAGGAGCACATTGATGATACACAGACGTTTACACCCCCTGATGATAATGCTGCTGCTGGCTGGCTGTGCCGTGGGACCGGATTACCAGCCACCCGCGCCGCCGGCCGTCACGCACTGGAACGATAAGGGCGACAGCGGCGTGAAATCGCAAACCATCTCCGCTGCGACCAACCCGCGCTGGTGGAAAACCTTCGGCTCGCCGCAGCTCGATAGCCTCGTTGAACGGGCTATTGCCGGAAACCTGACCCTGCAGCAAACGGTGCTACGCATTGCCGGGGCGCGTGAACAGATTAATCAGGCAGGCGGAGCATTTTTCCCGTCGGTTAACGGCAATCTACAGGCGACGCGCCAACAGCTCGGGCTGGAAGGCGAGCTGAAATCCCACGGCGTGTATGACCAGCTGGATAATGTCGATCCAGCCCTGCGGGGCGCGTTAGGCCCGCTGACGCAGCCGATCAACCTCTACCAGGGCAGTTTCGACGCCCAGTGGGAAATTGACCTGTGGGGCAAGGTGCGCCGTCAGGTGGAAGCCGCGGAAGCCCAGCAGAAGGCGGCTATCGAGCAGCGTAACGACGCGCTGGTGTCGCTGGAAGCGGAAGTGGCGCGGGCGTGGCTACAGCTGCGCGGCGCGCAGAGCATTATCGCCACCCT
The DNA here is from genome assembly GCF_038739915.1 of Enterobacter sp. FUJ80071. Classification (NCBI taxonomy): domain Bacteria; kingdom Pseudomonadati; phylum Pseudomonadota; class Gammaproteobacteria; order Enterobacterales; family Enterobacteriaceae; genus Enterobacter; species Enterobacter sp. FUJ80071. The sequence continues at coordinate 1,437,230 of NZ_JBBXKH010000001.1, forward strand.
GAACACCCAGATTGAGAGCGCGCAGCAGACGCTGGATCTCACCGAAAGCCGTCAGCGCGGCGGGCTCTCGCCACAGATGGACGTAGAAAATGCCCGGGCGCAGCTGGGAAATCTGGAAGCGCAACTGCCGCAATATCAGGCGCAGGCGCGGCAGGCGATGAACGGCCTGGCAATCCTCCTCGGCAAGCCGCCGGGCGCACTGGATGCCGAACTCCAGTCAGCGCAGCCAATGCCTGCGCTGCCGGATATCGTGCAAACGGGCATTCCGTCAACGCTGGCGCGCCGTCGTCCGGACGTGCGTGAGGCGGAGGCGAATCTTCATGCCGCCACGGCGCAAATCGGCGTCTCGGTGGCCGAGCTGTTCCCGAGTTTTACCCTCTCCGGGCAGTTTGGCCTGCGTAACAGCGAAACCAACTGGCTGACCGACTGGAGCAGCCATTTCTACAGCTTCGGTCCGCAGGTTTCTATTCCGATTTTCCAGGGCGGACGACTGGTCTCCAGCGTGAAGGTGGCGCGCGTGCAGCAGGGGGCAGCGGTGCTGGACTATCGGCAGACGGTGCTCACCGCGCTCGGCGATGTTGAAAACGCGCTGGTCAGCTACCGCACCGACCAGCAGCGTGAAGCGGGCCTCGCAAAAACGATCGACGCCCTGCAAAACGCCTTTGACTTAGCCAGCGACAGCTACCGACAGGGCATCGCCAGCTTTATCGACGTACTGGATGCCCAGCGTCAGCTCGCCCAGGCTCAGCAGCAGCGCGCTCAGGCGCAGGTGCAAAGCGCGCTCGATCTGGTGGCGCTCTACAAGGCGCTTGGCGGCGGCTGGGAGCCGTATCAGCAGGTGCAGCTCCCGGATTACAGCGTCTTTGGCGACGCCCCGCGCGGATAAATTCAGAGGATTGGGCAAGAAACGGACAGGAACGCCACATTCGCGATGACAGAGGGGCGGGTATAACTAACTGGCACCCATTCGACATGTGAGGAATGACTTATGCGTTATCAAAAACTGGGCAACACCGGTCTGTTTGTTTCTGAACTCTGCCTCGGGACCATGACCTTCGGCGGGGAAGGCGGCATGTGGGGCAAGATTGGCCAGCTGCAGCAGAGCGAAGCCGAACAGCTGGTGGGCCGCGCGCTGGATGCCGGGATCAACTTTATCGACACCGCCGACGTTTACTCGGAAGGGCGCTCGGAGGAGATCACCGGCCAGGCGCTGAAGAACCTGAAAGTTCCGCGGGAGAACGTGGTAGTCGCGACCAAAGTGTTCGGTGAAACCGGCACCGCGGGCGTGAACTCGCGCGGCAGCTCGCGGTATCACATCATCGGCAGCGTGAAGGAGAGTCTGCGCCGCCTGCAGCTGGATCATATCGATCTCTACCAGCTGCACGGCTTTGACCCTGCCACCCCCATTGAAGAGACGCTCCGTGCGCTGGATACCCTGGTACAGCACGGCCACGTGCGCTATATCGGCGTCTCGAACTGGGCAGCGTGGCAGATTGCCAAAGCGCTTGGCATCTCCGAGCGTCTGGGGCTGGCACGCTTCGCGTCTTTACAGGCGTATTACACCATCGCCGGGCGCGATCTTGAGCGCGAGCTGGTGCCGATGATGCAGAGCGAAGGCGTCGGGCTGATGGTCTGGAGCCCGCTGGCGGGCGGTCTGCTGAGCGGGAAATACGATCGCAACGGGCAGAGCGAATCGGGCGGGCGCCGTCTGGAGTTTGACTTCCCGCCGGTCAATAAAGATCGCGCCTTCGACTGCGTGGATGTAATGCGCACGATTGCCGAAAGCAAAGGCGTCTCCGTCGCGCAGATCGCGCTGGCGTGGCTGCTTCATCAGAAAGCGGTAACTAGCGTGATCGTGGGCGCGAAACGCGTCGATCAGTTGAATGACAATATCGCCGCAACCGGGATCCGCTTAAGCGAAGACGAGCTTAAAAAGCTTGATGCCGTCAGCGCGTTGCCGGGGGAATACCCGGGCTGGATGCTTGAGCGCCAGGGGGAATATCGTCGTAACCAGCTTGCACAGCAATAACCGTCCTCTCCCCGGTGGCGCTTCGCTTACCGGGGCTACTTTCCGTAGGCATTATTTCAATCCATCTCACAAAAAACGATCCTCCCCTTTGATCACCTTTTCATCTTCGCCTATATGACTAGTCATGAAATTTAAAATGACTAGTCATATAGGGAGGGAGCATGAATACATCGCTGCCAGCCAATTTTTTATGGGGCAACTCGGTCTCCAGCATGCAGACGGAAGGGGCATGGAACGAGGGCGGAAAGGGCATGTCGGTCTACGACATTCGTGAAGCCGGGGAAAATATCTCCGACTGGAAAGTGGCGACCGACTCCTACCACCGCTACAGGGAAGATTTCGACCTGATGCAGGATCTGGGCATGAACTGCTACCGCTTTCAGATCTCATGGAGCCGTGTCTGCCCGCAGGGTGATGGCGCGTTCAACGACGAGGGGATCGCCTTTTACGACCGATTTATTGACGATCTTATCGCGCGCGGCATCGAGCCGATGATCTGCCTCTATCACTTCGATATGCCGTTGGCGCTGGCGCAGGAGTACAACGGATTTAACGATCGCCGCGTGATGGAGGCCTTTATCCGCTACGGCAAGAAGATGATCGACTGCTTTGGCGACCGGGTGAAGTACTGGCTGACCTTCAACGAGCAGAACATTTTCCATATGCCGGAAGCCTTCCGCATTTCCGGTTACCTGAAAGGGGAGCAAACTCTTCGCGAGCTCTATGAGTTACAGCACCATGCGATGGTGGCGCATATGTCGCTGACCGAGTATCTGCACCAGACCAAACCGGGCCAGCTGATGGGCGGCATGCTGGCGCACCAGCTGATTTACCCGGCGACCTGCAAACCGCGCGATATCTTCTGCGCCCAGCAGTACGATGAATTCCTCAACCAGAACCTGCTGCGCGTTTTTGCGGGTCAGGGTTACAGCCCGGCGGTGATGGCGGTGGTGGAGCAGGAAGGCTTTGGCGATATCTACCGCGACGAAGATTTAGCGCTGCTGGCGCGCACCAAAAACGACTTTATGGCCTTCAGCTATTACGCCAGCAAAACGCTGGACAGCGATGCCATCCCGGAAGGCACGCCGGTCAACTATTACCTGCTACACGGTGAGAAAAATAACCCGTACCTGAAAGCCACCGAGTGGAACTGGCAGATCGACCCTATGGGCTTTCGCACCATCATCACCCGCTACGCCAACGACTGGCGGATGCCGGTCTTCCCGATTGAAAACGGTATTGGCGTGATTGAGTCCTGGGACGGCGTCAACCCGATTGAGGACACCTACCGCATCGACTACCACCGGGCGCATATCGACGCAATGAAAGCGGCGATGTTCGAAGATGGCGCAGAGGTCATCGGCTACCTCGGCTGGGGGTTAATCGACATTCTCAGCTCCCAGGGCGACATGCGTAAGCGCTACGGCGTGGTCTACGTCAACCGAGAAAACCACGACCTGAAAGACCTGAAGCGCGTGCCGAAGAAAAGCTACGCCTGGCTGAAACAGGTCATTCATACCAACGGACGCGAGATGTAAGCCGTACGCTGCCGGGCCGTTTTTGTGACTGATTGATGGGAACTATCCGCTATGTCTGAAACAAAAATCACACCGCATATGCAGTCCTTTGTCGATAAATTTGTTGAGTTCTCGGCGCGCCTGGCAAACCAGGTGCACCTGCGCTCCCTGCGCGATGCCTTCGCCACGGTGATGCCGATTTTCATCCTTGCCGGTCTGGCGGTGCTGGTGAACAACGTGGTGTTCCCGTGGATTTTTGACGGCGACACGCTCACGCAGTTTAAGGTCTGGGGGGAGGCGATAATCAACGGCACGCTGAATATCGCCGCGCTGCTGCTGGCCCCGATGATTGCCTGGTCGCTGGCGCGCAATAAAGATTTCGACAATCCGGTCTCGGCAGTGGTTATCGCCGTCAGCAGTTTTATCATCATGATGCCGATGCGCCTGCAGTTGACGCCCGTCGGCAGCGAGACCACGGTGAACGTCACTCAGGTACTGACGTTCGCCAATATCGGCTCTACCGGGATTTTTGCCGGAGTGCTGATCGGGCTACTCTCAACGGAGCTGTTTATTGCCATTTCGCGGCTCAAGGCGCTGCACATTTCGCTGGGGGAAAATGTGCCTCCGGCGGTGAGTAAATCCTTTACCGCGCTGATCCCAACCATTCTGACATTGTCAGTATTTGCCGTGCTGGCAGCACTGCTGGCAAACGTGCTGCACACGGACCTGATCCATCTCATCACGACCTTTATCCAGCAGCCGCTGCGGCTGATCAACACCAGCCTGCCGGGAACGATTTTTATCTACAGCTTCGGTAACTTCCTGTTCACGCTAGGGATTCATCAGTCGGTGGTCAACAGCGTGGTACTGGAACCGTTCCTGCTGATCAACACCAACGAGAACATGCTGGCCTTTGCCAATGGCCAGCCCATCCCGCATATCATCAACAACATCTTCGTGCCGACGTTTGGCATGGTGGGCGGGACGGGCAGCACCATTTCGCTGCTGATCGCCATCTTTATCTTCTCCCGGCAGAAGTCGGCGAAGCAGGTGGCGCGCCTGTCGCTGGCGCCCGGTTTATTCAACATCAACGAGCCGGTGATTTTTGGCCTGCCGATTGTCTTTAACCTGCCGCTGATGATCCCGTTTGTGCTGTTGCCCGCGATTGGCATTTACGTTGCCTGGCTCTGCACCACGCTGGGGTTAATGTCGCGCTGCGTGGTAATGATCCCGTGGACCACGCCGCCGATTCTGAGCGCCTGGCTGGCCACGGCAGGGGACTGGCGGGCGGTGGTGGTGCAGTTGGCAATCATTGTTTTTGGTGTATTCTTCTACCTGCCTTTCCTCAAGATTGCCGAGCGAGTGGCGTTGAAAAACAGCGGGATAGAAAACTAACTGAAAGGAAGGACGATGGCGGCGAAGTACATCACCATAGCGCGGGAAATTAAAAAACGCATTATCAGCCAGCAGTACGCCGCCAATGAACCACTTCCGGACCAGTTTGCGCTGGCGGCGGAGTTCAGCACCAGCCGGATGACCATCCAGCAGGCGATGCGCCAGCTGATTGTCGAAGGTCTGGTTTATACCCGTCAGGGGCAGGGCACCTTTATCCGCAAAAACTTCCTTCAGCTTTCCCAGTGGGATCTCTCCGGCAGCGACTATTTTGGTGCCACCAAAACCTGGGAACATCTGGGTACGGTCACGAGCCAGGTGGTGCATTTTGAACTGCGCTTCCCGAACGAGAAAGAGCAGGCGTCGCTGATGATTAATGCCGATGCGCCGGTCTATGATTTTATTCGCCTGCGTTTATTAAACGGTGAACCGATGTCGCTGGATTCAACGGTAATGCCGATGACCCTGGTGCCCGGCCTGACGAAAAGCCATCTTGACGGTTCGGTGTTTCAGTATGTTCAGGAGACGCTGGGGCTGAAAATTATGGGGTCATACAGGGTGGTGCGGGCGCTAAAACCCAATGCGCTGGACAGGCAACATCTGGTCTGCGAGGAAACCGATCCGGTGCTGGAGGTGGAGCAGGTCATTTATCTGGAAGATGGCACGCCGCTGGAATATGCCCACTGCCACTATCGGTACGACCACGGCGGGATAGTTATCGTGAATAACGGGTAAAAAAAAGCGGGCATCGAAGCCCGCTTTTTTAATGCTCGTTATTAGTTCAAACGCACCGGCATACCGGAGCGGTTCTGCACGGCCTGGTCAACGATGGTCGTTTCCACGTCAGGCTGAGAGGTCACCGCCTGCACCGCGCTGCTCAGCGTTACAGGGACGACTTCGTTGTTGTTGATCTGGTCTTCGCTGGTAGACAGCGGGTTGTGCACTTCAATGTAACGGCTACCGTCTGGCTCAGTGGTCGCTTTTACCGGTTCGTTAATGAACTGCACGCGCGTACCGACCGGCACGTTTTCGAACAGGAACTTGATGTCGTCGTTACGCAGACGCACGCAGCCGTGGCTTACGCGCAGGCCGATACCGAAGTTGGCGTTGGTGCCATGAATGGCGTACAGACGGCCAATGTACAGCGCGTACAGACCCATCGGGTTATCCGGGCCGGCTGGCACAACGGCTGGCAGCGGTTCGCCGGCAGCGATGTATTCTGCGTGCATTTTGGCGGTAGGGGTCCAGGTTGGGCCCGCTTTCTTACGCTCAACTTTGGTGGTCCAGTTCATTGGGGTGTCTTTACCCAGCTGGCCGATACCGATTGGCAGCACGATAACGGTGTTGGTGCCTTTCGGGTAGTAATACAGACGCATTTCAGCGCTGTTAATGACGATACCTTCATGAACGGTATCCGGCAGGATCAGCTGCTGAGGAATATTCAGTACGGTACCCGCTTTTGGCAGATACGGGTCAACGCCCGGGTTTGCTTCCAGCATGTTGGACAGGCCCAGCTGGTACTGTGCGGCGAAATACTCCAGCGGCTGAGAGTTACCTTCTGGTACCGTCACCACCTGGTTTTCGCCCACCAGACGGCTTCCGTCTGTCGGCAGGGGATACGTCACCGCAGACGCGGTCTTACAAAAACCTACTACGGCTAACGCCGCCGCAAAAAGCGTTGTTAATTTCATGTTCATGTTGTGCGAGGTATCTAAGCCATTCAGGCGATGAGTTGATAAGTCTGAATCTATGATGGGAGCGCATTATATGTGCATTCCCGCTCGCAGGGAATTCAGATGTGTACGAAATCACATTTTTTTCGATTTTGTTAAAGTTTAGTGGATTGCCGCAACACGGGATCTCAATTCGGAATTGTGGCATAATGCCGTGTTTATCACACTTTTCGCAGGAATCTCCCCGTGTTAGTTACCAGCAACGTCACCATATAGTTTCAAAGGGGGAAATTAAGAGATGCGGAGAGAAGTTTCTTTCATCCTGCTTGCGTACATTGGTCAGTCTTCGTTGTTTAAAATTTTGGTTTCATTTGGGTCAATATCCTTATACTGGCCTGGTGGTTTTAACCACTCAACCCAAGAATATCATAAGGTCAACCAGCAAATCGGACCCACTGTTCAGCCCGGATAAATTTTAAATTGCATTTTTTTTTTCTTTCTGTTATGGTGGGAGGTTGAATAAATACATTCGTAAACTTTGTTCCGTAGTATTTCTCTCCTCCAAAACATCCCCAACGTCAGATATAAGGCGGCTTTGCGCTATCGCAAATGCCCTCATTTTACCGTGGTTTTAGGTAGTAACTATGTAGGAGGTGTGATCTCTTTCTGAATACAAAAAGGCTAATTTAACAATGATGCAACAATCTGAAATGCAGTTTCAATCGTCGATTTTATCGACAACAAGTTTTCGTACCATCTACCATGAACACGGACGTTACAAAACCATTAATGGCAACTCCTTTGTTTATGATGGTCACGAATACCGGGTTAACACAAGAATCGGATCTGGTGTTCGTCATGATATACTTATGCCGATAGTTAACGAACTGAAAGCAATCCTGAAGCTCTACAGTCGAGTGTTCCTGACCCGTTTTGATCTCCACCTCCCTGAGTTCACTTCTGTTGAAGCAGGTAACAAATACATACGCAACCTGTTCAAACGATTACGTGACCGCCTGGAGTCTGGAAACAACGGTTTATCAGAACCTATCATCGATTTTGCTTACGGTTGGGTTTGCGAACAGGAAAAGGCTTCACAACCCCATTACCATTGCTGGATTGCACTTCCACATCGTTCGGTAAGGTGGTTTGGAACGCCAGAAAGAGGGATCGCTGGTATTATTACGGAAATCTGGATGAAACTGACAGGTGGGAAAGCAACACTTGTGAACTTGTCTAAAGCCACTAAAGACTATCCCGATCACTACGTCATTCATCGTGATGATCCTTCGACACTCGAAGGTCCGGTATTCTGGCTTTCTTACCTGGCAAAAGAACGCGGGAAGTCGCAGACAGGGAAGGGAACGCGCTTGTATTCAACATCGAAATTGAGTGGTAAAGCACTGAATTCGTAAATGTCGCACTGGAAGCCCGTAGAGCGTTTTTCTTTCCAAGGTATGCAATCGCATTACCCATATCATAAAAAACGCTTACAGCTTCGCTCAGAGCGTTTTAATGACCTGCTCCCCGTTGATTAGTACACCCCGATGTTAGTAATGTCTTCATAAGCCACATGAGGACATCCCCATGAAGAAGCGTTTTTCCGACGAACAGATCATCAGTATTCTCCGCGAAGCCGAAGCTGGGGTACCCGCCCGTGAACTCTGCCGCAAGCATGCCATTTCCGATGCCACGTTTTACACCTGGCGTAAGAAGTATGGCGGTATGGAGGTGCCTGAAGTTAAGCGCCTGAAGTCGCTTGAGGAAGAGAACGCCAGACTCAAGAAGCTGCTTGCCGAAGCCATGCTGGATAAAGAGGCGCTTCAGGTGGCTCTGGGGCGAAAGTACTGACGACAGACCAGAAGCGGGAAGCCGTGATGTTGATGTGTGATGCGACCGGTCTGTCGCAACGTCGTGCCTGCAGGCTTACAGGTTTATCCCTGTCGACTTGCCGCTATGAGGCTCACCGTCCGGCTGCTGATGCGCATTTATCAGGGCGCATCACTGAGCTGGCACTGGAGCGCAGGCGTTTTGGCTACCGTCGTATTTGGCAGTTGCTGCGCCGTGAAGGGCTTCATGTTAATCATAAGCGCGTGTACCGGCTTTATCACCTCAGTGGCCTGGGCGTAAAACGCAGAAGACGTCGTAAAGGGCTGGCAACAGAACGTCTGCCGCTGCTCCGTCCGGCGGCGCCCAATCTGACCTGGTCGATGGATTTCGTCATGGACGCACTTTCCACCGGTCGCAGGATCAAGTGTCTTACCTGCGTCGATGATTTCACAAAGGAATGCCTGACGGTCACTGTTGCCTTTGGGATTTCAGGCGTTCAGGTCACGCGTATTCTGGACAGCATTGCACTGTTTCGAGGCTATCCGGCGACGATAAGAACTGACCAGGGGCCGGAGTTCACTTGCCGTGCACTGGATCAATGGGCCTTTGAGCATGGTGTTGAGTTGCGCTTAATCCAGCCGGGCAAGCCAACGCAGAACGGATTTATTGAGAGCTTTAACGGACGATTTCGCGATGAATGTTTGAATGAGCACTGGTTCAGCGATATCGTTCATGCCAGGAAAATTATTAATGACTGGCGGCAGGATTATAACGAATGCCGCCCGCACTCCACGCTGAATTATCAGACACCGTCTGAATTTGCAGCGGGCTGGAGAAAGGGTCATTCTGAGAATGAAGATTCCGACGTTACTAACTGAGTGTTGTATCTAATCGTGGGGGCAGGTCAATTACTGAGTGCATCTTGGTTTTGAGAAGTTAAGGTTATCATTAATAAAAAGGCATAATATTGAGTGGTCAACCAACCTTAAAAAAGTGGCTAAATTATGAACGAAAATTTACGTAATGCTCTTCCTCACAAAAACACACCATTTCTACGTGTGCTGCATATCATCGTAGCTGTATTGATTTTATTGCAGATTATTAATTCAAACCTTACCGAAAGCGATGCGCTTAGTGACTATACTCTCACTGGGTTCGTAACATGGTTCCATGTTATCACTGGGTTATCACTGATTGTCCTTGGGTTTGTCATGCTTGCATGGATGCTGACACAACGAGGATTTCGTTACTATTTTGCCTGGGTGGTCCTTGATTTTCGAGGTGTGGTTGAAGATATCAAAATGCTGATATCATTCCGTCTTCCTGAAGCTCATGCTGGTGGGATTGCTGCTCTGGTTCAGGGGCTTGGTGTACTTGCACTATTGGGCGTTGCATTATGTGGTGGATTCTGGTTTGCTCTCAATACTGCTCTTGGCACGTCACCTGTGCTGACAGAAACCGTCCTGCATGTGCATAAGTTTCTGACTGTATTTATTGAAACCTATTTCTGGGCACATGGTGCGATGGGGTTGCTGCATATCTTCCTCACCGTTCGTAGCCAAAGGAAAAATCCCGTTACCGAATAGTGCTGTAGGTTTATGATGGATAAGATGCCCTGTAATGGTTGGCTAAAACAGACTATAACCGCGCATTTATCCGTCAATGCATTTTCTATTTATCCGTAATTCCGATGAGTATGCGTATTTGAAGGAAAAAATATATGCATCTTGAACGACATAGTATCGAAAAAGTGGGATGGCTGAGGGCAGCTGTACTGGGGGCAAATGACGGAATTGTTTCGACAGCGAGCCTTGTTCTTGGGGTTGCATCTGCAAATAGCAGTCCTTCCGGTGTTTTACTTGCAGGTGTTGCAGGACTGGTTGCCGGAGCTATGTCAATGGCTACAGGGGAATATGTTTCCGTCTCATCTCAGGCGGATACCGAAAACGCAGCACTTGCCCAGGAAAAAAGGGAGCTGGAAACTGATTATCAGGGAGAGGTGCGGGAACTGACTTCACTTTATATGCAACGTGGACTGGAGCCAGAGCTTGCCCGGCAGGTTGCGGAGCAACTTATGGTCAAAGATGCCCTGGATGCTCATGCCCGTGAAGAACTGGGGTTGACGGATATAAATTCTGCACAGCCCCTACAGGCAGCTGTCTTTTCTGCCCTGAGTTTTTCCGCTGGTGCGGTGTTACCCTTAATCGTGGCATGGCTCTCCCCTCTGAAACTGGCTTTTTTGTTGATAATCCTTTCCACCCTTTTTTCACTGGCGGTCCTTGGCTATATATCTTCGGTTTTGAGTAAAGCCTCTCCTGTCAGGGCGATCATAAGAATTACGTTCTGGAGTACCATGGCTATGCTTTTGTCTATGGGGATTGGTCATTTTGCAGGGTAGGCCCTGCTTTAATGTTATGAAGCACAATTCGAGTACCATCTTACTGGCGATGCTTCGCAAAACAATTTGCAATGCAGCTCCCTTCAAACTCGATTCCTGCTTGCGCCAATACCTGTTGAAGGGGTGATGGAGGGGATTCTCCCCCTCCATTTCAAGGGCAAGGACAACGCTACTTCTGGCAAATTTCCCGGTCGTAAACGCCACCATTGACAACCAAAATTTGTCGTTTCTTCTTTGAAATCATATCAGTCATTATCTTCGAGTCATCAAGAAAGATACCACCAAAGGTTCCAGGTCGTGCATTCTTCCCGGCGATTATAATCAGATCCCCAATATTCAATGCAGCAACTTTATCGTTATTGTAATTCGTATCTTCAAATATGAACTTCAGGCCTTCATCTGAACCGGGAATACCCAATGTTACTACAGGATTTTTTCTGAAAGTAACAGTACCGATACCAGTTATTTTTCCTGTTACCATTAACTGACATTTTTTGAAGTCATTTGTTGCCCTGAATTCATGTTGTTCAAACCGCGCATAAACTTCCCCTGTTGTATACATTCGCGGAAGTATATCGATTATCGATGGTTTGGATGGTTGCTCAGGTTGTTGCTGAGTTACGGTATCAGCATTTACCTTGGCCTTCACTTCGGGGGTTTTAGGCTGATATGGGGGGGGCGTCAGCCCGTAAAGGAGATTGATGCCGTAGGCTATTGCGACGGTTATGACTGCTATTTTAATATAACGTTCATTGGGTGATTTCATTTCGTTCTTCCATGAATTCTATTTTGGTAACATGATTGCCATTGCGGTGTATTTTCATATTGTCTGTTGGGGACTTCACCGTATTACGAATTTCGTTCATTGTTTCTTTCGATAACATATCGCAGCCTTCCATATACATAACCCTACGGGTATCGGTATCTGGTATGTTAGTGAAACTGCTACTGACCCATAAATCGGGTATTTCAATTCCATGTATCAGCTTCATATACACAACGATGAACGCATCTGTCAGGTGAAACCGTCCAACTGTGTATTTTCCGGTATAGGTATTACCAGAAGACGATGCTACCCAATCGTTTTTTAAAACCAAAGTCAGTGCATTATTTTCCATATTCAGACTCCAGTTCACGAATGCGATTGTTCGTCATGTCGGTAAGACATTTCTGTTCATTATTGCAGCCGGATTTGTGCTTTATCCATTCTCTTTGAGAAGGAAGCAATCGTTTTCGGGTTTCAGGGCTAAGGCTTTTCCAGACCGAATTAAGTTTCTCATCGCTTGCTTTATAACTGTGTGTATCGACGTTTGAGGTTACTGCATTGTTTTTGGGAGCTTCGCTACCGCTGCTATAGAAAACGGGTGCACGTACTCCCTGAGCGTAGTCTTTAGCTGCTTTTTCCCCCACGGCTTGCCCATTCGCAGTCAATACCTTTCCGAACTCTGTAGTGTCGAAACTGTAATTGCGGATCTCGCCATTGAAGTCCAGCTTCACGTTAACGGTTGTTGACTTCGAAATGGCAGTCAAGAAATCACCAGCTTCGGACCCGAAGGAACAAGTGACTTCTTTAGAATCACTGACATTAGGGCGTAACCCGTGCATCGTGAATCTGCCGTTATCAGTTGTAGCAGTGATATCTACCAGCGGAACGATTGATGATGATTGCTTTGTCATCGCGAAGCATATTCCCTTCAGATTTACATCCCTGTCCATCCCGAGAAACATCAGTGCGTTTTTGTCGCTGCTGGCGACACCCATTGATTTTGCCTCTGGCAAGAAATACACGGTACTGGAGGCGGTGGTTAAACCTGAAACGAAAACAACACCTGACGCCATGATTTTTAACGTTTTAATAAGAATTGTCATTCTGGATACCTTCTTTCTTTCGCACTCCATCGTGGACAGAGTATTCATTCCGTGAGTCTTGTTTACGAGAAACACTAACCGAAGAATCATGATCTTACATTGATCTATGAAATCTATCAATATCGTATAATTGATCTGTAAAAACGATCGATTAACATGGGGAGAAGAGGGGGAAGATGCGAAGGGTATTGTTTTTAAAGGGTTTTAAAATGGTTCATATGCTTGGTGTTAACGTCGGGCGGCGGGCAGCGGTTAGTCTTGAATACTGCGATTGAAAGACATAACAATCTACTTTGTGCGGGCTTTCCTGCAACCATAGAGGTGTTTCGATAAGAAGTGGTGCAATTGTACAGTTCGTAGACATAATGAATACGATGTAATTTTGAACCCTTGCTCTACAACGCTCTGTATCAAGTTTTACGGGGGTTTTATATTGAACGATGCCTGAAGTCTGCTTTAATCGCTCTGACAAGATACAGAGCGATTCATGGCTATATAGCGATGGATAGACGCTCATTTTAGCCCCAGGAGTTAACGAGATCTAATATTTCTTTAGTATCGGTAATGAAAGTAATGTTTTCGCCATCCCAAAGGAAACTCTGAACGTGTTTGTTTTTGTACTGAACCTTTATTCTCCACTTTTTTCCTATGTTATAGACAATGATATTTTCGATGATTCGTTTAAGCATCATATTCAGTTCTTGTGGCTCTTTGATATCCTGTAATAGTTTCAAGTCAAACGCCCGCTCAGAGATAATCATACTATTCTGTTGTTTTATTTTTTCTTCAACTTCTTGTAGTTTATCTTCAAGGTTATTTATCGTTTCCATTACACTTTTCGGGATCTTGGCCGCAGTAAGAAGCATATCATTTAGTTCCTGAATCCTCTTTTTTATTGTTTCCTGTTCTAACGGTAATGCCCCGTCAAAATTGGTGTTTTTCTCAAGTTTAAGTTTTTTCATTATCCTGTAAAGTGCTATTTCTATATTTTTGAAATTCTTGGTTGTGTTACATTTTCCATCTCTTGCATTAGCGCAAACATGGTATTGATATGTTTTTCCGGAAGCGATGTGAAATTTTCTGACAAGTGAGCCGCCGCATTCGTGCTTTAATATTCCGGCGAAGGCATTATGTTCAGATTTATATCCCGGTTTGTTTTGTTTATGATCAGACTGTAAGAGCATGAATTCTTCTTTACTGATAACAGCAGGATAATAATCCTCTATGATATCAAGCAGAATGATTTTGCGATCTTTAGTTGTCTCTGATGTTTGATATGCACCGTAAAGTGCAACCGAATTTATTGTTTTTCCAACTGTTGTATGATTCCAGCCAGCAGAACGTAATGGTTTGTGACCTTCGTCATTTAACACTTTAGCGATTTTATTTGTTCCAAACCCTTCACGTCGTAACTGAATGATTCTCCTGACCGTATCAACTTTGTCACTAAAAACAAATTTACCTTCTTTCCGTTTTAACCAGAAAGGCAGGATTTTATTGATAACCTCACCGCTTAGCGCTCGTTGTCGCTGCTGACTTTTCGTTTCACGCAGGCGCTGCGATTTTTTTTCAGATTCTTTATGGGCAAGGTCCGCAGCCAGAGCTATCCTGATGACACTCACGAGGTCATTGACGGATTCACGATTAAGTAATAAACCATCAACCAGTGAAGCGATAAAGACGTTGTGTTGCAGAATCGACTTAATTATCTGTTGAGTCACGTCAATACCTCTGCGGCTCAGACGATCTAACGACTCGATGATGATGGTTGAACCGGGTTCAATCTGTCCTTTCTCGATTGCTTCGAGCATGTCGCCCAGCGAAGGCCTGTTTCCCTCTTTGAATGCTGAGATTCCGAGGTCTTGAAAGTTCTTATCTGATAGAATCAAGCCATGCACGTGTGCGTACTGTTCTGCAAGCTCAGTTTGACGTCTTACGGAGTCACCTTGTTCTTGCTTCTTTGATGAGAACCTTATGTAAGAGTATGCTTTTCCGTTTTGTTTCATAAGTACCTCAGTAACTTACAAGAGAGTATCAATTTTGCTTCTTTGCAACAATATTACTATGCAGTTTGGCAGTAAGCCGCTGTTCGAAAACATTTCCGTCAAATTTGGCGGCGGCAACCGTTACGGCCTGATTGGTGCCAACGGTAGCGGAAAATCCACCTTTATGAAGATCCTCGGCGGCGACCTGGAGCCGACGCTTGGCAACGTGTCGCTCGATCCGAACGAGCGCATCGGTAAGCTGCGTCAGGATCAGTTCGCCTTCGAAGAGTTCACCGTGCTGGACACCGTGATCATGGGGCACGCGGAGCTGTGGGAAGTGAAGCAGGAGCGCGATCGCATTTACGCCCTGGCTGAAATGAGCGAAGAGGACGGCTACAAAGTGGCCGAACTGGAAACGCATTACGGCGAGATGGATGGTTATTCAGCTGAAGCGCGTGCGGGCGAGCTGCTGTTGGGCGTGGGCATTCCTGTTGAACAGCATTACGGCCCGATGAGTGAAGTCGCGCCAGGCTGGAAGCTGCGTGTCCTGCTGGCGCAGGCGCTGTTCTCTAACCCGGACATCCTGCTTCTCGACGAACCAACGAACAACCTGGACATCGACACCATCCGCTGGCTGGAGCAGACGCTGAACGACCGCGACAGCACCATGATCATCATTTCGCACGACCGTCACTTCCTGAACATGGTCTGTACGCACATGGCGGATCTGGACTACGGCGAGCTGCGCGTGTACCCGGGCAACTACGACGAATACATGACGGCTGCGACCCAGGCGCGTGAACGCCTGCTGGCCGACAACGCCAAGAAGAAAGCGCAGATTGCGGACCTGCAATCCTTCGTCAGCCGCTTCAGCGCGAACGCCTCTAAGTCTCGTCAGGCGACGTCCCGCGCCCGTCAGATCGACAAAATCAAGCTGGAAGAAGTCAAAGCTTCCAGCCGTCAGAACCCGTTCATCCGCTTCGAGCAGGACAAGAAACTGTTCCGTAACGCGCTGGAAGTGGAAGCCCTTACCAAAGGCTTCGATGAAGGTCCGCTGTTTAAAAACTTCAACCTGCTGCTGGAAGTGGGCGAGAAAATTGCCATTCTGGGTGCCAACGGCGTGGGTAAATCCACCATGCTGAAAACCCTGGTGGGTGAACTGCAGCCGGACAACGGCACCGTGAAGTGGTCAGAAAACGCGCAGATTGGTTACTACGCGCAGGACCACGAATACGAGTTCGAAAACGACCTGACCGTGTTTGACTGGATGAGCCAGTGGAAGCAGGAAGGCGACGACGAGCAGGCGGTGCGTAGCATTCTGGGTCGTCTGCTGTTCAGTCAGGACGACATCAAGAAGCCGGCGAAAGTGCTGTCCGGTGGTGAAAAGGGTCGCATGCTGTTCGGCAAGCTGATGATGGAAAAACCCAATATCCTGGTAATGGACGAACCGACTAACCACCTGGATATGGAATCTATCGAATCGCTGAACATGGCGCTGGAGATGTATCAGGGCACGCTGATCTTCGTTTCTCACGACCGTGAATTCGTCAGCTCGCTGGCGACCCGCGTGATCGAAATTACGCCAGAGCGCGTGGTGGACTTCACCGGTAACTACGAAGATTACCTGCGCAGCAAAGGTATCGAGAGTTAAAAAAAGCCGGGTGGCGGCTTCGCCTTACCCGGCCTACGTTCCATTCCCTCTCCCTGTGGGAGAGGGTCAGGGTGAGGGCATCAGGCCGCACTACACCACCCAATCACACCTTTCTTCACCATTCACCAGCAGCTTACGTTTTTCCCCCGCCGGTAACGACACCTTCAGCGCGTTCCATGCCGGACGATAATCACCGCGTGCACTGATGTTCAGGTTGACGGTTGCCCCGTCACACACCATTTCCCACGCCACCCACAGCGCATTGCCGTTCTGGTAGCCCCAGGACTCGCCGTCATCTTCAAACAGCAGGCCGGACGTGGTGCCGACGCCTTTCACCGGGAACAGCTTCAGCTCGCGGATATCGTCTTTTTCGGCGCTCACGTGACGGATGCGCTCGCTGAGCGGCAGACCGGCACCGGCGCGCACCAGCAGCGGCAGTTTCTCCAGCGGCGCGTCGAGGACGATCGCTTGTCCGCCAGCGAACCATTCGTGAGTGTAGAAATCGTACCAGCCGGTTTCGTTATCCGGCAGCCAGACGTGGCGTTTACGCTCCCCGGCCTCGACGACGCTGGCGACAAGGAGGTCGCGACCCAGCAGGAAGTCATCGCACTCTTCGAAGGTCCGCGCGTCGTGCTCGTGGTCGAGGAAGGTCGGGCGCAGCATCGGTTCGTCGTCGGCGTGCGCCTGCCAGAGCAGGGTGTAGAGATAGGGCAGCAGACGGTAGCGCAGCTCAATCGCACCGCGAATAGCGGGGGTGACGCCCGGGTACATCCACGGCTCGTTGACCGTGTGGTCATCGTTCCACGAGTGAATGGTAAAGCGCGGATGCATCACGCCGTTTTGCACCCAGCGCACGAACAGTTCGGCGTCTGGCTTGTCGCCGGAGAAACCGCCGACGTCGTGGCCGACGTTGAACAGCCCGGAGAGGCTCATGCCCAGCCCCATGCGGATGTTATAGCGCAGGGTATCCCAGTGAGTGCGGTTATCGCCGCTCCAGGTCTGGACGTAGCGCTGCATCCCGGCGCAGCCGGAGCGGGAAATGAGATACGGACGTTTTTCCGGCGCGAAACGCTGCTGCGCTTCCAGCGAGGCGCGCATCATCAGCAGCGGCATCACCGGGCGAATGTGTTTGATGGCAATCTCTTTGCCGAAGCCAAAACAGCGTGCTTCCCCGTCCCATACTTCGTATTCGTTGTTATCGTTCCAGGTCGAGTCGATCCCCATCTCCAGCAGCTGCGTGGTCACGCCGTTCTGCCACCACTGTACCGTCTGCGGGTTGGTGAAATCGAGATGCGAGCCTTCGTCATCCCAGAAGCTGGAACGTTCAGGTGCATCAGTTTCTGAGTCGCGAATGAACAGGCCACGTTCCGCCACTTCGTTATAGCGGGGATGATCCTGCAGCAGACACGGCTTGATGTTGGCAGCCAGCTTTAACCCGGCATCGTGGAACGCCTGGCTCATTACCTTCGGCTGCGGCACTTTGTCATGGTTCCAGTTAAAGACGTAGCGCTTGCCGTTAATGGATGTATAGCCGGAGGAGAGCTGGAACGAGTCGCATGGAATCGCGTGTTCTTCACACAGGCGGATAAAGTTCATCAGCTGGTTTTGCGCGTCCGGCGCGTCGGTATAGTGCATGGTCGAGCCGCTGTAGCCCAGGCTCCATTTCGGTCCGAACAGCGTTTTCCCGGTCAGGCGCACGAAGGCTTTGGTGACGTCCAGTACGCGCTTGCCGGTAAAGATGTAGTAATCGATATCGCCCGCTTCCGCCTGCCAGCGCCGATAGGCGGTGTGGTAGTTGTCGATCTCGTTGCCCAGATCCAGCCAGCAGCTGCTCAGGTTATCGTAGAACAGGCCGTAGCTCACGTCGTCGCGACGGGTAAGGGTGAATGGAATGTGCTTGTACAGCGGGTCGGTGCTGGCGGCGTTGTAGCCCATCGCATCCAGGTTGCGCATCTCGTAGCGTTTACCGTTGCGCTGTAGATCGCCCGCTTTCTCGCCCAGCCCGTAGAAACGTTCGTCCTTGCGACGGCTCAGATAGTGCGCCACGCCGTCACCGTGGGCGTTCAGCAGGTACGCACTGGTCGGACGGTCATTGACCAGCGGCTGCCACTCGCCCGCGTCATTGCGGTAGTGCCACTCCAGCCACAGGGGCTGGTGGACGGTCACCCGAAGCTGCTCCGTCGCCACCGTCACGGTATTTTCCTGCCCCGTCAGCGTCCAGGCCGGGCAGGTAAAGCCACTGACATCGTCACGACGGCGACCTTCCCACGGCACGTCTTGCGCCGGGGCGATGCTCCAGGTGCGGTCCAGCGCCAGTTCACCTTTGCGTTTGATCAGCACGCGGAACAGGTTCTCTTCCAGCACATACAGGCACAGGCGGTGCTGGTTATCCACCAGCAGTTCCAGATGGTTTGCCGACTGCGTATCAACGGTCCAGTTTTTCAGGGTTTTCATATGCAATACATCCACTATCAGGCGCGCTTGGCGCGACGTTCAGCAATAAATGCTACCAGGAAGACAGCGCCAATCAGGTCAAAGAAGCCCATTGCAATAAAGAGCGGGTTAAAGCCGATTTTGTCGGCGGTCACACCGATTAACAGCGAGAACAGGAAGCTGGCGATCCACGCCGCCGAGCCGCGCATGCCGTTGACGGTCGCCATCTGGCCCTTATCAAACGACTCCACGACCAGGGCGCTGAGCATGCAGGAGATAATCTGGTGCCCAAAGCCGCCGATGGAGATCAGCACGATGGTGATATACGGATCGCGGGTAATGGCGACAATGCCCAGAGAAATCATCAGAAACGCGCCGGTGACGGAGCTGGCGACGACGGAGTTAACGCGGGAGCAGCCGAACAGGCGGGTGTACAATCGCGTCAGGTAGCCACTTGCCACGCTGCCGAGGTCAGCAGCGAGGAATGGCAGCCAGGCGAACATCGCAATCTGCTTCAGGTCCATGCCGTGTTCTTTGGCGAGATACAGCGGCACCCAGAAGCTCAACACCGCCCAGGCCGGTTCCGCCATAAAGGCCGGGATGGCGATACCGTAGAAACGTTTGTTTTTCGAGACGGTTTTCAGCGCGGTCAGGAACGGCAGTTTGACCGCAGGCGGTTCGTTATCCTGCTTGATAAATGCCAGCTCATCCTTGCTCAGGTTCGGGTGCTGCTCCGGGTTGTGGTAGAACGCCCACCAGAGGATCACCCACAGCAGCGCCAGCACGCCGGTAAACATAAACGCACCCTGCCAGCCAAACGACGCGTGAGCAAAGTAGATAATAGGCGGGGCAAGCATCGCACCGATGGAGAAGCCCACGCCCGCCCAACCGGCGGCAACAGGACGTTCCGATTTCGGGAACCATTCACCGATGGTTTTGGCGTTCGCCGGGGTTGCGGCGGCCTCAGAGGCTCCCATAAAGAAGCGCAGGATAGCCAGGTGCAGCCAGCTTCCGGCCCCCGCGTGGAAGATACACATCAGCGCCCAGATCCCGGCGCAGACCATAAAGCCAATCTTCAGGCCGATGACGTCAATCAGCCAGCCGCACAGGGGCTGGAAAATGGTGTAGGCGATCTGGAATGCGCCGACGA
This sequence comes from Enterobacter sp. FUJ80071, assembly GCF_038739915.1. Lineage (NCBI taxonomy): Bacteria > Pseudomonadati > Pseudomonadota > Gammaproteobacteria > Enterobacterales > Enterobacteriaceae > Enterobacter > Enterobacter sp. FUJ80071. Next base: position 1,457,157 of record NZ_JBBXKH010000001.1, read on the forward strand.
TCCAGGAGTATTGCTCGGTGGTGATCCCGAGGCTCTCTTTCAGTTCCGGCGCGAGGATCCCCAATGAGTTTCGGGTGATGTAATTAACGGTGACGCCCAGTAAAAACAGCACCAGCACGTACCAGCGCAGGTTCTTGATGACGCGACGGGTTTTGCTTGTCGCAACGGTGTTATTGATGTCCTGACTCATTTTACTCTCCACAAGACGGACGCTAAGGGGACGGAGGTTCAGATGTCACACAGATTGTTATGCCTTTGATTTCTATCCGTTTAGAATGCTTAAGTTGCTATACAACTAGTATGGAAGTTGTGTGACAAGTTCACCTTAAGGGAGAAAATGAGTGGGCAATAGTGGATTTTGTGCAAAGTTTCTCATAACGGGCGCAAACCCTCTGGCATGATGGTCGTTATGCCCGTTATTACCTGACAGATACGCTATGAAAATTTTTTCATTTCGCAAATGGAGCCAGATCACAAAATGGACAAAAGGCTAAAAATCACCGAAATCGCGGCCCGTACGCAACTCTCTATCAGTACCGTTTCCCGCGTGCTGGCGGGCAAAGCGAACACCAGCGAAAAAGCGCGTGCAAAGGTGCTGGCGTGCGCACGGGAGCTGGGGGTGATGGATGGCATGGCGGCGGGGCGTCTGCTGCTTAACAGCCTGGTGGTTTTTGCTCCCCAGCGAGCCTTTGACGAGCGGTCCGACATCTTTTACTACCGCGTGATCCAGAGCATCAGCAAAGGGCTGGCTTCGCACGAGGTTCGGCTACGCTACTGTGCGCTGGAGGAGAACGACAGCGACGCGCAGCTTTTTCTGGCACGCATGAACGAGCCGGATACCCAGGCAGCCATTCTGCTCGGTATTGACGATCCGCATATCCACGATCTGGCGGTGGACGTGGGAAAACCCTGCATGCTGATTAACTGCCGTGACCGTCACATGCGTCTGCCTGCCGTAGCGCCGGACCATCGCGCCATTGGCGAGCGGGCGGCGGAATACCTGTTCGAAATGGGACACCGCGACGTGATGAACGTGCTGTGCCTGCGCCGTTACACCATGGAGCTGCGCCTGGCAGGGATCCGCGACGCGTGGCACGCCCATAACCTGACGTTTAGCGACAAGCGCGATCTGCTGGTGGTGCCGAGCTTTAGCGCGCGCGAAACGGAACAGCTGGTTAGCGAGTGGCTTAACCAGCAGAAGGGAAAAGATCTGCCCACCGCGTTTTTGGTCGGCGGCGACTTTATGGCGGCGGGCACCATCAGCGCTTTGCAGAAACAGGGATTGCGGGTACCGCAGGACGTTTCCGTCATGAGCATCGACGGCTTTAATCTGGCGGCGATTCAGGATGTGCCCCTGACGGCAGTGCATGTCCCGCGTGATGAACTGGGAACGGAAGCGGTGCATATGCTCCAGCAGCGGCTGATGCGCCCGGACGCCCTGGTGGGAACCTTGCTGCTGAACGGCACGTTGACCGTGCGGGAATCGGTACGGCGGATACGTCAGGGGAAACGACGTACCGCCGTTGAGCGGGAAGGGCTGTACGACAGTTAAACCATACCCAGCGCGCGCTTGCCGTGGATGTTGAGATCGTTCACGGTAAAGCGGTCCTGCCAGCTTTTTTCATAATCTTCACGCGGGAAATCTCCCGGTGACGCACCGGTTTCCAGCGCTTCCTTCACCTTTTTCGCGTAGGCGAGGTTCTTCTCGCACATCGGCGCGGCAGGGATGTACATCACGTTGCCCCAGCCCTGCTGATTTTCCACCGGAGCGACGGAGTGGATCACATCGCAGTGCCACCACACGGAATCCCCTGCGTCCAGCGCCGGTATGCTGGTTAATGCTTCGATGAGCAGCGGGTGCCATTTTTCCGAAATCGGCAGCACGCGGCCCGGCGCGACGCCGCAGAGTTCGTCTTCCGGCACGTCGTCCAGCAGCGGACGCAGCAGAATGTACGCCATCGCTTCCGGGATGGGCACCACGTGCAGCAGTCCCTGGCCGGGGATCATGTCCGACAGCGCCGTCCAGCCCTGGAAAGTACGGAACACCGAACACTTGGTGGTGTTATCCACGGTGTACTCTTCCACTTCGGTGCGGTGCGCGGCGTTCCACGGATCGTACTTATCAATATTGCCGTCAAACACGCGGGCAAACACCTGCTGATAGGCAGGCAGCAGCCAGCGCTCCAGCGCGCCGGAATCGGTGTGCGCGCCCAGCCCTTTAGAGGTGGTGCCCGGTGGGCGGCGGCGAATACGATCCGGATAAATCACGCTGACATCCGGGTCGAACCACTGCTTGCCGTTGCTCTCGAATGTCCATAAACGGTTCAGGAACGACTGCACCTGCGCCATCTCTTCGCTCTGACGCGCCTGCATTTGCGCCTGCGACCAGTAGATCGGGTAAATCTCCGGACGAGAGGCGGTTAAGGTGCCGAAGAAGTTATCGCCCGGCCCTTTGTACACCTCGTCAAACTTATTGAGATCGAGATAGTCGAGCATCGACTGATCCCACGCCAGCGCCTGTTCGCGCGGAAAATGACCTTTGATCACCGCGCAGCCACGACGCTTAACCGCCTCGCGCTGTTCAGCGGTGATTGTGCCGTTTTTCACATCCGCGAACGGGATCGTCGGCCAGACGGGTTGGCCTTTATTCTTGAGGGCGTTGATCTCTGCCACGCGGGTGGCAATGTTGTCGCTGAGCTTGTCGAACACCGCCTGAACATCACCGATCTGGGCGCGTAGCTCGCGCTTCATCTGACGAATTGCCGCTTTGTGGTCCGCTGGCAAAGTTTCACTGGTAAAGGTCATAACTGCCTCGCATCTTTCATTCGAAAGTAAAAATATCTACAAGTGATACTTTAAGTTAAAAATTAGTTAATGCAAGTTTAAAAACTTGACGCAAGCCACAGGTCGGAAAAAGAGTGATAGGCCGGAGCGGGGCTCCGGCGGGAGAGAGATTAGGCGTCGAACGGGGAATGGTTATCGAGCACGGCCTGAATGACGTTCAGCGCGCCCTGGTGGTTGTTGTCGTCGGTGCTGTAGCGGGCGATCTGTTTGATGCTTTCTGCCGCGTTGTTCATCGCAAATGAGTATTTCACCAGCTTCAGCATCTCCGCGTCATTGCCGCTGTCGCCAATTGCCACGCACTGCTGCGGGGAGAGCTCCCAGCGCTTCAGCAGGCGGCTGATGCCGTTGGCTTTATGCAGGCCAGGAATGATCAAGTCCACAAACCCAAAGCCGCTGGTGACCGGTTTCATAATGCCGTCGAGAGAAACATGCAGCGCGTCGATCAGGTTCGGGATATCGCTGTCGGGCAGGTTCAGTGAGAACTTGAACAGCACATCGTCAATCTCGTGATAATCGCTGACGCGCGTTAAGCGATGGTAGTGCTTAGACATCAGCGCCACAAATTCGTCCGGGGCTTTATCGCTGACGTAAGCGCTCTCCAGTCCGCAGGCCACGAAGTTCAGCGCGTTATCTTTCAGCAGTTCGCCAATGACGATCTGCGACTCATGGCGAGTCAGTTCGCCGTGGAAAACGTGTTCCCCGTGATCGAACACCAGCGCGCCGTTTTCCGCCACGAAGGAGATACGATCTTTAAGCTCAGGGAAGAAGGAGATGAGCTGATAATACTGATTGCCGCTGGCGACAACGAATTCAATACCGCGGGCGTTAAGCTGCTCAAACTGTGCCTGGAAGCGGTCACGATCGTACTGCTTGGCATCATCAAGGAAAGTTCCGTCCATATCGGTGACGATAACTTTTACGGTCATACTGTGCTCCTGGGTCACTGCGTTTTGAAACATTCTAATAACAAGGTGACGGGGAGCACAAATTTAATTTCGAATGAAAGTCAGAAAGCCGGGTGGCGGCTTCGCCTTACCCGGCCTACGGGGGAGACAATGTAGGCCCGGTAAGCGCAGCGCCACCGGGCGTTTTTTTACAACGTATGCTCGGTACGCGCAATAATATCGTCCTGTGCATCCGGCGACAGGGCGGTGAAGAACGCCGAGTAGCCCGCCACGCGTACCACTAAATCGCGGTACTGGTCAGGGTGTTTCTTCGCTTCCAGCAGCGTTTCGCGCGAGACGATGTTGTACTGAATATGCCAGCCTTTATGCACCTCGAAGAAAGTGCGCAGCAGCACCATCAGCTTCTGGCGATCGCTGTCGTTTTCCAGCGTCGACGGGTTCAGCTTCTGGTTCAGCAGCACGCCGCCCAGAATCGCCTCGGTAGGGAGTTTACCCACGGAGCCGATGACCGCCGTCGGGCCGAGGTGGTCGGTACCGGACGCCGGGCTTGCCCCTTCCGCCAGCGGGGTATGCGCCTTACGTCCGTCCGGAGTCGCCATCGTTGCCGCACCAAACGGCACGTTTGCGGAGATGGAGGAGGTGCCCGCGTAGTAGTTACCGCCAATCGGACCACGACCATAGCGCGGGTTGTGGTACTGCTTCAGCTCTTCAATGTAGGTCTGGTAAGCACGCGTCAGCAGCATATCCACGCTGTCGTTGTCGTTACCGTACTTCGGCGCGCCGTTGATCAGACGCTGACGTAGCTGCTCGTGGGTCAACCCGTCGAAATCATCCGCCAGCGCCGCCGCCAGCTGCTGTTGACCGATGACGCCCTGTTCAAACACCAGCTTCTTCACCGCCGCCAGACTGTTGCCGAGGTTGGCGATACCCACCTGCAGGCCGGAAACCCAGTCATACTTCGCGCCGCCCTGCTTGATGCTTTTCGCGCGTTCGATGCAGTCGTCCACCAGCGCCGAGCAGAGAATATCGTGCACGTTCTCTTCCAGCATGGTGTCTACCACGTACTCAATTTCGATGGATTTGCGGGTGTAGTAGCGAATCTGCGTATCCCACGCCGCCATCACCTCCTCGAAGTTATCGAAGTTACCGGCAGAGAGCGCTTTTTCCTGCGGCAGGAATACCTTACCGCTGGTGGCGTCGCGGCCGCCTTCCAGCGCGGCGAGCATCACGCGGGCAAAGTTGATAAAGCTCATGCCGGTGCAGCGATAGCCCCACTTGCCGCCCACGGCGGTTTCGATACAGCCGATGGCCGCGTAGTCATAGGCGTCATCACGTTCAACGCCGAGCTTGATAAATTCCGGGATAACGATTTCATCGTTGTTGAACGCCGGCATCCCGAAGCCGCAGCGAATCACCTGTACGCAGGCGTCAAGGAAGTCGTTACTCATGCCTGCGTGGTAACGCACGCTCAGGTTCGGCTGAGTGGAGCGCAGGCGACCGCAGGATTCCAGAATCGCGTAGGAGAGCGGGTTGACCGCGTCCATTGGCTCACCGTTGACCAGCTTCTGGCCGCCGATGGTGACGTTCTGGTACAGCGGGCTACCGGCAGAGGCCTTAGAGTGCGAGCCGGAGCGGATCTTGTTCACTTCCAGCAGCTTCAGCCAGCAGCTGTGCAGCAGCTCAATGGCGTGTTCGCGGTCCAGGCTCTGGTTCAGCTCCACGTCGCGGCGGTAGAACGGATAGAGATACTGGTCCATACGGGCGAACGACACGGAGTGACCGTTAGACTCAATCTGCAGGATCAGCTGAATGAAATAGCACAGCTGCAGCGCCTGCCAGAAGGTTTTTGGCGGCTCGTGGGCAATCACGTCGCAGTTTTCCGCCATCGCCAGCAGCTCGTCGCGGCGGCTTTCGCGGGTTTCCGTGGCCGCCATTTCGCGTGCCAGAGCGGCAAAACGTTTGATGTGCAGGCTCACCGCGTCCAGCACGATATCGATCGCTTTCAGGAACTGGTCGCCGTGCAGATCGTCCAGCACCGTCAGGTTGATACGCGAGCGGCGCTCGGCGACTTTAGCGCGCAGGCCGTCGAGACCTTTCTCCAGCACCAGCGGGAAGTTCACCGCCAGGTGCGCGTCGCCGGAGGTCATGTTGCCTTCGGCTTTGATAATACCGGTTTCCAGCAGGCCTTTTTGCTCGTCGGTGAACATGCCGTAGCAGCGATCCTGCACCGTCTGGCCGCGCCACCACGGGCAGATCGCATGCAGGACGCGCTTGTTCTCTTCGCTCACCGCAAAGCCCGCGCCCGGACGGTCCGCCAGATCGTCGATCTCTTTTTCAATCCAGGAGACGGTGTATTCCGGGAAGATAGGTGCGGCGCGAACTTCGCTTGCCTGGTTACCGATAATCAGCTCGTCGTGTTTGATCCAGATGGTACGCTCAGCCAGATGATGCGCCAGCGCCAGGGCGCGACGCACCGGGATCGGCTTGTCCATGTGCTGCTGGTACATTTCGGTGTAATGCTGCGCGCGCTCGGTACAGACCGGCGGCTTAACGATATGGACCAGCGCGGTTTTGTGCGCCTTGATGCGCTCGCTGAGGGTGTTGAGATTTAACGTCGTCATAGGTTTATCCTCGTAAGGTCGCGGTTAACCCTTTCTGGCAGGCGTACTGCTGCGCGAAGTCCAGCAGGGCAGGGTTATCCAGCGGTTTGTCAGGGGCAGAGTAGGGTTGGCCAAGCAGGGTGTATTTGTTCATGCCCAGCGTGTGATACGGCAGAAAATGAATATCATCGACGCCAAGTTCATCGGCGGCGAAGTTGGTAATGGCGGTTACGGACGCTTCATCGGCATTGAAGCCCTGAATCAGCGGTACGCGAATGGTGATTTTTTTCCCGGCAGCGGCAAGGCGCTTCAGGTTATCGAGGATCCGTTTGGCCGAGCCGTCCGTCCACTGTTTGAACACCTCAGGATCGACGTGTTTCAGGTCGGCGAGGAACAGATCGACGTACGGTAATGAAGGCTCGATATAGTGCCACGGCACGTGAAGACAGGTTTCAACGGCGGTGTGGATCCCCTGTTCGTGGCTGGCTTTAAACAGCGCGTGCGCCAGCTCCGGGTTCATAAATGGCTCGCCGCCGGAAAGCGTAATACCGCCGCCGCTGCGGTCGTAAAAGGGCTTATCGCGCAGCACGGTCGCCATGATCTCGCCCACCTGCTGTTCTTCACCGCATACGGTCAGCGCCTGCGTCGGGCAGCAGTCGGTGAGGGCGTTGAGCGTCTCTTCACGCAATTTTTCACGGTGGATGACGAGACCATCCAGCGCGCGTTCGATACAGCCCGGCGCCGCCTGCTGACACAGGTCGCAGCCTTCAAGGCACAGGCGCGCATCAAACAGCACGTCCCGGCTACGGGAACGGCTTTCCGGGTTCTGGCACCAGCGACAGCCCAGCGAGCAGCCTTTCAGGAACACCACGGTACGAATACCGGGGCCATCGTGGGTGGAGTAACGCTGAATATTGAAGATCATGTTTTTACCCTCAAGTTGCATATGAAGATTAAATTACTTTCGAATGAAAGTTATCTTGATGCAGGTCAACTCCTGAGCAGGTTTTCCTGTGATAGGTTAAGTGCAGGCTAATTTTGAGGGTGACATCATGGAACTTTATCTCGACACATCAGACGTTGCGGCAGTCAAAAAGCTGGCGCGTATCTTTCCGCTGGCGGGCGTGACCACCAACCCAAGCATTGTGGCGGCAGGTAAAACGCCGCTGGATGAGCTTCTGCCCGCGCTGCACGACGCGATGGGCGGTAAAGGCCGTCTGTTCGCGCAGGTGATGGCGACGACAGCTGAAGGTATGGTGGAAGACGCGCGTAAGCTGCGCGCGATGATTAACGACCTGGTGGTGAAAGTGCCGGTAACTGCCGAAGGGCTGGCAGCCATCAAGATGCTGAAAGCGGAAGGCATTCCGACGCTGGGCACGGCGGTGTACGGCGCGGCCCAGGGTATGCTCTGCGCGCTGGCAGGAGCAGAGTATGTCGCGCCATACGTGAACCGCGTGGACGCGCAGGGCGGGGACGGTATCCAGACCGTGGTTGAGCTGCAACAGCTGCTGACGCTGCACGCCCCGCAATCAAAAGTGCTGGCCGCGAGCTTTAAAACCCCACGTCAGGCGCTGGACTGCCTGCTGGCAGGATGCGAGTCCATCACGCTGCCGCTGGACGTGGCGCAGCAGTTTATTACCTCTCCTGCGGTAGACGCAGCGATTGTGAAGTTTGAGCAGGACTGGCAGGGGGCGTTTGGTCGGACGTCGATCTGACGGGTGCGGCCTGATGCCCTCACCCCAACCCTCTCCCACAGGGAGAGGGAGCAAACACTTAAACGGCAACCTGAAGGTTGCCGTTTGCTTTAACCTCCACAAACCTCACACCCCGGATTACGCATCAGCTTCATCTCGCGGAACTGGCAGGTCATCGCGTCATACATCACGATTTTTCCTGCGGCAGGCGTACCGTAATGTGCCAGCACTTTAATCGCTTCCATCGCCTGCAGCGACCCAATCACGCCGACGAGCGGCGCCATCACGCCCGCCTCAACGCAGGTTAGCGCATTCTCACCAAACAGACGGCTCAGGCAGCGGTAGCAGGGGGCCCCCTCCGCATAGGTGAAGACGCTGATCTGCCCCTCCATGCGGATCGCCGCACCGGAGACCAGCGGGGTTTTGTGGGCAAAACAGCCTGCATTAAGCTGGTTACGAACGGCGACGTTATCGGTGCAGTCGAGCACCAGATCGTGCTGCGCAATCTGCGCAAATAACGCCTCGTCATCCAGCATCGCGTCAAGCAGGGTGAACTGAACGTTGGGGTTGATGCGCGCCAGAGCAGCCCGGGCGGATTCCACTTTTGGCTGGCCAATGGTCGCGTCGCTGTGCAGCGTCTGGCGCTGCAGGTTAGACACCGATACGGTATCAAAATCCAGCAGCGTCATCCTGCCCACGCCCGCCGCGGCCAGGTATTGCGCGGCGGCGCAGCCGAGCCCGCCGAGGCCAACAACCAGCACGCTGGCCGCCTTGAGTGCTTCCTGTCCCTCGAAATCAAACCCGCGCAGGACAATCTGGCGGTTGTAGCGCATCATCTCCTGGTCGCTCAGTTCCACCGTCATGTCAGCCTCCGAACAGGTGGTTGAAGCGCTCTACCTCAACCCATTCACCCGCTTCCACGTTGCCGCGCTCGCGCTCCAGCACGATAAAGCAGTTGCCCAGGCTGAAGGAGCTGAAAATGTGCGAACCCTGGTGCCCGGTCGTGCTGACTTCCAGCTCACCCTGCGCGTTATGCGCCAGAATGCCGCGCTGGAAATCAAGCCGACCCGGCGATTTTTTCAGGCGCGTCGCGGCGCGCACGCGCAGGCGTTCCGGCAGCGGGCTGGCGGTGTTGCCGGAAAGCTTCGCCAGCAGCGGGATCACCAGCTGGTAAAAGGTGAGTGCCGCTGAGACCGGATTACCCGGCAGACCGCAGAACCAGCTGTGCGGAAGCTTGCCAAACGCGAACGGTTTGCCCGGTTTGATTGCCAGCTTCCAGAAGGCGATTTCGCCCAGCTCTTCAAGAAGGGTTTTGGTGTAATCCGCTTCCCCCACGGAGACGCCGCCGGAGCTGATGACCACATCGGCGGATTTATCCGCCTCAATAAATGCCGCGCGCAGTTTTTCCGGATCGTCAGGAATGATGCCGAGATTAATCACTTCGCAGCCCAGCTGCTCCAGCATCAGGTGGACTGCCAGCCGGTTGGTGTCGTAAATCTGACCGTCCTGCAGCGGCTGGCCCGGAAGCTGCAGCTCGTCACCGGTGGAGAACACCGCGACGCGCACTTTCCGGATAACGTCAATGTCCGCGATGCCGAGCGAGGCCAGCACCGGCAGCTCCGCCACCGTCAGCTTCTGCCCGGCGGCAAAGACCGTTGCGCCAAGGGTAATGTCCTCGCCGGTACGGCGGATGTTCTGGCCCGCTTTGACGCTGGCGGTAAAACGCACGCCGTCGTCCGTCTGTTCGGTTTCTTCCTGCATCACCACGGCATCGCAGCCTGGCGGAACCGGCGCGCCGGTCATGATGCGCACGCAGGTGCCCACAGGCCATTCACAGCTAAACGGCTGACCGGCAAAGGCTTTACCCGCCACCGGCAGGGCGTTGCCCGTCTGGAGGTCCGCCAGGCGTACCGCATAACCGTCCATCGCGGAATTATCGAACCCCGGCACGTTAAGCGGAGAGACGATATCGCGCGCGGCGATTCGGCCAAAACAGCGCACGAGGGGCAGCGTTTCGACGTCTTGCAGCGGCGAAAGTCGGTCAAGCATCTGCGTGAGTGCCGTCTCAAGCGGCATCAGTCCGGCGGTAAAATCCATGGTGGGCTCCTGAGGAGTAACAACGAAAGCGTCCATTATGGCAGAAAAGTGCGGCTAACTGTATGACCCGATGGGTGTACGCTTTACATCACAGTTGCGTCTTTCTATATTCAAAAATCATCTGAAGTTTCATCGACGATAATGATATTTATAGAAAAAGCCGCGAATCAGGCTAACGGGTGATGTGAATGGTTAATGCGGTAATCGCAATTCATGGTGGCGCAGGGGCAATCACCCGTGCACAGCTCAGTCCTGAGCAGGAAAAGCGTTATATTGACGCGCTGTACGCCATTGTTGAAACAGGTCAAAAAATGCTGGAAGCGGGCGAGAGCGCGCTGGATGTGGTCACCGAGGCGGTGCGTCTGCTGGAGGAGTGTCCGCTCTTTAATGCTGGCATCGGTTCAGTCTTTACCCGGGATGAAACCCACGAGCTGGATGCCTGCGTGATGGACGGCGTCACCCTTAAGGCAGGCGCCGTGGCGGGCGTGAGTCATCTGCGTAATCCGGTGCTGGCGGCGCGTCTGGTGATGGAAGAGAGTCCGCACGTTCTGCTGACGGGCGCCGGGGCGGAGAAATTTGCCCGTGAGCACGGAATGGAACCGGTATCGCCCGATCTGTTTTCCACGGACGCGCGTTTTCAACAGCTGCTGGAAGCCCGTTCGGCGGGCATGACGCAGCTTGATCATGCTGCGCCGCTGGATGAAACCACCAAAATGGGCACGGTCGGCGCGGTGGCGCTGGATAAGGCCGGCAACCTCGCGGCGGCGACCTCAACGGGCGGCATGACCAACAAGCTGCCCGGCCGCGTCGGCGACAGCCCGCTGCCGGGCGCCGGCTGCTATGCCAATAACGCCACGGCGGCGGTGTCGTGTACCGGCACCGGGGAAGTGTTTATTCGCGCCCTCGCGGCCTACGACATCACCGCGCTGATGGATTACGGCGGTTTAAGCCTGAGCGAGGCCTGCGAGCGTGTGGTAATGGAAAAATTGCCTGCTCTGGGCGGCGTTGGCGGCCTAATTGCCGTGGACCGTGAGGGCAACGTGGCCCTGCCGTTTAACAGCGAAGGGATGTATCGCGCCTGGGGTTACGCCGGTGATGAACCGAGCACGGGCATCTATCGTGAATAAGGGGGCCGCGCGTGCCGCACAGTGAAGAGCTGGACAACGGCGAAGTACTGGCTGTCCATCAGCTGAATATTGCGTTTCAGGAAGAGCGGCAGTTCATCCCCGCAGTAGAAAATTTATCGTTCTCGCTCAGACGCGGCGAGACGCTGGCGATTGTTGGCGAATCCGGTTCCGGTAAATCGGTCACCGCGCTGGCGCTGATGCGTCTGCTGGAACAGACGGGCGGGCAAATCAGCAGCGAGAAGATGCTCCTGCGCCGCCGTAATCGTCAGGTCATTGATTTAAACGAGCTGAGCGGCGCGCAGATGCAGGGCGTGCGCGGGGCAGATATTGCGATGATCTTTCAGGAGCCGATGACTTCGCTTAACCCGGTTTTCCCGGTAGGGGAACAGATTGCCGAGTCCATCCGGCTGCATCAGGGGCTAAGCGGCGATGAGGCGCTCAACGAAGCCAGAAGGATGCTGGAGCTGGTGCGCATTCCCGAGGCGCAGGCCATTCTGGGACGTTACCCGCATCAGCTTTCCGGCGGTATGCGCCAGCGGGTGATGATTGCCATGGCGCTCTCCTGCCGTCCGGCGGTACTGATTGCGGATGAACCGACAACGGCGCTGGACGTGACGATTCAGGCGCAGATCCTGCAGCTTATCAAAGTGCTGCAGCAAGAGATGGAGATGGGGGTGATATTTATCACCCACGATATGGGCGTGGTGGCTGACATCGCCGACCGGGTGCTGGTGATGCACAAGGGCAATGCGGTGGAAACCGGCACGGTCGAACAGATTTTTCATGCCCCTGTGCATCCTTATACTAAAGCGCTGCTGGCGGCGGTGCCGCGTCTTGGAGCGATGAACGGCAGCGACCTGCCGCGTCGTTTTCCGCTGATTTCCCTTGAAGCGACAGGGCAGCAGGAGGATGAACGCGAGCAGGATACCGTGGTGCCGGGCAAACCCATTCTTGAAGTGCGCGACCTGGTGACCCGTTTTCCGCTGCGCAGCGGGATTTTCAATCGCCTGAAGCGCGAAGTCCACGCGGTCGAAAACGTCAGTTTCGATTTATGGCCGGGCGAAACGCTGGCGCTGGTGGGGGAGTCCGGCTGCGGGAAATCCACCACCGGACGCGCACTGCTCCGGCTGGTGGAGACGCAGGAAGGGACAATCACCTTTAACGGCGAACGAATCGATACCCTGCCAGACAACAAATTACAGGCGGTACGCCGGGATATTCAGTTTATTTTCCAGGATCCGTATGCCTCCCTCGATCCGCGCCATACGGTGGGGTACTCCATTATGGAGCCGCTGCGGGTGCATAATCTGCTCGACGGCGAAGCAGCGCAGCGCCGCGTGGCCTGGCTGCTGGAGCGCGTCGGCCTCAAGCCGGAACATGCCTGGCGTTATCCGCACGAGTTTTCCGGCGGGCAGCGGCAGCGTGTCTGCATTGCCCGTGCGCTGGCGCTGAACCCGAAAGTGGTGATTGCGGATGAATCCGTTTCGGCGCTGGATGTCTCAATCCGGGCGCAAATCATCAACTTATTGCTCGATTTACAGCGGGATATGGGCATCGCTTTCCTGTTTATCTCGCACGATATGGCGGTGGTCGAGCGCATCAGCCATCGCGTGGCGGTGATGTTCATGGGGCAAATCGTGGAGATAGGTCCGCGAAGGGCAGTGTTTGAGAACCCGCAACATCCTTACACTCGCAAGCTTATCGCGGCGGTACCGGTTGCTGACCCCGCGCATCGTCACGGCCAGCGCGTGCTGCTGCAGGATGAAATGCCGAGCAATATTCGCAAACGCGGCGAGGCCGTTGAGCGCGTGACGCTGCGCGAAGTCGGGCCGGGTCATTTCGTCGCTCCCCCGCGTCAGGACAATGCGTTTTCGCGGTTATAACTTACAACAGGCAGGAGAACACAATGGTTACTTTTGTAGCGCGTAGATGGTTGTTAGCCGCGAGCGTGACGGCAGCCCTGGCCGCTGCCCCCGCGTTCGCTGCCAAAGATGTGGTGGTTGCTGTTGGCTCCAACTTCACCACGCTGGATCCGTATGACGCCAACGATACGCTTTCCCAGGCGGTGGCGAAATCGTTCTATCAGGGGCTGTTCGGCCTGGATAACGAGATGAAGCTCAAAAATGTTCTGGCGCAGGGGTATACCGTCTCCGACGACGGTCTGGTCTATACCATCAAGCTTCGTTCCGGCGTGAAGTTCCAGGACGGTACCGATTTCAATGCGGAGGCGGTAAAGGTCAACCTTGACCGTGCCAGCAACCCGGAAAACAGCCTGAAGCGCTATAACCTTTATAAAAACATCGCCAGCACCGAGGCGGTGGATCCGACGACGGTCAAAATCACCCTGAAAGCGCCGTTCTCGGCGTTTATCAATATACTGGCGCACCCGGCAACGGCGATGATCTCGCCTGCCGCGTTGAAAAAGTACGGCAAGGAGATTGGCTTCCACCCGGTCGGTACCGGCCCGTACGAGCTGCTCACCTGGAACCAGACCGATTTTGTGAAGGTGAAGAAATTCCCAGGGTACTGGCAGAAAGGGCTGCCGAAGCTGGACACCATCACCTGGCGTCCGGTGGTGGATAACAATACCCGCGCAGCGATGCTGCAAACGGGTGAGGCGCAGTTTGCTTTCCCCATCCCGTATGAGCAGGCCGCTATTCTGCAGAAAAACAGCAAGCTGGAGCTGGTGGCCAGTCCGTCGATCATGCAGCGCTATATCAGCATGAACGTCACGCAGAAGCCGTTTGATAACCCAAAGGTACGTGAAGCCATCAACTATGCGATTAACCGTCAGGCGCTGGTGAAGGTCGCTTTTGCGGGCTATGCCACCCCGGCGACCGGCGTGCTGCCTCCGGCCATTGCCTATGCGCAAAGCTATCAGCCGTGGCCGTACGATCCGGCTAAAGCGCGCGAGCTGCTCAAAGAGGCGGGCTTCCCGAACGGTTTCAGCACCACGCTGTGGTCGTCGCATAATCACAGTACCGCCCAGAAGGTGCTGCAGTTCACCCAGCAGCAGCTGGCGCAGGTGGGCATCAAGGTGCAGGTCACCGCGATGGATGCCGGTCAGCGGGCCGCCGAGGTCGAGGGGAAAGGGCAGAAAGAGAGCGGCGTGCGGATGTTCTATACCGGCTGGTCGGCGTCGACCGGTGAAGCCGACTGGGCGCTTGCACCGCTGTTTGCTTCGCAAAACTGGCCGCCAACCCTGTTTAACACCGCGTTTTACAGCAATCCGCAGGTGGATAACGATCTGGCCGATGCCCTGAAAACCACTAAACCGGAAGAGAAAGCGCGCCTCTACAAAGACGCCCAGGACCTTATCTGGAAAGAGTCGCCGTGGGTACCGCTGGTGGTGGAGAAACTGGTTTCAGCCCATAACAAAGCGCTGACCGGGTTCTACATCATGCCGGATACGGGCTTTAGCTTTGACGATGCGGATTTAAAATAACACTCATGCTGAATTATGTTTGTAAACGCTTGCTTGGGCTTATCCCGACGTTGCTGATTGTGGCGATACTGGTATTTTTGTTTGTGCATATGCTGCCGGGCGATCCGGCGCGTCTGGTTGCCGGGCCGGAAGCAGATGCCGCCGTCATTGAGCTGGTGCGCAAGCAGCTGGGCCTCGATCAGCCCCTGTATATGCAGTTTCTTCATTACATTTGCAACGTTCTGCAGGGCGATTTTGGCATCTCGATGGTGTCGCGTCGTCCGGTAGCGGAGGAAATCGCCAGCCGCTTTATGCCCACGTTCTGGCTAACGATTGCCAGTATGAGCTGGGCAGTGGTGTTTGGGCTGGGCGCCGGGATTGTTGCGGCGGTCTGGCGCAACCGCTGGCCGGATAAGCTCGGTATGGCGCTGGCGGTCACCGGTATCTCTTTTCCGGCGTTCGCGCTGGGGATGCTGCTGATGCAAATCTTCTCCGTTGAGCTGGGCTGGCTGCCGACCGTTGGGGCCGATACCTGGAAGCATTACATTCTGCCCTCTATGACGCTGGGGGCTGCCGTCTCGGCGGTAATGGCCCGCTTTACCCGCGCCTCCTTCGTTGACGTGCTGAGTGAAGATTATATACGCACCGCGCGGGCGAAAGGGGTCAGCGAGAAGTGGGTCATTCTTAAGCACGGGTTTCGTAATGCGATGATCCCGGTGGTGACGATGATGGGGCTGCAGTTTGGCTTTCTGCTGGGCGGCTCTATCGTCGTGGAAAAGGTTTTCAACTGGCCGGGGCTGGGGCGTCTGCTGGTCGATTCGGTCGAGATGCGCGACTACCCGGTAATTCAGGCGGAAGTCCTGCTTTTCTCCCTGGAGTTTATTCTTATCAATTTAGTGGTGGATGTGCTCTACGCCGCCATTAACCCGGCCATCAGGTATAAGTAAAATGCGATTGTTGAACTGGCGACGTCAGGCCGTATTAAACGCTATGCCGGGGCTGAAACCGGAGCATATCCGCACGCCGTGGTCGGAATTTTGGCGGCGTTTTCGCCGTCAGCCGGTCGCCATGACGGCGGGGCTGTTTGTGCTGCTGCTGATTGCGGTGGCCATCGTTGCACCCTGGGTGGCGCCGTTTGATGCGGAAAACTATTTTGACTACGACCGCCTGAACGATGGGCCGTCCATGCTCCACTGGTTCGGCGTGGATTCCCTTGGGCGCGATATCTTCAGCCGCGTGCTGGTGGGGGCGCAAATCTCGCTTGCCGCCGGGGTGTTTGCGGTACTGATCGGCGCGGCAATCGGTACCGTGCTGGGTCTCGTCGCCGGATATTACGAAGGCTGGTGGGATCGCATCATCATGCGAATCTGCGACGTGCTGTTTGCCTTCCCCGGCATTCTGCTGGCCATTGCCGTGGTGGCCATTATGGGCAGCGGCATGGCGAACGTGATTATTGCCGTCGCGGTATTTTCGATTCCCGCCTTTGCCCGCCTTGTGCGCGGCAACACGCTGGTGCTTAAACAGCAGACGTTTATCGAGTCCGCCCGCAGCATGGGGGCCAGCGATGCCACCATTCTGTTCAGTCATATTCTGCCGGGAACGGTGTCGTCTATTGTGGTCTATTTCACCATGCGCATCGGCGTGTCGATTATTTCTGCGGCCAGCCTGTCGTTTCTGGGGTTAGGCGCACAGCCACCGACGCCGGAGTGGGGCGCGATGCTGAACGAGGCGAGGGCAGATATGGTGATTGCGCCGCACGTGGCGATCTTCCCGAGTCTGGCGATTTTCCTGACCGTGCTGGCATTTAACCTGCTGGGGGACGGGCTGCGCGACGCGCTGGATCCGAGGATTAAGGGGTAGGGCAGTGGAATGTGCCGGGTGGCGACTACGCCTTACCCGGCCTGGAAATGAGGTGCAGTACGATTAAACCCGGCTACCCCACAGGTCATATTCGTCCGCGTTTTCAACCTTCACGCGAATAATATCACCCGGCTTAACGCGAGTTTCGCCGTTCAGGTACACCGCGCCGTCGATTTCAGGGGCATCTGCCATGCTGCGGCCAATTGCGCCTTCTTCGTCCACTTCGTCAATGATAACCATGATCTCACGACCCACTTTCTCCTGCAGACGTTCAGCAGAGATCTGCTGTTGCAGCTGCATAAAGCGGTTCCAGCGCTCTTCTTTCACCTCTTCCGGCACCTGATCCGCCAGTTCGTTGGCGGTTGCGCCTTCCACCGGGCTGTACTTGAAGCAGCCTACGCGGTCCAGACGCGCTTCTTTCAGGAAATCGAGCAGCATCTGGAAATCTTCTTCGGTTTCACCCGGGAAGCCGACGATGAAGGTTGAGCGCAGGGTCAGATCCGGGCAGATTTCGCGCCACTGTTTAATGCGTGCCAGCTGACGGTCAACGGAGCCAGGACGCTTCATCAGCTTCAGGATACGCGGACTGGCGTGCTGCAGCGGGATGTCCAGATACGGCAGGATTTTGCCTTCCGCCATCAACGGAATGACGTCGTCAACGTGCGGATATGGGTAGACGTAATGCAGACGCGTCCAGATCCCCAGCTTCGCGAGCTGCTCGCACAGGCCCACCATGCTGGTTTTCACCGGCTCGCCGTTGTGGAAACCGGAACGGTGCTTCACGTCTACGCCGTAAGCAGAGGTATCCTGGGAAATCACCAGCAGTTCTTTCACGCCAGCATCGGCCAGACGTTTAGCTTCCGCCAGCACGTCGCCAATCGGACGACTCACCAGATCGCCACGCATGGACGGGATGATGCAGAAGGTGCAGCGATGGTTGCAGCCTTCGGAAATTTTCAGGTAAGCGTAGTGACGCGGCGTCAGCTTCACGCCCTGTTCCGGCACCAGGCTCAGGAACGGATTGTGCTTTGGTTTTGGCACGTAGTGATGAACATGTTCCAGCACCTGCTCGTAACTGTGCGGGCCAGTGATCTCCAGCACCTTCGGATGCACTTCGCGGATCTGGTCCTCTTTCGCGCCCAGACAGCCGGTCACAATGACTTTGCCGTTTTCCGTCAGGGCTTCACCGATGGCTTCCAGGGACTCCTGAACCGCGCTGTCGATAAACCCGCAGGTGTTCACAATCACCATATCGGCGTTGTCGTAGCTTGGCACCACGTCATAGCCTTCGGTACGAAGTTCGGTCAGGATGCGTTCGGAATCCACCAGGTTTTTCGGGCAGCCGAGGGAGACGAAGCCGATTTTCGGCGGGTGCGTAACATTGCTCATAGGTTAAAAATTATTCGATTTTTGGAATGGTCAGGGCAGGGATTCTACAGAGGTTGGGGGGAAAATTGTACTGAAGAATTGTGCTCGCGGCAGGTTTTCGGTGCCAACCGATTCTTCTGATTAAGAAACGATGTTTTGATTAGAACTAATACCTATTGAATGCATGGGTATTGATTGTAAAATGACCTGATGGATTATTTTTATAACAAGTAGAGGGACTTATGCAACAGTACATCAGTGAATTTTCTGAACTAAGGCGGTCACTATGGCATTTGTAAACAGAGGCTGCACTGTTCACGGTAAAAATGTTGGACTACATGGAGATAAAACCTCTACAGGTGCACAATGTATTGCCGCCCGCCCTGGTATGTCGGTTATGGGCAAGTGGAAACTTTACATTGGCGATAAGACCACACCTTGCCCGAAATGCGGAAAAGTTGGCGTTATTGTTACAGGAGATCACCGTCAAACAAACAGCGAAGCTGTCGCCGTAGACGGTTCAATCATCCACTGTGATTGCCCGATGGGGTCGAACTTTCTCATTGCGCCTGGAACCGTGGAGATCAATGAGCCATTCGCCGCGTCAGAGCCACCAGTAAATAAAACTATCGCAGCAGCAGCGCTAAGTACATTACCTGTTTATGCAAAATCCTGCCTTCGTGGTGTAGGTTGCACCGATGCAGGCACAGAGCAAGAGTTACTCGATAATTTTGGTCATGCAGGCTATTACCGTGCAGCGCCTCAGGCAGAGCAACCAAAAGAAGAACCTGTTCAGCACGCGCAGGCAGCAAAGAAACGTAAACCAGCCGAACCAGCCCCACCATCAGAAGATACTCGCCCTTGGTACAAACGCCTCTTCAGTTCACCGGATACAACCAAAGCCGCTGCGACAGCAGGAATGGCGACAGCAAGAGCCGCGACAACTACCGGGATCACGACAGGCACAGCAACCGAAGCTGGATATGCTGCATTGCAAAAAATCGGCGGCAATCTTTCTACTGCTGGTCGCTGGATTGCGCCCAGCCCCCCAACAGTACTCCTCTTCGGTATATTCTACTCGCCAAAGCTCAACAGCGGTGAGCAGGATTATATCGACAGGATGCGGCTTGAGCAGGCCGCCCGGAATAAGGAAGATGTGCCGACCCGTGTTCGCTTTCGTTGGGAAGCAGACCAGAACGGGATGATAAGGCCGAAAGGTTTTCATGTCAGCGTCGGAGGTGGGCAGGACAAAGTTCCGGTTCGAATGCTTCAGAAGAACACAACCACCGGGAACTATGAATTCTGGGAAGATGGTGCAAGCAAGCCAACAATCGTATGGACACCAGACGATCCAGGATATGTGTCGCCATCTAATACCGGGAATCGGGACAATGTATACGTCCCTCCGAGTGTGCTGGTTTACCCCGAAAGTGAAATCAATAGCCCGTGGTCAACAGAAACGCCAGCACCGGGAGAGCGTCCATTCAGGGATTACATTCTGGTGCACCCAGCAGGAACGTTTGACCCAATTTATGTTTATCTTCGCAATCTACCGGGGCAGGTCACAGGCAAGGGCCAAAAGGTTACTGGCACCTGGTTAGCTGATGCGGGTCAGGGGAACGGATCACCAATACCGTCTCAGATAGCCGATAAATTGCGTGGGCGTACATTCTCCAACTTTGACGGCTTCAGGGAGGCATTCTGGCAAGAGGTCAGCAAAGATCCTGAGCTTTCTAAACAGTTTATTCCAGCGAACGTTACACGAGCAGCAAATGGCAGAGCACCTCGCGCTAGATTTGCAGATACTGTAGGGAAACGACGCTCTTTTGAAATTCACCATTTAACCCCGATTAGTCAGGGGGGCGAAGTTTATAACGTAGATAATATGGGCGTCATGACACCCAAGCATCACATTGTTACACACTCAGGCAGAGGAAATAGCAGTGAGTAAATTGCTCAGTGATTATACAAAAAACGAATTTATCAGCCTCGTTGCTGAAATCATTAGTGATCAAGGTACTGAAGAGCACCAAGATAATCTCTTGGAATTGTTCATCCAACTGACAGAGCATCCTGAAGGTTCAGACTTGATTTACTATCCCCAATCAGCAGCAGATGCAACCCCTGAAGCTATCGCTGATAAAGTTCAGGAATGGCGTAAAACCAACGGTAAATCAGGATTTCGTGAAGATTGAGCCAGTGATGTTAAGCATTAAATGTTGATTAAAAGCGCCGGGTTTTTATCCCGGTGTTTTTTTGCCTTAACCTGTCAGGCCGGGGATTAGAGTAATATCAGCAATGTGTTATTTTTGACTTTTGGGTAGCCGAGGGAGACGAAGCCGATTTTCGGCGGGTGCGTAACATTGCTCATAGGTTAAAAATTCATCAATTATGGAGTTATCAGGGCGGGATTTTACAGCGTATCGCGTGGGATTTATACACTCTTTGCAAGCGGGATGTACCGGGCAGAGGTTGTAACATTGTAAATAATGTTAATCAGTTAAGAATAATTGATCTCAGGCATTAAACTGTACAAAAAATGAACTTATTCTGACTGTGCAACATGGCTGACAGAGGAGGAAATAGCATGTCCGTTGACAGACTGAAACGCGATCTGCTTAACAAGCTGATCAACGCCCGAATCGACCTGGCCGCTTATCTGCAGCTCAGGAAGGCCAAAGGCTATATGTCAGTCAGCGAAAGCGAACATCTGCGTGATAATCTGTTTGAACTTTGCAATTTCATGCGTGAAAAAGCACCGATCCTGAGGGCGGAATACGATGAATGCGAGTTAATGGCGCTGCGTCGTGCCGCTGAGGTGCTCTCCATTGCTGGGGTATGTTTGATGAACGGACGCCACGACTGCCCGAATTTTATCGCTGTGAACGCGGAGAAGCTTGAAAACTGCCTGACAACGCTCTCTCTATGCATCATGTGTCTGTCCGAGCACGAGAAGCTTGAACAACACTGAGCCCGGGGGAGGCAACTCCCCCTTCTGATTAAGCTTTTGTAAAAGTGGTAACGCGCCCGGAGGTACTGGCTAATCTTTATGCCATATGCCGAAAAAGGAGCGCGTCATGCCACGATCCTCGTTGATTTTTCTTCCTGCGTTGTGCTTTTCCTTTTCACTTCTTGCGGCGCCAGAGGCGGTGAAGGTCGAGGTGCTGCAAAACCGACTCGATCACCCCTGGTCGATGGCGTTCCTGCCGGACAATAAAGGGCTTCTGGTCACCCTCAAGGGCGGGCAGCTCAAACACTGGCAGACCGGAAAAGGGCTTTCCGATCCCATTGTCGGCGTTCCGAAGGTCTGGGCGAACGGTCAGGGAGGATTGCTGGACGTGGTGCTGGCGCCGGATTTTGCAACGTCGCGCCGCGTCTGGCTGAGTTACGCCGAAGCAGGGCATGACGGCAAAGCCGGAACGACGGTGGGTTATGGCCGCTTAAGCGACGATCTTTCCCGCATCGAGGCATTCCAGGTCGTGTTTCGCCAGATGCCGAAACTCTCTACCGGTAACCATTTTGGCGGACGGCTGGTGTTTGACGGCAAAGGCTACCTCTTTATCGGACTCGGCGAGAACAACCAGCGCCCGACGGCGCAGGACCTGGACAAGCTGCAGGGGAAAGTGGTGCGCCTGACCGAGGACGGTAAAGTGCCTGCGGATAACCCCTTTGTGAACACCGCCGGCGCACGTCCGGAAATCTGGTCTTATGGCATTCGCAACCCGCAGGGAATGGCGATGAATCCGTGGAGCGACACGCTCTGGCTGAACGAACATGGCCCGCGCGGCGGGGATGAAATCAACATCCCGGAGAAAGGCAAAAATTACGGCTGGCCGCTGGCGACACACGGCATTAATTACAGTGGCCTGAAAATCCCCGAAGCCAAAGGTGAACACGTCGAGGGAACCGAGAAGCCGCTGTTTGTCTGGAAAGTCTCGCCCGCGGTCAGCGGCATGGCGTTCTACAACAGCGACGTTTTCCCGCAGTGGAAAAACAAACTGTTTATTGGGGCGCTGAAGGAGAAAGACGTTATCGTCCTGAGCGTGGACGGAAACAAGGTCACGGAGGACGGGCGCATCCTGGGCGATCGGGATCAACGTATTCGCGATGTGCGGGTGGGGCCGGACGGGTATCTGTATGTGCTCACCGATGAAACGGACGGGCAACTGCTAAAAGTCAGCCCGTCCGGTGCGTAATCAGGTGACCGGGGTCATCACGACGTTACGGTACGCCGGACGCTCGCTCAGTTGCTTGAGCCAGCGTTCAAGGTGAGGGCGCGGCGTCCAGTTCAGCCCCATATTGGTCAGGTTCCAGACAAACGGCGCCACGGCAATATCCCCCACGCCGAACGTCTCGCCGGAGAACCAGGCGTGCTTCGCCAGTTCGTCATCCATCATGGCAAACAGGTTTTCACAGGCATCCTGAGCGGCATGAATAGCGGGATAGTCGCGCTCGGCCTCGGGGGTTCTCACCAGCCCCATCAGGATCACCCGGTGAACAGGAGAGAATGTCTGGTTTGCCCAGTCCATCCACTTTTCACCCTGGGCGCGCTGCGCCGGGTTTTCAACCCACAGACGGCCAAGGCCGTACTGGGCAGCGAGGTAGCGCACAATGGTGTTAGATTCCCAAAGCGTCGCGTCTGTTTCGTCATCGCGCAGCAGCGGCACCAGGCCGTTCGGGTTCATCGCCAGATAGTCGGCCTCTCTGTTTACCCCGAATGCCATGCCAGCCATGATTTGATTAAACGGTAAATCCAGCTCTTCCAGCGTCCAGAGCACTTTCTTCACGTTGGTCGAATTGTTCCTGCCCCACAGCGTAATCATATTTACTCCTGATGAGTTGTGAATCCGGGTCACCTTTTTCGCCATGGTGAGATAAACCTAACAATTACGCAACAGAAGACAAAAAAATCGCCTGAATCAAAGCGTAAATGAATGTTATTGCATAAACTTTAATAACTTTACCCTCGCTGGGTTTCTTTCACCGTTTTAGTGCGCTATTACTCATCGCTTCTTGCGACACGGTGATGTGACGTAATTTTTGAATGGACACTCGGGTGGCATTTATGACGCGAAAAATGACTTCTCTGCGCAGCCTGGCGGCAGGCTCTGCGCTCCTTTTCCTGTTTGCACCAACTCTCTACGCAGCAGAACAGGCTGCGCCCGAAGCGCCACCGGTGGATGCGCGCGCCTGGATCCTGATGGACTATGCCAGCGGGAAAGTGCTGGCGGAAGGCAATGCCGATGAGAAACTCGATCCGGCCAGCCTGACCAAAATCATGACCAGCTATGTGGTCGGCCAGGCCTTGAAAGCCGGTAAGATCAAGCTGGACGATATGGTCACCATCGGAAAGGACGCCTGGGCGACCGGTAACCCCGCGCTGCGCGGGTCATCGGTGATGTTCCTGAAGCCAGGGGATCAGGTGTCCGTTTCCGCTCTGAACAAAGGGGTAATTATTCAGTCGGGAAATGACGCGTGTATCGCGCTGGCCGATTATGTGGCCGGCAGTCAGGATTCTTTCATTGGTTTGATGAATGGCTATGCGCAGAAACTCGGCTTAACCAACACGACATTCAAAACGGTTCACGGCCTGGATGCGCCTGGACAGTTCAGTACCGCGCGCGACATGGCGCTGTTGGGGAAAGCGCTGATCCACGACGTACCGGATGAATACGCGATCCACAAAGAGAAAGAGTTTACCTTTAACAAAATTCGCCAGCCGAACCGTAACCGTCTCCTGTGGAGCAGCAACGTTAACGTGGACGGCATGAAGACCGGCACCACGGCGGGCGCGGGCTATAACCTGGTGGCCTCTGCGACGCAGGGCGACATGCGTTTGATCTCGGTTGTGCTGGGCACCAAAACCGACCGCATCCGGTTTAACGAATCAGAAAAACTGCTGACCTGGGGCTTCCGTTTCTATGAAACCGTGACGCCGATTAAACCGGATGCCACGTTCGTCAGCCAGCGCGTCTGGTTTGGGGACAAGAGTGAAGTGAATCTCGGGGCGGGGGAAGCCGGTTCCGTGACCATTCCACGCGGTCAGCTGAAAAACCTGAAGGCCAGCTTTACCCTGACCGACCCGCAGCTCACCGCGCCGTTGAAAAAAGGCCAGGTGGTTGGGACGATTGATTTCCAGTTAAACGGTAAGTCAATTGAACAGCGTCCGCTGATCGTGATGGAAGCGGTAGAAGAGGGTGGCTTCTTCAGCCGGATGTGGGATTTCGTATTGATGAAATTCCACAGCTGGTTTGGCAGCTGGTTCAGCTAATCCATCATGCTTTTCTCCCTCTCCCTGTGGGAGAGGGGCGGGGTGAGGGCATCAGACCGCACCCCTCTCAATACATCAACTTCACCTGCTGCGCCTTCGCATGGGCCACAATTTCCTCATCCGGGCGGCAATCGCTGACGATGGCGTCAAACTGCGCCAGCTCGCCCATTCTTGCCGACCGCACTTTGCCAAATTTACTGTGATCGACCACCAGCACATGGTATTGCGCGGCGCTTAAAGCCCAGTGCTTTACCGGCAGCTCCTCCAGGTTAAAGCAGGTCGCCCCCTGACGCACATTCACGCCCGCGGCGGAATAGAACGCGATGTCCGGACATAAGTTGCTGAGCGTGTCCTGCAGGTTGAGCGGCTTAAAGATAGCGTTGCTGGCGTGAAACTCACCGCCGCAGAGGATCACCCGGCACTCGGGTTTCTCCTGCAGCGCCAGAAAGGTGTTCAGGGAGTAACACACGGCGGTAAAGGGAATACTGCTGTCGATGGCTTCGATAATCCACGGCGTGGTGGTGCCGCAGTCAAAAAACAGCGTCTGGTGCGGCTGTACCAGCGTGGCGGCCAGGCGCGCGGCTTTGCGTTTCTCTTCCACCAGACGCGTTTTCTGATCGCTTATCAGATAATGGCTGGCGCTACGCGGCTCAAGCACAATGTACCCGCCCAGCAGTACCACGGGAGCGCTGTCGCTGTTCAGATCACGACGAATGGTCATCTCTGAGACGCCGAGGAGGTTGGCGGCTTCCTTAAGATGCAGCTTATCACTACGCTTCAGCGCCTGAAGCAGCTGAGCTATGCGGTCATCGCGTCGTGTTTCCATAGTTCCTCAGGATAAAAAAAATGAGCCCCCGCAGGGCGGGGGCTCAGTGTAACCTGTCCGGTTGGGGTTAGTCACGTATCCAGCCTTTGCGGATCGGGAGGGCAAAAATGGCGCGATAAAGGGAAGAGAGCCCCCGGTAGAGCGCTTCACCGAAGAGATTCCACAGGATTGCCGCGCTCACGCAGCCAATCAGTCCTACCAGGAAACCGCCGACCATATCCAGCGGCCAGTGGACGCCAAGATACACGCGGGACCAGGCAATCGCCGCGGCTGCCACCATCAGCACCGCACCAGACCACAGGCGATGCCAGAACAGGAAAGCCAGCGCGAAGGTGAAGATAACCGTACCGTGATCGCTCGGGAAGGAGTCATCCGGCGCGTGGTGCAGGAAGGTATAACCGACATGGTCGACAAAAGGACGATCGTGCGGGAACGCATGGCCGAGAATATAACTAACCAGTACGCTGACCCCGAGCGCTATCGCGACTTTGATCACCAGCTGGCGCTGTGCCTTCACCTGGCTGCGAGGGCCCCAGAGCCAGAGGACAGCGGCCAGCACAGGCACGATACTAATCAGATCTTTTGCCAGGAAGGTGGCGAAATCAATCATCCACTCTGGCGAGGCCGGTGTGGCGTTGATCAGATAAAACAGCTGATAATTCAGATTCTCTAGCATAGCGTTATTACTCTTTTGCAAACCGGGTGGAAACCAGCCCGTAGACGGCCACCTGGGAAAACCAAACCCACCACCCGGCCCACAGGTTGTGAGAGAAAAAATGTGCCCCGCGCATCACCTGACCGAAGCCCATCGCCAGACCCAGCAGCACGCCAAGGGCAACAAAGCTCCAGGCGAGACGTGGACGCTCGCGCCAGAAGGCAAAAAACAGCCCCATCACCATAAAACCGCTGGAGGCATGGCCGCCGGGGAAACAGCGCCCCGGCCCGCTGTCTGTCGGGACGGCGCTAAACAGTGGGTAAGACATCGCCTTCCCGCCATACTCCACCAGATCCCACGGGCAGCTGTGGTGGCTAATGCTTTTCAGTACGCCCACTACCAGCGCGCCAAGCCCCATCAGCAGCGCCGCCGTAACCAGCCTGGCGTTACGTTTGTAAGCGCCGTAAAGCAGCGCCACGGCACCTAAGGCGATGGCGATGTACTTCGCCAGACGATGGTTGAGCAAATCCAGCAGGTGGTCTTTCTGTAGCGGGAAGCTCTGCGTCGCCGCGTCATACCAAAAACCGGTGATCCATCTGTCGAGCGCTTCATCGCGCGAAAGCCACGTAAACACCACGGCAAGGACTAACAGCACGAAAAGCTGATAACCATAAAAGCGGGAGGGTAAGCGGTAAAGTCGTTTTGTCTTATTTGTCTGTAAGTTAGACAATTCTGAACGGCTGGAAGTGAGTGCCATAATTTGGGATCGTTGACGAGTAATCGGGCTATCATAAATCTGTCAACTTAAGGAAACCTTAAACGAAGACGATATGTGCTTTATTTCTGTTTATCCTCGATAAATCACTATCTCGGGCTGCGGCATTTCATTACACTCGTCGCGATTTTGTCATTTTAAAGAGATTGCATGTTAAACCGTTCTTCTTCTGGTTCACGTCTGGGTCGTCAGGCGTTGCTTTTCCCCCTGTGTCTGGTGCTCTACGAATTCTCCACCTATATCGGCAACGATATGATCCAGCCCGGCATGCTGGCCGTTGTGGAGCAGTACAACGCGGGAATTGAATGGGTGCCGACCTCCATGACCGCCTATCTGGCTGGCGGCATGTTTTTACAGTGGCTGTTAGGGCCGCTGTCGGATCGTATTGGCCGCCGTCCGGTGATGCTGACCGGCGTGGTGTGGTTTATCGTCACCTGCCTCGCTACGCTGCTGGCGCAAAACATTGAGCAATTTACCCTGCTGCGTTTCCTGCAGGGGGTGAGCCTGTGCTTTATCGGTGCCGTGGGATATGCCGCCATTCAGGAGTCGTTTGAAGAGGCGGTGTGTATCAAAATTACCGCGCTCATGGCAAACGTGGCGCTGATTGCCCCTTTACTCGGGCCGCTGGTGGGTGCCGCGTGGGTGCATGTTGCGCCCTGGGAAGGGATGTTTATCCTCTTTGCGGTTCTCGCCGCTATCGCGTTCTTTGGCCTGCACCGCGCAATGCCGGAAACGGCGACCCGTCTGGGTGAAAAACTCTCGCTCAAAGAGCTGGGCCGGGATTACAAAGAAGTGCTGAAGAATGGCCGATTTCTGGCGGGGGCGCTGGCGACCGGGTTTGTGAGCCTGCCGCTGCTGGCGTGGATTGCGCAGTCTCCGGTCATTATCATCAGCGGTGAAAAGCTCAGCAGCTACGAGTATGGTCTGCTGCAGGTGCCGATTTTTGGCGCGCTGATTATCGGTAACCTGGTGCTGGCACGTCTGACGTCACGCCGCACCGTGCGTTCACTGATTATTATGGGTGGCTGGCCGATTGCAGCAGGGCTGATTCTGGCCGCGGTGGCGACCGTTGCGTCATCCCACGCTTATCTGTGGATGACGGCGGGGCTCAGCCTTTATGCTTTCGGGATTGGCGTGGCGAACGCCGGGCTGGTGCGCCTGACGCTGTTTGCCAGCGAGATGAGTAAAGGCACGGTGTCCGCGGCGATGGGTATGCTGCAGATGCTGATCTTTACCGTCGGTATCGAGGTGAGCAAGCACGCTTACGCGATGGGTGGCAACGGTCTGTTCAGTCTGTTTAACCTCGCCAACGGCGTGCTGTGGGTTGGCCTGATGATGGTGTTCCTGAAGGACAAACGCGTCGGCAACGCCCTGCAACCATAATCTTTTTCCCCTCTCCCCTTTGGGGAGAGGGCCAGGGTGAGGGGCGAGGGCACCAGACCGCACGATATCAATTAAACGGTGCCTCCCCGTTCAACACCTTCTCAATCACATCCAGCACACCTTCCTCGTTATTGTGCGGCGCTTCAAACCGCGCCACTGCTTTAATATGCGGTCTGGCATTCGCCATCGCGAAGCTGAACCCGGACTGACGCAACATCTCCACGTCGTTGCCGCTGTCACCGAAGGCAACCACTTCACTGTCCTCTATGCCCCAGCGCTGTTGCAGGATCCGCAGGCCGTTGGCTTTGTGCACGCCGGGGATAATCAGGTCGATACTGCCGTGGCCGGTTGTCACGGGCACCATAATGTCGTTAAGCTTTTCATGCAGCATCGCCTGGATGCGCGGAATTTCATGGTCTGACACGTTCAGCCCAAACTTGAAGAAAATGTCGTTCAGGTTGTCGAAATCACTCACCATTTCGAGCCGGTGATAGTACTTCGCGGCGATATCCTTAAAGCTATCGTCATAGCATTTCAGCGTATAGGCGCTGTTTTTTCCGCAGGCGATAATCTCAATGCCCGGAACGTCGTTTAATACATTCGCGACGGTCTCGAAATGGGCTTTCGACAATTCACCGTTAAAGACATCCTCTCCGGCGCTCACGACCCAGCCGCCGTTCTCAGCGACGAACGCAATTTCATGGGCAATCTCCGGGAAAAAGGAGATCAGCTGATAGTACTGGTTGCCGCTGGCGACCACGAAGCGAATGCCTTGCGCCTTCATGCGGGCGTACTGCGCCAGAAAGCGCGGGCGGTTATAGGTCTTGGCATCGCTCAGGAATGTGCCATCCATGTCGACGGCGATCAGTTTAACGCTCATATCCCTTCTCCAGTGTCGTTTGTTTCGTTTCCGGCTTTGCCACCGCGCGCGCCACCAGCGCAGCGATGATCACCAACCCTAACACCACCAGCATGGCGCTGCGCAGCCCGTAGTGTTCACCCAGGAAGCCGAGCAGCGGCGGCCCCACCAGGAAGGCGAGGTAGCCCGTTGTCGCCACCACGCTGACGCGCGTCGGGGCATCCGGCCCGGTGTCGCTGGCGGCGGAAATGGTCAGCGGGAAGCCGAGTGACGCCCCCAGTCCCCAGAGGATCACCGAGACGCCGGCAATCCAGTCCACGTCCACAAAGATAATCATCGCAATCCCCAGGCCGCCCAGCAGGGCGCTGGCGCGCACCACCGCCACGCGGCTGTAGCGGTCGATAAACCAGCCGCCGGTGAAGCGCCCGACGGTCATCCCCAGCGTAAACCCGGCGTAAATCAGCGAGCCAGAGGTCGGGCTAAAGCCGTGACCGTCCACCATCAGCAGCGGCAGCCAGTCGTTGGCGGAGCCTTCTGCAAACGCCATCGCCAGTACCACCACGCCGATCAGCATCAGCTGGAAATCGCGGTAGAAGGGGAGTCCTTTTTCGGCTGACGAGCGTTCGTCAGCAGAGTTTTTACCGGTGCCGTCCGGGATGGCCCGGATGCCGGTGAGGATCGGAATGATGCACACCAGCGCCGCCAGCAGGATATGCAGATTGGCGGTCACACCCGTGGCCGTCAGCGCCATCCCCACGCCCGCACCGGCCAGCGTACCGAGGCTATAGAAGCCATGCATCATGGGCAGCACGGTTTTGTTCATCTCACGTTCGACCGCCGCCCCTTCAACGTTGATGGCTACCTCCGCAGAACCGAAGCTGCCGCCAAATACCGTCAGCCCCAGCGCGAACAACACCGGCGAGGCAAACCACAGCGCGATGCTCAATACCACCATCCCGAACACCGCGCAGCACATGGTGGTGCGGATCACAGCTCGCGTACCAAAGCGCTTCACCAGCCATGCGGAACAGAGAATGCCGCTCATGGAACCGATCGACAGGCCGAACAGCACGATGCCCATCTCAGCCGTAGAGACAGACAAAATATCGCGAATGGCGGGCGTGCGCGTGGCCCAGGAGGCCATCAGCAGACCGGGAATAAAGAAGAACATAAACAGCGCCCACATGCGGAGCTGCAGGGTTTTACGGGGAGAGGTCAGCGTCATTGGGGTAGCACCAGAAGTACAACAATAGCGACAACACTAGCAAGTTTGTGTACATTTGTACACAAACCACGTGAGGAATTTATGAGCAGACCACCGAACGATCCGCATCGCCGGGAGAAGATCCTGCAGGCAACACTCGATACCATTGCCGAGCACGGTATTCACGCCGTCACGCACCGTAAAATCGCCGCCTGCGCGGGCGTGCCGCTGGGGTCGATGACCTACTATTTCGACGGTATGGAGCCACTGCTGGAGGAAGCGTTCACATGGTTTACGCAACAGATGTCGCAGCAGTATCGGGATTTCTTTGCGGGCGTCACCGGGCCTGAAATGGCGTGCGAGTCCATCACCACCTTGATCCACAGTTCGCAGGTGACGACGCCGCACAACATGGCGCTGATGTACCAGCTTTACGCCTTTATGCACCGCAGCGCGGCGCTCAAAACGGTGATGCAGGACTGGATGAAGATGAGCCAGACTACGCTGGAGCAGTGGTTCGATCCGGTTACCACCCGCGCGCTGGATGCGTTTATCGAAGGGATGACGCTGCACTATGTGACCGACCGGGCGCCGTTAACCCGGGACGAGATTCGGGCGATGGTTGGGAGGATTGCGGGGGAGGGAAACACTTAGACATCGCTCGTTAAGCCTGACATTACGTATTCTCACGTTTAGAAAAGCTGGATAACGGGCTTTGGTTATTCTTTGTTGGGGTTTATTTAAGGCAACAAAAAACCCATCAACCTTGAACCAAAACGGCGGGGTTGATGGGCTCCACAAATTGGGGACATCAAAGAAAAGCAGTGGCACTAGTTATGACTGCCCCCTGATAAAAAAGTTCTGCGCGTAACAAAAATTTTTTCATTACGCACAAACTTCAGAGTTATCCGAGTCCTGGCCAGATGATGATGATCAGCGTACCTGCCAGCGTCAGCAGTACGTTGGCGATAGCGTAGGTGCCTGCATAGCCCAGCGCCGGGATGTTGCTGCGCGCGGTGTCGCTGATAATTTCCATGGCCGGCGCACAGGTACGCGCCCCCATCATTGCTCCGAAGAGCAGGGCGCGGTTCATGCGCAGCACGTAGGCACCAAACAGGAAGCAGATCACCACCGGCACCAGGCTGACGATAAGGCCGGAAACCAGCATCTGCCAGCCGACGGCACCCAGGCTGTGTCCAATGCCGCTGCCGGCACTTAGGCCGACACCCGCCATAAACACCATCAGACCGAACTCTTTCACCATGTTCAATGCGCCCTGCGGAATGTAACCGAACGTCGGATGGTTCGCTCGCAGGAAGCCCAGCATGATCCCGGCAAACAGCAGACCGGCGGCGTTACCGATTCCGAAACTGAAGTTGCTGAACTGGAAGGTGATCATCCCGATCATCAGGCCCACAATAAAGAAGGCGCAGAAAGCCAGCAGGTCAGTGACCTGGCTGTGAATGGAGATAAAGCCGATGCGGTCGGCAACGGTTTTTACGCGTCGCGCGTCGCCGCTGACCTGCAAAACGTCGCCTTTGTTGAGCACGACGTTGTCGTCGATGGGCATCTCAATCTGGCTGCGGATGACGCGGTTAAGGAAGCAGCCGTGGTCGGTCAGCTTGAGCTGCGCCAGACGACGGCCAACGGCGTTATGGTTTTTCACCACGATCTCTTCGGTGACGATGCGCATGTCGAGCAGATCGCGGTCGAACACTTCTTTGCCGTTTCGGAAGCTTGGGTCGAGACGGGCATGCGCGTCCGGGTAACCCACCAGCGCGATGTCGTCGCCCATCTGCAGCACCGCGTCACCGTCCGGGTTCGCCAGAATGCCGTTACGGCGGATACGTTCGATGTAGCACCCGGTCTGGCGGTAAATCCCCAGCTCGCGAAGATTTTTCCCGTCTGCCCATGCCACCAGCTCAGGTCCGACGCGGTAGGCGCGGATCACCGGGAGGTAGACTTTACGTTTGCTGTCGGTATCCAGCCCGCGCTCACGGGCGATTTGCTGGGCACTGGTCTGCAGATCCTGATGCTGCAGTTTTGGCAGATAGCGCGCCCCGACAATCAGGCTCACCAGACCAATCAGATAGGTCAGGGCATAGCCCAGGCTCAGGTGGTCGAGCGCGGTCGAAAGCTGTGCGCCAGCCATGCCCGAATGGCGCAGGGTATCGCCTGCACCCACCAGCACTGGCGTAGAGGTCATGGAGCCTGCCAGCATACCGGCCGTTAACCCGATATCCCAGCCAAACAGCTTACCCAGTCCTAAGGCGATCAGCAGTGCGCTGCCGACCATCACCAGCGCCAGCATCAGATAATTTTTGCCGTCGCGGAAGAAAATCGAAAAAAAGTTCGGTCCTGCTTCCACGCCAACACAAAAAATAAACAACATAAAACCTAAGTTGAGCGCATCCGTGTTAATGCTGAAGTGCTGCTGGCCTAATAATAAGGAGACGACTAAAACGCCAATGGAATTACCAAGTTGAACCGATCCCAGGCGCAATTTACCCAGGCAAAGACCCAGCGCCAGTACCACAAATAATAACAGGATGTAATTCCCATTTAACAAGTCTGCGACGTTTATATTCACGGAGGCTAACTTCTTGTTTACCAGTAAGTTGTTGAATGAAAGGACTTTTTGGGCTACTGTTTTCTGGGGCAGGGAAAGGCGTTAACGCTCCCTGTTTCCTGCTTTATTCCCTAAAACATTAGCTGGCGTGTAGTTTAATCGCATTAGCTACTGACAGCTACTGATTATCGCATCACCCTGTGCGTACTTTGGCAAGGATTGCCGCATTGCTTTATCTGACTGGGCGTCTACCCGACGAAAGTGTATTTGATAGAGATAAGTCAGGAGGATTGTTTGAATATGAAACGAAACTGGGCGGGGGTGATCAGCTGCTTTTTGCTGTTCACGGTCGTATGCATGTCGCTCGCATTTAATGTGAAGGGCGCATTCAGGGCGTCCGGGCATCCGGAGCTGGGGTTGCTCTTCTTCACGCTACCGGGAGCCGCCGCCAGTTTTCTCTCCCGTAAAGGGGAAGTGGTGAAACCGTTACTGGGGGCGATACTTGCAGCGCCATTATGTCTGCTGCTAATGCGCCTGCTGTATGTTTCAACGCGAAGTTTCTGGCAGGAGCTGGCGTGGTTGCTAAGTGCCATATTCTGGTGCGCCCTTGGCGCGCTCTGCTACCTATTTGTGCGCAGCCTGATTCAGCACCGACGGCACCACAAATAAAAACGCCCTCAGGGTGAGGGCGTCCTTTCATTACTGCTCGGCAAACAGGCCAAGATGTTCTTTGGCGTAGGCTTCAAAGTCGGTGCAACCGCCGATGTGTTTCTGATCGAGGAAGATCTGTGGGACGGTTTCAACCGGCTTACCGACTGTTTTTTCCAGATCGGCTTTGGTGATGCCTTCCGCGTGGATGTCCACATAGCGGAAATTGAAGTCATCGCGTTCTGCGGTCAGTTTCTCTGCCAGCTCTTTTGCGCGCACACAGTAAGGGCACCCTGGACGACCAAAAATTACTGCAAACATTTCTCTCTCCTCAAAAAACAAGCCTGACGGCGAATGAGACGTATAGTGCCCCATAACCTGTCGTCATTAAAGAAGGTTTCGCCTGTCGTTATAATACCTATGAGCTATGTTTCGCCAATTACACCGCGCAGATCATTGCCTATACTGGCTGCCATACGTTTTAAGCAAGCAAAGAGAGAGAAGATGACACCCACGATTGACCTGCTCCTTTCCCATCGTTCCATTCGCCACTTCACCGATGAGCCGATCACCGAGGCGCAGCGTACCGCCATTATTAACAGCGCAAGGGCGACCTCCAGCTCCAGTTTCCTGCAGTGCAGCTCCATTATTCGCATTACCGACCCGGCGATGCGTGAACAGCTGGTGACGCTGACCGGCGGGCAGAAGCATGTGGCCCAGGCCGCCGAGTTCTGGGTATTTTGTGCCGACTTTAACCGCCATCTGCAGATTTGCCCTGAAGCGCAACTGGGGCTCGCCGAACAGCTGCTGCTGGGTGTCGTGGATACCGCGCTGATGGCGCAAAACGCCTTTACGGCGGCGGAATCGTTGGGACTAGGCGGGGTCTATATCGGCGGGTTGCGTAACAACATTGAAAGCGTCACCGAACTGCTGAAGCTGCCAAAACATGTACTGCCGCTGTTTGGCCTCTGCCTCGGCTGGCCGGCGGATAATCCGGACCTGAAACCGCGTATTCCTGCGGCAATGCTGGTGCACGAGAACCACTACCAGCCGGTCGATCGTGACGTCCTGAATCACTATGATGAAGAGCTGGCGAATTACTATCTGACGCGTGACAGCAATAACCGCCGCGATACCTGGAGCGACCACATTCGCCGCACCATCATTAAAGAAAATCGCCCGTTTATTCTCGATTATCTGCATAAACAGGGCTGGGCGACGCGATAGTCCATTCTGTATGATATGAAGGCTTTTTCCATGTCTTCAGAGAGGTGCAGGGTGAAAATTGCCATATTGTCCCGGGATGGAACGCTCTATTCATGTAAACGCCTGCGAGAAGCGGCGGCAAAACGCGGACATCAGGTTGAGATCCTTGACCCGATGTCCTGCTATATGAACATCGACCCCGCCGCTTCATCTATACACTACAAAGGCCGCAAGCTGCCGCATTTTGATGCGGTGATCCCGCGTATCGGCTCCCAGATCACCTATTACGGCACCGCCGCGCTGCGCCAGTTTGAGATGCTGGGCAGCTATCCGCTCAATGAATCCGTGGCCATTTCCCGCGCCCGCGACAAGTTGCGCTCGCTGCAGCTGCTCGCCCGTCAGGGGATCGATCTCCCCGTCACCGGAATAGCCCATTCGCCGGACGACACCAGCGATCTGATCGACATGGTGGGCGGCGCGCCTTTAGTGATCAAGCTGGTAGAAGGCACGCAGGGTATCGGCGTGGTGCTGGCGGAGACGCGTCAGGCTGCAGAAAGTGTGGTCGACGCCTTTCGGGGACTGAATGCGCACATTCTGGTGCAGGAGTATATCGAAGAGGCGAAAGGGCGTGATATTCGCTGCTTCGTGGTCGGAAATGAAGTGGTGGCGGCCATTGAGCGTCAGGCCAAAGAGGGCGATTTCCGCTCTAATCTTCACCGCGGCGGCATAGCGAGAGTCGCTGATATTAGCGATCGCGAGCGGGACATTGCCGTAAAAGCCGCGCAAACGTTGGGGCTGGACGTGGCGGGCGTTGATCTCCTGCGGGCGACGCGCGGGCCGCTGGTCATGGAGGTGAATGCCTCACCGGGGCTGGAAGGCGTGGAAAAAACCACGGGGGTCGATATTGCAGGTAAAATGATCACATGGATCGAGCGTCATGCCACGCCGGGCTACTGTCTGAAAACGGGCGGTTAAATGGCATTGAACGCACTTTTTGCGTAATCTATGCGAAGTTTTTATTAGAGAGGCTGCACCGCGATGGATTTACAGCTCGTACCAACACTGGATACGTTACGTCAATGGCTCGATGATGCCGGTATTACGTTCTTTGAATGTGATTCCTGCCAGGCGCTGCATCTGCCTCATATGCAAAATTTCGACGGTATTTTTGATGCCAAAATCGATCTGATTAACGACGTGATCCTTTTCTCCGCGCTGGCCGAAGTGAAGCCGTCTGCGCTACTGGCGCTGGCCTCCGACCTGTCGGCCATCAATGCCAGTTCTTTGACGGTGAAAGCATTTCTCGATATACAGGATGATAATCTGCCAAAACTGGTCGTTTGCCAGTCTTTATTCTCCGGGGCAGGGCTCTCCTTCAAGCAGTTCGCCTGGTTTATGCGCTTGAGTGAAGAGCAAATTTCCATGGTCATGATGGAAGCCAATGCACACCATCTGCTGTATAGCGCGGAAGATGATGCAGAGAATAATGATGCATCTCCCAATTTTCTTCACTAAGGCTGCCTGACTTTTGCGCAGTCGCTGCCATGGCGGCTGCATTAGGCCATTTTTTCTGCTGCTTTTAACCTTTCTTTAAAGAATTTTTCACCTCCCCAAAGGCCGTTTCGGCTTATCACGTAGACTAAACCTGCATAAAAAATTGATAAAAGGCGTTTTTTCGTCTGGGCTATAGCCGGAGACACGGGCTACAGTTATTCTTGCGATGCTTCAAAAAGCGAGCGGATCCTGCCGGGTAAAGAGGTTTCTTTTTATTTTGAGCAGAGCGACAAACTATGCATGATTTTTGCATATATCCAGATTGCACAGTTTTAGTTCGTTTGTTAACGAGCTTTCAGAAGGAATAACACTATGATCGCCTTGAATAAAAAATGGTTATCGGGTCTGGTTGCGGGTGCTCTGATGGCCGTCTCTGCCGGCACGCTCGCTGCGGAACAAAAAACGCTGCACGTTTATAACTGGTCTGACTATATTGCGCCGGACACCGTGGCCAATTTTGAGAAAGAGACCGGCATTAAAGTAGTCTACGACGTTTTCGATTCCAACGAAGTGCTGGAAGGAAAACTGATGGCAGGCAGCACCGGGTTTGACCTGGTCGTGCCTTCCGCGAGCTTCCTGGAGCGTCAGCTGACGGCGGGTGTCTTCCAGCCACTGGACAAGAGCAAATTACCGAACTGGAAAAACCTCGATCCAGAAGTCCTGAAGCTGGTGGCTAAGCATGACCCGGATAACAAATACGCCATGCCTTACCTGTGGGCGACCACCGGTATCGGCTACAACGTGGATAAAGTTAAAGCGGCGCTGGGCCCGGACGTCAAGCTGGACAGCTGGGACGTGGTGCTGAAGCCGGAAAACCTTGAGAAGCTGAAAAGCTGTGGCGTCTCTTTCCTGGACGCGCCAGAAGAGATTTTTGCCACCGTGCTGAACTACCTGGGCAAAGATCCGAACAGCAACAAGGCGGATGACTACACCGGTCCGGCTACCGATCTGCTGATGAAGCTGCGTCCAAACATTCGCTATTTCCACTCTTCCCAGTACATCAACGACCTGGCGAACGGTGACATCTGCGTTGCGATTGGCTGGGCAGGGGACGTGTGGCAGGCGGCGAACCGCGCGAAAGAGGCGAAAAACGGCGTGAATGTGTCCTACTACATCCCGAAAGAGGGGGCGCTGGCCTTCTTCGACGTCTTCGCGATGCCAGCTGATGCGAAAAACAAAGACGAAGCGTATCAGTTCCTTAACTACCTGATGCGTCCGGACGTGATCGCACACATCAGTGACCACGTTTATTATGCCAACGGTAACAAGGCTTCCGTGCCGCTGGTGAGTGAAGCGATCCGCAGTAATCCGGCAATTTATCCGCCAGCGGACGTGTTCGCCAAGCTCTTCACCCTGAAAGTACAGGATCCAAAAATTGACCGCGTACGTACCCGTGCGTGGACCAAGGTGAAAAGCGGTAAGTAACCCTTTGTCACAGGCCGGGCAAGCGAAGCGCCCCCGGCAACAGGCGCACCGTGCTGGTGCGCCTGCACCATGATTTGATTTCTGCCGGAGAGCACCCCGTGAATGACGCGATCCCCCGCCCGCAGGCGAAAGTCCGTAAAGCGCTGACCCCGCTTCTTGAAATTCGTAACCTCACCAAATCTTTCGATGGCCAGCATGCCGTGGACGACGTCAGCCTGACTATCTATAAAGGCGAAATATTCGCGCTACTGGGCGCATCGGGCTGTGGCAAATCAACCCTGCTGCGTATGTTAGCCGGTTTTGAACAACCCACGGCCGGGCAAATCATGCTTGATGGCGTGGATCTCTCCAGCGTGCCGCCGTACCAGCGCCCGATTAACATGATGTTCCAGTCCTACGCACTGTTCCCGCACATGACGGTGGAGCAGAACATCGCCTTTGGCCTGAAGCAGGATAAATTGCCAAAAGCCGAAATCACCGCGCGCGTGGCCGAGATGCTGAGTCTGGTCCACATGCAGGAGTTCGCGAAGCGTAAACCGCACCAGCTTTCAGGCGGCCAGCGCCAGCGCGTGGCGCTCGCCAGAAGCCTGGCAAAACGCCCGAAACTGCTGCTGCTCGACGAGCCGATGGGGGCCCTGGATAAAAAACTGCGTGACCGTATGCAGCTGGAAGTGGTGGATATTCTTGAGCGCGTCGGCGTGACCTGCGTGATGGTGACCCACGACCAGGAAGAAGCCATGACCATGGCCGGACGTATTGCGATCATGAACCGCGGGAAGTTTGTGCAAATTGGCGAGCCGGAGGAGATTTATGAGCATCCAACCACCCGCTACAGCGCCGAGTTCATCGGTTCGGTCAACGTCTTCGAAGGGCTACTGAAAGATCGTCAGGAGGATGGCCTGGTCATTGAATCGCCGGGTCTGCAGCATCCGCTCAAGGTCGATCCTGACAGCGCCGTGGTGGACAACGTGCCGGTCTACGTCGCGCTGCGTCCGGAGAAGATCATGCTCTGTGACGATCCGCCAGCCGATGGCTATAACTTCG
Organism: Enterobacter sp. FUJ80071; assembly: GCF_038739915.1. NCBI lineage: Bacteria > Pseudomonadati > Pseudomonadota > Gammaproteobacteria > Enterobacterales > Enterobacteriaceae > Enterobacter > Enterobacter sp. FUJ80071. The sequence goes on from NZ_JBBXKH010000001.1 coordinate 1,495,495, forward strand.
CCGTGGGTGAAGTGGTGCACATTGCTTACCTGGGCGATCTGTCTATCTATCATGTGCGTCTGAAAAGCGGTCAGATGCTGAGCGCCCAGCTGCAAAACGAACATCGCTACCGCAAAGGTCAGCCGACCTGGGGCGACGAAGTGCGCCTGTGCTGGGATGCTGACAGTTGTGTCGTGCTGACGGTATAAGGAGCGGCCAATGAGTACACTTGAACCTCCAGCCCGCGCAGCCAGCTGGCTGACGCGCCTTAAGATGAAGCACGGCCGCAAGCTGGTGATTGCCATGCCTTACGTGTGGCTGATCCTGCTGTTCCTGCTGCCATTCCTGATCGTTTTCAAGATCAGCCTGGCGGAGATGGCGCGGGCGATCCCGCCGTATACCGACCTGTGGGAGTGGGCAGACGGGCAGCTGACGCTGACCTTAAACCTCGGTAACTACCTGCAGCTCACCGAGGACCCGCTCTATATTGAAGCCTATCTGCAGTCGCTGCAGGTGGCGGCGATCTCGACGCTCTGCTGTCTGGTGATGGGCTATCCGCTGGCGTGGGCCGTGGCGCACAGTAAACCCTCGACGCGTAATATCCTCCTGCTGCTGGTGATTTTGCCGTCGTGGACCTCATTCCTGATCCGCGTTTACGCCTGGATGGGGATCCTGAAAAACAACGGCGTGCTGAATAACGTCCTGATGTGGCTTGGGGTTATCGATCAGCCGCTGACGATCCTGCACACCAACCTCGCGGTCTATATTGGCATTGTGTATGCCTATCTGCCGTTTATGGTTCTGCCGATCTATACGGCGCTGACGCGGATAGATTACTCGCTGGTGGAAGCCTCGCTTGACCTCGGTGCGCGTCCGCTGAAAACCTTCTTCAGCGTCATTGTCCCGTTGACCAAAGGCGGGATTATCGCCGGGTCGATGCTGGTCTTTATTCCGGCGGTAGGGGAGTTTGTGATCCCGGAACTGCTCGGCGGGCCGGACAGCATTATGATTGGCCGCGTGCTGTGGCAGGAGTTCTTCAATAACCGCGACTGGCCGGTGGCGTCTGCGGTGGCGATTATAATGCTGCTGCTGTTGATCGTGCCGATCATGTGGTTCCACAAACATCAGCAGAAACAGATGGGAGACCACGGATGAATAACTTACCGGTAGTGCGCTCCCCGTGGCGAATTGCGATCCTGGCGATCGGCTTTACCTTCCTGTATGCGCCGATGCTGATGCTGGTGATCTACTCGTTCAACAGTTCCAAACTGGTGACGGTCTGGGCGGGCTGGTCGACGCGCTGGTACAGTGAGCTGTTCCACGACGATGCAATGATGAGCGCGGTAGGGCTGAGCCTGACCATCGCCGCACTGGCGGCAACGATGGCCTCTGTTCTGGGCACCATCGCCGCGCTGGTGATGGTGCGTTTCGGCCGTTTTCGCGGTTCGAACGGCTTCGCCTTTATGATCACCGCGCCGTTGGTCATGCCGGACGTGATTACCGGCCTTGCGCTGCTGCTGCTGTTCGTGGCGCTGGCGCATGCCATTGGCTGGCCGGCGGATCGCGGCATGCTCACCATCTGGCTGGCGCACGTCACGTTCTGTACCGCCTATGTCGCCGTGGTGATCTCCTCGCGTCTGCGCGAGCTGGATCGCTCGATAGAAGAGGCGGCGATGGATCTCGGCGCGACCCCGCTGAAGGTCTTTTTCATCATTACCCTGCCGATGATCATGCCGGCGGTGATCTCCGGCTGGCTGCTGGCATTTACCCTGTCGCTCGACGATCTGGTGATCGCCAGCTTTGTCTCCGGCCCGGGGGCGACAACGCTGCCGATGCTGGTCTTCTCCAGCGTGCGCATGGGGGTTAACCCGGAGATCAACGCCCTGGCCTCTATCATCCTCGGCGTGGTCGGAATTGTCGGATTTATCGCCTGGTATTTGATGGCGCGCGCGGAAAAACAGCGCGTGCGTGATATCCAGCGTGCAAGACGCGGCTGAAGCATTTAAAATTTCCAGTGATGTGCCGCGTATCACGCGGCACTGTTTTTCAGGGAAGTAAAACATTGGGATTATTAAAAAAATCACGGCTTACGCACGCTCGTCCTAACGTTCCTGCGCTGGTACAGGTGGCGGCGCTCGCCATTATTATGATCCGCTGCCTGGACGTGCTGATGATTCTGAATACCCTGGGCGTGCGCGGTATCGGTGAATTCATTCACCGCAGCGTGCAGACGTGGAATCTGACGCTGGTTTTTCTGAGCAGCCTGGTGCTGGTGTTCATTGAGATCTACTGTGCGTTTTCGCTGGTCAAAGGGCGCAACTGGGCGCGCTGGGTCTATCTGCTGACGCAGGTGACCGCCGCCAGCTACCTGTGGGCCGCCTCGCTGGGGTATGGCTATCCCGAACTGTTCAGCATTGCGGGCGGATCAAAACGCGAGATTTTGCACGCGCTGTTTTTGCAAAAACTGCCGGATATGCTGGTGCTGTTCTTCCTGTTCGTGCCTGCGTCCAGTCGACGGTTCTTCCAGTTGCAATAATGTGTATAATCGCAGCCCCCGTTATTCTTAAGGTTTTCATATGCAGTGCGCACTCTATGACGCCGGACGCTGCCGCTCCTGTCAGTGGATAGAACAGCCGGTCTCTCAACAACTCACCGCCAAAATGGCCGACCTGCAACAGCTGCTGGCTGGACACGCGGTGGGGGAGTGGTGCGCACCCATCAGCGGACCGGAGCAGGGCTTTCGCAACAAAGCCAAAATGGTGGTCAGCGGCAGCGTCGAAAAACCGCTGCTGGGGATGCTGCACCGCGACGGCACGCCGGAAGATTTAACCGACTGCCCGCTGTATCCCGCGTCGTTTGAACCCGTCTTTGCCGCACTCAAACCGTTTATTGCGCGGGCAGGGTTAACGCCCTACCACGTCGCCCGCAAGCGCGGCGAGCTGAAATATCTCCTGCTGACGGAAAGCCAGATAGACGGCGGCATGATGCTGCGTTTTGTGCTGCGCTCGGAAGCGAAGCTGGCGCAGCTTCGTGCGGCGCTGCCGTGGCTGCAGGCGCAACTGCCGCAGCTTAAGGTCATTACGGCAAACATACAGCCGGTGCACATGGCGATTATGGAAGGGGAGAAAGAGGTCTTCTTCACCGAACAGCCTGCGCTGGCCGAAAATTTCAACGGCGTACCGCTGTGGATCCGCCCGCAAAGCTTCTTCCAGACCAACCCGACCGTGGCGAGTGCGTTGTATGCCACCGCCCGTGACTGGGTTCGGGCGTTAAACATTCATCATATGTGGGATCTGTTCTGCGGCGTGGGCGGTTTCGGCCTGCACTGCGCCACGCCTGAAATGCAGCTGACCGGGATTGAGATCTCGGCCGAAGCGATTGCCTGCGCGAAACAGTCCGCCGCCGGGCTGGGGTTAACGAATCTCCACTTCCAGGCGCTTGACTCTACCCAGTTCGCCACCGGCCAGGGCAATGTGCCGGAACTGGTGCTGGTCAACCCGCCGCGACGGGGCATCGGAAACGCACTCTGCGATTACCTGAGCCAGATGGCACCGGATTACATCGTCTACTCCAGCTGCAATGCGCAGACCATGGCTAAAGATATCGCCAGCCTGCCGGGCTACCGCATTGAACGCGTTCAGCTTTTCGATATGTTCCCGCATACCGCGCATTACGAAGTGTTGACGTTGTTAACCCGTAGGCCGGGTAAGGCGTAGCCGCCACCCGGCATGAACCCCGCACAATGTTCAACAAAATGTGAACTCTTCCCCCGCTCGAAATCAGGTAAGCTTACGTCATAAGAAATGATTGAAGGCTGACCCATGAAGCACATCCTGCTGGTGGAAGACGACCACGATATCGCGGCGCTTCTGCGACTCAATTTAGAAGACGAAGGCTACGCCATCACCCACGAGCCCGACGGGGGCAGCGCCCTGCAGCGCCTGGAAAAACAGCCGTGGGATGCGGTGATCCTCGACCTGATGCTCCCGAACGTTGACGGGCTGGAGATTTGCCGACGCATCCGTCAGATGACGCGCTACCTGCCGGTCATCATCATCAGCGCCCGCAGCAGCGAAACCGACCGCATTACCGGGCTGGAAACCGGTGCCGATGACTATCTGGCTAAGCCGTTTTCGGTGCAGGAGCTGATTGCCCGCATCAAAGCGCTGTTCCGCCGTCAGCAGGCGATGGGGCAGGCACAAACGGACGGGCAAATTCAGGCGCACGGTTTGACGATCGACCCGCTGGCGCGCAGCGTCCTGCTCCACGGACAGGTGGTGGATCTCACCCCGCGCGAATTCGAACTGCTTTACTTCTTTGCCCGCCATCCTGGCGAGGTGTTTTCCCGTCTGGCGCTGCTGGAGCAGGTCTGGGGTTATCAGCACGAAGGCTATGAGCATACCGTCAACACCCATATCAACCGCCTGCGCATCAAGATTGAGAAGGACGCTGCCGAGCCGGAAATCGTTCGCACCGTCTGGGGTAAGGGATACAAATTTGCGGAGCCAACGCCTGATGCGTCGCTTTAGCCTCAGCCAGCGCCTGACGCTGCTGTTCATTCTGCTGATGATGCTCTGCGCCACCGTCGCCTGCGCGGTACAGCTCTACACCAGTACGCAATACGGCAACGCGATGGTGCAGCGGTTGTCGGGCGGACTGGCGCAGCAGATCGTCCAGCGGGAACCGATTCTCGACGCGCAGGGCAGGGTTGACCGCAGTTCGCTGAAACCGCTCTTTGACCGTCTGATGACCTTTAATCCGAGCGTGGAGCTCTATGTTGTCTCACCCGACGGCGACATCCTGGCCGATGCTGCCCCGCCGGGCCATATTCAGCGGCAAAAAATCGATCTGGCACCGGTTCAGACCTTCCTGAGCGGCACCGCCATCCCGGTACTGGGCGACGATCCGCGCAGCCAGAACAAAAAAGTCTTCAGCGCCACGCCGCTGCGTCAGGACGGCGAGCTTAAGGGCTACCTGTACATTATTTTGCAGGGCGAGGAGTCGAATGCGCTGGCGGACATGGCCTGGCATAAGGCGCTGTGGAGCACGGTGCTCTGGTCATTGCTGTGGGTTGCACTGTTCGGCCTGCTGGCGGGATTACTGGTCTGGTACTGGGTCACGCGTCCGGTTAAACGCCTGACGGAAGAGGTCACCGGGCTTGAGCAGGACAGCATTAGCGCAATCAGGCTGCTGGCAGCAGAGCCGCCGGACGTCGCGGCCAATGACGAAGTGGCACGCCTGCGCAACAGTTTTATCGAGCTGGCGCGCAAAATCACCCGCCAGTGGGATCAGCTGGCCGACAGCGATCGCCAGCGCCGGGAGTTTATCGCCAATATTTCGCACGATCTCCGCACGCCGCTGACCTCTCTGCTGGGTTATCTGGAAACGCTGTCGCTGAAATCCACCACGCTGACGCCTCAGGAGCACCAGCAATATCTCGCAACCGCTCTGCGTCAGGGGCAAAAGGTACGCCATCTTTCCCAGCAGTTGTTTGAGCTGGCGCGTCTTGAACATGGCGGCATTAAACCGCAGCGCGAGCGTTTCGCGATGGCGGAGCTGATTTCCGACGTGGCGCAGAAGTTTGAGCTCACTGCCCGCACGCGAGAGGTCAATCTGCATATTGACGTGCCTGGGCCGTTGCCGCTGGTCAATGCCGATGTATCAATGATCGAGCGCGTGGTGACCAATTTGCTGGATAACGCAATGCGTCATACGCCGACCGGCGGGGAAATTCGTCTGGCGGTCTGGCAGGAGAATGAACAGCTTCAGGTCGAAGTGGCTGACAGCGGTACGGGCGTGGATGCGTCGCTGCGCGACGATCTGTTCCAGCGGCCTTCGGCGTTGAACACTCAGGCCTCGCGGGAGAACCGCGGCGGGTTAGGGCTGTTAATCGTCAAACGGATGCTGGAGCTGCACGGCGGTGGAATACGGCTGATGGAGTCGGTGAGTGGGGCACGATTCAGGTTCTTTGTGCCGTTGTGAGAATTGCCGGGTGGCGCTGTGCTTACCCGGCCTACAAAACCCCCCTCGTAGGCCGGGTAAGGCGAAGCCGTCACCCGGCAAAACACCTTACTGCGGGAACCACTGCTCGCTGATTTTCTGGTACGTACCGTCAGCTTTAATCGCTTTCAGCGCGCCGTTCAGTTTTGCAAGCAAGGCTTTGTTATCCGGACGTACCGCGATGCCGAGGCCGGTACCGAAGTACTGTGGATCGGTCACTTTCTCGGTCGCCGTGCCCAGCTGCGGGTTGGTTTTCAGCCACTCGTTGACCACGGCGGTATCGCCGAAGACGCCATCAATACGGCCATTTTTCAGGTCGATAATCGCATTCTGATAGCTGTCATAGGCCACGGTTTTCACTTCAGGATGTTTGTCCTGCAGGTATTTCTGGTGCGTGGTGCCGTTTTCCATCCCGATGCGTTTGCCTTTCAGCTCGTCGAAGGACTTATACGCCCCTTTCTTCGCAATCACTACCGCCGAGTTGGCGTAGTACGGGTCGGTGAACGCTACCTGCTTGCTGCGCTCTGGGGTGATGTCCATTCCGGAGATTACCGCATCGTATTTTTTGAACTTCAGCGACGGGATCAGGCTGTCAAAGGCGTGGTTGGTAAAGGTGCAGTCGGCCTGCATCTGTTTGCACAGCGCTTTCGCCAGGTCGATATCGAAACCGACGATCTGGTTGCTGGCATCCAGCGATTCAAACGGCGGATAGGTGGCGGACACGCCAAAATTGATTTTATCCGCTGCGGATGCGCCTGCGGCGAACGTTGCCAGTAATGCGGCCAGAACTAACTTTTTCATGGTAATGCTCCCGTCTGTCTTATTGATGCGCCGTGTCTGCGGCCTGGATGTACAATGCCAGTTAATGAATTTATATGCAATAAAAATGATTAAATATTATCTTTATGGCAAAAAAAAGCGGATAACCAGAAAGTTATCCGCATTGATTAATCACATTTATGCACTTCTTGCCGGGTGGCGCTGCGCTTACCTGGCCTACGATCTGCGCTCAAACGCTAAAGCTTTACGCTCAATCAGGCGCATCATCAGCGTCAACAGGCCGTTCACGACCAGATACACCACGCCCGCCGCGCCGAAGACCATCACGTCATAGGTGCGTCCATACAGCAGCTGTCCGTGGCCCATCACTTCCATCAGGGTGATGGTATAGGCCAGAGAGGTACTCTTGAACACCAGCACCACTTCGTTGGAGTAAGAGGAGAGCGCACGCTTAAAGGCATACGGCAGCAGGATCGCCAGCGTGTCTTTCTTGCTCATGCCGAGCGCCCCACAGGACTGCCATTGCCCTTCCGGGATTGCACGAATCGCGCCGTAGAACAGCTGGGTGGTATAGGCCGCGCTGTTCAGGGAAAGGGCTATCAGGGCGCACAGCCACGGCTCAGAGAGCAGATGCCAGATAACAGGATATTCCTGCAGCGACGGGAACTGTCCCGGGCCGTAGTAAATCAGGAAGATCTGCACCAGCAGCGGCGTACCGGTAAACAGGGTGATGTAGCCGCGCACAATCCATACCAGTACCGGCGTTTTCAGCGTCAGGACGATGGTGAAGATGAGCGCCAGGATCAGCGCCACGATAATGGACGCCACGGTCAGCGTCAGGCTGGTGTGCAGCCCTTTCATGAGCTCCGGGAAATATTCAAGCATCAGCCTGGTCTCCGTTCAAAGCGCGTCGCCCGCAGGTCAATACGCTTGAGGATGTACTGACTGAGCAACGTGATCACCAGGTAGATCGCCGCCGCCACAATGTACCAGGTAAAGGGCTCCTGAGTACGGGTGGCGATGCTTTTGGTTTGCAGCATCAAATCGTTAACGCTGATCAGGCTCACCAGCGCGGTATCTTTCAGCAGCACCAGCCACTGGTTACCAAGGCCCGGCAGGGCATGGCGCCACATCTGCGGCATGACCAGACGGAAGAAGATCGCTGATTTCGACATACCCAACGCCTGACCCGACTCCCACTGCCCCTGCGGCACGGCTTTCAGCGCACCACGCAGGGTTTGCGACGCGTACGCCGAGTAGAGCAGGGAGAGGGCTATCACGCCGCACAGGAACGGGCTGACGTCGAAGTTTTCAATCTGCATCTGCACCGGGATCTGCGCAAAGCCAAGATTGACAGTGAAGCCATCCGACAGCGTAAGCAGCAGCTGCGAGGAGCCGAAATAGATAAACAGGACCACCAGAATTTCCGGTAGTCCACGCAGCACAGTGACCAGCGCGGAGCCTGTCCAGGCGACGGGGAACCATTTCGCGGACTCCCACACCGCAAAGAACATCGCCAGCACCAGGCCGATAATCAGTGCGCAAACGGCAAGGCCGACGGTCATCCCGGCGGCGCTTGCTAAAGGAAAAATTTCATTCATCAGGAATTACTTCTGGAACCATTTTTTGTAGATGGTTTCGTAGGTGCCGTCTTTCTTCACTTTTTCCAGCGCAGCGTTGAACTTCTGCTGCAGCTCAGTGTTGCCCTGACGAACGGCAATCCCCAGACCGGTACCGAAGTAGTCCTTATCGGTCACTTTGTCGCCTACTGGCGCCAGTTTATCGTTCGCTTTCAGCCACTCGGTCACGACCGCGGTGTCGCCAAAGACGCCGTCAATACGACCATTTTGCAGATCCAGCTTCGCGTTCTGGTAGCTGTCATACGGAACGGTGGTGATTTCCGGATGCTTATCCATGATGAATTTCTGGTGCGTGGTGCCGTTCTGCACGCCCACTTTTTTGCCTTTCAGCTGATCAACAGAGGTGAATTTCCCTTTCTGACCAATGAACAGCGCCGAGTTGTCGTAGTAAGGGGTCGTAAACAGCACCTGCTTTTCACGCTCAGGGGTGATGTCCATACCGGCCATGACGGCATCGATACGGCGGAACTTCAGGCTTGGGATCAGGCTGTCAAACGCCTGGTTACTGAAAGTGCAGGTCGCATCGATCTCTTTACACAGGGCGTTTGCCAGGTCTACGTCAAAGCCAACAATTTTATTGTTTGCATCAATGGACTCAAACGGAGGGTAAGACGCTTCCGTGGCAAAACGAATGGTCTGGGCTGCGGTAGCGGAAAGGGTAACGCCAGCAAGCAGCACGGCAAGTAATACTTTTTTCATTATATTTCCCCTGACACAATCAATGAGATAAATAGTTTTTGAAGGCATCGGTTTGCGGGTTAGCGAAGCAGCTCGCATCACCTTGCTCAACGATATACCCATTTTCCATGTAGACCACACGGCTGGCGGTTTTACGCGCCACTTCCACTTCGTGGGTAACGATGACTTGCGTGATATTGGTTTCCGCCAGCTCACGAATAATGCTGACGATCTGAGCGGTGATTTCCGGGTCCAGCGCCGCGGTCGGTTCATCAAACAGCAAAACCGCCGGTTCCATCATCAACGCACGGGCAATCGCCACACGCTGCTGCTGACCACCCGAAAGATGCAGCGGATAACGGTCACTGTAAGGCTTAAGGCGCAGACGCTCGAGCAGCTTTTCGGCACGGCCGATGGCCTGATCCTTACTTAACCCCAGCACGCGGCACGGGGCTTCAATCAGGTTTTGCAGCACCGTCAGATGCGGCCAGAGATTGTATTGCTGGAAGACCATGCCGACGTTTTGACGCAGCTCGCGAATCGCTTTATCAGACGGCGTTTTCGCGAAATCAAAATGGTTACCGGCAATCGCCAGCGTACCTGAACGGGGCATTTCAAGCAGATTAAGGACACGCAGAAGGGAGCTTTTACCTGCACCGCTTGGGCCAAGCAAAACCAGCGTTTCGCCTTCCGGGCAGTTCAGCGTGATGTCAAACAGCGCCTGGTGTGCGCCGTAGAAGCAGTTAATGCCGTTTAGTTTAATACTCATCGGGGCAGTCTTTACTCATCCAGGCAATCTATAGCAATTGAGGCCGCAGATAGTACCGTTGACAGAATAGTTATGCAATATTTCTGCGTTAAAAGTTAAATATAACCCGTATTTCCTCTTAAACATAGCACAAAATAGCGAAGGGCAAAGGCGGCGAGTATAAATGTCGGCATTCCGCGAGAAATGCCGGACATTTTACGGGGGTAACATTTTTATAACTGATGGTTTAGCGGTTCTCAATCGACTGGCGCAGCGTGCCTGCCGGGGCATGAACGCTGCCGCCAATGTAGCGTACGTCGTCGACAGCCCAGCACTGACCTTCACGGATCATCAGTACCTCATCCTGCCAAGACTGGGTCCCTTGGGTCAGCTTGACGCGCAGCGGAATGTTTCGCGCATCGGTGTTGGGAATGGTAGAAGCGCTGGCCACTTCCGCACTGTCCGGCAGCGTGGTACGGCTGGAGAACGGATCGGATTTAAGCAGGGTATTATGCTGCGGATCGCGGGTGGCGTCGTTGAGCAGTTTTGCCAGACCGTCGCTCAGGTAAGGGCGCAGGCCGGTGAGATCGTTGCTGCGGTGCTGAATGCGGTAATCATAGAACTGCTGCGCCACGGTGTCCGGGCCGCCGTCAATGCAGGGGCCGCTGCGGGTACCAATATCCTTAAAGGCTGGCGTGACCGTGGTGGTACAGGCGCTGAGCACCAGCGCGCAGGGCACCAAAAGTGTTAAAGCAGAGTAGCGCATGTTGATTTCCTTATTTATTAACTATCCTTTCAATCATAGCGTAACGAACCGATAATGCTGTGCCTAAGGCATTGAACGCTAAAGAAGGAGAGAAACTATGCAGTTTTCAACAACGCCAACCCTGGAAGGGCAAACAATAACCGAGTATTGCGGCGTGGTGACCGGGGAAGCAATTCTCGGTGCCAATATCTTCCGCGACTTTTTTGCTGGCATCCGTGACATCGTGGGTGGACGATCCGGTGCCTACGAAAAAGAGCTGCGTAAAGCGCGAGAAATTGCTTTTAAGGAGCTGGGTGAGCAGGCCAAGGCGCTGGGTGCGGATGCGGTAGTCGGCATTGATATCGACTACGAAACGGTCGGGAAAGATGCCAGCATGCTGATGGTGAGCGTCAGTGGAACGGCGGTGAAAACCCGTCGATGAAGCGTTCGCTCTCCACTCTCCTGCTGGCGCTGTTGCTGGCAGGATGTACCTCGGAAAAGGGCATTGTTGATAAAGGCGCGTACGAGCTGGATACCCGTCATCAGGCGCAGGCGGCCTACCCGCGAATAAAGGTGCTGGTGATCCACTACACCGCCGATGATTTTGACACGTCGCTGGCGACCCTAACCGATAAAAACGTCAGCTCTCATTATTTGATCCCCGCAAAGCCGCCAGCACCGGACGGCAAGCCGCGTATCTGGCAACTGGTACCCGAGAGCGAACTGGCCTGGCATGCAGGTATCAGCTTCTGGCGCGGTACCAACCGAATTAATGATACGTCTGTGGGCATTGAACTTGAAAATCGTGGCTGGCAAACGTCTGCTGGCGTAAAGCGTTTTACACCTTTCGAACCCGCGCAGATTGCGGCGCTGGTGCCACTCGCCAAAGACATCATTGCCCGCTACAACATCAGACCTGAGAACGTGGTGGCCCATTCGGACATTGCGCCGCAGCGCAAAGACGATCCCGGTCCGTTGTTCCCATGGCGACAGTTGGCTCAGCAGGGGATAGGCGCATGGCCCGATCCCGCGCGCGTCGCATTTTATATCAACGGACGACCACGCTTTCAGGCGGTGGATACCGCAGCGTTACTCGATTTGCTTGCGCGCTACGGCTATGACGTGCCGGCCAACAGCACCCCAGCGCAGCAAAAACGTATCATCATGGTATTCCAGATGCACTTCAGGCCTGACCTGTGGAACGGCGTCGCAGATGTCGAAACGATGGCCATTGCTGAAGCGCTTTTAGAGAAATACGGGCAGGGGTAATCCTTCGGATACCCCCGAAAGCGCCAATTACTCCTGATTTACTTGAGATTAATCTTAGGTACAAACTCAATTCATTTTTAGTTAATTGACTTAAAATTATCCGCATTTAAGATAGACACATAGCTTGCTAATTAATGCAGCAAATAAATATATCTCATTCATCTTTTATTTTTCTCCTTGAGCGTATCATCAGGAAAAATATTCTTAGGCTAAGGTTTTTGTACTTTGGTCTGCATACTAAAAATTAACATCTTAAATCGGGTATAACAATGTTAAGTATTTACGGTAAAAAGTTACGTCCACAGGACGAAATGAATAGTATTATTTCTGCAACCTCAGGTTTTGAAGAGAAAACCTTAAAGAAATGGCAGAAAATATCCACCTCTGATTCACAATATATTCATATTATCGTCAGCGGCGAAGTTGAATTCCGACGTGAATCCGACGAACTGTGTATGTTCACGGTTACCGGCCAGTGCATTTTTGGTCTCTCTTCGATGTACTACGACGCGACCCATATGTACGGCCTCGTTCGGGCCAATACCGTGGTGCGCTCAATTAAAAAAGAGACCTTCGCGCAGCTCATGACGGATAACAATTTGTGGCCTCAACTGACCAAAGTTCTCTCCTGGTATATTTGTATGTTGAGCAAACGTGACGATGTTCTGGTTGCCCGCAGTGCGTATTCAGTCGTACGTGAGTTTTTATACGAGATCAATGACCTGATTGTTCATCAGCAACGCGATATTAACGTTTATGATTATATTCAGGAGTACACCAACCTGGCTCGTAGCACCATCATTAAAATTCTTTCCGATCTGAAAAAAGGTCAATATATTGTTGTGGAAAAGGGAAGACTCCTTAACCTGACAGCCTTGCCTGAAAAATATTAACTACTCCAGCCGGTCTCCTTTCTCACTCAAAGGGGACCGGGCATCCACTTTATGATTCACATCCCTCTGCGAATTATCCTGCGTTTCGTCAACCGGCGGCTCGGGAATTTTGCCTTGCGAATAATCTTGCTCTTGTTCTTTTAACGCCTGCTTAAGTAACTCGCTTATAGAGGCGTCATCACTGCCTGTGCTGGCGGAGGCGGCTTCGTGTGCTTCGGTTCCGGGTAACGTATCCCGGGAAGTATCATGGGGCACGTCACCATCAGGTGCCTGCTGCCAGTCGGCATCATCGCTGTTGATGGGCAGATCCTGCATGGCAGGAACATCCGACTGCACCGGAGCCGGTTTTGGCTGCGGATGCGGATGGGGATGCGGGAACGGCTTGCTCACATACACATAGTGCATATCTGAAAGCTGCGTTTCCGGTTTCGCGGCGCTTGCTTTGACCGGTTCCGGCGCCGGATGGCGCAGGTTCCAGTAAACATGCGCGTACAGCCCTGCCATGATCATGGCGCACAGAGCCACCATCCCTAAAAAGGCATGGCTAACGATGTTTCTCAGACGGGGGAGGCGGTATGAAAACCAGACCGCCTCGCCGGTGGTGTAACTGCGCTGAGCCGCAAGACAGATGGTAGACATTAGGAATGCTTCTCCTGCGTGTTGGCGTCGGGTGTGGCATGCGTGGTCTGGAGCAGTACGCTCGGCGCGGTATGGGTTTCACGCATCAACTGCATCAACGTATCTTCGCCAGGAATGCCATCCACATGCAGATGCATTTTTTGCTGGAATTCGCGGGTGCGTTTCATCATCTCCGCCGTCCAGATCTGCGAATGGGTTTCTGGCTGGCCAAGCGCCAGGCTCAACTGCTGGTCAAGCCAGCCCATGTCTTTCGTGTCGCTGGCGGCACTGATAGCGTCTTTACCTTCCGGCGTCAGGCGGTGCAACTGGGTAAAGTTGCCGGTCGCATGCTGGTTAAACCAGCGGCGGCTTACCTGCCAGGTACGGTTATTCATCAGCAGGTCGAGTGACGTATCTCCGACGCGGGCGACCACGGCATAGTTAAGATGATCGCCGGTTTTCAGCTCGCTCACCCACGGATACCCCTCCTGTGCCAGCGCATCAGGTGAGGCATTCCCCTGTTTACACATCAGGTTCACCTTCGCGGCGTTCTGGCACAGGGCATCATCCGCCGAGGCGTCATACCCCCACATCAGGTAGAGCTGATGCATGGCATCCGGCTGATTAACCATTTCGTTGTCGATGACCGGCACCACCGGTGCCTCAACTTTTGGCGCCTGCTGTTTCCAACTGACGGGTACCGGGAGTTGAACCGGAAGTTTTCCGGCGATCGACGACGTTAAATACCAGCCGCAGGCGGCGAACAGCACTGAGGCAAAAAGCCCCACGGTTGCCAGGCGCTTACCGTGTTTTTTCGCCGGGAGGATCTCACCTGCCGCCAGCCGTAAATGACGCGGGCTGACCTGGGCTGCACGTTCGGTCCAGGCAGCCAGCATCGACAGATGCGACAGTTCATTCAGTTTGCTGATATTCCCTTTGGTCAGCGCATGCATTTTACGCACGCGTGCCGGGGATAACGGTGCGCTCTCGCACCCGTGTTCTTCACACTGCGCCTGTACATAGCTGAGATATTCCCGGCAGGTAAGGGGACGCAAAGTGTGGCGGGTGTGCGCATATTCACGCAGCTCAGATTGCTGCATCAGAACAACGTCCCGATCCGCCGCGCCCGTCAGCACCACCGACAGGCGAAACGCCAGCTCCTGGGCACGGGTGAGTAGCATCGCCAGCACCTCGTGACAGCTCTCTTTCATCGCCTCGCAATGGCTAACGATCAGTATCTTCGCCCGGTTTTTTTCCGCCTGCCACTGGTGCAGTACGGCATCCACCGCCTGAATCCGGTTCTTGTTCTCTTTGGTTCCCGGGCTGAGCTTGTACAGCAGGCTACTGGCACTCAGTTTTGGAAACGCATTAATAGCAAGCACGTCGGGGTGGGCAGATTTGAGGGCGTCACTGAACTGCCCCAGCAGAGGGGCATCGTCGGAAAAGAGCCCGATAATTCCCGCCTGTTGGGTTTTCTCCTTCAGCAGGTTGAAAACATCCTGATGATAAGGCACCAGAAAATCGCCGTTTGAGCGGACGATCTTCCGAAAGGGCGGATTTTTAAAATTAAAGTGCTTCTGATACATAACGACTTACCGTCTCTGATTGGGAATAGCAACAGGACGAGAAAGTAAAGCAACGCCAGGGTGTGGTCAATTTACACACAGGGTAAAAATATCCACTGGACGATGCCTAACATCTGGATTTTATACGGTCAATAGTTTTCTGTATGAAAGTTAGTGGCAAAGTCAGTGGTCGAATTTACAGCAGCTCATTACTATTTCCTCACATGTTAGCGCAGCACGACGCTGCTTATTTTCGCTTTGCTATAGGCCAGATGAAAAATGAGGTTCTCATTTCTGTCACGGTGGATAACCCCCTGTATTATGTTTGCGCTGTTGCTATTTTGCGGCCAACAAGGGTATCTGACGTTTAAAGATTATAAAAAAGTTACAAATAAGTTGGCTAATTCTGATGTGCAGCCGCTGAAAAAACGTCGCGAAGAAAAAGCCTTCACGCTTTTCACGGCTGCTGTTCGCCAGGATAACGTCGAGATAGCGGCAAAAGCGCCGCTGGCAGCGGAGATCGAAGGTATCGTGCGCAGTGATGATGCCTGGCTCTCCTTCGCCGTCATTAAAACCCCCGGAGGGGCGAGAAGCTACCGCGAGGGCGAGCCGTTGACCGGTTTTACCGACGCGTTTGTTCAGGAAATTAATAAAGATAATGTGGTGGTTAATTATGAAGGTGCTACGCAGGTACTTGCATTAAATAAGCCGGATTATTTTAAGGGCGGCGTTGACAGCGGCCCGGTGACGAAATCGACGAAGGATGCAGGCGCGGAAAGCGTGCATCTGGATGATTATCTGGTGTTAAAACCTCTGATCGAAAAAGGCCAGCTGGAAGGCTACAACATTAATCCAAGGAACTCCTCCGCCTTCTTCAGTCATTCAGGACTGGAAAAGGGGGATGTGGCGGTAAAAGTAAACTCTGTCGATATGACCGATGAAGCAAAGGCAAAAAATATTATTGCCAACTGGTCGAAAATGAAAGAAGCGGAGGTCGTCGTCAGACGTCACGCTCACCTTGAAAATATTCGGATTAATGTTCTAAACAATTAACAAGTTTACAGCCATGAAGAAATTTCCTTGGGCGTGCGTGGCGCTGACCGCATTGTCGTTATATTCAGGTTCGCTGTTCGCGGCGAATTTTAGCGCGAGCTTTAAAAATACCGATATTCGGGAGTTTATCGATACGGTAGGCCGCAATCTTAATAAAACCATTCTTGTCGATCCGTCCGTTCAGGGCACGGTATCCGTAAGAACCTATAACGTGCTGACGGAAGATGAGTATTACCAGTTCTTCCTGAGCGTGCTGGACCTGTACGGCCTGTCGGTGATCCCGATGGACAACGGCATGGTCAAAGTGGTGCGTTCAAGCGTCGCCCGCACCGCCGGGGCGCCGCTGGCGGACAGCAGCAACCCGGGCAAAGGGGATGAAATCATCACCCGCGTCGTGCGCATGGAAAATGTGCCAGTACGCGAGCTTGCTCCGCTGTTGCGCCAGCTCAACGACGCAACCGGCATCGGTAACGTGGTTCACTTTGAGCCGTCCAACGTACTGCTGTTAACCGGTAAAGCCTCGGTGGTGAACCGCCTGGTGGATCTGGTTCAGCGCGTGGATAAAGACGGTGTTCAGCGCCGTGAAATTGTGCCGCTGCGCTTTGCCTCTGCCAAAGAGCTCTCAGACATGTTGAACAACCTCAACAACGAAGAGCAGAAAGGGCAGAACGCACCGCAGCTGGCCACGAAAGTGGTTGCGGATGACGAGACCAACAGCCTGGTGATCAGCGGCTCGGAAGCGGCGCGCACCCGCACCCGCTCTCTGATTCATGAGCTGGATCGCGAGCAGAACAACGAAGGGAATACCCGCGTGTTCTATCTCAAATACGCCAGCGCCACCAAGGTGGTGCCGGTGCTGACCGGGATTGGCGAACAGCTGAAAGACAAAGCGGGCGCGCCAAAGGCGAAAACCGCCGCCGCGTCCAGCGATCTGAATATTACCGCCGACGAGTCAACCAACTCTCTGGTGATCACCGCGCAGCCTAACGTGATGAACTCCCTGGAGAAGGTCATCGATAAGCTCGATATCCGCCGTCCGCAGGTGCTGGTGGAAGCCATCATTGCGGAAGTACAGGATGGTAACGGCATGGATCTGGGCGTGCAGTGGACCAGCAAGCACGGCGGCGTCCAGTTCGGATCCACCGGCCTGCCAATCGGGCAGGTCAAAAATGGCACGATGAAAGGGTTGTCGTATACCGGTCTGGCAACCGGCTTCTTTAACGGTGATTTTGGTGCGCTGATGACTGCGCTCTCCACCGGGTCCAAGAACGACATTCTTTCTACGCCAAGCGTGGTGACGCTGGATAACAAAGAAGCGTCGTTCAACGTCGGTCAGGATGTGCCGGTACTGTCCGGTTCGCAAACGACCAGTGGCGACAACGTCTTTAACTCCGTTGAGCGTAAGACGGTGGGGACCAAGCTGAAAATCGTGCCGCAGATTAACGACGGCGACATGATTCATCTGAAGATTGAACAGGAAGTCTCCAGCGTTGACGCTAACGCGACTGAAGACGCCAGCCTCGGCCCAACCTTCAACACCCGTACCATCAACAACGAAGTGATGGTACACAGCGGCCAGACCGTGGTGTTGGGCGGTCTGATGGAAAACGTCACCAAAGAGACCGTCTCCAAGGTGCCGCTGCTGGGCGATATTCCGCTGGTGGGCCAGCTGTTCCGCTACACCTCTGAGGATACCTCTAAACGTAACCTGATGGTGTTCATCCACACCACGGTGCTGCGCGACGACGACAACTACAGTGCGGCGTCGAAAGAGAAATATGACCAGATCCGTGCTCGCCAGCAGCAGCGCATGGAGGAGAAAAAGCTGGGCATCGTAACGAACAGCAATAACCCGGTGATGCCAGCATATCCGTCCGCGCCTTCTGCCGACGCGGTGCCGGTGAAAACCAGCGCAGCCGCAACGCGCAACCCGTTTAAACAGTAAGGCGGAGGGCAACGTGGACGAACTGAGTAAAACCCTGTGTAGCAGCAGCTATGCAAAAGATAATGGCGTTTTATTTTACAACAATGACGTCTATATCCGTGAAGACACCCCGGCATTTGCGCTGCTGGAAGTGCGCCGGGTGCTGGGACGCACGTTCGTCCCGGTGACTCTGACGCCAGAGGCCTTTGACGAGCTGCTGGCGAAAATCTGGCAGCAGAGCAGCGGCGTCTCTCAGCAGCTGGTGGACGATATGGACGCGGATATCGATTTGATGGCGTTAACTGAGGAGATCCCGGATAACGAGGATTTGCTCGACAACGACGAAAACTCGCCGGTGATCCGCCTGATTAACGCCATTCTTGGCGAGGCGGTCAAAGATGGCGCGTCGGATATTCATATCGAAACCTTTGAGCGCACGCTGAGCATTCGTTTTCGCGTCGACGGCGTGCTGCGCCCGGTGCTCCAGCCAGCGCGCAAGCTCGCGCCGCTGCTGGTGTCGCGCATCAAGGTGATGTCAAAACTCGACATCGCCGAGAAGCGTTTGCCACAGGATGGACGTATCTCCCTGCGCATCGGCCGTAAGGCAATCGACGTGCGTGTATCGACCATTCCTTCACAGTACGGCGAGCGTGTGGTAATGCGTCTGCTCGATAAAAGCAATCTGAAGCCCGACATCAACAAGCTTGGCCTGATTGATGAAGAGCTGGAAAAGTTGAAAGGGCTGATTGACCGCCCGCACGGCATCATCCTGGTCACCGGGCCGACTGGCTCCGGTAAAAGTACCACCCTGTACGCCATTCTTTCGGCGCTGAACGGTCACGAACGCAACATTCTGACCGTAGAAGACCCGATTGAATACGAACTGGAAGGGGTGGGGCAGACGCAGGTTAACCCGCGCGTGGACATGACCTTTGCCCGCGGACTGCGCGCCATTCTGCGTCAGGATCCGGATGTGGTGATGATCGGGGAAATTCGTGACGGTGAAACCGCGCAAATTGCGGTGCAGGCGTCGCTCACCGGTCACCTGGTCATGTCTACGCTGCACACCAACAGCGCCGCGGGGGCGATCACCCGTCTGCGGGATATGGGGCTGGAGTCCTTTTTAATTGGTTCATCGTTGCTCGGTGTCATTGCCCAGCGTCTGGTGCGTCGGCTGTGTACGCACTGCCGGACCACCAGTCCGCTGGACGACAATGAGAAAGCGCTGTTCAGCTTTATGGATACGCCGCCGAAGGCGATCTACCGCGCGGTGGGCTGCGAGCACTGCCGCCAGAGCGGCTACCAGGGGCGCGCCGGTATTCATGAGTTTCTGGTGGTGGACAGCACCATGCGCCGCGCCATTCATGAAGATAAAGACGAAATGTCCATTGAAACGCAGCTCTTTAAGCAGGCCTACAGCCTGCGTGAGAACGGCCTGCTGAAGGTCATTAGCGGCGTGACCTCTCTCGAAGAGGTGATGCGCGTTACCGCTGAGCGTGGAGGAGATGCGTAATGGCCTTCTACGCCTGGACGGCAACGGATGCGGCGGGGAAAACCCAGCGCGGTACGCTGCAGGCCGAGGGGCAAAAGCAGGTTCGCCAGATGTTGCGCGAGCAAAAGCTGATGCCCGTCAGCATCAACGAAACCCGTGAGACTGCATCTGCCGGAAAAGCGAAAACCGGTGCAAAACTTTCTACCCCGGTGCTGTCGATGTTTACCCGCCAGCTTTCCACGCTGGTCAACGCGGCGCTGCCGCTGGAGAGCGCGCTCAAAGCGATATCCAAACAGACGGAAGATAAAAAGCTGGCGGCGATGGTGGTAGAAATTCGCGAGAAAGTGGTGGAAGGGCACACGCTGTTTGACGCCTTCAGCCAGTTTCCGCGCACCTTCGACAAGCTCTACTGCACGCTGGTGATGGCCGGTGAAAAGACCGGCCACCTGGGCGACGTGCTGGAGAAGCTGGCCGAGTACAACGAGCAGCGTCAGAAGATGAAAAGCAAGCTGACGCAGGCGATGGTCTACCCGATTACCCTGACGGTGGTGGCCATTGCGGTCATCAGCATTCTGCTGGTCGCGGTGGTGCCGCAGGTGATCGAACAGTTCACCCACATGAAGCAGCAACTGCCGATCACCACCCGCACGCTGATTGCAGTGAGTGATTTCCTGCAGGCTTACGGGATTTATATCGCGGGCGGCATCGGCGGGGGGATTGTCGGTTTCAAAGCCTGGGTCAGAAACGTCAAAAACCGCTTTCGCTGGCACAGCTGGCTGGTGAACGGTTCGCCGATAAAAAAACTGGTGTGCGCCATCAACAGCGCCCGCTATATCCGCACCCTGAGTATTCTGCAGGCCAGTAGCGTGCCGCTGCTGGAGGGGATGTATATCGCGATGGACGGTATCGAAAACCTCTACGCCCGGCAGGTGCTGGAGCAGGCGGCGGATACCGTCCGCCAGGGGGCATCGCTGTATGCCGCACTGGAGCAGGCGAGACTCTTCCCGCCGACCATGCTGTATATGATTGCCTCCGGGGAAGAGAGCGGCGAATTAGGTAATTTAATGGACCGCGCGGCGGAAAACCAGGAATCGGCATTACAGCATCGCATTACGTTAACGCTGTCGGTATTTGAACCGGCGCTGGTGGTATCCATGGCAACGATTGTTTTATTCATCGTGCTGTCAATATTACAACCGCTTCTGCAACTTAATAATATGGTAGGTTAAATCATGGCTTTAAAACGTAAAAACCTGGCTCGCCAGGCGGGCTTCACATTGCTCGAATTAATGGTGGTCATTGTTATTCTCGGCGTACTGGCGAGCATGGTAGTGCCCAATTTAATGGGTAATAAAGAAAAAGCGGATGCCCAAAAGGCGACCAGCGATATTGTCGCGCTCGAAGGTTCGCTGGATATGTATAAGCTGGATAACCACCGTTATCCGACAACCGAACAAGGCCTGCAGGCGCTGGTGACCAAGCCGGAAATCGCGCCAATCCCGAACGGCTACCGCGCGGATGGCTATATTCGCCGTCTGCCGCAGGACCCATGGGGCAATGATTATCTCCTCGTAAGCCCGGGTGAGCACGGTGCGGTTGACGTCTTCTCGTCTGGCCCGGACGGTGAAGCCAATACCGCCGATGATATTACGAACTGGTCTCTGGATAAGAAAGAGAAATAATGAAAAATCAACGCGGCTTTACGTTGCTGGAAATTATTCTGGCGCTGGTGATATTTGCCAGCTGCGCCATGATGGTGGTGTCAACAATACCTTCGCGCAGCGGTGCGGATATATTTGGCCAGCAATTAAAAGCCCTCGTTGATTATGGTTCAGACCGTGCGGTGATGGACGGAAATATCGTCGGACTGGTGATCACCACGGATAACTATCAGCTGGTGACTCTTGAAGATAAAGGGGGCGAGCGTCGCTGGGTACCATTATCTGCGGGCCGTATCTCCACCAAAGGTGATTTCCCGGAGGAGATGCACGTATCGCTCTCGCCGCAGCGCCTGGCCGCGACGCTGACGTCCGATCCGCAGGTGCTTTTTTTGCCGGACGGCGAAATCAGCCGCTTCACGCTGACGCTGCAAAGCTATGACAAAGAGCACCATTTCCGCGTGGTGTCGCAAGGCGCGGCGCCCGTATCGGTAGAAAACGATGGCTAACGGTAAGAAAAAGCAAACGGGGATGACGCTGCTGGAGGTCATGGTGGCGCTGGTCATCTTCTCCACCGCCGCGCTGGCGCTGATGAACTCGGTGTCTCTGAACGTGCGTTTCACCCACGGCCTGGCCGATACGCTGCAGGCCAGCTGGGTGGCGGAAAACCAGCTGGCGGAAGTGCAACTGACTAAAAGCGACTTTCCCGATGCCGAAGAACGGGGAAGCGAAACCATGGGCGGGCGCGGCTGGACGTGGCGTAAACAGCGCATCAAAACGGCGGACAACCGCTGGGCAAACGCCATCAGCGTTTATGCGGAAGGCGACGACAGCCAGCCCGTGATATCGCTGCAGATTGTGCCGCCGGGAGAGATCAAGTGAACAAAGCCCGACGCCAGCGCGGATTTACCCTGCTGGAGATCATGATTGCGCTGACCATTTTTGCGGTGATCAGCACCCTGGCCTGGCAGATTCTGGACGGCGCGATGCGCACCAGTTCGGCAACCGACGCCAGCGCGGCGAAGCTCAATCAGCTTCAGCGCGCCTGGAGCCTGATGGAGCGCGATTTTTACCAGCTTCAGGCGCGCGCGCCGCGCAACGAGCCGGACCTGTTCCGTCAGGTCGATGATGCGCTGGAACTGACCACGCTCAACGGCGTGAGCGGTACGGTGCAACTCGAACGCGTGCGCTGGCGGCTGGAAGAGGGGCGTCTTTACCGCGATGTCTGGCCGGTCATTGACAGCCCGGCGGACGTTAAACCGGACGAAGTGCCGATCGTCAGCGAGGTGAAATCCCTGGCGTGGCGTTTTTACCGTCAGGGCTGGCAGAAAAGCTGGAGCGACCCAGCGCACCTGCCGGACGGGGTTGAGCTGACGCTGACGATGGAAAACGGTGATACCTGGCGCTGGGTCTTCACGACCCCGGGCGATCTGCCTGCTGTGGCTGCACCGGCACCTGCCACCGGGGCAGACGCCGCGCCAGAGGCAGGGACTGCGCCGCAACCCGCGCCACAACCTGCACCGGAGGCGAAACTATGAGTGCCTTACGCAAACAGAAAGGGGTGGCGCTGCTGGTGGTGTTGATCCTGCTAGTGATGATGTCGGCCCTTGCCGCCAAAATCAGCCAGCAGTTCTGCCGCAACCTGCAGAAAACGCATTACCAGGTCAGCCAGCAGCAGCTGCGCTGGGCGATGCAGGCCCAGGAAAAAGTGGTCAAAGACCGTCTGCAGAGTGACGCCAGCGGCGAGAGCAACGCGCTGTCACCGGAAGGGGACTGGCAGCAGCCGCTGGAAACGCAGGGGGAAGATTACACGGTGGTAAGCCAGGTCGAAGATGCCCAGGACTGCTTCAACGTTAATAACCTGCTGGCAGCAGAAAAGCCTGCCCAGGGGCAAGCGCAGACTGCCGTGCCGGAAAAGCCGCGCAACGAGCGAATTGTTGAGCAGATCCTGACGCAGAGCGGGCTAAGCCAGTCCACGGCGGAAGAGGTTTACCTCCAGCTGGTGGACTACCTCGATGGCGACACGACGACGGCCAAAGAAGGCGCCGAGAGTGATGCCTGGGCAGGCGTCGTGCCTGCCCGTCAGCCGGCTAACCAGATGATGCGCACCATTGCGGAGATCAAACTGCTGCCTGCGTTCCCGGCGGCGGCATATCCGAAGGTAAGCAAACTGCTGTGCGCGTTACCGGACACCGCCAGCAAGGTGGATGTGAATACCCTGAAACCGGAGCAGGCCGCCTTACTGGCCGCCCTGTTCCCGGAGAAATTAACTGAAGATGACGCCCTTCGCCTGATTGAATCGCGTCCTGAAAGCGGCTGGGAAAATATGGAGACCTTCAGCAAAGCGCTGGAGCAAACTTTCCCGCAGCTGAAAGATGACCTTCCGCAGGTGGCAGAGCTTCTCTCAATAAATAGCCGGTATTTCCGCGTTAACTACACCGGCAATACCGATGAATTAACGCTTCGTGTGGTAAGCCAGCTTCAGGTTAATAACGAAGCCGGTGAGATCGTGACGTGGCAGCGTCGTTACCGAATGATTGAATAAGAAAAGTAGATCGCTATGAAACAGGTACTTTTTGTTCGTCCCGACAGCTTCGAGGGCGGGAAAATAATGTGGTGTGTCTCCGGCACTCAGCAGGTGGAAACCGTGGCTAGCCTGGAGGCACTGGCGGATCATCCGCTGGCGACGCGCGTATGTCTGCTGTTGCCGGCCAGCAGCATGATCTTCCGCCATTTTACGTTGCCGAAAAAGGTCGCTTCTCTGGCGACGGCGTTCTCGTGGATGGCCGAAGAGACGCTGATTGGTGACGTGGACTCGCTTCACTGGACCGTACTTAGCAAAAAGGGCGCAGAGGTCGACGCGGTGGCGATCGATGCCGACAGTCTTCAGGCGTGGTTAACCCGCTGTCAGGAGGCGGGTCTGACGGTGGTGCAGGCGCTACCGGATGCCTGGCTGCTGCCCGTGACGGCGGGCGGCAGCACGCTGGTTGCCGAAGGTGAAACCTGGTGGCTGCGGTTATCCCCGCACGTCGCGGGTGAAATGGAGGCCAACCTGCTGCCGCTGCTGATGCAGAAAGCCGGAGAGGGTGAGATCTGCTGCTACGGTGATGCACCTGCCGGTGTGGATGTCGATGTTGTGCTGCCCTGGCAGCATCCGCTGGTGCTAATTCAGCCCCAGTGGCAGGCCTGCCGCGTCACGCTTCTGCACGGGGCGTTCAGCGCCAAAGCCAGCAATGGCAAAGCCGCCAGACGGTTAAATGTGGCGATGGCCGCCGTAGGGTTGCTCTCCCTTAGCCTGCTACTGGGGCCGCGCATTGCGATGGCCTGGATGCTGGTACAGCAGGAAAATCAGATCCAGCAGGAGATCCAGCAGGTCTACGAACACCATTTCCCGAGCATGCGTCACAAGACCAATATTAAGTACCACTTTGGTCAAAACATGAAGAAGCAGGGTAAAGGGATCTTTCTTCAGTTTGACGATCTGGAGAAAGCCCGACAGGCCGTTCCGGCAATGGAAATCGACCTGCTGGAATACGATGCGCGGCAGAATACGTTGACGCTGAGCGTCAGCGCACAAAACCAGACCGCATTACAGACGTTTGTGAACCAGGCCAGTGAGAAATTTGATTTCACCCTGCAGCCCGTGTCCACGTCAGCACCTTATACCGCCATGATCGCAGGGAAATATAAATGAAACAGCGAATTGCGCAGCTTAAGTCTCGTTACCAGAATTACAGCGCCAGGGAAAAAGTCATTTTAAAAATATGTGCCGCCGCCCTGCTGGGGGCCGCGGTCTATTACGCCGGGGTTATGCCGCTGGATAATATGATTCAAAATAGTGCTTCGACCCTGGCCAGACAAAAAGAAACCCTGAACTGGATGCGCAGTGAAATAGATAAAAACCATTTGCAGGTTCAGGTAACCAAAACAAATAACCCGCGTGCGCTGGTGGAAAATAGCGCCCAGGAGATCCATCTTCCCCTGACGGATGTGCATCAGGATGGACAAACGTTATCGTTCGTGGTCAGCCGCGTGAACGTTTATGAATTAAAGAACTGGCTGCGGGAAATTAACCAGACCTCCGGCGTCAGGCTGCAGAAAATGAACCTTACGCCGGTGGATCATCTCAGCGACGTGAAGGCTGAAGTGCAACTCACGTGGGGTAAAACCGCATGAACAGCGTTGCGCTGATGCGGGACGTCTACCCGGTGGGGTTCGCGATCGCGAGCGCGGTGTTAGGCGGCATGGTGGGCAGTTTTCTCGGCGTTGTCGCCGAACGCGTGCCGGCCATGGTAAGGGAAGAGGAGGGATGCGGAAACCTGCTCTTTCCGTCCTCGCACTGCCCGGTGTGCCAGCACGCGCTGGCGGCCTGGGAGAATATTCCGCTGGTGAGCTGGCTGCTTCTGCGCGGGCGATGCAGCCAGTGCAAAACCGCTATCCCGCTGCGAATCTTTCTGGTTGAGCTGGTTTCCGCCCTGTTTTTTGGCCTGACGGCGTGGTGTATGCCCGACGTTCAGGCGCTGTTTTCTCTGTGGCTGCTGGCCGGCTTTTTACTCCCGCTGACGATGATCGACTGGCGGCATCAATTGCTTCCGGATTGCCTGACCCAGCCGCTGCTCTGGGCGGGACTGTTGCTTCATGCGTTCGATCACCAACTGCCGCTACGCGACGCGCTGCTCGGCGCGGTGGCGGGCTATATGTCTCTTTGGTTGCTTTACTGGGCGTTTCGTCTGGTTACCGGGCGGGAAGGTCTGGGATACGGTGATTTCAAGCTGCTGGCGGCATTAGGTGCCTGGTACGGCTGGCAGGCTCTGCCCACGATTGAACTCGCAGCCGCACTGAGCGGTATCGTTGGGTATTTTGCTTTAAATAATTCAAATAAAAATAACCTCACTATTTCTTTCGGACCTTACCTTTCTTTTGCTGGAATAGTTGTGTTTATTGGGCAGCAGTTTGCTTTCATATTTTAAATATACAGGTCAAGCTTTTTTATAAATTTTTTCAGCGGTGGAAGAGAAGGACGTCTCTTTGCGCTCAGTGTATCGTAAAGGATATAAGCTACACGGAATTTGGGCTTGTATCTTTTTATGGAGGAATACAAAGCAGCAAAACGTTTTTTGTCTCGGTTGTCAGGTTAGTTAAATACGCATTACGCGAAACACGCCATGTTCTCAAGGAAGGCATGGGTATTAACGTTACGAATAAATTTATCAGGAAATAAAAATGAATTTTATGAAGCCTAAATATCTGGCGCTCTTTATTGCGGCGGCAACCAGCTCCGCATTCGCAGCGGCACCAGGCGCACCGTCCATTGGTTCCGGCAATGACAAATTTGCCCTGGTTGAAGTGGATCAGGCCGCTCAGGATTATAACAGTCTGGTTAAAGTCCATAATGACGGCGTAGATGTCAAAGTCGAGTGGAACGTCTGGAGCGGCGATGCGCCAACTTCAGCCAAAGTGCTGTTGGACGGTAAAACCGTGTGGACCGGTGCCGGCGGCGCGGCGGGCTCTGCAACGTTCAAAGTGAAAAAAGGCGGACGTTATCAGGAGCAGGTTGAAGTCTGTAACAACAGCGGCTGTACGAAAAGCGCCAGCAAGCTGATCATCGTTGCGGATACCGACGGTAGCCACCTGCTGCCGCTGAACACGACAATGCACGAGAACAACAAATCCTTCGCGCAGCATACCGATAAAGTGGTTGCGGCCTACTTCCCTGAGTGGGGCGTTTATGACCGTAACTTCCCGGTTGACAAAATTCCTGCTGCGAACCTCAACCACATTCTGTATGGCTTCATTCCAATCTGTGGCGGTGACGGCATCAACGACGGCCTGAAAACCGTAGAAGGCGGCAACAGCTACGGCGTTCTGCAGCGCGACTGCCAGGGACGTCCTGACTTTACCGTGGCGATCCACGACCCGTGGGCTGCCCTGCAAAAACCGCAGGCTGGCGTGTCCAACTGGGACGACCCGTACAAAGGTAACTTTGGTCAGCTGATGGCGCTGAAAAAAGCGCATCCGGACCTGAAAGTACTGCCATCTATCGGTGGCTGGACCCTGTCCGATCCGTTCTTCCACATGGGCGATCCGGCTATCCGCGCACGCTTTGTCTCCTCTGTTAAAGATTTCCTGCAGACCTGGAAATTCTTCGACGGTGTGGATATCGACTGGGAATTCCCGGGCGGCGGCGGTGTGACCGAGACGAAAGGCAACCCGCAGCAGGATAAAGCGACCTATACGGCGCTGATGCACGATCTGCGCGCGATGCT
The DNA here is from genome assembly GCF_038739915.1 of Enterobacter sp. FUJ80071. Taxonomy (NCBI): domain Bacteria; kingdom Pseudomonadati; phylum Pseudomonadota; class Gammaproteobacteria; order Enterobacterales; family Enterobacteriaceae; genus Enterobacter; species Enterobacter sp. FUJ80071. Next base: position 1,522,803 of record NZ_JBBXKH010000001.1, read on the forward strand.
GAACGAGCTGTCTGCCCAGACTGGCCGTACCTATGAGCTGACCAGCGCAATCGGTGCGGGTAAAGATAAGATTGAAGACGTGGACTACACCACTGCTCAGCAGTACCTCGACCACATCTTCCTGATGAGCTACGACTTCTACGGCGGCTGGAGCAACACCGAGCTGGGCCACCAGGCTGCGCTGCATGCGCCAGCATGGCGACCAGACACCAACTACACCACGGAAAACGGAGTTGATGCCCTGCTGCAGCAAGGCGTACAGCCTGGCAAGATCGTGGTCGGTGCGGGCATGTATGGCCGTGGCTGGACGGGTGTACACGGCTACACCGGTAACAATCCATTCACCGGTACCGCGACCGGTATGGTGAGAGGAACCTGGGAACCGGGCGTGGTTGACTATCGTCAGATCGTTAACGAGTACAAAGGCAAACCAGGCTGGGAATACGGCTACGACGCGGATGCAGAAGCGCCATACGTGTTCAACAAAACGACGGGTGACCTGATCACCTATGAAGACGCGCGTTCTACTGCTGCAAAAGGCAAATACGTGCTTCAGAAAAACCTGGGTGGTCTGTTCGCATGGTCTATTGACTCCGATACCGGCGACATCCTGAACGCCATGAACGAAAGCCTGCTGGGTGGCGGCTTTACGCCGGTTGATCCTGTTGTGACCAACCATGCGCCAATCGCCTCTTCTGCAGACCAGAACGTTTCTGGCCCGGCAACCGTTACGCTCGATGGTTCCGCGTCCAGCGATCCAGACGGCGATGCAATTACCTACAAATGGACTCAGGTTTCTGGCCCATCGGTCACCCTGACCAACAGCACCAAAGCGAAAGCGACCTTCAACGTCGCAGCTGCGACCAGCGATCAGACCATGGTGTTCCGCCTGACGGTTACCGACGCCAAAGGCCTGAGCAACGCGATTGACGTGCAGGTTGTTAACAAGGCGCCGAAGGCTAACCAGGCACCGGTTGTGAACCCAATGGAAGCGGTGACGCTGCAGGCGGGTGAAACCTATGTTGTGCATGCGCAGGCTGCGGATCCAGACGGTGATAACCTGACCTATACCTGGAGCGTTCCGGCAGATATGCACGCGACCGGTACTGACACCGCGAACGTGACCATCACTGCGCCAGAAGTGGCTTCTACCTCTTCCTACACCCTGAGTGTGGTGGTAGGCGATGGTAAAACCAGCGTGCAGTCTAACGTCCAGGTAACGGTTAATCCGAAACCAGCCGACGTGACGCCGCCAGCTGATGACGTGACTCCGCCGTCTGACGAAGTTACACCACCTGCTGATGACGTGACTCCGCCATCTGACGAAGGCACTGCAACCGGCAGCTGCGACGCACCGGTTGACGCCAACGCCGGCAACTACGCCGCGTGGGATTCCAGCAAAATCTACAACACTGGCGATACCGTAAGCTTCGACCATCTGGTGTGGAAAGCGAAGTACTGGACTCAGGGCAACCAGCCTGGCTTCGGCGTGGACGCATGGGAACTTGCGAGCAACGTGAAGATGAACTGGCGTTCTGATCTGGTGTACAACGGCGGCGAAACCACTACTTACCAGGGCAACGTTTACCGTGCCAAATGGTGGACCCGTGGTGACAACCCAGCGAACAGCGATGTATGGGTCAAAGAAGGCCCAGCGACAGATTGCCAATAATCTGAGCTGATAAAGACTCCCCCCGTATAAGGGGGGAGTAAATCAAAAATGATTTTACAGGATGTTGTTAAGGAGAAATAAACGAAACGGTCAGCAGGTAAAAATGAAAAAGTTAATTTTTTTATTATTGATTATCAGCCAAAGCGCGCTGGCAAACTGTTGGGATAAAGCGGCACATTATTATCACGTCGATCCTTATTTACTGTACGCCATTGCCAATGTGGAGTCGGGAATGAATCCGTATGCGGTCGGCAGAAACCATGACGGTACGCGTGACGTGGGGTTGATGCAAATTAACAGCTCACATTTTTCGGCACTGGAGAGCAGGGGGATAGATGAATATCGGCTAATAACCGAACCCTGTACCTCGATTATGGTTGGCGCATCGATTTTATCCAGCATGATTAAAGTGTATGGCTATAACTGGGAGGCGGTCGGCGCCTATAACGCCGGATTAAAGAAAGAAAATTATCCGCAACGCATGATATACGCCCACAAAGTGTGGAAAAAATATCAGGAACTGAAAGCGACAGCAAACGAATGAGTTTTTTGTTTTTGAAGAATTCCTGAGGGTGTTCTTCGAAAAGAGAAAACAGCTGTCTGCGGTTTATTTATTAACGGATTAATACATAAGCCTGGATTGTTATTATTTAACTTAAATAAACAGGAATAGTGAAATGAACAAAAGGACGTTACTGAGTGTTCTCGTTGCCGGCGCATGCGTAGCACCGTTTATGGCGCAGGCTGCCTCGCTGCAAGCGACCACCAGTGAACCATACACCATGAACGCCAGCGATCTGGCGAAGAAAGAGAAAGAGCTGACCAGCTTCCCGCTGATGGATGCCGTAAAGGAAACCATTAAGACGCTGGACAACGCCCAGGTTGAACTGATTGAACCTGGTCGTGCGGCGAACCCGGAGAACGTGAAACGCGTGGAAGGGATCGTGAAAGCCAGCGACTGGGAATATCTCTTCCCGCTGCGCGCGCAGGCGTACACCTACAGCAACTTCCTGAAAGCGGTTGGTAAATTCCCGGCGCTGTGTAAGACCTACAATGACGGTCGCGACAGTGACGCTATCTGCCGTAAAGAGCTGGCAACCATGTTTGCGCACTTTGCTCAGGAAACGGGCGGTCACGAAAGCTGGCGTCCGGAAGCCGAATGGCGTCAGGCCCTGGTTCACGTGCGTGAGATGGGCTGGAGCGAAGGCCAGAAGGGCGGCTATAACGGCGAATGTAACCCGGACGTCTGGCAGGGTCAGACCTGGCCGTGCGGTAAAGATAAAGACGGCGACTTCCTGAGCTACTTCGGTCGCGGTGCGAAGCAGTTGTCCTACAACTACAACTACGGCCCGTTCTCTGAAGCGATGTACGGTGACGTGCGTACGCTGCTCGACAAACCTGAGCTGGTGGCGGATACCTGGCTGAACCTGGCAAGCGCGATCTTCTTCTTCGCCTATCCACAGCCGCCTAAACCAAGCATGCTGCAGGTTATCGACGGTACATGGCAGCCGAACGATCACGATAAAGCCAACGGTCTGGTCCCTGGCTTCGGCGTGACCACCCAGATCATCAACGGTGGTGTTGAGTGCGGCGGTCCAACTGAAATTGCACAGTCTGAAAACCGTATCAAGTACTACAAAGAGTTCGCGAACTACCTGAAGGTCCCTGTTCCGGCGAACGAAGTGCTGGGCTGCGCGAACATGAAGCAGTTCGACGAAGGCGGTGCTGGCGCGCTGAAGATTTACTGGGAGCAGGACTGGGGATGGAGCGCGGATACGCCAAGCGGCGAAACCTACTCTTGCCAGCTCGTCGGCTACCAGACGCCGTTCAGCGCGTTCAAAGAGGGTGATTACAGCAAGTGCGTGCAGAAGTTCTTTAACGTGAACATCGTTAACGACGACGGTTCCGTTACGCCGGATGAAACCCCGGTAACGCCAACGCCTACGCCGTCAGAAGACGAAACGCCGGCGCCAGCGCCAGTTCCGGATGAAACCCCGGCTGAACCTGCTGTGGTGAATCACGCGCCGGTGGCGCATATCGCGGGTCCAATCGGCGCCGTTGAGGCGGGTGCACATGTCTCTCTGAGCGCGGAAGGTTCTACCGATGCAGACGGCAACGCGCTGACCTACACCTGGCGTTCACAGGACGGTCAGACCGTAACCGGTCAGGATAAAGCGGTTGTCACCTTTACTGCTCCAGAGTCTGCAACGGCTCAGCAGATTGAAATCAGCCTGACCGTGAGCGACGGTGAGTTGAGCAGCACGACCTCTTATCTGCTGAACGTGAAAGCCAAAGCGGCACCGTCTCAGGACGAAGGCACGTCTGGCGATTACGCGGCGTGGAGCGCGAACAGCAAGTACAAGGCAGGCGATATCGTGAACAACCACGGTAAACTGTTCCAGTGCAAACCGTTCCCGTACAGCGGCTGGTGTAACAACGCCCCGGCATACTATGAACCGGGCGCTGGTCTGGCATGGTCTGATGCCTGGACCGCTCTGTAAAAGCAAACGGCAACCGAAAGGTTGCCGTTTTAGTTTTTGCACCCTTTCCAGCGGTACGGTGCAGTTGTAGACCCGGTAAGGCGAAGCCGCCACCGGGCAACAGGCTAGCGGTGCAGTTTCCCGTGATCCCGTAACCACGCCGCCGTGCGCACAATCCCTTCATCCAGCGTCACCACTGGCCGATACCCCAGTTCGTTCTCTGCGCGTGAAATATCCAGCGTGAAATCAAAGTTGAGTTTTGAGACACCGTAATGCGTCAGCGCAGGTTCTTTGGCCGCTTTACTGCCAAATCGCTCCATGCTGCGGGCAATCATGTCAAGCATGGGGTAGGGGACAGAACGGATGCGGCAGTCGATCTGCAGTTCATCAATCAGCCGCTGCACAATGCTGCGTAGCGTACAGGGTTCGCCGTTGGTGATGTTATAGGCGCGACCAGAGATCAGCTTATCGCAGTCCGACTGGCTGGCCAGCCACATGGCGTGGACGGCGTTTTCGTAATAGGTCATATCCACCAGCGCATCGCCACCGCGTGGCAGCAGCACGCTGCCGTAGTGATGCATCATCTGCGCCAGGCGCGGAATAAACACTTTGTCGTGCGGTCCGAACAGGCTCTGCGGACGCAGTACCGTAAAACGGGTGTGCGGGTTCGACTGCGCCAGCAGGTCGATCACCTCTTCACTGGCCGCCTTGCTGCGCGCAAATTCACAGGCAAAGCGTGCCGGACGGAAATCTTCCTGCACATCGCGATGGTGGTGATAGTCGAAATAGAGCGATGGGGAGGAGATATGAATAAAGTTACGTACCCCCCAGGCAACGGCCCATTCGCCCAGACGGCGGGTGGCCCGCACGTTGGCGAGATCGAAGGCTTCCTGGGTCCCCCACGGAGAGGTAAAACTGGAGCAGTGCCACAGCGTATCGATTCCGGCGAGCATCACCTTCGCCTGCGAGGAGACCAGCTCCGTCAGGTCGGCATGGACGAACTCTGCGCCCATTTTTTGCAGCAGTTTTCCCATCGCCTCGTTGCGACCGGTAGCCCTGACGCTAATGCCCTTGTTGCGCAGAAATTCGACCGCATTTCGGCCTAAGCCGCTGGTCGCCCCGGTAACCAGTACCTTCATATCAATCCACTGTGTTGAAAAAGAATTTCGTGCGCATTCTTTCGTGAATTACGGCGCTATGCAATGGGAAAGGTGAAAGAAAAAGCGTTTTAATGAGTTATTTTCGTTTTTTGTTCTGCCAGTTGCGCAATTCGTTTCGCCATTCCCCGGAAGATAAAAAGATGGGCGGGGATCATGAACAGCCAGTAAAAAAGGCCCGGCATCCCGTGCGGGTGCCACCAGGCGCGGACGTCCAGTTCCCGGCGATCGCCTTTATCCTTGAGGGTGAAGCAGAGTCGCCCCAGCCCCGGCGCTTTCATACCGAACAACAACGCCAGCTGCTTTTCCGGCTCGACGATGATCACTTTCCAGCTGTCCACCGCGTCGCCCACCTCAAGATACGGGCGCGCCGGTCGACCTTTCGCCAGCCTGTGCCCCACCAGCAGATCCATTGTCCCCCGCGTTTGCCAGAGGAGATTGCCGAAGAAATAACGTTCTTTGCCGCCAATTTGGTTCACCACTTCCCACAGCGCCTCAAGGCTGGCAGAGGTTTTTACCGTGCAGCCCGCCTGTTTAGGGTAATAACCGTACTCCGGCCGCCAGCGGGCAAAGGCCTGCGCGTCATAACCCCAGTCGCTGGAGTTCACCAGCTGCTCTTCTTCTTTCAGCGTATTGCGTACCGCGTCGTCAAACCGGATCAGATCCTGAGGGATTAAGGCGCGCAGCTCGCGATCGTCCGCCAGCAGATCGTGTTTCAGCCCCTGAATCAGCGCTTTGGCGGTGGTCGGCGGCACGGAGGTGATCACATTTAAAAACCAGACTGAGATCCAGCGGGTCGGGAAGGGGATGGGGATCAGCCAGCGGCGGCGTCCGCTGACGCGCATGAAATGTTCGAACTGCTGCTGATAGCTCAGCACTTCAGGGCCTGCTGCTTCAAGCACCCGGTGTTGCTCCGCCGGGTGATCGAGCAATGCCACCAGATAGTGGAGCAAGTTCTCCAGCGCAATCGGCGTGGTGCGCGAGCGGACCCAGCGCGGCGGCGTCAGTACCGGCAGGTTGTAGACCATATCGCGCATCACTTCAAAAGCGGCTGAGCCCGCGCCGACGATGATCCCTGCGCGCAGTTCGGTGACGGGGATATTCGCCCCGCGCAGGGTGTCCGCCGTCAGCTGGCGCGCGCGCAGGTGATCGGACTGCTCGCTCTCAGGCGCCTGGAGCGAACTTAAAAAAATCACCTGCTTCACCGGCGTTTGCAGCAGGGCATCGCGGACGTTCATCGCCACCTGTCGCTCGTGGGCGATAAAATCGCCGCCTTCGCCCATGCTGTGGACCAGGTAGTAAAGCGTGTCGACCCCTTCCAGCAGCGCGGGAAGCGTCTTCGGCCAGTTGAGGTCAACGTTGTGGCAGGTGACGCCCGGCAACGCCAGCTTTTGCAGGCGGTCGGTGTTGCGTGCCGCTGCCAGCACCTGATGTCCCCGCTGGCTCAACGCCGTGGTGAGATGCTGACCGATATACCCGCTGGCGCCAAGCACCAGAATGCGTTGCGGCACGTGAGGCTCCTTAGCGCTGTAAAAACGCCTGCCAGTGTTTCACCACCTCTGCCAGCTGTTCGCGGTTCACGTCGAGGTGCATGACCAGACGCACCACCGGAGAGGCGTTGATCAGCACGCCGCGCGCTTTCATAAATTCGCCCAGCGCAGCGGCATGCTCATCGCCCACGCGAATGAACAGCATGTTGGTGTCGTGGCGCATCACGTCTGCTCCGATCTCGCGTAGCTGTGTGGCCATCCATGCGGCGTTATCGTGATCGTCTTTCAGGCGCGCAACGTTATTTTTGAGAGCATACAGACCCGCCGCCGCCAGAATACCGGCCTGGCGCATGCCGCCGCCGGTCATCTTACGCCAGCGGTTGGCGCGCTTGATGTAATCCGCATTGCCGACCAGCAGGGAACCCACCGGCGTACCCAGCCCTTTGGAGAGGCAAATGGTGAACGAGTCGCAATATTGCGTAATCTCTTTCAGCTCGCAGCCGTACGCCACTACGGCGTTAAAAATGCGCGCACCGTCAACGTGCAGGCCGAGCTTGCGCTCGCGGGTGAAGTCCCATGCCGCTTTCAGGTACTCGCGCGGCAGCACTTTACCGTTGTGGGTATTTTCCAGACTGAGCAGTTTCGTGCGGGCGAAATGAATATCGTCGGCTTTGATTTTTGCCGCGACCTTATCGAGCGGGAGTGTACCGTCCGGCGCGGCGTCAATCGGCTGCGGCTGGATGCTGCCGAGCACCGCCGCACCGCCGGCTTCGTAGAGATAGTTATGCGCGCCCTGGCCGACAATATACTCTTCGCCGCGCTCGCAGTGGCTGAGCAGCGCCACGAGGTTCGCCTGCGTGCCGGTCGGCAGGAACAGCGCGGCCTCCTTGCCACTCAGCTCTGCCGCATAGCGCTGTAACGCGTTGACCGTCGGGTCATCGCCGTAGACGTCGTCCCCGACCGGGGCGGCCATCATCTCTTCGAGCATGGCACGGCTCGGGCGGGTAACGGTATCACTACGCAAATCAATCATTTCACATCCCTTTATTTTAAGAGGTCACGTGAAATGTTTTACCTGAGCCAGTTGGTTTTTGCCAGTTCGATCACTTCATCACCGCGGCCGCTGATGATGGCGCGCAGCATATAGAGGCTAAAACCTTTCGCCTGTTCCAGCTTGATTTGCGGTGGAATAGCCAGCTCTTCTTTGGCGACTACCACATCCACCAGCACCGGACCGTCGATAGAGAAGGCGCGCTGCAGGGCTTCATCCACGTCAGACGCTTTTTCCACGCGAATACCGGTGATGCCGCACGCCTCGGCAATGCGCGCGAAGTTGGTGTCATGCAGTTCGGTACCGTCCGTCAGATAACCACCGGCCTTCATCTCCATCGCCACAAAGCCCAGTACGCTGTTGTTGAAGACCACGATTTTGAGCGGCAGCTTCATCTGTACCACGGAGAGGAAATCACCCATGAGCATGCTAAACCCGCCGTCGCCGCACATGGCCACCACCTGACGTTCCGGTGCCGTCGCTTTTGCGCCCAGCGCCTGCGGCATGGCGTTGGCCATCGAGCCGTGGTTGAACGAACCCAGCAGGCGGCGTTTGCCGTTCATCTTCAGGTAGCGTGCTGCCCAGACGGTTGGCGTGCCGACGTCGCAGGTAAAAATGGCGTCGTCGTCAGCGAAATGACTGATCTGCTGTGCCAGGTACTGCGGGTGGATGGCTTTGTCGCTTGGTTTGGCGAGATCGTCCAGCCCCTTACGGGCATCGCGGTAGTCACTGAGGGCTTTATCAAGAAACGCGCGATCCGTTTTCTCCTCGAGCAGCGGCAGCAGGGCGGCCAGGGTGGATTTGATATCGCCCACCAGCGCCATATCCACCTTGCTGTGCGCGCCGATGCTGGCCGGATTGATATCGATCTGAATGATTTTGGCATCCGTCGGGTAAAACGCGCGGTAAGGGAACTGGGTACCGAGTAAAATCAGCGTGTCGGCGTTCATCATGGTGTGGAACCCGCTGGAGAAACCGATCAGCCCGGTCATTCCCACATCGTAGGGGTTGTCGTACTCGACGTGCTCTTTGCCGCGCAGGGCGTGAACAATGGGGGCTTTTAGCTTACCCGCGAATTCAAGTAGCTCCTTGTGCGCGCCCGCGCAGCCGCTACCGCACATCAGGGCAATATTGCTGGAGTAACGCAGCAGCTGCGCCAGCTTTTTCAGCTCTTCTTCCGCAGGCGTCACCACAGGCTGCGGGGCGTGATACCAGTGGGTGCTGGCCCCTTCTGGTGCGGCCTTGAGGGCCACATCACCCGGGATAACGACCACCGACACGCCGCGGTTCAGCACCGCCTTGCGCATGGCGATTGCCAGAACCTGTGGGATCTGCTCCGGGGATGAAACCAGTTCGCAATAGTGGCTGCATTCACGGAACAGCTCCTGCGGATGCGTCTCCTGAAAATAGCCGCTACCGATTTCGGAAGAGGGGATATGGGCGGCAATCGCCAGCACCGGCACGTGGTTACGGTGGCAGTCAAACAGACCGTTGATCAGATGCAGGTTACCTGGCCCGCACGAGCCTGCACACACGGCCAGTTCACCGGTGAGCTGCGCTTCGGCTCCCGCGGCAAATGCAGCGACCTCTTCATGGCGGGTCGGCATCCATTCAATGGTTTTCATTTTGTTAAGGCTGTCGCTCAATCCGTTCAGGGAATCGCCGGTTACGCCCCAGATACGTTTCACGCCAGCCTGTTCCAGGGTTTTCGCTATATATGCAGCCACGGTTTGTTTCATGGGTGTCCTTCTCCTTTTTGTGATATCGCTTACAAGCTTAGAAGAAAGTCGCTGTATTGCCTGCTCAATCCCCCTCAATTAACAGGGTTTCCTTGCGCGATAATTCGGCATAATCTGGTGCTGACTCAGGTGAAAACAGGAATCATTTCAAATGGTTAAATCATTGTTAATTGCTGTTAATGAAAAGCTATCGTGCGACGATCTTGGCAAACTCTTGTTACGACTTGCCGTCGGTGGGTTGATGCTCTTTCACGGTTTGCACAAGTTATTCGGCGGCGTGGGCTTTATCAGCGGCATGCTGGTGGAAAAAGGGTTGCCGGGGTTTATCGCTTATGGCGTGTTGATTGGCGAAGTGGTGGCACCGATGTTGATTATTGTCGGGCTCTTTACGCGCCCGGCCGCGCTGATGCTGGCGTTTACGATGATTGTGGCATGGCTTATGGTAGGAATGGGTGAAACGTTCGCCCTCGATAAGGTTGGAGCATGGGCGATTGAAAGCCTGGTGTACTTCTTTATTGGCTCGCTGGCGGTGGCATTTTTAGGGGCAGGGCGGTTTGCGCTGGGGAAAGCACCGGCGTGGCGTTGAGGCTGTTGTCGATCGGGTAAACGCAGTGCCGCCCGACAAAAAGCCCGGTGGCGCTAGCGCTTACCGGGCCTACAAAGATCCAGCCCCTACAGGGTAGGCCGGGTAAACGCAGTGCCACCCGGCAAAAACGGGGGCACCGCGTCAGATTATGCGAGGACCAGATCCCTCTGCGGATGGCATGAGCACGCCAGCACGTAACCCTCAGCAATTTCCGCGTCGGAGAGCGTCATGGTGCTGGTGACAGTGTACTCACCTGAAACCACTTTCGTCTTACAGCAACCGCATACGCCCGCACGGCAGGCGGCCACTACCGGCACCTTATTGCTTTCGAGTGCCTCCAGCAACGTCGTTCCTACCCGGCCAAAGAAGGTCTGCGCAGGCTGTAGCTTAGTAAACTGAATCCCGCTGGTTGCCGCCTCCGCTACCGGCGTGAAGAACTGCTCCTTGAAGAAGCGGGTCACACCAAGTGCCTTCACTTCTTCTTCCACGATAGCCATATACGGCGCCGGGCCGCAGGTCATCACGGTACGGTGCGCAATATCCGGCACGCTTTGCAGCAGCTCGCGGCTCAGACGACCGGGCACAAAACCGTGGACCGCATTGTGTTCTGCCACCAGTGTTACCGGATAATTACGCCACTCCTCGGCAAAAATGACATCTTCCGGAGAGCGAACGCTAAAGATCACCTGCACGTCGGCATGCGGACGGTTTTTCGCCAGCCAGCGGCGCATGGACATAATCGGCGTGACGCCACAGCCCGCCGCCAGCAGGAGGAATTTATCTTCCGCCTTGTCGTCACAGGTGAAATCGCCCTGGGCGTCTGACAGCCAGATATAGTCTCCGCGCTTCACGTCACGGGTCAGCCACTGCGAGCCGGCACCGTCATCAATACGGCGAATGGTAAGCGTGATGTATTCGCTCACGCCCGGCGTTGAGGAGATCGTGTAGGCACGCAGGGTGTCCGCCGAATGGCGGACACTGACCAGCGCATACTGACCGGCACGGTACGGATAGTAATCGTGGCAAATCAGTGAGAGCGTCCACACATCCGGCGTCTCCTGGTGGATGTGATGAACCTGCATCCGCCACGGACATTGTGAGGTTGGCATGGTCATGAATAACTCCTTACGCGCTCAGCAGCTGCTTCATATCATCTTCAACGTTGGTGACGGAGCGCAGGCCGAATTTTTCGTTCAGCACGGCCAGCAGGTCCGGCGTCAGGAAGCCTGGCGCGGTCGGGCCGGTCACGATGTTAGTCACGCCCAGAGAGAGCAGGGTCAGCAGGATGACGATCGCTTTCTGCTCAAACCACGAAAGCACCAGCGACAGCGGCAGGTCGTTCACGCCACAGCCCAGTTTCTCCGCCAGGGTAACCGCCAGAATAATGGCCGAGTAAGCATCGTTACACTGGCCCGCATCGATCAGGCGCGGCAGACCTTCGATATTGCCGAAGTCCAGCTTGTTGAAACGGTATTTACCGCACGCCAGGGTCAGGATCAGGCAATCGTCCGGTACGCTGGTGGCGAAATCGGTGAAGTAGTTACGCTCACCGCGCGCGCCGTCGCAGCCGCCGACGAGGAAGATGTGGCGCAGCTTTTCACGGCTGACGAGATCGATCAGCGAATCTGCGGCGCCGAGCAGGGTTTCTCGGCCGAAGCCGACGGTGATCAGATGCGGAATTTCGCTGTACGGGAAGCCCGCCATTTGCTGCGCCTGGGCAATAACCGGACCGAAATCGTCGCCTTCGAGGTGGCTCACGCCCGGCCAGCCGACGATGCTGCGGGTCCAGATGCGGTCGTCATACGCGCCCACGGTAGGGTCGATGATGCAGTTAGAGGTCATCACGATAGGGCCAGGGAAGCGGGCGAACTCCACCTGCTGGTTCTGCCAGCCGCTGCCGTAGTTACCGATCAGATGTTTGAATTTACGCAGCTCCGGGTAGCCGTGCGCAGGCAGCATTTCGCCGTGGGTATAAACGTTGACGCCAGTGCCTTCAGTCTGCTTCAGCAGGTTGTAAAGATCTTTCAGGTCATGACCGGAGATCAGGATACATTTACCCTCGGTCGCCTTCACGTTGACCTGCGTTGGCGTCGGGTGGCCGTAGGTGCTGGTTTCACCGGCATCCAGAATGCTCATCACGCGGAAGTTCATCTGGCCGATTTCCATTGAGCACTCAAGCAGGGCGTTCATATCGGCAGGCCAGGTACCCAGCCACGCCATGATTTTGTGGTACTGCGCGTAGATATCGTTGTCGTACTGACCGAGAACGTGCGCGTGCTCCATATACGCCGCTGCGCCTTTCAGACCGTACAGGCACAGCAGGCGCAGGCCGAGAATGTTCTCGCCAATCGCCGCTTTGTCTTTATTCGGGGTAAAGTCTGCCGCCTGACGCTGGAGGTCGCCCAGGTCATCACTCGCCAGCTGGAGTTCTGACATCGGATTGTTCACGCGAGCGTTAGCATCAGCGTTCAGGCACTGCGTTTTCAGCGCTTCACGCAGGGCGATAGCTTCACGGGCATAGCCGACGATGCGAGGGGAATCAAAGTTAACGTTGGTCAGCGTAGAAAAGAATGCGCGCGGCGCGAAGCTGTCGACGTAGTGGTCGACGATGCCGTATTCGCGGGCTTTGAATGCCCATGCGGAAAGGCCTTGCAGGGCAGCAATCAGCAGGTCCTGCAGGTCTGATGTTTCTGCGGTTTTGCCGCACATACCCTGCGCGTAAGAACAGCCATTGCCTGCCGGGGTACGGATGGTTTGTTCACATTGCACACAAAACATAATCACACCTGTTAAAGTTATATTTGATATACATGTTTAAGGTTATGCCTGTGCCAGAACGGTGAAAAGCGCTTTCTGCTACAAAATAGAGGGAGATTGATTTAGCGCAATTTTGGCGGCAGGCACCCTACCGCCAAAGAAGTATCAGGCAGAAAAGAACGCCATCAGAATGGGAACCAGCAAACTCAAAATAAAGCCGTGCACGATGGCTGCCGGCACCATTTCCAGCCCGCCTGAGCGCTGAAGTACCGGCAGGGTAAAGTCCATCGACGTCGCGCCGCACAGACCCAGTGCGGTAGAGCGACTGCGGCGAACCAGCCCCGGGATCAGCATAATGGCAATCAGCTCACGCGCCAGATCGTTAAAGAAGGCGGCGCTGCCGATCACCGGGCCGAATGATTCAGTCAGCAGAATACCGGAAAGGGAGTACCAGCCAAATCCGGAGGCCATTGCCAGGCCGGTTTTCAGCGGCAGATCGAGAATAAAAGCATTAATCACACCCGCCACCATTGAGCTGGCGACAACCATTACGGCAATAATCATTCCCCGACGGTTGAGGACAATCTGTTTCAGGGTCATGCCGTTATTTCGCAGCTGGATACCAATCAGGAACAGCAGGAAGATCAGGGTATATTCACTGGCTTCTGTCGCGTGCTGTAAAAATGCCCATCCGGTGAGACCCAGAAGAAAACCGAGCACCACGACGCCGCAGAGTTTTAATGACTCAAGTGCCATCGCAATACGGGAGGGCAGCTTTTCCTGGTGGTGATGATTTTTCCAGGGAATGGTGCGTTCCAGCCACAGCAGTGCGGCAATATTGCACAGCAAAATAACCGTAACCGTGACGGCTGAATAATGCAAAATGGAGAGTAAATTCGCGGACAGGTTATCCAGGAAGGCCAGGCTGATCCCCATAAAGAAAAGAATGAGGTAAACAATCCCGCTGAGAAAACGGTTGATAAGCCGTAATGCAGATTCCTGACGCAGCGGAATAAGGTAGCCCGCAATCAGGGGCAGCAGAATAATGAGGAGTCCTGAAAACATGAACAGCCGGTCCTTTTGAGTGTCTGTTGAGCGCCAGAGACACTACCCAATAAAGGCTATTCAGTAAAGCGGCAAAAGAAAGCCGGGGGGCGGCTACGCCTTACCCGGCTTGTATGTGCGGCCTGTTGCCCTCACCCCGGCCCTCTCCCACGGGGAGAGGGAGGGAAAGATTAATCGCGTTTTTCCAGCAGGGTGCGATACAGCACACCGCCCAGAATACCGCCGATAATTGGCATCACCCAGAACAGCCACAGCTGCTCAAGCGCCCAGCCGCCCTGGAAGATGGCGACGGCGGTACTGCGTGCCGGGTTAACGGAGGTGTTGGTGACCGGAATTGAAATCAGGTGGATAAGCGTCAGCGCCAGACCAATAGCAATCGGGGCAAAGCCAGCAGGCGCGTGTTTGTCGGTGGCGCCGTGGATCACCAGCAGGAAGCCCGCGGTCAGCACAATTTCAATCACGATGGCAGACAGCATGGAGTAACCGCCCGGCGAGTGTTCGCCAAAGCCGTTTGAGGCGAAGCCGCTGGCGGCCGCGTCAAAGCCGGCCTTACCGCTGGCAATAACGTACAGAACGCCAGCCGCAATAATACCGCCCACCACCTGCGCCACGATGTAGCCAATGACGTCTTTAGCAGGGAAACGACCGCCCGCCCATAAACCTAACGTCACAGCCGGGTTAAAATGACCACCGGAAATATGCCCCACGGCGAAGGCCATGGTTAATACGGTTAAGCCAAACGCCAGCGCGACGCCGACAAAACCAATGCCTAATTCCGGGAACGCTGCTGCCAGAACGGCGCTACCGCAGCCACCAAATACCAGCCAGAATGTACCAAAACATTCTGCAGCCAATTTTCTAAACATAACCACCTCAAATAATTTCCGCGCGCTTTCCCGCGGGCGGGATATATCGCCATAAAGGGATGACGACTCAAAGAGCCCGTATTTTAGAAACCAACAACATCCCTTCGCCACTTAAATAAATTCGATAAATTTGATTTAAGGCAATGTGATGTCATTCCTTGTTCAAATGAGCGGTAAATAGAGCATAGACCAATTCTTGTCAGCGTGAATGTTGTGCTGTCGTGACAAGATTCCTCCCGCTATACTGCTGATAACTTAAAGGAAAAAGTGTTCATTTCGCGGGGGATTTATGCTTCTCGAACGTGTGGAAATTGTCGGGTTTCGCGGTATTAACCGCCTGTCGCTGCAGCTTGAGCAGAACAACGTCCTGATCGGCGAGAACGCGTGGGGTAAGTCCAGCCTGCTCGATGCGCTGACGTTACTGCTATCCCCCGAAGACAATCTGTATCACTTTGTCCACGACGATTTCTGGTTCCCGCCCGGGGACGTGACGGGACGCGAGAAGCACCTGCATATTATCCTGACGTTCCGTGAATCCGAGCCAGGCCGTCACCGCGTGCGTCGCTTCCGACCGCTGTCACCCTGTTGGGTGCCCTGTGACGATGATTTCCACCGGATTTTCTATCGCCTGGAAGGCGAGATGGCGGAAAACGAAGGGGTCCTGACCCTGCGCGAGTTTCTTGATGAAAAAGCCAACCCGATCCCACTGGACAACATCGACGATTTGGCTCGCCACCTGACCCGCCTGACGCCGGTATTACGGTTGCGTGATGCGCGATTTATGCGGCGTATCCGTAACGGCACGGTACCGAATATGCCGGAGGTGGAAGTCACCGCCCGCGAGCTGGATTTTCTGGCGCGTGAGCTGGTGTCGCGTCCGCAAAACCTGACCGATGGTCAGATTCGCCAGGGGTTATCCGCGATGGTACAACTGCTGGAGCACTATTTTTCCGAGCAGGGGACATCGGAGTCGCGCCACCGGCTGATGCGCCGTCGCTCTCATGATGAACAACGCAGCTGGCGCTATCTCGACATCATCAACCGGATGATCGACCGGCCCGGCGGTCGTACCCATCGGGTGATTCTGCTGGGGCTGTTTTCAACACTTTTGCAGGCTAAAGGCACCGTGCGTCTTGACCGGGATGCCCGCCCGTTGCTGCTGGTGGAAGACCCTGAAACACGCCTTCACCCCATCATGCTCTCGGTCGCGTGGCATCTGCTGAATTTGCTGCCGCTCCAGCGGATTACGACCACCAATTCTGGTGAGCTATTATCCATGACGCCGGTTGAGCATATCTGCCGTCTGGTGCGCGAGTCTTCGCGGGTCTCCGCGTACCGTCTCGGGCCTGGCGGTTTAAATGCTGAAGACGGGCGGCGCATCGCGTTTCATATTCGTTTTAATCGCGCGTCGTCACTTTTTGCCCGCTGTTGGCTGCTGGTGGAAGGGGAAACGGAGACCTGGGTCATCAACGAACTGGCGCGTCAGTGTGGGCACCATTTTGATGCGGAAGGCATTAAGGTGATCGAATTTGCCCAGTCGGGATTAAAACCGCTGATAAAATTTGCCCGCCGGATGGGTATTGAATGGCATGTGCTGGTGGACGGTGACGAGGCGGGTAAAAAGTATGCCTCGACCGTGCGTAGCCTGCTGAATAATGAACGGGAAGAAGAGCGCGACCATTTAACCATGCTCCCCGCGATGGACATGGAGCACTTTATGTATCGTCAGGGGTTTGACGATGTGTTCCACCGCATTGCGATGGTGCCGGTCGATGTTCCGATGAACATGCGCCGCGTGATCGCCAAAGCGATACACCGTTCGTCAAAACCGGATCTCGCCATTGAAGTGGCGACGGAAGCGGGAAGGCGGGGCGTGGAGGCGGTGCCCACTCTGCTGAGGAAGATGTTCTCCCGCGTGCTGTGGCTGGCACGCGGGAGGGCGGATTAACCCCGGGTCGCCTGATTCACCTGCTGAATCAGGCTGTCCAGCAGTTCGTAGCGACGGCGATATTCGGAACGTTTTTTGCTCGCGATCTCTTCCATCGGTTTACGCGGCATGACAAGCGGCAGCATAAAGTTACCGCTTTCCTGCTTTTCACCGCCGAGGGAGAGCCAGAAGCTGTCATAATCAGCCAGCAGTTTTCCCTCTTTTTTCTTGCGGTAGCGCCAGCTGCGATAAATATGGGTGTCGTTACTGACGGCAACAATCTGTTCGACCGGGAAAGCGGCGCCGAGCGTCATGGCGGTTTCAACCAGCAGACGTTTCGGGAACAGCCCATGACAGGCCTTCGTCGCTTTCTGGATCCGCTCATGGGGAACATGCGCTTTTGCGCCTTGCAAACCGCCAATGAACAGCGTCGATTGTCCGGCAAACGGGCAGAGCGTGAAGGTCATCTCCGCCAGGACTGTATTTTGATCGTCACAGAAGACGAGGGTGGCTTCTCCCTCTTTATCCATAAACGCATCAGCACACAGGCGAACGGTAAAGTGCTGTTCATCTTTACCGGTTAAGGTCAGCAGCGTGGCACCCTGCTTCGAAAGATAGCCCTGCAGCAGCGTCGCCGGAAGCTGGCGGATCATGGTCTGATAGTGCCAGTTAAGAGACTCCAGCGCGTGCTGACGTTCCATATTCACCGTCAGCCACGGGCGATGCATCCGGCAGGGCAGCCCCGGCTGAGCTTGTAATAACTGCATCAGACACGGCTGCTTTGCCAGGTGCGTCAACAGGCGAGAGGTGGTGACGGGAGCTGCAAGCGACCGTAACACGAACTTGCGCCGATAAGCCGGATTCTGCCATGCCAGTCCTGGGGTAAGCTTACCCAAAGCCAGGTTTTTGAAAAGCTGCCAGCCGGAGGTAGGCTGTGTAAGGGTGGAATAAGGCGTATCGACGATGGAAGACATGATAAATCCTGAATCTTTTGGAATATCGCTATTTCAGCAGGAGGAATATCAACATCTCGTCAACAAATTAGGACGATTTCGGAGAACAGGGGTTTCGTTAAGGAGTCGTTTAGATAGAATCAACATTTATTATTGCCAGAACATTTATTTGGAATATTTATGAACCTCAAGGGAAAACGCAGAACGCTATTTCTGCTGCTGGCGGTCGTGATTTTAGTCGGTGGATTCTGGTTATGGCAGGTGCTTAACGCACCGGTGCCGCAGTACCGGACACTGATCGTTCGCCCCGGCGAACTGCAGCAAAACGTCCTGGCGACGGGCAAGCTTGATGCGTTGCGCAAGGTTGACGTTGGCGCTCAGGTCAGCGGCCAGCTGAAAACGCTGTCGGTAGAGATCGGTGATAAGGTAAAAAAAGGCCAGCTGCTGGGTGTTATCGATCCTGAACAGGCCGAGAACCAGATCCGCGAGGTGGAAGCCACGCTGATGGAGCTGCGCGCCCAGCGTGCTCAGGCGCTGGCTGAACGTAATCTGGCCCAGGTCACGCTCACCCGTCAGCAGGCGCTGGCAAAAACCCAGGCCATTTCGAAGCAGGATTTAGATACTGCCACGACGGAGCTGGCGGTCAAGCAGGCGCAGATTGGCACCATCGACGCACAAATCAAACGCAATCAGGCCTCGCTGGACACGGCGAAAACCAACCTCGACTACACGCAAATCGTTGCGCCGATGGCCGGTGAAGTCACCCAGATCACTACGCTGCAGGGGCAGACGGTAATTGCCGCCCAGCAGGCGCCTAACATTCTGACGCTGGCGGATATGAGCACTATGCTGGTCAAAGCGCAGGTTTCCGAGGCGGATGTGATCCATCTGAAACCGGGGCAGAACGCCTGGTTTACCGTGCTTGGCGACCCGCAGACGCGCTATGAAGGCGTGCTGAAAGACATTCTGCCGACGCCGGAAAAGGTTAACGACGCTATCTTTTACTACGCCCGTTTTGAGGTGCCAAACCCACAGGGCGTGCTGCGTCTGGATATGACTGCCCAGGTGCATATCCAGTTGACCGGCGTGAAGAACGTGCTGACCATTCCGCTCTCCGCGCTGGGCGAATCCGCCGGGGACAATCGCTATAAAGTGAAAGTGCTGCGCAACGGCGAGACGCGCGATCGCGAAGTGGTGATTGGCGCGCGTAATGATACCGATGTGGTGGTGGTGAAAGGGCTGGAAGAGGGTGAGGAGGTGGTTGTCAGTGAAAGCCTGCCCGGAGCCGTGAAATGACCGCGTTGCTTGAGCTGAAGGATATCCGTCGCAGCTATCCGTCGGGCGACGGTCCGGTGGAGGTGCTGAAAGGCATCTCCCTGCGCGTGGAAGCGGGCGAGATGGTGGCGATTGTCGGCGCGTCAGGCTCCGGTAAATCGACGCTGATGAACATTCTCGGCTGCCTGGATAAACCCACCAGCGGGACCTATCGCGTGGCCGGGACGGATGTCTCCACGCTCGACGGCGACGCGCTGGCGAAGCTGCGCCGGGAACACTTTGGTTTTATCTTCCAGCGTTACCATCTGCTCTCACACCTGAACGCGGCGCAAAACGTCGAAGTGCCAGCCGTCTATGCAGGCGTGGAGCGGAAGAAACGTCTTGAGCGTGCGAAGACGCTGTTAACGCGTCTCGGGCTGGCTGAACGCGTGGAGTACCAGCCGTCGCAGCTGTCCGGTGGCCAGCAGCAGCGCGTGAGTATTGCCCGCGCGCTGATGAATGGCGGGCAGGTGATCCTCGCGGATGAACCCACCGGGGCGCTCGACAGCCATTCCGGTGAAGAGGTGATGGCGATCCTCCACCAGCTTCGCGATCAGGGGCATACGGTGATCATCGTTACCCACGATCCGCAGGTGGCGGCGCAGGCGGAACGCATTATTGAGATCCACGACGGCGAGCTGGTCAGCAACCCGCCGCCGCGTGCGTCCAGAGCGGCAGCTCCGAAAGAAGCGCTGCCGGCCTCAACCGGCTGGGGACAATTTTCCAGCGGCTTTCGTGAAGCGCTGAACATGGCCTGGCTGGCGATGGCGGCCAACAAAATGCGCACCCTGCTGACCATGCTCGGGATTATCATCGGTATTGCTTCGGTGGTCTCGATTGTGGTGGTGGGCGACGCCGCCAAGCAGCTGGTGCTGGCCGATATTCGCGCCATCGGTACCAATACCATTGATGTCTATCCCGGCAAGGACTTTGGCGACGACGAACCGCAGTATCAGCAGGCGCTAAAGTATGACGATCTGGCAGCGATTCAGAAGCAGCCGTGGGTAAACTCCGCCACGCCAGCCGTTTCGCAAAACCTGCGTCTGCGGGTAGGGAATGTTGACGTTGCCGCCAGCGCCAACGGCGTCAGCGGGGACTACTTCAACGTCTACGGCATGACCTTCAGCGAAGGGGCGACCTTTAATGCCGAACAGCTGGCGGGCAGGGCGCAGGTGGTGGTGCTGGACGCGAACTCGCGCAGGCAACTCTTCCCTAATAAAGCCAGTGTGGTCGGTGAAGTGATCCTGGTCGGCAACATGCCTGCCACGGTCATTGGTGTGGCGGAAGAGAAACAGTCGATGTTTGGCAGCAGCAAGATCCTGCGCGTCTGGTTGCCCTACACAACGATTTCCGGGCGGATCATGGGGCAGTCATGGCTCAACTCCATCACCGTGCGTGTGAAGGAGGGCTACGACAGCGCGCTGGCCGAACAGCAGCTTGAGCGGTTGCTCACGTTGCGCCACGGGAAGAAGGATTTCTTCACCTGGAACATGGACGGCCTCTTGAAAACGGCGGAAAAGACCACACGTACTCTTCAGCTGTTCCTCACGCTGGTGGCGGTGATCTCGCTGGTCGTCGGCGGTATCGGGGTGATGAATATCATGCTGGTGTCGGTCACGGAACGTACCCGGGAGATTGGCATCCGCATGGCGGTCGGGGCCAGAGCCAGCGACGTGCTGCAACAGTTTCTGATTGAGGCTGTGCTGGTGTGCCTGGTCGGCGGGGCGATGGGGATTGCGCTCTCGATGATGATTGCGTTCGCGCTCCAGCTCTTTTTACCCGGGTGGGAGATTGGTTTCTCGCCGGTCGCCATTATTACCGCATTTTTATGTTCGACCTTTACCGGCATTTTGTTTGGCTGGCTCCCCGCCCGCAACGCGGCGCGGCTGGATCCGGTGGATGCGCTGGCTCGGGAATAACCCGAAAATAAAAATGCCAGCCGATCGGGCTGGCATTTTGACTGCGGGATGTACACAATAAAACAGAGCGCTATGCAACCGTCTCTGCTTCAATGGGTACGATAAGGCTTGCATGATTGCCTTTTGGTCCCTGGTGTACATCGAACCGGACGGACTGCCCGGCTTTGAGCGTTCTGTAACCATCCATCTGAATGGTGGAATAGTGAGCGAAGATATCCTCGCCGCCGCCTTCGGGGCAGATGAAGCCAAACCCTTTGGCGTTGTTGAACCACTTAACAGTACCCATTTCCATGCTTCGACATCCTTCGTAAATCTTATAAGTTAAGATGGAATGAACCGGTGGTGGAGTGGGGGCTGTTCAAAACCTCGCCATCTCACGCTTGTACAATTTAGAGAAACGAAAGACGTCGTCAAGCGTTTGGCGCTGGAGATGGGACAATAATCAACCAAAGTTTGAAGCAGTTAACGCTATTGCAACGGTTTGTGACAGACATCGCGGATGACAGTAATAGATGATTGTTATCTAACATCTGAGGTAGATTCAAAGTGGTTATGCAAAATGGGTAAGACCAACGACTGGCTGGATTTTGACCAGCTGGCGGAAGATAAAGTGCGTGACGCGCTAAAACCGCCATCTATGTATAAAGTTATGTTAATGAACGATGATTACACGCCGATGGAATTTGTTATTGACGTGCTACAAAAGTTCTTTTCTTATGATGTAGAACGTGCAACGCAACTGATGCTTACCGTTCATTATCGAGGCAAAGCCATCTGCGGCATCTTTACGGCAGAAGTGGCGGAAACCAAAGTGGCGATGGTGAACGACTATGCGAGGGAGAACGAGCATCCGTTGCTGTGTACGCTGGAAAAGGCCTGATAAGGCATAAAATTGGGGGAGGTGCCTATGCTCAATCAAGAACTGGAACTCAGTTTAAACATGGCTTTCGCCAGAGCGCGTGAGCACCGACATGAGTTTATGACCGTCGAGCATTTACTGCTCGCACTGCTTAGCAACCCATCTGCCCGCGAAGCGCTGGAAGCCTGCTCCGTGGATCTGGTGGCGCTACGTCAGGAACTCGAAGCCTTCATCGAACAAACCACACCGGTGCTGCCAGCCAGTGAAGAGGAGCGCGACACGCAGCCGACGCTCAGCTTCCAGCGCGTGTTGCAGCGCGCGGTATTCCACGTCCAGTCTTCCGGACGTAGCGAAGTGACTGGTGCAAACGTCCTGGTCGCCATCTTCAGCGAGCAGGAGTCACAGGCGGCCTACCTGCTGCGCAAACACGAAGTCAGCCGACTCGACGTGGTGAACTTTATTTCTCACGGAACGCGCAAAGACGAGCCTAACCAGGCATCGGATTCCAGCAATCAGGTCAATAACAATGAAGAGCAAGCAGGCGGGGAGGATCGTATGGAAAACTTCACCACCAATCTTAACCAGCTTGCTCGCGTTGGCGGTATCGACCCGCTGATTGGTCGCGATAAAGAGCTGGAGCGCGCGATCCAGGTGCTGTGCCGTCGCCGCAAAAACAACCCGCTGCTGGTGGGTGAGTCAGGCGTGGGGAAAACCGCGATTGCGGAAGGTCTGGCCTGGCGCATTGTGCAGGGCGACGTGCCGGAAGTGATTGCCGATTGCACCATCTACTCGCTGGATATTGGCTCGCTGCTGGCGGGCACCAAATACCGCGGCGATTTTGAAAAACGCTTCAAGGCGCTGTTAAAACAGCTGGAGCAGGACACCAACAGCATTCTGTTTATCGATGAGATCCACACCATCATCGGCGCAGGTGCGGCGTCCGGTGGCCAGGTGGATGCCGCTAACCTGATCAAACCGCTGCTCTCCAGCGGCAAGATCCGCGTGATTGGCTCCACTACCTACCAGGAGTTCAGCAACATCTTCGAAAAAGACCGTGCGCTGGCGCGCCGCTTCCAGAAAATTGACGTGACCGAACCGTCCGTTGAGGAAACGGTGCAGATCATCAACGGTCTGAAGCCGAAGTATGAAGCGCACCACGACGTGCGTTACACCGCGAAAGCGGTCCGTGCGGCGGTGGAGCTGGCGGTGAAATACATCAACGATCGTCATCTGCCGGATAAGGCGATTGACGTGATTGATGAGGCAGGGGCGCGAGCGCGCCTGATGCCGGCCAGCAAGCGTAAGAAAACGGTTAACGTGGCGGACATTGAGTCCGTGGTGGCCCGCATCGCACGTATTCCTGAGAAGAGCGTCTCTCAGAGTGACCGCGACACGCTGCGCACCCTCGGCAATCGCCTGAAAATGCTGGTCTTTGGTCAGGATAAAGCCATTGAGGCCTTAACCGAAGCGATCAAGATGGCCCGCGCCGGGCTGGGGCATGAGCACAAGCCTGTCGGGTCCTTCCTGTTCGCTGGCCCAACCGGCGTCGGGAAAACCGAGGTGACGGTTCAGCTCTCCAAAGCGCTGGGCATTGAGCTGCTGCGCTTTGATATGTCCGAGTATATGGAGCGCCACACCGTCAGCCGTTTGATTGGTGCGCCTCCGGGCTACGTCGGCTTTGACCAGGGCGGCCTGCTCACCGACGCGGTGATCAAGCATCCGCACGCTGTACTGCTGCTCGATGAAATCGAGAAAGCGCACCCGGATGTGTTCAACATCCTGCTGCAGGTGATGGACAACGGGACGCTGACCGACAACAACGGGCGCAAGGCGGACTTCCGCAACGTGGTGCTGGTGATGACCACTAACGCCGGGGTACGTGAAACCGAGCGTAAATCCATCGGCCTGATCCATCAGGACAACAGCACCGATGCGATGGAAGAGATCAAGAAGATCTTTACGCCGGAGTTTCGTAACCGTCTGGACAACATTATCTGGTTCGATCACCTGTCTACCGAGGTGATCCATCAGGTGGTGGACAAGTTCATCGTCGAGTTGCAGGTACAGCTTGACCAGAAAGGCGTATCGCTGGAAGTGAGCCAGGAGGCCCGCAACTGGCTGGCTGAAAAAGGCTACGACCGTGCGATGGGTGCCCGTCCGATGGCGCGTGTGATTCAGGACAACCTGAAAAAACCGCTGGCGAACGAGCTGCTGTTTGGCTCGCTGGTGGACGGCGGTCAGGTGACCGTGGCGCTGGATCAGGCGAAGAACGAGCTGACGTACGACTTCCAGAGTGCGGCGAAGCACAAGCCGGAAGCGGCTCACTGAGTAGTAAGGTAAAAGCAAAACGGCAACTTCGGTTGCCGTTTTTTATTGTTTGCTCCCTCTCCCTGTGGGAGAGGGCCGGGGTGAGGGCAACAGGCAGCAGAGGAATTTTGCGAGGCGCTTTCCAGTTTCTTTCGATGTCTGTTGCTGGATGAATCCACAGTAATAAAATGGCGGCGCACCTGCAAAATCAGGTGTCGGGATTGGCGTCCTGATTACACACGAGAAATGATGTTGATACGTCAATTATCATCAGGTTCGTTCACACTTTTGAAAGCTAGCGATATAATCCGCAGATTCAATTATGGTGGGCTGAACCGGGGCTTCTTTTGAAGCGCCGATTTTCCCGTGTGGGTCGGTACGCCAAACCGGTTCAGTCTGCCACCTGAGTTGGCGTTCGGGTGGAGATCTCATAATTTCACACGGAGTCATAATCAAATGGAACATAACAATCTTTCACTGCTTTATAGCGAACTCTCCCTCAATCCCGATCTCCCAACCCTTGCCGAGCGCTGCAAACTGCTCTCCGAAATCCTCCTTGACTGCAAATCACTCCCTCAAACGCAGCCCGTATGCCGTTGCCTTGGTGCATACCTTGAAGAAATGAAAACCGGCCTCACAGAATCAATGCGTGACTTTCAGGTGGTGGAATTTGAGAACGAAGCGGAAGAACCGCGACAAAAAGAGTGGTTGCTGGAAGATACCGAGACGAAATGCGACTACTGGCGGGCATTAAACCATGTGCTGCTGGTATCGCATTTTGACCGCGATATGTTGCCGTACCTGACGGGATTACTGCATGATATGGTTCATTCTATGGCGGTGGATTTAATCTCTACTGTACAGCCGTGGATGACAATACATCTTCCGGTACAGCAACACTAGAGCCATAAATAAAAAAGGCCGGGATGATCCCGACCTTTTAAATATTCATCTGCCATTACAGGCGAAAACAATTAGCGACTACGGAAGACAATGCGGCCTTTGCTCAGGTCGTACGGGGTCAGTTCAACAGTCACTTTGTCGCCCGTTAAAATGCGGATATAGTTTTTGCGCATTTTACCGGAGATGTGCGCAGTTACCACGTGACCGTTTTCCAGCTCTACGCGAAACATGGTGTTAGGCAACGTATCAAGTACGGTACCCTGCATTTCAATATTGTCTTCTTTGGCCATCTAATCCTCTGGGGTATCACTACCAAGTTTTGAACCGGCAAGATAATGCCGAAATTCATCAATTAAGTAAAGAATTGCGCGTTTAAAACGCAGCAAAACAGTTTCGGCGCATTGCCCAAGCGTCACGGTTCAACCGAACGGAAAGCGCATTCGTAAAGGGGATACAACAGGATTAACGTCAGGACGTTATCTGAAGCGAAGGTCCCAAACGGCGGCGGGGCAACAGGCAGAAGCTACTCTGCGGCATAATTATAACACCCTCACAAAAAATATGCGGAAAACATTTAGGCATTGGGCATAAAGAGCGTTCTCGGTATCCAGAAGTCGCGCGGGAGCTTCTGCTGGCGGCTGGCATCCAGATGTTCGATGTACTGGCGTCGCGGGATCTCAACGGCGCCGAGGGAGGCCGTATGCTCATTGAGGACCTGACAATCGATCAGGTTTCCGCCGCGTTGCGCGAATTCCTGGCAGAAAATGAGCAGCGCGGTTTTCGAGGCGTTCACCGCGCAAGAGAACATCGACTCGCCGCAAAACAGCGTCCCTTGCGCCACGCCGTACATGCCGCCGACGAGTATGCCGTCTTCCCATACTTCGATGGAGTGAGCGTAGCCAAGCTCATGAAGCTGGTGGTAGGCGGTAATAATATCGCGGGTTATCCACGTCCCTTCATGGCGGTCTTGCGCACAGCCTTCAATGACCTGACCAAACGCGTGATTGAGGGTGACGCGGTATGGAGATTTGGCATGGAAACGCTTCATGCTGCGGCTGAGGTGAAACTGCGCTGGCCACAGCACGGCGCGCGGATCGGGCGACCACCATAAAATCGGGTCGCCGGGCGAAAACCACGGGAAGATGCCGCGCTGGTAAGCCATCAAGAGCCGTGCAGGGCTGAGGTCCCCACCCAGGGCCAGCAGCCCATTGGGCTCACGTAGCGCTCCCTCCGGCGACGGGAACGCAATGTTATGACGAGAAAGCTGGACCAGGCGCATGACAGCAAAACTCCAGTACGCGAGTGAGGACGCTACAAATATAGTCTACAGACGCTGTTTAAACTGGTAGTAGCGACCCTGTTTCGTCAACAGCTCTACGTGACTACCTTGCTCAATAATGTGTCCGTTGTCCATCACAATTATCCGATCAAAACTTGCCAGTCCACGCAGGCGGTGTGTGACCATCAGCACGGTTTTCCCTGCCATCACATTCGCAAGTAAATCAAGGATTTGACTCTCAGTCGTCGCATCCAGTCCTTCAGTCGGTTCGTCGAGCAGCATCAGCGGTGCATCATGCAGCAGCGCACGCGCAATCGCCAGACGACGCAGTTCTCCACCGGAGAGCTGACGACCGCCTTCACCCAGCCAGCTGTTCAGCCCGTCGTCCTCAAGCAGTTTTTGCAGCCCGACCTGTTCCAGCGTGGCGCGAAGCGCGTCGTCCGAAGCCTCCGGCGCGGCCAGTAACAGGTTATCGCGCAGGGTGGCGCTAAACAGATGCACACGCTGTGGAACGACGCTGACGGTCTTACGTAGCGCCTGCTCGCTGAAATCTGTCAGCAACGTATTATTGAAGCGAATCTGGCCGCGCTGCGGATCCCAGGCGCGGGTCAACAACTGTAGCAGCGTCGATTTACCGCAGCCGGTGCGGCCAAGGATCGCAATCCGCTGCCCCGCATCAACTGACAGAGTGATACCTTCCAGCGCATTCTGCGCCTGTTTGTCATAGGCGAAGGTCACGTCATCAAGCGTCAGCGTCACCTGCTCAGGCACCGCGGTCTGCGCTGCGCTGAACGTTACCTCAGGCTCCTGCTCGGCAATCTGGGTGATGCGCAGGGCAGAGGCGATCACCTGACCAAGATGCTGGAAAGCGCCCGTTACCGGTGCCAGCGCTTCAAAAGCGGCCAGTGCGCAGAAAACGAAGAGGGCAATAAGCGGACCTGGCTGAGGATTACCGCCAACTCCGCCGGAAGCCAGCCACAGCATGGCGATCACCGCCACGCCGCCGATCAACATCATTAGCGCCTGAGAGAAGGCCGTCAGTTCCGACTGACGGCGCTGGGCTTCGTGCCAGTTCAGCTCCGTACTTTCCATCCGGGCGCGATAGCGCTTGCTTGCGCCAAAAATGGTCAGCTCTGCCTGCCCCTGAAGCCAGGAGGTCAGCTGCTGGCGGTAATCGCCGCGCAGACGCGTCAGGTTTTCCCCCGTGGATTTTCCGGCGCGGTAAAACAGCGGCGGCAGAATAATGAGCGTTAACAGCATGATCCCGCCGAGCGTTAGCGCAACGGGAACATCCAGAATAGCCAGTCCCAGCGTGACCACCACAATCACCACAAACGCGCCCACGATCGGGGAGATCACGCGCAGGTAAAGGTGATCCAGCGTATCGACATCCGCAACGACACGGTTCAGTAATTCACCCTGACGAAAACGCGCCAGCCCGGCAGGGGAGAGGGGCAGCAGTTTGCTGAAGGTGTAGATACGCAGATGCTGCAGGACGCGGAACGTGGCGTCGTGGCTGACTAAGCGCTCGAAATAGCGTCCGGCCGTGCGGGTAATGGCGGTACCGCGAACACCTGCCGCCGGAAGCATATAGTTGAAGCTGTATAATCCGGCGAACCCCGCCACGGCCGAGGCCGACAGGAACCAGCCGGAAAGCGTGAGCAGGCCGATACTGGCGAGCAGCGTCACAATGGCCAGCACAATCCCCAGCGTCAGCATCCATTTATGGCGTTTATAGAGTGCAAGATAAGGCAGCAGAGCACGCATCAGATGTCCTCCTGACGGTTTGCCAGCAGGGCGGCAAACGGCCCCTGCGCGGCAATGAGTGAGGCGTAATCGCCTTGTTCAACAATACGTCCGTTTTCCATCACCCAGATCTCGTCCCAGTCAGCAATTCCTTCCAGCTGATGGGTAACCATCAGCGTGGTTTGTTGCAAGGAGGCGGCGTTCAGCGCCGCCATAACGCGCTGCTCACTGTGTGCGTCCAGACTGGCTGCGGGTTCATCCAGCAGCATCAGCTGGCACGGGTTAAGCAGTGCGCGGGCGACGGCCACGCGCTGCGCCTGTCCAACCGACAGTCCGGCAGACTGGTCGCCAACCACGGTATCTACACCTTGCGGGAGCATCGGCAGAAACTCGCTGACCCAGGCGCGGTCGAGAACCGATTGCAGTTCATCTTCACGCGCATCCGGGCGCGCCAGCAGAACGTTTTCACGCAGCGTAGAGGCAGGCAGTTGCGGATTTTGCCCCACCCAACTGAGCTGTTGACGCCAGGCGTCAGGATCGAGATGACGCAGTTCGGTTTTGTTGATCCGCAGTGAACCGGTGTAGGCCATAAAACCGGATAACGCATTCAGCAGAGAACTTTTCCCGGAACCGCTGGTGCCAACCAGCACCACGCGCTTTCCGGCCGGCAGGGTGAAGTTCAGCGGGCCTGCCAGCACTTTCCCTTCCGGCGAGAGGATGCAGAAATCGCTCGCGTCGAGGGTTACCGACTCTTTGCTGTTCAGCGTCACGTCACCCCGATCCGGATGCGCCAGCGGCGTCTCCAGGAATGTTTTCAGGCTATCAGCTGCGCCAACTGCCTGCGCTTTGGCGTGATAGAACGTCCCCAGGTCGCGAAGCGGCTGGAAAAATTCCGGGGCCAGGATCAGCGCCAGGAAACCGGCGGAAAGGGTCACTGCCGTGCCGTAATGACCGAAATCCAGCGCGCCCAGATAGGAGAAGCCAAAGTAGACCGCCACGAGGGCAATAGACAGCGAGGTAAAGAACTCCAGTACGCCGGACGACAGGAATGCCAGGCGTAACACCTCCATGGTGCGCTGACGGAAGTCCTGCGATGCCCGACGAATGTTTTCGGTTTCCGCTTCACCACGACCAAAAATGCGCAATGTTTCCATGCCGCGAAGACGGTCCAGGAAATGGCCGCTTAAGCGCCCCAATGCCAGGAAGTTACGGCGGTTGGCATCCGCAGCACCCATTCCGACCAGCGCCATAAAGAGGGGAATCAGCGGCGCGGTGCCCATCAGGATCAGCGCAGCCATCCAGTTCACCGGGAAGATGGCGATCACAATCAGCAGCGGAACGAAGACGGCAAGCGCCATTTGTGGCAGATAGCGTGCGTAGTAGTCGTGCATATCGTCAATCTGTTCAAGGATCAACGTCGCCCAGCTTCCGGCCGGTTTACCCTGGATCCACGCGGGCCCGGCTTCCTGCAGACGATCGAGCACCTGACGGCGGATCTCGTAGCGGATATGCTGTCCGGCATGGAAACCGACGCGCTCGCGCAGCCACACCACCCATGCGCGCAGGATAAAAATCAGGACCAGGACGATAAAAGGCATCAGGAGCGCTTCGCGCGGAATGTTCTCCATGATCATGTGGTTAAGAATGCGGGCCAGCAGCCATGCCTGGGCAACAATCAACAGACCACTGACAAACCCCAGAACACGGGAGATCGTAAGCCAGCGGCGGGAAATAACGCTTTGCTGTTTCAGCCAGCGTGTTAACTCTTGTTGACGGGTTTTTTCCATTGCGTATTTTGCAGGTGACGTTATAAGAAATTAGACATCTGCATGTTACACGCGAGCAAAAATAAAGGCGACCTGTGGCCGCCTTTATTTACGTTTGTTACTGACTTGTAAAGATTATTTACCTTGTTCAGCCAGTCCATCAAGATAGCGTTCTGCGTCCAGCGCGGCCATACAGCCGGTGCCCGCAGAGGTGATCGCCTGACGGTAAATATGGTCCATCACGTCACCAGCAGCGAACACGCCAGGGACGCTGGTTTGAGTTGCATTACCGTGAATACCAGACTGCACCTTGATGTAGCCGTTTTCCAGTTCCAGCTGACCTTCGAAGATAGCGGTATTCGGGCTGTGACCGATTGCCACAAACAGGCCAGCCACGTCCAGCGTTTCGACGTTATCGGTGTTCTGGGTGTCACGAATGCGCAGTCCGGCAACGCCCATCTGATCGCCCGTTACTTCTTCCAGGGTGCGATTGGTGTGCAGCACGATGTTGCCGCTCGCCACTTTATCCATCAGACGTTTGATCAGGATCTTCTCGGCGCGGAAAGTGTCACGACGGTGGATCAGGTGCACTTCAGAGGCGATGTTTGCCAGGTAGAGCGCTTCTTCCACCGCGGTGTTGCCGCCGCCGATAACCGCGACTTTCTGGTTGCGATAGAAGAAACCATCGCAGGTTGCGCAGGCAGAGACGCCGCGGCCTTTAAACGCTTCTTCAGACGGCAGACCGAGGTAGCGGGCAGAGGCGCCGGTGGCGATAATCAGCGCGTCACAGGTGTACTCGCCGCTGTCACCCGTCAGGCGGAACGGACGGTTCTGCAGATCGACCTTGTTGATATGGTCGAACAGGATTTCAGTTTCGAATTTCGCGGCATGCTCGTGCATGCGCTCCATCAGCAGCGGCCCGGTCAGGTCGTTCGGGTCGCCCGGCCAGTTTTCCACTTCTGTGGTGGTGGTCAGCTGACCGCCTTTTTCCATACCGGTGATCAGTACCGGTTGCAGGTTAGCGCGTGCAGCATAGACCGCCGCGGTATATCCCGCAGGTCCGGAACCAAGGATTAGCAACTTACTGTGTTTGGTCGTGCCCATGAGATCCCCATTGTTGTTGGCAGGCAATGGGCTGGATTGTAGGGAATTTGTTGCCGTAAAAAAAGAGCACTGGAGTTTTGCTTTCGATATATGCAATAGCTACGCCCGATGGATATGACGCAGTGTTATCACGTCTGCTTCTGAAAATCGCGCGTTTATAAGGCAGTAAAATGAGGATTAATACCCCTCCGTAATGAATATCCGGCATCTTGTACTAAAAATCGATGTTTTGCTTTGACAATCCCCTGCGCTTTTGCGAAAACATTCAAGGAAGAAAAAAAACCGCGTTAACCGTATGCCGCATAGGCATGCACGTAAATGCCATTTTTACCGTGTCAGTGAAATCTACGCATGGCGTGGACAGACGCCATACGTGATGTCGGTGACGGCCTTCGGGCAACGGTCTTCTTACCAATAGAACCCGAATCCGCATCGCGTCAAATACATAACCAGGCGATGTGATGACTAACGGGTACAGGCTCTGAACAGTGATGTGCACAGGGTCCAGGCAGGAGTAGGGAAGGAATACAGAGAGACAATAATAATGGTAGATAGCAAGAAGCGCCCTGGCAAAGATCTCGACCGTATCGATCGTAACATTCTTAATGAATTGCAAAAGGATGGGCGTATTTCCAACGTCGAGCTTTCAAAACGTGTGGGTCTTTCCCCGACGCCGTGCCTTGAGCGTGTGCGCCGACTGGAAAGACAGGGTTTTATTCAGGGCTATACGGCTCTGCTGAACCCGCATTATCTGGATGCCTCACTTCTGGTATTTGTTGAGATTACTCTGAATCGTGGTGCACCGGATGTGTTTGAGCAATTTAACGCCGCTGTACAAAAACTTGAAGAAATTCAAGAGTGTCACCTGGTGTCCGGTGATTTCGACTACCTGTTGAAAACCCGTGTGCCTGATATGTCCGCCTACCGTAAGCTGCTGGGGGAAACTCTGCTGCGTCTGCCAGGCGTGAACGACACCCGTACTTATGTGGTGATGGAAGAGGTCAAACAGAGCAATCGTCTGGTTATTAAGACGCGCTAACACGGAACAGGTGCAAAATCAGCGTAGTTTGATTACACTCCTGTTAATCCATACAGCAACAGTGCCGGGGAGTCCCGGCGCTGTTGTCCGTTTTAGCAAACAGGCAGGATATGCCTGATACCTGGAGAGCCTTTCTTGAGCCAGGAATACACTGAAGACAAAGAAGTCACACTATCGAAGCTAAGCAGCGGACGTCGTCTCCTCGAGGCTTTGCTGATTGTTATTGCCCTTTTTGCCGTCTGGCTGATGGCAGCCTTACTCAGTTTCAACCCTTCCGATCCCAGCTGGTCACAAACCGCATGGCATGAACCTATCCATAATTTAGGTGGTGTACCCGGTGCCTGGCTTGCGGACACGCTCTTTTTCATATTCGGTGTGATGGCCTACACCATTCCCGTCATTATCATCGGCGGATGCTGGTTTGCATGGCGTCATCGTCAGAACGATGATTACATCGACTATTTTGCGGTTTCCCTGCGCCTGATTGGCGCGCTGGCACTGATCCTCACCTCCTGCGGGCTGGCGGCGATTAACGCCGATGACATCTGGTACTTCGCCTCCGGCGGGGTCATTGGTAGCCTGCTCAGTTCTGCGTTACAGCCCATGCTGCACAGCAGCGGTGGCACGCTGGCGCTGCTGTGCATCTGGGCGGCAGGATTGACGCTGTTTACCGGCTGGTCATGGGTGAGCATTGCCGAAAAAATCGGCAGCTTTATTCTCACGATCCTGACGTTCGCCAGCAACCGGACCCGCCGCGACGATACGTGGGTCGATGATGACGACTATGAAGAAGAGTACGAAGAGGAAGACGAGGCCCCGGTACAGCGTCGTGAATCTCGTCGTGCCCGTATTCTGCGCGGTGCCCTGGCGCGTCGCCAGCGCGTCGCGGAAAAATTTGCCAACCCGCTTGGACGCAAAACGGATGCCGCGCTCTTCTCCGGTAAACGTATGGATGAAGATGAGCAGGTTGAGTACCGTGCCGCGGGTGCCGCTGTCGATCCTGATGATGTGCTGTTCTCCGGCAGCCGTGCTACCCCGGGTGAATTTGACGAATACGATCCGCTGCTGAACGGCCATTCGGTCACCGCACCGGTTGCGGCAGCCGCAGCCGCCACGACGGCCGCGCAGGCGTATGCCGCGCCTGTCGAAGCCGTGATGCCCTCCGCGCCGGTTCCACCACCAGAATCCGTTATTCAGCAGCCACACGTTGCGTGGCAGACCGCGCCCGGTGTTCATACGCCGGAGCCCGTTATCGCGCCTGAACCTGAAAGCTATATTCCTGTGCAGCAGGAGCCGTGGCAGCAGCCTTACCAGCCGCCGCAGCCTGAGTATGAACCGCAGCACTATGAGCAGCCTGTGGCCCAGCCGTATCAGGAATATGTGCCTGAACCGGTTGAACCTGCGCAGCCATATGCAGAGCCTCAGCCTGAACCTGAGGTGATGGAAGAGGTGAAACCGTCTCGTCCGCCAATGTACTATTTTGAAGAAGTTGAAGAACGCCGCGCCCGTGAACGCGAGCAGCTGGCGGCCTGGTATCAGCCTGTGCCTGAACCCGCGCAGGAGCCCGTTACGAAGGCACCTTCAGTTTCGGTTCCGCCGGTCGACGCGACGCCTGCGGTTGCACCTGTCGCCGAAAGCGTGAAGCAGGCCACCGTGGCCGCTGCTGCTGCCGCACCTGTCTTCAGCCTGGCTACGGGTGGCGCACCGCGTCCTCAGGTGAAAGAGGGGATTGGTCCACAGTTGCCACGCCCTAACCGCGTTCGCGTTCCTACCCGTCGTGAACTTGCCTCTTACGGCATCAAGCTGCCATCCCAGCGTATGGCCGAAGAAAAAGCACGTGAGTCGGACTACGAAGATGACGCAGATGACATGCAGCAGGACGAACTGGCTCGCCAGTTCGCGGCACAGCAGAATCAACGCTACGGTGAAGAATACCAGCACGATGAGCCCGCTCTGGACGATGAAGATGAAGCTGCAGAGGCAGAGTTAGCGCGTCAGTTCGCGGCAACGCAACAGCAGCGCTACTCCGGGGAACAGCCAACGGGTGCCAACCCGTTCTCATTGTCTGATTTCGAGTTCTCACCAATGAAAGACCTGGTGGATGATGGTCCGAGTGAGCCTTTATTTACCCCGAGCGTGATGCCTGAAGCTGAACCTGTGCGTCAGCAGCCTGCCCCGCAGGCCTATGCGCAGCCGCAACAACCGGTTCAGCAGCCGTATGCTCAACCGCAGCAGCCACAACACCAGCCGCCGCAGTTCCAGCAGCCAGCGCCACAGCCGCAGGAGAGCCTGATTCACCCGCTGCTGATGCGTAACGGTGACAGCCGTCCGCTGCAGCGTCCAAGCACGCCGCTGCCGTCACTGGATCTGCTGACGCCACCTCCTGCTGAAGTCGAGCCGGTTGATACTTTTGCTCTGGAGCAGATGGCCCGTCTGGTGGAAGCCCGTCTGGCTGACTTCCGCATTAAGGCGGATGTGGTGAACTACTCCCCGGGTCCGGTCATCACCCGTTTCGAACTGAACCTGGCGCCGGGCGTAAAAGCCGCGCGTATTTCTAACCTGTCTCGTGACCTGGCGCGTTCTCTGTCGACCGTGGCGGTGCGTGTGGTGGAAGTGATTCCGGGTAAACCGTACGTGGGTCTTGAACTGCCGAACAAAAAACGTCAGACCGTCTACCTGCGTGAAGTGCTGGACAACACCAAGTTCCGTGATAACCCCTCTCCGCTGACCGTGGTGCTGGGTAAAGATATCGCTGGCGATCCGGTGGTGGCAGACCTCGCGAAAATGCCTCACCTGCTGGTGGCCGGTACGACCGGTTCCGGTAAGTCCGTCGGCGTGAACGCCATGATCCTCAGCATGCTCTACAAAGCGCAGCCGGAAGATGTGCGTTTCATCATGATCGACCCGAAAATGCTCGAACTGTCCGTCTACGAAGGTATCCCGCATCTGCTGACGGAAGTGGTCACCGACATGAAAGACGCTGCCAACGCCCTGCGCTGGAGCGTCAACGAGATGGAACGCCGCTACAAGTTGATGTCTGCATTGGGCGTGCGTAACCTGGCCGGTTATAACGAGAAAATCGCCCAGGCGATGCGCATGGGGCGTCCGATTCCGGATCCTTACTGGAAGCCGGGCGATAGCATGGATGCCCAGCATCCGGTGCTGGAAAAACTGCCTTATATCGTCGTGCTGGTGGATGAGTTTGCTGACCTGATGATGACCGTCGGTAAGAAGGTAGAAGAGTTGATTGCTCGTCTGGCGCAGAAAGCGCGTGCGGCCGGTATTCACCTCGTGCTGGCCACCCAGCGTCCTTCGGTGGACGTTATTACGGGTCTTATCAAAGCGAACATTCCGACGCGTATCGCCTTTACCGTATCAAGTAAAATCGACTCCCGTACCATTCTTGACCAGGGCGGCGCAGAGTCGCTGCTGGGTATGGGTGACATGCTTTATTCCGGCCCGAACTCCACCTCTCCGGTGCGTGTCCACGGTGCGTTCGTCCGCGATGAAGAAGTTCACGCCGTCGTGCAGGACTGGAAAGCACGCGGTCGCCCACAATATGTGGACGGTATTACCAGCGATACGGAAAGCGAAGGCGGCGGCGGTGGCTTTGACGGCGGCGAAGAGCTGGATCCGTTATTCGATCAGGCGGTTAATTTCGTCACCGAAAAACGTAAAGCCTCGATCTCTGGCGTCCAGCGTCAGTTCCGCATTGGCTATAACCGCGCGGCGCGTATCATCGAACAGATGGAAGCCCAGGGCATCGTGAGCGAGCAGGGGCATAACGGTAACCGCGAGGTGCTGGCGCCGCCGCCGTTTGATTAACCTTCAGCGATTGCAAAGAAGGGTAAATCAGCCAAAATTAAGCATTTTCTTCTGTCGCCTGCCTTCGGGCAGGTCCAGAATAGATGACGGAAACCCCATTTCGGGAAGACGTATTTTAAGGAATAACAATGAAAAAAATCGCCATTGCCTGTGCATTACTCACCAGTTTTGTAGCCAGCAGCGTCTGGGCTGATGCGGCCAGCGACCTTAAAAGCCGACTGGATAAAGTGAGCAGCTTCCACGCCAGCTTCACGCAGAAAGTGACTGACGGCAGCGGCAACGCGGTGCAGGAAGGTCAGGGAGATTTGTGGGTAAAACGCCCGAATCTGTTTAACTGGCACATGACTCAGCCGGATGAGAGCATCCTGGTCTCTGACGGTAAAACACTGTGGTTCTTCAACCCGTTCGTTGAGCAGGCCACGGCAACCTGGTTGAAAGATGCCACCAGCAATACGCCCTTTATGCTGATCGCCCGCAACCAGGCCAGCGACTGGCAGCAGTACAATATTAAGCAGAACGGTGATGAGTTTGTCCTGACGCCGAAAGGCAGCAACGGCAACCTGAAGCAGTTCACCATTAACGTCAGCACCAACGGGACCATCAATCAGTTCGGCGCGGTTGAGCAGGACGATCAGCGCAGCAGCTACCAGCTCAAGTCTCAGCAGAACGGCGCCGTGGATGCATCGAAATTCACCTTTACCCCGCCGCAGGGCGTAACGGTGGACGACCAACGCAATAAATAAGAGGCATGGGTGAGCAATCTGTCGCTCGATTTTTCAGATAATGCGTTTCAACCTCTGGCCGCTCGTATGCGGCCAGAAAATTTAGCGCAGTACATCGGCCAGCAGCACTTGCTGGCTGCGGGGAAACCCTTGCCGCGGGCCATTGAGGCCGGGCATTTGCACTCCATGATCCTCTGGGGACCACCCGGGACCGGTAAAACGACCCTCGCTGAAGTGATTGCCCGCTATGCCAACGCTGACGTAGAACGTATCTCGGCGGTCACGTCCGGCGTGAAGGAGATCCGCGAGGCAATCGAGCGCGCGCGTCAGAACCGTAATGCCGGGCGCCGCACCATCCTCTTTGTCGACGAAGTTCACCGCTTCAACAAGAGCCAGCAGGATGCTTTTCTGCCGCATATTGAAGACGGCACAATTTTCTTCATCGGCGCGACCACCGAAAACCCCTCGTTTGAACTGAATTCGGCGCTGCTCTCTCGCGCCCGCGTTTACCTGCTCAAATCCCTGACCACCGAGGATATCGAAAAGGTTCTGACCCAGGCGATGGACGACAAAGCACGCGGCTACGGCGGGCAGGATATCGTTCTGCCTGACGAAACGCGCAGGGCGATTGCGGAGCTGGTTAATGGCGATGCGCGCCGCGCGCTGAACACCCTGGAAATGATGGCCGATATGGCCGAAGTGGATGATGCCGGAAAGCGGGTGCTGAAGCCGGAACTCCTGACCGAAATTGCCGGTGAGCGCAGCGCGCGTTTTGATAATAAAGGCGATCGTTTCTACGACCTGATCTCGGCGTTGCATAAGTCCGTCCGCGGCAGCGCCCCGGATGCGGCGCTTTACTGGTACGCACGCATAATCACCGCGGGTGGCGATCCGCTGTACGTGGCGCGCCGCTGTCTGGCCATTGCCTCAGAAGATGTCGGCAATGCTGACCCGCGCGCCATGCAGGTTGCCCTTTCTGCCTGGGACTGCTTTACCCGCGTGGGCCCAGCAGAAGGCGAGCGTGCGATTGCGCAGGCGATTGTCTATCTGGCCTGCGCGCCGAAAAGCAATGCTGTCTATACCGCGTTTAAGGCCGCGATGTCGGACGCACGTGAACGCCCGGATTACGATGTGCCGGTTCATCTGCGCAACGCGCCAACCAAACTGATGAAGGAGATGGGCTACGGGCAGGAGTATCGCTATGCGCATGACGAGCCCAACGCCTATGCCGCCGGGGAGGAGTATTTCCCGCAGGAAATGGCACAAACCCGCTATTATCACCCTACAAACAGAGGTCTTGAGGGCAAGATTGGTGAAAAGCTCACCTGGCTCGCCGGACAGGATCAAAATAGCCCTATAAAACGCTACCGTTAGTTCGATCGTTGCGGTAATGTTGGCATAGTATCCTTGTGACCGCAGGCTGTGGTCACATTTTCCTATTTTAATTCGATAAGCACAGGATAAGCATGCTCGATCCCAATCTGCTGCGTAATGAGCCAGACGCAGTCGCTGAAAAACTGGCACGCCGGGGCTTTAAGCTGGATGTAGATAAGCTGCGCGCTCTTGAAGAGCGTCGTAAAGTTCTGCAGGTACAAACTGAAAATCTGCAGGCAGAGCGTAATTCTCGATCGAAATCCATTGGCCAGGCGAAAGCGCGCGGGGAAGATATTGAGCCATTACGCCTGGAAGTGAACAAACTGGGTGAAGAGCTGGATCAGGCGAAAGCCGAGCTGGACGTTCTTCAGGCCGAAATTCGCGATATTGCGCTGGCGATCCCGAACATTCCTGACGACAGCGTGCCTGTCGGCAAAGACGAGAACGATAACGTTGAAGTGAAACGCTGGGGTACGCCTCGCGAGTTCGACTTCGAGGTGCGCGATCACGTCACGCTGGGCGAAATGCACGCGGGTCTGGACTTTGCGGCCGCGGTTAAGCTGACCGGTTCTCGCTTCGTGGTGATGAAAGGCCAGATTGCCCATCTGCACCGTGCGCTGGCCCAGTTCATGTTGGATCTGCACACCGAGCAGCACGGTTACAGCGAAACCTACGTCCCGTATCTGGTCAACCACGATACGCTGTACGGTACGGGTCAGCTGCCGAAATTTGCCGGCGACCTGTTCCATACCCGTCCGCTGGATGAAGAAGCAGACAGCAGCAACTATGCGCTGATCCCTACCGCAGAAGTGCCGCTGACTAACCTCGTGCGTGATGAGATCATCGACGAAGACGAACTGCCGATCAAACTGACCGCACACTCTCCGTGCTTCCGTTCTGAAGCGGGATCTTATGGCCGCGACACCCGTGGTCTGATCCGTATGCACCAGTTCGATAAAGTCGAGATGGTGCAGATTGTTCGTCCGGAAGACTCCATGGACGCGCTGGAAGAGATGACGGGTCACGCCGAGAAAGTCCTCGAGCTGCTGGGCCTGCCGTATCGTCGTATGGCGCTGTGTACCGGTGATATGGGCTTTGGTGCCTGCAAAACCTTCGACCTGGAAGTGTGGGTACCTGCGCAGAACACCTACCGTGAAATCTCCTCCTGCTCTAACGTCTGGGATTTCCAGGCGCGCCGCATGCAGGCACGCTGCCGCAGTAAATCTGACAAGAAAACCCGTCTGGTGCATACCCTGAACGGCTCTGGTCTGGCTGTGGGTCGTACGCTGGTTGCCGTGCTGGAAAACTATCAGCAGGCAGATGGCCGTATTGAGATCCCTGAAGTGCTGCGCCCATACATGAAAGGTCAGCAGTACATCGGCTAAATATGTGCCTCAAAACAAAAAAAGCGCCTTCGGGCGCTTTTTTTATGCCTGTGAATTGATACGACGCAATACCCCCTGCCTCTAAAGTAGTAATACTCCTCCGAATGAAAGTCAGCAGAAAAAGCTGATAACGAATAATTTCGTTATATATAAAACTACATAGCGGTTTGTGCCGCCTCTCTTTTCTTTGTGAGCAACCAAAGTGAGTCTCTATGAAAATCAACGCGCCTGAAGAATTGCTGGCTGCCGAGGTCACTCGCCGTGGTTTGATGAAAACCACGGCAATAGGCGGCCTGGCTGTAGCCAGCAGCGCTTTCACGCTCCCTTTTACCCGACTGGCGTCAGCGGCGGATGCACTATCCCCGGCCTCAGTCCCGGAAAAAGTGGTGTGGAGTGCCTGTACGGTAAACTGCGGTAGCCGTTGCCCGCTGCGTATGCACGTAGTGGATGGCGAAATAAAATATGTCGAAACCGACAATACCGGGGACGATAACTACGAAGGGTTACACCAGGTTCGCGCCTGTCTGCGTGGCCGCTCCATGCGTCGTCGCGTCTATAATCCGGATCGTCTTAAGTACCCAATGAAGCGCGTGGGTAAACGTGGGGAAGGGAAGTTCGAGCGCATTAGCTGGGATGAAGCCTACGATATTATCGCCACCAATATGCAGCGGCTGATCAAAGAGTATGGCAACGAATCCATCTACCTGAACTACGGTACCGGCACGCTGGGCGGCACGCTAACCCGCTCCTGGCCACCAGGAAAAACGCTGGTGGCGCGTCTGATGAACTGCTGCGGCGGTTATCTTAACCACTATGGTGACTACTCCTCTGCACAAATCGCCGCAGGACTGAATTACACCTACGGTGGCTGGGCAGACGGCAACAGCCCGTCTGATATCGAAAACAGCAAGCTGGTCGTTCTGTTCGGGAACAATCCGGGTGAAACGCGTATGAGCGGCGGCGGGGTGACCTACTACCTCGAACAGGCGCGTGCTAAATCCAATGCCCGCATGATCATTATCGATCCGCGCTATACCGACACCGGTGCAGGACGCGAAGATGAGTGGATCCCAATCCGCCCAGGTACCGATGCCGCGCTGGTCTCCGCGCTGGCGTGGGTGATGATCACTGAAAATCTCGTCGATCAGCCGTTCCTGGATAAATACTGCGTCGGTTATGACGAGAAAACCCTGCCAGCCAGTGCCCCAGCTAATGGCCACTACAAGGCGTATATTCTCGGTCAGGGCAGCGACGGCGTGGCGAAAACGCCGGAGTGGGCGTCCACCATCACCGGTATTCCGGTCGAGCGTATTGTTCAACTGGCGCGTGAGATTGGCTCAGCCAAACCGGCCTATATCAGCCAGGGGTGGGGACCGCAGCGTCATGCGAACGGTGAAATTGCCACCCGCGCAATCTCCATGCTCTCCATTCTGACCGGCAACGTGGGTATTCATGGCGGTAACACTGGTGCGCGTGAAGGCTCATATGAAGTCCCGTTTGAACGTATGCCAACGCTGGACAACCCGGTGCAAACCAGCATTTCCATGTTTATGTGGACCGATGCGATTGAACGTGGCCCGGAAATGACCGCCTTGCGCGACGGCGTGCGCGGTAAGGACAAGCTGGACGTGCCGATCAAGATGATCTGGAACTACGCCGGTAACTGTCTTATCAACCAGCATTCGGAAATCAACCGCACTCATGAAATCCTGCAGGACGACAAGAAGTGCGAGATGATTGTGGTGATCGACTGCCACATGACCTCCTCGGCAAAATACGCCGACATTCTGCTGCCGGACTGCACCGCGTCTGAGCAGATGGACTTCGCGCTGGATGCCTCCTGCGGCAACATGTCTTACGTGATCTTCACCGATCAGGCGATCAAACCGCGCTTCGAGTGCAAAACCATCTATGAGATGACCTCCGAGCTGGCGAAGCGTCTGGGCGTTGAGCAGCAGTTTACCGAGGGACGTACTCAGGAAGGCTGGATGCGCCATCTGCATGAACTCTCCCGCAAAGCCATCCCAGACCTGCCGGATTTCGATACCTTCCGCAAGCAGGGCATGTACAAACAGCGCGATCCTGAAGGGCATCACGTTGCCTACAAAGCGTTCCGCGAAGATCCGCAGGCGAACCCGCTGACTACGCCGTCGGGCAAAATTGAAATCTACTCCGAAGAACTGGCAAAAATTGCGTCTACCTGGGAGCTGCCGGAGGGGGACGTTATCGATCCGCTGCCGATCTATACGCCAGGATTCGAAAACTATAACGATCCGCTCACGGCGAAATTCCCGCTGCAGTTGACCGGTTTCCACTATAAAGCGCGCGTTCACTCCACCTACGGTAACGTCGACGTACTGAAAGCCGCCTGCCGCCAGGAGATGTGGATCAACCCGATGGATGCGAAAGCGCGTGGCATTAACAATGGCGATCGCGTGCGCATCTTCAACGGCCGCGGTGAGGTACACATTGAAGCCAAAGTCACGCCACGCATGATGCCAGGCGTCGTGGCGCTGGGAGAAGGGGCATGGTACAGCCCTGATGCCAACCGCATCGATCAGGCAGGCAGCATTAACGTACTGACCACGCAGCGTCCGTCACCGCTGGCGAAAGGCAACCCGTCTCACACAAACCTTGTTCAGGTTGAAAAGGTTTAAGGAGTAACCGATGACAACCCAGTATGGATTTTTCATTGATTCCAGCCGTTGCACCGGGTGCAAAACCTGCGAGCTGGCCTGTAAAGATTACAAAGATCTCACCCCAGACGTGAGTTTCCG
Source organism: Enterobacter sp. FUJ80071 (assembly GCF_038739915.1). Classification (NCBI taxonomy): domain Bacteria; kingdom Pseudomonadati; phylum Pseudomonadota; class Gammaproteobacteria; order Enterobacterales; family Enterobacteriaceae; genus Enterobacter; species Enterobacter sp. FUJ80071. Next base: position 1,564,865 of record NZ_JBBXKH010000001.1, read on the forward strand.
TCGCATCTACGAATACGCCGGAGGCGACTGGCAGGAAGATAACGGTGTCTGGCATCAGAACGTGTTTGCCTATTACCTGTCGATTGCCTGTAACCACTGCGAAGACCCGGCCTGTACGAAGGTCTGTCCGAGCGGGGCGATGCACAAGCGTGAAGACGGTTTCGTGGTCGTGGATGAAGATGTTTGTATCGGCTGCCGCTACTGCCATATGGCCTGCCCGTACGGCGCGCCTCAGTACAATGCCGCCAAAGGGCATATGACCAAGTGCGACGGCTGCCACTCTCGCGTCGCGGATGGCAAAAAACCGATCTACGTCGAGTCCTGTCCGCTGCGCGCGCTGGACTTTGGCCCTATTGAAGAACTGCGTCAAAAACATGGTCAGCTTGCTGCGGTAGCACCGCTGCCGTCTGCGCACTTCACGAAGCCAAGTATTGTGATTAAACCTAACGCCAACAGCCGTCCTACAGGTGATACCACCGGCTACCTGGCAAACCCGAAGGAGGTGTGAGATGGGAAGTGGATGGCATGAATGGCCGCTGATGATCTTCACGGTCTTTGGTCAGTGCGTGGCGGGTGGCTTCATCGTGCTCGCGCTGGCACTGCTGAAAGGTCAACTCACTGCTGAACAGCAGCAGCGTTTAGTATTGAGCATGTTTGGCCTGTGGGTGCTGATGGGGATTGGTTTTATCGCCTCTACGCTGCACCTGGGCTCACCGATGCGCGCGTTTAACTCGCTTAACCGCGTGGGGGCATCGTCCCTCAGTAACGAGATTGCCAGCGGGGCGATTTTCTTCGCCATCGGCGGGCTGGGCTGGTTGCTGGCAGCGCTTAAAAAATTGCCTGCAGGTCTGCGTAGCCTCTGGCTGATCGTGACCATGGTGCTGGGCGTGGTATTTGTATGGATGATGGTGCGTGTCTATAACACCATTGATACCGTCCCTACCTGGTACAGCGTCTGGACGCCAATGAGCTTCTTCCTGACGATGTTTATCGGCGGGCCGCTGCTCGGCTATCTGCTTTTGCGCGTGGCGGGGGTAGACGGCTGGGCAATGCGTTTGCTGCCAGCCGTATCGCTGCTGGCGCTGGTAGTGAGTGCAATCGTTGCTCTGATGCAGGGTGCTGAGCTGGCCACCATTCATAGCTCCATTCAGCAGGCCTCTGCGCTGGTGCCGGATTACGGTTCTCTGATGGCCTGGCGTATCGTGCTGCTGGTAGCGGCGTTGGTATTCTGGATCGCGCCTCAGCTAAAAGGCTACCAGCCTGCTCTGCCGTTGTTATCACTGGCCTTTGTGCTGGTGCTGGCAGGGGAGTTGATTGGTCGTGGCGTCTTTTATGGTCTGCATATGACGGTCGGTATGGCCATCGCCAGCTAATCTTATTTTTTGTTATAAAAAGCCGGGACATAGCGCCCGGCTTTTCTTTTTTCATTCATGAAATTTTTCGACTGTCGTTTTGTTTTAATTTCTACCATTAATAAATAAAAACAGAGACATAATTAATATCTATAGCAGGCACTGCATTAGCAGGATAAGTTTTTTAAATCGACAGAGAACATATCGTGCGAGCCGGCTAAATCAGTGGATTGACTTTGCTTTTGCCAGTGGCATGATGCGCACGAAATCTGAACTTCCTCACGGTTTTTAATCCATGACCACCTATACCCGGCCAGTGCTACTGTTGCTCTGTGGCCTGCTTCTGCTGACCCTGGCGATCGCAGTGTTGAATACGCTCGTCCCGCTGTGGCTCGCCCATGAAAACTTACCGACCTGGCAGGTGGGTATGGTTAGCTCGTCCTTTTTCACCGGGAACCTGCTGGGCACATTATTAACCGGTAGCCTGATTAAACGCTTTGGCTTTAATCGCAGCTATTATCTGGCTTCGCTGATTTTCGCCGCCGGGTGTGCCGGGTTGGGCCTGATGGTCGGCTTCTGGAGCTGGATGGCGTGGCGCTTTATCGCCGGTGTCGGTTGCGCGATGATTTGGGTGGTTGTTGAAAGTGCGCTGATGTGCAGCGGCACGTCACGTAACCGCGGGCGCCTGCTGGCAGCCTATATGATGGTTTACTATGTGGGCACCGTGCTGGGACAACTGATGGTCAGCAAACTGCCAACGGACCTGATGAGCGTGCTGCCATGGGTAACCGGTATGGTGCTGGCGGCGATCCTGCCGCTGCTCTTTACGCGTATCGTTAACCAGAAAAGTGAGCATCAGGAAGCGACCCACATCTGGCCGATGCTGAGGCTGCGCCAGGCGCGTCTGGGAGTTAATGGCTGTATTATCTCGGGGATTGTTCTGGGCTCGCTCTATGGTCTTATGCCGCTCTACCTGAACCATCAGGGCGTCAGCGATGCCGGGATTGGTTTCTGGATGGCGGTCATGGTGAGCGCGGGGATTGTCGGACAGTGGCCGATTGGCCGCCTGGCCGATCGCTTCGGTCGCCTGCTGGTGCTGCGCGTTCAGGTCTTTGTGGTGATCATGGGCTGTCTTGCTATGCTCAGCAACGCCGCGATGGCCCCAGCGCTGTTTATCCTTGGGGCAGCGGGGTTCACGCTTTATCCGGTCGCGATGGCGTGGGCCTGTGAGAAAGTTGAACATCACCAGCTGGTGGCGATGAACCAGGCGCTGTTATTAAGCTATACCATCGGCAGCCTGCTGGGACCAACATTTACCGCGATGCTGATGCAGAATTATTCTGACAATTTGCTGTTTATCATGATCGCCAGCGTGTCGTTTATTTATCTCTTAATGCTGCTGCGCAAAGCAGGCGAGCATCCAACGCCGGTGGCTCACGCCTGATTAAATAAAAGCCTGTCAATGACAGGCTTTTTTGTCCCTGTCATATATAAGACTTTTACGTATTGTTTGTTTTCCCCGCCCGGCGATAATTCAAATGAGTTCTACCACTAAAAGGCAACAATCATGTCTAAACGTCGTTTTTCCACTACCGCACTTGCCGTAGTGTTGTCTTTAACGTTTGCAGCGGCTCCGGTCATGGCTAATCCAGGAAACGGGAATGGCGGTGGTCACGGCAACGGTGGCGGACAAGATAATGGCGGCAATCATGGTAACGGGAACTCTGGTAACCATGGTAATAAGCAAAATAGCGGTCAGGATAACCCAGGGAAATCAGATAAGAGCTTTAAAAGCAGCAAAGATGTCGGCAATGATGTTGACGCTCGCGTAAGCTTCGATCATGCCCGTCACCTGGCACTGAATTACGGCTTAACGGGCTATGAGTCTCTGCCTCCGGGTATTGCGAAAAACCTGGCCCGCGGTAAACCGCTTCCTCCGGGTATTGCGAAGAAAACCGTGCCAGCCTCTATGCTCGGCCAGCTTCCATCCTACCCAGGTTATGAATGGCGCGTGGTGGGTGACGATCTGGTCTTAATTGCGCTGAGTACGGCGATTGTGACTTCCGTTATTAACGGCGTCTTTAAATAGAATTTAAAAAGGCCCGGTTCTCACCGGGCCTTTTCTTTAATACATGACCTTGTGGCCATACTGCTCAAGAATACCTTTCACGCGCTCCATCGTCTCTTTTTTCGGTGGCTTCACGCCATCAAGTTTGTACTCTTCACCCATCGCCACCCATTTGTGTTTGCCAAGTTCGTGATAGGGCAGAAGCTCAATTTTCTCGACGTTGCCCATGTCGCGGGTAAATTCCCCCAGGCGGTGCGCAGAGTCGTCGTCATCTGACCAGCCGGGAACAACAACATAGCGGATCCAGGTTTTGATGCCTTTGTCGGCAATATACTTCGCAAATTCCAGCGTACGGTGGTTGGAAACGCCAACCAGATTCTGGTGGATCTCATCATTCATCTGTTTGAGATCGAGCATCACCAGATCGGTCACTTCGAGCAGTTCATCAATAACCGGATCGTAGCGGCGCACGAAGCCGTTGGTATCGAGACAGGTGTGAATGCCTTCCTTGCGGCAGGCGCGGAACCAGTCGCGGACAAATTCAGCCTGAAGAATGGCTTCGCCGCCGGATGCGGTCACGCCGCCGCCGGACGCGTTCATAAAGTGGCGATAGGTCACCACCTCTTTCATCAGATCTTCCACGGTGACTTCTTTCCCACCATGAGTGTCCCACGTGTCGCGGTTGTGGCAGTACAGGCAGCGCATCAGGCAGCCCTGGAAGAAGGTAATAAAGCGGATACCCGGGCCATCGACGGTGCCACAGGATTCAAAGGAGTGAATGCGACCAATAGTTGACATTGCGGTGAGATCTCCGAATTTGGCCCATCCGGGGGCCTATGTAGTTGCACAGCTCAAAGGCTATGTCGAGTCTGTTTTGGCTGTTATCCATTCAGTATAGATAGCGGACAAAAGAGACTGATGAAGCGAGGGTGTTAAAAAGGCCCCACTTGCGTGGAGCCTTTATTGTACGCCTTTTAACGCGTGATTTCAGTCAATTCCACTTACATGGACTGAGTGAAAGTACGGGTGATAACGTCCTGCTGCTGTTCTTTAGTCAGGGAGTTAAAACGTACTGCGTAGCCAGATACACGGATGGTCAGCTGAGGATATTTCTCAGGGTGTTCCATCGCATCGAGCAGCATTTCACGGTTCATTACGTTCACGTTCAGGTGCTGACCACCTTCGATGGACGCTTCGTGGTGGAAGTAACCATCCATCAGACCCGCGAGGTTAGTTTTACGCACTTCGTCGTCTTTACCCAGCGCGTTTGGCACGATGGAGAAGGTATAAGAGATACCATCTTTCGCGTAGGCAAACGGCAGTTTAGCAACGGAGGTCAGAGAGGCTACTGCACCTTTCTGGTCACGACCGTGCATTGGGTTAGCCCCTGGTCCGAATGGCGCGCCAGCACGACGACCGTCTGGGGTGTTACCTGTTTTCTTACCATACACAACGTTAGAAGTGATGGTCAGAACAGACTGAGTCGGGATAGCGTTACGGTAGGTAGTCAGTTTCTGAATTTTCTTCATGAAACGTTCTACCAGGTCAACCGCCATGTCATCAACGCGAGAGTCGTTGTTACCAAACTGCGGATACTCGCCTTCGATTTCGAAGTCTACAGCCAGGCCGTCTTCGTCACGAATTGGTTTAACTTTCGCGTATTTGATTGCAGACAGGGAGTCAGCAGCAACGGACAGACCTGCGATACCACACGCCATGGTGCGGATAACGTCACGGTCGTGCAGCGCCATCAGAGAGGCTTCGTAGCTGTACTTGTCGTGCATGTAGTGGATAACGTTCAGTGCAGTCACGTACTGCTTCGCCAGCCAGTCCATGAAGTGGTCCATGCGCTCCATGACTTCGTCATAGTTCAGCACGTCGCCTTTGATAGGTTCAGACTTAGGACCCACCTGCATTTTCAGTTTTTCATCAACGCCGCCGTTGATGGCGTACAGCATGGTTTTCGCCAGGTTTGCACGCGCACCGAAGAACTGCATTTGCTTACCAACAACCATTGGGCTTACGCAGCAAGCGATAGCGTAATCGTCGTTGTTGAAGTCCGGACGCATCAGGTCATCGTTCTCGTACTGCAGAGAAGAGGTGTCGATGGACACTTTAGCGGCGAATTTCTTGAAGTTCAGAGGCAGTTTTTCAGACCACAGAACGGTGATGTTCGGCTCCGGAGAAGGACCCATGGTGTACAGGGTGTTCAGGAAGCGGAAGCTGTTTTTGGTGACCAGCGTACGGCCGTCAACGCCCATACCACCGATAGATTCGGTTGCCCAGATTGGGTCACCAGAGAACAGTTCATCGTATTCTGGGGTACGCAGGAAGCGAACCATACGCAGTTTCATGACCAGGTGGTCAATCATTTCCTGAGCGTCTTGCTCGGTGATTTTACCTGCTTTCAGGTCACGTTCGATGTACGCATCCAGGAAGGTGGATACGCGGCCGAAGGACATTGCTGCACCATTCTGAGACTTAACAGCGGCCAGGTAGCCGAAGTAGGTCCACTGGATAGCTTCCTGGGCGTTGGTTGCAGGACCAGAGATATCGCAGCCGTATTTAGCCGCCATCTCTTTGATCTGACCCAGCGCACGGTGCTGTTCAGCAATCTCTTCACGCAGACGGATAGTTGCTTCCAGGTTTACGCCGTTTTCCAGGTCAGACTGCAGGGAAACAAACTGCGCGTATTTGTCTTTCATCAGGAAGTCGATACCGTACAGCGCAACGCGACGGTAGTCACCAATGATACGGCCACGGCCATACGCATCTGGCAGACCAGTCAGAACGCCAGATTTACGGCAGTTCAGAATGTCTTTGGTGTAAACATCGAATACACCCTGGTTGTGGGTTTTACGGTATTCGGTGAAGATTTTTTTCAGCATTGGGTCCAGCTCGCGGTTATACGCTTTGCAGGAACCTTCAACCATTTTGATACCACCGAACGGGATGATTGCGCGTTTCAGTGGTGCTTCAGTCTGCAGACCAACGATTTTCTCAAGGGCTTTGTTGATATAGCCAGCATCGTGAGAAGTGATGGTGGAAGCAACGGAGGTGTCAAAATCAACTGGCGCGTGAGTGCGGTTTTCCAGTTTAACGCCTTCCATTACGCTGTCCCACAGCTTGGTGGTCGCGTCAGTTGCGCCAGCCAGGAAGGATTCGTCACCTTCATACGGGGTATAGTTTTTCTGAATGAAGTCACGGACGTTGACTTCATTCTGCCAGTCACCTTTCGCAAAACCTTCCCAGGCTGTGGCTAACTTTTCATTAAGCTCGGACATGTAACACCTACCTTCTTAAGTGGATTTTTTATTTACTGCCTGAGATAACCATCAATGATGGTCGTCGCCACGCAGGTAAATGACCCAGTATGTCAACCCAACTAACAGACCCCCACCGATAATGTTCCCGATAGTGACGGGGATCAGGTTATCAGTAATGAAATTCATAATAGTCAGGTGAGAGAAACTTTCCGGGGATGAACCAATTGCGGTCCAGAACTCCGGGCTTGCAAAGTTGCGGATAACAATCCCCATCGGGATCATGAACATATTCGCAATACTGTGCTCAAAGCCGCTGGCAACAAACATCGCAACCGGCAGAACCATAATCATGGCTTTATCCATCAGGCTACGACCAGAATAGCTCATCCAGACCGCCAGGCAGACCATCAGGTTTGCAAGGATGCCGAGAGCAACGGCTTCGATAAATGTGTGGTGCATTTTGTGGTCGGCGGTTTGCAGGACGTTAAGCCCCCAGCCGCCGTTGGCGGTCATGTACTCGCCAGAAAGCCACATCAACAGAACAAAGAGCAGACAGCCAATCAGGTTGCCAACGTAGACGTTAAGCCAGTTGCGCGCCAGTTGACCCCAGGTAATTCTTCCGCTGGCTTTTGCCACGACAATCAGCACCGTTGAGGTGAAGAGGTCGGCACCACAGATGACGCAAAGAATCAGACCCAGTGAGAAGCAAATGCCGCCAATCAGTTTGGCCATGCCGAAAGGCATTCCGGCAGTACCGGTGGTTGCGGTGATGTAGAAGACGAAAGCGATTGAGATGAACACACCAGCAGTAATCGCCAGATAGAACGTCTTCATCGGGTGTTTCGTTGCTTTATAGACACCCGCTTCTTCGGCAACTTTTGCCATCGCGGCGGGGAGTAAAAGATCAAAAGGGTTGTCAGCTTTCACACTAACTCTCTCTTTATTAAGTCGGCGACGAGATACTAACAAAGCATTATAGAAGAGAAATTGATATAGATCATATCTCGCCTGGCTTATAGGCCCGCAGTGTGTATGGTTTTACAGCAATTGCGGAGTAAGTAATTGATTATCCGTATAAAAATAAATTTTAAAAGTTATGAAAAGAGTTGAATTATTTCGTTCGGCCCCCTCCGAAACAGTTAATTAATATGGAGTATTTACCATAAAAAGTAACAATAAAGCCCGGGTAAAGATTATTATATTTACCCATGTTTAACTTTATTATTACAATCAGCAATCATTACCGAAAAAAATAAAAAACGGGGCAATGAAATTGCCCCGTAATATAGCCCAGACGATTGAATACGCCTACTGCTGCTAATGTTATATGCGCTTATTTTGACCAGTAAGCGGCTTTTGCTTTCTGCAGCTTTTCATAGGCCTTGAGCAGCGACTGATGCGCCGGGAAGGCTTTCAGATCGCTGTCCACGGCCTGCAGACCGTAGAATGGCTCTTCACCGCTGAGCGCCGCGCTGGCGGCTTCAACCGCTTCAGCACCGTACATACGCACGAAAGCGTTCAGGTACTGCAGTGGCTCGCGATCCTCTTCCTGCGAAAGCAGTAGCAGGGTTTGCAGGCAACGGTAATAGTTGGTGCGCTCGGCAGAGAAGACCGACTGGTTGAATTCCATCGTCCATTCCGTCCAGGCCAGGGCCTGATCCAGATCGCCGCCAGCCAGCGCCAGCATCGCTTTCAGCTCCCCGATACGCAGGGTATACCAGCCGTTGTCTTTACCCGTCGCCAGGCCCAGCAGTTCACGCACGCGAGTGAAATCATCGTGACCTTCTTCGTCCAGTTGGGCGATCAGGTTCAGATAATCTTCTTTTTCCCACTCGCTGCCTGGCAGAGCAAGCAGGGTTTCGCGCAGGTGCGCGCCCATGCTGTTGTTCGCCAGCCACAGATCTTCAGCAGGGTAGATGTCGGACATGCCCGGCACAATGATGCGGCATGCGTAAACGCCCAGGTGTTCGTAGTCGGCAATGTAGACTTCCTGATCTTCGGCGTTAAAGATGGCCATCAGCGTGGTGAACTCTTCTTCCGTGGTGCCGGCAAAGCTCCAGTCTACGAACGGATAGTCTGCGTCCTGCTTAAACATATCCCAGGAGATCAGGCCGCTGGAATCGATGAAGTGGGTTTCGAGGTTGGTATGCTCCGCCACTTCTTCATCGTCAAAGGTTGGCGGTGTGAAGACGTCGAGATCTTTCAGGCTACGGCCCTGCAGCAGTTCGGTGACGGTACGCTCCAGCGCCACGCCGAAGTCAGGGTGCGCGCCGAAGGAGGCGAAGCAGGTGCCGTTTTCTGGGTTAAACAGCACCACGCAGATCACCGGATATTTACCGCCCAGTGAGCCATCGTAGGCGAAGATTGGGAAACCTTCCGCTTCGAGTTTGGCGATGGACTCCACCACGCCCGGATAACGCGCCAGCACGTCGGCCGGAATTTCAGGCAGGCTGATAGATTCGGCAATAATGCGGTTTTTAATGTGACGCTCGAACACTTCTGACAAGCCCTGAACGCGCGCTTCGTTGCGGGTGTTACCGGCGGACATGCCGTTAGACACATACAGGTTGCCGACGATGTTCATCGGAATATACACGGTCTGCTCGTCAGACTGGCGGGTGAACGGCAGGGCGCAGATACCACGATCTTCGTTACCAGACTGCAGATCGATCAGCATGCTGGCGGTCAGTTCGTTTTCTGGATCGTAGAACGCACGCAGGCGGGCGTCGAGAATACCTTCCGGCAGTTCATCGTCTTCGGTCAGCGGGAACCATTTTTCGTTCGGATAGTGAACGAATGGGCCGTTAGCGATGGTTTCGCCCAACCAGAAGTCAGCGAAGAAATAGTTGGTGGACAGACGCTCAAAATACTCACCCAGCGCGGAGGCCAGTGCCGCTTTTTTAGTCGCGCCTTTCCCGTTGGTAAAGCACAGGGCACACTCTTTGTCGCGAATATGGACGGACCAGACATGGGGCACCGGATTGAGCCAGGAGGCTTCTTCGATGTTAAAACCCAGGTCGGTCAGTTTCTGCTGGAAGCGAGCGATGGAATCTTCCAGAGCGGCGTCTTTGCCGGGGATAAACGTTTGAGTCATGGCGTTCACTTTTATCGTACGTAAAGCGCGCAATGATACGGGTTTTGCGTGACGGGTGCTATCTTCGGCGAAAATAAAAGGCTGGGCTATGCTTAGTGGCAGTAACTGACTGTTAAGGCATAGAAAAATGAAAGCATTTGATCTCCAGCGGATGGCGTTTGACAAAGTTCCCCCCGAGTTTTTAGGCGAAGTGGCTTTGCGGAGCCTGTATACCTTCGTTCTTGTCTTTCTGTTTCTCAAGATTACGGGCCGTCGCGGTGTGCGGCAGATGTCGCTTTTTGAGGTGTTAATCATCCTCACGCTGGGGTCAGCGGCGGGGGATGTCGCCTTTTATGACGATGTGCCGATGGTGCCGGTCTTTATCGTCTTTGTCTCGCTGGCGCTGCTGTACCGCCTTGTGATGTGGCTGATGTCGAAGAGCGAAAAGCTGGAAGATCTGCTGGAAGGGAAGCCTGTGGTGATTGTCGAAGACGGACAGTTGGCCTGGGAAAATGTGCAAAGTGCCAATATGACCGAGTTCGAATTTTTTATGGAATTGCGTCTGAACAGCGTCGAACAACTCGGACAGGTGCGTCTGGCCATTATGGAAACGAACGGTCAAATCAGCGTGTATTACTATCATGATGACGAGGTGAAGCCGGGGTTATGCATCCTGCCGGATATGCTCATTGAGCGATACAAAACCGTCCCCGATACGGGCGAGTATGCCTGTATAAAATGCAGCCATGTGGTGGTTATGAAGGCAGGCGATCATCAATTATGCCCTCGCTGTACGAATCCAGAATGGACGAAGGTTAGCCGGGCTAAACGGATCACCTGACAGCCATTTTGTCGGTTTTGTCCTGGCGAGGCGGCAGATTGTTTTGTGTGATGTGAGCCACATTTCACGTGTCATAAGTTTTAGACATTGCGGCGCGTGTCACTGAATGATAAAACCGATATCCACAGTTATAACTTATGGCTTTTAGCGTGGTGAGGGGAAATGGCTCAAGTCTTTAATTTCAGTTCAGGTCCGGCGATGTTACCGGCAGACGTGCTTAAACAGGCTCAACAGGAACTTTGTGACTGGAACGGTCTCGGTACGTCGGTGATGGAAATCAGCCACCGTGGTAAAGAGTTTATTCAGGTGGCGGAAGAGGCAGAAAAGGATTTTCGCGATCTGCTGAATATTCCCTCGAACTACAAAGTATTGTTCTGTCACGGCGGCGGACGCGGCCAGTTTGCTGGCGTACCGCTGAATATCCTTGGCGATAAAACGACGGCTGACTACGTTGATGCGGGCTACTGGGCGGCAAGTGCCGTTAAAGAAGCGCACAAATACTGCACGCCGAACGTTATCGACGCCAAAGTGACCGTTGACGGTCTGCGCGCCGTGAAGCCCATGAGCGAATGGCAGCTTTCTGATAACGCAGCCTATCTCCACTACTGCCCGAACGAAACTATCGACGGGATTGCCATCGACGAGACGCCAAACTTCGCCAGCGATGTTGTGGTTGCCGCCGACTTCTCCTCCACCATTCTTTCTGCCCCGATTGATGTCAGCCGCTACGGCGTTATCTATGCAGGCGCACAGAAAAATATCGGTCCTGCGGGCCTGACAATCGTCATTGTACGTGAAGATCTGCTGGGTAAAGCGCATAAGTCTTGCCCGTCGATTCTCGACTACACCGTGCTGAACGATAACGACTCCATGTTCAACACGCCACCGACGTTTGCCTGGTACCTCTCGGGCCTGGTCTTCAAATGGCTGAAGCAAAACGGCGGTGTGGCGCAGATGGACAAGGTCAATCAGCAAAAAGCTGAACTGCTGTACGGCGTGATCGACAAAAGCGATTTCTACCGTAACGATGTGGCGAAAGCTAACCGCTCCCGCATGAACGTGCCGTTCCAGCTGGCAGACAGCAACCTGGACAACGTGTTCCTGAAAGAGTCCTTCGCGGCAGGTCTGCATGCGCTGAAAGGCCACCGTGTGGTGGGGGGGATGCGCGCCTCTATTTATAACGCGATGCCGCTGGAAGGGGTTAAAGCTCTGACCGATTTCATGATCGACTTCGAACGTCGCCACGGTTAATCGCGCTGTTTCCACCCCCGTAGCCCTGCTGCGGGGTTTTTATTATGTTGAGTTGAGAGTTAAGTTTCATGGAATCCCTGACGTTACAACCTATCGCGCGGGTAGATGGCACCATCAATCTGCCTGGTTCAAAAAGTGTCTCGAACCGCGCTCTGCTGCTGGCAGCTCTGGCAAACGGCACCACCGTCCTTACAAACCTGCTGGACAGCGATGACGTACGCCACATGCTCAATGCGCTGAAAGCGTTGGGTGTTCATTACACTCTCTCTGACGATCGTACCCGCTGTGAAATGACCGGCAACGGCGGCGCGCTGCGTTCGGGTGAAGAGCTCGAGCTATTTCTGGGCAACGCGGGTACCGCGATGCGTCCATTGGCGGCGGCGCTGTGTCTGGGCAGCAATAACATCGTGCTGACCGGCGAGCCGCGCATGAAAGAGCGTCCGATCGGCCATCTGGTCGATGCCCTGCGTCAGGGTGGCGCGCAGATTGAGTATCTTGAGCAGGAAAATTATCCGCCACTGCGTCTGCGCGGGGGCTTTAGCGGCGGTGACGTCGAGGTGGACGGTAGCGTTTCCAGCCAGTTCCTGACGGCCCTGCTGATGACCGCGCCGCTGGCACCGCAGGATACGGTTATCTCGATTAAAGGTGAGCTGGTCTCCAGACCGTACATTGATATCACGCTGCACCTGATGAAAACCTTCGGCGTCGAGGTGGAAAACCAGTCTTATCAGCGTTTTGTGGTGCGTGGGGCGCAGCAGTATCAGTCTCCGGGCAATTACCTGGTTGAAGGCGATGCATCATCGGCCTCTTACTTCCTGGCTGCGGGCGCGATCAAAGGCGGCACCGTGAAGGTGACCGGGATTGGCCGCAACAGCGTGCAGGGCGACATCCGTTTTGCCGACGTGCTGGAGAAAATGGGCGCCACTGTCACATGGGGCGATGATTTCATCTCCTGTACCCGCGGCGAGCTGAATGCCATTGATATGGACATGAACCACATTCCGGATGCGGCGATGACCATTGCCACGGCTGCGCTGTTTGCCAAAGGCACCACCACGCTGCGTAACATCTACAACTGGCGCGTGAAAGAGACTGACCGTCTGTACGCGATGGCGACCGAGCTGCGTAAAGTGGGCGCTGAGGTGGAAGAGGGCGAAGACTACATTCGCGTCACCCCTCCGGCAAAACTGCAGTTCGCAGAAATTGGCACCTACAACGATCACCGTATGGCGATGTGCTTCTCGCTGGTGGCGCTGTCCGACACGCCTGTGACCATTCTTGACCCGAAATGTACGGCGAAAACCTTCCCGGACTACTTCGAGCAGCTGGCGCGCATCAGTACGCTGGCCTGATAGCGTTATGCCGCATCCTTCGATGCGGCATTTCCTTACGCTTCCTGACGAACACTTCCGCTCATTTCTTCTACACTCTGCTTCAATCATTCCGTAATTTGCACGCAAAGGTAACAGTTGCGCACGTTGGCGCGTATAATGCGCGGCGTTTATGTTAACGGTATGCCTTATTTAAGGAGAAAAAGATGACGGCAGTTGCCCCGGTAATCACCATTGATGGGCCGAGTGGCGCAGGGAAAGGTACCCTGTGCAAAGCGATGGCGGAAGCATTGCAATGGCATCTTTTAGATTCGGGCGCAATCTATCGCGTGCTGGCGCTGGCTGCGCTGCATCATCATGTCGATGTCGCCTCTGAAGAAGCGCTGGTACCGCTGGCTGCGCACCTGGATGTCCGTTTTGTGTCTACCGATGGCAACCTGGAAGTGATCCTTGAAGGGGAAGACGTGAGCGGTGAAATCCGTACGCAGGAAGTGGCGAATGCGGCCTCCCAGGTTGCGGCCTTCCCGCGTGTGCGCGAGGCGCTGTTACGTCGCCAGCGTGCGTTCCGCGAAGCCCCGGGGTTGATCGCCGACGGACGCGATATGGGCACCGTGGTATTCCCTGATGCGCCTGTAAAAATTTTCCTTGACGCCTCTTCAGAAGAACGTGCTCAACGCCGCATGCTTCAGTTGCAGGAGAAGGGGTTTAGTGTTAACTTTGATCGCCTTTTATCCGAGATAAAAGAGCGCGATGATCGCGATCGTAACCGCGCTGTCGCGCCACTTGTTCCTGCAGAAGATGCATTAGTTCTGGATTCAACCAGTTTAACTATTGAGCAAGTGATTGAAAAAGCGCTACAATATGCGCGCCAAAAACTGGCACTCGCGTAAACGCGACCGATTTAGCAGTACCCCCCGCTGCAATGGATTGACGGCGGGTATGTGAAACAACCCCATCCGGCACGGAGCCAGGTGGACGTTAATATTAACCTGAAGATTAAACATGACTGAATCTTTTGCTCAACTGTTTGAAGAATCCTTAAAAGAAATCGAAACCCGTCCGGGTTCCATCGTTCGTGGTGTTGTTGTTGCTATCGACAAAGACGTAGTACTGGTTGACGCCGGTCTGAAATCTGAGTCCGCCATCCCGGCAGAGCAGTTCAAAAACGCCCAGGGCGAGCTGGAAATCCAGGTTGGTGACGAAGTTGACGTTGCGCTGGACGCAGTAGAAGACGGCTTCGGTGAAACCCTGCTTTCTCGTGAGAAAGCTAAACGTCACGAAGCATGGATCACCCTGGAAAAAGCTTACGAAGAAGCTGAAACTGTGGTCGGTGTTATCAACGGCAAAGTTAAAGGTGGCTTCACTGTTGAGCTGAATGGTATTCGTGCGTTCCTGCCAGGTTCTCTGGTAGACGTTCGTCCAGTCCGTGACACCCTGCACCTGGAAGGCAAAGAGCTTGAGTTCAAAGTCATCAAGCTGGACCAGAAGCGTAACAACGTTGTTGTATCCCGTCGTGCCGTTATCGAATCCGAAAACAGCGCAGAACGCGATCAGCTGCTGGAAAACCTGCAGGAAGGCATGGAAGTCAAAGGTATCGTTAAGAACCTCACTGACTACGGCGCATTCGTTGACCTGGGCGGCGTTGATGGCCTGCTGCACATCACCGACATGGCGTGGAAACGCGTTAAGCACCCAAGCGAAATCGTGAACGTGGGCGACGAAATCACTGTTAAAGTGCTGAAGTTCGACCGCGAGCGTACTCGTGTATCCCTCGGCCTGAAACAGCTGGGCGAAGATCCATGGGTAGCTATCGCTAAGCGTTACCCAGAAGGTACTAAACTGACTGGTCGCGTAACCAACCTGACCGACTACGGCTGCTTCGTTGAAATCGAAGAAGGCGTTGAAGGCCTGGTGCACGTTTCCGAAATGGACTGGACCAACAAAAACATCCACCCATCCAAAGTTGTTAACGTTGGTGATGTAGTGGAAGTGATGGTTCTGGATATCGACGAAGAACGTCGTCGTATCTCCTTGGGCCTGAAACAGTGCAAAAACAACCCATGGCAGCAGTTCGCGGAAACCCACAACAAGGGCGACCGTGTTGAAGGTAAAATCAAGTCTATCACTGACTTCGGTATCTTCATCGGCCTGGACGGCGGCATCGATGGCCTGGTTCACCTGTCTGACATCTCCTGGAACGTTGCAGGCGAAGAAGCAGTTCGTGAATACAAAAAAGGCGACGAAATCGCTGCAGTTGTTCTGCAGGTTGACGCAGAGCGTGAGCGTATCTCTCTGGGCGTTAAACAGCTCGCAGAAGATCCGTTCAACAACTGGGTTGCACTGAACAAGAAAGGCGCAATCGTAAACGGTAAAGTAACTGCAGTTGACGCTAAAGGCGCAACCGTAGAGCTGGCTGACGGCGTTGAAGGTTACCTGCGCGCTTCTGAAGCTTCCCGTGACCGCGTTGAAGATGCCACTCTGGTTCTGAACGTAGGCGACGACGTTGAAGCTAAGTTCACCGGTGTTGACCGTAAGAACCGTGCAATCAGCCTGTCTGTTCGTGCTAAAGACGAAGCTGATGAGAAAGATGCAATCGCAACTGTTAACAAACAGGAAGATGCAAACTTCTCTAACAACGCAATGGCTGAAGCTTTCAAAGCAGCTAAAGGCGAGTAATATCAGGTTCTCAGCATCATTTGAGCTGTAACGCATTTACAGCGCGAAGGATGAAGAGCAAACTTGACAGATTACAGGATCCGTCCTGTAATCAATAACAAAGGGCGGCTACGGCCGCCCTTGTTTAATGAGCTGTTCAGCTAATTGGTTTGAAAGGAACCGGAGGAATCATGACCAAGTCAGAATTGATTGAAAGACTTGCCAGTCAGCAACCGCATATCCCTGCCAAGGCAGTGGAAGATGCCGTAAAAGAGATGCTGGAGCATATGGCCTCCACTCTTGCCCAGGGCGAGCGCATTGAAATCCGCGGTTTCGGTAGTTTTTCTCTGCACTATCGTGCTCCACGCACCGGGCGTAACCCGAAAACGGGTGATAAAGTCGAGCTGGAAGGTAAGTACGTTCCACACTTTAAACCGGGTAAAGAACTGCGCGATCGCGCCAATATTTACGGCAACTGAGTTTAGCCAGCCGGTTAAACTGGGTTCGAAAGAAAGCACCTGCGGGTGCTTTTTTTGTTCCTGTCGTTTTCTTCTGGAAGGCATCCCTCATTTCCCGCTGCGTTTTCTGCAACCTGTTAAAAACCTTGCTGCGCTTGCTGTAAATCCAATTCTTCACAACTGACGAGCCGCATCACTCACGAGCATACTGCCACCCTGAAACAGGGAGGTAGCAATGGGAATTCCCGCTTTATGTATCTGCGCCATTCTGGCGATAGCCCCGTTACTCTGGTTACCTGAACTGCCATCACGCTATACCGTCTGGATAATGCTGGCGGGCGGGGTGGTGCTGGGCACATGCCAAAACGTGCGCCTGAAGTATGTGGGGACCGCGCTGTTATTTTGCGCGTGGGGCCTTCTGGCCGCGCAGGAGAGCGTCTGGCCGATGCAGCATTTAACCACGAGAGCCGTGCAGGCCGAGGTAGAGATCACCGCCACTGATGGTGCAACTCAGCATCAGGGAAAGATTCGTACCGTAAACGGCCGGCGCTGGTGGGCGTCCACCGGCGTAACGCTGTATGGCAATTATTTGCCACAGAGAGCATGTGCTGGCCAGCGTTGGGCGATGATGCTCAGGCTAAGACCTGCACACGGCGAGCTGAACGACGGAGGCTATGATCCCCAACGCAGCGCCATTGCCCGACACCAAACGCTGAGCGGGCGCTTCACCCATGCGGAACTTGTTGATGGACACTGCAGCCTGCGAGCGCAATACCTGATGTCGCTGCAAAACCGACTTTCTGATTATCGCTGGGGAGCGGTTATCCTCGGGCTGGGGATGGGAGAGCGTCTGGATGTCCCCCGAGAAATAAAAGACCTGATGCGTGAAACCGGCACACTGCATCTGATGGCGATTTCGGGCCTGCATATCACGCTGGCGGCATCCCTCGTCTGGTTACTCGCGCGTGCGATCCAGTTTATATTCCCCAGCCACCGGGTCCACTGGCAAATGCCACTCCTGGCCGGGTTGTTCTTCGCCGCTTTCTATGCCTGGCTTACCGGTCTGCAACCTCCTGCACTACGAACGGTCATCGCACTTGCCGTGCTGGCGGCGCTGCGAATCGGTTCCCGCCAATGGTCGCCGTGGCAGGTATGGTGTTGCTGTGTCGCGGTAATCCTGATAAGCGATCCCTTAGCCATACTTTCTGAGAGTCTGCTCCTGTCCGCATTTGCCGTCGCGGCGCTGATTTTCTGGTTTCAGTGGCTGCCTCTTCCTCGCTGGCAGTGGGCCCGACGCATACGGCCACTACTTAATCTGATCTATCTGCAGGTCGGCATGCTGGTGTTGCTCATGCCGTTACAGGTGCTGATTTTCCACGGCTTCAGTATCTCCTCTCTGGTCGCTAATCTCTTTGCCGTGCCGATAGTGACGTTTGTCAGCGTACCGCTGATTTTACTCGGTATGTTGCTCCATCTGTTACCGCTGGGAGGAATGGAAAGTGCCATCTGGTTTGCAGCCGATAAGTCCCTTGCCGGGTTGTTCTGGCTACTGATGCGCTTGCCAGACGGCTGGCAGAGTGTGGATCAGCGCTGGCAGTACATGACGCTACTGCCCTGGCTTATCATCATCGGCTGGCGTTTGCGAGCCTGGAAAACCGTTCCAGCCGTGTGTCTGGCTGGGAGTCTGTTACTGGCATTTCCCCTCTGGCGAACGGCTAAAAGTGATGCCTGGACGCTACATATGCTGGATGTGGGGCAGGGGCTGGCCATGGTCATCGAACGGCAGGGAAAAGCGATTCTCTATGATACCGGGCTCGCCTGGCCAGGGGGCGATAGCGCACAGCGGTTAATTATCCCCTGGCTGCGCTGGCACCATCTGCGGCCAGATGGCGTGATTCTCAGCCATGAACATCTTGACCATGCAGGAGGTCTCGCATCGCTGCAAAAAGCATGGCCGAAGATGTGGGTAAGAAGTCCATTACGTCTGGCGGGGCACCGGCCCTGCTTTCGAGGGCAGAGCTGGAGATGGCAGGGATTAACCTTCACCGTCCACTGGCCCCTGGAAAATGACCCGGCTCGGGGAAACAACCGCTCCTGCGTGGTGAAAGTGGACGATGGTGAGCAGAGTATTCTGCTGACGGGAGACATTGAAGCGCCAGCAGAACAGGCTATGCTTAGCCATTACTGGCAACATCTGACGTCGACGTTAATCCAGGTTCCCCATCATGGCAGCAATACCTCATCGTCAGTGGCGCTGGTACAACGGGTGGAGGGAAAGATTGCGCTGGATTCAGCAGCCCGCTATAACGCCTGGCGGTTTCCGTCGGCGAATGTGGTCCGACGTTATCGAAAAGAGGGGTATATCTGGCAAGATACCCCCCATTCCGGGCAAATATCGGTGACATTCTCGCAACATCGCTGGCAAATCCGGCGCTTGCGGGATCAATTTTTACCACGTTGGTATCATCAGTGGTTTGGCGCGCCCGTAGATAACGGGTAGAATATGCGGCTATTTCAACAAATGCTGGTTTTTTGAATGCATAACGACAAAGATCTCTCCACGTGGCAAACCTTCCGCCGACTCTGGCCGATGATTGCACCTTTTAAAGCAGGCTTGATCGTGGCGGGTGTAGCGTTAATCCTCAACGCAGCCAGCGATACTTTTATGTTATCGCTCCTTAAACCGTTACTGGACGACGGTTTTGGTAAAACGGATCGCTCAGTGTTGCTATGGATGCCGCTGGTGGTTATCGGGCTGATGATCTTACGTGGTATCACCAGCTATATCTCCAGCTACTGCATCTCCTGGGTATCCGGGAAAGTGGTTATGACCATGCGCCGTCGTCTGTTCAGCCACATGATGGGCATGCCGGTCTCATTCTTTGACAAGCAGTCTACGGGGACACTGCTGTCCCGTATTACCTACGATTCAGAGCAGGTTGCGTCCTCCTCCTCAAGCGCGTTGATTACCGTCGTGCGTGAAGGGGCGTCGATCATCGGCCTGTTTATCATGATGTTCTATTACAGCTGGCAGCTGTCGCTCATCCTGATCGTTTTGGCTCCGGTTGTCTCCATTGCCATCCGCGTTGTGTCCAAGCGTTTCCGCAATATCAGTAAAAATATGCAGAATACGATGGGGCAGGTAACAACCAGCGCCGAACAGATGCTGAAAGGACACAAAGAGGTGTTAATTTTCGGTGGCCAGGACGTCGAAACCAAACGCTTTGACAAAGTCAGCAACAAAATGCGTCTGCAGGGGATGAAAATGGTCTCGGCCTCTTCCATCTCTGACCCGATCATTCAGCTGATTGCCTCGCTGGCGCTGGCGTTTGTCCTTTATGCGGCAAGCTTCCCAAGCGTGATGGAGACGCTGACGGCGGGTACCATCACCGTGGTCTTCTCCTCGATGATCGCCCTGATGCGTCCCCTGAAATCTCTGACTAACGTGAATGCCCAGTTCCAGCGCGGGATGGCGGCTTGTCAGACATTGTTTAGCATTCTGGATTCCGAGCAGGAAAAAGACGAAGGTACACGCGAGATTGAGCGCGCCCGTGGCGATGTTGAATTCCACAACGTGACCTTCACCTATCCGGGCCGCGATACGCCCGCTCTGCGCAATATCAACCTGACGATTCCGGCGGGTAAAACGGTGGCGCTGGTAGGCCGTTCTGGCTCAGGTAAATCCACCATTGCCAGCCTCATCACCCGTTTCTACGACATCAACGAAGGTGAAATTCTCCTGGACGGTCACGACCTGCGGGAGTACACCCTGCAGTCGCTGCGTAACCAGGTTGCGCTGGTTTCTCAGAACGTGCATCTGTTTAACGATACGGTCGCCAACAACATCGCTTATGCGCGCACTGACGAGTACAGCCGCGAGCAGATCGAGAATGCCGCACGCATGGCCTATGCGATGGACTTTATCAACAAGATGGATAACGGTCTGGATACCATCATTGGTGAAAATGGCGTGCTCCTGTCCGGTGGTCAGCGTCAGCGTATTGCGATTGCGCGCGCGCTGCTGCGTGACAGCCCAATCCTGATTCTGGATGAAGCGACGTCCGCACTGGATACCGAATCTGAACGCGCTATTCAGTCGGCGCTGGACGAACTGCAAAAGAACCGTACCTCACTGGTGATTGCACACCGTCTGTCGACTATCGAGCAGGCGGATGAGATCGTGGTGGTTGAGGATGGCGTCATTGTTGAACGCGGAAGCCACGCAGCTTTGCTGGAACACCGCGGCGTATACGCCCAGCTTCATAAGATGCAGTTCGGCGAATGATTGCACGCATCTGGTCCGGTGAATCCCCGCTGTGGCTGCTGCTTTTGCCGCTCTCCTGGCTTTACGGCCTAGTGAGCGGCATCATTCGTCTGCTTTACCGTCTGGGGATCAAGCGGGCCTGGCGTGCGCCAGTGCCGGTTGTGGTTGTGGGCAATCTTACGGCGGGCGGCAACGGTAAAACGCCGGTGGTGATCTGGCTCGTGGAACAGCTGCAAAAACGCGGTATCCGCTCGGGTGTGGTCTCGCGTGGGTATGGCGGTAAAGCGGCGCAGTACCCACTGCTGCTGGCAGAGAAAACCACCACTGCCGAAGCGGGTGATGAACCGGTATTGATTTTCCAGCGTACTGGCGCGCCGGTGGCAGTCTCCCCGGTTCGCAGCGACGCCGTGCAGGCGCTGCTTGCCGAACACGCGGTACAAATTATCATCACTGACGATGGTCTGCAGCATTACGCGCTGGCGCGTGATAAAGAGATTGTGGTCATCGACGGGGTTCGCCGTTTCGGTAACGGATGGTGGCTGCCAGCCGGCCCTATGCGTGAACGCGCTTCACGTCTGAAGTCCGTTGATGCGGTGATTGTAAACGGTGGTGAGGCAAAAGCGGGTGAAATCCCTATGCACCTGTTGCCGGGACTGGCGGTAAACCTGGTGACAGGTGAACGCCGGGCGGTTGCTGAGCTGCCTTCGCTGGTGGCAATGGCAGGGATTGGTCATCCTCCGCGCTTCTTCGCAACGCTTGAGCAGTGTGGTGCCAGGCTTGAAAAACGCATTCCACTGGCTGACCATCAGGCGCTGGTGGCAGAGCAGGTTGATGCGCTCACGGCGTCGGGACAGACGCTCATTATGACCGAAAAAGATGCGGTGAAATGCCGTGCCTTTGCGAAAGAAAACTGGTGGTATCTGCCGGTTGACGCTGAACTCAGCGGCGAGCAGCCGGAACACTTGCTCAAGGAACTGATTGCGTTAGTGCAGTGAGGGCTTACGCGGTTCTGGTGGCGCTTTGACTGACAGGAAAACGCATGTCTTTACCGCAACTCTCGCTTACAGCTGCACGTCATTTACACCTCGCCGCGCAGGGGCTGCTCAAAAAGCCCCGTCGCCGCGCACAGCCTGCCGATATCCTCTCTGCCATCCAGCGCATGTCGCTGCTGCAAATCGACACCATTAATATTGTTGCCCGTAGCCCTTACCTGGTGCTGTTCAGCCGCCTGGGCCACTATCCCTCTCACTGGCTTGATGAGGCGCTCAGCAAAGGGGAGCTCATGGAGTACTGGGCGCACGAAGCCTGTTTCCTGCCCCGCAGCGATTTTGCCCTGGTGCGTCACCGCATGCTTGCCCCAGAAAAGATGGGCTGGAAATACCGACAGGCGTGGATGCAGGAGCACGCGGCCGAAATAGAGCAACTGATCGGCCATATTCAGGAAAAGGGGCCAGTGCGTTCCGCTGATTTTGAACATCCGCGAAAAGGCACAAGCGGCTGGTGGGAGTGGAAACCGCACAAACGTCATCTTGAAGGGTTATTCACCTCCGGCCAGGTCATGGTGATTGAACGGCGTAATTTTCAGCGCGTCTATGACCTGACCCAGCGCGTGATGCCACACTGGGACGACGAACGTGACCTGCTTACCCAGGAGGCTGCCGAGGCCATCATGCTGGAAAACAGCGCCCGCAGTCTGGGCATTTTCCGGCCGCAATGGCTGGCAGATTATTACCGCCTGCGCCAGCCCGCGCTGAAGCCGCTGCTGGAGATGTGGCAACGCGAACAGTGCGTCATTCCCGTCACGGTAGAAACGCTGGGAGAGATGTGGCTGCATGCGGATCTCCTTCCTTTGCTGCCCAAGGCGCTGGACGGAAATCTCCAGGCAACCCACAGCGCAGTGTTGTCGCCTTTCGACCCGGTGGTCTGGGACCGAAAACGCGCCGAACAGTTGTTCGATTTCAGCTACCGGCTGGAGTGTTATACCCCGGCACCAAAGCGTCAGTACGGCTATTTTGTTTTACCCCTGCTGCATAAGGGGCGGCTGGTCGGGCGCATGGATGCCAAAATGCACCGCAAAACCGGCACGCTTGAAGTCATTGCGCTCTATCTGGAAGAGGGGGTCAGGGTGACGGCGAGTCTGGAGAAGGGCTTAACGTCCGCCATTAGCGAGTTCGCCCTCTGGCAGGGGGCTCACGACGTCACGCTGGGACGCGTTCCCGAAGGGTTATTTATATCCTGTCGAAGTGGCTGGGAAACAGACACGCCCTGAAAAAGGAATGTGTTAAGCTTTAGCGATTACCCATACGGAGGAACTATGGATCACCGTTTACTTGAAATTATTGCCTGCCCGGTGTGCAACGGCAAACTCTACTACAGCCAGGACAAACAGGAGCTGATTTGCAAGCTGGACAGTCTGGCTTTCCCGCTGCGTGACGGCATTCCGGTGTTGCTGGAAAACGAAGCCCGTTCCCTGGTGGCAGAAGAGAGCAAACCATGAGTTTTGTTGTCATTATTCCTGCGCGTTATGCCTCAACGCGTCTGCCGGGTAAACCGCTGGTGGATATCAACGGCAAGCCAATGATTGTGCACGTCCTTGAACGCGCCCGTGAATCCGGTGCCGATCGCGTGATTGTTGCCACCGATCATCCGGACGTCGCCCGTGCGGTTGAAGCCGCAGGTGGTGAAGTGTGCATGACCCGCGTCGATCACCAGTCCGGCACCGAGCGTCTCGCCGAAGTCGTTGAGAAATGTGGTTTCAGCGATGATACGATCATTGTGAACGTGCAGGGCGACGAGCCGATGATCCCGGCCGTTATTATCCGTCAGGTGGCAGAAAACCTGGCGCAGCGTCAGGTGGGTATGGCGACGCTTGCGGTGCCTGTTCACCACGCTGAAGAGGCATTTAACCCGAATGCGGTGAAAGTGGTGATGGATGCCGAAGGCTATGCGCTCTATTTCTCCCGCGCCACCATTCCATGGGATCGCGACCGCTTTGCACTCTCGAAAGAGACCATCGGGGATTCCTTCCTGCGCCACCTGGGGATTTACGGCTATCGTGCCGGTTTCATTCGCCGCTATGTCACCTGGGCACCCAGCCCGCTGGAGCATATCGAAATGCTGGAGCAGCTTCGTGTGCTCTGGTATGGCGAGAAAATTCACGTTGCTGTTGCCAAAGAAGTACCAGGAACGGGCGTTGATACGCCGGAAGATCTTGAGCGCGTTCGCGCCGAATTACGTTAATACCGTCTGCATCCCTCCTTTCGGAGGGATGTCCTCTCGCCACAATTTTCGCTTTTCTTTTCCCTGATTGATCTCTACCGGGTGACATCTTCATTCTGCGCGCTCATTATAAAAGCAGTAGCATTAATGAGGGTAATCTCATATGGAACAGCTGCGTGCCGAACTTAGCCATCTGCTGGGTGAGAAATTAAGCCGGGTCGAGTGTGTGAGTGAAAAGGCCGATACCGCGCTCTGGTCGTTGTATGACAGTCAGGGAAACCCAATGCCGCTGATGGCGCGAAGTTTCACGTCGCCGGGTGTTGCCAGGCAGCTCGCCTGGAAAATGTCGATGCTAGCGCGGGAGGGTACCGTCCGAATGCCGACCGTGTACGGCGTCATGACGCACGA
This sequence comes from Enterobacter sp. FUJ80071, assembly GCF_038739915.1. Lineage (NCBI taxonomy): Bacteria > Pseudomonadati > Pseudomonadota > Gammaproteobacteria > Enterobacterales > Enterobacteriaceae > Enterobacter > Enterobacter sp. FUJ80071. The sequence continues at coordinate 1,589,051 of NZ_JBBXKH010000001.1, forward strand.
GGAACACCCCGGCCCCGATGTCCTGTTGATAGAGCGTTTACGCGGCGTGCCTGTTGAAGCACCCGCGCGCACGCCGGAACGCTGGGAGCAGCTGAAAGACCAGATTGTCGAGGCGCTGCTGGCCTGGCATCGCCAGGATAGCCGTGGGCTCGTGGGGCCGGTCGACAGCACCCAGGAGAACCTGTGGCCGCTGTGGTATCGCCAGCGGGTGGAAGTGCTGTGGGGAACGCTCAACCAGTTCAATAACACCGGTTTGACCATGCAGGACAAACGTATTCTTTTTCGCACTCGTGAATGCTTGCCAGCGCTGTTCGACGGTTTTAATGATAACTGCGTGCTGATCCACGGCAATTTTACCCTGCGGAGTATGCTGAAAGACTCCCGCAGCGATCAGCTGCTGGCGATGTTGGGGCCTGGAATAATGCTGTGGGCCCCACGTGAATATGAGTTGTTCAGGCTCAGCGACAGCGCGGCGGCAGAAGGGTTACTGTGGCACTACCTTCAGCGTGCGCCCGTTGCCGAAGCGTTTCTCTGGCGGCGCTGGTTGTACCTGCTCTGGGATGAAGTCGCGCAACTGGTCAATACCGGGCGTTTCAATCGCGCAAACTTCGATCTCGCGGCTAAGTCACTCTTGCCCTGGCTCGTCTGAGGAACCTTTCAGCCACTGCCAGAGACGGCCGAGCGTCTCGTAGCCGACGCGATCGCTATGCATCAGCCACATCGGGGAGGGGATCACGCGTTCCCATGGGTTAAGTGGCGCGTTGATTGCCATCTGGTTTGCCGGTGCGGGAAGCGGGTGCAGGCCCTGCTTTTCAAAGAAAATCATCGCCCGTGGCAGGTGTGAGGCGGAGGTGACCAGCAAGAATGGAACATCGCCAATCGCCTGCTTCACCGCAGCGGCTTCTTCTTCGGTATCTTTTGGACTGTCCAGGGTGATGATAGCGGAACGCGGTACGCCGAGGGATTCCGCAACTCTGGCACCCGCTTCAGCCGTACTCACCGGGTTCGTTTTTGCTGCGGCGCCGGTGAAGATCATTTTTGATCCCGGATTCGCCAGCCACAGGCGAATCCCTTCGTTTAGCCGTGGCAGGCTGTTGTTGATCAGATTCGAGCTGGGGGCCCAGTCAGGATCCCAGGTATATCCACCGCCCAGCACCACGATGTATTCCACTTTCTGATTTCCCTGCCATGTCGGGTACTTATCTTCAATGGGGCGTAACAGGCCATCCGCGACCGGCTGCAGGCTCAGCAGCAGTAAGACAAGCCAGCCGAACGTGATGAGCGTTTTGCCACTTTTCTGAAAGCGGCTGAACCACACCAGCGCCAGCCCCAGCGCGATGATGATGAGCAGCAGCGGAAGGGGAAGCATCATCCCTCCAATGTATTTCTTAAGGGTAAAAAGCATCCTTTTTGGTTCCTTTTTTGACCATATAGCAGGTGATTACCGGTGATATTACACCAGAGAGGTTCATTCTCCGCGCGGGTGTGACAAAATAGCGGTTTTGCAGTTAGCGAGTGGAACTCTCCCAATGCGGGATCGCAATTTTGATGACATCGCGGAAAAGTTTTCGCGCAACATTTATGGCACCACAAAGGGGCAGCTCCGTCAGACGATCCTCTGGCAGGATCTGGACACCATTCTGGCCACTTTTGGCGACCAGACGTTGCGCGTGCTGGACGCCGGTGGCGGCGAAGGACAAACAGCGATAAAAATGGCCGAGCGCGGTCATCACGTCACGCTTTGCGATCTTTCGGCTGAAATGGTCGCCCGTGCGACGCGTGCTGCAGATGAGAAAGGTGTGAGCGACAACATGCATTTTATACAATGCGCCGCTCAGGACATCGCACAGCATTTGGAAACCCAGGTTGATCTGATATTGTTTCATGCGGTGCTGGAGTGGGTGGCCGATCCGCAAAGCGTGTTACAAACCCTGTGGTCGATGTTGCGCCCGGGCGGCACGCTGTCGCTGATGTTCTACAATGCTAACGGCTTCCTGATGCACAACATGGTTGCAGGTAACTTTGACTATGTGCAGGTCGGGATGCCTAAAAAGAAAAAGCGCACGCTTTCCCCGGACTATCCGCGCGATCCGCAGCAGGTTTACGGCTGGCTGGAAGAGATTGGCTGGCAGATTGTCGGGAAAACGGGCGTCAGGGTGTTTCATGATTATCTGCGTGAAAAACACAAACAGCGTGACTGTTTTGACACCTTAACAGAATTAGAAACGCGGTATTGCCGTCAGGAGCCATTTGTCAGCCTTGGCCGCTATATTCACGTCACCGCGCACAAGCCGCAGATGCAAGGATAACCTATGAGTGAATTTTCCCAGACAGTCCCCGAACTGGTTGCCTGGGCCAGGAAAAACGATTTCTCCATCTCGCTGCCGGTAGACAGACTCTCTTTCCTGCTGGCGGTTGCCACGCTGAACGGCGAACGGCTGGATGGCGAAATGAGCGAGGGTGAACTGGTGGATGCGTTCCGCCATGTCAGTGATGCGTTTGAGCAAACCAGCGAAACCATTAGCGTGCGTGCCAACAACGCAATCAACGATATGGTGCGTCAACGTCTGCTGAACCGCTTTACCAGCGAGCAGGCGGAAGGAAACGCCATCTATCGCCTGACGCCGTTGGGTATTGGCATCACCGATTACTACATTCGCCAGCGCGAATTTTCCACGCTGCGTCTTTCCATGCAGCTCTCGATCGTGGCGGGTGAGCTTAAGCGTGCCGCCGATGCTGCAGATGAAAACGGTGATGAATTCCACTGGCACCGCAACGTTTACGCGCCGCTGAAATATTCGGTGGCCGAGATTTTCGACAGCATCGATCTTACCCAGCGTTTGATGGACGAACAGCAGCAGCAGGTCAAAGACGACATCGCGCAGCTGCTGAATAAAGACTGGCGTGCGGCCATCTCCAGCTGCGAACTTTTACTGTCAGAAACCTCCGGTACACTGCGTGAACTGCAGGATACGCTGGAGGCGGCAGGGGATAAGCTGCAAGCCAACCTGCTGCGCATCCAGGACGCGACGCTGGCGCATGACGATCTGCATTTTATCGACCGTCTGGTGTTCGATCTGCAGAGCAAGCTCGACCGCATCATTAGCTGGGGACAGCAGTCGATCGACCTGTGGATCGGCTACGACCGACACGTGCATAAGTTTATCCGCACCGCGATTGATATGGATAAAAATCGCGTCTTTGCTCAGCGTCTGCGCCAGTCGGTTCAGACCTACTTCGATGCGCCATGGGCGCTGACCTACGCCAATGCCGATCGTCTGCTGGATATGCGCGACGAAGAGATGGCATTGCGCGATGAAGAGGTGACCGGTGAACTGCCGCCGGATCTGGAGTTCGAAGAATTCAACGAAATTCGTGAGCAACTTGCGGCGATGATCGAAGAACAGCTCGCTGTCTACAAAACCAGACAAGCTCCGCTGGATCTTGGACTCGTGGTGCGCGACTATCTGGCGCAATATCCGCGAGCGCGCCACTTCGACGTTGCCCGCATTGTGGTAGACCAGGCGGTGCGCCTGGGTATCGCGCAAGCAGATTTCACCGGACTGCCGCCGAAGTGGCAGCCAATTAACGATTACGGAGCCAAGGTACAGGCGCATGTCATTGACAAATATTGAACAAGTGATGCCGGTTAAGCTGGCACAGGCGCTGGCGAATCCGTTATTTCCGGCGCTGGACAGCCAGCTGCGTGCCGGTCGTCACATTGGCTTAGACGAGCTGGATAATCACGCCTTTTTGATGGACTTCCAGGAGTACCTGGAAGAGTTTTACGCCCGCTACAACGTGGAGCTGATTCGCGCGCCGGAAGGTTTTTTCTACCTGCGCCCGCGCTCCACGACGCTGATCCCGCGCTCCGTGCTCTCCGAGCTGGATATGATGGTCGGCAAAATTCTTTGCTATCTCTATCTCAGCCCGGAACGTCTGGCGAATGAAGGCATCTTCACCCAGCAGGAACTCTACGATGAGCTACTGACGCTGGCGGATGAGAGCAAGCTGCTCAAGCTGGTGAACAACCGTTCGACCGGATCGGATCTTGACCGTCAGAAATTACAGGAAAAGGTGCGCTCTTCCCTGAACCGTCTGCGTCGTCTGGGGATGGTCTGGTTTATGGGCCACGACAGCAGCAAATTCCGCATTACGGAATCAGTCTTCCGCTTCGGCGCCGATGTGCGTGCGGGGGATGACGCGCGTGAAGCGCAGCTTCGCATGATCCGTGACGGTGAAGCGATGCCGGTGGAAAACCATTTGCAGCTCAATGACGAGCATGAAGAGAATCTGCCGGATAGCGGGGAGGAAGAGTAATGATTGAACGCGGTAAATTTCGCTCACTAACTCTGATTAACTGGAACGGCTTCTTTGCCCGAACCTTCGATCTGGACGAGCTGGTCACGACGCTCTCCGGCGGTAACGGGGCGGGGAAATCCACCACCATGGCGGCGTTTGTGACGGCGCTGATCCCCGACCTGACGTTGCTTCACTTCCGTAACACCACTGAAGCAGGCGCGACAAGCGGCTCCCGCGATAAAGGTCTGCACGGTAAGCTGAAAGCGGGCGTCTGTTATTCCGTTCTGGACGTCATCAACTCTCGTCACCAGCGCGTGGTGGTGGGGGTTCGTTTGCAGCAGGTTGCCGGTCGCGACCGTAAAGTGGATATCAAACCGTTTGCTATCCAGGGGCTGCCAACCTCCGTGCAGCCGACCGCGCTGCTGACGGAAACCCTGAATGAACGCCAGGCGCGCGTGCTGACGTTACAGGAACTGAAAGACAAGCTCGAAGCCATTGAGGGCGTGCAGTTCAAGCAGTTCAACTCCATCACCGACTACCACTCCCTGATGTTCGATCTGGGCGTAGTGGCGCGTCGTCTGCGTACCGCTTCAGACCGTAGCAAATACTACCGTCTGATCGAAGCGTCCCTGTACGGCGGTATCTCCAGCGCCATTACCCGCTCCCTGCGCGACTACCTGTTGCCGGAGAACAGCGGCGTGCGTAAGGCGTTCCAGGATATGGAAGCGGCGCTGCGTGAAAACCGCATGACGCTGGAAGCGATTCGCGTGACCCAGTCAGACCGTGACCTGTTTAAACACCTGATCAGCGAAGCCACCAACTACGTGGCGGCGGACTACATGCGTCACGCCAATGAGCGCCGCGTCCATCTCGATCAGGCATTAGAATACCGCCGCGAACTGTTTACCTCCCGTAAACAGCTGGTGGCAGAGCAGTATAAGCACGTCGAAATGGCGCGCGAGCTGGGCGAGCACAACGGTGCTGAAGGTGATCTGGAAGCCGACTACCAGGCCGCCAGCGATCACCTGAACCTGGTGCAGACCGCGCTGCGCCAGCAGGAGAAAATCGAGCGCTACGAAGCGGATCTCGATGAGCTGCAAATTCGTCTCGAAGAGCAAAATGAAGTGGTGGCCGAAGCCGCCGAGATGCAGGAAGAGAACGAAGCCCGCGCCGAAGCCGCCGAGCTGGAAGTGGATGAGCTGAAAAGCCAGCTTGCTGATTACCAGCAGGCATTGGACGTGCAGCAGACGCGTGCGATTCAGTACACCCAGGCACTGCAGGCGTTACAGCGCGCGAAAGAGCTGTGCCATCTGCCTGACCTGACGCCGGAAAGCGCCGACGAGTGGCTGGATACCTTCCAGGCCAAAGAGCAGGAAGCCACCGAGAAACTGCTCTCTCTTGAACAGAAAATGAGCGTCGCGCAAACGGCGCACAGCCAGTTTGAACAAGCGTATCAGCTGGTGGTCGCCATTAATGGCCCGCTGGCGCGTAACGAAGCCTGGAACGTTGCCCGTGAACTGCTGCGCGACGGCGTCAACCAGCGCCATCTGGCCGAGCAGGTGCAGCCGCTACGTATGCGCCTGAACGAACTGGAACAGCGCTTGCGTGAGCAGCAGGAAGCCGAGCGTTTGCTGGCTGAGTTCTGTAAGCGTCAGGGTAAACATTACGATTTCGACGAGCTTGAGGCGCTGCATCAGGAGCTGGAAGCGCGTATCGCTGCGCTTTCCGATACGGTCTCCAGCGCCAGTGAGCAGCGCATGACCCTGCGCCAGGAGCTGGAACAGCTTCAGTCCCGTTCTAAAAGGCTCCTGGAGCGCGCGCCGGTCTGGCTGGCGGCGCAAAGCAGCCTTAACCAGCTCAGCGAACAGTGCGGCGAACAGTTCGAATCCAGCCAGCAGGTGACCGAATACCTGCAACAGCTGCTGGAGCGTGAGCGCGAAGCCATTGTTGAGCGTGATGAAGTCGGCGCACGTAAGCGTGACGTCGATGAAGAAATTGAGCGCTTAAGCCAGCCGGGCGGGTCAGAAGATCCGCGGCTCAATGCCTTAGCCGAGCGTTTTGGTGGCGTACTGCTGTCTGAGATTTACGACGATGTCGGCCTGGACGATGCGCCATACTTCTCCGCATTGTACGGTCCATCCCGTAACGCGATTGTGGTGCCGGATCTGTCGCTGATTTCTGACCAGCTCGCCGGGCTGGAAGATTGCCCGGAAGATCTCTATCTGATCGAAGGGGATCCGCAGTCGTTCGATGACAGCGTGTTTAGCGTTGACGAGCTGGAAAAAGCGGTGGTGGTGAAAATCGCTGACCGCCAGTGGCGTTACTCCCGCTTCCCGGAACTGCCGCTGTTTGGCCGTGCCGCGCGTGAAAGCCGTATTGAGAGCCTCCATGCCGAGCGTGAAACGCTGTCGGAACGTTTTGCGACCCTGTCGTTTGATGTACAGAAAACCCAGCGTCTGCATCAGGCGTTCAGCCGCTTTATCGGTAGCCATCTGGGTGTGGCGTTTGAAGCCGACCCGGAAGCGGAAATCCGCAAACTCAATACCCGCCGCGGCGAGCTGGAACGCGCCATTGCCAGTCATGAAAGTGACAACCAGCAGAGTCGCGTCCAGTTTGAACAGGCGAAAGAGGGCGTCGCGGCCCTTAACCGCATCCTGCCGCGCCTCAACCTGCTGGCAGATGACACGCTGGCCGATCGCGTGGATGAGATCCAGGAACGTCTGGATGAAGCCCAGGAAGCCGCGCGTTTCGTGCAGCAGCACGGCAATCAACTGGCGAAGCTGGAGCCCGTGGTGTCTGTCCTGCAGAGCGACCCGGAACAGTTCGAGCAGTTAAAAGAAGATTATGCCTGGTCGCAGCAGGTGCAGCGCGAAGCGCGTCAGCAGGCGTTTGCCCTGACGGAAGTCGTGCAGCGTCGCGCACACTTCGGCTATTCCGATTCGGCTGAAATGCTGAACGGTAACAGCGACCTGAATGAAAAGCTGCGTCAACGTCTTGAGCAGGCAGAAGCGGAACGTACCCGCGCACGCGAAGCGATGCGCAGCCACTCCGCTCAGCTTAATCAGTACAACCAGGTGCTGGCCTCGCTGAAAAGCTCCTTCGACACCAAGAAAGAGCTGTTAAACGACCTGCAGAAAGAGTTGCAGGACATTGGCGTCCGTGCCGACAGCGGGGCGGAAGAGCGCGCCCGTCTTCGTCGTGATGAACTGCATAGCCAGCTCAGCAACAACCGTGCGCGTCGTAATCAGCTGGAAAAAGCGCTGACCTTCTGCGAAGCCGAAATGGATAACCTGACCCGTCGCCTGCGCAAGCTGGAACGCGACTATCACGAGATGCGCGAGCAGGTGGTGACGGCGAAAGCGGGCTGGTGTGCGGTCATGCGGATGGTGAAAGACAACAACGTGGAACGTCGCCTGCACCGTCGCGAACTGGCGTACCTCTCAGCCGATGAGCTGCGTTCAATGTCGGATAAGGCGTTGGGTGCGCTGCGCCTGGCGGTGGCGGATAACGAGCACCTGCGCGATGTGCTGCGCATGTCAGAAGATCCGAAACGTCCTGAGCGTAAAATTCAGTTCTTCGTGGCGGTTTATCAGCATCTGCGTGAGCGTATTCGTCAGGATATCATCCGTACCGACGATCCGGTCGAGGCCATCGAACAGATGGAAATCGAGCTGGGGCGTCTGACGGAAGAGCTGACTTCGCGCGAGCAGAAGCTGGCTATCAGCTCCCGCAGCGTGGCGAATATTATTCGCAAGACCATTCAGCGTGAGCAGAACCGTATCCGCCAGCTGAACCAGGGTCTGCAGAGCGTGTCGTTTGGTCAGGTGAACAGCGTGCGTCTCAACGTCAACGTGCGTGAAGCCCACGCGACGCTGCTGGACGTGCTCTCTGAGCAGCACGAGCAGCACCAGGATCTGTTCAACAGCAACCGTCTGACCTTTTCTGAAGCGCTGGCGAAGCTGTACCAGCGTCTGAACCCGCAGATTGATATGGGTCAGCGCACGCCGCAAACCATCGGTGAAGAACTGCTGGATTACCGTAACTACCTGGAAATGGAAGTTGAGGTTAACCGTGGTTCAGACGGCTGGCTGCGTGCGGAATCCGGGGCGCTCTCTACCGGTGAAGCGATCGGTACCGGGATGTCCATTCTGGTGATGGTTGTACAGAGCTGGGAAGATGAAGCGCGCCGTCTGCGCGGTAAAGACATCTCTCCATGCCGCCTGCTGTTCCTGGATGAAGCGGCGCGTCTTGATGCCCGCTCTATTGCCACGCTGTTTGAGCTTTGCGAGCGTCTTGATATGCAGCTCATCATTGCGGCACCGGAAAACATCAGCCCTGAAAAAGGGACCACCTATAAACTGGTGCGTAAAGTGTTCCAGAACAGCGAACACGTTCATGTTGTCGGGTTGCGTGGTTTTGCGCCGCAGCCTCCGGAGTCATTGCCGGAAACCACGGCAGACGCTTCCTGAGGCGTTTTGTTACAAAGAGCGGCGCAAAAGCGCCGCTTTTTTTATTCACTTAACTTGTGCTTAGGGCTGCGTTATCTTTAAACTTCTTTACATAAGGTAAGGCAACAGGTTTGCCGTCTACCTATAATAAAAGAAAGCCCCACCGTGATGGGCATGTCGTGAAAACAGGGGGCAAGGGATGTTGCTAAAGAAAGAATGTGGTCGTCAGCTGTCTGCGCTGAGTTTATGCCTGGCAGTGATGTTTGCTCCACTGTTAACCGCCCAGGCCGACGAGCCTGAAATTGTGCCGACGGACAGCTCCGCAGCGACAGGCGCGCAGCCGACGTCATTGTCTCAGCCGCTGGAACAGTCTCCGGCGACCGCCGTCATGGCCGGCATTAAGCCGTTGCCGGAAGGCATCGATATCGAATCGCTTAGCCAGCAGCTCCTCTCAGGGTTGCCGTCAGGCTACACGCCCGCCTATATCAATCAGCTCACGCTGCTTTATGCTGCCCGGGACATGAAACCCATGTGGGAAGACCGTGATGCCGTGCGCGCGTTCCAGCAGCAGCTGGCAGAAGTGGCGATTGCGGGTTTTCAGCCGCAGTTTACGAAGTGGGTTGAGCTGTTAACCGATCCAGCCGTCACTGGCCAGGCGCGGGACGTGGTGCTTTCCGATGCCATGGTGGGCTATCTGCAGTTTGTGGCGGGTATTCCGGTCAACGGCAACCGCTGGTTATATAGCGATAAGCCCTACAAGCTGGCGACGCCAGCGCTGTCGGTTATCAACCAGTGGCAGCTGGCGCTGGATAATGGCGATCTGCCGCGCTTTATTGCCAGTTTCGCCCCAGCGCACCCGCAGTATGCCACCCTGCATGAGTCGCTCCTCGCGCTGGTGGGCGACTCGCGTCCCTGGCCGCAAATGCGGGGTACCGCGACGCTGCGTCCAGGCCAGTGGAGCAGCGATGTTCCTGCTCTGCGCGAAATCCTGAAACGCTCCGGTATTCTTGAGGGCGGGCCGAAGATTGCCCTGCCGGGCGACGATCCGCAAAGCGCGGTTGTGAGCCCGTCAGCGCCGGTGAAAGAGAAGAAGGCCGCTCTCCTGAGCGATAAACCTGCGGCATACGATCGCGAACTGGTTGCTGCGGTTAAGCAATTCCAGGCTGCGCAGGGGCTGGGTGCCGACGGGGTAATAGGTCCGTCAACGCGCGACTGGCTTAACGTCTCTCCTGCGCAGCGGGCAGGGGTGCTGGCACTGAATATTCAGCGTTTGCGCCTGCTGCCGGGCACCTTGTCCACAGGCATTATGGTGAATATTCCGGCCTATTCCCTGGTCTATTATCAGGATGGCAGCGAAAAACTGGCCTCGCGCGTCATTGTCGGGCGTCCGGATCGTAAAACACCGATGATGAGCAGCGCGTTAAATAACGTGGTGGTTAACCCACCGTGGAACGTGCCGCCGACGCTGGCACGTAAAGACATTCTGCCAAAGGTCTGGAACGATCCGGGTTATCTGGAACGTCATGGCTATACGGTGATGCGCGGCTGGAACAGTAAAGAGGCGATTGATCCTTACATGGTCGACTGGTCGACGATTACGGCTTCCAACCTGCCGTTCCGCTTCCAGCAGGCTCCCGGGGCGCATAACTCCCTGGGGCGTTACAAATTCAATATGCCGAGTTCAGATGCTATCTATCTGCACGATACGCCGAACCACAACTTGTTCCAGAAAGATACCCGCGCCCTCAGTTCAGGCTGCGTGCGCGTAAACAAAGCCTCGGAGCTGGCCAATATGCTGTTGCAGGATGCGGGCTGGAACGATACGCGTATTTCTGACGCCCTGAAACAGGGGGATACGCGCTACGTGAATATTCGACACAACATTCCGGTCAATCTTTACTATCTGACGGCGTTTGTGGGTGAAGACGGGCGCACTCAGTATCGTACAGATATTTACAATTATGATCTCACTGCGCGATCCGGCGCACAAATTTTGCCAAAAGCGGAACAATTAATCAGGTAAATGAAGTAGTTCGGGAAAAATGATTGTCGTAAGTTATGGTGAATAGGGGGCGATATCGCTGTAAGCCGCGTATTCACTGGGGTTGGGCGCCTTGACGTACCCCGTTTTGCCAGTTAAGGTGCCCTTCGTGCGCTAAGCATACTTACGATTTCATTGACCTGTAGACCTGATTATCATGGACAAATTTGACGCTAATCGCCGCAAACTGCTGGCGTTAGGTGGTGTTGCGCTTGGCGCAGCGGCCATCTTGCCGACGCCAGCATTTGCCACCCTCTCGACACCTCGTCCGCGAGTTTTAACGCTCAACAATCTTCATACCGGTGAGTCGCTAAAAGCGGAGTTTTTCGATGGCAGAGGCTATATTCAGGATGAATTAGCAAGACTCAACCATTTTTTCCGTGATTTCCGCGCGAATAAAGTAAAAGCCATCGACCCAGGATTGTTTGATCAGTTGTTCCGCCTTCAGGGCCTGCTGGGCACCAGGAAGCCCGTGCAGCTCATTTCTGGTTATCGCTCACTGGATACCAATAATGAACTACGCGCCCATAGCCGTGGGGTAGCGAAAAAAAGCTATCACACGAAGGGACAGGCAATGGATTTCCATATTGAAGGCGTTTCGTTAGCCAATATTCGCAAAGCTGCGTTATCTATGCGCGCAGGTGGTGTAGGATATTATCCCAGCAGCAACTTTGTGCATATTGATACCGGTCCGGTCCGGCACTGGTAATAACGAAACACAGGAGCAGTATGAACTATCGTATTATTCCGGTTACCGCGTTCTCCCAGAACTGTTCATTGATCTGGTGCGAGCAAACCAAACTGGCCGCGCTTGTTGATCCCGGCGGTGACGCCGAGAAAATCAAGCAGGACGTCGCCGACAGCGGTGTGACGCTGATGCAGATTTTACTGACGCATGGTCATCTCGATCATGTTGGCGCAGCGGCAGAGCTGGCACAGCATTTTGGTGTGCCGATCATCGGTCCGGAAAAAGAAGATGAGTTCTGGCTGCAGGGGTTACCTGCCCAAAGCCGCATGTTTGGCCTTGATGAGTGTCAGCCTCTGACGCCCGATCGCTGGCTGAACGAAGGAGAGCGCGTTAACGTAGGGAATGTGACTTTACAGGTGTTGCATTGTCCTGGGCATACGCCAGGCCATATCGTCTTCTTTGATGACCAGTCTCGTCTGCTGATTTCTGGCGACGTGATTTTCAAAGGCGGCGTAGGACGCAGCGATTTTCCGCGCGGCGATCACGGGCAGCTGATTCAGTCGATCAAACAGAAGTTATTGCCGCTGGGTGATGACGTGACGTTTATCCCTGGACACGGTCCGATGTCGACGCTGGGCTATGAACGGCTCCATAATCCGTTCCTTCAGGATGAGATGCCTGTCTGGTAAACCTGGTTAAATAAAAAAGCCTGCTGAACGCAGGCTTTTTTGTGGGCGTAAATTACAGTACGGCGACAATCGCTTCGCACAGAGGCGCCATGTTGTCAGGCGTCATCCCTGCCACGTTCACGCGACCGGAAGCCACGGCGTATACGCCAAACTCTTCACGCAGACGCAGAACCTGCTCTTTGGTCAGGCCGCTGAAAGAGAACATGCCGTTCTGTTTGATGATGAAGCTGAAGTCACGGTCTGCGCCTTTCTCGGCCAGAGTATTAACAAACAGCAGACGCATACGCTGGATACGCTGGCGCATATCGTTCAGCTCTTGTTCCCAGATCGCGCGCAGCGCATCGTTGCTGAGAATGGTCGCAACAACGGACGCACCGTGTGCCGGTGGGTTAGAGTAGTTCGCGCGGATAACCGATTTCATCTGGCTGAAGGCACGATCGACGGTTTCGTCGTTAGCCGCAACCAGCGTACAGGCACCTACACGCTCATTGTACAGACCGAAGTTCTTGGAGTAGGAGCTGGCAACGATCAATTCCTGGTGCACGGCTGCAAAAGCGCGCAGGCCTTCTGCATCTTCTTCCAGTCCACGGGCGAAGCCCTGATAGGCGAAGTCAAACAGCGGCAGCCAGCCTTTCTCTACGGAGAGTTTAGCCAGCTGTTCCCACTGCTCAAGCGTCGGGTCGATACCGGTTGGGTTATGGCAGCAGCCGTGGAACAGCACCACATCACCCGCCTGCGCTTCGTTCAGGCTTGCCAGCAGGCCATCAAAGTCGAGAGCATGGTTTGCCGCATCGTAGTAAGCGTATTCGCGCACTTCCAGACCTGCAGAGTTAAAGACGCTCTTGTGGTTCGGCCAGCTTGGGTTGCTCACCCAGACACGCTTAACAGAGGTGTTTTTCGCAAGGAAATCCGCCGCCACACGCAGTGCGCCGGTACCGCCTGGTGTCTGTGCTGTACGCGCACGTTTGTCACTCACAATTGCGCTACCTTTACCGAACAGCAGCTCCTGCGTGCAGCGACCAAATTCAGGAATACCATCAATACCGAGGTAGTTTTTGGTGGTTTCATTTTCCAGCAGATACTGCTCAGCTTTCTTTACGCTGGTCAGTACCGGGGTTTTGCCGGTTTCATCTTTATATACACCAATACCCAGGTTGATTTTGCCAGGGCGGTCGTCGGCACGAAACAGATCGGCCAGGCCCAGAATTGGGTCGGCAGGAGCGGCGGTAATGTTCTCAAACATGACGAAGTTCCATTGTGATTACAGAAGTGAAATCCGCTATCAGGTTAACGGTAGATTTACAAAATGCCAACCGTTTGCGACGAAAAGCGTGCGGCTTTTCAAAAGTCGCCATTATTTTCTGTCAGGCATAAAAAAACAGGGCCGAAGCCCTGTTCATTAAGCATATAACAAAGTGGTGTTCTGATTAGAACTGGTAGGTTACACCCACAGCAGCCATATCGTCGTTGCCGTTCAGACCGCCAACCGCTTTCGCGTAGTCGGTGTCTTTGTCCAGCAGGTTGATGTAGTAGTCAGCCCACACGTTGAAGTTTTTGTTGAAGTAGTAAGTGGTACCCACCTGGATGAATTTAGCCAGGTCTGCATCGCCACCGCTGAAGCCGCCGACGGCAGCCAGGTCTTTACCTTTGGTCTGCACGTAGGAGATGGCTGGACGCAGGCCGAAGTCGAACTGGTACTGAGCAACCACTTCGAAGTTCTGCGTTTTGTTAGCAAAACCAGCATCACCGCTAGAACCGGTACGGGTGGTGTTACGGGTTTCTGCATAGGTGGTTGCCAGGTACAGGTTGTTAGCGTCATATTTCAGACCAACACCCCATGCTTCAGCTTTGTCACCCTGACCATCAGCTTTCTGGTTCAGAGTACGGTTAGCGTTGCTGTAAGATGCGATTGCACCGAAGCCTTCGCCGAAGTCGTAACCCAGGGAGTAACCTACGCCGTCACCGTTAGAGGTTTTAACGTCAGCACGGTCGTTTTTACCCTGGTACTGTACGCCCAGGCTCAGGACCGTCAACCAGACCGAAGAAATCGCTGTTACGGTAGGTCAGCAGGCCGGTGCTACGGCTGGTCATAAAGTTATCAACGTAGTTACCGCCCCAGGTCATACCTGAGAAGGACGGTGCCATATCGGTGTATGACTCAACGTCGTAAACGATACCGTAGTTACGACCGTAGTCGATGCTGCCAGCGTCACCCGCTTTCAGACCGGCAAAGGCCAGACGGTTTTTGTTTTTCTGTGCAGTGTTTTCCGCATCATTGGCCATGAAGCGGTATTCCCACTGGCCGTAACCGGTCAGCTGGTCGTTGATCTGAGTTTCGCCTTTGAAACCGATCTGCGCGTAAGTTGCGTCGTTGTTGTTAGTGTTATCACCAGAGGTCACGAAATCGTGCTCGGCGTTAACTTTCCCGTAGAAGTCCAGTTTGTTGCCGTTCTTGTTATAGATTTCTGCAGCGTTAGCTGCACCGGCTACCAGCAGGGCAGGGATTACCACTGCCAGAATATTGCGCTTCATCATTATTTATTACCCTCATTGGTTTTTTTATGACACTCGCCACTGCCGTCAATAAATTCTGTCAATAAATATTTCCGGAACTATTGATGAGAGTTAGGTGTCTTTATGTATCTGACAGGCATCTTTCCATTCACCGAAGCGTTTCGCTAGCCTGAAAGTGCTACAATTCTCAAGATTAAGTTACAAAAAGAAAATATGTGTAACTAAATGTGTATTTTTCGGAACTTTGTGAACCATCTCAAATTTCAGAACGCCCTGGCGAATTAAACAGCAGATTGTTTCCTATATATATGAATTCCTTATGATTAATTTGGATAAAGGCAATTCCTATAAACAGATGTTAAACGACTCGTTTTTTCTTATGACCGAAAAAAGACTTCTGGATGGCTGAAAAAGTGGTTGAAAATTGTGCTATTGCTTGAGGGTGTAATAATCGCAATAAGAATAGGGTTTATTTTTTGTGGCTAGATGTTTCTCGGAAACAAAACGTAACAGGTAGTGGTTGTGACGGGGTGGTGCTTTAAAAACACTGACTTTGCGCTGACGAAAACTGACAGTGCAGAATAAAATAATGGCCAGCAAATGCTGGCCATGGTCTGTTTTTTTGCTCTTAGAAGCTGGCGTTACGTGGCGTACGCGGGAACGGAATCACATCACGCACGTTCTGAACACCGGTAACGTAGGCGATCAGACGCTCGAAGCCCAGGCCGAAACCTGAATGCGGAACGGTGCCGTAACGACGAAGATCGCGATACCAGCTGTAGTCCGCAGGATTGAGACCCATCTCTTCCATGCGCGCGTCCAGCACATCCAGACGTTCTTCACGCTGAGAACCACCGATGATTTCACCGATGCCAGGCGCCAGGACGTCCATCGCTGCGACGGTTTTACCGTCTTCGTTAAGGCGCATATAGAAGGCCTTGATGTCTTTCGGGTAGTTTTTAACGACAACCGGCGCTTTGAAATGTTTCTCGGCCAGATAGCGTTCGTGCTCAGACGCCAGGTCAACGCCCCAGTAAACCGGGTTCTCGAACTTCTCACCGCATTTCTCGAGGATCGCAACCGCGTCGGTATAGTCCACCTGCGCAAAGTCGGCAGAGACAAAACGTTCCAGACGGGCGACCGCATCGCTGTCTACGCGCTCAGCGAAGAACTTCATATCGTCCGGACGCTCTTCCAGCACCGCTTTGAAGACGTACTTCAGCATCGCTTCTGCCAGACCGGCGACATCGTCGAGGTTAGCAAACGCCACTTCCGGCTCCAGCATCCAGAATTCCGCCAGGTGGCGGCTGGTGTTGGAGTTTTCAGCACGGAAGGTTGGGCCGAAGGTATAAATCTTAGACAGTGCACAGGCGTAGGTTTCGCCGTTGAGCTGACCGGATACCGTCAGGAAGGCCTCTTTACCAAAGAAGTCTTTGTCATAGTCCACTTTACCTTCTGGCGTGCGCGGCAGGTTTTCCATGTCCAGCGTCGAGACGCGGAACATTTCACCCGCACCTTCCGTATCGGAAGCGGTGATCAGTGGGGTAGACACCCAGAAGTAACCCTGCTCATCGAAGAAGCGATGCAGCGCCTGAGCCAGCGTATGGCGCACGCGTGCCACCGCGCCGATCAGGTTGGTACGTGGACGCAGGTGCGCCACTTCACGCAGGTACTCGATGCTGTGACGTTTTGCCGCCATCGGGTAGGTGTCCGGATCTTCAACCCAGCCGGTCACTTCAATCGCAGAGGCCTGAATTTCGAAACTCTGGCCCTGACCCGGAGACGCCACAACCACGCCGGTCACAATGACGGAACAGCCGGTTGTCAGGTGCAGAACGTCATCATTGTAATTGGGCAGAGAATTATTAATGACGGCCTGTACAGGATCAAAGCAGGAACCGTCATAGACGGCGAGGAAGGAGATGCCAGCTTTAGAATCTCGGCGGGTACGCACCCATCCGCGCACGGTGACTTCCTGGTCAACGGCGACACGGCCCTGGAGTACGTCGGCTACAGGCACAACGCTCATAATATTCTCTCTGTTAATAGTCGGAAAAAATAAACACTTGTCCACCCTTATGGGGGGATATCTATGTTACCTGCCATCCGCTATCAGACAAGTAAATTTCGCAGTCAAAAGAGAAGAATTGAGAAATAAATAAGGGAAGGGAGCCCTTCAGGCTCCCGTAAGCGCTTAACTGGCTTTTTTGATCTGCGGGAGATCGAAGGCTTTGCGCAATGCGCGGACAAACGCTTTGTCATGGCAGATGGTTTTACCCGGGCTGTCGGAGAGTTTCGCCACCGGCTTGCCGTTACATTCCACCAGCTTTATCACAATATTCAGAGGTTTTACCTGAGGAATGTCGCAGGTCAAACGGGTACCAATCCCGAAGCTCAGGTTCACTCGGGTGTTGAAATGGCGATAAAGTTCAACCGCTTTCGACAGGTCAAGATTATCGGAGAAAACCAGCACCTTACTCATCGGGTCAATGCCGAGTTTTTGGTAATGGGCTATCGCCTTCTCGCCCCATTCAACCGGGTCCCCGGAATCGTGGCGTAACCCCTGATAACGCTCAGCAAACTCGGGTCCGAAGTCACGCAGGAAGGCATCCATCGTAATGCAGTCGGTGAGGGCGATCCCGAGTTGATTCGGGTACTCCTCAAGCCATGCGGCGAGGGCCGCGCGCTGGCTGTTAGCCAGATCCGGGCTGATTTGCTGATGCGCCTGGAACCACTCGTGCGCCTGGGTGCCCATCGGCGTCAGGTTGAGGCGACGCGCCAGGTCGTAGTTACTGGTGCCCACGAACCACGGCTCCTGCTGCAGACGTTTAACGATGGCCTGCTGAACCTCGCGAGAGAAACGGCGACGGGTGCCGAAATCCATCAGGCGGAAGCGGGACATATCCAGCCCTTCGGTCAGCGTGGTGAAGGCTGCAAGTTTATTTTCCAGCGAGGCGACCGCCTGGGTGACACCCATTTCCGGCGAACGGTAGCGGTGAGCCAACTCGCTGATCACTGCCAGCAGCGGCACTTCCCACATGATCACTTCCCGCCACGGACCTTCAAGGCGAATATCCAGCTTGCCGTTCTCGTTGGTCACGGTGACCTGCTCCGGCTTATAGCGGAAATCACGCAGCCAGTTCAGGTAATCGGTTTTAAAGAAAGGCAGGCCAGAAAGCCACTGGTATTCATCGTCCTGCAGCGTCAGATGCTGCATCGCATCGACCTGTTCACGAATGGAGTCTGCGTAGATACCGAGCAAATCGTCACCACGGCAGCGGAATTCCGCCGCGACGTGAACGTCATAGTAATGGTGGAAAACGGCTTGCTGCATATGCAGTTTATACGCGTCGGTATCCAGCAACGTATGCAGAACCGGAGAAGCGAATTGAGTCATAGGTGCGCTGTAGCATCCTCTCACGGGAGCGTTTAGTACAATAAACAACTCCGGAGTATACCTTGTTTAGTGATTTATTGAACCCCGATCACAACATAAGCACACTTTATGGTCGAGGGCATTTTGTGCCCCGTGTTATACAAATGTAGCGAAAAAGGTGTTTCTGCCTGAAAAGATGAACATTCTGCATAGCGCGTTTTGCGCAACAGGAATATATTGAAACGTTACTCGACAAACGATGCATAAGGTTTTCTATGACACAACAGCCACAAGCCAAATACCGCCACGACTACCGTGCGCCGGAATACCTGATTAGCGATATCGACCTGACGTTTGACCTGGATGCCATAAAAACCGTCGTGACGGCGGAGAGTCAGGTGACGCGCCACAGTGCAACTGCCGTGCCGCTGCGTCTCGATGGCGAAGACCTGACGCTGGTCTCCCTGCATATTAATGATGAACCCTGGTCAGACTATAAAGAAGAAGGCAACCAGCTGGTCATCGACAACCTGCCGGAACGCTTTACGCTGCGCATCGTGAATGAAATCAGCCCTTCAGCCAACACGGCGCTGGAAGGGCTTTACCAGTCAGGCGTGGCTCTGTGTACCCAGTGTGAAGCCGAAGGTTTCCGCCATATCACCTGGTACCTGGACCGCCCGGACGTCCTGGCGCGCTTCACGACGAAAATCATCGCCGATAAAACGCTTTATCCGTTCCTGCTCTCCAACGGTAACCGCGTCGGTGAGGGCGAACTGGAAAATGGTCGTCACTGGGTGCAGTGGCAGGATCCGTTCCCTAAACCGTGCTACCTCTTTGCGCTGGTGGCGGGTGATTTTGATGTGCTGCGCGATACGTTCAAAACCCGCTCCGGGCGTGAAGTGGCGCTGGAGCTGTTTGTTGACCGTGGCAACCTTGACCGCGCACCGTGGGCGATGACCTCGCTCATCAACTCCATGAAGTGGGACGAAGAACGTTTCGGCCTCGAATACGACCTCGACATCTATATGATCGTCGCCGTCGATTTCTTCAACATGGGCGCGATGGAGAATAAAGGTCTCAACATCTTTAACTCCAAATACGTACTGGCACGTACCGACACCGCTACCGATAAAGACTACCTTGATATCGAACGCGTCATCGGCCACGAGTATTTCCATAACTGGACCGGTAACCGCGTCACCTGCCGTGACTGGTTCCAGCTGAGCCTGAAAGAGGGACTGACCGTCTTCCGCGATCAGGAATTCAGCTCCGATCTGGGCTCTCGTGCGGTAAACCGTATCAACAACGTCCGCACTATGCGCGGCCTGCAGTTTGCGGAAGATGCCAGCCCAATGGCGCACCCAATCCGTCCGGATAAAGTCATTGAGATGAACAACTTCTACACCCTGACGGTGTATGAGAAGGGCGCTGAAATTATCCGTATGATCCACACCCTGCTGGGCGAAGAGAACTTCCAGAAAGGGATGCAACTCTATTTTGAGCGTCATGACGGCAGCGCGGCGACCTGTGACGATTTTGTGCAGGCGATGGAAGATGCCTCTAACGTGGATCTCTCGCACTTCCGCCGCTGGTACAGCCAGGCCGGGACACCGATTGTCACCGTTAAAGACGACTACAACCCGGAAACCGAGCAATACACCCTGACCATCAGCCAGCGCACGCCGCCAACCGCCGAGCAGGAAGAAAAACATCCGCTGCACATCCCGTTCAGCATTGAGCTGTATGACAACGAAGGCAAAGTGATCCCGCTGCAGAAGGGCGGTCATCCGGTACACCACGTACTGAACGTAACCCAGGCAGAGCAGACCTTTATCTTCGATAACGTCTATTTCCAGCCGGTGCCAGCGCTGCTGTGCGAATTCTCAGCCCCGGTGAAGCTGGAGTACAAGTGGAGCGATCAGCAGCTGACGTTCCTGATGCGTCACGCCCGCAACGATTTCTCCCGCTGGGATGCCGCGCAGAGTCTGCTGGCGACCTACATCAAGCTGAACGTGAACCGTTACCAGCAGGGCCAGCCGCTGACGCTGCCGGTGCATGTAGCAGACGCGTTCCGTGCGATCCTGCTGGATGAATCTATTGATCCGGCGCTGGCGGCTGAAATTCTGACCCTGCCGTCGGCAACTGAAATTGCCGAGCTGTTTGACATCATTGACCCGATTGCCATCGTGGCCGTGCGTGAAGCGCTGACCCGCACGCTGGCTGCTGAACTGGCGGACGAATTCCTCGCCATCTATAACACCAATAAGCTTGATGCTTATCGCGTTGAGCACGCGGACATTGGTAAACGTTCTCTGCGTAACACCTGCCTGCGTTATCTGGCGTTTGGTGAAACCGAGCTGGCGAACACGCTGGTGAGCACGCAGTATCATAAAGCGGACAATATGACCGACGCGCTGGCCGCGCTGGCGGCGAGCGTTGCCGCTGAACTGCCGTGCCGCGATGCGCTGATGCAGGAGTACGACGACAAGTGGCACCAGGATGGTCTGGTGATGGACAAATGGTTCATTCTGCAGGCGACCAGCCCGGCGGCCGATGCGCTCAGCAAAGTCCGCAGCCTGCTGAAGCACCGTTCGTTCACCATGAGTAACCCGAACCGCGTGCGTTCCCTGATTGGTGCGTTTGCCAGCAGCAACCCGGCCGCGTTCCACGCGGAGGACGGCAGCGGTTATCAGTTCATGGTGGAAATGCTGACCGAACTGAACAGCCGTAACCCGCAGGTGGCGTCGCGTCTGATTGAGCCGCTGATCCGTCTGAAACGCTACGATGCGAAGCGTCAGGCGAAAATGCGTGCCGCGCTTGAACAGCTGAAAGGGCTGGAAAACCTGTCCGGCGATTTGTACGAGAAGATCGCGAAAGCCTTAGCGTGATGTAAAAAAGCCCGGTGGGCAGGTAAAAGCAAAACGGCAACCCAGGTTGCCGTTTTTTGTGTTTTCTCCCTCTCCCTGTGGGAGAGGGCCGGGGTGAGGGCATCAGGCATTAGCCTTAACTCGCTGTAACTCCGTTCCCCCGCGCTTCATCACCCGATCCAGCACTTCTGCCTCCAGCTCCGCCAGTCTTGCCGAACCGACACGACGAGGACGTGGAAGATCCACTGTCAGATCCAGACCAATTTTTCCGTCTTCTATTAACAGCACCCGGTCGGCCATCGCCACGGCTTCGCTGACGTCATGCGTGACCAGCAGAACCGTGAATCCATGCGTCTGCCACAGGGATTCAATCAGATCCTGCATTTCGATCCGCGTTAAGGCGTCGAGCGCGCCGAGCGGCTCATCAAGCAACAGCAGGCCCGGACGATGAATCAACGCCCGTGCCAGCGCCACGCGCTGCTTCTGCCCACCCGACAGCGCAGCAGGCCATTCACCGGCGCGGTTTTCCAGTCCGACGGCGGCCAGCGCCTGACGGGCTTCATCCCGCCAGTGTCCTTTGAGCCCCAGCCCGACGTTATCAATCACCGTCTTCCAGGGCAGCAGTCGCGCATCCTGAAACATCATGCGGGTATCGTCCTGAATAGTGGCCAGCGGCGTTGTCCCTGCCAGAATGTCGCCGCCGTTGGGGGATTCCAGTCCGGCCAGAAGGCGCAGCAGCGTACTCTTGCCGCCGCCGCTGCGCCCGACAATGGCCACAAACTGCCCGGCGGGAATATGCAGATCCAGCGCGTTAAGAATGGTGTTTTCGCCGTAGCGTTTGGTCACGCCGTTTAGCAGTAACGGTGTCCCCTGATTCAGTCGTGCCGTATTCATGCTTTCGCCTCCTGAAGGGTATACGCCGGGTTCCAGCGTAGCCAGCTGCGTTCCAGCCACTGGGCGCTGAAGTCGGCCAGTTTGCCGAGCAGGGCATAAAGGATAATGGCAACCACCACGACGTCCGTTTGCAGGAACTCGCGGGCATTCATCGCCAGGTAGCCGATACCAGAGTTAGCCGAAATGGTTTCCGCGACAATCAGCGTCAGCCACATCAGGCCGAGGGCAAAACGCACTCCGACCATGATGGAGGGCAGGGCGCCCGGCAGGATCACGTGTAGAAAGAGCGAAAAACCCGACAAGCCATAGCTTCGCGCCATCTCCACCAGGCCGCGATCGATATTGCGGATGCCGTGCCAGGTATTAATGTAAATCGGGAACAGCGTGCCCAGCGCCACGAGGAAGATCTTCGCGCTCTCATCAATCCCAAACCACAGAATGACCAGCGGGATCAGCGCCAGATGCGGCACGTTACGCAACATCTGAATGGAGGTATCCAGCAGCCGCTCACCCCAGCGGGAAAGACCGCTGATCAACCCCAGCACCAGGCCGATGCTGCCGCCAATAGAAAACCCAATCACCGCGCGCCAGGAACTGATCGCCAGATGCTGCCACAGCTCACCGCTGACGCTCAGCGACCAGAACGCTTCTACAACGCCCTCAGGAGAGGGCAGAATACGGCTCGACAGCCAGCCGGTGGATGATGCGAGCTGCCAGAGAGCCACAATGCCGACGGGTAAAAACCACGGCGCGGCGCGCAGCAGCCATTTTTGTGAGGTGGCAGACATGGTCACTCCTTAGCTTTGCGCGGCTTTTCGAGGGATAAATTCGTTTGCCACCGCTTCTCCCTGCAGCTGAAGCTGCTGTGGCTGCGGTATTTCCGGGATGGCCACATCCAGATGCGGGAATAACAGCTCGCCCACTTTGTAGGCCCCCTCCAGGTGCGGATAACCGGAGAGAATAAAGCTGTCGATACCGAGGTCGGCGTATTCATTAATCCGCGCTGCCACGGTCGGGCCGTCCCCGACCAGCGCCGTGCCCGCACCGCCACGCACCAGGCCAACGCCTGCCCACAGGTTCGGGCTGATCTCCAGCTTCTCGCGCTTGCCGTTGTGCAGGGATGCCATTCGGTGCTGTCCGACGGAGTCGGTTTTGGCAAACGCGGCCTGCGCCTTTGCGATGGTCTCATCGTCCAGATGGGATATCAGACGGTCTGCCGCCCGCCAGGCCTCTTCAGTGGTTTCGCGAACAATCACGTGCAGACGAATACCGAAGCGCACCTTGCGGCCATGGGCGTCCGCTTTTGCGCGCACCTGGGCAATTTTCTCTTTTACCAGCTCAGGCGGTTCGCCCCAGGTCAGATACAGATCGACCTGCTCGGCAGCCAGATCCTGGGCTACATCCGACGACCCGCCGAAATAGAGCGGCGGGCGTGGGCGTTGTACCGGCGGGAAGTAGAGTTTCGCGTCACGAACGTGGATATGCTTGCCTTCGAAGGTGACGGTTTCACCTTCAAGCAGGCGTCGCCAGACGCGGGTGAACTCGGCAGAAGCCTCATAGCGCTCGGTGTGGTCGAGGAACACGCCATCGCCTGCCAGTTCCTGCGGATCGCTGCCCGTCACCAGGTTAAACAGGGCACGACCGTTGGAGAGTCTGTCCAGCGTTGCCGCCTGACGCGCTGCCACGGTGGGGGAAACCACGCCTGGACGTAACGCAACCAGGAACTTCAGACGCTGGGTGACCGGGATCATCGACGCGGCGACCAGCCAGGCATCTTCACATGAGCGCCCGGTTGGGATCAGCACGCCGGTGAAACCGATGCGGTCCGCCGCCTGTGCAATCTGCTGCAGGTAGCCATGGTCAACCGGGCGGGAACCCTCTTCAGTGCCAAGATAGTGGCCATCTCCGTGGGTGGGTAAAAACCAGAAAAGATTCAGACTCATGATTTAGCTCCTTCTTTGCCTGCGGGTTGCCAGATGCGTTCGCGAATATCGACCTGTTTTGGCACCAGGCGGTTTTGATAGAAGAGGTCAGCGGTTTGTTGCTGTAGCGCGGCGACGTGCGCATCCACGGGTGAAATGGTGGTCGGCGGACGGTGGCTGAGGTAGCTCGCAATCACCGGTTCAGGTAAGCCCATGGTTTTCGCCAGCAGCGCTATGCTTTCCTGACGCTGGCTTTGGGTCAGCGTGTCGGCCTGCGTAAAGGTATCCAGTACGCTCTGAATAAATGCGCCATTCTTTTCCGCGTAAGGACGCGCGGCAAGGTAGAACGAGCCGGTCTGCTTCAGCGTCGTGCCATCCTTCAGCACACGCACGCCTCCTTGCAGTAATGCTGCGGAGTAGTACGGATCCCAGATAGCCCAGGCATCAACATTCTTCTGCTGGAACGCGGCACGAGCGTCGGCTGGAGTCAGGTAAACGGGCTGAATGTCCGTGAATTTCAGCCCGGCCTCCTGTAAAGCGCGCAGCAGCAGGTTGTGTGAACTGGAGCCTTTCTGAAAAGCGACCTTATGACCTTTTAGATCGGCAACGCTTTTAATCTCGCTATTTTCAGGCACCAGAATGACTTCGGCCTTCGGTTTAGGCGGTTCAACGCCGACATAAACGAGGTCCGCCCCCGCAGCCTGGGCGAATATCGGCGGAATATCGCCTGTGCTGCCAAGATCGATACTGCCTACGTTTAAGGCTTCCAGCATTTGAGGACCGGCAGGAAACTCGATCCAGGCAAATTTGGTGTCCGGGAAGCGTTTTTCCAGAAGCTGGTGACTTTTTGCCAGCACCATACTGACGCTGCCTTTCTGATAGCCAATGCGTAAACTGTCCGGCGCTGTTTCTGCGGCCTGAGCCAGCCCGGTCAAGGCCATCAGGCCAGCCAGCCCGAGGCGGGTTAAGGTTTTAAACATGTGCGACTCCTTGAGGCTGGCCAAACGCAGGAGCCTGGATATCCCGGCGATGCAGCGCGTGCCAGAAGGTTTCCAGCGCAGCATCGAGGCGCGTTTGCAGATTCGGCGTAAAGTGCGGCTTGTGTTGATAATCAATGACCTGCGAATCGTCCGCGAAAACCCCATGGAGAATCTCTTGTGCTTTCAGGGCATTCAGGACCGGTTTCAGGGCATAATCCACCGCCAGTAAATGGGCAACCGTTCCGCCCGTTGCCAGCGGCAGCACCACTTTGCCGTCCAGCGCGCGCTCCGGCAGTAGATCGAGCAGGGTTTTCAGCGCGCCAGAAAAAGAGGCTTTATAGATCGGTGTCGCCACGATTAAACCGTCTGCCTCTTTCAGTTGCTCTGTGAGGGTTTTCAGCGCAGGGCTGTCGAAACGGGCGTACAGCAAATCTTCGGGTTCGAAGTTATGCAGATTCCAGTGGCACACTTCCACATCCAGCGCATTGAGCTTTTCACGGGCATATTCCAGCAGGGCGCTGGAACGCGAAGGGAATCGTGGACTTCCGGCCAGGGTAATGACGCGCATACTTCCTCCTTATAACCAATTGTTTGCTTTTATCTAACATTCATAACAATTTTCAGGAGTGTGACACCGCGCGGTTATTCCACTAAATGATTTATCTGCAATTAAAATGCGAAAAAGTGCATAAGAAAGAGACCGGGAGGTAAACGTTTGCGTTTTACGCTGATTTTTTTGCCGCAGGTCAATTCCTTTTCGCAGCGGGATCGCCCATAATCCCCTCCCGGTTTGCACACCGGGAATCCAGGAGAGTTCATGTACTACCCCTTCGTTCGTAAAGCCCTTTTCCAGCTCGACCCTGAGCGCGCTCATGAATTGACATTCCAGCAATTACGTCGCATTACCGGAACGCCTCTGGCGGCTCTGGTGCGCCAGAATGTGCCGGAAAAACCTGTGCAGTGCATGGGTCTGACCTTTAAAAACCCGCTGGGTCTGGCGGCCGGTCTGGACAAAAACGGCGAGTGCATTGATGCCCTGGGCGCAATGGGCTTTGGCTCCATTGAAATCGGTACCGTTACCCCTCGCCCACAGCCGGGAAATGATAAGCCGCGTTTGTTCCGCCTGGTGGAAGCCGAAGGTCTGATCAACCGCATGGGCTTTAATAATCTCGGCGTTGATCACCTGGTCGAGAACGTGAAAAAAGCCCATTTCGATGGGGTGCTGGGCATTAATATCGGTAAAAATAAAGACACGCCGGTTGAGCAAGGTAAAGATGACTATCTGATTTGTATGGAAAAAGTCTACGCCTATGCCGGTTACATCGCGGTGAATATTTCGTCGCCGAATACCCCGGGCCTGCGTTCCTTACAATATGGCGAAGCGCTGGACGATCTTCTCAGCGCCATTAAAAATAAACAAAATGAACTGCAGGCGATCCACCATAAATATGTTCCGGTCGCGGTGAAGATCGCGCCGGATCTTTCGCCTGAAGAATTGATCCAGGTTGCCGACAGTTTAGTTCGCCATAATATTGATGGTGTTATTGCGACCAATACGACGCTCGATCGCTCCCTCGTTCAGGGAATGAAAAACTGTGACGAAGCGGGTGGGTTAAGTGGCCGTCCGGTACAATTAAAAAGCACCGAAATTATTCGTGCTCTGTCTGCAGAATTAAAAGGTCGTTTGCCGATTATTGGTGTCGGCGGTATCGATTCTGTCATTGCTGCGCGCGAGAAGATGGCGGCAGGGGCATCGCTGGTGCAAATCTATTCCGGCTTTATTTTTAAAGGACCGCCGCTGATTAAAGAAATCGTTACGCATATCTAATCTTTTCTCTTAATCAGACAACCAGGGCTTTATTTCCAGCCCTGGTTGTTTTATATTCCGTCATTGTTGCTTATTTAGACATTCTGGTCTTTTATTAATGATGTTATAAACGAAGCGACAATCAGGACATTTTTAGTACAGGACGTTTGGGGACGGGAGAGAAACATGCGAATTAAACCTGATGATAACTGGCGCTGGTATTTTTGCGACGAGCACGATCGTATGATGCTCGATTTAGCCAATGGCATGTTGTTTCGTTCTCGTTTTGCCCGCCGAATGTTAACCCCGGACGCGTTTTCACCCTCGGGCTTTTGCGTTGACGATGCTGCACTTTATTTCTCCTTTGAAGAAAAATGTCGCGATCTGGTGCTCTCTAAAGAGCAGCGTGCCGAGCTGGTATTAAATGCGCTGGTGGCGATTCGTTTCCTGAAACCGCAAATGCCGAAAAGCTGGCATTTCCTGCCGCACGACATGAACTGGACGCCAGCAACGGGTGATGCGGCCAGCGTCAATCTGAGCGATACCGC
The DNA here is from genome assembly GCF_038739915.1 of Enterobacter sp. FUJ80071. Classification (NCBI taxonomy): domain Bacteria; kingdom Pseudomonadati; phylum Pseudomonadota; class Gammaproteobacteria; order Enterobacterales; family Enterobacteriaceae; genus Enterobacter; species Enterobacter sp. FUJ80071. The sequence continues at coordinate 1,616,127 of NZ_JBBXKH010000001.1, forward strand.
CGAAGAGGTGAGTTTGTTAGTGGTGGAGCCGGGCGAAAATGCTGCGCTTTGTCTGCTGGCGCAACCCGGCGTGACGATTGCCGGGCGCGTAATGCAGTTAGGGGATGCGATCAAAGTCATGAATGACAGGCTGAAGCCACAGCTGCGTGTCGATTCCTTCAGCCTAGAACAGGCGGTTTAAGCTTCCAGCTGTACGGATGTTTTCGGTACGCAGCTACAGCACAGAATTGTGCCGTCGTTTCCAACTGCCGATTTCTTCAGCGCAGTCACCTCTCCCTCTACCAGCTTGATACGACAGCATCCGCAGATTCCCGCACGACAAGAATACGGTACGCGAATACCGGCCTGTTCCAGTTGCTCCAGCAGCACCTGCTGATTGTTGCCACGAATAATTTTGCCCTGCCAGTGAATATCCACGGCAGAGGCGACGTTCGTCTCAACTTCAACGCTTTCTTCTTCCTGACCGGCGCCGTACACTCTCGCAGGCCCGCGGGCGAGGATTTCGACCTCATCGCCCACGCGGATCACACCGCTGGAGCGGGGGATCAGGTTCTGGCCGAAATCGACATCGCCGTTATCCTGGGCGGTGCGGAACGATTGCAGCGTTTTCAGCGGTTCGCCAGAGGGGTGCTTTTGCCCTTTTTCCGGACTCACGGTGGTAAAGATACAGCGGCTGCACGGCTTGACGACATCAAAGATGACGCTACCAATGCGGATCGTTTTCCAGGTGTCTTCTTCCCACGCATCGGCACCGGTTACCACCAGGTTCGGACGGAACTGCTCCATCTGCACGCTGGCCTTACAGCGGTTTTGTAAATCACGCAGCGACGCCTCGTTGGTCAGCAGGAACGGGAAGCCGTCGGCGAAGGAGAGCGGAACGGCATCGTGGCGCTTCACGCGGCGCGTCAGTTCAGGCCCCACCCAGCGCAGCTGCACGTCGCGGGAGAAGAAACCGCTTAGCCAGCGGTTAATCCCTTCCGGGGCGATGCGCGCGGTAAAATGGTTACCCCAGACTTCCGTTGGCGCGTCGACGGGCGCAAAATCAGCAAAACGAATCACCGTGCTGGAACCGTCCGGCGCGGTCAAATGCAATCCGTCATGAAGCGGGGAAGGGGTAAAGCGAACCATCTGCGGGAACTGGCGCGCGGTGATGAACGTACCGTCAGGCTCGGTGACCATAAAAATACGATCGAAGGCAAATCCGCTCATGTCTGCCAGTGCGTGAGAAACGCCAATGCCGCGCATGGATTTCACCGGATGAATAAAAAGCCTGGATAACGTCGCCACTGCATACTCCCGCAAATGAAAATAAGCCTTCAACTTTATGACATACACGCCATATTAGCTATAATGCGCGACAATTTTCTAAGAGTAAAAGTGACGATATGAATTCTCTGTTTGCCAGTACGGCCCGTGGGCTGGAAGAGCTGTTAAAAACTGAACTGGAAGCCTTGGGTGCTCAAGAGTGCCAGGTAGTTCAGGGTGGTGTCCATTTTGAGGGCGACACGCGGCTTATTTACCAGAGCCTGATGTGGAGCCGTCTGGCGTCGCGCATCATGCTGCCGATGAAGGAGTGCAAGGTCTATAGCGACCTTGACCTCTATACCGGCGTACAGATGATCGACTGGACAGAGATCTTCACCCCAAATGCCACCTTTGCGGTGCATTTCAACGGCGTGAACGATGAGATCCGCAACAGTCAGTACGGTGCGCTGCGCGTGAAAGACGCCATTGTGGACTGCTTCACCCGTAAGAATAAGGAACGCCCTAATGTCGATCGCGAAAATCCGGACCTGCGTATCAACGTCTGGCTGAACGGCGACACGGCGAGCATTTCTCTCGATCTGAGCGGCGCGGGTCTGCATTTACGTGGCTATCGCGATCGCACCGGGATGGCGCCGATCAAAGAAACCCTTGCCGCAGCCATTGTGATGCGCTCCGGCTGGCAGCCGGGCACACCGCTGCTCGATCCGATGTGTGGTTCCGGTACGCTGCTGATTGAAGCCGCAATGCTGGCTACCGACCGTGCGCCAGGGCTGCACCGCGGTCACTGGGGCTTTAAAGGCTGGGCGCAGCATGATGAAGCCCTCTGGAAAGAGGTCAAAGATGACGCGCAGAGCCGTGCGCGTAAAGGCCTGGCAGAGTACACCTCGCATTTCTATGGTTCGGACAGCGACCCGCGCGTGATTGAACGTGCGCGAAGCAACGCCCGTCGAGCGGGTATCGGTGAGCTGGTCACCTTCGACGTGAAAGATGTCGCGAACCTGACCAACCCGCTGCCGAAAGGCCCGTACGGTACCGTCATCAGTAACCCGCCATACGGTGAGCGTCTGGACAGCGAACCGGCGCTGATCGCCCTGCACAGCCTGCTGGGCCGCAATATGAAAGACTATTTTGGCGGCTGGAATCTGTCTCTGTTCAGCGCATCGCCGGAGCTGTTGAGCTGTCTGCAACTGCGCGCCGATCGCCAGTTTAAAGCAAAAAACGGTCCGCTGGACTGTGTGCAGAAAAACTACCATCTGGCAGAAAAAGCGGCGGACAGTAAGCCAACCGGCGTGGCGGAAGATTACGCCAACCGTCTGCGCAAGAACCTGAAGAAATTCGAGAAGTGGGCGAAGCAGGAAGGGATTGAATGTTACCGCCTGTACGATGCCGATCTGCCGGAGTACAACGTGGCGGTTGATCGCTACGCCGACTGGGTCGTCATTCAGGAATATGCTCCGCCAAAAACCATTGATGCACAAAAAGCGCGTCAGCGTATGCTGGACGTGATTGCGGCCACCATCGCCGTGCTGGGCATTGCGCCGAACAAGCTGGTGCTGAAAACCCGCGAGCGTCAGAAGGGCAAAAACCAGTACCAGAAGATGGGCGAGAAGGGTGACTACATTGAAGTGGGCGAATATAACGCCCGCCTGTGGGTTAACCTGACCGACTATCTCGATACCGGTCTGTTCCTTGACCACCGTATCGCCCGCCGTATGCTCGGCCAGATGAGCAAGGGGAAAGATTTCCTCAACCTGTTCTCCTATACCGGCAGCGCGAGTGTGCATGCCGGCCTCGGCGGCGCGCGCAGCACCACTACCGTGGATATGTCGCGTACCTACCTGGAGTGGGCCGAGCGTAACCTGCGTCTGAACGGTTTAACCGGGCGCCAGCATCGCCTGATGCAGGCCGACGTGCTGGGCTGGCTGCGTGACACCGATGAACAGTTCGACCTGATCTTTATCGATCCGCCGACCTTCTCCAATTCTAAGCGCATGGAGGATAGCTTTGACGTTCAACGCGACCACCTGCGCCTGATGACCGACCTGAAGCGCCTGTTGCGTAAAGGCGGCACCATTATGTTCTCGAACAACAAACGCGGCTTCCGTATGGATCACGACGGTTTAGCAGCCCTGGGACTGAAAGCACAAGAAATTAGCCAAAAAACGCTGTCTCAGGACTTCGCCCGTAACCGTCAAATCCATAACTGCTGGTTGATTACCGCGGTCTGAAAGGAATAATAAATGTCTTTAATTAGTATGCACGGCGCGTGGCTCTCTTTCAGTGACTCACCGCTTCTCGATAATGCAGAGCTGCATATCGAAGATAACGAACGCGTCTGTCTGGTGGGCCGTAACGGCGCGGGTAAATCCACGCTGATGAAAATCCTCAACCGCGAGCAGGGGCTGGATGACGGCCGCATCGTGTACGAGCAGGATCTGATTGTCTCCCGCCTCCAGCAGGACCCGCCGCGCCATGTCACCGGCAGCGTGTACGACTTCGTGGCGGAGGGGATCTCTGAGCAGGCGGAATACCTGAAGCGCTATCACGAGATTTCGCATCTGGTCATGACCGACCCGAGCGACAAGAATCTCAATGAGCTCGCAAAAGTGCAGGAGATGCTCGATCACCACGGCCTGTGGCAGCTTGAAAACCGCATTAATGAAGTGCTGGCACAGCTTGGTCTGGAAGCGGATATGGAGCTGTCTGCGCTCTCCGGCGGCTGGCTGCGTAAAGCGGCCCTGGGCCGCGCGCTGGTCAGCGGGCCGAAAGTGCTGCTGCTGGACGAACCGACGAACCACCTGGATATCGAAGCCATTGACTGGCTGGAAGGGTTCCTGAAAACCTTCAGCGGCACCATCATCTTTATCTCGCACGACCGTTCGTTTATTCGCAATATGGCGACCCGTATTGTCGATCTCGACCGCGGTAAGCTGGTCACTTATCCTGGCGATTACGATACCTATCTGCTGGAGAAAGAAGAAAACCTGCGCGTGGAAGAGCTGCAGAATGCTGAGTTTGACCGCAAACTGGCGCAGGAAGAGGTCTGGATCCGCCAGGGCATCAAAGCCCGCCGTACCCGTAACGAAGGCCGTGTGCGTGCCCTGAAAGCGATGCGCCGCGAGCGCAGCGAACGCCGCGAAGTGATGGGCAGCGCCAAAATGCAGGTTGAAGAGGCATCCCGCTCCGGCAAGATTGTCTTCGAAATGGAAAACGTTAACTATCAGGTTGACGGCAAAGTGCTGGTAAAAGATTTCTCTGCTCAGGTCCAGCGCGGCGACAAAATTGCGCTGATTGGCCCCAACGGCTGCGGCAAAACCACATTACTGAAGCTGATGCTGAGCCAGTTGCAGGCTGACAGCGGCCGTATTCACTGCGGCACCAAACTTGAAGTCGCCTACTTCGACCAGCACCGCGCGGAGCTGGATCCGGACCGCACGGTAATGGATAACCTCGCTGAAGGTAAGCAGGAGGTCATGGTAAACGGTAAGCCGCGCCATGTGCTGGGCTACCTGCAGGACTTCCTGTTCCATCCGAAACGTGCGATGACGCCGGTTCGCGCCCTGTCCGGCGGGGAACGTAACCGCCTGTTGCTGGCACGTCTGTTCCTGAAGCCAAGCAACCTGCTGATCCTCGATGAACCGACGAACGATCTGGATGTCGAAACGCTGGAATTGCTGGAAGAGCTGATCGACGGGTACCAGGGAACCGTGATGCTAGTCAGCCACGATCGTCAGTTCGTTGATAATACCGTGACCGAGTGCTGGATCTTCGAAGGGGAAGGGCGAATTGGGCAGTATGTGGGCGGGTACCACGATGCAAAAGGGCAGCAGTCACAGTCTCTGGCGCAAAAACAGTCAAAGTCCAAAACAAGTGCTGAACCTGCTGTAACAAAAGCAGAAACAGTCAAGAAAAGCTCGGCTAAACTAAGCTATAACCTGCAGCGCGAACTGGAGGGGCTTCCTCAGCGTCTGGAAGAGCTGGAGGCGGCGCTTGAAGATCTTCAGGCACAGGTTGCTGATGCCTCATTCTTTACCCAGTCGCATGACTATACTCAGAAAGTATTGGCTGAACTGTCCGCGGCTGAAAAAGCCCTGGAAGAAGCATTTGAGCGCTGGGAGTACCTTGAGTCTCTGAAGAACGGCGCATAAACAGGGATAACATATGTGTGACCAGCACCATGCCGACAGGCATATTTTATGCTCGCAATGCGATATGCTCGTGGCGTTGCCAGAGCTGGGTCACGGACATAAAGCCCTGTGTCCACGTTGCGGCGCAACGCTGACGACCGAGTGGGACGCGCCAAGGCAGCGTCCCACTGCTTACGCACTGGCGGCATTATTTATGCTGCTGCTCTCCAATCTCTTCCCCTTCATCTATATGAAGGTGGGGGGGATGACAAGCCAGGTGGATCTGCTTGAAATCCCGGGCGTGATGTTCTCGGAAGATTACGCCAGCCTCGGCACCTTTTTTCTGCTGTTTGTCCAGATAGTCCCGGCGTTTTGCCTGGTGGTCATTCTTCTGCTGGTCAACCGCGTCAGGATGCCGACATCACTGAAAATCCGGCTCGCGCGTGTCCTTTTCCAGCTCAAAAGCTGGGGGATGGCTGAGATCTTTCTGGCCGGGATACTGGTCAGTTTCGTGAAGCTGATGGCGTATGGCGATGTCGGGATTGGCAGTAGCTTTGTGCCCTGGTGCCTGTATTGCGTCCTGCAGCTGCGCGCCTTCCAGTGCGTGGACAGGCGCTGGGCGTGGGACGATATCGCCCCGGCACCGACGCTTGCACAGACGGTGAAGGTCGGTGTGCCGGGTATCCGCCAGGGGCTGCGTTCCTGTCCGTGCTGTACCGCCGTGCTGCCCGCCGATCTCGACGTGTGTCCGCGCTGCGAAACGAAAGGCCACGTCCGTCGCAAGAATAGCCTGCAGTGGACAATGGCGCTGCTGGTGACATCCGTCATGCTGTATCTGCCCGCCAATATTCTGCCGATTATGATCACCGACTTGCTCGGCGACAAAATGCCCTCGACGATCCTCGCGGGGGTGATCCTGCTCTGGGGCGAAGGATCCTATCCGGTCGCCGGCGTGATTTTCATCGCCAGTATTATGGTACCCACCTTAAAAATGATCGCCATTGCCTGGCTCTGTTGGGATGCAAAAGGTCACGGAAAGCGCGACAGCGAACGCATGCATCTGATTTATGAGGTGGTCGAGTTTGTTGGTCGCTGGTCAATGATCGACGTGTTTGTAATTGCCGTTCTCTCTGCGCTGGTGCGGATGGGCGGTTTGATGAGTATTTATCCCGCGATGGGGGCTTTAATGTTTGCGCTGGTCGTGATTATGACCATGTTTGCGGCCATGACCTTCGACCCTCGTTTATCGTGGGATCGTGAGCCTGAATCAAGCCATGAGGAAGAGTAAGAGCATGGAAAATAAGAGTGGAGAGGCGAAAGTGCAGAAGGTCAAAAACTGGTCACCGGTGTGGATTTTCCCCATCGTGACGGCGCTGATCGGTGCCTGGATCCTGTTTTATCATTATAGCCATCAGGGACCGGAAGTGACGCTGATTACCACCAATGCCGAGGGGATTGAGGGCGGTAAAACGACCATCAAAAGCCGCAGCGTGGATGTGGGCGTGGTGGAAAGCGCAACCCTGACCGACGATTTAACCCATGTGGAGATCAAGGCGCGCCTGAATGCCGGCATGGAAAAACTGCTGCATGGCGATTCTGTTTTCTGGGTGGTTAAACCGCAGGTGGGGCGCGAAGGGATCAGCGGCTTAGGGACGTTGCTGTCAGGTGCCTATATTGAACTCCAGCCGGGTACAAAAGGTAACCAGCCGGGGCAATATCAGCTTCTGGATTCACCGCCGCTTGCTCCGCCGGATGCAAAAGGTATTCGCGTGATTTTAGACAGTAAAAAAGCGGGCCAGCTCACGGCGGGCGATCCGGTGCTGTTCCGCGGTTATCGTGTGGGTTCGGTTGAGAAAAGCACGTTTGACCCACAGAAAAGGTCCATCAGCTATCAGCTGTTCATCAATGCACCTAACGATCGTCTGGTCACCAGCAATGTCCGTTTCTGGAAAGACAGCGGCATCGCGGTCGATCTGACCTCGGCAGGCATGCGTGTTGAAATGGGCTCCCTGACAACGCTGTTTGGCGGTGGCGTAAGTTTTGACGTGCCGGAAGGTCTGGATCTGGGGCAGCCGGTTGCGGAGAACACCGCTTTCCGCCTGTTTGACGATCAAAAAAGCATTCAGGATGCGCTCTACACCGATCACGTTGACTTCCTGATGTTCTTTAAAGACTCCGTTCGTGGCCTGCAGCCGGGAGCGCCGGTTGAGTTCCGCGGCATTCGTCTCGGTACGGTTGGGCAAGTACCGTTCTTTGTGCCTGGTCTGCAGCAGGTCCTGGATGATGATTACCGCATTCCGGTGCTGATTCGTATCGAACCAGAACGTCTGATCAACCAGATTGGCGAGAACCAGGATATTGCCACGCATATCTCTCAACTGATGGAACGTGGTCTGCGCGGGTCGTTGAAGACCGGCAACCTGGTGACCGGCGCGCTGTATGTGGATATGGATTTCTATCAGAAAGCACCGCCGATTACCGGCATTCGTGAATTCGGTGGCTATAAAATCATCCCAACCGTGAGTAGCGGACTGGCTCAGATCCAGCAGCGTCTGATGGAAACGCTGGATAAGATTAACAATCTGCCGCTGAACCCAATGATTGAAGCCGCGACAGGTTCGTTACATCAGAGCCAGGCGACGATGCAACGCCTGCAAACCACGCTGGATAACATCAATAAGCTCACTGCAAGCCAGAGCATGCAGCAGTTGCCGCAGGATATGCAGAAAACGCTGCGCGAGCTGAACCGCAGTATGCAGGGCTTCCAGCCAGGCTCGGCGGCGTACAACAAGATGGTGGCAGATATGCAGCGTCTTGATCAGGTCTTGCGCGAACTGCAGCCGGTTCTGAAAACGCTCAACGAGAAGAGCAACGCGCTGGTGTTTGAAGCGAAAGATAAAAAGGATCCTGAGCCGAAGAGGGCGAAACAATGAAAAAATGGCTAGCGATTGTAGGAGCGATGGTACTCACGGCCTGTAGCTCAGGCAGTGAAACGAAAAGCTACTATCAGCTACCGCTGATGGCGCAGGCAGGTACCCAGAGTACCGCTTCGCAAGGCAACCGTCTGCTGTGGGTTGAGCAAGTTGCCGTGCCGGACTACCTGGCCGGCAACGGGGTGGTCTACCAGACCAGCGATGTACAGTACACCATCGCCAACAATAACCTGTGGGCCAGCCCGCTGGATCAGCAATTGCGCAATACGCTGGTGGCAAATCTGAGCAGCCAGCTTCCGGGCTGGGTTGTCGCTTCCCAGCCACTGGGTAGCGATCAGGATACGCTGAACGTCACGGTAACGGGCTTCCATGGTCGGTATGACGGTGCCGTTATCATCAGCGGAGAGTGGCTGCTGAATCATCAGGGACAGCTGATTAAACGTCCTTTCCATCTGGAACTGAAGCAGCAGAAAGATGGCTATGATGAAATGGTGAAAGTCCTTGCTCAGGGTTGGGCGCAGGAGTCAGCCAGTATCGCCAGGGAGATTTCCCGGCTGCCATAAGTAAAATTCATCATCAAAAACCGCAGTTAGCCTGTCGCTGATTGCGGTTTTTTTTCGTTTTGGCTTCAGGTTGTTACTTGTGCCGGGTCACACTTTTTGTACAAATGATCTTCTGGCTAGCTCACAAATATGACACCCGTATGAATTTTGAACATTGACGCTGCAATGAATTCGGGGTATTCGTTATCTGTGCCTGTACATTTAGTGCAGACACTGTTTTCTTTCCACCAGACAAAAGAATGAGGGAAACGAGGCATGAAGAGACAGAAACGAGATCGCCTGGAACGGGCTCATCAACGTGGTTATCAGGCCGGCATCGCTGGACGTTCTAAAGAAATGTGTCCTTATCAGACGATAAATCAAAGGTCACAATGGCTTGGAGGCTGGCGAGAAGCCATCGGCGACAGGGCACTCATTGCCTGATAACGTCTCTTTAAAGAAAGAAACCTCCGCACTGCGGAGGTTTCGCCTTTCAGGGAGGGCTTAACGCAAAATCAGAATGCGGAAGTGTCCTGGAACAGGCCAACTTTCAGGTCGTTCGCGGTATAGATCAGACGACCATCTACCAGCACTTCGCCATCCGCCAGGCCCATAATCAGGCGACGGTTAACAATGCGCTTGAAGTGAATACGATAGGTCACTTTCTTCGCTGTAGGCAGAACCTGGCCGGTGAATTTCACTTCGCCCACGCCCAGTGCGCGGCCTTTGCCTTCACCACCCAGCCAGCCCAGATAGAAGCCAACCAGCTGCCACATGGCATCCAGGCCCAGGCAGCCAGGCATTACCGGATCGCCAATGAAGTGGCAACCGAAGAACCACAGGTCCGGGTTGATATCGAGTTCTGCTTCTACGTAACCCTTATCGAAGTTGCCGCCGGTTTCGGTCATTTTCACGACACGGTCCATCATCAGCATGTTCGGGGCCGGTAACTGTGGGCCTTTCGCGCCAAACAGTTCACCGCGACCAGAGGCAAGAAGATCTTCTTTTGTATAGGATTCGCGTTTATCTACCATGTTCTCAGTAAGCCTTATTTTAGTGAAGGACGCAGGATAGCTAACACGTGTACGCTGAACAAGTCCGATCAGTTTGAATTAAACCAGCCCAGCCAGCGTAACGGCCATGGATAACGGTGGCGAGCATCCTGCTGTGTCGCCTGAGCAATTCGCTCCTGGATGGTCTGCATCAGGGTCGTCTGCCCCTCGCCATCCCATACCAGGTTTGTCAGTAAGGGTAGTGCATCCTCAATCCCTTCGATGGCCCAGATGGCGAATTGTTCCTGCTCAACCGCGTCCAGAATAGCCTGGCTAAGGCTTAAATGGCGTACATTGGGTGCTGGAATAATCACACCCTGTTTGCCGTTTAAACCACGCTGCTGACAGATAGAGAAGAAGCCTTCAATTTTTTCGTTCAGACCGCCAACAGGCTGAGCACGACCGAACTGATCGACCGAACCGGTGATCGCGAGGTTCTGGTTGATCGGCACGTCTGCCAGGGCGCTGATCAAGGCGCAGAGCTCCGCCATAGAGGCGCTATCGCCATCCACTTCGCTATAGGATTGTTCAAACGTCAGCGAGGCGGAGAAGGGGATTTGCTGCTCAAGCTGCAGCTCAGACATCAAAAACGCCTGCATGATCATCATGCCTTTGGCGTGAATGTTGCCGCCCAGCTCGGCTTTGCGTTCAATATCGGTGAACTCGCCATCGCCAACATGCACAACACAACTGATGCGTGAGGGTTCCCCGAACGCGCGCGGGTGGCCAGGGAATTCAATCACGGAAAGGGCGTTAATCTGGCCGACGCGTTCACCTTCGGTCTCGACCAGAATTTGTTCCAGCAGAATTTCATCCTGCATACGGTCAGCAAGATAGCCTTCGCGCCACTCACGCTGCGCCAGCATCTGCGTGAGCTGTTCGCCAGTAAACGCACCTTTACCGCTGATCACACCCACTTCACGCAGTTGCTTGCCTATCCAGAGTGGACTGAGCGGCAGGGTTTCCTGGTCACCGGTATAACGAACCGCTTCGCGGATCAAACCCGGCCACGCGTCAGCGGCAGGCATTGGCAATGCAAAGCGTTCCGCAACGGCCAGCACCCACTGACACCACTGCGCCATGTCATCAGCATCGGCTACCTGGATGTTGTCTTCGTATTCGCTGTAAACCGCCAGCTCAGCCAGTTCCGGCTCCATTTCCTGGAAGTCAGCCAGCGATTCACGATCGCCCGTCAGCACTACGGTCAGCGACAGCGGCATTGACGGCACGGAGACCGGCAGAGGGCGAGACTCATCGTAACCGACCCAGTCAAAGCGTTGCTGGGTCACAATCGTTTTCAGGCGCATCCACAGCAGCGGCTGCGAGAGCAGGGTGCGCAGAGAGATGATCAGCACGCCGCCGTTTGCGCGATGTACCAGACCCGGTTGCAGTGAAAGCTCACCATTGAACTGACGCAGACAGCCAAAGAGTTGTTCAGCCTCGACCCAGTTAGCGGTAATGACTTCACCTGTCGCTGCAAAACGGTCATCGGCCTGGTCCGCAGGTTCGAAGGCGATCTTATCTCCCGCGATACGATACTGGCCGCCAAAGACCGCGTTCGCTTCCGGGCGCAACTGGCGCATAGCGTCCCCGAGAAGCGTCAGATATTCCGCCTCTTCGGGGGCTTTCAGCAGCATGAAGGGCGATGTCGCCCATGGGCTTAACGCCTGCTCCAGCGCATAATGCAAACGGGGTTGCGTATCGCTAAGGATGAATGGATGTTCTGTTGCGAGTTCGGGCTGTGAAAACAGGTCCTGATAGCTCTCGGTATCCGGAACAAGGTCACGCCATGCAAGTTTCGTAATCGTCAAAGTTGATGTTTTTTAGTCAGATGTAAAAGCGTGGAGTATACCGTAAGCGGGGGGATCTACCCAAGCAGGATTGGGTATTTCGACAGCGGGAATGGCTGCATTGACTCACAGGATATGATTTCTTTTCAGCAGATTGCCAAAAAACTGATATTCTGAACAGAGTTACGTGGTAACACTGAGATCGCAATGAAATATCAACAACTGGAAAATCTCGAAAGCGGCTGGAAATGGAAGTACCTGGTCAAAAAGCACCGTGAAGGGGAGCTGATCACCTGCTACATCGAAGCCAGCGCTGCACAAGAAGCCGTGGATATTTTGCTGACCCTCGAGAATGAACCGGTACAGGTTAACGGCTGGATTGAGAAACACATCAATCCCGCGTTGTTAAACCGGATGAAGCAAACGATCCGCGCGCGACGCAAACGGCATTTTAATGCTGAGCATCAGCACACGCGTAAAAAATCAATCGATCTGGAGTTCGTGGTCTGGCAGCGTCTGGCTGGGCTGGCGCAACGGCGTGGTAAAACGCTGTCGGAAACCATCGTGCAGTTGATTGAGGATGCCGAACATAAAGAGAAGTATGCTAACCAAATGTCGTCGCTAAAAAACGACCTTCAGGCGTTGCTGGGCAAAAAGTAGATTTGTGTTTTTCTTCAGACAATAAAAAACCCCGCATTGCGGGGTTTTTTTATAAGACGATAACTTATGCCGCTGGCTGAGTTACAACGTCTTTAACGCCTTTAACTTCGATCTCTACGCGACGATCTGGAGCCAGGCAGTCGATCAGTGCAGCGCGAGCTTTCACGTTGTCACAGGTGTTGCCAGTAACTGGGTTAGATTCGCCCATACCACGTGGGGAGATCTTGTTAGCTGGGATACCTTTAGAGATCAGGTAATCAACAACAGACTGAGCACGTTTCTCAGACAGTTTCTGGTTGTAAGCGTCAGAACCGATACGGTCGGTGAAGCCCAGAACCACTACGGAACCGTCTTTAGGATCCAGGTTGCTCAGCTGGGTGTACAGCTGATCCAGTGCCTGCTGGCCTTCTGGTTTCAGAGTCGCTTTGTTGAAGTTGAACAGAACGTCAGACTTCAGAGTGAAGTGCTTGGTCTGTACTTCTGGAGCTGGAGCCGGCGCTGGAGCAACAACTGGTGCTGCATCTTCCTGCTGGCCGAAACGGTAGGAAACACCTACGCTCAGCATGCCGTTGTCTGGACGAACGCCAACGGTAGCACCGTCGCCGATGTTGTTAACCCACTGGTATTCCAGACGGGTAGCGATGTCACGGGTCATAGCCCACTCAACGCCACCAGCGAATACTGGGGAAACACCGGTGTCATGGTCGTCGCCAGCGATGCTGTTGCTGGAGTCAGCGCGCCATACCATACCACCCAGACGGGTGTACACGTCCAGATCGTCAGTTACTGGGTAACCCAGTTTAGCGGTCAGCTGTACGCCTTGAGCTTTAAAAGCGCCATTAACGTTGTCGCCTTTGTATGGCATACGACCTAACCAGTCGTAACCCATTTCAAAACCAACATACGGGTTAACCTGATAGCCACCGAACGCACCTGCACCAAGCTGGCTCTCGTGAGTAGGGCCATCATTGTTCAGGCTGCTGTTGTACCAGCCGGTGTCGTGGAACTGAGACCAGCCCAGTTTACCACCTGCATACCAGGTATTATCTTTCGGAGCGGCCTGCGCTACGGTAGCGAAGCCAGCCAGTGCCACTGCAATCGCGATAGCTGTCTTTTTCATTTTTTGCGCCTCGTTATCATCCAAAATTCGCCATGAATGTCTCAAGTAGAGAATCACGGTTAAATCCTTCACCGGGGGGCGTGGTCAAATATAAATCTACCGATATCTTCGGCTTAGGCCGAGCACCCCTGGCGATGTAAAGTCTACAACGTAGCTGAAAACTTACAAGTGTGAAGTCTGTCAGGCATATGAAAAAAAAAGTTCCGTATACCTATTATTTAACATTTTTAGAACGAATTTTGTGCAGTAAAATTAAGGAGAACCGCTCCAGACGCGCCTTGCCGCAATTTTGACGCCGGGAACTAAATCCGTATCTTGCGGTCAAAAAAAATTCCAGGAAAAATCTTAATTTCGCTCAATGATACAAATTTGAGTGAATTTTTAGCCCAGAAAGTTGTCCTCTGCGATAAGAATCTGGACGAACCGGGCGCATGATGAACCCGATCGCATTCCCTTCTTCAGCCGCTTCAGTCAGACGAAAATGTTCCTCTTCCGTCAGTTCTTCGGGTAACCAGCCGATCACCACGCTGTAATTTCCAGTGCGCAACGCGCGAACCATAGACTCAACGGTATCGCAGGGAGAGAGTTGGTTAATCTGCATCACCTTAGCCAGCGGCAGGCCTGCGGACTGAACCCATTCACGGCTCAATTTTTGCTGTGGCGTCAGCCAGAGCTGCCAGCGCGATTGCTGACCAAGCTGCTGTAATAAAGGCAGTAGCAGGAGTTGGGTCAACAGAGGCTGGTCTTCACGATAAACCACTTCACTAATAAGCCCCGTCGAAACACCCCCAACGGTGTTGTGCGCGACAGTGCCCGCGGTAGAGGAGAGAGAAGTTGAGCGATTTGCATAGCCTGAAGTGTACATATTCATTCCAGCCCTGTAGTTACTGTATGGATATACAGTAACCCCTGTATGCATAAAGATCAACCTCATTTTCGGAAAGCGACTCGCAAAATTCGTTCAATGTTGATGCCCCTCGAAAAATCATCTTGCTCAACGGCGCTAAGTTGCCTATTTTCCTGCTAACGGATCCGCTAGTAAGAAATTTCGCTGTTACCTTATGATTTAGAAGGGAAATATCATGAAAAAGATATCTTATGAACGGATTTATCAATCCCAGGAATACCTCTCACCGCTAGGAGAAATTCATCATCGCGCCCTGTTCGGTGGCTATACCCTGGCGGTAGATGACGCGGTTTTTGCCATGGTGTCAGATGGCGAGCTGTACCTTCGCGCGTGTGAAGAAAGCGCAAAATACTGTGTAAAAAATGCCGCCTCTTTTTTGACGTTGATGAAACGAGGCCGCCCGGTACTTCTCAACTATTACCGTGTCGATGATGGACTGTGGCAAGACAGGGAACGGCTGCTTCAGCTCTCCTCTTTCGCGCTCAATGCGGCGAGGAAAGAGCGCTGTCAGCGCCATCAACGAAACCGGCTTAAAGATCTGCCAAACCTGACTTTTCAGCTTGAGGTATTACTTTTCGAAGCGGGCATTACTAACGAAGAGACGCTGCGGGCGCTGGGTGCCAGGGAGTGCTGGTTGAAAATGCGGGCTAAAAATAGGGCACTCGGTATTAAAGTGCTCTTTGCCCTTGAGGGGGCTATTGAGGGTTTGCATGAGGCGGCACTCCCGGCAGGCATTCGCCGGGAGTTGACGGAGTGGTTTAATGCGCTGCCTGAGCCACAGAAGAATCACTCCTCCAGGTAGCGATTTGCTGTTGTAACCGGCAAATTTCTGGCAGCAGAGCGATAAGCAGGCCAATCTGCTGTAGCACCAGCGGCGCTTTGCTGTCGTTTCCAGGCTCAAGACGCGCGATACGTTGAGTCAGTTCATCCAGCGACTGTCTCACTTTCGGTTCATCGGCTGGCCGGTGATGCAGTGCATCATCGACGTAGCAGACCGCGTCATCCAACAGGTTGAGTATGCCCGGGTTGACCAGTTTCTCGCGGTGGGCACCCAGCGTGGAAATATAGCTGGTGAAGGTATGGTTGAGGCAGAGCAACCGGAAAGCCGTCTCACGCATCTCGGCCGTGGCACGAGGCTCCGTTGACATGTTAGAGACAACCGAGGCCAGCTCAGCATCACTGTTGTGCGCATCGCGGCGGGCTATCCGATAAGCCAGACGGTTATCGCGGCCCTGGTGGTACTGCTCAAGGATGGCATCCAGGTATCGGCAGTTGGCGTTCAATGCCCTGTCTAACACCCGCGGTAAATTACGGAAACGCCAGTCCGGCCAGATAAAGCTCACCGCTGCCCAGGCAATCGCACAGCCGATCAGGGTATCGAGCACGCGAGGCAGGGCGACCTCGAACCCTTCACCCAGCAGGTTAAAGCAGAGCAGCACCAGCAGCGTGATGAACATGGTGGCATGAGCGTACTGCACGTTGCGAAACGCGAAAAACAACACGCCGGTAATCACAATCAGCACCAGTTGCCCTTCAACAGAAGGCACGAAGTACAGCACGGGAAGTCCAATCGCGACACCGACCAGCGTACCGATAATACGCAGCGCAAGGCGGTGTCGGGTGGCGTTATAGTTTGGCTGGCAGACAAACAGACTGGTCAGCAGGATCCAGTAGCCATGCTGCAAACCGGTTATCTGGATAAAGGCATAACCGACGCATAGCACCAGAGACATTCTCACCGCGTGGCGAAAGAGCGCCGACTCTGGCGTAAAGTTGCGGCTCAGCCGCAGCCACATATCGCTAAAGCTATGTACGCTGTCATCAGCTAGCTGATTTTCCACATCATTACCCGGTTGCGCCATCGCCTGTTCGGATTCGATGGTCGCCAGCTGAGCATCTATAGCCCGCAGGTTGTTGAGCAGAAAACCCAGCGCTTTGATATGTTCCGGTGAAGTTCCGCTGGCCTGAACGCGATCGAGCGCCGCATCAAGATGGCTAAACACCCGTTCGAAACGGGGGTCATGCTGATAGGGCGTGCGCAGCAGAATGGATCGCGAGAGCTGCTGGCAGGCCAGGGACTGCATGGACAGCAGTCGCTGGAAGCGGAACATCACGTCGCTGTAGCGAAACTTTTCACGCAGGGCGGCATACTGAACATGCGAGGAACTGGCGCGTTCATGAATGTCCTGGGCGGCAAAATAGTAGTGTAAGGTTCTTCGCGTTCCACGCTGACCGCGATCGCCGCGCAGACGGGTAAGCAGCGAGGCTTTCGTCTGGTTAAGGGTAGTGACCAGCTGACCGTTTGCCAGCGCCAGATCGTAAAGCGGCGCCTGGCTTTCTTCTTCAATATCCGGGTCAAACAGCCGGGATTTCAGTTCCAGATAATGGGCCAACAGCTCAAAGCTACGGGCAAGGTTATCCTGCAGCGGGCGAACCGGGAAGATAAGATGGCCGGTTAACGTCAGCAGGTTATACCAGATGGCGCCCAGCAACAGCAGTAGAGGTTGCTGGTACCACTGGTCGTAAAGTGATACGCCCAGCATGGTATAGATGGCGATCAGTAAGGCGCCGAAGGCGATGGTGGCGTAGCGCTGCCCCAGTCCACCCAGCAAAATAAACCCGCTGGTCGAAAGCGTCAGGCCCAGTGCAAACAGCCACGGCCAGGGGAAGAGCAACTCAACGGATGCTGACGCAATAAAAAAGCAGACGAGCGTAATCACCAGATTACGCAAACGACCGGCCAGGCGATCGTCCAGATCCGCAAGCGCCCCGGCCACCACCCCCAGCGTGAGCGGGATGGTGAGTTTGACGTCATTCAACCACCACGGCAGGGCTACCGTGCCGCAAAGCGCGATAAAAATCCTGACGTTGTAAAGCCAGGAACTGTTCCAGGTATAACGGCGAAGCAGTGGGCTTAGCATAAACGCGGCCAGTCCTTATTTACTGAAAACGACGGCGTGCGTTCGCTTCACGCGCCGCCTGGGCCACTTCAACCGGAACAACTCTGCGCCCGACGGGCCAAAGGGCGATGGCGGCGATCTTAAAGTTCGCGAGCCCTACCGGAATCCCAATAATTGAGATGCACTGTGCAATACCGGCAAAAATATGCATGATGCATAGCCACCAGCCAAAGAAAATCAGCCACAGAATGTTCAGCAGGGTTCCCCCCGTGTTCATCAGGGCGTTCTTACTTTCCGGATTCAGTTCGTCAACGTGGATGGCTTCGTTACCGTAGGGGATTAACGAGAGTTTGGTGATTTCCCAGCAGGAGCGGGTCAGGGGGAGTGTGAAAATCAGGACGATGCTCACCAGTGTGGCAAAAAGCCAGGAAAGGGTGGTGGCAAAACCGCCCAGCACAAAATTCAACACATTCAGAACGGTACGCATAAACCCTCACTTCCTTTCGATAAAATTAACGCCCAATGATTGTAACGTTTTTTTAGGCTGGAGCACCTTAAAACTGGCAGTTAAACTGTCAGGTAAATTATCTCTTCGTGGATTTGGCGGGACATGGAACTGAAAGCAACTTCATTAGGCAAACGCCTGGCGCAACACCCTTATGACAGCGTTGTTTTGCTCAACGCCGGGGTGAAAGTCTCCGGAGAACGCCACGAATACCTTATTCCGTTTAATCAGCTTCTGGCCATCCACTGTAAGCGTGGGCTGGTATGGGGTGAGCTGGAGTTTGTTCTGCCAGACGATAAAGTCGTGCGTCTTCACGGCACCGAGTGGGCGGAAACCCAGCGTTTTCATCACCACCTGAACGCCCGCTGGCAGCAGTGGAGTCACGACATGAGCGTGATTGCCGCCCAGGTTCTGCACCAGGTGCTGGACGAGATCGCCCAGAGCAACGCGCAACAAACGTGGTTGACCCGCCAGCAGACTGCCGGGCTGCAGCAAAAGATTCGCCAGGCTCTCTCGGCCCTGCCGATTGCCGTAACGCGTCTTGATGAGTTCGACAACTGTCGCGACGCCTGGCGTCAGTGTCAGGCCTGGCTGAACGATAGGGATAAGAGTCGGCTGGCGCATAACCAGGCCTGGACAGATGCCATGCTGGCCCAGTACGCCGACTTTTTCAGTACGGTGGAATCTTCGCCGCTCAACCCTGCGCAGGCTCGCGCGGTGGTCAATGGCGAGCAGTCGCTGCTGGTGCTCGCGGGGGCAGGAAGCGGCAAAACGTCGGTACTGGTGGCGCGTGCAGGCTGGCTTCTGACGACCGGCGAAGCGGTTGCCGATCAGATTCTGCTGCTGGCTTTTGGCCGTAAGGCTGCCGAGGAGATGGACGAACGCATTCAGCAACGTCTGCATACCCGGGATATTACTGCCAGAACCTTCCATGCCCTTGCGCTGCATATCATTCAGCAGGGCAGTAAAAAAGTGCCTTCTGTCAGTAAACTGGAAAACGACACGCAGGCGCGCCAGGCGCTGTTTATCAAAACGTGGCGTCAGCAGTGCAGTGAGAAAAAAGCGCAGGCGAAAGGGTGGCGTCAGTGGCTGGAAGAGGAGCTCAACTGGGCAGTGCCGGAAGGCAGTTTCTGGCAGGATGATAAACTGGCGCGTCGGCTGGGATCGCGTCTTGACCGTTGGGTCAGCCTGATGCGGATGCACGGTGGCTCACAGGCTGAAATGATTGAAGGTGCGCCAGAGGGGATCCGCGATCTATTTTCGAAGCGGGTCAAACTGATGGCACCGCTCTTAAAAGCCTGGAAAGCCGCGTTGAAGGCGGAAAATGCCGTCGATTTTTCCGGTTTGATCCATCAGGCGATCGTCATTCTTGAGAAAGGACGTTTTGTCAGTCCGTGGAAACATATTCTGGTGGATGAGTTTCAGGATATCTCACCCCAGCGCGCAGCACTGCTCTGTGCGCTACGGGCGCAAAATAAACATACCTCGCTGTTTGCGGTGGGGGATGACTGGCAGGCTATCTATCGCTTCAGCGGCGCACAGCTTTCACTCACGACCGCGTTCCACCACTATTTTGGTGAAGGGGATCGCAGCGATCTGGACACCACGTATCGCTTCAACGCCCGGATTGGTGAAATCGCCAACCGTTTTATCCAGCAAAACCCGCATCAGCTGACCAAGCCGCTTAACAGCCTGCGGCCTGGGGATAAAAAAGCCGTCACCCTGCTGGCGGATGACCAGCTGGAACCGCTGCTGGACAAGCTCAGCGGCTATGCGAAGCCCGATGAGCGTATTCTGGTGCTGGCGCGTTATCATCACCTTAAACCTGCAGCGCTGGAAAAAGCAGCTACCCGCTGGCCGAAACTGCAGCTTGAATTTATGACCATTCACGCCAGCAAAGGGCAGCAGGCCGATTATGTGATTGTGATGGGGCTGAAAGAGGGCAGCGACGGTTTCCCGGCTCCGGCCCGTGAATCGGTGATGGAACAGGCCCTACTGCCGGTGCCGGAAGACTTCCCGGATGCCGAAGAGCGACGTTTGCTATATGTGGCAATGACGCGCGCACGTCACCGCGTCTGGCTGCTGTTCAATAAACCGGAGCCATCCGTGTTTGTCGATATTCTGAAGAGTATTGATGTGCCGGTAGCGAGAAAGCCGTAGCGACGACGGGCAAGGATGGGTAGGCCGGGTAAGGCGAAGCCGCCACCCGGCAAAAAAGCTACTTCAGTCTCTCAGAAAGATAACGCTGATAGTCCGGAATCAGGATATCAACCGGCGAATTGAACTGCGGTGATTCGATGATGAAATCCGCCGTCGAGAGGTTTGTCGCCACCGGAATATTCCACACCGTCGCCAGACGCAGCAGGGCTTTAACATCGGGATCGTGCGGAACCGCGTTCAGCGGATCCCAGAAGAAGATCAGCACGTCAATCTTCCCTTCGGAAATCTGCGCGCCGACCTGCTGATCGCCGCCCATCGGGCCGCTCAGCATCGCATTGACCTCCAGACCCGTTTCGCGCTGGATCAGGTTTCCGGTGGTGCCGGTCGCTGAAAGGGCATGCTTTTCCAGCAAAGACTGATGGCGGTGCACCCAGTTAAGCAGCATTTGTTTACAGTGATCGTGCGCCACCAGTGCAATGTGTTTGCGTTCAGGCAGCGTGCGTGTTGTCAGTTCCATAATCATATCCATCAGGTTAACTGACTACACGATGACGGGAAGCGCCTGACGCTGCAAGCCTCAGGCGAAAAAAATGTGGCTTAGGATGAAGGTTGTTGCTTTGCCCACTGTAAAAATCGGGCCCGCGTGTCGGGATCGGCCTGCTGGAACCAGAATTTCAGGCGCTGTTCCGTCAGCGTCTGGGACTGAGGCGGGATAACATCCAGTTCTGATACGCCGGAAAGCAGCGTACTGTCGTCGGCCATCAGGGTGGCAAACTGCGGAAGGGAGGCGCGTTTACCGGCTTTGTTATAAACCTGCGTAGCCGCCTCGTAATCCGGGCCTTTCGGGGACGTGGTTAATGCCAGAATATCCAGCTTCACCGGGATCGGCATCGCATCGCCGTCCAGCAGTTCAATGCGCGGCGACGCGTCAAAGGCCGCCGATTCCTTTTCTGTTTCAAGGCGAGGCAGGGTAATGTTCACCTGACTGATTTGCCGGGTATTAAAGCTGATAATCAGCGGCGGCGAGATGTACAGTCGTTGCTCATGGTTAGCCAGGCCGATCGATTTTTCTACCCGAAAGACCAGTTGATGGGGGCCGTTATCTAATTCGATGCTGTCAGCACCGCGTAATAATGAGCTGGACACTTTTTTTCCGTCCAGTACCAGAAGATCAATGTCGCCAGAGAGCCGAAGCGTGGTAGCAAATACGCAAACCGGCATCACTAACGCAATCAGAGCCGTGGCAATACCGGTTTTCATAGGAGGCTCCCGTCAGACATACTGTCGCCGCATTAATGTATCTAAATTTTTCGATAATCACGTTTACTAACATATAGACATATTTTGCCGTTTTGCCCTCATGCATCTGTATGGGATGGATGGTTGAGATGTGCGCTTTGGCGTACACTTTTAAAAAAGCCAGGAGAAAAACCATGAAAGAGAATGATGTTGCTGAGATTTTGACATCCACGCGGACCATTGCGCTGGTGGGCGCGAGCGATAAACCCGATCGTCCCAGCTATCGGGTGATGAAATACCTTCTCGATCAGGGTTATCACGTCATCCCGGTCTCGCCAAAAGTGGCGGGGAAAACGTTGCTGGGCCAGCAAGGGTATGCGACGCTCGCTGACGTACCCGAAAAAATTGATATGGTCGATGTCTTCCGTAATTCCGAGGCCGCATGGGGCGTAGCGCAGGATGCTATTGCCGTCGGGGCGAAAACCCTGTGGATGCAGTTGGGTGTGATTAACGAGCAGGCGGCCGTGCTGGCGCGTGAAGCGGGTCTGAAGGTGGTCATGGACCGATGCCCGGCGATTGAGATCCCCCGTTTGGGGCTGGCGAAATAATAAAAAAAAGCCCGTTATCGGGCTTTTTTTACACGCTTAGTTCCGCAGGCGCGGAGCCTGTAGCTGTTTACGGATGGTCTGAGCAAGTTCATCCATCGTAGGTTGCTCCGGATGCTCTTCCTGCAACTCACTACTCAGCTGCGCTTCGGCAAGGTAGGTATGAACGGGTTGTCCGTCGTCACCTTCCATCACCACATGGTACCAGGGCGCAGCGCGAAGCTCGGCGTTAACCGCCAGCTCGTCTGCTGACGGTTCATCAAGGGAATACTCCGGGTCGATATCGACGACCACACCCAAATACCCTAGCAAAGTGTGGCGGACCTGCTGGCCGATACCGAATTTGCTGGCAATCATAGTCACCTCCCGGGAAATACGACTTACACGTTATGTGTGGTCAATATTTCTCTTTTCAAGTTACATGACGCGACAGGCAAACCCTTTCAGATACAGCCCTTCCGGGTAGGTAGCAATCACGGGATGATCGGCTGCCTGACGGAACTGCTCTATAAATTGTACATCACGACCAGCATCTATTGCGGCATCGGCGATGATTTTCTGAAATAAATCTGTGGTCATCAGACCGGAGCAGGAGAACGTCAGCAGAACGCCACCCGGGTTCAGCAGTTGGATGGCCAGCATGTTGATATCTTTGTACCCGCGGCAGGCGCCCATCAGCTGGCTTTTATTCTCCACAAACTTAGGGGGATCCATCACGATAACGTCGAACTTCTCGCCCTGATCGCGATATTTACGCAGCAGCTTGAAAACGTCGTCGCGTACAAACTCCGCTTTGCTCAAATCCAGCTTGTTTAGCTCGACGTTTTGTTTTGCCACGTCAAGCGCTTCCTGCGACGTATCTACGCTGACGACCTGCGCACAGCCGCCCATCATCGCCGAAACGGCGAAACCACCGGTATAGGAGAAGCAGTTAAGCACGCGCTTGTCGGCGACGTACTGGCGGGTCGCCAGACGGCTGTCGCGCTGGTCAAGGTAATAGCCCGTTTTGTGACCGCCCTGAATATCCACCAGCAGCTTCATGCCATGTTCTTCAATGGGCAGCAGGGCTGGCGGCAGTTCGCCCGTTACAGGCCCCTGAGTCAGCTCCATGCCCTCTTTTTTGCGCACTGCCACATCGCTGCGGTCGTAAATGGCACACTGCGGGAACAGCGTTTGCAGCGCGCTAATCAGCGCGGCACGCTGGTATTCCGCTCCGGCGCTCAGGAGTTGCAGCACCAGGAAGTTGCCGAAGCGATCGATGGTCACACCCGGCAGGCCGTCGGACTCACCGGCGATCAGACGATAGCTGTCCAGACCGTCACGCTTTGCCAGCCATTCACGCCACTGTTGCGCCTGCTGCAGGCGGCGAACGAAGAAGTCGATATCAATGGTTTCATCTTTGTCGAAGGTCCAGACGCGAGCGCGGATCTGGGACGCAGGCGAGTATGCGCCTCGCGCTAACCATTTCCCCTGATGGTCAACGATATCAATGGTTTCACCGAGGCTGGCTTTGCCTTCCATGCGGGCAACTGCGCCAGAAAAAACCCAGGGATGACGGCGCAGTAAGGATTTCTCGCGCCCTTTGGCTAACACTAAACGTACACTCATAATTTGCTGTTCTGTCGATTTCAGGGAAATGGCGCGTAGATTATCACATTCAGCAAGTCGCAATCATCTGTGGATGCCTTTGAGCGTTTCGGCACAAAATCAAATCGCTTAAGCACATTACGGTATGGCCGCGTGCCTTACATTGGGGCTTCCCGTTCAGCAAAGGACTCCCCCATGAAAAAGCGCAGTGTAATAGCAACAACCGCTCTGGCGGCGATAAGTTTTCAGGTTTTAGCGGCAACGCCTTTCAGTATCACCAGTCAGGATATCTCCGGGGAGCACCGTTTAGCGCAACAGCAGGTGTTCAACGGTTTTGGCTGCCACGGTGATAATCAGTCTCCGCAGCTTGCATGGAAACATCCGCCAGCCGGTACGAAAAGTTTTGCCATCACGGTATATGACCCCGATGCCCCCACCGGCAGTGGCTGGTGGCACTGGACAGTCGCCAATATTCCTGCGAAAACAAGGGCACTGCCTGCGGGCGCGGGTAACCCAAAGAGTGAGAAATTACCCGCTGGCGCGGTGCAGGGGCGTAATGACTTCGGTTATTCTGGATTTGGCGGCGCATGTCCACCTGAGGGAGACAAACCGCACCGTTACCAGATTACCGTCTGGGCGCTGAACGTGGACACACTGCCCCTTGATAACAATGCCAGCGGCGCGCTGGTCGGTTATATGATAAACAGTCACGTTCTGGGAAAAACGCAGTTAACCGCAACGTACAGCAGATAAGGATGACCCGGTGCAGGAGTTTTACCTTCAACATAAACAGCTGACGGCGGGCGAAGTCAGTGCCAGCAAAATGCATCGCCTGCACCAGGTTAAACTTTTTTTTCCAGCCATTTGTCACATTACTCACGGCAGTAAGGTCATTGTTCAGGATGACAATCGCCTGGTGGCAACGAGGGATGCGCTGATTATTATCCCGGCCAATACGTCAATGGAGATTATTAATCAGCCTGCGAACGGCATGTTTCGATCGGATCTGCTGATGTTGTCGCCAGAGATCCTGGCCGAGTTTAAAGCGCATTACCTGAAATCCTGGCCGGGCACGACGTTACATTCCCTTTGTGTCCCGTTGAGCGAGGGGCTGGCGTTTATGTGGGATAACCTGCTGCACGCCGTGCGTCAGGATTTACCGGAGGCGTTACAAAAACATCAGGCCTTCGGTCTTTTGCTGGCATTGCTGCATGAAGGCGTGGCAGGTCCGCTGCTTATTGAGCGAAGCAGTAACCTGACTGAGCAGGTGCGACAGTTCATCATGCTATCGCCGGCCAGATCCTGGACTGCGCAGGATATTGCAAGCCGTCTGGCCTTAAGCGTGCCGACGCTGCGCAGAAAGTTGCGTGAAGAGTCGCAGAGTTTTCGCCAGATCGTGGAAGAGGTGAGAATGGCCGTTGCGCTGTCACAGCTGCAATCGACCCGATTACCCATTGGCGAAATCGCATTACAATGTGGGTATCTTTCCAGTTCTCGTTTCACCGCCCGCTTTCGGCAGCACTACGGCTGTTTGCCGAAAACGCTACGTTAAGGAGAAGAAAAATGTCAAAAGTTTGCACTATTGCCTGGGTTCACGGCATCGTTCAGGGCGTCGGGTTCCGCTACAGCACCCAGCGTGAGGCTCTTCAGCTCGGGATCACGGGCTATGCGCGAAACATGGATGACGGCAGCGTTGAGGTGGTCGCCTGTGGAGACGCGAAGCAGGTAGAAAAACTGATGGTGTGGCTGAAAGCGGGTGGCCCGCGCAGCGCGCGGGTTGACAGGGTGCTAACAGAACCGCATCAACCCGGCCGGGAATACGAGAACTTCAGTATTCGTTATTAAATGCACTTCACCGGCTTTGGCAGGCCAGCAATTTTGGTGGCCTGTTTAGCCGGGCCTTTCGGAAACAGACGATACAGATAGCGGCTGTTGCCTTTCTCTTCGCCAAACTTATTGGCCATCGCTTTCACCAGCATGCGGATCGCCGGAGAGGTATTAAATTCGAGATAAAATTCGCGCACAAAACGCACGACTTCCCAGTGTTCGGGGGAGAGGGTGATACCTTCGTTTTCGGCGATTTTTTCCGCCAGTGGCTCGCTCCATAGCGTGGTATCTTTCAGATAGCCTTCGCTATCGGTCTCAATTTCCTGGCCTGCAAAAATGAACATAGTGCTCTGTCGATAAAGTAAAAACCGCCCCTAGTCTAGCAAAGAAGGGGCGGCATGAGAAACTTCGGTCTATAGAAGAAGCTGTAGCAGATTGTTGGCATTCAGCTTTTTTAACGCGTTGCATTTGTACGTCGAGACCTGTTTTTCGCTCATCTGCGTCATTGTCGCAACATGTCTTACCGATTGCCCGTTAACCAGCCTGTCGAGAACATTGAACTCCATGCCCGTCAGGCAACAATTCAGGCTGCGGACCCGACGGGGCTCTTTTGCAAGCAGATACGCTGCATCCGCGACGGCAATTCTGTCATCAATAATATATGAGGTCAGCGTGGCAAAACGCTTTCGCAGATGCGTGGCCAGCGCCCAGCCTTTTTCATTGCACACCAGATAAAGCGTTCCTTCCCAGCGGCTGGCCTCCAGCTGAAGCAGAATCTCAACCAGCGCCTGATGCGTCCCGGCGACGGAAAAGCGGCAGCGCACAACGAGGGTGTCGCAGGCCAATAACGAATGGCGCCACGTTACCGCGCCGCTTTCAACCAGCATTTGAGCGTTACGGCGCAGAAGGGCGTAGCGTAAACCTTCGGCATAAAAGCGATTATTATCAAGAATAACGTAATTCACGGCGGCCTCTTTATAACGTACTGGGTGTGTAGATAATGCGTAGCGTGCCGGTGTAATCCCCGGCATTTTTGCTGCTGGCAGTAAATGAAGGGGTTTTCAGGATAATAGGGGCTGGCACGCACAGTACGCTCTCGCGTCCGCCGGGCAGGACGACCTGACGCAGATACTGCGGATCGTTAGTCCCTTGCCAGACCACGGTTTTACCGTTAGCGACGATGTCTGTTGCGCCTGTGATGGGATGGGTGACAAAGACCTGATAGTCAAGACGGTCCCGCGCATCGGTCTGGCTTCCTCCGCGTCGCCTGATAGAAAACGCACCTTCAGTACGGCCCGCTGAGGCGAGTCCGTCGTCCTCAAACCGAAGGTAGGTGCGGGTGCTGGTGCTGTTTTTACCATCGTACAGGCACATATCCAGCGTATTTTCTCCCTGAATCTCACTGCCACCCGGCCGCCCCGGGAAGTTAGTCAGGTTGAGGTTAACGATGGGCGTGGAGTGCGGAAATGCCGGCAGATAAATCTGCTGATTACCCGGATCGACCACCTCAATGCGAATGTTTGCCTGCCACCTGGCGATAGTGAGATAGCCAGGGCATCCGACGTTTACGTCATTGAAGTTCCCGCCACAGTCGGCGCTCCCCCATTGACGCAGGTTCTGCTTCAGCGTTGCGGTCCAGATCCCCGGCAGGGCGAGCTTATCCAGTTCGCTTTTCACAATATAGAAATCGAAGTAGGGCTCTCTGTTCCAGTCAGCAATTGTGGCTGTTCCGCCTGTCACAAAGCTGGCAAAGGTAAACACTTTATTGTTGATAAACATGTAGTGATCGCCATACACCTTGATATCCACCGTCTTGCTGGTGAGGGCATGCGTGAAACGTAAATTGATGGCATAGGGCGCGGCCGGGTTACCCGAGAACCAGACCGGAGAGTTCATGCAGGCCCCGTACGTGGCGTCGGTCCGGGACTGACAGGTCAGGGTATTACGTCCCCACTTTTGCGGGTCGGCGGTGTCAAAGCCGCCCGATTCATGCAACCAGATATCGAAACGTGCAGGCGGTGCCGTGCGATCGAAGCTGATCCCAACGCTGGTGTTTCGTCCCGCAGGGGCGCCCGCCAGCGTCTGGCCTGTCCACAGGCTTAACAACAGTAAAATAAAGAGGTACTTCATCACATCATTTCCCTTTAGTGAGGTTGTCGGCGTTCATGGCAGTTGGCCCGGCAGGTACCGATCGTCCGGCGAGCATCAGCTGTGCCTGCTGCTGGACGGCATCCGGCAGGGCCGAGAAGGTTAATTCCCGACAAGGAATTGAGCCGACATAGCGCACCACGTCGCGCATACTTTTCACGTTGAGTTCGCACTGATAAAACTGCTGCTGACGCACCAGGTAGAGGTTATGCAGCAGTGCATCGCTCTGGGCGCTGAATCCGCCGTTGCCGAGATCGCTCCAGCCGTTAACGTTCAGCGGCACACCACCGATAAACGGCGAATGACGCTCGTCGGTTAACTGGCCGAGCCAGGTGTAGCTTGCGGTGGTTTGCACATCCCGACGCAGCAGTTTGCCTGGCACCATAAACAGCGTTCTGCTGCCTGAACCTTGCGTGATCTCACTGCTGGCTCCCCGGGATACATCCAGCGATTCGTTAATCGTCAACGTGGTCTGCTGGTAGCCCGGTACGGCGAAGAGAGCGCGGCTATTACCCGGAATGTCTGCGCTCCCGCTGTTATCCAGCGACACGGCAACGCTCGGAGCCAGGGTATCAGTCGGTGTGGCAACGTTAACCGCGACGGCGGAAGCAGGGCGTCCGTCGCTCCAGCGGCCCAGCCACAGGCCAGAACGCGACAGCGCAAGTGTCGAGCTGTAGTTGCCGCTGGTGCTCAGCGTATGGCGTCTGTCCTGACGATCCCAGGCGTCGCTGACGGTCAGACTGCCGTTGCCATATCGCCCGCCCTGGCGCGTATAGGCTGAGGTATTCAGCGAGTCGCTGTTAATGCCTGATGCGCTAAGGCCGTACTCGTTTTCACCGCGTGCATCGCTGTACCAGTTATGCGCCACGTTGTAGCTCAGCTGATTTTTTTCACGCTGCTGGTGCTGCCAGGTCGCCCCCAGAGAGGTATAGCTAGACGCATCACCCTGACGGTTATGCGCCATGGACAGGCTCACGCTCAGGTAGCCGCCTTTGTCCCTGCCGTCGCGGGCATCATCGTTGCGCATGAAGAGGTTAACGCTGCTGTTAATGTTCAGACCATGGGTGCTAAAGGCATTGCTCAGACCTCCCTGCCAGGCCCGCGAGCGCGAGCGGGTCATATAGACCGATTCCCACGGCAAACCCGCATCGTGGCGATCGTCGCTATCCGGCAGCTCCCGGCGTGAAACGTACCGTCCTTCGTTGCGGTTATCCGAATAGCCGAGGCTCGCATACCAGGCGCCGACAGGGACGGAAAACATCACCGAGAGGGTGCGATAACAGCCGTTCACGGCGTCAAACCCGGCGCTTCGGTTGTTGCAGTTTTCCGCTGATAGCGCGTTGCGATAGAGGCTCAGTGAAAAACCGTCGTTGTAGCTGATTTGCTGAATATTGCCGCGCTGGCCTTCGCTGCCGTAAAGGTAGCTAAACCGGGTACTCAGCACGCCGTCGATCGGGCCCGCGTTGAAGCCCCGGCTCCAGTCGAGCGCATTTTCCAGGAAGCGCTGGTTTTGCTTTATCGTTGCTCCGCTGGTAAGCGCTAAGGTCTCGGTGACGGGCAGGCGTACGCCCGCCTGCGCAACCGCGCTGGGTTCTTCGTTTTGATCGCTATTGTCGGTTTCACCCGCCTGCAGGAACCACTCGACGCGGTCGAATGGCGTAATGCCGGTTCGGGTAAACGGCACCTGCTCGGAACGCGTTAGCCGGTTATTTTCATAGACCGACAGCGTGACGGTGTAGCTCCCGTCCGGAAACGATCTTGTGTCGAGAGTTTGCGCCCCGGCATTCAGGTAAAAGCTGGCCAGCAGCTGACTGCCACGGCGGGCATCAATACGCGCGTCATGGGAAAGCAGCACGGTGATAGGGGTTCCCTTTGACTGCTGAACCGGATTTATCCACGCCCGTGTTGAGCCTGCGCGCACGCCGCGAATTTTCCCCAGCGGCAGCTGGCTGAGGTTGATATTTCCACCGGCATTACTGAACAGATCGCGGGTATCCATTTCGCCCAGCTGGACATAGTACTGGCGCAAGATATCCTGGCGGAACCAGGCATTGTTAACGGTGATTTCCTGTTGCTGCTGGTGCCTTGAACGCTGTCCCAGCCAGGTCCAGTCGAGGTTAACATAGCCGTCCTGCGTGAGCGCCAGCGCGCCATTGCCCTGCACGGTGGCTGACTGATAATCCCTGTCGGCAACAAAATTAACATTCTGCTGATGGATAAGCGCATTTTCGGTGTCCTGCGTGGGCTGATACCACTGATTTTCCGCGGTGGCTTTAGGCAGGAATTTCTTGTCTAAAAACAGGCTAATACGGGCGTTATTCTCGTCATAGATAATGGCCGCGCGGTCGGTATCAATGTAATCGCAGCCCGCTGCGGAGCTGTTGCTGCTGCAGGCCAGGTTGCCGTTACGGGCAAGCGGAACGGCCAGCGTGGCAGACACGGTGGCAACGAGAGCAGGGTCGTCGTTAAACCGTCGTTTGATGGCTGCTACAACGGTTTCAGGTGCGACAAAACTGACCGTTTCAAGCGTGATATCCGTTTCAAACAGGCCAAGCGACTCGCCATATAGGTTTACCTCTGTCCACAGGCGCTGGGTTTTCGCCAGATCTTCAAAACCTGCCGGGACGGTCATCCCGGCACAGGCGAGTTGGATGGAAGCGGGTAACAAAGCAACAAAGAGGAGAGTATTTCTGTGAAACGCCATGAACGAGCCTCGACATCATCCTGACGTCAGAGGGTGGGCACCCTCTGACGTTATTCCTTAGGTGCTGTGGTGTTACGCACCGCCTTCCGTGGTCGTCGCTTGCGTCAGCATCAGGCTGACAACGCCGCTGTACTGACCGGTTTTCAGAATGCCTTTGGTGGTCTGAGAAATGGTCAGCGGCAGTACCGCTGAACCGTTTTCAATGCTCCCCGGGAACAGTTCGGTACCGGTATATTCAACATCGGCGGTAGAGAGGGTTTTATCGCCCAGCTTCACCGTCATTGGGATGGACTCAGCACCGTCGGCATTTGCCAGCTTCGCGGCACTCACCAGACGGACTTTCAAGTTGCTGGTGGCGGAGTTAGACCATACCTTGGTATTCAGGCGGTAGCTTTCCAGACCGCGGCCTGGCAGGTACTGCATATCGATGCTTGCCGGCAGCGGCGTATTATCGGCCTGGGTCATATCCAGCTGTGAATCAACGCTGGCGTTGACGGTAATATCTTTTTGGATCGCCAGCGCGCTAACGGACGTGGTCATCGCGGCAACAATCATCAGGGGTTTAAAATACTTACGCATTGATATCTCCATATTTACAAATGAGCACCCTGGCTCTTTAAACAAACCCTTTGGGGTCTTTACGGTAACGTCGTGTTATTGCACGACGGGTAAATCAGCTTCTTCAGCGGTTTTATTCACCCAGTTGAAGTAGCGGAATTTATATTTATGGCCTTGTGTCTTTGTGAGCGTTTTTAATTTCCGTTCGGTGTCTGGATAAATCGTCGCGTCTTCTTTAATCCATTTACACGACGAATTTGCGTCACAAATACCGATCTCTCTCAGCGGCACGCGCAGCGTACCGTTGTTTTTTAACGTCCCCCTGCGAGGGTCTATCGAGAGTGAAACCACACTTTTTTCCGGGGCGAGGTGGATCAGGGCGCCCCAGATGACATTGACGCCCAATGTCGCCTTCGCCGCAGCGCTTTCTGCCTGACCTGGAATAATGCTGTCAGGTTGCTTTACCCCTTCAAAATAGACGCGCCAGGTGGTCTCTTTTTCCGGTGGCGTGAGCGATACCAGACGAACGACGCGCATTGCGCCAGCCGCCAGGGCAAATTTTTCTGGCGTCACAACAACGCCACCTTCTTTCCACGAGGCCACATCAATCTCTTTTTCCTCGGCAGTGCCGGGATTAAGAATTTTCTTTTGCCTCACCCGAATGAACTGAATATCATCCGTTTTTGAAGCCACTTTTATTTGCGCCGCCCCGGACTTATCCACGTTAAGTTCCATCGGGTACACGCTCATATTGGCCATTGCCATTTCTGAGAAAAATGGTAATGACAGCGCGGCGACATAAAAGGCGGTTGTCATGTTCACTCTTTTTTTCTGTTTCACATTCTGCCTGCCTGCTCTGAGTTCATCGGTGGCGCGTTAACACCAGGACACCGTCTGCTTTCGTATCGCTTCAGGGCAGGGAAACTTTAACCAGAACAGCGGTTTGTGAAAATTTGTATTAATTAACTCGTTAAATACAGTTTTTTATCCTGCTTTTCTGTCTTTAAGGTTGTATAGTTAAGCGAAAATACCGCGACCAGGGATGGGAAGAAAATTCCTTCTGATTACAAAATAAGCAGATCAGGAGGTGATTTTCATGTCGATGTACCAGGGATTAAAAAGCATGCGGTAACAGCCGAGAATAAAAGATGTTTTTTATATGCAATAATTCGTTGTTATTCGATCCTGAATCACATGCAATAAGTCTTGTTGGACAACCCGAGTCTGTATTAACGCTTTCGGCACCGGCCGTTCGTCTTTTACAGGAGTTTATTAAGCACAGAGGTCGTGACCTTAGCCGGGATGAATTGATCGCTCGCGTGTGGGAAGCGTTCGGCTTTACGCCATCAGGAAATAATCTCAATAAAGCGGTAAGCGAATTACGTAAAAGCTTTCAGTCGCTGGGAGAGGGGCATGAATTTATCGTGACCGTACCCCGCTATGGATTTCGTTTTGAGGCCGATGTGATTTTTCAGCCTCGGGAGAATATTCAACCCGTTGATTCTCAGTCTCCGGTTGAACAGCAAGACGTAAAGCCGCGGCGCACATTCCTGAAAAGGGGGGCGATTACGGCGGTCGCGATCGTCGCTGCACTAGGGGGATGCCTGTACTTTAGCCGCCCGCAGGGGATAACCGTTCCGGCGAAACTCACGCCAGTTAAGGAAAAAATTGCGCGTTGCAGTATCTGGATAATTAACGATCATGGACGGCCGTTAGTGTTATCGAAATTAGCAAAACAGCTGGAGGCGAATAACGTGGCATGCGAGCGAGAAGAGTATAATATTTATTATTTCAGCGCCCGTTTTGCTATTTCCGCCGCGGATGAGGTTTTCATTGGTGCCTGCCCGGGAAGTAAAACCAGACTGTGCAAAACCATTCGTTATAAAAGCGGGGCTGAAAAATGAAAATAAAACTTATTTTTGGGCTGAGCGGTGTACTGGTTGGTGGTGCAATAGCGCTTTTTTACTATTCTGGCGGCCTGGGTAAAAAGGATGTGCTTGCCTGCAGTACAGAATTTAATTTCACGCGCAATGAGGGAAAAGCAAGTGAGGTGAAGGTCAATACCTTTGCTCAGTTCTATTTTCATCAGGATGGAACCGGGTTGACGACTTACAAAGGCGCGGCAAGGGCTGGCGGGCAATGTTTGATCGTTGACAGGGATGTCGACTTTACCTGGGAGCAACGGAAAGATGATAACGTCATTGTATTGAGCTACACCAAAACCTGGCGTCGACACAATGACAATACCCCGGATGCTCAATGGGGAAGCTTCGCCTATCCGACCGCACGTTACTACCTGACGATCTCTGAACTGTCGCCCGCCGTGTGGCTGATTCAGGACCGGCGTTATCCTACCTATATCTGCCGGGGAGAATAAGACAAAAAAAAGAGAATGCCATGGGCATTCTCTTTTTTCGTATCAGTGATGCAAATTAATCCCGGCTGGCGAAGCCCAGAATGCTCAGCAGGCTGACGAAGATGTTATACAGCGATACATACAGGCTCACGGTGGCGCGAATGTAGTTCGTCTCACCGCCGTGAATGATGTTGCTGGTTTCATACAGGATCGCGCCAGATGACAGCAGGATAAACACCGCGCTAATCGCCAGATGCAGGGCAGGCAGCTGCAGGAAGATGTTAGCCACCATACCAATCAGCACCACCACGATACCCGCCATCAGCATACCGCCGAGGAAGGACATGTCCTTACGGGTGGTCAGCACGTAGGCCGAGCAGCAGAAGAACACCAGCGCGGTACCGCCCAGCGCCATGCCAATCACGTCGCCCATACCGGCAGACAGATACGCGTTCAGAATCGGCCCCAGGATATAGCCCAGGAAGCCGGTGAAGGCGAACGCTGACAGAATACCGACCGGTTTATCCGCGGTTTTGTAGGTCAGGAACATCAGCCCATACATCCCCACCAGCGTCAGGATCAGCCCCGGAGACGGCAGCATCAGCACGGTGCTGGCGGTGGCAGTGATCGCCGAAAACGCCAGCGTCAGGCTGAGCATGAAATAGGTATTGCGCAGCACCTTGTGGGTACTGAGTAGCGATGTGCGGTCGCGTGAAGAAGTAATAATACGATCCATGAGTCACTCTCTTATGACAGATGTAATTAGCGGAAAGAATAGGAAACGGCGAGCCAGTCTCAAAGTGGTTTTACCCATCTTTACTCAGCACGTTAGCGAAGGAGATGGTTATTTCTTCTGCAGAAATGCATTTCACCAGAATGAACAGCGGTTTTAGAAAATTTACCAGATCAACCTCTTATAGGTTACTGAAAAATATTGCGTTATTACCCTTAGGGCGCTAAGAGTTATCTCCGGATCGTCATAAAACAGACAATAAGGCGAAGGACATGAAACCACAAACACGCACGCGCTTTACACTCTCTTTACTTACCGCCGGGATCCTGTGCGCCAGTACGGCATCCTGGGCGGCTAACGTCCCGGCAGGAACCGCGCTGGCAGAGAAACAGGAACTGGTCAGAAATAATGGCAGTGAACCGGCTTCGCTCGATCCGCATAAAGTCGAAAGCGATGTCGAATTCAATATTATCAGCGATTTATTCGAAGGTCTGGTGAGCGTCTCCCCGACGGGTGAAATTCAGCCCCGGCTGGCGGAAAAGTGGGAGAACAAAGACAATACCGTCTGGACGTTCCATTTGCGGCCGGGCATCACCTGGAGCGACGGGACAGCGATTACCGCAGAAGATGTGGTCTGGAGCTGGCAGCGCCTGATCGATCCTAAAACGGCGTCACCGTATGCCAGCTATCCGGGCAACATGCATATTGCCAACGCGGCCGATATCGCCCAGGGGAAAAAAGCCCCCGATACGCTGGGGGTAAAAGCGATTAACGACACCACCCTGGAAGTGACGCTCACGCAGCCAAACGCGGCTTTCCTTGCGATGCTTGCGCACCCGTCGCTGGTACCGGTGGACAAAGTGCTGATTGGGCGTTTTGGCGATAAGTGGACCAAGCCGGAGCATTTCGTCAGCAGCGGGGCGTATAAACTTTCTCAGTGGGTGGTCAACGAACGCATTGTGGCGGAGCGTAACGCGCGCTACTGGGATAATGCGCATACCGTTATCAACAAAGTGACGTATTTGCCCATCACCTCTGAAGCTTCAGATGTGAACCGCTATAAAGCGGGTGAAATTGATATTGTCTACACGGTCCCCATTAACCAGTTTGCCCAGCTGAAGAAAACCCTTGGCAGCGAGCTGGACGTTTCACCGCAGCTCGCGACCTATTACTACGAGTTCAACACCACGCGCCCGCCGTTCAACGACGCGCGCGTGCGTAAGGCGCTGAATATGGCGCTGGATAAAGACATCATTGCCGGGAAAGTGTTAGGGCAGGGGCAGCGTCCGGCGTGGCTGATTAGCCAGCCGGACATCGGTGGGGTCAAGCTGCAGAACCCGGATTACGCCAGCTGGCCGCTGGACAAGCGCATCACGGAGGCGAAAAAACTGCTCAGCGAAGCGGGGTATAACGAAAGCCATCCTCTGCGCTTCAACCTGCTTTATAACACCTCTGAATCGCACCAGCGTATCGCGATTGCCGCCAGCTCCATGTGGAAGAAAAACCTCGGCGTGGACGCGAAGCTGCAAAATCAGGAGTGGAAAACCATGCTGGATACCATGCACACCCACAACTTTGACGCGGTGCGTTACGCATGGATTGCGGACTACGACGATGCAGCAACCTTCCTGAACAACTTCCGTACCGGCGACAGCGAAAATACCAGCCAGTACAGCAATCCGGAGTACGACCAGGCCCTGATCAACGCCGCGAAAGCGAAAACAGCCGGGGAACGGGGTAAGTTCTACCAGCAGGCGGAGGATCTGCTTGGCCGTGATGTGCCAGCCATTCCGGTTTATCACTACGTTCGTACCCACCTGGTCAAACCGTGGGTAGGGGGATTCACACCGGATAAGCTCGGGTACTATTTCACAAAAGACATGTACATCAAAAAGCATTAAGAGGGCGGGCTGAATGTTATGCTGTTAAAATCGCCGATATGTCGTCAGTTCAACCGATTAAACGCGTTTTGGCTATTTTTACAGCGAACGATTGCAGCCACTCTTTACAGCACGCGGTGAGGTGTTTATAGTTCGCCTCACTTAGGAAGTGTGGCCGAGCGGTTGAAGGCACCGGTCTTGAAAACCGGCGACCCGAAAGGGTTCCAGAGTTCGAATCTCTGCGCTTCCGCCAGATATAAACCCCAGCTTACTCGTTAAGCTGGGGTTTTTCTTTTGGCGTGAATTTAAAACCTGACGTTTATGAACGGATAAACGCCAGAATGTCCGCGTTGATGGTCTCCGCATGCGTGGTGTGCATCCCGTGCGGGAAGCCTGGATAAATTTTCAGCACGCTGTTCGCCAGCAGCTTGTCCTGCAGAAGGGCGGCATTCTTATACGGTACGACCTGATCGTCATCGCCCTGCATTACCAGAACGGGAACCGTGATGGCTTTTAAGTCCTCCGTCTGGTCAGTCTCTGAAAACGCCTTAATCCCCTCATAGTGCGCTTTGGCACTGCCAATCATTCCCTGACGCCACCAGTTCTGAATCGTACCCTGTGAAACCTCCGCGCCATCCCGGTTAAAACCGTAAAAAGGGCCGCTGGCTACGTCGAGGTAAAACTGCGCGCGATTGGCTGCCAGCGCACTACGGAAGCCGTCAAACACCTCGATGGGTGTCCCGCCGGGGTTATTCTCTGTTTTGACCATCAGCGGGGGAACGGCGCTGACGAGCACCGCTTTGGCGACGCGCCCCTGCGGCTGGCCGTATTTCGCTACATAGCGGGCGACCTGGCCGCCGCCGGTAGAGTGACCGACATGCACGGCATTGTGCAGATCCAGGCTTTCAACCACGGCCGACGCGTCGGCCGCATAATGATCCATATCGTGACCTTCACTGACCTGATCCGAACGTCCATGACCACGACGATCGATAGCGATAACGCGATAGCCCTCTGCAAGGAAGAAGAGCATCTGGTTATCCCAGTCATCGGCACTCAATGGCCAGCCGTGATGGAAAACAATGGGTTGAGCTTCTTTCGGACCCCAGTCTTTGTAGTAAATGTTGACGCCGTCTTTCGTTGTTACGAATGCCATACCGCAGACTCCTCTGTTAAAAACAACACGACCCCTAAAGTGTAGGAGAAATCATATCAGCGGTGGGTTTCATTCCCGTGAAAGGTATTCATTTTGCATTCAGGGCTCTGGCGCGGTGCGCCAGAGCCCCCAGGGCGGGGTCATACAGTGGGGCTTAGCGGTTCTCTTCAATATAGCGGGCGAGATCTGCCGGGGTCTTCAACACCGTCGCTACGTCAGTTGGCGGGATCATACAGCCGTAAACGTCCTGCACTTCCAGCACCATATCGACTGCCAGAATAGAGTCGAGAATATCAGATTCAATCAGCTCATCGTGAAAGCCTACTTTACGGGATAATACTTTTTCGAACAGGGCGAGAATTTCGTTTTCCATTATGTTTCCTGGGATAATTAATGAGTGCGGGCGTAAGCGTCCAGCAATTTGCGGTCAATTTTGCCGTTAGGGTTCAGCGGCAACGCGTCTTTTACGATAATTTGTGAAGGCACCATATAGTGGGGAACCACTTTCGACAGCGAGGTTTTGATCGTGTCCGGTGCCATTTCCGTCACGCAGAACGCGGCAATACGCAGCACGCTGCCGCAGGGTTTCATCAGCGGCATCACTACCGCTTCATTAATGCCGGACATGGCCAGCAGACGGTTTTCGATCTCGTTGATTTCAATACGGTAGCCATTCAGTTTGACCTGACTATCGTTGCGACCCTGGCAATAGATCATCCCCGCTTCATAACCCAGATCGCCGGTCCGGTAGCCGCGACACGCGTCATCTTCCCGATGCAGTAATTTTGCCGCGTTCTCCTGCGGCAGGCCGAGGTAGCCGCGCATGACGTTTTTACCCCAGATAATCAGCTCGCCCTCGGCGGAAATGTCCATTCTGCTCTCCGGCATCATGACCCCCACTGGCAGCACGGCGCTGTCCTGGTTAAGGATCTCATCCGTAATTTCAACCACCGTCGTCGCGATGGTCGCTTCCGTTGGGCCATAGGAGTTGATGATTTTGGCCTGCGGGAAACGGCGGCGCAGCTGTTTAACCAGCGCTTTATTCAGCACTTCACCAATGAAGATAAAGACGCCGAGTTCAGGCAAATACTCGCTGTTAAACTGCGGGGACAGCAGCTGCTGGTAGGCAAAAGAGGGCGTGGACACCCAGGCGGAGACCGCGTTGCTTTTGAGTCGCGCCAGCCAGTTCTCTTTCTGAATATCCTCTTTGGCGTTGAGCACGATGTGTCCGCCCATCGCCAGGTTCGCCAGCAAAGGGATCAGGGAGAGGTCAAAGCTGAACACCGCGTGGTTCATCAGCACCGGTTTTGCCGGCAGGGAAAAGTCCTGGCTGACCCATTTCATGAAGTGCCAGACGCTCTCACGTCCAATCTGCACGCCTTTCGGTTTGCCGGTGCTGCCTGAGGTAAACATGATATAGGCCAGATCCTGCTCTTCCAGGACCTTGCCCGCTTCACCGGTGGCAATAAACTGCCGGGTTGCAACGTCGTAATAGTAAGGGACACTGGCCAGGCTACAAATCTCCCGGAGCCGCTCCTGCGGGTAGATGCAATCCACCGGGATGTACGGAATGTTGTGCAACAGGCAGCTATAAATCGCCACGGCGAACTCGGCCTGCTGATGACCATATAATACGACCGGTGTGCCTTCGATAGGCTTGCAGCGTTGATAGCGTTCCGCCCAGTCCATCACGGCGGCGGAAAGCTGTAGCCAGCTGAGGGTTTCGTCGCTACCCGTGATGGCCAGCTGCTGCGGGGAGGCGGGATCGCGCAATGCCGCACGTAAGAAATCCTGCAGTTCCTGTAGATCGGTGTGATATTTCATAGAGGAGACATTCCACTAAAGATGTAAAGGGATCCTGCGGCGCTGCCCAGCGTCAGAATTCGCCCCAAAAACGCAACTGCCGGATACTGCAAACCGCGGTGTAATGCCGGGCTGCGTTTGGCTGACCACAGCAGCATGTTGTGTGCGACAGAAATGGCGCCAAACAGCGCGCCGCTGATGACATAATGGCGTTCCAGGCCATTCCATGCCCCCATGCAGAACAGGGTGCAAAAAATACCGATATTTTGCGCCAGCGTTTTGTTCTGACGGAAAAAGTTGAACTTCATCAGGTTCATATAGACGGGCATAAACACCACATCGCGCAGCCATTCAGACAGGCTGATGTGGAAGCGCCGCCAGAAGTCCTGAGGGTTCTTTGCAAGCAGCGGCATATTGAAGTTTGCCGGAATATTCAGCCCGAATAAGCGCCCGGCACCGATGGCCATATTGCTGTAACCTGCAAAATCAAAGTACAGATAGGCGCTGTAAGCAATCGACATCACCACGCCGACGGTCAGCGAAAACGGCTTATGGCTCCAGGGCTGCACCACAAGCGAATCGATCAGCATGGCAAACAGGAACTTCTGGATGATACCGGTGACGATCTGCTCTAACGCTGTTAAACATTGTTCACGGTTAAGGGTGAATGCGGGTTTATTCACATCGCTCATCCATGTCCGCCAGCGATACATCGGCCCGGCCAGAATAATAAAGGGCATAAAGAGGTAGCAGAAATAGTGCAGAATATTCTGGCCCTCTTTTTTACTGCGATACAACAGCACATCCACCGCGCGAAAGGTCATAAAAGAGAGACCGATCATGCCGAGATGGTGATTAAAATGTAATTTCACCAAAAACAGTGGCAGCAGCGTTAACACGATCGCCTGCCAGGTTTTTAACCATCCTTTTTCTTTTAACGTGGCGAAAAGATAAAAACAGCCAAAAACGATCGCCGGAATACGATAATCGCCCTGAAAAATATAGCCCCAGCCCAATGCTGTCAGGACGGCCAAGGACGATAACCAGGTCAGGCGATGGCGCAGCAGGCGATTAATCAGCGCAAATACCAGTGCCGATGAAAATAAACAGACAAAAAACAGTCCTGAGCTGTACATCATTCGGCCTCAGAATTTCTGATATTCAAAATGCAGTTGCATACTCATGCTGTCATCGACAGCGGTCCACGCGACGATGGTGATCCCAAGCAGGAGATAAAGGAAAAACAGACGGATCGCGATTTTCATTATTTAAAACTCTGTGCAATAAAGCGAAGCATAGGCACCCAGGCCAGTTCAGTCGGGTGCAGTCGGTCCCAGTTCCAGCCATTCTGATAAGGCATAGCGTACATATCTAAATAAGGGATCTGGTTCTCTTTCAGAATGGATTGAATTTGCTTATCGTACGGGCGGAAAGTATCGGTATGGTAAAGCGCCCACGGGTTAACCGGGTCGACGATAGCAATGACCTGCACGTGATGTGCCTTCAGCAGCTGGACGGTTTTCCTGAACGCAGCGAATTGGCCGGGCACCACCGGCGTGTCATCCCACTGCTGCGGCTTACCGTCCTCTTCGTAAATCGTTTTGTCCATCCACAGGGTCGCCGCGCTTTGCTGGCGAACTTTATTTAATTCACGGGCATTCGCCAGCTCTTTATTCCAGTCCGGAGTCATGTGGGTGGTTGGCTGTTGCGGCCAGGGTTGCGCCGTCTCAGGCCTGATATTGAGCAGCGACAGCCAGTCGTTTTTTATCAGGGTACAAAAATTAGCGAACTGGAAACCGATCTCATCCCAAATCAGATCGGGGTGCCAGCCGAAGACACGCATTTGCCCAAAGGTTAAATGGCTTATCTCTTTAGCATCAATATGTTTTAAATAATTCACGAGGATCGGACGTGCCTGCGGATCCTTCATCAGGGGATCAAAAACAGAGCCCGGAAAATTATCCGCATAGATAGCGGGTGGCAGACCTTTTGAGTAAAAGCTGTCAGGTGCCAACAATAAAACCACTTTACTGTTTGCGTTAAGGCTATTTTTAAAACGTGAAAACAGTAAAAATTGTGTTTCATCATCGACAAACGCATCGCCATACGCCACGACGGGTTGGTGTAATTGCTGATTAAAATAATGATAGACCGCGTAATGTTCATCTTCGGAGGTGGCAACTTCAGAGGCACCAATGAAGAAAATGGCATTCCCCTCCAGGGTATGGGAAATGGTGGCAATTTTTTCCGCTTGTTCTTTCGTTGTGCCCGCCATGGATTTGATCAGCGGCTGGAATTTAAGCGGCGGATCAAAGCTGGTCACCAGCGGGTGAATGCTGAGGAATAAAATGGCCAGGGCTGCCATCAGGATATGTAAGCAAAACGTATTTTTGATTTTCATCATTAACCAGTAAGACTACATGGCGGCAATTTTCTAAAATCCGTTAATAACCGGCTTTATAACAATTACACAACAAATGGCCGTCTATTTTGGGGCATTCTATACCAGAGCGATTTAGAAGGATGAGCGTTGCCGTGTAACGGTATGTACAAGTGGGAGAGAGCGACGCGGGGATCGGGGAATGAGCGATTTTTTGTGCAGTTAAACGCCAGGGCGTAGAAATAGAAAAATTCCTGCTTTACAAGGCGCTAATAGATGTTTATAGTGCGCCTCACTTTGGAAGCGTGGCCGAGCGGTTGAAGGCACCGGTCTTGAAAACCGGCGACCCGAAAGGGTTCTAGAGTTCGAATCTCTACGCTTCCGCCAAATTCGAAACCCAGGTCGTTATGCGACCTGGGTTTTTTGTTTGTTAAAACCGCCTTAACCGGGAATTCTGGTGCCGGAGTTACTCCGTCGATACTGCAGCGGCGTCTGACGCATCATCTTTTTAAAGCAGGTAATGAAATAGGTCACCTCGCTAAACCCCACTGCCAGTGCAATGGCGTCAACAGGCTCACCGCTGTACCGTAAGAGATCGCAGCTGCTTTTAATCCGCCGGGTCAGCAAATATTCGTGGATGCTACCGCCGGTCTGCTGGCGGAAAATGCGTGAGGTATAGCTTCGCGAGAGCCCCAGGTCGTGCGCTAACCGATCGAGCGAAAACTTGCTGGCATAGTGGGCTTCGACCCAGCTCATTATCCGCGAGGCGACGGTCTGCTGGCGCGGCGGGTAGGGCTGCGGCTGCTCGGGCAGACATGTCATCAACTGCATCACCAGAAATGCCACCTCGCAGGCTTCGGTCTGCGCGTTGTCCTCCAGGCGCTGAAACTGTTCAAGTATTCTCTCAATAAACGCCGCGTGCGTGCTGAGATCGTAAATTTGTGCCGGGAGATTGCTGGCGGCCAGCGAGGCGAAGCGAGCCTGATGGCGCGGAAAGGTGCTGAGCGCACTTTCGACGACCGATTGCGCAATGTGCATGGTGGTGCGGTGATAGGGGTTCTTATCGCTATGATCGACCTGCACTTTGTGCAAACGGAAGGGCGGGAAGACAAATAAACGCCCCGGACGGGCGGTGTAGTGCTGATTGTCCACCACCACGATGCCATAACCGCTGGAAATATAGAGCAATTCAACGCACTGATGCCAGTGGTAGTAAACCGCGCTGGTGGTGTACATGCGGTTAAATGAAATGGCCTGCCGATCGAGCGTAATGCGTTCCAGCAGTTGCGTTTCACCCATTTTCCCTCCAGGACAACAGATTTAAATTTTTAGACCATCATTTGTAATTTATCCCTCTCTCGAACGACAAAATCCAGCAAAAATGAAATGCCGGTTTAATTTTGTGAGTCTGCTCACTCAGCACCGGGAATAAAAGCGGTTACTCTTCATTCAGACGTCGCACTCGTGGCTTTAATAAGCCAAATAACAATAACTTATCTCTACCCTCGTGTTATGCGGGAGGACCCTGTGCAACCTGAAAATATTCATGTGGATAACCCACTGACGAGCCGTGATGAGGTACTGCGGCTGGTTAACGATATGCTGAACGCGGTGACGCCTTATTTTAAAAAAGACGCCAGCCGCATTGATTTAGCGAACTTTACCGCTCACTACGGCCAGCAGGTCGCGAGCATGGAAACCTTTTCCCGTCTGCTGTGGGGCATCACGCCATTGTTGGCTGGCGGCAGCGAGCCGCAACACTTCTCTTTCTATTTACAGGCGATAAAAAACGGCACCAATCCGCAGCATGCTGATTACTGGGGCGATGTCGGTCCTTTCGATCAGCGAATCGTCGAAATGGCGGCTTACGGGTTACTGCTGGCGCTGGCGGGCGAAACCGTACTGGCACATTTCACTGAGACGGAGAAAGAGAATCTATGGCGCTGGCTAAAGCAGTGCGAGACCCAGGATATCCCCGATAACAACTGGCACTTCTTTCCGATTCTGGTGCAGGTTGGCTTCCATTATTGTGGCATGCCGACCCATCCGCAGGCGCTGGAAAATCATTTCGCTGCCATGGAGCACTACTATCTTGGCGATGGCTGGTACTCCGATGGACCGGGCCGGCCGCGCGACTATTACATCTCGATGGGCTTCCATTTCTATGGACTGATTTACGCGAAGCTAATGGCCGATGTCGATCCAACGCGGTGCGCAACCCTGCGCGATCGCGCCGCGCGTTTCTCCTCTGACTTCATTCATTTCTTTGCCGAAGACGGCGCGGCGATCCCGTTTGGCCGTAGCCTGACCTACCGCTTTGCCGAGGCGGCGTTCTGGAGTGCGGCGGCTTTCGCCGGGCTGGAGGTCTTTTCGCCGGGCGTGATTAAGGGCATCGTGCTGCGCCATCTGCGCTGGTGGCTGAAGCAGCCGATATTCGACCGTGACGGCATACTGAGCGTCGGCTACAGCTACCCGAATCTGGTGATGGCGGAAGACTACAACGCGCCGGGTTCACCGTACTGGGGCCTAAAGACCCTGCTGGTACTGGCATTAGATGAGGGCGACGCCTTCTGGCAGGCGGCCGAGCTGCCGCTGCCGCCATTACCCGCGCAGCACACGATAGCCCACGCGGATCAGGTGGTGGTGCATCAGGCCGATCACCTGTGGATGCTGACGTCCGGCCAGCTGGAGCTGAACAACTTCGTGAATACCGAAGCGAAATACTGCAAATTTGCCTATTCCACCCGCTTTGGCTTCACCCTCGAACGCGGGCGCTATGGCCTGAACCATGCCGCACCCGATTCGATGCTGCTGCTGGCCGAAAAAGATAACTACTGGCGTGGCCGCCGTGCATGCCAGCACGTGGTCACCGCCGACGGTACCATATACAGCCGCTGGCTGCCGTGGCGCGACGTGGTGATTGAGAGCTGGCTGCTGGCGCTGGGCGACTGGCAACTGCGCGTCCATCGTATCAATACTCAACGCGAGCTGGATTGCGCGGAAGGGGGCTTTAGCCTC
This sequence comes from Enterobacter sp. FUJ80071, assembly GCF_038739915.1. Lineage (NCBI taxonomy): Bacteria > Pseudomonadati > Pseudomonadota > Gammaproteobacteria > Enterobacterales > Enterobacteriaceae > Enterobacter > Enterobacter sp. FUJ80071. The sequence goes on from NZ_JBBXKH010000001.1 coordinate 1,660,083, forward strand.
GCGAACCGCCCACAGCCGCAGGCGCAGGAGATGGAAAGCGCCTGCTGGTTACGCAATGCCCAGGATGCCTCAGCCATTTTCTGTTTACATCCGCACGCCCGCCGCGGCGAAACGGTGGTGACGCCACCAAACAGTAATCTGTTGTTTGCCGAGCGCGCGGCAGTGCCGCTGCTGCGCGGCGAACTCGATCCCGGCACGCATTTGCTGATAAGCGCGGTGTGGGCGGGAAATGCCGCAGGCTTCGATCCGCAACACTGCCCGCAGGCCTTCATTAGCGATGACGCGGTACGCTTCGTGATGGCACGACAAGAAACGACGCTCGTTCTGGCCCCGGAGACATCGCTATGAGCACATCATCGTCCGTACGCGCCGCACAGTACAAAATGAGTACCTTTATTTTTCTCTACTTCTTCACCTGGTCATCCAGCTTTGGCCTGTACGCCTTGTGGCTGAGCCAGAAAGTGGGCCTCGATAGCATCACTATCGGCAGCGTGTTCGCCATCAATGGCGTCTTTGCGGTGGTCCTGAAGCCGGTGTATGGCTACATCATGGACAAAATCGGCATGAGCAAGTGGCTGCTCTATTTTGTCTGCACCATTTCTGCGCTGATGGCACCGTTTTTTGCGCTGGTATACCAGCCGCTGCTGGAAAGCCATGCGATGGCCGGGATTATCATCGGCGCGCTGTATCTGAGCCTGGGCTGGTACGCTGGCGTGGCGGCGTCTGAATCTTACGCTGACCGCTTTAGCCGCCTGTACGGGCTGGAGTTTGGCCGCATCAGAATGTGGGGTTCGCTGGGCTGGGCGATGGCGGCTTCGGTCTCCGGGCTGTTGTTTAACGTCACGCCGCTGGCCAACTTTCTGCTCAGCAGCGGTACCTCGGTACTGATGCTGCTGGTGCTGATTAGCCTCAAAATCGGCGATGAGCAGCTGCGTAATAACAGCGTTATTTCCGCCAATAAGATTGTCTTCGCCGATGTGCTGATGCTCCTGAAAAACCGCAAATTCTGGATGTTCAGCCTCTACGTCGCCGGGGTGGCGTGGATGATGTTTATCGCCGAACAGCAATTCCCGCGCTACTTCGTATCATTCTTCGCCACCAAAGAGCAGGGAAATGCCTGGTACGGCTACCTGAGCACCGTCCAGTCGGGTATGGAATTCCTGATGATGATGTGTATCCCGTGGCTGGTGAATCACTACGGCGCCAAGCGCGGCCTGGTGTTCTGCGGCTGCGTGGTAGGGGCTCGTCTGATCGCCTCCGGACTCACCAGTGACCCGATAGTGATCTCTATCATCAAACCGTTTTATGGCGTCGAGATCGCGCTGCTGCTGATCTCGGTCTTCAAATACATCGCCGAACATTTCCATCGTCGGGTTAACGCCACGATGTACCTGCTGGGCTACCAGGCGATGATTTACGTGGGGTCGATTGTGGTCGCCCCACCTGCTGGCTATCTGTACGACAGGATAGGCTTTGAGCATACCTATCTGCTGATGGGCTGCTGCGCCCTGATATTTACGCTGATTTCCGCCTTTACGCTGTCGCGCTGCCAGTCTAAGTGCGATGTCTCACGCCCCTTTGCTCCGGCATTAGATTCCGCCCCGGTTGAACCGGCCAAACATTAATTCAGGAGTTGTTATGACCAAATCTGTTATCACCGAAGCGCTGCGGCCGATCGAACTGCATCAGGTCGATCGCCTGGCCTTGAGCCAGAAGCTGGAAGCGGCGTTAACCCGCGTAACGCGCAAGCTCGACAAAAATATTGTTGCCTTCGGCGATAAATTCCCTGGCGAAGCCTGTGAGAAGGGCGTCTGGCCGCGCACCGATAACGTGGAATGGACCACCAGTTTTTGGCCAGGCCAGCTGTGGCTGGCGTGGGAGATGACGGGCAAAGCGCATTATCGTGACGCCGCCGAGCGCTATTTACCGTCGTTCGCCCGGCGTATTGAGCAGCGTATCGACACGGCAACGCACGATCTTGGTTTTCTCTATTCGCTCTCCTGCATCAGCGCCTGGCGCCTAACCGGCAACGAAGCCGCTCGCCGGTCGGCGCTGCTGGCAGCCGAGCGCCTGATGGAGCGTTTTAACCCAACGGCCAGGATTATCCAGGCATGGGGTGATTTAAACGACCCGGAGCAGCAGGGGCGAATGATCATCGACTGCAACATGAACCTGCCGCTGCTGTACTGGGCCAGCGAACAGACCGGGGATCCGCGCTATGCACAAGCGGCGACGGCTCACGCCGGACAGGCTGCGAACTATATCGTGCGGGAAGATGCCTCGACGTATCACACATACTATATGGATGTCCAGACGGGTGAGCCGCGCTTTGGTAATACCCATCAGGGCTACAGCGACACCTCGTGCTGGTCGCGCGGGCAGGCATGGGGCATTTACGGCTTCCTGCTCAGCTATCAGCACACTGGCGATAAGCAGATGGTTGAGCTGTCACGCAGCCTGGCACATTACTTCCTCAACCGTTTGCCGGAAGATGATGTGTGCCACTGGGATCTGGCGCTGCTCGGCACTGACGCCGTGCGCGACAGTTCAGCGGCGGCGATTGCCGCTTGTGGTCTGCTGGAGCTGGTCAAGGCGCTGCCGACGCTCGACGCAAACCGTGCGTATTACGAAGAGATGGCGCTGCGTATTGCGCTGTCGCTGACCGATAACTACCTTGCCCACGACGACGATCCGACCGAAGGGCTGCTGCAACACTCGGTTTATCATATGGGCAGCGGCAAGGGGGTCGATCAGTGCTGTAGCTGGGGAGACTATTTCTATCTCGAGCTGCTGGCGCGGCTGCGACAGATTTGGCACCCGTACTGGTAACCCTGAAGCAATGGAGAGCAAAATGAAAAGCGTAGCCGTGCTATTGGCCCCCGGTTTTGAAGAGGGGGAAGCGATCGTCACCATCGATATCCTGCGTCGCCTGAATATTACGGTGCAGACGATTGCCTGCGGCGAGAGCCGCGAAGTGGTGAGCTATCACGCCATCTCAATGGTGGCGGACAGCACCCTGAAAGCCAGTTTCGATTGCACCTTTGACGCCGTAGTGTTACCGGGCGGCCCGGAGGGCAGCGTTAACCTGGCGAAAAGCGCGGAGGTCATCGCCTTCGTCCGCCGCCACGATGAAATGGGCAAATATATCTGCCCGATTTGTTCCGCCGCCGCCCGTGTGCTGGGCGGTAACGGGCTGCTGAAGGGGCGCCGCTACGTCTGTTCCGGCGATCTGTGGAAAACAGTCGGCGAGGGCAGGTACGTCGATGCCGAGGTGGTGGAAGACGGCAATCTGCTGAGCGGTCGCGGCCTGGGTAACGTATTTGATTTCGCCTTTACCCTGGCGGCGCGATTACAGGGCGATGATGCCCTGGCGCGCGAGCAGGCCAGCCATATTGAGTACGCGTGGCAGGGTAACGGCGATGTGTGAGTTTCGCCCGGCGGCGCTACGCTTGCACGGGCCTACAATGAATAGTGCAATATATTGATATTGTTACGGATTGTAGGCCGGGTAAGCACAGCGCCACCCGGCAAGAAGGGCCGCTAAAATGTTGATGTCGTTTTACAGCCCAATCACCAGCTCCCCCGAATGGCTCCGCGAGCAGCACAGCGCCACCTGCTGGTTTGTTGCGCCTTTTTCCGCCTCCGACTGCACGCTGTCCCGGTGATCCACCACGCCGTCAATCACCGGCGTCAGGCAGGCGCCGCAGATCCCCATTTCACAGGACAGCGGTACGTCTACGCCGTTTGCCTGTAAGACCTGGGCAATGGTCTTATCCGCAGGCACCGGCCAGCGCTCCCCGGTGGAGGCCAGTTTAACGGTAAAGATCTCGCCGGTTTCATGACCAGCGGCAGGCGCAGCAGGCTGAAACGCCTCGCTGTGAATGTGGACGTTATCCCATCCCTTCGTCGTTGCCACATTGCGGACTTTCTCCATAAAACCCGCAGGTCCGCACACCCAGGCATGCAGTCCCGCTTCCGGTATGGGGAGATGTTCTGCCAGCGCTGAGCGGGGGCTGAGGGTATGAATGATGCACTCACCGTACTTTGAGAGTTCCCGAACAAACGCCGCGCTTTCGCGATTTTTAACGTAATAATGCAGCGTAAACGGCGTTCCGGCCGCCTTCAGCTGCAGGGCCATCGCAAACAGCGGCGTAATGCCAATGCCCGCAGCCAGGAGTAAAACCCGCTCTGCCTGAACGAGCGGGAACAGATTGCGTGGGGCGGAGATCGTGAGTTTCTGTCCAGGCCGCAGCGTCTCGTGAACGTAGCGCGACCCGCCGCGCGAGGCGGTTTCGCGCCCCACGCAGATAAGATACCCCTCGTCCTCACAGGCTCCGGTCAGGGAATACTGGCGCACCAGGCCGCAGGGCAGGTGCACATCAATATGCGCGCCGGGCTGCCACGCCGGTAGCGCGGCGCCGTTTTCCGCCACCAGCCTGACGGCGAGGCTTTTATCCCCCTCACGCCACAGCCCATCAACGATAACGCTCAACATATTGGCCTCCGTCATACCAGGAAAAATTCGCCGAATCCCATCTTTTTCAGTCCCCGACGGTAGGCAATCGAGCTTTTATCCGCCGGGATATGGGCTTCGAGCGTCAGATCCAGCGGCAGGCTTTCCGGGCGCTGGGTTTCGACCATCAGACGGTCTTCTTCAAAAATGCGCAGATTGAAGGCATGCACATCTTCCACCGGAATATGCAGATCGAAGTTGCGCGCGATAGGGGCGAACATCCGGGTCACCCGCGATGATACTGGCGACGCGGCGTTCATAATCACCAGTCGGGATTCCCCCGGGAAATGGATCGTCAGCGTGGCGGTAAACGGCAGATGCATTTCAAAATGACGCAGCCACTGGAAGCCCTCCGGAGCCTGGACGTCTGAACTGGCGGGATAGTTGCTCACGGAACTCCAGTAATCGGCCACGAAACCGAACGGCGTCTCCTGCGGCTGATAGGTGGGAACCAGTTGATTATTGGGATCGGCAAAGGTATCGGTGTGGATCCAGGCAAAGTGCGCCACGTCCAGAAATCCTTCCACCTGGCGGCCGGCGAAGCCATTCACCTCGAACGCCGGGCAGTTAATCTGCTGGAATCCGTCGTCATCCCAGTGCGGCATGGCGGGCAGCGGTACCGGATTGTCCGGGTCAAAGGCCAGACAGGTCCAGATCAGGCCAAAGCGCTCCTCCACGGCGTAGTTAATCAGGTTCAGCTTCGCCGGAACGGGCTGGTCGGGGCTGGACGGGATACGGTTGCAGCGCCCGTCCTCTCCGAAGCGTAAGCCGTGGTACGGACAAATAATGCCGTGCTCATCGTGAAAGCCGAGCGTCAGCGGTACGCCGCGGTGCGGACAGACATCCCGGGCGACCACGACCTGGTCGTTAATCCGGTAAATGACCAGCTGTTCATCCAGCAGGGTTGCTTTAACCGGTGCCGGGCCGATGTCGCAGGCGCGTGCAACCGGATGCCAGCATTTCGCCAGGCGCAGCCAGTCCTCTGGCTCAAAGGTGCAGTGGGCGGGTGGAGTCGGTTCTCTTTTCATCGTTGTCCCTCTTGTTCAGCCTAACGGGCCGCCCTGAATGGTTTCGCACAGACCGTTGATGATGCGCTCCCCGGTCTCCTCTTTCAGCTCCTGATACCAGGCCTGCGTCAACGTCATGTCTTTGCCGTGGGTGACGTCGCAGCGTTTGCGCGCCTTCAGCACCAGGTCACGCACCCGGTCGCAGCGCAGCGCTTCGTACTGTCGCAGCGCGAGCGTAATGTGATGGTTCTCTCGCAGGCATTCGCCCAGCACCACGGCATCTTCCATCGCCGCACAGCCGCCCTGGCCGATATCCGGCGTGGTGCTGTGCCCGGCATCACCAAGCAGCGCGACGTTGCCGCGCACCAGGGTATCGAACGGTTCGATGTCGTGGATTTCAATCCGGTTAGTGGTGTCAGGATCGAGCGCGGCGATAAGCTTTTGCACCGGCGGCGCCCAGCCGCGGAAGTAGCCCGTGAGATCGGCACGCAGGGTGGTGCGATCTTCTGCCAGACCCGCAGGGAGCGGCACGTCAAAGAAGAAGTAGAAGCGTCCGCCGGAGACGGGCATCAGCGATACGCGTTTGCCCTCACCAACGAAGGTGGTCCACTGGTGCGCCGGGGCAATCTCTTCATCAATCTTCACCAGCCCGTTCCAGTTCACGTAACCGGCGTAGCGGCGCTCCGGCGTATACCCCAGCACATACGGACGAACCGCCGAGTGGCTGCCGTCGGCGGCAATCAGAAAATCCCCGGTTGCCGCGGTGCCATCGGTGAAGGTGACGCTCACGCCCGCGTCATCTTCCCGGACACGTTCGACGCGCTTGCCAAACTGCACGTTATCGCGCCCCCAGAAGTCCAGCATTTCGCGCTGAAGTTCCGCGCGCGAGACGGGGCAGGGACGCCCGCCGGTGCGCTCGACCAGCGGCGCGAGGCTAAAGCGGGTCAGGGTATCGCCGCGCCGGTAATCTTTGTAGGCCATAAAACGCATCGGCCCGCCGTACGTCTCGATGATGTCGCCCATGCCGAGGTGCTGCATGCATTTCACGCCGTTAGGCCAGATGGATATGGCCGCCCCGACGGGCTTGATCGCTTTGACGGCTTCAAACACGGTACAGTCGATGCCCGCTTTCTTCAGCGCAACAGCGGCGCTCAGGCCGCCAATTCCCGCACCAATAACGATTGCTTTCATGCTTCTCTCCTTTTGCAGGGTGTAAAGCCATTCAGCAATTTGCGTACCAGGCTGCAAAGGGATGAAAACGGCGTTGAGAAGGGCAGGTTTGCACTGCTAAGGTGCGCAGACGCGGTGAGCTTGCCTTTTTTTGAATCAAAAATTTCCAGTTGAGCTATACGGAATCAACTGTTTCACGCTCAGGCAAAGGAGTGGCGTGGTTTGTGCAATGACCTGAAAGAGGATAATCAAGGAGATACTATGATCGCACTGCACGACTTTAATCGGCTTCCTGAGAAAGAGGCTCTCGCGCGGCTCCACCCCTGCGTGGCGATCCCCGGCTGGGCTGAAGCCCTGGTGCGCGGGCGGCCCTATTCCCGCCGGGAAGACGTGTTCAGTACGGCACTGGCGCTGACGCAACGCTGGGATGAGACGGCGTTAACGCAAGCCCTGAGCGCCCATCCGCGTATCGGGGAAAAGCCAGCGGGTTCCCAGGCGGAGGCAGCACTGTCGCGGCAGGAACAGGGCGCGGTGAATGACCGCGATGCTGCCCTGACGCAGGCGTTACGGGAAGGAAACGCCCGCTATGAAGCCCGTTTCGGACGGGTCTTTCTTATCCGCGCGAAGGGCCGCAGCGGAGAAGAGATCTTACAGGCGCTGAACGCGCGGCTGGAAAACAACGATACGCAGGAAGTATTGACCGCGCTGGAACAGCTGCGGGAAATTACGCTGCTGCGGCTGGAAGGAGTCATTAGCGAATGAGCACACTCAGCACCCATATTCTCGATATTTCAACGGGGAAACCCGCCGAGGGCGTGATGGTTCATCTTGAGCGGGACGGGGAGATCATGGCGACTGGCGTCACGAACGCCAGTGGGCGCATCACAGAATTCGTCCCGAACCTGGCAAAAGGCCGCTACCGGCTGGTGGCCGAAATCGGTAAGTGGTTTAGCGACACAGGCCGCGAGACGATCTATCCCTGCGCGCAGATTGAGTTTGTGACGGGAGAATCGGCAGACGAGCATTTCCATCTGCCGTTTGTGATTGCGCCCGGCGGCTGGTCAACCTACCGGGGCAGCTGACCACACCTGCACGCCGTTGACCCAGGTTTCGCTGATGTTGCGCTCATCGCCCAGGGTCATCAGCACAAAGAGCTGCTCGTAAATGTCCTGGCAGCGGCGATTGCGCAGGCGCTGCAGCGGCGTTACGTCCGGGTCGATGACGACGAAATCCGCCTCTTTGCCGGGCGTGAAGTTGCCAATCTTCTCGTCAAGCCGGAGGGCGTGCGCGCCGCCCAGCGTGGCGTGGTAAAACGCCTCGCTGGCGCGGAGACGGTAGCTCTGGAGCTGACCCACCTTGTACGCTTCCCCCAGGGTACGCAGCATGCTGAAGGTGGTGCCCGCGCCCACGTCAGTGCCGATGCCCATCCGCACTCTGTGCTGCCAGCAGGCGGGCAGGCGAAACAGCCCGCTACCGAGAAACAGGTTCGATGTGGGGCAAAACGCCACCGCCGAACCGGTGTCATGCAGGCATTGCCACTCGCTGTGGTGCAGGTGGATGGCGTGGGCAAACACGCTGCGCTCGCCGGTCAGGCCGTAGTGGTGATACACGTCCAGATAGAGTTCATGCTCCGGCCAGAGGTCGTTCACCCAGGCCACTTCGTTTGGGTTTTCGCTCAGATGGGTTTGCAGCCAGGTATCCGGAAACTCCTCTCTCAGCAGGCTGACCGCGGCGAGCAACTCGGGGGATGACGTCGGGGCAAAGCGTGGCGTAATGGCATAGCCCAGCCGCCCCCGGTGATGCCAGCGCTGGATCAGCTCGCGCGTCTGCCGGTAGCTCTGTTTCGCATCCTCGCTCAGGTAGTCAGGCGCGTGTCTGTCCATCATCACCTTCCCGGCGATAAGGCGCATGTTGAGGCGCAGCGCCTCAGTAAACAGCGCCTCGACCGATTCCGGATGCAGCGTGCAGAACACCAGCGCGGTGGTGGTGCCATTGCTCACCAACTGGTTAATGAAAAATTCGGCGATCTCTTTCGCGTAGGCTTCATCGGCAAACTGGCTCTCCACCGGGAAGGTATAGGTGGTCAGCCACTCCAGCAGCTGCTCGCCAAAGGCGCCGATCATCTCCGTTTGCGGATAATGCACATGGGTATCGATAAAACCGGGCAGCAGCAGCTTGCCGCGCAGGTCAGTGTAGCCTTTGTGCGGGTCAAGATACTGCTCGCCCTCCTGCCACGCCATGTGCGCCAGAATGTGGCCATTCTGAATAAACAGCAGCCCGTCCTCAAGGTAGCGCGCGTGTTCGGCAATGGTGTCTGCGCTGTCGCAGACCTGGGCAATGTCAAAAAATGTACCGCGTATCGCAGTCTGGTATTCCATCATGGTTCCTGCCTTCGTGTTTGCGTAGCGGGGTGAGAAAGCGCAGCAAGAACAGTGCCAGAATGAACGGGCCGCAGTTACGCTGCGGCCAGAGGAGGAGGGAAGGGTTACTCTTTTTGCGTTGCCACGCGGGAGCTGAACGTCGTCGCGCCTGCTGTCTCGCGATCTTCCCGCGCCAGCCAGCGGTAGGTCACGCCGCCGAGGAAGACGCCGATGAACCAGCTGAAGTTCGCCACCTCATGCAGGGCCGGGATAAAGCTAATCACCAGGCCCACGGCAACGGACGGGATCAGCGCGCCGATGGCTTTCGGGTTAAAGCCGTTGCGATACCAGTATTTGCCCTTTGGCGTGTCATCGAACAGGTCGTCAACCGACACCTTGCCGCGTTTAATCAGGTAGAAATCGGCAATCAGTATGCCGAACAGCGGGCCGATAAACGCCCCGAGCACGTCCAGGGTGTAGTGGATTAACTCCGGTGAGTTGAACAGGTTCCACGGGGTGAGCAGGATCGAGCCGACGGCAGCAATCATTCCCCCGGTGCGGAAGCTGATCTTCTGCGGCGAGCAGTTAGAGAAATCAAAGGCTGGCGAGACAAAGTTCGCCACAATGTTAATCCCGATGGTGGCGGTGATCATCGTCAGCAGGCCAATCGCCACGGCCAGATCGTTACCCACACGGCTGACGGTTTCAATCGGGTCGGTGATCATGCGGCCAAACAGCGACTGGGTACCGGAGACAATCACCACGGTGACGATGGAGAACAGCAGGAAGTTAAACGGCAGACCCCAGCGGTTACCGCGGCGGATCTCCCCCATGCTTTTCCCGTAGCGGGAGAAGTCACCAAAGTTGAGCAGCGGGCCGGAGAAGTAGGAGACCACCAGCGCGGTCGCGGTGATCATCTGCCAGGTTTGCTCGCCCGCGGTCAGGGATTTGCTGGCGAGGGTAAAGGAGATCCCGTCAAAACCGGTCTTGTATACAATCCAGCCCGCAAGGGCCAGCATCACTACGTAGACCGCCGGACCGGCGATATCAATGAAGCGCTTGATGGCGCTCATCCCGTGCCAGAAAACCATCGCCTGCAATACCCACATGATGGCGAAGCAGATCCAGCCCAGATGTGACAGGCCGAGGAACGCGCCGGTGGTGAGTGAAGAGAGCGACGGCCAGAACTTCAGTGCCACCAGCATCAGGGCGTTGGCGGCCAGGTAGGTCTGGATGCCATACCACGCAAAGGCGATAAGCCCGCGGATCACCGCCGGAATGTTCGCCCCAAAGACGCCGAACGCCTGACGGCTGATCACGGCATAGGGCACGCCCGCCATCTGGCTCGGTTTTGCGACCAGGTTGGCGCACAGTTGCACAATACAAATCCCCACCAGCAGGCAGAGTAACACCTGCCAGCTTGCCAGCCCGAGCGTAAAGAAGCTCGCGGCGACCACATATCCCCCCATGCTGTGAACGTCCGACATCCAGAATGAAAAGATGTTGTACCAGCTCCAGTTCTGGTCACGCGTGGGTGCCAGATCCTCATTGCAAAGACGTGGGCTGTAAACCGCACCGGAATCAGCGGCCGTACCCTGCTGCGCGTTTTGACTGTTTGGCATGAAACCTGCTCCTGTGAATGAAAACCCGTTGAGTGGGAGTGCAAACGGTGTTGCAGGATCCAGGCCAAAATAATAAATCTTGTATGCAATATTTTATTTTTATGTATACGATTCGATAACGAAAGGTAAAGCACGGAGTGGTGAATGAACAACGTAAATGGCCTGCAGACCGCGCCAGACCTGCATGACAAAGACGAATCCATCTTTCAGGCGCTGATGACCGCAATTGTCGAACATCAGTTGCTGCCGGGGAGCAAATTGCCGGAAGAGGCGCTGGCCGAGGTGTTTGGCGTGAGCCGTACCGGCATCCGAAAGGTGCTGCAACGACTCGCCGCTGTGCAAATGGTCACCTTAACGCCCAAACGTGGTGCACACGTCGCCAGCCCGACGGTAGAAGAGGCGCGGCACATCTTCCGCACCCGCGCGCTGCTGGAGGTCGCTAATCTGCCGGACGTGCTGGCCCACTGCCAGCCGCCGCATCTGGCAGCACTGGAGGCCATTATTCGTCAGGAGCAGCAGGCGCACGAGGCCTATGACGGCCCGGCGGCGATACGCCACTCCGCCAATTTTCACATTCAGCTACAGGCCATCTCCGGCAACCAGGTGCTGACGGAGATGGTGACCGGCCTGAGCCAGCGTTCATCGCTGGTGATTGCCACCTGGGGCGCGCCGTGGCGGCAGGGCTGTCGCTGCAACGATCACGAACAGCTGGTGGATCTGCTGCGCCAGAAGGCGCTCCAGCCGCTCAGCGAGGCCTTAATGCACCATTTTGAACATATCGTCGCCAGCCTCTGCTTCGAGCGGGCGGGCGAGTGTCTGCCTGATTTTGCCCGGCTGTTTGCCGGACACAAGGAGTCGTAATGTCGTCTGTCTGTATACAAGTGATCAACCCCAACACTAGCCTTGCCATGACGGAAACCATCGGTGCGGCAGCCCGTGCGGTGGCTGCACCGGGAACGGAAATCCTCGCGGTCTGCCCGACCGCAGGCGTGCCGTCCATCGAAGGCCACTTTGACGAGGCCATTGCTGCCGTGGGCGTTCTCGAACAGGTCAAACTCGGCAGACAGCAGGGCGTGGATGGTCACGTTATTGCCTGCTTTGGCGACCCGGGTCTGCTGGCGGCGCGCGAGCTGGCCCAGGGGCCGGTGGTAGGGATTGCTGAAGCCGCCATGCATATGGCGACGCTGGTGGCGACGCGCTTTTCGGTGGTCACCACGCTGCCGCGCACGTTGATTATCGCCCGCCATCTGCTGCATCAGTATGGCTTTCAGGACCACTGCGCGGCGCTGCATGCCATCGATCTCCCGGTGCTGGCGCTGGAAGACGGCAGCGGTCTGGCGCAGGAAAAGGTGCGCGCGCGCTGTATACAGGCGCTGAAAGAGGATGGCTGCGGGGCCATCGTGCTGGGCTGCGGCGGCATGGCGACGCTGGCGCAGGAGCTGACGCGCGAACTGCGCGTGCCGGTTATCGACGGCGTCAGCGCGGCGGTGAAGATGGTGGAGTCGCTGGTGGCGCTGGGGCTGTCGACCAGCAAGCACGGGGATCTGGCCTTCCCGGAAAATAAAGCGTTAAGCGGACAATTTCAGGCACTGAATCCATTTTAATTTTTGGGGGTGGCAATGGGGACTTTTGAACAGGATTACCCGCGCGATCTGCGCGGTTACGCAGGCAACCCACCGCACGCACGGTGGCCGAATCAGGCGCGCATCGCCGTGCAGTTTGTACTCAATTACGAGGAAGGAGCGGAAAACCACGTTCTGCACGGCGATGCCGGATCCGAGCAGTTCCTGTCGGACATCATCGGTGCCGCAAGCTATCCGGACAGGCACATGTCGATGGACTCGCTCTACGAATACGGCAGCCGCGCCGGGTTCTGGCGCATCCACACTGAATTTCAAAAACGCGGTCTGCCGCTGACGGTCTTTGGCGTAGCGATGGCGCTGGCGCGTCATCCGGAAATCGTCGAAGCGATTAAAGCGGCGGATTATGACGTGGTCAGCCACGGCTGGCGCTGGATCCACTATCAGCACATGGACATCGCCCGGGAGCGCGAGCATCTGCATAAAGCGGTGCACGTGCTGACCGATCTGTTTGGCAAACCGCCCACAGGCTGGTACACCGGGCGCGATAGCCCCAACACGCGCCAGCTGGTCGTGGAGCATGGCGGCTTCGACTACGACAGCGACTACTATGGCGATGACTTACCCTTCTGGACGGAAGTGGCCTGTAGCGACGGGACCCGTAAACCGCACCTGATTGTGCCCTATACGCTGGATGCTAACGATATGCGCTTTGCCACCGCGCAGGGGTTTAACACCGCCGAGCAGTTTTATACGTATCTGAAGGACAGTTTTGACGTGCTGTACGAGGAGGGGGAACGCGCGCCGAAAATGATGTCTATCGGCATGCACTGCCGCCTGCTGGGGCGGCCGGGGCGTTTTCGCGCGCTGCAGCGGTTCCTGGATTACGTGCAGCAGCATGAGCAGGTGTGGGTCTGTACCCGCCAGCAGATTGCCGACCACTGGCGGAAGGTGCATCCGTTTCTGAAATAATTGTGCGATGTTTTGCCGGGTGGCGGCTGCGCCTTACCCGGCCTACAGGACGTCGCCTGCCCGGTCGCGTTATGACATCAAACTCACCTGCGCCGCCACGATCCGCCACCCACAGGCAAACCGCACCCATGTCTGCTGCTGGCGGCCGATGCGTTCGCTACCTTCACGGGTAAACTCGGTGCTGCACACGGCATAATTCTCCCCGAAGGTGGTGATGACGGTGTGACGCAACATTCGCGCCAGCCCGGCTGACGGGCGCGCCGCACGAAAGGCGCGGATTTCATCAATGCCGTACAGGTTTTCACCTGCCCCCAGACGCACCGTGTTTTTGTCGTGCCAGAACAGTTCATCCAGCACGGTAATGTTGTTGCTCACCAGCGCATCTTCATAGCGGTAAAACGCCGCCGTCACTTCGGCTACCACCCACGGCAGGTTAATGTCATCGTGATTGATCATGCCGCCACCTCCGCCGGGCGGGCATCGGTGATGCCACTCTCTTCCAGCACGCGCGCGACGCGCAGGCAGGCCTGCTCGTTAAACGGCGCGGCAATCAGCTGCAGGCCAATCGGCATACCCCGGGCGGTGCGTAGCGGAACGGTGGTCACCGGCAAACCCAGGAACGAAATCGGTTGAGTGAGCATGCCCATGCTGGCGCGAATGGGCAGCGGCTGACCGTTAATCTCCATGGTTTGCTCACCGATCCGCGTGGCGCTACGCGGCGTTGCGGGGGCGATCAGGACATCGGCTTGTTCAAACAAGGCGTTGAACGCCTGACGCGCCTGAGCGCGAAACCGCTGGGCCTGAATATACCAGGCGGAAGGGATCATCGCGCCTGCCAGAAGCCGTTCGCGGGAATGGGGTTCAAAACGCTCAGGCTCGCGGCGAAGCGCGGGCAGGTACTGGTTACCCCCTTCCGAGGCGCTGGTGATAAACGCCGCGGAGCGCGCCAGCCCGGCGTCGGGGAACTGCAGCTCCTCCTGCACGTCGAGGGCCTTCGCCACCCGCGCTACGGCGTCCCGGGCCTCCGTGTCGCACCAGGTGGTGAAGTAGCCGCCAAGCGCCGCACAGCGCAGGCCGTCCAGACCGCGTTCGAGCAGGGGACGCGTCTCCTCGCGCGAGCGTTCTGCCTGAAAACCGTCGCGGGTATCGCGCCCCTGCAGCGCGTCGTACACCGACGCCAGATCGCACACGCGGCGGGCAAAGGGCCCGATATGATCCAGACTCGCCACAAACGGATGGCTACCGGATCGCGACAGGCGGCCAAAGGTGGGTTTCAGGCCATAAATCCCGCACAGGGATGCCGGAACGCGAATGGAGCCGTTGGTGTCGGTGCCGAGCGAAAAATGCACCAGCCCGGCGGCCACGGCTGCGGCTGAACCGCCTGACGAACCGCCCGCGATGCGCGTCAGGTCGTGCGGGTTATGCGTCGCGCCGTAGTGGCTGTTTTCGGTGGTAAAGCCGTAGGCGTAGGCATCCATATTCACCATCCCGGTCAGTAACCCGCCCGCGCTACGCAGCTGACGTACGGCAAAACTGTCAGTGGCCGCGGGAGGGCGCTGGCTGAACAGCTCGGCCCCGGCGAGGGTAGTATGCCCGGCAACGTCAAACAGGTTTTTCACCGCATAGGGCACGCCCGCCAGCGGTGGCAGGGGGCGCTTTTCGCGGCGCAGGGTGTCGATATTCGCGGCCTCGGCGAGCATGCGCGCTTTCGTCACAGTGGTCCAGGCGTTGATCTGCGGGTTCACGCGCGCAATCGCCTCCAGCGTCTGACGGGCAATCTCATGGGCGCTCAGCTCGCCCGCACTCAGCGCCTGCTGGATTGCGCTGATACTCATCTCGTGTAGAGTCATGCTTTATACACTCCTGCGATCTCCAGACGGTCATCGAGCGGCAGCGCCATCAATGGAGCGGCCATGCTGGCAATGCGGCTGAACTGTACCTGTAGCTCGGCGCGGCGGGCATCATCCAGCGTCACGCCAAGAACGGTCTCCATTTGCGCGAGATAGGCATGCCAGTCGGGTTGTTGTGTCGTCATTATTCTCTCCTCAAAATCCGGCGGCCGCGCCGTTGCTGCGCGGATCAAACGCCCCTTCAAACAGCCCGTTGGGGTGGCGCACAATCGCCCCCGCGTGGCCCATGGCTTCACTGAAGTCCGGGAAGATCTCCACGTCGTGTCCACGCGCCCTGAGCTCTGACACGGTCTCACCCGAAAAGCGTCCTTCCAGTTTTAACGTGTCCGACGTTTGTCCCCAGGTACGCCCCAGCAGCCAGCGCGGGCGAGCGATGCTCTCCTGCAGGGGCGCACCCTGGACCACATAGCGGGTAAACAGAGTGGCCTGGGTTTGCGGCTGTCCGTCGCCGCCCATCGAGCCATAGACCATCACGCGCCCGTCCTTAAGGCGCGCCGCCGCCGGGTTCAGGGTGTGGAAAGGCTGTTTGCCCGGCGCGAGGGCCAGAAGATGACTGGGGTCGAGACTGAACGATGCGCCCCGGTTCTGCCAGACGATGCCGGTATCGGGAAGTACCACGCCGCTGCCAAATTCGTGATAAATACTCTGGATAAACGACACGGCAAGCCCGCTGTTATCCATCACGCCCATCCACACCGTATCGCCGGGACCTTTGCCGGTGCCCCACGATGCGGCACGGCTGTCGTCAACCCTGTCGGCAAGCGCCTGAAGGGCGGTGGGTGCCAGCAGTGCCTGAATATCCGTTTTCAGCTCGCGCGGATCGGTAATGTGCGCATCGCGCAGGCCAAAGGCCAGCTTGGTGGCTTCAACAATACGGTGAATCGTTCCCGCATCGTCAGCCTCCGCCATATTCAGGCGGTCTGTGATGCCGAGTATCGCCAGCGACACCAGCCCCTGCGTCGGCGGGGCGTGGTTATAAATTTCTCCCTGCTGATGCTGCAACTTCAGCGGCGTGGTGCGCCGGGCGACGTGGGCGTGTAGATCGGCCAGCGTGACCGGCAGGCCCAGCGTCTCCATACCCTGCGCCAGCACCTCCGCCAGCGGGCCGCGATAAAAACTGTCCAGACCGTCTTCCACCAGGCGCGAAAGGGTCGTGGCCATGGCGGGCTGGTAAAAACGGCTCCCGACCGGCGGTGGCTTGCCGTCCACCAGCCAGGTTTCGGCAAAGCCGGGAACGTCCTTTAGCTCGTCAAATTTACTGGCGGTGGCATGCGCCTGTGACGCCGTGACCGGGGTACCGTTTTGCGCGTACTCAATGGCGTCGGCCAGCAGGCGGGACAGCGGCAGCGCCTTGCCCGTCATCTCGCGCGAGACCTTCAGCGCCTCGTCCCAGCCGCTCACCGTGCCGGCAACGGTCAACGCCGCCTGAGGGCCGCGATGGGGGATATGCGGGAGCCCGTCGTAGGCCGCGAGCGTCGCGCGCGATCCCGCCGCACCGCTGGCATCAATGGCGATCGGATCCCCTTCCGGCGGCACGATAAGCCAGAAGCCATCGCCACCCAGCCCGTTCATGTGCGGGTAAACTACGGCAATGGTGGCCGCCGCCGCGACCATGGCTTCTATCGCGCTGCCGCCTTCGCGCAGGACGGCCAGCGCACTCTGGCTGGCAAGGTGGTGGGGGGCAACAGCCATCCCGTGTGTGGAGACATTACTTTGCATGAAGCGTCCTCATAACCCTGAAAGTCACAAGGTGCTGCAAAAGCTGTTCCAGTTCTGAATAAAAAGTTTCATGCCAGTTGCCGCAGAAGCTGGCATGCTTAATGAATAGTGAGTATGAGATGAAACAAACGTTACAGAGGCGTTATGGAACAGCTTGATGAACGACTGAAAGCGCAATACCCGTCACTGTCGCCGCAGGAGCAGCGGGTGGCGGATTTTATTTTCGATCATTTTGACGACCTTATTAGCTATAACAGTGCCGAGCTGGCGCAGCTGAGCGGGGTATCGAAAGCCACGGTGAGCCGTCTGTTCAAGCGTCTGGGCTATGAGAAGTATAAAGAGATGCGTGACGAGCTGCGCACCCTGCGTCAGAGCGGGATGCCGCTTACCGATAACCGCGACGCGGTGCAGGGCAACACGCTACTGGCGCGCCATTATAAGCAGGAGATGGCGAACCTGACCCAGTGGGTCAATGCTCTCGATGCTCAGCAGTTTGCCGACGCCATGGCCTGCATGGTGAAGGCGCGGCGCATTGTCATTATTGGCATGCGTAACGCCTATCCCGCGGCGCTCCACCTGCGCCAGCAGCTGCTGCAGGCGCGGGGTCAGGTGCTGGTGCTCCCTCAGCCAGGCCAGAGCCTGAGCGAAGAACTGGTGGATTTAACCCCTGACGATCTGGTGGTGATGATGGCCTTTCGCCGCCGTCCGCGCATTATCCGCCCGCTGATGCAGCAGCTTCAGAGTAGCGGTATTCCGGTGCTGCTGATGTGCGAGCCGCAGGCGCACAGCCTGTTTCCGCTGGCGAGCTGGCAGCTCTGCGCCCCGCTGGACAGCGTCTCGGCCTATGACAGCTATTCCTCGGTCAACAGCCTGATCAACCTGCTGGCGAATGCCTTCCTGCATGACAGTCTCGATAAAGGCCGTCCGCGCATTCACGAGATTGCTTCCCTTTATCAGCAACTGGACGAACTCGAACAACGATAATGGGGCGTCAGACTGGTGCTTTGCATTGAAATGGTGCAACGTGGCGGGGCGTGAACATCCTCAATTTTTCGCTCCGTCCGCGTTTTATAAGGCTTTATAAGAATATTCCCCGTTTCGCCTCACCTGGCACATTAGTTGCAAAATCACATTCAAAGAATCTTTTGTTTCATGTTAACGTTACGGGGAAGCACTATGAAAAAACTGTTGATTGCACTGGCCGGGGCCGCATGCCTCTTCACACAACTGCCTGCAAAGGCTGACCAGCTTCAGGATATCGAGAAGCGCGGCACCCTCCGCATTGCCGTGCCGCAGGACTTCCCGCCGTTTGGCTCGGTGGGGACCGACCTGCAGCCGCAGGGCTACGACATTGACATGGCACGCTATCTGGCGAAACAGATGAAGCTCAAGCTGCAGCTCGTGCCGGTGACCAGCGCCAACCGTGTGCCGTATCTGCAAACCGATAAGGTGGATCTGGTCATCTCCAGCCTCGGGAAAAACCCGGAGCGCGAGAAGGTGATTGATTTTAGCCGCGCCTACGCGCCGTTCTTCCTTGGCGTGTTTGGCCCGAAAGGGGCCGAGCTGAAAGATGCCGCCGGGCTGAGCGGAAAAACTATCGGCGTGACGCGCGGGGCGGTGGAGGACATGGTACTCACCAGCCTGGCGCCGAAAGATGCCAACGTGAAACGTTACGAAGACAATAACACCACGCTCTCTGCATACCTTTCCGGACAGGTGCAGTACGTGGCGACTGGCAACCTCGTGGTGGCGGCGATTTCCCGCCAGAATGCCGATAAGGCCCCGGTGCCGAGCTTTATGCTGAAAGATTCACCGTGCTTTATCGGCCTGAAGAAAAACGAACCGGCTCTGAAGGCAAAAGTGGATGCGCTGATTGAGCAGGGCATTAAGGACGGCACGCTGAACGGTCTGTCTGAGCAATGGCTGAAGGCCCCACTGCCGGCAAACCTTAGCGCCTGAGCCGATGACTGAGCAACTTCATTTCTCTGAACTGTGGCCGCACTGGCCGGCGCTGCTGGCGGGATTGTGGGTCACCATCCAACTGACGGTGATGGCGACCGTCGGCGGGCTGGCGATAGGGATTTTCGGGGCGGCGATCCGCAGCGGACGCCCAACGTGGTACAGCCGGATCTGGGGCGGTTACGTGGAGATTATCCGCAACACGCCGTTTGTGGTGCAGCTATTTTTCATCGTCTTCGGCCTGCCGAATCTGGGCCTGAAGATGACGGCGGGGGAGGCGGCGCTGCTGGCGATGGTGGTGAACCTGGGCGCGTACAGCACCGAAATTATCCGCGCGGGCATTCAGGTCACGCCGAAAGGACAGTGGGAGGCCGGGCGCGTGCTGGGGCTGACCCGTCTGCAGACGTTTATTCGCGTGGTGCTGCCGCCCGCGCTGCAGCGCATTTATCCGGCGCTGGTGAGCCAGTGCAACATCGTGATGCTCGGCTCGTCGGTGGTGTCGCAGGTCTCGTATGAAGAGCTGACCTTCGCCGCCAACCTGATCCAGTCCAGAACGTTTTTGAGCTTTGAGGTCTATCTGGTGACAACCGGTATTTACTTAGCGCTGTCGATTACCCTGCGCCAGCTGATGATGGCGGCTGGACGGAAATGGCTGGGGGTGCAGGCATGATGACCACCTTTACCGACTGGGACATTATTCGCAACCTGCTGCTGGCCGGACGCTGGACGGTACTGCTGTCGCTGGTGGCGTTTGTCGGCGGGGCGGTGGTAACGCTGCCGCTCCTGCTGCTGCGCCTGACGGGCGGGCGCACGGTGAAGCGCATTATCCGCGGCTATATCGAGCTGTTTCAGGGGACGCCCCTGCTGATGCAGCTGTTCCTGGCCTTCTTTGGCGTGGCGCTGTTCGGCATCGACGTTTCGCCGTGGACCGCCGCCTCGCTGGCGTTAACCTTTTACACCAGCGCATTTCTGCTCGATATCTGGTACGGCAGCATTCGCGCCCTGCCGAAGGGGCAGTGGGAAGCCTCGCGCTGTCTGGGACTGACCTTCGGCCAGACCCTGTTTCGCGTGGTCGCCCCGCAGGCATTGCGCATCGGCATCGCCCCGACGGTCGGCTTTGCCGTGCAGGTGATCAAAGGTACCGCACTGGCGTCGATTATCGGCTTTATCGAGCTGACCAAGGCCGGGACCATGCTGACCAACGTGACCTATCAGCCGTTCAAAGTCTTTGCGCTGGTGGCGCTGGGCTACTTCATTCTGTGTTATCCGCTGTCGCGCTACAGCCGCTATCTGGAGACGAAATTCAATGCCTCTCATCACCATTAATCAGGTGCAGAAGTACTACGGTGATAACCACGTGCTCAAGGGTGTCGATCTGGATATCGACATGGGCCAGGTGATCTCCATTATCGGGCGCAGCGGATCGGGAAAAAGCACGCTGCTGCGCTGTATCAACGGCCTGGAGGGCTATCAGGACGGCAGCATTAAGCTGGGCGGCATGACCATTACCGACCGGGATTCCCAGGCGCGTGAAATCAGCCGCTCGGTGGGGATGGTGTTCCAGAGCTTCAACCTGTTCCCGCACATGACGGCGCTGGAAAACGTCATGCTCGCCCCGCGTCGGGTGCTGAAGAAAAGTGCTGCCGAATGCCGGGAGCTGGCGCAGCGCATGCTGGAGAAAGTGGGCTTAGGCGATCGTCTGGATTACTACCCGTCGAGCCTCTCCGGCGGCCAGCAGCAGCGCGTGGCGATTGCCCGCGCGCTGGCGATGTCGCCTAAAGTTTTACTCTGTGACGAGATCACCTCCGCGCTTGACCCGGAGCTGGTGGGCGAAGTGCTCAAGGTACTGGAGCAGCTGGCCGCCGAGGGGATGACCCTGATTCTCGTGACGCACGAAATGAATTTTGCCCGCGAAGTGGGCGACCGCGTGGTGTTTATGCACCAGGGGAAAGTATGGGAGCAGGGCGACAGCAAAACGCTGTTCGCCAACCCGCAGACCACGGAACTGAAGCAGTTCATCTCCTCCGTGCGCGGCCTCAACTGATAAGGACTGACTCATGGATATTGCACATTTTCCGCAAATTAACCCGCCGCAGCGTCTGCTGATGGGGCCGGGGCCGATCAACGCCGACCCGCGCGTGCTGCGCGCTATGTCGAGCCAGCTGATTGGCCAGTACGATCCGGCCATGACCCACTACATGAACGAGGTGATGGCGCTCTATCGCGGCGTATTCCGCACTGAAAATCGCTGGACGATGCTGGTCGACGGTACCTCCCGGGCGGGAATTGAAGCGATACTGGTTTCCGCCATTCGCCCGGGGGATAAAGTGCTGGTTCCGGTCTTTGGCCGCTTTGGTCACCTGCTGTGCGAAATTGCCCGCCGCTGTCGGGCGGAGGTACATACCATCGAGGTGCCGTGGGGCGAGGTGTTCACCCCGGACCAGGTGGAGGATGCAATTAAGCGTATTCGTCCTCGCCTGCTGCTCACCGTACAGGGCGACACCTCCACCACCATGCTGCAGCCGCTCGCGGAGCTTGGCGCTATCTGCCGCCGCTACGACGTGCTGTTTTACACCGACGCCACCGCGTCGCTCGGCGGCAACGCGCTGGAGACCGACGCCTGGGGGCTGGATGCCGTCTCGGCCGGGATGCAGAAGTGTCTCGGCGGGCCATCGGGGACTTCGCCAGTCACCCTGAGTACGCGGATGGAGGAGGCGATTCGCCGTCGCAAGTGCGTTGAGGCGGGCATTCGCACCGACGCCCACCGCGACGGCGACGAGGAGATGATCTACTCCAACTACTTCGATCTTGGCATGGTGATGGACTACTGGGGGCCGGAACGGCTGAATCACCATACCGAAGCCACCACAGCGCTGTTTGGCGCCCGCGAATGCGCGCGGCTGATCCTGCAGGAAGGGCTGGATAACGGCATTGCCCGCCACAAGCTGCACGGCGATGCGCTCCTGAAGGGCATTCAGGCGATGGGGCTGGAGACCTTCGGCGACCTGAAGCACAAGATGAATAACGTGCTGGGCGTGGTGATTCCACAGGGCGTCAACGGCGACGAGGTGCGTAAGCTGATGCTGGAGGATTTCGGGATTGAAATCGGCACCTCGTTTGGCCCGCTGCACGGTAAAGTGTGGCGCATTGGCACCATGGGTTATAACGCGCGTAAGGATTGCGTGATGACCACCCTGAGCGCGCTGGAGTCGGTGCTGAACTACCTGAAATTCACCACCACGCAGGGGGCCGCCATGCAGGCCGCGTGGGATCACTATCGCCGCGAGACGCCGCAATGAGCCCGGCGGCAGAACGGGTGATGGCGCGCGCCGATGCGCTGGCCGCCATCAGCGAAACGCCGGATGCGCTGACCCGGGTCTACCTCTCGGCGCAGCATCTGCAGGCCAACCAGCTGGTCGGGCAGTGGATGAGCCAGGCGGGGATGACCGTCTGGCAGGACAGCGTGGGCAATATCTGTGGACGCTATGAAGGTGCTCAGGAAGGGGCGCAGGCGGTGCTGCTCGGTTCGCATCTGGATACCGTGCGCAATGCGGGGCGCTACGACGGTATGCTCGGGGTGCTCACCGCGATTGAAGTGGTGGACAGCCTGCACCAGCAGGGCCTGCACCTGGCGCAGGCCATTGAGATTGTCGGTTTTTGCGATGAAGAGGGCACCCGTTTCGGCATTACGCTGTTAGGCAGCCGGGGGCTGACGGGCACCTGGCCGCAGGACTGGCTGGAAAAAACCGACGCCAGCGGCATCAGCGTGGCACAGGCAATGGTGCAGGTGGGGCTCGATCCCGGCCGCGTGTCGCATGCTGCACGCCGTCCCGAGGATTTCAGCGCCTACCTGGAGCTGCACATTGAACAGGGGCCGTGCCTTGAGCAGGACGGTCTCGCGCTCGGCGTGGTGGAAGCCATCAACGGCGCGCGTCGCCTGAATTGCCGTTTCACCGGCGAAGCCGGGCACGCGGGAACCGTGCCGATGAACCATCGTAAGGACGCGCTGGCCGCCGCTGCCGAATGGATGGTTCTCATCGAAAATACCACCCGGCAGCAGGGCGGCAATCGGGTGGCGACGGTCGGGGAGCTGCGCTGCCTGCCCGGTGCGGTAAACGTGATCCCCGGCGAGGTGCATCTCTCGCTGGATATCCGCGGTCCGCAGGATGCGCCGCTGGATCGGTTGCTGGCCGAATTGCTGGAAAATGCGCAGGCAATCGCGTCGCGACGCGGACTGCAGTTCAGCGCCGAGGAGTTTTACCGCATCGCGGCCACGCCGTGCGATATCCACCTGCAAAACGTGTTAGGGGAGGCCGTCGAATCGGTGCAGGGGCGTTCACTGTCGCTGCCCAGCGGCGCGGGCCATGATGCGATTGCCATCGCGGAACGCTGGCCGGTAGGGATGCTGTTTGTGCGCTGCAAAGGCGGCGTCAGCCACCACCCGGCAGAGTCGGTGGTGGCTGAGGATGTCGCGCTGGCGATTGAGGCGTTTTCGCGAGCGGTGATCCAGCTGGCGGACCGCGTTACTCCAGCCCCAGCGTATATTGCGCGATCTTGAAGTAGATAATCAGCCCGGTACCGTCGATAAGCGTCGCGATAAACGGCGCGGAGACGACCGCCGGGTCAATGCCGCAGCGTTTGAGCACCATCGGAATCACGGACGACACAATCGCGCTCCACAGCGTTATGCACACCAGCGTCAGGCTGACGATAAGCGTGATTTCCAGCCCAATCCCCATCATCCACGCGCGGATACACCCGGCAATCCCGAGCGTCACGGCAATCATCAGCGAAGTGGACATCTCTTTTCGCAGCACGCGCCCGACGTCGCGAAGATGCACCTCTCCCAGCGCCATGGCGCGCACCAGCGTGGAGGTGATCTGCGTTCCGCTGTTGCCGCCCGTGCCGATCAGCAGCGGAATAAAGAACGCCAGCGCAATGGCGGACTCCAGCGCCTCTTCGAAGTGCTGGATCACCGAACTGGTGTAGGCTTCCGCGACAAACAGCAGCAGCAGCCAGACGGAGCGTTTCTTCCACAAGCTGAAGGCGCTGGTTTCCAGATAGGGCTTCTCCAGCGGCAGCGTCGCCCCCTGAAGCTGAGCGTCTTCGGTGACGTCATCTTCCAGCAGATGGGCGATTTCGCGCTCGGTCAGGCAGCCGACGAGCTTGCCGTGGGTGACCACCGGCACCACGTCCGCGCCGCCGTGCGCCAGCTGGCCGGCAACATCGGCACGTTTATCCTCCGGTTTGACCTGTAAAAACTGCGAGATCATCAGCGATTTCACCGGCTGTAGCGTATCGGCGGTTTGCAGCAATTTACGCACCGCAATCATGCCCGCCAGGCGGCCATTGTCTTCAATAAAAATATGCGATGGAATATCGTCGTCTTTTAATTTTGCGAAGAATTGCTCGCGCGCCAGCGCCACGCATAATGCAATATCAAGGACGATAAAATCGGTATTCATATATTGCGCGATGGCGCTGTCATTGAATGCCGGGTTTTGATTGTGAATAGCGTAAGGCATAGTGAATTCCCTTTGAATAAAAATATCTCTCAGGGGCGAGCAAGACAGGGCATGTCGAAGAGGAGATCCCCACGTCCTGGGTTCAGCACTGTACACCGTATCCCGCAAGGGAAGTTATACTGACAAAGCCTTGATTCGACAGTGCCTGTTTTACCCTGTGTCGGTTCTCTCGAACCCACCAGAGCGATAACGTGTATTTGTACAGGAGCCTCGCCATAACGAGATCGTTGTAAAACGTGAGGGATAATACGCATATTTAATTTTACCGCTCAGGATTTTAAATAATGTTTAAGAACGGTTTAGAAGAATTTTATTAATACGATGTTGAGGGTTTATTTAAGGTTATTCATTTTAAATAAAAGATTAAATCATCACGAGGATGGGGTAAATGGCGTGGTTTGATCATCTGCTTACTCATTTTGCGCTCTATCCGGCACATCTGTTTGCGTTGTTATTCGTGATGGCGCTGGGTAAATCGACGGTACTGATCTCCTCCGTGCTGCCACCCGCCTCGGTGATGCTGCTGGCGGGCATCGGCGTCAGCCAGGGGAGCATGCATCCTGGGCTCGCATGGCTTGCCGTGGTAATGGGGGCAACGGTGGGATCGGTGCTGAATTACCATGTTGGCCAGCTGATGGGACACACCCGGCTGGTCACGCGTTTCACGTCTAAGCATGCCGACAGGTTTTTGAGAGTGCAGCATCAGCTGCAAAAGAACGGTGAAATTGCGCTGTTTACGTCGCGCTTTCTGGCGGTATTGCGTTATATCGTGCCGCTGGCAGCGGGGATGCTCAGGCTAAGCGCCGTGAAGGTCTACGCCGTCAGCCTGCTTTCTGCCTGCGCGTGGGCGGCGCTGTATGTTGGCATCGTCGCTGGCATCAGCGTCTGAATCGGCGAGTAAGGTATTCATCAGATTGAGAAATGCTTCCCGGAAAATTGTCACGAATCTGTCACACTGAATGCGACATTTTAAAACGAGTGAGGAATTAGGGATGAGAAAAGCACTACTCGCGCTGGCAGTCGCCGGTTCCATTTCAGCAACGTTTGGCGTGCAGGCACAAGAGACGCCGGAAGGGTATCAGCTGGAGCAAGTTTTAATCATGAGTCGCCATAACCTACGCGCACCGCTCGCCAACAACGGCAGCGTGCTGGAGCAGTCCACGCCGAAACAGTGGCCAGAGTGGGAGGTACCGGGTGGTCAGCTCACCACCAAAGGCGGCGTGCTGGAAGTCTATATGGGTCATTACATGCGCGAGTGGCTGGCGCAGCAGGGGATGATAAAGACTGGAGAGTGCCCGCCAGCGGACACCGTTTATGCATATGCCAATAGCCTGCAGCGTACCGTTGCGACCGCACAATTCTTCATTACCGGCGCGTTCCCGGGGTGCGATGTGCCTGTGCATCATCAGGAAAAAATGGGCACGATGGATCCCACCTTTAATCCGGTCATTACCGATAACTCGCCTGAGTTCCGCGAAAAAGCGCTGAAGGCGATGGAGACCGAGCGGCAGAAAATGCAGCTTTCAGAAAGCTATAAGCTGCTGGAGCAGATGACGAACTACGCCGATTCGCCGTCCTGCAAAGAGAAAAAAGTCTGCTCGCTGGCGGACGCGAAAGATACGTTCAGTGCCGACTATGAAAAAGAGCCAGGCGTGTCAGGTCCGCTGAAAGTGGGTAACTCGCTGGTGGATGCGTTCACGCTGCAATATTACGAAGGTTTCCCGGCTGACCAGGTGGCCTGGGGTGAGATCAAGACTGACCAGCAGTGGCGTGTGCTGTCGAAGCTGAAAAACGGCTATCAGGACTCGCTGTTTACCTCCACCGAGGTGGCGCAAAACGTCGCCAAACCCCTGGTGAAATATATTGATAAAGCGCTGGTCACCGATCAGGCGAAAGCGCCTAAAATCACCCTGCTGGTGGGGCATGATTCAAACATTGCTTCGCTGCTGACCGCGCTGGATTTCAAACCGTATCAACTCCACGATCAGCACGAGCGCACGCCAATTGGCGGCAAAATAGTCTTCCAGCGCTGGCATGACAAAAACGCTAACCAGGAACTGATGAAAATTGAGTATGTCTACCAGAGCTCAGAGCAGCTGCGAAACGCCAGCGTGCTGTCGCTGGAATCCCCCGCGCAGCGTGTGACGCTGGAGCTGAAAGGCTGCCCGGTGGATGCTAACGGCTTCTGCCCGGTTGATAAGTTTAATGCGGTGATGAACAGCGCGGCAAAATAGAGGATACCCCCCCGCAAAGGCGGGGGGGAAACGCTTAGACGTTTTTACGTTCGATGGTCTGTTCGCCCCAGAAGAGCGAGTCTTTGTCCGTCTTTTCGAAGGCGCGAACCAGCACTTCGTCGCTACCTTCTTCCCAAATCTGCTCTGCCAGTTTCTCGTCATATTTCGCGACTTCAAAAATGGCTTCGGCAATCTCCGGAGAGGTATTGCGTAAACTTGCCCATTCACCCACGCGGTGGGCTTTTGATTCCTGAGTTGGCATGCTTGTCCTCCTGTTGAGTTAGCCGTTCAGTTTTTTGGCGAGGCCCGCGACATGCTCACCCTGATAACGGGCGATGGCGAGCTCTTCGTCGCTCGGCTGTCGGGAACCATCGCCGCCGGCAATGGTGGTTGCACCGTAGGGAGTACCGCCACGTACCTGAGAAACATCAAAGAGTTCCTGCGCGCCGTAGCCAATCGGCACAATCACCATCCCATGATGAGCAAGGGTAGTCCAGGTTGAGGTAATCGTCTGCTCCTGACCGCCACCGGTGCCGGTAGAGCTGAAGACGCTGGCGAGTTTGCCGTATAAAGCGCCTGAGGCCCATAGCCCGCCCGTCTGATCGAGGAAGGTTCGCATCTGGCCGGACATATTGCCGAAACGGGTTGGCGTCCCGAAAATAATCGCATCGTAATCTGCCAGCTCCTGAGGCGTGGCGACCGGGGCATTCTGTGTTTTTCCCCCGGCTTTGGCGAAGGCTTCCGCCTGCATGGTTTCCGGTACGCGCTTCACCACAACCTCAACGCCGTCCACCCTGTTTGCACCTTCTGCGACTGCGTGAGCCATGGTTTCAATGTGTCCATACATGGAATAATAGAGCACCAGAACTTTTGCCATTTTGCATCACTCCTCGTTTGTGTTTTCTGACAGCGGATCGCTGCGTTCATTTAAAGATATGCCATCACGGCCAGACTGCAAAAATGAACACCATTTCTTTGATTTATAACAATATGATTGGGGAAGCGTGCTGTAGCAAAATGAAACAACTTTCTCGCCTCCGTTTTTTGAAATGATAAGAAAGAGTTATGAATCTCCGCCGCGTTATCTCACCCGAAAGACTGAGATCCTGTTGCAGGATATTACCAGCGGCTTGCCGGACAGCCTTAGTTCACTAAGCTTAGTTTCACGCGGCACAGATAAAGGCACTGTCCTCATGCCGCGAGGTGAAAGAATCCTCTTTTACTGAATGCAATATGATGTCTAATGTTTCACACTCTGGAGGTTAGAGATGGCAAACCATCGTGGTGGTTCAGGTAATTTCGCTGAAGACCGTGAAAGAGCATCAGAAGCAGGTCGTAAAGGTGGCCAGCATAGCGGGGGCAACTTCAAAAATGACCCTCAGCGCGCATCAGAGGCTGGCAAGAAAGGGGGTAAAAACAGCCACGGCAGCAATAAGTAACGCGCCAGGCTGAACCCTGCCGCCGGGCGTTCCCGGCGGTTTTTTTATTTCTGCAACATTGAACTGTAACCAAAGGCGACGCACACTACAGAATTGTTCTCATTTGCTGGTGTCGCATGTCTGTCTCACGCTTTAAATTCTCCGTAAAACCTCAGGAAGCCATCCTTATTCTCATCACCATGTTCTGGGGCGGGACGTTTCTGGCCGTCCAGTACGCGGTAACGCTGAGCGATCCGTTCTTTTTTGTTGGTCTGCGCTTTGCGACGGCGGCGATAGCCGTGGCGCTCGTATCGCTAAAATCCCTGCGCGGATTAACCCTTAAAGAGCTGAAGGCCGGGGTGGCGATCGGGGTGGCGATTGCAATGGGCTACAGCCTGCAGACATGGGGATTACAGACTATCTCCAGCAGCAAATCGGCATTTATCACCGCCATGTATGTGCCGCTGGTACCGCTCCTACAGTGGCTTTGCCTGGGACGGCTGCCGGGGATGATGTCCTGCATCGGCATCGTGCTGGCGTTTATCGGCCTGATTTTGCTGGCCGGGCCGGAAAATAACCTGCTGGCACTGGGACCGGGCGAGATCATTACCCTCGTCGGGGCGATTGCCATTGCGGCGGAAATTATTCTGATTAGCGCCTGGGCGGGCAAGGTGGACGTCAAGCGCGTGACGGTGGTCCAGCTCGCCACGGCCTCGCTGGTGGCGTTTGCGACGATGGTACCGGCCGGGGAGTCCGTGCCGCCGATGTCTACCGGTCTGATCGTGGTCGCGTTGGGGCTGGGCATCTTCAGCGCCATTATTCAGGTCACCATGAACTGGGCGCAGCGCAGCGTCTCCCCGACGCGGGCAACGGTGATCTACACCGGCGAACCGGTATGGGCGGGGATTTTTGGTCGCCTCGCCGGAGAGCGCTTGCCGCTGCTGGCCCTGGTCGGTGCGGCATTTATTGTCGCCGGGGTGCTGGTGAGCGAGCTGAAGCTCAGAAAACGCCGGATTGAGGTGAGCGATCTGACGACAGAAAAAGGTTGTGATTGAAAAACGGAGCGGATTAGTCCAGGATATGTACGGATAAATACCGTACACGGTGATGTAAACCATGCCAGCACTTAAAAAACAGCGTATCGATCTTCGCTTAACGGACGAAGACAAAACAATGATTGAAGAAGCGGCGGCGATGACGAACCAGACAATCACCCAGTTTATGGTGAACAGTGCGTCAGAACGCGCTGCTGAAGTCATCGAACAACATCGGCGTCTCGTATTAAACGAGTCATCATGGAATGCGGTGATGGACGCCATCGACAATCCGCCAGAGCCAAATGAACGCCTGAAGCGAGCGGCAAAACGTCTTCGAAACATGGAGTGAAGCATCGTGGCAAATCTCACGATCGAAATGTTTTCAGAGGGAAGTGATTACGATTTCAGGGGCTTCGATTGTGGTGAACCCTCGCTAAATGCCTTCCTGACGGAACATCTGGTGCGTCAGCACAAGGGACGGATATTGCGAGGTTACCTGCTTAAAGATCGTGACCATCCGCGTGTGCTGGGCTATTACACGTTGTCCGGAAGCTGCTTTGAAAAAGCGATGCTTCCTTCTACGACCCAGCAGCGTCGGATCCCCTATGTCAACGTACCCAGTGTGACGCTGGGGCGTCTGGCTGTGCATAAAGATCTACAGGGAAAGGAGTGGGGAACAACGCTCGTCGCACATGCTATGCGCGTTGTGTATCTGGCATCGCAGGCGGTAGGGGTACACGGAATCTTTGTTGATGCTCTCAATGAACAGGCAAAACGATTCTATCTGAAGCAGGGTTTTATTCCGCTGACAGGTGAAAACAGCCATTCTCTTTTCTTCCCCACAAAATCTATCGAACAACTCTTTGAGCAGGCGTGATCGTTGTACTGCCTTTTGATAGTACGCAAGATTATGGTCGGGTAAGGTGTGACTATTACCCGACGTCAAGATTTTACGAATCCTGATGCACCACCTCACCCTGCGGTGCTGCGCCCATACGGCGGCTCAGCAGGGCGTTAAGCAGAATTGCCCCGAACGTTGCCGTGCCGATCCCACCAATCGTAAATCCGCCCAGCGTCAGGGCGAAATCACCCGCGCCCAGCACCAGCGTGACCGCCACCATAATCAGGTTGCTGTTCTGGCTCAGATCGACCCGATGCTGCACCCAGATTCGCGCGCCAGCCACGGCGATCAGCCCAAATACCACAATCGATGCTCCGCCGATGACCGGCGACGGAATGGTGTGGATCAGCGCGCCGAACTTCGGAGAGAAACCAAGCAGTATCGCCATCGCCGCTGCCGCGACGAAGACCAGCGTCGAGTAGACTTTGGTCACCGCCATCACGCCGATATTTTCGGCATAGGTGGTGACGCCGCTGCCGCCCACGGAGCCGGAGATCATGGTTGCCAGACCGTCACCGACAAATGCCCGGCCCATGTACGGGTCCATACTGCGGCCGGTCATTCCCGCGACCGCCTTCAGGTGACCTAAGTTCTCCGCCACCAGGATCACCGCCACCGGTGCGATAAGCATCATTGCCTGGGTGTTAAAGGTGGGGGAAGTGACCTGCGGCAGGCCAAACCAGGCAGCCTGATGGAGCAGGGTAAAATCGACCGGCTTGCCGAGACCGAAAACGTTCGCCAGCAGAGCGTAAACCAGACAGGCGACAATCAGCCCGACCAGAATCAGCAGACGCTGGATCATCCCGCGCGTAAACACCGCCACCAGGCCGATACACAGCACGGTGATCACCGCCATCCAGCTTTCAAACGGCGAGCCGGAGACGCTTTTCACTGCGATCGGCGCCAGGTTCAGGCCAATCGCCATGACGACGGCACCGGTCACCACGGGAGGCATCATGCGTTCGATCCAGCGCGTGCCGATCTTCATCACCACCAGACCAATCAGGGTATAGACCAGGCCGCAGGCGATGATGCCGCCGAGCGCCACGCTCAGGTTAGGGTTGATCCCCTGGCCGTTAAATCCGGTTGTGGCGATAACCACCCCGACAAACGCGGCGCTGGAGCCCAGATAGCTGGGCACGCGCCCACCGGTGACAAAAAAGAACAGCAGGGTGCCGATACCCGACATCAGAATCGACAGGTTGGGATCAAGCCCCATCAGCATCGGCATGAGTACGGTCGCACCAAACATCGCGACTGCATGCTGGACGCCCATCACCATCGTTTGTCCGAGCGGGAGTCGTTCATCCGGCGCGACCACGCCTGCTTCTGTGGAGGTCGATTTCAACTGCCAGTGGGGAAATCCGAACATGGTCTGTCTCCTTAAAGCGCCTTAGCAGGCGGGTCGCATAAGCGCGTGGTAGCCGCGGTCAAACCACACCAGCCCTTGCGGCGCGGGGTGGCGAACAATCGAAACAATGTCGCAAAACAGAATGTCGTGGGTACCGACGCTCACCACCTGGCTGATGCGGCAGTCAAACGAGGCCAGCGCATCCTCCAGACGCGGACACCCCGTATCGCCCGTTTGCCAGCGGGCGGCGGCAAAGCGCGTCTCCATTGGCGTTTTGCCGCCAAACAGGTTGGATAGCGGCTCTTGTCCGGCGCTCAGGGTGTTCACGCACAGCGTGCGGTTTTCGCTAAACGTCGGCCAGACGGACGCGCCGCGGTTCAGGCATACCAGCAGGGTGGGAGGCGAATCCGTGACGCTGCACACCGCGCTGGCAGTGAATCCCGCCATTCCCGCCGGGCCGTCGGTGGTGATGATGTTGACTGCCGCGCCGACGCAGGCCATGGCGTCGCGAAAGGTTTGTTTATCCGGTGTCGTCATGATTGCTCCTTACGCCAGCCCGCAGGCATCTTCGAACGCCAGACGCGGCAGGCGTCCGTAAAGTTTGTTCGTATCACCATAGCCAATGTTGATCAGCAGATTGCTTTTAAGCAGCGTGCCGGTGAAAAAGGCCTCGTCGACCTTTTGTCGGTCAAAGCCTGACATCGGGCCGGTGTCCAGCCCGAGGGCGCGACAGGCGAAAATCAGGTAAGCAGCCTGCATGGAGCTGTTGCGAAATGCCGTCTCTTCGGCGAGCGCCGGGCTGGTGGTAAACCAGCTTCTGGCATCGCCGTGCGGGAACAGTTCCGGCAGGCGCTCATAAAACTCGCTGTCCCAGGCAACAATCGCCGTGACCGGCGCGGTGAGCGTTTTTTCCAGATTGCCGCTGGAGAGCGCCGGGCGCAGCTTCTCTTTTCCCTCTGCGCTGCGCACAAACACGATTCGCGCCGGGGAGCAGTTGGCGGAGGTTGGGCCCCATTTCATCAGGTCGTAGATTTCGCGCAGCGTCTCGTCGCTGACGGGCAGATTCTGCCAGCCGTTGTGGGTACGGGCGCCGGTGAATAGCGTTTCGCGCGCCGCAGGATTAATGGCTTCGCTCATTAAAGCTCCTTATAAAGCGGGTTCAGAACTGTGCAGCAGGCTGGCAAGCCCGTTCAGCAGCAGGGTGTTAAAGGTGTTCGGTTCGGTGACGTTGCAGGCATGCCCGCCCTGGCGCATGACCACGCTGTGGCTGCGTGGGAGAGCCGCCTGTAGCTCAGTCGAGCAGACACAGGGCACCAGCATGTCGTCGGCGGAACAGATGAGGTGTACCGGACAATGAATACGCGCGGCGTGGCGGCTGAAATCCGCTTTCTTCAGGGCGCTGAGCCTGTGCAGCAGGTTGCTTTTGCCCTGGAAATGGGCCAGCGCCAGCGCTTCTTCGGCCTCCAGGCGGGGCGCACGAGCAGCCATCCAGTCTGCCGGGTAGAGAAACAGCGGCTGCGCCTCTACCCACGCCTGCGCGCCGCCGGAATGCAGCAAACGCTCGCGGATCTGAAAACAGCGTCGGGTATGGGCGTTGAGGGTTAGCCAGCCGTTGACGCACACCAGCGCGGTGAGCGCATCAGGTCTGTCGAGGGCCAGCTGTAGCCCGATCAGCGCGCCCAGCGCATGCCCTACCACGCAGTAGCGGGCAATTCCGGCTTCAGCCAGCGCTATGGCCAGTTCGTCCGCCATTTGCGCCAGGCTATAGCCTTCCGGCAGGGTATCGCGGTTATTACCCGTCCCCCGCTGGTCATAGCACACCACCTGATACTCCGGCTCCAGCGCGGCCAGCTGGGGCAGCCAGTAGCTGCCGCTGCCGCCGAGACCGGCAATGAGGACTACCACGGGTGCCCCCTCATACGGGGGCGGTGAGACGGAGAGTTTCATGGCTGCCTCACTTCGCAATGTGCGCAACGGTGGCAATTTCAACCAGCGCGTCAGGCTTCACCAGCCCGCACTGTATACAGAACCGGGCCGGCTTATCGCCGGGGAAGAACTCGGCGTAGATCTCGTTAATCGCGGCGTAGTTTTTCCAGTCGGTGATAAAGATGCTGTTGAAGGTCACATCCTCCATCGTGCCACCCGCCGTTTCGATCACGCTTTTGATCGTCTCCAGCACGTGGCGGGTTTGTGCCTTTGGGTCGTTGATAAACACCACGTTGTTGTCTTTATCAAACGGCAGCGTACCGGAGACATACACCACGCCGTCGGCGAGCGTTCCGGGGACAAACGGGGCAATCGGTGTGCTGGTGCCCGGCGGAATAATCACGGATTTCGGCATCGTCGTTCTCCTCAGGCGATACGGGCGAGCGGCGGATTCAGGGCATCGCAGAACGCTGCGACGTTACTCACCCAGCCAAAAAAGGTTTCGATATTGAACAGGGCCGCTTTCTGCGCGAATTGCGGCCCGGCCTGATGGGTCGCGTCTTCCAGCACCACGCCAAAATACTCAAGGAAAAAGCCGTCGCGCAGGGTCGACTCCACACAAACGTTGGTGGCGATGCCGGTAAAGACCAGGTGACGAATGCCCCGGCTGCGCAGCAGGCTGTCGAGCGGGGTGTTGAAAAAGCCGCTGTAGCGCGGTTTGGGCAAGACAATATCACCTGCCTGCGGGACCAGCTCGTCCACCAGCTGATAATCCCAGCCGCCTTTTGCCAGCAGCTTGCCCTGCAGTTCAGGGTTTTTGCGCATCGTTTTCAGGGCGTTGGACTTGTGGAAGTTGGGCGAGCCGGGGCCACCGGCCTCCACGTACTGGTCGTCCCAGCCGTTCTGGAACCAGACGATGAGCATGCCGGCTTCCCGTGCGGCGCTGACGGCGGTGTTGATGTTCGCAATGACCGGCTGCGTGGCGGAGACGTCGAACCCCGCCAGATCCAGATAACCCCCTTTACTGGCGTAGGCGTTTTGCATGTCCACCACGATCAGCGCGCTCTGCTGCGGCGCAAAGGTGATGGCTTCCGGGCGAGCGTTTAAGGTCGTCATTACGCAACCTCCTTCGTGACGGCAGGAATGTGGGCGCGGCATTGCATCAGCGGCTGGATGCGCTCGCCGAAGGTTTCCACACCGGTGAGGAAATCATCGAAGGTCAGCAGAACGCCCTCTGCGCCGGGTACGGCGGCGACTTCGTCGAGCATTCTGGCAACGCTGGCATAGGATCCAACCAGCGTGCCCATATTGATATTGACGGCGGAGGTGGGGTCAGCCATCTGGCGGACGTTGGTGTCTGCGCCGGAACGGGTATCTTTCTGGCTCTGCTCGGTAAGCCAGCTCAGGGCCTCCTCGTCAGCACCGTCCTTGTAACACTCCCATTTCGCGCGTGCGGCCTCGTCGGTTTCGTCGGCAATCACCATAAACAGCACGTAGGAGCCCACGTCGCGCCCGGTTTTGTCGGCAGCCTCTTTCATGCGCGCCGCGGTGGGGGCGAAAGCGGCAGGGGTGTTAACGCCTTTCCCGAAGCAGAAGTTAAAGTCGGCGTATTTGGCGGAGAATTCCATCCCCGCGTCGCTCTGCCCGGCGCAGATCACCTTCATCGGCACCGACGGTTGCGGGCTGACGCGGCAGTCGTTCATGGTGAAGAAGTCACCTTTGAAATCGCTTTTGCCGGTGCCCCAGAGATCGCGCAGGACCTGCACGTATTCGGTCAGGTAGTCGTAGCGACGCGAGAAGTAATCGTCACCCGGCCAGAGCCCCATCTGCTCGTACTCCGGCTTTTGCCAGCCGGTCACCAGGTTCACGCCAAAGCGTCCTCCGGAGATCGAGTCGATGGTTGAGGCCATGCGCGCGACGATCGCCGGTGGCAGGGTGAGCGTGGCGGCGGTAGCGTAGATCTGAATCCGCGAGGTGACCGCGGCCAGTCCTGCCATCAGGGTGAAGGACTCCAGGTTGTGATCCCAGAATTCGGTTTTGCCGCCAAAGCCGCGCAGCTTGATCATCGAAAGCGCAAAGTCGAAATGGTAGTGCTCCGCTTTTTGCACGATGGCCTTATTCAGCTCAAAGGTCGGCATGTATTGCGGGGCAGTGGTCGAGATAAGCCAGCCGTTGTTGCCGATAGGTACAAATACGCCAATTTTCATCACGAACCTCTCTTCACTACGTTGCAGATACTGGCGTTTTTGCAAAGGGAGTGCCAGTTTTGAAAATGACTTTGTTATTAATGTGTTAATCGAAGGTTGGCGTATTGATGCGGTCAAAAGTGGACTAACTGGTCAAAAACATTGCACAGAAAACAGGCATTCATGCGCGATGGGAGTGCAGAATGTCGTGGCGAGACGGGGGTTTTGCTATGCTGAGGGCAACGCAGAATAAGGAGAGCGGGAATGACACAAGGCGCAGTGAAAACACCAGGTAAACGGTCACAGGCAGTCAGCGCCAAGAAGCAGGCTATTCTCAGCGCGGCGCTGGAGACGTTTTCACAGTTTGGCATTCACGGCACGCGGCTGGAGCAGGTGGCGGAGCAGTCCGGGGTTTCCAAAACCAATCTACTCTACTACTACCCGTCGAAAGAGGCGCTCTATGTGGCGGTGATGCAGCAGATCCTCGATATCTGGCTGGCGCCCCTGAAAGCGTTCCGCGCAGAGCTGGCCCCGCTGGTGGCGATCAAAGAGTACATCCGCCTGAAGCTGGAGGTGTCACGCGATTACCCGCAGGCGTCGCGCCTGTTTTGTCTTGAGATGCTGCAGGGCGCGCCGCTATTGCAGGCTGAGCTGACGGGGGATTTAAAGCAGCTGGTGGACGATAAGTCGGCGATTATTGCCGGCTGGGTCGCCAGCGGCAAGCTGGCGCCGGTCGATCCGCAACATTTGATCTTTATGATTTGGGCCGCCACCCAGCATTACGCTGACTTTGCGGCCCAGGTCGAGGCGGTGACCGGGAAAACGCTCCAGGATGAAGCGTTTTTCCACAGCACCCTGGAAAACGTACAGCGGATGATTATCGAAGGGATCCGCGTGCGTTAGTTTCCCGGCGGGAGAGGGCAGCTTAAATCGCCCTCTTCACATTGCATCAGCGAGGCCAGAAACGCTTCTCGCTCCGCGGTTTTCTCTGCCAGACACTGATTGACAATCATTGGCTGAATGCTTCCACCTTCCGTACCCGAACCGATAAACGTGCAGTCTGCATCCCGCAGGGTAATCCACGCCTGCTGCGCTT
Source organism: Enterobacter sp. FUJ80071 (assembly GCF_038739915.1). Lineage (NCBI taxonomy): Bacteria > Pseudomonadati > Pseudomonadota > Gammaproteobacteria > Enterobacterales > Enterobacteriaceae > Enterobacter > Enterobacter sp. FUJ80071. The sequence continues at coordinate 1,696,569 of NZ_JBBXKH010000001.1, forward strand.
TTTTTAGCAGGTCACGCTGGGGGGCTGCCGCACGTTTGATAGCGGCCTGATACGTCGCGTTGAGCTTCTTATCCGCCGCCTGGTACTGCTGCGCGCTACAGGTGTTCAGTTCAAGCTGGGTGGTGGCGTTGTCGCACTCGTTGGCCAGCGCGCTGGTGCTCAACAGCAGTGCGGCACCTGCGAGAAATACTCTTTTCATCATCCCCTCCGTGTAAAAAAAAGCCGGATGCGCTATGCATATCCGGCCTACGATTCTTAGTAGCCCCGGTAAGCGTAGCGCCACCGGGGAGAGTTTACACGATTAACCGATGGTCATCAGGCTGGCGTTACCGCCCGCCGCCGCGGTGTTGACGCTGAGTGAACGCTCCACGTACAGACGCTCCAGCAGCAGGTTGGTTTCCCCACGCGCAAAGCCCTGTACCGAAACAATCGCCCCGCTGCGGGCCGCCACCTGTTCGCACAGTTCGCGCAGCTGGTCGGAATCACCGTGATAAATCACGGCGTCAAACGGCTGCGTCAGCAGCGCATCGGCCTTCGCGAAGCGAATGCGGGCTGAAACGGCTTTTGGCAGCTGTTTTGCCAGGTCGCGATGCAGCGCATCTTCCGGCCACAGCACTTCACATCCGGTTGCCATCGCGGCAGCCAGCTGTACCAGCGCATCCTGCTCGTTATCCGCTACGCAGAGTACGTGCTCGCGCGGCATCAGCGTCCAGGTGTTGCGCTCGCCGGTTGGCCCCGGAAGCAGACGCTGCGTGCCAGCCTGCGCCAGCTCGCCGTACTGCTGCGCAATGGCACGCAGTTCAGGACGTTTTTCCGCCCAGGCGATCAGCGCTTCAAGCGGCTGCGTCAGCACGGTTTTCAGCTGCGCGTCGACCGGATAGTCTGCGTCCTGACGTGCCAGCGTCACGCCCAGCGCGTTCTCTGGACGGTTCGCCAGCAGACGGTACAGGTAAAGCGGACCGCCCGCTTTCGGACCGGTGCCGGACAAACCTTCACCGCCGAACGGCTGCACGCCCACGACCGCGCCGACCATGTTGCGGTTAACGTACAGGTTGCCCACTTTGGCGCTGCCGGTCACCTGCGCGATGGTTTCGTCGATACGGGTGTGTACGCCAAGCGTCAGGCCATAGCCGGAGGCGTTGATCTGATCGATCAGTTCATTAAGGTTGTTACGGTTGTAACGCACCACGTGCAGCACCGGACCGAAGACCTCTTTTTTCAGCTCGTCGAAGCTTGCCAGCTCAATCAGCGTTGGCGGCACGAAGGTGCCGGTCTGCCACTCGCGGGCATCTTCGCTGTTCTCACGCACCGCCTGGAACACCGGACGGCCTTTGGCGCGCATGGTCTGGATGTGGTTTTCGATATTGGCTTTAGCTTCCGCGTCAATCACCGGGCCGATGTCGGTGGTGAGACGCCCCGGGTTGCCCATACGGCATTCGGCCATCGCGCCGCGCAGCATCTTCAGCGTGTGGTCGGCCACGTCATCCTGCAGGCACAGTACGCGCAGGGCGGAGCAGCGTTGACCGGCGCTGTCGAACGCCGAGGCCAGCACGTCAACCACCACCTGTTCGGTGAGGGCAGAGGAGTCAACGATCATGGCGTTCATGCCGCCGGTTTCCGCGATGAGCGGGGTAGGACGACCCTGCGCATCCAGACGGGTAGCAATGTTGCGCTGCAGCAGAGAGGCAACTTCGGTCGAGCCGGTAAACATCACGCCGCGTACGCGGTTATCGGAGGTCAGTTTAGCGCCGACCGTTTCGCCGCGGCCTGGCAGCAGCTGGACCACGCCCGCAGGTACGCCGGCTTCCAGAAGGATGTTGATGCCCTGCGCGGCAATCAGCGGGGTCTGCTCTGCCGGTTTGGCCAGCACGCTGTTACCTGCGGCAAGGGCGGCGGCAATCTGGCCGGTAAAAATAGCCAGCGGGAAGTTCCACGGGCTGATACACACGACCGGTCCGAGCGGACGGTGGGTTTCGTTATCGAAATCATCGCGCACCTGACCCGCGTAGTAGTGCAGGAAGTCCACGGCCTCACGCACTTCGGCGATAGCGTTGCTGAAGGTTTTACCTGCTTCACGCACCAGAATGCCGATAAGCGACTGCATCTGATCTTCCATCAGCACGGCAGCACGCTCCAGAATTGCGGCACGCTCCTGCGGCGGGGTGGCAAACCAGATTGGCGCGTTGTTGACCGCACTGTCCAGCGCCTGATCCACTTCCGCTTCGGTGGCTTCGCGTACATAGCCGACGATATCTTTTGGCTCTGCCGGGTTGATAACCGGCTGCATTTCACCGTCCTCGACGGACTGCTCAAGGATCGGTTTCGCCTGCCATTTCTGCAGCGCGCTGTTGAGCAGGGCAGAGGAGAGGGACGCCAGACGATGTTCGTTCGCCAGGTCCAGACCCGCAGAGTTGACGCGGCCTGCGCCATACAGCTCGCGCGGCAGGGCAATCTTCGGATGCGGCAGACCAATCTGACCTTCCTGGGCCGCCATCTTCTCAACGGCCTGCACCGGATCGGCCACCAGCTCGTCGAGCGGCAGCGTGGTGTCGGCGATGCGGTTTACGAAGGAGGTATTCGCGCCGTTTTCCAGCAGACGACGCACCAGGTACGCCAGCAGCGTTTCGTGCGTACCTACCGGCGCATAAATGCGGCATGGGCGGTTCAGCTTGCCATCCGCTACCTTACCGGTCACCTGCTCGTAAAGCGGTTCACCCATGCCGTGCAGGCACTGGAACTCGTACTGGCCAGGATAATAGTTTTGACCCGCCAGGCTGTAGATTGCCGCCAGGGTGTGGGCGTTATGGGTAGCGAACTGCGGGTAGATCAGGTTCGGCACGCCGAGCAGTTTTTTCGCACAGGCGAGGTAAGAGACGTCGGTGTAGACCTTACGGGTATAGACCGGATAGCCTTCCAGACCTTCCATCTGGGCGCGTTTGATTTCGCTGTCCCAGTAGGCACCTTTCACGAGGCGGATCATCAGGCGGCGACGGCTGCGGCTTGCCAGGTCAATCAGATAATCAATGACGAACGGGCAGCGCTTCTGGTACGCCTGGATAACGAAGCCAATGCCGTTCCAGCCCGCCAGCTCTGGCTCGAAGCACAGTTTTTCCAGCAGATCGAGGGAGATCTCCAGACGGTCGGCCTCTTCGGCGTCGATATTGATGCCGATGTCATACTGGCGCGCCAGCAGGGTCAGGGACTTCAGGCGCGGGTAAAGCTCCTCCATCACGCGGTCGTACTGCGCGCGGCTGTAGCGCGGGTGCAGGGCGGACAGTTTGATAGAGATACCCGGACCTTCATAAATACCGCGGCCGTTAGAGGCTTTACCGATGGCGTGGATCGCCTGCTGATAAGAGACCATGTAGGCCTGCGCGTCGGCGGCAGTCAGGGCCGCTTCACCGAGCATGTCATACGAGTAGCGGAAACCTTTGTCTTCCAGCTTGCGGGCGTTCGCCAGCGCTTCGGCAATGGTTTCGCCGGTCACGAACTGCTCGCCCATCAGGCGCATCGCCATGTCCACGCCTTTGCGGATCAGCGGCTCGCCGCTCTTACCGATGATGCGGTTCAAAGAGCGTGACAGGTTGGCTTCGTTATGGGTTGAGACCAGTTTGCCGGTAAACAGCAGGCCCCAGGTTGCGGCGTTAACGAACAGGGACGGGCTGCGGCCAATGTGCGAATGCCAGTTGCCGTTGCTGATCTTGTCGCGGATTAACGCGTCGCGGGTGGCTTTATCCGGAATACGCAGCAGCGCTTCCGCCAGACACATCAGCGCCACGCCTTCCTGTGAAGAGAGGGAAAACTCCTGCAGCAGACCCTGCACCATGCCGGCGCGGCCGGTGGCGGTTTTTTGGTTGCGCAGCTTGTCGGCCAGCTGATACGCCAGGCTGTGCGCCTGGGCGGCAATGGCTTCCGGCAGGCGGGCCTGCTCCAGCAGCATCGGCACGGCGTCGGTTTCGGCACGACGGTAAGCGCCGGTAATGGCGGCACGGCTGACGGACTGCGGCAGGATCTGCTCGGCGAATTCGAGGAACGGCTGGTGGCTTTCGTCACCAGCGGCGGGTGCATCCTCGCTTTCATTGGCGGCACCCGCCAGCAGGGCAGGCAGTTCTGGCAGGCCTTCGTCGCTCTCCAGTCTTTCCAGATAGTTAAAAATCGCCTGCTTGATTAACCAGTGCGGTGTGCGGTCAATGCGGGTCGCTGCGGTTTTAATCCGTTCGCGGGTAGCGTCATCCAGCTTAACCCCCATGGTGGTCATCCCCATGCCAAAACTCCTGTTGTTCTGTAATCGCGTTTTGTAGATGGCATGAAATATCCACCATGTTGCAACTTTGTGCAACCGTGTTAAATGTGACCTGGTTTGCAACCCAGAAAATGAATGGATTGTTAATGATTGGTTAGCTGGAAAAAAGCACTGGCTTCTGCATGAGAAGCCTGTTTTTATGCGGTACTTAACACTTTTAAAAGGTGCAACCCGTATAAGTGTGAGCGAGTGCAACCTATAGGAAACTCGTATCAAACCGGGGATGAATTTGATGTAAATGCAGTGTTAAATCGTTTGTCAGCGGGATGCGCATACGGCAGGATAGCGCGCCCAATGGAAACACATACACACATCACTACGTTCCGGTGATGACATAACAAGGCAACCCGGACGGTTGTCGCTCGACATTTTGGAGAATTTGAATGGCTATTAGCACACCGATGCTGGTGACATTTCTCGTTTATATTTTTGGCATGATCCTGATAGGGTTTTTGGCATGGCGTTCAACAAAGAACTTTGACGACTACATTCTCGGCGGCCGCAGTTTAGGCCCGATGGTGACCGCGCTGTCTGCGGGCGCATCCGATATGAGCGGCTGGCTGCTGATGGGGTTACCGGGCGCGATTTTCATCTCCGGTATCTCTGAAAGCTGGATTGCCATCGGCCTGACCCTTGGGGCGTGGATCAACTGGAAGCTGGTAGCAGGCCGTCTGCGCGTGCATACCGAAGCGAACAACAATGCCCTGACGCTGCCGGATTACTTCACCGGACGTTTTGAAGATAACAGCCGCATTCTGCGCATTATCTCCGCGGTGGTGATTCTGCTGTTCTTCACCATCTACTGTGCTTCCGGCATCGTGGCGGGCGCGCGTCTGTTTGAGAGCACCTTCGGCATGAGCTATGAAACCGCGCTGTGGGCAGGTGCCGCGGCGACCATTCTCTATACCTTCGTGGGCGGATTCCTGGCGGTAAGCTGGACCGACACCGTGCAGGCGAGCCTGATGATCTTCGCCCTGATCCTGACCCCGGTGATTGTGATTTTCACCGTTGGCGGCTTCGGTGAATCGCTGGAAGTGATCAAGCAGAAGAGCATTGAAAACGTCGACATGCTGAAAGGGCTGAACTTCGTGGCCATCGTCTCTCTGATGGGCTGGGGTCTGGGCTACTTTGGTCAGCCGCACATTCTGGCGCGCTTTATGGCCGCTGACTCTCACCACACGATTGTTCATGCCCGTCGTATCAGTATGACGTGGATGATCCTCTGTCTGGCGGGTGCCTGTGCGGTTGGCTTCTTCGGCATCGCTTACTTCAACAATAACCCGGCGCAGGCAGGTGCAGTAAACCAGAATGCCGAGCGTGTGTTCATCGAACTGGCGGGCATTCTGTTCAACCCGTGGATTGCCGGTATTCTGCTCTCCGCAATTCTGGCGGCGGTGATGTCGACTCTGAGCTGCCAGCTGCTGGTCTGCTCCAGTGCGATTACCGAAGATCTCTACAAAGCTTTCCTGCGTAAAGGTGCGAGCCAGAAAGAGCTGGTATGGGTCGGGCGCTTTATGGTGCTGTTAGTGGCGCTGATTGCCATCGCGCTGGCGGCCAATCCTGATAACAGCGTTCTGGGTCTTGTGAGCTATGCGTGGGCGGGCTTTGGTGCGGCGTTTGGTCCGGTGGTTCTGTTCTCCGTTCTGTGGTCACGCATGACCCGCAACGGCGCGCTGGCGGGGATGATCATCGGAGCGGTGACCGTTATCGTCTGGAAGCAGTTCGCGTGGCTGGGTCTGTACGAAATCATCCCGGGCTTCATCTTCGGCAGCATCGGTATTGTGGTGTTCAGCCTGCTGGGTAAAGCACCGTCTGCCTCCATGCAGAAACGCTTTGCGGAAGCGGACGCGCACTACCACACTGCACCACCGACGAAGCTTCAGGCTGAGTAAAAAAACCTATTCCCTCCTGTAAGCCGGGTAAGCGCTAGCGCGACCCGGCTTTTTTCTTGCCAAAATGCGTAAATTACGTTGATATCGCTGCACTTATAACAATGAGGATAGCGAACAATGACCATCAAAACAGGGCTTATGGCGGCGGCATTATTGATGCTCGCAGGCTGCAACGCACCCGCGCAACACGCGGCAATGGAGACCTGCAAAGCAGATAACCAGATGCAGCAAACCACGCTTTATTTCGGACTGAATCGTCCGGCCGGAGCGCAGATCACCGGCAACGAGTGGCAGCAGTTTGTTGACCAGGACGTGACGCCGCGCTTTCGGGACGGCTTAACGGTGTTTGATGCACGTGGCCAGTGGCTGGGGAATGACGGGAAAGTGGCGCGCGAGCCGAGCAAAGCGTTGATGCTGATCCACGGTAAAGACGCGCAGAGCGAGAAGAATATCGAAGCGTTGCGCGGGATTTATAAATCTCGCTTCGCGCAGGAGTCGGTGATGCGGGTCGATCAGCCGGTGTGCGTGCAGTTTTAAGCAAAATGGCGGGATAGTTTTGTAGGCCCGGTAAGGCGTAGCCGCCACCGGGCACAAACCGCACAAAACTTACAACACTAATCCCGCAAAGCTCGCCGACAGCAGGCTCACCAGCGTCGCGCCGTACACCAGGCGCAGACCAAACCGCGAAACCACGTTCCCCTGCCGCTCGTTCAGGCCCTTGATGGCGCCTGCGACGATACCAATAGACGCGAAGTTAGCGAACGACACCAGGAAGACGGATAAAATGCCCAGCCCGCGCGGTGACATCTGATGGGCAATTTTTTGCAGCTCAATCATCGCCACAAATTCATTTGCCACCAGCTTGGTTGCCATAATACTGCCGGCGTTGAGCGCATCACTCAGCGGAATACCGATGAGCCACGCCAGCGGATAAAACACATAACCTAAAATCTGCTGGAAGCTCATGCCGAATACGCTGGAGAAGAGGGCGTTAACGGCGCTAATAAGCGCGATAAAGCCAATCAGCATCGCCAGAATAATCATCGCTACCTTAAAACCGGCCAGAATATACTCCCCGAGCATTTCGAAGAAGCTCTGGGATTCATGCAGTTTTTCCAGCTTGATATCCGGCTCCGCTTCCGGACGCACCGGATTGATGACGGAGAGAATAATGAAGGTGCTGAACATGTTCAGGATCAGCGCCGCAACGACAAATTTGGCGTCGAGCATGGTCATATAAGCGCCGACAATCGACAGGGAAACGGTCGACATGGCGGTCGCAGCCATGGTGAACAGACGGCGCGAGGAGAGATCCCCCAGCACGCCTTTGTAGGCAATGAAGTTTTCCGACTGGCCGAGGATCAGCGAGCTCACCGCGTTAAACGATTCCAGCTTGCCCATACCGTTCAGTTTTGACAGCAGCGTCCCGATAACCCGAATAAAAATCGGCAGGATCCGCCAGTGCTGGAGAATACCAATCAATGCGGAAATAAAAATAATCGGGCAAAGCACGCCAAGGAAAATGAACGCCAGCCCTTTTTCACCCATTCCGCCAAAGACAAAATTGGTACCTTCGCCAGCAAATTTCAGCAGGGATTCAAAGAAGCCGGAAACGTATTTAATCAGGAATAACCCGCTTTCGGCGTGCAGGAAAAAGAACGCCAGGGCAATTTCAATAACAATCAGCTGTAAAACATAACGAATGCGAATTTTTCGGCGGTCGAAACTCACCAGCCAGGCGAGCGCAAGAATAATCACCAGCGCCAGCAGGAAATGGATAATCTTAAACATGGTTTATTTTCACTTGGTTTTCGAGGCAGATATTTAGCCACAGCGCTGATTAACCGTAAACGGGCATTTTCGTTATAACTTATAAACGTAATGATTACGTTGACAACTATTATCAGGCTTCGCTTTTACAACTCGTCATCAAAACATCCCACATTTCGCTTGTTTTTCTTCTCGGCGTAATGATAATCACTATCACAAGAATTTACCTTTCTTTGCATCAGTTGACCGCGATAAACATTTAAGGTGTCGGCATGTTTGTTCCATTTCTCATTATGTTACGTGAAGGGCTCGAAGCGGCTCTGATTGTCAGCCTTATCGCCAGTTATCTGAAGCGAACCCAGCGCGGACGCTGGATTGGCGTCATGTGGATTGGCGTGTTCCTCGCCGCGGCGCTCTGCCTGGGCCTGGGTATCCTGATCAACGAAACCACCGGCGAGTTCCCGCAGAAAGAGCAAGAGCTGTTTGAGGGAATCGTCGCCGTCATTGCGGTGGTGATCCTGACCTGGATGGTGTTCTGGATGCGTAAGGTCTCCCGCAATGTGAAAGTCCAGCTGGAGCAGGCGGTGGATAACGCCCTTCAAAAAGGCAACCATCACGGCTGGGCGCTGATCATGATGGTCTTTTTTGCGGTGGCGCGTGAAGGGCTGGAATCGGTCTTCTTCCTGCTGGCCGCCTTCCAGCAGGACGTAGGCATCTGGCCGCCGCTGGGGGCAGTGCTGGGGCTGGCAACGGCCGTCGTGCTGGGTTTCCTGCTCTACTGGGGCGGTATTCGCCTTAACCTGGGGGCGTTCTTCAAATGGACCAGCCTGTTTATTCTGCTGGTCGCCGCGGGGCTGGCGGCTGGGGCGATCCGCGCCTTTCATGAAGCGGGCCTGTGGAACCACTTCCAGGACGTGGCGTTTGATCTCAGCAATGTCCTCTCCACACACTCTCTGACCGGCACTCTGCTCGAAGGTATCTTCGGTTACCAGGAGACACCGAGCGTGAGCGAAGTGGCGATGTACTTTATTTATCTGGTGCCGGCGCTGGTGTTGTTTGCGATGCCGCCGCGTACCGGCACACAGGCGACGCGCGTCGCGCCGTAATAGTTGATTTAGTTACAACATACTTTTAAAGGGAAGAGTCATGGCAATTCAGTTCCGTCGTAGTGCGTTATGCGCAGGCATTGCCGCGCTGTTCGCTTCCGCATTTTCCGCCTGGGGGGCCGATGTTCCTCAGGTCAAAGTGACCGTCAATGACAAGCAGTGCGAGCCGATGACCCTCACGGTGAACAGCGGTAAAACCCAGTTCATTATTCAGAACCACAGCCAGAAGGCGCTGGAGTGGGAGATCCTGAAAGGGGTACTGGTCGTCGAAGAGCGTGAAAATATCGCCCCTGGCTTTAGCCAGAAGATGACTGCCAACCTGCAGCCGGGCGAGTATGAAATGACCTGCGGTCTGCTGACCAATCCTAAGGGTAAGCTGATCGTTAAAGGTGAAGCGACGGCGGATGCGGCGAAAGGCGCTGCGGTGCTGAGCCTGGGTGACGCGATTACCGCTTATAAAGCATACGTTACCAAAGAGACGGCAGATCTGGTGGCGGGCACGAAAGCCTTTACCGATGCGGTGAAAGCCGGTGATATCGAAAAAGCCAAATCCCTTTATGCACCAGCTCGTCAGCACTACGAGCGCATCGAGCCGATTGCCGAGCTGTTCTCAGACCTTGATGGCAGCATTGACGCCCGCGAAGACGACTACGAGCAAAAGGCCGCCGATCCGAAATGCACCGGCTTCCACCGTCTGGAAAAAGCCGTGTTTGGCGATAACACCACCAAAGGGATGGAAAAATACGCCGCACAGCTGAACGGTGACGTGCTGGAACTGCAAAAGCGCATCAGCGAGCTGGCCTTCCCGCCTTCAAAAGTGGTGGGCGGCGCGGCGGGTCTGATTGAAGAAGTGGCCGCAAGCAAAATCAGCGGTGAAGAAGATCGCTACAGCCACACCGACCTCTGGGACTTCCAGGCCAACGTCGACGGTGCGCAGAAAATTGTCGATCTGCTGCGTCCTCAGCTGCAGAAAGAGAACAGCGAACTGCTGGCAAAAGTGGATGCCAACTTCAAAAAAGTCGACACCATTCTGGCGAAATACCGTACCAAAGACGGATTTGAAACATACGATAAGCTGACCGACGCCGACCGTAATGCGCTGAAAGGCCCGATTACCGCTCTGGCGGAAGATCTCTCTCTGCTGCGCGGCGTACTGGGTCTGGACTAAGCACGATGAACAAGAATGGTAAGTTCGACGAGGTAGAACCTTCCCGTCGTCGGTTGTTAAAAGGGGTAGGGGCGCTGGGCGGCGCGCTTGCCCTTGCAGGCGGCTGCCCGGTGGCGCATGCGGCGAAACCGCAAAGCGCACCCGGCACGCTGTCCCCCAATGCCCGCATGGAGACGCAGCCTTTTTACGGCGATCATCAGTCGGGCATTCTGACGCCGCAGCAGGCCTCCATGATGCTGGTAGCCTTTGATTCGCTGGCCAGCGATAAAGCCGATCTGGAACGTCTGTTCCGCCTGCTGACGGCACGCATTGCGTTTCTGACCGCAGGTGGACCGGCGCCGAACACGCCGAATCCGCGCCTGCCGCCAATGGACTCCGGTATTCTCGGGGCGTTTATCGCGCCCGATAACCTGACCATTACCGTGTCGGTCGGAGAGTCGCTGTTTGATGGCCGCTACGGCCTGACAAAGCAGAAGCCGAAAGCGCTGCAAAAAATGACGCGTTTTCCAAACGATTCCCTCGACGCGGGGTTGTGTCATGGCGACCTGCTCCTGCAGATTTGCGCCAATACCCAGGACACGGTGATCCACGCCCTGCGCGATATCATCAAGCACACCCCGGATCTGCTCAGCGTGCGCTGGAAGCGGGAAGGGTTTATCTCTGACCACGCTGCGCGCAGTAAAGGGAAAGAGACGCCGGTTAACCTGCTGGGCTTTAAGGACGGCACGGCCAACCCGGACAGCAGCAATGCTGCGCTCATGAAAGAGGTGGTGTGGGTGACGGCGGATCAGGACGAACCGGCGTGGGCCGTCGGCGGCAGCTACCAGGCGGTGCGCATTATCCAGTTCCATGTGGAGTTCTGGGACCGCACGCCGCTGAAAGAGCAGCAGACCATTTTCGGCCGCGACAAGCAGAGCGGGGCGCCGCTCGGTATGACGCATGAGCATGATGTGCCCGACTATGCCCGCGATCCCAATGGCGATGTGATTGCGCTAGACAGCCATATTCGCCTCGCCAATCCGCGCACCAAAGAGACGCAGTCCAGCCTGATGATGCGTCGTGGCTACAGCTACTCCCTCGGCGTGACCAACGCAGGCCAGCTCGATATGGGGCTGCTGTTCGTCTGCTATCAGCATGACCTTGAAAAGGGCTTCCTGACCGTGCAGAAGCGCTTAAACGGCGAAGCGCTGGAAGAGTATGTAAAACCCATCGGCGGCGGCTACTTCTTTGCCCTGCCGGGCGTGCGCGACCGGAACGCGTATCTCGCGCAAGATCTGATTGAAGCCTGATAATTGTCCCTGCGAGAGTTCGCGGGGACATTATTTTTTCCTATGACAAACATATTGTTATATTTCTGTAATATTTCTATATAAGACTGAATCCGCTGCAGGAGCAGTCTGAAAAGTTGCAATCAGGTAAAATAAATGTTGCATTTATGATAACTCCTGATGTACTTAAGATAAGACAGCGGTAGTTCCCGGCAGTGATGCTGAATCACTATGGAGATCGCGAATGGTTGCGTCCTGTACTGGACAAGGTAAACATAACAACCGCAGCACCCGGCGCGGAGGCTCAGACTCCGGCAGCGATTTCCTCACCACTAAATTCTCCCCCTCTCCTCAAGAATCTGATTCGACCGACGTGCAGACTGGTGCGCGTAGCCGTTCTGTATCGTCATCTGATAAAGCAAGCAATGGCTTACAAGGAAGCCAACCCTCTGATGTTCGTGCGCATAATCGTGCCGACGCTGGCACGTGTGATGAATACCAACAACTCAAGGTGCTATCCATGGGAAGACAAAAAGCAGTGATCAAAGCTCGTCGCGAGGCAAAACGTGTGCTGAGACGGGACTCACGTAGCCATAAACAGCGTGAAGAAGAATCGGTCACCTCGCTTGTGCAGATGAGTGGCGTAGAAGCAATTGGCATGGCCCGAGACAGCCGTGATCATTCTCCAATTGTGGCGCGCAATGAGGCTCAGGCGCACTACCTGAATGCTATCGAGAGTAAACAGCTCATCTTTGCAACCGGTGAAGCCGGATGCGGGAAAACCTGGATCAGTGCAGCCAAAGCGGCGGAAGCGCTCATCCATAAGGACGTGGAGCGTATTATTGTTACCCGTCCGGTACTGCAAGCGGATGAAGATCTCGGCTTCCTGCCCGGCGATATTTCGGAGAAGTTTGCCCCGTACTTCAGACCCGTCTATGACGTGCTGGTGAAGCGTTTGGGTGCATCCTTTATGCAGTACTGCCTGCGACCAGAGATTGGCAAGGTGGAAATCGCGCCGTTCGCCTATATGCGCGGACGTACATTTGAAAATGCGGTCGTCATTCTTGACGAGGCTCAGAACGTGACCGCTGCGCAAATGAAGATGTTCTTAACGCGCCTCGGGGAGAACGTGACGGTCATCGTTAACGGCGACATTACCCAGTGTGACCTGCCATCCGGCGTGAAATCCGGGCTGAGCGACGCGATGTCACGTTTTGAGGAAGATGAGATGATTGGGGTGGTACGCTTCTCGAAAGAGGATTGCGTGCGTTCGGCACTGTGTCAGCGGACGTTGCAAGTCTATTCCGACTGAAGGTAAAACATTACCGTTTTGCCCTTCTTAAGTAATCCCTTCCCGGCATCCTGCCGGGAAGCTTCTTTTATTCCTGTGCTCTACTCGCGCCTGGTTATCTTTTAATAGATAGCCTGTCGTGCGGAATTCATCATTTCGGTATTCATTTCAGCGGTGGGTTTTTATCACGCCTGGCGAAATGTGATGCGTATTTATAATATCCACAAAATACCCATGAATATCATGATCGCGCTAATTGTTCGTTCAAATTTAAACGTGAATGTTGTCACATAATGTTACTAAGTTGTAAAAATTAAGTTGGTGTATTGAGGGTAATTATCTATGTTTCGTACTGATTCAAACAACATTCTAACAAGAAAATCCCATGGGGAACCGTTTCCCTGGAACATCACGTTGAGGGTCATACATGAACGAACTGGTTGGTGCAATTAACGGTGTTATCTGGAGCCCGGCGTTAATATTCTTATGTCTGGGTGTCGGTCTCTATTTCTCATTACGTAGTCGTTTTTTGCAGTTACGTCATATAAAACATATGATTACCTTGATGTTCCAGGGGCGTCCTACCGATGCAGGGGTATCGTCTTTCCAGGCACTGACGATGACGCTGGCAGGACGAGTAGGGACCGGAAACATTGCTGGTGTCGCCACCGCAATCACCTTCGGTGGACCGGGCGCACTTTTCTGGATGTGGATGGTGGCGTTTTTGGGTGCCAGCTCAGCGTTTGTGGAATCTACGTTGGGCCAGGTTTATAAAGAAAAAATCAATGGTGAATATCGTGGCGGTCCTGCCTTTTATATCGAAAAAGGATTAGGGGTCAAATGGTATGCATGGTTATTTGCAGTCGTCACCATTTTCTCCTGCGGTTTATTAATGCCAGGGGTTCAAGCAAACTCGATTGGCGCCAGCCTGGAGATAGCTTTTGGGCTTGATCCCAATGTCACGGCGGCGTTACTTGCCGTACTGTTAAGCTTTATTATTTTCGGTGGTGTGAAAAGGATCGCCAGTTTTAGCAGTATGGTCGTTCCGTTTATGGCACTCGGCTATATTATTGTGGCTTGCGTTATTATCGCGATTAATATTTCCGAGCTTCCTGGTGTTATTCTGCTGATCTGGAAAAGTGCTTTTGGCTTTGAAGCGGGCTTTGGCGCGATTCTGGGTCAGGCGATTATGTGGGGCGTTAAGCGCGGCGTCTATTCCAACGAAGCGGCACAGGGGACCGGACCGCATGCTTCATCTGCGGCAGCGGTGAGCCATCCGGTGAAACAGGGGCTGGTGCAGGCCTTCTCAGTTTATATCGATACGCTGTTTGTCTGCTCGGCGACCGGGTTTATGCTGCTGATCACCGGGCTGTATAATGTTCAGGGCGTCGACGGCGCTGCACTCTATACGGGGATTGCAGGCGTGGCCGCAGGTCCTGGCTATGTTCAGACGGCGATGGAAAGTATGATGCCGGGCTTTGGTAATTACTTTGTTGCCATTGCGCTGTTCTTCTTCGCCTTTACCACCATTATTGCGTACTACTATATTGCCGAAACCAACATCGCCTACATCAACCGTAAAATTCACCGTCCCTGGCTGACATTCCTGCTCAAATTATGTTTGATGGCTTCCACCGTGTACGGGACCGTCCGCACCGCGGATCTGGCGTGGGGACTGGGGGATATTGGGGTTGGGATGATGGCATGGCTTAACATTATTGCCATTGTGCTTTTACATAAAAAAGCCTTTGTCAGCCTTAAGGATTATGAAACCCAGAATGCACAGGGACTGGATCCACAGTTTGATCCGGTTCGACTGGGAATTAAAAATGCCGATTACTGGCTGGGAGAGCGTAAGGATGAACCGGCTGCGAATCCGGGGCAGACGACTTCTGTCGTGAGAGAGCAAAGCGCAGGGAAACTGAACAATTAATCGTGACAGCCCGTATCGCAATACGGGCTCAGACTGCTGACAACGTTTCGCCCGGCGGCGCTACGCTTGCACGGGCCTACGGGTTTTGTCGAACCCCGGTCGGGGATTCTCATCCCCCCCTGTTGGAGAATATAAAAGAAAAAAGCCCGTACTTTCGTACGAGCTCTCATCTTGAATATGGCGGTGAGGGGGGGATTCGAACCCCCGATACGTTGCCGTATACACACTTTCCAGGCGTGCTCCTTCAGCCACTCGGACACCTCACCATATTGTTTTGCTGCCTGACCGCGTGGGGGGCAACGGGGCGCTACTATAGGGAGTTGCGCTTACACGGTCAAGCAGATTTTCTGTATTCGTGCTTGTTCGGTTAAGCCTTAATCAGCACATGCCGCTGAGGGCTGAATTAACGCTGTGAATCGAGCACTTCGCTGTTTTTAACCACTTCCTGAGCTTTGCTATAGCTTTCGATCAGCAGCTGGTACGCCGGGAAGATATGGGTGTACACCTCAGCCCACTCCGCAGCATCTTCGCGGTTCCAGGTTCGCTGGATCTCAGACGCCACCGCCGCGGTGTCCATCGGTACCACACCGGCCTGCATCACACGCGCGAGGGTGATCTCCTGCGCCATTTTGCTGTAGGTCCCGGAGGCGTCAATTACCGCAAAGACTTTATACCCATCCGCAACCGCGCTGATCGACGGGAAGGCCATGCAGACGCTGGTGATCGTGCCCGCAATGATCAACGTGTTGCGTCCGGTAGCGTTTACCGCCGCCACAAACTCCGGGTTATCCCAGGCGTTGATCTCACCTTTGCGGGCCACGTACTGAGCATGCGGCGCATTGGCGTGGATCTCCGGGATAAGCGGGCCGTTCGGTCCTTGTGGGACGGAAGCGGTGGTGATCACCGGGATCTTCGCCAGGGTGGCGATTTTTGCCAGCGCCGCCGCACGGGCGCGCAGTTCTGGCATCGGCATATCGCCGACGGTCTGGAACAGCCCGCTCTGGTGGTCGATAAGCAGCATGACTGCATCGTTTACGTCAATGACGGGACGTGTACCGTTGAAGTTTGCAGGGGTAGACATTTTGCGCTCCTTATTACGTTTAGATCTGGCCGAAGCGGCCGGAGTTGAAATCACGAATGGCTTCCGCGATTTCGGTTTTACTGTTCATCACAAATGGGCCATAGCCCACAATCGGTTCATTCAGCGGCTCGCCGGCCATCAGCAGTACTTTTGCGTCGCCGTTTGCTTCCAGATGAAGCTTGTCGCCTTGCTGACTGAATACGATCAGCTGTGCCTCACCCGCTGGCGTGGTGCCGTTCACCGTTACGCTGCCCTCAAGTACCACCAGTGCCGTGCTCCAGCCTTCAGGCTGATTGAGCGTCAGGTGGCTGCCCTGGCGTAGTGTCAGATCCCACACATTCAGCGGTGAGAAGGTATGAGCCGGGCCAGTCACCTCGTCAAAGCGGCCGGCGATGACGCGCAACGTTCCGCTGCTATCCGGCAGCGTGACGACAGGGATATCCGCCTTCGTGATGCTCTGGTAACCGGGCGCTGCCATCTTGTCTTTGGCGGGCAGGTTGACCCACAGCTGCATCATTTTCAGTTCGCCGCCTTTCTGCGAGAACGCGCTGGAGTGGAACTCCTCGTGCAAAATGCCTGCGCCCGCCGTCATCCACTGCACGTCGCCCGGTCCTATGACCCCGCCTTTGCCGCTGGAGTCACGATGTTCCACTTCGCCGGAGTAGACGATGGTGACCGTTTCAAAGCCACGGTGAGGGTGCTCGCCCACGCCACGCTTCGCGCCATCCGCCGGGAAGGTGTAGGGACCGGCATAGTCCAGCAGCAGGAACGGACTGAGTGATTCACCGTGCGTCTGATAGGAAAACATCGAACGAACCGGGAAACCGTCTCCGACCCAATGGGGACGAGGTGCGGTATAGACGCCTGTTACGGTTTTCATGATTAACTCCTGATGTGCTGTCGATGTAATTAGCTTATATTCAGAGCTAATATCCCGGTAGAGAGTGAAAATGACATTCACTGTTCTTAAAATGGAACAATGAGGGCGTATGCAGGATCTCAATGATTTCGTGTGGTTTGTGAAAGTGGTGGACCACGGTGGGTTTGCAGCGGCAGGTCGGGCGCTCGATCAGCCTAAATCGAAACTGAGTCGCCGGATTGCGCAGCTGGAAGAGCGGCTGGGTGTGCGGTTGATACAGCGTACCACGCGGCAGTTTACGGTGACGGAGGTGGGGCAAACGTTCTATCAGCACTGTAAAGCCATGCTGGTCGAGGCTGAAGCGGCGGAGGAGGCGGTGGCTGCCTTACAGGCTGAACCGCGCGGTGTTGTCAGGATAACGTGTCCTGTCACGTTGCTGCACGTTCATGTGGGGCCCATGCTGGCGCGGTTTATGGCGCGCTACCCGGGGATCAATCTTCAGCTGGAGGCCACCAACCGGCGGGTTGACCTGGTAGGTGAAGGCATTGACGTGGCGATCCGCGTTCGTCCGCGTCCGTTTGATGACAGCGATCTGGTGTTAAGGGTGCTGGCTGACAGAGGACACTGCCTGGTGGCGAGCCCGGCGTTGATTGAGCGGATGGGCAACCCGATGATGCCTGCTGAACTCAGCGACTGGCCGGGTTTAAGTATGGGGGCGGGCAAGCAACTGCATAAATGGGATCTGAGCGGTCCGGAGGGAGCGAAAGCCGAAATCCACTACACGCCGCGCTTTATAACTACCGATATGCTGGCGCTGCGGGAAGCGGCGATGGCGGGCGTAGGCGTGGTGCAGTTGCCGATTTTAATGGTTAAAGATCAGTTGGCGAAAGGGGAATTGGTGCGGGTTCTGGATGCCTGGGAGCCCAGACGGGAAGTGATCCACGCGGTGTATCCTTCGCGGCGCGGTCTACTGCCATCGGTCAGGGCGCTGGTCGATTTTCTAACCGAAGAGTATGCACGGATGGTGGAGGAGTAAATTCTTTGTAGGTCGGGTAAGCGAAGCGCCACCCGACACCATCACCGCAGAGGAAGCAAAGTTCGAATCCCCCCAGCTGGAGAATATAAAAGAAAAAAGCCCGTACTTTCGTACGAGCTCTCATCTTGAATATGGCGGTGAGGGGGGGATTCGAACCCCCGATACGTTGCCGTATACACACTTTCCAGGCGTGCTCCTTCAGCCACTCGGACACCTCACCATATTGTCATCCCGTTGTTGCCGGGACGGGCGCTAATGTAAGGAAAAGCCGAACTGCCGTCAACTCACTTTTTCAGTAATTTAGCGTGTTTAGACAAACTTCAGGCAACCTGATTCCGAAATGTGCGAAAAGCGCCTTTTTTATCAGCAATAACATAGCGCCATAAATTTGTTATGCTGACAATCCATTTGAAAATGAAAACAAAACAGCGCGAAAAAAGGCAGGAATGACTATGGATATACTCTTCTATCACCCCACTTTTGATACGGCTTATTGGATTAAAGCACTGTCGGCAGCACTGCCGGGCGCGCGCGTTCGTGAGTGGAAGCGGGGCGATAACGAACATGCTGACTATGCGCTGGTCTGGCATCCACCCGTTGAGATGCTTCAGGGCCGTAAACTGAAGGCCGTGTTTGCGCTTGGCGCTGGCGTGGATTCCATTCTGAGCAAACTGAAGGCACACCCGGAGATGCTGCCGGAAGATATCCCCCTGTTCCGCCTGGAAGATACCGGTATGGGCCAGCAAATGCAGGAATATGCCGTCAGCCAGGTCCTGCACTGGTTCCGTCGCTTTGATGATTATCAGGCCTTTAAGCAGCAATCCCACTGGGAGCCACTGCCGGAATATCAACGTGAAGACTTTACCATCGGTATCCTCGGGGCGGGCGTGCTGGGCTCAAAGGTGGCTGAAGCCCTTGCCCCGTGGGGCTTCCCGTTACGCTGCTGGAGCCGTAGCCGTAAAGCGTATCCGGGCGTTGAGAGTTTTGCCGGAACGGATGAACTCCCGGCGTTTCTGAAAGGCACACGCGTGCTGATCAACCTGCTGCCGAATACGGCGGAAACGGTGGGGATTATCAACGAAGCCTTGCTCAATCAGCTGGCCGATCGGAGCTACCTGATGAACCTGGCGCGCGGGGTGCATCTGGTGGAGCCGGATCTGCTGAAGGCGCTGGATAGCGGAAAGCTTAAAGGTGCCATGCTGGATGTTTACAGCCGTGAGCCGCTGCCTGAAGAAAGCCCTCTATGGCGACACCCTCGCGTGGCAATGACCCCGCATGTCGCCGCCGTGACGCGACCGGCTGAGGCGGTGGCTTATATCTCGCATACTATCGGTGAAATAGAGAAGGGGAACGCGGTTACCGGTCAGGTCGACCGACAGCGCGGCTACTGAGAGAAACCCGGCGTTGGCCGGGTTTTTGCTAATATTCGCCGCTGATAACTGCTATCCTTTGGAAAAACCGCAGAGGAGAGAAAGATGTATCCCGTTGACCTGCATATGCACACCGTCGCCAGCACCCACGCGTATAGCAACCTCCATGATTATATCGCCCAGGCAAAGCTAAAAGGTATTAAGCTCTTTGCGATAACCGATCACGGCCCGGATATGGCGGATGCGCCGCACTACTGGCATTTTGTGAATATGCGGATCTGGCCACGTCTGGTGGATGGCATTGGGATACTGCGCGGCATTGAGGCGAACATCAAAAACACCGACGGTGAAATCGACTGCACCGGCCCGATGCTGACCTCCTTAGATCTGATCCTTGCTGGTTTCCATGAGCCGGTTTTCCCGCCGCAGGATAAAGAGACCAATACCGCGGCGATGATTGCCACCATTGCCAGCGGCAATGTGCATATCATCAGCCATCCGGGTAATCCTAAATACCCTATTGATATTCAGGCCGTGGCGCAGGCCGCCGCGAAACACCGTGTGGCGCTGGAGATTAACAACTCCTCGTTCGTGCACTCGCGTAAAGGCAGTGAAGCCAACTGTCGCGAAGTGGCAGCCGCCGTGCGTGATGCCGGAGGGATGGTGGCGCTGGGCTCTGATTCGCACACGGCCTTCACGCTGGGGGATTTTGGCGAGTGCATGAAAGTGCTGCAGGACGTCAATTTCCCGGAAGCACAGATCCTGAACGTCACGCCACGCCGTATGCTCGACTTCCTGGAGTCGCGCGGCATGACGCCCGTTGATGAATTTGCCGACCTTTAATTGAATAACGGAATAACACAATGAATGAATTCTCCATCCTTTGCCGCGTGCTGGGCTCCCTGTATTATCGCCAGCCGCAGGACCCGCTGTTGGTTCCGCTGTTTACGCTCATTCGCGAGGGTAAGCTGGCGCAGAACTGGCCGCTGGAACAGGATGAGTTACTGGAACGTCTGCAGAAAAACTGTGATATGCAGCAGATCTCAACGGATTACAACGCATTGTTCGTGGGTGAAGAGTGCCGCGTTTCGCCCTACCGTTCTGCCTGGCAGGAAGGGGCGACCGAAGCGGAAGTGCGGGCATTCCTCTCTGAGCGCGGTATGCCGCTGAGCGATACGCCAGCCGATCATATTGGTACTCTGCTGCTGGCGGCCTCCTGGATCGAAGACAACGCGGGTGATGATGAAAATGAAGCCATCGAAATTCTCTTCGAGACGTATCTGCTGCCGTGGGTTGGAACCTTCCTGGGGAAAGTTGAAGCCCACGCCACCTCTCCGTTCTGGAGAACGCTGGCTCCGCTGACGCGCGACGCCATCGCAGCAATGTGGGATGAGCTGGAAGAAGAGAGTGAAGAGTGATTTACATCACAAAAATTCTGCAACGATACATTTCAACTTGCACGTAATGTGCTTCTGATCTCATTTCCATGGTGCGCATCTGCTAAGATGCGCACCATGAACATATTACTTAGTATTGCAATCACGACGGGCATTCTCTCCGGTATCTGGGGATGGGTGGCGGTGTCTCTTGGTTTATTAAGCTGGGCTGGCTTCCTTGGCTGCACGGCCTATTTCGCCTGCCCGCAGGGAGGGCTGAAAGGGCTCTTTATCTCTGGTTGCACGCTGATGAGCGGCGTTATATGGGCGCTGGTTATCATCAAAGGCAGCGCGCTGGCGCCGCATCTGGAGATCCTGGGCTACGTCATGACGGGGGTCGTTGCCTTCCTGATGTGTATTCAGGCGAAGCATCTGCTGCTGTCGTTTGTACCGGGCACCTTTATGGGGGCGTGCGCGACCTTTGCCGGACAGGGGGAGTGGAAGCTGGTCGTCCCTTCACTGGCGCTGGGGTTGCTGTTTGGCTATGCCATGAAGAACAGCGGTCTCTGGCTGGCGGCGCGACGGGAAAAAACGCAAAACATCACCGCGGTGAGTGAATAAAAAAAGGCGAGATAATCATCTCGCCTTTTTTATGCGCTTCCTGTCAGGATTCCGGAGGCACGGACATATCACGGTATTTCACCAGGATCGGGTTCTGCACGTCTGATTTGTTTTGCAGATCCCACAGCCCGCGATCGATACCATCGTTAATCAGGAAGATCACGCCGGTTTCAATGGCTGACATCAGACACATCATGACCGGTTCATTCGAGGTATAACCAATTTCACCTTCCAGTAAACGCTGGTAGTCGATGAAGCGGAATACCCCCGCCTGGACTTCATAAGACAATATCGTTTTGCTGGTGTTTACCGAGGAGAGCACTTCACCGGTACTGACGTTGACGACACGCAGGTTAACGGCAATTTGGTCGAGCTGATACTGGGTATCCGCGCCAATCCCAAAGTAACGTGCTCCCACACCACCCGATTTAACGTTGCTCTCATATCCGATAATCGAGCCTTCGATCATGACGTTTGCCGCAGCCAGAGACTGCAGAGGCATTCGGTTATTGTCCGCGACGGTGCCATTCTCCTGTGCAGCACGAATAATTTTTCGTTCATTTAACAGGTTCTGTAGCCCCTGGCGTTCCAGCGGTATAAACCAGTGCGAATCCTTGAGTGCGGTAACCAGCATGGCGGTGGCGCTTTGCGGCACTGCCGTGGAGAAGTTACTGGCCGGGTAGGGCTTAAATTGCCCTGTTTCATCCTGAATGTTGTATACCGAGACAAATATTTTGCCCGTTGGAGAAGGCAAATGGGTTAAATCACGATAACTCTGAGCCCGAGGCATTAATGTTGGTTTTGCAGCTTCTTTAGGCGGAGCAGTTAAACAACCGCTCAATAAGCACACTGCAACAAATATCAGGAAGCGCTGCATGATCGTTGTCCTTATTTAGCTATTGTTTAAAAATCAGTTGAATTGCTTTGTAGGCCAGAAACCTCAATGGTGGAGGTTTTTCCGGTTTTACGATCGGTTACGTTCAACTGAAGTTGTCCGTCTCTGTTGGCGATATCGACAATAAAATCGTTGGTCACCATTCGGCCGGGCTTGCCGGTGTTAATGTTTGTCAGCAATCCCCCTAAAATTTGCGACTGGATAGCCTGGGTGAAGTTATCCAGTGCGGAAGGGGTATCAACGGTAAAGTCCTTATAACTGGGATCTTTATAGGAGTTTTGCGCCTGAGCTTCATTCAGCAGGAACGCACCGTTGTTAGGGTTACCGCCAAAGTTAGGGTTACGGAACTGGAACGTCATATTTCCGCCCCAGCAAAGAGGGGTAATAAGCATTATCGAAACAACTGCATATGCAATACGCATGACAGCCTCCGCATATCGGTTCGCTAGAACTCATCTTTTGCTAAATCGCTGGTGCTTAATAGCGCTTTGTCTATTTGCAGGCGATTAATAGCGTCTTCAGTTTGAGCCAGTGCTAAGGCCACGTTTTTATCGAAGTCTGTTTTCGAGGGGAATAAAAACGTTTGATAAATAACGTCCTGATTAGCCGTGATGGTTATCCAGCTTCCCCAACGTGCACTGGGCCGCTCGTTGATTGTTAAATTACCCGTGTAGGTACTGTCCCATTTATCACTGAAGGCCCGGTAAAAACTGTGCCCGATCGATGAGACTGTGTGGTCAGTTAACAATCCGGGAACTTCGACCTCGACGGCCTGCAGGTTCCCTGCAGCGAGCAAGAAACTCGCTGCGGCGATCCAACTCAACGTGCGCTTCATGTGATTAACGCCTGAGGTTATCGTTTGCCCATGAAACAGCCTGAGTTCGATTTTTAACAGCTATCTTCTTGAAAAGATTATAAAGGTGCGTCTTTACCGTATTTTCGCTGATAAATAACGAACGGGCGATTTCAATATTTGAAGCACCAATGCGTAGTTTGTTCAGGATCTCTTTTTCACGGTGCGTGAGCAGCGCTGATTCCGAACTGTTATAGCGGTAGTTACCGGAGTGCGTGATGAGGTAGCTGGCCAGCTTTTGCGAGAAATAACACTCTCCGCGCAATATGCCCTGCAGACCCTCTACCACCCGGCCTTCTTCTTCAGTGACGTAGAACACGCCATTGATATGCGGCCAGCTTTCAATATCTCTGAAAGGGTATTCATCAGGAGTGTTCAATAATAACACGCGGATATTATTGTTTTTCCTGCTTAAGTTATCTTGCCAGTAATGGATAAGCTTCTTATCAGCTTCCATCATATCAAACAGAATGATGCTGCCAGGCGCAATATCATCAAAAGAACGTTGAATATTATGCAATTTCCCGTTCAATGATAAAGATTGCTTTAAATGTTGTAATAAAGCTGTCGCTTGCAGAGAAGGTTTTGTGATCAACAGTAATGTATGACCATGTAAACTATGGACTTCATTATACATGATGAAACCCCACTTATTTTTGGCACCTGACAGCTGCCCTCCTGAAAAGAGGAAGGCACCAGAAGTACTGACAGATGTTGCACTGCTGTGTGTAGAATCAGAACATAACCTCCACAGGGAGGTAAATATAAAACCAATTTCGTACAGCTAATTTCAATCTAGCTTTTACGAAGTTTAAAGCAAGTGTTAATCATGTAACAATATGTAAAAATCAATATTAATTTGTGAGTATTGGCTGTTTTGAATGTTGTTATTTGATATGAAAGTTGTACATATAAATAGGTGTGCACAGATTTTAAAAATCATACAAATTTTATTAACTGATTGATTTTATGTCTTAATTTTTATTTTGGAGACGTTAAGCTTTGGTATGAGTAACTGATACTTTCTAAGCCATTATGTTCTCCTCTCTCTGGCTTAAGAAAACACGTCCTGTGACACGTGATGAACAAAATGCCATCCTGCCGTTACGCTTAAACAACGCGGAGGGAAGCGTGGGCAGGCTTGTCGTCGTTGTACGACACAACGCGCATAAATATTCTATAAAAAATTAAACCAGCCTGTGTAATGTGTATTTTTTCTGCAAATTACGACTTTGTGGTGACCTGATAAATAAAAATAAGCCACGCGGGTGAGATATTTAAAATGTTTCAGCGGACATACTCTTCACCGTAACGACGCGTTAACAAAAAAACGAGTCGTTTAACACGAAATACGAACAGGGTGTTTTCAGGTAGCCGGGTCCAGGGTGACAACATGAAAAACACATCGTTATTTTTGATGTTTACATTACTGGGTGTGCCTGGATTTGTAACCGCGGCTAATACTGATTTGGCGAATGCTGAATATAATTTTGCGGTTAATGAATTAAGTCGTTCATCATTAAATCAGGCAGCCATTATTGGTCAACAGGGCGTATTTAATGACGCTCAGATTCGCCAGGAAGGGTCGAAACTCTTGTCAGTCGTTTCCCAGGATGGTGCAGGCAACAGAGCGAGAGTTGATCAATCAGGGACTTACAATATTGCCTGGATCGATCAGAGCGGTAACGGGAACGATGCAGGTATTACGCAAGATGGATATGGTAACAGTGCAAAAATTATCCAGAAAGGGTCGGGTAATAGAGCAAATATTACGCAGTACGGTACGCAGAAAACCGCAGTTGTAGTGCAGAAACAGTCGCAGATGGCAATTCGCGTTATTCAACGCTAGTTATTTCGCGACGACTTTAATCAATCCGATGGGGGTTTACCATGAAATTTATCAAAGTGGCAGCACTTGCAGCAATCGTAGTTTCTGGTAGTGCTATGGCTGGTATGATTAACCAGGGCGGATGGGGTCATGGACATGGTCATGGCGGATACGGTGGCCCAAATTCAACCCTGAATATTTACCAGAATGGTGGCGGTAACTCCGCGCTGGCCCTGCAGACTGATGCCAGAAATTCAGTTCTGAATATTAGCCAGACCGGTGGTGGTAACGGCGCTGACGTTGGCCAGGGGTCTGACGACAGTAGCATTAACCTGACCCAGAACGGATTTGGCAACAGTGCGACACTTGATCAGTGGAACAGTAAAGATTCCGTGATGAATGTCAGCCAGTACGGTGGCCTTAACGGCGCACTGGTAGACCAGACGGCGTCTAACTCCACCGTCAACGTTACCCAGATTGGCTTTGGTAACCACGCGACAGCTCATCAGTACTGATACTGACATCTGTGCTACAAAAAACAGGGCTGATGCCCTGTTTTTTTTCGGGAGTTAATTATGAATACCTTAATTCTCCTCGCCGCGCTGTCGAGCCAGATAACCTTTCAAACCTCACAGCAGGGCAATATGACCACCATTATTCCGCAGGTCACGTTGACGGAATCGTGTGATTGTCAGGTCCAGATTGTTTCTTTGCGCGAAGGGCAGAGTGGACAAAGTTCATCCCGCCAGCAAAACACACTTTTTATCCCCGCTAATCAGGCGATTGATTTAATGCGCTTGAGTTTAAATATCTCTGCGGGAGACACGGTAACGATCGTGGTAACCGTCACTGATGGAAAAGCACTTCATTTATCACAACAGTGGTCGCCTGGAGGGCGCGCGCTCTAATCATTCATAATATCAATATGTTGCGAAGGTGGCGGGTCTGTGCCGTTGAGCTATGCTGTTATCAGGAACTGTGTCGTAATGTTCCGTAACGTGACACTTCGTTAACATAATGAAGCGCGTTTGCCCCTCATGGACGATTTTCATTGAGGAGTACCTATCGTGACCCACAATTTTGCACATCTTATTTCAGGTTTGGGCCTGCTCGTTTCTGCCTTTATCGTTCCTGCACATTCGGCCACTTTTGCGGAAGGGGGCGTCATTCACTTTCGCGGTGCAATCGTTGCTGACCCGTGTGAAGTTACGCAGCAACATCGGCAGCTGGCGGTATCGTGCCCGGATAAAAACCGTATGCAAACCCGTATGGTCAGTTACGACGATGCGCTGAACGGCATGACGACACCTTCCAGCCTGGCGACAGTGGATATGAAATACCTTAATCCTGAAAAAACGCTCGCAGTGGTTCAGATCCAGTACCGCTAATTCGTGTTTTACCGCCGATCGTTTTTCTCAATAACCCCTCTGCGATACACTTAAGAAAAAGGCGGGTAGCAGAGGGCTTTTATGAAACCGCAAATTGAAGTGATTCATGGCGATATTACGACCCAGCATGTCGATGTCATCGTCAATGCGGCCAATCCTTCCCTGATGGGGGGAGGCGGGGTTGACGGTGCTATTCACCGCGCTGCCGGACCGCAGCTGCTGGAAGCCTGTAAAATCGTGCGTCAGCAACAGGGCGAATGCCCGCCGGGCCATGCGGTGATTACGCTTGCGGGCAACCTTCCGGCCAAAGCGGTGATTCACGCCGTTGGCCCAGTATGGCAGGGCGGCGACCACCATGAAGCGAGTCTGCTGGAAGAGGCATACCGAAACTGCCTACGGCTTGCCGCCGACAACGGATACAAAACGATGGCGTTTCCGGCAATTAGTACCGGCGTGTATGGTTATCCTAAGGCGGCAGCGGCGACCATCGCGGTAGAAACCGTTTACCGCTACCTGTCGCTGAAACCGCTGCCAGAGAAGGTGACCTTTGTCTGTTTTGATGAAGACACCCTGCATCTGTATCAGCGGTTGTTGGCGCAGCGCAGACAAGCGTTGGAGAGTTGAAACAAACGTGGCGCACCGTCAGTGCGCCACGCTGCTCAGGCAGTTTTCGTCTGGGGCTTGCCTGAAAACAGGAAACGCAGGAGAGGGATCCGCAGATGGATCTCGTAGAGCACGATCGCCACGCCCACTACAAACACCAGTCCGGTAAAGAAGCCCAGCGTGTTAGAGGCGATATGCGGCGTGATGTAAGCCCCGAAGAACAGCGTCAACGGGTGATGCACCAGATAGATAAACAGTGAAGCATTGACGAAGTAGGTCACGCGGCTGGACTTAAAGTTCAGCAAGCGGTGGCCGAGTGCGAACACCACATTCACCATCCACAAGCCCAGCAGCATAGTGATCACGCTTTCCGTTTCATACATCCAGGCGTCGCCGCTACCGTAGCGCTGGTTCAGCAGATAGGCCGCAAACGCGAAGGCGGCACCCACTGCGCACCACGGTGACGGTGTGGTAAACAAGGCTTTAAGCTTCGGATAAATAAACGCCAGTGCGCCAATTAAAAAGAACGGAATGTAGAACAGCGACTGCATCACCACAAAATTAAACAACCCGTCGCTCAGTATCGGTGGGTAGACGATAAACAGAGTGCGTCTCACGGCGGCATAAGCAACGCCAAGCAGCAAAAAGAGCACCGACAGTTTGCCCAGCGTGACGTTGGCGAAGAAGGCGTCAGCGGTCGTGCTTAAATGACGGCGCAGACGGCTAAAGATCACCAGGCTGACCGTGGTCAGTACCACCAGTACCAGCAGGAACCAGAGGTGAGACACCAGTTCCCAGACCAGCGTATTGTATTTTTCATACAGCGTAAGATTCGGCCAGTTCTCTGCTTTGCCTTTAACATACTGCAGCATAATGAACTGCGGCAGCGTCAGCAGCGGGATGGCGGTCAACATAGGAATACCCACGCGCTCTACGCGGACTTTCCACCAGCGCTTCAGCGGATAGCGTAAAAAAAGCATGTAGGAGAAATAGCCTGAAATGACAAAAAACACCTGCATACGGAAGGCGTGAATAAAGTCATTAAACAGCGTGAGCCACCAGGACGGCATCTGGCTATTAACATGCCACGTGTGGCTGGAGTAAATCAGTGAAATGTGAAAGGGGATCCCCAATAGCATCAGCCATGCCCGGATCGAGTCGAGGAAATATTCACGTTCTGTTGGTGATGTGCTCATATAACTTTGTGCATTCTCAGACTTTTCGTCTTATCCCTAAGACTCATAATGGTTACATTCGACGCCAACCCTACACCAAGACCGACACACTGTCTCCAGGATAAGCACGCAAAGTGAATCGCGGGTTCTTTCATTTGCTTAATCCATGAGCCAGTAGCTGAACAAAGCAGTGATTATGTTGTCGGATTGCCTGAGTTTCCATTAAAATGGATCGGATCGATATAAGCACACAAAGGGGGAAGTGCTTACTTATTATGAAACATAAACCACAGATGATGAAAATGCGTTGGGTGGGTGCTGCAGTCGTGTTATCACTGTATACCTCATCGGCACTGGCCTTTAACATCGACGATGTCGCAAAACAGGCAAAATCGATGGCAGGCAAGAGCTACGAAGCGCCGAAAAGTAACTTGCCCTCCGTTTTCCGCGACATGAAGTATGCGGACTATCAGCAGATTCAGTTCAATCACGATAAAGCGTACTGGAACAACATTAAAACCCCGTTCAAGCTTGAATTTTATCATCAGGGTATGTACTTCGACACGCCTGTTGCCATCAATGAAGTGACGGCGACCGCGGTACGTAAGATCAAGTACAGCCCGGATTACTTCAATTTTGGCAATGTGCAACACGACAAAGATACGGTGAAAGACCTGGGCTTCGCAGGATTCAAGGTGCTTTACCCGATTAACAGCAAAGATAAAAACGACGAAATCGTCAGCATGCTTGGCGCCAGCTACTTCCGCGTGATTGGCGCGGGGCAGGTGTACGGGCTTTCTGCGCGTGGTCTGGCCATTGATACCGCGCTGCCATCAGGGGAAGAGTTTCCGCGTTTCCGCGAGTTCTGGATTGAACGTCCAAAACCAACGGACAAACGTCTGACTATTTATGCGCTGCTGGACTCTCCGCGCGCAACCGGTGCCTATCGCTTTGTGATTATGCCGGGTCGTGACACGGTCGTTGACGTGCAGTCTAAAGTCTATCTGCGTGACAAAGTGGGCAAACTGGGCGTTGCGCCGCTGACCAGTATGTTCCTGTTTGGGCCAAACCAGCCGTCGCCGGCAACCAACTTCCGCCCGGAACTGCATGACTCCAATGGTCTGTCTATTCATGCCGGTAACGGTGAGTGGATCTGGCGTCCGCTGAATAATCCGAAACATCTGGCAGTAAGCAGCTTTGCGATGGAAAACCCGCAGGGCTTTGGCCTGCTGCAGCGTGGCCGTCAGTTCTCTCGCTTTGAAGATTTGGACGATCGTTATGACCTGCGTCCAAGCGCCTGGGTTACGCCGAAAGGCGACTGGGGTAAAGGCAAGGTAGAGCTGGTTGAAATTCCAACCAACGATGAAACCAACGATAACATCGTCGCTTACTGGACGCCGGATCAACTCCCGGAAGCCGGGAAAGAGATGAACTTCAAGTACACCATTACCTTCAGCCGCGACGAAGATAAGCTGCATGCGCCGGATAACGCGTATGTGATGCAGACTCGCCGCTCAACAGGTGATGTGAAGCAGTCTAACCTTATCCGTCAGCCTGACGGTACCGTGGCGTTTGTCGTGGACTTCACAGGCCAGGATATGAAGAAACTGTCTCCGGATACGGCGGTGTCGGCTCAGGCCAGCATTGGTGATAACGGTGAAATCGTTGAAAACACGGTGCGTTACAATCCGGTAACCAAAGGCTGGCGTCTGACCCTGCGCGTGAAAGTGAAAGATCCGAAACAGACCACTGAAATGCGTGCTGCGCTGGTCAGTGACGATCAGCCGCTGAGTGAAACCTGGAGCTATCAGCTACCTGCCAATGAATAATACATCTGAATATATTGATGCCATGCCGCTGACGGATATCGAAAAAGCGGCGCTGCCTAAGAGCGACATCCGCGCGGTTCACACCGCGCTGGATGGTGAACATCGTCAGTTTTCCCGTGATGATGATACGCCGCTGGGGTCAGTAAAAGCGCGTCTGGAGCAGGCATGGCCAGACTCGCTGGCAGAAGGGCAGTTGATTAAAGACGACGAAGGACGCGATCAGCTTCAGGCGATGCCGAAGGCGACGCGTTCCTCTATGTTCCCCGATCCATGGCGCACCAACCCGGTTGGCCGCTTCTGGGATCGCCTGCGTGGGCGTGATGTGACGCCGCGCTATCTGTCACGCCTGACGAAAGAAGAGCAGGCCTCTGAGCAGAAATGGCGTACCGTGGGGACTATTCGCCGTTACATCCTGCTGCTTCTGACGCTGGCACAAACGGTTGTCGCGACCTGGTACATGAAAACCATTCTGCCTTACCAGGGCTGGGCGTTTATTAACCCAACGGACATGATGGGCCAGGATCTCTGGGTCTCCTTCATGCAGCTACTGCCTTATATCCTGCAAAGCGGCATCCTCCTGCTGTTTGCGGTTCTGTTCTGCTGGGTTTCGGCCGGTTTCTGGACCGCGCTAATGGGCTTCCTGCAATTGCTGATGGGGCGGGACAAATACAGCATTTCAGCGTCAACGGTCGGGGATGAACCCCTCAATCCTGAGCATCGTACCGCGCTGATCATGCCTATTTGTAACGAAGACGTTGACCGCGTATTTGCGGGCCTGCGTGCGACCTGGGAGTCCGTCAAGGCGACCGGCAACGCGGCGCATTTCGACGTCTATATTCTGAGCGACAGTTACAACCCGGATATCTGCGTTGCAGAACAAAAAGCGTGGATGGAGCTGATTGCAGAAGTACAGGGCGAAGGTCAGATCTTCTACCGTCGTCGTCGCCGTCGTGTGAAGCGTAAAAGCGGTAACATCGATGACTTCTGCCGTCGCTGGGGTAACCAGTACAGCTACATGGTGGTGCTGGATGCGGACTCCGTCATGAGCGGTGACTGCCTGAGCGGTCTGGTGCGTCTGATGGAAGCCAACCCGAACGCGGGGATCATTCAGTCTTCGCCAAAAGCGTCCGGTATGGACACGCTTTATGCGCGCTGCCAGCAGTTTGCCACCCGTGTTTACGGGCCGCTGTTTACTGCCGGTCTGCACTTCTGGCAGTTGGGTGAATCGCACTACTGGGGTCACAACGCCATTATTCGCGTGAAGCCGTTCATTGAACACTGTGCGCTGGCGCCGCTGCCGGGTGAGGGTTCGTTTGCCGGTTCTATTCTGTCGCATGACTTCGTGGAAGCTGCGCTGATGCGTCGTGCGGGCTGGGGCGTCTGGATTGCCTACGACCTCCCGGGATCGTACGAAGAGCTGCCGCCGAACCTGCTGGATGAGCTCAAGCGTGACCGCCGCTGGTGTCACGGCAACCTGATGAACTTCCGCCTGTTCCTTGTCAAAGGGATGCACCCGGTTCACCGCGCGGTGTTCCTGACGGGCGTGATGTCTTATCTCTCTGCACCGCTGTGGTTCATGTTCCTTGCGCTCTCTACTGCATTGCAGGTCGTCCATGCTTTGACGGAGCCGCAATACTTCCTGCAACCGCGCCAGCTGTTCCCGGTGTGGCCGCAGTGGCGTCCGGAGCTGGCAATTGCGCTGTTTGCGTCTACCATGGTGCTGCTGTTCCTGCCTAAGCTGCTCAGTATCATCCTGATCTGGTGCAAAGGTTCGAAAGAGTACGGCGGTTTCTTCCGCGTGACCCTTTCACTGCTGCTGGAAGTGCTGTTCTCCGTGCTGCTGGCACCGGTGCGTATGCTGTTCCACACCGTGTTTGTGGTCAGTGCGTTCCTGGGCTGGGAAGTGGTCTGGAACTCACCGCAGCGTGATGACGACTCCACGCCGTGGGGCGAAGCCTTCATGCGTCACGGTTCTCAGTTGCTGCTGGGTCTGGTGTGGGCGGCGGGCATGGCCTGGCTGGATCTGCGCTTCCTGTTCTGGCTGGCGCCGATTGTCTTCTCGCTGATCCTGTCGCCGTTCGTCTCTGTGATCTCCAGCCGTTCAACGGTGGGACTGCGGACTAAACGCTGGAAACTGTTCCTGATCCCGGAAGAGTACTCCCCGCCGAAGGTGCTGGTGGATACCGATACCTATCTGGAGCAGAACCGCAATCGCACGCTGGATGATGGCTTTATGCACGCCGTGTTTAACCCGTCATTTAACGCCCTGGCAACAGCCATGGCGACGGCGCGTCACCGTGCAAGTCATGTGCTGGAGATTGCCCGCGATCGTCACGTTGAGCAGGCGCTTAACGAGACGCCGGAAAAACTCAACCGCGACCGTCGCCTGGTGCTGCTGAGCGATCCGGTCACGATGGCAAGGCTTCACTATCGCGTATGGTCCGCTCCGGAAAAGTATTCTTCGTGGGTGAACTACTACAAAGACGTGAAGCTGAATCCGCTTGCACTGAAGGCGAAGTAAGTTGTTAACCAGGGCGGGTAAGCGTAGCGCCACCCGCCAGATAAAAATACCGGCTTAATCGCCGGTATTTTTTTAGAGGTAACTTATGAGAATAATCATCGTCGTCCTGATGGCATGCCTGCTTAGCGGCTGCGGCAGCATCATCAGCCGCACTATTCCAGGGCAGGGCCATGGGAATCAGTATTACCCGGGTGTGAAATGGGATGTGCGTGATTCCGCGTGGCGCTACCTGACCGTGCTCGATCTGCCGTTTTCGCTGATTTTCGACACGCTGTTGCTGCCCATCGATGCCAGCCATGGCCCGTACGAGTAGCGTAAATCAACGCTCGTCCCACTCATCGGCTGCGGTTTGACCTTCTTCCGTATCCAGCGGGGGTTCGAGCTGAAATTCGCCCTCATCCCACTCGTGCAGGGTGTTCTCTTCCAGCCACTCCTGCCGTAACTCGATTTCGTCATAATCACCATCAAAGACGGCCTGCGCGCCTTCACCGCTCAGGACCGGCAAACATTCCCCTTCTTCACCTTCATCAGCAAAGAATTCGGCCTGCCACATAATATCCCCGTCCTGCAGAACGTATTTTTGGATATTAAGTTGTTGCACGTCAGCATCTTCTTCCTCAACACCGGGATTGTCGGCGAGGAACTCTTCGCGAGCGGCATCAATAGCTTCTTCCAGCGTGGCGTACATGGTCATTGGTGTCTCCCTGTTTTCCAGAAGGTTTCAGGGAAAGAATAGCTGAAGATCGGATTCTGCAAGTATGAATGCGAAAATAAGCCGTCAGGCTTTCGCCTTATTCTGTCGTGGGGCGTAACGCGCGGGATAAACTCAACCACGAATACATCGCGTTGAACAACACCACGCCCGCCGTCACGATAAAGACGGCGCGAAAACCAAAGCTGGCGGATATAGCTGCACCGAGAAGCAGTCCGGTCACGTTACCAATATCGCGAAATGACTGGTTATAGCTAAAAATACGCCCCGCAATCTGGTTCGTGGAGTTGTAAACCAGCAGGGTCTGTACGGCGGGCAGTAACGCCCCGTCGGCGGCGCCCAGTAAAAAGCGCAGAACCCCCAGTTGCCACGGAGAGTGCACCATCGACATGGGGACAAGCAGCAGGACGGAGATCACCAGCGCGCAGATCAGAATTTTTTCCGGGCCTACCCGATCCCCCAGCTTGCCCAGCCTCGGGGCGCTAAGCAGCGCCGCCACGCCGGGCACGGAGGCAATGAGCCCGCTGATAAAGGCGATGTTACTGACATCACCCGCCAGATCACGCACGTAGAGCGTCAGAATTGGCGCAATCGAGCCGGTAGCGACCTGAATAATCATTGTCGTGACGAACAGGCTCAGCAGCAGTCTGGGATTCTTAAGCGAGGTCAGCACGTCTCTGGCATGGAGCATCTCTTTTTTGGCGACAGGCGTGAAGTTCTCACGGATACAGAGCAGAGTGACGATAAAGCACAGGAACAGCACGCTGGCGGTGATGAAAAAGACCGGGCGCAGGCCGTAATTATCCGCCAGCAGTCCTCCGGCCAGTGGCCCCAGCAAGGCGCCACTTACGCCACCGGTGGAGAGCGTCCCAAGCGCCCAGCCGCTCTTATGGCGCGGAATTTGCGTGGCAATCAGGGCATTCGCATTGGGAATAAATCCGCCCAGTAAACCCAGCAATGCCCGCAATACCAGGAACTGCCAGACGTTTTGCGCGACCCCCATCAGCGCCATGATGATGGCCATCCCCAGCGCAGAACGTAGGAGCATAATTTTTCGGCCCTTGCGATCGGCAAGGCCACCCCAGAATGGTGAGGCAATCGCGGAGAAGAGAAACGTAATGCTGAAGACCAGTCCAGACCATATATTGAGCGCGCTGTGGCCCGTCACGCCCAGTTGTTCGACGTAGAGCGGCAGGAAAGGCATAACCAGGCTGAACGCCGCACCGGTAAGAAAACAGCCAAGCCACGCAACCGTGAGGTTACGTTTCCAGTTTATGGGGGAATCTGAGGGTGACATAACATTCCGCATAATGAGGTGCTGAGCACCTGAGGCATAAAGTAATAAGCCTGCTAATTATGCGCCTGGGTTATGATTGCCGCAATGCGGAAGCGCTTTTAAAGCTAAAACAGGAGGCGGCCCGAATGGGGCCGCATGAGGATCAATAGCGGGACGGTGTGCCCTGTGGTCGCGTTTTAAAGCGGCGATGCAGCCACATATACTGCTCAGGGGCCAGCATGATGCACTTCTCTACAACGCTGTTCATCCAGCGCGCGGTGGTTTCTGCATCGTCTAACGGCGGCGCGAGCTCCGGTTCGAGCATCATCAGCTCGTAGCCTGAGCCATCCGGCATACGGCGGGGCACAAAGGGGACGATGGCGGCTTTGGACATCCGTGCCAGCATCCAGGTGCCGGTGGTGGTGGCCGCCTCTTCAACGGCGAAGAACGGCACAAATACGCTCGACTGCGGACCGTAGTCGTGGTCGGGAGCATACCAGACCACTTCACCGGATTTAAGGGCGCGGATCATGCCCTTCAGATCCTTACGGTCGATCATGCTTTTATTGGAGCGCATACGGCCGTTGGTCTGGATGAGATCGATAACCGGGTTGTCGTTTGGACGATAAACACCGATGCCGGGCGCCTGCATGCCAAACATCCGCGCCCCGATCTCCAGCGTCAGAAAATGAACCCCGATCAGCAGAACGCCGGTCTGGTTAGCCTGAAGCGTATGCACGGGCTCCATGCCGGTTCCCGTCACTTTGCTCCAGCGCGCCATGCGCTTATCTGACCAGAACCACGCCATACCGGTTTCCATGAGCCCCATACCGACGGATTCGAAATTCTTCGTGACCATATCGTGGCGCTCTGCCTCGCTCATCTGCGGGAAGCACAGCTCAAGATTTCGGTACGCGATGCGCGCCCGACGCTTCATGAACGTTAGCGCGATTCGGCCTAACGATTTACCTAACCGGAAGATAACAGGGTAGGGAA
Organism: Enterobacter sp. FUJ80071; assembly: GCF_038739915.1. Taxonomy (NCBI): domain Bacteria; kingdom Pseudomonadati; phylum Pseudomonadota; class Gammaproteobacteria; order Enterobacterales; family Enterobacteriaceae; genus Enterobacter; species Enterobacter sp. FUJ80071. The sequence goes on from NZ_JBBXKH010000001.1 coordinate 1,731,719, forward strand.
GCTGTACCAGTAGCCATAAAAAGCCAATGCCAAGCCAGGTCATCCAATAGCGAGGGTGCAAAAGGGCGACGGTAAATTTGGGTAACTGGGTCATGTCTTTCCTGTGTTCAAACGTCCTGTTTCGCTATTGTCGCATTTTTTGAGACGTTGCCAAAATATCTGCCAACGAAACCTGTACGACGAGAGCAATTGTTAAACCTGATTAATCAGGGTGTGTGAAATGTAGCGTAAATTGTGTGGATGTAAATTGGTTTTGTTTGCTATATGATGCCGACCGATTTTTCATTCTCTCTAACGATTCCAGGACTGTACACCATGCCAGTGTTACACAACCGCGTGTCGAATGAGATGTTAAGAGCGCGTATGTTGGCTGAAACCGAACCGCGCACAACCATCTCTTTCTATAAATACTTCACGATCGACGATCCGCAGGCGACCCGCGATGCGCTTTATCAGGCTTTCACAGCCCTGAACGTTTTCGGGCGCGTCTACCTTGCCCGCGAAGGCATCAACGCGCAGATTAGCGTACCGGAAAGCAAAGTCAGCGCTTTCCGCGAGTGTCTTTATCGCTTCGACCCCGCTCTCGACGGCTTACGCCTGAACATTGCCCTGGACGATGACGGGAAATCCTTCTGGGTGCTGCGCATGAAGGTGCGTGAACGCATAGTGGCGGACGGTATTGACGATCCTGAATTTAACCCGGCGAACGTCGGTGAATATCTGAAGGCCGCGGAAGTGAATGCGATGCTGGACGATCCGGATGCCGTGTTCATTGATATGCGTAACCACTATGAATACGAAGTGGGGCATTTCGAGAACGCGATGGAAATCCCGGCCGATACCTTCCGCGAGCAACTGCCCAAAGCGGTTGAGATGATGCAGGAGCATAAAGATAAAAAAATCGTTATGTACTGCACCGGCGGCATCCGCTGTGAGAAAGCCAGTGCCTGGATGAAGCATAACGGCTTTAATAAGGTCTGGCATATTGAAGGCGGCATTATCGAGTACGCCCGCCGCGCGCGCGAGCAGGGTTTACCGGTGCGTTTTATCGGGAAAAACTTTGTCTTTGACGAGCGTATGGGTGAGCGTATCTCGGAAGACGTTATTGCCCAGTGCCACCAGTGCGGTGCGCCGTGCGATACCCATACCAACTGTAAAAACGACGGTTGCCATCTGCTGTTCATCCAGTGCCCTGCCTGTGCCGAGAAGTTTAACGGTTGCTGCAGTGAACTGTGCAGTGAAGAGAGTATTCTGCCGGAAGAAGAGCAGCGTCGGCGTCGTGCGGGACGAGAAAACGGCAATAAGATTTTTAATAAATCACGCGGCCGTCTGAATACCAAACTGGGTATTCCCGACCCGGAATGATAATAACGCCCGGCAGGCGAGATCCTGCCGGGCGAATCTATTATGACTTCTGCTGCACACCTTCAACAGAAATAACCAGCTCAACATCCTGAGACGCCGGACCCAAATCCGTTGTGATATTAAAATCTTTCAGGTGAATTTTTCCTGCCGCTTCAAAACCTGCGCGTTTACCCCCCCACGGATCGTCACCCTGGCCGATCAATTTTGCATCAAGAGTCACGGGTTTCGTAACGCCATTCAGGGTAAGATTACCGGTAATATTCAACTTATCACCGTCTTTTTTCACGTCCGTAGAGGTGAAAGTCGCTTTCGGGAATTTAGTGACGTTCAGGAACTCTGCGCTGCGCAGGTGTTTATCGCGCTCAGCATGATTGGTGTCAACGCTGTTGGTATTAATGGTCACATTGACTTTATCCGCCGCAGGATTTTTCTCGTCAAAGGTGAATGTGCCGTCAAAATCTTTAAAGGTGCCGTACAGCCAGCTGTATCCCAGATGCTGGATACGAAAATTGACGAACGCGTGCTGGCCCTCTTTATCAATTTTATAATCCGCCGCCACGGCGGAACCGGTGGTGAATAACAGAGAGCCCAGTGCGATACCCAGCAGGTGTTTTTTCATTTTATACTCCAGAGTCAATTGACGAGCGGCCAAGCATGCGCTTGAGCGTATCGTCTTTATCAATAAAGTGGTGTTTAAGGGCGGCAAGCCCGTGCAGCACGGACAGGATCACCACGCTCCAGGCAAGCCAGAGGTGGACCACCCCCGCCGTGTCGGCCTGAACCCCAGCATCACTGAGCGTTGCTGGCACCTCGAATAGACCAAAAACGCTGATCGGCTTGCCGTCTGCCGTCGAAATGAGATAGCCGCTGATCAGAATGGCGAAGAGCAGCGCATAAAGCGCAATATGCGCGGCGACAGCACTGAAACGGGTCAATTTACTGTGGGTCTTCGGTGCTGCAGGGGGCGGAGAGATATGTCGCCATATCACGCGGAAAATCAGCCCCAGCATCAGCAAAACGCCGATGCTTTTATGCAACTCCGGCGCCTGGTGATACCAGCCGTCGTAATAGCTGAGCGTGACCATCCAGAGTCCAAGTCCGAACATGCCATAGACGGCAATGGCAAATATCCAGTGCAAACTTATGGATATTATTCCGTAGCGCCGGGAGGAGTTACGCAATTGCATCAGAATGTCCATTTTCAAATTAACCGAAACGTAAAAATGAACGGGAAGGCAAGATATTGCAACTGAAATAAGAGTATATGGATTTTTATTTTATTTATTTCAGCAATTTTGAAAAGGAACCGCAAAGGTAATTCAAAGGCTTCGTGCAAGGCGCAATAAGCAGGGGGAAAGAGATTAAATAAACATAAAGTAACGTCAATAAATGTCAGTCAACGCTTTCAATAAAATACAATGTAAATAAAATCAACGATCGCAAGTAGTGCCCACAGTAAGATATAGAGCATAAAATGTTCGCGAATATTATTGACGAGAAAACTCACGATCCTGCGCATAATGCCCCATGATTCACCGTAAAGAAAACGGGCCCCGAACTGTCCGGAGCCCATAGCGATTATCCGTTAAAACGCGCGAGTGAGAAGGGCGTCAGATCAAACTGAGGCGTGATACCCTGAGCAAATTGCGCGGCGATTTCACCCAGCACGGAAGCGAACTTAAATCCGTGTCCGCTCAGCCCGGTAATGAGCAGGGTGTTGTCATGTCCTGGCAGCGTATCAATGATAAAGTCTTCATCCGGCGTGTTGTCGTAGGTGCAGGCCGCGCCGTAGAGCAGGCCACCCACGCCCGGGAGAATATGGCGCAGGAACGAGAAGGCTTCTGAACCATCCTGCGGACAAGCACCAAACGGTTTACGCTCGTCAGGTGAGGAGATAACTTCCCCCCCGTTGTGTTTTCCAATCTTGAGCGCGTCTTTTTCGGAAGGGAAACCGTAGAACTGATCGCCATTGGGCAACTCGCCGGTGAACGCCGGGAATTTATTCTGGGCACTGTAGCGACCATCCGACTGGAACCACGAAAAGACCTTACGCACGGGCTGGATCGGCAGGTCTGGCAGCAGGCGGGTGACCCAGGTTCCTGCGCTGATAAGCAAACGAGACGCCGAATATTCACCATCCAGAGTCGTTACCGTCACGCCATCTGCGTTATGCGTGATGGCCTCCACCGGACAGTTAAACAGCTGCGCACAGCCCGCTTTGGCGGCAAGGTCGATCCAGGTTTTGATGGCGGTTTCACAGTGCAACACCCCGGAGTTGGCTTCAAAGAGGCCAATATAATCGTCCGGGACGGTAATTTCTGGCCAGCGCGCGGTGATAGCCGGCGCGTCCAGCTTCTCAACCTCCAGATTAAAGGCCTTTGCGCTGCGTTCCACATTAGCCAGAAATTCCGAACGGGCCGGGCCAAGATTGATGACGCCCGTACGTTCGAAAATGCGCTCTTCAGTCTCTTTAGCCAGCGCGTCCCACAGCGTCTGGGCACGAAGCACCAGCGGAACATAGCGTTCCCCCTCTCCATAGGCATGGCGAATGAGACGCGTGTCGCCGTGGTGGCTACCTTCGCTATGGGGCGGCAGGTGAGAGTCAATCATCAGGACATTGAGTCCTGCCTGTGTCGCGTAATACCCGGCGGCCGATCCTACGGAGCCACTGCCAATAATGATTAGGTCATATCTCATATGCATCTCGTCACGTACGTTTTTTTTAGCAGAGTAATTAACAAAGCGGGTGCAAACAAGCGGGAAATAAATAAGGCACCGCGTGGGTGCCTGTTGAAAGAAAAGTGAGCATTCGGTTAGTGCCGTTTATACTCATTTTCCTGATAGTCGCCAGATTCTATTTTTGCAATTCCTGCCTCTAAAATAGAAATAAACTGACGGGCGACGTCTGTCGTAAGCCACAGCGTCTGTCCAACTTCCGCTTCTTCACGGTTCAGCTGATTTGGGGTCTGGTAGTGCAAACGCAGCATCAGTGCATCGTAGCTGTCTACGGTACTGATATCCCAGCCAACGAGTGGGTGGGTCTGGATGACTTCGCTATTCTTTTCCATTATAACCCCCATAATGCGTGTTAGAAGACAACGACTTCGAGGTTCAATGCATGTTTTTCTGAAAGCAACTTCAGTATACAAGTAATAAGGGTTCCTAAGGGAAAAATAAACAGCTAGCAACACATTTTTCTGCTTTTTAGGATTGTTCGAGCAATAAAACACCATCTTGTTCACGATTTTTAAAGAAGTTGCCGAATTATTTTGAACTTTCTGGAATTTCAGGCAAAAAAAAGCCGGGGCGACCCGGCAAAAAACACAATGAGGGAGCAGTGTTAATCTGTGATGAACCAGTCGTCAGCGCTCTCCCACGTTTCCTGCAGGATTTCGCTGATGCGATCTTTATCTTCTTTTGCACCGCCAATGACGGAAAGGTTGTTCGCCGCGGCGTAACGAACAGTGACGGCGCCTGCATTGTCGGGGAAGGTGTTATGAATACGACGGGATAATTCGCCTGCCAGTGCGTCAAGCGCGCCAGCAGGCAGAACGGTAGTTTTGGCTATGGTGACTTCAATACGCATAAATGCCCCCTGTGTAATATACTGTTTATTTATACAGGCATATTGTCCATTTGACAACAAGGGGCGTTGATTATTTAGCGTTTTACCGTCCAGTTGACGGTTTCGCCTGCCAGGAAGGGGATCAGCGTATCATCCGTCAGCGCAATGGACGCCTCCACCTGGCTCGCTTTGCGCTCGAGTTCAATGAAAGTGTCATTGACCGGCAGGCCGTAAAAACGCGGGCCGTTGAGGGAGCAGAACGCTTCGAAATGTTCCAGCGCGTCCATCTCTTCAAATACCGTTGCATAGCTGGCAAGGGCCGTAGGGGCGTTGAAACAGCCAGCGCAGCCGCAGCTCGCCTCTTTACGATGGCGGGCGTGAGGCGCGGAGTCTGTGCCGAGGAAAGCGCGTGAGAAACCGCTGGCAACCAGTTCGCGCAGCGCCTGCTGGTGAACGTTGCGCTTAAGGATCGGCAGGCAGTACAGGTGAGGGCGTACCCCGCCTACCAGCATGTGGTTACGGTTAAACATCAGATGCTGTGGGGTGATGGTGGCGGCAATCAACTCGTTGCCGTCACGCACATACTCTGCGGCGTCTTTGGTGGTGATATGTTCAAAGACCACTTTAAGCGCAGGCAGGCGCTGACGCAGCGGTTCCATCACGGTCTCGATAAAGCGGGCTTCACGGTCGAAGATATCAATCTCGGCATGCGTGACTTCGCCGTGTACCAGCAACGGCATGCCCAGTTTCTGCATGCGTTCCAGCACCGGCATGATGGCATCAATGCTGGTGACGCCGTGGCTGGAGTTGGTGGTGGCGTTTGCAGGATAGAGTTTCGCCGCCGTAAAAACGCCTTCGTTAAAGCCGCGCTCAACTTCGTCCGGATCGAGAGAATCGGTCAGATAGCAGGTCATCAGCGGGGTGAAATTATGTCCAGCCGGGACGGCATCCAGAATGCGCTGGCGGTAGGCAATCGCGGCATCGACGGTGGTGACTGGCGGAACCAGGTTTGGCATGACAATCGCGCGGCCATAAATTTCACTGGTATAAGGCACGACGGTTTTCAGCATATCGCCATCGCGCAGATGGATATGCCAGTCGTCAGGGCGGCGGATTTTAAGAACCTGGGGTTGTGCAGTCATGGAAGCTCCGGCTTGTCAGGAATCAGTCATAAGGATGGCTGTTTTTGCCGGACACAAATCATAAGCGGAAACGTTTTCGTTTGCACACTTTTCCGTAAAAAAAAGGGCGCCGCAGCGCCCTTCAGGTTAATCGGTGAAAGGAATGATGATTTCTCCCGGTTTCACCTCTATCCCTTTTGCGTATTTTTTCGCAAGGGCTTCACCCTTACTTTTGTCTTCGCTTAAGACATACGCCGGTTGCTGATTGAAATAGTTACGCAGCGACTGGTTCAGATAGGGCATCAGGGTTTGCAGAACCGGTGCCATCTTGTCCGGTGAAACCTGCGCATCGACCACTTCCATCTCCTGCAGGAAAATCGCGCCCTTCTCTTTGTTGAAAACCGGAAGTGCCTTCAGCTTGAGCTTGATGTTGGCTTTCTGGTTGCCAAAAAGGGAGGTCATATCAAGGCTGGCATCCCCGGCGAGGGTGACTTTATTGGGCTCTTCACGACCAATCTGACTGGTGAGATTGGTGAGAATGATATGCGCATCGGCAAGGCCTGGCACACCAATGTCTTTGGAGAAATTGTTATGTTTTTCCAGCGCCTGATTAATTTCCTGTTCACTGACGGTGTATTGCGTAAGCTGATTGCAGCCCACCAGCAGGCCGCTAACGATAAATGCGGCGGCAATGACAATTTTCTTCATGGTGTTCCTCAACGAAAAATCGGCGCTTCTGTCCTGTAGCGTCAGTATGTCAGTGTGAAATGGCAGAAACCAGCAGAAAATACTGAGAAGTGAGGCGGGAGAGTTCTCCCGCCAACGAGAAGGATTATGCGCCGGGCTCGAGCATACCGCTCGCGCTGCGCTTCTGGCTGAACTGCCACCAGAGGGCCAGTAACGTCATAAAGCCCACTGCGCCGAGCATCATCCACGGCAGTTCCGGTTGATTCAGCGCTTTACCGGCATCGAACAGCCAGCCGCCGCCGGTGTAGCCTAACGCGCCACCAAAGGCCAGACCGAGTCGGCTGAAGCCCATATAGCTGCCGCGGGCACGCGCGTCCGCAAGCGAGGCGCTCAGCGTTTCCCGGGCGGGCTCGGCGATGATGGAGCCGATATAGAAGGTGCAAATCAGCGTAAACAGCTGCTGGAGCGAGCTCACCAGACCGATCGGCATCATGCTCAGCGTCATCAGAAACAGCCCGGCCATCAGGCGATGTTCCAGGCGAAAACGCCGTTCGCTCCAGCGGGCGATGGGGTAGAGCAGCGTCAGTGACAGGCAGGCTTCAATGGCGTACATCCATTTAACGGCAGCAGGCGTGCCCGCAATATCGTTTACCATGATCGGCAGCATCAGCATCACCTGCACGGCCAGCATGTAATACCCGGTCAGGGTCAATACGTAGGTGACAAAACGCTTGTCGCGAAGCACGCGACCTAGCCCTTCGCGCACCGGCGCTTTTACCGTCGACAGTTTCCAGGCGGGAAGATAGAGACCGTTAAACAGCGCGCACAGAATAAAGAGTACCGCCCCGGCCGCACAGACCAGACGGAAATCGTACTGCAGCAGCCAGCTTCCCAGCAATGCGCCAACCACCGCGCCGGCACTGTCCTGCATCATCAGAATGGAGAAGAAACGCCCCCGGTGCTGCGGGCGAATCAGCTTCACCACCAGCGCGGTACGGGGCGGGTCAAACAGCGTGCCGCCGATACCTGAGAGGAAGCAGGAGAACCAGAGCAGCCAGGGCTCGTGGGCAACGGCCATCGTGGCAAAGCCTGCCGCGCGGAGCAGCATACCGGTCACGATCATCGGTTTAGCGCCAAAGCGGTCAGCGATCGCGCCGCCAAAGACGCCCAGACCCTGCTGGACAAACTGACGCAGTCCCAGGGCAATACCGACCATTACCGCCGCCCAGCCCATTTGATCGACAAAGCGGATCGAGATGAGAGGGAATACGACAAAAAAGCCGAGCACGACCAGCATGTTATCGACTAACAGGAAATATTTACCCAGGCTCCTCGCCTGTGATACGCGGGACATTTTCCCTCCAGGGAAAATAAGAAGGTGAGCACGCTAACATTCTGCGGTGTCGCCACTTTTTTTCCCACCCCTGGACGCGACAATATTTTTTTATCAAAAGGGTGCTTTGATAGAGAGTTTTCATTGAAAAAGGTGAAAAGAGGTGAAAATGGTATGTCACTGTTTTCACAGACGGCACGGGCGCAGGTATAGTAAAGCTAATGGGCAAGCTGAAGTGACGGGAAGGAGTGGTATTGATGTTTGGCTATCGCAGTAATGTGCCAAAAGTGCGTCTGACAACGGACCGGCTGGTCGTTCGTCTGGTGCATGAGCGTGATGCCTGGCGTCTGGCGGATTATTACGCCGAGAATCGCCAGTTTTTGAAACCCTGGGAACCCGTTCGGGATGAGAGCCATTGTTACCCCTCCGGCTGGCAGGCGCGCCTCAGCATGATTGCGGAATTTCATAAGCAGGGTAGCGCGTTTTATTTTGCGTTGCTGGATCCAGAAGAGAAAGAAATTATCGGGATCGCTAATTTCTCGAATGTGGTGCGCGGGTCGTTTCACGCCTGTTACCTTGGCTACTCTATCGGTCAGAAATGGCAGGGGCAGGGGCTGATGTACGAGGCGTTAACGGCGGCAATCCGCTATATGCAACGTACGCAACACATTCATCGCATTATGGCGAACTATATGCCGCATAATCAGCGCAGCGGAAATTTACTGGCGCGCTTAGGGTTCGAGAAAGAAGGTTACGCCAAAGACTATTTGTTGATAGACGGCGAGTGGCGTGACCACGTGCTGACGGCGTTAACCACCCGTGACTGGACTGCAGGTCGTTAAGGAGAAAAGATGAAGTATCAGCTAAACGGTACAGAAGCGCGCGTGATTGGGTGCTTACTCGAAAAACAGGTCACCACGCCGGAACAGTATCCGCTTTCTGTTAACGCCGTGACCATGGCCTGTAACCAAAAAACGAACCGTGAGCCGGTGATGAACCTCAGCGAGCATGACGTTCAGGAGGTGCTGGCTGCGCTGGTAAAACGCCACTATCTGCGCACCGTCAGCGGCTTCGGTAACCGCGTGACCAAATACGAACAGCGTTTCTGTAACTCCGAATTTGGCGACCTGAAGCTGAGCAGCGCCGAAGTGGCGGTCATAACTACGCTGCTGTTGCGCGGGGCGCAGACGCCGGGAGAGCTGCGCACGCGTGCTTCCCGTATGCATGAGTTTAGCGACATGCAGGAAGTTGAGCAGACGCTGGAGGGGCTGGCCGCACGTGAAGATGGCCCGTACGTTGTCCGTCTGGCCCGCGAGCCGGGTAAACGTGAAAGCCGCTATATGCATCTCTTCTGCGGTGACGTTGATATTTCAGTTACGTCTCCTGTAACCGATATAACCGCTGGCGATGACGATTTGGTTGCCCGTGTGGAGGCTCTGGAAGGTGAGGTTGCCGGGTTGAAACAACGTCTGGATGCATTACTGGCACATTTGGGAGACTGACGGTGAAAAAATTACGCATTGGCGTCGTGGGGCTGGGCGGAATAGCGCAAAAAGCCTGGCTACCGGTTTTAGGGGCTGCGACCGACTGGACGCTGCAAGGCGCATGGTCTCCTGGCCGTGAAAAAGCAGAGCGTATCTGCTCAACCTGGCGTATTCCGTATGCCGCCTCGCTGCAGGATCTGGCCCGCGAGTGTGACGCCGTCTTTGTGCATACCTCTACGGCCACCCACTATCAGGTGGTAAGCGAGCTGCTCAATGCGGGCGTCCACGTCTGCGTGGATAAACCGCTGGCGGAAAACGTGCAGGACGCCGAACGCCTGATTGATCTGGCGGCGCGTAAAAACCTGACCCTGATGGTGGGGTTTAACCGCCGCTTTGCGCCGCTTTACCAGCAACTGAAAGCGCAGTCCGGCAATATGGCTTCGCTGCGTATGGATAAGCATCGTACCGACAGCGTAGGGCCGAACGATCTGCGTTTTACCCTTCTTGATGATTATCTTCACGTGGTGGATACCGCGCTGTGGCTGAGCAACGGTAATGCACAGCTGAAAAGCGGCACCCTGGTCACTAACGAACGAGGGGAGATGGTGTACGCGGAACACCATTTTGCCGTTGAGCATCTTCAGATTACCACCAGTATGCACCGTCGTGCGGGCAGCCAGCGTGAGTTCGTTCAGGCCGTCACCGACGGTGCGCTGTATGACATTACCGATATGCGCGAGTGGCGCGAAGAGAAGGGCAATGGCGTTGTTACGCCTCCTGCACCCGGGTGGCAAAGTACGCTTGAGCAGCGTGGTTTCGCAGGATGTGCCCGTCATTTCATCACCTGTGTGCAAAATCAGACGGTTCCTGAAACGTCCGGCGAGCAGGCCATTCTGGCTCAGCGCATTGTGGAAAGGCTCTGGCGCGATGCCATGAGTGAATAATTCGCTGTAACATCTGCCGATAGTAATTCGATGAAATCCGGTTAGACTAAGCGCCGCTTGTTGGCTTTGCCGGGTGGCGCTTATGCTAACCCGGCCTACAAATCCGTATGGTTCTGGAAATTCACGTTAATGAACTTATTAAAATCGCTGGCCGCAGTCAGCTCGATGACCATGTTTTCTCGCGTGCTGGGCTTTGCACGTGACGCGATTGTGGCAAGGGTTTTTGGTGCAGGAATGGCGACGGACGCCTTTTTCGTCGCGTTCAAATTGCCAAATCTGTTGCGTCGTATTTTTGCGGAAGGGGCATTTTCGCAGGCATTTGTGCCTATTCTCGCGGAATATAAAAGCAAGCAGGGCGAGGATGCGACCCGCGTCTTTGTCTCTTACGTCTCTGGGCTACTGACCCTGGCGCTGGCCGTGGTGACCGTTATCGGGATGCTGGCCGCGCCGTGGGTGATTCTGGTGACCGCCCCCGGTTTTGCCGATACGGCTGATAAATTTGCACTGACCTCGCAGCTGCTGCGCATTACCTTCCCCTATATTCTGCTGATCTCGCTGGCCTCGCTGGTGGGGGCGATACTGAACACCTGGAACCGTTTCTCCGTTCCGGCGTTTGCGCCGACGTTCCTTAACGTCAGCATGATCGGTTTTGCCCTGTTCGCCGCGCCGCATTTCAACCCACCGGTACTGGCGCTGGCCTGGGCGGTAACCGTGGGCGGCGTGCTGCAGCTGGCGTATCAGCTGCCGCACCTGAAGAAAATCGGCATGCTGGTGCTGCCGCGCATTAATCTCAAAGATGCCGGCGCGATGCGCGTGATTAAGCAGATGGGGCCCGCCATTCTTGGCGTCTCCGTCAGCCAGATCTCGCTTATCATCAACACCATCTTTGCCTCTTTCCTGGTGTCGGGCTCTGTGTCGTGGATGTACTACGCGGACCGTCTGATGGAGTTTCCATCCGGTGTGCTGGGCGTGGCGCTGGGGACCATCCTGCTGCCGTCGCTGTCAAAAAGCTTTGCCAGCGGCAACCATGATGAATACTGCCGCCTGATGGACTGGGGGTTACGTCTCTGCTTCCTGCTGGCATTGCCAAGTGCGGTGGCGCTGGGGATTCTGGCCAAGCCGCTGACGGTGTCCCTGTTCCAGTACGGTAAATTTACTGCCTTTGACGCCGCGATGACCCAGCGGGCGCTGATTGCCTACTCCGTCGGCTTGATGGGGCTGATTGTCGTCAAGGTGCTGGCACCAGGGTTCTACTCGCGTCAGGACATTAAAACGCCGGTGAAAATTGCCATTGTGACGCTGATTATGACGCAGCTGATGAACCTGGCGTTTATCGGCCCGCTGAAGCATGCCGGTCTGTCGCTGTCTATTGGTCTGGCGGCCTGTCTGAATGCCGGGCTGTTGTACTGGCAACTGCGCAAGCAGGATATCTTTACGCCGCAGCCGGGCTGGGCGAGCTTCCTTGTGCGGTTGATTATTGCAGTACTGGTGATGTCTGCGGCATTACTTGGGATGATGCATGTTATGCCAGAGTGGTCCCAGGGCACGATGCCTTATCGTCTGATGCGGCTGATGGCCGTGGTGGGCGTCGGGGTGGTAGCTTACTTTGCCACGCTCGCCGTACTGGGCTTCAAAGTGAAAGAGTTTGCCCGCCGTACGGCATAAACGCCAAAAGGGGAGTTCACCTTAGGGTGCTCCCCACTGCATGATTTGCCGCATATGCGTCAAATCGAAATCTTTTTCACACCCGCAATGCGCGCCGTCGCTGTCTGACCATCCGCACCGTACAGTCCGGTTTCTTTATGCGGCTTCAACACCTCAAGCGCCTGCTGATTACGCTCTATCTGGCCTTCAAGCAGCCAGCCGTTATGCTGGTTGAGGTCGCGCAGGTGCTTGGTTTTTTCCGTTATGGTCTGCCAGCGCTCAACAATATCGTCATTGGCGCTGCGCTTAGGATCCTGCTCAGCGCGTCGTTGCTGCTCCAGATAATCCAGCGTCGCCAGAAGCGAACTCTTATCCTCAGTAATCCGCTGCAGCGCACTGCCGTTGATGTTACCGGAAGAGAGGTGCTGCTGTTCAGCGTCCATTACCGTTTTCAGGTCGTTCAGGACAACCGTCATGTGATCCAGTATTTCTGACAGTCGACTCATACGGTTAGTTACTCTGTAAGAAACTCTGTGCTTCCTGAATCAGGGCGTCAGCGATTTTGCTGGTGTCCATTTTCAGCTCGCCGTTACGAATTGCCGTTTTCAGCGCTTCCACACGTTCCATATTGATATCGTTGCTGCCGGGCTGCATCAGTTTTGCCTGGGCATCGCTCAGCGTCACGCTGGTGCTGTTAGACGTTGACGGTTTTTCCAGACGCGTTTTCTGAGGGGTAGCGTCATTCGTTTCGCGAGGCTGTACAGCGCTTACCGGCTTCAGGGCTGATGTACGATCAATGCTCATAGTGTTGTCCTCATCGAGGGTTCGCGGCGTTTGCGCCTGACATCATCATTAGTAGAATATTTATCGGCACGCGCCGCGAAATCTTTAAAAAGATTATAGGTTAATCAGAATATTCCCATCAGAATCGACGGTTCCGCTCACCACCTGGCCTGAGGACATTCTGACGCGGGCGTTTTGCGCGACCGCGGCATTGTTTAACGCTTTCCCTTCACTGTTGATGCTAAAGCCGTCTCCGTTGGCCACAACCATCACCTGCTGTCCCGCTTTGACACGCCATGCCTGGCGCAGCATTGAAAGCTGAATCGGCTGGCCTGGCGCAACATCGCGCAGGCTGACGGCATCCTGTGCCTGGTTCATTTCCAGCATTGTCCGTGGCGGGAGCTGATCCAGGCGCCCGCGCTTCAACGTCACGCTGTTTGCCTGCAGCAGGCTGCCACGCGCAATAGGCACGGCGGCAACAACATAATTGCCCGTCGCCTGAACGGCAACCTGTAAATAGCGTTTTTCGTTGGCGCAGCGAGCCAGCACGTTCACATTGCCCCACAGCTTCGTGGTTCCCGTGACGCTGAATGACGGTTGCTCACAGGTGGGGTACAGATTCGGGGGCGTACGTACGGTAACGGTAACGTCATCGCTAAAGCCTGCCAGCTTTTGGGCAAAGAAAGCCGTTAACTGATCCTGTAAACCTTCAGCCTGCACCAGAGGGCTAAACAGCAAGAAAGCCGCCACCAGACCACGTTTTAACGTTTGCATCGCAAGTTCCACCGTTTCCAGAGTTGACTGAATTCTACCTGCAGTGGTTTTGCATCAACGGAATAAATAGCGACGCATTTTGCGCTTATTCCGTCGATAGGGGAGACCGGGTGAGATTTAAGCTGTGAACTGAAATTTTGCCATCAGCGGAGGAGACATGCTCGATAAACTCGACGCCGCGTTACGTTTTCAGCAGGAAGCGCTCAATTTACGCGCCCAGCGGCAGGAGATTTTAGCCGCCAACATCGCTAACGCCGATACGCCCGGGTATCAGGCGCGCGATATTGATTTTTCCAGTGAACTCAAAAAGGTGATGGAGCGTGGACGTGCCGAAGGAACGGGTGTTGCACTTGCCATGACATCCTCTCGCCATATTCCTGCTCAGGCGATGACCGCGCCAGCGACCGATTTACTTTATCGCATCCCCGACCAGCCATCACTCGACGGTAACACCGTGGATATGGACCGGGAGCGTACACAGTTCGCCGATAACAGCCTGAAATACCAGACGGGCCTGACCCTACTCGGCGGACAAATCAAAGGCATGATGAACGTCCTGCAGGGGGGCAACTGATAAATGGCCTTGCTGAACATTTTTGATATCGCCGGTTCGGCGTTAACCGCTCAGTCCAAACGTCTGAACGTGGCGGCCAGTAACCTGGCGAACGCCGACAGCGTGACCGGACCTGACGGACAGCCTTACCGTGCCAAACAGGTCGTCTTTCAGGTCGATGCGGCGCCCGGTGCGGCCACGGGCGGCGTGAAGGTGTCTGACGTGGTAGAGAGCCAGGCGCCGGACAAGCTGGTGTATGAGCCCGGTAACCCGCTTGCGGACGCTAACGGATACGTGAAGATGCCAAACGTGGATGTGGTAGGTGAGATGGTGAACTCCATGTCGGCCTCTCGTAGCTACCAGGCGAACGTCGAAGTGCTTAATACCGTGAAGAGCATGATGCTCAAAACACTCACTCTCGGCCAGTAAAGGAGACACGCATGTCCATCGCCGTCAATGTGAATGATCCCACGAACACGGGTGTTAATAACACCCAAAGTTCGACAAGCTCCAGCTCCCTGACGGGAAGTAACGCCTCCGACTTGCAGAGCAGCTTTCTGACGCTGCTGGTGGCTCAGCTGAAGAACCAGGATCCCACGAACCCAATGCAGAACAACGAACTGACGACGCAGCTTGCGCAGATCAGTACCGTGAGCGGCATTGAGAAACTTAACACGACCCTGGGTTCCGTCTCCGGCCAGATTAACAGCAGCCAGTCTCTGCAGGCGGCCAGCCTGATTGGTCACGGGGTAATGATCCCGGGCACCACTATTCTTGCCGGCACCAGCACCACAGACGGTACCTCGACCACGACGACGACCCCGTTTGGCGTTGAATTGCAGCAGGCCGCTGACAAAGTGACTGCGACGATCACCGACTCGACCGGCGCGGTGGTTCGCACCATCGACATTGGTGAGCTGAAGGCGGGCGTTCATACCTTTACCTGGGATGGCAGCCTGGCGGACGGCACCAAAGCACCAAATGGCTCCTACAAAGTCGCGATTAGCGCCAGCAACGGGACAACCCAGCTGGTGGCGCAGCCGCTGCAGTTCGCGCTGGTTCAGGGCGTGATTAGAGGGGGCGACGGCAACAAACTGGATTTGGGTACCTCAGGTACCACCACACTCGACGAAGTTCGGCAGATTATCTAAGCCTTAACACTTATCAGGAGTAAGTCATGGCCTTTTCTCAAGCGGTCAGCGGCCTGAATGCTGCGGCCACCAACCTGGATGTCATTGGCAACAACATCGCCAACTCCGCGACCTATGGTTTTAAATCCGGTTCTGCTTCCTTTGCAGACATGTTTGCCGGTTCCAAAGTGGGTCTTGGCGTCAAAGTTGCGGGTATCACTCAGGACTTTACCGACGGCACCACCACCAATACCGGGCGCGGCCTGGACGTTGCCATCAGCCAGAACGGTTTCTTCCGTATGGTCGATGCAAACGGCTCGGTGTTCTACAGCCGTAACGGTCAGTTTAAGCTGGACGAGAACCGTAACCTGGTGAACATGCAGGGGATGCAATTAACCGGTTATCCGGTTGCCGGCACGCCATCAACGGTTCAGACCGGTGCGAATCCACAGGCGATTAATATCCCGACCACGCTGATGGCCGCGAAGTCCACCACCACGGCTTCCCAGCAGATTAACCTCAATTCCACCGACACCGCACCGACCACCGCCTTTGATCCGGCTAACCCGGATACTTACAACAAAAAAGGCACGGTAACCGTCTTTGATAGCCAGGGTAATGCGCACAACATGAACCTGTTTTACGTCAAAGATGCGACTCCGGCCAACTCCTGGAAAGTGTATGCCCAGGACGGTAGCGTGGCCGGCAGCACGGCGGCACTGGCCACCACGCTGACCTTCGATAATAACGGGACGCTGACCGGTGGTGGAAACGTCACCCTGATGACAGAGATCATCCCGGGTGCGACCCGTGCGACCTTCGCCATGAGTTTTGCTAACTCTATGCAGCAGAACACCGGCGCAAACAATATCGTGGCGACCAGCCAGAACGGCTTCAAGCCGGGCGATCTGGTGAGCTATCAGATCAACGATGACGGTACCGTGGTGGGGAACTATTCCAACGAACAGACTCAGGTGCTGGGTCAGATCGTGCTGGCAAACTTCGCCAACAACGAAGGCCTGAAGTCTGAAGGCGATAACGTCTGGTCGGCTACCCAGTCCTCCGGCGTGGCACTGCTGGGTACGGCGGGAAGCGGTAACTTCGGTACGCTGACCAATGGTGCGCTGGAAGCCTCAAACGTCGATCTGAGTAAAGAGCTGGTGAACATGATTGTCGCGCAACGTAACTATCAGTCGAACGCGCAGACCATCAAGACCCAGGATCAGATCCTCAACACGCTGGTTAACCTGCGTTAAGCGGCTAACAGGAAAGCGCAATGGATCACGCAATATATACCGCGATGGGCGCGGCAAGTCAGACGCTCAATCAGCAGGCCGTTACTGCCAGCAACCTGGCAAACGCCTCGACGCCGGGCTTTCGCGCGCAGCTGAATGCGTTGCGCGCGGTGCCGGTAGAAGGTCTTTCCCTGCCGACCCGTACGCTGGTCGCCGCCTCTACCCCTGGCGCAGATATGACGCAAGGGCAGATGGATTACACCTCACGCCCGCTGGACGTTGCGCTGCAGCAGGACGGCTGGCTGGCGGTGCAGACCGCTGATGGCAGCGAAGGCTATACCCGTAACGGGAATATCCAGGTTAGTGCAACCGGCCAGTTGACGATTCAGGGTCATCCGGTGATGGGGGAAGCGGGTCCGCTGACGGTGCCTGAAGGCTCTGAGTTGACCATCGCGGCTGACGGTACCATCTCCGCGCTGAACCCGGGCGATCCGGCCAATACCGTTGCCCCTGTCGGACGACTGAAACTGGTGAAAGCGGAAGGCAAAGAGGTGCAGCGTGGTGACGACGGGATGTTCCGTCTGACCCAGGCTGCTCAGGCTACCCGTGGTGCTACGTTACAGGCCGATCCGAGCATCCGCGTGATGTCCGGCGTTCTGGAAGGCAGTAACGTCAAGCCGGTAGCCGCCATGAGCGACATGATCGCCAGCGCCCGTCGTTTCGAAATGCAGATGAAAATTATCAGCAGCGTGGATGAAAACGCGGGCAAGGCTAACCAACTTCTGTCTATGAGTTAACAGGAATCTTTATGATCAGTTCTTTATGGATCGCGAAAACTGGCCTGGACGCGCAGCAAACCAACATGGATGTGATTGCCAACAACCTGGCAAACGTCAGCACCAATGGTTTCAAGCGTCAGCGCGCCGTTTTCGAAGATTTGCTTTATCAAACCATCCGTCAGCCGGGCGCGCAGTCTTCTGAACAGACGACGTTGCCGTCAGGTCTGCAGATCGGTACCGGTGTTCGCCCGGTGGCCACCGAGCGTCTGCACAGCCAGGGCAACCTGTCTCAGACCAACAACAGTAAAGACGTGGCAATCAAAGGTCAGGGCTTCTTCCAGGTGCAGTTGCCTGACGGTACTTCTGCCTATACCCGTGACGGCTCGTTCCAGGTCGATCAGAACGGCCAGCTGGTGACGGCGGGCGGTTTCCAGGTTCAACCTGCGATCACCATTCCGGCGAACGCCCTGAGCATTACTATCGGCCGCGACGGTGTGGTCAGCGTGACCCAGCAGGGCCAGGCTGCGCCGGTCCAGGTCGGACAGCTCAACCTGACCACCTTCATGAACGATACCGGTCTGGAAAGCATTGGTGAGAACCTCTACACCGAAACGCAATCCTCCGGTACGCCAAATGAAAGCACGCCTGGCCTGAACGGTGCGGGTTTGCTGTATCAGGGGTATGTAGAAACCTCCAACGTGAACGTGGCGGAAGAGCTGGTGAATATGATCCAGGTTCAGCGCGCGTATGAAATTAACAGTAAAGCAGTCTCGACGACCGATCAGATGCTGCAAAAACTGACGCAACTCTAAGGTGTAGCCCGGTGCGGTAAACGCCGCACCGGCTCCCTGTTTTCGAAGATGAAGGCAATGCAAAAAAACGCGGCGTTTCGTTATCCGATACTGACTGTCCTGGCCGTCACCCTCAGCGGGTGTGCCTGGATCCCGTCTAAACCATTGGTCCAGGGTGCGACGACTGCCAAACCCGTTCCTGGCCCTGCGCCAGTGGTAAACGGCTCTATTTTCCAGACCGCGCAGCCGATTAATTACGGTTATCAGCCGCTGTTTGAAGATCGCCGCCCGCGTAACGTCGGCGATACATTGACCATTGTTCTGCAGGAAAACGTCAGCGCGAGCAAGAGCTCGTCGGCGAATGCCAGCCGCGATGGCAAAACCAATTTTGGCTTTGACACCGTACCGCGTTATCTGCAAGGGCTCTTCGGCAATGCGCGAGCGGACGTTGAGGCTTCCGGCGGCAATACCTTTAACGGTAAAGGTGGCGCGAACGCCAGCAATACCTTTAGCGGTACGCTGACGGTCACGGTTGACCAGGTGCTGGTCAACGGCAACTTACACGTTGTGGGTGAAAAACAGATCGCCATTAACCAGGGCACTGAATTCATTCGCTTCTCGGGCGTGGTGAATCCACGCACCATCAGCGGCACCAACACCGTTCCGTCCACTCAGGTGGCGGATGCGCGCATTGAGTACGTCGGTAACGGCTACATTAATGAAGCGCAAAATATGGGTTGGCTGCAGCGCTTCTTCCTTAATTTATCGCCGATGTAAGCGAGGTGACCCATGTTTAAATCGATCTTCGCCGTGGCGCTGGTTCTGGTGGCTACCTTTGCCCAGGCTGACCGTATTCGCGATCTCACCAGCGTTCAGGGCGTACGCGAGAACTCGCTGATTGGCTATGGCCTGGTGGTGGGGCTGGACGGTACGGGTGACCAGACAACCCAGACGCCATTCACGACGCAGAGCCTGAACAACATGCTTTCCCAGCTCGGTATTACCGTTCCGGCGGGAACCAACATGCAGCTGAAAAACGTGGCTGCGGTCATGGTCACGGCCTCTTACCCGGCGTTTGCACGCCAGGGGCAGACCATTGATGTGGTGGTCTCCTCTATGGGGAACGCCAAAAGCCTGCGCGGCGGTACGCTGCTGATGACGCCCCTGAAAGGCGTCGACAGCCAGGTCTATGCCCTGGCGCAGGGTAACATTCTGGTCGGCGGTGCGGGGGCCTCTGCTGGCGGTAGCAGCGTGCAGGTGAACCAGCTGAACGGCGGACGCATTACCAACGGCGCGATCATTGAGCGTGAACTGCCGACCCAGTTCGGCGCCGGGAATACCATCAACCTGCAGCTGAACAACGAAGATTTCACCATGGCGCAGCAGATCGCCGACACCATCAACCGCAGCCGCGGCTATGGCAGTGCGACGGCGCTGGATGCCCGTACCGTGCAGATCCGTACCTCCACGGGCAGCAGCAACCAGGTGCGCATGCTGGCCGATATCCAGAATATGGAAGTGAACGTCCCTGTTCAGGATGCCAAAGTGATCATCAACTCCCGTACGGGCTCCGTGGTGATGAACCGGGAAGTCTCGCTGGATAGCTGCGCCGTGGCGCAGGGTAACCTCTCCGTGACGGTTAACCGTTCTGCCAACGTCAGCCAGCCGGATACCCCATTTGGTGGCGGCCAGACGGTGGTGACGCCACAAACGCAGATTGATTTACGTCAGAGCGGTGGTTCTCTGCAGAGCGTACGCTCCAGCGCCAACCTGAACAGCGTCGTGCGTGCTCTGAATGCGCTGGGTGCCACGCCGATGGATCTGATGTCCATTCTGCAGTCCATGCAAAGTGCAGGCTGTCTGCGCGCCAAACTGGAAATCATCTGATGCTGACCGATAGCAAACTGTTGACCAGTGCCGCCTGGGATGCGCAGTCGCTCAACGAACTGAAAACCAAAGCAGGTAAAGACCCGGCGGCGAATATCCGCCCGGTCGCCCGCCAGGTGGAAGGGATGTTTGTACAGATGATGCTGAAAAGCATGCGTGAAACCCTGCCGAAAGACGGGATGTTCAGCAGCGATTCAACGCGTCTTTACACCAGCATGTATGACCAGCAGATTGCGCAGCAGATGACCGCCGGTAAAGGCCTCGGTCTGGCTGACATGATAGTCAAACAGACCGAAGCCGCGCAGGGGATCCAGCCGAAAGATGAGCCGCAGCAGGTACCGATGAAGTTTGACCTGCAAACGGTGACCAGCTATCAGAACCAGGCCCTTACGCAAATGGTGCGTAAAGCGATACCGAAGGCGACGGTGAGCAGCGACGAGCCGCTCTCCGGTGACAGCAAAGACTTTCTGGCACAGCTTTCGCTGCCGGCCCGCCTTGCCAGTGAGCAGAGCGGTGTGCCACACCATCTGATACTGGCTCAGGCCGCGCTGGAATCCGGGTGGGGCCAGCGCCAGATCCGTAAGGAAAATGGCGACCCGAGCTTTAACATCTTCGGCGTGAAGGCCACCTCCAGCTGGAAGGGACCGACAACGGAGATCACCACCACCGAATACGAGAACGGTGCGGCGCTGAAGGTGAAAGCGAAATTCCGTGTTTACAGCTCCTATCTGGAAGCATTGTCCGACTATGTCGGTCTGCTGAGCCGAAATCCACGTTATACCGCCGTTACGCAGGCGGCGACGGCGGAGCAGGGCGCTCAGGCCTTGCAAAACGCAGGCTACGCGACCGACCCGAACTACGCTCGTAAGCTTACCAGCATGATCCAGCAGCTGAAATCCATGGGCGAGAAGGTCAGTAAAGCCTATAGCACAGATATTGAAAATCTGTTCTGAAAGTTCTCAAGTCCCGGTGGAGGTTGCCGATAACCTTCATCAGGACTCGTGTCTGAACGTATAAAAGGAACCCCCATGTCCAGTTTGATTAACAGCGCCATGAGTGGCCTCAGTGCCGCGCAGTCGGCACTCAATACCGTCAGTAATAATATTTCAAGCTATAACGTGGCAGGTTACACCCGCCAGACCACGGTACTGGGTGCCTCTAACAGCACGCTGACCGGCGGTGGCTGGGTGGGTAACGGGGTGTATGTCTCCGGTGTCCAGCGTGAGTATGACGCTTTCATCACCAACCAGCTGCGCGCCGCGCAGACCCAGAGCAGCGGCCTGACGACGCGCTATCAGCAGATGTCAAAAATTGACGATGTGCTCTCCGATACCACGAACTCGCTTTCGACCACCCTGCAGGATTTCTTCAAGAGTCTGCAAACGCTGGTGAGCAACGCCGAAGACCCGGCTGCACGTCAAACGGTGCTGGGTAAAGCGGACGGTCTGGTGAATCAGTTCAAAACGAACGATCAGTATCTCCGTGACCAGGATTCACAGGTTAATACGGCGATTTCTACCAGCGTCGATCAGATCAATAACTATGCGAAGCAGATTGCCAATCTGAACGATCAGATTTCCCGTCTTACCGGTGTTGGCGCGGGTGCATCGCCTAACGAACTGCTCGACCAGCGCGATCAGCTGGTGAGTGAACTGAATAAGATTGTCGGTGTTGACGTCACCATACAGGACAGTGGCACCTACAACATCTCTATCGCCAACGGCTACAGCCTGGTACAGGGCAGCAACGCAAGCCAGCTGGCGGCGGTGAAATCCAGCGCGGATCCTGCGCGTACAACCATTGCTTATGTGGATGCCGTAGCGGGTAGCGTGGAGATCAAGGAAAAACAGATCACCACGGGGTCGCTTGGGGGGCTGTTAACGTTTCGTTCTCAGGATCTGGATCAGGCGCGAAATACGCTTAACCAGATGGCGCTGGCGTTTGCTGATGCCATGAATACCCAGCATCAGGCTGGCTTTGATGCAAACGGGGACCCAGGCGGAAAACTGTTCGACTTTGGATCTCCGGCGGTACTGAGTAATGGCAAAAATACCGGAAGTGCGTCTGTTACGGCCACGATGACGGACAGTACTAAGGTCCCGGCGACAAACTATAAAGTTGAGTACAACGGTACTGACTGGACAATCACGCGTCTTTCAGACAACACCAGCTTCACGGCCCAGCCTGATACCAGTGGTAATCTGTCGTTTGATGGTCTCAACGTCAATATTAGTGGCTCAGCCAATACTAAAGACAGTTTCATCGTCAAACCGGTGAATGACGTTATCATCAATATGGACGTTACGATCAGCGACGAGTCCAAACTGGCGATGGCTTCAGCGAATGGAAGCGGAGCAAGCGACAATACCAATGGCCAAAAGCTCCTGGATTTGCAGAGCGCCAGGCTGGTGGGCGGGAATAAAACCTTTAACGATGCTTATGCCTCACTGGTCAGTACGGTGGGTAGCACCACGGCGTCGCTGAAAACCAGCAGTGAAACCAAAGTTAACGTGGTGACGCAGCTTACCAAACAACAGCAGTCAATCTCCGGGGTTAACCTGGATGAAGAGTATGGCAACCTCCAGCGCTATCAGCAGTACTATCTGGCGAATGCGCAGGTGCTTCAAACGGCGAGTACGCTGTTTGATGCATTGATCAATATCCGCTAAGGCTGAGGCATAAAAAATGCGTATTAGTACTCAAATGATGTATGAGCAAAGCATGCGCGGCGTGACGAACTCCCAAAGCCTCTGGCTAAGCTACGGCGAGCAGATGTCTACGGGTAAGCGTGTCAACCGTCCTTCTGACGACCCGATTGCCGCCTCGCAGGCCGTTGTGCTCTCTCAGGCTCAAACACAAAACAGCCAGTATGCGCTGGCGCGCTCCTTCGCTACGACAAAAGTTTCGCTGGAAGAGAACGTGTTATCGCAAGTGACAACCGCTATCCAGGCTGCTCAGGAAAAGATTGTCAATGCGGGCAACGGCACGTTAAGTGATGATGACCGCGCTTCGCTGGCAACGAACCTGCAAGGTATTCGCGATCAGCTAATGAACCTGGCTAACAGCACGGACGGTAACGGTCGCTATATCTTTTCAGGATACAAAACCGAAGCGGCGGCTTTTGACCAGACTACGGGTGACTATAAGGGCGGCGGGACGCCAATCAGCCAGCAGGTTGACTCCGCGCGCACGATGCAAATAAGCCATACGGGCGCAGAAGTTTTCGACAGCTTCACCAGCAATGCGAAACCAGAGCCGGCGGGGAGTACGCAGGAAACGAATTTGTTCAAGATCCTCGACACCGCTATCGGGGCGCTGAATACGCCGATTGGTGATGACGAAACGAAAGCCGAGGCGTTTACTGCGGCTATTGATAAAGCCAACCGTGGCCTGAGCAACTCTCTCAACAACGTTCTGACCGTGCGCGCCGATCTCGGCATTAAGCTGGATGAGCTAGGGAAGCTGGATTCTCTGGGTGAAGACCGTGCTCTGGGCCAGACCCAACAGATGAGTGACCTGGTTGACGTGGACTGGAACTCGGTAATTTCATCCTACACCATGCAGCAGGCGGCCTTGCAGGCCTCGTATAAAGCGTTTAGCGATATGCAGGGCATGTCTCTGTTCCAGCTGAACAAATAACATCTTGACCTCTTAGAACATGTCTTGAAACTGGGCATGTTTTGCTGCCCAATCTGTCTGGATTGGGCATTTTTTTATGCCATTTCCGCCGGCGCTGAGGCGAGGCGGGCGCTTTCAACCAGACGGATTGCCAGCGCAATGATGCCGCATACCGTTGCCAGAGCGACCACGCCCGTCCAGCCCGCCAGCGTATAAATATTGCTGCCTAATGCGGAGCCCAATGCCATGCCGATAAAGATCACGGTAAAGAGCAGGGCGTTAAGACGACCGCGCGCCTGCGGTTCAAGGCTATAGACCAGATTCTGGTGTGCAACCAGGCTGGACTGCAGACCCAGATCGAACCCGACGGCAGAGAGGGCAATCAGAACCAGCTGTCCGTGCATCCCCAGCGCGGGCATCAGGAACATCAGGGCAAACGAGATGGTCACGAGGATTGCACCGAGCTGCGTGACTTTCCCGGCACCCAGTTTGTCTGCCAGACCACCCGCCAGCGGCGCGGCTAACGCACCGGCCGCACCGGCGATACCAAAACCACCCGCGACTGCACTCCCGAGGTGATAGCGTTCCAGCAGCATGACCGCCAGCGTAGACCAGAAGGCACTAAAGGCAATCGACAGAAAACCCTGAGCCAGCGCCGCACGGCGCAGAGCGGGGTAACGACGCCACAAATGCGCCATTGAGTGCATAAGCGCGGGATAGCTCAGCGTGGAGTGAATGGCAAAACGAGGAAGTACCGCCCACATCACCACGCCGATAAATGCGATGCTTGCCGCAGCCAGCTGATACATCACGCGCCAGCCGAACGCTTCGCCCACGACACCGCTGACGGTTCGGGAGAGCAAAATCCCCAGCAGCAGACCGGTCATCACCGTACCCACGGTTTTCCCCTGTTTACCTTCCGGCGCAAGAATAGCCGCTGCCGGGACAATATCCTGCGCCATGGTGGCGGCCATGCCGATGAGCAGACTCGTCAGCAGCAGGGAGTGGATCTGTCCGGTCAGACTACAGCCCAGAAGAAACAGCGCCAGCGCAGCACTTTTTATCAGTATTAACGTCCTGCGGTCGTGGCGGTCGCCGAGCGGTAACAGGAACAGGATCCCTAAGGCATAGCCGGCCTGGGTGAGAGTCGGGACCATGCCCATTCCTTCGATACTCAGGTGAAGGTCTGCGCCCATCAGGGGCAGCAGAGGCTGGGCATAATAGATAGATGCCACGCTAAAGCCAGCCCCGAGTGCCAGCATTAAAATGACCCAGCGGCTTACGGCATGGGCGGCAGTGGTTGTGTTCATAAGACATTCCTCATTCATGGTGTACGGCTATTTTTTACCAGGACGCCTTGCGACGGTAGCGGGCCCGGTGGTAAAACGCTTATACGTTGAGCGTATAAGTGGAAAGGCAATGAAAAGAGTTGAGCGTATAGACAGGGTGGAGTTAATGCGAACGTTTGTCCGTATTGTTGAGGCTGGTTCACTCTCTGCTGCGGCACGCCAGCTGGCAACAACCCAGGCCACGGTGAGTCGACGGCTGCAATCGCTTGAGACGATGCTGGGCGTACGCCTGATGTTGCGCACCACCCATACGACACGGCTGACGGATGACGGTGAACGCTGCTATCAGCACGCTCGTCGGGTGATTGACAGCTGGCTGGCACTGGAAGATGAGGTGGGGCATACGGAAGATGAACCGGTAGGTGTGCTGAGGGTGCGTGCACCGCACGCGTTTGGTCAGGATCAACTCCTGCAACCGTTAACCGAGTTTTTGCAGCGTTATCCGCAGCTTTCCATTGAGTGGTTGCTCAACGATCGGTCGGCTGATTTTCTCGGTGACAACCTTGATTGTGCTATTCGGGTGGGGGCAGAAGTCGATCCGGCGACCGTATCCGTGCTGCTGGCGGAAGTGCCGCGCTCGGTGGTGGCATCTCCGGCATTACTGGCCCGTTTCCCGGCGGTTAACACGCCTGAGGATTTGCAACCGTTTCCGTGGATTGCCATTAACTCTTTCTACCAGCGTCATGTAGAGCTTTTTCATGATGCTTCGTCAGCCACCGCGCGAATTGACATTACTCCGCGCCTCAGCACTGACAGCCTGTATGTTGCACGTAAAACGGCACTCACCGGGCTGGGTGTGGCGGTAGTGTCAAGCTGGACGGTACATGACGATATTCGGGAAGGGCGGCTGGTGCATGTGCTGCCAGAGTGGCAACCGGCGGCATTACCGGTGCATCTGGTTTATCCCTGGTCTCGTTATTATCCTGCGCGTTTGCGGCGTTTTCTGGAGTTGATGCGGCAGGTCATGCCGGAGGTAACGGGAATGAGAAAGCCCGTGCAGCAGCCATAAAAAAGCCGACCCGAAGGTCGGCTTTCAGCGCTAGCGTCCGTTATTCAACAGACTGCGGACGGGTGGCTGGTGCAGTAGCCTTGTGCGTAGCACTGTGACCACCGGCTGCACCTTTACCTTCGAAGTTGAATTCCGGGCGAACCCAGTCGCTGTGACGCGGTGCTTCAGGCACATAATCCGGTGCCGGAGCACGTGTCATCGGCGCTGTTGCAACGTGAACTGGCGCAGGCGCGGCGACAATCTTAACCGGCTCTGGCTCCACTTCAGGCGCTTTCACGTCTTCGACAACCGGTTCAACCTGAATCTCAACGTCCTGAACAACGTCTTCAGCGGTGGTTTCGACGATGGCTTCAGCGGTCTTTTCCACTGCGGCTACAGGTTCAGCCTCTTCAGCGACGTCCTTAGCGACCACGACATCTTCTTCAGCAATCAGCTGTGGAGCGGCTTCAACCGGCGCGGCAATCACTTCAGGGTGCGTGGTTTCGACTTCTACAGCCTGAGGTTCTGCTGTTTCAACAGCCTGAGGCTCAACCACGGTTGCGGCTTCAGTCACGACCTCTTCAACCGCGGCGACAGGTGCAATCACCTCTTCGGTCACAGCCTGTTCTTCAACAGCCTGCTCCGGGCGAGCAACCGGGTAACGGATCCAGACTTTGCCGGATGCCATTTCAGGTGACGCGCACGCGACGGTCAACGGCATTGGAGACTGAGTCGGGTAACGCTCGTCACGGTAACGACGACGACGCTGGCCGCTGACGCGCAGATGACGCGGAGAACGACGTGAACGGCGCGGCATGCCTGCGTTGTCACGGTTTTCCCCATTCTCATCCTGCTCAACGTGATTTTCCACAACGGCTGGCAGATCAACTTTTGCAATCTGCGTACCCGTTGCGGCTTCCGGTACTTCAGCCACTACAGCTGCGGTTTCTTCTGCCTGAGGAGCACCAATGCGCACTTTCTGCGTCAGCTGGCGCTGCTTACGACGTGGCATAACCTGAGTACGTTCTTCCTGCTCGCTGTCCTGCTGCTCTACAGGCTCTTCGCGGTTCAGATTTTTGACTTCCTGCTGCGCCTGACGTTTCTCGTCGTTACGACGACGGCTACGTTCGCGACGTGGCTGCTGGTCGTCACGCTGTTTGCCCTTCTCAGACTCATCGCCCGCCTGCTGGCGAATTTCACGATCTTCAACGTTCTGCTGTTGTTTCTCGCGACGGTTGCGACGGTTGTCTTCGCGTTGCTCGCGGCCTTCGCTGTTGTCTGAACGGTTGTCACGACGGTCGTTACGATCGTTACGGTCGTTGCGGTCATTACGATCGCGGCGGTTGTTCTGACGTTTACGACGATCCTGCTGACGCTCAGGTTTAGCCGCTTTTGGTTCTTCTTTCGGCTGCTCTGGCTGGACTTCTTCACCCGCAAACATCTTTTTCAGCGCGCCGAAGAAGCGGCTCAGCAGACCCGGTTGCGCCGGCTGGGCTTTCGGTGCAGCGGCTTCTGGTTTCTGCACGACAGGTTTAGTGACCGGTTTTTCCAGGGCCGCTTCTGGCGGTGCTTCTGGCATGATGAAAGTGGCTAACGCAGGCTGCTCTGGCAGTTTGCGCTCGGCGGGTTCCTCATCGGAAGGCAGCGCCATCTCTTCTTCGTGCAGTTTCGGCAGCAGATAGCTGAGCGTGCTGGTCTCTTCACCTTTACGGACACGCAGCACGTGGTAGTGCGGGGTTTCCATCTGGTCGTTTGGCACGATGATGCAGCGAACGCCGCCCTGACGTGCTTCGATAGCACTCACCGCAGCACGTTTTTCGTTCAGCAGGTAGGAGGCAATTGGCACAGGGACAATGGCGTGAACCTCTTTGGTGTTCTCTTTCAGCGCTTCTTCTTCAATCAGACGCAGGATAGAGAGGGAGAGAGATTCGTTATCACGTACGGTACCGGTGCCGGAGCAACGCGGGCAGACGTGATGGCTGGATTCACCCAGCGACGGGCTCAGGCGCTGGCGGGACATCTCCAGCAGGCCGAAGCGCGAGATATGGCTAATCTGGATACGTGCACGATCCTGACGTACCGCTTCACGCAGGCGGTTCTCGACCGCACGCTGGTGGCGGACCGGCGTCATGTCGATGAAGTCGATAACAATCAGACCACCCAGGTCGCGCAGGCGGAGCTGGCGGGCGATTTCATCTGCGGCTTCAAGGTTGGTGTTGAAGGCGGTCTCTTCGATGTCACCGCCGCGTGTGGCACGTGCGGAGTTGATGTCGATTGCGGTCAGCGCTTCTGTTGTATCGATTACGATAGAACCGCCAGAGGGCAGGCGCACTTCACGCTGGAAGGCGGACTCAATCTGGGATTCAATCTGATAGTGGCTGAACAGCGGGATTTCGCCGGTGTACAGTTTGATTTTGCTGGTGAAATCCGGACGACCCAGTGCGGCGATGTGCTGGCGAGCCAGTTCAAGCACTTTTGGGTTGTCGATCAGGATTTCACCGATGTCCTGACGCAGGTAGTCACGGAAGGCACGCACGATAACGTTGCTTTCCTGGTGGATCAGGAACGGAGCAGGGCGGCTTTCTGCAGCTTTCTGGATAGCTTCCCAGTGCTTCAGACGGAAGCTTAAGTCCCACTGCAGCGCTTCGGCAGATTTGCCCACGCCTGCGGTACGCACGATAAGCCCCATGCCATCCGGCAGCTCAAGGCTTGCCAGCGCTTCTTTCAGCTCGGTACGGTCATCACCTTCGATACGGCGAGAGATGCCACCCGCACGCGGGTTGTTTGGCATCAGCACCAGATAGCTCCCTGCCAGGCTAATAAAGGTCGTCAGTGCGGCACCTTTGTTGCCACGCTCTTCTTTATCAATCTGGACGATAACTTCCTGACCTTCACGCAGAACATCTTTGATGTTTGGGCGGCCATGGGCGTTGTAGTTGGCAGGGAAATATTCGCGGGCGATTTCTTTCAGAGGGAGGAAACCATGACGCTCAGCACCGTAATCAACAAATGCAGCTTCAAGGCTGGGTTCAATGCGGGTGATTTTACCTTTGTAAATGTTCGCTTTTTTCTGTTCGTGTCCAGGA
Source organism: Enterobacter sp. FUJ80071 (assembly GCF_038739915.1). NCBI lineage: Bacteria > Pseudomonadati > Pseudomonadota > Gammaproteobacteria > Enterobacterales > Enterobacteriaceae > Enterobacter > Enterobacter sp. FUJ80071. The sequence continues at coordinate 1,760,835 of NZ_JBBXKH010000001.1, forward strand.
CTTTCGATATCCAGATCGTACAGGCGCTGCCCATCCACAAGGGCGACACGCAACTCTTCTTGCTGAGTTGCGTTGATTAACATTCTTTTCATCGTAACTTACTCGTTATTCTTACATTGACGACAAAGCTGCGGGCAAGGTGACGCTTTCCGGGGTATGAACCGATGGCCTCGTGTCTGTTCACGTCGCCAACCTCACGGTTGTCGCTCGCTTAAGAGGCGCAGAGTGTCGGTTGCCTGTATTTCATACGGAAACACAGCGCAATTATCAGGGGAATTGCCTGGGTAGAACTCTCCAGAGAACAATCCTTATACCGGGAAGTACTGCAACCCGCAGCCCGCTAACTGCCTGAAAGATCAATACGTCTTACGCCATTGCTGCGTGGATGATCGGTCAGGCAAAATTGGTCATTCCGTCAACATCCTTACGTAACCAGGATTTAACACGGAAAACGGCTTCATTATTCCACTGCTCGCCGGGTTATAGCAAGATGACTTTTACCAATTATCACCCGGTTACTCACAGTTTCTTCACTTCAAAACGGTGATTGGTTTAATAACCACCAAATCGATTGCGTGAAACGGGGTGCAGGCCGGACAAAAGTAAATATAAGCATAGAAAAATGAGTGGCGCTAATGGCTGACGATATTTAGAATCGCCAACCATGAAAACAGAGATTCCAGCCGTAAAAATGGTTGCTATCGCGGATGATGACGCGGGGCAACGTATCGACAACTTTTTGCGTACCCAACTGAAAGGGGTGCCAAAGAGCATGATTTACCGCATCCTGCGTAAGGGCGAGGTGCGGGTTAACAAAAAACGCGTGAAGCCCGAGTACAAACTCGAGGCGGGTGATGAAGTGCGCATTCCGCCGGTGCGCGTTGCCGAGCGTGAAGAAGAGACCGTTTCACCTAAATTACAGAAAGTGGCGGCTCTGAGTGATGTGATCCTGTATGAAGACGACCACATTCTGGTGCTGAACAAGCCGTCAGGGACCGCAGTCCACGGCGGTAGTGGCCTGAGCTTCGGCGTGATTGAAGGGTTACGCGCTCTGCGTCCGGAAGCCCGTTTCCTCGAGCTGGTTCACCGTCTTGACCGCGATACCTCCGGCGTGCTGCTGGTGGCGAAAAAGCGTTCCGCGCTGCGTTCCCTGCATGAGCAACTGCGTGAGAAAGGCATGCAGAAAGATTATCTCGCGCTGGTGCGCGGTCAGTGGCAGTCCCATGTGAAAGTGGTGCAGGCGCCGTTGCTGAAGAACATTCTGCAAAGCGGTGAGCGCATCGTTCGCGTAAACCAGGAAGGGAAACCGTCTGAGACGCGCTTTAAAGTTGAAGAGCGCTATGAGTTTGCCACGCTGGTACGCTGCAGCCCGGTGACGGGGCGTACCCATCAGATTCGCGTGCATACGCAGTTTGCGGGCCATCCGATTGCGTTTGATGACCGCTATGGCGATCGCGAATTTGATAAGCAGCTAGCGGGAACCGGCTTGTCTCGTCTGTTCCTGCATGCGGCTGCGCTGAAGTTTACCCATCCGAATACCGGGGAAGTCATTCGTATTGAAGCGCCGCTGGATGAGCAGTTGAAACGCTGCCTGAAGGTTTTGCGCGGCTGATTATGTGCCGGGTGGCGCTGCGCTTACCCGGCCTACGAAACCTGTAGGCCCATGCAAGCGAAGCGCCGCTGGGCAAACGTCACAGGGTCAGCGGATTACACGCTTCTCTGCGTAACATCTGGCACAGCGCTATCAACGGTAACCCCACCAGCGTATTCGGATCGCGTCCGTCCAGCTTGTCGAATAGCGCAATCCCCAACCCTTCACTTTTAAAACTTCCCGCACAGTTCAGCGGACGCTCCCGGCGTACATAATCCATGATCTCCTGCTCGCTGAGATGGCGAAAGTGCACGTCAAAAGGCTCACACTCCGTTTGCAGATGACCAGAGGCGGAGTTATAGAGCGCCAGACCCGTATAAAAGGTCACAATGTTGCCACGCGCCTGCATAAGCTGTTTGAACGCGTTCTCTTCAGTGTGCGGTTTACCTGTTGTTTCTCCGTCCAGCACACAAACCTGATCGGAGCCTATAATCAAGTGTGAAGGATAGCGCGCTGCGAGCGACTGCGCCTTCTCCTTAGCGAGACGGCTCACCAGATGTCGTGGTGATTCACCAGGCTGTGGCGTTTCATCAACATCCGGTGCGGCACATTCAAACGGGATCCCTAGCTTTTCCAGCAACATTCGGCGGTAAGGAGAAGTGGAAGCAAGGACGAGATTTGGCATATTTTTATCACCAGATATAGCGTATCGATGCCAGCCATTTTAAACTACAGGCCGCAATGTGTGCGAATAATTGGCAAAAGGCAGCTCTGGTTGCCTTTTTCTTTGACTCTATGACGTTACAAAGTTAATATGCGCGCCCTATGCAAAAGGTAAAATTACCCCTGACTCTTGATCCGGTTCGTACGGCTCAAAAACGCCTCGATTACGAAGGTATTTATACTTCCGATCAGGCTGAGCGTATTGCCGAATCCGTAGTCAGTGTGGACAGTGATGTAGAATGCTCCATGTCGTTCGCTATCGACAACCAGCGTCTCGCCGTTTTAACCGGTGATGCAAAGGTGACGGTAACCCTCGAGTGTCAGCGTTGCGGGAAACCGTTTGTACAGCATGTTCACACAACGTATTGTTTTAGTCCGGTTCGTTCTGACGAACAGGCTGAAGCACTCCCGGAAGCGTATGAGCCGATTGAGGTAAACGAATTCGGTGAAATCGATCTTCTGGCTCTGGTTGAAGATGAAATCATCCTCACCTTGCCAGTGGTTCCGGTGCATGATTCTGAACACTGTGAAGTGTCCGAGGCGGACATGGTCTTTGGGGAATTGCCTGATGAAGCGCAAAAACCAAACCCATTTGCCGTATTAGCCAGCTTAAAGCGTAAGTAATTGAGGAGTAAGGTCCATGGCCGTACAACAGAATAAACCAACCCGTTCCAAACGTGGCATGCGTCGTTCCCATGACGCGCTGACTGCAGTTACCAGCCTGTCTGTAGACAAGACTTCTGGTGAGAAACACCTGCGTCACCACATCACCGCTGACGGTTTCTACCGCGGCCGCAAGGTTATCACTAAGTAATCACGCGTCAGCGTGATTAGGCTTAGTGAGGATTTCCCCGTGCAAACGGGGAAGTTACCGAACCAGGCTGCGACGATACCTTGACACGTCTAACCCTGGCGTTAGATGTCATGGGGGGAGATTTTGGCCCTTCCGTGACAGTGCCTGCAGCATTGCAGGCACTGAATTCTAATTCGCAACTCACACTTCTTTTAGTCGGCAATCCCGACACAATCACGCCATTACTTGCAAAAGCTGACTTTGAACAACGTTCACGTCTGCAGATTATTCCTGCGCAGTCAGTTATTACCAGTGATGCCCGGCCTTCGCAGGCGATTCGCAACAGCCGTGGGAGCTCAATGCGGATCGCGCTGGAGCTGGTGAAAGAAGGGCGAGCGCAGGCTTGCGTCAGTGCGGGAAATACCGGCGCGCTGATGGGGCTGTCGAAATTATTGCTCAAGCCGATTGAGGGTATTGAGCGCCCGGCGCTGGTGACGGTATTACCGCATCAACAAAAGGGCAAAACGGTGGTGCTGGATCTCGGTGCTAACGTGGATTGTGATAGTACCATGCTGGCTCAGTTCGCCGTGATGGGATCGGTGCTGGCAGAAGACGTGGTCGGGATTAAGAATCCCCGCGTGGCGTTATTAAATATTGGTGAAGAAGAGACCAAAGGCCTGGACAGCATTCGCGAAGCTGCTGAAATGCTCAAACAGGTTCCCTCCATCAACTATATTGGTTATCTCGAAGCCAATGAGTTGCTGACGGGGAAAACGGACGTTCTGGTGTGCGATGGCTTCACCGGGAACGTCACGTTGAAGACCATGGAAGGGGTCGTGCGCATGTTCCTTTCTCTGCTGAAATCTCAGGGAGAGGGCAAAAAAAGTGCCTGGTGGCTAATTTTATTGAAGCGTTGGTTACAAAAAAGCCTGACGCGGCGATTCAGTCACCTCAACCCCGACCAGTATAATGGCGCCTGTCTGTTAGGATTGCGCGGCATTGTGATTAAGAGTCACGGAGCCGCCAATCAGCGAGCATTTTCTGTCGCCATTGAACAGGCAGTGCAGGCGGTGCAGCGACAAGTCCCTCAGCGGATTGCCGCTCGCCTGGAATCTGTATTAGCTAAAAGTGACTGAGCGTACATGTATACGAAGATTTTAGGTACCGGCAGCTACCTGCCAAAACAAGTGCGTACCAACGCCGATCTGGAAAAAATGGTAGATACGTCTGACGAGTGGATTGTCACGCGCACAGGTATCCGTGAACGTCGTATCGCCGCGCCAGACGAAACCGTGTCCACCATGGGTTACGAAGCCGCACAGCGTGCTATCGAAATGGCGGGCATTGATAAAGAACAGATTGGCTTGATCGTGGTCGCTACGACGTCTGCCACGCATGCTTTCCCTAGCGCAGCGTGCCAGGTGCAAAACATGCTCGGTATTAAAGGCTGCCCGGCGTTTGACGTTGCCGCCGCGTGTGCAGGCTTTACCTATGCGCTGAGCATTGCCGATCAGTATGTTAAATCGGGTTCCGTCAAATATGCGCTGGTGATCGGTGCTGACGTACTGGCGCGTACCTGCGATCCAACCGATCGCGGGACGATCATTATTTTTGGTGATGGTGCAGGCGCGGTGCTGCTGGGGCAGTCCGAAGAGCCGGGTATCATCTCTACGCATTTGCATGCCGATGGTCGCTACGGTGAACTGTTAACGCTGCCTAACGCCGATCGCGTTAATCCGGATAACGCTATTTACCTGACCATGGCGGGTAATGAGGTGTTCAAGGTGGCGGTGACTGAGCTTGCGCACATTGTCGATGAGACGCTGGAAGCGAACAACCTTGAACGTACCGCACTCGACTGGCTGGTACCGCATCAGGCGAACCTGCGTATCATCAGCGCGACCGCTAAAAAGCTGGGCATGTCGATGGATAACGTTGTGGTGACGCTGGACCGTCACGGCAACACCTCTGCGGCGTCAGTACCGTGCGCATTTGATGAAGCGGTACGCGACGGACGAATCAAACGGGGCCAGTTGGTCTTGCTTGAAGCCTTCGGTGGCGGGTTCACCTGGGGTTCCGCGCTGGTTCGTTTCTAGGATAAGGAATAAAAAAATGACGCAATTTGCTTTCGTGTTCCCGGGCCAGGGTTCTCAAACCGTTGGGATGTTGTCTGAAATGGCAGCAAACTACCCGGTCATTGAAGAGACTTTTCGTGAAGCTTCTGACGCGCTGGGTTATGATCTGTGGGCGCTGACTCAACAGGGTCCGGCCGAAGAGCTGAACAAAACCTGGCAGACCCAGCCAGCATTGCTGACCGCCTCCGTTGCACTGTGGCGCGTCTGGCAGCAGCAGGGTGGTAAAGCCCCCGCGCTGCTCGCGGGTCATAGCCTGGGAGAATACTCTGCGCTGGTCTGCGCCGGTGTGATCGCGTTTGCTGACGCGGTGCGTCTGGTAGAACTGCGCGGTAAATTCATGCAGGAAGCGGTGCCGGAAGGCACGGGTGGCATGTCTGCCATTATCGGCCTGGATGATGCCGCGATTGCAAAAGCGTGTGAAGAGTCTGCTGAAGGTCAGGTGGTTTCTCCGGTTAACTTCAACTCGCCAGGCCAGGTTGTTATCGCCGGTCATAAAGAAGCGGTTGAACGTGCCGGTGCTGCCTGTAAAGCTGCAGGCGCGAAACGTGCACTGCCGCTGCCGGTGAGCGTGCCGTCTCACTGTGCATTGATGAAGCCCGCTGCCGAGAAACTGGCGGTTGAGCTGGAAAAAATCACCTTTAACGCACCGACGATTTCCGTCGTGAACAACGTCGATGTGAAATGCGAAACCGCGCCGGAAGCCATCCGCGACGCGCTGGTTCGCCAGCTCTACAGCCCGGTACAGTGGACCAAAACCGTTGAGTTTATGGCCGCTCAGGGCGTTGAGCAACTGTATGAAGTCGGCCCAGGCAAGGTCCTCACCGGTCTGACAAAACGTATTGTTGACACCCTGACAGCGTCCGCGATTAACGAGCCGGAAGCGATGTCAGCGGCACTCTCGCAATAAAAGAGGAATACCATGAGTTTTGAAGGAAAAATTGCCCTGGTCACTGGCGCAAGCCGTGGTATCGGGCGCGCAATTGCTGAAACACTGGTTGCGCGCGGCGCGAAAGTGATTGGTACAGCAACCAGCGAGAATGGCGCTCAGGCCATCAGCGAATATCTGGGGGCAAACGGTAAAGGTCTGGTACTGAATGTGACCGAACCTGCATCTATCGAATCTGTTCTGGAAAATATTCGTGCAGAGTTTGGCGAAGTGGATATTCTGGTAAACAATGCCGGGATCACTCGCGACAACCTTCTGATGCGAATGAAAGATGATGAGTGGAACGATATTATCGAAACCAACCTGTCATCTGTATTCCGTCTGTCAAAAGCGGTAATGCGCGCTATGATGAAAAAGCGTCATGGTCGTATTATCACTGTTGGTTCTGTGGTTGGTACCATGGGAAATGCTGGTCAGGCTAACTACGCTGCGGCGAAAGCGGGTCTGATTGGTTTCAGTAAGTCGCTGGCGCGTGAAGTCGCGTCCCGCGGGATTACTGTAAACGTTGTTGCTCCGGGCTTTATTGAAACGGACATGACGCGTGCGCTGACCGATGAGCAGCGTGCGGGTACACTGGCGGCAGTTCCGGCGGGTCGTCTTGGCGACCCTAAAGAAATCGCCAGTGCGGTTGCATTTTTAGCCTCTGACGAAGCGGGTTACATCACTGGTGAAACCCTCCACGTCAACGGCGGGATGTACATGGTTTAATCACGATCGAAAATATTTGCGTTATTAGGGCAAATGGCCTCAAAATAACGTAAAATCGTGGTAAGACCTGCCGGGATTTAGTTGCAAATTTTTCAACATTTTATACACTACGAAAACCATCGCGAAAGCGAGTTTTGATAGGAAATTTAAGAGTATGAGCACTATCGAAGAACGCGTTAAGAAAATTATCGGCGAACAGCTGGGCGTTAAGCAGGAAGAAGTTGTGAACTCCGCTTCCTTCGTTGAAGACCTGGGCGCAGATTCTCTTGACACCGTTGAGCTGGTAATGGCTCTGGAAGAAGAGTTTGATACTGAGATTCCGGACGAAGAAGCTGAGAAGATCACCACCGTTCAGGCTGCCATTGATTACATCAACGGCCACCAGGCGTAAGTGAACATCTCCAGGCGGTCATTCGACCGCCTGAGTTTTATCTTTTTTAGTCCCACGAATCTCTTTTTTTATCCCTCCCTGGAGGACAAACGTGTCTAAGCGTCGTGTAGTTGTGACCGGACTTGGCATGTTGTCTCCTGTCGGCAATACCGTAGAGTCCACCTGGAAAGCTCTCCTTGCCGGTCAGAGCGGCATCAGCCTAATCGACCATTTCGATACTAGCGCCTATGCAACGAAATTTGCTGGCTTAGTAAAGGATTTTAACTGTGAAGAGATCATCTCGCGCAAAGAACAGCGCAAGATGGATGCCTTCATTCAATATGGAATTGTCGCTGGCGTTCAGGCCATGCAGGATTCTGGCCTTGAAATTACGGAAGAGAACGCAACCCGTATCGGTGCCGCTATCGGCTCCGGGATTGGCGGTCTTGGCCTGATCGAGGAAAACCATACATCCCTGATGAATGGCGGCCCGCGTAAAATCAGCCCGTTCTTCGTTCCGTCCACGATTGTTAATATGGTGGCGGGTCACCTGACCATCATGTTTGGCCTGCGTGGTCCAAGCATTTCAATCGCGACTGCTTGTACGTCTGGCGTACATAACATCGGCCAGGCCGCGCGCATGATTGCGTACGGCGATGCAGATGCTATGGTTGCGGGTGGTGCAGAAAAAGCCAGTACCCCTCTGGGTGTCGGTGGTTTTGGTGCAGCGCGTGCGCTCTCTACCCGTAACGATAATCCTCAGGCGGCAAGCCGTCCGTGGGATAAAGACCGTGACGGTTTCGTACTGGGTGACGGTGCGGGCATGCTCGTGCTGGAAGAGTACGAACACGCGAAAAAACGCGGCGCGAAAATTTATGCTGAAGTCGTTGGCTTTGGTATGAGTAGCGATGCTTATCACATGACGTCTCCTCCGGAGAATGGCGCAGGTGCTGCGCTGGCAATGGAAAACGCGATCCGTGATGCGGGCATTACGCCAGCTCAGATTGGCTACGTTAACGCGCACGGTACCTCTACACCTGCAGGCGATAAAGCGGAAGCTCAGGCTGTTAAGTCTATCTTCGGCGAGTCTGCCAGCCGCGTACTGGTCAGCTCCACAAAATCCATGACCGGTCACCTGTTGGGTGCGGCGGGTGCAGTAGAGTCAATCTACTCTATCCTTGCGCTGCGCGATCAGGCGGTTCCACCAACCATCAACCTGGATAACCCGGATGAAGGTTGCGATCTGGACTTCGTGCCTCACGAAGCGCGTCAGGTTAGCGGTATGGAGTACACCCTGTGTAACTCCTTCGGCTTCGGCGGTACCAATGGCTCGCTGATTTTCAAACGCGTGTAATGGTTTCTTGCCCATAAAAAACGGAGCGCATAGCGCTCCGTTTTTTTAGTTCACATTTTCGTTACTGATAGGTGAAAGTGAACTGGACGGTGGTGTTAAATTCGCCTGCCGTGACGGTTCCCGTAGGGGTATAGAGGCGGGCCGCGAGAGGGAACTGCGCATAGTGCGTTGTTCTGTCTACATCGACGGTAATCGAGCCCGCGGGTGAGATCTCGGTGAGATGATCGCGGGTCATGATCTGCATCGCCATGCCTGTTGCATCCCCGCTGCTATTAGCAAATTTTGTCTGATCATCACTGTCTGAATCGCCGGTCAAGGTAGCCTTAACACGTGTCGTTGAGCTGGGGCAGGATGAAAGCGTGAGTGAAAAATCCTGCCATTCTCCGGTTGCCCCAACGCGACTAAAGTTTACCGCTCGTGCTTGATCGAACCTTACTGTCTGATTTTTGGATCCCGCATCCACGGTACAGGCAGACGCCACGACCGTGCCGCTCAGATCGATAGTGGTTGCCTGCGCGGAGCTACAAAGTGCAAACACCAGGCATGCGAGAGTAGATTTTACCCGTTCTATCATCATCCCCATCCTGCATTACTGATAGGTAAAGGTGGCCTGTGCCTGGCCGATAATGGTGCCTGGCATCACGTTGCCGTTGGAAACTGCTCGGGCGCGCATTTTCAAATCATAGGCGTGCGTACTGCTGCTGATGGCGACATTTTGCAACGTGGCGCCACTCTTGTAAGCCGTGTTAGTCGTTTCGTCGGTCAACTCCAGCTTCAGGTTAGTGGCCGTTCCGGTATTTTTATAATAGTTAGTATCGGTATCCGCTGTACCGCCAAAAGTAACGCTAAAGCTGGACGTTGAAGCAGGGCAGTTTGTTAATGCAAGCGTAAAGTTAGTCCAGTTTGTTGCACTTCCGGCAGTGGCCAGACTATCAGCCTGTATATTGTCACCTAATTTTACCGCCAGCGAGGGGCTATCTCCATTGACCACACAGGGTGAGGCAACAACCGTGCCTGTAATGTCAATATTGACCGAGTTGGCTGAACACGCGCCAGAAAACAGACCTCCGCAGAGCGTTGCCAGAATCGCTATTTTTTTTCCATTCGCGATATTCATTTTCATTCCTTATGTATTAGTTGTAGGTTACTTTAAGTTCAATGGCCGATTTCACATTGCCAGCAGTAACGGTTGCAGCGTCATCAATATAATAAGCGACCTTAAAATCGGGCAGGGTGTAGTCGCCTGAGCCGTCATAAAGGCCCAGATTGATCTCACTGTTGATCTTATGTGCAGAACCATCGGCGTTCTGTACCTGAATATAGACATTGCTGGCGTAACCATCGCCAGTGACCGTATTTAATACCCCATTATTGGCATTGTGTGCGCCGTATACCGCGAATAAGTTATAGGTGATCCCATTAATCGCGCCAGGGCAGTTTTTCAACTCAACTTTGGGTACGTCGGTAATGTTTGATGCGCCACTTGCCAGGCTTGCGCCATACAGTGGGGATAATTTTATTTCCTTTGGTGCGTTAATAGTACAGGCAGTTACAATTGGCTGACTGACTACGCCGGACAGAATCAGGCCCGAATCTAACGCAACACCATCACCATCAGGGTTATGTACGTTCATGGTTACGTCGGGGACAGAAATAATAGTACCTGCTGGTATTTTTTCACTTAATCTGACCAGGCGATACCATACATGGTAGTATCCGTCACGCGCGCTACCATCGACAATTGGCAGATTGATGCGGTAATTGGGAGTTGTGGGATTATCTTGCGGTGAATATCCCGGTACAGATGAAACATGGACCTGATATTGAATGCCAATACCTGGATTGCTTGTTGCCCAGGTCACATTGTCGGCAAGTAATTGTCCGTTAACAGACAAATCAATATAGGAGTTTTTTCCTTCGCCGGGGATAGTCTCGGTATAAATGGAATCATTATCATACCAGTCTGTCGTGCCGCCCACGACATTCGGTATAGATAATGTAGAAAATCCATGGTGCATGACATGGAAAGATTGAACTTCAATATAATTTGCGTAGGCGCAATTTATGCCTGACAGACCACATGGAATAAAAATAACAGGGGTTAGCCATTTTTTAAGCATTATATTTAACGACATGATGCGTTGACCTCTACAATTGCGCTTGATGATGTGCTCTCTGGTAATTGCCAGCGGGTATGACACTGCTTATTTGCACCCCATTTAACGGTTGCACTTCCCTGAAGTGACATACCAGCCAGATAAACCTGTCCACCATCACCGACAATCGAGGTGGTTTTTGCGTTCTTGTCGTCAGTCACGATTGCACCAAACGGAACAGGGTGCCCGTCACGACGGGTTAACGTCATCAAAACGCGTTTACCCACACGTGTGTCAAAATGTGCCCGGACAATAGCCCCTCGGGTTGGCGTAACCGCTTTCGCAGAAAGCTCAACGTCGGCATCATCCGGCAGTTGTTCGGTATTCAGCGACAGCGTGTTTTCACGGTATGGGCTGATAAACGGCACAACGGTATAGCCGCGGAAATCGGTGCTGACGCCCGTCTGGTTCGTGATATCAACACCGCTTGCTCCCGGCGCTTCAACCAGAGCGACGGTCTCACCTAATTCCTGACTCAGCGTAATGCCATTTGCATGCGCAACCACACCGCCGCTGATACCATAATTTACCCCGCGCTGATCGTGGTCGTAACTGTAGGCGCTGTTCATTCTGGCATAGGTACCCTGGTAGTCCAGGCTGGCGCTACCGCCGTTACCCCCATCGTGGTTCGTCTCGCTTTCCTGCACGCTCCAGTTGAGGTTCTGATCTTGCAGCGCGGTGCCATTCAGCCCGACCGTATGGCTGGTGCTGCCATGTTTACTGGTATTGAGGTTGTAGGTGGCGCGACTGCTGCTGAGCCAGCGATCCAGCGGCACGCTGATACTCATTGAGAACACCTGGTCCTCGCTGTAAACGGTGTCGCTGTCGCGGGCATCAGTGGTGTTACGGTTAAAGCTGTAGTTCAGGCTCCAGGTGATGCCGTTCCAGCTGTTGCTGTAACCCGCGCCGATTGAGCGCATTGTTCGGTCGCTGTTCCAGTAATCCTCGCTGATGGCGTTTAACGAGATGGACCCCGCGCCTTCCCAGAGATTCTGGTTAAGCAATATCTCGGCACGATTACGCCGGCGTTCGGTATTGTCCTGCCAGTTACTGTCCCGCCAGGTGTCGAGTACTTCCTGAAGGGTGTAATAGCCTGAAGTTGAGTAGCGATAACCCGAAATGGCGATATTGGTCCCCGTTTCGAGAATGTTTTTACTGTAACGAACACGCATTGACTGGCCGATCGCTTTTTCCTGATCCTGTTGGGTTGACCAGGCCTGCGTGCCATCGACGGATACGGCTCCCAGCCCACCAAAGTTTTTACCGATCCCCACAAGTAGCGACTGATAATGTTGCGATAGCTGTCCGCCGCCGTAGGCGGTAAATCCTGCTGGCAGGCCGTAGATCGCCGAGCCCTGAGTAAAGAATGTCTTATCGACGGCGCTGTCGTAAGGACGGTACTGACCGCTGGTCAGGCTGTACTTTAAACGACCTTCACGCTGTAGAACCGGCAGTGAGGCGAAGGGGACCAACTGGTGCTGTTCGCTGCCGTCAGCTTCTTTAATCGTCACGTCCAGATCGCCGCTACTGCCCGTGGGATACATGTCAGTGATCTCAAATGCCCCCGGCGAAACATAGCTTTGGTAAATGGTGTAGCCGTTTTGTTTAATGATGACCTGGGCGTTGGTCCGGGCAATTCCGCGAACCACCGGTGCGTAGCCGCGCAGGCTGTCAGGCAGCATGTCGTCATCGGAGGCCAGTTGCGCACCCCGAAAAGGTACGCTGTCAAACAGATCGGAAGGGGAGTTGCTTTCGCCAAGCGTCAGCTGACTTTTGAGCGCGATAATATTTCGCTGAGCGTAGGTATATGCCGAATCCCAGTTATTCTGGGTACTGTTGCCGCTGGTGTTGCGTGACCAGGTGCTGTAGTTACGTACGCGCCATGGGCCGATATTTAGCCCTGGGCGCAGGTTCAGGTAATAGCTGTCTGAATCGGTCATATCAGAGTGACGAGCCTGGGTGTTGCCGCCTGTAAAGCTGTAATTAAGCAGCAGCGCATTGATGCCTTCATCCAGGCGTTCTGGAGCAACATATCCACGCGCCTGGTTATTCATCGCCGCCTGAGGGATGCTCAATAAAAGTTGCTGTTTATTGAAGACGAACTGAGTAGCAGCGTTGGGAATAGCGGCCAGGTTTGCGCAATGGTTCTCTCCGGTCAGTTGCGGAAATTGCTCGGTTCGGACGCCAAAGTCACGCAGCATCTCCACGCTTATGCACGGTTGCAATGATGTCTGGCCGTGACTGTCCTTTTGCATGCTAAATTCAATGTCATGTGTGCCAGTCAATGTCTGATTGACCAGCACGTCAACGCGATAAGTACCCGGCATTTGGCCAACACCTTCTTCAAAGGCACTCAGGTCAGAAATGTCTTTACCTGGACCGTCAATACCCAGTAGCGCGGGGTTAAAATATTCCCGGGCACAGGCAGGGTGCGACAACGAGAACGTACACTGCAATGCGATGAAGCAGGCCAGCCTGGTTGGCGAGATCTTATTTTTTTTAGCTCTGATCATTCCGTGATCCTTTCGGAGTCCGAGTATCTAATGAGTGATTACTGCGTCTGGTGTTCCGCGCCAGCTGCGCCGAAGTCACTGATAATTTTCCAGCGAATATTGCCTTTGGCATTTGCCGGAAGGCTGAAGGTCGCGCTGGACATGGGCGCAACGTATGTCGCATCCGTAACCGTACTGGCACCGACTTTGACTTCGCTAAAGTTCATGTAATAGGGGGTTGGGTTACTGACCGTAAGCTGTTGATCGCTGCGTTTCCAGCTAAGCTTGCTGGCAAACTTTTCCGGCATTTCAGTAAGCGATGCGGGGCGATAAATGAGTTTGATACGTGTCTTAATCGCAATCTGTAGGGTATTTACGTTGTCTAACTTTTCTGTTGCCGGAATGGTTTTAATGTTCATCCAGAACAGTGACTCACGATCCTGTGGCAGATTCCCGCCCGTATTAATAATACGCAGTTTGTTTTCTTCATTGCCAGCTAAGCGGAACAGGGGCGGCGTGACGATAAACGGTGTTTTACTGGTGTCGTTTTCATCTTTATCAACCCATGACTGAATTAAATAGGAGTATGGGTCTGGGTTTTTGACGTCCAGGGAAGATTCTTTTTTGTCTGCATGGTATATAATGCGAGTGCCTCCAATAATAACACCCGCTTGCGCTGTTGCCATTGAAAAAACAAATGCAGCGGCGATTAATGAATTCACTAATTTCATCTGGTTAACCTCAAAATAGCAATGCCGGGAAGCCCCGGCATTGCTTATAGCCAAAGGCGGAAATTTATCGCGCGATGATTAATTGTATGCCAGCGTAAAGTTAGCGGTACCGTTAGCGGAACCCGCCTCAACGGTAGCGGCAGTTGCGATATACTGTGCGCTGAAATTCATGGTAGCGGTGCCAGCAGTCGCATCGATGGTCGCTGCTTTAGATGCGGTTGCCAGCGGTAACGCGGTGCCGTCGCCGTTCAGCAACTGAATAGCAACGCCTTTGGCAACGCCAGTGGTGCCTGCGCCGGTGACTTCCAGATAGTCATTATTAGTGGCGTCTGGTTTGCCGGTGTATTTCACAACAACAGCTTTGCCTTTCAGGTCTGCCGGGCACTCAGACAGTTTCAGAGTAAAGCGAGTATTCGCGGCAACGGAACCAGCCTCTGGCAGAGCAGTTTTAGCGATATCACCTAACTTGACGGTCTGAGGCGCGGTCATGGTGGTGTCAATTTTACAACCTTGCTCGATGATATTACCGGTGAAATTTACCTGTCCATCATCGGCCTGCGCGGCAGAAACCATTCCGAGTGTAGTGATTAAGGCAACAGCCGCTACTTTTCCTTTCATTGATAATGTCCTTGAAGAGTGTGATTGATATAAAACACAGGTGAGTACTCATGGCACACGATGTGATGATGCTCGATAGTTTTCAGCAAGAAACATTGTCTTGTGTTTTTAAAACTATCTTGCGCACTTGGGTATTCACATGGGGGATTATATCTATGTGCTAAAATATGAACTATAAACTATATCTAATGAGTGTTTTTAATTTAACTTTAATAATCCTCTCCGTGAATAATATTTCATTTATTCATTAATGGGTGAATAGCATTTCTCTCATGTATACATGCGTAGGCGCGCCCAACCTTCCTGTGCTTTTTTACATTTATTCGAAGATAACAGACTTGCGATATCCTCTTTCACCTGCCACCCTAGTCAGGTATTTATATGGAGGGTGAATGTATCTAATTAATGGTGAGTTACAAAAAAAGTTAGATGTGAACGATCGTAGCGTTCAGTTTGGGGATGGTTGTTTTACCACTGCTCGAATTAGCGGCGGCGTTGTTTCACTTTTCAGCCACCATCTGACACGTTTGCAGACGGCCTGCACAAGGTTGGCTATCCCGTTTGATGCATGGGAAACCCTTGCTGCGGAAATGCGGGATATGGCGCAAAAACAGGGTGACGGCGTGTTAAAGGTCGTTATCACGCGTGGAGCTGGCGGTCGCGGCTATAGCCCCGCAGGCTGTCAGCAACCGGTGCGCATCCTGAGCGTTTCTGAATATCCTACGCATTACGCACGCTGGAAAGAAACCGGCGTAACGCTTGCTCTCAGCCCGATCCCCTTGGGTCGCAACCCTTATCTTGCAGGAATGAAGCACCTCAACCGCCTTGAGCAGGTGCTGATTCGTTCTCATCTTGAGCAGACGGATGCCGATGAAGCCCTTGTCCTTGACAGCGATGGGTGGCTTACGGAATGCTGTGCCGCAAATCTGTTCTGGCGCTGTGGGCAGGATGTCTTTACCCCACGCCTCGATCAGGCGGGCGTAAACGGCATTATGCGGCAGTTTATTATCGCCCAACTGGCACTGACCGCGTATCGCGTTGTCGAAGTGAATGCGCCGCTAACGGCGCTCGCGCAGGCTGATGAAGTGCTTATCTGTAACGCGCTAATGCCGGTTGTCCCCGTACAGCGCTACGCAGAGCGAGAGTGGCCCGCGCGCGAACTTTACCACTATTTAGCCCCAATTTGTGAGTCGTCCGATTAGCATGATGAAACTGTTACGCCTTGTTCTGTTACTGTTGGTTGTCCTCGGCGCTGCCGCCGGCGTCGGTGTATGGAAAGTTTTCCAGCTGGCGGACAGTAAGATCCTCATTAAAGACGAGACGATTTTTACCCTTAAAGCCGGTACCGGGCGGATGGCGCTGGGCGAACAGCTTTACAGCGATAAAATCATCAACCGCCCGCGCGTGTTCCAGTGGTTACTGCGTATCGAGCCGGAACTGTCTCACTTCAAGGCTGGTACCTATCGTTTTACGCCCGGCATGACTGTCAGGGAGATGCTGCAGCTGCTGGAAAGTGGCAAAGAAGCGCAGTTCCCGCTGCGTTTTGTCGAAGGAATGCGACTGAGCGATTACCTGAAACAGCTGCGTGATGCACCCTATATCAAGCACACTCTGAAAGATGATCGTTACGAGACGGTCGCCGGGGTGCTGAAATTTGAGCATCCTGAGTGGGTGGAAGGCTGGTTCTGGCCGGACACCTGGATGTACACCGCGGGCACGACGGATGTCGCGATTCTTAAACGGGCGCACAAAAAGATGGTCGCGGCAGTCGATTCCGCCTGGGAAGGGCGTATGGAAGGGCTGCCCTATAAAGACCAAAACCAGTTCGTGACCATGGCTTCGATCATCGAGAAAGAGACTGCCGTTGCTGCCGAGCGCGATCGGGTCGCGTCGGTATTTATCAACCGTCTTCGCATTGGCATGCGTCTGCAAACCGACCCTACAGTTATTTACGGCATGGGCGAGCGCTACAGCGGAAAGATTTCGAGGAAAGATCTCGAGACGCCAACGGCGTATAATACCTACGTCATTAACGGCCTGCCGCCGGGCCCGATTGCAACGCCGAGCGAGGCGTCGCTTAAAGCCGCCGCGCATCCGGCCAAAACACCGTATCTCTATTTTGTGGCTGACGGAAAAGGGGGGCACACCTTTAACACCAACCTTGTCAGTCATAATCGCTCTGTTCAGGACTATCTGAAGGCACTTAAGGAAAAAAATGCGCAGTAAATACATCGTCATTGAGGGACTCGAAGGCGCGGGGAAAACCACCGCTCGCGACGTAGTGGTGGAAACGCTGAACGCGCTTGGCGTCACTGACATGGTCTTCACCCGAGAGCCAGGCGGCACTCAGCTGGCTGAGAAACTGCGCAGCCTGGTGCTGGATATCAAATCTGTTGGCGACGAAGTTATCACTGACAAAGCCGAAGTGCTGATGTTCTATGCGGCCCGCGTCCAGCTGGTTGAGACAGTGATAAAACCCGCTCTGGCCGATGGCAAGTGGGTGATCGGCGACCGTCACGATCTGTCCACTCAGGCGTATCAGGGCGGGGGACGCGGTATTGACCAGACAATGCTGGCAACGCTGCGTAATGCCGTACTGGGTGATTTTCGCCCGGACCTGACGCTCTATCTGGATGTCACTCCGGAAGTGGGCCTCAAACGCGCCCGCGCGCGCGGCGAGCTGGATCGCATTGAACAAGAGTCCTTTGATTTCTTTAACCGCACCCGCGCACGCTATCTTGAGCTGGCCGCGCAGGACAGCTCAATTCGTACCATCGATGCGACGCAATCGCTGGAAGACGTCACGCAAGACATCCAGCAGACCGTTACGCAGTGGCTACAGGAGCAGCAGGCATGAAATGGTATCCATGGTTGCGCCCGCACTTTGAACAGCTGATCAACAGCTATCAGGCCGGTCGGGGGCATCATGCGTTACTGATTCAGGCATTGCCGGGGATGGGGGATGATGCGCTAATTTACGCCATTACCCGTTTTCTGATGTGCCAGCAGCCTGAAGGGCACAAAAGCTGCGGGAAATGCCGTGGCTGCCAGCTGATGCAGGCGGGCACGCATCCTGACTATTACACGCTGGCGCCTGAGAAGGGCAAAAGCGCGCTCGGTATTGATGCCGTGCGTGAAGTTAGTGAAAAACTGTACGAACATGCGCGACTGGGCGGGGCGAAAGTCGTCTGGCTCAACGACGCTGCATTACTGACCGAGGCGGCGGCTAACGCGCTGCTCAAAACGCTGGAAGAGCCGCCGGAGAAAACATGGTTCTTCCTCTCATGCCGCGATCCGGGCCGATTGCTGGCAACGTTGCGCAGCCGCTGTCGTCTTCATCACCTTGCGGTGCCCCAGGAATCATGGTCATTGAGCTGGTTAGAACGCGAGGTGACAACGTCACAGGAAAGTGCGCTCTCTGCGCTTCGCCTGAGCAGCGGCGCGCCCGCAGCGGCGCTGGCATTACTGCAACCCGACGTCTGGTCGCAGCGAGAAACGCTCTGTAAGGCTGTCGAGGCTTCGCTCAACAGCCAGGACTGGTTGAGCTTGCTGCCTGCACTGAATAGCGATCGGGCCGTTGAGCGTTTGCACTGGCTGGCGTCCTTACTTTTGGATGCGCTAAAGCTCCAGCAGCGGGCAACGCTACTGACAAACCCGGACGCGTGGCCACTGGTGAACCTGCTGGCGAGCCGCCTTTCAGGAACGTCCTTGCACGCTATCCTTCATGATATCTGCGAAAGCCGGGAACAGCTTTTAACCGTAACGGGTCTTAATCGCGAGCTGTTACTGACCGACCAGTTACTGCGTATTGAACATTACCTGCAACCAGGCGTTACGCCGCCTGTTTCCCATCTCTGAGAGAGACATTATGTTTTTAGTCGACTCACACTGCCATCTTGATGGCCTGGATTATCAATCCCTTCACAATGACGTGGATGACGTGCTGGCAAAAGCCGCTGCCCGCGATGTGAAATTTTGTCTTGCCGTGGCGACGACGTTGCCGGGGTACCGCGCCATGCGTGAGCTGGTGGGCGTTCGCGATAACGTGGTGTTCTCCTGCGGCGTGCATCCGCTGAACCAGGATGAAGCGTACGATGTTGATGAGTTACGCCGACTGGCTGCGGAAGAGGGCGTCGTGGCGATGGGTGAAACCGGGCTGGACTATTTTTACACGCCGGAAACGAAACCGCGCCAGCAGGAATCCTTCCGCAACCATATCCGCATTGGCCGCGAGCTGAACAAACCGGTCATCGTGCATACCCGTGATGCACGCGCCGATACGCTGGCGATCCTCCAGGAAGAAAAGGTGACGGATTGCGGTGGCGTACTACACTGTTTCACAGAAGACAGAGAAACGGCGGGTAAACTGCTTGATCTAGGGTTTTATATTTCGTTTTCCGGGATCGTGACGTTCCGTAATGCAGAGCAGCTGCGTGATGCTGCGCGTTATGTTCCGCTCGACCGCATTCTGGTAGAAACAGACTCTCCGTATCTGGCACCGGTACCGCATCGCGGGAAAGAGAACCAGCCAGCCATGACGCGAGACGTTGCGGAATACATGGCCGTGCTTAAAGGCGTCAGCATCGAAGAGCTGGCCCGCGTCACGACGGAAAACTTCTCTGCGCTTTTCCATATCGACCCCGCCCGCCTGCAATCTGTCTGATACACCTGTTTTTTTTAGGCTCGTAATTAATAAACAAAACGAGTAAAGTTCACCGCCTCATTTGGGGCGGTGAGGATGTATTTAGACACATCCAGACATGCTTTTTGTAAATAACTGCAAGTTTTTCGTCCGTCTTAAGCTGAAACGTGATAGCCGTCAAACAATCCCAGAGGGAATTATTTTACTCTGTGTAATAAATAAAGGGCGCTTAGATGTCCTGTCCACGGCACGGTACTCCCCCCGGGCCAATGCGTGAAAGCGTAAAAAAAAGCACAAATACTCAGGAGCACTCTCAATTATGTTTAAGAATGCATTTGCTAACCTGCAAAAGGTCGGTAAATCGCTGATGCTGCCAGTATCCGTACTGCCTATCGCAGGTATCCTGCTGGGTGTCGGTTCTGCAAACTTCAGCTGGCTGCCAGCCGTAGTTTCCCATGTGATGGCCGAAGCAGGCGGTTCCGTCTTTGCTAACATGCCTCTGATCTTCGCGATCGGTGTGGCGCTGGGCTTCACCAATAACGACGGCGTTTCTGCGCTGGCTGCAGTGGTTGCCTACGGCATCATGGTGAAAACCATGGCTGTGGTTGCGCCTCTGGTTCTGCATTTACCGGCAGAAGAGATTGCCGCGAAACACCTGGCAGACACCGGTGTTCTGGGCGGTATCATCTCCGGTGCGATTGCAGCGTATATGTTTAACCGCTTCTATCGCATCAAGCTGCCTGAGTATCTGGGCTTCTTCGCGGGCAAGCGTTTCGTTCCGATCATCTCTGGTCTGGCAGCGATTTTCACTGGCGTGATCCTGTCCTTCATCTGGCCACCAATCGGTTCCGCGATCCAGACCTTCTCTCAGTGGGCTGCTTACCAGAACCCGGTTGTTGCGTTTGGTATCTACGGCTTCATCGAGCGTTGCCTGGTGCCATTCGGTCTGCACCACATCTGGAACGTTCCATTCCAGATGCAAATTGGTGAATTCACCAACGCAGCGGGCCAGGTATTCCACGGTGATATCCCACGTTACATGGCAGGTGATCCAACTGCAGGCAAACTGTCTGGTGGCTTCCTGTTCAAAATGTACGGCCTGCCGGCTGCTGCGATTGCAATCTGGCACTCTGCTAAACCAGAGAACCGTGCAAAAGTGGGCGGTATCATGATCTCCGCAGCGCTGACCTCGTTCCTGACCGGTATCACCGAGCCGATCGAGTTCTCCTTCATGTTCGTTGCGCCGATTCTGTACGTTATCCACGCGATTCTGGCGGGTCTGGCGTTCCCAATCTGTATCCTGCTGGGTATGCGTGACGGTACGTCCTTCTCTCACGGTCTGATCGACTTTATCGTTCTGTCCGGTAACAGCAGCAAACTGTGGCTGTTCCCAATCGTGGGTGCGTGCTATGCCGTTGTCTACTACACCATCTTCCGCGTGCTGATCAAAGCACTGGACCTGAAAACCCCAGGCCGTGAAGATGCAACTGAAGACAGCAAAGCAGGTGTGACCAGCGAAATGGCTCCGGCCCTGGTTGCAGCGTTCGGTGGCAAAGAGAACATCACTAACCTGGACGCGTGTATCACTCGTCTGCGTGTGAGCGTTGCCGATGTTGCGAAAGTAGACCAGCCGGGTCTGAAAAAACTGGGCGCAGCGGGCGTGGTTGTTGCAGGTTCTGGTGTTCAGGCAATCTTCGGTACTAAATCCGATAACCTGAAAACCGAAATGGATGAGTACATCCGCAACAGCTAAGCTGTGAGCAGGGGAGACTAAGGCAGCCGAATGGCTGCCTTTTTTATTGCTGCGGTTTGTTGTGCCGGGTAAGGCGCAGCCGCCACCCGGCTAAACACTCAGAAGTCGTAGCTCGCGCTCACCGAGACGTTCAACGGTGCGCCATAAACCACATAAGAGCCGACGTAATCGTAATACTCTTTGTCAAACAGGTTGTTGACGTTAGCCTGGACGGCAAACTCTTTGGTGACCTGATAACGGCTGAACAGGTTAACCAGCCCGTAACTGCCTTGCTCTGCACGTGATTGTCCCGCCGGGCCGCCGTCCACATCCGTCCACACCTTATTCTGCCAGTTTACGCCACCGCCCACGGTTAGTTCTGGCAGCATTGGCAGTTGATAACGGGTAAACAGCTTCATGGTTGTGCGCGGCTGATCGGAGCTGACTGCGTTGCCGTTTTTATCTTCAGCAATGTAGCGGGTTGCGCCGAACGTTAGCTGCCAGTTATCCGTCAGCGCGCCGTTAAGCTCGAACTCAATCCCTTTACTCACCACACCGTCCAGCGATTCATAAATGGATTCACCGCTCGGCATGTAGGTATAAGTGTTGCTCGCCACGTTATCCTGTTCAATGCGGAAAATTGCCAGCGAGGTGGTCAGGCGGGTATTGAACCAGTCCGCTTTCACACCGGCTTCATAGCTTTTACCCGTGGTTGGGTCGAGGTAACGACCACTGGCATTACGCTTGTCCTGAGGCTGGAAGATTGAGGTATAGCTGACGTAAGTCGACCAGTCTTCATTAATGTCGTAGACCAGGCCCGCGTAAGGCGTGACGTCATCTTTGGTACTTTCCAGACGGGTGTCCGGAGAGCCCGCCGGGTTATAGCGAATGTTATAGTTGGTATAGCGCGCCCCGAGGATCAGGTGCAGCGGATCGGCAAGCGAGAAGCGGGCGGAAGTATAGGCCGATGACTGACGGATGTCGTCCTGGCTATAGAGCTTCCATGGCGTCCACTGAGGATCGGCAATATCCCCGTTCCAGTTTTTGAAATTACCCACGTCGACCATGCCGTATAACGCATCCGGCATCCTATTGTCATAATGGTTGCGCTGGCGGCTTAAGCTGCCGCCAAACATCATTTCGTGCTGACGGCCAAAGAGATCGAATCCGCCCCGCAGGAAGGCATCAACCGCATCCTGTTTGCGCTCGCCTTTGTTCCAGCCACCATAGCCCACCATGCCTGCACCGGTCGCTTGATCGGGATAGCCGGACATATACATCAGTTTGCTGTCGAAATTCGTATCAGCATGCATGCCGTTGATGTGGGCTTCCCAGCCGTTGTCAAAGCGCTGAGTCAGGTTGGCGAAAATGCGGGTGTTATCTTTATCCGAATATGCCCACTTTGGCGCTACGGTCTGGCTATGATCGTAATGGGTTTTACTCCCGTCGCTGTTCCAGGTTGGCAATCCGCCCCAGGTCGGATCCTCGGTGTTGCTTTCCTGGTATTCATAGCCGACAGAAAGGGTCGTGCTGTCGGTCACATCTGCATCCACCACGCCGTAGAGGAATTTTTTACGGTAGTGGTAGTTATCAACAAAGCTGTCGTTATCCTGATAGCCCGTAATCAGGCGGCCGCGTATCTTGCCGGACTCCACCAGCGGCGCCTGCAGATCCAGCACGTAGCGCTGTTTATCCCAGCTGCCGTAGCTGGCACTGACATTACCTTTGAATTCATTGCTGTCTGCATGTTTGCGCACCATATTGACATAGGCCGCCGGGTTTCCCGTCCCGGACATCAGGCCGGTTGCGCCGCGTACCACTTCGATACGGTCATAAATCGCGGTATCGGCGGCAGTATCGCCGAAGTTCCACACTTCGCTGATGGAGGTCGGCAGGTCATCGTACGCATAGTTACTCACGAAGAATCCGCGTGAGTAAAATACGGTACGGTCGCTGTCCTGAACCTGCGCCGTCACGCCAGTGGTATTGGTTAACACCTGACCGATAGACTGCAGGTTTTGATCCGCCATGCGCTGCTGGCTGATGACGCTGACGGACTGCGGAATATCGCGAGGCACGAGGAGCAGTTTGGTCCCGGTGGTGGTGGTCTTGACGCTGTAGTCCCGATCCTGCCCGTCGGACAAGGCTGGCGCGTTATCGAAACCGCCATCAACCACAACGGTATCTTCGTCTGTGGAGGCGGCAAAACTCACGGCTGGCATCAATGCCATAGCAATACAGGCTGCCAGCAACGAAGGCGTTGCGACAGGCTGACGTTGCCCATCCCTGGTATGATGATTGAAAGACATGATCAAACCCTTAAGAACGGTGAAGGTTGGTAGCATCAGTCCCGCGATCGCGGTCTGACGTCGTTTTCTATGTTAAAAATGCGCATGAAAATGCAAATGCGAAATATACGCATTGCCATTAATGCTGTAAACAGATGTGTCGAGCGGAACTGAAATAATGTTTCAGCCAGTGAATACGCCTGAGCGGTCACTCTTCATTCAGCTGATGAAGATTCAGGAAAGAATTCGGGGGAGAAGGTTGAAAGGACAGGAGAAACTCGCTCATACTCTTGGATTGTGTCACACAGTCTTCCCGAGAGTGTGTTATCAGCGGACGCACCACGCCAGATTTAACAAAAAAGGAAAAGGTCATGGCTGAAGAAACGATTTTCAGTAAAATTATCCGTCGCGAAATCCCCTCGGATATCGTCTATCAGGATGAACTGGTGACGGCTTTCCGGGACATTTCCCCCCAGGCACCGACACACGTCCTTATCATTCCCAATATTCTGATTCCGACCGTAAATGACGTAAAAACCGAGCACGAAGTGGCGTTAGGTCGTATGCTGACGGTGGCGGCGAAAATTGCCGAGCAGGAAGGCATAGCGGAAGACGGTTACCGTCTGATCATGAACTGTAATCGTCATGGCGGCCAGGAAGTTTATCATATTCACATGCATCTGCTGGGTGGACGTCCTCTGGGGCCGATGCTGGCACACAAAGGTCTTTGACATGTTTAAAGGGCGTATTGCAGCGCTGGTAATGACGATGATGATTGTGGGATGCAGCACGCGCCCGGCGATCCCCGTGAGCGATGAACAGACGCTGGTGATGGAGTCCTCCGTGCTGGCGGCGGGTATTACGGCGCAACAGCCCGCGTTAACCGTCAGTGAAATTAAGTCTTCAGCCTCCTCTGCGCTCTTTAACGAACGAAATGAACCCGTGACGGTCCACTACCGTTTTTTCTGGTATGACGTAAGAGGTCTTGAAATGCATCCGCTGGAGGCGCCGCGCAGCGTCACCCTCCCGGCGAGGTCGTCGGTAACGATCTATGACAGCGCCAGCTATTTGGGTGCACATAAGGTAAGACTTTATCTTTATCTGTAAGGGGTGAACTTTGATTAAAAATTTGAGCCGTTATGCGCTCGTGACCGCTTTCGCTCTGTTTCTGGCAGGGTGTGTGACCCGTACTGAACAGCCTGCACCTGTAGAAGAGGCTAAACCGGGTACTGAGCAGCCGACAAAGCCAACGGAGCCACAGCCAACCGTGCCGTCTGTACCGTCCATTCCGTCACAGCCTGGTCCAATTGAGCACCCGGACCAGACGTCACAGCCTACGCCGCGCGTGCGCCATTATGACTGGAACGGTGCAATGCAACCGATGGTCGGTAAAATGCTGCAGGCACAGGGCGTGACGGCAGGCGGCGTGCTGCTGGTCGACAGCGTGAACAACCGTACTAACGGTTCGCTGAACGCGGGCGAAGCGACGGAAACCCTGCGCAATGCCCTGGCGAACAACGGCAAGTTTACGCTGGTCTCTGCTCAGCAGCTCGCGGTGGCCAAACAGCAACTCGGCCTGTCGCCGCAGGATAGCCTCGGCACCCGCAGCAAGGCGATTGGGATTGCCCGCAACGTTGGCGCCCAGTATGTGCTGTACTCTAATGCGACCGGCAACGTGAATACCCCAGCCCTGCAGATGCAGCTGATGCTGGTTCAGACAGGCGAAATTATCTGGTCAGGTAAAGGTGCGGTTACGCAACAATGACAGCACGCGTGATGCGATCCTGACGCGCTATTTTCCGCAGTACCGCCTTATCGCGCCGCAGGCCCACTCCGGGCTTGGCGGCGCGAGTTGTATTCTGGAGCAGGGCGCGCACCGTCTGGTCTTACGACATAATCACGATCCCTTCGCGCCCGCTTTCCATTTTCGTCGTCAGTTTCGTGCCCTCAGACGTCTTCCGTCGGATCTCGTGCCGGAACCCCGTTTTTTCCGACAGGGCTGGATGGCCGTCGACTATCTTGAGGGCGAGGTGAAAAGCGCGCTGCCGGACACCCCGGAGCTCGCGGCGATGCTGTATCATCTGCACCAGCAACAGCGTCTGGGGTGGCGAATCGCGTTACTTCCGCTGCTTGAGCACTACTGGCAGCAAGCCTCCCCGAAAAGACGTACCCCAGTCTGGCTTGCGCATCTCAAACGGCTGCGTAAAGCGGGCGAGCCGCAACCGATTCGGCTCTCACCGTTACATATGGATGTACACGCCGGGAACATTGTGCATACGTCAGGAGGAGCCAGACTTATTGACTGGGAATATGCCGGAGACGGCGATGTGGCGCTGGAGCTGGCCGCGGTCTGGACGGAAAGTGACGCCGCGCGGCTGACGCTCATCAGAGAGTATGCCAGAGTAGCGCATATTGACGCCGACGCGCTGGCTCGGCAGGTGAGACGCTGGCGACCCTGGGTCATTATGCTGATGGCGGGCTGGTTTGAAATTCGCCTTCAGCAGTCCAGAGATAAACAATTTATTGCGCTGGCAAACGATGCCTGGCGTCAGTTACAAACGAAAGGATAAGAGAGGTGAGTGTGGGTCCAGTCATGTTGAATGTTGAAGGTTTTGAGCTGGATGCGGAGGAGCGTGACATTCTGGCGCATCCGCTGGTTGGCGGCCTGATCCTGTTTACCCGCAACTATCACGATCCGGCGCAGTTGCGTGAACTGGTGCGTCAGATCCGCGCGGCATCGCGCAATCATCTGGTGGTGGCCGTCGATCAGGAAGGTGGACGCGTGCAGCGTTTTCGCGACGGTTTTACCCGTTTGCCGGCTGCCCAGTCTTTTGCCGCGCTGCTCGGTACGGAAGAGGGGGGCAAACTGGCGCAGGAAGCGGGCTGGCTGATGGCCTGCGAGATGATAGCCATGGATATCGATATCAGTTTTGCCCCGGTACTTGATGTGGGCCATATCAGCGCCGCTATTGGCGAGCGCTCATACCATGAAGATCCGCGTATTGCGCTGGCAATGGCGACCCGATTTATCGACGGGATGCACGATGCAGGTATGAAAACCACCGGCAAACACTTCCCGGGCCACGGGGCCGTGACGGCGGATTCCCACAAAGAGACCCCGCGCGATCCGCGCCCGGAAGCGGAAATTCGTGCCAAAGATATGTCGGTGTTCCGTTCACTTATCACCGATAACAAACTTGACGCTATCATGCCTGCCCACGTGATTTACAGCGACGTCGACCCGCGGCCGGCCAGTGGCTCTCCGCACTGGCTGAAAACCGTATTGCGCCAGGAGCTGGGTTTCAATGGCGTGATTTTCTCCGACGATTTGTCGATGGAAGGGGCGGCAATTATGGGCAGCTATGCAGAACGCGGTCAGGCGTCGCTGGACGCAGGTTGCGATATGATCCTGGTCTGCAATAATCGTAAAGGGGCTGTTAGCGTGCTGGATAACCTGTCGCCGATCAATGCAGAGCGTGTTACACAATTGTATCATAAAGGTTCATTTAGCCGTCAGGATCTGATGGATTCGGCGCGCTGGAAGACGGTCAACGCCCGGCTTGAAGACCTGAATGAGCGCTGGCAGGCGCACAAAGCCAGCCTGTAATCCCTCCCGGAAGGCGTAGCATGGTGAGAAGACAATGATCATCTATTTACACGGTTTTGACTCAAACAGTCCAGGTAATCATGAGAAGGTGTTGCAGCTGCAGTTTATCGATCCCGATGTCCGGTTGATCAGCTACAGCACGCGCCATCCGAAGCATGATATGCAGCATCTGCTCAAAGAAGTGGACAAGATGCTGCAGCTTAATATCGACGATCGCCCGCTGATTTGCGGCGTGGGCCTGGGTGGCTACTGGGCAGAGCGGATTGGTTTTCTGTGCGACATTCGCCAGGTTGTATTTAATCCTAACCTTTTCCCGAATGAGAACATGGAAGGCAAAATTGACCGCCCTGAAGAGTACGTCGATATTGCCACCAAGTGCGTCAGTAATTTCCGCGATAAAAACCGCGACCGGTGTCTGGTGATCCTTTCGCGTAATGATGAGGCGCTCAACAGCCACCGGGCTGCGGAGCTTCTGCATCATTACTATGAGATTGTCTGGGATGAAGAACAGACCCATAAGTTCAAGAACATCTCCCCACATCTGCAGCGCATAAAAGCCTTTAAAACGCTGGGCTAAGCCACAGTCAGTCACCTCCGGAACCCGGTCGCTAATGCGTACCGGGTTTCTTTTTGTCCAGAATTGTCTACTTTTAAGCCATCAAAACTTGATGCATATCAATTTTGGTATGACCAATGCGCCTGACGTGGTATTCTCAATTCACCTGAATGGTTTCAGTGCTGTAACCTGTTGTTAATTAAGGGTTATTTTTATAACTTTTAATTAACAATTGGTTAATAATTTGAGGGGGTCACGTTGACTACGCCATTGAAAAAGATAGTGATTGTAGGCGGTGGTGCTGGCGGGCTGGAGCTGGCCACACAGTTGGGTAAGAAGCTGGGTCGCGGTAAAAAAGCCAAAATCACGCTGGTGGATCGTAACCACAGTCACCTGTGGAAACCGTTGCTGCACGAAGTGGCGACCGGATCGCTGGATGAGGGCGTGGACGCGCTGAGCTATCTGGCGCACGCACGCAATCACCATTTCCAGTTTCAGCTGGGTTCCGTGGTGGATATCAACCGTGAAAGCAAAACCATCACCCTGGCAGAGCTGCGTGATGAAAAAGGCGAGCTGCTGGTTCCTGAACGCAAACTGGCGTATGACACGCTGGTAATGGCGCTGGGCAGTACCTCTAACGATTTCAACACGCCGGGCGTGAAAGAGCACTGTATCTTCCTTGATAACCCGCACCAGGCACGTCGTTTCCATCAGGAGATGCTGAACCTGTTCCTGAAGTACACCAATAACATGGGTGCGAATGGCAAGGTTAACATTGCGATTGTCGGCGGCGGGGCAACGGGGGTAGAGCTCTCTGCTGAGCTGCACAATGCGGTGAAACAGCTGCACAGCTACGGGTATAAAGGGTTAACAAACGACGCGCTGAACGTCACGCTGGTCGAAGCCGGTGAACGCATCCTCCCGGCGCTGCCTCCGCGTATCTCCGGTGCGGCGCACAATGAACTCACCAAACTGGGTGTGCGGGTGCTGACACAGACGATGGTGACCAGCGCCGACGAAGGCGGTCTGCACACCAAAGACGGCGAGTACATCAAAGCGGATCTGATGGTCTGGGCGGCAGGTATCAAAGCGCCTGATTTTATGAAAGATATCGGTGGTCTGGAAACGAACCGCATTAACCAGCTGGTGACGGAGCCAACGCTGCAAACCACGCGCGACCCGGAAATCTTTGCGATTGGCGACTGTGCTTCCTGCGCGCGCCCTGAAGGTGGCTTCGTGCCGCCGCGTGCTCAGGCTGCGCACCAGATGGCAAGCCTGGTGCTGCATAATATTCTGGCGCAGTACAAAGGCAAACCGATGAAGACGTATGTCTATAAAGACCACGGCTCTCTGGTATCGCTGTCCAACTTCTCTACCGTCGGTAGCCTGATGGGTAACCTGATGCGTGGCTCGATGATGGTAGAAGGGCGCATAGCACGCTTTGTCTATATTTCACTGTACCGTATGCACCAGATCGCATTGCACGGCTACTTCAAAACGGGTCTGATGATGCTGGTGGGCAGAATCAACCGCGTCATCCGTCCGCGTCTTAAACTCCACTAATCTTTCACTCCCTCCGGGCCCTCCGGAGGGAGTTTTTAGCATATCATGCTGCCCGTCATGGATTAGGTGCTTAAGAGTTCTCCTAAACATGATATATCCCTCTCCAGTGTCCACTTTTTGATCCTTTGTCTTATTGGCGAAGCCGTGGCTTCATTGCAAAATTGTTACCAATAGCAACAAAGGAGGAAGTCCCGTGAATAAATCTATGTTGGCGGGTATAGGGATTGGTGTCGCAGCGGCGTTAGGTGTGGCTGCTGTTGCCAGTCTCAACGTATTAGATCGCGGCCCGCAGTATGCGCAGGTGGTTTCTGCTACTCCCATTAAAGAAACCGTAAAAACCCCTCGTCAGGA
The DNA here is from genome assembly GCF_038739915.1 of Enterobacter sp. FUJ80071. Lineage (NCBI taxonomy): Bacteria > Pseudomonadati > Pseudomonadota > Gammaproteobacteria > Enterobacterales > Enterobacteriaceae > Enterobacter > Enterobacter sp. FUJ80071. Next base: position 1,790,191 of record NZ_JBBXKH010000001.1, read on the forward strand.
GTGCCGTAACGTCTCCGTGACCCACCGTCGTCCGGTACAGGATGAAAACCGTATTGCCGGCTCTGTTCTGGGTGCGGTAGCGGGTGGGGTAATTGGTCACCAGTTTGGCGGTGGCCGGGGTAAAGATGTCGCGACCGTCGTTGGTGCGCTGGGTGGCGGCTATGCCGGCAACCAGGTGCAGGGTGCGATGCAGGATAACGATACTTACACCACGACTCAGCAGCGTTGTAAAACCGTCTATGACAAGTCGGAAAAAATGCTGGGTTATGACGTCACCTACAAAATTGGCGATCAGCAGGGCAAAATCCGTATGGATAAAGACCCAGGAACGCAAATCCCACTGGATGGAAATGGCCAGCTGGTACTGAATAACAAAGTGTAAAAAAGATGTTCTCTGAACTTAGCTCCTCAAGCGCTCAGGCTGAGGAGCTTTTTTTTACCTCAAATTTTGAGGAGTTCAGGCCACAAGCGTAGTGTGGTTTCGGTTATATTCTGCAGTTTTTCCAGCGTCGCGCCTTCACGCGCGCTGATCGACATACCCTGCAAAATACAGCTCAGGTACTGCGCCAGCATCTGCGGCTGACAATGCGCGGGAATTTCACCGCGCTGCTGGCGTTGAGCCAAAAATGCGCTGAGCGTCTCTTCCTGCATGGCATGACGCGATTTCACCGTATTGGCGATCTCTTTCGACGCTGCCGCCAGGGTGGCGGAGGTGTTAATCATAAAGCAGCCCGCGGGCGTATCTTTGCTGGTGAAGCAGGTGGCAACGGCGGTGAAGTAATCCCGTAGCGCCTGTTCAACGCTTTTCTCTTCACAAAACAGCTGGGCTTCGTGTTTCGCTGCAAAGCGCGAAATGTATCTGTCCAGCACTGCCCTGAACAGCCCCTCTTTGTTGGTAAATTCAGCATAGAGCGTCGGTGCTTTGGCGCCGGTGGCTTCTACCAGATCGGAAAGCGAGGTCGCTTCATACCCATGTTGCCAGAAGAGAGTCATGGCCTTATCAAGCGCTGCATCCCTGTCAAACACTTTTGGTCGGCCACGGCTTTTCTTCGCACAACTCGTGACGTCGGTTGTCATTTGCCGTTGGTCCTCTGTTGATTTGTTGAATAACCATTATAAAAATAAACGCAACCCACCACCAGTGCAGAATGCTTAAAAATAAATTAATCATATATGTATGAAAATTAACGACTTTAAAAATTAATTAATGCTCGTTATAAAATTGTGTTGACGCGTGAGCTGGATCACATTTATGATTTACCTATCGATCGTTAACTAAATATCTAACGACCTCCAAATTCATCTGCCAAAGGTAAACATCATGAAAAACGTAAAAACCCTCATCGCTGCAGCCGTACTGAGTTCACTTTCTTTCGCAAGCGTTGCTGCTGTACAAGTTCAGTCAACGCCAGCCGATCAGCATAAAGTCGGGACGATCTCTGCGTCTGCCGGGACTAACCTGGGTTCACTGGAAGATCAGCTGGCACAAAAAGCGGAAGCAATGGGTGCAAAATCCTACCGCATCACCTCTGTGACCGGTCCTAACACGCTGCACGGCACTGCTGTTATTTACAAATAAGCCGGGCATAAACACCCTCATTTATGCCACTGCAATAAAAAACGCCCTGCTAAGCAGGGCGTTTTACGTTCTGTTTTACATCGACTGCTGAACGATATCGTGATGCCGGGTGACATCGGTCGGCATGCCTGACCGGGCCTCCATCGCACGTTCCATCACCTGGCTCTCGGTATTCGCATTCGTTTTAAAGCTCACCATCGCAGCATTCAGGTTAATGGGTAACGTCTGCGGATCGTCGTCGATATTTTTTGAGAGCGGCTGGTGAATTTCGACCAGCCGTACGCCGCCCGGCTCCTCAGAGACTTTAATCGGCGTGTTGATAATATTCACTTTAGTCCCTGGCGTAACGACATTGAACAGCGTTTTGATATCGTCATCGCGCAGACGAATACAGCCGGAGCTGACGCGCATGCCGATGCCAAAGTCGGCATTCGTTCCGTGCAGCAGGTAAACCCCACCGTATGCCGCCAGGCGGATCGCGTGGTGCCCCATAGGGTTATCCGGGCCAGCCGGAACAACCGCGGGAAGATCGATGCCCTGGGCTTTATAACGGGCACGAATGTTGGCCGTTGGCGTCCAGGTTGGATTCGCCCGTTTATCCGAGACGGTCGTCACCATCGTCGGTGTCAGGGTGTCGCCGCCCAGTTGACCGATACCGATAGGGTAGACGGTCACTTCATTTTTACCCGGCGGATAATAATAGAGACGTAACTCAGCCAGGTTTATGACGATCCCCTCGCGCGGGGCATCCGGCAGGAGAGTTTGTAACGGGATCGTCAGTACGCTGCCCGCTCGCGGGACATACGGATCGACGCCGGGGTTCGCCTGCAGCAGAGCCAGAAAACCGACGTTATATTTTTTGGCAATCGCTTCCAGTGAACCGCCATTATTTTCAACCACATGAAAGCGGTTTTCCCCGACCAGCTTGCTGCCAGGCGGTGGAAGAGGCCAGGTGTTTGCGCGAGCGGGAAGTGCAACCGCGACGGCGGCAGCCAGCGTAAACAGGGTTATCCAGCGGGTAAAACGCGAAGAGGTCATCATCACCATAATCCATATAAATGATAAGGTTATTGTTTTATAGGGTGTTAATGATAATTATGGCGAAAGGGTGTGTCGGGAAGATCGGGTGAAGTGCAAAGAGTTTGTAAATTGTCCCCCCGGCAGCACTGGCTAACGGGGGGAGGTCAGATTACGCGACCGCGTTCTCTTCGAGCTGCCGCATAAAGTTACGCACCCAGTCCATACGGGTTTTGCGATCCGCCAGCTCCTGGGTAAATTTCAGACGGGTTGGCCCATCCAGGCGGAAATACTGCGGCTGTTTTTGCAGCAGGCCAATCAGCCACATCGGGTTGACGTGGTTCTTCTCGGCGAATTCAATGACGCCGCCTTTTTCATTACCTTCAAGTTTGCGGATCCCCAGCTTCTGCGCCTGCTGGCGCAGCCGCGCGATATCCAGCAGATTTCTCGCCGCATCGGGCAGCAGGCCAAAGCGGTCAATCAGTTCCACTTTGATCTCTTCCAGCTCATTTTCATTCTTCGCGCTGGCAATGCGTTTGTAGAATGACAGGCGGGTATTCACATCAGGAATGAAATCATCCGGCAGCAGGGACGGCATACGCAACTCGACCTCGGTCTGCTGGCTGGTGAGATCTTCCAGCGACGGCTCGCGTCCGGCCTTCAGGGCATCAACCGCGTTTTCCAGCAGCTCCATATAGAGCGAGAAGCCGATGGTTTCCATGGAGCCGCTCTGATCCTCGCCCAGCAGTTCGCCGGCACCACGGATCTCAAGATCGTGCGTGGCCAGCGCAAAGCCTGCACCGAGGTCTTCCAGCGAGGCGATGGCTTCCAGACGCTTTTGCGCGTCGGTGGTCATCGCTTTCGGATGCGGGGTCAACAGCCAGGCGTAAGCCTGATGATGCGAACGGCCGACGCGACCGCGCAGCTGATGAAGCTGCGCCAGACCAAAGTGATCCGCACGCTCAATAATGATGGTATTCGCCGTCGGGATATCAATGCCGGTCTCAATGATGGTGGTACACACCAGTACGTTAAAGCGCTGGTGGTGGAAGTCGTTCATCACCCGCTCCAGCTCCCGCTCGCGCATCTGCCCGTGGCCGATGGCAATACGCGCTTCAGGTACCAGTTCGGCCAGCCTGTCCGCGGCTTTCTGGATATTTTCAACGTCGTTATAAAGATAATAAACCTGGCCCCCGCGCAGTACCTCACGCAGGATCGCCTCGCGTACCACCAGATTATCGTACTCGCGGACAAAGGTTTTCACCGCCAGACGACGCGCCGGTGGTGTGGCGATAATCGACAGATCGCGCATGCCGCTCATCGCCATGTTCAGCGTACGCGGAATTGGCGTTGCGGTCAGGGTCAGAATATCGACGTCGGCGCGCATCGCTTTGATGCGTTCTTTATGGCGCACCCCGAAGCGGTGCTCTTCATCGACGATCAGCAGCCCCAGATCTTTCCACTTCACGTCGCTTTGCAGCAGCTTGTGCGTACCTATCAGAATATCGATTTTGCCTTCGCTTGCCTGTTCGAGGATCTGCGTCTGCTCTTTGGCGCTGCGAAAACGTGACAGCATCTCAATGCGCACCGGCCAGTTGGCGAAACGGTCGCGGAAGTTGTCGAAGTGCTGCTGGGCGAGCAGGGTGGTCGGCACCAGCACCGCCACCTGCTTGTTGTTTTCAACCGCCAGGAAGGCGGCGCGCATCGCCACTTCGGTTTTGCCGAAGCCGACGTCGCCGCAGACTAAGCGGTCCATCGCCAGCGGCTGGCACATGTCGCTCAGTACGGCGTTGATGGCCTGTGCCTGGTCCGGCGTGGTTTCAAACGGGAAGCTGTCGCAGAACAGCTGGTACTGCTCTTTATCATGCTTAAAGGCGAAGCCCTCTTTGGCCGCGCGCTGGGCGTAGATATCCAGCAGCTCGGCCGCCACGTCGCGTACTTTCTCCGCCGCTTTCTGGCGCGCGCGAGCCCAGGCATCGCCGCCCAGTTTGTGCAGCGGGGCGTTATCCTCCGCGCCACCCGCGTATCGGCTGATCAGATGCAGGGACGACACCGGAACATACAGTTTGGCGTCGTTGGCGTAGGTCAGCATCAGATATTCACCTTTGATGCCGCCGGCTTCCAGCGTGGTCATTCCCTGATAGCGCCCAACGCCATGTTCCAGGTGAACAATGGGCTGGCCCGGATGCAGTTCGGCCAGGTTACGGATCAGCGTGTCCGGGTTAATGGTTCGACGGCTGTCCTGACGGCGCCGCGCGACGCGCTCACCCAGCAGATCGCTTTCGCAAATCAGCGCCAGGTTGTTGAGCGTATCAATAAACCCGTGTTCGGCGGCACCAATCATCAGATAACGGCCGTTTCCGGCCGCGTCGCTCAGGCGCTGAATGCGTTTCGGCGCAACTTTTATTCGACCCAGCAGCTCGCCGAGTGCTTCGCGGCGGCCTTCACTCTCAACGGAGAACACCACCGGGCCGGTAAAGGACTCCAGGAACTTGCGCAGATTATCCAGCGGCGATTTCTGCTGCGCCTGTACGGCCAGGTCCGGCAGCGTCCGGAAGGCGAGGTTGGTGTTGGCGGCCTTATCGGCAAGCGAATCGGTTTTGAGCTGGATCCGCGGCCAGCGCTTCAGCTCCGCATTGAGTTCGTCGGTACGCAGCCACAGCGCTTCCGGCGGCAGCAGCGGACGCATCGGGTCAACGCCCCGGTTTTCGAAGCGGGCGTGGGTTTCGCTTTCGAAACGGCTGGCGCTGGCGTCGATATCGCCGGTGTTCACAATCAGCGTATTTGTCGGGAAGTAGCTGAACAGGGCAGGCAGCGGCTCGTTAAAGAACAACGGCTGCCAGTATTCGATCCCGGCCGGGAGCGTGCCTTTGCTGACCTGCTGATAGATGTGCTCGGCATCACGCTTGACGTCGAACTTATCGCGCCACTGGCTGCGGAACAGTTCGATGGCAGTTTTGTCCGTCGGGAATTCATGCGCGGGCAGTAAGTTAATGGACTCTACTTCCTCCAGCGTGCGCTGGGTGTCGGCGTCGAACACGCGCAGGCTGTCGATTTCATCATCGAAGAAATCGAGACGATACGGCTGGTCGCTGCCCATGGGATAAAGGTCAAGCAACGCGCCGCGGGTTGCGTATTCCCCGTGCTCCATCACCTGATCGACATGGCGATAGCCGGCACCGTCAAGCTGCTCGCGCAGGGCATCACGGGACAGGCGCTGGCCTTTTTTCATCACCAGCGCATGACCATGCAGATAGCTGTGCGGACAGACGCGCTGCATCAGGGTATTTACCGGCACAATCAGCACACCGCGCTGCATGGTCGGCAACTGGTAGAGCGTCGACAGGCGCGAGGAGATGATCTCCTGATGCGGAGAGAAGCTGTCATACGGCAGCGTTTCCCAGTCGGCCAGGCTGAACACCAGGCTATCGGTGAACTGGCGGATTTCGTCGTGCAGGCGCAGGGCATTTTGCATATCCGGGGCAACAAGCACCACCGGGCCGGGGTGTCGCTCAGCAATTTCTGCCACCAGCGTGGCGCACGCCGCGCCCGTAAGTTCACCCAACTGGCGCTGGTCGCCCGCTTTGACAGGCAAGGAATAACGATAGTGTTCAGGCATGGCTATGTCAGAGTCTCTTATGGATATACCAACAGTATTGGGGCATATCACTGATACGCAATGTCTTTATTATCCTCGATCGTTTTACATAAGCAAATTGTAACCGCACGGGGTGACTTTCCGCCCCCAAAACGGGGGCGGAGAGGGCATTAGCGGGGGGACGGTGACAGGGAGAGCGTTGACGGAGGAGAGAAGAAAAGATCGCCAAACAGCGCGGTGGAGAGTTTGCGCACCCCGAGCCCGGCAAGGGTGCAGATAAGCAGGCTGGCAAACGGATAGACCAGAATTAAGCCCAGCTCTGCCCAGACCGGCCAGTATGCGGCATTCATCTCGCCAATCAGGAACAGGCTGAAGGCCTCAATGAGGATGCGGTGGGTGGTATAGATCGCAATGGTGTTGGAGCCAATCACGTTCAGCAGATTGTTGGGATGCACGGCGTAACGCTGCTCAATACTGTAGAAAAGCTTCATGATCAACACAATCGACAGCAGGGAAAGCAGGAGAGGAACGTTAGCAAACCACAGCACCACGGAGACGGCGGAGAACGCGCCTGTCGCCAGCCACGTACGGCGCAGGTTAAAACTTTTCATCCACGCCATCAGCTCTGCGCCATACCACGCTCCGAGGCTGTAGTAGATCATGTTGCGAACTACGCTGTTCATTCCCCACCACGGCAACGGCAGGAAGTTGATCGCGACGCTCGCCAGTGCCAGCAGCCCGAGAACCGGTAGCTTCCAGCGGCTCAGCAGTTTACACAGCGTGAAGTAGACGACCAGAGCATACAGATACCACAGGCTGGTGCTGGCGGTGAGCATACCGCGTACAAATCCTGAGAGGGAATCGGCGTAGGCCGCGTTCGAGGAGGTGGCAAGCTCACGGTCGGGCGCCAGCCAGGCATTCAGGTGGGTCAATGCCTGCCATTGCAGAACCCCCCACAGGACCAGAACCCAGACAATGCTCCAGATCCGTTTGTCGAGACTGGTTCGCCAGTTCACCTCATCGATATAACGACGGATCAGATAGCCGGAGATAAAGAAGAATACCGGCATGCGGAATGGGGCGAGGTAGAGATTAAAATAGACCCAACATTTCGCGAGAAGGCCGGATAGCGGGTGTTGCAGCCCGCTCAGGTGCGGATAAAAGGTGATGACCGAATGATAGATAACCACCAGGCAGATACACAGCCCTTTTATCTGGTTAATCCATAATGCTTTTTGCTTCATTGTTCGCGACTACCTTAAATTGCCATAAACGAACGAGCAATTGTTGTGAAATGAAACCGGGATGTAACGGGTAACAGTCTGTATCAGGAGGTTTTTCGGAAAAGGTGGAGGTTGCGAGGCGACAATTCAGACAATAGCACGCTGATTTATCTGAATTTTTCAGAAAAATGATTACCAAAGCTTACGGTTTCAGTCATTTACGCTTAACGGATTCGCTTATATACTCGTGGGTCTGCTATCAGCAAACAGACGGATTTCATGTATCAACCTGTCGCACTCTTCATAGGCTTACGTTACATGCGTGGGCGCGCCGCGGACCGCTTCGGTCGCTTTGTCTCCTGGCTTTCGACTATTGGCATTACGCTCGGCGTGATGGCACTGGTGACGGTCCTTTCCGTCATGAATGGCTTCGAGCGCGAGCTGCAAAACAACATCCTGGGGCTGATGCCGCAGGCCGTTCTCTCCTCCACCAACGGTTCGCTGAACCCGCAACAGCTGCCGGAAAGTGCGGCGAAGTTACAGGGTGTCACGCGCGTTGCGCCGTTAACAACCGGCGACGTGGTGCTGCAAAGCGCCCGCAGCGTGGCGGTCGGCGTCATGCTGGGTATTGACCCTGCACAAAACGATCCGCTGACCCCGTACCTGGTTAACGTGAAGCAGACCGATCTGGCCGCCGGAAAATACAACGTTATTCTGGGTGAGCAGCTTGCCGGCCAGCTTGGCGTCAACCGTGGCGACCAGCTGCGTGTGATGGTGCCCTCTGCCAGTCAGTTTACGCCGATGGGGCGCCTGCCAAGCCAGCGCCTGTTTAACGTAATTGGTACCTTTGCCGCCAACAGCGAAGTCGATGGTTATCAGATGCTGGTTAACATTCAGGATGCTTCGCGCCTGATGCGTTACCCGGCAGGGAACATCACGGGCTGGCGCCTGTGGCTCGACGCGCCGCTGAAGGTTGATACCCTCAGCCAGCAAAAACTGCCGGACGGCACCAAATGGCAGGACTGGCGCGAACGTAAAGGCGAACTGTTCCAGGCCGTGCGTATGGAAAAAAACATGATGGGGCTGCTGTTGAGCCTGATCGTGGCCGTGGCCGCTTTTAACATCATCACCTCTCTGGGTCTGATGGTGATGGAAAAGCAGGGCGAGGTCGCCATCCTGCAAACCCAGGGGCTCACGCCGCGCCAGATCATGGCGGTCTTTATGGTGCAGGGTGCCAGCGCCGGCATTATCGGCGCGCTGCTGGGGGCGGGGCTCGGCGCTCTGCTTGCCAGCCAGCTTAATAATTTAATGCCGATCATCGGCGCGCTGCTTGATGGCGCGGCGCTGCCGGTGGCTATCGAGCCGCTGCAGGTTATCGGTATTGCGCTGGCCGCGATGGCCATTGCGCTGCTTTCGACGCTTTATCCTTCCTGGCGCGCTGCCGCCACTCAACCCGCTGAGGCTTTACGTTATGAATAAGATCCTGTTGCAATGCGACAACCTGTCCAAACGCTATCAGGAAGGCGCTGTGCAGACCGACGTGCTGCACAATGTGAGCTTCAGCGTGGGCGAAGGCGAGATGATGGCGATTGTCGGCAGCTCCGGCTCGGGCAAAAGTACGCTGCTGCACCTGCTGGGCGGGCTGGATACCCCAACCAGCGGCGACGTGATTTTTTCCGGCCAGCCGATGAGCAAAATGTCCTCAGCGGCGAAGGCCGAGCTGCGTAATCGCGAGCTGGGCTTTATCTACCAGTTCCACCACCTGCTGCCGGACTTCACGGCGCTGGAAAACGTGGCGATGCCGTTGCTGATTGGCAAAAAGAAACCGGCAGAAATTAACGCCCGCGCCAGCGACATGCTGAACGCAGTAGGGCTGGGTCACCGTGGCAATCACCGTCCATCGGAGCTTTCCGGCGGCGAACGTCAGCGCGTGGCCATTGCCCGTGCGTTGGTCAACAACCCGCGTCTGGTGCTGGCGGATGAACCGACCGGTAACCTGGATGCGCGTAATGCGGACAGTATTTTCCAGCTTTTGGGTGAACTTAACGCCTCGCAGGGCACCGCGTTTCTGGTGGTCACCCACGATCTGCAGCTGGCAAAACGCATGGGGCGCCAGCTTGAAATGCGTGACGGTCATCTGAATGCAGAACTGACCCTGATGGGAGCGGAGTAATGGCTTCACCGTTATCGTTACTCATCGGGTTACGCTTTAGCCGCGGTCGCCGTCGCGGCGGCATGGTGTCGCTCATCTCCGTCATCTCGACCATCGGAATTGCGCTGGGCGTGGCGGTGTTGATTGTCGGCCTGAGCGCCATGAACGGCTTCGAGCGCGAACTGAATAACCGCATTCTGGCGGTGGTACCGCACGGGGAAATCGAGCCGGTTAACCAGCCCTGGACCCACTGGAGCGATGCGCTCAACAAAGTAGAGAAAGTCCCGGGCATCGCTGCTGCCGCGCCCTATATCAACTTTACCGGGCTGGTGGAGAGCGGGGTAAACCTGCGTGCCATCAAGGTGAAAGGGGTGAACCCCGCCCAGGAAGAACGCCTGAGCGCGTTGCCGAAATATGTGCAGAACGGCGCGTGGGCAAACTTTAAGGCCGGCGAGCAGCAGATCATCATGGGCAAAGGCGTTGCAGATGCCCTGAAGGTGAAGCAGGGCGACTGGGTGTCGATCATGATCCCGAACGCCAGCGCCGATCACAAATTGCAGCAGCCGAAACGCGTGCGCCTGCACGTCACCGGTATTCTTCAGCTGAGCGGTCAGCTTGACCATAGCTTTGCGATGGTGCCGATGGAAGATGCGCGGCAGTATCTCGACATGGGCGACAGCGTGACGGGCATTGCAATTAAGGTGAACGACGTCTTTAATGCCAACAAACTGGTACGCGACGCGGGCAGCGTGACCAATAACTATGTTTACATCAAAAGCTGGATCGGCACTTACGGGTATATGTACCGTGATATCCAGATGATCCGCGCGATTATGTATCTGGCGATGGTGCTGGTGATTGGCGTCGCGTGCTTTAATATCGTCTCGACGCTGGTGATGGCAGTCAAGGACAAGAGCGGTGACATTGCCGTGCTGAGAACGCTCGGGGCGAAAGACGGTCTTATTCGCGCCATCTTCGTCTGGTACGGTTTGCTGGCAGGATTGTTCGGCAGCCTGTGTGGCGTGGTGATTGGCGTGGTAGTTTCCCTGCAGTTGACGCCAATTATCAACGGCATTGAAAAGCTTATTGGTCACCAGTTCCTGTCGGGTGATATCTATTTTATTGACTTCCTGCCGTCTGAATTGCACTGGCTGGACGTTTTTTATGTGCTGGTTACAGCACTTTTACTGAGTCTGCTGGCAAGCTGGTATCCGGCGCGTCGCGCAAGCCGAATTGATCCGGCGAGGGTATTAAGTGGCCAGTAATTACGTCATGATCTAGCGGCTTTTGGGCCGCCAGGTCAAAAGAGGAATGCACTATGTATTATGGATTTGATATTGGCGGCACCAAGATTGCGCTCGGCGTATTTGATAAAGACCTCAGGCTGCAGTGGGAAACGCGCGTTCCCACGCCGCGCGAGAGCTACGACGAATTTTTAACCGCCATTGCCGCGCTGGTGGCGCAAGCAGATGAACGCTTTGGCGTCAAAGGCAGCGTCGGCATTGGTATTCCGGGCATGCCCGAAACCGACGACGGCACGCTGTATGCCGCCAACGTACCTGCTGCCAGCGGCAAAGCGCTGCGCGCCGATCTCTCTGCCCGCCTTGAACGCGACGTGCGTTTAGATAACGATGCCAACTGTTTTGCGCTCTCTGAAGCCTGGGATGATGAATTCCGTCAGTATCCATTGGTCATGGGACTGATCCTCGGCACGGGCGTCGGCGGAGGGATCGTGATCAACGGTAAGCCCATCACCGGGCGTAGCTATATCACCGGTGAGTTCGGCCATATCCGCTTGCCGGTGGATGCCCTGGACGTTGTCGGGCGTGAGTTTCCGCTGACCCGCTGCGGCTGCGGCCAGCACGGCTGTATTGAGAACTACCTCTCCGGCCGCGGGTTTGCATGGCTTTACGAACACTTCTATCATCAGAAACTTGAGGCCCCTCAAATCATTACCTTGTGGGAGCAAGGGGATGCGCAGGCGCGTGAGCACGTTGAGCGCTATCTGGATCTGCTGGCGGTATGTCTGGGAAATATTCTCACTATCGTCGACCCGGATCTGCTGGTGATTGGGGGAGGGTTGTCAAACTTCACTGCGATTACGGAACAGTTGTCCGGGCGTTTGCCCCGACATTTATTGCCGGTTGCACGCGTGCCGCGTATTGAACGTGCGCGACACGGGGACGCAGGAGGCATGCGCGGAGCCGCATTCCTTCATCTCACCGATTAGTTTACGAGGTTTCTATGCTGTCGCGTCGCCAGGGTCGACTCAGCCGTTTTCGCAAAAACAAACGCCGCTTACGTGAGCGCTTGCGTCAGCGGATCTTTTTCAGAGACAGAATGATGCCAGAAGCGATGGATAAACCCAGAGTGGTGGTGCTGACCGGGGCGGGGATCTCCGCTGAGTCAGGAATTCGAACCTTCCGCGCGGCGGACGGACTGTGGGAAGAACACCGCGTGGAGGATGTCGCCACGCCGGAAGGTTTTGCCCGCGATCCGGAACTCGTGCAGGCGTTTTACAACGCCCGCCGTCGCCAGCTGCAGCAGCCTGAGATTGCGCCCAATCCGGCGCATCTGGCGCTGGCGAAGCTGGAAGAGGCGCTGGGGGATCGTTTCCTGCTGGTGACGCAGAATATCGACAACCTGCATGAGCGAGCCGGTAACAAGAACATCATCCACATGCACGGTGAGTTGCTCAAAGTTCGCTGTGCCTGGAGCGGCCAGGTGCTGGACTGGAAAGAGGACGTGCTGCCAGAAGACAAATGCCACTGCTGTCAGTTCCCCGCACGCCTGCGCCCGCACGTGGTGTGGTTCGGGGAGATGCCCCTGGGGATGGATGATATCTACAGCGCGCTGGCGATGGCGGACGTGTTCATCGCCATTGGTACATCCGGCCATGTTTACCCGGCGGCGGGGTTTGTTCACGAAGCGCGACTGCACGGCGCCCATACGGTTGAGCTCAATCTGGAGCCAAGCCAGGTGGGCAGCGAGTTTGAAGAGAAACACTACGGTCTGGCAAGCGCGGTCGTCCCGGAATTTGTCGACAAGCTGCTGAAAGGGCTGTAGCGGCAATGGTGTAAAAAGGCACCCGTCCTGCGGGTGCCTGACGATTTACGAATGAAAGAACGCCAGCGTCTTCTCCAGCGATTTAGCCTGCTCGTCCAGTGAGAGCGCCGCGGCTGAGATCTGCTGCACCAGAGCGGCGTTCTGCTGGGTTGTGCTGTCCATCTGATTCACGGCGGTGCTGACCTGGCTAATCCCCCGATTTTGCTCGTCCAGCGCCTGAACGATATCGTTGATCACCAGATGCACATGCGACACCGCCTCGATAACCTGTTTCATCATCACGCCGGTTTCATTGACCAGCTCAACGCCTTTGTTGACGCGGCCAGACGATTCGGCAATGAGCTGAGAAATCTCTTTTGCTGCGTTAGCGCTCCGCTGGGCCAGGTTACGGACTTCACCGGCCACCACCGCAAAACCGCGTCCCTGCTCACCCGCCCGTGCGGCTTCTACGGCAGCGTTTAGCGCCAGGATATTGGTCTGGAAGGCAATGCCATCGACAATGCTGTTGATCTCACCGATCTTACGCGCGCTGTCATCAATCTCGCCGATCACCGTGACGACGTCGTTCACCAGCGTTTCGCCATGTCCGGCGAGGCTGGCGGCGCGGTCGGTCAGCGTGGTTGCTTTGTGCGCATTGTCGGCATTATTCTTCACCGTGGCCGAAATCTCTTCCATGCTGGCCGCGGTTTCCACAATCGCTGCTGCCTGCTCCTCGGTTCGCGAGGCAAGGTCAAGGTTACCTGCCGAAATCTCGCTGGTGCCACCCCGCACGGAATGGCTGGCATCGCTGATGTTGTCGACGATGCGTTTGAGCTGCATCTGCATGGTGTGCAGGGCGTAAAAAATACTGCGAGTATCTCCCGCGCGCACCGGAATTGTATTGTTCAGCTCCCCGCGGGCGACGGCCAGGGCAATCCCGGCGGCGTCAGAAGGTTCGCCACCCACCGGTCGGTCAACTTTACGCGTAAAGATTTGCGCCATGACCAGGCTCACCACTACGATACTGAGCACCATAAGGACAATGGCTTTCAGCAAAAATGCACGCGCCTCGGCCATCACCTCACTGACCGGAGTGACGATGGCCAGCTTCCACGGCGTCTGGCTGTTACCAATTGCAATATCCTGCCAGGTAATAAATGCCTCCTCATTCAGCAGTGGATCGTTTTCCCGGATGACATCATGGCCCGTTATCTTCCCCGCGTAAGGCTTTCCGGTGGCCTGTTTGTCCGGGCTGAATACCACTTTATTTTCCGCTGAGAGGAGCAGGGCATAGCCAGTCCCGTTCCACGGTTTTATTGCCCCAGTCATGGCTTGCAGCGTGGCGAGTGAAAAGTCAGAGGTGACCGATCCCAGAAACTTGCCGTCAGCCATAATGGGGGCGGCAATGGAGGTAAGCATGACGTCTACGCCATTGTACGGGTAGATATAGGGTTCGATGATCACCTCTTTTTGCCGTTGCTTCGGCAGCAGGTAATAATCGCCGCTGCCGGGTGTTTCCAGGTCCGTCAGCAGGTGCAGTGCGGGTTTGCCAGAGGCATCGCGGTCGACATAGCGGGCAAAGCGTCCGGCAGGATCCTCTCCGCTCTGTCCGGCAAAGGCGGCATCCTGATGGTCAAACGCGTTGGGCTCAAAAGCCATCGACATGGAGAGAAACTGCGGGTGGGCCGCAAGATAATGGATCAGCAGCTGGTTGAGACTTTGGCGATCGGAGATGCCCGCATCCCTCAGCGCCAGGGCACTGTTGCCCATATCCCTGGCGGCAGCCAGCGCGGAATCCATCTCCTTACTTACCTGCAAAGACTGCACCTCAGCAATCTGGCGGATATGTTTTTTGGCCAGACTGTCCTGCTGCGCCATCCACTGCCACATCATAAAACCAATCGTGGCGGTAAAGCCTACCGTCACGGTGAGAAAAATGGACAATAGCATTAACGTTTTGACGCTCATTTTTGATCTTCGGACCTTGGCGTTTTGCATTCTTATCTCCCGTAATCGTGTGCGTGTCGGTCAGGCACATATTACTTATCGGATATATCACTCTCTTTCTGTAGAGTACCGGGAGTATTTAATTTAAATTCTGAGAATATAAACCCTGTTAATTAGTGTGGATGCTTTTATTTTGTGCATTCAATCAAAATAGTGCTCGATAATGCTCGTTATCGTCGTGTAGAAAGAGGATGCTAATAAATATTAAGTGGTAGAGGAGGATGGGATATGTACGGATTTATCGCCAGACAACCCATTTTTAACCCGGAGATGAAGACGGTCGCCTATGAACTGCTCTTCAGAGAGGGAATGACAAACCGTTTTCCGGATGTCTCGGCGGAATATGCGACATCCAGAATGATATCAGATCAGTTTTTATGTGTACCCGCGCAACGGATCGCCGGGGAGCACACGTCGTTTATTAATTTTCCCTCCCGGATGGTCATCGACCGGAGCGGAGAAGCGCTCGATAAAGAGAGCGTGGTCATTGAGATACTGGAAGATGCGGTTCCGGGGGCTGAGCTTTTGCAGGCCGTCAGAGAGATGAATGCGCACGGCTACCACTTTGCACTCGATGATTTCACCCTCGCTCCGGAATGGGATGCGTTTTTACCTTATATTTCGGTTCTGAAATTCGATGTCAGAAATTATACCTTAGCGCAAATTAAACAGTATCTGGCATCGCGTAAAAAAGAGACCGCACATATAAAATATCTCGCTGAAAAAATTGAGACTAAAGAGGAATTTATTCGATTCAGAGATGAAGGATTTTCTCTGTTTCAGGGTTATTTTTTCTGCCGTCCGGAGATGATTAAATATAAACGCTTATCGCAAAATCAGCTTGCGATTTTCCGCCTGCAAATGGAAATCGGACGTAATAAACCTGATTATCGCATTATCGAGTCGCTGATAAAAAGTGATCTCACCCTCTCCTGGAAAATTATGCGCTACATGAAGCACACGGCATTTAAACATGTTGGTGCCTGTAATTTCAGCAAGTTAACCCTGAGTGAGGTACTCCGCTATCTTGGGGAGAATCAGCTGAGACGGTTCGTTGCCGTCGTGGTCCTGGCGAGTGCGGACAATGACACCGTCAGCGAGCTTTATCCGTTGAGCATGATGCGTGGGAAATTCTGCGAATTGATCGCAGAGGCGATAAACGAACCGACGCTGGCTGAAAATGCCTTTCTGTGCGGCCTGTTCTCGCTGCTGGATACTCTCCTTGAACTACCGATGACCGAGTTGATGAAGCAGATTGCGGTACCGCAGAGCGTGAGCAACGCACTATGCCATCAGGAGGGGCAGCTAGCTGATATGATCGCACTCTGTCGTTACTACGAGCAACAGCAGTGGGAGGAGGCGACAAGACTGAGTCACGCACTGGGGCTGTCGGATGATGATGTGGTCGAGGCGATGAGAAGGGCGACGATTTGGGCTGGCGAGAATGCGGCCAGTTAATGCTTCCTCACGCCGTTCGCACGGCGTGAGGAATCGCGCGATGCCGTTTATCGGCCCGCTTTAAGTTTCTGGTAATACTCTTCGTAGAGGCGGCTGGCGTCACCAACGTCGTTCTGCCATTCCCCTTTACTGATGGTGTCGGCATCCGGATAGAGTGACTTATCGTTAGCCACTTCAGGCTTCAGCAGCTTGCGTGCCGCGAGGTTCGGTGTCGGGTAGCCAATCGTTTCGGCAACCTGCTTCGCCACGTCCGGGCGCAGCAGGAAGTTAATCAGCTTCAGCGCACCCTCCACGTTTTTGGCATTGGCAGGGATCGCGAGGCTATCCATCCAGAAGATCCCGCCTTCTTTCGGCCACACTACCTCCAGCGGCGTACCGGCCTGACGGGCAACATACGCGGAGCCGTTCCACACCATGCCCAGATTCACTTCGCCTTCCATATACGGGTTTGCCGGGTTATCAGAGTTAAATGCCGCCACGTTAGGCATCAGCTTTTTCAGCTCGTTATAGGCCGCTTCAATCTCTTTTGGGTCCGTTGTATTGCCGGAGTAGCCGAGCTTACGCAGCGCTACCTGGAACACTTCGCGCGCGTCGTCGGTTAACAGCAGGCTGCCTTTGTATTCCGGTTTCCACAGATCGGCCCAGCTTGTAACGGTTTTCGGATCGATAGCCTCGCTGTTGACACCAATTGCGGTTGCGCCCCAGATGTAAGGAATGGAGTAGTCGTTATTCGGGTCAAACGGCTTATTGAGCATCTCCGGATCGAGATTGTTGAAGTGAGTGAGCTTCGTTTTATCGATCTTCTGAATCATGCCCTCTTTGCGCATTTTGTCGACAAAGTAGGTAGACGGCACCACCAGATCATATGCGCCGTCCTTGTAGGTTTTGAGCTTGGCATACATGGTTTCATTCGACTCGTAGGTCGAGTAGATGACCTTGATGCCCGTCTCTTTCGTAAACTGTTCCAGCAGGCCCGGTGGCACATACTCGGTCCAGTTATAGAAGTAGAGCGTTTTACCGTCATCAGCGTGCGCGGCACCCATGCCAAGTATCAGTGCCGCAGCGGCGAGCATTTTTTTCATTTCATTGTCCCCTGAGATTTTGTTTTATCACGAGCAATAATCTGGCTGGCAATCACCAGAACCAGCGAAAACACCAACAGAATGGTCGCCAGCGCGTTCACTTCAGGTGAGACGCCGACTTTGACCATCGAATAGATCTTCAGTGGCAGGATTTCGTAACTCGGCCCGGTCACGAACGAAGAAACAACCACGTCATCCATCGACAGCGTAAAGCTGAGTAGCCATCCTGCGGCTACCGCGGGCATCGCAAGCGGCAGAATGATTTTGCGCAGGATGGTCATCTCGCTGGCCCCCAGATCTTTCGCCGCCTCAAGCATACGCACGTCAAACCCTTTCAGACGTGCAAAGACGGTAACCACCACAAACGGAAGGCAGAAGGTGATGTGGGAAAACAGCAGCGACCAGAAGCCAAGCTGAATGCCCAGCAGCATAAACAGCACCAGCAGCGAAATCGCCATCACGATATCCGGCGACATCATTACCACAAACAGCATGCCGCTGACGAACGGCTTACCGCGAAAGCGATAGCGATACAATGCCACCGCGGTGAGGGAACCGATCAGCGTGGCGAAGGTGGCGGAGAAAATCGCCATCGTCAGCGAGTGCTGAGCGGCCTGCAGCAGACTGTCATTATTCATCAGCAGGCTGTACCAGTTGGTGGTAAAGCCCTGCCAGTTGATGCCGAAGCGTGAACTGTTAAACGAATTCACGATCAAAATGATAATCGGAATATAAAGGTAAGCGTAAATGGCGGTCATAAAACCGCCGCGAAGCAGTCGACCGATCATTCGAGTTCCACCTTTTTATTCAGCAACCGTGAGGCACGCCAGTAGACCAGCAGCATCAGCCCCATTACCACCGTCAGCGTAATGCTGGTCGCGGATCCGAACGGCCAGTCGCGGATGTTCAGGAACTGGCTCTTGATCACGTTACCAATCAGCAGGTTTTTTGCCCCGCCCATGAGATCTGACACGTAGAACAGCCCCATTGCCGGGAGCATCACCAGCAGACAACCGGCGATAATGCCCGGCATGGTCAATGGAATGATAATGCGGATAAAGGTTTGCAGCTTGTTAGCACCCAGATCTTTTGCCGCTTCCAGCAGCGGTTTATCGAGCTTCTCGATGCTGGAGTAGAGCGGCATCACCATAAACGGCAGCAGAATATAGACAAGGCCAATAATCACCGCACCCGGAGTAAACATGATGCGTACAGGGGTATCAATCACCCCCAGCCACAGCAGAAACGCGTTGAGGTAGCCTTTGGTGCTCAGGAAGATTTTTAACCCGTAGATGCGAATCAGCGAGTTGGTCCAGAACGGCACAATCAACAGAAACAGCAAAAGCGGGCGCACCTTTTGTGGCAGCCCGGCCAGGAACCATGCGAAAGGATACCCCAGTAGCAGGCAGGCGACGGTAGCAATCAGCGCCATATTCAGCGAGTGCAGAAGCACGTCAAAATAGAGCGGGTCGAGCAGGCGCGCGTAGTTATCCAGCGTAAAGACCAGCTTAACGAAGTGGGCATCGTCGCGGGTCAGAAAGCTGGTGGCGATGATCATCAGGTTGGGTAAAAAGACAAATAACACAAGCCAACCGACGATAGTGGTAATCACCACCTTCTGGAATTTACTTGTGTTCTTCATCAGCCAGTACAACCTCCCAGCTTTCTACCCAGTTGATAACCATTTTCTGGTCGAGAGAGTGGTCGAAGTCAGGATCGTCCTCGTTAAAGAATTCGCTGACCATTACCATTTTGCCATTTTCCAGTTCGACGACGGACTCCAGCGTCATCCCTTTGTAATTGCGCTCGCGGATATAGCCGATAAGCCCTTCGGCTTCGGTATTACCGTGAATTTCATCGACACGCAGATCTTCAGGACGCAGCAGGACGTTGAGTTTTTGTCCCTTCTCGACGGCGAAGTTCACGGTGATATTGCATTCACGTCCTTCCACGTTCGCGCGCACGCGCCGATCGTCCAGACGTTCAATCACCGTGGCATTAAAGATATTGATTTCGCCAATGAAGCTGGCGACAAACAGGTTTTTCGGCTCTTCGTAAATTTCACGCGGCGTGCCGTCCTGCTCTATTTTGCCATCGCGCATCACCACAATACGGTCTGACATGGTCAGCGCCTCTTCCTGGTCGTGGGTGACGAAGACGAAGGTGATGCCAAGCTTGCGCTGTAGCGACTTCAGCTCGTTCTGCATCTGCTTGCGCAGTTTGTAGTCCAGCGCGGAAAGCGACTCATCTAAAAGAAGCAGGCGCGGTTTATTGACCACGGCGCGGGCAATGGCCACGCGCTGCTGCTGACCGCCGGAGAGCTGGTGGGGTTTTCGCTGAGCAAACTCGTCCAGCTGCACCATCCGCAGGGCTTCCGTGACGCGCGGGGGGATCTCGCTGGCCGGCGTTTTTTGCATCCGCAGGCCAAACGCCACGTTCTCAAACACGGTCATGTGAGGGAACAGGGCATAGCTCTGAAAGACGGTATTGACGTGGCGATCTTCGGCAGGAACCTGGGTTATGTCCTGGTTCTCAAGATGGATGTTGCCATTATCGACGCTTTCCAGCCCGGCGATAAGGCGCAGTACGGTTGTCTTGCCGCAGCCGGAGGGGCCAAGCAGCGTAAGAAACTCGCCGTCATTGATGGTCAGATTGAGGTCGGAAATGACCTCTTTGCCATCAAAACTTTTACGAATTCGTTCAAGTTGCACCAGCGGTGAACGAGAACGGGGTTGTGTATTCAATTTTTGCACTGTCCCATATAGACGCCTCAGGCAGCAGGCCGAAGCGGGGTTTGTGTGTAACCACCTTGGTGACTCGTAATGAGGGCGGACATTCTACGGCAAACCTCGGGAATCGCCAATCCTTGTCACTGATTCATAAGCTACATTTACTAACGCAGAACGATATAAACGGAATCTATGGTCACTCCCGTTTTTGCAACACCGATTTTGACGATAAATTGGCTTGCTTGAATCTATCCGGCGTCTGAATGGGATTTTATTCCCGCGCCTCGATGAGTTCCGCGCCTGATGAACCTCCAGAAAATATACGGCTTCAATGAGCCTTTCCGTTTTACAGGTTCCTCAACAGGCCGGTGGGCCGTTAGTATCATCAATATCAGTATTCGCAAAACCAGATCAGTGATTCTTTAAACCGGTGTATTTCTGCCGTTATGCTACATAAGTTTGCTGTCGTGCCGTTAGGGCCCAGGCTATTCTGGCCAGCTTGTTTGCCAGAGCACAAGTGACGACAAAGTTGCTTTTCCTACACAGTAGATCCCTGACCCAATCGGCCAATTTGCCAGACTGGTGTTCCAGTTTTTGTATGAATACCCTGGCACATTGAACCAACAAAGTTCGGATCTTTTTGTTACCTCGCTTACTAATTCCCAGCAATGTCGTCCGACCTCCCGTGCTGTACTGTCGAGGCACTAGCCCTGTTGCCGCCGCAAAGTCACGACTGCTGGCGTACTGCTTCCCGTCGCCAATCTCAGTTGAAATAGTACTCGCTGTCAGTGTTCCGACGCAGGGAATGCTCAGCAAGCGCTGTCCAATCTCATCTTCGTCCAACTTTCGTTTCAACTGGGATTCCAAATCTTTAATCTGCTCAACAAGATAGTGATAATGCTGTTGTAATTTCAGCAATAACTGGCTGAGGTATAGAGGCAAACTATTGTCCTCAAGAAGGGTACTCAGTCGGCTAATAACGGCAGCTCCTCGTGGAACGCTGATGCCAAATTCCAGCAGAAAAGCATGCATCTGATTGGTTGTTTTTACCTTATCCTGAACCAGGGATTCACGGACACGATGCAGCGCACGCATTGCCTGCTGAGATTCAGTTCTGGGCTGTACAAAACGCATAGACGGACGCGATGCAGCTTCACAAATAGCTTCGGCGTCGACAAAGTCGTTTTTGTTACTTTTAACGAATGGACGGACAAATTGTGGTGATATCAGCTTAGGAAAATGCCCCAACTCTTCCAACTTGCGTGCCATAAAGTGAGAGCCACCACAGGCTTCCATTGCGATGGTTGTAGCGGGGCATGTCGCCAAAAATTCGATTAACTTTGGCCGTGTAAATTTTTTACGGTAAACAGCCTTGCCGCGACGATCCTGGCAATGAATATGGAAAGAGTTTTTACCCAGATCGATACCAATGAGCGCAATGTTTTCCATGATAGTTCTCCGAATGAAAGCCTGTCCTCAGCATAGTACCGGGAAGGAGGGAGTGACCATCTCATTAAATATTCTCGTTTGCGGGATAAAAGTGACCTGACGCAATATTTGCGTTTTGATGCTTATTGATAATGTTGTCACAAAAAGTGAGGGTGACTGCATGGATAAATTACTTGAGCGTTTTTTACAGTACGTTTCGCTGGATACCCAATCTAAACCGGGTGTCCGCCAGGTGCCAAGCACCGAAGGCCAGTGGAAGTTATTAAACCTGCTTAAAGAGCAGCTCGACGCCATGGGGCTGGTTAACGTCACGTTAAGCGAAAAGGGCACTGTGATGGGCACGCTGCCGGCGAATGTCCCGGGTAATATCCCGGCGATTGGCTTTATCTCCCATGTCGACACCTCTCCGGATTTTAGCGGTAAACATGTGAACCCGCAGATTGTTGAAAACTACCGCGGCGGTGATATTGCGCTGGGCATTGGCGACGAAGTGCTCTCTCCCGTGATGTTCCCGGTACTGCACCAGCTGCTCGGTCAGACGCTCATCACCACCGACGGGAAAACGCTGCTGGGTGCAGATGATAAGGCGGGGATCGCGGAGATCATGACGGCGCTGGCGGTGCTGAAAGGCAAAAACATTCCGCACGGGGATATCCGGGTTGCTTTCACGCCGGACGAAGAGGTGGGGAAAGGCGCGAAACATTTCGATGTGGAGGCTTTTAACGCGCAGTGGGCCTACACCGTCGATGGCGGTGGCGTGGGCGAGCTGGAGTATGAAAACTTTAACGCCGCTTCGGTGACCATTAAAATTGTCGGGAACAACGTTCACCCCGGCTCAGCCAAAGGGGTGATGGTGAATGCGCTGTCGCTGGCGTCGCGTATTCATGCTGAAGTCCCGGCGCAAGAGAGCCCGGAGATGACAGACGGGTATGAAGGTTTCTATCACCTGACCAGCATTAAGGGCACCGTGGATAGCGCCCAGATGCACTACATCGTGCGCGATTTTGACCGTAAAGCCTTTGAAGCGCGCAAGCGTAAGATGATGGAGATCGCCAAAAAGGTAGGCAAAGGGCTGCATCCTGACTGCTACATTGAACTCATCATCGAAGACAGCTATTACAATATGCGTGAGAAGGTGATGGCGCATCCGCACATCATTGATATCGCCCGGCAGGCAATGCGCGACTGCGATATTGAACCGATCTTAAAACCGATTCGTGGCGGTACCGACGGTTCGCAGCTGTCATTTATGGGATTGCCGTGCCCGAACCTGTTTACCGGTGGCTACAACTACCACGGCAAGCATGAGTTTGTGACGCTGGAAGGAATGGAAAAAGCGGTGAAGGTGATTGTGCGCATAGCGGAGTTAACCGCGAAGCGGTGAGACATTGCCCGGTGGCGCTGCGCTTACCGGGCCTACGATCGAAATGTAGGCCGGGTAAGGCGAAGCCGCCACCCGGTATTCAGGCAAGGAGCCCCATCAAACTATCGTCGCCACTATATTCCCGGCGGCACCTGGTTTTTCACCGTTAACCTTCAAAACCGCCAGAGTGATTTGCTTACCCGCCATATCGACAGCTTACGTGCTGCAACCTTAACGGTTAAACGTGCGAAACCCTTCACCATTAACGCCTGGGTTATTCTCCCTGAACATATGCACTGTATCTGGACCTTACCGGAAGGAGACAGTGACTTTTCGGCACGCTGGCGTGATATCAAAAAAACGTTCAGTCGTAACATCGACATGCGTCATATCTGGCAGCCGCGTTTCTGGGAGCACACCATTCGAAACGAAGAGGATTACCGGCGGCATTTGGATTACATCTACATCAATCCGATGAAGCATGGGTATGTCAGAAAGGTTATCGACTGGCCGTTTTCAACGTTTCATCGCGATATTCACGAGGGATTATATCCTGCCGATTGGGCAGGTGAGATCGAGGAGTTTGCGGCGGGGGAGCGGAAGTGACATTGCCCGGTGGCGCTGCGCTTACCGGGTCTACGATCGGAATGTAGGCCGGGTAAGGCGAAGCCGCCACCCGGCACATCTCAAGACTCAATCCTCAAAAAACCAATACCCGCTGTTAACCAGCGCGGCCAGCATGGCGAGGAATGAGGGATCTTCCAGCGCATCGCCAAAGGTTTCAGCAGTCAGAACCATATGGCTGGCAATCGCTTCCAGTGCAGGACGGTGCGGGGAATCCAGCTTCTCGCCATTGACGAAGACCTCTTCACCGATGCGCAGCACGCGCAACCCGCCCAGACGAACCAGCTTGTCGCCCTGCTGAAGGGCATCATAAATCTCGTCAGCCTGATAAGGCGGCTCCGGAGGCGCCACGTCCAGCTCGTGGCGGGACTGGCTAATAAACTCGCCAAACCACTGTCTGAAATGTTCCGGCTCGTTGATCAGATCCAGCATCATACCGCGCAGCTTGTCCAGCTCTGCTGGCAGAATATCTGCCGGATGTTCGCGCGCAGGCACATCCGGATCGCTGTAGCGATAGCTGCCCAGCTCGCGTTGCAGAACATAGTCGGCAAAGCCGCTGATCATCTCGCGACCGCTCGGTGCGCGGAACCCAACCGAGTAGTTGAGCGAGTTTTCCAGGGAGTAACCCTCATGCGGGAACCCAGGCGGAATGTAGAGAATATCGCCTGGCTCCAGCTCTTCATCAATAATCCCTTCGAACGGATCCACCTGAAGCAGGTCCGGATGCGGACAGTGCTGTTTCATCGGCACTTTCTCGCCCACGCGCCAGCGGCGGCGACCCGTACCCTGAATAATAAACACGTCGTACTGGTCCAGGTGCGGACCCACGCCGCCACCCGGAACGGAGAAGGAGATCATCAGATCGTCCATCCGCCAGTCGGGCAGGGCGCGGAACGGGCGCATTAGCGCGGCAGTAGGTTCGTGCCAGTGGTTGACGGCCTGCACCAGCAGGGACCAGTTGTTTTCTCCGAGATGATCATAGCTTTCGAAAGGACCGTGACTGACCTGCCATTTCCCGTCCTGGTGACTGACCAGGCGGCTGTCGACTTCGTTTTCCATGGCCAGACCGGCCAGTTCGTCAGGCGAAATAGGGTCGACAAAGTTGCTGAACCCACGTTTCAGAACCACCGGGCGTTTTTGCCAGTAACGTTCAATAAACTCGGGCCAGTTAAGCGTTAAGTGATAATCCATATTTTTTTATTCCGCAGGTTCTTACTGACACGGATTATAACGGAAGCTCAGCCCCCCGGCTGCGAGATCCTCGCATTTTTCACATAACGGGTTAACTATCGTTCGATGTGGGCTGCTGGCGACCAAAAATCACTTCCATTCTGGCGCCGCCCAGCAAACTTTCGCTGGTTTCAATTTTTCCATCGTACTGGTCGACAATTTCACGTGCGACGGCTAACCCCACCCCCTGGCCGGGGCGCAGCGTATCGGCGCGCTGGCCGCGATCGAACACCACATCACGTTTATTGCGCGGGATCCCCGGGCCATCATCTTCAACGATAATATGTAACTCGTTATCCGTCTGACGCGCAGACACTTCCACAAACTCCAGGCAGTATTTACAGGCGTTATCCAGCAGGTTGCCCATGACTTCCATGAAGTCATTCTTTTCGCCGACAAAGCTTATCTCAGGCGAGATATCGAGGCTGATGTTCACCCCTTTACGCTGGTACACCTTGTTGAGGGCGGACGTAAGATTATCCAGCAGCGGTGCCACCGGGTGCAGCTCGCGGCTCAGAAGCGCGCTGCCGGAACGCATACTGGCGCGGTGCAGGTAATAGCCAATTTGCTGTGAGATTCGACTGATCTGCTCCAGCATCACCGGCTCGGCATCATCAACGCTCAGCTTTGAACTGCGCATTGAACGCAGGGTACTTTGCATCACGGCCAGCGGTGTTTTCAGGCTGTGAGTGAGGTCAGTCAGGGTTGTACGGTACTTATCATAGCGTTCGCGTTCACTTTTCAGCAGGCGATTGAGATTACGTACCAGACTTGTCAGCTCACGGGTGGTTTCCGGATTGAGTTTTTCGCGATGGTGTTCCTCAAGCTCGCGCACCTCTCGCGCCAGGGATTCAATGGGGCGCAAGCTCCACCACGCCGCCACCCAAAGCAGCGGGATTACCAGCAGCAGGTTAGCGGCCAGAACATATACGAACCAGCTCCAGACCCTGTAGGA
Organism: Enterobacter sp. FUJ80071; assembly: GCF_038739915.1. NCBI lineage: Bacteria > Pseudomonadati > Pseudomonadota > Gammaproteobacteria > Enterobacterales > Enterobacteriaceae > Enterobacter > Enterobacter sp. FUJ80071. The sequence continues at coordinate 1,815,702 of NZ_JBBXKH010000001.1, forward strand.
GCGCTTGAGCTCGACAGGAATGGTGTCGATCACCACAATGGTCAGCTGCGGCATGTTCATCGTCGCCGGGTAGATATTAATCGCCACGGAGTGCGTCATCTCCGTTTCGGCATCATCCTCGCGGATTTCATTGAGTTTCTGCTGCATAGAGCGATCTTCGCGAATCAGCGAGCTGGTGGTGTTAAGATCGGCTTCTATCTCATGAAAACCATTGGTTTTAAGCCACTCCGGACGAATGCTTTTAACCAGCCACGGGATATCTCTTTGCGCCCACAGCAACTTCCCTTTTTCGTTGTAAATCAGGGCCAAAGTAGGGCTCTGTTGATTCAGGTTCTCGGGCATTTCAACGCTGATACGGTTGTTTTCCCATTTCGCCAGAGTGTAAAACAGATTACTTTCGCCACGTAACAGTCGAAAAGTCGTTTTATCGAAGCTGACGCTGTAACCCACCAGGGCGACCATACCGTAGGAGAGCGACAGCACCAGCACCACTGCGGCCGTTGCCAGCAAAAAACGAACCCGCAGTGAGAGGGGCAGAATATGGCGCAAAATCTGTCTCATTTAGCGTAATTCAAACAGGTAGCCCTGGCCGCGGACGGTCGTGATCACATCCTGCGGGTACTGCGCCTGAATTTTCTTACGCAAACGCCCCATCAGCACATCAATAGTATGGCTCTCGCGCAGCTCCGCGTCCGGGTAGAGCTGGAGCATTAAGGAGTCTTTGCTCACAACCTTGCCACTGTTACGAATCAGCGTTTCCATGATGGTGTATTCGAATGCAGTCAGCTTGATCACTTCATTGTTAATCGAGAGCTCGCGTCGGGAGAGATCCACCTGGAAAGGCGGAATGGAGATAACCTGTGAAGCCAGCCCGCTGTTGCGGCGTAATAGCGCCTGCATGCGCGCAGCCACTTCTTCAATATGGAACGGCTTGGTGACGTAATCATCCGCACCGGCGCTGAGCACTTCAACTTTGTCCTGCCAGCCCTCGCGGGCGGTCAGAACCAGCACCGGGAGAGAAACATCATGGCTGCGCCAGCGACGAATTAACGACAGACCGTCTTCATCAGGCAAGCCTAAATCGACAATGGCGATATCCGGCAGATGTTCATTGAGATAATAATCGGCTTCTTTTGCATCTTCAGCATCGTCCACCTGATGTCCCATCTCCTGAAGCTGAACCTTCAGGTGGTGGCGTAGCAATGCGTTATCCTCAACAACCAGTACGCGCATCATCTTTTCTCCCAGAATATGTAGTACGAATAGTTTAACGCTGATTATGTTGCCGTGGGGATAAACATTCAGTAAACCGGGGAAAAGCAACCCCCTTTCCGGGCGGAAAGGGGGGAAGGGGTGTTACTTCAGCTCGTCGACCATGGTAATGGCGCGGCCAATGTAGTTCGCCGGCGTCATGGCTTTCAGGCGCGTTTTCTCTTCTTCTGGCAGTGCCAGACCGTCAATAAACTGTTTCATGCCTTCAGCATCTACACGCTTGCCGCGAGTCAGCTCTTTCAGTTTTTCATACGGCTTTTCGATGCCGTAGCGACGCATCACGGTCTGAATCGGCTCCGCCAGCACTTCCCAGTTGTGATCCAGTTCGTCCAGCAGACGATCGCGATTCACTTCCAGTTTGCTCACGCCTTTCAGGGTGGACTGGTAAGCGATCAGCGCGTAGCCAATGCCCACGCCCAGGTTACGCAGCACGGTGGAATCGGTCAGGTCACGCTGCCAGCGGGATACCGGCAGTTTGCTCGCCATATGCTGCAGCACCGCATTCGCCAGGCCCAGGTTGCCTTCGGAGTTTTCGAAGTCGATTGGGTTCACTTTATGCGGCATAGTGGAAGAACCAATTTCACCGGCGATGGTTTTCTGCTTGAAGTGGTTGAGCGCAATGTAGCCCCACACGTCACGATCGAAGTCGATCAGAATGGTGTTGAAGCGCGCGATGCAGTCAAACAGCTCAGCGATATAGTCGTGCGGTTCAATCTGCGTGGTATACGGGTTCCACTGAATACCCAGGGAGGTGACAAACTCTTCGCTGAACTGGTGCCAGTCCACTTCCGGGTAAGCGGCGATGTGGGCATTGTAGTTACCGACTGCACCGTTGATTTTGCCAAGAATTTCAACCTGTTCCAGTTGGCGGTACTGGCGCTCCATGCGGTACGCCACGTTCGCCATCTCTTTACCCATGGTGGAAGGGGTGGCTGGCTGGCCGTGAGTACGGGAAAGCAGCGGAATGTCGCGGTATTCCACGGAGAGCGCTTTCACCGCGTCGATGATCTTACGCCAGTAAGGCAGCACAACCTCTTTACGCGCGGTAGAGAGCATCAGCGCGTGAGACAGGTTGTTGATATCTTCAGAGGTACAGGCGAAGTGAATGAACTCTGACACCGCGTGCAGGGCAGGGACGCTTTCCACTTTCTCTTTCAGGAAGTACTCAACCGCTTTCACGTCGTGGTTGGTGGTGCGTTCAATGGTCTTAATGCGCGCGGCATCTTCTTCGCTAAACTCAGCAACGATTTTATCAAGGTAATCGTTTGCCTTTTCGTCAAAAGCAGGAACTTCCTTGATTGCTGCCTGGGCGGCCAGCTTCTGCAGCCAGCGTACTTCAACCTGAACACGGAACTTCAGCAAACCATATTCGCTGAAGATCCCGCGCAGCGCGCTGACTTTATCGCCGTAGCGTCCATCGACAGGGGATACGGCGGTCAGTGAGGATAATTCCATAATTCGCAACTCCGGGAGGTTAACAATGAGCAAGAATTTGTTTTGCCTGAGTGGTCAGGCGATTACGAGAAAACATTAACTGCAGACGGCCACCGCCAACCTGATGCCACAGCACGGCGGCGCGGATCCCTGCCAGCAGGGACGCACGTACTTTTGCCTGCACCTGTGGGCTTTGCAGCACGGCAGGGGATCCGGTGACCTGAATACGTGGGCCCAGCGGGCTGATGACATCAACGTAAATACCGGCCATCGCGCTCAGCAGCGTTTCGGATTGCAGATCAAAATGGTCGAGTTGACGCTGGAGCCCGCCGATACGATCGCCCAGGGTATTGAGCGCGCCTTTCGCCGCGCTCAACTTACGCTCAAGTACCATCAGGCTTAAGGTGTAGCGGGTCAGTTCTGCGTTTAACCCTTGACGACTACTGGCGTTAAGTACGCCAAGTAGGGTTTCAAGACCGAGACGAAGATTGGTTTCACTCCCACCAAATACACCCAGAGTTGAACCGGGGTTAAGGTCGATAACGCTGTTGAGTGAAACGTGCAGGGCATCGGCATCGCAATGACCCTGATGCGCCAGCTGTTGCACCAGACGGGCAGACTGGCAAATTCCTGCCAGCGCCAGGGTGATGTCGTAGTAGTTCTTCGCCACATGGTCTCCTTTATGTGTGCACTCTGTTAAACAGCGGGCAGCGGCAGGCGCTGTTCAATGATCCCGCCGCCCAGGCAGATTTCGCCGCTGTAGAAGACAGCAGACTGACCTGGGGTGACGGCGGCAACCGGCTCGTCAAAACGCACGTCAATGCGATCGTCATCGAGCGCGGTAACGGTGCAAGGAATATCGGTCTGACGGTAGCGCGTTTTCACCGTGCAGCGCAGCGTGCCTTTCAGCGGCTCGCGATCGACCCAGTGCAGCTGTTGCGCGATAAGGCCAACGGACATCAGACGCGGATGGTCGTGCCCCTGGGCGACAACCAGAATATTGTTTTCGACATCTTTGTCGACCACATACCACGGATCTTCGCTGCCATCTTTGGTTCCACCGATACCCAGACCTTTGCGCTGGCCTAAAGTATGGTACATCAGCCCCTGGTGCTGGCCGATCTCATCGCCATCAACGGTGACAATTTTACCCGGCTGTGCAGGCAGGTAGCGGCCAAGGAAATCACGGAATTTGCGCTCACCGATGAAGCAGATGCCGGTAGAGTCCTTTTTCTTCGCGGTGATCAGGTCCAGCTCTTCCGCGATTTTACGTACCTGCGGCTTTTCCAGCTCGCCAACCGGGAACAGGCTCTGGGCGATCTGTTCGTGGCTCAGGGTATAAAGGAAGTAGCTCTGATCTTTGTTGCCGTCCAGACCGCGCAGCAGCTGGCTTTTGCCATTCACATCTGCACGACGCACGTAGTGGCCGGTCGCAATGTAGTCTGCGCCCAGATCTTCCGCAGCGAATTCCAGGAAGGCTTTAAATTTGATCTCTTTGTTGCACAGAATATCCGGGTTCGGGGTGCGCCCCGCTTTGTACTCTTCCAGGAACAGTTCAAAGACGTTATCCCAGTATTCTGCAGCAAAGTTAACGGTGTGCAGTTCAATGCCGAGCTTATCGCACACGGCTTGCGCATCGGCGAGATCCGCAGCGGCAGTGCAGTATTCCTCGCCATCATCTTCCTCCCAGTTCTTCATGAACAGGCCCTCCACCTTATAGCCCTGTTGCTGTAACAGGTAGGCGGAAACGGAGGAATCGACACCGCCGGACATGCCGACGATCACTTTTTTCTGGCTGTTATCTGACATGGAATACTCACGACATTGAACTTCAAGGCGGCGTATTCTATCACGCCCCCCCACCATTGGCACCCTCTGTAAACGGCCAGTTAAATGCGCCGATGACTTCCAGCGGTAAGCGGCCAGCAGACTGCCAGCAGCGAATGCTTTCCGCAACCAGCGGCGAGCGCAGGTTTGGCGCGTTAAGGATCTCCTCGGCAGTCACCCACAGGCAGCGGTCGATATCGTCATCCTGCGGCTCTGTGGCGCACATTTCGCTAAGCTCGACGGCAAACAAGAAGCGCAGGAACGGGGTGCTATCGGGCGCAATCCACTGATGCAGTCGGATAAAGTGCTGGGGTTCGGCGTGTATGCCGGTCTCTTCCCACAGCTCGCGTTTTGCTGCCTGCAGTAAGGTCTCATTGGCTTCAAGGTGCCCGGCTGGCTGGTTCCACAGCGCTTTACCGTTAATGCTCTCTTCGACCACAAGGAATTTACCCTGGGCGTGGACCACGCAGGCGACCGTAACATGAGGTTTAAACATAGTGACTCCTTAAGCGGTAACGTCTCGCCATTCACCGTTTGCCAGCGTTTCCAGGGTGTAGCTGCCCATGGCGTAGCGAATCAGACGCAGAGTAGGGAAGCCGACGTGAGCGGTCATGCGCCGGACCTGACGGTTGCGGCCTTCATAAAGGGTAATTTTGAGCCAGCTTGTCGGAATGGATTTGCGTTCGCGGATGGGCGGATTGCGCGGCCATAGCCACTCCGGTTCATTCACGCGTTCAATACCTGCAGGCAGGGTTGGGCCATCGTTCAGCGTTACGCCACGGCGTAATTTCTCCAGCGTTTCTTTGTCCGGTTCGCCTTCGACCTGCACGAAGTAAATTTTGCCCGTGCGTTTTCCCGGCTGTGTGAGCTTTGCCTGCAGAGCGCCGTCGTTGGTTAAAACTAAAAGTCCTTCGCTGTCCCGGTCCAGACGCCCGGCGGCGTAAACGCCCTGGACGGGAATGTAATCCTTCAGCGTGCTGCGTCCGGCCTCATCGGTGAACTGCGGCAAAACATCGTAGGGTTTATTGAACAAAATAACCCGCTTCGGCTGGGTTTCTTGCGGTCTTCTGGCGGCTTGTCGCGAGCTGAATCGCTCAACCCGGTGTTTTGTAAAAGAAGTTTTCTTCATGGTATTTTCAGGCGTTATCAATTGCCGCATTATAGCCTAATAACGAAGACCTTTCATGGCGCAGGACATTCAGGTACTATCGAAGGGCTCATTACAATTTATTAACATAAGATCAGTAACAACCAGAAGCGCTCGAAGGAGAGGTTAATGGAAAGCAAAGTAGTTGTTCCGGCGGAAGGTAAAAAGATCACCCTGCAAAACGGCAAGATTAACGTTCCTCACAATCCGATTATCCCGTTCATTGAAGGTGACGGTATCGGTGTAGACGTTACCCCGGCAATGCTGAAAGTGGTTGATGCCGCTGTTGAGAAAGCCTACAAAGGCGAGCGTAAAATTTCCTGGATGGAAATTTACACCGGTGAGAAATCGACTCAAGTTTATGGCCAGGACGTCTGGCTGCCAGCAGAAACGCTGGACCTGATCCGCGACTACCGCGTTGCTATCAAAGGCCCATTGACCACCCCAGTCGGCGGCGGTATCCGCTCCCTGAACGTGGCACTGCGTCAGGAGCTGGACCTGTACGTCTGTCTGCGTCCGGTGCGTTACTATCAGGGCACCCCGAGCCCGGTTAAGCACCCTGAACTGACCGATATGGTTATCTTCCGCGAAAACTCAGAAGACATCTACGCGGGCATCGAGTGGAAAGCAGACTCTGCAGACGCAGAAAAAGTGATTAAATTCCTGCGCGAAGAGATGGGCGTGAAGAAAATTCGCTTCCCTGAACATTGCGGTATCGGCATCAAGCCATGCTCCGAAGAAGGGACTAAACGTCTGGTGCGCGCGGCTATCGAATACGCGATCACCAACGACCGTGACTCTGTGACTCTGGTTCACAAAGGCAACATCATGAAGTTCACCGAAGGTGCCTTCAAAGACTGGGGTTACCAGTTGGCGAAAGAAGAGTTTGGCGGTGAGCTGATCGACGGTGGCCCGTGGCAGAAGATTAAGAACCCGAACACCGGCAAAGAGATCATCGTTAAAGATGTGATCGCCGATGCGTTCCTGCAGCAGATCCTGCTGCGTCCTGCTGAATACGACGTGATTGCCTGTATGAACCTGAACGGTGACTACATCTCTGACGCCCTGGCAGCACAGGTTGGCGGTATCGGTATCGCCCCTGGTGCAAACATCGGTGACGAGTGCGCTCTGTTCGAAGCGACCCACGGTACTGCTCCTAAATATGCAGGTCAGGACAAAGTGAACCCAGGCTCTATCATCCTGTCCGCAGAGATGATGCTGCGTCATATGGAATGGTTCGAAGCTGCAGACCTGATCGTCAAAGGTATGGAAGGCGCGATCAACGCGAAAACCGTCACCTATGACTTTGAACGTCTGATGGACGGCGCTAAGCTGCTGAAATGTTCAGAGTTTGGTGACGCGATTATCGCGAACATGTAATCCAGACTCTGGGTTAATCAAGAACGGGAGCCGATTGGTTCCCGTTTTTATTATTAGTTTTTGAACGGTTATCAAAAAATTATCAAAATAAATTAACAAAATGGAGCTGGTCGCATAGCATTGATTGTTAGCGATTGAACTAAAAGGAGAGATACAAATGCAATATAAAGATATATTGAAACATATTACTGGGATTAGCTGCCCTTTATTTGGTATTCAATGGAACCCACCAGTTTACTCGTCCGATATTGCCAGAGAAATTGTATTATTTTTAGAAAATAAACGAGTGTTGTTCAGTTTGCCTCAGAATGAAGTAATTAATTTATGCATATTAAGTGCAAATGAAATTAGAACCGAGTTAGTGAATCAGCAAAAAAAATCCAATGATGAAAAATTAAATAATTTGATTCAAAAGATGTTGCGCTCTACACGTGATTTTTTGAGCAAAACTGAACTGATATCTCCCAGCACAAATGCGGTAGTTATGCAGTCGATGCTAGAAAGAGAACTACTTGAATATAGACGTAAGATGGGGAATTTAATAGCGATACTCAGCATCAGCTATGGCGTTGATGTAGGCGACGAGTTAGCTGTTATTCTACCTTTGGCGGTATTTGAATAAGAAAAAGGAGCTATTGCTCCTTTATAAACACACTTTAATCCAGTCTTTTCCTCGGTCATCATGGTACCTAGCTGTCTGATTGGGGGATTTGTGTCCCAATAATTTCTGTGTATCAACGCCTTGAGTCTCGTACAGGCGTTCAGCTAAAGATCGTTGTTCGTGGAACGTTGCTGGCGTACCGTCCCCCCAATTTATTTCTGCTTTATCACGGGCCTTGCTGAAATTCATTGTTATAGTATTCGACTTCACCTGTGCACCTCGTTCTGCCATTGAGGTCGCCCGGAAGAAATGGATAAGGTATGGACTCACGGCATAGTCACGGCAACGCGCAACTACATCCCTCAAACTCCAGTCAATCGCATTAAGTCTCAGGGATAGAGGGATCGCTAGCTTGCTTCCCGTCTTCTCCTGTACGACATGCAGATGGTCATCCCAAATATCGCTAAACTTCATGTTGGAAATATCCCCGAGCCGCTGACCCGTAACGAGCGCCAATAGCATTGCATTGCCCATGTATTGATGGCGGGCATCTGCGATCGCGAAAATCTTTTGCCATTCGTCGAGGTTTAGACGTTGTCGGCTAATCCGCCGGCGCGGTTGTTTTGTAGCCAGAGCCGGGTTATAACCCGGCGGTACCTCGCCATAATGTTGGGCTTCCTTGAAAACATCGATCAAAACAGAGCGGATTACCTGGGCCATCCTCGGTTGACCTTCTGCAACATAGGACTCCAGTATCTGGGCAACATCCCGAACATCGACGGATGAAATCAATTTCATTCCTACGCTCTCACGAAGTAGGGCTACTGGTTTAGCCTTTTGCTTATGAGTGTTCGGCTTGATATCACCATTCTCCAGTCTTTCATCCTGAATTTTCCAATAACGATCCAGCCATGTATTCGTTGATATCGCTTTTCCTTTGCTGGTGGCGATCTTGTCACTTATTGCCAAAACCTGCCTGGTGCGCTGTTCAGCTAGTCGCGCATTAGCTTCTATTGCTATTGCTGTTGCTTCAGCCTCGTCAGTTCCGAGGCTGTGAAATTTACCAGTAACAGGATGCTTATAGCGCCAGTAGATTTTATTTACCTTACGACTGTAGAGCGGATAAAGGTTAGGTATCTTGACGTTGTTTTTACGTGGTCGGGCAGCCATCAGACAGTATCCTTTGAAGCATAGGCGAATCAGATTTTTTAATTACGGGCTGGGTTAAATTACCTGTAATCTCGGCATCTTCTCTTACCCGCCAATATCTCCCTTCTTTGGTGGCCGGGGGAGTGAACATGCTCTCTTTAGCGTATCGGCGTAAAGTATTCAGACTTGGAGGATTACTCCGGTATTTTTCCGCAGCCCATTCTTCTAAAGTCAGCATTTGAAGCATGTGATTTACCTCATAATGGCCCATATTCGGGCCATATTCTGAAATTAAAAAATCAGTGTTCTGTCAGACGCTGCCAGATTGCTGACACGTATTTGACCTGATGCAGCGCATCCGAAATAGCCTTGTGAGGTTCTCCCTCAAATGGGATCTCATAGCGAGGCTTGCAGCCTACGGCTTTACCCAACTCGACAATGGTTCTTACATCCCGGTTATTCCAGAACTTCCATGGGCAGGGGATCCCCACCCGGTCATAAGATGCTTCAAGCAGGACATTGTCATAGGTGGCACCATTCCCCCATACCTGTACAGAATCAGGGCCGTTAGCCGCATTCTCGGCTATAAACTCATTTAGCTGCAGTAAGGCATCATCGAGCGGAATAGCATCATCCATCACTAACTCAGAACGAGCCTCAGGCGAAGCTTTAAGCCAGAATATTATGGTAGATGCATCCGGTACCCCGCCGCTGGCCATTGAAGATTCCAGGCTAATAACTTTATAAAATTCCGATCCGGTATTACCTGTTGATGGATCAAAGAACACGGCCCCGATAGATACGACTGGTGAATCAGCCTTTTTACCAAACGCTTCAATGTCGACCATAAGGTGTGTATAGAGCATTTCAGGCTCGGCATAATTATGATGACCGGCATCATTATTTATGGCAGCTGTGCTGCTATAAGTTTCAATAGCGCTTGCGCCTGAGATAGTTTCTTCCGCGCCTTTTGATAACGCAGCACCGTTCGAGGTTTCATCATTGCCAGTTTCTTCCATCGGCACATTATCAACGTACTCCGCTGCGGTATCTTGTTGGTCGATTTCAGCGTTGCTGGTGGCCAACCCTTCAATAGAAAAAAGACCATTACCAACTTTTTCGAGAACCGGCAGCGTGCCGCCGTCGACTTGTGCCCCTTCATTCTGGCCGCCAGTTTCAACAGCAGAGTCATTAGTTACCTCGTTTGTCCAGCTCACCTCAGGGTTATGGCGCGCAGCCGCAAGAGTTTCGTCTGATGGAGCAGAATGATCGCTTTCAGTCAGGTTCGCGTTAATGAATCCGCTGAGACGTGCCGGATACAGGTAATGCTCTGGATGAGCGCTGCGGATAAGTGCAAAGATAGCTGCACGCGAGTAATCCAAAACCCCCGGAGTTGCACGAAGAGCTCTAGACCATTCTTTGAATGGACTTTCTTTTTTACTAACGATCTCTTTTGCCCGACGGAAAACACCACCAGGGATATCATAAATGTTGAAATCCATTGGTAACGTGGCCAGCGCAATTTCTAAATCGAGAGTGTCGAGATCATGTTTAAGGTCAGGGTTTCTGTCGGTCTTGTAGCCTCCGCCAGCGTTTGTACCGGTTTCAGTACGCTGTATCTCAGCAATGCGATTGCCTTTGGCCCATTCTTTTACCAGCAGGCCGCGGTCAATGTAATCAGTCGCCGCCCAGATTCTGGTGAATCGGAGAACCAAAGCGAGTTCGTGACGCTTTTCCTGGCTGAACACTTTGCGAATGGCGTCGGTATAGCGCCACAGGTCTTTGGTGTCGTAACACTTAACCTGTTCGCAGTTTTCTGCCGCCAGCAGCAGGTTCTGGACATAGCTATTGTCAGTGTCCATCTCCAGCGCGCTGATACCTTCGTATTCATCGCGTGTAATGTGGTGGCGCAGTTCGTCGGAGGTGAACTGGGCGAGTACCTGCTTACGGAAGGGCATGCGAAAGACTGGATAACGTGTGGTCTCGTCATCATTCTCGTCAATCTGGATACCGTTATCAGGTTCAAGACCCTGATCTGCTATAACACCGGTGTCGCTGGTGCTTTCAGATTTCACATGGGTAAATTTGCCGCTGCGCCAGGCTTCCACTAATTGGTTGCGATCGCTGGCATCTGCTTTAGCCCAGTCAGCCATGAATGCAGCGATATTTTCAGTTTCGTGTGCTTCATCTGGCGCGAATACCAGCTTAATCGCCTGAACAAGTTTCCACTCAGCGTTCAGTCTGAGTTCGGCAACTTCAGGGATGTCGCTCTTCGCCAGCAGCAGGTTCTTAAGATAGGTATTGCCTTCATCCAGTGACATTTCGCTGGCAGCCAGCTGCTGCTCTTTTGTGATGTGTGATTGATACTTGTCGCTGGTCAGGTGAACGGCAAAACGTACTGCTGGAGTGCGGTTTTCAAGCGGGACACTCTCGACGATGGTTTCAACTGTAGTGGTCGCTTCCGGAGCGGCAGTGTTGTTGTCCACGGCTCCAGTAGACTCAGTACCAGCCTTTGGCAGCCAGGTGCGTCCATCGTCCTGGAGTTCGTAGCGTTTGCACCAGGTGTAATCCACTGTGCATTCTTCCGGTAGGTCGTTGTAAACAGGGAAATCGGTACGGACAGGCTTGCTATAATCCTTGCCTCGGCCGGTTTCAATGCCAGCATCTTCCAGCTCAACATCCAGCTGCAAATTGGCTCGTGCTTCTGATTTAGCCGTGAACCAGATAACGGCATCTTCTTTGCCGGATTTCTGCGTTGCCTTGATTAAATGAAAGAATTCCATATCGGGTCCTTAATTTTGGTTGTAAGATACCCGAAGCTAGTGATTGCCGCCTTGGGTAGTGGTCATTGGTCAAAACTCGATTCCGGAAAGCTTTGGTCGGCTGACCGGGTACTTAACCCGCCTTGCGCGGGTTTTGTGCTTCTAGGGGCTGGTAACAGCCATTGGTCATAACTCGATTAAAACTTGAAAGCAGGCTGTTGGTCTCCAGCCGGTTTATATGGGTAACACACTCCTTTAATGTGCTGCTCTTTGGCAGCTGCATCACAGCCAGATTCGGTTTGGTATACACCGAGCATGATGTCTGAGCATTCCCCGGTGAGGGCACAGACGGTTACGATCAGAGCAAATAACTAGCTCATACTTTTAGCTCTGGATTGCCTTTTTGGGCCAGTAAGTAGCAAAGCTTACGAACCAGAACTTCAAACAGATTTAAGCGTACGGCTTGGCAGCCAGCTCTTTTGCGTGCGAAATCGATCATGGTTATCTCCTGTGTGCCTTTAACGCCAGGCTGGCGGAACGGTAAACCTGCTGCGCGATTGTCTTGCCATCTCATCCGGTGTTTCGTATGCCGCCGGCAGCTACTTCGTGGGCGTCCTGCCTCGATGGCTCGTTGCGATAGAGATATTATTATCAATTCAATCGATATGTGTCAAATTAAATCGATAGCTTGGGGCGAGAAAAACCTAGGGTCATTGATGACCCGAGCACAAGAGGGTGAATTAAAAGAAAGGCTATTTGGTTGGCGGGATCAGATTACGTTTCTGCAGATAAGTCTTTGCAAAATTATCGAGCTCTTCAAGTCTAAGGTCTATTATCTTGATAATTCGTTCTTTTTCATCATCTGTTGGCAATTGTTCGAATGCTTCCAGAAGTCTTTCTTGAAGTTCTGTTGACGGCTTAACTTTTGGTTTTGGTGCCCAAGGATCGTGCTCTTCGAGGGTCTCACCATCCTCCATAAAGAACCATGAGAGTGGATACCCAGTCGCAGCGGGAAGAAGATTCAGTATTTCAGATCTGGGTAAAATGTCAGAATTGCACCAGCCATTAACAGATTGAGCCTTGACTCCCAGTCTGCGTGCCAGCTCAGATTGTGATATTTCGAGATCTTTTAACGCCTTTTGCAATCTCTTACCGAAGTTCATCTCTTCATCCAATTCATCTAGTTATTAGCAATTATACAGATTTTTTCTGTAGCTCTTACTATCGAAATAATTTGACGATATCGATTTAATTTGTTTTATTGTCACTCATCGTTAACTACTGAGAACAACTGATGAAGACATCAATTCAAAAAAAGCTCTTATCGATTTGCAGTCAGGCTGAGCTAGGACGCCGGATGAAAAGGAGAGCCCAAACTGTAAATGGCTGGTTTAAAAACAAAATTCCCGGAGAGCTGGTGCTCAAAGTGAGTAAGGCCGTCGATTGGCAAGTTACTCCTAATGAATTACGTCCTGATCTTTATCCCAATCCAAAAGATGGTTTACCTCAGAAGGAGGCTTAATCATGCAGTCAGCTACATATCAACATCATAACCAACGCCTGGCCGGACCGCTGAAAACTCAAAATCAATTTATGGCGCATCGGCGAGATAGCTTTAAGCACCGTTCAATACAGGTTGCAGTTCGAGAGTGGGAATCCACTTTGCCCGGCCAGGCGCAGGAAAAAATCGCTCAGCTGGTGGCTGAGCAGTGGGCGAAGGAAGGGGGCCGCGGCATCGCGGTCAATAAGCAGAATTTATTCCGCTATTTGAAAAATGAAGGGGGATCGGAGAAATACACTGCTTACGTTATGCAGTTGTCGGGCGCAATCCTCGCAGCTATGCCTGTTGAGATAGCCAGAAAGCATGGACTCAGTAACGCCAGAACGGAAGCCGAGCTGGTGGCGAGTGCAATCAAAGAATGCAGTGAGGCGCATCAGGCTAAGTTGCTGGGCGTCCCCCTTCAAAAGCTTGAAAAAGAAATTCGTGAAGCGGCAATCGCTTTATTCAACATGTTACCTGCTGACGCGGCGGGACCACTACTGGCGAGCATCAGCGCCGTAGCGCCGCAATTTTTTTAATCGAGTTTTGAGCAGTAACCATTACGTACCGGGAAACCGGACAAGGGAGTAACCATGGCAGCTCTGCCTTACATGCAACTTTACATTGCTGATTACCTGGCGGACACCATGCATCTGTCTACAGAAGAGCATGGCGCATACCTGCTGCTGATGTTCAATTATTGGCAAACAGGCCGCCCGATCCCCAAAAACCGCCTCTCGAAAATAGCACGGCTAAGCAACGACCGTTGGGATGCCGTTGAACCATCGTTGAAAGAATTTTTTAACGATACTGGCACCGAATGGGTGCAGGAGAGAATTGAGCGGGATCTGGAGGCTGTGAAAAATTCAATCAGTCAAAAGTCGGCCGCAGGTAAAGCGTCCGCTCAGGCCAGAAAGGCCAAAAAAGGAGCAAACACCCAACAAAACAGTAACGAGCGTTCAACGGGTGTTAATGCTCCGTTTGAACAGAACAGCAACGGAAACTCAACTAATAAAGATACAGATACAGATACAGATCTAAAAGAAAAACAAGAGAGAGAGTTAAGTGCGCAAGAGTCATTTTTGCCACCAATCGGCAAATTCCCGATTACCGATGACTGGATGCCGAGTGATGACTTTGTCGGGCAAGCCGCACAGTGGGGAATTAATCTCGGTGATCGCCCTGGTTATAACTTCGGGTCTGGTTTCACTAGTTTCATTTTCAGCGGGAGCTGCGGGACCGGGAAAAATCATCTTGCTGCAGCAATTGGTAATTACCTGTTGCAACGTGATCACTCCGTTCTGGTGGTTACAGTACCTGACCTGATGTTGCGCGCTCGTAAGTGCTATGACGAGGGGCAATCAGAGTCCGCGCTGCTGGATGACCTTTGCAAAGTGGATTTACTGGTTCTTGATGAAGTCGGCGTCCAAAGAGAAACGCGAAACGAATGGGTTCTACTCAATCAAATTATTGATCGTCGTATAGCGGCGATGAAGCCAGTGGGCGTCCTGACTAACCTAAATTTTGATGAATTATCGAAGACTCTTGGTGAGCGGGTAATGGACCGCTTAACCATGGATAACGGTATCTGGGTGAACTTTGTTTGGGGAAGTTATCGCAAAAACGTAACCCATTTACGGGTTGTTAAGTAATCAAATCGAGTATTGACCAATGACCAAAACATTAACCCAAAAAGAGCAGGTGGCGGTGTTTGTGCACTACCAACCGAACTGCGCCGTTGGCGATGTATCCGGAGCGCTGGATATGGCTGGCGGGACAGCGGGCAGACTTCTGCGTGAGCTGAGTGACGAAGGCGTGATTATTCGCTTACGTGACAGCGTTCAGTGCACATACCGGGCGGTACCGCACGCAGATTTTCCAGACGTAATCCTCCTGCGCAGGGTTGAAAAAAGTGATCCGGTCAGGATGCAGGCTGCCGAGCAGAAAGCGAAGGAGCTAGAGGAGAGGGGGCTTTGGCGAAGGGCAGCAGCAGTATATTCGGACATGTTTGGTATCGCCGGTAGTGTTGTTGAAGTAGCCCGTATTGCCAAGCGTTGTAAATACTGCCTGCGCCAGGCGGGTAGGATGCGGGAATGGCGGGTCAAGATCAGATGCGGGAATGGCCAACGATAAGGTCATGCATACACTACCCCATTACACGCAGCACGAATGTGAGTCTACATAAGGCCACACCAAAAAAGACATAGCTATAGAAAAGGCGTATTTTGCGATAATGCACTATTGTTGCAGTTAATATAATAGTCAAGCCAACCAAGTATCATTGGTTGGCTTGATGTGAGAAATATTTTTAGCATATCCCAATATGCCATTAGTGCTCATCGTTACCAGTTATCAGACTTTGTAGCATCACGAAGATAATATTTACCCCCATCAAGAATGTTCTTTAGTGCAGCCTGTACTGGGTAACTATAATCGGTAATATCTAACAACCCAACCTTATTTTTTAGTTTTTCTAAATCGATAATATCACCGAAATTGCTTTCATCAATTTGCGCATAAGGCCCGTTAACTGAATCACTGCCTGCACGCTTAAGTACCTCAGCAATTCTAATAATTCCATTTTTTTTATTTATTAAATTATCTATAAATTGAGCTGCCAAATGTTTAGATGATCTCCTTAACTCCAAAAATATATGCGATTCAAGATGGTTTTTAATAAATCTTTTTGTTGTAAGTGCGTCAAGAGCGTTATGTTGATATGTTATTTCTAATTTATCAAGTAACTCTTGAGTGATCCATGGATTACTTTCATCAGTACCGTTGAGTTGACGTCTAACTTTGTATAATACATCAGCCCCCAGAGGGGTATTTTCTTTTCTAGATATTATGCTTTTGATTAGTTCGTTTTTGTTGGTACTTTCTGAAATGACTTTATTTGTCAGCCAATTCATTTTTCGATATAAATCTGAAGATAGAAATCCGTAATTAGACTCCTGTGATATGATAAGTTTTTCTGAGAATAGAAATTTATCATATATACATTTCAAAATATCAAAGGCATCATCATCGATAATGTTGGAATAGTTAGTCATCATTTCAAAAAAACGATCTTCAGAGTTGCTTGATTCAACGTCAATTAGGAACTCAGATCTAGATATTTCACCTCGAATAAATTTAATGATGTCCTGATCTGATAAATATCCAATAGGAGTTTCATAATGAAAAGCAACATGTAAGCGTTGAGGCGCAGACACTCTTCCTGCATAATCAGGGTTTGTAACCCCATAATGCGAGTAGCCTCCAGAGGCAAGCAAAGGGAACACTTCACCTAGAAGATTAATCATTAATCTCCGATCTTTATCATTGAAAATTTGAAGATGATGATTTCTTTCATTATCGAATGTTTTGACGATTTCTTCCGGCTTTTCTAACAAAAGTCCATCATTGGTAAATCTCTTTCCAATATATGCTTCAGGATTGTTTTTTATGTGTTCATATAGGCTGTTTGATTTTATTGCTATTAATGATAAAGCAAACAGATCTGAAAAACATACCTGACCTTCTACTTGTGCTAAAATAAATCTCAAATGGTTAAAAAGTTTTTTTATTTCCCTTGGGTTCTTAATTAAGTGTTTGAAGTAATTGTGAAATATCCAACTTAAGCGCTCTTGAACATTTTCAAAATTTTCTGTGAGTTTATTTTCGCTAAGGTTAGAGAATTCAATTTCTGCAAGCTCGGTTATACTACTCTCTGAAATAACTGGAAGTGGTACCCGTAACTGCACAATCTTATTGATGTATTGTGCGGAGTTTTCTATGCCATTTTTTTTAAGTACTTCAGTTAGATAATTGGGATCAAATGCAAGCAGGAATGAAGTGCCAGGGAAGTCCGCTACTGCTTTAACCAATCGTAATACCTGAAATGTCTCAGTCGGTGTTAATCTATCAATGTCATCGATAATTATTATGATTGGATAAGGAAGTTTTTGTATTTCTTTAGATACTTTATTTTTTTTACTTAAAAGATCTAACTCTTTTAAGTCTTCGGTTTTTTTTGTAGCGCTTGAAAATTTTGAAAATACTTTTTCTAGGATAGATGCCCATGGTTCAGTTCCAGGGACAAGTTTTGCAATATTAAATAAACTTGCATATTTTACCAACTCTTTCGAGACTTTAAGTGCTAAGGATGTTTTATCCTTAAGGTTTAACTGTGCTGAGAAGCTGACCAGAAAATCTTGTATTAAAGATTCGGGATTGCCCGCTAACCAAGGGTTATATTCAATGATAGCGGGGTAAGTCTCCTTTTCCTGTAAGGCACCTTTAATTAAATTTATTACTGATGTTTTGCCATTTCCCCATTCACCCTCTAATGAGACAGTAAGACATTCATCTTCACAATTAAGTAGAAGTACATTTGCTAGTCCGTTTGCAAAACTGAGTCTATTTAGAAGGTCGGGATCATCAATTCCGCCATAAATGGGTTGATCGTTATGATATTTGCTCATGTTTGTCTCTTCGAACAGGAATATAATGTTGAATTTTTGTGATAATTGATAAATCAAATCGTAATTCAAGTCAAGAGAAATTCAAAGCAGGAAGTATTTCAGACATCTGTTTCACTCGCATGATGAAAAAAGTTCCTAAAGCAAACATCTCATTGTTTGCTGTTACCAACCCCAGAAGATAAAAAGCCCCAAAAGGGGCTTGGCAGTTATGGCTTCTTAGGTGGTGGCGCTGGTTGCGTAACTTGCTTAGGTGGCTTGTAACCTTCGTTAATAGGCTGAGATTTAGGTTGGTAACCGTAGTCATTTTCTTTCGGACGGTAACCTTCATTTTTGAATTTTCCGTTATTTGTCATGTGATTTCCTTTTTTAAATATGATAGTTCAAGGTTTCTTCGGTGGAGGGGCTGGTTGTGATGTCTGCTTAAGCGGTTTGTATCCACTATTTACATCTTGTTTTGGTTGGTAGCCTTTATTGTTAGGCTGATAACCATCTTGAGCTATAGGTTTCTTAGTTTCACTCACTATTATCTCCTTCTTGACTATTTTCACTAGGGTTAGTGAATCTGAAAAATTCAATGTGCTCAATATCTTTTGAAAGAATCAAAATGCCAAGCGTATCTGTTCTTGCCCTTTCAAACCCCCCATCTGCGTTGATCACCCAATTTTCTTCAAGGTATAGCTGCTCTGGATTAGGAGAACTTGATGAAAATGAGTCAGCAGAATATTTGCCAGCTATTTTATTTCCATCTTTAAGAGTAACTATAACCCATGATGACATTCTTAGCCCGAAATAATAATCCCAAGCCCGCCCTGTAGGATGTGGAAGCAAATTACATAGCCACTTCCACGATCGCATCCATACAAATAATAAAGTCAAGATGATAGGGCTAACAAAGAGAACACACAAATAGAAAAGCATGTATGTGATTAAATGAGTGGCACCATATTGCGATTTTTCAAATAAATATATAGGTATTAGCCATATTGCATAATTGATGCAGCTATATGTTACAACCTCAATAACTGTCTTAGACGTATCAAGTTGAACATTGGGATGTAGTACACTGTACAGCTTCATACTTAGAAAACCCGGAATAACGAAGGCTATGAAAATGACCAATTTATTTGTATCCCAAATATCCATGTATTTCTTTCCTTACACAATAATTCCGTAAATGGATTATGCCACTTATCACTTGCCAGAAGCATGGAGATTATCACCATCTTGAAAGAATTTTTACTCTTGCGGAGTCCCAAGGGTGATGTAGTCTCTACTCGTTTGTTTAACAATTCGTGCTGTTAAGCCGTTGATCAAACTTCTCCATAAGTGTACTGTATAAATATACAGACTTTGCGGTGGAGGCGTTTATGAAAGTTGATTTAACCATTGATCGTACTAAAGAACTTCCGGAGGGTGCAGTCCCGGCACTTGAGAGAGAATTATTAAAACGGCTCCAGAGTCAGTTCGAAGAGTGCTGTCTGATTGTGCGTCGCGCAGGTTCCGATGGGTTAAGTGTTTACGGTGGCGAAAAAGAAGATAAAAAGAAGGTTGAGGAAATCCTCCAGCAGACCTGGGAAAGTGCAGACGACTGGTTTTATTGAAACAGCATGCAGAAATTTTCCAGTTTGGAGGGGAGATTGGTGGAACAAAAAGAAGAATTACCAAACAAGGGCTATGCGGTTATCAGATGCAACGATGGGGTTATCGTTGCGCGACTGCACTCATTTCCTGATAGTGGTCGCGCGCTCATGTACAGACGTGGGGATGAAGTATCATTTATGCCGTTAAAGGATGATGAGATAGTAGGAACACCGACACTATTTACGCAGATGCTTGAACGGGCTGGTTATCGTGTTTCCAAGAATTCTGTTACACTCCCGTCATAGGCCTGAACACCCTATACCTGCTGCGCCACTGGAGAGATACCATGGCGCAAACACCAAACCAGAATAAATCCTTACTGACCCCTCAAAGGGCCAGCAATTTTCTTTTGATGTCACTCCTGCAGGAGGCGGCATGAAGAAAAGCTGGTTCACTCACACCGGACTGACAACCGAAGAAGCCAATGAGCTGGTGGTGCGCTATAAGTCTAAAGGCGTTCCCGTTGAGAAAAGCCTCGATATTGACCCTCGTCTTTGGATAGTCAGCGCATTATTACCGCAGCAAAAATCCGCACCTAAGACGCAGCAAAGTATGCGTTCACGGACATGGGGGTGATTGTGACAGTCTACAACATCCTCCCTATGGGAAAGCCGCGCATGACGCGTGCAGACAAGTGGAAGAAGCGCCCGGAAGTTATGCGTTATCGGGCTTTCTGCGACCATGTCAGGCTCCTGGGTGTCACTATGCCCGAATCTAATTCACACATTACCTTCATCATTCCAATGCCAAAAAGCTGGAGTAAGAAGAAGCGCCAGCAGTTTGATGGTAAGCCACACAAGAGTAAACCTGACTTCGATAACCTGGTTAAAGCACTTTCCGATGCAATTTATGAAGATGATGCTCATATCTGGGATGCGCGGATTACAAAGCTCTGGGGGGAAACGGGTCAGATCATAATCAAGGAGATCGCCTGATGCGCGCGCTGCTTCAACCAGTTCTTGCACGGGAACTGGGTGTCGTACTGTTGAAGCCGGGCAGAGATCTGATGGAGCTGTTCACCACAGGAAGAGTGCTGATCGAGCGTCAGCCAGAAAGTATGGCCGGTTATCAGACTGGTCGTGTTTCGGATGCGCGGCAGCCACTAGCTGATAATAAGCAGCTACGAAGCTTCTTTTTGAATGAAAAGGTTCTGACTGCCGCTGGAGGTAAAAGCGGGCTTGATTACTGGTTGCTGAAATACGGTGGCGGGAATTGCCAGTACGCTCATAGCGATTACCACTATCACGAACTAACCATCATGCGCCATGAGCCGGGTTCCATTTTACTGTGTGGTTATTGCGATAATCAGCTGCGGGAACAACATACTGAGGCGCTGGCAGAGCTGGCACACATAAACGTAATTGCCTTTGTTCTGGATTCTGTCCGCATTTATCTTTGCCTGGACAAAAGCCGTGAGATCTCACTTGCAGAGCTCTGCTGGTGGGCAGTTCGTAAGGGCGTTACGGACGCGCTTCCAGAATCATGCGTTCGTGAAGCGCTTCGCTTACCTCAAGAAAGCAAGATTGGTCGCGAAAGCGATATTACGCCTGCAGTTCCGGCCACCAGCATCCTTGGGGAATTAGTGTCAGCTGTTGAGCTGCCGGATACTCTGACAGAACCGCTGGTGGGTGTAGTGGTGGATCAAGCGCCGCCTCAGTCTTTCATGCGGCGCCCAAAGCGTCTGCGCTGGGAAAGTCGCGATTATCTGAATTGGGTGAAAACACAGCCCTGCGAATGCTGCCAGCAGCAATCAGACGACCCGCATCACTTAATCGGATGGGGGCAGGGTGGCATGGCAACAAAAGCGCACGACATCTTCTCCATTCCACTTTGCCGAAAACATCATACCGAACTGCATCACGACCGCCTGGCATTCGAGCGCAAATATGGCTCGCAGCTGGAAATGATCATTAGAGTGCTGGACCGGGCCTACGCGCTCGGCGTTCTGGCGTAAGGAGCGAACAGGATGACACCACGTCAACGCCGTAATCATATCGAAGCGCTGGGTAAAGCAGCGACTGCGCCGCGTAAAAGCTGGCTGGGTAAAAGCATGCTCCTGACCGATATTCAGGCGGCCTGGATTAAGTCATTGCTTACAACATGGGGAGAAGGTGTACGCGGTGGAACTGCTCCACGTCTACCCCGTGCACATGCCTGCTGGGATGTCCTCAAGGGCGGGCGATGGTCCGACAAGGCATTGTCTCGCTTTACAGTTGCACTCGAGCAAGCTCGGGGTGAAGGATTCAGAGGACCGCAGGCGCTTAATCGTGCCCACGCTATCCTTTGGCCACAGCCAACCACAAGCATCATTGATGAAGCCATGCATGCTGATGACGTCGATTTTGTCGAGCAGTCAGTTCTGCAGGCGCTTGATGTAAATGATCCGGTTTATATCGTCGGCCTGCAGTACTACACCACACGCAGAAAAATCTCTGACATTACGCGGGAATTACAGTTGATCGCACCGTGGTTAACGGACTGGGAGGCGCGAAAACGTGTACGCTGGTGCCTCGAAATATTCAGGGCGAAGGTATTTCTGTCAGCGAGGAAGAGCCTGAAAGAAAACTCATGATCAAACGGTTGTTAGCAAAAAGTGCTATTTATTTGGAATGATGTTGAAAATGGGCCAGAAAATCAGATAATCCATTCATGCTTGGCAGAGCTGCGCCGCGATGGCAGCGAACTTAAGCGACAATTTAAAAATAACGAGAGCCCCGCCAGTCGGGGCTTT
Source organism: Enterobacter sp. FUJ80071 (assembly GCF_038739915.1). Taxonomy (NCBI): domain Bacteria; kingdom Pseudomonadati; phylum Pseudomonadota; class Gammaproteobacteria; order Enterobacterales; family Enterobacteriaceae; genus Enterobacter; species Enterobacter sp. FUJ80071. The sequence continues at coordinate 1,837,652 of NZ_JBBXKH010000001.1, forward strand.
TGCTTTACGGCGATACGACAGGGGTATTCGCGAGGTGCATAGCATCAATACCCCTGTCATATCGTCGTGTTTCATTCATTTTTAAGTTTATCTAACGCCAGCCGGCCATAAAAATATCTACACTTCCATAAAACGTTGGGGGAGTGGATATGAAAGAGGGTTATTACTGGATTCAGCATAACGGCAAAACTCAGGTTGCCTACTACAGTGATGGCGTGACTGAAGACCTGGAAACAGGCCAGACATATTTTGGAGTCTGGCATCTCACCATTGGCGATGATATTTGCAATAACGGCGAGGCAGAAATTCTTGCCGGCCCGTTAGAATCTCCAATCTGAACACTTATTCTTTTCATTGAAGCTGCCAATAGGCGGCTTTTTTTATTCCCTAAAAACGCACCCGCGTACAGCGAGGTGAGAGCATGTATCGAATGGACAAAATAACTACTGGCATTTCCTACGGCGCCTCGGGAGGTAGTGCCATTTACTGGGTAAGAAGGCTTCTCGATGGCTACACACCTGAACAGTGGGCAGCGATAGGGGTGATCGGTAGTTTACTGTTCGGTTTGCTTACCTTTCTTACCAATCTCTATTTCCAAATCAAAGCGGATCGCCGCAAAGCTGCCCGGGGTGAATGATGTCGAATAAAGCAAAGCTCAGCGCAGCAGTGCTGGCGCTAATCGCATCAGGTGCGTCTGCTCCACTCATTTTCGACCAATTCATCAGTGAGAAAGAAGGCAATGCGCTGGTGGCCGTTGTTGATCCGGGTGGGGTCTGGTCTTTATGTCACGGCGTGACCGTTATCGATGGCAGGCGTGTTGTTAAAGGCATGACGGCCACTGAGGAACAATGCCGGAAGGTTAACGCTATTGAACGCGATAAGGCATTAGCCTGGGTTGATCGTAATATCAAAGTGCCTCTGACAGAGCCGCAGAAGGTAGGCATCGCATCTTTTTGCCCGTACAACATCGGGCCGGGTAAATGCTTCCCGTCCACGTTCTATAAGCGCATCAATTCTGGTGACCGGAAAGGGGCCTGTGAAGCTATCCGCTGGTGGATTAAAGACGGTGGCCGTGATTGCCGTCTAACCAAAGGCCAGAAGAATGGCTGCTATGGTCAGGTTGAGCGACGGGACCAGGAAAGCGCGCTGGCGTGCTGGGGGTTAGACCAATGAAAATTAATCCGGGTCTTATAGGCGTTGTTGTTATTGCTGTCCTTTCGGTCGCTCTCGTTAAGAGTTGCTCCGACGCAAGTAGCCTTCAGAGCGATAACGACGTTCTGCGAAGCGACAATTCTATGCAGGGGCAGGTGATCGCCACCCAGGCATTCAACTTCAATCGATTCAATCAGGTTGCCGAACATGCCATCAGGCTTAACTCCCTGATCGACACCAGCACTGAAGAAACAGTTATCGAATACCGGGAGATTCTCCGCCGTGAAAAAACCTGTGATCTGCCTGTTCCTGCTGACATTGCTGGTGGGCTGCTCGAATACGCGTACCGTTTACGTGCCAGCGCCATGCACACCGATACCGACAAACCTAACTCAGCCGATGATCGTGCCGTTACCACCAGCCCAATGACATATTGTCAGGCAGTGCTTTGGATAAAACCATTACTGTCACTTATCGAAAAGGGCAACAAGCGCTTTGCAGGGATTCGAGAGATAGAAAATGTTCGAGCCTCTCATTAACTAGGAAAAATAAATTTTATAAAGTCAGTCAAACTGTTCTATGTACTAGTTTATGAAAAAGACGTTCCGAAAAATGCTAGTAGATTTCATTTTTGAGATGATTTTTTATTCGGTATTCCGATGTTGTCGATTATTTTTATTATTGCCACAAGCGTGACTGATAGAGTTTCATAATCCAAATCAAGTATACAGTATTTTTCGTTTACTTTTTTTTGTAGGTGTGATAGTTACTTTCTCCTAAGCTTTTGAGTGAAAACTACTAAGGGGAATATTGTGGAAAGATGTGTTGTTGCTTCACCTGTTATGACGGAAGTTTTGCCCACTGGTGGATTCCAGACAGCGCGAGGGTTGAATGAAGAAGATTTGAATTATTACACTCTTTTTTGGGATAGATTAGTAATTCCAGGCTCAAGAGAAATATATTTTCAATTACCCCGAGAAGATATATTGATTGGTTTGGACTTTTTGTCTAGACCAGTAGTGTCTATCGGATTCAATAGCGATCAGTACCCGATAGAGTTCCCAAAACGTCAGGTTGAGATACTTAGTAAGTTAAGGAAGGATGAGCCTCAGCGTGACTGGAATTTACATCAGATAGGAGAGGAATTTATAGGGGGGAATGGGACAAGTGATAGAAATACGAACTTAAAACTTGAACTCTTTGATGCACTTCCTGTTCCCGGACCACATATCCATCCGGAGCAGATACTTGAGTTTAAGCATAAATATAAAGTTGATTATGATGCGTTCCATAATTATCTGGATGACTTATACCAAGATGTTGCTTATGCTCCCGATGAGCCGCTTTTTCAAAAAAAAGCTTATGAACGCTTCCGTAATTCCTTGGAAGATATAAACAGAATTAGTGAAATTAATAAAGGTTGGTTCTTAAATCGCTACAATTTAAGTTTTGAAATGCCAGGTTCTGACGATATGGTTAATATTGTTTTAGGAGCGATTATTAGTGTTAGCGACACGGAAAATCCGTTGGTGACAGGTTTGGGGCTTCTGCAGGCTGCGAAGGGATTCATTAAAGTAAGTGATAAGCATGCTGAGATTTTACATAGTGATGATAAGGAAAGTAACCTACTTTATCTTGCTAGGGCTTATAAGAAAGGGATTTTAGATAGGGATTAAGTGTTTAACGTGTAAGTTTGTTGATAAGGTTTAGTGGGGTGACATATAAGTTGCGACGATATTTATTTTCTTGGCTATGTGTCAGTTGCTACACACAACAGTTTGGAACTAAGTGGAAGTGTTAATTACATAGGTTTATTTTAAAGCATGATGAACAGGTTAATTTCAATAGTTTGCTTTGGTAGATGCTATTGGGATTTTACGACCATATACAAGTTATTTGCTTGAGTGTGGGCCCATAATATATGCGGATGTATGCATTATTCGGGTCCTTTCCGGCTATCTGACATGTTACGGGGCGGCGACCTCGCAGGTTCTCGCTATTTATAAAAATTTTCAGGATTTTGCCGTTTCCGTTCTTCTTCTTTATAAGTCATTGTATTTTCTGGGTATAACCAACAAAAAGAAAGGAAGTGTTAAAGCCTGGTAATAGTCATTTTACCCGGCATGGTTTCCTTACCCTGTTTTTCGCCTGGAGTTCGTCATGGAGGTCAATAAAAAACGCCTTTCAGAGATTTTTGGTGTCAGCATCCGCACGATCCAGAACTGGCAGGATCAGGGAATGCCAGTTGTGCGAGGTGGCGGTAAAGGGAATGAAGTGCTTTATGACTCTGCCGCCGCAATTGAATGGTATTCCGCCAGGGACGCAGCGATAGAAAACGAAAAACTGCGCAAAGAGGTTGAACAGCTGAGAGTTGATTCAGAATCAGACCTCCAGCCTGGCACGATTGATTATGAGCGCCATCGGCTTACCCGAGCCCAGGCTGATGCTCAGGAACTAAAAAATGCAAAAGAGTCCGCTGAGGTGGTGGAGACCGCATTCTGCACGTTCGTGCTGTCGCGGATAGCCGGAGAAATTGCCAGTATCCTTGATGGAATACCTCTGTCGGTTCAGCGGCGCTTTCCGGAACTGGAAAATCGACATATTGATTTCCTCAAGAAGGACATCATAAAAGCCATGAACAAAGCAGCTGCGCTGGATGAAATGATACCGGGGTTGCTGAGTGAATATATCGAACAGTCAGGTTAAGGGGCTACAGCACTCCGCGCGCTCGGGGCTCCGTTCGCTGTACCGGCCAGAGCCGCAAACGGCGGTAGAGTGGGCAGACGAAAATTATTACCTCCCGAAAGAGTCTGCTTATCAGGAAGGGCGCTGGGAAACGCTGCCGTTTCAGCGTGCGATAATGAATGCGATGGGTAATGATTATATCCGTGAGGTTAATGTCGTTAAGTCTGCCCGTGTAGGCTATTCAAAAATGCTGCTCGGGGTGTATGCGTATTTCATCCAGCATAAACAACGTAACTCACTTATCTGGTTACCTACCGACGGTGATGCAGAGAACTTCATGAAGTCCCATGTCGAACCGACAATCAGGGATATCCCCACGCTATTGGCGCTGGCACCCTGGTACGGTAAAAAACACCGGGACAACACGTTGAGCATGAAACGTTTCTCGAATGGGCGCGGTTTCTGGTGCCTCGGTGGTAAAGCTGCAAAAAACTACCGTGAAAAATCGGTTGATGTGGCGGGTTATGACGAGCTGGCGGCATTTGACGAGGATATCGAGAAAGAGGGCTCTCGGAGCTTGAGCAGACCGTGGCGACGGCTGATACCGCGCTGGGCCAGCGAATCGACAGCATCAGTGTGTCTATGGACGGCATGACGGGCGGGGTCAAGAACTCAGCCATTGCCATTATCCAGAACGGGCTGGCGCAGGTGGCCACACGTAAAAGGCTATCCGCAACGGTCGCCGGTAACAGCGCGCAGCTGGATCGTATTGATGAGGTAATCGTTAACGAGAAGGAGGCAACGGCACGTTCGCTGCTGAGCCTGCAGACGGACGTTAACGGCAACAAAGCATCCATCAATAGCCTGAATCAGACGTTCTCTGATTACCAGCAGGCCACGGCCACGCAGATAAACGGCATAACGGCGACGGTGAACGGGCATACCTCAGCCATCACAACTAACGCTCAGGCGATAGCGAACGTAAACGGCGACCTCAGCGCGATGTATAACATCAAGGTTGGCGTCTCCAGCAACGGGCAGTATTACGCCGCGGGGATGGGGATCGGCGTTGAGAATACGCCATCCGGCATGCAGTCGCTGGTTATCTTCCTGGCTGACCGTTTTGCTGTCATGACCCAGGCAGGCGGTAATGTTACGCTCCCGTTCGTTATCCAGAATGGCCAAACCATTATCAGGGATACGGTCATCGGTGACGGGACAATCGGCAACCTTAAACTCGGTAACTATATCCAGTCCTCAACATGGGACGGAACCGGTAATGTTGGCTGGCATATCAACAAGTCGGGTTATGCCGTTTTCAATAACGTAACCGTGAGAGGAACGGTTTACGCCACGACCGGTGAGTTCACCGGGAAGGTAACTGCAACGAGTGGTTCGTTCAAAGGCACAGTGGAGGCTGATAGCTTTGTAGGGGATGTGGTTAACGCTGGCGTTGGTGTGGATAAATCCAAATTAGGGGCAGGTGGTGTAACTACCAGTCTGACCTATACGGATACAACCGGAACAAGCAAACCCAAGACTGCAATAGTGTCGGCTGTAGTGATGATATATGGCGTCTCAGCAGGCGATGCTACTGCACGGATATCTGTGACCATTGACGGCACAACAAAAGATTATCAGTGGGTAACTTGTCCAAGTAGAAACACCACCAATGCTAATGCGGTCCCGGTATTTTTTGCGAAAAGTGGAATTACAAAGCAAGTAGTCACCGCATCAATAAGTGTTAATGATATGTCGGGAGGAACAAATGCCTCAAGGAAAGATATTCTTTCACCTGTATTGCAGATAGCTCGAGGGTCGGGTTCGTTTTCTTCCTCATAAAAATAAAGCCCCTGAAGGGGCCTTATTTGCTTGCTTATTTAAAAGGAGCTTTATATTTTTGGTCCGGGAGTTTTTGGCTCTTGTAAGATGCGCCGCCTACGCATGGCTTAACATGAGAGCCATTGTCGTAAGAAGTCACACTGGACGTATTTGCATTTACGCAGGCATCAATCTGACGCTTTTGCGCGGTTCCGCCATTGCCATAACCAGGATCTGATTTTTGCCCCTGTTCAGAAGCAATAGATACAGAAGATATAGTCAAGAAAGTCACGCCAAGTAACACCGATAAATAATTCTTTTTCATTCTATATATTCCATTGGTTAGTGGGATATCCATATTTACAAATAAACTCCCATTGTTCAGATCGTTTATACGAATCAATATTCATTTATTGATCGTTTCTAGCGATCGATAAATTCATGGAGCGCAAAATGCTTTATAACACTGGCACTATCGCGATTAACGGAAATACAGCAACCGGCACCGGCACGAACTGGACGGCACCCGCCAGCCTGGTTCGCGCTGGCCAGACGATTATTGTCATGTCTAACCCGGTGCAGCTGTTCCAGATCTCATCCGTGAACAGCGCCACGTCAATGACGGTTACGCCAGCTGCTTCCCCGGCGCTGAGCGGCCAGAAGTACGGCATTCTGGTATCTGACAATATCTCGGTCGATGGCCTGGCGCAGGCCATGTCTCAGCTCATCAAAGAGTATGACGAGAATATCGGTGCGTGGGAGACATTCGCCACCACATCGGCAAATCAGAGCATCAGTGTAACCATCAACGGCACCGCCGTAACCATCCCCGGCATCGGTAAACTGGCGCAGAAAGGGAGTAACGGTGCGCTGGCTGTTGCTGACGGCGGTACCGGTGCAACGAAGGCAGAAGACGCTCGCACAAACCTCGGTTTGGGAAGTAGCGCGACAAAGGACGTCGGAACGGCTGCCGGGAACATCATGCAAGTGGGGGCTTTTGGGGTTGGAACATACCAGGCTCCAAGGCCAAATGATGCAAACTCATCGTTTATCAGTGATGCTGACGGTAACACCAGTTGGGCTCCTGCCAATGGCTGTGGCTACCAAAGCTCTTATAACACTCAGCGCATAGCGCAAATGTGGGTTACCACTGGCGGAGCTGGCTATTGCCGTTTTCTGTTAAACACGAATCCTCAAACTGCAAAAACAGATGCTCCGTGGACTGTATTTCAGTCAGCAGGAACATCGGACATTAACTTTAAGAAAGTGACCGGGGATCTGGATCTAAACGAATCGCTGTCAAACATCGAGGCAATGGATTTTAAGACCTTCTACTACCTTGCTGATGAAGAGAAAGCCATTCGGCGCGGCGTTATTGCTCAGGAGTTGGAAAAGATAGATCCGCAATATGTTCACTCGGCTGAGGAGTCGGGAAAAATGACACTCGACCTCAATCCTCTGGTGCTCGATGCGCTGGCGGCAATCAAAGCGCTGGCAATCCGCGTAAGCGCATTAGAGGGAGACGCTAAGCCTCCTGTTCCTGGCTCATTCGCTGGTTAAAAAGTGAATCTGCGGGCATATCTAGGCGAACATCGATCCAGCTGTTCGCCGGGACATCTATCAGCTCTCCTTTCGTTTTGATTATCTCTCCGTCATCGTTCAGCATGAATTTGCGCTTAAACAGTCGGATTATTAGCTCGCCATTGTCGGTTTGCTCTGCCTCAACCACCCCCAGCTCTCCCATGCCGCCCGGGTCCATTGGCGGCAGCAAATGCCAGCCTTCTGATGCCAGGCCTGTCGAACCGGCGAGCACGTAAACACCGACGTCGAGACGAAAAAGAGTGATTCCCTCCGCCTCAGAGTTCGCCGTTCCACAGCCACACCATGAGAAACCATCTTCCTCTATATCGGCGCGCTGGCACGCTTCCTGGCTCGCTACGATACGGGCAACAGGAGACGCTGCCTTTAGTGTGCCATCGCTGGACTTTGTGGTATTACCCGTGGTGTAAGCCTCCTGATATGACCAGGACGAGCCACCGTAATACGAAAACCACGTCCGCCGTAGAATGTAGGCCTGATGAATACGGGTTGGTCGGCTGCCCCGATTGACGACTATAGACGTAATGCCGGTATTTGCAGTCAACCCCAGTTGGGTCTGTCCGTCATTTTGATGGGAGGAGAAACAGGTCGGTGTAAATGCGTCCATAGCGTCCAACAGTGGGCCGTCTCCGTTGATAGTTCCAAGCCCAAATGCTCCCACTTGCATGATGTTCCCGGCAGTCGTTCCGACGTCCTTCGTCGCGCTACTTCCCAAACCGACGTTTTATAGATTGCTCTTGAGCAGCCTGGCCGATAACTTCACCTGATTTTTTTGCAGAAATAACTGGGTGAAAAATATGCAAATTGGCTATGTAAGGGTGTCAACAAATGACCAAAATACTGATCTTCAGCGGCAAGCACTCGAACGCGCAGGATGTGAACAGATTTACGAAGAAAAAATGAGCGGAACGGTAGCGAACAGGCCAGCACTAAAAAAGCTTCTCAAGGCATTAAACGAGGGGGATACGCTGGTGGTCTGGAAGCTGGATCGCCTTGGGCGCAGCATGCGTAATCTGGTGCTGTTGGTGGACGAGCTTCGGCAGCGCGGTATCCACTTTAAGAGCCTCACCGACAGTATAGATACATCAAGTCCGATGGGGCGTTTCATTTTTCATATTATGTCAGCTCTAGCAGAAATGGAGAGGGAGTTGATAGTGGAACGCACTCTGGCGGGTTTGGCGGTTGCGAGGGAAAAGGGGCGGATAGGCGGCAGGCGTCCGAAGTTAACTGCTGAACAATGGGCGCAGGCCGGGCGGCTCATTTCAAATGGTGTTGAAAGAAAGCAGGTAGCAATAATTTATGACGTGGCAGTTTGCACGCTATATAAAAAATTTCCTGTATCTAAGCTGATTTAAGTCTTTCTACGTGCCTCAGTCTTGTGACTTTCAACAATTATGATGAGAGAGTATTACAGCAGACCAAATCGGAGAAAGCATATGAGAATATAACCACAACATGACTTCTGATTATATGCCCCATTTACTGCTAGTTTTTGCTACTCTATGAGAGGCAATGCCTGTCATCTTAAGTGGATCTAAGTTAATGGAATGAATAATTATGAGTGAAAATGATACAATCCCAAAGCAGTCCAAAAGCCAGATTAACAAAGCGGTATTCTTTACATCTGCTTTGTTAATTTTCCTTCTTGTCGCCTTTGCCGCTGTATTCCCGGATATTGCCGACAAAAATTTTAAACTTCTACAGCAGCAAATCTTCACGAATGCCAGCTGGTTCTACATCCTTGCGGTGGCCCTCATTTTACTGAGCGTCACCTTCCTGGGACTCTCACACTACGGTGATATTAAGCTGGGCCCGGACCATGCGCAGCCTGATTTCAGCTATCACTCCTGGTTTGCGATGCTTTTCTCGGCAGGGATGGGGATCGGCCTGATGTTCTTTGGCGTTGCTGAACCGGTGATGCATTATCTTTCACCTCCCGTTGGCACCCCAGAGACAGTTGCTGCAGCGAAGGAAGCAATGCGCCTGACGTTCTTCCACTGGGGCCTGCATGCATGGGCAATCTATGCCATCGTGGCGTTGATCCTGGCCTTCTTCAGTTACCGTCACGGTCTGCCATTAACGCTGCGTTCCGCACTCTATCCCATTATTGGCGATCGCATATATGGGCCTATAGGCCATGCGGTAGATATTTTCGCCGTTATCGGCACGGTCTTTGGCGTTGCGACATCGCTGGGGTACGGTGTTTTGCAGGTGAATGCTGGTTTGAATCATCTTTTCGGGGTGCCCATCAATGAAACGGTGCAGGTCATTCTGATCGTTGTCATCACGGGGCTAGCGACGATTTCGGTGGTGTCCGGCCTGGACAAGGGAATACGCATCCTGTCCGAGCTCAACCTGGGCCTGGCGGTGCTGCTGCTGGCTTTGGTCCTGTGTCTGGGACCAACCGTGCTTCTGCTGAAGTCATTTGTGGAAAATACGGGCGGTTATCTTTCGGAACTGGTGAGTAAAACGTTCAACCTTTACGCGTATGAACCTAAGTCGAGCAACTGGCTGGGGGGCTGGACATTATTGTACTGGGGATGGTGGCTTTCGTGGTCGCCGTTTGTGGGGATGTTCATCGCAAGGGTCTCTCGCGGTCGAACCATTCGCGAGTTTGTTACCGGCGTGCTGTTTGTTCCCGCCGGCTTTACGCTCATGTGGATGACGGTGTTTGGTAACAGCGCAATCTATCTCATTATGAACCAGGGGGCGACTGACCTCGCCAATACCGTTCAGCAGGATGTCGCGCTGGCCCTGTTTAATTTCCTGGAGCATTTCCCGTTCTCCTCCGTGCTGTCATTCATTGCAATGGCGATGGTCATCGTCTTCTTCGTAACGTCTGCTGACTCGGGGGCAATGGTTGTGGATACGCTGGCATCAGGTGGGGTGGCAAACACCCCTGTCTGGCAGCGTATCTTCTGGGCGTCGCTCATGGGCATTGTAGCAATTGCACTTCTGATTGCGGGTGGGCTAAGCGCGCTGCAAACGGTGACAATAGCGAGTGCATTACCCTTCTCAGTGATCTTACTGGTATCCATATACGGACTGTTAAAAGCCCTGAGACGGGATTTGACGAAGCGTGAAAGCCTGAGCATGGCAACTATTGCGCCGACGGCTGCACGTAACCCGATTCCTTGGCAGAGAAGGTTGCGTAATATCGCCTATCTGCCTAAGCGTTCTCTTGTGAAACGCTTTATGGACGACGTTATCCAGCCCGCCATGACGCTGGTTCAGGAAGAGCTCAACAAGCAGGGAACGATTAGCCACATTAATGACGCTGCCGACGATCGTATTCGCCTTGAAGTCGATCTGGGTAACGAACTGAACTATATTTATGAAGTGAGGCTTCGCGGGTATAACTCGCCAACCTTCGCCCTTGCTGCTATGGATAATGATGAGCAGCAGGCTGAGCAACATCGATATTATCGCGCAGAGGTTTATCTCAAAGAAGGCGGTCAAAATTATGATGTGATGGGCTGGAACCAGGAACAGTTGATTAATGACATACTGGACCAGTACGAAAAACATCTGCACTTCCTGCACCTGGTTCGTTAATACAATCAAATGCCGCCCTCCAGGGCGGCATTAATTTATCTTGGCCATAATACGAGGGAATGCAAATGATCTCACGCTGGCAATGGATTCTTAAGCAGGTATTTAAAAAGTTATGGTTCAGGGCTGCATTATTCGCAATTGTAGCGATAATGACGGCTCTTTTATCAATTCTGTTTAAATCAATGATCCCTGAGTCGGTATCGGTGAAGGTTGGCGCAGAGGCTGTGGATAACATATTAAATATACTGGCATCGAGTATGCTAGCAGTTACCACATTTTCGCTTAGTATCATGGTCACAGCGTACGGTTCAGCTACAACTAATGTGACACCAAGAGCTACACGATTAGTTGTTGAAGACGTAACCACACAAAATGTACTGGCCACATTCATCGGTTCATTTCTCTTCAGCCTGGTAGGGATCATTGCTCTTAATATGGGAGCCTACGGAGAAAGGGGGAGAGTCATTTTATTCGTCGTCACACTGGTGGTCATTGGTTTAATTCTCATCACATTGCTTCGTTGGATACAGCATTTGACCTCCCTGGGAAGGGTTGGTGAGACGACAGCAAAGGTGGAACAGGCAGCAATCGAAACATTTGTTGAAAGAGCTAAAAGTCCATATCTGGGCGGATATCCATGGCTTGAGAACAATGAACAACCAAACGGAACGGTTGCAGTTTATCCGGAGATAATTGGCTATGTTGAATATATTGATATGCTGAAACTCAGCAGGTTGCTAACTGAGGATCCTCGACATGTATATCTTGTAGCACAGCCAGGCAGCTTCATACACCCCTCGATGCCAGTTTTGTATCTGAGTCAGGGGCAGGGGCCATTAATCAGTAAAGACCTGCTTGATACAATCATCGTCTCAGATGTACGTTCATTTTCTCAGGATCCCCGATTTTGTCTTAGCGTTATGGCTGAAATAGCCTGCAGGGCCCTTTCACCGGCAGTGAACGATCCTGGCACCGCAATTGATGTCATTGGCAGAGGTGTACGAGTACTATCCGCTTATGCGCAGAATAAATCTGATGAAACTGAAGTGATATATCCTTCAATACATGTTGCGCCACTTCAAAACAGGGAACTACTGGAAGACTTTTTCTTACCTATTGCCCGTGATGGTGCCGGTATGAGTGAGATCCAAAGGAGAGTGCTCAAAGGGCTATCAATGTTAGGAAGTAGTTGGCCGCGCGAGTTTGAAGATGCTGCACATATTTTGGCACGTGAAATTTTAGAGTATGTAAATCGTGCAGCTCACACCGATTCCGATAAGGCTCGGATTCAATTAGTCTATGAACGTTTATTTTCCGACATACAATCAAAAACTATCAATGTTAAAACTGGCAAGAAGAACTAATGGGTTTGGGATGCGTTTCATAATTGAGGATAGCTAAAAAGAGGTTATCAAAACCCAAACTTCATCGAAATTAATCAATGGGTTAGGTAAAGGTTTAAAATGCTTGACTAGAACTCCAATTATGATAGATTCCTCTAAAATTCAATGAATTACTTTCGCCTTGTTGAAATACTGCTGCGTCATATGGAATGGTTCGAAGCCGCAGACCTGATCGTGAAAGGTATGGAAGGCGCGATCAACGCCAAAACCGTAACTTACGATTTCGAACGTCTGATGGAAGGCGCTAAACTGCTGAAATGCTCAGAGTTTGGCGACGCGATCATCGCGAACATGTAATCCAGACTTTGGGTTAAACAAGAGCGGGGGCCTGAGGGTTCCCGTTTTTTTTGCCTCTGCCTGCAGGAAATAACACGATGCTAGCCACTGTTCTTATCGCTGTCGTTGCATTTATCCATCTTTACATCCTTGTGCTGGAAATGTTCCTGTGGGACACCAGAACCGGGCATAAGGCGTTTAATCTCAGCCCGGAATTTGCGCGTGAAACCCGCGTGCTGGCCGCGAATCAGGGGCTATACAACGGTTTTCTTGCGGCGGGTTTGCTCTGGAGCCTCTGGCTCGGTGAAGAGGGTGTTCATGTGGCCATCTTCTTCCTGGCCTGCGTGCTGATTGCCGGTCTCTTTGGCGCAGTGACCGCCAGCCGGAAGATTCTGTATGTTCAGGCTTTACCTGCGCTTGCCGCCCTGCTTGCGCTGCTTATCTGAAGCAACGCGTTGGTCAACCGTGCGTCGTCCGATATACTTGTGGCTTCATCCTGAGAGGTTTAGACAGTTATGAATAACGACATCCCATTGAAGTACTATGACATCGTCGAAGAATACGCGACGGAAGCCGCAAAGCCTGTCAGTGAGTCAGAGCAGGACCCACTGGCGCATTATTTCCAGCTGCTGCTCACGCGGTTATCAAATAATGAGGAGATTGATGAGGAAGCTCAGCAAGAGATGGCGCGTGAAGCCGGGGTTCATGCTGAACGTATTGATGATATTGCGAACTTCCTTAATCAGTGGGGAAATGAATAGCCTACCGCGCCAGACCCAGGAGCCGCTTCGCAAGCTCACGGCGGGAAACAGATTTTGAAAAATACCATCCCTGAACCAGAGCCTCAGGATATCGTTCAGCAATAAAGCGGAATTGTATTTCGTTCTCAACGCCTTCGAAAACCAGCGTTTTATTCAGTTTTGCGAGGGCGTCGCTAAAGATCACAAAAATGTTCTGCTTATAATGCTCACTGATGCCATCGACCAGCGACTTGTCGATTTTGATCTCATCATATTCAAGAAGCGAAAGCCTGGCCAGGTTGGAGTTTTGCACACCGAAGTCATCAATGGATATTCTGACACCAAAGGATTTTAACTTCTGACAGAAGCCCTCCAGAATATTCGCGGTGGAAACGGCTTTTTCAGAGAGTTCGACTTTTATCATAGACAGCGGAATGTTGTTGGCTAAACATCCACGGCGCAAAATGCTGATAAATTGTCCATCTTCAATTTCCGTTCGACCAACATTGAGCGAAACGACCAGTTGATGCTTAAGCACCAGCGGTGCGATGTCCTTAAGGGATTTCTCAAGAATATGGGTATAATATTTTTTATACAAACCAATTTTCTGGATTAATGGAATAAACAATTCCGGCGAGACGTCACCGTGTTTTGCGTCGCGCCATCTCGATAAAACCTCCACGCCCACTATTTTGCTATCCTGAATGCGAATTATGGGCTGGTAGTGAACGCCAATAGTGTTGGTTAAGACGGCTTTAACCAACGTCCGTTCCAGTGAAAAGCGGTCTTCATTGAGTCGAAAGAAAAATAACGTTATCGCAATCCAGATAAAACATAAAATAGCCACGAGAAAGGCAAACACCGCGGGAGATAACGAGGCCAGTCCTGCATGGTGATGCTTCACAATGACGCACAAATCTCAGGAAGTGCTGCACTGTGTGAGGGTGAGGGTAAATAACGTGGAATGTACCCCATCCTGTTCTTTTACCTCATGGGTTGCTGAAAAAAATATTCTGGCAAAGTCTTTGGTGGTTGCGCTGAGTGAGTAATTGTTAGTAACCGGGGTGAATTTATCGTAAGCGTAGCGGGAGGAGAAGATAATAAGATTATTGTAGATGGCCGCATTGCCCGTGAAAAAATCTTTTCTGGAAAATTGCGCGAGCAGGAATCCTCTGGGTGTTTTATGGAGCTCTGCTGGCAGGGGGACAGGGTTAGCGAGTTTTCCCCAAAAAGCGGTACAGATTATTTTTCCCTGCTCTATAAAACCGATGTCTGCAAAATAAAGGCTGTCGAGCTTAATCTGTCTGTAGCGATCAAGGCTGGCTTTGTCGCATCCCTGAGTGGTCAGGCCTTTAAGTGTCTGCGCCACGCTCTGAGACAGGCCTTCTGAATACTGTAAAAGGGTCTGGGAAATCTCACGCAGTTTGCTTTTCTGCTGGCCCATGATAACCGCATTGACCGTATAGAGAGACAGAAAGACCAGAAACGCTGAAACGATAGTAACGGCAACGATCTTTTTCATTTTCCAGATACCTTGTCCGCTCCCTGATTTTTCAAATCTTATCACAGGCTGGGCTTGCTACAAGCCTGATAATATGGGTAGTCAGCCTAATCCAGGCGGATGAACTATGCTTAAGTGCAATTCATTTTCCTCTTAACCTGAGCTTTGTTACAGTGACAAGAGTTGTCAGCCAGGGATGTCAGGCGTGATAAGGTGGAAAAGCTCGTGCATGTCAAAAATACTTTTTACACAACAACCATAACCGTCATCATTGTCTCGTTGATCATTTCATTGTCGCTTGCCGTGCAGATTGCAACGTCCCGACAGCAGTCAATCCAGCAGATCAATACCAGCGTTGCCAACCTGAGCCATACCCTGAATGTCTATACAGAAGGCATCATACGCCAAAGTGAAATGTTGATTACCACAGTTTCCGACACCCTTGAAATTTATGGCATGACCCCGCAACAGGCGATCAATATTCAGCGAATGATAAGCAATCAGGATAACCTTCTTACCCAGATTAATAATGTGGTTGTCTATGATGCGCAGGGGGATATCTTCACCGCCTTGCACGAAACTTTAGCAGGTCCCCGTAAAGGCGCGGACCGGTCATTCTTTGTCTATCACAAGGAAAATAAAAGCCAGCAGATATTTATTGGCGAGCCAGTGATAAGCAGAACCAATGGTAAATGGGTTATTACCATAAGCCGACGCCTTGAGACTCACACGGGGGCATTTAACGGCGTCGTGGTGGTGACGCTGGGTATCGAAAACTTTCTGACCCTTTATGGACAGATCAATATCGGACACGCGGGCGTTATTGGCTTAACGACACAAACAGGCGTTTTACTGATTCGCTACCCCTTTAAGAATACCTATATCGGTACGATTTTTTCAGATTCTCCTCTCTTCAGGAAATACCTAAAAGTACAAAATACAGGGATAGCCAGCTCCGTTTCCCGGTTTGATAAAATCGAACGCATTTATGCCTATGAGAAAAACAGCCGCTACGGACTGGTCACGACGGTGGCGGTCAGCGCGGATGAAGCCCTTTCCCCCTGGCGCAAGCAGGCGATTCAGCTTGCCTTACTTATTTTCGTTTTTACCGCGATACTCATCGTGGCGTCTTATTTCCTGTATTCCGACTTATCCAGAAAAACACGGGATAACAAAGCGCTAAAGATTATTGCCTCGGAGGATGCCCTGACCGGGCTTTATAACCGACGTATTTTCGATGAAAAAATTCTCTCCGACATCGCGATGTGCGCGGCAGAGGACGCGCCGATTTCGCTCCTCCTCGTGGATGTGGACTACTTCAAAAAGTACAACGATAACTATGGTCACCCGGAAGGGGACAGGTGTCTGGCATTACTGGGAAACTGCCTCAGGGAAAGCCTCACTCGCGACAACCAGCTTGTGGCGCGATATGGCGGGGAGGAGTTTGCATTGATATTGCCTGAATCGGATATCCAGGAGGCGCTCCGCCTTGCACAGACGATTATTCGCAATGTCTTCTCTCTCCACATTGAACACGCGTTCAGTCCTTTCGGGCGGGTCACGGTGAGCGTAGGCATCTCCACTGCGCGTGCTGTCGACATCGCGGGCAGTCAGCAGAATATTATTATTGCCGCGGACCAGGCGCTCTATCAGGCAAAACGCGGAGGCCGTAACCGGCACGCTTTTGTTGGGGTATAACCCAAAAAAAAGCCCACGAAAGCGTGGGCAAGAAATACTGGAAGCAATGTGAGCAATGTCGTACTGAATACCTGAGTATTTCTCTCAACTATTCAGCGTTGAGAAAGATAATCTTTCTCAATAAAAGATGCAACCCCACATTTCCTGGGGAAGGGCATTTTGATGGCAAAATGCGCATCCGCTCAGTGTGAGGCTTATCACAAATTTCCTTTCTCAAATCCTGTGCTATCCTTTTTTGTGTCGTTGATTTAATGACAAAAACCATACAGAGAGGAAAGTTATGGGAATTTTATCCTGGATTATCTTTGGGCTTATTGCGGGTATTCTGGCGAAGTGGATCATGCCGGGCAAAGATGGCGGTGGGTTTATCGTCACCGTAATACTGGGTATTGTCGGCGCGGTAGTCGGCGGCTGGATCAGTACGCTGTTCGGCTTCGGGAAAGTAGATGGCTTTAACTTCGGCAGCTTTGCGGTTGCGGTGATCGGCGCGCTGGTTGTGCTGTTTATCTACAGAAAGATCAAAAGCTAAAACTGAAGCGTTAAAAAAGGCTGCCGGATGGCGGCCTTTTTACATCACGGGTTCACCACCAGCCAAGCTCCGTGCCTGCAAAGGCCACAATGGCGATGATTAACATAATGAGCGTGGTTTTTCTCATTTATGCCCCCGGTGCAGCGTAACCACCGACAAAAAACCACGCCAGAAACACGACCGCCGTAATAAAAATAACGACAGGGAAGAGGATCCCTATTCTCATATCATCACCTTTTTCTTTTTATAACGCCGTAGAGTGTACGGGGTTAATCCATCGCGAGAAAGCGTGTTTTGCTTTTTCCTTTCTTATCCTGATACATCGCCACATCAGCAGCACGTAATGCGCTGTCCGGATCGGTTACGTCTGGGTCCACTTCGATAACGCCGAGGCTGGCTCCCGGATAAATAAGGTTAATGTTACCCAGCCAGTATTCCCCTGAAATGCGTGCGCTGAAGCGCGCTTTGAGCTGATTCATGTGCTCCTCATTGTCGACATGACTCAGAGAGGCCACCAGAAACTCATCGCCGCCCAGCCGACCAATGATATCGTCCTGCTGTTTTTCTGCGGTCAAACGCTTGCCCACTTCAATCAGGAACTGGTCGCCTGCTTCATGCCCATACCGATCGTTAATCAATTTAAAATCGTCCAGGTCGATAAACGCAATGATGGCGTTACGTTTCAGGTGTCGAGCCAGGGAAAACAGAGTAGTCAGATCCTCAAAGATGGCGCGACGGTTGGGCAGGCCGGTAAGGGCATCGGTATAAGAGTGTGCGATGAGCGCCGCGTTGGCTTCCCGAAGCTGGTTCACCAGAGATTCTTTCTGAATGTACTGACCAATCAACCCGGCGAATAATTTTAACATCTGTTCACCGCGCTCGCTGAGCGGCTTTTTAGCCGTGCTGGTGGCGCAAAGCGTACCGTAAAGCGAGCCATCGGCGAGATGAACCGGAATGCTCATGTAAGTGGTAATACCGAGAGCTTTCGCCGCTTCGCACTCCGGCCAGCGCTCGGGGACATCGTTACTGAAGATGGTGTCGCTATCCAGCGCGCGCTTACACAGCGTTTCATCCCAGGGCACGCTCAGCCCCTCCGGGATCGTCATCTGCTTACTGTTTCGGGCATAAAGGATATGCTGCAGCCGCGCCTGGATATCCACCTTCGTCAGGTAAGTCGACTCCATATCGGTGACGATTTCCAGCATCTCCAGCAGCTGACGAACGAGACTTTTAAGGGATTGCTCAGTAACGAGGGTTTCTGAAACACGGGCAAGGATAATATCCGACATGACGTAGAAAGACTCCCAGGCAGAAGACGTCTGCATCTGCATGTTATGCTGAATTCTTAGGCTTCAGGCATAGTAAAACATGAATGCAGAAAATTTTATATATGGAGAAAGCGGCGCTGAGCCGTTACCCTTAGGCAAAGATGATGTCACAAGGATCGATGCGATGAGATTTCTGCTTCTGGCGCTGACGCTTCCCCTGGTCGCCTGTACCGCAAAAACAACCCCACCCGATGCGCCCAAACCGCCACAGGCCGTAGGTATGGCGAACCCGGCTTCCGTTTACTGTCTGGAAAAGGGCGGGGAACAGATCCCGATTCAAAGCCCGCAGGGTGTTCGTACCGAGTGCAAGCTGCCGGGTGGTGAAGTGATCGACGAATGGACGCTCTATCGTCGCGATCATCCGCAACCCACCAGGTGACAGAAGGGCAGATGCTGCGATACACTTCTCTTTAGGATTATTCTTAGCCAGTATCTGGCTACTGTTACCGCGAGAGAAGTATGTTTCAGCTTAAACCGGGCTGCATGGCGATGATCATCGGTGCCCGCACGGCGTCTGGCCGTCGCAATATTGGTAAATCTGTTGAGTTGTTTGGTCTTTGCCAGCCTGGCCTGCGTTTTGTAAACCCGGTTAACGGCGTGATGACGCAATTACCCGCAAGTGCGGACCGCGCGCTTTGGCTGGTCACCGGAGACGTCTACGCCTTTGACAATCAGCACGGCTTTGCGTTTGTTCGCGCCGAACATCTGATGCCGCTCACCCCTGATCAAGCCCCGCAAATGCTGGATGAGCTGACAATCAGCTGATCACAAATGACGTAGCCAGTCGGCTAAAACCAGGGCGTGATTCTGTTCCGTGTTTTTCGCGCCATAGAGGAGGGTGAGAGTCTGCTTGTGTGCCACCGCCGCAAGACGCCTTCCCTCGTCCTTGTGCTGCGCCAGTTCTTCCTGATAGGCTTTACTGAAAGTCGCAAAATCAATAGCTTCGCTATGATACTCCTGACGTAATGCGTTCGATGGCGTGAGTGTTTTACACCATTCGTCATGGGCGAGGTCCGTTTTTTTAACCCCGCGCGGCCAGAGTCTGTCCACCAGCACCCGATAGCCATCGTCCTGGCTTGCCTGCTCATAGACGCGTTTGCACTGAATCATAATTCCACCCTCCCAATTTAAGGTATTGTGATAATTGCAGAAGATCGGTAGTCTGAGGTTCCTTATGTTATCTGATAATACTCTGGCATAAGGAAACTTTCATGGAACACCTCCCGGTTAAAACGACGCTCCGCATTGCGCTGGTTGGCGATTACAATCCTGATGTTATTGCACACAAGGCGATCCCGCTGGCCATTGACGATGCTGCGGCCGTTCTTGACCTCACCGCCGATTACGACTGGCTTGCTACCCCGGAATTAACCAGTTCTGAGGATCTGGTGGGCTACGATGCCATCTGGCTGGTTCCTGCGAGCCCCTATAAAAACACAGAGGCCGCCTTTATCGCCGCACGCTACGCCCGTGAAAACAGTATTCCGTTCCTGGGGACCTGCGGTGGGTTCCAGCATGCGCTGATTGAGTATGCCCGTAACGTGCTGGGCTGGCACGATGCGGCACATGCTGAGACGGATACCGAAGGCACTATGGTGATCGCGCCGCTGACCTGCTCGCTGGTGGAAATATCCGATGCCATTGAACTGCGCAGCAATACGCTGATCGCCAAAGCCTACGGCAAACCCGAAATTGAAGAGGGATATCACTGCAACTATGGTGTGTCGCCGGAATTTGCTCAGGCGCTGGAGAGCGGTGATATGCGCGTGACGGGCTGGGACGAACAGGGGGAAATCCGTGCGGCGGAGCTGATAACCCACCCGTTCTTTGTGATCACTTTGTTCCAGCACGAGCGTGCTGCGCTGGAAGGACGTCCGGTGGTTCTCGTACAGGCAATGCTTCGCGCGGCGCGGGGCTAAAACAGGGCAGACCCGATGGTCTGCCTTCGTGTTTAGCGGGGCGCGATTTCCCGGTCGCGCCCGGCAAGTATCCCGCAGACGGCCATGACGATCGCGGCCAGCGCACAGGCGAGAAGGGGGATGCGCCAGTCTCCTACCGAATCGTGGATTTTACCCATCAACGGCGGTCCGCAGGCAGCGAGCAGGTAGCCGATAGACTGTGCCATACCGGACAATGCCGCCGCCTGATGCGCAGAGCTCGCGCGCAGACCGATGAACGTCAGGCCGAGGATCATCGTTGCCCCGGAGCCAAAGCCAAACACCAGCGTCCACATCACCGCCATATCCGGTATAAACCACAATCCCGCTGCGCTTACCGCGCACATCAGCGCCACTGCACCGGCGATCGTCCGCTGATCTTTCAGCCGATGGAGGATCAGCGGAACGGCAAGTCCCGGCACGGCTGTCGCCAGCTGTAAAAGACCATGCACCGAACCTGCCTGCGCCTCGCTGTAGCCGTGGCTAAGCAGTATCGCCGGCAGCCAGCCGATGATGACGTAATAGATAAGGGAGTTAATCCCCAGAAAGAGCGTCACCTGCCAGGCGAGAGCTGAACGCCAGATTGCGCGGTTATGTAACGCGCCTGCGCCTGTTACCGTCGCAACATGTTTCTGACGCCACTGCGGCAGCCAGAGCAGCAAGGCGAGCAGCGGAAACACCATCAGCATCAGCAGCGCGCCCTGCCAGCCCGCATGACCCTGGGCCAGCGGCACGATTAGCGCCGATCCTAACGCGGCGGCTGCCCCCATAGTCAGGGAATAGGCACCGGTGAGTTTCGCCACCTGGCCCGGAAAGTCACGTTTAATTAAACCTGGTAACAGCACGTTCCCAAGCGCGATCCCGCAGCCAATCACTGCCGTGCCGATGAAAAGCAGGGCAGCGGAAGGCAGGGAGCGAATGGCTATCCCGGCGCAAATCAGCAACAGGGCGATAAACAGGCTACGCTCCATGCCAATACGTCGGGCCAGACCTGCGGCGAGCGGGGAGATCAGGGCAAAAGCCAACAGGGGCAGGGTGGTCAGCAGACCGGTTTGCGCCGTGCTTAAGCCATAATCAAGGCGAAGGGTATCCAGCAGCGGGGCTGCGCCGGTAAAGGTGACGCGAAGCGTGGTGGCGATCATCAGGATGCCTGCAATCAACAGCGCGCCGTGTTTTCCTGAGGTGCGAATAGCAGTAGTCATTATGTTCTCATACGTTCAAGCGAGCGCACACAATACCGATTTTCCCGGCGGTTGAAATCAGGCTAAAATGACAGTTTATCGCTAAAATCGGACAACATGATGATTGGACTGGGACTGGACGGCTACGATCCTGATAGCCAGCATGATGCGGCCGTCGCCTTTCGCATCCGTGTGGTGGCGGAGGAACAATATATACCCCTGCATCATCACCGCAAGGGACAGCTGATTCTGGCACTTGGCGGCGCGATTACCTGTGAAGTGGAAAATGCCATGTTGATGGTACCGCCCCAGTACGCGGTCTGGATCCCCGGGCAGATGCCGCACAGTAACAGGGCCACGCCGGGGGCGCAGCTCTGCTTTTTGTTCATTGAGCCCGGCGCCGCCAGTCTGCCCGACCGCTGTTGTACGCTGAAAATGACCCCTCTGGTGCGGGAGCTGATTTTATCGCTGGCAGAAAAATCGCAGGCACAGCTTCAGCTTGCGGCCACATCCCGACTGGTCGATGTCCTGTTTGATGAACTGCCGCTCCAGCGTCAGGAGCATTTACAGTTACCCGTCTCACCCCATCCAAAAATCCGGCTGATGAGCGAGAAGATGGCGGAAGAGCCCGCGGCCTGGCAGACGCTGGCACAATGGGCAAGCCACTTCGCCATGAGCGAACGCAACCTGGCGCGACTGGTGGTAAAAGAGACCGGTCTAAGCTTTCGTCGCTGGCGTCACCAGCTGCAGCTTATTGTGGCGTTACAGCATTTGATAAGCGGGAAATCAGTACAGCAGGTGGCACAGTCACTGGGTTATGACTCGACCACCGCGTTTATTACCATGTTTAAGAAGGGGCTGGGCCAGACGCCTGCACGTTACATGGCCAGCCTGACTACGACTTCCCGATAAACAGGGAGACCAGACCGGCTGCAATCAGCGGGCCCACCGGCACGCCGCGAAAGAGCGCTACGCCCAGCACCGTGCCCACCAGCAGACCCGCAACCAGTGAAGGCTGGCTGCTCATCAGCGTAACGCCGCGCCCACCGAGCCATGAGACAAATACACCTACCGCGATAGCCACCAGCGATTTCCAGTTGACAAACGAGTGCAGCAGCGTTGAGGCGGGAAGCGTACCGCTGGCGATGGGCGCCATCACCCCGATGGTTAAAATGATTATCCCGATGGTGAGGCCTTGCTTTTCTATCCACGGGAAAAAGGTATTTAACGGCGTGACGCGAACGATAATCAGCACCAGAATCGAGATGGCGACGGTGGTGTTATGACTGATTAAACCCAGCGCGGCGAGTGCCAGGAGAATGAGCAGAGTAGGGTCAAACATAGGGAATCCTTGCCAAAATAATCGTCCTGCTTACTGTACGCGGAAAAAGGGCGGAGAACAGTTTTAAAAAGATTTTACCGCTGTCATAACCTTGTCATTTACGCGTTTTAAAACGAAGGCAGATATCGCAAAGGGGTCGCTATCATGAACGATCACATGTTTGTTGAAACGCTGATTATCTCCTCATCGTTTTTCGTCATTGCCGCGATTCTCGTCGCCTCCGTGCTGTTGCTGGAGAGAAAAGGCTGACAGTCAGCCTTCACGGTTAGACTTTATGGAAAGTCACCAGCTCAGGACGGGCGATGCGCAGGTAATCCTGGGTATCCATGATCACGGATTTTTCCAGCAGGCCGGCGTTAAATGCGATTTCGTCGAAACGCTCGAACAGCAGCGGGTCGGCGACCAGCGTCAGATCGGGGTGGAAACTAAAAGGCGGGATAGCGCCGAATACGCAGGCGGTAAGGGTACTTACCTCGGCCGGGCTGGCGAGGGAGGCTTTAAGCCCGCCGAAATGGCTGGCAAGCCGGCTCAGGTCGGCCTGCAGATCGGCAGCCAGGATCGCCAGAACATGCTTTTTAACACCGTTCCCCTTCACTTTGCAGACCAGGGCTTTTGCGCCCTGACGCAGATCGGTCCCGCGTATTTCACTTACCGCTTCACATTTCCCGACCGCCTCGTGCTCCATAACCCGAAAACGTGCGCCTTGCCCGGTGAGTAAGGTTATCAGTTGCTGGTGGGTTCCTGTCCCCATAACGTCGTCAGTCATCGCGATTTTCCCGGTGATAATCCAGTATGCAGATGGCTACATTAGCACGAGAAGAACGGCGTCGAAAGAAAACAGCCAGCGCGTTCGCTGGCTGTGAGATTATGCGTTGCTGTTAGCAGACTGCTTGTGGAACAATTCGATGATTTTTATTTTATTGTTTTATAAGGTTAATTTTTCTTCCCCAAATCATCCCCAAAACAAATCCCCAAAACTCATGTAGCACCAGCTTTTCCTTTGGGGCTATCTAAAGGTTATCTATCTCGCTAAATAACAAGTTTGTTCCATTCCAGACCACGATCATCTCCATACATTGTGCTCATCGCTTCAGTTTTATGCCCAAGCAGAGTTTTGACATCAATACCCTGCGCTTTATAGGTTCTAGATGAAAGCGAACGCTGTTCGTGAAATGGGGGCAGGGCAATACAATCCTTTGGCCATGCAATATTTGCTTTATCTCTTGCTTCCTTGAAATACTTCGATATTGTTTTCTCTGGAACGTGGGAACCAGCTTTACCGTAAGCATGATGTTTCACATGGTGTATCAGATATGGGCTCACAACTCTGTCTCGACACTTGCTTATTACTTCCGAAAGCGTCACGCCAATAGCATCACACCGTAAATTTAAAGGAATAGCTAACTTCATTCCTGTTTTACTCTGGGTTATATGAAGATGGTTATCCCATATATCACTGAACTTCATCGCTACAATGTCCCCAATACGTTGACCAGTCACCAAAGCCAAAAGCATGGAGTTCTGAGCGCATGGTGGCAATGTTCCCGCGCTTTCATAGATTAGCTTCCATTGTTCGATACTGAGCCTGCTTCGCTTTACCTTTGCTATCGGATTTTTAACTGCTAAAGCAGGATTGTAGCCGGGTTCAACCTCACCAGCATGTTGAGCCTCTTTAAATACGTCGTTAAGCACGCTCCTAATCAGCTGACCCATTCGATGTTTACCTTCAGACTTATATTCATCAATAATTTTTGCGATTAACTTCGTGTCAACATCTTTTAGGCGAACGTTAGGAGCTCTGTCAGCCAGAACTTGAGCACATAACCTCCTAGATTTTACGGTCGGTTTTTTTATTTCTCCGTCACGCATCCTTTCCATCTGAATATCTACGTACCTTTTTATCCAGTCTGCGACTCGAATTCCTTTCTCTTTCTTATCTGTCTTCTTAATGGCCATATCGATAAGAGCGAAGGATTGACGTGTTTCCTGCTCAGATGTTATCCGATTTAACTCCGTAGCAGCAGCTTTGGCTGCCTCTTCATCTGTTCCAAAACCAACAAATGTTCCAGTGACAGGGTGGCGATATTGCCAGTAGATTTTTGATGTACGTTTATCCAACTTGCAATACAGGTTAGGTATTTTAACGTTATGCTTTCTGGGGCGAGCTGCCATTTATTGCTTTCTCCACTAACTGGCGAGCCTTGTCTGATAATGATGATGAAATATCAACATTGCTTACCATGCCAATAAAACGAGCGTCCTCATCTATAACCCAGCGGCGACCTTGCTTTAAAGCTGGTGGGAAAGTTTGCTTGGTCTTGGCTATTTTGTTTAGTGCTGAGTTGCTTAATGGATATTTGAACCCATTAGGACCCGAAGCCCACTCATGTAGTGTTACTAACTGCCCCATATGTTGCTCTCCACTTAACCGGCTGCACCCGGCTATCTCTTATAGAAAATGCAAGATGAACAACCACCACGAAGCCCATCATTGCAGGTACGACATCTTTTTGTTTCGGTGTAATAGAGCTGGTGGACCATCTCCTTCGGCATGAGAACCGGCATCGGCACGCGGATATGCATCGTCAGCCGCTGATTTATCCGATTGCCCAAAATGCAACGGTAAAGGTCTTATTGAAAAAGTCGGTACGGTCACCAAAAGCCATTACACAATGAGAATTCCTCAGTGGGCAAAAGACCTTGGACAGTCGCCATCTTCTTTCGAAAAGAAGCGGGAGGTGAAGAACGTGGAGCAATCACTCTGCGCAAAATGCAACGGTATCGGGAAAATAAGTAAGCGCTGCCAGTGTGGAGGAACAGGAAAGACACTGGACCGTAAAGCAACGGAGCTGCAAGGCGTACCTGTTTATAAGGAATGCAAGCGCTGTGAAGGGCGCGGTTACAGCAGGCCAAAGTCATCTGTTGCTTACCGGGGAATATTCTCTGAGCTGCCAAGTCTTCCTGATCGCACCTGGCGTTACAGCTGGAAGCCATTCTACGAAATGCTTGTTTCTCGCTGCTTTCAGGAAGAGAGCTATTCAAACACCCAACTGAAAAAAGTAACAAGAAACGATAATTTGACGGATATCGCGTAATTTAACGTCACGTTTCTTGCAATGTTGCCGTTTTTGATGTAATTTGACACTAACGATGGCTTTGTATGTCCACGGTTAGAAAGAAAATATAAAAAAAACCTCGCTACGGCGGGGTTTTGTTGTTTCTAAGGGCTGCCAAATGGCGGCCTTTTTTGTTTCCCCTCGTTCTGAGAGGACTCACGGCGATGATGTATTGACCGCTAGAATGGATTAGTTGTAACTTATTATTGTGGTGAATCCTTTCTAAGCGAAAGGGCGTTCCAGTCAACTGCTATCTGCAGGTATGCGCGCGGCTTTGCTGGCTGGGGTAGAGTCACCGGGAGGCACCCGGCACCATGACAACAACAATACAGTTTCAAATTCCTTGAGAGCCTGCCGTAAAAAGCAGGCCTTTTTTTATGAATTTGCAAACTGCTGCTACGCTTGAAATGTGTGTTGAAGGTAATTGCCTGATGGTTCTCCTGAACCGTTGTGAACCAGCCCGATACTGTCTCACTCAGGTCAGTTAGCAAGACTCACGACTACCTACCTTACTTACTAATAGTCACTCATTAGCCCGCCTTCAAAAGCGGGCTTTTTTTATTCCCCTCATCACTGAGAGGATTCACGGCAATAAGAGGGGGACTAGATGTCCGATCCTGTTTCTGGCACGACAGTAGCGGCTGGTGGTCTGATGGGGGCCAGCATGTTCGGCCTGGCAACCGGCATAGATTACGGTGTGGTGTTTGGCGCATTCGCTGGTGCGGTGTTCTACGTCGCTACGGCGGTTAATATCAGTCGCCTTAAGCTGGTGGGCTACTTCATCACCTCATTCATCTTCGGCGTTATCGGCGCTCCACTGCTTGGCTCTTACTTCTCCAAATGGACGGGGTATAGCGACAGGCCACTTGATGCGCTGGGCGCGGTAATCGTAGCCGCTATTGCTATTAAGCTGCTGACGTTCGTCAACAGTCAGGATTTGGGTAGCCTGTTTGGAATTCTCTCGCGTTTACGTGGTGGAGGGGCCAGCAATGGTAACAAGTGATCCGAGTGCGATGGCAAACGCAATTATCTCTGCTGTGATCGTTATTGCACTGATGTTCTACCAGCGCGGCGGGGCGAGACATCGCCCTCTGATATCGCTGATGGCTTATTTCACGGTGCTGGTATACGCCAGCGTCCCTTTCCGTTACCTGTTCGGCCTGTACCATGAATCGCACTGGTTCGTGGTGCTGGTGAACGTCCTGATATGCGCCGCCGTTCTATGGGCTCGGGGAAACGTTGCGCGCTTGGTTGACGCACTGAGGCACTAATGAACCAATCACAATTTCAAAAGGCGGCTGGGCTAAGCGCCGAGTTAGCTGCGCGCTGGTTTCAGCCAGTGAGCGATGCGATGAAAGAGTTCGGCATCACCAAGCCGGTAGACCAGGCGATGTTCATTGCTCAGGCTGGGCATGAGTCGCTAGGTTTCACCCGACTACAGGAAAACTTCAACTACAGCGTAGTGGGGTTGGCAAACTTCATTCGAGCAGGACGCATCACACAAGACCAGGCTAATGAGCTTGGCCGTCGACCTGAAGAACGAGCATTACCGATTGAGCGCCAGCGTGCCATTGCAAACCTGGTCTACAGCAAACGCTACGGTAACAATGCGCCTGGTGATGGATGGAAATACCGAGGGCGTGGACTCATCGGCATCACGTTCCTTGATAACTATCGTGACTGCGGAAATGCCCTGAAGGTAGATTTGGTTCAACAGCCTGAGCTGTTAGCTGAGCCCATTTATGCAGCCAGAAGCGCAGCGTGGTTCTTTGCTACTAAGGGATGCCTGAAGTATTCCGGCGACCTGATACAGGTGACGAAGATTATTAACGGCGGCACGAACGGACTTGAAGATCGTCGCGCACGCTTCGGGCAAGCGAAAACGGTGCTGGTATGAAAAAGTGGCTGCGCATCTTACTCCCGCGATGGGAGACAGATACGGTTGTTCTTCAGGCACAAGGTAATGAGCTTCATATCGTCTGCAGCTACGAAGATATCGATCCCGGCGAGATGTTTGACGGTATGTGTGAGCTCAAGACCTTCACCTGGCTGAACTGGTCTTTCCCGTCAGGGGAACCCATGAACGTTCGATCCTTTGAACCGAAGGTGGAAGCATGAGCACAGTGCAGTTAATCATCACGGTAGCAGTAGCCATTCTTGGCGCTATCGCCGCAGCTTTTGGCATTGGTCATTCACGCGGTGCCAGTAAAGCGGAAGCCAAAGCAGACCAGCAGCGCACTGAAGACAAGGCCGCTGCCACTGAAGCAGCAGCAGAACGCCGGGTACAAGCCACCAAAGAGGCCAGCAATGTACAACAAACTGTTAACCGTATGCCTGATGACGATGTTGATCGCGAGCTGCGCGGAAACTGGACCCGCAAAGGTTGAAGTCATCGACACCAGCTGTGACTGGGTAAAGCCAGTCTACCTGACTGATCACGACATCAACGTTATGGACCGCCAGACGAAGAAAGACATCCTGGCGCATAACAAAGCGTGGCAGGCGAATTGTCAGAAACAAAAAGAAGTGAGGTCAAAGTGATCGCAACCATCGGAACAATTCTGGTCTGGTTGATAATGGGCATTGCGGGTATTGGTGCTATTTTCTGTGCCTTCATTGGCTTGCTGTTTCTCATCAACTGGCCTAAATGAACTCTCCGCCATAAACCTCGTGACAACCCGCGCTGCCCCATCGAACAGGGTAACCAATAGCCTCGCAATAGCGGGGCTTTTTATTAGCAGAAGAAGGAGAAGAAGCGTGTTAACAGTAAAAGTGATGTCGCCGGGCGGCGGCGAAGAGATTCATTGCGGCCTGAGCGTTGGCTTTAATCCCAAACAGCAGAGCATCGCGGTATCTGGAATGGACAAAAATGTTTTCCTTAAACCCGGTGAGGTCGCCTACGTGATGAACCAGAACGGGAAGACGGTATCTCGTTACGAGCATATTTACCGTCAGGAAGTGCTGCATAACGCGGTGGAATCGTAGCCATTACAAAGCTCGCCTGCTGGTGGGCATGTCGTGCTGTAGAGCGTCTAGTTGCCGACTGTTAAGCATTACATCAGGCCCTGTGTAGATGCCTGCAATACAAAGCAAGAATAGCTCGTTCATTCTTCGTTTGTATATATGTTATAACTTCGGAAACATTTAGTAAGGAGCGCAGAATGAGTAAGTTTTTATGTTTCCTCGTATTATTCCTGGTGGGATGTCAGGGGCCAAAACAACAAACATTAACACCAAAGCAGAGACAGGAGTTCCCCATAATCAATCAATGGGCTGTAAAATTTAAAGAGGCAGTTGAAAGTAGATTTCCATATGCCAGTAGATATGTCGGAGATACATGCACTATCCGTGTTCATCAGCCGAAAGGAACAAATAAAATCAACAATATGCATGTAGTAGAAGGGAACCCGGAATTGTGTAAAGCGGCAGTTAAAGCTATACAGACCGCCAGTGATGATGGTTTATTACCCCTTACGCCGGACCTTATCGGTGAGGAGTTTCCGTTGGATTTCAAACCATAGACGCGTCTCAGAACCACTATAACTTTTGTATTGCCTTCACCATCGCATTACAGCAGGCATTCACTGAGTGCCTGCGATAATGACGAATTGTGGTGTACGTGTTAATCGTCAAATAAGAAGGAAAAGGCGAGCGCACCTTTACGATGGCTATCCGGTTAAAGATCGGCACACCCGAGCTAATACGTACATCACAGTCCCATCAAGTAGTGGGCTTGATAATGGCAATACTTACGGAGACTGTTATGGCGACGCTTAAAGACCTTTCCAGTCAGTTAAGACAGCTGCAGAAGCAGATACCGTTTGCGACTGCCCAGGCGATGACTAAAGTGGTTCGCCAGATAGAGGTAGCCCAAAAAACAGCATTTGAGCGGCATCTGGATAATCCAACACCTTTTACAGTTAAATCGGTAGGGTCAGTTGGTGCCAGGAAAAACAGCCTTCGTGCAAAGGTGTTTGTTCGTGATACTGCTGCTGGCTACCTAGAACCTTTCGAGTTCGGCGGAGAGCATAAGCTCAATGGTAGTGCTTTGCTTAACCCGAAAGACATAAAGCTTAATAAATACGGCAACCTGCCGCGTAATAAGCTCTCTCAGCTCAAAGCAAAGGAAAATGTATTCGTAGGTGAGGTGGATGGCGTTAACGCTGTCTGGCAGCGTAAGAAACCGATGAAAGCTAAGAAGCGACGGGCCAAGCGCTCCGCTAATGGGACGCGAAGACCGAAACGTAAACAGCGTTCTCCAAAGCTTTTGATCCGGTTTGGTGATGCGCTACCTGTGACTCCAGTGCTGGGGTATATGGATAGGGCCCGTACCATGGCGAACGCACTGCTACCGTCTGCTTTAAATCAGGCGATAGCAGAAGCCATCAGGACGGCAAAATAAAAGCAGTAACTTATAAGTTAATTTCGCAAGCTTTTATGAAGCTGTTTACTGCAGTTGTCGATCCAGAAACATTGGCTGACATGGAATGCTGGTTTCCGCCATCCTTTGTTTGCACACCAACTAACACTTTGGATTTCGCCCCCTGAAGCTGCTTAAGCACTGTTTTTAGTTGGTCCGCGTCATCCGATTGAATCTGGAGGCTCTGAACATTACGTCTTGAAAGGGTAGCATCGAGCTTCACTGCGGTATTCCCGTCGACCTTCATTATCAGGTCCATTGGTACCTCTGATAGTGATTCGGTGCTTTTATCCATTTCAACGTATGCCGCCGATAGCTTTTCTTTAGTGCAGTCAAACACAATGGCGCCATTGTCGGATGAAACCTCGCCAAGCATCATTGCTTTCTTACCACCAGAGAAAAGGTCATCTTCAGTATTAGTTACCCACTGGGCATGAGCAATTGGTGATGCCAGCACTGCGGCTACGAAAGTTATTTTGATTATATTGTTACCCATTACATTCTCCTTGTATTGAATAGGAATAATCATAGTCGGAGCGAATGGTCGAAGCCATTAAAAAAATGGGTCCTTCCTGAGACTTTTGTAAGGTACGGGCATTGCGCGCCGCGGTGTTTTCCTAGCTACAACTTTCAGATTTGTGTCCCATGTCCCACCTCTGGCGATCATTACGGACACCTCGCCAGCTCTGGCTATTCCAGTTTATTCCAGTGGGACATTCTGGTGGGACATGGCAAAAATGTCCCAGGCGAATGTCCCACCCCAGAAAATGTCCCAGGTGATGTCCCATGACAACGATGAACCAGAGTCAGTACGCACAACATTCAGGTGTGGATCGCAAAACAATTGGCCGGTGGATTAAAGCCGGGCGCTTCATTGTGATGGACGGAGACCTGATTGACGTAGAGGCCAGCGATGCGGCATTGAAGAAAAACCGCGATGGCAAAGACCCGCGCGCCTCGAACGCGAAGAAAAAGAAAACTCCCGTCGTTAGCGATAACGATGATGACGGTGATGAAATCAATAAAACTGTCCGCCAGATAATGCTCACTGAAGGGGCAGATCTTTCGAGAGAGGAAGCGGGACGTATCCGCGAGAATTACATGGCCCTGCAGGCAAAGCTGCAGTATGAAAAAGACAGCGGCCAGCTTATTGAGCTGACAGCAGCCGAGGAGGTTTTATTCAACACCTTTCGCCAACAGCGTGATGCCTGGCTTAACTGGCCGTCCAGGGTGGCGCCGCTAATGGCTGCTGATCTGGATGTACCGGCGGACAGGATGACAGAGGTGCTGATTGAACATGTCCACAAACACATCTCAGTCCTCGGAGAGCCAGAGTTTAACCCGGCAGAAGATTGAGCGTCTTGAATTAAGCGTCCGCAAAGGCTGGACACCCCCGCCGCGTATCAGTGTGCCGCAGTGGGCAGATGACTATCGTAAGCTGGCAAAAGAGGCTGGGAGCACTTCGGGAAACTGGGAAACATCGACGGTAGAAATTGCCCGCGGACCGATGCTTGCCGCGACGGAGTCCGGGGTTCATATCATCACTGTAATGTGCTGCACCCAGTTGATGAAGACAGCACTGCTGGAAAACCTTTTTGGCTATTTTGCCCACCTCGATCCTTGTCCGATACTGCTGCTGCAGCCGAAAGAAGAAGCCGCTGAACAGTTTTCGAAAGAGCGTATTAGCCCGCTGGTAAGGGTGACGCCGGTACTGCGTAAAATCATCGGTGATTCGAAACAGAAAAGCTCGAAAGAAACCATTCTTTACAAGGCATTCACTGGCGGATTTCTGGCGCTGGCGGGTGCTGGTAGCCCTGATAACCTTGCGCGTCGTCCGATTCGTGTCCTGCTGGCGGATGAAGTGGACAAGTACCCGATAACCCGCGAAGGCGATCCTATTACGCTGGCCGAAGAGCGTACAGCGACATTTGGCCTGACCTGGCTGTCTGTGCGCGCCTGTTCGCCGACGGTGGAGGATGAGAGCCGCATTGCTGACAGCTACGCCGACTCCGATCAGCGCCGGGCATCTGTAGTTTGCCCGCACTGTGGCCACCGCCAGTTCCCCGACTTTTTCAAACACGTTCAGTGGCCGAAAGAGGGGGATAAACACCTGACTAAATCGGCGATGCTCTATTGCGAATGCTGTGGTAGTGGCTGGTCCGAAGGACAGCGCCTCAGAGCTCTGCACACTATCCGATGGCATCAGACGCGCCCATTTGAGTGCTGCGGGGAGCGGCATTCACCGCTGATGGATTATGACCTTGCCTGGCGGGCGGCAGACGAGGGCAGCGTTGAAAAGGTCTGGCAATGGTCAGAGTCGGAACGGCATGCGGTCTATCGGGCAATCTGCCCCTCCTGTGGAAAGGAGGCAGTCGATAACCACCACGCGGGGTACCAGGCATCCAAGCTTTTCAGCCCCTGGCAAAAAGATAAGCCGTCGGATATTGCGAAAAAATATATCGATGCGAAGGGCGATCCGGATAAGGAACAGGCGTGGTGGAATACCCAGATGGGGCTTCCGCACCGGCCTAACCATGGGAAACAGCTCCCTGTTGATGTTCTGCTGGCGCGCCGGGAAATATTTCCGGCCGTCGTTCCGGACGGAGTGGCATTGTTAACAGCTGGAGTTGATACCCAGGACGATCGCTTCGAAATTACGATCACCGGCTGGGGGAGAGATGAAGAATCGTGGTCGGTCGCGCATGACGTTATTTATGGTGACCTTGAGACGGAAGAACCCTGGAAGCGACTGGATGCATACCTGAAACAGATCAGGCGACGTGGTGACGGGCGCGGCCTGAATATCATGGCAACGTGCATGGACTCCGGCGGCCACCATACGCAGAAGGTATACGAATTCGCCAAAGAGCGCCTTGGCCGTCGTGTCTGGGCAATTAAGGGGGAGTCTGCGCAGGGGGGCAAACGCAATCCTGTCTGGCCGACCAAACGACCATCATCGAAAAGCAAAGCCAGTTTCCGCCCTGTCATTCTGGGTGTTAACTCAGCAAAAGACGTGATACGCGGTCGCCTGCATCTTGAGCCACCCAAACCTGGTGCCGCCGCTGCGGGTTATATGCATTTCCCTGATGATCGCGATCTCGGGTACTTCAATCAGCTGCTGGCGGAGCGACTGGTTTACAAAGTCATTTCCGGGCAGCGGTACAGTATCTGGGAAGCAATACCAGGACGTGCTAACGAGGCGCTTGACTGCCTCGTTTACAGCTATGCCGCGCTGTGCGGTCTCAAACATATGGGGTTAAAACTCAACGTCCGGGCCGCCAACCTCGAAGCCGATCCGGATAAGTTCCTGCCAGCGCCAGTTGGACAGGAAGAAAAAATCAATTACGAGCTGCCGGGTGCGGTTATTGAAGAACCAACGCCGGTCAAACGTAAGCGAATATCGCAACTCCTGCCGAAATAAGGAAAATCATGTTCAACCGGAACACCAGCCTGCTTGCTGGCGCAATGACTGACGATCAGCTCAGAGATGCACTTGCGAAAGCTCAGCAGGCGTACATTGATTTAGCAACCGGGAGCCACGGTGTTTCGTTTTCCTATACGCAGGGAGACGGGACACGATCAGTGTCCTATCAGCAAAGCACCCTGGCTGATCTGCTGGCTCTGATTCAACTTCTGCAGGCGCAACTGGGGATTATCTCTCGTCCCCGGAAACCAGCGAGGTTTAGATTCTGATGAATAAAGTACAGATACTGGGCTCTGATGGGCAGCCGTTGCGACAGCAGCGTCCCTCTATGCTGGTGGGGGGGAGCCGCGTACCTTATGACGCGGCTGACTCTTTCAGCGATCAACTGGCTAACTGGCAACCCGCGCTGTGGTCGCCGGACAATGAAATTAATATCTACCGGGATCGCATCGTGTCCCGCGCACGCGATCTGGTCCGTAATGACGGCTGGGCAAACGGTGCGGTAACGCGTCTGCTGGATAATGCGGTTGGTGCCAACTTCCGGCCCATCATGAAACCCGATTACCGTGTTCTCAGAATGATCACCGGAAACAAAGCGTTTGATGCGTCCTGGGCGGAAGAGTACGGAAAAGCGCTGGACGGGCACTGGCGGACCTGGAGTAACGATCCTGGCCGGTATTGTGATGTTGAACGAAAACTCACCGTGTCGCAGATGTTACGCCTGGGGTTTCGTCACAAGCTTATTGACGGGGATGCTCTGGCCATTCTCCAGTACAGAACTGACAGGCTTGGTCCCGGAAGAGGCCGTTACGCCACCACGGTACAGATTGTCGATCCTGACCGCCTCAGTAACCCTCAGCAGAATTTCGATATGCCAAATGTCCGTGGTGGCGTTGAAATTGATGCGGACGGTGCGCCGGTTGCTTACCACATCAGGGAGGCCCATATCGGTGACTGGTGGAGCGGGGCTAAAACCATGACGTGGCAGCGCATCCCGCGTGAAACTGACTGGGGCCGCCCGCATGTGGTTCACGATTTTGATCATGAGCGTGGCGCGCAGCACCGCGGTAACGGCATCCTGACTCCGGTTATTCAGCGTCTGAAAATGCTGGTGAAGTATGACCAGAGCGAGCTTGAGGCAGCAATTCTTAATGCCATATTCGCCGCATACATTGAGTCACCCTATGACCCTGCGATGGTTCAGTCTGCCCTGGGTGAGACCTATGACGAATCAGAGTTAGGCACTTATCAGGACGGGCGTGTTGAGTTCCATAACGATCGGCGTCTGACACTTCAGAATGGTGCCCGAATGCCCATTCTTTATCCTGGTGAGAAAATCACGACGGTTAACGCGGCGCGGCCCTACAGCAATTTTGAAGTCTTCGAATCTGCTGTTCTCCGTAATTTTTCTTCAGGAACAGGGTTGTCCCCACAGCAGGTCACCCAGGACTGGTCTGACGTTAACTACAGTTCTGCACGCTCCTCGTTGCTGGAGGCATGGAAAACACTGACTCGCCGCCGGGACGATTTTTCTACCGGCTTCGCTCAGCCCATTCTCACCGCCTTTGTTGAAGAAGTTCACGACAATGAGGATTTACCCCTGCCCGCAGGCGCACCTGATTTTGTTGACGCCAGAGCCGCGTATTCCCGTGCGCGCTGGATGGGGCCTGGGCGCGGCTGGGTGGATCCGGTTGCAGAGAAAAAAGGCGCCATTCTTGGTCTGGATGCCGGACTTTCCACCCTCGAGATTGAGGTGGGTGAAAACGTCGGTGAAGACTGGGAAGAAGTGCTTGATCAGCGCCAGAGAGAAATTGAGTCATGTCTTAAACGCGGATTACCGCTTCCGAGCTGGGCACAGGCTGACCAGTTTGCGAGCCAGACCATTACCGACCCGGAGGAAAAGTGAATCTACCCCATCTGGCCCAGCGATTATTTAATACCCCGCTGGCGCTGCACCCGAGTAAAGCCGAAGTCATCATGGCATCCGTAATGGACCGATTTGGTATCAGTAAAATCGAATCTTCTCTTGCCATGGAGGATGACTGGTACGGATATGACGATAACCAGGGGCGGGAATCCCGTCGTGATCCGGGTTATGACAATGTGCTGGGCGTCGCCGTAATCCCGATATGCGGAACGCTGGTACAAAAACTGGGCAGTCTGCGTCCGTACAGTGGCATGACAGGATATGACGGCATTCGTCAGGCCTTTCTTACTGCGATGGAAGATCCCGACATTTCGGGCATTTGCCTGGATATCGACTCACCCGGCGGCGAGGTCGCCGGCTGCTTCGATCTGGTTGATGTCATTTACGGATCCCGGGGGAAAAAGCCTATCCATGCCATTCTGACGGAAAGCGCCTATTCCGCTGCGTATGCCATTGCCAGCGCAGCGGACCGGATTTCTGTTCCGCGCACCGGCGGCGTGGGTTCTGTGGGTGTGATTACCATGCACCTTGACTGGACGCAGCGGATTAAAGATGACGGTCTTAAAGTTACGATCATCACCTATGGATCCCGCAAGGCTGAAGGTTCGCCGCTGAGAGAGCTGTCAGATGAAGCGCTGGCCGCCATTCAGCAGGACATTAACACCATGGGCGAATTGTTTGTGAACACCGTCGCCAGAAACCGGGGGATTAGCGCAAAGGTTATAAAAAGTACCCAGGCCGCCTGTTTTATGGCTGCTGATGGCGTTGAAATTGGACTGGCTGATGAGGTGTGTCCTCCTGACGCTGCGTTCAAAAACTTACTTGAAAAAACAGGAGCCTGAAATGGCAAAGAAAAAACCGTTTAGTTTTGCTCACCTTATGGGTCTTGGCGCTTCCGCTTCAGAGGAAGAAGAGGATAAAAAAGCCAAAAAAGCGAAAGCCCGTCGTGCTGAAGAAGAAGAGGAAGAGGAGACCGCAGAAGAGGAAGAAGAGGAAACTGCGGAAGAAGAGGAGGAAGAGACAGCCTCCGAAGAAGACGACGATCCTGAAGCAGAAGAAGATGAAGACGGTGATGACCCAAAAGAAAGTAAGTCAGCCCGACAGGCGCGTAGTGCAGAGCGTAAGCGCTGCGCCCGTATCTTCGGTAGTAAGCATGCAGCCGCGAATCCTTCACTGGCCGCGTCACTGGCGTTCAATACCGGGATGAGTTCTGCAGCAGCAATTAACGTCCTGGCCTCTTCGGCTCCGGCAGCAGCATCAGTGCAGCCACCCCGCAAACGCTCTCTCGATCAGCGTATGCAGGAAAGCCACCAGGTTCGGCTTAACCCGGATAGTGGACGGAAAGAGACCGGAAAGTCTGCGCTGGTAAGTAAAATGACCGGCCTCTACAACTCCACAAGAGGAGAGAAATAATGGATCAGTTTGGTCAGAATGCGTTTGCGCCTGGCATGAAGAGCGCGCTGTTTATTCCGGATCAGCTTGTCGCTGGCACGCTCCAGCTGGTGACTGACACCGGGATCATTACGGGCGGTACCTTTAAGCGTGGTACGGTCCTGGGCCTGGTGGCTGCCAGCGGGAAATACACGCAATGTGTGAAAACGGCTGAAGATGGCAGTCAGGTACCCGTTGCTATTCTGGTTGATGATGTTGATGCATCGTCTTCCGATCAGAACGGCGGCCTGTATCTGATGGGGGAATTCAACCAGCACCGAATTATTTTTGATAACTCCTGGACGACAGCTGACCTGAAAAAAGCGCTCCGACCGCTGGCTATCTTCCTGAAAGACAGTGACCAGGCACCTGTAACCACCTCCTGATTTCCCCCACGGCTCTCCTGACGAATGCTTTAACCGGCAGGGGCTGGCTCGTTTAAAATTTTTGCCAGCTACGGCTGGCACTATCAAGAGACTGAATATGGAAAATATTTTTGATACCAGCGTGCTGGTGCAGGTTGTTCCTAACCTGAAAACCAGCCAGAACTGGCTGCTCGATCGCTTCTTCCCGAATGTCGTGACTTACGAGACTGAAGAAGTGGCGATTGATGTTGATGTCGGCCTGCGTCGTATGGCGCCGTTCGTCTCCCCGCTGGTGGAAGGTAAGCTGGTCGAATCCCGTAAATACCAGACCAATACCTTTAAACCGGCATACATCAAAGATAAGCGCGCGCCGGACCTGCGCAAACCTATCCGTCGCCAGATTGGTGAGCGTATTGGCGGGGAATATACCGCTGCCGAGCGCGAAATGCTGAACCTTCAGTTTGAAATGGCTGACCAGATTGACATGATCAACCGTCGTCTGGAATGGATGGCGGCCAGTGCGCTGGTGTCCGGGACCGTAACCGTCGCCGGGGAGGGCTATGAAACTAAGGTGGTGGATTTCGGTCGTGCTTCGGATCTGACCATCACTCTTAGCGGCTCGGATAAATGGCCACTGACCGTTGCAGCTGGCGCTACCAATACCCAGCCATCAGATGACATTGAAATCTGGCAGACTACTTTCCTGAAAGAGTCCGGCTCTGTCGCCACGGATCTGGTCTTTACGAATAAGTCATGGCGTGCATTCCGACTGGATACCACCATCAAGGATAACGCCATTACATTCCCGGCGCTGAGCCCGTTTGGTAACCAAATTAACGCCGGCCCACAGGCGATGAAGGGCGCAATTTATAAAGGGCGTTGGGGTAACTTTGACCTCTGGTTATATAACGACTGGTTTATTGACCCGCTGGACAACGTCGAGAAGCCTATGATCCCCGATGGCGCTGTCATTATGAGTGGGGCCGATCTGATGGGGACCCGCGCATTTGGCGTTATCCTGGACCCGGCTTTCAACTACGGTCCGCTGGCCTATGCGCCAAAATCCTGGGTGAAAGAAGATCCAGCCCAGCGTCTTATCCTGATGCAATCCTCCCCGCTGGTTATTCCGAGCCGGGTAAATGCATCCCTCTGCGCAACGGTGGTCTGATATGGCAAAACAACCTAATACCGGGCTGGCTGATGATCTGAATGCAGAAGGATCTGCCAAAGATGGCCTGAGCGTTGACGACCTGAATGCGGGCGATAACACCCAGGTAAAACAGCCTTTGAGCAAAACAGATGATGCCGAATCGTCTGTTGATGACGATGGTGGTGACGAAAAATCCGAAGACACTGAATCGCAGGAGTATGTGGTGTTGAAAGGGAATTGCATTCGTCATGACGGGGAGATGTACCGCGAAAATATGCGCATCCCTGTAACCGGCAAAGATGCTGAGCGTCTTCTGCAGTCCGGCGTTATTGCTGATGTTGATGTGCTTCGTAAGCGAGTTCTTGCTTCTCAGCCATCAGTTTCAGTTACGACAGGGTAATGACATGGGCGTGGACTGGGATTCTCATCTTCTGAGTCCGCTGCATGATGTCTTTGGCGATGAGCACGAGTACCGTCCACGTAACGGTACTCCTTTTACAATTAACGGGATTTTTGACCGTGGTTATGCGCAGGTTGCTGAAAACCTTGATGGCGATTCAGAAATTAACACCTCCAGCCCGATGCTGGGTGTGCGCGATGCTGAATTTCGCAAGCTGGGTAAATCGCAACCTGCTGTATCTGACCGGGTATTTATAAAGACGGTCGGTGGTCACATCATCAATCAGTTATTTGTTGTGTCAAACGTCGAACCCGACAGTCATGGCGGATCTCGTCTTGTCCTCAATGTGGTAAAACCGCGATGAATGCAGCAGCGATACGGCAAATGGTTGTCACTGCACTAACCGGGACAACCAGCGCGGACGACCGCGTATTCTCACCACGCGACTGGTCAACTTCACCTGATATGTATCCTGTGTTGTTGGTTCAGACGCCTTTTGAACAGAAAAAATCACAGGGGCGTAATACCCCTGCTTTTACTACCCTCACCACTGTCAGGATCACCGGGCGCGTTCAGGAGTATGACGGCGATACAGTGGATGATGGAGCCATGCGGGCAGAGCTGGCGCTTGAAAGCCTTCGCGAGCAGGTGGAGCGCGCGGTGATCAACAGCTACGAACTGACGCGGAACATTCAGAAATACGCGGAAGTTCGTTCAACCATCAATGTTGATTCAGACGGAGAGGCCCATATGGGGCAGCTTCTTTTTGAGATCGACATAGAGCATTACCAGGGGCCGGAAGATTTTTATCCTGTCCAGTCGGTTCCCCTTGAGGGCATGGATATTGCGGTCGACATGCCAGACGGCACAGTTAAACCGGGCAACCGGAGTGATCTCCCTTTATATTGCTGGTGAGCGCATTCAGTTGACCGTTGTAGCAACAGATACGGTGACAGCGATCGCCACCTCTCTGGCCGCGGCGATTAACGCAAAAACCACGCTACCTGTAACCGCCAGCGCGGCTACGGATACCGTAACCCTGACCGCGAAGAACCTTGGTGCTACGGGTAACGGGATCGACATTCGCCTGAACTTCCTCGGCTTACCGGGAGGCGAGTCGACACCTGCAGGCCTAGAACTGACGATTACTGCTATGTCTAACGGAGTCGGGGCTCCGGATATTACCGGCGCGCTGGCTAACCTGCAGGATCGGACATTCGATTTCATCATCAACCCTTACGACGATACAACCTCGTTGAATGTGATGAAGGAGTTCCTGTCAGACACTGGCGGTCGCTGGGCATGGGACAAGCAGCTTTATGGCCATTCCTTTGGTACCACCACCGGGACTTACGCCCAGCTCGGTACTAAAGGTGAGCTGCGCAATAACCAGCATGAGACCCTGCTGGGCGTAAATAAATCGCCGTCTCCTTCCTGGGCATGGTCTGCAGCTTACACCGGCGCAGCTGCGGTGAGTCTGCGTAATGACCCCGGCCGCCCGCTACAGTCGCTCGCTGTTCAGGGGGTACTTGCGCCAGAACTGCAGGATCGCTTTGAGCTGACCGAGCGTAACAATCTGCTGTACAGCGGCATTTCGACATTTACGGTCGATGACGATGGCACGGTGCGCATTGAAAACCTGATCACCACCTATCAGAAAAACAGCTATGGCGATGCAGATGACAGTTATCTGGAAGTTGAGACGCTGTTCAGCCTGATGTTTGTGACCCGCTACCTGCGCACGGCGGTGACCAGCAAGTTTGGCCGCATGAAGCTTGCTGCGGACGGGACCCGATTTGCACCTGGCGCGGCGATCGTCACGCCAAACATTATCAAGGCCGATCAGATTGCCGAGTACCAGACTCTGGTATGGAACGGTTATGCGCAGGATGCGGAGGCATTCGCAAAAAACATCATCGTCGAGCAGAACGCCAAAAATCCGAACCGCGTCGATGTGCTGTGGCCGGGAACCCTCATGAACCAGTTGCGCATTTTCGCGCTGCTCAATCAGTTCCGCACGCGGGCTGAATCAACAGGAGCTTAAACGATGGCAGGTGATACTACTAACCGCCTGGCGGGAACCGCCTATGTCACTGTTAACGGTGTGACGGTAATGGTGGAGGGCTCGTTTAAATACCAGGCTGCCACCGTAAACCGTACCACCCTGACAGGGATGGATGGTGTGCACGGATATAAGGAAAAACCTGTGGCGCCATACATTTCTGCCCGACTGCGTGACAGTGGCGGAACGAATGTGCAGGGCTTTAACCAGCAGACGAACGTCAACGTGATCGCCGAGCTGGCTAACGGGAAAACTATCATTGGCCGTTCACTCTGGACGGTCAACGTCCAGGAAGTGGAAAGCGAAGATGCAGTATTTGATGTTCGCTGGGAAGGTCGCGACGTAACGGAGAACTAAGATGGCTGAGATTGAACGCGTTAAAACCATTCCCTTAACCGTAGCGCTGGATGATGCTGCGGAGAAGACTACTTATACACAGCTGGAGCTGAAAGCACCCACGCTGAGCCAGGCGGAGCAGTTTTATGAGAAACAGGCTGCGTCAACGTCACTCGCGGCGATGCGCCTGCTTATTGCGCTGGTTTCCGGTACGCGTGAAAGCGTGCTGCAGCCGATGGACTTTCTCGACTTCCGTAAGTGTGAGGAGTATCTGCTCAGTTTTTTGACCTGGAAGCCCTGACAACCTGGCAGGAAATGGCCGCTGACGTCACCTTCTATTTTCGCTGGTCTGAGGACAGGGCGTGGGGAATGACCCGCGCCCGGCTGAAATGGTGGGTGGCGCAGGCATCCCGGATAAATAAGCTTAGGAAACCTGAAGACGATGAGTAATTCTTTTGATTTTGAGCTGGTGGCCAGCGACCAGGTTAGCGAGGCTATAGACCGCATTAATGAGGCTGTCCGTGACCTGGAGCCGAAGCTAGATAAAACTAAAGAAGGGCTCAAGTTAGGCGGCCAGGAAACAGCCGACGGACTGAATGGTTTCATTTCGCGCCTCGAAAATATGTCGAAGAGCGCGCGGGATAACGTGCAGTACATCGGCGATATGGTTCCCCCACTGAAAATGGTGGGGGAGCTCGCGGGCAAGATGGGTACACTGGGGCTGGTTGGTGCTGCCGGCTACGGGCTGAAACAGGTTGCTTATGGTTTTCGGGAGGCATCGCGAGAGGCCTACAATCTTGATGTGTCTGCAAAAAATGCAGGAATGCGAGTTGCAGAGTTTTCAAGACTGGCAGGGGCTATGCAGATCAATGGAGCAGATAGTGAGAGCGCCAGGGCTTCAATTGAGGGATTCGCAAAGGCGTTGAAGGAAGCAAATAGCGGCAGTAATCAAGGAATGATGGGGGCTTTTGCGATGATTGGCGTGGAGATACAGAAAAATAAGGATGGCTCTGTTGATACGCTTAAAACACTGCAGGAAATTGCGAAGATATTCCCGACTCTGCGACCAGAACAACAAAAGTCCTTTGCTGATGCGGTGGGTTTTACTCCCGAAATGCTGGCATTAATGCGCGAAGGGGGCAGACTCACTGAACTTCTGACAAAATCCGATAAATTTGGTTTGACCGTAGATCCGGCACTGAACCAGCAGTTGAGTGAAGTGAACGTCACGATGAATGAGCTTAGTGCATCCTGGGATGGGCTGTGGCAACGTTCAAAAAACAAGGCACTCAAGACCATTCTGTCGGATGGTTCAGTCAAAGACGGTCTTGAAGGTGTTACCGATCTGTTCACCAACGGTGACTTTACCGGGCTGTCTCATGCTCTCGGTTTTATCAACAGCAATGATGCTCA
The DNA here is from genome assembly GCF_038739915.1 of Enterobacter sp. FUJ80071. Taxonomy (NCBI): domain Bacteria; kingdom Pseudomonadati; phylum Pseudomonadota; class Gammaproteobacteria; order Enterobacterales; family Enterobacteriaceae; genus Enterobacter; species Enterobacter sp. FUJ80071. The sequence goes on from NZ_JBBXKH010000001.1 coordinate 1,880,443, forward strand.
GAAACTACGGCGCATTCAGAACGATAAGGCACTTTATGACAGTTTACCCCGCAGTGAACGTGGACAGGTTGATGCGGGTTTCATGACTGATGCCGTAAGAAAGCGGTACGATGCAAATTACCGCGCGACCGATTCTGCGATTCAATTGCAGAATGATATGGCTGCAGTAACGGGCCCACGTGCTGCCGGAAGCAAATATGTGCCTTACCGCCAGAATGGTCAGTATGATGACTTGCTGAATGAAGCAGGACAGCAATACGGTGTTGATCCTCGTCTGCTGAAAGCCATTATGACTCAGGAATCGGGTGGAAATCCCAATGCTATCAGTAGTGCTGGTGCGAAAGGATTGATGCAAATTATGCCGTCCAATTTCCGTTCGACCGGCGTAACAGACTGGACTGACCCTCGGCAGAATATTATGGCCGGGGCACAAATCATGGCCGAAAATCTGAAAAGTTCTGGTGGTAATATCCCGCTGGCGCTTCGTTATTACAACGGGGGTTATGATACGAGCCGCTGGGGGCCGCAGAACCGGGCTTATCCTGGGGCGGTTCTTGGGCACTATCAGAATATCATTAATGAAGAAGCTCTGACCCGCGATTCTATCCCTGAAAATCATGCTAATGAGCAATCAACAGCTATGGGTATGAACCTACCAGTACAACCTGGTGGTGAATCGGCTTCTCCCGACGGCGAGGTTAAAAGTAAATCGACAGGTACGGGAATTATCCTGCCCCCACAGCCTGGCACAGAACAAAATCAGGCTTTGGCTGATAAACTCACCAGCTCATTTAAAAGCGCTGTCGAAGATCAAAAGCTGAAGCTTGAAATCACCATGGTTGACAGTAAGGGTGGCAGAAAGGAATACAGTACACAGAACGGAGGGAGGATAACGCTTCCAATGCCCTACTAAGGCGGTATTATAGAGTATGATAATATTTCATACTGGATGGGTTATATATGTCAAAGCTATCTGTTTTTATTTTTACTCTGTTATTTTGTTCATTGCCTTTTCGCTCATACTCGGATGATTTTAGCAATAAGGCCGTTAAATCCTATCAGGCTGGTGATTGGGTTGTTGTTGAGTTCGCGGCTGACAAACAGCTTGTTTATAAGATGGCGACAGAGGCCATAAATAAAAACCTCAAAGAAACATATCTTAGCTTTTATTTTACTCCTCCACAGAGTTGTAAGCCTACAACCGCTGAGATAGTTATGCTTATGGGTGGGTATAATGACGCTCTTGATGGAGGTAAGGTTCCTATGGCATTCAAAATCCCTGGAGGGAAAGAGGATGTGGAGGTGGTCGACACGAGTATGCAAAAAAATGATCAATTTGCATTTTTCAAATTCAATCAGTTAACAGTTCAGAAATTAATGAGTTCGCCAGGCAATGGGAATCTTGCTGTCTGGATCCCTTCTAGTGGTGACAAAAGAGTGAAAGGTTCATCTAACATGTATTTTTCATTGAACGGTTTCAAACAAGCTTATGCAATAGCGAATAAATTGTGTACTGATAACCTTTAACCTAAACGACAAGAGAAAATTTCAATATAAGCCCGCGTTTTATACGTGGGCTTATTCTTTCTGGAGGCGCGATGCCGTCAATTATTCAGGATGCAATAACTTCTCTTTTGGGGGGGGATGCCAGCGATGACTGGCAGGGGCAGTTACGGCCCAGCTCATTCAGAGGTGTGCCATTTGCAATTGTTGCTGAGGAAGGGAGCCACGGTCGACGCCAGGCGGTACATGAATATCCCTACCGTGACACAGCCTGGATAGAAGATATCGGGCGGGCAACGCGGCGATTCGTTATTCGCGGTTTCTTGATCCAGAACAGTCAGGTTTACGGCGGTGGCGATGCCATCACACAGCGCCAGTCGCTGATTGAAGCCTGTGAACAAAAAGGTAGCGGTACGCTTGTCCATCCGACACTGGGCGAATTAACAGTTTCCATCCCTGAGAATGGTTTGCGTATTTCCGGGGCGATGGAGAACGGGCGAGTATTTGAATTCACCCTGATGGCAATAGAATCAGGGCTTAAAGTGTTTGCGGTCACGGGCAGTACCGTTGCAGGTGCCACGGTGAAAACCAACTACCTGAAACTGGTCAGCACTGCTGTGCTGAGTACGATTGCCAGGGTTAAAAGTGAAATCCGCGGTGTCACACAGGCTATAAACACCATCAGAGGCACGGTCACGTTCTGGACCAACATGGTTGACAGTACTATCAGCCAGGTAACGAATCTCAGCAATGTCCTGAACTCCACGTTCGGGAATACCCGGTACGGACGTTACAGTAAAGGCTCTGTGGGTGGTAGTTCCTCTGCTGTTGCTGGCAAATCGTCAGTTGCTGATGTGGATGATGAGAGAGCACTGGCTGAAAAGGTAACAGCCCAGTCGGTAATGGACCGGAAAAATGTTACCGACAGGTCGAGCCAGCTTAGCAGCTCCAACACACCTGATGAGTTTGTCCAGGGTGTCGCCGACGTGGTAAACGCAATTCTTAACAGCGCCGGCAGCGTTAATGACCGAATCACAGCGCTGGAAAAACTGGCTAATTCAATCAGCACGGAGTACCAGCAGTCCGACAGCAGCAAAGCGATTTCGGCGACCATAAATACGCTGATTGTTGTGCTATGTACTGGCGCCATGACCAGTGCCGCTGCGGACTCCAGACCTGCCAGTACAGACGAGGCAGAAGAGTTAACTCAACGAGTTTCTGTGCAACTGGATACGGCGCTGGTTCAGGCTGGAGACCGCGCTGACGATGATATGTATAACGCGCTTCTCGCCGTCAGATCGGCATTCCTTTCCACGATGAGTGAGCGCGCTTCTGGTCTGAGCGAGCTTCTTCAGGTTACTACCGCTCAGCCGCTTCCGGCGCTGACGCTGGCAAACCGATTATACCAGGATGCCACCCGTGCAGATGAACTGGTGCAGGAAGCGCGCGTACCGCATCCGGCGTTTATGCCGACAACCATGAAGGTACCGAGGCAATGAATGCAGACAGCGATCTGGATGTTGTTTCTTTGACGGTCGACGGCAAAATCATCGAGGGGTGGGATTCTGTCCGGGTAACGCGGGGTATTGAGCGTTTTCCCTCTGATTTCGATCTTGGGCTAATGGATTACTTCCCTGGCAACGAAGATCGTCAACTCGTTGAAGAGGGAATGTCCTGTGAAGTTCGTATCGGAGATGATTTGACACTGACGGGATATGTTGATGACTGGGAACCCGCACTATCGCGCTCCCGCCATGAGGTCCGCGCGACGGGCAGGAGCAAATGTCAGGACCTGGTGGATTGCTCAGCTGAGTGGCCTAACAACGTCATTAATGCCAGTAATGCGCTTGAAATTGCTTCTCGCCTGGCATCCTACTATGGAATCACCGTAACCACGGATGTTGATGAACTTGTGAAGGTACCCCAGTTCACTCTGAACTGGGGTGAGTCTCCGCAAGAAGTTATCGATCGGGTGGCCAGATGGTCTGCTCTGCTTTACTACGATCAGCCCGATGGAAACCTGTTACTGACCCGGGTGGGAACACGCCGTGCAGCGAGCGGAATAGCCGAAGGGGTAAATGTCGAACAGGCGTACTACCGCAAATCGATGGCCGACAGGTTTTCAGACTATGTCGGTGTATCAATGAGCGTTTCTCCAATTGCAGGGTATTCGCCTGATACGGCCTATGACGCTGTGACTCTGGCAACGGCGAGAGATCCGGAGGCCGCCCGCATGCGGTACCGGAAACATATATCGATTGTGGAAAGTACCCTGATGGCTACTCAACAGGCACAAAGTGCGATCGACTGGGAAATGAACCGGCGGTACGGACGTTCAAAACAGCTCTCGGTAACCATCGATTCCTGGCGGGATAAAGACGGGAAACTGTGGGAACCAAACACATTGATCCCCGTTGATCTTCCCACCTTACGGTTGCCGGAGACTGAATTGCTACTGGCAGAAGTCACCTATATGCGCGATGACTACGGCACCCATGCACGCATGACGCTGATGCCGCCTGAAGCATTCGCCGTTCAGCCATATGCCTTCTACCAGAACCTGGCGGGATTCAATACATGAAGCAACTATTTAAACATGCAGCGACCAGGATCGCCGGCATGCTGGGGATTGGCCGGATCACGGCTATGAAAGATGGTGGGGTGGTGCAGTCAATCCAGTACCAGACTCCGCTGGAGGTGGCCAGCGCACCGCGGATGGCAGAATTTGGCTTTTCATCCGGCCTGCCGTCAGGGACTGACGTGGTTCTGGCTTTTATTGGCGGTGATCGTTCCAGCGCGGTGGTAATTGCGTCCAACCATCAGGGGTTCCGTCATACAGGCCTGAAAGCGGGCGAAACGGTCATGTATAACCAGTGGGGCCTTAATATTCTCCTGACGGAGAAGGGGATCTTCCTGGATGCAAAGGGCCAGAATGTTGAGGTCAATAACGCCACTAACGTGACCATCAATGCCAGCCAGGGGATCCTTGCAAATACCCCGATCCTGAGGTGCACGGGTGACATTGTGGATAACTGTGAAACCAATACCCGAACACTGAAAGAGCTGCGGGATGCACATAATGACCATGATCATGTGGTTAAAAATGCCCAGAGTGGCAATGACAATATCCGCAGCCAAAAAACAGAGGATCAGGTGACATGAGTGACATCGCTTCATTCTGGAATGTGGATGAGATGTTTGCTGACTGGCAGAAAGGGCTGGGTGAACTCACCACGGGGAACGATTTACAGACTGCAATACTGGACAGCCTGTTTACCGACAGGCTGGCGCGCGCTGACGATGATTATGAGGATAGCGATCGCCGCGGCTGGTGGGGGGATTCCGGGGAGGAATCCCAACTGGGATCCCGGCTGTGGCTGCTACGGCGGAAAAAACTGACCCCGGATGTAGCAAAAAAAGCGGAGGAATACTCGAGTGAAGCGCTCAACTGGTTAAAGGTTGATGGCGTTGTCAGCGAGGTTATTCCTGTTGCAAGGATCGTCCTGCCTGACCGGCTCAATCTCATTATCCGCTATCAGGCACCGGGGAAGGACTGGCAGGAATTCAGGTTTTACTGGATATGGGAGCAACGTTAATATGCCGTTTAAACGACCGACGCTGAGCGAACTCCGCGACGGAAACCGGAAATTTATGCAGGCGGAGCTTGAGGATGTTGGTGCGCTCCTGCGCTTCGCGAACCTGAAGGTACTGGCTGACATGGATGCGGGGATGGGGCATCTGCATTACGCCTACCTTGACTATATTGCCCTGCAGACAAACCCGTTTACCTCTACCGATGAGTATCTCGCCGGGTGGATGGCCCTTAAGCAGGTATTCAGAAAACCAGCTGCAGCGGCGAAGTCGCCTGCGGTACAGGCTAGTGGCAGTGTTGACTGTATTATCCCTGCTGGATCGATCATTAACCGCGGGGACGGATACCAGTACCGGACGGATGCAGATCTTAAAATTCAGGCAGATGGATTTGGTATCGTCGCGGTGACGGCCATACTGCCGGATATTACCAGTGATGTAACGGGTGGAGGCGCGCGCGGTAACGCTGATGCCGGGACCATAATGACCCTGGACGCGAATATTGCTGGCGTGGATCCACAGGTAACGTTACTGTCCGCTGCGACCGGCGGAGCCGATATTGAAACGGAAGAGGATTTTCGCAGTCGTGGCTTGCTGGCATGGCAGAATCCGCCTCAGGGTGGAAGCGACGCCGATTATAAAAAATGGGCGCTTGAGGTTTCGGGCGTCACCCGCGCGTGGGTAAAGCGGCGTCTGAACGGGGCCGGGACCGTTGGCGTGTATATCATGTGTGATCGGAATGACAATGGTGGGTTTCCGGTCGGTACCGACGGAATATCCCAACTTGAGGACTGGGGGGCTGTTAAAGCCACCGGAGACCAGCTCGCTGTCGCCGACCACATCTATCCGCAGCAGACAGACACTGCCATTGTTTTCGTATGTTCCCCGATCAAGAAAGTCATCAATATTGAAATCTCTGGGATCAAAAATGCCGATAGCACCACAGTTCAGGGGATAAAAGACGCGCTGACGGCGCTGTTTTTTGATGAAGCTAACCCTGATGGTTCTGGGAAAGTTTACCTCTCTGATATTAACGGGAGTATCGGCGGTGTTAGCGGCACGACGGGCTATATTCTTAACTCTCCGACGGCCAATATCACCTTTGCTGTTGGCGAAATTCCGGTGCTTGGCGGGGTGAATTTTGTATGAGCCTCTTTTCAAAAAATGATTATGCCGGTGCGCTTGGTGCGCTGCTACCGACGGGCAGGGCGTGGCCCCGGTCGCAAAGAACGGTACAGGCTGCGGTATTACGGGCACTGGGCAGCGCGTTTCAGCGTTCTGACAACGATGCGCAAAGCCTGATTACTGGTGCTTTTCCCCCTACAGCGACGGTAATGTTGTCAGAATGGGAAAGCTCTCTGGGGTTACCAGATGATTGTGCGATTGGTGAATCCGGTGGCGTCAGCGATCGCCAGCGCGCCGTGGTGGCAAAGTTAATCAGCACCGGCGGCCTGAACCGCGATTATTACATCCGGGTGGCTGCAGCTCTTGGTTATACCATCACTATCACACAGTTCCGGCCCGCTATGAGTGGCATGTCAGTATGCGGTGATGCGCTCAACGGTGACGAGTGGCCATTTACCTGGCGGATAAATGCGCCACAAACAACGATCAAGTATTCGCTTGCTGGCGCGTCCTACTGCGGAGATCCGCTCGCATCGTGGGGCAATAAACAACTGGAGTGTTCAATCAACAAAATTGCCCCATCCCATCTGAACATCATTTTTAATTATTCATAACTGATATTTCCCCCTCTGATTTTATCGCTTAACACTAAGTGAGGATTAACTATGCTCCGAATCGGGCAAGTCGAAGCTACTGCAACGCAGGATGGCAAATATACTGATGGAAGTGTTGCTGGTGGTATTGCCGCAACGAGGCTGCGGGCCGCAGCGTTTAACGCCATGCAGGAAGAGTTAGCGCATATTGTAGAGTCGGCAGGATTGGCGCTCGACATTAACGATATGACGCAGGTTTTAAAAGCAATTCAAAAACTGACACTGAGCCGTATAAACCCATTCGCTGATATCAAATCAGATGGTGCAGCGGCGATTTCTACGGCTCTCGCAAACCTTGGTTTAGGGGAAATCGCCAGTGCTGCCGATATTACCGCTGGCACGCAAAAAAAACTTGTTGATGCGGCAGGGTTAAATTCGTATTTCCCCGCCCGGGGATTTAACTCGGCAGGTTACATCAGAATTCCTAATCAGCCCGGTGGGTTAATACTGCAATGGGGGCCTGTTCCTGCAATCCCGGCTGGAGGTTCAATCGTAATGACCTATGGCTTTGCTTACCCAGGTGGTTTTTTAGCGACTATTCCCATCGCGGGCTCGTCAGCAGCATGTGCAAACTCAATTCTGGCAGGTGGTGGTGGTAACAACAGAGCATCATTTCAGGTGTATAACAACCTTCCTGGAGTGACTACGGCCACGGGCGCAGGTGTTTACATATCATTGGGATATTAATCATGTATTACAGCAAATCAGTGAACGGGTTTATTCCTGATCAATGGATGGAAGATGGTACTTATAACCCGGTGCCAACGGATGCCATCAAACTTACAGAACAGGAAGTTAAAGAGTTTCATGGAGTCAGCACCCCAGGGAAAATGGTTGACGTGATCAATGGTCATCTCGCATGGGTTGATCTTCCGCCACCAACACATGGCGAACAGGTGGCAGCAGCTGAAGCTGAGAAGAACAGGCGGGTTAATGATGCAAATGATTACATCAGCAGAAAACAGTGGCCTGGCAAAGCCGCCATTGGTCGACTAAAGGGTGATGAGCTGGCGCAGTACAATCTGTGGCTGGATTATCTTGATGGACTGGAGGCCGTTGATACCTCCAGCGCACCTGATATCGAGTGGCCTACTCCCCCGGAGGTGTAGGCCATACGGGTTTTGCTGTATCAACACGCATCAGCAAGACCCGGTATTTTTTCCATGCCGCAAGGCCTGCGGTTTCCTCTTCTGTGGCTATTCCCGCATCAACAGCATCCTGGCGCCAGTTAATTTCATTATTGGCAACGGTACGCCTTGCCGTCCTTTCATTTTCAGCCATAGCAATCAGCTGCTCTTCAGAAGGCGGCGGCATATCAACCCATTGAGGACGCCCATCGAGCGTATCGATAAACTTCCCCGGCGGCGCAGGAAACAATGCACCGTACTCTTCACCTGTAACGTCCACACCATCCTCAGGCCATTCCCCGGCAGCAATCAGACGCTCTTTTTCAATAATGGGATAAAACCCCGCTGTTGACGGGCTCCAGACATATTCAATTGTCATTTCATGATACTCCAATAGCAATCCAGTCAACGTTGAAGCCACCAGAGCCACCCTGCCACAACCCAAACCGCGTCGTGGTTTTTGACCCTGTTCCAAGACCAATATCCGCCGCTGCCTGTGCCGCACTTCCCCCTTGCGATACCCCAACATCATTCCAGACCGTAGCGACCCTGAAATTTGCAGAGGAAAATGCTCGCGGGAGTGTGACGTACTGGTTATTCACGCCAATTGCGAAGCCAGCACTACCCTGCTGTATTGTTGTTCCATCCGGGAAGCGAACCCACCCCGGCCCCGAAGTGAAAGACGACATATCGGGTATTTGCCCCGGTCCCGTTCCTACCTCACGCTTTGCAGCTTCTTTCAAACCAACATTTTTGAGAATGACCATCTAGCTCACCAGTGGCATGCTTTCTGCCTTTTGCAGGGGATAAAACCATGCTTATTGGGTATGTCAGGGTGTCAACAAATGACCAGAACACCGCATTACAGAGAAATGCGCTCGATAGCGCAGGATGTGAACTGATTTTTGAAGATAAAATAAGCGGCAAGACATCCGAGAGGCCGGGGCTCAAAAAGGTACTCCGTATCTTGTCGGAGGGAGACACGCTGGTGGTCTGGAAACTCGATCGGCTCGGTAGAAGCATGCGGCATCTTGTCGTTCTGGTGGAGGAGCTGCGAGAGCGGGGCATTAATTTTCGCAGCCTGACCGACAGCATAGACACGTCTACGCCGATGGGCCGATTCTTCTTTCATGTTATGGGGGCTTTAGCAGAAATGGAAAGAGAGCTCATTGTTGAACGCACCCGGGCGGGTTTAGCAGCTGCGCGAGCAAAAGGGCGGATCGGCGGTCGCAGGCCCAAATTAACGGATGAGCAATGGGCGCAGGCAGGGAGATTGATCGCAGCAGGGGAATCTCGTCAGCGTGTGGCAATAATTTACGACGTAGGGGTTTCAACACTCTACCGAAAATTTCCGGTAGGTAGTGGTAAGAAATAATGCAGGCCGCCAGTGAATATTGAAGCTGGCAGCCTGAACCATTTTACAGCCCAGCCTGGCGAACCGTCGGGAATTCAGACACCAGCCACATATCGGCCTCTTCAAACATTTCCTCCAGCATGCGATTCAACTTTTCCCGATCGCTTTTGCTGGCATCACTATTCAAGCCGTTCGCCTGCATCGGCTTTACCTTCACTTCGGCATCAGGAAAAATTTTGTGCACCCGCTTTGTTAGTTCAGCCAGGATGATCTCTCCGGCCCCCTGGAGCCCCTCAACATTTCGCTTGTCATAAACCAGTTCAACAAACATAACGATCCTCTTAAAAGTGAAAATTGCCTGTGCTTGATCTGTTTTTATAAAAATACTACTGTATATGTATACAGTCAATGAGCGAGTGAGGGTGCGTTTATGCCTCGTCAACCGGATATTCGTGCTGCTTTTATTGCGGCCATACAGCAAAACCCGAAGGGCTATCTCTGCCTGCATACAGACAAATTCATCGCTGAACTGCAGGAAAGGAACTGGCATTTCAGCCAGGCAGATGCAAATTCATGGATCGAGCGATACCAGCCGGACTTCGCCGATAAGACGACAAACGGAAGCGAGAACCGATACTGGATCCTGCGTAACATGGGGAGGGTTTTCTAATGGGATTTCCATCGCCAGCCATGGATTACCAAGAGCAGCGCATGACGATAGATGTTATCTGTGGTGTAGATAACAACTGCCGGGTTATTGAAACTTCATGCGGCTGGGCCGTTATTAACGTCAGTCTGAAGCCAGAAGGAGGGGATACGTTGCTGGTTAGCATGGACGGGAGAAACCAGTTTGTGAAGCTAATGGGTCAGGCACTGATAACGGAAGAGGGTGAGGCGATCGAAGGAGAAGCCTTGAATGATGTTACGGTGCACGGCGTTCTTACACATACACTTAACCAAGTTAAAGACGATAAATCGCCTGTAATGTAGCGTGTAAATGTCGGGGGTTATTCCCCCATTTTTCCCCAATGATTCCCCGCACAAATTTTAAACATGAAAAAACCAACCATAAGAGGCTGGTTTTCAATGTGTTTTTGGTCGGCACGAGAGGATTTGAACCTCCGACCCCCGACACCCCATGACAGCACGCTACCATGATAATCAAGGCGCTGCGGACCCTAAAATAATTTTCCATAGTCCACGATATCCATCTACAGACCATCCGCCATACATAACTATCCCTACACGCTGCGTGTGTCCGGTGATTCCATGATCGGCGCCGGTATTCTCGATGGCTCTTTTCTTCTTGTCGACTTCAGCCTTATGCCCCAGCATAACGATATTGTCGTCTTTAACATCGTGGGCGTGTCTGGTTTCTACAAAGATTCCCGCACAACGGGCGGGAATCGGGTAAGCTTGAACGGCATGACATTGCCGCGCTAGTTTAAAAAGGGATAAACTTCAAAAGAAGCCCATAAGTCATTGTTAAGTGCCAGCAAACCTACGGAGATATAGGATAATATCGCAAGTGCTCCTGTAAAATAAAGTATGGTTTTCTTTAACTTTTTCCACAGAATTAGAGCTGGAATCGAAATTACGGCTATCACACCCATCTGGTAAAAAAATTGTTTGGCAATGTCACCATCACTCCAAGGGTATATAAAAACATAAGGGGCAAAAAGTATTAAATGGACAACTCTAAGTATAAACCCTATACCTGCCCCAGGTATTGCAAAAAAACCTCCGGCGCTTTGTAATAAAAAACTTGCCCTCAGGCCGGGAATAAGAATAAAAAAATTAAGAATAGCCCAGAATGTTAATATTATCGTGGCATAGCCAAAAAGAGTGCTTAACCCAGATTGACCGGCAACTGCTGTAAACTGTGGCGTCTGGTAAGACTGGCTCGGCTGACTAACTGATTTGCTGGCATCACATGCATTTTGCCAGCTCTCTGCATTTTGTGCCTGCCATCCATGATCATACTGTTTAAACGGCCTGTCACTGGTAACATACTTGCCTTCATCATCTTGCCTAACACCCATATTTAAGCCCCATTATTTTTATTCATGCCGATATGTGTAGTTGTACGACTTATACTTAACGGAATGTCCGATCCCGTAGCTGTTACACTTGATATGATAACGCAATATGGCCTATACGGAAGAGAACAATTACAGCAACAATTTCCTCCAGCATACGGTTCAGCTTCTCCCGATCGCTTTTACTTGCATCGCTATTCAAGCCGTTCGCCTGCATCGGCTTCACCTTCACTTCGGCATCAGGGAAAATCTGATGCACCCGCTTCGTCAGCTCGGCCAGAATGATCTCTCTGGCCCCTTCGAGCCCCGCAACATTACGCTTGTCATATACCAGTGTTTGAACACTGACAAATTCATTACTGAATTGCGCGTTAGGAATTGGCATTTCAGCCAAGCAGATGCCAATGCATGGATTAAGAGATACCAACCAGACTTTGCTGATAAGACGACGGATGGAAGCGATAACCGTTACTGGATCTTGCGTAATATGGGGAGGGTTTTCTGATGGGCTTTCCTTCACCGGCTATGGATTACCAGGAACAGCGGTTAACCATAGATCTGTTATGCGGAATTGATGGGAACTGCAGGGTAATAGAAACGTCTTGCGGTTGGGCTGTCATTAACGTTGCCATGAGGCCAGAGCAGGGAGATACCCTACTGGTAAGAATGGATAACAGGAACGAGTTTGCAAAGCTATACGGGGCGGCATTGATAACAGAAGATGGTGAAGCGATAGAAGGCGACGCGCTGGATGATGTAACTGTGTACGGCGTACTGACTCACACCCTTAACATTATAGGGGAGGACAAGTTACCCACTATCTAACCGGATAATCACTAAACTGCCTTCCCCAAAATAAAAACTAAGGCAATGAAAATTATGGAGAATTTTAAACGTGAAAACTATAGTTAATCAGCCAGTAAAACAAAGTTAACTGGCTGATTAACAAGGTTTAATTTGAAGTTGTTGAGCTTTGCTTGTGGAAGAGCTCCCTGAACACCGGATAAATATCATCCTGGTCACGGATATGTTGCATGGCAAAATTATCAAACATCGATTGCAGATGTTCATATTCCCGCCACAGGGTCTGATGCGCGCGACGGGTAATTTCGATATAGCTGTAGTAACGCACCACCGGCAGAATTTTCTTCGCCAGGATGTCGTGACACAGCGGTGAGTCGTCGGCCCAGTTATCACCATCGGACGCCTGCGCGGCATAGATATTCCATTGCGCCGGGTCGTAACGCTCTTTCACGACTTCATCCATCAGCTTCAGCGCGCTGGAGACGATGGTGCCGCCGGTCTCCTGCGAGTAGAAGAACTCATGCTCGTCGACCTCTTTAGCCTGCGTATGGTGGCGAATATAGACCACTTCCACATTCTTATAGGTTCTGCTCAGGAACAGGTAGAGCAGGATATAAAAACGCTTCGCCATATCCTTGGTGGCCTGGTCCATGGAGCCGGAGACGTCCATCAGACAGAACATCACTGCCTGGCTTGAGGGCTCTGGGCGTTTTTCATAATTCTTGTAACGCAGGTCGAACGTGTCGATAAACGGAACGCGATCGATCTTCGCTCTTAGCTCGGCAATCTCTTTGCGCAGGCGCTCCTCTTCCAGCAGTTGCGCCGGCTCCGTGTTTTCCACGACCTTCAGGCTACTCTCAAGTTCGCGCAGTTCACGACGTTTGCCTGCCGTCATGGCCGTGCGCCGCGCCAGCGAATTCTGCAACGAACGCACGACGCTGATGTTGGCGGGGACGCCGTTGGCGGTATAGCCCGCGCGATGGGTTTTGTACTCGTTAAGCTGACGATGCTGATTCTTTTTCAGATTCGGCAGCGCCAGGTCCTCAAACAGCAGGTCGAGGTATTCATCTTTTGAAATCTGGAAAACGAACTCATCCTGACCTTCACCGTCCTGGCTGGCCTGTCCCTGACCGCTTCCTGAACCACCGCCGCCGCCCTGAGGACGCTCAATTCTGTCGTTCTGAACGAAGTGGTCATTACCTGGGTGTACGCGATGGCGCAGACCGCCTCGCCCCTGATGAAACATCGGTTCGCTGATGTCATCGGTGGGGATGGAAACAGACTCGCCGCTATCGACGTCGGTCACCGAGCGTTTGTTGATGGCCTCGGAGATCGACTGTTTAATTTGCGCTTTGTAACGGCGCAAGAAGCGCTGGCGGTTCACCGTGCTCTTGTTTTTGCCGTTAAGACGCCGGTCAATAAACCAGGTCATATACCCCCCGTACTGCATTTGCCAACTTGCGTTTTTGTTGGCCCGGCAGGCGCTAGCGCTGCCGGGCACTTGTTTTAGGACGATTTACGCACGCGCAGATACCATTCGCAGAGCAGGCGAACCTGTTTGCGGGTGTAGCCTTTTTCCATCATACGGTCGACAAAATCGTCGTGTTTCTTCTGCTCATCGGTTGAGGTTTTGGTGTTGAACGAGATAACCGGCAGCAGCTCTTCGGTATTGGAGAACATTTTCTTCTCAATCACGGTGCGCAGTTTCTCGTAGCTGGTCCAGTTCGGATTGCGTCCGTTGTTATGCGCTCTGGCGCGCAGGACGAAGTTCACAATCTCATTACGGAAGTCTTTCGGGTTGCTGATCCCGGCAGGCTTCTCGATTTTTTCCAGTTCCGCGTTCAGGGATTCACGGTCAAACAGCTGGCCGGTATCCGGGTCGCGGTACTCCTGATCCTGGATCCAGAAGTCAGCGTAGGTGACATAACGGTCGAAAATATTTTGTCCGTACTCTGAATAGGATTCCAGGTAGGCTGTCTGGATCTCTTTGCCAATGAACTCGGCGTATTTCGGAATCAGGTAGCCTTTCAGGAACTCAAGATAGCGTTCAGCCTGCTCCTGCGGGAACTGCTCGCGTTCAATCTGCTGCTCCAGCACGTAGAACAAGTGAACCGGGTTGGCCGCCACTTCCGCATGGTCGAAGTTAAAGACGCGGGAGAGGATCTTAAACGCGAAACGGGTGGACAGGCCGTTCATCCCTTCATCGACCCCGGCGTAATCACGATACTCCTGATAGGATTTCGCTTTCGGGTCGGTGTCTTTCAGGCTTTCGCCATCATAGACGCGCATTTTTGAGTAGATGCTGGAGTTTTCCGGCTCTTTCAAACGCGAAAGGATAGAGAAGCGCGACAACGTTTCCAGCGTGCCTGGCGCGCAGGGAGCGTGCACCAGCTCACTGTGGTTGAGCAGTTTCTCGTAAATCTTGATCTCTTCGGAGATCCGCAGGCAATAAGGCACCTTGACGATGTACACGCGGTCAAGGAAAGCCTCATTGTTTTTATTATTACGGAAGGTCACCCATTCGGATTCGTTCGAGTGGGCGAGGATTATCCCGTTAAACGGCAGGGCGGAGATACCTTCCGTCCCGTTATAGTTCCCTTCCTGGGTCGCCGTCAGCAGAGGATGCAGCACTTTGATTGGTGCTTTAAACATCTCCACGAATTCCATAATCCCCTGGTTGGCGCGGCACAGCGCACCGGAATAGCCGTAGGCATCCGGGTCATTTTGTGCGAAGTTTTCCAGCTTACGGATATCAACTTTACCCACCAGCGCCGAGATATCCTGGTTGTTCTCATCACCCGGTTCCGTTTTGGCGATGGCGATCTGCTCAAGGATAGACGGCCACACTTTCACCACGCGGAATTTAGTGATATCGCCCCCAAACTCATGCAGGCGTTTTGCCGCCCACGGCGACATGATGGTGCCGAGGTAGCGGCGCGGAATACCAAACTCTTTATCCAGAATTTGCGCATCTTCCTGTGGATTAAACAGGCACAGCGGATGGTCGTTCACCGGGCTGCGTTCGCCATTAGCGCTCAACACATAAATCGGCACGCGCTGCATCAGCGACTTCAGGCGTTCAGCCAGCGAGGATTTACCGCCACCGACTGGGCCGAGTAAATAGAGGATCTGTTTCTTCTCTTCCAGACCCTGAGCGGCATGCTTCAGATAGGAGACAATCTGTTCAATGGCATCTTCCATGCCGTAGAACTCTTCGAACGCCGGATATCGGGCGACCACCCGATTCGAAAATAGACGGGAAAGCCGTGGCTCCAGGGCAGTATCAACCATGTTTGGCTCACCAATAGCCATCAATAGCCGTTCTGCCGCATTGGCATAGGCACTGCGATCTTGCCGACAAATGGTAAGAAACTCCTGCAGTGTGAACTCTTCGTCCTTGGCAGCTTCATAGCGCTGGCGATAGTGATCGAATATATTCATGGCATGCCGTCCTTTCGTTTTTTAGCACAGGATAAGAGCCGTTCGTATGAGTAGTGGAGGCTCCCGGAAGAGAATCTCTCGCACCTCACTGCCAGAGCAGCAACCTGTGTGCCAGGTCAGAGGCTAAGAACCGCAGGGCGTTCAGGAAAACTCTTCTTAAAATTAAGCGTAGATGGCATTTGCCAAACTTGCATGCTGAGAAAATCTAATTTCAATGACATATCAATAACTCATCCAAAAATTTCCACCTGGGTTCTAAGGCTTAAGCACGTTTTTCATTCAGTGGTCATATAAATGAAAGCGTGCTGTCATCTGAAAAGTGAAAAATAACGGGTTAATCAGACTGATTAGCAGGCAAAAAATTTTGGGTTGTACGGGAATGGCGGTTACACTTCTCCCGCTGATTATTTGACTACAGGAAAGAATGGATTGTGACCAAACTCAAACTTCTGGCATTGGGCATCCTTGCCGCGACCGCAGTTAGCACCGCTCAGGCGGAAAGTCAGTGGACGGTTGGCGCGGGTGTTGGCGTCATTAACAGCCCATACAAACAGTATGATCGTGACGTATATCCTGTTCCCGTTATCACCTATGAAGGCGAGAACGTCTGGTTCCGCGGTCTCGGCGGCGGCTACTATCTCTGGAACGACACGGCCGACAAGCTCTCGATCATGGCCTACTACGATCCAACGCACTTCAAGCCGGGAGACAGCGACAGCCACGCGCTTCGCCAGCTCGATAAGCGCAAAAGTAGCATGATGGCCGGGCTTTCATACGTGCATAACACCGAGTATGGCTTCCTGCGTACTGCTCTGGCAGGTGATACGCTGGACAACAGCAACGGCTTTATCTGGGATCTGGCATGGCTGTACCGTTATACCAACGGCGGGCTTACCCTGACGCCGGGCATCGGTGTGCAGTACAACAGTGAAAACTACAATGACTACTATTACGGCGTCTCTAAAAACGAGTCTCGCCGCAGTGGTCTGAAAAGCTACAGCGCAGATGATGGCTGGGATCCCTACCTGGAGCTGACCGCGAGCTATAACTTCCTTGGCGACTGGAGCGTCTACGGTACTGGCCGTTATGAGCGTCTGAGCGATGAAGTGAAAGATAGCCCGATGGTCGATAAGTCATGGGCGGGTATCTTCTCTGTGGGTGTGACCTACAAGTTCTGATTGTGCATTAATTCAGTGCAATTATTGCATCAAAACGGGGCGCTTGCGCCCCGTTTGCTTTTTTGTGGTGCAGGGCGATTATCGCTTAACAATACGGATCGTCTGCCCTAAACGAGACGGTTTTTCTTCGCTCGCTTTCTGCGGCGTGGTCACGCAGGCTGTTTCTACACAAACGAATGTTTTGTAACCGTCATCAGGAATATCGGCCATGCTGACAGACAATGCCGGACCTGGGTTCCAGCCCACCACATTGCAGTGATGATGATGAACGACCTCAATGCCGCGGTTCAGGGCACCATCGTGGATCACGCTGCAGGCTTCCGGGTGGAGATAGACGCGGTCGGTACGATCGGGGAAAGCCTGAACGCCGTCGCTCAGCTTGCCCTCTTTCGCATTATCAACTTTGTCGATAAAGGTATCGCCGAGGCCGCTCACCTTCACTGCGTTGATGTCACCCACGTTGAAGTAGGTGTGCAGGGCAGACGTGGTTTCGAACTCGCCGTGCGCTTCCAGCTCAATTTCGCAGGTTTTACCCAGCTTGAAACGGGCGTACAGGGTGAAATCATGCGGCCACAGGGCGCGGGTTTCATCATTCGCCTGCAGCTCAAAGGTCAGCACGGCACCGTTGTCATCTTCATTGTGCGCTTTCAGCGTCCACTGCTGGTTACGGGCAAAACCGTGAGACGGCAAACCCTGCTGTGTGGACGGGCCGAACCATGGCCAGCAGATGGGGACGCCGCCACGGATAGCAGCCCCTTTTTTGAACGAGGTGGCCTCGCTCAGCCACAGTCCTTCCTCTTCGCCCTCAGGCTTCCAGGAGAGCAGGTGGGCGCCATTCAGCGCCACGGAGGCTTTCACGCGCGGGTGGTCAACGACGATAACATCAGCGCCGTCAATCTGGCGGCGGGAGAGCACAGGGGTAAGTTGTTCGACTACCGGAAGTGCAAATATTTTATTAATCATTAAGCAATCCTCTGTCTAAAAACAATAAAAAAGGCGACCGAAGTCGCCTTTTTGGATCAAACACTCATCTCAACTTATTTGGAGATGTGAGCGATCAGGTCCAGTACTTTGTTAGAGTAGCCAGTTTCGTTGTCGTACCAGGAAACCAGTTTCACGAAGTTGTCGTTCAGTGCGATACCAGCTTTAGCATCGAACACGGAAGTGCACACTTCGCCGTTGAAATCAGTAGATACAACGTCGTCTTCGGTGTAACCCAGAACGCCTTTCATTGCGCCTTCGGAAGCAGCTTTGATTGCTTTCTTAATTTCTTCATAAGAAGCAGCTTTTTCCAGACGAACGGTCAGGTCAACAACGGATACGTTAGGCGTTGGAACGCGGAACGCCATACCAGTCAGTTTGCCATTCAGTTCTGGCAGTACTTTACCTACAGCTTTAGCAGCACCGGTAGAGGATGGGATGATGTTCTGAGCCGCGCCACGGCCGCCGCGCCAGTCTTTGTGAGACGGGCCGTCAACGGTTTTCTGAGTAGCGGTGGTAGCGTGAACGGTAGTCATCAGACCTTCGATGATGCCGAAGTTGTCGTTGATAACTTTAGCCAGCGGTGCCAGGCAGTTGGTGGTGCAGGATGCGTTGGAAACGATGTCCTGGCCAGCGTAAGTTTCGAAGTTTGCACCACGAACGAACATTGGGGTGTTGTCTTTAGAAGGACCAGTCAGAACAACTTTCTTCGCGCCTGCAGTGATGTGTTTACGTGCAGTTTCGTCGGTCAGGAAGATACCGGTAGCTTCAGCTACAACATCAACACCGATTTCGTTCCATTTCAGGTTAGCTGGGTCTTTCTCAGCAGTAACGCGGATGGTTTTGCCGTTAACAACCAGGTGGCCGTCTTTCACTTCAACGGTGCCGTCGAAACGACCGTGAGTTGAGTCGTACTTCAGCATGTACGCCATGTATTCAGCGTCCAGGAGATCGTTGATACCAACGATTTCGATGTCAGAACGTTTCTGAGCAGCACGGAAAACAATACGGCCGATACGGCCAAAACCGTTGATACCTACTTTGATAGTCATATATTCCACCAGCTATTTGTTAGTGAATAAAAGGTTGCCTGTAAAATTACAAAAACCTTACGCAGCGTCAAGCGGAATCGTGTCAATCATTGCGACAAATCAATCCTGTGACTAACGTTTGTGCGACTGACTCGCCTCACTTTCCCTTTGAGCTTGCAACCACATGGGGGCTGCGCCCGGAATTTTAAAGTCCTCGCAGGATAAAAATGTGAACATGATCACAATTGCCTGACCGCCTTTTCGCGACACATAAGTTTAGAACAAAAGTGCACGCAAGGGTGTTAATGTTTTGTTAGAATCCGGGTTAAAAGATGTCTGTTTCTACAGCGAGATGTAAGCATATGTCGAACCAACGTAACCCTGACGATTTGAAAAAAAACCTCACAGAAATGCAGTTTTACGTGACGCAGAACCACGGCACGGAACCGCCATTCACCGGGCGTTTACTGCACAACAAGCGAGACGGCGTCTATCACTGTCTGGTCTGTGATGCTCCGCTGTTTAACTCACAAACGAAATTCGATTCCGGCTGCGGCTGGCCGAGCTTTTACGAGCCGGTGAGCGATGAGGCCATCCGCTATCTGACTGACACCTCGCACGGCATGGTGCGCACGGAAATCCGTTGCGGGACCTGCGATGCACACCTGGGGCACGTCTTCCCGGATGGTCCACAGCCAACGGGGGAGCGTTTCTGCGTCAATTCGGCATCCATGAGCTTCACGGATGACGAAAACGGCGACCAGATCAAGGGTTGAAAAAACGATTCAGCAAATTATTCCTTTGAAAGGGAGAGATCGTGAATATTGATGACATGATTAACGGGATGACCCAGGACGTTTATCAGCGTCTGGTCACCGCCGTTGAACTGGGAAAATGGCCGGATGGCGTGGCGCTTACCCCTGAGCAAAAAGAGAACAGTTTGCAGCTGGTGATGCTGTGGCAGGCGCGCAATAATACTGACGCGCAGCACATGACGATCGATACCAACGGCCAGATGGTGATGAAAAGCAAGCGAGAGCTGAAAGAAGATTTTGGCATCACGCCGAAGCCAATTGCGACGCTGAAAATGCAATAACCCTGCGGGCTGATGCCTTCATCCAACCCTCTCCCACGGGGAGAGGGTTTGAATGCGTCGCTACTTTTGCGGGATCCCTAATGACTCTGCCAGCTGCTTCGCTAACTGGTTGTTATCGTCCGCGCCATACTCCCAGAACATCGCCCCGGCGAGACCTTTCTGTTTAATGTAGTCCGCTTTGATCGCCACGGAACGCGGGTTCTCATACGAAATCGCAAAGAGCGCCTTGCCGTCGGCTGCTTCCACGGAGAGCCACGGCACTTTCGACTGGTCGTCCCAGTGCTCGGTAAAACGCTTCTGCGGATCGTTCAGCAGCTTTTTCACGATATCGTTGTACTTCACGTAGGTATCTTTGGACAGGTCATAGCCGAGCGACCTGAACAAGCCGAGCTCCTGCGGTCCAAAGTAGGGCTGGGTGACCGGATTTTTTTGTGCGTCCGGCTTGCTCCAGTCGATACCCGGCTCAACGGCGCGTTTCGGTACGCGACCGTAAAACCCGATCCCGAGGTTCATCTGCTGTGGTTTCAGTCCCGCGGCCAGATAGTTATTTACCACAAAGTCCACGCTGTATTTATCGGCAGCAGCCACCGTCGGCCAGGCGCTGGAATCATAGAGGTTGGCGTTAAAATACTGGGTACCATACGCCATGTCGTAGGTCATCAGGTTGATGTAGTCGAGCAGGGGAGCGATGGCTTTGACATCCACCCAGCTTTTCGGACTTTCCGCATTGGCACCTACCGCAATGGTCACCAGCTTTTTCTGCCCGAATGCGTCGCGCATCTCTTTCAGCAGCGCGGTGAAGTTGTCCCTGTCGGCTGGCGTGCTGGCAACCAGTCCCCACGCGCCGTTGACCGGGTACTCCCAGTCGAGATCAATCCCGTCCAGACTGTATTTGTCGACAACCTCCTGGGCGGATCGGATAAACACCGCACGACTCTCTTTGGTGGCCGCTGCGCCAGAGAAACCACGCGCACCCCAGCCGCCAACAGAGAGCAGCACTTTAAGGTGCGGGTTTTGTTTACGCAGAGTGGGGATTAAGGCCAGATCGGATGCCACTTTGGGCGAAAGCCAGATCTGATGCAGTTTCGTCGGATCTTTCAGCGCGGCGTTGGTTTCGTCTTTCTCGTCGTTGTAGACCATACCAAACGAATAGTTCAGGTGGGTGATCTGGCGGACATCCAGTTTATTAATGTCGCCACCCGGTCCGGCGGTGACATCGCCACCCCCGTTGAAATAGCCGACGGACATCAGGGGCGCAGCGGAAGCCAGTGACGCGCAAAGCAAGGGTAATGCTGCCAGCAAGGGCAAACGTTTCATATAATTTCCTCTTTGACTTAATAAAAATAACCACGCCACAGAAAAGGCGTGGCGAAAAAACAACCTGACGAGAATAGCATTGCCGCTTCGCTGAGGATGCGAGGGAGTTCACTTTATGGGGATTGGAGAAGAAATGCCGGGTGGCGCTGCGCTCCAGAGAAAGTAGGCCGGGTAAGGCGAAGCCGCCACCCGGCTTAAAAAACTACGCCTGCGTTTCCAGCCAGTCTGCCAGGGTATACAGCGTCGCGCCTTCGGCAGCCATCTCCATAAACGCCTGAGCGCTGTCCTGAGGGTGAATGTTGACCCCGCGGCAGCCGTCGGTGATCACGCTGACGGTGTAGCCTGACTGGAGCGCGTCCAGTACGGTAAACTTCACGCAGTAATCTGTCGCCAGCCCCAGCACAATCAGCTCCGTGATTTCATGGTGGCGTAACCACGCGTCCAGCGCGGTCTTCTGACGATGACCGTTATCAAAAAACGCGCTGTAGCTGTCTATTGTCGGGTTTTCACCCTTATGGAACACCGCGTCGATGACTTTCTGATTCAGGAGCGGATGCAGCGCCGCGCCTTCCGTTTGCTGCACGCAATGATCCGGCCAGAAGGTTTGCGCCAGCCCGTCGAGTTCACCCTGAGTGAACGGTTCGACATTGTGCTGGCTGGCAAAACTGCCGTGGTTAGCCGGGTGCCAGTCCTGGCTGGCGACCACCGCTTCACCGCGGGCTTTACACCAGTCAATCAGCCTATTCGCCACGTCAACGCTGCTGTCACCTTCGGCGACGGCCAGCGCGCCGCCTGCGCAGAAATCATTTTGCAAATCGACCAGTAGCAGGGCGCGTTGCGTCATGAGGCCTCCTTATTCGTCCGGGGTCAGTTCACCGCGCAGATTTTGCATCATGGCGTTGCGAATGGACTGAATGTCCAGATCCTGACTCAGTAAATAGTGAAGTTTAGTCAGCGTCGCCTCAACGGTCATATCGAAACCGCTGATAACACCCGCATGTGCCAGCGCGTTGCCGGTGGCATAGCCACCCATATTCACTTTGCCGGACATACACTGGGTCAGGTTCACCACCACAATTCCGCGTTCGCTGGCTTCCTGAAGCTCTTTTAGAAACTCACCGTTCTGCGGGGCGTTGCCCACGCCGTAGGAGCGCAGGATCAGCGCTTTCACTGGCTGGCGCAGGAAGTTGCGGACCACGTCGGCGGAAATACCCGGGTAAATGGTAACCACACCGATGGGCTGCGGGGTAATCGGATGCACAATCAGCTCGCCAGCGGTATTCGGTGCAGGCGGCGTGCCCAGACGACGGATATGAATCCCCGCTTCCAGCAGCGGCTGCAGGTTCGGTGAGGCGAAGGCTTCAAAACCATCGGCATGGGCTTTCGTCGTGCGGTTGCCGCGATACAGACGGTTGTTAAAGAACAGCGAGACTTCGTTAATCGGGTAATTTGCCGCCACGTACAGGGAGTTCAGCAGGTTGATCTGCCCGTCGGAGCGTAACTCCGCCAGCGGAATTTGCGACCCGGTGACGATAACCGGCTTGCTCAGGTTCTCCAGCATGAAGGAGAGCGCCGAGGCCGTGAACGCCATGGTGTCGGTACCATGCAGGATCACGAAGCCGTCGTACTGGTCGTAATGCGCTTTAATGTCATCCGCGATGTGCTGCCAGTCTTCTGGCGTCATGTCGGAGGAGTCCATCAGCGGCTCGTATTCATGGATGGTAAAGTCAGGCATTTCCGGACGGTGGAACTCAGGCATCAACGCAAGCTGACGCTGAAGGTGGCCGGAGACAGGAATATAGCCATTTTCAGAGCGCTGCATACCGATGGTACCGCCAGTGTAGGCTACATAAATCGATTTCTTCTGCATGGTAGTGAGTTCTTGTTCTTCAAAAGAAAAAAATCCCCTCGTCGCGAGAAGAGGGGACGGTTTTTAACGGACGTTCGCGCAGGTCAGGCAAAACGCGTAACGACTTTGTGGATCGTTAAAGGCCGCGAGCTTATCGCTTTCCGTCTTCATCGCTTTCGCTGCCGTGGCAACCGGCGCAGGCAGGTAAGCCTGCAGCGCCTCCGGCAGCATGGCGCGAACGGAGACAGACATGCTGTCCATCACCATATCGAAGAAAGACGGCTCATCCTGATAATACTCAATGTGCCATTGCTTGAGCTTCGCCAGGTCGGCCGCTTTCTTCACGGCGTCGTCAAAGTCACCCAGACTGTCCACCAGTCCGTTGTTCTTCGCGTCCTGACCTGTCCAGACGTGGCCCTGAGCAATCTGGTCAATCTGTTCTGGCGTCTTTTTACGCGAGTCAGCCACCAGCGTAATAAAGCGCTTATACCCGTTCTCAATGCTCAGCTGCATCATCTCCGACACTTCCGGCGGCAGGGATTTTGTTATCGACACATCTGCCAGCGGCGACGTAGAAACACCGTCGGTGTGCACGCCCAGATAATCCAGACTGTTTTCCACAGTGTTAATCACCCCGAAGATGCCGATAGAGCCGGTCAGCGTGCTTGGGTTAGCCACAATGTAGTTGGCTGGCGTGGAGATCCAGTACCCACCTGATGCCGCCATTCCGCCCATGGAGACGACGACCGGTTTGCCCGCAGCGCGGGCCGCGGCCAGCTCAGCGCGGATCACTTCGGAGGCGCTCACGCTGCCGCCCGGGCTGTTTACGCGCAGAACAATGGCTTTCACTTTCGGGTCAAGGCGCGCGTCACGGATTTGCGACGCGGTGGTGTCACCGCCGACATTACCCGGGGTTTCCTGACCGTCCATGATGGCGCCGTTGGCAAACACCACGGCTACGCTGTCACCGCTCTCGTCCGGTTTTTTCGCAGCGTAGTCATACATACTGATCGCGCTGTAGTTTTTGTCCTCTTTGCTCCAGCCAAACTGTTTGGTCAGGGCTTTTTCGATATCCGCACTGGTACCCAGCGCATCAACGAGTTTATTGTCGAGGGCATATTTCGCGGTATCGCCGTCAACCTTACGCAGACCCTCCAGCACGCCACGTGCGCCCGGGAAGACCTGCTCAGCGGTAATTTGGCGGTTAGCGGCCACGGTGCCCAGATAGTTCTGCCACAGCTCGCCAATCCAGCGGCTGTCCGCTTCACGGGCAGCAGGGGACATATCGTCGCGAATAAACGGCTCCACGGCTGATTTATAGGTGCCGACGCGGAAGACGTGGGTCGTCACTTTCAGCTTGTCGAGCAGCGATTTGTAGTACAGGCCGTTGGTGGCAAAGCCGTGCAGATCGACCGTCCCCTGTGGAGAGAGCCAAATCTTGTTGGCGAAGCTTGCCAGATAATATTGCCCCTGGCTGTAGCTGTCGCCCACGGCGATCACTGGCTTACCGCTGTCGCGGAATTCACGCAGCGCTTTACCGATGTACTGCATTGAAGGCTGGTCGCCTCCGGCAAAATCTTTCAGATCCAGTACGATCCCGGTGATATTTCGGTCGTCTTTGGCCTGACGGATAGTATCGACAATATCGAACAGGGAGTTTTCCTGCAGGCGGTCGGACGTCGCGCCAAACAGCTGACGGCCAATGACCCCCAGACGGTTGCTGGTGGACGGTTTATCCACGATGACGCCGGTGATATCGAGTAACAGCGCCCCGCGAGTTGAATGCTGCGCCTGATTTGCGTTGCTGATATGCATCCAGATGCCTGCGCAAACCAGAACCAGCAGGATGAAGAAGATGTTCATCACCAGGTTGCGGACGAAGTTGAGCAGTCGCCACGTCCATTTAAAGAAACCGGCAAAGATTCGCCAAAGGGTTCGCATGTATTCTCCCTAACCAGAAAATGACTGTTTCCGTCGCCACTGGACGGTAATGTTGGGTTATCGTAATGACCCAACCGCCACTTGTCAGCAGGAATCGCCTGCCAGGCTGTAACAAAATCTGCGGCCGTGTTAATTTTGTGAGTAAATTTCAATAAAGGAGTTAACCAATGGACGCACTTGAACTGCTTGTTAACCGCCGCAGCGCGTCACGTCTGGCCGAACCTGCCCCGGCGGGCGAGCAGCTGGAAAACATTCTGCGTGCCGGGATGCGTGCCCCCGATCACGGCACGCTGCAGCCGTGGCACTTCTTTGTGATTGAAGGTGAAGGCCGCGATCGTTTCAGCCAGCTGCTGGAGCAGGGCGCGGTTGCCGTCGGGCAGGATGAGAAAGGTATCGATAAAGCGCGCAATGCGCCGTTCCGTGCGCCGATGATCATCGCCGTCGTGGCGAAATGTCAGGCTGGCCACAAAGTCCCGGTCTGGGAGCAGGAAATGTCTGCTGGCTGCGCGGTAATGGCGATGCAAATGGCCGCTGTCGCACAGGGGTTTAACGGTATCTGGCGTACCGGTCCGCTGACCGGGAGCCCGGTAGTCCGTGACGGTTTTGGCTGCGGTGAGCACGATAAAATTGTCGGTTTCCTCTACCTCGGTACGCCGCAGCTTAAAGCCTCCAGCACCATCAGCGTGCCGGACACTACGCCTTTCGTCAGCCGTTTCTGATAACCCACGCTAAACTGTCTGGATTCTGAGCATCTGCCGCAGAATTCAGACAGTCATACTTACCTCTTTATGGAATGAGCGCTACCATAGCGCGATTGAGATGACAGGAGACGTCCATGAGCGAGCAAACCATTCGTTTAACGCAGTACAGCCACGGAGCCGGTTGCGGTTGTAAAATTTCCCCGAAAGTGCTGGAGACCATTCTGCACAGTGAACAGGCGAAGTTTGTCGACCCGAACCTGCTTGTCGGCAATGAAACGCGTGACGATGCTGCAGTTTATGACTTAGGTAACGGCACCAGCATTATCAGCACCACTGACTTCTTTATGCCGATTGTCGATAACCCCTTCGATTTCGGGCGCATTGCGGCCACCAACGCCATCAGTGATATCTTCGCGATGGGCGGTAAGCCGATTATGGCCATCGCCATTCTGGGCTGGCCAATTAATACCCTCGCGCCGGAAATTGCCCGCGACGTCATTGATGGCGGCCGTTTCGCCTGTCAGCAGGCGGGAATTGCGCTGGCCGGTGGTCACTCGATTGACGCGCCTGAACCTATTTTTGGCCTGGCCGTCACGGGCGTGGTGCCGACCGAGCGCGTGAAGCGCAACAGCACCGCGCAGGCGGGCTGCAAGCTGTTCCTCACCAAGCCGCTCGGCATTGGCGTACTCACGACAGCCGAGAAAAAATCCCTGCTGAAGCCGGAACACAAAGGTCTGGCAACGGAAGTGATGTGCCAGATGAACCTTGCGGGCGCGGCATTCGCCAATATCGACGGCGTGAAGGCGATGACCGATGTGACCGGTTTTGGTCTGCTGGGACACCTCTCCGAAGTGTGTCAGGGCGCGGGCGTGCAGGCACAGGTGTGGTATCAGGACGTGCCGAAACTGCCGGGCGTGGAAGAGTACATTGCGCAGGGCGCGGTGCCGGGCGGTACTCAGCGCAACTTTGCCAGCTACGGTCACCTGATGGGCGAGATGCCTGAAGAGTGGCGCAACCTGCTGTGCGATCCACAAACTTCCGGCGGCCTGCTGCTGGCGGTCACACCCGAAGCCGAAGCTGACGTTCAGGCAACGGCCGCCGAGTTTGGCATTACCCTTACGGCGATCGGCGAGCTGGTGACCGCACGCGGTGGCCGACCGATGATTGAGATCCGTTAATTCGATGCGGTTGTTTATTGCCGAAAAGCCGAGCCTGGCGCGCGCCATCGCCGACGTGTTGCCGAAGCCGCACCGCAAGGGCGACGGCTTTATCGAATGCGGTAACGGGCAGGTGGTGACCTGGTGTATTGGTCACCTGCTTGAGCAGGCGCAGCCGGACGTCTACGACAGCCGCTACGCCCGCTGGAACCTCAACGATCTGCCCATCGTGCCGGAAAAATGGCGCCTGCAGCCCCGGCCTTCGGTGACCAAACAGCTGAACGTGATCAAGCGTTTCCTGCACGAAGCCTCTGAAGTGGTTCACGCAGGTGACCCGGACAGGGAAGGGCAACTGCTGGTAGATGAAGTGCTGGACTACCTCGAGCTGGCGCCGGAAAAACGCCAGCAGGTACAGCGCTGCCTGATAAACGACCTCAACCCGCAGGCGGTAGAGCGTGCGATCTCGCGTCTGCGTGCCAACAGCGAGTTTATCCCGCTGTGCGTCTCGGCGCTTGCGCGCGCGCGCGCTGACTGGCTGTACGGGATCAACATGACCCGCGCCTACACCATCCTCGGGCGTAATGCGGGCTATCAGGGGGTACTCTCCGTGGGCCGCGTGCAGACGCCGGTGCTGGGGCTGGTGGTGCGTCGTGATGAAGAGATTGAGAACTTCGTCGCCAAAGATTTCTTTGAAGTGAAAGCGCATATCGTTACGCCTAAGGACGAACGCTTTACCGCCGTCTGGCAGCCGAGCGATGCCTGTGAATCGTACCAGGATGAAGAGGGGCGCTTGCTGCACCGTCCGCTGGCGGAGCATGTGGTTAACCGTATTACCGGTCAGCCTGCCATCGTCACCAGCTATAACGATAAACGGGAATCAGAACCCGCACCGCTGCCATTTTCGCTCTCGGCCTTGCAGATTGAGGCGGCGAAGCGCTTTGGCCTCAGCGCACAAAACGTGCTGGATATCTGCCAGAAGCTCTATGAAACCCACAAGCTGATCACCTATCCGCGTTCGGATAGCCGTTATCTGCCGGAAGAACATTTTGCCGGTCGCCACGCGGTACTGAACGCGATAAGCGTACACGCCGCCGATCTCCTGCCGCAGCCGGTGGTGAACCCGGACACCCATAACCGCTGCTGGGATGATAAAAAGGTGGACGCCCACCATGCAATTATCCCGACGGCACGCGCCAGCCACGTTAACCTGACGGATAACGAAGCGAAGGTCTATAACCTCATCGCCCGTCAGTATCTGATGCAGTTCTGCCCGGACGCGGTGTTCCGCAAATGCGTCATTGAGCTTGAGATTGCCAAAGGTAAGTTTATCGCCAAAGCGCGTTTCCTCGCGGAAGCGGGCTGGCGCACGCTGCTCGGCAACAAAGAGCGTGACGAGGAGAACGACGGTACGCCGCTGCCGGTAGTCGCGAAAGATGACGAGTTATTGTGCGAGAAAGGTGAAGTGGTTGAACGTCAGACCCAGCCGCCACGCCATTTCACCGATGCGACGCTGCTGTCGGCCATGACCGGGATCGCCCGATTTGTGCAGGATAAAGATCTGAAGAAAATCCTGCGCGCCACCGACGGTCTGGGTACGGAAGCGACGCGAGCGGGGATCATCGAACTGTTGTTCAAGCGCGGCTTCCTGGAGAAAAAAGGACGCTATATCCACTCCACGGAGCCGGGCCGGGCGCTCATCCACTCCCTTCCGGAGCTGGCCGCGAGGCCGGACATGACCGCGCACTGGGAATCTGTGCTGACGCAAATCAGTGAAAAGCAGTGCCGCTACCAGGACTTTATGCAGCCGCTGGTGGGGACGCTGTATCAGTTGATCGATCAGGCACGCAGTACACCGGTGAAGCGGTTCAGAGGGATGGTTGCGCCGGGTAGCGGCGCGAAGAAGCCCTTTAAAAAGAAAAAGAGCGCGGCAGCTTCTTAAACCGTAGGCCGGGTAAGGCGAAGCCGCCACCCGGCGAAAAGCAGCTCTGCGGCCTGAAAAAAAGCCCGGTGGCGGCTACGCCTTACCGGGCCTACAGGGCGAGAACACAGTGAAAGCTTAAATCACACCCTGCCCAATCATCGCATCCGCCACCTTCACGAATCCGGCGATATTCGCTCCGCGCACGTAGTTAGTTTGCGACGCTTCACCGCCGTACTCCACGCAGGCGTGGTGAATATCCAGCATGATATGGTGCAAACGGGCATCCACTTTCTCCGCCTTCCAGCCAAGACGCGCGGCGTTTTGCGCCATCTCAAGGCCGGAGGTTGCCACGCCGCCCGCATTGGCGGCCTTGCCTGGGGCAAACAGCACGCCCGCTTCGAGGAACAGATCCGTCGCATCGATGGTGGTCGGCATATTCGCCCCTTCGGCCACCGCCTTCACGCCGTTGCCGATCAGCGTGCGCGCGGCGTCCACGTCCAGTTCGTTTTGCGTGGCGCACGGAAGGGCAATATCCACCGGAACACCCCACGGCTGCTTGCCTTCCAGATACGTCAACCCAAATTCCTGGGCATAGTCTGCGAGCCGCCCGTCGCGGCTGGCTTTAATTTCGCACAGGCGCGCCAGTTTTTCTGCCGTAAAGCCCGCTTCATCCACCACCGTGCCACGGGAGTCCGAGGCCGTCACCACGCGGGCGCCAAACTGCATCGCTTTTTCGATAGCGTATTGCGCCACGTTACCGGAGCCGGACACCGCCACGCGCATCCCTTCAAACCCTAACCCGTGACGTTTGAGCATCGCCTCGGTGAAGTAGACCAGACCATATCCGGTCGCCTCCGGGCGAATCAAACTCCCGCCAAACGACAATCCTTTGCCGGTAAAGACGCAGGCGCTGTTGTTGGAAAGCTTTTTCATCATCCCGGCCATAAAGCCCACTTCGCGGGCCCCCACGCCGATATCTCCCGCCGGTACGTCGGTGTCCGGACCAAGGTGGCGCCAGAGCTCGGTCATCAGCGCCTGACAGAAACGCATCACTTCACCTTCGCTTTTCCCCTTAGGATCGAAGTCACTCCCGCCTTTCCCGCCGCCCATCGGCAGGGTGGTGAGCGCGTTTTTAAACGTCTGCTCAAAGCCGAGGAATTTCAGGATCGACAGGTTCACGGAAGGGTGGAAACGCATGCCGCCCTTAAACGGGCCGATGGCGGAGTTAAATTGCACGCGCCAGGCGCGGTTGACCTGGACCTGATTGCGGTCATCCACCCAGGTCACGCGGAACTGGATCACCCGTTCTGGCTCAACCAGACGTTCCAGCAGCGACAGTTGACGATAACGCGGGTTTTCTTCAAGGAAAGGCCACAGGGTGGTCATCACTTCACGAACGGCCTGAGCGAACTCGCTCTGATGCGGGTCGCGCTGCTGAACATGGGCAAGAAAGCTTTCCAGAGAGCGTGTCTGATCCATAGATATAAGAACCCCTTATAGTCATTTATGTATATTGCTTATGCGATTTGTGTTGTTTTTTTGACTATACCACCCGTACTGCTTTGTGAAGCAAGCAGAAATGTAGGGTGAAAGGGAAATTAATGACCCGCGCTGCGTCATAACAAAAAGCGATGATGTGTGAAATTAAAGATTCTGCCCGATTAACCGTTATAGTCATTATCAGGACATAACAGGAAGACAAGTCTATGAATCGTTACGTGATGGCTGCATTTTCGTTGATGTTGACCGCTGGCGCGCAGGCTGACCGCATTCGCCCGGACGTGGAGGTGAATGTCCCGCCGGAGGTCTTTAGCTCCGGCGGCCAGCGTGCGCAACCCTGTAACCAGTGCTGTATCTATCAGGATCAAAATTATTCTGAAGGAGCAGTGGTAAAAGCGGACGGGGTTTTGCTGCAATGCCAGCGTGATGAACGCGCGATCAGCACGAACCCGCTGGTCTGGCGGCGCGTAAAAGAATAAACGCCTCCAGCAGCGGAATATCCGCCGGGGCCAGGTCGTAGCTCAACGCCTCTTCCGGCGTGCACCACGCCAGCGCGCTGTGGTAGTGTGCGGTTAACGCTCCGCTAAAGGCAGGAACATGCCAGGCGTGCAGGTTGATTAACCGCTGCGACACTTCGCGCTGGTGGCTTGCCACATACTGCACGGGCTGCGCCTCAATACCCAACTCTTCACGCAGCTCGCGGATTAGCGCCTGAGGCTGGGTTTCACCGGCCTCGACTTTTCCGCCAGCGAATTCCCACATTCCCGGTTGATCGGCGTGAGCAGGGCGCTGCGCCAGTAAAATTTTGTCGTCTTTTTCGATGATGGCCGCAACGACATCGACTGTTTTTAGCATGGTCGTCAATACTTGATAGCGAAAAACGACATATTATCGTGCCCTTTCAAAGAGTCCAGTCATCAGGAGAAACAGGTGAAAGAGTCGTCCACCTGGGTAGAACCCATCCCAACCCTTCCGGCGAGCGTAAAACCGATTGCCGCCATGCAGCGAAAACACTTTGGTGCAGTCCTGAATCCCACACGCTGGTGGGGGCGCATGCCGCGTCTGTTCTGGCTGGTCGCATTGTTTGTCGGTTTTCTGGAGCGAAGAAACGCGCGCCTGACGCCGCAACTCCGCTCGCTGCTGATGACGCGGGTATCGCAGCTGTGCCACTGTGCTTTTTGCATTGATGCTAACAGCCTGCGTCTGGCCGAGCGCAGCGGGGCGCTGGATAAAGTCCAGGCCGTGAGCGACTGGCCAGACTCTGACCTATTCAGTGAACAAGAGCGCGCGGCGCTGGCCTATGCTGAGGCGGTCACCGCCACGCCGCCCAGGGTGGATGAAGCAATCAAAACGGCGCTGAAACGCCACTTTACCGATGAGGTTATTACTGAAATGACGGCGCTCATCGCCTTTCAGAATCTCTCCGCCCGCTTTAACGCCGCGCTGGATATCCCGGCGCAGGGGCTGTGCGCCACGTTTAAAGGGAAGCCTGATGCTTGACCGTCACCTGCACCCACGGATAAAACCCGGGCTGAATCGTCTGGTCTCTGTGCTGGATAAGCCGGGCATCACGCCCGACGGACTTACCCTGGCGGGGTTTGCCATCGGCCTGCTGACGTTGCCATTTCTGGCCCTCGGCTGGTACCCGGCAGCACTGGTCGCCATCGTCCTGAACCGCCTGCTGGATGGTCTGGACGGTGCGCTGGCGCGCCGGAGAGGGCTCACGGATGCGGGAGGGTTTCTGGATATCGCGCTCGATTTCCTGTTCTATGCGCTGGTGCCGTTTGGCTTTGCGCTGGCGGCACCTGAGCAGAATACGCTGGCTGCCGCCTGGCTGCTGTTCGCATTTATTGGCACCGGGAGCAGCTTTCTGGCCTTTGCGGCACTGGCGGCGAAGCACAATATCGACAACCCCGGCTATGCGCACAAGTCGTTTTACTACATCGGCGGGTTAACGGAGGGGACGGAGACCATCGTGCTGTTCGTGCTCTGCTGCCTGTTTCCGGCCCATTTTGCCGTGTTCGCGTGGATATTTGGCGCGTTGTGCTGGCTGACCACCACAACGCGCATCTGGAGCGGTTATGTGACGCTAAAGTCACTCAAACCTTAACGCGTACTCTCGGGCCCGCGCTCACCGCGGGAGACCGGGTTCTGCGGGTGACTGCTCCACTCATACCAGCCGCCGTCATAGACGGCGACGTTCTTCCAGCCCATCGCCCGGGCGTACATAAAGGTTTCAGCCGCTCGCCAGCCGGTGCCGCAGTAAAAGGCGACGTGCTGCTCCGGCAGGATATCCCACGTTTTCCACATGGCGGTGATGTCGTCGGCGCTGCGCATGGTGCCGTCCGGGTTGTGGAAATCTTCCATGTGGGTGGCATCGCTTCCCGCGTGGCCCCAGCGGGCGCCGGCAATGTCACCTTTTGGTTTGATGTAGCTGTAGCCGCTGGTTTCGCCGATAAATTCTGGCCACGAACGAATACTGACGAGAGACGCATCCTGGCGGTGCAGCATACCGCGCGCCTGTTCCATATCCACCATCAGTTGCGGCTGACCAGGAATCGGTGCGCCAAAATCAGGGGCGGGTTTCACTTTCCCTGGCGTACCGCGTTCAACCGGCAGACCCGCATCTGACCACGCCTTCCAGCCGCCATCGAGTATGCGCACATCCTTCACGCCTGCATACAGCATAATCTGCGCCACGCGCGCGGCGGCGTAAACGTCACGACCATACAAAATGACGGTGGTATCGTGACGGATCCCGTGCTTCGCCAGCATCGCTTTCAGCTTTTCGTCGGAGACTTTATTCCACAGCGGCTCGCTTTCCACTTCGTTGGTGTCGATGTATCCCGCGCCGGGAATATGGTTCAGCAGATAAAACTTCGGCGCGCCCCAGGCCGCTTCTATGACTTTCCATTCACCCGCGGGCGCGGCTGTCACCGGTTTACCCTGCTGGAGCTGGTGGATCCACTGCGGATAGACCAGCTGTTCAAAGTGCGGCAGACGCTGCAGGCGGTCCGGGGTTTGCAGCGCATCGCTGAGCAGCGAGATAGCGTGATATCCGGCTTTCTCCAGGCGCGCTTTCACCGCCTGGTTGGCGCTATCGTCGCCGTACAGCGCGACAGGCGTCGCAGGCGAAAGCTGATGCTGTTTAGCCCAGCGCGCCAGCTGTTCGTCGCTCATTGCGTCAAGCCAGCTGGCCGCAAGGTTGAGCGCTGCGGGTTCATGCCCGGAAGGACCGCTGAGGGTCTGCGGCCAGCCGTTGTAGAACGCGCTGGCGCGAGTGTCGACAGGCGTACCGTGCTGCGCCTGAAGCTGGGACAGCGTGAGTGAATTGGCCATTTCAGCCGCCTGAGAGGAAAACGAAGCGAGGCCGCAGAGCAGGGCCAGCGCGGTCAGTTGAGAAACACGTTTCATCGAATAACCTGACGTCAGTAAAAGAGGGGGGCATTGTCGTCTCTCCCGAAACGGAAAACATTGCGTTAGCACATTATTGCCAGCGAGAAATCTCAATCACCTCGCCGGCGGGCGGAATATCGTCCTCATCATGGGTGACCAGCACCACCGGAATATTGCGCGCCCGGACGGTGTCAAACACCCAGGCCCGAAACGTCGTGCGTAACGCTTTATCGAGGCGACTGAAGGGCTCATCCAGCAGCAGTGCCTGCGGTTCAGCGAGCAGGGCGCGCAGCAGACTCACCCGGGCGCGCTCACCGCCGGAAAGGGTTGCCGGGTCGCTGGCGTAACGGTCGCCAAGCCCGGCGGAATTCAGCGCCAGTTCGACGGCTTCCCGACGTGCGCGTCCGGCGATCCGCTCAGGCAACGCCAGCAGCAAATTTTGCCCGACGCTGAACGCGTCAAACAGCAGCGCGTCCTGAAAGAGAATGCCCAGCCCGCGAGATTCGACGGGAAGGCCGTCGCAGCGACGCTCATCGAGCCACAGCTCGCCCCGTGCCTGAAAATCATCTGACAGCGCGCCGACCATCCAGGAAAAAAGGGTCGATTTTCCGCTGCCGGAGGGGCCCATCAGGGTGACGATCTCCCCGCGGGGAACGCAAAAATTGACCTCGCGGAAAAGCGGTTCGATGGTGAGATCCTTTACCTTCAACATTAACGTAATCCCTGACGATAGCGGCCCGCAAGCCGGGAGAAGAGTGAGGCCAGACCGAACACCGTGCCCGTGACCAGCAGTAAACCCAGCGCCCGGTTAGCGAGAACCGGGATGCTGCCCCCGCTGCTGAGCGCGACGGTCTCGGTGGTCAGCGTGGCGAAACGACCTGCGCCCAGCCACAGCGTCGGCATATATTGCGCCATGCTGACTGAAAAACCGGTGGCAAAGGCCAGCAGCGCAGGGCGCACCAGCAGAGGGCATTTCAGCAGGCAGAAGATTTTTGCCCGCCGCCAGCCGAGCGTCCTGGCGGTAAGAATAAGCCGGGGATCGAGCCTTTGCCAGGCCGGTTGCAGCACCAGCAGCATCCAGGGGAGTACCCAGAGCAGATGGCTCCAGAGCACGGCGGCATAGTGGCCGTCGAGGCCCAGATGTAACGCAATGGCATATTGCCCCGTGACCAGCGGTAGCGCCGGGAGCGCGAGCGGTAACCACACCCACGGAGCGCCTCGCTGCGGCCCCCATTCCAGCCAGAGAAAAATGACGATCAGGGCGACAAGGCTCGACAGCAGACCGAAAGAAAGGCTGGTACTCACCGGGCCAACATCGTCCCGTTGGGCCAGCATCGACAGCACCGCGGCGCAAAGTATCCCGCACGCGGGCAGAAAGCCGCTGAATACACGCTCTGGCAGGGCGAGATGAGACATGTGGCGTGCGCCCGTCGGATTTGCAAACGTGCGACGCCACACCTTCCACAGCCCGTAGCCCAGCGCAGCAAGCGCGGCCAGCAGCAGAAGGAGAAGCAGGCACAGCAGCGTCCCTTTTGCCTGCTGCTGTACGTCGCCCTGGCTCAGCCACTGCCAGGCCAGCACGGCCAGCGTCGGCGGGTTACCGGGCCCGAGAACGATCGCCACGTCCACGACGGACAGCGACCACGCCAGCACCGCCAGCATCACCGCGCCGAGTACCGGCGCGATCGCCGGAAGGAGCAGCCAGTTAAGCGTCTGAAAACGCCCGTAGCCGAAGGTCTGCAGGACAATCTTCTGCGGTGCGAGCCGTTTTTCCGGCAGCACGGCGTAAATCGCCCACAGTACAAACGCGCTCTCTTTGACCGCGAGCGTCAGACCCAGCCCGATGCCGTAGCGGTCATACGGAGGTGAACAGACGGTGCAGACCTGATAAAACAGACCGCCTTCGGCAAACAGCAGCAACGCGCTGGAGGCGAAAGCCACATGGGGCACGGCCAGCAGCCACGGCAGGCGCGTACTGAGACGCCGCCAGCGTTTGCCGGGCCAGAAAAGGGCCACGAGAGAAAGGGCGATAAACAACGCCCCCAGCGTGGCGATAAGCGTTGAAACCAGGGTGGCGATGGCTGCCTGAGGCAATTGTGGGTCGTTCAGCAGCCGCTGCCAGTTAACGACAGAAAATGCCGGAGCAAGCAGCATGGCACCGGCGGGCAGGAGCGGCAGATAAATAATCGCCATCGCCAGCCAGACAAGCCAGCTTAACGGGTGCCGTAACGACGCAGCCATTCCTGCTCCAGCGCGTTAACCCAGGCGGACTGCGGCTCTGCCAGTACCTTCGGCAGCCCCTGCGGCGTATGAGCCAGCAGCTGTTTTGCTTCATCTTCGGGCAGCGTTTTCACATCCAGCACGCTCGGGTCACCCCAGATGGCCGGGTCGGCCTTGCGGATTTGCGCCCGCGGTGACAGCAGGAAGTTGGCGACGACTTTTGCGCCAGCGCTTGCGCTGGCATTGGCCGGAATCGCCACAAAATGGACGTTGCCGAGCATCCCGTTTCTAAAACCAAAGCTGTAGCTGTCGGCAGGCAGTTCGCCGCTCGCCACTTTCTGCTGCCCATGCGCCGGGTTAAAGGTCAGCGACAGATTCAGGCTCCCGCTGGCAAGCAGGGTATCCATCCGGGCGGGCGAGGGAGGGAAGTCTTTCCCTTCACGCCACAGCAGCGGGTGCAGTTTATCGAGATACGCCCAGAGCGGGGCGGTCACCAGGGCAAAGGTGTCATCGGGTGCTTTTTGCAACGCATCCGGATGAGCCGTGAGCGTCATCAGCAGCTGCTCAAGGAACGCGGTACCGGTAAAATCGGGCGGGCGGGGATAGCTGAGCTTGCCGGGGTTCTGCCTTGCGTAATCCAGCAACGCCTGCGGATCTTCTGGCGGCGTCGGCATGCTGGTTTTGCGGGCGATAAAGGTCAGCTGCGCGCCGCCCCACGGCGATTCCGCACCGTCTGTGGGAATGGCGAAATCTTCGGTGACAGGTTTGCGGGTATCGACATAGCGCCAGTTGGGCAACCTCTGCGCCCACCCGGTTTGCAGGAGATTAGCCTCTTTTAGCGTGCGGAAGTTTTCGCCGTTGACCCACAGCAGGTCGACCGAGCCATTCGTTTTGCGTCCCGCGGCGTCTTCGGTCTGGATCCGTTTTACCGCATCGGCAGCGTCGGCCAGCGGGACGATTTTAAGGGTAATGGCGTAGTGCGTTTGCATCTCGCCGCTCACCCACTCAAGGTAGCGGTTGACCGCCGGATCGCCTCCCCAGGCGTTAAACCAGACAGTCTGCCCGTTGGCTTGTTGCTGGATACTTTGCCAGCTGTCGGCGGCAGACAGGGGGGCGGCCAGCAGCAGGCCTGTCAGAAACGTGCAAAAACGCACACGGCGCATAATGCCTCACTTTTTGAACGAAGAGGTGTAACGGGAATACAGCCAGCGGGTAGCCAGCGGCAATAACCCCAATAGTGTAAAGGCGAAGACCATACCCGGCGATACAATATCGTGCAGCGATGTCACTTTTCCCAGCTCGCGCCCGGCGTTGAGGAAGACAACCGTGGCGGGCAGCATGGCGACCTGGCTAACCCACCAGTATCGCCTCACCGTGATGCGGGTCACCCCCATCAGCAAATTCACCACAAAAAACGGGAACAGCGGCATCAGGCGCAGGGCAAAAAGATAGGCCGTACCCTCGCGTGCCATACCGGTATTCACCTTATTCATCTGTCGGGCAAAGCGCTGCTGAACCCAGTCGCGAAGGAGATAACGGCTGGCAAGCATGGCCAGCGTAGCCCCGAGCGTAGAGGCAAACGAGACCAGCACGGTGCCTTCCCACAGCGAAAACAGTGCCCCGCCCAGCAGGGTCAGGATCGCCGCGCCGGGAAGCGACAGGGCGGAGACCGCTACGTAGAGTGCAAAAAAGATCATAGCGCTCTGCAGCGGCGCGCGGTCGACATGGGAAAGTAACGTCTGCTGGTGAGTTTTAATCCCTTCCAGAGAGAGCGTGCCCGGTGGCAACATGACAAACGTCAGAATAAATGCGCCCAGAAGGGCGCACAGGAAGAGTAGTTTTCGACTGTTCACGCGCGATCAGAGCTTGAATTTAGCCCACACCGGCGCATGGTCCGATGGCTTTTCCATGCTGCGGATATCGTAGTCGATCCCGGTTTCGATGCAGCGCTCAGCCAGCGGCGAGCTGGCCAGCAGCAGGTCGATACGCAGGCCACGGTTGTCGTCAAAGCCTTTTGAGCGGTAGTCAAACCACGAGAAGCGATCCTGGGTTTCAGGGTTCGCATGGCGGAAGGTATCCACCAGGCCCCAGCCCAGCAGGCGTTCCATCCACTCGCGCTCTTCCGGCAGGAAGGAACATTTGCCGGTACGTAGCCAGCGCTTGCGGTTCTCTTCGCCTATGCCGATATCCCGATCCGTCGGGCTGATATTCATGTCGCCCATGATCAGCACCGGATTCTCTTTTTTCAGTTCGGTTGTCAGGTAGTTCTGCAGATCCTGATAAAACTTCGCTTTGGCGGGGAATTTTGTCTCGTGGTCACGGCTCTCACCCTGTGGGAAATAGCCGTTAATGACCGTGATATTGCCAAGTGCAGAGGGCACTTCCGCCATGATGATACGGCGCTGCGCTTCTTCATTGTCCCCGGGGAAGCCGCGACGCACGGAAACCGGGGTTTCTTTGGTGAGCAGCGCGACGCCATAGTGACCTTTCTGACCGTGGTAGAAGACGTTGTAACCCAGTTTCGCGACTTCTTCGAGGGGGAACATGTCGTCGTGAACCTTGGTCTCCTGCAGGCCGATAACATCGGGCTGATGTTGCTCAACAATGGCTTCCAGTTGATGAGGACGGGCGCGCAGGCCGTTGATATTAAAAGAGACAAATTTCATAGTCGCTGCCAGTGCAAGGTGAATAGTGCATGGATGGTAGCAGAATTTGCATCAACTGTTACCGGGTTCGACCAATAACTGCGACAGATAATGCCGGTGGTGCAATATTTGCACCATCCTGACGCGTTTTGCCCCCGGACAGGGCGTAAATGGCCGGGAAATTTCGCGAGCGATCACAATTCCAGAATTATATTTGGCCTTTGCATACTCTTTCTTATTTTCATGCGGCAAAGCGCCGCTTATCGTAAAAATATTCACTTTTTATGCAGTAACAGTGAATAACTCCATATCATAACTCATTGATATTCTGTTACCTCAACCCGTTTATGCATTTTTATCGCTGGCTGGCACGAAGGCTGCAATCTACATTCACAGTGCAAACACTCAATTATTTAACATTCAAATAACCTTTTATTTACCGGATGAGGTCGCTATGTCTCTGTCAATTACGCGTGAAAATTTCGATGAATGGATGATGCCGGTATACGCGCCGGCGGCGTTTATTCCGGTTCGCGGGGAAGGCTCACGCCTGTGGGATCAGCAGGGGAAAGAGTACATCGACTTTGCCGGGGGGATTGCGGTGAATGCGCTGGGTCATGCGCATCCGGCGCTGCGTCAGGCGCTGAACGATCAGGCCGCGAAGTTCTGGCATACCGGTAACGGTTTTACCAACGAGCCTGCGCTTCGTCTGGCGAAAAAGCTCATTGACGCGACGTTTGCCGAAAAAGTCTTTTTCTGTAACTCCGGGGCGGAAGCCAACGAAGCGGCGCTGAAGCTGGCACGTAAATATGCCCACGACAAGTTCGGTACCCACAAGAGCGGGATTGTGGCATTTAAAAATGCCTTCCACGGACGCACGCTGTTTACCGTGAGCGCGGGCGGTCAGCCCTCTTATTCGCAGGATTTCGCACCGCTGCCGCCGGATATTCGCCACGGCATCTATAACGATCTGCAGTCTGCCAGCGAGCTGATTAACGACACCACCTGCGCGGTGATCGTCGAACCGATGCAGGGCGAGGGCGGCGTGCTTCCGGCGCAAAAAGCATTCCTTCAGGGGCTGCGCGAATTGTGCGATCGCCATAATGCGCTGCTGATTTTCGACGAAGTACAGACCGGCGTCGGCCGCACCGGCGAGCTGTATGCGTATATGCACTACGGCGTGACGCCGGATATTCTCTCAACCGCCAAAGCGCTGGGCGGCGGCTTCCCGATTGGGGCCACGTTGACGACCGATAAATTCGCCAGCGTGATGACCGTGGGCACCCATGGCACCACCTACGGCGGCAACCCGCTGGCGACCGCTGTGGCCGGACAGGTTCTCGACATCATTAACACCCCTGAGGTGCTGAAGGGCGTTAAGCAGCGTCACGACTGGTTTGTTGAACGCCTGAACGCCATCAATGGCAAGACCGGACTGTTCAAGGAAATTCGCGGCCTGGGGCTGTTAATTGGCTGCGAGCTCACCCCAGAGTTTGCCGGAAAAGCTAAACTTATTTCACAGGAAGCGGCAAAAATGGGCGTGATGGTGCTGATTGCCGGTGCCAACGTGGTGCGTTTTGCTCCCGCGCTGATTGTCAGCGAGGAAGAGGTGCAAACCGGTCTGGATCGATTTGCACTGGCGTGTGAAAAAGTGAAGTCCGGGGTGTCATCATGATGGTCATCCGTCCCGTTGAGCGCGGCGATATCGCCGGGCTCATGCAGCTTGCCGGTAAGACGGGAGGCGGGCTGACCTCGCTTCCTGCCGATGAAAAAACGCTGTCGGCGCGCATTGAGCGCGCCCTGCAAACCTGGCAGGGGACGTTGCCAAAAAGCGAACAGGGCTATGTGTTCGTGCTGGAAGATACCGAGACGGGGACGGTGGCCGGGATCTGCGCCATTGAAGTGGCCGTCGGTCTTAACGACCCGTGGTATAACTACCGCGTCGGCACCATGGTTCACGCGTCGAAAGAGCTGAACGTCTATAACGCGCTGCCGACGCTGTTTCTCTGTAATGACCACACGGGTGCCAGCGAACTCTGCACGCTGTTCCTCGACCCGGCGTGGCGCAAAGAGGGCAACGGTTATCTGCTCTCCAAATCGCGCTTTATGTTTATGGCTGCCTTCCGCGATCGCTTTAACGAAAAGGTGGTCGCCGAGATGCGCGGCGTGATCGATGACACCGGCTACTCGCCGTTCTGGGAGAGCCTGGGCGAGCGCTTCTTCTCTATGGAGTTCAGCCGTGCAGACTATCTCTGCGGCACAGGCCAGAAAGCCTTTATTGCCGAGCTGATGCCGAAGCATCCTATCTATACCCATTTCCTTAGCCCGGAAGCGCAGGCGGTGATCGGCGAAGTGCATCCGCAAACCGCGCCAGCTCGCGCAGTGCTGGAGAAAGAGGGCTTCCGCTACCGTAACTATGTCGACATCTTTGACGGCGGACCGACGCTTGAGTGCGATATCGACCGCGTTCGCGCGATCCGTAAAAGCCGCCTGGTAGAGGTCTCTGAAGGTCAGCCCGCGCCAGGCGACTGGCCGGCATGTCTGGTGGCGAACGAAAATTACACCCACTTCCGCGCCATGCTGGTGCGGACTAACCCGAAATGTGAACGTCTGGTGCTGACGGCTGCAGAACTGGATGCCCTGAAATGTAACGCCGGCGATACGGTTCGTCTGGTGCGTCTCTGCCCTGAGGAGAAAACAGCATGACATTATGGATTAACGGTGACTGGGTAACGGGCGAAGGCGAGCTGCGCGTAAAGACCAATCCGGTAGGTAATGAGGTGCTCTGGAAGGGAAATGACGCCAGCCCCAGCCAGGTGGAACAAGCCTGTCATGCCGCGCGTCGTGCGTTTCCGGCGTGGGCCAAACAGCCTTTCGCCACGCGCCAGACCATTGTTGAAACGTTTGCCGGGCTGCTGGAGGCGAATAAAGCTGAGCTCACGCGCATTATTGCTTCCGAAACCAGTAAGCCACGCTGGGAAGCAGCAACGGAAGTGACGGCGATGATCAACAAAATCGCCATTTCGGTGAAGGCATACCATACCCGCACCGGCGAGCAACACACCGAGATGCCGGACGGCGCGGCGACGCTGCGCCATCGTCCGCACGGCGTGCTGGCGGTATTTGGTCCGTACAACTTCCCGGGACATCTGCCGAACGGCCACATTGTTCCCGCACTACTGGCGGGCAATACCGTTATTTTCAAGCCGAGCGAGTTAACCCCCTTAACCGGCGAGGCGGTGGTGAAGCTGTGGGAACAGGCCGGGTTGCCGCCGGGCGTGCTGAACCTGGTGCAGGGCGGTCGCGAAACCGGTCAGGCGCTCAGTGCGCTGAGCGATATTGACGGCCTGCTGTTCACCGGCAGCGCCGGAACGGGCTATCAGCTGCATCGCCAGCTGGCGGGACAGCCGGAAAAAATTCTGGCGCTGGAGATGGGGGGCAACAACCCGCTGATTGTTGAAGACCCCGATGATATTGACGCCGCGGTGCACCTGACGATCCAGTCCGCCTTTATCACCGCCGGACAGCGTTGCACCTGTGCCCGCCGCCTGCTGGTGAAACGAGGCGCACAAGGGGATGCCTTCCTGAAACGCCTGGTCGACGTGAGCGCACGTCTGGTCCCCGCCGCGTGGGATGCCGATCCGCAGCCGTTTATGGGGGGACTGATTTCCGAACAGGCCGCGCTGAATGTGCTTAACGCCTGGCAAAACCACGTTGCGCGCGGCGCGAAAACCCTGCTGGAACCCAGGCAGGTACAGCCGGGAACCTCGCTGCTGATGCCGGGTATTGTTGAGATGAGCGGCGCGAGCAACGTGCCGGATGAAGAGGTCTTTGGCCCGCTGCTGTGCGTCTGGCGTTACGACGATTTTGATGCGGCGATTGCGATGGCAAACAACACCCGCTATGGCCTGTCGAGCGGACTCATTTCGCCGCATCGCGAGAAGTTTGATCAACTGCTGCTGGAAGCGCGCGCCGGGATTGTGAACTGGAATAAACCGCTGACCGGTGCGGCGAGCACCGCGCCATTCGGCGGCGTGGGTGCGTCGGGTAACCATCGCGCCAGCGCGTGGTATGCCGCGGATTACTGTGCATGGCCGATGGCGAGCCTGGAAACCCCGGCGCTGACGCTGCCGGAGACGCTCAGTCCGGGGCTGGATTTTAGCGAAGGGGATCGTCATGAAAGCGCGTGAAGTCAACTTTGACGGGCTGGTGGGGCTGACCCACCACTATGCCGGTCTCTCCTTTGGTAATGAAGCCTCGACGAAGCATCAGTTTCAGGTCTCCAACCCGAAACTGGCGGCGAAGCAGGGCCTGCAGAAAATGAAAGCGCTGGCAGATGCCGGGTTTCCGCAGGCGGTGATCCCGCCGCAGGAACGGCCGAACGTGGCGGTGCTGCGCCAGCTCGGCTTTACCGGGAGTGATGAGCAGGTGGTCGAAAAAGCGGGCACGCAAACGCCGCATCTGCTCTCGGCGGCGAGCTCCGCCTCCTCTATGTGGGTGGCGAACGCGGCGACCGTCGCACCGTCAGCCGATACGCTGGATGGCAAAGTCCATCTGACGGTGGCTAACCTGAACAACAAATTCCACCGCGCCACCGAAGCGGAAACCACCGAGCGCGTGCTGCGCGCTATTTTCAACCATGACGCCCATTTTGAGGTGCATCAGGCTCTGCCGCAGGTGGCGATGTTCGGCGACGAAGGCGCGGCCAACCATAACCGTCTCGGAGGCGACTATGGCGAGCCTGGCGTACAGGTGTTTATCTACGGGCGCGAGGAGGGCGGTCATTCTGCCCCCGTTCGCTATCCTGCCCGCCAGACGCTGGCCGCCAGCCAGGCGGTCGCTCGCCTGAACCAGGTCAATCCTTCACAGGTGATTTTTGCCCAGCAGAACCCGCAGGTGATTGACCAGGGCGTGTTCCATAACGACGTGATTGCCGTTTCCAACCGTCAGGTGCTGTTCTGCCATGAGCAGGCGTTTGCGCATCAGGAGAAGCTGCTCGCGACACTGCGCGAACGCGTACCCGGCTTTATGCCCATTCAGGTGCCCACGCAGGCCGTCAGCGTGCAGGACGCGGTTGAAACGTATCTGTTCAACAGCCAGCTGCTGAGCCGCGATGACGGCAGCATGATGCTGGTGCTACCACAGGAGTCACAGGATCATAAAGGCGTCTGGCAATACCTGACGCAACTGATTAAGGCCGATAACCCCATTGACGAACTGCGCGTGTTTGATCTGCGTGAAAGCATGGCTAACGGCGGCGGTCCTGCCTGCCTGCGTCTGCGCGTGGTATTAACGCCGAATGAAATGCAGGCCGTTAACCCGGCAGTCATGATGAACGAAGCGCTGTTTACCACCCTTAATGACTGGGTGGATCGCTACTATCGCGACCGGTTAACGCAGGCGGATCTGATTGACCCGCAGCTTCTGCGTGAAGGGCGCGAGGCGCTGGACGCGTTGACATCAATCCTGCAACTGGGATCGGTTTATCCGTTCCAGCGCTAAAGGAGTGGGTATGGAAAATTTACTGGCGCTGACCCTGGCCGATGAAACGCCGGAACAGAAAGAGGGGGACGGCCCCTCATTCCGCTGGCGGTGGCTGGGGCGCGGGGTGCTTGAGCTGACGCCGACTACCGACAGCGAGCTGTCGCTGCTGCTCTCAACGGGCATTCACGGCAATGAAACGGCGCCCGTTGAGATTGTCGATTTGCTACTGCGTGCGTTATATCGCGGAGATATCACCCTTACGTGTCGCGTACTGGTGGTGCTGGGCAATCCGCCTGCGCTGGCGCAAAACAAACGTTACCTGGTGAGTGACATTAACCGCATGTTTGGCGGTCGCTGGTCGCAGTTTCCGCAAAGTGAAGAAACGGCAAGGGCCGCGTGGCTTGAGAATGTCGTGACCGCGTTTTTCTCCACGGCGGGGCCAGTGCGCTGGCATCTTGATCTCCATACCGCGATCCGCGCGTCTTACCATGTGCGCTTTGGCGTGTTACCG
The DNA here is from genome assembly GCF_038739915.1 of Enterobacter sp. FUJ80071. Lineage (NCBI taxonomy): Bacteria > Pseudomonadati > Pseudomonadota > Gammaproteobacteria > Enterobacterales > Enterobacteriaceae > Enterobacter > Enterobacter sp. FUJ80071. The sequence continues at coordinate 1,925,008 of NZ_JBBXKH010000001.1, forward strand.
CAGCGGAATCAGCCCTGGGATGAAGCTTTTCTGCGCTGGCTGGGGGACGCCGGGCTGGAGGCGCTGGTCTTTCATCAGTCGCCGGGCGGAACGTTTACCCATTTTACCTGCGAACATTTTGCTGCCCTGGCCTGTACGCTGGAACTGGGAAAAGCGCTTCCTTTCGGTGAGAACGATCTGACGCGTTTTGCTCCCACGCATCTCGCGCTGCGGGCTCTGCTCGGGGGAGAGGCTCCCGACCATGAGCATCAGCCCGTTGAGCGGTATCGCGTCGTACAGCAGATCACCCGCCGCAGCGATGCTTTCCAGCTTCATATGGCCGCGCACACCCTGAACTTCACGCCGTTTCGCAAAGGAGCGCTGCTGGCGGAAGATGGGGAAGAACGTTACGAAGTGCAGAAAACAACGGAATATGTGTTGTTCCCTAACCCTACCGTCGCGTTTGGCCTGCGAGCTGGTCTGATGCTGGAAAAAATATCCTGAACCATTCCCCTCTCAACATCCGGGAGGGGAAAGTAAAAACGTTTCTTAACGTTTAAAGCGCTGGTCCTTGTTTTGCGGAATATTCCTGGTGAATTGCTTTATTATTCATCTTCACTTCGCTATACTTTTTAGAAATTGCTTTAAATTCATCGTTTTGAATATTTTTTGTTGCAACTCTCCACGCTTTATCCTTATTTCCTCCACATTTGGCGAAAAATTGTTTTTTACACTTTCATTGTTTTACTGTTGCTCTGACTAATTGACGATAAACCCCGTAAAGTTAATCTCGTCAACACGGCATAGCGCCGAAGAATAACTGAAAGAAAGGAAATAAATTATGCGTAAGTTTACTGCACTGTTTGTTGCTTCTACCCTGGCTCTGGGCGCTACCAGCATGGCGTTCGCCGCAGATACCGCAACCACGACTGCCGCACCGGCCGAAGGCAAAATGATGATGCATCATAAAGGCCCGGGTATGCACAACGAGATGATGATGTTTAAGGGGCTCAACCTGACGGATGCGCAGAAGCAGCAGATCCGCGACATCATGAAAAGCCAGCGCGACCAGATGAAGCGTCCTCCGCTGGAAGAGCGCCGCGCAATGCATGACATCATTGCCAGTGACACGTTCGATAAGGCGAAAGCCGAAGCGCAGATCGACAAAATGGCCGAGCAGCATAAAGCCCGCATGCTGGCCCACATGGAAACCCAGAACAAGATCTACAACATTCTGACCCCGGAACAGAAAAAACAGTTTAATGCCAATTTTGAGAAGCGTCTGACAGAACGTCCGGCGATGGAAGGTAAAATGCCAGCACCGACCGAATAATCGGTTCAACATCTTAAGACCGCCGGGATCCTGTCCACAAAAGCGCAACCGCTGTGGACAGGACCGGCGGTTTTTCTTTCCTGCCCTCTTGTCTGCCGCTGCCAGCGCGGTATTCTCCTGTAGTCGCTTCAGAGAATGTTTGTAGAGTCATGGCGTTAGCAATTTTATTGACGTTCCGCTAAGGCCTGCCCGCTTTGCTGCCGATACTGTGTCTGTGAATACCTAACGATAACAAACAAGACTGCAAGGGTAGCGATATCCTTGCCCTGGCACGGGTTGTGCCATTCAGGAGTGGTGATGGAGTTCTTTGATATCCGTAAAATGCCGGTCAGCCTCTGGCGTAATGGTGCTGGCGAAACGCGAGAAATTTGTTGTATCCCTCCCGCAACGCGCGATTTTTGCTGGCGAGCCAGTATTGCGACGATCGCCAGCAACGGCGAATTCTCCGCTTTTCCCGGAGTTGACCGGGTCATTACCTTGCTGGAGGGCGGGGAGGTGACGCTGGATGCCGGACAGGCGTTCCGCCATACTCTTAAACCGCATCAACCTTACCATTTTGCCGGCGATTTGCCGGTAAAGGCATTGCTTTCCGATGGCAGGATGGCGATGGACTTCAACATCATGACCCGGCGTGACTGCTGCAAGGCGAAAGTGCGCGTTGCCGACCGTACCTTTACTACGTTTGGCTCGCGTGGCGGCGTGGTGTTTGTGCTAAGCGGGGCGTGGCAGCTGGGTGATAAACTGCTGACGGCCGATCAGGGCGCCAGCTGGGAGGAGGGGACCCATACTCTGCGTTTGCTGGAGTCTCAGGGTACCCTGCTGTTCAGTGAAATTAACTGGCTGCCGGGTCACTGAGCATAATGACCTCAAATTTGCCGGTTAAGACGGGCTTGCAGAGGATTTTATAGCCATCCTGATCGAACCCGGCGGGGGTGCGTAACAGGGTTGCCGCGTCGCTTAAATCATCGACAGCCCCCAGCCAGAGCCAGTTATTGACGATGTGATACTGCGTCATCGTTTCACCCACTTCTTTTAGCGCCACGGCGCCCTCCCACGGCCAGCAGTTGATGCTGATGGCCGCAAGACCGCTCAGGAGGCGGGCGTGATGCGCCTCAACGCTCTCTTTGCCGCAGCAGGCGCCTGCGCAGCGCTTCAGCGCGGAGCGAAAACAGGCGCGGCCACGCGTGGTGCCTTCTAAACCTAAAAGGCTGTAGCAAAGCTGTAGCTCGTCGGCCAGTGTTTGCAGAGCCTGAAGGGCCGCGCGTTTGTTGGCAAATAATCCAAAAAGGTTTGGCGCATGAGAAAAATCGACGTCGCGGGCGTAAACCACCTGCGGCTTACCGTCGCTGATCTGCAGGGAACAAAGCTGACGGTTGCGGCGCAGGCGCTTATTAAAGAGCGGTTGTTGCTCTTTTATCAGCCGGGCCTCCAGCAGCAGCGCACCCATTTCTCCCGCTGTCTGAAACCAGGTGATGCGCCGCGACTGGCGCAGCATGGCGGCCTCATCCGGGGTACGCAGGTGGGATAACACCCGGCTGCGAATATTAACGCTTTTGCCGATATAAAGCGGCAAGGTGTCGCTTTCACCGTGAAAAATGTACACGCCAGGCTGTTTTGGCAGCGCCTCAAGCCAGGGGCGAAGGTGCTCGGGATATTCGTAGATAGCCGCCGCTTCAAACTCAAGACGCGGGGCGGATTGACGCCTGCTCACATATTACTCCGTATACTGTTCAGGTATACAGTGTAGCAGGTGCGCTGTGGTTAAAAAAGAGCCGGGTGGCGGCTACGCCTTACCCGGCCACATCGTGCGGTCTGTTGCCCTCACCCCAACCCTCTCCCACGGGAGAGGGGGCAAACACTAAAAACGGCAACGGGGTTGCCGTTTTGCGTTTATTTCCAGAAGTCGTCAAACACCGTAATCGGCGTGTGGCGCTTGTGTTCGGTTTTCAGATACCAGCTTTCAATGATCTTCGCGGTACCTTCATCCAGCTGTTTGCCTTCCAGATAATCATCAATATTGTCATAGGTGACGCCAAGGGCCGCTTCATCCGGCAGGGAAGGGCGATCGTCTTCCAGATCCGCCGTCGGTGCCTTTTTATACAAGTGCTCAGGACAGCCCAGCGCGGCAAGCAGCTGTTTACCCTGACGCTTGTTCAGACGGAAAATCGGGTTAATGTCGGTGCCGCCATCGCCATATTTGGTGAAGAAACCGGTGATGGCTTCTGCCGCATGGTCGGTGCCGACAACCACGCCTTTGGTCATTCCGGCGATGCTGTACTGGGCTTTCATACGCTCGCGAGCTTTCTCGTTGCCGCGAACAAAATCGCTCAGCTCAATGCCCGCTTCGCGCAGTGCCTGCTCGCTTGCCAGCACCGCCCCTTTAATATTGACGGTGAGTACGCGATCGGGCTGAATGAACGCGATGGCATCCTGGCAATCCTGTTCATCGGCCTGCACGCCATAGGGAAGACGCACGGCGATAAACTGCAATTTCTCATCGCCCGTTTCTTCGCGAAGCTCTGAAATCGCCATCTGACAGAGTTTACCGGTCAGGGTGGAGTCCTGCCCGCCGCTGATGCCCAGCACCAGGGATTTCAGGAAAGCGTTCTTTCTTAAGTACGATTTTAAAAAATCCACGCTACGGCGGATCTCTTCATGTGCATCTACCGCGGGCTTCGCGCCCAGTGCCTGAATAATCTCGTGTTGCAGAGCCATCACGCCCTCCATATGCAGAACATAAACAGAATGTGTTAACTGTTAAAACTAACCCTTTGGACGAGAAACGACAAGGATCGCAGTTTCGAGTGCGCTAATTTGCGCCGATTTAGCAGGTTATCGTTGTTTTATTAGAATTTTCCGAAATTCGTCTGGCGTAATTCACAAAGTTGAACAATAGTACTTTTTATTCCATGCTTAGATAACACGCTGATAAACAAGAGGACGGAATATGAACAAGAACGTAGCAGGAATTCTTAGCGCAGCGGCAGTACTGACGATGCTGGCAGGGTGTACGGCTTACGATCGCACCAAGGATCAGTTTACACAGCCCGTGGTTAAAGACGTTAAAAAAGGGATGACCCGTTCGCAGGTCGCTGCGATCGCCGGTAAACCTTCTTCTGAAGTGACAATGATTCATGCGAAAGGGACCTGCCAGACCTATATCCTGGGTCAACGTGATGGTAAGGCAGAGACCTACTTTGTCGCCCTGGATGACACCGGTCATGTTATTAACTCCGGTTATCAGACCTGTGCTGAATACGACACCGATCCCCAGGCTCCAAAGGCTCAGTAACCCAGCTTGTCTGAAGATGTTAACGAACCGGCCCATGGGCCGGTTTTTTTGTGTATACGTAAATCTTATTTCTTTGCGCGAATTATTTGCCCGAAATGTGAAGGTAGTCAACAAGCCAGGTCAATGAGAGACAATTTTAACCTGTTCAGAATTATCCCCTGTCTGTACCATTGCGTATACTCACTCCAACGACAAACAACAGTATGCAAACTACCTGTCTGCCGGGACAGCAAGTCGAGTGATAGCGCGATGGCAGGTAGACCTACAAGAGGGAAATTACGATGGAAAAGAAACATATCTACCTGTTCTGCTCAGCGGGCATGTCAACCTCACTGCTGGTGTCAAAGATGCGTGCGCAGGCTGAAAAGTATGAAGTCCCTGTGGTGATTGAAGCGTTTCCAGAAACGCTGGCGGGCGAGAAAGGCCAGAAAGCCGATGTTGTTTTACTGGGGCCGCAAATCGCCTATATGTTGCCCGAAATACAACGACTGCTACCCAACAAACCGGTCGAAGTGATCGACTCGGGGCTGTATGGCAAGATTGATGGTTTAGGTGTTCTGAAAGCTGCTGTGGCAGCCATTAAAAAAGCTGCTAATTAATTTTTATTTTTCCCGTCAAAGAGTTATTTCACACACAATACGCCGTAACACGAGTTACGGCATTTAAGGGTATTTACCTATGAGTAAAGTCATCGCTTCACTTGAAAAGGTACTCCTTCCTTTTGCTGTTAAAATAGGAAAGCAGCCTCACGTTAATGCCATTAAAAACGGCTTTATTAAATTAATGCCGTTAACGCTGGCCGGGGCCATGTTCGTTTTAATTAACAACGTTTTTCTGAGCTTTGGTGAAGGTTCCTTCTTTTATTCATTAGGCATTCGGTTAGACGCTTCCACAATTGAAACCCTTAATGGTTTTAAAGCCATCGGCGGCAACGTATATAACGGTACGTTAGGTATTATGTCGCTGATGGCGCCTTTCTTTATTGGCATGGCACTGGCAGAAGAGCGAAAAGTGGATCCGCTGGCTGCCGGGTTATTATCCGTTGCTGCATTTATGACCGTCACGCCTTACAGCGTAGGGGAGGCGTATGCCGTCGGCGCCAACTGGTTGGGTGGGGCGAACATCATCTCCGGTATTGTTATCGGTCTGGTGGTGGCGGAAATGTTCACCTTTATTATTCGTCGCAACTGGGTTATCCGCTTGCCGGATAGCGTACCGACGTCCGTTTCTCGTTCATTTTCCGCGTTGATTCCGGGCTTTATTATTCTCTCCATTATGGGGATTATTGCCTGGGCGCTCTCTCACTGGGGCACGAACTTCCACCAGATCATCATGGATTCTATCTCCACGCCGCTGGCGTCGATGGGTGGTGTGGTCGGTTGGGCGTATGTGATTTTCACCTCTCTGCTGTGGTTCTTCGGCGTACATGGTTCACTGGCACTGGCTGCGCTGGATAGCGGAATTATGACCCCGTGGGCACTGGAAAACGTGGCACTTTACCAGCAGTACGGCTCCGTTGACGCGGCGCTGGCAGCAGGTAAAACCTTCCATGTGTGGGCGAAGCCGATGCTTGACTCCTATATCTTCCTGGGTGGTACCGGGGCGACCTTGGGTCTGATCATCGCGGTCTTTATTGTCTCTCGTCGTGCTGACTATCGTCAGGTAGCTAAACTGGCGCTGCCATCAGGTATCTTCCAGATTAACGAACCGATTCTGTTTGGCCTGCCAATCATCATGAACCCGGTCATGTTCATTCCGTTCATCCTGGTTCAACCACTGCTGGCAGCCATCACCCTGACGGCTTACTACATGGGCATTATTCCGCCGGTGACCAACATTGCACCGTGGACCATGCCAGCGGGGCTGGGCGCGTTCTTCAATACCAACGGTAGCGTCGCGGCCTTCCTGCTGGCGATATTCAACCTCGGGATTGCGACCCTGCTCTACATGCCATTCGTGGCGATTGCGAACAAAGCTGCCACCATCATTGATGAAGAAGAGAGCGAAGAGGACATTGCCCTCTCACTGAAATTCTAAGATTGACCGACGCGGGGAAACCCGCGTCAGCCACAAGGAGCTTAAACATGTTAGATTTGGATAGTATCGTCGCAGACGACGCCGCAGAGAACGATCTTGAAGAAGTGGTTATGGGGCTTATCATCAACTCCGGGCAGGCCCGCAGCCTGGCGTATGCCGCACTGAAGCAGGCCAAGCAGGGTGATTTTGCCGCCGCGAAAACCATGATGGAACAGTCCCGTACCGCGCTGAACGAAGCGCACCTGGTGCAGACAAAGCTTATTGAAAGCGATCAGGGTGAAGGGAAGATGAAGGTCAGCCTGGTGCTGGTACACGCGCAGGATCACCTGATGACCTCCATGCTGGCGCGCGAGCTGGTGGCGGAGTTGATTGAGCTTCACGAGAAAATGCACTAAGTCGGATGTTGCAGCAGGAGGTCAGCACGATGGAAATTAAAACCGCACTTGAACAGCAGCTGTTTAATGGCAAAAATTTTCACGTGGTTATCTACAACAAGACGGAGAGCGCCAGTGGTCTGCACCAGCATGACTACTACGAGTTCACGATTGTTCTGACCGGCCGCTACTACCAGGAGATCAACGGTAAGCGCGTCCTGCTTGAGCGAGGGGATTTTGTCTTCCTGCCGATGGGGTCCTATCACCAGAGCTTTTACGAATTCGGTGCAACCCGCATTCTGAATGTCGGCGTCAGCAGGCGCTTCTTTGAAAAGCACTATCTGCCGCTGGTACCGTTCTGCTTTGTGGCGTCTCAGGTTTATCGCGTGAAAAACGAGTTCATGACCTGGATTGAAACGGTTATTGCCTCGCTTAACTTCCGTGAAAATGAATTTGACGAGTTTATTGAAACGGTGACTTTCTATGTGATGAACCGGCTGCGTCATCATCGTGAAGAGCAGCAGGTGACGGATGATATTCCACAGTGGCTGCGCAGCACTGTTGAACTGATGCACGATAAAGCCCAGTTCAGTGACAATGCGCTGGAGAATATGGTTTCCCTGTCGGGGAAATCCCAGGAATATCTGACCCGCGCGACGCAGCGGTATTATCGTAAAACACCCGTGCAAATTATTAATGACATTCGCATTAACTTTGCCAAAAAACAGCTGGAAATTACTAACTACTCGGTCACCGATATTGCTTACGAATCGGGATACAGTAGCCCCAGCCTGTTTATTAAAACGTTTAAGAAATTAACGTCATTCACCCCGAACAGTTACCGCAAAAGTTTGACGGTAATGAATTAACTTTCGGCGGTTTTATCCGCCACGAATATTGCTTTAATGGCTTGCCCAAATAGCGGGAAGAGTACGCTATACCTTGCAGGCGATTAACCTGATACGCAAAGGGAGATATTATGCAAAAGAAATTAAAAGTCGTAACCATTGGTGGCGGCAGCAGCTATACCCCGGAATTACTTGAAGGTTTTCTGAAACGTTATCATGAATTACCGGTCAGCGAATTATGGCTGGTGGACGTGGAGGAAGGTCAGGAGAAGCTGAATATTATTTTCGACCTGTGCCAACGCATGGTTGAGAAAGCGGGCGTACCTCTGACCGTGCATAAAACGCTGGATCGTCGACTGGCGCTGAAAGATGCAGATTTCGTAACCACCCAGCTGCGCGTTGGCCAGTTGAAAGCGCGTGAACTGGACGAGCGTATTCCGTTGAGCCACGGTTATCTCGGTCAGGAAACTAACGGTGCCGGTGGCCTGTTCAAAGGCCTGCGTACCATTCCGGTTATTTTCGACATCGTTAAAGACGTGGAGGAAATCTGTCCAGACGCGTGGGTGATTAACTTCACTAACCCGGCAGGGATGGTGACCGAAGCGGTTTATCGTCATACCGGTTTCAGGCGCTTTATTGGCGTCTGTAATATTCCAGTCGGCATGAAAATGTTTATCCGTGACGTGCTGGAACTGACTGATAATGACGATCTCTCTATCGATCTGTTCGGTTTGAACCATATGGTGTTCATTAAAGATGTCATCGTGAACGGAACATCGCGTTTTGCTGAACTGCTGGACGGGGTCGCCTCGGGTCGTCTGACCGCTGCGTCTGTGAAAAACATCTTTGACCTGCCGTTCAGCGAAGGGCTGATCCGCTCGTTGAATCTGCTGCCGTGCTCCTACCTGCTTTATTACTTCAAGCAGAAAGAGATGCTGGCCATCGAAATGGGCGAGTATTACAAGGGGGGCGCGCGGGCGCAAATCGTTCAGAAAGTTGAGAAGCAGCTGTTCGACTTGTATAAAGATCCGAACCTGAACGTCAAGCCGAAAGAGCTTGAGCAGCGCGGCGGGGCCTATTATTCCGATGCGGCGTGTGAAGTGATCAACGCCATCTACAACGACAAGCAGGCGGAGCACTACGTTAACGTGCCGCACCACGGCCACATCGACAATATCCCGGCTGACTGGGCCGTTGAGATGACCTGCATTCTGGGACGCGATGGCGCTAAACCGCATCCGCGCATTACTCATTTTGATGACAAAGTTATGGGTCTGATCCACACCATTAAAGGCTTTGAAGTGGCGGCAAGTCAGGCGGCGCTGAGCGGCGAGCTGAATGACGTGCTTCTGGCACTGAACCTCAGCCCGCTGGTGCATTCCGACCGCGATGCGGAGCAGCTTGCAGCAGAGATGATCCTGGCGCATGAAAAATGGTTGCCGAACTTTGCCACCACGATCGAGAAGCTGAAGTTCAAACACCACTGAGAGGACGCACAATGGAAAACCTGCTGATCGTTAATGCTGATGACTTTGGCCTCTCGAAAGGTCAGAACTACGGCATTATTGAAGCCTGTCGCCGGGGGGTTGTGACATCCACTACGGCACTGGTTAATGGTGAAGCGGTTGAACATGCGGCGCAGCTAAGCCGCGACGTGCCTGAGCTGGGCGTCGGGATGCATTTTGTGCTGACGCTCGGTATGCCGCTTACGCCAATGCCGGGCCTGACCCGTGACGGACAGTTAGGTAAATGGATTTGGGAACAGGCGGAGCAGGTCGCTCTGCCGCTGGAAGAGATTGCCCGCGAGCTGGACTGTCAGTTCAACCGCTTTGCTGATCTGTTTGGTGATCTGCCAACACACATCGACAGCCATCACCACGTGCATATGATCCCGGCAATTTTCCCGATCGTTGCGGCGTTTGCTCAACGCAAAGGCGTAGCGATGCGCGTGGATCGTGAGGTGCAAGGGTTGCCGGACAGTGCAGTGACAACCACCGCAGGGTTCAGCAGCGCGTTTTACGGCGAGGCGATCGACGAAGCGCTGTTCCTGAAGGTGCTGGATGATTCTGCAGCCCGGGGAGAAAAGTCACTGGAGGTCATGGCGCACCCCGCATTTGTCGATAATATCGTGCGCAAGAGCGCGTACTGCTGGCCGCGCCTGGCGGAGTTGGATGTGCTGACATCGTCGTCGCTGAAATACGCGATTGCCGAACGTGGGTATCGGTTGGGGACCTTCCGGGATCTGTGAGAAGTGCCGGGGGGCGGCTTCGCCTTACCCGGCCTACGAACGACCTGCAAACTGTTGTAGGCCGGGTAAGCGCAAGCGCCACCCGGCTTTTTTTACGCCGGGATCTGGTCAATCTTGCTGCTGCGTGACCAGACGCGGTGCGCGGCGAGCAGGTCAAACAGCTTCGTCATAAAGGCGTCGTCCACGTTATCGCCCTCGACAATGCCGTCCTCACCTTGCTCGGCAACCTTCAGCTGGGATTTAAACTGACGCGCATCGCCGGACAACGCGATCGGTTTCAGGTGCTTATAAGCTTCCAGCAGGTAATAGACGGCGTCACCGTTGGTCAACAGGCTGGCAATATCCCCGCACGGCACAATCACCGCATCGACGGTCAGCGAGGGTGCCCCGGCAAAGGTCGCAGCCACCGGCAGCACGGAACCGTCATCAGCTGTCACTTCACCCATTCGGGAATAAAGCAGTTTGGCGTGTACGCCCTGGGTTTTCAGCGCCTGCATAATGCCCAGTACGTCACTGGCCCGGGTTTTATCGTTCAGCAGGATGGCGACCACGCGGCCTTTAATTGAGCCACCTGGCACCGCATACAGACTCAGCGACGGATCTTTCTTCACGCCGTTGACCTCTTTTGGCGGAGCAAGGTTGCGCTGCTCGTCGGTGAGGGTAATACCCAGGTTATCCGCCACGCTCTGGGCGAGCTGAATATCAATGTGCGCAAGCTGATCGACCACGCGCTCGCGGATGTAGGTGCGCACCACCTTACTTAACTCGAAGCTAAAGCCGCCGATGATGTGCTGCTGCTCAATCGGCGTCTGGCTGTTCCAGAACAGGCGAGGATGGGCGTAATACTCGCCGAAGGAAGGGCTGCGCTCGCGAATTTTGTTGCCATCGATACGCTCCTGGTACGACTCAAAACCTCCGCGTTTCGGGCCTGGCGGTGTTTCGCGCGGCCAGTTATCGTTGATCGAGTTAGGCTCGTAGTTAGCCGGATTGGTATCAATATCCTGACGATGCATCCCGTCGCGCTGGAAATTGTGGTACGGGCAGGTCGGACGGTTAATTGGAATTTCGTGGAAGTTCGGCCCGCCAAGGCGGCTGATCTGCGTATCGGTGTACGAGAACAAACGTCCCTGTAAGAGCGGATCGTTGGTGAAATCCAGTCCCGGCACGATATGCCCCGGGTGGAACGCGGCCTGCTCGTTCTCGGCAAAGAAATTATCCGGGTTGCGGTTGAGCACCATTTTCCCCACCAGTTGAACCGGCACCAGCTCCTCGGGGATCAGTTTGGTCGGGTCAAGAAGGTCGAAATCAAACTTAAATTCGTCCTCTTCCGGAATGAGCTGCAGGCCCAGTTCATATTCAGGGAAATCGCCGGCTTCAATGGACTCCCACAGCTCACGACGATGGAAGTCTGGATCGCGCCCGGTCAGCTTCTGCGCCTCATCCCACACCAGCGAGGCTTTGCCCGCCACCGGCTTCCAGTGGAACCGGACGAACGTGGCTTTTCCTTCCGCGTTAATCATACGGAAGGTGTGAATACCAAACCCCTCCATCGTGCGATAGCTGCGCGGAATACCCCGGTCAGACATCGCCCACATCACGTTGTGTAACGTTTCAGGTTGCAGAGAGATATAGTCCCAGAAGGTGTCGTGCGCACTTTGTCCCTGCGGTATGGCCCAGTGGGGCTCCGGTTTTACCGCATGGACAAAGTCAGGAAATTTATGCGCATCCTGAATGAAAAACACCGGGGTGTTATTGCCCACCAGATCAAAAATACCCTCTTCGGTATAAAACTTGGTGGCGAAACCGCGAATATCACGCACCGTGTCTGCCGAACCCGCGCCCCCCTGTACGGTGGAGAATCGGACAAACACCGGGGTAATTTTATCCGGGTCGGAGAGGAAATCTGCTTTGGTGATCGCTTTCAGGCTCTTGTACGGCTGGAAGTAGCCATGCGCAGCCGAGCCGCGCGCGTGAACGATACGTTCCGGAATTCGCTCGTGGTCGAAATGGGTAATTTTTTCCCGCAGGATAAAGTCTTCCAGCAGAGTGGGGCCGCGCGAGCCGGCGCGAAGAGAGTTTTGATCGTCAGCAATGCGCACGCCCTGATTGGTCGTGAGTGCAAAACCTTCACCACCTTTACGGTGTGGCTCAAGCGATTTCAGCTTCTCGTTCCCGGTGTCCGGCGATTTCATGCTTCCCGGTGCGGTAGGCTGTTCGCCGGGGGCGGAAGGGCCTGGCGAGGGGCGGTGAGAGCCGTCAGCAGGGGCGAGAGAGTCCATACCCGGTTGAGATTCTTCAGTGCCATGAATCGGTGATTGATGTGTATTATCTTTGTTCGACATTGCACGCTTCTCCTTTATCCATTGCTAAAAACCCTATTAAGGATAGAACAATGTCGTGAGATAGCTCGCGAACTAAGAGTTTTCACATGCCGCCATTAACGAAAGGAGCCCTCTCAGCCATTCGGAGCGCGACGGAAGGGAGCAGAATCGGCTATCATAGAATTTTCCTGCTTCAAGAATTTGCTTTAGTGAACCCGTCGCTTATGAAACCTCTTCGTCAACAAAACCGCCAGGTTATTAGCTATGTGCCCCGCGTGGAACCCGCGCCGCCTGACCATGCCCTGAAAGTGGAGGGTTTTCGTGATGTCTGGCAGCTTCGTGGTAAATATGTGGCGTTTGTCCTGATGGGGGAGCATTTCCGTCGTTCGCCGACGTTTTCCGTGCCGGAGTCTGCCCAGCGATGGGCGGTGCAAATCCGCCAGGATGAAGAGGTTGAAGAATAACAGCCATAAAAAAACCGCCATCAGGCGGTTTTTTTATTTCCCGGCAATTACCGGTGCGCCAGTTCGGCGTCGTCTTCACTTTCCAGAATGGCTTTGTCGGTCTGCTTCAGCCACTGGCTGGTCAGCGTACCGGCGGTCATGGAGCCGCTCACGTTCAGCGCGGTACGACCCATGTCGATCAGCGGTTCAACGGAGATCAGCAGCGCGACCAGCGTTACTGGCAGACCCAGTGCAGGCAGCACAATCAGCGCAGCGAAGGTCGCGCCGCCACCAACACCGGCAACACCGGCGGAACTGATGGTCACAATGCCGACCAGCGTGGCGATCCAGACCGGATCCAGCGGGTTGATACCCACGGTCGGGGCAACCATCACCGCCAGCATCGCCGGGTAGAGACCCGCACAGCCGTTCTGGCCGATGGTGGCACCAAAGGACGCAGAGAAGCTGGCGATAGATTCTGGCACGCCCAGGCGACGGGTCTGCGCTTCAACGTTCAGTGGAATAGACGCGGCGCTGGAGCGGCTGGTGAAGGCAAAGGTCAGTACCGGCCAGACTTTGCGGAAATATTTCAGCGGGCTGACGCCGTTCACGCCCAGCAGGATACCGTGTACGACGAACATGATGCCCAGGCCCAGATAAGAGGCGACGACAAAACTGCCCAGCTTAATGATGTCCTGCAGGTTAGAACCCGCAACCACTTTGGTCATCAGCGCCAGCACGCCGTATGGCGTCAGCTGCATGACCAGACGCACCAGCTTCATCACCCAGCTTTGCAGGGTATCAATCGCCGTCAGCACACGCTCGCCTTTCGGCGCATCGTCTTTCAGCAGTTTCAGTGCGGCCACACCGAGGAATGCCGCGAAGATCACCACGCTGATGATGGACGTTGGGCTGGCGCCGGTCAGGTCAGCAAACGGGTTCTTCGGAATGAAGGAGAGCACCATCTGCGGAACCGTCAGATCGGCCACTTTACCCACGTAGTTGGTTTGAATCGCGGTCAGGCGTGCCGTTTCAGCCGTGCCCTGCACCAGACCTTCGGCCGTCAGGCCAAACAGGTTGGTTACCAGCACACCCACCAGCGCGGCGATCAGCGTGGTAAACAGCAGGGTACCAATGGTCAGAAAACTGATTTTACCCAGTTGAGTGGCGTTATGCAGGCGGGCAACGGCACTCAGAATAGAGGCGAACACCAGCGGCATCACGATCATCTGCAGCAGCTGGACATAGCCGTTGCCGACAATGTTGAACCACTGAATAGAGTCTTTCAGAACTGGATTATCGGAGCCATAAATCGCCTGCAACGCCAGACCAAATACGACACCCATGGCCAGACCAACCAGCACTTTTTTCGCCAGGCTCCACTGTTTGTGGCGCGTCTGCGCGAGAAGCAATAGCAATACAACGAACACAACAACGTTCGCGATGAGTGGAAAATTCATCCCCGTTCTCCTGATTTATTATGGGATCGGTTTTTCCCGATCCTGTTGGCGGAAGGTTAGCAGAAGTGTGATGTCGCGCTTATATCCAAATGGAATGGTTTATGACAAACGGAATGATTTTGTTGGTTTACTGTTCAATCTGGTGATGAATAAAGCGATTGAACTGAAATTGCAGCGAATTGATCATCTGCGAAGACCAGCGCACTGCACTGTTTTCGGGCAATGTCTGTGGCATCCAGACGGCGTAAGCGAAGAGCGCCATGCACAATACGCGCTCAAGCTGGTTCCCTTTCTGTGGCGCAAGGATGGGAAAACGAAAGCGCCAGCGACACGGCCAGAGAAGTGGAACGCCAGCGGGCGTCAGCATATCGGCAAGAATATGGCTTAAGTAGCCGAGCACCATCCCCTGAATGGCATCAGCAGGGACGATCCAGCTTTCGGGCACTTTTAAATAAAAAAGGGTAAGCAGCCCAAAAACGGCCAGCAGGCTGTGCGTAAACCCCCGGTGGCCGAACGCGCGGGCGATGGGTTTCGAGACCCACTTCAGGCGTTGCCCAAGAAATGATTTGGGATGATCAATATCGGGCAGCAGACAGGTCAATACGGCGGAAGGGACAATATGCCACCAGTCCCCCTGTGCGAGCACGGGAGTGAGTTCAGCGTTTTTGGCAAATACTGCGCACGCTATGGAAAAAAGGAGGTGGCCTTCCGCCGTCATGATAAAACCCACGAAACTGTCAATTCATACAGTATAGGGTTTTTATACAGTAGGCGGAAGAGGTGACGGTGTAACTATTTGTCACAAATGGAGCATGTTGTTAGCCGCCCTTAAGGTGATGCGCCGTGAGTTCTGTCAGCGAATTAAGCTTCACATCGGCAAGGGCAAAACGGGGATCGTGGCGGCCTTCTTCTGCCGGAACCACAATGGAGCGCATACGTGCGGCTTTGGACGCGATCATGCCGTTAACGGAATCTTCCAGCGCGACACAGGTAAGCGGATCAAGACCCAGCTTAGCGGCACAGTCCATATAGACCTGCGGATGCGGTTTGCTGTAGGGCAACTTTTCAGCTGACGCCAGGGCGTCAAAACTGTCGCGCAGCTCAAACATAATGAGCACTTTTTCCAGCATATGCAGCGGTGAAGCGGAGGCCAGGCCCACCTTCAGCCCCTGAGCCTTACACAACGCGACCGCTTCACGCACGCCAGGCAATAGCGGCTTGTTCTCCTCCACCAGCGCGATGGCGCGGCTGATAATGCGCGCGGTGACTTCGTCGCGATCTGGGCCACTCCACGGCTGGTGGGCGTACCAGAGGTCTACGACCATATCAATGCGCAGGCCCAGCGTGTCGGGAAGTTCATTACGGCGGCTGATATCAACGCCCAGGCTGGCCATCACGTCCAGCTCGGCGCGATCCCACAACGGCTCGGAATCAATCAGTAATCCATCCATGTCAAAAATAGCGGCAAGTATCTGGCGCGGTGTCGACATCACAACGTCTCCTTATCCAGGGTGTTCGACAGACGATAAGTGCTAAGCACACTTAGCAATTTAGCATATTGCTTTCAAAGATCGGGCGAAAATGCTGTCCAGCAGGTAGACTTAGCCACAAATAACGCGTCTTTATGAAGAGGAACTGATGACGTATCAACAAGCTGGACGCATTGCTGTCTTAAAACGTATTGCTGGCTGGGTGATTTTTATTCCCGCCGTCATCTCTACGCTGATTTCTGTGCTCAAATTTATGTACGATCACAGCGAAAAACAGCCAGGCATTAATGCCGTCATGCTTGATTTTGCGCATGTCATGATTGAGATGATGCGGTTCAACACCCCGTTCCTGAATGTCTTCTGGTTCAACTCGCCAACGCCGGATTTTCACCAGCAGCTTAATATTGGATTCTGGGTCATCTATGCGTTGATTTTTATTGCCATGGCGTTACAGGCATCCGGTGCGCGAATGAGTCGCCAGACCCGTTTTCTGCGCGAAGGCGTTGAGGATCAGTTAATTCTGGAACAGGCGAAAGGCCCGGAAGGAATGAGCCGGGAGCAGATTGAATCCCGCATTGTGGTACCGCGTCACACCATTTTCCTGCAAATTTTCCCGCTCTATATTCTCCCCATTATCATCATTGTGGCGGGATACTTCTTCTTCTCTCTGCTGGGTTTTCTCTGACAGATGAGGGTGGCGGCACGGCCACCCGATTTGTCCCTATGCCGCAAGTACGCGTTCAAGCGCACGCTGGGCGTTGACCAGATGCTGCCCGCCAAAAAGGATAGCGCGGTTCATCAGCGTATAAAGCTGATACACCGGTTGGCGCTCGAGAAAATCGGACGGCAGAGGGGAGACTGACTGATAGCCATCATATATTTGCGGGGGCTGCTCTGGATGCAGGGGCAGCATGGCCAGATCGCACTCTCTGTCACCCCAGTAGCAGGCCGGGTCGAAGATATAGGGGCCGTTGGGACCCAGCGCGCAGTTGTCGGACCATAAATCGCCGTGCAGTAGAGATGCCTGCGGCTGATGGGAGGCCAGGCGCTGTTGTACATGCTCAACGATGGCATCAATATTGCCAAATTCCAGCCCTTTTTCGGCGGCCAGTTCAAGCTGCCATCCGATGCGCTGTTCGGCAAAAAACGTCGACCACCGACGCTGCCAGGCGTTGGGCTGTGGGGTAGTGGAAAGGTCGTTGTCAAAATCGAGCCCAAACTGGGGCTGGTCGCTCCACTGGTGCAGGCGCGCGAGCTGTTGTCCAAGAATGAAGGCGTTATGGGCATCCAGCGGGCGGGGAGGGAGATAGTCCATGACCAGGAAACTGTAGTCCCGGTCGCTGCCCAGAGCCAGCACCTGCGGTACTGTCACCGTTTTACTACGAGACAACAGTTCCAGCTGGTCGGCTTCAGCGGTGAATATCGGGAGCAGTTCTCGCTCATCACACTTCACGAAAAGATCGCGTCCTGCGTAGCGTAAATGCCACGCGGCGTGGATCTCTCCGCCTGGCAGTTCGTTACGCAGTTCAATTTCACCTTCACCCAGTTGCTCACTTAAAAGATGACTGATAGCCTGCCACATGTTGACTCTCCCATGTTGTCTGCCAGATCATAAAGTTAGCGCATAATTGCGGTAAAAAAATACGAACTAACGCACACCTGAGCGGTTTAAATTCATGCAGCGCACTTATTGTTCTTTTTTGTGCCAGCTTTCCCACGTTTCCACGGTGATGTCGGCGGGCTTGTCGGTCACACTTTCCACCAGACTGGCGGCCAGGGCGTGAACGTCTTCTTCACTCAGGGCCGCGATCAAACCAAATGTCAGCGTGCCTAAATCATGAATATGGCCGTCATCGTCCGTCAGCGTGAGCAGAAAATTCGCGCGAGTAAAGGCGTTATTGAGCTCGTTCAGCTCGGTCAGTGACGCTTCACGAAGATTGATGGTTGCGACATAGCGGGTGATATCACCACTGCTCATAATTCACCTCGTTGTTATTCTGAAAGTTTTTTTAGCATAGTCGATATGCCATATTTGGCGACTTTAAGGTAAATTCCCCTTCGATTGGGAAGGGGAATAGAGGTCAGTCTTTTGAAAGGTAATCGACGATTTTTTGCGTATCGGCAAGCGAACACAGCCGCGTCCCCTGATTAATGGTGGCGGCACTCCCCGCCGCGACGCCATAACGCGTCATTTCCAGAAGAGAAGCACCCTGCGCCAGTTTTAGCGCCATCGCGCCGACCATGCTGTCGCCCGCACCCACGGTACTCTGGCTTTTCATGGGCGGCGGCACAACCTGCACAAAGCCCGTCTTGTCGACAGCCAGCGCCCCCTGAGGACCGAGAGAGACGACCACGCGGTGCGCTTTGCCGCTGCGAACCAGTTCTTCTGCGGCGGTGCGCACGTCATCAGGCTGGTTAAGTTCGCGATTCACCAGCGCGCTAAGCTCTTTCTGGTTAGGTTTAACGAGTTCAAGCTGCCCGGGGACTAACGCTGCCTGCAGGGCTTCACCTGAGCTGTCGACGATGCAGCGGATACCACGCTGAAGCACTGCCTTAACCAGCGCCGTCAGCTTTTCCGTTTTGACGCCTGGCGGTAGACTACCGCTGATAACCAGCAGTGAGCCGCTTTCAATGGTCAGTACCTTCTCTTCAAGTTGACGAAACTCATCATCGCTCAGTCTGGCGCCCGGCATCACGAAACGATACTGTTCCCCGCTGGATTCGACGTGGACATGCAGATTCTGCCGGGTCCAGTCCTGGGCCGCTACGGTGTCTACGGTAACCTGTTCATCCGCCAGCAAAGAGACCAGATGTTCCCCCGTGGCACCCCCGGCAGGGAATATGGCGGTGGCTTTACCGCCAAGATGGGTAATGGCGCGCGCCACGTTAATGCCGCCGCCGCCCGGCTCAAACACAGGGGCGCTACAGCGTAGTTTACCTTCAGGGTAAATGTGCGGGGTGATAGTCGCGGAGTCGAGGGAAGGGGAGAGCGTCAGCGTATAAATAGAAGCCATCATAACCTCCTTTTAGTATGGGTTCTTTTAAGCCTGGCACCGATCGACAGGAAGGCAATGTAAATAACAGTATGATTTTAAAAATGAATGCTGAAACAATCGCGATAAAAGATATATAAAATAAAACGCGCTTTGGGATCGTTCTTATTCAAAAAATGAAATAAGAAAATATTGCTATGTTATTTGCGCCTTTTTATAATTTGTTACCTTTCTCTGGACGCCTTGTCATTGATCCTCAAGAAAGTTTCCGAGACCGTGGTGGTCTCTTTTTTTGTTGTACGGACTCCTTAAATAAAATGAAGCTTTTGAAGACAGTACCCGCAGCACTGATGCTGGCGGGTGGCGTATTTGCATCACTGAATGCAACCGCCGATGACACCGTTTTTACTGTCATGGACGATCCCTCCACTGCCAAAAAACCCTTCGAAGGTAATCTGAATGCCGGGTATCTCGCGCAATCAGGTAACACAAAAAGCTCTTCTCTGACGGCGGACAGCACCCTGACCTGGTACGGTAATACCACAGCATGGTCGCTGTGGGGGAATGCCAGCAACACGTCCGCTAACGATGAACGCTCTTCCGAGAAATATGCGGCAGGTGGACGTAGCCGTTACAACATGACCGACTATGACTACATATTCGGTCAGGCAAGCTGGTTAACCGACCGTTATAATGGCTATCGCCAGCGTGATGTATTCACGACGGGTTATGGTCGTCAGTTCCTGAATGGGCCTGTACACAGCTTCCGTTTTGAATTCGGTCCTGGTGTTCGCTACGACGAGTACACCAACGGCGAAGATGAAACCCAGCCGCTGGGTTATGCGTCAGGTACCTACGCATGGCAGATGACCGATAACACCAAATTCACTCAGGGTGTGTCTGTGTTTGGTGCCGAGGATACAACGCTGAACTCTGAAAGTGCCCTGAACGTGGCTATCAATGAACACTTCGGTTTGAAAGTGGCCTACAACGTGACCTGGAACTCTTCACCACCAGCAAGCGCGCCTGAACATACCGATCGCAGAACCACCGTTTCACTGGGTTATAGAATGTAATCATGGCGGGCCGAAAATATCGGCCCGTTTCTCATTTCTGCCAGACGTCCCTTCTGATTCTCTAACCCCAAATCATTGCCGCCCAACGAAGTAGCAGCATCGCGCCGCAGATGGCAATCAGCACCAGCACCATTTTCCAGTGTTTTACGGCAAATCGTTTTGTTGGCATAACCTAATCCTTGTCCGTTGATACGCATAGTCTATCAAACGGGGCCGAAATATGCCCCTTCCCGGAAGCAATCGGGTTATGCCGGTATGGGGTTCAGCTCAGAACCAGTGGAATCGATCGGCGAGAATCAACAATAAACCGGTTGCTGACAGGATATTTAATATCACTACCGTTCTACTGGATACGTTCATGGTAAGCACCTGTGGATTTTAAAGGCCTGTTCAAAGTTAGCTCAGCATCGGCGAAATGCGAGTGCCAGAGAGACGCAATCTGCAACTATCTGCAACATGCCAGTCCTTCATTGTGGCAGCAGAGGGTGCAATCCCCTTGCTGTTAGTGTTAACATTAAGTCCCTTGCCGTAAACCCGCATTTATCTGAATTCGGCAGGTGCAGGATAACGAACCAATTTGACGATTGTTGGTCAGATGTTTCGTAATCTACTGTTTAATCACGATTATTTTCTTTGTATATGCTCTTATGTGTGGGGCATCACTGCAAATAAGGATATAAAATGCCTGTAATTACTCTTCCTGATGGCAGCCAACGCCATTTCGACCGCGCTGTTAGCCCAATGGATGTTGCCCTGGATATCGGTCCTGGCCTCGCGAAAGCGACCATCGCCGGCCGTGTGAACGGTGAGCTGGTTGATGCGTCCGATCTGATTGAAAACGATGCGACGCTTGCAATCATCACCGCGAAAGACGAAGAAGGTCTGGAGATCATTCGTCACTCCTGTGCGCACCTGTTAGGTCATGCTATCAAGCAGCTGTGGCCAAACACCAAAATGGCGATTGGTCCGGTTATCGACAACGGTTTCTACTATGACGTTGACCTTGACCACACCCTGACCCAGGAAGATATCGACGCGCTCGAAAAACGTATGCACGAGCTCGCCGAAACGAACTATGACGTTATCAAGAAGAAAGTCAGCTGGCACGAAGCGCGTGAAACCTTCGTCAAGCGTGGCGAGAGCTATAAAGTCTCTATTCTTGACGAGAACATCTCTCATGATGACAAGCCCGGCTTGTACCATCACGAAGAATACATCGACATGTGCCGTGGACCGCACGTGCCGAATATGCGTTTCTGTCATCACTTTAAACTGATGAAGATCGCAGGCGCCTACTGGCGTGGCGACAGCAACAACAAAATGTTGCAGCGTATTTATGGTACCGCATGGGCCGATAAAAAAGCCCTGAACGCCTATCTGCAGCGCCTGGAAGAAGCGGCGAAGCGTGACCACCGTAAAATCGGTAAACAGCTTGACCTGTATCACATGCAGGAAGAAGCGCCGGGTATGGTATTCTGGCATAACGACGGCTGGACCATCTTCCGTGAACTGGAAACGTTCGTACGCTCCAAGCTGAAAGAGTACCAGTACCAGGAAGTAAAAGGCCCGTTCATGATGGACCGTGTGCTGTGGGAAAAAACCGGCCACTGGGACAACTACAAAGATGCGATGTTCACCACCTCATCCGAGAACCGTGAATACTGCATTAAGCCAATGAACTGCCCGGGCCACGTTCAGATCTTCAACCAGGGTCTGAAATCCTACCGTGACCTGCCGCTGCGTATGGCGGAGTTCGGTAGCTGCCACCGCAACGAGCCATCAGGTGCGCTGCACGGTCTGATGCGTGTTCGTGGCTTTACTCAGGATGATGCGCATATCTTCTGTACTGAAGATCAGGTTCGTGATGAAGTTAACGCCTGTATTCGTATGGTCTACGATATGTACAGCACCTTTGGCTTCGAGAAGATCGTGGTCAAACTCTCAACGCGTCCGGAAAAACGTATCGGTAGCGATGAGACATGGGATCGCGCAGAAGCGGATCTCGCCGTGGCGCTGGAAGAGAACGGTATTCCGTTCGAATACCAGCTGGGCGAGGGTGCATTCTACGGTCCGAAAATTGAATTTACCCTGTATGACTGTCTCGACAGAGCTTGGCAGTGCGGTACTGTACAGCTGGACTTCTCCCTGCCGCAGCGTTTAAGCGCCTCTTATGTTGGCGAAGACAACGAACGTCAGGTACCGGTTATGATTCACCGTGCAATCCTCGGTTCACTGGAGCGCTTCATCGGCATCCTGACCGAAGAGTTCGCGGGCTTCTTCCCAACCTGGCTTGCGCCAGTGCAGGTAGTGGTGATGAACATTACCGATTCTCAGGCAGATTACGTTAAAGAATTGACGCAGAAACTACAAAATGCGGGCATTCGCGTAAAAGCAGACTTGAGAAATGAGAAGATTGGCTTTAAAATCCGCGAGCACACTTTACGTCGTGTCCCGTATATGTTGGTCTGTGGTGATAAAGAGGTGGAAGCAGGCAAAGTTGCCGTTCGCACCCGCCGTGGTAAAGACCTGGGCAGCCTGGACGTAAGTGAAGTGATTGAGAAGCTGCAACAAGAGATTCGCAGCCGCAGTCTTCAACAACTGGAGGAATAAGGTATTAAAGGCGGAAAACGAGTTCAAACGGCACGTCCGAATCGTATCAATGGCGAGATTCGCGCCCAGGAAGTTCGCTTAACAGGTCTGGAAGGCGAGCAGCTGGGGATTGTGAGTCTGAGAGAAGCAATCGAAAAGGCTGAAGAAGCTGGAGTAGATTTAGTTGAAATCAGCCCTAACGCCGAACCGCCAGTTTGTCGTATCATGGACTACGGCAAGTTCCTTTATGAAAAGAGTAAGTCTTCTAAGGAACAGAAGAAGAAGCAAAAAGTTATCCAGGTTAAGGAAATCAAATTCCGTCCTGGTACCGACGATGGCGATTATCAGGTAAAACTCCGCAGCCTGATTCGCTTTCTGGAAGATGGCGATAAGGCCAAGATCACACTGCGTTTCCGCGGTCGTGAAATGGCCCACCAACAGATCGGTATGGAAGTGCTTAACCGCGTCCGTGAAGATCTGAGTGAACTGGCAGTAGTCGAATCCTTCCCTACGAAGATCGAAGGCCGCCAGATGATCATGGTGCTCGCTCCTAAGAAGAAACAGTAAGGCCTTCAAGCAGCAAAATCTGTGGAGCCTTCGGGTTTCATAGGTTTTGTTCGCCTATGTTTCGTTTATTTAACAATGCGAAGTGGAAGTTATTAAAATGCCAAAAATTAAGACCGTACGCGGTGCTGCTAAGCGCTTCAAAAAAACCGGTAAAGGTGGTTTTAAGCACAAGCACGCTAACCTGCGTCACATTCTGACTAAGAAAGCTACCAAGCGTAAACGTCACCTGCGTCCAAAAGCCATGGTTTCTAAAGGCGATCTGGGCCTGGTAATCGCGTGCCTGCCGTACGCATAAGTCGTTAACGTTTAACTTTTTTAACTTAGAATAGATACAGGAGAGCACACATGGCTCGCGTAAAACGTGGTGTAATTGCACGTGCACGTCACAAGAAAATTTTGAAACAAGCTAAAGGCTACTACGGTGCGCGTTCACGCGTATACCGCGTTGCCTTCCAGGCTGTTATCAAAGCAGGTCAGTACGCTTACCGTGACCGTCGTCAGCGTAAGCGTCAGTTCCGTCAACTGTGGATTGCGCGTATCAACGCAGCAGCACGTCAGAACGGTATTTCTTACAGCAAATTCATCAATGGCCTGAAAAAAGCCTCTGTTGAAATCGACCGTAAGATCCTGGCTGACATCGCAGTATTCGACAAAGTAGCGTTCACCGCTCTGGTCGAAAAAGCGAAAGCAGCACTGGCATAAGCCAGTTGAGAGAGGGGGCTTTGCCTCCTCTTTTCATTTAACACCATCAGAAGATTGACATTTATCCGTGCAGGCTTTTCAATAAGTTCTCAACGGTTTTTACCCAACAAGGTAACGCAAGCATGAATGCTGCTATTTTCCGCTTCTTCTTTTACTTTAGCACCTGACTCCAGGAGGCTAGCGCGTGAAAGATGAAACGAAAAACAGCGCCAGATAAGCCTCCCGATGGAGGCTTTTTTTGTATCTGAATTTGAGAGAATAACTCCACCAAATCGGTGTCTGCACCGACATAATGAGGAAAATCATGTCACATCTCGCAGAGCTGGTTGCCAGTGCAACAGCCGCCATTAATCAGGCCTCAGATGTTGCCGCGTTAGACAATGTCCGCGTCGAATATCTTGGGAAGAAAGGGCACCTGACCCTTCAAATGACAACCCTGCGTGAACTGCCGCCAGAAGAACGCCCGGCAGCGGGTGCGGTGATTAACGAAGCTAAAGAGCAGGTGCAGCAGGCACTGAACGCACGTAAAGCCGAGCTGGAAAGCGCGGTGCTGAATGCGCGCCTGGCCGCAGAGACGATCGACGTTTCTCTGCCGGGTCGCCGTATCGAAAACGGGGGGCTGCATCCGGTTACCCGTACCATCGATCGCATTGAAAGTTTCTTCGGTGAGCTCGGCTTTACCGTGGCGACTGGCCCGGAAATTGAAGATGATTATCACAACTTCGATGCCCTGAATATTCCTGGCCATCATCCGGCACGCGCTGACCACGACACTTTCTGGTTTGACGCCACGCGTCTGCTGCGTACCCAGACCTCTGGCGTACAGATCCGTACCATGAAGGATCAGGAACCGCCAATCCGCATCATCGCGCCGGGTCGCGTTTATCGTAACGATTACGATCAGACCCATACCCCAATGTTCCACCAGATGGAAGGTCTGATTGTTGATAAAAACATCAGCTTCACCAACCTGAAGGGCACGCTGCACGATTTCCTGAACAACTTCTTTGAGGAAGACCTGCAGGTTCGTTTCCGTCCATCCTACTTCCCGTTCACTGAACCGTCTGCGGAAGTTGACGTGATGGGCAAAAACGGCAAATGGCTGGAAGTGCTGGGTTGCGGCATGGTGCATCCAAATGTACTGCGCAACGTCGGTATCGATCCGGAAGTGTACTCCGGCTTTGCCTTCGGTATGGGCATGGAGCGTCTGACCATGCTGCGTTACGGTGTGACCGATTTACGTGCATTCTTCGAAAACGATCTGCGTTTCCTCAAACAGTTTAAATAAGGGCAGGACAGAACAATGAAATTCAGTGAACTGTGGTTACGCGAATGGGTCAATACCACGCTGGACAGCGACGCGCTGTCTGACCAGATCACCATGGCGGGCCTGGAAGTTGACGGCGTTGAGCCGGTTTCCGGTGCCTTCACCGGCGTCGTGGTCGGTGAAGTGGTCGAGTGCGGCCAGCATCCGAACGCCGACAAACTGCGCGTGACAAAAGTGAATGTCGGCGGCGACCGCCTGCTGGACATCGTTTGCGGTGCGCCAAACTGCCGTCAGGGCCTGAAAGTCGCCGTGGCAACCGTGGGTGCGGTACTGCCGGGTGATTTCAAAATTAAAGCGGCTAAACTGCGCGGTGAGCCGTCTGAAGGCATGCTGTGCTCCTTTTCCGAGCTGGGTATTTCCGACGATCACAACGGCATCATTGAGCTGCCGCTGGATGCGCCAATTGGCACCGATATCCGCGAATACCTGAAGCTTGATGACAACACCATCGAGATCAGCGTTACGCCAAATCGCGCTGATTGCTTAGGTATCATCGGCGTGGCGCGCGACGTGGCCGTGCTGAACCAGACCGAACTGAACGCGCCGGAGATCGTACCGGTAGAAGCGACCATCAGTGACGTACTGCCTATTCAGGTTGACGCCGCGGATGCTTGCCCACGCTACCTCGGCCGCGTGGTAAAAGGCATCAACGTGAAAGCGCCAACACCACTGTGGATGAAAGAGAAGCTGCGCCGCTGCGGCATTCGCTCTATCGACGCGGTGGTTGACGTCACCAACTACGTTCTGCTGGAACTGGGTCAGCCAATGCATGCGTTCGATAAAGATCGTATCGAAGGCGGTATTGTTGTCCGTATGGCAAAAGAGGGCGAAACCCTGGTTCTGCTTGACGGCACCGAAGCGAAGCTGAACGCGGATACGCTGGTGATTGCTGACCACAGCAAAGCGCTGGCGATGGGCGGTATCTTCGGTGGCGAACACTCTGGGGTAAATGACGAAACGCAAAACGTCCTGCTGGAATGCGCCTTCTTCAGCCCGCTCTCTATCACCGGTCGCGCACGCCGTCATGGCCTGCACACCGATGCGTCTCACCGCTACGAGCGTGGCGTTGACCCTGCGCTGCAGTACAAAGCGATGGAGCGAGCGACTCGCCTGCTGATCGACATCTGCGGCGGTGAAGCCGGTCCGGTTATCGATGTTACTCACGAAGCGACGCTGCCGAAACGCGCAACCATTACCCTGCGCCGCAGCAAGCTCGATCGCCTGATTGGTCATCATGTTGCCGATGCCCAGGTGACCGACATTCTGACGCGTCTGGGCTGTGAAGTGACCGAAGGTCAGGACGAGTGGAAAGCCGTTGCGCCATCCTGGCGTTTTGACATGGAAATCGAAGAAGATCTGGTGGAAGAAGTGGCCCGCGTATACGGCTACAACAACATCCCGGACGAGCCCGTTCAGGCCGGTCTGGAGATGGGTACCCATCGTGAAGCCGACCTGTCCCTGAAGCGTGTGAAAACCATGCTTAACGACAAAGGCTACCAGGAAGTGATCACCTACAGCTTTGTTGACCCTAAGCTGCAGCAACAGATCCACCCGGGCGAGGAGGCGTTGATCCTGCCAAGCCCAATCTCCAGCGAAATGTCCGCAATGCGTCTGTCCCTGTGGACCGGGCTGCTGGGCACTATCGTTTACAACCAGAATCGCCAGCAAAACCGCGTGCGAATTTTCGAAAGCGGTTTGCGCTTTGTACCGGATAATCAGGCAAATTTAGGCATCCGTCAGGATCTCATGCTGGCTGGTGCTATCAGTGGCAACCGTTATGAAGAGCACTGGGACCTGGCAAAAGGTACGGTTGATTTCTACGATATGAAAGGCGATCTGGAAGCCATTCTGGATCTGACCGGTAAATTATCTGAAATTGAATTCCGTGCAGAAGCGATTCCAGCCCTGCATCCGGGCCAGAGTGCGGCGATCTATTTAGACGGCAAACGCATTGGTTTCATTGGTGTTGTTCATCCTGAGCTGGAGCGTAAGCTGGACCTGAACGGCCGTACCATCGTGTTTGAGCTGGAGTGGAGCCCGGTTGCAGACCGCGTCATTCCTCAGGCGCAGGACGTCTCCCGCTTCCCGGCGAACCGCCGTGATATCGCGGTTGTGGTCGCGGAAAACGTTCCCGCAGCAGATATTTTGGCCGAATGTAAGAAAGTTGGCGTAAATCAGGTAGTTGGCGTAAACTTATTTGACGTGTACCGCGGCAAGGGCGTAGCAGAAGGTTTCAAGAGCCTCGCTATCAGCCTTATCCTTCAGGATACCAGCCGTACACTCGAAGAAGAGGAGATTGCCGCTACCGTCGCCAAATGTGTAGAGGCATTAAAAGAGCGATTCCAGGCATCATTGAGGGATTGAACCTATGGCGCTTACAAAAGCTGAAATGTCAGAATATCTGTTTGATAAGCTTGGGCTTAGCAAACGGGATGCCAAAGAGCTGGTAGAGCTGTTTTTCGAAGAGATCCGTCGTGCTCTGGAAAATGGTGAGCAGGTAAAACTCTCCGGTTTTGGCAATTTTGATTTGCGAGACAAAAACCAACGTCCGGGCCGTAACCCGAAGACGGGGGAAGATATTCCCATTACAGCCCGCCGCGTGGTGACCTTCAGACCCGGCCAGAAGTTAAAAAGCCGTGTCGAAAACGCAACGCCCAAAGCAGAGTAATATGAACTAACCAAAAAGGCCGCCCACGCGGCCTTTTTTCTTTGCGCTCTCTGGCAAACCGACCGTAAAATCAAAGACATCACACGCTAATAAAACCACGCTCATGCTTGATTATGCTCATCGCCAACACCGTTCCGACCGACGTCGCCTGCTATTGCTGGCGCTGTTGCTGATTGTCGCCGCGGGTATCAGCCTCTGCGCGGGCGACAGCTGGATTGGGCCCGAACGCTGGCTGGGGCCTGACGGGCAACTCTTCGTCTGGCAAATTCGTCTGCCTCGCACCGTGGCGGTGATGCTGGTCGGTGCTGCACTGGCGCTGTCAGGTACCGTTATGCAGGCGCTGTTTGAAAACCCGCTGGCGGAACCCGGGCTGCTCGGGGTGTCGAACGGTGCAGGCGTTGGGCTGATTGCGGCGGTAATGCTGGGCGGAGGAGAACTCTCCGGATGGAGTATTAGCCTCAGTGCCATTTTCGGCGCATTACTGATCACCATCATCCTGCTTCGCTTTGCCAGACGGCACTTGTCGACCAGCCGCCTGCTGCTTGCCGGGGTTGCGCTGGGGATCATCTGCAGCGCGCTAATGACCTGGGCGGTTTACTTCTCGACCTCCTTTGACTTGCGTCAGCTGATGTACTGGATGATGGGCGGCTTTGGTGGCGTTGACTGGCATCAGGGCTGGCTGATGGCACTTCTGGTGCCTGGGATTGTATGGGCAGCCCTGCAGGCGCAGCCGCTGAACATGCTCGCGCTGGGGGAGATCTCAGCCCGTCAGCTTGGCATGCCGATGGCGTTCTGGCGTAACGTGCTGGTCATTGCCATCGGTTGGCTGGTGGGCGTGAGCGTGGCGCTGGCGGGAGCGATTGGTTTTATCGGGCTGGTTATCCCGCATATGCTGCGTCTGTGTGGCTTCACGGACCATCGAACCTTGCTTCCGGCTTCGGCCGTGGCCGGAGCCGTCACGCTGCTGGTGGCTGATATCATCGCTCGTCTTGCCCTGACAGGCGCGGAGTTACCGATTGGTGTGGTAACCGCCACGCTGGGCGCGCCAGTCTTTATCTGGCTACTATTAAAATCCGGACGTTAAAAAACGACCCGTAAGACAACCTGAGGGAATGCTATGCAGACTGATATCCTGAATACCGAAGTGACGACCATTGATGGCGAGAAAACCACGCTGGAAAGCTACAAAGGCAACGTGTTGCTTATCGTCAACGTGGCGTCCAAATGCGGCCTGACGCCACAGTACGAACAGCTGGAGAACATTCAGAAAGCCTGGGAGAAAGATGGTTTCACCGTGCTGGGCTTCCCGTGCAACCAGTTCCTGGGCCAGGAGCCGGGCAGCGAAGAAGAGATCAAAACCTTCTGCAGCACCACCTATGGCGTAACGTTCCCGATGTTCAGCAAAATTGATGTTAACGGCGAAGATCGCCATCCGCTATACGCGAAGCTGATTGCTGCCGCGCCGAAGGCCGTTGCGCCTGAGGGCAGTGGTTTTTACGAGCGTATGGCCAGCAAAGGCCGCGCGCCGCTCTATCCGGACGATATTCTGTGGAACTTCGAAAAATTCCTGATCGGTCGCGACGGCCAGGTCGTTCAGCGCTTCTCGCCGGATATGACGCCTGAGGATCCGATTGTCATGGAATCGATCAAGCTGGCGCTGGCAAAATAATGTCACTGCTGATGCAGCTCACGGACGTCGCCGAGAAGGGGCGTCTGGAGCCGATGACCGGCGCTATCAATGCGGGGGAAATCCTGCATCTGGTTGGGCCAAACGGCGCGGGAAAAAGCACGCTGCTGGCGCGGATGGCAGGGCTGACCACCGGGCCCGGGCAGATCACACTGCTGGAACATCCTCTTGCTGACTGGTCTCCCGGCTCGCTGGCCCACCGGCGCAGCTATCTGGTGCAGCAGCAGGTGCCGCCGTTTGCGATGCCGGTCTGGCATTATCTGATGCTGCATTTGCACGACAAACAGAATACGGCACTGCTTACGGAGGTGGCGGCGGCGTTAGGACTGGAAGATAAACTGCCCCGCCATGCCAGCCAGCTTTCCGGCGGTGAATGGCAGCGAGTGCGTCTGGCGGCGGTCATTCTGCAGATCCACCCCGCAGGCAACCCTCACGGGCGGATGTTGCTCCTGGACGAACCCATGAGTGGTCTGGATGTCGCCCAGCAGGCGGCGCTGGATTCGCTGTTAAGCGCGTTGAGCCGGAAAGGTATTGCCGTGGTGATGAGCAGCCACGACCTTAACCATACGTTGCGCCATGCCCATCGGGTGTGGCTACTGTCGCGCGGCAGGATGATTGCCAGCGGCGCGCGGGACCAGGTTCTTACGCCGCCACATCTGGCACGTGCCTATAACATGTCGTTCCGCAGGCTGGATATCGAGGGACATAAGATGCTGATTTCTACGGGGCAGGAGTAACCGTTTCTTGCCTGTTAACACACTTGCGCGCTAAATTACCGAAAGAACAATAAAAGCAGAGGATTCGTCTGAAAATGCGATTCTGGTTTATCCTGGTGGCGGCACTCTTTCTTGCGGGATGCAGCAGCCATCGTGCACCGCCGCCTAATCCGCGGCTTTCAGATTCTATCACCGTCATTGCCAGTCTGAACGACCAGCTGAGCAACTGGCGCGGGACGCCTTATCGCTACGGCGGTATGAGTCGCGGCGGAGTGGACTGCTCTGGTTTTGTGCTGATGACGTTTCGTGACAAGTTTGATTTACAGCTTCCGCGCGAAACGCGTAAGCAGGCTGAAATTGGGACTGAAATTGATAAAGACGATCTGCTGCCGGGAGACCTGGTCTTTTTCAAAACCGGTTCGGGAGAAAGTGGCCTGCATGTCGGCATTTATGACACGGACAACCAGTTTATTCATGCCTCAACAAGCCGGGGTGTGATGCGCTCTTCTCTGGATAATGTTTACTGGCGTAAAAATTTCTGGCAGGCACGACGTATTTAATCTGCCCGAACACGTCTCACTGCCGGCAGGGTAACTATTAAATCATGCCGGTTTTTCTTGAATAAGCTGATTAAAGTTAAATTTACCTAAAATTAGCGTCATCCTTATGTGTCTGTTTTATCTAAAACTGGCTATTACTCTGTAACCAGGATAAGATTATTTTAGATTCAGGGATAAATCTGAAAATTAATACGGAACTAATGAAATTAAACTTATTAAAATCAAGACAGTGGAATTGTGTCGGCAATTGCTCCAGGATGTCCTCTCTCATCTTTAATGCGGGGCGAGTGCAATGATGATTACGCTAGATAATGCATACCAGTCTGAACTGATGCTTTTGCCTGCACGTAATAGTGCTGGCGAGCTTAAAGGTTTAGAAGTTCTGGTTAACTTTACTGGCGTCGGCACCGATGTGAGGATCCCCACTGAGCTCGTTATCCCCCGGCTTTCAGCGGCAGAAGAGTTAGCGCTGTTTAACGAAAAACTGCAATTGCTTGATACCTGTAAACTGTTTTTTATTCAGCATCAGTTAATTGCATGGATAAATATTACCCCGGCTATTGTTGAATTTTTATTAAGTAATGGGAATGCTGTTTCAATTCTTGAGCGGTATCCTTTTCTTGAGTTTACTGTTAATGAGAATTATCCAGGTTTAAATAACGGAAAGGATGATCTGCAACTGGCGAGAATGGCGATCCATTTCCCCCTGGTCCTCGCAAACTTTGGTGCAGGCGCGGCATCGCTCAAAGCTGTCTATGATGGATTATTTAAACGGGTCATTCTCGATAAAGGTTTCATCCAGCAGCGGGCTTCAGAGCTCTCTTTCGAACCTTTTATGCGCGCTATCCTCTGGCAAATAACGCCGCACTGCCAGTCGGTGATCGTCTCAGGTATTGACGACCACGGTCTGCTGCAACGCGTCTTGTCCTTCAATTTTGGCGCCATGCAGGGCACGCTGTGGCCCGCTGTCCCGGCGGAGCACGTCACGACGCTGGTTCAGTAGCGATAACCCTGTCTTTCGCCCGTGTTTAAGTTCGGGCAAACCCTCTACACTAAAAGCAGGAGGACTTATGACCCTGTCTTTTACTGCTCACTGGCATGACGAGTTGCCTGGCTTTTACACCGCACTCAAACCCACACCGTTACACAATTCACGTCTTATCTGGCACAACGACCGGCTGGCCGATGAACTGGCCGTTCCGCCTGAGATGTTTAAGCCTTCCGGGGGCGCGGGCGTCTGGGGAGGCGAAACGCTTCTGCCCGGTATGCAACCCCTTGCCCAGGTCTATAGCGGACACCAGTTTGGCGTCTGGGCGGGACAGCTGGGCGACGGCAGGGGGATCCTGCTGGGCGAACAACAGCTTTCCAACGGAGAGACGGTTGACTGGCATCTGAAAGGCGCAGGTCTTACCCCTTATTCTCGGATGGGTGATGGCCGCGCAGTATTACGTTCAACAATACGTGAATGCCTGGCATCTGAAGCCATGCATGCTCTGGGGATCCCCACCACGCGCGCGCTGTCGATTGTCACCAGCGACACGCCGGTTATGCGCGAAACGGTAGAAAAAGGGGCGATGCTGATGCGTATCGCACAAAGCCATCTGCGCTTTGGCCATTTTGAGCACTTTTACTATCGTCGTGAGACGGACAAGGTTCGTCAGCTCGCGGACTACGCTATTCGCCGCCATTGGGCGCATTTGCAGGATGAGGCTGATAAATACGTTCTCTGGTTCCGGGACGTGGTCGCCCGTACCGCCAGGATGATTGCTCGCTGGCAAACGGTGGGCTTTGCGCATGGGGTAATGAACACTGACAACATGTCGCTCCTCGGGCTGACCTTTGATTATGGGCCGTTTGGTTTTCTGGATGATTATCAGCCGGGGTATATCTGCAACCACTCTGACTATCAGGGACGTTACAGTTTTGACAACCAGCCAGCGGTTGGGCTATGGAACCTGCAGCGGTTTGCGCAAACATTGTCGCCGTTTATGGATGTCGATGCCCTGAATGATGCACTCGACAGCTATCAGGACGTTTTGCTGCGGGAATATGGCACGCTGATGCGCAACAAGCTGGGGCTGATGACCCAGGAGAAAGGGGATAACGAGATCCTGAACGATCTGTTTGCACTGATGGCGCGTGAGGGGAGTGATTATACCCGCACTTTCCGGATGCTGGGCCAGACGGAGCAGCACAGTGCTGCATCGCCGCTGCGCGACGAGTTTATTGACAGGCAGGCCTTTGACGACTGGTTTGCACGTTACCGCTCCCGCTTGCAGCAGGAACAGGTCGATGACGCCGCCCGTCAGACGCAGATGAACGCGATGAATCCCGCGATGGTGTTGCGCAACTGGCTGGCGCAGCGGGCGATTGAACAGGCAGAGCAGGGAGAGTATGACGAGTTGCACCGTCTGCACCAGGCGTTGCGCACGCCGTTTGTCGACCGGGATGATGACTATGTCAGCCGCCCGCCAGACTGGGGCAAACGGCTGGAAGTGAGTTGCTCAAGCTAAACATTTCTGGCCGGGTAGCGGCTTCGCCTTACCCGGCCAGAAACTCACTGTGCCACCCAGCCGCCATCCATATTCCACGCGGCGCCGCGAACGTTAACGGCGCTGTCGCTGCATAAAAACAGCGCCAGTTCGCCCAACTGCTCCGGGGTGACAAATTCACCTGAAGGCTGCTTTTCCCCGAGAAGCTGGTCCCGCGCCAGTTCCGGCGGGACGCCATCCGCGATGCGCTTATCGATTTGCTGTTGTACCAGCGGGGTCAGCACCCACCCCGGGCAGAGGGCATTGGCGGTCACGCCGGTGCGTGCGGTTTCCAGCGCCAGAGATTTGGTAAAACCCACCACGCCATGCTTGGCGGCAACGTAGGCGGACTTCTCTTTCGACGCAACCAGCCCGTGAACGGAGGCGATATTAATGATGCGTCCCCAGTTTTGTTCACGCATGGCGGGCAACGCCAGCCGGCTGGTGTGAAACACCGCAGAAAGGTTAATGGCGATAATGTCGTTCCATTTCTCCACCGGGAAGGTCTCCACCGGAGCCACATGCTGTATCCCGGCATTGTTAACAAGAATATCCACGCCGCCAAACTGCGATTTGGCGTAGCGCATCATGGCTTCAATCTGCAACACGTCACGCAGGTCGGCATCGTGGTAGCCCGGCTTTTTGCCCAGTTGTGCAATTTCTTCTCGCGCTGATTCGCTGTCACCGAAACCGTTGAGAATCAACTGCGCCCCTGATTTCGCCAGCACGCGAGCGATCCCCAGGCCAATGCCGCTTGTCGAGCCGGTCACCAGGGCGATTTTACCGTTGAGATTCATTTTTCTCTCCTTACACAATGCCGGTCAGATAGAACACGGCAATGACAAAAAGCACTGCCAGGCTTTTAATGATAGTGATAGCGAAAATGCCGCCGTAGGCCTGACGATGGCTCAGGCCGGTGATGGCCAGCAAGGTAATCACCGCCCCGTTATGGGGAAGCGTATCCATCCCGCCGCTTGCCATTGACGCCACGCGGTGCAACACCTCAAGCGGGATATTGGCCGCGTGGGCGGCAGCAACAAAGGTGTCCGCCATGGCCGCAAGGGCAATACTCATTCCGCCGGACGCTGAGCCGGTGATCCCGGCGAGAACGGTCACGCTGATGGCTTCGTTCAGCAACGGGTTCGGGATGGCAGACAGCGCTTTAGATAACACCAGAAAACCGGGCAGGGCGGCGATAACCGCGCCGAAACCGTATTCCGAGGCGGTATTCATCGCCGCGAGGATGGCGCCGCTCACCGCCGTTCGGCTGCCTTCTGCCAGACGTCCCCGGATATTGCGAAAACCAAAAATCAACACCAGCACAATACCGGAGAGCAGCGCCGCCTCCACGGCCCAGATGGCGGTGATCTTGCTCACCTCGGTCACAATCGGTTTCGCTAGTCCTGGCAGGGTAAGCTCATGACTCGTACCATACCAGCCGGGGATCCAGCGGGTAAACAGCAGGTTCAATATGCCCACGACCAGCAGCGGGGAGAGAGCAATCAGCGGATGCGGGAGATGAATATTGTCCGGCGTTTCAGGTTCGTTTTTCAGGTCCGTGCCATAACCTTCATTGTTATTGATCGCCTTACGCCGCTGCCGCTCCAGCCAGAGCAGGCCAAAGAAGATAATAAACAGAGAGCCGATAAGACCCAGCCACGGGGCCGCCCAGGCGTTAGTGCCAAAGAAGCTGGTGGGAATAATGTTCTGGATTTGCGGCGTGCCGGGCAGGGCGTCCATGGTAAACGAGAACGCCCCCAGCGCCACGGTAGCGGGGATTAACCGTTTAGGGATGCCGCTCTGGCGGAACAGTTCGGCGGCAAACGGGTACACCGCAAATGCCACCACGAACAGCGACACGCCGCCGTAGGTTAACAGCGCACACACCAGGACTATCACGGGGATAGCGTGCCGACGACCGAGGATCTGGATCGCGGCGGCAACGATGGAGCGTGAAAAACCGGAAAGCTCAATCAGCTTGCCAAACACCGCCCCCAGCAGGAACACCGGGAAATAGAGCTTAACGAAGCCGACCATCTTTTCCATAAACAGGCCAGTAAACGTCGGGCCGACGGCACCCGGATCGGTCAGCAGCACGGCACCAAGCGCCGCAATCGGCGCAAACAAAATCACGCTGTATCCGCGGTAGGCCGCCAGCATCAGTAATCCCAGCGCCGCCAGGGCTATTAACACACTCATTACGACTCCTCACTTTAATTATTATTCGGGTACCAACGAGAGGTTTAACGCTCAACGGTCAGGGCAATGCCTTGTCCGCCGCCAACGCACAGGGTGGCAAGTCCCTTTGTTGCCTCCCGGCGCTGCATTTCATGGAGCAGGGTCACCAGGATGCGACAGCCGGATGCGCCAATCGGATGGCCCAGGGCGATGGCGCCACCGTTAACGTTGACGTTCTGTTCATCCCAGCCAAGCTCTTTGCACACCGCCAGTGCCTGTGCGGCAAAGGCTTCGTTGGCTTCAATGAGATCGACGTCGTCGAGCGTCCAGCCCGCCCGCGCCAGCGCCGTCCGGCAGGCGCTGACCGGGCCGATGCCCATCATCGACGGATCAACGCCCGTCACGGCGTAACTCACAATGTGGCCAAGAACAGGTAACCCGCTTTCCCGCGCCTTTTCCTCGCTCATCAGCAGTACCGCGGCGGCCCCATCGTTAAGGGTGGAGGCGTTCCCGGCCGTGACCGTGCCCTCGTCATGCAAAAATGCGGGGCGAAGCTGTGCAAGCTGCCCGGCGGTGGTTTCCGGGCGTGGCTGTTCATCATGGCGGACAATCTGTGGCGCACGTTTGCCCTGTTTCACCGTCACTGGCGCTATCTCGGCGTCAAACCGACCAGTCTCAATGGCGGACGCCGCCTTTTGCTGTGACCGGAGGGCGAAGGCATCCTGTTGCTCGCGGGAAATGCCGTACTCACGGGCGACGTTTTCCGCAGTGATGCCCATGTGGTAATCGTTGAAGGCGTCCCACAGGCCGTCGGTGATCATGCTGTCCAGCAGGCCCGTATGCCCAAAACGCAGCCCTGAACGTGCGCCATCCAGCAGATACGGGGCGTTACTCATGCTCTCCTGGCCGCCAGCGATAACCACGTCTGCGTCACCGCAGCGGATTGCCTGGGCGGCGAGCTGTACCGCTTTCAACCCCGCGCCGCACACCAGATTGACCGTTGTCGCCGGGGTGCTGACGGGTAATCCGGCAGTGATGGCCGTCTGGCGGGCGGGGTTTTGCCCGCTCCCGGCCGTCAGCACCTGACCGAAAACCAGTTCGTCTATTTGCTCTGGGTGAAGGCCGCTGCTCTCCAGCAGACGCTGTACCGTGACGGCACCCAGCTCAACGGCTGAAAGGGGCGAGAGCGATCCGCGAAAACTGCCAATGGGGGTTCGCGTTGCCCCGACAATCATGACCTTTTTCATGTTGAGTCCTCAGTTGAAGCGCATCTCGCGAACGTCGTCCGCCACAATGATTTTTCCGGCCGTTTTACGGACAATCTCGTCGATACCGACACCCGGGGCGTACTCCCGCAGGATGAACGCGCCGTCCGCTATCTCCAGCAACGCGAGATCGGTCAGGACCCGACGGATGCAGCCCACACCGGTGAGCGGCAGCGTGCAGCGCGGCAGCAGTTTGGAGTCACCGTTTTTTGCAGCGTGGGTCATCACCACAATGATGTTCTGCGCCCCGGCAACGAGATCCATCGCGCCACCCATCCCTTTCACCATCTTTCCGGGGATCATCCACGAGGCAATGTTGCCCTCGACATCGACTTCAAATGCGCCCAGCACGGTCAGATCCACATGGCCGCCGCGGATCATGGCAAACGACTGGGCCGAGTCGAAAATGGCCGCGCCGGTCCGCGCAGTGACCGTCTGTTTACCGGCGTTGATCATGTCGGCATCAAGGCTCTGCTCATCGGGAAAAGCCCCCATTCCGAGCAGACCGTTTTCCGACTGCAGCATCACGTCCATTTCCGGGGGAATATAATTCGCCACCAGCGTAGGGATGCCGATCCCCAGGTTGACGTAATACCCGTCGCGCAGTTCGCGGGCGACGCGCATCGCCATCTGTTCTCGGGTTAACATCGTCAGACTCCTTGCGCGCGCAGCGTGCGCTGTTCAATGCGTTTTTCAAACTGGCCGACAATCAGCCTGTCGACGTAAATTCCCGGCGTATGAATAGCCGACGGAGGCAGTTCACCCGGCGGAACAATCTCTTCCACCTCCACAACCGTGATTCGGCCCGCCGTTGCCATCAGTGGATTAAAATTTTGCGCGGTATGGCGATAGATAACGTTGCCGTACCAGTCCGCTTTCCATCCCTTAACCAGCGCGAAATCACCGGTAATGGCCTCTTCAAGAATGTAATTTTTACCGCCAAACTGGCGCACATCTTTGCCCGCTGCCACGGGGGTGCCATAACCGGTGGCCGTATAAAACGCCGGAATACCGGCCCCGCCCGCGCGGACCTTTTCTGCCAGTGTCCCCTGCGGAGTAAGTTCGATTGCCAGTTCCCCGCTCAGTACCTGCTGCTCAAACAGCGCGTTCTCGCCGACGTAAGACGCCACCACTTTGCGAACCTGGCGCGTTTCGAGCAGTATCCCCAGACCGAAACCATCCACGCCGCAGTTGTTTGACACGACCGTCAGATCTTTCACCTGACGGCGTCGAACCTCTGCAATCAGGTTCTCAGGAATACCGCACAGCCCGAAGCCGCCCGCCAGCAAGGTCATGCCGTCCGTCAGCCCATCCAGCGCCTGCGCATAGCTGCTGACGCGCTTATCCAGTCCTGCCATAGTCATCCCTCCCGTTAACCGTGCCGGTATCATTAGGGGTGGCGACTCATTTGTTAATTTTGAATTTGTGACCCACTCATTTGGATTTCTTATTAATTTCCTGTTAACTAAATTTTTTCAATTAGTTAACAGGATGAAAAATGAGAATGAGTGTCAAACAGTTACGCGCGTTTTTAGCGGTAGCTCACACTCTCAATTTCGCGCACGCCAGCGAACGCTTAAATCTTTCCCAGCCAGCGCTGAGCCTGACGATTAAAAGCCTGGAAGATGCGCTCGGTGGGCCGCTGTTGCAGCGGAGCACGCGCAAGGTTGCCCTCACGCAGGAGGGAGAAACATTTCTGCCGATGGCGCGGCAACTGCTGGCCGACTGGGATAACGTGGAAGAGGCAATGCACCAGTGCTTTACGCTCCAGCGCGGCAAAATCTCGGTCGCGGCGATGCCGTCGTTTGCCGCCAACGTTTTACCGGAAGTGCTGAAAGCGTTTCGCGATCGCCATGCCGGGGTCAACGTCACCGTGCATGATGTCATCAACGAGCAGGTGATTGAGATGGTGCGGGAAGGGCGGGTTGAGATGGGAATAGCTTTTGAGCCGGCACCCACGCATAACCTGCTGTTTACGCCGCTGGGGCTGGACAGGTTTGTCGCCATTGTGCCGAAAGATTCCGCGCTTGCGGGAAAAAAGCGCCTGGCATGGGAGGAGTTGCTGACGCTGGATTTCATCACCCTGCAGCGCCCTTCGGCGGTACGTCTGATGATGGAGGAGGAGCTGGCGCGGAGCGGCAGAAAGCTGGACGTGGCGCTGGAGAGTCATCAACTGGTGACGGTAGGGCGCATGGTCGCCAGCGGGCTGGGTGGCAGCGCCGTGCCGGCGCTCTGCGAGGCGCAGATGGCTTCCCTGGGCGCGGTCTGTATTCCGCTGGATAACCCGCCCATTGAAAAGTGCATCGGGGTGATCCATCCCGGGCACACGCAGCTCTCTAAAGCGGCGCATGCCCTGCTGGAAACGCTGAAGGATTTTTATCACCCCGCTCAGGGAGCGAGGAACACCTGCGGCACGGCATGAGCCGGATGGCTGCCGACCAGCACCTGCGCGCCATACCAGCGCGCCAGCGTCCCGGCTTGCAAAACGTCCTCCGGTGCCCCCCGGGAGACCAGCCTGCCGTTATGCAGCAGCAGGATACGATCCGCCCACAGTGCCGCCAGATTAAGATCGTGCAGAACCACGCAGACGTGGAGATGCCCCCGACGGGTCAGGGTTTTCATCAGGCGCAGCAGATGTTGCTGGTGGAAGAGATCCAGTGCGGAGGTCGGTTCATCAAGAAACAGCCAGCCGCGTGGGGCGCCGTCGCACCAGAGTTGGGCCAGTGCCCGAGCGAGCTGGATCCGTTGCTGCTCGCCTCCGGAGAGTGCCGAATAGCGTCTGCCCGCCAGGGGTAAACAGCCTGTGATCGCCATGACCTCCTCAACCACTGACGCCTCAGGGGAGCGCGTCCAGGGGGCGCGCCCCATACCGACCACGGCTTCCACCGGCCAGTCGAATCCGGGCTGCGTATTTTGACGCATCACTGCCCGGTAGCGGGCGAGAGTCTCCGTTGGCCAGTCCGCAAGCGGCGTGCCTGCCAGACTGCACCGCCCGCTTGCGGGTGTGAGATAGCCGGTCAGCAGCCGTAATAATGTCGATTTCCCGGCACCGTTAGGGCCAATCAACGCGACCAGCTCACCCTGAGATAAGGTCAGTGATACATCGTCGATCAGCGTCCGTTGCCCGGCGTGAAAGACCAGGTTTTCCGCACAATAGCGTTCAGCCATGCGCACCTCCACGACGAAAGATACG
This sequence comes from Enterobacter sp. FUJ80071, assembly GCF_038739915.1. NCBI lineage: Bacteria > Pseudomonadati > Pseudomonadota > Gammaproteobacteria > Enterobacterales > Enterobacteriaceae > Enterobacter > Enterobacter sp. FUJ80071. The sequence goes on from NZ_JBBXKH010000001.1 coordinate 1,964,885, forward strand.
CCACAGGAACCACGGCGCACCGAGAAGGCTGGTCAACAACCCGACGGGCATTTCCGCCGGGGTGACCAGAGTGCGCGCCAGCGTATCGGCAGCCAGCAGCAGTAACGCTCCGGCCAGCACCGAGCCGGGGATCGCGGCCCGGTGGTCGGCCCCCAGCCACATACGCATCAGGTGTGGGACCACAAGGCCAACAAAGCCAATCACGCCGCTGATGGCCACCGCCGCAGCGACCAGCAGGGCGCTGCACAGCAGCAGGATCCGCTGTACCCGGGCAACATCCACCCCGAGATAGTGCGCCTCTTCATCACCCAGCTGCAGCAAATTGAGTGGACCAGCCTGCCGCCAGATAATCAGAACCGCAGGCACCATCAGCGAGGTCACCGCAAGCAGGGTGGACCACTGCGCCTGCCCGAGGCTGCCCATTCCCCAGAGCGAAAGCTGGCGAAGCTGCGCATCGTTGCTAAGCCAGGAAAGGAGACCGACGGCCGCGCCGCACAGGGCGTTGATGGCGATCCCCACCAGCAGTAAACGGGACAGGGAACCGTGACGCTGCTGGCTGAGCAGGAAGATCACAACGGTTGCAGCCAGCGCGCCGAGGAATGCCGCAACCATCGGGGCGTAAAGCATCATCAGGGCCGGCAACGTGACAGGAATAACCACCCACAGCGCGACCGCCAGCGCCGCGCCGCTGCTGATCCCAAGCAAACCCGGGTCTGCCAGCGGGTTGCGGAACAGTCCCTGCATCACGCACCCGGCCAGCGCCAGCGCGCCGCCAATCACCAGCGCCAGCAGCACGCGGGGCAGGCGAATGGTCAGCCAGATCTGACGCATCGCCTCATCGCTGCCGTTCCACAGCAGGCTGACCGGCAGAGGCAATGCTCCAAAGCCTGTTGCCGTAAGGGTCATGATGCTCAGAATTGCGGCCAGCATCCACAACGACAGTGCGATCCGCCGGGACATCAGGGCAGTTGCTCCGCTTTAGCACGTAACTGCCGGATGGCTTCCGGCGTGCGCACGCTAAAACCCAGCAGCGCCATGTCATCAATCGCCAGCAGCTGTTTGTGCCGTCCCGCCGGGGTTTGCGCCAGTCCAGGCAGCTTCCACAGATTCGCCTCGCCACCCAGCGCGTTCACGCCGTCCTGCGAAATCACCACCAGGTCGGGCTGGCTGGCAATAATCCCTTCCTGCGACAGCGGCTGATACCGTGTGAAACCCTGCATCGCGTTCTGCAACCCGGCGGCACGAATGGCGGCATCGGCGCCGGTTTGCTGTCCGGCGGCCATGGCGGTCATTCCCCCGTGGTTGAGGATAAACAGCACCCGTTTGTTGAGCGGTTCTGCGGGCAGAGCCGCCACCGCCTGACGTAGCGAGCGGCGCAGGCTCTCTCCCTGCGCTTCACGGTGGGTGGCCTCGGCAATAATGCGGATCTTTTCGTCAATGACGCTCAGATCGTTGCGGCCAGGAACGGTAATCACCCTGACGTGACTGCGTTCAACCTGCTTTAGCGCCAGAGACGGCTGCGCCTGGTCGCTGGCCAGCACCAGCGTGGGACGCATGGACAAAATCCCTTCGGCGTTAAGCTGGCGCAAATAGCCCACATCGGGGAGCGCGTTCGCTGCCTGCGGCCACTGGCTGGTACTGTCGCGTGCGACCAGCGAAGAGTCCGCGCCAAGCGCATAAACAATCTCCGTGACGTCGCCGCCAAGGGTGACAATTTTCTCCTGCGCGGCGGCAAACGCCACCAGCGGCAGGGCGGTCAGCAGGGCAAACCACGTTTTCATGCGGCCAGCCCTTTTGGCGTCAGGGCATCAATCTGGCTACGCCACTGGCTCTGCTCCGGCTCGCCTTCCGTACGCTGACCATAGAGTTGGGCAATTTGCGTGCCGTCTGCGGCAAACAGTTCCAGGCTGGTGACGTGACCGTCTGCAGTCGGTTTGCGCGTGACCCAGCTCTCCGCAATCGTCTCCTCCAGCAGATGCAGGGTAAAGGTGGGGTTAAAGATGTTCAGCCAGCCTTTCATCGGCACGACTTTTTCCACCGCGCCGGTGAAGATCTGCACGCAGCCGCGGTTACCCACGAAGATCATGATTTCGTTGCCGTGCTGGCGCGCGGTTTCCAGCAGCAGTGCCAGCGCATTGTTTTCAATCTGGCAGGCGAGGTCGTCGCCCACCAGGCGAAATGCCTGCTGGCGGCTGAGGTTGTGGCGTTTCAGCAGGCCGAAGAACTGGTGCACGTCAGTCATCGCACGCCACGCTTTGTCCACGAGGGCGGCATCTGCATTTTCGGCATGCAGCGGGGCCTTGGCAGCCTTCAGCTCAAGCGGCGGGTTATCGGCAAAGATAAAGCGGGTCAACACGTCAGCCCAGGCGGCGAGGTCGGTGTTGTCCGTGGTGTAAACTTTCAGTACGGCATCACCCTGATGATCGAAAAACTGAATGCTCTGCCGCTCGCCGCGTGCGGTGGTTTCGCTGAGGTGAAACGCGCTTGCCCACTGGTTGAGGAACAGGCGCAGATCCAGTCCGCGCGGGTTCAACACCAGCCCGGCGTGGCCGTTCAGGTGCTGCTGGGTGAAGCTGCCTGCCTGCTCGTGAACAGCATAGTCGTTGCGGCAGATGCATTTTGTTTCCCCTACGGCTTCAAGCGCGCCTAAGATCTCGCGAATTTCACCGCGCAGTCGCCAGGCATCATGGCCCACGCGCGCAAAGGTCAGTTCTGCTTCACTGAGGTTCATTAACCCTGCAATATCGCGCGCATACTTACCCGGGTTTTCTTCTTTTAGCGCCAGCCAGCGCGTGTAGTGATCCATTGTCTTTTCCTTCTGAATAGTTTCCCCGCGGGGAATTACCACTGATAACTCACAAAAATCTTGCCGTTACGACCGTCCTGCGGAATACCCTGAGGAGACCAGTACTCCTTGTCGAAGGCGTTACCCAGCACCAGCGTGGTGGTGATGCCCTTGAGCTGCTCCTGGCCCTTATAGCTGATGTAGATGTCGTTGACCGCATAGCCCGGCTGTTTGCTGTAACTGCTGCTGACATGGGTTGAACGATCGACAAAGGTGCCGATCCAGCCCACGGAGAAGCCGCTTTGCGCCACCGGAATATCCAGCCTGCTGGTGACGGTGTCCGGGTTGATGCTGGAGATGTACTCGCCGGTATCGGTATCTTTTCCGCGCGTGCGGTTATAGGCCAGATCGAGGTTAAACAGGTCGGCCGAGTATTTTGCCATCACGTCCCAGCCCCAGATTTTGGCGTTCGGAACGTTGTACGACATGGTGGTCGCCGCGGCAAAATTGACGGTGGTGGAGATGTAATCTTTGGCTTTGGTATCGAAATAGCTGGCCTTGAACTCCAGCCCGTCGTTGGCGAGCATCAGGTCGTCAAAGCGCAGGCCAAAACCAAACTCCTGCGTTTCGTTGGTTTCCGGGCGCAGGTTCGGGTTAGGCACCCAGTAGTTAGTGTAGAAACTGCCGATGGAGAAGTGTTTGGCGTCGTTATACATCTCGCCCATGGTCGGGGCGCGGAAGGCCTGAGCGTAAGAGCCAAACAGCATCAGCCAGTCGGTAGGGCTGACGGTTAACCCGGCGCGGGAGGACCACTTGTCGGCATCCACGTCGTCGTAGCCCTCGCTGCTACCCCGATAGTTGTCATAGCGCGTGCCGCCCAGCAGGGTAACGGGCAGATCGCGCAGGGTGATTTCATCCTGCAGCCAGCCGGAGCTAAAGTCGATTTTCGCCTCCGGGAAGCCGGTGGTGGTGCCACCCGGACGTTGTTCCTGACGATAATATTCCCCGCCGTAGGTCAAAAGGTGAGAGGCAAAGGTGTCGCCAAACAGGCGGGTACGGTTTTCTACTTTGCCGCCTTTGGTGGTCTGCTTGCGGAACTCACCGGTGCTGTCGATGTTCTGGGCATTTATGCGCGCCTCTGACCAGTAAACTTTTGCATCGGCGTTCAGCCAGTCGTTCCCTTCCGGCGCCAGACGGTAACCCAGCTGTGCATCACGCTGGATGGTGGAGCGGTCGGTGATGGGGTTGCTGCTGGTGGCACCGGAGGTTTGCGGGTTTTTCGGCTCCTGCGCGGCGTTGTTGTAGTAGCGCAGGGAGCCGCTTAACGTCTGAGCCGGGTCGATTTTCCAGCTGCCTTTCGCCAGCATGTTATTAATGGATTCGTCGTTTGGGGCACGCTTGCCGTCGCTCTGGCGGATATCGCCGCGGTCGCGGCTGGACCATGACACCAGACCGTCAAGCGTATCGGTGCGGCCATAGGCGCTGGCCCCCATCCCGAGGCTATGATCGCCCGTCGCACCGGTACCAAACACGCGGTAACCGCTGTTTTTGCCCGGTTCCAGGAAATCGCTGGCGTCAACGGTGTCATAGGAAATCACGCCACCCAGCGCACCGCTGCCGTAGAGCAGCGCCGACGGACCGCGCACAACTTCGATACGTTTGATCAGCGCCGGGTCGAGGAACGTGCTGTTGAGGTGTCCGGTGTCGGTACCCTGACGCACGCCGTCAACCAGCACCAGCACGCCGCGGCGGTCATAACCGCGCAGATTAACGTCCTGACCGTTGGTGCGGCCGGTGCCGTCCAGCGTCAGGCCTGGCACGTTACGCAGCAGGTCGGCGGCAGAGCTGGCGGTCTGTTTTTCCGGGGCAGCGGCGTCAATCACGCTCACCATCATTGGGGCTTCGAAGGCGCTACGGGCGTTGCCGGTCGCGGTGACGGTTATTTCATCTGCGGCAGCAAACGCGACGCCCGGCAGGGTACTGACAATCGCCAGCGCCAGAAGTGACGGGCGTAAACATGCGGTATGCAGGTGTGGCATAGCAACTCTCCATAAAGAATCGAAAGCGCTGGCTGCCTGGGGGTCACCTGGGTGGCTGGCGTATTTTTAGGTGTTGTTTATTTTGTGAGGATCAGTTTTCCGGCATGGGTCTGGCGCAGAAGATAGCGCTGGCCGTCATGCTCGATAATCACCCGGCCCTCATCACCCAGCAGGCTTTTGCTGTCGATGCGACGATCGGTGGAGGCAGGGGCGGGCGCTGTGTGTTTGTTTGCTGGCGTTGCCGCGCGGTTATCCGTAGGTGACATAATGTTTATAAATAACAATCAATGTAACAATGATAATCATTATCAATAAACTGCAATTTCACGGCAAGCGTTTTTGTGAAAATAATGTGACGGGATCAAATTTTGGGGGAAGGTGCGGTCTGATGCCCTCACCCCGACCCTCTCCCATGGGGAGAGGGAGAAGGGCACGAACCGTAGGCCGGGTAAGCGCAGCGCCACCCGGCGGGGGTCAGAAGCGCGTATCTATCGCAGACGCCAGCTTTTCCAGCAGCAGTTCGCTGTCTTCCCAGCTCAGGCACGGATCGGTGATTGACTGGCCGTACACCATCTGCTGTCCGGCAACGATTTTCTGCGTGCCTTCCTTGATAAAGCTTTCGGCCATAATACCCGCGATGGCGGTTGAACCGCTGCGGATCTGCTGGCAAATTTCATCGCAAACGTCCAGCTGGCGGCGGTGTTGCTTCTGGCAGTTACCGTGGCTAAAGTCCACCACCAGATGTTCCGGCAGATCGAATTCGGCCAGTGTTTCGCAGGCGGCGGCGATATCGTCGGCATGGTAATTGGGTTTCTTCCCGCCACGCATAATGATGTGCCCGTAAGGGTTACCGCTGGTCTGGTAGATAGTCATATGACCACTTTTATCCGGCGACAGGAACATGTGGCTGGCACGCGAGGCGCGGATCGCGTCAACAGCGATACGGGTGTTGCCATCGGTCCCGTTTTTAAAGCCGACCGGACAGGAGAGGGCGGAGGCCATCTCGCGGTGGATCTGGCTTTCAGTGGTGCGCGCGCCAATCGCGCCCCAGCTGATCAAATCGGCAATAAATTGCCCTGTCACCATATCGAGAAATTCAGTCGCCGTTGGGACGCCCAGCTCGTTGACCTGGAGCAGCAGCTTGCGTGCCAGTTCGATACCGTGATTCACACGATAGCTGCCGTTGAGATCGGGATCAGAAATCAGCCCTTTCCAGCCCACCACGGTACGCGGTTTTTCAAAGTAGGTGCGCATCACAATTTCAAGGCGATGCTGATACTTATCCCGCAGTCCCTGAAGGCGTTTGGCATAATCCAGTGCTGCATCCAGATCGTGGATAGAGCAAGGGCCAATCACGACCAGAAGACGCTTGTCTTCACCATTCAGGATTTTTTCAATACGTCGGCGGGAGGCCGTAACATGTTCCGCAACCGTGGCGGAAACGGGATGCCGCTGAGCCAGTTCAGCCGGTGTGACCAGGCTGTCAATGCGCGCCGTGCGGAGTTCGTCGGTTTTATTCATGATTTGTCTCAGAAAATTTTTGCTTCATCGGCAGACTACCGGGAAGTGATGGGCATCACATTAAACCAATCCCTGCTGATTTCAAGTTCGGGGCGATACCGCCCCGTTGTTGCAGAGGATGATACCCGAATCTGAGTTAATGTACTAGCATATTAGTACATGCGACGATTAAGTCCCATAATGTCGAGAATTTTGGTGGCGATCTCTTCTACCGAATAGTTAGTGCTGTTCAGCCACGGGATCTGGTTTTTGCGGTACAGCGCTTCCACTTCGGAGACCTCCATGCGGCACTGGCGCATGGAGGCGTAGCGGCTGTTCTCGCGGCGTTCTTCGCGGATCGCGGCCAGACGCTCCGGGTTAATCGTTAGTCCGAACAGCTTGTGCTGCAGCGGCTTGAGCGCAGCGGGCAGCACCAGGTTATCCATGTCGTCGGCAATAAAGGGGTAGTTGGCGGCGCGAATGCCGAACTGCATCGCCAGATAGAGGCTGGTCGGCGTTTTACCGCAACGCGACACGCCAAGTAAAATCACCTGTGCCTGGTCGAGATTGCGCAGAGAAATACCATCGTCATGCGCCAGGGTGTAGTCGATGGCGGCAATACGTGCATCGTATTTGGTCAGGTTGCCGGGGTTCAGCCCATGGGTACGGTGGGCGATAGGCGTCGGGTCAAGCTTCAGCTCGCTCTGGAGCGGGGCCACCAGCGCCTGGACGATATCCTGGCAGAAGCCCTCGCTTTGCAAAATGATGTGGCGAATTTCGGGGATAACGATGGAGTAGAACACCAGCGGACGGACGCCGGTCTGCTGATAGATGGCGTCGATCTGGTCCTTCACCGCTTTGGCGCGGCTCTCATTTTCCACGAACGGCAGCGTGATGCTGTTAATCGATACGGGGAATTGCGACATGACCGCGTGGCCCAGCACCTCGGCGGTGATCGCCGTACCATCAGAAATATAAAAAACGTGACGATCGACAGCATTATCCATTTTACCCACCCTGAATATCATACGTGATTGTCTGAAAGCATAAATTAAAAAAGTAATTTACACAGCAAAGAACTTATCCTAATTATGAATGAAACACTGTTTTTGATTTTCCTGAAAAGTGGATTTCATTTTTCAAATAGCGGCTTTATTTTTGTGGTTAACGGCTGAATATAGAGGAATCATCGGGTTAATCGCTGGTGGGAAACTATCCGAAAAGTTGAAAATTTAAATTGCTTACACGATTCACCGTTTTTTTAGCGCAAATAAATATGCCAGTATAAATACGTAGTCAGGTGTTACTTACTCCGATCAAATATCACAAAAGGATTGTTTCGATGTCCAACAATGGCTCGTCACCGCTGGTGCTTTGGTATAACCAACTCGGCATGAATGATGTAGACAGAGTTGGGGGCAAAAATGCCTCCCTGGGTGAAATGATTACAAATCTGTCCGGTATGGGTGTTTCCGTACCAAACGGGTTTGCCACAACCGCCGATGCGTTTAACCTGTTTTTAGACCAGAGCGGTGTAAACCAGCGCATTTACGACCTGCTGGATAAAACGGATATTGATGATGTGACCGAGCTTGCTAAAGCCGGGGCGCAGATCCGCCAGTGGATCATCGACACACCTTTCCAGCCGGAACTGGAAAAAGCCATTCACGATGCTTACAACCAGCTCTCCGCTGACGATGCGCAGGCCTCCTTTGCCGTCCGTTCTTCCGCAACCGCAGAAGACATGCCGGACGCGTCGTTCGCCGGGCAGCAGGAAACCTTCCTGAACGTTCAGGGCTATGATGCGGTGCTGGTGGCCGTGAAGCACGTATTTGCTTCCCTGTTCAACGACCGCGCCATCTCCTATCGCGTGCACCAGGGCTACGACCATCGCGGCGTCGCACTCTCCGCTGGCGTCCAGCGCATGGTGCGTTCAGACGTAGGCTCATCCGGCGTGATGTTCTCCATTGATACCGAATCCGGCTTCGACCAGGTGGTGTTCATCACCTCTGCATGGGGTCTGGGTGAGATGGTGGTGCAGGGCGCGGTGAATCCTGACGAATTTTATGTACACAAGCCTACGCTGGCCGCGGGTCGCCCGGCGGTGGTGCGCCGCACCATGGGCTCGAAAAAAATCCGCATGATCTATGCCCCAACCCAGGAGCATGGCAAGCAGGTTAAGATTGAGGATGTGCCGCAGGAGCAGCGCGACCGCTTCTCCCTGACCGACGCCGAAGTGCAGGAACTGGCGAAGCAGGCGGTGCAGATTGAAAAACACTACGGCCGTCCGATGGATATCGAATGGGCGAAAGACGGGAACACCGGCAAGCTGTTTATCGTCCAGGCGCGTCCGGAGACCGTCCGTTCTCGCGGTCAGGTGATGGAGCGTTATACGCTGCACACCCAGGGCAAAATTGTGGCGGAAGGTCGCGCGATTGGTCACCGCATCGGTGCCGGTCCGGTAAAAGTGATCCACGACATCAGCGAGATGAACCGTATTGAGCCAGGCGACGTACTGGTGACCGACATGACCGACCCGGACTGGGAACCGATCATGAAAAAAGCGGCGGCCATCGTCACCAACCGCGGCGGTCGTACCTGCCATGCGGCGATCATTGCCCGCGAACTGGGTATTCCTGCGGTTGTCGGCTGCGGTGACGCAACCGAACGCATGAAGGACGGACAGAACGTAACCGTCTCCTGCGCCGAAGGCGATACGGGCTACGTGTATGCCGATATCCTCGACTTCAGCGTGAAGAGCTCCAGCGTGGATACCATGCCGGATCTGCCGCTGAAAATTATGATGAACGTCGGTAACCCGGACCGTGCGTTTGACTTCGCCTGCCTGCCGAACGAAGGCGTTGGCCTGGCGCGTCTGGAATTTATCATCAACCGCATGATCGGCGTGCACCCGCGTGCGCTGCTGGAGTTTGACGACCAGGACGCGAAACTGCAGAACGAAATCCGCGAGATGATGAAAGGCTACGACTCGCCGAAAGAGTTCTACGTTGGCCGTCTGACCGAAGGGATCGCCACGCTGGGCGCGGCGTTCTACCCGAAACGCGTGATCGTGCGTCTGTCTGACTTTAAGTCAAACGAATACGCCAACCTGGTCGGCGGTGAGCGCTACGAGCCGGAAGAAGAGAACCCAATGCTGGGCTTCCGCGGCGCCGGACGCTACGTGTCCGACAGCTTCCGCGACTGCTTCGCGCTGGAGTGTGAAGCGGTGAAACGCGTGCGCAACGACATGGGGCTGACCAACGTCGAAATCATGATCCCGTTCGTGCGTACGGTGGATCAGGCGAAAGCGGTAGTGGACGAGCTGGCGCGTCAGGGGCTCAAGCGCGGTGAAAACGGACTGAAGATCATCATGATGTGTGAGATCCCGTCCAACGCCCTGCTGGCCGAGCAGTTCCTCGAGCACTTTGACGGCTTCTCTATCGGCTCGAACGACATGACGCAGCTGACGCTGGGTCTGGACCGTGACTCCGGCGTGGTCTCTGAGCTGTTCGATGAGCGTAACGAGGCGGTGAAAGCGCTGCTCTCCATGTCCATCCGTGCGGCGAAGAAACAGGGTAAATACGTCGGGATTTGTGGTCAGGGTCCTTCTGACCATGAAGACTTTGCCGCCTGGCTGATGGAGGAGGGGATTGATAGCCTGTCCCTGAACCCGGACACCGTGGTGCAAACCTGGCTGAGCCTGGCGGAACTGAACAAGTAACGCCAGCATGACCCGAAAAGGCGAGGATATTATTCCTCGCCTTTTTTATTTCATTCCTTATACCCGTCATACTTCAAGTTGCATGTGCGTTGGCTGTACTCGTTCACCCCAGTCACTTACTTATGTAAGCTCCTGGGGATTCACTCCCTTGCCGCCTTCATGCAACTCGAATTATTTAGGGTATATTTGCTCCCCATCACAAATAAAGTAAAAAACCAAATATCATAATTTGTCTGTTAATTTAGACAATTGTTAGCGCGCAAAGCGTTGCTAATACTTGAGCCTTACTGCGCATTTCTCTTCAGAAGATGCGCAACTGGTTGAAATACGTTTTAACCTGATAAAAAGGCAAATAACAATGACACTTTCCTCTGTATTGCGTACCAAAGATAAAATAGGTTATGGCTTAGGTGATATGGCCAGCGCGCTGGTCTGGCAAACGGCCACGTTATTTCTTGCTTACTTCTATACGGATGTTTTTGGTTTACCCGCGGCCATTATGGGGACCATGTTTTTAGTGGTGCGCGTGGTTGATGCGTTTGTCGACCCGTGCATTGGCGCACTGGTTGACCGCACCCAGACGCGTCATGGTCGTTTCCGTCCCTGGCTGCTGTGGTTTGCCATTCCTTTTGGCGTAAGCTGCCTGATCACTTTCTATGTACCGGACGTCGGGCCGACGGCTAAAATCGTTTATGCCTGCCTGACCTACGCTATCCTGAGCCTGATTTACTCCGCGATTAACGTGCCTTACTGCGCCATGCCGGGCGCATTGACGCTGGACCCGCGCGAGCGTCACTCCCTGCAGTCATGGCGCTTTGGTCTGTCATTTATTGGCGGGTTGATTGTGACGGTTATCGCCTTGCCGCTGGTCTCACTGCTGGGCCAGGGCAACGTGCAGAAAGGCTATTTCTATGCCATGAGCCTGATGGGGCTGCTGGGCATTGTGCTGTTCTTCTGCTGCTTCCTGATGACCCGCGAGCGGTATTCTCCGCGCAATGATACCTCCGGCTCCATGCTTACCGATTTAAAACTGCTGGGCCGCAACAGCCAGTGGCGTATTGTGTTCCTGTTTAATATTTTGCTGCTGACCGCGGTGGTAACGCGCGGCTCCGCCACGATGTATTATGTGAACTACGTGCTGTTGCGCCCGGATCTGGTATTTGCCTTTATTGTTTCCGGAATGGTTGCCTCCTTAAGCGGCGCATTATTATCTGAACGGCTGCTGGGGAAATTTGACCGCGTTCGTGCTTACCAGTGGACGATTATTTCCTTCGTCATTTTCGGCGCGCTGATTTTCTTCCTGCCGCCTTCGCAGGTCTGGCTGATCTTCGGCCTTAACATTGTCTTTAGCTTTATTCAAAACCTCACCACACCGCTCCAGTGGACCATGTTCTCCGATGTGGTCGATTACGAAGAGCATCGCAGCGGCCGTCGCCTGGACGGGCTGGTCTTCTCCACCGCGCTGTTTGCCATCAAATTTGGCCTGGCGCTCGGCGGGGCGGTGGTGGGCTGGGTACTGGGCATGGTGGATTATGCGCCGGGCCAGGCAGCCCAGACGCCGCACGTGCTGTCGACCATTAACGCGCTTTTCACCCTTATCCCATGCGCGCTGTTCCTCTGCATGGTGGCGCTACTTTCCATCTACAAGCTTAACAGCCGGCTGGTGGATTCCATCGCCCGTGAGCTGGCCAGCAAACGTGAGGTCAGACCCGAAGCGGGGCAGCTCAGCCCGGCAACCCCTTCCGCACTACAGGAGTAAAACATGACAGCTATCTATAAGGACGCGGGACGTCCCGTGCACGAGCGCGTCGCCGATTTACTGGCGCGTATGACCCCGGAAGAGAAGTTCGCCCAGATGCATGCCTACTGGCTGATCCTCGACGAAAACGGTAACCACCGCGAGCGAAGCGATCTGAGCGACGAATTCGCCGGTGTGAGCGAGCAGGCGTCGCTCGGGGAACGGCTAAAACTGGGCGTCGGGCAGATCACCCGCCCGCTGGGCACCCATATTGTTGACGCAAAAACCGGCGTGCGCGCGGCGAACCGCCTGCAACGTATGATGATGGAAGAGACCCGTCTCGGCATTCCGGCGCTGTTCCACGAGGAGTGCCTGGTAGGACTGCTGTGCAAAGACGCAACGCTGTTCCCGTCCTCGCTGAATTACGGTTCCACCTGGAACCCTGAACTTGTGCAGCGTGCAGCAGAGCAGATTGGCAAAGAGGCGCGCTCTGTGGGCTGCCAGCAGGGGCTGGCCCCGGTACTGGACGTTTCCCGCGACGTGCGCTGGGGCCGCACCGAAGAGACCTTCGGGGAAGATCCGTGGCTGGTGGGGGTGATGGCGACGGCATACGTCAAAGGGTTGCAGAGCGACAAGCGCGATCTGCTGGCGACGCTTAAGCATTACGTGGGTCACTCGTTCAGCGAAGGGGCGCGCAACCATGCTCCGGTCCACCTGGGCTTTAGCGAGCTGAACGACACCTTCCTGCTGCCGTTTGAAATGGCGGTCAAGCTGGCCAATGCCGGTTCGGTGATGCCCGCCTATCATGACATTGATAATCAGCCGGGACACAGTGACTGCTTCCTGTTGACCACCGTGTTGCGTGAGCAGTGGGGTTTCGACGGCATCATTGTCGCGGATTATGGCGGCGTCAGCCTGCTGCATCAGCACCATGGCATTTCCCACGATGCGGCAGAATCGGCCGCACTGGCATTTAACGCCGGGCTTGATGTTGAACTGCCGAAAGATGACTGCGCACGACACCTCGCAGAGGCCGTTGAGCGTGGGCTGATTTCCATGGACAAAGTCGATGAAATCGTGGGGCGTGTGCTGACCGAAAAATTCCGGCTGGGGCTGTTTGAACACCCGTATGCCGACGAAAACGGGATCGATCTGCAAAACGAGGCAACCCGCCTGGTCGCGCGGGACGTGGCGACGCAATCTGTCACGCTTCTGGAAAACAACGGCATTTTGCCCCTCGGTGGAAAACCGCGCGTGGCGCTGGTGGGCCCGACCGCAGACGATCCGCTGGCCCTGCTCAGCGGCTACAGTTTCCCGGTTCACCTGATTATCAGCGATATGGTGGAGGAGACTTCGCAGGTGACGACTCCGCGCGCGGCGCTGGAACATTACCTGGGCGCAGCGAACGTGCGCTACGCCAAAGGGTGTCACATTATCGAAAAACGCATGGCGGGTACACCTGTCTTCCCTGGCGACAGCGGCGGTAAACCGATGCAGCAGTCACCGGTGTCGCAGAGCACCGCCTTGATCCCCGAGGCGGTAAACGCTGCGCAGCAGAGTGATGTGGTGGTGGCCTGCGTCGGCGACCTCGCCGGGCTGTTCCAGAGCGGCACGGTAGGGGAAGGCTCCGATACCGACTCGCTAAACCTGCCCGGCGTGCAGCAACAGCTACTGGACGCGCTGGTGGCAACCGGAAAACCGGTCATCGTTGTCATGACCGGCGGGCGTCCCTACAACCTGCAGGGGCTGGAGGATAAGGTCGCGGCGTTGATGATGGCATGGGCGCCAGGGCAGGAAGGTGGCTGGGCGATTGCGGACGTGCTAACCGGTCGCGCCGAGCCGCAGGGGCGCCTGGTGGTGAGCGTGCCGAAAAGCGCCGGCGCGATGCCGTATTACTACAATCACAAGCTGAAAAGCGGCGGGACGCCGTTCGCGTTCCACTTCGGTGCACGTTATCCGTTTGGTTTCGGTCTCGGCTGGACGCAGTTTAGCTGGGGAGCCGCGAAGGTAGCGGCAGCGAGCGTGCCAGTCGACGGCGAGGTGGTCATCAGTCTGGATGTCACCAATAACGGCGAACGCAGCGGCAGCGAAGTGGTGCAGGTTTACGTCAGGGATAAGGTCGCCACGCAGGTACGACCGCTCCAGGAGCTGAAGGCCTTCCAGCGCGTCACGCTCTCGCCGGGGGAGACTGCCACGCTGACCTTTACGCTGCCGGTGGAGATGTTTAACTTCACCCGTCGTGATGGCAAGCGCATTGTTGAGCCGGGTGAGTTTGAACTGCAGATTGGCGCATCGTCGGCGGACATCCGTGAGATCGTGTCGGTCAACGTCACCGGGGAGACGCGGGTTGTACCTGCTGAATGGCGGATGCTCAGTACCTGTGAAGTGACACGCGCGTAGTCAGGATAAAAAAAAGCCCATCGTGGGAGATGGGCAAAGACTACACACAGCAATTCGTTGTTTCACTCAGGGGATTTCCATGCTTATAAATCAAGGTGTTGATCTATAACCGTGAGCTAATAGTAGGCATGTGCGCTTTTAGCGTCGATCAGATTCGTCTCAATAGTTAAAGAGAAGTAAAGATTTCTTGAGGTTTATAGCAGACTTACTGTTGAAAGGGCGGGTCTGACCAGTGTGCAACGAATAAATACTTTAGCAGCATTTAAGTATTGTGGGGAAGGATGTAGGCCGGGTAAGCGTTAGCTCCACCCGGCAACAAAACTTAATGCGTGTTCTTCTCTTCCAGCTCTTCCAGTTCGCCCAGAATCACGTCCGGGTCAGTTTCCGGCGGTGGAATTTCATGCACCCAGGCGGAGAACAGACGCCAGGTCACGGCGAGCAGTACCGGGCCAATAAACAGGCCAATCATTCCGAAGGCAATCAACCCACCGATCACCCCGGAGAGGATCAGAATCAGCGGCAGGTCTGCGCCCATGCGGATGAGGATGGGACGAATCACGTTATCCATGGTGCCGACCACGCAGCTCCACACCAGCAGAACCGTTCCCCACGTGGTGTCACCTGTCCAGTAAAGCCAGATAATGCTGGGAACCAGCACCAGTAAGGGGCCAAGTTGCGCAAGACAGGTCATCAGCATGACAACGGTAAAGACGGTCGCGTACGGGACACCGGAAATCGCCAGGCCGATACCGCCCAGCACCGCCTGCACCAGGGCCGTTACCACCACGCCAAGCGCCACGGCGCGCACGGCCTGTGCCGCCAGCAGCACGGCGGCATCGCCGCGTTTGCCCGCCAGTCGGGTGGCAAAGTGACGAACGCCTAACGCCACCTGCTCGCCGCGCCAGTAGAGCAGGGCGCTGAACAGCAGCATCAGGGTACAGTGCATCATAAAGCGACCAATATGGGCCGCCTGACCCACAAACCAGGTGGTGGTGGTGCCAATATACGGACGCACTTTCGCCATCAGCGCGCTGCCGCCCATCTCCAGCAGGCTGTGCCAGCCGCTATAGAGTTTGGCACCCACAACAGGGATGCTGTTCAGCCAGGCGAGATCCGGCAGCGTCAAATCGCCACTGGTAACGGCACGAATCACCGGACCACTGGAGTCCACCAGGCTATTAACCAGCAAGGCAATCGGAATAATAAACAGCAGGAACAACAGTAGCGTCATCACCAGTACGGCGAGACCGCGACGGCCGAACAGCAGTTTCTGCAAACGCAGCAGCAAAGGCCAGGTAGCCACCACAACGGTTCCGGCCCAGGCGAAGCCGAGAATAAAGGGTTGAACGATCCACAAGCAGGCAATAATCATGAGGGCCAGGAACAGCACCGACAGCAAAATTTGCGCAACATCCCTGGGCTGGCGAACATTGACCATAAATAAAACTTTCCTTAAAAGAACGCCAGTATGGCTGGCGGGAACGGAAAACCGCGTCTCTCTAATCATTAATGATCTCAGCGGTTTTTGACAGGCGGATTTTGCCCGTAATTCTACGAAGCACATAAGAAAAAAATGTGATAAAACTTTCCAGACACAACGCAAACGATTTCACATTACTCTAATTAGGGTCGACAGTAATGATCCCACAGATTTCTCAGGCACCTGGCGTCGTTCAACTGGTGCTTAATTTTTTGCAGGCACTGGAGCAACAGGGTTTTACAGGTGATACCGCCACGAACTATGCCGACAGGCTGACGATGGCCACCGATAACAGTATCTACCAGCTTCTTCCCGATGCCGTCGTTTTCCCTCGTTCAACCGCCGACGTGGCGCTGATTGCCCGGCTGGCCACGCAAGAGCGGTTCGCCTCTCTGGTCTTTACGCCGCGTGGCGGCGGCACCGGGACCAATGGTCAGGCGCTGAACCAGGGCATTATTATTGACATGTCGCGCTATATGAACCGCATCATTGAGATCAATCCTGAAGAGGGATGGGTGCGGGTTGAAGCGGGCGTCATCAAAGATCAGCTAAATCAGTATCTCAAGCCTTACGGTTACTTCTTCGCGCCGGAACTCTCCACCAGTAACCGTGCGACCCTTGGGGGCATGATCAATACCGATGCGTCCGGTCAGGGGTCGCTGGTCTACGGAAAAACCTCCGATCACGTGCTGGGCGTGCGTGCGGTTCTGCTGGGTGGCGATATTCTTGATACCCAGCCGATGCCGGTCGAACTGGCGGAAACGCTGGGTAAAGACAACACCACCATCGGGCGTGTTTATCGCACGGTGCTGGAGCGCTGTCGTGACAACCGCCAGCTGATCCTCGATAAATTCCCCAAACTGAACCGCTTCTTAACGGGCTACGACTTGCGTCACGTCTTTAACGACGATCTGACGCAGTTCGATTTAACCCGGGTGTTGACCGGCTCTGAAGGCACGCTGGCGTTTATCACCGAGGCGCGGCTGGATATCACCCGTTTACCGAAGGTGCGTCGCCTGGTGAACGTCAAATATGACTCCTTCGACTCCGCGCTGCGTAATGCACCGTTTATGGTTGAGGCGCAGGCGCTGTCGGTAGAAACCGTCGACTCTAAAGTGCTGAATCTGGCGCGGGAGGACATTGTCTGGCACTCCGTGCGGGAGCTGATTACCGACGTGCCGGATAAAGAGATGCTGGGTCTCAATATCGTGGAGTTTGCTGGCGATGACGCGGAATTGATTGAGAGCCAGGTGACGACGCTCTGCCAGCGTCTGGATGATCTTATTGCGCAGGGTGAAGGCGGCGTGATTGGCTGGCAGCTCTGTAACGATCTGGCCGGTATTGAGCGTATCTATGCGATGCGTAAAAAAGCCGTGGGCCTGCTCGGTAATGCAAAAGGCGCAGCGAAGCCGATTCCGTTTGCCGAAGACACCTGCGTGCCGCCTGAGCATCTGGCGGATTATATCGTTGAGTTTCGCGCGTTGCTGGACAGCCACGGCCTGAGCTACGGCATGTTCGGCCACGTCGATGCCGGGGTGCTGCACGTGCGCCCGGCGCTGGACATGTGCGACCCGCAGCAGGAGATCCTGATGAAGCAGATCTCTGACGATGTGGTGGCCTTGACTGCCAAATATGGCGGTCTGCTGTGGGGGGAGCACGGGAAAGGGTTCCGCGCGGAATACAGCCCGGCCTTCTTCGGGGAACAGCTCTATGCGGAATTACGCAAGGTCAAAGCGGCCTTCGACCCGCATAACCGCCTCAATCCCGGAAAGATCTGCCCGCCTGAAGGCGTGGATGCGCCAATGCTGCAGGTGGATGCCGTAAAACGCGGGACTTACGACAGGCAGATCCCAATTGCGGTACGTGCCTCCTGGCGCGGCGCGTTGGAGTGTAACGGCAATGGCCTGTGCTTTAACTTCGATGTGAAAAGCCCGATGTGCCCGTCGATGAAAATCACCAGCAACCGTATCCATTCTCCGAAAGGGCGGGCGACCCTGGTGCGCGAATGGCTGCGCCTGCTGGCCGATCGCGGCGTTGATCCGCTCAGGCTGGAGCAGCAGATACCGGAAAAACGGGCCAGCCTGCGCTCGCTGATTGAGCGCACCCGCAATAGCTGGCATGCCAGTAAGGGCGAGTATGATTTCTCCCATGAGGTGAAAGAGGCGATGTCCGGCTGTCTGGCCTGTAAAGCCTGCTCGACGCAATGCCCGATTAAGATCGATGTGCCGGAGTTCCGCTCGCGCTTCCTGCAACTCTACCACACGCGCTATCTGCGCCCGGTGCGAGACCATCTTGTGGCAACCGTGGAAAGTTACGCACCGCTGATGGCGCGCGCGCCTAAGACCTTTAACTTCTTTATCAACCAGCCGCTGGTGCGTAAGCTCTCCGAAAAGCATATCGGTATGGTCGATCTGCCGCTGCTGTCGGTGCCGTCTCTGCAGCGCCAGCTTGTCGGGCATCGCTCGGCAAACATGACCCTGGAACAGCTTGAGGCGCTCACCCCCGAGCAAAAAGCGAATGTCGTGCTGGTGGTGCAGGATCCGTTCACCAGCTACTACGACGCCCAGGTGGTCGCGGACTTCATCCGCCTGACCGAAAAACTGGGGTATCAGCCCGTGGTTCTGCCGTTCTCGCCCAACGGCAAGGCGCAGCACATTAAAGGCTTCCTGACGCGTTTTGCGAAGACCGCGCGGAAAACCGCTGACTTCTTAAACCGCGTGGCGCAACTGGGTATACCCATGGTCGGCGTCGATCCGGCGCTGGTGCTTTGCTATCGCGATGAATATAAACAGACGTTGGGTGATAAGCGCGGCGAATTCCACGTCATGCTGGTGCATGAGTGGCTGCCGTCAGCCCTGGAAGCGCGCGCTGTTCAGGATGTCAGCGGTGAACCATGGTATCTGTTCGGCCACTGCACGGAAGTGACAGCGCTGCCCGGCGCTCCGGCGCAGTGGGCATCCATTTTTGCCCGGTTCGGGGCGAAGCTGGAGAGCGTTAACGTGGGCTGCTGTGGGATGGCCGGTACTTACGGTCATGAAGTGAAAAACCACGCCAACTCGCTCGGCATCTATGAGCTGTCCTGGCACCAGGCCATGCAGCGTTTGCCGCGAAACCGCTGCCTGGCGACGGGCTACTCCTGCCGCAGCCAGGTGAAACGGGTAGAAGGTAACGGCGTACGCCACCCATTACAGGCTTTACTGGAGATAATTGGATGATCTGGAAACGTGCCGTCACGCTGCAGGCGCTGAATGCCATGGGCGAGGGGAATATGGTGGGGCTGCTGGATATCCAGTTTATCCGCATTGGCGACGATGATATTGAGGCCACAATGCCTGTCGATCATCGGACTCATCAGCCGTTTGGTTTATTGCACGGCGGTGCGTCCGTGGTGCTGGCCGAAACGCTGGGCTCGGTTGCAGGGTATCTCTGCACCGAAGGTGAGCAGAAGGTGGTCGGGCTTGAGGTGAATGCCAACCACATTCGCTCAGTGCGCAGCGGACGCGTACGGGGTATTTGCCGCGCGCTCCATGCCGGCAGCCGTCACCAGGTGTGGCAGATTGATATCCTCGATGAGCAGGATCGCCTCTGCTGCTCGTCGCGTCTGACGACGGCGGTCGTGTAAAGTTTTCAGATGAATTGCCTTTGGTCAAAAACTAGCCAGCAGGTTGTGATATACTGGCCAGGATTTGTACATAAGCGAGGACATCATGGATACTGAAATAACCCCAACACAGCTGGCAATTGAATATTTACGTCGCGATAAGAGCAACCTGTCTCCGGCGCAGTACCTGAAAAAGCTGAAACAGCTTGAGCTGGAATTTACAGATTTGCTGGCGCTCTCTTCAAATGAACTGAAAGAAGAGATCTACTTTGCCTGGCGGTTGGGCGTTCACGTCCATTGAGTGAGTGTTGTTGAAAAGGCCGCAATTGCGGCCTTTTTTGTGCCTGACATTCAGTATCTGGCAGGAAGTTTGTTGATTTTAAGGAGACGACCTTCTTCCATTTCGATAAACCCGCCGGTTTTTAAATCGGCCAGAATGCGCATGACCCCGCTTCGGGAGAGCTGGGTTTTCTCCCTGATATACCTTTCCGCCGTCACGCTGCCGCGATAGCTCTCATCTTCCTCCATCAGCTTTATGAGCTGCTGGCGAATCATCTCATACGCCGTCGGTGCCCCCTGAGGCATCACGTTGTTATAAAGACGGCTATAAACAAACATGAGCTGTTTTGAAAGCAGCCCCCACAAGGCCTTTTCTTTGATGATGTCATTAACCCGCTCGGCGGTGAGCGTGCCTATGAGGCAAGGGCTTACGGTCTTGAGGTAGTCATTAAAATAAATGTCGGTCAGATTAGCAAGGCCGAAGAGGGCGGGGCTGCGGGCCGTGGAGAGCATCATATCGTCGCTTCTTCTGTAGATAGCGACCGTCCCCTCAAGAATTAAATAGCATATTCCCTGACCATCGATCTGAAGGTCAAGTCGCTCGCCGCGAGCGGTTTGTCGTGTCGTACAGTCAGGCAGTAAGTGAGAAATAAGCTCTTGCGCGTAGGGTGAGCCACGTTGAGGCTTTTCTGGAAGGGACATGGTCGCTGCTAACCTTTAAATAAACCTGGCTAAGTATAGCGTCTATCGTCTCTGGCGGCACGGCGGCGGTCAATATTTTCGTGGCAGATGATGAATGTCGAGCAACACGCCACGCTCCATGGTGATGTACTTCCCGGTGCGCAGTTCCGAGAGGATACGCATAATTCCGCTGCGCGAAAGATAGGTCCGGCTTTTGATGTAGGCTGCCGCCGTCGTATTTAACCGGATTGCGTCGGGTTCCTGCATCAGTTCTACAAGCTGGAAGCGGATAATATCGTAGGCCGACATTTGCGATATTTGCGCGCAATGTTCGTAGACCCGCGAGGCGGTATAAATAAGCAGCTTAGAAAAGTGCTCCCATAAATTATGTTGCGACACAATTTGATTGAAGCTCTCCAGCGGCACGCGGGCGATCTCTGCGGTCTCCAGCGCCCGGACATACAGGTGCTCAGAGGAAAACTGACTGCTGACACCGAGAATAAAAGGGGTAGATTCAGAGTTTAAAACAATGCCGTCGCCGCGCCGGTGAAGCGCCACGCTCCCCTGGAGAAGCAAAAAGCATTGCCGAATATCATCTTTATAATAATGTACCGTTTCGCCACGGCCGATGATCATTCTGTTGGCCACAGGCAAAACATGTTTAATCAGCGTGTCTATATGGGCGAACGGTTTTAAATCCAGAACTGAGGACTGGTGATTATTCAGTTGGGTGGTTAAACGCGTATTCATAAGATACCTCACAGCGACGCTTTGTATGATCAATTTTTGATCTGCGAAGGGAATTATCTTAAAAATGAAGAACTCAGGGAATATTCCCCGCAGGTCTAAAAGTAGACCGGGGGATATCAGGAGTCTAACGTTCTGAATCACAGGAGAAAGTGTGTCGGGTCTACAATTAGACTCGCTCACTATTCGATAATTTTCTGCTGTGATAAATGTTGTTTTTTCGTTAAATTACAGTCTACAGCTAGACCATCAAAAAGTTGTTTTCAGGAAAATGATTATATAAATTTTATCCAGTCAGTCAGAAAGACCTTATGTCATCGATTGGGAAATAAAAGAATGTTAACTGGTTCTTTTATCGGCTTTCTGCTACGTGAATTTCAATAATAAATAAAGTTATCCAGTAAACAGGAACATGATGATTATGAAAAAGAATATTATTTTAGCAATGGTAGCGGCAGGTTCCGCCTTAATGATGGGCAATGCCTTTGCGGCTGCGGGCACCGTAAACTTTAATGGCAACATCCTGGATTCAGCCTGCGATGTTGCGGTGGCCTCTCAAAACCAGGTGGTGGTATTAGGTGATTATTATAAAACAGAATTTCCAACCACCGGTTCAAGAACGGCGGCAACGAAATTCAATATTATTCTGAAGAATTGCCCGGTAACCGTGACCAGTGCCAAAGTCCGTTTTGACGGCACGCCCGATATGACCAATACGGATCTGCTGGCGATTGATACGTCCGTCGCCGGTGCCGCAACCGGGGTTGCCATCAATTTGATGACTGCTGATAAAGCCGACCTGCCGCTGCATAGCAGCAATAGCTACAACTATTCGTTAAGCAGCAGTGCTGACAATACGTTGGATTTCTATGCGCAGTATATTTCAACGGCGGCAGCGGTAACATCCGGTCCTGCAAACTCCGTCGCTAACTTCTCTGTTGTTTATAACTAATTACTCAGCAGCAAAAAGTCCGCTCCGCAAGGTGTTGTCTGGGGGCAGTCATTGCCCCCTTGTATCAAGAGGTTCAAAATGAATGTTATTAGCAAAGCCCTGCTGAGCGCGGCTGTTATTATGGCGTCGCTGTCACAGGCTTCTGCCGGGGTTATTATTGGCGGTACCCGCGTTATTTTTGATGGTGGAAAAAAAGAGGCCTCCATCAGCATCAATAATGCGGATGAAGCCCCTTACTTAATCCAGTCCTGGATTGAGATGCCAGAAGGTAATGCTAATAAAGCGCCTTTTATCATCACCCCACCGCTCTACAGGCTTAACGGTGGTCAGCAGAATATTGAACGTATTTTGATCACCGGCTCGTTGCCGCAAGATAAGGAAAGTCTGTTCTGGCTGAACATTAAAGCGATACCGTCAGCCACGAAACAGGTTAATTCATTGCAGATTGCCGTGAAGACACGCATCAAGCTTATTTATCGTCCGGAAAAGCTGAAGGCGTCAACGCCGGAGGAACAGGTAAATAAATTAACCTGGTCCCGCAGCGGAAATAAAATCCAGGTCTCTAATCCTACACCCTATGTCATTAACTTTAATGACATAAACGTCGGGGGTAAAAAACTGGAGGAGGCCTCATGGGTGGCGCCGGGCGCAGTGGCTGCATTTAGCTTACCGCCCGGCATTTCTGGCAATCAGATCCAGTTCAGCGTGATTAACGATTATGGCAGCCCGGGAATAAGACACCAGGCCAGTTTTTAATAGTTGAAAAACGGGCGCTCTCATTAGTGGGTCAGGTTTATGATGATGGCAACGAAAAATATAAAAATGCAACCCGCGCGTCTGGCTGTTTATATCACCTTCGCGCTGACGCATGCTGTATCTGTGGCGCATGCCCGGGAAACCTTTAACGCCGAGCTGGTGGAGCTGGATAATCCCGGGATGGCAAAAGCCGATTTATCTGCGTTTGAATCCGGTTCGCAGGCACCAGGGAAATACCATGTTGATATCATTCTTGACGACCAGCTTATTGAGACGGGCGATATTGATTTTATTGCAGTAAACGATGAGAAGGGAAATGACAGCCTGCTGCCTTGCCTGAGTATTGCACAGCTAAAAAGCTGGGGCGTCAAAACCGCACTGTTCCCCGGCCTGACGAGCGAAACGACATCCTGTGTCAACCTGCAGGCAATCCCGCATGCCAGTACCGATTTTCAGTTCGGCGCGCAGCGGCTGGTCATCAGTATTCCTCAGGCCGCGATCGATCTGCCTGCACGAGGGTATGTTTCCCCGGAACAATGGGATGAAGGGATCACCGCCGCGATGCTCAACTACAGCCTGAGCGGGGCGAACAGCCGGGCAAAACAGGCCGGCATTAAGAACAGTAACAGTCAATATGCCAACTTACGCCCGGGCATTAACGTTGGGCCGTGGCGGCTGCGCAACTACACCACCTGGTCGCGGGATGAGACGGGCCAGGACACGTGGGATACCGTCTACACCTACGCACAGCGGGCCATTATCCCGCTCAACGCACAGCTCACCCTGGGCGATAGCGCCGCGCCCGCAGACGTGTTCGACAGTATGCCGTTTCGCGGCGGACAACTGGCTTCCGACGACGACATGCTGCCTGATTCGCTGAAAGGCTATGCACCCGTAGTTCGCGGTATCGCGCGGACCAATGCCCAGGTGGTGGTGCGGCAAAATAGCTATCAGATTTATCAGACCTATGTTGCGCCTGGTGCATTTGAAATTACGGATATGTACCCCACGGGCGGCGCGGGCGATCTGGATGTCACCATTAAGGAAGCTGACGGCAGTGAGCAACATTTCACTCTACCGTATGCCTCTTTGCCGGTATTACAACGCGAGGGGCGCCTGAAATATGCGCTGACCGGGGGCCAGTACCGCTCTTATAACCATAACGTTGATAAGACGCCGTTTGGGCAAATCACCGGGATCTATGGTCTTTCGCGGGGCGTCACGCTCTACGGTGGGTTGCAGGCGTCGAGCAAATACCAGTCTGTCGCAGCCGGGCTCGGGAAAAACATGGGCGATTTGGGTGCGATTTCTGCGGACGTGACCCAGGCCTGGTCCACCCCGCAGGACGGCAAAAAATCCAACGGGCAATCCTGGCGCGCGCGTTACAGCAAGAACTTTGTGGGGACCGGAACCCAGTTTTCGATTGCGGGCTACCGCTACTCGACCCGCGGTTACTACGGCATGCAGGAGATCCTCGATTCCTGGGGTGACAGCACTGCGCTTCAGGACCGGCGTCGCAACCGGGCCGAACTGACGATGAGCCAGACGTTGGGCAACAATCTGGGTTCGCTGACCCTGAGCGCGGCTCGTGAAGACTACTGGAATTCGGGTAAAACGATGGCGTCATACAGCCTGGGTTACAACAACTACTGGCACAACATCAGTTACGGACTGACCTGGACTTACAGTAAAAACGGCAGTGCGGGTTCTTATGATGGTAATAAACGATACGACAGCGATCGGCTCCTGGCTTTCAACGTCAGTATTCCCCTTGAGAAATTTTTGCCGCAAACCTGGGCTAACTATGGCGTGAGCGCCAGTCAGCATAACGGTATCACACACAACATCGGTCTGAACGGGGTGGCGCTGGAAAACCATGCGCTGAACTGGAACGTGCAGCAGGGGTACGGGTCGGATGGCGTGGGCTACACGGGCAACCTGAATGGTGATTATAAAGGAACCTACGCTGAACTGACGGCGGGCTACAGCTATGACAAAAACAGCGAGCGCCTTAACTATGGCCTGCAGGGAGGCGTTCTCGCTCACCGGGAAGGGATCACCTTCTTACAGCCTCTCGGTGAGACCAATGTGCTGGTTAGCGCCCCGGGTGCGCACGATGTTGATATCCGTAATCAGGCGGGGGTCAAAACGGATTACCGGGGCTATACGGTGGTCAGTAATCTCTCCGTTTACCGTAAAAATGAGATCGCCCTTGCTCCGGAAAGTATGCCGGATGATGTTGAGCTGGAGATTAATACCCGCACAGTGACCCCGACGCGTGGCGCGATCGTGGTGGCTGATTATCAGGCGAAGGTGGGGCGCCGGGTGTTGTTTAATTTAACGCATAACGGCCAATTTGTTCCCTTCGGGGCAATGGCGAGCCTGAACGGTGTGGATAACAGCAGCGTTATTGTTGGCGATAAAGGACAGGTCTATCTCACCGGTCTGGATGCACGGGGAACGGTCGTTGTTACCTGGGGGACGGAAAGCGACCGGCAATGCCGCGCACCGTTCGTCCTCCCTCCACCATCATCGGCAGGCGGAATTACCGAACTCAACGTCAATTGTCTTTAGGGTTTTTTAAAATGCGCTTAATTACGATGATATTTCTGCTGTGTATCGCAGCAGGCTGGAGCAGTGCCCATGCAGGCACCTGCACGACGATTACGCCCCAGGAATCTACGTTGTCCATCGGCACCATTACGGTGCAGCGCGATGTGGCCGTTGGTACCGTTTTATTTTCGCGTAATGCGTCAATCACCAGCGCCTATTTAACGGGATGCACGAGTCCGGTAATGCTGGGATTTAGCATGCGATATCTGAATGCAACCCAGAGCGCTTTCGGAAATCACGTCTATGACACAAACGTGAGTGGAATTGGTATTCGTTTTTCATCTGGGGGATATTTTGAAAATCCGACCAATACCTTTTCCTATACCGCGCAGGCCAGCTATGTCGAATGGTGGGGCGGTAAAATAGAACTTATCGTGACCGGACCGGTCGCGTCAGGTTCACTCACGCCGGGAGTACTGGGCGTGGTGATGCTGCAGGGGAGCGATGGCATTTACCGTGATGCTCTGACGACCACGCTGCTGGGGGGAACGGTTAACGTGCTGGCCTGCAGCATCACCACCCCGCAGCTGACGTTCCCTATCGGCGATATTTCTGCGGCGACGTTTGGCTCGACGGTGGGCACCACACCGGCGGGCGCCCGGAATACGCAAAATCTTGGACTTAACTGCGATCCTGGCGCCAACGTGAATGTTTCGATCAGCGGTATTCAGAACCCGGACGTTGCGACGACGAGCGTGCTGGCACTTACGGGGCAAGGGAATACCGGCACGGCGAAAGGGGTTGGCGTTCAGTTGCTCTATAACGGCACGCCGCTGGCGTTAAATACGCGCCTGCCGTTAACCGTTGCCGCGGGCGGTCAGCAGACATTTCCGTTAACGGCGCGTTATTACCAGACAAAAACGACGGTTGAGCCCGGCACGGCCAATGCCTCTGCGACCTTAAATTTGACGTATCAGTGATGGATAAAGCGATGAATATTTTGCGCACGGCCGCGCTCGCCGCCACAGTAATAAGCAGCAATATCTTTGCGGCGGACAGCGTTAATGTCAGCGTTACCGGCAATATTATTGCCGCTCCGTGTATATTTAATGGAGGGAATGCCAGTCTGAATATTAATCTTGGCAATATACAGGCATCAAATATGGCTACGCCGGGATCTTCATCCGATCCTGTGCCCTTTAACCTCTTATTTACCCAGTGCCCGACGGGGACGCGCAGCGTGACGGTCTCCTTTACCGGCACTCCCGATCCGGATGCGGGAGCGGATTATTACATGAACAGCGGTTCAGCCACGCACGTTGCGATTGCGATGAGTGAGGCCGCGACAGGTGTGCTGAAAGGAACGGGTGCAAGCCTCACTCAACCTGTTTCAGCAGACAGAACGGCAACGATAGCCATGCTGGCATCGGTCAGATCCTTCACCGGCGGTGCGACGCCGGGGAGCATCAGTGCCGTCGTGGTCATGACGATGCAGTACAACTGATATGCTGAATATTGTGATTAAAGAGACCGACGCATTTTTCAGAGCGGGATTGCAGTGTTTTCTTGAGGATTTCTTCTTTCATAATTTCAAACATCTGCTTCACTTTGACGGCGAACTTTCTCATGAAAATGTCAGTGCTGCTGATATTATTTTTCTCTCTTTATGTCAGGGGGAAACCCTGACCTGTTATCCCGAATTACAGGCGCGGAAAAAAGGAATTGTGGTTGGGCTGGTGGATGATGAACATCGTTTCTCGACATATCCGTCCTGTTTTCAGGATATGATTTTTATCTCGCGCCGCGCTTCGCTGGACAGGATCACCGAGGCGCTGTTTATCGCATGGTACCGCACACAGCTCTCAAGCTTTCACTGGAGGAAGAGAAGCTGCAGCGAATGCCAGCATAAAATATTATCGCCACAGCAAATTCGCGTTATGGTGAATTTTTACAGAGGATTATCGGTAGGGCAGATCGCGAATAAGCTTAAAACAAGTGATAAAACTATTTTTACCCATAAATATTTGCTGATGCAAAAATTCAACCTGCGCAGTGATTTTGAGCTGGTGGCTTTGATTCACAGGATGGTGGAGAAGAATACCCCTGCAAACCGGTTGCGAGACTATCTGACTCACCATCATGGTTAACCAGTATTCCCAATAACATACCAGGGGCGCAATAGTGTCATTCATTATCGCGCCCCTGATTCTGCGAATTACAAAACCGTTAAGCCTTTTTTCCTTACACGTTCACGGCATTGATCAACCGCGTTTTCATCGTCTGGTAAGACGACGCCGCAAAATCCTCCGCCCAGCGCTGGTCCTCAATGGCTTCCAGCATTACCGCGCAGTACTTGGTTTCCGGCGTTTTAGAGACAGGGTCAAGGTTGTCCTGCGTTAACTCGTTGCAGGCGCCAATCCACCACTGGTAGGTCATATAGACCGCACCGGCGTTGATACGCTCACTGATGCTGGCGCGGGTGATGACCTTGCCCCTGCGTGAACGAACCCACACCAGCTGGCCGTCACGGATGCCCAGCTTATCCGCATCGGCTGGATGCATCTGTACCCGGCCAGGTTCGTCGGCCAGGATTTGCAGCGCGGCGCAGTTCCCGGTCATTGATCGGCACGAATAATGTCCCACTTCACGCACCGTGCAGAGCACAAGAGGGTAGTCATCATCAGGGGTTTCTGCCGGTGCGCGCCACGGTGCAGCAAAGAGCTGCCCCTTGCCGGTTGGGGTGTCGAACTGATTGTCTTTGTACAGGTATGGCGTTCCCGGATGATCCAGCGTCGGGCACGGCCACTGCACGTGGCCCATTTCGCCCATTTTTTCATAGGTCACGCCATAGAAAAGAGGGCACAACGCGCGCATCTCGTCCCAGATCTGCTGGTTATCGTCGTAGTGCATCGGATAGCCCATTTCGGTGGCGAGCAGGCTGATGATCTCCCAGTCACGCTTAACGTTGCCGCTGGCCTGAATGGCCTGGCCAAAACGCTGGAACCCCCGGTCGGCACAGGTAAAGACGCCGCCGTGTTCCCCCCAGGAGGTGGCAGGGAGCAGCACGTCAGCCACTTCCGCCGTTTTGGTCATAAAGATGTCCTGAACCACGACAAAATCGAGAGCGTCAAAACCGCTGCGGACCAGGCCGAGATCGGCTTCCGTCTGGAGCGGATCTTCCCCCATGATGTAATAGGCTTTGACCTTGCCTTCCAGCGCCAGGTGAGGCACTTCGGTAATGCGCGTCCCGACGCGATCGTCCATCTTGTTGACGTCAATTCCCCAGGCATCGGCGAACTTTTGTCTGACGGCGGGATCGGTCACATCCTGATAGCCGGGGAACATATTCGGCAGCACGCCCATGTCACAGGCACCCTGAACATTGTTTTGTCCACGCACGGGACCGACGCCGACGGCAGGACGACCGAGGTTGCCGGTCAGCAACGCCAGGCTGGAAAGTCCTTTAACCACATCCACAGCCTGACCAAACTGGGTCACGCCCATTCCCCACATCACGGTGGCGGAAGGGGCCGCCGCGAACGTACGCATTGCCTGACGAACGTCACTGGCGGAAATGCCGGTGAGGTGTTCAACCCGCTCTGGGGCATACTCTTTGACCGTCTGCCGATAGGCTTCAAGCCCTTCAGTAAAGCGTGCGACGTAGTTTTTGTCGTACAGCTCCTCTTCCAGCAGCACATAGCCAAAAGCGTTGACCAGCGCCATGTTACTGCCGTTTTTCAACTGCAGATGCTGGTCGGCAATGCGCGCCGTTTCGATGCGGCGCGGATCGCAGACGATGATTTTTGCACCGTTTTCCCGGGCTTTCAGCACGCGACGGGCGACGATAGGGTGGGAGTCTGCGCAGTTGTAGCCAAATACCAGCAGACATTTTGAGTTTTCAATATCGTTGATTGAATTACTCATTGCGCCGTTGCCAAGCGTCTCCTGTAAACCGGCCACGGAAGGGCCGTGACAAACGCGCGCGCAGCAGTCTACGTTGTTCGTGTTCAACACCGCACGGGCAAATTTTTGCATCACGTAGTTGGTTTCATTACCGGTGCCGCGTGATGAACCGGTGGTCATGATCGCGCGCGGACCGAATTGCGCTTTGATACTGCTGAGCTTGTGGGCGGTGTAGCGGATAGCCTCTTCCCAGGTCACGGGGGTGAATGCCTCTCCCTTACGATAACGGATCATCGGTTGGGTCAGGCGGGGAGTGAGCAGACGGGTGTCGTTGAGGAAGTCCCAGCCGTAAAATCCTTTCAGGCACAAGGTCCCCTGGTTTGTGACCCCCTCTGCCGCTTCGGCGCGGAGGATACGGTTATTTTCAACAACAAGGTTTAATTTGCAGCCTGCACCACAGTAAGGGCAGACGCTGGCGATTTTTTTCATCAATAACAGACCTGTTAAGAAATGAAGCAAAATGACTGGTAAGCCCAGTCCCGTAAAAGGGATTAAGCAGAAACCATGCCATATTTAAAGTGCTTGTTTTACAGGGTGTTATGAGGGCGGGGGCGTGTCATCGTCAAATGTTCGTCAGTTTTGACGATGACACGAGAGCAGCGGCTGGGAATTAAAGGTCGTCCATGGTGTAACCCACGACGATTTCAAGCGTCTTACGAATAACATCCGCCTGAACAACATCATGGGTGGCTTCCAGGGTCTGGATGAGCCACAGAATGATGGCTTTATTTGACAGATGGCCTTCGGAAGCCAGAACACAGCGTACTGCAGTAGAAAAAACAGCGGACTCTTCAGCAAAACGATCGCCTGCGTGACGGAAATACTCCGACAGCGCGCTTTCTAAAAAAGCAGAATGGTATTCGGGTTGAAGCTGAATATTTTGTCTCATTTGTTCTCACCGTAGCTGTTAAATTGCAGTCAATGTATTTTTTTGGGATCGGACGGTTTTCCATTTCCAAATAACGGCACTACATTGTCTCGGTTATCATTGAGAGGTCCCTCTCTTGTTATTCGTCCTTGCGCGGTTCTGCGACGTTTTAATGGCAAGCTGTTTGAGCCGATTTCGGCAATCACCTTCGCCAGTGTCTCCCGCCGCCGGGGATCCTTTTCATGTACTTTCATATCCCGCAGACGCTGTACAAGAGCCTCAGTGGTGATCGGGCCGTGCTCTTTCAACAGTGAAAGAACGGCTTCCCCAATCAACTGGTCAGTCAGCTTATCTGCGTCACTGCTATTCATAACCTTACCGTTCGAAGAGCAGACCAAGCAGCATGTGATAGTGCTCTTCCTCTTCAGGGCCATCGGCTTTTTCGAGGCGGCTTAACAGCTTGGTACAGAGCGATTTGCGATTAAGGTTTCGCCCGTCGCTCAGGATTTCAACCACAACTTGTCCCAGCGTTTCCTGTTGAGTGGGAAGCGCGGCTTTTTCGAAGTACTGTGCGATCGCTGCTGCGGAATCTGCGACGTAACCTTTCTGCTGCATGTTTCGCTCCTGTAAAATTTTGTAATCAGTAACGTTACATTTAAGGTATACACAATTTCCAAATCTGTACATAAAAAATGTACAGATTTTTAATAAAATCAGGATATATTTTATAAATTCTTTATTTTTCAATTTGTTGCGTGTTGTTCATGAAACGGTAATGTTACAGAATATATTGTACAAATTGACGAGCCACTGTTAAGTTGTACAGCGCCCCATAAATGCACCATTAACGGCCGTAAATGATTGAGATGTAAATTATTTGTCAGGCAATTAATGTGCTATAAAAAGAAGTCTCCCCACATGTTTTTGTGGTCAAACCTTAACCCCCCAGGACTCGCATGCTTACAACCATCATTTACCGCAGTCACATCTGCGAGGACGTGCCAGTGAAAGCGCTGGAAAATATGGTCGCTGCTGCAAATAGTAAAAACCGGCAATCCAGCGTCACGGGGATCTTGCTGTTCAACGGCACACATTTTTTTCAATTGCTTGAAGGGCCTGCGGAAAACGTAACGTCCATCTACGAACAGATCTGCTCTGACACGCGCCACCATAATGTGGTCGAGCTGATGCGCGATCACGGGCCTTCACGGCGTTTCGGTAAAGCGGGTATGGAACTCTTTGATTTGCGCCAGTACGACAGGGAAGAGGTGCTCCAGCAGGTGCTTGATAAAGGCACAACCCGCTACCAGTTGACCTACAACGACCGAGCGCTGCAGTTTTTCCGCACCTTTGTCGAGGCCACAGAGAAAGCCAACTATTTTGAGCTGCCGCCTGCGGATTCCTGGGATTTCGTCCCGGAAGAAACGCGCTTATCTGCGCAGCCTGAAGTCGTGGCAAAAGGGGCGGACTGTAGCTTTGCGTTTCAGCCTATCGTCGATCCTTTCATGCAGCAGGTTGTCTCCTGGGAAGCGCTTCTGCGCACTCCATCCGGTGACTCACCGGGAGCGTATTTCGCCAATCGCACGCGTGAAGAAGTGCATGCTTCTGATTTGCAAAGCAAACAGGTAGCTCTCTCCATGGCCAGCGCGCTGGGGTTACAGGATCAGACTTTATCCATCAACCTGCTGCCTATGACGCTGGTCAACGTGCCCAATGCCGTGGACTTTCTGCTCACCGCTATTGATGCAAATGGCTTTGTGCCGGAGCAAATTGTGGTGGAGTTTACCGAAAGTGAAGCCATTTCCCGTTTCGATGAGTTTACGCATTCGGTCAGACAGCTAAAAAGTGCGGGTATCAGCGTAACCATCGATCACTTCGGTGCCGGTTTTGCCGGGTTGCAGCTCCTGGCGCAATTCCAGCCGGACAGAATTAAGATTAATCGCGATCTGGTCGCGAACGTGCATAAAAGTGGCCCACGCCAGGCCATTATTCAGGCGATAATCAAATGCTGTGCCTCACTGGAAATACAGTTTTGCGCGGTGGGCGTGGAGAAGGCGGAAGAGTGGATGTGGCTGGAGTCTGCGGGCATTTCTCAGTTCCAGGGGCATCTTTTTGCCAGCCCCCGACACGGCGGTATCCCGGCTATCGCATGGCCAGAGAAAAAATACGATTTCTGACGAAGCTGTACAAAAACCTGCAGACTTGACTGTACGACAGGCAAAATTTGTACAACAATGTATTAACAGCTGGATGGCCTTGCAGGCCATTCACCCGTGCAAAATGAGGTCTGAATTCTACAAATGGGTTGTACAATCTGATAAGGTTGGTGTAGTTAGGTATGGAAGTTCTGAGCGTGAGGGAGTTAATGGCCTATTACAGTATCGGCGAAGTGGCCGAACGATGCGGTATCAACCCCGTTACGCTGCGTGCCTGGCAGCGCCGTTATGGATTGTTGAAGCCGCAGCGCAGCGAAGGGGGTCATCGTCAGTTTGACGACGAAGATATCCTGCGTATCGAAGAGATCAAGCGCCTGATGAAAAGCGGCGTTTCGGTCGGAAAAGTAAAATCCTTGCTGGAAAATAAGGAAGTGATGACTCAGGGTAACTGGGCTTCTTTCCAGGAAGAGATGATGACCGTTCTGCGTTACGCCAGCCCGGCAAAGCTGCGCGCCAAAATCGGTGAATTCCGCCGCGATCACGCGATGGATGCGCTGATCGATAACATCATTTCACCCGTCCGTCAGCGAATGAATCAGGATCAAAACACTGTACGCCATATGGCGAGTCTGTTTGACGGTGTCCTGATTGAATTTGCGATTGCAAGCCTCGCGGAATCGCGCAAGAAAGCGGGTAAAGACGCACTGCTGATTGGCTGGGAATGCGATGACCGTACACATCTTTGGCTTGAAGCCGCGCGTTTAGCCCAGAAAGGCTGGCATATTGACGTGCTGGCGGAACCCATTGATTCGCCGCGTCCTGAACTGTTCCCCGGGCAAAAAATCTTCGTCTGGACGGGAACATCGCCAACGCCCCGTCAACAGGAACAGCTCGATCACTGGCGTGAGCAGGGATTTAGCGTTTCATTTCACCACTGATTATCTGAGGCCTTGCGGCCTTTTTTTTGTTTTTTCTCCTTTCCAGAGCAAAAGCTATCTTAAAAATAGGCATTTCCGATGCATATTTTACGTCCTCGTTTTGCGCTTTCTCGCTGATTAAATAAGCCATTATTTTTCAAAGTATTGAACAATTACATCCATCCCGCCCGCATCTTCAGACAGGGTCTATGCTTAATAAAAGTAGACAAAAAGGGCGGTTTAGCCGAATGCCCCTGCTGACAGAGGGTTGAAGTGATAATCGTTATCACTAACATGGTGTTATGCCCTGATGGCTAATCAGATGAGGTGGACCTATGGAACTGCATTCAGAAACCTTCAATCCTGCCGATTTTGCCTGGCGTGGTTTGACGCTCACGCCTGCGGCGGCAGCGCATATCCACGAGCTGGTGGCGAAAAAGCCCGAGATCCTCGGCGTACGTTTAGGCGTTAAGCAGACCGGCTGCGCGGGCTTTGGCTACGTGCTGGATACTGTCACCGAACCCGAAAAAGATGATCTGGTCTTTGAAACCGACGGTGCGAAGCTGTACGTCGCGCTGCAGGCCATGCCGTTTATCGACGGCACGGAAGTGGATTATGTACGGGAAGGTTTAAACCAGTTATTCAAATTTCATAACCCGAAAGCCCAGAACGAATGCGGCTGCGGCGAAAGCTTTGGGGTATAGGCGGTACTATGTCTCGTAATACTGAAGCAACGAGTGATGTAAATACCTGGAGCGGCGGGCACCTTAATTATAAAGAAGGGTTCTTCACGCAGCTGCAGACCGATGAGCTGGCGAAAGGCATCAACGAAGATGTCGTGCGCGCCATCTCGGCCAAACGCAACGAACCCGAGTGGATGCTGGAGTTCCGCCTGAGCGCTTACCGTGCCTGGCTGGAGATGGAAGAACCGCACTGGCTGAAAGCCCATTATGACAAGCTGAATTATCAGGATTACAGCTATTACTCTGCGCCATCCTGCGGCAGCTGCGATGATACGTGTGCTTCGCAGCCCGGTGCAGTACAGCAGACCGGTGCGGAGAACAGCTTCCTCAGTAAAGAGGTGGAAGAGGCGTTCAATCAGCTCGGCGTCCCCGTGCGCGAGGGGAAAGAGGTCGCCGTAGACGCTATTTTTGACTCCGTTTCGGTGGCGACCACCTATCGTGAAAAGCTGGCGGAGCAGGGGATTATTTTCTGCTCCTTTGGCGAAGCGATTCATGATCATCCCGAGCTGGTGAAAAAGTACATCGGCACCGTGGTACCGAGTAACGATAACTTCTTCGCCGCGCTCAACGCGGCGGTGGCGTCGGACGGGACCTTTATCTACGTGCCGAAAGGCGTGCGCTGTCCGATGGAGCTCTCCACCTATTTCCGCATTAACGCCGAAAAAACCGGACAGTTCGAACGCACTATTCTGGTGGCGGATGAAGGTAGCTACGTCAGCTATATCGAAGGGTGCTCCGCCCCGGTGCGCGACAGCTATCAGCTGCACGCGGCGGTCGTTGAAGTCATTATTCACAAAGACGCTGAGGTCAAATACTCAACGGTGCAGAACTGGTTCCCCGGCGACGGCAATACCGGTGGGATCCTGAACTTCGTCACCAAGCGTGCGCTGTGTGAAGGTGAAAACAGCAAAATGTCCTGGACGCAGTCGGAAACCGGCTCAGCCATTACCTGGAAGTACCCGAGCTGCATTCTGCGCGGGGATAACTCCATCGGTGAGTTTTATTCTGTGGCGCTGACCAGCGGTCATCAGCAGGCCGATACCGGCACCAAGATGATCCACATCGGTAAAAACACCAAATCAACCATCATCTCGAAAGGGATCTCCGCCGGGCACAGCCAGAACAGCTATCGCGGGCTGGTGAAAATCATGCCAACGGCGACCAACGCCCGTAACTTCACCCAGTGTGACTCGATGCTTATCGGGGCCGACTGCGGAGCGCATACCTTCCCGTACGTCGAGTGCCGTAATAATTCAGCACAGCTGGAGCATGAGGCGACGACGTCGCGTATTGGGGAAGATCAGCTCTTCTACTGCCTGCAGCGCGGGATCAGTGAAGAAGATGCCATTTCGATGATTGTGAACGGCTTCTGTAAGGACGTGTTCTCTGAACTGCCGCTGGAATTCGCCGTTGAAGCACAAAAACTCCTCGCCATCAGTCTTGAACACAGCGTCGGTTAAGGGAAAGCACATGTTACGTATTAAAGATTTACAGGTTAGCGTGGAAGATAAAGCGATCCTGCGTGGCCTCAATTTTGACGTCAAGCCGGGTGAAGTTCACGCCATCATGGGGCCTAACGGCTCCGGGAAAAGTACGCTTTCAGCGACGCTGGCGGGACGTGAAGATTACGAAGTGACGCACGGCTCGGTCGAATTTAACGGCAAAGATCTGCTGGAGATGTCGCCGGAAGATCGCGCGGGTGAAGGTATCTTCATGGCCTTCCAGTATCCGGTCGAAATTCCGGGCGTCAGCAACCAGTTCTTCCTTCAGACGGCGCTGAATGCGGTGCGCAAGTACCGCGGACTGGAAGCCCTGGATCGCTTCGACTTCCAGGATCTGATGGAAGAGAAGATCAAACTGCTGAAAATGCCGGAAGACCTGCTGACCCGTTCGGTCAACGTTGGTTTTTCCGGTGGCGAGAAAAAGCGTAACGATATTCTGCAGATGGCGGTGCTGGAGCCACAGCTGTGCATTCTGGATGAGACCGACTCCGGTCTGGATATCGACGCCCTGAAGATTGTCGCTGACGGGGTGAACTCCCTGCGTGACGGCAAGCGTTCGTTCATTATTGTCACTCACTACCAGCGTATTCTCGACTATATCAAGCCGGATTACGTCCACGTGCTTTACCAGGGACGCATTGTGAAATCCGGTGATTTCACGCTGGTTAAACAACTGGAGGAGCAGGGTTATGGCTGGCTTACCGAACAGCAGTAATGCACTCCAGCAGTGGCACCGGCTGTTCGAGGCGCAGGGGAATCGCTCTGAGCTAGCGCAGCAGCACCTGCAGCAGATGCTGCGCCTCGGCCTGCCGACGCGTAAACATGAAAACTGGAAATATACCCCGCTCGATGGCCTGCTGAGCGGCGAGTTTGTGGCGCGTCCGGCGGCGATCGGTCCGGAGCGACGAGATGCCCTGGCGTTGACCGTGGATGCGGTACGGCTGGTCTTTGTCGACGGCGTTTATCACCCTGAACTGAGCGATGACACCCGGGAGAGCGGTTACGGGATTGTGATTAACGACGAACGCCAGAGTCTGGGCGCCCCGGTTCAGCCGGAGGTTTTCCTGCATTTGACCGAGAGCCTCGCCCGCAGCGTGACGCATATCCAGGTTAAGCGTAACCAGCGTCCGGCCAGACCGTTGCTTCTGATGCATATCACCCAGGGCGTAGAGGGCGATGAAATCAACACCGCCCACTATCGCCACCATCTTGAACTGGCCGAAGGGGCCGACGCGACGGTGATTGAGCATTACGTGAGTCTCAATGACACCCGCCACTTTACCGGGTCGCGTCTGACGATGAACGTTGCCGCCAATGCGCAGCTCCACCACATTAAGCTGGCGTTTGAGAACCCCCAGAGCCACCACTTCGCGCATAACGATATCCTGCTGGGACCGGATGCCGCGGCGTACAGCCATAGCTTCCTGCTCGGCGGTGCGGTGCTGCGCCATAACACCAGTACCCAGCTTAACGGTGAAAATACCACGCTGCGTATCAACAGCCTGGCGATGCCGGTCAAATCAGAAGTGTGCGATACGCGCACGTGGCTTGAGCACAACAAAGGTTACTGCAACAGCCGCCAGCTGCACAAAACCATCGTCAGCGATAAAGGACGCGCGGTATTTAATGGTCTGATTAACGTCGCGCAACACGCCATCAAGACTGACGGGCAGATGACCAACAACAATCTCCTGCTGGGACGCCTGGCGGAGGTCGACACGAAGCCGCAGCTGGAGATTTACGCCGACGACGTAAAATGCAGCCACGGCGCCACGGTCGGGCGGATCGACGACGAACAGATGTTCTACCTGCGTTCCCGCGGTATCGACCAGCAGGCGGCGCAGAAAATGATTATCTATGCCTTTGCGGCGGAGCTTACGGAAGCGCTGCATGATGGCGTACTGAAGCAGCAGGTGTTGGCCCGTATTGGTCAGCGTCTGCCCGGAGGCGAAGCATGAGTTTTCCCGTAGAGAAAGTACGGGCAGATTTCCCGGTTCTGACCCGTGAAGTGAACGGTCTGCCGCTGGCTTATCTCGACAGCGCGGCCAGCGCGCAGAAACCGAATCAGGTGGTGGATGCGGAAGCCGAGTTCTACCGCCACGGTTATGCAGCGGTACATCGGGGTATTCATACCCTGAGCGCGGAAGCCACCCAGCGCATGGAGAACGTGCGCACGCAGGTGGCTGCCTTCCTCAATGCGCGCTCGCCGGAAGAGCTGGTGT
The DNA here is from genome assembly GCF_038739915.1 of Enterobacter sp. FUJ80071. Lineage (NCBI taxonomy): Bacteria > Pseudomonadati > Pseudomonadota > Gammaproteobacteria > Enterobacterales > Enterobacteriaceae > Enterobacter > Enterobacter sp. FUJ80071. The sequence continues at coordinate 2,002,488 of NZ_JBBXKH010000001.1, forward strand.
TTGTGCGCGGCACCACCGAGGGGATTAACCTCGTCGCCAACAGTTGGGGTAACGCTCAGGTGCATGCCGGGGATAACATCATCATTACCCAGATGGAGCACCACGCTAATATCGTACCGTGGCAAATGCTGTGTGAGCGCGTTGGCGCGCAATTACGCGTCATCCCGTTGAACCTCGACGGAACGTTACAGCTTGAGCAGCTTGACGCCTTGCTGGACGATAAAACGCGGCTCGTGGCGGTCACCCAGGTCTCTAACGTTCTGGGTACTGAAAACCCGGTTGCGGAGATTGTCGATAAGGCCCATCAGGCCGGGGCGAAAGTGCTGATTGACGGTGCGCAGGCGGTAATGCACCACGCGGTGGATGTCCAGGCGCTGGACTGCGACTTCTACGTGTTCTCTGGACACAAGCTTTATGGCCCAACCGGTATCGGCGTGCTGTATGTGAAAGAGGACATCCTGCAGGCGATGCCGCCGTGGGAGGGGGGCGGGTCAATGATCGCTACCGTTAGCCTCTCGGAAGGGACCACCTACGCCCGTGCGCCGTGGCGTTTTGAGGCGGGCACGCCCAACACCGGTGGGATCATCGGGCTGGGGGCGGCGGTGTCTTACGTTTCCGGAATTGGTCTTGATGCCATTCACGAGTACGAACAGCTGCTGATGCATTACGCGCTGCAGGAGCTGGCCAGCGTGCCGGACCTGACCTTGTACGGGCCGGCTGACCGACAGGGTGTGATTGCCTTTAATCTGGGACAACACCACGCCTATGACGTGGGCAGCTTCCTCGACAATTACGGCGTGGCCGTGCGCACCGGGCACCACTGCGCCATGCCGCTCATGGCCTTTTACCAGGTTCCGGCAATGTGCCGCGCATCGCTGGTGATGTATAACACAATGGAAGAGGTCGACAGGCTGGTGGCGGGGCTAAAACGCATTCACCAGTTGCTGGGCTGACAAAGAGGCGAACGATGGCAGAACTGCCGGATAAAGAGAAATTGCTGCGCAACTTTGGGCGTTGCGCAAACTGGGAAGAGAAATACCTCTACATCATTGAGCTGGGGCAGCGTCTGCCGCCGCTTAGTAAAGAGGCGCATACCCCGGAGAACAGTATTCAGGGCTGTCAAAGCCAGGTGTGGATTGTGATGGCGCAGTCTGACGATGGCACGATAACCCTGCAGGGTGACAGCGATGCGGCAATAGTAAAAGGGCTGATTGCGGTGGTCTTTATTCTTTATCACCAGATGTCAGCGCAGGATATTGTCGCCTTCGATGTCCGCCCGTGGTTTGAAAAAATGGCCCTCACCCAACACCTCACCCCGTCTCGTTCCCAGGGACTGGAAGCGATGATTCGCGCCATTCGCGCCAAAGCGGCAATCCTTAGCTAGACTTACAGAACAGCATTCATTCTGTTTCGCGAGGTGGTTCCCGCCTCGCTGGTTTTTCAGCTTTCTGGCATTCTGCCAGTGAATAAGGAATCTCAGCATGAAGCGCGCGTCTCTCATCACTCTATTACTCCTCAGTTCGCTCGGTGCACTTAATTCGGCCCGCGCGATGGACTATCCGTTGCCGCCCGCAGGCAGTCGCCTGATTGGGCAAAATCAAACCTACACCATACAGGAAGGGGATAATAAGCTGCAGACCATCGCCCGCCGGTTTAATACCGCAGCGCAGGTGATCCTCGAAACGAACAATACGATTGCGCCGGTAAACCCTGCACCGGGAACCGTTATCACGATCCCGTCGCAGATGCTGCTACCCGACACGCCGCGCGAGGGCATTGTTGTGAACCTCGCTGAGCTGCGGCTTTACTATTTCCCGCCGGGAGAGAACATTGTCCAGGTTTTCCCACTTGGCATCGGGCAACTGGGGCTGGAAACACCGGTGAGCACGACCCGCGTCAGTCAAAAAATCCCGAACCCAACCTGGACGCCGACGGCCGGTATCAGAGCCCGTTCGCTGGCGCAGGGAATTAAACTGCCTCCTGTGGTTCCCGCAGGGCCAAATAACCCGCTGGGACGCTATGCCCTGCGTTTGGGTATTGGTAATGGGGAATATCTTATCCACGGAACCAGTGCGCCAGACAGCGTTGGCTTGCGCGTCAGTTCCGGCTGTATGCGAATGAACGCCCCGGATATTAAAGCCCTGTTCGAACAGGTACGGGTTGGTACTCGGGTACAAATCATCAATGAGCCAGTGAAATTCGCGGTCGAGCCGGATGGTAAACGCTATATTGAGGTCCATCGTCCGCTGGCGCAGGTGGAAGGTGAAAACCCACAGATTTCGCCCATTACGCACTCCGCCGACTTTGCGACCTTTGTTTCACAGTCCGGAAGCGATAAGGCGCTGATCGATAAAGCCCTGGCGCGCCGTGCGGGGATCCCGGTTATGGTTTCTGCGGGAAGCGGCACGTCGGCCAGTAACAGCGTATTGTCAGTGCAGAACAGTCGTGTGTCCGCGGCGGTAGCGGAAGAGGCAGGGGAGAAGATGACGCAGTAGAGCCGTTTGACGCAGGCAAAAAAAATGGCGCACAATGTGCGCCATTTTATTAACAGGTACTATTACTTACGGTATTTAGTAGCCTGGTTGTCCAGACGCTGGTTAGCGCGAGCTGCGTCGTCTTTAGCAGCCTGAACGTCGGAACGCATTGCGTTCACGTCGTTGCTCAGCTGGTCAACTTTAGCGTTCAGAGTCTGAACGTCAGAAGACAGCTGATCGATTTTAGCGTTGCTGGAGCAACCAGCCAGCAGAGTAGAACCCAGGATTACCGCGCCCAGTACCAGTTTAGTACGATTCATTATTAATACCCTCTAGATTGAGTTAATCTCCATGTAGCGTTACAAGTATTACACAAAGTTTTTTGGGTTGAGAATATTTTTTTGATGGGAATACGCCTATTTTTGATCGTTCGCTCAAAGAAGCATCGAATCGGCCCTTTTTGAGTAAAAAGCTATGTAAAAAAAGGCATTTTTCATCGGATTCATCTTAGATAATTCGCAATTAAATAGAAAAACCCGATTTGCTTTTTGAATGAGTTTGGCTAATGACTGGAATAAAAAAAGCGCCCATTGGGCGCTTTTTATCAAAATTAATTCGTTCGTGAATTATTACAGCACGTGAACGGATGCAGTATTGGTCGTTCCGCTTGGTACCAGCGCACCAGAAACCATAACCACAACGTCGCCTTTCTGTGCAAGACCGCTTTCCAGAGCCATAGCTTTACCCTGAATGTAGAAATCGTCAGTAGAGGCAATCTCTTTAACCAGGTGTGCAACGACGCCTTTGCTCAGCACCAGCTGACGCGCGGTGGTTTCGTTGGTGGTCAGGGCCAGGATAGTGGCATCCGGGAAGTATTTACGCACTGCACGCGCAGATTTACCGCCCTGGGTCGCAACCACAATCAGTGGCGCTTCCAGTTTCTCAGCAGTTTCTACCGCACCGCGGCAAACGGCTTCGGTGATGCGCAGCTTGCGGCTGTCGTTATTGAAGTCCAGACGGCTGGTCATCACGCGGTCAGTACGTTCACAGATGGTCGCCATAATGCCAACCGCTTCCAGAGGATATTTCCCTTTTGCGGATTCGCCGGACAGCATAACAGCATCGGTACCGTCGAGGATGGCGTTAGCCACGTCGCCTGCTTCAGCGCGGGTTGGGCGTGGGTTTTTGATCATAGAGTCCAGCATCTGCGTCGCGGTAATAACCACTTTACGCGCGCGAACACATTTTTCGATCATCATCTTCTGCGCGAAGATCACTTCTTCAACCGGGATTTCAACGCCCAGGTCGCCACGTGCAACCATGATGCCGTCAGACGCTTCGAGGATTTCGTCGAAGTTGTTCAGGCCTTCCTGGTTTTCGATTTTGGAGATGATCTGGATCTTCTCGCCGCCGTGCGCTTTCAGGTGCTCGCGAATTTCGACCACGTCAGAACGCTTACGGATGAAGGACGCTGCAACGAAGTCAACGCCTTGTTCGCAGCCGAAGATCAGGTCTTGCTTGTCTTTTTCAGCCAGTGCTGGCAGTGCGATAGAAACGCCCGGCAGGTTAACGCCTTTGTTTTCGCCCAGGTCGCCGTTGTTCAGCACTTTACAGATAACCTTGTTACCTTCAATCGCGGTCACTTCCATACCGATCAGACCATCGTCGACCAGGACGGTGTTACCGACGGACAGATCGCTGGTGAAGCCTTCATAGGTGACCGCAACGATTTCGCTGTTACCGACTACGGATTTGTCGGTGGTGAAGGTAAAGGTCTGGCCCGCTTTCAGAGAGACGTCGTTGCCGCCTTCCAGTTTGATGGTACGGATTTCCGGACCTTTAGTGTCGAGCAGGATAGCCGCTTTTTTACCGGTTTTGCTCATCACGTTGCGCAAGTTCTGGATACGCTGACCGTGTTCTGCATAGTCACCGTGAGAGAAGTTCAGACGCATCACGTTCATGCCGGCGTCCAGCATTTTGCTCAGCATCTCTTCGGATTCGGTTTTCGGGCCGATAGTACAAACAATTTTCGTCTTTTTCATGACAGTCTTAGTCTTTAAGTTGGGAAGGATATGGAAATCTCGCTCCGGGGGCGCACCGCCGCAGAGTCAAACCTGTGTTGCAAAAGAGTATATGACACGCACTAAGGATAGGAGACATCAAATGAGCGTGCAGAAGAAAGTGTGCCTGAGTGACAGCCCAACGAAGGAGAGGAGAAGTTGTACGTTGTTTTTTGTATTCCAAGCGCTGAAACCATTCACCAGGGATTTGGCGCGCATTATACGCTGATTTTAAGATAAAAGGAAAATGGAAACGGTGTTTCAGAAATAATCAATGCCGTTTTACATAATATTGTTATCAACGCGTTAAGCCATGATGACAACTTATCGCGGCAGGTGATTGACCTGCCGCATTTTGCTTATTTTTGCAGCGCCTGACTGAGGTCGGCGATGAGGTCTTTAGGATCTTCAATCCCCACCGACAGGCGAATCAGCTGTGGCACAATACCGTTTGCCAGCCGTTGCGCCAGCGGAATCGAGGCGTGCGTCATGCTGTAAGGCTGGCTCACCAGACTCTCCACGCCGCCCAGGCTTTCCGCAAGGGTGAACAACGTCAGGTTGCGAATCACCTCTGTGGCGCGTTGCGCATCACCTTTCACCACGACAGAAATCATCCCGCCGGGCAGCGCCATCTGCGTGCGGGCAAGCTGATATTGCGGGTGCGACTCCAGTCCGGGATAAAAGACCCGTTCAACCAGCGGATGCTGTTCCAGCCATTGCGCAATCGCCAGCGCGTTGCTGCTGTGTCTCTCTATGCGGAGCGAAAGGGTACGAATACCGCGCAGGGTCAGGAAGCTGCTAAACGGGTCCAGTACGCCGCCGACCGCGTTCTGCAGGTAGCCAAGCCTGTCCGCCAGCGCCGGATTATCACCCACCACCGCCAGCCCGGCCACCACGTCAGAGTGGCCGTTAAGGTATTTGGTTGCTGAGTGCACCACGATGTCGAAACCCGACGCCAGCGGACGGTGAATGACCGGCGATGCGAAGGTGTTATCCGCCACGCTGATAACGTTATGACGACGGGCGATGTCAGCGATAGCCGCTAAATCCGCCAGCTTCAGCAGAGGGTTGGTAGGTGTTTCAACCCAGATCATGCGGGTGTCCGGGCGAATAGCCGCCTCAAGCCCGGCTAAATCGTCCGGCTTAACCCAGCTGACCTGCAGACCGGTGCTGCGTTTGCGGACATTTTCAATCAGGCGATATGTGCCGCCGTAGACGTCATCAATGGCGACAATATGGCTGTCTTTATCCAGCAGTTCAAGCACGGTGGAGATGGCGGCGAGGCCGGATGCAAAGGCGTAGCCGCGCGTTCCGCCTTCCAGTTCGGCGATGGCGGTTTCGAGCGCATGGCGCGTCGGATTGCCGCTGCGGGAATACTCATAGCCGGTATGCTCCCCGGGAGAGGGTTGCGCAAATGTCGAGGTGGCGTAAATCGGCGGCATAACGGCGCCATGCTGATCATTGAACGCGCCGCTGTGGACGCTCAGGGTTGCCAGGTTTTTCATCATCTGTTCCTTATGGCTGAAGACGGTTGCGCCACGCGGTCAGCACGTCGCTGCGCGTAATCAAACCGAGAAAACGGTCGTTGTCATTAATGACGGCCACCAGACCGCGGTCAAAGATGGCGTGCAGGGCGCTTTCCGGGGCGCGTTTATCGAGAAATTCCACCTGACGCGTCATGGCCTCTGTCACGGGAAGGGCGAAGCGGTCAGCTTCACCGCCGATATGCCGCAACAGATCCCACTCGTCGATAATGCCGACGACCCGACCGTTTTCCAGTACCGGCAGTTGGGATATGTCGTACAGGCGCATGCGTGCCAGAACGGTGGAGAGCGTGTCATCCGGGGCGGCGGTGACGGTAGCGCCTTCATCGTGGCGCAGGGCAATGTAATCAGAGAGATCGCCTGCCTGAGGGCGCGTGATGAGCCCCTGCTGGCGCATCCAGTCGTCGTTGAACATCTTCGAGAGATATTTATTGCCGCTGTCGCAGGCGAAGGTCACCACGCGTTTCGGCGTGGTTTGCGCCTGGCAATATTTCAGCGCCGCCGCCAGCAGGGTGCCGCTGGAGGAGCCCGCCAGAATGCCTTCCGTTTTCAGCAGTTCACGCGCGGTGGCAAACGCTTCGCGGTCGGTAATGCGCCAGGCGAGGTTCACGCCTTCAATGTGGGCCAGCGGCGGAATAAAGTCTTCGCCAATGCCCTCAACCAGCCAGGCGCCCGCATCGTGGTAGCGACCGGTCTCGACCTGATCGGCGAGCACAGACCCGGCCGGGTCGGCCAGCACAAACTCCGTATGTGGAGAATGCTCGGCAAACCACGCCTGCAGGCCGCCCAGCGTCCCGCCTGAGCCGACGCCGACCACGATGGCGTCAATTCTGCCGTCAAGCTGCTCATACAGTTCCGGTGCCGTGGTGGTGCGGTGTGCCAGCGGGTTGGCATCGTTATTGAACTGGTCGATATAAAACGCGCCGGGCAGCTCATCGGCCAGGCGCTGGGCGTAATCCTGGTAATAGGCCGGATGCCCCTTGTTGACGTCGGAACGGGTCAGTATCACCTGGGCACCCAGCGCGCGCAGGTGGAAAATCTTCTCGCGGCTCATTTTGTCCGGCACCACCAGGATAAGCGTATAGCCTTTCTGGGCGGCGATCAGCGCCAGCCCGAGGCCGGTATTCCCCGCCGTTGCTTCAATAATCGTGCCACCCGGCCGTAGCTGGCCGGTACGCTCCGCGTCGTTAATCATCGATAACGCCACGCGATCTTTAATGGAGCCGCCGGGGTTTTGGTTCTCCAGCTTCAGAAACAGCGAGCAGGGACCGGTATCAAGCTTGTGCAGCTGGATCAGCGGTGTCCGGCCAATCAGTTCGGTGACGGAGTGGTAGATCGTCATGATGTTTTCCTTTCTGGGTGTCATGACGGGATGATAGGGCGGTGAAATTTTCGCAATAAAGAACACTTCACTGCTTTTTATAACAGACGGGAATATCAGTGCTGTTTTTGGATGTCAGGACAGCAAGACGTAAAGTTGTCTGGAAGTGAGGATGGCTATCTCGGCATAAAATGCTGCAATAATGACCGTTTTTTTAGCATATCAGTTAAGCGTTATGCGTCTGGCAGATAATCATTGCTGAAATCAATCTAAATACTTCCCGCCGTGTAGAGTCGTTGTTTATTACTGAAAGTTATAACACATGCTTTTTTGTTCATTTAAAAACTGATAACGCCTGTTTACTATCGTTTGGACATCCATACTTCTAAACCGCCATTGGCGGATCGGATAATGAATTAGAATGATTGTACTCAGAAATATTTCGAAGGTTTTTGACAACGGTAAGGCGGCGCTCACAGCCGTTGATAACGTCAATTTGACGATTGAGCAGGGACAGGTTTACGGCATTATCGGCTACAGCGGCGCCGGGAAAAGCACGCTGATTCGTCTGCTGAATGGTCTGGAGAAACCCAGCGCTGGCAGCGTCACGATTAACGGGCAGGACATCTCCGCCGCAAAAGGTGAAGCCCTGCGTCAGGCACGCCTGAAAATCAGTATGGTGTTCCAGCACTTCAACCTGCTGTGGTCGCGCACGGTAAGTGAGAATATCGCGTTCTCCATGCAGATCGCCGGTGTGCCAAAAGCCAGAATCAAGGCTCGCGTGGCGGAACTGGTGGCGCTGGTTGGGCTGAAAGGGCGTGAGAATGCCTACCCGTCACAGCTGAGCGGCGGACAAAAACAGCGCGTGGGGATTGCGCGCGCGCTGGCCAATAACCCGGACGTTTTGCTGTGTGATGAAGCCACGTCCGCACTCGACCCGCAGACCACCGATCAGATCCTCGATCTGCTGCTGGATATCAACCGTCGTTTCAAGCTGACCATCGTGCTGATCACCCACGAAATGCATGTGGTGCGCAAGATCTGCGACCGCGTGGCGGTGATGGAAAACGGTAAGGTAGTGGAAGAGGGGGATGTGCTGAGTGTATTCACCCATCCGCAGCAGCCGATTACGCAGCAGTTTGTCCGCCAGGTAAGTCAGTACGCCGAGGAAGAAACCTTCAATACCGAACTGGCAAACGATCTGGAAGGCACGGTCATCCGTCTGACCTTTACCGGCCACAGCACGCACAAGCCGGTCGTGGGTGAGCTGACCCTGCGCTACGGTCTGCCGTTTAATATCCTGCACGGGAAAATGACGCAAACCGCCCACGGCGTTTTCGGCCAGCTCTGGGTCCACGTCGTGGCATCTGATGAACAACTGAACAATATCCTCGCCGACCTGAAGCACAGCGATATTGAAGGCGAGGTCATTAAACATGGCTGAGAATCTCTTCCCGCACCTCAAATGGGATCAGCTCTGGGCGGCGACGCAGGAGACGCTGTACATGACCGCGCTTTCCGGGGTGGCGACCTTTGTGCTGGGGATCGTGCTGGGCCTGGCGCTGTTCTTAACCGCGCGCGGCGGGCTGTTTCAAAACCGCACGGTCTACAGCGTGATTTCGATTGTGGTGAACGTGTTTCGCTCAATACCGTTCATCATTCTGATCGTCCTGTTGATCCCGTTCACCAAGACCATCGTCGGTACCATTCTTGGTGCCAACGCGGCGCTGCCGGCCCTGATTGTGGGGGCCGCGCCGTTCTACGCACGCCTGGTGGAGATTGCCCTGCGCGAAGTGGACAAAGGGGTAATCGAAGCAACGCGCTCAATGGGCGCACGACTGAGCACGCTCGTGTTTCGGGTTTTACTGCCGGAATCATCACCTGCACTGGTATCAGGGATAACGGTAACGCTGATTGCGCTGGTGAGTTACAGCGCCATGGCGGGGGTGATTGGCGCCGGCGGTTTGGGAAATCTGGCTTATCTGGAAGGATTCCAGCGCAACCATGGTGACGTCACGCTGGTGGCAACGGTGACCATTCTGATCATCGTTTTCATTATCCAGTTCTGCGGCGACGCTATGACTTCTCTGTTAGATAAACGCTAATAAATACACACAGGAACCACATCATGAAAAAGACACTGACACTGATCGCCGCAGCCACCCTGAGCGCCCTGAGCTTCGCCTCCTGGGCGGATACGCTGACTGTGGGCGCATCCAACACCCCGCACGCCGAAATTCTGGAGCAGGCAAAGCCGATTCTGGCGAAGCAGGGGATTGACCTGGAGATTAAACCGTTCCAGGACTACATTCTGCCCAACACCGCGCTGGCGGGTCATGACATTGACGCCAACTATTTCCAGCATATTCCTTACCTGAACAGCGTGCTGAAAGATCACGCGGGCGATAAGGATTACGATTTTGTCAGTGCGGGTGCTATCCACATTGAGCCAATCGGTATCTACTCCAAAAAGTACAAGTCGCTGAAGGACCTGCCGGAAGGCGGTAAGATCATTATGCGTGATGCCGTTTCCGAAGAAGGCCGTATTCTCTCCATCTTTGAAAAAGAGGGCGTGATCAAGCTGAAGCCCGGCATCGACAAAGTGACGGCGCGTATCAGCGACATCGTTGAGAACCCGAAGAAGCTGCAGTTCACGCCTAACGTCGAAGCCTCTCTGCTGCCGCAGATGTACAACAACGATGAAGGCGCTGCGGTCGTGATTAACGCCAACTATGCGATTGACGCCGGTCTGGACCCGGTGCACGACCCGATTGCGGTAGAGAGCGGTGAAAATAACCCGTACGCCAACATCATTACCGTGCATCGCGGTGACGAGAAGAAGAAGGACATCGTCGCACTGGTGAACGTGCTGCACTCCAAAGAGATTCAGGACTGGATCCGCACCAAATACAAAGGTGCTGTGATTCCGGTTAATAACTAATTAGCTGATTTTACAGATGAAGCCCGGCGAGATCCTCGCCGGGCTTCTTTTTTGTATCCGGCAGGAGAATCATTTAAGCTCAACGTTTAAAAGGCAACGGAGTGATGACGATGGGTAACGTGACCAAAGATGAAGCGCTGTACCAGGAGATGTGCCGGGTGGTCGGTAAGGTGGTGCTTGAGATGCGTGATTTAGGGCAGGAGCCGAAGCATATTGTCATTGCGGGTGTGCTGCGCACGGCGCTGGCGAACCAGCGCATCAAGCGCAGCGAATTGACAACCGAAGCGATGGAGACGGTGGTTAAAGCGCTGGCCGGGTGATGCGCCCGCGTTTCGCGCGTTTCTCAGATCCCGCATATCAACAGTCGTTATTGTTATTTCCCCTCCATTGTTAATGGGTGTTTTACTGAACGCAGGTGAAGCAAGAGGGGCAAGACGATGAAAAAATGGATCAGCACGTTACGGCGGTTTTTTGCCACCCGACCTGTGAATGCGGAGAACAGCGCGCAACGTGTTCTTGAGTCAATACTGCCTGCTGCCAGCCTGTACGGTGTGGACGTTGCTAACATAGACCCGGAGTGGTTCCATGATAAAACGTCACGCTGAACTGCGCCGCACGCGCGAAATGTACTGGAATGAGCTGTGCGTTACGTCTGTAAAGCCACAATGAGGAGAAAAGTACGCGGTGAATCATTCGGTTAATTAACCCGTTGTTTGTTACCTATAGGTCCTTTCATTAATGGAGATAATGATGAAACGGACCACGTTAACCGCGGCTCTTTCAGCCCCTGCGTTACTTCTCGCCATGCATGCGGCGCACGCTGCGCCACAGGCTCATGTCGTCTGCGGCTACTCCCATACCCTTGGCGATGATGCCATTATGATGTTTGGCAGGCCCAACGAGGCCATGCTGCATGACTTCTTCGGCAACACGCACACCGATGCCAGCTCGAGCCGGGAAACCCTGCGCACGCTGGAAGAAACCACCTGCGATAACAAAGCGGATAGCTCGGCATACTGGGCACCTTCGCTGCGGCTGCCTGATGGCACTATCGTAAAACCCGCGTATCAAAAAACCTATTATCAGGCCTCGAATGTGGAAACCTGGCCGCTGCAGCCTTTCCCGGCGGGGCTATCACTGCTGGCGGGGGATCACCATGGATCTGCGCCTAACCCGCATATCACGTTCTTATGTGCTAACGGCAAAGGTTACACGACAAAAACAGGCGAAGTGTGCGGGCTACGCAAGGCGGGAGACGCCGTGCAGTTTAATATCGGTATTCAGTTTCCAAACTGCTGGGATGGCGTGAATCTCAAGCCCGCTCACGGCGTTGCCAATGCGACGTACGATACGAAAGGGCAATGCCCGACCGCGTTTCCGGTGAAAATTCCGACCGTGAACATGAACATCGCTTATGTGCTTCCGACAATTTCATCCCTTGATACCAGCAAAGTACAGCTTTCCCTCGATCCCATTATGCATGGTGACGAACGCGAAGAACGCTGGGGAAGTCTCTACACTGCGCATGCTGATTTCATGAATGGCTGGACGGAAGAGGGGGCGCGCTTTATGACCGAACTGTGTATGAATCGCGGGCTGGACTGCGGCACGACCGTGCCATATGCCTATTCAAAAGCGCAGGCAAACGTCTGGCTAAGCAGCCTTGAGCCGGGGCTCTCCCAGCCTCAGCCGCAGGCTTTGCTGGTACAGGATAACTGGCAGAACGGAGGCCGAACGCAAAACAGTGAAACCCTCTCACTGGTAAAGTTTACGATCCCGCCGCTGCCAGCGGGACAGGATCCTTCTCTGTTTAAATATCGCGTTCGCATATACGGCGGTAAGGTAGAAACTGACGGCGCCGATCAGATCTTCTTCTATCCGGCCAGCAACGACTGGGATCCTGCAACGGTGAGATGGGCTGACCGCCCGGCCTGCAACTATCGATCCGATGCTGTGCTGTATCTCAACCACTCGCGCGAGTACAGAATGGTGGATGTCGACAAAGCCGTGCGCAAGGCGCTGGCGGAAGGGAAAACCGAAATCTCGTGGTATATCGGCGGCGACCGCCAGGGAAACCATTACCAGTTTGAACCGGCTTCTTCGGCGCAAAGCCTTGTACTGATGCTGACGGGATTTAAAAAGACGCCTGAACTGTAGCTCTCCGTTGAGTGCCAAAAAAAGCACCGGCTGACCGGTGCTTTTTATCAGATCTTGCAGGCATCACCGCAGTCGTCGTCGGCGACAATCGCCTGGGCTTTTTTGTCCGCGTCATCCAGACGTTCCGCGTTGCGTTCTTCCGCTTCATCCAGTCCGTTAAAAACCAGGTTATCGAGATCAATTTCCATGTTGCACCTGCTATGTTCAGTTATTGATACGGGCACAGTATAGGGCAAAAAAAGCCAGCAATGTACCACGCAGCACATAAGGATAATCCCTGCCATACTCAGTGCTTTATCACTGAGGAGCGCTCATGATTACACTCTGTAAAACCTGCGGTACCTCCTACGATGCACAGCCGGAAAGATGCCCGATTTGCGAGGATGAACGGCAGTATGTCCCGGCCAGCGGCCAGGCGTGGATCGAGTATGAGACGGTAACGGCCACGCACGCGAATAAATGGCAGCAGCTGGAGCCGCAGTTGTACAGCATCAAAACGGTACCGTCTTTTGCGATTAACCAGCGCGCGTTGCTGCTGCGTACCCCACACGGCAATATTTTGTGGGACTGCATCGCCAACCTTGACCCGGCCACCCACGCTATCATCACCGCGCTCGGCGGCCTCCGCGCCATTGCGATTTCCCATCCGCACTATTACACCACCATGCAGGAGTGGGCCGCGGCGTTTGATGCGCCGGTCTATCTGCACGCCAGCGATCGCGAGTGGGTGATGCGCGCCAGTCCGGCGATTAATTACTGGGAGGGCGATGCGCTGGAGATCGTGCCATCGGTTACTTTGCTGCGTCTCGGCGGCCATTTCGCAGGCGGCACGGTGCTGCACTGGCAGGAAGGCGAGGGCGTTTTGCTGGCGGGGGATATTCTGCAGGTCACCCCCGGGAAGGATGCGGTGTCGTTTATGTGGAGCTACCCGAATATGCTTCCGTTGCCTGCCCGCAAGGTTGAGGAGGTCACCCGGCGCCTGGTGGGCAAATCTTTCACCCGTCTTTACGGCGCGTTCGAAGGGCAGAACATTCCGGCGAATGCCGACGCTATCGTACAGCGGTCGGGCCAGAAATATATTGCTTGTCTGAAGTGAAGCGCGATGGGTAAACTTTACGAGTGTGATCGCGATCATACCTAAACTAAAACAGATAAAAGAGAAATTGCTATGCAACATATCATTGAAGGTTTTCTCAGCTTTCAAAAAGAGATTTTCCCGCAACGTAAAGAGCTCTTTCGCAGTTTAGCGTCCAGCCAGAATCCCAAAGCGCTGTTCATCTCATGCTCCGACAGCCGTCTGGTCCCGGAACTGGTTACTCAGCAAGAGCCGGGACAACTCTTTGTCATTCGTAATGCTGGTAATATTGTACCGCCGTTCGGGCCTGAGCCTGGCGGTGTCTCTGCCACTATCGAATACGCGGTTGTGGCGCTGGGCGTGACGGATATCGTCATCTGCGGCCACTCCAACTGTGGCGCGATGAAGGCGATTGCCGATAACGCGAACCTGGAGCCGATGCCTGCTGTTTCACACTGGCTGCGCTATTCCGATGCGGCCAAAGCCGTGGTTGAGAAGAAAACCTGGGATAAGCCGCTCGATAAAGTGAATGCGATGGTGCAGGAGAACGTGTTTGCGCAACTGAGCAACATTAAGACTCACCCGTCCGTCGCGGTGGGGCTGCGTAACAACTCCCTTCGCCTGCACGGCTGGGTCTATGACATTGAAAGCGGCGAAATTCGTGCCCTGGATAAAGCGACGAAAACCTTTGTCTCGCTGTCTGAAAACCCGGACGTCTTCTTCGAGTAATATCGCGTTGCAGGGCATGGAAGCCCTGTCAGTTCTCTACGTACGGTAATCGACGCCGTAAACCTGTGGCCGGTTTTTCAGCCGCCCTGGCCATCGCCTCTGCAATCTCTGCACACTCCGCCAGCCCCTGAACAAAGGGATGATCGTGCATCAGCCACGGTATCGCGCCAAACGCGATGCGCCCGCGAACCGTTTCAGGTGCATTTAGCGTGTAATCTTCACCGACATCGGGTATCTCATCGCCGGTCGTTTCCAGCGCTCTGCGCAGTGAGGGGAAAGGCAGATCTTTGGTTTTGAGCGGCTTTTGCCCGCGTGCATCGATGAAAACGTCAAAGCGGTAAACGGTCTCTTTTGTGGACACCACCGTGCGGTCGCTGCCAACATCCAGCGTATAGTCGTCGCCCAGGGCCGCCACGCTGATGATGCCAGCCTCGCGAAGCGCAAGCAGTCTGCGGATAGACTGCGGAGGGATCGCCGCATAGTTGTCGATAAACACGCGGGCCAGCCCGTTTTTGAAGCGCTCTCTGTCCTGATCGCTAAGATGGGGAACAATCTCCTGAACGACCTCATGCAGCCGAAGGACGGTATAGCGCCAGGCGACGGTGCGCCGTTCGCGTTTGTTCCGTTCAACTTCATTGAGGTTCTCTTCCGCCCAGCTAAACGGACCGTGCTGTTGACGACCCTCAAACCAGGCGTCACGCAGGCTGTCGGCGTTGTGGCGTTGCAGAGAAATTTTCTCGCACCATGCCGGGTCGGCACGTTGAAGCTCTTTCACCATCAGGGCAAAAATGCGGTCAAGCAGGCCATCCGATCCTTTGGCTATCTCGCCTTCAACCACGGATGCGGTTAAAACGGACAGCGGTTCGTAAGGGATAGGGCAGTAAAAATCGGCTTCCGGCAGAATGCCTGTCCGCGACATCAGCGTAATGTTTAACGCTTCACTGCCTTTATCCAGGATGAATTTACCGTCACGAAACTCACCGTGCTGCATCACCACCGCCATCGCCGCATCCAGACCGCTTAACGATGTTCCCATAATGCCAACGCGGCAAGGGGGAATGCGGGCGTCCATCAGACCGGACCACGGGCTTGGGAAGAATGTGCGCGTGGCTTCGTCCTCGTCTGGCCAGACGTGACCGGTGGCGATAACCGCAAGGTCAAAGCGTTCAGGAAAGATGTTGCCATTGACGGAAAGCGTGACGCCGGTTGAGGAGGGAATGACGTCGGTAACGGCGGCGGATTCATGGATGTTAACCTCGAACCCCTGCTTTTTAGCTTCTTTGACGATGGTTTGAAAGCTGTCGCGAAAATATTCACCCAGCAGGATCCGGGGCAGGAACTGCCGATCGTGGAGCGTGGTTTTATCTACCTTAAAACGCGCCAGGTGCGCTTCGCTCTGTCCCTTCAGCCAGTCGAGGTAGGTCATAAAAATGGGCGGGATTTCAATGCTCGCAATGTTCGCCAGCATCAGGCGAGAATTATCGTCGTCGTTATAAGGCATGCCCACGCCAGCGTCATCGGCCTGTTCAAAGACGGAAACTGAGAGCGGGGTGCTGTTTTTAAGCAGATGATAAAAGGTGTAAATCCCTGTGGGGCCGGAGCCGATAATGGCGATACTCTTCATCAACGCGCTTCCTGTATTTTTTCCATAAGAAAAGCGTAGCAGGAGAATAATGATGAAAATAAGGGATTAAGAAAAATCAGGGTATCTGAAGAGAATTTGCACCATTTCAGGACTGAAATGGTGCGTCCGAGTGGACTCGAACCACCGACCCCCACCATGTCAAGGTGGTGCTCTAACCAACTGAGCTACGGACGCAGAATGGTGCGTTCAATTGGACTCGAACCAACGACCCCCACCATGTCAAGGTGGTGCTCTAACCAACTGAGCTATGAACGCAACGTGTTGTCGGTGACAACGGGGACGAATATTAGCGGCACAGCATCAAGGTGGCAAGAGGGAAAATGCATTTTTCTCTCTGATTTCACGCGATTGCTTCATTACCGCGCAAAGTGAAGAGAAAGTAGCCGCCAGCAGGCGGCTACTGCGTATTTAACGCGCAGCGCGTTGCAAAATTACGGTTGATGGCTGGCGCTGCAGGAAGCGCATGCGCATCATCATCATGATCGCGGCTGACGTCAGACCAATGATAAAGCCCATCCAGAACCCGGCGGGTCCCATGCGGTCAACCACCAGATCGGTCAGGGCCAGGATGTAGCCGCACGGCAGTCCCAGTACCCAGTAGGCGATGAAGGTGATAAAGAAGATGGAGCGCGTATCTTTGTATCCGCGAAGCACGCCGCTGCCAATCACCTGGATAGAGTCTGAAATCTGGTACACCGCGGCGAGCAGCATCAGGTGCGAGGCAAGTGCCACCACTTCCGGGTTGTCGTTATAGAGCAGGGCAATTTGCTCGCGTAATGCAACGGTAAAGAGCGCCGTACAGACCGCCATGCAGACACCGACGCCTAGCCCGGTCCGTGCGGCCGTTTGCGCATCCAGCGTCGAGCCCTGGCCCAGACGGAAGCCGACGCGAATCGTCACCGCCGCCGCCAGCGACATCGGCAGAACGAACATCAGGGAGCTGAAGTTGAGCGCAATCTGGTGCCCGGCCACGTTAACGATCCCCAGGGGTGAGACCAGCAGGGCGACGACGGCAAAGAGCGTCACTTCAAAAAACAGGGCCAGCGCAATCGGCAAGCCTAACTGCATCAGGCGCGTCATGATGCTCCAGTCCGGCGTACTGAATCTTTTCTCATTACGAATATCGCGCATAGAGCGGGCGTGTTTCACAAAGGTAAGCATACAGAAGAACATCACCCAGTAGACCGCCGCGGTTGCCACGCCGCAGCCGACGCCGCCCAGCTCTGGCATCCCGAAATGACCGTAAATAAAGATATAGTTCACCGGAATATTCACCAGCAGGCCGATAAAGCCCATCACCATCCCGGGCTTGGTTTTCGCCAGGCCTTCGCACTGGTTACGCGCCACCTGGAAGAAGAGGTAGCCCGGTGCCCCCCAGAGCAGGGCACGCAGATAGCCCACGGCTTTGTCAGCCAGTGCCGGGTCAATGTTATCCATCGCGCGAATGATATGACCGGCGTTCCAGAGCACGACCATAATCAGCACGGAGACAAATCCGGCCAGCCAGAACCCCTGGCGGACCTGATGGGCAATGCGTTCGCGACGTCCCGAACCATTAAGTTGAGCAATAACCGGCGTCAGCGCGAGCAGCAGACCATGGCCGAACAGGATGGCCGGAAGCCAGATTGATGTACCGATGGCGACGGCCGCCATATCAGTGGCGCTATAGCCACCTGCCATGACGGTATCCACAAATCCCATTGCGGTCTGGGCCACTTGCGCGATGATCACTGGTATCGCCAGTGCCAATAACTGCCGCGCTTCATTCATGTACTTCTGCACGTGAACACCTTTATTTTGTAGTTATAAGAGAGACTAAAAAAGCCGCCGTAACGGGCAGCAAGAAGAAAATGCGGGGGGTGCCAGCTATTGTAGCGGGCTTTAGCTATTTATCTAGTGAAAAAATCGCCAGAAAATGCGCTCCGCTGGCAACCTCTTTTTCCAACTGTTATTGTGGTGGGATTAAACGGTGTAACCACCGTCCGGAGAAAACAGGAGTTGTAAGCATGTTTACTGGTATTGTGCAGGGCACTGCCAAAGTGGTGTCCATTGATGAAAAACCTAATTTTCGTACGCATGTTGTAGAGCTGCCGGAATATATGCTTGATGGCATCGAAACCGGCGCCTCGATTGCCCATAACGGCTGCTGTCTGACCGTCACCGAAATTAATGGCAACAAGATCAGCTTTGATTTAATGAAAGAGACCCTGCGTATTACTAATCTGGGCGAGCTGGCTGTAGGTGATACCGTCAACGTTGAGCGTGCGGCGAAGTTCAGTGATGAGATTGGCGGCCATCTGATGTCGGGGCACATCATGACCACGGCTGAAGTGGCGAAAATCGTGACATCGGAAAATAACCGTCAAATCTGGTTCAAAATGCAGGATCCGTCATTAATGAAATACATCCTCTATAAAGGATTTATTGGCATTGATGGGATTAGCCTGACGGTTGGAGAAGTGACGGCAACGCGTTTTTGCGTGCATTTAATTCCTGAAACGCTGCAACGCACCACGCTGGGTTCGAAAAAACTCGGGCATCGCGTGAATATCGAAATCGATCCGCAAACCCAGGCGGTAGTGGATACGGTTGAGCGCGTGCTGGCGGCAAAAGAAGCGGCAATAATAACGAGCACAGAAGACGAATAAAAAATAACCCCGGGTAACCGGGGTTATTTTTTTTAGCGGGCGACCCGCAAGCCGTGCTCAATCCCCCGGCTGAAAACAACCTGCCAGAGCTGAATATCCCGCGCGCGAAACGCCCCCGCGCAGGCATTCAGATAATAGCTAAACATCCGCTTGAATCGTTCAGAGTAGTTGTCCGCAATCTCCGGCCAGGCTTCCTGAAAACGTGCATGCCATGCCATCAATGTGGTGTCGTAATCCGCGCCAAAGTTATGCCAGTCTTCCATCACGAAATGGGACTCGCTGGCGTTGGCAATCTGGCGCACGGACGGTAAACAGCCATTCGGGAATATGTATTTGTTGATCCACGGGTCGACGTTGTTGTCGGTGCGCTTAGACCCGATGGTGTGCAGCAGGAAAATGCCGTCTGGTTTCAAATTGCGATCCACGACGTCAAAATAGGTGTCGTAGTTTTTCGGGCCAACATGTTCGAACATACCCACGGAGACAATACGATCAAACTGTTCGTTCAGGTCACGGTAATCCTGCAGCCGGATGTCAACATCAAGACCCTGGCAGCGTTCTCGGGCCAGCTTTTGCTGTTCTGCTGAAATCGTGACGCCGACGACGCTGACGCCGTAGTGCTTCGCCATAAAATACGCCAGCCCACCCCAGCCGCAGCCGATATCCAGCACACGCATTCCGGGCTCAAGCTGCAGTTTCTCGCTAATCAGACGCAGCTTGGCCTGTTGCGCCTCTTCAAGCGTCGATGCCTCTTTCCAGTAGGCGCAGGAATATTGCATGAAGGGGTCCAGCATACGGCTGAACAGATCGTTGCCAAGGTCGTAGTGCTCTTTGCCGACGATCCAGGCGCGTTTTTTACTTTGCAGGTTAAACAGGCGGGCTGAGGCGACGCGCAGGGTGTCTTTCAGATGGCGAGGGAGTTGATTTTCCAGACCAGCACGCAAAACGCGGGTGAAAAATATATCCAGCCGTTCGCATTCCCACCAGCCATCCATATAACTTTCTCCCAGGCCTAACGATCCCTCTCGTAACACGCGTTTAAAAAAGTCGGGATGTTTAACCTGAGGATCGGATGGCGATGATCCATTAATCGTGATGCCTGCTCGACCTAACAGTTCACTGACGATCCGGGACCAGTTATCGTCCGGAACGCTGACTTCTTCTATACACGATGAACTCATAGCTTCTCCATCACCCTACTGTGATCAGAACCTTCAAACAGCGTAGACGCTTTTTTTGGTTTGTGAGAAATCTCACGGTATATACCGCGAGGCTAGTATCCGACGTAGAACAGAGGAAGGGAGATAACCCTTGCCGAAATGCCTTCCATGGTAAAACGGGAGCACTCCGGCTCCCGTTAACACTTAATATTTATCGTATTTAATCGAACCAAATTTAGTATAGGCCGCAAAATTTGGTGATTCAATAGAAAATTGTTAGCAACCTAATCACCGAAAAGTTACATAATTTTTGCAGTAATTACGCATGTGACGTTTCTGCCTGCGCGCGGTTATCCTGCGCACGCTGCGCGGCTGACTGCATACGATAGCCCATGCCGGCCAGCGCAACGGTAACCAGCATCACGCTGGTGGTGGTCAGGAGTGGCGTGGCAATCAGTGCCGAGACCACCAGACTGGCCAGGAAGCATAGCCCCAGTTGCAGCGTATTCTGAAGTGCGGCCGCACGGCCCGTCGCCTGCGGGAAGGGACGAAGCGCCTGCGCCACAACGATAGGGTATATCGCGCCGTTCGCGATGGCCATTACGCAGAATGGAATCAAAATTTCAGCCAGACCGACGCCGGGAATAAAGCCGACGGCCCAGGTCCCGATAACGCTCAACGCATACAGCACCAGCAACCACGGCAGCATCTGCTGGCCTTCCCATTTTTGCAGCGCCGCGCGACAGCCGTACCCGCCTACCAGGAACGCGATGGTCTGCGGAACATAGCTCAGACCGATGGCCGCCGGGCTGTAGCCCATATCGTGCAGAATAAAGGGTGAACCGGTCAGCCATGCGAAGAAGCTCGCCGAGCAGGCAGCATAAATCAGCACATTACCGCGATACGCTTTGGCGCTCAGCAGGGAGGCAAAGGTAATTGGGCTGGCGTCGGCATGCGCCTCTTTTTTATGCGCGGGCTTGAGGGCGAACGCCGGCAGCATCAGGATCAGCGTGATGGCAAACAGCGTGGCAAAGATGGCCTGCCAGTCGAAATGCGCGAGGATCCAGCTACCCAGCAGCGGGGCGAGGGCAGGGGAAAGCCCCACCAGCGGCATAATGGTCGCGAAAATTCGGTTTGTACGGTTCGCCGGATAGTAGTCGGTGACCAGCGCCTGCCAGGTGACGGCTGCGGCGCAGACGCCGACTGCCTGAATAAACCGCAGTACCAGCAGCCAGGTGGCGTCGCGAACCCATAGCATCCCCAGACAGCCCACGGCAAAAATGGCCAGACCCAGCAACAGTACCGGCTTGCGGCCAAAGCGATCCGAGAGCGGTCCCCACAGTAGCTGCGCGAAGGCAAAACCGGCGAGGAACAAACTCAGGCTGGCGCTGATCGCGGCGGCAGGGGTTTGCAGATCTTCCTGCATGGCGGCGAAAGCCGGCAGGTACATATCGGTGGCTAAAAAGCCCAGCACGCTTAAGCCGCCGAGCCAGACTAAAAAACCTTTCCTGGGTTGCATTGTTTTCTTCTCCTGAGGAGGCAGGTGTACATTGGCGCAGAGTGTAGGGAGTGCAAAGCGGCTTGTGAAACGCTAATATTTGGCGGGTGCATTCAAATTTTTTGCAGGCAGAAAATGTGGTCAGATTATTCTCTTGAAGTGGTCGATGCTGTCGCGCGTAACGGCAGCTTTAGCGGTGCAGCGCAGGAGCTGCACCGCGTCCCGTCGGCAATCAGCTATACGGTGCGTCAGCTAGAAGAGTGGCTGGCCGTTCCGCTGTTTGAACGGCGACATCGTGATGTGGAATTAACGCCTGCCGGGGCGTGGTTTTTGAAAGAAGGGCGTTCTGTTATCAAAAAAATGCAGATCACCCGCGAACAGTGTCAGCAGATCGCTAACGGCTGGCGGGGGCATCTTTCCATCGCGGTCGATAATATCGTGAAGCCGGAGCGCACCCGGCAAATGATCGTCGATTTCTATCGTCATTTTTCTGACGTTGAGTTGCGTGTTTCGCAGGAAGTGTTCAACGGCGTGTGGGACGCGCTGTCGGACGGCAGGGTAGAAATGGCGATTGGGGCGACGCAGGCGATTCCGGTTGGGGGACGCTATGCCTTTCGCGATATGGGGATGCTGAGCTGGAAATGCGTAGTGGCACGCGATCATCCCCTGGCGGCCATGGAGGGGCCGTTAAGCGACGATACCTTGCGTAACTGGCCGTCGCTGGTGCTGGAGGACACCTCCCGCTCGCTGCCCAAGCGTATCACCTGGCTGCTGGATAACCAGCGTCGCGTGGTCGCCCCGGACTGGGAATCGTCGGCGACCTGCCTCAGTGCAGGGCTGTGCGTCGCGATGGTGCCCGTTCATTTTGCGCGCCCGAGAATCGACACCGGCGAGTGGGTTGAACTGACGCTGGAGAATCCGTTCCCGGATGCGGCTTGCTGCCTGACCTGGCAACAAAATGATGTTTCACCTGCTATGGCTTGGCTGCTGGATTATCTGGGGGACAGCGAAACGCTTAACCGGGAATGGTTACGGGAGCCAGTGTGACTGGCTCCGTAAAGCGATTAACGACGGTAGTCGCGGAACGGACCATCCGCAACGGAACGGCGTTCGATGAGGCGCGGGTGGACTTCAATGGACTGCGACTCTTCACGTTTGTTGACGATCCTGTCGAGCAGCATGTTGAAGGCCGTTTCACCCAGCGAATCTTTCGGCTGGTGAATGGTGGTCAGCGCAGGGGTAAAGAAGCGCGCGTTGCGCACGTTGTCATAGCCGATCACGGAAATGTCCTGCGGGACGCGCAGACCCAGCTCATCGGCCGCACAGAGCGCGCCCATCGCCATGATGTCGCCCCCGCAGAAAACGGCGGTAGGACGATGTTGCTGGGAGACAATCTGCTGCATCGCGCGGTAGCCTGATTCCGGCTCAAAGTCACCCTGTACGATCCAGTTTTCTGGCACGGTGATCAGTGCTTCTTCCATCGCTTTCATAAAGCCAGCCAGACGACCTGCGCCGGTGTTACGCTCAAGCGGACCCGGGATCACGCCAATCTCACGATGACCGCGTTCGATCAAATAACGGCCCGCCATATAGCCGCCTTCAAAGGCGTTGTCGATAACGGAATCCGTGAAATCCGCACGGGCTTCACCCCAGTCCATCACCACCATCGGGATATGCCGATACTCTTCAAGCATCGACAGTACGGATTCCGGGTACTCGGAACACATCACCAGCAGGCCATCCACGCGCTTCTGCGCCATCATGGAGAGATAGGCTCGCTGTTTTTCAATGCTATTCCACGCGTTGCCTAGAATCAGGGTATAGCCTTTCTGGAAGCAGTTTTTCTCTACCGCTTCAATGATCTCAGCAAAATAGGCCGCTTCGCTGCTGGTCGCCAGCAGACCAATCGATTTGGTGTGATTCACCTTGAGGCTGCGCGCAACCGCACTTGGCGAGTAGTGCAGCTCTTTGATCGCTGCCCAGACGGCGTTGCGCGTCTCTTCCGCCACAAAGCGGGTTTTGTTAATTACATGTGATACGGTTGTAGTGGAAACGTTTGCGCGTTTTGCTACGTCTTTAATTGTTGCCATTAAATGTCACTCCAGACCATATCCTAAACTCCTGAAATACTTGAAGGTAAACGTTTGCCTTCTCTCACCCTTATCACGCAATTTTAGATTGCGGTACGCCAGGAAAACGACACGGGACGTCAGGAGGGGGTCAATGGCCGGTACGCTAATAAATTTAGCGTGGAATTTTGTCCTATCTTGATGAAAAGGGGAAGAGGTAAAGTGGTTATCAGCTTAAATCCGGGAAGATTTTTGACGTAAACTGTGCAAAAATGAGCAAGCTCACTTTTCGTGGGGGGATTAAAAGGAGAAAAATTGATGAGTTCCGATCTGAAGTTTTCGCTGTTCACCACCATCGTTGTGCTGGCGCTGATTGTGGCGGCTGGCCTGACGGCTGCGCTGCACTGATTTACGCGGAGGGAGAATCTTCTCCCTCCCGGTTTACCGGATTGTTACTTCTCAGGCAAAAATCTTTTGCCATTTTGTTAACTTCTCATTTTTTGTGATTGATGTCATGCTTTCCGCTTCTTTGTTCTGTGTCACGACATGA
The DNA here is from genome assembly GCF_038739915.1 of Enterobacter sp. FUJ80071. Lineage (NCBI taxonomy): Bacteria > Pseudomonadati > Pseudomonadota > Gammaproteobacteria > Enterobacterales > Enterobacteriaceae > Enterobacter > Enterobacter sp. FUJ80071. The sequence continues at coordinate 2,026,359 of NZ_JBBXKH010000001.1, forward strand.
CACGGCATCCGGAGTTGACGCATGAAAATCAATTTTCCCCTGCTGGCCCTGGCGATTGGCGCTTTTGGGATTGGCACCACCGAATTCTCCCCGATGGGGTTACTGCCTGTTATCGCCCGGGGCGTGGATGTCTCGATCCCTGCGGCCGGGATGTTAATCAGCGCTTATGCCATCGGCGTGATGGTGGGGGCGCCGCTGATGACGCTACTGCTTTCACACCGCGCGCGCCGTAATGCGCTGATTTTCCTGATGGCGATTTTCACCCTGGGCAACGTGCTCTCTGCCATTTCACCTGACTACACCACCCTGATGCTGTCGCGCATTTTGACCAGCCTGAACCACGGCGCGTTCTTTGGGCTGGGCTCGGTCGTGGCCGCAAGCGTGGTGCCGAAACATAAGCAGGCAAGCGCCGTGGCGACCATGTTTATGGGGCTGACGATTGCCAACATTGGCGGCGTACCGGCTGCGACCTGGCTGGGTGAAGCGATCGGCTGGCGTATGTCATTCCTGGCAACCGCCGGGCTGGGCGTGGTGGCGATGGTGGCCTTGTTCTTCTCCCTGCCGAAAGGCAGCGCGGGTGAACGTCCGGACGTGCGCAAAGAGCTGTCGGTACTGGTGCGCCCGCAGGTGCTTTCTGCACTGCTGACCACCGTGCTGGGGGCCGGGGCGATGTTTACGCTCTATACCTACATTTCACCGGTGCTGCACGATATCACCCATGCAACCCCAATCTTTATTACCGCGATGCTGGTATTGATTGGCGTAGGGTTCTCAATGGGTAACTACCTTGGCGGGAAATTTGCTGACCGTTCAGTGACCGGAACGTTGAAAGGCTTTTTAACCTTGCTGATTGCCATCATGATCGCGATTCCGTGGCTGGCGCGTAACGAGTTTGGCGCGGCCATCGCGATGGTTGTCTGGGGCGCAGCCACCTTCGCCGTGGTGCCGCCGCTGCAGATGCGCGTGATGCGTGTCGCCCACGAGGCGCCGGGTCTCTCTTCTTCAGTGAATATCGGTGCGTTTAACCTGGGGAATGCCCTGGGTGCTGCGGCGGGCGGCGCCGTCATTTCTGGCGGTCTGGGATACAGCTTTGTGCCGGTGATGGGGGCGATTATTGCCGCGCTCGGCCTGCTGCTGGTGATGATGTCCGGCCGGAAACAGCCAGAAGCCGTTTGCACGGCGGAATAATAAAAATAACGCAGAAGGGGGACCCCTTCTGCGTCTCTCTTACGCGGCGAAGTTCTTCGCGACGAAGTCCCAGTTGACCAGTGCCCAGAAGTGCTCCAGGTAGTTCGGGCGCGCGTTACGGTAATCAATGTAGTAAGCGTGCTCCCACACGTCCACGGTCATCAGCGGCGTAGCGCTGGTGGTCAGCGGGGTGCCTGCATTAGAGGTGGACACGATTGCCAGTTTGCCATCCGCTTCTTTTACCAGCCACGTCCAGCCAGAGCCGAAGTTCTTGATGGCGGCATCCGTAAACTTCGCTTTGAAATCGGCGAAGCTGCCAAAGGCGGCGTTAATCGCGGAAGCCAGTTCACCGGCAGGTTCACCACCGGCATTGGGTGCCAGGCAGTGCCAGTAGAAGGTGTGGTTCCACACCTGAGCCGCGTTGTTAAATACGCCACCCTCTGAGCTACGGACGATCTCTTCCAGCGTTTTGCCTTCGAAATCGGTGCCTTTGATCAGATTGTTCAGGTTGGTGACATACGTCTGGTGATGTTTGCCGTAATGGTATTCCAGGGTTTCCGCAGAAATGTGCGGTGCCAGGGCGTCTTTTGCATACGGTAGTGCAGGTAATTCGAACGACATTGCTTCTCTCCTTATTGTATTTAGCGTTGCCAATAACCACACAGACAACAAGGACAGGATAGCAAATTGAAAGGGTATGCAAAAGAGGAACTTACCCTGCCACGGATGCGGCAGGGCAGGGGTTAGCGAATAGTTTTCGGCGTCATCACGCGACGTGCGCCGACGTAGTGACGCACCCAGTAGTCTTCACTCAGGGAGGTGATCTGAATATCCTGGCCGCTGCGCGGTGACTGGATAAATTTCCCGTTGCCGACATAGACACCCACATGGTCAGCCGTGCCGCGGCCTTGCGTGCGGAAGAAGACCAGATCGCCGTTTTCCAGCTCACCACGGCTCACCGGAGAGGCGTCGCGCAGGTGGTACATCTCATTAGCGGTACGCGGAATGCGGAACTTAACCAGATCTTTATAGGCGTAATAGACCAGGCCGCTACAGTCGAAGCCGGTTCGTGGCGAACTGCCACCCCAGCGATAAGGTTTGCCAATTTGCCCCATCAGTTTATTCATCGCGGTTTTTTGCGCTTTCTGTACACGGACTTTATGTACTTCCGCGATTTTCGTGACTTTGGTGCATTTCGCTTTGTGGCCTTTACGCGTAATGCATTTTTCAGTGACGAGGTTAGCAGCGGTCAGCGAAGTTTTACTTTTGGTGGTGTGGGCAGTGCGGGAAGATTTTGTTTTGGTCTTGCTGGAAGCGGTTTGTGTCGTCTTGGTGGTCGTCTTTTTCTTTTCGTTCTTTGTGGTGGTTTTTTTCTTACGTTCTGTGGCTTTCACCAGATGGCTTTTTTGTACAGCAGAATGCCGCGCCTGCTGAGAGGCGTTTGCCACTGGCGTGAGAGTGAGTGATGTAAACAGTAAAGCACAGAGCGTGATCGAGATTTTTGTTATCCGCGCCACTGGGCAGTCCCCTGATAAATGCAGGTCATCAATAATACCCGCGAGTGATTTACAAAGCCCGTCGATTCTAATCCATAAAAACCCGAGAAGTTAATAGCATTTTTCAATCTAAAAACCTGTTTCGTTAGCAAGTGCAAAAAAATTCATCGTTCTGTCGCACAATTGTTCACTCCCTAAGCAAAACCCTGACTGCCGCAGGGTTAAACACCATTTGCAATGCAACTTTTGTAGAGTCGAGGTAAAATGTATAAACGTGACGAAAATGTTATTTTCCGATGCCAGCCTGACCCGCTACAATGTCAGACTATTGCCGTAACAGAAGTTAAAGGAAGCAAGACATGAGCACCACTATTGAAAAAATCCAGCGCCAGATCGCTGAAAACCCGATTCTGCTGTATATGAAAGGTTCTCCGAAGCTGCCAAGCTGCGGCTTCTCCGCGCAAGCGGTTCAGGCGCTCTCAGCCTGTGGTGAGCGTTTTGCTTACGTTGATATCCTGCAGAACCCGGACATCCGTGCTGAGCTGCCAAAATACGCTAACTGGCCAACCTTCCCGCAGCTGTGGGTAGACGGTGAGCTGGTAGGCGGCTGCGATATCCTGATTGAAATGTATCAGCGCGGTGAACTGCAGCAGCTGATCAAAGAAACCGCGGCGAAGTACAAAACCGAAGAGCCGGACGCAGAGTAAGTTTGCTGCGCAAATAAAAAAGCGACCTGTTAAGGTCGCTTTTTTTTATTCTTCGCTGTCACCTGTTGGCAGCGGCCAGCCGCCCAGACGCTTCCAGCGGTTGACGATCTCACAGAACAGCTCTGCGGTGCGCTCCGTGTCATACAGAGCCGAGTGCGCCTGCGTGCCGTCAAATTCAATACCCGCCGTAATACAGGCTTTTGATAACACCGTTTGCCCCAGCGCCAGACCGCTCAGTGCTGCCGTGTCGAAGGTCACAAACGGGTGGAAAGGGTTGCGTTTGAGCGAGGCGCGCTCCGCTGCGGCCATGGTAAAGGTGTGATCGAAGGTGGCGTTATGCGCCACCATGATGGCGCGGCTGCAGTTACTCTCTTTCATGCCTTTACGCACCATTTTAAAAATGGCGTGCAGCGCATCATATTCGCTTACCGCACCGCGCAGTGGGTTATGCGGATCGATACCGTTGAAGGCCAGCGCTTCCGGCTGTAAGTTTGCCCCTTCGAAAGGTTCAATGTGGAAATGCAGCGTGGTGTCTGGTATAAGCCAGCCCTGTTCATCCATCTTCAGCGTGATGGCGGCAATTTCGAGCAGCGCATCGGTTTTAGCGTTAAATCCGGCTGTTTCTACATCAATGACAACGGGATAAAAACCACGAAAACGGTCGCACAGACCGCTAAATTGAGCGTTATCGGACATCAGGGTCTCTTACAAGGGGAAAAAGCAGAGCGCATTATGGCAAATTTTGCGGGGTGATGCAGTAAAACTACGGGCGCATATTGCGCCCTGAGGGATCAGTTGCCCAGACCACGACCGGCATCTTTGGCTTCAATCAGCTCGATTTTGTAACCGTCCGGATCTTCCACAAACGCAATCACAGTGGTGCCGCCTTTAACCGGACCCGCTTCACGGGTGACGTTACCGCCGTTGCTGCGGATGCGTTCGCACGCTTCGGCTGCGTTGTCCACTTCCAGCGCGATATGGCCGTAGGCGTTGCCCAGGTCATAGCTGTCCACGCCCCAATTATAGGTCAGCTCAATCACCGCTTCATCCGTTTCCGGGCCGTAACCCACGAACGCCAGCGAGTATTTGTATTCCGGGTTTTCGCTGGTGCGCAGCAGTTTCATGCCCAGTACGTTAGTGTAGAAATCAATAGAACGTTGCAGATCGCCAACGCGCAGCATGGTGTGAAGTAGGCGCATAATTTCCTCATTAACCAATGGATTTGAATATTTTTTTGAACAGAAACGATGTTTTAGTATAGCGGCGAAGTGTCGCCGCTATCAATGAACAATGGCGAGATTAGAGAGAAGGGTAGTCGGTGTAACCTTCAGCGCCGCCGCCGTAGAAGCTTTCAGGACGCTGCGGGTTCAGAGCGGCTTTCTGTTGCAGGCGGGCGACCAGGTCCGGGTTGGCGATATAGTCGCGGCCAAACGCAACGGCATCAATCAGCCCTTTGCCGATCAGGTCTTCCGCTTTCTCAGGCGTATAGGCACCCGCACCGATGATCACCCCGTGGAAGCGCTCACGCACTTTCTGACGGAAGGCTTCCGTATAAGGTTTACCGCCGGCCCAGTCTGGCTCAGACATGTGCAGATAGGCGATACCGCGTTTTGCCAGCTCTTCAATCAGATAGAGCGCATCCGCTTCTTCGTTCGGGCCGTTGTCGACGTTCTGGAAAGAACCGATCGGGGAGACGCGAATGCCGATACGATCCGGGCTCCACTCCTGGCATACGGCATCAACCACTTCCAGCACCAGACGGGCGCGGTTCTCGACGCTGCCGCCATACTGGTCGGTACGCTGGTTAGATGATGGTGACAGGAACTGGTGCAGCAGGTAACCGTGCGCGGAGTGCAGCTCAATCAAATCAAAACCTGCTTCACGGGCGTTGGCAACGGCCTGACGGAAATCGTTCACGATACCCGGGATCTCATCCAGCTCCAGGGCGCGCGGCGTTGAGGTATCGACGCGGATCGCGTTACCGTTTTCATCACGCAGCGAGGTACGGGTGTTAGCATTCAGGGCAGAGGCTGAAACCGGTGCCTGGCCGCCAGGCTGAATGCTGCTGTGGGAGATACGCCCGGTGTGCCACAGCTGGACGGCAATGCGTCCCTCTTCAGCATGCACGCCCGCGGTAATTTTCTGCCATGCGGCGATCTGTTCCGGGCTGTGCAGCCCCGGCGCACCCGCATAACCTTTAGCCTGAGCAGAAATCTGCGTAGCTTCGGTGATGATCAGGCCGGAACTGGCGCGCTGACGATAGTATTCACCCATCAGTGGGGTGGGGATGTCACCCGGCTCAATGCTGCGCAGACGGGTAAGCGGAGCCATGAACACGCGGTTTGGCGCGGTAACGGCACCCACTTTTAAGGGGGTAAATAATTTTTCAGCTGACATAAAGACTCCTGAGTAGACCAGTCGACTAGTAATAAGATAAATAAAAACGCCTGTTAAATGCCAGGCGCAGTAATTGTGTTTTTCACATGTGCCAGCGCGCTTTCCAGCGGCACGGCACTGCGCGAAATCTTGGCCTGCAGGTTAGCGCCTAACCATAGCGCGTATAACACCTGCGCCTGAGTCAGAGGTTCACCCGAAAAGGCCAGCGTTTTTTCATTGCGGCCTTTTTCCAGCGCCTGGGCCAGCAGGGCGATAACACCGCTGGCACCTTTATCCATCGCCGTGCGCATATCTTCGGAGAGATCGCACACTTCGGCAGACAGTTTTACCGTCAGGCATCCGCTGATAATGCCCTGCTGACAGAACTGATTCAGCGTTTCCTGATAGTAGTTAAGAACACGATCCCGATAGTTACCTTCACCCGTGGCGAAGTGGGTCGCGAGACGCTGATGGTAGCCCGCATAGTGCCGCTCCAGCATCGCCACGCCAAACGCCTCTTTGGACCGGAAGTAGTGATAAAACGACCCCTTCGGTACCTCAGCGGTTTTTAATAGCTCGCTTAACCCCATGCCGGTGAAACCGCGATGCATGCAAAGCCGCTCGCCAGTCGCCAGTAGATGTTCGCGGGTATCGTGTTCAGTATTTCTGCTCATGACCTCACTCTAATAGACCGTTCGGTCTAATGCAAGCCTGTTTACTGCCGACACCCATTCAGAATATCCAGCTGCTGTTGATAAACCTTTGATTTAATGTCCATCATACCCAGCACCGTTGAGAATAAATTGTCCTGCGAAACCGCATTTTTTGCCGCATAGTCGCGTAAGCACTGCGCGTTGATGCCAAAGTTTTTTGCATAATCCGGCGATAGCCAGAACATAAACGGGATGTGCGTTTGTTGCTCGGGTGCCAGCATGTATGGCGTACCGTGCAGGTAAATACCGCTTTCACCCAGCGATTCACCGTGGTCTGATAAATAAATCAGGGCGGTGTTCATGTTCGCCTGACGGGCCTTCAGTGCGTCAATGGTTTTGCTGACCATGCTGTCGGTGTACAGGATGGTGTTGTCATAGGTGTTCATCAGCGCCTGATGATCGCAATCCTGAATTTCGTTCGTGTCGCAGGTTGGGGTGAATTTACGGAAATTGTCCGGGTAACGGCGATAGTACGCCGGACCGTGGCTGCCCATCAGGTGGATAACCAGCACCGTATCTTGCTTCACGCCATCCAGCACGTTGTCCAGACGGTAGAAGTTCACATCGTCAATACAGGATTTGTCTTTGCAGAACTGATCCAGATTCCACTGCGTCATGTCGGTATGAGGCACGCGATCGCAGGCGCCTTTACAGCCGCCGTCGTTATCGCGCCACAGCAGGTTGACGCCCGCGTGCCTGAGCACGTCAAGCAGCCCTTCCTGATGCCGAGCCAGGTCGGCATCGTATTTGCTGCGCGTCATGCCGGAGAACATGCAGGGAACGGAAACCGCGGTTTCGGTGCCACATGAAGAGGCCTGCGGGAAGTTAATCACGTCCTGCTTTTTCAGCTCGGGGTTGGTTTCGCGCCCGTAACCGTTCAGGGAGTAGTTTGCCGCGCGAGAGGCTTCGCCGACGACAAGCACCAGAACGGTTTTCTTTTGCTGACCCGCAATCAGCGAGCCTTTATGCGCATCTTCGCCAATGCGCACCAGCGTTTGATCGCCGGCAAACCAGCGCATTTTGCTGTACTTCACCACGGCGCTGACATAGTTCGCCGGGGTAACCATTTTGACGATGCTTTTGTTATTGCGGAACAGCGACGCGTAATCTTTATAAAACAGTGCGGCAATCAGGATGATCACCAGCAGAGCGCCCAGCATCGCGGCTACGCGCGTCAGCAGCGCGTACCACCATTTTCCGGTACGAATTCGGGTGAGAGCCAGCACCACGGAGGGCACGAGGCCAGCAACAACAATCCACAGAATCATCTGCGGGGTCACCAGGGCGGTGGCTTCCTGAGAGTTGGTTTCGAACACGTTGACGATCATGTTCTGATCGATGACCGCGCCGTAGGTATACATAAAATAGGTTGCCGCAGCGCAACCGACAGTTAAAACGATCAGCAGCGGCTTACGGATGTACGGGATATTGAGCAGGCTAAAAACAATTACCCAGCCACAAAACAGCACCACCGGCACGGACGCGGCAAAGAGAATGTCGTGCAGATGCGCAGGGGCAATAATGGCCCAGCTGCGCTGGATAAACAGCCCGTTCAGCAGGGTAAAAAAGAGTGCACAGCCCAGAGTAAATTTAATATCGTTACATTGTAACTTTTTGATTAACTGCATCGATCGAAAAACCTGTTCTTATGATGATGGGCTGAGTATAGAGAGGGAAGATTAGTGAAACCTTAATGCCACAAAACTGTGGTAAAGCCCTTGCACCTGACGCGTTTAGCGTCTTCACTGTAGATGAGAGTGGTCATGCGGAGGTCAGTGTGGCAGAGCAACTGGAGTTTTTCCCCATCCAGAGCCCGTGCCGGGGTATTTGTCAGGTAGATGAACGCGGATATTGCCGCGGGTGCATGCGCACCCGTGACGAGCGCTTTAACTGGCAAAACTTCAGCGACACGCAAAAACAGGAGGTGCTCCGGCTATGCCGGCAGCGACTTCTGCGCAAAATCCGCGCAAACAAAGCCGCTGAGACCGAAGAACCTCAGCAACCTTCACTGTTTTAACACGGTAATTGCGTATACTCATGACATCACGTCCTTGAGGAAAATGTTATGGTTCAGCGAATTACCCTTGCCCCCCAGGGGCCAGAATTCTCCCGTTTTGTGATGGGCTACTGGCGCCTGATGGACTGGAATATGTCCCCCCTCCAGCTGGCGAGCTTTATTGAAGAGCATATCGATTTAGGGGTCACGACCGTCGATCATGCGGATATTTACGGTGGCTACCTGTGTGAAGCCGCATTTGGCGAGGCGCTCAAGCTTGTTCCGGCACTCCGCGACCGCATGGAGATCGTCACGAAGTGTGGGATTGCCACCACCGCAAAACCTGAGCACGCCCTCGGCCATTACATCACCGACAGCGCGCATATCATCAAGAGCGCTGAGCAGTCGCTGGTCAATCTGGCGACGGATCGCATCGACCTGCTGCTGATTCACCGCCCAGACCCGCTGATGGACGCCGATGAGGTGGCGGAAGCGTTCCTGCATCTGCATCAGAGTGGGAAAGTGCGTCACTTCGGCGTCTCAAACTTTACCCCGGCACAGTTTGCACTGCTTCAGTCTCGGCTGCCGTTTACCCTGGCCACTAACCAGGTGGAAATTTCCCCTGTCCATCAGCCGCTGCTGCTGGACGGTACGCTCGACCAGCTGCAACAGCTGCGTATTCGCCCGATGGCCTGGTCCTGCCTGGGAGGCGGACGCCTGTTTAATGATGAGGCGTTCCAGCCGCTGCGCAATGAACTGGAAACCATCGCCCGTGAGCTGAACGCGGAGAGCATTGAACAGGTGGTGTATGCGTGGATCCTGCGTCTGCCGTCAAAACCGCTGCCGATTATTGGCTCCGGAAAAATCGAACGCGTTCGTTCCGCACTGGCCGCGGAAGAGCTGGAGATGACACGTCAGCAGTGGTTCCGCATCCGCAAAGCCGCGCTGGGTTACGACGTGCCTTAAACCGCCATAATCTGACTTTCCGGTGAAATCTTTGCCTCTGGTATACACTTAAGGGGCAAAAAATAACCCGCGGAGGTCATATGAAGCGTTTTGCTCTGGCATTGGTCACGCTGGTTGTTTGCGCAGGAGCGCAGGCAGCCAGCGACGAAGTGGAAATGAATCTCGTCACCTCTCAGGGTGTGGGTCAGTCTATCGGGACGGTGAAAATCACTGAGACCGACAAGGGGCTGGAATTCGCGCCCAATCTCAAAGCACTCCCGCCCGGCGAACACGGCTTTCATGTTCATGCCAAAGGAAGCTGCCAGCCTGCCATGAAAGAGGGTAAACCGTCCGCGGCGGAAGCCGCCGGGGGGCATCTCGATCCGCAACATTCAGGCAAACATGAAGGGCCAGACGGTATGGGGCACCTTGGCGATCTGCCGGTGCTGGTGGTGAACAATGACGGTAAAGCCACCGATCCGGTCGTGGCCCCGCGCCTGAAAAAACTCGATGAAGTAAAAGGCAAAGCGCTGATGATCCATGTGGGCGGCGATAACATGTCCGATCAGCCTAAACCGCTTGGCGGCGGCGGGGCACGTTATGCCTGCGGCGTGATCTGATCTCCAATGGTGCCCGGTGGGGGAGCCTGTTCCAGCTGCGACAGCGAGCAGTGCAGGCGCCAGATGATTGAGGCTAAATCACGGGCTGCGGGAAGATGGTGATGCGCGAGGGTATCGCAGATCCGTTGCAGTTCAGCCAGCGTGACCTCCAGAGGCCGCTGCTGGACACCGCGTTCACTCATCACGTCGCGTAGCAGGGAAATGCAAACATCACGCACCTGCGACAGCGGGTCGGACCGCGTTTCCCATGCGCGAAGCTGCCAGACCACATGCGAACAGTTCAACAGCACCACGCCCCAGCGCAGCAGCCAGCGGCGGGAAAGCGCGTCATGGCTGTTATTGAGCTGGCTGACATGGTGATACACCAGCGATTCATACTCGCTTTCACGCAGATGCGGTTTGCGGCTGAGCTGGTCGACAAACCCTCTGCGTAATTCCCTGATATGTCGTCGGCTCTTACGTGCATCAGAGCCGGGACGCAATACCGCAAATGCGAGCCATGCCAGCCCCACGCCCAGGATCTTTGCCAGGTTATCATTGAGAAAATCGGCGTAATCATACACCGGCGGATTCGTCACGGAGATAAACGAGCCCATAAAGACAATCAACTGGCCCCACAGGCCCGCCAGTTTCGGCATTTGCAGCTTGAGGAGTTGCATCGTCGTTAACAGCGGAAACAGGAACAGCAGGAACTGCCAGAGATCGCTTATCTGCACCATCAGGCCAAACTTCACGGCGAAACTGAACAATGACAGGAGTACCAGCGTGCGCAGCAGTAGCGTAAGAGAGTTAAACGGCGAGGCCGCGACGGAGTAAAGCACGCAGCTTATGGCGGCAAGCGTCAGGGCCGCGGCACCGGATTCCCACTGCGTGGTGATGCTCCACGCCCCAACCAGCGTCAGCGCACAAAAGGTGCGAAAACCACTCCACAGTGCTTCCAGATAATCGGTATGTCGGGCGAGAGCCGGGCTGCCGGGGACATTAAATTCCGTTACCGGCGTGGCATTCTCGACGGCATTAATCCAGCGGCTACTGCGCAGATATAACCGGCAAAAGTAATTCAGGCGCTGCCAGAATGCGCGATGGCGATAATCATACTCATCCGTCGGGGCGAGCGGGGCGATGATCTTCGCGACGGTGTAAATATCCGCGTCAGGACGCGCAAGCGTCGCGAGCAGCGTCTCAATGACGGCGCGGGTATTTTCAGGGGGCGTCGGCCAGTTGAGCAGCATCCGGCGCAGGCTGGAGATGGCGCTGGTCATACGCAGCTGCTGGTGCAGCAAATAGTTGAGCAGCGTGTTCTGACGACGAAAACGGTAATGACTCCAGAAAGCCTGTATGCGCAACAGGTTCATGGTCAGGATCTGCCCGATAACCTTTTCATGCGCGAGACGGATGTCATCACTGGTATCCGGTTGCCACAGCAGGCTTGCATGTTCCAGCAACCGGGTATGCATGGTCTTCAGCGCGGTAATCAGCATCGTACCGTCGGAGGTGCTGGGCAGGATCATCATCATAAACCCGCCGCTGAGGATCCCGACAATCACCTCACAGACGCGCGCCTGTGCAATATCCCACAGTTCGGTGGTATCGAGCACATTGACGACCGGGAAGGCAATGATGGCCGCGGTATAGCCCGCTAACTGGAAAGCGTAGGCCACGTTATTGGTAAAATGGGCGCAGGCCCAGGTACAACATCCCAGCCACGCCGCCATGCTCAGCAGGAATAGCCACGGATCGTTCAGCGTATGCCCCGCGATAATTAACGCCGCGGTGGCGCCTAACAGACTCCCCGCGATGCGGCCAAGGCTTTTGCTGATCACTCCGCCAACGGTAGGGAAACTCACCACCGCGGCTGAGGTCATCGCCCAGTAGGGTTGGTCAAGATTCAGGTAATAGGCGACCGTCAGCGCCAGACACATGGCGATGCCATTACGCAGCGCGTAGCGCCACTGAGGACGCGTCGCTTTCATCCACGGCGTGTTTTGCCAGGAGAGCGCCTGCAGCTTCATTAACGGCTTCCGATGGAGACGGTGCAGGTGGTGCCGGATACCAGCGTGATGCCCTCGGGTAAACGGTCAAACTCCACGCGCACAGGCACACGTTGAGCCAGGCGCACCCAGGGGACGTTCGGCTTTATGTCCGGTACGAGGCCGGAATCCGTTTCAACGCTTTGATCGTAAATGGCGCGACCGATGCTGGAGACGTGACCCTGTAACGTTTGCGAACCGCTGTAAAGGGTAATGGCCGCAGGTGAACCCTCGCGAATGTGGCGAAGCTTGGTCTCTTCAAAATAGCCCACCACGTAGAAGGAGTGGCTGTCGACAAGGGCAAAAACAGGCTGGCCGGTGGTGGCGTAGTTACCCACCCGGGCAGAGAGGTTAGTCACCCATCCATCTACAGGTGCGGTAATCACGGTTTGGGTCAGTTCCCACTGTGCCTGCTTAAGCGTCGCCTGGGCTACGTTGACGCTTGCCTGCATGGCCTTGACGTTAAGGTTAGCGGTATCCAAATCTTCCGCTGAGATGTAGTTTTGCGATAAGTGACGGCGGCGATTGGCTTCGTTATTGGCCTTCGCCAGGTCTGACTGGGCTTTCGCCAGCTGCGCCTGGGCATTCAGAACGGCAATATGGTAGGGGGTATCGTCGATACGGAACAGTTCCTCTCCCTTTTTAACATACTGGTTATCCTTCACCAGGAGCGTGGTAATACTTCCCGACACCTGCGGGGTGATGCTGACCTGCTCGGCGCGAACTTTGCCGTCACGCGTCCAGGGGGACTGCATATAAAAATTCCAGAGCCACCAGCCGGCGATCAGCGCGAGGACCAGGACAAACAGGGTGGAAAAGTACTTCAGCGTTTTCAGAGGCATATTCACCACACGGTCAAAACAGCAAGGCCCAGACTGACACAGAGGGCGAACAGGGAGAGATCCATCAACATGGGATGCCAGATTTCGCCGGAATACATCCAGTCGCGAAGCAGGCGGTGCGCAACGAGCCAGAGGATAAAGCCCACCAGCACGGCTTTAAACAGGGGAGGAAAGTAGACTGACGCACCGAAGATCAGGTCCTGGAGGGGTAAACCCTCTGAGCGATGAAAAAAGGTCACAAGCAGAGATCCTTTGCAGTGAACAGAATGCCGCGTTGGCTTGTCTGAGTATAAAGAAGCATCAGAATTCAGTGTAAGTCATACTTTTGAGTTAGATGAATGCAGTATTGCATTTGTTTTGCCAATACAAATGCTGCACACTATTCTAAAATCAGTATAATAACTTAGCAAGCTAATTATAAGGAGATGAAATTGGAATCGCCATTAGGTTCTGATCTGGCAAGGTTGGTACGCGTCTGGCGTGCTCTGATTGACCATCGCCTGAAACCTCTGGAATTGACACAGACGCATTGGGTCACGCTGCACAACATTCATCAGTTGCCGCCTGACCAGTCGCAAATTCAACTGGCAAAAGCGATAGGTATTGAGCAACCGTCGCTGGTGCGTACGCTTGATCAACTGGAAGAGAAGGGGCTGATCTCCCGGCAAACCTGCGCCAGCGATCGTCGCGCCAAGCGGATTAAACTCACTGAGAAAGCCGCGCCCATTATTACCGAAATGGAAGCTGTGATTACCAAAACGCGCGGTGAAATCCTTTCAGGCGTTTCACCGGCGGAGCTGGAAATGCTCATCAGCCTCATTGCTCGCCTTGAGCAGAACATCCACGAGCTGCAGTCTCGCGACTGACCAGACAACAAGGCCTTGCATCTGCAAGGCCTTTTTCCTACCTAAAGACAACGACGCGGTTTCGGCCAGTCTCTTTCGCTTCATACATCGCTTTATCGGCGCTTTCCACGCACTCCTCTGCGGTCACGGACGATGATGTTGCCGTAAACACACCCATGCTGATGGTAATGGGCTCCGGTAGCTGACCTTCGCTGGTGGTTTTATCAAAGCTGCGCAGCTTCAGCCGTATGCGTTCCGCCACCTGGCATGCTGCGTCTGAAGGGGTATTTGCCAGCATCAGGACAAACTCTTCACCACCGATACGCGCCGCGATGTCCTGCGGGCGCACGGAATCCACCAGCAGATTGGCGACAAACTGTAAGACTTTATCCCCCTGCAGGTGACCGTAGTTGTCGTTGATGCGCTTGAAGCGATCGAGATCGCTGACGATAACCGAAACAGGGCGGCTGGATTTTGCGACAGCCAGCGCCTGATTTAACGATTCATAAAAATAGCTGCGGTTATACAGGCGCGTAAGCGGATCGCGAATCGAATTCTGATACGACTGCTGATACTTTAAATGCGATTCGCGATACAAGCTGAAGACATCGCAGAGCAGAACAAAAATAATCAGCAGCGTGGCGACGGTTTCAAATAACCGGGCGCGATACCACGATATGCCTTCGGCATGTCCACTAAATAACAGTATTGTGAGCGTGACGATGTAGCAGACACAGAGAAAATTACCGGTCACCCAGAACAGATTACGTACGCGCGTAATAAACATTAGCGTGGCTAATGTCACCACCCAGAGGACAATTAATGAAATATTAATGCTGTGGCTCCAGAGAACCATAAACTGCCGCGTTTCATTATCAACCAGATCGAGGGATAAAAAATCAAAATGGCTGGAATACATCCACGCCAACATCACGCCACCGGCAGTAAAGAGAAATGTCGTGCTGACGATAGCGATATGCGTCAGCCGCGAAAGGGGCTGATTACGCAGGGGAAACAGCAGGGCCGAAGCGATGAACAGGACCGCCATGATGAGATGGCGGAACATATAGTAGATCATCGCATCGTTATAGTTCACGACGTTGAACTGGTAGAGATCCAGCCAGGCGGGAAAACTGGACAGCGTTCCAACCATCAGCAATGCCGAACCGGCAAAGGCAAAAGCGATGGCAACCAGATACAGGCGCCTCTTATCACACCAGTATTTCATTGCCATAAAACAGGCAATAAACAGGTGAAATACCAGTAAAAAAATGGTGAGCGTGGGGAACAACAGCGGTGAAAAAGACGGAACCCATTCAACCAGTGTTGAAAATAAACCCTGTAATATTCCGATGACAACAAGGCAACCGAAACAGAACGAGATATAACGACCTTTTACAGTAAGACGATTCGCAAGCATATAATTTTTTTTAAATAATTAAAAATGAATGAACAGAAGGTAATAGCGAAGAGTCTAATCAATTGAAACAATAATTACTTTGCGCAGAAACAATATACGGCGGGGTAAATAATGGGCGGGGTGAATATATTTTGTAAATATATTCATGAAAATGATATATATTGTAAAGGGATGTGGCCTGAAAACCACATCCCTTTTTAATTAACGTGGGGAAACGGTCACCTGGCTTCCGTTGCTTGCCAGCACGACACGCTGACCTGCAGAGAAACGGGTATTTCCCTGTTTCTGAACAACCATAATGGTGCTGCCGTCGTCTTTACGAATTTCCAGCTCAACACCCTGCGTTTTGTTCATCGCACCCTGAACGCCCTGGCCTGCAACACCACCCGCCACAGCGCCCGCAGCGGTCGCCAGAGAACGGCCTGTACCGCCGCCAACGGTATTCCCGAGGAAACCACCCAGAACAGCACCGCCGATTGCGCCCATAACGTTGTTGTCATCGCCACCCTGAATTTGTACAGGACGGGCGTTAACAACGGTACCGTAAGTCACGCTCTGAACCTGTTTTGCTTCAGAAGCGCTGTAAACGTCGCCAGACAGTGAGCTGTCATTCACACAGCCAGCCAGGGTTAAACCAATCAGCGAAACGCCCAGTACACGTACAATCATTTGAATCTCCTGTTCACCAAAAACGCCCAATTGGAGGCATCCATTATGGCTAAATTATATGGCATAAGGGGCCATAGTTCATATCTTTGCACTAACAATAAGAAAATTGTACTTGAATTTGACTTAACGAGACATAAACAGGTTCTGCTCATGTCACCCGCATGACATTGTTAAAAAATATTATCGCTGGATGGCAAAGCCGTGCTGTTTATGGTTGAGTGGATAACCTTAGCCCACGCAACGTAAGGAAAGCGCATGAAATCGGGTCGCTACATTGGTGTGATGTCGGGCACCAGTCTGGATGGGGTAGATGTCGTTCTGGCCGCCATTGATGAACGTATGGTCGCTCAGCAGGCGAGCCTGACCTGGCCCATTCCCATTTCACTGAAAGAGGATATTCTGAGTATCTGTCAGGGGCAGCAATTGACGCTCTCTCAGCTAGGGCAACTTGACGTCCGCCTGGGAGCACTGTTTGCTGATGCGGTACAGGCGTTAATGCAAAAAGAAAATCTTCGACCGCAGGATGTGGTTGCCATCGGATGCCATGGACAGACCGTCTGGCATGAGCCGGTTGGTGATGCGCCGCATACGATGCAAATCGGTGATAACAACCAGATTGTGGCGAAGACGGGCGTCACGGTCGTTGGCGATTTCCGTCGTCGCGATATTGCGCTTGGTGGCCAGGGGGCACCGCTGGTGCCGGCGTTCCATCAGGCGCTACTGGCACACCCTTCAGAACGCCGGATGGTGCTGAATATCGGCGGAATTGCCAACCTGTCAATGCTCATTCCCGGGCAGCCTGTCCGCGGCTACGATACCGGTCCAGGTAATATGTTAATGGATGCCTGGATCTGGCGGCAGTGCGGGCAACCCTATGATAAAAACGCCGAGTGGGCGAGCGAGGGTAAAGTGATTCTCCCGCTGTTGCAGTCGATGCTCAGCGATCCCTACTTTGCTTTACCGGCGCCGAAAAGCACGGGGCGTGAATACTTCAACGTTGGCTGGCTTGAACGTCAGCTGGCGCCATTCCCGGCACTGGCTCCGAAGGATGTCCAGACGACGCTTGCCGAATTAACGGCGGTGTCGATCTCTGAGCAGGTACTTCTCAGCGGCGGATGCGAACGCCTGCTGGTGTGCGGCGGTGGAAGCCGAAATCCGCTGGTGATGGCGCGTCTGGCCGCGTTACTGCCGGGTACGGAAGTGACGACGACAGACGAGGCTGGCATCAGTGGGGATGATATGGAAGCGCTGGCTTTCGCCTGGCTTGCCTGGCGCACCATCGCCGGGCTTCCGGGTAATTTACCGTCGGTAACCGGCGCGCGCGAGGCCAGCGTCCTCGGGGCGATTTACCCGGCAAATCCTCGTCATAATCAGAGTTAACTGAAATTCAGCGCGGCGTCTCGTCGTTAGAATGGAATGAAACAGGAGGGCAGCCATGCCCTCCAGGACCAGGAAAGTCTTCGGAATACGCCCATGAAAAAAATTCTTCTTATTGTCGCGCCTTTATTGCTGTCAGGATGCAGCGTCTACAACCAGTTCCTTGAGCGTATGCAGACCGATACGCTGGAGTATCGCTGCGATGAAAAACCGCTGACCGTGAAGCTGAATAATCCACGTCAGGAAGCCAGTTTTGTTTATGACAATAAACTGCTGACCCTCAAGCAGGGCATGTCGGCCTCCGGGGCACGTTATTCCGACGGTATCTACGTCTTCTGGTCGAAAGGGGATAGCGCCACGGTCTACAAACGCGACCGCATCGTGCTGAACAATTGCCAGCTTGAAAATCCGAAGCGTTGAGATTTTTACAGGGGCGGCGCACAATAGCGCCACCCAATCTCAACGTCAGCTAACGCCATGTCAGATAACGACGAACTGCAGCAAATTGCGCATCTGCGCCGTGAATACACCAAAGGTGGCCTGCGTCGCCAGGATCTTCCCGCTGAACCCCTCGTGCTTTTTGAACGCTGGCTGAAACAGGCCTGTGAAGCGAAACTGGCCGACCCAACGGCCATGGTTGTCGCAACGGTAGATGAAAACGGTCAACCGTATCAGCGCATCGTCCTGCTCAAGCATTATGATGAGAAAGGGCTGGTGTTTTATACCAACCTCGGCAGCCGCAAAGCGCACCATTTAGAAAACAATCCGCGCATCAGCCTGCTGTTCCCCTGGCACATGCTGGAACGTCAGGTCATGGTCACCGGCAAAGCGGAACGTCTCTCGACCCTTGAGGTGGTGAAATATTTCCACAGCCGTCCGCGTGACAGCCAGATTGGTGCCTGGGTTTCAAAACAGTCCAGCCGAATCTCTGCACGCGGTGTCCTGGAGAGCAAGTTCCTGGAACTGAAACAGAAGTTCCAGCAGGGGGAAATCCCACTGCCAAGCTTCTGGGGCGGCTTCCGCATCCCGATTGAGCAGATTGAGTTCTGGCAGGGCGGTGAACATCGCCTGCACGACCGCTTTTTATACCAGCGCGAGAATGGCAGCTGGAAAATCGACAGACTGGCACCGTAATCCCCGAAATTTGTTGATTTAAGCGCTAGCGCACACCGCGCTTGCGCTTTATTCTATGGTCCTTTCGCATCAGGCGAAAAGTCGTGTACCGGCAAAGGTGCAGTCGTTTATACATGGAGAATTTGATGGCAAGCAGTAACTTGATTAAACAATTGCAAGAGCGGGGCCTCGTGGCCCAGGTGACGGACGAGGAAGCGTTAGCAGAGCGACTGGCGCAAGGCCCGATCGCGCTCTATTGCGGCTTCGATCCCACCGCTGACAGCTTGCATTTGGGGCATCTTGTTCCATTGTTATGCCTGAAACGCTTCCAGATGGCGGGCCATAAGCCTGTTGCTCTGGTGGGTGGTGCAACCGGTCTGATTGGTGACCCAAGCTTTAAAGCCGCTGAGCGTAAACTGAATACCGAAGATACCGTGCAGGAGTGGGTGGATAAGATCCGCAAACAGGTTGCACCGTTCCTTGACTTCAACTGCGGCGATAACGCTGCCATTGCTGCCAACAACTATGACTGGTTTGGCAGCATGAACGTGCTGACCTTCCTGCGTGATATTGGCAAGCACTTCTCTGTTAACCAGATGATTAACAAAGAAGCGGTGAAGCAGCGCCTGAACCGTGACGATCAGGGTATCTCCTTTACCGAGTTCTCCTATAACCTGCTGCAGGGCTATGACTTTGCTTGCCTGAACAAACTGCATGGCGTTTCCCTGCAGATTGGTGGTTCTGACCAGTGGGGTAACATCACGTCCGGTATCGACCTGACCCGTCGCCTGCACCAGAACCAGGTCTTCGGCCTGACGGTTCCACTGATCACCAAAGCAGATGGCACCAAATTCGGTAAAACGGAAGGCGGCGCGGTGTGGCTGGATCCGAAGAAAACCAGTCCGTACAAATTCTACCAGTTCTGGATCAACACGGCGGACGCCGATGTTTACCGCTTCCTGAAGTTCTTCACCTTCATGGATATTGCAGACATCAATGCGCTGGAAGAAGAAGACAAAAACAGCGGTAAAGCACCGCGTGCACAGTATGTGCTGGCCGATGAAGTGACCAAACTGGTTCACGGTGAAGAAGGTCTGGCGGCGGCGAAACGCATTACGGCAAGCCTGTTCAACGGTACGCTGAGCGATCTGAGCGCAGCGGACTTCGAACAGCTGGCGCAGGACGGCGTGCCGATGGTTGAGATGGAAAAAGGGGCTGACCTGATGCAGGCGCTGGTGGACTCCGAGCTGCAGCCGTCTCGCGGACAGGCGCGTAAAACCATCGCGTCTAACGCGATCACCATCAACGGTGAGAAACAGGCTGACCCGGAATACACCTTCGTTGACGGCGACCGTCTGTATGGACGCTACACGCTGCTGCGCCGCGGTAAGAAAAATTACTGCCTTGTTTGCTGGAAATAATTCACAGTCTCCAGGGGCGTGGGAAACCACGCCCTTTTTGTTTTTTCAGGGTTTGGTAAGAAAAAGATGAAGAACATCCTCGCCATTCAGTCCCACGTTGTTTTTGGCCATGCGGGCAACAGTGCAGCGGAATTCCCGATGCGCCGCCTCGGTGCTAACGTCTGGCCCCTCAACACCGTGCAGTTTTCCAACCACACGCAGTATGGTAAATGGGCCGGCTGCGTGATGCCGCCCTCGCACCTCACCGAGGTGGTTCAGGGCATTGCGGATATTGACCAGCTCAAACGCTGTGACGCCGTTCTGAGCGGTTATTTGGGCTCAGCCGAGCAGGGGGAGCACATCCTTGGCATTGTGCGTCAGGTGAAAGCAGCGAACCCGGCGGCAAAATACTTCTGCGACCCCGTCATGGGACACCCGGAGAAAGGCTGTATCGTAGCGCCCGGTGTTGCAGAGTTTCACGTTCGCCATGCGCTGCCTGCCAGCGATATCATTGCGCCAAACCTTATTGAGCTGGAGATCCTCTGCGAGCACCCGGTTAACAGCGTAGAAGAGGCGGTAAGCGCGTCTCGCGAGCTGATAGCCCAGGGGCCAGAGATTGTACTGGTAAAACATCTCGCCCGCGCCGGGCTGAGCCAGTCGCGTTTTGAGATGCTGCTGGTGACGAAAGATGACGCCTGGCATATTAGCCGTCCGCTGGTGGATTTTGGCCTGCGTCAGCCAGTGGGAGTGGGGGATGTGACCAGCGGTCTGCTGCTGGTGAAACTGCTGCAGGGAGCAACGGTCAGAGACGCGCTTGAGCATGTGACTGCGGCGGTGTACGAAATCATGATTGCGACGAAAGAGATGCAGGAATATGAACTTCAGGTCGTCGCGGCACAGGATCGTATCGCGAAGCCGGAGCACTATTTCAGCGCCACCCGGCTTTAAACGATGCCGGGTGGCGCTGCGCTTACCCGGCCTACAAAACCCGTAGGCCCGTGCAAGCGAAGCGCCGCCGGGCGATATTAGCTAAGACCTTCCGCTTTCAGTGCCGCAGCCACCGCAGGACGCTCCGCCATACGGGTCATATACGATGTAATATGGTCTAACCCTTCCATATTGAGCTTAACCGCCCGCGCCCAGCGCAGCACGGTAAACAGATAGGCATCGGCAATCGTGAAACGGGAACCACAAATCCACTGATCGTCTTTCAGCGACGCGTTTACATACTGCAGCTTTTTCTCAAGAAGCGCGCGCAGGGTCGGTTTGTACTCTTCCGGCGTATCCGGGCGGAACAGGGGAGTAAAGCCTTTATGTAACTCGGTAGCGATATAGTTTAACCACTCCAGGGTCTTATAACGTGCAATGCTGCCGGTGGGGGCAAGAAGCTGGCGATCCGGTACGTTGTCCGCCAGGAATTGCATGATGGCAACGCCTTCTGTCAGCAGAGTTCCGTCATCCAGCAACAGCGCTGGAACTTGTCCCTTTGGGTTAATGGCAAGGAAATCATCGCCATTCTCCAGACGCTTTTTCATCAGATCAACGCCATCGAGCGTGAAATCTTTGCCGCTCTCGCGCAGGGTGATATGGGAAGCAAGAGAGCACGCGCCCGGTTTGTAGAACAGTTTCATCGGTAACTCCTTTTTGCTGAGGTTTCAGCTATGTTAGTGCGCGAACAGGCAAAAAAAAAGCCGCTAATGCATTAGCGGCTTCTCAACAGTCGTTTCTCAATAATCTTACGCAGTCGCGGTTTCGCTTGCCTTGGCCGTCTTGTCGTCGTCCTGAGTCATACGATTCAGTTTCGGCGCGGTCAGCAGCATCAGAACTGCAATCACCGCTGTCGCGATACCAATCTGCATGAACACGGTACCGTAGACATTCAGGGAGACCAGTGGGTCAGTGACGTTTTCCGGCACGGCCATCAGGTTCGCAATCTTACCTGCGATAATTGCTGCACCGGCAGTGGTCAGGAACCAGCTACCCATAATGAAGCCCATCAGACGCTGTGGAACCAGCTGTGCCACCATCGCCAGGCCCAGACCGGAGATCATCAGTTCGCCGATAGACTGCAGCGCATAGCTCAGAATCAGCCAGTTTACGGAGACGATACCGGCGTCGGTCGCAAATTTCGTACCCAGCGGCAGCACCAGGAACGCACCGGAGCACAGCACCATACCAATCGCAAACTTGTGCGGCATTGGCAGACGGTCGCCCATCTTGTTATAGATAGCTGCCAGAATCGGGCTGCCAATCATAATCCAGAACGGGTTCAGTGCCTGATACTGCTCCGGCTCGAACGCGATACCCAGGATAGAGTGCTCAACGTTACGAATGGCGAAGAAGTTCAGAGAGGTTGGCATCTGGCTGTACAGTACGAAGAAGATAATCGCTTCCAGCATCAGAATGAAGGCCACAATCATCTTACGGCGCGCAGCACCCTGCATCGCGAACGCTTCTTTTGCGAAGATGACCACGATACCCAGCGCAACCACGCCCAGCACCGCACGTGCGATACCCTGGTTGTGCAGCAGCCAGGTGGCGATTGCCGCCAGAATCACAACGCCCACGATGGTCGCCAGCAGTTTGCCCATATGGACGGGTTCGAAATCGGGTTTTGAACCGTAGTCTTTGACCCAGTTGCGGCAGAACAAGAAGTTCACTACGGTGATCAGCATGCCCACGAAGCTCAGCGCAAACGCCACGCTCCAGCCGAATTTAGCGGCCAGCCATGGTGTTGCCAGCATGGAGAAGAATGAACCGATGTTGATGGACATGTAGTACATGGTGAATGCACCGTCCAGACGTGGGTCATCTTTGCTGTAACAGGTAGAGAGCAGGGAAGATGGGTTCGCTTTAAACAATCCGTTACCGACCGCAATGGTCGCCATACCCATATACACCACTGCGGCGTCATGGCCAGACCATGCGACCAGACCATAGCCAATCGCCAGAACAATGGCGCCCAGCATGATGACACGTTTGGTGCCGAGAACTTTATCACCCAGCCAGCCGCCGATAGCAACCAGGCCGTATACGAGGGCACTGAAGGAGGAGAACAGCGTGATGGAATCGGCTTCGGACATACCCAGCTGTTTTACCAGGTAAACCGCCATGATCCCTTGCAGGCCGTAGTAACCAAAACGCTCCCATAACTCGATAGAGAAGATGAGATAAAACGCTTTAGGTTGTTTAAAAGCGTTAAGACTCACGCTTTCATCTGTTGGTTTATTGTTTGCAGTCGACACATATACCTCTTTTTTTACATCCCATATTAACGGGGGTGTTCATAGCGTGATGGCCGTAGTCCATCCGCCTTATAGTTATATTGGGAGGAGAAACGGCGGGTAATGTTCACTATCCTGA
Organism: Enterobacter sp. FUJ80071; assembly: GCF_038739915.1. NCBI lineage: Bacteria > Pseudomonadati > Pseudomonadota > Gammaproteobacteria > Enterobacterales > Enterobacteriaceae > Enterobacter > Enterobacter sp. FUJ80071. The sequence continues at coordinate 2,049,459 of NZ_JBBXKH010000001.1, forward strand.
CCCGTCTGGCAATACGTTTGTAATAATCTGTTACATTTATCTGGGGTGGTATAATCGTCGGTTCATGCAAATGTTATTCAGCGTTAAATTTCATACGGTGCGTAAAGGTAGTTTTTTCAACTGGCATTCCCCCTCCCCGATCGGCTTTTGGCGATATGTTCTGCTATTTGCCGTTTGTGGCAGTGATATAGCCCATATTCTGAAAAATAGCTGGTCTTATCTTCCGGTTCTGATCGGTTATATCTTGTCTGGCAAAGGCTTTGGAATGATTTTGACAACAAAAAATCAACATGAAGTTATCAGAGTGATCGCGATCACAGATGTATAGAAATTTTTGGCTATGAAAAAAGTATTAACCTGTTTGAGCGTTAACGCGCCGAACAAGTGACAAGTCAGCAGGGGCAAGAGGCGGATGATTTATGGTCAGGAGAGGGACGTTTGGAAGGCCTTCTCCTGATGTGGGATTGCGATTCTTCAGACCAGCAATTCAGGGATACACTTTTTCTTTGAATTCGCAGAGGTCTTCAATAATGCAGGAGCCGCAACGAGGTTTACGGGCGATGCAGGTATAACGGCCGTGCAAAATCAGCCAGTGATGGCAGTCAACCTTGAATTCGGCGGGCACCACTTTTAACAGCTTCTCTTCGACCTGCTCAACATTTTTACCGGGGGCGAAGTTGGTGCGGTTAGAAACACGGAAGATATGCGTATCCACGGCGATCGTCGGCCAGCCGAACGCCGTATTAAGCACCACGTTCGCGGTTTTGCGTCCTACACCCGGCAATGCTTCCAGCGCTGCGCGGTCTTCCGGCACCTCACCGCCGTGCTGTTCCAGCAAGATCCGGCAGGTTTTAATCACATTCTCTGCTTTGCTGTTAAACAATCCGATGGTTTTGATATAAGACTTCACGCCTTCCACGCCGAGCTCCAGCATCGCTTTTGGCGTGTTAGCGACCGGATAGAGCAGGGCGGTCGCTTTATTGACGCTCACATCGGTAGCCTGTGCAGAGAGCAACACGGCGATCAGCAGCTCAAACGGGGAGGTAAAATTCAGCTCCGTCGTCGGATGCGGGTTCTCGTCCCGCAGACGGGTTAGGATCGCAATGCGCTTTTCTTTATTCATGAGGCCTTCTCGGGGATCCCTTCCTGGACGCTACGCTCTGCTGCGCGGCGCTTACGTTTTTCATCAATCAGGTATTTTACTGCCAGCATCATGCCAAGGCCAATAAACGCGCCAGGTGGCAGCATCGCCAGCAGGAATGGCGTATCGGTATGGAACACCTCGATACGTAGCGATTTGGCCCAGCCGCCCAGCAGCGCGTCGGCACCGTCAAACAGCGTCCCGTTGCCGAGGATCTCGCGCAGTGAGCCGAGCACGAACATCGCACCGGTCGCACCCATACCAATCGAAAAACCATCCAGCGCCGACATGGCCGGACTATTTTTCACGGCGAAGGCTTCCGCACGGCCGACCACAATACAGTTGGTCACGATCAGAGGGATAAAAATTCCGAGCGACTGATACAGACCGAAGGCGTAGGCGTTAATCAGCATCTGGACGATACTGACCACCGACGCAATGATCATAACGTAAATCGGAATACGGATTTCCGACGGGGTCCAGCGGCGCAGGGCGGAGATGGAGAGGTTGGTCAGGGTCAGCACCAGCGTCGTTGCCAGACCGAGACCAAGCGCATTGGTGGCCGTTGACGTCACGGCCAGCAGTGGGCACATCCCCAGCAGCTGAACCAGCGCGGAGTTGTTCTTCCACAGTCCCTGGACAATAACCTCTTTAACCTGGCTCATGATCACTCTCCACAGGCCGGAAGATTGTTGATTTGCGCGGGTAGCGTTTCAGCATACAGCCCGGCCCGTTTTACGGCGTTCACCACCGCGCGCGGGGTGATGGTCGCGCCCGTGAACTGGTCAAACTCGCCGCCGTCTTTTTTCACCGCAAACGCGGTGTCATCTTCACCATGGATCGCTTTACCGGCAAAGTGCAAAATCCAGTCGCTCAGACGGGTTTCAATTTTATCGCCCAGACCCGGCGTTTCATGATGTTGCGTCACGCGGGTGCCCAGTATGGTGCCGGAGAAATCGCTGCCGACGAGCAGCTGAATGGCGCCGGAATAGCCGTCGGGCGCCGTCGCCTCCATTACCGCGCCGACCGGTTTATCCCCTTTGCGGGCGATAAACAGGCGGTGCGGGCCTTTTCCAAGCTGCGGCGCGTCTACCACGAAGCAGCTCTTTTGCAGGTCATTATCGTAAAAATCCGACGGGATCACCTGATCGAACAGCGCTTTTTGCTGCTTCACCGCCTGTTCATCAATGGTCGATTTGGTCAGCTCATTCACCAGCGCCGTCATTCCGGTGAGTACGGCGGCGAAAACGGCCAGCGTGACGCCATGTTTTTGCATTGTTTTCAGCATCGCGACACCCTTAACGATGGCCGTACACGCGCGGGCGCGTGTAATAGTCGATGAGTGGAACTGTGATGTTGGCGAGCAGGACGGCAAACGCCACCCCGTCCGGATAACCGCCAAAGCTACGGATGAGCCAGACCAGCAGTCCTGCCAGCGCACCGAAGATTAAGCGGCCACGGTTAGTCGTAGACGCCGTCACCGGATCGGTCAGGATAAAGAACGCGCCCAGCATCGTTGCACCGGAGAGCAAATGCATCTGCGGGCTGGCCAGCGACTCAGGGGAGAAGACCCAGCCAAGAGTGGCACAAACCGCCAGCGTCACGAGGAAGCTGACCGGAATATGACAGCGGATGGCCTTCTGCTGCAGCAGGAACAGGCCACCCAGCAGATACGCCAGGTTAACCCACTGCCAGCCTGCACCCGCGAGCATACCGCTGTAGATGGCGGATTTCATGATTTGCTCGACGCTGTGCCCGGCATGCAGGGACGTTTTGAACGTATCGAGCGGCGTCGCCTGGCTGATGCCGTCCACGCCCATACGCAGCGCGTTCATATCCGCGCCGAGCGCCGTATGGCCGGTAAAGATCACGTGCAGGGCATCCATAAAGCCTGGCACCGTGGCGGCAATGTCATGCGGTGGAAGCCAGCTGGTCATTTGTACCGGGAAGGAGATCAGCAGCACCACATAGCCGATCATCGCCGGGTTAAACGGGTTATGGCCGAGCCCGCCATACAGCTGTTTGGCAATAATCACGGCAAAAACGGTACCGAGGACGACCATCCACCACGGGGCAAACGGCGGAATACTGATGGCCAGCAGCAGGCCGGTCAGCAGCGCGGAGTTGTCGGCAATAATGCGGGAGACCGTCATCTTGCGAAGCTTCAGCACCAGCGCCTCTGCCGCTACGGCGCTGATACAGCCCAGGGCTATCTGGAACAGGGTTCCCCAGCCGAAAAACCAGCACTGAACGGCAATACCCGGCAGCGCGGCCAGGCAAACCAGCATCATAATACGCGATGTCTGACGCTGATTATGGGTGTAAGGGGAACTTGCGATTCTGAAAACCATTTAATCCTCGTTAACGGCTTGCTGTGCGGCTTTCTTCGCCTGAACGCGCGCAATTGCGGCAGCGACGGCGGCCTTGCGCGGGTCATCGTTAGCGGCCTGCGGCTGCTCTTCCTGCTGCGCTGCTTTACGCGCTTTGGCGCGGGCTATCGCCGCTTCAACGGCAGCTTTACGCGGGTCAACCGGTGCTTCTGGTTCTGCTGCAGGTGCCTGCTGCGCCGCTTTACGCGCTTTGGCGCGGGCAATCGCGGCTTCAACAGCGGCTTTACGCGGATCGACCGCGTCCTGTTCAACCATCACCTGCTGATCCTCGGCCTTACGGGCTTTGGCACGGGCAATCGCCGCCTCGACAGCGGCTTTGCGTGGATCGACCTCCCCATCCGGTTGCGCTGTTTGCGCTTTTTCTGCCTGACGTGCGCGAGCCGCAGCCTTGCGTGCTTCACGCGCGGCGATGGCTTCAATGTTGTCAGGCTTCTCACCTGCAGGGATCACCACCGTCTGGGCAGCATTGGCTTTTTTCTCGCGAACGCGTGCCAGGGCGGCGTTAATTGCATCCTGATCTTTTTTGCCAGGCTGGACGGCGGCCTGCTTATGACGCTCCTGACGGGCCGCTTTTTCACGTTCCAGCCGCGCCTGACGTGCTTCAAAGCGCGCTTTGGCTTCTGCTGCACGTTTTTCTTCCATGGAGATGGCATAAATTTCGGCCTTCTCCTGGCGGAAGTATTGCACCAGCGGAATATTGCTTGGGCAGACCCAGGCGCAGGCGCCGCATTCGATGCAGTCGGCCAGGTTATGCGCTTTGGCTTTATCGTGTAGCTGGCCTTTGCTGTACCAGTAAAGCTGCTGCGGGAGCAGATCCGCCGGACAGGCATCGGCACAGGCACTACAGCGGATGCAGCCTTTCTCTTCCTGCACTTCGCCCATCTCGGTGGAAGAGGGAGCAAGCAGGCAGTTCGTGATTTTGACTACCGGGACATCCAGCCATGGCAGGGTAAAGCCCATCAGAGGGCCACCCATGATCACCATCTGATCGGTACCCGGGCAGAATTCAGCCTGCTCCAGCAAATGACGCACCGGCGTACCGAGGCGCGCCCAGACGTTACCCGGACGGGAGACCGATTCGCCAGTCAGCGTCACGACTCGTTCGGTTAACGGCTCGCCGTCAATTACCGCACGTTTCACGGCATAAGCTGTGCCGACGTTTTGCATCAGCACGCCGATATCCGAAGAACGTCCGCCGTGCGGCACTTGCTTCCCGGTGAGGATTTGCGTCAGCTGTTTTGCGCCGCCAGACGGGTACTTGGTTGGAATAACGCGCAGGGCGATATCATGGCTACCCGCCAGCACGGCGCGCAGCATGGAGATAGCCTGCGGTTTATTGTCTTCGATACCAATCAGCACTTCTCGCGGCTGCAAAATATGCGCGAGGATACGGATGCCTTCCACTACCTGAGCGGCGCAATCCTGCATCAGACGATCGTCGGCGGTGATATACGGCTCGCACTCTGCGGCATTGATAATCAGCGTCTGGATTTTATCGCTACCGCCGCGCAGCTTGACGCCGGTAGGGAAGCCGGCGCCGCCCAGCCCGGCAACGCCGAACTGGTGAATGCGCTCGATAAGCGCTTCGCGGCTCTGGCTGCGGTAGTCGCTCCAGCCGTCACGTTCGATCCAGCGATCTTCGCCGTCGGCTTCAATGATCACGCTCAGCTCTGACAGTGCCGACGGATGCGCCACCGTATGAGGGGCAATCGCGATCACTTTACCGGACGTTGGGGCGTGTACAGGCAGCATACGTCCGCGACCAAAGGTCAGCGGCTGACCGCGAAGGACGGTATCACCTTCTTTTACGCACAGCTCACCTTCCGCGCCGATATGCTGCTTGAGCGGCATGACGTAACGCGTCGCCAGCGGAATCTGGCGCAGCGGCGTGCCGTTAGACTGGGTTTTCATCTCCGGCGGATGAATACCGCCGTCAAAGTCCCAGATCTTCTCTTTTCTGAAAGCAGAAAATAACTTAAGCATGTTGTTCCACAGGAATGTTGCGAACCGGAATGGTTTGAAGATCCCACTTCCAGCTTTCGGTAGTCGCTTCAACCGGGCGCAGCGTAATACATTGCGTCGGGCAGGGTGCTACGCAGAGGTTACAGCCGGTGCACAGATCCGCCACGACGGTGTGCATGGCGCGGGTGGCACCAACAATGGCGTCAACCGGGCAGGCCTGAATACATTTAGTGCAGCCGATGCAATTTGCCTCGTCGATCACGGCGAGGGCGCGGACCGGCTCCTGCACATCCGCATCGCCATCAACGGGCTGTGGGTCAACGTTAAGCAGGGCCGCAATTTTCAGCATCACCGCTTCGCCGCCGGGAGCACAGCGGTTAATTTTCTCACCCTGAATGCCCACCGCTTCAGCGTAAGGGCGACAGCCAGGGTAGCCGCATTGCCCACACTGGCTTTGCGGCAGAAGCTCATCAATTTTTTCTACAACGGGATCGTCCTCTACCGCGAAACGGCGGGAGGCGTAACCGAGGATAAGGCCAAACGCTAACCCCAGGACGCTAATAGAGGCGATGGCAATCCAGATAGCATTCATTACAACTTCACCAGACCACTGAAGCCCATAAAGGCCAGAGACATTAAACCCGCGGTGACCAGCGCAATCGCGTTACCGCGGAAAGGCGCAGGGATATCCGCAGCGGCCAGACGTTCGCGAATCGAGGCGAACAGGACCATTACGAACGAGAAACCGACGGCGGCGGAAAAACCGTACAGCGCCGACTGCATAAAGTTATGGCCAAGGTTGATGTTCAACAGCGCCACGCCGAGTACCGCGCAGTTGGTGGTGATCAGCGGCAGGAAGATACCGAGCAGGCGATAGAGCGCCGGACTGGTTTTACGCACCACCATTTCGGTAAATTGCACAACAACGGCAATGACCAGAATAAAGGCCAGCGTACGGAGGTAGATTAACCCCAGCGGGATGAGGATCCAGGTATCTATCAACCACGCGCAAATCGATGCCATCGTCATGACGAAGGTGGTTGCCAGCCCCATGCCCATCGCCGTTTCCAGCTTTTTGGAAACGCCCATAAACGGGCACAGGCCAAGGAACTTCACCAGAACGAAGTTGTTAACCAGCACAGTGCCGACAAAGAGCAGTAAGTAATCGGTCATTATTTAGCCTGAAATAAAAAAGCCGCCTATTATCGGACAAACCGGGTCAGGCGACAACAGGTTATCTGTAAGGTTATTACGGGTTCACGAAGGTGTTTTTTACCCGCGTCGACCGTTTGAAATAGGGCACCAGCAGCGCCGCGGCCAGTAACGGGAAAAGTAGCTGGCGGACCGCAAGCACGTCAGACACCGGCGAGAACGCAAACGCCTTGACTGCCAGCAGGACTGAGATTAACAGCCAGATAATATAGTGCTTAGGCACCCCTTTGCGGCGTTTGAAGAAGGCGATGGTCAGCCACAGGGTGTAGTACCACATGCCGATCGCGAAAACGAAGGACACAAACCACATCGCAATATTAAGCACACTTTGCGACATCAGGGTCTGAATAGCGTGAGGGGTGATCAGTGCGGTAGTATAAAGCAGCAGCGCAAGCGATGCGCTTAACAAGGCAACCAGCAGCCATGCCAGTGGGGCGATTAACCAGCCTCCAATGCGTTCTCCAGGCGTTGCGGTCATGAACTCTCCCATAATCTGCGCGAAATGTTGTACAGCCAGTTTGCAGGGCGGAGAGTATATAACATTTCGCGCGGATGGCTACTTTCTTATAAAACGTAACGCCAGACAGACTTAGGCACTTCACCGACGTTGAACAAACGACCGCCGGAGACCAGCTCCGCACGGCGATGATCGGCGGCGCGATACATATTGATGATGTCCTGATTATCCGACAGGGTGTAGTTCAGGTGGTCAAACAGTTTTTCCAGGCTCTCAAGCGAATTGATCTTGCGAAATTTTAATAAATAGTCCTGAACTGTCATATTAATAAGTTTCCATATAAAAGTGAGTAATACCCGTTAAGGTAATTCGTTCGAATAATAAACGGATTAATAAAGACGTAAACAGCCCACTCAGGTAACGCGACGAAATTAGGAGTTTTCTTTGCTGAAATTCAGGCATCAGACGATGCCTGGAAGAGAAGGTTAACCGTGTTCACCTGGGCTGGCAATACGTAACTGACATAATATGTCACTCGTTATTGCAGTAACCGGTTACTTAGGTTGGGCGACTGTGACAGGCTCCGGCGGCTGGTAGTTATCGATATGGCTGGCAACGCCGAGCAAAATGACCGATACCCCAAGAACAATCCATCCCGCTAATTCAATGATTCGATTAATAATTGATGTCATGACTCGTAATTGTACTTTATCCATAAATACAGGGCGCAAATGTTACAGCGAGGCCTCACCAACGGCAAGCGCTTTGGGAACGGTTCCCTTAAACAAAATCAGAAGGTTAATACTATGTAACGAAAACAACCGCCACAACCTGCTATTTTAAGTCATACGGCACATTATTAATCTGCGCTTATGGCAGGCTTGCCAGTGTGAAATAAGAACATCATAAAAGAGGACGGCACTATGAGTGATAATATCCGCGTCGGTCTGATAGGTTATGGGTACGCGAGCAAAACGTTTCATGCACCTCTGATAGCCGGAACGCCCGGAATGATGCTGGCAGCAGTATCCAGTAGCGATGCTACCAAAGTCCATGCCGACTGGCCTTCCGTGCCGGTTGTCTCTGAGCCAAAACATCTCTTCAACGATCCGAATATTGATTTAATTGTCATCCCTACACCTAACGACACGCATTTCCCCCTGGCAAAAGCCGCGCTGGAGGCAGGAAAGCACGTCATTGTTGATAAACCTTTCACGGTGACGTTGTCACAGGCGCGTGAACTGGACGCGCTGGCAAAAGGCCTGGGCAGACTGCTTTCCGTTTTTCATAACCGCCGCTGGGATAGCGACTTCCTGACGGTAAAAACGCTACTCAGCGAAGGTACGTTAGGTGAGATCCTCTTTTTTGAATCGCACTTTGACCGTTTTCGCCCGCAGGTAAGAAACCGTTGGCGGGAGCAGGCCGGTCCGGGGAGCGGCATCTGGTACGATTTAGCCCCTCATCTTTTGGACCAGGCTGTCAACCTGTTTGGTCTGCCGGTGAGCATGACGGTCGATCTGGCCCAGCTCAGACCCGGGGCGCAGACGACCGATTACTTCCACGCGGTGTTAAGTTATCCGCAGCGCCGCATCGTGCTGCATGGGACGATGGTCGCGGCCGCGGAATCTGCCCGTTATATCATTCACGGCACGCGGGGAAGCTATGTGAAGTTTGGCCTCGACCCACAGGAAGACCGTCTTAAAAACGGTGAGCGTTTGCCGCAGGAAGACTGGGGCTATGATATGCGCGACGGCGTGGTCACGCGGGTTGAAGGTGAGGTACTGGTTGAGGAAACGTTGCTGACGATGCCGGGCAACTATCCGGCCTATTATGCGGCTATTCGCGATGCGTTGAACGGAACAGGAGAAAATCCGGTTCCGGCCAGCCAGGCGATTCAGATTATGGAGCTGATTGAGCTGGGTATCGAATCTGCCAAACATCGCGCCACGCTCTGTCTGGCATAGGGTTCAGATACTGTAGGCCGGGTAAGGCGCAGCCGCCACCCGGCAAAAAGGCTTACGCGGTTGCCACTTTATTCCGCAGAGCCTGCTTCTCTTCCGGCGTCAGGAACGCAATTTCCAGACCGTTGATCTGCGCCTGACGGATCTGCTCGCGGCTCAGACCCGCCTGCGGTGCGGCGTTGTTGTACTCGTGGATGATATCCACGCCCTGTACCGCCGGATCGTCAGTGTTCAGCGAGGCCAGCACGCCGTGTTCCAGGAAGGTTTTCAGCGGGTGCTGCGCGAGCGTTGCCACGGTGCTGGTCTGAATATTGGACGTCAGGCACGATTCAATCCCGATACGCTGTTCTGCGAGGAAATCCATCAGGGCGCGATCTTCTACCGCCTTCACGCCGTGACCGATACGCTCGGCGCCGAGCTCACGAATGGCCTGCCAGATACTTTCCGGACCTGCCGCTTCACCCGCATGAACGGTAATGTGCCAGCCGGCATCGCGTGCGCGGTTGAAGTGAGAGAGGAACAGGCTGCCCGGGAAGCCCAGTTCATCACCGGCGAGATCGACGGCAGTGATGGCATCGCGATGGGCCAGCAGCGCCTCCAGCTCCTGCAGGCAGGCCGCTTCGCCAAACGTACGGCTCATAATACCAATCAGACGGGCCTGGACATCGTAGGTTTCACAGCCCTGGCGGACGCCTTCAATCACGGCTTCCACCACGCCTGCAACGGGCAGGTTGTGGGTCATCGCCATATAGCCCGGCGAGAAGCGCAGCTCAACGTAGTGCAGGCCGTTACGGGCCGCATCTTCAATGTTCTCAAACGCCACGCGGCGGCAGGCATCCAGCGAGGCCAGCATCTTCACGCCCCAGTCGAGTTTGCTCAGGAAGCTGACGAGGTCAGGTTCATTAGAGGTGACCTGAACGTGCGGGATCAATGACTCCAGCGTTTGAGCGGGAAGCGTTAAATTGTACTGGCGGCCAAGATCGAGGATGGTTTGGGCACGAATGTTACCGTCAAGGTGACGATGAATATCAGTTAAAGGCAGGCGTGTATCAATCATGGTCGCACTCTTTTCTGGTTAAAGTGCGCCATATTATAAAAACAAAACGGGGTAAAAAGCTATTTGCGCAAGGGAATATTCCGTTGCGCAAACTGATTACAGGAGCGTGTTAATTCCGGCAATGAGGCGTTTCACCCCTTGTTCCAGCTTGCTGCGCGGGCAGCCTGCGTTCAGGCGCACGAAACCGTTACCTTCGTTTCCGTAGGTATATCCCGGCATGATGGCCACTTTTTGGTGCTCAATCAGTACTTTTTGTAGCTCGTGGTCATCAATACTTAGCGGGCGCAGATCAACCCAGGCCAGATAGGTGGCCTCCGGCGGCTGCCAGTTCAGTTTCGGAAAAGCACTGTTTAATTCCTGCGCGATATACAGCAGATTTTCTTCGAGATAGTGCCTTAGGGCATCCAGCCACGGCGCTCCCTGCTGGTAGGCGGCGATATGTGCCGTCAGTGCCAGTACGGAGGGGGAAGAGAGTCCGTCCCGGCCTTTTAAGGCGCTGAGATAGCCGTTACGGCTCTCTTCTTCACCTATCAGGCCGTAAGCGCCCGTCAGCGCCGGAATATTAAAGCTTTTCGAGCCGGAGGTAAGCAGCGCCCATTTGCCGCGCGCCACCTCATTCCACGGCGTGTGACGATGCGCACCCCACACCATGTCCATATGAATTTCATCGCTGATGACCGCAACGTTATGGCGCACGCACAACTCTGCCATGTGGGTCAATTCTTCGCGGGTCCAGACCTTACCGGTTGGGTTTTGCGGGCTGCACAGGAGCAGGATTCTATTTTCCGGTTTCGCCAGTGCCGCTTCCAGAGCGGCCATATTGCCCAGCCAGCCAGAAGCATGCTTTTCCATCTCAACCGGCACCACATGACGCCCATTGCCTTCAATGGCTTTGTAAAACGCATCGTATGCCGGGGTGTGCACCACCACGCCGTCGCCAGGAGCGGACCAGAGACGAATCAGCTCGGATATACGACGAACTCCAGGAGGCTAACTCCCAGAGCTTCAATTTTCTTGTGATGCTTGTTGATGATGGGAGGCACCGTTTCGTTCCAGTTAGGCTTTGGCTTCTTGCGAATGGCCTGCTGTATTTCCTCCGTGCAGCGGCGGCAGGCGGCGCGGATTGCGTTTTCATTTGCTGGTGTCATGCGGCCTCCGTTTTCATAACATCGATGGCGCAGCCGGGCAGCAGTTCTACCGCGGCGGTAGCGCACTGATTTCCCCAGTGATGCCAGCCTGGAGCCGCGCTGCGGCTGAAAAGCTCAATCCGCGGCACATCGCCGTAAAGCAGCTCCAGCCGGTGGCGTACTTCCCAGGGCTTTTCGCTGTGTGCGCCGAGCGGGCTATAGACCACCTGCTTAATCCCGGCGTGCTTACGTTCCAGCCCGGCGCCACGGGTGGCAATCAGCAGGTCTTCGGTATTGGCCCGGGTGTGGTTGCCGCCGTTCATGCGCGTCTCGGCGTTAAGCAGATAGAGGAAGTCGTAAAAGTCGGTGACTTCACCCTCAGCCAGCGCCTTGTTGATGCGCAGCTCGGCGTTCTGATTCAGCTTCACCCAAGTAAAGCCTTTCATCGTGCGAACGGTGAAGCCCCAGGCCTCAGCCAGTTCAATCGCCTCCTGGTTATGCGTGCCGGTGTACCACATCGCCAGCACCGCGTTTTCGGCGGCAAGTTCCCACACCGGCAGACGCTTGATGTCGATTAACTTCATGGTGGAGTAGTGATCGGCAGCGGCTCCGTTGCTGATGGTGTTGCCGTAAGACCAGGGCGGGTCAGCCATTATTAAGCTGTATTTTTGATTCGGCATCTTCTTCCTCCCATCAGATAAACGACGCGGTTGAAATCTTCGTAGCTCTCAATATTCCTTGAATAATCAAGCATCCTTTGCGTGCCGTTGGAATAAATTCTCCCCGGGTAAATACCGCTAGAAGATCTAAACTCCATCGTCTGGATAAGCGTTCCTGGGTTTTTTGTGCTGGCCAGTTCATTCGTAGACATGAAGGCTATCTTCTCTTCATCGATGACAACGAAGGCGTAGAAGTCACATGCACTAAGTGATGCTGCGCGGCCATAACCTTTCCCAGAAGCTGAATGCGCCGTTATCCAGCGCGAAAGACTGGGTGACTTCGCTGGCCAGGGCTAATTGGCCGGGGTTGGCGAAGGAAATGAAAGCGTGCCTGCCTTTCCATGCCTTCAGGGCGCATGTGTCCGGCGTAATCGGTCCGCCGTGAAAATGGATCATGCACCCTCCCGCTCCGGATCGTTAACATCCCAGCCATTACGCTCATTATTGGTTTGCAGCCGCTTATCTCCGACCTCTTCAATGCTGCGGCCGGTAATCTCTGCGACTTCAGCGTTTGAGTGTCGCCACAGCAGCGCCAGCTCTTCGAGAGACCACGCTTTCATAGCACTGACTCCATTTCGTCGATGTAGAGGCCCTGAGCAATCAGGCGGCGACGGCGGGCGGCGCGAGCAATACACTCCTGCCGTCGGCCTTCCTGTGACTGCTCTATGGCGCGCCGGGTGAACAGCCGCGATTTACCCTGTGGCGTTACGACCTTTGGCTTGCTGGCCAGACTAAATGTCCGGTCGCAGATGCCGTCCTCGTTGATCCATTTTTCCGACTCAACTATCTGCGCTATCTGTCCGGAGCCGCGGGTAATGCCGTTGGCGACCCGGTTAAACTCAATGAGCGATACGCCAAACTTCTCAGCGATTTCGCTGCCGGTGACCGGGCGGCCGCGCGTCTGAATCATCCAAATAACGCGTTCGCGGAGGCCCGAGAATTGCCCGGTTCGACCGGGCCTGCGGTAAAAGGGTGTGCGTTTCATGCTGCACGCTCTGTGATTTTCTGAATTTCCGATTCCAGATCTGCAAGGAAGCTCTTAACCTCAGACTCGATTTCGCGCGCCAACTCTTCATCGAAATGAATGCGCTTCTTGAAATAGGCGAGGTCAGGCGGCAGGCGATCATCGAAACTAACGAAATCACACCATTTCCGCCCGGCGCACATCATCTGCGCATGCATTTGCAGCATGTACTGGCGCTTTGGCTCGCCAGTTTTCAGCGTTTCAAGATGGGTCCAGGTGTTGGGGCATTTGATTTCGATAAGCCCGTCATCGTTAACAAGTCCGTCCGGGCTGGCTGCGAATCCTGGTATGGTTGGGTGATCGATGAGTCCAACTTCAGTGATTTCAGCATCGAACTCATTCAGGGCGTACATTTCGCGCGCCACTGGCTCAAGTTCAGTGCCGCGCATCATCGCGGCATTCGAAAACCCTTCCTCCAGCTTCCCGGTCAGCCGTTGGCAAATCAGCTCGGCCATGTAGTTCTGGCGGCTGGTGGAGTAGCCCGACTTAGTCCGGGCCATGACATCAGCCAGGCGACTCGCTGTGACCTTGCCGCAGCGCGCAGCAAACCATTCAGGGGTGCGTTGCTCCATCATTCAGCCTCCGTCTCTGCGGCATTGACAGGTTCGGCGTTATCGACAGCAAGACTCATGTCATACATGCGTCGCTTCTCAACTGCGCCGATAGTGGTGCATCATACCTTCACCTCAACCTGTTTCAGGAGGCCAATCCAACCAGAACAGGATCATCGTCTCCTGTGCGGTTGAGATGGCAGTATTACCATCACCAAGCATCGGCGCCCGGTGCTTGAGGCTGGTTATGTCGTCACCCGCTGATGCGGGAGAAATGCTTTATCAGTCCGCTGTAAACTGCTGAGCTACAACTCATCACGAATCTGTGAGAGTGTGCTGATCGCCTGGTAATGACCGCGACGCTGCTCTTCTGTTTTGAACGCACGCATATCGTCTTTTATCGATGCGATTGCCTTATTCAGAACTTCCACTTGCGCTTCTTTAATCGCCTGTTTGCGTGGCTTCTGACGCTTCTTAGGAAGGTCTCTTAAACACGCCGGAATGTATGTCTGAGTCATAAAAAATCCTCTTGTGATTCAGCACAGCCCACTCAGGTTCAAATGGACTGGAATAAATCTTTTTTCGCTTTGCCATAATTGCCGCTCTCCCTGAGCCCGCCTATGGTCCGACGCATGGTTTACTGTCGCGCCGTTCGACTGACCGAATCTCCACTTCGCCGCTGGCTAACTTCGCTCAGCTGTCGATGTTTCGTTTCGATGGACTTATTAAAAACCATAGTTGTTTTATCGTCAACAACAATAGTTGTATTTATAGTTGTTTTGGTTTTATTTGGTTGTATTTAAAAGGAATTTATTTTTATAAAAGATTGGTGCTATGCTGCAAAAAACATCATGGGGTGGCTATGGAACGTGATGAACTTGCAGATGACCGGATGGCCTTCATGGCTGGAGAGGTTGGGTGTGTGGTGTTCGAACTGATTTACAACGGGATTGAGATCAACAAAGACAACATTGTGGGATTTCTGGAAGGGAAGCGTAAAGCCGTCGGGAACGTGATCCACAAGGGGGTGCTACGGGATGCGGCTGAGATGGTACGGAAGGGCAAATAAAAACCCGGCGCGGTGGCCGGGTGATAAAATTCTATTTCAAAACAAGTCCGTTCAGAGCATCAAGAATTTTAGAAGCATAATTACCGAATACATAAACACAAAAAGCAAACACAACCGATAGAATGGCAGAAGAAGCCTTAAACGTTGTCTTCATGGATTTTACTCCATTTTCGATTTCACTCAGCCTTGAGTCGATGCTCTTAATGTCTGATTTAATCTCAGTAATATCTCGCTTAATGTATTCTACATCAGATTCTAAGCGTGCAACTCTGGATTGCATGTCATCGCCTCCGCCATTACCGTTGCCATACCTTAAAGTATGCACGTTGAACTCTTCGTTAGCAACTGGTTGGCTTCTTTTGAGATATGCTGAATTTGCCATATCAGACTTTCCATTCTTTTGATAAGTAGAAAAAACACTCTGAATCGTGAATCAATCTACTTTTATCTTTATCATCAATAACATGAAGTGACATCGTTACCTTGTAAACGCCCTCTTCTTTAACAAGAATGTTCATGAGGGACATATTTTCAATGCTCACTGAATCACTTCCGGAGGTCGTGCCAGCCACAATAGGGTCCGATTGCAATGACTGACCGCTACCAAAATCAATTCTCTGGTCGCCAAAAAATAGGTCGACATCGACACGATAGTTAACTTTCGTTTTAATAATAAGCCCAAAGGAAACGTCAATACTGATTTTCCCTGAGAGATCATCTGGCTTTATCCATGGCTGGGGATAATTTAAGGAGCGAGATATTTTCCCGGGGAATATCTGGGATACATATAAAAATGAAATCTTTTCCATCGCTTATCCTCGCTAATAAGCCATTTGTTACCATATCTTTACAGCTAAACCAGCCGCAGCTTTGTATCTACAGCAGTACCGAGTACCAGAAAAGACGACCAATTATCTCGACGTCTTCAATATCAGCCTCTTCGTCTGGGTAGGAATCGTTGTTGTAACTGCGGATGATCAGTTTTCCACCTGGCTTACGATACAGCTGTTTAATGCGCTTGAGTTGACCACTCCCGCCATCTGTCTGACCAATGGCATACAGTTTCCCGTCAACTATGCGTTTGTTGTTCGTATCTACGGCTACAGTCGTACCATCCGGTATTACGGGTTCCATACTGTCGCCAGTAGCAGGGAAGCACAGGATGCCAGACCCATCTGTATTAGCTCCAACGCGTCGGAGGGTTGCCTTTGAGAACCTGAGCTTAAAGCCATTGTGATCCTCGCATTGAACGCGTCCATCGCCACAAGCAAATTCAATATCCTTAAGAAAAGGCACTTCAACCTCGTCAGCAGGAAGCGGGGTGTTTTTGTCCCATGCGTCGACAGTTCCCCACTCTGATTCAGGACCAATATTTGATTCTTTAGCGTCTGATCGCATGGGGCCAACACCTGAACTTAGCCATTCAGGTTTAACCATCAAAGCATTTGCCAGCTCTACCAACTTTGTTGTCTGGTTAGCTTTTCCCGTTTCTATCTTCTGGATAGCAGCTTGGCTTACCCCAACCAGATCCCCGAGAGCCTTTTGTGTAAGGCCTCGTAATGTCCTGGCTTCCTTCAGTCTTTCAGCGAGTGTCGTTTTCATATACGCAATCTACAACCGTGGTTTTATTTCATCAAACGAAAATGGTTGTTGACTAAATACAACCATAGTTTTATTCTTCATTTATATTCACTACGGAGGTTGTTATGAATCCAACCATTAAAACCGCCATTACCATCGTCGGGTCTCAAAAAGCCCTTGGTGAAGCATGCGCAGTATCGCAGCAGGCGGTTTACAAGTGGCTACACAACAAAGCAAAGGTTTCTCCGGAGCATGTGAACAGCATCGTGAAAGCAACTGGTGGTGAAATTCAGGCCTACCAGATTCGCCCTGACTTACCGACGCTGTTCCCATCACCGATCGACAACAACGCCGCCTAATGGCGGCATAACCAATTAATTCAGAGGAAGTATCGCAAATGGAAACCTTAACAACACGCAACAAAGCGGAGGCAAGACGAATTGAGAGCTGGGTACAGCGGCAAATCGCTGATCTGGGTACCGCCCGGATAGCCGAAGTAGCTGGCATCAACAAATCCACAGTCAGCCGGTGGCGGGAAAACCTGGTACCGAACATGTCGCTGCTGCTGGCCATCCTGATTTCGAACAGGGATGGAGTGAAGGGAGATTTTGAAGCATGAACGCAGAAAGGGCGAAAGCCGCGGTGCGCTAACACCAACGGCTTTCAGGTGCAATAAACGTCAGTCAATTGCGAGGCAATTATGCCAAGTAAATCGAAGAGAGTAAACAAACCGGAGGTAGCACGTGAGCATGTCACTTATGGCGAAAGCAATGGGGGTCAAAGTGGGAAACTCACTGCGTAAGCTCGTCCTGATTAAGTTGGCCGATAACGCCAACGATAAAGGCGAATGCTGGCCTTCGTATCAACATATCGCCGACCAATGCGAATGCAGCAGAACGGCTGTTCGTAACCATATTGATGCGCTTGAAGAAATGGGGCTTTTGAAGCGGGAAAACCGCATCGGAGTGGCTAACGGGAAGGGTAATACATCCAATGTTTACTACCTGAATCTCGATGTTACCCCTATGCCACTAAAAAGCACAGGGGTGTGCAATGACGTTGCACCCCCTATGCCACCAGATGGCACACCCCCTATGCCACCAGATGGCACCAGAACCAGTCACTCTTTTGAACCAGTCAATGAACCTAACTCTCTCTCTGGGCGCGATGGTTTTGTGAGCGAGGCAGCGAAGACAAGAATGGGCCTGCCAACCGGTAGTGGAATTCCATTCCCCGCTCAATTCAAACCTTCTGCTGAGCATATCGCTATGGCTTCCGAGAAAGGGGTCAGCATCGAAACCGAGCTGCTCAACTTCCGTGACTACCACACAGCGCGAGGCACAACCCTGATTGACTGGAATTCAGCATTCCGTGTCTGGATCCGCAACGCTCGCGTAAACCCGCTGGCATCAAAGCGAAGTCGCAGCGAGCCAGAAACCCCGCACTGGAATATCTCCGGAAATTATCTGCGGGATCGGCATGGACAGCCGCATCCTCGAAACCTCGTCTGGCTTTGCGGTTATCGAGCCGTGCACCAGACTGGTACAGAATCAGGTTCTGCTAATCCTCAGCGGCGGACGGACTCAGTTTGCCAGAGTCATGGGCAGGGCACTGATTTGTGATGATGGTGAAGCGATAGAGGGGGAGGCTGCGGAAGAGGTTGAGGTGATGGGGCGGGTGACGTTCTTCATCAACAGCGTGATGCAGGATGACAGGGTGGTGTGATGGGGCATGGGTGGGGCATAAAGTTACCGCGAAACGACGTTAGTACATTGCACATGACAAATCGTATCGCGGCAACATAGCAGAAGTTACCGCACATCAATCCAACATCAAGCCACTTCATTAAAAGACTTAATAGTCTCCAGATGAAGATCGCCTGCAGTATGGGGGTACCGAGGAACGGGATCAGGGTAATGACGTCTTTACTGCTCAGTGAGCTGCCGATCCCGAGCATGATCCCACAGAACGAGAGGAGTGCCACGGGCAGCATAAAGGTTTTACCCAGTTGCTGGAAAAACTCCCACAGCGATATTTTTTGTGCTGCTTTCGCCGTCATAAAACGACTCCTTTATTGTTAAAATCAGTTTATCTGCTTCAATGCTGCGAGAAGATAAAACGTTTTATCAAAGTTTAGTGCGCGCTAAATCACATTCTCAGGCTTTGACTGGTAGTATAAAGATAACGTATTGATAAAACGTTTTACCGATCTCATTTCAGGGAGTCACGCCGACACATGGCTGTAGCGAAAAAAATCACTATCAACGATGTCGCGCTGGCGGCGGGGGTCTCCGTCAGTACCGTTTCTCTGGTGCTGAGCGGAAAAGGGCGCATCTCGCCTGCCACCGGGCAGCGAGTTAACGAGGCGGTTGAACAATTAGGCTTTGTGCGTAACCGCCAGGCGTCGGCGCTGCGCGGTGGACAAAGCGGGGTGATTGGCCTGATTGTCCGGGATCTGACGTCTCCGTTTTATGCAGAATTGACCGCCGGGTTAACCGAAGCGCTTGAAGCGCAGGGGCGGATGGTCTTTCTGCTGCACGGCGGACGCGAAGCCGATCAGCTCCTTTCCCGGCTGGATATGCTGCTCAACCAGGGCGTGGACGGGGTGATCGTCGCCGGGGCGTCGGGCGTGGGTAGCGAACTGTGCGAGCGTGCCGCCGAAAAAGGCGTGCCGCTGGTCTTTGCTTCGCGCGCCAGCTACCTGGACGAAGCGGATACGCTGCGTCCGGATAACATGCAGGCCGCGCAAATGTTGACCGAGCATCTTATTCGTCGCGGTCATCAGCGCATTGCCTGGCTGGGGGGTAAAAGTTCGTCCCTGACCCGCGCCGAACGGGTCGGCGGCTACTGCGCGACGTTGATCAAATACGGTCTGCCGTTCCACAGTGAATGGGTTGTTGAATGTGAATCCAGCCAGAAGAAAGCGGCTGAAGCGATAAATGCGCTGTTGCGAAGCAACCCGACGATCAGCGCCGTGATTTGCTACAACGATGTGATTGCTATGGGGGCCTGGTTTGGCCTGATCCGCGCCGGGCGGCAGAGCGGTGAGGGCGGGGTGGAAACTTTCTTTGGCCATCAGGTCTCGCTGGGGGCGTTCGCCGACGTTGGTGAAAACGCGCTGGATGACCTGCCGATCGTCTGGGCCACCACTCCCGCGCGGGAGATGGGTTATACGCTGGCGGACAGAATCATGCAGCGCATCGAGAATACGGATGTCCAGGCCGGGCACCAGATTGTGGCGGCGCGCCTGGTAACCGTGAAATAGACGCCTCTGCACATCGCCCGGCGGCAACGGCCCCCGATCGTAGGCCGGGTAAGCGTCAGCGCCACCCGGCAATAAAAAACCCCTCATGCGAGGGGTTTTGACGTTTACTGCTGCGGTGCCGCCGGTTCGGCTGGCGCTGCGGGTTCAGCCGGTCCCGGCATCCCCAGCGTCGGCATACCAAACATGCCGACGAAGTCTTCCAGCGGCATTTTGTCGCCGTTGAGCGTAACCTGACCGTTGGTGTACTGCAGGCTGGTGGAGATAGTATTATTTTCCACCTTCGTGATGCGGAACATCTGGCCCATCGCCGCCAGGCCTTTCACCTGCTGGTTCGCCAGTTTACCGGCGTCTTCGTCGCCGTAGCCTTCCAGCTTCGCAATCTGGGTCATAAACTCGGTTGCCATATCCATCGGGATAGTCAGCTTGCTGTCGAGGGACTTCACGCTGCGATCCACTTCCTGCGCCAGCGTCTGCGGTTCACCCGTTGCGGTTGCCGGATCTTTCAGGAACAGAGACAGGTTGAAGTTGGTTTCGCCTTTGCTGTTTTTCCAGCTCAGAGGTGCAACGGTGATCACCGGCTCGCCTTTCAGCAGGATCGGCAGGTTGTTGAACAGCACCGCCATCGCCTGCTGCTGATACGCTTCCGGGTTCTGTTGCAGGGCGGTATTGGTCAGCAACGCCTGGCTCTCTTTGCTGTATTTCTGGCTAAATTCATGCCACGCCTGGCCGTCGATATTGCCGATCTTCAACGAGAGTTTGCCGGTGCCCAGATCCTGGTTCTGTACCTTCAGGCTTTTCAGCGAGTAGTCCAGCTGGGTGTTGATGCTTTTCCCGTCTTTGGAAACGTCGGATTTGCCGTTGACGTCCATGCCTTCCAGCACGGCCATCTCTTTACCTTCAATCGCGATAGCAATCTTATCAACGGAGAGCGTCTGATCGCCGATACGCTCTTTAAAATCGGTCATACGGCTGTTGCCGTCGGCCTTCAGCTTATTGAAGGTGAGCTGAACTTTTTGGTTGTATTCGTTTACGGCGTTGACCAGGCCGCTTTCCGCTTCACCCGTCAGGGAGAAGACATTGCCATCCCGATCCGCGTCGACTTTGAAATTGCCGCCGCTGAAGGCGACTTTCTCATTCTCTTTCTCATAGTTCAGCGCTTTTAGGGCAATATCGGAACTGGTATCACCGGAGTAGCTGATGCGGGTGTTAATGTCGAAAGGGGATTCATTCTTTGCCAGATCAAACAACGGTTTAGTGACGTCGTTATTCACCAGCACGGTGTGAACTGATGCCATGGACGGTATCAGATTAAACGATTTCAACTGTGCCAGCGGGAGCGGACCGTGGCTGACGACTTCATCCAGCACCACGCTCTGGCCTGGCTTCAGCCAGCCGTTTTCATTACCGGCCATTGGCTTCACCACCAGTTGCATATGGCTGGTGAACACGCCGCGCTGATAGTTCTGATAGCTCAGTTCCAGACCTGCTTCCGGCGCGCTGCGCTTAATCTCTCCATTAGCCTGTGCCACCATCTCAGCCAGACGGCCTTCCAGCTGTTTCCCGGTAAACCAGGAGGCACCCGTCCAGACCACGCCTAACGCTACAATCACTCCAACCGCTACGACCGATTTTTTCATTGCGACTATCCCTAAAATGAAACCAGGCGGTAAAAACCGCCCGGAGATATTAAGCCTGCAACTAGCTTAGCAAGAGTTGTTAAAAAATTCAGTAAGTGCTTAAAGCTTATTGAAAACGCGCGCCAGACGACCGGTACCGCTTACGCTAACCGGAGACTCATTCGCTGCAACGAACGCTGACTCACCGGGCTTAAGTACCAGACGCTGTTCACCTTTATGCAGCGTGGCTTCGCCTTCGACACAGAACAGGATTGCTGCACTTTCCTGCGCAATGGTGGTTTCGGTCGGGCTCAGGTCGTGCAGGGAGAAGGCAAAATCGTCCACCGGGATCGGGAAGTCCAGCTCTGCACCTGTTTTGACAGGCTGGGTGAGCAGCTCACCTGCCGGTTTTGCCACAAACTTCACGTTGGCAACCAGCTCAGGAATATCGATATATTTCGGCGTCAGGCCCGCGCGCAGCACGTTATCGGAGTTGGCCATCACCTCCAGCGCCACGCCCTGCAGGTAGGCGTGCGGGGTTTCCGCGAACAGGAACATCGCTTCGCCCGGGTTCAGTTTCACCACGTTCAGCAGCAGGGGAGAGAACAGGCCGCTGTCGTCCGGGTAGAACGCGGAAATCAGACGGATGGTTTCCCACGGTTCACCGTGCTGGCTGTCCAGCGTCGCTTTCAGCACCGCCAGCGCGTGAGATTTCTCTTCACCCTGCATATTCAGCAGGCTGGCAAACAGCTGGCTCAGCGCGTCGGCATTCGGGTTTTCAAGGAAGTGGGCGATAGCCTTGTTAGCACCCGCGACCGGTTGCAGCAGGGAAACGATCTCGGAAAATTCGCGGAATGCGTTCATCGCCAGGAACGGGGTCAGCGCAAAGACCAGTTCCGGCTTGTGATTCGGATCTTTGTAGTTACGCTCGGCAGCGTCTAACGGGATACCCGCCGCGTTCTCTTTCGCAAAGCCGATTTCAGAGGCTTTTTTGTTCGGGTGAACCTGGATGGAGAGCGGCTGGTCGGCACACAGGACTTTAAACAGGAACGGCAGTTCACCGAAGCGCTGAGCAACGTTGTCGCCCAACAGTGCGGATTTATCGGCATCGATCACGTCACGCAGGCTGCGTACCTGGCCGCTGGCGTCTGCAATTTTTGAGCTGCTCTTCGGGTGTGCCCCCATCCACAGCTCTGCCATCGGCAGGTTGTTGGGGTTAGCGATACCGTAGAGATCCGTTAACGCAGTTTTACTTCCCCAGGCGTAGTTTTGCACTGAGTTAATGAGTTTTTGCATTATCAAGCCCTGATTCAATTGTGGAATTAACTTCGGGTATTAAAGCAATAAACCACATGGAAGTAACCTGTGGATGTAAAAAGTCGTACTAGTCTCAGTTTTTGTTAAAAAATTGTGTAGGATAAGCTGACTCGCTTTTAAGCCGGGCAGCGGAACATCTGCCCTGAATAAACAGACCGAAGCAGTAAGTGAGAGAACAATGTCGAATAAACCCTTCCATTATCAGGATCCTTTCCCCCTCAGTAAGGATCAGACCGAGTATTACCTGTTAACCCGCGATCACGTCTCCGTTTCTGAGTTTGAAGGACAAGAGATCCTTAAGGTGGATCCGCAGGCGCTGACGCTGCTGGCGCAGCACGCTTTCCACGACGCCTCGTTTATGCTCCGTCCTGCGCATCAGCAGCAGGTTGCCGATATTTTGAGCGACCCGGAAGCCAGCGAGAACGATAAATACGTTGCCCTGCAGTTCCTGCGTAACTCCGATATCGCGGCGAAAGGCATTCTGCCAACCTGTCAGGACACCGGCACGGCGATTATCGTTGGTAAAAAAGGCCAGCGCGTCTGGACCGGCGGCGGTGATGAAGCGGCGCTGGCCCACGGTGTTTACAACACCTATACCGAAGATAACCTGCGCTACTCGCAAAACGCGGCGCTGGATATGTACAAAGAGGTCAACACCGGCACCAACCTGCCCGCACAGATAGATCTCTACAGCGTCGACGGTGATGAGTACAAATTCCTCTGCATCGCCAAAGGCGGCGGTTCGGCCAACAAAACCTATCTCTACCAGGAAACCAAAGCGCTGCTCACCCCGGGCAAGCTGAAGAACTACCTGGTCGAGAAAATGCGTACTCTCGGTACGGCTGCATGCCCGCCGTACCACATCGCGTTTGTGATTGGCGGTACCTCGGCTGAGAGCACGCTGAAAACCGTCAAACTGGCCTCAACCAAATACTATGACGGTCTGCCAACGGAAGGTAATGAACACGGCCAGGCATTCCGCGACGTGCAGCTTGAGCAGGAGCTACTGGAAGAAGCGCGTAACCTGGGGCTCGGCGCACAGTTTGGCGGTAAATACTTTGCTCACGACGTGCGCGTGATCCGTCTGCCGCGTCACGGTGCATCCTGCCCGGTCGGCATGGGCGTTTCCTGCTCTGCGGATCGCAACATCAAGGCGAAGATCAACCGCGAAGGCATCTGGATCGAAAAACTGGAAAACAACCCAGGCAAATACATCCCGGAAGAACTGCGTAAAGCGGGTGAGGGGGAAGCGGTTCGCGTTGACCTTAACCGTCCGATGAAAGAGATCCTGGCCCAGCTTTCTCAGTACCCGGTGTCGACTCGCCTCTCTCTGAACGGCACGATTATCGTCGGCCGTGACATTGCGCACGCGAAGCTGAAAGAGCGTCTGGATAACGGTGAAGGGCTGCCGCAGTACATTAAAGATCACCCGATTTACTACGCAGGACCGGCCAAAACGCCTGAAGGCTATGCTTCCGGCTCGTTAGGTCCTACCACGGCGGGCCGTATGGACTCCTACGTTGACCAGCTGCAGGCCAACGGCGGCAGCATGATCATGCTGGCAAAAGGCAACCGTAGTCAGCAGGTAACGGACGCATGCCATAAGCATGGCGGTTTCTACCTTGGCAGCATCGGCGGCCCGGCGGCGGTCCTTGCGCAGGGCAGCATCAAGAGCCTGGAATGCGTGGAATACCCGGAACTGGGTATGGAAGCCATCTGGAAAATTGAAGTGGAAGATTTCCCGGCGTTTATCCTGGTGGATGACAAAGGTAACGACTTCTTCAAGCAAATCCAGTCGTCCCAGTGTTCAGCGTGTGTGAAGTAAGTTAAAACCTTGTCGGGTGGCGTTAGCGCCACCCGACACCAAAAAGAGCGCACAAAGCGCCATAACGTTTCTCAGAAGTCATCAATACTTATCTCTTAAGCATGTGAGCAATCCCGACAGTGTTATCAAGGAGAAAGTAATGACAACGGTACGCCATGAGAAAGACTCTATGGGCGCAATCGAGGTTCCGGCTGACAAGCTATGGGGCGCGCAAACCCAGCGTTCGCTGGAGCACTTCCGCATTTCGACCGAAAAAATGCCCGTCTCGCTGATTCAGGCGCTGGCACTCACCAAACGTGCAGCGGCAAAAGTAAACCAGGATTTAGGCCTGCTGGGCGCAGATAAAGCCACCGCGATCATTAATGCCGCCGACGAAGTGCTGGCCGGTAAACATCCCGACGAATTTCCCCTCGCCATCTGGCAAACCGGTTCCGGTACCCAAAGCAACATGAACATGAACGAAGTGCTGGCGAACCGGGCAAGTGAACTGCTGGGCGGCGTGCGCGGCATGGAGCGTAAGATCCACCCGAACGATGACGTTAACAAAAGCCAGAGTTCCAACGACGTCTTCCCGACGGCGATGCACGTAGCGGCGGTGATCGCGATCCGCGAGCAGCTTATTCCGCAGCTCAACGTGCTCAAAACCACGCTCAACGAGAAAGCGCAGACCTTCCGCGACATCGTTAAAATTGGCCGTACTCACCTTCAGGACGCTACGCCACTGACGCTCGGTCAGGAGATTTCCGGCTGGGTGGCGATGCTGGAACATAACCTGAAGCATATCGAGAACAGCTTGCCCCATCTGGCGGAGCTGGCGCTCGGTGGCACGGCGGTCGGTACCGGGTTAAATACGCATCCTGAGTACGCGGTGCGCGTGGCGAAGGAGCTTGCAGCCATTACCGGCCAGCCATTCGTCACGGCGCCCAATAAATTCGAAGCGCTGGCGACCTGCGATGCGCTGGTTCACACCCATGGCGCGCTGAAAGGTCTGGCGGCTTCGCTGATGAAAATTGCCAACGACGTCCGCTGGCTGGCCTCAGGGCCGCGCTGCGGTATCGGTGAAATCAGCATTCCGGAAAACGAGCCGGGCAGCTCTATCATGCCGGGTAAAGTCAACCCGACCCAGTGCGAAGCCATGACCATGCTCTGCTGTCAGGTGATGGGCAACGACGTGGCGGTTAACCTGGGCGGCGCGTCCGGCAACTTCGAGCTGAACGTCTATCGTCCGATGGTGATTCACAACGTGCTGCAATCTGTTCGTCTGCTGGCCGACGGGATGGAGAGCTTTAACGAGCATTGTGCGGTGGGCATAGAGCCAAACCGCGAGCGCATCAGCCAGCTGCTGAATGAGTCTCTGATGCTGGTCACCGCACTCAATACCCATATCGGTTACGACAAGGCCGCCGAGATCGCCAAAAAGGCGCACAAAGAGGGGCTAACGCTGAAAGCTGCCGCTCTGGCGCTGGGTTATCTAACGGAGGCGGAATTTGACGCCTGGGTTCGCCCGGAAGCGATGGTCGGCAGTCTGAAATAATCATCCCGCCACATACAGGTGCAGCCGCGGAATAATCAGCTGTAGCGGCTGCGCCTGAGGCCGATAACGGTGCTGAACATTTTCAGCATCGTAATTCAGCAGCTCACCAATATCCGGCACGATGGCGCCCTGATCGGCATCATAAAGCGCAATCAGCGGCGTCGGGCAGGCATATTGTACCTGTTTTTGCTGACCGGAATACCAGACGCGAGCGATAGGCTGCACCTTTACCGGACGCTTAATTTTGAGGCGCGTATCCGCCGGTAACGAGGCGATGCTGTGATACTCCTGCTCCAGACGCTCAATCCACTGTTCACGCGACCACGGTGCAACGGTACGCGGTGCCTTAAGACTTTTTTCCAGCTGCGCCAGCACCTCATCCCGGGTGAAGTTTTTAATGATGTGCTTATTCGCCCAGCCGAAGCGCAGCGTGGCGGGGTGACGCAGTACGGTCAGCGTGCGGTAGGCATTAAGGGTAATTAATCCCGGAAGCTGGCGGTGCACCCACTCAAACCGGGCGGCCGGAGCGAGGCCGGACTCTTCGGTCACAATCTTCTCAAACGTTGCTTTCAGGGCGTTGATATGCGCAATCTGGTTTTCCAGCGCCTCGCGCGTGGTGGCATCGGTTTGCAGGCAGATCACGCCCGGCAGGCGCACGGCCGCCTTGCTGCTGCGCTGTTCCGACTGCTGCTGAATAAAAAGGTGGCGGTAGTGCTTCAGGGCCAGCTCAAGCGCGGCGCTGCCGATATGCTGCTTCACCTCAATGGCGTCGAGCGGATCGTGCTCCGCGCCTTTGGCGATATCGGGCAGGGTAAAGACGCGCGCGGCCAGCAGGCGGCAGGTCTGTAAACGCGCGGTCAGCGTCAGCAATTCGTGTTCTATTTCGCGGAACGTGCTGTTCAGCCGTTCGATGAGATCGTAGGTTGCCATAAACACTCTCATTAGTTACAACATACTTATCATATAGCACAGCACGCCGGGTCAGGCCAGCGTGCGGTTAAGGTCAGACAGGGACGGGAAGGGCGATGTTATGGTACACCGGCCAGTTAAAGCAGAAGCGTGCGCCGCCGAGTTCGCTCTCCTCACAATGCACCGTGCCGCCCATGGCCTGCGCAATAGAGTAAACAATGGCCAGCCCCAGTCCGCACCCGCCGGTGGCGCGATCGCGGCTGGGATCGAGGCGGACAAACGGTTCAAATACGGTTTCTCGTGCTTCCGGGGCAATTCCCGGTCCATCGTCTTCAACTGTCAGGCTTGCCTGGTTACCCTGCAAATCCAGTCCAATCTGTAGCGTACTTTCGCTGTAGCGCATGGCGTTGTTCAGCAGGTTATCAAGCACGCGCTCCATCAGCCGCATATCGAGCGCGCCGTAATCGCCGGGCGTGACGCGCGTCAACAGCGTGCGTTGCGGGTTCACGCTCTGGACATCATCAATATGGGTTTGCAGCCAGGCGGGCAGATCTGGCGCACTGAGGTTCAGCTCGTTTTGTGGGCGGTCGAGGCGCGCGTAGGTGAGCAGCTCTTCAATCAGCGCTTCAAGCTGACCAATATCGCGGTTTAGCGCGAGTGACTCCGCTTCTGTCAGATTCTCGCTCATCTCCAGACGATAGCGCAGGCGAACCAGTGGCGTGCGCAGCTCGTGGGCAATACCGTCGATTAGCTGTTTTTTACTGGCGATCAGGGCATTGATGTTATCGGCCATCTGGTTAAAGGCCACGCCCAGCCGTTCAAAGCTGGAACCGCTGTCGAAGTGAATGCGCTCGGTGAAATGTCCCTCGCCAAAACGCTGTGCGGCGGATTCCAGCTTCAGCATGTCCTGCCAGTGGGGACGCATCCAGATAAAGACCGGAAACGCGAGCGAAATGGCGATAAAGGCCATCAACGCCATGTCCAGCAGGCGCATCTGGTGAAGATAATAGAGATAAGGAACCGGCCCGACAGCCAGCACATAATGGCTGCGCGGAATACGCTGGATAAAGGTGTATTTCTCATCCAGCGCCACGATATCGCCATCGCGCAGGCGCTGCATTGCGGGCGGATCTAACTCGAAATCTTTTAATGGCTCGATGCGTAAATCAAATGACAGGTTCAGATCGAGTTCTTTGAGGGTGTTCGCCCAGTCGTGCGGCGGGATCTCTCTGAGTTCGCTCCGCATCAGATACAGCGAGCTTTTCATCAAATCGTCCAGCGACTGCCTGCCCGCACGTTCGGCGGTAAATTTATAGACCAGCCCGACCAGCATGGTCATGACCAGGAAGCAGACAAACAGTAAAAGATAAAACTGCACAAACAGCTTTTTCATTCCATCTCACCGGAAAAACGCGATAGGCAGAATATACATGAAAAACCTCACCTGTTTTCATGTCTGTGACGCTTCTTACATTGCATGCGCACTTCTTTTAACCTTGGCGATGAGTTTTTCCGTGACGGCCAGGCCTTCCGCAATGTGCGTATCAATCACATCCGTTCCGAAGTCCCTGATTAAGTCCAGGAGCATTTCGTAAGACTGAATCAGTTCCAGCAGGTCAAAGAGCGCTTTTAGGTCGGTACCTGAGGGGGAGGATTGCTTAAAGGTTAGCTGATTAACAATCCATTCAAGATTGGTTTTGATGGCTTCTACTTCATGGTAGCTATACATATTTCATAGGCTTAAATCCTCATTTCAAGATTTCATGGGAGGGAAGGTGCGGAACAGGTGTGAGCAAGTAGCGGGGCCGGTGCGGCCTGAAGAAGAGACAATTGAACTTTAATTATGGATTAGATAGCGTGCTTAGCAAGTATTTGTTGCGCAAACGGGTAATTAAACGCGAGAAAGAGAAGGCATCGCGGTGTAATGCCTTCATTTCGAGCATGTTTGGTTAGCCGGTGAGCGTAATCAGGTTTCCCAGGCGTGCGGGGCAAACAGATAACCTTTGTTACGCACGGTTTTAATGCGGTAGGGCTCGGTGGCATTATCCTGCAACTTTTTGCGCAGGCGCGAAATCGCAACGTCGACGCTGCGGTCCATGCCGTCATAGCTCACGCCACGCAGGTTTTTCAGCAGCGCGTCACGGTCCATGATTTGCCCGGCATGCGTTGCCAGTTCCCACAGCAGATCAAAGTCGGCGGTGGAGAGGGCGATAAGCTCGCCGGAAAGCAGCACCTGGCGGTTGATCGGATCGATAGACAGCGTACCAAAACGCATCGCTTTGTGCGGCGTCAGAGAGGGGGCGGGCGATTCGCGTTCGACACTCGCGTGCTGGCGCAAATGCAGGCGCAGACGGGCAAGCAGAACGGCAGGCGGTGTGGTTTTCAGAATGTAATCGTTGGCACCCATCTCCAGCGACAGGATATGGTTCATATCGCTGTCCAGAGAGGTGAGCAACACGATAGGACCTTCCCAGCGGGCGCGCAGGTCGCGGCAGAGGGTCATGCCGTCTTTGCCAGGCAACATGATATCCAGCAGCACCAGGTCCGGGTTTTCACGGACGACCACCTCTTCGGCCCGATCGCCGCGAGGCTCAACAATGACGTCCATATCATGTTTGCCCAGATAGGCGGCGATCAACTGCCCGACTTCGGGTTCGTCTTCAACATAAACAATCTTATTCATACAACGTCTGTTTTCGTGAAAAAAGCCAACATACACCGCGGAACCTTAACCTTCCATTAATCTTTCAAAATTAACGCCGCTTCCGTTATTCTGGCTCATATTGTTATTTGATTGTTATAGGAAAAAGTATGGGGCTGGTGATCAAAGCGGCGCTGGGAGCGCTGGTGGTGTTACTGATAGGCATTCTGGCAAAAACCAAAAACTACTATATTGCCGGGCTGATCCCGTTGTTCCCGACCTTTGCGCTTATTGCCCATTATATTGTGGCGTCTGAAAGGGGAACCGAGGCGCTACGCACCACCATTGTGTTTGGTATGTGGTCTATCATCCCCTATTTTCTCTACCTGCTTTCGTTATGGTATTTCACCGGTTTTCTACGGCTTCCCCTGGCGCTGGGCGGGGCAGTGGTTTGCTGGGGGCTCAGCGCCTGGGTGTTAATTTTCTTCTGGAGCCGCTTTCACTAGCGTAACGGGCGGCCGCCGTCCACGGCAAAGGTTCTGCCGGTGACATAGCAACTGGTGAGCAGGTAATCCACAAGGTCGATCACCTCTTTCTCGCCTGGGGCTATTTTCATGAGCGACTTATTGAGCGCCTGCTGGCGATACTCCGCATCATCGTTTTCATTAAATAAAATCATCGCCGGAGCGATGGCATTCACCTTCACCTCAGGCGCGAGCTTGCGGGCGAACGAACGCGTCATGTTATCCAGCGCGGCTTTACTGGCCGCATAGGCGATGTGCTTGTCGCTGCCGCGTTCCACTACATAGTCGGTGAAGTGAATAATGTCCCCTGCAGCATGACCATGGCCACGCAGCAGATCCTGCAGGGCGTGGTTAAGCAGATAAGGGGCATTGACGTGGATCTGCAGCATCGCGGAGAGCGTTTCGCTGAGTGACGTGCCGGGTTTCTCGGCCCGCCAGGCGCTGGCGTTATGGATCACGGCGCGCAACCCCGTGGTGGTGGCTTTCACTTTCTCCGCAAAGGCCAGAATGCCCTCATCAGTGGAAAAATCGGCCTGAATACAGACGGCTCCGGCTTTGCGCAAACCCTCAATTGACGGGTATTCCGTACGGTAACTGACAATGACCGGATGGCGAAGGTTGAGAAAATGATGGGCGAGGGCGAGGCCGATACGGCGGCCTCCACCCGTGATCAGTATTGGGCGAAGCGGTGTATTTCCCATCGTATTCTCCTTTACAGTTCAACAATGGGAAAGACGAGGGCTATCCCATTAACATCCAGGTTGCCGGAACGGCAGCAACCAGTAACAGTCCGATTAAGGCCATCTCACGCCGTCTCAGCGCGTTCTCCAGCTGATGCGTGCGGCGGGCGTAGATAAACACCAGCAGACCCGGCGCATACAGCACTACCGACAGCAGCAGATGCATAGGCCCGGAAGCATACAACAACCACAGACCGTAAATACAGGCCCCGATACCCACGATATAATGCGCCGGACGCGTGGCGATTTTTAACAAATACGCGCCCACTAAGAAATAGGGTACCAGAATCATCTCTGAGGCGATGGTCAGCAGGGTGTTATAGTCTGAACCTGTGAGCCAGATCAGCACCAGACAGACCTGAACGCTGATGTTGGTCAGCCAGAGAGACGCTGAAGGGGCATTATTTTGGTTTTGACGGGCAAACAGGCGTGGAAACGCTTTGTGCGTCGCGGCCAGGAACGGCACTTCAGCCGCCATGATGGTCCAGCTCAGGTACGCGCCACAGACGGAGACGATCAATCCCGCGGCAATCACAACGTCACCCCACGGGCCAAGCATTTTCACCATCAGCCCGGCCATTGACGGGTTACGCATTTCGGCCAGTTCAGGACGCGCCACCACGCCCAGCGACAGCAGCGTGACCAGCAGATACACGCCCAGCGCCGCCAGGACGGCCAGCAGCGTGGCACGGCCCACATCACGTTTGTTACGCGCGCGGGCAGAGACCACGACTGCCCCCTCAACGCCGATGAATACCCACAGGGTGATCAGCATCGTGTTTTTCACCTGCTCCCAGACCGGAACGCCCAGCGCAATGCCGCTGAAATCAAGCGTAAACACATCAAGACGAAATGCAATAAAGGCCAGTAGGATAAACAGGCCGAGCGGCACCAGTTTCGCCAGCGTTGCCACCAGGTTGATGCTGGCGGCGGTCTGGACGCCGCGCAAAATCAGCCAGTGAACTACCCAGAGCAGCACCGAGGCACCGACAATTGACTGCCAGGTATTGCCGTCACCAAACAGACGCAGTTCAGGCGTATCGGTAAAGAAGCTGAGCGCTGAGAAAACGATCACCAGATAGGAGACGTTGGCGATCACCGCGCACAGCCAGTAGCCCCAGGCGGAGCAGAAGCCGATCAGCTCGCCAAATCCTTCACGCGCATAGGTGAAAATACCGCCGTCCAGATCGGGGCGAATGCGGGTGAGCAGCAGCATGGCGAACGCCAGCAGCAATATCCCGACGCCGGTAATCCCCCAGCCGATGAGTAACGCGGCGGGGCTTGCGACGGCAGCCATGTTCTGCGGTAAACTGAATACGCCCGCACCCAGCATTGAGCTTAAAACGAGTGCAGTCAGAGCACTCAGGCCAAGTTTCTTTTCCATTGGCTTCCTGTTATGAAAAGTCCCAATCCAGAATAATTATTTCGCTGCGGCGCATAAAAATGGTGGATTACACTAAGGCGCGGGATTTTACGGAGTGTCACGAAAGCATGCAATGATGTGTGGCAGAAATTCGAAAAAAGTAACAAAAAAAGGCGGCGTTGCGCCGCCTTTGGTCAATGATTTTGTTACTTGTACAGATCGGCGCTGATGGTCACGTTGTTACCACGTTCCTGCCACTGGCGGGTGATATGGTAATACTTCGCCCCTTTCTTCGCCGCACGCTTCGCGACCTGGTAAGAGACTTCCGTCATGTTGCCGTAGTTGCCGGTAAACTTGATGCTGTCGAACGGCACCATCTGTGCAGCAGTGGCTTTGTTCAGCTCTTCAATTTTGGTGCCGTCTGGCAGCGTCACGGAATAGCGGCCACCTTTCGTGGATTGCGTTTCAAAGAAACGGCCCACTTCTGCGCTTGGCGCCGCAGTCGTCGCTACGCCTGGAATTTCAACTTTCTTCGCTTCTTCGCCGCCTTTCGCTATCGCCGCGCGACCCGCTTCGGAGTCAGCAGGGATGGCATCCGGGCTCTGCAGAACGCGTTTCTTCGCATCTTCTTTATAGATGAATGCGGTAATACGCTGGTTGCCGCCCTGGTTAGCATCCACCTGGCGCACGATATAGAACGAGTAGGCCCCTTTCTCTTTCGCGGCTTTGGTGATGGCATCGTTCACTTCAGGCTGGCTGCGATAGAAGCCCTGAACGGTAACGGTGTCGTACGGTTCCAGCTCAATTGCCTGATCTTTTGGCAGCTCAACGATACCGTTAATCACACGGTTTTTCGGTGCGTCTGCTTTTGGCGCATTGTCTTTATACAGCGCAATGGTTACGCGCTGGTTGCCGCTGTTGCCATAATCAGACTGGTCAACAACGTAAAACGAGGCCGCCCCGTTTTTATCAGCGGCTTTTGATGCGGCGGCGACGGCATCGCCAATAGAATTATAACGACCCACAATGACCGTATGGTCAAAAGGTTTTAACGCTGCCGCTTGCTCTGGCGTTAACTCTGTTGCGGCATTCGCAGACAGGGCGGTCGCACAGAGAAGTGCGGACGCCAGGAGTGTGTTCTTAAGCTTCATAAAAATAATCCTTCGCCTTGCGCAAACCATGTACTGGTATTGTTGTTAATTTGAGACGGCCCCGATTATGGCATTTAAAACCCGTCGCTGTCTGCGCCATTTTTCACTGCCTGTGCTCACTGAATTAACGAATTCGATAACATTTAGTGATATGTTGAAAAAACAGGCGTTTGACAAGTAAAACTGATAAAGCATATGACTTTTACAAGTTAATTTAATGTTAATAACTTGTTCTCTTATGGCGCTATATCATGTTTTTACCGCTTCGCTTGCGCTATTTATCGGTTCTGGCGATGAATTTAAGGTAAATATCACTGTCAGTGACGCCGATCGCTTATTTTTCACAGATAAAGTAAGAAATAGTGTTTTCTGGCGGTAGATCACGGGCGCTATTTTCAGTAGGTTATAGACAGTTTGTTACTGTTTTATTTTCCGGGGTTAATCATCTCTCATCGCTATGAGAATGGCGAAAATTGATACAAACCGCGGGCATTTATCGACAAACCATCATCAAAAACCGATGGAAGGGAAAACTATGCGTATTGGGGTACCAAAAGAACGGTTAGCCAATGAAACCCGCGTAGCGGCAACACCGAAAACGGTGGAGCAACTGCTTAAGCTGGGTTTTACCGTCGCGGTTGAAAGCGGCGCAGGCAAACTGGCGAGTTTCGATGACGAGGCCTTTATCCAGGCGGGTGCGGAAGTGGTGGACGGTGCTGAAGTCTGGCAGTCGCCGGTTATTCTGAAGGTTAACGCACCGGAAGAGAGTGAGATTGCGCTGCTGAATCCGGGCACCACGCTGGTGAGCTTCATCTGGCCTGCGCAAAATCCAGCGCTTATGGAGAAGCTGGCTGCACGTGGCGTGACCGTGATGGCGATGGACTCCGTGCCGCGCATTTCGCGCGCGCAGTCGCTGGATGCCTTAAGCTCCATGGCTAACATTGCGGGTTATCGCGCGATTGTGGAAGCGGCTCACGAATTTGGACGCTTCTTTACCGGTCAGATCACCGCGGCGGGGAAAGTCCCTCCGGCAAAAGTCATGGTGATTGGTGCGGGTGTGGCAGGGCTTGCCGCAATCGGTGCGGCAAACAGCCTCGGCGCTATCGTGCGCGCATTTGATACCCGTCCGGAGGTGAAGGAACAGGTCCAGAGTATGGGAGCCGAATTCCTTGAGCTGGACTTTAAGGAAGAAGCGGGCAGCGGTGACGGTTACGCGAAAGTCATGTCCGAAGCCTTTATCAAAGCCGAAATGGAACTCTTCGCCGCTCAGGCGAAAGATGTCGACATTATTGTGACCACCGCGCTGATTCCGGGTAAACCTGCGCCGAAGCTTATCACCCGTGAGATGGTGGATTCCATGAAGCCGGGCAGCGTGATTGTCGACCTGGCGGCGCAAAACGGCGGTAACTGTGAGTACACCGTTGCTAATCAGGTGACGACCACCGCCAACGGCGTGAAGGTGATCGGCTATACCGATCTGCCAGGCCGCCTGCCAACGCAGTCGTCTCAGCTGTACGGCACCAACCTGGTTAACCTGCTGAAGCTGCTGTGCAAAGAGAAAGACGGAAACGTCACCGTTGATTTCGACGATGTCGTGGTGCGCGGTGTTACCGTTGTCCGTGATGGTGAAATCACCTGGCCGGCACCGCCGATTCAGGTTTCTGCTCAGCCTCAGGCCGCGCCGAAAGCGGCACCAGAGCCAAAAGAACCCGCTAAACCGGCGTCTCCATGGCGTAAATACGCCATCATGGCGCTGGTCATTATCCTGTTCGGCTGGCTGGCTGACGTCGCGCCGAAAGAGTTCCTCGGCCACTTTACCGTCTTCGCGCTCTCCTGCGTGGTCGGTTACTACGTGGTGTGGAACGTCTCCCACGCGTTGCACACGCCGCTGATGTCGGTAACCAACGCCATCTCCGGGATTATCGTGGTCGGGGCGTTACTGCAGATTGGTCACGGCGGCTGGATCAGCTTCCTGAGCTTTATTGCGGTGCTGATCGCCAGCATCAATATTTTCGGTGGTTTCACCGTGACTCAGCGCATGCTGAAAATGTTTCGTAAAGGCTAAGGGGTAGCATATGTCTGGAGGATTAGTCACAGCCGCATACATTGTTGCTGCAATCCTGTTTATTTTCAGTCTGGCGGGGCTTTCCAAACACGAAACGTCTCAGCAGGGGAATAACTTTGGTATCGCCGGGATGGCGATTGCGCTGATCGCCACCATCTTCGGGCCGGACACCGGCAACGTGGCGTGGATCCTGGTGGCGATGATCATCGGCGGCGCGATCGGTATTCGCCTGGCGAAACGCGTTGAAATGACCGAGATGCCGGAGCTGGTTGCTATTCTGCACAGCTTTGTGGGTCTGGCGGCCGTGCTGGTGGGCTTCAACAGCTACCTGTATCACGAACCGGGTCTGGAACCGATTCTGGTCAACATTCACCTGACCGAAGTGTTCCTCGGCATCTTTATTGGTGCGGTGACCTTCACCGGCTCAATTGTGGCGTTCGGCAAACTGCGCGGTAAGATTTCGTCTAAACCGCTGATGCTGCCAAACCGTCACAAGCTGAACCTGGCGGCGCTGGTGGTATCGTTTGTGCTGATGGTCATCTTCGTGCGTACCGAAAGCGTGGGCCTGCAGGTGCTGGCATTACTGGTGATGACCCTCATCGCGCTGGCATTTGGCTGGCACCTGGTGGCGTCTATCGGTGGTGCGGATATGCCGGTAGTGGTCTCCATGCTGAACTCCTACTCCGGTTGGGCGGCGGCGGCGGCAGGCTTTATGCTGAGCAACGACCTGCTGATCGTCACCGGTGCGCTGGTGGGTTCATCTGGTGCGATCCTGTCTTACATCATGTGTAAGGCGATGAACCGTTCGTTTATCAGCGTTATCGCCGGGGGATTTGGTTCTGACGGCTCCTCTACCGGTTCTGATGAAGAAGTGGGTGAGCACCGTGAGATCAGCGCGGAAGATACCGCAGAGATGCTGAAAAACTCGCACTCGGTCATTATCACCCCGGGCTATGGCATGGCGGTGGCGCAGGCGCAGTATCCGGTCGCAGAAATTACTGAGAAGCTGCGCGCGCGTGGGATCAAGGTTCGCTTTGGTATTCACCCGGTGGCGGGACGTCTGCCAGGCCACATGAACGTGCTGCTGGCGGAAGCGAAAGTGCCTTACGACATCGTGCTGGAGATGGACGAGATCAACGATGATTTCGCCGATACCGACACCGTGCTGGTCATTGGCGCTAACGACACCGTTAACCCGGCGGCGCAGGACGATCCGCGCAGCCCAATCGCGGGTATGCCGGTTCTGGAAGTATGGAAGGCGCAGAACGTGATTGTCTTCAAACGCTCCATGAACACCGGCTATGCTGGCGTGCAGAACCCGCTGTTCTTCAAAGAGAACACCCACATGCTGTTTGGCGACGCCAAAGCCAGCGTGGATGCGATTCTGAAAGCACTGTAATTTCGCTTCACCCTGACAAACCGCTCTTCGGGGCGGTTTTCTTATTTCTGCGGTCAGCTTTTCTCCTCTGTCTATACTTTACCCTTTGTGTAAGACGAGGAGGTGTAATGCAATTTCTGTCCCGCTTCGACATCATCGCGTTGATGATGACGCCGACATTTTGGGTAGGCGTCGCCACGGTTGTCTTTGTCACGCTGCTGGTGTACTGGCTGCTGACGCGCCTGATCGCGTTCGTTAAGAAAGGGATCACCACCTGGGGCGACAAACACCCGACCACCAACCGGATGCGTTTTATCCTGAGCGATATGCTTAACAGGACGAGTCGGATCCTGCTTTTTGTCGTAGCACTTCTGTTCAGCCTGCGTTTTGTTGACTTACCCGATCATCTTTTTGGCACGGTCAGCCATGCCTGGTTCCTGGTTTTCGCGATTCAGGTAGCACTGTGGATGGATCAGGGCGTTGTGTCGTGGCTACGTCACGTCATGCTGGCACCGGGAAGTCATAAAAACCCGGTTACGCTGGTGATCACCGGGCTTATTCTCCGTGCCATTGTCTGGTCAGTGATGCTGCTGTCTATTCTTGCTAACGCGGGCGTCAACATCACTGCTCTGGTTGCCAGCCTTGGGGTGGGGGGGATTGCCATCGCTCTCGCCGTACAAACGATCCTGAGCGACGTGTTTGCCTCCCTGTCCATTGGTTTTGATAAGCCGTTTGAAATTGGTGATTTTGTGGTGTTCAACGACGTGGCGGGGACGGTAGAGCACATTGGCCTTAAAACGACCCGCATACGCAGCCTGAGCGGGGAGCAGATCGTCTGCGGCAACGCCATTTTGCTCCAGCAAACGCTCCACAACTACAAACGTATGCAGACACGTCGTATCGTCTTTACCTTTGGCGTGGCCAGCGACACGCCGCCCGATAAGCTGCGCTACGTGGGGGATATGGTCAGGCAAATCATCACCGATGTGGGTGAGACAAAATTCGATCGTGCCCATTTTCTCGGATTTGACCGCGACCGTCTGACGTTTGAAGTCGTTCATATCGTCAATACCGCGGATTACAACAAATACATGGATATCCAGCAGGAGATCAATATCCGTATTCTTGAAGGGCTGAATGCTCAGGAGATTAAGCTGGCACTGCCGAGCATGGTATTGCACGCGCCGTGGATGCAGGATGAGGCGGGTGAACAGCCGAAGCCGGTGATGGAGAGCTGAAAAAAAAGCCCGCCGGAGCGGCGGGCTGACGGGGTTCTGTTAATCGTCTTCCGGATCGTCCAGCTCAATCGGCGTCTGGAACTCATCTGGCTTAATGACCAGCAGGTCACAGCGCAGATGGTCGATCACCTGTTCGGCGGTATTGCCGAGGAACGCGGCAGAAATACCGGTCCGGCCAATGGTCCCCAGGACCACAATCCCGGCCTGCAAATGTTCTGCTAAATCCGGGATCACCTCTTCAGGCAGCCCTTTCTCTACGTGCGTCATGTTCTCATCAATGCTGAACTTCTGGCGCAGCGCTTTCATGGCCAGCAAATGCTGGCCGCGAATGGCGTCGTTATAGACGCTGGGGTCAAATTCAGGCAACTCAATGGCGATATTGATTGGGGTGACTGGATAGGCGCCCACCAGATGCACTTCAGTGTGATTGACCTGGTCAGCGAGCTGGATGGTTTCCTTCACCAGCTTCTCGTTGAGTGAATTATGATAATCCTCTTCGCTGGCGAGGTTTACCGCCACTACGGCTTTCCCGCCCTCCGGCCACGGCTGGTCTTTCACCATCCAGACCTGGCAAGGGCATTTACGCAGCAAGTGCCAGTCGGTTGGGGTGAAGATCACGGATTCCAGCTTGTCGTGCTGGTGCGCCATCTTCAGCAGCAGGTCGTGTCCACCGGCAACGACTTCCTGGATAATGGCTTCAAAAGGTCGGTTATGCCAGACCACTTTGATATCAATAGGAACCCCCGCTTCAAGGTAATACTTCGCCTGTTCACGGATCCACGCGGTACGCTGACTGATGACGCCCTGACGCATAGCGGTGCGCTCGTCAGGCGACAGAAGGGTGGTCATCTCATAC
Source organism: Enterobacter sp. FUJ80071 (assembly GCF_038739915.1). Lineage (NCBI taxonomy): Bacteria > Pseudomonadati > Pseudomonadota > Gammaproteobacteria > Enterobacterales > Enterobacteriaceae > Enterobacter > Enterobacter sp. FUJ80071. The sequence goes on from NZ_JBBXKH010000001.1 coordinate 2,088,132, forward strand.
GAGAAGTCATAGATCGGCAAAAACGCTTTGATTTTGCCGCCAATCCGTTGATGTAGATACACAGCACGTCGTAATGCCGGCTGATCGTCCTGATTAGGATCGATAGCTACCAGCATGTTTTGATACTTGGCCATACAGGTCTCCTTACTACTGTCACCACAGTCTGTAAGTAAAAGAGTAACCTATATATCCTGAATGAAACAGAGGAGAGCTTTTGTCAGATCAATAATTCATGAAAATTTATCAGAGGAAAAGCACCGTGGTTGTCACCGCGATAAACGCAATAAACAGCAGCACCATCACCGCTATTGCAAACGTCGTGGAGTCCTGCACGTAGGTTTTTTCCTCCCCCTTCATTGGGCCGACAAGCATGATCCAGATGAAGATAAAGGTCACTGAGGCAATCACGACTGAAACGAAAAACAAACTTTCTCTCAATTCATAACCTCAACGACAACCTTTCAGGCGCTGTGTGGGGATGTGCTACGGTGAAGACGGCTTAAAGCGGAAGTGATTATACCAGACTAATAAATCATGTGAATTTATCAGTCTGGTGATCAACATGCGGAGAGTTATGCCACGTTGCGGGCATGACCGGCAAGCACTGCCAGTGCTTCACCGTTTTCGATAGTGATGTATTTACCCTTAACGGCCAGCATCCCGCTTTTCTGGAAACGACCCAGCAGACGGCTGATGGTTTCCACGGTCAGGCCCAGGTAGTTACCGATATCACCACGGGTCATGGTCAGACGGAATTCGCGCGGCGAGAAACCCCGTTCGGCGAAGCGGCGGGAGAGGTTGTAGATAAACGCGGCCAGGCGCTCTTCTGCATTCTTTTTAGAAAGCAGCAGAATCATGTCCTGATCGCCTTTGATCTCACCGCTCATCAGACGCATCATCTGCTGACGCAGGTTAGGCATCTTACCGGACAGGTCGTCCAGCGTTTCAAACGGGATTTCGCAGACCATAGAGGTTTCAAGCGCCTGAGCAAAGCTCGGATGATGGCCTGTGCCGATGGCATCAAAGCCCACCAGGTCACCCGCCAGATGGAAGCCGGTGATCTGCTCATCACCCTGTTCGGTGATGGTATAGCTCTTGATGGTGCCAGAGCGGATAGCATAGAGCGATTTCAGTTCGTCTCCGGCTTTAAACAGCGTCTGCCCTTTCTGAATAGGCTTTTTGCGCTCGATGATATTATCAAGCTGATCGAGTTCATGCTCATTCAGGGTAAACGGGATACAGAGCTGGCTGATGCTGCAATCCTGGCAATGGATAGCACAACCGCCAGACTGAATGCGTCGTATAATTCGCTTTTCCGGGATCATAGGTTTGCTCAAGCCTTAATTGATATTGGTCAATTTTAACATCTTTTTGGTAAGTACGTAAGCCTGACAAACCATCAATAAGGACAAGAGACGGCAATGTGTCGCCATCTTCTTGAAATTCCACAGCTTGATTATGGATTTTTAGCCTAACCGGTAGAAAATTAAGCACAAAAAGCCTGGGATCTACAGCAGAAGATATCCTTCGTGACGCAGCAACCACTCCTTGCGCTGCACGCCACCGGCATAGCCGGTCAGGGTACCGTTGCGTCCGATGACGCGATGGCAGGGAACGACAATGCTAACGGGATTAGAGCCATTGGCGGCCCCCACCGCACGCGCGGCGCCTGCGCGGCCCAGCTGCTCCGCGAGCTGGCCGTAATGCATGACCTGCCCGCAGGGAATGGCCCGCAGCGCCTGCCACACTTCACGCTGGAAAGGGGTGCCAGCCGTGGCGGTGGGGAGTGTATCGATGATGCTGAGATCGCCCTCGAAGTACGCCGCAAGCTTATCGCTCAGCCCACCCGGATTGGTGGCGCGGATACGTTCAAAACCTTGCGCCCGATAATGAATGTTCAGCAGCTCTTCCATGCGGTCGCTGTGCTCTTCCCATTCAACGGCGCGCAGACAAGACTGCTCGTCCGCGATCACCCACAGCGGCCCAAGCGGCGTCGCAATTTTATCTTCGAGTAATCTCAGCATCCTCATTCCTTTAGTTCAGCCTCGGGTAGATCCCCGGCCCAATCGGCAGGCCGACAAGATACCATGCCACCAGCATCACCAGCCATACCCCTAAAAAGATAAGCGGGTAGGGCAAAACCAGCGAATAGTAGGTACCCAGTTTTGCCTCGGGTTTATAGCGCTGCAGAAAGCCTAAAAACAGCGGGACAAACGGCGAAACCGGTGCAAGCGGGATCACTGACGAATCGGCGATGCGGAACAGGATCTGCGCAAACGCCGGATGGAAGCCCAGCATCATAAACATCGGCACGAAGATCGGGGCCAGAATCGACCAGATGGCGGAGCCGCTGGCGATGAACATGCACAGCAGGGACGACAATAGCGCCAGGCCGACAAACGCCGGTACGCCGCTTAATCCGGCAGCTTCCAGCGCGTCGGTCAGGCCCACGGCCATAAACTTGCCCATGTTGCTCCAGTTAAACATCGCCACAAACTGCGCCAGCGGGAACACCATGACGATAAAACCCGCCATCTCTTTCATCGGTTCGATCATCAGCTGCGGCAGATCGCCCTGACGGCGAATTTTGCCGGTGGCGATACCATAAGCGAGCGAAACGACAAAGAAGAAGAGAATGATCAGCGGCACAATACCCTGTATAAACGGCGAGGGCAGGACGGTATGTTTAACCGGATCGCGCAGAATACCGTTTTCCGGCACTACCATCAGCGCGACCATGGCGATGAATATCAGCGAGACAATACCGGCCACGCGCAGGCCGAATTTCTGCTCTTTGCTCAGCGTCTCCAGCGTTTCATCGCTACGGCCTTCCCATTTGCCCAGACGCGGCTCGATGATCTTGTCGGTAATCAGCCCGCCGACAATCGTCAGAACAATCACTGAGCTGGCCATAAAGTACCAGTTGTCAATTACGCTGACGTGCATTGCTGCGTCAATGGTTTTCGCCGCCTCCGTGCTGATGCCCGAGAGCAATACGTCGGTGGTGACAATCAGCAGGTTGGCGGTAAATCCGCAGCCGACACCCGCAATTGCCGACAGCAGGCCCGCCACCGGGTGCCGCCCGACGGCGAGGAAGATCAACGCCCCCATTGGCGGCATGATCACCAGCGCGGCGTCGGAGGAGATATGGCTGAAGAAGGCGATAAACAGCACCATATAGCTGGCGTAACGTGCGCTGACGTGGGATGCCATTTTTACCATCAATGCAGGCAGCAAACCCACGCGCTCTGCCAGCCCGGCCCCTAATACCAGTGCCAGAATGGCGCCCAGCGGGGCGAAGCCGCTGAAGTTTTTTATGACGTTAGGTAAAAACCAGTGCAGCCCGTCAACGCTGAGCAGGTTTTTCACCGCCACCAGGCTGCCATCGGCCGGACTTCGCACGCTCACGTCAAAGGCGGAGAGCACGGCGGTGGCAACCATCAAAATGACAATCAGATAGATAAACAGCAGGAAAGGGTGTGGCACTTTATTGCCGATCCTTTCAACCCAGCCATAGAGCTTACCGGATGGGGAATGCGAAGGTATGGATGACATACTCATGGGCGTTCCTCGAGAGTGTTGTGTTGTTGTGTTGTGTTGTGTTGTGTTTTTTTATTTTAAAGGTGACGGTGTCACGCCCTGTGGGATCGGACACACGTACGGTTTTTCTTGTATTTGTTGTTCGAACTCTTCACGACATTTTTTTAGCAGGGCTGCATCCTGCAGCAGATTCAGTGCCGTGGCGCCCATGACTTTCCCGGCCAGCAGCATGCCTTTGTGAGCAATGGAGGTTCGCCCCTGTGCCACCAGTTGCCAGGTATGCAGCGGCGTCCCCACGGTAAAGCAGGGGCTGAAGCACTGGGCGACCGGCATTTTCCAGCTGACGTCACCCACATCCGTTGAACCCGCCAGCACGTTGTCGGTAATGGCATAGGGCGCAATCTCATCCACCAGGAGTGTCTCCTGATGACGGCGGGCAAAGGCTTTACCGGCGTCTCCGCCCGTGGCGGCTATATTTTTGAGGCTGTTCTGCAGGTCGTTGGGCGTGAGCGTAGCGCGGATCTCACGGGCAAAGTCGCGCTCTTCAGCAGTCCACGCCGGCGTGCCGTAGTGTTGTAACGCCCGATACATTGCCGCCTCAAGCGTGCGGTTTGGCAGGTAGCTGGAGCAGGCTTTATCAAAGCGACACTCCACGGTGGTTTCGGTCATCATTGCCGCGCCCTGGGCGATTTTCTCAATGCGTTCGTAGATCTGCTGCGCATCGGCCATTTCCGGGGCGCGGATCAGGTACAGCACTTCGGCCTGGGCCTGCACCACGTTGGGCGAAATCCCGCCGGTATCGGTGATGGCGTAATGGACACGCGCTTTCTCAATGATGTGTTCATTAAGGAAGTTGGTGCCGGTCGTCATCAGCGTCACGGCATCCAGCGCGCTGCGCCCCAGATGAGGGGAGTTGGCCGCATGCGCCGCCACGCCGTGAAAACGCCAGGCGGCCTGAATATTGGCCAGGGTGCTGACGTTAAACATGCCGGCAAAGGCTTCCGGGTGCCAGGTGACGGCGGCATCGACGTCATCAAACAGTCCTTCCCGCACCATAAAGGTTTTGCCGGAGCCGCCTTCTTCCCCGGGGCAGCCGTAAAAACGCACCGTTCCGCTACCGCCATGCTGTTCAAGCCAGCTTTTTACCGCCACCGCACCGGCCAGCGCCGCGGTGCCGAGGAGGTTATGCCCGCAGCCGTGACCATTCGCTCCCGGCGTGGCGGATTGCGCGGTTGCACAATGCGCCTGCTGGCTTAGCCCGGCCAGCGCATCGTATTCACCGAGCAGGGCGATAACCGGTTTCCCACTGCCGTAGCTCGCAATAAAAGCGTTTGGAATACCGCCCGCCTCGCGAGTCAACGTAAAGCCTTCGGCTTCCAGCGCCCCAGCGAGTCGTTCGGCGGACCAAAATTCTTCAAAGCGGGTTTCAGGGTGATCCCAGATGGCATCGGCTATATCGGTTAGCGTCTGACATCGCGTATCGATGGCATCGGCAATAAAAGCGTAGTTCTCCTGCATTACACACCTCGCGTCCACGGAAAATTGAGCGCAGTACGCGCCAGCGTTTCGATGGCGATAGCCATAACCTGTTCATCGAAGTCGAATTTTTCGTTGTGATGGCCGGCGCTCAAATCCGTGCCGAATACCATATACGACGCCATGCCGCCGTTTTGCTGCACGCGGGTCATCATCAGCGTGGCGTCTTCGGAGCCGGCGGGGGCTTTGACCTTATCGATAGCGCGATCAATGCCGGAAACCTGGCTCGCCTGTTCGCGCAGATAATCAACCCAGGCCGGTGTGGGCGCGCTGGAGGTGGCGGCCCCCATCAGACGCATCTCCGCCTTCACGCCGTAGAGTGCGGCCGCCCCGGTAATGACGGCCTGCGCGCGTTCAAAGACATACTGATTTATGGCTTCGCTTTCCCCGCGGGTTTCCACTTTGATGAGCGCATTCGCGGGCACCACGTTGCGGCCGCTTCCGGCCTGCATGACCCCGACGTTGACGCGGGAAGCCCCTTCACTGTGCGGTGCGATGCTGTGTAAGGCGAGAGCGGCCTGCGCGGCGGCGAGCAGGGCGTTTCGCCCGTCCTCCGGTTTTCCGCCTGCGTGTGCGGCAACGCCCGTAAAACTCACGTCGAACTTGGTGGTCGCCATAAAGTTATCGCTGCCGCAGATCGCCGTTCCGGCAGGCACGCCGGTACCGATATGGATGGCAGTAAAATAGTCCACGCCATCCAGCGCCCCGGCGGCAACCATAGCGCGTGCGCCGCGCGTCCCTTCTTCGGCAGGCTGAAAGATGAGCCTGATGGTGCCGCTGAGCTGCGCTTCATTCTGCTTAAGCACCTGCGCCAGTCCCAGACCAATGGTGGTATGGCCGTCATGCGCGCAGGCGTGCATCATTCCCGGGTTGCAGGAGGCAAAACCGTCGCGGAACGGGCGATGGCTGTTGTCCTGCGCTTCGCTTAAATCAAGGGCATCCATGTCTACGCGAAACGCCAGGGTTGGCCCCGGGCGGCCGGTCTTAAGGGTCGCCACAATGCCGGTAAATCCGCCTTCAAACGGAGCCAGCCATTTTTCGGGTGCGCCTTGCGCACGTGCTCGGGCAAATTCTCGCGCCAGCGTTGCGTCATCGGGCAATCCCATTCGGCTTTCGGCATCCACCACATCACGCCCCATCGCCAGTTCGTACCCCAGCGAATCAAGAATTTCAGCGACTTTCGCTGCAGTTCTAAACTCTACCCAGCCGGATTCCGCAAAATGGTGAAAATCGCGACGCCACGCGCTCAGCTGCGGCGTTAATGTCTGGATGTACTGCGCCAGTGTGTCCATATCTCTTCCCGTCATCATTAAAAAATGTGAACTGCTTCACGCTGTGATAGTTTTTACTTATCACTAACCGATTTTTCACAGTTTTAACCGTTCAGGAATTACCCTCGCACATCCCTTTCCATTAAAGTAGATGACAGTTTCTTTACTCTGATAAACAACGGTTATCGGTCGGGCTATGACATTTCAGATTAAATTTCATCAAATCCGGGCGTTTGTTGAAGTCGCGCGTCAGGGCAGTATTCGCGGTGCCAGCAGGACGCTGAATCTTTCGCAGCCAGCGCTGACCAAATCGATCAAAGAGCTGGAAGAAGGTATGGCGGCACAGCTTTTTGTGCGCCGGAGTAAAGGTGTTGCCTTGACCGAGTGTGGCGAGGGCTTCTACCAGCGCGCCAGACTGATTCTGGAAGAGTTGCGTGCGGCGCAGGATGATATTCGCCAGCGGCAGGGGGAACTGGCCGGGCAGATCAATATCGGGATGGGCGCCAGCGTTTCACGCAGCCTGATGCCCGCCGTTATTACGCGCTTTCATGCACAACACCCCCAGGTCAAGGTGCGGATTATGGAAGGGCAGCTGGTGTCGATGATCAATGAATTACGCCAGGGTGAGCTGGATTTCACCATTAACACCTATTATCAGGGGCCTTACGACCATGAATTTACGTTCGAAAAGTTGTTTGAAAAACCGTTTGCGGTATTTTGCCGGGAAGGGCATCCGGCGACAGGGGCAACATCCATTAATGAACTTTTGCATTATAACTGGACAATGCCGACGCCGCGGGGAAGCTATTATAAGCAATTAGAAGATCTATTTCGCCACCGCTCGCAAATACCGCGAATTGGGGTGGTGTGTGAAACATTTTCGTCCTGTATAAGCCTGGTTGCGCAAAGTGATTTTTTAAGTATCCTGCCGCAGGAGTTGGGCTCTGACCCGCTTCTGGCGCACCGTCTCGTCATTCTGCCGGTTGTCGAATCGCTTCCAAAAGCCGCGTATTATTTAATTCAGCGACGTGATTCACGTCAGACACCTCTTGCCGAATCCTTAATTACGCAATTCAGAAGGGAAGCGAGAAAAATAGATGCAGCGGAAAATTCAAAATAAAAAAACAGAGTCTGCCCGACATCAGACAGACCCTACAGTACACACAGCAGTACGTCCTTTTGCCAGTCCTGAGTATTATTTCCATGGGGCAGGTTTATTTAGTTATAACACCTTTTCCGAAAAAAGACAGGTTGACGAGTGATTGATTTCACGAATTTTTAACGTAAATCACTTATTTTACCTTCACTGAAGTTTTAGTTAAGTCTGGTTTAAGTGCGTATCACCCTTATTATATATTCGCCGGGTAAATATATATGCCGTGAGTGGGCCGCTGACGGTTATTGAGACACATGTCTGGCACAGGTATAGTACCTCCCTCAGAAGTAGCCGGAGGATCCCCATGAACCCTGACGACAAATCACTTTTTCTTGACGCCATGGAGGATGTCCAGCCCATGAAGCGCTGCTCGGATATCCACTGGCAGCCGATGAGAAACGCACGGGCGCGGCAGGAGATGGATACTGAACAGCTGGACAACTTTCTGACGCTGGGGTTTCTGGAACTCCTGCCCCTTGAAGAACCGCTGGCGTTCCAGCGCGAAGGGGTACAGCAGGGCGTTATAGAGAAGCTGCGTTCGGGGAAATACGACCGACAGGCCAGCTTAAACCTGTTGCGTCAGCCCGCCGAACGCTGCCGACAGATGCTGTATTCCTTTATCAGTCAGGCCCGTCGTGACGGATTACGTAACCTGATCATCATTCACGGGAAAGGGCGCGAACAGAATTCGCATCCCAATGTGGTGCGCAGCTATCTGGCACGCTGGTTAACTGAGTTCGAGGAAGTGCAGGCTTTCTGCGTGGCGCTGCCGCATCACGGCGGCAGCGGGGCATGTTACGTTTCACTGCGGAAATCCGATGAAGCGAAACAGGAGAACTGGGAACGGCACGCCAAGCGCAGCCGTTAAGGCGGTTTTCGCGGGCGAGGCGATCGCCCGCCTGTGACTCAGAAGGTTTCCCAGTGACTGTCAGGCGTGGCGTTAGCCGTTGCCGGACGCAGTAGCTGCGGCGTTTTCACATTTGCCGGACGTGAGGCGACCGCGTGTTCTTTTCCGTTCAGACGAAACGCGGCCACAGCCTGACGCAGCTGTTCGGACTGATCTTCCAGTGCCGCCGCCGCCGTAGCGGACTGCTGCACCAGCGCGGCGTTTTGCTGCGTCACGCTGTCCATTTGCGAAACGGCCAGGCTCACCTGTTCAATACCGCGGCTCTGCTCATCGGAGGCCGACGAAATCTCACCCATGATATCGGTTACGCGGGTCACGGCGGCGACAATCTCCTTCATGGTCGCGCCCGCTTCGCTAACCTGCTCAGAACCGGTATTCACCTGGTTGACGGAGTTCTCGATAAGCCCTTTGATCTCTTTCGCCGCCTGTGCACTGCGGCTCGCCAGCGTACGGACTTCGCCTGCGACGACCGCAAAACCACGCCCCTGTTCCCCGGCGCGTGCGGCTTCTACCGCGGCGTTAAGCGCCAGAATATTGGTCTGGAACGCGATGCTGTCAATCACGCCAGTAATGTGGGCAATCTGCTGGGAACTGTCGGCAATTTCGGTCATGGTGCGAACCACGTTATCCACGACGTGGCCACCACGTGCTGCGGTTTCAGAGGCATTCTTCGCCAGTAACGTAGCCTGACGGGCGTTATCGGAGTTCTGTTTAACCGTCGCGGTCAGCTCTTCCATGCTGGCGGCCGTCTCTTCGAGCGAGGCGGCCTGCTCTTCGGTGCGAGCGGAAAGATCGTTGCTGCCTGCGGCAATTTCACCTGCGCCGGTGTAGATGGAGTCGGTACTGCCGCGCACGGCGCTGACGGTAGTCACCAGAGATTGTTGCATCTCATGCAGGCCTGCGGCCAGTTGACCCATTTCATTGCGGCCAGAGAGCGCGATATTCTGCGTCAGGTCGCCCCCCGCAATGGCGCGAATATGGTTCATAATGGTGTTGAGTGGTTTTAACAGCAGGTGTTGTAACCCCTGCCAGATGACCACCAGCACGGCGATAACGGCCAGGAAAATGACTGCCAGCGTCCACTGCATTTGCGTAAAGCTGCTTTGGTTCTCTTCGGTTGCCGCTTTCAGCAGCGTGTTGTTTTCGGCGCGCCAGCGGTTGTAGACCGCTTCCATATCATCCTGTGCCTGCTGAGCATCCAGATCGCCATAGGCCTGGTAGTTGTCGGCGCGAAGATACTGAATCGACAAACGCATGACCTCATGCATCTGATTCCAGGATTTTTGCATCTCGTCAGTTAACGCCGCATTCTGGCCGTTAACCTGCGGCAGTTTCTGCCACGCTTTGTTATAGGTTTCTGCTTTAGCCAGCGAGTTACTTGCGGTATCAAGCAGTTTGTTGATCGCGGCAAGGGAAGCCGGATCGCGCTGGTTTTTCAGGTAGCGGATCGCCACGCGGGTCACGGTGACGCGCGTTTTTACCAGCGTGTTTACGCTGTCGCTCAGATTTTCCTGCTGGGCATTGAGCACGCCGGAGTTCTGGAAGTTATGGCGATCGTTGCTGACGGCGGAGTAGAACAACCCTCCCGTGACAACTTGCAGCAGACAGAATATGGTGAGGGCAAAGATAATACCGGTAATCACGTGCAGATTTTTCAGCATAGCGGTCGTCCGTTAGAGAAGAGGCAGAGGTACACCAATACTATCGTCGTATAGAATTTAAACTTTAATTTAACTCGCGCTTAACGAAGGGCTCCGGTCAGGAACCTGTTGTAAATCCGGATCATTTTTATGAGGAAGGTCAACATGAGCAGCATTGATAAAAGCGGGACGTACGCGCTCGGTACGCGGACGGTTAAACGACTGGGGTACGGCGCGATGCAGCTTGCCGGACCGGGCGTATTTGGCCCTCCGAAAGATAAAAATGCCGCGCTGGAGGTGTTACGCGAAGCCGTGGCGGCGGGGGTGAATCATATCGATACCAGCGATTTTTATGGTCCCCATGTGACCAATCAGCTGATCCGCGAGGCGCTTCATCCGTACCGGGACGATCTCACTATCGTCACCAAGATCGGGGCCCGCCGCAACGATAAAGGTGCCTGGCTGCCGGCCTTTTCCGCGCAGGAGCTGACTCAGGCGGTGCATGATAACCTGCGTAATCTGCAGGTGGATGTACTGGATGTGGTGAATCTGCGGATCATGTTTAGCGCTCACGGCCCGGCAGAAGGATCGATTGCTGAACCGCTTTCCACCCTCGCAGAGTTACAGCAGCAAGGGCTGGTACGCCACATTGGTCTGAGCAATGTCACGGCCACTCAGGTTGCGGAAGCGCAGAAGATGGTGCCTGTTGTCTGCGTGCAGAACATGTACAACATAGTGAACCGCGGCGACGATGCGCTGGTGGATTTACTGGCGCAGCAGGGGATTGCCTATGTGCCGTTTTTCCCATTGGGCGGCTTTACGCCACTGCAATCCAGCGATCTGCAGGCCGTCGCGGATTCCCTTGGCGCAACCGCGATGCAGGTTGCGCTGGCATGGCTGCTGCAACGTTCCCCGAATATTCTGCTGATCCCCGGCACCTCTTCCGTGGCGCATCTGCGGCAAAATCTCGCAGCAGGAGAACTGCAACTGCCGCCTGACGCTCTGGAAACGCTGAATACGCTGGTAGGCCGATCGTTGAACTAAATCCGTTCAAACTTCAATACGTTCGGCTTCACCGCCGGAAAGCATCTTGATCCTGGCCCATAATCCGTAATACTGTATTTATATACAGTATTACGGCAGGAAAGCATTTATGGGCACTCTCTTTTCTTATCACTCTAATCAAGTCATTGAATTACCTCTCTTTCTGGAGCGCGTCGCCTGCGGCTTCCCCAGCCCGGCGCAGGATTATGTGGAGGATCGTCTCGATCTTAACCGGCTGGCGGTCAGGCACCCCAGTGCGACCTACTTTATAAAAGTGAGTGGTGACTCGATGATTGGGGCTGGGATCGGCGACGGCGATCTGCTGGTGGTCGATCGTTCGTTAAATGCCGAACATGGGGATATCGTCGTGGCGTCGGTTGCCGGTGAGTTTACGGTGAAAGAGCTACAGACCCGTCCGGTTTTGAGGTTGCTGCCGCATAATGCCCGCTATCAGCCGATTACCTTCCAGTCAGAAGAGGAGCTACAAATCTTCGGCGTTGTCACTCACACCCTCAAAACGTATAAACATGTTCGCACTGGTTGATGTGAATAGCTTTTATGCCTCCTGCGAGAGGGTGTTTCGCCCCGATCTGGAGGGCAAACCCATCGTGGTGGTCTCGAACAACGACGGCTGCATTATTTCGCTGTCGCGGGAGGCCAAACAGTTCGGCATAAAAATGGGTGAGCCCTACTTTAAATTCAAGGAGAAGGGTTATCCGGCGCGGGTGTATGTTTTTAGCTCGAACTATGCGCTGTATGCCGATCTCAGCAGCCGGGTGATGCAAACGCTGACCGATCTTGCTCCGGCAATTGAGATCTACTCGATTGATGAAGCCTTCGTGAACGTGTCGGGCGTCAGCCGCTGCATGTCGCTGGAGGCTTTTGGCCATCAGATGCGCAACCAGGTCGCTAAAAATACGGGGCTGACCGTTGGGGTCGGTATTGCCCCGACCAAAACGCTGGCGAAGCTGGCCAACTATGCGGCGAAGCGGTGGTCTGCCACCGGCGGCGTGGTCGATCTATCGGATCGCGAACGGCAGAGAAAACTGCTGGCGAAGGTGCCGGTAGAGGAAGTGTGGGGTGTCGGGCGACGCATCACGAAAAAACTCAACGCCATGGGGATTACCACGGCGCTGGAGTTGGCGGAAGCATCCTCCTGGGTCATTCGCAAACATTTTAACGTGGTAATGGAACGCACGGCGCGCGAGCTTCGCGGTGAGCCTTGTCTTGATCTGGAAGAGTTTACCCCGACGAAGCAGCAAATTATCTGTAGTCGTTCGTTTGGACACCGTATTACGCAATACGAAGAGATGCACCAGGCCATTTGTGCCTACGCGGAGCGTGCCGCCGAAAAACTGCGCGGCGAGCATCAGTATTGCCGCTTTATCAGCGTATTTGTGCGCACCAGCCCGCATGCGGACAACGAAATTTATTACGGCAACCAGGCCTCAGTCACCCTGATGACACCCACCAATGACACGCGCGATATCATCCGTGCTGCTACGGAGGCGCTGGGGCGTATATGGCTTGACGGGTATCGCTATATGAAAGCGGGGGTGATGCTGGCGGATTTTTTCAGCAGCGGCGTCGCCCAGCTGAATTTGTTTGATGATAACCGCCTGTGTGCCAATAGCGCAGCGCTGATGGAGATAATCGACAGCGTAAACCATTCCGGCAAAGGGAAGATATGGTTTGCCGGGCAGGGGATTGAGAAATCCTGGGCGATGAAGCGTGAGATGCTGTCACCGGCGTATACGACGCGGTACGCAGATTTGCCGGTGGCAAGGTAGGATATTGTCATAAACGATCGCCGCGTTATACTCACGGCGTTAATAAGAATGTATGACGGGGCAGGGATATGTACGAGAGCCTAAAAATGATATCAGTCGCGCTGCCCCTCATTGCGCTTTTCATCCTGTTAAGATTTGCTGTCAGACGTATTCGCCAGGCAAAGCGCCTTATTTCAGATCATAACGGGATGAAAAAGATATCTGCTAACCCCTCAATTTTTGGCGGGAATGCAGGTAAAACATGGTTTTATGATGACCAGTTTTTATATGAAGTTAAAAACAACGCCACCCGTAAGATTGCGCTGGCTACTATCATTAAAATCGGGCCGGGGAATATCGAGATAAATAGCCGACGGGTCTGGATTGTTATTTACCGTGACGGTGCTAATGAAAAGCAGGTGCAGTTTTATAACAATCTCACCCTCTGGAATCATAACTTCACGGCTTTTCTGGCCGCGATAAAAAGAGCCAATCCTGACGCTGTCGTTAAAGAGCGCGCAATCCTCAATTTGTGAAAAAGGACCGCAGACCGTCACGGCCGCGCATCCGCCAGTTCATAACACAGCGCCCCAATCCGCTCCACGGCATTCAGCAGGCGGGGCGTCGGTTCGTTTGCGCAGTTTAGCCGCAAAAAGTGAGACAGCTCTGCGGCAGGGGAAAACAGCGGGCCGGGGCTGACGCCAATACCCAGCGCCAGCGCGCGACGATGTACCTCCAGCGCGTTGACCTGCAAAGGAAGTTCTACCCACAGCAAGTAACCCGCGGCGGGCGCGTTAACACGCGTGCCGGGAGGAAAACTTGCCTCGACCCGCGCCACGACGGCGTCTATTCCCTCCGCAACGCGACGCTTGAGCCGCCGCAGATGACGATCGTAATCGCCGCTCGCCAGGACTTCGCTCGTTGCGGCTTCCAGCAGCGGAGCACCTGCCCAGTCTCCGGCCATGCGGGCCTGTAAAACCTGCGGAAAGTAGCGCCCGGCGGCAATCCAGCCGATTCGCCAGCCGGGCGCAAGCGTTTTAGACAGGGAGCTGCAATAAATGACATTTCCACTCTGGTCGAACGCTTTACAGGCTGGGGGACGTTGCCCCTCGCCGACAAGATCGCCGTAAACATCATCTTCAATGAGAGGAATATCTGCCGCGTCAAGCAGGGCAACGAGTTCCTGCTTACGCGTGACGGGCATACTGGCGCCCAAAGGGTTTTGCACCGTAGGGGAGGCCAGAACGGCGGCCGGGCGGTGGCACCGAATGGCGTCCGCCAGCGGTTCCAGCAGCAGGCCCTCAACAGGATCGGTGGGGATCGATAAGGCCTTCAGACCCAAATCCTCCAGCAGCAGGAGCGTACCAAAGTAGGCTGGCTGCTCAATCGCCACCACATCACCGGGCTGGCACACGGCTCGTAGCGCAAGACGCAACGCCTGCGTCGCACCTGCGGTGATAATAAGGTCATCCGCGCTGAAACGGGCTCCCCACTGTGCAGAACGCGCGGCAATCTTGCTTCGCAAATCACGCCTTCCCGGCGGCAGGCTATAGCTCTGACCGTGCGCATCCAGACGTCGGCCCGCGGAGTGCAGCGCCCGCTGTAGCGTCTCGCCCGGCAGCCACGCAGGATCGGGCAGGGCTGCACCCAGAGGCACCAGACGGGCTTCTGAACTGCTGAACAGCGACCGGGCCATGGCCGACAGGGTGACGGGAACCGGGCCTGGCGGAGAACGAGAAGGCTCCACAGGCTGCGGAAGGCTTGTCTGGTGGATGTAATAACCTGAACGCGGACGTGCAACAATCAGCCCCTCGGCCTCAAGGCAGCGCAGCGCTTCAAGCGCCGTCGGAAGACTGACATGCTCGCGTTCGGCCAGTTTACGCGCGGAGATGATCTTGTCACCGGCTCGCAACGCGCCAGACGTAATTGTAAGACGCAGCATATCCGCAATACGGCGATAGTGAGGAGAGGACGGGGATGGGGCAGACATGGTATCTGTTCAGGCTAATTTTCGATAAAACTGACTATACAGCCAATAATGCACGCCATCTATAGTGTCCGACATGTTCAGGACAAGGAGGCATTATGCACAGCGATAATTTTGATATTTCCACGTATTTCAAACGCATAAACTACACTGGCCCCGCGGCTGCCGATACGGGTACCCTGCATGCGCTTATGCGTCATCAGCTTTTTGCAATCCCGTTTGAAAATCTGGATGTACAGGCGGGGAAAATTGTCTCGCTGGCACCTGACGATATTGCCGATAAGCTGTTAACACCGGGGCGCGGCGGCTACTGCTATGAGGTGAACGGGCTGTTTGCCATGGCGCTGGAGGCGTTAGGTATTCCTTACCGTTTTGTGGCGGCACGCCCGATGTTCTACCCCGTACGGCGGCCAAAAACCCATATGGCGTTAATTGCTGAGGTGGAGAGCCGACAGTGGCTTTGCGACCTCGGGTTTGGCAGCTATGGCATTCGTGCGCCAATGGCTCTGGACACGCTTGATGTTGATATCGCACAGGATTTTGACACGTTCCGGCTTAGCCGCAGCGCTGAGGGCGAATATCTGCTTCAGGCGAAGGTGGCGGGAGAATGGGCCCGTCAGTACGGCTTTGATCTCACCCCACAGGAGTGGATTGATTTCGTTCCGGCCAACTACCTTAACTCCACGCACCCGGATGCCATTTTTGTGCAGAAGCGTGTGGTGGTGCAGCATCGACCGGAGGGACGCGAGATTTTACTGGGGAATATGCTGAAAATCATTACGGCGAAGGGCACGGAAACCCGGCAGCTGGCGGAGGACGACATCCCCCGTATTCTGAAAGAGCGTTTTGCGTTGATCGCGGCGTAAAGCAGAAGGGGGCCTGTGCCCCCTGAGCCTCCCGCACCGCGGTTGAAGCATTACTTCTTCTTGTTCATCATCGCTTTTAAATCGGCAAACGGGTTAAACGTGGCGACGCCCACGTCTTTTTGCGCGTCTTCCCCGGCGACCACGGTGGTACCGTACTGATCCGCTTCGGTGTATTTCGAATGTTCGTGATCGTGGCAAAACAGGCACAACAGCTCCCAGTTACTGCCATCTTCCGGGTTGTTGGTATGGTCGTGATCGATATGGTGAACCGTCAGTTCGCGCAGATTGGAATAGACAAACTCGCGCGAGCAGCGTCCGCATACCCAGGGATAGATTTTTAACGCTTTTTCGCGATAGCCACTTTCAAGTCTCGCGTAGTTTTTGGGGATCAGAGCCATTGCTGGTTTTACCTGTGATAAAAATAGTGTGCCAATATATCCCATCAGGCACGGTAAATGTACAGGACCTTCCTCCGCTAGAGCGAGAATGTGCCTTCAAGCGTCATCACGCAATTTCCGCCAACGCGAACCACCGCCTCTCCCGACGAGGCATCGTATCCCGCGAACAGCACGCTTGCTCGTCCCATATCAACGCCCTGACTGACGTTAAGATTAAGCGTCGTTTTATTGCGGTGCAACGCCAGCAGCGCTGTCGCAGCGGCAGTCGCGCTGCCTGTGGCAGGATCTTCTGTCATGCGGGGAGTAAACATGCGGGCCTGCACATCATGAGGTTCATCAGCATTCGTATCCAGGGTGTAGGCATAGAGGGAAACGGCGCCATCCAGCGGTAAGGTCGCGCGAAAACCCTGTAAATTCGGCACGCATCGACGAAGCGCCTCACGAGAAGCCAGCTCGGCTATCAGAAAGGGCAGACCTACCGACGCGACCACAGGCCTATGTACCTCGGTACGGATATCTTCCGTGTTCAGGGATAAGCAGGCAGCCACGCTTTCCGGGCTGACTTCAGAGCGGCACGAGAGTGCCTCAGGCACCAGGAGTTCTGCGCCAGTGACCGTATCGTTGTCGCGCAACAGGCGAACGGGCACCACACCGGCTATTTCCTCGAAGTGTAGCGTATCAGGCAGGCGCTGATGATTCATCGCGGCGTAATGGGCAAGCACGTAAGCCGTTCCAACATTCGGGTGCCCGGCGAAGGGGATCTCGCGCGAGGGCGTAAAGATTCGCACGCGTGCTGTATGGGAAGGATTGTCTGGCGGCAAAACGAACGTGGTTTCGCTGTAGCCAAATTCAACGGCGACCTGCTGCATTTGTGCTTTGTTCATGCCTTGAGCATCGAGTACGACGGCAACAGGGTTACCCAGAAACGGAGTATCAGTAAAAACATCCGCAACAACATAGCGTCTTTTCATTTTCTGTCCGATGTAAAAGTCCTGATATAGAGATGTAACGTTAAATCAAACCGATAACCAGCCGTTTTTCACCCGACGGACCTGAAAAAAATTCAATCAATTTATTTGAATCATTCCGTTAAAGAAACGCCATTTATTCTCCACAGGTAATGCGTACAGTAGGGAGAACGCAACGCATTATCAGGACACAGGATTATGAAAAAGATCGGCTTTTTATCGTTTGGTCACTGGACGCCTTCTCCGCAGTCCGGCACGCGCTCGGCAGCAGACACCCTGCTGCAGTCCATCGACCTGGCCGTAGCAGCCGAAGAGCTGGGGGCGGACGGCGCCTATTTTCGCGTGCACCACTTTGCTCGTCAGCTGAGCTCTCCGTTCCCTCTGCTGGCCGCAATTGGGGCCAAAACGAAAACCATCGAGATCGGTACCGGCGTGATTGATATGCGCTATGAAAACCCGATGTACATGGCCGAGGATGCCGGTGCGGCGGATCTGATTTCCGGCGGTCGTTTGCAGCTTGGCATCAGCCGGGGCTCCCCGGAGCAGGTCATTGATGGCTGGCGTCATTTCGGCTATGTCCCGCAGGAAGGGGAAAACGAATCAGATATGGCACGCCGTCATACCGAGGTGCTGCTTGAGGTTCTGCGCGGCGAAGGATTTGCAAAGCCGAATCCACAGCCGATGTTTCCTAATCCACCGGGGCTGCTGCGACTGGAACCCTATTCCGAAGGGCTGCGCGAGCGTATCTGGTGGGGCGCCGGTTCGAATGCGACCGCAGTATGGGCCGCTAAGCTCGGCATGAATCTGCAAAGTTCTACGCTGAAAGACGATGAAACCGGTGAGCCGTTCCATATTCAGCAGGCAAAACAGATCCGCGCGTACCGCCAGGCGTGGAAAGAGGCAGGGCATACGCGTGAGCCGCGCGTGTCGGTCAGCCGCAGTATTTTTGCCCTGATGGACGACCGTGACCGGATGTACTTCGGTGCCAGCCGCAACGACAGCGATAGCGTGGGGTATCTTGACGAGAAAACGCGCGCGATCTTCGGACGCAGCTATGCCGCGGAGCCGAACAAGCTTATCGAACAGCTGAAAAAAGACGAGGCGATTGCTGAAGCGGATACGTTACTGTTGACCGTACCGAACCAGCTCGGTGTGGATTACAATGCGCATGTGATTGAGTCCATTCTCAAACATGTCGCACCGGCAATGGGCTGGCGCGAGTAGTCGACGCGCTGGGATAAGCCCCGTCGCCGCACGTGGCGTGAATCTTCATTTGTAACTATTCGGGCGCTTATCGCGAAGACAGGAGGATCTATACATTCCTCCTGTCAGCGCTATTTCTGGCTCATATCGCTCAGCAGCACGGCGATGCTTTGTCCGCCCTCGGTCTGTTCCAGACCAATCTTCACAATGATGGTCAGCGGAACGGAGAGCAGCATACCGACGGGACCGAGCAGCCAACCCCAGAAAATCAAAGACAAAAAGACGACCAATGTGGATAGCCCCAGCCCGCGTCCCATCATCCGTGGCTCAAGAATATTGCCGAACAGCAGGTTAATGGCCAGATATCCGGCCAGCAGAACCAGCGCATCATACAGCCCGCTGAAAACCAGCACCTGAAGGATAGGGGGGATCGCTGCCAGCACGGAACCGATGTTGGGAATGTAGTTGAGCGCGAAGGCCAGTAATCCCCAGACGAACGCGAAGCGGACGTCCAGCGCCAGCAGCATCACCCAGACGACACCACCCGTAACCAGGCTAATGGCGGTTTTCAGCACCAGATAGCGTGAGACGCTGTCCAGCGCGCGTTGAATCGCCCCCATGCCCTCAACCGGACGGACCATTATCTGCTGCAGCTTTGCCGGCAGTTGAGGCACCTCCAGCAGCATAAACACCACCGTTAAAAACAGCAGGAAAATGGAGGTCATGGCATTCGAAAGCTGCGCCAGCAGGCTGGTGACGATCGTCATGGCCGCATTGGGGTCGATATATTTAAGGAGTTCCTCAACCGAGACTTCAATACCTGCGCGTTGCAGCCAGGGTTCAAGCTGCAGCAGCGGTATCGCCAGCGACGATCGGTACTTCGGTAACGTGCGCGCCAGTTCATTCAGCGAGGTGCCGAGATAGGCAACCAGTAATACCATGGCAACAATAATCACGCTGATGAGCAGGGTAATCGCCAGCACGCGCGGGATGCGTAGCCGCGTCATGCGCCGTACCAGCGGGTTAAGGATCACCGCAATAAACAGCGCCAGAATAAAGGGCACGATGATGTCGGCTGCAAATCGCACGCCCGTCAGTATGATCACCAGCATGCCCAGCATGATGACAATTTTTAACCCGTTCAGGGTAATAATGGGTTTAGCCATGGTGACTCCGAAATACGCTTTTTATTTATAATAAAGGTGAAACGCGTTGCAATAAACTAACCAAAATCAAACGGTGTGGGTAAAGAATTGCAAAGACTTTGAGTAAAATCCTGGCTTATGGTACAAATTTAGCGTGTTTAACTACCGAGGACAATTTTCATCCGCAAAGACGAGAAGCAACAACGCGGATAATTGTAATTTTATGGACAATGTGTTCAGGACGTATTCTTCAAACAACACCGCTGTATTTTTCACCTCCTTCTGCCTGGTTGCTGGTGAGCAACACTGGCGCACCGCCCTATAGTTATCTCTTCTGCCTGAGCTGGCGCTACGCGCTTAGCTGTCTGATTTAATTTCATATTTTTTTTGGTTTGCCGCATGCGGCGGGCCACGATGGATTATATTCTCAAGCAGGAGAAAAACATGTTTTACTGGATTTTACTCGCTCTGGCTATTATCGCTGAGATTACCGGCACGCTGTCGATGAAGTGGGCGAGCGTCAGCGATGGCAATACCGGTTTTATTTTAATGCTGGTGATGATTTCACTTTCCTATATTTTCCTCTCATTTGCGGTGAAAAAAATTGCGCTGGGTGTGGCGTATGCGCTGTGGGAAGGGATCGGTATTTTATTGATTACACTCTTCAGCGTCCTGATATTTGATGAAACATTAACAACAATGAAAGTCGCCGGGTTAACGACGCTGGTCGCGGGTATTGTGCTGATTAAATCAGGTACCCGTAAACCGACCAAACAGCAGAAGGAGCAGAACCATGC
Source organism: Enterobacter sp. FUJ80071 (assembly GCF_038739915.1). Taxonomy (NCBI): domain Bacteria; kingdom Pseudomonadati; phylum Pseudomonadota; class Gammaproteobacteria; order Enterobacterales; family Enterobacteriaceae; genus Enterobacter; species Enterobacter sp. FUJ80071. The sequence continues at coordinate 2,108,359 of NZ_JBBXKH010000001.1, forward strand.
AACAGTTTGAATGGGTTCATGCGGCCTGGCTGGGTTTCGCCATCGTGCTGGAAATTTTCGCCAACGTTCTGCTGAAATTCTCCGACGGTTTTCGTCGTAAAGTCTATGGCCTGATGTCGATAGCCGCGGTTCTGGGGGCGTTCAGCGCCCTGTCGCAGGCGGTCAAAGGTATCGATCTTTCGGTGGCCTATGCGCTGTGGGGCGGTTTTGGTATCGCCGCCACCCTTGCCGCCGGTTGGGTACTGTTCGGCCAGCGGTTAAATAACAAAGGCTGGATAGGACTGATATTGCTGCTGGCGGGTATGGTCATGATAAAACTCGCCTGATAACCCGTTACCCCTTTTTCTCCCGCAGCCGCGCTGGCTTACTCTTGAGCCAGCGCTTCCAGCTTATCGCGAAAACCGGTGACGGATAAGGCCCGGTTATCGGCTCGCCATCGGTCTTTCGCCGCCGGAGCGGAGCTTTGAACACCAATCAATTGCCAGCCGTTATCGGTTTTCAGCATCAAGGGCGAACCACTGTCACCCGGTAACGTATCGCACTGGTGCGACAGCACGCTGGTTTGTGCCCAGCCCGTTACAACACAGTCGGTATGGGTGTAAAGCGCATCCAGATGATCGACCGGGTAGCCTGACTGCGTGACCTTACGGTCGGCGGCTTTCAGCGCGGCGGTGAGCGCCGCTTTATCTCCGTCGAATAACGGCAGTGGCGTAATGCCTGAAGGCGGGTAGCGCAGAATGATCAGGCCAAAATCCCATGACGCTGCCGCGGGCGGCACTATCCAGCCATCACCATCCGGTTTCAGTCGTTTACCCAGAGAAGGATCAACCCGGCCTTCGATGCCGTGGATTTCATAGCGCCAGACACCTTTTTGCGACACAAACCGTAAGGCTACCGCTTTGTCTGGCTTTCCGTTAGGGGGCGTCAACAGGCAGTGGCCTGCCGTTAGGGCTAATTGCGGGGTGATCAACGTCGCGGTGCACAGATTGCCGCTGGCGGTTTCCAGTTGTCCAATAGCATCCCAGGGGGCCTGGGTTGGGTCGGTGACGCGAGTACGATCGTCATGACCGAAAAAAAGCGTCTTAAGCTCTTTCGCGCTAATGGCGTCATCGCCGCCATCATCCGCCTGTGAAAATCCAGAAAAAAGACCAAACGTTCCCAGCAACAACACAACAGATTTACGCATATCACACTCTGGTGGGGGTAATTATGATTATTAAAAGTGAACCCTATGAAAATACTATAGACGGGACAGCACGAAAGTGGGAGTAAAATCAGCGTGCTACAATCAGGAAAGATAAAAATGGCTTGCGATGAGCGCGCATAAAATAAGCAGGAACAGAATGAGCTCAAACCGATAGCGTCGCAGCATACGCCCTCCGGATAAAAAAACGGCGCAGAACCTTTTCCGGTTCAGCGCCGGTTTACCAACGTGCCCCGAAGGACACGGTTAAGCTTGTACCTTACGCAGCTGGCTGAGCAGCTGGTTTAGCAGCTTCGTGTTTTACTGCTTTTTTGTGATGCTTTTTAGCGGCCTGGGCTTTCTGCTCTACAGCAGGTTTAGCGGCTTTTTTATGGTGCTTTTTAGCGGCCTGGGCTTTCTGCTCTACAGCAGGTTTAGCGGCTTTTTTGTGGTGCTTTTTAGCGGCCTGCGCTTTCTGCTCTGCAGCAGGTTTAGCGGCTTTGTGGTGTTTTTTATGATGTACAGTTTTTGCTGGCGCAGCAGTGGTCGTTGCAGTTGGCGCAGCGGCCGCTGGTGCAGCAGTGGTTTCAGCAGCAAACGCAGCAGAAGACAGACCCATAGCAGCGGCAACAACCAGAGCTAATACTTTTTTCATGTTCATACCCTCGAATTTGGTTTTTCATTTAACCCCACTGCGGGGCCGTTGAAATAACTATATCCCTGTAAATTCGAGGTTTCCGTGAGTGATTGGTATCGGCGTGTAACCATATGTACAACGCCGGGGGAGACTCCCCGGCGTTGTTATTACAAATAGCGCGAGGTGAGATGTTCGCGGAAGTAGCGGATATTCAGATCTTCGCCCGTTGCCTGGGTGATTAATTGCGACGTGCTGAAGCGGCTGCCATGCTGCCAGATGTTCTGACGCAGCCACTCAAACAGCGCCGAAAAATCGCCCTCGGCGATAGAGGCCTGTAGTCCCGGCAGGGCGGTTTTTGCGGCATGGAACAACTGTGCAGCATACATAGCGCCCAGCGTGTATGACGGGAAATAACCAAACCCACCGTCGGTCCAGTGGATATCCTGCATACAGCCGTTGCGATAGTTGTCTTTGGTTGATAACCCGAGCCAGGCCTGCATTTTTTCATCCCACAGGGCGGGAATATCGTCCACCTCGATCTCGCCGTTAATCAGCGCACGCTCAATTTCATAGCGCAGCACCACGTGGGCCGGGTAGCTCACTTCGTCTGCATCAACGCGGATGTAACCTGGCTTCACGCGCTGGTTCCAGGCGATAAAGTTATCTTCGCTGAAGGCGGCCTGGCTACCAAAGCGGGCGTGAACGGCAGGGAGCAGATGCTTCAGGAAAGCCTCGCTGCGTCCCAGCTGCATTTCAAAAAACAGGCTCTGAGATTCGTGGATGGCGGTTGAACGCGCCAGCGCCACGGGTTGTCCTGCCCAGGCTCGCGGCAGGTTTTGCTCGTAGCGCGCGTGTCCGGTTTCGTGGATCACGCCAAACAGCGCGCTGAGCAGCTCGTCCTCGTCATAGCGCGTGGTGATACGCACATCTTCCGGCACGCCGCCGCAGAACGGGTGGGCACTGACGTCCAGACGACCGCTGTTAAAATCGAAGCCGAGCATCTTCATGGCTTCCAGTCCGAGTTCACGCTGGGTAGCCGTCGGGAAAGGGCCTTGTGGCGGGACGAACGACCGCTGAGCCTGTTTTTCCACCACGTTCGCCAGCAGGTCCGGAAGCCAGGTTTTCATATCACCAAACAGCACGTCCAGGCGCGCGCTGGTCATGTCCGGTTCGAAAATATCCAGCAGGGCATCGTACGGGGTACAGCCTTTGGCCTCGGCGCGAAGACGGGCTTCTTCACGGCTGAGTTTGACGACGTCTTTTAGATTGGCGGAAAAACCCTGCCAGTCGTTAGCGGGGCGCTGAGTACGCCAGGCGTGCTCACACTTGCTGCCCGCCAGCGATTTGGCTTCAACCAGCGATTCCGGCAGCAGGGTCGCCTGCTGGTAGTGGCGCGTCATTTCACGCAGGTTAGCCTGTTCGACGTCATTCAGATCTTCCTCTGCCGCTGCGGTCAGCCATTCGCCCACTCTTTTATCGGTAAGGAGCTGGTGCTGCAGGACGCTCATTTCCGCCAGCGCTTCACCGCGCGCGGCACTGCCGCCGGGCGGCATCATGGTAAACATGTCCCAGCTGGCGATGGAGGAGAGATGCGAGAAGCGGGAGAGGCGCTGGAAGGTTTTCACAAGTGACTGATAGGCGGATGGATTTTGCAATTCTAATTTCCTCTTGCCAGGGATGTGTTTCAGGGAGCATACAATGAAACAGGCCAAATTCCCCAACATTTCCTCCGTGGAAACCGTCTTCCGGAAGTCCGGGAGACGGTTCTCAGTGGGCACTTATGCCTTTTCACGCATAACCTGTTGCAGGATCGCCAGCGCCTGGGTGAACTGGGCATCCGGAATGGTCAACGGATAAAGGAAGCGGATCACGTTTCCGTACTGGCCGCAGATCAGTAACAGCAGGCCCCGGGAAAGTGCCTTTTGCTGAATCTCCTGCGCGATGGCGGCCGACGGTTCACGGCTCTCGGGATCAAAAAACTCTGCCGCAATCATCGACCCTCTTCCTCTTATCGCCACGAGCGCAGGGAAGGTACCCTGAATCTCCTCCAGCGTGGCGCTCAATCGATCGCCCAGGTGACAGGCGCGCGCGCACAGTGACTCGTTGTCGATAATATTCAGCACCGCGTGCGCGGCGGCCACCGCAAGCGGATTGCCTGCATAGGTTCCCCCGAGTCCACCGGGGGCTGGTGCATCCATGATCTCAGCGCGGCCCACCACGCCGGACAGCGGCATTCCGCCAGCTAGGCTTTTGGCCATCGTCATCAGGTCAGGCTTGTCAGCGTAGTGGTCCATGGCAAACAGCTTACCGGTACGGGCGAAACCGCTCTGCACTTCATCGGCAATCATCACGATCCCGTGCTCATCACAGATGCGGCGGATGGCGGCCACCAGCTCTGGCGGCGCGACGTTGAATCCGCCTTCACCCTGAATGGGTTCAAAAATAATCGCCGCTACCTGTTTCGCCTCAATATCTGCTTTGAACAGGCGCTCAATCGCCGTGATGGCATCCTGCGTCGTGATGCCGTGCAGCCCGGAGGGATACGGTACGTGATAAACCGACCCGGGGAAGGGGCCAAATCCCAGCTTATAAGGCGCGACCTTGCCGGTTAACGCCATGGTCATATAGGTTCGGCCGTGAAAACCTCCCCCAAAGGCAATCACGCCAGGCCTGCCGGTGTGGGCCCGGGCGATTTTAATGGCATTTTCCACCGCTTCCGCGCCCGTCGTGAAGAACGCGGTTTTAGCCGGGCCCTGTACCGGGGCCAGCTCGTTAAGTTTTTCGGCCAGGGAAACGTAGCTTTCATATGGCACAATCTGGTAGGCCGTGTGGGTGAACTGGTGCAGCTGTTTTTCCACTGCGGCCACCATTTCAGGATGACGATGGCCGGTATTCAGTACCGCGATCCCGGCGGCGAAATCAATATAGTCATTGCCTTCCACGTCGGTAAGCGTGGCATTCTCCGCCGTGCGGGCAAAGAAATTACACATTACGCCTACGCCGCGCGGGGTGGCCGAAAGTCTGCGCTGATGAAATTCCTGGTTACTCATGTCAGATACCCTTTTGTCGAAATGATCAAACGCCAAGACGATCGCGCAGGCTGTAATACGCCGCGCCCATCGCCGTAAATGGAATCCGCAGGCTGCGACCGCCCGGGAAGGGGTAGTGCGGGAGGTTGGCAAACGCATCAAAGCGCTCTGCGTCACCGCGCAGCAGTTCCGAAATCAGCCGTCCGGCCAGGTGGGTGCAGGTCACGCCGTGGCCGCTGTAGCCCTGCATGTAGTAGATGTTTTTATCCAGACGACCAAACTGCGGCATGCGCGACAGGGTTAGCAGGAAGTTGCCCGTCCAGCGGTAGTCGATTTTGACCCCTGCCAGCTGAGGGAAGGTTTTCAACAGCTTTGGCATCACCAGACGCTCGACATCGTCCGGATCGCGCGCGCCATAGACTACGCCACCGCCGTACAGCAGGCGGTTGTCGGCGGTGAGACGGTAGTAGTCCAGCAGGTAGTTGCAATCTTCAACACAGTAGTTATTGGGGATCAGCGTGCGGACGACCTCTTCCGACAGCGGGGCGGTGGTCACCACCTGGGTGCCGCAGGGCATGCTGCGTTTTGCCAGTTCTGGTTCGACCTTATCGCCCAGATAGGCATTTCCGGCGACGATCACATAGCGGGCCGTCACCTGACCATGCTGCGTGCTTACCACGGCCGGGCTGGTGTGCTGAATGGCGGTCACCGGGGATTGTTCATACACCCGCCCGCCGTTAAGGCGAATGGCGTCCGCTTCGCCGATCGCCAGGTTGAGCGGATGAATATGTCCCCCGCTGCGGTCCAGCAGCGCGCCGGTATAGCGTTCGCTGTCGACTTCCCGGCGGATCGCGCTGGCATCCAGCAACTCCAGCTGCGTGTTGCCGTAGCGTTCCCAGTTGGCTTTTTGCTCTTCCAGCGTCTCCAGCTGCTTATGGTTCAGGGCAACAAACAGCCCGCCGGGACGATAGTCGCATTGGATCTGATAGCGCTGAATACGCTCCCGGATGATTTCCCCGCCTTCAAACATCATGCTCCCGAGGACTTTGGCAGCATCGGGGCCATAGTTTTTCTCAATCACGTCGATATCGCGGCTGTAGGAGTTAACCAGCTGGCCGCCGTTGCGTCCGCTGGCACCGAAGCCGATGCGCGCCCCTTCAAGGAGCACCACGTCGTAGCCCATTTCAGCGAGATGCAGTGCGGAGGAGAGGCCGGTATAGCCGCCGCCTACCACGCACACGTCACAGCTGATTGATTCGCTAAGCGTCGGGAATGGTTCGTAAGCGTTCGCGCTGGCCGCATAATAGCTGGTGGTATGTTCGGTCATGATTGAGGCTCCAGGGCAATCCAGATGGTTTTCAGTTCGGTAAATTTTTCCAGCGCGTGCAGAGACTTATCGCGGCCGTTGCCGCTCTGCTTATAGCCACCAAACGGTACGGTCATATCCCCGTCGTTATAGTTATTGACGAAGACCGAGCCTGCTTTCAGGCGACGGCTCATGCGGTGCGCGCGGGAGAGGTCGCGTGTCCATACCGCCGCGCCAAGCCCATATTCACTGTCGTTGGCCAGCGTTAAGGCTTCCTCTTCGGCTTTAAAACGGGTGACGACCAGAACAGGCCCGAAAATCTCTTCCCGGCACAGCGGGGAGGCAGGGTCGATGTCGACAAAAATGGTTGGACCTACCGCAGAAGGCCAGGATTGTGCCCGCCCGTCCAGCAGCAGCGTACCTTTCCGGGCGCCCTCGCGAATAAACGTGTGAACGGTATCGGCGTGCGCGGCGTCGATGAGCATTCCCATCGTGCTGTCGGGATCGAGCGGATCGCCCGGCTGCCAGTGGCGGGCCTGCACTTTCAGCTTTGCCAGAAAGTCATCGGCGATGCTCTCCTCAAGCAGCAGGCGGGTCCCGGCGATACACACTTGCCCCTGGTTATAAAAAATCCCGGCGGCGGTCGCGCTCACGGCCTTGTCCAGGTCCGGACAGTCGGCAAAGACAATGTTGGCGCTCTTGCCGCCAGCCTCCAGCCAGACGCGCTTCATGTTGCTTTCGCCTGCGTCCTTCAACAGCTGCTTGCCGGTACGGGTAGAGCCGGTAAACGTCAGCACCTCAACGTCCGGATGCAGGGCCAGTGCCTGGCCCGCCTCGTGGCCGTAACCGCTTATCACATTCAGCACGCCGTCCGGCAGGCCCGCCTCTTTCGCCAGCCCGGCCAGCCGAAGGGCGGTGAGAGGCGATTTTTCGGACGGTTTCAATACCACGCTATTGCCCGCGATCAGCGCCGGGCCCAGCTTCCAGCAGGCCAGCAGCAGCGGGAAGTTCCAGGGAACGATGGCGGCGACAACCCCGATCGGCTCGCGCACAATCATCGCCAGCTCGTCCGGCCCCGTAGGCGCCACTTCGCCGTAGACTTTATCCGCCGCTTCGGCGTACCAGCGAATGGCGCGCGCCGCGCCGGGAATATCGTCGCGTAGGCTGTGGCGGATGGGTTTACCGGTGTCCAGGGTTTCCAGTAAGGCCAGCTCTTCGCCGTGGCGTTCTATCAAATCGGCGAACTTATTGAGAACGTATTTGCGCTGCGCCGGTGACGCCTGCGACCAGTCGCCACGGTCAAATACCTCACGCGCAGCCTGAACCGCGAGGTCTACGTCCGTCTGCTTGCCCCGGGCCACATTCGCCAGCGTCTGCCGGGTAGCGGGGTTGACGGTTTCAAACGTGGCCTTATCGGCGGCGTCACAATAGGCACCGTTAATAAATAACCGGGTCTCAATGGCACTGTTTTTTGCTTTATCCTGCCAGTAAGTCAGGTGCTGAAAATGCATATTCACTCCTTTCTTTCGCAATCAGATAAATAAAGGCATGGCCGTTTCAGGCAATACGAAGCCGTGAGGCATCCCGGGGATTAACCCGTAAAATGCCGACATTGATCGTTTTTATTTGCCCCGGCGTAAGTCTTTACGCCGGGGCTGAGTGGTCATCAGAACGTGGTGGGGGTGTGGGCACTGATAATGCGGCAGATGCCTGCCGAGGTATTGCTGAAGCTGTGCGGTATGCCGGTATTAATGGCATAGCTTTGCCCCGCAACCAGGTGATAAGGCTGGCCATTAATGGTCAGCACAATTTCACCTTCCAGTATCGTACCAATCTCCTCACCCTGATGTTTGATCCTCTCTCCGGTCGTGGTTCCAGGCTGGTAAGTTTCAAAAATCATCGCCAGCGTACGGTTCGGATTTCCGTTGTGAACCAGCTTCATCGAAACCCCCTGACTGCCTATTTCGATAAGGTCTTCCTGATTAATAACCACCTGCGGTTCATCAGGTTTTTCCGGTTCCGAAAAGAATTCCGAGAGCGACAGCCCATAGACTTTCAGCAGCTTCTGAAGCGTACTGATGGCAGGACTGACTTTATCCTGCTCGATGGTGCTGATGGCACTGTGTGTTAACCCAGACAGTTCGGCGGCACGCCGCTGCGAGAGACCCAGTTGCTGGCGGATCTCAGACAGACGTTTCCCTGGCGCCAGTCCGTCATCGCTCATAGTTGCATTTCCTTTACGGTAGTGGTCAAAGTCGTTGCTTCTCGGCAATGTGGCTTTGACAGGCGGTGATAAAACCTTCAAACAACATACGTGACAGGGCGTACTCGCTGCTGTTCCATTCGGGGTGCCATTGCACGCCGAGGGCAAAAGGATGGTCATGCACGCTGACCGCTTCAACCAGCCCGTCCGTCGAGCGGGCCTCCACGCGAAGCCGTGGTCCTAACGTTCGTGCACCTTGCCCGTGTAACGAGTTTACCCAAAATGTGTTACAGCCTGGTATTAATTGAGACAGCAGTCCTCCCTCCTGAACCTGAACTTCATGAGACGGGGCGTATTGTAGCTCAACCGGCAGTTCAGGATCTTCCCGGTGCTCAAGCAGGTCATTCTGCTCGAACAGGCGACGATACAGCGTCCCTCCCGTCGCAACAACCAGTTCCTGCAGCCCCCGGCAGATGGCGAAAATGGGGATGCGCCTTTCGAGCGCGGCGGCAATCAGCGCCATACTCAGAAGATCACGCCCGGGATCGGCGTCAGGCTCATCGCCGTTTTCACCATAAAGGTGCGGCTGCACGTTACTTGGGCTGCCCGGCAGGTAAATCCCGTCCAGGGTTGGCAGCAGAGTGGTAAGCAACTCTGGCTCTGCCAGCGCATGCGGTAAGGCAATAGGTAAGCCCCCCGCATTGATAATGGCATTCAGGTACTTTTCTTGCAGGGTCTGGGTCTCATGACCCTTAAGCCTGTTTCTGCACATCACCACGCCAATGACTGGCTTGTTCATTATATTTTCCATGATCGCCCTCACAAAGTGGACTAAATTTAGGCCAGTTTCACCTGTAAAACGGCCTTTTCGTTCAATATTTTCTCAATCTAGCAACGAGATCTGCCTTTTGCAAACTTAATTTAACATTTGACAAACAATTTATTTGCATACAGATTCGATAGGGTGGACATTATATTTGACAGTCCTGAGCAGCGAACGCAAATCCCAAAAACGGTGGTAAATCATGGAAACCAATATCGTAGAAGTTGAGAACTTTGTTCACTACACGGATGAGAGGCGGGGCAGCGCCTTTACGCAGGAGGTGAAGCGCTATTTAGAACAGTATCCGAACACCCAGTTTATTGATGTCCTCCTGACCGATTTGAACGGCTGTTTTCGCGGTAAACGTATTCCGGTTGCCGGACTGAACAAACTCGAAAAAGGCTGCTATTTCCCGGCGTCGGTGTTCGCCATGGATATTCTGGGTAACGTGGTGGAAGAAGCGGGCCTGGGGCAGGAGCTCGGCGAGCCTGACTGTGTTTGTGTGCCGGTGCCGGGCACCCTGACACCGTCCGCGGCGGACCCGGAATACATTGGTCAGGTGCAGCTCACCATGGTCGATGAAGATGGCGCTCCCTTTGACGTTGAGCCGCGGAACGTACTCAACCGGCTCTGGCAGCAGTTGCGCCAGCGCGGTCTGTTCCCCGTGGTAGCGGTAGAGCTGGAGTTCTATTTACTTGATCGGAATCGCGATGCCGACGGCTATCTGCAGCCACCCTGCGCGCCGGGCACCGACGTGCGTAACACGCAAAGCCAGGTCTACTCTGTTGATAATCTTAACCACTTTGCTGACGTGCTGAACGATATTGATGAGCTGGCGCAGCTGCAGTTGATCCCCGCCGATGGCGCAGTGGCTGAGGCCTCGCCGGGTCAGTTTGAAATTAATCTGCACCATACGGAAAACGTGCTGGATGCCTGTGATGATGCGCTGGCGCTAAAACGTCTCGTCAGGCAGATGGCAGAAAAACATAAGATGCACGCCACGTTTATGGCGAAGCCGTATGAAGAGCATGCGGGCAGCGGGATGCATATCCACATCAGTATGCAAAACAACAGAGGCGAAAACGTGCTCGCGGACGCCAGCGGCGAGGATTCCGCGCTGCTGAAACGCGCGCTGGCCGGGATGATCGATTTGATGCCAGCGTCCATGGCGCTGCTGGCACCGAACGTCAACTCGTACCGCCGTTTCCAGCCGGGAATGTATGTGCCGACGCAGGCGTCGTGGGGACACAACAACCGCACGGTTGCCCTGCGTATTCCCTGCGGCGATCGCCATAACCATCGTGTCGAATACCGGGTGGCAGGGGCAGACGCGAATCCGTATCTGGTGATGGCGGCGATTTTTGCCGGCATTCTGCACGGGCTGGATAACGATTTACCGCTGCAGGAAGAGGTTGAAGGCAATGGTCTGGAGCAGGACGGACTGCCGTTCCCGATTCGTCAGAGTGATGCGCTGTGGGAGTTTATGCAAAACGATCGCCTTCGCGAGCGGCTGGGCGAGCGTTTCTGCCACGTGTATCACGCCTGCAAAAATGATGAATTACTGCAGTTTGAACGCCTGATTACCGAAACAGAAATCGAGTGGATGCTGAAAAACGCCTGATAACGCGCCCCGGTAAGGGGCCGCTTTGTTTCATCTCATACGTATCACCATACGGCCTGCGCGGAGCCTGGCCGAACTGTTCGCTGGCACGCCAGCTATCTCCCGGGAGTCGCGTTATGGAGCGCAGGCGGCACAGGGACTTTCTTAACGACACTGTGTGACGAGGTAGGAAATGATGCAGATGTTCAACTATCCGCAGGGCGAAGGGGGCCAGTCAGGCTTCCATGGTGAATGCGAGCCAGAGACGGTGCGCTGGTACGGTCGCGTTTGTTCTTCACAACTTCCCCCTTTGCTAAGCAGGTTTGCGTTAAGGTCAACGCGATTGCAAACCACGGTAAGCATGGGGGGGACGGTGTATGGCGACTAACACGTCTCTTGACGCGCCGGGCATGGCCGGCAGAACCCGACTGCGCAGTTCTCTTAAGCTTTGGCAGGTGGTGATGATGGGGCTGGCTTACCTCACCCCCATGACCGTGTTTGATACCTTCGGTATTGTGTCCGGTATCAGCAACGGCCACGTGCCCGCCTCGTATCTCCTGGCGCTGGCTGGCGTCATGTTTACCGCCATCAGCTACGGTAAACTGGTACGGCAGTTCCCGGAAGCGGGCTCCGCGTATACCTACACGCAGAAATCGATTGGACCCCACGTGGGCTTTATGGTCGGCTGGTCATCGTTGCTGGACTATCTCTTCCTGCCGATGATCAACGTGCTGCTGGCGAAGATCTACCTTTCCGCGATGTTCCCTGAGGTCCCGCCGTGGGTCTGGGTGGTGGGGTTTGTGACGATCCTGACGCTGGCGAATCTGAAGAGTGTTAACCTGGTCGCCAACTTTAATACCCTGTTTGTGCTGGTGCAGGTCGCGATTATGGTAGTGTTTGTCATCCTCGTGGTGCATGGCTTGCACAAGGGAGAAGGGGTCGGCACCGTCTGGTCGCTGCAGCCGTTTATCAGCGAGAACGCACATCTGATCCCTATTATTACCGGCGCGACCATCGTCTGCTTCTCTTTCCTCGGTTTTGATGCGGTTACCACGCTATCGGAAGAGACGCCAAACGCGGCACGGGTCATTCCCAAAGCCATTTTCCTGACCGCGCTGTACGGCGGGCTGATATTCATTGTTGCCTCGTTCTTCATGCAGCTCTTTTTCCCGACCATCGCGCGCTTCAAGAACCCGGATGCCGCGCTGCCGGAAATCGCACTGTACGTGGGCGGTAAGCTCTTCCAGTCGGTGTTTTTATGTACCACCTTTGTCAATACGCTGGCTTCGGGTCTGGCCTCGCACGCCAGCGTCTCGCGGTTATTGTATGTGATGGGGCGTGACAACGTCTTTCCGGAGCGGGTGTTTGGTTATGTGCATCCGAAATGGCGTACCCCGGCCCTGAACGTCATTATGGTGGGGATAGTGGCCCTGTCGGCGCTGTACTTTGACCTCGTGACCGCAACGGCGCTGATCAACTTTGGCGCACTGGTGGCGTTTACGTTTGTTAACCTCTCGGTGTACAACCATTTCTGGCGACGTAAGGGGCTAAACAAAACGTGGAAAGATCGTTTCCACTATCTCCTGCTGCCGCTTATTGGGGCGGTAACGGTCGGCGTGCTGTGGATAAACCTCGAAGCGACGTCCCTGACGCTTGGCCTCATCTGGGCGGCACTGGGGATCCTTTACCTGACATGGCTAACGCGCCGTTTCCGAAAACCGCCTCCGCAGTTTGAAGCCGGTAAGATAGAGCAGGCCTGGGATTCCTGAACGATAAACGGCACCAGTACGCTGGTGCCGTTTAGGTCGCTCGTACGTCTTACCGGACATCAGCCCGCACGTTTATTATCTCAACCGTTGATGAAGACTTGCCCCCACCAGCAGCGCGGCACAAAGCATCAGGGCGATAAACCCGCCCACGCCGTTCCAGCCGTAGTGATGCCAGAACACGCCCCCCAGCGTCCCGGCGATGCTGGATCCCAGGTAATAGCTAAACAGGTACAGCGACGATGCCTGTCCTTTGGCTCGACGCGCGCGCGGGCCAATCCAGCTGCTGGCGACCGAGTGCGCGGCGAAGAACCCGGCGGAGAAGAGCAGCATCCCGGCAAAAATCAGCCACAGTGAGGAGAAGAGCGTCAACAGCAGGCCGAGCAGCATTACCGCTGTGAAGACCAGCATGACCGGCCCGCGGCCGAAGCGTGCGGTCATCGCCCCGGCTTTTGGCGAACTCCACGTGCCGGTGAGATAAGCCACAGAAAGCAAACCGACCATGGCCTGATTCAGATGCCACGGCGAAAGCATCAGGCGATAGCCAATATAGTTAAACAACGTGACGAATGACCCCATCAGCAGGAAGCCCATCAGGAACAGGCGCGGCAACCCTTTATCACGCCAGTGCAAACGGAAGTTAATAAACAGCGTTTTCGGGCGCAGAGAAATCGGGCGGAAATGGCGTGATTCCGGCAGGATTTTCCAGAACATCAGTGCAGATGCCAGCGCGAAACACCCGATAACCGCCAGCGCAATACGCCAGCTAAAGAAGTCCGTAAAGACCCCGCTCAGCAGACGCCCACTCATGCCGCCAATTGAATTCCCGCTGATGTACAACCCCATCGAAAAGGCAACGAAGCTCGGATGGATCTCTTCGCTGAGATAGGTCATCCCGACCGCGGCCACGCCGCTGAGCGACAGCCCGATCAGCGCGCGCATCACCAGAATGCCGTGCCAGCTGGTCATCATGGTCGAGAGCAACGTACAGACCGAGGCCAGCATCAGGGCAGTGACCATCACCGGTTTACGGCCAATGGCGTCGGACAAAGGGCCGGTAAAGAGCAGGCCAATTGCCAGCATCGCGGTTGAAATCGAGAGCGAAACGCTGCTGCTGGCGGGCGATACGCCAAACTCATGGGAGAGAACGGGGAGGATCGGCTGAACGCAATAGAGCAGGGCAAACGTGGCCAGACCGGCCGAAAAGAGCGCCAGGGTAACGCGCATAAATTGGGGAGTACCACGTTTAATGAACTGAACCGGCTGCGATGCTACGGGTAAATCATTGATATCGCTGGCCGGAGAGATATCAATGGAGGTTGTACGACTCACACAGTTTCCTTGCTTAAACATCCCCGTGATTTCGGGTGACGGGTATGACCACACGATCAGGGTAGGAAAATGTAAATATTCTGTCTAATATATTAATAATCTCAAATGATACTTTAAAAATATGAATATCGAACTGCGTCATCTTCGCTATTTTGTCGCCGTTGCTGAGGAGCTGCATTTTGGCCGCGCGGCGGCACGGCTGAATATCTCTCAGCCCCCGTTAAGCCAGCAGATTCAAATCCTCGAACAGCAGGTGGGCGCGCGCCTTCTGGCCCGCACCAACCGCAGCGTGAGCCTGACGGCGGCGGGTAAGCAGTTTCTGACCGACAGCCGACAAATCCTGAGCATGGTTGATGACGCCGCCGCCCGTGCAGAGCGGCTTTACCTCGGAGAAGCCGGTGAGCTGCGAATCGGGTTTACGTCGTCCGCGCCCTTTATCAGCGCCGTCTCCCAGACGCTTTCCTCATTCCGCCGCCATTTCCCGGATGTGCATATTCAGACGCGCGAAATTAATACCCGCGAGCAAATTGCACCGCTGAATGAAGGCGCACTGGATTTGGGGTTGATGCGGAATACGCAGCTGCCGGACACGCTGGCGTGGCAGGTGATTCTGCATGAACCCCTGATGGCTATGATCCCCCTTGACCACCCGCTGGCCTCGCGTCCGGCGGTATCGCTCGCAGAGCTGGCAAAAGAACCCTTTGTCTTTTTTGATCCTCAGGTCGGAACGGGCCTGTATGACGACATTCTGGGACTGATGCGTCGCTACGATCTTGCTCCGGTTATCACCCAGGAGGTGGGCGAGGCGATGACCATTATAGGGCTGGTCGCCGCCGGACTGGGGGTCTCTATTCTTCCGGCCTCCTTTAAACGGGTACAACTGCGAGAAATGCGCTGGGTTCCCATCGCCGAAGAGGATGCCGTTTCCGAGATGTGGCTGGTCTGGTCAAAACATCGTGAACAGAGCCACGCCGCGCAGCGCTTCAAACAGCAGTTAATCAGCGCTTCAGGTGGGCAAAACCGGTAGGGAAAAGGGATAAAAATGTGCGGTAAATCACAGAGCTAAGTAAATATTTGACGACAGCTATGGAAGTGCTTCACCATAGCCCAAAGTTTATTTCGAAGCTCGAAAATAAGGGAGTACGAGGTGGTTGCTGATAGTCAGCCAGGGCACATTGATCAGATTAAGCAGACCAACGCTGGCGCGGTATACCGCCTGATTGATCAGCTTGGTCCGGTTTCGCGTATCGATCTTTCGCGCCTGGCACAGCTGGCACCTGCCAGTATCACCAAGATTGTCCGTGAAATGCTGGAAGCGCACCTGGTCCAGGAGACGGAAATTCAGGAGCCGGGCAGCCGTGGCCGTCCGGCGGTCGGGCTGGTGGTTGAGAC
The DNA here is from genome assembly GCF_038739915.1 of Enterobacter sp. FUJ80071. NCBI lineage: Bacteria > Pseudomonadati > Pseudomonadota > Gammaproteobacteria > Enterobacterales > Enterobacteriaceae > Enterobacter > Enterobacter sp. FUJ80071. Next base: position 2,123,630 of record NZ_JBBXKH010000001.1, read on the forward strand.
GGAAGCATGGCATTACCTGTCACTGCGCATCAGTCGCGGGGAGATCTTCCTCGCGCTGCGCGATCTGAGCAGCAAACTGGTGGTGGAGGATCGGCTTGAGCTGCCGCTCAACGCGGAACAATCGCTCCTCGATGCCATTGTCTCCCATATCGATAACTTCTTTATCCGCCATCAGCAGCGGCTGGAACGCTTAACGGCAATCGCCATCACCATGCCGGGCATTATTGATACCGAAAACGGCATCGTGCACCGCATGCCGTTTTACGACGATGTCAAAGAGATGCCGCTGGGAGAGGTGCTGAAAAACCATACCGGCGTGCCGGTCTATATTCAGCATGACATCAGTGCCTGGACCATGGCGGAGGCCCTGTTTGGCGCGTCGCGCGGTGCGCGTGATGTGATTCAGGTGGTGATCGACCATAACGTTGGGGCGGGTGTCATCACCGACGGGCGTCTTCTTCACGCCGGGAGCAGCAGCCTGGTGGAAATCGGGCACACTCAGGTCGACCCGTACGGGAAGCGCTGCTACTGCGGGAACCATGGCTGCCTGGAGACCATTGCCAGTGTAGAAAGCGTGCTGGAGCTGGCGCAGGTCAGGCTCAGCCAGTCCATGAGCTCCTCGCTGCACGGCCAACCCTTAACGGTCGATTCCCTCTGCGCCGCCGCGCGTCAGGGAGATTTGCTGGCGAAGGATATTATTACCGGGGTGGGGAATAACGTTGGTCGCATCCTGGCGATTATGGTGAACCTCTTTAACCCGCAAAAAATCCTGATTGGCTCCCCGCTCAGCCAGGCGGCGGAGATCCTCTTTCCGGCGATCTCGGCCTGTATCCATCAGCAGTCGCTTCCCGCCTACAGCAAGAATATTGCGGTGGAAAGCACCCAATTCTCTAACCAGGGCACCATGGCAGGTGCGGCACTGGTCAAAGATGCCATGTATAACGGCTCGCTGCTTATCCGCCTGTTACAGGGTTAACTCTTTTCCGCAGATGTACGAAAAATTGCGCTATCTCAAGCCGGGTAGCGCACGCATCCCGTAGACTTCCTCCACTGAATTATTTACCTGGTTTATATTTTCGAAGCATACCCAAGAGGTGGAGTGAGTCATGCTTAAGCGTTTCTTTGTTACTGGTACAGATACCTCTGTCGGCAAGACCGTCGTATCCCGCGCATTGCTGCAGGCGCTTGCAGCAAGCGGTAAACGCGTGGCAGGGTACAAGCCGGTCGCAAAAGGGAGTAAAGAGACGCCAGAGGGATTGCGTAATAAAGACGCTCTGGTGCTGCAAAGCGTCTCGTCGCTGGAACTGCCTTATCAGGCGGTCAATCCCATTGCCTTAAGCGAAGAGGAGAGCAGCGTGGCGCACAGCGGTCTGATTAATTATCCCCTGCTGTCCGATGGGCTGGCGAACCTGAGCGAGAAGGTTGATCACGTGGTGGTCGAAGGGACGGGCGGCTGGCGCAGCCTGATGAATGATTTGCGTCCGCTCTCTGAGTGGGTCGTCCAGGAACAACTTCCGGTAGTGATGGTGGTGGGTATCCAGGAAGGGTGCATCAACCATGCGCTACTGACAGCGCAGGCGATTGCCAATGACGGCCTGCCGCTGGTGGGCTGGGTGGCAAACCGTATCAACCCGGGGCTGGCGCACTACGCGGAGATCATCGACGTGCTGAGCGCCAAACTGCCTGGGCCGCTGGTGGGTGAGCTGCCTTATCTGCCTCGTGCCGAGCAGCGCGAGTTAGCGCAGTACATCGATCTCTCTGCCCTCGGCGGCGTGTTGGCCGTAGATCGAGTCGTGGCGTAACGTCCGCGACAGCACGGACGCCACCACACAGGCGACCAGTAAACCGGGCAGTAAAACATACTGTCCGGTCATTTCACAGACCATCAGCGCCGACATAATGGGCGCATGCGTGGTCGCAGCAAGTAGCGTTGCCATTCCCGCCAGTCCCAGCAATATTGCCGTCTCTGAACCCGGTAACCACAGCGCGAAAAGCTGCGCAAACAGCATCCCCGTCGCCATGCCGACAAACAGCGTGGGCGTAAACACGCCGCCCGGTGCACCCGAACCGCTGCTGGCCAGTACCGCCAGCAATTTACAGATAAACACTCCGGCAATCACCGACAGCAGCGGCGGGGCGAGCAGAAAAGCCTGAACCACGCTGTAGCCATTCCCCCATACCTTCGGCGTGAGGAGGGACAGCAGCCCGACGATCAACCCCCCCAGCGCCAGCTGCCACGGCGGCGAAAGTTTGAGACGCAGAAACAGTCCGTGGCTAAACGTCATTAGCCACATCAACAGGGGTCCGCAAAGACCTGCCAGCAAACCCATGGCGACCAGCAGGGCATAATCTGTCGCGGTCAGTATGCCGCTCAGATGGACTTCATAGAGCGTGCTGGCGCCGGGTGCCAGCAGGCGGGTGGTCAGAAGCGCCACCACCGCCGCAATAACCACGGGACCGAGTGAGGCCAGCATGAGCGTGCCAAACAGAATCTCTGCAATAAACAGGCTTCCGGCTAAGGGGGCATGATAAGCGCTGGACATCCCGGCCGCGGCACCACAGGCGATCCAGAGCTTCCATTCAGATTTGGGCGTAAAACGGCGAGCGAAAAAGGAGGCGGCGAGAGCGGCAAGCAGGATCATAGCCCCTTCGCGCCCGATGGCGCTTCCGCTGGCGACGACCAGCAGCGACGCCAGGGATTTTACAAGGCTGGCACCGTAATCAAACTGGCCGTCCCCGGTCTCCAGCGCCTCCATGTAATCGGTTGGCGCGTGAGGCCGCTGGGCGGTCAGTCGTTGCCATCCCCAGAGCAGTACCCCGGCGGCCAGCCCACCCAGCGCAGGCGTCAGCGCGCGCCGCCAGGACGAGAGCGATGCGGCGGCATTCACCAGGCTACCGCTGTCGTTGCTGAGAAGCAGCCACTCCAGCAGGTACATGCTGTGACGAAACACCGCAACGGCCAGCGCCGCCAGCACGCCGGTGACGGTGGCAATCAACAGTCGGCGAAACATCGCCCGGATGTCGGGGTAAGCATGAAGACGTTGCATGGGTCGCGATTACAGGGGAACGATACAATATTGTGGCGGGAAATCGCGGGGTTAGCAAAAGGTATGCGTGCGAAAGCGCCGGGCGAGGCCCGGCCAGAAGGGTTAACTGTCGCTATGAATATTCAGTGCCCGACGCGTACGCCCGGAACTCAGGTACTCGGCAATATAGTCCTGCGAAATCTCGCCGTTGTAACGCCCGTCCTCATCCACGATCGGCATCCAGCTGGTATTGCTTTCATACAGACGTGACAACACGACGCGCAGGTTGTCTTCCGCCTTGCCGGTCATGCGGAACGGATGCAGGATGTCGGCACAGGTACCGCTGGCGTTGCGCGCTTCGCGACGTTTCACAAAGCCGAGCGGTTTTCCGTGCTCGTCGACCACGGTAATTGCGCGAATGTCATTGTCGTCCATCGTGGCAAAGGCTTCAGGAAGCGGCGTTGAGCTCCGCGCCGTAATGGTCGGCTGCTGGTCGGTGACGTCGCCTGCGGAGACCAGCAGCAGCCGCTTCAGCGTCCTGTCCTGACCAACAAACGAGCCGACAAATTCATTGGCCGGTTTTGCCAGCAGTTCATCCGGGCTGGCACACTGCACGATTTTCCCCTGACGGAAGACTGCGATTCGGTCGCCGAGCTTCAGGGCTTCATCAATATCGTGGCTGACCAGCATCACCGTTTTCTTCAGCTTGCGCTGCATCTCCAGGAACTGGTTCTGGATCACCTCGCGGTTGATGGGGTCCACCGCGCCGAACGGTTCATCCATCAGCAGTACCGGAGGATCCGCCGCCAGGGCGCGGATGACGCCGATACGCTGCTGCTGGCCGCCGGACATCTCGCGCGGATAGCGGCTAAGAAACTTACGCGGATCCATTGCCACCATATCCATCAGCTCTTCGGCGCGGGTTTTGCAGCGCGCTTTATCCCAGCCCAGCATGCGCGGTACAACGGTGATGTTCTCTTCGATAGTCATGTTCGGGAACAGGCCAATCTGCTGGATCACGTAGCCAATATTGCGGCGCAGGGTCACCGTGTCCATCCCGCTGGTGTCTTCACCGTTAATGAGGATTGTTCCGCTGCTGGGTGTGATAAGGCGGTTAATCATCTTCAGGGTCGTGGTTTTCCCACAGCCGGACGGGCCGAGCAGGACACACATTTCCCCTTCGGGAACGTTCAGGTTGACGTTATCGACGGCCTTAAAGGTCTGGCCGTGCTTCTGTGAAAAGTGTTTGGTGAGGTTTTCCAGTTTTATCATTATCGAATCCCCTTTGGAGTCAGAACCACCTGCAAACGGTGCAGCAGCCAGTCGAGCACAATAGCTAAAAGACAAATCATCAGCGCGCCCGCAATCAACATGCGAATATCACTTCCGCCAATACCGTTGAGCAGCAGCAGGCCCAGGCCACCCGCGCCGATTACCGCGGCAATCGCCATCACGCCAATATTCATGACGACGGCGGTACGGATCCCACCGAAAATTACCGGCAGCGCCATCGGGATTTCCACCCAGCGCAGACGCTGCCAGAAGGTCATGCCGATGCCCCGTCCGGCTTCACGCAGCCCCGGCGGCAGGCTGTCGAGCGCCGTATGGGTGTTACGTACAATCGGCAGCAGCGAGTAGAGAAACACCGCCGTAATCGCGGGCAGGGCGCCGATACCCTGACCGATCAGCGAAAAGAGCGGGATCATCAGACCAAACAGGGCGATGGACGGAATGGTCAGCACGATGGTAGCGATGCCCAGTACCGGCGTTGCCAGCCATTTATGACGGACAATCAGAACGCCCAGCGGGACGCCGATGAGGATGGCTAAACCCACGGCCAGCGCCACCAACCACAGGTGCTGCAGCGTCAGGGTTAACAGATAGTCCCAGTTATCCAGGATGTAGTGAACGGTATCCATAGCGCCTCCTACAGCAACTGTTTGCTACGCAGGAAATCACGGGCGACCTGCTGCGGTGACTGATGGTCGATATCCACCTTCTTGTTCAGCTCGGTGATAACGTCGTTGTTGAGCTGGGCGGAGAGGGTATTGAGCGCCTCTTCCAGACCCGGATTAGCCTCCAGCGTGTCTTTACGCACTACCGGAGTGACCGCATAGCTCGGGAAGAAGCCTTTATCATCTTCCAGCACCTTCAGGTCAAAGCCCTTCACGCGCCCGTCGGTGGTGTAAATCAGACCGGCGTCGACAAAGCCGTCGCGCACCGCGTTATAGACCAGTCCCGGGTCCATCTGACGGATCTGCGGGCGGTCCAGCGTCATGTTATAGGCGGCCTGCAGCGGCTTCATGCCGTCGCTGCGCCCGGCAAATTCCAGGTCCAGGCCCAGCAGCCAGTTTTTGTCCGGGTTGGTTTGACGGATCTGCTCAATCTTCGCCACCATCTCTGACATGGTGTTGATGTGTTCCGCCTCGGCGCGCTTGCGCTGCATGGCGAAAGCATAGGTATTGTTCATGTCAGCGGGTTTAAGCCATACCAGACCGTGCTTTGCGTCCAGGCGTTTCACCGTCTCGTAAGACTCCTGCGGCGACATGCGTTTGTTGATGTGGTTAAAGATGATTAATGACGTGCCGGTGTACTCCCAGGTCATATCAATCTGTTTGTTGATCATCGCGTTACGGGAAATCACCGTGGCGATATTGGTTTGCGGCTGTACCTGGAATCCTTTCTTCTGTAAATACTGCACGGTCATGGCCGAGAGAATATGCTGCTCGGTAAAGCTTTTGGTTGCCAGGATCAGCGGGGCTGCCATTGCCTGGCTGGTGAAGAGCGCCGCGGCGCACAGCGCCGTCAGGCCGGAAAACAGTCTCATAAAAGCTCCTTGTTATTGTTATTGAGCGAGATGGGGGCTCATCACGCGACCCAGCGCCGCCAGCAGGGTGTCGAGGATCAGGGCGAACAGGGCGGTGGCCGCCGCGCCGAGGATCAGGGTCGGAAAATCGTTCAGGTAGATGCCGGGGAAAATCAGCTCACCGTAGCTGCTGGCACCAATCAGGAAGGCCAGCGGCGCGGTACCGACGTTGATGGCGGTGGCGATGCGGATCCCGGAGAGCATGACGGGCCAGGCGTTGGGCAATTCAACCTGACGCAGACGCTGCCATTTGGTCATCCCGATCCCGTTTGCCGCTTCCAGTAACGAGGCCGGAACGGAACACAGTCCCGCGTAGGTATTGCGCACAATGGGCAGCAGCGAGGCAAGAAACAGCGCGATGATGGCGGGCGTATCGCCGATGCCAATCACCACCATCGCCAGGGCCAGCACGGCCAGCGGTGGCAGCGTGTTACCCACGTTGAAAATTTGCATCACATATTCGGCGATACCCCGCGCGGCCGGGCGGCTCAGCAGGATACCGGCCGGAATACCGACCAGCAGGGCAAAAAACATCGACGAGAAAACCAGTATCATGTGCTGTTGCCCGAGATAAATCAGGTCAACCTGACGCGCCTTGATTGTCTCAAGTCCGATCCCCCAGATGAGAAGGGCAAGAACCACGATAATCGCGCCAACAAACAGCAGCGAACGTTTGAGTAATGGGTGCATTGCGGTGTGTCTCCCTGTGCGCATGCGTTATAGCAACCACCGGTTGCCTGTTGTTATGCCATGTTTCGGCAGGGGTAATTGACCTATAGCAAGCGTTTGGGAAGGGTTCCAGCGAAGGGGGAAAATCAGTAACCCTATGAAAAGCGTGACAACCTTAAGTCAGGCCTTATGGCGTAAGGGCTGAATATGGCGCAGGCAGAATAGTCCTAAAGCGCAGCCCATAAAGTGACAGGGTCACGTATCGCGATGTTCCTGTCACCCTGCCTGAGAGCTTTATCTGCTGAGTAGGGGGCGTATACGGCGAACACGCACTGAGATACTGATAATCGATACGGTCGCGACAACGGAGAGCATCAACCCGAGCGCCAGCATGGCGTTGAAGCCAACCCATCTGAAGAGCAGTAACCCGGCGATACCCCCGGTAATGAACGAGAAAAGGGTGGTTAAGTGGGTTTTCAACTGACTTTTTTGTGCCGCGGTATCTTTGGAGTAATCCCTGCGAAGCATGGCAACCGTGACGGAGGCCAGGGAAATTCCCGCGTCCGTCAGCGTGCCGGTAATGTGCGTCGATCTCACCCGTCCGCCGGAAAGCTGTGTGGAGGTTGAATTATGAATGCCCATCAGACAGCACAGGAAAATAATAATCTCGCGGTTGCTGGTGAGCGCATGGAAATACATCTCGTAGAGAGATACGCCGGTTAATAATATCCCTTCGACAAAAAGGATTTGGCAAAAAACCAGCCTGACGTTATGGATAATGCCCCATATCACGATAAGACGCGCAAGGATTGCACCCGCCACAAAGGAGAGAATAATCGAGCCAAAGAAAATGATATCGCTCAGATCGGTGGAGGAGACTTCGCTGGATAATTGTGAGGTGTTGCCGGTCATATGAGAGGGGAAAAAGCCAAAGGCCCCAAGGGCAATGGCGTTGAGTAAACCTGCTGAGGTCGCCAGCCAGAGAGCAAGCCGGCGATCCTCCTGGTGCGTTCGTTCTTTCTTGAGTTTAATCAGCAAGAATACCTCCGGGGTGAGCTTTGCCTGAATAATCAGGCTAGCAAAGCGTGTCGACGGGCTGTCCAGGATATTGCTTAATTATTATTCCCTCTGGCGACGTTGAGGGTTTAGTAATTAAATAAAATATCCTTACGAAAAGTATTCCAAACTGAAACCTCACGCTACGCCATTATTTTCCATCGATTCACCGACAGCCTAAGCACCACATCCGCAAGGGTAAGAGCGATGCGCTGCAGTTGGCTTTCCAGAATGGTGATGCAGTGGTTCCACTCTTTTATTCCTGCCGCAATGCGCTCAGGGTCGTTAAAGCCTGGGTTGTTACGCCACAGCGCTGGGAAGATATAGCGCCTGGCGTCGTTAAGTTCGGTCGCCAGCCAGTCCATCCAGCTCTCAACTTTGGCTCAGAGCTGTGACTCTGCGGGCAGAAGATCGCGACGTCCGGCTTTGCGCGCCAGATAACGGCAGGTGGCGTTAGATTCCCACAGTACGAAATCGTCATCGATCAGTACCGGCACGATGGCATTGGGGGTCAGGGCTCGGAAAGCATCCGTTTCCGTTGAGGCAAAACCGCTGCCGTCATCTTCCTGCTGCCCGTCGATGCCCGCATCTCGCAGGTCCAGAGCACTTTGCGCACGTTGATGGAGGTGGTTTGGCCGAGGATCTTTAGCATAGTGCTGGTGTCCTTTAAGGGTATGAACGATCTAAAACAACACACTGGCTTGAACAGAATTCAACCTCCAAAACTCGGGTGTTTTCTCTCCAGGTCTGTAACAAAAGGACTGATATGGTTGGATAACCAAAATTTATCCGTCGAGGAACTGAAAAAACCGCAGCATGCGTCGCGTTTCATACAGGAGGTACAAACAGGGCTCCAGCTATTCTTAAAGTCGCTGATACTCTGTTTGCAATGGGCTCGTGTGTCTTCATTAACAATACATAAAGGAAGGTTAAAGACCCTTACATCAATACCATATAACTGAAAAATCTCGATGGTGGCGGATAGCGTATCCTTATACTCCCAGGGATCGATAAATACGGCTTCCCGGTTCAGTTTTGCATATCCCATGTTCTCCATGCCCATAAGCGCAACATGCTTAACGAAAAAGAGATTTCGGGAAATAAATTCTGCCAGCGCAGTTAAATATTTTACCGTTAATTTGTTCAGTACAACGCGCAGTTCAATGTCAATCCCGTGTTTGTAGCAATTTAACAAACCGGCCATTGTTTGATCAAATGCCCCTTCGCATTGAACAACATAGTCGTGAATCTCTGAAACATGACCAAAAAGGGGGATGCCGGCGAGCAAATGATGATTACTTTTCTGTGCCAGACGCGCTGTATAGTTCCCCTGACATAAGTAGCGGCCATTCGTCAGCAAGTGTATTAACGTCTGTTGGTTTCTTTCTGAAATCGCCTCAATAATATGAAGCAATCCTTCCTTTAACATTGTCGGTTCCCCCCCCGTAATACAGAGTGCTTCCGGAAAGTGCTTATCATCAATCAGGGAAAGAGTTTTTAGGATCCGCTGCTCAATATCACCCTGGTTAATTGCTGCTTCCGGTTTAGGAGGCTGCGGGCACATTACACAGAGGTTGTTGCAAACTTCAGTCACCAGGAATGCGTTGTTCTTAGAGCTTGCACGAAATAAGCGATGGATCCGCCCCCGCTCGCTGATGGTTATTACATCGCCCTCACTGAAAACAGTTTCTTCTGAAACGACGATAACCGGTGTCTCCCCCTGGGCGATTAAGTCTTCAAAGTTCGGATTGTTCTTTGTACAAATGATTGCGCGTGCAGAGGGCAATGCTGACAGTGGTATCGATTTGCCGGAGGTCAGAAAGACAATGCAATCCGCTGCGATTTGATTTAATTCGACAGCGACTTTACCAAATAGTGCTTCCTTCAGGTGCCAGATGCTTTCTGCCTGAGTAGAAAGAAAAAGCGTATCGTCAGTGCATCGTGTTTTCATTTCATTCCCCATTGCATCAGAATACGACGGGTCTCGCGATCGCCTTCAACAAATCGTTTAATAATCATCGAAATAATACCTTTGTTTTTTAAACAGAAATCGTCTTTACCGGGATGGCCATAAACTGAACCTGTTACCTGATAGCGGCGTACAGGGTCTGCGCCGCAGTAGGGAGCAAACGCACAGTCAGAACAGACGGGCAGGCAGTCATTGACTCCTGCAGAGGCGAGTTCTTGCATGACTGAGCCAAAGAAAAGTTCTTCTGGGCTATTCTCAAAAACACTCCCCATTTTGAAATGCTGATCGCCCGTTTCTGCCATCATTCGGCTTTCATCGCTTGGGTAGATGTTTCCATCATAGTTATACAGTGTGACCCCAAAACCAGATCCACAGGGGGACTGAAGATCCACAAATCCTGTTGCCCAAGGCGTCATGAGCTTTTTCATGATCAATGCAGCATAGGATTCGCGAAATGCAATTCCATCGTGATTAATGCGAATGATGTAATCGAGACACTTCTCATAAAACGCCAGAAATTGTTCCGTGGTATACCCGATTTTATGGAAGTATTTCTGTGCGAAGCCATAAGGATTAAGTTCGCGGATGAAAATACTCCGAAATCCATGGCTTACATATTCATTTATAATCTCTTCAGCCATATCAAGGCTTGGCCGGGTCGTTGTCATCAGTGCGCTAACTCTGTCAAACGCATCACGCCGTTTGATTTTATTAAGCGTTGAAATGAGTGCACTCCATGCACCTGATTTTGCATATTTACGGTTAGCATCATGCAACGCCTGAGGGCCATCAAGCGATGTGCTGATTGAAAAATTATGCTCTAGCAAAAAGTCGAGATCTTCGTCATTCAACTCGCACAAATTAGTACAAACCACGAATTGAATATCTTTTCGGGTATTTTTCCTGTTGACCAAGGCGACGGCCTGACGGATGAGGCCCATATTCAGCGTGGACTCTCCCCCCTGAAATTCAAGCGTAAGCTTGTCTGAAGGCATAGATAAGAATAAATCAATACTCTTTTCAAGGGTCTCCGGACTCATATCATAACGAGATTGATCGGACTGGCAGCTCTTACGAGAGGCCTGACAATAGACGCAGGAGTTGTTACAGCGAACGGTGAGGACAAAAATATGGAGCTGAGAAAAGTTTTCCAGGAATGATTTCTTTGTTCTGTATCGGGAGGAGAGTAAAGCGATCTGGTTGTCATCAATTCCGTTACTGACCATGTGTTTGGCCTTCAGTTCATACCAAAGCGTTTCATCTTCAATCTTCTCCTTATTGATGAGTGTAGTAAGTTGTGAAGGGCTAATACACATCCACTCGCCATAATCAGTAGAAAGGAAATAATTTCCGTCATCCAGTTGGCTGAATCTGAATGGAAGTAGTTGATATGACTGAGAAGCAAACTCAGCGGGAGATTTAAATCTAACGCTCATTGTGCATGATGTCCTGTATACTGAGATCAAGGATGTTAGTCAGGAAGGTATTCATAATGAGAGGTGCATCTGAGAGATATTTTTTATTGATACTTATCCTCAGACAGAACGCCTCTTTAGTGGTAAACTCTACACTCAAATAATCATTGAATTGTTGGGCTATATTCTCTATAGCGCCCTGAGTATAAAAATGTGGGTCAAGCTTGATTATCATCGTCTTATACTACCGATTTTAAAATATCTTGAGTGTCAGCCTGTACCCGTTTTTCAACAAACACGGCGGCCGGGGAGAATGCTTTCCTGACGATCTCTTCATGTAAGGCTGAAGTTTCATCATGAATGATTTGACGCATCTGATTTTCATGAAGTAAATGTAAAAAGCGCTTTGCTACGGTATTCATATCATTAACGCTGTCGTTTTTTTGGTAGATATAGATACCAACATCTTCATTTTCTGATTTGACGGCATGAATGAAGAAATCATCGGTAAACGAGTAGCATGTTTTCATTATAGCTTCACGGCTATAGAGTTTTTTGTTTAGGGGCAACAAAAAATATTCCCCTAATTCATTCTTTCCATGTTTGAGGTTATCCATGAGCATCTCCTTCCGGAATGGCCAGCCTGCAGCTGGCCATGAGTGTTAGCACGTTGAACCAGGCGTGCAGGAATAGTGGCTGGAATGGCTTGCATGACTTGAGTGGCTGTAATGCGCCGCGAATGCTTGTCCTTCCAGAGAAGGTTTAGCCAGTAAAACAGACGTACCAGGTTGCTGTACGCTGTTGCTGGCGGCAACCTTGGAGTGCGTTGGTGCAATTACTGGTGTACTGTTGCTGGCGAACGCTGGGGCGCTCGCACCCGCTATCACCCCAGCAACAATACCCGCAACGACAGGTACGATATTTTTACCTGAAAGTTCGTTGACAGAGTCTTTTACGACTTTTGGCAATGCTTTCATCTGTAATCCTTATCATAGAACGAGAGATAACAGGATTGTTATCGTGAATATGATAAGACACTGTGATATTCGTTCGGGATAATATTTATGTTTGTTATTTGATTTTAATCATGCAGCGAGTAAATAGATTGATTTCAAATTGGAAATTGAAAGGGAACATGTAAGCATTAATTATGCACTTAGTGAAATTAATTCATTTTTTATATGAATAGCCTGCTATCGATAATGTTAATTTTAGCCAGAGATGGAACATCCAATTAACGGAAGGCTAATATATACATTAAAAATTTTATCGCACAATTCTCGGTCAAAACATCGTATCGCTCATTTATAACGCGATGTGATAAACGTCAACGCAGCCGCACAAAGCAGCACTATGCCGCTCAGGGCAAACGTGCTCTGCCAGCCGAGGCGATCAAACACCATACCGCCCGCCGTTGAACCCAGTGCAATGGCGAGCTGGATCACCGCGACCATTAACCCTCCGCCCGCTTCGGCATCCTCCGGTAGCGTTCGGGCGACCCACGCCCACCAGCCCGTCGGTGCTGCCGTCGCCAGCATTCCCCACAAGCCTGACAGCAGGGCAACAATCCACACGTTATGCCCGGTCAAAATCAACGCGCCAGCGATGGCGGCCATCAGCAGTGGAATCGCTATTAACGTCAGGTAAAACGCCGCGTTCAGAACCAGAGTAACGAGAAGGGTGCCAACAAATCCGGCAATGCCGATGGCGAGCAAAATCAGCGATAGCCCGGAGGCGCTGACGTGCGTGACGGTCTCGAGAAATGGGCGCACATAGGTAAACAGCGCAAACTGTCCCATAAAGAACAGGCTGCAGGCTATCAGACCGACGGATACGACAGGCTGGCGAAATAGCCGAAAGACGCCTTCACCTGACGCACCGTTTTTACGCCCGCTCATATTTGGCAGGCTAACGTACTGCCACAGGAATGCGGCGATTGCCACGGGCACCAGACAAAGGAAGGCACCGCGCCAGCCAATGGTTGCACCCAGGTAGCTGCCTAGCGGGGCGGCCACGACCGTTGCCAGCGCGTTACCACCGTTGAAAATAGCCAGCGCGCGCGTGACCTGATGATGGGGAACCAGGCGAATAGCCGTTGCCGCCGACATGGACCAGAACCCGCCGATGGCGATACCGATCAGCGCGCGACCGGTCATATACGTCTGATAGTTCGTGGCGAAGGCAATAATGAGCCCCGAGAGCGCCATCAGTATCGTCATGCCCAGCAGAAGGTGTTTACGATTCATATTCCCGGCAAGCCGGGAGAGGAAGAGGCTGGTCAGTACCGCCAGCGCGCCGGAGATAGCAATGCCCTGGCCTGCAAGCCCCTCCGTCACGCCTAAATCTGCGGCAAGCGGGGTGAGCAGGCTCACGGGCATAAATTCCGAGGCAATCAGGACGAATACGCAAAGGGTCATGGCAAAAATGCCTCCCCAGTACGCATGTTCCTCATGCTGTGAAGTGGTGTGGTTTAATGTGGACATCGTCTGATTTCGCGAAGAGAGCCGCCCGTCGAAACGGGCAGCAGGGAGGTTTATTTCAGGCTGTTTTTAAAGAATTGTTCAAACTGTGCGAATGGGATCTTCCCGGCAGCATTGTCGTAGAGATCGACATGGTTGGCGCCCGGGACAATCACCAGTTCTTTCTGCTTGCTGCCGACCGCGTTAAACGCATCTTCGGCGAAATAACGGGAGTGCGCCTTTTCGCCGGTCACGATAAGCGTCGGGATAGCGATCTCTCCGGCATAGCTCAGCAGCGGCATGTTCATGAACGAGAGCGGCATAGTTGCCGTCCATGCGCCGGTTGAGTTGACGGAACGCGCGTGGAAGCCACGCGGCATGCGGTAGTAGTCATAAAACTCTTTCAGCACCGGATTCGGGTTGGCGGGCAAGGCTTCTGGCAAAATACGTTCTGATGCGGTCACTTTGCCGTTCTCGTCAACATAAATGTCATGGCCGCCCTGTGCAAAGGTGCCGTTCCCGGCATCCTTCCAGCGCTGTTCATTCAGGTACTGCAGCACAGCATGGCGATCTGCCGAAGAATAACGATCTTTGCCGTCGCCTACGCCGTGACCCATCGCCCGGCTCATGTCATACATTACGCTGGTGGCGACAGCTTTGATGCGCGTATCCATGGATGCCGCATTCAGCGCCATACCGCCCCAGCCGCAGATCCCAAGGATGCCAATGCGCTTACGGTCGACCTCTTTCTGCACGCCAAGGAAATCAACCGCGGCGCTAAAGTCTTCGGTGTTGACGTCCGGTGACGCGACGTTGCGCGGCTGACCGCCACTTTCGCCCGTCCAGGAAGGGTCGAACGCCAGGGTTACAAACCCTTTTTCCGCCAGGGTCTGCGCGTAGAGACCGCTGGACTGTTCTTTGACCGCGCCAAATGGCCCGCTGACGGCAATCGCTGCCAGCTTACGGTCGCCACGGTTTTTAGGAAGATAGAGATCGCCTACCAGGGTAATACCGTAACGGTTCTGGAAGGAGACCTTACGGTGGTCAACCCGGTCACTTTTGGCAAAGGTTTTGTCCCAGGCTGTAACCATCGAGACGGGGGCGTTAGGATTGGTGGCTTCTGCATAACTCATGGTTGTCACTCCACTTAATGATGCGCATAGCAGCATCGCAACAGACAGTTTTTGGGTGAATATTTTCATGTATCGATACCCTGCGGTGTTGTGTTGCGGCCATTATAGTTAGCAGAATGAGTGCTGATTAGAGGCCATAATCTGCTAGAATTAATATCAAATTGTTATGAATTGCGGGGCGTAATGGCGAAGCGAGAAAACTACAATGAGCTGTATCTGTTTATGCAGGTGGTGCGGGAGGGGAGTTTCACCGCGGCTGCGCAGCGGCTTGGGCTGGCGCAATCCGGGGTGAGCCGCTCGGTGCGCGAGCTGGAGGAGCGGTTGGGCGTCCAGCTTCTCGTTCGCACCACGCGTAAGCTGTCGTTAACCCACGCCGGAGAGCAGCTCTATCAGACAGCCGAATCCGCGTTCGATGCACTTGATTCGGGTCTGGCGACCCTCGCACATTATCGTCAGACACCGTCCGGCACGGTGCGCATTAACGCCAGTCAGCACGCCATCGACAAATGCCTGCTGCCAAAGCTCGCCATTTTTAAACAGCGTTACCCGGATATCAGGCTGGAACTCATAAATGAAAGCCGCTTCGTCGACATCATCACCGAGCGGTTTGATGCGGGTGTCAGGCTGGGAGCTGAGGTCAGTCAGGGAATGATTGCGGTGCGCATCACGCCCGATATGGAAATGGCCGTAGTGGCTGCACCGGGGCACTTCAGGCGTTATGGTTTTCCCCAGACGCCAGCTGATTTAGTGGCGCATCCCTGCATTGCCTATCAGTTTGCTGATGGAAGTGATTATCAGTGGGAACTGGTCGAGGACGGGAAAAAAATCACCCATCGGCCAGAAGGGCAGTGGGCATTGTCAGACAGCTATATGGAAGCCCAAGCCGCCCGTCTTGGGCTTGGGCTGGCTTATGTTCCGCTTGAGCTGGTGGCTGATGATCTTGAAAAAGGAACGCTTATCCGCGTATTGCAGCGCTATAGCCTGCGCATGGACGGGCTGTATCTTTATTATCCGCACCGCAACGTATCGCCGGCTTTGAGGGCCGTTATTGATACGCTGAAAATGTAATTTCTGTGAACGTGTTTTTCTTCGACATGTGAACTGCAGGCCCCTGCTTGCTTAAGTCAGGAAAAAAACTTAGGCTAACGTCAAGATCTGCTTGCTCAACAAAGGCTTAAAAATGGAAAAAATAATCCCGGAATATACGGCTGTTGATTTATCCCGTTGGGCAAGAAAGGAGCATTTTGAGGTATTTCAGGGGTTTGCTCAATCGACGTTTAACCAGACGGTGTTGGTCGATATTACCGTGCTGCTAAGCCATATTAAAAATGTTGGCTGGAAGTTTTATCCGACGATTATTTTTCTTGTTGCTAAAGTCGTTAACCGTCACCCAGAATTCCGTATGGCCATGAAGGACAATGAGCTTGTCATATGGAATGAAATTCATCCAAATTATACGATTTTCCATAATGAAACAGAGACCTTTTCATCATTATGGAGTCATTACGATGGCGATATACAGCACTTTCAGAAAACCTATTCTGAAGACATGGCTCGCTATGGCGATAATCTTGCGTATTGGCCAAAAGAAGAATCCAGGGAAAATATCTTTTTTATATCCGGCATTCCGTGGGTAAGTTTTACGAGCTTTAGCGTTAGCGTGGCTAATATGAAAAACTTTTTTGCCCCTATGTTTACGCTTGGAAAATATTACGAGCAAGCGGGCAGGGTAGTATTACCTCTCGCCGTTCAGGTACATCATTCTGTCTGCGATGGTTTCCATGTGGCAAGGTTTTTTAATGAGTTACAAGAGGTCTGCGATGCGTTACCACAGCAGACCGGGCAACAGGAATGATGATGTGGCCATCAGGCCGCTTTAACCGCCCTGATTTTTTTACTTTCAGCTGCACCTGACTCGGTTTTATCGTCAGCAGGGGTATCAAGAGCCGGGAGCTTACTGGTTCGCAAAATATGCTGCACGGCATCTTTCTGCTCGGCGAGATACAGACCAAGATCTTCAGCCTGCGTTTCATCCATCTGCATTCCGCTTTGCAAAAGCCAGTCGGTAAACGCCTCTGCCATATCAAGCAGTTTGTCGTGAGCGTCAGCCTCTTTCTTACTGGCAAATGTCATTTTCTCTTCACCTTTTCTTACGACAACATATTTTGTTTCAACAGCCATCATGCACCTCTCATACTGTATTTATGTACAGTATAACAGAGGCCGGAAAAAGTTGCAGCAAAATGTGCGTTACGTGTGCGCCTGCTGGGTTTCACGGCAGGCCACACTGCGCCGCCATGCGCCTGGAGCCTGGCCATATTGCCGTTTAAAACTGCGGTTGAAGGATTGCTGAGAGTCAAAACCCAACGCGATCGCCACGTTCAGAATCGGTTCGTCGCTGTGGGTTAAGCGCTCAACGGATTTTTGCAGCTTTTGCGCGCGAATGTACCCGGCGAGAGGGTAGCCCGTATGTTCTTTAAACAGGCGCTGAAGGTGCCATTTCGAATAGCCGGAGCGCCTGGCGACGGACTCAATATCCAGACGGCTATCAAGGTTGTTGTCGATCCAGTCGAGTAAATCATGCATAAATGCGCCCGTGTTCATCGGGTTACCTCCACGCAGCCTGTTAAATGGTATCTTTATCTGTTGCATTTAAAGGTGGCGCGTTTTTGCAGTAATTGCAAGTTTTATTGTTGCATTTAAATCCTTACCTGAAACGGGCCTTTTTAACATCCGCTCGAATAGCACATAAAGTGCAACAATTATTCTTGCACTTAGTTTAGCGCCTTCCTACAATCGCCGCGAATAGTGTATTCGCAACTGTTACAGTTTTGTGGCGATGAACGACACAAATGGCCTTAAGCCAGCCCGGACAAAGGAAGTGGCGCGGTGCCTCCTGCCGCGTCTTGCCCGGCGGCTACAATTACCGGAATAAAAATAATGAGCCTGCAAAAAACCTGGGGAAACGAACCTCTGCATGCGCTGGGAGCGATATTGCTCTCCCTGTTGCTTGTCGGATGTGATAACAGCGCCGCGCAAAATGCTGCACCACCTGCGCCCGCCGTCAATGCTGCTGATGTGGTTGTGAAATCCATTAGTCAGTGGGATAGCTTTAACGGCCGGATCGAAGCCGTGGAGAGCGTTCAGCTTCGCCCCCGCGTCTCTGGCTATATCGACAAAGTGAATTTCACCGACGGCCAGGATGTGAAAAAGGGTGAGGTGCTGTTCACGATTGATGACAGAACCTATCGTGCCGCGCTGGAGCAGGCGCAGGCGACGCTGGAGAGAGCCAAAACGCAGGCCAGCCTGGCCCGAAGCGAGGCTAACCGTACCGATAAACTCATCAATACCAACCTGGTATCCCGTGAAGAGTGGGAGCAGCGCCGTGCGGCCGCCATTCAGGCGCAGGCCGATATTCGCGCCGCGCAGGCTGCGGTAGACGCCGCTCAGCTTAACCTCGATTTCACGAAAGTAACGGCACCGATTGATGGCCGCGCCAGCCGCGCGTTGATCACCAGCGGTAATCTGGTCACGGCGGGCGACAGCGCCAGCGTGCTGACAACGCTGGTCTCGCAGAAGACGGTTTACGTCTACTTTGACGTGGATGAGTCAACCTACCTCCACTATCAAAACCTCGCCCGCAGCGGGCAGGGGGCGTCCAGCAATCACACTGCGCTACCGGTTGAAATTGGCCTGGCGGGTGAGGAAGGGTATCCCCATCAGGGCAAAGTGGATTTCCTGGATAATCAGCTGGCGCCGAGTACCGGTACGATCCGTATGCGCGCGCTGCTGGATAACGCGCAGCGTCAGTTCACGCCGGGTCTCTTCGCTCGCGTTCGCCTGCCGGGCAGCGCTGAATTCCAGGCCACGCTTATTGACGACAAAGCGGTGCTGACCGATCAGGATCGCAAATATGTTTATATCGTGGATAAAGAGGGCAAAGCACAGCGACGCGATATTACGCCAGGGCGCCTGGCGGACGGCTTACGCATCGTGCAGCAGGGGCTGAAACCCGGCGATAAAGTCATCGTCGATGGTTTACAAAAAGTGTTTATGCCGGGTATGCCGGTTAACGCGAAACCCGTCGCCATGACCGCCAGCACCGCCCTCAACTGATCATCTGACCTGAGAATCCTACCCATGGACTTTTCCCGCTTTTTTATCGACAGGCCGATTTTCGCTGCCGTCCTGTCGATTCTGATTTTTATCACAGGATTAATCGCCATCCCGCTGTTGCCGGTGAGCGAATACCCTGATGTCGTACCGCCAAGCGTGCAGGTGCGCGCGGAGTACCCGGGCGCCAACCCGAAAGTGATTGCTGAGACCGTGGCGACGCCGCTGGAAGAGGCGATCAACGGCGTTGAGAACATGATGTACATGAAATCCGTCGCGGGTTCTGATGGCGTGATGGTGACGACCGTCACTTTCCGTCCGGGAACCGACCCGGATCAGGCGCAGGTTCAGGTACAAAACCGCGTGGCGCAGGCCGAGGCGCGTCTGCCGGAGGATGTGCGCCGTCTGGGCATCACGACGCAGAAACAGTCTCCTACGCTGACCCTGGTGGTGCATCTATTTTCGCCTGGCGGTAAATATGACTCTCTGTATATGCGCAACTACGCCACGCTGAAAGTGAAGGACGAACTGGCGCGTCTGCCCGGTGTCGGCCAGATCCAGATTTTTGGCTCAGGCGAGTACGCGATGCGCGTCTGGCTGGATCCCAATAAAGTAGCGGCGCGCGGGCTGACCGCCTCGGATGTCGTCACGGCGATGCAGGAGCAAAACGTGCAGGTGTCGGCCGGGCAGCTGGGCACCGAGCCGCTGCCGAAGGAGAGCGATTTCCTGATCTCCATTAACGCCCAGGGGCGTCTGCATACCGAAGAAGAGTTTGGCAATATCATTCTCAAAACGTCTCAGGACGGGTCGCTGGTACGCCTGCGCGACGTGGCGCGTATTGAAATGGGATCGGGCAGCTATGCGTTGCGTTCGCAGCTTAACAATAAAGACGCGGTCGGGATCGGTATCTTCCAGTCTCCTGGCGCAAACGCCATCGATCTGTCTAACGCGGTGCGCGCTAAAATGGCGGAACTGTCCACCCGTTTCCCGGAAGATATGAAGTGGGCGGCACCTTACGATCCGACGGTATTCGTGCGCGATTCTATCCGTGCGGTGGTGCAAACGCTGCTGGAAGCGGTAGTGCTGGTCGTACTGGTAGTGATCCTCTTCCTGCAAACCTGGCGTGCGTCGATCATTCCGCTGATCGCGGTGCCGGTTTCGGTCGTGGGGACGTTCAGCGTTCTCTACCTGCTGGGCTTTTCGCTTAATACCCTGAGTTTGTTCGGGCTGGTATTGGCTATCGGTATCGTGGTGGATGATGCCATCGTGGTGGTGGAAAACGTCGAGCGAAATATCGAAGAGGGGCTTGCTCCGCTTGCGGCGGCGCATCAGGCGATGCGTGAAGTGTCCGGGCCGATTATCGCGATTGCGCTGGTATTGTGCGCGGTGTTTGTGCCGATGGCGTTCCTCTCTGGCGTCACCGGCCAGTTCTACAAACAGTTTGCGGTAACGATTGCCATTTCGACGGTGATCTCCGCTATCAACTCGCTGACGCTCTCGCCAGCGCTGGCTGCTCTGCTGTTAAAACCGCACGGCGCACCGAAAGATTTCCCGACCCGGCTTATCGATCGTCTGTTCGGCTGGATTTTCCGACCGTTTAACCGCTTTTTCCATCGTAGCTCGACTGGCTATCAGGGGCTGGTGGGTAAAACGCTCGGCCGACGTGGCGCGGTGTTTGTGGTGTATCTGCTGCTGCTGTGTGCCGCAGGCGTCATGTTTAAAGCGGTTCCCGGTGGCTTTATTCCGACACAGGATAAGCTGTACCTGATTGGTGGCGTGAAAATGCCCGAAGGCTCGTCGCTGGCGCGTACTGATGCGGTGATCCGCAAAATGAGCGAAATCGGGATGAATACCGAAGGCGTGGACTATGCGGTTGCTTTCCCGGGGCTGAATGCGCTGCAGTTCACCAATACGCCGAACACCGGAACGGTCTTCTTTGGCCTGAAGCCGTTCGACCAGCGTAAACACAGTGCTGCGGAAATTAACGCTGAAATCAATGCGAAAATTGCGCAAATCCAGCAGGGCTTTGGCTTCTCCATTCTGCCGCCGCCGATTTTGGGGCTGGGGCAGGGGTCGGGTTATTCCCTGTACATTCAGGATCGTGCCGGTCTTGGCTATGGCGCATTGCAGAACGCGGTGAATACCATGTCCGGTGCGATTATGCAGACGCCGGGGATGCATTTCCCGATCTCGACCTACCAGGCCAACGTTCCACAGCTGGACGTGCAGGTTGACCGTGACAAGGCGAAAGCGCAGGGCGTGTCGCTGACCGATCTGTTCGGTACGCTGCAAACCTATCTGGGCTCGTCTTATGTGAATGACTTCAACCAGTTCGGGCGTACCTGGCGTGTAATGGCGCAGGCCGACGGACCGTACCGCGAGAGCGTGGAGGATATTGCGAACTTACGTACCCGTAATAATCAGGGTGAAATGGTGCCAATTGGCAGTATGGTTAAGATCAGCACCACCTACGGGCCGGATCCGGTGATCCGCTACAATGGCTACCCGGCGGCTGACCTGATTGGCGATGCCGACCCGCGCGTACTCTCCTCCGCCCAGGCGATGACGCAGCTGGAAGGTATGTCTAAGCAGATATTGCCGAACGGAATGAATATTGAATGGACGGATCTGAGCTTCCAGCAGGCGACACAAGGTAATACGGCGCTGATCGTCTTCCCGGTCGCGGTGCTACTGGCCTTCCTGGTGCTGGCGGCACTGTATGAAAGCTGGACGCTGCCGCTGGCGGTGATCCTTATCGTGCCGATGACAATGTTGTCCGCGCTGTTTGGCGTCTGGCTGACCGGTGGCGATAACAATGTGTTCGTGCAGGTAGGGCTGGTGGTACTGATGGGGCTGGCATGTAAAAACGCGATTCTTATTGTGGAGTTTGCCCGCGAGCTGGAAATTCAGGGCAAAGGTATCATGGAAGCCGCGCTGGAGGCCTGCCGCCTGCGTTTACGCCCGATTGTGATGACCTCCATTGCCTTCATCGCCGGAACCATTCCGCTGATCCTAGGCCACGGCGCGGGTGCAGAAGTGCGCGGTGTCACCGGGATTACGGTCTTCTCCGGGATGCTGGGCGTCACGTTGTTTGGTCTGTTCCTGACGCCGGTGTTTTACGTGACGCTGCGTAAATTCGTTACGCGCGGTAAAGAGGAAAGGGACGTTCTGCCTGCATAGGGATGTTGCAGAAAACAAAAAAGCGCCTTCACAGTAAGGCGCTTTTTTTTCGCATCAGAACAACCGTTAAAACGTTTCTTTATACTGGGCCATAAGCTCAGGTACCGGATCGCAGCCGCTGCTATCGGCTTTTTTGACCTCTTCCAGCGCGCTTGCCACGGTGTGTCGGGCTAATACCGCCAGCGAAGCCTGCTCAGCTTCTTCGGATACCGATTTAAAGTACCAGCAGGCGTTAGCGCTGACCACACAGCGAGCCGGTACGTCAGGACGCGACGCCCACAGCTTTTTATCTTCAGTGACCGAAAGGTAGATGTCACGCAGGGTGATCTCTTCCGGCGGGCGCCCAAGATGAATGGAGCCGTTGCGGCCAAGCGTGGAGACGATAATTCCGTCACGCGTAAGGGGAACCATCAATTTGCGGATAAAGCTCGGGTTGGCTTCCAGGCCGTAGGCCAGAACGCCACTCGTCGAACGTTTACCTAATTGCTCCGCCATCGCTACGCTGAGGACCATCTGCAAAGCTGTCGGGAAGCGGTAATCTAACATTTCTCTGTCCTGGGTCGCGGTGAATCTTGTTCTTTTTGGCACCGCAGAGGTGAATAAGCAATAAACAACAATATAACAAATAGGGTAATTTTTTTGAAGCAATCTGCGGCATTTGCGATCAAACCCCCTGTTCTGGTTTAGCTAAACGTGCGGTTCGGGAAGGCAACCGTCACCTGGAGGCCACCTTCTGCGGACGCACTCAGGGCTGTACTTCACGGCATTTTCAATGAGATTGTCTATCAGCGATATCAAACTTTGCCTGACGCCGCTAATCCGGATGTTCTTCTCGGCGAAGAATTCCAGTTCAATTCTGCGCGCTGAGGCTAACGGTTCCAACTCGGCCATTCGCTCCGGTATGAGCGACGTTAGCGGCACGGACTCCGTCGCGGCGTCAATGCGCGCCTCACTATGCTGCGGTACGGCTTTTAAGGGGGAGAGATCGTCAGGTGTGCGTAAAATGCGGAGCGCTGGCGCTGACCGGCAGTTGGGGCTCCAGCAAGTATATGCAAACGTATTACGGCGTGAGCGATGCCCAGTCGGCGGCATCGGGGTTTGCCCGACATGACGCCGGCGCAGGGATTTACGCCTGGTCGATGGATCTTGACTGGAACCACAAGCTCACCGCCCGCTGGAGCGTGCTTGCCGCAGCGGGCGTAACGCAGTTGACGGGAGAGGCAGGCGATAACCCGATTGTGTAACGAAAAACGTCGCCCACGGGGAGTTTGAAAGTGACGTATCTTATCTCATTAATACCTGAAACAGCTGAACAAAGATATATATTGTCGCTGCCACTTGTATCGTCCGGAACCCCCATCTGAAATAGCGCCATTCATGGCGTTCTCTGGCATCAGCTGCTTCAATAGCGGGGTCAGAACATTTTCTTTTCCTGGCCCTGAATGCACTGATTATCCACAAGATGAGAAGAAAGATGACGATGGTTTTCTCAAGGATTGGATTACCCACAAAATGTGACTCCGTCCTGCCCGCGGTTACAAGCAGGATGGATGAACTACCTTCACATAGCAACCACTAAATGTAGGGGTAATATTCGTTTTCGCTCTGGTGGATTTGCAGTGATTCCGTCACGAGATGTTTTACTCGTAAAATTCGACTTATATTTTGCCAAGCAAAATATTCAACATCCGGCGCAACGGTTCTGCCGCCCCCCATAATAGCTGATCGCCCACCGTTAGAACCGAGTAAATAGGGTCATTATTCAGGGACATTTTTTTGTAACGGCCAACGCCAACCTGTAGCGAACCGCTGATGTAAGCTGGGGTCAATCGACTGACACTTTCATCCTTGTTATTGGGTACGTAGTTAACCCAGGGGTGGGAATGCGTTACTAAGCTTGCGAATTCTTTTTCGCTGACTTCACGCTTGAGCTCCAGGGTGATGGCAGCACTATGGCACCGGATCACGCCGACACGAATACACAAACCGTTTACCGGGATTGTACCTGGAGAAAGCCCAAGAATCTTGTTCGTTTCTGCCTCACCTTTCCACTCTTCGCGGCTATTCCCATCGCCTAAATCGCTATCAATCCATGGAATGATGCTGCCCATAAGAGGTACGCCGAAATTCTGGATGGGCATGTCAGCACTGTTAATAAGCTCACTGACTTTATTGACTAAAGGAAGCACCGATCCTGATGACATGAGTTCATCTGAGGATAAATGCTGGCTGATATATGCGCTTTGAGCGATTAATTCTCTAACATATTTAGCCCCTGCACCTGATGCAGACTGATACGTCATTACGCTCATCCATTCGATTAAGTCAGCCTTTATCAGTCCAGCAAGCCCCATAAGACTCAGGGTGATGGAGCAGTTGCCACCAACAAAAAGTTTAATTCCTTCTTTGATTGCACGATCAATATTAGAACGATTGACGGGGTCGAGAATAATACAGGCTTTCTCATCCATCCGTAACGCTGAGGCCGCATCAATCCAGTAGCCTTTCCAGCCGTGATCAATCAAATCAGGATATATTGCTTTAGTATAATCACCGCCCTGACAGGTTATAATGATATCCATTTCGGACAGGGCATTGATTGAATTAGCATCTTTTAGCGTATAGCCGACGCCACCAATGACAGGACCGGCGGCACCTGCACTTGAAGTACTGTAAAAATGCACAGAAATACCGTCGAAGTCGTTCTCTTCGACCATTCGCTGTAACAAAACAGAACCTACCATTCCTCGCCAACCGACGATGCCAACCTGCTTCATTTGCTTAACCTTTGTAATGTTATGATATTGTTAACTTGTGTTCGGGGGACGTTATATCGCATCTAAAGTTGAAGGTCATTACGTATGGCATCAGATTTAATCATTATTAAAATGTTTCATACGGCATCAGTGATTTTTATAGCTAAACCAGACAAAAATTCGCAATCACCTGGTATTAAATAAATAATCATGGGCTGGCGCGTCATACATAAGTAATGAGCGTTAAGCATTTAGAGCAATTGTGGACATACGAGCCACACATATTACGTCGCTTTCATTAAGGGCTAAGAAGGGCTCTGAATGGTTAAGGTTGAGGAAATAAAAATGAGGAATTCGCCTGCCTGGATGAAGAGGTTTATCTGTTATCTTTTTTTAAAAATCCGCTTCCGGCACAAGCAAGACCGCAAGCGGACAATCTCAACACCTCATCACATCCCTTAGCGATACAGCGTCTTTTCCGCAACAGGGATAACCAGCGCGGATCGCCAGTCCGCCAGCGTCAGCTGCGCAAGCCTGCCCAGCGCGGTGTAAAAAGGATGACCCGCATTGTCGACAAATACCGACAGGAAGCGGGTACTCCACGGCAGCAGGTGCCACGCCAGGAGCTGGTCGCACTCCGAATCGCGGCCATTCTCAATCAGCCACGCCGCCAGCAGCAGCAGGGTACCGAAATGATCTTCCGGTTCGTTCTGCTGTATCTCAAAAGCGATGCCGTTTTCACGCATCCACTGGCGCAGCGCAAGGGTTGAGTCACCAAACAGCACGGATTCGCGATCCAGCCAGACGGAACCCCACGGCGGCGCGGGCAGGGCATAAGGGCCAATAAACAACCGTTGCCAGGCGTCCGTCAGCGGCTCATCGGAAGACGTGGCAAAGGTATCGGCAACGGGCTGCAGCGTTTCCGGAGACAGGGGCCAGTCCTGAACCCATTCGCCAGCGATAAGGGCCTGCACCAGGGGCGCAGTCTGCTCGCTGTCAGGAGCGAAATAAAACAGCGCGCCCAGCACCCGGGCGCTGAACGCGAACGATTCACGCTGTAAGACGTCTTTCATTAAACCTTCCTTGCTTGCGCGGGGCACGCCCGCGCGACTGTGTTAATCAGTAATACACACCATAGAATAAACCACGGCCATCCGTTTCACCCCTTATACCTTCTCAATCTGTACCAGGTTGGTGTGCTGCGGGTTGCCCTTGGCCAGCGGAGACGGGCGATGGGTCGTCAGTGTGTTGATGCAGGAGCCGTGGTCGATACGATCGCCATCCATATTGGCGTCATGCCAGGCGCCCTGGCCCATGGCACTCACGCCGGGCATGATGCGAGGCGTGACTTTCGCTTCAATTCTCACCTCACCGCGATCGTTAAACACGCGCACCGTATCGCCGTTCTTAATGCCGCGTTTTTCGGCATCGAGAGGATTAAGCCAGACCTCCTGGCGGCAGGCCGCTTTCAGCACGTCAACGTTACCGTAGCTAGAGTGGGTACGGGCTTTGAAATGGAAGCCAAACAGCTGCAGAGGATACTGCGCGCGCGCGGGGGCATCCCAACCGTCAAATGTTGAGGCATAGACGGGAAGAGGGCTGATGGTTTCGTCTTTTGCCAGTTCCCAGGTCGCTGCAATTTCAGCCAGCTTACTTGAGTAAATTTCAATCTTACCCGATGGCGTTTTCAGCGGATTGGCTTCCGGGTTTTCGCGGAACTTTTTATACGCCACAAAGTGTCCGTTCGGATCTTTGCGCTTATAAATGCCCATTTTCTTCAGCTCATCATAGGACGGAAGTTGAGGGTCTTTTTCGAGCATTTTGGCATACAGATACTGCAGCCATTGCGCTTGCGTCCGTCCTTCGGTGAATTTCTGATGGATATCCGGCCCAAGACGTTTCGCCACTTCACTCATGATCCAGTAGATGGGTTTGCGTTCAAACTTCGGTGCGGTGACGGGCTGGAGGAAAATCAGGTAGCCCATGTTCCCGGCGTAATCGTTAGGAATAATATCTTCCTGCTCGACGGTCATTAAATCCGGCAACACGATATCGGCATACTTCGCTGACGACGTCATGAAATTATCGATGACGACAATCATTTCGCACTTGCTTTCATCCTGCAGGATATCGTGGGTTTTATTGATATCGGAGTGCTGGTTGATGATGGTATTACCCGCGTAGTTCCAGATGAACTTAATCGGCACATCCAGCTTATCTTTACCGCGCACCCCGTCGCGCAGGGCAGTCATTTCCGGTCCGCGGGCGATGGCGTCCGTCCAGCTAAAGCAGGAGATCTGCGTTTTGACCGGGTTTTCCGGCAGCGGCATCCGTTCGATGGTGATGGTGTACGTCGACTCACGCGCGCCGCTGTTACCGCCGTTGATCCCTACGTTGCCGGTCAGGATCGGCAGCATCGCGATGGCGCGGGACGTCAATTCGCCGTTCGCCTGACGCTGTGGACCCCAGCCCTGGCAGATATAGGCTGGCTTCGCAGAACCGATTTCCCGGGCAAGCTTAACGATGCGATTGGCCGGTATGCCCGTAATGCGCGAGGCCCACTCCGGGGTTTTCGCCGTTCCGTCATCGCCCTGGCCGAGAATATACGCTTTGTAGTGCGCGTTAGCCGGCGCGCCTTCCGGCAGCGTTTTTTCGTCGTAGCCGACGCAGTACTTGTCGAGGAAAGGCTGGTCGACCAGATTTTCGTTAATCATTACCCATGCCAGACCGGCCACCAGCGCGGCATCGGTCCCTGGACGAATTGGGATCCATTCATCTTCACGTCCGGCTGCCGTGTCGGTATAGCGCGGATCGATGACAATCATACGCGCGTTGGACCGCTCGCGAGCCTGCTCAAGATAATAGGTAATCCCGCCCCCGCTCATGCGCGTTTCCGCCGGGTTGTTGCCGAACATCACCACCAGTTTGGTGTTTTCGATATCCGAGGTGCTGTTACCGTCATTGCTGCCGTAGGTGTAAGGCATTGCGCAGGCGATTTGCGCCGTGCTGTAGGTGCCGTAGTGGCTCAGGAAACCGCCGTAGCAGTTCATCAGGCGCGCCACCAGCGACGCGTAAGGGGAGGAGCGGGTGATATTGCCGCCGACAATACCGGAGGAGTAGTTGATGTACACCGCTTCATTGCCGTATCTGGCGACCACGTCTTTCAGGCTGGCGGTGATGGTGTTGAGCGCTTCATCCCAACTGATACGCTCGAACTTGCCTTCACCGCGTTTGCCCACGCGCTTCATCGGGTAGTTCAGACGGTCAGGGTGGTTGATGCGACGGCGAATAGAACGTCCGCGCAGGCAGGCGCGAACCTGGTGATTGCCGTAGATATCCTCGCCGGTGTTATCCGTTTCGACCCAGTACACCTCATCGTCGCGGACGTGCAGACGCAATGCGCAGCGGCTGCCACAGTTAACCGAGCAGGCGCCCCAGACGACTTTATCGTCAGCAGGTTTCGTGGCGCTTTGCACTGCGGCGGCAACGCGTTTCACGCCAAAAGGCAATGAGACGCTACCGGCGGCGAACGCCAGCGATCCTATCGCCGTAGATTTCACGAGTGTTCGACGGCTAATCCCGCCGTGATGTTCGATATCGGACATGGCTCACCCCACCAATGTAATTGCGTATTATTTTTCCCGAAATGATAACCGGGCTAATGGTGGGGTGAGTGTTACTGATTTAGGGGTAGTAAATATTAATCCTTATCAAATCAAAGGGGATTGAGGGGAAATTACTGCGGTTCAGTTGGCGCATTATCCTGACTGGCGGACGCCGCTCCGCTCCCTGTGCGGGTGTACAGAATTTTAAAGGTGTCGTTGGCACAATGGCCTACCACCTGTGCGTCCGGCTGATCGGCCTGATCGTTCGGCACAATGTTCAGCGTGAATCCTGACTCCGGCACGCCGTTGTTGATGATCTTCTGCTGAATATCGCTTTTCACGCGCTCGCAGGAATCGGGTGCCGCCAGGGCGGCCGTTGAAGCACTCATTAACAGCAGGGCGGTAATCCAGGGTAACCGTTTCATCTGTCGCTCCTTTACTCTGTGTGTAGACATTAATTTTAGCAGGCTTCGTGTAAACAACTGTATTTGCTAATATGATTGGGAATAATCTCTCTGTACGGTAATCAATGTGAAGAAATATGCAGCGATAACGCTCCTGGCAGCCACTCTCGCGGGGTGTGACAACAACTCCGCACCACTGTCGTTTACGCCGGAGATGGCGAGTTTCTCGAACGAATTTGATTTTGACCCCCTGCGCGGCCCGGTTAAAGACTTTACCCAGACACTGTTCAACGAGAAGGGCGAAGTGTCTAAACGGGTGACGGGCACCGTGTCGACAGAAGGGTGTTTCGATACGCTGGAACTGCACGACCTGGAGGCCAACACCGGCGTGGCGCTGGTGCTGGATGCGAATTACTACGTTGATGCCGAAACCCAGCAGCGCAAAGTGAAGCTGCAGGGGAAATGCCAGCTGGCCGAACTGCCGTCAGCCGGGGTGACGTGGGATACCGACGATAACGGTTTCGTGGTGGCGGCGCACGGCAAAGAGATGGAAGTGAAGTACCGCTACGATGCCGATGGTTACCCGTTGGGCAAAACTACCGTCTCCGGGGATCAGCATCTGTCTGTCCAGTCGACACCGTCTAAAGATGTACGCAAAAGGATGGATTACTCGGCAGTGAGTTTGTTAAACGACAAGCCGCTGGGTAACGTGAAGCAGAGCTGCGACTACGATCGACACAACAATCCGGTGAGCTGCGATCTGATCATCACCGATGACAGCGTCAAGCCCGCCGTTGAGCGCAAGTACACCATCAAAAACACGATTGAATACTACTGAGCAATGTATTGATATTATTGCACAATGTAGGCCGGGTAAGCGCAGCGCCACCCGGCAAGAAAGACGGCGCAATTGTTGATGACAGGGGTTGTCATCAAACTCACTGCGCGGTTGGTTTCAGCAGGCTGGCGCCTGAGGGTTTATGCCCGGCCTGGTGCTGATGCTGGAAGATGCACATGCGGATGGTATTGCGGTATTCACCGTTGATAAAGAACTCGTGAATCAGCTCGCCTTCCACCATAAAGCCCAGCTTGCGGTAGATATGAATCGCTTTCTCGTTCTCTTTGTCCACAATCAGGTACAGCTTGTAGAGATTCAGAACGTTGAATCCGTAATCCATCGCCAGCTTCGCCGCGCGTGAGGCCAGGCCTTTCCCCTGGTGCTCAGGCGAAATGATGATCTGGAACTCTGCCCGACGGTGAACGTGGTTGATTTCAACCAGCTCCACCAGCCCGGCTTCTTCGCCGCCACACTCCACCACAAAACGACGTTCGCTCTGATCGTGAATGTGTTTGTCGTACAGATCCGACAGCTCGACAAAGGCCTCGTAAGGCTCTTCGAACCAGTAGCGCATCACGCTGGCGTTGTTGTCGAGCTGATGGACAAAGCGCAGGTCTTCACGCTCCAGCGGACGGAGCTTAACGTCACACGAAGCCGACATTATGGGGCTACCGTACGGCCAGTGCGGCGGTCCAGGCAGCGCAGGGTGTTAGGCTCCCAGTAGGCATTGACGTTTGCACTTTGCTGACACTTATCGCGTGCGTCAAAAGCGACATCTTCTTTATCCCACTCTTTTTCAGCACGTTTGTTGACCTTCTGACGAAGGCTACGGGTGTCATTCCATTGTTCTTTGTCCATGGCGGCGTTCTGGCGGCTTTGCGCGCTGTCACCAGACTCAATAATGAGTTTGCTGGTTTCCGCTGTCGCAGAGGCGGCAAAAGCGAACGATGACAGCGCCAGCAGGGCTGTCAGACAAAGGCGTTTGCTTAATGTTGTCATAGCGTTTCCTTTTAAACGGGTGCAGATAATCAAGTAACCCCTTACAGATTCTACACCAAAGAGAAAAGACGGCATACCCGCAGCGCAGGTATGGAAAGTTAACGCCATCATCGGGTCTGATGTTTAAATAAATCCTCACCTGAAGTGAAAAAGGTACAAAAAAGGGTTTATAAGGGCGGTGTAAGGTGTCCGGTTTTGTGATCGCCAGCTGATTTTATGATCATTATACTTGTATGGTAGTATTGCAATTGAGTAAATTTCCGACATCACAACGAACGATGTAAGGAAAGGAATTATGAAGATTGTCGCGGCTGACGTGTTTGTTACCTGCCCGGGGCGGAACTTTGTCACCCTTAAAATCACCACCGATGACGGGATTGTCGGCCTCGGTGACGCTACGCTGAACGGACGCGAGCTCTCCGTCGCTTCGTACCTGAAGGATCACCTCTGCCCGCAGTTAATTGGCCGCGACGCGCACCGTATCGAAGATATCTGGCAATTCTTCTATAAAGGCGCCTACTGGCGTCGCGGACCGGTCACCATGTCGGCCATCTCCGCCGTGGATATGGCGCTGTGGGACATCAAAGCCAAAGCGGCCAATATGCCGCTCTACCAGCTGCTGGGCGGCGCCTCCCGTGAAGGCGTCATGGTCTACTGCCACACGACCGGTCACACCATTGACGACGTGCTGGAAGATTACGCGCGTCATAAAGAGATGGGCTTCAAGGCGATCCGCGTGCAGTGCGGTGTGCCGGGTATGAAAACCACCTACGGCATGTCGAAAGGAAAAGGGCTGGCCTACGAGCCTGCCACCAAAGGCGACTGGCCGGAAGAGCAGCTATGGTCGACCGAGAAATACCTCGATTTCACACCCAAACTGTTCGACGCGGTGCGCAGTAAATTTGGCTTCAATGAACACCTCCTGCACGATATGCACCACCGTCTGACGCCCATTGAGGCGGCGCGCTTCGGTAAGAGCATCGAAGACTTCCGCATGTTCTGGATGGAAGATCCCACGCCTGCCGAAAACCAGGCCTGCTTCCGTCTTATTCGCCAGCACACCGTCACGCCCATTGCGGTGGGCGAGGTGTTTAACAGCATCTGGGACTGCAAGCAGCTTATCGAAGAGCAGCTTATCGACTATATCCGCACCACAATCACGCATGCGGGCGGCATCACCGGCATGCGTCGCATCGCTGACTTTGCGTCGCTCTACCAGGTACGTACCGGTTCGCACGGCCCGTCGGATCTGTCGCCGGTGTGTCATGCCGCCGCGCTGCATTTTGACCTGTGGGTACCGAACTTTGGCGTGCAGGAATATATGGGCTATTCCGAACAAATGCTCGACGTCTTCCCGCACAGCTGGCGCTTTGATAACGGCTATATGCACCCGGGTGACAAGCCAGGGCTGGGCATTGAGTTTGACGAGAAGCTGGCGGCGAAATACCCGTACGATCCGGCGTACCTGCCGGTGGCACGTCTTGAAGACGGTACGCTGTGGAACTGGTAAACGAGGAGCGAACGATGAAAAGCATAGTCATTCAACAGCCGAACCAGCTGGTCATTGAAGCGCGTCCACGCCCGCAGCCAGGCGCAGGCGAAGTGCGCGTCAAAATCACACTCGCCGGGATCTGCGGTTCGGACAGCCACATTTACCGCGGCCATAACCCGTTTGCGAAGTATCCGCGCGTGATTGGCCACGAGTTTTTTGGCGTGATCGATGCCGTTGGCGAGGGCGTGGATCCGTCCCGGTCAGGAGAACGCGTGTCGGTTGACCCGGTGATCAGCTGCGGACACTGCTACCCGTGCTCCGTCGGAAAACCAAACGTCTGCACCTCGCTGGTGGTGCTGGGCGTTCACCGCGACGGCGGTTTCAGCGAATATGCAACGGTACCCGCAAAAAATGCCTGGCGCATCCCGGATGCGATCCCGGATAAACACGCCGTCATGGTTGAGCCATTTACCATTGCCGCCAACGTGACGGGGCAGGCCAACCCTGGTGAACAGGACGTGGTGCTGATCTACGGCGCAGGCCCGATGGGGCTGGTCACCGTGCAGGCGCTGAAGGGCGTCTATAAGGTGAAACAGGTGATTGTGGTTGACCGCATAGACGAACGCCTGGCAATGGCCCAGCGCAGCGGCGCGGACTGGGTCTTTAATAACGGCGAGCAGTCGTTGCAGGCCGCGCTGGACGAAAAAGGCATCAAACCGACGTTAATCATTGATGCCGCCTGTCATCCGTCCATTTTACAGGAAGCGATAACCCTGGCCTCGCCGGCGGCGCGCATCGTGCTGATGGGCTTCTCCAGCGAACCGAGCCAGATTGTTCAGCAGGGCATCACCGGCAAAGAGCTGGCGATTTTCTCCTCGCGCCTGAACGCCAATAAATTCCCGGTCGTCATCGACTGGCTGACAAAAGGACTGATCGACCCGGAAAAACTGATCACCCATACCTTTGACTATCACCATGCAACAGACGCCATTGAACTGTTTGAGAAAGACCAGAGGCAGTGCTGCAAGGTCCTGCTCACGTTCAACCCAGAATAATTCACGCGGTGAAGAGCCCGCGAAGACGGGCTCTATGTGGTACGCATCTTACCTTTCAGAGATAGCCATTATGACGCAAGCACAACCTCAAAGAACCACCTCCGATCTGGTGAAAGCCGCCGTTTCAGGCTGGCTGGGCACCGCGCTGGAGTTCATGGATTTCCAGCTCTACTCGCTGGGGGCCGCCCTGGTATTTCATGAAATCTTCTTCCCGGAACAGTCCGCTGCGATGGCACTGATCCTGGCGATGGGAACCTACGGTGCAGGCTATATCGCGCGTATCGTCGGCGCCTTTATTTTTGGTCGCATGGGCGACAGCATTGGCCGTAAAAAGGTACTGTTTATCACCATCACCATGATGGGGATCTGCACCACGCTGATTGGCGTGCTGCCCACCTATGCACAGATCGGGATTTTCGCGCCCGTACTGCTGGTGACGCTGCGCATCATTCAGGGACTCGGGGCAGGGGCAGAGATCTCCGGGGCCGGGACCATGCTGGCGGAGTACGCACCGAAAGGTAAACGCGGCATCATCTCCTCGCTGGTGGCGATGGGGACTAACTGCGGGACACTGAGCGCGACCGCTATCTGGGCCGTTATGTTCTTTGCCCTCGACCGCGAACAGCTGCTCGCCTGGGGCTGGCGCGTGCCGTTCCTCGCCAGCGTCGTGGTGATGATCTTTGCCATCTGGCTGCGTATGAACCTCAAGGAAAGCCCGGTCTTTGAGAAAGTGAACGATGCTCAAACCGCGCAGCCGGACACATCGTTAGGTGCCATGGTGAAAAGTAAATCTTTCTGGCTGGCGACCGGTCTGCGTTTCGGTCAGGCGGGCAACTCGGGTCTGATTCAGACGTTTCTGGCCGGTTATCTGGTCCAGACTCTCCTGTTCGATAAAGCCATTCCCACCGACGCGCTGATGATAAGCTCCATTCTTGGGTTTATCTCTATCCCGCTGCTGGGCTGGCTGTCCGATAAAGTGGGACGCCGTCTGCCGTACATTATCCTTAATATCTCCGCCATTATTCTGGCCTACCCGATGCTGTCGATCATCGTCGATAAAAGCTATGCGCCGGGAACCATTATGCTCTCCATCATCGTTATCCATAATTTCGCGGTACTGGGGCTGTTTGCGCTGGAAAATATCACCATGGCGGAGATGTTTGGCTCGCGAAATCGCTTTACCCGGATGGCTATCTCCAAAGAGGCGGGCGGTCTGGTGGCAGTGGGGTTTGGTCCGGTGCTGGCGGGGATCTTCTGTAACATGACCGGTTCCTGGTGGCCGATTGTGGCCATGCTGGTGGCTTACTCTGTGATTGGTCTGGTCTCGGCCTGCCTGATGCCCGAAGTGCGGGATCGTGATTTGAGCGCAGCGGAAGATGCTGCGGAGGCCACGCCAAAAGAGCCTGTGGCCTACGGCACGGTATCGTCACGGCGGTAATGGTACACAGCCTGCGTGACTTGTCACACAACTTTGTCTTTGTGTCACACCACCTGAACAAAAGTTAATATAAATCAAAATCTCAAATGGCAGTATCAGTATGGTGGATGGCAGAGATTTTTTACCCCAACTGCCATTCTAGTTGGTGTAGTCAGCAGGCGCTGCCGCTTTATAACAAGCGGCAGCGATCCACAGCTTTCTAATTAACGAGTCTTAATCATGGAAAACACGTTATTACAGGCCAAAGCGACGCTGCCTCAGTACAATCGCGACAGCCTTAAAGCACGCATTGTTCATTTAGGATTTGGCGCCTTTCACCGCGCGCATCAGGCGGTGTATGCCGACATCCTCGCGTCTGATTATGGCAGCGACTGGGGCTACTGTGAGGTCAACCTGATTGGCGGCGAGCAGCAGATTGCCGACCTGAAGGCGCAGGATAACCTCTATACCGTAGCGGAGATGTCCGCCGATGCGTGGACATCCCGCGTGGTGGGCGTGGTCAAAAAGGCCCTGCATGCGCAGGTTGACGGGCTGGAGACCGTACTGGCAGCGATGTGCGAACCGCAGGTGGCGATTGTTTCACTGACCATTACCGAGAAGGGCTACTGTCACTCTCCCGCAACCGGGCAACTGATGCTCGATCATCCATTCATCGCCGCCGACCTGCAAAACCCGCATCAGCCGACGTCCGCGCCGGGTGTGGTGGTGGAAGCGCTGGCGCGTCGCAAAGCGGCGGGGTTACCGGCTTTTAGCGTGATGTCCTGCGACAACATGCCGGAAAACGGTCATGTGATGCGCAACGTAACCTGCTCCTATGCCCGGGCGGTAGACGGCGAGCTGGCGGACTGGATCGAGGCTAACGTCACGTTCCCGTCAACCATGGTGGATCGCATCGTACCTGCGGTCACGCCTGATACGCTGGATAAAATCGAACAGCTCACTGGCGTGCGTGATCCGGCGGGCGTGGCCTGTGAACCCTTCCGCCAGTGGGTGATCGAAGATAACTTTGTGGCGGGGCGTCCTGCGTGGGAAAAAGCCGGGGCCGAGCTGGTATCAGACGTCATTCCGTTTGAAGAGATGAAGCTGCGCATGCTTAACGGCAGCCACTCCTTCCTGGCTTACCTGGGGTATCTGGCCGGTTATCAGCATATCAACGACTGCATGGAAGATGAGAATTACCGCGTTGCGGCTCACGCGCTGATGCTCCACGAGCAGGCGCCGACCCTGAAGGTGAAAGGCGTCGATTTAGGACATTACGCCGATCTGCTGATTGCCCGCTACAGCAACCCGGCTCTGCGTCATCGCACCTGGCAAATCGCGATGGACGGCAGCCAGAAGCTCCCGCAACGCATGTTAGATTCCGTGCGCTGGCATCTGGTGCATCAGAAACCTTTCCCCCTGCTGGCGCTGGGCGTGGCGGGCTGGATGCGCTATGTCGGCGGAGTGGATGAGCAGGGTAATGCCATCGAGGTGAGCGATCCGCAGCTGGCGGTGATTCAGGCGGCAGTGAAGGGAAGTGCTGAAGGGGAAAGCCGCGTGCGTGCGCTGCTCGGCATTGAGTCTATCTTTGGCAAAGAATTACCGCGTGAGACGGTCTTTGTTGATGCGGTGATGACCGCGTACCGGTCTTTGGTGCAAAAGGGCGCGAAAGCTACCGTGGCGCAGTACGCGTCTCAACGGTAATTCAGTACATGCCGCCGTGCGCGGCGGCATGTCAGCGCACAACTTAGTGCATACCCAGACGAATCAGCTCAATCGGCTCGAACTTACCTTCGCATCCTTCCACTTCCACCGTTTTGCTGCGGCGCACCTGCGCGGCATCCAGCCCGTCGCTGTGGATCGCTTTAATCACGCCAGTTTTGCCTGTGCCGCTAATCATCACGCGGCTGCCAGTGGTAATTGCATTGCGGTTACGGTCGTATGTCATCATGGTATTTTCTCCTCTCTAACTTATCCGTTACGGCGGTATTTCAGGTTTCACCGTTCACGGGGCATATAAATACGCCTGTCTGCAAGTGATGTTTTTGTTTTTGATCAAAGTCACACTTTTTTCTTAATGACATGGGGTGCTGACGGTTCGCGACAGCAATTTACAAAGCAGACCGTTATTTTCATTTATTGATAGTTTCAACATGGAAGCGTTTAGGGTTGGTTTATATTCCTGCTGCCATTCTGGGTGCAGGAAATAACCCTTTCATCGGAATAAGGAGTCAGGCTTATGTATAAGAACATTTTGATGCCTGTAGATGTGTTTGAAATGGATTTGAGCGACAAAGCGGTTCGCCACGCGGCAAGCCTTGCAAAGGCAGAGGGGGCATCAATTACCCTGGTCAACATTCTGCCTGCCAGCAGTCGGTCTCTGCTGCGCGGATTCAATGCCGATATCAAAAAGTTTGAAGAGTATATGACCGCGGAATCCGCGAAGAAAATGAACGAATTAAAAAGACTGTTTGATATTGCCCCAGAGAATATTCACAGCATGGTTCGTTTTGGCAACGTTCGCGATGAAATTATCAAGCTGAGCAAAGAGGGGAAATATGATGCGATTGTCATCGGGTCGAAAAACCCGAGCATCACCACCCATCTGCTGGGATCGAATGCGGAATCCATTCTGCGCTACGCCACGATTCCGGTGTTAGTCGTTCGCTAAACCCAACGCCGCGCCCAACAGGGTGCGGCGAATATTACTCCTCGCTAAACCACTCGCTGTTTTCCTGACGAATAAGCTGCACGGATTCGCTGATTTCCTGCAAATGCAGCGTCATCGCTTTTTCCACGCCGTCCGGGGCGCGTTTTTCCAGCGCGCTGAAAATATCGTGATGCTGTCTGAGCAGCATTTCCGGCGGGGAGACGTGATCGAGGCTCATATAACGCACGCGGTCGATGGTGGCCTTGATGTTCTCAATGGTATCCCAGGCCAACTGACAATCCGCTATTTGTGCCAGTTTCTGGTGGAATTCATCATCGAGCTGGAAGAAATCGTTGAGCTGCTTACGGTCGATCGCTATACGCTGCTGATGCAGGTTCTGCTCCAGGAGGTAACACTGGTTATCATTGATAAGCGTTGCCGCCCTGCGGGCGACCGCGCATTCAATGGCCTGGCGAACGAAACAGCCGTTACGCACCTGAGAAAGTGAAATTTTGTTTACGTAGCTGCCGCGCTGCGGGCGGATCTGAATCAGGCCGTTTTCAGCAAGCTTAATGAACGCTTCACGCACCGGCTGACGGGAGACGTCAAAACGCACCGAGACCTCTTTTTCAGAAAGCGGCGTTCCCGGCGGAATCAGGCAATGGACAATATCACGTCGCAAAATGCGATAGATTTGCTGGTTTACGGGCTGGGTGGGATTGAGTTGCGATTCAGCGGCCATGAGTTGTCATTTCTCAGAGAGTTAGCCTGAACATACTACCATTCTTTTCGAACCCGAAACAGACCCGGCCCGCAGGCCGGGTGGGGCTTATTTAGCCACGATGGACGCTAAGTCCTGCAAAACTCTGGGTGACTGGCATCATTTCCACGGTATTGATGTTGACGTGCTTAGGCAGCGTCGCCACCCACCAGACCGCTTCAGTGACATCTTCCGGCGTCAGCGCGTTAGCATTTTCGTAGGTTTTATCCGCTTTCGCGTCGTCACCCTTGAAGCGCACGTTGGAGAATTCGGTGCCGCCCACCAGACCCGGCTCGATATCGGTAACGCGAATGGCGGTGCCGTGCAGATCGGTGCGCAGGTTCAGGCTGAACTGACGGACAAACGCTTTGGTCGCACCATAGACGTTGCCGCCCGCGTAAGGCCAGCTCCCGGCGGTAGAACCAATATTGATAATGTGACCGCGATTACGCTCAACCATGCCCGGCAACACCGCGCGAGTCATATAGACCAGCCCTTTGTTGTTGGTGTCGATCATGTTTTCCCAGTCTTCAACGCTGGCTTTGTGCGCGGGCTCCATGCCCAGCGCCAGTCCGGCGTTGTTGACCAGCAGATCAATGGCGCGCCACTCGGCAGGCAGGTTAGCAATCATCTCTTCAATGGCTGCGCGGTTGCGCACGTCCAGCTGTGCGGTCAGGATGCTGTCACCTAATTCGTCTTTCAGCTCCTGCAGGCGCTCCTGACGACGGCCCGTTGCAATCACCTTGTGCCCGTTGGCGACGAAGCGACGCGTGATGCATTCACCAAAACCCGCCGTTGCCCCGGTAACTAAAATAATCATCTCACTGTTCCTCAACGCTTTTTGTGTTGTACTAACATAGCACGGCCGCAGAGGGTGCGTTAAGGCAACATTTGTATGACAGCATTGCAGGTGATGGCGGCCTGGCCTACTCTGGGAAGATATCCGTTCTGAGGAGTGAAAGATGACGGCCACGAATCCTTTTTTTGAAATCAGTCTGTTGCCTTACCAGGCCCCCCATTTTGATCAGATTAACGACAGTCACTATCGTCCGGCGTTCGATGAAGCGCTGCGTCAGAAGCGGGCGGACATTGATGCGATTGTCTCGCAAACCGCCGCGCCAGACTTCAATAATACCGTGCTGGCACTGGAGAAAAGCGGCGTTATGCTCTCGCGCGTCAGCAGCGTCTTTTTCGCCATGACCTCTGCGCATACCAATCCGTACCTGCAAGAGTTAGAGGAGCAGTTTTCCACTGAACTTGCCGCGCTGGCGAATGACATCTGGCTGAATGACACACTTTTCGCCCGCGTTGAGAGCGTCTGGCAAGATCGCGGTGCGCTGGATGCCGAGTCCCGTCGGCTGATCGAGGAGACGTACCAGCGGTTTATTCTGGCCGGTGCGCGTCTAAATGAGACAGAAAAAGCCGAGCTGAAGGCGCTGAACACCGAGGCAGCCTCCCTGACCAGCCAGTTTAACCAGCGTCTGCTTTCCGCCGATAAAGCGGGTGGGCTGGTGGTGGATTATGCGCATCAGCTTGAGGGTCTCAGTGCAGAAGAGATCGCCGCCGCCGCGCAGGCGGCCGCGGAAAAAGGGCTTAACGACCGCTGGCTGATCTCGCTGCTGAATACGACTCAACAACCTGCGCTCTCTGCGCTGCGCAATCGGCAGACGCGTGAAAACCTGTTCAACGCAGGCTGGACGCGTACCCAGAAAGGGGATGAAAACGATACCCGCGCGCTGATCCTGCGTTTGACGGCGCTCCGTGCGCGTCAGGCTCGCCTGCTCGGCTTTGAGGATTACGCCAGCTGGAGTATTGCCGACCAGATGGCGAAAACCCCCGACGCCGCGCTGGCCTTTATGCGCGGCATTGTGCCTGCCGCCCGTGCCCGTGCGGAGCGCGAACAGGCCGATATTCAGAAAGTGATTGATGACGAGCAGGGCGGTTTCACCGTGCAGGCCTGGGACTGGGCCTTTTATGCCGAGCGCGTGCGCCAGGCGAAATATGCGCTTGATGAGTCGCAGATCCGGCCCTACTTTGCGCTCAATACCGTGTTGCATGACGGCGTGTTCTGGGCGGCCAGCCAGCTGTTCGGTATCCGCTTCGTGGAACGCTTCGATATTCCGGTTTATCATCCGGACGTTCGCGTATGGGAAATTTTCGACCATACCGGTGAAGGGATGGCGCTGTTTTACGGCGACTTCTTTGCCCGCGATTCCAAGCAGGGCGGAGCCTGGATGGGCAATTTCGTTGAACAATCTTTTGAGTTTTCTGCCCGCCCGGTTATCTACAATGTCTGTAACTACCCAAAACCGGGTAACGGGGGCACCGCGTTACTCTCCTGGGACGACGTAATTACCCTGTTCCACGAGTTTGGGCATACCCTGCACGGTCTGTTTGCCCGCCAGCGCTTCGCCACGCTGTCCGGTACCAATA
Source organism: Enterobacter sp. FUJ80071 (assembly GCF_038739915.1). Lineage (NCBI taxonomy): Bacteria > Pseudomonadati > Pseudomonadota > Gammaproteobacteria > Enterobacterales > Enterobacteriaceae > Enterobacter > Enterobacter sp. FUJ80071. The sequence goes on from NZ_JBBXKH010000001.1 coordinate 2,163,925, forward strand.
CGCCGCGTGATTTCGTTGAATTTCCGTCGCAGATCAATGAACACTGGGCCAGCCATCCTCAGGTATTTACCCGCTACGCCCGTCACTACGAAACCGGTGAACCGATGCCGGACGCGCTGCGGGAAAGCATGCTCAACGCGACCCATTTCAACAAGGGTTATGACATGATGGAGCTGCTGGGTGCGGCATTGCTGGACATGAACTGGCACGCCATCAGTGAAGCCGTATCTGACGTTGAAGCCTTTGAAACGGCTGCGTTGAAAAAAGAGGGGCTGGACCTGCCCGCGGTACCACCGCGTTATCGCAGCAGCTATTTTGCCCATATCTTCGGCGGCGGCTATGCGGCAGGGTATTACGCTTATCTGTGGACGCAAATGCTGGCAGACGATGGCTATCAGTGGTTTGTCGAGCAGGGTGGTTTGACTCGCGAAAACGGACAGAAATTCCGCGAGGCCATTTTGTCGCGCGGGAACAGCACTGATTTAGCTGAACTTTACCGGAACTGGCGCGGGCACGATCCGCGGATTGAACCGATGCTGGAGAATCGTGGGTTAAGTGAATAGTGTCCATTTGGCTGAAAAAAAGAACCGGGCGTGAAGCCCGGTTTTTTATACCCTTTAATCAGCGATATTTTAGCATGCTTTTGAAAGATAACCGGTGAAATTGAACGCGCCGAAAAAAGGATTTTTTATTAATAGAGACAAAGCGCTACATTCGAGAACTGTTAATAATTTGATCTGGGTTGTAAGAAATAAAATCTTCTTTCAAATGTGTTTTTTAATTCTAAATTTTTGCCCTTTTATGCCGATAAATGAGGATAACAAAAAAATCGACGTTATAGCAGTTAAGAAGGCGAAAGATGACCCTACCTCTGACCACTCCTGGCTTTACGGATGCTGAGCATTCTAAGAGGCTGATAAATAAAACCTTTACCTATGTTGTAACGTTGCTGATTGCTATTTTTGCGGCGGCAATAATTTCTTTGTTGATAATAAAAAATAATGTTAATGAAATCAGCGATTCGCATGATGATTTCTTACTAAGAAAAGCGTTAGATACCCGACAGGAGAGCATCCGTAGCCATTTGAAAGATTATGCCGAGTGGGGGGACGCCTACAAACATCTTCATCAGAATGTTGACATGCACTGGGCATGGGATAAGCAGAATCTTGGCAAGTCTCTGTATGATAACTTTGGCTATGAGGGGGTGTTTGTTCTCTCTCCGGAAGGCGCCACGCGCTACAGCGTGATTTCCGGGAAACGGATACCTGAAGATCTGGAGCGTTGGTTGGGTCAATCCACAAAAGACCGTTTACTCAGTAAACTGAGCAAAAAAAAGGGATTGCCGGTGTCTATGCTAACGCTTATCGACGGCATACCGGCCATTGTTTCTGCTGAATGGATAACAACGGGTGATGATTCGAGTGTGCAACCGTTACCGGGCAGGCCTTCAGTCATGGTGTTTGTCGACAAATTAACGGCTAAAAAACTCCTTGCGATTGGGCATGATGCCGCCATCAAAAATGTTCGCATTTCACCCAATGAAGTGAATAATCAGACGTCATTGACCATAAGCACGCCAAATGGTGATGTGCATATTTTATGGGACAGTGAAAATCCTGGCCAGGCGCTGATCGTTTATTTCCTGCCATTACTCATTCTTTCCGTACTGCTGACAATATCAATGACGGTGATCCTTATGCGTCATATTATGCACAAGGCGAGAATTCATGACGAAAATGCCTTTCTCCTTGAGCAAGCACGGTTGAATCTTATCACCAGTGAAAAACGATTCAGGGATGTCAGTGAAACAACCAGCGACTGGTTCTGGGAAACTGACTTATCGTTAAAGATTACATGGCTATCAGGTCGTTTCACCACGGTAACGGGATATGAACATAGTCAATGGATAGGCCGCAGGCTGGATGAGCTCTTTCCGTCGACAAGTCACTTACTTCATGATCGTGTCCGCCACCGGGAATTAACTGGACACTTCGAATTTAAGAATTGCCCTTATATTAACTATCAGCAATCCACGTCCTACTGCACGCTTCTGGCTAAATTTTCTTCTCAGCCTGATGGTTCGGTGGTTTTACGGGGCGCGGCAACAGATGTCTCTCTGGAAGTGGAAGCAACTAAACGTGTGGAATTTCTGTCACGGCATGATGAATTAACGGGGCTTCCAAACCGGTATCATATTAAGGAGTTTCTGGCGGGCCGGTTAGCGAATGAAGGCGTCAATAATTATCCCTTTGCAATGATTTGCCTGGATCTGGACAAGTTCAAACCCGTCAATGACATTTTTGGGCATTCCACCGGCGACGCTCTGCTTGGTGAGGTCGCCTTACGTCTTAAAAGCTGTATTCGGAGCGGTGATTTTGTTGCACGGCAGGGCGGGGATGAATTTATGCTGCTCCTCGGTAACACCAGCCAGACAGACCAGATTGAAGAGGTGTGCCAGCGCATCGTGTCAGAACTCAACCGTCCTTTCACCATTGATGGCAATGATGTGACAATAGGGGTAAGCATGGGGATTGCACTGGCGCCACAAGACGGCAACAGCGCAAACGATCTTCTGCGCTATGCTGACATTGCGCTTTACCAGGCAAAACAATCCGGGAGAAACCGATGGGTCTATTATCGCCAGGATATGTCGGAAAAGCTGACCGAACGCAGAAAACTCGAACTGGAGCTGAAGACCGCCATTCGCGAAGACCAACTCTATCTGGTTTATCAACCGCGTTATAACCTCCGATATTCGAAAACAGATGCCGTCGAAGCGCTGGTCCGGTGGCAACACCCGGATCGAGGAACCATGATGCCCGATCAGTTTATCCCGTTGGCTGAAGAAACAGGGCTGATTATTAGCCTCAGCAACTGGGTCATTCGTAAAGCGTGTACGGAGGCCAAAGATCAATTGCCAGGGTTATCGGTATCAGTCAACATTTCGGCTATTGAATTCCAGGCGAGCGATCTGGCTGAAAGAGTAAAAGAAATTCTTCACGAAACGGGACTTGAACCCACCAGGCTGGAAATAGAAGTGACTGAAAATGTCACGCTTTCCGATCCAGAAAAAACGTTGCACACCATGAAAGCCCTCAAAAAAATGGGCGTACGGATTCTGATCGATGATTTCGGTACCGGCTATGCCTCTCTGAGCTATCTTCGAAAGTTTCAGTTTGATGGGCTAAAGCTCGATAAAAGCTTTATTTTTACCTTAGCGGATTCGCCACAGAACCAATCGGTAGTCGAGAAGATAATCGATTTGGGTAAAGCCTATTCCATGGAAGTGACCGCTGAAGGAGTGGAGACCAGCGAACAGTTGGCTTTTCTTAAAAAAAATAAGTGTGATGAAGTTCAGGGGTATTTACTTGGAAAACCCGCCGCCATTGCCGATCTCAATTTAAACGCCAACCTGGTGAATACATAAACGCGTTTTAGCAACTTCCGCGCCCCCTGGAACAGGGAAGCATCAGCGAAAAAAAACCGGGCTTTTCGCCCGGTTTTTTATCTTACGACCAGCACAGGGCATTTTGCGTGGCGCACCACTGCCGCCGCATTTGAACCTAACAGATACGTTGATATGTCAGGCTTATGGGAGGCGATGATGATCAGGTCGGCGCCGATGGTGTCCGCGAGTTTAAGGATCTGATCTTTTGGCGATCCCGTAACGGCGTGCGTCTGCACCTTTTCTGGCGGAATTTTAAATTGCTTAACGATTTCATCCAGTTTTTCTAAAGCCGCATGCTGGAACTCTTTTAGCTTCGGCATCTCCACGGAGTAGGCCAGGCCTAAAGATGAATAATAAGGTAGCGAAGGAATGACCGTAAGAAAATGGACTTTAGCTGTGTTAAGTGCGGTATGAGCCTGAACGAAAGGAATCACCATATGCGTCAGGCTATCTTCGGAAATATCAATTGGAACCAAAATTGAATTGTACATGTGTCCCTCCTGAGTGTTTTTTACACAATTCAGGTTAGACCGTTAATTCCAGGAAAACAGAGAGCAGGTTGTCATAACGGAGACAAATTTCGGTTCTGTGATAGCCATACAGGCGAACGTTCCCGGCATGGGGTCAATGACACGTTCAGCCTGTCGTGATGATGAACATCCTGGCCTGCTGGGCCTGGGCAAAGCCACCGCTTCTTTATGACGCGATCTGCACGACAATCCGTACCTGCAACGCGACGTATCAAACCGCGCAATGCCGGGTATACTACGTTTTAATTTTTTCAGGCGACCCTTTGTAAAGGCAGGCAGTATGTCTCTTCGTTCGCTGCGGGCGTTATGCCTGACCAGTTTTTTCATTGCGGATGTTCGCGATGGCCTCGGCCCTTTTCTCGGTATTTTTCTCACCGAACGTCACTGGACGCCTGATGATATTGGTATTCTGATGACGGCGGGTGGGCTGGCGGGTTTACTGGCCACGCTCCCGGCGGGATTCATCACCGACACCTCCCGAAACAAACGCGCTGTACTCGCGCTACTTTGCCTGTTGATCACCCTGAGCACGCTTCTGCTCTGGTTTAGCCAGCAGAGCGGCGTTGTCGCCGTTTCACAAATTATCACCGGCATCTGTGCGGCGTTTGTGGGGCCATTGATCACCGGAATTACCTTAGGGCTGACCGGCCAGAGTGGGTTCAGCGCGCAGATGGGCAAAAATGAGGCGTTTAATCATGCGGGCAATTTTATGACCGCACTGATGGCTGGCGGCATTGCCTGGTACTGGGGCGTCGGCGGAATTTTCCTGCTGATGACCTGTACGACGTTGCTAACGTTGTGTGCGCTGCTTGCCATTCGCAATAAGGATATCGACAACAATGCCGCGCGCGGGTTGTCCTCTTCAGCGAACCTGCCTGTTCCGGGCTTTGCGGTGCTGATTAAAAACCGGGCGCTGTTTGTTACCGGACTGACGCTGCTCCTGTTCCATCTGGCGAACGCTGCCCTGTTACCGATGCTCAGCATGAGGGTTGCGGCGGCACCCGCCTCAATCAACCCCGGCTTGTATGCAGCGGGCACTGTCATTATTTCTCAGGCCGTGATGATCCCCGTCGCCATTTGGGTCGCACGGAGAATAGAACACTACGGCTACTGGCGATTAATTATGCTGGCGCTGCTGGTGATGCCGGTGCGTGCGGCGCTGGCGGCGTCCACGGACGCGCCGTTGATGATGATCCCGGTGCAAATTCTCGACGGGCTGGCCGCAGGCATCCTCGGCGTCGTGGTACCGTCGTTTATTGTTGTGCTGTTGCGAGGGAGTGGGCACGTCAATGCCGGGCAGAGCGTGGTGATGTTGATGCAGGGCGTTGGGGCATCGATGAGCCCGGCGCTAACCGGCACGATAGCCGGGTATTACTCCTTTGCGACGGCATTCAGCGTGCTGAGCGCGATTGCGCTGGTGGCCGTCCTGCTCTGGTGGCGCGTTGCTCACCGAACCTGGGAAACAGACAGTACGCCGGGTGGGGCATAGCCGCCACCCGGCGTCATACTTATGCCAGCTCGTTAGGGCAGGTTTCGCCTTTTTCCAGCTGCTGCAGGTTACCCAGCGTGGTTTCTGAAATGCTGATCAGCGCTTCAGCCGTCAGAAACGCCTGGTGACCGGTAAACAGGACGTTATGACAGGCAGACAGGCGGCGGAACACGTCGTCCTGAATCACATCGTTGGACTTGTCTTCAAAGAACAGATCGCGTTCGTTCTCATACACGTCCATCCCGAGTGCGCCAATTTTCTGGGTTTTCAGCGCTTCGATAGCGGCCTGAGAGTCAACAAGGCCACCACGGCTGGTGTTGATGATCATCACGCCGTCCTTCATCTGGTCAAACGCCGCCTGGTTCAGCAGGTGATAGTTTTCCGGCGTCAGCGGGCAGTGCAGGGAGATCACATCAGACTGCGAGAACAGGGTCGGCAGGTCAACATATTCCACGCCCAGCTCCAGCGCCGCGGCGCTTGGATACGGATCAAATGCCAGCAGACGCATGCCAAAGCCTTTGAGGATCCGCAGGGCAGCGACGCCAATTTTCCCGGTCCCGATCACCCCTGCGGTTTTACCGTACATAGTAAAGCCGGTCAGCCCTTCCAGCGAGAAGTTGGCATCACGGGTGCGCTGATAAGCGCGGTGAATACGACGGTTGAGCGACATCATCATGCCAATCGCATGTTCCGCGACGGCTTCCGGGGAGTAGGCCGGAACGCGCACCACCTTCAGCCCCAGCTCTTTCGCCGCATCGAGATCCACGTTGTTAAAGCCTGCACAGCGCAGGGCGATATACTTCACTCCCTGTTTTTTCAACTCTTCCAGCACCGGACGACTGCCGTCATCGTTAACAAAAATGCAGACGCCTTCACAGCCGTGCGCCGTTTTGGCGGTTTTTTCGGACAGCAGAAAGTCGAAAAATTCAAGCTCAAACCCGTAAGCTTCGTTAACATGTTGCAGATACTTTTTGTCGTACTGCTTTGTGCTATATACTGCGAGTTTCATAAGACTTTCTCCAGTGATTTTGCATTCACGTTAGCATGATTAAAATTATCTTACAATTTCTAAAATATTATTGAATTCAATAAGTTCTATGAATTATTCTAGAGCATCTTGTTACCCTAACTCCATGATATTCTTAATGCCAGAAACATCAGGAATCGGGTGGATTTTCAGGCAGAGATGGAGAGTAATGTATGCCGTTACAACTGGAGTTGTCTTTATCCCCGCCAATGTTGCCTGCCTTGTACTATTTCATTATATCTATTGCGTTTTTATTGTTGCTGTACAGAGGTAAACTCAAAGTTGAAAGAGCTGGAAAATATCCTCTTTTCATTGCTTACACCTTGTTTGTGTTAGCCAGTGCTGCCATACAACTCAACGTGTTCGCCAATGGCCAGGACTTTGTGAGCGGTTTTCTGCATATCAACTTTGACCCATGGCGGTATGACTCCGTGTATTGGGGGTCATTAATATTTGCCATGCTTTACCTCCTGGCGATACCTCGTAACAGGTACTAGCTTCGCAACTTAACGCTACAGCTTCTATCCTTAAACTTGCCTTTGGCTTCAATTGACCCGCTAAACATGCGACAATGTTCAGCATTGCTGGCTTAATTCTTTCGCTAAATCAGGATATTAACTGCCCATGAAGGGTAAATACAAAGCCGCACTTGCGCTTTTACTGCTGTTCATTTTATTGCCGCTGACGCTGCTGATGACGCTCGCTCAGTGGGTACCGACGCTTGCCGGAATCTGGCTTCCCGTCGGGACGCGTATCGCTTTCGAAGAGAGTCCTAAACTGACTCGTCATGCGCTAGTGATGCCCGATCTCCGCTATCTGGTTGAAGAGTGCGAAATTGCTCGCATTGAGAACGTGACGCTGTCACATCCGAGCCGCTGGCAGCTGGATATCGGCGCGCTGGATCTTAACGCCGTCTGCCTCAGCAAAATTCCCCAATCCGCGCCGTCGACCGTTGCCCCCAAAACGCTGGCGCAGTGGCAGGCGGTGTTACCGAATACCTGGCTGACCATTCACCGTCTCACCCTCTCGCCCTGGCAGCAGTGGCAGGGTGAGCTGAAGGCCTCGCTGACCCCGTCCAGCCAGGAGATAGCCTATAAAGGCGAGCGGGTGAGCATTCAAGGAACGCTTCGCGGCCAGACGCTTTCGGTCAGCCAGTTCGATGTTCAGCTACCCGATCAGCCGCAGCCCATCAAACTGGTGGGGGAGTTCACTCTGCCGCTGGTGCCGGATGGCGTGCCGGTAAAAGGCCACGCGGTGGCGACCTTTAACGTGCCACAACTGACGTCTCTCGTCGATGCCGATCTGGACTGGGAAGACAACCGTGGACAACTGGTGGTGATGGCGCGAGACAACCCTGATCCACTGCTCGATCTGCCGTGGCAAGTTACGGCGGAACAGCTGAACATCAGCGACGGGCGCTGGAACTGGGATCTGTCCGGTATGCCGCTGAGCGGACGCGTTTCGCTTCGCGCCGATAACTGGCAGCAGGGGCTTGAGAAAGCCACCCTGACCGGGCGTTTGAACGTGCTTACCCATGGTGATGCGGGGAAAGGCAACGCGGTACTCAATATTGGGCCAGGCAGGCTCAGTATGGAAAACAGCGACTTGCCGCTGCATCTCAGCGGTGAGGCGAAGCAAAACGACCTCATTCTTTATGCCAAATTGCCGGCAACACTGACTGGCAGCCTATATGAACCGCAACTCGCCTTTGAACCGGGCGCACTGCTTCGCTCGCGCGGGCGCATCATTGACTCGCTTGATATCGATGAAATCCGCTGGCCGCTGGCAGGTGTGAAGCTGACGCAGAAGGGCGTGGACGGGCGTTTACAGGCTATCCTGCGTGCCCATGAAAACGAGATGGGCGATTTTGAACTGCATCTGGACGGGCAGGCGAACGACTTTTTACCCGACAGCGGTCTCTGGCAGTGGCGCTACTGGGGAAAAGGGAGTTTTACGCCGATGCATGCCCGCTGGGATGTCGCCGGGAAAGGCGAGTGGCGTGACAAACTCATTGAGCTCACGGCGCTCTCCACCGGTTTTGACAAGCTCCAGTATGGAACCATGGAGGTCAGCACGCCGCGTCTGGTGCTGGATCAACCCGTGCGCTGGTTCCGTGACGCCGAAAAGCCGACGTTCAGCGGCGCGCTGGCGCTCAATGCCGGGCCAACCCGTTTCTCCGGTGGCAGCACGCTGCCACCGTCGGTGCTGACCTTTAGCGTCGACGGCACCGATCCGACGGTGTTCCAGTTTAAGGGCGACCTCCATGCAGAGAAAATCGGCCCGGTACAGGTGAATGGTCGCTGGGATGGTGAACGCCTTCGCGGGCAGGCCTGGTGGCCGAAACAGTCGCTCACCGTGTTCCAGCCTCTGATCCCTCCGGACTGGAAAATGATGCTGCGTGACGGGGAACTCTATGCGCAGGTGGCTTTCTCGGCGGCGGCCGATCAGGGCTTTGAGGCGGGGGGGCACGGCGTGCTGAAAGCCGGTAGCGCCTGGATGCCGGATAACCAGATCAACGGTGTCGATTTTGTGCTGCCGTTCCGCTTCAGCAAGGGGACCTGGTCCCTGGGCACGCGCGGCCCGGTTACGTTGCGTATTGGCGAAGTGGAAAACCTGGTGACCGCGCGCAATATTACCGCCGATCTACAGGGGGATTATCCCTGGACGGAGGACAATCCGCTGCTGCTTACCAACGTGAAAGTGGAAACCCTCGGCGGGAAGATTACGATGCAGCAGTTGCGGATGCCGCAGCACGATCCGGCGCTGCTCCGCGTGGACAATATCTCGTCAAGTGAACTGATCGGCGCCGTCAATCCTAAACAGTTTGCCATGTCAGGCCCGGTAAGCGGGGCGCTGCCATTCTGGCTGGACAATGAAAAATGGATCATTAAAGATGGCTGGCTGACCAACCCTGGCCCAATGACGCTGCGTATCGACAAAGATACGGCGGATGCCATCGTGAAAGATAATATGGTTGCGGGTGCCGCGATCAACTGGCTCCGCTATATGGAAATTTCTCGTTCGTGGACAAGAATCAATTTAGATAACCTGGGTGAATTAACCATGCAGGCGACCATCAAGGGAACCAGCCGCGTGGATGGCAAAAGCAGCTCCGTCAACCTGAACTATACCCATGACGAAAATGTCTTTACCCTCTGGCGCAGCCTGCGTTTTGGAGACAACCTGCAAACCTGGTTTGAGCAACACGCGGCGATACCCGGTCTCCGCAGTTCGACTGGCAAGGAAAGTGAGGAACAACAATGAAAAAGATGGCTGGTGTACTCACCGTTGCCGTTGCTGCGCTAATGACCGGCTGTACGCCGCGTATTGAAGTCGCTGCGCCGAAAGAGCCGATTACCATCAATATGAATGTCAAAATCGAACACGAGATCCACATTAAGGTCGATAAAGACGTTGAAACCCTGCTGAAATCGCGCAGCGATCTGTTCTGAGGATGCCATGAAACGTTTAGCTCTGATTCTACTGGCTCTGGGGATGAATGCGCAGGCGGCTGCGCTGACCTTAAATGATGCCCGGGCGCAGGGGCGCGTGGGGGAAACACTCAGCGGGTATATTGCCCCGATCCAACAGGATGCAGAAACGCTGGCGCTGGTAAACCGTATTAACGCGGCGCGCACCGAGAGCTATCAGAAGCTGGCCGACAGCAATAATTTACCGGTCGATGAAGTGGCGAAAATGGCGGGGCAAAAACTGGTTGCCCGTGCGCAGCCGGGCGAATACGTGAAGGGAATTAACGGCAAATGGCTGAAAAAATAGCTAGCGGTGGCGCTTGCGGTATTCGCCGGGCGAGACGCCAAAACGCTGCTTAAAGGCCGTTGAAAAATGGCTATGGTCGGTGAACCCCCAGCTGTAGCCAATTCCCGCCAGCTTTTCATCATCCCCGGCAGAGCGCAGCACCTGCGCACAGAGATCCAGCCGACGGTTTTTAATGTACTGCGCGACCACCAGCCCCTTCTCGGCAAACATGCGGTAGAGGCTGCGCACGGACATCCCGCTCTCGGCGGCAATCCACTCCGGGCGCAGAGAGTCAGACTGAATATGATCGTCAATCAGCGCCACGACATGCTGGAACTGGCGTTCCTTGCGCGGCTGAATCACGTCGCGTTGCTGAAACGCCGGGCGCAGCAGGCAGACCATGGCTTCGAGCGCGGCTTCGCTCTCCCGGTCACTCAGGTCGGCGTTGTTCATGCTTTCCATCAGCAGGCGATGGCTCAGCTGTACCGTTGGCAGCGAGCGAGAGAGGGCGAGCGCGCAGCTAATCTCATGAAAACGACACTGTTGCTCAATAATCTGGCGGGGTACCAGCAGCGAAATCTGGCGGGATTTTTCCTGCCAGTTGATTGAGCAGGGCCGGGAGGCGTCAAGCAGCGTGATATCGCCTGTTCGGAGCACAGCGCGACGGTCATCCTGTTCAATTTCCGCACTGCCCTCAAGCTGGAAGACGGTATAGAACCAGGCATCATTACTCTGTTTGATCTCCTGACGGGAGCGAAACAGATTTACGCCGCCGGCGGTGACGGTGCTGAGCTTCAGGCTGCGCGCATAGCTGGTCTCCAGTTCGCCGACGAATTTTCCCCCGGTGGGCTGTGCATTAAAACGCCCGCACACCTGGTTAATCTGCGCCAGCCACTGCTGATACTGTTCCTGCTCGCTTGCACACGCCATCGTTTCTCTCACTGCACCGTCAATGTTTTCGCATTGTTGCATTTATGTTGCGTTTTGTCAGGGCTCTGGGCTGACTATAGGAAAGAACACTCATCGGGAACAGCGATATAAGGTGGAATTATCACGATTTGCGGCACCTGTCACAGGTGGCAAAGCGAATGTCACAGAGACAAAAGCGAGAATGCGAAACCCCTCTTAGACTGGATGAACACCCTGCGAATAATAACGAAGGAGTATCCTATGTCCGAATCCCAGGTGGCTATTCAGCCTGCCGTGCAGCAGTTTTTAGACCGACATCATGGCCTGTGGATTGAAGGGCGTCAGGCCGCGTCGGACAGCGAAAAGCGGCTCAACGTCTATAACCCGGCCACGGGCGAGGTGATTGCCTCGACGGCCGATGCCAGCGTCGATGACGTTGACCGTGCCGTCATGTCCGGCTGGCGTGCTTTTGTTGCCCGCAGCTGGGCCGGAAAATTACCGGCGGAGCGCGAGCGGATCCTGCTCCGTTTCGCCGATCTGGTTGAACAGCACAGCGAGGAGCTGGCCCAGCTTGAAACGCTGGAGCAGGGGAAATCGATTAACATTTCCCGTCTCTTTGAAGTGGGTTGTACCCTGAACTGGATGCGCTATACCGCCGGGCTGACCACCAAAATCGCAGGCAAAACCCTCGACCTGTCTATTCCCCTGCCACAGGGGGCGCGTTATCAGGCATGGACACGTAAAGAGCCGGTTGGCGTGGTGGCCGGGATTGTGCCCTGGAACTTCCCGCTGATGATTGGAATGTGGAAAGTGATGCCTGCGCTGGCGGCGGGGTGCTCGATTGTCATCAAGCCATCAGAAACCACGCCGCTGACCATGCTGCGCGTGGCTGAACTGGCCAGTGAAGCGGGCATTCCGGACGGGGTATTCAACGTGGTGACCGGGAGCGGCGCGGTGTGCGGCGCAGCGCTGACCTCGCATCCGCATATTGCAAAGGTGAGCTTTACCGGCTCAACGGCGACGGGTAAGCAAATTGCCCGCGCGGCGGCAGATACCCTGACAGGCGTGACCCTGGAACTGGGTGGCAAAAACCCGGCTATCGTACTCAAAGATGCGGACCCGGCGTGGGTGATCGAAGGCCTGATGACCGGGAGCTTCCTGAACCAGGGGCAGGTGTGTGCGGCGAGTTCCCGTATCTACATTGAAGCGCCGCTGTTTGACACGCTGGTCAGCGGCTTCGAACAGGCGGTGAAATCCCTGAGCGTCGGGCCGGGTATGTCCCCGGAAGCATTTATCAACCCGCTGGTGTCGCGTGCGCATTGTGACAAGGTGCAGACTTTCCTCGATGAAGCGCAATCTCGCCACGCAGAGCTGATTGTCGGTAACCGTGGCCCGGAAGGGAAAGGCTATTACGTTTCGCCGACGCTGGTGGTCAACCCGGATGCCGCGCTGCGCTTAACCCGCGAAGAGGTGTTTGGCCCGGTGGTCAATCTGGTGCGCGTTGCCGATGGTGAAGAGGCGCTTCAGCTGGCAAACGACACCGAATATGGCCTGACCGCCAGCGTCTGGACGCAGAATATCAGCAAGGCGCTGGAGTACACCGACAGGCTGCAGGCGGGCACCGTCTGGGTAAACAGCCATACGCTGATCGACGCCAACCTGCCGTTCGGCGGCATGAAGCAGTCCGGCACAGGTCGCGACTTTGGCCCGGACTGGCTGGACGGATGGTGTGAGACGAAGTCGGTTTGCGTGCGGTATTAAGAAACAAGCCGGGTGGCGGCTACGCCTTACCCGGCCTACTTTCTCTGGTTTTGTAGGCCGGGTAAGCGCAGCGCCACCCGGCATTATTCAAAGCGACCACCGATCCCGCCCGGCCTCTTTCGCCCGATAAAGCGCCGCATCGGCGCGGGCGATTATTTCGGTGCCGGCTAACCCCTCCGTCATGCCGGCAATCCCCATGCTCACGGTCACATGGTCGCTGACCGTCGAGGCGCCATGCGGTATGGCCTCCGTGCGCAGCCCGTCCTGAATACGCATGGCAACCTTTTCTGCGATGTTTAGCGGGCAATTGAAAAGGATCACCACAAACTCCTCGCCGCCGTAACGTGATACGACGTCGTCCGGCGTTCGTACCGACTGCTTCAGCACCCGCGCCACGCGCGTCAGGCAGTCATCACCCGCCTGGTGGCCGTAGGTGTCGTTGTAGCGTTTGAAATAGTCGATATCCAGCATAATCAGCGAGAAAGGTTTCTTCTGCTCAACAGCGTTTTCCAGCACCACCTCCATTCTCCGGCGGTTGGCGGTTTTGGTTAGCGGATCCTGATGCGCCAGCGCATCCAGCCGAGAGATCAACAGTTGATTTTGCTGATTACGACGCCAGGCTTCATCAAACCAGCTCAACAGGATAAAACGCCCGCAGATCAGGATCAGGGTAAACACGCTCCAGATGATGACAAAGTGAAGGTTGAGGCCATCGTTGAGTATCCAGCTTGCGACCGGAAGGGTGATCCAGAGCGGAAGCACAAAGGCGAGTAATCCCTCAGGGTAAAAGTAGAGCGCCGTTAACCCTGCGAGTAACAAAATCACGCACAGCGGCCAGACGTGGGGCAGCAGCAAATAGGTAATAAACAAAAAACAGGATACCGACCAGATGGCGCTACAGATAAAGAGCACCACGCTGATACCCGCAATACGCCGCCAGGCCATCAGGATCAACGCGGCAGAGAGGATAATAATGCCGAGCATCGAGGCATCGACCAGGGTCGTCAGTTGCGGTATATGAGGATAAAGCGGATCGCTGGCCTTAAGCAGGACGTGTCGCAGCAGGATCATCACGGCGAAGCTGACGTTGACGAACGCCAGCCAGGGCAGGTTCATCGCCAGCCCATGCATGACCATCGCGTGGCGCGTCGACCAGGTAGCGCGTTCCAGTGTCGGTTTTTTTCTTTTTTCCATAAAGCCCTTTCCCGTCCGGGGGATAAATCATGCAGGTGAGATATCTGTAACTATAAGCAAGCATGGACGATCCTCAAACGGCAGGGCAAAAAAAACCGGGCGATTGCCCGGCGGTGGGTTATTTTTCGTCTTTTTTCTTTCCGAGCGTTGGCGTCTCGTCGAAGAAGTTCCACGGTTTAAGCAGGGCATGCACCCATTCCGTTGGCATGATCGGCCACTCTTCCGCACGGGCGACGTGGGTCGTGCCGGTGGTCATCCAGACTACGTCATCCTGATCGTTAAGCGACTCGTTATCTTTGCTGTACTGTCCCAGTCCCGTGTCGTGGATGGAGCGGTTAGGGAATTTACCTTCCGGATAGCGTTCATCCGGGTGGTAACGGGTCACCCACAGCTGTTTATCCATAAAGCTCAGGCGATGGTAGATCCACTCATCCGGGGCAAATTTCGCGCCGGTTGCCACCGGGTGGGTGCCGCCCGCGTAGGGAATAATCTGATACGATACCGGGTTGCCCATGCGGTTCTCTTTACGGGTGTTGCTCAGCAGGCGAATAGTGCCCGGGTCAAATTTCTGTGCCGCCTGCTGTTCGGTATCAATGTCGTACTGATTGACCTGCATGGTACTGGTGCGCGGGCCACCGGCGGTATTGGGTTTCACTTCCGGATCCATCGCCACCAGCTTGTTGTTAATACCATCGACATCCATATCAAGACGGAAGTTATAGATGTGCTGGTGCGTGGTGCCCACAATGTTGTGGTCAATCAACGTGCCGTAACGGGTATCGTCTTTGGCGGTGGCGTCATGCATGGTTTTGGCCTGAACGCCTTTCACGGCTTCAATACCCGTCGCGCCAGCATCAATGCCGAGGGTGCCGTTCTCATGGAATACCCAGTCGAAGATGTAATCGTAGTTACCGACGGTACTCACCCAGCGCACCACCAGTTCACGACGCTCGGCGCTGACGTTTGGCTGACCCATCTCCTGATGCTTGTATTCCGGCCCGGCATAGCGTTCGAAAATGGCGATTGCGCGCGGGATCTCCATCGGCGCGCCGGTATAGTCCGGGATGGTTTCATTGAGCATCACGGCGTTGGACGGCACGTCTTTACCCCGCACCAGCGGCGAGGTCAGGGTGCCCATGCCGTAGTCGCCGGAGTCGAGATAGGCTTTAAAGTACCAGCCCACGTCCGGATCGCCGTAAGGGACAATCATGCCGCCGAGCGACCCCTGATACATCACCTGACGTTTCTTGCCGTTGTCGTTATACGTGACGGTTGAGATCATCGGGCCCACGCGCGAGTCCAGGCTCAGGTGGAAATCCCAGTTCTGCCAGTGCACTCTGTCGCCGGTTATGGTGTAGTTCTTGCCTTCCGGTTCAATGATATCGAGCGGTTTTTTCGGTGTCTCTATGCGGTCGCGGCCATCATAGGGACGCGGGGTCAGGGGAACCGGGATAACGGCACCTTCTTCAATCTTCTGGATCTTCTTCTGCTCAAGGTCGACCACCGCCACCAGGTTTTCAATCGGATGTGCCCAGTAGTTGCCGTCGCCGACATCCAGATAGCTCACCACTTTCAGCAAACGGTCTTCCTGCTTAAGGCCATCTTTACCGTCGAAATAGCCGACGGTCAGCGGCGTGGTAATCACTTTTTTCGGGTCGGTTATGCCGTGCTTTTTAAGCACCTCAGCAAATTCGGTACTGTCGTTAATGATCTGCTGAACCGCGGTGAAATCATCCAACAGCACCATGCCGTGCGCGTCTTTGACCGGTTCCCAGCGCAGAATTTTTTTATCCTTCAGATCCACCAGGCTCTCGATGACATGCTTTCCGTCGAGCATGACGATCTTCGCCTGGCGAGGGGCATCGACTGCCGTACCGTTGAGCACATAGTCCCACACTTTGGCTTTCTCTGGCTCCGCAAGGGCGATCTGGGTAAAGCGGGTATTCGGTTTAAAATCCGCAGAGGCTTTAACAATCTCTACGGCTTGCTTAATTTCGTCTGCCGTGAGCGCATTTAACGGGTGAGGACTTTTTTCAACCTGGAAGGTCTGATCGAGACCGGACTGGAAAACATCGTTGATGAACGTCTCTGAGATAAAGGCCTTGTTGCCTTTCATCACCACCGGCACCTCAAGCGTGAGGGTTTTACCGTTGACGATAGCGGTTTTTGCGCCCGGTTTGACCTTCACAAAGGCGCCGTCTTTCGCAATGGTGAACATCTGTGCGTAATCGTCCCACTGCACGTCTGCGCCGAAGTCCTGCAGCGTTTTGTCCATCGGGACCATATGCGCCTCGCTGCCGTGGGCGAAAACAGGGGATTGCCAGGCGCAACACAGCGCAACGGCCATGGCCAGTGCCGTTCTACGGGCAGAAAAAGAAGAATTGCTTCCCATCGTAGACCTCATCTTGTTGTGTTTATTGTGTTGTGTCAGCCTTATCCTGACAGACGCCTGAGAAAAGCGTTTGCCTGCATCTGCCAGGTTATTTGTTGCACTTGCCAGGTTAAAAAAAGAGCGGGGCGGTGTCACACCCCGGCTGGTCGTCGTAGGCCGGGTAAGCATCGCGCCACCCGGCAGGAAAGGCGGTGAAGGGAAGGTGTCAGAATTCGCCCCGCTGGCGCGCCACCAGCGTCAGGATGGAGTAGAGCGCTACGGCCTGCTGGTGCTGGTTGAAAATCTCAACCGCCCACTCCACCACGCCCGTCGGTTTTTCTTCCGCGGTGCGCTGCTTCTTCAGCGTTTTGCGTTTGCAGGTGAGGCGCACCTGAATGGTGTCGCCCGGTTTGACCGGCTCGATAAAGCGCAGGTTTTCCATACCGTAGTTGGCAATCACCGGTCCGACCCCCGCATCGACGAACAGTCCCGCGGCGGCGGAGATCAGGAAGTAACCGTGAACCACCCGTTCGCCAAAGATCGACTCTGCCGCACCAATCTTGTCCATATGGGCGTAGAAGTGATCTCCGCTCAGACAGGCAAAGTTCACAATATCCGCTTCCGTCAGGGTGCGACGCGGCGTCAGCAGGCTGTCGCCCGGCTGCAGCTCCTCAAAGTATTTGCGGAACGGATGCACGCGATCTTCCTGCACGGTTGCGCCACGCACCCACTGCTTGCCAATGGCCGCCAGCATGGTCGGACTGCCCTGAATCGCCGTGCGCTGCAGGTAGTGCTTCACCGCGCGCAGGCCGCCCAGTTCCTCACCGCCGCCCGCGCGACCGGGCCCGCCGTGCACCAGCTGCGGCAGCGGGGAGCCGTGTCCGGTGGACTCTTTGGATGATTCCTCGTTGAGGATCTGAATACGCCCGTGGGCACGTGCCGCACCGGCAATGAACTGGCGGGCAAGGGCTAAATCAGCGGTAACCAGCGTTCCTGCGAGGCTGCCGCCGCCCGCGCGGGCAAGCGCCATCGCGTGCTCTGTATGGCGATACGGCATCAGCGTCGCTACCGGGCCGAAAGCTTCAGTTGAGTGCACCGCAGGGGTTTCGTCCGGCTGCGGACAGAACAACAGGGTCGGTGGGAAGAACGCGCCTGCGGCCTGTAAATCCGCTTTGCCACCCAGACGGATCTGGCATCCCGCCGTAACCAACAGGTCCACTTTCTCCTGCACGTCGGCGCGCTGTTCGGCATTCACCAGGGCGCCCATCTTCACCCCGTCCTGCGCCGGATCACCCACCACCACTTTTTCCAGCCGGGCAATCAGCGCCTGGCTGACGGCATCAATCTGATTCTGGGGGACGATGATACGGCGGATAGCGGTACATTTTTGTCCGGCTTTGGCGGTCATCTCGCGAACGACTTCCCGGATAAACAGGGCAAACTCCGGCTGCTCCGCCGTGACGTCTTCACCCAGCACGCAGCAGTTCAGGGAATCGGCCTCCATGGTGAACGGTATCGCGTTCGCCACAATATTCGGGTGAACGCGCAGGCTTTGCCCGGTACTGGCGGAGCCGGTAAAAGTCACCACGTCCTGGCTGTCGAGATGGTCAAGCAGGTCTCCCGCGCTGCCGCAAATCAGGCTAATGGCGCCGTCCGGCACCAGTCCGCTGTCCACGATAGATTTCACCATCGCCTGTGTCACCTGCGCGGTGGCGGTGGCCGGTTTAATGATGGCGGGCATCCCGGCAAGCCAGGTCGGCGCCAGCTTTTCCAGCATCCCCCAGCAGGGGAAGTTAAAGGCGTTGATATGTACCGCCACGCCGGATTTCGAGGTCAGAACGTGGCGAGCGGCAAAACCGCCTTCTTTTGACAGCGGGATCAACTCATCTTCCGGCCACAGCGTGTCATCCGGCAGCTCCCGGCTGCCCAGGCTTGCGTAAGTAAAGAGGGTGCCGATCCCGCCTTCAATATCCACCCAGCTGTCCGCTTTCGTCGCCCCGGTCTGGGCGGAGAGGGCATAGAACGTCTCTTTTTCGCTAAGCAGGTGTTTCGCTACCGCTTTCAGCATGGCTGCACGTTCAATAAAGGTCATCTTATGAAGCGCTTCGCCACCGCGCTCAATCGCATAGCGACGAGCGGCCGCCATATCCAGCCCTTCGCTGGTGACTTCCCACAATGCTTCGCCGCTGATGGCGTGATGAATGGCGCGTTCACGGCCCCGGCCAGACTGCCAGGTACCGGACAAGAAGCTGGCTAACTGCTGCATCGCTTATCTCCAAGTGTTACGTAATTTCACCATTAATAGTTTAATTATGAATCATAAAAAGCAAGCTGAGATTTTAATGAATTGTTAATGCTGTGATCTGGCCTGATGAATTGCAGCCCGTCAGACCGCTTTCTGCAAGGGCGATAGCAAAAGCCTTGCGAGCACCATCACAAAACAAGGAAACAATTCTTGGGGTTATATTTAACCTTTGTGTAACTTTTAAAAAACAAAGTGATTCATCATTTCGCTTTAATTTGCAAACTAACGAATCATAAAGGTGATGACGTGACGCAAGAACAACGGTTTGAGCAGCGCATAGCGCAGGAGACGGCGATTGAGCCTCAGGACTGGATGCCTGACGCCTACCGTAAAACGTTGATCCGCCAGATTGGTCAGCATGCGCATTCCGAAATCGTCGGCATGCTGCCGGAAGGTAACTGGATCACCCGCGCACCCACGCTGCGCCGAAAAGCGATTCTGCTGGCGAAAGTACAGGATGAAGCCGGACACGGACTTTACCTCTACAGCGCGGCAGAAACGCTGGGCTGCGCACGGGAAGACATCTACCAGAAGATGCTCGACGGCAAGATGAAGTACTCCTCCATTTTTAACTATCCCACCCTGAGCTGGGCCGACATCGGTGTCATCGGCTGGCTGGTGGACGGGGCTGCCATCGTCAATCAGGTGGCGCTGTGCCGCACCTCTTACGGTCCGTATGCCCGGGCGATGGTGAAAATCTGCAAAGAAGAGAGCTTCCACCAGCGTCAGGGTTTTGAAGCCTGCATGGCGCTGGCCCAGGGAAGTGAGGCGCAGCGCCAGATGCTGCAGGACGCCATCAATCGCTTCTGGTGGCCTGCGCTGATGATGTTCGGGCCGAACGACGATAACTCGCCAAACAGCGCCCGCAGCCTGGCCTGGAAAATCAAACGCTTCAGAAACGACGAGCTGCGTCAGCGTTTTGTCGACAACACGGTGCCGCAGGTGGCGATGCTGGGCATGACGGTGCCGGATCCTGACCTGCGTTTTGATGAAGAGAGCGGTCACTACCGCTTCGGCGAAATCGACTGGCAGGAATTTGAAGAGGTGATTAACGGGCGCGGCATCTGCAACCACGAACGGCTGGCCGCTAAACGTAAAGCCTGGGAAGACGGGGCGTGGGTGCGGGAAGCCGCCCTGGCCCACGCAGGAAAACAACGCGCCCGTCAGGCCGCATAAGAGGAAATAATCATGAGCAATGTCTACTGGCCGCTGTACGAAGTGTTCGTACGCAGCAAACAAGGGTTGTCCCACCGTCACGTGGGCAGCCTGCATGCCGCCGACGATCGCATGGCGCTGGAAAATGCGCGCGATGCTTACACCCGTCGCAGTGAAGGATGTTCTATCTGGGTGGTGAAGGCGAGCGAGATTATTGCCTCCCAGCCGGAAGAGAGCGGCGAATTTTTCGATCCGGCGGAAAGCAAGGTTTACCGCCATCCGACGTTCTACACCATCCCCGATGGCATCGAGCACATGTGAGGCGAAGGATGAAAACAGTCACAGCCTATGCCCTGCGTCTGGGCGACAACGGTCTGGTGCTCTCCCAGCGTCTGGGGGCCTGGTGCGGCCACGCGCCGGAGCTGGAGATCGATCTCGCGCTGGCCAATATCGGTCTTGACCTGCTGGGCCAGGCGCGCAATTTCCTGGCCTACGCCGCTGAATGTGAAGGTGAGGGCGACGAAGATACCCTGGCGTTTGGGCGCGACGAGCGCCAGTTCCGCAATGTCCTGCTGGTGGAGCAGCCCAACGGCAATTTCGCCGACACCATTGCCCGTCAGTACCTGATGGATGCCTGGAACGTGGCGCTGTATGAGCGCCTGACCCGCAGCACTGACGGCCAGCTTGCCGCCATCGCCGCCAAAGCGATCAAAGAGGCGCGCTACCACCTGCGCTTTAGCCGCGGCTGGCTGGTACGCCTGGGCGACGGGACCGAAACGTCCGCACAAAAAATGCAGCAGGCCATCAATAACCTGTGGCGCTTTACGGCAGAGCTGTTCGACGCCGATGACGTTGAACTGGCGCTGATAGATTCCGGCGTGGCGGTGGACCCACGCACCCTGCGCCAGCCGTGGGAAAGCGAAGTGTATGCTGGTCTCAAAGAAGCCAGCCTGAGCGTACCCGATGAGGTGGCGTACCGCACCGGGGGTAAGAAGGGGCTGCATACCGAACATCTGGGGCCGATGCTGGCAGAAATGCAGTATCTCCAGCGCGCGTATCCCGGCCAGCAGTGGTAAAGGAGAAGGCTATGCAACGTCTCGTCGACATCGCACCGGCGCAAATCCCGCAGATCTGGTCGCTGTTAAGCCAGATCCCGGACCCGGAAGTGCCGGTATTAACCATCACCGACTTAGGCATGGTGCGCAGCGTCAAGGCACAGGGGGAAGGCTGGGTGATTGGCTTCACGCCAACCTATTCGGGCTGCCCGGCAACGGAACACCTGCTGGGGGCGATCCGCGACGTGATGACCGCGCATGGCTTTACCCCGGTGCACATTGTGCTCCAGCTTGACCCTGCCTGGACCACCGACTGGATGACCGCCGACGCGCGCGAACGCCTGCGGGCTTACGGCATCAGCCCGCCCGTGGGGAATAGCTGCCACGCGCACGCCCCGGCGGAGGTGAGCTGCCCGCGCTGCGCCAGTACCGACACCGCGCTAATCAGTGAATTTGGTTCGACGGCCTGCAAAGCGCTTTACCGCTGCAACACCTGCCGCGAACCCTTCGACTATTTCAAATGCATTTGAGGCTGCCATGACAACGTTTCATTCATTAACAGTGGCAAAAGTGGAACCCGAAACCCGCGACGCGGTGACCATCACGTTTGCGGTGCCGCAGGCGCTGCAGGAAGCCTACCGCTTTCGCCCCGGACAGCACCTGACGCTGAAAACGAAGCTGGGCGGGGACGAGCTGCGCCGCTGTTACTCCATCTGCCGGAGTACCGCGCCGGGTGAGATCAGCGTGGCGGTCAAAGCCATCGAAGGCGGGCGTTTTTCCCGCTATGCCCGAGATGAGATCAAAGCAGGCATGGCGCTGGAGGTGATGGTTCCGCAGGGGCAATTTGGCTATCAGCCGCAGGCCGAACGTGAAGGCCACTACCTGGCGATAGCCGCAGGCTCCGGCATCACCCCGATGCTGGCGATCCTCGCCGCCACGCTGGCCACCGAACTGAACAGCCATTTCACTCTGATTTACGGCAACCGCAGCAGTCAGAGCATGATGTTCCGCCAGGCGCTGGCGGACCTGAAAGATAAATATCCGCAGCGGCTGCAGCTGGTCTCCATCTTCAGCCAGGAGCGGCTGGACAGCGATCTGCTGTATGGCCGCATCGACGGGGAAAAGCTGCAGGCGCTGGCGAAAACCCTGATCAACTTCCGTCAGTACGACGACGCGTTTATCTGCGGCCCGTCGTCGATGATGGACGAGGCCGAAGCCGCGCTGAAGGCGCTGGGGATGCCGGAAAAATCCATTCATCTTGAACGCTTTAATACGCCGGGGACCGCCGTGAAACGCACGGTAAACGTGCAGGCGGAAGGGCAGAAAGTGACCGTGCGACAGGACGGGCGCGACCGCGAAATTACCCTGACGGCAGACGACGAAAGCATCCTCGATGCTGCCCTGCGTCAGGGGGCGGACCTGCCTTATGCCTGTAAAGGCGGCGTGTGCGCGACCTGTAAATGCAAAGTGCTGCGCGGGAAGGTGGACATGGCGACCAACTACAGTCTGGAGCCGGACGAGCTGGCCGCCGGGTATGTGCTGAGCTGTCAGTCACTGCCGCTCACCGCCGACGTGATCGTCGACTTTGACGCAAAGGGGATGGCATGAGCGAACTGACTGTTACCCGTCATGGCCGCGTGCTGCAGCTGACGCTGAACCGTCCGGCGGCGCGTAATGCCCTGAATAACGCCCTGTTGACGCAATTAGCCGACGCGCTGGAAAGCGCTGCGGTTGATGCCGACATCTCGGCCTGTGTGATCTACGGCAACGAACGCTGCTTTGCCGCCGGGGCCGATCTCAACGAAATGGCAGAGAAAGACCTGCCCGCCACCCTGAACGATATCCGCCCGCAACTGTGGGCGCGCATTAACGCGTTTAACAAACCGCTGATCGCCGCCGTCAACGGTTTCGCGCTGGGCGCCGGATGTGAACTTGCGCTGCTGTGCGACGTGGTGATTGCCGGGGATAACGCACGATTTGGCCTGCCGGAAATCACCCTCGGCATTATGCCGGGGGCGGGCGGTACCCAGCGACTGATCCGCAGCGTCGGTAAATCCCTTGCCAGCAAAATGGTGCTGACCGGAGAGAGCATTACTGCGCAGCAGGCGATGAGCGCCGGGCTGGTCAGCGATGTCTTCCCGGCATCCCTGACGCTGGAGTATGCCCTGAAGCAGGCGGCAGTGATGGCGCGCCATTCCCCGCTGGCGCTGCAGGCGGCGAAACAGGCGCTTCGTCAGTCTCAGGAGGTGCCTCTGCAGGCTGGCCTGATGCAGGAGCGTCAGCTTTTTACGCTGCTCTCTGCCACCGAAGACCGCCGGGAAGGTATCGACGCTTTCTTGCAAAAACGCACCCCCGACTTTAAAGGACGCTAATTGTGGAATGTATTCTCAGTCAAGTAGAACAGGGCGTAATGACCATTACGCTGAACCGTCCGGAGCGTCTGAATAGCTTTAATGACGTGATGCATCAGCAGCTTGCAGAATGCCTGAAACAGGCCGAGCGCGATGACACCATCCGCTGCCTGCTGATCACCGGCGCAGGGCGCGGTTTCTGTGCCGGTCAGGATTTGAACGACCGCAACGTCGACCCCAACGGCCCGGCACCGGACCTGGGGATGTCGGTTGAAACCTTCTATAACCCCCTGGTACGCCGCCTGGCAAAACTGCCGAAGCCGGTCATTTGTGCAGTCAACGGCGTAGCGGCCGGCGCTGGCGCCACGCTGGCGCTCGGCTGCGACATGGTGATTGCCGCCCGTTCCGCCAACTTTGTGATGGCCTTCAGCAAGCTCGGCTTAGTGCCGGACTGCGGCGGCACCTGGCTGCTGCCACGCGTGGCCGGACGTGCCCGCGCCATGGGACTGGCGCTGCTCGGCGATAAACTCAGCGCCGAACAGGCGCAGGCGTGGGGAATGATCTGGCAGGTGGTGGATGACGACCAGCTCTCCACTACCGCGCAGCAGATGGCGCTGCACTTTGCGTCTCAGCCAACCTTTGGGCTGGGGCTGATCAAGCAGGCCATTAACGCCGCGGAAACCAACACCCTGGATGCCCAGCTTGACCTGGAGCGCGACTATCAACGTCTGGCCGGTCGCAGCGACGACTACCGCGAAGGCGTCAGCGCTTTCCTGGCGAAGCGCACGCCGAACTTTACGGGGAAATAAGATGCTGAACATACGCACGGTTGCCGTGATTGGCAGCGGCACGATGGGCGCGGGCATTGCCGAAGTTGCCGCCAGCCACGGCCATCAGGTTCTGCTTTACGACATCGCCGGCGATGCGATTTCACGCGCCATCGACGGAATTCGCCAGCGTCTGGCCTCCCGGGTAACGCGCGGAAAGCTCTCCGCCGATGCCAGCGCCCAGATCCTGGCCCGGCTGCTTCCGGTGACGGATATCACCGCGCTTTCCGCGGCCGAACTGGTAATTGAAGCGGCCTCCGAACGACTGGAGGTGAAAAAGGCATTGTTTGCGCAGCTGGCGGAGATCTGTCCGCCCCAGACGCTGCTGACCAGCAACACATCGTCCATTTCCGTCACGGCGATTGCGGCAGACGTGAATCATCCGGAGCGCGTGGCGGGGCTGCACTTCTTTAACCCCGCGCCGGTGATGAAGCTGGTGGAGGTGGTCAGCGGGCTGGCGACCTCTGCGGAAGTTGATGCGCCGCGCGATAAATGCGCCCATTTCCGTGAGATAAATGGCATCGCTGCGGCGTTTCAATATTTGCAAAAGAATTACATTCCTACTGCGTTATCCTTCCTCTGACCATCCACCGGAAAGTATCGGTAAAGCGTCGATAACCCTACACCGTAGATAATGGCCAACTGGTGACGGGTGTGCCCCTTCGCCAATAGCCGCCCAATCTGCTCTCGCTCATGCGCTTTTAATGCGTTGGGCCTTCCACCTACGCGTCCCTGTGCCCTGGCTGCTGCCAGCCCGGCCAGTGTTCGTTCGACGATCAGCTCGCGTTCCATCTCCGCCAGTGCCGACATCACATGGAAAAAGAAACGCCCCATGGCAGTACTGGTATCAATGCTGTCTGTTAAAGAGCGAAAGTGGGCACCGCGTTCATGTAACTCAGATATAAGTGCGATCAGGTTCTTAACGCTGCGTCCCAGCCTGTCCAGTTTCCACACGACCAGGGTGTCTCCGCTATTAATGCACTTTAAAGCGCGTTTCAGACCGGGGCGGCTGGCAACTTTTCCGCTCATACGGTCTTCAAAAATGCGGTCACAGTTTGCGCTTGTGAGTGCATTACGTTGTAAATCGCTGTTCTGGTCGATTGTTGATACGCGGATATAACCAATGATGGCCATCAATTTTCCTCCTCTATGTCGCGCTGGGAGGATTTTTACAGATTTCGCTATGTGTAACTGCTTTTCCAAAAACCTTCGTTTGGGAACAGCGGCGAAAAAGAACGTGGGGACTGGGGCAGGTCAAATTCCGGATATGAGTGCATTTCCTTTTAGCAGCAATTGGTTTCAGTTGCCAAGCGGTTGGATTATTCAATCCATGCCGGTAAGTATGGATCTAAATGTCACGTCCGGTAACGCTCCCTTGCCTATTGCTTTCCCGACACGAACAGTATGCGCAGTTGCTACCGGTGGCTCACTGACAGGATACTCTGCAGACCCCGGGACACTGACCTTAAATATGGCAGATAACTTCCGGATTCCGTGGCGTCGATTTAATTCCACTGCGGTATCGAGTATAACGATAATTGCAATAGGGTATTAATATGCAAATGTATAAATATTTTGACGATATATTTTATGCTTACTTATTAAAAGAAAATTATGAGGCCAATAAATTATGGCCCGAAGGCGGCAAGGATGTTGATGAGGAAATATTTACAGAATTCTCCGGCTTGCCGCCAGATGGTAAAATTAGAGGAACTGATAATGAAGGTTCGCCTGCATGGATTGATAAACCTGAACCAACGCACGCTGAACTTATTGCGTTTGCCGACGCTGAGAAGCAATCCCGTATTGTTCAGGCTAACGTCTACATCAACAGTAAACAGTGGCCCGGCAAAGCGGCGATCGGCCGTCTAAAGGGAGACGAATTAGCCCAATACAATTTGTGGCTCGATTACCTTGATGCACTAGAGGCCGCTGATACATCAACGGCTCCCGTCATTACCTGGCCTACTCCGCCAGTGGTGTAGGCCACTCGACATCTGGTGCGTTGGAAGTATCTACTGCTTCCAGCGTGTCCAGATAATCAAGCCATGCGTTATACTGCTCCTTCTCCGTGTCTTTCAAGCGCCCCATAACTGCTTTGCCGGGCCACTGTTTACTGTTCATGTACGCGTTAGCCTGGTCAATTTTTGCTTGTTTTTCACTTTCCGCTGCTGCTACATCAGCGGTATGCTGCGCATCTGCATCCTCTACCCATTTTTCCCCATCCCATTTATCGTAGGGTCCTGAAGGTGCAATGGTGGTATAACCATCATGAACAGGGCCAATGTAGTCGACAGTGGAAGACATGCCGTCTGTTGTTGAATAGACAATTTCACTTCGATGATCTTCGTTTTGCACCCACTCACCATTGCCGAAAACCGCAATTTTCCCTGAGATTTCTTCACCGGGATCAATATCCGTTGAATGTCCCGGCATGCTTACCCCGATGTTAATAAATTCGTCAGACCAGCCAGTATATTCGGACGTTACCACACCATAATAAAAACAACGGACCTCACCCGATTCTACGGCCAGTCCATGTTCATCAAAAACAGGTTTCATTATTTTGCCCTTACCAGGAAGTTAAATGCGATGTTACGCGGTCGCGTTTCTGTAGCAGTTCGAGCCACATTTGCAGCTGAAAAATTAGCACCTACGTAGCGTACGCCGGTGACAGCTCCCGTTGCCCACACCGGAACTTTCCCTAAATCGGTTGTGCCAGTAAATGCCCCTGTAGGAACGCCTATTCCACCAACGATACTCCCGTTATCACTTACGCCAAAAGAACCTGTGATGTTCTGAAGAGCATCAAGCTGAGCAGACAGAAGTGCGCGCCCAGAGTCAACTCCACGGCCATCATCCCATGTTCGAATAAATTCACCACGTGACTCGGGTAATGTTAGGCTTGGTATAACCTGAGCTAATTTTGGGTAAGTAGTGGCTGAGAACGAGGCTCCATTAAATTTCAGGAATACCATATCAGCCCATTCCGTCATCACCGTATTTGGCATCGCGGCAGACGGCCAGAAAAACGGAATACCGATAGCTGGAGCCCCCGCTCCCAAACGAAGGTATTCGAGAAGAGCAGCGACTGACTTACCTGATAATGCAGTTAACGTATTGTCCAGCGGCTGCTTACCCGCCAGTGCGTTTGTCATGGTAGTGGCGAAGTTAGGATCGTTACCCAATGCCGCCGCAAGTTCGTTCAACGTATCCAGTGCTGCTGGTGATGACGCGACCAGAGCGGCAAGCGCAGCTTTAACAAAGGCAGTTGTTGCCAGTTGGGTATTATTGACCGTTTGCGCTGCTGTTGGGGCGGTAGGAATACCCGTTAATCCTGGGCTGGCCAACGGCGCATAATCAGCGACCACTGTTTTGACATGGGCGGTGGTGGCCAGTTTGGTGCTGTTATCCGTTTTAACTACAGTCGGTGCAGCTGGATTTCCGGTAAATGTAGGGCTGGCTTTCGGCGCATACTGAGTATGCGGGTCAGCTGCAGCGATGTGTTTCTCGAGGTCTGAACCGCCTTTTTCAACCTGTTGTTTCAGGTATGACGTGCGGCTGGCCAGCTGTTTAGCCTGACGGTTAGATATCCCGTCAGGCCCGCCCAGAACAGGGTCAGAGACCTCGATTTGGTAGACGCCTTCTTCCCACTGCGGGGTTTCGGGTAGGTTTGCCATAGTTAACTGCTCCCGTGGTTATAGCTGCCGTCATAATTGACGGTGTTGTTGTAGCGAATAGCGACAGACTGATATTCCAGGCTCGCCAGATGGCAGCGGGCCGGAGCAAAGGCAGCGAGCGTCTGTCGTAACAGCGCCGCCTGATCGTTAGTGATGGGTTGCTGAAGGATGACGCGATAAACCGCCCATGCTTCAGCATCGCCGTGGACAAAAAGCCCGTTGTAAGTGTGTTTGCCGTCGTAGCCGATCTGACCAGTGCCTTCAATCAGATCCACTTCACCGAAGCCGAAACGGCGGATAATTTCCCGGATTGACCACGGCGTCCCTTTATAGCGGTGCAGCTCGATGGCGGATTTGATAAGCATGCGACGCACATCATCCGATTCCGCCAGCTCCCAGCCATCGCCGAACAACGAGAACTGCTCGCCCAGCCATGGCAGCGCGGAGCTGTCGACAATATCGACCAGATAGACCATCAGTACGCTCAGGTCGATGTTGTCCAGCCGCCCGGCCAGCTTGCCCAGCGTTCTGAGGCTGATATCCCCCTCAAGTGGTGGCGGGAGTTGTAGCGGCTCAGCCATCAGAAACCCCGGTCATGTTGAGAGTGATCGCCGTACAGTTTGCCCACTCGCTTTCAGCAACGACCCTCAGCGCGGGTGTCACCAGTTCAACCTGGTAAACCCCGGCAACGGACAGCACGCTGATAATCTGACTGGGGACAATATCGCGGCCCAGTGCTGCAGTACGGGACGCCACCCAGTTCTGTATGGCACTGTTAGCTGCGTCTTTTATCGAGTTGGCATCCTGGTCACGGTAGATCGTGATGTTGGCTTCGATGGTGTAATCCACCTGGACAGGCGTTTTAGCCCGCACGGTATCAGTGAGCGGCCTGACTTTCTCATCTGAGCAGAAACTCTCAACCAGTGTGAGGATGCTGTCATCCGGCAGGCCGGTACTGAGTAGCGGATACAGCTCAACTGTGCCCGGAACCGGGGAGAGCACGGCAACGTCGACGATATTGGGATGGGCCTGCATGGCATGAAAGCGGTATGCCTTACGGCTTCCGGCATTCGTGAACGATTCCGGGGCCAGTTTGATGCGCTCGCGCAGTCTGTCGTTGTCTTCCTGTTCTGAGCCGCCAGAACTGGCCGCCAGATTGGTCACCTGCAGGTCAACGTTATCAATCTCATCGAGCAACTGACTGACCTGCGCAGGTTGCCATCCGTTGCCAGCGACGCCCGGTTCGGTACAGGTGGCAGTGGTGTTGACCAGCAGCAACCCGGCCTTCAGCACCACGTCCGTATCGGTGGAAAATATAATGCTGTCGGAGGCACTGACGCGGGTACCAGCGGGGATCAGCACATCAATGGCCAGTTCCTCCTCCACGGAGAACTGGAGTGGGATGGAGGCAGGCTGCGCGGCCAGACGGTACACACCGACCAGTTCACCGAGGTAATCAATCATCGGCTCACGGGCAAAGGCGACCAGATTCTGTTTGGCCGCTTCCTGCGCCGCCACCCTGACCAGCATTTCGCGGTATGCCCACAGGTCAATCAGCAGGCGCTCGGCCTGAGCGGGATACAGCGTTTTACCGGTTGCGGCTTCGTACTGCGCAATCATCTCAGCCGTGATTTTATCGGCATCGCGTTCAATAAAGTCGGGTTCTGTCAGCGCCATAGCAACTCCTGAGTCCGGGTCTGCCCGTCAGAGCCTTTCCAGCTCACCCGGAGCGTAAGATGTTCGCCGTCAACGGCGGGTTTAACCGACATAAGCTGGCAGCGAGGCTCCCAGCGGCGAATGGCATCGACGGATTCGCGCACCACATGTGGGATAGCACGGTCGATAGGCCAGTCGATATAACGGTGCAGATTGCTGCCGAACTCCGGGCGATGTGGGTCGCTGCCGCGAGGAGTACGCAGGATGATTTGGATGGCCTGCCAGATATCATCCAGCCCCTGGACGATTTCGCCGGGGGCCTGCAGGGCCGGTTGCCAGAATACGGAGGTTGTTTTCATAGGGGCAGTATTGCCCCTGTGCGGGAACGCCGATATTAAAGGCGTTTAAGAAGATTCAGTGGGAGTGGTGGTTGGAGTTATCGCCGTCTGACAGCATGCTACCGGTTGAGTGGGCGTTCCCTTTAATCTCGACATTACCCTGAATTGTCGCGGCAGCACCTTCGCCACCAGAGCCTGCCATACCGCCTTCATAGGTCAGTTTACCTCCGACCAGAAGGTTGCCGGTGATTTCGGTCTCAGGGGCATCTATCGTGGCTTTCTGAGTTTTCACCGTCACGTCAGCGCTGCATTCAATCACCATATGCTCGATGCCACCCCGGATGGTGAGCGTGTGCGAAGCGCGGTTATAGCTGAACTCGGCCCCGTCGCTGAATGTTGTACCGCGAACGTCTTTGTTGCCGAATGGCGGCTTATCGACGTCTGAATAGACTGCGCCGAGAATAACGCCATCCTCACCATTTTCGTCCAGCAGCACTTTGACCTGTTCACCCACATCCGGGAGCCAGTAGTCTTTGTTGCTCTGGGTATTGCGCTGCAGGACGTCAAGCCAGTTGGTGCGCATATTGTCGCACTCCGGCAACCGGACGCGGGCTTTCACTCCATCAGCATCGACAGCGCTGATTGTTCCGGTCTGCAGAGTTACACCCGTCATTTTTTCTTCTCCTTTATTACCGTTGAGGTACTGCCGTCCGGTTTGTAGACGGTCAGCGTCTGGGTCTTACCGGTCTTGTTGCCTTTTTTCGCCTTGCCCTGAGTCACCGGCCCCCGCGCCACGTCCAGTTCTGTCACATAACCGCTGTTGCGGTCAAAAGCGTGTCGGGCTGTGGTTATCAGCCATGGCCCGGATAACTGGCCAAAACCCACCAGTTCAATTTTGTTGCCCGCCGTCAGCTGTGGCGTGCCCATTAACGTCAGGGAGCCGCTCTGCTGATATTCGTTATGGCTGGCCAGCGCGGAGTCCGCCTTGATTTTTGCGCTGTCAGGGTCACTGACGCGGCTGTTGACCTTCAGTGAGTCGGCGCTCGTGACCTTGCCGCCTTTGGCCTGTTTTTCGCTTTCGCTGGTGCCACCGTCAGCCTCGTAGACGATCAGCTTTTTGCTGCTGCTCTTCTGGTGTTTTACCTTCGCGGACTTGTAGACCCGGTTGATGGTGTCGCGCAGGGAAAAGCGGGCCACATCCTGCGGTTTCAGTTGCTTAACCGGCTCCTGACCACGAAGCGTGGCCAGATGGGAGAAAATCAGCTGGTCACTGACGACCTTCACCGCATAGCCATACTCACTGGCCAGCCGCCGCAGGAAGCCTACGTCCGTTTCAGCGTACTGCGTTACGCGGTCAATTTTGATGGATTCAATGCTGCCAACCAGCTTCAGCTGATGCTTTTTGGCGATACGCCCGGCAATGGCTGCCAGCGTGGTGCTCTCAAAACCGCGACTGGATTTAGTCCGTAAGGCGTTATTAACCGACGTGGCCACGCCCCGAATGGCGACAACGGACGCGGGCGAACTGACCTCTATCTCGTCTATCGAGAACGTACCGCAGGACAGCAGTTTCTCGCCCTGATAGCCCATCTTCAGCGTCAGCGTGTCACCCTTGCCCGGATACCACTTATCCAGCCAGCGACCATCGGTGTCGTCCAGCTCCACCTCAATGGTATCGGACTCGCTTTTGATGTTATCGCTGTAGGTCACGCGGGTGACATAAGGTGCGATATCGTTAGTGATGTTCTTCTGCAGATACCACAGGGTGAATACCGGACTCAGAACGTCGCTGATGCCGGTCAACGCTGATGCGGCCTGTGTGGTGTTGTTTACCTCAGCCATGGGGCAATATCCTCTTCTGTACTGGCATCGGTAGCCTCGATAACCGGAATCAATAACAACAACCCGGAGGGCAGCACTGGCGTGATGGCCACATGCGGGTTAGCGGCGATAATCCGGGGATAACCCAGCGGGTCACCATAGTACTGCCATGCGAGAGCGTCCCAGCGCTCTCCGTCACGGGTGACATGTTCAAGAAACATCACACACTCCTCGCCAGAATTTTGGCGGCCATGGTGCTTAACCCCGGCGACATGCGGGTGAAGGTAGTGCTGGCTGAATTCAGCTGACCAGAGACGGCATCAAGCGACGCTGCGATATTGCTGCCGTCAACGCCGCTCAGCGAAGACTGCGCCTGTTGCACATATGTGGCCGCATCACTGGTGGCTCTGGCCAGACTGATGGCTTCGGGCATGGATTCGGAGAGCGCATTAAATGCCGGAACGCTCTGACCCAGCGCCCCGGACACGTTGCCCAGACCGCTCATCAGCCCCGGTACGCGGGTCAGCGCGACAGCTGGGTTATCCTTCATCTTCTGTGCGACCCGAACGGCGCTGATGGTGGTCTGGAGAACGGACTGCGCCTGTTTGGCATAATTGACACCGTCGCGGACGTACTGCGCCACCCCTGAAGGTGAAGGAACGGCACCCGAAACCGCCCCGACGCCGGGAACCTGCGTGCGTATTGCTGGTGGCTGCAGCGGGTTCTTCGGGTCACCGATGTACTCCCGCAGCGATGCAGTGGCGTTGACGGCCAGCACGTTGCCGGTGCTGTCGGTCTGTTCGCTGGTCGCGGTCACGTCGGTAATGACGAACCAGCCACGATAGTCACCATTCCCGAAGACCAGCGCCAGCGCCTGATGGGCTTTCATGGCCGTTCGCAGGCGTGCCAGCTCGACGTCGGGCACACAATAATGCTGATGGAATACCAGGCTTATCTGGATTTCGTCCAGCTTATCGCCGACGAACTGCAGGCCGGGCTTGCCTTCGATTCTGGCATGTTCAGCATAATCGACGCCGAATGTGGCCTCGAAGCCGTCCCAGTAGGTAATCAGCTCAAACTCAATATCACCCAGTACTGCAAACATTATTCGTACCCCCGACGTTGTTTCTGAGCCATAAGGCGCTCCAGCATTTTCTCCAGTTCATGCAGGCTCATATTCAGTGCACCGGACAATCCGGCAGGTGCGGCAGTCTCTTTGCCATTGAGGTAAAACTGGGGATTAAAGCTGACCTGAATACCACCAGAGGTTCCGCCACCGGCAGTTGCCGCGCCACGACCTGAATAACCCGCCGCCATGATTTCCGGCGACGGGATTCGGGGAACATCCGGTGTCATTTCGGTGGCCAGGCGCTGACCCGCCAGTGCGGCCAGTGGTGTTGTACGCTGCAGTCCGATAGCGGCCCCCTGCGCGATGTTGTCACCAAAGCCTATAAACACGCGGCTCGGCGAATGAATACCCAGCTTTTCCTTAAACCAGCCGCCAACACTGTCGCCCATATCGGTTACGGTGGTTTTGAGCGACTCCCATTTGTTTTTGATGCCGTTTATCAGCCCGTCGATAAGATGGCCACCGAAGTCAGTGAACTTCGCGGGCAGATCAACGCCGAGATATTTCAGCGCAGCCGCAAAGGCTTTATAGAGCAGACCAACCGGCGACCAGTTAATCAGCAGCTTACCAATCCCCACGATACCGCCGTTAAAAGCCTCTTTAATGTCAGCCCAGCGCTGCTTAAACCAGCCGCTGACCGCTCCCCAGTTGCGGTAGATAAGGTAAGCCGCTGCCGCGACAGCGGTGATGGCGAGACCAATGGGATTCATCAGCAGCGCCCTGCCAATCCAGAGAACGGCACGTCCGGCGATCATAATGCCGCGAACCAGCCCACCTGACAGCACGCCCCCCAGAGTTCTGGCACCTCTGGCGACAGCGCTGAAGCCGGTCACCAGCCAGCGGAGTTTGCCGCCTTCACCCAGCGCGAGCGTCAGGCGAAGCCAGGTGGCCCGCAGGAGCACGGCATTTTTCCAGACGTTAACAAAGGGAGAAATAAGGAGATTCAGCCCCAGCTTGAGACCGATAGTGGCCATCTTGAAAGCGAGTAATGCTCCCACAACCTTTATGGTGCCACTAACAAGTTGCGGATTTGCGGCTATCCATTTGCCGACGCTGTCCATTAAAGGAATAAACGTCTCGCCCAGTTGAATTAGGGCTGGTCGTAGTGATTCACCAATGCTGATGGCTGCCTCGTTAAACCCAACCTGGGTTCTGCGCCAACGTGCCTCAAGAGTATCATTTTGCTTTGTAAAATCAGTGCTCAACGTATTTTGGGCTGTAGGGCTTTTCATTTCCTGCTTATTGGAAAGATATTTATCCCAGCCCTGACGCATAGACAGTAAATGGTTAACGGTCTGGATATCAGTGAAGACTTCTGCCAGACCAAAGGACTCCATTAGCTTCTGCTGGCCTTCCCGATCACCAACGGCACCAGCTTTCTCCCATTGCTGAACAAACGCCTTACCTTTGTCGTCAATAAAAGCGTTGGCAATCATTAGTGAGGACTCATACTGCGAGAATCCTTGCGCTACTAGGTTCTGCATGGATTTCTGATAATTAATCCCGGCCTTGGCATATTTCTGAATGGTATCGTTTCGCCCCATAGCCGCCAGCCAGTTGGACATATTAGTGACGGCTTCTTCTGCAGAGCCGCTACCTTTGCCGACTTCCAAACTGGAAACGATCTCCATGATCGCTTCTTTCCCGGTAATGCCACGCGCCGCAAATGCTTTCGTCATCCCCGGCAGAGCCTTCGCCATGTCTTTTAGCTCAAACGAGCCGAGTTTTGCACCGGTAGCAGCCATACCAAATGCCTGCTCCAGTTCTTTAGCGTCAGTAATTTTGAGCGCATCGCTGAAGGCATAAGTCATTTTGGCGAGATCGGTCATATCGGCCTTAGTTGCTGTAGCTGTCTTCCCAAGCATCTCAGCAAATGTTGCTGCCTGTTCAGGAGCCATACCATCAGCAACCAACTGTCCGACTCCACCCATAAGAGACTCCTGCAGTTGGTTAATCTTCAGCGAGGCCTGCCTGATAGCCAAGCCAATCGCACGTTCCTGTTTTGCATCCAGATCGCCGGTGACACTGATATCCCGCAACTGTGATTCAAACGAGGCATATTGTTTGACCGAGGCCATGACCGGTGCGCCCAGTGTTCTGCCGATGGCATAGGTTTCTGCTCCCTGGCCATAGAGCGCCATGCGGTTAGCTTTCAGCGCGTCACTGGTGGTTGATACTGCTGACAAACGGCGCTGCTGGCGCTCAATTTGCTCCATTGTGCGGCTTACCCGCAGCAGGTCGCTGTTGAGGCGCTGCATCCGGGAAGAGCCTAACTGGCCATAACGTTCAGTTGCACGAGTTAAGGCATTCTGGCGTTCCTGCAGGCGGCGCGATGTATCGCCCAGGGAATCTAGGGCGCGTCGGGTGCCACTGACGGCTGAGCGGAAGCTGCTCCCGACAATGCCGCCAATAATGACGCCGACTGAAAATTCACTGGCCACGGTTGTTATCCTCTGAAAGCGGAAAAACGGAAGGAAAATGTCTGAGAGCCATGCAGAACAGCCGCGAGGGGCGGCTGTTAAGTGATGAGTCGTTACTGATTGTCGCCGAACTCGCTTTTGATTTGCTCTTCAGCCTGCTCCAGCCACATCTCCAGATCGTCAGTATCGAGGGCATCAATCTCCCCCGGCTGAAATCTAAACCACCTCGCCAGCAGCCCCTGCGCCTGCATCAGCGTTTTCGTCGCTCTTGCCCAGCCCAGTGACTTGCTGAAATCGTTTCTGCAGCTCCATGTAATCGGCAAGATCCATGTTATCGAGGTCTTCGGGGAGAATACCGGTGCTACGGGCAATGAGCGGCTCGTCCCAGTCAGCCGGGTCTTTACTGATTTTGCGCACCTGCTTCAGGTCTTTGACCGTCAGGCGTTTCAGTTCAACCTGCTCAACTCTGGTGCCTGCTGCGGTGGTGAAGGGGTAAGACAGCTTAAAAGTATCGGATTGGGTCTGTGACATGATCGTGCTCCTGTGTAAGTTCAGAGCAGTATGTCTGGAGGTGGACGTGACGGATATTAAAGGGGATTAAGAAGAAAGGGGCCGAAGCCCCTGTGATATCAGTGAGTGCGAAAGCCTTTGCAGTTACGCAGGAAGGCGATAAGAAGCGCCTTTCCTTCAGATTTGCCGATGCCGGTGAACCAGTGGTCAGGTGGCTCCCATGCCTCAATCAGGTCAGCGAGCTTCCGTGCTTTAGAGCGGGTGCAGTCAATCGGGTCATTGGTTTTCTGGGTATTAAAAAGGTTTTCCACCCCCGGAATATCAAGGATGGTAAACCACGTACCATTTCCCATGCCAATCGAACCACAGTTCCCGCCTTTATCTTCAATCTCGACGGTCACCGTCAGCCCCCGATATTGATGCGGTAGTCAGTCAACTGGTCAACGCCGCCGACTCGGAAGATGTTGGCCAGATAGTCCAGCTCCAGCAGCTCTTCACCATCCAGTACCTGCTTGATGTACGTGCAGGTGAAGCTGCTAGAGAACTCGGCGTTCTCGTGCTGTTTGAACGTCCCCAGCGGGTTCTTCTTGAACATGATCGTCAGGAATGTGACCAGCGGGATTTCGTCAATCAGCCCCTGCGAACTGTAGCGCTGGACGCTGGAACGGCACTGCAGCGCCAGCGACTTATACGGGTTCGCAGCAGACAGCATCGCGTCGCGGTAAAAGCTGTTCCACTTGATCTCACCCTCCAGCTTGTCGAAGCCTGCCGGGAGTTCCACTTTGCCCACCATCCCCAGCGCCTTATGCTCCTGCATGGTCATGGAGACGTCCGGGAGTTTGACCTCCTCGGCCCGGCCCAGCAGGTTAGCGCCATCCAGGTAGATGTTGGCATTCGTGATGCGGTTGATCTCAATCTTTGCCATCAGCTATTCCCCTTCAGGGTTAACAGATATTCCGAGGTGATCTCGGTCTCAAACGTCAGTCGCTCCAGCGGTGGTGGTGGCGTGTATTTGTAGCTCAGCAACAGGTGACCGGCGGCAAGCTCCGTCTCTTCGTTGCGGGCCGGATCAAACCAGCAGCTGAAGCCCAGCAGCGCACCGTCGCCAATCAGCTTGCGACCGTAGGCGTTGACCGACTCCGTCAGCGCATCAATCAGCGCCTGGGTAATCGGCATGTCGATGTACTGCTGGCTGAAGTAACGCAGGGACTCGTTGATCACATCACCGGTACGGCGAACGTTCTCAAAGTTGCGCATATGGGTGACCGTTGGCCATGCCGCCATACGGTTGCCCCACAGACGCAGGCCGCTGCCGTAGCTGCTGAAGACCGTGGTGATGCCCTGTTCGTTGAGCAGGTTCACCTCGCTCTGCGGGTCGTCAATCATTGCCGACAGCTGGCGCTCCACGCCGGTGATACCCAGAATTTCCTGGTTGGAGGACGACCACCAGTAGCCCTTGTCCAGGTCGACTTTGGCACGCAGACCTGCAGCACGCTGGCTCAGCGGCTCCAGCCGTTCGCTGTTGGTGGCCGCGTCGTACACCTTGACGTGCGGGTAGCACAGACGGACGCGGTCGGAGCTGGTGTTGAAGTTAATGGTGCCTTCCGGGCCACGCCCCGCCAGAGCCTGCGCAAAAGTGGTACCAATCGGCGCGTCGATGTAGGTCACCGCGCCCAGCTTCTCAGCCATGGCGATAAGCTCAACCGAGACGCTGTTCTGGGTGCAGAAGACCGGGGCAATCAGTATTTTTGCGAAGTAGCCAAACAGGTTGAAGCTGTCGTTAAGCAGCTTCATGCCGGTACGGTTGCCCGCAGCGTTAACGGCACCGATGATATCAGCCGGGGTGACTTTAGTTGGATCAGCATAGTTATAGCTGGCCTTCACCGTTGCATCTGCGGCAATGCTCTTACCAAGGTTGGTAATCACTCCGGTCTGTGCATCAAGCGAGTAGTCCTGACCTTCCACATAAGGCTGGCCATCGCTGTCCGGTTTCAGTACCAGCTGACGGCAGTACTTCACTTTGCCGCCGACACCGTCGTATTTATCCGCCACCGGCATCCCTTTACGGCGCAGGGTGTAACCGAATGACGGCTCGTTTTCGTCGGCGCTGTCGGTGCCTGGTTGCGGTTTGCCAACGTAATGCAGCATCAGGTTGTCACCCCAGATATCGGTCGGGACTTTGTCCTTGTTCTGCGCGTCTTTCATGGAGGCCATGGAGACCGGCTCGCCGATCGCCACATCTTCCAGCTGGAAAAGGTCTTTCAGAATTTCGATGGTGATACGCTTGCGCTCGTTGGCACCAATCGCGGCCTGAATCGCCGGGTGGAACTTCAGCAGCGACATCACGCTGGCCCCCATGGTCATCAGGTTCGGACGCAGGCCGGTGGCGTTACGCACCGCTTCGATCCCGCCTTCAATGATGCCAATCGGGTCACCCTTGCCACCGCCCCAGCGGTCAGCCGCAGCCAGCGCTTTGACGTTAGCCGCGCGATAGACGTTTTTGTCCTGGGCCAGACGGGCCGCATACAGTTCGCGCTTCAGGTTGACGCCGCTCGTCACACGGCGAATGGCTTTGGCCTCTTCGTTGAACATCGACTCCGCCTGCTCGCGATAGTCCACCGGCGCAGCCAGATCGTGCTCGTTGAGAACCAGGTCCAGCTTGCCGGTTTTCTCGCGCACCAGAACGTTACTGTCAGCCCCCACGGCACGCTCGGTGTCGTACTCCACAAAAGCGGATTTACCGAAGGTCGGCACGGTCACACCTTCCTTATCGGTAAGGACAATGGGGAAGATGCGTTCGCCGATGAACGCGGCATTTTTATAACCGCGTGCGATGCTGGTCAGCACCGGGTCAACGACGCGCTTACCCTTTAAATAGTCAGACATGTTCTCTCCTTAATTACAGGCAGCGGGAGACAGCAGCGTCGTAGCTGATGCCTTCTTTTTTCGACAGTTCCAGCGCTTTCTGATGCAGCGCCAGACGTTCCGGGTCGGCTTCAGCAAACTCCGCTGACGTCGTTTTGATATCCGTGTTCACGCGGTCTTTGGTCGCGTGCTCACTGAAATTCAGTACCGGATCAGTGCTGTCCAGCAGCGTCTTAAACGCCGTGGCCAGCGGGGTGCGGGTATCGCCTTCAGCAAACTCAACCGGCTTGTCACCTGCAGAAACCGCGTCCAGGATGGCCACGACTACCGACTTCGCTTTGGGGGCCAGGCGGCCATCGCCAACCAGCTTCTCGGCAAAGGAGACGTTCTCCGCGTGCAGTTTGTCCTGCTTGCTCTTCGCTTCCTGTTCTGCCCGCTGGGTGGCTTCCGCTTTCAGACGTGTGTTTTCCGCCTGAAGCGCTTTGATTTCTTCTTCAGTCATGGTGCTGTTCTCTTGTTGAGGGTTGGGATTGTGCTCACTGAAGTCCGGTTCAGACTTCCCGGTGTCGCGGTAAGCCTCTTCACGCAGGGAGTCCACCTGCCATGAAGGAAGCACCTTATCGGTCTCGTCCAGCCCGAACTGAGCAATCAGAAAATCGCGCAGACGGCCCCATAAAGAGGCATTGGTGATATCACTCCAGTCGGCAAACTCCACGACGCCTTCTTCTTTCTCACCAAACGAAACCTGCTTCAGCCCCTTAATGGAAGGTGGCTGCGCCCCCAGAAAGCCGACATGACGCAGGTAAAGCGTGCCGGGCTTCGGGTTGTTCGGTGAGTCAGGGAGATAGAACGAGGCGGAGACCTTCTTGAAGCGTCCGTTGCCCACCAGTTCGGCAAACTGCGGGTCGAGCTGGTCAGGCTCTGCCAGCAGATCGCCGCCGTTAAGCGACAGGGACTTCACCCAGCCCCACGCCGGGTCTTCCGTTTTTGGGTGGCCAATAACGAGTGGTGCTTCATGGACGGACGGGTCATAGGCTTTCACGCAG
Source organism: Enterobacter sp. FUJ80071 (assembly GCF_038739915.1). Classification (NCBI taxonomy): domain Bacteria; kingdom Pseudomonadati; phylum Pseudomonadota; class Gammaproteobacteria; order Enterobacterales; family Enterobacteriaceae; genus Enterobacter; species Enterobacter sp. FUJ80071. Next base: position 2,203,571 of record NZ_JBBXKH010000001.1, read on the forward strand.
GCGGCAAGATCGCTTTGCGTGAACGGCAGTTTCGTGCCGTGCATATCGGTATGAGTACCGGCTTTAAAAATGTGAATGGCTGGCATTTTGCTGTCCCGCGTTACGTTGTCGGGGACAGTCTGTGGAAAAAGCGTCAGCGGCGCTTTTAATCTGCTTTAGAAAAAATCGGGGGTATCAGTACGGGGAATGTCACGCTGCAGGCGAATAGTGGTGCAAAGCGGGGGCTGTAAAGCCTTTATAAAGGTAATACAGCCCCTCAGCGGCTGGCAATGATAAATCACCCGCCTGTAGAGACAAAACTCAGCGACGGGCCGCTGCTTCAAGATGGCGGACAATCGTATCGAGGATGGGGACAACCACTTCAGGCTGCAGTTCACCGTCCCCCGTCAGCGGCAGGAAAGGACGGGCCGGAAGTTCGACGGACTCATTACGCCCCGTTTTACCCCCACACTGGTGAATAGCGCCGTAAACAACGTTAGTGCCGACAGCAGCCTGCCGGTCATCATGATCGGTTGATACTGACCCCATCAGACGCCCGGTATCCTGCAGTGTTTGCCCGTCGCGCTCCTGCGCTGCCAGCGAGGGAGTCCACCCCGGACGCCCCTCATCGAGAAAGTTAAACTGCGTTTCCGCCAGCAGGGTTCCGGCGATTTTGCGCATCGCGGGTTCCAGGTCTGTGGCAGCCAGATCCAGCGCACGGAGGCTCCGGCGCAGGGATTCATCGTTAATGGTGACATTGACCAGGTTATCGGAAGCCATCGTTATCCTCTCAGTTCCTGCTGTGCCAGCGGTTGAAGCGTACCCTGATAGCGGGCAAGGTCGGGACGGTATGCAGCCCCCGGCGCATAAGACCAGCCGACGTCGGTGGCCACCTTCGTGGTGCCGGTATTGAAGGTAGCGACATTCTGCATCTCGCCTGTTTTCTCTGAGACCAGCTTCAGCTCCCATCCCATGGCTGAGCCAGAACCTGACACCTTCAGGCCACGGGCACGCACATCCGCCGCGCTCAGGGCAATCACGCCACAACGGCAGCGCCAGCCGTTCGGCGGGTAGAACGCCTGCCAGAACGGGTCATCATAGCGCAGCACCAGACCATGCAGCGCCAGATGGCTCTTGCGGGTATGGCTGTCGTTGATGCCGGTATACATCCAGTACGGCCTGTCGTCGACGTTCTCCATCTGCTCGGCCCAGCGACCGGCGCTGTAGAGTACGGACATATTGGTGCGAAAGATGGTGTCGAGCCGCCACGGGCTGCCCTGCTGGATGGTGACCGGCTCGCCCGTTACCGGGTCGGTGGTATCACGTGGCCCCCACCATCCCTTGCGCTGCAGCTCCGGCTCCAGCTCCTGCCGGAACCAGCGGCCTGTTTTTCCTTCATCGACAGCCTGCTGCAGTGCCCCGCGAATATCTTCCAGGATATCAAGGCGGGTCACTTTGGCGACGGTAAAGGCGCGGGCATGGGCATCCTGCCACATCTCCTCCCAGTCCCACGTGAAGCTATACCCTTTGGACTTCAGGTAACTGATAGCCCGTTTGGGGGGCAGCGTCATGCAGTACGCCAGTTCAGCCGTTGTCACGCTCATGCAGACGCCCCCAGACAGTTGCAACAAACATAATCCGTGCCAGCCGTTCCTGCAGGTCTTCAGCGTTCATCTGCGGGTACAGCTCGGCCAGTTCGCCCAGCAGCTCAGACGGATTGACGCCATCTTCAACCCGCTTAAACAGAGGAGCCAGTACGGGTTCCAGCGTGCCATTTAACGCGCCTCCGTTCATCAGAATATCCAGCGCGTCGTCCAGGGCCTGCTGTGCCTGAATATCGGCATCAATCGCCTCGGCAAATGACAGCGGCAGCATGTTCTTCTGGCGTTCTGACGGTGGTGTCTCGTCAATATCACCGTCCTGCAGCTGGTACTCACGCTTGAAGTATTGCGGGGTGAAGACCACACCGGCACGGCTGAGTTTCTCGTCGCGGGTTGCCTGGGTATCGTCGACCGTTCCCTGTTCCCACATCTTCCAGACGGGGCTGGCCACATCGCCAAAGTTCATTGATACCGCCATCCTGATGGCCTGATTCACCGCGCTTTCCACGATATCAGCGTCAGCGTCACGGATATCATCGGTGACTTCCAGTCCGGCCTGCGCGGAGGCGCGGTTACTGTTGGCCTCGGTGGTCTGGTTCTGCCCCAGCAGGGCGATGGAGATTTCACTGCGGGCAAGCGTGATCAGGTTCTGATAAATATCGCTGCTGTCGGCCTTGCCTGCGGCCTCCTTAATTTCAATGGAGGAATCGTCGGGGATAGCGGCCACCGCGTCTTCCACCATTGCCTCCATGGAATCCAGCAGCAGGTCAATCTCACCCTGAGCGGTACCGCGCGGATGCTTGCCGATAACCCACGGTGAGCCATATTTCTCGGCAAAGCGCACCCAGAACTTCATGCCGCCTTTTTTGAAGGTCACGGGCCAGAAGCACATCGACAGGTCAGGGAAGCCATACGGGTTATCGTAGGTCGCGTCCTGACGCGGTACCACAAACTTGTTCAGCGGTACCGGCTCGCCTTCCAGCCCGGCGTCCTTGGCGCGAAAGCGCAGCAGGTTGTCGTTGTCGAACTGGAACCACTCAGGGGGTTTACCTACGATATCGGCAATGGCCCAGGATTTAACAGAGCGTCCCCACATGATCTCACAGGGCTGATACCCGTAGAGAACGGCGTCGGTCATCTCGCCGATGATGCGGGACAGATCCAGATCGTCGAGCATATCCCGGATGAAGCTGAATACCCGCGCCGGGGCATGACCACGTTCAAGACCGCGCTCCAGCGATTTGACCGCCGCCTTACGCCTGCGGATGCAGCCACCGACCAGCGGGTCGGTACGCAGCTCGCGATAGATGCGGATATCCCGGCCCTGAGATTTCAGAATGGGGTCAGGGTTAGGCAGGTACATCCCCAACCCGAAGAAGTCGATGGAACGGCTGCGCGAGGCGATCTGCTCCGTCAGTGTTTTATTAGGTTCGGCAAATTTGACGAACTCACTGGGTGAAACCCAGAGTCCACGGGCCATCAGTAATCCTCCAGCATACGGGCCGCCTGACGACGACGGCGTGAGCTTGCCTTCACCGGCCCTTTGTTAATTTCACGACTGGCGAAGTACGCCAGCGCCAGTGCGATGGCTGAATCCCCGTGACGCTTGCCACTGTCAGACTTCGCTTTTGAGCGCTGTTCCGGCACGCGGGGAACGCCGTTTACCACCTGAACGGCCCGCAGGTCATCCAGCGTATCTTCATCCTTCGGTAAATCCACCAGGTTGCCATCTTCCAGCGCAGCCTTGACCGGCGGCATATGCTCGCGATACCAGTTTTCAGTTGGCATCACCTGCTTAACCCGGCTGGAGCCGTAGCGCTGCATGGCGTATTCGGCGAGGTAAGAGCCGTTACCACGGGCATCAAGCGCCGCGCCTATCAGGTTTGGCAGGCCGTCCATCAGGTACCAGGCGATTTGCTCCTGCTGTTTGAACGGCACGTTGCGCAGCTCCAGCACGAACGGCACGCGGCGAACCAGGTTCTTCTCCTGCAGCAGGGGATAGTCCACCGACAGGTCACCGCTGCGGCCAAAGTCGCGACCCAGGAAAGAACGTGCGTCAGCGGGGAGCGCCTCCAGCAACGGTTTCAGATGTGTATCAAGCCACTCCTGCGTCTCGCTCCAGCGGACATCATCGGGCTTCAGCTCGTAACCCTCCGGGCAGGTCAGACGCAACACCGGCGTGCCAGCCGACATACGGGACTCAATCAGGGCGCGGGACAGCCAGGCTCCGCCACCGTTGGCCGGAACACAGTCAAGCTCCTCCGATGCACCGGCACCGTAGAATTTGTACACCGATGCCATCCACGCCTGCTCGGATGCTTCCGACCATTCTTTCCCGGTACGCAGGCAGACGCGGTGGAACAGCCCTTGGGACACAGCCTCCTGAAAAGTAATGCGATGTACGCTGCCCCCCTGACGCCCGGCCCGGATATCACCGATAAGCGTATTGAACGGGTTATCGTCACCGTCATGGGTGGAGATAACGCGCACTTTACCGCCCCAGATAAGCATCGCCAGCGCCGCCTTCAGCAGTTCGTCCAGTTGCTCATGGAACGCCGCTTCGTCGATAACGATGATGCCCTGACGGCCACGCAGGTTAGACGGACGGCTGGAGAGCGCGACAACGCGGAAGCCGGAGTCAGGGAATTTGATGGTGTAGGTCTTGATATGCTTGTCGTCTTCGTCCTCTTCCCAGAAACCCTCTTCGATTTCACTGGCGGCATAGTTGAATGCCCGCGCCCACATCGCACACGCCTGGATATATTCGACGGTCATGTCCTGGTTATAGGCGATGTAATACACGTTCATCCCACCCGCAGGGGCTGAAGAGGCTGCGGTCAGCACGTCATCGGACGCCTCAGCCCAGGTGATACCGGTTCGGCGGCTCTTCTCAATCACCTTGAGCGGAGACGTGTCAGCCACCCAGCGCTGCTGGTAGGGCATCAGAACGGCGGGGATATCCAGCGCCGAGGTGTCAGGCAAAACAGGAGCAAGCTGGCTCATGAGGCAATCCCCAGAATTTCACGACGCAGCGCCTGTACCGCATCGGTTGACAGTCCACCCTTACGGGCAATTTTCTCGGCGTTGCTGGCCGCCTGCTGCGCTCTGGCCCGGACTTCAGACTGGAACTTCTTGAGGTTGACGGAAGCGCGGGACAGCGTGGCCACGTTCTTTGCCACCTTCGACAACAGCGCCACGCGCTCTTTGGGGTCGACTTCGCCTTCTTCCGCTTCCTGCAGCTGGACGATGCTCTCGAACAGCTCGGTCTGAATCAGGGCGATCACCGCCTCCGAACGTGCATCCTGATCGTCAGCCGCACCTTCGGTCAGCATCCGGGCCGCTTCAGTGGCTGCACGGATAGCGCCATAGCGGCGCTCAATCTTCTGGCCATAGCGATGGATAGCCGATTTGCTGATGACATAACCCTGCTCACGCAGCAGGGACTCCAGCTCGTTATACCCGCTGAAGCCGGATTCAGTCAGCGCCCGCTCAAGCCAGCGACGCACGTCTTCCGGCAGCTTTTCTATCGTGCTGCGTCTGGCCATCATTCACTCCAGTACTTTTCCGGGCGGGCGATGCCGGGGCCGCATTCCACGGTGTACTCAACCAGATCGACACCGAGGCGGGTCAGGTCGGCAAACCAGTCGCCGGAGGGTTTTTTCTCCAGATCAACCATTTTGCGATCAGCCAGATAATCCAGCTCACGGCGCAGTTCCAGCGGTGTGGTGTCCGGGTAGATGGCGCGGGACACGTCCAGCAGCAGCGTCTCGCTGGCGGTGTACGGGCGGGTTTTGTTCAGAGCAACCAGCAGACTCCAGCGCAGGGACTCCCGGCGCACGCGGGCGATATCAACCATTACGACCTCCTGTATGGCGGTACTGCTGTACCAGTTCCAGTTTGTTGTAGAGCGCGTCCAGCTTGGCTTCGATGACCGTCTGGCCCCGGATATAATCCTCTCGGCGGACGTAGTTCAGCGGTAAATCCGCCTTAAACCGCATAAATTCTTTTTCCAGCTCGCCCCAGTTTGAGGCGGACTGCTGCAGCGACTGCTCAAGGGAGGCGAACCGCGCCGCCTGACGCTCTTCCGCTTTACTGAACAGCCATTTGGCTATGCCACCGACAAAGCTCATGAAGGTGATGAGGAAACCCACCACCGTCCAGAATTCAACCTGCAACGTCATTTCTGTAATCCTTCCCGTTCGTCCAGCAGACTGTTTATCTGGCTGCGCCAGCTGCGGCACTGCTTCGCGTTGTCGATGATGTTGGCGAGGACGTCACGCTGAGAGACGCCTGAGTCGCGTAGCCAGGCGTCAGCGGTTTCAGGTCGCCCGGACGCTGCGCCAGTGCCGGTGCCAGCGGCGGCAGTTGCGTCTGAATGACCGGTGTCGACGGATGCGTTGTCATATCCGAGCGCGGCGTTGTACTGGCGCACGAAACCGCGAGTAAACACGCACTCAATGGGATGGCTCTTACCTTTTTCATCAATCCAGCGCTGTGTGACATCGTTAATTTGCCCCTGTAGTTGTTTGTTCTGGCTCTCAAGCTGAGCAATCTGCTCAAGGTAACTGGCTTCGGCCTGATGGCCTGCGGCAACCTGCTCCTGATACCGCTTTGCCCAGGCCCGCAGCGCTGCGTTCTCAAGCGTGGTCTGTTCGGTTTTGTAGGTATCAAACGCTGACTGCAGCCGACTGAGCGCTGCGTCACCGTCACGTTTTGCGTCCTCAGAACCGTCGTGATAGCCCCAGCGGTTCAGCCCATAAAGAGCAGCCACCAGAACAAGCGCCAGCACCATGCCGCGCCACGGCAATCTTTTAACCAGGTACCACACAGCTGCTGCCTCCCCATGTGAGATAGCGCGGAGCCAGCTCCCGCAGGATGCGCTGCGGATAGTGGCGGTTCTCCCGCCAGTTGGCGGCGCTACGTCCGGCATTCACCGTGGCGACATGGCCAAACCAGCGGGCACTGTCCAGTCCCTGCTGTGAGGCCAGCCGTTTGTCCCGCTGTACCCAGCCCAGACCGCCGTTATAGCCGGACAGCGTCATGGCCATACGTTCGCAGCCGTTGGCGGCGCTGACGCGCTGCCACAGCCAGCGGTCGTAGCTGACCAGCGCCCGGATGGCCCATGCCGGATTAAACGGCTCGCGGCTGTTCAGCCCCGGCATCAGCTGACTTATCCAGTCAGCGGTGGCGGGCATAAACTGCGCCAGCCCCTGAGCGCCAACCGGCGAGACCGCATCAGGTCGCCAGCCGCTTTCCTGATGCAGCTGTGCGGCGAAGTCGGCCACCGGCGCTGACATTCCCCATTCAAGCCGGGCATTACGGATCACATCGTCGCGATACTGCAGCGCAGCCTGCGGTGGCTGCGCTGCGCGGGCCTGACTGAAGAAACCGCCACACCAGAGCAGCCAGGCAATAACCAGGTTGCCAGCGAGCTGCCACCAGAAGCTGTATTTATCGTTGCGTGGCTCGCCATGCTTGATGGCGGTTACGCCCAGACCAAAGGCGAGCAGGATGATGAGGGTGATTTGAGGCCAGTTCATGGTCACAGCCCCGTAGCCACGGCCAGACAGACCGCTGCAACAATCAGCGCACGGCGGATTAGCGCAGCGGAAAAGACCAGGTGAAGGCCAGTCTGGACGGGGAAGCGACCATCAGCCATCAGCCTGTCATCGTGCTTCAGGTACTGACCGGGGCGGGATTTGGGGAAAAGCGAACGGTCAAGCCAGTAGCCCAGCACAGCTGCCAGCGTGATAAGCGACAGCTTGTAGACAACCACCGGCAACTGCTGGGGCGATACCAGACCGATGGTGCCGAGCAACAGCACAGAGGTCAGCAGCCAGCCGCTGAGACGGGGCTTTTTAACAGGGGGAATGAATTTTTTCAGGTTTTTCATGGGTGTCTCCTTGTTGTGTGGGAGACAGCATCACAAATGTGGCGGGATACGGATTTTAAAGCGCGTTATAAGTGTTCGCAGAGGGAAGCGGCCAGAATGGTGGCACACAAAACACAGGGGAGGCAAGCACGATGACTGAACCGAAACAGCCCGGTTTTAAAAAAGGGTTCCTCTTTGGGATCAGAACCGGAGAGAAAAATAAAACTTACACGCTAAGCGTGGATGCATGTTGCCCAACCGAAGCGATTGCAGAACTGAAAAACGCGCTGGATGCACTTGAAGAGAGAAGAAGTCATTTCGCCAGCGGAGAAAACAACGTCATGATGATTGGCAATGTGGCGGCGACATCACGATTTAAAGCCGCACCTAATCCTGCTACTCAGTTATCCTGCGACCAACGAATACTGGAAGCGGAATCAGCAGTTCCCAGAACGGTTCTTCCTCACCAGTCTTAACCGGGGCCGCTTCTCCCGACCAGTAAAGCCAGGCCCGGTGATACAGTTCCAGCACCGGGCAATCACTGTTCAATAACCTCATATCTCCGCGATGCACCGGCTCATCTGTGATGACTTCATATATCGGTGCCGTTCTGATTTCCTCTTCGCCTCTCTCATCGGCCAGTAATCCCCGGAACTTCCTGACTTCACTCAGATGCTGACAGGCAAACAGTGACTGATAGCGGGAGGGTTTGTCAGGAAAATGGCTACGGCGAACTAACTCAAACACCAGACCGACCAGCAGACTTCTGCTGACTCCGCTGTCATCTTCCATTTTAGGGCCGGGGTTATAGAGATAGTTATGACCGTGCCTGGAAAGACCATCGGGATACATCTGATGAAGGAAAGCGGCCAGCTCCGGCGCTTCAGGTTCGTATTTTACGGTAATTACATGGCAAGGCGAAGGCAGACGATTAGCGGAATCAAGTGTGTAATACGTTCCCATTCAGAAAACAATCCTTATCGAACAAACACTGCACGTAGGTTACACATCCAGTAAATTGCGTTAATAGAAAACAGTTATCCATAAACCGCATCCTGGCAGTGAAAGAACGACCAGCCCGGTGCTCGAACACCGGACTGGTCATCAACCCACAGGTATGCACTGTGAGCCGACCAGGGTTCAGTCAGTCTCGCGAGACCAGACTAGCCTGCCATATTTTCACTGATTGCAAAAGGCTTACGGATAATGAAAGAACAATATTTACCTATCGTTCCCTGGATTGGCGGCAAACGTCGTCTGGCTAAGCATATTCTGCCGCTGTTCCCGGCCCATACCTGCTATGTGGAGCCGTTCTGCGGGGCAGCTGCGCTCTATTTTCTTAAGACACCCAGCAAGATCGAAGTCATTAACGATATCAACGGTGAGCTGGTGAATCTGTATCGGGTGGTAAAACATCACCTGGAAGAATTTGTCCGCCAGTTCAAATGGGCACTGGTCAGCCGTCAGATTTACAAATGGCTGCAGGATACGCCGGAGGAGACACTCACCGACATACAGCGGGCGGCCCGGTTCTACTACCTGCAGAAACAGGCATTTGGCGGTAAGGTCGCCGATCACACTTTCGGAACCTCTACAACCAGTGCGCCGCGCTTCAACCTACTTCGCATCGAAGAAGAACTGTCGATGGCACACCTGCGTCTGTCCAGAACTCTGATAGAGCATCTTGACTGGAACCAGTGCATAGAGCGATATGATCGCCCGCATACGCTGTTCTACTGCGACCCACCGTACTGGGGAACGGAAGGCTATGGTGTGGAGTTCGGGCTGGAAAACTATGATCACATGGCAGAGCTGGCGCGGAGCACCAAAGGGAAGATGATTATATCGGTGAACGATATCCCGGAAATGCGGCAGTCGTTCAATGGACTGAACATTCAGACAGTTGATATCAGCTACAACTTGAAGGTCACAGGTAAAGCTACGCCAAGGAAAGAATTAGTGATTTGTAATTTTTAATTAAATAGAATCGTTAATAGACCGCCGAATTTGAACCCACTTACAATGGATAACGCTATGAAATTTAAGACCGCTGTTCTGATTTCTACCTTTTTAGTCGCGGGAAATACCATGGCTGATAGCGTCATGAAAGCTGAATTTCATTCATTACAAGAATGTCTGTCAGCTATAAAGGCAAATGGTGGCGAACCACTCAAAATCATTCAGGATAAGCCAGACATGGTGACTGGACGATTGCCAAACGAGAAAATGTTCGCCTGCGAAAAGAAAGAGACAGGGTCTAAAGGCACTTACTTTGAAGGTTGGTTTATGGTCAAAGATTAACAGTTTTGTCGTGGCAAGAGCTTAGGCCTTGCCACCTTACTTTTTTTTGATAAGCCTTTCCCGATAAGCAGCTAACTCAACCACATTCCCTTTACCGTGAAATTCTTATAAGCCCTCTCCCTACCCAGCAAACTTGCTTGGTTTTGGTTGAGTGAGGACTTTGCCGACCTCAAGAATAGCCCTCCGCTGCTCAGGACTCATATCATCAAACGCATCCATCAGGGCCTGTTTCTCCGTTGATATACCCTGCACTGATGAAGTCCCATCTCCCAAGATAAATTGTTCACCAACACCTGTGAGAAGCCAATTGAGATTTATACCCAACTGTGTGCATAGCTTCGTTAGGCCTGCAATATTAGGTTCCCTGTCGCCATTCAAATAGCTTTGAGCGGTACGGTAAGGCAGCTCGCAAATCTCAGCGAACTCTTTGATTGAGCTGATTTTCTTTTCTTTTAGTACTTCTTTTAATCGCTCAGCTATACACATTTGCGTCTCTTTCGTTGCTTTATACACGTTTGTGTATATAATCTATCACACATAAGGCAAACATCATTGCATCAACAAAGGAGACAACGATGACTGCAGAACAAGTCAAATCTCTCTTCCGCCAGCGCGGGGTCACTTTCACCCGCTGGGCTGAAGAAAACGGCTACAGCCGCAATGAGGTCTATCGTGTTCTTAACGGCTTCACCAAAGCTCGTTACGGCAAATCACACGAAATTGCAGTGAAGCTGGGTCTGAAACCAGATTCGAATGCGGCGTAACGTTTTAGCCCGTGTAACAGATTATCACATATCGCAAAAAGGGGAATGTGACATGAGTAAGGCAAATGTATCCAGTTCTGGCTCCCGCATTCTGCGCGTTCTTAAAGCACTGCGTGGCCACGCCCTGAACGGTGTTTCTAACGGTGAACTGGCATCGGCTCTGGGCGAGTCACCGGCGAATATCAATCGTGCGCTGAACACCCTTATCGAAGAAGGTCTGGCCCTGAAACTGGATAACGGGCGTTTTGCCCCTGGAGTCCAGCTCTTACAAATCGCCATGGCGCACAGTACCGAAATGGCGCGGGCGCAGGATCGTATCAATGAAATTAACCAGCGCGTTATGGCTGGCAGTCGCTAAGGAGTTGAAATGGGACGCACAAAATCACAACCAGTTGAACTAGTGGAAGATGCACCGCTGAGTGATGGCCTCAACGTTAATATTAATGCCATGACCGAACATCGCCTCGAAATCATGCAGCAGTTCGGTGATGGTCTGCCGTATGAACGTGATCGTATCGTTCACGAAACACGGTTTTATATGGCGCAGAGTGCTGAGGCCATGCTGGAAGCAGGTAAACGCCTTGTAATTCTTAAAGAAAATGAACCTCACGGCGATTTTATAAATATTCTTGAAAATGACCTCGGCCTTGAGCCGCGCGTCGCACGCCGCATGATGCAGGCCAGCGTGAAATTTTTGGGTAATGGCGATCAAAATTCAAAACGGACAGCGCTGACCGTTTTAGGTAAGACCAAGTTGTATGAACTGATGGTTCTGGATGACGAAGAACTCGACGCATTGGCTGATGGTGGAACCGTCGCCGGGGCAACGCTTGATGATATTGATCGCATGACCAGCCGCGAACTGAAGGCAGCGCTACGTGAAGCGCGTGAAACCAACGCAGCACAACAGCGCGTGCTCGCCGACAAAAACGAAAAAATCGACTCGCTGTCCACAAAACTGGAGAAGAAATCCCGTATCCAGCCGCCTAAGCCTGACGAAGAGGTGAAGAAGTTGCGGGCGGAAGTGACGGCGTTAGCGGTTGAGGCGGAATCTGCCATCGCGGTTCGACTGTCCAGCGCCTTTGAGACCCTGTGCGCATACTGCGCTGAAAACATGATTGATACCCCCAGAGACTTTATGGCCGGTCTGGTCTGCCAGCTGGAAAGCACCGCGCGTGGCCTGCGCTCCACATTTGACCTGCCGGACGAGCCGACAGGCAACGTCGCCCCTTCATGGCTGACTGACCCGACGCCACAGATTAACGGGCAGGAGGCATAACCCATGAGTGCCGCCCTGACTGAACGACTGGTTTATGTTGCCCGCGCGGCACGTGACGCGGGGCATGGTAAGCGTGGTGCGATATATGATGCCGCCTGCGCCGAACTGGGCATGTCCCGCGCCACCCTGCTGCGCAAGCTGAAGGAGGTCTCAGTGACTGACAAACGTAAAAAACGCGCCGATGCCGGGCGCAGCGCCCTGAGTCGCGACGAAGCCGCGTTGATATCCGCCACGCTGCGCGAGGCCACCCGTAAGAACGGTAAGCGCCTGTATTCCATCGCGGATGCGGTGGAGACCCTGCGCTCGAACGGCTTTATCACTGCTGGCAGAACGGACGAGGCGACAGGCGAATTTTTCCCGCTGTCCGAGGACACCATCAGTCGTGCCCTGCGTAACTATGGCCTGCACCCGGAACAGCTTGACGCCCCGGCCCCGTCGTCTGAGATGGCCAGCCTTCATCCCAATCACGTCTGGGAGATTGATGCCTCGCTTTGTACGCTTTACTACCTGAGCAACGGCCATAAAGGGTTGCAGGTGATGGACAGCGCGAAGTTCTACAAGAACAAGCCCGCCAACATCGCCCGTATCGCCAGTGACCGCGTGTGGAGTTATGAGATTACCGACCATACGAGCGGCTGGATTTACGTTGAGTACGTGATGGGCGCGGAATCCGGTGAGAACCTTTGTTCTGTTCTCATCAACGCCATGCAGGAGCGCGGCGGCGCGGACGTGCTGCACGGCGTGCCGAAAATACTCTACCTCGACCCCGGTTCGGCAAACACCGCTGGCATGACGAAAAACATGTGCCGCTCGCTGGGCATCAATCTGATAGCGCACAAGCCGCATAACGCCCGCGCCACCGGGCAGGTGGAAAAGGCCCGTGACATTATCGAACGTAAACTGGAGCCGGGTCTCAAATTCCAGCCGGTTCATAGCTTGGACGAACTGAACGCACTGGCGGTGAAATGGCGCAGCCACTTTAACGCCACGGCGGTCCACAGCCGCCACGGTAAAACCCGCACGGATATCTGGCTGAAGATTACTGCTGACCAGCTGAAAAAAGCGCCATCCGTTGAGGTTTGCCGCGAACTGGCGGTGGCCGCACCGGAACTCCGTAAGGTCACACCAAAACTGCGCGTCTCGTTCCGGGGCAATGAGTTTGACGTTTCGACGGTACCGGGCGTACTGGTCGGCGAAAAACTGATGATTACCCGTAACCCGTGGCGCAGCGATGTGGCGCAGGTGGTGCTGACCGGTGAGGACGGTCACGAGACGTTCTTCCTGGTCGAGGAGGTCAGAAAGAACGAGTTCGGCTTTGCCGAAAGCGCGGCGGTATTTGGCGAAAACTACAAAGCCCTGCCGGAGACCCCGGCGCAGACGGCGGCAAAAGAAATCGAAGAGCTGGTTACGGGCACCGATAACGCCACCGATGCAGCTGCTGCACGCAAGGCGAAGGCGCTGCCGTTCGGCGGGCGACTTGACCCGTACAAACATATCGACGACACCACGCTTCCGGCCTATATGCCGAAGCGCGGTCAGGCTTCAGACGTGCGCGGGCCGCGTATTGAGCAGCGTCCGCTGACCCATGTGGAGGCGGCGAAAGCCCTGCGCGAGAAGTTTGGCGCTAACGGCCATATCTGGACGCCGGAACATTACCGCCAGTTAACGGCACAGTACCCGGACGGCGTACCGGAAGCCGCTCTGGATGAGGTCATGGTCACCCTGACCACTCCGGCCCGCAACAGCGTTATCAGCATCGTTAACGGTAACTGAGGAGGAAGGCATGCTGGTACTGAAGCAACAACTGAAAGAGGCCCGCATCCCGCAGGCGGCGGTGGCAAGAGCCGTCGCCGTTTCCGAGGCCACGCTGGCCCAGATTGTGAACCATAACGAGTGGCCCCGCACCAGCCCCGAAGAGGTACGCCAGCGTCTGGCGTTGTATCTGGAAAGTAAGGGGATTGATACAGCGAAAAGTTTTGATGCTGCACAGGGCGCTGTCACACCCCGTACAGCGGGTACTACCGATAAAACCAACCTCAGTGAGGAAGAGAACATGTTACTCAAAAAGCAGGTGTTATTTCCAGCAACCAAAAAAGCGTTTGGTCTTTTCCGTGACCCGTTCGCCGATGAAGCCATGCAGGGCGCGGACGATGTGTTCACCACGCCGGATATCCGCTACGTGCGTGAGGCGCTGTTCCAGACCGCCCGCCACGGTGGCTTTCTGGCGGTTATCGGCGAGTCCGGTGCGGGTAAATCCACGCTGCGCCGCGACCTGATTGAACGCGTCAACCGCGAGAACGCGCCGGTGATTGTTATCGAGCCATACATCATCGCCATGGAAGACAACGACGTGAAGGGCAAAACCCTGAAGGCGGCAGCTATCGCCGAGGCCATCATCAGCACCATCGCGCCGCTGGAGAGTATCAAACGCAGCCAGGACGCCCGTTTCCGCCAGTTGCACCGCGTCCTGAAGGACAGCAGTCAGGCGGGTTTTAGCCACGTTCTGGTGATTGAGGAGGCCCACAGTCTGCCCATTCCGACGCTGAAGCACCTCAAACGCTTCTTTGAGCTGGAATCCGGCTTCAAAAAACTGCTGTCCATCGTGCTGATTGGCCAGCCTGAGCTGGCGGACAAACTGTCCGAACGCAACATGGAAGTCCGTGAGGTCGTCCAGCGCTGCGAGGTGGTTGAACTGCTGCCGCTGGACAACAGCCTCGAAGAGTTTCTGACGTTCAAACTGCAACGCGCCGGTAAGCAGCTGTCTGACATCATGGACGCCAGCGCAGTGGAAGCCATCCGCGCCCGTCTGAGCAATCTGGGCAGCAACCGGAAAAGCATGGTCAGCCTGCTGTATCCGCTGGCCGTCAGTAACCTGGTGATAGCCGCCATGAATCTGGCTGCTGAAATCGGGGTTCCGCAGGTCAACGCCGACGTCGTCAAAGGAGTTTAATCATGAAATCCATCGCCGATATCAACCAGCAGATGAACAAGGTGCAGTCCGCCATTATGGCGCTCAACGCCATGAACACTACCGTGCAGAGCGTCATGATTGCTGGCAGTAAGCCGGTTATCCGTATCGCCCGCAACGGGCACTGTGCCCGCCTGCTGGAGCAGGGCAAAGCGAGTTATACCCATGTTGGCCATGACGGCTCAGGGCGCTTCCGTCAGGGCGTCTTTGAGTTGCATGGCTGCCGTATTACCTGGTCAGAGTCGTTACATTAACCATAAGGTGAACAGAGATGAGCGAAGTAAATAAAGAAAACTACATGAAAGACCGCAAGGGGCGTCTGGTGCCGGTTGACCAGGTGTCTGACTATGACCTTGCGATGGACTCTTTCGTTAAAGAACAGGTTGCCGCCGCGAAGGTTAAACGCGATGAACTCAGCGACTTCAAGCGTCGTGCCTTTGACGAGTGCTATGCCTGGCTTGACCTTGTGGCCGAGAAGTACGGCAGAACACGCGGCGGTGCCAAAGGCAACGTGACCTTCAGCAGCTTCGACGGTGCTCAGCAGATCACCATCCGCGTGCAGGAAACCCTGACCTTCGGGCCAGAGCTGCAGATTGCCAAAGACCTGATAGACGAGTGCGTCACCGAGTGGTCGGAAGGCGCGAACGCCAACCTGCGGGCCATCATCAGCGATGCTTTTCAGGTGGACAAAGAGGGCCAGCTTAATACCGGACGTATTCTTTCCCTGCGCCGCGTCAAGATTCAGGACGAGCGCTGGAACCGGGCAATGGAGGCTATATCGGAATCACTGCAAGTGGCAATGTCCAAAACCTATATTAATTTCCGGGAGAAAGATAAACACGGGAAGCTAATTAATATCCCGTTAGATATCGCTGCCATTTAATTTTAATTCAATTTCTTTTTATTTCGGCGTCAGCGCTGTGGGTTTCTGCACGCCGAAAACAGCATTAAGGAATAAAACATGTCCATCAAATGTACCAACTGCCAGAAAGGTATCACCACCCTGAAGTTCAGCGACGCCAGCGTCATTACCTCCGGTAAGTACCGTGTGCCAGCCGTCCTCATCACGCTGGTATGCCCTCACTGCAGCCAGCATTACTACACCGAAGTTCCGGCCATGGAGTTCATCCCCTGCGAGGCAAAAAAATGAAAGGCATGAAATTATATAACCGCTCCACTATATACAATCTGGCCCTGAAAACCTTTGGCCCTGAAGCACAGGCGCTGAAGCTGATGGAAGAAGCCGCCGAGCTGGCCGCTGCTGCCGCCCGCAACATGAACGGACTGGGCAGTGAAGTTGATCTGGCTGGCGAACTGGCTGACGTTGAAATCATGATTGAACAGTTCCGCCTCAACGGGATGGGCCTGATGATTGATTTTCATAAGCAGAAAAAGCTGGAACGCCTTGCCGAACGCCTGGGGGTGACTTATGCCGCAGAATAATGAAAAGCTGCTGGAGAAGTTAAAAAAGCTGCTGGCGCTGGCTAAATCTGACAACCCCCATGAAGCTGCACTGGCCCTACAACGCGCCCAGAAGCTGATGCAGGCCTATAACATCACCCAGGCTGACCTCGCACTCAGCGATATTGATGAAAGCGTCAGTCACTACTGGGCAGCAGGTAGCGTTAACCCACCGCGATACATGCTGGGTCTGCTGGATATTATCCAGGTGGCATTTGGCGTTAAGTCTATTATTCACTCCGGCTTTAAACCCAGCGTTGGTTTTTACGGTAATAAAGACCGGGTTGAACTGGCCTCATATACATGGGAGGTACTGGCCAGACAATTAATCGTGGCCCGTAAAAACTATATTCGACAGCAGAATAAAAGAATCAAAAACACGACCAAGACCAGTCGTGGTGACAAGTTTGCCGAAGGCTGGGTTCTGGCCGTGCGCAGCGAGGTTCATTTATTTGCTATGTCCCGCGAAGAACGGGAGCTGGCAAGCCTCTGGCTTGAACAAAAATACCCTGACTCAGGCACAACTACGGGCCGTGGGGCCGGGAAGTCACGTGACGCAGACATGTCCCGCCACATCGGTTACAGAGAAGGGGAAAACGTCCGCCTGCATCAGCCCGTTGGCGGGCAGGAGCAGCATAAACTGAGGGCTGAAAGATGATGTTATCGCGTAAGAAGAAAGCACCGAACCCTTGTCGTACAGCTGCTAAATATCTTTTTGCTCGCGCCTTTTTTAAGAACGTAAGGCCCGGCATTCAAATTGGCATTATTGCTGGACGAGAGCAGGTTAAAAATTACATGTCAGGTGCATGGTGGAATAACGATCCGGTTACTACAGCCCGTAACATTCATATTAACTGGGGTGGGATTCATTATGATGGCTGAATCAATTGTATGTGCCCTGTTCTGGTATGGTCTCGTGGGGTGGTGTACTGCTGAACTGCACCGCCGCTCAGGTTTTTACTCACGTTACAGCGGTGCCGGACACTGGATCAGTTGGGCCGTTATGTTCATGTGCTGGCCTGTTGCGCTTCCTTTATATGTCGATTATATCGGTGGCGCAGGTAAAAGGAGCGACGATGATGACTAAGCAGCGTCTTATTCAACTCATCCATATTGCCCGCAATGACCTCCAGATGGATGAGGACACCTACCGCCAGATGCTACAGGGGCTGACCGGCAAAGCCTCAACCAAAGGGATGGATACCCCACAGCTAAACCGCGTGCTGGAATCCATGAAAAATAAAGGCTTTCGCATTAAGCCTGCCGGGAAAGCCAAGTCCGGCTTACCGCTGGATAGTCATCCGCAGTCAAAGAAAATCCGTGCGCTATGGCTTGAAATGGCTGCCGCAGGCATCGTCCGAGACAGTTCAGAGCAGGCGCTGGCGCTGTGGGTTAAACGGGAAACAGGCATCAGCGCGTTACGCTGGCTCAGCAATGAGCAGGCAAGTAGCGTGATTGAGAAACTGAAGAAGTGGCAGCGCAGAGCTGCGGGAGTGAAGCAATGAGCGACCTGAATCAGTTTCGTAGTAAAGGGCCGGAACTGTTGGTAGAACTGGCACAGCATACCTCTGAGACCGTCCGCGAGATTATTGATATCGAACCCGCAGTTGCCGACCAGATTGGTCAGGCCGTCGCGAACCGCATGATGCAGGTCTGGGGTGGGCAAAACGTCTATTTTCCGATGGGCATGGTCTGGAAGGTCAGTCAGCGCGACCGGGAAATCTTCCTGGAGTTTGACGGACGCAACCATCACGAACTGGCCCGCAAATTCGGTGTTTCACTACAGTGGGTTTACAGCGTGGTGAAGCGGGTCAGAAAAGAAGAATTGGATCGGATGCAGGGCAAACTGTTTGATGGTGACTCTGATTCAGAGAAGGTGGAAAATAGCTAAGCTATTTATAGGAGGACAGATGGCCAGACCAAGCAATATTGATAAACTGCCAGAGGATGTTCGTGCCGAGCTTCATAGCGAATTATCGCGCACAAACTTCACCGGTTATGAATGGCTCTCGCTCTGGTTAGCCGATAAAGGTTACAGCGTATCGAAGTCAGCCATTCAGCGTTATGCTGTCGCGAATAAAAATGAAATTCTGGGCCTACAGCAAGAGAGTCGATTCCATCAGGCACAGCTTCGACTTAATGCGCTTGGTGTAGCGGCAACAATTTCACCAGGAAAAGACCTTGGAAGTTTGAAGAATGATGCAGATGCACTACTAAAATGGGCGTTGTTTGGTTACTGAATGAGTGGGGGGCATCGTCCCCCTTAATTTTCATATACTGTAAATGAATTACATAACCTTTTGTTTGTCTCTTCCCATCACGTACCATAAAGTCCCATTTATCTTACGGTACCCCCTATATTTATCTCACGTCTAATCAGGAAGTGGCAGACGCGCTGGGTGAACTGGCGCTGAACTGGGGTAAACAACCCGTTCGCTGCCAGTCAACGCCTGGGTTCATCGTCAACCGCGTCGCGCGCCCGTTTTATTCCGAAGCCTGGCGTGCGCTGGAAGAGCAGGTCGCCCCACCGGAGGTGATTGACGCTGCGCTGCGCGAGGGCGGCGGTTTTCCGATGGGGCCGCTGGAGCTGACCGACCTGATTGGTCAGGACGTGAACTTTGCGGTGACCTGCTCGGTGTTTAACGCCTTCTGGCAGGAGCGTCGTTTCCTGCCTTCGCTGCTGCAGCAGGAGCTGGTGCTGGCCGGAAGGCTGGGTAAAAAGAGCGGAAAAGGGGTTTACGACTGGCAGGGGGAGAAACCCGTCGTGCAGTGGGTTGAGACCGTTAATGACAGCTACAGCCCGATGCGCGTGGAAAAAAGACGTGACGGTGTCACAGAAATTGATGATGTGTATCTGGTTGAAACGCAGGGGGAAACCGCTCAGGCACTGGCGCTGCGCCTCAACGGCCCGGTAGTGGTGGTGGACCGTACTGAGCGTGACGTGGCGGTGATTGCGGCGGCCGCCAGCAACCCGCACACCGCGACGCAAAAAGCCATCCGCTACCTGCAACAGCAGGGTCACCGGGTGGTGCAAATTGCTGATTATCCCGGCCTGCTGGTCTGGCGCACGCTGGCAATGATTGCTAACGAAGCGCTGGATGCCCTGCAAAAGGGGGTCGCCAGCGAGAAGGACATCGACACCGCCATGCGTCTGGGCGTGAACTACCCGAGCGGCCCGATCGCGTGGGGCGAGCGTCTGGGCTGGCAGCGCCTGTTGACCCTGCTGGAGAACCTGCAACGACATTACGGCGAAGAACGTTATCGCCCCTGTTCACTGCTGCGCCAGCGGGCGCTTCTGGAGAGTAGCTATGAGTCATAACGCCTGGCATAACGCCCGCACGATGTACGAAAAGGACGCCTGCGCGCAGGCGATGGGGATGGACATTGTCGATATGGACGAGGGCTACGCGGTGGTGACGATGACCATCACCCCGCAGATGCTCAACGGCCACAAAACCTGTCACGGCGGCCAACTTTTTTCGCTGGCTGACACCGCCTTTGCCTACGCCTGCAACAGCCAGGGGCTGGCGGCGGTGGCCTCCGGCTGCTCGATCGATTTTCTGCGTCCGGGCTTTGCCGGAGATAAGCTCACCGCCACCGCGCGGGTGATGCATCAGGGCAAACTGACCGGCGTGTACGACATTGAAATTCAGAACCAGCAACAGAAAACCGTCGCCCTGTTCCGCGGAAAATCACACCGCATCGGCGGCACTGTCACAGGAGAGGCCTGATGCGTGACGCATTTATTTGTGATGGCGTTCGAACGCCAGTGGGGCGCTACGGCGGCGCGCTTTCTGCCGTGCGAACGGACGATCTCGGTGCCGTACCGCTGCGTGCGCTGCTGGACCGCTACCCGCAGCTCGACCTGGAACGGATTGATGATGTGATTTTCGGGTGCGCCAACCAGGCGGGGGAAGATAACCGCAACGTGGCGCGAATGTCGGCGCTGCTGGCCGGTCTGCCGCAGACGGTATCCGGAACCACCATTAACCGCCTGTGCGGCTCGGGTCTGGACGCAATAGGCTTCGCTGCTCGCGCTATTAAAGCAGGTGATGGCGACCTGCTGATGGCGGGCGGCGTCGAGTCCATGTCCCGCGCACCGTTTGTGATGGGAAAAGCCACCGCCGCGTTTCAGCGCCAGGCGGAGATCTTTGATACCACCATCGGCTGGCGATTTGTGAATCCGCTCATGCATCAGCAATTCGGAACTGACAGTATGCCGGAAACGGCAGAGAATGTAGCTGAATTGTTAAATATCAGCCGTGCCGATCAGGACGCGTTCGCGCTGCGCAGCCAGCAACGAACCGCTCTGGCGCAACAGAAAGGCATTCTGGCGCAGGAAATCGTGCCGGTACGGGTACCGGGTAAAAAAGGGACGGTCACCGAATTCAGCGCGGATGAACATCCGCG
Organism: Enterobacter sp. FUJ80071; assembly: GCF_038739915.1. NCBI lineage: Bacteria > Pseudomonadati > Pseudomonadota > Gammaproteobacteria > Enterobacterales > Enterobacteriaceae > Enterobacter > Enterobacter sp. FUJ80071. The sequence continues at coordinate 2,224,206 of NZ_JBBXKH010000001.1, forward strand.
CGCAGAGACCACGCTCGAACAGCTTTCCGGGCTGAAAACGCCGTTCCGAAAGAACGGGGTGGTGACGGCGGGGAATGCGTCCGGCGTCAACGACGGCGCGGCGGCGTTAATCATCGCCAGCGAGAAAATGGCGCTGGCGCAGGGATTAATCCCCCGCACGCGGATCGTGGCCATGGCAACGGCAGGCGTGGAGCCACGTTTAATGGGGCTCGGACCGGTGCCTGCCACCCGCCGGGTGCTGGAGCGTGCCGGTCTCAGCATCAACGATATGGACGTCATCGAACTCAACGAAGCCTTCGCCGCGCAGGCGCTGGGCGTCCTGCGTCAGCTGGGTTTGCCGGATGATGCCGCGCACGTTAACCCGAACGGCGGCGCGATTGCGCTGGGCCATCCGCTGGGAATGAGCGGGGCCAGACTGGCGCTGGCCGCGAGTAATGAATTGCATCGACGCAACGGGCGCTACGCGCTCTGTACGATGTGCATCGGTGTGGGTCAGGGCATTGCCATGATCCTTGAGCGTGTTTGATCAAATTTCACTGTGAGCACCCTACAATGACAAATACAACAAAGCTTGATCCGATTGAAACAGCCTCCCTTGACGAGTTACAGGCGCTGCAGACTGAGCGTCTGAAATGGACGCTGCATCACGCCTACAACAACGTGCCGATGTACAAACGCAAGTTTGACGCCGCGGGCGTTCACCCTGACGATTTCAACGAGCTGGCGGATATCCGCAAATTCCCGTGCACCACCAAGCAGGACCTGCGGGATAACTATCCGTTTGATACGTTTGCCGTGCCGATGGAGCAGGTGGTGCGCATTCACGCATCGTCCGGTACCACCGGCAAACCGACCGTTGTCGGCTACACGCAGGGCGACATTGACAACTGGGCCAACCTGGTGGCCCGCTCCCTGCGCGCCGCGGGCGGTAGCGCGAAGGACAAAATTCACGTGGCGTATGGCTATGGTCTGTTTACCGGCGGACTGGGCGCACATTACGGTGCCGAGCGCTTAGGGGCGACGGTGATCCCGATGTCCGGCGGCCAGACGGAGAAGCAGGCGCAGCTGATCCGTGATTTCCAGCCGGACATGATCATGGTGACGCCATCCTATTGCCTCAACCTGATTGAGGAGCTGGAACGTCAGATGGGCGGCGATGCCAGCACCTGTTCCCTGCGCGTGGGGGTATTCGGCGCCGAGCCGTGGACACAGGCCATGCGCCGTGAAATCGAAAAACGCCTGGGGATTACGGCGCTGGACATTTATGGCCTCTCCGAAGTGATGGGGCCGGGTGTGGCGATGGAGTGTATTGAAACCGCCGACGGTCCGACCATCTGGGAAGATCATTTCTATCCGGAGATCGTCAACCCGAACGACGGCACGCCGCTGAACGACGGCGAGCAGGGCGAACTGCTGTTCACCACGCTCACTAAAGAGGCGCTGCCGGTGATCCGCTACCGCACCCGCGACCTGACGCGTCTGCTGCCCGGCACCGCCCGTACCATGCGCCGCATGGACCGGATCAGCGGTCGCAGCGACGATATGCTGATCATCCGCGGCGTCAACGTCTTCCCGTCACAGCTGGAAGAGGAGATTGTGAAGTTTGAACATCTCTCACCCCACTACCAGCTGGAGGTGAACCGTCGCGGACATCTTGATTCACTTTCCGTGAAGGTGGAGCTGAAAGAGAGCAGCTTAACGCTGACCCACGAGCAGCGTTGCCAGGTGTGCCACCAACTGCGTCATCGTATTAAATCGATGGTGGGGATTTCCACCGATGTGATGATAGTCAACTGCGGCAGCATCCCGCGTTCAGAGGGCAAAGCCTGTCGAGTGTTTGATCTGCGTAAAGTCGCGGCCAACGGTTGAGTTTCCCACAAGTCAGCCCTCTCCCCTTGGGAGAGGGTTAGGGTGCGGGGAATGTGCTATGATTCATCCAGACCAAAAATAACAACAGAATGAATCACATGAATAAACTCGATGCCTTTATCCAGCACGCGGTTAGCTCGGTTCCCGTTAGCGGAACGTCGCTTATCTCCTCATTATACGGTGACGCGCTTTCACATCGCGGCGGCGAGATTTGGCTTGGCAGCCTCGCCGCCTTACTGGAAGGCATGGGGTTTGGCGAGCGCTTCGTGCGCACCGCGCTGTTTCGCCTCAACAAAGAGGGCTGGCTGGACGTCTCGCGCATCGGGCGTCGCAGCTTTTACCGCCTGAGCGATAAAGGGCTGCGCCTGACCCGTCGCGCGGAGAATAAGATTTACCGCGCCGAACTGCCCGCCTGGGACGGAAAATGGCTGTTGCTGCTCTCCGAAGGGCTGGACAAAACCACCCTTGCCGACGTCAAAAAGCAGCTGATTTGGCAGGGGTTTGGCACGCTGGCGCCGAGCCTGATGGCCTCGCCGTCGCAGCATCTGGCGGATGTACAATCTCTGCTTCACGATGCTGGCGTGGCGGAGAACGTCATTTTCTTTGAGGCCCACTCGCCGCTGGCGCTCTCCCGCGCGGCGCTGCGTTCACGGGTAGAAGAGTGCTGGCAGTTAACCGAGCAAAATGCGATGTATGAGTCGTTTATTACTTCGTTCCGGCCGCTTCTGCCGCTGTTAAAAGAGGCCGCGCCGGAGGAGCTGACGCCGGAACGGTGCTTCCAGATCCAGCTGCTGCTGATTCACTTTTATCGTCGTGTGGTGCTAAAAGACCCGCTGCTGCCGGAAGAGTTACTGCCTGCGCACTGGGCGGGACAAAGTGCCCGACAGCTCTGCATCAATATCTATCAGCGTGTCGCACCGGGGGCGCTGGCGTTTGTCAGCGAGAAGGGGGAAACCTCCGTCGGCGAACTGCCCGTGCCCGGCACGCTCTACTATCAACGCTTTGGTGGTCTTTCAAGCGCATAAGGAGTGAGGATGCCTGTTTATCAAATTGACGGTCTGACGCCGGTAGTGCCAGACGAGAGCTACGTCCACCCAACGGCGGTGCTGATTGGGGACGTGATTCTGGGTAAAGGCGTTTATGTCGGCCCTAACGCCAGCCTGCGCGGTGATTTTGGCCGCATTGTGGTGAAAGATGGCGCCAACATTCAGGATAACTGCGTCATGCACGGCTTCCCGGAGCAGGACACGGTGGTGGAGGAGGACGGGCATATCGGCCACAGTGCCATTCTGCACGGCTGCATTATCCGCCGTAACGCGCTGGTGGGCATGAACGCGGTGGTAATGGATGGGGCGGTCATCGGTGAAAACAGCATCGTCGGCGCGGCGGCGTTCGTGAAGGCGAAAGCGGAGATGCCCGCTAACCATTTGATTATCGGCAGTCCGGCCAAAGCGATCCGCGAGCTGAGCGAGCAGGAACTGGCCTGGAAGCAGCAGGGCACGCGGGAGTATCAGGTGCTGGTGGAGCGCTGCAAGCTGACGATGCACCAGGTCGAGCCGCTGCGCGAGGTTGAGTCTGACCGGAAGCGACTGACGTTTGATGAGAATTTAAGGCCGAAGTCGGCGGTGTAGGGGGGAGGTCCGCTTTGTGCCAGGAGCGGACGTTTGCAATTCGCCATTGTTCTCGATAAGCAAGTCCATGAACAAAGCCTTCAATGTCGTTATAGCGACAGGCTATGTCATTGTCTATTCGGCAGAAGCGACCACTTCGTCACCAGCGGGGATAAACTGATTGAAGCTGTCGTGCAAAATCACTTATTCTTTCTATTAATAAGATGCAGAGGATAAGTCATGACCGGTGAAATTCGCGGAAGGGGAAGACCACGAAAAACAGAAAGTACCTATGCAGATACTCGTAATGACCTGATCCGCAGCGGACTTGAACTGCTAACGCAGAATGGTTTTCTTTCGACGGGAGTCGATGCCATTGTCAAAAATGCCAGTGTTCCTAAAGGCTCATTTTATTACTATTTTAAGAGTAAAGAAGAATATGCTCAGACCGTTCTGAATGCCTATGACAGTTTCTTTGAACATAAACTCAAGAAACATCTTCATGAATCATCCTGTGCACCGATGGTACGTCTGGAAAATTTCATAGATGATGCCTGCGATGGGATTAAAAAGTACAACTTCACTCGTGGCTGCCTGGTTGGCAATATGATGCAGGAGAGTCCGGGGCTTCCGCCATCCTTTATTAATCAACTTCAGAGTATTATTGAGAGCTGGCAAGCACTTGTTGCGGCCTGTTTGTCCGATGCGTTATCTTCAGGCGAAATATGTTCCGGTATGAATGATAAGCAACTTGCGGCCATTTTCTGGAGTGGCTGGGAAGGAGCAGTCATGCGCACCAAACTTTATTGTTCAACCCAACCTGTGTACGATTTCTGGAACTATTTCAAAACTTCTGTACGCTATCAACCGTCGCCGGAAGTGACGGCTGAAAAGTAAAAAGAGGAGCCTAAACCGGCCCCTTAATAAATCAGCATCAATTCCAGGCAGGACCCGGCATCTATCCAATTAGCTACATTGAATCACTGCCCGACCACGAATTCCGCCATTTAGAAGTTTTTCGGCTACATTGATGGCCTCACTGAGTGGATAAACGGTCGTCAGGCTATCTAGTCTGGACTCAGGTAAATACTGTACCGCCTGCTGCCAGATCGCCGCTCTTTTTTCTTTCGCGAACATCACGCTGTCAATCCCTTTCAGCGTGACGCCACGCAGGATAAACGGAGCCACATTCCCCATCAGTTCCATACCCTGTGCCATGCCGCAGGCTGCAATAATACTGCCGTACCTCACGCCGGCGCAGGCGTTGCAGAGCGTGTGGCTGCCGACTGTATCAATGGCGGCAGCCCAGCGTTCTTTCTGTAACGGTTTTCCGGGTGATGAAAGCTCGGAACGATTAATGATCTCGTCTACACCGACCGTTTTATAAAGCCAGGCAGCTTCTTCCGGGCGACCAGTAGACGCGGTAACGCGGTAACCCATCGACGCCAGGATCATGGCCGCAATACTCCCGACACCTCCGCTGGCACCGGTAACAAGTACCGGACCATCTTCAGGCTTAATACCATGATTCAGGAGTGCGTCGACACACAGCATCGCGGTAAAGCCAGCTGTACCGATTGCCATCACGTGTTTGCTGTTTGCGCCCGTAGGGAGCGGCGTCAGCCAGTCTCCATTTACCCGCGCTTTTTCGGACAGCCCTCCCCAGTGTTTTTCCCCAACACCCCAGCCGGTAAGAAGAACCTTATCCCCTGCCTGAAATTCCGGATGTGAACTGGCGGACACCGTACCGGCAAAATCAATGCCTGGCACCATTGGAAAGTGCCGGACTATCGGGCCGCGGCCCGTAATGGCCAGCGCGTCTTTGTAATTGATGGATGAATAGTCAATATTGACCTCCACATCCCCCTGCGGCAGCTCACTTTCAGCGATTTCAGCAAGTTGTGTACTGTAGCGATCATCTGTTTTGTTGATTAACAAAGATTTAAACACTTTCACCTCGTCTTCCTGGTCGTTTACAGGTCAGTTATTAAGTCGTTTATGAATATTATTGACCGATCGTCTAATAATCAATGCTACTATCCCATTGTTTTGTCAGCATTCAAGAATTATTATTTTTTTCATTAGCTTAAAGCTGTTTTTTTTGATCAGTATCAATCTGAATTCGGGTTTATCTCGTGAAGAGAGGAAATGGCGGAAACCCATGGAGGATGCACAGTTAATGCTTCAGGACGCGGCTGCTAATGCGGTAAAATAAGCAGGCTTTGATGAATTAGTCTGAGCAGCCTGCTAATGCTGCAGTAGGCTGCTTAGTGCCATCAGCAGACATTGGCTGAATAGAAAGCTGCCGTGATGTGTTTTCATTAACGCTGGTTACGTTAGAATAGGCTCGTTGAAAACGGGAGAGCTGGAGTAAAAATGTTTGCTGATTTTGGTATCGTGAATTTCTGGACGTATCTGCTTGGTGCGACACTGATAGTCCTTGCTCCTGGCCCTGAAACGATGTTCGTGATTAAAACGAGCATAACCAGCGGCATCAAGCGGGGCTTCGCTGCAATATTCTCCATCCTCCTGAGCGACGTTATTCTGGTTCTGTTGGCATGGTGTGGGCTGGCCGCGGTCATAAGCTCAACCCCTGCCTTATTTAACGCCATCAAATACGCAGGCGCTGCATATCTTTTTTATCTCGGTGTCCAGACGATACGCGCTATCTTTAAGCCAGCTGTAGAAACAAGTGAGGAAAAGAAATCTTCATCTGATGCTGGAGGGATCATCGGACGCGGAATGCTGGTTACTCTACTGAATCCAAAGACGCTGCTGTTCTATATCTCTTTCTTTGCCCAGTTTATCAATGTTCAGGCTGAACACTCCTGGATGGCGTTTATCATTCTTGCGGCAGTGATGTTCGCAATTACTCTCGTTTATTTCGGCTTTCTGGTTTTCTGCGGCTCTTATCTGCTCAGCCGTCTGAAAGGCAACAGTAGGTTATCTGCCATTGGAAACGCGCTGGTAGGTATGTTCTTCATTGGATTTGCAGCACGACTCGCAAGCGCAACTTCCTGACTGGACAGCTAAACCGCCGTGAGGCGGTTTTTTTACGGTCTTTCGCAGACCAGAACATCCGCTCCTCGCTCATAGCGGACATCGGCCTGCAAAAGTCCGTTTCGTGCCAAAAGTGCGTATTGCAAAGTCTGCATTGCATTCACCGGAAAGGTACAATGCAGACGATTAGATTACCTCTGCCAGTCACGGAAAAGCTCCAAATGAGGCCTGGCTGAGGAGCTGTTGACCTTCTATTTCAGCTTCTGCCTCAGATCGATATAGACATCAGTCAGCTTTGCGACATTGGCTTCATCCATGGAGAGTTCTGAGAAGTCAACAAACCAGTTTCCAGTACTGTGCTTATTGATAACAAATAGCTTTTTACCGTTCACAAATCGATACTCAACATCGTAGTCTTTATGGGTCCACGAGAGATTATCCGGAATAGTGAATTTTGTCGGCTGCGCAGGATTTTGCGGATCCCATTTTAAAAAGCCAGTGTACATGGTTATCCAGCTTTCGAGGCTGTCCTTCGTAACATATCCGAAGTGGCTCGACATATCCCCACCGTAGTATATAGCCATTACTGCATATTCGCCTTTATCGTCAAGGCGAAGAATTCCATCAAAACCATCTTTGTACTGCGGTTCATTGACCAGCATCACTTCAACACCGGTTTTGTACTGTGTCCAGGTATAATAAAAAGCCGGCTTCCCGGGCGTTGAACAGCCCGCCGTAAGTAACACAAATATAAGCCCTAAAATTCTAATCATCATTATTCCCTATTTAATAAAAACCATGTCTTTATCACAGTAAAAAAATATATTTAATTTCCTTCGCTGAAGTAAAACGAGGGAGAAATGCCGCATGGGTACTTAATAGCGAACAGACCATTAAGCCTGAGTGCATAAAACCGCCGTTTCAGGTCTTCCTGACTTACGTCACAGCTTTGGAATACTGGAAGGACATTTTTCCAGCTCTGACGGCAGTTCCAGTGCAGCCAGTCCCACGCAATTTGTACAACTGCCACTTAATCACTCCTTATCAGGATTGTTTTGATCCCGCTGCATCGACAGCTTCGATTTATCTTGTGATAGTCCGCAAAGCTGTAAATGGGTAGCCAGGTGAAAGCAAAGGCCCTGTTTTCACCCTGCATACATACACATCTATGTTATATCGGCGAAAAACGACTTGCATGAGCGGTTGTTTGAGCTAAATGTGACGCTTCACTAATCAGAAGAAAGCCGTCAGGTTCTCGCTCACAGCGGCTTATATCAAATGGATGTATGACAGGCTGGCTTAGCCAGATTTAGGGCAACAAGAAGGTGAACACGTCAATGTCGAGTCCCTGTACGAAAGATTTTGGCACAGTGGTAGAGGGGAGTTCAGGGGCGTTATCGTTTGGACTGGTACCGTGCCTGGTCATGGCTGGGGTCTTCACCAGTCTGTCACGAAAACAGGCATACTGTACTGGCTTATGTTAGCGGCAGCCCTGGTTGCTACGGTGGGATTCTTCATGTGCATTTTTAGCATGGCGAGAGTCATTAACGACGTCGTGTCAACCAATATGGTGAGACGTTTGCCGCTTTCCATGGGGCGCTATTGTAGTGACGATTCGGGCCTGTGGGTATCTGTACCGCAGGGGGTAGAACTCTGGGTAAGTGTCTATGACTCAGGCTGGACGGTCTTACACAAAAATGCAGTCATGTTCCTTGAGACTGCACCTGACCCTTCCGTGGCCCTTGAATCCTTTGCTGACTTAACGAGCCCCACAAGCTGGAGTGGCAGCCTTGCAAACATATGGCAGGCACGAGCTGACGCTTTCGGTGAACTCATCCACCACCCGCGGGCTGACATTTCAGACGCTGCAAGAGACATCCATGAGCGCTTAATGCTTATGATTGAGCGTCAACGGGATCGGGAACAGCAGGAAGATCGTAAAGGCGAACAGCGATTTGAGTGAAGACATTTAATCGGTCTCCGCTGAGCGACACGGCGTATCACGCTTCAGAATCATATGTTTAAAAGAATGTGGTGTTTTCCATCAGCCCTGGTTCGGGTAAACGGCGAGGTAGCCGCAGTTCGCCAGCAGTGCCTCGCCACATATCCTGATGCAAAGACCCTTTATGACGCTGTCGGTAGCCCGGGAGCTAGTTTTTTGTCGCTTCCCGACTCGGCTGAAACAGCTTCGCTCGTCTCTGCGGCAGCGTTGATTTGTGCCCGAAATGCTTCCAGCCTCTCCGTCGGACATTTCATATCAAATCGTAAACGGTGTGAAGGATCGCTGAACTTAGATGCTGAAACTTGGGCGTCCCGTTAGGCTCAATATATCAGGGCTGGGCGATGCGCATGTCTACCGACAAAATCTGCGGTACAAGCTGTTTGATTGTTGGCAAGGGAAGGGCAAAGCTTGTGCAGGGGATATGTCATTGATGTTTGCGCTTGAGAACTGTCGTCCGCTTGGTACCAGAAACCGACGTTTATTTAGCACTTTGCTGAATTTTTCCATCCTCTCTGTATCTCGTACCATACAGAATCGTTATGGCGTTATATAGTCAGTTTATCAACATCTGAAGCTCTGGTATTTCGAATGGGTTGAAGGTCCATTATCAGTTAGGCGTTGGGCTTTTAAGTAGAAAGGTTGGTGATGATGAGCGTAAGTGAGTTCTGCCAAATGTCGATTGAAGGGATCATCAGTACGATGGCGTTTATTGCCGATCAGATGCAACAGCGCATGCAGCAAAAGGGCATGATAATAGCGCAGAATGTAGTGATGCTGAAAAAATAGTACTTCTCACGTTTCCCCTGTGGAGTATGACACCCCCCAAAATCTCACTGCAAAACGCATCGCATAAAAAATCCGCCCTGCAATGAGAACGTAATAAGCACCTACTAATTTCAGTAGTCACAAAAGTTGAAATAATATGTGGATTAGAATAAGAATAAGTTTACTCTGTAGTCATTGTTTCGAGCAGCGTGGTGAAGTTTATCTGCTTGGGATTTTTAATTAACTCTGGTTTGAGATTTCTCTTCTCACAAGGATATGATTGTGGCAAAGCCTAAAACTCCTTCTAAACTGATTAAAGGTAATATATTTGAATATTACGTACCTAAAATACGCGGGGCAAAACCAAGGCCTAAGCAGATTATTAACAAAAAAGATCCAACTAAAAAGATTTATGATAAAAGCAAACCAGCTAGTTTTTTAAAAAATTCTTTTACGAAGACGACAAGAATCCCATTCGGAAGTGGAGCAAAAAAAAATCTTTCAGCGCGTTACCCGGCACTACCCCTACCACAAATTGTACATGCCGCGCTTGAGTGTGGGTATGGTCGTACAGGAATGTGGTCATCTCATCTTCTTCTAAATCATAACGAGTCACTTGAACTGGCGTCTTACTTACTTAAAAGATTACTAATGGTGGCTTCATGTATCAAAGTAGGTAAAAACGATGCTTATTTCACGCAGGAGTTTTATTCAAAAATAGAACCTTCAGAAAAAGTTGCAATCTCATTTATAGCAGGTGGTATAGGTAGTTTCATTGCTGCATACCATTGGCTTGCTGCTGCGGGTGAAAAAATCAATGTTATGTTGCATACCAGTATTTATACTAAAGGGTTGCATCCCTCGATATTAGCAAATCCTTTCACTACTAAAAAATCACCCGACTATCTTATTGAGTCTGATACCGGAGAATGGCATATATTTGAAAGTAAAGGTGGCACGGATGCCGGGCGTAATAAAAGGATTCAGGAAGGTTTACTGCAGCTTGGTGCTATAACACATCTGGCATGGGCTTCACCTGCTTTGACTTTAAAACAGGTGCAAACCAATGTATGTACGCACACGTCCATTGATGCTGGCCGTCCTTTGAAGGTGCTTGCCTATGATCCCCCGGGTGAGTATACCGAAGAAGGGAAAAACATCATTCTTGATGAAGCCGTTTGCAAGCTGCTGAAAATCGTTGAAAGTTTAGATCAATTCCATGTGCTCGGGACAGAGATGAGAACAGAAGATGACTGGGAATGGAAGACTGTGCCGCAGATAAAAAACTTAATGGTGGCTCTGCCATCTCAATATTTCGATCTTGAAGAGGAGCTTAGAACACGGCTTGGATTATATTTTATCGCTACTGAAATTATTGATAAATATAAGAGGGGAGCACAGTGGTCGGTAGAGTTCATCATAAAAAATATCGGTAAGAAAATTTCATCCTACGAATTTAAATATAAAGGTAAGGCTATAGTGGAGAAATTTTTGAACTTTATTTCAGAACTTAATGAAGTTGATGAATCCACCTCCTTTATTTTACGTTGTCGTCAGTATCTGAAACTTGATGAAATACTTAATGAATTCAATTCTTTATTTGAGAAAGTTATCATTAAATCGGCTTTACCGAAATCGCACCGAAATGGAATTAAAGGATCTGATGCTTTGACCTCAAGCGGAATGTTAATCAGAGAAGTTAATAAAGTAGATTAATATATTCAGATATAAACGAGGATGGGTATCAATTCCTATGACTAAGCTTCTTTCCTGCTAAAAGAGCATCAGTATGCTCCACGAAGCCGAAGCCGAAGCCGAAGCCGTGAACGCTTCCGCAAGCATACACTTTTATACTTCCCGCTCTATATCGGCTACAAGAAATCTGGGGCACGGAGGCCATTGAGATGAAGTGGCTTAAGTCGACAGAAGCGGAAACGCCCGACTCATAAAGATGCTTGCCAAAGCCATGCTGGATAAGTGAGCGCTTCAGTTAGTACTTGGGCGAAACTACGTTGACAGGCCAGAAGCAAGAAGCCGAGATGATGAAGTGTGATGCGGCCGATCTTTCGCGACGTCGCTGCAGCAGGGTTACGAGTTTGTCCCTACCGGACTGACTCTACGCATTCAAGAGCTGGTAATTGAACACAGACGCCTCGGTTATCGGCGCATTTGGGAGCGACCGCGTCGGCGACCTTCGTGCAATCACATGAGGTATATCTCATTCTTGATTCTGGCGGGCCAAATGAGCCTTGCCGCAAAAAACTGAGAACGGCTGACACAGTTTGACAGCGGGTTGTGATTAACTCATTAGCTGACCGTCATACGTATAAAATATTACTCAATTCTCAGCGAAAACTGCCGTTAATAATCATATGGATTGAAAGGAACAGAAACAATGAAGCAACTATGGGAAAAACTGGAAGTCATTCTGCAAGACCGCGACCCTGAGGTATTAATAGATCTTGCACCTCCGGCCACAGATGAAGAAATCGTCGCGTTAGAGCAGGCCCTGAGTGTAATCTTGCCAGCCGATTTTGTAGCCTTCATGAAAATTCACAATGGTCAGCGTGGTATGAGCCATGGATTATTTGATGATTGCGAATTCTTATCCACTTCACGCATTTTGCAGGAGTGGCGTGTCTGGAAAGATTTACTTGATGGTGGCGATTTTGATGGAGCTGAGTCGTGTCCGCAAAGTGGTATTCGTTCGGAATGGTGGAATCCCTCCTGGATCCCGTTTACTTACAATGGAGCGGGCGATCATCTTTGTCTTGACCTTGCCCCGACTGACGCTGGGATTCGCGGGCAGATTATCACGCTCTGGCATGATGATGGGGAGCGTAGAAAACAAGCGGACAGTTTCAGTGATTGGCTCAGACAGTATGTAGAGCAAATCTAGGCTTTTTTGCAATTGATTCGATTAGCCAGGAGGGTAAATGGATTTAACATATGAAGACTTAAAACAACAGCGCCTGCAAAAACTCTTCCACGATTGCCAGCAGCAAGTGTTGTCACAAATTATTGGGCCTTTTGGGCTTTCAACGGCCATGTTTGAGGATCGCAATGGCGGCAATGTAACGACGATGCATAATTTCGAGCGTGAAGAGTCGGATTTCATCGCTGATAAAGACATGTCCAGTCATGCGAAATCGCGTGAGGATTACCAGCGCAAAGAATATGAAAGTAAAGATTTTACAAAAAAAAGCGTGAAACTCCGGGCCGGTGGTATTGATGGTTATACGGGAAAAACGACCAACGCGGCGGATATGGATCTCGACCATGTCACTTCACTAAATACATTGTCCAAAAATAAGAAAGTGCATCTTGCTCTTGAAACCGGGAAAGGCGTTGAAAAAGTCGTCAAAATGGCCAATTCCGACGAAAATCTGGTAACCACACATAAGTCGATTAACCGTTCAAAAGGCGCTGCTGAACTCGATACTTTTGCAGAAAAAAATGGTGAAAGATTTGAGCTGGACCCAGAACGAGTAGCAGCAGCGAAGAAACAATCTAAGAACCATATTTCGACAACGCTTAACTCGGCGCTAATGAAAAAACAAAGCGCAGAGTTATTGCAGACAGGCGGCCAACAAGCGTTGCAGATGGGGCTCAGACAAGCTCTTGGGCTATTGCTCACTGAACTGGTAAATGGCTTGTTTAACGAGTTCAAAGTGCTTATTCAACATGGTGTTGAAGTGGGAAAAACATTGTTTGAGGAGGTCCGACAGCGCTTAATGCGCGTAGTTGCTTCCGTGACCAAAAAAATTCCCGATGCGCTGGGACAAATGTTCCAGGGTGGAGTGAGTGGATTCATGAGTAATTTACTCACCTTCTTGCTTAATAATTTTCTCTCTACCGCAAAGCGTTTCGTGACCATGATTCGGGAAGGGCTGTTGGGACTTTTCCGGGCATTTAAAATGATTTTCTTCCCACCGGCACATATGACGGCACAGCAAGCGTTACAGGAAGGACTGAAAATGCTCACTGCTGTCATCGTGACTTCGGTCGGTATGTTGTTGAACGAAAGCATCGCGACGTTTATGGCGACTGTACCGTTTCTGAAACCTTTTGCAGATATGTTAACCCCAGTTCTCATAGGCATTGCCACCGGATTGCTTTCTGCCTTTCTCTCGTATCAGATTGATACGTTTTTTGATCGCTCCCGTTTTACGTTAAGCGAAAAATTCATGGATGAGATGCTCGCAGACGGTATACGTCGTGAAGCGTTTGCCAGTGAGCTGGTGACACTTTCAGAACGTTCGCTGGGTAATATTGAAAATTACGCGACTGCTATAACCCAGTATCAAGCTATTGGGGAAAACCTGGCTACTGCAACGATTTCGACTAAAGCAACACTGGCATGTCTTGAGAGAACTACTGCCGAGACAGCTGTGCAAGTGGCGCGGAGTACTGCTGCAATTGTGTTTATTAATGAAAGCCAGGCCGAAATTGATGACTTTCTAAAAAATATTTGAGAACAGTAAGATGAGTTTATTAAAAAAGCAGGAACTTCAGGTTATCCAGGCGTTTTCGTCCGCAGATTTGCCGGAACGTGTCTTTCGCGACAGCAACATTAAAGAATTGATTAGCAGTATGACGGAGGAGCAGCAAACGGTTCAGAAGAGCGCGAAGGATCTTGACCGCCTGCGCAGGGAACAGAGGGACGGAAACTTTATAACTAACTGGTGGAATGATCGCGACGATTTGTTACAGGATGCGCAGATTGATCTCAATAAAGCCATTGGTCGCCTGACGCAAAAATCTTCTCAGTTATTGATTGTCAATACGGCGCTATCCAAGCTACTGAACGAGCAACAACAGATTTTATTGAATCAGCAAAACATTCTGGAAGGCCAAACACGCTCCCTTGCTGAACAAAATGAACAAATCCTGAAACAACAGGTGCTACTGGAAGAACAGCAAAAAGAGATTAATAAGGCCAACCAGGGATTAATGGATGCAAAAGGGGTAACGCAAGATCAGGCTAAGCAGCTAATTGGCTGCGTAAAAAGGGTGACAGAGGCGGAAAACAAAATTGGCGAGGCAAACGCCACCTTGCTGGCAGAACTTGAACAGCGTATTGCTAACTTTTCTTCTGATCTTGCGCAAAAATTGCAAAGTGGCCTTGATGACCAGGTAGGACGGCATAGCATGCTTGAACAGACAATGGTGGACAATCAGGCTGTTCAAAAGAGTTTCGTTGAGAAGATGCAGCAGTCCTTGTTGCAGGAACAGCAGTTGTCTCATCAGCAACTGCTCGGCGAGCTTGAGCGAAACCGGATGGATTTAGTTAATTCGGTTAAATCAACCGTAAACCAGTGTGATGCGCTCCAGCATGAAATATCCGTTGTTGTGGCGCAACAAGCTGATAGGCAAACAGGCATTGATCATGCTATTGCTGAGTTACAGGTGAATTTTCTCAAATCCCGATTTCGTCATCGCTTTGCACTGACGGTGATGGGTTGCATTGTTGGGCTTTCTGTCGGTTGGCAAATTGCGCAGCACTTTATGATCTTCTGATTGTGTTAAACCGCATCTGCATAATGGATGCGGTTTGGACTGACCCCACACAGAAAACAATTCCTGTCCTCACGACGAAGCATTTTCGATGTCCTCCGGACTGATTTCCCAGAGACGCTCGGTGCATATAACTTGTACAAGGTTCTGTCAGCTGCGATGCAGCCGTGATTTCGCTGGCTTAAAGCCACGTTCCGAAACGCCTTTGACTATGCCATACGCCACAATCCGCCGCCGGGAGCAACACATTTATGGCGAACGGATGCTTATTGGATCATTATCTGCTTTGTTAGCTCCTTCTGAAGTTGGCGGAACCCAGCCTGAGCTTCTGATTGCCTATGTTAGTTAAGGAGTCTGGCCCGTATTTCTTTATTCGGCGTAAGGGGGATATGGGATCGTGTTGCAATGCTGGATACGGAATGACAGCGTTCAACAACCGGTATGACTACTTCGATTTTAAACGCATAGGGTTAATACTGAGCACTCATAGGCATCTTTCTTAAAGCCAACTTAACGACTCCGGAGTCGTCTCTCATACCTGTGACGATTCAAATATTCTGTTGCAGTTCACTTCCTGATAGGATTAATCTGAATATTTTCCACTGGGACAGGGATATGAAAAAAACGTTGATTGCAACATTAGTAAGCATAACGATGTTAACCGGGTGTGGGCCTAAAGAGTTAACTCCAGAGCAAAAGCAGGAAGTGGCGGCACTTAAGGCTGAGCTGTCCCAAACGGAGGGAGAAATCTCTGCAGCGAAACATATTGATCAACAATTTTCAGGTGGACTGATCAAGAATTTAATCACCGCAAGATTGGAAGTTTTAGGAACGAATAAGGCTCTTTTAGAACAGCGTATAAATGCAATTGAGTCAGGAGCCAAAATTGACGTCGTTGTTTCAGGTGTCAAGCCAGACCCTGAACTTGCTGCTTCTATTAAAGCTGAGATGGAGGACCTGGCAGTAAAAATAAACGAAGCAAAAACAGATGCCAGCCAGTACAGTGGTGGTTTAATACAGGTCTTAAAACTGTCAACGGTTGCTACTGAAGAGCAAAGCATGGCGATGTTGCAGCAAAAATATCTCACGGCTAAATATGGGCTTGCTGAAGTTAAGCTTGCACCGGTTCAGGATAATGTTGCAACCGCCAGCAGTAAGAAGGACACAACCGCTGAAACAAGACATGAACAGCCCCCTCTGCTGCCACCAGCTGATGGTCCGTTCGGACTCGAGGCTGGCCTGACTCAAAAGAATATCGAAGATATGATCGGGGCAAAGCTAAAACCACTTCCTGACAGCGTAAATCTCTATACTTCCGATAAGTTACCGAAGCCCAACGCTGATTTTGAAATGTATGGTTTGTTGATCTCGCCTAAAGCAGGCTTATGCCAAATCAGAGCTGTCGGTAAAAACATTGATACTGATAGTTATGGGCTTGCCTTGAAATCTCGCTTTGAAGAGTTGAGTAGCTCGTTAAGCTCGCTTTATGGAAAGGCTGAAACCACAGACCTTTTACTGTCAGGTTCTATCTGGAAAGAACCTCAGGACTGGATGATGGGGCTTAACAAAAAGGAACGATTCCTTTCAGCTACCTGGAAGGGAACGCAGGAAACGCCGCTGAAAAATAACATTGGTGCTATTTCTATTGAAGCAAGAGCGAACAGTTCTGCGCAGGGGTATGTTTACCTTCAGTATACATTTACAAATGATGATGTTTGCCAGGCTGAGATCGATGGGGCTAAAAAAAGCTCTCTATAATTTTTCTTAATCAGGCCCCTTCGCAAGGGGCTTTTACTATTTTACTATAAGGGCTCAACATATGTTATATGATGCTGACCTGCTCACTTTTAATTAATACGTTGTGATCGTTGGCATTTCTTCTTCAGAAACGTGAGGGCATCCCTATAAAGACGCGTTGTTCTGAAATCACCCTCTATAAATGACGAAGGAAATCTCGGAGCAAGGCTAAGTCAGGCCGATAGGGGCGAATTAGTATAGAGCCAGATAATAACGCATCACTTTTTTCGAGATGTTATTTCGATCTAACTGGCGATAGGTGTTTCTGTACCGGCCTCAGCAATTCATCGTTGGTCTGCGGAACATCTCGTTATAGTGATGTCGCGTCAAACGACGAACAACGGTGATGTTTCTTCTTGATATAGCATACTGAAAATGACGTTACTGAACGCCCCACAGACATATTTGATGACAAAGACAGTTAGCTACGCATCCTGCTCTAAGACCACTATAAATTCCAGTCTACGCGGTCTGATAAAACCTTGCACTCCAAATGCTGTAAGCTGCCACAATGGTTTGCCATCCACCTCATCAACCGTTTCCAGCGTGCAACCCATTTCATCAAGCAAGAGGGTTAATTCTTTTGAGTCGGGCTCCAGTAAACGATCCACCTTACTGTGCCCCATATAAGACCACTCGCCATTCTTTTCTTTAAAATAGAGGAATGGGCTACATTCCTTTTGCACTTTCTCAAGACGGGTGAAGTAGTTTCGGTACTCATTATCGCCAGAAACGAACAATAGATTATCCAGAGGTCCATTGACCTCTCTGCGTGCAAAGATGGCGCGAATTAATGTGGAGGAATTGCCACGCGAGGGATTTAAAAAACCGCCCTGCGACAGTCCCTTTTCGCCCGGTTTCAGGAATTTATAACGCTTCTGTATGTCCCTGAACGCATAGTTTTCACCGACGGTAAATGCCATTGCTCTTCTCCTGAAAAAATCTATCTAAAAAATAATTAACGACCAAAAAGTTGAAAACTTTATCCAATAGTAGAAAAAATCGCGACTTCATGCTGTTTATAGTTTGTCGGGAATTGCAAGCATGCCTGTAATCCATACCATTCGCTTATTAGATAATTTCCGGAGAATAGTTCAGATATCCTCCAAGGCCAATGTACGCTCTTCGCTCATAAAGGACAACCATACTCAAATCTCCCACATTGCAGGAGATTTGAGTATGAACACGTCACCGTGGAATAAAGACCGTATCATAGGCCAAAAAAGACCACTTCAGATATCTCATATCTGGGGGATTCGAATCCGGCTTGAACTGGAAGGTAAAACGCGTGATTTAGCTCTGTTCAATATGGCCTTAGACAGTAAGCTACGAGGCTGCGATCTGGTGAGCCTCAAAGTATCTGATGTTGCATATGGTAGCTCGGTTTCAAGCAGAGCTACGGTGCTGCAACAGAAAACCGGTAGCCCTGTGCAATTTGAGATAACCAAAGGGACAAGAGAAGCTGTTGCTGCATTGATAAAGCTTGGCAATTTGCACAGTAAAGACTTCTTATTTCGGTCTCGGATCGGAACTAACCGGCACATATCAACCCGACAATACAGCCGAATTTTTCATGGGTGGGTATGCCCGCACCGATGATAACAGCGCTCTGCTTCATAATGTCGCTCCGGTCAGGGTTGTCGGGCTGAGATGTCCCGTTTTCAGATAAAAAAGTGCGGCAGAGGCGGTGGCTATCAGAGCTGGCATATCACCCGGCGGAAACCGCAGCCAGCTTCCTGACTCATAGCGACCTTCCGGCGCACGGAGCTCCCCCTGTAAAAGAATGAGCTCTGCTCCGCCAATAAGCGGTGCACAGAAGATCCGCTCGCCCGGAGCAAGCTTCTGAAGCTGAACGGTTTCTGAAGCACCGGAGAATAAAGGGCAGACTTGTCTTTGCGGCTGACCGTGCCAGTTAGCTGCCTCCTGCGTATTTATCCTGACCGGCTGGCGCTCATCGGCAGACATCTGGCGCAGCTTGACGAAAATGGTTGTGCCGTCGCGACTTGAGGGCTGGTGAGAAGAACCATCCGGGCTGCGCAGATACCAGCCGGCAGGATAGTCGACCCCGTTTTCGGTAAAAATACCGTCGAGCACCAGAATCTCTTCTCCACCGGGATGGCTGTGTGCGGGAAATTCGGATCCGGGCGCATACCAGACAAGGCTGGTTGCGCGGGCCTGCTCGCGACCAATCCGGTCAAGCATCACGCGCTCAACGCCGGGCTGGGGGGAAGGTATCCACTGATAATCGTCCGGAGTAACGATCGCACGCTGTGAAAAATCAGAATTCAGTAACATCATAGTGAGTGACCAGACGGCCCCGCAGGGGGCCGTCTACAGGCCTATTTGTTCGGCAGATTATCGTACACATCCAGAGCTCGCGCGGTATACGTCAGCGCTGCGCCGGTATTCAGGTTAATGGCAACGGCCAGCGCTTCGGCGATCTCTTCACGCGTGGCACCGTGCTTGACCGCAGCGTCCACGTGTACAGCCAGGCATCCGTCACAGCGGGTGGTGACGGCCACCGCCAGTGCAATCAGTTCATGGGTTTTGGGATCGAGGTGCTTGTTTTCTGACGCCCCTTTGTCCATCTGCTGAAAACCTTTCATAAACTCTGGCTGCAGTTTGGCAAATTTGCCGATGGTGGCAAGCAGGCCACTGCGATATTCATTCCAGTTCAAGAACATTGAAAACTCCGGTTGTTGTTTGTTTCAGAAAAGTCATTTCATGACGTCGAAAATACGCACGTCAGGCGCGCTGTGTATTACCTTTCGTTGAGGGCGATTATCAGAAAGCCAGACAGCTTCAACAAATCAGATAATCTTGCGGAGCAGCGAAGAAATTCTATGTCGTGGTTTGGCAGGGAATAAGCATTACGCGCCCGGCGTGATTGCAGGAGCAGCGTAATGCCTGAGTGGGCAGTTTATGAACGATTCGAGACGACATCCTGAAGAAGCCAGTCGTGGAAAACTTTCACATCATCACGCATGACTTTTTGCTGCGGGGTCACCACATAATAAGACCACTTGAGCGGCCACCGATGGTCAGGATGCAGCTGGACCAGCTGTCCGGTTTCGATAAGCTTTTTCACCAGCGCGTATCGCACGATAGCCACGCCCCTGCTACTCAGCGCCGCCAGAATCACAGCTGAAGTGGAATTAATATGTAGCCCGCTTTCCAGCGCTTCGGGGGCACCGACCGTTCTCAGTACATCATCCCATGAAGGAAAATCCGCACCAGGATGCGGCGTGTCATCGTGAATGAGTTTTTGCGTGGCGAGCCATTCACTGCAGGCCATTTTCCCGGACGGCACCAGGTGGGGACTGCAGACCAGCACCGCTTCCTCATCCATCAGCCAGGTTTTATTCACGCCAGGCCAGTCGCCCTGTCCGCAGCGAATACCGATATCCGCCTCGCCGTGCGACACGTCCATCAACTTTTCCGTAACATTAAGCCGCAGATCGATATTTTCGTGCGTTTCCGAAAACCGGTTCAGACGATCCATCAGCCAGTTCATCATCAGTACCTGCGACGCCGTCACCACCACCACCGAGCGCGACCGGCGACCACGAAGCTTGTTTAATCCGGTTTCCAGTTTGTCGAGCCCCTGCGTGATGTCCTGGAGTGCCTCCTGCGCTTCGTCAACCAGCGTCAGCCGCTCTTTTCCTGAGCGGGTGCGGTGAAGAAGCGGGTGCCCGACCCAGTCTTCCAGCGAGCGTACCAGCTGACCTACTGCGGCGGGCGTAACGCCCAGTTCCTGAGCCGCGCCGGTAAAGCTGCCATGCCTGGCGGTGGCTTCAAAAGCGTGCAGCCATTTAAGTCGGTTTAGCGATCGCATTGTGGTCATCCTGATTCATAATTTTCCTCAGTATACGCCAGCGAGAAAGATTTTCTTTCCTGAGTCGCAATTTCTTCTCAGTCGTCAATCAGGGGCCCGGGTGGCATTCTGATTTCACACGATGAGGAGCGCGGCTTTTCATCAATGACAACCATATGAATTCAAAGAGGTTAGCGATGAACGCATCTTTTGCCGGTAAAAAACTGTTAGTGGTCGGTGGTACAAGCGGTATGGGCTTCGAAACGGCGAAGCTGGTTCTGAAAAACGGTGGCAGCGTTGTGCTGGTTGGCAATCGCCAGGACAAAGCCGAGCAGGCCCGCCAGGCGCTGGCTGCTGATGGTCAGGTTTCTATCATCGTTGCCGACCTGATGAAAGAAGAAGGTATGCAGCACGTGGTGAACACCATTAACGCCGAACACAAAGATATCAGCCTGCTGGTCAATGCGGCTGGCGTATTTTTCCCGAAACCGTTCACCGAGCATGAAGCGTCAGACTATGACATGTATATGAGCATTAACCGCGCGACATTCTTTATTACCCGTGACGTGGTGCGCAATATGATCGAGGCCGGCATTAAAGGCTCCATCGTTAATATCGGCTCCATGTGGGCACAGCAGGCCATCGGCGCCACGCCGTCTTCAGCTTACTCAATGGCGAAAGCGGGTCTGCACGCGCTGACCAAAAACCTGGCCATTGAGCTGGGTGAAAAAGGGATCCGCGTGAATGCGGTGTCTCCGGCCGTTGTTCACACGCCGATTTACGAAGGCTTCATTCCAAAAGACGACGTGAAGGACGTAATGAACAGCTTTGACAGCTTCCACCCGATCGGCCGCGTGGGTACCCCGGTCGATATCGCGGAAACCGTTGCTTTCCTGCTTTCTGACAAGACTGGCTGGGTCACCGGCGCTATCTGGGATATCGATGGCGGCGTAATGGCTGGCCGTAACGCCTGATGGCCATGCCGCACGCGCTGACCCGCGTGCGGCACTGGAGTAATTATGCAAATCCAGACCGCGCATTATGACCTTGTCACCTCGTGGCAGGGGGGTATGGCCAGCCGGACGCTCTGCCAGTCCTTTTCCGAAGACAACGCTTTGCCTGCCCTGCAAAGTCATGTTATCGATTCCGATGAACCGGTTTCGCTGGGTGGCGAAGGGCTGGCTCCCGACCCTCAGGAACTGATTCTCGCCGCGTTTAATGCCTGTATGATGGCCGCCTTTATTCAGGAAGCGAGAAATGAAGGTCTCGCCCTTACGCATCTTGAAATACATACTGACGGGCACCTTCCAAAGGGTATACCGGCCTCCGGGGACAAGCGTGCAGATGATGCTTCCGGCACGCTTCAGTATGTCATCCATGTAAGCGGTGACGGCACGGTGCATCAATTTGATGGGGTTCATCAGCGGGTGATTAACGCCTCTCTGAACCGGTGGTTACTGGCCCAGAATATGCTGATCGAAGGTGACTTAATACTGTGCTGACGCGGCTGGATTATTCTGCTCAACAGGATGAAATGGTTAGGTGAAAAAGAGACCGTGGAAGCCGTTGCAACCGTCGCCGCCTATAACATGGTGTCTCGTTTTCTCGTCGCCCTTGCCATCTGATAATCCTCATTTTTTACCTGTGCAATTTATGAATAAAAAATATCGTGCTATGCAGGTCGTTGCCCCCGGTGTACTGGAAATGACAGAGCGGCCAATACCCGTTCCCGGCCCGGATGAGGTGCTCGTTAGAATTGAAGCATGCGGCGTATGCGGTGCCGATCTCCGGGACGCGGAAAAAGCACCGCTGGCGGGCCAGTCCGGCCGTATCCCGGGACATGAAATCGTCGGGTTTATTACCCGGAAGGGGAACCAGGTGCCCGATATCTGGCAAACCGGTCAGCGGGTAGGGATTGGGCGACTGGGTGGGTACTGTCAGCATTGCAACCCCTGCCGGAGCGGGCTTTTTCAACTCTGTGAAAACCAACTGACGCCCGGTCTCAGCTGCGATGGCGGCTACGCAGAGTACATTGTCATGCGTCATACCGCGCTCATAGCCATTCCCTCCGCGCTCTCTGCCGTGCATGCCGCTCCGATCCTTTGCGCCGGTACCGCTACCTTCAATGCGCTGCGTAATTCAGGCGCAAGGGCGGGCGACAGAGTGGCGGTTCTCGGATTGGGGGGCCTTGGCCACATGGCCGTTCAGTACGCCAGTAAGATGGGTTTTGAGGTGACTGTGATTGCGCGGGGTAGTGAAAAAGAGCAGGCTGCTTTTGAGCTGGGTGCGCATCACTACATCAATATCCTTGATGAAAACGCATCAGAACACCTGAAAAATGACGGCGGTGTGGATTTTATTGTGGCAACGGCGCCGGCTTCAGAAATGGTTTCAGCCCTCATGTCCGCGCTGGCTCCACGGGGAAAAGCGATCCTGCTGGGTACCGGAAAAACGCCGCTGCTGGTCACACCGGGTATGATGATCGGCGCTGAACGTACCCTGACAGGATCCTTTGTCAGCACACCGGTGCAAACCGAGCGCGCGCTGCAGTTCAGCCACCTCTTTCAGGCTTTGCCTGTTACAGAGCGACTGCCATTTGAAAGGGCAAATGAGGCGCTCAGCAGACTGAAACAGGGTCTGGCGCGATACCGGATAGTGCTCACCATGAATCAGGATAATTAATCACATGTCCGCAGAACATTTCCTGCCCGTAGCAGATCAGAAAAACAATATCATCCGCCTGTCGGCCGCACAGGCTCTCGCCGGTGCTAACTCCGTCGTCTTTTATGCGACAGGCGCGATTGTTGGTAACGCACTGGCTCCCAGCAGTTCGCTGGCCACTCTTCCCATCACCATGTTTGTTCTGGGGATGGCGGCCTGTATCTTGCCGTTAGGTTCACTGGCGCGGACAAATGGTCGTAAGGCCGCCTTTATGGTCGGCACCGGGGCAGGCGTCATTACCGGACTGACGGCTGCTCTGGCCGTCTTCATCGGCTCATTCCTGCTGTTCTGCATTGCTGCATTTATGGGCGGTGCCTATGCGGCGGTCGCGCTAAGCTTTCGTTTTGCCGCAACGGATGGCGTTACGCCCGAACGCCGGGCCCGGGCCCTGTCGCTGGTTATGGGGGGAGGAGTGATAGCTGGCGTGGTTGGTCCTATGCTGGTTTCCGGAACGATGCACCTCTGGCCGCCTCATACCTTTGCCGTCACGTTCATCGCCCAGGCGCTCGTGGCCGTTATATCAGCGTTCATTCTTAAAGGCGTGAAAACGATAGATTCCGTCAGCACGGTTGGAACAGGTGGACGACCTCTGAGCGTAATAGTCCGACAGCCGGGGTTTGCCAGAACCGTATTCAGCGGTGCGGTAACCTATATGGTGATGAACTTCCTGATGACGGCAGCACCACTCTCGATGCACATGCACGGCATTTCTCAGCAGGCGTCAAATCTCGGTATCCAGTGGCATGTTATTGCCATGTACGGTCCCGGTTTTTTCACCGGTAAATTAATTAACCGCTTTGGGGCTATGCGTATCGCCGCTGCGGGTCTGCTTATCACGGCATGCTCTGTGCTGGCCGGACTCGGTGGAACCGATATTTTCCACTACTGGCTGTCGTTAATATTGCTGGGTCTTGGCTGGAATTTTGGCTTTACCGGCGCATCGGCAAAAATCATTGAATATCACCGTCCCGAAGAGAAAACCCAGGTCCAGTCCCTGAACGATTTTGTTGTGTTTGGGGTGATGATTGTAGGATCGTTTTCTTCTGGTGCTCTGCTTAGTCTCTACGGCTGGAACGCCGTCCTGTGGGGATCCCTTGTTCCCGTTGGGCTTGCATTTTTAGGTATTATTAACGAGTTGCGGGCAAAAAAGGACCATAAATTAAGCTCCTGACACGGTTTTATCTGCTGCTGTAAGTGGATTATGTTTATGTGAAGGGTATTTAAAGCCCAAAATTAATGAGCATCATTTTGGGCATACTTGCCGATGCTTACTGGTTCCATGTTCTCATTAACGTCCGCTTTTCGCTCTGAGCGGACCTTCAGCGCTGTTGGCTTGTCCGCTCCGTGCCAGAAGCGGACGTTACTAACAAAAGTCTGAGTTCATCTATGGGGAGCGGGTCAGATGTATTGCGATTTTTGTCATCATGGAAATTTTTTGTCGGAGATGGCATGTTTTCAATTGACCGTACCTATATAATGATAGGTATTGTTGGCCTAGTTTTAAGAGGATTAAATGGATATTAATTATATATTTTAAAAAATGAGGTATATAAATGAGCTTATAAATTCAGGAACATTTGATTCCGCCTATAAAAATGTAAAGGATATACTGAGCGGCATAGATGATATAAATACCATTAAGGCAAATAGAATAATTATATTGTCTAATTTGGCTGGAAATCTTATTGGCATTGGAAGCTTTAGTAACATAAAAAGTATAGCCGAAGAAGGTTTAAGTATATTTATAAATAATAAAGATGATATGCTAACAATAATGAAAAAATCATCATATTACTATAACGTGGCAAATGGCATGAGCGCAGTTCTTGATTTTAATCCTCATGATGACGCAGATATTGATAGTTCGATTAAACTGAATGAAGTAAAAAATAATTACTGGAAAGCGTTTAAATTTTCGCGAGAAGAAGGATGCATTCCTCCTGAGTTAATAATAAATCTAGCTAATGCTTTAAAAAGACAATATCGTATATCTGAATCAATGGGTTATTATGAACAAGCTATATCTATTGATGACTCAATTCCCCAGGCGTGGGTCAATAGATCTGAAACATTAGAATTGCTTAATGAATTATCTACCACATATACATATAAAATGATTAAGGAAGTGATTCGAGGTTATGAATGTGCAATAAAGTCAGGGAAATGTATTCCTTCATGGATTGCTACTTATCAAAGAAAAATAAGGTACAGCGAAAGTGTATTGAGTGAATCATTTGAAGATACCGTTGAGGATATAAATACAGATGAAAGGCTTACGCGGGAGGAGTATGATGCTTTATCCCTCTACCAGAGATTTTGTATAGATAATAACCTAATGTTATCTGATCATTCTCTTTATTGCAATTGTTATGCATCTTCTAAAGATAATATATCTATTGCGACCACTGAGAAAGGTGTCTTTGGGGATTTTATTGTGCCAATGGAAATGGTGTTAAACAGGCTTAAAGCTGAGTACTCTTTAGCAAGGAAAATGTTTTTCGAATATAAGATTGGTAGTGATTTTTTTGATGAGGATTCTGAAGCGTGTTATTCTGAATTGTATAATGGCGAGGTATTATATGAAAACGTTGAGAGGTTAAGGATAGCATTTAGATCCTGCTTTGGTGTCTTAGATAAAATAGCAGTTGCTCTATGTAAGTTGTTTGATTTAAAACCAGGTAGAGGGCATATATATTTTCATAACTTCTGGCAGATTCGTGATGAGAAAAGAAAGGATAAAATAAACAAAATAAATAATAAAGGATTGCTAGGTTTGTTTAGTATTGCAATGGATTTAAACGATAAAAATGGTGAGCTTGCTTTTTTTAGAAATTGGAGGAATGATTTAGAGCATAAACTATTAGTAATTCACGAAAAAGACATGTTAGTGGATTTATATAACTCTTATGGTTATTTTGATGAAGTGAAATTTATTGAGAAAGAAGAATTTGAGCAACATCTATTACAACTCATAAAAATTGTAAAGTCAGCGGTTATCCTTTTTGTATTAACAATACGTATAGAGGGGAAAAGAAATATTCCTGATGATGTATTTGCTATTACAAATACCATCGAGAGAAAAATATTTTAGCATATTTTTTTTGAGCGATATAAAGACCAGTATTTATTATGTTTCTCTTAATAGGAATAAAATTCCCTGCTTAAATTTGGGCTATTACAGAGCAACTATCCCTGCTCCTCGCTCATAGCTGCCCGTTGTCTTTCCAACGGACAGCTTTGTGCCATTGATAGTACTCAGGATGCCACGGGTTTGAAACACGAAGGTCTGCTGATCGCTCATAGCGGACCTTTTGCTCGGTCAGTTCGTCCGCTCCGTGTTGGGAGCGGGCGTTTGTAGTTCATGAAACTTGCGGCGTTTTATCTTTCGGCGCTCGCCAGTTGGCGAGATAACGCAGCACATTATCGCTATTCAGCTCACTATAGAAATTATCACCCGTGCTTAAGTAGCGAATGAATTTTCCAAGCATCGGAACATCCATATTCTGGCGCGGCAGGCCGGAGGTGTGGGTGACCAGTTCGAGTAGCGTAATTTTTTGTGCATCCGCGCTAAGCGGCGTTCCCGATGGTAGCAATGTCGCCAGGGTATCGTTCCAGTTCAGTTGCCCCTCATATACCAGACAAGCCACCACTTCTGCCGTAATCCCTTTGCTGAGCGAGCCGAGTGCAAACAGGGTGTTGGGCCTGACCGGGTACCGGCCTGACAATGTTGCTGATATGATAATTTTTTTGTTGATTCGGAGGGGAAAAATGAACACAAACACGATAGTCACGCTATTAAAGTTCAAGCGCTGGGCAGATGCAGAAACATTACAAGCGATAAAGAAGGTAGATACGTTAGCGAATGCTGATAAGCATCATCTGATGCTCAGGCTTATGAACCATGTTTATGTCGTTGATATGATTTTCAGAGCCAACATTACTGGCCAAAAGCACCAATACACCGCGTTAAATACGCCAGAAACCCCGACTGCAGACGAGCTTCTGACAAAGATGTTTGAATGCACTGAATGGTATATTCAACACGTCGGTACAATGAACACGCCTGATCTTTCTGAAGTCGTTAAATTTCGTTTCGTCGATGGTGGGTATGGTGAAATGAAGGCAGGAGATATGCTCAATCATGTCCTTTTTCACAGTTCATCTCATCGCGGCGCGGTGGGCTGGATGCTTTCAGAAACGGGAATAACCCCTCCTAAGGATGTGTTAACCGTTTTCCTGAGGGATCATCATCACGAGTGATTCAACCTGAGGGTTAACCAGATTTCACGCTGAACCGTTTCTCTTTTAAGGATGCCAGTATGACCAATTTTCATCAACTTACCGCCACCAGCCTGGATGGCCGTCTTATCTCAATGGACGACTATGCGGGTAAGGTGGTTTTGGTCGTGAATACTGCCAGCCAGTGTGGCTTCACGCCGCAATACGCGGGCCTTGAAGCGCTCTACACGAAATACGCCGGTCAAGGGTTAGTGGTGCTTGGCTTTCCCTGTAACCAGTTTGGTAAGCAGGAGCCCGGCGGCGCCGATGAAATCTCGAAGACTTGTTACATTAACTACGGCGTAAGTTTCCCCATGTTCGAGAAAGTTGAGGTAAACGGTGGCGCAGCGCACCCGGTGTTTCGTTATCTGCAAAACGAATTGCCAGGCGTGCTGGGAGGACGGATCAAATGGAATTTCACGAAGTTCCTGATCGGACGCGATGGGATACCCTTCAAGCGTTTTGCACCGATGACGACGCCCGAGAAAATGGAGGATGCAATTCTTGAGGCTCTGGGGAGGTGAGCGCTTTAGTAGTGATTTAGCGTGCATGATGAACGACGAAATCGCAGGTTATTATCCTTGCGCCATAAAAAGGTTCATTGGAAGCATCGGGTTTTGTGAAAAATTGGTAGTTGAAACATGTCCAGTCAATACAGAAAAATAGACCACTATTTCTGATGCTTAAATGGACTGAGAGGCAAGAAGTGATCGTGTCTGAAACAATAAAGAAAATTGTTATAGTGGCATTTGTGGTGAACATGGCCGCAGGATGTGCGCCGTTGCATCCTTCTGGATGCCATAAGACCACGGCAACGGGCAGTTGCAGTTCAGGGCGCTGGGACGATCAGGATGAGTGGGGCGCGCAAGCGCGGGCAATCAGGGCGGCAATAAATGCCAAACTGGATGAGCCGCAAAACTGGAAAGGGAAAAAATGCAGGCTGCATATTGAATTTGCTCAGGATGGCACGCCTTTAAACATATCCACCAGCAACGGCAATAAAGCCTATTGTGAAGCGATAAAATCAGCAGCCCATAAAGCCAAATTCCCGGCATTCAACAATCCGGAAGTCTACAGAGATTTTCAAAAATCCGGTTTCGATATGCGTGGGTAACACGCTAACCGCCCTTTGTAAGTTAGCGTCACGCTAAGTTACCACTCACTATGTCCGCCCCGGTTGCACATTTACACACAGATACCGGTTCTTCTGATATCTGTGTGCAACGTGTTCATTCCTGATGTTCAGGGATCCGGGCGATAACCTTTATCTCAAAATCAAATCCCGCCAGCCAGGTAACGCCCACGGCTGTCCAGTTCGGATACGGTGGCTTAGGGAAAAGTGTTTGTTTCACCTGCATAATGGCTGGAAATTGATTCTCCGGATCGGTATGAAAGGTGGTCACATCAACAAGATCGGCAAACGTACATCCTGCAGCGTCAAGCGTGGCCTTGAGATTATCGAAGGCACGCTCTACCTGCGTTGCAAAGTCGGGTTCGGGTGTACCGTCTTCCCGGCTACCCACCTGTCCGGAAACAAACAGTAAATCACCAGAGCGGATCGCTGCAGAATAACCGTGCTGCTCATACAGCGCGTGGCGATTTGCAGGGAAAACGGGTTTCGGTTGGTTCATAACGGATCCTTTCTTTGGACAGGGACAATGGATGCGCGGCATAAATAAATGAATTAAGATACGCGGCGTATGTCAACTTAATCACACATACGCCGCGTATGTCAAACGACTTGCGTGGTGTAGATTGCAAGGAGTTCTTATGGCAGCCAAACGCCGCGCCGAAACGATGGAAGAAACCCGCACTAAATTGATTGCGGCTGCACGTAAAGCCTTTGCTGAAAAAGGGTTTGCCGCAGCCTCGATGGATGATTTAACCGCCAGCGTGGGCCTGACGCGCGGGGCCCTGTATCATAATTTTGGCGATAAAAAAGGGTTACTTGCCGCTGTCGTTACCCAGATTGATTCTGAAATGGCGCAAAGCGCCAAAAGTGCAGCGGCACATGTGAAGGATGACCAGCAAAAGCTTCTGGCAGAAGGGATAGCCTATATCGAGATGGCGCTGGATGAAGAAGTCCGTCGCATCGTTCTGCTTGATGGTCCGGCTTTTCTTGGGGACCCGGGAAAATGGCCGAGCCAGAATAACTGCCTCGACGCTACGCGTAAGAGCCTTTCCGACCTGATTGAACGCGGATTAATCGAACCGGTAGATGTTGATGCCACCGCCTGGCTGTTAAACGGTGCCGCACTGAATGCCGCCCAGTGGGTGGCCGCCAGCGAAGATCCGCAGCAGGCATTACCAAAAGCGATTCAGGTTTTTACCCTGCTGGTAAATGGCCTGGTGAAGGGCGTCACGCTTTCATAAATTCCCATCCACGGCCTGAACGCTCGTTCTGATAATGAAGTGTTCTGGCATTATGTGGCTGGCTTCCTGAGTGAGGTCGAATTATCAGGCTGACATCATGCTGATGATTATTGAGACATTACCTGTCGACCTGTTGTTTTTTTACACGATATCAGAGGGATGCCGTTTTGACCTATAATGAAGCTATTTTCGCTGGTTTGCTGTATCTGGTAAATATAATCAATATTTTCGCTGCTTAAGGAAAACGGAACCAAATGGAAGAATCGTTTTTCTTTTTCCTCAGAGATAAAGGATTTTTTGTTACCGATGAAGCGAACATGATAGTTTTCGCCGTCTGTCTGATACTCGACCCCGGTTACGGATTTAACAGGTTTTTTTATACCGTCAGATGAAATGTAATCTCCCACGATCTGTACGTTGCCTTTTCCGCGATACAGGTACAAAGTAAATTTAGCATGAAGGCTATCATTGGCGACATAACTGTCAAAAGCAGAAGAACAATGGATCACCCTGTTATCGGCGCGGGATTTGAGTATGGAAAAGTAAAATCCTGAAATGACCAGCAACAATATGGATAGCGCCAGAATTGTTATTTTCATGGTCTGAAATAGCCTGTTTTGCATGTCCTGTTAGTCTCGTTTTGCGTGCTACATGAGAGATAAAAAATCCTGAAGTGTTGCCGGTAAAGGCTTACATAGCGATTTGGATATTTGGTGCAGTCAGATATGAGCGGTGGCCATGTTTCTGTAAGTTTTTGAGTTTCTGTTTTATTTATCATTTCGCGTTTATTAATATAAATTTTACATCCCGCCTTCTCAAGCGATAACTGATAAGCATTGGTTATATCCTGATGATAAGGCATATTGTATTTGTAAAGTGAAAAAATAAAAATGCCAAAGGCAATTATTATAAATAAACCAGATAAGGGTAAAGTGAATATATTTAATTTTTCAGAGAGTAAACGCATCGAAGGGTTAACATTTGCAATGGCTTTATTTTCATAAAAAAGGTTTTTATCCCGGCCATGATTAATGTCATTTGCAGTGTCAGGTATTGTTACGGATATGGCATCATTAAATTTAAACCCTTTCCTGGGGAGCGTAATGATAAAGTCAGTATTGCTTTCCGAAACACTCTTCAGGGCCTTACGCGCGAGGAGAATATTCTGATACAGCGTATTAGGTGATACCTCCCTGTCATCATTTCCCCATCCTGCCGTGTAGAGTTCCGCCTGGGTGATGATCTCGCCAGGCGAACTCAGCAATGCTTCAAGGCAGCGAGCGCAGGGCTCATTTAGCGTCTCCTTCAATAATTCAGGTTGGTTGAGGACGTACAGCTCGTTCCGTTCGCAATCAAAAACTATCCTGCTGTCAATTAGAAACGTTTTCCCCATGACCACCTTCCTTCACTGATCTTACCGGTTGGATCTTAGTCCAGGCCTTAAGCGGATGCCATAAAATCCTTAACTGTCCTTAACTTATGATGAATTCACACTTCTAATAACATTATAAATCAATACATTACAGGTATTGCTCTCAGCATTAAGATCAACCGTCTCAATTGATCTGTTGAGGTCTGGCTCAGAGAATCTTGGGTGGTAACATCCAGATCCAGTAGAAAAATCCTGGTTGGCTTCTGGCAGTGAGTATCCCGAGTGTATGCGAACAAAACTGGGTAAAAACTCTACAAAACTGAAATATTTAGTATTTAACGCTTCATTGAAAAAGCTACTCCTTACGAGTAGGTACGATAGCCCTTGGTTGTTTAAGTTGGTGTTATGTATGTGTTTATTTGATTTTTGCAGATTAATGCATTGGTTTTAATGGGGATGGTAGTGTGATGTTTTTATGGTTTCGATGTGTTTGATATTAAATTTCACATGAAAGTATGATGTTCAGACAATTCTTACATGCCAGCGTCACTGTTGCAGAGCCTGTATAAGGAGGTACTGAGATATGCGTAAATTTGGTTATATTCTGGGTGATGACAGAAATGGTGTGTTAGTGCTGCGTGAAAACAGAGTGTTGATCCCCTTAAATGCCAATCCGCTCAGCCAGAAGCCTATTTACCTGAGACAAACCATGTTCAGATTGCTTGAATATCTTCTGGAAAAAGGGAATTCAGGACTTATTCGGGACGAAATAATTATGAGAGCTGTCTGGGAAGCGTATGGTCTGCAGTCCTCATCACCGCGTTTATGGCAGGTTATGAATGAATTAAAGAAGCGCTTAAGCAGGCTTGGTATCGATGATGAATTTATCATTCGCGTCGAAGGGCGGGGTTACATGGTTAATACAGGAGGGTATGAACCTGTTTACATCCGGGCGTCATATGACCGCCTGAATCGGTTCTTTATGGCCCGAACTCAGAATACTGAAGTCGTGAAATCATTTAAATAAAAATATCGCTGCTCCTGATGGAGCATTAACATCCATTTTATTACGCCTCAGGCGTAAGGAACTGTCATGAACGCAATCTATAAAGTCATATTTAACAGAGCAACGGGGCAACCTGTGGTTGTTTCTGAACTAGGGAAGGGGAAGCTGAAAAGTTCAACCTGTAAGGCTTTGAAAACAGCGATACTGATGAGCGCTGCATTATTTTCGATGAAATCGAACGCTACAGTATGCGATACTACTACTTTCTCTTGCCAGCTTGATGCAAATTGGTCATTTGCAACTAATAATAATAAGAATGGCGTTGCCAACATATCAGATGGTAATCGTTGGGATATAACAGGAGTCCAGTCGTGGTTGAAAGGCGATAAAAGTTTTGTTCAATATGATAACCTGCAAACAATATTTAACAATGGATATGCGGTTTATCGCCAGGGCAAAAAAGTCACCTCACTTGATGCCGCACAAACGAAGATAAATTACTCTGGTTATGATGATACAATAACAGTGTATGATTCAATTACTCAATCATACAAGACAATGCGAGTTTATTCTTCAAACGCCTTTTCTGAACAAGATTCTTATAAGATAGGTTATTCTCCTAGTTTTATGGTTGAAAATGCATCAGTATATGTGGATACACGACTTGTAGATGTTTCTTCTGGAGAGGTGAATGTAAATCTTACGGGGGCGACATATACTACTGGAGAAATAAGAAATAGTAGTCTGGTTAATGTTGATGGTACCCAAAATAGCTCTGTTGCAAACTGGAATTCAAAACAACAATTTATAACCACCGCAACGGTTGATTGGTCAACAGCAAGTAGTTCGGCTGATTTCAATGTTATTAGTGATAAATATAAAGGCAGCTTCGAAGCATTCGATGGTAGCACCCATATTGTAAACAATATAAATGATTTTAAAACATACAATAACTGGCTTGTGCAACAATTAAAAGCCGGTTCGCTAGCGCCAGATGAATACACCAATAGACTGAAAGATGCCTATATCAGAAATGAGGAGATTTACCAATACTCGCAATTTCCAGATAACAGTGATAGCAATGCTTATGGTGAAGCAAAAGGTGGAATTATTAAAGTGTATGGTAATTCAGGCTTGGCAACTATTTCAAAAACTGGAAAGATTGAAGCTGTCACAGGTAGCGTTGATAACTTTAGTGTATTATGGTTAACCGATAAGGGGACGGCCATTAATGAGGGTGAAATTATATCCAGTGGCCGTATAGCTGAAGTTTCAACTGGAGCTAAATTGACGAATAATGGTCTATTATCTCTTGGGGGAGGTAATATTTATCTTTATAATTCAGGTTCATTTTCTCTTAGACCTATATATGTGTCAGATATAGGCAGTAAATTTTTAAATAACGCTACTTATAATATCAATGCTAGATATGCATATCTTTCAAAAGAAACTAATGGGACTATTTATGGTGTGCATTTGGTAAATGGTGCTGAATCTGTAAATGATGGGCAGATAAATAGTGGGTATTGGGGTGGTGGCACCATATCCAAAGAATTCTCAGGCATGATAAGAAGTGTCGTTGTTGAAAGCAATGCTAGCTTTATTAATGGCTCGAAAGGTGAAGTCACATTAGGCGTCGGTAGTGATGGACTCACTCAAAGTTATCTTGGTTCAGGAAGTGCGGCGATTCAAGCTAACACAGACGGTAAAGCCTACAATGATGGGACGATTACTCTCAATTCAGGCTCTGATGGCGTATATGGTTTTCTAGCTAATGGTACCAATATTGAGATGATCAATACGGGGACGATTAATGTAAATAGTGATGGGGATTCTGGTCAATTCATTCCAGGTCAGAGTGTTGGTATATTATCGCAAAATTTATCTGACGGAACCATTGATAACCGCGGCACGATCAACCTAAATGGAGCTAATAACGTTGGCATTAAAGCTGTTCGTGGCGGACAGGCGGCATCTTCTGGTGTTATCAATATTAATATTGCCGCTGGCCAAAGTACCCTACGTAACTACGGGGCTTGGGTGGACGGGGCTGGCTCGAATATTGGTATTGCCGGAGATATTAATCTAAACGGCGATGGTGCTATTGGTGTGCATGCCCGTGACGGAGGGGTTATCAACTTGAGCGGTAATGCAGCCATTAATTTTTCATCAGGTACAAAACAGATTGGTTATTTTATCTATGGTTCCGGATCACAGATTAATAACAGCAGCAGCAGCGTCCAGAATGTCTCATCAGATAATTCGACGTTAATGCGCCTTGATGGTGGGGCCAACTTTACCGGCAGCGCCATTCAGGGTTCCAGTATGGTTTCGTCAGGAAAGAATTCCGTGGTCTTATCGGCAACGGGAACTGGCACGTCGGTAAATACCGGCAGCCTGACCCTCGATCTGTTGGGAACGGGATCCACTGGCGTACTCATTGAGGGCGGAGCCACGGGTGTCATTGATGCCAACACCGCGCTGCAACTCAATAATGCCAGCGCTATTGCGGCGATCGCAGATGGAAATGGCTACGATCTTACCGGCGCACTGACGACCACCGGCGATTCATCTACAAAACTCAATTCCGCCGCCGCTTTGTCTTCGACACAGAATACGGTGACCGGTTATATCGCCCGCAATGGCGCCACCCTTGAAAATTCAGGAAGTATCTCTTTTGACGGCGAGAATACAATCGGGATAGAAGTACTGGATGGTTCCGCAGGGACGAACAGCGGCAGCATCACATTGAACGACGGCGGCGTTGGTCTGAAGGCCAGCTCCAGCAACCTGATCACAACCGTCAATAACACCGGGGATCTGACGCTGAAAGGCGGTGCCGATGATAATCGTACCACCGGTAACCGGCAGCGGTGCCGTGGTGGGTGTCGTTGACGGCAACGAGTACGATCTGGCCGGGGGCGTAACCAATAGTAACATGGGTACCATCTTGACCAATGAAGCCAGCATCACTTCCGGTCTCGCTGGCGCTACAGCCTTTATCACACAGAATCAGGGCAAGTTGATCAATACCGGTCGTATCGATCTCAGCAACGGCTCCGGGAATACCGGTATTAAGGTCATCAGCGGCCAGTTCGAAAACAAAGCCAGTGATATTACCGTCAGCGGCGTGGCTGTGGACGTGGAAGGGGCTAACTCCAAGGTATTCAGTACCGGAGGTAGCATCATTGCCACAGATGGAGAGGCCGCAATTCGCCTGAGTCAGGGGGCTTCACTGGATTTAGTGGGCAGCGGTATGGGTGTTGTCGAGGGCCGGGGTACGGCACATGGGGTGCTGCTGGATACCGGCGCGAAAGGACTCATTATCAACGGCGCGCGGATCGATGTGAACGCAACCGGCGCCAGTGGCAATGGTATCGAAAACCGGGCCGAAATCGCGGGCATTCAGCTTAACGGTACCACGATTAATGTGCAGGACGGTAAAGGCGTCCGGACATCAGCGACCCTGGCACAACAGAACAGTGGCACGATTAATGTGGATGGAAGCGGTACAGGTATTGCTTTCATGGCCGCCGATGGTGGGATCTCTGTAAACGATCTTGATTTGTCTCGCTCGTCAGGGCTGACGATCAACGTTCTTGGCAGCGGCGGTACCGGTATCCTGGCGAACACTGCAGATGGTGCGACGGTGCAAAGTGCGGTCAGCGTGAATGTCACTGCGGCAGACGGCGGCTCCGCGCTGGTGGTGAATAATAACGCGAAGCAGGTGGAACAGACTGGCGTTCTCCGTTCTGCATCAAC
Source organism: Enterobacter sp. FUJ80071 (assembly GCF_038739915.1). NCBI lineage: Bacteria > Pseudomonadati > Pseudomonadota > Gammaproteobacteria > Enterobacterales > Enterobacteriaceae > Enterobacter > Enterobacter sp. FUJ80071. Next base: position 2,260,092 of record NZ_JBBXKH010000001.1, read on the forward strand.
GACCGCAGCGGTAGTGGATGCCGCAAAGGTCAGTACCTTTATTAATACCGGAGACATCATTGCCGCGTCAAACACGGCGCTGGCAATGGCCTTTGATGATGGTGTCGATACGGTCATGCGCAATGGTTCCGGAGGCGTAATCCAGGGGGTTATTGCGCTTAACAACGGCAATAACAGCCTCTACCTTGATGATGCCAGTACCCTGACCGGTACGGCGACACTGGGAGACGGTAACAACAATGTCACCCTGACCGGTACCGCCCGTGCGGACGCGGTTATTGCCGGTAGCGGCGACAATACCTTTACGGTGAAAGGAAAAGGCGCTGTCTTTAATCTTCTGGATGGTGGCATGGGCAGTAATGACACCCTTGTGTTCGATGCCGCCGTGCACCGTCTGACCAGTGCATCGACGATCCAGAACTTTGAACGTGTGGCACTGAAAAACAACTCGCTCCTTACCCTGGACGAAGCTCTGGTTCTGACTGATGGCGGCATCGCGGCTGGCGGTGTTGATGTTGAACTTGGCAGCGAACTGGCAGTGAAGCCTTCCGTCGCGGGAGATTTCACCTTTGACCCGGCCCTTACCGGTCAGGGTCTGGTATCGGTAAGTCTCGATTCCTCACAATCTGATTTTGCTTTCACCGGCAACACCGGAAGTGATTTCGCGGGAACCCTGAAACTGGGCTCCAGTCATTTCCAGCTGGAAGGGGATAACACGTCTTCACTGACGCAGGCCGCCCTGGTCGCCGGGAATGGTAGTGTCGTCACGGTCGGGACGGGCGAGCAACAACTGGGCGGTTTGTCCTTTGACGGGGGGACCGTTCAGTTCGGTGCGGTTATGCCAGGCGATATCATCGCGGACAATCACATCATCACTTCTGCCGATGGCACGCTTGATATCGGTGGTAAGGGCACTGTACAGGTCACACTGGGTGGGGGAGTGATTAACCATGTTCCTGCCAGCCTGAGTAAAAAATCGCTGATGGAGCAGGATGACGCCACCACGCTGGTCCAGCTTGCCGGGGCAAACGGCACGGTAAAAGGAACGGGCGGCCAGCTTAACCTTGTGGATGAAAACGGCAACGTTATTAGTGATGTGCAGCTCCTGGACATCGTTCAGGACGGCAACACCGTGGCGAAGGGAACGTGGGATTACCAGATGGTAAGCAGCTCTGACGGTATCACCAGCGACGGGCTTTATATCGCCTATGGCCTGAAAGAAGTCGAGCTTCTGGGCACGGGTGAAAATGCCCTGACGCTTGCGGTTGGTGCTGATGCTCAGGGATTACAGACCGATCTGCGCGTGAAGGTTACTGGCAGTGGCGATCTGGCAATTGATACCGGCAACGGGCAGACGGTGAGTCTGTCTAATGGTGGAAATGACTACACTGGCGCGACCAGCGTGTTCAGTGGAACCCTGCGCCTCGATGCAGACAATGCGCTGGGCCTGACGTCTGCTGTGAATGTCGCCGCAGATTCTGTGCTGGATATGCACGGTTCACTCCAGACAGCAGGCGCGCTGAATACTGAGGCCGGAAGCCAGGTGATGCTGAACGACGGCAGCCGTTTGACGCTCAGCGATGCCCGGCGGGAGGCAGGAAATAATGACGCCGGGACGATCGCGGGTAACACCCTTACAGGGGCGGGGGAACTCGAGGTACTTTCCGGCGAACTTCACGTCGATGGCGCGAATAGTGGCTATACCGGGGATGTTGCCCTGAACGGCGGCGCAAACGCCATTCTTAACGATGTGTTGGGTCTGGGGGGGAGCGGAACGGTCGAGATGACGTCTGCTAACGATACGCTGACGCTTAGCAATGGTGCCGCTGGGGCGCTGACGAAAACGCTGGCAGGAAGGCGGGTACACCTGGAAACTGGGTGAGCGTGATGAGCGCACGGCCTACTACATCCAGCCGAAAGCACAGGCTATCTGGATGGGTGTTAAGGCTGATGATCTCACTGAAAGCAACGGAACCCGGGTCACCGGTGAAGGGGACGGGAATATTCAGACGCGCTTGGGTGCCCGTGCCTTTATCAAAGGACACAGTACGCTGGATGACGCTAAGGAGCGAACCTTCGAACCGTTTATTGAAGCCAACTGGATCCACAACACGGAGACGTTCGGCGCCACTCTGAACGGCGTACGGGTGAATCAGGCCGGTACCCGCAACATTGGCGAGCTGAAGGTTGGGGTGGAAGGTCAGTTGAGCCGCAATGTCAACCTGTGGGGCAATGTGGCGCAACAGGTGGGTGACGATGGTTACAGCGACAGCAGCGCCATGCTGGGCCTGAAAGTGAGCTTCTAATCAATAACCGGGCAGGCTTAGTGATAAGCCTGCCCTCAAAAACCGTATTCGAGGGAAGAGGTAGATAAATGAGCCAGACAACCCGTCAGTTTTTTACGTTTTATATGGTCATTATGGCACTGTCTGTGGTGCTGCTGGGAGGATGTGATATGAAGAAAAAAGGGAATGAAGTTGCTTATGTTGACCTGGCCGCCGTGCTGTCAATGTCAGGACTTGCGGAGCAAGAAAAGGAACGCATGAACCTGGTTATTGATGCGCTAAAAAAAGCGGAAACCGAGGCCGGGAAGCTGTACGAAAAAATGGATAAAGAGCAAAGGGAAAAGGCCCGCCAGGCCGATCAAATTATGCTTCGCCGGTTGCTGACAGAAGCCGGTCAGTCTGCCAGAAACAGTATACTGTCAGAGGTTCGTCAGGCTGCGGATAAGATTAGACAGCAGGATGGGTTACGCATCGTGATGGACGGTTCATTAATCCTTGCGTCGGCTGACGATACCAACATAACCGTTCAGGTCACGGAAGCGCTTAAAGACGTTAAGGCAGACTTTGGTCCTTTACCTTCCATCTCAGTGACCCGTCCAAAATCTGAACCTGCCACAACGGCAAAAGAGGTTAAAGAGAGTAAGGAAGCAACAAGCTCCAGGAATAATACCACAAAATAATTCAGGAGAAGGCGGCCCCCGATAAGGGCCGCCGCGAAGTAAACAATCAGGGATTTCAGATGAAAATATTGTTCGTTGGAGCCGATAATTTCTGGGCTGAAGGTGTCAGATATCTGTTAGAAGATATATATGAAGAAACGGTAAAACTGGTTTCTGTTCAGGATGGCCATAATTTTACGAATCAGACTGGCGTGATGTTTGAAGAATATCATTTTGTGTTTGTTGATTTGATGAGTTATGTGCCAGCACTTTACGGTAATTTATACCTGACGTTAAATAAGGCGACCGAAAAAATTGTCTTCATTACTTCTGTGAACTCTCCTTTCGTCAATATCCATCGTAATTTGAGATCGAAGTCCATAAAGGTGTCGAAAGATGCAACGTTACAGAAAATGAAGGTTGATCTTTTGATGTCGTGTATTTGTGAAAGTAATAATATTATCCCCTGTGACGCTAATCAATCCGGGTTTAAACGTACAAGAGACATTATGAGCGCCTTTGAGCTTGAGGTGATTAGATCAATCTCTACAGGAGAGAAAGTAAAAAGCATTGCGATAAGAATGAATAAGAGTGATAAATCAATATATCATTTGCTTTCTAAAATAAAATTGAGGATGGGCTTCAAAAGCAAACATGAATTCCTTTCGTTTTTATCAACATTCAACGCGTATAAGATAGAGCGATAATTATACATCGAAAGTAGGTCTCTGCTTATTATTCAGCCAGGGGAAAGCTATGCTTATATCAAAAATAAATAAATCAAAGCCATTTAGAATAACTGTGTTTCTCGTCGTTGCATTTCTTTATGGTTGTGATATTAATGGAAGTGAGCAGCGTATTGGGTATATCGATATGAAAGCTGTACTGACTGAGTCAGGATTATCTCAGCAAGAGAAAATGCATCTGGAACAGGTTGGCAGAGTGCTTAAAAGTGCCGATGATGAAGCAGAAGCATTATATAAAAAAATAGAAACAGATAAATTAAAAGAGCTGCGTAAAAATGATCAACTCCTGTTGCAAGAAGTATGGCGTTTGGCTCAGCAGTCAGCAAGGAATCTCATCACCAATGAGGCAATAAAAGCTGCAAAAGTGACGGGCGAAAAAAAGGGGCTGCAAATAATGCATTATGGTCCTTTGATACTCTCGTCTGAACACCATACAGATATCACCGATCAGGTCGTTGCTGCCCTCAAAGATACGCGCGTTAAGTTTGAACCTCTGCCCAGGTTATTAATAGCGCTACCTGAAAATGCAGAAAAAAATCAGCAGGTGGCGTCAGGGCTGATAAGTATTAAGTAAATTTCATTTCAGCTTTTATCTGATGACGCTGGATGAAATGATCATCCAGCCCTGCGCTAGCAGGTGCCCGGCATTTCACTGCTCGTCATAAACCCCGCTACCGTGCACCTTCACCACGGGTTTAAACTTCAACGCGATGACGATCAGCAGCACCACCCCCGCACTCATCACCAGCCAGGCGCTGGTCAATGAAACCGCACTGTCGCGAACAATCCCCGCGATTAACGGCATCAGCGCGGCAATCATATATCCGCCCCCCTGAACTCTGGAGAGTAACTTCCCGGCCTCAGCGGGCGTGCGGGCGTGATCGAACGTGACGATGAGCGACAGTGGGAAAAGGGCGCCGATCCCTGCGCCAAGCAGCAATGTGGATACTACCGGCGTTGTACCCGGTGCAAAGACCAGACACAGTAATCCTGCCAGCAGTAGCGAGAGCACAGCGATCAGCGGCACACGGCGGTCAGGGCATTTACCAATCAGCGCGGAGACGGCAAACCCGGCGACCACTTCGGTCAATGTCAGCCAGGCCAGCATATAGCCACTGCTGCGTGCGGACCATCCCGCCTGAATATAGAGTGGGGGCAGCCAGGCTAAAACCAGCGTGTAGGCGCCAGTTCCCACCCCGAAAAAGAGCAACAACAGTCCTGTCCGGGAGGAGGAGAGCGTCACGGTTTCGTGTACCGTTTTTTCCTCCTCAGGGCGCTTAACGAGGGCCAGCCACAGCATCAGGGCAAGCAGCGCTAATACGCCTGCCATCGCCAGCGCGGGCTTCAGCGTGAGCCATGAAAACAACGGCTCGGCACTGGCGGCGGCTAATGCCGCGCCGGCCATAATGCCCGTGCTGAAGAGCGACATCACCGTGCTGGCCGTTTGCGTATAGTCCTTTTTTATCAGGGCAGGCATTAACGCCTGGATCACGCCTATGCTGGCCCCGCCCAATAACGCGGTACCCATAAGACTCGCCAGTGAGGCGCTAAAACCCCGTAATAAACAGGCCGCAAGCAGGATGAAGAGTCCGAACGCGATCCCCCGGACGGCGCCGATCCTGGCTAAAAGCCAGGGGCCGCATAAGGCGGCCAGGCCCATCATCGCGACCGGCAGGGTGGTCAGCAGGCTGAATTCCGTGGCCGACAGCCCAACTTCATGCTGCAGCACGGAGAACAAGGGGCCGACAGAGGCCAGGACAGGGCGCAGGTTCAACCCGACGATAAAAGCAATAACGGCGAAGAGTAAAGGTGACGTGCGTTTCAACGTGGAATCCTTTTCGATTGTGTACGGCCAGGGCAAAATGCCACAAGCATTTATCTTAACGTTAAGATAAAATCCTTTTTTGTGTAAGATGTAGCGCACAACACGATAAATAACCACTCAACACGGGGGGAAAATGAAAGACCATGTAGATTTTGTTGTCGACCAGTGGAGTCGTGCCATGCCTGAGCTGGACGTCTCGTCGATGAAAATTTTTGGACGAATGCTCAGGCTGATAAAGCATCTGGCAAAAGCGCGCGCGCAGGCCATGGCGCAGTTTGGTTTTCGCGAGGGGGAGTTTGACGTCCTCGCCACGCTGCGTCGCGCCGGTGAGCCGTACTGCCTTTCGCCCACGCAGCTGTACAAAGCGTTGCTGATTACGTCCGGGGCGATGACGAACCGGCTCAGCCATCTTGAACAGCAGGGGCTTATCAGGCGAATCGCCGACCCGAAGGATAAGCGCAGCACGCTCGTGAGCCTGACGTCCAGCGGGAAGGATCATATTGAACAGGCGTTGCTCGTTCACACGGAAACGCAAAATGCAGTATTGAGACATTTATCTGGTATGCAACATGCGCAGCTTGAATCCCTGCTCAGGGAATTACTGCTGACGTTTCCGACTGAGGAACGGGGTGAATAGTCCCCGGGTGCCGATAAAAAAGCTACATGATTCAACCTCATCGAAAGGGAAAATATGTCATTACCGCCACTGTACGCGCTACGCGCGTTTGAAGTCGCCGCGCGGCTGAACTCCTTCAGCAAAGCCGCTGAAACCCTGAATATCACGCCGGGAGCGGTCAGCAGGCATGTCAGGACGCTTGAACTGTGGTTTGACTGCGAGCTTTTCAAACGGCAGGGGCCGAGAGTGGAGGTCAATGAAGCCGGACGTATTCTGGCCGGACAGCTTGGCGAAAGCTTCTCGAATATGGAGTGGGCATGCCGGGCATTCAAAAGTGAAAATCACCTTCTGCGCCTTAAAGCTCCCAGCACCCTTACGATGAGATGGCTCCTGAATGTGCTTAAATCTTTACGCGAAAACCATGCGAAGCCTAAAATCGAAATCGCCAGCGTCTGGATGGACTTCGATACCGTTGACTTCAGCCGTGAGCCATACGATTGCGCGATCCTCCTCGGTAATGGCTATTTCGGCGAGTCAACAGAAAGCCGGCTGCTCTTCAGTGAATGGCTCATTCCGGTTTGTCCCCCGTCTTTGCTTGAATCTGCCCGGCACCAGCTTGCTCAGTGCGATCTTATTCATCCCTCACCGGACAGACGGGACTGGAAACGCTGGTTGAAAAGGACAGGGTTATTCCCCGGGCTCGACATGAGCGGCGGGCTTGTGTTCGACACCCTGGAGCAGGGCAGCCTTGCGGCCATGCACGGTCACGGTGTGGCGATGGCTGACCTTCGACTCACGCTGGACGCACTAAAAAGTGGCCTGCTCGTACTGCCCTTCAGGGAAGCGATAGCAACCGGGGATGGCTACTATCTTGTCTGGCCGAAAAATTCGCTCAGAAGACAGAGTATTGAACGTTTGCTGGCGTGGCTTAACCTTAACGCGCCTGTGGTGCCTTCTTTGAATATCGTCTGTCTTGATTACGATGATAATCAGGTTTAATAAATAGCGGAATATTAATTGTGGGGTATTCCGCATCCTGAACGTATTTATGCGTAGGGAATATTCGCCATCTTTTTATATCTTTCCGGCAGGGCGCTGTTCAGGCTAAGTAATTTATCCAGAATATAAAGCGCAGGCGTCCCCTTTGCGCGCTCTGCGTCGATCAGCGCCGTGCGTAACAGATTGGCAGCCGAGGTCATGTCACGGAAATACTCCTCCGATTCACGCGTTTGATCTTCGCCCGACGCGGCGTAACGCACCTTTGGCCACTCCGCAAAGTCAAGCAGCGGAAGGATCCCATCTTCTTTTGGTAAATGCGCTGAGAGCAACTCTTCGGCGTTACCCGGATTGCTTTGGGCGAAAGCCAAAAGATGCAGTCGATGGATGAAAGGCGATAGCGCTTCTGAGCTTTCCTTTTCTGCTGAAAGTAACGTTATCAACTCATGCAAATTTGCATTGAGGCTATATTTATGAGGCGAGATAATATTCAATACAGGGAATAAAGCATCGAGTGTCATAGCTGCTCCATACAGGCTTAATATTATTTATTTTTTCTATCCCAGGGATGAATGGATGGTATTGCAGGGCTATCGCTTTTGAAAAACGATAAATAGTGGGAATAAATGTGAGTTTTACTCAACGTTGCGCTTTGGAGTGCGATCACGCACATCCTCACGCTGCAGCGTTTTGTTTCACAAACGCCATCGCTCATCGACCGTCCAGAATGGTATAACGTCGTGCGGCTAAAGGGTGGCCGCCCGCTGACTCCATTCACAAAGGTGTATATGAAACAAATTACGTTCAGTGACCTGCAGCAACAAAGCGAGCAGGCTGCCAATTCTCCTCGCTTACGCGCGCACCGCAATTTACATCCCGAACTGAGCGACCCGGTACAACGCCTGGCTATCGCGATGGAGCCAGGTACCTATGTTCGCCCTCATCGCCACCCGCACACGTTTGAACTGCTGACGGCTCTGAGCGGTCGCTTTCTGGTGTTGAATTTTGATGACAGCGGTAACGTGACCCAGCGCGTGGTGTTAGGTGAAGACTGCAAAGTGCTGGAGATGGATGCCGGTACCTGGCATGCCGTGCTGTCGCTGGATAAAGGCGGCGTCATTTTTGAGGTGAAACACGGCGGCTATCAGCCTGTTCCGGAGCACGATACCGCTCCATGGTCACCGGCTGAGAACGCGCCCGGTAGTGCGGAGCTGATGAAATGGTACGCTCAGGCACAGGTGGGTGATGGAGGTTTTACCCTGTAATTTTCTCTACTTTTCCCGACGCGCGGAAAGGCGCGCCGGGATAGAGAGAGACGCTCCCGCCAACTCAACTGACCGTATTAAAATGCCAGTCGCCGGCAGTCGACAGCATCACGAACGGGCCGGCCAGCGTGCTGTTGTGATGCGCAATGATGTCAGTGGCGGGTAAATGTGCGTTATCCATTGTGGTATGCGCATCTGAAATCAATATCGTCCTGAAGCCCAGCTCCGGCGCGGCCCGGCAGGTGGTGTCGACACAAAATTCTGTTTTCATCCCGGCAATGACCAGCTGTTTGATGCCTCTCTGATTAAGTTCACGCAGCAATTCGGTATCCCGAAAACAGCTGGAATGGCGCTTGGTGAAAACAACATCCTGCTCCTTCACGTCCAGCTCGGGTATCAGCTGCGTCAACGGCCCCTGCGCTGAAAAGGGCGAGTCGTCTGGTCCAACATGGCGGGCAAAAAAGACGGGTACCTGAGCGTGGCGCGCGTTGGCTATTAACAAACGGATATTTTCCAGAACGGCATCGGCGGAACAGGGTGAGACCGGGCCCCGGAAGAGGCCCTGCTGCATGTCGATAATTAAGAGAGCATTGTCAGAAATCATTTTCTTTCTCCATTCAGAGGGCGGTGAACGGAGAGGTATTTCCCCGTCCAGTTAGGCGGGGATTGAGGTTCTGTTTGTCAGTCGTTTGCTACAGATACGCTCATGCCGCCGAAGGTGCCGGTGGTGGTGAGGGTGGTTGTTGGCTGAACTGACTGATACATGGAATGACCTTTGTTTATTCATTACGCTATATGCGGAATTATCACGTTAGTTATAGCGTTGCTTAACGCATTGCTTCAAGACACCAACTTGAGTAGGGGTACGATGCAGCGGCAGGAAGCTGTCAGCAAAGGCTCGTAACCTGCTGTGCACGCCTTTGCTGACTGAATAGCCGGGATTATTTAAGGCCCTCTAGTCCCTTCAGGAACTCCTCCACCTGCTCAGGCATCGCCGTGTCTGCCTGGTAAAGAATATCGAGTTTGACGTTCTTCAAACCGCAGAAGCCGAAAATGCCCTCGACTATTTGAGTCTGAATCGCCGTCGAATAACCATGTTTATCGAAACCGTTAAGATCGCTGCCAGCAGTCGCAATAAGGCGAACGGGAACGTCGCGCAAATTGCCCACAATCCGGCCGTCTTCTGCCACTTTATACGCCCAGTTCAGCGTCAGAACGCGATCAAACCAGCCTTTCAACAGGCCGGGAACGGACCACCAGTACACCGGGAAAACGAATACCAGCATATCCGCCCGCTCGACCCGCTGCTGCTCGCGCAGAATATCTTCAGGAAGGGCGCTCGGATCGCCGTGGTACAAATCAAGATCGGCGCGGGACATGGCCGGGTTAAACCCTTCGGCATGCAGATCGGCCATCTCCACCTGCGTACCCTGTTCACGCAGTTTCCCGGCAATGCGGGCGGCCAGCGAATGGGATAACGAATTGTCGACAGGGTGAGCCGTCACGATCAGTGCATTATTAATGGCATGTGTAGCAGACATAGCGACCTCGAATGGGTGAGAATTGACGTTTATATTACTATTGGTAACTTAGCTGTCAATCCGCACCCAACGATCATTTTGTGCTATTCACGTAGGTCTCCAGTACCCCGGTGATGGCGCCGCTGAGGGTATCTTCCGCAACATTTCGGGCGAGCACGCCGTTACACGCGGCGGTGCTGAGCGCGTCCGCCGCACCAATGATGGCCGTCAGTACCGCTTCTCCCTGAACGCCTTTCAGGACGACAAAAGGGGAAAGCGCGGTACGCAGGCAGTCGGCGCATTCGGCAACGCACGCCTCACGAAACGACTGCAACGCGCGAGAGCCGGACAGCGCCGCGGCGATGGGCCCGGTTTCGGGCCCGGCGGTCATGGCGCAATCAATATAGGCGGCGCTGAAAAAGCGGATCGTCTTGTCCAGCGTTTTGCTGTCTACCGCCAGCGTCTCACGGAATTTCGCCAACTGCCGATCGCTATAATCCTGATACAAGGCCATCAGCAACCCTTCACGATCGCCAAAATGGTCGTAGGGGATAGGCTTGGTCACGTTGGCCCGCTCCGCCAGGTAACCCAACGTCAGTGCCTCCGTGCCTTGCTGGCGGACAATTCCGCGCGCCACTTCCAGCAGCTGTACGCGGCGATCCTCTTTTCTTAAGCGCTTAACAACCATGCTTTCCTCGGAACAGTTATCTACTTAGGGTAGTTTACACGTTTTCTGCCGGGGACTGCACGCGCTGTTCAGCAGGGCGGATCCGGAACCAGATCGCATACATCGCAGGCAGGAACACCAGCGTAATGGCCGTGCCGCCTAAGGTTCCGCCAATCAACGTGTAAGCCAGGGTTCCCCAGAATACCGAATGCGTCAGAGGAATAAACGCCAGCACGGCGGCAAGTGCCGTCAGCAGTACGGGCCGGGCTCGCTGAACCGTCGCCTCGACCACCGCGTGGAACGGATCGAGACCGTCCTTCTGGTTATGATCGATTTGCCCAATCAGGATTAGCGTATTGCGCATAAGAATGCCTGAAAGGGCGATCAACCCCACCAGCGCGTTGATGCCAAACGGCTGATTGAAAATCAACAGGGTTGGCACCACGCCAATCAGCCCCAGCGGCGCGGTAAGGAACACCATCACCATCGCCGAGAGCGAACGCACCTGCAGGATGATGATCAGCAGCGTCAGCGCAATCATGATCGGGAACAGCGGAATCATTGCCTGCGTGGCTTTGCCCGATTCCTCAATCGAACCGGCCATCTCAATGCGGTATCCGGCCGGTAGCGTATCTATAATCGGCTGGAGCTGTTTCATGATGGCGACCGATACATCCGGTGGCTGAAGATTGTCGGCGATATCACCCCGCACGGTAATGGTCGGAGTGCGGTCGCGGCGGCGCAAAATCGGGTCTTCCATACCGATCTCAATCTTGCCAATTTGAGACAGCGGAACGCGCTGCCCCGCATTGCCGACGAGGGTAAAACCCTCAATTTTTGCCGGGTCGAGACGGATATCCCCCGCGGCGCGCCCCATGACCTCTACCGAGCGAATATCTTCCCTCACGGCGGTAATTGGCACGCCTGAGAGCAAGAACTGAAGCTGCTCAGCCACGGCACTGGACGTTAAGCCGGTGGCCTGCAGACGGTTTTGATCGAGGGTGAAATGCAATACCGGAACGCGTGATCCCCAGTCGGTATTGACGGTACGCATCATTGGGCTTGCCTGTAGGACGCCTTTCACCTTGTCTGCGATATCGCGTAAGGTACCGACATCCGGCCCCGAAACGCGCCAGGCAACCGGGAAGGGCGAGTACGGGCCAAAGACCAGCTGCGTCACCCGCACGCGGGCGTCAGGCGCCAGGCCGCTGGCGACAGCCTCCCTGAGCCTGAACTTGAGCGCTTCGCGTGACGTCTCGCTGTCCGTCAGGATTACGATTTTTGCAAAAGACGGGTCAGGTAATTCGGGGGCCATCGCCAGGTAAAAGCGGGGCGATCCCTGGCCAATATAGGCCGTCACGATGTTGGCCTCAGGCTGCTGGCTCAACCATGCTTCTATTTTTGCGGTTGCGGCACGGGTCTGTTCGATTGAGGTGCCATAGGGCATCTGCACTTCAACCAGTACTTCCGGGCGGTCGGATGTCGGGAAAAATTGTTTTTTTACCAGTCCCATGCCGAATATGGCGAGGATGAAAATAGCGACCACGGCACCGGCCACCCGCCATTTTCCGGCGATAACGCGGCTCAGCATCCGGCGAAAACGGTTATAACGCGGCGTGTCATAGATGGCGGCATGGCCTCCTTCCACTTTGGGAATGGCCGGGAGGATCTTCACCCCAAGATAGGGGGTAAACACCACGGCGACAAACCACGATGCAATCAGGGCGAGGCCGACAATCCAGAACATATTGCTGGTGTATTCCCCGGCGGTTGACTGGGCAAAACCGTTTGGCATAAAGCCAATTGCCGTCACCAGCGTACCCGCCAGCATTGGCGCGGCGGTATGGCTCCAGGCGTAGGCGGAGGCTTTGACCCGGTCGTAACCTTCCTCCATTTTGACCACCATCATTTCGATGGCGATAATGGCATCATCAACCAGTAAGCCGAGGGCAAGGATCAGGGAGCCCAGCGTGACGCGGTCAAAGTTTATCCCCGCGGCTTCCATCACCACGAAGACCACCGCCAGCGTCAACGGTACCGCCGCTGCAACCACCACCCCCACGCGCCAGCCCATGCTGACAAAACAGACCACCATGACCACCAGCAGGGCGACGAAGAATTTGATCATAAACTCATCCACCGCCGAGCTGATGTTGACTGACTGGTCGGTGACTTTGCTCAGGGTCATGCCCAGCGGCAGACTCGCGTTTATTTTTGCCGTTTCGGCATCCAGCGCTTTACCCAGCGCCAGACCATTCCAGCCCTCACGCATGACGATACCCAGCAGAAGGGCGGGTTCATGCTGGTTACGTATCAGCATCGTAGGGGGATCTTCATAGCCCCGTTCAACCGTCGCCACATCGGACAGCCTGAGCGTTTTGCCCTGAGCCACAACGGGTGTATCGCGGATCTTCTGCAACTCATCAAACGCGCCGTCGAGGCGGATAAATATCTGGGCGCCCCGGGTCTCAATAGAGCCCGCTGCTTTTAACGCGTTCTGATTGTTAAGGGCGTTGAAAATATCCTGCGGCGAGAGACCCATCGTGGCCAGTCGGTCATGAGAAAAAGCGATGTATATCCGCTCCGCCTGTTCGCCGATAATGTTCACTTTCTTCACGCCGGGTACGTGCAAAAGTTGCTGGCGCATGGCTTCGGCATCACGTACCAGCTGCCGCTGGGGTTCACCTTTCGCTTTCAGGGCAAAAAGGGCAAAGGTGACATCGGCAAATTCGTCATTGATCATCGGGCCGATCGTCCCGGCAGGGAGGTTCAGGGATTCGTCTCCCAGCTTTTTCCGCGCCTGATAGAACGCCTCCTGCACTTCTGCGGGAGGCGTTTTGTCTTGCAACGATAAGGTGATAAACGCCATGCCGGGGCGGGTATAGGTTTCCGTCCGGTCATACCATTTGAGCTCCTGCAGGCGTTTTTCCAGCGGTTCGGCCACCTGATCCTGCATCTCCTGCGCGGTTGCGCCGGGCCAGACGGATATCACCGTCATTTGCTTCACCGTAAAAGGGGGATCTTCCGCGCGGCCAAGCCCAAAAAAGGCGTAGATACCGGCAATCGTCACAAGGACGATCAGAAACAGGGTGATGGAGCGCTCGCGCACGGCAAGCGCTGACAGGTTGAAGCGACTTCCGCTCATGGCGTGTTCTCCGCCAGCGCGGCATTGCGTTGTTCTGCAAGCCTGACGATTTCACCCTCGTGCAAAAGGTGTGCGCCCAGCGCCACAATCTTCTCGCCTGGCTTCACGCTGCCCGTGACCTGCGCGGCATCTTCACCCACGCTCAGCACCTTCACCGGCGTCCAGGTAACCTTTGCCGGCCTGGCGGAAATGCGCCAGACTCCGGGGCCTTTGCCAGCATCGTAGAGTGAGGCGAGCGGAACCTGCATGACCTGACGTTCCGCTTTTGGGTCCTGAACGTTCAGCGTGACGGTTGCCCCCAGCGGCGCGTTTGCCAGGTCACCATTCAGCACGTAGCGGGCTTCATAGGTGCGGGTTGTGGCATCGGCTGAATCAGACAGCAGGCGCAGCGTTGCGCTGACCGGGTGTTTTTCATTGCCATAAAGTGTGGCCAGTGCAGGGCTGCCAACGGCAGGGCGCAAGGTCTCCGGGAACTGCACGAGCGCTTCACGTTGTCCCGCCCTGGCGAGTCGGATCACCACTTGCCCGGCACTCACCACCTGACCTGGCTCGGCGAGGGTTTCCATCACTACCCCGTCTGAATCCGCCAGCAGTACGGCATAGCCCGTTGCGTTTTGCGCCACGTTGGCCTGCGCCCGGGCTGCGCTGAGTTCCGCTCTGGCGGAATCGGCGGCGGCTTTGATCTGATCATACTCCGAGGCGGACACGGCGCCGGACGCCACAAGACCGCGATAACGCACCTCATCGCTGGACGCTTTTCTCGCACGCGCCTGGGCAGCATCCACCGTGCGCTGCTGTGCCTGGGCCTGTAATTTCAGGTCAACCGGATCGAGGCGCAGTAACGGCTGACCCTGTCTGACGGTTTGCCCGGTATCGACGAGTCGCTCAAGGATTTTCCCCTGAACCCTAAAACCCAAATCACTTTGCGTTCTCGCCACCACCACGCCGGTAAAGGCGTGCGCAGTATTGTTCGCAAGCGCGATGGCGGCGGATCTGACAAGCGGTGGCTTTGTGCGCGGATCGTCACTCGCGGAATTATCGCCGCACGCCACGAGGACAAACGGCAGAAGGCTAACGGCAAGGCGGGCTGTATTGAGCCTGAGCATGGGAAACCCTTATAGAAGTAACAGGACAGTTTCCGCATTCTCAGACTAGTGACCAATAAAGTCAATGGTCACTAATCAGGGGGCCAGGCTTCTTAATACCAGCGAAGAGAGAAGCACCGCCGCAGTGGGGGCCGTTTCGAGGTTATATTGCAGCTGTATGGGATTGATATAAGGGCACATCACCATGTGGATAGCCTGCGTGACCTCATCCAGCGGCGTTTTTCTTTCGAATTCACCCGCCTGCCTGCCTTCAATAATGATGCTCTCAATCAGCTTCATCAGGCCGTCTGTATACCTTTCAGTAGACGGCCATTTGTCCCGTGCGGCGACGGCGGCAATGTCGTAAAGCTTCCGATCGTGGAAAAACAGCTCGCTTCCGGCCTCGGTAAGCGCTTTAAACAGACGGCGTAATTTTTCGCTGGCTGACGGCGCATCCTCGATGGCAGAAAGCACCGCCGCCATGATCAGCTCCAGGCGGTTAGCGCAGATCACTTCGCCAATAGCCTGTTTGGAATCGAAAAACTTATAAATGTAGGACTTAGAGAAACCGATGGATTTCGCGAGTTCGGCGACGGTGGTTTTTTCATAGCCGTAATGCCCGAAGTGCTCAAAAGCCGCTTCGACGATTTGCTCTCTGACAGAATGGTCAAGTGGACCACGTATTGATGGGGCGTTCATATTTTTAGTCATTATTTAAGCTTAGCGTGACAGGCCAGGATTGACAACGAGTGACCATTTCGTCATTTGGTTACTGTTGTTTCCTCATGCGTTCAAACGGGAAGACCCACCCGGTGGGGTAAGTGTATCACTGTTTTTCGCGCATTAAGGCATCTATCTGTCAGCGTTTCAGGGCAATCCTTTGCACTGAAACGACACGGTTTTGCTTAAGTCGATCGTGGACGCAATACTTTTTCAGCGATGAGTAACAGACGCTTACGCGTGACAAACCGGTATAACTGCCCCAGAAGCCAGTTACTGCATCCGGTGATCAGGTAGTTACGGTTGGTATCGACCGCCTTCAACGCCAGCGTAACCACCTTATCCGCTGGCATCCTTTTACCCACCGAGGCTTCTTCCGCATTCACCACATCAAAAAAAGCCGTATCCGTTGCCCCAGGGCAAAGCGCCAACACGCGAATGCCCTTTGCACGGTACTCTCCCCAAAGCGCATTTGAAAAGGAGAGCAGGAAGGCTTTGGTCGCGCCATAAATGGCCATATAGGGATCCGGTTGCATCGCGGCCGTTGAGGCCACATTAATTACCACTCCTGCGCCTTTGCGGAGCATTTCCGGTAGCAAAGCGTGAGTCAGTGCCACGGGGGCCACGCAGTTCACATATATCTCATCACGTTGCCTGTCGATCGACAGCGCTTCGAAGGGGCCATAGGTGGCGAACCCGGCGCAATTAATCAGAATGTCGGGGAAGCGCCTCAGGAGGCCCAGCCGTTCCGCGATGCGGGGAACGGCATCTGATTCCACTAAGTCCTGCACGATAATAGTGATTGATACGCCATGCTTTTTGGCCAGCTCTGCGGCAAGCGCCTGTAGCTTTGGCTCCGAGCGGGCAACCAGGATCAACGACACGCCGCGGGCAGCGAGTTGCCTGGCGAAATCACGACCTATTCCCGACGATGCCCCGGTAATCAACGCTATTTTTCCTGAATAATCAAAAATATTCATACCTCAAATCCCGTTTCCCTGATATGTGTATCACAGGATAAACCGTGCACTTAAGTACACGGTCAAGCGTGATTTTGAAAAGGGGAGGACGACGCGATGCGCATTGGCGAACTGTGTGTGAAAACGGGCTTATCGAAGGAGACGGTCCGTTACTACGAAAGGCAAGGGTTGCTGGAGAAAATCCCGCAACCGAATCGCAGCAACAACTACAAAGTCTACTCCGCCGTCGATTTACAGCGTTTGAAAATGATCAAGCATGCCAAAATGCTGGGCTTTACCCTGGCCGAAATTTCGGATGTTTTAGCTGTCTGGGTCGACGATAAATTTACCGCTGAGCAAAAACAAAGCGCGCTGCGCCGCAAGTTGCAACAGCTGGAAGAGAAGGAAGCCGCATTAACTGAACTCAGATCCAGGCTGGTCAACGCCCTGGATAAGGTGGGTCAGCCTTGTGTCGATGAATTTTAAGCGGGTCTAATCAACATTCACGCTACCGTTTTTTTAGCCAGTCGAGAAAAAACTGGCTAAAGGCCGTGACCTGAAGCGGCTGCAGTTTACGCTGCGGGTAAACAAACTGTAGCCCGACATCTTTGCGGTCGTATCGGCTAAAACCGGTAAAACTTTCAGCAAACAGGACGGTGAGTCTTCCGGCCTCAACATCGTCCTTCACATCCCACCAGGATTTCCCCGCAATGCCAGCGCCGCTGAGCGCCCACTGACGAAGCAATGCCCCGTCGTCGCACACCATGGCTGGCTCTACGCGAACGACACTTTCCTCGCCATCTTTTTCAAAGCGCCATTCGTTCATCACCACGCCCTGAGACTCAAGTGCAAGGCATCGGTGATGGGCTAACTCCGCAAATGTGGCGGGGACGCCGCGGTTGCTAAGATACGCCGCAGAGGCCACCAGCACCCGATGATTTGGGCGGATGTTTCTGACGACCAGGCTGCTGTCCGGCAGGTTACCGAAACGCACGCTCATATCCAGCCGGTTAGCGACCAGATCTTCAACATGTTCTCTTAACGCGATGAAAAATTTCACGTCAGGATGGTGTCGGGAAAATTCCACCACGGCGGGGCTAAGATACTGTCTGCCAAAATCCGAGGGGGCAGAAAGGCGAATATTGCCGCTGAGGACGCCCTCTTTTTGCGTCAGGAGCGACTCGGCATGGCGCATCTCTTCCAGCACGCGCAGCGCGGCATGATAAAACTCTTCTCCGGCACGGGTCAGCGTGATGGATCGCGTTGAACGGTGAAACAGGCGAGTCTGGTAACGTTCTTCAATCGCCTTCAGTCTGGCCGTCATGGTCGCAGGAGAGAGCGACAGCCGTCGTCCGGCGGCGGAAAGCCCCCCAGCCTCGGCCACTTCAACCAGCAATGCCATATCTTCAAGCTTGCCCATTATTCATATTTTCCGAAAAGTGCATCAGTTTTCAGTGTAATTATCAAAATGAAATACCGCCTGTAAAGTGATTTCATCCAAACCATAAGGGATGAAAACATGAACCGTTCCTCACTTTTTGACCGTTACCGGTTGGGTCAGCAGGACCTGAAAAACCGTATCGTTATGGCGCCAATGACCCGCGCGCGTTCCCTTCAGCCAGGCAATATTCCCTCGTCGCTGATGGCGGAATACTACCGGCAGCGGGCCAGCGCGGGTTTAATCATCACCGAAGCCACCCAGATCTCCCCGCAGGGCCAGGGATACTCCTGGACTCCCGGCATCCATTCGCCGGAGCAGGTTTCAGGATGGCAACTCACGACGGGGGCCGTGCATCAGGCGGGCGGGGTGATTTTTTCTCAGCTCTGGCACGTCGGGCGAATGTCGCACGCCAGTTTTCATCAGGATGGTCTGCCCGTGGCCCCGTCAGCGCTGGCACCGGACGCGAAAGTGTGGGTGGTGAACGAAAAGGGCGAAGGCCAAATGGTTGACTGCCCGCAGCCAAGAACGCTGACGCGCAAAGACATTCACGGCATCATCGCGGACTATCGCCAGGCGGCACTGAATGCCGTCCAGGCCGGCTTTGATGGCGTGGAAGTTCACGGCGGAAACGGCTATTTGATTGACCAGTTCCTGCGTCAAACCTCCAATAAACGCACGGACGAGTATGGCGGCACGCTTGCTAACCGGATCCGCTTTGCCCAGGAGGTCTTGTACGCGATTGCGGAGGCCATTGGGCCCGAGCGTACGGGCATCCGCCTTTCGCCGTTTATTACCCAGCGGGGGATGAATGACCCGCAGGTGATCGACGCCATCCTCGCTCTGGCGGCCTGGTGCGAACAACACGGGATAGCATTCATCCACCTGGCGGAAGCCGACTGGGACGACGCGCCGCAGGTACCCGACACTTTCCGTCAATCCCTGCGCGAGACGTTTAGCGGAACGCTTATCGTCGCGGGCAACTATGACCTTAACAAAGCCGAACAAATACTTACGGCTGGCTATGCCGATTTGATTGCCTTCGGACGGCCATTTATTGCCAACCCGGATTTACCCCACCGGCTGGCGCACAAGTTGCCGCTGGCCCAGGTGCGCGATCCCGCTACGCTGTTTGGTGGCAGTGCGACGGGATATACCGATTATCCCACCTTGCCGTTATCCTGATAAATGATTGAGAGAAAATGATGAACTATTCAACCTCTTTTCGTTCTGTTTTATTGCCGCTTATTATTATCGGTCTGTCGGGCGCCGCTTATTCGGCGCAGGAGGAGTGGGTGAAACCACAGCAGCTGATTGTCGATAAAAGCCTGCCGCAGGCGCAATTAGCCGCGAATGAGGCTGCAGCCAGAAAATATGCAACGTTCTGGAATACGGGGACGCCGTCTCTGGCGCGTGAAGCGCTTGCAGTTAACTTTATTGATAAAACGCCGCCGGAAGGGCGTAAACAGGGACCCGAGGGCGCTATTTTAGCCTCCCGGGCATTTCGTACTGCCGTACCTGATTTACGCTGTGACGTTGAGCAGATGATAATTTCCGGTAATCGTGTGGTCTCCCATTTACATTTTCACGGCACGTTTACCGGAACATTCGGCGAGCTGAAAGGAAAGGGGCAGAAAATAGATTTTATCGCCACGGATATCTATGAAATTAATGACGGTAAAATTGTGGCTAACTGGCATATTGAGGACAACCTGACGCTGATGAAACAGCTGGGCGCACTGTAAATTCATCACTCCGGGGGTGCCCCGGAGTGATGCGAAAATCCTATAACCCCAGATCGCTCAGCGAGGGGTGATCGTCCGGGCGTCTGCCCTGCGGCCAGTGGAACAGTCGCTCAGATTCTTTTATTGGCATATCGTTCACGCAGGCAAAACGACGCTTCATCAACCCGTCCGCTTCAAACTCCCAGTTTTCATTGCCGTAGGAACGGTACCAGTTGCCGGAATCATCATGCCATTCATAAGCATAGCGCACCGCGATCCGGTTATCCGTAAATGCCCAGAGCTCCTTAATCAGGCGGTAACCCAGCTCTTTTTTCCACTTCCGTTCCAGAAACGCCTGCGCTTCTTCACGGTTGGTGGCGAATTCTGCGCGGTTGCGCCATTGGGTATCCAGCGAATAGGCCAGTGCGACTTTTGCCGGGTCGCGACTGTTCCAGCCGTCTTCGGCGAGTCTGACTTTTTCGATGGCGCTTTCACGCGTGAAGGGCGGTAAAGGAGGGCGTGTATTCATGGCGATTACCTCAGTGTGATATTATGTAGACAGATCTGTCTACTTGCGTTAATCTATGCCTGAAAAATAACGTTGTCAACATCCCTTTTTGAGGCTGCCGAAAAATGAAAACAGAACCCGCAAGCAACGAGACAAAAATCAGCGTCAGGGATAAAATATTACATACCGCTCACGATCTCTTTTATTCCACGGGCTTCAAGGCAACGGGCGTGGATACGTTGATTAAAGAGGCGAAAGTGACCAAGGTAACTTTCTATCGCCACTTTCCGAGTAAGAGTTTATTGATTCTCGCCTATTTGCACTATCGGCATGAAATATGGATGAACTGGTTTGAGGCCTCATTGCGGCGTAATCTCAACGCCGGTCAGACATCGTCAGAGGCATTATCTGCCGCGCTTTACGAATGGTTTGTTTCACCCGAGTTTCACGGCTGTGCGTTTATTAACGCCAGTGCAGAGGCGAAGTCTGAAGATATTGAAAGTGAAATAAAGGCGATATGCCGTGACCATAAACTCGAAACAAAGAAAATGATTACGTCGCTGACGAAGATCGCTGATGAGCGCGTGATCAACGAAATCATGTTGCTTATTGACGGCGCCATTATTCATGCGCAAATGGGCGTGGAGACGGATGCTGTCCTCCACTCGTTATCACGCGGTCTGGAACAGTTAATGGAAAAATAAGCTTTTCCGGGGGGGGGGGGGTAACGGCTGTAAACACCCGCACCCCAGTAACCGGTACGGGGGCGGGTCTGTTCTTTCCAGCCAGATGCGAGCAGTTCTTTCGCAATATACCGGTTGATAATTCCGTGTCCCATCAGCAGGACGGGTCCGTCGGCATCCTTCGCTGCCTTCATCAGGATCCCCGCCGCCTTAGCGGCACGGATTTTTGCGACGCTAACCGATCTATAAAATATTTTTATGCGCGCGTATTCTGTGGGAATGCGCTGGGCATAACCATTCAGGGTAAAGGAAACGGAAAATGAGAACACAGAAGCGATGTCTGGGGTGCGTGGCTATTGTGGTTGATGACTACGATCGCGCAATTGAATACTACACCGACAAGCTGGGGTTTACCCTTGTCGAGGACACGCCGCAGCAGGATAAACGCTGGGTCGTCGTCACGCCAAATCCGGAAAGCGACTGCAATATTCTGCTGGCACGGGCTTCTAATGAGAGGCAGGAAGCCTTTATCGGCAATCAATGCGGTGGCCGTGTTTTCCTGTTCCTTCAGACGGATGATTTTTGGCGCGATTACCATGCCATGAAAGAAAAAGGCGTTCATTTCTGTGAAGCACCTCGTGAGGAAGAGTACGGTACGGTGGTGGTGTTTGAAGATCTCTACGGCAACCGCTGGGACCTCTTTCAAAAGGCCCAGGGCTGAATCGCACCAGAATATTGGTCACTCCCGCTGCGCCAGAGAAAGCGCGCTGGCGCTGGCGGGATCGAACAGTGACAGGCTCTCTATCTGATTGAGTAAAATCACCTTTCGGAATGACATAGCGCTGCGGGGTTCGGAGTCGAGCGTAATGTCATGCTCCGCATACCACTTGCTGTAATTATTCTCGATGCGCAAATTCATTGTCTTCTCGTCTCTGTACCCGCTTAACATCGGTATCAGCACAATATTGGCCGTGTTTTCGTATTCCAGCGTCGCGGTGTGGATCATGCCGATATATATCCGCCGCGACCGAAGCGTCACCTGCGCCAGCTCGCCTTGCTCCATACACTGATAGAGCAGTTGTTCAATACCGCTCGACTGGGCAAGCCGTTTGTAGAGCTTTTTCCGGCTTTCACCGTCCAGCCTGGCGCTGCCTGCCCAGTTGGAGCGATAGAGGCAAAACAGGATGGCAAACGCCAGCATCACGACCACAGGCGCCTGAATGCCTAAAAAACTCCAGTTCATAAAGTCGATTTGCCAGTCGGTATATTTCGGTGAGGCAAAGTGAAAGGCGTTATTGGCGGCAGAAAGGGCGAGAAGCAGGAGCCAAAGCAGTCCCGTGGCAACCACGCCCTGCAGCACGAAAATACAGCCATAAAGCGCAACAAGGAAATAGACGTCCCAGCCGAAAGAGCGCTTGATTTTAAAGCGCGTCGACAGATCGCGACTGGTGTACCAGTACCCGCATACCATCAGCACCATAAATATCGCCGTTCCCATATCAGGCCCTCTTCAGCGCGTTGACGTGACGCAGAAAATCCTGCCGTACCTCATTGCTTTTGTAGTTCACCGATGCATTCCCGTCCTGGTCGATGATGATGCGGTCACCATCCTCCACGGCTTCGATGATCTCCTGCTGACTCATCACCTGCAGCAAGGATTCAGGGCTTGAGAAAAGAGAAAGAAAGACGCGTTTCATGTCGGTCATCCTGATGAATTTAAAAGGATAAGCCTGGAAGAGGATGGGGGAATTTGCCTTAAGGTTAAACTGAAAAAACATTGCCGGGTGGCGGCTATGCTTTATCCGGTCTATAAAATTTACTGTTTTAGGTGACAATCAACTTATTGATAAATAGGAAAAATAAAAAATATAGCTGCACAAACTTGGACAAATAACATTAATTGTGTAAGTTTTAATTATGCGATTACACCACGTTGTTTACAGCCAGGATGTGACCCATGAGCACTTTGCCCTCTGTCGTGAGTCGGTTTGTTGAGTACTACAGCGCACTGGATAGCCAGCCGCCCTCCGCACTGGTCGGGCTTTATCATTCGGATGCCACGCTAATCGATCCGTTCGGCGAGCACGACGGTATCTTTGCGCTTCAGCGCTATTTCACCCATCTGCTGGCGAATGTCGAAAACTGCCGTTTTACCATTGATCCACCGCTGTGCAGTGAAAACCGCTTTGTTGTGACCTGGGTGATGCGCTGGTCGCACCCGCGCATCGCCGGAGGGGACCCGCTCGAACTGCCAGGCTGTTCGGTGGTGGACACGGAAAAGGGGCTTATCACGCGTCAGCGCGACTACTACGATGCGGGAGAGATGATCTACGAACATCTTCCGCTGCTGGGCTGGGCGGTACGCGGCGTGAAGCGGAGGGTGAAATCATGAAAACGGTGCTGATCACCGGCGCAAGCTCAGGTATTGGCGCCGGGCTGGCGACCTCCTTCGCCGCGGAGGGCTACCACGTGATTGCCTGTGGGCGGGATCCTGCGCGCCTTGAAGCCTTGCATCAGACCTGCCCCAATCTCACGGTTCGCCTGTTCGATATGACAGACAGGGACGCCTGTCGCCAGGCGCTGAGCGGCGTTTACGCCGATCTGGTTATTCTCTGCGCCGGTACCTGCGAGTACCTCGATCGGGGCGTAGTGGACGCGGCGCTGGTGGAGCGGGTTATGAACACCAATTTCCTCGGCCCGGTGAACTGTCTTGCCGCGTTGCAGCCGCAGCTGGTTGCCGGCAACCGCGTGGTGCTGGTGAGTTCGATGGCCCACTGGCTTCCGTTCCCGCGGGCAGAAGCCTACGGCGCGTCTAAAGCCGCGTTGAGCTGGTTTGCGGACAGTCTGCGCCTGGACTGGGAGCCCAAAGGGATTGCCGTCACGGTGATCTCCCCAGGCTTTGTCGATACCCCCCTGACGCGCAAAAACGATTTCGCCATGCCGGGCAGGGTGAGCGTTGACGAGGCGGTCAAGGCGATCCGTTCCGGACTGGCGAAAGGGAAAATGCACATCGCGTTTCCCACCCGGTTCGGCTTCATTTTGCGGCTGCTCTCCAGGCTACCCGCGTTTTTGCAGCGCACACTGCTGCGCAGGATGGTACGTTCATGAAGATTGCGATTATCGGCAGCGGAATTGCCGGACTGACCTGCGCCTGGCGGCTGGCCGGTCACCATCAGGTGACCCTGTTTGAAGCGGGCGCCACGCCTGGCGGCCATACCGCAACGGTAGATGTCTCGACGCCACAGGGCACCTGGGCGATTGATACCGGCTTTATCGTCTACAACGACCGGACCTATCCGCGCTTTATGGGCCTGCTCAGCGAGCTCGGCATCAGCGGGCAAAAAACGCAGATGAGCTTTTCGGTGCACAACCCCCAGACGGGGCTGGAGTACAACGGACACACCCTGACATCGCTGTTTGCCCAGCGCCGAAATCTGGTGAATCCGGCATTCTGGCGTCTGCTCGGAGAGATCGTCCGCTTTAATCGGCTGGCAAAACAGGCGCTGGAAGGGGACGTGGATCCGCACGCCACGCTGGAGACGTTTCTGCAACAGCATGGCTTCACGCCGTTTTTTGCGCGCCACTACATTCTGCCGATGGGCGCCGCCATCTGGTCGTCGTCGTTGCAGGAGATGAAGCGTTTCCCGCTGCCGCTCTTCCTGCGCTTTTTTAATCATCATGGTCTGCTGGATATTACCCATCGTCCGCAGTGGTACGTGGTACCGGGCGGCTCGCGGGAGTACATCCGCTCCATGCTGGAAAAGCTGGGCGACCGCCTGACGTTACGCCTGAACGCGCCGGTGCAGCGTGTCAGCCGCCACAAAGACGGGGTCACGCTTCAGCTCGAAAACGCCAGCCATACCTTCGATCAGGTGATTTTTGCCTGCCACTCCGCCGAGGCGCTGGCCATGCTTGAGGCGCCGACGCCAGCAGAGCGCGAGGTGCTGGGGGATATCGGCTGGCAGCGCAACGAGGTAATTTTGCACAGCGATCCGCGCTGGCTGCCGGTACGCAAGCGCGCGTGGGCCAGCTGGAACTACCGCCTGAGCGAGCATGAGCAGGCCAGCGCCTGCGTCACCTACAACATGAACATTCTGCAAGGGCTGCCAGAGGGGAGCCCGCTGTTCTGCGTCACCCTGAACCCGGAAACGCCGGTGGATGAACGCTTCGTGTTACAGCGCTTTGTTTATGAACATCCGCTGTTTAACCCGCAAAGCTGGCGGGCGCAGGCGCGTCGCGGTGAGATCAACGGTCACCAGCGAAGCTGGTTCTGCGGGGCTTACTGGTACAACGGTTTTCACGAGGATGGCGTGCGCAGCGCGCTGGACGTGGTCAACGCGATCGCGGCCGGAGAGGGGAACTGAGATGAACAGCTGCCTCTATCACGGCGTATTACGCCACCGCCGCCTCCAGCCGAAAACCCACGAATTTCGCTACAGCGTCTTTATGGCCTGGCTGGATCTGGATGAACTGCCACTGCTGGCTGACGTCGGCGTACGGCGCAATCGCTTCGCCGCCGCCGCGTTTTATGACACGGACTATCCGCTGGGTACGCCGCTCAAAGAGAACGTCCTGAACACGCTGGAGGGGCTCACCGGAGAACGTCCCGGCGGACGAGTCATGCTCCTGACGCAGCTGCGCTATTTCGGGTTTCATTTCAATCCGGTCAACTTCTACTACTGCTATGACGAGAAGGGGGCGCTGGGCTGGGTGCTGGCGGAGGTCCGCAACACGCCGTGGAACGAGCGGCATTACTATGCCGTCAACGGTCAGGACGCGCAGCCAACGGAAAAAGCGTTTCACGTTTCCCCCTTCAACCCAATGGACATGATCTACCACTGGCGCTTCAACAACCCGGATAACACGCTGCATATGCACATTGAAAATCATCAGGACGCGAAGGTGTTTGACGCCACGCTGGCGCTACGCCGGGAGCCTCTGACGCGTCCGGCACTGCGTGCGTTACTGCTGCGCATTCCCCTGATGACCCTGAAAACCGTTTTCGCTATTTACTGGCAGGCGCTGAGGCTGTGGCTCAAGCGCGTGCCGCTGCATAACCATCCCGTCAGCAGGAGTGAACGCTCATGACCGATCCCGTCTTTGCGCTAGAACCCGATATCCCGCGCAACGTCCGCATTGCGCGTTGGCTGCTTTTCCGTCTGTTAAGCGGTATTCGTGGCGGCTCGCTCACGCTGCGTGAAGGGGCACAGACATTCCATTTTGGCGAGACATCCTCCGCGCTGCACGCCGACATTCAGATCCTCGCGCCCGGCGTCTACTGGCGCGTCTTAACGGGCGGGAGCCTTGCCGCCGCAGAAGCCTGGATGGATGGCGAATGGGAAACCACGCAACTCACGCCGCTTCTGGAAATCCTGGCCCTTAATGGCGAGGTGCTTGGCCGTCTGGAGAAAGGGTTCCGGCTGCTCGGTAGACCGCTGGAGCGGCTGCGCCACTGGACGCGGCGCAATTCCCGGGCCCAGGCGCGTGAAAATATTGCCGCGCATTACGACCTGGGCAACACCTTTTATTCACATTTTCTGGATAAGGAGCTGCTTTACTCCAGCGCGCTGTTTACTGCGGATGAGCAGGATCTCACGGCGGCGCAGCAGGCCAAAATGGCGCGTCTGTGCGAACAGCTGGCGCTGTGTGAGTCCGATCACCTGCTGGAAATCGGTACCGGCTGGGGGGCGATGGCGGAATACGCGGCACGTCACTACGGCTGTCGGGTAACCACCACCACGCTGTCGCAGGAGCAGTATATCTGGGCAACCGAGCGGATCGCCCGCGCCGGGTTGCAGGACCGCGTTGAGGTTCTGCTTTGTGATTATCGCGACCTCACCGGGCAGTACGACAAGCTGGTCTCGATAGAGATGATTGAAGCCGTCGGGCAACGCTATCTGCCCGTGTTCTTCCGAACCTGTCAGGCGCGGCTGCGCCCGGGTGGCCGGATGGCGATTCAGGCCATTACCATTCAGGACCAGCGCTACCGCGACTACAGCAAAAGCGTCGATTTTATCCAGCGCTACATTTTCCCCGGCGGCTTCCTGCCGAGCATCACAGCGATGAATGAGCTGATGACGCGCCATACCGATTTTGTGGTCCGTAACCTCTTTGACATGGGGCCAGACTATGCCCGCACGCTGGCCCACTGGCGGCAGCGCTTTGTTCATGCCTGGCAGGAGATTGAAAAGCTCGGCTTCGACGAACGGTTCCGCCGTATGTGGCTGTACTACTTTGGCTACTGCGAAGCCGGGTTTAACGCCCGCACCATCAGCGTGGTGCAACTGACCGCCGAACGCGTATGAGACGTTATCTTCAGGTCTTTCTGCTGGCCGTCGGGTTCGATCTTTACTGGGCGCTGGTGGTGATCTTTCGTGAGCAGGGCCTGATTATCTGGCTTGCGCTGGCGGTGCTCGCCTGCCTGTTTTTGCCGCCGGTATACCGCCTTTACGCCATCGGTCTGGCTGCAGCGGGCAGCGTACTGGATGCGCTCTGGGCGTTGACGGGGCTGATTGCCTTCACCGGCGAGTCCCTGATGCCGCTATGGATGGTGGCATTGTGGCTGATGTTCGCCACCGTCTGGACACAGCTTGCTCGCACGACCACGTTACCCGGCTGGCTGCTGACGCTGCTGGCCGCCGTGGGAGGGCCAGTGGCGTACCTGATTGGCGAGCGGCTGGGTGCTATTACCTTTCAGGAGCCGACCTTTATCGTCGTCAGCTGGATGGTGCCGGGCTGGCTGGTATTAATGTTGTTTTTCCACCTGCTGATGGGGAGACAAAAATGAGAGCAGCGGTTTTCCTCCTTTGGCTGACGATGGTGATCCCTGCGGCCCACGCCGCCGACTGGCTGGCCTGGCGTAAGGTGGGTGACGCCACGCTCACCTGGGGCCCGTTTACGGTTTATACCTCCCAGCTGCGCACGCCGGACGGTCGCTACCGCGCGGCGGATCAGGATCAGGCGTTGATTATCACCTACGCGCGCGACATTGAACGTGATGAACTGGTGGAGGCCACGCGCGATCAGTGGCAGGCGCAGGGGATTTTGCAGCGGGAGCCGCAAAGCGAAGGCTGGTTACAGATGCTTCGTTCGCTGTGGCCGGATGTCCGGCCGGGCTCACAGCTGGCGTTTGTCCTCGATGATAAGCAGGGACAGTTCTGGTACCGCGCGTCAGCAACGCAGAAAAGCTTTATTCCACTTGGCCCGCGCCAGTCAGAAGCATTCAGCACGCGCTTTCTGGCCATCTGGCTCGATCCCCGCACGCAATATCCTGAACTGCGTCAGCAGTTACTTGGAGGACAAAAATGAAACGTTTCCTGATGATGGTGCTGGCATTGACCATGCTGCTGGCAGGCTGTAGCACAGAGGTGGCCGAGTATCGCCAGCAGCAGCCACGGCTTGATATCTTCGACTACTTCCAGGGGAAAACCGAAGCGTGGGGCATGGTGCAGGATCGCAGCGGTAAACAGATCCGCCGCTTTCACGTGGAGATTGCCGGGGATGTTATCGGCGATACGCTGACGCTCAATGAGCACTTCGTGTATGACGATGGCGAGAAGCAACAGCGGGTATGGCACATCCGCAGGCTGGGGAACGATCGCTACGAGGGAACGGCGGGGGATATCGAAGGGGTCGCTACGGGGCAGGCGGCAGGTAACGCCTTTAACTGGCATTACAGCATGAAGGTCAAAGCCAATGGCAGTAGCTGGCTATTGAAGTTTGACGACTGGATGTACCTGCAGGATGAGACCCATCTGTTTAATAAAACCGAGATGAAGAAATTTGGCGTCACCGTCGCCACGGTGACGCTGTTCTTTACCCGGAAGACGTGAGTCTAGTCGCGGGCGCTGTAGATTTTGCTGCTCGAGTAGATGAAATACAGCGCAATCCCCAGGCAGATAACCGCGCCCAGACGGCTCGGCGAAAAGGGAATAGCGGGATTACCCAACCAGCCAAAGTTATCTATCAACATGCTCATGGTGAGCTGGCCGAATATCACCGCCACCGTGGCGACGGCGGTGCCGATGCGCTGTACGGCAAGCACCATAATCACGATATAGGGCACGCCAAACATCGCGCCGAGGAGCTGCCATTTGGGTACGTCCAGCAGCGTGACCGCATGCTTAGGCTCAAAGAAAAATATGAGCAGGGCGGTCACCAGTGCGCCGACGGAAAAGGTCAGAAACGCGCTTTTGAATACCCCCACGCTGCTGCCGAGCTGTCCGTTAATCGCGGCCTGAATGCTCAGCGTAGCGCCGCCGCAAACGGCGAGAAGAATCATAATCAGTGTCATACGTTACCCCTGTGCGACCAGAACCAGTGCCGCAATGATGAACCCCAGTGCAATAATGCGCTTCGCATTTATCTTTCTGTGCGGCGAGCCCAGCAGACCGTAGTGGTCAATGATCAGGCTTTTAAAGACCTGACCGGCCAAAATCCCAATCATGGTCATTGCGATGCCGATGGCGGGTGTCGCAACGGTCAGGATGACCACGTACACCGGGCCGAGCACGCCGCCGAGCAACTGCCAGCCGGGCTGGGCAAAAAACGAGGGGCTGTTACGCGGGCTAAAAAACAGCATCAGTAAAAACGTCAGTGCGGCACCGACCCCAAAAATGCTGAACGTGGCCCATAAGTCGCCCACTTCGCCCCCCAATGGCCCCAGTAATCCCGCCTCAATGGAGAGACCCATCCCTCCGGCTATCACCAGTAAAATCAACACAAACTGCATAACGCTTCCTCCGTTTTAAGGCGAAGAAGATTACGTCGGTCGTCCAGTGAGAAAAATGCCATAATGCAGGAAACACCTTTGCAGGAAATGCATTAATGTTCGATGCCAGTAATATCAACGTCCGCGCGCTGCTGATCTTTATTGAGGTCTATGAAGCGCAGAATTTCTCCGTCGTCGCGCGGCGGCAGGGGATATCAGCCTCACAGATTTCGCGCGTTATTCACCAGCTTGAGGATGCCCTCGGTCAGCAGCTGTTCTACCGCAATACGCGCGCGGTGATCCCCACCGAAAGTGGTCATCTGTTTATCCGCTATGCCCGGGCGATGGTCGAAAACGTCGAAGAGGCGCGGCGTGAGCTGGATGAACGTTCGTCGGAACCATCCGGCACAATCCGCATTAATGGGCCGGTATTTTTTGGGCAGAGGCATGTTGCGCCAGGCCTGGCGGAGCTGACCGAGCGTTATCCGCGGTTAAACATTGAGCTCACGCTGACCGATGACTTTATCGACCCGCACCGGGATGCGGCCGATCTTATCTTTCGCATTGGCATGTTGACGGACTCGACGTTCCACGCCCGCATTTTTGGTCAGCAGCGTTACCACCTTGCCGCGTCGCCCGCGTATCTGCGCAAACACGGTGTGCCGGACGATCCGGCCACGCTGAGCGATCATCAATGTCTGGTCTATCGCGGTTCGTCCGGGCCTAACCGCTGGCTGGTGCGTCGCGAGGGGGAGAACTGGATACACTATCCGGTGGTGGCGCGGATGACATCCAATAATGCGGAGTCGTTGCTCACTGCCGCGCTGGGCGGGATGGGAATCGTCCTGTTTCCGGACTGGCTGATTGGCGACAGGCTCCAGCGGGGAGAGCTTGTCGCACTTCTGCCGGAAATGGCGTGTGCGATCAACACGGAGCCGCTGAACATTGCGGCGATCTATCCACATGCACGTCATCCGCCCCTGAACGTCAGGGCGGTGATTGATTATTACGTCGAACGCTTTGGTACGCCGCCGTACTGGCAAACGTAAAGGATTACGCGCCGAGCTCTTTGCGGATAATCTCTGCGCCTGCGCTGAGGGCTCGCAGCTTACCGTTTGCGACGTGACGGGAAAGGGGGGCCATACCGCAGTTGGTCGAAGGGTAAAGCTTGTCGGCATCGACAAACTGCAGCGCTTTACGCAGGGTATCGGCGACTTCCTCCGGCGTTTCAACGGTGTTCGTTGCCACATCAATCGCGCCAACCATCACTTTTTTACCGCGGATCAGCGCCAGCAGATCCATCGGCACGCGGGAGTTGTGGCACTCCAGAGAGATAATGTCGATGTTCGAGGTCTGCAGCTTAGGGAAAGCCTCTTCGTACTGGCGCCACTCAGAGCCGAGCGTTTTTTTCCAGTCGGTATTGGCTTTGATGCCGTAGCCATAGCAGATATGGACCGCAGTTTCGCACTTCAGCCCTTCAATGGCGCGTTCCAGCGCGGCGATGCCCCAGTCGTTGACCTCGTCAAAAAAGACGTTAAATGCCGGTTCGTCGAACTGGATAATATCCACGCCTGCAGCCTCTAGCTCCCGCGCTTCCTGATTGAGGATTTTGGCGAATTCCCAGGCCAGCTTTTCGCGGCTTTTATAGTGCGCGTCGTAAAGGGTGTCGATCATGGTCATCGGTCCGGGGAGGGCCCATTTGATCGGCTTATCCGTGAGCTGGCGCAGGTACTTTGCATCGTCGACGAATACCGGTTTCTGACGTGCCACAGCAGAAACCACGGTCGGCACGCTGGCGTCATAACGGTTACGAATGCGTACCGTCTGGCGGTTTTCAAAATCCACGCCGCTCAGGTGTTCGATAAAGGTGGTGACGAAGTGCTGGCGGGTCTGTTCGCCGTCGCTGACAATGTCGATTCCCGCACGGATCTGCTCATCCAGTGACAAACGCAGCGCATCCTGTTTTCCTGCCAGTAATTCCTGATCCTCTAATTTCCACGGAGACCACAGCGTTTCAGGTTGTGCAAGCCAGGTCGGCTTAGGCAGGCTGCCAGCCGTAGACGTCGGGAGCAATGTTTTCATAATAAAAGACCTATTTTGATGAATTAAAGCGTGTAGTTATCAGACCACTGCTCAAGAATGTGTTTATAAGGCTTAATAAAGTATTCTTCGGTGAATCGACCCTGTTCAATCGCCAGACGGCTTCGTTCTTCACGGTCATAAACAATTTTGGTGAATGAGTGATCCTGCTGGTTCAGATCCGGTCGGAAGCACAGTCCCGCCGACGAGTTGGCGTTATAAATTTCCGGGCGATAGATTTTCTGAAACGTTTCCATCGTGCTGATGGTGGCGATCAGTTCAAGATTGCTGTAATCGTTCAGCAAATCACCGGTATAAAAGAACGCAAAAGGCGCCACGCTGTTTTCTGGCATGAAATAGCGTACCTTCAGGCCCATTTTGGCAAAGTACAGCTCCGTTAATGACTCGCCATCCGGCTGATACTCAATGCCAAGTACAGGATGCTGGTTGCCGGTGCGGCGGTATGTGTCTTTGCTGGAAACGCTGAGGCAGATCACCGGTCCTTTTCTGAAGTTCTCTTTATATTCCGGCGAACTCACAAAATGGCGGAATATGTTGCCGTGCAATTCACCAAACTTTTCCGGAACGCTGAAGTGCTGTTGGTTCTTGTTATGTTCCAGCAGCAGAACGCTGAAATCATAATCCCGCACGTAAGACGAAAAGTTATTGCCGACAATTCCCGGGATACGCAGGTTGTTTTTCTTGTCGACGATGGTGGTTTGCAATATCTCAATGGCCGGGAACGGCTTATCCGCACCAATGTTCAGATCGACGGAGATAATTTCAAGCTCAACCGCGTAGCGATCGGCGTTGGGGTTATCCCAGCGCGCCAGTGCGTTGAAGCGGTTATTGATCATCACCAGGGTATTGCGCAGGTTTTCCTGACGCTTTTCTCCGCGCGCCAGGTTGGCAAAGTTGGTGGTGGTACGCGTATTTTCTGACGGGTTGTAATTCTCATCGAAGCAACTGCGCTTAAGGGTATAGGTGAAAGCTTTGCTCATTGTCGTTATGCATCCTAAGTTCATGTTGCTAAGAAGTTACCGATGCATAATTTATGCCTGACCCCGCGGCGCAGGGGAAGTGACTTAATTTCACTGCAACATGAGCGAAGTTCATGAAGCGTGATACTCGCGTGTTGCTGCCTTCTTGCCGGGTGGCGCTGCGCTTACCCGGCCTACGGTTCAGCGTTGTTTGTAGGCCCGTGCAAGCGCAGCCCCGCCGGGCGAAGCTCGCACTATGTCTGCAATATGTGCTTTGCCGTCGCCGTTAACCCGCTGTAGAGGATTGGCATTTTTTTATTTCTGTTCAATTCCCGCTATAATCCCCAAAATTTCCAACCGGTTTAGAAACGATCATGACAAAACTCACCTTACAAGAGCAGATGCTGAAAGCGGGCCTCGTTAGCAGCAAGAAAGCGGCGAAAGTGCAGCGTACGGCAAAGAAATCACGCGTTCAGGCTCGTGAGGCGCGCGAAGCAGTAGAAGAGAATAAAAAAGCGCAGATCGAGCGTGACAAGCAGCTCAGCGAACAGCAGAAGCAGGCCGTGCTGGCAAAAGAGTTTAAAGCACAGGTGAAGCAGCTGATTGAGATGAACCGCATCACCGTGGCGAAAGGCAATATCACCTTTAACTTCACTGACGGTAATCTGATCAAAAAACTCGACGTCGACAAGCAAACCCAGACTCAGCTGATCAACGGCCGTCTGGCGATTGCCCGTCTGGTGATTAACGCCAGCGGCGACTGTGAATACGCGATTATCCCGGCAGTCGTGGCCGATAAAATTGCCCAGCGTGATGCCGACTGCATTGTGTTAAACAGCGCGCTCAGTCAGGAAGAGCAGGATGAAGACGATCCCTACGCGGACTTCAAAATCCCTGACGATTTGATGTGGTAAACCGCCGTCAGAACGGGGCGGTGTGACGGGCAGTAACCGGCTCGCCGCTTACCGGATGAATAAAATTCAGCTCGCAGGCATGTAGCATCAGCCGGGGCGTGATTTCCGCCCCTGGCGCGTCAAGACCGCCATACAGATCGCAGCCCAGAATCGGGTGCCCCAGCTGCTGGCAATGAATACGCAGCTGATGGGTTCGCCCGGTTTCCGGGGTAAGCGTCACCCGCGTTAATGGCACTCCCGTTCCCTGATAAAAACGTTCCACCACCCGATAACGGGAGCGGGCGGGTTTACCGTTAATGGCGCAGATTGACATCAGCGGGAACAGCGCCGGATCTTTGGCAATCGGGGCATCTATCACGCCCTCATCGTTTTCCAGATGTCCGCAAAGCAGGGCGCTGTAAACTTTCTCCACGCTGCGCTGGCTGAACTGCTGGCAGAGCGCCGCATTGATCGCTTTATTACGCGCAATCACCATCAGCCCGGACGTGCCGAAATCGAGACGATGTACCAGCGTGCAGCCCGGGAACGTCTGAACCAGACGATAATGGACAGAATCAAGGTTTTGCGGATTTTTCCCCGAGAGGCTGAGCAGACCGGAAGGCTTATTGATCAGCAGCAAATGTTCATCCTGCCAGAGGATCTCGATGTCGTCATGACACGGTGGGGCAATAAAAGAATCAATAATCGCAGACATCAGGCCGCCCGGCTGGAGAGTGGGAGCGGATGATAACGAAATGTGGAGAAAAGAAAAACCCTCCCACCGGGCGGTGAGAGGGGGAAATCTTAGGCGGCAACCAGGCTGTCGATCGCGGCTTTGGCGTCGGTCTGCGCTTTCGTTGCCACTTCAGGACCGTAAGCGATGCCTTCCGCGAACACGAAGTTCACGTCAGTGATGCCGATGAAGCCCAGGAACAGGCTCAGGTACGGCGCAACCAGGTCGGTTGGGGTGTCTTTATGGATACCGCCGCGGCTGGTCAGTACGATCGCACGCTTGCCTTTCACCAGACCTTCAGGGCCGTTTTCAGTGTAACGGAAGGTTACGCCAGCACGCGCCACCAGGTCGAAGTAGTTCTTCAGCTGAGTAGGGATGTTGAAGTTGTACATTGGGGCGTTAATCACGATAACGTCGTGCGCCTGCAGCTCAGCAATCAGTTCGTCGGACAGGGCCAGGGCTTCCTGCTGACGCGGGCTCAGCGGAGCATCGCTCGGACGCAGCGCGCCAACCAGTTCACCGTCCAGCACAGGAATAGGGTTTGCCGCCAGGTCGCGCACGGTGATTTCGTCAGCGGAATGCTGTTCACGCCACTGTTCAACGAAATAATCAGACAGCTGACCAGACTGAGAGTACCCTGCCAGAATACTGGATTTCAACACTAATACTTTGCTCATGGGTGATTCCTGTTTTTGCATTTGATTGAAGGGGGTTGCCCCGTTGCTTGTTGACACTCTATTCACAATCCTGCCACAGAGATAGCGCAATATATCGAAGTCTATGTTCGAATTTTTTGAATAAGGCGTAGAAAGCGTCAATGTGGTACTCTATAGCAATCATTAAAAAGAGATTTTACCCGGCAGAGCACTGCCCATTAACGCTATGACAGAACACCAAAAAATCACCTTCCCGATGCTCCTGCAAAGGCTTGATGCCCTGATGCTGCGCGATAAACAGCGGTTTGCGCGTCGTCTGCACGGCGTGAAGAAGGTTAAAAATCCTGATGCACAACAGGCCATTTATCAGGAGATGGCGAAAGAGATTGAACAGGCAGCAGGGAAAGTTGTGCTGCGCGAAGCTGCACGTCCGGCAATTACCTACCCGGAAAACCTGCCTGTCAGTCAGAAAAAACAGGACATCCTGGAAGCCGTGCGCGACCACCAGGTGGTAATTGTCGCAGGGGAAACCGGTTCGGGGAAAACCACTCAGCTGCCGAAAATCTGCATGGAGCTGGGGCGCGGGGTGAAAGGTCTGATTGGCCACACCCAGCCGCGTCGTCTGGCGGCGCGTACCGTGGCGAACCGTATTGCCGAAGAGCTGCAAACCGAGCCGGGCGGCTGCATCGGTTACAAGGTGCGATTCAGCGACCACGTCAGCGATAACACCATAGTCAAGCTGATGACTGACGGTATCCTGCTGGCGGAAATCCAGCAGGATCGCCTGCTGATGCAGTACGACACCATCATCATCGACGAAGCGCACGAGCGCAGCCTGAACATTGACTTCCTGCTCGGTTACCTGAAAGAACTGCTGCCGCGTCGTCCGGATCTGAAAATCATCATCACCTCCGCGACCATCGACCCGGAGCGCTTCTCGAAGCATTTCAACAATGCGCCGATAATTGAAGTGTCAGGACGCACGTACCCGGTGGAAGTGCGCTATCGCCCGATTGTCGAAGAGGCGGATGATACCGAGCGCGACCAGCTCCAGGCCATCTTCGACGCTGTCGACGAACTGGGCAACGAAAGTGCGGGCGACATTCTGATCTTTATGAGCGGCGAGCGCGAAATTCGCGACACCGCCGATGCGCTCAGCAAGCGCGATCTGCGTCATACGGAGATCCTGCCCCTGTACGCGCGCCTGTCGAACAGCGAGCAGAACCGCGTGTTCCAGCCGCACGGCGGACGCCGCATTGTACTAGCGACCAACGTGGCGGAAACCTCGCTGACCGTACCGGGGATCAAATACGTGATCGACCCGGGCACGGCGCGTATCAGCCGCTACAGCTACCGCACCAAGGTGCAACGCCTGCCAATAGAGCCGGTTTCTCAGGCGTCGGCCAACCAGCGTAAAGGCCGCTGCGGTCGTGTGTCGGAAGGGATCTGTATTCGTCTCTATTCCGAAGACGATTTCCTGTCGCGCCCGGAGTTTACCGACCCGGAAATTCTGCGTACCAACCTGGCGTCCGTTATCCTGCAGATGACCGCCCTGGGGCTGGGCGACATCGCGGCGTTCCCGTTCGTGGAGGCGCCGGACAAACGCAACATTCAGGACGGTGTCCGCCTGCTGGAAGAGTTGGGGGCCATTACCACCGACGAGCAGGCTACGGTCTATAAACTGACGCCGCTGGGTCGTCAGCTCAGCCAGTTGCCGGTCGACCCGCGTCTGGCGCGCATGGTGCTGGAAGCCCAGAAGCACGGCTGCGTGCGCGAGGCGATGATTATTACCTCTGCGCTCTCCATTCAGGATCCGCGCGAGCGTCCGATGGATAAACAGCAGGCGTCAGATGAAAAACACCGTCGCTTCCACGACAAAGAGTCCGATTTCCTCGCCTTCGTGAACCTGTGGAACTATCTCGGCGAGCAGCAGAAAGCGCTCTCCTCGAACCAGTTCCGCCGCCAGTGCCGCGTGGATTTCCTCAACTACCTGCGCGTGCGCGAGTGGCAGGATATCTACACTCAGCTGCGCCAGGTGGTGAAAGAGCTGGGCATTCCGGTGAACAGCGAGCCGGCGGAGTACCGTGAAATTCATATCGCGCTGCTGACCGGCCTGCTGTCCCACATTGGGATGAAGGACGCAGAGAAGCAGGAGTATACCGGCGCGCGCAATGCCCGTTTCTCCATCTTCCCCGGTTCCGGCTTATTCAAGAAGCCGCCGAAGTGGACCATGGTGGCCGAGCTGGTGGAAACCAGCCGCCTGTGGGGACGCATTGCCGCGCGGATCGACCCGGAATGGGTTGAGCCAGTCGCGCAGCATCTGCTGAAACGCTCATACAGTGAACCACACTGGGAGCGTGCGCAGGGGGCAGTGATGGCGACCGAGAAGGTGACCGTTTATGGCCTGCCGGTGGTGGCCGCGCGTAAGGTCAACTACAGCCAGATTGACCCGGCGCTCAGCCGCGAGCTGTTTATCCGCCACGCGCTGGTGGAGGGCGACTGGCAGACGCGCCATGCGTTCTTCCGCGAAAACCTGAAGCTGCGCGCCGAGGTGGAAGAGCTTGAGCATAAATCCCGCCGTCGCGACATCCTGGTAGACGACGAGGCGCTGTTCGAGTTTTACGATCAGCGCATTAGTCACGATGTGATTTCCGCCCGCCACTTTGACAGCTGGTGGAAGAAGGCCAGTAAAGAGACGCCGGACCTGCTCAATTTTGAAAAGAGCATGTTGATTAAAGAGGGGGCGGAGTCGGTCAGCAAGCTCGACTACCCGAACTTCTGGCATCAGGGCAATCTCAAGCTGCGTCTGACCTATCAGTTTGAACCGGGGGCCGATGCGGACGGCGTGACCGTCCACATTCCGCTGCCGCTGTTAAACCA
The DNA here is from genome assembly GCF_038739915.1 of Enterobacter sp. FUJ80071. Classification (NCBI taxonomy): domain Bacteria; kingdom Pseudomonadati; phylum Pseudomonadota; class Gammaproteobacteria; order Enterobacterales; family Enterobacteriaceae; genus Enterobacter; species Enterobacter sp. FUJ80071. The sequence continues at coordinate 2,297,864 of NZ_JBBXKH010000001.1, forward strand.
GGTCGACGAGAGCGGGTTTGAATGGCAGATCCCCGGCCTGCGCCGCGAGCTGGTCATTGCGCTGATTAAATCGCTGCCGAAACCGGTGCGGCGTAATTTTGTGCCTGCGCCGAACTACGCGGAAGCGTTTTTGGGCCGCGTCACGCCGCTGGAGCTGCCGCTGCTGGACGCGCTGGAGCGAGAATTCCGCCGCATGACTGGGACGACCATTGACCGCGAAGACTGGAACTGGGATCAGGTACCCGATCACCTGAAAATCAGCTTCCGCGTGGTGGATGATAAAAACAAAAAGCTGCTGGAAGGGCGTTCCCTGAGCGAGCTAAAAGAGGCGCTGAAAGGCAAAGTCCAGGAGACGCTCTCTGCGGTGGCGGACGACGGTATCGAGCAGAGCGGGCTGCATATCTGGAGCTTTGGTCAGCTTCCGGAAAGCTACGAGCAAAAACGCGGTAACTATAAGGTGAAAGCCTGGCCAGCGCTGGTGGACGAGCGCGACAGCGTGGCGATCAAACTGTTTGATAACCCGCAGGAACAGCAGCAGATGATGTGGCGCGGGCTGCGTCGCCTGCTGCTGCTGAACATTCCGTCGCCGATTAAATATCTGCACGAGAAGTTGCCGAACAAGGCCAAGCTGGGTCTGTACTTTAACCCGTACGGCAAAGTGCTGGATCTGATTGACGACTGCATCTCCTGCGGCGTGGACAAACTGATCCACGAGGCGGGCGGTCCGGTCTGGACGGAAGAGGGCTTTGCTCAGCTTCATGAAAAGGTCCGCGCGGAGCTCAACGACACCGTGGTGGAGATTGCCAAACAGGTCGAGCAGATCCTCACCGCCGTGTTCAACATCAACAAGCGCCTGAAGGGGCGCGTGGATATGACCATGGCGCTGGGGCTGTCGGACGTGAAGGCGCAGATGGCGGGGCTGGTGTATCGTGGCTTTGTCACCGGCAACGGCTTCAACCGTCTCGGCGATACGCTGCGCTATCTGCAGGCAATTGAAAAACGTCTGGAGAAAATGGCCATCGACCCGCACCGCGATCGCGCGCAGATGTTGAAAGTGGAAAGCGTGCAGCAGGCGTGGCAGCAGTGGCTAAACAAGCTGCCGCCAGCGCGCCGCGACGATGAAGACGTGCAGGCGATCCGCTGGATGATCGAGGAGCTGCGCGTCAGCTTCTTTGCCCAGCAGCTCGGTACGCCGTATCCGATTTCGGATAAGCGTATCCTGCAGGCGATGGAGCAGATGTCTGGCTAAAAGCCTTGCCCGATTTTCTCCCTCTCCCTGTGGGAGAGGGTCGGGGTGAGGGCATCAGCCCGCACAATTTTCACCCGTTCACAATCGCCAGCGTAAACCCATCCCATCCCTTAACCCCCACCGTTTGCAACGCGGTGGCGGTTAAGCGCGGGTTATCTCCAGTCATCTCGATAAAACGCCGCACGCCCTGCACGCGCGCGTCGTCGCTTTGCCCGTTAACGACTTCACCCTCGCGCACCACGTTATCGCCGATAATTACCGTACCGGGAAGGGAATAGTGCAACGCCCATTCCAGATAGCCGGGATTGTTCGGCTTATCGGCATCAATAAAGATCAGGTCGAACGGCGGAACGTCACCAAAATTTTCGAGCGAGCTCAGCGCCGGGCCTTCAATCAGTTCAATGCGATCGTTCAGCCCTGCGAGGTGAATATTCTGACGCGCAATGTCGGCATGTCTCGGGTCGGCCTCGAGCGTGATCAGCTTTCCGTCCGGCGGCAGGGCGCGCGCCATCCAGATTGAGCTATAGGCACCCAGCGTCCCGATCTCGAGAATGCGTCTTGCCTGCGTCATGCGCACGAACAGCGCCAGCAGCTGCCCCTGATTGGCCGCCACGTCGTGTTCGGGCAGCCCGGCGCGCTTGTTGTTTTCCAGTACCTGAATCAGTACGTCATCGTCAGGGATCAGCGAAGAAATCATGAAATTATCTACTGCAGACCACTGTTGTTGCATAGATTGACTCCTTGGGAAGGATTGCCGGGTGGCGGCTACGCCTTACCCGGCCTACGGGTGCGAAATCCAGGACCGGTAAGCGCAGCGCCACCGGGCAGGATTTCAGGCACTGCCCCAGCCGCCGCCCAGCGCCCTGTATAAATCAATCTGCGCCAGCAGCAGGTTATTTTTCACCTGCACGACGCTGGTCTGGACCGAGAACAGCGTGCGCTGCGCGTCCAGCACGTCTAGATAGGAAGAATAGCCGTTGCGATAGCGATTCTGCGCAATGCGCAGCGTCTCCTGCGCCACATCCTGCTGGGCGAGTAGCTCCGTCAGCTGTTCCTGATAGCGCGTAATGGCATCAAGGCTGTTGTTCACTTCCGCAAACGCGTTACGCACGGTTTTTTCATAGGCGTACAGCGCCTGGTTACGCTGGGACTGGGAAATATCCACCTGCGCATTCAGCGCCTGGCGGTTCAGCAGCGGGGCAAGAATACTGCCCCCGGCGCTCCAGAGCTGAAGCGGATTGTCCAGCAGGCCAGAAAGGGTACGATCCTGAATCGATCCGGTGGCAGTCAGGTTGATCGATGGCAGCAGGCTAGCGCGCGACGCGGCAAGGGAGGCATCCGCCGCCACCAGCTGGCGTTCAGCCTGAACGATATCCGGGCGACGGTTCAGAAGCGTGGAAGGCAGCTGCGACGGCAGCTTCAGCGGCGTTAGCCTTGCAAAGCTTTCGCTGCGCGCTACCGCGCCGGGATTGCTTCCCAGCAGCAGGCTAAGCGCATTTTCCTGCTGCGCAATCTGATGCTGTAACACGGGCACCTGCGCCCGCGTTGAACGTAATTCGGAGTCAGACTGCATCAGCTCCAGGCGCGAACTGTAGCCGGTTTCAAACTGACGTTTCGCGAGGTTAAATGCCTCTTCGCGGGACTTCAGTGTGGCTTCAGTCACGCGCAGCTGTTCGTCAAGTGAGAGCAGGGTGACGTACCCGGAAGCCACGGACGAGGCGACGGTCAAATCCGCGGCGGCAGCGGCGGCTTTTTGCGCCTCCAGCGACGCCTGAGCGGCATTCGCCGTGCTGCGGTTGACGCCCCAGATATCAACGTCGTAGCTCGCCGTCAGGCTGCCTCTGTACACCGTACCGTAGACGGGCAACCCGGTCGCAGCGGATTGCGAACGGGCGCGCGTCCCCGTGACGCCCGCGTCAAGCGAGGGAAACAGGCTGCCGTCGGCCGCAAAGACCCGCGCCTGATACTCGTTTATCCGTTCGCGGGCGATCAACACGTCACTGTTATTCTTAAGCGCCTGGTCCACATAGCGGTTCAGGTGGTTGTCATGAAAATTACGCCACCAGAGCTGTTCCGTCGGGCTGGCTGGCCCCGAGGTGGCCCGCCATTGCGCAGGAATGTGCAGCGTGGGCTGCGCCGGTTTGACGTCGACGGACTGGCATCCGGCCAGCATCACCGCCACGACCAGTCCGGCTATCGGACGCAGGATCATGGTTTCGCCTCCCGCGTATCAATTGTTACCTGTACCGACATGCCCGGACGCAGCAGGGCGGATTCCTCTGGCTTACCGAGTACCTCAATGCGCACCGGAATTCGCTGGGCAATTTTGACAAAGTTACCGGTGGCGTTATCCGGCGTGATCGCGCTGAATTCCACGCCGGTTGCGGGAGAGATGCTCTCCACGCGGCCCTGATACGCTTTGTCGTTCAGGGCATCGACGGTGAATTTCACCGGCTGACCAACGCGCAGCTCCGCGAGCTGGGTCTCTTTGATATTGGCAATAACCCAGTGCTGGGGGGGCACAAGGGTGGTGAGATGGGTCCCGGCGGTCACATACGCCCCGAGACGCACGGCAATCTGCCCCAGCTGGCCATCACGCGGGGCCACAATGCGGGTGTTTTCCAGATCGATCTGCGCCAGCTCCAGCGCCGCGTTGGCGTTCTCAACGTCCGCCTCCAGCGCCCCGCGATTGACAATCACCGTCTGCAGATCCTGACGCGACATCTCAAGCGTTGCTTTCGCCTGGTCGATATCGGCGCTGCCCTGAGCCGCGCTTGCCAGGGCGGCATCGCGTTCGCGAACGGAAAGTGACCCATCCGCCGTCAGATCCTTCACGCGCTTCAAATCCGCCTGGGTTTTCAGGCTCTGGGCGCGGGCATTTTTCAGCGCGGCTTCATTTTTGGCAATCGTCGCTTCGGCGCTTTTACGCTGCTGCAGGTTATTATTCAGGGCGGCAATTTTCATCGCCAGCTGCGCCTCGGCCTGATGCACCCGCTGACGGTAGATGCGGTCATCAATCTGCAGCAACAGATCGCCTTTTTTGACCTGCACAAAGTCCTGAACCTTCACCTCTGTGATATAGCCATTCACCTGCGGGCTGATAAACGTCGTTTGCCCCCGCACGTAGGCGTTGTCGGTAAACTGCACGTGTCGGGTAAAGGGCGGTAACTGCCAGGCGTAAAGGATCACCAGCACGCCGACAAGACCGATGGCAGCGGCGGTGAAAACGGAAACAATGCGCACATTTTTGCGGGTGTTGGCCTGCTCTTTGGCGGCATCCTGCTGACTCATAAATTCTCCAGAACTCTTTCAATTACTTGTTGCCGGTGGCGTTCTTCAGCGCCATACGGGCAGTGATGCGCAGACGCAGCAAGCGCCATAAAATCCAGACCAGCGTGGCGGCAGCGATGCTTGCCGTCAGAAGATAAGTATCGTTGTAAGCCAGAATATTTGCCTCAAGGGCGGTGACGCTTTGTAGTTGGGTAATCGCCTGAGTCCCCAACAGCGAACTGTCACCGATCAGGCTTTTATACATCTGGGTATAAAGCTGAATGCGCTCGTTGACCAGCGGGTTGAGCGTGGTGAGCTGGTCTGCCAGCAGGCTGGAGTGGTACTTCTCACGCCAGGTCTGGAAAGTACCGAGGATCGCCGACCCGAGCAGACCGCCGAGGTTCTGGCTCATGCCAAACATGACCGAGAAGCTGACCAGATTACGCGGGTCGGCGATCACTCCGCCAATGGCGGCCAGCATGGCCGGGGCGAGGAAGAAGGCGCTGCCGAAGCCCAGCAGGAACTGGCTGACCATCAGCTGGTCCGGGCGGGTCAGGTTATTGGACTGGCTGTCCAGCAGCGAGGCAATGATCATCAGTGCCAGGGAGGTGATAATCGGCCACGCCAGTTTTGTGGGCTTGATGGTGAGACAGCTGGTGACGATCCCGCAGACGATCCCGGCGAAAATGGACCACGCCAGATGGGTCATCTGCTCATTCTGTAATCCCACATACTGTAACCAGCCAATCACCCCGGTATTTTGCTCCGCCAGCACGATGCGGATCAGCAGCATAATCAGTCCCAGACGGACGATGCTGCCGCTCGACAGCCAGCGGGTATTCAGCAGCGGATTAGTGCGGTTATGTTCAAAGACGATGGCGGACACAATCAGCACCAGCGATAACGCCAGCGACCAGCCGATCCACGGCGCTTCAAACCACCAGTCCAGACGTCCCAGCGACAGCACCGCGCACAGCAAGGCCATGCCCGGCGCCAGCAGAAAGAAGGTGACAAAGTCTTTCTTCTCAGAGACCTTGCGTCGGTCGCCCGGCGGCAGCTTCAGCGCGATCACGCAGGCCAGGGAGATCAGCGCCAGCCCCAGTTCAAAGAAATACAATCCGCGCCACTCGTCCAGCTGGAGCAGTTCAGTCGAAAACAGCCGGGCCAGCGGAATGGCGAGTGACGAGCCGGTAATGCCTATGGTCAGCGCCTTCAGGCGATGTTTCGCCGGCCAGGCCTGGATCTGGTAGTAAATCCCCAGCGAGCTGAGCGCGGCGGCCACCATCCCGTGCGCGGCGCGCACCATCAGCGCTGAGCTGAGATCGTTAACAAACAGATGGAAAAAGGTGACCAGCACATACAGCACCAGAAACCCTTCGGTGAAGGCGCGCAGACCGTACTGCTGGCGGAATTTGACCAGCAGCAGATTGATGGAGATGTTGGTCATCACATAGACCGCGGGCAGCCAGGCGATTTCCGTTGACCAGGCGCCGAAGGTGCCCTGCAGGTTTTGCAGATTGGCGGTCACCACCGCATTACCCAGCGCCCCCGTCAGGCACACCAGCAGGCCCACGACGCCGTAGGCAATCCGTTTGGGCGTGCTGTGTTCAGGTGTGGAAGGCGACCCCAGCAGAGCGGGTTTCTCATGTGGCTGCCACTCGCGAGGAGCATAAGGATCGCGTTCGGGCAGGCGCATAACGTTGTTTACCTTAGAAATAATGGAAAAATGTGTCGACTGGCGATTCTACGTCTGCCGCAAATGATAATTCAAGTGAATATGATTTACGCATGTTAATCAAATGTTGAGAGGGCTTTTAAGGAAAAAGAGCGACACAGCACCCCCGTTGTGTTGATAAGTCGAAGTCGCTACCCTGAGGTAACACTGAGGAGGAGTTCACCATGGTTCAGCCCCATTTCCCCGTCCTGCCGGACGCTACGCTTACGGCCATCAATACTGTCGGTGAATGGCTGGCGCAGGACGATCTCCGCGGCACGTCTCAAACCCCGGATGTTGACGCGGTGATTCTGGCAGGAAACGCGGTGATCCCGACCATTGAAGCAGCCTGCCGTATTGCCGCAGAAAAGCAGGTTCCGCTGCTGATTAGCGGCGGCATCGGTCACTCGACAACGTTTTTGTATGACGCGATCCGTCACCACCCCCGTTATCACCCACTGCCGGCGTCCGGGCGGGCGGAAGCAAGCATTCTTGCCGACATTGCGCGGGAGTTCTGGCAGATCCCCGAGTCGCGCCTGTGGGTTGAAGATCGCTCCACTAACTGCGGAGAAAACGCCCGATTTAGCTGGAACATGCTGAAACAGCACCAGCGAACAAGCGGACGAATGCTGGTGGTGCAGGATCCGACGATGCAGCGCCGTACGATGGCGACATTCGCCCGCGTTTGCCGCGATGAGCCCGTTTCTCCGCAGTGGATTAGCCACCCGGGAATGACGCCAATACTGCAAAACGGCAAAAACGGCGTGGTATTTAGCGAGGGTAACGCAGGGCTGTGGGCCGTTGAGCGTTACCTTTCGCTGGTGATGGGGGAACTGCCGCGTCTGCATGACGATGAGAACGGCTATGGCCCGGCCGGGCGGGATTTTATCGCGCACGTCGAATTCCCTGAGGCTGTCACCGAAGCCTGGAAACAGCTTCAGCAGGATCCGGTCCTGAAGGTGGCGCGTAAAATCATCTGAGCACGGGGCAATCCCCTCGCCCCTTTGGGGAGAGGGTCAGGGTGAGGGGGAATTTCACAGCGCGGCGAACTTATCCAGCGTACGCACCAGCTGCGTCACGAAACCATACTCGTTGTCATACCACGCGACGGCCTTCACCAGTTGCAGGTCTCCCGCTTCCGACACCTCCGTCTGTGTGGCGTCGAATACCGAACCGTAGTGCGAACCAATCACGTCTGACGACACAATTTCATCATCGGTATACCCGAACGATTTATTCCCCTGGGTCGCCTTTTTCAGCGCAGCGTTGATCTCCTCAACGGTAACTTTCTTGCCCAGAATGGCGACCAGCTCGGTGACGGAGCCGGTTTTTACCGGCACGCGCTGCGCGTGGCCTTTCAGCTTGCCGCTGAGCGCAGGGATCACCAGGCCGATGGCTTTTGCAGCACCGGTCGTGTGCGGAATAATGTTCTCAGCTGCTGCCCGCGAGGCGCGTAGATCTTTCCCGCGCGGTCCATCGACCAGCGCCTGGGTGCCGGTGTAGGCATGGATGGTGGTCATGGTGCCCACTTTTATTTCAAACGCATCGTGCAGGGCTTTTGCCAGCGGGGCCAGGCAGTTGGTGGTGCAGGACGCGACGGAAATAATGGTGTCACTGGCGTCAATCGTGTCGTCATTCACGCTATAGACGATGGTTTTCATGTCACCTGCAGGTGCCGAAATCAGCACTTTTTTCGCACCTGCGTCCAGATGTGCCCGGGATTTCTCTTCAGAGGTGTAGAAGCCGGTGCACTCCACGACAATATCCACCCCCGCCGTTTTCCATGGAATATGCTTTGCCTCTTTCTCCGCGTATACCGCAATGGTTTTACCGTCGACGATCAGCGCATCTTCAGTGAAATCTACGCTCCACGGGAAGCCACCGTAGTTGGAATCATGTCTGAGCAGGTAAGCCAGCACTTTCGGGGAGGTGAGGTCGTTGATGGCGACGACAGTATTACTGTCCTGAGTTTCAAGAAGGCGGCGCAAAACAAGGCGTCCAATGCGTCCGAATCCGTTAATGCCAATTTTACTCATTGTGTTCTCCTGTGAACATGTCGATAAGACAGTTTGAACTCATCCAGGCTTAGACCATCACGGACAGGGCGGCAATTGAAGATACTTCATCCGCAGGGAAGTGACTGAAAAGTCATACAGAAAAGTTAATGAATTTTTAAGGAAAGGAGATTATGTTGGCGCAGTGACTGTTTTTTTTCAGGAAATCCCATGCGTACTAAATATTCAAGCCTGCAGATTGCGATTCACTGGCTGGTGTTTTTGTTAGTTGTCGTCGCCTACTGCGCGATGGAGTTTAGAGGCTTTTTCCCGCGTACCGATCGCCCGGTGATAAACATGATCCACGTCTCCTGCGGGATCTCGGTGCTGGTGCTGATGGTGGCGAGATTGCTCATCCGCCTTAAATATCCCGCACCGCCTATTCAGCCGAAACCCAAAGCGATGATCACCGGTATGTCGCATCTTGGGCATCTCATCGTCTATCTGCTGTTTATTGCGCTGCCGCTGATTGGCATTGTGATGATGTATAACCGCGGAAACGACTGGTTTGCCTTTGGCCTGCTGATGCCGCATGCGGCGGAAGGGAATTTTGATCTGGTGGATATGCTGAAGGAGTGGCACGAGACGCTCGCCAATCTCGGCTATTTCTTGATTGGTCTGCACGCGGCGGCGGCGCTAATGCATCACTATTTCTGGAAAGACAATACGCTGCTGCGCATGATGCCGAAAAAGCGTCAGTAGTCTTTTCGCCCGGAGGCGCTTCGCTTGCACGGGCCTACAAACGGCTCAAACTCGTAGGCCGGGTAAGCGCAGCGCCACCCGGCTTGTTTTTTAACCCAGCAGCGCACGCTCTTCAGCCGTTAACGCCAGCGTCTGCGTTGTCCCGGTCTCTGATGATTTCACCGCCGCTTCCAGCACAGCCATGACCGCTAACGCCTCGACAGGGTGAACGGGATGGGGGATTTCCCCGCGCAGCGCATCACGCACATGGATGTAATACTGGCGCTGGTCGCCTTTCGGTGTGGCAACGGTCTGCGTTGCACCGTCTGCCCCGAAGAACACCATGCTGTCGCTGTCTTCTCCCCAGGTTTCGCTGCCGGGGATCACTCCCGCAAGCAGTTGTGCTTCCTGCTGATCGATTCTGGCCTTTACCACGCTGCCTTTATCCCCGTGAACGGTAAAGCGGGCCGTCCCGCCAGCGACCAGCATGCTGGCGTGCAGAATAACCTTGTGCGCCGGGTAATTTAAAACCACGTGCGCCCAGTCGTCGATCTCCGCACCCTCGCGCAGCGTCGCGATATTCCCCTGAACCGACTCAGGCAGGCCAAACAGCTGTAGCGTCTGGTCGATCAGGTGCGGCCCCAGGTCAAACCACAGACCGCTACCGGGAACGTTCTGCTCGCGCCAGCGCACGCGGACTTCCGGACGGAAGCGATCAATATGCGACTCCAGGTGCTTGACCTTGCCGAGCGTGCCTTGCGCAATAATCTGTTTAATGCCGAGGAAATCGCTGTCCCAGCGGCGGTTATGAAAAACAGAGAGCAGGAGCTGTTTTTCATCCGCCAGCGCGATCAGGTCGCGGGCTTCCTTCATATCGAGGGTAAAAGGCTTATCCACGACGACATGTTTCCCGGCGTTCAGGGCCAGCGTAGCCAGCGGGGCGTGAGTGGCGTTAGGCGAGGCAATCACCACCACGTCGATATCAGGATGCTGAATAGCCTCTTCCGGTGTCGCGACCACAAGCACATCCGGAAGATCGCGTTTTACCTTCTCTTCATCACGGGAAGAGACCACCGCCAGCCTAAGCCCGTCCACGGACTGGATCAGCGGAGCATGGAAGGTTTTACCCACAAATCCATACCCGATCAGCGCAATGTTGATTGTTTGAACTTTACTCATGACCTTCTCCACGTTATTGCGCGCATACGGTGACCTGTAATGCGCCAGGGTCCCCAAGCTCAGGCCAGGGACGATCTAAAAAGAGTTGATGAATGTCGGATAACCCCGAAACCAGATACGGTTCACAGCGGTTAACTTTCAGATGGTCGGCCACGATCCAGTGTTCATGGCTTGCGGCGAGCATCGCACGTTTCACCTCAGCATCGGCCTCTTTACCGGCACTCAGACCGAGTTCGGCATGAATGGCGCACGCCCCAAGAATGGCGATATCTGCCCGATAGCGGGAGAGCAACGACAACGTGGCGCTTCCGGCAAACAGGCGCTGTTTCGGGTCCCATTTCCCGCCGAGCAGGATCAGATCAATGTTTTCCCGGTCGCTAAAATGCTGGGCGATGTCCAGCGAAGTGGTGATCACGGTGTGAGGCCCCTGAAGAAAGGTCGCGACGGCCATCACCGTGCTGCCGGCATCCAGAAAGAGGGTGGAACCGGCTGGAACCGCCTGCGCGACCTGTTTCCCCAGGCGTTGCTTGCTTTCAGGCAGCAGCGTGTTGCGGCCCTGACGATTCATGGCGGAAAGATTAAGGGCGATAGCGCCACCGTGGTTCTTCTGGGCCAGCCCCTGATTTTCCAGGTCGGTGAGATCCCGACGGATGGTATCTGCTGAAACCTGCAGCTTTTCTGCCAGCTCAGTAATGCTGGCCTGACCTTGATCGCTCAAAATATCAAGGACATAACGTTGACGTGCGGTCTTGTGCATGGCTGCACTCCTGCAAAATGTCGCAATAATTCGCATAATACAGCATTTTTGCGCAGAGGGAAGCAGGGGAATGGGGTAAGCGGTCGGGAGGTGCAGTCATTCCGGTAGGTGATTATTACATTTGTATTAAGCAGATATCATTAAGCCGTTTTGAATGTTAACCACAGTGTTATTGTTATGTTTTATTTAATGATTTGGGTTATGTAACCATTATAATACCATTGCATAGAATAAAACTCTGTAAATAAGATTTATAGTAGCTATTAATCTCTTACTTTAGTTTTTTAATGGATTTTTATTTTGGTGCGAGGTCGGTAATGACTTAAATTGACACTTCTTTGAAAATCTTTGTGTCTGACGCTCTTCGAAATTAACGCAAAAATGTACAGAGAGCAGATTAGGAATTTTCCTCAAATAACAGAGGGTTTATATGTTTCATTTGAAATGCCCTTTTTATGGTTTTGTCCAGAAACCCCATCTTTTTTCTTATTTGTAACACCACATTAACATTGTGGGTGTAGTGGCCTATACCACATTTTGTTATGCTGCAAATCAGTTTAAGAAATAAGTAAATTCTTAATTGAAATAAGACGACGGACTTTCTCACTTCCAATGGAAATGGGTATGGGGGAGTTTTACCTGAAATTCAGTGAGGACGCTAAAGAAGATATTTGTCTAATTATCTATACCTCTTTTTGGGTAATTGCCTGAGTTTGGCTCAGAGTCAGGGAGATAAAAATGACGATATTGCGAAAGCCTATGTTACGCCGATTTACAACAGCACTGGCATTAATTTCATTCGCCATAAATACGGCTTATGCCAATAGTCACCAGGCAGGGATTGCCGCAGTGGCAAAGACGACCTTAAAAGAAAGTATTCTTTTTGCTATCGATCGCGATCCCTCAATTAGTCAGCAGGCCGCGCAATTAGGTATTGGTCAGGCGCAAATAGATGAAGCGCGTAGCGGCTGGATGCCACAAATCGCGTTGAACGGGAGCACGGGTCATAGCCAGACCACCGATTCCAGCGGATCGCTGAAGAATTCTGCGGCCTGGGGGATTAGCCTGACCCAGCTGCTGTACGATTTCGGGAAAACCAATAACAGCATCAGCCAGTCTTCCGCCCAGCGCGATAGTTACCGCTACCAGCTGATGAGTACGCTCTCTGATGTGGCGGAGAAAACGGCACTCAGCTACGTGGAAGTTAAACGCTATTCCGATCTGCTCCAGGCGGCAAAGGACAACGTTCAGGCGCTTAAAAATGTTGAGCAACTGGCAAAACTGCGTGCGGATGCAGGGGTGAGCTCCACTTCCGATGAACTGCAGACCCGCACGCGTATTGCTGGCATGCAGGCAACGGTCGCGCAGTATAACGCCGCCTTAAACAGCGCCCGCGCAAGGCTTGCGGTCTTAACCGGGATGCAGGCTGACGCTTATTCGCCCGTGCCTGCGAACCTCGCCGTTGAGCCTGATTCGCTTAACCGCATTGATTATTCCTTGATACCCACGGTGTTAGCGGCGCAGAACCGGGAGCGTTCGGCCCAGTACGGCGTGGAAACGGCGAAGTCCCAGCACTGGCCGACCTTAAGCCTGAAGGGGGGGCGTACCCGTTATGAGTCGGACAACCGTTCTTACTGGGACGACCAGATCCAGCTCAATATTGATGCACCGCTTTATCAGGGCGGCGCGGTCTCCGCACGTGTGCGTCAGGCAGAAGGCGCACGGGCTATGGCCTCTTCTATGGTTGATCAGGCGCGCTTCGATGTTCTGCAAAAAGCCTCCGTTGCGCAGGCTGACTGGACCGGTGCACGGGGAAGAATGGAAGCCGGTAAGCTGCAGCTGGAAAATGCACTGCGTGCCCGTGATGTTTATAAAAATGAATACACCCTGAGCAAGCGGAGCATTAATGATTTGCTCAGCGTTGAGCAGGATGTCTGGCAGGCCACGTCGGCAAAAATAATCGCTGAGTATGATGGGTGGAGTTCGGCAATTAATTATGCTTCCGCGGTTGATAATTTAATGTCGCTTATTGGAATAGAGAAAAACGCTGCCGCAAAATTACCCGATTTGAGTTAAAAAAAGACGCGCATAGCTGCGCAAAATAAGACTGAAAATAATGGGTGTTTTTTCCCAGGGATAGCTACATCCATCTGGTGGACATATCCACAGGAATCCGCACACCTGCAAGGAGAAGAATATGAGTAACGTAAAGGTTGTTGATGTCATCATTCGCAAAACGGCAGAAAAAACGAAATTAACCGGAGACGGAAATCTCTCTGTATCCATTTCATCGCCGAGTGTGATTGAGATCCAGGGCTCAGCTCAGGATGTGGTGCGTTATGTCCGCCAGGGTAAAGACCTTCTCATTTATATGAAAGATGGCAGCGTTATTCGCTGTAATAACTATTTTGTCGAAGATCCTGAAACCCATCATCAGTCAGAGCTGGTATTCAACGATCATCAGGAACTGACGCATATTTCTTTTGCCGATGCAGGGGAAGCGTCTGGCGCTGCTGTCACTGAGTTAACCGCCCAGGCCACACCCATTAGCAGCATTGAACCTTTCCTTGAGCAGGAAAGTGTCCTGAGCGATGCGCCGTGGGGCTGGATTGCGGGTGCTGCCCTGGGCGGTGGCGCCATCGGGGCGCTGCTGGCCAACGGCGGTGACGGCGAAACGAAAACGAAAGTCATTGATAACACCAAAGAAGTGGAAAGTGCCACGCCGACCTTTTTGCTGTCGGACAAGGTGGGTGACAAGCAGGGTGTGCTGAGCGCGAACGCGATCACGGACGATAACACCCCGACCTTTAGCGGTAGCGGCCAACCGGGCGCGACCATTCAGATCAAAGACAGCAGCGGAAGCACCATTGCCAGTGCGATGGTGGGTAAAGACGGCACCTGGACGGTAAAACTCCCGACCCAGTCTGACGGAGAGCATACGTGGTCGGTCGTGCAGATCGACGGCAGCAAAACCACCTCTGCAGGCAGCATCACGGTAACCGTCTCCACGGCCGAGGCCTCCATTACGCTGGCGACAACGGCGGGTGACAACGTGATAAACGCCAGCGAGCAGTCTGCCGGTTTTACGCTGTCCGGCAGCAGCCAGCATCTGGCGAAGGGAACCGACGTTTCCGTGACGCTGAACGGTAAAACCTACACGGCGGAAGTGGGGGCCAACGGCGCGTGGAGCGTAAAAGTGCCAGCGGCAGACGCGCAGGCGCTGGGCGATGGCACCTGGACGGTCAACGTCAGCGGCAAAGACGCGGCGGGGAATACCGTGAGCGGAAGCCAGACGATTGGCGTGGATACCGTTGCGCCAACGCTCTCTGTCGATACGCTCGCGCAGGACAATATCATCAATGCCGCCGAGCACAACCAGCCGCTGACGCTGACCGGTAAAACCAATGCGGAAGCCGGACAAATTGTGACGGTAACGCTGAACGGCAAAAACTATAACGCCACGGTGGGCAGCGATGGCACCTGGTCCGTCACGCTTGCCGCCAGCGAGGTGCAGGCTCTCAGTGAGGGCAACCACACCCTGACGGTGAACGTCAGTGACAAAGCGGGTAACGGTACATCAGCGACGGCAGATTTCTCGGTTCATACTGCGGCGCCGGTCATTACCATTCACACCGTGGCGGGCGATGATATTCTCAATACCAGCGAGCAGGGCCAGGCACAGATTATCTCCGGCCAGGTGAGTGGTGCCGCCGCAGGCGATGTGGTGACCGTGACCGTGGGCGGTAAGACCTTCACCGGCGTGGTGCTGGCAGACGGCAGCTGGAGCGTAGGCGTCCCGGCGTCCGTTGTGGGTGCGCTGGGAGAAGGCCACCACACCCTTTCGGTGTCCGTGACCAATGCGGCAGGCAACACCAGCAGCGCCACGCACGGCATCACGCTGAGCGGCAACCCGCCGGAATTCACGATTGACGCCATCAGCCAGGATAACGTGCTGAATGCCCAGGAGGCGATGCAGCCGCTGAGCCTGTCCGGCACCAGCAATCTGCCTGACGGCAGCGCCATCACCGTCACGCTGAATAACGTGAATTATCCGGCCACCGTCGAAAACGGTATCTGGTCCATCCAGGTGCCGGTTTCCGACGTGTTGAATCTGGCGAACACGCTTTACACCGTTACCGTTAGCGGCACCGACAGCGTGGGCAACAGCGGTTCTGCCGAAGCGAATCTGCTGGTGGATACCGTGCTGCCGCAGGTCATTATCAACACCTTTGCAGGCGACAACCTGGTCAATAACGCCGAAGCGGGCGTGGATCAAACCCTCAGCGGTCGCGTTACCGGCGCGGCGGCGGGCGATACGGTGTCTGTTACCGTGGGCGGTAAGAGCTACAGCGCCACGGTAGGCAGCGATCTCACCTGGAGCGTCACCATTCCGTCGGCGGATCTTCAGGCGTTCGGCGATGGTGATTTAACCTTCACCGCATCGGTAACCAACGGGCACGGTAATACCGGCACCGGCGAGCGTGATATCAACATCAACGCTCAGCTGCCGGGTCTGCGCGTGAACACCATTTCCGGCGATGACGTGATCAACGCCATCGAACAGCAGCACGATCTGACCGTCACCGGTGCCAGCACCCATCTGGCTGCGGGCACACAGATTGTCGTTACCATCAATAACGTCGAGTACGTCACCGCGGTTAACGCCAGCGGCAACTGGCAGATTGGCGTTCCGGCGGCGGATCTTCAGGCCTGGACGGCGGGCGAGGTGACGGTCAACGTCAGCGCGAAAGATGCCTGGAACAACACCGTTTCGGCAGAACACCCGATTGAACTCGACCTCAACGCCGTGGCGGTCACCATTGATACCGTCTCCAGCGATGACATGCTCAACGCGACAGAAAAAGGCAGCGATTTAACCCTGTCCGGCCAGACGCAGGGCGTGGAAGCGGGGCAGACCGTGGTGGTGAAATTCGCCGACCAGACCTTCACTGCCCAGGTGCAGCAGGATGGCTCCTGGAGCCTGACCGTACCGGCCAGCGCGATGGACACGCTGATCGACGGTCGCGCACAGGTGAGCGTCAGCGTCACCAACATCAACGGTAACACTGCCGACGCGTCGCGCGTGGTCACGGTGGATACCCTGCCGCCAGCGATTACCCTCGATAACCTGACCGCGGATAACATCATTAATGCGGCCGAAGCGCAGCAGGATTTAGTCTTAAGCGGCAGCAGCACGGCAGAATCGGGCCAGACGGTCACCGTAACGCTGAACGGCAAAACGTACCAGACCACGGTCCAGACGGACGGTACCTGGCAGTTGAGCGTTCCGGCGGCTGACGTTGGCGCTCTGGCCGACGGTATCGTGACCGTGACGGCCAGCGTGAGCGACGTGGCGGGTAACACCAGCAGCGCCGATCGCGTCGGTCTGGTAGACGCAACCGTGCCGCAGGTGACCATCAACGACTTTGTCACCGCCACCAACACCATTAACCAGCTTGCCCATTCTCAGGCGCAGATCCTGAGCGGCTCCGTGACCGGCGCGGCAGCGGGCGACCGGGTGACCATCACCATCAACAATGTGGATTACACCACCGTGGTGGATGCGGCGGGCAACTGGAGCCTCGGTCTGCCAGCGTCCGTGGTGCAGGGGCTGGCCGACGGTACCTGGACCATCGACGTCTCCGTGACCGACAGGTCCGGTAATACCGGAAGCAGTTCGCTGGATGTGGTGGTGAATACCGTGACGCCGGTCATCGGTATTAATACCCTGGCAGCAGATGACGTGATCAATGCGACCGAGAAAGGTCAGGATCTGCAACTCTCTGGTACCAGCAACCAGCCGGAAGGAACCCGTATCACCGTCACCCTGAACGGCATCGACTACACGGCTATTGCCGATGCCAGCGGTAACTGGAGCGTCATCGTACCGGCGACGGCAGTAGGTGCGCTGGGCGAAGCGCATTACACCGTGACGGCGAACGTGACCGACAGCGTGGGCAACAGCGCCTCTGCAAGTCACGATGTGCTGGTGGACAGTTCGCTGCCGGTTGTGACGATCAATACCCTGGCGGGCGATAATATCGTTAACGCAGCGGAGGTTGCGGCAGGGCAAACCCTGACCGGTAAAGTGACTCACGCGGCGCCAGGTGACACTGTCACGATTATCCTTGGCGGCCAGACATACACGGCCACCGTGCAGGACGATCTCACCTGGAGCCTGCCGTTAAGCGAGGGCCAGTTAACCGCGCTCGGCAATGGCGATTTGACGCTGTCAGCCAGCGTCACCAACGCCCACGGTAATACCGGCTCATCCTCTCTTGACTTCACCATCGACGCCCAGCTTCCTGGACTGCGTATTGACACCGTGGCGGGCGATGACGTGATTAACATCATCGAACACGGTCAAAACCTGATTGTGTCCGGCTCCAGCACCGATCTGGTCGCGGGCAGCACCGTCACGGTAACCATTAACGGCAGCAACTATTTCGCCACCGTGCTGGCGGACGGCACCTGGAAGGCGGCGATCCCGGCCGCGGATGTGTCGCAGTGGGCGGAGGGTGCGCTCGATATCAAGGCAAGCGCACAGGATATCTCCGGCAACCCGGTGACTATTGGCACCGTTGTGGATGTCGATCTCGCGCCTGTCGCCATCACTATCAGCAGCGTGACCGACGATAATGTGCTGAACGCGGCGGAAAAAGGTCAGGATCTGCTGCTTTCCGGCACCACCTCTAATGTGGAAGCGGGTCAGACCGTGACCATTACCTTTGCGGGTAAAACCTGGACCACGACCGTGGATGCCAACGGCGACTGGACGTATACCGTACCGGCAGCCGATCTGAGCGGCCTGAAAGACGGCGACGCCAGCGTGCAGGTTAACGTCACCAACGCGAACGGCAACGCGGCGTCTTCGGCGCAGGAATTCAGCGTCGATACCACTGCGCCAACGGTCAGCATCAACACCATCAGCAATGATAATATGCTCAACGCGGCTGAGGCGGGGCAGGATTTGACCCTGAGCGGCTCCACCACGGCCGAAGCCGGCCAGACGGTGACGGTCTCGTTCAACGGCAAGCAGTACACCGCGCAGGTGCAGGCGGACGGCAGCTGGACACTCAACGTGCCGGCGGCGGATCTGGCAGGCATCAGCGACGGTAACGCCACGGTCACGGCATCGGTTTCCGATAAAGCCGGTAACCCGACAAGCGCGGATGCCTCCGTTCTGGTGGATACCACCGTGCCACAGATTAGCTTCAACATCGTCGCGGGCGATGACATCGTGAACATTGCTGAGCACGGTCAGGCGCTGATCGTCTCCGGTAAGGTGACGGGCGCGCAGGCGGGCGATGTCATCACGGTGACCCTGAACGGGAAAGACTACACCGCAATGCTGGATGCGTCCGGGAGCTGGAGCGTGGGCGTTCCGGCAACGGACGTGGGCGCGCTGGTGAACGGCAACCTGACGATTGCGGCGACACTCACCGATAAAGCGGGTAACAGCACCACCGCAACGCATGACGTTGAGGTCTCCCTGACCGCGCCGGTGATTGCCATCAATACCCTGGCGGTTGACGACGTGATCAACGCGGCCGAAAAAGGCCAGGACCTGCTGGTTTCCGGCAGCAGTAACCAGCCGGACGGCACCACCATTACGGTGACCCTGAACGGCATCAGTTACACCGCCATCACGGACGCCAGCGGCAACTGGAGCGTCACCGTACCGGCGGCAAACGTCTCGGCGCTGGGCGAAGCGAGCTACGCCGTGACGGCAAACGTGACCGACGCGGCAGGTAACAGCGCGAGTACCAGTCACAGCGTTGTGGTCGACAGCGCGCTCCCGGTGGTGACCATTAATCCTGTCGCCACGGATGATGTGATTAATGCGGCAGAGGTCGCCGCAGGCCAGACCCTGAGCGGGAAAGTGAGCGGGGCAGTTAGCGGTGACACTGTCACTATTTCCATTGGTGGCAATATCTACACCGCCACGGTACAGGACGACCTGAGCTGGTCGGTCAACGTGCCGTCCACGATCTTAACCGCCATCGGTAACGGCGATCTGACGGTGTCCGCCAGCGTCACCAACGGCCATGGCAATACCGGCACCGGCGAGCGCGACATCACCATCGATGCCAGCCTGCCCGGTCTGCGCGTCGATACCGTCGCGGGCGACGATGTGATTAACAGCATCGAACATGCGCAAAACCTGATTATCACCGGGTCAAGCGATGGCCTGGCAGCCGGTTCGGCACTCACGGTAACCGTCAACGGAAAAACCTACGCGGCAACCGTGCTGGCAGACGGCACCTGGGCGGCGGCGATCCCGGCGGCAGACGTTAGCGCGCTGGGCGCAGGCACGGTCACCGTAACGGTTAACGGCCAGAGCACGGCGGGCACGCCGGTCACCATCAGCCACGACGTGAAGGTAGATTTGGCCGCAGTCGCCATCAGCATTAATCCGATTGCCACCGACGACGTGATTAACGCGACGGAAAAAGGCGCGGACCTGGTCCTGTCCGGCTCCACCACCAATGTGGAAGCTAACCAGACCGTCACCATCACCTTCGGCGGCAAGTCGTACACCGCGACGGTCGATGCCAGCGGCAACTGGACGACCACCGTACCGTCTGCCGATTTGGGCAGCCTGAAAGACGGCGACGCCAGCGTACAGGTGAGCGTGACCAACGTGAACGGCAACAGCGCGTCAGCTGGCCGTGAGTACAGCGTGGACGCGACGGCGCCGACGGTCTCGATTGACATCATCAGCGACAACAACATCATCAATGCGGCCGAAGCGCAGCAGGATCTGGTCATTAATGGCGTGACCAACGCCGAAGCGGGCCAGACGGTGACGGTCACGCTGAACGGTAAAGACTACACCACCACCGTAGCGGCAAACGGCAGCTGGAGCGTAACCATGCCGTCTGCGGATCTGGGCGCGATTGCTGACGGTAACTACACCGTCAGCGCCGCCGTCGAGGATAAAGCGGGCAACCCGGCCTCTGCCGATCGCGACGTGCTGGTTGATACCACCGTTCCACAGCTGACCATCCACACCGTATCCGACGACGATGTGATCAACAGCGCCGAACATGCGCAGGCGCTGATTGTCACCGGTTCTGTGACCGGCGCGGCGGCGGGGGATGTGGTCACCGTGACGATCAACAACAAATCGTACACAGCCACTCTGGATGCCTCCGGCAACTGGAGCGTGGGCGTACCGGCGGCGGATGTGACCGCGTTGACCGCGGGAGATTACACCATCACCGCGGCGCTGACCGATAAAGCGGGCAACAGTAACAGCACCTCACACAGCGTGGAGGTAAACCTGAGCGCGCCGGTGCTGACCATTGACACCGTTTCCGGTGACGATGTGATCAACAGTTCAGAGAAAACCCAGGATCTGACGATCTCCGGTACGGCTTCCGGCCTGGCGGCAGGCGCGGCGGTGACCGTGATGCTCAACGGCAAAGCGTACGGCGCAACGGTGGACGCTAACGGTAAATGGACGACCACGGTTCCGGCGGATCAGGTTGGTCAACTGGGTGAAGCGCTTTACACCGTTACCGCGTCAGCAACGGACGGCGTTGGCAACAGCACCAGTACCTCTCATACCGTGAATGTCGAGTCCGTTCTGCCGGGTGTCATTATCAACACCGTGGCGGGCGATGACGTCATTAACGCGGCGGAAGTGGCTTCAGGCCAGACCATCAGCGGCAGCGTGACGAACGCGGAGGCGGGTAATATCGTCACCGTGACCCTTGGCGGTAACAGCTACACCGCGACGGTGCAGAACGATCTGACCTGGTCCGTGAGCGTGCCGGAGTCTGTTCTGACGGCGCTGGGCAACGGCGATTTGACGGTGTCAGCGACCGTGACCAACGGCCACGGCAATACCGGGGCGGGCGAGCGCGAAATCGTTATAGACGCTAACCTGCCGGGCCTGCGCGTTGATACCGTCGCGGGTGACGACGTGATCAACAGCATCGAACACGGTCAGAACCTGATCGTTACCGGTTCCAGCGACGGGCTGGCGGTGGGGACCACGCTTACCGTGACCCTCAATGGCAAAACGTATGCCGCCTCCGTGCTGGCAGACGGTACCTGGAGCGCGGCAATCCCGGCGGCAGACGTGGGTGCGCTGGCAGCAGGCACGGTCACCGTTACCGTGGCAGGCCAAAGCACCGCGGGTAACCCGGTCTCCATCAGCCACGATGTGAACGTGGATCTGGCCGCGGTCGCCATCAGCATTGATGCGATTGCTACCGACGACGTGATTAACGCGGCGGAGAAAGGCGCGGATCTGGTGCTTTCAGGCAGCACGTCGAACGTTGAGGAAAACCAGACCGTTACCATCACCTTCGCCGGGAAGACGTACACCGCGAAAGTGGATGCCGACGGCAACTGGACGGCTACCGTGCCTTCCGCAGATCTGGCGGGCCTCAAAGACGGCGATGCCAGCGTGCAGGTGAGCGTGACTAACGTGAACGGCAACAGCGCCTCTGCGGGCCGCGAGTACAGCGTGGATGCCACCGCGCCAGCCGTCACCATTGATACGGTCGCGGGCGATAACGTGATCAACGCCAGCGAAGCGTCCGCAGGCGTGGCCATCTCCGGTACCACCACCGCGGAAGCCGGGCAGACGGTTACCGTGACGTTGGGCGGTAAGAGCTACACCGCGCAGGTGCAGCAGGGCGGTATCTGGAGCGTCAACGTGCCGGGCACCGATCTCTCCGCACTGGCGGATAACGGCTATACCGTGCAGGTCAGCGTGAGCGACGCGGCGGGTAACCCGGGCAGCGCGGGTAAAGCGATTACGCTTGATACCACGCCACCGACCGTCAGCGTTAACGTTGTAGCGGGCGATGACGTGATCAACAGCGTGGAACACGGACAGGCGCAGATCGTCAGCGGCACGGCAACCGGCGCGAACGTCGGGGATAAAGTGGTCATTACGCTGGGTTCGAACCAGTACACCACCACCGTTGACGCCAGCGGCAACTGGAGCGTGGGCGTGCCGGCCAGCGTGATTTCCGCCCTGACCGACGGCACAGTGACGCTGAGCGCAACCATTACCGACAGCGCGGGCAACAGCAGCACCCAGACGCACGACGTGGTGGTCAACACCGCCTCCGTGGCGTTGACGGTAAATACCCTCAGCGGCGATGACGTTATCAACGCGGCAGAAGCGGGTAATGCGCTGGTGATTAATGGCTCCAGCGCCCAGTTTGCCAGCGGTACGCAGGTGACCGTGACCCTGAACGGCAAGACCTACACCGCCACGATTCAGAGCGACGGCACCTGGACGACTACCGTCCCGGCCGCCGACGTAGGCGCACTGGCCGATGGCGCACGCTATCAGGTGTCTGTTTCGGCGCAGGACAGCGCGGGTAACAGCGCCTCGGCAACGCACGACATCAGCGTAGATACCACCGCGCCGGTGGTAAGCATTGCGACGCTGTCGGGTGACGATGTGCTGAACGCGGCAGAAGCGCAACAGCCGCTGACGGTTCACGGTGCCTCCAGCGCCGAGGCCGGCCAGACCGTTACCGTGACGCTGGGCGGCAAAACCTATACCGCTACCGTGGCCAACGACGGCACCTGGACGCTGGACGTACCCGCGGCGGATCTGGCCGCGCTGAGCCAGGGGGCGCTGACGGTGACCGCCTCGGTCGACGACAAAGCCGGGAACAGCGGTCAGACGACGCACACCTTAACGGTGGATACCGTTGCGCCGACCGTGACCATCAGCACCGTGGCCGATGACGACATCGTTAACAATGCCGAGCAACTGGCGGGCCAGACCATCAGCGGTACCACCACGGCGGAACAGGGCCAGAAGGTGACCGTCTCCTTCAACGGGCACAGCTATCAGGCCACCGTCGGGGCAGACGGATCGTGGTCGGTCTTCGTGCCGGGCCGTGACTTCCTCGGCCTGAGTGACGGGCAGTACGCGATTACCGCCACGGTGAGTGATAAAGCGGGTAACCCGGGCAGCGCAACGCACGACGTAACGCTGAACGGTGACGTCCCAACTATCACCATCAACACCTTTGCGGAAGATGACATTGTCAGCGCCGCCGAACACGGCACGCCGCTGGTCATCAGCGGCACCACCGACGCGCCTGCGGGCCAGACGGTGACCATCACGCTGAACGGTAAAACCTACACGGCGACCGTTCAGAATGACGGCACCTGGCGCTATACGGTCGGAAGCGCAGACGTGACCGCGCTGGCGGACGGCGGTTCGTACGTCATTAACGCGCAGGTCAGCAACACCATCGGCAACAGCGGCAGCGATAACCACAGCGTCACCGTGGATCTCACCGCGCCGTCGATGGGCATCAGCATTGATTCTCTGCAAAACGACACTGGCCTGAGCGCGAGTGATTTCATCCCCAACGACGCTCAGGTCGTGGTCAACGGCTCGCTGACCGCGCAGCTCGGCAATAACGAGAAGGCGCAGATCAGCCTCGACGGTGGGGCAACCTGGATTGACCTGACCGTGACCGGCACCACATGGCGTTATACGGACGGCCGCACCCTGACCGACGGGACCTATCAGTATCAGGTGCGGGTGATTGATAATGCGGGCAACGTGGGGTCAACGGACAGCCAGGACGTGGTCATTGATCTGACGAAACCGGCGGCAACGACCATTACCGTGGATTCCGTTTCCCAGGATACCGGCCTGTCCGACAGTGACTTCATCACCAGCGACAACCAGATCAGCCTGAAAGGGACGCTCGGCGCGGCGCTGGGCAGCGGTGACCACGCGCAGATCAGCCTCGACGGCGGTCTGACCTGGACCGACGTCAGCGTCAGCGGGCTGAGCTGGACGTATGTCGATGGCCGTACGCTGGCCGACGGAGATTACAACTACCAGCTGCGCGTGATTGACGACGCGGGGAATATCAGCGCCACCACCAGCCAGGTAGTGACCATTGATACCGTCGCGCCGGACGCCAGCAAAACCATCGCCATCGACCGCATCAGCGACGATACCGGCCTGAGCAGCAGCGACTTTATCACCAACGATACGTCCCTGACGCTGCACGGCTCGCTCGGCGCGACGCTGGCTGACGGCGAGTACGCCCAGATCAGCATCGACGGCGGCGTCACCTGGCAGAACGTGATTGTGACCGGCAACAGCTGGTACTACGTCGACAGCCGCACGCTCGGGAACCAGACCTATGACTACTACGTTCGCGTGGTGGATGCGGCGGGCAACGTGGGGGCCAGCGCTCATCAGCAGGTGACCGTTGATACGGTCGCCCCGGATGCGGCGATTACGGTGACCGTGGATAACATTACCGTCGACACCGGGTTTGACAACAATGACTTCCTGACCAGTTCGACCTCGTACACGCTGCACGGCACGCTTGGCGCAGAGCTGGGGGCGGGTGAGTTCGTTCAGGTGAGCATGGATGGCGGCACCACCTGGGTGTATGCCACCGTGAGCGGGACCCAGTGGAGCTACAGCGATACGCGTACCCTGACCGACGGTAGCCATAACTACCAGGTGCGGGTGATTGACCAGGCGGGTAACGTCGGGGCAACCACCTCGCAGGCGGTGACGGTGGATACTCAGGCGCCGCAGTATGGCATCACCATCGACAGCATCAGCGAAGATACCGGTCAGTCCGGGAGTGATTTCATCACGATGGACACCACGCTGACCATTAACGGCTCGCTGGGCAACGCGCTGGCAAACGACGAGCGCGTGCAGATAAGCCTCGACGGCGGGAATACCTGGTCTGACGCCACGGTCACCAACCAGCGCTGGAGCTACACCGATACCCGCGATCTGGCGGACGGCGATTACACCTACCAGGTGCGGATCATCGACCAGGCGGGCAACGTGGGATCTACCGCGTCGCAGGTGGTGACGGTGGATACCACGCCGCCAGACACGGTGGGAACGGTCGTGAGCTATACCGACGTTGAAGGGGAACGTACGGGCACCTTTGGCAGCTCGGTCGCCACTGACGATAACTCACCGGTGATCAACGGGACGCTCAACCGCGCCCCGGACGACGGCGAGATCGTCCAGCTTTACCGCGATGGCGTCTTGCTCGGCCAGGTGACCATGAACGGCAGCGCAAGCTGGTCCTTCCAGGATAACGGCCTGAGCGATGGCAATCACACCTACATTGTGCGTGTCACCGACAAGGCCGGTAACTATACGGAATCGGACGGCTTTGTGCTGAGCGTGGATACCAGCATACCGACCACCACGGCGGCGATTACCGCGCAGACCACGTCGGATACCACGCCGATCGTCAGCGGGACCGTCTCCGCCGATCTGGTGAACGGTGAGTATCTGGTGGTGACGGTGAACGGGAAAACCTACACCTCCCAGACGGGCGGTGCGGTGGTGGTCGATCCGGATCACAACACCTGGTATCTGCAGATCCCGGACAGCGATGCACTGAACGTCGCGAGCTACAGCGTGACGGCGCAGGTGAAGAGCAGCGCGGGTAACGGCAATACCACCGGGACGACCACCGGCAGTCTGGTGATTGACACCACCACGGTGAATACCGACTGGGCAACCACGGCGGGGAACAGCAACAACTCCACCATGACCCTTGGCATGAACAGCAGCGGTCTGTGGAATATCATTGCGAACGGCCAGTCTTACTCCAGCAGCGATAGCTCGACCTATGCCGGAAATACGCTGACCAACACCCGTAATTACTACGTGGTGAGCCAGACCGCCGCTGACTTTGACCGTAACGGCACGCAGGACATTTTCGCCACGGAGAACACCTACGCGGGATCCACGCAGGTGATGTGGACCTACGATGGTAGCACCTATAACGCCAGCCAGCTGGGAATGGGCACCACCATCTGGTACGGCGGCGTGATTGCGTACGACAAAACCGGTGATGGTTATCTGGATCTGGCCTACGGCGATGCGGGTGCAGACTCCATTACGTACCTGATCAACAACAACGGGGTACTGTCGCCGGACGGCACCAACGGCGGCGCAGGTTTCTGGGGACAATTCACCACCATGCGTGAAATCTCCGGCGTTGACCTGAACAACGACGGTACGGTGGATATTGTTCAGCACACCAACCGCAGCGGCGCGTACTCGTTAACCGTAATCAACAACAACGGCAACGGCACGCTCTCTATCGGCCAGAACCTGACCAACGTGTTTGTGGTCAATGCCGCGAACACCACCACGGCGGCGTCCATGACGTGGGCAGACTTCAACGGCGATGGCTACATGGATCTGTACCTGGGCAGCAGCTACAACAACAACGGCGGGGTGATCTACTACAACGACGGCACCGGGAAGCTCTCAACCACCAAGAGCGCGGTGGAAGCCTCTAACGCGTCGGCGGGGTATCTGTCGGTGGCGGTGGACTGGAACGGCGACGGGCAGATGGACATCATCAAGCTCAGCACCTACGGCGCGTCACAAACGGCGACCCTGTTCACCAACAACGGGTACGGTTCCACCTGGACCTCCAGCCAGCTGGCGTCCGGTATCGCCTACGCTACCGGCGTGGCCGCGGTGGACTACAACTGGGACGGCGCGAAGGATCTGCTGGTGTCTCAGCAGAACGGCAAGGTGGTGCTGGTTCAGAACAGCAAAACCATTGCGGACGGCACCGCGATGCATCTGCACATTGTCGATAGCGAGGGTATCAACGCTTACTACGGCAACACGGTCAACCTGTATAACGCCGCAGGCGTGCTGGTGGCCTCGCAGATCATCAACGCCCAGTCCGGTATCGGGTCGAACGATACCTCTGCGCTGGTGAGCTTCTACGGTCTGGATCCGAATGAAACCTACTCGGCAGAGATTGTGAAGATCACCAACGGTGTGTCGGATAACGTCACCTGGAGCGGTCTGGATGCGGGCAACGGCAAAGAGGGCTACGTCCTGACGGCCGAAGCGGCGACCGGCGGCCACAGCGGGACAATCACCGGGACCGGGTATAACGACACCTTCATTGCAGAAGATGGCACCTATACCTACAACGGCTCCGGCGGCTGGAATACCCATTCCGACTACGACACCTGGAGCAACACCGGTGGGATGGACGTGGTGGATTACCGCAATGCGACCTCCGGCGTGACCGTTGACCTGCGCCTTTCAACCGCACAGGACACTGGCTTTGGTACCACACGGCTGTTGAATATTGAAGGCATTAACGGTTCGGACTTCGACGATGTTATCACCGGCAACAGCGCTGATAACCGTTTCGAAGGCCGCGGCGGGAATGACACCTTCAACATCGGCAGCGGCGGTCACGATACGTTGCTCTACAAGCTGATCAACGCGTCGGATGCCACGGGCGGTAACGGTCACGATGTGGTGAACGGCTTTACCGTCGGCACCTGGGAAGGGACGGCGGACACGGACCGTATTGACCTGCGCGATCTGCTCTCAGACAGCGGCTATACCGGCACGGGCTCAGCGAGCTATGTGAACGGCGTGGCGACGCTGGACAGTAGCGCGGGCAATATCACCGATTACATCCGCGTGGTGCAAAACGGCAGCAATACCGAGATCCAGGTTGACCTGGACGGTACCGGCGGCCAGTTCTCGCCAACCACTCTGGTGACGCTGAACGGCGTGCAGACGGATCTGGCGACGCTGCTGGCAAATCATCAACTGTTAATTGCGTAAAACCCTGCCGCGGGGAGCGATCCCCGCGGCCTTTTGGCATTTCTATACACGAATAGCGTTAACCCGGAGATTATGAAGACACATCCACAGTACGAACCCTGGCTGCAGGGCATGCTGATCATCGCGAAGCACTATCGGCTGGACTTTTCCGCGGAACATGTTCGGGTCGCGATTAACCATGAAAGTCAGTCTCCGCGCCAGCTGGTGCTGGAGGAGATGGCGCGCCAGCTAGGGCTGGGGATGCGTGTAGTGGCGGCGGAAGCGGTCTCTCTCGATCCGTGGCGTTTACCGCTGCTGGCGGAATTCACCGGCGGACAAATCGCAGTGATTACCCGCATGGACAACGAAGGCAACGTCAGCCTGCAGTTTAGCGGAGACGGTGGCCTGGAGACGACGCTGACGCTGGAAGCGCTCGGGACACGGTTAAAAACCCTGCTGGTGCTGCGCCCGCTGGAGTCCACACCGGATGCCCGCGTGGACGATTACATTAAACCGTATGAGAAAAACTGGTTCTGGCAGCTGGCGCTGAAAGACTGGCGACGCTACAGCGACATTATGCTGGTGGCGCTGGTGGCTAACGTACTGGCTCTCTCTGGCATGGTCTTTTCCATGCAGGTGTACGACAGGGTCGTACCGTCGCAATCAGAAGCCACGCTGTGGGTGCTGTTTGGCGGCGTCATGATTGCCATTGTCTTCGAATTCGTCATGCGCATGCTGCGCGTGCATATATCTGACGTGGTGGGGAAACGCGCCGACCTGCGCATTTCAGAGCGTGTGTTTGCCCACGCGCTGCGGATTAAAAATGGCGCACGCTCCAAATCAACCGGTTCGTTTATTGCGCAGATCCGCGAGCTGGAGTCGGTGCGTGAACTCATCACCTCCACCACCATTGCGGCGATCTCCGATCTGCCGTTCTTCCTGCTGTTCGTCTTTATTCTGTGGATGATTGGCGGCCCGCTGGTGCTGGTGGTGCTTCTCGCCGTGCCGCTGTTGCTGATTCCGGGCCTGCTGGTGCAGCGTCCGCTGGGCAAACTCTCCAGCGAGGGGATGCGCGAATCCGCGATCCGTAACGCCACGCTGGTGGAGGCGGTGCAGGGCATTGAGGACATCAAGCTGATGCGCGCCGAACAGCGTTTCCAGAACCAGTGGAATAACACCAACGATGTCGCCGCCAGCGTCGGCATGAAGCAGCGCTGGCTGACGGGCCTGCTGCTGACCTGGACCCAGGAAGTGCAGTCTATCGTCTATGCGGTAGTCCTGCTGGTGGGCTGTTATCTGGTGATCAGCGGGGATATGACCACCGGTGCGCTGGTAGGAACCTCGATTCTGGCGTCGCGCACCATCGCGCCGCTGTCGCAGATCTCAGGCGTGCTCTCCCGCTGGCAGTCGGCAAAAGTGGCCCGTAAGGGGCTGGACGACCTGATGCAGCGACCGATTGACGATCCGCAGCACGGGAAGAAGGTGCATAAAGCCCATCTGCGCGGCGACTACGTGCTGGAGGACGTCGGGTTTTACTACGATGAAGAAGAGAAACTCAGCGTGCTTAACATCAGCAAGCTACAGATCCGTGCCGGGGAGCGCGTGGCGGTGCTTGGCCGAAATGGCTCCGGCAAAAGCACGCTGCTGCAACTTCTGGCGGGCATGCAGGAGCCGCAGCAGGGCAGCATCCTGCTGGACGATATCGCGCTTAACCATCTGGACCCGGCCGATCTGCGTCGCGACATGCAGTTGCTCAGCCAGCAGGCGCGGCTGTTCTTTGGCTCCGTGCGGGACAATATCCTGATGGGTAACCCACTGGCGACTGACGAAGAAATTCATCAGGCGCTGGTGAACAGCGGCGCGCTTGAGTTTGTGCGCAAGCAGAAAATGGGGCTGAACACCCTTATCAATGAAGGCGGCACGGGGCTGTCCGGCGGGCAGCGTCAGGCGCTGCTGCTGGCGCGCGCGCTGATCACTTCTCCGACGATTCTGCTGCTGGATGAGCCTACCGCCTGGCTGGATGAAGTGAGCGAGAAGCAGTTTATTCAGCATCTTCACCAGTGGCTGGGCAAGCGCCGGACGCTGGTGGTGGCCACCCACCGCCTGCCAATTCTGGACCTGGTTGACCGCATCATTGTGCTGGAAAACGGCAAGGTGGTGATGGACGGCCCGCGCGACGCGATCCTGCATCAGCACGGTATGGCGACGCCAAAAGCCGCGCAGCGCACCGTGACCATGAAAGCGGCGGCGGTTGCTGAGGAGGGTGTGGCATGAATGATTTAACCCGTTTTAATAGCCGTCTGAAAGAGCCACGCCTGCCGAGGTCGTCGCTGGTGGCATGGGCGCTGTTCGCCCTGCTGGCGGTATTTCTCGCCTGGGCGAGCCTGTTCGAGCTTGATGAAGTCACCACCGGCAGCGGCAAGGTGATTCCGTCTTCGCATGAGCAGGTGATTCAGTCCCTGGAAGGGGGCATTATTCACAGCCTGATGGTGCGCGAAGGCGACATTGTCGAACGCGGTCAGCAGCTTGCGCAGTTAGACCGGACAAAAACCGAGTCCAGCGTGCTGGAGAGTGAGTCCCGTCTGAATGCCGCGCTGGCAACGGCGGCGCGCCTGAAGGCCGAGGTCAACGACACGGCGCTGATTTTTCCCGAAGAACTGGATGACGACGTTGAACTGGTCAAACAAGAGACGGCGCTCTATCAGTCCCGTCGCGAAAGCCTGGAAAAAGGGCTGGCCGGCCTGCGTCAGGGGGCTGAACTGGTGCAGCGTGAACTGTCGTTAACCCGTCCGCTGGTGACCCAGGGGGCGGCCAGCAAGGTGGAGGTGTTACGTCTTGAGCGTCAAAAAAATGAGCTTGAGAATAAAATCACCGAGATGAAAAACCAGTATTACGTTCGCGCCCGTGAAGAACTGGCAAAAGCCAACGCGGAAATTGAAGCTCAGCGTTCGGTGATGAAAGGACGTGAGGATTCCCTGACCCGGCTGACCTTCAATGCGCCGGTGCGTGGCATCGTGAAGGATATTGACGTGACGACCGTGGGAGGCGTTATTCCGCCGAATGGCAAGCTGATGAGCCTGGTGCCGCTGGACGATCAGATGGTGGTTGAGGCAAAAATCTCCCCGCGCGACGTGGCATTTATCCATCCCGGCCAGAAAGCGCTGGTAAAAGTGACGGCCTATGACTACTCCATTTACGGTGGGCTGGAAGGGGAAGTGACCATGATTTCACCGGATACTTTGCAGGATGAGGTGAAAAGGGATGTTTACTACTACCGCGTTTATATCCGCACCGACAGTAACCATCTGACCAATAAGCAAGGTAAGGAATTTCCGGTCTTTCCGGGGATGATTGCGACGGTGGATATCAAAACCGGCAGTAAAACCATTCTTGATTATCTGTTGAAGCCGCTCAACAAAGCGAAAGAAGCGCTGCGGGAGAGATAAGGGCAGGGCGTTCGGGGAACCGAACGCCCTTTTTATTATACCGTTAATGTGACGTTGTTGGGGTGGCGTCGTTCTTTCGGTACCACGTTAATGTAATGGGTGACATACGCGAAATAGAGTCCGGCATAGTTTTCGACCAGTTCGAGAAAAGCCGGATACACCGACAGGCGACCGTCACCGCGATCTTTCAGATATCCTGCCTCTTGCGCTGTTTTGATAATCCGGTTGACGTGGATCCGCGAAACAAAGAATTCTTTCGCGAGCGTGCTGGCTGAATAATCAATAACTGCACCATGAGCAGATTTGTTTTTTATGGCCTGCAGATAAAGATAAAGCATAATCATGCGTCCGCCATCTTTATCAATAAATAATCCTACCTCGGGTAACACTTTCCTGAAGGTTAATCCCCGGAAGAGATATTCCGCTGCGCGGCGGAAAAAATTATTTCTCAATGTGTCATTATCCAGCAGGTTTACATCAATATTAAACGTCGGATAAAGAATGCTGACGGGCAAAAATGCACCGGACATATAGCGTTTAAGTTCACTCAATCCTTTTTCGGTCGGGGCTATTCGTGTTTTACGACGGTCATCCGTACAGCGCCAGGTCCTGATGCGCCCCGTGGTTCTGAGAAGAGTAATGATCGCAATCACACTATTAGGGCTGGCTATTTTATAGCGGGAGCATAGCTCTTTAATCTCAGATACTGACTCGGCCTGATTGCCAAATATAAAACAACACATGGCGAGAATAATGTTGAACCGCGCTTCCTGAAGCATTGTCTTGTAGAACAAAGGTTGTTTTTTATAGATGGTGTCATTAATTGTGTAGTGCTCTAATATTGCCTCACCAAATCGTGGGTTGCTCTTTATAACATCCCGTCGATGTAGCAAGGCCCTGGATGAGATGTGATTATCCATAGCATTTTTCTCGTGTTTGATGAACCGATAGATGAAGTATCCAGTCTTCTTTTTCGGAATTTTCATTATACCTGAGAAACAGTGTTTTGCCGTCGTTATTTGAAAAGAAAGATATATTTACATTTGTCGACAGAAGAGAGAGTGATTAACGCAAAGATGTTCCGGTGCGGAACGTTGATAACAGTATCTTAACCTGATGGCGTACTGTAAAATTATTCTATACACCAGCTGTATTACATATTCCGTATTCATAATAAGAATGGCGATTTTGTGCCCAGGAGCAGGTTATGACCCACAAAATTTCTCACAGAAATGTTGCTCGCGACGATCGGCGGTTTGTCATCTCAACCTGCGGTTTTACCTTCCAGGGGTATGCTTTGCTCCTGAAAAAGTACGGCATAGACGCTTCGCATATCCACTTTGAGGGAGATGATGTCTGCCAACGGGATAGGGAAAATATCCTTAATAATCAACATGCTCATATTGTTGTGTTTCCGGGTAAAGGGATTGTCACTCTGCTGGAAAGTCTGACGCGGCTGGCATCCGTACTGAATGCATTGCCTGTTATCCGATGCGTGACCCTTTATAGTGATATACCTGACAGCTGGTTATATCGCACTCTGGGTAGCCTTTTACATAACAGCCATCAATTATCACTGATTCGGATCGCCAGCGTTTCTGATGTCATCAACTGCTTCCACACCCATAATAAGGGGTTTAAAGACCACTCGCGATTATTACGCGATCACTGTCTGGGGTATTCTCCGCAGGAAAACCTGAAATGGCTAACAAGAAGAGAAATTGACGTTTTATTGAATTTCTACCGCGGTATGTCCGTAAAAGATCTGTGCGAAAAGCTAGGACTTTCTAATAAAACGGTTTATACCCATCGTAAGGAAGGTGTGCAGAAGTTACATTATATTAAACGATGGTTAAACGATCCGCATAACTTCAAAGCGGAAAGAAGTCACAAAAACCATCGTCTTAAAGCAGAATTCACGGATAAAGAAGCAGATATTTTTAATGCTCTGGTGAAAAGGGAAATCTTCCCGGCCTACCAGATCATTACCGATCGCGACAAAAAAGGGGTGGGCTTTGAGATACTGATCCGCTGGAATAAAAACGGCAAAATAGTCAAGCCTGCCTGTTTTCTTAATGACATTTCAAATCACGAGATATGGTTAAAAATAACGGCCCTGGTGATCCACGCTGCCGTGTCCGGGATTAATAAATATAATGGGAAATTCTATTTTTCAGTCAATATTCCGCCTCGTCTCGCTTCCGGAAAAGCGTTGCCGGAGATGGCCCGGAAAGCCATCGGCATGTTGCTCAAACCCCAGTGGGCGGAAAAGCTTGTCTTTGAATTTGCAGAAGATATCGATGTGACCAAAGACAAGAAGATCCCTGAAACCATGCGGCATCTGCGTAATACCGGGTGCAGACTGTTTCTGGATGACTGCTTCTCTAACCATCACACCATGTTTCCTGTCAGGCAAGTGCATTTTGACGGGTTGAAACTGGACCGCGACATCGTTGAGCATTTTGTGGCGAACGACAACGATTATAATCTGATTAAAGCGATTCAGATATACAGCGACATGACCGGAACGGACTGCATTGCTGAAGGGGTGGACAGTGAAGAGAAATTTGAAAAATTAGTCGAACTGGGCGTGAAAAACTTTCAGGGATATTATCTCTCACGGGCTGTGAAGGAGGAGGAATTAGATCGCATGGTAAGACAGTTTAGCTAAAAATAAAGCCCCGAAGGGCCTTGATTATTTACGACCCAGTAGCAGGCCGAGAACAATACCGACGGCACCGGCGGCGATAAGGCCGGTTAGCGGGTTATTTCTGACCGCTTCTGTTACATCAGAAACCGCATCGCTGGCCTGCGCGGCATATTTTTTAGCCGCGCCTTTTACCTGGTGCTTTGGTGAATCGACGAATTCACCAAACTGCTGCTGTGCAGAACCTGCAATTTCATCGAGGTTATTTTTTGCTTTATCTTCAGCAAACTGGGTGTTTTTATCAGTACCGAAATCAGACATCTTTGCCTCCTTGTGTTGATAATTAAAGGATAGCCGCTCTTTGCAGATATGAGAGACGAAAGGTTAATTTCGGCACCTGGCAGGGCTGTTTTCGGATATATCTCTGTGCGAAAGGACTCGCACAGAGAGACGCTGTTATTCGGCAAAACTCAGCAGCGCGTCGCCATCAAGGCGATAGCGCACCCATTCAGACTGCGGCAGCGCGCCAATGCTCAGGTAAAAATCAATGGCGGGCTGGTTCCAGTCCAGAACGCTCCATTCCAGGCGACCACACTGCCGCTTTACCGCGAGTTGCGCGATATGTTTCAGTAACGCTCTTCCCGCGCCTTTACCGCGATACTCCCGGGAAACGTACAGGTCTTCCATATAGATACCGTTGCGTCCGAGCCAGGTTGAATAGCTGGTAAAGAACACGGCATAGCCGATGATGTTGCCTTCATACTCAGCGATCAACGCTTCGGTGTGACTTCCCGCGCCAAAGAGCGTTTCACGGATCTCCTCTGGCGTGGTAACCACTTCTTCCGGCGCTTTTTCATAGACTGCCAGCTCGTAGATCATGGCGTAAATGGCCGCGGCATCTTCGGGACGGGCCTGACGAAGGATAATGCTCATTGTTATTCCTGCTTTTTGTCTGTTTCGCGATTGATGGCGTTAAGCATACGGAGTATTGTCCGAAGAATTAAGTGCAATGAAATCAACAAATGATGAATATTATGCATCCGGCTTTACGATGTCTTGATTTAAACCTGTTGCCCGTTTTCGACGCGATTTACCGCCATCGTTCTGTTCGTCTGGCAGCCGATGAGCTGGCGATGAGCACATCGGCACTGAGCCATGCGCTTTCGCGTCTGCGCGCGACGCTGAACGATCCGCTCTTTTTCCGGGAAGGGCATCGTATGTCCCCCAGCGTGTATGCTTCTCAGCTCGCACCTTCCATCGCTTCCGCACTGTCATTCCTGAATCATGAGCTGACCCCGCAGCCGGAGTTTGACGCCCCCAGCAGTACCGAGAGCTTACACATTGCGATTACGGATTTTACCGCGCTTTGCGTTTTTCCGACCCTGATGCACACCTTGCAGCATGCTGCCCCTGGTTTGCGTTTTGAATTGCGTTATTTGCCCCACAGCCCGGCGCTGACGGAGCTATTAGCCGGGGAAGTGGATCTGGCGCTCGGGTTCAGTACCTCGGAGGATATTCGTCATCCGGAACTGGAGGAGATAGGCTGGTTCGAAGATGAGTATGTGGTCATCAGTAACGCCAGCCGCACACGGCTGACGCTGGAGGATTATCTCGCGGCCCGACATCTGGTGGTCACGCCCTGGAATGAGAAACAAGGCGTCCTGGATCTGCGGCTTGAGCAGTTGGGCTATACCCGGCATATAGCGATCAAAACGCCGTCGATGCTCAGCGCCCCGTTTATCGTTGCACAAAGCGATCTGCTGATGGCGATCCCGCGGTTTGCGGCTGAGAAGCTTGTCGCGGCTGCGGATCTCAGGATATTTGCTTTACCATTTTCAATCCGCGCGTTTGAAGTGAAAATTTACTCGCATAAACGCAGCGGCCAGCGGGGGGCGACCCGCTGGCTTAAGGAGGAGCTGCATAAACTGGCGCAGGCGGTAAGACGTTCAGCTGATGGCGGGGGAAGTCATCCGTCTTAATTTAACGGCAGATAGATATCCGTTTGCAGCGCATGTTCCGGCACCTCGTGGACAAAATTGATGTTGGAGATCGTATCCAGCGAGCCTGTGTGACGCCCGACAGCGTATCGTCCTTGCCTGCGCGGTCGGGCAGGATCCTGACCGATCTTGCGATTTTTATTTGTAACAGGGTTTCGCAGGATTTGATTAGGAATGAGAGAGGCGTTCTTGATATTGATATGACCCTGTTTCGGAAAGAATGTTAGTCGCTGGTATGCCGTTCTGACGTCAATTATCGAACGGCATCCAGTAATTTTCTGCGAAAGTGTTTTATGGAATGCTTTGCAAATCCCTTTCAATATCACGACGGCGCCCGTTGTCAGCGATTTCGCGCCCTGGGCGAGCCGGTGCTTTCAGTGCTTTGGTTAGAAAACGCCTGGCTTCATCCGTTCTTTTCTCTTTTAGAAGGTAATCGCCGTAGAAATAGTTAGGGTCTATACCGTCAGGGTTGATGGCCAGCGCTTTTTTCAACATTTCATCAGCTTTGTCTTTATCACCAAAACCGATCGGCCAGCCGGGAACCTGATAATAAAGAGCCCCCAGGCTTGTCCAGGCTGATCCCTGAAGCGCGTTAGGTTCAATTTCAATCGCTTTCTCCAGGTTAGTGCGGGCTTGTTTAACAAGGCTCAATGCTCCCAGACCACCTTTTGCGCCAGCCCAGCTGCTATCAATGATTGCAGACCAAATTAACAGTGGTGCGCTTGTGTTGTTTTTCATCTGACTTGCCTGATGCGCTTTCTGACTAAGTGAACTAAAGCAGTTCTCTTTTTTGGCTTCCAGAGTTTGATACTGGCACACAGACCAATCGTGTTGTAATTCCTCGAGGGGGGTGTCCGCCAGTGCTACAGTCGGAACTGCTGCAACAAGAAATAGAGCATACAGTTTTCTCATTTGTGTTCTCCTTTTAACGATTTTCTGGCGAATTCCTGAATAACAGGTAATTTTTTTGCTAATGCTCCGTCGACGACGTGAGGAAACCAGGCATTAATTTTGACGAACAGACGCTCCATAATTCCAAAGCGATACCGTTTCTGCTCCGTTTCAAGAAGCCGTGCAAGCTGGGATGCGACATAAATCGGCGAATCGTTGTTATTACCGAGTTTTTGGTTAAGGGCGTAAACCTGTTCGCTGTTGAGCGTGGTTTTTGTTGCGCGTGGAGCGGCATACAAAACGGTAATACCGCTTCCCTGCAATTCCCGACCAAGTGCTTCGGAAAAACGATGTGTCGCAGCCTTGGTTGCGCTGTATACACTCCACGCCGGATGCCCTATTTCCCCAAAAATTGAACCAATATTAAGCACGATGCCAGGTCTGTTCATTTTATCCAGCAAGGCCCGGGTCAGAAGGGCAGGAATCTCGATATTGGTTCGGATCTGTTCA
Organism: Enterobacter sp. FUJ80071; assembly: GCF_038739915.1. Taxonomy (NCBI): domain Bacteria; kingdom Pseudomonadati; phylum Pseudomonadota; class Gammaproteobacteria; order Enterobacterales; family Enterobacteriaceae; genus Enterobacter; species Enterobacter sp. FUJ80071. The sequence continues at coordinate 2,334,847 of NZ_JBBXKH010000001.1, forward strand.
CGAATATCGTCGAATGATTGCTGTTCAAGCAATGCAAAGCGACTGCTTCCTGCGTTATTGATGAGAATGTCCAACCCACCATTCTGAGACAGACTGTTCGCCAGCCCTAATATCTCTTCGTCGGAATAGCTGCGCATCAGGGCGATATTGTGTCGCTCCGGGTGAGGAATGGCATTCTTTAAAAGCGACATTGCCTTTTCATTACGCCCTACGAGATAGAGTCTCGCGCCTTTATGCGCCAGTTCTCGCGCCAGCGCCTGACCGATTCCTCCGCTGGCACCGGTTAGCAGAACGGTTTTATTAAGCAGATTCATGGGCGTTATCTCCCAGTTGGTCAAGCATCTGTCCGTAGAGATGATAAATACGACGAGCCGTGTGGATGATGGCCTCCTGATCGCACTTGTCAGTGATTGAATCCATGAGGGACGCAAAGAATTGCAAATGGCCCTGATCGAGTTCTCCGTGAGAACGCAGGTAGGTGGTTGCCTGCTCAGGCAGCGCCAGAGTATTTTCCAGCTGAGCCGCAACAGCTGTTGCAATTGACACACTAGTGCCTTCCAGCACGAGCACCATGCCAAATATGCTCATCGGATTTACCCGCTCAATTCGGTAGTAGAGGTAAGCGATCATCATTTCGATGGGCAGGCCCGGCATACCATTCCTTACCGCCTCAGGATCCCCCCCACATGCGCGAATATCATTGAGGATCCACTCCTGATGCCCATATTCCTCATCAATATATTCAGCGATTGCGCCACGTACTGCTTCGTGAGAGGCAGGAAGGCAGCTGCCAGCACACATTAGTAGCGGAACGGTATGACTGACGTGATAATAAGCCTGTGTCAAAAACGCGATATACATCTCCGCCGAGATATCGCCTGTCTGGCAACGCGCAATAACAGGTGAATTAAGTAAACGTTGACGTTCTACAGCGGTCTGATTCTGTAATTCCTGATAAAAGCTCATGCGTCTTCCTCCTGGCTGCAGGTGAGAATAATATGTTTCAGGGACTGCCAGATGGCGCTTCGTTTAGGGCGACCATTTGCGGTAATCATTTCGGGAGAAGATATTTCGGACGTAAACAGCAATCGGTGAAATTGCGCGTAGTCTGGAAGATGCGCGGAGATACGCATTAACTGTTGACGCGCCAGCTCCTTTTGTCCTTCAAAAGCATCAACAAGCGCAACGTTACGTGTTAAACCGTCACCAAAAATGACTACACGGCGCACAGCAGGGCATGCCATCGCTTCTGCTTCAGGCCATTCTGGAGAAAAATTGCGACCGTATGCGTTTATCTGAACGTTTTTTAAACGGCCAATAATATGAATAAATCCATCATCATCAACGCTTGCAAGGTCGCCAGTAGGAACCGTTGTATTTTGTGATTCCTCCCCGAGATACCCCAGGGCATTGGCTGGACTCGTTACGTGTAGTTGCTGTAAGGGATCAACGGTAACGTTTATACCTGGCAGAGGTTTGCCAACGCTGCTCTTTTTGGAAGAACCAGGCAAATTAAGAGCGACAACAGAACCGCACTCTGATAACCCATAGCCTTCAAAAACGGGTAAGCCTGCATTTGCTGCCAGTTCCATTAACGGCGTCGGAATTTTCCCGCCACCCACGGCAACAAACCGCAGAGAACGTGTACTTTCAGGTGCCACCTGATGCAGATGGACTAACACCCGTAATATTTCAGGTACAAGAACCAGGCTTTCAGGTTGCCATGTCACTAAGGCCTGTAAAAAACGTTTGGGGTTAAATTGACTTGAACCCTCAAAGCCTGTCTGGGCCGTGGGTAATATCACTGTTTCTGCACCCATTAATAATGGGATATAGATTCCGCACAAATTCTCGAGCAGAATGCTGAGCGGCAGGCTGACAAGATGTTTCTCCGGTGCGATCGGACGCAGAGCGGTAGCGAGTGTTTGCGCGGTCCATAACATTCCCTTCTGACTCAGGCACACGCCTTTAGGTTCACCGGTGGTTCCCGAGGTAAAGGTAATCTTGGATGTCCCCACAGGCAACGACGTTGGGGCAGTTAACTGTCTAACCTGCAGCTTACCGAATGGGAAATCATGTCTGTGCCATCCAGACATACTCTCACCACCAATTTGCGCATCAATCGACGCTGAAGCACGCACCCATTCTTTTTGCGTTTCCGAGAAAAAGGGAGGAATGGGTACAATGACGATCCCGACAGATATACAGGCAAGATCGATAATGGCCCACTCCGGACTATTATCAAGCTCAAGCGCCAGCCTTCTAATCCCCAGGGCGTGGAGCAACGATGCGGCGTTTACGACTGCCTCTAAATATTGCTTCCAGCTCCATAACGTTGTTTCACCCCTAAGAGCAGTTTGAGCAGGGTATTGAAGAGCTTGCTGTTTCAGTGCGTTAAGAAACATGATGTTCTCCCGACATATTAGTCCATGGAGCCTCGGGTAAAGTGTTTATTAACTTCATCAATAGACTGCCCTGAGTTAGCGCAGAATGACCGCCAGCCAGTTCACCGGCCATAATTTGTGGGTCATATTGATAGTATTTTCCCCATTCATGTGCATCATTCCCAAGGCGAGCGGGATTGGCCGGCATGATGAGGATGGGATTCAAATTAAGTCGATGAAAGGTATTGCGAATTTTTTTCGTACCGGTAAACACGATCCATGAAAATTGATACTCAGTAAGGACCTGGCAGAGCGCTGCAAACATGATTCGTGCACTTGCACCATCCCTCGCTGCAAAATTTCCAATTTCGACAATTGCGGCGCGAGAAACAGATTGCGACAGCCGTGACGAAAGCGTTACCTCAATGGGGCTATCGAGATATTTTTCCAGATAAAGAGATCCCTGAGAGGCGATATGTACGCCACTGGCAGCCTTAAGTTCACCATTTGCATCGTAAAGGCCAATAAGCCATGGCATGCAACGGGAAATCGAAGCCTGATAAACCTGCTGATAGTTTTCACGGATTAACGCTGAAATATCATTCTGTTCGTGTTCACCGTGAAGCCATTTAAGAGTGTAGGGGGGCATTATTCGCATCATGAGACCTCTCATATGAGTATCTTCAATATGAGCGATTAATATTATGACAACCTTAAGAAAGATTTTTTTCTTATGTTGTAAGTCGTGAATGAAATTAAGGTATTCTTAAGAATAAACAACACATACTGGCGTATACTCGAAAAAAAAGGATTGAGCAATGAACAGAAATTACGCCAGCAGTCAGATCGCATTGCACTGGCTTGTATTTGTAGCCATTATTATCGCCTATGCAGCTATGGAGTTAAAAGGGCTGGCGGTTAAGGGTAGCCCGATCCGTGTAACTATGGCGATAGTGCACTATACTGCGGGCTTTAGCGTTATGTTGCTAATGATTATCCGGGTTGTCCTGAAAATGACACATCGCGACCCTGAAATTATACCACCACCACCACGCTGGCAAATTGTGGCGTCAAAAATAATACACGGATTGTTGTATTTAATGTTTCTCCTGTTACCGTTGCTGGGGATTGCATCGCTTTACTTTGGGCAGATTGAATGGTCCTTTTTTGGAATAAAAATGCCTATAGCCACCTATCTTAATACAGATGCACAGCATACCCTCAAAGAAGTGCATGAGTTTATTGCAAATGCCGGGTATTTTCTTGTCGGTTTCCATGCTCTGGCCGCATTATTTCATCATTACTTCGTTCGTGATAACACGCTGGTGAGAATGTTGCCGATAATACATCGACATAAATAAGTTTTAAGAACGCCTTGTTGTGGTAGTTATTTCGCATACCGAGGAGCACTCATCCTGATTCGTCATTTGTCATAATATTGTCTTTTACCCATATCGCATAAACCCATGCAATAACCCTATAAAACTTCATGTTTACAGAAAGTTGATTTCATTGATACCATACCCCCCTATAGTATCAGGAGGGCGTATGCCGCATTCACCCGAAGATAAAAAACGTATTCTTACTCGCGTCCGTCGCATTCGGGGCCAGGTCGATGCCCTTGAACGCGCGCTGGAGTCGGGCGATCCCTGTCTGGCTATCCTGCAGCAAATTGCCGCCGTGCGCGGTGCTGCCAATGGCCTGATGGGCGAAATGGTAGAAATTCATCTCAAAGATGAGCTGGTGACGGGAGAGACAACGCCGGATCAGCGAGCCGTGCGCATGGCAGAAGTCGGCCATTTGCTGCGCTCTTATCTAAAATAAACCCACACACCTGACAAAAAGGGAAGACCTATGAAATCTCGCGCTGCTGTTGCATTTGGCCCCGGCCAGCCGCTGAAAATCGTTGAAATCGACGTCGCACCACCGAAAAAAGGCGAAGTGCTGATCAAAATTACCCATACCGGCGTTTGCCATACCGATGCGTTCACGCTGTCCGGCGACGATCCGGAAGGTGTTTTCCCGGCGGTACTGGGACACGAAGGCGGCGGGGTCGTGGTGGAGGTGGGCGAGGGCGTGACCAGCCTGAAGCCTGGCGATCACGTTATCCCGCTGTACACGGCGGAATGCGGCGAGTGTAAGTTCTGTAAATCCGGCAAGACCAACCTCTGCCAGGCCGTCCGCGCCACGCAGGGAAAAGGGCTGATGCCGGACGGGACGACCCGTTTCTCTTATAACGGCGAGCCGATTTACCACTACATGGGCACCAGCACCTTCAGCGAGTATACCGTTTGCGCGGAGATCTCTCTGGCGAAGGTGAACCCGCAGGCGCCGCTGGATAAAGTCTGCCTGCTGGGCTGCGGCGTGACGACCGGCATTGGCGCGGTCCATAACACGGCAAAAGTCAAAGAGGGCGATACCGTGGCGGTGTTCGGTCTCGGCGGCATTGGTCTGGCGGTGATTCAGGGCGCGGTGCAGGCGAAGGCCGGGCGTATTATTGCGGTCGACACTAACCCGGAGAAATTCAAACTGGCGGGTGAAATGGGCGCGACAGATTTCGTTAACCCGAAAGATCACGAAAAACCGATTCAGGATGTCATTGTTGAGATGACCGACGGCGGCGTGGACTTCAGCTTTGAGTGTATCGGCAACGTTAACGTCATGCGTTCCGCGCTGGAATGCTGCCACAAAGGCTGGGGCGAGAGCATCATTATTGGTGTGGCCGGCGCGGGTCAGGAGATTAAAACCCGTCCATTCCAGCTGGTCACCGGACGCGTGTGGCGCGGCTCCGCGTTTGGCGGCGTGAAGGGCCGTACCCAGCTTCCGGGGATGGTTGAAGATGCTATGGTCGGTAAGATTCAGCTCGATCCGTTCATTACTCACCGTTTGCCGCTAGAGCAGATCAACGAAGCGTTTGATCTGATGCACGACGGAAAATCTATCCGTACCGTTATTCATTTCGGTGACAAGTAACTCTTCTGCCAGCGGTTTTTAGCCGCTGGCATTTCTTTAATAATCTTCTCTAAAGTGTGACCAGTGCGGCGTTTTTAGCCGTAATCTTAATCCCTGCCGTGCCGATGACTATCTATACCCGTCATACTTCAAGTTGCCTGTGCGTTGGCTGCACTCGTTCACCCCAGTCACTTACTTATGTAAGCTCCCGGGGATTCACTCCCTTGCCGCCTTCATGCAACTCGAATTATTTAGGGTATAACACGCATGTATTTACGCATCTTCCCTACAAGAGAGTCGACGGTCATGGACAACACTACTTCGATGCAGGCGCAGCGTAAGCTGGGCTTCTTGCATCACATCAGGCTGGTTCCGCTGTTTTCCTCCATTCTCGGTGGCATTATTTTGCTGTTTGCCTTGAGCTCGGGTCTGGCGGGATATTTCCTGCTGCAGGCCGATAACGATCTGCAGGATGTCACATCAGAGATTCAGGTGCGTATGGGGCTGTCGAACAGCTCAAACCATCTGCGCACCGCGCGTATCAATCTGATCCACGCCGGCGCGGCAAGCCGTATCGCAGAGATGGATGCGATGAAGCAGAACATCAGCGAGGCGGAAACGCGTATCAAGCAGTCCCAGGATAGCTTTAACGCGTATATGAATCGCTCCGTGCGTACCGCTGAAGACGAAGCGCTGGATGCTGACCTGAAAGCGCGCTACGACGCCTATATCGCGGGCATGCAGCCGATGGTCAAATTTGCCAAAAACGGCATGTTCGAAGCGATCATCAACCACGAAAATGAAACCGCGCGCCCGCTGGATGACGCTTACAATGCCGTGCTACTGAAGGCGATTAAGATCCGCACCGACCGTGCCAATGCGCTAACGGCGCAGGCGCACAGCCGCACGCAGCTGGGGCTGATGTTTATGGTGGGCGCGTTTGTGCTGGCGCTGGTATTGACCGCGATGACCTTCGTTGTGCTGCGCCGCACGGTCATTCATCCGCTACAGCGTGCTGCGAAACGTATCGAGAATATTGCAAAAGGTGACCTGACGATGCCGGACGATGTGGCCGGACGCAGCGAAATTGGCCGTCTGACGTGCGATCTGCAAACCATGCAGCACTCCCTCGAAACAACGGTTGGCACCGTGCGTCAGGGCGCGGAGGAGATCTATCGCGGAACCAGCGAGATTTCTGCCGGTAATACTGACCTCTCTTCGCGCACCGAGCAGCAGGCCGCGGCCATTGAGCAGACCGCCGCGAGCATGGAACAGTTAACCGCCACGGTGAAACAGAACGCTGATAACGCGCATCATGCCAGCAAGCTGGCGGAAGATGCCTCCGGAAAAGCCAGCCGTGGCGGCCAGATGGTCTCCGGCGTGGTCAAAACGATGGGCAACATCTCCAGCAGTTCGAAGAAGATCTCTGAGATTACCGCCGTGATTAACAGCATTGCTTTCCAGACCAATATTCTGGCACTGAACGCGGCGGTAGAAGCGGCGCGCGCGGGTGAACAGGGGCGTGGATTTGCGGTGGTAGCCAGTGAAGTGCGTACGCTGGCAAGCCGTAGCGCCAACGCGGCAAAAGAGATCGAAAGCCTGATCAATGAGTCGGTTTCCCTTATCGATCAGGGGTCGGGTGAGGTGGTGGCTGCGGGTAACACCATGAATGAAATCGTCGACGCGGTTAAGCGCGTGACCGACATCATGCTGGAAATTGCCGCCGCATCGGATGAGCAGAGCCGCGGAATTGTGCAGGTCAGCCAGGCGATTTCGGAGATGGATAAAGTGACTCAGCAGAACGCCTCGCTGGTGGAAGAAGCATCCGCAGCCGCGGCATCCCTGGAAGAACAGGGCGCACGTCTGACCGAGGCTGTGGGGGCGTTTCGTTTAAGCGGCGCGAAGCCTGGCCGCGCGGTGACGTCTGTGCCAGTGGCGAAGAACGCGCCGTTGCGCCCGGCGGCGACGGTTTCCGGAGATAACTGGGAGACGTTCTGAGTCGCCAGCAGTGTCGGGTGGCGCTTCGCTTACCCGACCTACAAAATCGACCTACAAAAAAAGGGACCCTTCGGTCCCTTTTTCACAGCTTATTTCTTATCAGGTAACGCGTATGCGATAACGTAATCACCGCGATCCGGTGACTGGCGAGCGCCCCCGGCGTTAATGATGATGTACTGTTTACCGGTTTTCGGTGAGACGTAAGTCATCGGCCCGGACTGGCTGCCAACCGGCAGTCGGTCTTTCCAGATCTCTTTCCCGGTGGCGGTATCAAACGCACGCAGGTAGAAATCCTGAGTACCGGCGAAGAACAGCAGGCCGGACTGGGTTGAGAGCGACGCGCCCAGCGTTGGCATCCCGATTGGGATAGGCATGTGCATGCGAATGCCCAGAGGGCCGGTGTCTTCCACCGTACCGACAGGCACCTGCCACACCAGTTTGCCGGATTTCAGATCGACCGCGGACATGGTGCCGAACGGCGGTTTCTGGCACGGAATGCCGAGCGGTGACAGGAAACGTTCACGCATTGCGCCGAACGGCGTGCCGTCCATCGGGACGATGCCCATCTCAATGCCGCTGGCGTCTTTCGCCACGTTAGCGCGCGGCACCATGTAGTTTGCCAGTCCGAGGCGCATATCGTTGACGAACATCAGGCTGTTGTTCGGGTCAACCGAGACGCTGCCCCAGTTCATTCCGCCCAGCGAGCCAGGGAACTGCAGGGAACGGTCAAGACCCGGCGGGGTGAAGACGCCCTGATGACGCATCTCTTTAAACTGAATACGGCACAGCAGCAGGTCGACAGGCGTCGCGCCCCACATGTCGGATTCAGTCAGCGTCTGGTTGCCAATCATCGGCATGCCGACGGAATACGGCTGGGAGGGTGAGTAGCGTTCACCTTCAACGTTACCAGCCGGTACAGGACGCTCTTCTACCTTCGCGACCGGCTTACCGGTTTCGCGGTTGAGCATAAAGATCATGCCCTGCTTGCTGGTCTGCACCAGTACAGGCGTGGTGCCGCCTTTGCCGTCAGGCAGGTCGTACAGCAGCGGCTGGGAAGGCAGGTCGAAGTCCCACAGATCGTGGTGGGTGGTCTGGAAATGCCAGCGCACCTGGCCGGTGGTGGCATCAACGGCGACGATAGAAGAGCTGTATTTATCGTCCAGCGCGGTACGCTCACCCGCCCAGAAATCCGGGGTGGCGTTGCCGGTTGGCAGATAAATCAGGTTCAGTTTGGCGTCGTAAGACATGGCCGACCAGACATTTGGCGTACCGCGGGTGTAGGTCTGTCCTTCCGGCGGCAGGCCGCTCAGGTTCGGATTACCCGGATCCCACGCCCAGGCCAGCTTACCGGTGTGAACGTCATACGCACGTACCACGCCCGGCGGTTCGCCGGTGGAGAAGTTATCCGCGACGCGACCGCCGACGACGACCACGTTCCCGGCGACCAGCGGCGTGGAGGTCTGCTGATAATATCCCGGCTTGATCTCACCCATACCGATGCTCAGATCCACGGTGCCGTGGTCGCCAAAATCTTCGCAGACCTTGCCGTTATCCGCATTGATGGCAATCAGGCGGGCATCGGTGGTCGGCAGGAACAGACGGCGAGGGCATGCGGCAGGCTGCGCGGTTTCCTGTGACGTTGTCACGTTCTGGTGGTCTTCAAAATAGCCCAGACCGCGGCAGCGCTGCCAGTTAGGCGCGGTGGCTTTAGAATCGTAGCGCCATTTTTCTTTCCCGGAGTCCACGTCCAGCGCCAGCACTTTACTGTACGGGGTACAAACGTACAGCGTATCGCCAATCTGTAAAGGCGTGTTCTGGTCTTCCGCGCCAGAGCCGTTGCTCTGTGGAATATCGCCGGTATGGGCAACCCAGGCGACTTTCAGTTCGCTGACGTTTTGCTTGTTAATTTGATCCAGTGCGGCGAAGCGGTCACCGTGTGTGGTGTTGCCCCAGTGCGCCCAGTTCTTTTGCTGCTCACCGGGTGCGACGGGTTTAACCGGAACGGGTTCATTCGCCGCCACGAGAGTCTGGGGCTTAAACATCCAGCCAAGGCTAACCAACATCGCCACGGCCAGGACCGCCGCAACACCAAAAGCAGGCGCCTTGTTGGGGGAATTGTGGTTTGCTCCACGCAGGTAAGGCCAGACGATGGCACAAAGGAAAGCCAGTACGGCGAAGGTAAACAGGCGGGAGAAGAGCGGCCAGAAATCCCAGCCCGCATCGCTTACCGCCCAGACCAGCGAGGCAATAAACGCGATGCTGTAAAGGACAATCCCGCTGGTGCGATTGAGGAAAATCAGGATCGCGGCAATCACCATTACCACGCCCATTATCAGGAAGTAACAACTTCCGCCCACGGTGGCGAGCTTAAACCCCAGCCCGCCGACGGCCAGACCGATGAGCAACATCAGTCCGGCAAGAAGCCACTGCAGGATACGCGGTATCCCACGTGGCGCGCTGCCAAATGCCATTTCTGTCTCCTTAGATCCCGCCGCTATGCCGGGTGTACCAGTTGGGTAATAAAATCGGCGGGAATAATGATTAACACGGGTGAATTCACCTTTATCAAAAGATTTACGAACCATTTGGTGAATTCGTGGCTATGATAAAACTGTTAAATTGTTTTACGCAATTGTTAATGAATCATTCCGCATTATTTGATTAGCGCACAGGACAGATCCCTCGCCCCGTTGGGGAGAGGGTTAGGGTGAAGGGAAGAATTCAAACCGGCATGGATTTACGGATGGCGCTCAGCAGCGTCTGCGCACCCGTTGAGAGCGGCGTGTCTACGCGGGTTAAAATGCCGATAGGTTCACCGGCACCCGGGGCGGTCACCGGCAGAGCGGTCAGGGTTCCCTGACGCAAATCATCTTTTACCGCACCGGAGGGAACGAACCAGACGTAGTCATAATCGAGGGTGAGCTGGCGTGACAGCGAGGCCGACAGCGTTTCGATACACCCTGAGGGTAGCGTACATCCCTGCATTTGCAGCAAGTTTTCGGCGGCCTGGCGCGGGACGGTGCCTTTTGGGCAGACCACCACGGGCCATTCCATGACGCGGCTTAACGTCACGGTATCCTGCAGTAAAGGATGGTCGGGACGCACCACCAGCTTCAGGGATTCCAGAAACAGCAGTTCGTAATTGAGACCGCCCATCAGTTCAGGGTCGGACATACGACCGATACCCAGATCCAGTTCCCCCGATTTGAGCCCCGCGAGCAGCATGGTGTTATTCATGGTGGCAACCTGAATCGTGGTATGCCGTTGCTGCTTGTGGAATTGACCAATCACGGGCGGCAAAATGCCCAGCGCCGCGGTAGGCAAGGCACCCACACGTACCACGTCACTGGTGTGCTCTTCTTTTCTGTGCAGGGACTGGCCTGCGGTGTTGAGCGCATCCAGCACCTTAACGGCGTGCGTCAGGAACTGTTCGCCCACGAGGGTAAGCTGTGCGCCCAACCGACCGCGATCGAAAAGACGGGCGCCGGTGAGCTGTTCCAGCTCGTTAAGGGTTTTTGAGAGCGCAGGCTGGCTCAGATTAAGGGTTTCAGCCGCTCGCCCCAGCGTTCCCTGTTGAGCGACGGCCACAAATGTATGCAAATGGCGCAAGCGTATGCGCTGACTGAACAGACCATTTTTTTCCATAGGCGATGTTAAAAACAGAGCGATGCGAGTGACAAGTTAAGTTGTTTAATTTTGATAACCTGATAGCAAAATATTTTTAACATTTGATCTGTTTGAGTTACAACATGTTTTTCGGGAGGGGCTGCAGGCGAACGTCCTTGTTCATTTATTGCTCAGTGCCGAGGGGTTACATCAGTACCCCATTAGATCACGCCATCCCCGCCGTCAGAACACCACACCTGACCGGACGTATAGGAACACGCATCCGAGGCCAGCGTGACGTACAGCGGAGCAATTTCTACCGGTTGACCCGGACGCCCCAGTGGCGTATCGCCGCCAAACTCCTTCACTTTTTCCATTGGCTGACCGCCGCTTGACTGCAGCACCGTCCAGTACGGTCCAGGCGCCACCGCGTTGACGCGAATGCCTTTTGGGCCCAGCTGTTTGGCTAAGGATTTAGTAAATACGGCCAGACAGGCTTTCGTCTGGGCGTAGTCCAGCAGCACGGGGCTGGGCTTCACTGCCTGAACCGAGGAGGTGTTAATGATAACGGACGACGCCTTCAGATGGCGCAGCGCCGCCTTGGTGATCCAGAAGGGGGCATAAACGTTGGTTTTAAACGTCGCGTCAAAGTCTTCGGTGGTGAGCTCTTCCAGAGACTCCCGGTACTGCTGACGGCCCGCGTTATTGATCAGAATATCCAGGCCACCCAGCTTAGAGACGGCTTCCTCGACCAGATTCTGACAGAAGGTTTCATCCCGGATATCCCCCGGCAGCGCGATGGCTTTGCGTCCTTCCGCTTTGATCAGCGCGATCACCTCTGCGGCGTCTTTTTCCTCTTCAGGCAAATAGTTGATGGCAACGTCAGCCCCTTCACGGGCATAGGCGATAGCCACCGCGCGACCTATCCCGGAGTCACCCCCGGTGATCAGCGCTTTTTTGCCGGTAAGGCGGCCATGCCCTTTGTAGCTTTTTTCCCCATGATCGGGTACAGGTTGCATCTCTGATGCCAGTCCCGGCGGCGTTTGCGGCTGTTCCGGGAACGGGGGTTGCGGGTAAGCGTTCGTACGTTGTGTAGTATCACTCATAGCTGACTCCTTAAGCCAAGGGGTGAGATTTGATGGATAGTTGCAGCGTTAACGCTTCGCTGAATTATTTCTGCAAACGATCAACACGGACGACGGCAGGAGATGATTTTTTATCAAGCGAACCGTTGATACTGATCATCTGGTCGGGTTTTACCGTTCTGCCGTCGAAGACTGCCTGGGGAATATTAACGTCGATTTTTCCGGTTTTATCCTGGAATACAAACTTATCGCCGCTACCATCAATAAGATTACCGCGTAATGAAATTGTCGCGCCGTCATGCATTTGTTTGGCCTGATCGATGGTCATAATACGCGCATCATCGGTTCCACGATATCCGCTATCCAGCGCGTGAGGCGGGGGCGGCGCGTCACCTTTTTGTAACCCGCCGTTATTATCTGCCCATGCTGATGGAACCAAAAATATCAAAAAAGCGGAAATAAGTGATAATTTCATCTGATATCCTTCATTTTTGGGTGTCTTGACTTATTAAGTATTGTTGCTATTCCTTTATGTGGCAAATGTGATAAGTCTTAAAAACAATCTCTTTTGAAATCAAAACACTCATAAAATAAGCGAAACGGTGACGACAACCATGAAGCGTGAAAATGAAAAGTTACCCGGGATAGATGAGAGTTATCGCTTGCTCAGGTTTGAATATGCATTTCGCCAGGTGGGTTTTGTGCTGCTTTTAGGTATTATCATCGCAGCGATGGCCGGTCTGTTTTCCAGCGGCATGGTGAGCGACACGTCCAGGACCAATTCTGCTAAATCTCTGACCATTCACTATGAACGCTTTGGCCGTCGGGAGACCGAGTCAAGGATGCAATTTACGTTTCCGGTGAAAACGGCGGGTCACTTCACGCTCAGCATCACCAGCGAGCGCAGCGACGTTTACGAACCCGGCAGCGTCTGGCCGCAGCCGGACAGAATGTATAGCCGTGGGAAAACCCTCTATTTCGTCTATGACACGCTCCAGAAGTCAGACAGGTTCTCCGTGTTGTACTTCACGACCCCGACCCGGGCCGGTAAATGGAATACTGTCATCCGCGCAAACAACGAGCCGGAGATCACCGTCTGGCAATTTATTTACCCGTAGGAGGCTGATATGGATATGGTCTTTCGTGCGCTGGCGATTTATCTGTTTCTCGTGGTGGTATTTAAAGTGGCGGGGCGACGCGCGCTGCTACAGATGACCAGCTTTGATCTTATTCTACTGTTAATTATTAGTGAAGCCACGCAGCAGGCGCTTCTGGGGCAGGACTTTTCTGTCACCGGGGCGATGATAACGATTACCACGCTGGTGGTAGTGGATATTCTCTTTGGGTTGATGAAGAAATATTTTTCCCCGGTGGAAAATATTCTGGATGGTAATCCCGTCATTCTGGTAGAGAATGGCGTGCCGTTAGCGGATAAACTTAAAAAAGTCGACGTATCCTGTGATGATATTCTGGTGTCAGCGCGTCAGAATAATGGCATTACAAAAATGAGTGAAATCAAATATGCCATATTCGAACGTAATGGGCATATTTCAATCATTCCTTTTGAGAAATAAGAGGCGGCAAAATGAGCAATCTGTTTCACGACGATCATTATACCGTAAGTGAATTAACGAAAAAGCTGGCGAGTAAATTAACCGATGCCGGGCTGCGCTTAACCACGGCGGAATCCTGTACGGGGGGAAAGCTCTCGGTCGCGTTGTGCGCAGAAGAGAACACCGCCGATTTTTATGATGTCGGGCTGGTGGTATTCAGCGATGAAGCAAAAGCGCGGATCCTCGGCGTGCGTTCTGAAACGCTGGCGCGCTATACCGCCGTCAGCGAACCGACGGTGGGCGAGATGGCCGCCAGTATCCGCGATATGGCCCAGGCGGATATCAGCATTGCCATCAGCGGATACGCAGGCCCTGAAGGGGGCGACGATGGGACGGCGGCAGGGACGGTCTGCTTTGGCTGGAATATTTGCGGCGAGACGAAAACCCGCACCGTTCTTTTCTCCGGTGACTGTCAGGACGTGGTGGAAAAAGCGGTGCATTTTGCGCTGGCTGAACTGGTAACAACCTTGTCGGACGACAATATCGGGTAAATTCACGTGGAGGTTGTATGGCTGTCATAGTGATTACTGGCGGGACGGCGGGCGTGGGAAAAGCCACGGCACTGCACTTTGCAAAGGCGGGCTACGATGTGGGACTTATCGCCCGCGATGAAGCCAGCCTGCACTCCACTCAGGAGGAATTAAAGCGCTTTGGGGTCAATGCCCACGCGGTGCAGGCGGACGTCGCCGACAGTCAGGCGGTGGTGGATGCCGCTAACGAGATTGAGTATCGCCTTGGGGCGATTGACGTGTGGGTTAACAATGCCATGGGCGCCGTGCTGGCACCGTTTCGCACCCTTACGCCGGATGAGTTTCGTCGTGTGACTGACGTGACCTACCTCGGCTTTGTCAACGGCACTCGCGCCGCGCTGGAGCTGATGGTGCCCCGCGACAGAGGCGTGATTATCCAGGTGGGATCCGCGCTGGCCTACCGTTCCATTCCTTTGCAGTCCGCTTACTGTGGCGCCAAAGCGGCGATCCGCGGCTTCACCGATGCGGTGCGTACCGAACTGATGCATGAAAACAGCCGGGTTCAGCTTTCGATGGTTCAGATGCCGGGGCTTAACACGCCGCAGTTCGAATGGGCGAGGAATAAGTTCGCCTGGGCGATGCGCCCGGTGCCACCGGTTTTTGAGCCCGAAGTCGCCGCCCGCGCCATCTTTAAGGTTGCACAAAAACCGGTACGGGAACTGTGGGTGGGAAGCAGCACGATTCAGTCGATCGTCGGGCAATTTCTTTTCCCGAGTTTACTTGACCGGCTGATGGTTAAAAAAGCCTGGGAAGGTCAGATGACCGACGATCTGAACGCACCGGATCGCCGGGACTATCTTGACCAGCCGGTTAATGATCTGCACAAAATCCATGGCCGTTTTACAGACGAGGCGAAGAACCGAGCCCCGTCCGTCACCTCCGGTATGCCTGGCAAGGTGGCACTGGGCGCCCTCGCGGTGGCGGGGATTATGCTGACCCGCCTGATAATTCGAGGGAGAAGATAATCAGCGCAGCGCGCTACGGTGGGTCCAGAACCAGCGGTAACCGTAACCGCCAAGAGTGAGCTCGACGGTTTTGCCGCACACCAGCGCGTCGTCGTAGCGTTTGTCCGCGAGACAGGCGGTCCAGGTGGCATTGCGGATCCCTTTTGCGGCGAACTTCACCGGCTGGTCGCTGAAGTTGACGAAGGTCAGGATGCTGCGTTCATCGGTCTCGTAATACAGCCCCAGCACCGCGTCGTGATCGAGGGTAATGAGACGAAAGGGCGCAACGGCAATTTCGGGGAACTCTGAGCGGGTATTGGCAATATCCATGATTCGGTGCAGAAGCGAGTTGCGGTGAAGCAGCGAATCAGCGACGTTGATTTTCTGATAGCGATACGGGCCGCGATCGATGATGGGGGCAATAAATTTTTCCGGGTTGGCCGCGGAAAAACCGCCCCCCGCCGATCGGGCCCACTGCATCGGCGTACGAACGGCGTAACGCTCTTCCAGTTCCAGGTCGTCGCCCATGCCGATCTCATCCCCGTAGCGCATCACCGGGACACCCGGCAGGGAAAAGAGCACGGCGTGACAGAACGCCAGCCGCTTGTGATCGCCATTCAGCATCGGCGCAAGGCGGCGGCGGATCCCGCGCTGATAGACGTTCATCTCTTCGTCAGGGGCGAAGGTATCAAGGACAAACTGCTTATCTTTCTGACTAATGCCCTCCAGATCCAGCTCGTCATGATTGCGCAGCCAGTTGGCAAAACAGCATGAGTCGGGCGGGACGATCATCTTTTTCACCGCATTACGCAGCGGACGGGCGCTTTTCCTCGCCAGGCTGACGTAAAAATACTTATTGAGCCAGAAATTGAGCACCAGATTCAGGCGATCGTTATTGCCGAAGTAGTCTTTATACGTCTTGACGTCGACGTCGACTTCACCAAGCAGGATCGCGTCTGGATTACGTTGCTCAATAAGACGGCGCATATGCTCCAGGATCCACAGCCCTTTTTTTTCGTCACCGTTTCCTGCCTGTCTGGTGAGGTGGGTGGCGGCATCCAGGCGAAAGCCCGACACCCCCAGCTTAAGCCAGAACAGAATGATGTTCTCAATCTCTTTAAGTACCGCAGGCGAGGTCAGGTTCAGATCCGGCTCATGGCGATAAAACATATGCCGGTAGTACTGTCCCGCCTCGTCGTCCCAGCTCCAGACGCTCTTTTCCACGCCGGGAAACATTGGGGGCGTGTCGTCATCGTCGTTGTCCGACCAGAGGTAGTAATCACGATAGGGGGATGCCGGGTTTCGGCGGGCCTGCTGGAACCACGGATGCGCGTCTGAGGTATGCTGGATCAGCAGCTCAATTATGACCTGCATGCCCAGCTCCCGGGCCTGTTCGATAAAGGCGATGATATCGGCCAGTTTACCGAAGCGCGGATCCACCTGCAGATGGTCGCTAACGTCGTAGCCTTCGTCCAGAAAGGGGGTGAGGTAAAATGGGGTGATCCAGATAACCGTCGCGCCCATGCGGCGGATATAACGCAGCTTGGCCGCAATTCCGGCGATGTCTCCACAACCATCGCCGTTCATATCATAAAACAGTGCGGTATCAATTTGATAAATAATGGCCCGTGTATGCCAGTCTGTCATAGCGTTCCTCAGTGATAGCCTTCAGTATCCGACACTTTGCCCCGGAAGACGTAGTAGCTCCAGGCGGTGTACACCAGAATCACCGGAATGATCAGCAGGGTGCCGACCAGCATAAATAGCTGGCTGGCGGGCGGTGCCGCGGCTTCCCACAGGGTGATATGGGGCGGAATAATGTTTGGCCACAGGCTGATACCCAGGCCGCTAAAACCGAGGAAGATCAGCCCCAGCGTGAGCAGGAACGGACGCGAGTGGCTGGCCGGGTTGCGGGTCAACCGCCAGATCAGCACCGTAAACAGCCCTACCAGCAGGGGAACCGGCAGGAACCAGAAGAAGTTGGGCAAGGTAAACCAGCGGTCGGCCACGTACTGCCAGCCAAGCGGCGTCCAGACGCTGACCACCGCAATAACCACCACCAGTGCCAGCAGCACGTGGCGCGTCAGCTCGCGCATGCGGTTTTGCAGTGCGCCTTCGCTTTTCATTATGAGCCAGGTGGTCCCCAGCAGCGTATAGGCAACGACCAGCCCGATGCCACAGAAAAGATTGAAGGGCGTCAGCCAGTCAAGCGCAGAGCCGACAAAGCGCCGGCCTTCCACGTCAAAGCCATTGATCACTGCCCCTACGACGATCCCCTGGCTGAAGGTGGCGAGCAAGGACCCGCCTGCGAAGGAGTAGTCCCAGAATTTGCGGTGTGAGGGCGTCGCTTTAAAACGGAACTCAAAGGCGACGCCGCGAAAGATGAGGCCGATGAGCATGGCGGTGAGGGGGATGGTCAACGCATCAATAATCACCGCGTAGGCCAGCGGAAACGCGCCGAACAATCCCGCGCCGCCGAGCACCAGCCAGGTTTCGTTACCGTCCCACACCGGGGCCACGCTGTTAACCATCACATCGCGTTCCCTGGCATCGCCCACGAAGTTGAACAGCAGACCGATGCCCAAATCAAAGCCATCCATAATGATGTACATCAGCGTGGCAAAGACGATGATGGCAAACCAGATAACAGCGATATCAACGCCCATCAGATTCTCTCCTGTTCTGAAACGGACTCCGCGGCAGACAGCGGACGGGCGGGAGTGCCCGACGTGTTTGACGTCAGCGTATCGACGGGCTGCGGACCTTTCTTAATCAACCTGATGAGGTAAACATACCCCACGCCGAACACCGACGAGTAGACAACGAAGAAGGCCAGCAAGCTGATGCTCATTTGCAGAGTACTGTGCAGGGAGACCGCATCTATCGTGCGCAGATAACCATAGACCACCCACGGTTGACGGCCCACTTCGGTGGTCACCCAGCCGGCGAGCAGCGCCAGCAGACCCGCTGGCCCCATGCAGAGCGCAAACCAGTGGAACGGGCGCGAGTGGAAAAGCCGGTGACGGTAGCGTAGCCAGAGGCTGAGCAGACCGAGGGTAATCATCAGCAGCCCCATCCCGACCATGATGCGGAACGACCAGAAAACGATGGTCGAGTTTGGGCGATCTTCTTTCGGGAAATCTTTCAGGGCCGGAACCTGTTTATCCAGGCTATGTGTCAGGATCAGGCTGCCGAGCGCGGGGATCTCGAGGCCGTATTTGGTGCGTTCCTCCTCCATATCCGGCAGGCCAAACAGCAGCAGTGGGGTGGCCTCGCCGGGCGGATTTTCCCAGTGTCCCTCAATGGCGGCGATTTTGGCGGGCTGATGCTCAAGCGTGTTCAGGCCGTGCATATCGCCCACCACCGCCTGGATGGGGGCGACCAGCAGCGCCATCCACATGGCCATCGAGAACATGGTTCGGATGGCGGGCGTATCGTTACCGCGCAGCAGGTGCCAGGCACCCGACGCGCCGACAAACAGCGCGCTGCTCAGAAACGCGGCAATAGCCATATGAATCAGGCGATAAGGGAAGGAGGGGTTAAAGACGATTGCCAGCCAGTCTTGCGGAATGACCTGTCCGTTCTCGATGGTGAACCCCTGCGGCGTATGCATCCAGCTGTTGGAGGCGAGGATCCAGAAGGTCGACATTAAGGTGCCGAGCGCGACCATGCAGGTGGAAAAGAAGTGCAGGCCCGGGCCAACCTTATTCCAGCCGAACATCATTACACCCAGGAAACCGGCTTCCAGGAAGAAAGCGGTTAAGACTTCATAGGTGAGGAGTGGACCGGTGATACTGCCCGCGAACTGTGAGAATCCGCTCCAGTTGGTGCCAAACTGGTACGCCATGACCAATCCGGAAACGACCCCCATACCGAAGTTAACGGCAAATATCTTTAGCCAGAAGTGATACAGCGATCGCCAGACATCGTTTTTGGTGCGCAGCCACATCCCCTCCAGCACGACCAGATAGCTGGCGAGTCCGATGGTGATCGCGGGAAAAAGGATATGGAACGAGACGGTAAAAGCGAACTGAATTCTGGCCAGATGAAATGCATCGAGTTCGAACATGGTCCGTACCTCTGAAACGATGGGGCACGAGAATTGCCGGGCAGTTTATGGCTGCCCGGCAAAACCGATTACGGTTTAGTCTTACCGGCACCCAGCTCGGCACCGGTCAGCGGGTCGGAATGTGGATCGGACTTCGTACGGGCAGACATCGCCTTGACCAGGGTTGCCTGTTCGGTTGTGAGCGTGACGCTTGCGCTGCCATCGCCGCCGTCAACCGCAGGCTGGGGGGACTCAACGTAATCGAAATGTTTATCGCTGTTCCAGCTTCCGCGAACCTCTCCACCTTCAGACATATTGTAGTACTTGTTGGTGAATTCCTCGATTGGCGGCAATTTTCCCGGCGGGAAATTATTACGGATAGACTGCAGCGCCTTCTCAAAGGAGAGCTGATGCGCCGCCTCGCGCGTCATCAGAAACGCCAGGGCATCCTTTACGCCGGGATCGTCGGTCACGTTGATCAGCCGTTCATAGATGATTTTCGCTCTGGCCTCTGCTGCCACGTTTGAGCGCAGGTCCGCCGTTGGCTCGCCGATGGTGTCCACGTAGGCCGCCGTCCAGGGCACGCCCGCAGAGTTAGTGAGCGGGGTGCCACCACCGTAGAGCAGGGAGGTAATATGGCTGTCATTGCCGTTTTCGGTCATGGACCGATACAGCTCGGCCTCGTTTTCCACCCCTTCCGCCAGCGCGCCTTTCGCGCCTTTATTCAGCATGCCCACCAGGGTACCGATGATTTCGAGGTGGCTTAACTCCTCGGTCGCGATATCCATCAGCATATCTTTACGGCCCGGATCGTCATCGCTCAATCCTTGCGTAAAGTACCGGCAGGCGGCAGCCAGTTCGCCCTGCGGCCCACCGAACTGTTCCAGTAAAAGATTGGCGAGGCCTGGGTTCGGTTCAGCAACGCGAACCGTATATTGCAGCTGTTTAACGTGTCGGAACATGGCGATTCTCCCTGATTATTTTTTTGCTTCGACGCCCGATGCGTCTGAACGCAGCAGGAACTGTTCCGTGGTCTGCGGAATATGACGAATCAACCAGTCGGCCATCTCGCGCTCTTCCGCGAGGATCGTCTCAATGGCAGGCACCGACGCAACGTCACCCGCTTTTTTAGCCGCGGCAAGCAGCGAGGTGTAGCAGGCGATTTCAAACTGTTCAAAGACATAGCCGCTAATTGACCCCTTCACAATCTCATCAGAAGGGAACATCCCGCCGATGGACTGACCCAGCGCCGCCATCTTGCTCATTGAATCTTTCAAAACTGAATGAGAAATATCATTGCGATCAAGGATCTCCTCCAGCAATGTAATTTGGCGTTTTGTCTCATTAATATGTTGTTCAATTCTGGCGCGAACATCAGGATAATTATCGATACGGCTGGCCATGGATTCCAGCATTGACTCAGCTTGCTTTTCCATCGCATGGGCATCGCGTAGCCAGTCATGGTAGTGTTCTACGTGATTCATTATTATATCCTCATTTGGGGTTCGCTTATTTGGTCTCACTTTCAGCAGCCTGATCGGCACGCGCGGCACTGTAGCCAGATAAATGGCCGACAATATTAGCGTAGATGCTGATGATAATGACCCATAGTACGCTGCTCTTCCACCATATTACGGAAGGGATAGCGAGAATGAACCATATTATAGCTGCCGTTAAATGGCACCGTTTAATTGTCCTGGGACTGATACTCATTTTATTTAACCTGTGTTATAGCGTCATTTTTGCGCTTTTTGGTTAATATTTCCTACGGCCAGATCGGTGAGTTTAAGGTCGGTCTCTTTTTCTTCTTCCAGTGTTTCTGCAAGAAGCTTAACGGCTTTTTTATCGCCAAGCTGCTCTGCCAGGGTGGCAAGGGTACCGTAGCTGGCAATTTCGTAATGCTCCACTTTTTGGGCTGCGGCAATTAACGCGGCATCACGCACTTCATTTTTTTCCGTGCTTTCGATAACTTCGTTCGCCTCTTCAATTAAGCCTTCCATTGCCACGCATTTCATGCGCTTGAGCTTGATACCGTCTTCCTGCTCGATAATCTGATCGATGCGTTCGATCTGACCTTGCGTCTCTTCAAGGTGTGCGGTGAAGGCGGCGCTCAGCTTCTCGCTGGAGGCGGCGCGGGCAAGTTTGCTTAACGCTCGGGTAAGCTGCTTTTCTGCGCTGTAGGTATCCGACAGAAGATGAATAAATACATCCTCTACACTTTTCATATTCATAATTATTACGCTCCGGTAAAATAAAGAAAGGGTACTGCGAGCTTTTCAGCCCGCAGCATGCTCTCTGGTTTTATTAAAAGAGTACTAAATAAGATCAGGAGTTATCAGATTTACGGCCTCCGCCGTGACTGTTCTGTCCCCCTTTCTTACCCGCTTCAGATGCGCGTTGCGGATCGTTTTTAAAATTACCACCGCTGTGCTGGCCACCTTTACGACCAGCTTCTGATGCTTTTTCACGGTCTTGCGCGAAATTACCTGAACCACCACGATGCTCTGCCATATTAAACCTCATAGTCATATATTGGTTATGTCAGTACGATACGAATATATTCCGTATCACTCGTCGTTCGAGTAATAACTCTAGTCGCTGTGCGCTATTCGTCAAATGCGCTTTGCTATTTGCGGTTGCGTTATTTTTAAATATTTGTAAATTTGCGCTTCGCTTGCGTTGGAAATATGGATAGACAGGAAGGACTTGTAAACAACTGTTCAGATTATTCCTAACTTTGAGCTAAAAATTTGAAAGCTGAGGATAAAAATAATGACGCCCTCAAATTGGTTGATTTGCAGTCAGGGAAAAATAAAAAATACTCCTTTATAGCTAGAAAGCGAAACCATAAATAATTATAAGGAAAATCCTGGATAAAAAGCGACAGGCGCGAAAGGGCGGTTTCGTTAAGGCTTGTTCAGAGGCCAGTCGCACACGGTTTGACCACTGTCGTCTTAAGATCACAAATCAGAAATCTTTCCCCCCGGAAGGAACGGGTTTCTCTACACTCCAGGTAATATTCACTGGAGGCATGACATCATGGCGAACACCATCACGGCTGATGATATTCGGGAACATTTTTCGCAGGCTATGTCGGCGATGTACCAGCAGGAAGTTCCGCAGTACGGCACGTTGCTCGAACTGGTCGCGGACGTAAACCTGGCGGTTCTGGAAAATAACCCGCTATTACATGAACAACTGGCGAACGCCGATGAACTTGCCCGTCTGAACGTGGAGCGCCACGGCGCGATCCGCGTCGGCACGGCGCAAGAGCTTTCCACCCTGCGTCGTATGTTTGCCATTATGGGCATGTATCCGGTCAGCTATTACGATCTCTCTCAGGCGGGGGTGCCGGTTCACTCAACGGCGTTTCGTCCGGTAGATGATGCGGCGCTGTGCCGGAATCCGTTTCGTATCTTTACCTCACTGCTGCGCCTTGAGCTGATAGAAAACGTCCCGCTACGCGAGCGCGCGGCGGAGATCCTTGCTCAGCGGAACATTTTTACCCCGCGCTGTCTGGCACTTCTCGATCTCTGGGAATCAGAAGGGCAGTTTACTGACGTCCAGGCGCGTGAGTTTGTTCAGGAAGCGCTGGAAACCTTCCGCTGGCACCGCCATGCGACGGTCGATCAGGAAACTTATCTGGCACTGCATAACGAACATCGCCTGATTGCGGATGTGGTCTGCTTCCCGGGGTGCCATATTAACCACCTCACGCCGCGCACGCTGGATATTGACCGGGTGCAGGAGCTGATGCCGAAGTATGGTATTGAGCCCAAAATTCTGATCGAAGGGCCGCCGCGTCGTGACGTGCCCGTGTTATTGCGTCAAACCAGCTTCAAGGCGCTCGAAGAGCCGGTGCTGTTTGCCGGTGAACATAAGGGCACCCACACCGCCCGCTTCGGTGAAATAGAACAGCGCGGCGTGGCGCTGACGCCGAAAGGCCGTGAACTGTACGATAGCCTGCTGGCTAAGGCCGGTACCGGCAAAGATAACCTGACGCACCAGCTTCATTTGCGTGAGATTTTCAGCGCCTTCCCGGACAGCGAGCTGTTAATGCGCCGCCAGGAACTGGCTTATTTCCGCTACCGTCTGACGCCCGCCGGGGAAGCCCATCGTCATGCGTTCCGTCCCGGCGACGATCCGCAGCCGCTGATTGAGCGCGGGTGGGTCGTTGCCCAGCCGATTACCTACGAAGATTTTCTTCCGGTCAGCGCCGCCGGGATTTTCCAGTCCAATCTCGGGAATGAAACTCAGGCGCGCAGTCACGGTAATGCCAGCCGCGACGCGTTTGAAGCCGCGCTCGGCTGCCCGGTGTATGACGAATTCTCCCTCTATGAGGAGGCTGAAACGCGCAGCAAACAGCGTTGCGGTTTGCTCTGAAACCGTTACTCTGCAGGGGTGTGATGGAAAAAATAAGGTCGTTATGCAAAATCCTTCCGCCCCTGTGGTTGAAACGCGCCAGGGCGCACTGACTGGTTTAACCGATGAAAATGTCCACCGCTGGTGCGGTATTCCCTATGCTGCACCGCCAGTGGGTGACTGGCGCTGGCGCTCACCGCGTCCACCAGAACGCTGGGATGGCGTTCGCGATGCCACTGCATTTTCGGCCTCAAGCTGGCAAAGCAGCGAATATTGTCAGGAGCTGGGCGGGGGCGATCCCGGCCAGTTCTCTGAAGACTGTCTCTATCTGAATGTCTGGTCCCCCGTCGACCGCCCGGGATCGCTTCCGGTGATGGTCTGGCTGCACGGGGGCGGGTTTACGATTGGTGCCGGTGGTCTGCCACCGTATCACGGCAAATCCCTGGCCGCGCGCGGCGTGGTTGTGGTCACGATTAACTACCGTCTCGGCCATCTCGGCTTTTTCGCCCATCCCGCGCTGGAGGGGGAAGAAGAGCGGGTAGTGCATAATTTTGCTCTGCTTGATCAGATTGCCGCGCTTGAATGGGTGCGGGAGAATATCACCGCGTTTGGGGGCGACCCGCATAACGTGACCCTGTTTGGTGAGTCCGCTGGCGCCCGCAGCGTGCTGTCGTTGCTGGCCTCGCCGCTGGCGGAAGGGCTGTTCCACAAGGCGATAGTCCAGAGTGGATATACCTTGCCCGACACGCCGCGCCAGCAGGCGCTGCAAAAAGGGGAAGCACTGGCCGCCCATTTTGGGCTGGAAAACGCGACGGCAGAGCAGCTGCGCGCGATCCCACCTGAGTCATTCTGGCCGCTGACCGCGCCACTCAACATCGCCCCGGCGCCGATCGTCGGGGATTGCGTCCTGCCGGAGGCCATGCTGGATGTCTTTTTCGCTGCCCGCCAGCACCCTGTGCCGGTGATGATAGGTTCTAACAGCGATGAAGCCAGCGTCATGGCGGTGTTTGGCATCGATCTCGCCGGGCAAATCCAGAAGCTTCGCCGGGAGCGTCGTTTTGGGCTGGGGCTCATCAAGCTGCTTTATCCGGGTGTGAAAGGCGACGAGGAGCTGGGCAGACAGGTGTGTCGCGATATGGCATTTACCACCATGGGCTATGTCGTGATGCAGGCGCAGCAGCGTGTCGGCGGGCTTTGCTGGCGTTACTGGTTTGACTATGTCGCTGAAGCGGAGCATGCCACCTATATCAACGGCGCGTGGCATGGCAATGAAGTGCCCTACGTGTTCGATACCCTCGGCCAGGTGGAGCCTTCACGTCAGTATGTCAACGAACGGGATCTGCAGTTTGCTGCCAGGGTAGCCGATTACTGGGTAAGCTTTGCGCGCGATGCCGGAACGCATGATAGCCTGTCGGGGCCGACGCACTGGCCCGCGTGCCGTAAAGGGCGGGACGTGCTGCTACGTATCGGTGTGAATAAACATGCAGGTTTCCGGCTTGAAAACCGCTTTATGCACGCGCGCATGAGCCTCTTTAAACGGGTGATGAAGCACCACGTCAGCCTCGATTAAGTAAACAGGCGCGAAACGCCGCCAGTCCATTTTCTTCGTCAGGCGTTTCGCGCAGCACCAGCCGGTAGCTCGCGCCGGTTTTTACGCTTGTCTCATAGGGCCGCATCAGCCTTCCGGCACCCACATCTTCTGCCACCAGCGTTTCGTCGGCAATGGCGACGCCCAGCCCCTGAATGGCGGCGGTAATGGCGAGATCCATCGTATCGAAGTGTTGATTTTTGTGCATAACAAACCCGGGACCTTCCTGCTTCGCCAGCCACAGTGACCAGTCGGTTTTATCCCGCGTAGGGTGAAGGAACGTCAGTGAACCCAGCGTTGTACCTGCCCGCACCGGGCTGATGACCGGCGTGAGCGCCTCTTCGAACAGCAGATCGCCTGCGCTCATATGCGTGCCAAACACAATGGCCGCGTCGTAAGATTCGGTTTTGAAATTGACGTTATGATCGGTGGTGGTCGTCAGCGCGATCTGCAGATCCGGATGCGCGTGCTCCACCTCCAGCAAGCGCGGTACCAGCCAGCGCATGGCGCAGGTGGGGGCCTTAAGCCGGATCACGGTATGCTGGCTACGGGCCTGGTCGGCCACGGTCAGCAGCTGTTCGAAAGTGGATTGCAGCTCCGGAAGCAGGGCGCTGCCCTGCGGTGATAGGCGCAGCCCGCGGGCGTGGCGCTCAAACAGCGGAAAGCCAAACCACGCCTCAAGGGAGGCGATCTTACGGCTCACGGCCCCCTGGGTCAGACACAGCTCTGCGGCGGCATGGGTAAGATTCAGATGACGCGCGGTGACTAAAAATGCGTCGATGGCGTTAAGGGGGAGCGAACGGCGAGACATTGAAACACCTCAGCTATGCATTTTTCTCATGGCTATTATGACAACAATTCGATTGTCCCGGCAACGCACTTGTTGTTTGAATAGTTATGCAATGTCCATGAGAAGGGAAAGAGGATGACTTTACGAACGCCGGTACAAACGCGCTCCAAACTGCCAGATGTGGGGACCACCATTTTTACCGTTATCGGCCAGCTTTCGGCACAGCATAACGCCATTAACCTTTCTCAGGGCGCACCGAATTTTTCCTGTGACCCGAAACTGATTGCAGGCGTCACCCGAGCGATGGCGTCAGGGCATAACCAGTACGCGGCGATGACCGGCCTGCAGCCGCTGAAAGAACGCATTGCCGATAAAATTGCCACGCTCTACGGCACGCAGTATGACCCTGCCAGCGAGGTGCTGGTGACCGCCAGCGCCAGCGAAGGGCTCTATTCAGCGATAAGCGGTCTCGTGCACCCCGGTGATGAGGTGATCTACTTTGAACCGTCCTTTGACAGCTACGCGCCGATTGTCCGTCTGCAGGGGGCTACCCCGATTGCTATCAAACTCACGGTGCCGGATTTTGCCGTCAACTGGGATGAGGTGCGTGCCGCGATCACCCCGCGCACGCGCATGATCATCATTAACACGCCGCACAACCCGAGCGGTCAGGTCTTCTGTGCCAATGACCTGCAACAGCTGGCGGCGCTGACGCGCCAGACCGACATCATTATTTTGTCTGACGAAGTGTACGAACACGTGGTTTTTGACGGTGAACCGCATCATGGAATGGCCACGCACCCGCAGCTGGCGGAGCGCAGCGTGATTATTTCATCTTTCGGAAAAACCTATCACGTCACCGGCTGGCGCGTAGGGTATTGTGTCGCCCCGGCGGTACTGATGGATGAGATTTGTAAAGTCCATCAATTTTTAATGTTCTCTGCCGATACGCCAATGCAGCACGCCTTTGCGGAGCATATGGTCGATCCGCAAACCTGGCTCTCGCTGTCGGCGTTTTACCAGCGTAAGCGCGATCTGCTGCACGGTCTGCTGGCCGATTCGCCGTTTACCCTGCTACCGAGCGCCGGGTCGTTTTTCATGCTGGCGGATTACAGCGCGTTCAGCGATGAGCGCGACAGCGAGCTGGTGAAACGGCTGATCGTGGAGTACGGCGTTGCCACCATTCCGCTGTCGGCGTTTTATGCGGACGGTACGGATAATAAATTGATTCGTCTCTCTTTTGCGAAAGATGAGGCGACGTTACGGGCAGGTGCCCAGGCCCTGTGTCGGGTTAAATCACGCTGAGGAGTATAAGATGAAATTACGCGCGTTAGTCGTCGGCATGGGATTGCTGTGTACCTTTTCTTCCTTCGCGGCGACCGAGCTGCGTTATGGTCTGGAAGCGGAATATCCGCCGTTTGAAAGCCGTAATGCCTCAGGCGAACTGGAAGGGTTTGACGTTGAGCTGGGGAATGCCATTTGCAAAGCGGCAGCGCTGAAGTGCAGCTGGGTGGAAACCTCGTTTGACGCGCTGATCCCGGGTCTGGTGGCGAAGAAATTCGACGCCATTAATTCGGCGATGAATATCACCGAGCAGCGCCGCAAGAGCATTGATTTTACCCAGCCGATTTACCGCATTCCGTCGCAGCTGGTCGGCAAGGCCGGTACGGCGGTAGAAGCGACCCCAGAAGGGCTGAAGGGGAAAACCATTGGCGTGCTGCAGGGCTCAATTCAGGAAACCTATGCGAAAGAGCACTGGGAAAAGCAGGGTGTCACCGTGGTGTCTTATAAAGATCAGAATATGGCCTGGGGCGACCTGCTTAATGGCCGTATCGACGCCTCGCTGGTGATGTCCGCGGCCGGGCAGGCAGGTTTCCTCAGCAAGCCGCAGGGGAAAGGGTTTGGCTTCATCGGCAAACCGGTGTCTGACGACACTATCCTCGGGAGTGGGATCGGTTTTGGGTTGCGTAAAGGTGACGAGGCCACCAAAAAGCAGCTTGATGCCGCGATTGATAAAGTGCGTGCCGACGGCACGATCGCTAAACTCGCTGATAAGTACTTTCCGGGTATCGATGTCAGCGTAAAATAACCGCCTCATTAGCCCCGGTGACTGATGTCGCACCGGGGCATTTTTCTACACATTTTCCAGGCTTTCTTTACACCACTTTCGGGCCGTTCTGGTCGACAGAAAATATTTCTCACTTTGTTCATATAATCACCGGGCAACAATTGGATTCTTAACCATTTTTGTTTAGGCTGTGCGTTCTTTCTTGCCGTCATTTCGCCGAGCGCGAAACACATTCACACGACCATAAGGACGTTTTTCCAGGCATGAATCGCAGACGTTTTCTAAAAGGCTCGCTGGCAGTGGCAGCCCTGAGCGGCACCTCTGGCCTTGCTTCCCTGTTTTCCAAAGCGGCATACGCTGCTGACTCTGACATCGCTGACGGTCAGAGCCGTCGTTTTGACTTCTCCGTACTGCAATCCATGGCGCATGACCTGGCGAAAACCCCGTGGGGTGGTGCGCCACGTCCGCTGCCGGACACGCTGGCCACCATGACGCCGCAGGCGTACAACGCCATCCGCTACGATGAGAAGCAGTCTCTGTGGAACAACATTGAAGGGCGTCAGCTGGACGTGCAGTTCTTCCATATGGGAATGGGGTTCCGCCGCCGCGTGCGGATGTTCTCGCTGGACCAGTCGACCTCTATGGCGCGTGAGATCCACTTCCGACCGGAGTTGTTCAGCTACGGTGAAACCGGTGTGGATACCAAACAGCTGGAAGGGCAAAGCGATCTTGGCTTTGCAGGCTTCCGCGCCTTTAAGGCGCCGGAACTGGCGCGTCG
The DNA here is from genome assembly GCF_038739915.1 of Enterobacter sp. FUJ80071. Lineage (NCBI taxonomy): Bacteria > Pseudomonadati > Pseudomonadota > Gammaproteobacteria > Enterobacterales > Enterobacteriaceae > Enterobacter > Enterobacter sp. FUJ80071. The sequence goes on from NZ_JBBXKH010000001.1 coordinate 2,363,593, forward strand.
CGATATCGTCTCTTTCCTCGGCGCAAGCTATTTCCGTGCGGTTGACGATACCTACCAGTACGGCCTTTCCGCGCGCGGTCTGGCGGTAGACACCTTTACTGACACGCCGGAAGAGTTCCCGGACTTCACCTCCTTCTGGTTTGAAACCGTTAAGCCAGGTGACACCACGTTTACCGTCTATACGCTGCTGGACAGCCCGAGCATTACCGGTGCCTATAAGTTCGTGATCCACTGCGAGAAGAGCCAGGTGATCATGGAGGTGGAAAACCACCTCTATGCGCGTAAAGACATTAAACAGCTCGGCATCGCGCCGATGACCAGTATGTTCAGCTGCGGCAATAACGAACGACGCATGTGCGACACCATTCACCCACAAATCCATGACTCAGACCGTCTGGCGATGTGGCGCGGCAACGGAGAGTGGATCTGCCGTCCGCTGAACAACCCGCAGAAGCTGCAGTTCAACGCCTATATGGACAAAAACCCAAAAGGGTTTGGTCTGCTGCAGCTGGATCGTGATTTCTCGCACTATCAGGACGTGATGGGCTGGTATAACAAGCGTCCAAGCCTGTGGGTAGAACCGCGCAACGACTGGGGTAAAGGCGCGGTTGGTCTGATGGAGATCCCGACCACCGGTGAAACGCTGGATAACGTGGTCTGCTTCTGGCAGCCGGAGAAAACGGTGAAAGCGGGCGACGAGCTGGACTTTAAATATCGCCTGTACTGGAGCGCAATGCCGCCGGTGCGTTCCCCGCTGGCTAATGTTTTCGCCACCCGCACCGGCATGGGCGGTTTCCCGGAAGGCTGGGCGCCGGGTGAAAATTACCCGAAAGTGTGGGCGCGCCGCTTTGCTATCGACTTTGTCGGTGGCGACCTGAAGGCCGCTGCGCCAAAAGGCATCGAGCCGGTGATTACTCTCTCCAGCGGTGAGGCGAAGCAGGTTGAGATCCTGTACGTAGAACCGTTTGACGGTTATCGCATTCTGTTTGACTGGTACCCAACCTCGGATTCGACCGAGCCGGTAGATATGCGCCTGTTCCTGCGCTGTCAGGGGGATGCCATCAGTGAAACCTGGCTGTATCAGTATTTCCCGCCAGCGCCGGATAAACGTCACTACGTTGATGACCGGATAATGCGTTAATCCTTGTGGGATTGTGCCGGGTGGCGCTAACGCTTACCCGGCCTACAAATGCGTCCAGAGTAGGCCGGGTAAGGCGCAGCCGCCACCCGGCAATTGAGGGGCACCATGTCTGCAGAAATTATCCCCGTTACCCAGAATATCGAGCTTCGCGCCGTCGAAGAGCGCTATACCGCCGATCTCCATCACCTCGTCGTCAAAAACAAAACCTGGCTGCAAACTGCCTTTGACTGGGCGCAGCACGTGGGCGCGGAAGAGGATACCCGCCGCAATGTGCTAAGTAACCAGATGCTGCACCAGCGCGGCTACGCCAAAATGTTTTTGATCTGGCGGGATGATGCGCTGGTCGGCGTGCTGTCGTTTAATTCGATAGAGCCTGCCAACAAAGCGGGTTATATCGGTTACTGGCTGGACGAGGCGCACCAGGGGAAGGGGATCCTCTCTCAGTCATTGCAGGCGTTTATGCGCTATTACGCTGAGCGCGGCGAGATCCGCCGTTTTGTGATTAAGTGCCGGGTGGCGAATCAGAGCAGCAACAACGTTGCCCGGCGCAACGGTTTTACGCTGGAAGGGTGCCTGCGGGAAGCGGAATACCTGAATGGCCGCTTTGAAGATGTGAACATCTACGGGAAGATTTTTACCCTATAGCGCCCCCAGCAGCGGTGTGCGGGTGATGCGCTGGTCGCCGTTAATCACCTTTTCGCCACGCAGGTGAATGCTCTCACCCGAAAAGGCTTCAATGACCGCATCGTCGGTGATTTCAACCCGATGCTCGATCAACACATCGCCGCTGATCCGGGCGCGTCCCTGAATCACCACTTTATCGTCAAGCATGATCGGCCCCCCGCGCAGCCATGCCTGACCGCCGATCAGGACGTGGTGCTTAATGACGCAGTTGCCTTCCACGACGGCATTTTCCGCCACCTGCGAACTGTAGCGCACGGTGGGGATGGCGTCGTCGTCGAAACCGGCAATCAGACGGGCGTTACCGTATACCTTTGCGCAGTCGCACACCCAGACGTTATTGAGATCGTTCCCTTCGAGGATCGCACTGTCGAATACCTCAGCGCGGTGTTCAATAAACGCATTGTTCACCATCGCTTCGCCGTAGATCTGTGCCTGATGCACAACGCGCGACCGGCTTACCGTCGCTTTGTCATAGATTTGCAGGATCTGGTCGTGGTCCGGCGTCAGTCCTTTGGCGGCGATGATGACGCTGTTATGCAGGATGCGCGCGTCGCCGAAGATGTGGCACTCGCCCCGCACGCAGGAGTGCTGAATGGTGACCTTGTCACTTATCCGCGCGCCGTGACTGACTTCGGCGCTGTCCAGCCAGCAGTGACCGCTGATGCGGGCGTCATGGCTGACGGTACAGGGCAGGGTCAGGCGCGCGTGATCCGACACGGTAGCACCGGCGAACACCACGCTGTTCTCGTCATAGATCCAGCAATCCCCATTCTGTGACAGGGCGCGCGCGTCATCAATCCAGCCACCTTTCGTACCGGCCGTGACATCGTTAAAATCTGCCGTGGCGATGATCTGCCGTAAGGTTGTCGTGTGGGTTGTTTCGCCGCTTTTCCATTGCCAGAGGCGGGTTTCATCGCTGAGCCGATACTTTTTCATCGTGTGATCCCTGATAAGCGTCTTCACTAAACGTAGCAAACTTTTGGTTTTTCGTTGTGCTGGCTTCCGTTGCGGAAACCCCTTAAAATGGCATTTAAAATACATTTTAAAAATTAAAATTAATGGATAAACTCAATCCCCCACAGAAAGTGCTTAACTTGCCCGCTGGGTATTTTGGCATGGTGCTTGGCATCATTGGCATGGGTTTCGCCTGGCGATACGCCAGCACGCTCTGGCCGGTGACACGGTGGCCGGGTGATGCTCTGGTGGCCCTTGCCGTTACGTGCTGGTTTTTGCTGACGGTGGCCTTTATCATCCGCGCGATCCGTTTCCCGCGCAGCGTGCTGGCAGAGATGAGGCATCCGGTGATGAGTAGCTTTGTCAGCCTTTTTCCGGCGACGACGATGCTGGTCGCCATCGGTTTTGTGCCCTGGTGCCGCCCGATTTCAGTCGTGCTTTTTGGCGTGGGGGTGGTGACACAGCTGTCTTATTCCGCCTGGCAAAGCGCGGGACTCTGGCGTGGCAACCATCCGCAAGAAGCCACGACGCCGGGTTTATATTTGCCAACCGTGGCGAATAATTTTATTAGCGCCATGGCGTGCGGCGCCCTGGGGTTTAACGACGCCGGTTTCGTGTTCCTGGGGGCGGGTGTCTTCTCCTGGCTCAGCCTGGAGCCGGTTATACTTCAGCGCCTTCGCAGTGCCGGAGAACTTCCGACCGCGCAGCGCACCTCTTTGGGGATTCAGCTTGCGCCCGCGCTGGTGGCCTGTAGCGCCTGGTTTAGCGTTAACGGCGGTGAAGCCGACACCTTTGCCAAAATGTTGTTCGGTTATGGCCTGTTGCAACTGCTGTTTATGCTGCGTCTGTTGCCCTGGTACATATCCCAGCCGTTTAATGCTTCTTTCTGGAGTTTCTCCTTTGGTATATCCGCACTGGCAACCACCGGGCTGCATCTGGGGCACAGCAGCCCGTCGGGCTTTTTCCACGTGATTGCCGTACCGCTTTTTATCTTCACCAACGTCATCATTGGGATCCTGTTGGTCCGTACTTTTATTCTGCTGCTTCAGGGCAAACTTCTGCTGCGCACTGAAAAAGCACTGCTTATGCAATCTGAGGAAAAATAATGTCCGTCGATGAAAATTACTTCACAGAGAAATATGGTTTAACCCGTACACACTCAGAGGTGGTGTACAGCGCGGGGATCGTGAAACCGGGTAAAACCCTGGATCTGGGCTGTGGCAATGGCCGTAACAGCCTTTATCTGGCGGCCAACGGGTACGAGGTCACTGCCTGGGATAAAAATCCGATGAGCATCGATAATATCGAGCGCATCAAAGCGGCAGAAGGCATTGAGAATCTTCACTCGGCCATCAAGGATCTCAACAACCTGAGCATTGACGGCGAGTATGACTTTATTCTGTCTACCGTGGTGCTGATGTTCCTGGAGGCAAAAACCATTCCGGGTCTTATCGCCAATATGCAGCGTTGCACCAAACCTGGCGGTTATAACCTGATCGTTGCCGCGATGGACACGGCGGATTATCCGTGCACCGTCGGCTTCCCGTTTGCGTTTAAAAGCGGTGAACTGAGCAACTATTATGAAGGCTGGGAGTTGCTCAAATACAACGAAGAGGTTGGCGAACTGCACCGCACCGATGAACACGGCAACCGCATCAAGCTGCGCTTTGCTACGATGCTGGCGCGCAAGTCTGCTTAACGCGCGGCCAGCAGGCAGAGTTGCAGGGCAGTGTGGTAAGACGCCTCGAACGACGACAGCGGCAAGAATTCAAACTTCGAATGGAAGTTATGCGCGCCGGTGAAGAAGTTCGGGGTGAGCAACCCTTTTGCCGAGAGCGCTGCGCCGTCTGTACCGCCGCGCATCGGCGTCGGTTTTGGGGTGATACCCAGTGATTCCATCGCCGCAAACATCAGATCGATGGCACGCCTGTCTTCGCCAATCGCATTGCTGATATTGCTGTAAGTATCTTCAATGCGATAGTCCACTTTTGCCGTCGGATACCGGGCGGCGATCCGTGCGGCGACATCAGCAATCTGCTGCTTGCGGGAAGCAAAGTTGTCCTTGTCAAAGTCCCGAATATTGGCCTTCAGAACGGCCTCGTTCTGCCCGGCCTGAATGCCGTTAAACCAGATGTAGCCTTCACGGCCCTCCGTGCACTCTGGCGTTTGCTGGCGGTCAAACTGGTTGATAAAGTCGGTCGCCATTAATAACGGGTTTACCAGCACCCCTTTAGCAGACATCGGGTGCGCCGTTACGCCGGTAAAGCGGATCTCAGCGGCTGCTGCATTAAAATTCTCATAGACAATCTCCCCCAGCTCGCAGCAGTCGATGGTCCAGGCAAAGTCGACGTCGAAGCGTTTCAGATCTAACGCTTTTGCCCCCTTAAGGCCAGTCTCTTCGTCGGGGACAAACGCGACCACAATGTCGCCATGTTTATGCTCGGCGGTCAGGTTTTCCAGCACGGTCATGACCACGGTCACCGCTGCTTTATTATCTGCGCCTAATACGCTGGTACCGTCGCTGAAAATAATCTCTTCATTCGGGTAAGACAGAATTTCCGGATGCTCACTTACCCGTAGCCAGATCCCTTTCTCTTTATTCAGACAGAGATCTTCACCGGTAAACGTTAATATTTGTGGATGAATATCCGGCGATAATCCCACGTCCACGGTATCAATGTGAGTAATAAATCCAATGCGCGGTGCACCGGGTACATTACCTTTTTTAACCGCCGTTACCGTGGCGAATTCGTCGATCACAATGTCGTCTAAACCCAGCTGTGCCAGCTCCTGCGCCAGCTCTCGTGCCATCTCGTGCTGCCCCGGTGTTGAGGGTAAGGTTTTGACGCTGGGATCGCTCTGACTGGTAATGGCGAGATAGCGGAAAAAGCGATGTGTTAATTGTCTGGAAAGCGGCGTGCCCATAGTGTTTTCTTCCTTATTTATTTTTCGGGTGTTTGCCACATCACTTTAATGTTATTTATGAAATGGCAAAAGAATTAATTAGCCGTCGAATTAAAAAGACAGGAATAAATGATGACAAGCAAACGCACAACATTAATGCTGGCACTTGCTGCGCTTACGGTCAGTTCCTCCGTTGCCGCGAAAACGCTGGTGTATTGCTCCGAAGGGTCACCGGAAAATTTTAATCCTCAGTTATATACCTCAGGCACCAGCGTGGATGCGAGCGCCGTACCGGTCTATAACCGGCTGGTCGATTTCAAACCCGGCACCACAGAACTGGTGCCGAGCCTGGCAGAGCGCTGGGAGGTGAGCGATGACGGTAAGGTTTACACCTTCCATCTGCGCCAGGGCGTGAAATTTCAGAGCAACAAATCCTTCACGCCGACCCGGGATTTTAACGCCGATGACGTGATCTTCTCGTTTATGCGCCAGAAAGACGTCAATCATCCTTATCACAACGTCTCTAACGGCAGCTACTCCAACTTTGAAAGCCTGGAGTTTGGCAGCCTGATAACCGCCATTGATAAAGTCGATGACCACACCGTGCGCTTTACCCTGGCACACCCGGAAGCGCCGTTTGTCGCCGATCTGGCCTGGTATTTTGCCTCGATTCTCTCTGCCGAGTATGCCGATGCGATGCTGAAAGCAGGCACGCCGGAGAAGGTGGATATGGAGCCGATCGGCACCGGGCCGTTTAAGCTGGCGCAGTATCAAAAAGATTCCCGCATCCTGTTCAAGGCGTTTGCCGACTACTGGCAGGGCAAATCAAAGCTGGACCGGCTGGTGTTTACCATCACGCCGGATGCCTCCGTACGTTCTGCCAAAATTGAAAAGAACGAGTGTCAGGTAATGCCGTTCCCGAACCCGGCGGACCTGCCGCGCATGAAAGCCAATAAAAATATTAACCTGATGAGCAAAGCCGGGTTGAATACCGGTTTCCTGGCGTTTAATACGCAAAAACCGCCGCTGGATAATGTGAACGTCCGCCGGGCGCTGGCGATGGCCATCAATAAGCCCGCCATTATCGACGCGGTGTTCCACGGCACCGGAACCGTCGCGAAAAATCTGTTACCGCCCGGCGTCTGGAGCGCCAACAGCGAGCTAAAGGATTACGCGTACGATCCTGAAAAAGCAAAAGCGTTGCTGAAAGAGGCGGGTCTTGCTAACGGCGTGAGCATTGACCTGTGGGCGATGCCGGTGCAGCGGCCCTATAACCCGAATGCGAAACGTATGGCCGAGATGATTCAGGCTGACTGGGCGAAAATCGGCGTACAAACCCACATTGTCACTTACGAATGGGGAGAATACCTCAAGCGGGTGAAGGGCGGGGAGCATCAGGCTGCGCTGATGGGCTGGACGACCGCAACGGGCGATCCTGACAACTTCTTTGGTCCGCTGTTTACCTGTACGTCGGCAAATGGCGGCTCCAATTCGGCGAAATGGTGCTATAAACCGTTTGATAACCTCATCGCCGAAGCAAAATCGATAACCGATCACGATAAACGTGTGGCGCTGTATCAAGAGGCCCAGCAGATGATGCATGACCAGATGCCAGCGGTCATGATTGCCCACTCAACGATTTTCGAGCCGGTGCGCAAGGAGGTGAAAGGCTACGAAATCGATCCGTTTGGCAAACATATCTTCTGGCAGGTGGATATCAATCCGTAATTTTTCGCTGCCCGGTATGAAGCCGGGCCTTCTTTTTGCAATTTGTGCTACTTACATCATTTTTTGTCACAACAAACCCGCCTGACTTTTGCTATAACTTCAAATGCATACTTGCAGATAACATGGAAAACTATCATGCGTACTCAAACTTTTTTTAAAGTTGCAGTGCTTACTGGTTTATTGGCCCTGGCAGGCTGTTCTTCAAAAGTCGCCGCCCCCGAACAATATTCAGGCTTTTTAAAAGATTACTCCGGCTTGCAACAGACGACATCTGCGACGGGCAAACCGACGCTGCGCTGGGTCGATCCTAATTATAACGAAGCGAATTACGACAGTATTATCTGGACGCCGATTACCTATTACCCTACGCCTAAACCGACCACTCAGATTGGGCAGAAAACCCTTGATGAGCTGCTGAACTACACCAATACCAAAATGAAAACGGCTATTGGTACTCGTAAGCCTATAGTGGCGACACCAGGTAAACATAGCCTGATTTTCCGGGGTGCCATTACAGGGGTGAGTTCGCAGAAAGAAGGCCTGCAGTTCTACGAAGTGGTGCCTGTCGCGCTGGTAGTGGCGGGGACGCAGATGGCAACCGGCCATCGCACCATGGATACCCATCTCTTCTTTGAAGGTGAGCTGATCGACGCAGCCACCAACAAACCGGTGATGAAGGTGGTTCGTAAGGGCGAAGGTAAAGAGCTGAGCAACGAAAGTACGCCAATGACCTTTGCGACGCTGAAGCAGGTTGTGGATGATATGGCGACAGATGCCACCATGTTTGATGTGCATAAAACAGCAAAATAAATCATGCACGGCCTGCAGATTGCAGGCCGTTTTTTTACGCCGTCCGTAAACGCCTGAACCAGGTTTCGGGTTTAGTGAACATCACCATATTCCCGCCCAGAATCAGCAGTAAACCGACGATACCGTTGAGATGCCAGACGTAGCCCTCATACACCGTTGAGATGGAGAGCGCTACCAGCGGGAAGAGTAGCGTGCTGTACGCCGCTTTCCCGGGGCCAATACGCCCGACCAGCGTGAAGTAAGCGCCGAAAGCAATCACCGAACCAAACAGAGCCAGATAGAGCAGTGCGCCGATGTAGCTCACCGTCCATTCCGGGGTAAAGCTGTCCCCTCTGAAGAGGGCAATGCAGCCCATCACCAGCGTACCGTAAAGCATCGCCCAGGCGTTGGTGGTCATGGTTTCCAGGCCTCTGCGCTGATGGCGCATGCTGATCATGTTGCCCAGCGAGAAACCATAGGTTCCAAGCGCAGAAAGCCCAATGCCCGTCAGAAGCGATACGCTCCAGCCGCTGGCAAGCAGATCGTCCCAGAAAAGGGTAATAATCCCGACCAGACCCAATGCCGCCGCCGTCCAGAAACGCGCGGGCGGGCGCTGCCCAAAGAAAATAAAGCTATTAATGGCGTTATAGAGCACCGCCATGGAGAAGATGACTGATTCCAGCCCGGTATTGATGTGCGCGGCCGCGGTATAAAAGCACCAGAAGTTAAAGCAGAAAACGCAGCATCCCTGAAGCATGCAAAAAAGGTGATCCCGTAGCGCCAGCTTACGCAGTCGACGCAGGACAAGTAACACCACCATCATCGTGGCGCTGGCCACGGCGAAACGCCAGAAAATCGACACCGGGGCCGCCACGGGACCTTGCTGCAGGAAAATGGCAATCCAGGTGGTTCCCCAGATGACCACGACCAGTCCGTATAATAATGCGTTCATATCATTTCTCTTCTCAAACCACGAAAGCCCGCAGTATGGCGCTGAAATGCGCCGTGGGCTTTCACCGGCTTGCGGCAGACTTGCAAAATCTTGCGCTTTTTTCTCTCCGGGGGACTGGCAACGGGGAACAACAATTCTTAGACTGACAGTTCGATCACTCACGCGCTAACGGTTATGTCTCACGCTTACGATACCTTTGAAACGCTTAGTCAGCAGAATGCCGTCCTGCGGGAGACGGTCTCGCTGAACTCGGGTATTCAACTGGCGGCGTGGTACAACAAGCACGATACGATAACGGTTAAAAGCAATCATCACACCCTGAGCCTGTACGTGGCCGACGGTTATGAGAGCTATCAAAAAACGCCGGGCGGCTGGAAGAACGGCGGGGGACCGGACCGTTTCTGCCTGATGCCGAAAGAGAGTGAATCGACGTGGGATATCCGTGATGACCTGTCGTTTGTCCATCTCTACTGCACCGATGAACACCTGCGCGACGTGGGCGAAAAAATCTGGGATAAGCGGCCGCTGTCGCTGACGCTGGACGAACGCATTTTTGGCAGTGACCCGAAGATCACCGCGCTGTATCGCCAGTTTTTACTTGGCTGCGACTGGCAGCAGCAGGCCAATCAGCTCACCCTGAGTACAGCATCCACGTTGCTGATGACCCATCTGCTGCAAAACTACTCCAACGTTCAGTGGAAGCTGCCGGTCGTCACCGGCGGGTTATCGCCTTTCGTTCTGCGCAACGTGCTGGCCTTCATAGAAGAGCATCTTGGCCAGCCGTTAACCCTGGCCGAGCTGGCGGCGCAGGCAGCCCTCAGCGAATACCATTTTGCCCGCATGTTCCGCCAGTCGACGGGGCTGGCACCGCATCAGTACGTGATGCAGCGACGCATGGAAAAAGCAAAAAACCTGGTGCAGCATAGCGCAATGCCACTAACGGACATCGCGCTGGCCTGCGGATTTAACTCCGCCAGCCACTTCAGTAACCGTTTTCGCAGCGTGATGGGTATGACGCCGTCCCAGCTGCGCGCGGCGAGCGCGTGAAAACAGGGCATAGCATATCCCGCCCAGCACCAGCCCCCAGAATGCCGAACCGATGCCCAGAAGGGTGACGCCGCTCGCGGTCATCAGAAACGTGACGATGGCTGCGTCACGTTCGGCTTCATGATTCAGGGCCTGAAATAAACTCCCGCTGAGGGTTCCAAGCAACGCCAGCCCCGCCAGGGTCTGGATCCAGCTCAGCGGCAGTGCAGCCATGATCCCGGTAATAGACCCGCCGAAAACTCCAGCCAGCAGATAAAACCCACCGGCTGCAATGGCCGCCAGCCAGCGTTTAGTCGTATCCGGGTGGGCATCAGCGCTTTGACAGATGGCGGCGGTAATGGCCGCGATGCAGATGGAGAAGACGCCAAAGGGGGAAAGCAGCAGCGCCAGGCCACCGGTAACGATGATGAGCGGTGAGACCGCCAGCGAGTAGCCGGAGGCTTTCATCGTGGCGAAGCCCGGCGCATTCTGTGAGGCCATGGTCACCAGGAAGAAGGGCAAACCGATACTCACCAGGCTGGTAAAAGTAAAGTCGGGGGCAATAAACTCAGGCATCACAACGGAGAGGCTGACTTTATCGGTGGCAACGTCACCACTTATCCATGCCACGAGACCACCTGCCAGCAGCGTAAACACGATGGCATAGCGCGGCGCCAGCGCTTTTGCCAGCAGCCACGCGGCAATCATGCTACCGCACAGCAGAAAGTGGCCGTCAAGATGTGCAAACGCGTGCAGGCCAAACTGCAGAAGCACGCCTGCCAGCATGGCGGCCGCGAGCGAATGGGGGATCAGCGTCATCAGACGAGCGAAAAGCCCCGTAATACCGCAGAGTAAAATAAGCGCGTTAGCGAAGATAAACACACCGATAGTTTCAGACAGCGTCACCCCTTGCAGGCTGGTGGCGAGCAGGGCGGCCCCGGGGGTTGACCAGGCCGTCAGTACCGGCGCTTTAAACCACCAGGAGAGCGCCAGCGTGCTGACCCCCATCCCAATCCCCAGCGCGGTCATCCAGCCCGCGATTTGCTGCGCGCTGGCACCTGCCGCGGCGGCGGCTTGCCAGATAATGGCGGCCGAACTGGCATAACCCACCAGGACGGCGACAAATCCAGCCAGTGTGACTGGAATAAGATGAGAGGAAGGGCGCATGGCAACTCCGTTGTGCGTTATAACGTCCGTATTACGGTAGCACTGTGCGTTATAGCGTACAAGTGGTATGATCATCGGCACCAGGAGGGAACATGGACATCACACAACATCTTGCAGCAACACTGAAAATACTGCGTCAGGCCCGCGGCTGGAGCCTGTCAAAGCTGGCGGACGAGGCCGGCGTGTCGAAAGCGATGCTCGGCCAAATTGAGCGCAATGAATCCAGCCCGACGGTATCGACCCTGTGGAAAATCGCCACCGGGCTGAACGTTCCGTTTTCCGCGTTCATCACGCCAGAGGCAGACAGGCAGGCTGTGTTTGATCCCCAGCAGCAGGCGATGGTCGTCAAACCGCTCTTTCCGTGGGATGAGACCCTGAGGTTCGATCATTTCTCTATTACGCTGGCGGCGGGTGCCCTGAGCGAATCCACGCCCCATGAGGCGGGCGTTATTGAACATGTGGTGGTCATTAGCGGAGAACTGGAGATGAAAATCGACGGCGAATGGCGGACGGTTTATGCCGACTCGGGCGTCCGTTTTGCCGGTGATAAACCGCATGCCTACCGCAACAGCAGCGACCGGCCGGTGCATTTTCACTCTCTGATCCATTATCCCCGCTGAGGCTACGCAAAACTGTTTCGCTGTCGTAGACTTCTGACTACAATAGCCGCCATTTTGACCATAACGGATAACGACGAAGTATGCGCCTGCAATCCCATCATCTTGAACTTTTAAGCCCGGCCCGTGACGCCGCCATTGCCCGCGAAGCGATCCTTCACGGCGCGGACGCCGTCTACATTGGCGGCCCTGGCTTTGGTGCCCGCCATAACGCCAGCAACAGCCTGCGCGATATTGCCGACCTGGTGCCGTTCGCCCACCGTTTCGGGGCGAAAGTGTTCGTGACCCTGAACACCATTCTTCATGATGATGAGCTGGAGCCTGCGCAACGACTGATCGCCGATCTCTATCAGACCGGCGTCGATGCCCTGATTGTTCAGGACATGGGGGTTCTGGAGCTGGATATTCCGCCGATTGAACTGCACGCCAGTACCCAGTGTGATATCCGCACGGTGGAGAAGGCGAAGTTCCTCTCCGACGTCGGCTTTTCGCAGATCGTTCTGGCCCGTGAGCTGAACCTGAATCAGATCCGTGATATCCACCAGGCGACAGACGCGACGATCGAGTTCTTTATCCACGGCGCGCTGTGCGTGGCCTATTCCGGTCAGTGCAACATTTCCCACGCCCAGACGGGCCGTAGCGCCAACCGTGGCGACTGTTCGCAGGCCTGCCGTCTGCCGTATACCCTGAAAGACGATCAGGGCCGCGTAGTGGCGTTCGAAAAACACCTCCTCTCCATGAAGGATAACGATCAGACCGCCAACCTGGGCGCGCTGATTGATGCGGGCGTCCGTTCCTTCAAGATTGAAGGGCGTTATAAAGACATGAGCTACGTGAAGAATATCACCGCGCACTACCGTCAGATGCTGGATGCCATCATCGAAGACCGCGGCGATCTGGCGCGCGCGTCGGCAGGTCGTACCGAGCATTTCTTTATTCCGTCGACGGACAAAACCTTCCACCGTGGCAGCACGGACTATTTCGTGAATGCCCGTAAAGGCGATATCGGCGCGTTCGACTCACCGAAGTTCATCGGTTTACCGGTCGGTGAAGTGCTGAAGGTGGCGAAAGATCATCTTGATGTTGAAGTGACGGAGCCGCTGGCGAATGGCGATGGCCTGAACGTGATGATTAAGCGTGAAGTGGTGGGCTTCAGGGCTAATACGGTCGAAAAAACCGGTGAAAATCGCTATCGCGTATGGCCGAATGAAATGCCTGCCGATCTCTACAAGGCGCGTCCGAACGCGCCACTTAACCGTAACCTCGATCATAACTGGCAGCAGGCGCTGCTGAAAACCTCCAGCGAGCGTCGTATCGCGGTGGATATCGAGCTTGGCGGCTGGGAAGAACAGCTGATTCTGACCATGACCTCTGAAGACGGCATCAGCGTGACGCATACGCTGGATGGCCTGTTCGAGGTGGCAAACAACGCAGAAAAAGCGCTTAACAGCCTGAAGGATGGCGTGGCGAAGCTGGGGCAGACGATTTACTACGCGCGCGCTATCGAGGTTAACCTGCCGGACGCGCTGTTTGTGCCGAACAGCCTGCTTAACCAGTTCCGCCGTGAAACGGCAGAGCTGCTGGATGAAGCGCGTCTGGCCCAGTATCCACGCGGTAGCCGTAAAGCGGAAGTTGTTCCGGCCCCGGTATACCCGGACACGCATTTATCTTTCCTGGCGAATGTCTACAACCATAAGGCGCGTGAATTCTATCATCGCCACGGTGTGCAGCTGATCGACGCGGCCTATGAAGCGCATGAAGAGAAGGGCGACGTGCCGGTGATGATCACCAAGCACTGTCTCCGCTTCGCCTTCAATCTGTGCCCGAAACAGGCAAAAGGCAATATCAAGAGCTGGAAAGCGACGCCCATGCAGCTGGTCAACGGTGATGAAGTCCTTACCCTGAAGTTTGACTGCCGTCCCTGCGAAATGCATGTTATTGGCAAGATGAAAAACCATATTTTCAAAATGCCGCAGCCGGGCAGCATTGTCGCTTCCGTCAGTCCTGACGATCTGATGAAAACCCTGCCAAAACGTAAGGGGAGCTAACTACCTTACGTGCGTCTCCGGTTTGCGCGATTTCTGCCACAGGTGGTGTTCGCGCAAACCCTCCGCTGACTCTTCCGCTGCGCTGCGTAATTCATCGCTGTCGGCCTCGTGCCGCAGCTGATGCCCCACATTCTTTACCCATACATATTCATGCCCTTTGTGCCCGGCCATAAGCTGCCCTGAAAACAGCGCACAAATAAGCATGACGAGAGATAACCCTTTTTTAATCATGGTTTCACCGCTGAGTGACGTTGCGGGGATAATCATGGCGATTATTTCTTAGTGTTATTATTCAATAATTCAAAGTACGGCAAAGAAAATGTCAAAGAGTGTTGGCTCAGAATTGTTTTTAAGAAATATCCTAAATGCGCCTAAAGCACTGTCAACTACCACTTCTGGACCATAAACAGGCGTTTGAATTAGGGATAATCCTATATAATAGGGATTCTCTGGCTAAGGAATGAGTCTTAATAAATGAAAAAAATAATCGCGTTTGCGCTCCTCGTGGCTGCCGTGGGTGCTACGGCAGGGGTTCGCTATATCGGGAATGACGAACCAGAATATATTCAGTCCGCAGAAACCCGTGTTGGTTCATATTTAACCAGCGATTACGGGCGTGTAGCCTGCAATAGCAAAAAAGTAGACGATCAGCGCTGGGAATTAGATTGCCTGCATCAGGCAAGAGGAAAAGTATTCCAGTTTGCGGTGTATCCTTCTGAAAAAGCCCCCTATGGTGTTTCGCGTTCGTTTTATCTCGAAGCGATTAATGATGAAGCAAAACAGAGCGCCGAACAGGGTCTGATGCGTTATTTGCAAATCAACACGAAGGCGAGTTAATAGAGCTGTTTAGCTTTCGTTAAGTTAATCAGTGTTAGTTTGTAAGGGATCCGCAGCCCGACCATGGAGCGTCGGGGACGTAGAGACCAAAATACAAATCTATCCATGCAAGCATTTACCGCCAGATAATGGCGGTTTTTTTTTGCCATTTCGCGTATGTGCCCCTCATCCCAGCCCTCTCCCTCAGGGAGAGGGGCGTCTGTGTCGGTATTATGTTGCGGGGAACCCTCAGCGGGCAGGACCTGGACGCGAAAATTGCTTGCGGTACTGGGCCGGCGAAAGGGCAAATTGCTGACGAAAGTGGTGGCGCAACGTCGCCGCCTGTCCAAAACCGGTCTGTTCAGCGATGCTGTCGATGCTCATCCGACTGCTTTCCAGGTAATCTTTTGCTCTCAACAGACGCTCATTGATCAGCCAGCGCGACGGTGTCGTTCCCGTTGCCGCCTCGAAGCGACGAAGGAAGGTACGCTGGCTCATGCCCACCCGACGCGCCAGCGAGTCGACGCTGTGCGGTTCAACGAGATGGTTGTGCAGGAAATCAAACAGCTGTCCCAGACGCTGGCTCTCCCGTAGCTGTGCCACCGGGCGGCTCAGCTGTTGCGGCTGCGAACCATCCCGGTGGGGAGGAATAACCAGCCGACGCGCCACGCTGTTGGCGGTTTCCATGCCATAATCCCGGCGGACGACGTGCAGACAGAGATCGATGCCCGCCGCGCTACCAGCAGAAGTCAGAATATCCCCCTCGTCCTGATAGAGTACGTCTTCAACCACGTCGATGTCAGGGTAGCGGGCTTTAAGCGCCTCAATGTAGCGCCAGTGGGTTGTGGCTTTGCGCCCGTTCAACAGTCCCGTTGCGGCCAGCACAAACACACCCGAACAGATGGACAGCAGCTGGCATCCACGAGCGCTGGCCTGGCGCAATGCGTCGCACAGGGCCCTGGGAACCGGCGCGTCCAGCCCCCGCCAGCCGGGAACCACGATCAGATCCGCAGACTCAAGCAGGCTCAAATCACCATCAGTCACCATGCGGATCCCGCCCGTCGCCCGCATTTCTCCGCTATCCACACCTGCCACAGCAAAGCGATACCAGGTGTCGCCCAGCTCAGGACGTGGTAGGCCGAATATTTCTACCGCCACGCCAAACTCAAAGGTACACAGGCCGTCATACGCCAGCACCACCACCTGAGGGCGGGAAACTTGTCTTAAGTTTGTCATCTTTTTGCTGTTTTCTGGCATAAGCAAGCGCATTCATGGGCTGAATTTGTGGATAGAGTAGTGTTAACACAAACGCCAAAGATGAGGAAGGATCATGAGCTATGTTACTGAATTTCCGGCTGCCGAGCCGCAGGAAGCCGTTACCCATTTTCTGCGTCGCCTGAGTGTCGAAACCGACTGTGCCGATGTGCATCATGCCATCGCCAGTCATGAGCAGGACTTTGTGCTGCTGCATGTGGTAGGGAGTGCGGAACAATTTGCCCGACGTCATGTCCCCGGCGCACTGCACATGCCGTGGAGCCAGATTACTGCTGAACGCATGGCCCGGTGGCCGGACGGCACGCTGTTTGTCGTTTACTGCGCGGGGCCGCACTGTAACGGCGCGGACAGGGCTGCGCTGAAGCTGGCGCGACTCGGGTTGCCGGTCAAAATCATGCTGGGCGGGATCACCGGCTGGGAAGATGAACGCTACGCGTTTGCCGGTCAGGGATCCGTTTCCGCCCTGTGAAGATGAATTTTTTTCAACACCCGTGAAATTTTCTCGTTTGCCGGAGTCGGTGAGGTATGACATCTTTTTTGGACATTTAGACATCCAGAAGTCTAAAGATTCAAATAATGAATTATCACTGCCGGCAATTATTACCGTCAGACAGAGGAGATTTCCATGCAACGACAGCACGCCCCATACCGCGCCGATGTAGTAGGCAGTTTTTTACGTCCGGATGCCATTAAACAGGCCCGCCTGAAGTTCGCCAGCGGTGAGATAGATGCCGGACAGCTTCGCGCGGTGGAGGACGATGCCATTCGCCACGTCGTCGAGCAGCAGTGTGCGTGTGGTCTGCATGTGGTGACCGACGGTGAATTTCGCCGTGCCTGGTGGCACTTCGATTTCTTCGATGGCCTGCAGGGGGTTGAGCGTTACGATTCGCAGCAGGGTATTCAGTTCAACGGGGTACAGACCAAAGCCCACGGCGTGCGCGTCACCGGCAAGCTGGGCTTTGGCGATCATCCGATGCTGGACGATTTCCGCTATCTGAAAAGCATCAGCGGTAATGCGCAGCCGAAGATGACCATTCCCAGCCCAAGCGTGCTTCATTTCCGCGGCGGCCGCAAAGATATCGACGCGACGGTTTACCCGGACCTGAACGTCTATTTTGACGATCTGGCGACCACCTGGCGCGACGCTATCCGGGCCTTCTATGATGCAGGCTGCCGTTACCTGCAACTTGACGACACCGTCTGGGCCTACCTCTGTTCGGACGATCAGCGTCGTCAGATCCGCGAGCGCGGCGATGATGCCGATGAGCTTGCGCAGATCTACGCCCGCGTGCTGAACAAGGCGCTGGAAGGTAAACCGGACGATCTGACCATCGGGCTGCATGTCTGCCGCGGCAACTTCCGTTCAACCTGGATTTCGGAAGGGGGATACGAGCCGGTGGCGGAAGTGCTGTTCGGTACGGTGAACGTAGATGCCTTCTTCCTGGAATATGATAACGACCGCAGCGGTGATTTTGCGCCACTGCGCTTTATTCGCCCGGGCAAGCAGCAGGTGGTGCTGGGGCTGATAACCACCAAAAACGGAGAGCTGGAGAACCCGGAAGGGGTTAAAGCCCGTCTGGAAGAGGCGGCAAAATATGTGGCCAAAGAGCAGATCTGCCTCAGCCCGCAGTGCGGCTTTGCCTCGACCGAAGAGGGCAACAGCCTGAGTGAAACTCAGCAGTGGGACAAAGTCCGTCTGGTGACACAGATCGCCAGTGAAGTCTGGTAAAAACACCGCCCTAGCGCTGCATTATAAAAGTGCAGCGCTGTGCCATTCTGAGTCGTTCTCTTTACATCCCGCGTTCAATCTCCCGCCATAGCGCAATGTTCATTCTGGCATCCTTTTTGCTCCTGCTTCGCTGACACATTTTTTTCCGCGTCCATGCCGTAACGGACGTTTTTGCACAGCGTTCTTTTTCAGGAGTGAAAATATGCAGCGTCGTACCTTATTAAAAGCCTTTGCGTTATCCGCGTCCGTCGCGGCGATGGGAATGAGTTTTGGTGTGCAGGCGGCCGATACCATCAAAGTGGGGATCATGCATTCTTTGTCCGGCACGATGGCCATCTCCGAAACCCCGCTGAAAGATGTCGCGCTGATGACCATTGACGAGATCAACGCCAAAGGGGGCGTACTGGGGAAAAAACTGGAGCCGGTGGTGGTGGATCCCGCTTCAAACTGGCCGCTGTTTGCCGAGAAAGCGCGTCAGCTGCTGAGCCAGGATAAAGTCGCGGTGGTGTTTGGCTGCTGGACCTCCGTTTCGCGTAAATCGGTGCTGCCTGTCTTTGAGGAACTGAACGGCCTGCTGTTCTATCCGGTGCAGTATGAGGGTGAAGAAATGTCACCCAACGTCTTTTATACCGGTGCCGCACCGAACCAGCAGGCCATCCCGGCGGTGGAATACCTGATGAGCGAAGACGGCGGCGCGGCGAAACGCTTCTTCCTCTTGGGCACCGACTACGTCTACCCGCGCACCACCAACAAGATCCTGCGTGCGTTCCTGCATTCGAAAGGCGTTGAGGATAAGGACATCGAAGAGGTTTACACCCCATTTGGTCATAGCGACTACCAGACGATTGTCGCCAACATCAAGAAATTCTCCGCAGGCGGCAAAACTGCCGTGGTCTCGACCATCAATGGCGATTCCAACGTGCCGTTCTATAAAGAGCTGGCAAACCAGGGGCTGAAAGCAACCGACGTGCCGGTAGTGGCGTTCTCCGTCGGTGAAGAAGAGCTGCGCGGTATCGACACCAAACCGCTGGTGGGTAACCTGGCTGCGTGGAACTATTTTGAGTCCGTGGACAACCCCACTAACCAGGCCTTCGTGGCGGATTACAAAGCCTATGCGAAAGTGCACAAACTGCCGAATGCCGACACTGTCGTCACCAACGACCCAATGGAAGCCACTTACGTAGGGATCCATATGTGGGCGCAGGCGGTGGAAAAAGCGGGCACGACCGACGTAGATAAAGTACGTGCCGCAATGGCCGGCCAATCGTTTAAAGCGCCTTCCGGCTTTACGCTCACCATGGATGCTACCAACCATCATCTGCATAAGCCGGTCATGATCGGTGAAATTGAAGGCAACGGCCAGTTCAACGTGGTGTGGCAGACGGAACAGCCGGTCCGCGCACAACCGTGGAGTCCGTTCATCGCCGGGAATGACAAAAAGCCCGACCAGCCGATGAAAACTGCCAGCAACTAAGCCATCACCTCAGGGAGACAAGCCATGAACGTCATGCGCACGATCGTCGCTCTTATATGGCTTACCGGACTGCTGCCAGGGATGGCGCAGGCATCGGATGCCGATCGTTTCGTTGCTGCCAGCCGCACCCAGCAGGCGGAATTACTGACGCAGTGGGCCGCCGCGCCGGATGCCGCCAGGCTGCCGCTGCTTCAGGCGTTGCAAAAGGAAAACCTGTATACCGACAGCCAAAAGCACGCTTTTGCGCAGCGTAATGGCGGAATGGTTCCCCTCGGTGAAGCAAAGGCGACTGAAGGGCAGACCAAAGCGGTACGGCTGACGAACCGACTGCGCGTACTTGCTGCCACGGCTATCGCTACGCATCAGCTGGTAAGTGACAGTGTCACGGAAAGGCGGGCGGCGGCCCGTCAACTGCAGCGAGATGCGCAACCTGCGATGCTCCCTTTTCTGGAAAATCGGGTAAACCGTGAAACGGATGCGGTAGCGCGTCAGACGCTGCTGCTGGCGGTGGCGAATCTCCAGCTGGCAAGCCCGCAGGCGGAGGTGCGTCGCCACGCTGCTGAACTGTTAGGCCAGTCCGACGATCCGGACGTAGTGTCCCGACTCACCCCGTATACCCAGGCGCAGACCGAGCCTGACGCCGGCGTTCGCGCCGCTGCCGAAGAGAGCCTTAACCAGATAACGCACCGCCTGATGTGGGGCGATCTGCTGGGTCAGGCGTTTATGGGGCTTTCCCTCGGTTCGGTGCTGCTGCTGGCTGCGCTGGGGCTGGCTATCACCTACGGCCTGCTGGGCGTCATCAATATGGCGCACGGTGAAATGCTGATGCTGGGCGCGTATGCCACCTGGATGGTGCAGCAGGCCATGACCAGCCTCGCGCCACAGTGGCTGGCGCTCTATCCGGTTATCGCCTTACCGGTCGCGTTCTGCCTGACGGCGGCAATCGGAATGGTGCTGGAGCGCACCGTGATCCGTCATCTGTACGGTCGTCCGCTGGAAACGCTGCTGGCAACGTGGGGCATCAGCCTGATGCTTATCCAGCTGGTGCGCATGACGTTTGGCGCCCAGAACCTGGAGGTGGCGAACCCGGCATGGCTTTCCGGCGGGGTACAGGTTTTCGCCAACCTGACGCTGCCGTGGAACCGTATTGTGGTGCTGGGTTTTGTGCTGCTGGTACTGTTCTTTACCTGGCTGATTCTGAATAAAACCCGTCTGGGGCTAAACGTGCGCGCGGTGACGCAAAACCGCAGCATGGCTGCCTGCTGTGGGGTGCCGACAGGGCGTGTCGATATGCTCGCATTCGGGCTGGGCTCCGGCATTGCCGGGTTAGGCGGCGTGGCATTATCGCAGTTGGGTAACGTCGGACCGGAGCTGGGCCAGGGATACATCATCGACTCGTTCCTGGTGGTGGTGCTCGGTGGCGTGGGCCAGCTGGCAGGGAGCGTGGCCGCGGCCTTTGGTCTGGGCATTTTCAATAAAATCCTTGAACCACAGATGGGCGCGGTGCTGGGCAAGATCGTGATTCTGGTGGCGATCGTGCTGTTTATTCAGAAGCGTCCTCAGGGGTTATTTGCGCTGAAAGGGAGGGTTATTGACTGATGAGCCAGCCGCTTACCTTAACGCTGGCGCGCAAAGCGCCACGCACAACGCAGATCGCAGGCAGCCTGCTGGTGGCGTGTCTGCTGATATTACCGTTTTTCGCCTTACTGCCTGCAACGCATCCGCTGGCGTTATCGACCTGGATGCTGACGCTGACGGGTAAGATCCTCTGCTATGCCATCGTTGCGGTGGCGCTCGATCTGGTGTGGGGCTATGCCGGTATGCTGTCTCTTGGGCACGGTATCTTTTTCGCACTCGGCGGTTATGCGATGGGCATGTATCTGATGCGCCAGGCGGCGGGTGACGGTCTGCCCGCGTTTATGTCATTTCTCTCCTGGAGTGAGCTGCCGTGGTTCTGGTGGGGCACCCAACACTTCGCCTGGGCGCTGGTGCTGATTGTCATGGTGCCGGGGCTGCTGGCGCTGGTGTTTGGCTGGTTTGCCTTCCGCTCGAAGATCAAAGGGGTCTATTTCTCGATTATGACCCAGGCGCTGACCTATGCCGGGATGTTGCTGTTCTTTCGCAACGAGACCGGTTTTGGCGGCAATAACGGTTTCACCGGCTTTACCACGCTGCTCGGATTTTCGGTGACGGAAACCTCCACGCGTATTGCACTGTTTCTGGCGACCGTACTGTTGCTGCTCCTGGCGTTGGGGACGGGATTTGCGCTGGCAAAAAGCAAATTTGGCCGAATCCTGACCGCCGTTCGTGACGCAGAAAACCGTCTGACGTTCTGTGGTTACGACCCGCGCGGGTTCAAACTGCTGGTCTGGACGCTCTCCGCGGTGCTGTGTGGCCTGGCGGGGGCGCTCTATGTCCCGCAGGTGGGCATTATCAACCCCGGTGAAATGTCGCCGACGAACTCGATAGAAGCCGCCATCTGGGTGGCGCTGGGCGGGCGCGGCACGCTGGTGGGGCCGGTGATTGGCGCGGCGCTGGTGAACGGGGCGAAGAGCTTTTTCACCGTCGCCATGCCGGAGTACTGGCAGCTGTTCCTGGGGCTGATTTTTATCGCCGTCACGCTGTTCTTACCACGCGGTGTCTACGGTCTGTTTCGTAAGGGAGAGAAATAATGCAGCCAACGGAAGGATTATTTACCCGCCAGTTGCCCGGCGACCGCTACCGTGACCAGACGGATCCGGTGCTTCAGCTTGAGGCCATTAACGTCAATTTCGACGGTTTCCAGGCGCTGACCGATCTCTCGCTGAATATCGGCGTGGGCGAGTTGCGCTGCGTGATTGGCCCCAACGGAGCCGGTAAAACCACGTTGATGGATGTGATCACCGGCAAAACGCGACCAAAAAGCGGGAGGGCTATTTACGATCAATCGATCGACCTGACCGCGCTGGAGCCTGCGGCCATAGCCCGTCAGGGGATTGGGCGAAAGTTCCAGAAACCCACGGTCTTTGAGGCGCTGACGGTGTGGGAAAACCTTGAGATCGCCATGAAAACCGATAAATCCGTCTGGGCGAGCCTGCGGGCAAAACTCAACGGTGAGCAACGCGATCGCATAGATGAGATGCTGGTTTTACTGCGTCTTGGCAACGAACGCGATCGCCGCGCCGGGCTGCTGTCGCACGGGCAAAAGCAGTTTCTGGAGATAGGTATGCTGCTGGTCCAGGATCCGCATCTGTTGCTGCTGGACGAACCCGCCGCCGGGATGACCGACGCAGAGACGGAATACACCGCCGAGTTGTTCAAAACCCTGGCGGGTAAGCACTCCCTGATGGTGGTGGAGCATGACATGGGCTTTGTCGAAACCATTGCCGACCACGTGACGGTATTGCATCAGGGGCGCGTGCTGGCCGAAGGCTCGCTTCGCGAGGTGCAGGCCAACGAGCAGGTGATTGAGGTCTATCTGGGGCGCTAAGGAGAGAAGATGTTACAGGTTAACGAACTGAATCAGTATTACGGTGGCAGCCATATCCTGCGCGGCGTCAATTTTGAGGCCGCCACCGGAGAAGTCACCTGCCTGCTGGGGCGCAACGGCGTCGGGAAAACGACGTTGCTGAAGTGTCTGATGGGGCTGATCCCGGCGAAAACCGGGGAGGTCATCTGGCAGGGTAAGACGATCACCCACAGCAAACCGCACCAACGGGTACAGTCTGGCGTGGCGTATGTCCCGCAGGGACGCGAGATTTTTCCGCGCCTGACCGTGGAAGAAAATCTTCTGCTGGGGCTGTCGCGCTTTTCCGCCCGCGAGGCGAAGCAGGTACCGGAGGAGATCTGGCAGCTTTTCCCGGTGCTCAAAGAGATGAAGCACCGCCGCGGAGGCGATCTCTCCGGCGGACAACAGCAGCAACTGGCGATTGGCCGTGCGCTGGCAAGCCGCCCGCAGCTGCTGATTCTGGATGAACCGACGGAAGGCATTCAGCCTTCGGTGATAAAAGAGATTGGCCAGGTGATCCGCACGCTGGCGAACAGAGGCGATATGGCGATCCTGCTGGTCGAGCAGTTTTACGACTTTGCCGCCGAGCTGGCCGACAGCTATCTCCTGATGTCGCGCGGCACCATTATCCAGCGTGGACGGGGGGAAAACATGGCGCAGGAGGGCGTTCGCGGGCTGGTTGCGATTTGAAATGTTATAATATAACATTCTCATTCTTGTAAAACGGAATGAGGGGGTTATTTTGGCTGCACATGCTGGTAAATGGATCATGACTCTGGGGGCGCTGCTGGTCAGCGGCCAGCTGTTAGCGCACTCGCACGGTCATCAGATGACCGAAGCGGAGCAGAAAGCGGCGAACGGCGTGTTTGAGGATAAAGACGTGAAGGAAAGAGCGCTGTCTGACTGGGACGGTACCTGGCAGTCCGTTTATCCTTTCCTGCTGGATGGATCGCTGGATCCGGTCTTTAAACAGAAAGCGCAGAAGGATAAAAGCAAAACCTTCGACGAGGTGAAAGCCTATTATCGTAAAGGCTATGCGACGGACGTGGATGCCATTGGCATTGAAAATAACGTGATGGAGTTCCACAAGGGCAAAGCGGTTAGCCGTTGCCATTATAATTACAGCGGCTACAAAATTCTGACCTATGCGTCAGGCAAAAAAGGCGTTCGCTATCTGTTTGAGTGTCAGGATGCCAGCAGCACGGCGCCGAAGTTTGTGCAGTTCAGCGACCATACCATCGGGCCGAAAGCGTCCTCGCACTTCCATATTTTTATGGGCAACACCTCCCACGAGGCGCTGCTGAAAGAGATGGATAACTGGCCGACCTATTATCCGAATGAGATGTACAAAGAGCAGGTGGTAGAAGAGATGTTGCACCACTGATGCTTTATTGCCGGGTGGCGGCTGCGGCTTACCCGGCCTACAAGTTGCTACGCTACCTTGGGTGACTCACACCACGCCTTCACGTTCATCCCACGCAAAATCATCAGCCACGCAATGACGATGGCGACCATCATAATCACAAACAGCGACCAGTGCGGCAGGTTGGTCAGGATAATCCCGGTGATCATCGGGTTTGCGGCCGCGCCCAGCCAGCCCAGCGCCTGTGCGGAGAAATAGCTTGCCTTCATCCCCGGCGGGGCGATGTTGTCGATCAGCATGTATTCACCCGGCGCATAAATAATCTCACCCAGCGTAAAGATCGCGGCAGCGATACCCCAGTAAATCAGATTCTCCCCGGAGAGCATAAAGCCACCCAGCCCCAGGATAAAAAACAGCGTCGCGGCGGTCATCAGGGGGCGAATATTGCTGGCGGAAATCTTGCGCCCAAGCGCGTATTGCAGCGTCACCACCACGGCGGCGTTAACGGGCAGCACCACGGCGACGACCTTCTGCGCGAAATCGCTGTCGGCGTGGGCGGCCAGAACATACTGTGAAATGCAGCTGGCGAACGATCCGCCCACGTACGACGCGAGCAGGCCGGAGAGGGTGAACCAGAACAGGGCGCGGTCTTTCAGCAACACCGACGGCTGCCAGGGCATTTTTTCCTCGGCGGTATCCAGCGCGACGCTTTTTTGCACAAAGAAATGGATAAACGCGAGCGGCAGCGCGGCGCAAAAAGCGGCCAGCCAGAAGGGCAGCTGTAAGCTGTACATCACCAGCAGGGTGCCGATGGGCGGGCCGACCGTCCAGCCAATGTTCAGGAAGCTATAGTTGAGCGAGAAAACACGCGCTTTTTGGCTTGAGGTGAGCACGTCGGAGAACCAGGCTTTCAGCACCGTCGAAAATACGGAGTAGGCGCAGTTGATCAGGGAAAAGAACAGCACCACCAGCGTGACGTTATCCACCAGCGGGATCGCGACAAATCCAGCAATAAACGCCACGATCGCAATCAGCATGTAGCGTTTTTTATCAAACTTATCCGCCAGAATGCCAAATCCCAGGCTGAACACCACGCCGATGGTCAGCGCAATCGTCAGGGCATAACCAATATTCTCGACGCTCATGTTGTAGACGCGCGTGAGATAAATGGTCATGAACGGCAGCGTCGCTCCCCGACCGATGGTTAACAACAATGACGATGCCAGCAGCGCTGCGGTTGAGCGCCTGAGAGATGGTTTCATATTTCTGCCCGACAGTTGCTTATGCTTTTATTAGAGGTGTGTTAACAGGATTACCATGACATAAGGGGCTTGTATAGCACCTGGTTTATCCGTAAGTGCTTCAGCTGCCTGCCAGAATTAATGATCTTCTCGCAGCGTCCTTTTTTCTGTTACCTTGAAGTGTTAACAAATTATTAATAATTCAGGGGCAGGGTATGACGCGTAAAGACGGACTGCTGGCGTTGCTGGTGGTCGTAGTATGGGGGCTCAATTTTGTCGTCATTAAGCTGGGATTGCACAATATGCCCCCGCTTATGCTGGCCGGTTTGCGTTTCATGTTAGTGGCGTTCCCGGCGATCTTTTTTGTTGCGCGTCCAAAAATCCCGTTCAAATTACTGCTGGGCTATGGCCTGACCATCAGCTTTGGCCAGTTCGCGTTTCTCTTCTGCGCCATCAAGTTTGGTATGCCTGCCGGTCTTGCCTCGCTGGTTTTGCAGGCGCAGGCGTTCTTTACCATCATTCTCGGTGCGTTCGTATTTGGCGAACGTTTGCAGGGCAAACAGCTGGCGGGGATTACGCTGGCGGTGTTTGGCGTACTGGTGCTTATTGAAGCCAGCCTGAATGGTCAGGATGTGGCGCTGCTGGGCTTTATGCTTACGCTGGCGGCGGGGCTGAGCTGGGCGTGCGGGAATATCTTCAACAAGCTGATTATGCAGCACGCGGCGCGGCCGCAGGTGATGTCGCTGGTGGTCTGGAGCGCGTTAATTCCGGTCATTCCGTTTCTGGCGGCGTCGTTTATTCTGGATGGTCCGGATGTGATGCTGAGAAGCCTGGTCGATATCGATTTGACCACGATCCTTTCTCTGATTTATCTGGCCTTTGTCGCCACGATTGTGGGCTATGGGATCTGGGGTTCGCTGCTGGGGCGTTATGAAACCTGGCGCGTGGCGCCCCTGTCTCTGCTGGTGCCGGTGGTTGGGCTCGCCAGTGCGGCGCTATTGCTGGATGAAACGCTGAGCGCGCTGCAGTTGCTGGGGGCCGTGCTGATTATGGCGGGGCTGTATATCAACGTGTTTGGCTTGCGGGTACGGCGGGCGGCGCGCGTCAGAGGCTAGAGCATAAAAAAGCCCCGCAGTGGCGGGGCAAAAACGAATCAGAAGCCGTGCTGATTATAATAAGGCACGCCTAATTCGTCGGATTTGTCGCTACCAGTCCCCATGTGGTTGAAATCATAGGGTGACTGGTCATGTGCTGACGGCAAAATCATCGTGCCACGATTATTTTGCTGCGTTGCACCTGGGGTTTGCTCCGCGAAGGTCTGGCTGGAAAACAGCACCAGCAAGGCGAGGGCGGCGGAGGCGATAACTTTCATGATTTCCTCGGTTACGTCTTTTACAGGCGATGATTAACTACAATGTTTTAACGGATACAGGTATCGGGATTCTCCGGGTACGCTGGTGATTCGGTACTTATGAGGCGGCACGTCAAAATAGTTCTTAAACGTACGCGTCAGGGTTTGCTGTGATTCAAATCCGTAACGCTCTGCCAGATAAAGGATCGGCTCATTGCTTTCTTTCAGTTTCTGGGCAATTTCCGTCAGCTTGCGACTGCGAATATATTGACCTAGTGAATGGCCGGTCTCTTTTTTGAACATCCGTTGCAGGTGCCATTTGGAGTAACCTGAACGCTCTGACACTTTTTCAAGGGAGAGCGGCGATTCCAGGTTATCTTCGATCCAGTCCAAAATGCTATGAATGGTGATAGCGTCAGTATTGCGTCTGGACATCGTCATACCTCTTTTCTGTTTACGGCAGTATTTTCTTCAGCAAAAGCTCAAGGGTTGCCACTTCATCTGCCGTTAAGTTTTTTGTTAGTTCCTGATGCAGTGTTTGTCCTACTAATTGATGACATTGCTCGCACATGGCCGCGCCATCGCAGGTGAGCTTGACCAGCACGCCGCGTTTGTCATTCGGGTTAGGGCTTCGTTCTACCCATCCTTTGCAGACGAGACGATCCAGCATGCGGGTTAACGCACCCAGATCGACAGAGAGCACCTTTTTCAGCTCAACCGGCGTGATACACACTTCGCAGCGAATGGAACACAGCACTTTGAACTGTGTTGCGGTGATATCCAGCGGCGACAGATAGTCATTGAGCAGGCGATCTTTTTTCTGGTTAACCATATGAATAAGACGACCCAGCGGAACAACGTCGTTAAAGATATCACTGGTGCTTTTCACAATGGTTGCCCTGGCAAGTAGTTTAGTCACGGCAGATATTATTGCTCAGGCAAGTATAAGTCAACTGAATGAATCAGCCGATGCCACGAATTGCTAAAACGTTTCATGAACTTTTTTTGAACGCTTTCAAATCATATAGATAACTCAGGGTTATCCTTACTTACGGAAAATAATCGTTACGTTGCGCAGATGGCTTAACGTCACACTTTCCCCCTATACTTGCGGGGATGAATATGGATAAGGACGACGATGCATTATGTTGGATTTAATTAAAGCAGTGAGTCTTGGGCTGGTGGTGCTGCTGCCGTTGGCAAACCCGTTAACGACGGTGGCACTTTTCCTCGGGCTGGCAGGGAATATGAACAGCGCCGAGCGTAACCATCAGTCAATGATGGCTTCCGTCTATGTGTTCGCCATCATGATGGTGGCTTACTATGCGGGACAGGTGGTGATGAACACCTTCGGGATTTCCATCCCTGGCCTGCGCATCGCCGGGGGACTCATTGTCGCCTTTATCGGTTTCCGCATGCTGTTCCCGGCGCAGAAAGCTCATGAATCGCCGGAGGCCAAAAGCAAATCCGAAGAGCTGGAAAGCGAACCGAGTGCAAATATTGCCTTTGTGCCGCTGGCTATGCCGAGCACGGCGGGGCCGGGTACCATCGCGATGATCATCAGTTCCGCCTCTACGGTACGTGATAGCGCCACCTTCCCGGACTGGGTCCTGACGGTTGCGCCACCGCTGATTTTTGCGATTATCGGGATCATTGTGTGGGGGTCACTGCGCAGTTCCGGTGCGATTATGCGCTGGGTAGGCAAGGGCGGTATCGAAGCTATTTCACGTCTGATGGGCTTCTTACTGGTCTGTATGGGCGTGCAGTTTATTATTAACGGCGTGCTGGAGATTATTAAAACTTACCACTGAGGTGATTGCCGGGTGGCGGTTTCGCCTTACCCGGCCTACTTATATATTTATCGTGAATATAAATCGATTCCGAAAGTTCTTTATTTTCCTTATTTTTAGGTTCAAAAAGGATTCCTTTGCTTGTCGCGTGTTACCGCTTAAAGTAACGTACTGCACTCATTTCTTCTCAGGATATAGTTATGCGTGCTACACATTCTCTCATTGCGTTAAGTCTTTTATTTTTACGTTAAATGCCAATGCTGGCCTGTTTGATTCTACCCCTGATTTTAAATGCGGTCGTGAAGATGCTGTTTCTGCAACGCAATCCAAAATCAGAAATGATGCTGTGAGTAAAATACAGCAAGCGTATCTTGCCACGCCTTCTCGATTTTATGGCAAACCGCTTAATGATTACATTGCTAAAGTGAATCAAATCAGTCTTATGTTAGAAAATGTCACCACAAAACCTTATAAAAATGACGAGATGACGCGCGATTGCACGGCTAGAGTATCACTGGCTGTGCCAGCAGACATCATGAACTACGTTGCCTCCAGCCCGGATAAATTGACAGGACTCACCAACGGTGGCGGTAAAGTTCTCAACAACAGTGTGCAGTGGGATAACTTTGCGTATTCTTTGTCTTTAGCCGACAACGGTAAAGACATTTCTGTATCATATGAATACGCCAACAGAGACTATATTTCTGAATCAATGGCGGGTGTAACGGTTCTGGCTCTGAATAAAGGTGAGCTTGAAAAGGCTGAGTTAACCAATAAGTTAAATAATGCCAGCGAGGCATATTATGAGAGCGATCGTCGTCTGAATGCACTTTGGAAGTATCTTCCTGATTCTGTTAAAGCAGCCATGAAAAAAGAACAGAATGTATGGATTAATGAAAAAGCCAAAGCCTGCGGTAAGATTACCGATGCCTCGTCAATGACAACGCCACTAGCGACCAGAACCAGTATCTACACCTGCCAGACTAAAATGACTGATGACAGGTTCCATTATTTAGGTGGTGATGACGAAGCGGGGTATTAATCAGAAACGCAAAAATAATATTGCAGACCAAATGGTTTTGTAGGCCGGGTAAGCGCAGCGCCACCCGGCACAAACAAACGTCACCCGTGCTGACCCTGTTCCTCCAGCGCCACCGGCCATTTGCGGAAGATGAGCACTGACCAGATAAGCGCGACCAGGGCCGGAATAGCGCCCAGATACCCAATCGCCGACATCGAGACATGAAGGCTAATCTGATTTCCCACCAGCGCGCCCGCGCCGATGCCCAGATTAAATATCCCCGAGAACAGTGACATGGCAACGTCCGTCGCGTCCGGTGCCAGCGCCAGCACTTTTACCTGCATGCCAAGGCCGATGATCATGATCGCCACGCCCCAGAACAGGCTCAGGATCGCCAGATGGTTTTCGCTGCCCGCGGCGGGCATCAGCAACAGCAGGCAGGCGAGCAGCAGGCCAATGGCGCCGCTCACAAGCAAGGAAGCATGCTGATTACCCAGCTTGCCAAACAGCACGCTGCCGATAATGCCCGCACCGCCGAGGATGAGCAGTAACAGGGTGGCAAAATTGGCGCTAAACCCTGCCACCACCTGAACAAACGGTTCAATGTAGCTGTACGCCGTGTAATGCGCGGTCACCACGATTACGGTAAGCAGATAGATACTCAGCAGCGCAGGGCGACGCATCAACAGCGGCAGGCTTTTCAGCGAGCCAGAGTGTTCGCTCGGCAGCGCGGGCAGCAGCTTAATCAGACACACCAGCGTAACCAGTGCCCCCATGCCGATCGCGAAGAAGGTCGTACGCCAGCCGAAGTATTGCCCCACGATACGGCCAATCGGCAGACCCAGCACCATCGCCAGCGCGGTGCCGGTGGCAATCAGGCTCAGCGCCTGGGCGCGTTTACCCGCCGGGGCCAGGCGTATAGCCAGCGACGCGGTGATCGACCAGAACACCGCATGGGCGAATGCAATGCCAATCCTGCTCATGACCAGCACCGTAAAATTCCACGCCATAAACGACAGAACATGGCTGGCGATGAACAACACGAAGAGACCGATCAGCAGTTTGCGCCGCTCCATCTGGCTGGTCAGCAGCATAAACGGCAATGACATAAGCGCCACCACCCAGGCGTAGATGGTCAACATAATGCCCACCTGAGCCGTTTCCATCTGGAAACTGTCGGCAATGTCAGACAACAGCCCAACCGGAACAAACTCTGTGGTGTTGAAAATAAACGCGGCAATGGCCAGCGTGACCACGCGTAGCCACGCAACCCTGCGGGAAACTGTGTTCGTTGTCATAGGGATGTCGGAGATTCGTTGCTGGAAAGAAGAGGAGACGATCTTAAAACGTCAAACGGCGAAAACTCAACCATTATGTGACGCAGATCTCAATATTTACCTTGTGAAAGCGGTAGCCGGGGAGGGTGTTTTCATTGAATATAAAAGAACAACACAACAAAAACAGGCGGTAAGACAATGCAGGAGATTGATTTTTATCTGGTAGATGCGTTCAGCGATACTTCGTTTGGTGGCAATCCGGCGGCGGTTTGTCCGCTGAAAGAATGGTTACCCGATGAAACGCTACTGAAAATGGCGCAACAGCATAATCAATCGGAAACGGCCTTTTTCGTCTGCAGCAAAGGGGGCATTGAGCTACGCTGGTTTACAACGCTCACCGAAGTTAATCTCTGCGGGCATGCCACTTTGGCCGCCGCGTACGTCCTGTTTCATGAACTGGATTACCCCGACTCGCGGATCCACTTCGACACCGCATCTGGCCGCCTGACGGTCAGCCGGGAGGGAGAGTGGATGACGCTGGATTTCCCGGCGTGTCCGACACATAAAGAGACGCCACCGCCAGAGATGATCGCGGCGCTGGGTATCCGCCACTACGTTGACGCCCGTAAAGGGCGCGCGTGGGTGATCGTCCTGGAAAACCGCCAGCAGGTTGAAGCCCTTATGCCGAACCTGTCTGCGATGACACCGGGTGAGCACAAAGTTAGCGTGACGGCACCGGGCGAGGGGGAATATGACTTTGTCAGCCGCTTCTTCTCTCCGGGCGTTTCCGTCCCGGAAGATCCGGTCACCGGGTCCGCGCACACGATGCTGATCCCCTACTGGAGTGAAACACTGGGCAAAACGACCCTGTTTGCCCGACAGGTGTCGGCGCGGGGCGGTGACGTGCGTTGTGAGCTGAGAGGGGAACGGGTGCTGATGAGCGGTCAGGCGTCGTGCTACCTGAAAGGCACGGTGTATCTGCGCTAAAAACTGATAACAAGAGAGGGAGAGACAATGCAGGAAATTGATTTTTATCTGGTGGATGCCTTCAGCGACAGGGCGTTTGGCGGTAATGCGGCGGCGGTTTGCCCGCTGGAGGAGTGGCTGCCCGATGAGACGCTGCTTAAAATGGCGCAGCAGCATAATCAGTCTGAGACCGCCTTTTTTGTGCGAACCGACGACGGGTTTGAACTGCGCTGGTTTACCACGCTGCACGAAATTAACCTGTGCGGACACGCGACCCTCGCGGCGTCACACGTGATTTTTGAATATCTGGATTATCCGCATACCGAAATTCACTTTACCACGCGCTTCGTGGGCGAGCTGACGGTCAAGCGCAGCGGCGACTGGCTGACGCTGAATTTCCCTGCGTGGCCGACGGAGGCCGTCGATAATCCCCCGGCAGCGTTGTTCACCGCGCTGGGCATCACAAAGGCGAAAGAGGTACGCGCCGGACGAGACTATATCGTGGTGCTGGAGAGCCAGCAGCAGGTGGAGGCGCTCACGCCGGATATCGCGGCAATGGTTCCGCTGGGGAAAATGGTCTGCGTAACGGCGCCTGGAGAAGACTATGGCTTCGTCAGCCGCTTTTTCTGCCCGGGCGAAGGGGTGCCGGAAGATCCGGTTACCGGATCCACGCACAGCATGCTGATCCCCTACTGGAGCGAAAAGCTGGGAAAAACGTCACTGAACGCACGTCAGGTGTCATATCGTGGCGGCGATCTGCGCTGTGAACTTAAGGGCGATCGCGTGTTGATCGCCGGTCAGGCCACGTTGTATCTGAAAGGCCGTATCTTTTTGCGCTAGCCGGGCAGCGCGATAAGTTAATACTATGAAGCACCATGGCAGAGCTGCGCTATTTTAAAATAAAAACAGCAAGGAGCCTGCCATGTATTCCATTACCTCTGAATCCGCTCGTCATCCGGACATCCTCACACTGATTGCAGCCCTTGACCGCTATCAGAGCGAACTCTATCCCGCAGAGAGCAATCATCTGCTCGATCTTTCAGCGCTGCCCGACGCATCGCTTATCCTGATGATCATTCGTGACCAGCAGCTTCAGGCTGTTGGCTGTGGAGCCATCGTGCTTAACGGGGATGGAACCGGTGAGATGAAACGGGTCTATATTGACCCGACCCACCGGGGACAGCATCTGGGAGAGAGGCTGCTGGCTGCTCTGGAAGATGAGGCCCTGAGCCGTCATTGCCACACGGTACGGCTGGAGACAGGGATAAAACAACACGCTGCGGTTCGTCTGTATGAACAGTGCGGGTACGAACTGCGCCCGGCATTTGCCCCCTATGTTGACGACCCGCTTAGCCTGTTTATGGAGAAGGCGCTGGTTGAAGACGTTCGTTTAGCAGCGCTATAAACGCTTCCAGCTGGCGGGTCATCGCCCCCCGTCGCCACACCAGCCAGGTGGTGAGCCAGCGCCAGTTTTCAGCCAGCGGCCAGGCCTCAATCTGATGATGTCCTGGCATACTTTCCAGCATGGAGCGCGGCATCAGCGCGATGCCCGCGCCCGCAATGACGCAGGCGAGCATGCCGTGATAGGACTCCATCTCGTGAATGCGGCCAGGCGTCGCGCCGTCTGCATGAAACCAGCTCTCCAGATGTCGGCGATATGAGCAGTTGGCGCGAAAGGCATAAACGTCGCTGCCGCTCACCTGCGTGGCGCGTGTGACCTCCGTATGCCCGGCAGGCGTGACCAGCATCATCTCTTCCCTGTAGACCGGCATCCCCTCCAGTTCCGGGTGTGACAGCGGTCCGTCAACAAAGGCGGCGCTCAGCGTTCCCTCCAGTACACCCTCTATCATCGTTCCGGAAGGGCCGGTAGAGAGGGCAAACTGAATGCGCGGATAACGCTGGTTAAACTGCGCCAGCGATTCAGGGATGCGCACGGCAGCGGTGCTTTCCAGCGCGCCAAGAGCAAATAACCCCTGTGGTTCATCCCCCGCGACGACCATACGCGCTTCATCCACCAGCGCCAGAATCTGTCTGCTGTAGCGCAGGAAGTTATGCCCGGCGGGAGATAACCGCAAACGCTGGTTCTCACGAATAAACAGCTCAACGCCGAGATCGGCCTCCAGCTGGCGGATTCGTGTTGTCAGGTTCGAGGGAACGCGATGCACCTTCTGCGCCGCCTGGGTGATGCTCCCCGTCAGCGCGACGGCGTTAAACATTTCAAGCTGGGTTAAATCCATAGCATTCTCGTTTCGTGAATAAGGTGGTTAGTATTATTCATTTCTAAGAAATAGCAGAGTGAGCCACAATTAATCAACCGAAATGCGTGGAGAACATCATGACTTATTCATCTGCTACACATGCCCTGTCTGTTAATCCGGCTACGGGTGAAACGATCGCCGCGTATCCGTGGGCGACGCAGGAAGAGGTTGAACAGGCTATCGCCCGGGCTGATGCCGGTTTTCGTCAGTGGCGGAGCGAAAGCGTCGCCCGGCGGGCGCAGAAGCTGCGCGATCTCGGTGCTGCGCTGCGTCATCGTGCGGAAGAGATGGCCCGGATGATGTCCCGGGAGATGGGCAAACCGGTTCTGCAGGCGCGGGCGGAAGTGGCAAAATCTGCGGGTCTGTGTGACTGGTATGCGGAACACGGCCCGGCCATGCTGAATGCAGAGCCAACCCAGGTGGAAAACCACAACGCGGTTATTGAATACCGCCCGCTGGGGCCGATTCTGGCGGTGATGCCGTGGAACTTCCCGCTCTGGCAGGTACTGCGCGGGGCGGTGCCGATCCTGCTGGCAGGTAACAGCTATCTGCTTAAGCACGCGCCAAACGTGCTTGGCTCGGCGGATCTTATCGCACAGATTTTCGCGGATGCCGGTTTCCCGGAAGGCGTTTTTGGCTGGGTTAATGCCACCAATGACGGCGTAAGCCAGGCGATTAACGACCGTCGCATTGCGGCGGTGACCGTGACCGGCAGCGTGCGTGCCGGGGCCGCAATTGGTGCCCAGGCAGGTGCTGCGCTGAAAAAATGCGTGCTTGAGCTGGGCGGCTCTGACCCGTTCATCGTGCTCAACGACGCTGACCTGGATCTCGCCGTGAAAGCGGCGGTGGCGGGTCGCTATCAGAATACCGGGCAGGTGTGCGCGGCCGCCAAACGCTTCATTGTTGAAGAGGGTATTGTGGATATCTTTACCCAACGCTTCGTCGCGGGCGTAGCCGCCCTGAAGATGGGCACACCCGATGAAGAAGAGAACTACATTGGCCCGATGGCGCGTTTTGACCTGCGCGATGAACTGCATCAGCAGGTTCAGGCCACCCTGGCTGAGGGGGCCACGCTGCTGCTGGGCGGAGAGAAAATCAGCGGCGAGGGGAATTATTACGCGCCTACCGTGATGGCGAACGTCACGCCGTCGATGACGGCCTTCCGCCAGGAGCTGTTTGGTCCGGTAGCGGCTATTACCGTCGCGAAAGATGCTGAGCACGCCCTGACGCTGGCAAACGACAGCGACTTTGGCCTCTCTGCTACGGTCTTCACCGCCGACGCCGCGCTTGCGGATAAATTCTCTCGCGAGCTGGAGTGCGGTGGGGTGTTTATCAATGGTTACAGCGCCAGCGATGCGCGCGTGGCCTTTGGCGGTGTGAAGAAGAGTGGTTTTGGCCGCGAGCTCTCCCATTTCGGCCTGCATGAATTCTGTAACGTGCAGACGGTGTGGAAGAACAGAGTGTAATTCGTTTGTAGTGGCCCTCAATTTGAGGGCCACTGTCATTTCTCTGCAATGGTTCTGTCATTTTCGTTTCGTAGACTCGCACGCGTCTAACGTCTTGTTACTGAAGAAAATCATGAACCTAACGCAAATTTTTCGTCGTATTGCGCAGCGCTGTATCCCACGTCAATTTGGCCTGCTGACGGGTATCTTTTGTATTATTGGCCTTTTCTCCGCACTGCAACTCTCCTCATCTTTTCTGCATAACGCCTCCCTGAAGGACGCTCAGCGCAACGAGCGACAAAATCTGCTGGCGTATCAGCAACAGAGCAAGCTTGATCTGGCGCGTGTCTCCCTGCTGGCGGCAAGCGATCTGCTTAACCGCTCCGGCGTCTGGTTTATGCAGGATAAAGAGACCGGTTCAGAAGGAAGCTGGCACAGTCTGGTGGATGAGGCGCAAGCGTCGCTGGCGGTTTCTCATCAGGCGTGGCAAGCCTGGCGGGCACTCAATCCGCCGGAAGATGAGGCCCTGGTGAACAGCTATCAGCTTTTCTACGGTGCCATTAAAGAGCAATCGGAAGCGCTTGTCAGAACCCACACCATTGATGCCTTTTTTACTGTCCCGGCCCAGGCGTTTCAGAGCGACTTCAACGATAACTACGCCCGTTATCAGCAGGCCAGCGAGAAGCAGGCCATGCAGGGGCGTCAGGGACTTATGACGCAGCTTTCAAGGCTGCAGACGTTGTTCCTGTTTGCGCCGGTTTTACTGCTCGCCATCGCCGTTGCCGTCTGGTTCGGCATGTCCAGGTGGGTGATCACGCCGTTACGTCGACTGATTGCGCATATTAACCAGCTGGCAGCCGGAGATCTTTCCGGTACGCCGCCTGCCGTCAGGCGTTTTAATCGTGAGACGGGGCAGCTTAGCGACAGTATCGCCACCATGCAGCACGGTCTGCAGCAGCTGGTGACCCAGGTCAGCCATGCCACGACCGCAATGGTTGAAAATATCGGCTCCCTGGCGCAGGGGAATCAGAAGCTGTATCAGCAATCGGCGCGTCAGGCAAAAGAGCTGGAAGAGGTCACGACCCATATCGCGACGCTGGAAACGCATGTGGAAGGGAATACCGGCTACGCCAGACTCGCCAGCTCGCGCGCGGACGAAGCGCGTCAGGCCGCGGTAGGCGGTGACCAGATGATGTCGACCGTGAATGCGTCCATGCAGGCGATCGTCGAGCGATCTTCTGAAATGCGCGGGATCGTGGCGATGATCGACAGCGTGGCGTTTCAGACCAATATTCTGGCGTTAAACGCCGCCATTGAAGCCGCCCATGCCGGTAACCATGGACGCGGGTTTGCCGTTGTCGCCCGGGAAGTCGGCCTGCTTGCCAGAAAGAGTAGCCACTCAACGCAGACCATCCAGGAACTTATCAATCGCTCTTTGCAGGGCATTGAAGATGGATCCCGGGCGGTGAATTTAATGGAAGACAATTTGCAGCAGGTCACCGGTCTGGTCGGTAACTTAAGCAGTTTGCTGAATGAAATCTCAACCGCTACGCTCAGTCAGGGGGAGAGTATTCACCAGATGACGCGTCAGCTTCAGGCGCTGAATCAGGTTTCCCGCCAGACGGATCTGCTGGTTTCTGACGCCTCAGAGGCCTCTGAGCGACTGCAAAAGCAATCCGATCTTTTATTGCAGGCCGTTTCGCGTTTTCGTCTTAGCGCCTGACGCAATACATAAGCCTCTGTTATACTCGCAGCCCGTTTTAGCCTGAGGGCAAGGAGCAAAGAGTGGCTGCGGTCATCCATAATGAGATGCTGGACGAGATTCTGGCGCAGGTTCGTCCGTTATTGGGAAAGGGTAAGGTTGCCGACTATATTCCGGCTCTTGCCTCGGTCAGCGGGAATAAGCTGGGGATTGCGATCTGTACCATCGACGGACAGCGATACCAGGCAGGGGATGCCACTGAACGTTTTTCGATTCAGTCAATTTCGAAAGTGCTGAGCCTGGTTGCGGCGATGCGCCAGTACGAGGAAGACGAGATCTGGCAGCGTGTCGGTAAAGATCCGTCCGGCCAGCCTTTTAACTCACTGCTTCAGCTTGAAATCGAGCAGGGTAAACCGCGTAACCCTTTTATCAATGCCGGGGCGCTGGTGGTCTGCGATATGCTGCAAAGCCGTCTCAGCGCACCGCGTCAGCGAATGCTGGAGATTGTTCGTCAGCTCTCGGGCGTTGACGATCTTGCCTATGATTCGGTAGTGGCCCGCTCGGAGTTTGAGCACTCCGCCCGTAACGCGGCCATCGCCTGGCTGATGAAATCCTTCGGCAACTTTCATAACGACGTGGCGACCGTACTGCAAAACTACTTCCACTACTGTGCGTTGAAAATGAGCTGCGTTGAGCTGGCCCAGACGTTCCTGTTTCTGGCGCACCAGGGGCACGCGCCGCATCTCGATCAGGACGTCGTTTCCCCACTGCAGGCGCGGCAGGTCAACGCCCTGATGGCGACCAGCGGCATGTATCAAAACGCGGGCGAGTTTGCCTGGCGGGTTGGGCTTCCGGCCAAATCCGGCGTTGGCGGCGGGGTCGTGGCGATTGTGCCGCATGAAATGGCGATTGCCGTCTGGAGCCCGGAACTGGATGAAACGGGAAATTCACTTGCCGGTGTGGCGGTGCTGGAGAAACTGACCCAACGTCTGGGACGTTCCGTATACTGATGTCCGATCTGTATCCGCTTTTTTCCCGCCTGGCGCGATCGACGTTTCGCTCGCGCTTTCGTTTAGGCAATAAAGAACGGCAGTACTGCTGGGACAAAGGACCCGACACCATTGACCAGCATGCTGCGGATTTCGTTAAAAAACGCCTTGCACCGGCGCAACCTGCCAACGACGGTAAACAGACGCCCATGCGCGGTCACCCGGTATTTATCGCCCAGCATGCCACGGCGACCTGCTGCCGGGGCTGTCTGGCAAAATGGCATAATATTCCCCAGGGCGTGCAACTGACTGCGCAGCAACAACATTATATCGTCAGCGTGATCCACCACTGGCTGGTGATACAGATGAACAGCCAAATTTGACGAGTTATGATCCTGTTGTAATTGTGTTATAGATGCAGGTTAAGTTAGTCCCGATCATGCTGACGACCGCAATATTTGCCATAAGCATTCATATGGAATGATATTTAATGCGTTCTGCTCTCACCGCCTTCAGGTTGTTCCAACCCGACACGCCGCTGCGTAATGCCTCGGCGATATTTATTCTCACCACTCTCTTTTATTTTGTGGGCGCGGAATTGCGGCTGGTCGAGGCCTTATCCCTGTTCTGGCCGCTGAATGGCGTTATGGCAGGGATCTTTGCCCGTTATGTGTTTCTGCATCGCCTGCATTACTACGCGGTATGTTATGTCGCGATGCTGATGTACGACGCGGTGACGACTAACTGGGGAATGGCCTCGGTGGTCATAAACCTGTCTAATATGATCTTTATCGTCGTTGTCGCCGTGCTGGTTCAGCGTGACAGACGGTTGATGAAGAAAACCCCCGATCCGCTCAACGCATTACGGCTGTTTAACTACTGCCTGATTGCTGCGCTGCTGTGTGCCTTGCTCGGTGCGTTCGGGTCCGTGGGGATAGACAGTCATACCTTCTGGCCGCTGTTTGCCGACTGGTTTAGCGAACAATTCTCCACTGGCGTACTCGTTGTGCCGTGCATACTTACCCTCGGTTTGCCGGTGCGGGAACTCAGGGTAAATCTGGAGAAACTGTTACCGATCGTCGCGCTGGTTGTTTCGGTGGCTGCCTCGGTGGTGATTGGCGGAGCGGGAAGCCTCGCATTTCCGCTGCCTGCGCTTATCTGGTGTGCGGTACGCTACTCGCTGCCTGCGACCTGCCTGCTGACGTTTATTACAGGGGCGATTGAAATCATTCTGGTCGCCAACTCCATCATAAATATCGCCGTGGCGACGCCGCTCTCGACCCCGATGATGTTTTCTGCGCGGCTGGGTATTGCCACGATGGCCATCTGCCCGGTGATGGTCTCCGTCAGCATGGCGGCGATTAATTCCCTGATCCGTCAGGTATCCCTGCGGGCGGATTATGACTTTCTGACCCACGTCTACTCGCGTTCCGGGCTTTACGAGGCGCTAAAACGCGAAGAAACGCACCGTCATCCACGTTTTCTGACCGTCATGCTGCTCGATATTGATTACTTCAAAAGCATCAATGACAACTACGGTCATGAGTGCGGCGACCGCGTGCTGGCATCCTTTGCCCGCCAGGTTCAGCAGGTCGTTGGTGAAGACGGGATGGTGGCCCGCATGGGGGGAGAGGAGTTTGCTGTGGTCGTTAATTCGGGCGATGAACAACACGGCTATGCACTGGCGGAACGTATCAGGAGTACCGTGGCCAGCCATCCTTTCACCTGGCGTCAGCAGACGCTTTATCTGACGGTCAGTATTGGCCTCGGAAGCGGAAAGGCGGAGTCATGGCAGTTGACGGAGGTCTTCAACAAGCTGATGGCCGAGGCGGACGATCATCTTTATCGTTCAAAAAAGGCGGGTCGAAATCGTACCAGCGCCCGGCTGGCGGATGAGCAACTTGCCGCCAGTGCCGGGAATGAAACTGAGCTGCGTTAATCGTTATAAGGCATTGACGTGAATTAGATAGCGGCTTAACAGGATATTCGCACACTGACAATGTCTCTGTTTAAGCTACGCTTTGAGTAACGCTTTACGTCAGGAGACATTATGAAAGCACCTGCAACACCTGAAAATGAAACAGACCGACTTCACTCGCTGCGCGAATCGGGTCTGCTTGAGATCGACAGTTCCCCGGCGTTTGACCGCTTAACGCGCCTGGCGAAACGCTTTTTCCAGGTGCCACTGGCGATGGTCAATCTTATTGATGAGCACTCGCTGATCGTGAAATCGGCGGATGGACAGGCACCCGGTTCCGTTCCGCGTAACATATCTTTCTGTGGCCATACGATCCTCGCTGAAGCTCCGCTGGTGGTAGGGGATATGCGTCAGGATGACCGGTTCGCGGATAACCCGCTGGTGGCCGGTGAGCCCGGCGTGCGTTTTTACGCGGGCTTCCCGCTGCGCTTACGAGACGGCGCAAGCGTTGGCTCGCTTTGCCTGATTGATTACGCTCCTCGCGAGTTTTCAGCGGCCGATCTCGCCGTACTGGGTGACCTGGGCGCGCTGGCTGAGGATGAGTTTGCCGCCATCAGCGCGGCGACCACGGATGAGTTAACCGGGTTATTCAACCGACGCGGCTTTAATCAGCTTGTGCGGTTCACGCTTTCCATTGCCCGACGCCGTGCTGAGCCGTTGACGCTGGGCTGGCTGGATCTGGATCGGTTCAAGGAGATTAACGATCGTTACGGGCATGAGGAG
This sequence comes from Enterobacter sp. FUJ80071, assembly GCF_038739915.1. Lineage (NCBI taxonomy): Bacteria > Pseudomonadati > Pseudomonadota > Gammaproteobacteria > Enterobacterales > Enterobacteriaceae > Enterobacter > Enterobacter sp. FUJ80071. Next base: position 2,404,488 of record NZ_JBBXKH010000001.1, read on the forward strand.
GGGGATAAGGCGCTTAAAGTCATGGCGCAACTGATGCGTACCTCTTTCCGTGAAGCGGATCTGCTGGTTCGTTTCGGTGGCGATGAGTTTGCGGTGCTGTTTGCCGACACGGATGAGCAGGGGGCGTGGATTGCCATGCAGTATCTCGCCGAGCAGGTCGAAAACTACAATGCGCGCAAGTTACACCCATGGTCGCTGAAGTTCTCCTGGGGGCTGAGTGAATTTGATCACAACAGTAACGACCTGCAAAAGTGGCTCAACGATGCCGATGCAAAAATGTATGCCATGAAGCAGCAGCGGCAGCGCGGGCGGTGATATAACAAAAGCGTATGACTGACCCGATTGCGTTAAGAAAATGTTAAATGCAAAGTGTGGGTATTCAACGTAAGGACAAACAATGAATACCTCACTGCATATCCAAAACTTCACCCGTGACGACATTCTCACTCATCTTGATGCGCTGGCCGGGATCCTCGAAAACTGCGTGACCGGCGGCGCATCCGTCAGCTTCATGTTGCCGTTTAGCCTCGAGAAGGCTCGTTCATTCTGGCTCGGTATTGCTGAACGCGTAGGGCGCCATGAGCGCCTTGTGCTTGCCAGCATTGATCCCCAGCTGGGCGTTATCGGAACGGTGCAACTGATTACTAATCAGCCTGAGAATCAGCCTCATCGTGCCGATGTGGCAAAACTTCTGGTACATGAAAAAGCGCGTCGCAAAGGGGCCGTGATGGCGCTGATGGAAGCGCTTGAGGCTGAAGCCCGCGCCAGAAATATTTCGGTTCTGGTACTCGATACCTCCACCGGCAGCGGCGCTGAGACGTTTTATCAGCGTGCCGGCTGGCAAAAGGTCGGTGAGATCCCGCGCTACGCCCTGATGCCGGACGGTGCCATGACGGCGACGTCCGTGTTCTACAAATTCTTATAATTTTCGTCACAACCACGCCGTGAATTGATCGAAACAGGGTTCCTGGTCGGAAAGTTTTGATAAGTTATCGTACCAATCTTATCAGGCTGTATGACTAATCATAAAAGGAACCCATTGTGAACACGCTTAACCGTCGTGATTTTCCCGGTGCTCAATACCCTGAACGCATCATCCAGTTTGGTGAAGGCAACTTCCTTCGTGCGTTTGTCGACTGGCAAATTGACCTGCTCAATGAACTTACCGATCTCAATGCCGGTGTGGTTATCGTTCGCCCCATTCAGAGTGCTTTCCCGCCCTCGCTGAGCACCCAGGATGGCCTCTATACCACCATCATTCGCGGCCTGAATGAGCAGGGCGAAACGGTAAGTGAGAGCCGTCTTATCCGCTCGGTTAACCGGGAGATCGACGTCTACAGCCAGTATGATGCGTTCCTGAAACTGGCCCACAACCCCGATATGCGTTTTGTCTTCTCGAACACCACCGAGGCCGGGATCGGCTATCACGCGGGTGACAAATTCGACGATGCGCCTGCCGTGAGCTATCCGGCGAAACTGACGCGCCTGCTGTTTGAGCGCTTCAGCCACTTCAATGGTGCGACCGATAAGGGCTGGATCATCATTCCGTGTGAGCTGATAGACTACAACGGAGACGCCTTGCGTGAACTGGTCTTGCGTTATGCGCAGGAGTGGGCGCTGCCTGCCGCTTTCATCCAGTGGCTAAATGAAGCAAACCATTTCTGCTCAACGCTGGTTGACCGTATCGTGACCGGCTACCCGCGCGATGAAGCGGCCGCGCTGGAAGCTGAGCTGGGATATCACGATGCATTCCTGGATACGGCAGAACACTTCTACCTGTTTGTTATTCAGGGACCAGCATTCCTTGCTCGAGAACTGCGTCTGGATAAGTATCCGCTTAATGTGCTGATTGTGGATGACATCAAACCCTACAAAGAGCGCAAAGTCGCCATCCTGAATGGTGCGCATACGGCACTGGTGCCGGTAGCGTTCCAGGCGGGGCTGGATACGGTCGGTGAGGCGATGAATGATGCCGATATCTGTGCTTTCGTCGAAAAAGCGATTTATCAGGAAATTATTCCGGTCCTCGATCTGCCACGTGATGAACTGGAATCGTTCGCCAGCGCGGTAACAGGGCGTTTTCGGAACCCTTACATCAGACACCAGTTGCTCTCGATTGCGCTCAACGGCATGACTAAATACCGCACCCGCATTCTGCCGCAGCTGTTGGCCGGGCAGAAGGTCAGGGGGCAGTTACCACCCCGTATGACGTTTGCGTTAGCGGCCCTGATTGCGTTTTATCGCGCGGAGCGTAACGGGGAGGGCTATCCGGTACAGGATGATGCGAACTGGCTGGAATGTTATCAGCAGTTATGGGCGCGGCACCGCGATAATCAGATAAGTACCCGTGAACTGGTGCAGGCTGTGTTGAGCGAGAGAGAGCACTGGGAGCTGGACCTGACGCAGGTGAACGGCCTGGTGGACCAGGTGACGCTGGATCTTGATGCCATTCTGCTGAAGGGAATGCGCGCAGCGGTGAAGCCACTTTGCTAATCACGTCACCCGGCTGCGGCCGGGTTTAAATAGAATCTGTTTTAGTTACAACATACTATTTTCTCCGTTTTTAAAAAAGAGAATCAGCACCGTGCATATTTCGCTTTGCAGAGGGGAAAATGCAATGTCCCGTTAACATGCTTGCAACCGTGAGGGGGATCACGTTTAATAGCCACGCTCTTTTCTTGCCTGAAACTCACTATGATTGTTCGTCCTAAACAGCACTGGCTACAACTGATTTTTGTCTGGCACGGTTCGGTACTTCCCAAAATCTATACCCGACTGCTGCTCAACTTCCTGCTTTCTATCGCCGTGATACTGATGCTGCCGTGGTACACCTCGCTGGGCATCAAATTTACCGTCGCGCCCTTCAGCATTCTCGGCGTGGCGATCGCTATCTTTCTGGGTTTCAGAAACAACGCCTGTTATTCACGTTACGTCGAGGCTCGACTGCTCTGGGGGCAGTTGATGATAGCGGCACGCTCGCTGTTTCGCGAGGTAAAAAACACCTTGCCTGACGATAAACATCTGGGTGAGTTTGTCCGCCTGCAGATTGCCTTTGCCAACTGCCTGCGAATGACCTTGCGCCGGGAACTGAACGCTGACGAACTCGCTCGTTATCTTGCTGCGGATGATTTACGGCACGTGATGGCTGCCAACTCGCCGGCCAACCGTATTCTACTGATCATGGGGGAGTGGCTTGCCGTGCGGCGGCGTAACGGACAGCTTTCGGACATTCTTTTCCATAGCCTGAACAACCGCTTGAACGACATGTCCATCGTCCTTTCCGGCTGCGAGCGTATCGCGACGACGCCAGTGCCCTTTGCCTATACGCTGATTTTGCACCGCACGGTATATCTGTTCTGCATCATGCTGCCGTTCGCGCTGGTTGTGGACCTGCATTACATGACACCGTTTGTCTCCGCGCTGATCTCTTACACCTTTATCTCGCTGGATACCCTGGCAGAAGAGCTGGAAGATCCGTTTGGTACGGAAGATAACGACCTGCCGCTGGACGCCATCTGCAACAATATGGAACGCGATCTGCTGCAGATGAACGATGAAGAGAACATTCCTGAAAGGCTGATGCCAGATAAGCATTATCAGCTGACCTGACGGGCGTTCCACTCGTCGCGGGTGATCTCCCACAGTTCGGAGTCAAGCATACCGCTGACGTAGGCTTTCTTTTCCGTTCTGACAAGCCGCATGCCGCTGCTGTCTGAAATACGACGTGAGCGGCTGTTGGCGGCGGCCTTCGGCGCACGCAACACCGCTTTGTTCAGCGTATTGAACCAGTAATCCGTCGCCGCAATGCTCGCCTCCCGCATATAGCCTTTACCCTGAAACTCCGGTGCCAGCCAGAATCCGCGGTTGTTATCTTCAATATCGTACAGGCAGATAATACCCATGAGTTCATCCGGTATTTCGCGACGCCGGATGCTCCAGAACCAGGCAATCCCTTTTGCCATATCGGGCAGCGCCACGTTGTTAACATAATTTTCCGCACCGTTATCCGGGTAAGGCCAGGGCACCGAAGAGACCATATAACGCACGATCTCCCAGCGCGGATATAGCTTCTGTATCTGGACAGCATCTTCGGCAACCAGCGGTTTTAACAGTAAGCGTTCAGTCGTGAGCGTAGGTATTGTCATCCGCGGATCTCCGTATTTAAGCGTTATGTTTTTGTTTGGGTTCTGGTATTTTTATCTCTATCACATTCCAGTGCGCTGCGCTGTGGTTATTGACCACCAAAATCGTTTCCTTTTATTTGATGGTGATATTTTTGATGAGATTGCTGCCACTTTTAAACGGACGCGTTTTCTGTGATCTCCTGCATCATGGCTGGGAGATTGAGAAGACTATCGCCCGAGGCGAGGCTCATCTATTGAACCATTCCACTCCCGAGCTTGAACGTTATTTTTCCCGGCCGCTCAATGAGCTTCCACGTCAAAACCCTTATCCGGTCGCGGTGCTGCTTCCTCTGTTTTTAGTGGCTTTTGCATTTAATCTTCTGCCTTTTCTCCATGCGTTTCAGGGCTTATCACCTTTACACCATGCACTGAGCTTTTTCTTACCGTCATTGGTCATGATTGGCGCGCTCATCATCACAAGCGTATTTCTGGCTCGGGGATTAACGTCAGGGTTAGCGGGATTTCTGGCGCTGTTCTTTATTTTGCTGATAATAACCGTCGTTCAGGCGGTATATCTCTTGCTTGTCCATCACGGAAGTAGTTGGCCACTGGTCATTGCCTTCTTCGCGTTGGTACTTTGCAGATGGGTGATGAATGGAAGAGGGTTCGTGCTCTTTACGCTCTACTGCCGTACGCAGCGTCTTGCCCGTCTGGCCCGCAAAATGCGATTAAAAAGGTGATACGACCCTACGCTGTTTCACTATGGCAATTAACAGGTATTGCGAGGAACACATGGCAGTTACGGTAAGACCGCTACGCGAAGATGATTATTCTCAATGGCGACCGCTGTGGGATGGCTATACCCATTTCTATGAGTGCTATCTTGAGGAATCCGTTACCGCATCAACCTGGGAAAGGGCGCTCTCAGCGCAATCGTCGATGTTCTGCCGCGTGGTAGAGAAGGACGAAAAAGTGATCGGTTTCGCAATGTGTATTCTGCACGAAGGAACTTGGTCAACAGCGCCCATTTGCTACCTGGAAGATCTGTTTGTTGATGCTGCTGAACGCGGCGCAGGGGCGGGCAAAGCGCTTATAGATGCCCTGATTGCAGAAGGTAAGCGTGAAGGGTGGTCAAAACTGTACTGGGTCACCCGGGAGAATAACCCGGCGCGTAAACTCTACGATCAATACGGTGAGGCCGACGATTACGTTCGCTATCGCCTTTCCCTTTAAGGCTAAAACGCCTGTGTTTGTATCACACTGTATCTGTGTTCCTGATACATACACAGGCTTGCAATAAACCCGCTTTCGCACATATCCGCTATACATTGAGGTGTTGTTATATCCCCGTGAATTGAACTTAATCGGAGACACCAAATATGTTCTGCAAACTCGCTTACTCGACCCTTGCTCTGACCGTTTCTCTTGGCACCGTGATGTCCTGTCAGGCCGAAGTCACCGGCACCAGCTTCACGGCAGCCTTTGACCACCCGCAGCAAATTAACGCCGGCGACCTTAACGTCGGGTATGTCGACATCGGCCCGAAAGACGGTCAACCGGTCATTTTATTACACGGCTGGCCCTACGATATTCACAGCTATGCTGAAGTCGCTCCCGCACTCGCGGCAAAAGGTTACCGTGTCATTGTGCCTTCTCTGCGCGGCTACGGTACCACTCGCTTCCTGTCAGCTAAAACCCCGCGCAACGGCCAGCCGTCTGCGATGGCGAAAGATATTGTTAATCTGATGGACGCCCTGAATATTAAACAGGCCGTATTTGCAGGCTACGACTGGGGTGCCCGCACCGCGGATATCGTTGCGGCGCTGTGGCCAGAACGCGTTAAGTCGCTCGTTTCGGTGAGTGGGTATCTCATCAGCAGCCAGCAGATTGGCAAACAACCGTTGCCGCCAAAAGCAGAGCAACAGTGGTGGTATCAGTTTTACTTCGCCACCGAGCGCGGTGCGGAAGGCTACGCTAAAAACACGCATGACTTTGCCCGTTTGATCTGGTCGCAGGCCTCACCGGACTGGAAATTTAGCGATGCAACCTTCAACGCCAGCGCCAAATCGCTCGATAATCCGGATCACGTCGCGGTGACGCTCAGCAATTACCGCTGGCGCTTAGGGCTGGAAAAAGGTGAGCGCAAATACGACAGCTACGAGCAAAAACTGGCCGCGCTGCCGAATATCACCGTACCAACGATCACCATCGAAGGCGGAAACAACGGGGCACCGCATCCGGCACCACAGGCCTACGCGGGTAAATTTACCGGTAAGTATGAACACCGCACCTTTGGAGCGACTGTGGGTCACAATCCGCCTCAGGAAGATCCGCAGGATTTCGTTAAAGCGGTGGTCGACGCAGATAAACTCTGAAATGTGCTATTTTCAATACGTTACCCTTCAGTCTGGAGATTTCGGTGGAGCATATTGACCATATCCTTGTCGTCGATGACGACAGGGATATTCGTGAACTGATTGTCGACTATCTCGTTAAGTCCGGCTATCGCGCCTCCGGCGCGGCCAACGGCAAGGAGATGCGCGCCGTGCTGGATAAACAGCATATCGACCTGGTGGTGCTGGACGTCATGATGCCCGGCGATGACGGTCTTACACTGTGTCGGCAACTGCGTGTCGGCAAACATAAAGATCTGCCTATCCTGATGCTGACGGCGCGTAATGAGGAGACGGACAGGATCCTGGGGCTGGAGATGGGGGCGGATGATTACGTTGTGAAGCCTTTTGTTGCGCGCGAATTGCTGGCGCGAATCAAAGCGATTTTACGCCGTTTTCGTACAATGCCGCCCAATTTACAGGTAACAGAAGCAGGGCGACTGGTGACGTTTGGTGAATGGGAGCTCGATACCGTTGCCCGCCACCTGATAGACCCGGAAGGGGTGATTGTGGCGCTCAGCGGGGCGGAGTATCGCCTGCTGCGCGTTTTTCTCGATCATCCTCAGCGCGTGTTGACTCGCGATCAGCTGCTCAACCTGACGCAGGGGCGCGACGCCGAACTGTTTGAACGTTCTATCGATCTGCTGGTCAGCCGGGTACGTCAACGCCTGAATGAAGATGCGCGTACACCCGCCTATATTAAAACCGTGCGCAGCGAGGGCTATGTGTTTACCATGCCAGTCACGATCAAAGAGGCGAACGAATGAGGTTCTGGCCACGCTCACTGTTGGCCCGTTTGCTGATCATTGTGCTTCCCGGCCTGTTGCTGGCCAACGCCCTGAGCCTGACGCTGGTCATGATAGAACGAATGCACAGCGCCCGCACGGTGATGCTCGGTAACCTGGAATACGATGTCGCGACCAGCGTGGCCATTTTAGACCGCTTGCCGGCCACTGAACGGGCGGCGTGGCTGCCGCGCCTTGAGCGGGGTAACTATCGTTATATCCTCGGTCCGGGTGAGCCGGGCAACGCACCGACGGATAAACGTTCCCTGGATGCCATCCGTACCTTAAAAGCGACACTGGCAGCACAATACCCGCTCAGCTTTACGGCTGTTCCTGGCACCATTTCACATATCCAGGCGCATCTTACGTTACACGACGGCGCGCCGTTGACCATTGATCTGATCCCGCGCATGCCACCGGTCGCCAGCTGGCTGCCCGTTGTTCTCATCCTGCAACTGTTGCTGCTCGCGGCGTGCTCCTGGTTTGCCGTGCGGCAGGTTGTGCGGCCTTTTTCACAGTTTACCCGCGCGGTTGACGCCCTGGATCCGGCGGCCAATACGCCAATGACCGAGAAAGGGCCGCTTGAGGTACAACGGGCTGCCCATGCCTTCAACGCCATGCAGGCACGTATTCAGTCTTATCTCCGGGAACGTGCGCAGATTCTGGCCTCCATTTCGCACGATCTCCAGACGCCGATTACCCGCATGAAGCTGCGGGTCGAAATGGCGGAACAACCTGAACTGCGCGACAAGCTAATGGATGACCTTGATAATATGTCGCGTCTGGTGCGCGAGGGGATTGCCTATGCCCGGTCATCAGAATCACTGGAAGAGACATCGCTGAAGCTGGAACTTAATGCCTGGATAAACAGCATCGCCTGTGATTATCAGGACATCGGTAAAAACGTGCAATTTCAGGCGGGCGAATCCCGTTTGCCGATTGTGACGCGTCCGCAGGCGCTTCGCCGGGTGATGACCAACCTGCTGGATAACGCCCTGAAATTTGGCGAGCGCGCCAACATTGTCATTGATGATTCATCCGCCAGTGAGGTGGTGATCCACATTATTGATGGCGGCCCGGGAATACCCGATGCCGAACTGGAGGCCGTATTGCAGCCGTTTTATCGGGTTGAAACATCGCGCAACCGTGATACCGGTGGAACCGGACTGGGTCTGGCAATTGCTGCGCAACTGACCGCACAGCTGGACGGCAAGCTGAACTTGGTGAACCGCGCCGAGGGCGGGCTGGATGTCTCCGTTACGCTCCCACGACGTTAATTGTATGGCTTTGTATCTGCCTTCCGGGAAGATACAGAGCCAGACAAAACCCGCGCTTTTACACATATCCTGAACACATCCGCACGATGAAATAGCCTCACTGCAGCGTCGCAGGACTTGTATCGTGAGGTCTCTATGTTTTTGATAATTACTTTTCTGGGCGGGATGATAAGCCTGCTCAGTCCATGTACGCTCCCGGTTATTCCCCTCCTGTTTGCCGGTTTTCAGGGGCAAAGACGACATATTATGGCACTGCTCGCGGGGATGATCGTGATGTTCACCCTGGTTGCGATGGTTGTCACCGTCGCCAGCGAGTGGATAGCAGAAGCCACCGTCGTTGGACGCTGGATCGCGCTTATCATTCTGGCTATGGCCGCGCTGGCGTTAATTTTTCCCTCCTTTGCCCAGCGAATTGCCGGGCCAGCAGTCAGCGCGGGAAACGTCCTGAACACCCGAAGCGGACAAACACGCGGTATGGCATCTGCTTTTCTGGCCGGGCTGGCGGTCGGGTTGCTCTGGTCCCCCTGCGCAGGTCCCATTCTGGGGGCGATATTCAGCCTTAATATTGCGGGACATTCAGCCATCGCGACAGGGGCGTTACTTGCCGCCTACGGCAGTGGATGCGCGTTAATGCTGGGTTTACTCGTTCTCGGAGGCCGTACGCTGATGGCACCACTGAGAGCAAAATCGGCGCTGATGGCGAAGCTTCGCCAGGGGGCTGGCGTGGTGATGTTAGCGGCTGTCGTCTTTAACGCGACCGGAATGACGTCTGTTCTGAAAGGTGCAAATGGGGTGGCGGACCGTCTTGAAACCACGCTGCTGAATCTGGCAAAACCCGCTAAACAAGCGGTGAAGCTCCAGCCGGTGGTGATGACCGAGCCGAGTAGCCAGCTGCCGTCGTTGAGCGGTGGAACAGGGTGGATAAACGGTGACCCTGTCACGTCTGAATCACTGCGCGGGAAGGTGGTCCTGATTGATTTCTGGACCTGGGACTGCATTAATTGCCAGCATACGCTTCCCCATGTGCGCGACTGGGCCACAAAGTATCAGTCGCAAGGTCTGGTCGTGATTGGGGTTCATACCCCGGAATATCCGTGGGAGAAACCGATCTCGTCGGTAAAAAATGCGGTGAATAAATGGCAACTGCCGTATCGGGTTGTGACGGATAATAATTACCAAATCTGGAATGCTTTCGGCAACCAGTACTGGCCAGCGCATTATTACTTTGATGCTAAAGGGCAGCTGCGCTACACCTCCTTTGGGGAGGGAAATTACGATAAACAGGAACAGGTGATTCAACAGCTGCTGAAAGAAGCCCGTTCCTGATTACCGCCTCAGGGTTGACGCTGAGCAACCATAAACAACCGAGGAAAAGCCAGCAGTATCTGCCCGTTTTCCTGGAGCGGATACTGCTCTTCCAGTAGTTCATGGTAGCGTTTCAGGAAACGTTTCTGTTCGTGCTCGTTCAGTTCCTGGAGCCATGGGCGTAACCCGGTGGCGCTGACCCAGTCAATGATGGCCTGATGCGAGCGCATTTTATGGAAATAGGTCGTCCGCCAGATATCCACCTAACACCCGGCTTCGGACAAAATATCATAGTAGGCATGGACCCCAGGCAGCGGTTCTCTACCGCGGTCAGGATAGTCCTGCTCCAGGGCCACTTCGCGCATGGCTACGTGAGTAGGCTCAAGCCAGTTGTCCGGCATCTGGATCGCCAGGACGCCATTAAGCGCGAGGAGAGAAACAAGGTGAGGCAGAAGATCGTAATGGTCTGGAACCCATTGCAATGACGCATTGGCATAAATCAAATTCAGCGCCTGGTCCGGCTTATACTGGCGGATATCGGACTCAACAAATCGGCAGCCCGGCAGCGCACTGCGCGCCTCTTCCAGGATGGCGGGCGAGTTATCGACCCCGGTAATCTGTGCGTTCGGCCAGCGATGGCGCAACAGCGCCGTGCTGTTTCCCGGACCACAGCCCAAATCGGCGAGGGTGGCGACGTCATCCAGTGGGATTCTGGCGAGTAGCTCAGCGGCAGGACGCGTGCGTTCAGCACCGTATTGCAGATAAAGAGAAGGGTTCCAGTCGGCCATCTTTAGATCTCCTTTTTGCGTGTACCAGCAAGGATAGCACAGGCCGGCACCTGCACCGGGACAGGTGCCGCAACAAGGTCAGATTACAGAATGCCTTTCAGTGCAACATGATAGAGCAGCATGATGGTTTTCCCGTCGACAATCATGCCCGTTTCAATGCCCCGCAAAGCGTCCTCAAAGGGGAGCTCCAGCACGTCGATATCCTCACCCTCCGCTTTGATACCGCCGCCTGCGCTGGTTTTATCCTTTGGCTGATATTCGGCAAGGTAGAAGTAGAGTTTCTCCGTAACGGAACCCGGACTCATATAGGCTTCAAAGATTTTCTGCACGCTTGACACCTTAAACCCGGTCTCTTCTTCCGCTTCTGCCTTTATTCGGCTCTCTGGATCCATATTGTCGAGCAGGCCCGCAGCAGCCTCGATCAGATCACCCTGATGACCATTGATAAAGACCGGGAAACGGAACTGGCGAGTCAGAATCACCGTTTTTTTATCACGGTTGTAGAGCAGAATAGTCGCGCCATTCCCCCGGTCATAAACTTCACGCGTTTGTCGCTGCCATTCGCCATCGCGTCGTTGATGGTCAAAGGTATATTTTTTGAGTAAGTACCAGTTATCTGACAATATTTCATCGTTAATGATGCGCACATCTGCACGTTTCGATTGCACGTTTTGTCCTCCTTACGTAGAGTAACAATCAATAACAGCATTAACGTGCAGTTTCAAGATTTATCATGCAATGTCAGGAATCCAGAATGCTCACCAGTCAGCGAAAACAATTGATACTTGAGAAGCTCGGCGCCGAAGGCCAGGTCCAGTCTAAAGCGCTCAGCATTCTCTTTGATGTCTCTGAGGACACCATCCGGCGTGATTTACGCGAGCTGGCGGCAGAAGGGCGTTTACAGCGTGTTCACGGCGGTGCGCTGCCGTCGTCTTCCGCTATTGTGCCTTTTGCAGAGCGTCAGTCCGTTAAAATGGATGCCAAAAGAAAGGTGGCGCAGAAGGGCGCGCAGCTGATTTCTTCGGGCCAGGTAGTGATCATTGACGGTGGAACGACGACCTCTGAACTGATTACTTTCTTACCGCCTGATTTGCGTATTACCGTGGTGACGCACAGTCCGAGCATTGCTCTGGGGCTGGTTAATCATCCCGCTATTGAAGTGATTCTGATTGGCGGCCGTTTGTATAAACACTCGATTGTTGCAGTCGGCGCGGCGGCCATCGAAGGTATCGAAAACATTCATGCCGATCTGTTCTTTATGGGCGTGACCGGGATCCATCCGGAAGCAGGGCTGACCACGGGCGATTTCGAAGAGGCGTGCATCAAACGTGCATTTTCCGGCAGAGCGGCCGAGACGGTTGTTCTGGCTTCACCGGAAAAAATCAATACGGCGTCATCGTTTGTGATTGGGGACGTATCCTTAGCGAATACCCTTGTCGTCGAAGACGATACCGATCGTGGCTGGGTGCATACGCTATCCGAAAAAGGGGTATCGGTCGTACTGGCTTCCTCATGAGCCAGTCAGATGACTGACTGGCACGGTCATCGTTAAGCCTGAGGAATGCTCTCCAGCGTAGTATAAATCGTGAGGCCAAGTTCCCTGGCCACTTCAATGTCCATATCCGCCCCCTTAGACGCACCGGCAATCCGATAAATCGCATCGCATTTTGCGATGAGCCGGTGAGCTACGGGGTAAAGCATTGATTCTGCGATGTCATCTCCCAACGATGTCGAGCCCGCAGCCTTCGCCAGCGGCAGAGCCAGCCATTCGCCAATGACCGGAACGTGACCACGCTGGTATACGGCTAATGCGGCGTTTTCGAGACGCGCAAGATTCTCATCAATGCGCGCCTGAAGGCCATCGGTGCCGCTTCGATAGGGACCGGCAATTAAAATGAGCTGTTGTGTCATAGATACCTCTATCAGTGTGATTGCATGAAGTTGCACGTTTGTAGACGATATCTTACGAAATTACCGCCGCGTTATGAAATGATTTCGTGCATTTTCGTGCAAAAACATGCATGACAGAGCATTTGATCACTTAGACAGAAGGGCTATTGTTATGAAGCCGAACGCCTCCGTCCAACGAACATCCAACGCAGGTAATCGTATAGCCAGTTAAACAGCATTGTGTATGGCAGGAAAAACAGCACCAGCCCAATCTCAACGAAAAATGCCTCAGTGATGGGTAAATCCAGCATAACCATCGCAACGGGGATTAAGGTGATGATCAGTCCTGTTTCAAAACCCACCGCATGGATCGCACGAACAAGGAAGGTTCGTTGAAAGCGGTATTTTTTCTGTAGCGAATCAAAGAGTTTATTAAAAACAAAATTCCATGCCGTCGCGGTCAGTGCAGATATCACGGACAGCGAGCCAGACTGGAGTATCGAAACGTTCATCAACCAGGCAAGCGACAGCGCGATGATAACGTTAGCTATGACTTCAAAAATGACAGCATGGAAGATTCGTTCTTTAACGCTTTTATTTAATTCAATTTCCATTTGCTCAGGGCTGCGTTTTCCAAAAGCTGAAGTATATCAGGCATCGTTTAACTTTTTCTAAACATGCAGGATTGAAACTCTGAGCAAAAGCGGAAGGCACTGTGAGATGGTCAACGGAGACGCTTTCAGAGACTATCAGCATTCAGGACAATGACAGCCACATAACGCCAGATTTCTCCTTACTTAATGTAAGTGCGCATAATGTATATTATGTTAAATTGGATGTGAGACCCGTAATGATACCAACAAAACCTTCATAGTTGCCTTCCCTTCTACTATCGCTTATCGAGATACTTATTAAAAAATGCCGTGATGCTCTTGAACGGAATCTTTTCCATACGATCATATAAATCAACATGTGTGCCTAATCGCTGAGTATTCAAATGTTTAATGTTTTATCCCGTCGACTGCAACACTGTAACAAGGTGGCCGTCAACATAAACAATGCCGCCCCGACGCAGCTGCAACAGATCAAGACGCAGCTGGCCGAAGAAATGGGTAAGCCTGTAGGCCTACATACCATGGGTATTCCGGCGGCGGTCAGTACGCTCGGGGTGATTGTCAGTTTCGCCATTCCGCAGCTGTGGCTGGGTTACGGCATACTCACCGCACTCGACCAGCCAGCCGAGCGCGTATTCGTGTGGGTTGTGCTGGTCGCCCTGCTGTTCGCTGGCCTTAACGGTGTGACGATGTTTATGATTGGCAAAGGCAGCATGCGCGCTGTGCGGTTACATTTTACGCTGACGGTGATAAGCCTTTTGTTAACAGCAGCTTATCTGCTTGCCGCGCTGAGCGAGAGTACTTCTCCGGGCGTCAGTCTGACCGCGGCGCTAGTGAGTATCGTCATGTTACTGCTTAGCGGCAGCTGTATTTTTTCCACCGCCTTTTATAAGATGCTGCTGTTTACTCTGCATAACAGAGCCTGGCGCAAGCTTATCAGCCAGGCGCGTTAAGCATTCATCTCGTAAAAATCCCGCCATTACAGCGGGATTTTTTTATGGCTTTTTATGCCTGCGCAACCAAATCAACTTGTAAGCCGCTGGAATGATAAACAGCGATAACAGCGGCGCTGTGATCATCCCGCCGATCATGGGCGCCGCTATCCGGCTCATGACTTCCGAACCGGCACCGGTCCCCCAGAGTATTGGCAGCAGGCCCGCAATGATCACCGCGACGGTCATGGCCTTTGGCCGCACACGGAGCACGGCACCATGATAAAGTGCTTCATCAAGCCCTTGTTCTGTGAACGTTTCCCGACGGGACAGTTCCGGTTGCGCTTCAATGGCATGACGTAAATACATCAGCATAACGACCCCAAATTCCGCTGCGACCCCGGCCAGGGCGATAAATCCGGTTCCGGTTGCGACTGACATATGGAAACCCTGCCAGTAGAGAAACCATATTCCACCGACCAGGGCGAACGGCAGACTCATCAGGATCAGCATTGCTTCATCCACGCGACGGAACGCCAGGTACAGTAAAATGAAGATGATCATCACCGTCATCGGTACCATCAGTTTCAGCTTCTTATTGGCATGTTCGAGAAGCTCAAATTGTCCGGAGAAAGACACGCTGGTACCTGGCATCAGCTTCACGTTCTGACTGATGGCCGTCTTAATGTCGTTCACCACCGATACCATATCCCTGCCCCGTGCATCAATGTAAATCCAGCTGGCTGGCCGGGCATTCTCCGTTTTCAACATCGTGGGGCCGGAAACAACCTTAATATCAGCCACATCGCCCAGCGTGATCTGCTGTTTCATCGGCGTCAGGATAGGCATCTGTTTTAACGCATTCGGGCTGCTCCGGTAGTCCTGAGGATAACGAATATTGATCGGGTAGCGGGCGACGCCTTCCACCGTTTCACCTACCGTTGCGCCGCCAATGGCCGAAGAGACAAACAGCTGCACATCGCCCACCGTCATTCCGTAGCGGGCGGCTTTTTCCCGGTTAATATCCACATCAATGTAACGCCCGCCCTCCAGGCGTTCCGCCAGAGCAGACACCACGCCGGGCACCGTTTTGGCGACCGCCTCGATGCGCTGCGCCGTGGTGTCGATATCAGACAGAACGGTACCGGACACTTTGATACCTATCGGGCTTTTGATCCCGGTGGAGAGCATATCAATGCGGTTACGAATAGGCGGAACCCACAGGTTAGCCAGGCCTGGCAAACGAACGGTGTTATCCAGTTCGTCAATAATCTTGTCAATCGTCATGCCGGGCCGCCACTGATCCTCTGGTTTGAGCTGAATCGTGGTTTCCACCATTTCAAGCGGTGCGGAATCCGTTGCCGTTTCTGCCTTACCTGTCTTGCCGAAAACAGACGCCACTTCAGGCACCGTTTTGATGAGTTTGTCCGTGGTTTGCAGGAGCGCCGCCGCTTCTGCCGGAGACACACCGGGCAAGGTCGAGGGCATATACAGCAGGTCGCCTTCGTTGATCTTCGGTAAAAACTCACCGCCAACCTGGCTCAGCGGCCAGATAACCGTGAAGATAGATAAGGCTGCAACCAACAGGGTGGCTTTTGGCCAGTGGAGAACCCTGATCAGCAGCGGATGATAGGCGTTAATCAGCAGTCGGTTCAGCGGGTTACTGTTCTCTGCGGGGATTTTTCCGCGGATCCAGAAGCCCATCAGGATGGGGATAACGATGATGGCGAGCATGGCCGCCCCCGCCATGGAGTACGTTTTCGTGAAGGCCAGTGGACCAAACAGTCGCCCTTCCTGTCCCTCAAGGGTAAAGATGGGAATAAACGATAAGGTGATGATCAGCAGGCTGATAAACAGTGCGGGCCCCACTTCCACAGAGGCATTGGTGATCACCTTCCAGCGGGTGGCATTGTCGATCTGCTCTTCCGGATGCTGATGATCCCACTCTTCCAGAAGTTTGTGCGCGTTTTCAATCATCACAATGGCCGCATCCACCATCGCACCGACGGCAATGGCAATGCCCCCCAGCGACATGATGTTGGCGTTCAGTCCCTGAAAATGCATCACAATAAAGGCAATACACAGGCCGAGCGGCAGAGAGACAATCGCCACCAGCGCAGAGCGGACATGCCAGAGGAACAGCGCACAGACGATGGCCACCACGATAAATTCTTCAATCAGCTTGCCGCTCAGGTTATCGATAGCTCTGTCGATTAACTGGCTGCGATCGTAGGTCGTCACAATCTCGACGCCTTCCGGCAGGCTGGCCTTCAACGTTTCCAGCTTATCCTTCACCGCCGTAATGACTTCACGCGCATTTTTGCCCGAGCGCAGGATCACCACGCCACCCGCCACTTCCCCCTGCCCGTTCAGCTCAGCAATACCGCGGCGCATTTCCGGCCCCGTTTGTACGCGAGCAACATCGCGCAGGTAAATCGGGACACCGTTCTCACTGGTTTTCAGCACGATATTATTGAAATCGTCTATCGTCTGTAGGTAGCCGCTGGCCCGGACCATATACTCTGCTTCCGCCATTTCAACCGACGATCCCCCTGCTTCCTGGTTCGACGACGCAAGAGCCTGCTTAACCTCCGGCAGGCTTATGCCGTACTGGGCCAGTTTTAACGGATTGACCTGGATCTGATACTGCTTAACCACGCCGCCAACCGATGCCACTTCAGCCACGTTGGGGATGGTTTTTAACTCAAATTTCAGGAACCAGTCCTGCAGAGAACGCAATTCTGCGAGATCGTGCTTACCGGAACGATCGACCAGCGCATATTCAAATATCCAGCCCACCCCCGTGGCATCCGGGCCGATTTGTGAACTCACGCCAGCAGGCAGTTTTCCCTGAACCTGGTTCAGGTACTCCAGTACGCGCGACCGGGCCCAGTACAAATCAGTACCGTCTTCAAAAATGACATACACATACGAATCACCAAACTGAGAAAAACCGCGCACCGTTTTGGCACCGGGTACCGACAGCATGGTGGTAGTGAGCGGATAGGTCACCTGATTTTCAACTATCTGCGGGGCCTGGCCAGGATAGCTGGTTTTGATAATCACCTGAACGTCAGACAGGTCGGGCAAGGCATCGACCGGTGTGTTGATGATGGTCCATGCGCCCCAGATGCTAAGAAACAGCGCCCCCATCATCACCAGGAAACGGTTTGCGACGGACCGCCGAATAATCCATTCAATCATCATCGTCCCCTTAATGACCTGAATGCGTGTTGTCTGCTGTTTCAGCGTGACGCATGCGCTCCAGCGCGCCGGTAATATTGGCCTCGGAGTCAATCAGGAACAGACCGCTAACTACCACCGTCTCCCCTTCGTTGAGGCCTGAACCAATACCGGACTGCTGCTGAGATTCATGCAGAACGTGGATCGGTTTCGGCACAAAATGCCCCTCTGCATCGACGGTAATCACGCGCTGTTCCTTTCCGGTATCAATAACGGCCTGGGACGGGATCAACAGCATCTCCGGACTTTGCGTATTCAGTTTGAGATACGCATTCATGCCCGGTTTCAGACGCTCGTCTTTGTTGGAGACCTGCAGGCGCACCTGCAGCGTACGGGTGCTGGGATCCACACTCGGCAGAAGGTTCCATTTTTCAACCGAAAAGGATTTATCAGGGTAAGCGGGTACTGAAATCTCAAACTGCGACGTGTCTTTCAGCAGATAAGCAATAGACTCAGGGACCGCCGCGCCGATCCAGACCGGATCCATCCCCTGAATTTGAGCGACCACCTTATCTTTTGAAATATTCATGCCGGTGCGCAGGTCAAACGCCGTGATAACCCCGTCAATGGGAGCCTTGATGGTAAATCGGGTCTGGATAGTTCGGGTCGCCCGTAGCTTCTGAATATCTTCATCCGGCATCCCGGCCAGCCGAAGACGTTCAAGTACGCCTTTGATTTGCACAGGCGTTCCACCGGTACCGGATAGCAGCAAAAACTCACTCTGCGCCTCTACCCAGTCCGGAATGGTGATATCAATCAGCGGCGTGCCTTTCCTGACATGGTCGCCGGTCGTCAACGGGTATACTTTCTCAACGAAACCTTCCGCGCGCGCCTGCACAATAACAAACTGATAGTTGTTATAACTGACATTGGCTGGGATCGTCTGGCTATAATTCAGCGTTCCGCGAGTGACTTTTTGCGTTTTTAACCCCAGGTTCTGGACCTGCGTGGGGTCAATGCGTATTCCGGCACCGCTTTTATCATCATTTTCATCCGCATATTTTGGCACCAGATCCATATCCATAAACGGTGATTTGCCAGGTTTATCGAATTTAACGTCTGGCTTCATCGGGTCATACCAGAAAAGTACCTTTCTTTCAGAAACCTGATTTTCAGGTTTTGCAGAGGCGTGAATATGCTGCCATGCCGTGACGGATATCAGCCCTCCTGCAATAAGGCTGCTGACTATCATGGCAGCGTATTTTATTTTTAAAGATGCCATGCTACTTCTCGCTATTTAATGCTCTTCAGTAAAGAGATATTGCCCTGCTGGACAAACGAAAAATCAACGTGGCTACCGACTTTCAGGGCCGAAATACTCTCGTCAGCCTGAAGAAAGGTGAAACGCATCGTCATCGCGGGCCAGCCCACCGCTGGGATAGCATCATGGGCAATAGTGACTTTTTTACTCGTGAGATCAATATCCTTGATAATGCCGGTCCCCTTAATAATCTGCTCTGAGGTTCCTTCACTGGCAACATTCATTCCTGCGTGCTGATGAACCTCGGCCTGAAGGCTGGCAGAAAACATTACGGCGATCGCACCGAGGACAACGGTTTTAAGTGAATTACGCATTTTTACTTTCCTGTTTAATTAAATGAATTTATTCGACCCAACCGCCACCCAGTGCGGTGAAGAGCGTAATTTCATTCACCTGACGGGCATAAATAAGGTCGAGAAGAGTTTGCTGCGTGGAGAACAGAGAACGTTCTGCATCAAGCACTTCGATATAGCTCACCGCACCGCTGGAATATAACCCTCTGGCAAGTTGCAGGGTGATATTTAGCGAATCAAGATACCGCTGCTGGGCATTAATTTGCTGGTTAATGCTTTCCCGCAGCGCGAGCGCGTCAGCAACCTGTTTAAAGGCGGACTGAATTTTTTGTTCGTAATTCACAACCGACTGCTGCTGGCGAATTTCAGCCAGCTTCAGGTTGGCTTTATTTCTGCCTGCATTAAACAGGGGGATATCAATTTTAGGGATAAAATTCCACATCCCACTGCCCGTCGTGAAAAGGCTGGAGAGTTCCGTGCTGCCCGTTGAAAGTCCGCTGGTCAGTGAAATGGACGGGAAAAAGGCAGCACGTGCCGTACCGATATTCGCATCGGCCGCTTTAAGCTGATACTCCGCCTCCATAATATCCGGGCGCTGCAGCAGTATCGCTGATGAAAGATGAGGCGGCAGCCTGACCGGCGCAATATCGCTGGCGTTCATGCCGCTGTTGCCCGGCAGTGCGCGATACGTTCCGAGGACCAGCTGCAGGGCATTATTGGCCTGCGCCAGTTCACCCTCTCTTTTGGCTATCTCTGCCTGAGTGCTTTCAATCTGCCCCCGGGCCTGCTCCAGCGCCAGGACGTTTGTACTGCCGGTCACCAGCTGTTGCTCAACGAACGCGTAAGATTGCTGGTAATTCTTCAGCGTCTCCTGCGCAATACGGCGTTGTTTATAGGCCAGCTGCTGGTTGAAATAGCTCTGCGACACGTTAGAAATGAGCAGAATATGCACCGCACGACGGGCTTCTTCGCTGGCAAAAAAGTTTTGTTTGTCAGCCTCGCTCATGTTCCTGAGCCTGCCGAAGAAATCGAGTTCATAGCTTACTGCAAGACCTGCGTCGTACTGCTGCGAGGCAGGTTTGTCACTTTTCAGACCGCCGCTATAGGTGATACCCGAGGAGGCATTCAGCTGAGGATAACGATCCGCATCCGTCACCGTGAACTGCGCCCGGGCTTCTTCAACCTTCAGGGCGGCCATTTTTAAATCGCGGTTGTTTTCCAGGGCTTCGCTGATCAGCCCAACGACCTGGGGGTCGACAAAAAAGTGACGCCAGCCGGTATCCTGATACCCCGCCACCGCAGGTGTCAGGCCATTTCGGGATAACGAAAACTGCTGGGGCACCGGTGACGCGGGTCGCTGGTACTCAGGCGCCAGCGAGACGCAGCCAGTCAGGGGAGCAAGATGAAGATACTGATCGTCGAAGACGAAATGAAAACCGGTGAATACCTCAGCAAGGGACTGACTGAAGCGGGGTTTATCGTCGACCACGCTGACAATGGCCTCAACGGTTACCATCTCGCCATGACTGCGGAATACGATCTGCTGATTCTGGATATTATGCTTCCCGACGTGAACGGCTGGGATATTGTCCGCATGCTGCGTTCGGCCGGGAAAGGAATGCCCATACTGCTCCTCACTGCGCTCGGCACCATTGAACACCGGGTCAAAGGGCTTGAGCTGGGTGCGGATGATTATCTGATTAAGCCTTTTGCCTTTGCTGAACTTCTCGCCCGGGTAAGAACGCTGCTGAGGCGCGGAAATACGGTGATTGCGGAAAGCCAGCTTCAGGTGGCAGACCTGACGGTTGACCTCGTGTCGAGAAAAGTGAGCCGGGCGGGGAATCGCATCCTGTTAACCAGTAAGGAGTTCAGCCTGCTGGAGTTTTTCCTTCGTCATCAGGGAGAAGTGCTGCCCCGCTCCCTGATTGCCTCTCAGGTGTGGGACATGAACTTTGACAGCGATACGAACGCCATTGATGTGGCGGTAAAACGGCTTCGGGCAAAAATCGATAACGATTATGAACACAAGCTGATCCAGACGGTGCGCGGTGTGGGCTATATGCTGGAGGCGCCGGATGCGCATTAAGCCTTTCCGGCGCCCTTTTTCGCTGGCTCTTCGGCTGACCTTTTTTATCAGTCTCTCCACGATCCTGGCGTTTTTCGCCTTCACGTGGTTTATGGTGCATTCCGTTGAAAAGCATTTTGCTGAGCAGGACATCAGCGATCTGCAGCAAATCAGCACCGCGATGCACCATATCCTACAGTCACCTGCCGAACCCGAGCGGAAGAAAATCAGTAAACTCAACGAGTCGATCGCCAGTTACCGCAACGTTGCCGTTCTGCTTGTGGATCCGCAGGGAAATACCCTGTTCAGCTCGGCACACGGGGCAGCATTACGCCCTGCGATGAATACACCGGATTTTAACGTGCACCGTCGCACCCAGGATGTCTTTCTGTGGACGGTGGAGGACTCTGCTGCTTCCATGCACGCGGGGCCCGACATGAAAATGGACACGTACCGGATTATCGCCTCGTCAGGCACGGCGACATTGCAGGGCAAATCGCAGGACTACGTGATGCTGATTGGCCTCTCCATTAATTTTCATCTGCACTACCTGGATGCCCTGAAGAAGAATCTCTTCGCGATTGCCGCGGCAATCAGTCTGCTGATTATTGTTGTCATTCGTATTGCGGTACGCCAGGGCCATCTGCCTCTGCGTAACGTCAGCACCGCCATTAAAAATATCACCTCAGAGAATCTCGACGCGCGACTTGAACCGTCCCGCGTGCCCGTTGAGCTGGAACAGCTGGTGATCTCTTTCAACCATATGATTGAAAAAATAGAAGATGTCTTTACCCGCCAGGCCAATTTTTCCGCCGATATCGCGCATGAGATCAGAACGCCTGTTACCAATCTGGTGACGCAAACGGAAATTGCGCTGAGCCAGAACCGTTCTCAGAAGGAGCTGGAAGATGTGCTGTATTCCAGTCTCGAAGAGTACAACCGAATGACCCGGATGGTCAGCGACATGCTGTTCCTGGCGCAGGCGGATAATAATCAGCTCATCCCGGACCGGGCGATCTTTGATTTGCGCGCTGAAGTCATGAAAGTGTTCGATTTCTTCGAAGCCTGGGCGGAAGAACGTAACGTCACGCTGAAATTTAACGGAATGCCCTGCCTGACAGAAGGCGATCCGCAGATGTTCAGAAGGGCGATTAACAATCTGTTATCCAATGCCCTGCGCTATACGCCGGAAGGAAAAGCTGTGACCGTCTCACTCAGAGAGCAGGAAAACAATGTTGAACTGGTGGTTGCCAACCCCGGCGCGCCGATCCCGGAAGAACATCTGCCAAGGCTGTTTGACCGCTTTTACCGGGTGGATCCATCAAGACAGCGTAAAGGCGAAGGCAGCGGCATCGGCCTTGCCATCGTGAAATCCATCGTCAGCGCCCATCACGGAAAAATCCGTGTGGAATCCGATGCGGTATCGACGCGCTTTATACTTTCCGTGCCGAAGAAAACCGTTTAAGCGGTCAGCGAACCGGCCGACATACTTCCAGCACCTTCTCCCTGAGCCACCGGTGCGCGGGATCCTTTTCCATGCGCGGATGCCACATCTGTGAGACGGTAATGCTCCGGGTTTTAAACGGCAGTTCAAAGACGTGTACGCGTTCTGACATGGGCTGATTGAGCAAATACAGCGCCGGGACCATGGCAATCAGATCGGAGGCCAACGCCACGGATAACGCCGTCGGGAAACCGGGCACAACGCTGGCGACGTTACGTTTCATCCCGCGTTCCGCCAGCGCGTCATCGACAAAACCGTGTAACGATCCGTCGGGCGAGGCCACCACATGCCCCCAGGAGATATAATCCTGCAGGCTAACTGACGGGCGCGAAGCCAGTGGATGCCCCTGGCGCACTGCGCCAACAAACCTGTCCTGAAACAGCCGTTGCAGACGTATTTCAGGCCCCATATTGCTCTGCACGCCGATTTCCAGATCGACAAGCCCCTCTCGCAGATAGCGCGATGTTTTTTCAGGTTTCGGGGAGAAACGGATACAAACTTCGGGGGCAACACTCGCGACTGCGGCAATAAGCAGTGGCCCAAACGCCACCACAAAACCGTCGTTGGCTCTGATGGTGAACAGGCGCGCCAGATTCTCGACCTTCAGCGTATCGCTGGAGGGCTGGAGCACCGCCCTCGCCTCGTGTACGGCGTTGCGGGCGCGATCCCGTGTGGCTTCCGCCCAGGGGGTCAGCACCATCTGACGCCCCGCCCGAACCAGAATAGGATCGCCGGTGACCTCCCGCAGCCTGCTCAGGGTTCGGCTCATGGCGGAGGTGCTCAGGTTTAAGCGTCGCGCCGCGCCCGCCACGCTGGCTTCGGCCAGCAGGACATCGAGCGCGACAAGCAGATTAAAGTCAGGATCGGTCACGAGGAATCCTCAGATAAGGCGTTATATGCAACGATTAAGTGCAAATGCTGCGTCTTCCGCCCTGTATACCTGATGATTATAGTTTCGTCATTACTATTCTTTTCTGGAGTAACGACGATGACGCTATTTTCAAACCTGCCCGGCGATGAAGGTTTATCCGGGCATGAGCGCGCCCGGGTCCTGGCCGCCGTGATGACCACCACGCTGATGGGGGTCTTTGACGGAACGATGATCAACATCGCGCTCCCCTCCATGGCAAGCGCAATGCAGGTTCCTGCCAATGTTGCTGTCTGGTTCGCCAACGGTTATCTGCTGTCAGCGGCCATGACCCTCGCCATCTTTGCCGCGCTGGCGGCGCGCGTGGGCTATCGCCCGGTGTTTCTGGCCGGGCTTGCCACCTTTACGCTTACCTCTCTCGGCTGCGCGCTGGCGAAGACCCCGGATGTGCTTATCGGAATGCGTATTCTGCAGGGCATCGGCGGCGCGGCCACCCTGAGCATCGCCCCGGCAATCCTGCGATCCGTTTTCCCCGGCAGACTGCTTGGCCGCGTTCTGGGGCTGCACGCCCTGCTTATCGCCTCCAGCACGGCCATAGCCCCGGTGCTGGGCGGAACGATTCTGAACGCGCTGAGCTGGCAGTGGCTGTTCGCCATTAACCTTATTCCAGGCTGCATCGCCCTGCTGCTGGCATGGCGCGCTTTACCGAAGGAATCAGCGGGTGATAAATCCTCCTTTGATGCGCCAGGCGCAGTGCTCTCCGCAACATTTCTGGGAGCAACGATCATGACGGCCAACAGTCTTCAGCGCGTCACGCAGCACATTCATCACGAAGCCATCGGCTGGGGACTTTTCGCGCTGATGAGCGCCCTCGCCTTTATCTGGCGGATTCGGCGGGCAAGTCACCCTTTATTGCCGCCCGTCATATTCAAAAACGGACGCTTTACCCTCGCTGCGCTAACCTCGCTGGCCTCGTTTGTGAGCCAGGGCATCACCTTTGTCGCGCTGCCGTTCCTGTTTCAGAGCGTGTATGGCTACAGTCCCGTGGTTTCTGCGCTGCTCTTTACCCCGTGGCCGATAGGTATTGTGCTGATTGCGCCGCACGCGGGGCGTTGGGCTGATACGATTTCCGCGCCGCTGATTTCGACCCTCGGGCTGATGATATTTATCGGTGGGTTGGTTCTGCTGGCGACCCTGCCTGAAAGCCCATCCGTATGGAACATTTGCCTGCGCAGCCTGGTTTGCGGGATAGGGTTTGGCTGCTTCCAGAGCCCCAATAACCGGGAAATGCTCGCTAACGTGGCGCGAGACTATGCCAGCTATGCCTCCGGCGTGTTGTCTATCGTCAGGACATTCGGCCAATGTCTCGGCGCCGCTACGGTGGGCGTGCTGCTGGCGGCAACAACCGGCCAAACCCTTGATGACCGGATCGTGCATGTTGCGCTGTGGATCGCCGTCATAGCCTCGACGGGCGCCGTGTTGTTTAGCGCGAGCAGGCTGCGCCCGGCGGCGCTACACTTGCACGGGCCTACAAGATAATATGCAATATATTGATTTTAATGAACAATGTAGGCCGGGTAAGCGCAGCGCCACCCGGCAAGAAAGGCGTCTCGTTTATTTACTCCAGCGCCAGCAGCGCAAAGCTCGCCAGCCAGTGCCCGCCGCTGTAGTGGCTGCCGACAACATGCTCTACGCTTGCCATCAGGTGTTTCGCCACCGAATCACGCAGCGCCTGCTGCGCCGGATGGTTTGCGGGAAGCGCTTTTGCGATATGCTTCATACACCAGGCGCGGCTCAGGTTTAACCCGTCCAGATGGGCAATTTTCGGGTCGGTACGGTCACTCACTTGCGCCGGGCTCATCAGGGCTGCAACGGCGCCCACCTCCGGCAGAAACGCGTCGAACCAGGCCGGGAAGTCATCTGCCACCTTGCTCATCAGCAACGCTTCTGTCAGCGCACCGGAAATATACTCATCACCGCCGGGCTCGTAGTGCGCCGGGTAGCGCGTGTCGGCGAGATAAAACCGTTCCGCTGATGCCAGAATAGCCTGCTCAAGCCCGCTGTCACTCACTGTACGCGCATAGTCGAGTGCCAGCGCCAGAGCAAACGCCGTGTTGTAATGCGTCCCGACGCGGATCGGATAGGTGAGCTTGCCGAGGTAATCCACCAGACGATTGCGAATATCCTGCGTTAACGGTTCAAGCGTCTGATACCAGCCTGCGGCGTGCGGCAGCGAAGACTGTTTCAGTTCCTGGGCCAGCGCCAGCAGCCAGCCGTAGCCATACGGGCGCTCAAACGAGGCGCGGAACGGCGCAGTAAAATAGGCCAGTTCCTTAGCCACGTTCTCTTCGGTCAGGTGCTCGTCGAATAGCGCGACGATTTCATCCCGGCACGGCAATTCGGGATAGAGACGCACGCAGCGCAGCAGCAACCAGTAGCCGTGCACGGCCGAGTGCCAGTCAAAACAGCCGTAGAAAATCGGGTGCAGTTCGCGAGGCGGCAGAACATCACCATCATCATTCAGCAGGTGCATGATGTGGTTCGGGTATTCCTGGCGCAAATAGGTTAAAGGCATTCGGGCAAACGCGTCAGCCTGTTGTTGCGTTAATTTCATAACCGCTCCTTAGCGAAAAACGAGGAAATACATTAAGAACACGTTCACCACCAGCAAGGTTAACGCGGTCGGGATCTGGATCTTGATCACCTGGTATTTGTCTTTCAGCTCCAGCAGCGCGGCGGGCACGATATTGAAGTTCGCGGCCATCGGCGTCATCAGCGTGCCGCAATACCCTGCGTACATGCCAATCGCCAGCAACGGCGCCGGGTTACCGTGATGCACGTTAATCAGGAACGGTAAGGCGATACCGGCACTCAATACCGGGAAAGCGGCAAAGGCGTTACCCATGATCATGGTAAACAGCGCCATCCCCACGCAGTAAATCACCACCAGCATGAAGCGGTTATCCGGGTTCACAAACAGGCTCACTACCTTTTGTACGGAGTCACCGGTATTGGCCGCCACGAATACCCCACCCAGCATGGCCAGCATCTGCGGCAGGATCACCGCCCACCCGATGGTATCGACAAGACGGCGAGACTGGCGAATCGCGTGCAGCGGCGTGCCCTTCGTCAGCCACCAGCCGGTGAGGATCGCCGCGACGCAGGCCACGCACAGCGCCGCAAGGGTGAGCTGTTTCTGGTCGAGAAGATAAACGCCGCCAATCGACACGCCCTTCAGGAACAGCGTCCCGATCACCGTCACCACGGGGATCATCAGCGCGGGCAGGAACAGCCAGTTTTTGAGCCGGTTTGACGAGGCAACCCGTTCCTCGTCAGAGGCCATTTTGTAGTGCCCCTTTCCGACAAGACCAAAGCCCGCCAGCAGCGCGATAACGATAACGCTGCCGCCGATGATTCGGTACGCCAGCGATTTGCCGAGCTCCTGAACCATCAGATCACCGAACAGGAAAATCCCGCCGAATAAAAACCAGAAAAGCGCGGTGGTGAAACGCTTCGGATTCGCGCGATCGCGCAGGGTCATGACCACCAGCAACATCACGACGAAGCCAATCAGGTAGTACACGCGGTTAATGGTGATAAGCGTCATCATTGCGCGGCCCCCTGCGTTGCCTGCTCTGCACGCCAGGCCATCACGTCACGACGGATACTGGCATCCAGGCGCAGCAGGCGTGTCATATGAATAATCAATGCCGCAATGGCCGTCGGAATGGCCCACAGGCCGATATGCAGCGGTTCAATCCCCTGAATGCCGTTCTCTTTCAGGAACGCGTCAATCAGCAGCACTGCACCAAAGGCGATAAAAATGTCTTCCCCAAAGAAGACCGCGATATTGTCACACGCGGCGGCATGGGCTTTGATTTTGTCGCGGATATGCTGCGGCAGTTCACCATACTCGTTCAGAGCGGCCCCTTCAGCCATCGGCGCCAGCAGCGGGCGTACCGTCTGGGCATGCCCGCCCAGCGACATCAACCCCAGCGCGGCCGTGCCTTCACGGGCGACAAAGTAGAGCATCAAAATGCGCGCCGAGGTGGCGCTGGCGATCTTCGCGACCCAGGCCTGGGCGCGCTCTTTTAGCCCGTAATATTCCAGCAGACCAATGACCGGCAGGATCAGAATGAAGGTCGCGAGCGATCGGCTATTGACGAACTTCTCGCCAAAGGTCTCGAGCAGCATGCCGAAATCCATACCGACCAGCAGACCCGTCGCCAGCCCCGCCACCACGACCACCAGTAGCGGGTTGAAGCGCAAAGCAAAACCAATAACCACGATCGGTATCCCGATCAGCGGCAACAGCGTAGAACCGTCCATAACGTTTACCCTATCGAAAGTGAGCGTTGCGCGCCGACGGCTATTTTTTTAATTTGCGGCGAGCGATGTTGTGTTTTCGTCAGGCTTTGCAAAACCTGCGCTAAAAAGCTATATCTGAACCTCAAAAACATGTAAACAATTTATCAATAAAATGTTCTTATTTTATCGATGAGTTTACATTTCTGACTAAGGAACGTTATGACCTCAGAAAAGCGTGCTTCACCCCATCACGACGACATCAACGATGGCCGGATCGTCTCGTCCCGCCATCTGGTGTCCGAGCGCTGCGCGGAACTGTCAGAGCTGGAATACGCGCTGATCATGACCAGCAACGCGTTCAACAAATGGATGGTGCGCTGCATGACGGCTGCCGGCGAACCCGATATGGGCGCCTTTGATGTCTCACTTCTGCACCATGTGAACCACCGCGACCGCAAGAAAAAGCTGGCTGATATCTGTTTTGTTCTCAACGTGGAAGATACGCATGTGGTGACTTATGCCCTGAAAAAGCTGGTTAAAGCAGGCTACGTGACAAGTGAGAAAGCGGGAAAAGAGCTCTTTTTCTCCACCACGGAGGAAGGGAAAGCGTTATGTATGAAATACCGCGACGTGCGGGAGGCGTGTCTGATCGCGATACATGCGGAGAGCGGCATTGCAGGAAAATCCATTGGCGAAACCGCGCAGCTGTTACGCACGATTTCCTCTCTGTACGACACCGCCGCCAGGGCGGCGGCATCACTGTAAACTCAGGGCCGTCGGAAAAGAGTAATGCTGCGTCCGGCCAGCTCGAATTCTACCGCTTCGGTGATCGCCTTCCCGGTCACGGCGTCATCGGCTGTAGACAGCTCCAGCACCCATCCCCCTTCACCAAACTGTGGGATCTGGAATGCCACGCTGCCTTCAAACGGGTTGAACAGCATGAGCACATCGTGCCAGATGCCCTCTTCCTGTTTGAGATCGGGCCTGCTGATGGACACCCCGAGCGTCGAGCCCTCATCCCACTGCTCTGCCTGCTGCGGACCGCCGCCGGCGTTAAACCAGCGGATCTCCAGCCCGTCGCGCCAGCTTTCACGACGCAATAACGGTTGCGCGGCACGAAGCGCAATCAACCGTCGGGTAAACTCGCGCAGCGCAGCGTCGTTCTCGGAGAGTCCTTTCCAGTCGATCCACGAGATCTCACTGTCCTGGCAGTAGCCGTTGTTGTTGCCCTTCTGCGTGCGGCCAAACTCATCGCCGGCCAGCAGCATTGGCGTACCATGGGAAAACAGCAGCGTGGTCAGGAAATTACGCTTCTGCCTTTCGCGGGTAGCAATAATATCCGGGTTCTCCGTCGGCCCTTCTTCGCCATAGTTGTATGAACGGTTATCGTTATGGCCATCATTATTTTCTTCCCCGTTGTCGGCGTTATGCTTCTCGTTGTACGACACCAGGTCATTCAGCGTAAAGCCGTCATGGGCGGTGATGAAATTAACGCTGGCCCAGGGGCGACGCCCGCGCAGATCGTACAAGTCACCGGATCCCAGCAGACGGGCAGCAAAGTCGTTAGAGACGTTGTCCCCCTTCCAGTACTCGCGTACGGTGTCGCGGTATTTGTCGTTCCATTCACCCCAGCCTGGCGGAAAACCGCCCACCTGATAGCCGCCGGGGCCGATATCCCAGGGTTCACCAATCAGCTTCAGTCGGGATAAAACCGGATCCTGGGTCATGGCGTCGAAAAAGCCGCCGCGCGGATCAAACCCTTCCGGCTCGCGGCCCAGTATTGTTCCCAGGTCGAAACGGAAACCGTCAATATGCATCGACTCCGCCCAGTAGCGCAGCGAATCCATCACCATCTGCAGCACACGCGGGTGAGAGGTATTGACCGTGTTCCCCGTTCCGGTGTCGTTGATGTAATACCGATGCTGGTCAGGCAGCGTGCGGTAATAACTGTAGTTATCAATGCCTTTAAACGAGAGCGTGGGGCCAAGCTCATTGCCTTCCGCCGTGTGGTTATACACCACGTCGAGAATCACTTCGATGCCCGCATCATGATAAGCGCGCACCATATCGCGAAAGCCCTGTATCCCCGCCGGGCCGAAGTAGCGCGATGCCGGCGCAAAAAAGCCCAGCGTGTTATAGCCCCAGAAGTTTTTCAGACCGCGGTCGAGAAGATGTTGATCGTCCGGGAACCAGTGAACCGGGAGCAGCTCAACCGAGGTGATGCCGAGACTTTTGATGTAGTCCACGGAGGCTTTATGCCCCATTCCCTCAAAGGTGCCCCGCAGTTCGGGAGGAATTGCCGGGTTCATCTGGGTAAACCCTTTTACGTGGCTTTCATACACCACGGTGTTCGGCCAGGGGATAGTGGGTCGGTTAGTGTCCTGCCAGTCACAGGCGTTCGGGTCGATAACCTTACATTTTGGCGTGAACGGGGCGCTGTCACGGGTATCAAAGCTCAAATCTAATTCGTCATGCCCCAGCGCATAGCCGAAATGGGCCTCGTTCCAGTCGATATCACCCACCAGTTCGCGGGCATAGGGGTCGATAAGCAGTTTATGCGGGTTGAAGCGATGACCGTTTTCCGGGTCATAGGGGCCGTAAACGCGATAGCCGTAAAGCGTACCGGGCTTCAGATCCGGCACATAGCCGTGCCAGACTTCGTGGGTATATTCAGGAAGCTCGAGCCGGGCGATTTCCGTTTTCCCGGAGGGGTCAAACAGACAGAGCTCCACCCGCTCAGCGTGAGCGGAGAACAGCGCGAAGTTGACCCCCTTCCCGTCATAGTTTGCACCCAACTGCTGGCCATGACCGGCCCGAATTTCAAACGTTGTATCCTTTGCCATTTTCGTTCTCCACGATTATTCGCAGGTAAGCAGAACCAGTACACATCCCTTTTCTGACGTTAAATCCAGCGTCTCTTGCAGTATGCGGCTTTCACCGCTGAACAGATCCCGATAGCGTTTTCCTGCCAGCGCCTCGGGTATCGCCACCGTGGTATTGACCCACAGCGTGCGGTTATCGGTGACGCCAAAAACCAGTCGCGGCACGGCAACAATCAGCACCTCGCCGTCTTTCACTCGCGCATAGACAATCAGATGCTCCTCCCGCTCGCCGGACACTTTAAGCGGCAGCCAGTCGCCATAGCGAAACAGCCCGGGATAGTGTGGACGCAGACGCAGGAGCGTAGCGGTGACAAACTGCTTCACCCTTCCGTCCTGCCAGCACGCCGGGTTTTCAAACATACCGGCATTCGCCACGCTGAGGTTTTGCACCAGCGTCGGAAAGTCCGGCTCGCGGCGGTTATCCGGATCGACAAGGCTAACGTTAAGCGCCTCGCTGCCCTGATAGATATCCGGCACGCCGGGCGCCGTCAGCTTAATCACCGTCTGGCTGAGGCTGTTCATCAGTCCGGCGCGGATAAAGGGCCGCATGGACTCGCTGAAATCATGCAGAAACAGCGTGTTGTCCGGTGAAAGCAGGTGCCGGGCATAGCGCAGCACCACGCTCTCATAGCTCTCGTTGCTGTCGATCCAGTCGGTGCGCTGTTTCGCCTCGCGCAGCGCTTTTTCGAGGAAAGCGATAAAACGCGCCGCCAGCGAGGCAAGCCCGTCGGCGTCGTCCGGCGACAGCGTGGCGGGCCAGACGCCTGCCAGCGCCTGATAGATCATCCACGTGTCGGCGGCGTTTGGCGCGGTACCGTCATTGAGAAACCGCACCTGGGTCTGGTTCATCTGGCGCCAGCGGGCCAGATTTTCGCCCCACTGTTCCGGGGCTTCCGTCAGGGTGTAAAGCCGCGCCCGGGCATCTTCCCCGCGCTTGGTATCGTGCGTGGAGGTGCCCAGCAGCGCATCGGGCTGACGGGCCAGACGAATGCGCATCTCCTGATGAAAGCGGGATAGCGAGAACGCTCGCGGCGTCGGGTCGGCGCCCACTTCATTAAGCGCCAGCTCCAGGTTATGACGAAAGAACAGCGTGTCTTCAACGGACTTCGCCATCAGCGGCCCGGTCAACTGCTGAAAGCGGGTTCTGAAAAGCGCGGCGGACTCGCGGCACTCTTCCGGCAAGTCGCCGGTAAGAATGCGGACTATCAGGCCCAGGGCGGCTTCGGATGTCTCGACGCTGGCGACCACGCGGTTAAGCAGCGCGACATCTGGCGGGGTTAACCCCTCCCGGGTGCCGTAGGTGCGGTACACCGGAAAGGCGATAAGCAGCTCGCGTAACGCGTGGCGAATATCATCGCGCTGCAGCGCAACGTCATTGCGGCGGGCCAGATCGTCAGCAAGGTTAAGCAGCGTGATGAATTCACCCTCAAAATTACGATCGGTCATCAGGCCTTTCGCATCGCGCAGTTCCGCGTGGCGATCGACCGTTACCCCCAGCGTCTCGTCGTGAATTTTTTCCAGACGCGACAGGTTATCGTCGTCGACCAGCACTTCCGCCAGCGAAGCGATAAATTCGTACCCGGTAGTCCCGGAGACGGGCCACTCGGCGGGAAGCTGTTCTCCTTTAGCGAGAATTTTCTCGACCGTGATATAACAGTCCGGTCCGGTTGCCTGCCGCAGGCGCTGCAGATAGCCCAGCGGATCGGCCAGACCGTCGATATGGTCGATCCGCAGACCGTCCACCACACCCGCGTGAACCAGTTCAAGGATGAGGCGATGCGTATCGTCGAATACCGCGTCATCTTCAACCCGCACGCCCACCAGACCGGTAATCTCAAAGAAACGTCGCCACGAAAGCTGTTTCGGCGCTTCCCGCCAGGACATCAATCGCCAGCTTTGTGCTTCATGCAGTTCCGCAAGGCTCTTATCCTCGCTGAACGTGCCCGGGTTGAGCGGATATGCGGTGTCGTAATAGATCAGAGCGGCTTTTTTTGTGACAGGGTCACGTTTTAAAGTAATGGCCCCCTTCTCCAGCTCCGCCTCAAAGGTGTCCCCGAGAAACGGCAGCGTCAGCGGGCGAGACCCGTCGATATCGAAATAGCGGAAATAGCGGCTCTGCTGTCCGTACTCAATCACGTCCCGCCACCAGGTGTTTTCCAGAGAAGTCGACATATGGTTAGGAACAATATCCAGAATCAGCCCCATGCCGGCCTGCTTCAGCGCCGCGGACATGCGGTCAAAACCTTCGCGTCCGCCGATCGCAGGGTCTATTTCATTCGGGTTGGTGACGTCATAGCCGTGCGTGGAATCCGTTGTGGCAGTAAACACCGGGGAGGCATAAAGGTGGCTGATGCCGAGGTCTTTCAGATAGGGTACCAGCCCGACAACGCGATCGAAGGTCATGCCATTACGGAACTGTATACGGTACGTGGCGGAAGGGATCATAACGATGCTTCTCCATCAGCAAAGCGAACGACAATACTGTTCGGCGGCAAAATGTCGGTTACCTCCGGCCAGGCGAAGCGCGTCTCCCCCGGGAGAGCGGGCGGTTTGACAGATTTATTGCCGATATTGAGCGCCAGCGAAAGCGTTCCGGACGGGAAGCGCCAGCTTACGGCCACCATACCGGGTGCCGTCCCGATCACCTTGCCCTCGACGCGACTTCCCTCATGCAGAAGCGGAACGATATAACGATGACGCAGCGTAAGCAGATGGCGCGTGAAGCGGAGCCACGTTTTGCCGTCGTCGGTGGCAATTTTATTCCAGTCAAGCTTTGAGCGGACAAAGGTGTTCACGTCATTCGGGTCCGGGACAGCGTCATCGTGCCCGGCATGGCCAGTAAACTCTTTTGCGCGCCCTTCCCGCACCGAGTCGGCCAGATCGCCGTGAAAATCGGTGAAGAACAGGAACGGATGTGATTCACCAAACTCCTCGCCCATAAACAGCAGCGGGATATGGGGGGAAAGAAGTAGTGCAGCAAGCAGCACACGGGTTTTATTGGCACCTGCGAGGGTGATAAGCCGCTCACCATGGGCGCGATTCCCGGTCTGATCGTGGTTCTGAATAAAATCAACGAAGAACTGCGGTGGCTGCGTGTGACACTCCACCCCGCGGGACTGGCCGGTTTGCAGCGAAACCTCGCCCTGGTAGACAAACCCTTCTGCCAGCGCCCGGGCGAATTTTTTCTCTGGTTCAAACGCAAAATCCTGGTAGTACGCGTGCGTCTCACCGGTGGCAAACACGTGAGCCGCGTTGTGGAAATCATCATTCCACTCAGCGGTAAACAGCGGCGTATTGCCGTGCTCATCACGCGGATGCAGGAAAATGACGTTGCGGCTGTCTTCCGTGGTCAGGTGAACATGACGGTTCGGGATCGCCTCACGGATCTTCTCTGCAATTTCCTGGAGAATATGCGTCTTCGAGCTGTCTTTAATCTGGTCGATGGCATCAAAACGCAGGCCGTCCAGGCGGTACTCGGTCAGCCAGTAGAGCGGCGCATCGGTAATGTAATGTCTTACCGGCTCGCGCTCGTAGGCGATTCCGTTGCCCCAGGGCGTCATCCGCTCAGCATCGAAAAAGGCAGGCGACAGCAACGGGAGATAGTTGCCTTCCGGGCCGAAGTGGTTGAGTACGATATCCAGCACCACGGAAAGCCCAAGACCGTGCGCGGCATCGATTAACGCGTGGAAATCCTCTGGCGTACCGTATGCGGCGTGCGGAGCATAAAGCAACACACCGTCGTACCCCCAGCCGCGGGATCCGCCAAACTGAGACACGGGCATAACTTCAAGCTGGGTTATACCCAGTTCTGCCAGATAAGGGAGTTTTTCAATGGCGGCCCGGAAGGTCCCCTCCGGGGTAAACGTGCCGATGTGCAGTTCATAGATAACCGTCTCTTCCCACGGCCGCCCTGACCAGTCCCGGTTAACCGGCTGATAACGTCGGGGATCGATAACGATGGAGGGGCCGTTAACGTCTCTTGCCTGTGCGCGAGACGCGGGATCGGGCACCGTCATGCCGTCCTGCAGGACAAACTGATACTCTGTGCCGTGCGTAACGCCCGGAACGTCTGCCTGAAACCAACCGTTACCCACTGCCGTCATCGGCACGTCGGTGACGGCCAGACGTAGCGTCAGCGCTTTCTGTCCTTCTGCCCAGACGCGAAAACGTACAACGTCATCGGAAATAAACTCAGCACCCCACTGCTTTTGAAATGTCCTGAATTCCATTCATTGTCCTCGAATGACCCACATTTTACGCGGAACGAAGTACAAGCTTAGTTCAGGATTAAAAGTGTGTTGGCTCAGCGGATTTAACCGCTTCGTCTATTCTTTATGAACTCACTCACTACCGGGAATACTATGCAGATTCGAAAAGGATTAAATACCGACCTCGTACGCCTCGAATGTTGTGACTTCTCTTTCACCGTTAACCACATTGCACGAGAGCCTTTTCTCCATTGTGATTTGCATATTGAAGCTATCGCCGAGCCCTGGATAAAAACCTACGAGCTCGATATCCAGACACTTGAAAATCATTGTGTTAACCCGGACGCCATATTTCTTGTTGCAGAAACGAACGAGGGTGAAATAGCCGGCTTTATTACTGCATCAATTGGCTGGAATAAGTTTATTTCGGTGGATTACATAGCCGTAGATCGTACGAAACGCAGAACCGGCGCAGCACAAAAATTGATGGCCGCCGCGCACGTGTGGGCGCGAAGCGTAAACGCGCCGGGACTGCGGCTTGAAACCCAAAATGTGAACGTCTCGGCCTGTCTGTTTTACCGAAACTACGGTTTCACCCTGGGTGGATACGACCGTTATCTGTACAACGCTTTACCGGAAAAAGACGAAGTTGCCCTGTTCTGGTATTACATGCTGGTGTAGAGGAAACTCGCTGCTCTACGGCCGATATGAGTAAGATGAGCACTTTCAAAGGAGACGCGTATGCTTACCATGAAAAAACTTGCTCTTTCCACGCTGATGTCCAGTTCACTGCTTTTCTACCCTGTGCTGCAGGCTTCGGCAGAAACGCCCCAGCACGTCGTTAAACAACCGGCGGGCGGTTACCGCGTGCATGTCGGCGATGTCATTGTCACTTCCTTTACCGACGGGACCGTCGCGCAGGATCTGCATAAGCTGCTGCGCCGGACAACGCCGCAAAAGATTGATGCGCTGCTCGCGAAAAATTTCCAGACCAACCCGGCCGAGGTCTCCATTAACGCGTTCCTGATTGCGATCCCCGGACATAAAATTCTGGTGGATACCGGCTCGGGCCAGCTCTTTGGTCCTGATGCGGGTGGACGCCTGGTTGAAAGCCTCGCCACGCAGGGGGTTAAACCCGAGGACATTACTGAAGTCCTGCTGACCCACGCCCACTCCGATCACGCGGGCGGTCTGGTCAAAGACGGCAAGGTGGTATTCAGCAACGCACGCGTTTTCGTTGGCAAACCCGACGTCGACTTTTTCTTTAACGACGATAATCAAAAGAAAACCGGCTACGGCAAGAACTACTTTGACGTCGCGCAGAAGACCTTAAAGCCCTATCTTGACGCCGGTAAAGTGGTGCCTTTTAGCGGCACGGCTGAGATTCTTCCGGGGCTGACCGGCACGGTTCATCCCGGCCATACGCCGGGTTCAGCCTTCTACACGCTGACAAGCAAAGGCGAGAAGATCACCTTTGTCGGCGACATCATTCATGCCGGGGCGGTCCAGTTCCCGCAGCCTGGTGTGACCATCACCTACGATGAAGATCAGAACAAAGCGGCGAGCGTGCGCGAACAGGCGTTTGCGGACTTTGTGAAAAACAGAGACCTGATTGCCGCGCCCCATCTGCCGTTCCCGGGTATCGGCTATGTCACCAAAGGTGAAAACGGTGGCTATGCCTGGGTTCCCGTCACCTATACCAACCGGGACGCCAGCAGCGTGAAATAAGCGGATGACGCCGTCAGGTGTGCTCGAGGGTCACCAGAAATTTTTTAAGCACTTCTGAGCGAATAATTCGGTGGCACACCAGCGTCAGTTCGCTTTCCCTGAGACGGTCGAGAATGTCCACGTAAACGACATTCTCGACACTCACTGCCTTTGCTGACGCAGGCAGCAACGCCAGACCAAATCCCGCGGAGACCAGGCTTATCACCGTGGGAACATCCGTCGCATTCTGCACTACGTCCGGCTGGAAACCCGCCCCGCTACAGACGTCATAAAAGTACTGCTCCAGCCCCATGCCCTCCGGATCGCGCAGCGAGATCCATTTTTCATCCTTCACTGACGCGAGCGTCAGAGCGGAAGAGTCGGCCAGAGGATGCTGGCGATACAGCGCCAGCACCGTTTTTTCTGAGGTGAACGGCCGGCTTTGCAGATCGTCAGGCAGCGATGGCAGCGGCGCCCGAATAATCGCCACATCCAGCTGGTTACTTTGCACGGCGGCATAGAGCGTCTGTACATTGCCCGTCATCAAAGACATGGTTATCGCCGGCCAGCGGCTGTGCATCTGGCGCAGTGCAGCGGGCAGCTTGCCGTCGAACATCGCACTCGACACACATCCCAGGTTTAACACCCCCTGCTCGCCTCTCGCCGTTTGCCTGGCGTCCAGTACCGCCTGCTCAGTCAGGGAGATGGCGAGCCTGGCCTTCACCAGAAACGCGTCGCCCGCGGGCGTCAGGGTTAAGCGACGGTTCGCCCGGCTAAAGAGCGTGACGCCTAAACGTTCTTCCAGCGCCTTTATCTGCTGGCTCAGCGCCGGTTGCGCCATGTTTAAACGCTCGGCGGCCCGGTGCATGTGGAGTTCTTCGGCAACGACAATGAAATGGCGCATCTGACGAAACTGCACAGGAGACTTCCTTTTTTGATAATAAATTAATTATCAATTTAGCAGTAATGATGCAATTGATGCTATGGGTCATTGTCGTAAAAATGGAGGTATTCAACCGAGGGAGGAAAATATGGAAAACCCAGTCAACGATCTCAGAAGTGCCATCGCCTTACTGAAGCGCCACGAAGGCCAGTATATTGAAACCGATCATCCCGTCGATCCTAACGCAGAGCTGGCAGGTGTGTATCGTCATATTGGCGCGGGCGGTACGGTAAAACGCCCGACCCGCACGGGGCCGGCCATGATGTTCAACAGCGTGAAGGGCTATCCGGGCTCGCGCATTCTGGTAGGCATGCACGCCAGCCGTGAACGCGCGGCACTTTTGTTAGGCTGTGCGCCTTCTGAACTGGCAAAACATGTCGGTCAGGCGGTGAAAAAACCGGTCGCACCCGTTGTCGTCCCGGCCTCGCAGGCCCCTTGTCAGGAGCAGGTCTTCTACGCTGAAGATCCGGACTTCGATCTGCGCAAACTGCTGCCAGCACCAACCAATACGCCGATTGATGCGGGCCCGTTCTTCTGCCTGGGACTGGTGCTGGCAAGCGATCCGGAGGACAGCTCGCTGACGGATGTCACCATCCACCGCCTTTGCGTGCAGGAGCGCGATGAGCTATCCATGTTCCTGGCCGCCGGTCGCCATATTGAAGTCTTTCGCAAAAAAGCGGAAGCGGCCGGAAAACCGCTGCCGGTGACGATCAACATGGGGCTCGATCCCGCTATCTATATCGGCGCGTGTTTTGAGGCCCCCACCACACCGTTTGGTTACAATGAGCTGGGCGTCGCCGGGGCGTTGCGCCAGCAGCCGGTCGAGCTGGTACAGGGCGTGGCGGTAAAAGAGAAAGCCATCGCGCGGGCGGAAATTATCATTGAAGGCGAACTGCTTCCCGGCGTGCGCGTAAGAGAAGATCAGCATACCAACACCGGCCACGCGATGCCGGAATTCCCGGGCTACTGCGGTGAGGCGAACCCGTCTCTGCCAGTGATCAAAGTGAAAGCGGTGACCATGCGCCACCAGGCAATCCTGCAAACGCTGGTGGGCCCCGGAGAAGAACATACCACCCTGGCCGGTTTGCCGACGGAGGCCAGTATCCGCAATGCGGTTGAGGAGGCGATTCCGGGCTTCCTGCAAAACGTCTATGCACATACCGCGGGTGGCGGTAAATTCCTGGGTATTTTGCAGGTGAAAAAACGCCAGCCGTCAGACGAAGGACGCCAGGGCCAGGCAGCACTTATCGCGTTAGCCACCTATTCGGAGCTGAAAAACATTATCCTTGTCGATGAAGACGTGGATATTTTCGACAGCG
Organism: Enterobacter sp. FUJ80071; assembly: GCF_038739915.1. Lineage (NCBI taxonomy): Bacteria > Pseudomonadati > Pseudomonadota > Gammaproteobacteria > Enterobacterales > Enterobacteriaceae > Enterobacter > Enterobacter sp. FUJ80071. The sequence goes on from NZ_JBBXKH010000001.1 coordinate 2,443,197, forward strand.
ACGACATCCTGTGGGCTATGACCACCCGTATGCAGGGCGATGTCAGCATCACGAATATTCCGGGGATCCGCGGCCACCAGCTGGATCCGTCTCAGTCGCCGGATTACAGCACCTCAATTCGCGGAAACGGCATCTCCTGCAAGACCATCTTTGATTGCACGGTGCCGTGGGCGCTGAAGGATCGCTTCGAGCGCGCGCCGTTTATGGAGGTTGACCCGACACCGTGGGCACCTGAACTGTTTAAAGACAAAAAGTAAACGAACGTTCCTCTTTCTTCACCCCTCGGGGGTGAAGAATTTCACGCTTAAATTGCCGCTTCCCCTGCTTTCTTGTACCCTTTCACCGGTAACCCTGCCCACACAAACATTGAGACATCCGGACACCTATGACTGCACACATTTCTAACGATCCTTTGCATGGCGTCACGCTGGAGATGATGGTCAACGCCCTGGTGGCGAAATATGGCTGGAGCGAGTTGGGTGACCGCATCAAAATTAACTGTTTCAGAAAAGATCCCAGCGTTAAATCGAGCCTGAAATTTCTGCGCCGTACCCCGTGGGCACGCGCGGAGGTCGAAGCCCTGTATCTGGATTCCCTCCACGACGAGGGACATAAAGAACAGGAGGCGCCCGCCTTTAATCCCTGGGCTAACAGTCGGATTATCAAGAGCTAATACGCAAATGACGCGACACGTAAAACGGATCGGTGCGCTGGCTGGCTGCGCACTTTTACTTGTAAGCTGCTCCTCAAAACCACCAAAATCATTAGTTACCCCGCTCCCCACCGTCAGCAAACCGACCCAACAGGCAAACGAGCCGATGCGCGGGATCTGGCTGGCGACCGTCTCTCGCCTCGACTGGCCGCCGGTGGCCTCGGTGAATGGCACCAGCGCTGACCAGCGCATCGCAATGCAAAAGCAGGCGCTTATCGCCAAGCTCGATAACCTTAAACACCTTGGGATTAACACGGTATTTTTCCAGGTAAAGCCGGACAGCACGGCACTCTGGTCATCAAAAATATTACCGTGGTCAGATATGCTGACGGGCAACATCGGCGAATATCCGGGATACGATCCGCTTCAGTTTATGCTGGATGAAGCGCACAAGCGCGGTATGAAAGTCCATGCCTGGTTCAACCCGTACCGCGTGTCGACCAACACGAAGCCGTCAACCATCGCTGCCCTGAACCGGACGGCGTATCAGACCCCGTCGAGCGTCTATGTCCAGCACCCGGAGTGGGTACGCGTCTCGGGCGATCGCTTCGTACTCGATCCCGGCATTCCGGAAGTGCGCGACTGGATAACCCGTGTCGTCACGGAAGTCGTGGCGAACTACCCGATAGACGGCGTGCAGTTTGATGATTACTTTTATGCTGAATCACCGGGATCCGCGCTGAATGATTCTCAGACTTACCGGCAGTACGGACAGGGATTTGCCTCTAAGGCCGACTGGCGAAGACACAACACGCATCAGCTGATCGTTCAGGTTTCCCGCGCGATAAAACAAACCAAACCCGATGTTGAGTTTGGCGTCAGCCCGGCTGGCGTGTGGCGTAACCGCTCCTTTGACCCGGCAGGCTCCGACACCCGGGGTGCCGCCGCCTACGATGAATCCTACGCCGATACGCGTCAGTGGGTGCAGCAGGGCCTGCTGGACTACATCGCCCCGCAGATTTACTGGCCCTTCTCCCGGGATGCCGCGCGCTATGACGTGCTGACCAAATGGTGGGCCGACGTCGTGAAGCCCACCCACACGCGTCTGTACATCGGCATCGCGTTCTACAAAGTGGGCGAACCGTCGAAAAATGAGCCGGACTGGACGGTTCAGGGCGGCGTGCCGGAACTGAAAAAACAGCTCGATCTCAATGATTCACTGCCCAACGTCAACGGCACCATCCTGTTCCGGGAAGATTACCTGAACAAGCCGCAGACGCAGCAGGCGGTCAACTATCTCAAAGGACGCTGGGGTAGCTAACCGGACGACCAGGCAGAAACGTCGTGTTTCTGCCTGCGTTCTTTACGGCTTCGGCCCGAACATCGCTTCAAGCTGCTGCGCGTCCGGCATCCCGACAACCTGCTGCAGCTCATTTTCCGCGTTCATATAATATATGGCCGGGGTGGCGTTGGCCCCCAGACTGTCCATCAGCGCCTGGTGTTTCTGAAGGATCGCTACCGTTTCGCGAGACCCTTCCCCCTCAGGCTTCGGTAACTTTTTGCCACCGGAGAGCTCGTACTCGCGCCAGGCCGAGACCGGATCTTTCGCATTCAGGATCGCGGCAGCGTTACGTCCGCTGTTAGGGTTAAGAAACGCCACCAGCAGCGTATTCAGCTGGACCTTGCCCGCCTTGACCCACGGCTGCGCCTCTGACCAGAACTGCTTGCAGTACGGACAGAACGGATCGGCGAAGACGAAGACTTTGCGCGGTGCGTTATCCGCCCCTTCCTTCAGGGGATGCGCCGCGTTGAGCGTCTTCCACATTTCGCGTCCCATCGGGGCATAGATCTCTTTCTGGAAATACCCCTCGCTGAGGTTTTTCCCTTTGTCATCGTACAGATAGCCCGAAATCACGTGCTTGCCGTCCGGGGTTAAAAAGAGCGTCACCCCCATGTCCTGATATTGCCCCAGCCAGGCCGGCGCGCCGCCGGGAGCATCCAGCTTCTTGATGATTGTAATGTTCTGCTGCTCGCTGAAGTGCTTAACCACATCCGGTATGGCGTCAGCCGCTTGGACCAGCCCTGAGGTCGCCAGTGCCGAAAGTAACAGTAATTTTTTCATATCCCTCTCCGGTTTATCGGGGGCATCACGCCCCCTTCAGGTTAGCGGTTTTTCAGCGCGTCGCTGACGATTTCATCGAACTGTTCAAAAGGCACCCAGCCGGGCAGCAATCCCTCACCAATCAGCGTGGCGGGCGTACCCTGAATGCCCATTTTTTCCGCGACAAGCAGGCTGCGCTTGATCGTCATCAGGCTCTCCTCATCCTGCGTGGTAACGCTGACCCCTGCCCGTTTTTGCGCTTCCTGAATGCTGGCGTCATCGTGGTATCCCTTTTTGGCCATCAGGGTATGGTTCAGTTTCATAAACTGCCCGGGATCCTGACGCCAGAGCGTGAGCGCATCGCGCGCGGCGGTCAGTGAGCTTTCCGAGCGGTAAGGTAAAAACTTAAACACCACGGCGACATCGGGATGTTTTTCTACGATCTTCTCCAGATAGGGGTCGAATTTCTTGCAGTACGGGCAGTTGTAGTCGGTAAACACCACCAGGGTGAGCTTTGGATTTTTCGCGCCGATACGCGGGGAATTCGGATCGTTAAACAGAAAATCCGCGATCATCTTCTGCGCACGTTGCTCCTGATCTGGCGTCAGCGGCTGAGCGGCCATCACCTGAGCCGAGGCCAGCAGGAGCATCAGCGTGATAAGGAATTTTTTCATAATTCGTTTAGCCTTTTGCATTGTTCAGGGTGGTGACCAGGGTGCGTTTATCCAGCAGCGGCGAGAGGATTTCGCCCTCGGGCAGACCTGGGCCATACACCGCATTAAACGGAATGGCGTAGCGGTTTCGCTTCGCCAGAAAATCCGCGATAAAGGCGGACGGCTGGCTCCAGTCGCCGCGCAGCGCCACTACGTCCGGCTGACTCAGCGCGGCAATGATGTCTGGCTGATTCAGGACCCGATGCTCGTTAACTTTGCAGGTCACACACCAGTCCGCCGAAATATCCACAAATACCCGTTTCCCCTGAGAAAGCGCCTGCTGGATGGCGTCTTCACTCAGTGGCTGCCACGGGATGGTCTCAGCGATATGTTGCGCCGGAGCGTCCGGCGGCGAGGTAAACACTCCGCGCAGCTGATACCCGCCAAACGCCGACAGCGCGATGACCACGATCCAGAACAACGGCGAGGAGGTTTGCCCCTTCAACGCGAACAGCACCAGCGCGACAACAATCAGCACCAGCAACACGATCTGACTCACCATTGCCCCCAGATGCAGGCTCAGCAGCGTCGCCAGCCAGAGGCTGGAGGCCAGCATCATCAGGCCCAGGATCGCTTTAAGCGTGTTCATCCAGCGGCCAGGCTTCGGCAGCAGCATGGCCGTTTTGGGCACCAGGGCGACAAACAGCCACGGCAGGCTCATGCCCACGCCGAGCATCAGGAAGATGAGCCACAGGGCGTGCAGCGGCGCGCCAAGGGCAAAGGCAACTGCGGTACCGAGGAACGGTGCGGAGCACGGCGTGGCCAGCAGCGTAGCAAACATCCCTTCGCAGAAACTGCCGCCAAGCCCCGCCCCGCCTGCCGTAGCCAGTCGCCCGGTAGCGGCAGAAGGCAGCAGCATCTCAAACGTTCCAAACAGGTTCAGCGCAAAGAGGAAGGTCACGGTAACCATCAGCCCGATAAACCACGGGTTCTGGAACTGAATGCCCCAGCCCAGGGACGCCCCGGCCAGCTTCAGCCCGGTGACCATGGCGGCCAGCAGCATAAAGGAGGTGAGGATCCCGGCGCTGGTTGCCAGGAAGCGCAGCCTGATGACGCGTCTGTCCGAACCCGCCTGCAGAATACTGTTAAGCTTCATTCCCATCACCGGCAGCACGCACGGCATCAGGTTGAGGATCAGCCCGCCCAGCAGGGCAAAGAGCACCATTTTGCCCGTCCCGGCTGGGGCGGAAGGCTCGGCGGGCGTAGCGCCAACGGTCATCGTGGTTTGCTGTGCGTCACTGCCATTGGTCAGCACAAATGACAGCCTCTTTCCTTCCAGCGACGTGGGCTTATCGCCCCATTCGTCGGTGACGGGCACCGTGACCCGAAGCGTATTGCCATCGTGCTTAATGGCCGGCTCGCCGGGCAGAATATCCCCCTCCAGCGGGTCAAAGTAGATCCCCGGATTATCCCATTTCCCGTCGGTCGTTCCCGTCACCACCAGGTTGCCGTCAGAGAGCCAGGCGGACAGATCGGCGGAAACGCCAGACGTGCCCGGCACGGCCTGCATCGCGCGGTCAAAGGCGTGATGGAAACCGTCATCCACCGGCTGCGTAAAATCGAGGTGCAGCGGGTAGTCCGTCAGCAGACAAACGTTACTGCACGTGGAGAGCGTGAGCGTGCCGTCGAGCGTGTCGCCCTTCACGCCGTCGAGCACGATGGGGATCGTGACCTTATCGTGATAGCCCTGCGTGGTCATACCGGAGATATCGAATCGCGACGGTACCGGCCAGGACCAGCTATCCGTAACGCCCTGCGGCCAGGCGATTTTTGGCGCGACGCCACCCTCGCCCGGCGACCGCCAGTAGGTTTTCCAGCCGGGCTTTAGCTCAACGGTGAGTAGGCCTGTAATGTGCGTTTGTTCCCTTTCCGCCTGAAAGCGGATGCGGGCGTGATCGTTTTGTGGGGAGACCAGCCAGCCGGTGTCCGCCGCATGGACAATGCCAATGCAGGACAGCCACAGGAAGACGAATCCCCTGAAGAGGTTAACCATGTTTTACTCCGTGAACAGTGAAAAATTATCGTGTGATGACGATGATTTTCATTCACGGAAAACGCAGTTTTTAAGGTGTATTCGGGGAGGCGGTGCCTGAACGGGCTGTTCCACGGGCGCAAATGCCCGCCCTTGCGTAAACAGCTGCAGCAGCGCGAAGAAGATAATAATGGCCGGTAGCGCGCCGTCGAAGAACAGCGGCTGCGCGCAAAGCAGGGAGTGCGCGCCTAGCTGACAGGGTGAAGGCCCAGACTCCCCGGCGTTGCTTTGCGACGGGGCGTCTGCACTCAGGGCGATCTGCGGCTCCAGTCCCTGTAAAAAATGGTTGAGCATGACCGCACGCTGCACGAGGCAAAGCGCCATCGCGAGACAGGTGACGATCAAAAGCCATTTTCCGAGGAGCTGACGGTTGCGCATAACATTCCAGAGTGACAAGACGCCCCGATCATAAACGATAGTGATGAATCTACAAGTACCGGAAGTGTAAGGTTTTGTCTGAGGCCGCTATTCGCCCGTCAGGGCATCATAGATATCCCGCAACCGCGTGCGCAGAAACAGCACCGCCTTGTGCTTGCGGGATAACAGCGCCTGTTCGCTGGCCCCCGTCTCCTCTGCCAGCATTTTAATGCTGTAGCCGTGAAGCTCGGTCTTTTCAAACACCTCGCGCTGCGGCGGCGGCAGTTCAGACAGGGCCTGCCCCAGCTCTTCCCACAGCAGCGTTTTGAGATACTCCTCTTCCGGCGTCTGCGGGACACCGAACAGGGTTTCGGCCAGCTCGTCCTCCGGGAAGCCCTCCTCCTCTTCATCCGTAAAATAGCCGGAGAGCGACACCTCGCGTTTCTTACGCGCCCGGTCGGTCATCTCGTTACGCGCCGCGCGGAACAGCCAGGCGGCGACGTTTTCGACCGGCTGCTCCACCTTCATCAGCTGATAGGTCACTTCCTGCAAAATGTCGTCGGCATCATCGCGAACGGACGTCCGCCCGCGAATGAAGGCTTTCAGCCGGGCGCGGCAGGCGTTGAGCGCCGACATCAACAGGGATCCGCCCGCCTCTCCGGCTTTCATCTCGCTCACTCTGCGTCCGGCGCTTTTGGCGTAGCGTCATCGCGCTTATCGTCACGATGACCGTGCCAGCCGCAGTGGCCGCGCCCGTGACGACCAAACCCTTCGCGGCGCTGCTGAATAAACGCCTCGCGCTGTTCGGGCGTCATGTTCATCCAGCGCTCGTGCATCCGGCGGTGTGCGCCAAACATGCCGGGACGGAAGCCCAGTCCGCCAAACAGAATGCGGCTCAGCACCAGAATGCCCAGCGCCTGCCAGAAACCAATGGCTTTCACGCCAAGGATTGCCGGGAGCAAGGCGTTCCACAGGGACATCACCAGCAGGCCGAGCAAGATGAAAATCACCGCGCCGATAACCAAACCCTTGCCCATACGGTGGCGACCAAATCCGCGTCCGTGACCTCTGCCGTGCAGTTCAAAATCTCTCATGGTGTTACCTCGTTTATCGTAACTGATTATGGCTTGTGATGAGGTAGACGGATGAGGGAGGGAAATATTTCTGGGGGGAATGAAATAATTTTTACGGATGCGCAATCGCAACGAGTGCCCGGCGGCGCTAACGCTTGCACGGGCCTACAGATTTCGTAGGCCGGGTAAGCGTCAGCGCCACCCGGCAGATTCAAAGAATTACGCCTGCACCGGCAACCTAAAACTCGAAATACTCCGTGAAAGCTGCTGCGCCTGCTCTTCCAGCGAGGCAGCCGCCGCAGCGGACTGCTGCACCAGCGCGGCATTCTGCTGGGTCACGCCGTCCATTTCGGTCACCGCCTGCCCGACCTGGCTGATCCCACGGCTCTGCTCTTCCGAAGCCACGGAGATCTGCTCCATCAGCGTATTCACTTTGTTCACCGATGAAATAATCGAGTCAATCACCTCGCCCGAGCGGTTGACCAGCTCCGCACCGTTTTTCACGCTGGAAACCGACTGCGCAATCAGGCTTTCAATGTCTTTGGCCGCCACCGCGCTTTTCTGCGCGAGGGTGCGCACTTCACTGGCCACTACCGCAAAACCGCGGCCCTGCGTACCGGCGCGCGCCGCTTCCACCGCTGCGTTCAGCGCCAGAATGTTGGTCTGGAAGGCAATGCTGTTAATCACGCTGGTAATGTCTTCGATGCGCTTCGAATTCGCCGCGATGGTATTCATCGTGTCGATCACCTCGCGGGTCACCGCTTCGCCGGTATGGGCATTGTGCACTGCGTCCTGCACCAGTTTTCCGGCCTGATACACGTTATCGGTATTGTTCGCCACCGTCGCGCTCAGCTCTTCCATGCTTGCCGCCGTCTGGGTCAACGCGGAAGCCTGCTGCTCGGTACGTGATGCGAGGTCGATATTGCCGGAGGCAATCTCCTGCGCCGCGTGCGTCACGGTGTGGCTCGCATCGCGCACCTGAGCAATAGTGGCCAGCAGTGCCTGACGCATCTGCTCCATCGAGCCCATCAGGTGGTCGATTTCATTATGCGAACTCCCCTTCACCGGCACCGGAATGTCGAGCTTGCCCGCGGCGATCTGGCTGCAGTGCTCGCGCGCCAGGTTGACCGGCGCAAAGACGAAGCGCTTCATGAAGAGGCTGACGGCAACAATCACCAGCACAAACAGGCAGGCGATAACGGCAATCATCACCAGGCCGGAGACGAAATTACTGCTCGCGTCTTCGTTCAGGCTTTTGGCGTATTTCTGGTGGACGGAAAGGACCTGGTCGAGAACGATTTCGTACTGGCGGTCGAGGCGGGAAACTTCCGGGATCAGCGCGTTAAATTTAGCAACATCGTGTGCCTCAGCGGCATCGATCAGCGGCGCCAGCCCCTGGTTACGGTAGTTTTGCCAGGCATCCTGATAGGCACTCACCAGCGGCGCTTCATCCGTGAGTCGCGGCGAAGCCATAAAGGCCGCAAAGGCGTGGTCCGCTTTGGTCATCGCCTCTTTCACGGCGGCAAGCTTCGCCGCCCCGTCTGCCGAGTTGCCCGCTTCCACCATCTTCACATACTCCATCACGCGAACGCGCAGCGTACGGCTATGGTTGATGGGGTCAATAATCGACAGCACAACCTGGATCTCTTTGTTGACGTTATCCAGGGAATTATTACTTTTAATGATGAGGCCAACGCTGGTGACGGTGCTGACCACAAAGAACAAAAGCAGTGAGAACAGGACAATCAGGGATGACTTTTTCAACGACATAAACCAATACCTCAAGGAGAATTATTCCTTATGGTTATCGGCGCATCCAAAACTTAAATTAATTAAAGTTATTGATGTATCGAACGAGGCTATACCGCTGACTTATAGCGCCGCTGCAGGGTGGCATTGAGCTTGCGCTGCAACGGCTGCGGCGTCTCCCCTTCGATCAATTTGCCAATCAGATCAAAGCAATGCCACGCCAGCTGGCGATTGTCCTGGCGAATGGTATCCACCGGGATCGTCAGCGAATCGTAGAGATAGTGATCGTCAAAGCTGGCTAATCTGATATCACTTTGCACCAGGTTATGTTGACCCATATAGCGCAGTACCCCTTCCAGCAGCCCGCAGGCGGCGGTGAACAGGGCTTTCGGTGGGCGTCCCAGACGGGCGCAGAGTTCGGCGAACATTTCGTAGCCGGAGCTCGGGTGGTAGTTGCCGTGAATGATCCACTCGGGGCGCAGTTCCACACCGGCCGCTCGCAGACCTTGCTTAAACCCTTCCAGACGGTCGCGAGTCGGAGAAAGGCGCGGCTGTCCGCCCAGAAAATAGAATTCATCCGGATGCTGGCGGGCAATATCCGCCACCAGTTCCGTCGTTGGGGTGATGGAATCGGTGATCACCAGCGGCAACGTGCTGTCGTTCATATGGCGGTCAAAAAGCACCACGGGCAGCTGCTCGCTGAGTTTCAGGTAGTCCGCATCATTAAGCATGCTGGAGGCGACAATCAGTCCGTCGACCTGACGCGCCACCATGTTGTTGACGACCACCGTCTCCTGCCCCGGATTTTCATCGCTACAGGAGATCAGCAGCTGGACGCCCGCCTCGCGGCACAGCGTTTCCAGCTCGTGAGAAAAGACGGCAAAGCCGTAGTTGGTGATCTCCGGCACCACCAGACCAATGGTGTGGCTACGGTTATCGCGCAGTGACCGGGCGTGAATGCTGGGCTGATAATGGTGCTCTTTCGCAATCGCCAGCACGCGTTCACGCGTCTCTTCCGCCACGCGAAGCTCTTTGCTGCGCCCGTTCAGGACCAGGCTGGCGGTGGCTTTTGACACACCCGCCAGCTCCGCGATGTCTTTAATGGTGACGCGTTTTGTTTTTCTCACAACGACTTAGATCCGGCTGCCAAAACCCTCATTCTATCATGCAGGCGCGCAGCGACCAGTAGCGTAATGTGATATCGGACGCACCTTCGAAGCGCACCCAGGCCGGATGGTCAGGAAAATAGCGGCTGCTCATCACCCCTTCGCCATGATTGATGAAAATTTCAACGCTTGAGCGGTCGCACAGGACGCGTAAATGGTGGACGTCCCCCTGCCAGTAGCGGGTCAACGTCTCACCGGTTTTCAGGCTCGCGCGTTCCAGCCGCACGCCCTGCTCATCAACCGTGAGGCGCAGCGCGCCCGCAAAATCGACGTTCACCTGCGAGGCGCTTAACTCAAACTCCAGTCGCGCGGCATCCAGAACGGGCGCATCGCTGGCACGTCCCTGCCAGTGCTGCTCCTCTTCACGCAGCGCCGCCAGCTCACGCACCGGAGTCTGCCAGAGCTTGCCGTCGCGATACTGCAATTCGCGCGGGCAGGTCATCTGGTGCATCCAGCCGTGCGACCGCGTCGGCTGAAGCATCTCTTCCCCGTCCGGTACGCCCATCCAGCCAATCAGAATGCGTCGTCCATCTTCCGCCAGCGTCGTTTGCGGGGCGTAAAACTCAAAGCCCGCGTCAAGCTCCTGCAGCTCGCCGTGCGCAAACGTGCCGCGTTCATAGCTAAACGCCCCACTCATCCAGGCGGCCGGATAGGTGTTGAGATAGCGATACGGCTCGCGCGCCAGCCCCTGCGGACAGCAAATCAACACGTGCGTACCGTCGATCGCGAACAGGTCCGGGCACTCCCACATATAACCTGCGTCCTTCAGGCCGTTGACCCCGTGACCAGCGATTTCACCGCAGGAAGCCCAGGCATGTAAATCAGCGGATTTAAACAGCAGCACTTTGCCGCGCTTTTGCAGATCCTGCGCGCCCAGCACCATGTACCACAGCCCGTCGTGTTGCCACACTTTCGGGTCACGCACGTGACCGGTGTAGCCCGCCGGCAGCGCCAGCACCGGCCCCTGCTTTTTAAAGGTGCCGTCCGGCTGTTCCTCGGCCAGGCACTGCCAGGCGGTACGGCTGCCGTCATCGAACTTCACGTTGCCGGTATAGCACAGCGTCAGCACGCCCTGGTTATCCACGGCGCTACCGGAGTAGCAGCCGTTGCGGTCATACTCTTCGTCGGGCATCAGCGCCAGCGGCTCATGCTGCCAGTGGACCAGGTCCGCAGAACTCCAGTGCCCCCAGCATTTAAAACGATGCTCACAGTCCAGCGGATTCCACTGATAGAACAGATGGTAGCGACCGGCAAACCAGATAAACCCGTTGGGATCGTTCATCAGCCCCGTCACCGGCGCGGCGTGCCATTGCGGATAATGGCTGTCAGCCTGCGCGCGCGGCTGCCCTTTCATAACGGCCTGCAGAATCGCAGGCCAGCGGGAAGGTAACGTCATTATTCAGAGTCCGTTTTATATTTCAGCAGCAGCGAGACGGTAAACGCCACGCCGAAGGCAATCACCATGCCGATAATATAGTTGAGCAGCGAGCTGGCCTGCACGATGGCCATACCCGGAATGGCGGTCAACCCGACGGCAGTCATGTAGACATGCACAGAGACCACCCAGGCGCCCCCCACCGCGCCACCAATCAACGCGGCAATAAACGGCTTAACGAAACGCAGGTTGATACCAAAAATAGCCGCCTCGGTGATGCCCAGCATCGCAGAGAACGCCGACGGTAACGTAATGGCTTTGATTTTGGCATCGTTGGTTTTGAACCACACCGCCAGACAGGCTCCGCCCTGCGCCACGTTCGCCATGGCCCAGATCGGCAGCAGGAAGTTCACGCCAATCGACGGGTTGCCCAGCAGCCCCGCTTCAATCGCGTGGAAGCTGTGGTGAATACCGGTGATCACAATCACCGAATACAGTCCGCCAAACAGCAGCCCGGCCAGCCAGCCCGCGTGGGCGATAAGCGTGCTCAGGATAAAGGAGATACCATCCCCTAAGGCGCGTCCCGCCGGACCAATAATCAGCAAGGCGATAAAGCCAGAGATCACAACGGTGAGGAACGGCGTCAGGATCAGGTCCAGCGCATCCGGAATCACGCGGCGCAGGTTTTTCTCCACGATGCTCATAAACAAGACGGCCAGCAGCACCGGAAATACCGTGCCCTGGTAGCCAATCATCGCGATCTCCAGGCCGAAGAAGTTCATGGTGTGGAAACCGGACGCCACGCCCCAGGCGTTAGTCAGCGCCGGGTGGGTCAGGATGCCGCCCAGCGTCGCGCCCAGGTACGGGTTACCGCCAAACTCCCGCGCGGCGGTAAAGCCGATCAGGATCGGCAGAATGATAAACGCCGCCGAACTGCACATGTCCAGCATGATATAGATAGCGTTGTCCGCATTGACCCAGCCGTAGGTTTTCACCATGCCGAGCAGGCCCATCAGCAGGCCGGACGCCACAATCGCGGGAATGATCGGTACAAAGATATTGGAGAGCAGACGCGCAATGCGCTGGAACGGGTTCAGCTTGCGCGCCGCCAGGTCCGCCGCCTCAGACTTGCTGGACTCGCTAATCCCCGCAGCCTGAATAAACGCGGCGTAGACTTTATTCACCACGCCCGTACCAAAAATCACCTGCATCTGCCCGGCGTTACGGAAACAGCCTTTTACGCCATCGACCTTGCCGATCGCCTGCTGATCGGCCAGCGCGTCATCAACCAGCACCAGACGAAGACGCGTTGCGCAGTGCGCCGCGCTGGCGATATTTTCCTTGCCACCCAGCAGCGGAATAAGCTCGCGGGCGATTTGATTAAAATCCATAGATACCTCTGCCTGACTTCTTTTTTATGATGTGCGAAACGCCCCCGCCAGGCGGGAGCGTGATGGGTTAAAACCAGGTTTCCATCTGGACCCCAAAGTTCCATTCCCCGCCGGCGTTGAAACCGCTGCTGCCAAAGGCATCATCGCTGGCGTAATTATCCAGTTTGCTGCTCCAGTCCATCCAGGTGGCGAACAGGCGAAGCTCCGGGCGGCTGAAGAAATCGCCGATTTTGCTCGCTTTTAACGTCGGAGCAAAGGTCAGCTTGTAGAAACTGCCGTTGACGGCGTTTCGGTCTTTATAACCTTCCGGGTTTAAGTCCATGTACTGATAGCTTCCCTCAAACGCCAGCGCGAAATTCTGGGTCACCTCTTTAATCAGGCGGGTGTTGAGCGTGACCCACTCATAGCTGTCGCCTTTGACGTAGCGATCTTTACTGCTCTGCGCCAGGACGGCAGGCGCAATGCTCCAGCCACCGCCAATAGGCGTGACACCGTAACTTGCAAAGCGCCAGGTATCTGCCTCAGACAGCAGTGCGCCATCGGAGCCGATGCTTTTCACTTCCGCCCCCAGCCCGTGACCATACAGCAGCGCGGTTTTGGCCGTGCCTTCCCGCAGGCCGTAGAAGCTCTCGTTGTGCAAGCCCACCAGGGCATGAACGCCCGTGTTAGCGGCATCCGTTTTGATGAGATCGCCGTTCGCGTCTTTACGATCGTCATTATCTTTAGCCCGCAGGCCGCTCACCATCAGCTGGAGCGGTCCGGCGAAGTGGTTCATGCTGAGGATATAGTTCTGAACGTTATTGTCGGTCTGCTCCACGCTGCCGAAGTTGCGGCCATAGAGGGAGAAGTTACTGCGCAGCGAATCGTTCCATTTCACGTCGTAGACGCCACCACCGGTACCGGCCAGGAACACCACGTCGGAATCCAGCCAGTGAATATCAAAGTTATCGCGGTCGAAGCGTTTACCTGCCCAGAATGTACTGCCCTTCAGCGCGCCGGTGAAATCAGGGAGATTGCCCAGCTCCGCAAAGGCCTGACGAATATTGAGATCGCTGGTATCAGCTGACCAGTCGTTATAGGTTCTCTGGCCGTCGGCCAGCATCGCTTTAAAGCGCGTCGTCGCCCCGTTATCCAGGGTCTGTTTGTGCTCCAGGTTCAGCTCAACGTAGGTGTCGGCTTCATTACCCAGACGCCCTACTGCACCACCGGTTTCGCCGGCTGGGGTCAGATACGGACCGCTTTTGCTGCTGGAGGCCGCGTCATTCATCAGCAGGCCGGAACGAGCGTAGCCGTGGAACTCAAACCCGCTGCTTTGATCCGCTTTCTTCTCCAGCGCAGTGGTGCGCTGCGCCACCGCCTGGGTTGTCGACTGCGTCTGCTGCTGCGCGGCAACGAGCTGCTGCGTTTTTTGTTCTGCTTCCGTGGCGCGTTTCTCCGCCCTCTGCGCGCGCGTCTCTGCGTCCTGAAGGCGTTGTTCCATTGCGGCAAGCCGCGCTTCGATACTTGTCATATCCGTTTGGGCAAAAACAGAGGTACTTCCGGCCAGCATGCCTATCATCACGGCAAGTCTGCGTTTTTTATACATTTTGTCGCATCCCTCAAAGAAGTCATTAAACGTGCTAAATTGCTAAACCGGTTTAGGTTGCTGATACTAAACTGGTGAATTTTGGATCGGCAATCTTTTTTGCTAAACCGTTTTAGTAAGTGTGATCGGGGCGACAATTCAGGCCGTCGACCGACGGCCTGTAAAGGGAGAAATTACAGCTCGTGCTGCCAGGGCAAGGCGGTCATCGCCCCTTTCGCGGTGGTGGCTAGCGCGCCGCAGCGCTGGGCTAAGGTGATGGCGGGAACCAGTTCAAGACCGGCGGCCAGCCCGTAGAGCAGTCCTGCGACGAAGGCATCCCCCGCGCCGGTGGTATCGACACACTTAACCGGGGTTGCCGGATAGAGGTTCATGGTGCCTTCATGCCAGGCAATAACGCCCTCTTTACCCTGCGTGACGAGCACCCGCCGCGCCGGACAGCGGCTCATGAGTGCAGCCAGACCGGCGTGCACCTGCTCCTCGCCGGTTAAAAATGCCAGTTCCTCGACGGAGAGTTTCACCACATCAGCACGTTGCAGCGCCTCTTCAAGGCTGCGACGAAGTGCGGTTTCATCCGGCCAGAGATCCGGGCGTATATTGGGGTCAAAACTGACGTAACCGCCCGCCTTCCTGATGGCATCCATCGCCTGAAAGGCCGCACTGCGGCTGGGTTCAGCGCTTAGCGCGATGGAGCAGACGTGCAGCCATTCACCCTGACTGAAGGTAGGCAGATCGGCAGGTTCCAGAAACAGATCGGCGCTCGGGCGCACCATAAAGGTAAACGAACGTTCGCCCTGTTCGTCGAGATCGACCACCACCGTTGAGGTGCGGTGTGCCGGGTCAAGGCGCATCCACTGCACATCGACCCGCTCGTCAGCCAGTGTGTGAGCCATAAAGCGCCCGAAAGGATCGTCTCCAACTCTGCCGATAAACGCGCTACGCCCCCCCAGGCGGGCAATACCGACCGCAACGTTTGCCGGGGCGCCACCCGGACATTGCAGTAATCTCCCTTCTCCATCAGGCAGCAGATCCACCACCGCATCACCCAGTACCCAGATTTTTTCCATGTGAACCTCGAAGCTAAACTATGTTAAACCGTTTTAGCTATTTAAGCACAGGCAGGACGACGGGGAAATAACGCGAGTGGAAAATTGCCTTAACGCACCAGGTGCGGCCAGTGAATATCACCGACGCCGTTAAGCAGCGGGCGGGCAAACAGGAAGCCCTGGAAGCGGCGGATCCCGGCAGATTCGAGCCAGCACCACTCCTCTATTTTCTCGATACCTTCCGCCACCAGGGTGATTTCGAGATCGGAGCAGCAGCTAATAATCGAGCGTACAATCGCCTGTTTCGGACCGCTCAGGTGAATATCGCTGATAATCTCCCGGTCAATCTTAATTTTATCCGGCTGGAAGCGCGTCAGCAGAGAGAGACCGGCATAGCCGGAACCAAAATCATCAATCGCCATGCCAACCCCCTCACCGCGAAGTTGTTTAATGGCGCTGTTGAACTGATTCAGTCCGGATATCATCTCGTTTTCAGTGATTTCCAGCACCACCTGCTCTGGCTGAAGCCCGTGTTTTTTAATCTCACCGACCAGAAATTCCACTGCGCCAGGGACATTCACCAGCGACATCGGCAACAGGTTGACCGCAATTTTGTGGCTGCCAATCCCCAGCTTTTCCGCCAGCGCAAAGGCATAGGCTTTCGTCTGGAGATCGACCTGATAGAGGGTGTCCGGGTCAAGGGCGCGGAAGAACAGCTCCGGACTGCCGCCGTCATTGCTGCGGATAAGAGCTTCAAGGGAGCTGATCTTGCCTTCCGAAGGCTCAACAATCGGTTGAAGCGCAAATTGACAGGTTTGCGCGGCAATCAGGCCCAGAGACTCGCCAAAGGGTAAGGTTTCGGGTTCGAGCGCCCACTTTGCCGGATCGTAACGTCCACCCGACGGGTTCGGACGCTTATCTGTAATAAACGTCTGAATAAATTTGAATACGCGGTCATCGGAGGCCAGGTAACTGTCGAGTTTGCTGTAACGCAGCACCGATTGCAGCACCTCTTTCGGCGACTGCGTCTGCAGATCGAACAGCAGCATCCCGACGTTTTCAAATCGTCTGCGCGGGCCATAATCCCGCATCAGTTCAACCACTCCGCTGTGCCGCTTGTCATCACGGATTTTATTGAACAGCCTGACCACGCCCTCTTCGGAACCTTCAAGAATTTGCAGAACGTCATCCCCTTTAGAGAGGAGCACACCGGTTATATTCAGCTTCGCGTTACGGCGTCTGGCGCGCTCCACCACCTCCCGGAGTTCGGTTGACGGGTGGGATAAATTCAACTGGCTTCGGTAAATGAGAGTCGTCAGCACAAAACGGGTTCCGATGAGAGAGGTGCCTTGAAGGTATTATTTAACATACTTAATCATTGCGACCTAACATATTCACACAACAGAAGAACGTTACTTTTTCTCATCCCCGATTCGGCTGTTGATCCTCTCCTCCATGTAGCCGTAGAACGGGTTTGAGGTGACCCGCATAAGCGCCTCTTTCCCGACGCTCAATACAGACGTTTCCCCCCAGAGCGCTATCGTCCCCAGGCTAATGCCATAGCGGTTTTTCACGTCAGGCTCCCGGCCATAGAGATCGTCATCCTGCGGGAACGGCACCGCAACGTGCGACAGGGAATAGACATCCTGCGGCCAGGACTGCCCAAGCGGCACGACCGTCTCGTGAGTGCTTCCTGCCGGCGTGATTTTCGCTACCGTTGAGAAACTGTGTTCATTCGCATTGGTAAGAACCGTGACAGTGTAACGTCGATCGGCAGTAGGCAGCAGCGCTGAGGTGGCCGTCCAGGACGAGGGCTTGAACAGCGGACGGAAGCTCGCCGCCTGGTTGATATCAAATACCACCAGCTCGCTGCCATTTGCCGGAAGCTGATCAAACAAGCCGCTCACCACCGCGCGGGTGCTGACGGTGGAATCCATCACCGACTGGAATGCCAGAACCGGCGGCAGCGTTGCTAGCCTGTTTTCCCGCGCCTCCCGGCCAATCTGCTCCTGCAGCGCCTTCGTCAACAGCCACGACTGGCGGGCGGCGTTCACCGGGAACGAGTTGTATTTATACGGGTTATATTCCGGGGAAATATTCAGCCACGCCGCTTTGGCAAACGCCGGGAGCAGCGCCGGTAACCCGGCGAAACCGGCGAATCGCGCGAATGCCGTCACGCCGATCATCGGCGACAGCAGCACCAGCTGCTGCGGCTTACGCAGCGATGGCGCGTCAAGTGCATCGAGGGCATATTTCATCGCCAGCGCCCCGCCGTTGGAATAGCCCACCAGATGCAGGGGCACATTTTCTCCCGCCAGACGCGTCGCTTCACGAACGGCAAGGCGCGTCGCCGCCAGCCACATCTCCCAGTCAACGTCCGTCAGCGCGCCAGGCGCGGTGCCGTGTCCGGGCAGGCGCGGAACCACGGCCACAAAGCCGTGGGCCTGATAATACTGAGCAAGATGTCTGACGCTATAGGGTGAATCCGTCAGTCCATGGAGCAACACCACCGCGCCGCGCGGCTTTCCGGCTGGCATGAGTACAAAAGAGCGGTTGGCATCCGGTGAAAACTGACCCGGCCAGACCAGGCTCTGGCGGTAATAGCGGTTTAGCGGCGTTTGTTCCTCATGCTCTGTTTTTGCCGTCACCGCGGTATTAAGATCGGCGAAAATGGCATTTTCGCGGGCAACATACCCGGCAAAGTCGGCGCCATCAAGCTCGCGTACGGACATCTCATCTGCCCGCCAGGTATGCCAGAGATGCAGTTCAGGCCCCTGCTGCGAGAGATAGACCCGCACTGCCAGCAGGACGACCAGTACGATCCCCACCACCATCGCTATTTTCTTAACAAGCACCATCAGATGCTCGCTGACTCGCCAGGGCCAATTCGCCATGCCGGGATCCCTTTCATGTCTACTGTGTTTCTATCTTATCAAAAATGTGAACGGGCTGACGTATTCACCAAATTCATACGTGCAGATTCTGTCACTGCACCAAAAGTGAACTACGCTGCACAAATGTTGATCATCCGTTAACTAAATATTGCATGAAGTTTACAGCAGAGCAGGCATTCCCTCGCCTGTGTTCATGGCACGCGTCATGCATTGTTAACGAGGTAACACTAGATCGGCTTTTGACAGCGTGTTAACAGCGAGGCGGTATGACGACGAAACCTGAGATGTTGAGCCGTATCGAAACGATGTTTAGCCAGTTCACGCCCAGCGAAAAACGGGTCGGAAGCTGGTTGCTTGCCCACGCCGCGCAGATACCGTTTGAAACGGCTGAAAGCGTCGGTCAGGCGAGCGGGACGAGCGGGATCACCGTGGGACGCTTTCTGCGCAAGCTGGGCTACCGCAACCTGGAGGATGTCAAAAAGAGCCTGCGCGATCCGTATCAGCCCTGGGGTATGAACGAACGTCTGGACTCCTGGCAACAGCAGCGCCCCCTGCCCAACCGCCTTCAGCACGCCCTTTCGCTGGAAGTGGATGCCATCACGCAGGTGTATCAGCTCGCGCAAACGGACGTCTTCCGCCAGGTCGTACACAACCTGGCCCATGCGGATGCGGTGTTTGTGCTGGGGATCCAGTCCACCCGCGGGATTGCCAACGCCTTCTTCAGCCACCTTGAGTACCTGCGCCCGCGCGTGAGCTATTCGGAGGGGGCATCCGGAAGCTGGGTGGAATCCCTCAACTCGGGGTTTTCGCACCCTTATGTCGTGCTGACCGATACGCGCGCCTACTCCGCGATGGCCCGCCAGTACTGCCGCGTCGCGAGCGAAAAAGGCATTCCGCTGGCCTTAATCACCGACATCTGGTGCCCGTGGGCGCGGGATTATCCGATGGACTTACTGCAGGTGAAAACCGATACCGGTCATTTCTGGGATTCACTTGCCCCCGTTAGCTGTTTGTTCAACCTGCTGCTGTCGGGCGTGGTGGAAGCGTTGGGTGATGCGCTCCCGGCACGTCTGGCGGTAAACCGGCAATTACAACAAGAGTTTGGTCAATTCGAACGCTAAAGGAGCGGAGCTATGCCCGAAGAGAGTGAACTGATCGATGTGGCGAAGACATTTCCCACGCTGCATATCGATCTGAAATACGCCACTGCCGACAACATCACCGGTCGCCCGATCTACCAAGAGGCGCTGTGCCTGCTGCATACCGACGCCGCCACCGCGCTGGCAAAAGCCATCAGCATTGCCACGCTGGCCGGGCTGAAGCTGGTGGTGTTCGACGCCTACCGACCGCAGCAGGCGCAGGCCCAGCTGTGGGATGCCTGCCCGAACCCGGAATATGTGGTCGACGTGGCGATTGGCTCCAATCATAGTCGCGGCACGGCCATCGACGTCACGCTGATGGACGAACACAATACCGTGCTGGATATGGGCGCCGGTTTTGACGAAATGCACGACCGCTCGCATCCGTATCACCCTTCCGTACCGCCGCACGCCCAGCGCAACCGTCTGCTGCTGAATGCCATCATGTTCGGTGGCGGTTTTGTCGGTATCAGCAGCGAATGGTGGCACTTTGAACTGCCTAACGCCGCCAGCTACCCGCTGCTTGATGACCGTTTTGCCTGTTTTCCCCTGACGCACCCCCCTCTTTAAACCTGGAGCACTGCCATGAAAACATCGCTTCTCATGACCCTGATCGCCGCCACGCTGGTAATGAACGCTCCGCTAGCGCTGGCTGCCGTCCCGAAAGACATGCTGGTGATTGGTAAAGCCGCCGACCCGCAAACGCTCGACCCTGCCATCACCATTGATAACAACGACTGGACCGTCACCTATCCGTCCTATCAGCGTCTGGTCAAGTACAAGCCAGGCTCTACCGAGGTGGAAGGCGATCTCTCGACAGGCTGGAAAGCGTCCGACGACCAGAAAGAGTGGACCTTTACCCTGGCGGATAACGCGAAATTCTCCGACGGCACGCCGGTCACCGCCGAAGCGGTAAAACGCTCTTTTGAACGCCTGCTGAAGCTCGGCCAGGGGCCGTCTGAAGCCTTCCCGAAAGATCTGAAAATTGATGCGGTAGATGACCATACGGTGAAATTCACCCTCAGCCAGCCCTTTGCCCCCTTCCTTTACACGCTGGCAAATGACGGGGCATCCATCATTAACCCGGCAGTGCTGAAGGCAAATGCCGCGGACGATGCGCGCGGTTTCCTGGCGCAAAACACCGCCGGTTCCGGGCCGTTTATGCTCAAAAGCTGGCAGAAAGGCCAGCAGCTGGTGCTGGTGCCTAACCCGCACTGGCAGGGTGAAAAACCGCACTTTAAGCGTGTATCGGTAAAAATTATCGGAGAGAGCGCCTCCCGCCGATTGCAGCTTTCCCGCGGCGATCTGGACATTGCCGACTCCCTGCCGGTCGATCAGCTCTCGGCCCTGAAGCTGGAAGGAAAAGTCGCCGTCGCGGAATACCCGTCCCTGCGCGTGACCTATCTCTACCTCAATAACAGCAAAGCGCCGCTCAATCAGGTGGATTTACGTCGAGCCATTTCATGGGCGACGGACTACCAGGGCATGGTGAAGGGCATTCTGAGCGGCAACGGCAAGCAGATGCGCGGCCCGATCCCTGAAGGCATGTGGGGCTTTGACGCCACGGCAATGCAGTACAGCTATGATGAGGCCAAAGCGAAAGCGGCCCTGGAGAAGGTCAAAGACAAGCCCGCCAGCCTGACCTTCCTTTACTCGGATAACGATCCGAACTGGGAGCCTATCGCCCTCTCAACCCAGGCCAGCCTCGGCAAGATCGGCATTAACGTCAAGCTGGAGAAACTGGCGAACGCCACCATGCGCGACCGCGTCGGTAAAGGCGATTACGACATTGCGATCGGTAACTGGAGCCCGGACTTTGCCGACCCCTATATGTTCATGAACTACTGGTTCGAATCAGACAAAAAAGGGCTGCCGGGCAACCGTTCGTTCTATGAAAACAAAGAGGTCGACTCGCTGCTGCAGGCCGCGCTGAAAACCACCGATCAGGCAGAACGCACCAAAGATTACCAGCAGGCGCAAAAAGTGGTGATTGACGAGGCGGCCTACGTTTATCTGTTCCAGAAGAACTATCAGCTGGCGATGAACAAAGAGGTTAAAGGCTTCACCTTTAATCCGATGCTTGAGCAGGTGTTCAACATCGCCACCATGAGTAAATAACGAATTCGCCGGGGGAAAGTGTATGACGTTCTGGAGCATTGTGCGCCAGCGCTGCTGGGGATTACTCCTGGTGGTGGCCGGTGTCTGTATCATTACCTTTATTATTTCACACATGATCCCCGGCGATCCGGCCCGTCTGCTGGCCGGAGACCGTGCCAGCGACGACATCGTGCAAAACATCCGCCAGCAACTGGGGCTGGATCAGCCGCTGTATATCCAGTTTGGTCGCTACGTCGATGCTCTCGCCCATGGCGATCTCGGCACGTCCATTCGTACCGGACGTCCGGTTGCACAAGACCTGAAGGCCTTTTTCCCTGCCACGCTGGAGCTGGCCTTTTGCTCCCTGCTACTGGCGCTGGTCATCGGCGTGCCGTTGGGGATTTTGTCGGCGGTCTATCGCAACCGCTGGCTGGATCATCTGGTGCGATTAATGGCGATGACCGGCATTTCCACACCAGCCTTCTGGCTCGGTCTGGGCGTTATTGTGCTTTTCTACGGGCACCTGCAGATCCTGCCGGGCGGCGGCAGACTGGACGACTGGCTCGATCCGCCGACGCACGTCACCGGGTTTTACCTGCTGGATGCCCTGCTGGAGGGCAACGTCGAGGTCTTTTTCAATGCATTGCAGCATCTGATTTTACCCTCGCTGACGCTGGCGTTTGTTCACCTGGGCATCGTGGCGCGTCAGGTACGTTCCGCGATGCTGGAGCAGCTAAGCGAGGACTACATCCGTACGGCGCGCGCCAGCGGCCTGCCTGGCTGGTATATCGTCCTGCGTTACGCTCTGCCCAATGCGATGATCCCGTCGATTACCGTGCTCGGGCTGGCGCTGGGCGATTTGCTGTACGGTGCAGTACTGACCGAAACCGTCTTTGCCTGGCCGGGGATGGGAGCCTGGGTGGTGACGTCCATTCAGGCGCTCGATTTCCCTGCGGTGATGGGCTTCGCTGTCGTCGTCTCTCTGGCCTACGTATTGGTGAATCTGGTGGTCGATCTGCTTTATCTGTGGATTGACCCGCGAATTGGGCGCGGAGGTGCCGAATGATGTTAACGCAGGAAACGCCCGTCCCGGTTAAAACTGCCAGACAACGTATCAACTGGGCAAAACTGTTCTGGATACTGCGTCAAAGCCCACTCACGATGGTGGGCGGCGTGATTATGATTGCGATGCTCCTGGTGATGGTGACCTCACCGTGGATTGTGCCGCATGACCCGAACGCGCTGGATCTGACCGCCCGTCTTCAGGCACCGTCCGCACAACACTGGTTTGGTACCGATGAAGTGGGACACGATCTGTTCAGCCGCGTCCTGGCAGGCAGCCAGCAGTCGATCGCCGCCGGGCTGGCGGTGGTGGTGATCGCAGGCGGCATTGGCTCGCTGCTGGGCTGTTTGTCCGGCGTACTGGGTGGGCGCGGTGACGCCATCATCATGCGGGTGATGGACATCATGCTCTCTATACCCTCTCTGGTGCTGACCATGGCGCTGGCTGCCGCGCTCGGCCCGAGCCTGTTTAACGCCATGCTGGCGATCGCCATTGTCCGCATTCCGTTTTACGTCCGTCTGGCGCGCGGCCAGACGCTGGTGGTCCGCCAGTTTACCTACGTGCAGGCCGCCCGCACGTTTGGCGCATCGCGCTGGCATTTGATCCGCTGGCATATTCTGCGCAATGCCCTGCCGCCGCTGATTGTGCAGGCTTCGCTGGACATTGGTAGCGCTATTCTGATGGCCGCGACGCTGGGGTTTATTGGCCTGGGTGCACAGCAGCCGACCGCCGAATGGGGGGCGATGGTGGCCGTTGGCCGTAACTACGTTCTCGACCAGTGGTGGTATTGCGCCTTTCCCGGTGCGGCCATTTTGATTACCGCCGTGGGTTTTAACCTGTTCGGTGACGGTATCCGCGACCTGCTGGATCCAAAGTCAGGAGGGAAACAGTCATGACCGAATCGGTATTACGCATTGAAGACCTGCACCTGAGCTTCCCGATTTTTCGCGGTGAGGTCCACGCGCTGAATAACGTCTCGCTGGAGATCAAAAGGGGTGAGATCGTCGGCGTGGTGGGCGAATCGGGATCGGGGAAATCCGTGACCGCAATGCTCGCCATGCGGCTGCTGCCGGAAGGCAGCTACCGGATCCATCAGGGCCAGGTGATGCTACTGGGTGAAAATGTCCTCGCGGCATCTGAGAAACAGCTCCGCCAGTGGCGCGGCGCCAGAGTGGCGATGATTTTTCAGGAGCCGATGACCGCCCTCAATCCGACGCGACAGATTGGCAAACAGATGGTGGAGGTGATCCGTCAGCATCGGCCACTTTCCCGGCGGGAGGCGCAACAAAAGGCGATTACCCTGCTGGAAGAGATGCAAATCCCGGACGCGCACCAGGTGATGGCGCGTTATCCTTTCGAACTCTCCGGCGGCATGCGCCAGCGGGTGATGATCGCCCTTGCCTTCTCCTGCGAGCCGGAGCTGATCATTGCCGACGAACCGACCACCGCACTGGACGTTACCGTCCAGCTGCAGGTGCTGCGCTTGCTGAAGCATAAGGCGCGGGCCAGCGGCACCTCTGTACTGTTTATCAGCCATGATATGGCCGTGGTATCCCAGCTCTGCGACAGAATGTATGTGATGTATGCCGGTAGCGTGATAGAGAGCGGCGCCACGCAAACGCTGATCCATGCCCCTGTTCATCCCTACTCCATTGGCCTGCTGAAGTGTGCGCCGGAGAACGGTCAGCCGCGCGATCTGCTTCCGGCCATCCCCGGCACCGTCCCCAACCTCAGCCAGCTTCCGCAGGGATGCGCATTCCGCGATCGCTGCTTTGCCGCCGGGGCGAAATGCAGCGAAACCCCGCGCTTACATCCCCATGGCGCAGAAGGCCAACAGGCCGCCTGCTGGTATCCGCAACAGGAGAAACCCTATGTCTGATGTGCTGCTGGAACTGGATAGCGTGCACGTAAACTTTGCGGCACGTAAAAACTGGCTGGGCCGCGTCACCGAGCAGGTGCATGCGCTCAACGGACTCGATCTGCAGATCCGCCGGGGAGAAACGCTGGGCATTGTCGGGGAATCCGGCTGCGGTAAAAGCACGCTGGCCCAGCTACTGATGGGCATGCTTAAGCCCAGCACCGGGGCATACCAGCGGGTAAACCACGCGGGCGGCATGCAGATGGTGTTTCAGGACCCGCTCTCGTCGCTCGATCCGCGCTTGCCGGTCTGGCGCATCATCACCGAGCCGGTGTGGGTGCAAAAACGCAGCCCCGAACGGGAACGCCGACAGATGGCGGAAAACCTGGCGTTGCAGGTTGGCATTCGTCCGGAATATCTCGACCGGCTACCGCACGCCTTTTCCGGCGGCCAGCGCCAGCGCATCGCCATCGCCCGGGCTCTCTCGTCCGATCCGGACATCATCGTGCTCGACGAACCGACCAGCGCGCTGGATATCTCCGTGCAGGCGCAAATCCTCAATCTGCTGGTGACCCTGCAACAGCAGCGTAATCTGACTTATGTGTTAATTTCGCATAACGTCTCGGTGGTCCGACACATGAGTGACCGCGTGGCGGTAATGTACCTCGGGCAGATTGTGGAGCTGGGCAGCGCCGCCCAGGTGCTGGGGGAACCGCACCATCCTTATACCCGTCTGTTGCTCGATTCGGTTCCCCGCACCGGTGAACCGCTGGATGAAACGCTGGCGTTACGCAAAACTGAGCTTCCCGGAAACCGTCACCTGCCCAAAGGCTGCTTTTTCCGCGACCGTTGCCCGCTGGCCACGCAGGGGTGTGAAGATCCCCAGGCTTTACAGCCCTCTCACGAGGGCCGTCACGTTCGCTGCTGGCGCAGCCTGGGTTAGATTTGCGCCATCCCGCCGTCCACAAACAGCTCTGTGGCGTTAATAAAGCTGGCCGCATCGGAGGCCAGAAACGCCACCGCTTTCCCTACTTCACCCGGCGCGCCTAAACGTCCGAGCGGGACCTGCGCGGCCAGCGCATCGTACAGCCCCTGACGGTGTTCTTCCGGCACCAAATCACCGAGACCCGGGGTTTTGATTGGGCCCGGACTCACCACGTTGACGCGGATCCCGCGGCCCTGCAAATCCAGCGCCCAGGAGCGGGCAAAGTTGCGAACGGCGGCCTTACTGGCGCTGTAGACGCTAAAGTTTGCCGTCCCCTTAATGGAGACCGTCGAGCCGGTCAGAATAATCGACGATCCGGCGGATAACAGCGGCAGCGCCTTCTGCACCGTAAAGAGCACGCCGCGAACATTAGTACCGAAAATACGGTCAAACTGCTCTTCGGTGATCGCGCCCAGCGGCAGCATATCGCCGCCCCCCGCATTGGCGAACAGGATATCCAGACGGCCTTCCTCTTTTGCAATCCGGGCATAAACCTCATCCAGATCGCCAAGTTTAGAGACATCCGCACGAATGCCCACTGCCGTTGAAGCAATTTCAGCCACCGCCGCGTCCAGCTCGGCCTGACGACGTCCGGTGATGTACACCTTCGCCCCCTGAGCCGCCAGCTCCTGCGCCGTGGCAAGACCAATACCGGTGCTGCCGCCGGTTACCAGTGCAATTTTTCCTGAAAGAGTCGTATTCATGTCATTTACCTTTTGTTGGGTTTGATTTGCGCGCTTTCGCTCGCGTTGAACAAACTTTAGCCCTTGCAGCATTAATGAAAAATGGGCAAAAATGAAAATGACTATTCACATACAGAAATAATCAGAGGGCCTGATGGACCAGTTAATGGCAATGCGTGCCTTTACGCGGGTGGTGGAATCCGGCAGTTTTACGCGCGCGGCGGATTCGCTGAATATGCCGATAGCCACCCTGAGCAAGCTGGTGAAATCTCTCGAAACGCATCTTGAGATCCGCCTCCTGCACCGCACCACCCGCCGGGTCGTCACCACGCCTGAGGGGGCGGAATACTATGAAAAAGCACTCAGGGTGCTGATTGATATCGAAGATATTGACACCTCTTTTCGCGTTTCTCGCGCGACGCCAAAGGGGCATCTGCGCGTCGACATCGGCGGCTCCACCGCCCGCGACGTGCTCATCCCCCTGCTACCAGATTTCATGCAGCGCTACCCGGATATCCGGATCGATCTTGGGGTGGCCGACCGGCCCGTAGACTTAATCAGCGGTAACGTAGACTGTGTTATTCGCGGCGGCCCGCTGAACGACTCAACACTTATTGCCCGACATCTCGGCAATGCTGAAATGGTTACCTGCGCGACGCCGGGTTATCTGAAGAATCATGGCGTCCCGGCCTATCCGCAGGAGCTGCGCAACGGCCACAAATTGATAAGCTATCTCTCTCCGGTCACCGGGCGGGCCTTTCCGTTTCGCTTCAGACAGGATGGCGAGGCGCTGGAAATCAGCATTCCACACTATCTCGGCGTCAATGAAAGCAATGCCCATCTCGCGGCTGCCGCGGCGGGACTTGGGATTGTTCAGACTTTTGAGTATTCGGCAAAGCACTATTTGCAGACGGGAACATTGACGGCAATCCTGAGCGACTGGCGCCCTGCGGCCTATCCGTTTCATGTGGTTTACCCCCAAAACCGGCATCTAACGCACCGCCTGAAGGTATTTATTGCCTGGCTGGCGGAGGTATTCCCCGCCGCGCTGAAGGGATAGCCGGGCGCGAGCCCGGCTGGGGCTTAGTTGAGTTTGTAATCGAGCGTGATGTCGGCTTTCAGCAGCTGCGACACCGGGCAGCCTGCTTTCGCTTTCTGAATGATGCCGTCAAACTGCTGAGGCGCGATGCCGGGAACAGTCACCTTGCTTTTCAGCGCAACCTTTGTGATGGCAAAACCGCCGTCGGTTTTATCCAGCGAGACGTCTGCAGTGGTATCAATGGAATCGGCGGTATAGCCCGCCTCACCCAGCATCAGCGAAAGCGCCATCGAGAAACAGGCGGCGTGTGCCGCGCCAATCAGCTCCTCAGGGTTGGTCCCCTTTTCACCCTCAAAGCGGGTGTTAAAGCCATAAGGCTGCTGATTGAGAACGCCGCTCTCGGTAGAAACCGTTCCTTTCCCGCGTTTAATGTCGCCAGACCAGTGTGCTGAACCGTGCTTATGAATAGTCATTCTTGCTCTCCTTTTGGCTTACAAAGGGTTAAGTATAGAAGGCTACTCAGATTCTGCGGCGAAGACAGAAGAGTCTTAGCCACTGAACACATGTTGCGCCAGTGCATCAAGGAATGCGCGCAGTGCGGCAGGTTGATATTCCCGGGACTGGTAAATGCCATGGATGGCAAGCGGTTTCGGCTCCAGCACGCTCAGAACCGGCACCAGTAATCCCTGCGCCAGCGCGTCAGATGCCTCACGCTCCGGCAACATGGCGATACCGCAGTGGTTAATCGCGGCGTCCATCAACAGCGATGAGATGCTGGCGCTCAGGTTGCCGCTGACGGCCACGCTCAGGCTTTCACCTTCCGGCGTAAGAAAATGCCAGGACTGCCCGGCGAAAAAGCTGTAGTGCAGGCAATTATGCTGCGCTAAATCTTCGGGACTGACGGGCGTTCCGTGCTGAGCAAGATAGTCCGGCGAGGCGCAAAGGACTGAACGACACTCCCCGAGTCGGCGGGCGATCATGCCCGGTTCGGGGGTGTCGGTAATGCGCACGGCGACATCAATACGCTCCCCTACCAGGCTCACCGGGTGGTTGTTCACATCCAGCTCGATGCGCAGCTGCGGGTAGCGCGCGAGCAGCCCGGGGAGCACCGGCGCAATCAGGTGCATGGCGGTAAAGTGTGCACAGGCGACCCGCAGCGTGCCTGACGGCAAATCTTTCTCCGACTGGCCCTCAATCTCCTGCGAGAGCTGCGAAAGCGTCCGCGTTTTCTGCAACACTTTTTCGCCGGCTGCCGTCAGCGTCAGCTTGCGCGTGGAGCGGTTAACCAGCCGTGTTCCCGCCCACTTTTCCATTTGTTCCAGGTAGCGGCTCACCATCGGGCGCGAGATCCCCAATGCGCGGGCCGCCGCGCTCAAACTTCCCAGCTCGCATATCCGGTTGTAGACCTGAGCGGCAATAACGCGATCCATATACGCTCCATTTGCTCGATTTATGAAACTAAGCATGTCTTGTTTCAGGAATTCTGGCAAATACAAATATCCGTACAATAGAGACTTTCCTGAACCACAGAGACATGATGATGAAGCTTACTCGCCTTGCATTGCTTTGCGCCCTTTTCACACCGGCTGTTTTTGCCGCGCCGTTGACGATTGACACGTATAACCCGCAGGAAAAAGGCATTTTCGCGGTCTCTTCCACGCTGGTCTCTGGCCCGAAAGAAGCCGTTCTGTTTGACGCTCAGTTCAGCGTGAAAGATGGCGAAGCGCTGGTGGAGAAAATTCGCCGCAGCGGTAAAACGCTGAACAAGATTGTGATCACTTCCGGCGATCCGGATTTCTATTTTGGTCTGCAACCGCTGGTAAAAGCCTTCCCGAATGCCAAAGTGGTGGCCACGCAGCAGGTGGTTGACCATATTAAGGCCACCAAAGACGCCAAACTCGCCTTCTGGGGCCCGCAGATGAAAGACGGCGCGCCAACGACGCTGGTCGTTCCGCAGGTGCTCGCCTCAACCACGTTTATGGTTGACGGGGAAAAGATCGACATTGAACAACCAGACAGTTACGCGGCTTACGTGTGGATCCCGTCTGCGAAAACGATCCTCGGTGGCACCGGTGTCTCCTGGGGTATTCACGTCTGGACGGCAGATACCCAGACGCCTGCTCGCCGCCAGCAGTGGCAGCAAACCCTGGACAATATGGCTGCGCACAAACCTGAACGCGTGATCCCGGGTCACTATCTTGGGACTCCGCCTGCCGGAACGGGCGCGATTGATTTTACGCGTGGCTACCTGCAGCATTTTGAACAGGCTTTATCCGCACACAAAGACTCCGCGGGCGTTATCGGCGCGATGAAAAAACAGTACCCGGATCTTGCCGAAGAGAGCTCCCTGGAATTAAGCGCCAAAGTAAATACCGGCGAAATGAAGTGGTAAGTTAAAAACGGCTCCTGCTATATTTCCCCCATAGCAGGAGCACCGCCAAAATATCCTCGTTGCCCAACGTCAATTTATCCCCACGTTTTAAAAGTGCATAAAAGCATGCACTTATGACATTTTCGTTTCTAAGATGAATCTTAGCCACAACGGGTAAAATATTTGCCATTCTGTTTATGAATTACATTTTTTGCGAGCCGTACCATTAAACAGACAACGACACGGAGGCAGCATGTTTACTTATTACCCGGCTAATACTGCAGCAGCACAACCTGAGCTCGTTAACGCGATTGCGCAGGGTCTTCACGCCGAACACGGTGCTGTGACTGAAGATGACATTTTGATGGAACTGACCAGGTGGGTGGAATCCACGGATAATGACATCCTCAGTGACATCTACCAGCAGACCATTAACTACGTCGTCAGCGGGCGAAACGCACCTTTGTAAAAACCTGCTAAGCTGGATCTGCAACCTAAGGGGTTACATTTCGTTTGCGTAAGCAAACTGGTCCTTAAAACTATCAACAGGATTGAGGAGTTAACATGAAATCGAACCGTCAGGCACGCCACATTCTGGGACTGAACTACAAGCTTTCTAATCAGCGTAAAGTGGTGATTGAAGGCGACCACGAGACGCAAGTCACTCACGCCACCGGCAGAAAACGCCACGCAGGCAAGTAAGTTCCAGACTGAGACAGAGAACACCATCGGCAAAACCGATGGTGTTTTTGTTTATGTGTTGCGGTAATTAATATTCAGCTCCTTTATAATACCGCCCGACCGCACCCCATCGCACAGGCCAGAAAGATGACAAACAGCAGTGTCAGGGACGGATCTTCAAAAAAAGAGTGAGTGACATGGACAACAAACTGAAAAAACATCGTTCCTTATATATCCCTTATGCCGGACCGGTTTTACTCGAATTCCCCCTGCTCAACAAAGGTAGCGCCTTCAGCATGGAAGAGCGCAGCAGCTTCAACCTGCTGGGTTTACTGCCCGAAGTGGTTGAAACCATCGAAGAACAGGCAGAGCGCGCGTGGATCCAGTATCAGGGCTTCAAAACCGAAATCGACAAGCACATCTACCTGCGCAACATTCAGGACACCAATGAAACCCTCTTCTACCGCCTGGTGCAGAACCATCTGGAAGAGATGATGCCGGTGATCTATACCCCGACCGTGGGTGCTGCCTGCGAGCGTTTCTCTGAGATCTACCGTCGCTCCCGCGGGGTATTCATTTCTTACCAGAACCGTCACAACATGGACGATATTCTGCAGAACGTGCCTAACCACAACATCAAAGTCATTGTGGTCACTGACGGCGAGCGCATTTTGGGTCTGGGTGACCAGGGCATCGGCGGGATGGGTATTCCGATCGGTAAGCTGTCACTGTACACCGCCTGTGGCGGCATCAGCCCGGCGTATACCCTGCCGGTGGTGCTGGATGTGGGCACCAATAACCAGCAGCTGTTGAACGATCCCCTGTATATGGGCTGGCGTCATCCGCGTATTACCGACGAAGAGTACTACCAGTTTGTCGACGATTTCATCCAGGCCGTGAAACACCGCTGGCCGGACGTGCTGCTGCAGTTCGAAGACTTTGCGCAGAAGAACGCGATGCCGCTGCTGAACCGCTATCGCGATGAGATCTGCTCCTTTAACGACGATATCCAGGGCACGGCAGCCGTGACCGTGGGTACGCTTATCGCCGCCAGCCGCGCAGCCGGCAGCCAGCTGAGCTACCAGAAAATCGTCTTCCTCGGGGCAGGCTCCGCAGGCTGCGGTATCGCCGAACAGATTATTGCCCAGACGCAGCGTGAAGGCCTGAGTGAAGAGCTGGCCCGCTCCCGCGTGTTTATGGTTGACCGTTTCGGCCTGCTGACCGACGGTATGCCGAACCTGCTGCCGTTCCAGACCAAACTGGTGCAGAAACGCGAGAACCTGAAAAACTGGGATACTGACAACGAAGTCCTCTCCCTGCTGGACGTGGTGCGCAACGTGAAGCCGGATATTCTGATCGGCGTTTCCGGACAAACCGGCCTCTTCACGGAAGAGATTATTCGTGAGATGCACAAGCACTGCGAGCGCCCTATCGTGATGCCGCTTTCCAACCCGACCTCCCGCGTAGAAGCGACGCCGCAGGACATCATCGCCTGGACCGAAGGTAACGCGCTGGTTGCGACCGGCAGCCCGTTCGATCCGGTGATATGGAAGGATAAAACCTATCCGATTGCCCAGTGCAACAACTCCTATATCTTCCCGGGTATTGGTCTGGGCGTGATCGCCTCCGGCGCGTCCCGCATTACCGATGAGATGCTGATGTCCGCGAGCGAAACCCTCGCGGGCCACTCGCCGCTGGTCAATGATGGTGAAGGGCTGGTTCTGCCTGAGCTGAAGGACATCCACAAGGTGTCGCGCGCTATCGCGTTTGCGGTAGGTAAAATGGCGCAGCAGCAGGGCGTGGCAGTTAAAACCTCTGCCGACGCGCTGCAGCAGGCTATTGACGATAACTTCTGGAAGCCTGAATACCGCAGCTATCGCCGTACCTCGATTTAACTCTGCGACCCAATCGCCCGGTGGCGCTTCGCTTACCGGGCCTACGGGGGCCCTCCCTGTGGGCTCAGGAATCCCAGTAATTTTTATACCGGAAGCGATGAAGGTTGCTTCATGAAAATGAATGACTTACAGCGACGCCCTGGTCCGGCTGTAAATCGCCGAAGCGTTTCCGTAGGGCCGGGGCGAGGCGCAGGGATGCGCCGAGAGGGCGTGGCCTGCAGGGATGCAGGCTCATGCCCGACCCGATAGCCTGAAGGAATAAGCTGAGGGCACCGCGAAGCGGCGATTTACCGCCGGGAGCCCGGGTCGCCAGGGTGGTGGCGATTGAGCCACCCTGGCACGTTCACCGGTCGTGTCGTTACAGAGTAGCAAGGAACATAAAGTGAACGGAATGACCACCAAAGCCGTATGTTCCCCCTCACCCTCAAGGGAGAGGGGGTAGTCTGTGCAGGTATTATTTTGTGGGGTTTCCTCAGCCCAACGGGTGAGGGCATCAGACCGCATCATCGAATCCCACTAGCCAAACCCCCTTTCCCCCGCTACACTCCTTTCATCCATTAACCTACTGAATATATAAGGAGGCCAATTATGCTGTACTGTGAAATTTTCAATGTTTCACATACATTTGGTGATCGCACCCGCTCAAGCGTTATCGGTATCGTGCTGCGATAACTTCTGCTTGAGCGAAGACACCAACCCCTGAAATCCCTTCTCTCGGGCTTACTGAGTTATCGTCAGCGATGTTTGACGAGGCATAAACATGCCTGTAACTCTTGGGTAAGCAACAATGAGCACTTTACTCACTGCACAATCTTTACGTGTTGATACGGCGTTTGGCACGCTCTTCGACTCCCTTTCTTTTACGCTGAAAAAAGGCGACCGCATTGGCCTCCTGGGCGATAATGGCTGCGGAAAAAGTACGCTTTTAAAGGTGCTGGACGGCACAGACTCCCCCGCCGCCGGTACGGTAGCGCTGGCCGGGCACTGCCTGATGGCGCGCGTTGAGCAACATCTTCCGGACGCTATTTTCCCGCTGACCATGCTGGATGCCGTACTCGCACAGCTGCCTTTAGCTGAGCGCGATAGCCTGCGCTGGAAAGCCGAAACGCTGCTGGCCGGCATGGGCTTTACCCCGCAGGATATGACGCTGCGCTCCGCCACGCTGAGCGGCGGGCAACACACCCGGCTGCTGCTGGCGCGGGCGTTGATTCACGAGCCGGATCTGCTCCTGCTGGATGAACCCAGTAACCACCTCGATTTGCCGACCATGCTCTGGCTGGAACATTTTTTACAGAACTGGTCAGGCAGCTTCGTGCTGGTCTCGCACGACCGACAGTTGCTGGATGCCGTCACAAACGGCAGCTGGATCCTGCGCGATAAAACGCTGCACTACTTTGCCCTTCCCTGCACGGCCGCACGCAAGGCGCTTGAAGCAAAAGATGAAAGCGACGCGCAGCGCCACAAGGCGGAGCAAAAGGAGATCGACCGTGTGACCGCCAGCGCGAAGCGGCTGGCGACCTGGGGCAAGGTTTACGATAACGAAGACCTGGCCCGGAAAGCCAAACAGATGGAAAAACAGGTCGAACGGCTGAAGGAGAGCCAGACGGCGCTTACGGCTGGCAGCCAGTGGACGTTAACCCTGCGCGGCGATGCGCTTCGCGCCGACCGTCTGCTGGAGATAGAAAACCTCGGCGTGCCGCCTGCGCCGGGGCTTTCTGAGCTGTTTAACATCGACATCGCGCGTCTGAAAAGCGGCGATCGCGTAGCGATTGTGGGTCGTAATGGCTGCGGAAAATCGTCCCTGATGAAGCTTATCTGGCGCTGTTTTAGTGATGAGCAGAGCGATACGGGGCTGAAACTTCATCCACGCGTGTCAGCTGGCTATTACGATCAGACGCTGAACCAGCTGCCGGATGACGCCACGCTGTTTGACGCGCTGGAGCCGTTCGCGCCCGACCCGCAACACAGAAAAATGGCGCTCATCAGCGCCGGATTTCCGTGGGCGCGTCACGGACAAAACGTCAGTACGCTCAGCGGTGGCGAACGCTCTCGACTGCTGTTTGTCGGCCTGACGCTTGCCCGCTATAGCCTGCTGATGCTCGATGAGCCGACCAACCATCTCGACATGGAGGGCAAAGAGGCGCTGGCGCAAACCCTGCAGCAGTTTGAGGGCGGCGTCCTGCTGGTCAGCCACGACCGTCAGTTAATTAGCCAAAGCTGCAACCGTTTCTGGTTAATTGAAGAGGGAAAGCTGAGCGAATGGCATGATGCAGAAGCGGTATTCGAGCGGCTGCGTGAAAGCGCGGGACTGGTAACATCCCCAGCTCCCGTCGACGCCACGACCATGCCTGTATCCCCCTCTGACGATCTGCTTGAACGGCTTGTCGCGCTGGAAACATTGCTGGAAGACGATCTGGCGCGTAAGCCAAAGCATCAGAAACCACAGCTGCAGGCTCAATGGCGTAAAGAAATTAAGGAGATAGAAGCACAGCTGTAACACTGCGCCCGGCGAGCCTCTCGTCGGGCCAGTATTTTCCCCCTTAATTATTAGAGGAACATCCTTTTCTTAATCTGAAATCACCTTAAATGATGACATTATGTTGCGGGCACCTTGCATTACAGCGCTTAAGCATTAATCCTTGAGGAGTATTACACCTGCTATGCAGATACTCATCATGAACAAGGAGATATACATGAAGGCTGCTGTTGTTACTCAGGATCATCAGGTTAACGTTACCGAAAAAACCTTGCGCCCGCTCAAGCACGGGGAAGCCCTGTTGAAGATGGAATGCTGTGGCGTATGCCATACCGATCTTCACGTAAAGAACGGTGACTTTGGCGATAAAACCGGGGTGATCCTGGGCCATGAAGGGATTGGCGTCGTCAAAGAAATCGGCCCTGGCGTGACGTCGCTGAAGGTCGGCGATCGCGCAAGCGTAGCCTGGTTCTTTGAGGGCTGTGGTCACTGTGAATACTGTAATACCGGCAACGAAACCCTGTGCCGCGATGTAAAAAATGCCGGTTACTCCGTTGATGGCGGCATGGCGGAAGAGTGCATCGTCACCGCCGACTACGCGGTAAAAGTACCGGATGGCCTGGATTCTGCTGCCGCCAGCAGCATCACCTGCGCAGGTGTCACCACTTACAAAGCGGTGAAGATCTCAGGTATTAAACCGGGCCAGTGGATTGCCATTTATGGTCTGGGTGGACTGGGCAACCTTGCGCTGCAGTATGCTAAAAACGTCTTTAACGCCAAAGTCATCGCTCTGGATGTTAATGACGAACAGCTGAAGCTTGCCGCCAGCATGGGTGCGGATTTGACCATCAACTCCCGCAGTGAAGATGCCGCTAAAATTGTGCAGGAAAAAACCGGCGGCGCACATGCTGCTGTCGTCACTGCCGTCGCAAAAGCGGCCTTCAACTCCGCGGTGGATGCCGTGCGCGCCGGTGGTCGTGTGGTCGCGGTTGGTCTGCCACCGGAAGCGATGAGCCTGGATATTCCGCGCCTGGTGCTGGACGGCATTCAGGTGGTGGGTTCACTGGTTGGTACCCGTCAGGATCTGCAGGAAGCGTTCCAGTTTGCGGCGGAAGGTAAAGTGGTACCGAAGGTGACAATGCGTCCGATTGAAGACATCAACGCCATCTTCAAAGAGATGGAACAGGGCCAGATCCGTGGCCGTATGGTGATTGATTTACGCTCATAAGCACTCATCATTTATCACCGCTCCCGAAAGGGAGCGGTTTTCATACAGCCGCACGAGCCTTAACGTGTGACTGTCTTGTCCGCAGATACCCGTACAACAGCAATGCGCTCATGGCCGAGAACGAGAGTATTGCCGCTGGTAGCGTGACGTAACGCCAGCTAAAGCCAAGGGTAATCATCATCCCGCCAAAGTACGCGCCAATCGCACTGCCGAGATTAAATGCCATCTGCCCCCCTGCCGCCCCCAGCATCTCACCGCCCTTCGCATTTTGCAGAAGCAGGATTTGCAGCGGCGCAGAGAGCGCAAACAGCCCGGCACAGCAGATAAAGCCCATGACCAGCGAGGCCGTTTTCTGTTCGCCAGTGGCAAAAAGCAGCAGCAGTGAGGCGACAATCACCATATCGGTGGTGGCGGCAATGCGCAGCGGGCTAAAGCGACCAGAGAGTTTACCGCTTAACAGATTGCCCAACACCATCCCAAGACCCATCAGCATCATGATGGCGGTCATCACCCCTTCCGAAAAACCAGAGACGTTAACCATAAAGGGCTTAACGAAGCTGAACCACGCAAACACACCGGCGTTACCAAACATAGTGGCGGCAAAAATCAGCCACGGTTCTGGTCTTTTCAGAAACTGGAACTGCTCGGTCAATTTGATTTCTGATTTGTCATGGAGGTGTGGCACCCAAAGGATAACCGACAGGATCACCAGCGCATCGAACACGGCAATCAGGAAAAAGGTATAGCGCCAGCTAAATGCGTGCCCCAGCCAGGTACCCAGCGGGACACCGACCAGGTTAGCCACGGTCATACCGGCGATCATCCCGGCCACGGCAACCGTTACCTTCCCCGGTGGTGCTATTTTAGAGAGGATAATCGCCCCGACGCCAAAAATGGCCCCGTGCGGAAAACCAGAAATTAAACGCCCCAGCGCCAGCCAGAAATAGGACGTGGAGAAAGTAAACAGCGCATTGCCGACAGCGCACATTGCCACCAGGAACAACAGCGTGGTTTTTAACGAGAACTTGCCCGAAAAGAGCGCCACAATCGGGGCACCAATCACCACGCCGAAAGCATAAAACGAAATCATATTCCCGGCCGAGGGAATAGAAATGCCGGTGTCGTGCGCCAGTTCGGTGAGCACACCCATAATGCCAAATTCAGCCATCCCCAGGCCAAACGTGCCAAGCGCCAACGAAAAAATTGTCTTTTTCATACCACGACCACAGGTTAAAAACTCGCGACGGGCATTATTGAACAAACTTGTATGGTGAGCCAGTTCAAATCAGCTGGCTGACACGTTAATCCATTAATTCAGGTGGATTACACTTCATAGTGCGGCCTCGCTTTTTCCCGCGCCGGACAACCTGAGGATGACAATCATGGGAAGCAAGAAGAAAACCAGTGTCGCTGTTGATGTCGAAAAAAATGCACCGCTGAAAACCAAAGAGTACGAAAAAGAGCTTCGTCGCCTCCACGTTGAACTGGTGAAGCTCCAGCAATGGGTCGTCGCCAAAGGGTTAAAAGTGTGTATCGTTTTTGAAGGGCGCGATGGCGCCGGTAAAGGCGGCACCATAAAAGCGATCACCGAGCGCGTCAGCCCGCGCGTTTTCCGCGTTGTTGCCCTTCCCGCCCCCACCGAGAAAGAGAAAACCCAGCTCTATTTTCAGCGTTATGTTCCCCATCTGCCCGCTGCCGGGGAGATCGTGATATTCGACCGAAGCTGGTACAACCGCGCGGGCGTCGAGCGGGTCATGGGGTTCTGCACGCCGGAACAGGTGGAGAAGTTTCTCGACGGTACGCCGGTGATGGAAAAAGCGATGGTTGATGCCGGGATTATTCTGCTGAAGTACTGGCTTGAGGTGACACCGAAAGAGCAGGAGCGCCGTTTACGTGACCGTATTAACGACGGTCGTAAAATATGGAAGCTCTCACCGATGGATATTAAATCGTTTAACCTGTGGGATGAATATACCGTAGCGCGCGATGCCATGTTTGCGGCAACCGATACCGCCTGGGCACCGTGGTATGTGGCCCGTTCGGAAGATAAGAAACGCGTGCGGCTGAATATTATTTCGCATCTCCTGACGCAGATCCCGTATAAAGAAATTCACGTTGAAAAGGTGGAATTACCGAAACGTAAAATTGGCAAAGTGAAACCGACGAAATACCCGTTCCGTTATGTGGAGGAGCGGTTCTGATATCATTCTTGTAGGCCCGCGCAAGCGCAGCGCCGCCGGGCAAAGCCGACGGCGCAGGTCTTACTTCATCCCTTCCGTACTTTCCTGTTTCGCTTCCAGTCGTTCCACATCGCGATACCAGCGCGGGTGATGTTTCTGCGCCCAGCGACGACTCACCTTCCCTTCAATCATTCCTTTAATCGACCCCTTCACCCAGAACGCCATATACATATGGATCAAAATGGCATGGATCAGAATAATGGCTGAGGTGGCGTGGATCAGCAGCGCGTAGCGCACCACCTGAATCGGGAAATACGAGGCAAAATACGGACGCCAGATAATGACGCCCGTCACCAGCAGCACAAAAATCATGCTCATGATGGTCCAGAACATCATCTTTTGTCCGGCATTATATTTGCCTACTTTCGCCACTTTATGCTCGTTGCCCTTCAGCACTTCGACAATTCCTTTTAGCCACGGAATGTCCTGCTTATCCGGGATATTGTGATGGACGAAGCGCACGAACATAAACATCAGCACCACGAAAATCAGCACGCCGAAGAACGGGTGCAGAATGCGTCCCATCTGCGGGGTGCCGAAAGTTTCCGTCAGCCACTGGAGCGTAGGGAAGAAGAACGAGATGCCGGAGACCGCCACCAGGAAGAAGCAAATGACCACCGTCCAGTGACAGGCGCGGTCGACAAACTTCGTGCGCACGATCATTTTCGACTTACTCATGATGCTCCTCCTCGTCGTCATCCACCTCTTTATTTGGCCCGATACCAATGTAGTGATAAATCAACCCGGCAAAGGTGGCGATAAAGCCCGCTGCAGAGAGCGGTTTGAGCGCCCCTTTCCACAGGTTGATTGAGGTGTCGATCGCCGGATCTTTCGGCAGATTGTGATACAGCTCCGGCTGGTCGTTATGGTGCAGCACGTACATAACGTGCGTACCGCCCACGCCCTGCGGGTTATAAATACCCGCCTTGTCGTAGCCGCGCGCTTTGAGTTTGTCCACCCGCGCCTGCGCCACATCAAGCATCTCTTTCTTGGTGCCGAAGTGAATCGCCCCGGTCGGACAGGTTTTCACACAGGCAGGCTCCTGCCCGACGCTCACGCGGTCCACGCACAGAGTGCATTTATAGACCCGGTTATCCTCTTTATTGAGGCGCGGAATATTAAACGGACAGCCCGCGATGCAGTACCCACAGCCGATGCAGTTGTCCTGCTGGAAGTCGACGATCCCATTGGCATACTGAATAATCGCCCCCGCGGACGGGCACGCCTTCAGACAGCCCGGATCCTCACAGTGCATGCAGCCGTCTTTACGGATTAACCACTCCAGCTTGCCGTTCTGCTCGGTCTCGCTAAAGCGCATCACCGTCCAGGATTTGGCGCTCAGATCCGCCGGATTATCGTAGACCCCGACGCAGTGCCCCACCTCGTCGCGGATATCATTCCACTCCGAACAGGCCACCTGGCAGGCTTTACAGCCCACGCAGGAAGAGACATCGATAAGCTTAGCGACTTCTGCCTTATAGTCCCGCGCACGAGGCGCGGGGGTAATCGGGTTGGTCGCGGAGCGTTTAATAATGTCTTGTGTTTCCATCGCCATTTAATCGCTCCTTACGCTTTCTCGATGTTGACCAGAAACGCTTTGTACTCCGGCGTTTGCGAGTTGGAGTCGCCAACGTTTGGCGTCAGGGTATTGGCGATGTAGCCTTTCTGCGCCACTCCTTCAAAGCCCCAGTGCAGCGGAATACCGACCGTTTCCACCTGCTGACCATGAACGTTCAGGCTCTGCAGACGACGGGTCACCACCGCCACCGCGCGGATAAAGCCACGCTTGCTGCTCACCTTCACGCGGTCACCGTTGGCAATCCCCTTCGCTTTCGCCAGCGTTTCGCTTATCTCCACAAACTGTTCCGGCTGTGCGATAGCGTTAAGCCGCGCGTGCTTGGTCCAGGTATGGAAATGCTCGGTCAGGCGATAGGTTGTACCCACATACGGGAATTTGTCCTTTTTGCCTAAGCGCAATACGTCGTCTTCATAGATCCGCACCACCGGGCTGGAGACCACGTTCGGGTGCAGCGGGTTAGTGCCGAGCGGCGTTTCCATCGGCTCGTAGTGTTCCGGGAATGGCCCTTCTGCCAGCTTGTTAAGCGCAAACAGGCGACCCAGCCCTTCCGGCTGCATGATAAACGGCCCGGTGTTGCTGCCCGGCGCGGCGGTGTTGTAGTCCGGGATATCATTCCCTGCCCACTTCGAGCCGTTCCACTGGATCAGCATGCGTTTTGGATCCCACGGCTTGCCGTTCACGTCGGCGGAGGCGCGGTTATACAGCACGCGGCGGTTCAGCGGCCACGCCCAGGCCCAGCCCAGCGTATTGCCCAGCCCGGACGGGTCGGCGTTATCGCGGTTCGCCATCTGGTTACCCTGCTCCGTCCAGCTGCCGGTGTAGATCCAGCAGGAAGATGCCGTGGTACCGTCATCACGCAACAGCGCGAAGCTGTTCAGCAGCTGGCCTTTTTTCGCCACCAGGCTGCCGTTGGCATCATAAATATCCGCCAGCGCAACGCCGTTGTTCTCTTTCGCCACTTCTTCTGACTCTGGACGATCCGGCTGCTTATAGTTCCAGCGCATTTTCAGCAGCGGCTCAGCGCCTTTACCGCCCTCGGTGCGATACATTTCGCGCAGACGATGGTAAATCCCGGCCAGGATCTCACCGTCATTCCGCGCTTCACCCGGCGCCTCCTGGCCTTTCCAGTGCCACTGCAGCCAGCGACCGGAGTTCGCAATGGAGCCATCTTCTTCCGCAAAGCAGGTGGACGGCAGGCGGAACACCTCGGTCTGAATCGACGCCGGATCGACATCGTTCGCTTCACCGTGGTTCTGCCAGAAGGTCGAGGTTTCGGTCACCAGCGGGTCGATGACGACCATGTACTTCAGCTTGCTCAGGCTGCGAACGACTTTGTTCTTGTCCGGGAAGGACGCTACCGGGTTAAAGCCCTGGCAGATATACCCCGTGACGTTCCCCTTATCCATCATGTTGAAATACTTAATGACGTCGTACGCCTGGTCCCACTTCGGCAGCCACTCGAAGCCCCAGTCGTTCTCCTTCTGCGCCGCGTCGCCGTAGAAGGATTTCATCAGGCTGACGTAGAACTTCGGATAGTTGCTCCAGTAGTTCACCTGATCCGGCAGCGTCGCTTTTGGCGTGTTGGCCTCAAGATACGTTTGCAGATTTGCCTGCTTTTCCGACGGCAGCGTCAGGTAACCCGGCAGGCTGGTGGAGAGCAGGCCGAGGTCGGTGAGCCCCTGAATATTGGAGTGACCGCGCAGCGCATTTACGCCGCCCCCTGCCATCCCCATGTTGCCGAGCAGCAGCTGGATCATTGCCATGGTGCGGATGTTCTGCGCACCCACGGTGTGCTGCGTCCAGCCCAGCGCATACAGGAAGGTCGTTGTTCTGTCTGCCGCACTGGTGGAGGCCAGCACTTCGCACACTTTCAGGAAGTCCGCTTTCGGCGTACCGCAGATGTTCTCCACCACGTCCGGCGTATAGCGGGAAACATGCTGCTTCAGCAGGTTCCACACGCAGCGCGGGTGCGTCAGTGTTTCATCGCGCATCGCATAGCCATTTTCGTCGAACTGATAGTTCCACGAGGACTTGTCATACTGGCGTTTTTCCGCGTCATAGCCGCTGAACAGCCCGTCGTCGAAGGCAAAGTCATCCCGCACCAGCAGGTTTGCGTTGGTGTAGTGCTTAACGTATTCCGCGTTAATTTTGTTGTTTTCGATCAGGTACAGCAGTACGCCGGACAGGAACGTAATGTCCGTACCGGAGCGGATCGGCGCATAGATATCGGCCACCGAAGCCGTGCGCGTAAAGCGCGGATCGACGACGATCAGCGTCGCATCGTTGTTGTTTTTCGCTTCCATCGCCCAGCGGAACCCCACCGGGTGGGCTTCAGCGGCGTTACCGCCCATTACCACCACGACGTTAGCGTTTTTGATATCAACCCAGTGGTTGGTCATCGCACCGCGACCAAATGTTGGAGCAAGACTTGCTACCGTTGGTCCGTGTCAGACGCGCGCCTGGTTATCAACCGCCAGCATGCCGAGAGAGCGCACAAATTTTTGCGTCAGCATGCCGGTTTCATTACTGGCCGCAGAGGCACATAACATACCGGTGGAAAGCCAGCGGTTTACCGTCACCCCCTCTGCATTCTTTTCAACAAAGTTGGCGTCGCGGTCGGCTTTCATCAATTTTGCAATACGGGAGAAGGCCTCATCCCAGGAAATACGCTGCCATTTGTCCGAACCTGGCGCACGATATTCCGGATAACGCAGGCGGTTTTCGCTGTGAACGTAGTCCAGCAGACCCGCGCCTTTCGGGCATAACGCCCCGCGGCTCACCGGATGATCCGGGTCCCCTTCAATATGATAAATCGCTTCTCTGGCGTTCTTCGCGCCATCACCCAGGCTGTACATCAAAAGCCCACAACCCACGGAGCAGTATGTGCAGGTGTTACGGATCTCTTTCGCGCGCAGCAGTTTATAGTTGCGTGCCTGAGCCAGCGCCATTTTAGGAGCGAATCCCAGCATAGCGGCTGTTGTTCCGGCCATACCGCCCGCGCAGATTTTAAAAAATTGTCTGCGGCTGACGTCCATTGTTGTCCTCGTGTTCAAATAAGACTTCGCGCCGCAAACTAACAGCAAAACCCCTTTTTTTTTTGCGTCAAATCAAGGTCGCGTGACTTCGCCCTCTTAATGGTCACCGCTCGCGCCTTCAAATAATCCTTTAGGGTTAAACACATGCGAGAATAATTCGCAACAGCGTCTGGATTAATGCTATATCTTTTTCCTTTGATTTTTTTAGCGATGAAGACGTAATGGACAGAAAGAGAGCAACGCTTATCGGGCTGGCAGCGATTCTGTTGTGGAGCACAATGGTGGGCTTGATTCGTAGCGTGAGTGAGGGGCTGGGGCCCGTCGGCGGTGCGGCGATGATATACACCCTCAGCGGATTATTGTGTCTTGTAACGGTGGGATTTCCTGATATTAAACGCTTTTCACCCAGGTATCTTATTGCCGGCAGCGTACTGTTTGTCAGTTACGAAATTTGCCTTGCCCTGTCGTTAGGCTATGCCGCCACGCGAGCGCAGGCCATTGAAGTGGGGATGGTCAATTATCTCTGGCCGAGCCTGACGATCGTCTTTGCTATTTTGTTCAACGGACAGAAATCAACGCTGTGGGTTATCCCCGGCTTAATCCTCGCACTGCTCGGTGTATGTTGGGTACTAGGGGGTGATCAAGGATTACACCCTGATGAAATAATGCGCAATATTGTATCGAATCCACTCAGCTATACGCTGGCTTTTGCCGGGGCATTTATCTGGGCCGCCTACTGCACGGTAACCCGTAAATTTGCTAACGGGCAAAACGGCATTACCCTGTTTGTTTTGCTGACGGCACTGAGCCTGTGGGTGAAATATGCGCTGAGCGATCAGCCGGAAATGGTCTTCACTGTTCCGGTTGCCGTGAAACTCGTTATGTGTGGTGTGGCGCTAGGGTTAGGTTATGCCGCCTGGAATGTTGGCATTTTGCACGGTAACGTCACGGTGCTGGCCGCCGTATCCTATTTTACTCCCGTACTCTCTGCCGCGCTTGCCGCCGTGCTGCTGAGTTCCCCCCTCTCTTTCTCGTTCTGGCAAGGCGCGCTGATGGTCTGCGTCGGGTCATTGCTTTGCTGGTACGCCACTAAAAAATAATTCCGAATCAGCTGTCGGGTAATATTCATCCCGACAGCAAAAAATTAACATAAATTTAATATTTGGGCGCGCGTTACGCTATTCTCCAGTTCGGTAGAGCACGCGTTTAACTTCTGTTTATATTACCCACGTTTCGTAAATTTGCGTCTCTTAATATTGACACAAACTGACACCGGCATGTGATTAATTGCCGCCAAATACTCACAATATTAATAGCACAAAGTGCAATAGTATGTTTCTGTGTGTTTCTGTCTAACCCACGGAATTTCCGTGCAATTAAGGGCGTAAGGCCGCCTTTTACGGTTAAATACACTCTACCACCTCAACCAAAAGAACGGCATTACCGATAATTAACATATTTTATAACAACCTAATGAAACTATATTGACGGAAATAAACCCCACCCAAAATTGATTAAATACTCATCATTTCAGGCTATTTTTAGGCCATTTATCCGTTCTCGATCACACTAAATGAAATTATTATTAATATTTTGAAACTTATTATTGAAAGAGGACTACAAGATTTTTAAAAATAACGTGCCATTGACGAGCAGCCTCGTTTAAAACTCGTTCAAAGTGGCTCAGGAAATACCTAAGAAAATTATAAGGAATATTTAAGATGAAACTTAAATTAGTTGCAGTGGCAGTGACTTCCATGTTGGCAGCAGGCGTTGTAAACGCGGCTGAAGTTTATAACAAAGACGGTAACAAGCTGGATCTGTACGGTAAAGTAACAGGTCTGCACTATTTCTCTGATGACGCTGGCAACGACGGCGACAAAACTTACGTTCGTCTGGGCTTCAAAGGTGAAACTCAGATCAACGATCAGCTGACCGGTTACGGCCAGTGGGAATATGAGTTCAAAGGCAACCGTTCTGAATCCCAGGGCACTGACGGCAGCAAAACGCGTCTGGCCTTCGCAGGTCTGAAATTCAACGAATTCGGTTCTTTCGACTACGGTCGTAACTACGGTGTTGCTTACGACATCGGCGCATGGACTGACGTTCTGCCAGAGTTCGGTGGTGATACCTGGACGCAGACTGATGGCTTTATGACTGGCCGTACGACTGGCGTTGCAACCTACCGTAACACCGACTTCTTCGGTCTGGTTGACGGTCTGAACTTCGCTGCTCAGTACCAGGGTAAAAACGATGACCGTAACATCACCGAAGCGAACGGTGACGGCTGGGGTCTGTCTTCTACCTATGAAATGGACGGCTTCGCTGTCGGTGCCACCTACGCGAAATCTGACCGTACTGACCGTCAGGTTGCTGCAGGTCGCGTAGCCAATACCGTTAAC
The DNA here is from genome assembly GCF_038739915.1 of Enterobacter sp. FUJ80071. Classification (NCBI taxonomy): domain Bacteria; kingdom Pseudomonadati; phylum Pseudomonadota; class Gammaproteobacteria; order Enterobacterales; family Enterobacteriaceae; genus Enterobacter; species Enterobacter sp. FUJ80071. The sequence goes on from NZ_JBBXKH010000001.1 coordinate 2,488,099, forward strand.
GCTGGCGGTGAAAACGCAGAAGTTTGGGCTGCTGGTCTGAAATACGATGCGAACAACATCTACCTGGCAACCACCTACTCTGAAACCCGCAACATGACCAACTTCGGTGACGGTTATATCGCGAACAGAGCTCAGAACTTCGAAGTTGTTGCTCAGTATCAGTTCGACTTCGGTCTGCGTCCATCCATCGCTTACCTGAAATCCAAAGGTAAAGATCTGGGTTCATACGGCGACCAGGATCTGGTTGAATACGTTGACGTTGGCGCGAGCTACTACTTCAACAAAAACATGTCTACCTATGTTGATTACAAAATCAACCTGGTTGACGACAACAGCTTCACCAAAGCAACTGGCGTTGCTACCGACAACATCGTTGCTGTCGGCCTGACCTACCAGTTCTAAGATTTGTCACGCTAAAAAGCCAGCCCATGTGGCTGGCTTTTTTTATACGGATTTCTGGCGTCAAAAAGGAGAACGCCATGCACCTATTCAAAGGACGCTGCTTATGCGGAATGAGTCAGTTCAGCGTGAGCCTCAACCATTTTGATGTATATGCCTGTCACTGTACGCAATGCCAGAAGTGGTCAGGCGGCATTGCCATGTATCTTGAGACGCAGGGCGAGCCGCTTGTGGAGCAAGATTCCATTGCTCCTTCTCATTTCGCCTCATCCGCACGCGGAGAACGCTGGTTTTGTCCAGGCTGCGGCTGCCCGCTGTGGTTCAAACTGACCGCAACGGCGCGCTATTTTATTCCCTGGACGCTGCTTGAGATGAGCGAAGATGAACGACGCCGGCTGGTACTTGCAGCAGAAATCTATACTGAAACCCAACCCGCGTTTTTTGGCCTGACCGGGCAATACGCACGCTACAGCGGTTCGGAAATTGAAGCACGAGATGAACACTGCCTGCTAACGCCCTAAACTGCTGCCCGGCCAGCCTGCACACCAGGCTTGTTTACTGCTTTGGCACCTTCGCCAGGCTAAACCACATTCCTGCCGCCAGCAGCAACAGCATGCCCCCCGCACTCCCCAGCGCCACGCTGTGGGAGGTAATAAACGCACTTTTCGCCGCCTCCGTCACCGAAACCGCCAGTGCTGGCGTGAGATCCTGCGCCATCTTCATCGCCTCGCCGATGGATGACGAGGCTTTGTCGACGAGAGACGCATTCAGCCCCTGCGGCAAATCAATCGACGCAGAGAAACTGCGGGTCAGCAGCAGACCAAAGATAGCGATCCCAAGCCCGGCCCCCAGTTCATAAGACATGGTTTCAATCGCCCCGGCAGCGGCGGCCTTTTCTTTCGGCGCGGCGGCCATGATTGCAGAGGTCGAGGCCAGCAGCGCGCTGGCGGCGCTGAAGCCCAACAGCACCATCAGGCTCCACGCCTGCCACTGCTGCGTGCTGAAATCGAGCATCGAGAGGCCAATGAAACTGACCGCGCTGAGCCCCATGCCACCCGCAGCGACAATGCGTAGCCCCAGACGCCCCACCAGTACTCCGGCGATCGGCCCGCTAAACCCGCTCGCCACCATGACCGGAAGCATAAACATGCCGGCTTCGAATGGCGTAAAGCCGTGAACGAATTGCAATTCCTGCGCCATCAGCAGCTCAAAGCCCACCAGCGCGATCATCGCCGTCATCGCCATCACCACACCGCTGAGAATGATGCGGTGACAAAACAGGCGCATGTCGATCATTGGCACGCGGGCGCGCAGTTGAATACGCACGAAAATCAACAGCATCACAGCCCCGGTAAGCAACGTACAGGCTACCAGCCACGGCGACAGCACGCCTTTCAACGCGGTTTTGGCGCTGTAGACCAGCAGCAGGATCGCCACAATCAGCATGATGGCATGGCTGATATTCAGCGGCTGCTCAGGACGCCCCTGTTGACGGGGTACAAAACGCGCGGCCAGCGACACCACCACCAGCACGATCGGGACGTTGATTAAAAACACCGATCCCCAGTAGAAATGCTCAAGCAGGATACCGCCAATCAGCGGACCAAATGCCGCCCCACCTGAACCCACGGCCGCCCAGACGCCAAGCGCGATATTACGATCCCGCGCGTCGGTAAACAGCGTGCGGATCCCGGCCAGCGTGGCCGGAATGATCATTGCCGCACCGATTGCCAGCGAGGCGCGCGCCGCAATCAGCCACCCGGCTGACGGCGCAAAAGCTGCCGCCAGGGACGACACCCCGAACAGCATGCTGCCGATCATTAACAATCGTTTAAACCCCATGCGGTCACCGAGTGCGCCCATCGGCAGCACCATACCCGCCATCACCAGCGAGTAGATGTCGATAATCCACAGTAATTCGTTACCGCTGGCGCCCAGCGTCATGCTCAATGTCGGCGCCGCCACGTGCAGCACCGTCGCGTCGATCGCGACCGGGATATAAACCAGCACGATAATCACTAACGCTAACCACTGACGAAACATAAATTTCCTTTTCATTTTAAACATGGACACATGTCCAGGATGCGATCCTACGTAAAGTTGAACGAGTGTCCAGCTTTTTGTTACACTCGTTTCATTCCCATTGAGAGTGAGTAAACATGCGATATCTGAGCAAGGATGAACGGCGGGAAGCAATCTTACAGGCCGCCATGCGCGTGGCGCTCGCCGAGGGGCTGGCGGCGATGACGGTGCGGCGCATTGCGACTGAAGCGGGCGTCGCTACCGGGCAGGTGCATCACCACTTTGCCTCCGGCGGTGAGTTGAAATCGCTGGCATTCGTTCGCCTGATCCGCGAACTATTAGATGCCGACGTAGCGGATGAACGTGCCACCTGGCGGGAACGGTTGCACAGCATGCTCGGCAGCGACGACGGTAAGTTTGAGCCTTATATCCGACTGTGGCGGGAAGCGCAAATTCTCGCCAGCCGGGATCCCGAGATCAAAGCGGCTTATGTCCTGACCATGGAGATGTGGCATCACGAGACGGTGGTTATTATCCGTGCCGGGGCGGAAGCAAGGGCATTCACACTCACCGATCGGGCGGAAAATATTGCCTGGCGTTTGATAGGGCTGGTTTGCGGCCTGGATGGGATCACCGTATTAAATATGCCGGAAATGGACGATGCGGCGCTAAATAAACATCTCGACAAACTTATCACGCTGGAATTGTTTTAATACTCCTTCCGGAGTATTAATTCCCGCAACACTTACAATTGGTAACATATTAAGCGCTCCGCAATTTCCATTCTCACCTCAGGGGCGCGCTTTTTTATCTATCCTTTCAGATGCATCCCAAAACATCCAATAAATCCAACAGCAAATTCTCACTCATCTTTTTGTTTTTACTTCTTTTTTCTTTCCATTAAGGTAAGCAAGAGGGCGCTATGTCGCAACAAAGTGAAAAGAATAATCCGCATCTGTTGAGTAACTGGAAACCTGAAAACGCGCAATTCTGGGAGAATAAAGGAAAACATATCGCACGAAGAAATCTATGGATTTCTGTGGCTTGCCTGCTATTAGCGTTTTGCGTCTGGATGTTATTTAGCGCCATCGCCGTCAACCTGAATAAAGTCGGATTTAATTTCACCACCGATCAGCTTTTTATGCTAACAGCATTACCTTCTCTCTCCGGTGCGATATTGCGCGTCCCCTACTCGTTTATGGTACCGATATTCGGTGGGCGTTACTGGACGGTATTGAGTACCGTCATCCTGATTATCCCCTGCGTGTGGCTGGGAATTGCCATTCAAAACCCCGCGACGCCGTACTGGATCTTTATCATCATTGCCCTGCTCTGCGGTTTTGCTGGCGCTAACTTCGCATCGAGCATGGGCAACATCAGCTTTTTCTTCCCGAAATCCAGACAGGGCAGCGCGCTGGGCATCAACGGCGGGCTGGGCAACCTGGGCGTCAGCGTGATGCAGCTGGTTGCGCCGCTGGTCATTTTCCTCCCGATGTTCACCTTCCTCGGCGTGCATGGTGTGCCACAGGAGGATGGCTCGACGATGTGGCTGGCAAACGCGGCCTGGATCTGGGCCCCCCTCCTGCTGCTGGCAACCATTGCGGCGTTTTTTGGCATGAACGATATTGCCAGCTCAAAGGCCTCCATCGCCAGCCAGCTTCCGGTCCTGAAACGCTTTCACCTCTGGCTGCTAAGCCTGCTCTATCTGGCGACCTTCGGCTCATTTATCGGTTTCTCGGCGGGCTTTGCCATGCTGTCGAAAACCCAGTTTCCGGACGTGAACATCCTGCACCTCGCCTTCTTTGGTCCCCTGATCGGCGCGCTGGCCCGCTCGGCGGGCGGGATGATCTCCGACAAACTGGGCGGCGTGCGGGTGACGCTGATCAACTTCGTCTTTATGGCGATTTTTAGCGCCCTGATTTTCCTGACGCTTCCGGGCTCAGGTTCAGGCAGTTTCTTCGCCTTCTATCTGGTGTTTATGGGGCTGTTCCTCACTGCCGGACTGGGCAGCGGCTCCACCTTCCAGATGATCGCGATTATTTTCCGCCAAATTACCCTCGACCGCGTCAAAAAGCAGGGCGGCACGGACGAGCAGGCGCAGCATGAAGCGGTGACCGAAACAGCGGCCGCGCTGGGCTTTATCTCTGCCATCGGCGCCGTGGGCGGCTTCTTCATTCCCAAAGCGTTTGGTACCTCGCTGGCGATGACCGGATCGCCGGTCGGGGCCATGAAAGTGTTCCTCGTGTTTTACATCGTCTGTGTCCTTGTCACCTGGCTGGTGTACGGCCGCAAATCGTCACAAAAATAATAACGACCTCTTTGCCGGAGCGGGATGCAACCCCCTCCGGCCATGCTATCGAAGCAGGAGAAATGTCATGAGCAAACTGTTGGACCGCTTTCGTTACTTCAAAACTAAAGGCGACAGTTTCGCCGATGGGCACGGGCAGGTGTATCACACCAACCGCGACTGGGAAGACAGCTATCGTCAGCGCTGGCAGTTCGACAAGATTGTGCGCTCCACCCACGGCGTGAACTGTACCGGCTCCTGTAGCTGGAAGATTTATGTCAAAAATGGCCTGGTGACCTGGGAAACCCAGCAAACCGACTATCCACGCACCCGCCCTGACCTGCCCAACCACGAACCGCGCGGCTGCCCGCGTGGCGCAAGCTATTCCTGGTATCTCTACAGCGCCAACCGTCTCAAATACCCGCTGGTGCGCCGCAGGTTAATTGAACTCTGGCGAGAAGCGCTGGCGCAGCATACCGATCCGGTGCTGGCCTGGGATGCCATTCAGAACGATCCGCAGAAAGCGCAGAGCTACAGGAAAGCGCGCGGAAAAGGCGGTTTTATCCGCTCAAACTGGAAAGAGCTGAACCAGCTGATTGCCGCCGCCAACGTCTGGACCATCAAAAATTATGGCCCCGATCGCGTCGCCGGTTTTTCCCCTATCCCGGCGATGTCGATGGTCTCTTACGCCGCCGGGACCCGCTATCTCTCGCTGCTGGGCGGCACCTGCCTGAGCTTTTATGACTGGTACTGCGATCTGCCTCCGGCCTCCCCAATGACCTGGGGTGAGCAGACCGATGTGCCGGAATCAGCAGACTGGTATAACTCCAGCTACATCATTGCCTGGGGCTCGAACGTGCCGCAGACGCGTACCCCGGACGCCCACTTTTTCACTGAGGTGCGCTACAAAGGCACCAAAACCGTCGCCATTACGCCGGACTTCTCGGAAGTCGCGAAGCTGAGCGACCAGTGGCTGGCGCCTAAACAGGGCACCGACAGCGCTCTCGCCATGGCAATGGGCCATGTGATCCTTAAAGAGTTCCACCTCGATAACCCGAGCGACTACTTCCTCAACTACTGCCGCCGCTACACCGACATGCCGATGCTGGTCCTGCTGGACGAACAGGCCGATGGTCGCGTCGTACCGGGGCGGATGCTGCGGGCCTCAGACCTTGTCGACGGGCTGGGTGAAGCCAATAATCCTGAATGGAAAACGGTCGCCTTTGATATTGCCGGGAACCTGGTGGTGCCAAACGGTTCCATCGGCTTCCGCTGGGGAGAAAAAGGCAAATGGAACCTGGAGCCCCGGGCGGCAGGCCATGAAAGCGAGCTGACCCTCTCCCTGCTGATTACGCACGATAGCGTCGCAGATGTCGCCTTCCCCTACTTTGGCGGTAATGAGAACCCGCATTTTCGCAGCGTGAAGCAGGAGCCGGTGCTGACGCGCCGCGTGCCGAGCAAAACCCTGACGCTCGCCGACGGTCGCGAGAAACGGGTGGTCAGCGTTTACGATCTGGTGCTGGCGAACTACGGCCTCGATCGTGGTCTGCAGGACAGTAACGCCGCAGACAGCTATGACCAGATCAAAGCCTACACTCCCGCCTGGGGAGAGCAGATCACCGGCGTACCCGCGTATCTGATTGAAAAAATCGCCCGCGAGTTTGCCGACACGGCGCACAAAACGCACGGGCGGTCGATGATTATCCTCGGTGCCGGGGTGAATCACTGGTACCACATGGACATGAACTACCGCGGGATGATCAACATGCTGGTCTTCTGCGGCTGCGTCGGGCAGAGCGGTGGCGGCTGGTCGCACTATGTGGGCCAGGAGAAACTGCGTCCGCAAACCGGCTGGCTGCCGCTGGCCTTTGCGCTGGACTGGAACCGCCCGCCACGTCAGATGAACAGCACGTCATTCTTTTACAACCACGCCAGCCAGTGGCGCTATGAGAAGCTGACCGCGCAGGAGCTCCTCTCCCCGCTGGCCGATGCCACCCAATTTACCGGGCACCTGATCGACTTCAACGTTCGCGCCGAGCGCATGGGCTGGTTGCCCTCGGCGCCGCAGCTCAACCTGAACCCGTTGCACATTAAGGCACGTGCCGATGCGGCGGGCATGACGCCGCAGGACTACACCGTTCAGGGGCTAAAATCGGGTGACGTTCGCTTCGCCTGCGAGCAACCCGATAACGGCAAGAACCACCCGCGTAACCTGTTTGTCTGGCGCTCTAACCTTCTTGGCTCGTCCGGGAAAGGTCACGAGTACATGCTGAAATACCTGCTCGGCACCGAGAGCGGCATTCAGGGTGAAGATTTGGGTTCCACAGACGACGTGAAGCCTGAAGAGGTCGAATGGCAAACCGCTGCCATCGAGGGCAAACTCGATCTGCTGGTGACGCTCGACTTCCGCATGTCCAGCACCTGTCTGTTCTCCGATATCGTCCTGCCGACTGCCACCTGGTACGAAAAAGACGATATGAATACCTCGGACATGCACCCGTTTATTCACCCGCTCTCCGCCGCCGTCGATCCGGCGTGGGAATCGCGCAGCGACTGGGAGATCTACAAAGGCATCGCCAGGGTCTTCTCCGAGGTGTGCGTCGGTCACCTGGGCACCGAAACCGACGTGGTTCTGCAACCGTTGCAGCACGACTCTCCGGCGGAACTCTCTCAGCCGTTTGATATCCAGGACTGGCGCAAAGGTGAATGCGATTTGATCCCCGGCAAAACCGCGCCAAACATTGCGGTCGTTGAGCGAAACTACCCGGAAACTTACGAGCGCTTTACGTCTCTTGGCCCCCTGATGGACAAGCTCGGTAACGGCGGAAAAGGCATATCGTGGAATACCCAGAACGAGGTCGATTTCCTCGGCAAGCTCAATTACGTCAAGCCCGACGGCCCGGCAAAAGGTCGTCCGCGGATTGAAACCGCCATTGACGCTTCAGAGGTGATCCTCGCCCTCGCGCCGGAAACCAACGGTCAGGTGGCGGTTAAGGCCTGGCAAGCGCTTGGGGAGTTGACCGGACGTGACCACACGCATCTGGCGCTGAACAAAGAAGACGAGAAAATTCGCTTCCGCGACATCCAGGCGCAGCCGCGCAAAATCATCTCCAGCCCAACCTGGTCCGGTCTTGAGAGCGAGCATGTCTCCTATAACGCGGGTTATACCAACGTTCATGAGCTAATCCCCTGGCGCACCCTTTCCGGTCGTCAGCAGTTGTATCAGGATCACCCGTGGATGCGTGCTTTCGGGGAGAGTCTGGTGGCCTACCGTCCGCCGATTGATACCCGTAGCGTGAGCCATATGCGCGAGATCCCGCCGAACGGCTTCCCGGAAAAAGCGCTTAACTTCCTGACGCCGCATCAGAAATGGGGCATTCACTCCACCTACAGCGAAAACCTCCTGATGCAGACCCTGTCGCGCGGCGGGCCGATTGTCTGGATAAGCGAAACCGACGCGCGTGAGCTGGGCATTGAGGACAACGACTGGATCGAAGCCTTTAACGCTAACGGCGCCCTCACCGCCCGCGCGGTAGTCAGCCAGCGCGTGCCGCCGGGCATGACCATGATGTACCACGCTCAGGAGCGCATTCTGAACATTCCGGGCTCTGAAGTGACCGGCCGGCGCGGGGGGATCCACAACTCCGTTACCCGCGTCTGCCCGAAACCGACGCACATGATCGGCGGCTATGCGCAGCTGGCGTACAGCTTTAACTATTACGGCACCGTCGGCTCGAACCGCGACGAATTCATCATGATCCGCAAAATGAAAAACATTAACTGGCTGGATGGCGAAGGTCGGGATCAGGTACAGGAGACGAAAAAATGAAAATACGCTCACAGGTTGGCATGGTTCTGAATCTCGATAAATGCATCGGCTGCCACACCTGCTCGGTCACCTGTAAGAACGTCTGGACCGGGCGTGAAGGCATGGAATATGCGTGGTTCAACAACGTCGAAACCAAGCCGGGCATTGGCTATCCAAAAAACTGGGAAGACCAGGATGAGTGGCAAGGCGGCTGGATCCGCGGGATCCACGGCAAACTGACCCCGCGTCTCGGCGGCAAAATGGGCGTTCTGTCGAAAATTTTCGCTAACCCTGTTCTGCCGCAAATTGACGATTACTATGAACCCTTCACCTTTGATTATCAGGACCTGCATCGCGCCCCGGAAGGGGATCATCTCCCTACCGCTCGCCCTCGCTCGCTGATTGACGGCAAGCGGATGGATAAAATCGTTTGGGGGCCTAACTGGGAGGAGCTGCTGGGCGGTGAGTTCGAAAAGCGCGCCCGCGACCGCAACTTTCAGAAGATCCAGAAGGAGATGTACGGCCAGTTTGAAAATACCTTCATGATGTACCTGCCGCGCCTGTGCGAGCACTGTCTGAACCCGAGCTGCGTCGCCACCTGCCCGAGCGGTGCCATCTACAAGCGCGAAGAGGACGGCATTGTGCTGATTGACCAGGACAAGTGCCGCGGCTGGCGTTTGTGCATCAGTGGTTGTCCGTACAAGAAAATCTACTTTAACTGGAAGAGCGGTAAATCCGAGAAATGCATCTTCTGCTACCCGCGCATTGAGTCCGGCCAGCCGACCGTTTGCTCAGAAACCTGCGTCGGGCGTATTCGCTATCTCGGCGTGCTGCTGTACGACGCGGACCGCATTGAAGAAGCGGCCAGCACCGAGCACGAAACCGATCTGTACGAACGTCAGTGCGACGTGTTCCTGAACCCGCACGATCCGGCGGTCATCGAAGAAGCGCTGAAACAGGGCATTCCGGCGAACGTCATTGAGGCAGCGCAAAAATCGCCTGTTTATAAAATGGCGATGGACTGGAAGCTGGCTCTGCCGCTGCACCCGGAATACCGCACCCTGCCGATGGTCTGGTACGTGCCACCGCTGTCACCGATTCAGTCCTACGCGGATGCCGGCGGCCTGCCGCAGAGTGATGGCGTACTGCCTGCTGTCGAAAGCCTGCGCATCCCGGTGCAGTATCTGGCAAATATGCTTAGCGCAGGTGACCCAGGCCCGGTGCTGCGTGCTCTGAAACGTATGATGGCGATGCGCCACTACAAACGCTCCCAGACCGTGGAAGGCGTGACCGATACTCGCGCCATCGAAGAAGTCGGCCTGACCGAAGCGCAGGTTGAGGAGATGTACCGCTATCTGGCTATTGCGAATTACGAAGATCGCTTCGTGATCCCCACCAGCCACCGTGAAATGGCGCGCGACGCGTTCCCGGAGAAAAACGGCTGCGGCTTCACCTTTGGTGACGGTTGCCACGGCTCCGACACCAAATTCAACCTCTTCAACAGCAGCCGCATCGATGCCATCAACATTACCGAGGTGCGCGAACATGGGGAGGGAGAATAATGCAGATCCTCAAGATCGTCGCGCTGCTGATTGAGTATCCCGATGACACGCTGTGGGAGAACCGTGATGAAGCGCTCTCGTTGATTGCGCAGGACGCGCCCATGCTGCTGCCGTTTGCCCGACAGCACCTGAGCGCCCCGCTGCTGGATAAACAGGCCGAGTGGTGTGAAGTGTTCGAACGCGGGCGCGCGACTTCGCTGCTGCTGTTCGAGCACGTTCACGCCGAATCCCGCGATCGCGGCCAGGCGATGGTTGACCTGATGAGTCAGTATGAAAAAGCGGGCCTGGTGCTGGACTGCCGTGAACTACCGGATTACCTGCCGCTCTATCTGGAATATCTCAGCATCGTAACCGACGACGAAGCGCGTGAGGGATTGCAGAACGTCGCGCCAATCCTCGCCCTGGTTGGCGGTCGTCTGAAACAGCGCGGCGTGGCGCATTATCAGCTGTTTGACGCCCTGCTCGCCCTCGCCGGAAGCCGCCTTTCAAGTGACAGTGTCACTCAACAGGTGTCAGGCGAGAAACGCGACGACACCCGCCAGGCGCTGGATGCCGTGTGGGAAGAGGAACAGGTGAAGTTTATCGAAGACAACGCCACATCGTGCGACAGCTCGCCGATGCAGCACTATCAACGACGCTTTAGCCAGGACGTCGCGCCGCAGTACGTGGACGTCAGTGCCGGAGGCCCAAAATGACACATTACCTGAACGTGTTTTTCTATGACATTTACCCCTACATCTGCGCCACCGTTTTTTTCCTCGGCAGCTGGCTGCGTTACGACTACGGGCAGTACACCTGGCGCGCCTCGTCGAGCCAGATGCTCAGCAAACGCGGTATGAACTGGGCTTCTAACCTGTTTCACATCGGGATCCTGGGGATTTTCTTCGGCCACCTGTTCGGCATGTTAACCCCGCACTGGATGTATGCCTGGTTTTTGCCCGTCGCGGTTAAACAGCAGTTGGCTATGATTGCGGGCGGGATTTGCGGCGTGCTGACACTCATCGGTGGGTCAATGCTGCTGATCCGCCGCCTGTTCAACCAGCGCGTGCGTGCAACGTCCACCACGCCGGATATCATCATCATGAGTATCCTGCTGATCCAGTGCATTCTTGGGCTGTCGACCATTCCGTTCTCCGCTCAGTATCCGGACGGAAGCGAGATGATGAAGCTGGTCGGCTGGGCACAGGGGATCGTGACGTTTAAGGGCGGCTCGTCGGAGATGTTAAGCGGCGTGGCACCGATCTTCCGCGTACATCTGGTGCTGGGAATGACGATCTTCCTTATCTTCCCGTTCACCCGCCTGGTCCACGTCTGGAGCGCGCCGTTTGAGTATTTTACCCGGCGGTATCAGGTGGTGAGATCGCGCCGCTGAATGTGTCGGGTGGCGGCTACGCCTTACCCGACCTACGTTCGAACCCTTCCAGGCCCGGTAAGGCGTAGCCGCCACCGGGCTATAAGGTCAGAACGGAGTGCTTCCGCTTATGATTGAAACAACTAACATCAGAACTAAAACCGCAATGATGAGACCAAAAGCCAGTAACGCCGCATGAAAAGCGATCGTGGCCCCGGAAAAAAAGAGTGCCCCACTCACGGTCCATTTGTTCTCTTTACGCAGGCCACTAATGAAAGCAAGTCCAAGCGACACGACAGACAACACTATTCCGCTGGCGATCAGTAACCGGTCGATATCTACTGGTTTCTTTTTCGTCTCAACGATCGGCTGCTCTCCTTTTAAACCAGCCATTATTCCTTTTTTTACTGCCGAAACCTTTTCAGCCACAACAACTTCAAGTGCTGTCGACTTTGAAGAAAACGGACCGAGGGTGAACTGAGCTAAGGAGAGAAGCAGCGCAATAACACCGAGCAACATTCCCACAGAACTAAATTTATTCCGAATCAAGATTTCCATATCAGTATGCCTTTTATGTTGTCGGGTGGCGGCGCCTCACCCGACCTACGTTCGAACCCATGTAGGCCCGGTAAGGCGTAGCCGCCACCGGGCTATTTTCCTGCCTGCGGATGCGTATCAAACCCCGCCATCACCGCCGTCAATTCTGCTAGTGTAAAGCCGTGCTTCGGATCGTCAACCCCAAGACCAAACCGCGACTGCATCAGCTGATACAGCGCCTCTGCATCCGGCAAATGGATCTGCTCCTCCACATGGCCATTCTGCCAGTGGGTGAAGTTGAAGTTGGTCAGCGTCAGCTTGCCGCCGTCCGGCAGATGGCGGCACATCAGCAGATGATGGCGGAAATGCGATTGCGGCCAGTGCGCCGACCAGAAGTTCCCCATAACATAATCACTGAAATATTGCGTCGTCAGGTCAAAGTGATACATCGACTGCCAGTGTTCATGATGGCGGAACTGCAGCACCCAGTCGTTCCCCTCGCTCAGCAGACGATACTGCCCGTGCGGCGTTTCCTGTTCTTCGTTAGCCAGCAGACGAATCGGCGCCGTCAGCGTCTGGCCGCCAAACCCAACGTCAGCAATCCAGCGTTCACCGTTAAGCTCGACCAGCAGCAGGCGGTGCGTACGCGGCGGCATCTGCGACGGATTCGCCAGGACCACGCGCCCGAGCACGCTGCGCACCGTAAACCCGACGTCACGCAAGACTCGCTCAAAAAGGCCGTTTTGCTCAAAGCAATATCCCCCACGGCGCGCGGTCACCAGTTTGTCCTCCAGACATTGATCTTCGAGATGAATTTCGCGCGGCAGGACGACATCAATATTTTCGAATGGAATGGCGCAGTTGTGGTGTAAATGCAGCGCGCGCAGGGTTTCGATATCTACCCGTGTGGGTTGCGTCCAGCCGATACGCGCGAAATAGCCAGTCAGAAATGGGGACATGCATCAGTTTCCTTTGAGGGTGATGTTCTGTTTATAAACTAATTTTGCGCATTCATTTTGATTTACGTGCTTTTTCGCCATACTCATCGTGTAGATGAGGAGATCCTATGAGCCACTTTCGCCCTGTTGAATTACGGCATGCCAGCCGCCTGCTGAACCACGGTCCTACCGTACTGATTACCAGTCGGGATGAATCTCTCGGCAGACGGAACGTGATGGCCGCCGCATGGTCAATGCCCGTGGAGTTTGAACCGCCGCGCATCGCTATCGTGGTGGACAAAAGTACCTGGTCGCGCGAGCTGATTGAGCGCAGCGGAAAGTTTGGGATTGTCATTCCCGGCGTAGCGGCGGCCAACTGGACTTACGCGGTCGGTAGCGTCAGCGGGCGCGACGAGGACAAATTCAACTGCTACGGCATTCCGGTCGTAAACGGCCCTGAACTCGGCCTGCCGGTTATCGAAGAAAAATGTCTGGCGTGGATGGAGTGCCGGTTATTACCCGTTACCTCCGCGGCGGAAAAATATGACACATTGTTTGGCGAAGTGGTGTCAGCGGCAGCAGATGAGCACGCGTTCGTCGCCGGACGCTGGCAGTTTGACGGGGATAAACGGAATACGCTGCATCATCTTGGGGCCGGGACGTTTGTGACGAGCGGGAAGATGGTGAAGGCTCTGGATTGAAAAACCCTCTCCCCATAAGAGAGAGGGTTGACGTACTACTTCGCGCGCTTCGAAATAATCTCATCCGCAACATTCCGCGGTGCTTCCGCAAAATGATGGAACTCCATCGTATACGTCGCGCGTCCCTGGGACATCGAGCGTAATGTCGTGGCGTAGCCAAACATCTCGGCCAGCGGCACGTCAGCGCGGATAATCTGGCTGCCGTACTGCTCTTCCATGCCCTGCACCATGCCGCGTCGGGAGGAGAGATCGCCCATGATGTTACCGGCGTACTCTTCCGGTGTTTCCACCTCCACGTGCATGATCGGCTCAAGAATCACCGGATCCGCCCTGCGAGCGCCCTCTTTGAAACCAAGGATTGCCGCCATGCGGAACGCCATCTCAGACGAGTCGACATCGTGGTACGAGCCAAACGTCAGCGTCGCTTTAACATCGACAACCGGATAGCCCGCCAGCACACCGCTGTTCATGGCCTCCCGCAGCCCTTTCTCAACGGACGGGATATACTCGCGTGGCACCACGCCGCCCTTGGTCGCATCCTCAAACGTAAAGCCACTGCCAGGTTCTGTTGGCTCCAGGCTCAGGACAACATGGCCATACTGCCCTTTACCACCGGACTGACGGACAAACTTACCTTCGATATCCTTCACCGCCTTACGCAGGGTTTCACGGTAGGTCACCTGTGGACGACCAATGTTCGCCTCGACGCCAAACTCACGCTTCATACGGTCGACGATAATCTCCAGGTGTAACTCACCCATTCCGGAAATAATGGTCTGACCGGACTCTTCGTCAGTATGCAGACGGAACGACGGATCTTCCGCTGCCAGACGCTGCAGCGCGATCCCCATTTTCTCCTGATCGCCTTTGGTTTTCGGCTCGATTGCCAGCGAGATAACCGGATCCGGGAACTCCATGCGTTCAAGCGTGATGACGGCGTTCGGGTCGGTCAGCGTATCACCGGTGGTCACGTCTTTCAGCCCAACGCAGGCCGCGATGTCCCCGGCGCGCAGTTCATCCACCTCGTGACGGTCGTTGGCGTGCATCAGCACGATACGCCCGATGCGCTCTTTTTTTCCTTTCACCGGGTTATAGACCGCATCACCTTTACGCAGCACGCCAGAGTAAACGCGGATAAAGGTCAGTTGCCCGACATACGGGTCGCTCATCAGCTTGAATGCCAGGGCGGAGAACGGCTCATCATCGCTCGGATGACGCTCCGCGTGCTGCCCTTTTTCATCCACGCCATCAATGGCCGGCACGTCCAGCGGGGACGGCATCAGCTCAATCACCGCATCAAGCATACGCTGCACGCCTTTGTTTTTGAACGCGCTGCCGCACAGCATCGGTTGGATTTCGCCAGAAATGGTGCGGATACGCAGGCCTTTAATCATGTCCGCTTCCGTCAGATCTCCCGTTTCAAGGTACTTATCCATCAGCTCATCGCTGGCTTCCGCCGCGGCTGAGACCATTTTTTCCCGCCATTCCTGGGCGGTACTGACGAGATCATCCGGCACGGGTGCATAGGTAAACACCATGCCCTGAGTGGCATCATCCCACAAAATGGTGCGCATCTTGATGAGATCCACCACGCCAGTGAAGTGCTCTTCCGCGCCAACCGGAATCACAATCGGCACCGGGTTGGCCTTCAGGCGTTCCTGCATCATCCGCACCACGCGGAAGAAATCTGCCCCCGGGCGGTCCATTTTGTTAACAAACGCAATGCGAGGAACTTTGTATTTGTTCGCCTGACGCCAGACGGTTTCCGACTGTGGCTGCACGCCACCCACGGAGTCATACACCATGACCGCGCCGTCGAGCACGCGCATGGAACGTTCGACCTCAATGGTGAAATCCACGTGCCCCGGGGTGTCGATGATGTTGATCCGGTGCGGTTCAAACCCTCTGTCCATGCCTGGCCAGAAGCAGCTGACCGCTGCGGAGGTAATCGTGATCCCGCGCTCTTGCTCCTGCGCCATCCAGTCAGTGGTTGCCGCGCCATCGTGTACTTCACCCAGCTTATGGCTCATCCCGGTATAAAACAGGATGCGCTCAGTGGTGGTTGTTTTACCGGCATCGATATGCGCGGAGATACCGATGTTGCGATAACGTTCGAGAGGGATGGGTCGGGGCATACTATTTCCTTAAGTCTTTCTGACTTGTCTGTGACGACCGGGATGGTCGTGTATTCGTTCGTTTGCTATAATAGTCCTATTGTACGAGTATTATCGAACTATTTTTTACGGGTTGACCTATTGTTGATATAGCTCAATCTGACGCCATACGCAGGAAAACGATGATCCCAAACCACCCTGAAACTGAACAAATACTGCTGGAAAATGTGCTGTTTGCCCTCGGCAACCCGCTCCGGCTGTCAATTATCCGCCGACTTGCCGACGGCGACGAACTCAGCTGTAACGCGCTGCGCCCGGAAGATGTGGTGAAATCCACCATGACCCACCACTGGCGCGTATTGCGGGACAGCGGCGTAATCTGGCAGCGTCCGCAGGGACGAGAAAACATGATTTCTTTGCGAAGAGACGATCTGGATACCCGTTTTCCAGGGCTGATGGAGATACTTTTGCAGGCTAAATGATAAGAGTACGTCTGGTTTAATGCCCCTTAAAAATTTAAGGGGCACACGGACAGCGAAGGGATTTATCTTACGTGCATACGATATTCAATCATCCCGCTTTTTTTCGCAATCCAGTCGTACAATCGTTGCGCGCGATAATTGGCTTCATGCGTATGCCAGTAAAGATGGCTGGCGTGATGTTTTCTTGCTTCTCTCTGCACATATTCTATTAACTGTTTGCCCGTGTGTTTGCCCCTTGCTGCATCGCTGACATATAAATCTTCGAGGTAGCAATAATCGCTCTCGGACCAGGTCGAACGGTGAAAAAGATAATGCGCAAACCCCACCACCTCTCCATTGCATCGTGCCACTACGCAGAATACTGGCTCAACGGGGCTGAAAAATCGTTGCCAGGTTCGTTCTGTCACTGCCCCGGATAGATCGACGTTGTAAAATTCCTGATATTTTCTCCATAGTGGCATCCAGCTTTCAAAATCACGTTCTTTAACTGCCTCAATGGTCACGCTCGTATTATTCATATTGCCTCTGTGCTTATCCCGTATTTGTTTCAGGAAGAGTGTATTCGCTGAATGGCCCGTTTTGCCCCGCCAATTCTCATCATAAAGGCAGACCAATTTTTCATCCTGCTACATGCACTATTGCTTTAGAATCAAGGGATACAGAGGGAAAAGTGGACAACATAATGTTTAAGCACGCGCAGCTTGAAACGGTTAAGGCATGGATTTCCGACCCTGCAAACGGTTCACTACCGCTTCATGAAAGGATCCAGAGAGCGATACGCACATTGATACTTGAAGGGACCTTGTCGCACGGTAAGGCGCTTCCTGCTTCACGTGCGCTGGCTACCTCATTGAATGTTTCGCGGGATACGGTTGAAGCAGCCTATTCCAGCCTGCATGCAGAAGGTTTTATTGAGCGGCAAACAGGCAGAGGGAGCTTCGTCTCTTCCAGCGCCCGGTTTTTAAAACCACGTATCCGACAGCATCCGCCAACCGCGGAAACACGAAAAGCAAAACTTAGCGCCCGTGGAAAGGTCATCTATGAAAGTGGCGGGATCCGCGAGTTTTCTTCGCCACGTCCGCTGGCGCCCGGTATCCCCGAAACCCGCCTGTTCCCCATTCCAACCTGGGAGCGTCTTCAGCGGCAGGTCCTGAAGGAATATCAGCACAAAATACTGGAGCAAAGTCCACCGCAGGGCATGGAGCGCTTACGGCGGGCCATCGCGGAATATGTCAATCTTGAGCGCGGGACACGTGCGAGTGCAGAACAGGTGATCGTTCTGACAAGTTCTCAACAGGCGCTAGCGCTCTGTTCACACGTGCTGCTGGACAACGGGGAGAGTATTGTCATTGAAGATCCCACCTATCAAGGGGCACACAAAGCGTTTAAGGCTGCCGGACTGCACCCTGTCCCGGTTCCTCTTGATGAAAAAGGCATATCCGTTGACGCACTTAATTCGCTAACCGAACCTGCCAGAGCTATCTACCTTACGCCTTCTCATCAGTATCCAACCGGGGTGACGCTCTCTCTTGACCGACGACTGGCCGTCATTGACTGGGCAAACCGTCACGCCGCCTGGATCATTGAGGATGACTATGACAGTGAGTTTCACTATGAAGGAAAGCCTATGGCCTGCCTTCAGGGGCTGGATGCTTACAACCGGACAATTTATATCGGCACGTTCACCAAGTCGCTGTTCCCCGGGCTACGTATTGCGTACATGATCGTCCCCTCAGAACTGACCGAGCCCTTTACCATGGCCAGGACATTAATGGACGGCCATACCGCATCAATAACTCAACTGACGCTGGCTAAATTTTTGGAGGGTGGCCATTTTGGTGCCTATATTCGCAAGATGAGGAACGTTTATGTTGCTCGTCGCGACAAACTGGCCAGCCTGATGGACGAGTATCTTTCTGATTATGTTGTGTACGCAACGCCAGCGGGTGGCATGCAGATGCCTTGCCACCTGAGGCACGGGTTATCCGAGAAGGATATTGCCGCCGCGGCCCGTCGCGCTGATATTGATATATTAGGACTTACCGGCTTATATGCAGTCAGCCCGGTATCCACCGGTTTTTTAATGGGATTTGCCGCTTACACCGAAAGGGAAATAGAAGACGCGGTAAAAAAGCTGGCCGCAATTTTCCGGTCATGTTGTTATCTCTCGCCACTGTAGATACTCGACAGCAGCCCTGGTGGCCTGCGGACTATGCGCCGTACCGCAGGCCCTCACCGCATGGTGAGGGCAGGATGCTCCCTTAGTGCTGGACGCCCGAGCGGTCAGTAAGCTCGTCGGCGGAGAGAATATCAGCTCGCGATGCCACGCTCTTGCGGCGGGCGTACCTGTCCGGCTGGCCTTCCGGGCGCGTTTTGAAGCGTCGGTGGAGCCACATATACTGCTCCGGTGCCATCAGCACGGCTCGCTCGATAGCCCTGTTCATCTGCGTTGCAACCGTCTCTTTGTCAGCACCCTGCAACGACGCGCTGATATCCTCAAGAATAATAAGTTCGTAACCGGTACCGTCCGCCCTGCGACGCGGCACGAACGGAATCACGGCGGGCTGAGCGCTTTTTACCAGCATATAGCTCCCTGCCGTGGTTGCGGCATCCGGGACAGCAAAGAAGGGTGCAAACACGCTGTTAGCCTTGCCATAGTCGTGATCCGGGGCGTACCACAGAATCTCATTCTGCTTCAGGGCGCGGATCATCCCTTTTAAATCATGACGGTCCAGCATGGTTTTATTAGAACGCAGACGCCCGCGCGTCTGAAGCCAGTCCAGCAACGCATTATTATTCGGACGATAAACCCCAATCCCCGGGTTGAGCATGCCAAAAATCCGCGCGCCCAGTTCAAGGGTGAGAAAATGCATGCCAACCAGCACCACGCCCTTTCCTTGCGCCCTGGCCTGCTCCATATGCTCATACCCGCGCACGGTAAAGCATTTACGCACCCGCCACTCGGGCCAGAACCACGCCATGCCGGTTTCAATTACCCCCATCCCCACGGATTCAAAGTTACGCTGCAGCAAGGCTTCACGCTCCTCTGCTTTCATCTGCGGGAAGCATAGCTCAAGGTTGCGGCGGGCAATCGCCACGCGGCGAGGGAGAAGGCGCATAGCCAGCCGCCCGAGGCGATGTCCAATTCTGAATAACAGCGGATAAGGCAGTAGCATAATGAGCCATAGCGCGGCGATGCCTGTCCAGCTTAGCCAGTATCGAGGATGGAAAAAGGCAGGTGAAAACCGGGGTAATTTTGTCATGAGAAAATTATCCTTTAACGTTGCTGTCCTTAATTGATTCTGTTGTCGATCTTTCCTAAGGATTTATAAAATGTCAGTCAGGAACGTAAAGTGTACCGGATAAGATTAAACTTATTTTTATCGTTTTTTGCGGAAAGAAGGCTGGAGAGGCAGACAAAGCCGGGTAAGACGAAGCGGCCACCCGGCATAAAAATTACATTGAATAACCCGGTTTCTTAATCAGGTCATCCATCTTCGGGGCAATCTCGGTATCCCAGACCTGTGCTTTCCAGTCTGCTTCCTGAACTTCATTCAGCGCTACCGAAATGGAACGATCTTTACTGTTAAGATGGCGCGTAATCACTTCGGCAATATCCGCCGCCAGCGCGGTTTTTTGTTCGTCGTTGAGATCGCGGGGAAAGTATTTGATATCTACGTGTGGCATATGCAGGTTTCCTGTTGTGGTTGAGCGCTTCACGTTATCAGATAATAGTATTTGCCTTTAACACCTTGTGCAGTTCTGGCAGCTGACAGACGGTATCGGCGATCGCTGTAAATTTCGGGGTATTGGCAGCAAACCAGTCGTGACGAGGCCCCCAGGTGCGCGCCACGGCAATATACACATCCAGCAGCGTCAGTCGTTCTCCCAATGCAAACGGCGCGGCTTTAAGCTGACTTTCGAACCATAAATAGAGGGATTTCCGGTACGCAATGCAGTTTTTCTGCAACTGTTCCGGTGCGTCGGGCGCCCAGCGTTCGGGATAATCTGCAAACGTAAAAGTGGGATAGACGTTAGCCACAAACCAGATAAGCAAACGCTGAAACTGCTGGCGTTCGACCTGCCCCACGGGCGGCGCAAGATCGGGACAGCGGTCGAGTACCATCAGGGCAATCGCCGCCGTTTCGGTCATGATAGCGCCATTTTCCAGCGCCAGCGTGGGTACCTGACACAGCGGATTGAGCTTTTGCAGCAACTCACGCTGCGGACCAGGCTGGTCAAACCCGTCCACGTTCACAAACTGATAAGGGATATCGGCCAGGGTCAGCATCACTTCACTGATTGCCGAGCCCCAGCCGGGTACGCCATAAAGTTTCATCATGTTGCCCCCTCAGGGATGAAAACCCTAAGTGTAGAGCACCATTAGTAGGTTATCCCAGGCGGGTTGACCTCCGACTGCGTGACCGCTTCGCCCTGTTCACCCCAGCGCGCCAGCACCTTCTGGTACTCACCCCGCGCAATCGCCCCGTCCAGCGCGGCCTGCAGGGCGTACACCAGCCCATTCCCCTTTTTCGTGGTCGTGGCGACAAAGGCTTTCTTTGGGCCTAACCCCACGACGCGCGTTTTTCCGGTGAGCGCCGCTTTCCAGGACGAAACCGACTGCGGACCAAATAACACATCCGCCCGGCCAGACTGAATATAGAGATTGCCCGAGGCATCGTCGTGGAGATAGACCGGCAGCGCAGGTTCGCGTCCCGCCTTTTTATTCTCCTCGTTCCAGCCCAGCAGGATGCGCTCCTGATTGGTCCCCGAGCCGACAATCACCTTTTTCCCGGCCAGATCTTCCGGGCTTTTGATCGACTGAATCTCGCTGGTGGATTTCACCGAGAACGCAAGCGAATCAACGCGGTAGGTCGCAAAATCAAACTTCTCTTTACGCTGTTCGGTCACCGCAATGTTCACCAGCGCCACGTCGTAGCGCCCGGAGGCGATCCCCAACGGCCAGTCTTCCCACGCCGTCGGTATCAGCTTCAGCTTGAGCCCCAGGCTACCCGCCAGCAGGCGGGCGATATCCGGATCGCTGCCGATGCGCGTGCGATTGTCGCTGGCCAGCAGCGCCAGCGGTGGAGAGTTCAGCATGGAAACGGCAACCGTAAGCGTTCCCGGCTCAACAAACCTGTAGTTTGCGGGGATCTTCGCCACCGCCTGCCGATCCACCGTCACCGGCAGCGGCTGCTCGTTGGCCTGCACATCAATCCCGGCGTGGCTCACCGTCGTGAAGAACAACCCAACCAGACATCCATATTTCATCTGCGCTCCTTACAGCACTTTAGAGAGGAACTGGCGCGTTCGCGGGTGCGACGGACGGTTTAAAACGTCGTCGCTGTTGCCCTGCTCCACAATTTTCCCGTCGACCATAAATACCACCTGATCCGCCACTTCCCGGGCAAAGCCGATCTCATGCGTGACCACCACCAGCGTGGTGCCAGAGCGGGCCAGCTTTTTGATGACGTCCAGGACTTCCCCCACCAGCTCCGGATCCAGCGCCGAGGTAGGCTCGTCAAACAGCATTACGCGCGGACGCAGCGCCAGCGCACGGGCAATGGCAATGCGCTGCTGCTGGCCGCCGGAAAGATGGCGGGACCAGGCGTCCGCTTTATCCCTCAGCCCCACCACATCCAGCAGGCTATATGCCCTTTCCACCGCCTCTTTCTTGCTGAGCTTTTTATGCGCGATGGGCGCCTCAATCAGATTTTCCAGCACCGTGAGATGCGGAAAGAGATTGAAGTTCTGAAACACGTAGCCCACGTTGACGCGCTGCTTGAGGATCTCGTTCTCTTTCAGTTCGTAAAGCCTGTCACCCTGACGACGGTAGCCAATGTAGTCCCCGTCGATCTGGATGAAGCCTTCGTCGACGCGCTCCAGGTGGTTAATGGTGCGTAGCAGCGTCGATTTACCCGAGCCGGACGGCCCGAGGATCACCGTTACGGAGCCCGGCGGGATCTCAAGCGTGACGTTGTCGAGCGCTTTATGGCGGCCAAAATATTTGCTGACGCCGGTAATTGAAATATGTCCTTCAGGAGAGGCTTGCATGGACGGGCTCCTGTGCTGGCGTGGTGGTGACAGCGCGGCTACGACGGGTGGCGCTGTTCTGGTTCACGGCGGAGCGGCGTTCGCTGCGGGCGAGACCGCGCTCAACACCATACTGGATAGCGGACAGAACGGTGGTGATCGCCAGGTACCACGCGGCACCGACCATCAGCAGCGGGATCACCTCCTGCGTGCGGTTGTAGATCATCTGGATGGTATAGAACAGCTCCGGCATCGCCAGGACATACACCATCGCCGTACCCTTGGCGAGACTGATAATTTCATTGAACCCCGAGGGCAATATGGTACGCAGCGCCTGGGGCAGAATGATCCGCACCGTGCGACGCCATGCGGGCAGGCCGAGCGCGGCGGCAGCCTCATACTGGCCGTGATCGACCCCTAGGAATCCGCCACGAATGATCTCGGCGGTATAGGCACTCTGAACGAGGGTTAACCCCACCACCGCGGTAGAAAATTGCCCGAGCACGTTGATGGTTTCAAAACTGCCCCAGGTGATGCGGGTGAACGGTACGCCGAGCGAGAGCGTGTCGTAGAGATAGGAGAAGTTGTAAAGGATGATCAGCACGACGATGAGCGGCAGCGAGCGGAACAACCAGATGTAGCCCCACGCCAGGCTGCTTAACAGCCAGGAGGAAGAGAGTCTCGCCAGGGCCAGCAGGCCGCCGATCACCACGCTCAGCGCAGTGCCGATCAGGGTCAGCAGCAGGGTCTGCCCGACACCTGCGAGGATCACCGGGTCAAAGAACCAGCGGGCAAACACCGCCCACTCCCAGCGCGGGTTAAAGGCCACGGACTGGATCACAACGGCCAGGATAAACAGGGCCACCACGGCGCCGACGGTCCGCAGCGGATAACGCGCCGGGACCACCTTAATGGTTTCAACGTTGCTCATCGTCGTTCCTCATGCGGTTTTACTGAACGCTTCACGTACAAGCGTTTTGGTGAAACGCAGCCGACCGTCAAACGGCGGCTGGCTGTACTCTTCCGGGTCACGGGTGAGATCGAACTGCGGCTGGTATCCCTGGCTGAGATAGAGCCGCACCGCTTCCGGCTGACGAAAACCGGTCGTCATGTAGATCTGGCTGTAACCCGCCAGCACCGCCCTGCGCTCCAGTTCCTGCACCACGCGGGCAGCAAGCCCCTGCTGACGCAGGGATTTGTCTGTCCAGATGCGTTTAATTTCGGCGGTCCGTTCATCAAAGGGTTTGTACGCACCGGTGGCGATAATCTTCTCGTCACGTTCCAGCACGATAAACAGCCCCTGTGGCGCTAAATACCACGCCGTGAGCTCCACTTCCGCGTCCTTAGAGAAGTAGTCGCCGTAGCGGGCGGCATATTCACCGAACAGCCCCTCGATAATCGGCTGCAGTTCGGCATCTTCCGGCGAAACATCACGAAATTGTTCACGCATAGCGCCTCCTTAATCTCCCAGACCTGCCGGGTTTACCTCGGAATGAGCAATGCGCTCAACCCCTTCTCCCCAGCGGTTTAGTACTTTGTCGTAATCGCCGTTTTTGATTACGCCATTAAGCGCGGTTTGCACCGGCTCGACCAGGCCGTTGCCTTTTCTCAGCGTGACCGCGATGTGCGCCGCTTTCGGCCAGCCGCCGTCCACGCTGCCGACGAGTTTGGTTTTGCCGTTGAGCGCCGCTTTCCACGCGCCAATCACGTTCGGGCCAAAGTAGGCATCCGCGCGCCCGGACTGCAGCGCCAGCGTTTGCGCCGCATCGTCTTTGGTGTAGATCGGGGTAAAGGGTTTCAGCCCTTTCCTGAGGTTCTCGGCATTCCATGCCAGCAGAATGGCTTCCTGATTGGTACCGGAGCCCACAATAATCCTGAGCCCGGCGATGTCCTCTGCTTTTTTAAGCGAGGTAATCGGGCTGGTCGATTTCACGTAGAAACCGAGGGAGTCCTTACGGTAGGTGGCAAAATCAAACTTCTCTTTGCGCGCTTTGGTGACGGTAATATTGCTGATGGCGGCATCGTATTTTCCGGACGCCACGCCCAGCGGCCAGTCTTCCCACGAGGTCGGCACCACGTTCAGCTCCAGCCCGAGGCTGTCAGCCACCAGGCGAGCGACGTCGACCTCGCTTCCCAACAGCGTTTTGTTGTCATCGGAGAAAACCGTGAGCGGCGGTTGATTCAGCCCCGCCACCGCCACGGTAAATTTCCCGGGAACGGCAAAGCGATAATCCTTCGGTAGCTGCGCCACCGCATCACCGTTTTTGACGGTGTTGATCGGCGTTTTATTGGCCTCAATACTCACGCCAGTGCCGTTAATCGTGACATTCTCTGCCCGGACGACAGGGGTAAAGGCCAGCGCGAGCGCCAGAATAAGCGATGTTTTCTGCATAGCGGTGTTCTCGTTTATTGTTGTGTGAACGTGTTTTTCGGTTGATCCAGACCTAAGCTGTCGCGCAACGTGGTGCCGGGATAGTCGGTACGGAACAGGCCGCGGGCCTGCAAAACGGGCACTACCTGGTCAACAAAGCGCGGGAAGGTATCCGGCGTGCCGCCCTGAATGATGAAGCCGTCTGCGGCATAGCCTTCAAACCAGGCCTGAAGGCCGTCTGCAACCTCTTCCGGCGTGCCGGAAAAACGCGGGCGCGGCGACGCGGCTTCCAGCGCCACCTGGCGCAGGGTTAAGTTGCGTTCGCGGGCGTTACGCTTAATTTCATCGGTGGTGCTGCGGAAGCTGTTTTTGCCTAGATCGCCGATATCCGGGAACGGCTCGTCGAGCGGATACTGACTAAAATCGTGATGCTCAAAATAACGTCCGAGGTAATTAAGGGCATCGTGAATCGACACCAGCGCCGCCGTAGTCTGGTACTGGTTTTCCACGTCTTCGGCATCGTTGCCAACGATGACGCTGACGCCCTGGAAAATCTGTAAGTCAGACGCGCGCCGACCGTTCGTTTCCAGTTGCTGTTTCACGTCACGATAAAACGCTTTCGCTTCTTCGATGGTGTCATGATGGGTAAAAATGGCGTCGGCATGTTTTGCCGCCAGTTTTTTCCCGTCATCCGACGCACCGGCCTGAAAGACAACCGGACGTCCTTGCGGCGTGCGACCAATATTGAGCGGCCCGGCGACCTGGAAGAAATCCCCGTGATGATTCAGGGGGTGCAGTTTAGCCGGGTCAAAAAACTGACCGCTCTCTTTATTACGGATAAAGGCATCCTCTTCCCAGGAATCCCACAGCCCTTTCACCACGTCGAGATACTCATCGGCAATGCGATAGCGCAGCGCATGTTCCGGGTGTTTTTCGCGGGAAAAGTTCTTCGCTGAACCTTCCAGCGGCGAAGTCACCACGTTCCAGCCAGCGCGTCCGTTGCTCAGGTGGTCGAGGCTGGCGAACTGCCGTGCCGTGGTAAAGGGCTCGCTGTAGGAGGTGGATAAGGTTCCCACCAGCCCCAGGCGCGAGGTAATACTTGCCAGCGCAGATAACACCGTTAAGGGCTCAAACCGGTTTAAAAAATGCGGGATCGATTTTTCGTTAATATAAAGACCGTCGGCAACGAATAAGAAATCGAGTTTGCCCTCTTCCGCTTTTAATGCCGTCTCTTTAACGAAATCAAAATTGATACTGGCATCCGCGACGGCCGCCGGATGACGCCAGGCGGACATATTTCCGGATGCGCCATGCAAAATGGTCCCGAGCCGCAGTTGATGATGTGCAGACATATTTACCTCATGATTAATCAGACGTGTTGCAGGGCGTGTTCCGCAAGCTGGGCAAAATAGCGGGCAGCGGGTTCAATTAAGGCTTCATCCGGATTAAATGCCGGGTGGTGTAAACCAAACGGACTGTTGCTGCCGATGCTGACAAACGCGCCGGGCACAGACTGGAGATAGACTGCGAAATCTTCTCCGCCCATATGTAGCTCGGCGTGATGGGTTTCATACCCCGCTTCACGGGCGACCGAGGTGGCGAAATCGGCCCAGCGTTGGTCATTGACCAGCGCAGTGGGCCCGGCAAACCAGGTGATATCAATCTGCGCGCTAAAAGCACTGGCAAAACCGGCCGCAATTTCCCCCACGCGGGCCTTCACGTTCTGCTGCACTTCCGTGCGGTGAGTGCGTAGCGTACCTTCCAGCTCAACGCTTTCCGGCAGCACGTTCCAGGTGTTGCCCCCGGCGATGCGCGTCACGCTCAGCACTACCGAATCCAGCGTATTCACATTGCGGCTGGCGACGCTTTGCAGCGCGGTCACCAGCTGGCTGGCCAGGAGAATAGCGTCGTTGCCTTCATGCGGGCGCGCGGCGTGCGCGCCTTTACCGGTAATGCGGATCGCGAAGCGGTCGACGTTGGCATAGAACGGCCCGCCACGGGTCGCGAACTTCCCCACCGGCAGGCCGGGCTCGTTGTGCATCCCAAAAATCGCGCTGACATCCCGCAGGGCACCGGCCCGCACCATGCTCTTCGCCCCCCCAAAGTTCTCTTCGGCTGGCTGAAACAGGATCCGCACCCGCCCCTTAAGCGAGGCTTCCCGCGCTTTCAGTTTTAACGCTGCACCGAGGATCACGCTGGTATGGATATCGTGTCCGCAGGCATGCATCACGCCGGGCTGCTGCGAGCTAAACGGCACGCCGCTGCGCTCCTCAATGGGCAGGGCATCAATGTCTGCCCGCAGCGCGATCAGTTTGTTACCGGTCCCGATCTCCGCCACCACACCGGTCGGCAGGTCGTAAGGCAGCGGCGTGATGCCCGCGGCTGACAGCCACCGGCGCAGGCGCGCCGTCGTTTCCACTTCCTGGCCGGACAGCTCCGGGTTCTGATGCAGCTCGCGACGCCAGGCAATCAGTTGTTCACCAAAGCTCATACGGTAACCTCCCTGTTCAGACGCGCCTCGGCCAGCAAACGCAGGGACTGCACGCGCGTTGCCCCCTCCGCAACCGGCGTGTCGATGATAAATTCGTCGATCCCCCACTGCGCGTGTAGCGCGTTCAGCTGTTCCAGCACCGACTCCGCCGTCCCCGCCAGCAGCGACTGGGCGCGACGGGCGATGCGCACCGGCTCGCTCCCGGCCTGACGGGCAAAGGCATAGGCCTGATCCTCACTGGCGACGGTCACGCGCTGGCCGTTTGCCAGCTCAACACCCCACACTTCGACCTTCTGCGCCAGGGCTTCGGCCTCAACCTGGGTCGGCGCGATAATCGCCTGCACCGCCACTATCACCTCCCGCGCGCTGTTCTTACGCCAGGTCGAAACCACCTCGCGTAACAGTTCCGGGGCTCCGTTCAGATGCGCGGCAAAGACAAAGTGCCAGTCGAGTGATGCGGCGAGCAGCGCGCTTTCCGTGCTGGCGCCCAGCAGAAAACCCTGTGCAGGTACCGGTGGCTGCGGCGTGGCGCGAACGGCTTCCTCCGCTGAGTGGTTTTCAGGACGGATCCAGCGATCGAGCTGGGCCAGCTGTTCGGCAAAGCTGCCCTTTTCCTGCTGATCCAGCCCCAGCTGCAGCGCGCGGGTCGAGAGCGGTAATCCCCCAGGCGCTTTTCCGACACCAAGATCCACGCGGCCGGGCGCCAGCGCGGCCAGCACGTTGAAATTCTCGGCGACTTTATAAGGGCTGTAGTGCTGGAGCATGACGCCCCCGGAACCGACCCGGATGCGCGTTGTTTGCCCGAGGATCCAGGCAATCAGCAGCTCCGGCGAGGGACTGGCAAGCTGAGGGGTATTGTGGTGTTCGGCAATCCAGAAGCGGTGATAGCCCAGATTTTCTGCCTGCTGCGCCAGCGCTAACGTACGCGCCAGTGCATCGGCAGCCGTTTCGTTTTCAGCGATGGGGCTTTTGTCCAGAATGCTGATTCGCCATGACATGTTGCGTTCTCGTTTGACTTAACATGTCGACATTATTAAAGGCGTATTTCACCACTGAGAAACAATTAATTTACATTTAGTTTTCTGGAAATCAGATATACAGCGCCCTGCTAGGGGTGAGTTTTCAGCGAAGCAATCAGCGCATCCGCCTCCTGGCGATGGGTGATGCGAACAAACTGAATGTGGGCGTATTGCGGGTTTTTCATATCAGCGTCGTAACGCTCGCGGTTAATGCGCCAGGTTTTAAGGGTCCAGATGATGATGGATTCCCGGCTGAAAAATGAGCGGCGGAAGCTTTCGCAGTTTCCGGTGCCAGGCCACAGTTCCTGTTGGTGCCATGCGCGTTTAAACGCGCGCGTCACCGCCTGCCAGAGCGTACGGACAAAACCGCAGTCCACCCACACGACCAGATCAACCTCACGCCATTTCACCGGGCGCGTGCGGTTGTAGTTGCCATCAAGCACCCAGCCGGGTGTGGCAGCGAGCGTATTTTCCAGCGTCTCCAGTAGCTCCTCATCGGGCGTTCCCTTCCACTCAGAACGCCAGTAGAGCCTGTCCATCTCAATATAAGGGAGCGACAGTTCCGTCGCGATGCGCCGGGCAAGCGTACTCTTTCCGCTCCCGCTGGTACCGATAATATTGATTTTCACCGTTCCGCCAGGCCATGCTGAAGAAAACATTTCGGATCATATCGTTTTATTTTTGTTAATGAAATGCCCGTGACGCGCTGCCTCATTGCGCGCTACCTCAACGTAATTATTAAGGATTTCTGATGATTAAAGCAGCACTTCACTATTAGTTCTG
The DNA here is from genome assembly GCF_038739915.1 of Enterobacter sp. FUJ80071. Lineage (NCBI taxonomy): Bacteria > Pseudomonadati > Pseudomonadota > Gammaproteobacteria > Enterobacterales > Enterobacteriaceae > Enterobacter > Enterobacter sp. FUJ80071. Next base: position 2,516,997 of record NZ_JBBXKH010000001.1, read on the forward strand.
TCTAAAAACTCGCCACGATTCAGCGTGTTGTAATCCTCATCTGCTCTGACCACACGATTTCATTCGACCTGCATCACTTTCGACACGGTTATATTTTGCGTCGCTTATGAATTGCAGGTAGGATGCCTCGCCATGTTTCGCCTTATCCATACGCAGAATGACTGGGAAGGCGACATGTGTTTGCGCAGAAGCAATCGTTTGTATCGCTCTCTGCCAGGCAGGACTATCACGATAATGGTTCAGACAGGCAAACAGGTAACTCAATGAAAACAAGCAATAAAAGCGCAGCCGATCATCACGCTGCTAAACGTCGCTGGTTGAACTCCCACGAAGAGGGCTACCACAAAGCGATGGGCAACCGTCAGGTGCAAATGATCGCCATCGGCGGCGCTATCGGAACAGGTCTGTTTTTAGGTGCTGGTGCGCGTCTGCAAATGGCTGGCCCGGCTCTCGCCCTGGTGTATCTGGTGTGCGGGATCTTCTCTTTCTTCATTCTTCGCGCACTGGGTGAACTGGTGCTGCATCGTCCGTCCAGTGGGAGTTTTGTTTCCTACGCCCGTGAATTCCTCGGTGAAAAAGCGGCCTACGTGGCAGGCTGGATGTACTTCGTCAACTGGGCGATGACCGGTATCGTCGATATCACCGCCGTTGCGCTCTACATGCACTACTGGGGCGCGTTCGGTGACGTGCCCCAGTGGGTCTTTGCCCTTGGTGCGCTGGCGATTGTCGGCACCATGAACATGATCGGCGTGAAGTGGTTCGCCGAAATGGAGTTCTGGTTTGCGCTGGTAAAAGTGCTGGCGATTGTGATTTTCCTGGTCGTCGGGACCGTGTTCCTCGGCAGCGGTAAGCCGCTGGATGGCAATGCCACCGGCTTCCACCTGATAACCGATAACGGCGGTTTCTTCCCGCACGGTCTGCTGCCTGCGCTGGTTCTGGTTCAGGGCGTCGTGTTTGCCTTTGCCTCTATCGAACTGGTCGGTACCGCAGCGGGTGAATGTAAAGATCCGCAGACCATGGTGCCGAAAGCCATTAACAGCGTGATCTGGCGTATCGGTCTGTTCTACGTTGGCTCCGTGGTGCTGCTGGTTCTGCTGCTGCCGTGGAATGCCTATCAGGCTGGTCAGAGCCCGTTTGTCACCTTCTTCTCTAAGCTCGGCGTGCCTTACGTTGGCAGCATCATGAACATCGTGGTACTGACGGCGGCACTCTCCAGCCTCAACTCCGGCCTTTACTCTACCGGTCGTATCCTGCGCTCTATGTCGATGGGCGGTTCTGCGCCGAAGTTCATGTCGAAGATGAGCAAGCAGCACGTACCGTATGCCGGTATTCTGGCGACCCTGGTGGTGTATGTCTTCGGTGTATTCCTGAACTATCTGGTGCCGTCTCAGGTTTTCGAGATCGTTCTGAACGTGGCCGCACTTGGGATTATCGCCTCCTGGGCCTTTATCGTGGTTTGCCAGATGCGCCTGCGTAAAGCCATTAAAGAAGGCAAAGCCCCAGACGTCAGCTTTAAGCTGCCGGGCGCACCGGTGACCTCATGGCTCACCCTGCTCTTCCTGTTTAGCGTGCTGGTACTGATGGCGTTCGACTACCCGAACGGTACCTATACCATCGCCACCATTCCGCTGCTGGCCGTATTGCTGATCGCAGGCTGGTTCGGCGTACGTAAACGCGTTCACGAAATTCACAGCACCGCGCCGGTTCATCCTGATGATGAAAAACACGACGCACCGCTGGTGGAAGAGACCTCGCGTTAATAAAAAAGCCGGGTGGCGGCTTCGCCTTACCCGGCCTATATCTTATCGTTTTTGTAGGCCCGGTAAGCGCAGCGCCACCGGGCAATTCCCACATTAGAGTGCAATACGAATCACATCATCAGGCTGAGTGGCTTCCTGCTGGCGAGTGGATTTTTGTTTCACCGTCACGTACAGGATTTTGCCATCGGCAGACAGCGCCAGGCTATTCGGGTAGACAGGCGTGTCGAAAGTTTTTGTCACCTTATAAGACTTCGCGTCAATCACGCTCACTTTACCGGCTTCACGGTGCGTCACGTAGGCTTCATTGCGAGCCGGGTTAAACAGAACCGCCAGTGATTCAGGCGCCGCAATTTTCTCAATCACGCTGCCGTCTTTCAGGCTCACCACCAGCACTTCCGGCTGTTTTGAGTCGGTCAGGAAGGCACGCTGACCGGCGGTGTCCAGGCTCAAATTCAGGTAGAAGTGTTCTTTGCCGTCGTCCTGCACTTTTTTGCGGCTGAGGATGGTGTTGGTGGCGGTATCAATGGTGACCAGCTCGCCGTCCGCATTCGTTGTATACAGGCGTTTCGCCCTGGCATCAAGCGCCAGCCCGGTGCTGTAGGTACCCGTATTTGCGATGGTTCCTTTCAGCTTCAGCGTGGCGCCATCCACCACCCAAATCACGCTCTCTTTGCCCACCCCGGTGATGTAAATCGTGTTGCTCGCGTCATCCGCCACCAGCTGTCGCGGCTGCAGCGGTTTCACCGTTTCGCTGCGCTGGCGACTATCCAGCACCAGACGCCCTTTCACGTCGCCCGTTTTCGCATCAATGGCCGTCACCGCACCGTTGAGCGTGTTACCCAACCACAGGGTTTGCGTCGCGCCGTCGAGGGTTGCACCAAAAGGTTTGAGATCGCTATGAATGGCCTGCGTCACCTCCAGCGTGGCAGGATCAAGGCGATAGATAATCCCACCCTTGTCAGTTTTACGGCTTTGCGACGTCGCAACCCACAGCGCATTCTCCTGCTGGCTGACCGCCATTTCATAGGCACCTTTACCCACTGCTTTACGCAGCATCTCTTCGGCGGCATGCACCTGGAAGGTTCCGGCAAACAGTAAAGCGGCAGACAGCAGAGAGGTGCTCAGTCGCGGTGAGCACAGATGGCGTAAAGACATAACAATTCCTTTTTTGAAAAATGGGAGTACGGCTGACATCGCTTCCGGCTGGCAACGTCATGGCGTCGCCCTTATGATAATGAGAATAGTAATCATTAATGAGTTAAAAGTGGAGTTTTTCTTTCCCTTCTCGCCTTTCATTAACGCAATGTGCGGTTATAGTTTTCAAAACATTTACAAAACCTTTAACATGTATGGACATGTTCCATTTGGTTCGTTTACACACCACAACCGGTTTTATTCATGAAAATCATTTCTGCCCGTAAGGCATCTCTCCCGCTGCTGCTGGTCCCCGTTGTTTTTGTGCCGCTTAGTGCGATCGGCGCAGAGGAACAAACCATGATCGTCAGCGCCACGCCGCAAACCGTATCAGAGCTTGATACCCCGGCGGCGGTCAGCGTCGTGAATGGCGATGATATGCGTCATGCCACGCCACGCATTAACCTCTCTGAATCGCTTGGCAGCGTTCCCGGGCTGCAAATCCAGAACCGGCAGAATTATGCCCAGGATCTCCAGCTTTCAGTGCGTGGGTTTGGTGCCCGATCAACGTTTGGCGTGCGCGGCATTCGCATGTATGTCGACGGTATCCCTGCCACCATGCCGGACGGACAGGGCCAGACGTCTAACATCGATCTCTCCAGCATTGACAGCGTTGAAGTGCTGCGTGGCCCCTTCTCTGCCCTGTACGGTAACGCCTCTGGCGGCGTGATTAACATGACTACCCAGACCGGGCAGCAGCCACCGACCCTTGAGGCGAGCAGCTATTACGGCAGTTATGGTACATGGCGCTATGGAATGAAAGCCACCGGCGCCATGGGGGACGGAACGCATGCGGGAGACGTGGATTACACGGTTTCGACTACCCGCTTCACCACCAAAGGCTTCCGCGACCACAGCGGCGCGCGGAAGAATCTGGCTAACGCCAAACTGGGTGTACGCATTGACGACGCCAGCAAGCTGACGCTGATTTTCAACAGCGTGGACATGAAAGCCAACGATCCGGGCGGGCTGAGCTATCAGGAGTGGCAAAACAACCCACGTCAGTCTCCGCGCGGCGATCAGTACAACACGCGCAAGACCATCAAGCAGACCCAGGCCGGTCTGCGCTATGACCGCCAGCTTAGCGCTCAGGACGATCTGAGCGTGATGATGTATGCCGGTGAGCGTGAAATGACGCAGTATCAGTCGATTCCTTATCAGCCGCAGCTGCGACCTTCTCACTCCGGCGGCGTGATTGATATGCAGCGCCACTATCAGGGCGTTGATACCCGCTGGACGCACCGTGGTGAGCTGCTGGTGCCGGTCACCTTCACCACCGGTCTGAACTATGAAAACATGAGCGAAGATCGTCGCGGGTACGAAAACTTCGTGATGAACAACGGCGTGCCGGATTACGGCGTTAAAGGCGATAAGCGTCGTGATGAACGCAATCTGATGTGGAACGTTGATCCTTATCTGCAAACCAGCTGGCAGTTAACGCAGAAACTTTCCGTCGACGCGGGCGTGCGTTACAGCTCGGTCTGGTTCGATTCCAACGACCACTACGTTACGCCTGGGAACGGCGATGACAGCGGTGACGCGAGCTATCACAAATGGCTCCCGGCAGGCTCGGTGAAATATGCGGTGACGGACGCGTGGAACCTCTATGCGGCCGCAGGACGTGGATTCGAAACGCCGACCATCAACGAACTTTCTTATCGCGCCGATAATCAGGGCGGCCTGAACATCGGCCTGAAACCTTCCACGAACAACACCTATGAAGTGGGCAGCAAAACCCGCATCGGTAATGGTCTGCTGACGGCAGCGCTGTTCCGCACAGACACAGATGATGAGATCGTGGTAGATGCCAGCGCTGGCGGTCGTACAAGCTATAAAAATGTCGGGAAAACTCGCCGTCAGGGGGTAGAAGTCTCTCTCGATCAGCAGTTTGCTGAGAACTGGAAACTGAAAATGGCGTGGACGTACCTGGACGCCACCTACCGCACCAACGTCTGCGGCGATGCCGACTGTAATGGCAACCGTATGCCGGGCATTGCCCGCAATATGGGCTTCGCGTCGTTTGGCTGGCAGCCAGAAGAAGGCTGGTACGCGGGTTCTGACGTGCGCTATATGAGCGACATCATGGCTGATGACGAAAACACGGCGAAAGCGCCGTCGTACACGGTGGTTGGGCTCAATACCGGGTATAAATTTAACTATGGCAACTGGGGGATGGACGTCTTTGGCCGCGTAGATAACCTGTTCGACAAAGAGTATGTCGGCTCCGTTATTGTTAACGAATCGAACGGGCGTTATTACGAGCCCGCACCTGGCCGTAACTACGGTGTTGGTCTGTCGGTCTCTTATCGCTTCGAGTGAGAAAAAAAGTAAAGTTTATTTTATAAATGAAATAATGCTCCTGATGGCAATAAGCCATCAGGAGTTATTCACCAGATAAATAATTAGGTGCGAGATATAGTCGCTCTGCTAAATAATCTCTTAGTTAAAATATTGTCGCTGTAAAAGCGTATTCGCTTCATCAATCAACTTATCAATCGCCTTCTGGCTGGCATCAACATCTCTTCTCTCAAGGGCTGAAAGCAGCTCGTCATAGTGATAAGTCGACACTTTGATGTCATCAAGCTCACGGTGAAGATAGTTAATACACGGGCCGATGCGCACCCATAGCTGTTCAATCAACGCATTCAGCGTCGGCATTTCGGCATACTGATAAAGCGTAAACCGGAAGACACGATTCGCATGGAGCGCCTGCTGGACGTTCCCGTTGCGCATGGCCTCATGAAATACGTCCGACAATTTGCGCAACGTCTCCAGCTTTTGCTCAGACATATTCTGACAGGCTGCGGCGACTGCCATGGGCTCAAGCTGTTTGCGAATGGCGTTAATTTCGTTATAACGATCCAGCGTGACCTCTGGCACCAGAAAGGCCTGCGCGGGCGTAGCGTGTAACGCCCCTGCCGACACCAGACGCAGCAGCGCTTCGCGGACCGGCGTAATACTGGTTCCCAATTTATCGGCAATTTCTTTCGTAATCAGCCGTGCGCCAGGTTTGAGGGAGCCTGTAATTAATGCTCCTTTCAAACTGAGTTCAACTTGCATGGTAAGACTGATCCTTTGGGCTTTTTCTAAGTGATCCAAATCAAGCATGTTCAATTCCTGTAGCTAAAACTTAATGCTATTTTTAAGCGTCGGTTTAATAAAACGACGCTGCTTCGATATATCCTGTATCGTCATGCCTGGTGGTGGGAAGTACGTAAAAACAGCAAAAAAAGCAAACTGTGATTTTTTATCGGCTTCGGGCGCATCCGGGATGATGGCGCGAAAAACCATGTCCGTTAATTAAAGACAATATATCGTATCTTCACAAATAAATATGGCGGGAAACCCCGCCATCATGCTTTTTATTTATTGTCACCCGCGACGCGAATCACGACTTTGCCGAAATTTCGACCTTCCAGCAGGCCAATCAGCGCCTCGGGCGCGTTCTCAAGCCCATCCGTGACCTGTTCACGATAGTGAATTTTACCTTCCTGCACCCAGCGCCCCATCTCGTCCTGGAACGCCTTAATGTGGTGGCCATAGTCCTGAGCGATAATGAACCCCTGCATCCGAATACGTTTCTTCAGAATGGTGCCCATCAGCAGCGGCAAGCGATCCGGTCCTTCAGGCAAGCCCGTCGCATTGTAGCCACTCACCAGGCCGCAAACCGGGACGCGCGCAGAGGTATTCAGTAGCGGCAGTACGGCGTCAAAGACTTTCCCCCCGACGTTTTCATAATAGACATCAATCCCTTTCGGGCAGGCGTGCTTCAGCTGGTCGGCAAAATCCGCCGCGTGGTGATCGAGACACTGATCAAACCCAAGAACATCAACGGCATGACGGCACTTTTCTGCCCCACCGGCAACGCCCACTACCCGGCAACCTTTGATTTTGCCAATCTGCCCAACGGTGGCGCCAACCGGACCTGTCGCCGCAGCGACCACCAGCGTTTCACCCGCTTTCGGTTGTCCGATATCCAGTAACCCCATATAGGCGGTAAAACCAGGCATACCCAGAATACCCAGCGACCAGGAAGGATGAGACGGATTGTCGCCCAGCTTGACCAGGCCGCTGCCGTCAGAAAGTTCATATTCCTGCCAGCCGCTGTAGCCCAGCACCCATTCACCGGGTTTGAAATCGGGATGGTTTGACTGCTCAACGCGGCTGACCGTTCCCCCGACCATCACGGCACCCACCTCTACCGGAGGGGAATAGGATGGCGCATCGCTCATGCGACCCCGCATATACGGATCCAGCGACAGCCAGACGGTACGAAGCAACAGCTGCCCCTCAACGGGCGCGGGAACAGGTTGTGTTTCCAGACGAAAATTTTCCGCGACCGGCGCGCCCTGTGGACGAGAAGCCAGCACCCAGCGGCGATTTTGCGAAACAGCGTGATTCATCAGGATCTCCTTCTGCTACAAATGTCATTACAGCCTGGCTCATGAACGGCGTTATCGCTTCCTTTACGAACCCGACTGGTTAAGCCGTACAACCAGATAGACACAGCTTTCATTCGTTTCGTTGATGAAACGGCAGTCATTTGGCGGCCCAAGTTCAAGACAGTCACCGGCCTGCATCTCGTGGCGTGTGTCGCCTTCCTGAAACACCAGCTCGCCGGACTGCAGCCAGATGAGCTGACGTGCCAGCGCGTAAGACGATGCGGGCATCGGCACATCGCTCCCGGCAGGCAGTTCTACCTGAACAAGGTCGATGGGCAGATCGGTACGGGGAGAAACATGACGGCGGAGATAGTGCGTTTGCGGGTCGCGCCAGACAGGCTGATTGGCAAGGCGCAGGAGTTTACCTTCCTGCATCTCCGCGCGTGCAATCAGCGTGGACATGCTGATGCCAAACGCGCCGGACAGGCGGGCAAGAAGAGTCGCTGTCGGGCTGCTGTCTCCGCGCTCAATTTTGTGGATCATCGCGCGCGAGACCCCTGCCCGGTCAGCCAGCTCGCTCAGGGACCATCCGCGGGACTCGCGTTCAAGACGAATTCTTGCACTAATTCGTTGATTCATTGTGTCTGTTATTGTGTTCATGACGTCATACTATAGTGTATGAATGGCATTTCAATGGGGTTCTGATAACAAAAAATAGGGCTTATGGCGTAGCGCCCGGACGATGCAGTTGTGTAATATCGTATCTACAACGTAATACTATAGTGAACAACACACAGAGGGAACATCATGATCGTTCGTCATGCCTGCAAAGAAGACTGCGCTGCGATAGGAGAGATCTATAACCACGCGGTGCTGCATACTGCCGCGATCTGGAACGATAAGACCGTCGATACCAATAACCGTATCGCGTGGTTTGAGGCTCGTACACTTGCAGGCTATCCGGTTCTGGTGAGCGAGGAAAACGGTGTTATTACCGGATACGCCTCTTTCGGTGACTGGCGAGCTTTTGATGGTTTCCGCCATACGGTAGAACATTCGGTCTATGTCCATCCGGATCATCAGGGCAAGGGGATTGGCCGCACGTTGATGAAAGCGCTGATTAACGAGGCCCGCACCCTGGGTAAACATGTGATGGTGGCCGGTATTGAAGCGCAAAATCAGGCCTCCATTCACCTTCATGAAACCCTCGGTTTCGTGACTACCGGACAAATGCCGCAGGTGGGAACCAAGTTTGGCCGCTGGCTGGACTTAATCTTCATGCAGCTGCAGCTTGACGAGCGCAGCGACCCGGACGCTATTCCATGAATCAATCACTGACGCTGGCATTTCTGGTGGCGGCGGGAATCGGTCTGGTGGTACAGAATACCTTGATGGTGCGCATCACCCAATCCTCCTCCACCATTCTGATCGCGATGCTGCTCAACTCGCTGGTCGGCATCGTGCTGTTTGTCAGCATTCTGCTGCTGAAACAGGGCGTCGCCGGGTTTAGCGAGCTGGCCGCAACTGTGCGCTGGTGGACGCTTATTCCGGGACTGCTGGGTTCGTTTTTCGTCTTTGCCAGTATCAGCGGATATCAGAACGTTGGCGCAGCGACCACCATCGCCGTACTGGTGGCCAGCCAGCTGATCGGTGGGCTGGTGATGGACGTTCTGAGAAGCCATGGCGTTCCACTCCGCGCCCTGGCAGGCCCGGTGTGCGGTGCGGTGATGCTGGTTGTCGGGGCCTGGCTGGTCGCACGACGCCAGTTTTGAGGCTACAGAATCGTGCCGCCTTTGGTCAGCTGTTCCTGCCGCGCGTCCATTTCTTCTTTATGCTGCTTACCGTGATGCGAAATTGCGGTACGCAGACGCTGCTGCTGGGTATAGCGTTCTTCCCGGCTGAGCTCGGCATCATCGCTCAGTTCAATCAGCAGTTCGTTCATATGGGCAATCACGCTCTCGTCGATGGCGGCATCCACGCGGGCGATCACGTCGTTTAAATGTGACATTGTCACTCCTCCTCACGTGCCCGGTGGCGCTACGCTTACCGGGCCTACGGGTGCAAAATGTAGGCCCGATAAGGCGTAGCCGCCACCCGGCAATAAAATGCTTAGTTCAGCTTCGCTTTTGAAAAATCACTGCCCATCAGGCTCACGCTGTACCCGGTCACGTTGCTGCGGGTCGCATAGAACGTTTTGCCGTTTGCCAGTGCGATCCACGGCGCCTGCTGGTAGAAAATCTCCTGCGCCTGGCCATAGAGCTTCGCACGCTCAGCCGGATTGCTGGTCAGCTTCGCTTTTTGTACCAGGGAATCATAATCTTTATCGCACAAGCGTGCGGCATTTGACCCGGTTTTAATGCTGTTGCAGCCCAGCAGCACATCGGCAAAGTTGTCCGGGTCACCGTTATCGGACATCCAGCCAAACAGTGCGGAATCATGTTCGCCTTTACGCATTCCGGAGAGATATTCGCCCCACTCGTAAGATACGATTTTTGCCTTTACGCCCACCTTCGCCCAGTCGCTCTGGATCATCTCCGCAATGCGACGCGAGTTTGGGTTATACGGACGCTGAACCGGCATTGACCATAGCGTAACGTCTGCGCCCTTCTCCAGCCCGGCCTGCTTCAGCAGCGCTTTCGCTTTTTCCGGATCGTAGCTGTAATCCTTCAGATCGTTATTAAAGCCCATCATATTGGGTGGGATCGGCGATTTTGCCACCGTCCCCGACCCCATAAAGACCGCGTTAACGATAGCCTTTTTGTCGGTCGCGTAGTTTAGCGCCTGGCGCACCAGCACGTTATCAAACGGTTTTTTCTCGGTGTTAAACGCCAGATAGCCGACGTTCAGCGCATCAACCGAGTGCAGCGTCAGGTCTTTGTTCTTCTTAATCACCTCAAACTGCACCGGAGACGGCGCGGGTATTATCTGGCATTCGTTGGTCTGCAGTTTCGCCAGACGCGTCTCCACATTTGGCGTGATGGAGAAGATCAGATGTTTGGTCGGCACCTCGCCATCCCAGTAGTTCGGATTAGCGACGTAGCGGATCAGTGAATCCACTTTGTACTGCTGCAGCACATAAGGACCGGTACCGATCGGCCAGGTGTCCACGTTTTCAGGCGTACCTTTTTTCAGCATCGCATCGGCGTATTCTGCGGAGAGAATCGAGGCAAAATCCATCCCCCAGTCGGCCAGGAACGCGGCGTTGGGTTCACTCAGGGTGAACTGAACGTGGTAATCGTCGACTTTTTTGACGTCCTGAATCAGCTTATCAAGACCCACGTCGTTAAAGTATTCATAGTTACCCTGGGACACGTTGTGGTACGGATGCTTAGGGTCTTTCTGACGCATAACCGAGAAAATAACGTCATCGGCGTTAAAGTCGCGGGTCGGCTTGAAGTATTTGTTGCTGTTGAACTTCACCTCTTTGCGCAGGGTAAAGGTATAGGTCTTACCGTCCGGTGAAATCGTCCAGGATTCCGCCAGCGACGGAACCGGCGTGTTTTTCACCGGGTCGAAATTGATCAGGCGGTTGTACAGTACCTGAGAACTGGCGACAAAAGAGGGGCCGGAACTGGCGATTTGCGGGTTGAACGACTCGGGTGACGCTTCAGAACAGTAAATTAAGGTGTCGTTGTTTGCCGCCCACGCGGCACCGGCTGGTAAAAGCGCGCTCAGCGCAAGGGCGAGCAGTGTTTTCCCTGTAGACATGGTTATAACCCTGACAGTTTTATTATATAGGACAGTAATAACAGCACAGCCGTTATGACCTGGCAAATAACGAAACACTATCAGGTTATTCTAAAGCCGCGTTTTTTGCTGGTTTTACGGTCAGCATCCGAAAAGATGATTTGCCTTAAGTGCCATTATCCGTCAAGCACAACCGTCACTTTCTATGCCGCAAGAAATCGGCCCTTTTAGCGTCTCTTCCTCCGTTTGTTTTCTTCCTCGTTTCGTTAAAGTAACGGCGTGAAGAAGTATATGGGATCAAATCGTGGCTAAAACTCTTTTACGCAGCGGTAACCTGGATGATTTTCAGGCCGTGGGCGGCGGCGGACAAGCCGTTTTTGAATCAGCGTTACAAATTCGGGAAGCGCTCCGGTTGCGCAAACAACAGGCTATCGTTGACTGTCTGGCGATTCCGCAGGTCAACGACAGCGGCGACCGCGTAGACTGGTACTCCCCGGTGGAGGGAAACGTCACCAGCTGGAAAGCGGCTGGTGAGGACGACCGCTATCGCGCCCTGCGCTATCTGGAAAACACCCTTGCGAGCGTAGAGTCGTTAAGCAAGAAATGCCTTCAGTCGCCGAAAACAGCGCAACAGCTCTTCGGCTCGCTGCTGTCGAAAGCATTTCAGTTCCCTGGGGAAAATTTCGTTTTTCTCGTCGACGGAAAACCGATCCTGTGCTTCTGGGGTTTTGTAAACCTGAATGAAAATGCGCGTGACGATGTCCTCGACTGCCTGCGTGAATCGCTGATCCCTGAGCCCGCCCCCGTTGTGATTGAAGATCCTGAACCCGAGCCCGAGCGGGTGCCCGAACCGGCCATCACCTTTGAAAAAGCTGACGAGCCGCTGATTGCCCCGGTCGCCGCGATACGGATTACGCCGGAAGACCTGTATGCGCCCGAGCCCGCACCGGTTGTTGCGCAACCTGCGCCTGAACCCGCGCCTGTCGTCATCACGAAGAAGCGTCGCGTTCCCCTTTGGACGCTGCCGGTCGCGGCGGTGATCATTGCCGCTATTGCCGCCCCGCTGATGTGGCCAAAACCGGCCCCTTCTGCAGAGCCCGCGCCTGCGCCGGTCCCTGAGCCCGTGGCTATCGCCCCAAAACCGATCAAAGCCGTTGAGCCACTGGCGATGAATTTACCCCTGCATCAGGCTGAGGTGGTGGCGAGCAAAGAAAAAGAGCCTGAACCCGCTCCCGTGGTGATTGTCGCGATCCCGAAAGATGCCATGGTGATGGAGGCCGGTCAGGTGAAAGCCGGATCGACACGCTTCCTGAACGGTACCTGGCGCGCGATTCTCGACGTGAAAGACCCGGTCACCGGCAAGCCACCGTCAATGCGCTATCAAATCCAGAACAATAAAGGTTTCGCCCGCATAGTCCATGGCGACAATATTGTCTGCCGCGCGGAGATCTTCTCCGGGCTACACAGCAATGGTGAGCTGATGATCAAGAGTCGCGGCACGGCCCGCTGTACCGACGGTTCCCGCTACCCGATGCCGGAAGTCGCCTGTAAAGCCGGCACCAGCGATATCGCAGAATGTCGCGCCCGTTATGATGCCAACACCGTCGTCCCCCTGACGTTCAAGAAAGCAGGTGCCTGATCCTATGCTGGTAAATCTTTGCGACTATAAACAAAGCGTTACGCTTATTGCCAACAGCGGCGTGCAATTCCTCGATTTCGGGCTGACGCCGCAGGACACCGCCAGCCACGGGCGCTTCGTACGTAAGACCGCCAACGGCCCTCTTTTACGCCTCGATTTCGATCTGGTTAACGGGCGCTATACCGTGCCGGGAACGCACGGCGGCCAGCCTGAAGTGGTTAAACCGGAAACGACTATCCCGCTGCAGCAGTCCCTTGCGGTGCTGGACGGCGTCTGGCTTCCCGTCCCGTTTCTGCGTTTCAACCCGCCGCGCACCTTTGTGGAGGGGCCGGATAACTGGGCCCGCGTGCAGGTCCGCAAGCTCGACACCCCCGACACCGCAGGCAATACGCACCGCGTGACCCTCGCCCTCGACAGCCAGATTGCGGAACATGCCACCTCCGCGCTGTCGCCGGTTGAAAACGATATCCTGAACGGCACCCGTTTCGCGCTGGCCTGGCGCGATAGCGAGGTTGAAAGCTTCCTCGACCAGACCTGGATTGACGGCTGGCTGCGTGAAGCATTTACCCAGTATGCTGACGGCGTTGAAAATCGTTCTGAACGTGACCTGCATCAGGCGATGCGCAGCTTTGAATATCAGGCCCACTGGCTTAACCTGCTGACCATGCTCGGTGAACAGCTCACCGTGCCGGAAGTGAAATTTGTTACCCATACCCTCAGTACGCCAGCGATTCCGGTCGACCTGATCCTCGACGTCGGTAACACTCACACCTGCGGCGTCATTATTGAAGACCATGGCGATGCGAACGATGGACTGCGGCAGACCGCCGAGTTACAGGTTCGTTCATTGAGCGAGCCGCAATTCCTCAATGAGCCTCTGTTTACCAGCCGTCTCGAGTTTTCCGAAGCACGCTTTGGCAAACAGCACTTCTCGGTTGAAAGTGGCCGCGAAGATGCGTTTGTCTGGCCGTCGATCGTTCGCGTGGGTGATGAAGCCCGCAAGCTGGCGATGCAGCGTCTGGGAACCGAAGGGAACAGCGGCATCTCCAGCCCGCGTCGCTATTTGTGGGATGAAACACCGGTGGTGCAGGACTGGCGCTTTAGTCAGATGAACGGCAAAACCCAGCGTGAGCCGCTTGCCACGGCGTTCCCGCTGATGAACCTGATGAACGATGACGGTGAACCGCTGTTTACGTTACCGCAGGACGAGCGACTGCCGGTCTTCTCGCCGCAGTACAGCCGCAGCACCCTGATGACGCATATGCTGTGCGAGCTGCTGGCGCAGGCGCTGGGTCAGATCAACAGCGTCGCCACCCGCCTGCGTCTGGGCTTCCCTGCCTCGCCACGCCAGCTGCGCACCCTGATCCTTACCCTGCCCTCGGCAATGCCAAAGCAGGAGCGCGAGATTTTCCGTCGCCGCATGTTCGAAGCCATCGCCATCGTCTGGAAAGCGATGGGCTGGCACCCGCAGGATGAGGATTTTGCCACCCGCAAACAGCAGGAAAAAAGCGTGGTGCCGGTCCCTGAAATCCAGATGGAGTGGGATGAGGCCAGCTGTGGTCAACTGGTCTGGCTGTATAACGAAGCGATCTCCCATTTTGGCGGCCAGACGGAAGCCTTCTTTGCCTCGCTCGCCCGCACGGATCGTGAGCCTGAGCCTGGTGTGCAGCCCGGCCGCGCATTGCGCGTCGCGTCTATCGACATCGGTGGCGGCACCACGGATATGGCGATCACCCATTATCAACTGGATGACGGCTCCGGTAATAACGTCAAAATCACGCCGCAGCTGCTGTTCCGCGAAGGGTTTAAAGTGGCGGGCGATGATACCCTTCTGGACGTGATTCAGCGCTACGTGCTGCCCGCCCTGCAAACGCAGCTGCAGAAATCCGGGATTGCGGACGCCTCGCTGCTCATGGCGTCGCTGTTCGGCGACTCCGGGCGTATTGATACCCAGGCCGTGCTGCGCCAGCAAACGGCGCTACAGCTCTTTATGCCGATTGGCCACGCCATTCTTGCCGCGTGGGAATCCAGCGACGTTGACGATCCGCTGGCTGGCCTGCATGCCACCTTTGGCGATCTTCTGCCGCAGAAACCAACCCGCAACGTCATGAATTATCTGCAGCAGGCGATTGATCATGCCCTGCCTGCGGGCTCAGAAGCGTTCGACCTTTTCGCCGTACCGCTGCACGTCAATTTCCGCGAGATGCAGGATGCGATGCTGGCCGGTCAGTTTACGCTGACCTCTCCGCTTCACGCAGTCTGTGAAGCGATTTCCCACTACAGCTGCGATATTCTGCTGATTACCGGTCGCCCTGGCTGCCTGCCAGGCGTTCAGGCGCTGATCCGTCACCTGCAGCCGGTGCCGGTCAATCGCATCGTCTGGCTGGATAAATACCAGGTACATGAGTGGTATCCGTTCAGTCAGCAGGGGCGCATTGGTAACCCTAAATCAACCGCCGCCGTGGGTGCCATGCTGTGCAGCCTGGCGCTCGACCTGCGTCTGCCGCGCTTCAACTTTAAAGCCGCGGACATTGGCGCGTATTCTACCGTGCGTTATCTCGGCGTGCTGGATAACACCGTTAATACCCTGCGTGAGGAAAACGTCTGGTATCAGGATATCGACCTCGATAAGCCGGGCGCAAAACTCGACGCACGCCTGCACTTCCCGCTACGCGGCAACGTCACCCTCGGCTTCCGCCAGCTGGCGAACGCACGCTGGCCTGCCACGCCGCTTTATACGCTCAGCATCAATTCGGCTGAACTGGCGAAAGCGATTGCCGGTGACGGCGTGCTGAACGTGCGGCTTAAGCTCTGCGGCGGCAGCAAGCAGGAAGGTCCTGAGTCCTTTGAACTGAGCGATGCCTGGCTACAGGACGGCACACCGGTAGCGCCTGACGCCTTAACCTTCAAACTGAATACTCTGGCCGATCGCCGACACAGCGGCAGCCACTACTGGATCGACAGCGGGAGTGTATACCTGAAATGACAGCGACGACCACCACCACTCAGGCGTTAATCGGGTGGATTAATGAGACGCGCATGAATGCCCCTGTGCTGGACAACGATGCTGACGCCCTGCTTGCCCGCATCAACGCGGCGCAGGCGCGAGAGCAGGCTATTGAACGTGCCCTGACCCGCCAGAGCAGCATCGGACTTTACGGTCATTCGCAGAGCGCAAAAGCACACCTGCTGCTGTCGCTGTGCGGCAGCGGTAATGGACGGCTAAACGTTACGCCAGGCCAGCGCACCTTTGACTATTTTTCGCATATCAATCCGGGTCATGCCCTGACCAACATGGCCGTCCGCTTTACCCGGGAAAACCGGGAGGTGGTTGATGAGGCGTTTCCGCTACGTCTGAGTCTTGTCACCGAGGCCGAGCTGGTACAGCTGTTTATTGCCCGCACGACGCTGCATCCGCAGATGCGCGCAGTGGATAAGGCGGTCATTGAGACCCGTCTTGAGAAATGGCGTGGCCTGCGTCAGCCGCAGGGCGTACCGGGTATCACGGCGCAGGAAGTGGGTGCCATAGCCCGCTTCTGGCAGTGCACAATACCCACTGCGAAACAGCAAATTGATGATGCCCTGTGGTATGAGCTTGCCCAACTGGTGCCTTCACTTGATCTCAGCACCCGGGCAAGCGTCTGGTCGCTGCTGTGGGGTGAGCAACAGGAATTCACCCAACAGTGGCTGAAGCTCGCCCATGTTCTGCATCAGACCAGCCATGCCAGCGAGCTTGCTGCTCCGCTGAGTCTGCTGGTAGATAGCTTTGGCTTGCCGGGTGAAGGGTTCCTGACGCATGGCACCTTAACCCAGCAGGACGCACAGGAGACGCTGCTGCATCCGCTGAATAACGGCGACATGCTCAACGCCATCAGCCTCCCGGTTGACGTGCTGGCCTTCCTGACCCGCGAGTTGGTCCTGCCGGTTGAGAGTGGTGCGCTGGATAACGTTGATATCATTGATATTCCGGTCTTTGAAGATAGCAGTGCCGATCCGTTAGCGCAGGCAAAATGTCAGTGGTTGCTCGACCATTACCGCCAGCAGCTACAGCCTGACGTGCTGGTTATCTGCAATGCGACAGCGCAGCACGAGCAGACGGCCAAAAAAGCAAAAGTGTTAATGAACTGGGTCAAAGAGACGCAGCCTGCTGAAGAGTCTGCCCTGCCGGGGCTGGTGTGGGCGATTACCCCGCATGACGCCCGCTTTACCACCCGCCAGAATCTTGATGAAGCCGTACAGCATCTGCTCGGTAAACCGGGTTTACGCTGGGGCACGCTGCAGGCGCTGGATAGCCACAGCATGCAGCGCGTCATTGAGTGGTTGTCTCAGGCCACGCTCCCTGCGCAGCGGCAGAAGCGCCTTGGAACGCTGAAAAGCTTGCTTCGCCAGGAGCTTTCGGCGCTAATGCGCAGCTATCTCGCCCCGCTGGTTGAGGAACCGGCTACCCGACGCGCACAGGCCGAAAACATGGTGCGCACCCTGCAAAGCAGTGCCGCCCGTCACGGCGAGCTTCTTGAAGGATTGATGCCGCCGATGAAAGCGTTTGAAACGCTGCTCGCCGTCCAGCAACCGCGCGAGGAGCAGGTCAATGGGCTGTTTACGGATACCATTGATCTGTTTACCGATAACGCCCAGGAAAGTGCTGGTCAGTTCCAGACGAAGGATAAGGCGCGTCTGGCGCACAGAGTATGGATAAATCATCTGCGTCAGTGGAGCCGTAATGAGGCCACGGCCGCCCGTCTCGGTCTGGAACCCGCAGTATTACAGCAAATCGCGGATGTTCTGGTGGTCACCAGCTACCGGCTTAAACTGGCGCAACAGCTTCAGCGTATTGTCGAAGCGGATAAGAGCAGCGCCGCGCAACTGCACGCCGTGATGGGCAATTTCGTTGGCTGGCTGGGGTATGACCAAACGCCTTCAGCAGAGCGTCCGGCAAGCCGCATCCGCAAGGGACAGGCTATCTTCGTTACGCCCGTCGTCAGCAGCGCCGCGCCACGTCTGACGCGTCTGGCGGAACAGCCAGTCCATGCGGCCACCGCGTACGTTTACGACTGGCTGGTTGCCCTCTATAGCCGGGCGATAGAGAACATTGATTACCAGCATCCGCATGATATTCAACCTGACGCACGTCAGGCATTACGGGCTTTAATCATGTAGTTGCCATTCTTGCCGGGTGGCGCTGCGCTTACCCGGCCTACATTCCGCCATAATATCAATACCTTGCACAATTCATCGTAGGCCCGTGCAAGCGTCGCGCCGCCGGGCGAAACTTTTGCGCACATCACTCCGTCATACACCCGGCTAACGTCTGAGCCAGTGCTGACGGATTTTCCCACGACATAGAATGCCCCGCCGCAGGGATAATTTTTACCTCAACGCCTTTCTGCTTCAGATTATCAACATCGTCGTCAGGCAGAGAATGTTCGCCGAAGATCAGCGTCACCGGGCACGAGAGCGACAGGAATTGCGTTTCCCATACCGGCATTAAACCCTCAACCAGGCTCTTTGCTCCGCGCCAGACTGCATACGGCGCATTGCTTTGCAGACACCCCGCCCACGCTGAGGTTTCTGCGCTGAGCATGGCGTCATAACCCTGTTCCAGAAATTGCTGTTCGGTTTGCGCCGCAATCGAGCGGCTGAACATCCCACCACCCGCGTGAAAATTAGGTTCCGACACCATCAGTCCTTTAACACGCGTTCCCAGCATTGCCGCCGTTTCAATCGCGATACTGCCGCCCATGCTGTGGCCGTATAACCAGAAGGCATCCAATTCAAGGTGGTCAATCAGCTCTGCCACCACGCGGGCCTGGTCAGTGGTGTGATAGCTGTAATGCTCGGGTTTATCGCTGTAACCGCTGCCGGGCAAATCAATGAGAATGGCCCGGCGTGCGCCAAACTGAAGGTCACGGACAACGCGGGGATATTCATAGGAAGAGGCACACCCCAGCCCGTGGATGAAGACCACGGGCTCGCCTGAGCCGGGCAAATCATGCCAGCGCACGGTGCAACCCGCCTGCTGCGAGTAAAAACTGTTCATAAGCACTCCTTTTACGATGCACTGTGTATTTATACAGTTATCGAATCAGGAATGCCATGTTCATCTGGAAAAAGTGGAAGCGTGCTTCAGAAAAGCGAGATCAGGAGCGCAACGGGGAAGCTCATCGGCCAGGTCGACCCCACCAGAAACGCGCTGAGCAGGCGGATGCGTTTGCGATCTTTTGAAAGGAACCAGGTAATTAATGCACAGATGGAAGCCATCACTGCGTAAAAAACCAACATCTTTTGATACAACGTCATTCTGTATACCAGAGCCGAAAAAATAACCGCACGCAATATGCGTCATATGTTGATACAGATCAAGTTTTTTCGTTACAGAATAACCACTTAAATATTATGGCTAATAACAATGGAGTAGCTTGCTTAACACGCAGGGCGAAGAAGGAGAATGCCCGGCCGCGCAAGCGGCCAGGCAGGATGGCTTAGTGTTTGATCATCACATGCCGGACGACCGTATAATCCTCAAGTCCGTACACCGACATATCTTTGCCGTAGCCGGATAACTTCATGCCGCCGTGCGGCATTTCGCTCACCAGCATAAAGTGGGTATTCACCCAGGTGCAGCCGTACTGCAACCGCGCGCTCAGACGATGAGCACGGCCCACGTCTTTGGTCCAGACCGATGACGCCAGGCCATACTGTGAATCGTTCGCCCAGGCCAGCACCTGCGCTTCATCGTCAAATTCAGTGACGCTCACCACCGGCCCAAACACTTCGCGCTGAACAATGGCATCGTCCTGTTTTGCCCCCGCCAGCAGGGTCGGCTGGAAGTAGTAGCCAGCCCCCTCCTTTTTGCTTCCGCCCGTCACAACGCTGATATGACCGAGCGCTTTCGCCTGATCGACAGCCTGACAGACGCGTGAAAGGTGAGCGGCCGAGCTGAGCGGCCCCAGTTCGGTAGCGGCATCTTCCGGCGCCCCCATTTTGAGGCTGGCGACCGCAGCACCCAGTTTTTCAACCAGCGCAGGATATATGCCTTTCTGGGCATAAATGCGGCAGGCCGCCGTACAGTCCTGCCCGGCATTGTAGAAACCAAACGTTCGCACCCCTTCGACAACCGCGTCCAGGTCAGCATCATCAAAAACGATTACCGGAGCCTTACCGCCCAGCTCCATGTGGGTGCGCTTAATGGAGGACGCCGTATGGCCGATGATATGCTCGCCGGTGGCAATTGAACCGGTCAGCGACACCATGCGGACTTTGTCATGCCCGGTGAGCGGATCGCCAACCGTCTTACCGCGACCAAATAACACGTTCACAACGCCTGCCGGGAAGATATCTTTCGCCAGTTCTCCCAGTTTTAACGCCGTCAGCGGCGTGATTTCAGAGGGTTTTATCACCACGCAGTTACCGGCAGCCAGCGCGGGTGCCAGCTTCCATGCTGCCATCATCAGCGGGTAGTTCCACGGCGCAATCGATGCAACTACCCCCACCGGATCACGGCGGATCATCGAGGTGTGCCCCTCAAGGTATTCACCTGCGGCCAGACCGTTCAGGCAGCGGGCCGCCCCGGCGAAGAAACGAAACACGTCGACCACCGCCGGAATTTCATCCCCCAGAGCACAGTGGAGCGGCTTCCCGCAGTTGAGCGATTCAAGCCTGGCAAATTCTTCACCCTGCGCCTCAATGGCGTCAGCCAGTTTCAGCAGACATTCCGCACGCGCTTTGGGCGTGGTCTGCCCCCAGTCGATAAAAGCCCGATCGGCGGCCTGAACAGCCGCGTCAACTTGCGCGACAGAGGCTTCAGCAATCTCCAGCAGTACTTCTCCGGTGGCCGGGTTGTATACCGGCTGTTTTTCGCCTTGTCCGGCGACCAGTTCACCCTTTATCAGCAGATGTGTTTGCATAGCATTGTCCTGTTCAAATCAATGTTATTTCCCGCTGCCGGCGATGTTCTCGCCATCGCGGGTTAGCCACCAGGCACCCAGAATGGGGAAAGTTGTCACCAGCATGACCAACAGTGCAACAACGTTGGTGACCGGCACGTCGCGAGGACGGCCGAGCTGATTGAGCAACCACAGCGGTAACGTGCGCTCGTGTCCCGCCGTAAAGGTTGTGACGATGATTTCGTCAAACGACAGGGCAAAGGCCAGCATTCCGCCCGCCAGAAGTGCTGAACCCAGATTGGGCAACACCACATAGCGGAAGGTTTGCCACCCGTCGGCCCCGAGATCCATTGACGCCTCCACCAGACTCCAGGAGGTGCGTCTGAACCGGGCAATGACGTTGTTGAACACCACCACCACGCAGAATGTGGCGTGCCCGACAACGATGGTGAAAAAACCCGGTTCAAGGTTGATCGTTTTAAATGCGGTCAGCAGCGCCAGACCGGTAATGATTCCCGGTAAGGCAATGGGCAACAGCAGCAACAGTGAAATGGCGTTTTTGCCAAAAAAGTCGCTTCGCCACAGTGCCGCTGCAGCAAGCGTGCCAAGCACCAGGGCAATGGCGGTGGAGAGCGCGGCAATCTGAAGTGACAACGTCACGGATTCAATGATATCGCCACGCCCCGCCGCCACGCTAAACCACTTGAGCGTCAGCCCCTGCGGCGGGAAGCTGAAGGCAGCATCTTCAGTATTAAAGGCGTAGATCGCGATAATCAGCAGCGGGAAGTGCAGAAAGATGACGCCTCCCCATGCCGCCACTTTCAGGAACAACGGTGCGCGTTCAGAGTGCATCGAATGCTCCCAGACGTTTCACGAACGCCAGATAAAGCGAAATCAGCACAATGGGAACCAGCGTAAACGCAGCCGCCATGGGCATATTGCCGATAGCGCCCTGCTGAGCGTAGACCATGTTACCGATGAAATAGCCCGGCGGCCCCACCAGCTGCGGGACGATGAAATCCCCCAGCGTCAGGGAAAAGGTAAATATCGAACCCGCGGCAATTCCCGGGATCGCCAGCGGCAATACAACATAGCGAAAGGTCTGGCGGGGGCGCGCGCCGAGGTCGGCTGAAGCCTGCAGTAACGTCGCTGGCAGACGTTCCAGCGCGGCCTGCACGGGCAGGATCATAAACGGCAGCCAGATATAGACAAAGACCAGAAAGCGCCCCAGCCCGGAGGTGGATAACGTGTTACCGCCTATCGCCGGGAGCGTAAGAAGTGAGGTGAGGATCGGCTCCAGCCCCATATGACTGAGAAACCATTGCGCCACACCATCCTTCGCCAACAGCAACGTCCAGGCGTAGGCTTTGACAATGTAGCTCGCCCACATAGGCAGCATCACGGCGATATAGAAGAACGCTTTCCACTTGCCGCGGGTGTAACGCGCCATATACCAGGCCATCGGGAATGCCAGAATGGCGCTGGCCAACGTGACCGCGACCGCCATGGTTAACGTGCGCAGGATGATGTCGTAGTTTGCCGGATTGAAGAGCGCCTGAATATTCGCCAGCGTCAGGTCCGGCGTGACCGCCATGGTGAAGTCGTCAAAGGTGTAAAACCCCTGCCACAGCAGGGTCAGCAGCGATCCGAAATAGACGATGCCAAACCACATCAGCGGGGCAAGCAGCAGCAGGAACAGGCCGAGCGACGGCTTACGCCAGAACAGTGCCGTCATGCGGCTCAAGCGGCCGTGCGGTGCGGGAGGATGAGCGACACTCATATCCATTTCACCTTTCCTCATGCAGGCGAATCATCGCCTCGCGTGACCACGAGGCCATCACCGCCTGCCCCGGCGCAATGCCGCTCAGCAGCGAGACATCGCTGAGGTTGGCCTGGCTGACCAGCAGTTTGGCCCCCTCGGCAAGCTTCAGCTCCAGGCGCGTGGCGGCTCCCTGATACTGAACGGCCTGCACGATACCCTGAACCTGAACCTCACCGCCCTCGTTCAGGCGAATATGTTCCGGGCGCAGGGAATAGATACCTTCCATGCCGCAAATTTTCTGCGCAAGCGCTGCATCAAAGACGTTGGACGTGCCCACAAAACCGGCGACAAACGGCGTGCGCGGACGCATATAGAGATCGCGCGGGGTATCCACCTGCTCGATGCGGCCGTTATTGAATACCGCCACCCGGTCCGACATGGAGAGCGCTTCGCCCTGATCGTGGGTGACGAAAATAAAGGTAATGCCGAGTTCCTGCTGAAGTTTCTTCAGCTCGAATTGCATCTGTTCGCGCAGTTTGAGATCGAGCGCGCCCAGCGGTTCGTCCAGCAGCAGGACGCGCGGTTCATTGACCAGCGCCCGGGCGATGGCGACACGCTGGCGCTGGCCGCCGGAAAGTTGCGAAGGTTTGCGGGCGATGGCAAAGCTCAGCCCTACTTTTTCCAGGGCATCACGCGCCTGGGCATGGCGTTTCTTCTTGTCGACGCCTTTCACCATCAGCCCGTAGGCGACGTTATCGAGGATCGACATATGCGGGAACAGCGCATAATCCTGAAAGACGGTATTTACATCCCGCTCCCATGGCGGTAGCGCGCTCGCCTCTTTGCCGAAAATAGAAATCGTGCCGCCTGACAGCTGTTCAAAACCCGCTATCAGGCGCAGGCAGGTAGTTTTGCCGGAGCCCGAAGGCCCCAGCATGGAGAAAAACTCCCCGTCGCGAATGGCAATGGTCACCCCGTCCACCGCCCGCACATCGCCATACAGCCGGGAAACATTGTTAAATTCTACTGCGTACGTCATGTTCTGCTCCCGGGCGATTATCGTCCACCCATGATGGCGATGTAATCCTGCGTCCAGCGGCTGTACGGCACGAATTTGCCACCTTGAGCGGTCGGGGTTTTCCAGAACAGGATTTTGTCGAATTCGTTATAACCGTTTGTTTCACAACCTTTATCACCCAGCAGCGTACTGGCTTTACACCCTTCAGGCACGACGGGCAGTGAGCCGAACCATGCCGCCAGATCGCCCTGCACTTTTGGCGTCAGCGACCAGTTCATCCATTGGTAGGCGCACATCGGGTGTTTTGCCTGGGCGTGGAGCATGGTGGTATCCGCCCAGCCGGTTACCCCTTCTTTCGGGAAGACGGTGGCGATGGGCTGGTTCTCAGCCTTCAGCGCATTTGCCTGATATGGCCAGGCGCTGGAAGCCACAACGCCTTCATTTTTGAAGTCGCTCATCTGGACGGTGGTGTCATGCCAGTAGCGGTGGATCAGGGCATGCTGGTCGCGAAGCACTTTCAGCACCGCGGCATATTGTTCTTCGGTGAGCTGGTAGGGATCGCTGATGCCCAGCTGTGGCTGGGTGGCTTTGACGAACAGCGCCGCATCGGCGATATAAATTGGCCCGTCATATGCCTGCACGCGACCCTGATTGGTTTTACCGTCCGGCAGATCCTGTTTGGTAAAAACCACACTCCAGCTGTCCGGTGGCGTCGGGAAGGTTTTGGTGTTGTACATCAGCAGGTTTGGCCCCCACTGATAGGGTGTACCGTAGACCTTGCCGCCCACGTTAAACCATTCCCCCTTCACAATGCGCGTGTCGAGGGTTTTCCAGTTCGGGATGAGTTCGGGATTTATCGGCTGAACGCGTTTGCCCATGATCAGGCGAAGCGATGCATCGCCTGACGCGGTGACCAGATCGTATCCCCCTTTCGCCATCAGGCTGACCATTTCATCTGACGTGGCCGCCGTTTTCACGTTAACGGCACAACCGGTCTCTTTTTCAAACTGGGTGACCCAGTCATAGTTTTTATCGGTCTGCCCACGCTCGATATAGCCCGGCCAGGCAATAATATCCAGACGACCTTCCCCGTCACCCATCGCCTTAGGTGGTTCTGCGGCGTGCGCTGTCATGATAGTCATGCCGAGCGCGCACAGGCTGCTGCGGGCAAATTTTTTGCTCATAAGAATTACTCCTGTCGCAATGAAATTTAGCGGCAGCCGTGCCGTAAAAATATCTCCCTTATTAAACGTAGACCGCGCAATTGCGCCGCACCGTTTGGCTTCAGGAAATTTCATCAAGGTGTGACCGAGGGCGCATTCCCCGTTAACTGGATTATAGACAAGGGGTTAGCGGCGCGAGGCAGTATGCAGATTTCCTATGACCGGGCACTGCGAAATATTCGTAGCGCCGTCATCAGGATAAGAAATGTTTATTTAAATAAGGGGAAAAAGATTATTTCAACATCGTGCTAATTAATTTTCCTAACTGAATCACCGCCTGCTCTTCTCGCTCTCCCCACGCCCAGGAGGTATTAAAACGGAAGAACGGTGTCCATGCGTCAGAGGTGGAAAACATTTTTCCTGGCGCAATGCTGATATGGTGCGTTAAGGCCTTTTCACTTAGCAGCCCGGCATCCAGCTGTGCCGGAAGCTCCAGCCATAAAAAGTAGCCGCTGTCGTTATGGTGAATTTTGACCCCGGCGGGCATATGGCGCAGCAGTGACTGCCAGGCTTGCTGTTTTCGCTCAGCGAGCGTTCGTCGCAGGCGGCGAAGATGGGCGTCGTAGCGTTTAGTCGCCAGGTAGTCCACCAGCGCAAGCTGCATAGGGGAGCTGGTCGATAACGTGCTCATCAGTTGCAACTGCTGAATGCGTCGCGCATGTTTTCCGGCCGCCACCCAGCCGATACGAAATCCCGCCACCAGACATTTTGAAAAAGAGGAGCAGTGAAGCGTCATGTCGTCCCGATCCCAGGCTTTTGCCGGAAGCGGTTTTTCGCGGCCGAAATAGAGCTCGCTGTATACATCGTCCTCAATCAGGGTGACGTTATGCTTTGTCAGGAGGGCGACCAGACGGGCTTTTTTCTCTGCACTTAGCGTAAAACCAAGCGGATTCTGGCCGTTGGTCATCAGCCAGCAGGCTTTTACCGGATAGTCATTCAGCGCCTGTTCAAGGGCGTTCAGGTCTATCCCCTCCCGGACGTCCGTGGCGACCGACAACGCTTTGAGCTTCAGGCGTTCCAGCGCCTGCAGCGCGCCATAAAAGCAGGGGTTTTCGACAATCACCCAGTCGCCAGGCTCCGTCACCGCCTGCAAACTCAGGTTCAGCGCTTCGAGCGCGCCTGCGGTAATGACAATTTCGTCCGGCGAGATGTTCATCCCCTGCTGCGCATAGCGGCGCGCAATGGCGTGGCGGAGTTCAGCGTTACCCGGCGGCAGGTTTTCAATCACGCTCATCGCAGTCGCCGTTTTGCTGACGTTAGCCAGCGAGCGGTTGAGCTGCTGAAGCGGGAAAAGCCGGGGATCGGGAAAGGCGGATGCGAAAGGAACGACAGACGGATCGCGGCTGGCCTGAAGGACATCGAAGATATAGGTGTTGATATCCACCGCTTCGTCACGCATCACCTGGGCAGGTGGCACAGGCTGGTGCGTGGTCGGGCGCGAGGCAACGTAATAGCCCGATTGTGGCCTGGCGACAATGCGTCCCTGACTTTCCAGCATCTGATACGCGTGGCCAACAGTCATGAAACTCATGCCGCTGCTCGCCACCTGCTCTCGCAGGGAAGGCAGCTTATCGCCCGGCAGCCATACGCCAAGCTCAATTTGCGAGATAATTTGTTGCGCCAGACGCTGGTATTTTTTCATCAGATTCTCCTTATTGCCGACAGTGTATATCAGCAGGAGAAAAAGAGAAGATTTTGCTAACTGTTATGAAAAACCGGGTAGATTACTTACGGTACTCGGTGGTGTGATTCATCGCGGAACGCGCAGCAGCGAGGTGGTCGAGCGTGATCATCGACGATTTGCAAAAAATGCATTTTGCGCCGAATGGGTTTTTCTCAGACACATCAAAGACTGAAGTGCGGTACTGCGAGCCATGACAGCATGGGCAGCGGAAATGGATATAAGAAGTCATAGGATTCTCCTGTTAACGTAAAAACGTAAATTACTAATGGGCCGATTGGGCAATATTGGTTTTAAACAAAACGAATCGGAATGTAGATAAAGACCCAAGAGAGGCTGCGGAGAGGCACAACGTGATGAGAACTGCTTTATAAAACTACGTCAGATATTTTTTTGGACTCAAAACCAGAAATCCATTAACGCATGTTGCTGACGGCAAAGCAAGCGGATTGATGCGTAAAATGCATAAAAATAAATTTTTTATTCACCCATGCTGAGCACAGCGTTACATATAGACAAAATCAATTCTACAAGAAAGACTTATAAATCAATTAAATATAAATTTTTTGCATGACATTTTATGCCTAAAAATCTTATCAGTTCGGGAGTATTACCCTTCTTACAGATGCGGACTGTTAATGAAAAAAGGAGTGTAAAATGGCAATTCCGGCATACCTATGGCTTAAAGATGACGGCGGAGCAAATATTAGGGGCGCTGTTGATGTACAGGAACGCGAGGGCAGTATCGAGGTGTTGGGATTCGGTCATGGGCTACATTTGCCAACAGATAACATGACGGGAAAAATTACTGGCACGCGTATCCATTCAGCGTTTGTTTTTGAGAAAGAATTTGACAGTTCGAGTCCATATCTCTACAAAGCCGTCGCAAAAGGTCAGACTCTAAAAAGTGCCGAATTCAAATGGTATAAGATCAACGATGCCGGACAGGAAGTTGAATACTTCAATATGTTTTTGGAAAACGTTAAAGTCGTATCCATATCTCCACTCATGCATGATATCAAAAACCCAGCGACAGAGAGACATAACCATCTAGAAAGTATCGCATTGCGTTACGAAAAAATAACCTGGAAGCACTGTGACGGTAACATTATTTTTTGTGACGAGTGGAAAGACAGATGATTCGCTGCACTTTTCATTTGAATGGCAATCAGCTTTCTACATTGAGCTGTCCCGGTTTAGGATTTTTCCCCGCGTTTTCTGGAAATGCGGGTTATAACAGAAATAATCCTGATGCCGTTGCAACTGCGGAAGTAGGCCCCTTACCTCCGGGACTCTATTATATTGTTACACGTCCACGAGGCGGGCTTGGTACCCACTGGCATGACGCAATAAAAGGTTTAGAGAGTGGATCTAATCGTGATTTTTGGTTTGCCCTCTACCGCCACGATAATCGCATTGATGATAGAACGTTCATCAATAACGTTGAGCGTGGATCTTTCCGCTTACATCCTGCTGGTCAGTCTGGAATTAGTAATGGATGTATAACCTTACCTAACCACTCTCATTACAGAATACTCATGCATGGGTTACTCGCTTCAGGTACGGTAAACGTTACTGCTGGATTAAATGCGCTTGGAACAATACAGGTATATTGATGAATGCAATAAAGCATACCCTTACCTGGGTCGTACAAACATTGATGTTGTTAGTTATTTACTCTCTTTTATGTTACTTCCTGCCGGATGTATTCCTGTATCATCTCTACACGAGGCATTTTGGTTTTGTCACTGAGCTTGAATGGAGTGAAAGCTATACACTACTTCTGTTCATTGTTTCATTTTTGTTCAATGCCATACTGATTTATCTTTGGGCATTAAGAAAGTAAACCTCTTGCTGGGCGGAAATATTGCCGCCCAGAAATAATTTCAGCAAAGGCAAGTAAGCAAACTGTTATAGGTAAATACACCCGGTCTGTTTCTGCCCCCCAGAGCTGGCGCGGCTTAGAATGGCATCGACATAATTACATCGCGGAGTTTTGCATGTTTGGTTTGGATGCTTTTCACCTTGCGCGGATACAGTTTGCCTTTACCGTGTCCTTTCACATTATTTTCCCGGCAATCACCATCGGCCTGGCAAGCTATCTTGCCGTGCTCGAAGGATTATGGCTGAAAACAAAAAATCCGGTCTGGCGCTCGCTTTACCATTTCTGGTCGAAGATTTTTGCCGTTAACTTTGGCATGGGCGTAGTCTCCGGCCTGGTCATGGCCTACCAGTTTGGCACCAACTGGAGCGGCTTTTCACAGTTTGCGGGCAGTATTACCGGCCCACTCCTGACCTACGAAGTGCTTACCGCCTTCTTCCTTGAGGCCGGTTTCCTCGGCGTGATGCTGTTCGGCTGGAAGAAAGTCGGACCGGGACTGCACTTCTTCTCCACCTGCATGGTGGCGCTGGGGACTATTATCTCCACCTTCTGGATCCTCTCTTCGAATAGCTGGATGCAGACCCCGCAGGGCTATGAGATTGTCAACGGCCAGGTGGTGCCGGTGGACTGGTTCGCTGTGGTGTTCAACCCCTCCTTCCCTTACCGCCTGCTGCATATGTCGATCGCCGCGTTCCTCAGTAGCGCCCTGTTTGTTGGTGCATCCGCAGCATGGCATTTGCTGCGCGGGAATAATAATCCTGCCATACGGGCAATGTTTTCAATGGCACTGTGGATGACGCTGATTGTCGCTCCCCTCCAGGCTATGGTTGGTGATATGCATGGGTTGAATACTTTAAAGCATCAACCCGCCAAAATTGCCGCCATTGAGGGCCACTGGGAAAACCCACCGGGTGAGCCGACCCCGTTGCTGCTGTTTGGCTGGCCTGACATGGAGCAAGAGCGCACCCGCTTTGGTCTGGAGATCCCGGCGCTGGGAAGTCTTATCCTGACGCACAGCCTGGATAAACAGGTCCCAGCCCTTAAGGAGTTCCCGAAAGAAGATCGCCCAAACTCGACCATCGTCTTCTGGTCATTCCGCATCATGGCGGGCTTAGGCATGCTGATGTTGCTGCTTGGGGTGATGGCGCTCTGGTTGCGCTACAAAAAGCGCGTTTATTCATCCCGCCCGTTCCTGTGGTTTGCCCTGTTAATGGGCCCATCCGGCCTGATTGCGATTCTGGCAGGCTGGGTCACCACCGAAGTGGGCCGCCAGCCGTGGGTGGTCTATGGACTCCAGCGAACGAAGGATGCGGTATCAGCCCACGGCGATCTGCATATGAGCGTGAGTTTGCTGGCCTTCTTCATCGTCTACACCTCGGTGTTTGGCGTCGGCTACAGCTATATGGTTCGCCTCATCAAAAAAGGCCCGCAGCCACACGAATCTTTCGCCACCGCGTCCGATGGACGTCCTGCACGCCCGCTTTCAGCCGTCACTACTGAACATAAGGAGCAGCCGTAATGGGTATCGATCTTTCCATTATCTGGTTTGTGATCATCGTCTTTGCCACGCTGATGTATATCGTCATGGACGGCTTTGATCTGGGGATCGGGATGTTGTTCCCCGCAACGCCAAACGCTGACGATCGTGATGTGATGGTCAACAGCGTCGCGCCGGTATGGGACGGCAATGAGACCTGGCTGGTGCTTGGCGGCGCCGCCCTGTTCGGCGCATTCCCGCTGGCGTATGCGGTGATCGTTGATGCCCTCACCATTCCGCTGACATTAATGCTGATCGGACTTATTTTCCGCGGGGTGGCATTCGAGTTTCGTTTTAAAGCCACGCCCACCCACCGCCCCTTCTGGGATAAAGCGTTTATTGGCGGTTCCATTCTGGCAACGTTTACCCAGGGCGTGACGGTGGGCGCCGTCATTAACGGTTTTACCGTGACAGGCCGAACGTATACGGGTGGTCCGTTTGACTGGTTTACCGCATTTAACCTGTTCTGCGGTGCGGGTCTGATGGTGGCCTACGCGTTGCTGGGATCGACGTGGCTGGTAATGAAAAGCGAAAATGCGCTGCAGCAAAGGATGCGGGCGTTATCCAAAACGTTACTGATTATCCTGCTGGCATTTATTGCGGCGATCAGCCTCTGGACGCCGCTTGCCCACCCGGCCATTGCCGCACGCTGGTTTACGCTGCCGAATCTGTTTTATCTGCTGCCGGTTCCTGCGCTGGTCGTGATTTTTAGCCTGTGTCAGTGGCGCTACCTGAATAATCCTGACAGCCATAACCGTCCGTTTATCCTGACGTTAGGGCTGATATTCCTTGGTTTTAGCGGGCTTGGGATCAGCATCTGGCCGCATATTATTCCGCCATCCATCACCTTGTGGCAGGCCGCTGCGCCAACGCAAAGCCAGGGCTTTATGCTGGTGGGTGCGCTGTTGATCATCCCCGTCATTCTGGTCTACACCTTCTGGAGTTACTACGTATTTCGCGGCAAAGTTCAGCATGGGGAGGGTTATCACTGATGCAACAACCGGTCTGGAAAAGAGTGTTGTGGCTGGCCATTATCTGGGGCGGCAGCGTACTGGCGCTGGCTGCGGTCAGTATGCTCTTTCGCATATTGATGACGGCAGCCGGGTTTAAATCTCATTAATCGTCATTCCGGGCAACCGCTGCGTTGCCCGGCTCTCCCCGCACTTTCAGATAAACCCCATTAACGCACGTCAGCGTATCGTTACACTGGTAAAAGATTCACAGTATTTATTATTTGAGAACAAAAATGAAAAAGCTCATTGCGTTAAGTGTTATCAGTCTTGTCCTGACCGGCTGCGTTAATCCGGGCAAAGCGTCCGTTCAGCCAGAGCAGCTGAAGAACCATCGTTTTGTACTGGAAAATGTGGATGGCAAAGCCGTGAAGGGCATGACAACACCACCTGAGATCAGTTTTAACGCGCTGCCCGCTTTGAACCTGGTAGATAACATCAGCGTGTCTGGCACGATGTGTAACCGCTTCAACGGACAGGGGAAATTGTCCGAAGGTGAGCTGACAGTGAAAACGCTGGCAATGACGCGCAAACTCTGTACTGAACCGCAGCTTAACGAACTGGATCACACCCTCGGCGACATGCTGCGCAAAGGGGCGCAGGTCGACCTGACGGAAGACCAGTTAACGCTGGCGACCGCCGACAAAACGCTGATGTTTAAACGTGTTGACTGATCAGTAATTACCGCAGCTGCCAACGGCAAGCGACTGTTCACTGCAGCGTTTGCCGTTTGGCAATGCGCACATCCCAATAGCTGAACCATCAAGCTGGCGGGCAACCGACAGCGAGCCGCCAATCATGGCACAGTTGGCTTGTCCTGAGCTGGACATTGACGCTCTCATTCCCGGCGCTACGTGAGCCGCCGTCGCCTGCTGAACAGGCTCACTGCTACATGCCGACAATAATAATGCGGCATACCCAATCAAAAATGCTGAACGCATGCTCTCTCCCCCGTAAATAATGCGAAACCTATGCATAATAGGCATCACCTCCCGTGTCGTCGAGAGCGGATGTGCGTATTTATGCGCTACTGAAACAATTTCTCGCAATTTTTTTACCCTTTAGTTGATCTACTCATTGATGACGAGAATATCGAGGACACAAAAGCGAAAATCGTAAAACCCCCTGTTTGCTAGACTAAAGAGATAATATTCAAGGCTTGTCGTCTTATGACAGGCCCTCTTTTTTGCGCAATGTAAGGGTGTCGTCCTATGCAAACTATTGACGGTAATGGTGCAGTTGCCTCAGTCGCGTTTCGCACCAGCGAAGTTATCGCCATCTACCCGATTACGCCAAGCTCGACCATGGCGGAACAGGCGGATGCCTGGGCGGGAAACGGGGTAAAAAACGTCTGGGGTGATGTCCCTAGAGTGGTTGAAATGCAGTCTGAAGCGGGAGCGATCGCTACGGTTCATGGTGCGCTGCAGACAGGCGCGCTCTCCACGTCGTTTACCTCCTCACAGGGATTGTTGTTGATGATCCCGACGCTGTACAAACTCGCCGGCCAGCTGACCCCCTTCGTCCTGCACGTCGCCGCACGTACCGTTGCGACCCATGCGCTCTCCATCTTTGGCGATCACTCCGACGTGATGGCCGTGCGTCAGACAGGCTGCGCCATGCTCTGCGCCAGCAGCGTTCAGGAAGCACAAGATTTTGCGTTGATTTCGCATATCGCCACGCTTAAAAGCCGCGTGCCGTTTATCCACTTCTTTGATGGTTTCCGCACGTCTCACGAAATCAACAAAATCGTCCCGCTGGCGGACGATACTATCCTGAATCTTTTGCCGCAGGCGGAAATCGACGCGCATCGCGCCCGTGCCCTTAACCCGGAACACCCGGTAATTCGCGGGACATCAGCCAATCCGGACACCTATTTCCAGTCCCGTGAAGCCACGAATCCGTGGTACAACGCGGTTTATGACCACGTCGAGCAGGCAATGAATGATTTTGCCGCCGCGACCGGGCGCACGTACAAGCCGTTCGAATACTACGGCCATCCGCAGGCTGAACGCGTGATTGTGCTAATGGGTTCCGCCATCGGCACCTGTGAAGAGGTGGTTGACGAGCTGCTGACCCGTGGAGAAAAGGTCGGCGTACTTAAAGTGCGTCTGTATCGCCCGTTCTCGGCCAAACATCTGCTCTCTGCTCTGCCGGAAAGCGCGCGTACGGTGGCGGTGCTCGACCGAACCAAAGAGCCTGGGGCACACGCTGAACCGCTTTACCTGGACGTCATGACCGCTCTGGCAGAAGCCTTTAACCAGGGCGAGCGTGAAACCCTTCCGCGGGTGATCGGCGGTCGCTATGGCTTATCCTCCAAAGAGTTCGGGCCGGAGTGCGTGCTGGCGGTATTTAATGAACTGCGGGAAGCAAAACCCAAACCGCGCTTCACGGTGGGTATCTATGATGATGTCACGAACCTGTCCCTGCCGTTGCCGGAAAATACGCTGCCTTCAACCGCCAAACTTGAGGCACTGTTTTACGGCCTGGGCAGCGATGGCAGCGTCTCGGCGACCAAAAATAACATCAAGATCATCGGTAACTCGACCCCGTGGTACGCACAAGGCTACTTCGTTTACGACTCCAAAAAAGCGGGTGGCCTGACCGTTTCCCACCTGCGCGTCAGCGAGCACCCTATCCGCTCGGCCTACCTGATTTCTCAGGCCGACTTTGTTGGCTGCCACCAGCTGCAGTTTATCGACAAATACCAGATGGCGGAGCGCCTGAAGCCAGGCGGTATTTTCCTCCTCAATACGCCGTATAGCGCGGATGAGGTCTGGGCGCGTCTGCCGCAGGAAGTGCAGACGGTCCTGAACCAGAAAAAAGCCCGATTCTATGTGGTCAACGCGGCAAAAATTGCCCGCGAATGTGGCCTGGCTGCACGTATCAATACCGTGATGCAGATGGCCTTCTTCCATCTGACCCAAATCCTGCCGGGCGACAGCGCACTGGTAGAGTTGCAGGGCGCGATCGCCAAAAGCTACAGCAGCAAGGGACAGGAGCTGGTAGAGCGTAACTGGCAGGCGCTGGCGCTGGCGCGCGAGTCGCTGTCCGAGGTGCCGCTGCAGCCGGTGAATGACGCCAGTCCGAACCGTCCTCCGGTGGTCTCTGATGCGGCGCCTGATTTCGTTAAGACCGTAACGGCAGCCATGCTGGCCGGGCTGGGTGACGCCCTGCCCGTCTCCGCGCTGCCGCCTGATGGAACCTGGCCGATGGGTACCACGCGCTGGGAAAAGCGCAATATCGCCGAAGAAATCCCGATCTGGAAAGAAGAGCTATGCACGCAATGCAACCACTGCGTCGCGGCCTGCCCGCACTCGGCCATTCGTGCCAAGGTCGTGTCACCGGAAGCGATGGAAGACGCACCGGCCAGCCTGCACTCGCTGGATGTAAAATCCCGCGATATGCGCGGACAGAAATACGTTCTGCAGGTCGCGCCGGAGGATTGCACCGGCTGTAACCTCTGCGTTGAGGTCTGCCCGGCGAAAGACAGGCAGAACCCGGACATTAAAGCAATCAACATGATGTCGCGCCTGGAGCACGTTGAAGAAGAGAAAGAGAACTATGTCTTCTTCCTGAATCTGCCGGAAATCGATCGCAGCAAACTGGAACGGATTGATATTCGGACTTCGCAGCTCATCACGCCGCTGTTCGAATACTCTGGTGCCTGTTCCGGCTGCGGTGAAACGCCGTATATCAAGCTGCTTACTCAGTTGTATGGCGACCGGATGTTGATTGCTAACGCCACCGGCTGCTCGTCCATCTACGGCGGTAATTTGCCCTCTACGCCTTATACCACCGATGAAAAGGGTCGCGGTCCGGCCTGGGCAAACTCACTATTTGAGGATAACGCCGAGTTTGGCCTGGGCTTCCGCCTCACCGTTGATCAACACCGCGCGCGAGTGATGCGCTTGCTGGAGCAGTTCGCCGGGCAAATTCCTGCCGAACTGAATGCCGCGCTTCACGCCGAAGCGACACCCGACGTGCGTCGCGAGCAGGTGGCAGCGTTGCGTCACGCCCTTCAGGGGGTCGCGGGTGCAGAGCAGTTGCTGACCGACGCTGACGCGCTGGTCGAAAAATCCATCTGGTTGATTGGCGGCGACGGCTGGGCTTACGACATCGGCTTTGGCGGGCTGGATCACGTCCTGAGCCTCACCGAGAACGTCAACATCCTGGTGCTGGATACGCAGTGTTATTCCAATACGGGTGGGCAGGCGTCGAAAGCCACACCGCTGGGCGCCGTCACGAAATTTGGTGAACACGGTAAGCGCAAAGCACGCAAGGATCTCGGCGTGAGTATGATGATGTACGGCCACGTTTACGTCGCGCAAATCTCGCTCGGCGCGCAGCTTAACCAGACGGTGAAAGCGATTCAGGAAGCAGAAGCCTATCCCGGCCCATCGCTGATCATTGCCTACAGCCCGTGCGAAGAGCATGGCTACGATCTGGCGCTCAGCCACGATCAGATGCGTCAACTGACGGCGACCGGCTTCTGGCCGCTGTACCGGTTCGATCCGCGCCGTTCGGACGAGGGGAAATTACCGCTGGCGCTGGATTCGCGTCCGCCGTCAGATGCGCTGGCAGAGACGCTGATGCAGGAGCAGCGCTTCCGTCGCCTCAATGCGCAACAGCCTGAGGTGGCGGAACAACTCTGGAAAGACGCCGCTGCCGATCTGCAAAAACGGTATGACTTCCTGGCACAGCTGGCCGGGAAAGCCGAAAAATCAGCCAGCGACTAACGCCACTGCCCGGCTCGTCCGGGCATTTTTTTGTCATAAAAAAAGCCCGATGCTTTCACATCGGGCTAATCCAGATAATCAATGAATATCGTTTTAGTTACCTAAATAACATTCATGTGAATTATGGATAAATAATCTTAAAGGCATATAACGACGCAAAGACTACCTGAACTGGCGACTCATTAAAAATTTTTATTTGTTATGGTATAACCTTAATTATTCACCAAACAAATGATCATTACCGTGGTTTAATTCAGTTTAGATTTAACTCAATTCGTAACAATTATATTTTATTACTCTTCTGCGGAGTGTTTTAGCATGAGACCACTTTCTTATTTGGAAAGTTCAACAGGTAATTAAATAAAAATAACCGCAAAGGAATACCAAAATGCAAAGAAAAGTACTGGCTCTGATGATTCCGGCTCTGTTAATGGCTGGCGCAGCACATGCGGCAGAAATTTATAATAAAGATGGCAACAAATTAGACCTGTACGGAAAAGTAGACGGCCTGCACTACTTCTCTGATGACGCCTCTAAAGATGGCGACCAAACCTACATGCGTCTGGGTTTGAAGGGTGAGACGCAGATCAATGACATGATGACCGGCTACGCCCAGTGGGAGTACAACATTCAGGCTAATAACACTGAAGGGTCTGATAACCAGTCCTGGACGCGTCTGGCCTTCGCCGGTGTAAAAGTGGGTGACTACGGCTCGTTCGATTATGGCCGTAACTATGGCGTGCTGTACGACGTGGAAGGCTGGACCGATATGCTCCCTGAATTCGGCGGCGACTCTTACACCAATGCGGATAACTTTATGACTGGCCGTGCGAACGGCGTCGCAACCTATCGTAACACCGACTTCTACGGTCTGGTGCCGGGTCTGAACTTTGCGCTGCAGTATCAGGGCAACAATGAAGATGCCAGCAACAACCAGGAAGGCACCAATAATGGCCGCGACACGCGTCATGAGAACGGTGACGGCTTCGGTATTTCGACCACCTACGACCTTGGCATGGGCATCAGCGCCGGTGCTGCGTACACCTCTTCTGACCGTACCAACGACCAGGTGACGAATACCACTGCGGGCGGTGATAAAGCAGATGCCTGGACGGCAGGCCTGAAATATGACGCCAATAATATCTATCTGGCGGCGATGTATTCTGAAACCCGCAACATGACCCCGTATGGTGATAATACCGACGCCGTGGCGAACAAAACCCAGAACTTTGAAGTGACCGCGCAGTACCAGTTCGATTTCGGTCTGCGTCCGGCCATTTCTTATTTGCAGTCTAAAGGTAAAGACCTGGCCAACGGTCAGGGCGATCAGGACCTGGTTAAATATGCGGATGTCGGCGCTACCTACTATTTCAACAAGAACATGTCCACCTACGTTGATTACAAAATCAACCTGCTGGATGAAGATGATAACTTCTACAAAGACAACGGCATCAGCACCGATGATGTCGTCGCGTTAGGGCTGGTTTACCAGTTCTGATGATCAGAGCCCGCGAAATGCGGGCTTTTTTTTGAATGCCATCACAAATGGTAGCTTCAGAAAGGTTTTGGTTGAGGCTAAGTTGAGAGAAAGCAGGTTAGACTGCGCAGATAGCCCTTTCTTCATTAAGGACAACTGCGTTGTTTGCTCGTCTATCCTTAACCGTACTGACTCTTTTAGCCTGTTTGTGGATGGCGTTGATTTTTGATTTCCGCGATATTGTCGGACATCTCGGTGCGTTGTTGACCCGACTGGAAGGCGGTTAATCCTGCCCATGCAGTAATTAGCTTTTATGGGTCTCTCTTTTGCGAAACGAGAGATAACCAAACACCCCACTTTCGCCGTCCTTCGGATGGTTGACGCCGTCCATTACCGTCACTTCGGGGAAATCAAACGGCGAGACATTTTCAATACAGGACACATTCACGCCGTATTCATTAGGGTTAGAGCGACGCTGATGGAATGTATATATTCCGCAGACTGAGCAAAAGAAATGCCGCGCCGTCCCGGTGTGAAAACGGTACTCCGTCAGCTTGTCCTCGCCTTTGGTTACAGTAATTCCCGATAACGGAGCAGAAACCGCGACTGCGCCCCGCATACGACAAAAAGAGCAGCTGCAGCGCCGCGCGGTGTTAAAGCCATCAGAGAGTTCGACCGTAAAGGCTACCGCGCCACAATGGCACTGCGCATGACGTACTTCAGCCATCGTTATACCCCTTTTCTCACCAGCTGGGCGGCTTTAACGAAAACCTCATCTTCGACACCATCGCCTTTCTGCCTGCCCAGCCTGACCAGTTCATCCACTATGCTGTCGCGATCGATCGGTCTCTGTGCGGAAACCAGTCCAATAACAGCGGCGCCGATCGCCAGCCCCACTAATCCTGTTTGTTCGTCTTTGTTCTTCATCTTCATGCTCCTGATACAACAAACAAGCGTAGCAGGATTTTAAAAACGCGGCGTCAGACCATATTTGGGCGTTTTGATATTTGCCGCCCAAATCTTGATATCATTTTGCAGGAGTAGCGTGAAATCGGATTTTAGATAGGTCACCAGGCTATTGACGCTGTTCGCATCCACCACGGAGAAATGGTCTATTCTGTTCTGTCCAACCTGAACACAGCGATATTTTGCGGCCAGCACTTTGCCATTCACATTAAGCTGCTGGTTATTATCATCGCAACGGCCTTCAGTGATGTACGACACTACCAGATTTGCGGATTTACGCTCAGGCTGGAATATACTCACCATGACAGGAAAACCGTCCGAGGTCTGCGTCATGTCATAGAGAACGGCATTTTTTATATACCAGGTATTATATTCCCGCTCCTGAAACGCTGACCAGCCAGGCGCAGAGAAAAACATCAGTGCTGCCAGTGCAATAGATTTTCTATTCATGGGATGCTGTCGTCCGTGTTGTTGCACGTATTATTCAGATTGTGCAAAAAACAGCAACCCACCAGGAATTGGCCTACTACTTTTGGCAGTAGGCCCGTTTCACGTTATTCAGATGCGTTCTCACCCGTCGCCGTCAGCCCGACACGCTGACCATATGAGAGCTCTAAGGTATTTCCGTCAGGATCGGCAAAGAATACGTAATACCCGACGGGATCACCCAGATCCTCCGGTGCTTTACGTAATA
The DNA here is from genome assembly GCF_038739915.1 of Enterobacter sp. FUJ80071. NCBI lineage: Bacteria > Pseudomonadati > Pseudomonadota > Gammaproteobacteria > Enterobacterales > Enterobacteriaceae > Enterobacter > Enterobacter sp. FUJ80071. The sequence goes on from NZ_JBBXKH010000001.1 coordinate 2,555,528, forward strand.
CCCCTTCCTCAGTGGCCATCGCCGTTTTTCTGTCAATTTCTTCACGCGTAGCGCAGGCAATCCCAAGGTGGCCAAAATTCCCCAGCGGCGTATCGGTCACGTTGTCTGCCTGCACCAGAACCAGCGCAAAAGGACGGGTGTGGTCAGTCAACCATGCCACTTTTCGGGCATCAGGAAGACCGGATTCACGCGAATGAATAACGTCCATCCCGGCGTATCGGCGATAGAACGTGATGCTTTTTTCCAGGTCCCTGACCATAAACGCAACATGCGTGAAGCCTACATCGATGTCTTTCATTTTAAGTTGTTACTCCTGTATCAACATGTCGAAGACATCTTAAAAGCTCAAGTTAACTTGAGGTCAACGGGAATGTGTGCGGTCCTGACAACGCTCAATAAGGGGTAAAAGGAGAGAAATAATACAGCGCCATCATGGCTGAGAGACTCACCACAACACTGATCCAAAACCAGGTTTTGAACGGCTGCTTTTGCGTTTTATGGCGAAAGAGTTGTTGACCCAAAATCGCGCCAGGCCACCCTCCCACAACACCGTACAGGAGTAACGTAGTTTCCGGCACCCTGCGCATCCCTTTCCGTGCTGCCGTTTTATCGGCGCCATAAATGGCCATTGTCAGCACATTGATCAGCAGGAACCACACGGCAAAGGAAGACGAGGAGAAAAAGCTGCCGATCGCAGCGACAAGCAGGAGCAAAAAACAAAAACGATTGAGCGTCATAGGAACGGCCACTGAACTGTCAGGCGGATTGAGAAAGGCATTATACGCCAGCGACAGGCAACCGCGAAAAAACGTCCCTGCGAGAAAAAGGACTCGCAGGGAAAGCGTTTACGGCGTGACGATATTAAACCAGAAATCAAATTTATCCATATACCCGAGCATCGCGTCGAGTTTCGCACCATCACCTGAAATCTTCACATCGCCGTTCTCCTCAGCCTGCTTGAGTGTCACCTCTTGCAGAATGATTTTGTTCAGCGTATCTCGATTAAGGGTCACAGTGGCATCGGCGTCTTTCGCCTCGGCGTTAGCCGTGTGGTTGAGTACCCCATTTTCAAGCTCAAGCTTATATTTACCGCCGTCGCTACCCAGATCGATATTAAACACCGATTTGGCATCACCGGCTTTCTGGCCGTTGATATGTACAGCCAGGTAATCGAAGAACATCTCTGGCGTCATAGCACGCACGGTATCCGGGCTGGCGGTATTTGGCGTTGGTCCCTTCACTACGCCGTTACGCAGCTCCTGCGCGCCTGTCAGGTAGAAGTTACGCCATGGCCCCGATTCAGCCTGGTAACCGAGCTGCTCCAGCGCATCCGCTTCAAGGTTACGCGCGGCCTGGTTATTCGGGTCAGCAAAAACGACTTTACTCACGACCTGTGCAACCCAACGGTAGTTCCCCTGGTCAAAGTCGGTTTTCGCTTTACTTAAAATGGCATCCGCACCACCCATATACTCGACGAATTTCTTCGCGCCTTCTTCAGGCGGCAGTTCATCCAGGGTCGCCGGATTGCCATCGAACCAGCCAAGATAAAGTACATAGGTGGCTTTCACATCATGACTGACCGAGCCGTAGTAACCGCGGTTAGCCCACGTGTGTGCCAGTGAATCCGGCAGCTTGAAGTTTGCGGCTATTTCATCCCGCGTCAGCCCCTCGTTGGCCATGCGAAGTGTCTGGTCGTTGATGTAACGATAGAGGTCACGTTGACTTTTCAGCAGTTTGACCACGTTTTCGTTGCCCCAGGTCGGCCAGTGGTGCTGTGCCATAATAATTTCAGCTTTATCACCCCAGCGCACAATTGCCTGGTTGATGTATTTCGACCACGGCAACGGTTCACGTATTTTCGCGCCGCGGAGCGAATAGGTGTTGTGCAAGGTATGAGTGACATCCTCAGCTGACTCGATGAGTTTCTTCTCTTCGATATACCAGAGCATTTCCGAGGGTGCTTCAGAACCGGGCGCGAGCATAAAATCATAGGTCAGCCCATCGATGACCTCTTTCTGACCATCTTTCTCAATGATATTCGTCGGCGCAATCAGCGTGACCGTGCCCGCAGAAGTCGTAGTCCCAAGCCCTGCCCCTACCTGTCCTTTGGCGTCTGGCTTCAGCAGGTTGCCGTACATGTAGCTGGCACGGCGGCTCATGACATTACCCGCCATGATGTTTTCCGCAACGGCGGCTTCCATAAACCCCGAAGGCGCATAAACTTTGACCTTGCCGGCTTTCACATCCGCTTCATCAACCACCCCTCGCACGCCGCCGTAGTGGTCAACATGGCTGTGGGTATAAATGACGGCAACGACCGGTTTCTTGCCGCGATTTTTAAAGTAAAGATCCATACCGACTTTTGCTGTTTCTGCCGAAACAAGCGGATCGACCACGGTAATACCTTCTTTCCCTTCAATAATGGTCATATTTGACAGGTCAAGATTTCGAATCTGATAAACGCCTTCAGTGACTTCAAATAGACCACTAATATTGATCAGCTGAGATTGACGCCATAAACTCGGGTTAACCGTATCAGGAGCTTTATCACCTTCTTTAATAAAAGAATATTGTTGCGGATTCCAGATGGTATTTCCTTGCTCCCCCTTGATAATCTCCTGAGGAAGTGGAGCAATGAATCCTTTATGGGCATTAGTGAAATCGGTGTTGTCAGAGAAAGGAAGTTGATTATACAAGGCATTGTTAGTTTGTTGCGTCGGTGCCGTAGCGTCTTTCGGTGCCTCAACAGCTCTGAGGGGAAGGCTGATTGAGCCGAGAATGCCCGCTAAAGCAAGGCTTCTTACTATCATGTTGAATTTCATCAAAACCTCTCGATGTTCTGCTAAATCACAGGTAGGGATGTATTAATAAGAGCTTAATGAAAGGAAACATGAATAAATATAATGGGTGTTTGATAATCAGCAAGCGGAGTGCTGGAAATTAACGCACTGTATTTACTCTGAAATGAACCAGATAAAACTGTCAATACCGTAAATAACTCGCAAAGGACTGTTAATAATTTATAACAACTCGAAAAAAATGAGCGGAAGCCTGAATATCCACATTTCATATATGGTTTTAATCATCAGGCTCCACCCTCACCTCAAATTCAATCTTTTGGCTTCCACATAATCACTGAATCTTGCTTCAAGTCGTTTTGTGGGTCCCTGTCGAGAACGCCTACGCCAGCATCCCTTTTCTTCTTGTCGGGTTAATTCTGACATCGCATTTCCTAAGCATATTGAATTCGTCGCAGTAATCCGTACCATACGCGGCATGCCTGTGCCTGCTGGCTATGATCTGCCAGCGCTAACCCGTCTTTCATTGTCAGTCAGAGGGGCTTGAAAACGCGCAAAGGGTTTACGAAATTTACGGAGCAGGATAGTGGAAATGAGCCAGAATCAGATCGTCATGCCGAATACACGACTGCCGATTTGGAAAGAGGTTTGCCCCTATGGTGCCCCTGACGCCTCCCGAGACAAATAAAAATGCAAGAAATTCAATCGAATACTAAGAAAGAGCAATACAACCTGAACAAACTGCAAAAGCGTCTGCGCCGTAACGTGGGCGAAGCCATTGCAGACTTCAACATGATTGAAGAAGGCGACCGTATCATGGTTTGCCTGTCAGGCGGTAAAGACAGCTACACCATGCTGGAGATCCTGCGCAATCTTCAGCAAAGCGCGCCGGTTAATTTTTCGCTGGTAGCGGTCAACCTTGACCAGAAACAGCCGGGCTTTCCGGAACACATTCTGCCGGAATACCTGGAAAACCTGGGCGTTGAGTACAAGATCGTCGAAGAAAATACCTACGGCATTGTGAAAGAGAAGATCCCGGAAGGGAAAACGACCTGCTCGCTTTGCTCCCGTCTGCGCCGTGGCATTCTCTATCGTGCCGCGACGGAACTGGGTGCGACCAAAATTGCGCTGGGCCATCACCGCGATGATATCCTGCAAACGCTGTTCCTGAATATGTTCTACGGTGGCAAGATGAAAGGTATGCCGCCTAAGCTGATGAGCGATGACGGCAAGCACATTGTGATCCGCCCTCTTGCCTACTGCCGCGAAAAAGACATTGAGCGCTTTTCACAGGCGAAAGGGTTCCCGATCATTCCATGTAACCTGTGCGGCTCTCAGCCAAACCTGCAGCGTCAGGTGATTGGCGACATGCTGCGCGACTGGGACAAACGTTACCCGGGTCGCATCGAAACCATGTTCAGCGCGATGCAAAACGTGGTCCCTTCACACCTCGCTGACGTTGAGCTCTTCGACTTCAAAGGCATCAATCATGATTCAGAGGTGGTGAATGGCGGTGACCTGGCATTTGACCGGGAAGAGATCCCCATGCAGCCTGCGGGCTGGCAGCCGGAAGACGATGATAACCAACTGGACGAACTGCGTCTGAACGTGCTGGAAGTGAAGTAATCGGTTAGCGTCTCAGAAAGGACTTCTGAGACGCTTTATGCCTTATTTCAGTAGACGTACGCGGCAGGTTTTACCTTTAATCTTGCCATTTTGCAGCTGCTTCCATGCCTTATGGGCAACTCCCTGACGCACGGCCACATAAACATGCGCCGGATGAACCGCAATCTTACCGATATCCGCCCCTTCCAGGCCGATATCGCCGGTTAATGCCCCTAACACATCACCCGGACGCATCTTGGCTTTTTTGCCGCCATCAATACACAGCGTCGCCATTTCGGCCTCCAGCGGCACGAGTTTAACGCTGCCCGGTGCATTCACCCAGTTCAGCGTGATCTGCAGCATTTCAGCGAGAATATTGGCGCGCTGCGCCTCTTCCGGCGCACAGAAGCTGATGGCAAGACCGCTGTTTCCTGCACGTGCGGTACGGCCAATACGGTGGACGTGGACTTCGGGATCCCATGCCAGCTCAAAGTTCACTACCAGCTCAAGGGATTTGATATCCAGACCGCGCGCCGCCACGTCGGTCGCCACCAGTACACGGGCGCTACCGTTGGCGAAACGCACCAGGGTCTGATCGCGATCGCGCTGTTCCAGATCGCCATGCAAAGATAAGGCGCTCTGCCCCGCCGCATTCAGCGCATCACACACCGCCTGACAGTCTTTTTTAGTATTACAAAACACCACGCACGACGCAGGCTGATGCTGGCTCAGCAATTTCTGCAGGAGCGGGATTTTTCCCTGCTGTGAGGTTTCAAAGAACTGCTGTTCGATGGCCGGGAGCGCGTCGACGCTGTCTATCTCGATAGTGAGCGGATTTTTCTGCACGCGACCGCTGATTGCGGCGATGGCTTCAGGCCAGGTCGCAGAGAATAGCAACGTCTGGCGATCGTCCGGCGCGAAGCGGATCACTTCATCAATGGCATCACTGAAGCCCATATCCAGCATTCTGTCCGCCTCATCCATCACCAGCGTGCTTAATGCATCCAGCGAAACGGTGCCTTTTTGCAGGTGATCAAGCAGGCGGCCAGGCGTCGCGACAATAATGTGTGGCGCATGCTGGAGCGAATCACGCTGTGCGCCGAACGGCTGTCCACCACAGAGCGTCAGGATCTTGGTATTGGGCATAAAGCGCGCCAGGCGACGCAGTTCACCCGCGACCTGGTCTGCCAGCTCGCGGGTCGGGCACAATATCAGCGACTGAGTCTGGAACAGCGACGCGTCAATATGCTGAAGCAGACCAAGACCGAATGCGGCCGTTTTCCCACTGCCGGTTTTCGCCTGCACGCGTACGTCGCGGCCCTCAAGGATAGCGGGCAGCGCGGCCGCCTGAACAGGCGTCATCGTGAGATATCCCAACTCGTTGAGGTTGTCGAGTTGGGCGGCAGGCAGAACATTCAGGGTAGAAAAAGCGGTCACAGTAGTCTCTCGTGGTGATCTTTACGGTCAGATGGCGCGTATCCTCGCAGATCTCAGGGTTCGATGCGACAATTTAATCGGTTCTTCATCCGGCGGCGGATCGGGCATCGGCTGCGGACGCGGTATGGGATCGGGCATCGGCACAGGATCGGTGGGAACAGGGTCGGACTGACGCAATTGTTTCACGAGCAGAGCGAGTAAAATGCTCATCTTTCCCTCCAGGCTTGGTTGTCGTCCCTTTTAGGGTAGACGCTGAGAAACAGGAGGCAAAAAAAAGCCGACTATTAAAGTCGGCGTCGTACGAATCAATTGTGCTATGCAGTAATTCAAAAAAAGGAAGTAAGACAATATGGAGCGCAACGCCCATCGCTTGACGTTGCATTCACCTGCGGGAGTAATATTGCACCTTGCCGGGCTGATGTTTATTGACTTCGCTCAATTAAAAGAGCGTTTTAATCTCTGCAAAAGGGCAAAAAAACGTAAATTTACAGCCATTTACTACGATGCAACCACCATGCAACACCACCAATCAAAACAACTAACATGACGCAAAACGCGGTGAAGCCGTAATGGTAAGCACCACCGGGGATCCCCCCCAGATTGACGCCAAACAGCCCTGTCAGGAAGGTACTGGGTAAGAAGACCATCGCCATCAGAGACATCGTATAGGTTCTTCTCGCCAGCGACTCCTGCATCACCTGAGCAATTTCATCCGCCATAACCGCCGTTCGCGCGATACAGGAGTCGATCTCATCAAGTCCCCTGCCGAGTCTGTCCGCTATGTCCTGCATTCTGCGGCGCTGATCGTCATTCATCCAGTTGAGTCTTTCGCTGGCCAGACGGGCGTACACATCCCGCTGCGGTGTCATATAGCGACGCATCACGATCAATTGCTTACGCAATAACGCCAGAAAGCCGCGCGGCGGGATCTGTTGATCGAGCAGGTTATCTTCCAGGTCGATGATTTTATCGTGCAGCTCTTCAATAAACTCGCTCGCATGATCGGTCAGGGCGTCACAGACGTCCACCAGCCAGCTTCCGCAGTCGACCGGTCCGGTTCCCTCTTTGAGATCGTTCACAATGTCGTCCAGCGCCAGGACCTTCCGCTGGCGGGTGGACACAATCAGCCCGTCGTCCATATAGACGCGCATCGCCACCAGTTGATCGGGACGTTCATCCGTACTGCCATTTATGCAGCGCAGGGTGATAAGCGTTCCGTCACCCATTCTGCTCACACGTGGGCGCAGGCTTTCTCCTGCCAGGGCGTCGCGCACGTTGTTGGGCAACAACGGGGTCGTGGCCAGCCAGTCAGCACTTTCCGGATGGGTATAGTTGAGATGTAGCCAGCAGGGATGCTCTTTATCTATGACATCATTATCTTCCAGCGGCCTGGCACCGCCGCGACCGTCCAGCACCCACGCAAAAACTGCGTCAGGAACGTTAAGTTCTGATCCTTTAATGCTCTCCACTGCGCCTCCCCCCTGTTTAGCTCTTTCGATGTCAGTCTAGCTTCCGTCGGGGGTTAAGCAACAACTATGTCTCGCATGGCGCTGAAATCGCTCAGGAATTGTACATACTGTGTTTCAGGAGAAGAAAAGCCTGGCATGCCAGGCTTTGAAGTGATGTCAGAGCGAGTGCTCGGGCCGCTGGAGGAAAGGTGCAGGGCCGGTCAACGATGACGGCGAGTGTCCCTGCTCAAGCCTGAAATTGCGTGTCCGCGTTTGCAGTTCAATCACCTGATTACGCAGGACATCAGAGGAACCATTGAGTTCCTCCGCCATCGCGACGTTACTTTGCGTGACCCGCTCCAGTTCAGACAGCGCCAGGGTGATCTGGTAAATGCCTTTCTCCTGCTCAGCGGTCGAGGTAGAAATCTCATCCATCAACCGGCTGACATTGCCGGAACCGGTCACGATTTCATGCATATTCTTTTCCGCTTCCGACACGACGCTGGCACCCTGGGTAACATTACTGCTGGTGACGTCAATCAGCGTCTTGATGTTTTTCGCGGCCTCCGCACTGCGGTGTGCCAGGTTTCTCACCTCTTCCGCGACGACGGAGAACCCTTTGCCGTGATCGCCCGCCCGCGCCGCCTCAACCGCCGCGTTAAGTGCCAGGATATTTGTCTGGAATGCAATCCCGTCGATTAGGGAGATAATTTCCGTCATCTGCTGCGCGCACTCGGTTATGGATTGCATATTGCTGGCAACCTGCTCCATCAGCTCTCCTCCCTTACGCGCCTGCAATGTCGCGACGTTTGCCTGCTCGCTCGCCAGACGGGTGTTATCGGCATTGTTTCGGGTGCTTGCCGCCATCTGCTCCATACTGGCAGCGGTTTGCACCAGAGAGGCAGACTGCTGCTCGGTTTTCACCGAGAGCTGAGCGCTACGGGCAGAGAGTTGATCCGACAAGGTCATGGCGTTTTGAGATGACGCCCTGATCTCACGCACCAGCGTCGCAATGTTACTGGAAAGACTATTAATTCCGGGGATTAATCGTCCCGCGCAGTTATTGCCAAACTCAGGGATTGAGACACCAAGATTACCTGCGGTCACTTCTTCAATACTTTTTTTCACAGTATTGATCGGCGTCACAAGAAACTTCGTCATATAACTCCAGAGCAAAAACAGCGCAACGAAATTAACCAGATTAATCGAAATGAATAGAGAGAAATTGCTGGAAAATAGAGCAACGATACCTGCATTTACCAAAAAAAGGCATAACAGGAACCAGGCAATGAAGGTCCTGACACTAATATTTCTTAGCATGATTTTACCCACAACTTATATTTTGGTCGGCATTAAGACTTATAGCATTCACTTTTACGTTTGTCCTCACCTAACGCGCTGGTTTCTCGTTTCGCCGTTACGCACCCGATATTTAGCTTAAGTCAGGTAAAAAAAGCGTATTAGTAAAAATGTGCTGCGCCGAATGCTGTGATACTGGTTCACAACCACGTTAAGCGATACCATCACCTGCGACGAGACGATTCGTTCGTCCACGTATTTAAGGCGCTTTGCTAGTGATAGTGGTCTATGTTTAGCAATGCTTAATAAGTTAAAAACGAGAATATATTTTATATTCCCGGTGAGTATAGAGTTGTTATATGACTGGTCATTTTTCACGATAAATAACTAATATGGTTTGAATGCGCATTTTCGTTGCCCGATAAAAATGTGCCGGCAGGCGAAATCGGTAACCCTCTCAGGCGTGGGATTGCATAATGCTCAATATATCGTGGGACCCTGTGTTGATTGCTGTCTCTTATCTGGTGGCGTTTATCGCCTCCTTTGTAGCTCTGGACAGCGCCGGGAAAATTCCCCTTTCCAGCCGAAAAGCGGCTTTGTTCTGGCGGATTGCCGGAGGCGTAACGCTGGGCATTGGGATCTGGTCAATGCATTTCATCGGCATGCTGTCGATGCAAATGCCCATGATGATGAGCTACGATCTCTGGATAACCCTGGCCTCACTTGGTGCGGCGGTTATAGCCTCCACAACGGCCATTAATATTGCCGTTACGGGCAAACACCTCTCCCTGTTTAGACTGACAGTCGCCACGATCATTCTCAGCGCTGGCGTGGTCTCGATGCACTATATCGGTATGGCCGCATTGATGCTGGAGGGAAGCATCCTCTGGGATCAGCGGATTGTCGGTTTGTCCGTGGTAATTGCGGTTGTCGCCTCCGGTGTGGCGTTGTGGCTGGCTTTTCGTCTCCGGGATAAGCACAAAGGGGTCTTTGTAAATCGCATTCTCGCGGCCTTAGTGATGGGTGCCGCCATCTGCGCAATGCATTATACGGGCATGAGTGCCGCGCATTTCCATGAGATGGCGCACGCTTACCGGCGGGATCGGCGAGCTGGGATTATCCATATGGGTTTCCGTCACCACACTCTCACTTCTTGGCGTGATGTTAATTATTTCGCTAATCGATTCGCACTGGCGCACCACCCGGCTGACGGACAATTTGCGACAACTCAATCGCCAGCTTGAGCTTCAGGCTCGCTTCGATGCCCTCACCGGGCTCGCAAACCATCATCAGATGGATATCCGAATGCAGGACTGTCTTCGCAGCGCCTTGCTGAGCAAGAAACAGTTTGCCGTGATCTTCCTGAATGTCGATCACTTCAAACGCGTGAATGATACCTGGGGCCACAGCGTGGGTGATGAGTTATTAATCACTATTGCCCAGCGCATTACATCCCGGCTTACCCGTGAGATGACGCTGGCCAGACTGGGCGGGGATGCTTTTATCCTGCTGGTTCCCGAATGTGATGATGAAAAGCTTAATACCCTGCTCACCACCCTCCTCGCGGATATGCGCCGCCCGCTTTCACTCTGCGGTCACACGCTGAACACCACCATCAGCGCGGGGGTCAGCCTCTATCCGAAAGATGGCGAAACGCTACATGAACTGAAGTTTAAGGCTGATGCAGCCTTACAACATATTAAAGAGGATGGACGTAACGGCTGGGCAATTTACCGTCCGGAGATGTCAACAACAGTGCCGGCGCAACCGGGTTTTCTTCAGGCGCTTTCTCAGGCCCTGGAACGCGATCAGTTTGAGCTCTGGTATCAGCCAACCTGGCACGCGGAAGATAAGACGATCCACGGTTTTGAAGCACTTCTCCGCTGGCGTCATCCGGAGCAAGGCGTTTTGCTGCCGGGACTGTTTTTACCCACGCTGGAACAAACGGGTTTGATTATTCCGGTTGGCAACTGGGCGATTGAGGCCGCGTGTCGGCAGCTTCATTTCTGGACGGAACAGGGTTTCAGTCAGTGGACATTGTCGCTCAATTTATCCCCCGTTCAGTTCGAACAGCCGGATATCTTTCACATCGTCTCGTCGATGCTGGAAAAATATAATCTGTCTCCCTCCCGGCTGATTCTGGAGGTAACAGAGAGTACCGCGCTTAAAAATCTCGACCGCAGTATCGAGCTCCTGAACGCCTTTAACCATGCGGGTGTCACCGTCTCTATTGATGATTTTGGTACTGGCTATTCCAACCTGCTGATGTTAAGCGTTCTCCCGGCAAAAGAGCTAAAAATTGATAAGAGTTTTGTCACCTCTATGCTGGAAAACGAGAAAAGCCGTAAGCTGGTGGAAACCATTATTAATATCGCCCGGACCATGGAGATGAATGTCGTTGCTGAGGGCATTGAAACGGACGAACAGCAGGCGATACTGACCAGCCTTGGCTGTGACTATCTGCAGGGGTTCCTTTTCTCCCGCCCATTGCCTGCGGAACAGGTTCCGTGGCTGCTGCTACAGAAAAACTCAGATAAACAAATTATACCCATGAGTAAAATTCATACGGATCCCGCATTTATTTCACAAAAAAATCATGCCTGACAGGATTGAATAGCGTATGTTTCAGAGGAGTGGACGCGAGTTAATCTGACGTGATTGTCAGGCATAAGATGCCGATGAACAGGAAATGCCTATGTCGCAAAATGGTTTTGATGCGCTGAATGCAATTAAAACGCCCGTGTGGCTCATATCTCCTGTTTCAGAACAGATCATTTTTGCCAATGTGGCCGCAACACAGCTGATGGGTAATAAAACACTGGATGGCTTGCGTAAAGGCACCTGTTCCGCAAGTGCGCAAAGCGTGTTGTCGATGTATGTTCCTGAACTGAAAAACGATCACGATATTGTCGAGATCTGGACGATTAGCCGTGCCGGGCAAGATACACCGTTAAGCTGCCGCCTCTCTCTCTCCCACTTCACGCCTTATGGCGATGTTATCGTTTTTGAAGGGATTTCTTCTCAGGCCCCATCAGGCCTGAAAGCCAGCCGTTCCACAACCTATCAGCGTAAAAAACAGGGTTTCTACGCCCGTTTTTTCCTGACCAACAGTGCGCCAATGCTGTTAATCGACCCTGCCCGCGACGGGCAAATTGTCGATGCAAACCTGGCCGCGCTCAGCTTTTATGGCTATTCGCATGATGAAATGTGCAATAAACACACCTGGGAGATAAATACCCTGGGGAGAGGTGTCATGCCCATTATGACGGAGATTGCCGCACTGCCCGGCGGACATAAGCCGTTTAATTTTGTTCACCGTCTTGCCGATGGCACCACCCGCCATGTCCAGACCTACGCGGGGCCCATTGAGATTTACGGTGACAAACTGATGTTGTGCATCATCCATGATATCACCGAACAAAAAAGGCTCGAACTGGAGCTGGAAAATGCTGCGTTACGTGACTCAATGACAGGCTTACTTAACCGACGCCAGTTCTACAATATTATCGATCAAACCAACCTGAGCCACCTTTCCGCGCAACAGCAATTTAGCCTGCTGCTGGTGGATACCGATCATTTTAAAAACATCAACGACCTCTTCGGCCATCTGAAAGGTGATGAGGTGCTTATCGCCCTTTCCCGCACGCTGGAAGCCTGCAGCAGGCAGGATGACCTCGTGTTTCGCTGGGGAGGGGAAGAGTTTGTCATCCTGCTGCCGCGCACCTCTCTCGACACTGCCATGAAGATTGCCGAATCCGTCCGCGCGGCGGTAACCCGTATCACCATACCCGGATTACCCCGTTTTACCGTCAGCATTGGTGTGGCAAGGCATGAACCGGAAGAGAGTATTGATGAGCTGTTTAAACGCGTAGACGACGCGCTCTATCGCGCCAAAAACGATGGACGTAATAAAGTCCTTGCGGCATGAGACTGGAGTATACGGGAAAGCGTCGTTACAATGCCCCACTTATGTAAATCACTGACAGGTGGGTAGTCGCTACAATGGGAAAGACTGAAATAATACTCACCTTAATTATTTTCATCCTTATTATATTTGGCTTGTGGTTTATTTTTAGCGGTGAGATCTGGTATTTCGTTGAATATCTGGAAAATACCCTCTACCCGACCTTCGATGCGCTGTAGTGCAATAATTCATTTACTTATTTTGCCCGTGCTCTGACGGGCTTTTTTATTTCCGGCAATTGAGCCATACCAGGCTATATCTTAATCATCTCTATAAATAAGGGTGAGGAAAGATGAGCAAGAAAATCCTGATGTTGGTTGGCGATTACGCCGAAGATTATGAAACCATGGTCCCGTTTCAGGCATTACAGATGATTGGTCATCAGGTGGATGCCGTTTGCCCCGACAAACCGAAGGGGGACTACATCATTACGGCAATCCATGACTTCGACGGTGCCCAGACCTACAGCGAAAAGCCCGGCCACCGTTTTGTCCTCAATGCTGACTTTTCCGCCGCACGGGAGCAGGACTATGACGCACTGCTTATCCCAGGCGGCAGAGCGCCAGAATATTTGCGGTTAAATGACGATGTGCTCAAGCTGGTGCAGGCATTTGACGCGGCACGTAAGCCAATCGCCGCCGTGTGCCATGGTCCGCAACTGCTTGCTGCTGCCGGCATACTAAAAGGCCGAACCTGCAGCGCCTACCCGGCGTGTGCGCCTGAAGTGCGTCTTAGCGGTGGACACTACGCCAGTATCGGCATCGACCAGGCACATGTAGACGGTAATCTGGTCACCGCCCCCGCCTGGCCCGCTCATCCACAGTGGCTGGCGAAGTTTAGCGCTTTGCTGGAGTAACAGTGGTGCGGCCCATCAGCGGCACGCGCGGGCATAAGTAAAAACTGGCGCCAGAGTGCGCCAGTTTTCAGTGCGACAAGGTTATTCTCTCCCGTCAGTGCTTCTCAATATACATCGTCCGGCTATACGCCACGTCTTCCGGATTATTAATAGGATAGCCTTTCACCCACGGCTTAATTAGGCGGCCATTGGTGTACTGATAAATCGGCGCGATAGGCGCTTTCTCCGTGAGGATTTTTTCCGCCATGTTGTAGTCCGTATTGCGCGCTTTCGCCGTGGTTTCCAGCGTCGCCTGGTGGATAATTTTATCGTAGGCCGGGTCGTTGAAACGCGAGATGTTACCGCTGTGGGTTGAGGTCAGCAGCGAAAGGAATGTCGATGGCTCGTTGTAATCGCCCACCCAGGAGGCGCGGATCACGTCAAAGTTACCGGTATTACGGCTGTCAATGTACGTTTTCCACTCCTGGTTTTGCAGTTTGACATCCACACCGAGATTTTTCTTCCACATGGACGCCACCGCGATGGCAATCTTCTGATGATTTTCTGAAGTATTGTACAGCAGGGTCAGCTTCAGCGGACGCTGAGGGCCATACCCCGCGGCCTGCAGCAAGGTTTTCGCCTGGGCGTTCAGCTCCTGCTGCGACATCTGTTCAAATGGCGAGGCCTCCGGGGTGAACCCGGCCGTCACGTCAGGCGTGAAGTGCCATGCGGGCTTCTCTCCCGTGCCTAACACTTTTTCCGCCATAATGCGGCGATCGATGGTCATGCTCAGCGCCAGGCGAACGCGGGAATCGGCCGTTGGGCCCTTTTGCGTATTGAACGCATAGTAATACGTGCCCAGCTGAGGCGGTGTGTAAACCTGGCCCGGAATATCCTTCAGGAGCTTCTGATACATGTTTTTTGGGAACGATTCGGTAATATCAATATCACCCGCCAGATAACGTTTGGTGGCCGATGATTCCTGGTTAATCGGTACGAAAGTGACCTTTTGCAGGACGGTTTTTGCATTGTCCCAGTAGTGGGTATTGGGGACGACAACCAGTTTTTCATTCACCACGCGGTCATTCAGGACATAGGCACCATTGCCGACCAGAGATCCCGGACGGGTCCACTCTTTACCACTTTCTACGTTGGCTTTTTGCACCGGGTAGAAGGCAAAGTTAGCCGTCAGATTACTGAACCACGGCAGCGGTTTGTCCAACTGGACGCGTAATGTTCTGGCATCGACCGCCGTTACGCCAAGCGTATCGGGTGCAGCTTTACCATCAATAATGGCCTGCGCGTTGTTGATACCCGCCAGGGCAGCAAACCAGGCAAACGGAGAGGTCGTTTTCGGATCAACCAGACGCTGCCAGCTGTAGACAAAATCCTGGGCGGTGACAGGCGAACCGTCGGACCACTTCGCGTTATCGCGTAGGGTAAATGTCCAGATGCGGTTATCGTTGCTCTGCCAGCGCGTTGCCACTCCCGGCGTCAACTCCCCTTTCTCATTCTGATTCACCAGACCTTCGAAGAGATCGCGAATCACCTGAATCTCTGGCAGCCCCACCGCTTTTGCCGGATCGAGTGAAGCCGGTTCGTCTTTAATGTGTCTGACCAGCTCCTGTTTTTGCGCCAGTGCCGTACCCTGTGGCACATCCGCAGCGAAAGAGAGTGAAGAGAGTCCGCACAGGCACAGTGCGGCAAAAAGACGCGAAACAGGATGCTTCATAAGATCCCCTTTAATGAATTCAGGTAACAAGCAGATGCGTAATTATTTGTTTCGACAAAAAGAAATGCAAACAACTTACTCCCGAATAGTGATTTAAGGCAATTCTCAACCATTTCGGAAACTATTTGATTAACCGCGTGTTTTGCACAACACTGCGAGTAGTGATCTTTTTATCAGGATTTCGTATGACAAACACCCGACCGAGAGCGGAACGCGGCGCCTTTCCGCCGGGCGCTGAGCAATATGGCCGCTCATTTTTAGGCGCATCGTTGATCTGGTTCCCCGCCCCCGATGCCGACCGCGACAGCGGCTTGATTCTTGCCGGCACGCACGGTGACGAAAACTCCTCCATCGTGACGCTTTCATGCGCGCTGCGGACACTAACGCCCTCATTACGGCGTCATCACGTGATTCTGGCGGTTAACCCGGACGGCTGTCAGCTCGGTCTACGCGCCAATGCGAGAGGCGTGGACTTAAATCGTAATTTCCCGGCAGCAAACTGGCGCGCCGGAGAAACCGTTTATCGCTGGAACAGCTCCGCCGAGGAGCGTGATGTGGTTCTGCTGACGGGAGATAAACCGGGCTCGGAGCCTGAAACCCAGGCGCTGTGCCAGCTCATCCATAAGATCCACCCTGCATGGATTGTCTCTTTCCACGATCCGCTGGCGTGTATTGAAGATCCGCGTCACTCCGAGCTGGGCGCCTGGCTCGCGGAAGCATTTGCCCTGCCACTCGTTACCAGCGTCGGCTATGAAACGCCAGGATCATTCGGTAGCTGGTGCGCCGATTTGAGCCTGCCCTGCATTACCGCTGAATTCCCGGCGATCTCGTCCGACGAAGCCAGCGAAAAGTACTTAAAAGCCATGATGGAGCTTTTACGCTGGCAGCCTCAGAGATGAAGCACGCCGCCGGTAAAATTAAGCGCGGGTGACACATCAACCGCCAGCCACGTCGGGCCATCCAGATCGGCGAAACGGACCTGATTAACCAGCGGTAGCGCCGCACCGATCGCCCGGGACGTGCAGAGCATGCAGCCCAGCATCAGCGCAAATCCCTGCGCCCGGGCCTCTTCCGCCAGGGCCAGCGCCTCTGTCAGGCCGCCGGTCTTGTCGAGCTTAATATTGACCATCTCATAGCGCCCCTGAAGGTCGCTCAAACGTTCCCGGGTATGGCAGCTTTCATCCGCGCAGACGGGCAATGGATGGATAAAATTATTCAGCGCCACATCATCTTCTGCTGGCAGAGGCTGCTCCAGCATGGCGACCCCCAGGTCGGCCAGCAGCTGACATCGTGCGGCCAGCCCTTCCGGGTGCCAGGATTCGTTGGCGTCAACAACGAGCGTGGCGGCGGGAACCGTTGAGCGAATAGCGACCATTCGCTCGCTGATCAGGCGATCGTCGAGTTTCACTTTCAATAGCGTTGCCCCGGCGTCATAGAGCGCTTTTGCGCTGGCGGCCATCTGTTCCGGCTCACCGATTACCACCGTTTGCGCGGTAACCACCGATTCCGGCAGCACCACGCCCAGCAATGACGTCAGCGATGTTTGCTGTTTCGCCGCTTCCAGGTTCCAGAGCGCACAATCAATGGCGTTGCGCGCGGCCCCGGCGGGTAAACGGTGCTGGAGCGCCTCGCGAGAAAGTCCGGTTTGCAGGTCCGGAACCAGCGTCATGATATGCGCCATGACCGACGCGAGACTTTCCCCATAGCGCGGGTAAGGCGTGCATTCGCCAACGCCTTTAAAACCATCCTCTTCGATTTCAACGACCACCACGCTGGCTTCGCTTCGGCTGCCGCGAGAGATCACAAACGGGGTATGCAATGGCCAGGCTTCTTCATAGACCTTAACGCTTCTCATCACTGACTCCTTGCGGCCCGGAAAGGCGAAAAAATTGGTTTGCCGTGTTATCTGCTGATGGCATACACTAGCCCCGACGTTAACTATATGTAAACAGGAAGATATCTATGTCACAACTCGTTCATTTCCAGGGCAACCCGGTTGCTGTTGCAGGTTCCATTCCGCAGGCTGGCAGCAAAGCGCAGGCTTTTACTCTGGTGGCTAAAGATCTGTCTGACGTCACACTGGCTCAGTTTGCGGGTAAACGCAAAGTGCTGAACATTTTCCCAAGCATTGATACCGGCGTTTGCGCTGCCTCCGTGCGTAAATTCAACCAGCTGGCCACCGAAATGGACAACACCGTGGTGCTGTGCATTTCCGCTGACCTGCCGTTCGCCCAGTCCCGCTTCTGCGGCGCTGAAGGCCTGAGCAACGTTATCACCCTCTCCACCCTGCGTAGCCCGGATTTCCTCGAAAAATACGGTGTTAGCATCGCGGAAGGTCCACTGAAAGGTCTGGCTGCACGCGCTGTACTGGTTATTGATGAAAACGACACTGTCCTTTTCAGCGAACTGGTTAACGAAATTACGACCGAGCCGGATTACACCGCCGCACTGGATAAGCTTAAAGCATAACAGTGACTTAGCAATTTATACTTCGTTTTCAAAACCTCGCGATGGCGGGGTTTTTTATTACCCATACGCTGAATCGTTAAAGCAAAAATATGATAACTTCACAGTATTTATGCAATTCAATATCAGAAACTCAACAATAACGCGATCTTACCCACATAATATTGGTTAATATTTATCATCTTCGCCCTCAGTGAAGCCCATCACATTTCCCTTTACGGCAAAACATTAGATTTGCTTACGAAATCAAATAATCGTTTCAGCAAAAAGGGATCAAAATGAAAATAAAACTGGCTTTAACGCTCCTTGCGGTACTGGTTTCGGGTCACGCCGCAGCAAAAACGTGGGTGCTGACCAGCGCTGAAAGCAGCGTAGAAAAAGGAAACTGGAAGATTTCCAGCGATGAGCTGAAAATTAACGACCAAACGTTCAGCATTGAGCAGAAAGTGTTGCACGGCGGAAAGCAGGAAGGCAGTAAAGTTATCATTATCAGCAGTAAAAACGGTCTGACAATCACCCTGAGCCCGACGCGCGGAATGAATCTTCTGCATGTTGAAGGTTTTGGTACCCGACTGGGGTGGAATTCTCCCGTTAAAGAGGTCGTTAACCCGGCGTATATAAATCTGGAAAGCCGAAACGGCCTCGGCTGGCTGGAAGGATTCAATGAGATGATGGTCCGCTGTGGTTATGAGTGGACGGGACACCCGGTCACGGCTGACGGCCAGATTTATACGCTTCACGGCAAGGCCGGTAATACCCCGGCTTCTCATGTCGAAGTTGACGTTGCGGATACCGCCCCGTATGAAATTCGTATTCGCGGGTTAATCAAAGAGAGCACGTTTAAAAAAGCGGATCTGCAAACCATGACCGAACTGCGTTACGTTCCAGGAACTAACCAGTTCAGCCTGCATGATGTCCTGACAAACCATGCCGATTACCCTCATGACTATCAAATCATCTATCACAGTAACTTCGGGACACCGATCCTCGAAGAAGGTGCACGCTTCCTTGCTCCGGCGATAAGCGTGAGCCCCTTCAACGATTACGCTAAAGCGGGCGTAGACAACTGGCAAACCTATGCCGGGCCGACAAAAGGCTTTGATGAGATGGTCTTTAACATCAAACCGCTTGCGGACAACAACCACGAAACCCTCGCGGCGGTGGTCAACAAAGCCGGCGATAAAGGCGCGTCAATTCAGTTTGATACACGCCAGCTACCCGTGCTGACCTTATGGAAAAATACCGATACGCCAAAACAGGGGTACGTTACGGGGATTGAGCCGGGTACGAGCTACGCCTACCCCGTGACCATAGAACGTGAGCAGAAACGGGTTAAGCAATTACAGCCAGGGGCCAGCGCGCAGTTTGATCTCACCTATACCCTGCTTCATAGCCCGCAACAGGTGAAAGAGGTTGAAAACAGGATTGCGGCCATTCAGGGAGAGACAAAAACAGAAATCGTGACCACACCGCTGGCGAAGGAATAAACATTAAAAAAGCCTCTTTACAGAGGCTTTTTGCTATTCGTCACCCTTCTTATGATTCAAACCATACTCACGCAGCTTATTCGCAATCGCGGTATGCGATACGCCAAGCCGTTTTGCCAGTTTGCGAGTACTTGGATAGCTGCGATAAAGCTGCGTCAGGACGGAGCGTTCAAAGCGACTGGTAATATCATCCAGCGACCCTTCCATCGCCTCTTCACCTACCGATACCGTTCCGGCGTCGTAATCAGGCAGCAGAATATCCTGCGGACGCAGTTCATACCCTTCAAGTTGGGTAAGTGCACGATAAACGGCATTTTTAAGCTGACGGATGTTGCCCGGCCAACCGTAGCGCATTAACACCGTGCCGAGATCGGCAGAAAGCTTCGGACGCGGGACGCCCTGCTCGTCGGCAAAGCGGGCGACAAACAGTTCCGTTAACGGCATGATGTCCTGCGGACAATCGCGCAGCGGTGGAATGTTCAGCGTAAGGACGTTAAGGCGGTAATAGAGATCCTCGCGGAATATCCCCTTTTGCACCAGTTCCACCAGGTTTTTCTGGGTGGCACAGATGACGCGCACGTCCACATGCACCTCATGATCTTCACCAACGCGGCGGAAGGTTCCGTCGTTCAGGAAACGCAGCAGCTTGGCCTGCATGCGCGGCGACATTTCACCGATCTCATCCAGCAGCACGGAGCCGCCGTTAGCCTGCTCGAAGAACCCTTTCTTGCCTTCCGGCGCGTGTCCAAACAGTTCGCTTTCAACAGCATCTTCCGGAATAGAGGCGCAATTAAGTGCCAGATACGGTTTTGCCGCACGCGGGCTTGCCAGATGCACAGCGTGAGCCAGCAGATCTTTCCCGGTACCAGTATCGCCAGTAATCAGCAGCGGCGCGGTCAGGCTGGCGAGCTTGCGCGCCTGGTCAACCACATGACGCATTTTCGGGCTGACGGCAATAATCTGGCTGAATGCGCCGACATCCTGGCTGGAGAGGTTTTGCAGCTGGCGGCCCATACGTAACGTCGAGCGCAGCATAATTACGGCGCCGGTCAGTACGCGGGTGTCGCTTTCCCCTTTCAGATAAACCGGTGTGATCTCCATCAGGAAATTCTGCCCGTTTATCACTACATGCTCGCTATGGGTATTCTGCGGGTTGCTGTCCAGCCAGCGCTGGAAGTTAAAACCCGGGACCAGCTGTGCGGCATGTTGATTGCTGAGCTTCTCCTGGCTCTGTGCGAATAGCTGACAGCTTGCGTGGTTAACGCGCTCGACTTTACTTTTCAGATCCAGAGAGAGGAACGGTTCAGGCATGGCTTCCAGCAGCGCGCTCAGTGCCAGGTGCTCTCGCTCGGAGGGCATCCAGGGGATAGTGCGCACATCCGTAACGCCAGCGATACGGCGGATTTCCGCCATCAGACTGCTAAAGGTATTGAATTCAATTTCGGCAAAATTGAGGTAAATTCGCCCGACAGGATCGATCTCAATGCCACGTAAATCAATGCTACGTAAAACAAGAAGATCGAGTAACTCGCGGGTCAGACCGAGACGGTCTTCACAGAAGACTTCAAGACGCATGGGAAATTCACCGTTTTAAGCCAGTAACGTTAAAATGATATGTCAGAACACTGTGAACCGGAAGATGGCTGTCAACAAATATTGACAGCCAGCACGATAAGTGAACAAAACCTCACGGAGCAGGTTTTTTATTGAGCGTCTCTTTAAGCTGGCCAATCAGTTCGCGCCGAAAATCCCCCAGCCGTGGCTTATCGCCATCGATCCACGGCAGCGGTCGGCACACTTCCATCGCCTTGATACCCAGACGCGCCGTCAGTAAGCCCGCGCCAATACCCTGCGCAGCGCGAGCCGAAAGACGCGCAGCCAGATCCTGCGACATCCAGTCCATGCCCACTTCACGCACCAGTTCGCTCGCACCAGCAAAGGCGATATTGAGTAACACCAGCTTGAACAGTCTGAGTCGACTGTAGTAACCCAGCTCGATACCGTAGAGATGAGCGATACGGTTAATCAAACGCAGGTTACGCCAGGCGATAAACGCCATATCCACCAGCGCCAGCGGGCTGACGGCAATCATCAGCGTGGACTCTGCCGCAGAACGGCTAATCTCGCGTCGCGCCTGGGCATCCAGTACCGGCTGAACCATATGGGAATAGAGCGTTACCACTTCCCGGTCATTCTGCGTTTCATGGATGGCGGCATACCAGCCCTGAAGCGCCGGATGCGACTGATCGATACCGGCCTGGCTGGCCAGTTTCTCACAAAACGCGCGGCCTTTGCCGGTTCCGTGGCTGTGGAGGAGATCCCGGGCTTCATCACGCTCATGCGCGCGCTGTCGCAGACGCCAGAGACGTCGCCACTCCGTCGCAACAGACCCCACGCCCGCGCCAACAATCAGCGCACCTGCGGCACATCCGCCCAGTGCGACCCAGTCCTGCGTTTGCCAGGCGTTCATCGCCCACTGGACGCCCTGCCCGACCACGCTGACGCCGAACAGTGCCAGACCGGCGGTGACCATTCTGCGCCACACACTGCGTTTTGGACGCAAAGCGGCCTCCACGACCGCCTCCGCTGGCCCCTCCTCAACCGCGGGATCGTCCGGCAGTGCCGGGGCAAAGTTCTCTGCCTGCGTACCGCTGAACGTCTGCGCCGTTTTAAACGCTTCGCGATCCGCATGCTCAAGCGTTCCGGTAAAATCTATGCGTGGTTTTAACGGTTCCGTCATCGCAATTTATCTCCAATCAAAAACTCCAGCGCCGCATCCAGACGGATGTGTGGTAACGGCCGATCGACGCTCATCGCCTGAGGGCGGAAGGCTTCAAACTGGAAACCCTGGCTCTGCCAGAAGGCCTGGCCCGGCAGCCTGGCAGGCACTTCGCCCGGATAGACCGTAAGCGGCTCACCGTCGCTGAGGCGATTCCCGCGCAATGCCGGTATTTTCTCGCCGTTGAGATCAATCAGCCCGCTCTGCGTCGCCTGGACGGAGGCCAGCCCAAGACAATCCATGCTAATCCCTTCAAACGCGGCATTTTGCCACGCATCCTGCACCAGCTGCTGCAGAAGAGAAACCATGTTGGCATGCTGATCGACCGTCACGTGATCGGCTTTCGTGGCCGCGAACAGCAGCTTATCGATCACCGGTGAGAAAAGACGACGGAACAGCGTCCGCTGCCCGTAGTGAAAACTCTGCATCAGCTGGGTCAGCGCGAGGCGCATATCGTTAAATGCCTGCGGCCCGCTGTTAAGCGGCTGCAGGCAATCTACCAGCACAATCTGGCGGTCGAAACGCAAGAAGTGGTTTTTATAAAATCCTTTGACCACTTTTTCGCAGTAGTAATTGTACCGCTCGCGCAGCATCCCGGCGTTCGTGTGTTTACCGGCCTGGGCCAGCTTCGATTCACCGGCGCCGTCCACATCTGGCCAGGGGAAGAACTGCAGCGCGGGCGCTCCGGCTAAGTCCCCCGGCAAGACAAAACGCCCCGGCTGGATGAAGTGCAGCCCTTCCTGTTTGCACTGATGAAGATAGTCCGTCCAGGCCTCGGCAATCGCCGCCAGACGGTTTTCATCCGCTGGTGCCAGCGGATCCAGACCTTCACACAGCGCTCGCCATTTCGTTGACCACGCAGCGCGTTGTCCCTGCAGCAACCCTGTCATCTGACGGGACCAGCTAGGGTAGTCCTGCGCCAGCATCGGCAAATCGAGCAGCCATTCGCCCGGGTAATCGACGATTTCCAGATACAGGGTGGAGGTATCCTTGAAGTGGCGCATCAGGGATTCATTTGAGCGGAAACGCAGCGCAAGGCGAATTTCACTCACGCCTCGCGTCGGCGTCGGCCACGCGGGCGGCTCCCCGTAAAGTTGTGCCAGCCCTTCGTCATAGGTAAAACGAGGAATACCAAAATCGCGCTGAGGGACGCGCTTAACGCCCAGCAGACGCTCTTCTCTCACGGCGCTGAGCAACGGCAGGCGCGCTCCGGCGTGCAGGTTCAGGAGCTGGTTCACCATCGCCGTTATGAATGCCGTCTTGCCGCTGCGGCTTAGCCCGGTGACGGCCAGGCGCAGATGTCGGTCAACGCCACGGTTCACCAGTGAATTGAGTTCGTTCTTAAGTCGCTTCATCGCCATCCTTCATTGCCCGGAAGCCTGGAATGCATGGCTTCAGAATACAATAAATGGGGGCAGATCGTTGATTATCAATTCTTATTTATTGCTATTGCCGTTTTCTCTCCAGTAAGATGAGCGGCATTGCTGTCAGTCCGGAGTGAGTAAGGTGTATGTCACCCACCATCTATGATATCGCACGGGTTGCGGGCGTATCGAAATCAACCGTATCCCGCGTTCTGAATAAACAAACGAATATATCCCCCGAAGCACGTGACAAAGTGCTGAAGGCGATAGACGAATTAAATTATCAGCCCAACAAACTGGCCCGCGCACTGACCTCTTCTGGCTTCGATGCCATTATGGTTATATCGACCCGCTCGACCAAAACCACAGCCGGTAACCCTTTTTTCTCTGATGTTCTTCATGCGATTACAACAAAAGCGGAAGAAGAAGGTTTTGACGTTATTTTGCAAACATCCAAAAGCAGCGAAGACGATCTGCTGAAATGTGTGAGCAAAATAAAGCAGAAAATGATCAAAGGCGTCATCATGCTGAGTTCACCGGCAAATGAATCTTTTTTCAGCACGCTGGATGCGTATGGCGTACCCGTCGTCGTCATTGGCAAAGTGGAAGGTGATTATCAGAATATCTATTCCGTCGATACGGATAATTTTAATGACAGCGCCACGCTGACGGATAACTTCATTAAAAATGGGCGACGGAAAATTGCCTGTCTGCATGCACCGCTTGATTACCACGTTTCAATTGATCGTCTGGCGGGCTATAAAGCCAGTCTGGCAAAACATAATATTGCTATTCATTCCGACTGGATCATGGATGGTGGTTATACCCACGAGAGTGCACTCGCTGCGGCGATTACATTATTATCCTCGCCAGTTCCTCCTGATGCGGTATTCGCCACCGACAGCATGAAGTTGCTAAGCCTCTATCGTGCTGCGGATGAGTTAAATCTGATGATCCCTGAGCAGGTCGTGATAGCCGGATACAGTGACCCGATGCTCTCTCTCATTCTCACGCCAGCGCCAGGTGGGTTTGATATCCCTACTCGCAAGCTGGGTGAAGAGAGTTGCGATCTGCTCTTCAGGCGCATTGGTGGTCAACCTGCCCCGCAAAAAGTGCTTGTCGACACCCACTTCGTGTTAGCGGCTTCTCTGCGCTAAAACCAGGGGCGGATCGCCCCTGGTAAGTGATGTATCAGAACGCGTAATTCACACCTACGCCCGCATAGTGGAAGCGGTCGCTCTCGCCCTCATCGTGGTTTTCCCATTCATACGCATATTCCAGCGTCATGGATAAACCGTTGTTGAAGTCATAGGCATACAGCATACCCAGGCGGTTGAAATCATGCCCTTCACGCGACGGATCGTCCTGCCAGTCCCAGTTTGACCAGCGATCGAGCCCCAGGCGGGTGTAAGGCGTTAAGGTTGTCTGGCCCAACGAAACAGGCAGATAGGCGCGAATTTCCTGCGTGGAAAACTCGCCGTTATTACGTGAGCTGTCCATATTGAAACCGCGCTCTAAATAGTAATTTACTTTTGCGGAGACGGTTTCATTGATAGTCCAGGTAAAGCCCGTTTCGGTCTCAACACGGCTGTCAGCATAACCGGTTTTTTCCAGATCGTTAGCAAACTGATACATAGCAAGCCAGCCACTAAAGCGCCAGTCATCGGTTAATTTAATATCCCAGTCTGGCTGGACTTTGTAGCGCTGCATATTTGCGCTGCCGTCTTTGGCACCGTGCTCATCTTTAAAGTGATAACCATAATTACGGAAGCCGCCGGTCAGACCAAAAGTAAAATCATCGGTTCCAATAAAGCGATAGCGTAATTCAAATTCCGGACGGTCAAAATAGGTTCCGCGCGTCATGCTGCTGTAATCAACGGGCCCTTCCTGATACATCGCCAGAGAAATTGTCCAGGCATCCCACGTCGCATTAAACCATACGGAAGGTTCATATAATCCATCTTTATCGTCGCCCTGACCTTCGACGTTTTCAATTTCATACATGGCCCCGATATTAAATTCCCACTGTTTCGCAGTTTCTGCCGCTTGCGCACAGCTAACCCCTGCGCACAGAACGAGCGCAGCACTTTTTAGTAGAGTACTCATGAGATATTCCCTTTCTAATTAACCAACAAAAAAACCGGAAATTTGCATTTCCGGCAAACACCTTTCTTATCTAATAGCCGCTTCTGTATCAGCGTCGAAGAAATGGCACTTATTCATATCGAACTGGATGCCAATATTATCTCCGGCGACGTAGTCATTCGCTGCACCTGCACGGACAACCAGTTCATGCCCCCCTACGGTGGCATAAAGCATAAATTCAGCGCCGGTCAGTTCAGCCACGCTGACTTTCGCCGTGATGTCTTCTCCGCTGCTCTGCAGGGTAAGGATGTCTTCCGGACGGATACCGAAGACGACCGCTTTACGCTGGTAACCTTGCGCATTCAGTTCGGCCAGCTTGTCTTCAGGGATCTCCAGACGCAACGTTTCCGTTACGAAATAACGATCGTCGATAGCACCCCGAATGAAGTTCATCGCCGGTGAGCCAATAAACCCTGCGACAAACATATTTGCCGGCTCGTTATACACCTGCTTCGGCGCCCCGACCTGCTGAATAATGCCGTCTTTTAAGATCACGATGCGGGTGGCCATCGTCATGGCTTCCGTCTGGTCGTGCGTAACATAAATCATGGTGGTATTAAGCTTCTGGTGCAGCTTGCTGATTTCAGCACGCATCTGTACGCGAAGCTTGGCATCAAGGTTGGACAGCGGTTCATCCATCAGGAAGACACCGGCTTCACGCACGATCGCCCGGCCTAACGCCACGCGCTGGCGCTGACCACCGGACAGTGCGCCTGGCTTACGCTTGAGATAATCACGTAACCCCAAAATCTGCGCCGCCCAGTTAACACGCTCCTCAATCACCGCAGGCGCTATTTTTTGCATTTTCAGGCCAAACGCCATGTTGTCGTAGACCGTCATATGCGGGTAAAGCGCGTAGTTCTGGAAGACCATCGCGATATCGCGAGATTTAGCGGGGACATCATTCATGCAGACCCCGTCAATGATCAGCTCACCGGCGCTGATCTCCTCCAGCCCGGCAATCATGCGCAGGGTCGTGGATTTACCACATCCCGATGGACCAACGAACACAATGAATTCTTTGTCTTCTATTTCGAGGTTGAAATCTTTAACCACATGGACCTGGTTATCGTAGATTTTCTGAATATGTTTTAGAGACAGTTGAGCCATAATTTATTCCTTATCAATACGCCGGGTTGCCCAGAATTCAGTCAGGCATGTCCAGGTCAGTTCCTGCGTTGAATGAAGTTGTAATCCTGCATGGTTAAGGCCAGGCCCAATCCCTACCGACAACATCCCTGCGGCGTTGATTGCCTGAACGCCCGCAGCGGCATCTTCAATGCCGATAGCCTCTTCAGGACGTACATCCAGACCGGCACAGGCGGCGAGAAAGATCTCCGGGTCTGGCTTTGAGCGGTGAATGCGGGAAGCATCCGCGCAAAAATCGAATGCCTGATCTATGCCCAGCGCGTGCAAAATCCCCGGGGCATTGAGCGATACGGACGCGAGCCCAATTTTGACTTTCGCCGCACGGATCTCCGCCAGCACGTCTCGAATCCCCGGAAGCAGCGAATCCTGCGTCAGCGATGCCAGCGACTGGACATAACGCGCGTTTTTTTTCGTCGCAAGCGCAAGGCACTGCTCATCGCTAAACATCCCCTCTTTTCCGCCATGCTTCAGAATGCGCAGCAGAGAATCCATACGGCTTATTCCCTTCAGCTGTTCGTTAAAGACTTCGTCGAAGGTGATGCCAATTTCCTCCGCCACGGCTCGCCAGGCCAGAAAGTGGAGGTGTGCGGTATCGGTGATCACACCGTCCAGATCGAATACAACAGCCTTAAGCACCATGGTGCCCCTCCGTGGTAGCGGTCCCATCTTTAGATGCAAGAAAGTCCTTACAGGTGATAACTTTTCGCGCCGACACATGTAGCGTTTTGCCCCACAGCGTTAGCGTGGCAGGTGCCGTCGTTTCGATGGTTAACACCTCGTTTTCATAGGTGAAATGCAGGGTTGCGTTGCGCCACCGCAGTGGGAATGCCAGTTTCTGCCAGTGAGCAGGCAGTTTCGGCGCAAGATGCAGTTCCCCTTCGATAATTTGTAGGCCAGCAAACTCCTGAACCGCGCCAGACCAGATCGCACCGGTGGCGGCAGCATGTATCCCTTCATCACTGCTGTGCGGATCGTCACCCAAATCAATGCCGATGCCATCACGCCAGAAGGCATAGGCCCCCTGCGTGTCACCGCATCGCGCGAGAACAAT
Source organism: Enterobacter sp. FUJ80071 (assembly GCF_038739915.1). Classification (NCBI taxonomy): domain Bacteria; kingdom Pseudomonadati; phylum Pseudomonadota; class Gammaproteobacteria; order Enterobacterales; family Enterobacteriaceae; genus Enterobacter; species Enterobacter sp. FUJ80071. Next base: position 2,583,087 of record NZ_JBBXKH010000001.1, read on the forward strand.
CCCGTGAATGGCTTTGCTCAATGACGAATCATGGATCGTGCGTGGCTCATAAAACGCCAGATTGGCGGCACACTGCTGCGGCGTAAACCGTTCCGGCAGCAGGTAGTTAAGCATCACCACATCGGCCTGCTTCAGGATCTGCATCTCGTTCACTTCCGCACGGGAATAATCGAGCAGAATCGTCTGCTTACCCGCTTTGGCTTTATAGCGGGTAAGATCAATGGCAGGTTTTGACATGAAGGAGTCATCCTGCGGGATCACACCCTCTGCATCAGCCTCTGGCAGCCATAAGCGCGCCAGGAACTGCGTGGCATTCTCCGTAAAACGCGCATCTTCACGCCCAAACATCGCCATAAACTGACGGGCACAGGCAACGTTGTGCCAGGCCAGATAGTTGGTGTAGGCATTGTTATTCACATGTTCGGTGTATTCGTCCGGCCCTATTACGTCATGGATTTCGAGACGACCATTGATTTCCGTTGCGCGTCCCATCCAGAACGAGGCGGTTTCCATCAGCAGCGTCAGACCCTCATTACGCATAAAGGCATCATCATGTGTCGCCTGCCAGTAAGCGACGACGGCCCAGGCGATATCTGCCACGATGTGATGCTCAGCAAGCGCGGAGGCCACCTTCTGGCGTATCCCGGTACGGATGTTGATCGCCGCGAACTCGGGCGTTTCTTCCTCCCCACTCGCCGCGCTTTCCCATGGGAACAACGCGCCGGGCCAGCCGTTACGACGGGCTTTCTCCCGGGCGCCAGCGAGATTAAGCCAGCGATAACGCAGCAGGCTGCGGGCAATCTGCGGGCGGGTAAACAGATGGAAAGGCAGCAGGAATATTTCGGTATCCCAGAATACGTGGCCTTTATACCCCTCTCCCGTCAGCCCTTTCGCGGCGATACTGCTTCGCTCGTCATGGGCAGGCGTCATCGTGGTCAGGTGCCAGACCGCATAATCCAGCGCCATCTGATCCTGAGGTTCCGCAGACGTCACTTCCACACGAGCGTCACGCCAGACGGCTTTCCAGGCATACGCTGAACTTTCCAGCAAGGCGTCGTAGCCTCTTGCTGCGCAGACTTTGAGATCGGCCAGCGCGTTGCGAGCGAAAGACTCCTGCGACAGCGCTTTATCACTGCGATGGGTTACCCAGACAATTTTTTCAAGCGTGACAGTGTCACCCTGCGCAATCGTCAGGGAATGGTGCACGTTGAGACGACGATTTTTTGCGGTAAAACAGCTGTCGCTCTTCGTTGAGAGCTGACAAAACGCCGAAACGACGACATCTGACGCCCGGTCCTGCGTTTCATAAACGCCCTGCATGTAGTGCTGGTCAAAGACTCTGACCGAGATTTCATCCAGATGCTGTCTGCCGCTGTTCGTTTGCGTTGCATCAATACCGGTTTTCAGCACGGCCTGCGAAGCAGCATCAAGCGGCGTGATCGAAAGCTGCATGGCCACCAGAGGCAACTGGTCCAGCGACACAAAACGACGGCTTTCCAGCCGATAACGGTTTCCGTCGGGCGAACGCCAGACAACGCGACGATGCAGCTCGCCGTTGGCAAAGGCCAGCTCGCGCTGCCACTCCAGAATCTCCCCTGCAAGGAGGGTGAAATTGACGCCATCCAGCTCAACATCAATGCCCGTGATATCGGGCAGATTGACGAGCTCGGTGGTTTCGTTGCGTCCCGCACGATGATACAGACCCGCAAGGTACATGCCTCTGGTTTGCAGGGTGTAATCTTCTTCATGCGCAGCGCGAATGCCCATGTAGCCATTGCCGCAGGCCATAACAGAGGCGTATTTATTCAGGCTGTGAGGACAAAAGCCCGGATCGGTTAAGACAGACACGTTCAGCATAATGTCACGCATTCCCCTGTTTCTGCTGATTCATAAAGCGCGGCGACAAGCTGCTGAATAACCAGGCCCTGTTCTGCATCCGCGATCATGACGGGCTCTCCCTGCACATGGCGTACGAAGGCATCCATACTGCGTAAATGTCGCTGGTCATCAGCCTCTTCACGCTGCGCGAGGGTGACTAACGCCCCGGCTTCGTCGTTATAGATGTGCGCCGGGAACAGCGTTGCTCCCGCTTTTTCGCCGCAGAAAGCGACATTCATGATGGACTGCTCGCGGATGTTAAGCGCAAAGGAGGTGTCCAGACGCAGAATGCCGCCGTTACAGAATTCAATCGTGCCAAACAGGGCATCCTCAACGGTGTATTGCGTAGGATCCCACTCGCCAAACTGGCCGGTGCTTTTGCGGTTTCCCAGCCTCTGAAAGCTGTGCGCGGTCACACGCTTTACCGCAGGGAAACCCAGGACATACATGGCGGCATCAAGCATATGAATGCCGATATCAATCAGCGGTCCGCCACCCTGTAATGATTTATTGGTAAACACGCCCCACCCCGGCACACCGCACCGCCGCACCGCCTGCGCCGATGTGAAGTAAACTTCACCGAGCGTGCCATTCATTACCGCCTCTCGCAGTTGCTGGGTATCCAGGGCAAAGCGGTGGTGAAAATCATAGGCCAGCACTTTGCCTGCTTTACGCGCCGCGATGCGCATCTGGTCGGCCTGTTGCGGCGTCATCGCCGGGGGTTTTTCACACATCACATGACACCCCGCTTCGAGGGCCGCCATCACATGTTCAAAATGGAACCGGTTAGGCGAACAGACGCTCACCACGTCCGGCTTCACCGTTTGCAACATCTCGTGAGCGTCCTGCCATGCCGATGGAATAGCATAACGTTCCGCGAACGCCTGTGCCTGCTCAAGGCGGCTGTCCATGACAGCCACCATGTGAACATCACTGCGCGTGGCGTAATACGAGGCATGCACTTTGTCCGCGACCTGCCCGGCGCCAATAATGGCGACGCGCAGAGGCGAAGGTGTAGTAGCACTCATCACGCTCGTCATCCTTAGCATTCACGCAAATAAGTGAGTGAGTCCTGATAAGCCTGAGCCGGATTGTCGGCGCGAACGCGGCACTCATACACCACATAACCCTGGTAGTTATCGGCACGCAGCTGATCGAACAGGCTGGCGAAATCGAGGCTGCCGCTGCCCGGTTGATAGCGGTGGTTATCAGCAATATGCACATGCCCCAGCAGATCGCGGTTCTGATGCAGCGCATCCGTCAGCGAGTCTTCTTCAATGTTCATATGATAGAAATCACCGATGATCTGCACGTGCTTGAGATCGTTCTCTTCGATATAACGACGCGCGTTTGCCAGGGTATTGATCATATGATCCTGGTAGCGGTTCAGCGGTTCCAGGTAGACGGTTGTACCGGTGCGTGCAGCAACCTCATCCAGCCAGCGCAGCGACGCGCTTACCGCTTTGCGGTCGCCGTCCAGGCTGCGTGGGGAGGTCATTGGCGGCAAACGGAAGGTAAACATTCCCCAGGCCGCAGGCACGATAATGCCCTTTCCCCCCACTTCCGCCAGGGCTTGCAGAATGCGTTCAATCTGCTGTAGCCCGTTGAGACGACGTTCTTCGATAAAATCACCGATCCAGCCATCGTATCCGCCACATGCCGTCGTCACCGGCAGACCCGTGGCTTTGATAGCCGCTTTCACTTCGTCGAGGTTTTCGACCAGCAGTTTGCCGTCAATTTCGTAGCCATCAAAACCCATCGCTTTGATGTACTCGAATTTTTCCATGATGTTGGCTGGGAAAAAGGCCTGGTTTTGCGTTGCGATTTTCATGATTTGCTGTCCTTAGCTTAAAAAGTGACGCCCATTTTGATACTGAGTTCCGGATGCTGATCGACATACTTCATGTAGCTTTCCGGGCTGGAGGTGAAGGTCACGACCGGGTCAATCAGATCGTCACAGTTGAGATAACCGTTCATCAGCAATTCCCAGCAGGTCTCCTCGATACGCTTGCGGCTCCAGCGCGGGTAGTCCGGGTTGGGTTCGCTGCAGGCGCGGGAGAAAACAATCTTCGCGTTATTGAAGTGTGCTTCGCGGCCGAGGTTGAAACCCGCGGCAAATGGTTTAGCGAACGCAACGTAGGAGATGGTGCCGCCGTAGGCAAGTCCACGCAGCGCAGACTGCAGTGCATCCGCAAAACCGCTGGTCTCGATGATCACGTCCGCGCCCTGCTTGCCGGTCAGCTTTTTAATTTCCAGACCCACATCGGTACCGATTGGGTTCAGACAGTGATCTGCGCCATGACGGCGAGCGATCTCACAGCGGTGCTCGATAGGATCGACACCGATGACCACTGACGCACCGGCTTTTTTTGCCAGCTGTATGGCAATCTGTCCGATGGCGCCCAGACCGACCACCACCACAAAGTCGCCTACACGGACATTGGCATCACGCACGCCGCTCATGGCGAACTGCGCCGGATCGTAGCAAACAGCGTTTTTCCAGGATGCGCCCTGCGGCATTTTGCGCAGCTTGTAGTTGTTAACCGCATTGACAATGACCGTCTCCTGCAGCGGACCATAGCAACAGACGCTGTCGCCTGGCTGGTATTCCGTTACGTCAGCACCACATTCAATAATGTCGCCGACGATCATGTTCCCCAGCTGGAATTTACCGAATTCGATACCGCGCGCAGCGCCCTCTTCACGCGGCGTAAACATCTGCCACTCCGCGTTGAACTCTTCATCAATAAACGGGCTTGCCGCACGGAAATCCACAACTTCGGTACCGTGTTTTGGTGCACCAAAACGGGCACGAATTTTCACTTCATGTGCTTCCACAGGACGATCTTCATATTCCACGAGCGCCGCCACGCGAGGCGCTGTCGCAACTAACTTTTTCATATCTTGCTCCTGATAAAAAATTGGCCGCCTCAGCCCTTAACGCCACCGGCGGTCAAACCACTTTTAATAAAACGTTCAGAAAGTGCGTACATGATGACCACCGGAAGCGCCGTCACCAGCGATGCCGCCATCATGCGACCCCAGATATAATCTGGTGTGCTGAAGAGCGTGTTCAGCCCGACCGGCAGCGTAAAGTTGCTGGCGCTGGACAGGAAAATGGAGGCAAACAGGTAGTCGTTCCATGCCACCATGAAGCAGTAAACAAACACCGACACGAGTCCGGAAATCGCCAGCGGCACGGTAATGCGGAAGATGATTTGCAGGCGGTTCAGACCATCCATCATCGCGGCCTCTTCTATTTCGTCCGGGATGGTGTCGAAATAGCTGCGCAGCATGAATACCGCCGTAGGTAATGTCTGGGTCACCATGGTGATGATCAGCGCCAGTTCCGTGTCATAAATACCGAGCGCGGTGATGATCTTGAACAGCGGCACCACCAGCAAAATCCCGGAGAACATATAGACGGTGTAGAAGCTCGCATTGATCGTCGTGCGTCCTTTAAAACGCAGTTTGGACAAGGCGTAAGCCCCCAGCGTGCCAAAGAACACCGCAATCACCGACGATGTCAGCGATACCACCATGCTGTTGCGGAAGTAATCCACAAACGGGAAGATCAGCGGGTTAAAGATGTCGACATAATGCTGAAACGTCCACGCCTGCGGCAAAATAGTCGGGTGCAGCGATATAGCCTCTTTCGCGCTCTTAAACGACGTCATCAGCATCACGAAGAACGGGAACAGCGTGATGATCAGAAATACCGCCAGCCCCAGATAAAAACCAATACGGCTAAGTACGCGTTTATTTGTTGCCATTGAGGTTTACCCTTTTTCTGGTCAGCAGAATCACAGCGAAGATGATCACAAACAGCACCACAGAAATTGCTGCTGCTTTACCCAAATCATTAAATGCGAATGCGGTTTTATAGAGATAGACGCCTAAAATATCGACCTTCGTGGTCAGCAGGTAGACATCCGCAAACATGTAGAACATCCAGATGGTTCGCAGCGTCACCACCGTAGCCAGCACTGGCATGATGGCGGGCAACGTCACGATACGAAAACGCTGCCAGGCGTTAGCCCCGTCCATCTCTGCGGCTTCGTACAACGATTTGTCGATGGTCTGCAAAATCGCCAGGAATGAAATGAAGGCGTACGGGAAGTAGCGCCAGATGGCGAACAGCACGACCAACACAAAGCTACTGCCGGGGTTGTCGAACCACAGCGGTGCCTGGTCATAAAGGTGCAGCAGATCAACGCCCAGGTAGTTCACAATGCCGTAGCCGTTGTTGAACATATATTTCCAGGCAAACACCAGGGAAATAGACGGCGTCACATAGGATAAAATCACCAGTGAACGTGCCGTTTTGCGCATCCGAAATTCGCGATTAAAGAAGATCGCCACGGCCAGCCCCAGCCCGGTGCTGCCCATCACCACCAGCGCCGTGTACCAGAACGTCATCCACAGCGAGTGCCAGAATGCCGCATCACTGAGGATGCGAATGTAATTGTCCAGCCCAACAAACACAGCGCTAATGCGCGGGTTAAGCGGCAGTCGTAAGAAACTGATTTCAATATTGGAAATCATTGGCCAGGCCACCAGGCCCCCCAGCAAAATCAGGCTGGGGGCCAACAGCAGCATGGCGAAAGGCATATCTGATCGACCAGAAAACAACGTCTTCATAATTTCCTTCCGCAAAGCGCTCCTATCGTTGTGAAATCAGGTCAGCCAGTCGCTTCTGGCTATTGCTGAGCGTGGCGCTGAGATCTTGTTTACCCACCGTGACGTTATGCACCATGGAACTGATAATGCCGGACCCGGTGACATCGCCCATGCGGGTAAAGTTCTTGTCGCCCACAGCGCCAAACACCTGCACATTTGGGAACTGAGCAATCAGCTCATAAGGCAGTTGCCCAAACGCTTTAATGACCTCGTTGTTTTTCCAGGTATCCGTACCTACCACCAGCTTGTTCACCGGCAGCGCCGCACCAGGCGACATCATGACCCAGTCGGTTGCGTTTTGAGCCTGCTCCATCCACGTCACAAACTTTTCAGCCGCCTGCGTTTCACCTTCAGATTGCCCCGTGGTGATCGTCAGCGATGTGATCATGCCGTAGACTGCAGAGGTCTTTTCGGTAGGGACTACGAAGCCAAGATTGGCAGGGTTTCCATCATGGAATACCGCAGGCAGGATGTAGGTGGAATAAACCGCCATCGGTGCGGAACCGTTCATGAAGGCATCTTTGATCTCCATGACGTCGTTCGAGCCCGGCATGGTGGTCGCGGCCAGCGCTTTATAAAAAGAGAGCGCTTTCGCCATCTCAGGGGTATCGATTTCGACGTTCCCGTTGGCATCAAAAACGTTCGCGCCGCCGGAAAGTGCAAACTGGGAGAATGCCTGCTCGGTCATGACGCTTTCCGCGGTAGGCAGCGCAATGCCGTAATGTTTTTTGGCCGGGTCGTTAAGTTTCTCACTGGCCTTCAGCAGTTGTTCCCAGTTGTGGGGCTCCTCAATACCCGCAGAAGCCAGCACATCTTTGTGATACCAGACGCCGGACAGCCAGGCACTCATTGGCACGCCCGTCCAGGCGGTACCGTCTTCGGTATGGACTACGCGCAGGATCCCGTCATAGAAGGTGTTTTCGCCTACCGCTTTAATGGCTTCGCCTATCGCTTTGCGATCCAGCAGTTGTTCCTTATCCATGACTTTTGCGTAATCATGGCTGACTTCAATCACCTCCGGCAGCGCCCCGGTTCTCGCGAGCGTAATCACCTTGGTGTTGTAGGCGTCTTCTTCCACCGGCACCTGTTTCACCGTGATGCCAGGGTTCTCTTTTTCAAATTTTTCGATCAGTTTCGTAATAACCGCCTGACGCTCCTGCTCTACTGAAGAGTGCATAAACTCAATGGTCACAGCAGACGTTTTATCATCCTTACAGCCTGATAACAGGGCGCACGAAACCAGTGCTGATAACAGCACAATTTTGGGCATTTTCATTTAAGGGTCCTTTTTTAGTTTTCTTTAATCCACATAACCTGCCATGGATTGAGGGTCAGTTCCGTACCGTCAATAGCCTGTCCTGATAGCAATTCCACACCGGAAAGCACTTTCTCGTAAACGGTATGAACGTTATGACTAAAATTAAATAGCGCGGTAATTCTTTCACCATTATCAGCCACGCGAACAATTTTAAGAATCTGTTCATCAAGTGATTCAAACATTGCCTGAGCATCAGGATGAAATGCGTGTTCCCCACGACGAATAGCAATAAACTCGCTTAAACGGGAATAGATTTTATGGCGAACACTTTGTTTATTATTGAGCTCAAGGTCAACCTGACCGGCGGTGTATTTCTTGCGGTTTATCGCGCGGTTATAGCCGAGGCGTTCAACGCCTTCATAATCGTTACGCGAGCCAAGAATGCTTTGAATATATACGGCAGGTACACCCGGGAAACTCAACAGTACAGCATGTGCCAGAATAAACCGCGCAATACGTTCATCATCTGGGCTGTCTTGCGAGCTTAATGCGTCCAGATAGGTCACATTGATTTCGTAAGGACTGCGCGTTCCGTCAGGATTATTTTTCCAGTTAACCAGCGCCCCTTCCTGCTGAAGTTTTTCAACCAGTGACAGTATTTCTGACTCCGGAAGAATGCCGCGTAACGGGTTCAGGCCGATACCGTCATGAGACGCCAGGAAGTTGAACCAGGTCGTTTTTGTTGAAGGCAGCGCCAGCGAACCCGCCCACTGGCTAAGTGCTTTTACATCCTGACGATGAACAGCATGCAGCACCAGCGGTGGCAAGGAGAACTGATAGACCATCTGGGCTTCATTTTCACCATCACCGAAGTACGAGATATTGTCTTTATGCGGGACGTTTGTCTCGGTAATGATCACCGTGCCGGGTGCCACAGCGTCGGTAATCGCACGGAAAAGCTGGATAAGGCAGTGTGTCTGCTCAAGATGGATGCAGCTGGTTCCTGGAATCTTCCACATAAACCCAACGGCGTCGAGGCGAATGTAACGCGCCCCTTCCGCCAGGTAATGGAGCAGTACGTCAACCATCGCAATCAGTACCTGAGGCGAGGCGAAGTTGAGATCGATCTGGTCATCACTGAACGTGGTCCAAAGATGACGCACGCTTCCATCATGCAGCTTAAATGGCGTCAGCAGCGGTAATGCACGAGGCCGCGTCACGGCAGATAAATCAGTTTCAGGATCGACAGAAATAAAGAAATCGTCAAAGCCCGGCTTCTGCGCAAGATAATTAGCAAACCATTCACTTTTTGCTGACATATGGTTGCACACGAAGTCAAACATTAAGCTGGCAGACTGTTTTAATTCAGCAATATCCTGCCAGCTTCCGGTTTCAGGCGCGACGCTGTGGTAATCAATAACGGAAAATCCGTCATCAGAAGACCACGGATAAAAAGGTAAAAGATGGACATGGGAAAACGTGCGGGCAAGCCATTCATTATAAAAGCGGGTAAGCACCGGCAACGCTTTCTCCCCTTTCGCGGAGAACTGATCGGCGTAAGTAATCAGGACAACATCTTTTTCATCCCAGCCTGATTTGCGCTTTTCTGTAATATCAATAGCGGCTTGCTCAAGCTTTGATAATAACACGTCTAAATGTGCGTCAGAAAATGATTCACCGTAGATATGATTGATAAGTTTTTTAATTTTTGCGTTCACTTTATTTTCCATGGTAGCGGTCCCACGAAGGGCAATCTACTCCCATGAAAAATATCTGTCAACGAAGCGGGAGGCTGAAAAACGCAATTCCAAAGCGGCTCTGCTCAGTATTGTGAGCTGCCGCAAAGAAAGCACATTAAAGGGAGGGAAATGTTTGAGACGGCGCCAGCCCTTCTCTGGGAAAGTAGGGGCTGACGCGCGTGTGAATTAGCGAGATAAGTAACGGCGCGATAGCCGTTTTGCCACTTTTTGCAGCATTGGTTCGAGCGCTACGGCCAGCAACATTCTGACCGGCTTACGGGCAACAGATTTGATCGCCCAACCCGCCACACCTGCCGGGCCGTAACGTAATGCCGTCATCAGAACCAGCTTACCTGCGATTTTCAGGCCGGGTTTTACCTTATGACCGGCCTGTTGCCAGTTTTGCTTCATATAAATTCTCTCTTAAAGCTGACGAAAACGACTTCTCAGCGTAAAGGTATCCGACGTGACATAACGTTCCATTTCACGTAACCGCTTCTCCCCTGCGGCCAGTTGCTCGTCAACCGCGTTCAGAAGATCGTTACTGGTTGGCGCACTTTCTGCGGCCAGTTCTCCGTCGGGCATGGGATCAAGGACAAACGACAGTACGATGTATGCCACGAACGTGATAAACGCCAGACCGAAGAAAATAGACAGTACCGTCACCACACGAACCAGTTTTACTGGAACGTCAAGATAGTGTGCCAGCCCGGCACAAACGCCACGCACCATCCCCTGCGGTGGGATTCGCCACAACTTTTTGTTCAGATTCAGTCCGGTCATTAACGATCCCTCCAGTTTGGATGTTCTGCATCCAGGATCGCTTCCAGCGCCTGAATGCGGTCACGCATCTTATTCGCCTGTTCGGTAAGCTGCGCAAGACGTTGCTGTTCACTCTGGGAAAGATCGCCTTGTGAAGAACGGTTGCTGTAGTGCAGCCATAGCCAAATCGGCAAAACAAACAGCACGAAAATCGTCAGGGGAATGGCCAGAAAAAGCGCGCTCATGTGTACTCCTTGTCTTAGGATGCATAGCGGCACGCTCAGGTGCCGCAACAGTATTATTGGTTATCTTGCTTCATTTTGGCTTTCAATGCCGCCAGCTGCTCGCTGATTTCATCGTCCGCTTTCAGGTCGGCAAACTGTTGATCCAGTGACTTTTGCTTCCCGATGCTGTGGCTTTCTGCTTCCGCTTCCATCTGATCGATGCGACGCTCAAAAGACTCAAATCGCGCCATGGCCTCATCCAGCTTGCCGCTGTCCAGCTGACGGCGTACGTCGCGGGAAGAGCTGGCCGCCTGATGACGCAGCGACAGCGCCTGCTGACGTGCGCGGGTTTCGCTCAGTTTATTTTCGAGCTCACCAATCTCTTTTTTCATGCGGGTGAGCGTGTCATCCACCAGCGTCACTTCATGCTCAAGCGTCGCGACCATGTCCGTCAGCTTCTGTTTTTCAATCAGCGCCGCACGAGCCAGATCTTCTTTATCTTTACGCAGGGCGAGTTCCGCTTTTTCCTGCCATTCATTGAGCTGGGCGGTGGCCTGCTCAATCCGGCGCGTTAACTGTTTTTTCTCAGCAAGCGCGCGAGCAGAGGTAGAACGCACTTCAACCAGCGTGTCTTCCATCTCCTGAATCATCAGACGCACCAGCTTCTGCGGGTCTTCCGCCTTTTCCAGCAGTGAGTTGATGTTGGCGTTCACGATGTCGGCAAAACGAGAAAAAATACCCATAATAAAAATCCTCTTATTTCTGTGGTCGGGCAATGCCCTGCTGTTGAGATAATACAATTCCCGTGCCAGTTTTTTATCCTATTGATTTTGCTTGATGTGTTTGATTTATACGCAATGAAGAACTATGCTGACCTGGTGAATATCGCTAAGGAGTGGTTAATTTCATCATGGCTGGATACAAAGACAATTTACTCGGGGAAGCAAACAGCTTTCTGGAGGTGCTGGAACAGGTGTCCCGCCTTGCACCGCTCAACAAGCCGGTGCTGATTATCGGCGAGCGCGGCACGGGTAAGGAACTGATTGCCAACCGCCTGCACTATTTATCCGGACGCTGGGACGGCCCCTTTATCTCGTTAAACTGCGCGGCGCTAAATGAAAACCTGCTCGATACAGAGCTTTTCGGCCACGAAGCAGGCGCCTTTACCGGCGCCCAGAAGCGCCATCCGGGACGGTTTGAGCGCGCCGACGGCGGTACGCTGTTTCTTGATGAACTCGCCACCGCGCCCATGCTGGTGCAGGAAAAACTGCTGCGCGTCATTGAGTATGGCGAACTGGAGCGCGTCGGCGGTAGCCAGCCGCTGCAGGTTAACGTGCGTCTGGTGTGCGCCACCAACGCCAATCTGCCGGAGAGGGTCGCGGAGGAGAAATTCAGAGCCGATCTGCTCGACCGCCTGGCCTTTGACGTTGTTCAGCTTCCCCCCCTGCGCGAGCGAAGAAGTGACATTATGCTGCTCGCAGACCAGTTTGCGATTCAGATGTGCCGCGAGCTCGGCCTGCCTCTGTTCCCCGGCTTCAGCGATTATGCAAAGGAGACGCTACTGGCCTATCACTGGCCGGGAAATATTCGCGAACTGAAAAACGTCGTGGAGCGCTCTGTCTACCGCCACGGCAGCAGCGAGGCGGAACTGGATAACATCATTATCGATCCTTTTCAGCGTCATGCGCCGCCGGTCACCGCCCCCTCATCGTCTGACCACGCCCCCGCCCTCCCTCTTGATTTACGTCAGTTCCAGCACGACCAGGAACAACAATTGCTGGAGCAAAGCCTGAAGACGGCGAAATATAACCAGAAACGGGCGGCTGAACTCCTGGGTCTGACCTACCATCAGTTACGGGCATTGCTCAAAAAGCATCAAATGCGCTGACAATATCGGCACTTACCCGCAGACATTTTTACGAAGCAGGCGTAAGTGCGATACACTTTGCAGATCGAACCTAAAAACCTTAAAAATTATGCGTCTGGTTTTATCGTCCTTTTTTGCACTCGGTCTGTTCAGCAGCATGGCTTTTGCCGCGCCGGGGCAGACTTCGCAGCCTGACATCCGTGACAGTGGCTTCGTCTATTGCGTGAGCGGCCAGGTGGATACCTTCAACCCGCAAAAAGCGGGCAGCGGCCTGATTGTCGATACGCTTGCCGCGCAATTGTATGACCGTCTGCTTGATGTCGACCCGTACACCTACCGTCTGGTCCCTGAGCTTGCGGAAAGCTGGGAAGTGCTGGACAACGGTGCAACCTACCGCTTCCACCTGCGCAATGATGTCGCGTTTCAGCGCACGCCGTGGTTTACCCCCACGCGCAAGCTGAATGCGGACGATGTGGTCTTTACCTTCCAGCGGATCTTTAATCGCAATCATCCGTGGCATAACGTCAATGGAGATCATTTCCCTTACTTCGACAGTCTGCAGTTTGCCGACACGGTTAAGAGCGTGCGTAAGCTGGATAACCGAACGGTTGAATTTACGCTAACGCGCCCGGATGCCTCCTTCCTCTGGCATCTGGCGACCCACTATGCGTCCGTCATGTCTGCTGAATATGCGTCGCAGCTTGCGAAAAAAGATCGCCAGGAGTTGCTCGATCGCCAGCCGGTGGGCACCGGTCCGTTCCAGCTGGCGGAATACCGTGCGGGGCAATATATCCGCCTGCAGCGTCATGAACATTTCTGGCGCGGCACGCCGCTGATGCCGCAGGTGGTGGTTGACCTCGGCTCCGGCGGAACGGGACGTCTCTCAAAACTGCTCACCGGGGAATGTGACGTGCTCGCCTGGCCTGCCGCCAGCCAGCTCACTATTTTGCGTGACGATCCGCGTCTGCGTCTGACGCTACGCCCGGGAATGAACATCGCTTATCTGGCCTTTAACACGGATAAGCCGCCGTTGAACAACCCTGCCGTCCGTCATGCCCTGGCGCTGGCGATTAACAACCAGCGTCTGATGCAGTCGATCTACTACGGCACGGCGGAAACCGCGGCCTCTATTTTACCGCGCGCCTCGTGGGCCTACGACGGTGAAGCTAAAATTACGGAATACAATCCGGCAAAAGCACGCGAACAACTGAAAGCGCTGGGCGCGGAAAACCTCACCCTCCAGCTTTGGGTGCCGACCAGTTCCCAGGCGTGGAACCCGAGCCCGCTGAAAACGGCCGAACTGTTGCAGGCAGATATGGCACAGGTGGGCGTCAAGGTGATCATCGTGCCGGTTGAGGGCCGTTTCCAGGAGGCGCGCCTGATGGACATGAATCACGATCTTACGCTGACCGGCTGGGCTACCGACAGTAACGACCCGGACAGTTTTTTCCGGCCGCTGCTGAGCTGTGCGGCGATCAACTCGCAGACCAACTACGCTCACTGGTGTAACCGGGAGTTTGACGCCGTGCTGCAAAAAGCGCTCTCTTCCCAACAGTTGGCCTCACGCATCGATGCTTATGATGAAGCGCAGAAAATCCTCGCCGAGGAGTTGCCCGTGCTGCCGCTGGCCTCTTCCCTGCGTCTCCAGGCCTATCGCTATGATATTAAAGGTCTGGTGCTGAGTCCGTTCGGCAATGCCTCGTTCGCGGGCGTCTCGCGCGAAAAAGAACAAGAGGTGAAAAAACCATGATTATTTTTACCTTGCGCCGACTCCTGCTGCTGCTGGTGACGCTCTTTCTGCTGACCTTTGTCGGTTTCAGCCTGAGCTATTTTACGCCGCACGCCCCGCTTCAGGGCTCATCGTTGTGGGATGCCTGGCTGTTCTGGTTTAACGGTCTGCTGCACTGGGATTTCGGGGTGTCCAGCATCAACGGGCAGCTTATCTCCGACCAGTTGAAAGAGGTTTTTCCGGCCACGATGGAGCTGTGCATTCTGGCCTTCGGTTTTGCCCTGATGGTGGGGATCCCCGTGGGTATGCTGGCCGGGATCTATCGCAACAAATGGCAGGATAAGTTCATCAGCGCCCTCGCCCTGTTAGGCTTCTCCATCCCGGTATTCTGGCTGGCGCTGCTGTTAACGCTCTTCTTCTCACTGACGATGGGCTGGCTACCAGTCTCGGGCCGCTTCGACCTGCTCTATACGGTGAAATCGGTGACGGGTTTTGCCATTATTGACGCCTGGCTGTCCGATTCAGTGTGGCGTCATGAGATGATCGTCAGCGCCGTGCGCCATATGGTGTTGCCGGTACTGACGCTGGCCGTCGCCCCGACCACGGAAGTGATTCGCCTGATGCGCCTGAGCACCATCGAGGTGTTTGACCAGAACTATGTCAAAGCCGCCGCCACGCGGGGTTTGTCACGCCTGACCATTCTGCGCCGCAACGTTCTCCATAACGCGCTACCGCCGGTGATTCCGCGTCTGGGGCTGCAGTTCTCCACCATGCTCACTCTGGCGATGATCACCGAGATGGTCTTTAGCTGGCCAGGGCTGGGACGATGGATGATCAACGCGATTCGCCAGCAGGACTACGCCGCTATTTCAGCGGGTGTGATGGTGATTGGTTCGCTGGTGATTATTGTTAACGTGTTGTCCGATATTTTGGGTGCGATGGCTAACCCGTTGAAGCATAAGGAATGGTATGCCTTACGATAACGTATACAGTGAAAAGCGCACACCCGGTGCGCTGCGTACCGTGTGGCGTAAGTTCTATGGTGACACCACGGCGATGATCGGCCTTTATGGCTGCGCCGGGCTGGTATTACTCTGCCTCTTTGGCTCGTGGTTTGCCCCGTATGGCATTGACCAGCAGTTCCTCGGCTATCAGCTTCTGCCGCCTTCCTGGTCACGCTACGGCGAAGTCTCTTTCTTCCTCGGCACCGACGACCTCGGACGTGACGTATTGAGCCGCCTGTTAAGCGGCGCTGCTCCGACGGTGGGTGGCGCATTTGTGGTCACGCTTGCGGCGACAGTCTGTGGACTGGCGCTCGGTATTTTTGCGGGATCCACGCATGGCCTGCGTTCGGCGGTACTGAACCACATTCTGGACACCCTGCTGTCGATTCCGTCTCTGCTGCTGGCGATCATTGTGGTTGCTTTTGCCGGACCGCATCTGTCGCATGCGATGTTTGCCGTCTGGCTGGCAATCCTGCCCCGCATCGTGCGTTCGGTTTACAGCATGGTGCATGACGAGCTGGAAAAAGAGTATGTCGTCGCCGCCCGTCTGGACGGCGCGACCACCTTCAACATCCTGTGGTTTGCCGTTCTGCCGAATATCGCCGCCGGGCTGGTCACCGAGATCACCCGTGCGCTGTCGATGGCGATTCTTGATATTGCTGCGCTCGGCTTCCTCGACCTTGGCGCCCAGTTGCCGTCACCTGAATGGGGCGCAATGCTCGGTGACGCGCTGGAGTTAATCTACGTGGCACCGTGGACAGTCATGCTGCCGGGGGCGGCGATTATGGTGAGCGTGTTGCTGATCAACCTGCTGGGCGACGGTATTCGCCGTGCAATTAACGCGGGGGTGCAATAATGCCACTTCTTGATATCCGCAACCTCACCATCGAATTCAAAACCGGTGAAGGCTGGGTTAAGGCCGTCGATCGCATCAGTATCACGCTTGCTGAGGGTGAAATTCGCGGGCTGGTGGGTGAATCTGGCTCAGGGAAAAGCCTGATCGCCAAAGCTATCTGCGGCGTGGCGAAAGACAACTGGCGCGTAACCGCCGATCGTATGCGCTTCGACGACATTGACCTGCTGCGCCTCTCCCCGCGCGAGCGGCGTAAGCTGGTTGGTCACAACGTCTCGATGATCTTCCAGGAGCCGCAATCCTGTCTCGATCCGTCCGAGCGCGTGGGTAAACAGCTCATGCAGAACATCCCCGGCTGGACCTATAAAGGCCGCTGGTGGCAGCGTTTCGGCTGGCGTAAACGTCGCGCCATCGAACTGTTGCACCGCGTCGGTATCAAAGATCATAAAGACGCGATGCGCAGCTTCCCGTATGAGCTTACCGACGGTGAATGTCAGAAGGTGATGATTGCTATCGCGCTGGCTAATCAGCCGCGCTTGCTGATTGCGGATGAACCCACCAACGCGATGGAGCCGACCACGCAGGCGCAAATTTTCCGCCTGCTGTCACGTCTGAACCAGAACAACAACACCACCATTTTGCTGATCAGCCATGACCTGCAGATGTTAAGCAAATGGGCGGACAAAATTGATGTGATGTACTGCGGGCAAACGGTCGAAACCGCCCCCAGCGAAGACCTGATCAACGCCCCGCATCATCCGTATACGCAGGCGCTTATCCGGGCTATTCCTGATTTTGGCAGCGCCATGCCGCACAAGAGCCGCCTGAATACCTTGCCAGGGGCGATTCCGCTGCTGGAATCCTTACCGATAGGCTGCCGTCTTGGGCCTCGTTGCCCGTATGCTCAGCGTAAATGTATTGAGACACCACGCCTGACCGGCGCTAAAAATCATCTTTACGCCTGTCATTTCCCGCTGAACATGGAGAGAGAGTGAAATGGTCGAAACCTTACTGGAAGTCCGCAACCTGAGTAAGACCTTTCGCTATCGTACGGGGCTGTTTCATCGTCAGACTGTCGAGGCGGTAAAGCCGCTAAGTTTTACCCTGCGTGAAAAACAGACGCTGGCGATTATTGGCGAAAACGGTTCCGGGAAATCGACGCTGGCGAAGATGCTTGCTGGCATGGTAGAGCCTACCGCTGGAGAAGTGTTGATTGACGATCATCCTCTGGCGTTTGGGGATTACTCTTTCCGCAGCCAGCGTATCCGCATGATCTTCCAGGATCCGTCAACCTCGCTCAATCCTCGCCAGCGTATTTCGCAGATTCTGGATTTTCCTCTGCGTTTGAACACCGAGCTGGAGCCCGAGGCGCGACGAAAGCGCGTCTTTGAAACCCTGCGCATGGTGGGACTGTTACCGGATCACGAAAGCTACTATCCCCATATGCTGGCCCCCGGCCAGAAACAGCGCCTGGGTCTGGCGCGCGCGTTGATTTTGCGCCCGAAGGTAATCATTGCCGACGAAGCGCTTGCCTCGCTGGATATGTCGATGCGTTCGCAACTGATTAACCTGATGCTGGAGTTGCAGGAAAAACAAGGTATCTCCTATATCTACGTTACCCAACATCTCGGAATGATGAAGCATATCAGCGACCAGGTGATGGTGATGCACCAGGGGGAAGTTGTCGAACGTGGCAGCACAGCGGATGTCATGGCCTCTCCGCTTCATGAGCTGACGAAACGACTGATTGCCGGTCATTTCGGTGAAGCGCTGACCGCCGATGCGTGGAGAAAGGACCGCTAAGCACAACGGTAACCCCCCCGCTAAATCAAGGATTAAATAACCTGCGTACGTTATTTAATCCTTTTAATTTTCGTCTCCATCCTTGCTCCATATTTTACGCAATATCCATCAACAGTTCTTCTCCAGAATATCAGGACATTACGGAGGAGAAAAAATGATCACCGCCACTTATGTTCTAAAATACACAGAGTATCTCATCAGAAAATGTCGTTCATTTTTAATGACGGACCTGCACTTCCATATTGTGAGGCTCAAGAGAACAACCGGGAAAACCCCTGACATTAAATCACCCTCGACGTTGAGTGAAAAAATGTGCCATCGTCTGGTCTATGACCATAATAACGTCTATACAATGCTTGCCGATAAACTCGCCGTTCGGGAATACGTTTCTTCCAGAACTACGCGCGTGAAAACGGTGCCCTTACTTGGTGTTTATACCAGGGCGTCGCAAATTGATTTTTCAGTACTTCCTGACAAATTCGTCCTTAAGTGCAACCATGACAGTGGTAGCACAATAGTATGTACCGACAAAGCGCACTTTAATGACAGGGAAGCCTGAAAAAACTGAGCCTCGCGTTAAAGAAAAATCTGTACTACACCACACGCGAATGGCAGTACAAAAACATTACGCCGAGTATACTTTGCGAGCCATTTGTCGATCTCTTCGACGATGCTGACAGGAATACAACGCCCGAAATGTTGAGGATCCATTGCTTTCATGGCGTTGCCCAATATGTTGAAGCGGATTTTACGGATGATAACGGGAAAGGGTTTATCAACGTTTATGACAGGCACTGGAACTTACAACCTTTCCAGATGGAATATCCGAATACTTCAGCAGATCCTGGCGAACCGCTTTTATTCCGAGAAGCATTGTTGGCCTCCCAGGAGCTGGCGCAGGGAATTGATTACTGCCGCGTTGATCTTATGCTAAAAAAAGATGAAATCTATTTCAGTGAAATAACCCTAAGCCCGAGACGCGGTAAACTGACGATTACCCCACAGGAATGGGATGCTAAGCTAGGACAAATATGGCATTTATCGCCAGCAAGCACATTTAATCTGCCGCTGAAACTCACGGGTCGGGCCAGGTGAGTTTAAATATTGAGTGGTTTTGCTTTGATAAGGTATAAGTGACATCGCCACCATGGGCCAGCATGATGGCTTTTACCACCGATAAGCCTAAACCACACCCTTCGGGATTCAATGCCCTGGCGCCATTATCCCGCTGAAAAGGCTGAAATAAAAAATCGTGGAAGGCCTCAGGGATGCCCGGTCCGCCATCCTGAATAAGAATATAATTGCCTTTATCAGACACGCCATTTTTGACAATGAGCGTCCGCGAGGTTGAATAGTGTAATGCGTTGTCAAAAAGAACGGCCAGACACTGGTTGATACGCAACGGATCGAACACACAACGCTGCTCCCTCAACGCTGTCTTTATCGTAAACTGGTTACGTTTAAATTCGGGCATGAACGTATCAAGCGCGTCCTGTATTGTCCCGTTGAGATCCGTTCTGGATTTAGACAACGTATAACCCGCCCCACCGTCAGAGCTGACAACCCGTAGATCTTCAATCAGGCGGGTTAACCCTTCGGTCTGCCTGAGAAGATTATTAAAAAGCACCGGATCCGGTTCAAAAACGCCGTCTACCAGACCCTGAAGCCGCCCGCGTAAAATCGTGACCGGGGTTCTGAGTTCATGGGCAATGGCGGCATTCCAGGATTTACGCTGCATATCCAGCGTCTGCAGTTTTTCCGCCATTTCATTGAAATCCATGACCAGGTGATTGATCTCTCCCAGCCTGGAACTGGCACAATAAGCCCGGGCATCCAGTTGGCCCTGCGAAATTTTTTTCAGGCTGGACGCGACCGCGTTTAGCGGGGTGAGTATCCGCGAGGAAAGTTTGATCGTTAAAAAAACCGCGAATATCAGACTGATTGTTGTTGCTGTCCCGATCCACACCCAGTCCCACAGGGTCATCTGCTCGTCTTCCCCCGCCGCAGCGCCGCCGGGGAGGTGATCCAGAATAAAGGAGTAAAAAAACCAGGAGCCCAGTATTGAAATGGCAATGATCGTAAACGTCAGCAACATCATGTACGTTAAGATCTGACGACTCAGGACAGACTCTCTGTTCATTTTTTCTCCCCAAGCCGGTAACCCATGCCCCTGATGCTCTCAGGGACGCCGTAAAGCCCCGCTAGCTCAAGTTTTTTACGCAGCTTGCTCATATGGCTATCTACTGTTCTGTCGAGGGTATCACCTTCCGGAAGACATGCGTTGAGTAACTCTTCGCGGGAGCAGACCTTTCGCGGATATCTGACCAGATACGTAAGAAGCTTAAATTCCGTCGTCGTTAACACCGGGGAGATCACTTCAGGTCCCACGGTAACCTCAACGTAGAAATCATCCGGATAGACCGTAATAAAAGGCGTCCTGAGAGGCGCGGCCCCCGCCTGCTGAATAGCGGGTTTGGTTCTGCGCAGCACCGCTTCAACCCGCGCGACAACTTCAGAAGGGTTAAAAGGCTTGATAACGTAATCATCTGCGCCAAGCCTCAGCCCCATGAGTTTATCTACGTCCTGATCGAGGGCAGAAACCATAATGACGGGCACGGAACTTTCCTGACGAAGCGTCGTGAGGACGCTCCAGCCGTCGCATACGGGCAGATGAATGTCCAGCAAGATGAGATCCGGTTTATGAAGGCGATTAAGCGCTATCGCCTGCTCGCCCTGTCTGGCCCTCAGCGTTTTCATCCCTGAACGCTCTAAGTAACTCATCAGTATTTCAGCAATGTCGTCTTCATCTTCAACAACAAGGATTAGAGTATTTTTGTTCATTTTATCTCCGCGGGTGAAATCCCTTTGAGCACGCTATCAGATATCTTTAGCACAATAAGACACAGCCTCCGGGAAAAAGTGCCGTAGCCATGAAAATTTCCAGCACTAATTTAAATGTCCGGCCATGCCTCCACACAGCCTACACATTCAGTCAATAAAGACTCGACAATGCCTGGCCAGAATAGCTATTCGGGCAGAACCCTTCTTTCATAGAACGGTGAGAATTAACCCTGTCGCTTTAAGGCTTTATGAATCTGGCTGAGATAATGAACATGGAATTTTCGAAATATTTCTCTACTAAGAAAATCGGTATATATACGCTGTTCCTGCTGCTGTCGTGGGGATTACTTTATACCTGGCTGGTGTTGATGCATAAAATGGATGAAAAAGTTGCCGCGACGCTGCCCTCCTCTCCCATTATTTATGGTTGCATCGCTTTGTCGGTTGTCTCTCTGATAATACAAAACAAAGCAGGTGCATTCACTGAATTACTTGTCATCGCCTTCTGGCTAATGGTGATTTTTATATATCTCATAATTACGTTCACTGTGCTGCTGAACGCTACGCCAGATTTCGACGATTTGGTGTTTTACTACGAGTGTTATTTAATTCTTTTTTTCTGCGGTTCGCCGTTGTACCTCATTATGAGAATGATTTGAACAACCGCACGGTTGCGCTCCACACTCTCTCCATAAAACTGCCATTTCCGCTAAACAGGCGAGTTGTAGACTTCCTGCCAACCCTTATTGCTCAAAATACACTCACTTAAAGAGTCTGAAACCTGTTACCCAGAATGAATAACCTTAATAACAATCGTCGTTCTCCAGATACAGCTGGCGTTATGTACTCACTTAAAAAACTCGCGGTACGTCACCGGAAAAAACTGGTTGTGACTTTTTTCCTTGTCGTGGCTGAAAACGTGATGTTTTTACTGTATCCCGTTCTGGCAGGCATCGCGATTAATGCCATTCTTGCGGGTAAGACACTTAACGCCGCACTGTACGGACTGATGGTGCTCTGTATGTGGATCATAGGTGCGACAAGACGGAGTGTTGATACGCGAACGTTTGCCCGTATTTATGCCGGGCTTGCGGTCTCCGTTGTGCTTTCACAGCGGAAATACCAGCTTAACCATTCGGCTATCGCCGCCAGGGTCACACTCTCGCGCGAGTATGTGGATTTCTTTGAAATGCACTTGCCCCTGCTTATTACCTCGCTGAGTTCTCTCTTTGGTGCGGCAATCATGCTGTTATTTATCGAATTCTGGGCCGGCATCATGTGCTGTGCAATCGTCATCATTCTGATGGGATTTGTCTCGGAATATGCCCGTAAAAATGAATGGTTATTCATGCGCCTGAATAATCGTCATGAGAAAGAAGTTGATTATGTTCATAAGGCAGGCACCGCCACCCTTCACCGCCATTACGTCACGCTTGCACGTTTACGCATTGCGTTATCGGACCGGGAGGCGTGGGGCTATTTATGGGTGGGTATACTCGTTGCCCTGCTTTTTACGCTGACCATTATCTGGATGACGCAATCGGCTGGCATCACCGCCGGACATATTTATTCCGTGATGACATACATGTGGATGTTCGCGACAAGTCTCGATGACGCCCCGCAGCTTCTTGAGAAATTTTCTCAGCTCAGGGATATCGGTAAACGCGTATCAGCCGATGACGAAATTCACGTATCTGGACGTTAATTTAATGCCTCATTTTTTTATTGAACGCCCCGTATTCGCCTGGGTAGTGGCGCTTTTTATTGTCCTGACGGGTGTCCTGTCTATACCCCGGTTGCCGGTTGCGCAGTATCCGGCGGTAGCACCGCCGGGGATCATTATTTCTGTCACTTATCCGGGTGCCAGCCCCGATATCATGAATACGTCCGTGGTGTCGCTCATCGAGCGTGAAATATCGGGCGTGGATAATTTGCTCTATTTCGAATCATCCAGCGACACAACCGGTTCTGCATCTATTACCGTGACCTTTAAGCCCGGCACAGACATTAAGCTGGCACAGATGGATCTTCAGAACCAGATCAAGATTGTAGAGCCACGTTTGCCACAGGCGGTCAGGCAAAATGGCATCAACGTCGAGGCGGCCAATTCCGGATTTTTAATGATGGTGGGGTTGAAGTCCACAACCGGCAAATTTGAAGAGGCGGATTTAAGCGATTATTTTGCCCGCAACGTCAGCGACGAACTACGCCGTGTGCCGGGAGTCGGAAAAGTCCAGCTGTTTGGTGGCGAAAAAGCGCTGCGCATCTGGCTGGATCCCATGCAGCTGCACAGTTACGGGCTTTCGGTGAGCGATGTTCTTACCGCTGTAGGTCAGCAAAATGCCCTTGTTTCGCCGGGGAAAACGGGAGACGAACCGGCAACTGCAGGACAAGGCGTAACCTATCCCATTACCGTGAAAGGGCAACTCACTTCTGTAGAGGCTTTCAGAAACATTACCCTTAAAGCAGATGCGTCTGGCGCAAGGCTGAAACTGTCCGACGTTGCGCGGATTGAGTCTGGCCTGCAAAGTTACGCTTTCGGTATCCGTGAAAATGGGGTGCCGGCAACGGCTGCGGCAATCCAGTTGTCACCAGGCGCCAATGCGATGAGCACGGCGTCAGGCGTACGTGCACGTATCGACGAACTTTCTCAGGTGTTGCCGGAAGGAATGGCGTTTACGGTTCCATTCGATACCGCACCGTTTGTAAAGCTGTCCATCATGAAGGTGGTGCAAACCTTTGTGGAAGCGATGGTCCTTGTCTTTCTCGTTATGCTGCTGTTTTTACATAAGATACGCTGTACGCTTATCCCCGCGATTGTGGCCCCCGTCGCGCTGCTGGGCACCTTCACAGTGATGCTATTGAGTGGATACTCGATCAATATACTGACCATGTTCGGCATGGTGCTGGCGATAGGGATTATCGTGGATGACGCCATTGTGGTCGTGGAGAACGTTGAACGGCTGATGGAAGAAAAAAACCTTTCTCCGCGCGACGCTACCCGGGAGGCCATGGCCGAAATCACCCCGGCAATTATCGGGATCACGCTGGTACTTACCGCTGTCTTTATACCCATGGGTTTTGCTGATGGGTCCGTAGGCATTATTTATCGACAATTTTGTATTTCCATGGCTGTATCCATACTGTTGTCGGCATTTCTTGCCCTCACGCTGACTCCCGCGCTTTGTGCGACGTTGCTTAAGCCCCACAGCGCGCAAAAACACGGTGGCGGCAGGTTCGCGGTAGGCTTTAACGCCCGTTTTCATACCCTGACGACATGGTACGAATCCGGCCTGGGCGCGGTTCTGAAACGAACCGGCCGAATGCTGCTTCTGTATGTTGCGCTTTGTGCTGCGCTATTTTTAGGATTGTCTTCGCTGCCCTCATCCTTTCTGCCGGACGAAGATCAGGGCTATTTTATGTCCTCTATTCAGCTTCCCTCTGATGCCACAATGCAGCGCACCCTGAAAGTAGTAAAAACATTTGAACAGGAAATTGCGACCCGACCGGATATTGAAAGCAACATTATGATCCTGGGTTTTGGGTTTTCAGGATCAGGACCGAATTCGGCCATGGCGTTCACCACGCTGAAGGACTGGAAAGAAAGGCACGGCTCTACAGCCGAGGATGAAGCCGACCATATGCAGGCCAGTATGGCAAACGTCTCTGATGCCGTAACGATGAGCCTGCTCCCGCCTGCCATTTCGGATATGGGCACCTCGTCGGGCTTCACCTGGTACGTGCAGGACAGAGCGGGACTGGGCTACGAGGCGTTAAAGCAGGCGGCCGATGCGCTGGTGCTGAAAGCGAATCAACGTCCTGAACTGAGTGGCGTGTATATCGACGGCCTGCCGGAAGGCACTAGCCTGGCGCTTCAGATTGACCGGGAAAAAGCGGAAGCTCTGGGCGTCTCATTTGATGAAATCAACCAGACGCTCTCCGTCACCATGGGTTCAAACTACGTTAATGACTACACGAACAATGGGCGTGTTCAGCAGGTGATTATCCAGGCCGATGCGCCTTACCGAATGCAACCTGAGCAGATCCTGAAATTATCTGTTAAAAACCGCCAGGGGCAGAGGGTGCCAGTGTCAACGTTTGCGACGCTCTCCTGGAACGTTGCACCGCAGCAATTAACGCGTTACCAGGGGTATTCTGCTATCCGCATTACCGGCAGTGCGTCCACAGGTGAATCCAGCGGTACCGCAATGAAAGTTATGGAGAATTTGTCCAGGGATTTACCTCAGGGCTTGGCGGGAGAATGGGCCGGGAGCTCATTGCAGGAAATAAAATCCCAGTCGCAGCTCCCGGGTCTGATCGTCCTGTCGATTCTGGTGGTGTTTATGGTGCTCGCTGCCCTGTATGAGAGCTGGTCAATACCTTTTGCCGTCATGCTGGTGGTGCCATTGGGACTGATCGGTGCAGTCATGGCCGTGTCTGTTGCCGGCATGACGAATGATGTTTTCTTCAAGGTCGGCCTTATCACCCTGATAGGCCTGTCTGCCAAGAACGCCATATTGATTGTGGAGTTTGCCAGACAGTTGCATCGTGAAGGGAATCCTCTGGTGGCGGCAACGATACAGGCCGCAAGCCAGCGCCTGCGCCCTATTCTGATGACATCGTTAGCCTTTACGTTAGGAGTGGTTCCCTTAATGCTGGCCAGTGGCGCAAGTGACAGCACACAACACGCCATCGGCACCGGTGTCTTTGGCGGCATGATTAGCGGTACGCTTCTCGCGATCTTCTTCGTCCCGGTTTTCTTTATTGTCATCGCGCGTTTCATAGAAAGCGACAGGAAAGGGTCACTATCGTGAGGGATCGCGCATCCACGCTGGTTGGATGAGGCGAAGCTGCTGCCGGGTGATATACTGGACGAATGCTGAAATTTTGAACCCACGCCTCACCTTCTGGGGCATTCGTCTTTGGCGATCGGCGAGAAATATCGTGACACAAGGGGCTGTGAGTGGGCTATAATTTCGAGCTAATTTCGAATGATTTTGAAATACTGCCTGTAACGCTATGAATTACAAGGCAAAATAAGCAATGAATATAAGGATTAAAGCTATGGGTTTTCTTTCCGGTAAGCGCATTCTGGTGACTGGCGTTGCCAGCAAACTGTCCATCGCATACGGCATCGCACAGGCAATGCATCGTGAAGGCGCTGAGCTGGCGTTCACCTACCAGAACGACAAGCTGAAAGGCCGTGTTGAAGAGTTTGCCGCGCAGCTGGGTTCCAGCATCGTTCTGGAATGTGACGTTGCACAAGATGAAAGCATCGATGGCATGTTTGCTGAGCTGGCAAAAGCATGGCCGAAATTCGACGGTTTCGTTCACTCCATCGGCTTCGCGCCTGGCGACCAGCTGGACGGTGACTATGTGAACGCGGTTACCCGTGATGGCTTTAAAATCGCTCACGACATCAGCTCCTACAGCTTCGTTGCGATGGCTAAATCTTGCCGCGCGATGCTGAACCCGGGCGCAGCGCTGCTGACCCTGTCCTACCTGGGCGCGGAACGTGCTATCCCTAACTACAACGTGATGGGTCTGGCTAAAGCGTCTCTGGAAGCCAACGTACGCTATATGGCGAACGCAATGGGTCCTGAAGGTGTGCGTGTTAACGCCATCTCCGCGGGTCCTATCCGCACCCTGGCGGCATCCGGCATCAAAGATTTCCGTAAAATGCTGGCGCACTGCGAAGCGGTTACCCCGATTCGTCGTACTGTTACCATTGAAGATGTGGGTAACTCTGCTGCATTCCTGTGCTCTGACCTGTCCGCGGGTATCTCCGGTGAAGTGGTTCACGTTGACGGCGGCTTCAACATCGCTGCAATGAACGAGCTGGAAATTAAATAAGCTCAGACTCTCTTCCCGCACGGGAAGAGAGTTTTCCCCCGCACCATCCCCTCGTTATTCCGTTCTGATATTTGTTATCACCTAACAATATTTTTCCCTTTATCTGCGTTACGCCAGGATATTGATCGCCATTTTGAGATCAAGGAACGCCCATGGAACAACGCCGTTTTTCCGGCAAAGGCCACTGGTATCACGAAACCCAGTCAAACCACGCGCAGTCGGATGCGCTGCCCCTGGTGCCCGAAGCCGCTAACGTCGACGATCGTTTTTTGCTCGATTTAGCCCTGCCCGATGAGATTGTCGCCGCCTGTACCGGCTGGCTTGCCCCTGCCAGAGCCTTATGCCATCAGCTGTTTCCCCTCTCACTTCCCGTCAATCGTCTGCGAACGCTCAGCGCCTATGACCGGTTAAGTACCGCGTTGACGGTTGCGCAGGCCTGTGGCGTTCAGCGGCTATGCAACCATTATGCCGCCCTTCTTGCTCCGCTGCCGGGTCCTGACTCCTCCCGCGAAAGTAACCGGCGGCTGGCGCAAATCACGCAGTATGCCCGTCAGCTCGCCAGCTCACCGGATGTCATTGATGACAAGGCGCGAAACCAGCTTGATGAGGTGGGTCTCTCTACCTATGACATTGTGGTGATTAACCAGATCATCGGCTTTATCGGTTTTCAGGCGCGCGTGGTTGCGGTCTTTCAGGCTCTGCTTGGCCATCCCGTTCGCTGGTTGCCGGGCCATCATATTCAGCCGCACGCCCTGCCAGCGTGCGCCGGTAGGTGGATAGCGCTTCTTCCCGTGGTCGAGCTTCGCTATGCGAGTGCGCATCAGCTTGAGTCCCTCTCCCGCTGGCAGGCAGAACCTGCGCTTGAGGCGCTGACACCCGTCCTGTGCCATGAACCGACCTTGCTCGACCTGACGGGAGAGATCCTGATAAACAGCCGGGAAGAGAGTGCGCTTTCCCCGCCGTCGCTTTTGGCAGCAGTCGACTTGCTGACACGCTCGCCGGACCGCTTTAGTGCCGCGCAGTTTACCCCACTCATGGAAGAAGGACTGACTGTCGCCCAGGCGATCAACCGCCTGTCTCAAAGCGCGTTTGAGGGCTGGCTTAATCGACTAAAAGTCGCGGCTGGCAAAGCGGAATAACCACACGCATTCCCCAAAGACCGCTTGCTGTAGAAGTGAGAATCGCGTAAAACTGTCAGCCGCTCAATGGCTACGAAAATAGAACATTATGTTTCAGGACAACCCGCTGCTAGCGCAGCTTAAACAGCAACTGCATTCCCAGACGCCGCGTGCAGAAGGGGTCGTGAAAGCCACGGAAAAGGGCTTTGGCTTCCTTGAAGTTGACGCGCAGAAAAGCTACTTCATTCCGCCACCGCAGATGAAGAAAGTGATGCATGGCGATCGCGTCATGGCCGTCATTCATACAGAGAAGGAACGTGAATCCGCTGAGCCGGAAGAACTGATTGAACCGTTCCTGACCCGCTTTGTCGGTAAGGTTCAGCGAAAAGACGATCGTCTTTCTATCGTGCCGGATCATCCCCTGTTGAAAGATGCCATTCCCTGCCGGGCCGCCCGCGGCGTTGAGCATGATTTTAAAGAAGGTGACTGGGCCGTAGCAGAAATGCGCCGTCATCCTCTGAAAGGCGACCGTGGTTTCTATGCAGAGCTGACGCAGTTCATCACCTTTGGCGATGACCATTTCGTCCCGTGGTGGGTCACGCTGGCGCGCCATAATCTTGAAAAAGAAGCGCCGAACGGCGTGGCGACTGAAATGCAGGACGAAGGTTTGACGCGCCGCGATCTCACTGCGCTGGAATTTGTCACCATCGACAGCGCCAGCACAGAAGATATGGACGATGCGCTCTACGCTGAAGAGAGCGCCGATGGCAAACTGCATCTGACCGTCGCCATTGCCGATCCTACCGCCTGGATTGCACAAGGCAGTAAACTGGACGAAACGGCCAAAATCCGTGCGTTTACCAACTACCTGCCAGGCTTTAACATCCCGATGCTGCCGCGCGAACTGTCAGACGATCTCTGCTCGCTGCGCCCAAATGAAGTGCGCCCGGCTCTCGCCTGCCGCATGACCATCGCCGCGGATGGGACGATTGAAGACGATATCGAATTCTTTGCCGCCACCATCGAATCCAAAGCCAAGCTGGCCTATGACAATGTCTCTGACTGGCTGGAAAACACCGGCAGCTGGAAACCTGAATCTGATGCCATTGCGGCGCAGATTCGTCTGCTGCACCGTATTTGCCTGAAGCGTGGCGAATGGCGTACAACCCACGCCCTGGTGTTCAAAGATCGTCCGGACTACCGTTTTGTTCTCGGTGAGAAAGGCGAAGTGCTGGATATCGTGGCCGAGCCGCGACGCATTGCTAACCGCATCGTCGAAGAAGCGATGATTTCCGCCAACATTTGCGCCGCACGCGTGCTGCGCGACAAGCTGGGCTTTGGAATTTACAACGTTCACACCGGATTCGATCCGGCCAATACCGAAGCGCTGGCGGCCCTGCTGAAGAATCACGATGTGCATGTTGATCCGGAAGAAGTCCTGACGCTGCCAGGATTCTGCAAGCTTCGCCGCGAGCTGGACGCACAGCCATCCGGTTTCCTTGATAGCCGTATTCGCCGCTTCCAGTCCTTCGCTGAAATCAGCACCGAACCAGGCCCGCACTTCGGCCTCGGTCTGGAAGCTTACGCCACCTGGACATCCCCAATTCGTAAATATGGCGACATGGTTAACCACCGTCTGCTGAAAGCGATTATCAAAGGCGAAACGATTGCACGCCCTCAGGACGACACGACCGTGCAGATGGCAGAACGTCGCCGTCTGAACCGCATGGCGGAACGTGACGTTGGAGACTGGCTGTACGCGCGTTTCCTGCAGGATAAAGCCGGAACCGACACCCGCTTCGCTGCGGAGATTATTGATATCAGCCGCGGCGGGATGCGTGTCCGTCTGGTGGATAACGGTGCTGTCGCCTTTATCCCTGCCCCATTCCTGCATGCCGTTCGTGACGAACTGGTCTGTAGCCAGGAAAGTGGCACCGTGCAGATTAAAGGTGAAACAGTTTACAAAGTCACTGAGGTGATTGACGTAACTATCGCTGAAGTCCGCATGGAAACCCGCAGTATTATCGCGCGACCAGCTGTCTGATAACCCGCTAAATTGTCGGCCATTTCCGTTCGGGAAGGCCGACAATTTTTCTTTTTAACCCGCCCCACAAATTCATCATTTTTTCTGACTATTTTCCGATTCCCCCCGCCCAAAATGGCCATAATTATCTACAGTAAAAGAGTGCCGTCATATTCGGTCACCTGAATAGCTGGATGCTCAGTATTCTTTTTTGGCAGACTCGTTTTATTATAAGAAAGCAGGGAAAAACAATACGTTCACTTCGGTTTTACCGCTGTTTCACAACGGAAAAGTCGACTGCAAATGAATAATTTGTGCGCTAATGAGTAGCAGCGGGAGAAATCATGATCGACGATCTTGAGCAGAATTTGCTGTTTCGTTACATGGGTACTCACAGTCCGTGGTGGCGATTGTCGGCAGACAGCAACGCTCTGCACCTTGCCGCCAGCGAAAATGCCGATGCGACTCAGGTGGTGACGCTGGACGATGAACAAGCCACGTTGATCCGCCAGTTAACGGTAATTACCTCCAGCATTTCAATGAACCTCTCCCTGTATGGCGAAGAGGTTCCCGTGCATCTTGTCGGCCGCAAAATCACCCGAAACGAGTGGGCCGGCACGGCATCGGCCTGGAACGATACCCCCTCCGTAGCACGCGATCTCGCTCAAGGACTCTCCTTCGCGGAACAGGTGGTTTCGGAAGCGAATTCCGTCATTGTAATTCTCGATCAGCACGGCAATATTCAGCGTTTTAATCGCCTGAGCGAAGAGTATACCGGTCTGAAAGAGCAGGAAGTGATCGGTCAGAACGTGTTCAAATTGTTTATGAGTCGCAGCGAGGCGGCAGCCTCGAAGCGAAATATCACCGGTTTCTTCCGTAACGGCAGCTCCTACGAAGTCGAACGCTGGATCAAGACGCGGAAAGGACAACGCTTGTTTCTGTTCAGAAACAAATTCGTTCACAGCGGCAGCGGTAAAAACGAAATATTTCTTATTTGCTCCGGCACCGACATTACCGAGGAACGTCGGGCGCAGGAGCGCCTGCGCGTGCTGGCCAATACCGATACCATCACCGGTTTACCCAACCGCAATGCCATCCACGAACAGATCTCAGACGCCATCAACCATCGGGGCGAAACGCAGGTTGGCGTGGTGTATCTTGACCTGGATAACTTCAAAAAGGTCAACGATGCCTACGGGCATATGTTTGGCGATCAGCTCTTACAGGCGGTTGCACTCGCCATTCTGAGTTGCCTTGACGAGGGGCAGGTTCTGGCCCGGCTCGGCGGCGATGAGTTTATCGTGATGGCCACGAATACGTCTCAGGGCTCGCTGGAAGCTATGGCGTCGCGCATTCTGACCCGCCTGCGCCAGCCGTTCAGAATCGGGCTGATTGAGATATATACCGGCTGTTCTTTGGGGATCGCCCTCGCGCCGCAGCACGGGAACGATCGGGAAAGTGTGATTCGCAATGCCGATACGGCCATGTACACCGCCAAGGAAAATGGCAGGGGTAAGTTCTGCGTCTTCTCCCCTGAAATGAACCAGCGCGTATTTGAGTATCTTTGGCTGGACACCAATCTGCGTAAAGCGCTGGATAACGATCAGCTTCTGATTCACTACCAGCCTAAAATGACCTGGCGCGGTGAGGTCAGAAGTCTTGAGGCGCTGGTCCGCTGGCAGTCGCCGGAGCGCGGCTTGATCCCACCGCTGGAATTTATCTCTTATGCCGAAGAGTCCGGTTTGATTGTGCCGCTGGGGCGCTGGGTGATGCTCGACGTGGTTCGTCAGGTGGCGAAATGGCGTGACAAGGGGATTAACCTGCGCGTGGCCGTGAACGTCTCTGCACGTCAGCTTGCCGACCAGACGATTTTCAGCGATTTAAAGCAGGCGCTTAAGGATCTGCATTTTGAGTACTGCCCTATCGACGTCGAGTTAACAGAGAGCTGTCTCATCGAAAACGAAGAGCTGGCGCTTTCGGTGATCCAGCAATTCAGCCGACTCGGGGCACAAATACATCTGGATGACTTTGGTACGGGCTACTCTTCCCTTTCCCAGCTGGCGCGTTTTCCTATTGACGCCATTAAACTCGATCAATCTTTTGTCAGAGATATTCATAAGCAGTCCATCTCTCAGTCTCTGGTACGCGCCATTGTCGCAGTGGCACAGGCCCTGAATCTTCAGGTGATCGCCGAGGGGGTGGAGAATGCAAAAGAAGACGCCTTTCTGACTAAGAATGGCGTCAACGAACGGCAGGGTTTCCTTTTTGCTAAGCCGATGCCCGCTGCCGCATTCGAGCGATGGCTAAAACGCTATCAGGCGCGACAACAGCGCTAGCTGGCCTTGCGTAAGCCCGCCGCATGATGGCGGTTTTGCAGCATCACCAGACGCTCCATGTAGGCGATATCTTTCGGCTCAAGGCAGAATGCGGCATCGACCCAGTCTTCGGTAATATCCATCAGCTCACTGCGTGGCAACTGCAGAACGCGCGTACGAGCACGCAGCATGGCTCTTACGCCGTTCAGTTTTGGCCGCAATGTGTCGATGAAGGTCCTGACCGAGACGTAGCTTTGCCCGGGTTCATACAGCACATCCACCAGCCCGTGCTGCTCGTACCATTCTGCCGTATGGGATTCCCCTTTGTAGATGAGCTCCTCCGCCAGCTTCATGCCTGAACGTCGTGCGACCAGAGAATACCCCCCCATCCCCGGGAACAGATTAAAGGCAATTTCCGGGAAACCTAACCGGGCATCACGCTGAGCCAGGACAAAATGGTGCGCCAGCGCTGCCTCAAATCCGCCGCCTAATGCGCTGCCTTCGACCATTGCCAGCGTGATGGCCCCCGTATCAAACCCTCTTGACGCCGCATGGACGCAATCAACACAGGCGCGGGCATACGCCCGTAACGCTTCACGCCGCCCGTTCTGAATGCACTCGACGAAGAACTGCAAGTCCCCTCCCACGTTGTACATTTCAGGAACAAGCGAGCCGGTAACCCAAAAATCGACCGCAAAACCCGACTGACGGACCAGCCAGGAAAGGTTCATGATCTCCTCAATTAAGGCATGGTTGAAGCAAGGACGCGGCTGAGCCCGCAGCATCATCCAGACGGTGCGTCGTTCCGCCTCGTAATACCCTGAGAGCTGCGTGAAACGTTCAGTATCGGTAAACAGTGTACAGGTAGGCTGATTGATAACTGTCATAGTCCAATTCCTCATATAAAAAAGCGCCTTGCGCGCAGTTTTAGACTAATCCACCGATTAAGCCTGCTATATGAGGGGGAATAAATTTATCACTTTCATTTATGTAATTTCGTTATTGCATTTTTTCCCTTCTCTTTTGACCCCATTTTCTGCATCATTGAAATTATTCACTTTTCGCTCCCGGGGAGAGATTATGTCTACTATTGATCCACAAGCTGTAGCACAACGTATTGATACCGTGCTGGATATTCTGGTAGCGGGTGATTATCACTCTGCGATCCGCAATCTCGAGATCCTGAAGTCTGAACTTCTTGCTCAGAATGGCGCTGACAACGCCCCCGAAAACAAACAGCCAAAAGCGCCGTGGGAAGTGTAATCCCACCGTTTCCGACCTCGTTTCGCTTTATTAAATGGATGCTATGAATTCCCGACAACAACTCATTTTGCAGATGGTCATCGATCAGGGGCGTGTAAGCGTGGTCGATCTCGCTAAAACCACCGGCGTCTCCGAAGTCACCATTCGTCAGGATCTTAATCTGCTGGAAAAACAGAGTTACCTGCGCCGTGCGCATGGTTATGCCGTGCCGCTGGACAGCGACGACGTTGAGACGCGCATGATGAATAACTACGCGCTTAAACGTGAACTGGCAGAGTTTGCCGCATCACTGGTAAATCCTGGCGAGACGGTCTTTATTGAAAACGGCAGCAGCAACGCCCTTCTGGCACGGACGCTCGCGGAACAAAAAGACGTGACTATCATCACTGTCAGCAGCTATATCGCCCATTTACTCAAAGAGACGCGCTGTGAGGTCATTTTGCTGGGTGGCATTTACCAAAAGAAAAGTGAAAGCATGGTGGGCCCGCTGACCCGGCAATATGTTCAGCAGGTGCATTTCAGTAAGGCCTTTATCGGCATTGACGGCTGGCAGCCGGAAACAGGTTTCACCGGCCGGGATATGATGCGCACTGACGTGGTGAATGCCGTACTGGAAAAAGAGTGTGAAGCCATTGTGCTCACTGACAGTTCCAAATTTGGCGCCGTCCATCCTTACACAATGGGTCCCGTCTCACGCTTCAGTCGCGTCATTACCGACGAACGGTTAAGTGACGAGCATCGTAATAAGCTGGAAGAAGACGGTCTGATTGTCGATATTATTAAAACGTCCGCCTGAGTCCATTTCGCGCCCGTCATTCGGGCGCCTGCATATCCCTTCGTCTGAGACGATTCCTAACTCCCCTTTAAGAGTTTTTACCTGTTTAACCCGCATTAAAGTCGTAAAATTAATGTTAGCGATATAACAGGAAGTGACTATCACTTGCGTGATTACGTAACGCCTGCGCGACCAGCTTTCACGGAAAAAAGAATTAGGTATTCGTTTTGTCTATACTTAACGTGTACCTCTTTCCGTGAATCGATAATTCAGGAGAAAGTATTATGACCTTAACCAGCAAAAAATTAGCCGCCGCTGTTCTGGCAATCACTGTAGCAATGTCCCTGAGCGCATGCTCTAACTGGTCTAAACGTGACCGTAACACCGCCATTGGTGCCGGTGCAGGTGCACTCGGTGGTGCAGTCTTAACAGATGGTAGCACGCTGGGTACATTGGGTGGCGCTGCTGTCGGTGGTATTATCGGTCACCAGGTTGGCAAATAATTATTCTATAAGCCTTCCCGACATCGCGATTTAGCGTCGCATTTCAGGTCTGACTTACGCACGTATATATCACGAGCCACGGCATTTGCCGTGGCTCATTTATTTTAACCGCCTGCCAGTTTGACTTTCATGCCTTTTGCTTCAAGCAGCGATTTAATTAAATCGCGTTTATCACCCTGAATTTCGATAATGCCGTCTTTCACGGCCCCACCGCAGCCACATTTCTTTTTCAACTCAGCCGCCAGTTTTGTTAGCTCAGCATCATCCTGGTCAATTCCTGAGATAAGGCAAACCCCTTTCCCTTTTCGTCCACTGGTTTGACGCTGGATACGCACAATACCGTCGCCCTTCGGACGTTCCACTTTGGTTTTCGGCTCATCTATGCGCCCGCCCTCCGTTGAGTAGACCAGACGACTGTTGGAATCGGTCATTACGCCCCCTTTTTCAATGATGCGTTGATTGCCTTGAGCGTCTCTGCCGGGTTAGCAGACTGCGTTACTGGCCGCCCGATAACCATATAATCCACACCAGCAGCCAGCGCCTGCTCAGGCGTCATAATACGGCGCTGATCGCCCACGTCGCTGCCAGCCGGACGAATACCCGGCGTGACCAGTTTAAAATCTTTGCCCAGTTCTGATTTGAAGCGGACCGCTTCCTGTGCGGAGCAGACGACGCCATCCAGCCCGCAGTTCTGCGTCAGACGCGCAAGACGCTCGGCATGTTCGGCAGGTGACAATGTCACGCCAAGATCGCGTAAATCACTTTCGTCCATACTGGTCAATACGGTCACCGCAATCAGCAATGGCGCATCTTTCCCGAACGGCTGGAGGGCTTCACGGGCGGCAGTCATCATTCTCGCCCCGCCCGACGCATGGACGTTGACCATCCATACACCCAGCTCTGCGGCGGCGGCAACGGCGTGCGCCGTGGTATTCGGGATGTCATGGAACTTGAGATCGAGGAAGACATCGAAACCACGCTGCTGCAGATCGCGGACGATTTGCGGTCCAAACAGCGTGAACATCTCTTTACCAACTTTCAGGCGGCAATCGCGAGGATCGATACCGTCGACAAA
Source organism: Enterobacter sp. FUJ80071 (assembly GCF_038739915.1). NCBI lineage: Bacteria > Pseudomonadati > Pseudomonadota > Gammaproteobacteria > Enterobacterales > Enterobacteriaceae > Enterobacter > Enterobacter sp. FUJ80071. The sequence goes on from NZ_JBBXKH010000001.1 coordinate 2,618,650, forward strand.
GGCCAGTGCAGCGTCACGCTTATTGTAATCAAGCGCAACAACAACAGGAGAATCCGTAATAACGCGGGAAGTGGAGGAAGTAACAGACGTCATGACCAGCCCTTTTCGTCTATGGGCGCGCAGCGGCGCGGAACAGATAAACGGCCAGCATTCTACCTGCCGCCGCCGCAAATTGACAGAATCCATTTGCGCCCCTGCCAGGCTGGCACACCGCACGGTGTTAAGGAAGGGGTAAAAATCAACAGTATGTTGTAACTAAAATGAGGTGTTTTAAAAAATTACTGTCCGTCAAGACCACGGATTGGCTTGATGGTGGACCAGGCCCGGCAGGAAGGACAATGCCAGTAAAGCGTATACGCGGTAAAACCACACTTCTGGCAACGGTAGCGCGGTTTACTCCGCACCTGCTCGCCGACCATGTCGCGCAGCACCATCAGGCTCTCTTTGGCTCGCCCTTCTTCTGCGTCGTTCAGGTGGTAATCCATCAGCTTATGGAATACCCGCATCGTCGGATGACGCTGTAGCTGACGGGTAATATACACCTGTGCGGTGTCGGTCCCTTCGTACTGCTCAACCACGTCTGAGAGCATCAGCTCTGCGGTTGCGCCGGTATTCTCTTCCACGCAACGGCGCAGGAATGCTACCCACTCTTCCTGCTTACCCAGCTGTTGATAGCAGGTTTGCAGCATCTCCAGCGTTTCACTGACCAGCTCTTTGTCCTGGTCAATCACCCGAAGCAGGCTTTCAACGGCTTTGGCGTAATCGCCACTCGCCATAAAAACGCGTCCCATCATGATAGAGATACGCGCGCTATTGCGATCTGCTGCTGCACCTTTCTTCAGCAACGCCATGGCTTTGTCCATGTCGTCGTTGCCCATCTGCTGAAGGGCAAGTTCACAGTAGAAATGGGCTATCTCAACACGCTGCTTATCTTTACCCAGCTTCACCAGCCGCTCGGCAGTATCAATGGCTTTTTGCCATTCGCTGGTGGCCTGATAAATTTGCAGTAATTGCTGCAACGCACCGATACGGAAATCCGTTTCATCAATCAGCTGCGAGAACATATCTTCAGCGCGGTCGTACAGCCCGGCAGCCATGTAATCGCGCCCCAGCTGCTGGACCGCGAGGAGACGTTGTTCGTAGGTCAGCGAGGCGCTTTCCATAAGGGTCTGGTGGATACGGATGGCACGGTCAACCTCGCCACGCGAGCGGAACAGGTTACCGAGCGTGAGATGGGCTTCGACGGTCCCCGTATCCTCTTTCAGCATATCGAGGAACAGGTCTACCGCTTTGTCCTGCTGATTGCTCAGGAGGAAGTTCACCCCCGCAACGTAGTCGCGAGAGAGACGGTTAGCCTCATCCTGCTTTGTTTGTTGCGCACTTCTGCGGCCCATATACCAGCCATAGGCAGCGGCTACAGGCAAAAGCAGAAACAACAACTCCAGCATCGTCGATTATTCCTTCACGACCGGCACACCAGAGCTTTCCGGAATGTCGGACGCAGGCGCAATGTTATGCTCAAGACGTTTAATTTTACGTTCAGCGCGTGCAAGAGAAACACGGACTTTCAGCCAGAACAGACCGCAAACCAGCCAGCCAATGGCAAAGCCTGCGGCAAACAAGACCGCAAGCAGACTTGATACGCGATACTCGCCCTGCGCCAGCAGATAGTTAAACGTCACCTGTTGATCGTTTTGTGCACCCAATGTGACTGAAATGACAAAAATCGCCAATACCAGTAAGAAAATGAGTAAATATTTCACATTACTTCCCGTTATGTGGTTCAAGCGAATAAAGTGTGTTCAACTTACCGCAATCAGCCTTATAAACTACCATTTTAGCGACGGGCGCGAAACGGAAAAAGTGACGCACACGTCATGGATTTATGGGCGAAATGCGCAATATCAACCGTCAGGCGTCGCTTTGCTCCCTTTCGGCGATTTCTTCTTTCTCTTCAGGCGGTGGCGTAAGCGGGCCACAGAGTCGTTCTGCAAGCCAGGTTGCCAGCGTCACCAGCAGCCATGAGATCAGCGTAGCGACCACCAGGTCCCGTGGCCAGTGCATCCCCAGCAGCAAGCGGCTGCCCATCACTCCCGTTGCCCAGATCAGTAATATCCCGATGGTAACCGTTCGACGTCGTGGCCAAAGCAGCCCAACAGCCAACAGCGCCCAGCTGGCCGCAAACATCGTGTGGCCGGAAGGAAACGCGAAGCCCGTCTCTTTTTGCCAATGTTTACGCAAGAACTTCGGAATATCCTGCTGTTCCGTAAGCTGTTCTTTCACCAGCGCACCGCGATCTTTACGCTTTAAATTGTAGAACTCATCTACCGGAATATGGTGTGTTTTTTCCAGCCAGACGACAAACGGTCGTGGCTCCTGAACATGGTCTTTCACCCAGGACTTAACGCCCTGACCAATAACAATCGCGCCACCCAGGATAGCAAAGAGCATCAGCGCCGCGCGCAGACGAAAACGCAGGCACCACAGGAACCAGCCACAGAGAATGATATGGGTGATAATTCCCCACGGTTGCGTGACCGTCTCCGTTACCCAGTACAACGTTTTCAGCCACGTGGCATTCTGCCCGGGCTGCCACATCCAGCCGGAGACCCATACGGTCAAAGGCATAATCAGTAAAATGGCCGCGCCTGCTGCCGTACGTCTGGCGATTGAAAGCATGTCTTCTCCTTTTACGCTAAGCCTCACAATCATAACTGAAATTCATCCGATGGGTGGAGATGTCGGATCGTGCGTTTAACGTTCATATAGCATGGTGCCCATTAGGCGAACCTGCTGAGCTTGTGGCAAAATGAACAGATACAGAAAGTAAAACAGGCGCAAGACACGAAACGTGTCAGCCTACTCTGGAGAATCACATGCAGCTTAAACGTGTGGCAGAAGCCAAACTGCCAACCCCATGGGGCGATTTCCTGATGGTGGGGTTTGAAGAACTGGCAACCGGACAGGATCATGTTGCGCTGGTCTACGGCGATATTTCAGGGCAGACGCCGGTGCTGTCCCGCGTCCATTCGGAGTGTCTGACCGGCGATGCGTTGTTCAGCCTGCGCTGTGATTGCGGTTTCCAGCTGGAAGCTGCCCTTTCTCATATTGCCGAAGAAGGCCGCGGTGTGTTGCTCTATCACCGTCAGGAAGGTCGTAATATTGGCCTGCTGAATAAAATCCGCGCATACGCGCTGCAGGACCAGGGCTACGATACAGTAGAAGCCAACCATCAACTCGGTTTTGCCGCCGATGAACGTGACTTCACCCTGTGTGCGGACATGTTCAAGCTGCTGGGCGTCGACGAGGTTCGTCTGCTGACGAACAACCCGAAAAAAGTGGAAATCCTCACCGAAGCGGGAATCAACATTGTCGAACGTGTGCCGCTGATTGTTGGCCGCAACCCGAAAAATGCCCACTATCTTGATACTAAAGCCGCCAAGATGGGCCATCTGCTGAAAGAGTGAAAGTAAAAAGCCCGGCATAAGCGCCGGGCTTTTTTATCAATCGAGCATCTTACGAATCACATAGTGTAAAATGCCGTCGTTCTGGTAGTAGGTCAATTCGGTTGCCGTATCAATACGGCACCGGCAGTCCAGTACCTCCGTCTTCCCGTCAGCTCGCGTCAGCTTCACCGGCACCGTTTTACCCGGCTGCAGGTTTTGCAGACCACTAATATCAATCTGCTCTTCTCCGGTCAGCCCCAGCGTTTTACGGGTTACGCCCTGCGGGAACTCAAGCGGCAGGATCCCCATGCCGATGAGGTTCGAGCGGTGAATACGTTCAAACGACTCGGCGATCACCACACGAACGCCCAGCAGCCGCGGCCCTTTCGCCGCCCAGTCACGGCTGGAACCGGAACCGTACTCTTTCCCGGCAATCACCGCCAGCGGCGTACCTTCCTGTTGATATTTCACGGCTGCATCGTAAATCGACACGACGTCCGTCCCCGGCAGATGGCGCGTCATCCCCCCTTCCACCCCCGGAACCATTTCATTACGAATGCGAATGTTGGCAAACGTGCCCCGCATCATGACTTCATGGTTACCGCGGCGCGAACCGTAGGAGTTAAAATCGCGGCGCTCCACTCCCCGGCTTTGCAAATAACGGCCCGCCGGGCTGTCGGCTTTGATACTCCCCGCCGGAGAGATATGGTCAGTGGTGACAGAATCTCCCAGCATGGCCAGGATGCGCGCCCCATGAATATCTTTAAGCGGCGCAGGCTCGGCGAGCATCTCATCAAAGAACGGAGACAGACGAATATAGGTCGAGTCATCCTGCCAGTCATAGGTGTCCGACCCCACGACATTGATGGTTTTCCATTCCGGCGTGCCTTCGAAGACCTCCGCATACTCTTTGCGGAACATCTCTGTAGAGACCTTTTCAACGGCCATCGCAATTTCACGCGAGGACGGCCAGATATCTTTCAGGTAGACGGGATCGTTCTTGCGGTCGTGACCAATCGGATCTGTCACCAGGTTAATGTTCATGTTCCCGGCCAGCGCATAGGCCACCACCAGGGGCGGCGAAGCAAGCCAGTTGGTTTTCACCAGTGGATGAATACGCCCTTCAAAGTTACGGTTGCCGGAAAGAACGGCGCCTACCGTCAAATCGCCCTGCTTGATCGCCGTTTCAATGGGCTCAGGCAGCGGACCGGAGTTACCAATGCAGGTCGTACAGCCATACCCCACGAGGTTAAAACCCAGCTCATCAAGATAAGGCGTCAGCTTAGCCTGCGCCAGGTAATCCGAAACCACTTTGGAGCCCGGCGCCAGCGAGGCTTTGACCCATGGTTGAGGTTTCAGACCCAGTTCAACCGCTTTTTTCGCCAGCAGACCGGCCGCCATTAAAACACTGGGGTTTGAGGTGTTGGTACAGGATGTGATGGCGGCAATCACAACCGCCCCGTCCGGAAGTTGATATTGATGGCCGTTCAACACATAGTCGATGGGACGATGGTCTTTCTTCGCCACGTTGACTTCCAGCTCATTGCTGGCCGCAAAGGCTTTCGGCACGTCTGTCAACGCGACGCGATCCTGCGGACGTTTTGGCCCGGCGAGGCTTGCCTCAACGCTGCCCATATCAAGCTCAAGCGTACTGGTAAATACAGGTTCATCGCCCGGATTGCGCCACATACCCTGCGCTTTGGTATAGGCCTCTACCAGCGCCACCTGCTCTTCGCTGCGTCCGCTCAGACGCATGTACTCCAGCGTGACGTCATCAATTGGGAAAAAGCCACAGGTTGCGCCATATTCTGGCGCCATGTTGGCAATGGTCGCGCGGTCAGCCAGGGGCAGCGAATCCAGCCCGTCCCCGTAGAACTCAACAAATTTGCCCACCACCCCATGCTTACGCAGCATCTGGGTAACGGTGAGTACCAAATCGGTCGCGGTAATGCCTTCTGAAAGTTTTCCTGTCAGCTTAAAGCCCACGACATCCGGAATCAGCATGGAGACCGGCTGACCGAGCATGGCGGCTTCCGCTTCGATTCCGCCGACACCCCAGCCCAGCACGCCGAGGCCGTTAATCATGGTGGTGTGGGAATCTGTACCCACCAGCGTATCCGGATAAGCCACCCACTCTTTGTCCTGTAATTCGCTCCAGACGGCTTTACCGAGATACTCAAGGTTAACCTGGTGGCAAATACCGGTGCCTGGTGGAACCACGCTAAAGCGGCTGAATGCCTGCTGGCCCCACTTCAGGAAAACATAACGTTCGTGGTTACGCTCCATCTCCAGACGGACGTTCTCGCCAAAGGCATCGTCATCACCGAAATGGTCAACGGTCACGGAGTGGTCAATCACGAGGTCAACGGGGGAAAGCGGGTTCACTTTGGCCGTATCGCCGCCGAGGCGTTTAACCGCCTCGCGCATCGCGGCGAGATCCACCACGGCAGGTACACCGGTAAAGTCCTGCATCAGGACCCTTGCCGGGCGGTAGGCGATTTCTCTGTCGGCATGGGCATGCTTCAGCCACCCCGCCAGCGCCTGGATATCATCGAGCGTGACGGAATCACCGTCCTGCCAGCGCAAGAGGTTTTCCATCAGAACTTTCAAGGACTTGGGTAAACGCGAAATGTCCCCAAGCGTTCTGGCAGCCAGCGGCAGGCTATAGTAATGCCAGGTTTTATTTTCTGCCTGTAATGTGTCCTTACTGGCTTCGCGTAGGGTTAACGACATAAGCTCCTCCTTAATTACAGAGATGTCCTGACAATCATCAGGGCCGTAATTAAAGATAACACAAAGATGTCGTAACGTTTTGATAACAACCCGAATTGATAAATTTAGGAATGGTCCAGAGGACGTCAAAACAAAAAACCCCGCCGCAGCGAGGTTTTATCATTTAGCGGATGGCCAGCCAGATGAGCTGACTCCAGAACAGGATCGACAGGGTAAACACGCCAATCCATGACCAGTATTTGTGAGACGTCATGTTATTCATCATAGGGACACCAGGCATTATTTATTAAACATTCCGAGGCAGGTCCTCAGTGCGATATTGCTGATGTGTATTTATTAAAGAGTACAAAGGTGCATAGTCGTTATTCAGACCCAATGCATCATTACGCAAAAAACTAAATTATTGTTTTTTGGGTTCGTCTTCCGCGAACACATCAATAAAGGCTTGCTGCTGCGGCGTCAGTTTCCAGGATGCAGGCACAACTGTCGCAGGAGCCTTACGTCCTTTGTGGACAGTGTCATGACGCTGACACATCTGTTTTACCGTTTCTGTACGTACCGTCACTGCCATATTCAACCCCAATATTTCCAGGCCAGGAGAGCAACCATCAGCCAGAACAGGGCGGAGACGAGAAAGACCGCCAGCCAGGCTTTACGCTTGAGCGCAGGATCCCTTTGCGGTTCTTCACTTCCTGAAGGCATTGCTAACCTCATACAATCGATATCGCTTATCATTTAGGACCAAACAATTGGTACAATTAATCATCTGTTGAGATAAATCCTAAAGAAACTTTAGCCGAAAAGCCAGTGAATTTACGCATCCGGAGGTATGAAATATTCATTCTTTTGACCACAAATAAATATTTGAAAAGAAAAATTTGCGTAGCCGTTAATTAGTTTCTATTTTTGTCGTCAATTCACGACATTAAAACCATACAAAATAAAAGGATAATGACAATATATGGCAGGGAGAGCGCAGATGATGATAATTCTAATTTAGCTTTAAGGCGGTATTTCGGTATCTTTCCGTTAGGGAAAGATACCGGGTGTGATTATTTTGCGGGGAGTTTGATGTCTTTAAACATCTCTTCAATATCTTCATTTGAGCGTAATGCAACGGCGGTATCCACCACGTCACGCGTTAAATGCGGGGCAAAGCGCTGAATAAAATCATACATATAGCTACGCAGGAAGGTACTGCGACGGAAGCCAATTTTTGTGGTGCTGTGGCTAAAAATATCGTGTGCATCAAGACGTACCAGATCAGGGTCTGACACCGGGTCGACCGCCATGCTGGCAATAACGCCCACGCCCAAACCAAGCCGTACGTAAGTCTTGATGACGTCGGCATCGGTAGCGGTAAAGACAATGCGTGGAGTTAACCCGGCACGGTTAAAGGCGGTATCAAGCTCGGAACGTCCGGTAAAGCCAAACGTATAGGTGACTAACGGATATTGCGCCAGCTCTTCAATCGTCACCGACCCTTTCCCCGCCAGCGGGTGATCGGGAGTCACTACGATCGATCGGTTCCAGTGATAGCACGGAAGCATTACCAGATCGTCATACAGGTGGAGCGCTTCCGTCGCGATGGCAAAATCGGCATTCCCTTTCGACACCGCTTCAGCGATTTGCGTCGGTGACCCCTGATGCATATGCAAAGAGACGCGCGGATAACGCTCGATAAAGCCCTTAATGACGCCAGGTAACGCATAGCGCGCCTGGGTGTGTGTGGTGGCAATATACAGCGAGCCTTTATCTGGCCAGGTATGTTCTCCTGCAACAGATTTAATCGCATCGACTTTGGAGAGGACTTCACGCGCAATGCGAATAATTTCCTGCCCCGCTGGCGTCACCTGCGTAAGGTGCTTACCGCTACGGGCGAAAATCTGAATACCTAATTCATCCTCCAGCATGCGAACCTGCTTGCTGATGCCCGGTTGCGAGGTATATAGCCCCTCGGCAGTAGAAGAGACATTAAGGTTGTGATTCACCACCTCAACGATATAACGAAGCTGCTGTAATTTCATGCCAGACCATCCGATTTAGCGCACGCGGTCAATCGCTTAAGACGATTTGATAATAAGAAATGGGTTAACTATAACCACTATATCATTTATAGCCTGACTGTATAGTACGGAACAAAAAATAATAATAAGGTAATAAAAAAGGGCCGGAAGTCCGGCCCTTTCACAGGTAAGTGACGGTCAGGCAAGCTTATTTCTTGCCTTCAACCCATTTGCCATCGACAAAGAAGGCGGACCAGCCGGTCGCTTTGCCCTCTTTCTCTGCCGCCACGTACTGCTGCTTCGTTTTACGGCTAAAGCGAACCACCGTCTTATTGCCTTCAGGATCCTGCTGTGGCGCATCGGCCAGGTAACGCAGTTTTTCTGGCAGACGGTCACGGAAGCGGTGCAGTTCTTCAACCAGCGGCGCACGTGTTTCACGCGATTTCGGGAAGGTGTTGGCCGCCAGGAAGACACCCGCAGCACCATCACGCAGCACGAAGTACGCGTCGGATTTTTCACACGGCAGCTCTGGCAACGGAACCGGATCTTCCTTCGGCGGAGCCACTTCACCGTTACGCAGAATTTTGCGCGTGTTTTTACACTCGTCGTTGGTGCACGCCATGTACTTCCCGAAACGCCCCATTTTCAGGTGCATTTCAGAGCCACACTTCTCGCACTCCACAATCGGGCCGTCATAGCCTTTAATGCGGAATTCACCTTCCTCAATCTCATACCCGTCACACGTTGGGTTATTACCGCAGACGTGCAGCTTACGTTTAGGATCGATCAGGTAGCTGTCCATCGCCGTGCCGCATTTTTTGCAGCGGCGTTTAGCACGCAGAGCGTTGGTTTCCGCATCCTCACCTTCCAGCACGTTGAGAACTTCGTTCTCCGGCACCAGGTTGATGGTGGTTTTGCAGCGCTCTTTTGGCGACAGCGCATAGCCGGAACAGCCAAGGAAGACGCCCGTGGTTGCCGTACGAATACCCATCTTGCGGCCGCAGGTTGGGCAGTCGATGCTGGTCAGAACCATCTGGTTAGGCAGCATGCCGCCCTCTTCAGGATCTTTCTCCGCTTTTTCAAGCTGGTTGGTAAAGTCGCTGAAGAAGCTGTCGAGAACCTTCTTCCACTCCGCCTTATGGCTGGCAACCTCGTCGAGGCTGTCTTCCATTTGCGCGGTGAAATCGTAGTTCATCAACTCGCGGAAATTAGCTTCCAGACGGTCGGTGACGATCTCACCCATTTTTTCCGCATAGAAACGACGGTTTTCAACTCGAACGTAGCCGCGATCCTGGATCGTCGAGATGATTGACGCGTAGGTCGATGGACGACCAATACCGCGTTTTTCCAGCTCTTTCACCAGCGACGCTTCACTAAAGCGCGCAGGCGGCTTGGTGAAGTGCTGAGCAGGAACGAGATCAACCAGAGAGAGCTCATCTCCCTTGTTCACCGCTGGCAGCGTACGGTCTTCATCACCTTTACGCAGCGCAGGCATGACTTTTGTCCAGCCGTCGAAACGCAGGATACGACCGCGCGCTTTGAGACGGAAGTCGCCCGCACCGACGGTCAGCGTCGTGGAGTCATACTTCGCAGGCGTCATCTGACAGGCGACAAACTGACGCCAGATCAGCTGATACAGCTTCTGGGCATCGGCTTCCATATCTTTCAGCGACTCGGCTAACACAGAGACATCAGAAGGACGAATCGCTTCGTGCGCTTCCTGAGAGTTCTCTTTGCTGGCGAATTGATTGGCGCTTTCCGGCAGGTATTTTTTACCGAAGTTATCACTGATATAACCGCGTACCATGTTTACCGCATCCTGGCTCAGATTCGTTGAGTCAGTACGCATGTAGGTGATGTAACCCGCTTCATACAAGCGCTGGGCCATCATCATGGTTTTCTTCACGCCATAGCCAAGGCGCGTACTCGCCGCCTGTTGCAGGGTAGACGTGATAAACGGCGCGCCAGGTTTACTGCTGGTCGGTTTATCTTCACGTTCCAGCACCAGATAGCGTGCTTTTTCCAGCAACGCGACGGCAGCCATGGTCTGGTCACGGTTTTCAGGACGGAAAGGCTTATCGTTCTGATGGCTCACCTGCAGTGGCAGAGCGTCACCGCCCGGCGTGGTCACATTGGCGTCAATTTCCCAGAATTCTTCCGGCACGAAGGCTTTAATTTCGCGTTCACGCTCAACGACAAGACGCACGGCGACGGATTGCACACGTCCTGCGGACAGGCCACGGGCAATCTTTTTCCACAGCAGTGGAGAGACCATATAGCCTACAACGCGGTCCATAAAGCGACGCGCCTGCTGGGCGTTGACACGGTCGATGTTCAGCTCGCCAGGCTTCTCAAACGCCTGACGAATCGCATTTTTTGTAATTTCGTTAAACACTACGCGACTGTAGCGTTTGTCATCACCCCCGATCACTTCCCGCAGGTGCCATGCAATGGCTTCCCCTTCGCGGTCAAGGTCGGTTGCGAGATAAATGTGGTCTGCTTTTTCAGCCAGCTGCTTCAGCTCGTTAACGACTTTCTCTTTTCCGGGCAGCACTTCGTATTGTGCATCCCAGTTGTGCCATGGGTTAACACCCATGCGGTTGACAAGCGCGCTACGTTCATCCTTTTTAGGCTTTTTAGCCCCTTTGGTGGAGGTAGAGTCTGCGCTCTTTTTGCTGGCTGAGCCACTGGTCGGCAAATCGCGGATATGACCCACGCTGGACTTAACCACGTAGTCATTACCCAGATACTTATTGATCGTTTTGGCTTTTGCCGGGGACTCAACGATGACGAGAGCTTTACCCATATTCACCTTTACCTAATTTAATTCTTCCAGGAATACGCCGCACGTTGATTTCCCTTCCGCTGACGACGAGCCAATGATATTGCGGCTGCGTCAGGAGATATCAACCCCTTTGTCCTACCGGGTGTCTGAGGAAAGACGCCCAGGTGATTGAGTTATCGGGTATTTTTCTCACACCTCGTATAATTCGTGACGAGTTCCCGGTCGAATGTCAAGCAATTCTGTTGCCAGAATGACGAAAGCGCACACTCTACCTGATAAAATTCGTTACGCAACTTTATTAGCATGCAAAAGCAAATCCCGCCAACCTGCCCCCTGTATCTTATCCCCTCACAAAACAGGGAAAATTTGCCCCCAAAGCGGCCCCGGCGTAGACTATTGTCACTGTTTAAGGAGTGGATTATGCAGAATACGACCCAACCTATTGACCGAGCCTCTCTGCTTATCGAAGCAAATAAGCTTATCCGTGACCATGAAGATACCCTGGCGGGCATTGAAGCCACCGGTGTAGAGCAGCGTAATGGCGTGCTGGTTTTCAGCGGCGAATACTTCCTTGACGAACAGGGATTACCCACCCCAAAAAGCACCGCTGTGTTTAATATGTTTAAATACCTGGCGCATACGCTTTCTGAAAAATATCACCTGGTCGATTAATGCAAAACGCGAGGCATATGCCTCGCGTTTTTGCTTACAGCAGCGGTTTTTGTCCGCGCTGTAGCCAGCGAAGCAGCAGGCGATCTGCGCTTTCCGCTGCACTGTTGGTAAAGCGGTCCATCAGGCGCTTACGCTGGGTGAACCGCACGCCTATCAGCTCCCTTCCGTCCATCAGGTTGAGCAGCAGATCGTCGCTGGTCCCCACTTCATCTACCAGCCCTTTTTCCTGCGCCTGAATACCGTACCAGTGTTCGCCTGTCGCGACCTGCTCAATATCCAGCGTTGGGCGCATACGGTGTACGAAATCTTTAAACAGGTGGTGCGTTTCGTTGAGATCCTCACGGAATTTTTGGCGCCCTTCTTCCGTATTTTCCCCCAGCAGCGTCAGGGTACGTTTGTACTGACCCGCCGTGTGCAGTTCGATATCAATCTCTTTATTCTTCAGAAAACGGTTAAAGTTTGGGATCTGTGCGACCACGCCGATAGAGCCAATGATGGAGAACGGTGCCGCAACAATTTTGTCCGCCACGCAGGCCATCATATAGCCACCACTTGCCGCGACTTTATCTACCGCCACGGTAAGCGGGATCTGCTTTTCTCGCAGACGCTGTAGCTGAGAAGCGGCCAGTCCGTAGCCGTGCACAACGCCGCCTGGGCTTTCAAGACGCACCACCACTTGATCCTGCGGAGTGGCCACGGCCAGAACGGCAGTCACCTCTTCCCGTAGCGAAGCGACTTCATGCGCATCCATACTGCCTTTAAAATCCAGTACATAGACGCGAGGCTTCGCGTCAGACTGTGGCGTTGCAAGCTTAGCTTTCGCCTTTGCGGCTTTGGCTTCCTGCTTGTGCTTTTTCTTCTGGGCCTTCAGCCATGCCTTCTGTTGATGGCTATCAAGCAGTGAGAGGGACATGTCTTCCTGCATCTCTTTGTACTGCTCGCTCAGACGGGTAATGCGTAACTCCCCACGCTGGCGTTTGCGCTGCGTGAGATTGACAATCAGAACGGCAACGACCGCAATGGCAATCACCACCGTCGCGATTTTAGCCAAAAACAACCCATATTGAGAAAGTAATTCCACGCGTTCCACCTTGATTTAACCACGAATCTTTCACGGCAGTGTACAACAGCCCTGCCTTTGCGTCTCGCCCGTGACATTACCTGTGCGAGCCATCTTCAGGAATCCCCGCCCGGCGGTTTAAATATTTGCAAATTGTTAATTTTACAGTAATACGTCCTGTAGACTGATTGAATTCTCACGCTAATTCGGGCATAAAGCCGAAAAGTCATTATGAAGGCGCCATTGAGTCACCGTGCGCCTGAGGAGTCACCGTGCACTATCAACCGCAAAAAAACCTGCTGCAGAACCGGATCATTCTTGTCACCGGTGCCAGCGCGGGTATTGGTCGCGAAGCGGCCCTGACGTATGCTGAATATGGCGCGAGCGTTATTCTGATCGGTCGCAACGAAGAAAAACTCAAAGGTGTCGCTCAGGAAATTGAAGCGGCAGGTGGCATACCGGCCCCCTGGTATACTCTTGATTTACTGACCTGTACGCCAGCGGTATGTCAGGAATTAGCCCAACGTATCAGCACCCATTATCCACGTCTGGACGGTGTGCTGCATAACGCCGGGTTGTTAGGCGAAGTTCGTCCAATGGATGAGCAGGATCCTGATATCTGGCAGCAGGTCATGCAGGTTAACGTCAACGGCACCTTTTTCCTCACCCAGGCCTTGCTTCCTTTATTACTCAAATCCGAGTCAGGCTCTCTGGTCTTTACCTCTTCCAGCGTAGGCCGTGAGGGGCGCGCAAACTGGGGGGCATATGCTGTCTCTAAATTTGCGACCGAAGGTATGATGCAGGTGCTGGCGGAGGAATATCAGAGCCGCCATCTGCGCGTAAACTGCATTAATCCGGGCGGAACACGCACCAAAATGCGCGCCAGCGCGTTCCCGACAGAAGATCCGCAGAAGCTGAAAACCCCGGCCGATATTATGCCACTCTATCTCTGGCTAATGGGCGACGACAGCCGTCGCAAAACCGGAATGACTTTTGATGCCCAACCGGGCCGTAAACCGGGGATTTCGCAATGAGTGAAGAACGTCACCAGCAGCGCCAGCAGCGTCTGAAAGAACAGGTTGATGCGCGCATTGCGTCAGCCCAGGACGAGCGAGGGATCGTCATCGTATTTACCGGCAACGGCAAAGGCAAAACCACCGCCGCGTTCGGCACCGCCACCCGCGCCGTCGGACACGGGCAAAAAGTGGGCGTAATCCAGTTTATCAAAGGCGAATGGCCCAATGGGGAGCGCAATTTGCTGGAACCTCACGGCGTTGAGTTTCAGGTGATGGCAACCGGTTTTACGTGGGACACGCAGAACCGTGAAACCGACACCGCAGCCTGCCTTGCTGTCTGGGAGCACGCCAAAAGAATGCTGGCCGATCCGACGCTCAATATGGTGCTACTGGACGAGATCACCTATATGGTCGCCTACGACTACCTGCCGCTGAATGCCGTGCTGGATGCACTGAAAAACCGCCCTGCACATCAGACGGTAATCGTCACGGGTCGTGGGTGTCATCGGGATATACTGGAACTGGCAGATACCGTCAGCGAGCTGCGTCCGGTCAAGCATGCATTTGATGCAGGTATCAAAGCGCAGCCTGGGATTGATTACTAAAGAAAAAAGCCCGGTGCGTTCACCGGGCTTTTAGATTAACCGTTGTTATTCCGGCTGCCAGAGCGACGGTTGCTGCTGTTCACCTGGCTATGGCGTTTCACCGCACGACGGATCTGGTTCGCCTTCATACGACGACGATCTTTCTCCACCGCCACTTTTGAGGTGGTTTCCGGCGTTAGCCCCACCAGCTCGCGCAGGTAGTTGGTCTGGGTCAGATCCAGTTCGGTATAGCCGCCACGCGGCAGACCTTTTGGCAGCAGAATGTCGCCGTAACGAACGCGAATCAGGCGGCTAACCTGAACCCCTACCGCTTCCCACAGACGACGCACCTCGCGGTTACGCCCCTCTGTCAGGGTGACGTTGTACCACTGGTTAATCCCTTCACCACCGGTAAATTTGATGGTTTTAAACGCTGCAGGACCGTCTTCCAGCTGAACGCCACGCGACAGGTCGCGCAGTTTATTTTCATCAACCTGGCCGAAGACACGCACGGCATATTCACGTTCCACTTCACGGCTTGGGTGCATCAGACGGTTTGCCAGCTCACCGTCGGTGGTAAACAGCAGCAGGCCGCAGGTGTTAACGTCCAGACGACCCACGGCAATCCAGCGCGCACCTCGCAGTTTAGGCAGACGGTCAAACACCGTCGGGCGACCTTCCGGGTCGTTGCGGGTACACAGCTCGCCTTCCGGCTTATAGTAAGCCAGCACGCGGCAAATCTGTTCAGCAGACTCTTTCACGGAGATAAGATGACCGTCGATGCGGATCTTAAGCCCCGGTACGATTTCTACGCGGTCACCCAGCGTGGCGATTTTACCGTCCACACTCACGCGGCCCGCTTCAATAATGGCTTCGATTTCACGGCGCGAACCGTGGCCGGCGCGCGCCAGCACTTTCTGTAACTTCTCGCTCATTGAGCTTCCTCAGGTGTCGCCTTCACAGGCGTCGAATCAGGTCAAAAGAGGGCCTGGCCCTGCTTTGATGGCCGCGTAGTATATCTGCTTACACCTCTACAAGAAAGGCTTAACATCGCCCACGCCTTCACGAATCACTTCTGGCGCATCTTCGGTTAAGTCGACCACGGTGGTCGGTTGCTGACCAAGATAGCCGCCGTGAATAATCAGCTCAACCACCTTCTCCAGACGATCTTTGATCTCTTCCGGGTCGGACTCGGTAAACTCACTTCCCGGCAGCATCAGCGAAGTCGAGAGCATCGGTTCGCCGAGGGTTTCCAGCAGTGCCTGCGCAATCGGGTTGGACGGCACGCGCATCCCGATGGTTTTCCGTTTTTCCTGCAACAGGCGGCGCGGAACCTCTTTCGTCCCTTTCAGGATGAAGGTGTAGTTACCCGGCGTGTTGTTTTTAATCAGGCGAAACGCCACGTTATCAACATACGCATAGGTCGACAGCTCAGAGAGATCGCGACACATCAGCGTAAAGTTATGGCCGTCCGGAAGCTGGCGAATACGGCAGATACGCTCCATCGCCCCTTTGTCTTCAATTTTGCAGCCCAGCGCGTAGCCAGAATCGGTCGGGTAAACAATCACGCCGCCTTTGCGGACGATCTCCACGGCCTGATTGATCAGACGTGGCTGCGGGTTATCCGGATGAATATAGAAAAACTGACTCATACTTCCCTCTCTTCAATTTGCTGCGGCTGTTCCCAGAGCTGCCAGACCGGCTCAACGCCTGCCGGTAACCAAAGCTTGCGCCCCAGTTCAATCCACGCGCAGGGCTGATGGAAATCAGAGCCCTGCGACCCTGACAGGCCGAACTGGCGAGCATAAGTCGCAAGCTGCGCACGCTCATTGGGTGCCTGCTGACACTGGGCGACTTCCATCGCCTCGCCACCGCATTCAGCAAAGTGTGCCAGCAGTCTTTTCAGCCATTTAGCAGAAAGATTATACCGCCCCGGATGGGCCAGCACGGCCTTACCGCCAGAATGATGAATCACATCAATAGCTTGTTTTATTGTACACCACTGTGGCGGAACGTATCCGGTTTTCCCGCGCGCCAGATACTTTTTAAAAACATCCGCCATGGTCGTTGCCTTGCCCGCTTCAACCAGAAAACGGGCGAAATGACCGCGCGTGACTGCCCCACCGTTCGCGAGCGCTTGTGCCCCTTCCAGCGCGCCCGGAATATGCGCCTTTTCCAGACGCTCGCCGATCATCTCCGCTCGCTGGTTGCGGCGCGTTTTTTGTTCTTGCAAAAACGTTACAAGTGCCGGATGTTCTATATCGATGTTCAGACCAACGATATGAATTTCATGGTTTTCCCAGACGGTTGAGATCTCGACCCCGGTGACCAGATTCAGCGCCAGCCCGCTGCGGGCAATCTCAGCGCGCGCTGCCGGAATGGCATCAGTGGTATCGTGATCGGTTATCGCCAGCGTGCCGACGCGCATCTCAACCGCGCGATGAACCAGGGCTTCGGGTGTCAGCAGACCATCAGAAGCCTGCGTATGGCTGTGTAAATCATAAATAATGGCGTAGGTGGTATCGCTCAAAGCACTTCCCATAACAGGTTGGAGACATCCGAAACCGCCATGATACCGACTTAACGCGAAATTCTGAAATCAAGGGTTGACAACTCGCCACTGAACTAGTTAACTAGTACGCAAGTTCACGCGAGAAAGGTATCTGAAAATGACAGCACATTTCACTCTGCACGGTTGGTGGCGCACTTCCTGATTTTCGGGCAGTGTCACGCGTCTGCGAAATGCAAACAGATACCCAGCCCGCTACCCAGCGGGCTTTTTTTTGAACAGAATAAATGAGAACAACAACATGCAAACAGCCAAACCCCATCTCGACCTGCTGACCTGCGAGGCGGCCTATCGCCACAACCCGACCGCGCTGTTTCATCAGGTGTGCGGCGCACGTCCGGCAACGCTGCTGCTGGAGTCTGCAGATATCGACAGCAAGGACGATCTTAAAAGCCTGTTGCTGGTCGACAGCGCGTTGCGCATTACCGCGTTAGGTGACACTGTCACCATCAAGGCACTTTCTGACAATGGCGCATCGCTGCTGCCGCTGCTCGATGCTGCCCTGCCTGCGGGCATCGAGAATAAACGTCACCCGGACCAGCGAATTCTGCATTTTCCTCCGGTAAGCCAGCTGCTGGACGAAGATGCCCGCCTCTGCTCGCTGTCCGTTTTCGACGCTTTCCGCCTGCTGCAAAATCTGGTCACCGTGCCGGAAGATGAGCGTGAAGCGATGTTCTTCGGCGGGCTGTTTGCATATGACCTGGTCGCCGGGTTTGAAGATTTGCCGGAAACCGAGCAGGGTAACCGCTGTCCGGATTACTGCTTCTATCTGGCCGAGACCCTGCTGGTGATCGACCATCAGAAAAAATACACCCGCATCCAGGCCAGCCTGTTCACACCGTCCGCGGCTGAGAAAGAGCGCCTCGAAAATCGCATCGCTCAACTCCAGCAGCAAATGACGGAGGCGCCCCCTGCGCTGCCGGTACAGCGCGTCGAGCAGATGGCGTGTGAGGTTAACCAGACCGACGATCAGTACGGTGCCGTGGTTCGCCAGATGCAAAAAGCGATTCGCGCCGGGGAAATTTTCCAGGTGGTGCCTTCCCGTCGTTTCTCTCTGCCCTGCCCGTCGCCGCTGGCAGCGTACGATGTGCTGAAAAAGAGTAACCCGAGCCCTTACATGTTCTTTATGCAGGACAATGATTTCACTCTGTTTGGTGCGTCACCGGAAAGCTCACTGAAATACGACGCTACCAGCCGCCAGATTGAGATCTACCCAATTGCGGGCACCCGCCCTCGCGGCCGTCGTGCCGACGGTTCATTGGATCGCGATCTCGACAGCCGCATCGAACTGGAAATGCGTACTGACCACAAAGAGCTCTCCGAGCATCTGATGCTGGTTGACCTGGCGCGTAACGACCTTGCGCGTATTTGCACGCCGGGTAGCCGTTACGTGGCTGATCTGACCAAAGTCGACCGTTATTCCTTCGTCATGCATCTGGTCTCCCGCGTGGTGGGTGAACTGCGCAGCGACCTCGATGTGCTGCACGCCTACCGGGCCTGCATGAACATGGGCACCCTGAGCGGCGCGCCGAAAGTGCGTGCGATGCAGTTGATTGCCGCCGCCGAAGGTCGTCGTCGCGGCAGCTACGGCGGCGCGGTAGGTTACTTCACCGCCCACGGCGATCTCGATACCTGCATCGTGATCCGCTCTGCCTACGTTGAAGACGGAATTGCCACCGTCCAGGCCGGCGCCGGGATTGTTCTCGACTCTGTTCCGCAGTCTGAAGCTGACGAAACCCGCAGTAAGGCTCGCGCGGTATTGCGCGCCATTGCTACCGCACATCATGCACAGGAGATTTTCTGATGGCTGACATTCTGCTGCTCGATAATATCGACTCCTTTACCTATAACCTGGCAGATCAGCTGCGTGCGAATGGCCATAACGTCGTTATTTACCGCAACCACGTACCGGCGCAGACCCTGATTGACCGTCTGGCGACCATGCAAAACCCGGTGCTGATGCTCTCCCCGGGTCCGGGCGCGCCAAGTGAAGCAGGCTGTATGCCGGAGCTGCTGACCCGCATGCGCGGCAAGCTACCGATTATCGGCATCTGCCTCGGTCACCAGGCGATCGTTGAAGCCTACGGCGGCTATGTCGGCCAGGCGGGCGAGATCCTGCACGGTAAAGCCTCCAGCATTGAACATGACGGCCAGGCGATGTTTGCCGGGTTACCGAATCCACTTCCGGTTGCGCGCTATCACTCGCTGGTCGGGAGTAATATTCCAGCCGGGCTGACGATTAATGCCTCGTTTGAAGGGATGGTGATGGCGGTACGTCACGACGCGGATCGCATCTGCGGCATGCAGTTCCACCCGGAATCGATCCTGACGTCACACGGTGCCCGTCTGCTGGAGCAGACCCTCGACTGGGCGTTACAGAAGCTGGAGCAGACCAATACCCTGCAACCGATTCTGGAGAAACTGTACCAGGCGCAGACCCTTAGCCAGCAGGAGAGCCACCAGCTCTTCTCCGCCGTAGTGCGCGGCGAGCTGAAGCCTGAACAACTGGCCGCAGCGCTGGTGAGCATGAAAGTGCGCGGCGAAAGCCCGCAGGAGATCGCCGGTGCCGCCACGGCCCTGCTGGAAAATGCCGCCCCGTTCCCGCGCCCGGACTATCCGTTTGCCGATATCGTCGGTACCGGTGGCGACGGCAGCAACAGTATCAATATTTCGACTGCCAGCGCCTTTGTGGCGGCGGCATGCGGGATGAAGGTGGCGAAACACGGTAATCGCAGCGTTTCCAGTCGGTCTGGCTCCTCCGATCTGCTGGCCGCGTTCGGTATTAACCTCGACATGAATGCCGAACGTTCCCGAGAAGCGCTGGATGACCTGGGCGTCTGCTTCCTGTTCGCGCCGAAGTACCACACCGGTTTCCGCCATGCGATGCCGGTGCGCCAGCAGCTTAAAACCCGCACGCTCTTTAACGTGCTCGGTCCGCTGATTAACCCGGCCCATCCGCCGCTGGCATTGATTGGCGTATACAGCCCTGAGCTGGTCCTGCCGATTGCCGAGACGCTGCGCGTCCTGGGTTACCAGCGTGCCGCTGTGGTACACAGCGGCGGTATGGATGAAGTTTCTCTCCACGCACCGACGCTTGTGGCCGAGCTGAACAACGGCGAAGTGCTTAGCTATCAGCTCGAGGCGTCTGATTTCGGCTTAACACCCTATCATCAGGACGCGCTGGCGGGCGGCACGCCGGAAGAAAACCGTGACATTCTGACGCGCTTACTACAAGGTAAAGGTGAGGCCGCGCATGAGGCCGCCGTGGCAGCCAACGTCGCCATGCTGATGCGTTTGCACGGTGAGGAAGACCTGAAGGCTAACGCCCAAAAAGTTCTGGATGTACTGCGCTCCGGTGCAGCTTACGATCGCGTTACCGCACTTGCGGCAAGAGGGTAAAGAATGCAGACCGTTTTAGCGAAAATCGTTGCCGATAAGGCCATCTGGGTGGAAGCCCGCAAAGCAGAGCAGCCGCTTGCCAGTTTCCAGAATGATGTTGTTCCCAGCAGCCGTCGTTTCTATGACGCCCTGCAGGGCGCACGCACCGCCTTTATTCTGGAGTGCAAAAAGGCCTCTCCGTCAAAAGGCGTTATTCGTGACGATTTCGACCCGGCGCGTATCGCCGGTATTTATAAGCATCATGCGTCCGCCATCTCCGTGCTGACGGATGAGAAATATTTCCAGGGCAGCTTCGATTTTCTGCCCATCGTCAGCGGCATCGCGCCGCAGCCGATCCTGTGCAAAGACTTTATTATCGACCCGTATCAGATCTGGCTTGCGCGTTTTTACCAGGCTGACGCCTGCCTGCTGATGCTCTCGGTACTTGACGACGAGCAGTATCGCCAGCTGTCTGCCGTAGCGCACAGTCTGAACATGGGCGTGCTGACCGAAGTAAGTAATGAAGAAGAACTGGAGCGCGCCATCGCGCTGGAAGCCAAAGTGGTCGGCATTAACAACCGCGATCTTCGCGACCTGTCGATTGACCTGAACCGTACGCGCCAGCTTGCGCCGCGTCTGGGTTCTGGCGTCACGGTAATCAGCGAATCCGGCATTAACAGCTACGCTCAGGTGCGCGAGCTGAGCCACTTCGCCAACGGTTTCCTGATTGGTTCCGCCATGATGGAACATGACGACCTTAACGCCGCGGTGCGTCGCGTCCTGCTCGGTGAAAACAAAGTGTGTGGCTTAACTCGCGAACAGGATGCCCTGGCGGCGTATGACGCGGGGGCCATTTACGGCGGCCTGATCTTTGTTGACGCCTCGCCTCGTGCCGTCAGTGAGGAACAGGCGCGCAATGTGATCGCGGCAGCGCCGCTTAGCTATGTGGGCGTGTTCCGTAATGCGGATATCGCAGACGTCGTGGCAAAAGCCGAAACGTTATCCCTGAGTGCGGTGCAACTGCATGGCGATGAGGATCAAGCCTACATAGATAAGCTGCGTGCAGACCTCGCCCCTCAGGTGCAGATCTGGAAAGCGCAAAGCGTGGGTACCACCCTGCCCGCACGTAATCTGAATCATGTTGATAAATATGTGCTCGACAACGGCCAGGGCGGTACGGGTCAGCGTTTTGACTGGTCACTGCTAAATGGCGAAAAGCTGGACAACGTCCTGCTGGCGGGTGGATTAAGCCCGGATAACTGCGTGGAAGCCGCCAAAGCGGGCTGCGCAGGCCTCGATTTCAATTCAGGCGTAGAGTCACAACCGGGTATTAAAGATGCCAGCAAACTGGCCTCGGTTTTTAACACTCTGCGTGCATATTAAGGAAGAGAAGATGACGACATTACTTAACCCGTATTTTGGTGAGTTCGGCGGGATGTACGTCCCGCAAATCCTGATGCCCGCCCTGCGCCAGCTGGAAGAGGCGTTCGTCAGTGCGCAGAAAGATCCGGCATTTCAGGCGGAATTTACCGACCTGCTGAAAAACTATGCGGGCCGTCCGACAGCGCTGACGAAATGTCGCAACCTGACCGAAGGCACAAACACGACGTTGTATCTCAAGCGTGAGGATCTGCTGCACGGTGGCGCACATAAAACTAACCAGGTTCTCGGCCAGGCGCTGCTCGCGAAGCGTATGGGGAAAACCGAAATTATTGCTGAAACCGGTGCAGGCCAGCACGGCGTAGCCTCTGCGCTCGCCAGCGCCCTGCTGGGCCTGAAATGTCGCATTTACATGGGTGCGAAAGACGTTGAGCGTCAGTCTCCGAACGTGTTCCGTATGCGCCTGATGGGGGCGGAAGTGATCCCAGTGCACAGCGGCTCCGCGACGCTGAAAGATGCCTGTAACGAAGCGCTGCGCGACTGGTCTGGCAGCTACGAAACCGCGCACTACATGCTCGGTACCGCGGCGGGTCCGCACCCGTTCCCGACCATCGTGCGCGAATTCCAGCGCATGATCGGTGAAGAGACCAAAGCGCAGATCCTTGAAAAAGAAGGTCGTCTGCCGGATGCGGTGATCGCCTGCGTCGGCGGCGGGTCTAACGCCATCGGCATGTTTGCTGATTTCATCGACGACACCCGCGTGGGTTTGATTGGCGTCGAGCCTGCCGGTCACGGCATTGAATCGGGTGAACATGGCGCACCGTTGAAGCATGGCCGCGTGGGGATCTACTTCGGTATGAAATCGCCAATGATGCAAACCGAGGAAGGCCAGATTGAAGAGTCCTACTCTATCTCTGCGGGCCTGGATTTTCCGTCAGTTGGACCCCAGCATGCGTATCTGAACAGCACGGGTCGCGCGGATTATGTTTCTATTACCGATGACGAAGCGCTGGAAGCCTTCAAAACGCTGTGCCGCAGCGAAGGGATTATCCCGGCGCTGGAGTCTTCCCACGCCCTGGCGCACGCGCTGAAAATGATGAAAGAGAACCCGGAAAAAGAACAACTGCTGGTCGTTAACCTGTCCGGTCGCGGTGACAAAGACATCTTCACCGTTCACGATATTCTGAAAGCACGAGGGGAAATCTGATGGAACGCTACGATAATGCATTTGCCGAACTGAAATCCCGCCAGGAAGGCGCGTTCGTTCCCTTCGTTACGCTGGGCGACCCTGGCCCGGAGCAGTCGCTGAAGATTATCGACGCCCTGATTGAAGCGGGTGCCGACGCGCTGGAGTTGGGTATTCCGTTCTCTGACCCGCTGGCGGATGGCCCGACCATCCAGAACGCCACCCTGCGCGCGTTTGCCGCAGGCGTGACGCCCACTCAGTGCTTCGAGATGCTGGCGGCGATCCGCCAGAAGCATCCGACGATCCCGATTGGCCTGCTGATGTACGCCAACCTGGTGTTTAACCGTGGTATTGATGAGTTTTACGCCGAGTGCGCGCGCGTGGGTGTCGACTCCGTTCTGGTGGCAGACGTACCGGTAGAAGAGTCTGCGCCGTTCCGTCAGGCGGCGATGCGCCATAACGTGGCACCTATTTTCATCTGCCCGCCAAACGCCGATGATGAACTGCTGCGCCAGATTGCCTCCTATGGTCGCGGGTATACCTACCTGCTCTCCCGTGCGGGTGTAACCGGCGCGGAGAACAAAGCGGCGCTGCCTCTGCATCATCTGGTCGAAAAGCTGGCTGAGTACCATGCCGCGCCTCCACTGCAGGGCTTTGGGATTTCATCTCCCGACCAGGTCACCGCGGCGATTGACGCTAACGCAGCCGGTGCAATCTCAGGCTCCGCTATCGTTAAAATCATTGAGAAGAACGTGGACAAGCCAGAGCAAATGCTGACTGAGCTGAAAACCTTTGTCAGCGCAATGAAAGCGGCAACGCGCAAAGCGTAACCTCTCCACCGTCTGGCTTCGCCGCCAGACGGTGTTTCTTTAGCGCCGCCATTCTGGGCACTGCCACGCACATTCGCCTGCTTTTATCGCCTGGAACGAATTTGAAAATAAAGTTACTGACCGCAACAAAATAGCTCGGTGCGGCTTAGGATTCAGGTCGTGGACTTGCCTGTACCGGATATGCCATTATATGATTTGGTTAAATCTTTGTATTTATCTCCTGAATGAGGTAAATACAAAATGGCATACGATTCAGGCGATAAGCGGTGGTGTACTTGGATTATTTATTAACATTCATAGAAAGCAATCCGGCTCTGGCCATTGGATTTAATCTTATTCTGCTGGTCATCTCTGGTTTCTTTGCGCACCTGATGTGCAAATTCCTGCTCATAAAAATCGTTCGTAAGGTCTTCTTTTCCAGCCATAAACAGGATGTCCCGCTGGAAAAAGATCGTCGTATTGCCGAGAAGCTGTCGAATTTCATTCCGGTTATTATCGTTTATTACGTCCTGCAGTTTATGCCCAATATGCCGGCATCACTGGTGACGGCAATAAATACCATCTGTGGGATTTTATTCTTTATTTTTCTGTCGGTTTTCTTCAATGAGATGCTGGATATTGTCAACAGCTCTTATTTACGCAAGACGAAGCGTAAAAATCACTCTATCAAAGGCTATATTCAGATAGGGAAAATATTTATCCACATCATCGCTGCGATCATGATCCTTGCCGTCATGTCGAATAAATCCCCCGCGATCATTATTTCCAGCCTCGGGGCCGTAGCAGCCGTACTGATGTTAGTCTTTCAGCACACCCTGCTTTCGCTCGTGGCCAATATCCAGCTTTCGTCAAATGATGTCCTGCAGTTGGGGGACTGGATTGAAATGCCCGATAAGAACCTGAGTGGCGAAGTGACCGACATAGCGCTGCACACCATTACCATCCGTAACTGGGATAACACAATCTCGCGTATCCCGACCAAAAACTTCCTGACCGAAACGTATACCAACTGGCAGGCCATGTTTTCGTCAGGGGCGCGCCGGATTATGCGCAGCACCACTATCGATCAGCACTCCGTTAAATTCCTCACTCAGGAAACGCTGGCCCCGATGCTGGCCCTGCGCGGCACGAATGAACCGCTGGCAAAGCTCATCGACGGGCGTGATCCCATGGGCGTACCGGACAGTTGGTTTATGGATAATGGCCTGACAAATTTAACGCTTTTTCGGCACTACCTGATGGCATGGCTCGCCGATCGGCCTGATATTATCAAAGATATGTATATTGTCGTGCGAACGCTAAAGCCTACGCCGTCGGGTATTCCCCTGGAAATTTATTGTTTTACCTCATCCGTACTGTGGATGGAGTATGAAAATACCCAGTCAGCGATATTTGAATACATCACCGCTGTCGCCGGTCAATTCTCGCTCCGCTTATATCAGCATCCGGCTGGTCATGATTTCTGGCGTTTATCACAGGAATACAGCCTTCGGGACCGCATCCCGCCTCCGGGAGAAGGATAATTGTCTCTGAAAACAGGTCGGCAAAACAGAATAACAATTCTCCTGAAGTCATAAAAAAACCCGCACTCGGCGGGTTATTTGTTATCAGTGAAGCTTAACTGCTCAGACTCGCGTCTTCATCGCTATCGTAAGGGTCATTGATAACAGGCGCGACTTACAGCGGAGAAACATTACCCGCTGCCGGGCCTTTAGCGCCATTTTCAATGGTGAAGGACACTTTCTGGCCTTCATCAAGCGATTTGAAGCTGTCGCTCTGAATAGCAGAGAAATGTACGAATACATCTTTGCTGCCGTCGTCAGGCGTGATAAAGCCAAAACCTTTATCAGCGTTAAACCATTTTACTAAACCAGTCATTTTATTAGACATAGATAATTCCTTATTTTTTTGAGCCACTAAGCGCGGCGATGATGGCCTGTATTTAGAGAGTAACTTATTTGGCACTTAGGAGGAGGCTCACGAAGAAGAGTATCTATTGATAACACCTGAACTGAGGACTGCTTTACTAAACTGCTTTTATAAGGTCTGTATTTCAAACCGATGACGCTATTTAGGCACAGAAAAATTTTTTAAGCAAAGTTTTTATTTTTTATTATAACCGCTTAAACACCCGGACGGCTGAATGGCTATGAAAACTAAAGCAGCTGGGGCCATGTATTCGCATCCTGTGATAGCCAAAGCATATTGCCTCTTTAGTGACGGAGAGTTCCCTGAAAGGGGGGATCTTATCGGCACAGAGTGAACGCACCCTCGCTAAGTAGCTCAATATGCTTAAAATTCATGCCTATAGCGCACAAAGTGAAATAGATTTTCGTTCGAAGCCACTTATCATAGTGGTTTTGAATGAAAGTGGTGGTGTTAATGTCTGTGCTCAAAAGCTTTTTCTTCTTTCTTTTCGCGTCAGCAGCCTGCTCCTTGCCCGTACTTTGTCTGTGGGCGGATATCTCTTTATTTAATCTGGATATACCGGAGATATCGCTGACCGAAATTGTGCAGGAATCGGTTTTAGTGAGCATCGTATTTATTCACTTCCTGCTGGCGAAGAAATGGGAATTCATGCGCTATTGCAACATCCTGATCGGCGGCTTTTTCCTCTCCATGCTGATTCGCGAACTGGATGCATTTTTTGATCTTCTGGCTCATGGAAGTTGGGTGTGGTTTGCACTACTTTCCGCCATTTGCGCTTTGCTTTATCCTGTTATCCATTTCCGACTTACTCTTACGCAACTGACCCATTATACCCGTACCCCGTGGTACGGCATGATGCTCAGTGGTCTGCTGGCAGTCCTGGTTTTCTCCCGGCTGTTTGGAATGCACGAATTATGGTACGCGATACTCGATCAAAGCTACGTCAGGGTGGTCAAGAATGTCGTGGAGGAAGGCAGCGAATCATTCGGGTATATGCTCTGCCTTATCGCATCTGCAGGGTACTACTGCTCTTTCCGTTCCCTCTCCCGCCAGAAATGATTCGGGCATTCGAACAGGTGATAAACGAAGCTCCGGTGTGTAAAACCGGAAGCCTCGTTTTGGCTACGCAAGCTTTGCCAGCGCCTCGCCGATGCTTTTTGCTCCACCGTAGAGATCGTGGCCGCTGATAATGTGCTCAGTGCTGTCAACCGTAACCAACAGCAGCGGAACCCCGCTGAAACCTTTTTGATTCATAAGACGCTTTACGTCAGCGATCCTGTCGTCCGTCAGGCTGCGAAGCGCGTTATCGGCATCAAGCCGGCCGGCAAAGTCATTAGGGTTGAGGTCAACGTTATTTTCCCGAGCCCAGGCGAAGCCGATCTCTTCCACCACATCACTTTGCGCGGTATCACGCCCCAGTACATAGCGGGCATGTTGCAGTGCACGAAGCAGCCCTGCCTCTGCCGCCGGGCTGATTTCATGAAAAGCCGTAAGTGCCCGGTTCATAAACGTCGAATCAAAGCGTGCACCTGAGTTCAGGAGCTGGTGATAGCTCTCACTGAATGGCTGACCGGTCAGCGAAGCGATACGCCGATCGTTTGTCCACGCATATTCTGCCCATTGGGCGGTGATGTGCCGGGCACCCTCATCACAAAAAAGACCGCTGGGCATTAACGTGAGTTTTTCGATGTAATGTTGTGCCAGATAATTCAGGGCGGGCGAGCTGGCATAACACCAGCCGCAAAGTGGGTCAAAAAAATACTGTAGATTGTCAATGCGCATGTGGTATCCCCTGGGAATCATTAGCCCTCATCATAATGAGATTCCTCAATGCGAAAAACAGCCCTCCAGTAAATTCAGTGTTTCATAGAGCGTACGAATGGACAGTATGTCTCTGCCCGAATGACCCCATCAGGCCAGGTCATTGGCGTCCGGTTTCTGCGCACGGTGGATCTTGTCACGGATCTTATCGACTGATGCTTTGATGTCAGCAATGATGTCGGCGTCCATCCCCAGGGTATCCACAATACAGCGCGTGATAGTGCTGGTCTCGCTTTTCAGCGCCTCCCCCTTCTCCGTCAGGTGGATAAGCACTTCGCGCTCATCCTTCGGATTACGTGTCCGGGTGATCAACCCAGCAGTCTCCAGCCGCTTCAGTAAAGGGGTCAACGTGCTGGACTCAAGAAAAAGAATTCCACTCAGTTCCTTCACTGTTCGCCCATCCTGATTCCACAAGGTAACCATCACCAGATACTGGGGATAGGTCAGGCCAAGCTTATCAAGCATGGGACGATAGAGCTGAGTAAAAGCATGTCCCGCAGAGTAAAGAGAGAAACAGAGCATACCGTGCACATCTGGCAGGGAATCCTCGGAATTAGTGTGTTTAGTCATATGTCCTCCAGTCCCCTTAAAATAATTTGCATACGATTTAATTGCAAGCGATTGACAAAGGCAAAAAGGGCTGCCATATTCATTTGCACACAAACAAATCGCACACAAACAAATAATGCAACACATAACAGGAGTACAAAATGACAACTTTCATCACCAAAGACGGAACAGGCATTTTTTACAAAGACTGGGGTTCAGGTCAGCCTATCCTCTTCGCTCACGGATGGCCGTTATCGTCTGATGCCTGGGACCAGCAAATGCTGTTTTTCAGCCAGAATGGTTTCCGGGTCATCGCGCATGACCGTCGCAGCCATGGGCGTTCAGACCAGACTTTCCACGGCAACAATATGGATCAGTATGCGGACGATCTCGCTGAGCTGATTGAGTCGCTGGATCTGAAGGATCTGATTTTAGTGGGTCACTCCACAGGGGGCGGCGAAGTTGCACATTATATCGGCCGTCATGGTACCTCACGCGTGGCTAAAGTCGTTCTGGTCGGCGCAGTCCCTCCTCTTATGCTCCGGACGGATGCCAATCCAGACGGTACTTCGATTGAGGTGTTTGATGCTATCCGCGAAGGCACGGCCAAAAACCGCTCATAGTTTTACTTTGACCTGACAATTCCGTTCTATGGCTTTAACCGTGACCATGTCCCCATCAATGACGGGTTACGGGAAAACTTCCGCAGAATTGGCCTGCAGGGCGGCATTAAAGGGCAATATGACTGCATCCATGAGTTCTCTGAAGTCGATTACACACGCGACCTGCAGCAGATTGATCGCCCTACGCTGATTATTCATGGCGACGATGACCAGATTGTACCCATTAAGGCATCCGCACACCGCGCCGCTGAGATCGTTGCGAATGCGACGCTGACGATATATGCCGGCGGTTCACATGGACTGGCGGAGACAGAGGCCGATCGCTTTAACGCTGACGTACTGGCCTTTATTCGCGGCTAGCCAGGTGGCCTGTTTCAGACAGGCCACAATCCCCCCTACGCATACCCTTTAAACTGTATTGAAAAGAGGAATGATCATGTCCAAATTTGCTGCCTCCCTTGCCGTTGCCGCCGTTCTGCTGTCTGCCAGCGCAATCGCCGAAACCGCTAAGCCGACCGTTGTCCTGGTTCATGGTGCCTTTGCCGACTCTTCTAGCTGGAATGGCGTTACCCGGATCCTGCAAAAGGATGGATACAATGTCGTTGCTGCCGCGAATCCGCTGCGCAGTGTTTCGGGTGATGCGGCTTACGTCTCTTCTGTGGTGAACAACATTAAGGGGCCGGTTGTCCTTGTCGGGCATTCCTATGGTGGCCAGGTTATTACGAACGCGGCCCGTGATACAAACAATGTCAAATCGCTGGTTTATGTCGCCGCATTTGCTCCGGACGCGGGTGAAGCCGCGGCCGACCTGGCAGGGAAATTCCCTGGCGGCACGCTTGGCCAGGCGCTTGCCACACCGGTGAAGCTGGCTGATGGTAGCGTCGATCTCTCCATCGATCGGGCGAAGTTCCACCAGCAATTCGCGCATGACGTTTCAGCTGAAGAGGCGGCGCTGATGGCCGCAGGGCAAAGACCGATTACCGAAGCGGCTTTAACTGAAAAATCGGGTGCGCCAGCCTGGAAAAAAATGCCCTCTTACTTCATTTACGGTGACGGCGACAAGAATATCCCCGCCCAGGGTTTGCGATTCATGGCCGAACGCGCGGGATCAAAACACACCGTTGTGATTAAAGGCGCATCCCATGTCGTAATGGTTTCACATCCACAGGATGTCGCCACACTTATCGAGGAAGCGGCGAAGTAAACATCACTCTCCCGCCCCGAAAGCCACCCCTCGCCTGAGGGGTGGCCATATCCGTAATGCCCAGGTTTTAATCCCGCGAAGAGTACAACGTATATTGGGTTCATCCTTCCCCCGACTCACCAAAACGTAGCGAAATATCCACGCCTTCAGTGACAAGGTCCGGCAGCATAGGGGGCGGCAATGCGCAGGGTTCCACTCAGCGCATCACCATTATCTGTGGTCCGCCGCTGCAACGGCGCTCAAGTCTTCGTAGCTATCACCCATGAACTTTAACGACGACTTTCCCCTTTGCATGCCCGCGAGCCAGATAGGTGAAGGCGTCGCTCGTTTGGGCAAAGGGGTAAACCTTGTCGATTACGGGCTTGATGAGTTCAGCGTCCATGAGTTCACCGATTTGGCTGAGCTGGCTGCCATCAGGGCGAACAAAGAGAAACGAATAGGTCAAACCTCGCTTTTTTGACAGCCGCATGATTTTGCGGCTCATCAGCCCTAATACGAAACGCAGGAAAACATTAAGGTGTCGTTCCCGCGCGAAAGCAGCATCTAACGGCCCGATCAGGGAAATAATTTTCCCTCCCGGCTTAAGGATTTGCGTGGATTTCTCAATCGCGTCACCTCTGATAGTACCGAGGACAATATCGTAGCCGCTCAGCACTTTTTCGAATTCCTGCTTTCTATAGTCAACGACGTCATCTGCACCAAGGCGGCTCACCCAGTCAATGTTGGCTGCGCTGGTGGTCGTCCCAACCGTTGCACCAAAGTGTTTCGCCAGCTGAATAGCAAAACTGCCGATTCCACCGGATCCGGCAGGGATAAATACTTTCTGCCCCGCTCGCAGCATCGCGCGTTCTGTCAGCGCTTGCCAGGAGGTGAGACTGACCATAGGAAGTGACGCGGCCTGTACGAAATCCAGACTGGCGGGTTTTAACGCCGCAAAGCTTTCTGGCACCCGGACAAATTCGGCCAGCGACCCCGTTCCCCTGTCAAAAATACTGGCGAAAATCTCGTCGCCTGCCTTGAATCGCGTCACGCGACGTCCTGTGGCAACGACAACGCCGGACACATCACTGCCCAAGGTCGCGGGGAGACTGAAATGCAGAACGCGTTTGAACATGCCGGTCGGGATCATGTTATCGATTGGGTTCAGACCTACTGCATACACTTTGACCAGAATTTCATCATCACCGGGGGACGGAAAATCGACGTCATCGATCCCCAGTCCCGGGGATTTACCATAGCGTTTAAACGTAAACGCTTTCATCGTCTTCTTATTCATTTGTCTTTTACTCTGCCGGGTTTGCCTGTGGCATGTTTCTTAACAACGCTGTTGCTGAGTGAAAAAACGATACTCAGTCCTATGCCGAATCCCCCGTGACTACACTTTGTAGCGCTCTGCCACGTTAGCCTGGTTGATGTCCGCCAGCAGAGCCTGACGCGTCCTCTCCAGGTCATCCCAGTGGGCAGCGTGTTGTAAAGGAGGGATGGTGACGAGTTCGCGACGGTCAAAGCCCGCCAGGGCTGCGTCAACTAACTGATCCACTTCCATCATCTCGGGCGCCTTACTGATATCAATACCGGCACGTTCCCAGATTTCGGTGTAAGTGCCGGCCGGAAGTACCGCCTGGACGTAAACGCCTGCGGAGGACAGCTCAAGATGCAATCCCTGCGACAAGAAAAGCACGAAGGCTTTGGTTGCACCGTAAATCGACATGCCAAATTCCGGGGCAAGCCCAACGACTGAACTGATATTGACGATCGCACCTTCTCCGGCGTTGACAAACCTTGGTGCCGCGGCACTGGCAAGTCTCGTCAGCGCGGTGACATTCAGGGCGATAAGACGCTCAATTGCCTCGGACGTCTGGCCGATAAAATGGCCCGACTGTGCGATGCCGGCGTTATTGATCAGCACCCCTATTTTTTCGTCTTCACGAAGACGCGTTTCCACCGTCGCTAACTCCGCTGCCTGAGTGAGATCGGCAGGCAGGACATCTACAGAAACGCCCTTCTCCTGCCTCAGACGTTCGGCAAGTGCGTCTAATTTTGTTTTATCCCGGGCAACCAGAATCAGGTCATGTCCACGGCTTGCAAACCTTTCCGCATAAACAGCACCAATACCCGTCGATGCGCCTGTAATGAGAACTGAAGTTTTCGTCATGTGTGATCTTCTTTATCAAATGTTAAACAGAATCTGCACCATTCGATGCAGGTAAATCCGAGAGATATCCGGCTCTCTTTGCTGATCTCAGCCAGACTGACAGAGCGTGCCTTTCTCTGCGAAGCGCTGTCGGAGACACGAATTTAATGATGATGATCATAATCTATAAAGTCAACTGCTTTGATTATGATCATCATCAATGTATAATTGAGCCTTGTTTTATAGGGGGTGGGCAGCATGAAAGTGTCAAAAGAGCAGGTCCGGGAGAACCGGATGCGCATAGTTGAAACGGCATCCGAACTTTTTCGTGAACGCGGCTATGACGGCGTGGGCGTGGCGGAGCTGATGTCTGCTGCGGGTTTAACCCACGGCGGGTTTTATAAGCACTTTGGTTCGAAGGCCGACCTGATGTCAGAGGCCATGAATTGCGGGTTTGTGCATGCCGCGGAAAACCTGGCGGGTGTAGATCGAGACAAATTCATTGAATATTACCTCTCCCGGCAGCATCGCGATGATATGGCCGGAGGTTGCGTGATGTCTGCCCTGGGCACGGACACCGCACGCCAGTCCGAGTCCATCAAAGAGACATTTGCAGCCGGGGTTGAACGTCAGCTGGCAATGTTAAGCGACGAAAATGTCTCACGTGCTGACCTGATAAACACCTTTGCACATCTTGTCGGGGCTCTGGTGTTGTCCCGTGCCTGCCCGGATAATTCCGCGCTGGCTGACGAAATTCTGGATGTCTGCCGCTCTCGCATTCTGAGTAAGGCTCCGCGAAAGGAATGAATATTTTGCAGCCGGGGGTGCGATTGCCGGGAAATAACCGGAAGATTTAATGACGGAGGTCATAAAAAATGACGCTATCCCGGAGAGTAGGTTTGGAGAGGTTTTAGAGTAAGCCAAAAAGTTATATATTCCGGCCCGTTAAACCCAAATACACCTTCTGAGTTCAGAGGCTTACTCATGTCATGGCAATACTTCAAACAGACTTATTTAGTTAAGTTCTGGTCACCTGTTCCGGCCGTTATCGCGGCAGGCATTCTCTCTACTTATTATTTCGGCATTACCGGTACCTTTTGGGCCGTGACCGGCGAGTTTACCCGCTGGGGTGGTCAACTTCTGCAACTCGCTGGCGTGCATGCCGAAGAGTGGGGCTACTTTAAACTCATTCACCTGGACGGTACTCCGCTTACCCGCATCGACGGAATGATGATCATCGGAATGTTCGGCGGCTGTTTCGCGGCGGCGCTGTGGGCAAATAACGTCAAGTTGCGCATGCCCAAAAGCCGCATCCGCATTATGCAGGCGGTCGTCGGCGGGATTATTGCCGGGTTTGGTGCTCGCCTGGCGATGGGCTGTAACCTTGCCGCGTTCTTCACGGGTATTCCACAATTTTCACTGCATGCCTGGTTCTTTGCCGTCGCCACCGCGATTGGCTCTTACTTCGGTGCAAAATTCACCCTGCTGCCGCTGTTCCGTATTCCGGTAAAAATGACCAAAGTTAGCGCAGCGTCGCCGCTGACCCAGAAGCCGGACCAGGCGAAACGCCGTTTTCGCCTCGGTATGCTGGTCTTTTTTGCCATGATCGCGTGGGCAATCTGCACAGCGCTGAATCAACCGAAACTCGGCCTGGCGATGTTGTTTGGCGTAGGGTTTGGTCTGCTGATCGAACGCGCGCAGATCTGCTTTACCTCTGCGTTTCGCGATATGTGGATCACCGGACGAACCATGATGGCAAAAGCGATCATTGCCGGTATGGCGGTGAGCGCCATCGGCATTTTCAGCTATGTACAACTCGGTGTTGAACCGAAAATCATGTGGGCCGGTCCTAACGCGGTGATTGGTGGCCTGCTGTTTGGCTTCGGAATTGTGCTGGCAGGCGGGTGTGAAACCGGCTGGATGTATCGCGCCGTCGAAGGCCAGGTGCATTACTGGTGGGTCGGCCTTGGTAATGTCATTGGTTCAACCATTCTGGCGTACTACTGGGATGATGTCTCACCTGTACTCGCAACAAACTGGGATAAGGTCAATCTGTTGAGCACCTTCGGTCCGCTCGGCGGCCTGCTGGTAACCTATGCCTTGCTGCTGGTCGCTTTTTTACTGGTTGTCGCGCAGGAGAAACGCTTCTTCCGTCGCACCACCGCTAAACCTGAAACGCAGGAGAACGCTGCATGAAAGAGATCGTGCCTGACTATCGACTGGATATGATCGGCGAACCCTGCCCTTATCCGGCAGTGGCTACCCTTGAAGCGCTACCGCAGCTCAAAAAAGGGGAAATTCTGGAGGTGGTGAGCGACTGCCCGCAATCCATTAACAACATTCCGCTGGATGCTAAAAACCATGGCTACACGGTGCTGGATATTCAGCAGGACGGGCCAACAATCCGCTATTTGATTCAAAAATGAACGTTCAGGCCTCGTCAGAGGCCTTTATCGCATTGAATTATAAGACCTCTTGATCGAGGGCAAAGCCGCCGCATCTGACTTAAGTAAAATCTCATATCCATTTTGAAGGAGGTTTTCGCAGTTTGATGTATTTACGAGCTTTACTGGTTTTCGCCTTATTGATTCCCTTTCACGTGCTGCCCCTGAATTTCTCTTCAACCTTCCTGCGCCTTAACTGTCCGGAAAGAGGACTTGTCGAGGTTATTCTGCACGTTTACGACCATACGCAGGAACGGTGGCGCGGCCAGTTTGAAACCGGCGCAGGGCACAAGCGCGCGGGTGACACCGAAATGATCCCGTTTGCTAACGGTGATATTCTGTTCCATTCGGTGTCCAGCGACGCATTTAGCTATTTATATGATGGGGAAACGAAACTCAGGCACTGCGTAAAACTTGACGAGCGGCCGGTTTATCCGTCGTTTTGAAGGCTGCAAAAACAAACTGGCCACGTAGTGGCCAGTTTGAGGGGGGATTAGAAGCGATAACCTGCAGAGAACATAAACACCCACGGATCGAGGCGAGTATTGATACTTTGCTGCTCACCGCCCGCTTTAAAGCGTACGTCTGTATCAATGTCCATGTACCAGACTGAGGCGTTGATCAGCCAGTCACGGTTAATCAGGTAATCCAGACCCACCTGTCCCGCCATACCCCATGAATCTTTCAGGCTGAGGTCAGTCAGACCGGCCTCTTTACCGGTATCGTTAAATTTCTCATCGAAGAAGGTGGTGTAGTTCACACCGGCGCCAATATACGGACGTACCTTGCTGCTGGCATCGCCAAAGTACCATTGCGCCATCAGCGTTGGCGGTAAATGGTGTACGGTGGCGATATCACCGGTTGCCCCCAGACCGACGCGATGACGGAACGGCGTTGCCGCCAGAAGCTCGACACCAATGTTATCCGTCGCCATATAAGTGAACGTTAAGCCTAACTGGGTGTTATTACTGACGTTAAAACCGCCCATACCCAGCACGTTATCAGAGCCCTCAGTTGGGCGAACCGTGGCCGAACCGGCACGAATAAAGAATTCACCTGCTTCGTGCGCGTACGCGCCGCCAGAGAGACTGCTTAATACAAGGGCTGCCACCGCTAATTTTTTCATATCCGCTCCATCGTTGTGGTTTTAATCGCGGGTGAGAATATACTCACAAATGAGTAATAAGTGATCTGCCACAGATCACATTAAAACCAGTAAGTTAACATTCATTGATCTGGGTTAATTTTTTGTGGCGCTTTGAAAGGCAGTAAGTTGTTTCCATGTCAATTTTTGGCATTTCACAGTTACAAAATTTTCTCTTTTCCCCCTCTTGCTCTTCCTCAGGCGGCTGGCTAATTTATCGCTCTCACAAATTGATTTGATGCGTTCTTTTTTGCAGGTGTGCCATGAGTGAAGTTAACCCGTGCATGACGTGCGGAGCCTGTTGTGCGTATTTTCGAGTCTCTTTCTACTGGGCCGAGGCCAGCGATGGCGGCGGTACCGTTCCGGTTCATCTCACTGAGCCGTTGACCCCTTTTCTGCGCTGTATGCGCGGCACGAACCAAAAACAAGCCCGCTGCGTCGCGCTACAGGGTGAACCCGGGGTCTCAACCCGGTGTTCCATCTATGAGGATCGCCCTAGCCCCTGCCGGGAATTTGCTATGTCGGGGGAAGACGGGCAGGTCAACGACGCCTGTAATCGCGCCCGCGCACGGGTCGGATTACCGCCGCTTTACAAAGATATGCTTTTCCATACAAGCCTTGATGCTGCCACAGCAGGTGCATCCGGTGTACAATTGCCGGCTAATTAACACCTGCAATACTCAAGGAGAGTGCATGTCTATCACGGCGAAGTCTGTCTACCGTGACACGGGAAACTTTTTCCGCAATCAGTTCATAACTTTTTTACTGATCGCGTTGCTTTGCGCCTTTATCACTGTGGTGCTGGGCCATGCCTTCTCACCGAGTGATGAACAGATTGCCAGCCTGAGCCAGGGTGACAATCTGGCAGGAAGCGTCGGGTTGTTTGAACTGGTGCAAAACATGACGCCAGAGCAGCAGCAAATCCTGCTGCGGGCTTCAGCCGCATCGACGTTCTCTGGTCTCATTGGTAATGCGATTCTGGCGGGCGGCGTTCTCCTGATGATTCAGCTGGTGTCAGCGGGCCATCGGGTCAGTGCCTTACGCGCGATTGGCGCCAGTGCCCCCGTTTTGCCTAAGCTGTTTATCCTGATCTTCTTAACCACCCTGCTGGTGCAGATGGGGATTATGCTGGTCGTGGTGCCGGGAGTGTTGCTGGCTATCGTGCTCTCTTTTGCCCCGATCATGATCGTGCAGGACAAAATGGGGATTTTTACCGCAATGCGCAGCAGCATCAGGCTCGCATGGGCGAATATGCGTCTGGTGGCCCCTGCCGTGATCGGCTGGCTGCTGGCGAAAACGCTTCTGCTCCTGTTTGCACCGAATTTTGCGGTTTTAACGCCTAATGTTGGCGCGGTAGTCGCGAATACGCTGAGCAACCTGATTTCAGCGGTACTGCTGGTCTATCTGTTCCGCCTGTATATGTTAATTCGTCAGTAATCCTGATGCCGGGAGCATGACCCGCTTCCCGGCTCAACAGAGAAGATGGAATCACAGAATGAAGCAGTTTCTTGATTTTTTACCGCTCGTGGTCTTTTTCGCGTTTTATAAGCTGTATGATATCTATGCTGCGACCACTGCGCTGATTATCGCGACCGCGGTTGTGCTGATCTACAGCTGGGTACGTTACCGTAAAGTCGAAAAAATGGCGCTGGTCACGTTCGTGCTGGTCGCTGTTTTCGGCGGGCTGACCCTGTTCTTCCACAATGATGAATTCATCAAGTGGAAAGTCACGGTGATATACGCGCTGTTTGCAGGCGCATTGTTAATCAGCCAGTGGGTTATGAAAAAACCGCTTATCCAGCGCATGCTGGGTAAAGAGCTGACGCTGCCGCAGCAGGTCTGGTCCCGACTGAATATTGCCTGGGCGGTGTTCTTTATTCTTTGCGGTCTTGCCAATATCTACATTGCCTTCTGGTTGCCGCAAAACATTTGGGTCAACTTTAAGGTCTTCGGCCTGACCGCCCTGACGCTGATTTTCACCCTGCTCAGCGGCGTTTACATCTATCGCCATATGCCGCAGGACGATAAGCACTAACTGCTGGTTGACCAGAACGTGTTCGACAGGCGTTCTGGTCTATTCTCTCCGCTGTGAAATCATAGTAGCATCCCGCCTGAAGTCTTCCGTTACGAGTTAAAACAATGACAACAACTAACGCCCCTCAGGGCGAACTGGTTTTACGCACACTGGCAATGCCCGCTGACACTAATGCCAATGGCGATATTTTTGGCGGCTGGCTGATGTCGCAAATGGATATGGGCGGCGCAATTCTGGCAAAAGAGATAGCTCACGGACGCGTGGTAACAGTGAGGGTCGATGGGATGACCTTCCTGCGCCCGGTGGCGGTAGGTGACGTGGTGTGCTGTTACGCGCGCTGCGTCAAACGCGGCAATACCTCCATCTCTATCAACATTGAAGTCTGGGTGAAGAAGGTTTCTTCAGAACCGATTGGACAGCGCTATAAAGCTACTGAAGCACTGTTTATTTATGTGGCAGTGGATAGCGAGGGTAAACCTCGTCAGCTTCCGCAGGCCTGATTATCTGACAAAAAAGCCTCCATCCGGAGGCTTTTTTTATTCCATCTGCGCCCCGCCGTTCAGGCGGAAGACAATGTTCACGATCAGTCCGCTACCCGGTTTACCGGCTTCGTAGCGCCATCTGCGCATCGCCGATTTCACTTCGCGTTCAAACATATTAGAAGGCTGAGCGGACAAGATTTGCACGTTATCAACGCGGCCATCTGCGGTAACGTCAAATTTCACCCGCACGCGGCCTTCAATACGTAAAGCCTGCGCTCGCGCCGGATACTGAGGCTGGTTTCGGCTCAGTGCTCGCGGGCCCGCTGGCGCGGCAACCGTTGGTTTTGGTGCCGGTGCGGAGTTGTTCATTACCGGACGTGAAGGTGCGGCATTCTCAACCGTCTGGGTCGCACGTGGCTCAACCGGACGTTCTTCGCGTTTCGGACGCTCCTCGACCTTCTTCACCGGCTTTGGCTTCGGCTTAGGTTTGGGCTTCGGTTCAGGTTTATGGATCACCACCGGTGCTTCCTTCGGTGGCGCCGGAACAGGCTCGGGTTCTGGCTCCGGTTCAGCAACCGGCTGTGGCGGTGGCGGCGCGACCTGCGGCGGCTCGAGATCCGCTGGCGATACCATGGTCACCGAAATCGGCTGCGCGGGTGCGGGCATTTCAATAACCTGATGAACCGAGGTATAGAGCAAACCCGCCACGACAGCACCGTGAATCACGACGGAGAGCAGCGTCGGCCAGGGAAAGCGGCGAGGTAAATCAAGGGTCATCGAAGTCATAGTCATCAACGTTAAAAAATCGAACCCTGATTTTAAATGCAAATAGCAATCATATTCAATAAGACACTTTGTTCTGGCGCAATTTAAGCGTCAATGTGGCCAAAAAAGGGGCATTCAGATCAGGGTATTAACATTGTTTTTATCTTTACATTGCAGTCAGTTGCCCTTTCACATAACGTAACTGACACTTTAAAACGCTTAAGGAGCTTCACCGTGCTTTACGTGATTTACTCTGAAGATGTCGCTGATTCACTTGAGAAACGCCAGTCTGTCCGCCCTGCTCACCTGGCACGCTTACAGCTGCTACAGGATGAAGGTCGTTTGCTGACCGCTGGCCCAATGCCTGCTGTCGACAGCAACGACCCGGGTGCAGCCGGTTTTTCGGGCTCCACGGTTATTGCAGAGTTTGAATCTCTGGAAGCGGCACAGGCCTGGGCTGACGCAGACCCGTACGTTGCGGCGGGCGTGTATGCGAAGGTAACGGTGCGACCGTATAAGAAAGTGTTCTGATATAACTAAGGCTCCCTCAGGAGCCTTTCTTCACATCAATGCAGTGACGCTAACCGCGCCGCAAACCCGACAAACAGCAGCCCTATCAGCCCGTTCCCCAGCTTTGCCAGTTTCTTTTTGGTTTTCAGATAACGCGTGACAAACGCACCGGAGAAGATCAGGAAGCTCATGTACATAAAGCTAATCAACTCAAGCGTGGTGGCGAGGATCAGGAAAGAGGTCCCGGTATTTTGTGCATTCACGTCAATAAACTGCACAAAGAACGAAACGTAGAACAGAATCGCTTTTGGATTCGTCAGGCTCAGTACCAGGGCGCGTTTCATGATCATACTGGCAGGTTCAGTTCCGCTCTCATGAGCGTGATTCTGACGGTTAATCACCGACCAGAGCATTTTGCCGCCCAGCCAGAGTAAATAGAAAGCACCCAGATAGCGTACGATATTAAACAGTACAGGCGTGGTCTGGATTAAAGCCGCGACACCTGCCCAGGCGAGAAACATCAGAACCGCATCGCCGATAAACACACCTGTGGCGGCAAGATATCCTTTTTTAACGCCGTGACCGATCCCGGTCTTCAGCACAAACAGGGTATTCGGGCCCGGCACCAGCACAATAAAAAATGCGCCAACAACATACGTCCAGAAATTCAGTACGCCAAACTCCGCAAACACCTCTCCCTCCTTTTGCTAAACATCACCGGAATATCGCAGCAATAACGATATTCTCTAAATAAGACACTATAAAATCAGCGGGCACCTTGCGGTGCCCTCAGGGTTTTCAGATATCCTGGACGGCGAACAGCA
This sequence comes from Enterobacter sp. FUJ80071, assembly GCF_038739915.1. Classification (NCBI taxonomy): domain Bacteria; kingdom Pseudomonadati; phylum Pseudomonadota; class Gammaproteobacteria; order Enterobacterales; family Enterobacteriaceae; genus Enterobacter; species Enterobacter sp. FUJ80071. The sequence goes on from NZ_JBBXKH010000001.1 coordinate 2,658,759, forward strand.
ACGCGTTGCGGTGCCTGTTCAATCCACATTTTCTGATGGCGTGGATACGCATATTGCGGCGGGATTGTGCTTCCAGCCAACGAGCCTTGCGACGACTCACCTGTCGCAACATGCGCCAGCGCCCTACTTCTGTTCTACTGCGCTTCATGTCTACAACTCTTTCTCAAACAGAGCCGCCATTATAAACCCAACCCGGCAGCAAACCAGCGCTTTTACCTGGCGTTTTTATTTGCCAGATGAATCCTGATGCGTACACTCATAACAATACGCTTTCAAAAGGATTTTTTAACCATGACAACCTTCTACACCGTGGTGAGTTGGCTGGTCATTTTGGGATACTGGCTGTTAATCGCGGGTGTGACATTACGCATCCTGATGAAGCGCAGAGCCGTACCCTCTGCCATGGCCTGGCTTCTGATCATTTACATCCTCCCGCTGGTGGGAATTATTGCCTATCTCTCTTTCGGTGAGCTTCATCTGGGTAAACGCCGGGCCGAGCGGGCGCGTGCCATGTGGCCTTCCACCGCGAAGTGGCTTAACGATCTTAAAGCCTGCAAACATATCTTTGCCGAGGAGAACAGCAGCGTCGCCTCCTCGCTGTTTAAGCTCTGCGAACGGCGTCAGGGGATTGGCGGCGTTAAGGGGAACCAGCTCCAGCTTCTGACCTCCTCCGATGACGTGATGCAGGCGTTGATCCGCGATATCCAGCTTGCTCGCCATAACATTGAGATGGTGTTCTATATCTGGCAGCCCGGCGGCATGGCCGACCAGGTCGCTGAATCCCTGATGGCGGCCGCGCGTCGGGGGATCCACTGCCGTCTGATGCTGGACTCCGCAGGCAGCGTGGCGTTTTTCCGCAGCCCCTGGGCAGGCATGATGCGTAATGCCGGTATCGAAGTGGTTGAGGCGCTGAAGGTAAATCTCCTGCGCGTCTTTCTGCGCCGGATGGACCTACGCCAGCACCGTAAAATGATCATGATTGATAATTATATTGCCTACACCGGCAGTATGAACATGGTTGACCCGCGCTTCTTTAAACAGGACTCCGGCGTCGGGCAATGGGTGGATCTGATGGCACGAATGGAGGGGCCGATTGCCACCTCGATGGGAATCGTGTACTCATGCGACTGGGAGATAGAGACCGGCAAGCGTATTCTGCCCCCACCGCCAGATGGCAACATCATGCCGTTTGAAGAGGCCAGCGGTCATACTATTCATACCATTGCCTCCGGGCCGGGATTCCCGGAGGACTTAATTCATCAGGCGCTGCTGACGGCTACCTACTCAGCGCGTGAATATTTGATCATGACGACGCCCTACTTCGTCCCCAGCGATGACCTGCTGCACGCGATCTGTACCGCAGCGCAGCGCGGTGTCGATGTGAGTATCATTTTGCCCCGCAAAAATGACTCGCTTCTGGTGGGCTGGGCCAGCCGCGCCTTCTTTAGCGAACTGCTGGCCGCCGGGGTGAAAATATACCAGTTTGAAGGCGGGCTGCTGCACACCAAGAGCGTGCTTGTCGACGGCGAATTAAGCCTGGTGGGCACGGTAAACCTCGATATGCGCAGCCTGTGGCTGAACTTTGAAATCACCCTGGTGATTGATGACGCCGGATTTGGCGGTGACCTGGCGGCGGTGCAGGATGATTATATCTCCCGCTCGCGGCTGCTGGATGCCAGGCTGTGGGTAAAACGCCCGCTGTGGCAGAGAATAGCTGAACGACTGTTTTACTTCTTTAGTCCGTTGCTGTAAAACGTGCCCAACGATGTTAAACAGGTAGTCATCATGGAAATGGATCTGAACAATCGCCTGACCGAAGACGAAACGCTCGAGCAGGCCTATGACATTTTTCTCGAACTGGCGGTTGATAACCTCGATCCCGCGGACGTGATCCTCTTTAATCTGCAGTTCGAAGAGCGCGGCGGTGCCGAATTGTTCGACCCAGCAGAAGACTGGGCTGAACATGTGGATTTCGACCTGAATCCTGACTTCTTTGCCGAAGTGGTGATTGGGCTGGCTGATGAAGATGGTGGGGAAATTAACGACATTTTCGCTCGCGTCCTGCTCTGCCGGGAGAAAGACCACAAGCTGTGCCACATTCTCTGGCGCGAATAATAAAAAAGGCTGCGATGGCAGCCTTTTTTATTTACTACGGTAACTCGCTCCCACAGCGGTTGCAAAACCGCGCGCTCTGCTCATGTTCGCCCTGATGACAGCGCGGACATTTACGCTGCGCTTTGTGGCTTTGAAATGCACTGCTCATGTGCGTGGTAATTAACCCCGTCGGGATAGCAATCACCGAATACCCAATCAGAATGAGCACAGATGCCACTATGCGCCCCAGCGGCGTATGGGGTGTGATATCACCGTACCCCACGGTCGTCACGGTCACGATGGCCCAGTAGACGGAGGCGTTGAGCGTTGTGAAGCCGTATTTGGGCCCTTCTATCAAATACATCAGCGCGCCGAAAACAATCATCACAATGGCAATAAATGAGTAAAACAGAATAAGCTGATGTCGTGCGCTAACGATGGCACTCCAGAATACGCGCAGCGACGGCATAAAACGCAGCAATTTAAGAATTCGCAATACGCGAATCACGCGCATGGCGCGCCAGGCGAAAACATAGTTGAGACTGATTTCTGGCCATAGCCACATGACATAGAGCGGCAGGATAGTCGCTAAATCGATAAAACCCCAGAAGCTGAATACGTACTTTGCCGGATTGGGCCAGCAAACGACCCGCAGAATATACTCAGCGGTAAAGACCAGGGTGATCGCCAGTTCAAGCCAGACAAAGGCATGCCATTCATCAAAAGTCAGGTGATATTGTGTCCCGACACCGGATTCAATAAAGATGACAATGACGCTAAGTAACGCAAACAGCGCGCAGAGTCCCTCAAAACGGCGTCCCGATACCGTTTCTGGATCGAATAAAAGATGATAGAGCCGTCGACGGGCTGAAGTGAATAAACGCGACACGGTAACCTCGCAATAAATAAGGGCTGACATCATGTCAGCCCTTGCGATTATAACGGGTCTACTTTCAGGCAGGAAACCGCATGTCGGAAACTGCCTTCCAGAACCGGTCGTGTTTTCGCACATTCCGGCCCGGCCATCGGGCAGCGCGTACGGAAAACGCAACCTGACGGCGGGTTAATTGGTGAAGGCAATTCTCCTTCCAGAAGCTGGATCGTTTTATTTTTCTCCAGATCGGGATCGGGGATGGGTACCGCAGACATCAGTGCTTTGGTGTAAGGGTGCAGCGGATTGTGGTACACCTCATCATACGTGCCCAGCTCCACGGCATGACCCAGATACATCACCAGTACACGGTCAGAAATGTGTTTTACGACGGCCAGATCGTGCGCAATGAAGATCAGCGACAGCCCCATCTCGCGCTGCAGCTTCTGCAGCAGGTTAACCACCTGCGCCTGAATGGAAACGTCCAGCGCGGAAACCGGTTCATCACAGATAATCAGCTTCGGCTCAAGGATCAGCGCACGCGCAATACCAATACGCTGACACTGACCGCCGGAGAATTCGTGCGGATAACGGTTAATGAGGTTAGGCAACAGCCCCACTTTCAGCATCATCGCCTTTACGCGGTCACGGACTTCCTGACGCGGCATCTTAGGATGATAGGTGCGCAGCGGCTCGGCAATAATCTCTCCGATGGTCATACGCGGGTTAAGTGATGCCAGCGGATCCTGGAAAATCATCTGGATGTCGCTTCGCACGTCGCGCCACTCGTCGGGCTTCATCCCCAGCAGGTCTTTACCCAGCCACGCCACTTTTCCGTCGGTAGCTTTAACCAGGCCGATAATGGCACGTGCGAAAGTGGATTTCCCACAGCCGGACTCGCCCACGACCCCCAGGGTCTCCCCCTCGTACAGACGCAGGGTGACGCCATCCACCGCTTTTAGGGTTTTCGGCGGCTGCCAGAACCACTGTTTACCGTCCTTAATGTCGAAATGCACCTTAAGGTCAGCGATTTCGAGCAGCACATTGCGTTTTTCATCTAATGCGTTCATACCAGCTCCTCCTGCGGCTTAAAGCAGGCGCGCAGACGGCCTGGTGCAAATGCTTCCAGCGGCGGCGCGCTGTTGCAGATTTCCATCGCATGCGGACAGCGCGGCTGGAATGGACAGCCTTTTCGCAGACGCAGCAGGTTTGGCGGGTTGCCCGGAATGGTGAGCAGGGATTCCCCTTCCGCATCAAGCCGCGGCACCGCGTTCAGCAGGCCAATGGAGTATGGATGGGCAGGCTGATAGAACACGTCCCGCGCTTTGCCGTATTCCATCGTACGACCGGCATACATCACCAGCACTTTGTCACAGATACCGGCAACAACACCCAGATCGTGGGTAATCATGATAATCGCCGTGTTGAACTCACGCTTAAGCTCGTTCAGCAGGGTCATGATTTGCGCCTGAACGGTAACGTCCAGTGCGGTAGTCGGTTCATCGGCAATCAGCAGTTTTGGCCGGCACAGCAGCGCCATAGCAATCATCACGCGCTGACGCATACCGCCGGAGAATTCGTGCGGGAACATGCGCATGCGCTTACGCGCTTCCGGCATTTTTACCGCATCCAGCATTTTGACGGATTCCTCAAACGCTTCCGCTTTCCCCAGACCTTTATGCAGCATCAGGACTTCCATCAGCTGCTCACCGACGCGCATATACGGGTTCAGCGAGGTCATCGGGTCCTGGAAAATCATCGAGATCTGCTCGGCACGCAGCTTGTTCAGCTCGTGCTCCGGCAGGTTGAGGATTTCGCGACCATTGAATTTTGCGGAACCGCCAATCACACCGTTAGATGCCAGCAGGCCCATCAACGCAAAGGCGGTCTGGGATTTTCCGGATCCGGATTCACCGACAATCCCCAGCGTTTCACCCGCACTCAGGTTGAAGTTGAGATCGTTGACGGCGGTAACATCCCCGTCAGGGGTTTTAAAGGTCACACGGAGGTCTTTTACGTCCAGCAGAAGATTGCTCTGCTGTTGCGCCTGTGGCGCAGTGGCCGTTTCAATAATTGTCATGACGGCGCTCCTTAACGGTCTTTCGGGTCGAGGGCATCACGCAGGCCATCGCCGATAAAGTTGAAACAAAACAGTGTGACCACCAGGAAACCCGCCGGGTAGAGCAACAGCCACGGTGACACTTCCATCGAGTTTGCACCATCGCTCAACAGCGCGCCCCAGCTGCTCAGTGGTTCCTGCGTACCCAGCCCCAGGAAACTGAGGAAGGATTCAAACAGGATCATGCTTGGCACCAGCAGTGAGGCATAGACCACAACCACCCCCAGCACGTTAGGAACAATATGGCGAACCACGATATTTCGGGTAGATACGCCACCAACCTGCGCGGCTTCGATAAATTCTTTACGTTTCAGGCTCAGCGTCTGGCCGCGCACGATACGCGCCATATCCAGCCAGGAAACCATCCCGATGGCCACGAAAATTAACAGAATGTTCTGGCCGAAGAAGGTCACCAGCAGAATGACGAAGAACATAAACGGGAAGGAGTTCAGGATTTCCAGCAAACGCATCATCACTGAGTCCACTTTGCCGCCAAGGTAGCCGGAAAGTGAGCCGTAGAGCGTACCCAGAATTACCGCCACCAGCGCGGCGGCGATACCGACCATCAACGAGATACGCCCCCCAATCGCGACGCGCACCAGCAGATCACGGCCGGATGAGTCGGTCCCGAAATAGTGACCGGATTCCATATCCGGCGCGCTGGACATCATGCCCCAGTCCGTATCGAAATAGGTAAATTGCGACAGCATCGGTGCCAGGGTCACAAACAGCGCGATGATCACCAGAACCACCAGACTGGCGACGGCGGCACGGTTGTGCATAAAGCGACGGCGTGCATCCTGCCAGAGACTACGACCTTCCACTTCCAGTTTTTCACTGAAGTTTTCCAGCGCCTCGCTGTTTTTCTTACTCAACATCATGGCGTGCTCCAGTTAGTAACGGATTTTCGGGTCGATGACGGCATACAGCACATCAACGATCGCGTTAAAGAGAATGGTGAGCGCACCAACGAGGATCGTCAGGCTCAGTACCAGCGAATAGTCGCGGTTGAGCGCGCCGTTAACGAACAGCTGACCAATGCCCGGCAGGCCGTAGATGGTTTCGATAACCATCGAGCCCGTGATGATCCCAACGAATGCAGGCCCCATATAGGAGAGCACCGGCAGCAGCGCCGGCTTGAGCGCATGGCGGAAGATAATCCGGCGCATCGGCAGCCCTTTCGCGCGCGCGGTGCGGATGAAGTTCGAATGCAGCACTTCGATCATAGAACCACGGGTGATACGCGCGATACTGGCGATATAGGCCAGAGATAATGCCACCATTGGCAAAATCATGAACTTCAGAGCCCCGCCGTTCCAGCCGCCGCCAGGCAGCCACTTCAGCGTAATGGCAAATATCATCACCAGTAATGGCGCGACAACGAAGCTGGGTATCACTACCCCGGTCATTGCCACCCCCATTACGGCATAATCCCATTTGGTATTTTGTCTGAGCGCGGCGATAACGCCTGCGGTGACCCCGAGAACGACGGCCAGAATGAATGCCGCAGCACCCAGTTTTGCCGAAACCGGGAAGCTGGAGGCCACCAGGTCGTTTACGGAATAGTCTTTATATTTAAATGACGGTCCAAAATCACCGTGCGCCAGCTGCTTCAGATAATTGAAGTATTGGGTAGTGATGGGATCGTTTAAGTGATACTTCGCCTCGATATTCGCCATAACTTCCGGCGGCAGCGTACGTTCACCGGTAAATGGACTTCCCGGTGCGAGACGCATCATAAAGAAGGAAATCGTAATTAGAATAAATAACGTTGGTATCGCTTCTAGACAGCGACGCAGGATAAATTTCAACATTGCCCGTACCTTCTGGCGTGTGCCTGATGAATGTTACAAAGTAGACACAGTGGGGCAAGCCAGGCTCACCCCACGTATTGCCATTAATGCTTGATAATATAAAGATTCTTAACGGAAATATTATCCAACGGGTCTTTACCGGTATAACCCCCTACCCACGGTTTCACCAGACGGGCGTTAACGTAGTAGTAAACCGGTACGATTGCAGAGTCTTTATCGAGCTGCTCTTCAGATTTCGCGTACAATTCTGCGCGTTGCGCATCGTCAGACACTTTCAGCGTATCAGCGATGATCTTGTCGAACGCCGGGCTCTTATAGTGCGCAGTGTTGTTTGAACTGTCGCTGAGCATCGTGTTCAGGAAGGAGGTCGGTTCGTTATAGTCCGCACACCAGCCTGCACGCGCCACGTCGAAGGTCCCCTGATGACGCGTATCGAGGAAGGTTTTCCACTCCTGGTTTTCCAGCTTAACGTTGACGCCCAGGTTTTTCTTCCAGATAGACGCGACGGCGATAGCCAGTTTTTTATGCAGATCTGACGTGTTGTACAGCAGGTTAAACGTTAATGGCTTATCGGCAGTGTAACCCGCTTCAGCCAGCAGCTTTTTCGCTTCTTCGTTACGTTTTTCCTGTGACCACTTGAACCATTCAGGCTCAACCAGTTTCATTCCATCGGTATAAGGAGGGGTGTAGCTATACGCCGGGAGATCGCCCTGGTTTTTCACTTTGTTCACGATAATATCGCGATCCAGTGCCAGCTTCAGCGCAGTACGAACGCGTACGTCGGTGAACGGTGCTTTCTGGTTGTTGATTTCGTAGTAATAGGTGCACAGGTATGGGTCGACGTGAACTTCTTTCGGGATCTCTTTTTTCAGCTTCTGGAACAGTTCAATCGGCATGTTGTTATAGGTCATGTCGATTTCACCGCTACGGTAGCGGTTAACATCCGTTACTTCAGAAGAGATTGGCAGGTAGGTGACCTGATTAATCACGGTCTTCGCGTTATCCCAGTATTGCGGGTTACGCTCCAGGACCATACGTTCGTTGACCACCCAGTCTTTCAGCTTATAGGCACCGTTGGTCACGATATTGGCAGGTTGCGTCCATTTTTCACCAAATTTTTCCACAGCGGATTTTGGTACCGGGGAAACGGATGGGTGAACCAGCAACTTATAGAAGTACGGAACAGGTTCGCTCAACGTCACTTCAAAGGTATTGGCATCGATCGCTTTCACGCCCAGGTCGGTGACCGGCTTTTTACCGGCGATGATGTCATCGATATTGGCGATGTGGCCATATTGCAGATAGCTCGCATACGGAGAGGCGGTATTTGGATTCGCCAGGCGCTGCCAGCTATACACGAAATCTTCGGCGGTAACCGGCGTACCGTCGGACCATTTGGCATCTTTACGCAGATGGAAGGTCCAGACTTTAAAATCTTTATTTTCCCACTTTTCTGCCACACCAGGTGCCGGGTGGCCGTCAACGTCAGTCACCAGCAGACCTTCGAACAGGTCACGGTTAACGTTTGACTCAGGAACACCTTCAATTTTGTGCGGGTCAAGAGACTGAACTTCCGCACCGTTGTTACGCACCAGCGTCTGTTTCTCCGCCAGTTGTACTCCTGCAGGAACGTCCGCAGCCATTGCAGCATTGCCCGCGATTAGCGCAGTTAAAATCCCCGCCGCTACCAGATTTTTTTTTGTGATGATGGACATTGTGTTGGTACTCCACTCATTATAATTACTGGCTTTCGCCAGCTGTCTATTCCCCTGTTGGGGCCTGTACAGCGCAGGAGTTTTTTTTGCTGCTGTCAGGTTCTTCTTTTACTACTTGCTATCACCGACTTTTTTATTACTGACTGCTCGTATGGCCGTCTTGCGTCGATTCTTCACAGGCCTCCCCTGTTTGAGACCTGAGCTGGATATCTGAGAAGAGAGCTATATGAAAATAATTCTCATCTGATTGTTTTATGCTGCAAAATAATAGGCCGGAAAGTATCAAATGGCGTAAACGCGCGCCAATACATTTTGCAAATTTGTTAAGCAATTCTCTTTTACGAAGTACGTCGTATCGTTGGGGGCAGCCCTGCCAGACATCGAAATCCGGTAAAAACACCGGTTATTCAATAAGGTAGAGAAAACTTCCTCTACTCGCGCGTCGCTGCGCTACTTTTGAGTGATTTTGTACAAAAATTTAACAACTGATCATTATTTAGCACATTCCTCTAAGGGAAAGTTGAAATTACTAATAACATTTCGGTTATCTCTCAGCAAGCCCCAGAGTATCGTGTGAGTAAAATAACAGAGCGTTCGAAGATTTTCTGTGCAGGCGGGATTGTGCGAAATTCATAACCCTTTGAAATAAAAGAAATGAACATTATTAGTAGAATTTATTATGATATGTGAGCATTTCAACTTTAGTTATATGATTTGCTGATATTCACGTAAAAAAAACGGAGCCGTAGCTCCGTTCTTTCATTCGAAATATTAGTGTAGCAAGCCGGGGAAAATGCTTTTAATACCGGTGACAATGAATTCGATCCCTAACGCCATCAACAACAACCCCATGATACGGGTGATGACGTTAATCCCCGTCTGTCCCAGCAAGCGAACCAGCCAGGGCGCCATACGAAATACCCCCCAGCAGCAGAGCGCGAAAACAGCAATGGTGACAGAAAAACCAATCAGGTGCATGATGCTATGGTAACGCGTACCCCAGACAATGGTCGAACTGATGGCACCGGGCCCTGCCATCAAGGGTAACGCCAGCGGAACCACGCCGATACTTTCGCGTATTGCGGTTTCTGACTTCTCCTGCTTGTTCTGTTTGTCCTCGCCCAGCTTACCGCTGATCATCGACATGGCGATGGTCACCACCAGGATCCCACCCGCAATGCGGAAGGAGTCGATGGAGATACCGAAGACCTGGAGAATGGCATCCCCCAGGAAAAGCGAGGTGAGCAAGATGATCGCCACAGACAGGTTAGCGGTGAGATTGGTTTTGTTCCGGGCCGCCGCCGTCTGGTAACTGGTCATACTAATAAAGACAGGAATGATACCCACCGGGTTAACCAGGGCAAACAAACCGATAAAAAATTTGAAATACGTTGGAAAATCAAAGAGCGTTTGGATCACGTTTTGCTCCGCCTTTGCACATGCCCGGGACTGACAACGTTGTCATGAAAAATCGCGCTGAAGATACGCTTTTTATTAGCATACTTCACCAGAAATCTGTGCCAAAACGTTAGCATTTCAGAATGTTAAACATATGTTGAATCATTGATGCCACCACTTCCAATAGTTACTTAATTAATTAACAGTGGAAAAATATCCATGAAATAACCCTGCTGAAAGGTATCAGCTTGGGGAGAAATTGACGCAGATCATGATTTCCGTACTCAGAAGTGAGTAATCTTGATTACGCCCCCAGGAAGGTCACCTGTCAAAAAGGGATGATGCTAAGGTAAGGCTCTTTTAGTAAATTAGTGCGCTGGAGCATAAAGTAACCCTTTGTTTTACTTTATGTAACGCAAGTCGTATTGGCACTGTCTATACTGTCTGACGTATCGAGCGCTGGTTTACTAAAAGAGTTTAAACATTATCAGGAGAGCATTATGGCTGTTACTAATATCGCTGAACTGAACGCCCTCGTCGAGCGCGTTAAAAAAGCCCAGCGTGAATATGCCAATTTCACCCAAGAACAGGTTGATAAAATCTTCCGCGCTGCCGCTCTGGCTGCTGCAGATGCTCGAATCCCTCTCGCTAAAATGGCCGTTGCCGAATCTGGCATGGGTATCGTTGAAGATAAAGTGATCAAAAACCACTTTGCTTCAGAGTATATCTACAACGCCTATAAAGATGAGAAAACCTGTGGCGTGCTGTCTGAAGACGACACCTTCGGCACGATCACCATCGCTGAACCTATCGGTATTATCTGCGGTATTGTTCCAACGACTAACCCAACTTCAACGGCTATCTTCAAATCTCTGATCAGCCTGAAGACGCGTAACGCAATTATCTTCTCTCCACATCCACGTGCAAAAGATGCGACCAACAAGGCAGCAGATATCGTTCTGCAGGCTGCGATTGCCGCAGGCGCACCAAAAGATCTGATTGGCTGGATCGACCAACCTTCCGTTGAGCTGTCCAACGCACTGATGCACCATCCTGACATTAACCTGATCCTGGCTACCGGTGGTCCTGGCATGGTTAAAGCTGCATACAGCTCCGGTAAACCTGCCATCGGTGTGGGCGCGGGTAACACCCCTGTTGTTATCGACGAAACTGCTGATATCAAACGTGCCGTTGCTTCCGTACTGATGTCTAAAACCTTCGATAACGGCGTTATCTGTGCATCTGAACAGTCTGTTGTTGTGGTTGATTCCGTATACGACGCAGTACGCGAGCGTTTCGCCAGCCACGGCGGCTACCTGCTGCAGGGTAAAGAGCTGAAAGCGGTTCAGGACATCATTCTGAAAAATGGCGCGCTGAACGCCGCTATCGTAGGTCAACCCGCCTATAAAATTGCTGAACTCGCAGGCTTTACCGTTCCGGCAACCACCAAGATCCTGATCGGTGAAGTAAAAGTTGTCGACGAAAGCGAGCCGTTTGCTCACGAAAAACTGTCTCCTACGCTTGCCATGTACCGTGCGAAAGATTTCGAAGACGCGGTAGAGAAAGCTGAGAAATTGGTTGCCATGGGCGGTATCGGTCACACCTCTTGCCTGTACACCGACCAGGATAACCAGCCTGAGCGTGTTGCTCACTTCGGTCAGATGATGAAAACTGCCCGTATCCTGATTAACACCCCTGCTTCTCAGGGTGGTATCGGCGACCTGTACAACTTCAAACTCGCACCTTCCCTGACTCTGGGTTGTGGTTCCTGGGGTGGTAACTCCATCTCTGAAAACGTTGGTCCAAAACACCTGATCAACAAGAAAACCGTTGCTAAGCGAGCTGAAAACATGTTGTGGCACAAACTTCCGAAATCTATCTACTTCCGCCGTGGCTCTCTGCCAATCGCGCTGGATGAAGTGATTACTGATGGCCACAAACGTGCGCTCATCGTGACTGACCGTTTCCTGTTCAACAACGGCTACGCTGACCAGATCACCTCTGTTCTGAAAGCGTCTGGCGTTGAAACTGAAGTGTTCTTTGAAGTTGAAGCTGACCCAACACTGAGCGTGGTGCGTAAAGGTGCTGAACTGGCGAACTCCTTCAAACCAGATGTGATTATCGCTCTGGGTGGTGGTTCCCCAATGGACGCCGCGAAAATTATGTGGGTGATGTACGAACATCCAGAAACCCACTTCGAAGAACTGGCGCTGCGCTTTATGGACATCCGTAAACGTATCTACAAGTTCCCGAAAATGGGCGTGAAAGCGAAAATGATCGCCGTCACCACCACTTCCGGTACGGGTTCAGAAGTGACGCCATTTGCAGTAGTAACTGACGATGCAACCGGTCAAAAATACCCACTGGCTGACTACGCGCTGACCCCAGATATGGCTATCGTTGATGCCAACCTGGTTATGGAAATGCCGAAATCACTGTGTGCCTTCGGTGGTCTGGATGCCGTGACTCACGCTCTGGAAGCTTACGTTTCTGTTCTGGCATCTGAGTTCTCTGACGGTCAGGCTCTGCAGGCACTGAAACTGCTGAAAGAAAACCTGCCAGCGTCTTACAACGAAGGTTCTAAGAACCCTGTAGCGCGCGAACGTGTCCACAGTGCAGCCACTATCGCCGGTATCGCGTTTGCGAACGCCTTCCTGGGTGTTTGCCACTCTATGGCGCACAAACTGGGTTCACAGTTCCACATTCCTCACGGTCTGGCGAACGCCCTGTTGATCAGCAACGTTATCCGTTATAACGCCAACGACAACCCAACCAAGCAGACGGCTTTCAGCCAGTACGACCGTCCGCAAGCGCGCCGTCGTTATGCTGAAATCGCTGACCACCTTGGTCTGAGCGCACCGGGCGACCGCACTGCTGCGAAGATTGAGAAACTGCTGGCATGGCTGGAAAGCCTGAAAGCTGAACTGGGTATTCCTAAATCTATCCGTGAAGCAGGCGTTCAGGAAGCTGACTTCCTCGCTCACGTAGACAAGCTGTCTGAAGATGCATTCGATGACCAGTGTACTGGTGCTAACCCGCGCTACCCACTGATCTCCGAGCTGAAACAGATTCTGCTGGATACCTATTACGGTCGTGAGTTCAAAGAAGGTGACGTTGCTGCTGTGAAAACAGAAGCACCTGTCATTAAAGCTGACAAGAAAGCGAAGAAAAGCGCTTAACTGACAGCCTGATGAAAAAACCCGCCTTCCAGGCGGGTTTTTTTATGTCTGAATACCAAAGAGGTTATTTTCTGTTGTCGTGCTGAATCGCCGTCAGAGAGCCGACAGATAACGCTTCTTTATAATGCTTACGACAGACCGAGACATAGCGTTCATTGCCGCCTATCACCACCTGCTCCCCATCTGCATAAGGTTTTCCGGCCTGATCGAGTCGAAGCACCATGCTGGCTTTACGTCCGCAGAAGCAGATAGTTTTCAGTTCCACGAGCTTATCTGACCAGGCGAGCAGATACTGGCTCCCGGCAAACAGCTCCCCGCGAAAGTCCGTACGCAGTCCGTAGCACAGAACGGGAATATCCAGCTCATCCACCACTTCGGAGAGCGCATGAACCTGTTCACGCGTCAGGAACTGGCTCTCATCAACCAGAACGCAATGAATAGGCTCTGACGCATGCGCAGCGCGGATGTCATTCAGCAGGTCAGTTTGCGGGTTAAACAATCTGGCTGGCGAAGACAGGCCTATTCTTGAACTCACCTTTCCGGCACCGAAGCGGTCGTCGATTTCAGCGGTATAAACAACGGTACGCATCCCTCGTTCCTGGTAATTGTATGAGGATTGCAGCAGTGCGGTAGATTTGCCGGCATTCATTGCCGAATAGTAGAAATAAAGCTGTGCCATTGGCCGTAAAACCCTAATCAATGTGTAATATTACCGATGATTCATTGTACCATATTTTGTCTGGTCTTCCGCGACAGGCCGCACAGAAGATGCCTTGCTGAAAGGTGTAAAACAGCTACTTCTGACGAAAATAATCCGTTAAAACAGAGAGTAAAGATAAGCTCATTTGTGAATATGTTATAGGGTGAGCCAAACATAACACTTCTTTTTATAGTGGCATCAGCGTTCATTAAAATTCACTATTTATTAACTATTCCTGCCTTAACACCCCAGCCTGGAACTAATACAAAAGGCTGATATTTATCCGCCGAAACTATAATTCCTGCGGTAAATGTCACAAAAAAAAGATGCAATCGGTGGGGTTAAGCAGGTTAACGTGATAACAAGCGACACACAGTCGAAGAGGAAATTTAAGTTAGCGTAATTAATAATAGCGGCTTTATTTAGTATTTTTTGAATTCCTTACATTCCTGGCTATTGCACAACTGAATTTATGGCTCTATTATTAGGACAACAAACCACCCCCCATTATAAGTTTGAGATTACTACAATGAGCGAAGCACTTAAAATTCTGAACAACATCCGTACTCTTCGTGCGCAGGCAAGAGAATGTACCCTTGAAACGCTCGAAGAAATGCTGGAAAAATTAGAAGTTGTAGTTAATGAACGTCGCGAAGAAGAAAGCGCTGCTGCTGCTGAAATCGAAGAGCGTACTCGTAAACTGCAGCAATATCGTGAAATGCTGATTGCTGATGGTATCGATCCAAATGAATTGCTGAACAGCATGGCTGCAGCTAAAACCGGTACCAAAGCAAAACGCGCTGCGCGTCCTGCTAAATATAGCTACGTTGATGAGAACGGCGAAACTAAAACCTGGACTGGCCAGGGCCGCACTCCTGCTGTAATCAAGAAAGCTATGGATGAGCAAGGTAAACAGCTGGATGACTTCCTGATCAAGGATTAATCACGCCGAATTCAGAAAAATCCCGCTTCTGGCGGGATTTTTTTTGGCCGCAATTTATTGCAAACATCCTCTTACACAACGTCATAAAGCGTTATTCATCGATATAGCTATGCTTACAATCAGGCACCCCGGGGCGTTTTATGGGCATAAAAAAACCGGTGGGCAACGCCACACCGGTTTCAGACATTTACACCGGGGAGTTATTTCTTAATACCCATACTCTCTTTGAGCCAGGCTTTAAATTCTTCACCCAGTGAATTGTGGCGAATGCCATATTCAACGAAAGCCTGCATATAACCGAGCTTATTACCGCAGTCATGGCTCTTACCTTTCATATGGTAAGCCTCAACGGTCTCTTTCTCGATCAGCATATCGATAGCATCGGTCAGCTGGATTTCATCCCCTGCGCCTGGAGGCGTTTTCGCCAGCAGAGGCCAGATTTCAGCACTCAGGACATAGCGACCCACAACCGCCAGATTAGAAGGCGCTACGTCGGCTTTAGGCTTCTCTACAACGCCAACCATGGGTACGCTTTCGCCTGGTTCAAGGTTAACGCCTTTGCAGTCAACCACGCCGTAAGCCGTCACGTCATCAACAGGCTCAACCATGATCTGGCTGCTACCCGTTTCATCGAAACGCTTGATCATCTCTGCCAGGTTGTCCTGGGAAAGATCGGATTCGTATTCATCCAGAATAACGTCAGGCAGAATAACCGCTACCGGCTCATCACCGACAACCGGGTGTGCACACATCACCGCGTGACCCAGGCCTTTAGCCAGCCCCTGACGCACCTGCATAATAGTGACGTGCGGAGGGCAAATAGACTGAACTTCTTCTAACAGCTGACGCTTAACACGTTTTTCCAGCATGGCTTCGAGTTCAAAACTTGTATCGAAGTGGTTTTCGATAGAGTTTTTTGATGAATGCGTAACCAGCACAATTTCAGTGATGCCGGCTGCGATACACTCATTGACGACATACTGAATTAATGGCTTATCAACCAGAGGCAACATCTCTTTAGGAATCGCCTTAGTTGCTGGTAACATCCTGGTCCCCAATCCCGCTACCGGGATGACGGCCTTTCTGACTTTCGAATTTAGGGCAGCCATTCAAATTCTCCTGAGCTGTTCAAGTTTTGAACTTTTATGCAATAAATAACGCGTTGAGTATATCAGCCTCGCCCTGCAGTCCGGGTCTGAAAAGAACGCGTTGCCGATCAATTAGGACAAATACGCATGATTCTGGGCTGCGATAGTAGCACTCCCAAGAAAACACAGGTAAAGCAATCTTAAAATTACGCTCCAGTTGCTTATTCCGTGGACAACATTAAGCGTAGCCTTCCCCCAGCCCCCCAAATTTGACACTGCCATGAGGAACAACGGTGGCTAATTTGATTAAGATACGCCGTACCCAGTGTTCCAAGCGGTACACCGTTACTCACCTGAATATGGTGTTCGCCCGTATTCAGTGACGCATTCAGACCTGCTGAAACGAGGATAAGATTCTTTAAACCGCTATGGTAATAACCCACCAGCAGCGGGAACTGTCCCGGTAAATTGGCCTGACGAAAAAGCTGGTTTACTTGTTTGAGTAAACTGCCTAACTCAGGAAGCCGTTGTCCCTGATGCGATAACTGTTCCTGCAATAAACCGTTAAATAGCGCACGAAGTAACAACGCGGCTAATACGCCATTATCCCCTGCACGGGTTACGTCCAGAGAATAAAACGCGAGATCAGAGTCAGACAGTGGCGCAATATCCAGCACCAGCCCAGGCTGGTCAGCCGCCACCAGCTGGCGATAATTTACGCGGCAGTGTGAAATAGTCTGCTGAACGGGTGGCTGAAGTTCTTGCAACAGTTTGGCTGCCGCAGGCGGATCACTTACCAGCGCGTCCCAGTCCTGGAAAAGACGTTCCTCTTCCTCAACGCGGGAATTAAACATATTCGGATAGAGGCACGCTAATACCGTTTCACGTAACCGGTTCAGATCTTTAACGGGTTTAAGCAGGATATCCTGGACGCCAAGGCGCAATGCTTTGGCGATATCCGCCATATTTTCTGTCGCAGAGATCACCAGAATGGGCATCTGGTCACCCTCGTTACGCAGATGTTCAACCAGTTTCAGTCCGTTCATGCGCGGCATCGCGATATCGCAAATCATCAGATCGGGCGCAATGCTGGTCATTTTTTCCAGCGCGTCGATGCCATCTTCAGCCAGTAACGTGTTTGCGCCCAGTGAGGATAACCATGAATCCAGTAGCGATCGGAAAACGGGCTCGTCTTCAACAATCAAAATGTGTTTTCCGGCCAATGGCTGCGTCATGGTTCCTCCCCTGGCTGATAGTTACTAAATAGTGGCATGCTATCGGTACTATCGCCTGTCAGATTTTGCTGAAGTAGTCAAAAAAAGGTGCTTAACGTGCTGTTCGCACAAAAGGCAGCAACTCGTCTATTTTCTTTTCGACGGCTAATGAGCCCGCTGCGATGGCGGCCTCAGCCCGATGGAAATCAAGGGTAGAGATTTGTGGACAGTATGGCTGAATAAGAATATCCGGAGGATCGCCAGCCATACGGTTACGTTTAAGGCGATTCTCAAGAACCTGAATAGAGGTGGTCATGATTTCCATCGCCGTCGGTGCGGCGACCGAGCGTCGTGCGGCCAGACGCCCAATCCTTCCACGCAAACGCGCGTGCCAGGCAAGCTTCTCGCCTTCGGCATCTTCGCTCTGGAGATTGACCGGCATAAGGTCTTGCTGCATCAGGTGAGCATCGTGCTGCAAATCCACGGCAATCACGATATCGGCCCCCATGGCACGCGTCAGAGAGATGGGAACAGGATTAACGACTCCACCGTCGACAAGCCAATAACCGTTATGGGGGACAGGTGCCATAAGCCCGGGAATGCTGCATGAGGCACGCACCGCAAGGTGAATATCTCCTTCGGTCAGCCAGAGTTCGCGTCCGGTGCTGAGATTCGTCGCGACGGCACCGAAAGGCATCTGACAATCCGTGAAGTCCTGAAGAGGCATAACCTGGCGGAACTGGTTAAAGACGCGTTCGCCGCGCAACAGTCCACCGCGTTGCCAGGAGAGATCCATCAGGCGAAGCACGTCCCAGTAGCTGAAGGAACGTACCCAGGTTTCGAGTTCCGGGAGTTTGCCGCACGCATACGCGGAGCCGACAAGCGATCCTATGGAACATCCCGCAACGATATCGACGTCAACGCCCATCTTGTTTAAGGCATTAATCACGCCGATGTGGGACCATCCCCGGGCTGCCCCTGAGCCCAGCGCCAGTCCAATTTTAACCTTTCTCATTAGCCCTGTTTTACTTCCCCTGGATTCCTGACATAGCGTCAACGCAACAGCTCAGTTAACATAGTGCTACCCGAGGCGTTTAACGCCCTTATTTTTTATTCCAGGAAGAGAATCGTGTCTCAACTCTGCCCCTGTGGTAGCGCTCTGGAGTATAGCCTATGTTGCCAGCGATATCTTTCTGGCAATCAGGTTGCACCGGACCCGTCACACCTCATGCGTTCACGGTATACTGCTTTTGTGATCAAAGACGCAGACTACCTGATAAAAACCTGGCACCCATCCTGCCACGCCGCCGACTTCAGACAAGAGATCGAAGCCGGGTTTACGCATACCCAATGGCTAGGACTTACCGTCTTTGAATCGTCACCCGGCAGTCACGACGACGAAGGCTTTGTCAGCTTTGTCGCCCGCTTTACCGAGAACAATAAACCTGGCGCCATTATCGAGCGTTCCCGGTTCTTAAAGGAAAGCGGGCAATGGTATTATATTGACGGTACGCGCCCACAGTTTGGTCGTAACGATCCCTGCCCTTGTGGTTCAGGTAAAAAATTTAAAAAGTGTTGCGGGCAGTAACGCCTGACAACCCAGACTTCGCAAATACAAACAGGATTTCCCGGCGATGCAATCATTACAACGTAAAGTTCTGCGCACTATCTGTCCCGATCAAAAAGGGCTGATCGCACGAATTACCAACATTTGCTACAAACATGAACTGAATATCGTGCAGAACAACGAGTTCGTTGACCACCGTACCGGTCGTTTCTTCATGCGAACCGAACTGGAAGGTATTTTCAACGACACCACCCTGCTTGCCGATCTGGACAGCGCGCTGCCGGAAGGTTCAGTGCGTGAGCTGAATCCAGCGGGCCGTCGCCGCGTTGTGATTCTGGTGACGAAAGAAGCTCACTGCCTGGGCGATCTGTTAATGAAAGCCAATTACGGCGGTCTGGATGTTGAAATCGCCGCGGTTATCGGCAACCACGAGACCCTGCGTACGCTGGTTGAACGGTTTGATATTCCGTTTGAACTGGTGAGCCATGAAGGCCATACCCGTGAAGAGCATGACAACCTGATGGCTGAAGCCATTGAAGCGCATAATCCGGACTACGTGGTGCTGGCGAAATATATGCGCGTGCTGACGCCCTCTTTCGTGGCGCGTTTCCCGAACAAGATCATCAACATTCACCACTCATTCCTGCCAGCCTTCATTGGTGCCCGCCCTTACCATCAGGCGTACGAGCGCGGCGTGAAGATCATCGGCGCGACCGCGCACTACGTGAATGACAATCTGGACGAAGGCCCAATCATCATGCAGGACGTCATTCACGTGGATCACACCTACACGGCTGAAGACATGATGCGCGCAGGCCGCGACGTTGAGAAGAATGTGTTAAGCCGTGCGCTGTATCAGGTGCTGGCACAGCGTGTCTTTGTCTACGGTAACAGAACGATTATTCTTTAATCGACAATGAAATGAACTGGTTAGCTTTCCAGCTTTGCGCGTAAAAATCAGGCAACCAGTTTATTTTTATTGTGGTAACGCTTTACAGGGGCGTGTCATTTGATATGATGCGCCCCGCTTCCAGCAGGAAGCGGGCCAGTAAATAGCATTACCCCGTGGTGGGGTTCCCGAGCGGCCAAAGGGAGCAGACTGTAAATCTGCCGTCATCGACTTCGAAGGTTCGAATCCTTCCCCCACCACCATCTCTCAGCATTACCTCAAAATGTGAATTACCCCTGGTGGGGTTCCCGAGCGGCCAAAGGGAGCAGACTGTAAATCTGCCGTCATCGACTTCGAAGGTTCGAATCCTTCCCCCACCACCATCATTCCCCAACATAAAAAACCGAATCCGCCGTTGTAGGCCGGGTAAGGCGCAGCCGCCACCCGGCGACAGGCAGCTACATCGGCGGCAATCGTCGCTTCACCGGCGAACTCTTCACAATCGACGTATTACACTGCGCATGTTCCGCCAGCCCGTCCAGCAACACATCCAGTTGCTCAATCGAGCGCACCACCAGCCTGATCACGAAGCAATCTTCCCCGGTCACTTTGTCGCTCTCAATACACTCCGGCATCGCCTGAATGTACTTATCCACTTTATGCAGCAACCCAGGCAGCGGCCGCACGCGCACCAGCGCCTGCAGCGTATATCCCAACGCCGCCAGATTCACCCGCGCACGATATCCCTGAATCACACCGCGTTCTTCCAGCCTTTTCAGCCGTTCTGCCGTGCTGGGTGAGGTCAAACCGATACGGCCACTGAGCACCTTCAGCGACATGCGCGCATCTTCAACCAGGCAGGTTAATATGTGTCTGTCGATCTCATCGAGAAGGTTTTCCATCGATTTTGCCTCATTTTAAAAAGTCATCACTCTCTTTCACCTTATATCACCCCTGTAAAACCCGACAGCGATTTTCGACAATAAGGTCATTAAATCAGGAGGTGGATAATGCGTGATTTCCATAAAGGCGTCTGGCAAATGAGCCTGGCGATGTTAATTTCCGGCTCTATCGGTGCGTTTGTTTTACTCTCCGATCTGCCCGTCACGGAAGTGGTCTTCTGGCGCTGTCTTATTGGGGCCATAACACTTTTTATTTTTATCCGGGTCAGTCAAAAGCCCTTTAGTCCCCTCACCCGCACCACGCTGATGCTGGCGATTCTCGGCGGTGTGGCATTAGTTGTGAACTGGCTACTGCTTTTCGCCGCTTACGAACGTATCTCTATTGGCCTGTCTACCGTGGTATATAACACCCAGCCGTTTATGCTGGTATTGATGGGGATGTTTTTAGGTGAGCGCGTCAGCCTGGTAAAATGGGGCTGGCTGTTCCTCGCCTTTGGCGGAGTGGTGATATTGCTCTCCAGTGAGCTGACCGGAGCCCATAACAGTAAATGGCTCGCAGGGGTTGGTCTGGCCATGGCCGCGGCCTTCTTCTATGCGCTGACGGCAATCATTGCGCGCAAACTCAAAACAATCGCCCCACAGCATATCGCTTTTATCCAGGTGCTGACCGGCGTGGTGATGCTGCTGCCTTTTGCCAGCCAGCCGTCGCTCTCCGGTGATTTTCCCTGGCCGATCTTGCTGACGCTGGGCATCGTCCATACCGGTATTATGTATCAACTGCTGTATAGCGCGATCCAGAAACTGCCAACGCCGGTGACCGGCTCCCTGTCGTTTATCTATCCGGTGGTGGCAATTATTGTAGATAATCTGGTGTTCGGACACGCATTGAACCTGACGCAGCTGGCGGGTGGCGCGTTAATCCTGTTTGCCGCGGCGGGCAACAACCTGGGCTGGGGCGAAAAAAAACCCCGCGAGTGCGGGGTTGGTCTTAAAACGGTGAATTAGCGACGGGCACGCACAATCTGATACTTGCGCGTCAGGTACTCCACCGGCGCGCTCCAGATGTGTACCAGACGGGAGAACGGGAACAGCACAAACAACGTCATCCCCAGCACCAGGTGAACGCGGAAGATAAACGCCACGCCGTCCAGGTGTTCGGACGCGCCACCGTGGAAAGTCACCACGGACTGCGCCCAGCCGACCAGCTTCATCATTTCACTGCCGTCCATATGCTGCGCCGAGAACGGAATGGTCAGCAGACCCAGCGCGCATTGCACCACCAGCAGGGAAAGGATCAGGATGTCCGCCGCGGTGGTCGTTGCCCGCACACGCGGGCTGAACAGACGACGTTTCAGCAACAGCAGGCCCCCGACGAGGGTCATCACGCCGCAGGCACCTCCCGCGATCATCGCCATCTTCTGTTTCACCTCAATCGGCAGCCACGCTTCGTACATCCAGTGCGGGGTCAGCATCCCGAGGAAGTGCCCGGCAAAAATCCCGAGGATCCCGATATGAAACAGGTTAGACGCGACGTGCATCCCCTTACGATCCAGCATCTGGCTGGAGGCAGCACGCCAGGTGTACTGGCCGTAGTCATAACGCAGCCAGCTTCCCACCAGGAACACGGTGCCCGCGATATACGGGTAAATGTCAAAGAAGAACATATTCAGGAAGTGCATTAGTGCCGTCCTCCGTTAGAGATATCCAAATATTGCGGAGCGACCGCCCCGGCAAAACGACGCTGGTGAGCGGAGATTTCAGACTCGCCGCAGCTCTGGTCAGCAAAGAATTTCACCTGCTCTTCCTCCCAGACCGCATCCAGCGCTTGCGGGGTATCATCGCGGGCTTCATCCGCGATTTTCTCCGCCACTTTTTCACTGTCGACAGCGGCGTTTGCCAGCTTCATCAGCAGGTCGAACAGCACCGCATAGCGGCTCTCACGCTGCTGAAGACGCGCGCTGAGCAACGCCAGGATCGGCGCGATGTCCTGCAGACCGCCCAGCGCCTCGTCTTTCGGCAGTTGAGCCAGATACTCCAGGTACAGCGGCAGATGGTCCGGCAGCTCGTGGCTGTCGAGCATCAGGCCGTGCTGCTCGTACTGAGCCATCAGGTCCACCATCGCCTGACCCCGGTCGCGGGATTCACCATGAACGTGTTCGAACAGCAGTAACGACGTTGCACGGCCACGGTCAAACAGCTGGCTGTAGTCCGCCTGCGCGTCGAGCAGATCGCGCGCTAACAGGTCGCGGAGGAAAACGCCCAGCGTCTGGGCATCCTCTTTATCCAGGTTTTCAGATGACGCGAGTGCATCAAAAAGCTCCTGCTGATGCTGCGCAAGCGCAGCATCCGGATACTCGAGCAGACGCGAAACAATGACGAGTTCAATCATTGGTGCGGCTCCGTTTTGCTGGTCACATCCATGGCGTCGATGCGGCGGCTGTTAAACAGGTTGAATTTGCTGTCTGACCCATGGCAACCGTCGCCAAAACTAAAGCCACAGCCATTTTTCTCCGGGAAGGCCTCGCGAGCCAGTTCACGGTGGCTGCTCGGCACCACGAAACGGTCTTCATAGTTGGCAATTGCCAGGTAGCGGTACATCTCCTGGGCCTGTGCTTCAGTCAGACCGACCTCGTCCAGCGCGCGGGTATCGTTAACGCCATCAACGGTTTCCGCACGCTTAAAGTGACGCATCGCCAGCATACGTTTCAGCGCCAGCAGTACCGGTTGGGTATCCCCTGCGGTCAGCAGGTTTGCCAGATACTGAACCGGGATACGCAGGCTCTCGACGTCCGGCAGAATGCCGTTGCTGCCCAGCTCGCCTGCATCGGCAGCAGACTGGATTGGCGACAGCGGCGGCACGTACCAGACCATCGGCAGCGTGCGGTATTCCGGATGAAGCGGCAGAGCCAGCTTCCAGTCCATCGCCATTTTATACACCGGCGACTGCTGCGCCGCGTCGATAACGCTCTGTGGAATACCGTCCCTCAGCGCCTGCTCAATGACTTTCGGATCGTTCGGGTCAAGGAACACGTCAAGCTGACGCTGATACAGATCTTTCTCGTTCTCGGTACTCGCGGCATTTTCAATCGCGTCTGCGTCATACAGCAGCACGCCGAGGTAGCGGATACGGCCTACGCAGCTTTCGGAGCAGACGGTTGGCTGACCTGCTTCGATACGCGGGTAGCAGAAGATGCATTTCTCTGATTTCCCGCTCTTCCAGTTGAAGTAGATTTTTTTGTACGGGCAGCCGGTGATGCACATACGCCAGCCGCGGCATTTGTCCTGGTCGATCAGGACGATGCCGTCCTCTTCACGCTTGTAGATGGCGCCGCTTGGGCAGGTCGCCACGCACGCCGGGTTCAGGCAGTGCTCGCAAAGGCGCGGCAGATACATCATGAAGGTGTTTTCGAACTGGCCGTACATCGCCTTCTGCATGTTCTCGAAGTTCTGGTCTTTGGCGCGTTTTTCGAACTCGCCGCCCAGAATCTCCTCCCAGTTTGGACCGCTGGTAATTTTGTCCATGCGCTTGCCGGTGATCAGCGAGCGAGGACGCGCGATCGGCTGGTGTTTGCTTTCCGGCGCGTTGTGCAGGTTCTGGTAGTCATAGTCAAACGGCTCGTAGTAATCCTCAATGCCCGGCAGATGCGGGTTAGCGAAGATTTTTCCCAGAAGCATCGCGCGGTTACCCATGCGCGGCTGCAGCTTGCCGTTGATTTTACGGATCCAACCGCCCTTCCACTTCTCCTGGTTTTCCCAGTCGGTCGGGAAGCCGGTACCCGGCTTGCTTTCCACGTTGTTGAACCAGGCGTACTCCATACCTTCACGGCTGGTCCAGACGTTTTTACAGGTGACCGAGCAGGTGTGACAGCCGATGCATTTATCCAGATTCAGCACCATGCCGACTTGTGAACGAATTTTCATTTTACGCTCTCCTGTACCTGGTCATTACCTTCGCCGTCTAACCAGTTAATGTTCTTCATCTTACGTACCACCACGAACTCATCGCGGTTCGATCCTACGGTGCCGTAGTAGTTAAAGCCGTAGGCCAGCTGCGCATAGCCCCCGATCATATGGGTCGGCTTCGGCGTAATACGGGTCACGGAGTTGTGGATCCCGCCGCGCTGTTCGGTGATTTCTGACCCCGGCAGGTTAACGATACGTTCCTGCGCGTGGTACATCATGGTCATCCCGGCCGGTACGCGCTGGCTCACCACCGCACGCGCCGTCAGGGCACCGTTGCTGTTAAACACCTCGATCCAGTCGTTATCTTCAATACCCAGATCTTTGGCATCCGTCTCGCTCATCCAGACAATCGGACCGCCGCGCGAAAGCGTCAGCATCAGCAGGTTGTCGCTATAGGTCGAGTGGATCCCCCACTTCTGGTGCGGCGTCAGGAAGTTCAGCGCCTTTTCAGGGTTACCGTTGGATTTCGCGCCCATAACTGCGGTTACGGAGCGGGTGTCGATTGGCGGACGGTACACCAGCAGGCTTTCACCGAAGTCACGCATCCACTGGTGATCCTGATACAGGGACTGACGACCGGACAGCGTGCGCCATGGGATCAATTCGTGAACGTTGGTGTAACCGGCGTTATAGGAGACATGCTCATCTTCAAGTCCTGACCAGGTCGGGCTGGAGATAATCTTGCGCGGCTGGGCCTGAATATCGCGGAAGCGGATTTTCTCTTCCTCTTTATTCGTTGCCAGATGCGTGTGGTCACGACCGGTAAACTCGCTCAGCGCTGCCCACGCCTTCACCGCCACGTGGCCGTTGGTTTCCGGCGCCAGGGTCAGGATCATCTCTGCGGCATCAATCGCCGTGTTCAGCATTGGCTGGCCTTTCGCCGGGCCGTCCGCTTTGGTGTAATTGAGCTTACGCAGCAGATCCATTTCGCTCTGGGTATTCCAGGCAATCCCTTTCCCGCCGTTACCGATTTTCTCCATCAGCGGACCGATAGAGGTAAATCGCTCGTACGTCGCCGGGTAATCACGCTCCACTGGAATGATGTGCGGCGCGGTCACGCCCGGGATCAGGTCACATTCGCCTTTTTTCCAGTCTTTGACGTCCAGCGGCTGCGCCAGCTCGGCCGCAGAGTCGTGCTGGATTGGCAGCGTCACCACGTCGGTCTCTTTGCCCAGATGCCCGACGCACACTTCAGAGAATTTCTTCGCGATATCTTTGTAGATATCCCAGTCGCTTTTCGACTCCCACGCCGGGTCAACCGCGGCAGACAGTGGATGAACAAACGGATGCATATCCGAGGTATTCATGTCGTCTTTTTCGTACCAGGTCGCGGTTGGCAGCACGATATCGGAATACAGGCAGGTACTGGACAGACGGAAGTCGAGAGTCACCACCAGATCCAGCTTGCCGTCCAGACCGTTGTCTTTCCATTCCACCTCTTCCGGCTTCACGCCGCCCTGCCTGCCGAGATCTTTCCCCTGGATACCGTTCTCGGTACCGAGCAGGTATTTCAGCATGTACTCGTGACCTTTACCGGACGAGCCCAGCAGGTTGGAGCGCCAGATGAACAGGTTACGCGGATGGTTTTTGCCGTTCTCTGGCTGTTCAGCCGCGAAACGGATTGAGCCGTCTTTCAGGGACTTAACGGTGTAATCCACCGGTGACATTCCCGCTTTTTTCGCCTCTTCCGCGATGCGCAGCGGGTTAGTACCCAGCTGCGGCGCAGACGGCAGCCAGCCCATGCGCTCAGCACGGACGTTGAAGTCAATCAGGTGGCCGCTGTAGCGGGATTTATCCGCCATTGGCGACAGCAATTCCTGCGCGGTAACCGTCTCGTAGCGCCACTGGCTGGAGTGGTTATAGAAGTACGAGGTACTGTTCATGTGACGTGCAGGACGCTGCCAGTCAAGGGCAAACGCCAGCGGCTGCCAGCCGGTCTGCGGACGCAGTTTTTCCTGGCCTACGTAGTGGGCCCAACCGCCGCCGCTCTGACCGACACAGCCGCAGAAGATCAGCATGTTGATCAGGCCACGATAGTTCATATCGAGGTGATACCAGTGGTTCAGACCCGCGCCGACGATGATCATTGAGCGACCGTGCGTCTTATCCGCGTTTTCTGCAAATTCGCGGGCGATACGGGTAATCTGTGCGCGAGGAACGCCGGTGATCTGCTCCGCCCATGCCGGGGTATAGGCTTTTACGTCGTCATAGCTGGTTGCGCAGTTTTCATCATTCAGACCCCGTTCCAGACCGTAGTTCGCCATGGTCAAATCGTAAACGGTAGTGACGAGCGCCGTTGAGCCATCAGCCAGCTGCAGGCGTTTAACCGGCAGTTTATGCATCAGAACATTTTTCAGTTCAACCTTGTTGAAGTGCTCTGAACCTTCGCCTCCAAAGTACGGGAAGCCGACCTCGGCGATCTCGTCCTGGCTGCCCAGCATGCTGAGACGCAGTTCCGTCTCTTCACCGGTGGTACCGTTACGCTGTTCGAGGTTCCACTTGCCCTTCTCACCCCAGCGGAAGCCGATAGAGCCGTTAGGTGCCACCAGCTCGCCGTTGCTGTTATACGCAACGGTTTTCCATTCAGGGTTATTTTCCTGGCCCAGCGCGTCCACCAGATCGGCGGCGCGCAGCGTACGGCCAGCGGCGTAGTAACCGTCACGCTCTTCCAGCATCACCAGCATCGGCATGTCGGTGTAGCGACGTACATAGTCGGTGAAATACTGGCTTGGTTTATCGAGGTGGAATTCGCGCAGCATAACGTGGCCCATCGCCATCGCCATCGCGGCGTCGGTACCCTGTTTCGGTGCCAGCCACAGGTCACACAGTTTGGCAATTTCCGCGTAGTCCGGGGTGATCGCAACGGTTTTGGTCCCTTTGTAGCGGACTTCGGTAAAGAAGTGCGCGTCCGGGGTACGGGTCTGCGGAACGTTAGAGCCCCAGGCGATGAGGTAGCTTGAGTTGTACCAGTCAGCAGATTCCGGCACGTCGGTTTGCTCGCCCCAGGTCTGCGGAGACGCAGGCGGCAGGTCGCAGTACCAGTCGTAGAAGCTCAGACAGGTGCCGCCGATCAGTGACAGATAGCGCGCACCGGAGGCGTAAGAGACCATCGACATCGCCGGGATCGGCGAGAAGCCTGCCACGCGGTCAGGGCCGTAGGTTTTGACAGTGTAGACGTTAGAGGCGGCAATCAGCTCGTTTACCTCTTTCCAGGAGGAACGAACAAAGCCACCGCGGCCGCGAGCCTGCTTAAAGCTTTTCGCTTTATCTGCATCTTCGATGATGGACGCCCAGGCATCAACCGGATCGCTGTGCTGCACTTTCGCTTCACGCCACATTTTCATCAGACGCTTACGCATCAGCGGGTATTTCAGACGGTTAGCGCTATAGAGATACCAGGAGTAGCTGGCGCCACGCGGGCAGCCGCGCGGTTCGTGGTTCGGCATATCCGGGCGGGTGCGCGGATAGTCGGTCTGCTGCATTTCCCAGGTCACCAGACCGTTTTTAACGAAAATCTTCCAGCTACATGAGCCAGTGCAGTTTACGCCGTGGGTAGAACGGACAACTTTGTCATGCTGCCAGCGTTGACGGTAACCGTCTTCCCAGTCCCGGTTGGTATCCAGAACCTGGCCGTGCCCATCGGCAAAAGTTTCACCCTTCTGTTTGAAGTAGCGAAACCGGTCCAAAAATTTGCTCATCGGGTATCTCCTGTGTGGAGCCTGTGGCTCTCTAAATCGACATTGCTGATTTGCAGCGAAGGTAACGCTCTGAAAGAGGAGGAGAATTGATAACGATCAAGGCGACGAGGGACTTTCAGGGGTGGGGTTAGGCCAAATACCACCAAAGCGGTAGATTTTAAAAAATCATAATAATATGATTTTTAATGATATTTTCATTTCATCGTACAATAACCACGGCAAAATTTAACATCTCAGGTATTAAGGGGTAGACCTCCCTGCAAGGCGACGGCGATCACAGTGTTACCGGCGCGCTTCTGTGCAAACCCATCAGTATGTTGTAACTACTTCCAGATCAAAAAAAACGCGGCCCCAAGGCCGCGCAAACGGATAATCACACTTACTTATTTTTCTTGGTATTACGGCCATATACCAGCCACGTAATCACAACGCAGGCGATATAGAACACAAGGAACACTTTCATCGCACCCGCCGGGGAACCGGTCAGGTCAAGCGAAATACCGAACGCTTTCGGGATAAAGAAGCCGCCAATGGCACCGATGGCAGAGATAAAGCCCAGCGCAGCAGCGGTATCCGTCGCCGCTTCACGCATCGCCTGCTCTTCGCTTCCACCCTGCGCTTTCACGCGATCCATCGTCAGCTTACGGAAGATCACGGAGATCATCTGGAAGGTGGACGCACTCCCCAAACCGGCCGTCAGGAACAGCACCATAAACACGCCGAAGAAGGCGATGAAGTTTCCGCCCTGTCCGTCCGCTGGCAGCGTCAGGAACAGCAGCGCACAGAAGACCGCCATCACGACAAAGTTCACCAGCGTCACGCGGGTACCGCCCAGACGGTCAGAAACCATGCCGCCCAGTGAGCGAGCCAGCGCGCCAATAAATGGACCAAAGAAGGCGAATTGCAGGATCTGCACGTCCGGGAACTGGGTTTTCGACAGCATGGCGAAACCGGCAGAGAAACCGATAAACGACCCGAAGGTGGCCAGATACAGCAGCGCCATCACCCAAAGGTGTCCACGTTTCAGCACCGGCAGCTGTTCACTCAGTGACGCCTTCGACGCAGACAGATCGTTCATAAAGAACCACGCTGCCAGGGTGAAGACCACCAGGAACGGCACCCAAATCCAGGCGGCGTTCTGCAGGTAGAGGGAAGAACCATCCGCCTGTTCAACGCCACCGCCACCAAAGGCAGCAAAAATGGACACCGAGATCGCCAGCGGCGCGATCAGCTGCATCACGCTCACGCCCATGTTGCCCAGACCACCGTTAATGCCCAGCGCGCCACCCTGTTTCGCTTTCGGGAAGAAGAAGCTGATGTTCGCCATACTGGAGGCGAAGTTCGCACCCGCAAAACCGCACAGCAGGGAGATGATCACGAACACGCTAAACGGCGTGGACGTATCCTGCACCGCGAAGCCGAGCCACACGCAAGGCACGATCATGATCCCGGTACTGAATGCCGTCCAGCGACGGCCACCAAAGACCGGCACCATAAAGGCGTAAGGAACGCGCAGCAGCGCGCCTGACAGCGACGGCAACGCGGTCAGCATAAACAGCTGATCGGTTGTGAACGTAAACCCAACTTTTGGCAGATTTACCGCCACTGCACTAAACAACATCCATACGCAATACGCTAATAACAGACACGGAACGGAAATCCACAGATTCCGGCTTGCTACACGATGGCCGCGCTGTTGCCAGAACGCCGGATCCTCTGGACGCCAGTCTGTAATAACGGCACCATTTTCCCTTTCGGGAGCGGATGAGTGACTCATAGACACCTCTGATTCTCGAATGATGCTGCAAACATTAGGGTTTTAGGGCGGCGGTAAGTTGATATAAATCAAAGGAAAAGTGCGAGGATTTGCGGCACGAAAAAAGGTCTTATCCTTAGTGAGTAGGCAAATCAGGTCAAAAAGACGTTGTTTTTCACGGCGCTGACGCGTCCCTGCTCCCCCTACCCTCAGATGCATACTCCACTGGCAATTTAGGAGTAATCATTTATAGGTATGGGTATACTCCAGGGTATGCACCAGAATAGCGCCATTCCTGCAAGCAGGCCACGTCAGGAGCCCGGCAACTCTATGTTAAAAAGATGTTTATCACCGCTGACACTCGTCAATCAGTTAGCCCTAATCGTTTTGCTGTCCACCGCACTCGGCGTAACCGGCATGGCGATTTCCGGCTGGCTGGTACAAGGGGTACAGGGTAATGCGCATGCCATCAATGAGGCAGGCTCGCTACGCATGCAGAGTTACCGTCTGCTGGCGTCGGTGCCTCTGACGCAGGACGACCAGCCTCTCATTGATGAAATGGAGCGCACGGCTTTCAGCCCCGAACTGGAAAATGCAGCCATCCGCGCCGGTCAGCAATCCCAGCTTAAAGCCCTTCAGGGCTACTGGCACACCCAACTGGAACCCGGACTGAAACAGGCGCAAAGCCCGGAGACGGTCGCGCAGGACGTGGCGGGTTTTGTCTCACGCATTGATGCCCTGGTCTCCTCTTTTGACCAAACCACTGAATTACGCATCGATCGGGTGGTGATGGTACACCGTGCCATGGCGCTGTTTATGGGCCTGCTGCTGATCTTCACCATTATCTGGCTCCGCGCGCGGCTGCTGAATCCGTGGAAACAGCTGCTGGCCATGGCCCGGGCGGTAACCGCCCGGGATTTTACCCAGCGCACGCACATCAGCGGACGCAACGAAATGGCGATGCTCGGCCAGGCGCTCAACACCATGTCGGCAGAGCTGTCCGAAAGCTACGCGGTGCTTGAGCAGCGCGTACAGGAAAAAACGGCGGGGCTGGAGCAGAAAAACGAAATCCTCTCTTTCCTGTGGCAGGCCAACCGCCGGCTGCACATGCAGGTGCCGCTCTGTGAACGCCTCTCCCCGGTGCTGAATGGCCTGCAAAATCTGACCCTGCTGCATGACCTGGAGCTGCGCGTTTACGACGTGGAAGATGAAGATAATCATCAGGAGTTTACCTGTCAGTCCGACATGTCCTGTGATGATAAAGGCTGTCATTTATGCCCTCGCGGCCTGCCGCCGTCGACCACTGGCGGCACGACGCTGAAATGGCGACTAACGGACAGCCATACCCAGTACGGTATTCTGCTGGCGACCCTGCCCGCCGGGCGTCACCTGAGCCACGATCAGCAACAGCTGGTTGATACGCTGGTTGAACAGCTAACGGCCACGCTGGCGCTCGACAGGCATCAGGAAAAACAGCAGCAGCTGATCGTTATGGAAGAACGCGCCACCATCGCCCGCGAGCTGCATGACTCAATCGCCCAATCGCTCTCCTGTATGAAAATGCAGGTAAGCTGCCTGCAGATGCAGGATGCGCAGATGCCGGACAGTAATAAACAGCTGCTCAGCCAGATACGCAACGAGCTGAATACGTCCTGGGTACAGCTGCGTGAGCTGCTGACCACCTTCCGCCTGCAGCTGACCGAGCCGGGCCTGCGTCCGGCGCTGGAAGCCAGCTGTCAGGAGTTTAGCGCCCGGCTGGGGTTCCCGGTGAAGCTGGATTACCAGCTGCCGCCGCGGTTTGTCCCGTCACATCAGGCTATTCATCTACTGCAGATCGCCCGTGAAGCACTCAGCAACGTGCTTAAACACGCGGAAGCGACGGCGGTCACGGTCACCGTCAGCCAGCACGCTAACCAGGTCAGACTCACGGTTCACGACAACGGCCGCGGCGTGCCGGAAAATGCCGAGCGCACGAACCACTATGGTTTAATCATTATGCGAGACCGCGCCCAAAGCCTGCGCGGTGATTGTCAGGTTCGCCGGAGAGAGACGGGTGGCACGGAAGTCGTGGTCACCTTTATTCCCGAAAAACCGCTTACAACTTCTCAAGGAGAAACCCATGACTAATCAGGAACCGGCATCCATCCTGTTGATCGACGACCATCCGATGCTGCGTACTGGCGTAAAACAGCTGGTCAGCATGGCACCCGATATTACCGTGGTTGGCGAAGCCAGCAACGGGGAACAGGGCATTGAGCTCGCCGAGTCCCTCGATCCCGATCTGATCCTGCTCGATCTGAACATGCCCGGCATGAACGGCCTGGAGACCCTCGACAAGCTGCGGGAAAAATCGCTTTCCGGACGCATCGTCGTCTTTAGCGTCTCGAACCATGAAGAAGATGTGGTCACGGCGCTGAAGCGCGGCGCGGATGGTTATCTGCTGAAAGATATGGAGCCGGAAGATCTGCTTAAAGCACTGCAGCAGGCTGCGGCCGGCGAGATGGTGCTGAGTGAAGCCCTGACGCCGGTGCTGGCCGCCAGCCTGAGGGCCAACCGCGCCACGTCTGACCGTGACGTCAGCCAGTTAACACCGCGCGAACGCGATATTCTCAAACTAATCGCCCAGGGGCTGCCGAATAAAATGATCGCCCGCCGTCTGGATATCACCGAAAGCACGGTCAAAGTGCATGTGAAGCATATGCTGAAGAAAATGAAGTTAAAATCCCGCGTTGAGGCCGCCGTGTGGGTACATCAGGAACGCATTTTTTAAGGATTACTCATCCGGCAGCAGCTTCCAGCGCGGGTCGTCGTCAGGTATAGCGATCAGCGGCTGCACCACCGCAAGCGTGATCTCATTGGACGAGACGCGCTGGCCCTTCTCATCTTCCACTACCGCAGAAAGATGCCAGCGGTTTGTCGCGCCTTCTGCCTCATTCCAGGCAGGCATAATCACGCTCCAGCCGTCGCTGCTGTTACCCTTTCCGGGCGACGTCAGGCTCAGTGCCTGGGTATCGCCCTGCCAGTGGATCTGACGGATGCCGTGCGTGCTACGAATCTGTAGCTTCAGCATGACGGTTTCCCCCCCTTTCAGATCCCACGGCGGCGTTGCCAGCCAGACGGACAGCGTTTTACGCTGGCGGAACTCCATAATCGGAAGGCTGTTGCGCTCGGGGGAATCATAGCGGCTGCCACGCAGAGAACGCGTGGCCGCAACTTCACTGGCGGAGAGTTGCTTTACCAGCGGCACGCCAAAGCGGTAGTTAAGCTTCAGGCCGAGGTTATTCTGGCTTTCGCCGCTTTCACCCTGCTTATGCGCGGCGGTCAACGTGACCAGCGGAACCGGGGTATAGTTAAGCCCAAGATTGACCGCCACCGGGTTGTGATAGCCGGTTCCGCTGTTGAAGAGATCAACGTTGTCGCCAAAATACTGCTCGACGCTGACGCTGGTGTTCAGGTGATGAAACCACGGCAGCCAGGCTTTGGCGGTGACATCATATCCCCGCGCCATTCGCTGTTCCTGAACATCAGACCTGTCGCGCCATCCGGCAAACGGCTGGTAATAGTTCGCTGACAGGCGCAGATTCTCCCCCCACACCTCGGCGCCCAGTCCGGCACGCTGCAGGTTTTCGTCCAGCAGATTATCGTAGAAGGTGTTATAGCCCAGCAGCCATTTTCCGGCGACCCAGCGCTGGCCGATTCCGGCGTTACTGACCAGGCCATCCGTCTGCTGCGTCAGGCCAATCTGGCTCCAGCTCAGGTAACGGTTGTTATCATTCCAGGGGATAAACCAGCTCCCGCTGCTGCCGTTAAATTTGCCCGCGTTATCGACCAGTAAATTGACGCTGGCGTTCCCCCAGGGCGACAGCCAGGACTCAATCTGCTGGTTCACTTCGCCGCTCACCGCGTCGCGCACCTGACCAAAGGCAAACTGACGCGCCTGCTCGCCCGTTGTCAGGCCGTTGTCGGTCATACTGGCTTCACCAAAGGCTTTCGCCATTTCGGCCAGGTGCTTTTCCCCTTCCCCTGAGGGAGCAGCCATACCCAGGTCGGGCAGATTATCCCCGTTATTATCAAAGGGATTTTGTGCCTGCTGGATAAAGGAACGCGGCGCACCGTGAACGGCTCCGGCCGTAAGAAGGGGGAGTAAGAGCAGAAAACGAATGCGGGACGATACAACCATCAACGTCGTAAAAAAGAACCTGTGTTTATGGATAAACTCTTATTATGTTAACGCGATAAGCCTGGAAATGCAGTTCTGGCGGAAATTTCAGGATTATCCTGAAACTGATTGTCGGGTGGCGACTCCGCCACCCGACGCCCTTACACCATCATCCAAACAGTCCTTTCAACTCCGAAACGCAGGAGCCGCAGTTCGTGCCGCACCGTAACGTTGCCCCCAGCGCGGCGACGCTTTCGCACCCTCCGGCTATCGCCTCCCGAATCGCATTTTCTCCGACGCTGAAGCAGCTACAGATAATGCGTCCCGGATCCACCGTCTCCTCCACACCCTGCCCGTTCAGTAGCGCATGACGCTCTGCAGGCGTCGTGGGGGGCGAGCGAAAAGCAGCGTTAATGATCGGGTGTACCAGCTCCGGTAACGCGGTGCCTTCCCAGAAGCCGAGCATCAGCTGACCTTCATGCCAGGCCAGCACGCTACTGCGTTCGCCGGTTTGAGCAACCTGTAACTGCCAGCCCCGGCTGCTGGCGTAGTTCATGACCCACGAAAGAAACGGTTTATCTCCTGATACCGTCAGATGCGAGGCTTTACGCCACCAGTGAACCCAGGATGGTAACGCCGGCTGTTCGTGGGTATAGAGCACCCCTTGCCAGGCGGGCAGCCAGGGCATGATCCGAACGGCGGTTTGTTTGCTCTCCGGCTGGCCCGACGCCGGATCGCAGCGCCCTTCCACCAGCGCATTCACCTTTCCCTGACGGGCAAACACGGCGTTCCAGTGCATCGGGGCAAACGCCTCGCCTTGCCGGATGCCGCGGTTGACTCGCACTCTGGCGACCATCACGCCGCGCGGCGAACTGATCCGCGCCAGCTGGCCATCACACAACGAGAACCGCACGGCATCGCTGGCGCAGACCTCAACAAACGGCTCCGCGATATGCTGCATCAGCCGGGACACATACCCCGTCCGGGTCATGGTGTGCCATTGATCGCGGATGCGTCCGGTATTGAGGAGCACCGGGTACAGCGTGCTGACCGCCGCACCGTGCTGGACCGGATCGACCGGCACCAGGTTTCGGCGCGGAAAATCCCCCGTTGACCACTGATACGGCTCCAGCCGCTCCCACGCTTCGCGGGTAAGTTCATCCAGGTCATGCAGGTTCAATGCCCGCGTGCCGTCATTTTCAAAGGCCGTCAGCGCCGCGTGCTCGCAAAAAATCTCGTGCGGATGTTGCCAGGCAAAGGCGTCGCCGTGCCCCAGCCGTTTTGCAATCTGCGCGACGATCCACCAGTCCGGTTTTGCCTCTCCCGGAGCAGGCAGAAAGGCGCGCTGGCGCGAAATACGCCGCTCGGAATTGGTCACAGTGCCGTCCTTCTCCCCCCAGGCCAGCGCCGGAAAACGGATATGGGCGAACCGGCTGGTGTCGGTATCGTTCATGACCTCAGAAACAATCACCAGCGGGCAGCCTGCCAGCGCCTGACATACGGCGTGACTGTCCGGCAGCGAGACCGCTGGGTTGGTGCCCATGATCCACACCGCCTTCACTTCGCCACGGGCAATGGCATCAAACAGTTCAACCGCCATCAGGCCAGGCGTCTGCGCCAGCCTTTCCGTTCCCCAGAAACGCGCCACCCGCGAAAGATCGTCCGGCTCAAAGTTCATGTGCGCCGCCAGCTGATTTGCCAGCCCGCCCACTTCCCGTCCGCCCATGGCGTTTGGCTGTCCGGTCAGCGAAAACGGACCGCAGCCCGGGCGGTTGAATTTTCCGCTGGCAAGATGGACGTTGATGATGGCGTTACACTTGTCGCTACCGCTCGATGACTGGTTGATCCCCATGGTGTAGAGCGTGATCGCGCGTGGCGCGGTGACAAACCAGTCATAAAACACACCAATATCCTGCACAGGAAGGTCGCAAAACGCCGCCACGCGGGCCATCGGCCACGCGTCGGTTCCCTGGATCACATTGAGCAACCCCACAAACAGCCCCGCATCGCTGCCGGGTTTTAGCGCCAGATGCAGGTCAGCGATATCACAGGTAGCCGTTTCACGCGGGTCAATCACCACCACCTTCATCTGCGGATTGGTTTGCTTTGCCTGCACCAGCCGCTGGTACAGAACAGGGTGCGTCCAGGCGGCATTCGAGCCCACCAGTACCACCAGATCGCTGTTCTCCACGTCCTCGTAACTGCACGGCACCACGTCCTCACCGAAGGCACGTTTATAACCCACCACCGCTGACGACATGCAGAGCCGGGAGTTGGTATCAATGTTCGCCGCCCCGATGAACCCCTTCATCAGCTTGTTAGCGGCGTAGTAATCCTCGGTTAACAGCTGGCCGGACGCGTAGAACGCCACCGCCTGCGGCCCCCATGTGTCGATAATGTGCTGGAGCCGTTCACCTGCCGCCCCCAGTGCCTGCGTCCAGTCCACCTCATGACCGTCAAGGACCGGGCGCAAAAGCCGCCCCTGTAAATCGGTTGTCTCCCCCAGGGCGGCCCCTTTCACGCACAGGCGACCAAAATTCGCCGGATGGGTTTCATCTCCCCGAACGCTGACCACGCCGCCTTCCAAGCGGGCGACCACGCCGCAGCCCACCCCGCAGTAGGGGCATGTTGTCCGGGTTTCTGTCATGAAGCCTCCGCACGCATGACCAGGGCATCGTTACCGACCCACACTTTGCCGTTTTCAATTTTCACCGGCCAGGCGCGTACCGCAGGCTCACCATTTTCAACCTGACAGCCATCGCGCAGACGAATGCGCTGTTTATAAAGCGGAGAGATCACCACCGGCTCCCCCGCCGCATCGCCAAGAATGCCGCGAGAAAGCACGTTCGCACGGCTTCCTGGCTCAAGGTCATCGAGGGCATAAACGGTTTTGCCAAAGCGGAACAGCGCAATCGCGTTGTGACCGAGACGCGCGCCAATGCCCGCCTGTTCGGGGATATCCTCGATACCGCAGATTTCCTGCCAGCGTTTGCCTTGCTCTACGGCAGTGTCGTTCACAGCGGTGCGGAACAGCTCCAGACGATTGGGATCGTTGAGCGTGGTCTGCCATTCGCACTGGTAGGTTTCTACCACCCGGGCCATCTCCTGCTCCAGTTCGTGGGCAATACCCAGACTGTCGTCGAGGATCACCTCGCGCAGATAGTCGAGGCCGCCTTCCAGGTTGTCCATCCAGGTGCTGGTGCGCTGCAGGCGATCCGCCGTGCGGATGTAGAACATCAGGAACCGGTCAACGGTACGGATCAGCGTTTCATCGTCCAGATCGCTGGCGAAAAGATCCGCATGGCGCGGCTTCATGCCGCCGTTGCCGCACAGGTAGAGGTTCCAGCCTTTATCGGTGGCAATGACGCCCACGTCTTTGCTCTGCGCCTCGGCACACTCGCGGGTACAGCCGGAAACCGCCATTTTGATTTTGTGCGGCGCGCGCAGGCCTTTGTAACGGTGCTCCAGTTTGACCGCGAGGCCGGTGGAGTCCTGCACGCCATAGCGGCACCAGGTCGACCCAACGCAGGATTTCACCGTGCGCAGAGATTTCCCGTAAGCGTGGCCGGTCTCAAATCCGGCTTCCACCAGCGCCTGCCAGATCTCCGGTAGCTGTTCCAGAGTGGCGCCAAAGAGGTCAATACGCTGCCCGCCAGTGATTTTGCTGTAAAGGCTATAGCGCTTTGCAATCTGGCCGATGGCGATCAGCCCGTCGGCGGTCACTTCCCCGGCGGGCATACGCGGCACGATGGAATAGGTTCCGTCCTTCTGAATATTGGCAAAGTAACGGTCGTTGGTGTCCTGCAGCGGCAGATGCGTCGGTTTAAGCAGATACTCGTTCCAGCAGGAAGCCAGCACGGACCCGACCAGCGGCTTACAGATTTCGCACCCGTGTCCCTGACCGTAGCGGCTGATGAGCTGGTCAAAGGTGCGGATATGGTTGACGCGCACCAGGTGGTAAATTTCCTGGCGTGACCAGGGGAAGTGTTCACAGATATCCTTTTTCACCTCCACGCCCTGTTCAGCAAGCTGAAACTCCATCACCTGCTTCACCAGCGCACTACAGCCCCCGCAACCGGTCGCCGCTTTAGTGCACTGTTTGATGGCACCGATATCCGTTGCGCCCGCGCTCACGGCCTGGCAAATATCGCCCTTGCTGACGTTATGACACGAACAGATCTGCGCACTTTCCGGCAGCGCCGCCACGCCCAGCGCTTTTGGCGCGCTGCCTGAGGATGCGGGTAATATCAGGGTTTCCGGCGCTTTCGGCAGGCTGATTCCATTGAGCATCATCTGCACCAGCGTGGCGTATTCGCTGGCATCACCCACCAGCACGCCGCCGAGCAGCGTTTTGCTGTCGTGGCTGACCACGATTTTCTTGTAGATTTGCTGCGGGCCGTGCGTCCACTGGTAGCTCAGCGCCCCCGGCGTGCGCCCGTGAGCGTCGCCAAACGACGCCACATCCACGCCCAGCAGCTTGAGTTTGGTGCTCATATCCGCGCCGGTGAAGGTTTTATCCTCCCCTGCCAGCACGGCGGCGGCCACGCGTGCCATCTGGTAGCCCGGGGCAACCAGTCCAAAGATTTTCCCTTCCCACAACGCGCATTCGCCAATGGCAAACACGTCACGGTCGGAAGTCTGGCAGCCATCGTCAATGCAGATCCCGCCGCGCTCGCCGATAGCCAGCCCGCTGCTGCGCGCCAGCGCGTCCTGCGGACGGATACCGGCAGAAAAGACCACCAGGTCCGTTTCCAGCGCTTCGCCATCGGCAAAGCGCAGCACCAGCCCGTCATCCGTCGACGCAATTTCCGTGGTGGCTTTAGCGGTGTGAACGCCCACGCCCAGCGCCTCGATTTTCTTGCGCAGCATCGACGCGCCGTCGTTATCGAGCTGAACCGCCATCAGATTGGGCGCAAACTCCACCACGTGAGTCTCGAGCCCGAGTTGTTTCAGGGCGTTTGCTGCCTCCAGCCCCAGCAGCCCGCCGCCGATGACGACCCCGCGACGCGCACCCGCCGCATGGGCCGCAATGTTGTCGAGATCGTCGAGCGTGCGGTAGACAAAACAGCCCGGCAGATCGTTACCCGGTACCGGCGGGACAAACGGGTATGAGCCGGTCGCCAGCACCAGTTTATCCCAGTGCGTTTCATGCCCACTGGCGGTACGCACCACGCGCGCGTCGCGGTCAATGGCGACAATCAGCTGCGACAGGCGCAGCTCAATGCCGTTATCAGCAAAAAAATCCCCTGCCACCAGCGAGAGCGAATCCGCACTGCGGCCGCCAAAATACTCGGACAGATGCACCCGGTCATAGGCGGCATAGCGCTCTTCACCAAAGACCACGATCTGATACTGCTGATGTAAGTTGCGGTTAACGCAATCTTCGAGAAAATGATGGCCGACCATACCGTGCCCAACCACCACCAGAGTAGGTTTTGTCATAGCGTTCTGTCCTGCAACCTGCGGTTGCGTAGTGAATCGATCGAACAGCCAGTCCGCGTGTGCGGGCGCAGCCGTTGCCAGTAAATCGGTAAATGTCGCCGCGTTGCGGCAATCTCCCATCAGCAGCACGCCAGCCAGCGTCCCCTGATGGATCAGTAAGCGACGATAGTGACGCGTCAGCGGATCCCATGAACGCCAGACCACGTCGCCCTCCTGCTCCGCCGCGCGACCCAGGCTGAACAGCTCCACGCCGGTCACCTTGAGTCGCACACCGTTGTCGGTGAGGGTAAACGGCGCAGTGGTGTCGCCCGCCAGCCGTGCGGTGAGGATATCGGCCTGCGCCAGACAGGGGGCGACCAGGCCAAACGTCTGGCCATCAATTTCGCAGCACTCGCCAATGGCATAGATGTCCGGCGCGGAGGTCTGCATCTGGTGATTCACCACAATCCCGCGCGCGCAATGAAGGCCGCTGGCCTTTGCCAGGTCAATGTTGGGCTGCACGCCGGTCGCCAGCACCACGCGCGCCGCAGCAATACTGCGTCCATTGAGCAACGTCACGGTGTTGTCGTTAATCGCCGAGATACCGGAGGCAAGCTCACAGCGCACGCCCCGTTCCGCCAGCGCCTCCTCCAGCAGCGCGCCAGCCTGTTGATCCAGCTGTTGTTCCATCAGCCACGGACCGCGATGAACGAGCGTGACGTTGTCACCTGAGCGTGCCAGTGCTGCCGCAGTCTCAACCCCAAGCACGCCGCCCCCCAGCACCACCGCCGGACCGGAAATTGCCTGAATGGCGCAGGTATCCTCCAGGGTGCGGAACGTGAACACCTGCGGCGCATCACCGCCGGGGATCGGCGGAACAAAAGGCGTTGAACCGGTGGCAAATACCAGGGCATCCCAGCCCAGCGTGCGGGTGGCGGTTCGCACTTCCCGTGAGACCACGTCCACGGCAAGCGCCCTTTCGCCCCGCAGCACCGTAACGCCACGTACCCGGTACCAGTCCTCATCCTGAAGACAGATATCCGCTGCCGCTTTCTCGCCCCCCAGCACCGGCGAAAGCTGAATGCGGTTATAGGCATGCTCAGGCTCATCACCGACGACGGTGATAGCAAAACGACCCGAGGCCCGCCCGGTTAGCCCGTCAATCAGCCGAGTGGCCGCCATTCCATTCCCGATAATGACCAGTCGCATCAAAGCCCCCTCGTTACGCCGCTTTCGGCTGTTTTTCGTAGAGGAAATGGAGGATCTGCTGACGCATGTGGTGGTAGCG
This sequence comes from Enterobacter sp. FUJ80071, assembly GCF_038739915.1. Lineage (NCBI taxonomy): Bacteria > Pseudomonadati > Pseudomonadota > Gammaproteobacteria > Enterobacterales > Enterobacteriaceae > Enterobacter > Enterobacter sp. FUJ80071. Next base: position 2,699,537 of record NZ_JBBXKH010000001.1, read on the forward strand.
GCTGTCGTCCGCCAGCTGAACCCGGTTGCGCGGACGCGGCAGATCAACGCGCAGGATCTCTCCGACGGTCGCCGCCGGGCCGTTGGTCATCATCAGCACGCGATCGGAAAGCAGCACTGCCTCATCTACGTCGTGGGTAATCAGCACGATAGTGGTGTTCAATGCCTGCTGGATCTGCATCACCGAGTCCTGCAGATGGGCTCGCGTCAGCGCATCCAGCGCGCCGAACGGTTCATCCATCAGCAGCACTTTTGGCTTCATCGCCAGCGCGCGGGCGATGCCCACGCGCTGCTTCATGCCGCCGGAGATCTCCCCCGGGCGCTTATGCAAGGCATGCCCCATCTGCACGCGGTCGAGGTTGTGCTCGATCCACGCTTTACGCTCAGACTTGCTCATGGTGTGACGGAACACCTGATCCACCGCCAGGGCGACGTTGTCAAAGCAGGTGAGCCATGGCAGCAGGGAATGGTTCTGAAACACCACCGCGCGCTCGGGGCCCGGCCCGGCAATTTCGCGGTTGTCGCAGATAAGCCCACCTTCCGTCGGCAGCGTAATGCCGGCAATAAGGTTCAGCAGCGTCGATTTGCCGCAGCCGGAGTGGCCGATCAAACTGACGGTTTCGCCCTCGTGAATATCAAACGAAACGTTTTGCAGCGCCAGAAACTCGCCGCTGGCAGTAGAAAAGCGCTGGCTCACGCCCTGGACCTGAATTAATGGTTTCATCTTCGCTCCTTATTTTTCCTGCCAGCTAAAGCGACGGGCAATCAGCATCAGCCCCTGCTCCAGCAGCAACCCGACCACGCCAATAATGACGATGGCGATGAGAATGTTTTCGACGTTGAGGTTGTTCCACTCGTTCCAGATCCAGAAGCCGATGCCTAAGCCTCCGGTGAGCATCTCGGCGGCGACAATCACCAGCCAGGCAATACCGATGGAGAGGCGTACCCCGGTCAGCACCGCAGGCAGCACGGCAGGAAAGAGAATGCGGCGCATGATGGTCCACTCAGAGAGTTGCAGTACCCGGGCGACGTTGAGGTAGTCCTGTGGAATACGGCGCACCCCTTCCGCGGTGTTGATGACCATCGGCCAGATGGAGCAGATAAATATGGTCCAGCTTGATGCTGGCTCCGCTTTCTGGAACAGCAGCAGGCCGATGGGCAGCCAGGCCAGCGGGCTAACCGGCCGCAGGAGGGCAATTAGCGGGTTGAACATGCGCGAGAAAAAGGTGAAACGGCCAATCAGAAAGCCCAGCGGAATCCCCACCAGCGCTGCCAGACCAAAGCCGATGGCGACGCGCTGCAGTGACGCAAGCACGTTCCAGCCTATGCCCATATCGTTTGGCCCGTCGCGATAAAACGGATCGGCGAACAGGGTTATGGCCGAGTCGAGCGTGCTGAGCGGCGTCGGGAAGCCTTTGCTGTTTATCGCCGCCAGTTGCCAGAGCACCACCAGCAGCCCCAGCCCCAGAAACGCCGGAATGACGCGCTGTAAAACATCATTCATTCGACGCGCCAACGCAGGCGTACGACGACGAACCTGTAACGGTGGCAGGACAATCACCTCCCCGCTCTCAGGCTTCTCTTGTGGTTTTGTGTTTTGCAGATGCGGCATAATCAGGCCCCTTTACGGTGAATGGCAAAACGGTTGGCGTACCCTTCCGGATCGGTTCCGTTCCAGACGGTACCGTCCATCAGCGTGCTGCTGCGATACGGTGATGAGGGAGTGGAGAGTCCGCCGACGGCGGTGGCAGCATCCTGCCAGACCGCGGTCTGGTTAATGCGCTGCGCAATACCCACGTAATCCGGCGCGGCTTTAAGCAAGCCCCAGCGGCGGAACTGGGTTAAGAACCACATGCCGTCGGAGAGGTACGGATAACTGACGGCACCCTCGTTGAAGAAACGGATCGGGTGCGCGTCCTGCCAGCGCTGCCCCAGGCCGTTGTCGTATTCCCCGAGCATTCGCCCGGTGAGATACTGTTCTTTGCAGTTGAGCCACGCCCGGCGCGAGAGGATCTGCGCGGTTTCACGTTTGTTTTCCGGGGACGCCTCAATCCAGCGCGCGGCTTCCATCACGGCGCTCACCAGCGCCCGGGCGGTGTGCGGATTTTTCTCCACCCAGTCGCGACGCGTACCGAGAATTTTTTCAGGATGATCTGCCCAGATGGACTGCGACGTGGCAGCGGTGAAGCCAATGCGGTCGTTAATCGCCCTCGCGTTCCACGGCTCACCGACGCAAAAGCCCACCATGTTGCCAATGCGCATGTTCATCACCATCTGCGGCGGCGGCACCACCACCGTGCGCACGTCATCGAAGGGGTTAATGCCTGCGCTCGCCAGCCAGTAGTAAAGCCACATGGCGTGCGTTCCGGTCGGGAAGGTGTGCGCGAAAGTGTAAGTGCCAGGCGCCTGCTGCCCGACCAGCGTTTTCAGCCCGTCAAGATCGCGAACCCCCTTCTCCGCCAGATCGCTGGAGAGCGTAATGGCCTGACCGTTCTGGTTAAGCGTCATCAGGTTTGCCATTTGCTGCGGCTTGCCTGCAATACCCAGTTCAAGCCCGTACAGCAGACCGTAAAGAATGTGCGCGGCGTCCAGCTCCCCCGCCACCAGCTTGTCGCGTACCGCTGCCCAGCTCGCCTCTTTGGTGGGGACGATGGTGATACCGTATTTTTTATCAAAGCCTTTCAGGGCTGCGATAACCACCGGCGCACAGTCGGTCAGCGGGATAAACCCGATACGTACCGTCTCCTGCTCCGGTTTATCCGAGCCTGCCGCCCAGGCAGCCTGCATGACACCCGGTAATAACACTGCGCCACTCGCCAGCATGCTGGCCTGCAAAAACCGCCGTCTCGACAAATCCGCCATGACCACTCCTGAAAAAAAGCCAAAAAAAAGCGCCCACAGTGCCGAAGCACCGCTGGACGCCTTTATCCCGAAGACTGATGCACCGCCGTTGGCGCACCGTCAAAAATGGTTAATTCAATAATGCAAAGTCAATGCCAGGTTTGAACACCCTGTTTCAGGGCCGAAAGCCGGGTTTTGCTCGCCATTACGCACCCCAATCAGGCACAACATGCCCACTGATTGTGCAGCTACTCCTTTGGGGTTATCTGCCACACGCTTTTCACCGTAAGCAGCGCCCGGGCGATATCCACCATGCGCTGATTCTTGTCCATCGCCATTTTGCGCAGCGTTGTCCAGGCCTGCTCCTCACTCATATTCTGGTGGGTCATCAGCACGCTTTTTGCTTTATCAATGGTTTTTCGCTCCTCAAGCGTATCGCGCAGCGACGCAAGCTGACGGGAGAGCTGCTCAATCTCGCGCGCCTGCTGGCGAACCAGAGGCAGCAGGGGTTTATCCGGGTAATGCGCCAGCGGGTCCTCCAGTTCATCTGCAGGATGCAGATAGACCTCGTCACGCTGAATCCGCTCATCCACCGCGACCATCAGATCGGCGATGATTGTCTCCTCCAGCGCGCGCAGATGCTCCAGCCGCGCCGTCTGCAGCGCAAACCACGCCAGCGCGGTATGGCCATTATCCGCGGCAGGCTGGCGGGTACAGGCCACGCGCCGGAGTTGCTCCGTCTCACGGTCGGGCTGGCAGTTGAGGGAGAAAGTGGCCTGAACGTCAGCCTGACTGTGGGAGAGGAAGATCTCAAAGCAGGCTTGCTGCCCGTCAATGCGATCTACCAGTCTCTGGCGGGTAACGTCATCAAAAAAACCCTGCGTGAAGCCTATCGCCCCCAGGGCCCGCTCTTGTCCCGCCAGCTCTTTCCCCTGCATCAGGCTGTAAAGGGCGACAAACCGGCCCGCGATTTGCGGATCGTCAATGCTGTCATTGAGTTGCGGCACGATACTGAGCAGATGGCGAAGCATGCGGGAGTAATGTTCCATGGCCTGCGGGGCCGTCAGGGTTTGTTGACTCACCCCGTCACGCAGCGCGGGAAGTGTGTCCAGCGTATGCAGTGCATTACCGATACGTTCGCAGACGGCGCTCCCCGGGAGGAGGGACTGCTTGCCAAGTATCGTATTCAGCGCAGCAAGATTTTCGTCTACCAGTGCCCGGCTGGCTTTGCATTCAGGCGCGTAGAGCTTACCCTGTGAACAGAGCCAGACGTTGGATGCCCCGCGCTCGCACTGTAGCATATGGACCAGTTGGCTAATGCCGTGCACCAGCACGTTCAGCTCTGCCAGCTTGCTGAGCTGCTCCCGGCGCATCAGCCTCGCGCGCTGAAGCCATTCGGTTGCACCTGGCGAAATGCCAGCCATTAATGTCATGCTTACTCTCCCGGACAGCGAAACTCCGGAGAACTAAGCAATATTCGTGCCTTTATAAGAACAGGAGTCAACATGCAGAAGATTGTGATCGTCGCCAACGGGGCGGCCTACGGCAGCGAATCTCTTTTTAACAGCCTGCGTCTGGCCATTGCGCTACGTGAAAAAGAGAGCGACCTGGCATTACAGATTTTTTTAATGTCGGATGCCGTCACCGCCGGGCTGAAGGGCCAAAAGCCGGCAGAAGGCTATAACATTCAGCAGATGCTGGAGATCCTGACCGCGCAAAATGTGCCGGTGAAACTGTGCAAGACCTGCACCGACGGACGCGGGATTACCACTCTGCCGCTGATAGAGGGCGTAGAAATCGGGACGCTGGTTGAGCTGGCCGAATGGACGCTGACCGCAGATAAAGTATTAACTTTTTAATAATAATCCCTTAAAAATATTATTTTCTTATGGACGCGGTTTCAGCATCAAGTTTACCTGCGGGGTTGCCGATAGGCATGGAAACAACACAGCAGGTATTTCACTTATGTTCAGATCGATTCGCGCACGTATTATCGCCACGACGACAGGTTGCCTTGTCGTCGCCCTTCTTCTCAATACCGTTATTAACTTCCAGGTCACGCGCCAGGATAACCAGCAGTCACAGCGCGATATATTGACCAGTACCAGCGCCAGCCACAACATGGCGATTGCCGACTGGGCCAAAAGCAAAATGACGGTGATTACCTCCGCACAAAGCGTCGCGCTGGCTGACGACCCGGTTCCGGTGTTTAAACAACTGGCGCAGGCGGGGGGATTCACTAACGTCTATGTGGGTTATGCGAGCAAGACGGCGAAGTTTTCTGAACCTGCGGGTGTCCCGGCGGATTATGATCCGACCATTCGTCCCTGGTATCAGCAGGTGGTGAGCACGGACGGCCCGGTAGTGACCGCACCCTATGTTGATGCCGGTACCGGAAAGCTGGTGGTGACGTTTGCTGTACCGGTGAAAGAAAATGGCGTCCTGAAAGCGGTGGTGGCGGGCGATGTCGCCATGGATAGCGTCGTGGCAAACGTGCGCGGCATCCACCCAACACCCGCCAGCAGCGGGCTGCTCCTGAACAGTGACGGTACCGTGATTGCCGCCAACGATCCGGCTTTGACCCTGAAGCCGTTTGCCGAGACGATCAAAGGGATCGACTTTGCGGCGCTGAAGCGCGGTAATCCGGTCGACGGAACCCTGAATGATGTAGACAAAACCTTCATTGCCTCAGCCGTGCCGGGCACAAACTGGCTGCTGGTCGTCGCGCTCGACAACAGCGATGCCACCTCCGGCATGCGTTCCCTGCTGAAAGCGTCGGCGATTTCGCTGGTGATCCTGGCACTCCTGAGCGGCGCCATTGTTCACGTCCTGATTGCCCGTCTGCTGAAGCGCCTGTCTGACATTCGTGATGCGATGCATAACATTGCCAACGGGACCAACGATCTGTCCCAGCGTTTGCCGGACAGCGGCAATGATGAAGTGGCGCAAATTGCGCAGGCCTTTAATGCCTTCAGCGATAAGCTTTCCGTCGTGATGGTACAACTCCGTGACGCCAGCGCGTCGGTGAAAAATGCCGCGCAGGAAATTGCGGCTGGCAACCAGGATCTTTCCGGGCGTACCGAGCAGGCGGCGTCCAGCCTTCGCGAGACCGCCAGTGCGGTGGAGCAGATCACCGCCTCCGTCACGCAATCGAATGAATCGGCAGCGGAAGCGAACGATCAGGCAAGCAAAGCGTCTGCGGCTGCCGCGCGCGGTGGTGAAGTGGTTTCTCAGGCCATCAGCACGATGCAGTCCATCGAAGTGGCGTCCGCAAAAATTGGTGATATCACCAGCGTCATCGACGGTATCGCCTTCCAGACCAACATTCTGGCGCTGAACGCCTCCGTCGAGGCGGCGCGTGCCGGTGAGCAGGGCCGCGGATTTGCCGTGGTGGCAGGGGAAGTGCGTAACCTCGCCAGTCGTAGCGCCCAGGCGGCGAAAGAGATCAAATCCCTGATTGATTCCACCACCGATAGCGTGGCGACTGGTTCGCGCTATGTGCATCTGGCCGGTGAAAGCATGGATGAGATCCGCTCCAGCATCGGCAGCGTCTCCGGCATCATGCGCGAAATCTCCATCGCCACCAGCGAACAGATGAAAGGCATCCATGAGATAAATCACGCTGTGACGCATCTCGACAGAATGGTGCAGCAGAACGCGGAGCTGGTGGTGCAGTCCGCCGCCGCCGCGGGAGCCCTGCAGAGCCAGGCGGGCGACCTTGCTGAAACGGCCGGCCATTTCCGCATTTAATGTTCCCCCGGCGCGCGTTTCGCGGGTAAAACGCGCGCCAGCCTCACTTTTGAGGGATTTTGTCATTTTTGTTTAATCGTTATGCCATTTTTTGATCAAAATCAGCATCCCGACTCTCCCCCTTTGGTGTTATGCAACGAGTGAATTGTGAACAACATCACGCTCGGATATGGCTGCAGGGAGAGCGTTGTTTAAGACTACGGGGTAAAAAATGGCACTGGTAAAAACAAGTTTGAAACTGTTCGGCGGGGATACGGTAGTGGTGCGTTGCTCAGAACGCTGCCGCATACATCTCATGAGTTCAAAAGCGCAAAAGCAATCCCAGACGGATATTCTGACCGTGCAGGATGATAAAGCGTGGCTTACCGTGCCGTATACCGGCACATGGGATGTGCTGATCGACAGCCACAGTCAGTCGCTGGAGCATTCCGTCAGCTACGTGGCAGCATAAGAGTAAACGCCCGTCCAGCCGGGCGTATTATCAGGCAAAACCCGGTCGCAGCGAGCTGTTGACAGGGTTCCCTTCCAGCAGCGCCCTCACCTTTACCACCAGCTCATTCAGACAATCGTCCTTCATGCCGAGGCGGGTCAGCTCCTGATCGAGGGAGAAGAGATACTGCGCGTTGGTGCCCAGCGGCCCGCTGGCGGCGGCAATCAACGGGGCGATGACCTGCGTGCGGGTATCCGCTTCATACAGCGGATGGCGTGGATCCATAATAAACACCAGCGCATTGACGGTACGTCCATCGTCAAGCTCCAGCTTGCACCAGCTCGGCATATAGCAGCCGGTGATCATCTCGCGCTTCCAGAGCAGCGTCAGCTCCTCTTCGAGCGTGGCATCCGGGAGGCGATACGCCACGCCCGTGGTGCGTCCGCCCTCTTTCAGTGCAAGCATGCGACCAGGCTGACACGCACTGCCGCGTCCGGCCGTCAGGCGCAGACAAAATGCGCGGTGCCAGCCAGGCAGCGTTCCCGTTGCCGATTCGACAAATTCCAGAGCCGGGTTCCACATCAGCGAACCGTAGCCAAAAATCCATACCGGGCCATCATCCGGGCGGCAGGCAAGCGTGGCAGCAAGCGACGCCGCACGTTGTTCAGCTGACCAGAGAAGCGATTCCTCAATAGCACCAAATGCCGTCTTACAATCTGCCTTCATTAAGAAATCACGCGTTAACACTTTACACCTCCGCCACTGCATGCTTCCTTGCGACATCTGTAATGCGCCTTCCCGGCATTTTTGTCTGGTCATTTTGCCAGCAGTGAAATAACGATAAGCAATTAGCGGACCAGTTGCAATACAACGGAAGTTCAACCGCCTGAAAAGTCAAAATGAAGGCAGCGAATTATTTCACGGCTATTTCTTTTTATGCCATTTATCATCGTCTCCTTTCTCGTAGTCATGTTTAACTGCGGCCCAGGCGACCTTATGCGCCGTCTCTTCCCGGCTGGCATCATCCCGGCGATCTTCTTTATCTTTGTACTGATCCCAGGCGCTGTTAAACGCTTCCTTGTAGATATCCTGCGCGTGTTCAGGCAGGACATTTTTCACGTTATCAGGTAATTCGCGTTTCGTTTTGTAGGGCATCACTAACCTCTCTTTTCGGTAAAGAGATAAGTGTGGACGACGATATGCCATGGTGCCACCCAACAATAATTAATGAGTAAATCAAAATTATAATTCGTTGTTATTTAATATTTATTTATGAGAGATATGGCATTATAGACTTCAAAGAAGAAAAACATCACAAAGGGTAAAATTAAGTAAAAAATATAAGGTATTTAACAGATTTCTGTTAATTTAATCTCCTTAAAATCTATCTATAATTACAAGCACCTGCATTGATGGAGAAGCACATGACAGCAACACACGAGGCGGTAAAGACCCGCCACAAGGAGACGTCACTCATTTTCCCGGTTCTGGCACTGGCTGTGCTGCTCTTCTGGGGAAGCAGTCAGTCACTGCCAGTGGTGGTTGGTATCAATATTCTTGCCCTGGTCGGTATTTTAACCAGCGCATTTAGCGTCGTTCGCCATGCGGACGTATTAGCCCACCGTCTGGGCGAGCCGTACGGTTCGTTAATTCTGAGTCTTTCCGTTGTTATTCTCGAAGTCAGCCTGATTTCCGCGCTTATGGCGACCGGCGATGCTGCCCCGACGCTGATGCGCGATACCCTCTACTCCATCATTATGATTGTGACAGGCGGCCTGGTGGGCTTCTCGCTGTTACTGGGCGGGCGTAAATTTGCGACCCAGTACATGAACCTGTTTGGTATTAAACAGTACCTGATTGCCCTCTTTCCGCTGGCAATTATCGTGCTGGTCTTCCCGATGGCGCTGCCAGGTGCAAACTTCTCCACCGGTCAGGCGCTGCTGGTCGCGCTGATTTCCGCAGCCATGTACGGCGTTTTCCTGCTGATTCAGACCAAAACGCACCAGAGCCTGTTTGTATACGAACATGAAGATGACGGCGACGACGACGACCCGCACCACGGTAAGCCGTCAGCACACAGCAGTGTGTGGCACACGGTTTGGCTGATCGTGCATCTGATTGCGGTCATTGCGGTCACCAAAATGAATGCCAACCCGCTGGAGACGCTGTTGACCGAGCTGAACGCCCCGGTGGCCTTTACCGGTTTCCTGGTGGCGCTGCTGATCCTGTCCCCTGAAGGACTGGGGGCGCTGAAAGCGGTGTTGAACAATCAGGTGCAGCGTGCAATGAACCTGTTCTTCGGCTCCGTGCTGGCGACCATATCACTCACCGTACCGGTGGTGACCCTGATTGCCTTTATGACGGGGAACGAACTGCAGTTTGCGCTGGGCGCGCCGGAGATGATTGTGATGGTGGCCTCGCTGCTGCTGTGCCAGATCTCCTTCTCCACCGGACGCACCAACGTGCTGAACGGCGCGGCACATATGGCGCTGTTTGTGGCGTACCTGATGACGATATTTGCCTAGCCTCTTTGCCCAGCGGCGCTTCGCTTGCAGTGCCTACAGGTTTTGTAGGCCGGGTAAGCGCAGCGCCACCCGGCAATATGTCCTATAAAAAAACCCGCCGAAGCGGGTTTTTTTATTAGTTGCTGGTATCCAGCTCATCGAAGTTCTTCACCAGATCGTCAATCGCTTTGATCTGCTTCAGGAACGGCTCCAGCTTATCCAGCGGCAGTGCGGACGGACCATCGCATTTCGCGTTAGCCGGATCCGGGTGCGCTTCAATGAACAGACCCGCCAGACCCGTTGCCATACCGGCGCGCGCCAGCTCGGTTACCTGCGCGCGACGACCGCCAGACGCGGCACCAAACGGGTCACGGCACTGCAGGGCGTGAGTCACGTCGAAGATCACCGGAGACTGGTTAGAGACGTTCTTCATCACGCTGAAGCCCAGCATATCCACGACCAGGTTGTCATAACCGAAGTTTGCACCGCGGTCGCACAGGATAACCTTGTCATTGCCGCCTTCGATAAACTTGTCGACAATGTTCCCCATCTGGCCAGGGCTCACGAACTGTGGTTTTTTCACGTTGATGACCGCGCCGGTTTTCGCCATCGCTTCCACCAGGTCCGTCTGACGGGCCAGGAATGCCGGAAGCTGGATCACGTCTACCACGTCCGCTACAGGCTGTGCCTGCCAGGACTCATGCACGTCGGTGATCACTTTCACGCCAAACGTCTGTTTCAGCTCCTGGAAAATCTTCATGCCCTCTTCCAGGCCCGGGCCACGGTAAGAGTGAATGGAGGAGCGGTTGGCTTTGTCAAAAGAGGCCTTAAACACGTACGGGATGCCCAGCTTCTGGGTCACGGTCACGTAGTGCTCGCAGATACGCATGGCGAGATCGCGGGATTCCAGCACGTTCATACCGCCAAACAGCACGAACGGCAGGTCGTTTGCTACCTTGATATCACCAATGCTAACCACTTTTTGTTTCATAGGATCGCCTTATTCAGGTGTGAATCGGAATTAAGATTAATGCAGTGTAATTTGTTTGTGCGAGATCGCGTTGATCTGCGCGCGAATCATTTCGCTAATCGGATCTTCCGGGCACTGCTCAACGAAATAGCTCAGATCGTTCAGCGCAACGTGTTCGCAGTCGAGCTGGGCATAGATAAGCCCGCGGTCGCGAATTTCGTAGGGATCTTCCGGATTAAACTGCAGCAGCACTTCGCTGGCACGCAAGGCCAGCTCCATCTGACGCTCTTCCATCAGCGCTGATTTCAGCGTATCCAGCAGCTTGCGGATCACTTCGGCGTTATCGGCCTCGTCGAGATCTTCGTTAAAGAGCTCGGCGACCGGGCTGATGTTGCCTTTCAGCCAGACGTCCAGCGTATGCTCATCCAGCGTATCGCCGTTAAACGGATTAATGAGCCACATCTCGCCGTCCAGCCACTCCGCCCGCAGGATCATCTGCGTCGGGAAAATGACCGGCACCAGTGGAATATCCAGACGGTGCGCGACCCACAGCAAAATAGAGCCCAGCGCAACGGCGCTGCCCTGACGGTTTTTTAAGACCTGGTCCAGCCATAATGCGTCAGACAGGCGATACACGCCACGCGTGTCGCAGAAACCCCATTCGCCGTAGAAAAGCTCAAGCAGCTTCTCTAATTGCCAGTCCTGCGGGCGCGCCTGATTGATCTCTTCACGCGCCAGGCTGACCAGATTCTCCAGTTCATCGTAAACGTACTGCGACGTAAAATCGTCGCGTATCATCTCCGAAATCAGGATCATGCCATCGCAAAGCGGCACTTTATTAAATTCGAAATCGGCTAAGGACTTCATGACTTACCCCAGTAACGCCCGAACGTACAGCTACCCCCGGGCGCGATAAAACTCAAAACAATGTAGATGATAACGCCAAACCGCCTTTCAGTCAGCCTTACGCCTTTATCAGTAAATGGCAGATAGCCTTGTTTCACGCCCACTGGCCTAGCGTCAACCGTTCATTACCGCCGTAGTCGCGGCAGGTTTCCACTGCGGTATAACCCGCTTGCGTAAACAGCGCACGTACGGCTTCCCCCTGCGTCCAGCCATGTTCCACCAGCAGCCAGCCGCCGGGAAGTAAATGTTGCCGTGACGTTGTCACTATGTGATCAAGATCGGCTAACCCTGCGTTAGCCGCAACCAGCGCCGACAATGGCTCGAAACGAACATCGCCCTGCGCAAGGTGCGGGTCGTGCTCGTCAATATACGGCGGGTTACTGACGATCATCTCGAACGAGCGAGTCTCCAGCGCGCTAAACCAGCTGCTTTGCAGCACGGTCACGTTAGTCAGCCCAAGACGCGCCACGTTACGCTGCGCCAGGGTCACCGCGTCAGGCATCACATCCACTGCCGTCACATCGCAATCCGGACGCTCGCTGGCAAGCGCCAGCGCGATAGCACCCGTTCCTGTTCCGAGATCGAGAATGCGGCTGGCCGCAGCCGGCAAACGCGCCAGCGCCTGCTCCACCAGACATTCGGTATCCGGGCGTGGAATCAGCGTTGCCGCTGAGACATAAAGCGGGAGCGACCAGAACTCACGTTCACCGACAAGATGCGCCACCGGCTCACCGTTTTTACGGCGGGCAAGCAGCGTAGCGAGCTGCGCTTGCTGCTCAGCGGTCAATGGCGTCTCACCGAATGCCAGCAGATACGTACGGGCTTTACCCGTTACATGCTCCAGCAAAATTTCGGCGTCGCGTTTTGGGCTTTCGCTTGCGGAAAGCTCACCGGCGGCCTCACGTAACCAGCGCTGAAAATCCATTATTCCTGCTCGGACAGCGCCGCCAGCTGGTCAGCCTGGTATTCCTGCACGATAGGCTCAATCAGCATATCCAGCTTCCCTTCCATCACCTCGTCCAGACGGTAAAGCGTCAGGTTAATGCGGTGGTCGGTCACGCGGCCCTGCGGGAAGTTGTAGGTACGGTTACGGTCGCTGCGATCGCCGCTGCCCAGCAGGTTACGACGCGTCGATGCTTCCGCCTGCTGGCGTTTCGCCATTTCGGCCGCGTGGATACGCGCGCCCAGCACAGACAAGGCTTTGGCTTTGTTTTTATGCTGCGAACGCTCGTCCTGACACTCCACCACAATACCGGTTGGCAGGTGAGTAATACGGATAGCGGAATCGGTGGTGTTAACGTGCTGGCCGCCCGCACCAGAGGAGCGGAAAGTGTCGATGCGCAGGTCCGCCGGGTTGATGTCCGGCAATTCCGCTTCCGGCAGCTCTGGCATCACCGCCACTGTACAGGCAGAGGTATGAATACGCCCCTGAGATTCCGTAGCAGGCACGCGCTGCACGCGATGACCGCCAGATTCAAACTTCAGACGACCATACACGCCGTCGCCGCTGATCTTGGCGATAACCTCTTTATAGCCACCATGCTCGCCGTCGTTAGCGCTCATGATTTCCACGCGCCAGCGACGCGATTCAGCGTAGCGGCTGTACATGCGGAACAGATCCCCGGCAAACAGCGCCGCTTCATCACCGCCGGTACCGGCGCGGACTTCCACAAACGCGTTACGCTCGTCGTCCGGATCTTTCGGCAGCAGCAGCACCTGAAGCTGTTGCTCCATCTCTTCAGAACGCGCTTTCGCATCCTGTAACTCTTCCTGCGCCATCTCGCGCATTTCAGGATCGTCGAGCATCATCTGCGCGGTTTCGATGTCTTCCTGAACCTGTCGCCAGTCGGTAAAGCATTTAGAAACATCACTTAACTGCGCGTACTCACGCGAGAGTGCGCGAAAACGTTCCTGGTCCGCAATGGTCCCGGCATCCCCGAGCAGCGCCTGGACTTCTTCATGGCGCTCGTGCAGAGCTTCCAGTTTAGCGACGATAGAAGGCTTCATAGGCGTAAGTGCACCTTGTCTTAGAAAATGGGTATAGGGCGCTATTCCAGCCCGAGGCTGTTGCGCAGAATAGTCAGGCGTTCATCATCCCCGTCACGGGCAGCCTGTTGAAGAGATTTGGTTGGTGCATGGATCAGGCGGTTGGTCAGTTTCCACGCCAGATCCTGCATAATAGCCTGTGCGTCGCCGCCCTGTTCAAGGGCCGCTAACGCTTTGGCAGTCAGGTCATCACGCACCTGCTCCGCCTGCCCGCGATACTCGCGGATGGTCTCGCTGACGCTTTGCGCGCGCAGCCAGGCCATAAACTCGCTGGTTTCCTGCTCAACAATGGTTTCCGCCTGTACCGCCGCCGCTTTACGCTGAGCGAGGTTGTGCGAAATGATGCTTTGCAGGTCGTCAACGCTGTAAAGATAGGCGTTCGCCAGTTTACCGACTTCCGGTTCAACATCACGCGGGACGGCGATATCCACCAGCAGCATCGGCTGATTTCGACGCGACTTCAGCGCGCGCTCCACCATCCCTTTACCGATGATTGGCAGGGGGCTGGCGGTAGAACTGATAATAATGTCCGCCTCTTTCAGACGTTCATCGATGTCGCTCAGCGCAACCACTTCTGCGCCCACCTCATCCGCCAAAACCTGCGCACGTTCGCGGGTGCGGTTCGCGATAATCATCTTTTTCACTTTATGCTCGCGCAGATGGCGCGCCACAAGTTCGATGGTTTCGCCCGCGCCCACCAGCATCACGGTGACGGTGGAAAGGGACTCAAAGATTTGACGTGCAAGGGTGCAGGCTGCGAAAGCAACAGAAACCGCACTGGCACCAATGTCGGTTTCGGTTCGCACACGCTTCGCCACGGAGAACGACTTCTGGAACATACGCTCCAGTTCACTGGCCTTCAAATGCCCTTTTTGCGAATCCGCAAAGGCTTTTTTCACCTGACCGAGAATCTGCGGCTCGCCCAGCACCAGTGAATCCAGACCGCTGGCGACGCGCATCAGATGGCTTACCGCATCATTGTCCTGATGCCAGTACAGGCTATTACGCAGCTCGTCTTCGTTGAGATTGTGGTAGTCACATAACCAGCGGATCAGCGCTTCATGCAGGTTATCCTGCTCTTCCACGCTTAAATACAGCTCGGTACGGTTGCACGTCGAGAGCACCACGCCCCCTTGCACCATCGGTTGGGCAAGCAGGCTGTCCAGCGCCAGGTCAAGCGTATCCGGCGAAAACGTAACGCGTTCTCGCAGCGAAACCGGGGCCGTTTTGTGGTTAATACCGAGTGCTAATAGGGTCATGTTGAGCGGGAGTAGTACCAGCGTTAATAAGGTTAGCAGGACGCATCATACAGGATGCGCGAGATCAATAAAAGAGACCGCCTCCTTTCGGAGTAATAGCTTACGCATTGCTTTGAGATAATTTGAACGTAGACGGTGGGACTGCGGGACGCTAGCATTAACAGTTATAACTGCAACGTATCTCAAGGATTTGTCCTCATTATGACCCGACTGATTCGCCTGCTGCCTCTGGCGGCACTGGTTCTGACCGCATGTACTGTCACCCAACCAAAAGGCCCGGGCAAAAGCCCTGATTCACCGCAGTGGCGTCAGCACCAGCAGGACGTCCGCAATTTGAGCCAGTATCAGACCCGCGGCGCCTTCGCCTATCTCTCTGATGAACAAAAAGTGTATGCGCGTTTCTTCTGGCAGCAAACCGGGCAGGACAACTATCGCCTGCTGCTGCTGAACCCGCTCGGCAGCACCGAACTGGAGCTTATCGCTAAACCGGGCGAAGCGCAGATCACCGACAATAAAGGCCAGCACTACACCGCGACCGATGCCGAAGAGATGATTGGCAAGCTGACCGGGATGCCGATCCCGCTGAACAGCCTGCGCCAGTGGATCCTCGGCCTGCCGGGTGACGCCACCGACTACACCCTGGACGATCAATACCGTCTGAGCCAGGCCAACTACACCCAGAATGGCAAAACCTGGAAAGTGGTATACAACGACTATGACAGCAAGAGTAAACCATCGCTGCCATCAAATATGGAGCTGACACAGGGCAGCCAGCGCATCAAGCTCAAAATGGATAACTGGATCGTTAAATGATGACCCACTGGCCTTCTCCGGCAAAACTGAACCTGTTTTTATATATCACCGGTCAGCGTGCTGACGGCTACCATACCCTGCAAACGCTGTTTCAGTTTATTGACTATGGCGACACGATCGCCATTGAGCCGCGTCAGGACGGGCAAATTTGCCTCCTGACGCCGGTCGAAGGCGTGGCGCATGAAGACAACCTGATTGTGCGTGCCGCGCGCCTGCTGATGAAAGCGGCGGCGTCGTCGGGGCGGCTGCCCGCGGGAAGCGGTGCGGACATCAGTATAGAGAAGCGCCTGCCGATGGGCGGCGGTCTGGGCGGCGGCTCATCTAACGCCGCCACGGTGCTGGTTGCCCTGAATCACCTCTGGGGCAGCGGGCTGTCGCAGGACGAACTGGCCGCCCTGGGCTTGACACTGGGCGCGGATGTTCCGGTGTTTGTTCGCGGTCATGCGGCCTTTGCCGAGGGCGTGGGGGAAATCCTCTCCCCGGTCAACCCGCCGGAAAAATGGTATCTGGTTGCTCACCCCGGCGTGAGCATTCCGACCCCGGTCATCTTTAAAGATCCTGACCTGAAAAGAAATACCCCGATTCGGTCAATAGAAACGTTATTAAATTGTGAATTCAGCAACGATTGCGAGGATATCGCAAGAAAACGTTTTCGCGAGGTTGATGCGGTGCTTTCCTGGCTGTTAGAATACGCGCCGTCGCGCCTGACTGGTACAGGGGCCTGTGTCTTTGCTGAATTTGACACCGAATCCGCCGCTCGTCAGGTGCTTGAGCAAGCGCCGGATTGGCTGCATGGTTTTGTAGCGCGTGGGATGAACATCTCCCCCCTACAGCAGGCCATTCTGGCGCAGACTGAGTTTCGGTGACAACGTCACCCTGTTCCAGACGTTGCATCGCGCTCTTTAATACACCGCCTGGATAGCCTTCGCCTGGCCCGCACAGTTTGCGGCGAACGCTATCCACCACTGGACGCATGCCTGAGGTTCTTCTCGTGCCTGATATGAAGCTTTTTGCTGGTAACGCCACCCCGGAACTAGCACAACGTATTGCCAACCGCCTGTACACTTCCCTCGGCGACGCCGCTGTAGGTCGCTTTAGCGACGGCGAAGTCAGCGTACAAATTAACGAAAATGTACGCGGTGGTGATATTTTCATCATCCAGTCCACCTGTGCTCCAACGAATGACAACCTGATGGAACTGGTTGTTATGGTCGACGCGCTGCGTCGCGCTTCCGCAGGCCGTATCACTGCTGTAATCCCTTACTTCGGCTATGCCCGTCAGGACCGTCGCGTCCGTTCCGCGCGTGTGCCAATTACCGCTAAAGTCGTTGCTGATTTCCTCTCCAGCGTCGGCGTTGACCGCGTACTGACCGTTGACCTGCACGCAGAGCAGATCCAGGGCTTCTTCGACGTCCCGGTTGATAACGTATTCGGCAGCCCAATCCTGCTGGAAGACATGCTGCAGCTGAACCTGGACAACCCGATCGTGGTTTCTCCGGACATCGGCGGCGTGGTACGTGCCCGTGCTATCGCTAAGCTGCTGAACGATACCGACATGGCGATCATCGACAAACGTCGTCCACGCGCTAACGTTTCTCAGGTGATGCACATCATCGGTGACGTTGCTGGCCGCGACTGCGTACTGGTTGACGATATGATCGATACCGGTGGCACGCTGTGTAAAGCCGCTGAAGCGCTGAAAGAACGTGGTGCGAAACGCGTATTTGCTTACGCAACTCACCCAATCTTCTCCGGTAATGCGGTAAACAACCTGCGTAACTCCGTCATTGACGAAGTTGTGGTATGCGATACCATCCCACTGAGCGACGAGATCAAGGCACTGCCAAACGTGCGTACCTTGACCCTGTCCGGGATGCTGGCCGAAGCGATTCGTCGTATCAGCAACGAAGAATCCATCTCTGCAATGTTCGAACATTAATCGAACACGGCCGAAAAACCCGCTGCGGCGGGTTTTTTTGTCTTTAGGTTTTATTTGTATGATTAATGCCTCCTTCACCTGCCATTCATATGACAGATGATGCGCACTCGGATGATAGATAATTGTGAAAAACGTAGCCTCCTCACATGTTCTGCCCTTTCGCGCCCTCATCGACGCTTGCTGGAAAGAGAAGTACACCTCGTCACGTTTTGTCCGTGACCTGATTGCCGGGATCACCGTCGGCATTATCGCCATACCGCTGGCGATGGCGCTGGCGATTGGTAGCGGCGTTGCACCACAGTACGGCCTCTACACCTCGGCCGTTGCCGGGATTGTCATCGCCCTGACCGGTGGTTCACGCTTCAGCGTCTCCGGCCCGACCGCCGCTTTTGTGGTGATCCTCTACCCGGTTTCGCAACAGTTTGGTCTTGCAGGCCTGCTGGTTGCCACCCTGATGTCAGGCCTGTTTTTGATTCTCTTTGGCCTGGCCCGCTTTGGCCGCCTGATTGAGTACATTCCCCTTTCCGTCACGCTCGGGTTCACCTCAGGGATCGGGATCACCATCGGAACCATGCAGATCAAAGATTTTCTCGGTCTGCAGATGCCTCATGTACCGGAACATTATCTGCAAAAAGTAGGCGCGCTGTTTATGGCACTGCCTACGGCCAACCTGGGCGACGCCGCCATCGGGATTGTGACGCTGGGTACGCTGATTGTCTGGCCTCGTTTAGGGATTCGTCTGCCGGGTCACCTTCCCGCGCTGCTGCTGGGTTGCGCAGTAATGGCTATCGTCAATATGTTCGGTGGTCATGTCGCGACGATCGGCTCGCAGTTCCATTATGTGCTGGCGGACGGTTCTCAGGGTAGCGGCATTCCGCAACTGTTACCGCAACTGGTACTGCCGTGGGACATGCCTGGCTCCAGCTTTACCTTAAGCTGGGATTCCCTGCGCGCCTTGCTTCCCGCCGCATTCTCTATGGCAATGCTGGGGGCCATTGAATCTCTGCTCTGCGCCGTCGTGCTCGACGGCATGACCGGCACCAAACATAAAGCCAACAGCGAACTGGTCGGTCAGGGGTTAGGCAATCTCATCGCCCCGTTCTTTGGCGGTATTACCGCAACGGCAGCCATCGCCCGTTCAGCGGCGAACGTGCGCGCGGGAGCAACCTCCCCCGTTTCGGCGGTTATCCACTCCGTGCTGGTGATCCTCGCTCTGCTGATCCTTGCCCCCCTGCTCTCCTGGCTGCCGCTTTCCGCTATGGCCGCGCTGCTGCTGATGGTGGCCTGGAACATGAGTGAGGCGCATAAGGTGGTCAACCTGCTGCGTCGTGCACCAAAAGACGACATCATCGTAATGTTGATCTGTATGTCGCTGACGGTGCTGTTCGATATGGTTATCGCCATCAGCGTCGGGATCGTGCTGGCTTCCCTGCTGTTTATGCGCCGCATTGCACAGATGACGCGCCTTTCGCCGGTCAACGTAGAGGTGCCTGATGATGTGCTGGTGCTGCGCGTAATTGGCCCGCTGTTCTTCGCCGCGGCGGAAGGCCTGTTCAGCGAACTGGAAACTCGTATCGCGGGCAAACGGATTGTGGTATTGAAATGGGATGCCGTACCGGTGCTGGATGCCGGGGGCCTGGACGCCTTCCAGCGCTTCGTACAACGTCTGCCGGAAGGCTGCGAGCTGCGGGTGAGTAACCTGGAATTCCAGCCGCTGCGCACCATGGCGCGCGCGGGCGTACAGCCGATCCCTGGCCGACTCTCTTTCTACCCTAACCGGGAAGCGGCGTTAGCGGATCTGTGATTCACCTGATGCGGAGAAACGTCTCTGCATCATTATCCCGATGGCCTGCTGGAGCCATGCAAGCACAGCAGGCGACATCCATGTTCCTTTCATCAGCTGCGGCTCCTGCTGCATGGCCGCGCGAAACTTTTGCTGGGTTTCCGGGTTTGTTCCCGCATACGACTGGAATAACGCCAGCCAGTTTTCAGCCAGCTTTTGCGCCTCCTCACAGGCAGGATCGATACTTTTCCGCTGCGCCTGATGCAGTTTCGCCACCAGCGGCGGCCACTCCATCATGCGGTCAAAGTAGTGTGCCCTGGTAAAGGCCATCTCTTCGGCGGTGAGATACTTCTCCCATATGTTGAGCTTAGATTCAGCAAACGCCCGGGTAATGTACTCCGTCATCTCCGGCGTGATGCCAGTCTGCGCCTGCATTTGCGGCTCAACGCTGTGCATTTCGTTCAGCCGGGTAAGAAACTCTGGCTTGCCCGCCGTGTCCTGCTCCAGGCGTTCCATCCAGCGCGTCGCCAGCTCCATGGCTCGCGCATCCGTAACGGGGATATGTTGCTCCAGAAGTATGTTGGCCTCTGTAACCAGCCCTGACCAGATAGCCGCCAGTGCCTCCTTCTGCACCGCAAACGGCAGCTGCTGTAACTCTTCTTTGCTAAACCAGCGATCGTACATATTCATTAACTCCAGCGTCTGTAGCCAGGATTCCAGATCCGGCGTCGCATCGTCGCGAAGCCCGGTGCGCAATTCCACCAGCCGGTCGCGCAGCGTATGTATGCTGCAAAGCTGTTTATCCAACAGCGTGATTTGCGCATCGAGTAACTCGGTTAACGACAGCGACGCCTGTTCCAGAAAATCCCTGATTTCAGCAAGTTCCAGCCCCGCTTTTGCCAGCGTCTGGATCATGTGCAGACGCTGGACATCTGCCAGGTTGTAAAGCCGGTAACCTGCCGCACTTCTGGCAGAAGGCAGCAACAACCCTGTTTGCTCATAGTGATGCAATGTCCGCACGGTGATACCGGCCCGTTTCGCAAGCTCACCCACCTGAATCAACATAATTGCTCCTTTTTACTTTGCCAGTGCACCCACTCTGGAGCCTTACGTTACGTGAGGGTCAATACTCCATGCAAAAAAAACGACTCCCTTGGGAGTCGTTCGGTGTTCTTTATCAGGTACTAGCTGTGCTTGTGCTGATCCCTGCGACAACGTTTATCATAATGGCGCACCCACCAGTATTTATCGCAGACTTCTTCATGTCCGCTCACGCGCGCCCCGGCAAGCCACAATACTGCACCGAGGAAAATGCTCAGTACCGCGCCATGCGCGAAGTATTGCGGGAGATCAAGCTGCGGCAATTGGTTTAAAATTGAATAACCCACGCCGACAACCATCACGAACAGCCCCAACCCCATCAGCACGTTACCGAGTAACGAAGCGTTTTTGCGTTTCATGTGTCACCTCCGGAACTTTGGGTTGTCAGGGGAAAAGCCCCTAATCCTTGTGTGTAAAGTATAGACAACGCCCCTTTTATGAGTTGCGTGAATGATCACATTTACGGATAACTCCCAAACAAAAGTTTACAAATAAGGCGTTGAACAGCTTGAAATTCTAATTGTTCAGATGAGTAATTATTCGACTTTCGCCGTGACGATTGCAGAATTTTGTCAAGCGGCGCGCCAGACAGTAAACTACGCGCCAGATCTGGAACCCATTAGGAATTGAATCGTGACGATTAAACTGATTGTCGGCCTCGCCAACCCGGGCGCAGAATATGCGGCCACTCGCCACAATGCCGGGGCATGGTATGTTGATCTGCTGGCCGAGCGGTTGCGTGCTCCCCTGCGCGAAGAACCTAAATTCTTCGGCTATACCTCACGTATCAACCTTGCTGGCGCAGATGTGCGCCTGCTGGTACCCACCACCTTTATGAACCTGAGCGGTAAAGCCGTGGCGGCAATGGCAACGTTTTATCGCATCAATCCGGATGAAATTCTGGTGGCTCACGATGAGCTGGACCTCCCACCCGGCGTGGCAAAATTCAAACTGGGCGGCGGGCACGGGGGCCATAACGGTCTGAAAGATATTATCAGCAAGCTGGGCAATAACCCGAATTTCCACCGTTTGCGCGTAGGAATCGGCCATCCGGGCGATAAAAACAAAGTTGTTGGTTTTGTGTTAGGTAAGCCCCCGGTTTCTGAGCAGAAGCTAATTGACGAGGCGGTAGACGAAGCGGTGCGCTGCACTGAAATTTGGCTGAAGGATGGCTTAACCAAAGCGACAAACCGCCTGCACGCTTTCAAAGCGCAATAATCCGCCCGATACGGCTTTTTTACCGCGCGTGATGCGGGTTACGTGTATAATAGGCAGAGTTATTTACTTTTCATCAATCGGTTATCGTTAACCGATTGATTATCAAGATATTAAGGTGATTTAGAAATGGGATTCAAATGCGGTATCGTCGGTCTGCCAAACGTGGGCAAATCCACCCTGTTTAACGCGCTTACCAAAGCGGGTATCGAAGCGGCGAACTTCCCGTTCTGTACCATCGAACCGAACACCGGGGTTGTGCCAATGCCCGACCCGCGTCTGGATCAGCTCGCGGAGATCGTGAAGCCACAGCGCATTCTGCCGACCACCATGGAGTTCGTTGACATCGCGGGCCTGGTAAAAGGCGCCTCCAAAGGTGAAGGTCTGGGTAACCAGTTCCTGACCAACATTCGTGAAACCGAAGCGATCGGCCACGTTGTGCGCTGCTTCGAGAACGACAACATCATCCACGTCAACAACAAAGTGGATCCGGCTGACGACATCGACGTCATCAACACCGAGCTGGCGCTCTCTGACCTCGACACCTGCGAACGCGCGATTCACCGCGTGCAGAAGAAAGCCAAAGGCGGCGATAAAGACGCGAAAGCGGAACTGGCTGCGCTGGAAAAATGTCTGCCACAGCTGGAAAACGCGGGCATGCTGCGCGCGCTGAAAAACCTGACGGAAGAAGACAAGGCGGCGATCAAATACCTGAGCTTCCTGACCCTGAAGCCAACCATGTACATCGCCAACGTTAACGAAGACGGTTTTGAGAACAACCCGTATCTGGACAAAGTGCGTGAAATCGCCGCGGCGGAAGGTTCTGTCGTTGTGGCTGTATGCGCTGCCGTTGAATCTGATATCGCCGAGCTGGACGACGCTGACCGTGAAGAGTTCATGGCCGAGCTGGGTCTGGAAGAGCCGGGTCTGAACCGCGTAATTCGCGCGGGTTATGAGCTGCTGAACCTGCAGACCTACTTCACCGCTGGCGTGAAAGAAGTCCGTGCCTGGACGATTCCTGTGGGTGCAACTGCGCCTCAGGCAGCCGGTAAGATCCACACCGACTTCGAGAAAGGTTTTATTCGCGCGCAGACTATCGCGTTTGAAGACTTCATCACTTACAAGGGTGAGCAAGGCGCGAAAGAAGCAGGCAAGATGCGTGCGGAAGGGAAAGATTACATTGTTAAAGATGGCGATGTGATGAACTTCCTGTTTAACGTTTGATTGGTTTTGAATGAAGAAAATCCACGCTTTGGCGTGGATTTTTTTATTCGAGGGTTAAAACACATTTTCCAGGAGTTCTGTTTTCATGCTGGGTTCAAATGGAATGATCTCAACAGTCGCAAGCTTTAACCTCTGAAAAGGATCCTCGCGTAATCGCTCCTCAAGAGAGGCAAGACACTCAGATTTAGCAAGAATGACGCCACCGTTTCTTGGGATCCATTTACATTATAAGGCCCAAGTTCCATCATAGACCTTATAATGTTAGCTCTTGATTGAAAAGATCAAAATTTACTTAAAAAAAAATCATGTCCGTAATTTCACATAATTATCAAAAAACTCAGAAAACGAAGCGTTTAAAGTGTTTGTTTCTTTTCTGGAAAACAGATCATAATTAATAACTCGACCAAAAGTTTTGCCGCCACAGTCTATACACCAACAAACTTCGTCATCTTTGAAATAGATAACTGCATAGTTTTCAGGAAGGGAGAACTCAGTCCGGCAATAATTTGTATCATAAAAAACAGCACCTCCGGATTCTTCGAGTGCATTGTTATCAACTACTCCTGAGATCTCCTCTCCAATTACACCGCCGCCGCCAACCAAATGTAAGAACTCTTTAAAATCAAGTGGGAGTTTAATACCCAGATTATTTTCAAGTATGTCAATCTGCTCTAGATCAACCGGGCCTAACCAAAACACCTCGTCTGTAGCATTCTTATCTAAATGCTCAATTGCAGTTTTGATAGTCATCTTTTACACCCTATTAAAAATCCAATGATCTCAACTTCCAATACGCGCTTCTAAATCTGTTGTACTGCCTATCAAGTTCAGGAGTATTTCTAAAACTCCCACCATTCTCAATTAATCCATGCAATTGCTTATGATACAGCTTATGCGTTGATGAAAGAATTTCCACCATCGGTCCAGGCTCTTGTCCAAGAACATGATGGAGGTTAACTTGTTTTCCATCCGTGCCAATCGGAGCATAGCCATTCTTCATCAAATCAACATTTGTCCAACCATCCTTAACTTTCGCTTTGATTGAAGGATGAACTGACGGATGAACCGACTTAGGGACACCTGGATGTATATCAACAGTATTTTTATAGACTGCACGTCCCAGAATGGTTCCAGGCTTATATTTACCTGAGGATGAACACCTACTCAACCCCCACGGATCCACCCACCCCAGCGCATTCGGCGCATACTGGTAAAGGTTTATCCCCCCCGCCAGCCCTATCGGGTCCTGCTGCGTAAACCGTCCGCAGTCCGGGTCGTAATACCGGAACAGATTGTAGTGCAGCCCTGTCTCACGATCCAGGTATTGACCCTGCATGCGCAGGTTCTGAGAATATCCTGATACCTGCGTTTCGCTTTCCCGCAGCAGCTTGCCCCAGGCGCTGTTCACCGCGTCCCAGCGCACCTGCCCTTCGATATCCGTCATCCGCTCCGGCGTGCCGTTGGGCTGACAGTGGAACCAGAAGATTTCCGGGGCATCCACGCCGTCGATACGCGCCAGCGGATCGTAGCTGTCCTGATCGCTGTAGACGTAGGTCAGCGGCACATCCCCGTGCACTTCCTGCAGCAGGCGGAACCCCTCCCAGACAAAACGGGTAGTGACCGGCTTGCCGGTTGGCTGCCCGCCCAGCATCTGGCGACGCGTTTTGCTGATCCGTCGTCCGAGCGGATCGTAGCGGAAGTTGACCTGCGTCTGCGGTTTGTTGCGATCCCGCGGCTGGCTGATGACCTCCGTCAGGCGGTGCTCGCCGTCGTAGCGGTAGTGCCACCGGGTCTGGCCGTTATCCTTCTCCACGGTGCGGCCGTGAATGTCATAACGCCAGCGAATGCCGTTCAGCTGCGTCAGGCGGTTATGCGTGACCTTCTCAGCAGCCCCTTCGAGCGGGTTACCGGCGGCATCCCAGCGCCACTGCTCCTGTCCGGGCAGCGAGCCGTCCTGAACCAGCAGGCGCCCGGCGCTGTCGTACTGCCAGCGGTACCAGCTGAACGGATTATCGTCCCGCTCTTCCCGCACCAGGTTATTGCGGTAATCGTAATCCCAGCAGCGGGACCAGCGGCGCGGCGACGGGCGGTGAGCATTGCCGGTAAAGACGTCCCGGCGATGCAGTCGTCCAAGGTGGTCGTACTCGCTGCGGGTGGTCAGCAGCCCCTGGGTGCGGCTGGTTTCACGGTGGAGTTCGTCGCGGGCAAAGTCGGAGACCGACAGCTTATTGAGAACAAGGTGAGCAAGGCAAGAAAGAATCAGGCAAGATGCGTGAGAAAGAGAAAGATTACATCGTTAAAGATGGCGATCTGATGAACTTCCTGTTTAACGTCTGATTTGTTTTGAATGAAAAAAATCCACGCTTTGGCGTGGATTTTTTTATTCGAGGGTTAAAACACATTTTCCAGGAGTTCTGTTTTCATGCTGGGTTCAAAGGGAATGATTTCAACAGTCGCTAGCTTTAACGCCTGAAAAGGATCCTCGCGCAAGCGCTCTTCAAGAGAGGCAAGACTTTCACACTTAGCGAGAATGACCCCACCGTTTCTTGGGATCCGTCTACCGGATGCCAGGAAAATCCCCTCTGAATACCCCTTTTTTAGCCACTCAACATGAGCATGTATCGCTGCGTCAATCTCTTCGAGTGGTTTGATATAGGTTAAAATGACAATGTAAACCGTGCTCATCCTTTGCCTCTTAGCTCTGTTTTAAACCGCTTGTTGGAACTGCTTATGCAGCCCTCTTTTGCCACCGGTTATTGTTATCATTTTTTGGTGCTTTTGATGTTAATACGCAGGGCCCGATAGAGACAGCGCGTTACGCTTCATATCCCAGGAATAAAACCAATCATGCCAGCCGTTTTGCTTTTCCGCATAGCTACAGACCACAACCACTTGCTTTGACAGGTTGAAAGTTAAGTAATAGAAAGCTGCGCCTTCAGGAGGTGCTGACCAAAATGGTTTTTCACCCTGCGCATTGAAGATGGTCAAAACGGTTGGTAATGGCTTTGGTTCGCTTAACGCAAAGACTAACTGGCGTGTTGAGTCGACCATTGCATGGTCTAAAAATGGCATACTAACCACTCTGTTACTTTCACCACTAGCCCAATGAAGCAGGTTATTTTCTTTAAAATAAATGAGATTTTCAATCATTGGTAAACCTCAACCTTTAAAGGTTGATCTTTTTCAAATCACCTTCAAAAAGCCCCACAAGATATACCCGGTATCGTGCTGGTTGCACTTCTTTATACGTTAATACACTAGAAAAATCTTTCAAACACTTTGAACATGTATTTTTCGAAACATCTAATTGGCTATCGTCGTAGCTATATTTCTTATGTTCACTAACAAGCTTCACACCTCTCATTTTCTTAACCAAAAAGCTTTTTACCTCTTCAGTAAGCGTGTCAAACTCATATGAGTTTACGATAGAGTAGACTATTACCCCGTCACACTCAGGGCATGATATTTCCTTTCCATACTCTATGAAATCATTGTCAATGCCATCGAGGACTAATAACTTCTTTTTAAGTCGATTAGTTATTTTCATTTTCTCTATAACTTTTAACTCCAATAATAACAAGTAAGATTAAAAGTAAATGGATGATGTTATTAGTCAATAACTTAATTTAGGCAAGCCTTAGTTATTGATTATATTGAATTCCAAACTATATGTATGCCATGGTTGAATGACTTTGTCTCATACGAGACAGAAATTCGGCCCCATTCATAATCCCATCTAATCATTTCTGTTTTCGTAATATCAGGAGCCCCTAAATTCAGAGAAAGGCTTAGCCAATCAGACAAGCTTTTCACTGAGTTATTTAGCATGTTAATATTAGTTCTTGCATCCCAGTCCTTTAGGGATTTATAATATTCACTATCTTTATCGACAAGATGAACCATAAAAGGAAAACCAAAACATATTGGCCGTATGTTAATTTCAAATTCTTTATCGCAAAAAAACACCGGATCAATAAGATAGTGATAAGGCATGTATTTCTTTACAGCATTAAACGTATTTAGTTTGTGATAAAGTTTACTGTTGCAAAATCCTTCTTCAGTATCAATCTCTAAAGTTAGACCATCGAAAATTAGCTTTCCCGTTTTCGCATTAAAATTTAAGTTTATCATATATCTAAAATCTTTCCTGGGGTTAAGGACTGAAGTCCTCCCCCATCTCCATACAACTTATTGGCTGCAGCTCTACCGTAAGCAACATCTATGTCTTCGCTTACATAGAAAGCCCTTAATTTCGTACGTACAGACCATCGAGGATCTAATTTTACCTGTAGCACTTGATGATAACCCAAAGGATCGCCTCTATATTGATTGACTGTTGGGAATGTCACAGTATATGAGGGTTGTTGATTCCCATTCGGGTAAAGAGCATAAAGAATTATACCTTTTTTCAGCTTCCTATTCTTATAAACATCAATACCGGGATAATCATCATTTCCAGGGCCTTGCCACTTTGTTGCTTCTTTAGATGGATCCTTACATTTACGACTCAACCCCCACGGATCCACCCCAGCGCATTCGGCGCATACTGGTAAAGGTTTATCCCCCCCGCCAGCCCTATCGGGTCCTGCTGCGTAAACCGCCCGCAGTCCGGGTCGTAATACCGGAACAGACTGTAGTGCAGCCCTGTCTCACGGTCCAGGTATTGCCCCTGCATGCGCAGGTTCTGAGAATATCCTGATACCTGCGTCTCACTTTCCCGCAGCAGCTTGCCCCAGGCGCTGTTCACCCCTTCCCAGCGCACCTGCCCTTCGATATCCGTCATCCGCTCCGGCGTACCGTTGGGCTGGCAGTGGAACCAGAAGATCTCCGGGGCATCAACGCCATCGACACGCGCCAGCGGATCGTAACTGTCCTGATCGCTGTAGACGTAGGTCAGCGGCACGTCCCCGTTCACCTCCTGCAGCAGGCGGAACCCCTCCCAGACGAACCGGGTAGTGACCGGCTTGCCGGTTGGCTGTCCGCCCAACATCTGGCGTCGCGGTGACGGGCGCTGGGCATTGCCAGTGTATACATCCCGGCGATGCAGTCGACCAAGACAGTCGTACTCCCTACGGGTGGTCAGCGCCCTCTGCATGCAGAAGGAAAAAATTACACTGTTAAAGATGGCGACATACTGAACTTCCTGAATAACGTTTGAATAGTTTCAGTTGTGTCTTGAGACTCTCTTTACTTCATAGCATTTACTAATAACCCACGCCATATCTTGATTTTTTCTTGAAAGTTCAATTAAAGTATTTATAGCGAAATCTGAAGGCGAGTAATTCATTCCGCCATAAATGCAATCTTTTCAGAATTATTATCTAACTATTCTTTATGCATTTTCATTATACATCCCTCCTTTTTAGACCCACTTATAAAAGATGTACAAAGAAGATTATTATTTCATTTAGAAAAAAGGGATTAATCCGATTTTTTATCTCGCATACTAAATAAGGCAGTCATCTATAATAAATTTAAATATCACTACTGGACAATATGGCTTCCGTTCCATGGATGGATAACTCATATATGTAATGTACGATTTATTACCATCAGAGATTAAGATTCCATTCAATATATATCCCACAATCAAAGGATCTTTCATTTGATTGCACTGTTATCTCTCCCCATTCATAAGTCCATTTTGTTCCATATGGAGGCTTATTTATCTTTCCCATATTGTTTCTGGAAAATTTATTTTGAACCCATTCTGTCAATCGTCTTTCTTCCTCTTCTAGATTTTTTAACGATGCCCTCTTATCCCAATCTTTGAGTGATTGATAAAAATCTCCGTCTTTACTTGTAAGAAAAAGAGATGGATTAAATGAGAAAATTGCTGGTCTGAACTCTACGATAAAATTCTGCCCTTCCCATTCAATATCATTTTTCGAAAAATAAAATTTACCTATCTTAGTAAATTGCGGATGGGTTTTGTAAAACTCAGATGAAGTAAATATTTCAAAAGAACTAAGTTCAATAGGATAATCATCAATTTTAACATTCCCATTTTTTACATTAAATGTCATCTTTTTCATATATCTATAACCTTACCAGGAATTAATTTACCTCTTGCTTCTTCAGGTATGTAAAACTGCATCCCCCCCCCCTTTCCGAACTGAGGATTCGCCGTTGCACGACCACTAGCAACAAATATATCCTCAGATACATAATATGCCCTAACTTTGGTTCGTACAGGGAAATCTGGGTTAAGTTTCACTTGTAACGCCTCATGATATCCTAATGAATCACCTTTATATTGCCTAACTGTAGGATGAGTTACGGTATATGCAGGTAACTGATCACCATTTGGATGCAATGCATAGAGGATCGTTCCTTTTTTAAGCGTTCTGTTCGAGTAACTATCAATACCTTTATAATCTTTATTAAGAGGTCCTTGCCACTGAGTCGCTTCTTTAGAAGGATCCTTACATTTACGACTCAACCCCCACGGATCCATCCACCCCAGCGCATTCGGCGCATACTGGTAAAGGTTTATCCCCCCCGCCAGACCTATCGGGTCCTGCTGCGTAAACCGCCCGCAGTCCGGGTCGTAATACCGGAACAGATTGTAGTGCAGCCCTGTCTCACGGTCCAGGTATTGCCCCTGCATCCGCAGGTTCTGAGAATATCCTGATACTTGCGTCTCGCTTTCCCGCAGCAGCTTGCCCCAGGCGCTGTTCACCCCTTCCCAGCGTACCTGCCCTTCGCTATCCGTCATCCGCTCCGGCGTACCGTTGGGCTGGCAGTGGAACCAGAAGATCTCCGGGGCATCAACGCCGTCGATACGCGCCAGCGGATCGTAGCTGTCCTGATCGCTGTAGACGTAGGTTAGCGGCACGTCCCCGTGCACTTCCTGCAGCAGGCGGAAACCTTCCCAGACAAACCGGGTGCTGACCGGCTTGCCGGTTGGCTGTCCGCCCAGCATCTGGCGTCGCGTTTTGCTAATGCGTCGTCCGAGCGGATCGTAGCGGAAGCTGACCTGCGTCTGCGGTTTGTTGCGGTCCCGCGGCTGGCTGATGACTTCCGTCAGGCGATGTTCACCGTCGTAGCGGTAGTGCCAGCGGGTCTGGCCGTTATCTTTCTCCACGGTGCGGCCGTGGGTGTCATAGCGCCAGCGAATGCCGTTCAGTTGCGTCAGGCGGTTATGCGTGACCTTCTCAGCAGCCCCTTCGAGCGGGTTACCGGCGGCATCCCAGCGCCACTGCTCCTGTCCGGGCAGCGAGCCGTCCTGAACCAGCAGGCGCCCGGCGCTGTCATACTGCCAGCGGTACCAGCTGAACGGATTATCGTCCCGCTCTTCCCGCACCAGGTTATTGCGGTAATCGTAATCCCAGCGGCGAGACCAGCGGCGCGGCGACGGGCGTTGGGCATTGCCAGTGAAGACATCCCGGCGATGCAGTCGACCGAGGCGGTCGTACTCGCTGCGGGTGGTCAGCAGCCCCTGAGTGCGGCTGGTCTCCCGGTGGAGTTCGTCGCGGGTGAAATCAGAGACCGACAGCTTATCGAGGGCAATACCGAGCAGATGCCCGCTGCCGTAGTAGAACTGTTTCAGCTCGCGGCCATCGGGCAGCGTGACGGAGGTGCGGTTGCCCAGCGCGTCATACTCCCACGCCAGCTCGCCGTGTTCGCCCGCCTCGCGCGTCACGCGACCGAGCGCGTCATAGTCAAAGGCAAGCTCCTGCTCGGCCTCGGTGGTCCATGCGTCGGCTGAAAGCGCAGGATGCAGCCCGATCCGGCTTAATAGCCCGGATGGTGTGTAATGATAGCGGGTCTGTCCTTCCGGCGTGGTGCGGGCGACCAGCTGGCCGCTTGCGCTCCAGGCGAAGGCGTGGGTGATGGCCTCCGGGTGACCGGCGGCAAAGGTGCGCGCTATCGTGCGCCCGCAGGCGTCGTAGCAATACTGAGAGGCCACGCCATCAAGCCCTGTCTCTTCCAGAAGCAGCGAGTCCGCGCCCCAGCGGAACCGGTACGCTTCGCCGTTTTCGTTTTCCAGGGCAACCAGACGCCCGCGGCTGTCCCAGCGGCGGCGCACCTCTTCCCCCTGAGTATTGCGGGTGGCGGTTAAGCGCCCTGCGTCATCGTATCTGAACTCGCTTTCTTTCCCGTCAGCGCCCGCATGCTTCACCGGCAGGCCGCGCTCGTTCCATGCAAGTGACTCCGTCCAGCCTTCCGGACGATCGAGCTGCACCGGACGTCCTGCCGCGTCGTAGCGATAGCGCGTCTCTTCGCCGTCGGCGCCAGTCTCGGCCACCAGCCAGCCGAGCGGATGATAACGGTAGCGGGTAATGCGCCCGGAACAGTCCGTCGCACGTACCATCTGCCCGGCGTCGTTATACTCCTGGTAGCGGCTGTTTCCGGCGGCATCGACCTCCTCAATCACCTGACCAAACTCATCCCGGTGCAGGAGCGTGGTCTGCCCCATCGGGTCGACCACGCGCTTCAGGCCGTGATGTTCGTCGTACCAGAAACGGGTCGCGCTGCCGTCGGCTTCGATAATGGCCGCCGGAAGCGCGCGGTGCTCCAGCCAGGTGGTGGTACGGGTATTGCCGTCGGCGTCGATCTCCTGCACCCGATTGCCCATTTCGTCGTAGACAAAGGTAACGGCATTGCCGAGGGGATCGACGCGACGGGTCAGAAGTTCGTTGTCATCCCACTCGTAGCGCCAGGTTTCACCACGCTCGTCAACGTAGCGGACAATCAGATTTTGCGCGTTCCAGTAGTGCTTACGCGTCTGACCATCGTAGTGCTCGACGGTCGTCAGCCCGGCAGCTAAATCATAGCTAAAGCGGCACCCGTCGCCGGTGCTGGTGCGGTTTTCCACCACCCGCCAGTGGTCGAATTTTTGCCAGCGGTATTCACTTTCCAGCCCACCAGGCAGGCGGTGCCAGACCATCAGGCCACGGTCGTTATAGCGGTATTCACGCGTCACCACGCCGGAGGCATCCGTCGCGCTCGCCAGCTGGCCGCCCGCATCGT
The DNA here is from genome assembly GCF_038739915.1 of Enterobacter sp. FUJ80071. Lineage (NCBI taxonomy): Bacteria > Pseudomonadati > Pseudomonadota > Gammaproteobacteria > Enterobacterales > Enterobacteriaceae > Enterobacter > Enterobacter sp. FUJ80071. The sequence continues at coordinate 2,731,293 of NZ_JBBXKH010000001.1, forward strand.
AGCGCCACTGCATCAGCGGCCAGGAACGGTTGCCGTCGAAATGGCTGGCTGCGGTAACGCGCTGCGGGAAACGTTCATCTTCGTAGCTCAGGGTGACGTCGATTGCCCGCGGCTCGTCGTGAAGGCCGACCAGCCTGCCGTGCTCGTCCCACTCCGTCAGCAGCGCGTTGCCGTATTCGTCGCTGAGGGAGGCGAGACGCAGGATAGATGGATTCGCCCGGGTCGGTTTATACAGACGCCATACCGCACCGTCATCATCGGCGATCGCGACGTCGCCGCTCTCATTGCGGCGGATAATAATGCCTTCGCTGATGCTGTAAAACGCGCGGTCGACAGGCGGCAGCTCGAAGCTCAGCTCACGCCCGGTTTCGTCGAACCAGGTGGCGTTGTTTTCTTCCAGCGTCAGATAGCTGTCAAAGGGGGTTGCCCAGCCCAGCCCGAACAGCCCTTCGCGGGTGGTCAGGCTGTTATAGCTGCGCTGCCAGCGAAGCGGGAAGCGCCCCGGCAGCGAGAAATCGAGTTCATCGTCGTCATTCAGTACCTTTACGCCGGTGGCGGCGTGAACCGGATGCGAGGAGCCAAACACGGCATTCACGGCCATATCGGCCAGCATCCCGCCGCCGGCCGCCGCCAGCGCGCAGGGCATGTTTTTAAGAATCTTGCCCGGACGTCCGCGCAGCAGGGAGAGCGCAATCATCCCCAGCGCCAGTCCCGGCGTTTTACCGCTTTTGATATCGCGAACCGTAAGCGTGTCGCCGCCAATGATCACGTTCGGGGAGACATCGTCGGAAATGGTGCCTTCGCAGGTGGTGCGATCTTTTGCGCGCACCGCAGGCTGTCCGTTGATAAAGACGCTTTTGGAGCCTTCCGCCAGATACTGCGGCCCGGAGTGTTTTTCGCACGCCACCTTGTCTTCTTCCAGTGGCGAGGTCCCCGCCGCGGCAGAGGCCACGCTCGGCTGCCACATTTCGCTGCCAAATTGTCCGGCGGCGGAAAGCAGCATCCCTGCGTAATCGGCAAAACTGCCCGGAGACTGCGGTTCAGGGGAAGGGGTATCCGCAGGCGTCAACGTTCCGGCCGCGCGCGCGGCGGGGATCGCATTCGTCAGAACGTTATTCGAACCGGTGGTAATTTTGCCCGCAGGCGACGGAGGGAAAAGCGCATTGCCCAACCCTTCCGCGGCATTGCTGATATCGTCAGTGATCCCTGCCACGTTCGCCAGCACGCCGCCGATAATCCCGCTTAACAGACAGCTGGATCCAATTGCCGCCACGCCTGCTGCCGCGGCCCCCGCCCCCAGCAGTGGCGCCGCTACGGTTGCAGCAGCGCCTACCGCCGCACCGATCACCGCATAGGCGGCACCTTCCGCCACAATGCTGGTGATGTCAGCAAAAATGCTGGAGTGAATAATCTCGTCGCCCTTACGGGCCGCGTTGTTATCGCTCATGCCTTACACATTCCGGTTGTCGTTTAGCGTCAGACTTTGCTTAAGCGCGCTCCAGCGCCCCTCGTCCTCTTCGGTGAACGCTCTGAGTGCTGAGAGGGTAAAAATCATCAATACCGGTTTGCCCGGCGTCTGTACGGCCAGCTGTTTTTGCCACAGGCGTTGCCCGTTACGGTCGAAGGTGGTCTCAACTTCTAGCCCGTTAATTTTTCCGTCAGGGCCGGCTTTTACATTCCGGAATTCGCTCTGAGCAATTTCGCCCATCTGAGGACGCAGCACATCCCACTGGCGGTGAAACTCTTGTTCGTAGTCACTGCCGTCCGGAATGACGCCGCGGCTGACCACCACGGATAATCCGCTTTCGTCATCGCGAATAATATTCATACTGTTATCCTGCCAGGCAGCAGGAAAAAGGGAAAACGAACCTTCCTGGAGGGTGTATTTCATAAGTGAACTCGGGATGGTTAATATTGTGAGAAACAAGAAGGCCAATCCATGCTGGCCCTTTGGGCTGGCTGTTTTATTATTTACGCCATTGACCTGACTGTTCGACAAAAACCTGGCTGCCTTTGCTGACAACCAGTTTCGCGGGTGCATACGTCACGGTATAAACGATTTCGCCATTCTTGTACGTTGAGCCGATTATTTTACCTGCGGAGTCGCGAAACGTTTTTCCCTTTGCGGCTAACCGTTTCGAGCTTATTGTATTGCGATAATTCAAGCGCCGATGACGTTTCAACGACGCCTGTCAATAAAGCGGTGAACAATGCGACTGCCAAATATTTTTTGGTCATAAATCACTCTGAAGTACCATTTTCGTAATTCATGGTTATTTTCACAACCTGACTGTCTATAACCTTAAAAGAGAGCAATTTCTTACCCAATTCATAGGAAATCCACTTCTCCCCGGAATCATTTTCGAACTGACCATCGCCGTATGCATTGTTCAGATCTCTGATTGTTGAACCCACATGAATGCCACGCGGCGTTAAAATATCTGAGGCAGTCAGCGTAATCTGGGACACGATGTAATCGTCAACGCTTCTTTCTGCTTTATCCCACCAGAGGTTGGAACTGAATATTTCTAACCCAGCCTTTTGATGCTGGTAGAATTTATAGTTTGTTCCGTCAAAAGGAACTTCACCGACAAAATGGCCTTCAAGCGGCACGTCAATTTTACGGGCAATATCAGGAGTCCATCTGTCGCCCAATGCGACAGGCTGGTCTTTAATCTGCACAGAAAAATCCCGTTTTGTCAGAACGGAAGGCATCACCTGAGCCAAAACCACATTGCTGCTCAGACAGGTAAACATCAAGGCTGAAAAAAGAAATGTCGGAGTGTGTTTTTTCATATTAATTGTCATTCAATGAATATTTATCGCGCTTCTCACCGCTGGAAACACCGCCAGGACATGGGAGCTGTGTTTCTTATTCGGCGCTTATGACGACAGAATCCAGACATTCAGGTTTTTTCACGGTGAAACTGAAGCTCACCTTTTGTCCATTACTGTCTTTTGGCGCAGTATAACTGGTCACTTCATTCTCAGAGCGGCCTTGCGGATAGTCAGTGAGCACCAGTTGCGGAAAGTGCATTTTAACGGTATCAAGCGTTATGCATTGACCTGACGGTGAAAAATTTAGTAAAGGCGCCATGTCGCCGTTATCTTTGCTTAAACGTAAACCAATTTCGGTAATGCTCGTTCCATCATCCAGTTTGAAATCGTCAGCATTGTAGAAATTGATATATTCATTTTGTTTAGTGATCTTAAATGACAACGGCGCAATGCGATAAGCACCGCACCGGCCTTACTCATCTTTTGGCGTAAACTTCGCCTGCACAGCCGCATCAATATCCCCTTTATGTCCCGATCCCGGTGCCGTAGTGCCCGGCTTGGTTCCCGAGGTATTCAGGTGCAGCTTACCGCCCGTGGTGATATAACCATCCCCTTCCACAAAGAAGTTAAACTCTTTACCGATCAGGTTAATCTTGCCGTTAGCATTCAGCTCAATGGCGCTTTCCCCTGAGACCAGCCGCAGCTTCGTCCCGGAAGCAATGACGTACTGCTCCACCGCCGCATCCAGCTTGCCTTTGCCGGTCAGGATCTCTGTCCCACCTTTGACAGCCTGGGTCTGGTTCGCTTCCACACGATGCAGTTCATTTTTCTTCACGTAATGGCTGCGCTCGCCGCCGACGCTGTGCGTTTCATCGTTTTTAACGCTGGTGTCCATGTTGCGCTCGGCCTGGATCCACACCTGCTCTGCACCCGCCTTGTCCTCAAAGCGCAGGGCGTTGGCGTTGTCCACGGAGCCGTCTTTCGTGCGGCTCATAAACCCCATCTGCGTCGCCGCCGCCGGCAGCGCCCACGGCGGCATGCTCGCGTCGTTGTACACGCGCCCGGTAATAATCGGCCGATCCGGGTCGCCGTTGATAAAATCCACCACCACCTCGTCGCCGACGCGCGGGATTTGCACCCCGCCGTAGCCCTGGCCCGCCCACGCGCTCGACACGCGCACCCAGCAGGAGCTGGTGTCATCTCCCTTCGCCAGACGGTCCCAGTGGAACTTCACCTTCACCCGGCCGTATTTGTCGGTCCAGATACTCTCGCCGTTCGGGCCCACCACCTTCGCCGTCTGCGGGCCGTAGGTGCGCGGCCACGCCGTGCTCTGCGCCGGGCGATAAGAGACCGACGCCGGGATGACCGTGAAATCGGTCCTGTGAATAGTTTCACCTTCGCCGCTGGCGTAACGGTTCTCCTCAAAGTGATACCCCGCCGCCGTCACCAGATACTCGCCGTTATCGCTGAAGAACGGCGCGTTGGTCAGGGTGAAGGTGTGGCCCGGTGCAATCCCCGCCGCCGTGGCGGTGGCCTGAATCTGCTGGTGCTCAACCTGCCAGCGCTCCTGGCGAATGCGGGCGTAAAACTCCGCATGCCCGGTCTCCACAAAGCGTCCCGGCCAGTCGTAGACGTCAATGCTGCCCGGCTTCGGCGACGCCGGGTTCTGCTGGGCCTGGAACAGCCACGCGTTCGGCTTGCGGAAGTCATAGTCGTCGAGGCTGTAAATCCCCGGCGTCACGCTGTCCTCAAGCGCCCACTGGCTGATGCCCTCTTCGTCCGTACTGCCGCCGGACGGCGTCTGGTGGTAAGGAATGACCTCATAGCCGCTGAACGGCTGATGCTGGGTGGCGGCGTCGGTGAGCACCAGGGTGTGCTTGTCGGCCTCGTGGCTGAAGTGATAAGCAATCCCTTCCAGCTCCATCAGGCGGCTGATGAAGTCCAGGCTCGACTCCTGATACTGCACGCAGTAGTCCCACACCCGGTAACTGCCGGTGAGTTTATCCTCCACGTTGACCTGATGTTCAGCCAGCAGGGTTTTCACAATCTGCGGCACCGTCTGGCCCTGGAAAATACGCAGGTTACGGTCGCGCTTCATCGGCCACAGGTCCGGCTCCACCGTCAGCTGGTACACCGCATAGCGGGTGCCCGTCAGCTCAACGGCGCTGACCGCCACGCGCGTGACTTTGCCGTTGATGTAGCGGGAGGAGAGCAGGTTCTGCGTCGGAATGGTCACCGTGACCGGCTGGCCGAGCAATTTGCTGCGGTCAATGCGTGCATCCGTGCCGAGCAGGGTCAGCGTCAGGGCGAACGACTCGGACATCGCCTCGCGACCGGAAAGTTTCCAGAAGAGCAGCCCCTCGACCGGGAGCTGGACTGTAATTCGGTTGAGCATAATCTGTATTCCGTAATGGTTTATGCTAAATAAAAAGTGTTAACAAAGAGGAGATTTATGACCAGAAGTTTTAGGAGATGCGCAAATCACCGTCAGCTTAAATTCGATACCGCTTTTGCCTTTTCAGATATTCATTATCTTGTTCATGTGGAAGGATCACCTTTAACCCATCAGCCATCTGCGAAGCGATGTAGTTTACATTTGACAGATGCCGGGCAAGCTCTTCATCAGTCGTTTCAAACTCTTTTGCAGCCATAGCGCCTAAATTTAAAGTATGAAGCTTACTTTTATCTTTTTCCTTTCCTGCCAGGAGATCCCTGACATAAGCCACTTGATTTTCAGCAACGTTATATACAGAAAAAAAAGGATGAATAGACCGTCGCTCCTGGATCGCGGCGAGGGCATTTTCAATATAGTCCATCCCTGTACAGCTTTGTTTATTCATGCCACCCCTTTAACTGCCATTTCAAGGAAGTTATCCTTTGAAGGTCAAGTATTACGCCCCTTTCCGTATGGATATATCCACAGGGAGTAGATCTTAAGAAACTCTGAGAATATAAATAAAATACTATTTAGACAGACGTTCGAGACACCCGCGAGATTCAACAACAGCGGAAAAAGGGTTACCGAACACCGGAAGGAGATCGGGCGGAAAACTTCCTGGCAGAGCGCCAGTTTGCTCGCGACAGGCTTACCTGTCAGAAAGCACCATGCCGAGGCAAAAAGCGACACCAGCAACAGAAGATCGAAAATAAAGAACAGCAGCAGAACGCTATGCCCATCACCAGACAGCCCGTTTCCTGTCAAACCGAAGGAGGAGATATCGGATACAAAGGGCACTCTGCCATGACGCACGGACTGTGCGCAGTAAAGTGCAACAGCCAGCGCATCCATTGTTCCCCAGAAAATGAAAAGCCGCTTTTTAATACTCATTATTGCTCAAGAAACGCACTGTTTAACGTCATCACTTATTCACCGGCGCAGGAGGCCATTTACCGCCATGCTGAATAAGCGCGTCTTTAATTTCAGTGAGTTTTTGATATTCGTTGCTGCCCTCTTTCGCCCGGTTCAGATACCGCTGCAGCTGATTAGCCATTGTCCAGCCATTATCCGCCTTGATCTCTGCGTTGGCACCACGCTCCAGCAGAAGCATGACATGATCGTAAGAGTGAAAATCGAGCGCAGCGATCAGCAACGTATTACCCAGTGAATTGGTAATATTGATATCCGCGCCTTCATCAAGCATCGCCTGCAGGGTATCGGTGTTTTTTGCTTCGAGGGTTTCGAAGAGAATTGGCTCTCCAAACGTTTTATCCCTGGCATCCGGCGATAATCCGCCCTCCAGCATCGCCTTTATCCAGACTCCACTGTCCGCTTTCAGCACATATTCGGCCGGACTGCTCTCTCCCTTAGGCCTTGGCTGCAGCGGATCTGCCCCCGCTTTGACCAGCGCGGTAATAATTTTTAACTGCTCGGGTGTTTTCTTATCGTTAATTGAGTTCATCACCGCCCAAAACAGCAGCGTCATGTCCTCTTTACCGGGTGTATTAAGATCCGTTTGCGAAGCTAACTGAGTCACCTCATTCACTTCACCGGCTTCAATGGCACGCGCTAAGGTGAGCTGCTGTCCGCTGAAGTAGTTGTCTGGTTTTAAATCCATATTTTGCTTGCACCCCTGAACCATAAACATTAAACAAAGCGCTATCCAGCCTGTAATCAATGATTTCACGCGCGACTCCCGATGATTGCGATGTCTTCATCCTTCTGTTGCTCAATACACTTAATCGCCTGATCGATACCATGGCGATCCAGAGCACCTCCCGTTCCACCCGGGAGGTCGTGTGCAATTCCAGCAGCGTTCGGCATGACGGCAGAAAGTTCTTCTTTGGCTATCAGTGCCGGTATGTGTCCTTTTACCGTTTTGAAATCTTCCCAAAGGTTAACTTCCTGAATTTTTGTCAGCAGTTCACCTTCAACACGGTAGGCCTGAATATTTTCCGTACTGCCCAGCAGGCTGCCGCCGTATTTCTCCACGGTACCCGGATGCAGACCGGCCGCGTTGAAGGTCCATCCCGGCATACCGCTGGCCATCGCGGTAGCAGAGGCTAATCCGCCCCCCAGAGAGTGACCCGCAATGTCCACTTGTTGACCGGATTTAGAGAGCTGTTCGCCGAGCCCCACCGCTCTTTTGTAATAATCTGACGCCATGCCGAGCCCCTGGGCACCGTTATTTTTCCAGTCAGCCATGTTTTTCATGGGGAAGAACTCGGGCTGCCGCGATCCTCTGAACACGAGCGTTGGATTCATATCGCGACCAAAAACCTCGGGATCGGGTTGATATACGCGGGCCAGAAAATCAGGCGAGGCGGTATTGTCGAATAGTACTTTGCGGTTTAGCCCAAGCTTCTTCAGCGCGGCGGCATCATTACTAATATCCGTCCACCCCTCCGGCACGCCCGGCGTCGTTTCCAGCGGGTTTACGGTCTTATAAACATTTTCCGCAAGCTTCGCTTTCTCCACGGCAATGTTATTCGCCGCTAACCGCTTAGCCGCGATCTGCGCATCCGGGTAGAGACTGTTGCTGCCCTTCGCAATCAGGTCCTTACGAGCCTGCCAGCGTTCGGCTTTGGTCATATTCTGCAGCTGCGCCGCATAGGTTTTACCGTCTTTGCCAGGCGTTGGCTGGTCAGGCACCTGCGCCGCTTTGGATTTCACCACCTGAGTTGGCAGCTCCGTTGGCGCAGGGCGGGAACCATAGGTGCGAACCATCGTTTCGTAACGATCGACGATAGTGCTTACCGGGTACCAGCCCAGCCCGGTGAGCGAGGCGGCCTGAAGCCGCCCTTTGGCATTGATGTAAAAAATTTCCGTTACCGATGACCAGCTGCGAAAACTTTCGTCAATCGCAACGATTCTGCCCATATCAAGATCCTGCGCGATCAGCTTGCGCGTATCGCGCCCGGACTGATAGGGATTCGCACCGGTGATGGTTCGCAGCAAATCGTAGCGCGTGAACAGCGAGCGCAGCGAATTGTCGGGCACCGACATAATCCACTGCCCGGCGACGGACGGGCGGATAATTTTCGCAAAAAGCGCCGGCGAGACGTTCTCGCTGAAAAGATAGACAAACTTAATGTTATACATTCGCTCCGTCCTGTTCCCTGTTCCTGACTGACTTACGGATTCACCAGCCAGGTGCCCGGCTTGGCAATATCCAGCGTCTGGCTGCGCGTTTTCCCGTTGCCCTGCAGTTCAATCTTCACCTCACCGGCGGGCAGCTTGAGCGATGCATAGCCGTTGGTCGCCGGACGCAGCGCTTTTGGCTCGCCGTTCACTTTCAGCGTTTCGCCGTCGAGAATGCGGATATAGACCAGTGCTACCGGGCTCTCGACAGGCGGTGGCGTTTGTTGCGCCGTCGCCTGCTCGCTCACCTTCGCCGTTTCTGGCTTCACGTCTGGCGCGTTCGCGGCGGTTTCCGTCGGACGCGTCTCTGCGGGTGCCTGCGCAGCCTGCTCTGGCGCATCCTTGCCACCGCTGAACAGCATCGCTCCGGCGACCACACCCACCAGCACGCCTGCGGCAACCATGCCCGGGATTTTGTAACGACGCCAGTCGAGTGCTGAAGCCGGCTTTTCCTCTTCCACCGGTACCAGCATGGTGCCCGGTTTTTTCGCCGTCAGCACATCGTTTATGCCCGCAACCGGCATCTCGATCAGCGCGGCGAATTCGTCGATAGACTGAGGACGGTCTTCCATGTGCAGCGCCAGCGCGCGGTCGATGGCCTGTAGCAGCGGGATGGAATAGCCCTGCGGCATAATTTCCACCAGCGGCTTGCAGGTATCCTGAATAGAACGCACCACGCTCACCGGCGGCGGAGAACCCACGATCAGGGTACGCAGCACGGCGCCAAGGGCGTAAATATCCGTCCACGGGCCCTTCTCGCTTTCGTTGTCGTCGGTGTACTGCTCGATCGGTGCAAAACCCGGTCGCAGCATGGTTTCCGTTTCGTCAGAAAGGTTACCGATGGTGCGGCGCGCGGAGCCGAAATCAAGCAGTACCGGCAGGCCGTTATCCTGGATCTGGATGTTATCCAGCGAGATATCACGGTGCAGATAGCCTTCGTCGTGGATGGTCTTGATGGCGCCAAACAGCATCGGCAGCGTGCGGCGGATCCAGGCCTCGTTGATCAGCTCCGGTTTTTCTTCGCGCAGGCGCGAAAGCGTGGTGCCGCTGTAAAACAGCGTTCCCATGTAGGCCGTGTCGTTTTGCACCCAGAAACGCAGGACATGCAGCAGGTTCGGGTGGTTAAAGCGCGCCAGCAGACGGGCTTCCTGAATGAAGCTGTTCAGGCCTGCGGAAAACGCTTTGCCAAAGCGCTCGCTGCGCAGCACCAGGGTCATGTCGTCGCCGCGCACGGCGAGCGAGGAAGGCATAAATTCTTTGATAGCGATAGTGCGTTCGAGCTGGTGATCCCACGCGCGATAAACGATGCCAAAACCGCCGCCGCCGATCACCTCTTTGATTTCAAACTCGTTGAAGCGGTACCCGACCGGGAGCGCGTTTGGGACAGTCCGATTGTTATCATTATCCGTCATCTTTTACAGTTCTCTTGATGATTATTACGCGGCAAACTGACAGTGAAACTCGCCCTGCTCGCAGGTGACATGCAGACGTCGGTACTGCTCGTCGCTGCGGCTGGCGGTAAGTAAGATCTGGCTCATCTGAGGCAGCAGGGTGTTGGTCAAAATAGCATCTACCATGCGGCCACCAGACTCCACCTCGGTACAGCGCTGAACAATCTGTTCCACCACGCTGTCGTCAAACTCAGAAATGATATTGTGATTCTCTTCCAGACGACGCTGAATGCGCTTGAGCTGCAGGCGAACAATCTGCCCCAGCATCGCGTCGCTGAGCGGGTAATACGGCACCACCAGCAGGCGGCCCAGCAGCGCAGGCGGAAACACCTCCAGCAGCGGCTGGCGCAGCGCGCCGCTTAAGGCGTCCGGTTCCGGCATCAGTTCCGGATCGGCACACATAGCGCTGATCAGGTCAGTGCCAACGTTGGACGTCAGAATAATAATGGTGTTGCGGAAATCGATGTGGCGTCCCTCACCGTCCTCCATCCAGCCTTTGTCAAAGACCTGGAAGAAGATTTCGTGGACGTCCGGGTGCGCTTTTTCAATTTCATCCAGCAGCACTACGCTATACGGACGGCGGCGCACGGCCTCGGTTAAGACACCGCCTTCACCATACCCGACGTAGCCCGGCGGCGCACCTTTTAAGGTGGAAACGGTGTGCGCTTCCTGGAACTCACTCATGTTGATGGTGATAACGTTCTGCTCGCCGCCGTACAGCAATTCCGCCAGCGCCAGCGCGGTTTCCGTTTTACCGACGCCGGACGGACCGCAAAGCATAAAGACGCCCACCGGTTTGTTGGGATCGTCGAGTTTTGCCCGCGAGGTTTTCACGCGACGGGCAATGAGATCCAGACCGTGACGCTGGCCGATAACGCGCTGGTTCAGCGTGTCGGCGAGATTCAGCACCGCGTCAATCTCGTTTTTCACCATCCGCCCCAGCGGGATCCCGGTCCAGTCGGAAACCACTGCGGCAACCACGTTTTCATCTACCGCCGCAAACAGCAGCGGCTCATTGCCCTGCAACGTTTTCAGCGCCTGCTGCTGTTCCGCCAGCTGGCTGTGCAGCCCGGCGGACTCCTCCTCGCCCGCGGCAAACAGCGCGGCGCGCAGGCGGATAATCTCCTGCACCAGACCGCGCTCTTCTTCCCAGCGCTGGGTCAGGGCTTCACGTTTGCTTTCGTACGCATCACGTTCTGTGATTAACGCCGTTACGCGCTCATAAACGCCTGCACCAACGCGCGCTTCGCGTTCGGCTATCTCAATCTCCACGTCCAGCGCGGCAAGATGGCGCAGGCAATCTTCCAGTTGCGCCGGTGGCGCGCTCTGGCTGACCGCCACGCGGGCACAGGCGGTGTCGAGCAGCGCAACGGCTTTATCCGGCAGCTGACGCGCCGGGATATAGCGATGCGACAGCTTCACCGCCGCGCTGACCGCTTCGTCGAGCAACAGCACCTGGTGGTGGGTCTCCAGCGGCGATACGGTACTGCGCAGCATCAGAATGGCTTTCGTTTCGTCCGGCTCGTGAACCTGCACCGTCTGGAAACGACGGGTCAACGCCGGATCTTTCTCGATGTACTTTTTGTATTCCGCCCAGGTTGTGGCGCCGATGGTACGCAGCTGTCCGCGCGCCAGAGCGGGCTTCAGCAGGTTCGCCGCATCGCCGGTCCCCTGCTGGCCGCCTGCGCCAATCAGAGTGTGGATCTCATCAATAAACAGAATAATCGGCGTGGCACTGGACTGAACCTCGTTGATCAACGCCTGCAGACGGGCTTCAAACTCGCCCTTCATGCCTGCGCCAGCCTGCAGCATGCCGATATCCAGCAGCCACAGCTGAATATTTTGCAGCGGCTCCGGCACGTCGCCATCGGCGATACGCAGCGCCAGCCCTTCCACCACCGCCGTTTTCCCGACCCCGGCCTCACCGGTCAGCAGCGGGTTGTTCTGGCGGCGACGCATCAGGATATCGACCATCTGGCGGATCTCTTCATCACGCCCGACTACCGGGTCAATCTTCCCTTCGCGGGCGCGGGCGGTGAGATCCTGGCCGTACTGAGCCAGCGTACCCTGCGCTGCCGGTACCGCACCCGCTGGCGCCTCGATGGTGGCCGCAGCCTGCTGCATCTCTTTGCTGTTGGCGCAAACCGTATCGAACTGCTCGATCAGCACCTCGACGTTAAGACGGGTGAACTGCGCCGAAATGCTTTTCAGCACGTTTGCCAGGTTCCAGGTTTTGAGCAGGCCGATCAGCAAATGGCCGCCACGTATGCGGCTGACGCCAAACTTCAGCGAGCCATAGACCCAGGCGCGCTCTACGGCGCTGTCGATATGTTCGGAGAGATCGGAAACGGAACTCGCGCCGCGCGGCAGCGCATCCAGCGCGGCCACGATATCGCGCGTCAGTTGCTGTTCGTCGAGGGCAAAGTGGCGGATGACCTGCTGCAAATCGCCATCCTGCTGTTGCATCAGTTGATGCAGCCAGTGCACCAGCTCAACATAGGGGTTACCGCGCAGCTTGCAGAAGGCAGTCGCGCTTTCCAGCGAGGTAAATAACAGCGTATCCAGTTTGCCGAAGAGTACGGCACGGCTAATTTCTGACATGTTAGTTTCCATTAACAATGATTCGGTATACGGAAGGATTACCGCTCTGCGCGATAGACCAGATCGCCACGCGGGACAGGCTGCGGCTGAAGGCCCAGCCAGGTGTTGTAGCCTAATTGCCCATTGCTGCCGAGCGAAGTACCCTGCACCGCGTCTTCATGCAGGATCACCCGCGTTTCCCATTCAAACTCCACCCCAATGTACTGGCGCACCCAGTCGCGCAGTTCGGTGACCCACGCTTCGCCAGGTAAAAACCGGTTGTACTCTTCAGCGCTCAGCGGGCCGATTTCAATACGAAACTTATGCTGTACGTCGCGGACGGCGACGCCAAGAAAGGCGGATTCCCCCATGCGCGGCATACGGCGACCTTCCCCCAGCTGTGCCTGCTCACGCGTGGAGAGCGGCATCCACTGCGGCACGTTGCTTACCAGCCTGACCGGGGCGTTAAAATAGTTGCGCAGGATCTTCTCCAGCCCCTCCGGATCCCGACTGTGGCGGGTCAGATGCCCGGCGTGGGTAAAGCGGGCATGGGCGCTCAGGCTGCCTTTATTCATCTGGCCCGGCTGTCCCATGCCAATCAGCGAGGCCAGGTAGCCCTCAAAGCGTTTGTTGTCAGCGCGATCAAGGGAGACGGCAGGCTGCGCATCCGCCCAGGCGCGGTAAAACAGCAGCGTCAGACGATGATGAAACAGATCGACAAACGCGCTCAGGCTGGTGTCCTGATGGTGATGAATACGCTCGCGGGCATATTCGGTCATGTGAACCGGCAGCGGGCCGTTCGGACCAAACAGCCCGAAGCTGAGGATAGACACCTCATGCAGCCCGCTCTCTTCCCGCAGGCTAACCTCGGCCAGCGTCGACGGCGCAAAGCTCATCGACGGCTGCTGGCCGATGCGCAGCGGCTCAAATTTCGGCAGCGGCGCGCGTCCCAACGGGTAGCGCTCGCCTCCCTGGGCATCAATACGCCTTAACAGCTGAAACAGATCGTAGCGCCAGGGCGTTTGACGGACCCCGTGCCAGAACGTCTCCGGCAGCTTCGTCAGGCGATGCACGCGCAGCGGTGCAGTGGCAGCGTCACTCATACCAGCGCCCTTTTACCCATTCTCGGTGCCCAGTAGCCGATCTCACCGCGCTGCTGACTCTTCAGGGTGAACTCAGTAAAGCTGTTGATGGATACCAGCCGGGCAAACAGGCGTTCCAGCACGCTGCCGAAAAGCCACGGGCTGGCACCGGAAAACGCCCGCTCGTCTACGGTCAGGGTAATGCCGATTCCGCGGGCGAAAACGACCGGACCGGGTTCAGGCACGCGGCGGTGAACCGGCTCCAGCACGCAGTGGCGAACCCCCTCCACCTGACGCGCCACGGCCGTTTCGGCCAGGTTGGCATACAGCCCTAACAGCTGACGAAGCGCGGCAGCCCCCTCTTCATTCTCGCTGTCCATCAGGCTGAGGTAGTTCATCTGCAGCTGGCTGATAAGCCGCCAGGTGCTGAACCCTTCTGCCAGCGCCGGACGCGGTGGCGTCGGGCCTTTACGCAGGGTCAACGATTTCACCGGCATGGAGTCGGCCATGATGAACTGCCCAAGCTCCTGCTGTAGCATCAGCGGCAGGTCGCGGCTGGTGCAGAGCACCTCGGCAGAGATGTAGCGCAGGTTTTCCTGCCACGGGGCGTGCTGTTCATCCACCAGCGAAACAAACACCTCTGAGCCGATATAGCCGGTACGGGTGCCGTAGCGCTGGGCGTGCTCAGAGAGCACGCGCTGTTCCCGGCGCAGGGAAAAATAGGCCCCGTAGTTGCCCGCATCCCCGCTCCAGGTGCTCCAGAAAGGACGAAACGTCTGGTCATCACGCTGACCGTCCGCGCTGCCGAAGATTTTATTCACCGCGTAAATTTCATAATCCAGCGGGCGGATGTTATCGACCACCAGATGGTATTCGTGCTGGCCTTCATTCAGCTTTTGACGCGCCGCCACCTTCGGGAACAGGTTGATGACTGGCGTGCAGTGCAGCGCCAGATGGCTGGCATCCACCACGCGCTCCAGCTGTTCATCTGATTTATCCAGCAGGATGAAGATATCGAAGGCTTTTTCGCCTTCACAGCGCTGGAGCAGCGTGCTCAGGCCGCTCAGGCTGATGAAGCGGAAACGGGCTGGGAACGCGAAATACTCCTGCAGCAGACGATAACCGTCAAAGTTGCGCAGATCGTCCGGGAGCAGTGCCTGATCCGCGGCAAAGCCCTCCTGACACAAGGCATCCGACGCCAGCAGCTGTCGCTGAGGTTGCGGGCTGACCGTCTGGCAGACGATCCCGGCGTGATGTTCCATCACCAGCTCCAGCAGCTTCAGCGCTTCAATGTCCGGGCCGCTGAGGAAAAACGTCAGCTGGTCGAAATTCAGATGGCCGAGGTTTTGCGGGCCGTCGCAGGCAATGCGGATCCGCAACGCGCTGTTGATTCCCCGCTGGCTTAACCCCAGCTGTGCCAGCGGCAGGTCAGCAGGCACGCCGCCCAGCTCCACGTTGTCAATTTTCAGCGGCAGCAGATTAACCTCGTGCGCCGTAGTATAGCTGCAGGTTACGCCGGTCTTTTTCAGCGCCAGGCTGTCCATCATGGTGCCGCGCGGCACAATAAAGCCATTGCTCAGGTCGCCCCGGCTGCTGTCGGGCTCGATTTGCGCAATCGCCATTGATGGGGTTGGCGCGAGGTAATTCGGGGCGATCATCTCCAGCAGACGCTGGGAGAAACGCGGAAACTCGGCATCCATTTTCATCTGCACGCGGGAGGTCAGAAAAGCGAAACCTTCCATCAGGCGTTCCGTGTACGGGTCCGCCACTTCAATGCCGCGCATGCCCAGTCGTCCGGCGACTTTTGGGTAGCGCTCGGCAAACTCGGCCCCCATTTCACGCAGGTAGGCCAGCTCACGGTTGTAGTATTCGAGCAGTTTACTTTCCATGATTACCCCGCATCTTTCAGTTCAAAATGGCCGTTTTCCAGATCGACATCGGTGCGAAACAGAAACTCCAGCGGGTACGGCACACACCATAAACGCCCTTTTATCTCAATGGAGAGCACGTTGTGCAGATCCAGCGAGGAGGTATCCGACACGCAGCGCACCTGCAATCCCTGCGGCAAAATGCGCGGTTCAAAATTGATGATGGCCTCGGTGAGCATGCGCTGAATATCGTGCCATTCGATATCTGACATTCGCTTACCTGCGAGCGGCGCGACGCCGAAGTTGATCACCGAGCGGCTCACCTGCGGCAAGGCGCTCAGATCGCCGGAGGCATCATGGTTGATGGTATTAAACAGCCACTGCAGATCCCGCAGGACATTGCGACGCAGCGCAGCGTGGGTGATCAGATTACTGTTGGCTGGCTCGCGCTTTTTTTCCGGGTCGTTATCCGTAAGGCGATCCAGCAGCGAGGGCTGCATTTTGTCGCGCGCCCCCACCTTATCCTGCTTGCTGCGGGCCTGCCAGCCGCTGCGCAGCAGATCGCCTTCGCCAGCGGGATTACTCATCGGCTCCGTCCGTCGCAAACGTCACGAGGCTTAACGACAGCAGCGGGCTTTCGCTTTGCTCGCTCAGCCAGGCTTTTTGACCCAGCCCTTCATACAGCGTGCCGCTCTCATCAAGCGGATGCCACTCGGTAGTGCGCCCCAGTTTGACCGCATCCGGGGCATCAGCCGCAAAAGGATAGCGCGCCGGGATCTGGCACACCTGCTCGGTACCGTCGGTAAGACGGACCAGCGCATGACGCCAGACCAGATCGGTCACGCTGGCGGGCGCCTGGAAACGGATCTCCGCAATAGCGTTAAACGGCAGCCAGAAATAGCGTCCGTTAACAAGGGTTTCGCACACCGGACCAAGACGGGCATCACCGTCCATCAGCCAGTCAAACGCCTGCGTCTCCTCGTTTTCAAGGATGATGTGTCCCGCCGTTGCCTGCGCCTGTTCAAGGGCTTCCAGGCGCAACGCCTGGGCGCGCTCGCCCTCTTCGTTAAGCGCGGCGGCAAGCGTGGTCAGCCACGGCCACTGAGATTCAGGCATGGCCGGACGCGCCTGGCCCGCCATCACCTGCGCACGCTGCAGCTCACCCTGAATGGCCTGCTCCAGCAGTGTGACAGTCGGCTTCGCCTGAGGCTTCAGCGCCAGCCAGCTTTTCAGCTGGGTCAGCGCCCGGGTCCAGTTGCCGCTGAGGGTTAAAAACTGCACGAACGCGGCGCGAAGGTCGGCATCTGCCGGACGGGCTTTGATCCCGGCTTCCAGACGCGCCAGCGCGTCATTGAGCCAAGACGTGGCACGAAGTTTTCCAGCACAGAGACATCCTTCTTGCCGTTCGCCACGATGCGCAGTGCCACCTCCGGCTTACACCAGCTTTGCGGGGTGTTGTCTTTGATGTTGTCGATCCAGATATCCAGCTTCTGCGCAGGAGACTGCACGATGCGGAAATTCTCAGCCTGCGCGGTGGAGGTCACCGCCAGAAGTGCCAAACCCGATAGCCAAAGTTTCATATCGTTCCTTGTGTGTCTAATCAGTTCCGCAGGGAAGAAATTGTGCTGCATCAGAGAGGGTATGCAGCAAAGTGGTGTCCTGAGGGTTGCCCATCCATACCGCCAGGGCGGTGTAGTTATCCTGCGCATTCCCCTCCTGCTCGCCATTCTTTTGAATGATTTGGTTCATTAAGGTCAGCCATTCCTGAGGCGTATTAACCATATGCAGCGATTGCTTCATTTGCTCTTCGCTGACGCCGTGCCAGAACCCGTCGGTGCAGAGCAGGAATGCATCGCCGTCTTCGACCTGCACGACATCGCTGTAGCTCGCTTCCGGCCCACCGTTTTCAATCCCCAGCGCCAGATAGAGCAGATTACTGTTCAGGTTGTCGGTCTGGTGCCCGGCATCTTTCATCTGCTGCACCAGGCTGTGGTCGGTGGTGACATGCCACAGCCATCCCCGGCGAAACAGATACAGACGGCTGTCTCCGGCATGCGCCCAGTAGGCCAGGCCATAATCACGGTCAATAAACAGGCTGACCAGCGTCGTGCCCATCCGGCGATAATCCTGAACGGCCTGCTGTTCGCTGAGAATGGTGCGATTCGCGGTCTGCACATAATCACGGATATGCTGCGCGTTAAGGTGTTTGTCGCCATCGAAGCGGGAAATAATGCTGTTGCGGGCCAGTTCAGCGGCCACCTCACCGCCCGGCAGGCCAGCGATGCCGTCACAGACGACAAAGCAGGCTGAACGTTCCCCTATGGTTTCTCCCGTCTGATCCTGGTTGCTGGCGCGCGTCCCCTGGCGGGAGAGAGAAGCCGTTGCGATATTCATTTGTCTTCCGATCCGCTCTGTGAGTCTTTGTACTGATTCACCTCCATGTCATACGCATGAAGGAAGGCTT
Source organism: Enterobacter sp. FUJ80071 (assembly GCF_038739915.1). Classification (NCBI taxonomy): domain Bacteria; kingdom Pseudomonadati; phylum Pseudomonadota; class Gammaproteobacteria; order Enterobacterales; family Enterobacteriaceae; genus Enterobacter; species Enterobacter sp. FUJ80071. The sequence goes on from NZ_JBBXKH010000001.1 coordinate 2,749,094, forward strand.
CGCCGAACAGGGTGTGGAAGTCATCCTCAATCTCGCCCGCCGTCTCGCCATAGCTGCGAACAAAATAGTCCCACAGGGCGGCTTTACGGCTGCCCGGCAGCGCCAGACGCGAGGTCATGCCGTTTTGCTTCGCCTGCTCTTCCAGCTGTTCCGGATTAAAGGATTGCAGCATCGCAGCAATAATGGCGCGGATGCCGGAGATCATGCCCAGCTGGTGCGCCTGCAGATCGATCAGCGCATCGCGCACGGATTTCGTTGGCGGCATAAAGCCCGGCATCGGGGTGCCAAACATCTGGATCAGAACCGTTTTCCCGGTCGGCAACAGCTTGAACGGGTTGTTGGCATCGTCCAGCACCATGGTCATATCGGCTTTTACGCCGCGTTTAAGAATAGAGCGTGAGGAGAGCAGCGCCACGGTGCCCTGAGAGAACATGCCAAGGATCTGCCCCAGCTGACGCATATTTTCCCGGTCAAACTGCGGGACAGGCTGCATTTCGCTCAGCCCCATCCCTTCCAGCAGTGCCTGCAGCAGTTCCCCCTGCAACACATCGCCCTTCTCTCCAGTGTTCGCGGTAGCAGATGGGGAGGCAGCGTTATTTACCGGATCGATACGCAGTCGGCCCTTAGGGGTCTGAGCGCTGCTGCGCGCAACGGCCTGCGGCGTAGGCATCGTGAAACCTGCGTAATCTGGTCTCACCGGCTCCTCTTCTGCACGCGGCGTTTCCTGCGGCTCAGGGGCAAAAAGCGGGGAACCGGCAAGGACGTCTTCCTCATGCTCAGGCTCAGGCGCTGGCTTTTCGTCAGTGATGTCATCAGGATGGGTTAACGGCGCCCCGCCCATCAGCCCGAGCGGGTCATCATTGCGTGCAGCCGGCGCGCTGGCCTTGCCACCAAATAGCGCCAGCGGATCGAGTTCATCTACCGCCTCTTCTTTAGGGGCGGGTTGAGTCTCAACAGGTGGCACCAGCGTGGAAGGCGTCACGTCGTCGAAAATGCTCTCTTTTTTGAACAGCGTTTCTTCGCCGAATAGCGTGTCCGGGTCGACATTCTTACGCTCAAGCGTGGGATCGCTGTCGTTGAACATCGCCAGCGGATCTTCAGCATTACGCTCCGGCGCCGCAGGCTGAGAGAACGGATCCTGCGAAGCCGCTGACTGCGGTTTTGCACGGTTGCTGGAGATGCTGTCGGAGATGGAAAACTCCTGCATCAGGCTATCCCAGATTTCCGACGGCACGGCAGTTGGTTCCGCTTTACCGCGTGGCGCAGGGTTAGCAGGCTTCGGTTGCGATGCTGGCGCTGGCGCGGCTGTCGGATGCGCCTGCTGCTGCATGCTGGCGGCCATGCGGCTCACCGGCTGCGTGTCGTGGATAAGCTCGGCCACTTCGATACGGTAGTCATCAATACCGAGAATGTCGCCATCCTGCAGTTCAACCTGACGCCCCCGCTCCAGCGGAATATCATTTAATACCACGCGGGTGACGCTGCCACGGTTAGTGACGCGACATTCACCATTCGCGTCAACGTGAACAATGGCCTGCAGGCGCGAGATGGTGCGGTCATTGTCCGGCAACACCAGATTGTTATCCGTACCGCGCCCAATGGTGCCGCCCGGGGCATAAAAATCACAGCTGCTCTGCGGCGGCTGATGACCGGGTTTCGTAGAAATAATCGTGAATCGCATGGCGTATTCCTGCTGGTATGATTAGCGCTCAAACGCTGCCGCTCTCGGGGGTGAGAACGGCGGCGTTTGGGGGTAAGTCAAAATTATTATTTGAATTTTCAGAATAGAATTAAATATCTTTAACACTTGCAAGAATTAAAAGCAGTAAAAACAAAATCGTGGCAATTTTAACCTTTCCGTTATATGCATTAATCCATGACACGTCGAACTTTGACAGAATATCTTTGCATGATTGTGGTTCAAGCCAGCGCGACCCTGTAATTTTTATACGTTTACCCCGCAAAAGCTTTGATAAAATCATGGCACGAAAACCAAATCCCCAAAACCCAAGATTTTGCCAGGCCTGATAATCCTCGATCTTAAGCAATTTACTCTTATTTAAAAGATTATATATTTGTTCAACCTGGTCGGAATGTTTTCGATAGTCAATATAGAAAGTTACCACAATGATAAGAAAAGCCACAAAAATACATAAAATAAAAGCAGGGTAAATATTTATAATGCCACCCTTCTTAAATGAAGTTCAAAATATCACTACCACTCGTGGACCGGGGGTGTATCAGTCGAAAGAGAGCAGCGACCAACTCATTTAACAACCACAATAAAAAGCAAACCAACAATAAGCCACAGAGTAAAAATCAATCCTTGTAATTTATAACGATGATGTAACTCTAGCATCCAGCTAATTCTTTCTGGCGGTAAGGACTGTACGTACTTATAGGCTTCTTCCTGCACAAACCTTTCATGAGTAAACTTCATTCTGACACCTTTATAAAGGCGAACAAACCAGATTATTTTTTGATAATTTGTCAGCGAACCAAAAAAAGAAGCGTAGTCTGTCACAAGATCCAGGTCATACCCTTTGCGTCGGTATTCAGCAAGCAACTGATTATAATCATCCTCATGTTTTTTGAAATAACGAGAGCTGAACAGGTCCATAATTATAACAATCAGAAATAAAGCCACAACAACAAATAATAACAAGTTGTCCATATTCACCAAAAATTTTCACCTCGCTTAATGAGGAGGCATTCTACAGAGGCTTAAAATCATAACTGCTTTACAATGGTTTATGGCCCTTAAAATACGCGATGTGCAAAGCCAGGTAATCCAAGCTGTTCATAAAAAAGATAATTGTTTATATCTAAGTACTGCTTACTGCTCAGCAGGTGCAATACCTTTGCAAGCTCCTGAGAGTGCTTCCGATAAAAATAAACATAAAGAACCAAAGAAATAAACAAACCTGAAAATACAAAAGAAAGCAGTATCAGGCGCATTGATTCATACATTTACTAATATCCTGAAAAAATTAAGTTGCTAATCCCTTCACCCAATTCAACACCTGCTTTTGTACCAAGTCAGGCTCCAGCAGATGTCGTGCTAACTCCGACAACAATTCCACATACTAAGGCTCCGGTACCCAACGTAGGTATGCCCATCCCACCACACTGAATCGCCACGGATAAAATGAGCCATTCCTACACCATCAAAAATTGATGACAAACGGTACAATCAACAACTTAGACATCTTTTCCGCCGGGTGACGCTACGCTTACCCGGCCTACATTCCGCAACGATATCAATAAATTGCATAATCTATTGTAGGCCCGTGCAAGCGAAGCGCCGCCGGGCGGCACTAACAAAATGCACGTTATCATCAGTATTAAGTGAGCCCTTTCGGGCCCACTATTATTACGCTTCTTTGTTTTCTTTGATGTTCCAGCCAGCGCTGCTTTCAGCACCTTTACCACCGGCAGTGGTCTGCTCCCAGTACTGCTGTTTCACTTTCGCAGCCTGGAACGCGTAGGTCACACCAACGGTATCGCCGTTGTCTGCACCGGTGTACTGAACAGAAGTCACGAGCACATCTTCCAGCGTGATGCGGGTATATTCCACCTGCTGACCACCGGCTTTACAGACGGACAGTTCAACTTTGGTCAGGTGTTTACCGCTGGCGCAGTGTTTCAGGATTGCAGTGGTGGATTTGTCGATCAGAGCATTAACGTGCAGATCGTTAAAGTTTACTTTACCGGCACCGCCGCCACCGCCAACGCTCATATTACCTGGCTGGGAAGCGCCCCAGGAGAAGGAGGTAATATCAGTCCAGCCGGTGTGGTTAGAATCTTTAGATTCGCCCGTAACACCCTCGACCTTCAGAAACATATCAATAGCCATAATATCTACTCTTCGTGGATGAACAATATTGCTTTCGAAAAAGCACTTATATGGCAAACAGGAAAGCATGGGGCTGAATAAAACCGTCCATATTTTACCTCTGCCTCATATCAAATGACCCGTGTCATTTGACAGTCTTACATTCCCCCTGAATAAATGGAAAGAATGTGAAGTCTTTACTACTGCGGGTTATCCTGAAGCCAGGTGCGGTCAGGATTGCCGATAATTAATTGAGGTACAAGTTTATTAAGTTCGTCGCTATGATAAAGACGTAGACAGTTTAACGTTACGCCTTTGACATCGGGTTTTCGCTCCGAGTGAAAGCCGTTAATTTTATTTTTATATTTCCCAATAATGGCATTCACTTTGTCAATACCGTTTTCAGCATCAAACGGCACCCACTCAATAAATGCACTCGCACTGCGGGCCGCATCGATAGAAAACTGGCTGTTCTTATCTGCCACCTGTGCAAGACAGCGCGCCAGGACCAAATCTTTTACCACCTGTCGGTATGTTTGCTGCTGATAAAAATCAACGTATGGGTTATCACTGCGAGCAGGAAAACAGAAGGCAGCGAACAAAAGAAATACTGCTTTTAGATATCTGAAAACGATTATTTTAATTCCCAAAACCAGATTTCCTGACAGTAAGGAAAACAATCTGAGTTACATATAAACGAATTATTGCTCAGAGGCTCAATGAGGTCGATATGGCCACCGCCATAACCATCAATTCTATTGAAAAACACGACACCTTTTCTGCCCAACATTGAGCGGGCACCTGCCTCACGGTCAGTAAAAATTTCAGCCTTCCCAAAAACATGTGATTTATATAGTTGATCGGCAAGTAATTTTGCGCCAGGTTCAATTGTCTTTCCCTTATAGGGTCCCGCCTTTATGGGTAAACGCCCTGTAAATTCAACATTACATTTTAATAAGGCCAGACTCATTCGTACTGCACAGGTATTCTCGTAAGCAGGCTGCTGCTTGATAATCGTCGGATAGTCGTAGCCAATTTCAGAGAAGACCTGTTCACCCGAGGCAAACCCCGCGCGTGTGTGATTAGAAGAGTAATGCTGACGTTTCAGTTGTTCGTATAATGGTCTCATTTATTACTCTCCTTTCGTACACGGACGTAATTCTTTCATGCCGTCAATGATGATTTTTGAAGCGCGCTCCGCGCCTTGCTGTTTCGATAAGTTTGCAAAACGCGAATAAAGAAATTCATGGAGAGTATTTGGCAAAAAAGGTTTGCCCTTGCACCATGCAGTGCCCTCAGACGCGTCGACTACGCCGAGAAGATACATATTAGCCTTTATGCGTTCACGTTCATTTGTTTTCGATAACCAGGCTTTAGCGAAGCGATCGGCGCTTAAATTTAAATCGTATCCCGTTAACAAGGACGGATCGCGTTGAAAGTTTGAAGTATCATCCTGAGGTAATGCTTCGGCCTGAGGATATTTATAATTTCCTGTTTCCGCGCTTGCCAGAGTAGAAGCTGCCAGCAAACTGGTTACGATTAATAAAGTTTTTATCATCGGATATCCTTATTCATTGACAGCAATTAACTGAAATGAGGCTTTTAGCTAGCCGGCCCCTTCGGGCCGGATAGTCATCATCACGCGTCTTTCGTCTTCAGCGACGGCAGTTTAGAAACCAGACGCAGGGAAACGGTCAGGCCTTCCAGCTGGTAGTGTGGACGCAGGAAGAACTTCGCGGCGTAATAACCCGGGTTGTCTTCAATCTCCTGCACCTGCACTTCTGCAGCCGCCAGCGGTTTACGGGACTTGGTTTCCTGAGAGGAGTTCGCCGGGTCACCGTCCACGTAGTTCATTACCCAGTCGTTCAGCCAGCGTTCCATCTCTTCGCGCTCGCGGAAGGAGCCGATTTTGTCGCGCACGATGCACTTCAGATAGTGGGCAAAGCGGCAGCAGGCGAACAGGTACGGCAGACGAGAGGCCAAACGCGCATTCGCGGTGGCATCCGGATCGTGGTACTCGGCCGGTTTTTGCAGAGATTGCGCGCCAATGAAGGCGGCAAAATCAGAGTTTTTACGGTGAACCAGCGGCATGAAGCCGTTTTTCGCCAGCTCGGCTTCGCGGCGGTCGCTGATGGCGATCTCGGTCGGGCATTTCATGTCCACGCCGCCGTCATCGCTTGGGAAAGTGTGGCACGGCAGGTTTTCGACTGCCCCACCGGACTCCACGCCGCGAATCGAGGTGCACCAGCCGTACTCTTTGAAGGAGCGGTTAATGTTGGCCGCCATCGCATAGGCGGCGTTCGCCCACGAATAGCTGTTGTGGTTTGCGCCGTCGGTCTGCTCTTCAAAATCAAAGCTGTCGACCGGGTTAGTGCGGATGCCATACGGCAGGCGCGACAGGAAGCGCGGCATCACCAGCCCCAGATAGCGGGCATCTTCAGATTCACGCAGTGAACGCCAGGCCGCGTATTCGGTATTCTGGAAGATTTTGGTCAGGTCGCGCGGGTTAGCCAGCTCCTGCCAGGACTCCATCTGCATCACGCCCGGTGCGGTACCGGTGATGAACGGACAGTGTGCCGCAGAGCCGATGCGCGCCATTTCGCCCAGCAGCTCAACGTCCTGCGGGCTGTGGTCGAAGTAGTAGTCGCCCACGATGCAGCCAAACGGCTCGCCGCCAAACTGACCATACTCCTGCTCGTAGATTTTCTTGAAGATCGGGCTCTGGTCCCAGCCCACGCCCTTGAAGCGCTTCAGGGTACGGCCCAGCTCCTGCTTGGAGATGCTCATAAAGCGGATCTTCAGCATCTCGTCAGTTTCGGTGTTGTTCACCAGGTAGCTCAGACCGCGCCAGGCGCTCTCCAGCTTCTGAAACTCTTCGTGGTGAATGATCTGGTTCACCTGCTGAGAGAGCTGTTCGTCGATACCGGCAATCAGGTTCTGAATGGTGCGATAGGTATCGTTAGAGAAGGTAACAGTATTCTCCAGCGCCTGCTGTGCCAGGGTCTTGACCGCGCTTTCCACGGCAGAACGCGCCTGATCAGTTTTCGGGCGGAACTCTTTGTTCAGCAGCGCGCTGAATTCATCCTGGCTGAAGGCCTGACCCGCCTGCTGCTCATGTTGTTGAGTCTGGTTGCTCATCGATTATTCCTCGCTACCTTTCGCACTGTCGTCATTTTTCGGCAACTGGCTCAGAGATTTGAGCAGCGTCGGATCCTGCAGAATTTTTGCGATCAGCTCTTCCGCGCCGTTTTTGCCGTCCATGTAGGTCAGCAGGTTGGAGAGCTGAGTACGTGCTTCCAGCAGCTTGTTCAGCGGCTCCACCTTGCGGGCCACCGCGTCCGGCAGGAAGTCATCCATGCTGTCGAAGGTCAGATCGACGTTGAGCTTACCTTCGCCGGTCAGGGTATTATCCACCTGGAACGCCACGCGCGGCTTCAGCGCCTTCATGCGTTCGTCAAAGTTGTCGATGTCGATTTCAAGGAATTTGCGATCGTCGACCGCCGGCAGGTTTTCCACCGGTTTACCGACCAGATCGGCCATGACGCCCATCACAAACGGCAGCTGAATCTTACGTTCTGCACCGTAGATCTCTACGTCGTACTCGATCTGCACGCGGGGGGCACGGTTACGTGCGATGAATTTCTGCCCACTGTTACTCATTGCCATGATGTTCTCCATCAAAGATGCGCGGTGAAGGTGAAACGGCAGGCTCCATGCCTGTCGTCATAATGCCTGGACGCGTTATTCGCGGCGTCCAAAGATATTTTCCAGTTGGTTAACGCCGTCTGGCGCCAGGTCGCGAATAATGTCCATAAAGTTAAGTTCTGACAGCCGCTGCACCCGTTCAATCATTAGCGGTGCGGGGTGGCTCGGTTCGTACTGCGCAAAATACTGTTTTGCTTTTTCCAGCATCAGCTGCGCATCGGCACGGCTGGTGACCTGCACGCTGCGCCAGTCGGTAACCGGCTGAACGGGTTGCGTTGCCGCAGGTTGATGATCGGCTTGCGGTTCAGCCTGTGCCTCGCGGCCCGGCAACAGCTTGCTGATGTCGGTCACCTGACAGGCACTGGCGACCAGTCCTGTGGTCTTCAGCAGTTGTTCCATCTCGGGTACACCGCTTTCACCGAGATACCCGGTAAGCAGCGCGCGGATGGCCAGCAACCGCTCGTTAATCACGATTACCGCGGCAGTCCCTGGCTGGTCGCCGCGGGCCAGTTCGTCAATCAATCTTGGACGGCCCCCCGGATAGTCCGGGCATTCAGTTTTACTGCCGTCCAGCAGTGCCTGGGCGTCCCGCAGCGAAATTTCATCGCCGTTTGAACGCAGCAGCGAGGCGTTGCGTACCGCAATGGTGAGTTCAGATTTATCGCTCAGCCCCGCCAGGGCATTAATCCGATAGAACGGGTCGGTTTCGCCATACTCCTCCAGAAGCGGATAGAGCGGCTCCCAGTAGCGCGCGAGCGCCTCCTGCACCAGCAGCAGCCCGTCTGCGTAGCCTGCCAGCCCGCGGCGGCGTGTCCACGCATGGGTTAGCGCCAGCATCACGCGCAAATCTTTCGTGCGCGCCAGCAGGCTGGTGGCATATTTTTCTACCGTGTTCCAGTCAGCAGGCTCTGCCGGGATAATGGTGTCGCCAAACTGCTGTTCCGCTTTCCCCTGGCTTGCCTGGTTCATCACCTGGAAGTCAGCGTCGTATTCCAGATTGTCGCCACAGGGTTTATCCGGGCTTATGGGCGCGAGAAATTCTTCGATATTCATGAGATCCCTGCTTATTCAAACATGGGCGGATAAAGACCGTGACGTCCCGGGCGGGCGCCCCCTGCCGGGTCGAACAGCAGGGTGAAAAGCTGCCCGGTAAAGTTGCCGCTGTGGACATGGGTGTACAGCGGGTAACCGTCGCAGCGGTTGGTCCACCAGTAGCTGGTCTGACGCAGCGGGTCAAAACACTCTGCCGCCTGCGGCCAGCCCAGCGTGCTCTGACCGTCCTCGTCATAGCCAATCACGTCAAGGATGTCGGAACGCTTTTGCGGCTCGACGGGCTGCGGAGCCGGAATGGACATCAGCATCTCATCCAGCTGCGAGGCGGAAAAACTGTTGCGCACCGCGTGCAGTCCCAGACGACCAATCTGCTGATACCAGCTTTCCGCCTGGCTGAGCAGGCTGGTCGACCACTCTGACGGGGCGAAGCTCAGCTGGATGCACACCGGGTATTGTCGGCCAACGCTGTCCCGACCGGGCAGCAGGCAGCCCATCTGGATCATCTGGCTGCCCAGCATTGGGGGGACAACAAAATTCCACACCGGCGCTTTGGTGAACGGGCGTTCTCCGCTACGCTGCTCTTCCTGCTGCCAGGCAAGCAGGCCAACCTGAAACCAGTGCGACCACTGGCGCTGTAAGGTGTCAGGAAAGCGGCGCTGCAGGAAATCTCCGGCGCTGGGTAATTTGCCATACCAGCTGTAGCGGTTCATCGCAGGGGTATTCGTCATACGGCTGTCCTTGCGGTTATGGGCATGAGAAACGGGGTAGCTGGAACGGATTGCGAATGCTGTTTGGCGCAAACTCCAGCGTGACCTGATGTCCGTCGACGTTGAAGGTGGCCTGACGGCTCAGGCTACCTGCGCCCGGGCTGGTGCTCGCTTTGTCGAAAAAGCGGTTGAGTGCCCAGGCGCCGTTGGTCACCAGCGTCGCTGTGCTGCCGTTAGCCAGCCCCAACTGCATGCGGACCTGGTTGGTGCCGCCCGGCCCCGGCCAGTTCATGATTTGAACGGCTTGCGGACCGTGGCTGTAGCGCAGCAGCTGGCCGTCAACGTCCAGCGTCAGGTTCAGGATGGTGTTATCCATTCGCACGGTGCGTACCGTGACCTTGAAAGACGGCGTGGTGGCACCATTCGCAAAGAAAGCGTCGCGAATCGACTGGGCCTGCTGGAACGGTCTCAGCAGCCCTTCACTTCCCGGCAGCGTTTTACCGTCGATGCCCGGCATAAAGCGCCAGTTTGCCTGGGTGGTATCGACTTTATTGGTCAGGTTGTCGCGAAAGAAGGTGTCCATCAGCCCGGTACCAGGCGCAAACATGCGGGCGAGGTCGTCTGGGGTGACTTCCGTGCTGGCGCTACGCACCAGCGGATAACGCCCGGCAATGGCCTGGCGGCAGAACCCGCCCACTTCGACGTTAATCCGCTTACGCACGTTCTCCAGATCGCGGCGCTGGGTATCGCTGCTGGCACCCACCGCCATATTGCTGAACATGGTTTGCAGCCCACCCGGCAGACGACCGGCGCTGGCCTGCAGACGGCTGATCGCCTCGCCGCCCGGCGCTGGCATGCCGCTGTTGGCGGCATCCTGTACGGCGGTCAGGTAACGATAAAGCTCATCCACCTGCTTAAGAAAATCATCAAAGACGATGGTCTTGCCCCCCTTCTCCAGCGGCTGGGCCAGCTCAATCATCGGGGCGTAGTGGTCCGTCACCAGCTGTTCCGGGGCCTGGGTAACGGCAGCGGCCTGCGTCGGGGCAGTGTCATTATTGCTGAACAGCGCTTCCAGCGTGCGGGTGGCACGGTTGCTCTGCGCCTGCGCTTTACCGGCGTCTTCCGGGGCTGGCGTATCGCGCGACAGCGTCAGCACCTGGCTCAGGTTCTGCACCAGACGGCGCAGGGGTGAGTTTGCGCCTGAGAGCAGACGCGCAGTGTTGATGCGCTGGGAAAGATCGGCGCTGTTGTTAAGCTGAATGTCGGCGAGAAAGCGATCCCAGGTAGCGATAAAGTCGCGCATGTAGAGCTGACGCACGGCGTTGTCGATCTGCTGTTTATCCTCCTGCGCCGTCGCGGCGCCCAACACCCAGGCGTCGTCTTCATGCAGTGCGGTGGTCACGCTGTCGATCTGGCTGTTAAAGCTTTTCCAGTAACCGTCTGGCGTATAAAGACCCGGCACGCCGTCGCTTACCGACTTGCCGCTTTTGCGTGAAAACACCAGCTCGCTCTGCGGTCCGCCCAGGTCGGAAAGGGAGACCGGCTTAAGGTTTTCATCATGCTCCAGCAGACGCTTAAGACGACCATACACGCGAGTGGATAACGGCTGCTGATTGATCAGCGCGCGTTCACGCGCCACCAGGGACGCGTCCTGCGCGTACGGCGAAGCCTGAATTTTCGGCTCCAGCAACTGCGTCAGGTGCCATTCAAGCTGTTGCAGCTGCGCTTTCGTCACGTTCTGCGGCAGGTTACGCTGCAGATTGAGCATCACCCATGAATGCAGGAATTTGCCGTCGTAGTGCTTCGGCTGGTAAAGCATCTGATAGGCTTTCAGCGCTTCATAGCTGTACTCCACGTCGCTGCCATTATCGTTGCGAAGCCAGGTGGTGATGTGCATGGCGACCGCTGGCAACAGCAGCTGATCCAGCGCTTTCTGGTACAGAGACTGAGAGGCATCGCTGACGTCATCTCCGCGGTAGAGCCCCATGCGACGGGAAACCGGCGGATTGTTTACATCAAACGCATCGCTTTTTGGCAGATCAACCAGACCATTCATCAGCGGCAGCAGATCGAACAGATCGCGCTGCGGCTGGTTCTGCAAGGCTTTGCTCTGCTGATCCAGCAGCGGCACCTTCGCATCCACCTCTTCCAGATAGGCCTTATTTTTGGCATAGCTGGTCAGCCACAGTCCGCCGAGTATCACCAGCAGGGCCAGCAGCGCCGCATAGCCGGACCAGATCACTGCCCGGTTACGCAGTTCCCACCAGCGGTTTTCTCCGGCAATGCCAGCTTCCTGGAAAATGACGTTTTGCAGCAGGTTTTTAATAAAGAAGCTTTGGCCTTTCGCCCCAGGGATCGGCGCGTCTTTACTTACCGAATCCCAGTTATCACTCTCTCCCCCTTCCGGCAGAGAGAGCGCACGGTTCAGTTCGCCCATTACGCGGTCAAACGGCATCCCTTCCTGGGTGCCGCTGGCAAAGTAGATCCCACGCGGAGAGAACTCGGTTTCAAAGTTGGAGCGGGCGAAGACCGTGCTCAGGTAATCCGCCAGCAGGGGACGCAATGCGGCGAACTCCTGCGGGAAGAGATACGCTTCAGCACGGGTTTTCGCGTCATGCTCTTTCAGCATGGTTTCCGGCAGCCCGGCATCGAGGCGCTGCTGCAAGAGCGAGAACTCTTGCTGGAAGTTGCCCATCAGGTCGTAATCGGCGTGTTTAGTCTGCTCCCACGGCAGCGTAAAGCCCCAAATCTGGTCCCGCTGCGCTTTGTCGTAGTCGGCAAACCACGCACGGAAGCCTTTGAGCAGGTCAGCTTTGGTGACCATCACGTAAACCGGGAAGCGGATACCCAGCTGCTCATGCAGCTCAGAAAGACGCTGGCGCAGATTCACCGCCTGCTGGCGTGACGCCTCCGCAGACTGGGTGAGCAGATCAGAGATGCTGATGGTGACAATGACGCCGTTGATCGGCTGACGACGACGGTACTTACGCAGTAACCCCATGAACTGCAGCCATTCACCGGCGTCCTGCACCTGCTCGCTTTCTTGCGTGGTATATCGGCCCGCCGTGTCGAGCAGCACAGCCTCGTTGGTGAACCACCAGTCGCAGTTGCGCGTACCGCCAATACCCCGCAGCGCGGTCTTACCGAAACGGTCAGCCAGCGGGAATTGCAGTCCGGAGTTAACCAGCGCCGTTGTTTTACCGGAGCCCGGTGCGCCAATAATCACGTACCACGGCAGTTGATACAGGTATTGCGTGCTGAAGCGTTGCGTCCACTGGGCGCTCTGTCCTGCTTTGCTGAAGTGCGCTTTTTTGAGCATCTGCGCGGCTTCATCGAAACGGCTGGCAAGGATTTGCTCCTCGCTGTTCAGGCGTTTCTGCGGATCCGCCGCTTCCGGGCTGGTGGTGTTCTCGTTGAGCTTGTCCATCAGCTTGCGGTTCAGCCAGGCGTTATAAAGACGCGGCAGAATGTGTCCCTGCGCCCAGAGCAGATAGACCACAGCAATACTGATAATGCGGTTCTGTTCAGATTCCAGGGGTCGGGTATCCACAATGGACAACAGCGGACCAATCATCCAGATCACCGCCGCAAGCGCGGTTACGCCCAGGAAGCTCCACAGAATGCGGTTGGTCAGAATGGAAAGAAGTGTAGTCAGCATCCTTAGTTTCCTTGCGGCAATCCGTTCAGCTCAGCCTGAGTGTTTTCAGGCGACACCAGCAGAGTAATTTCCACACGGCGGTTACGGGCGCGGTTTTCCGGCGTCGTGTTCGGTGCTACCGGGTTAATCTCACCCCGCCCTTCCGCTTTCACGCGGTCTGGCTGAGAGAGGCTTCCTTGCAGCATTTTCTGTACCGAGCGGGCGCGTTCCAGAGAAAGCTCATAGTTGGAAGCGAAGCGCGCGCTGCGGATTGGAACGTTGTCGCTGTATCCCACCACCAGAATTTTGCCGCTGACGTTGTTCATCGCCTGCGCTATGCGGTTAATAACCGGTTCATAACGGTCACGCACCACCGTCGAGGCGGAGGCAAACAGCCCGTCTCCTTTCAGGATAACGACGCTGCGATCCGCTTCATCTTTTACCGCGACCAGACCTGCCTCGATTTCAGGCTTCAGGAAGCCGCGCAGGTTTAGCACTGCGGGCAACTGACGGGCCGGTTGCTGAATGGTGGTTTCCGGCAGCTGGGACTGATAAATCTTCGCCAGGACCGGACTGGTGTTATCGCCAAGACGCCAGTTAAGGACGATATAAAACAGGCAGGCGATAAACCCGGCCAGCGCCACGCAGGCCCACAGGGGAACCATCGGCCGCCACAGCTTACGCAGCACCGGGCGATCTTCCGGGTGGGGAGACAGCGGTGGCGGATAGCTGCCCCGCACGCCGCGAATCATCTGCCACAGCCGCTGCTTGATGGTCTCAAGCTGGGTGCGACCATTGTCCAGCACACGGTAACGCCCTTCGAAACCGAGCAGCAGGCAGTAGTTGATCATCTCCAGCAGGAGGATATGTTCGCGCGGGTTCTGCGACAGACGCGCCAGCAGCTGGAAAAACTTCTCGCCGCCCCAGGTTTCGTTATGGAACGTCACCAGCAGGCCATTGCTTGACCAGACGCCGCTGCTGCCCCAGGGGGTAAGCGCAGCGGCCTCATCCAGCGCCGTGCAAAGGCAGTAACGCGCCCCGACGATCACTTCGTAGGGTAGCCCCGCCTGCTGACAGCGGACTTCAAAACGGCGAATCTCATCGATCAGGCGCTGGCGTAACGCCACCTGATCGTCATGTGAAACCGAATGACGGATCTGCGGAATCGCATTGAGCAGCGGATTAGCGGCCGCCACCAGCTGATTGTTGCTACTGGCTCCGGTAAACGCGGCATCACTGCCGGTATCCTGTCGTTCCTGCATATTAAGCGCTCGCTTTATTATTCTGTCGGGCTACGGATGGCCCAAAACTCCATATCCAGCCCCGGGAACTCCCCTGCCAGGTGCAGGGCGAAGGCGCCGGACTTATCCATCTCGTGCCACAGCTCGCTGCCCTTCTCCAGCTCGAAATAGCTGTAGCCTGCATGCCACGGGATCTGCGGCGGCGCGACCGGCATGGCGCGCAGCATAATGCCCGGCAGCTGAAGCTGGACCAGATCGCGGATTTTCGACACCGGCGCGATTTTCATCTGCGCAGGGAAATGGGTTTGCAGGTGTTCGCCGGGCACATTCGCTTTGACGGCCAGCACGAAGCCAAACTCGCGTACCATGCTGGTTTCAGGAACGGTGGCAATGTTAAGACCATGCGAGCGCTCGTTAAGCGGCAGCTGAATAGCGTGGTCTTCCATCACCAGCGACAGCCCCTGACGCAGCATCAGCATCAGCTTACTGAAGCAGTTCGCCAGATCGTCGTGATCGTAGACCGGCAGCACGCTCTCCGTGGTCCGTTGCGGGGTCCAGGTGGCGAGCTCGGACGCAAACGGCAGCCAGCTGCGCCAGAGGGTTTCCGGGTGCAGCAGCGGCAGCGTTTTTAAATGCGAAACCTCGCCAAGATGACGGTTCACCAGCGACAGTAACGTAAATTCAATCAGTTCCGAGGTGTTAAAACGGCCAGGCTGGCGCAGACGGCCGCCGATCTGCTGGCTGCGCTGCACCAGTAAGCCGTGCAGATCGTTAATCATGCTGTAGATCTGCGGACTGTTATTGGCGTTCAGCATCGGCGGGATGTAGCTGTTATCGAGCCGGACGTGGTTGTCGTGGCGTTTTTCAGTGACAAACGCCACGCCGATAGCGGTCCATTCTGCCGTGAGATCTTTTTCCAGCATCAGCGTCAGGCGCAGGCGGCCAAACTGTACGGTGGCATCCCCCACCGACATGGCGTTATCGTCTTCGACCTCTTGCTCGAACGCGATGAAGCGCGCCAGCGAGGCCGGCTCTTCGCTAAAGATCACCTTTTCCCGCTCGCCACGACGTACCGGCAGCGCGAGCACCACCTTTTCGTTGGTGAGATTGTCAGGGATTTTAAGCGGCACAGGACCATTGCGTCCGTTGCGCACCTGGAAGAAGGTCCCGTCTGGCAGAAGCCCACTGCAGTAGCTCAGGGCAATGCATCCCTGACGAAGCATCGCTTCGTCGAGTTCAACATCAAGAAAGCCCCAAAGATAGGAACGCTGCAACGCACCCCATTCACGAACGTGGTTGAGCAGATAACTTTCAGTCCGCTGAAAATGGTGTGGACGCAGGAACATGCCTTCGGTCCAGACGACCTTTTCTGCTTTCGTCATGATGATGTGTTTCCTGTTGTGAAGCGCGTTACTGGCTGATGACCCGAATGCCATTTACGTCGAGAAAAACGTTGGCCTGGAGTTCATCCGCGGACCATTTCCAGAACTGGTAGATATGATTGTCGCCTGGCACAGGCAGAGGGAGAGACACGCGCCATTTTTTACCATCCAGCTTCTGATATTCCGCCATCACGCCGATGTAGCGCGCCTCGGGATCGCTCTGACCGCTGAGGGTTTTCGACAGCTGTCCCGGCATCAGGAAGAACACATCGCTGTTCAGCAGATTCGCGCCAAGGGTTGCTGACGCGTTGTTCTGCAGGGAATAGAAGTCGCTGGACATGAAATCCGCATCGGATTTCAACAACAGCACACGGACTTTAAGCGGCGCAGAATCATTGATTTGTGGATGAGCCTGAAACTGCAGATTGTAGCGGGAGGGGTCGCTGTGTGAAGACGACGTACAACCACTCACAAGGGCGAAAACCGCCGCGTAAAAGACCAACCACAGCTTATGAAAATTTTTATTATTCATAAAAATACGCCCACGAAAGCCGTTTAGTTCAGGATCCAGGTACCGTTAGCGCTGTCTTTGCAGGCTTTGCTGTTGCCATCGACATCAACGCAGGTCGCTTTTTTACGCGCCTTAGGACGAATGGCCTGTTTACGGACGGTCGCTTCATACTGGTCGGCTTTGATAACTGCACGCATCGGGACGTAACCAATCAGTTGGTCATTACCCTCATCGGCAAGCGCCATCCAGTAGTGTTCAACCTGACCCAGCACCACGTAGGTTTTTCCGGTTTCCAGCGTACGGATAACCTTTCCGCCAAAGTCAGGACGGCTCATCAGGGAAGCCGGATACATGGCACGATAAGGCTCGTTGAGCGGAGTGAATTCCGTCGGCGGCAACACGGCGTGACGGTGCGTTAAGGTGACACCGTTGACCTGACTGGTCACGATCGTGTCGTCGTTGATTGCAGGTTTCTGTGGCGCTTTACAGCCCGCCACCGCCATGACAAACAGAAGTGAAAACAGTACGCGCATTTTCATATGCTTTTCCGTAGCGATATTTCGATAATGGAGATAAGGGGATGAAATTTGACTTAGGTGCTATTGTTAAAATAGTCAGGATAATTTCGGGGTGTTACTATTTTGAGGGCATAGCTACCGCACGAACCTTTCAGAATAAGGCCCAGCGTCTTCCTGACATATTTTGACAAACGGTAAACAAGTTTACATGAGCTTCGCATCAATTCAATATTTACCGCTACGTAAGTGGCGGTTAATGAAGCAGTCGAAACATTATAGGATTTATCTGATAAAAAAACCCGACATGGCCTACTTTCACTTATTTTCACTCCACACACAGACTTAAGTTATTGTTTTAAAAATAAAAAACACAAAAGAGAACGACTTTCATTAACGCAATAAAGCTATTATCGCCACTACCATAATTAGTAGAATTCTCCTATTGGTGATGTCAAAACAATATATCGCCGATGAATTATTTGTTGCACTAACAGGGTATCTTTAATATTAACCGTACTGCCCGCTCGCAGGACGCCTATTTCACTTATGACGCGGGCGTTAATTTTACTACTCAAAATAACTTTATATTTCACGCTGTGATAATTACCGCATAAGACTTCAAAACAGTCATTAATCATTAAGCGAGAATAAACATTCAGGTCCCTATTTTAATCCTGAAGGTGCTATACCCCCTGCCAGCCGTGGCATTTCTGTTTCTGATCGACCTGAGCCTTCATTCGAAATTTTATCGGTGCTACATCCTTCCTCGCCCACCGCTATCTACCCCACCTACTGGATGATAGATATAATTTATTATTAAAATGATAAAAAAACGTTATAATTTCATTAAATATTTAAGCCGCCTGTCAAGTAAGCCGCTGTAATAAATAGCATTTAAGATAAGCAATTATGTTGCGTCGCGTGCACTTCCCCACCCAACCCTCATTGCTTTAACTTATTGCCCTTTGCAGTGGATTGACGGGCGCAGGCGCGGTATGACCGAACAAGTCAGGAGTAGGTATGAACAAGAAAAGACGCTCAGTTCCCGGTATCAGACACTATGATGGCCCTGCCGGCGGCTGGGGTGCGCTAAAAGCGACAGCCATTGCGGTACGAACCCAGATGGATACCTTTGATGCCCCCGCCACGCTGCTGCGCACCAACCAGCCTGATGGTTTTGACTGCCCGGGCTGCGCGTGGCCCGATAAAGAACACAAATCGACCTTCCAGTTTTGTGAGAACGGCGCCAAAGCGGTAACCTGGGAAGCCACCAGCAAACGCGTTACCCCCGCGTTCCTGGCGGAAAACACCGTCTCTTCTCTGCTGGCTAAATCTGACTTTGAGCTGGAAGGGTATGGTCGTCTGACGCATCCTCTGCGCTATGACCGGGCAAGCGACACGTTCAAGCCGGTTGAGTGGGACGAGGCGTTTCAACGTATCGGCGAGGTGTTGCGCGAGCTTGAACCGGACCAGGTCGAGTTCTATACCTCCGGGCGAGCCTCTAATGAAGCGGCGTATCTTTTCCAGCTGTTTGCACGCGAATACGGCACCAATAACTTCCCCGACTGCTCGAATATGTGTCACGAGGCCACCAGCGTCGGTCTACCCCGCTCCATCGGGATCGGGAAAGGCACCGTCTCACTGGACGACTTCGATAACACCGAACTGGTGATCTCCATCGGCCATAACCCCGGCACGAACCATCCGCGGATGATGGGTACGCTTCATGAGCTGGCGCGACGCAACGTGCCGATTATCGTCTTTAACCCGTTACGCGAGCGCGCCCTGGAACGTTTTGCTGACCCGCAGAGCGTCATTGAAATGGCAACCTATAGCTCAACGGACATCGCCTCGACCTACTTCCAGGTGAAGGCCGGAGGCGATGCCGCCGCGCTGAAAGGTATGGCCAAACACCTGCTGGAAATGGAGGCCGAACGCGGTAACGTGCTCGACCACACGTTTATCGCAGAACACACCCAGGGCTTTGATGACTTTGCCGCCGATATCGCGCAGACGCGCTGGGATGACATTGAGCGCGAGTCCGGGCTCAGCCAGGCTGCGCTCAAAAAGGTGGCCGAGGCCTATGCGAAATCCAACGCCACCATCATTACCTACGGGATGGGGATTACCCAGCATAATAAAGGCACGGCAAACGTCCGGCTGATCGCTGATGTGCTGCTTCTGCGCGGAAATATCGGCAAGCCCGGTGCGGGAATATGCCCTCTTCGCGGCCACTCTAACGTTCAGGGGAACCGTACCGTCGGGATTAGCGAGAAGCCCACCCCGGCCTTCCTGAACCGTCTGAAAGAGGTGTTTGGCTTTGAGCCCCCTTCTCACCATGGGCATGATGCGGTGCAGGCGACCCAGGCCATGATCGACGGTCGGGCAAAAGCGCTTATCTGCCTCGGCGGTAACTTTGCCGTCGCGATGCCCGACCACGAGAACGGCTTCCCGGCAATGGGTAACCTTGATTTGAGTGTCCACGTTGGCACTAAGCTGAACCGTACCCATCTGCTGGTGGGTAAAGAGACGTTTATTTTCCCGTGCCTTGGCCGTACCGAGCTGGATGTTCAGGCCACCGGTCGTCAGTCCATCACCGTCGAAGACTCCATGTCGATGGTGCACGCCTCCTCCGGCAAGCTCAAACCCGCCTCACCGTTACTCCGTTCAGAACCCGCCATCGTCGCCGGCATGGCGAAAGCCACCCTGCAGGAGACCCGCGTGGACTGGATGACGCTGGTTGAAGATTACGACCGTATCCGCGATCTGATCGAGCAGACCATCCCGGGCTTTGAGGACTACAATGCGCGGATCCGTATTCCGGGCGGCTTCCGAATGCCGCTTCCCCCAACGAAACGCGTCTGGCCAACGGCGACGGGAAAAGCGATGTTCTCCGTATTCGACGGCGTACACGAGAACGCCAGCGGCGAAGGCGAGCATGTTCTGCGTCTGATTACGCTGCGCAGCCACGATCAGTACAACACCACCATTTATGCTCTGGACGACCGCTACCGTGGCGTGTTTGGCCGCCGCGACGTGCTGTTTATGAACGAAGAGGATATGGCCCTGTCAGGGCTGGAACACGGCGACCGCGTGGATATCGAAACCGCCCTGCCCGGCAGCGTTCAGCGTCTGGAAGACATTACCGTAGTGGCATACCACATCGCGCGGGGTTCAGTCGGGGCTTATTACCCGGAGGCCAACGTGCTGGTGCCGCTCGATTATCTGGATAAGGACAGCGGTACACCGTCTTACAAATCCGTTCCGGTTCGCATCATCCTGCGCTCGAAAGAGATCCGAATGCTGTAAGGCTGTTCGCGAAGAGTCATCCATGGATATTAAACAGTTAAAATACTTAATTGCGCTCGACGAGACCCGCCATTTTGGTAAAGCGGCCTCGCAGTGCAACATCACCCAGCCGACCCTCTCCATGCGCATCCGCAACCTGGAAGAGGAGCTCGGTCTGGTGCTGATTGCACGCGGGCAGCGCTTTGAGGGTTTTACGCCAGAGGGCGAACGGATCCTGGCGTGGGCGCGTGCTCTGCTTGCCGCTCACGACGGACTACAGGCGGAAGCCGCGCTGTGCAAAGGCCAGGTGGTGGGTGAATTACGCCTGGGGATGGTTCCGCTGGCGAGCGTCGATCCGATGATCTTTATCCGCCAGTTGACGCAAAAATACCCGGAGCTGACCTACAGCCTCTATTCCATGTCCTCTGCACACATTGCCGATGGCGTCAGCCGCAACCAGCTGGAGCTGGGTATTTGCTATCTCAACAGCATCGATACCAGTCTGTTTGACATTATTCAGTTGCCTGAGACGAAGATGGGCCTGCTGCATGATATTCGTCATTTCCAGCTGGACCCGACGCCGCTGACCTGGCAGGACCTGACGGATTTTCCGCTGGGGTTCCTGACAAAAGGGATGCATTACCGGGCGCATATGGAGGCCAGCTTTGCCGCCGCCGGAATCGAACCCAGATCCGTTTTCGAGAGCGACTCTACGTTCCAGATCATTCAGGCGGTTCAGAGCGGCGTTTGCTGCGCCGTGATGCCGCTGAACAACGGGCTTGAGGCGCTAAACAACCATTTCAGGATTGTCCCCATCGCCGACGCGAACATTGAGGCACCCATCGGCCTGATAATGCGCAGGCAAAAACCCCTCTCCTCCCTGGCGCTGCGCTGTTTTACCGACGCGCAGGAGATTTATCATGCGGACAATGACGCATAAGCCTGGCGCGTGACCACGCTAAACCCGCCGATCAGCACCGCATCACAGACCGCCCGGTGCTCCGGGACGGTTACCAGCGCGTGAAGCGCATCGCGGATGGCGTTAAGCGTGTCAGGAGGTGTATGAGGCGACGTGATTAAGGGCAGGCCCGGCGTTAGCGGAGTTTGGTCAATCACCGTCAGACCCGCCAACGCTTCCGGCTCATGACGCTGCAGGAGTGCCCAGGTGACACAGTCGATAGCGGCGATATCACCCTTCCCACGTTTGACGTCAATCAGCGACTGACGGTGGCTGCCGCTGAATGACGTTTGCGAAAAGAAAGGGGCGCGGGTCACCCACGGTGCCACTTTTTTTCGCAGCGCGTGATAGCCGGACTGCGAGTCAGGAGAATTACAGACCGCCCGGCGTCCGCGAAAATCCGCCAGCGTAAGAGGCCGATCCTCCGAGCGCGTCACCAGAAAGCTGCGGTAGTGGCTCCCTTCGCATCCTGCTGCCGTGTAGTGAAAACAGCCCACCACCTGCACCTCCGGGAGCTGCGTGACCAGCGGGTAGCCGCAGGTCTGGCTGAGAATCAGCGCCGGCTGCTGCCAGTGGTTCAGCAGGTCCGATTCGGGCCAGCGGGGGACACGCTCAACGTACACGCCCCGGTCGGCCAGACGTTGTTGTACCGCCAGCCAGAGCGCGCGAGTGTCGGCGCGATCCACGGCATACATGGGAAACGCCAGCAGGTTACTCATATCTTTCCTCTTGTGTTCCGGGGTGAACGGTGACCGCCACTGGCCGGGTCAAGAACTGGCGTAGCCATTCGCCATAGCCCCTGACCACAAAACCGTGGTTACGCTGCCGGTACGCCTCGCGGTTTTGGTGGTAGATCGTCTGTAACCCATACCAGGGAACGCCCGGTAAATCGTGGTGAATGGAATGGTAGTTGAGATTTAAAAACAGTACCCGCCAGAATAGCCCAGCCTCGTTAATGACGGAACGCGCCAGCGGATCGTCCGCCGCGCGATGTTCGTAAAAGGAACGGACCTTGGTCAGCGCCAGCGCCGGATAGCTTACCGCCAGCACAAACCAGACGGGTGAAAAGCCGTTATGCGCCATCCAGGTGAAAAGCGCCGCCAGAAGCACAGCGTGAACCAGCCACATCGCCATCGCCCGCCGTTGACGCTGACGAAAGGCCGCCACGGCGATCCCCAGCGTCTGCAAAATATCCAGCAGCGGTGCCAGCACTATCCGCCCGCAGAAGGTATTGCGGGCCTGGATCATGCGCTTCTGCCAGGGAGAAAAGCGCGCCCAGCTCGCCTCTGTAAAATAGTACGACTCCGGGTCATCCACCGGGATGGTCAGACTGTCGTGACGATGATGCGCCAGATGGGAATCCCGGTACAGGCCATAGGGATACCAGACCGCCAGCGGGAGCGTGCCAAACAGCTGGTTAAGCCAGGCAAAACGCGTGGGATGCCCGTGGATCAACTCATGCTGCAGGGACATGTACCAGGCGGTAAACCAGATAAGCAGCAGCGTGGCGGGCAGCAGGCCGAGCGTTTGCCAGAACGTCAGCGTGGTAAACCAGCCAGCGTAAATCGTCAGGATCAGCAGCCATGTGGGCAATTCGCTTCGCCACAGAAATCCTGAGGCAAGATGGTGGATGCGATCGCGCTGTTGCGGATGCAAATAGAGAGATCTTCGTTTACCCATTCCTTCAGACGCCGTTTCGCCAGAGACACTACCCTGACGATCGGGGATAACGCCTGAAATGACAAAGAACTTAAATCGCTTTGCTTTGCCAGAAACAGAGGCCCACGCGCGGCTTGACTTATTCTGTGATAAAGGTACTTTTCAGGACATGAAGAAGATCTTAATTATCGTCCCTGACGGCGGCATGCTGTTTGAAGCCGCCGGTATCGCCGACATTCTGATGCAGGCTAACCGGCTGCACCCGGAAGGGCTTGCGCACCCCCGCTACCGCATTATTATCGCCACCACGCAGCCGCACCAGGTGATCCACGGTCAGTCCGGCCTGAATCTGCTGGCGGATTATCGTCTGCCTGAACTGGATCCGCGTGAACCGCTGGACACCATTATCATCACCGGACGCGGGATGAACGAGCAGGAGAGCACGGCGGTGGTGGACTGGCTGCACCTTGCTGCGCCGCATGCCCGGCGGATAGCCTCCATTTGCGGTGGCGCAATGCTGCTGGCCCAGAGCGGCCTGCTGGATGGTCGTCGCGCAACCACCCACTGGCGGTTGCTGGAGACCATGCAAACCCAGTATCCGGCTATCCGCGTCGAAGGCGGTCCACTGTATATTCAGGATGGTCCCGTCTGGACCTCCGGCGGCGTGAGCTCGGGGTTTGATCTCACTCTTGCGCTGGTGGAGGATGACTATGGTTTCACCCTCGCCCGCGACGTGGCGCAGGATATGGTGATGTACCTGCGCCGGCCCGGCGGTCAGCTGCAGTTTAGCCGCTATAGCCTTCAGCCGTCCGGCGCGTCTGGGCCAATAAGCGACCTGCAGGGCTGGATACTACAGAACCTCACTGCCGACCTGTGCGTAGAAAATCTGGCCGAGAAAGCGGCGATGAGCCCGCGCAATTTCACCCGGGTATTTACCCGGGACGCAGGCGTTCCACCTGCCCGCTTCGTGACCGAAGCGCGCCTGGCCGCCGCCAGACAGCTGCTTGAGCAAACCCGTGATTCCCTTGAGCGCATTGCTGAGCAAAGCGGGTTTGGCACCAGCATTAACCTGCACCGCGTGTTTGAGAAACAGCTCCACCTTACCCCGGGCGAGTACCGCCAGCGCTTCCACTGCCGCAGGATGGCGTAATCTGATCCTTTTTTGTCGTTTACGCCAATCGGCCTGACGCCTACAGTGACTCCAGACAACAGAGATAAGGAGTGCACCATGGTTAAGGTCGGTATTAACGGTTTCGGCCGTATCGGACGTAATTTCCTGCGCGCAGCGCTGGGTAACCCGGATCTTCAGATTGTGGCCATTAACGATCTGACGGACAGCAAAACCCTCGCCCACCTGCTGAAACACGATTCCCTTCTGGGTAAATTGCCCGCACCGGTTGAAGCGGCTGACGGCGCATTGCAGGTTGATGGCCAGCGGATCGTGGTGTTTAGCGAACGCGATCCGGCAAATATTCCGTGGCGTGAAGCTGGCGTGGATGTGGTAATTGAAGCCACCGGCTTCTTTACCGAGCGGGAAAAAGCTGCGGTGCACGTCACGCACGGTGGTGCAAAGCGCGTCATCATCTCCGCGCCCGGCAAGAACGACGATCTGACCGTCGTCATGGGCGTGAACCACGATCGCTATGATCCGGCTCAGCACGTTGTCGTGAGTAACGGGAGTTGTACCACGAACGGTCTGGCTCCGGCCGCGCAGGTACTGCATCAGCAGTTCGGGATTGAGCATGGCCTGATGAATACCACGCATGCCTATACCAACAGCCAGGCACTGCACGATCAGCCGGAAAAAGATCTGCGCGGTGCACGCGCGGCGGCGCTGTCGATTGTGCCCTACTCCAGCGGCGCTGCAAAAGCGCTCGGCAAAGTCATCCCCTCTCTGGACGGTAAGCTGACCGGGTATTCTCTGCGCGTGCCGGTTCCGGTGGTATCGATCGTCGATTTGACGGTCACCCTGAGCCGTAACGTGACTGCCGAAGAGGTGAATGACGCATTCCGCAGTGCGGCAGCCAGTGGGCCACTGAAAGACATTCTGGGGTATAGCGATGAACCGCTGGTTTCCAGCGATTATCAGGGCGATCCGCGCTCCTCCATTATCGACGGGCTTTCCACGCTGGTGATTGGCGGGAACATGGTGAAGATCCTGGCGTGGTATGACAACGAGTGGGGATTCTCCAACCGCCTGGTGGACCTGGCGGTGCTGATGGATAAAAAAGGGCTGTAAGCCTCAAGCCGGGTGGGATAAGCACCCACCCGGCATAAAATCACGCCGCTTTGACCTTCACGCCCATAAATACAATGACCATCGCCGTCACCAGCAGGAAACCACTTCCGGCAAACACGCCGCTGGCCCCGTTGAGGTCAAACACCACCCCGCCCCCGGCCGCGCCAGCGCTAATCGCCAGCTGAATGGACGCCACCAGCAGCCCTCCGGCACTTTCCGCTTCATCCGGAACGGTGGTGGCAAGCCAGGTTGACCAGCCCACCGGCACCAGACCGAACGCAAAGCCCCACAGCGCCACCAGTAATCCGTCCAGCATCGCCAGATGACCAAACGCCACCATCATCAGCGCAAGTATGCCCATGCCGAACGGCACGAGGGCCAGCGTCAGGCGCAGATTACGGGCCAGCAGATGCCCGGCAATGGAGGTGCCGACAAAGTTGGCAAGCCCGAAGCCCAGCAGGATCAGCGAAATGGTTTCAACATTTGCCTGTCCGACGGTTTCAAGGAACGGGCGCAGGTAGGTAAAGAAGGCGAAATGGCCGCTAAAGATCAGAATGGTCGCCAGCATGCCGCCAATCATGCCAGGACGGCGCAGCACGCGGAACAATGTGCCGAGGCTACCGCTACTCTCTGGCTTCATGGACGGCAGCACCCAGATCTGCCACAGCAGCGCCAGCATGCTCGGCAGAATGCAGAGAATAAAGACGTTGCGCCAGCCGATCAGGCTTCCCAGATAGCTCCCCAGCGGGGCCGCGACCACGGTGGCGATCGACACGCTGGAGAAGATCACCGCCAGCGCTTTCGGCACTTTGTCCGCCGGAACCAGACGCATTGTTGTGGCCGTCGACATCGCCCAGAACCCACCGATGGCAACCCCTAACAGCAGACGCCCCATCAGCAGAACGTGCAGAGTGGGCGCAAAGGCTACCAGCAGGCTGGAGATAATTTGCAGCACGGAAAAAAACATCAATACCCAGCGACGATCGATTTTCCGGGTCGCCGGGGTGATCAGCAGTCCGGTGACTAACGCCACCAGCGCCGTGGCGGTCACGGCCTGCCCGGCCATCCCCTCACTGACGCCCAGGCTCGCGGCCATCGGCGTCAGCAAACTGGCGGGCAGGAACTCCGCCGTTATCAAACCAAAAACCCCCAGCCCCAGTGAATAGACGGCTCGCCAGGCGGGTTTGGCAGGCGCGACGGCCTCTCTCGCCTCGACACATGCATTCATCTGTTGATCTCCCGTTATAAAAGTGTGACAACTGTCGCAAAAGCATAGAGGGTTCACCCTGGACGATCTATGACATATAATCTCCACTTATTGATTATTCGTCCGGAGTTACGCCATGACCGCACAGTCACCCGATTTGATCAGCGAACTTTTACGCGGCATGCGTCTGTCGGGGGTGAAATACCGCCGGATTGAAGCCAGTGCACCGTTTGGCGTCGCGTTCCATCAGGCACCGGGCAAGGCGCAGTTCCATTTTGTGAGCCACGGCAACGCCCTGCTGCGAATGGACAGCGGTGCAACCTTCGAACTGAGCAGCGGCGATGCGCTGTTTATTCCTGGCGGTAATGCCCATGCCCTGCTCTCTGACGACAAGGCAACCATCACTCCAGTCAACGCTTTCCCCAGCGAGCCCATCTGTAGTTCGGTCTGTGCCATTACCTGTGAGCCCTGCCCGGAGAGCGAAAACACCATCATCTTTAGCGGGTGTATGGATTTTGAGCTGGGCGGCATGCAGCCGCTGATCAAAGCGATGCCGGAAGTGATGATGGTCAGCCGGTTGATGTCCACCTGGCCGGAAATTCATCCGCTGCTGGCCGCGATGGAGCGCGAGTCAATGACGCGTCAGGTCGGGTTTGCCGGGATCCTCGCCCGTCTGGCTGACGTGGTGGCGGCATTGATTGTTCGGGGCTGGGTTGAAGCAGGCTGTGGTAAAGCGACGGGCTGGGTGCAGGTCTTACGCGATCCGCGTCTGAGCCGGGCCATCTACGCCATGCACCAGCAGCCGGGCCTGAACTGGAGCGTGGCGGATCTGGCGAAAGAAGCGGGCACCTCCCGCTCCGTGTTCGCTGAACGGTTTCTGGCGGCGACGGGGACGACGCCGGCAAAATATCTCAGCGAGCTCAGAATGCGACTGGCTATTCAGTATATTCGCCATGAAAATCAACCGATTGAAACCGTCGCGCTGCGGCTCGGTTACGGGTCTCTGGCGGCGTTTAGCCGGGCATTTAAGCGCATCATCGGCCATGCGCCGGGCACGCTTCGGGAAGTCAGCCAGACCCCGGAAGAGGTCTGACCGACTGACAGGACATCAGAAATAGTATTTAAAGCGCACGCGACCACCGTAGCGATCGTCATTTTTATTGTCACCCTCTTTCGGGGATGCATTGACCCATGACGCATACGCGCCCAGATAGATGTTGAAGTTTTTCATCTTCATGACGTTCGGGATCAGGTACGAGGTATGGATGGTATGGATGTCATACTCGCCCGGGTCGGTTATCCAGCAGTCGTTTTCACACTCTGCGTCAAACGTTGAGGTATTAAACTCGTCGATTTCGTTATGGGCATAGATGTAACCCAACTCAAAATTACGCCAGAGGGCATTAATAGCTGAGGTAAAGTCGGTTTCGCCCGTCGCGTCCAGATAAGCCGTGTTGAGATTCATGACCACTCCGTTTTCCGGATCGGTTTTGAGCCCGTCCCAGGTCATCGTGAACCCGTAGCCCGTTCTCTCTGACTGGTCTACCCAGCGCCCGGCATCGTCGCGATAGCCATAAGCGTTGTTGACCAGGTTGGTCTCCATGGCAACCGCGCTGGAAAACGGCCCATTCTGCCACGAGATGACCGGGCGCACGTAGGCCACATTTTTGTCGTTCTCAAGTTCTGCACCGTGATAACGCTGGTCGACATACAAATCGCTGCCGTCTTTAAACAGGGTATTCAGCTCAAAATACCAGTTATCCAGCGTCTTGTTCATCAGGAAGTTGCCCCCGCTGTCGGTTCGCCCACGCCCCTCCTTCAGCATATAGATATAGCCGTAGCCGTCGCTGTAGAGATCGTCTGCGGTATTCCCGGAGTATTCCACAAACGTATCCTGGTTGAGCGGGAACATGTCATAGGCCTCAAAGCGTCCGACTTTTATTTCCCAGTCATTCTCAGTGCCAAAGAAGAATACCGCATCATCCAGGTACATTTGCCCGGCGAGGTCGCCGAGCGGCTGGACGGAGAACCCGGCAAAATTGCCGTTATCCATTTTACGATAACCATCAAAGCCTAATAAAATACGTCCGTTAATATCCCAGCGTTCTTTATCGCCCGGCGCCCAGTCACTATTAGCACTTTGCTTAACAGACGTGAGGCTACCCGTTTTAATGGCGGCATCCATATTAAATTCCACATCACCGTAAAATTTAATATCACCAAACCCTGAGAGCGTCAGTTTTGGCGGAGCGGTTTTGCTCACCGGCTCTTCCGACTGCACCACAACGGCTGGCGCAGCCTGCGTCGCGGCGGCCTGCTGCTGTTTAAGCTCCTGAATTTGCGCTTCCAGTTGCGCCAGCTTTTCTTCCACGTTCATTGAGGGTTGTGCCGCCAAAAGTGCGCCGGAATAGAATGCGCTTATCAGAATTACCGTTTTCTTTAATTGCATAGAATCCATCCTGATTATAAAAGTGAATACCCAAATATCGAGCACAGCCATTTCCACCAAATACCCTCAACGGTGCTATTATGTTTTTTCACAACGTAATTATGATTTTTAACTTGTGTGATCGGCACAGAGAAAACTTGCGGTAATGAAGAGAAGAAAGACCACCCGCTTCACACTCTTATTTCATTAGGTTTATGTATATTTTAACGTGCAATATATATGATTATTTAAAGACATAATTCTTTTAATTTCATTTGCACAACTAATTCCTCCCGGCCGGACCGGACGGGCGAAGCGGTAAATTGTCTGGTTCTGCGCAAAATGGGATATTGAACACGCGAAGCGGTCGATATTCGTCTAAGGTTTTCAGGTGATTGATAACAGCGGTCACGCTGCTGAGCGAATACAGGAGACGAACAGATGATAAGACCTCGCACTTTACGCCCTGCTCTTTTGCACCTCGCGCTGGGAGGCGCACTGCTCGGTGCGACGACATTGAGTTATGCTGATGAACAGCCTGCGTTCCAGAAAAATTCCCCCGATATTTTACTTGGCCCTCTCTTTAATGATGTGCAAAGTGCCAAACTGTTTCCCGATCAGAAAACCTTCGCTGATGCCGTCCCCAAAAGCGATCCGCTGATGATCCTGGCGGATTACCGGATGCAGCACACCCAGTCCAGCTTTGATCTGCGCCACTTTGTAGAGATGAACTTCACGCTGCCTGCGGAAGGCGAAAAGTATGTTCCGCCCGCAGGACAAAGTTTACGCGAGCATATTGACGACCTCTGGCCCGTACTGACTCGTACCACCGATAAAGCCAGTAATAAATGGGATTCCTTGCTGCCGTTACCGAAGCCTTACGTTGTGCCCGGCGGACGCTTCCGCGAGGTCTACTACTGGGACAGCTATTTCACCATGCTGGGTCTCGCGGAAAGCGGCCACTGGGACAAAATCAGCGATATGGTGGATAACTTCGCCTGGGAGATTGATACCTTTGGACATATCCCCAACGGCAACCGCAGCTACTACCTGAGCCGCTCCCAGCCGCCGTTCTTCTCCATGATGGTGGAACTGCTGGCGACGCACGACAGCGATGCGCTAAAGAAATATCGCCCGCAGATGGAAAAAGAGTACGCCTACTGGATGGAGGGCGTGGATTCTCTTCAGCCAGGGCAAGCTAACCAGCGCGTGGTGAAGCTGGATGACGGTTCGGTGCTCAACCGCTACTGGGATGACCGCGATACTCCGCGCCCCGAGTCCTGGCTTGACGACGTCAATACCGCCAAAAACAACCCTAACCGACCCGCGACTGAGATCTACCGTGATTTGCGCTCCGCAGCGGCTTCGGGCTGGGACTTTAGCTCCCGCTGGATGGACGATCCGCAAAAACTCGGCACGATCCGCACCACCAGCATCGTGCCCGTCGATCTGAACGCACTGATGTTTAAAATGGAAAAACTGCTCGCGCGGGCAAGCCAGGATTCAGGCGACAGCGCCGCGGCGAGTCAATACGAGGCGCTGGCAACCGCGCGTCAGAAAGCCATCGAGAATCACCTGTGGAATGATAAAGAGGGCTGGTATGCCGATTACGACCTCAAGAGTAAGAAGGTGCGTAATCAGCTTACCGCGGCCGCTCTCTTCCCGCTCTACGTGAAGGCGGCGTCGCAGGAGCGTGCCGATAAAGTTGCCGCGGCGACCTCCGCGCGCCTGTTGAAACCGGGCGGCATTACCACCACCACTATCAACAGCGGACAGCAGTGGGATGCGCCAAACGGCTGGGCTCCGCTGCAGTGGGTGGCGACGGAAGGGTTGCAGAATTACGGGCAGAATAAGGTGGCGATGGATGTCACCTGGCGCTTCCTGAAGAACGTGCAGCACACTTACGACCGCGAGAAGAAACTGGTGGAGAAATATGACGTATCAACAACCGGTACGGGCGGCGGCGGTGGCGAGTACCCGCTGCAAGATGGGTTCGGCTGGAGTAATGGCGTGACGCTGAAAATGCTGGATCTGGTCTGTCCGAAAGAGAAACCGTGTGACAGCGTGCCGGAAAATCAGCCTGCGGCGAATGACGAGGCGGCGCCGGTGAAAGCTGCGGCGCAGTAAAGGTGTATTGCCGGGTGGCGGCTACGCCTTACCCGGCCTACGTTGGGTTTGCAGGCCCGGTAAGCGCAGCGCCACCGGGCAGTCAGAAGCTGTAGCTCGCTCCTAGCTGATACGTCCTGTCACGCCCAATCCAGCAGTTGGTTGCGTCGTAGCAGGTCAGCGTCTCTTTATTGGTGATGTTCTGCATACTCGCCTTAAGCGTCAGTCCCGCCAGCGAAGGCATGATTTCGCCCATCCGGTACGAGGCCGCCAGATCGTACTGCGTGGTGCCGCCCAGTTTACCTGCATCGTTAGCCGGTGAAATTTCCATCGGACCGGTGTAGCGTGCCCCAGCCCCCAGCATCAGCCCTTTCAGCGGCGTACTCTCGAAAGTGTAGTCCCCCCACAGATTGAAAGCGTTCTCCGGCACCTGAGTTGGACGTTTACCCTGGTATTTTTCATCTTCGGTATTGATCGCATGGGTGTAGGCATAGTTGGCAATCAGCGTCAGGTTGTCCGTCGGCCGGCTGATGGCGGAGAGCTCTGCCCCTTTGGATTCCACTTCCCCGGTCTGACGATAATTCAGGAAGCCCGGATCGGAGGTGACAACGTTTTTCTGCCGGATGTTAAACACCGAGGCGGTAAAGGTGGTGGCGTATTCAGCCAGCAGATATTTTACCCCGCCTTCCACCTGCTTGCTGGTGGTCGGTTTGACGTCTTTTGCCGTGAGCGTTCCCTGCGGTGACACCGGTGCAAAACCTTCGGAATAACTGATAAACGGTGAAATACCGTTATCGAAGGCGTAAAGCGCGCCCAGACGTTTGGTGACGCGGTCCTGCGACACCCAGGCTTTATCCCCGTTTTTCAGGTAATCGGTGGTGACGGAGCGGTAATCGTCGTAGCGCAGGCTACCCAACAGATTTAAGCCACCGAATTCCACCTGATCCTGCAGGTAGTAACCGTTCTGCTGATAGCTGAGGCGATTCTTCTGGGCGGTGTAGAGCCCCAGTGCGCCTTCGCTGATTTGCGTATAGTCAGGATCGCGCATATCCATGCCTGGCGTGGCCGACGCGTAACGGTAGTGGAAATGCGAGTTCATCTTCTGATAGTCAAACCCGGCCAGCAGATGGTGCTGCCATTCACCCAGCGCAACGGTTTTCGTCACCTGGTTGTCGATGTTGAAGCTCTTAAGATCTTCATCGGTGGTGTAAGCAAAGCGGTTGAGCTGATAAACCTCACTCCCCGTGCCTGTCGCATAGACGCTGCGCTGGTGGGTATCGACGTCAAAATAGCGCGCTTTCTGGTTAAAGCCCCAGCCGCTGTCAAACTCGTGTTCAAAGCTATAGCCCAGCATCCACTGGCGCTGCTTAAACCCACTCCATTCATCTCCGGCGTAATCACGGCGATCGGCATATTTCGAGCGCAGATAAGACAGCGGGAGCGGATTTGACGGCGTCAGGCTCGGGGAGTTTTGCGCCAGCGCATCCAGCGTGAGACGGGTTTTGCTGTCGGGCTGCCAGGTGACGGACGGGGCGACCAGGTAATTTTCATACCGGGTGGTGTGCGGCTGATCGTCATTCTCCGTCGCCTTGCCCAGCAGACGGTAATTCCAGTCGCTGTCGGCTATCTGCCCGGTTGAGTCGAGATAGCCCTCTTTCAGGTTGCGGTTACCGGTATTAAAACCGACCTCCGTTCGCGCTTCCCGCTGCGGTTTTTTACTTTGAATATTCACCAGCCCGCCCGGCGAACCACCGCCGTAAAGCACCGATGAAGGCCCTTTCAGGATATCGACGCTGTCAATCAACAGCGGATCGATACGAGCCTTGGTATTGCCGGTGACGTTATAGGGCAACTGCAATCCGTTATAGAACTCCTGATCGACGGTAAAGCCACGAATTTTGTATTCGCTCATGTAGGAGGTATTACCGCGCACTTCGGTTGAGACGCCCGGGGCATAGCGCAGGATTTCATTCACGGAGTTCGCATGACGCTTTTCAATTTCCTGGGCAGAAAGCGTATTGATGACCTGGGGCGTTTTACTTTCGGCAACGGCCGATTTCGTAGCGCTGTTCGTCCAGGCCGGCAGCGCGCTGCCCTGCTCTGAGCCCGTGACGACGATGGTAGATTCTTCGGCGAAAGCCTGGACCTGCAATGCCAGCGTGACGGCACCGGCCAGAGCGCATAACGTAAAACGTGAGGAGTTCATAATGTCGTCTTATTGTTAGATGCAATACGGAACGACAATTATTATCATTTCGATTAACAAATCAAGATTCAGGCAAAAAAAACGGCCCTCCGCAGAAAGCCGCTATGTCATTTTAGGCTCGTCGCAGTAACCTGAATATTCCCAGCACAACAATGGCACCGACGACAGCAACGAGGAAACTGTGCATGTCAAAACCACTGATGTTGCCTCCAAAGCCAAACATCGTCGCCAGCCAGCCGCCCACAACCGCACCAACAACCCCGAGAACACAGGTCAAAATGAAGCCGCCGCCATCGTTTCCCGGCATGATGAGTTTAGCGATAGCGCCAGCGATAAGACCAAAGATAATCCAGGCGATGATACCCATAGCGATGCCCTCTTTCAGGTTTAACGCATGTGCAGAAAACCTTCTGCGCAGCTAAGGTAAGTATAGGTCATCAGCATAAAATCATTTTCCTCTCACCGACTTATCTTGCGTGCAGCAATAAAAAAAACTCACCGGTTTGTATTAAGTTTGAGTGTGGATTGCCGATAACGCTCAGACAGTCTGTCATTAATCAAGGAGCCATCCGGCGTGAGTCATTACAGTGAGCAGTTCCTCAAGCAAAATCCGCTGGCTGTATTAGGGGTATTACGCGACCTGCAAAAAGGCGAAGTGCCGTTGCGCATCAGCTGGTCAAATAATCAGTTTATCAGCAAGATCCTTGACGTTTCGCAGGAGCGACTGATTGTAGACTTGGGCAGCCAGGAGTATGAAAACCGCGCTGCGCTCAGAGCGGAACATATTGCGGTGATGGCCGAAACCCATGGAGCCAAAGTGGAGTTTGTCCTGCCGCGACTGGAACTGAGCGAATATCAGGGACTTCCCGCTTTTGTGACCCCTCTTCCGGGCAACCTCTGGTTTGTCCAGCGTCGTGAATACTTCCGCATCAGCGCCCCGCTTCACCCTGCCTATTTTTGTAAGGCCAAAATGCCGGACAAAAAAGAGCTTCGTTTCCGTCTCTTTGACCTGTCGCTGGGCGGAATGGGCGCGTTGCTGGATTCAGCGAAACCGGACGGACTGGTAGAAGGCATGCGTTTTACCCAAATTGAGCTCGATATGGGCGGCTGGGGTCGCTTTTATTTCGATGCACAGCTGATTGCCATCAGCGAGCGCACGGTGGTGGACAGCAAAAACGAAACGATTACCACGCCGCGTCTGAGCTTCCGTTTCCTGAACGTCGGGCCAGGCGCTGAACGCGAGCTGCAGCGTATTATCTACTCGCTGGAGCGTGAAGCACGGGAACGTGCAAATAAAGTCCTGTGAAAAAATCGGGCAGCGCAACCGCCGCCCGTTTGCGGCATTACATGGCATCCATCGCTTTCTGTACTTTCCAGATATAACGAGGCGCCTGTGGTGCCGGATGATTCTTCGCTACATGCTCGACGAACTCATCTTTGTCCATGCCGTTGATCTCGTCTATCGCCTCTTTGCGGTCAGAGGAGAAGGTTCTGAGCAGCGCGCCCGCACCGTTCACGTAGGAGACCACCAGCGCGTATTGCATCACTTCCGGATCTTCGATGCCCTTCAGCACGCCATGTTCCAGAATGCTCAGATACGCGGTACCCATGGAAATGTTGCGTTCCGGGTTCTTCAGCTCGCTGGTCGACGGCTGTCCGCTCCAGCCCATATAGCGGTAGACCTCTCTCCCCGCCGTTGAAGCCTTAAGCTGCATCAGTCCCACCGCGTTGGATTTGCTGACGAGCGTAGGATTACCGCCGGACTCCACCGCAATAATGGCGGTGATCAGACGCGGGCTCACGCCCCAGGCCTTCCCGGCTTGTTCACTGATTGGCATCCACTGCATAGCCCGTTTCACCGGCACTTCCGGGTTCCAGGGCGGGTTTTGATAATCATGTTTTGAACTACAGCCAGCCAGCAGCACAATCAAAAAAGCAAACCATCTCAATTTCACGTCATCTATCCTTATAGCCGGTCATCGCGGTGCGCCGCCCTTGAAGCAGGCAGCGTATACGCGGCATGATATAGACAATTAGTTTCTCATTCAGCAAGGAATTGCCATGTCTCAGTTTCATCTCATCGCGCCGTCGGGCTACTGCATTAACCAGGACGCGGCACAGCGGGGCGTTCAGCGCTTACTGGAATCTGGCCATCAGGTAGAAAATCAGACAATTATCCCCCGCCGCCAGCAGCGTTTTGCCGGAACGGAAGCGCAGAGGCTGAATGATATCAATAGCCTGGTGAGTCTGAAGGGTAAGGATCGCATCGTCCTTGCCGTGCGCGGCGGCTACGGGGCGAGCAGGCTGCTGGAGAGCATTGACTGGCAGGGTCTGGCGCAGCGCCAGCAGCAGGATCCGCTGCTGATTTGCGGCCACAGCGATTTCACCGTCATCCAGCTAGGTCTTCTGGCCCTGCACAATGTCATCACGTTTAGCGGCCCAATGCTGGCCGGTAACTTCGGCGCGCCAGAGCTGGATGCGTTTACCATGGAACACTTCTGGCGCGCGCTGCGTAATCCTGCCTACAGCGTGGAGTGGCAAGGCAACGGACCGCACTGGGAGTGTGAAGGTCAGCTCTGGGGCGGAAACCTGGCGATGCTGGTCTCGCTCATCGGCACGCCGTGGATGCCGGACATCGAAGACGGCATTCTGGTGCTGGAAGATATCAACGAACATCCGTTCCGCGTCGAGCGCATGCTCTTGCAGCTTTATCATGCCGGTATCCTTGCGCGTCAGTCCGCGATTGTGCTGGGCAGCTTTAGCGGCGCTACCCCCAATGACTATGACGCGGGCTACTCGCTGGAAACGATGGTCGATTTCATCCGCTCCCGGCTGGACATTCCCGTCATCACCGGGCTGGATTTCGGCCATGAGCAGCAAACCGTCACTCTTGCGCTGGGGGCGCACGCCAGGCTGAAGCATGATGATGGCGGAAGCCTGCTCACCATCAGCGGCCATCCGGTCATAAAGGGGTAAAAAATCCGTTAAACCGCCTTAATAAAACGCTGTTACCGACGTTAATATGTTAGGGTTTTAGTAACAGCGTTAACATTGAGGTGGGAGTAAGAGAACATTGGATGCCGCAGCGATAATCAGCCTTTTCATTTTGGGTTCTGTCCTTGTAACCAGCAGTATTTTATTAAGTTCATTTTCATCGCGTCTCGGCATACCTATTCTTGTTATTTTCCTTGCTATCGGCATGCTGGCTGGCATTGATGGCATCGGCGGTATCCCATTCGATAACTACCCTTTTGCCTACATGGTGAGTAACCTCGCCCTGGCGGTGATCCTGCTTGACGGCGGCATGCGTACGCAGGCGAGCTCCTTCCGCGTGGCCCTGGGGCCTGCGCTTTCACTTGCCACGGTCGGCGTGTTAATTACCTCTGGCCTCACCGGGATGATGGCTGCGTGGCTTTTCCATCTGAATATCATGGAGGGTTTGCTGATTGGCGCGATTGTCGGCTCAACCGACGCGGCAGCCGTGTTTTCCCTGCTCGGTGGAAAAGGGCTTAACGAACGTGTCGGCTCAACGCTTGAGATTGAATCCGGCAGTAACGACCCGATGGCGGTGTTCCTGACCATCACGCTGATCGAGATGATTCAGCAGCACGAGACCGGGCTGAGCTGGATGTTCGCGTGGCATATCCTGCAGCAGTTCGGCCTGGGGATACTGATAGGTCTGGCGGGGGGATACCTGTTACAGCAGATGATTAACCGCATCTCGCTCCCCTCGGGGCTGTATCCACTGCTGGCGCTGAGCGGCGGGATCCTGATTTTTGCCGTCACCACCGCTCTGGACGGCAGCGGTATTCTCGCGGTCTACCTCTGCGGATTCCTGATGGGTAACCGCCCTATCCGCAACCGTCACGCTATTTTGCAAAACTTCGACGGTCTTGCCTGGCTGGCACAAATCGGCATGTTCCTGGTGCTGGGCCTGCTGGTCACGCCCTCGGATCTGCTGCCGATTGCCATTCCGGCGCTGCTGCTGTCTGCGTGGATGATCTTCTTCGCCCGTCCGCTGTCGGTGTTTGCCGGTCTGCTGCCGTTTCGCGGCTTCAACCTGCGCGAGCGTGTCTTTATCAGCTGGGTGGGCCTGCGTGGCGCGGTGCCGATCATCCTTGCCGTCTTCCCGATGATGGCCGGGCTGGATAACGCACGACTGTTCTTTAACGTGGCGTTCTTCGTGGTGCTGATTTCACTGCTGTTCCAGGGGACGTCGCTCGGATGGGCGGCGAAAAAAGCCAAAGTGGTGGTCCCGCCCGTGGGCTGGCCGGTGTCCCGCGTGGGGCTCGATATTCATCCGGAGAACCCGTGGGAACAGTTCGTCTATCAACTGAGCGCCGACAAGTGGTGCGTAGGGGCATCGCTACGCGATTTGCACATGCCGGCCGAAACACGGATTGCCGCGCTGTTTCGCGATAATGTCCTGCAACACCCTACCGGCAGCACCCGGCTTCGCGAAGGGGATATTTTGTGCGTGATTGGCCGCGAGCGCGATCTGCCCGCGCTGGGCAAGTTGTTCAGCCAGTCGCCTCCGGTGGCGCTGGACCAGCGTTTCTTCGGCGATTTTATTCTGGAAGCCAGCGCCAAATTTGCGGATGTGGCGCTGATTTACGGTCTGGATGAAGGTGCTGAAGACGGTGATAACCAGCAAACGCTGGGCGAAATCATCCAGCAACGACTTGGCGCTGCGCCGGTCGTCGGCGATCAGGTGGAATTTGCCGGGATGATCTGGACCGTTGCCGAAAAAGAAGATAACGCGGTGCGGAAAGTCGGTTTGCGGCCGATGGAAGAGGACGCAGAGTAGCGGGTTTATGCCGGGTGGCGGCTGCGCCTTACCCGGCATAAGAACACGTTACACCGTCACAACTGGCACTCTCGGCGCCAGGGCGCACATCAATTCATACCCCACCGTTCCCGCCGCCGCGGCCACGTCATCAATTTTGACTTCATTGCCCCACAGCTCAACCGGTGAACCGATGCCCGCCTGCGGACACGGCGTGAGGTCAACCGCCAGCATATCCATTGACACGGTCCCCACCGTGCCCGTACGGACGCCGTCCACCCAGACAGGCGTACCGGTTGGCGCAATGCGCGGATAGCCGTCGGCATACCCGCCTGCCACAATACCAATTCGCTGTTCGCCCTGCGCCCGGTAGCGGCTGCCATAGCCCACCGTGTCGCCCGCCTTCAGCGTCTGCACGCCGATAATCTCACTGCGCAGGGACATCACCGGCTTCAGGCCGCTGTTGGCGATATCCTGCCATTGACCGGACGGGGATGCACCATACAGAACGATCCCCGGACGCACCCAGTTATAATGCGCTTCGGGATGCCAAAGCGTCGCCGCAGAGTTCGACAGCGAGCGCGGACAGTCCAGCCCTTCTGCCGCCTGCTCAATGCGGACCATGGCATCGGCAATGCCGTCCGGTTTTTCCGCATCGGCAAAGTGCGCCATCAGCGTCATTTCGCCCACATTTTTCAGGGCGCGCAGCTGTTGCCAGACCGTATGCACCCGCTCAGGCTGAAAGCCCAGACGGTTCATGCCGCTGTTTACCTTGAGATAGATATCCAGCGGCGCGTGGAGTTTTGCATCCTGAATCGCTTTAATCTGCCAGTTGCTGTGAACGCTGGTGGTCAGACGATACTTATCCAGCAAGGGCAGATCCTCGGGGTGGAAGAACCCTTCCAGCAGCAAAATCGGCCCTTTCCAGCCGCGTTCGCGCAGCAGGATAGCCTCTTCCAGATTGAGCAACGCAAAACCGTCGGTGGCGCTGAGCGCGCTCCAGATACGGTCAATACCGTGGCCGTAGGCATTCGCTTTGACTACCGACCAGACGCGCGAACCAGGTGCTGCCCGGCGAACAATTTGCAGGTTTTCCTTCAGGGCCTGCAGATCCAGCTGAGCCAGAACAGGACGGGACATGACAACTCCTTAGTTATGCGCGCCGTGCAGATGCTGTGGACGCGATGGCGTGAACTCTGATTGATAGCGCGCCGCACTTAAATCGTCAAATGGAATGGCTGGCGTGCGCCCGGAAATCAGGTCGCTCAGCAGCTGGCCGGATCCGCAGGCCATCGTCCAGCCCAGCGTGCCGTGTCCGGTATTGGTCCACAGATTTTTAAACGGCGTACGGCCAACAATCGGCGTACCGTCCGGGGTCATCGGACGCAGACCGGTCCAGAATGTCGCCTGCTCAACAAAGCCCCCGCGCGGGAACAGGTCCCCCACCACCATCTCCAGCGTTTCACGACGCGGCTGCAGGAGGTCGGTGTTGAAGCCGACAATTTCCGCCATGCCGCCCACGCGGATGCGGTTATCGAAGCGGGTAATGGCGATTTTGTAGGTTTCATCCAGGATGGTTGATACCGGGGCGCCGCTCTCTTCTTTCACCGGAATGGTCAGCGAGTAGCCCTTCAGCGGATAAACAGGAATATCGAGAATGCCTTTCAGCATGGCGGTGGAATACGAGCCAAACGCCATCACGTAGGCATCCGCTTTGATCACCTCGTCGCCACACTTCACGCCGTAAATTTTTTCCCCTTCCGACAGCAGCTTGTCGACAGCGGTGTTAAAGCGGAATTTCACCCCCGCCTGCTCGCACATGTGCGCCAGACGCTGGGTAAAGAGCTGACAGTCGCCGGTTTCGTCATTAGGAAGACGCAGGCCGCCCGTCAGTTTATGCGCCACTTCCGCCAGGGCAGGCTCCACCTGCCCCAGCTGGCTGGCCTCCAGCAGCTGGTAAGGTACGCCGGCATCTTCCAGCACGGCGATATCGCGGGTGGCGTTTTCATACTGTTGCGCGGTGCGGAACAGCTGCAGCGTGCCGCCCTGACGGCCTTCGTACTCAATGCCGGTCGACGCGCGCAGGGTCTTAAGACAGTCACGGCTGTATTCCGCCAGGCGCACCATGCGCCCTTTGTTTTCCATGTAGTGGCGGGTATCGCAGTTGCGCAGCATCTGCCACATCCACTTCAGCTGGAACGGCGTGCCGTCAAGGCTGATGGCCAGCGGCGCATGGCGCTGGAACATCCATTTGATCGCCTTCAGCGGTACGCCAGGGGCTGCCCACGGCGCCGCATACCCCGGAGAGATTTGCCCGGCATTCGCCGCACTGGTTTCAAGCGCCGGGCCGGATTCACGATCGATAACGGTAACCTCATGTCCTGCCTGACTTAAATACCAGGCGCTGGTTACGCCAACGACACCACTTCCCAGTATGACAACACGCATAGCCACTCCATAATGTGCAAAAGAACAATCTTCTAATTACAGATTGATAACCTAGTTGAAAATATTATTCAACATACGACTTTTTTATGGTGACTTGCCTCACACATCCCCCAGTATCAGGGGATGGTGCTAATTTGGGATCTCATGCTGAGCTTTATTTTTAACCAGCATAAAATGCTGAAGGAGTCGCTTATTTTGCCGTATCAAAAACGGGAAATCGCAAAGAAAAAATTTCTTGTCGGGCACGCTTTTTAACACGTTGATCTATGCTTGAAAGGAGGCTCTCCAGACAGAGAGAGCACCCACAACGAGGGCGCGCTAATGGCTACTATTGATTCCCTGAACAAGGACAACACACGTCTGAGCGATGGACCCGACTGGACCTTCGAGCTGCTGGATGTCTACCTCGCCGAAATCGACCGGGTGGCAAAACTGTATCGCCTGGATACTTATCCCCATCAAATTGAGGTGATTACCTCTGAACAGATGATGGACGCTTACTCCAGCGTCGGGATGCCGATCAACTATCCGCACTGGTCGTTTGGTAAAAAATTCATTGAAACGGAGCGCCTGTATAAACACGGTCAGCAGGGGCTGGCGTATGAGATTGTGATTAACTCCAATCCGTGTATTGCGTATTTAATGGAAGAGAACACCATTACCATGCAGGCGCTGGTGATGGCCCACGCCTGTTACGGCCATAACTCGTTTTTCAAAAATAACTATCTCTTCCGCAGCTGGACGGATGCCAGCTCCATCGTTGATTACCTGATCTTCGCGCGTAAATACATCACCGACTGCGAAGAGCGTTATGGCGTGGATGAGGTGGAGAAACTGCTCGACTCCTGCCACGCCCTGATGAACTACGGCGTGGACCGCTACAAACGGCCGCAGAAAATCTCCCTGCAGGAGGAGAAAGCCCGACAGAAAAGCCGCGAAGAGTATCTGCAAAGCCAGGTGAACATGCTGTGGCGCACCCTGCCGAAGCGTGAGGAAGAGAAAGCCGTCGCCGAGACGCGTCGTTATCCCTCCGAGCCACAGGAAAACCTGCTCTACTTTATGGAGAAAAACGCCCCGCTGCTGGAGCCGTGGCAGCGTGAGATCCTGCGCATCGTGCGCAAGGTCAGCCAGTATTTCTATCCGCAGAAACAGACGCAGGTGATGAACGAAGGCTGGGCGACATTCTGGCACTACACCATCCTCAACCATCTGTATGACGAGGGGAA
Organism: Enterobacter sp. FUJ80071; assembly: GCF_038739915.1. Classification (NCBI taxonomy): domain Bacteria; kingdom Pseudomonadati; phylum Pseudomonadota; class Gammaproteobacteria; order Enterobacterales; family Enterobacteriaceae; genus Enterobacter; species Enterobacter sp. FUJ80071. The sequence goes on from NZ_JBBXKH010000001.1 coordinate 2,790,234, forward strand.
AGTGACCGAGCGGTTCATGATGGAGTTTCTCCACAGCCATACCAACGTCGTGTTTCAGCCGCCTTATAACAGCCCGTGGTACAGCGGGATTAACCCGTATGCGCTTGGCTTTGCGATGTTCCAGGATATTAAGCGTATCTGTCAGTCGCCAACGGAAGAAGACAAGTACTGGTTCCCGGATATCGCCGGTTCAGACTGGCTTGAAACGCTGCATTTTGCGATGCGCGATTTTAAGGACGAGAGCTTTATCAGCCAGTTTATGTCGCCGAAGATCATGCGTGATTTCCGCTTCTTCACCGTGCTGGACGATGATCGTAACAACTACCTGGAGATTTCTGCGATTCATAACGAAGAGGGGTACCGCGAGATCCGCTCACGGCTCTCTTCTCAGTACAACCTGAGCAATCTTGAGCCCAATATTCAGGTCTGGAACGTCGATTTACGCGGTGACCGTTCTCTGACGCTGCGTTATATCCCGCACAACCGCGCGCCGCTGGATAAAGGACGTAAAGAGGTGCTGAAGCATGTTCACCGCCTGTGGGGCTTTGACGTGCAGCTGGAACAGCAGAATGAGGACGGCAGCGTAGAACTGCTGGAACGTTGCCCGGCGCGGTTGAATACGTTGTAATGTTTTTTGCCGGGTGGCGGCTACGCCTTACCGGGCGAAAAAAAACCTCTCACTTGAGAGGTTTTTCTTTCAGCGACTCTGAATCGCTAAATCGCCCGGCAGCGTTTTTTGCATGCGATGCCAGATTTCACCGGAATCATGACCGTAGCGACGCACGGTTTCATAAACCTGATCGTGCAGCCCTTCAGTGCAGAGCTTGCTGAGCTTATGGTAGAAACCCAGTGCCAGACTGCGCGCTTCGGGATTGGCAAAGTAGTGACGACCAATGCGGGTATAGAGCCCTTTCATCCCGTTGAGGATAAGACCGTAAATCGGGTTGCCGGAGGCAAACGCCAGACCGCGGAAGACGTTGTAATCGAGGGTGGCAAAGGCATCGGCATGATCTTCGACCTCGTTTGCGCTGGCCAGCACTGCAAGCGCATCTTCCGGGTGCTGACGGAAAGCGGTACGAATAAAGATCGTCGCGATGTTGGTACGCACGGAGAGCAGATTATCAATGAGCTGCGGTACGCTTTCGTGGTCGAGGCGCGCCAGCGTTTCAAGAATGTTCAGCCCCGAGGTTTCCCAGAAGTTGTTTACTTTTGTTGGCTTGCCGTGCTGGATCGTCAACCATCCATCACGCGCCAGTCGCTGAAGCACTTCACGCAGCGTGGTGCGAGTGACGCCAATCAGTTCAGAGAGTTCGCGTTCAGCCGGAAGAATGGACCCTGCAGGGAAGCGATTATTCCAGATGCTTTCAATGATGTACTCTTCCGCGAAACCCGCCGGGCTCTGCGCCTTAATGACCATAGTGAGATTTCCATTACACAGCTTTAGCAAATTGCACTCATCATACCAGAGGCATGCAGCGGCAGGTAGCGCGGTAAAGAGAGAAAAGAGGGATCGCCGTTTCATTTTTATGAAATTTACAATGCTCGCTTATCCGCCGCCGGGCCGCAATTTTGCGTATACTGATGTTTTGTTTTACGTGACGGGGAAGGACGTCTGTTGTGGAAATTTCTTTTGGGCGCGCGCTGTGGCGCAATTTTTTAGGTCAGTCTCCTGACTGGTACAAACTGATACTGCTGGTTTTCCTGGTCGTTAACCCCCTTATTTTTAGCGTGAACCCGTTTATCGCCGGATGGCTGCTGGTGGCGGAGTTTATCTTCACCCTGGCAATGGCGCTGAAATGTTACCCTCTGCTGCCTGGCGGTCTGCTGGCTTTTGAAGCAGTGGTCATCGGGATGACGTCTGCTGAGCATGTCAAAGCAGAGCTGGCGTCAAATCTGGAAGTGCTCCTGCTGCTGATATTTATGGTGGCCGGGATCTACTTTATGAAACAGCTGCTGCTGTTTATCTTCACTCGCCTGTTGCTCAGCATTCCGTCTAAAACGGTATTGTCGCTGGCGTTTTGCCTTGCTGCTGCCTTTCTTTCGGCCTTCCTGGATGCCTTGACCGTTGTTGCGGTGGTGATCAGCGTCGCCGTCGGGTTTTACGGGATTTATCACCGCGTGGCCTCGTCCCGCCCGGGCGAAGACTTGCAGGATGACAGCCACGTTGAGGCGCATAACCGTGAGGTGCTGGAGCAGTTCCGCGCGTTTCTGCGCAGTCTGATGATGCATGCTGGCGTAGGGACTGCGTTGGGCGGCGTGATGACCATGGTGGGTGAGCCGCAAAACCTGATCATCGCCAAAGCGGCTGAATGGCATTTTGGCGAGTTTTTCCTGCGCATGGCCCCCGTGAGCGTGCCTGTCCTTATCTGCGGGTTAGCAACCTGCATTCTGGTCGAAAAGTTCAGGGTATTCGGCTACGGCGCGCAACTGCCTGAGCCGGTCCGCAGTGAGCTGCATAAATTTGACGAGCAGAGCCGCAAACAGCGCACGCGGCAAGAGACGCTGCGTCTGATTGCGCAGGGTATCATTGGCGTCTGGCTTATCGTCGCGCTGGCGTTGCATCTTGCAGAGGTGGGGTTGATTGGCCTCTCCGTTATTATTCTTGCGACCACCTTTAGCGGCGTAACGGATGAGCATGCTATTGGCAAAGCGTTTACGGAAGCCTTGCCATTTACCGCGCTGCTGGCGGTCTTCTTTGCGGTTGTGGCGGTGATTATCGACCAGCATCTGTTTGCCCCCATAATTACCTTTGTGCTGCAGGCTGCACCAGACGCGCAGCTTACGCTCTTCTATCTGTTCAACGGCCTCCTGTCGTCCATCTCCGATAACGTCTTTGTCGGGACGGTCTACATCAACGAAGCCAAATCCGCGATGGAAGAAGGCATTATTAACGCAGGACAGTTTGAGCTGCTGGCCGTGGCCATCAATACCGGCACTAACCTGCCGTCGGTAGCGACGCCAAATGGACAAGCCGCCTTCCTGTTCCTGCTGACCTCTGCCCTTGCGCCACTCATACGTCTTTCTTATGGAAGAATGGTCTGGATGGCGCTGCCCTATACGCTGGTACTCACAATTGTGGGATTGCTTTGCGTCAAAATTACCCTCATTCCCTGTACGCAATGGCTGATACAAGCGGGTATACTTGCGGCGCACTAAATGAGGCCTCTCGGGCAGTTCGCTGCCCGTTTGCCTTTTCGCACGATAAACATCCGATTACGTTTTATTTCGTCAGGTACAGGTGGCGCGAAAAACGAATTCGTTTACACTGCGCTTTCTAAGCATGTTCCAGGGAAATGATTATGTTGAGATTTTTAAACCAGTGCTCTCGCGGTCGCGGAGCGTGGTTGTTGATGGCCCTGACCGCCTTTGCGCTGGAAATGGTCGCGCTGTGGTTCCAGCACGTGATGGGGCTGAAACCCTGCGTGCTCTGTATCTACGAGCGCTGCGCCCTGTTTGGCATTATGGGTGCGGGCCTGGTAGGCGCCATCGCCCCGAAATCGCCGTTGCGCTACGCGGGTATTGCAATCTGGCTGTACAGCGCCTGGAAGGGAATTGAACTCTCCTGGCAGCACACCATGATGCAGCTGCATCCGTCACCGTTTATGACCTGTGATTTTGCCGCCCGCTTCCCGAGCTGGCTGCCGCTGGATAAATGGCTGCCGCAGGTGTTTGTCGCATCCGGTGACTGCTCTGTCCGTCAGTGGGAATTCCTGACGCTGGAGATGCCACAGTGGCTGGTGGGGATTTTTGTCGCCTACTTCATCGTGGCGTTGCTGGTGCTGATTGCCCAGCCGTTCAAGCCGAAGAAACGTGATTTGTTCGGAAGGTAAAAGCAAAACGGCAACGTCAGTTTTGTAGGTCGGGTAAGCGCAGCGCCACCCGACACAACAGCGCATAATAAAAAACCCGCCGAGGCGGGTTTTTTATTATCACCGATTAGGGTGATTCATAATATGGTCTTCCCAGTCCCGCACCTCGGACTCTTTCACGGCGATGTGGCGCACCGAAATGCGCTCGCCGTGCATCGCCGCTTTCGAACCGGTCAGCAACGGATGCCAGTCTGGTAACCCTTTCCCTTCCGCCAGCAGGCGATACGCGCAGGTATGGGGCAGCCATTCAAAGGTGGGCAGATTATCACGGGTTAACTTGATGCAGTCCGGCTCAAATTCGAACCGACGTTCATAGTTGCGGCACTGGCAGGTTTTGATGTTCAACTGCTTGCAGGCCACGTTGGTGAAGTAGATTTCGTCCGTATCTTCATCCATCAGCTTATGCAGGCAGCACTGCCCGCAGCCGTCGCACAATGATTCCCATTCCGCGTCAGTCATGTCGTCAAGAGTTTTGCTTTGCCAGAAAGGGATGTCGTTCATCAGGATGTCCACACGTCAAAAGAAAGCGCACCTTATAACGAGTCTGGCACGTTGTTGCAAGTTTTGCCGCCCTCTTCAGGCGGCAAGATGTGGTTACAGCACGCGGGTTTTCAGCGACAGGCCGTTAAAACCGACCTCCAGTTCATCGCCGCTCAAGAGCGGACCAACACCTTCTGGGGTTCCGGTCAGGATCACATCGCCCGGTTTCAGGGTGAAGAAGCGGCTCATGTAGGCGATCAGCGGCACAATCTTATGGATCATGTCTGCCGTGCTGCCCTGCTGGCGGATGTCACCGTTCACCTTCAGGCTGAGCGGCGTGTCCTGTGGATCGGTGGTAAATTCACTGACCGGAATGAATCCCGAAATCGGACACGCGTTGTCAAAGCCTTTGGCTTTTTCCCACGGCTGCCCGGCCTTCTTCATTTTTCCCTGCACATCACGCAGCGTCAGATCCAGCGCGACGCCGTAGCCAGCAATCGCTTTCTGAACATGCTCTTCGGAGGCCTGGCGCAGCGTGGCGCCGATCAGCACCGCGAGCTCAACTTCGTGATGCACTGACCCCAGCCCCTGCGGCAACGCCAGCGGCTGGCGGATATCGCAAAGCGCCGTCTCTGGCTTAATAAACAGAACCGGCTCTTCTGGTGTTGCGCTGCCCATCTCCTGAATATGCTTTGCGTAGTTACTGCCCACGCAGACCACTTTGCTGACGGGATAATCCAGTAACGCACCTTGCCAGTTATGATGTTGATACATGCTCGACCCCTAATCGGTTGATGTGATGCGCCCGAAACAGCTGAGACTATTTTTTCCCGTTCGCCTCAAGGTGCTGTTTTAATAAATTCTCAGGCGGTGGTGGAAGCTGTAAATAATAGCCTTGCTCGGCTAATGCCGTTTTCACTTTATCCAGATCGGCATTGACCAGTTTCTTACGACCATCCAGCGGCAGCAGCATCGCCAGCTGTGGTCGGCCAAAGCTCTTCATTAATTCTTCAGGCACGCGTGAAAAATCGTCTTTCTTTTCGACATAAAGATAGGTCTGGTCACGGCTTGTACTTCTGTAGATCACACAAAACATGTTTTTACTCTGAATTAATGGGTGGTTGCTTGCCTCAATATACTCCTGACTATAACATGCCTGATACTCTTCGGAATATCGCAGCGAATGGTTGCGGTTAATAGCAAATTGAGTAAGGCCAGGATGTCAAACACGCCCATCGAGCTTAAAGGCAGTAGCTTCACCTTATCAGTGGTACATTTGCATGATGCAAAACCCGAGGTTATTCGTCAGGCGTTAGAAGACAAAATCGCGCAGGCTCCCGCTTTTCTGAAACACGCCCCTGTTGTTATCAACGTGAGTGGTCTTGAGGCTCCGGTTAACTGGAAACTTCTCCAGCAGGCCGTCTCCTCTACTGGCCTGCGAATTGTCGGCATCAGTGGCTGTAAAGATAGCGAGCTGAAAGCGGAAATCGACCGTGCCGGGCTGCCCCTTCTTAATGAAGGTAAAGAAAAAGCCCCGCGTGCAGCACCTGCTGCCGTGCAGGCGCCCCCTCCTGTGGTGCAAAACGTTACTCCTGTCACAAAAACGCGAATGATTGACGTACCGGTTCGTTCCGGTCAGCGCATTTATGCACCAAACTGTGATCTGATTGTTACAAGCCACGTCAGTGCTGGCGCAGAGCTTATTGCAGATGGCAATATTCACGTTTACGGTATGATGCGTGGACGTGCGCTCGCAGGCGCAAGTGGCGATCGGGACGCGCAAATATTTTGTACTCACCTGACGGCGGAACTGGTGTCCATCGCAGGTGAATATTGGCTGAGCGACAAGATCCCAGCCGAATTTTATGGCAAAGCGGCTCGTCTGCGACTGGCAGACGACGCGTTGACCGTTCAACCGTTGAATTGATCCCTTTTTAACAAGGAATTTCTATGGCACGCATTATTGTTGTTACTTCGGGTAAAGGAGGCGTTGGCAAGACCACCTCCAGCGCGGCCATCGCTACTGGTTTGGCCCAGAAGGGAAAGAAAACCGTCGTTATCGACTTCGATATCGGCCTGCGTAACCTCGACCTGATTATGGGATGTGAGCGTCGCGTCGTGTATGACTTCGTCAACGTCATTCAGGGCGATGCCACGCTGAACCAGGCGCTGATTAAAGACAAGCGCACCGAGAACCTCTACATCCTCCCGGCCTCTCAGACGCGTGACAAAGACGCCCTGACCCGTGAAGGTGTCGAAAAGGTACTCGAGGAGCTGAGAAAAATGGAGTTCGACTTCGTTGTCTGTGACTCCCCTGCCGGCATCGAAACTGGTGCCCTGATGGCACTCTACTTTGCTGATGAAGCGATCATCACCACCAACCCTGAAGTCTCATCCGTGCGTGACTCCGACCGTATTCTCGGCATCCTCGCCTCCAAATCCCGTCGTGCGGAAAATGGCGAAGAGCCGATCAAAGAGCACCTGCTGCTGACCCGTTATAACCCGGGTCGCGTCAACAAAGGTGACATGCTGAGCATGGAAGACGTACTGGAGATCCTGCGCATTAAACTGGTGGGCGTCATCCCGGAAGACCAGTCCGTGCTGCGCGCCTCTAACCAGGGCGAGCCCGTGATCCTTGATACGACGGCAGATGCAGGTAAAGCGTATGCTGATACTGTTGACCGTCTGCTGGGAGAAGAACGTCCTTTCCGCTTCATTGAAGAAGAGAAGAAAGGTTTCCTCAAACGCCTGTTCGGAGGATAAGTTATGGCATTACTGGACTTTTTTCTCTCGCGGAAAAAGAACACCGCCAACATCGCAAAAGAACGTCTGCAAATCATCGTTGCGGAGCGTCGTCGTAGCGACGCCGAGCCTCATTACCTGCCGCAGCTGCGTAAGGACATCCTGGAAGTGATCTGTAAGTACGTACAGATTGACCCGGAGATGGTCACGGTGCAACTGGAGCAAAAAGACGGGGATATTTCGATTCTGGAGCTGAACGTGACGCTTCCGGAAGCGGAAGAGTCGCGCCCGTAGGGTTCTGATTTTGTAGCCCCGGTAAGCGCAGCGCCACCGGGGGAATATGCCGGGTATATCGCCCGGCATATTTTTTACCGCGGATACCCTTCCAGCAGGGTATTCAGACGATCGGCCATCAATTCCCCACGCCAGCCCGCCATCAGTTCCGGCAGGCCATTCTGCGGTTTCAGCTTCCAGTGCCAGTTCAGCAGCTGGTTAATCTGACGACGCGATGCCAGCAGCTCAGCACTCAGCTTGCTTTCGGTGGCGACGTTCTGCACCAGCGCTTTGATATCTTTAAACGCTTTGCGGTAACCCGGCATATCCATCAGATTCAACAGCGGTTCCGGCAGCGCATCTTCCGGCAACGCCTGCGCTTTTGCGACCAGCGCCAGCAGGGTTTTACCGTGGAATCGGATCTCACTGCCCGAAAGCCCAATGCTGTCCAGCTCCCCCAGGCTGCCCGGCATATAGCGCGCAACTGCCCAGAGATGTTCCTCGCGCACCACAAAGTTAACCGCCAGATCGCGCTCGCGCGCTTTGCGTAAACGCCAGTCAGCTAACAGCTGCAGGCACGCCAGCTGACGCGTACGCAGCTGCCAGGCGTTGCTGATATCACGCCAGGCGTCTTTCGGATCAACCACTTCCTGGCGACGCAGCTGCGTCATACGACACTCGTCCAGCGCGGCAGAGAGCCATCCGGAGGCCTCCGCCTCTTTCATCAGTTGTCCGGCAATCGGCAGAAGGTAAAACACGTCTGCCGCCGCATATTCCAGCTGACGTTCGGTAAGCGGGCGCGCCAGCCAGTCAGTACGGGATTCACTTTTGTCCAGCGTCAGGCCCGTATACTCCTCCACCATGGCGGCAAAGCCCCAGGAGAGCGGACGACCGCTAAAAGCCGCAAGGATCTGCGTATCGATCAGCGGCTGAGGCATGATGCCAAAGGTATTCAGAAAAACTTCCAGATCTTCACTGCCTGCGTGCAGGTATTTCGTTACTGCCGTATCCAGCAGCAGGTCACGCATCGGCGTCCAGTCGGTGATGCCGAGCGGGTCGATCAGCGAGACGTGCTTGCCGTCATACATCTGAATCAAACCCAGCTGCGGATAGTACGTCCGGGTACGGACAAACTCGGTATCCAGAGCGATGGCAGGAAAGTCGCGCGTCACTTCGCACAGCGAAGCCAGCTCGTCGTTGGTCGTGATCATCTGGTAATTCAAATCGGATTCTCTTTTGTTTGCGCCCATAAAAAACGCCGGCTTAACCGGCGTCAGGGCGATTAACGTGAAGCTCAGGCCTTATTGTCTACTTTGGCACGGGCTTCGTCACGTAATTCTCGTCGTAATATCTTCCCGACGTTGGATTTCGGCAGCTCATCGCGGAATTCCACCAGCTTCGGCACTTTATAGCCCGTCAGCTGACGACGACAGAACGTTATCAGCGCTTCCTCGGTGAGTGAAGGATCTTTTTTGACCACAAATATCTTCACCGCTTCCCCGCTGCTGCCGGAAGGCACGCCCACCGCCGCAACTTCCAGCACGCCGCTGTGCTGCATGACCACGTCTTCGATTTCGTTCGGATAGACGTTGAAACCGGAGACCAGAATCATATCTTTTTTGCGATCGACGATGCGCAGGAAGCCTTCGTCATCCATCACCGCAATATCGCCGGTATGCAGCCAGCCGTCTTTAATGATTTCGTCTGTTGCATCCGGGCGTTGCCAGTAGCCCAGCATCACCTGCGGCCCTTTCACGCACAGCTCGCCCGGTTCGCCCGGCGCGACTTCGTTATCGTTGTCATCGACCAGTTTGGCCTCCGTGGAGGGAACCGGCAGGCCAATGCTTCCGCTGTGGTAGTCAATGTCATGCGGGTTGACGCTGACCAGCGGTGCGCATTCCGTCAGGCCATAACCTTCCAGCAGATACTGCCCGGTGAGTTTCACCCAGCGCTCGGCGACCGCCTGCTGAACCGGCATACCGCCTCCCGCAGAGAGGTGCAACGTTGAGAAATCCAGCTGCTGGAATTCTTTATTGTTGAGCAACGCGTTGAACAAGGTATTTACCCCGGTCATGGCGGTGAAGGGGTATTTTGCCAGCTCTTTCACCAGCCCCGGAATGTCTCGCGGGTTAGTGATCAGGACGTTTTGACCGCCCAGCTCGATAAACAGCAGGCAGTTCATGGTCAGCGCGAAAATGTGATACAGCGGTAGCGCCGTGATCACCAGTTCTTTGCCCGGATGCAGCAGCGGCCCGTAGGTGGCATTGACCTGTTCAAGGTTTGCCAGCATGTTGCGGTGGGTTAGCATCGCCCCTTTGGCCACGCCGGTTGTGCCACCGGTGTATTGCAGAAAAGCGAGGTCCTCAGAGACCACTTCCGGTTTGACGTATTGCATGCGATAGCCCGCATGCAGCGCGCGGCGGAAGGAGATGGCATCCGGCAGATGGTATTTTGGCACCAGGCGCTTGACGTATTTAACCACAAAGTTAACCAGCGTCCCTTTGGCGGTGGACAGCTGATCCCCCATGCGCGTCAGGATGACGTGTTTAACCTGGGTTTTGTCGACCACTTTTTCCAGGGTATGGGCAAAGTTAGAAACAATAACTATCGCCACCGCACCGCTGTCGTTGAGCTGGTGTTCCAGCTCGCGCGGGGTGTAAAGCGGGTTGACGTTGACGACAATCATCCCGGCACGCAGGATGCCGAACAGCGCCACCGGGTATTGCAGCAGGTTCGGCATCATCAGCGCGACGCGGTCTCCTTTTTGCAGCCCAAGCCCTTCCTGCAGATAGGCCGCAAACGCCCGGCTACGCTCCTCAAGCTTACGGAACGTCATTACCTCGCCCATATTCACAAATGCGGGCTGGTCTGCGTAACGCCTTACCGAGTGTTCAAATAATTCAACCAGGGATTGATAACGGTCAGGATTGATCTCGGCAGGAACATCTGCGGGATAACGGTTAAGCCAAACCTTTTTCAATGCATCACCTCTGAAATGAGTGTTCGTCGTCATCACAACCCCGATAATAAACAGTTTGTTAACATTATATTAACTCAGCGTACCAGTTTATTAATTGTTCAGATTTAAGGTTGCGAAGCGCGTCACTCTTTTTTTTCGTATTATCCGTAAAAAAACAGAGACAGCGGCTAAGCCGCTGTCTCTTTCCTAGCAATAACAGTAAGTTACTCAGTTACGATCGTCTGGACCTGCGCAGGACCGGGGTTATACCAGCCCCAACCCGGGTAACCATAACGATAAGGATGCGGACCCCACATCCACGGGTCAATCGGCTGAGGCGGCATGATCACCTGCTGTGCCAGACGCCAGCGTTTATACCCATTGACCTGCATGGTCATGAATTTATAAGGCGTGTTGCCGATTTTACCCTGCACGGCGCCGGTTATCGGTCCGACGACGGTCACCAGTTGCCCACGGAAATCAACGGGATCGAGGAAACCACTGACATCCGCATAGATGCGTCCCCGGGAGGCCTCACCCAGTACAGGTCGCGCACCGCTGTCCAGCGGCACGGTAGCAATCTCCAGCCGGGTTTTCCCCTGCTGGTTCTGCACCTCGATCACTTTCCCGCCGAAGCGCGCTTCCTGGCCGACGTAAAGCTCAGGCGCATTCATCACCCGAACCAGATCCTGCTGGGGCGTCGGGCTACTGCCCTTGATCGCATCAGGGACGGATACGCATCCGCTCAGTGCTATGGCAACCGCGCCTGCCATAAAAAGGCGTACTACTTTAGTCTGAACCGCCATGATGCGACTCCTTTTTCTCAGTTCCTGTTACTGAGATTCACTCGCGGCCCGGAAGTTTCTTCCACGCGACGGTGTTTCGCAAATAAACCGGCTCCGCGTGTTCAACGGCAACGGTTTTTCCTGCTGCGAGCAGCTGAGTGGCAATCGGAAGCATGTCTTCCGCCGCTGGCAGCAGCATGTTGCCGTCCACCAGCGTCACGCCAGTGTCGTTCGCCATGTCTGGCCATGCCGGCCAGCCCGTCCCCACGGTCGCCCACTCGCCGGACAGTTGCTTAAGACGTTCAGTGACCGCGTCAGGTTTAAGTACCGCTTCCGTCTCTTCGCCGTGCCAGACGCCGTTCTCATCACGGGTATATTCCGCCCAGTAAACTTCCCCCATGCGGGCATCAATGGCAGCCAGCACGCGGGTGGCGCCCGTCATACGCCAGGCCCCCTGCGCCATCGTCGCAAGCGTAGAGACGCCGATCATCGGCAGGTCAGCGCCCAGCGCCAGTCCCTGAGCAATGCCAATACCAATACGGACGCCCGTAAAGCTGCCGGGCCCGCGGCCAAAGGCCAGGGCATCAAGGTCGGTTAAGGCGGTGTTGCCCTGAGTTAAAATGTCTTTTACCAGGGGCAGAATACGTTGGGTGTGTTCCCGTGGGCACTCTTCGAAATGAGCAGAAACAGCACCATCACTCAGCAGAGCAACAGAGCAAGCCTCTGTTGCGGTATCAATAGCCAGAATTCGCATCAGTCGTCGCGCTCTCGCAAGGGTCAGTCACAAAATGGCGCGCATCTTAGCACACTCCGGGGCAAATTACTCCGCCGTTGGGTTTGCCAGAAAACGCACCGCGCGTTTTATATCCCGCGTCCGTGGCGCTGGAGGGAGGCTCGCAAGGAAGGTTGCGCCGTATGGGCGCATGACCAGCCGGTTATCGCAGATAACCAGCACGCCGCGATCGGTCACGTCGCGGATTAAGCGCCCTACCCCTTGCTTGAGCGTGATGACCGCCTCAGGCAGCTGAACCTCGTCGAACGGATCGCCTCCGCGCAGGCGGCAGTCTTCCATCCGCGCTTTCAACAGCGGGTCATCCGGGGAGGTAAACGGCAGTTTGTCGATAATGACCAGCGAGAGCGTATCGCCACGCACATCCACCCCTTCCCAGAAGCTGCTGGTGGCAACCAGCAGGGCATTACCGGCGCTGACAAACTGCTGGAGCAGTTGTCCTTTGCTGGTTTCCCCCTGCAACAGCACCGGCAGAGTCATGGTGGCACGGAACTGCTCGGCGAGGTCACGCATCATGGCGTGCGACGTGCAAAGCATAAAGCAGCGGCCGTTGTTGGCCTCAATCATGGGCTTTAGCATCGCCGCCAGATGACGCGCCGCACCCGGCTGGTTTGGCAGCGGTAAATTGCGCGGGACGCAGAGCAGCGCCTGCTTTTCATAATCAAACGGGCTTGGCAGCAGCAGCGACTCCGCCTGCTCAATGCCGAGGCGCTCGGTAAAGTGGTGCAGATCGTCATTCACCGACAGGGTTGCCGAGGTAAAGATCCAGCTTCCCGGTTTCTGCGCCATCACCTCTTTAAATTTATCGGCCACGGTCAGCGGCGTAAGCGCCAGGGTGAAGTGGCGCGAGGTGCATTCATACCAGTAGCTGTACCCTGGCTGGTTGATTTCTTTCAGCCGTTTCAACCGTCCGCGGTACAACGTGGCGCGTTCGAAGGCGGCATCCAGCAGTGCGGAGCGGCCAAGCGACAGCTTCGCGACGTCATAACAGAGTTCAAGGGCATCATCGAGCAGCAGCAGCGCGCGCTGGATGTTTTTGTCCGCCAGCAGCTCGCGCAGGTTGCCGCGATAGCCGGGTTCACCAAGCTGTAAACGGAAATCCTGCGCGCTTTGCGCCAGGCGGTCGGCACACTTCTGCAGCTGCTGGGTATCTTTGAGTTCGGTCCGGTAGGCGATGGTGAAATCTTTTGCCAGGTCCTGCAGCTGGCGGCTGGAGAGCGACTGGCCAAAATACTGGCTGGCGATATCCGGAAGCTGGTGGGCTTCATCGAAGATCATGACATCCGCTTCAGGGATCAGCTCACCGAAGCCGCTGTCCTTAACCACCATATCTGCGAGGAACAGATGGTGGTTGACCACCACCACATCGGCATCCATCGCCGTTTTACGCGCTCTCACCACAAAGCAGTCTTTATACAGCGGACAGTCGCTGCCGAGGCAGTTGTCGTTGGTGCTGGTCACCAGCGGCCAGGCAGGAGAGTCTTCCGGCACGCTCGCACAGGTGCTGATATCCCCCTCTTCCGTCTGGTTGGCCCAGGCGCGAAGGATAATCACGTCGCTCAGGGTCTGAACCGGCAGATCGCCGCCCGCCAGCGCCTGCTGCTCAAGACGTTCCAGGCAGAGATAGTTGGAGCGCCCCTTCAGCAAGGCCAGACGCCCCTTGTATTTCAGCGCTTTCGCCACGGTGGGCAAATCGCGGCTGTAGAGCTGATCCTGCAGCGCTTTTGAACCGGTGGAGATAATGACCTTCTTTTTCGCCCGCAGCGCCGGAGCGAGATACGCGTAGGTTTTCCCCGTGCCGGTACCGGCCTCGACCACCAGCGGCTGCGCCTTGTCGATAGCGTGCGCTACGGCATGCGCCATCTGCCGCTGAGGTTCACGCGGTTTGAAGCCGGGAATCGCTTGTGCTAACTGACCTTCAGGGGAAAAATCGTCTGCCACGGTGCTCTCTCACTGTATTTTTGCACAGGGATTATGTCAGTCCCGCCTCTCCAGTGCCACCCCAAATAGTGACGACGCCGGCACAATATGGCAGTCTTGCCGCCTGATGACGAAAAATAACGAGGAAACGTTTATGACGATTAAGCGCATTGATGCCGAAGCCCGCTGGTCTGATGTGGTGATCCACAACCAGACGCTCTACTACACTGGCGTACCGGCTAACCTGGACGCGGATGCCTTCGAGCAAACGGCCAACACGCTGGCGCAAATTGATGCCGTGCTGGAAAAACAGGGCAGCGATAAATCCCGCATTCTGGATGCGACCATTTTTCTGGCCAATAAAGATGATTTTGCGGCGATGAACAAAGCCTGGGATGCATGGGTGGTGGCGGGTCACGCGCCTGTACGCTGCACTGTACAGGCCACGCTGATGAAACCGGAGTATAAGGTCGAAATTAAGATTATCGCGGCGGTTTAAGCCCGATCACTCCTCTTGATCTTCTGGATCATCATCTTCGAATCGCGCCACAATCCGCTCGCCGGAATGACTGGCGCGAATCTCCTGAGCGACGACGGTAATCGCCTGTCCGCTGCTCATTCCCTGGGACATCAGTTCCTGAATTCGCTCAACCGCTTTCTGCTGCTGTTCATGGCTCAGAGAAGGTAAACCTGCAAACATCGTCAACTCCTGCTAAATTATTCGCGCTAATTATTTCACGCTGCCCGGTAGTATGCCACACATGAACATGCGCTTCCCCACTGTATTGACGTTGCCCTGGCGTGCTGACGCCGCGGAGTTCTGGTTTGCCCGCATAAGCCACCTTCCCTTTGCCATGCTGCTGCATTCTGGCCATGCGGATCACCCCTACAGCCGCTTTGATATTCTGGTTGCCGACCCGCTTAAAACGCTGACAACCGATGACCTGGCGCCGACGGACGATCCCCTGATGCAGCTTCAGCAAGCGCTCAACGCGTTAGGCTTATCCGCCACCCCAGACCCGGATCTCCCTTTTCAGGGTGGCGCGCTTGGTCTGTTTGGCTACGATTTGGGTCGCCGTTTCGAAACGCTGCCCGAGCATGCGCAGGCTGATATTTCCCTGCCAGACATGGCCGTGGGGCTGTATGACTGGGCGTTAATTGTCGATCACCAGAAAAAAACGGTTTCTCTGCTGAGCCATAGTGACGTGCAGGCGCGACTGGCCTGGCTTGAAGCGCAACAGCCCGCCCCGGCCCAGACGTTCAGGCTGACCTCCGGCTGGCGCTCGAATATGAGCGAGACGGAATACGCTGAAAAATTCGCGCGCGTTCAGGCGTATCTGCAAAGTGGCGACTGTTATCAGGTGAACCTTGCCCAGCGTTTCCAGGCGACTTATCACGGAGATGAGTGGCAGGCGTTTTCCCGTCTTAATGCCAGCAACAAGGCGCCGTTCAGCGCATTCGTACGTCTGCCTCAGGGCGCTATCCTCAGCCTGTCGCCAGAGCGCTTTATTCATTTGGCCGAAGGGGTCATTCAAACCCGCCCGATTAAAGGCACACTACCGCGTCTGGCGGACCCCAACGCCGATCGCCAGCAGGCGGAGAAACTCGCCGCATCGCCGAAAGATCGCGCCGAGAACCTGATGATCGTCGACCTGATGCGTAACGATATTGGCCGCGTCGCCGAACCCGGCAGCGTGCGCGTGCCGGAGCTGTTTGTCGTCGAGCCTTTCCCGGCGGTACATCATCTGGTCAGCACCATTACCGCGCGCCTGCCCGCCACGCGCACCGCCTGCGATCTGCTTCGCGCCGCGTTTCCGGGCGGCTCCATCACCGGAGCCCCCAAAATTCGCGCGATGGCGATCATCGACGAACTGGAACCGCACCGCCGCAACGCCTGGTGCGGCAGTATCGGCTATATCAGCCTGTGCGGCACCATGGATACCAGCATCACCATTCGTACCCTGACGGCCTGCGACGGCAATCTGTACTGCTCTGCAGGCGGTGGCATTGTGGCGGATAGCCAGGTCGAGGCGGAATATCAGGAAACCTTTGATAAAGTTAACCGTATCCTGAAACAACTGGAGAACTAACGGTGGAGAAAGAGAACCTGACGCTGGATGATTTTCTGTCGCGCTTTCAGCTTTTGCGACCGCAGGTCAACCGCGCCACGCTGAATCAACGTCAGGCGGCGGTGCTGATCCCGGTGGTGCGCCGGGAGCAGCCGGGGCTGTTGCTGACGCAGCGCTCGCCGCATATGCGTAAACACGCCGGTCAGGTTGCCTTTCCCGGAGGCGCGGTGGACAGCACCGATGCGTCGCTGATCGCCGCCGCGCTGCGGGAAGCCCAGGAAGAAGTGGCCATCCCACCTGAGGCGGTCGAGGTGATAGGCGTGCTGCCGCCGGTCGACAGCGTGACCGGTTTTCAGGTCACGCCCGTGGTGGGGATTATCCCGCCGGGCCTGCAGTATCACGCCAGCGTCGATGAAGTGTCAGCCGTGTTTGAGATGCCGCTTGAAGAGGCGCTCCGGCTTAGCCGTTATCATCCGCTGGATATTCAGCGTCGAGGGCATGATCATCGGGTCTGGTTGTCGTGGTATCAGCATTATTTTGTCTGGGGCATGACGGCGGGGATCATTCGTGAACTGGCGCTGCAAATCGGCCTGAAACCTTGACTATACTTTACATTCCATCCTTTTTTGCAGGTTTGCGATCCGCGTCGCGCTATTAGCAAAACCCATCGTTAACCATTAGTTTAATTCATGTGAATAGTTAAGCCGAGGTCGGTGTTCCCTCTTACACTATGCGCAGTTATAACATCGTTACTGGAACCCCGGTAACCCTGTCAGGAGTGTGAAAGTGATTAGTATATTCGACATGTTTAAAGTGGGAATTGGCCCTTCGTCTTCCCATACTGTTGGGCCTATGAAGGCCGGTAAACAGTTCGTCGATGATCTGGTCGAAAAAGGATTACTGGAAAGCGTTACCCGTGTCGCCGTAGACGTTTACGGATCACTGTCATTAACGGGTAAAGGCCACCACACCGATATCGCCATTATTATGGGTCTGGCAGGCAATATGCCGGACACTGTTGATATTGATGCCATCCCGGCATTTATCCGCGACGTGGAAACGCGCGGACGCCTGCTGCTGGCTAACGGCCAGCATGAAGTGGATTTCCCGCAGGATGACGGCATGCGTTTTCGCAGCGACAACCTGCCGCTGCATGAAAACGGCATGACTATTCATGCCTGGAGCGGTGAAAAAGAGATTTACAGCAAAACGTACTACTCCATCGGCGGTGGCTTCATCGTCGATGAAGAGCATTTTGGCAAAGACAGCGTTGGTGACGTCAGCGTCCCGTATCCGTTTAAGTCGGCTACCGAGATGTTGGGGTACTGCAAAGAGACCGGTCTTTCTCTGTCCGGTATGGTGATGCAGAACGAACTGGCGCTGCACAGCAAAAAAGAGATTGAAGACTATTTTGCTAACGTGTGGCAAACCATGCGCGCCTGTATTGACCGCGGGATGAACACCGAAGGCGTATTGCCTGGGCCACTGCGCGTGCCGCGTCGTGCCTCTGCCCTGCGCCGTATGCTGGTGACCACGGATAAATTCTCGAATGACCCGATGAACGTGGTCGACTGGGTAAACATGTTTGCCCTGGCGGTTAACGAAGAGAACGCCGCCGGTGGCCGTGTCGTGACGGCGCCAACCAACGGTGCCTGCGGTATCGTTCCAGCGGTACTGGCCTACTACGATCACTTTATTGAGCCTGTCACGCCCGATATCTATATCCGCTATTTCCTCGCGGCAGGGGCCATCGGCGCGCTGTACAAGATGAACGCGTCCATCTCCGGTGCGGAAGTGGGCTGTCAGGGTGAAGTGGGCGTTGCCTGCTCGATGGCTGCCGCCGGTCTGGCTGAACTGTTGGGTGCAAGCCCTGAACAGGTTTGCGTGGCGGCAGAGATTGGTATGGAGCATAACCTCGGTCTGACCTGTGACCCTGTCGCGGGCCAGGTACAGGTACCGTGCATTGAGCGTAACGCGATTGCCTCTGTCAAAGCGATCAACGCCTCACGCATGGCGATGCGCCGTACCAGCGAACCGCGCGTGTCGCTGGATAAGGTCATCGAAACCATGTACGAAACCGGCAAAGA
Source organism: Enterobacter sp. FUJ80071 (assembly GCF_038739915.1). Classification (NCBI taxonomy): domain Bacteria; kingdom Pseudomonadati; phylum Pseudomonadota; class Gammaproteobacteria; order Enterobacterales; family Enterobacteriaceae; genus Enterobacter; species Enterobacter sp. FUJ80071. The sequence goes on from NZ_JBBXKH010000001.1 coordinate 2,808,208, forward strand.
CATGAACGCGAAGTACCGTGAGACGTCGCGTGGTGGTCTGGCTATTAAGGTGCAGTGCGACTAATACTCGCTTTCGCCCATCTGCAACGGATGGGCGAATTTCCCCCCTCTTTCTCGTCTCCTTTCGCTTTCCCCACTACACTTTTACTGTTGCGTCCGGCTTTTGGGGCTGGTGGCTTATCAGGCGACCGTTCATGCAAACTGCACAAACGATCATTAAACATTACCGCCGAAAACGCGTTATCGTCTGTGTGACGGTTGCGATCCTTACGCTCATTCTGACCCTGGGCGCTCGCTTTATTTCTCAGCGCAACGTTAACCAGCAGCGGGTACTCGACTTCAGCAGCCATACCGTTCGCTCTCTGGATAATCTTCTCCTTTCGCTGGAAAAACGCCGCAGCGTGTTCCAGCAGCTGGTGGGTCAGCCCTGCCCTCAGGCACATTTGGCCCTGCGAAAACAGGCGGCCATTTTGCAAACGGTACGCTCCATTGCCCTGATTAAAGACGGTATCCTGTATTGCTCCAGTGTTTTCGGCAGCCGTAATATTCCCATCCGCGACTTTCTCCCGGAATTACCCGCCAGCACGCCGAAGCTGATTTTATCGACCGATCGGTGGCTGATGAAGGGCAGTCCGATCTTGATCCAGTGGAACCCGGTGTCCCAGGACGGGGAAGATGGCGTCATTGAGATCATTAATATTGATTTGATCACCAGAATGATACTGGAGCCCGAGCGTCCACTTATTGATGATGTGGCGTTATCCGTGGGCGATCGTTTTTTGCGCTATGGTCAACGGGTCACCGATAGCCTGACTTTCGGAAAGGCTGGCGCGCTTGTTCAGCTGTCATCCACCCACAACCCCTTCTCCATCATCGTCAGCGGGCCAGGTCCAGGAGAGCTGGCCCTGAAGACCCTGCCCGCGCAGCTTCCGTTGGGTCTTATGCTGAGCCTGCTGCTGGGCTATCTCGCCTGGCTGGCGACGGCGAACAGGATGAGTTTCACGTGGGAGATTGATATGGGCATTGCGGCCCGGGAATTCGAGCTTTTCTGCCAGCCGCTGGTGAATGCCCGTACTCAGGCGTGCGTCGGCGTTGAAATTCTGCTGCGCTGGAATAACCCGCGACAGGGGTGGATCTCCCCGGAAGTGTTTATTCCTCTGGCGGAAGAACATAATCTGATTGTCCCTCTGACACGCTATGTCCTCGCCGAAACCGTACGTCAGATAGGCTACTTTCCTTCCAGCGCCGGTTTTCACATCGGCATTAACGTCGCTGCCAGCCATTTCCGTCACGCGGTGTTGTTACAGGACCTGAACCGCCTCTGGTTCAGCGCTAACCCGCGTCAGCAGCTGGTGATTGAATTAACGGAACGGGATGCCCTTCCGGATGCGGAATATCGTATTGTGCGCGAACTGCATCGCAAAGGGGTGAAGCTTGCCATCGACGATTTTGGTACCGGAAACAGCTCCCTCTCCTGGCTTGAAAAGCTGCACCCGGACGTACTAAAAATCGACCAGTCGTTTATCACCGCCATTGGCACCGACGCCGTGAATTCAACGGTGACGGATATCATCATTGCACTGGGTCAGCGACTCAATATCGAACTGGTGGCTGAAGGGGTCGAAACAGAGGAGCAGGCGCGATATCTGCGCCGCCATGGCGTATCGGTCCTGCAGGGATTTTACTATGCGCGGCCGATGCCGCTGAGAGACTTTCCACAATGGCTGGCGGGAAGTGCTCCCCCGCCAGCACAGCATAACGGACACATTGTGCCCTTAATGCCCCTGCGTTAAGCAGAGCTATTCTTCTTCATCGTGGACAGATTGTTCTTTAACAATACGGACCATATCAACGCGATAGTCGTTGGCTTCAACAATGGTAATGTGCAGCGGCGGCAACTCAATCACATCCCCGATACGCGGGATTTGCCCGTTCACGGCGATAACCAGACCGGCAACGGTCGCGATGTCTTCTTCATCGTTGACCACGTTTTCCACCCCGAGCGTGTGCGAGAGCGCGTGCAGGTCGGTCGTGCCTTTAACCAGCCAGCCTTCGCCGTCGGCGACGATCTCAGGCGTTTCGTCGGCATCCGGGAACTCACCGGCAATCGCTTCCAGCACGTCCAGCGGCGTGACCAGCCCCTGCACCACACCGAACTCGTTGGTGACGATAACGAAGCTGCCGCGTGCGCGTCGCAACACGCCCAGCAGGTTGATCGGATCCAGCGTTTCCGGCACGACAATCGCAGGCGATGCAGCCGCAATGGCTTCGACGTTGACGCCCTCTTCCAGGGCCACCAGCATCTCTTTCGCGCGCACGACGCCGATGATCTCATCCAGTTCACCGCGACACACCGGGAACAGGCTGTGCGGTGAAGAGAGCAACTGCTGACGAATTTCATCCACGCTCAGGTTCGCATCGACCCAGCTGATTTCCCCGCGCGGGGTCATGATTCCGCGCAGCGAACGGGAAGCAAGGGAGAGCACGCCGTTGATCATGTAACGCTCTTCTTCTACAAACGCCCCTTCCGGAACCGGCACCGGATTACGGTTTTCAGTATCAGACTGAACGTTCACCTGGCGACGACCGCCCATCAGACGCAGAATGGCATCCGCGGTACGGGCACGCAGCGGCTGATTCGACTGCTGCTTAATAAAGTTCCGGCGCGCAATCTGGTTGAACAGTTCAATCAGGATCGAGAAGCCAATTGCGGCGTACAGATAACCTTTCGGAATATGGAAGCCAAAACCTTCCGCTACCAGGCTCAGACCAATCATCAGCAGGAAGCTCAAACAGAGCACAACCACCGTCGGATGTTGGTTGACGAAACGCGTCAGCGGTTTCGACGCCAGCAGCATGACCGCCATAGCAATGACCACAGCCGCCATCATCACCGGGAGATGGTTCACCATGCCGACCGCCGTGATTACCGCATCCAGCGAGAAGACCGCATCCAGCACGACGATCTGCAGCACCACCACCCAGAAACTGGCGTAGCCCTTACCGTGTCCATCGTCGTGCTGACGGTTTTCCAGCCGCTCGTGGAGTTCCGTGGTCGCTTTAAAGAGCAGGAATATCCCCCCGATCAGCATGATTAAATCACGCCCGGAGAAGGTGTAATCCATGACGGAGAACAGCGGTTTTGTCAGCGTGACCATCCAGGAAATGACGGAAAGCAGTCCCAGTCGCATGACCAGCGCCAGCGAGAGGCCAATCAGACGCGCTTTATCACGCTGTTTTGGCGGCAGCTTATCCGCAAGGATGGCGATAAACACCAGGTTATCGATGCCGAGAACGATCTCCAGCACCACCAGCGTGAGCAATCCCACCCAGATTGACGGGTCCATTAAGAATTCCATGACAAGCTCCTGCTAAAGGAATGACGAAACGGTGCCCCACTCAACGTGGGCAAAACAGAGGAAGACAGAGTCGGTACATGGCGAGGATCGCCGGTGAAAAAGGCGCAAATTGGCCTGAAAGATGACTGACGTCGGTGACGGTCCATATAGTGGGCTGTAGCCCTATACTCCTGAACAGGTAAACGGAGGCTAAACATATCAGAGACACCAGGTTTTAAGCAAAGATTTACGTTCTTTTGCAAAAACGCAATAAGACTAAATTTGTGTTGAGAATTTTCTCGATCGGGAAAGCTAAATTACGGATCTTCATCACATAAATTATTTTTTCACTGTCTAAAATAATTCGCGGAAGTCTTAGTTTTTTGAACTCTAACCCTTATCTGAATCGATTCGGTTCGCCAATACGATTCTCAGTACGTCTGCCCGGCAGGCGTATTAATGATAATAAAAGGAGGTAGCAAGTGACCATTGCTATTGTCATAGGCACACATGGTTGGGCTGCTGAGCAGCTACTCAAAACGGCAGAGATGCTGTTGGGCGAGCAGGAAAACGTCGGCTGGATCGATTTCGTTCCCGGTGAAAACGCCGAGACGCTGATTGAGAAGTACAACGCTCAACTCTCGAAGCTGGATACCAGCAAAGGCGTGCTGTTTCTCGTTGATACATGGGGCGGCAGCCCGTTCAATGCTGCCAGCCGTATTGTCGTCGATAAAGAGCATTATGAAGTCGTCGCCGGCGTTAACATTCCCATGCTGGTGGAAACCTTTATGGCGCGCGACGACAACCCGACTTTTGATGAGCTTGTCGCCCTGGCGGTTGAAACGGGCCGTGAAGGCGTGAAAGCCCTGAAAGCACAGCCGGTTGAGAAACCCGCTCCCGCGGCAGCAGCACCGAAAGTGGCTACACCGGCAAAACCCATGGGTCCGAATGATTATATGGTCATCGGCCTTGCACGTATTGATGACCGCTTAATCCACGGCCAGGTGGCAACGCGCTGGACTAAAGAGACCAACGTTCGCCGCATTATCGTCGTCAGCGACGAAGTTGCCGCCGACACCGTACGTAAAACCCTTCTGACTCAGGTTGCTCCTCCTGGCGTCACCGCGCACGTGGTGGATGTCGCCAAGATGATCCGCGTTTACAACAACCCGAAATACGCGGGTGAACGCGTAATGCTGCTGTTTACTAACCCGACAGACGTTGAGCGCATTGTTGAAGGCGGCGTGAAAATCACCTCCGTGAACATTGGGGGTATGGCGTTCCGTCAGGGCAAAACGCAGGTCAACAACGCCATTTCAGTCGATGCGAAAGATATCGAGGCATTCAACAAGCTGAATGCACGCGGTATTGAGCTGGAAGCCCGTAAAGTTTCCACTGACCAGAAACTGAAAATGATGGATTTGATCGGTAAAGTTGGGAAATAAGCCCGCGCCGGTTTTTCACATAAAGCTTATGTAATAGGAGAAGTACAATGGAGATTACCACTCTTCAGATTGTGCTGGTGTTCGTCGTCGCATGTATTGCGGGTATGGAATCCGTACTTGATGAATTTCAGTTCCACCGTCCTCTGGTGGCCTGTACGTTGATTGGTGCCGTTCTGGGTGATATGAAAACCGGTATCATCATCGGGGGTACGCTGGAAATGATAGCCCTCGGCTGGATGAACATCGGTGCTGCCGTTGCGCCAGATGCCGCGCTGGCCTCCATCATTTCGACCGTTCTGGTTATTGCCGGTCATCAGAGTATCGGTGCAGGTATCGCTTTGGCCATTCCTCTGGCCGCAGCAGGCCAGGTTCTGACCATTATCGTACGTACCATCACCGTTGCTTTCCAGCACGCGGCGGATAAGGCGGCCGAAAACGGCAACCTCACGGCACTCTCCTGGATCCACGTTTCATCCCTGTTCCTGCAGGCGATGCGTATCGCCATTCCGGCGGTTATCGTTGCGATCTCAGTCGGTACCAGTGAAGTCCAGAGCATGCTGAACGCCATTCCAGAAGTGGTCACCGGCGGTCTGAACATCGCGGGCGGTATGATCGTGGTCGTTGGTTATGCGATGGTCATTAACATGATGCGCGCAGGCTACCTGATGCCGTTCTTCTACCTCGGCTTCGTCACCGCAGCATTCACCAACTTCAACCTGGTTGCACTGGGTGTCATTGGTGCCGTAATGGCAATTCTCTACATCCAGCTCAGCCCGAAATATAACCGCGTTGCGGGTGCCCCAGCGCAGGCTGCTGGTAACAACGATCTCGATAACGAACTGGACTAACAGGTGAGCGAAATGGTTGATATGACAAAAACTACCACCGAGAAAAAACTCACTCCGGGTGATATTCGTGGCGTGTTCATCCGTTCTAACCTGTTTCAGGGTTCATGGAACTTCGAACGTATGCAGGCGCTGGGCTTCTGCTTCTCCATGGTACCGGCGATCAAGCGCCTGTACCCGGAAAATAACGAAGCACGACGTCAGGCGATTAAGCGTCACCTGGAATTCTTCAACACCCATCCATATGTAGCCGCGCCGGTTCTGGGCGTAACGCTAGCGATGGAAGAGCAGCGTGCCAACGGCGCAGAGATTGACGATGGTGCGATCAACGGTATCAAAGTCGGTCTGATGGGTCCTCTGGCCGGTGTAGGTGACCCTATCTTCTGGGGTACGGTTCGTCCGGTCTTTGCCGCGCTGGGGGCGGGGATCGCCATGAGCGGCAGCCTGCTCGGTCCTCTGCTGTTCTTTATCCTGTTCAACGCTGTGCGCCTGCTGACCCGTTACTACGGCGTGGCCTACGGCTACCGCAAGGGCGTGGATATTGTTAAGGATATGGGCGGCGGCTTCCTGCAGAAACTGACCGAGGGGGCGTCAATCCTCGGCCTGTTTGTGATGGGGGCACTGGTGAACAAGTGGACGCACGTGAACATCCCGCTGGTGGTATCGACCATCACCGGCCAGGATGGTCAGACCCGCGTCACCACCGTGCAGACTATCCTGGATCAGCTGATGCCGGGCCTGGTACCGCTGCTGTTGACCTTCGCCTGTATGTGGCTGCTGCGTAAGAAGGTGAACCCGCTGTGGATCATCGTTGGCTTCTTCGTCATCGGTATCGCGGGCTACGCCGTCGGCCTGCTGGGTCTGTAAAGCAGTAACGTGAGACGCCGGGGGCTTGCCCCCGGTTTTTTATCGGTTATCCGGAGGATGAATGACTGTCACGGACATCGTACTGGTTTTATTTATTGTTGCCCTTCTGGCTTACGCTATCTATGACGAGTTAATTATGCCTCGCCGCCACGGCGAGACGCTACTGACCCTTCCCCTCTTACGCCGCGGACGTATTGATGCGTTTATCTTCGCGGGTCTGGTGGTCATTCTGATCTACAATAACGTCACCAGCCACGGTGCAATATTAACCACATGGTTATTATGTGCGCTGGCATTAATGGCGATTTACCTTTTCTGGATCCGTTCGCCAAAACTCATTTTTAAAAAACACGGATTCTTCTTCGCCAACGTATGGATAGAATATAACCGCATTAAAGAGATGAATTTATCCGAAGACGGTGTGTTAGTGATGCAATTAGAACAACGCCGCCTGCTCATCCGGGTCAAGAATATTGATGACCTTGAAAAAATCTACACATTACTCCTTAAAACTCAATAAGTTAAATTTATAGCATCGGCTATATATTACGCTATTTTCTCACCCTGAATATAGCCGTTGCTATATCTGCCATCCTCTTTTGACTTATATTCATTAACGATATTTTCACGCATAAACCTAAATGAAAATCGTTATCAAGAAAGCGAGTAAATTAAGCCTTCCTTGATGTTGTTTTATATTCTCAAAATATGTTAAGGTTGCGCCCGTCGTTGGGGAGTAGCCGATTTCCTGCACGCAGGAAATGTACGTGTCAACATACTCGTTGAAAAACGTGGCACGTACGGATCGCTTTCAGCACGCTTACGGTGCAAAAGAGATCAGGCGAGACCATAGATACATCAACTGCTGTTTACTGGGGGCAGTGATGTGTCATATGGATATCCCCGGTCTGGACGCTGTTATGAATATCTCCGCTACGATCCTTCTCGCTTTTGGCATGTCCATGGACGCTTTTGCTGCCTCCATTGGCAAGGGTGCCACGCTCCACAAACCTAAATTCTCAGAAGCACTGCGTACCGGGCTGATTTTTGGCGCCATCGAAACGCTGACACCGCTCATCGGTTGGGGTCTGGGTATGCTCGCCAGCCAGTTCGTGCTCGAGTGGAATCACTGGATCGCGTTCGTTCTGCTGGTGTTTCTCGGTGGCAGAATGGTCATCGAGGGTTTTCGCGGCGGGGATGATGAAGGTGCGGAACCGCAATACCGCCATGGATTCTGGCTGCTGGTGACAACCGCTATCGCCACAAGCCTTGACGCCATGGCCGTCGGGGTGGGTCTGGCTTTCCTGCAGGTTAACATTATCGCCACTGCGCTGGCCATTGGCTGTGCAACACTGATTATGTCCACGCTGGGCATAATGGTCGGACGCTTTATCGGCCCGCTACTGGGTAAACGCGCCGAGATCTTAGGCGGTATCGTTTTGATCGGCATTGGTGCCCAGATCCTCTGGGCACACTTCGCGGGTTAAGCGTCGCGCTGCCAGACATGGATACTGAAATCTGTCTGGCAGCTAAACGTCGTCCGGGCCGCTAGCGCCGCCCAAACTTCCGGTTTTGCCCGCCACGCGAACGGCGTCATCTGCAACAGTGCTACCGCCTCCTGCCCCTCCAGATCCATTTGATACGCCACTGACTTCTCCTGCTTCAGCGTAAAACCGGCCAGCTGTTCAGAATGGGGGGCATGCAGACGCACGTCATCATAGATAAGCCCTTTCAGTTCCATCAGATGACGCGGGCCGGGTGTGACGGTGATGACCCATCCGCCGGGTTTCACCACCCGTGCAAGCTCTTGCGCTTTACAGGGAGCATAGATGCGGATGATAGCGTCCATACTGGCATCTTCGAACGGCAACCGGTGGCTTGAAGCCACGCAGTACGTCACGTCAGCGTAGCGTTTAGCCGCCGCGCGAATGGCCACTTTCGACACGTCGAGACCGAATGTTACGGCCCCCTTCTCACGCACCACTTCCGCAAACCGCGCGGTGTAGTATCCTTCTCCACAACCGATATCCAGCATGGCGGACGCCGAATCAGGCAACATATCATCCAGCATCTGCGCAACTGTCTCCCGCAGCGGCAGATAGTGTCCGGCATCGAGAAATGCACGACGTGCCTGCATCATCTCCGCACTATCACCCGGATCGCGGGAGCGCTTATGCTGCACCGGCAGAAGATTCACATATCCTTCTTTCGCCATATCAAACTGATGTCCCTGCGGACAACGATAACTTTTATCTGAGCGCATCAGCGACGCATGACAAAGGGGGCAACTGAAGGACATGGCAACTCCGGGGCATAAACCAAAGGGCGAAGTGTACCGCTATTCGCCCCGCTATAAAACGGCTGGATTACCGCATGACGATAAGGTGGTCAGAACCGGCCGGGAGGCCATCAGGTTTTATATTCTCCAGGCGCAGCACGTTGCCCATGATTTCGCTGAAAACCGGCGCTGAAACCGCCCCACCGTAGTACGCCCCGTTTTGAGGCTCGTTAATCACCACGACCAACGCAAAACGCGGATCGCTCGCAGGCGCGACGCCCGCGGTATAGGCGACATATTTATCGACATATTTGCCGCTGTCATCAATCTTCTTCGCCGTACCGGTTTTTACCGCCACGCGGTAATCACGCACCGCGGCCTTAACGCCACCGCCACCGGGTAGCGCAACGCTCTCCATCATATGCTCCACGTCATGCGCGATCTCCTCCGGCATAACGCGGTGCCCGATAACGGGGGGATCGATGCGGGTGATCGACAGGGGACGCTCCAGTCCAAATCCGCCAATCGTCGCATAGACGTGGGCAAGCTGGAGCGGCGTCACCATCAGGCCATAGCCGAAGGCAAAGGTCGCGCGGTCGAGCTGGCTCCAGTACTTACGCTGTGGCAACAGGCCCGCGCTCTCCCCCGTTAAGCCAAGACCCGTGTTCGTGCCAAAACCAAAGTTCCGGTAGGTATCAAGAAGGTGCTGTATGGGCATTGCCAGCGAGAGCCGGGAGACTCCGGTATCGCTCGATTTCTGCAGGATCCCGGTCATCGTCAGCTCCGGGTAGTAGCCCACGTCGCGAATACGGTGTCCATCAAGTGTATAAGGATGGGTGTCAATCACGCTGTCCGGCTGGACCAGCCCCTGCTGCAGCGCCGTCATCAGCACCAGCGGTTTAACGGTCGAACCGGGTTCGAACGTATCGCTAATAGCCCGGTTACGAAAATCGTTAATTGTCGCGCCTTCCCGGTTATTGGGGTTGAAGTCCGGGTAACTCGCCATGGCGAGTATTTCGCCGGTTGGGATATTGATCAATACCGATGCCCCTGACTCGGCCTTATTCCAGGCCACGGCATTATCCAGCGCGTCTTCGGTAATGGTCTGTAGCCGCTCGTCGATGCTGAGCTGAATGTTATGCGCTGGCGTGGGCGCAACTTCCGTCAGGTTTTCAACCACCCGGCCGTAGCGATCCTCCCTTACCTGTCGGACACCCGCTTTACCCGTCAGCTGAGTATTAAAGCTTTTTTCCACCCCTTCAATGCCCTGCCCGTCAATATTGGTGAAGCCAATCAGATTGGCCGCCACGTGGCCTGCCGGGTAAAAACGGCGCGATTCATCACGCAGGTTAATTCCCGGCAAATTCAGTTTATCAATCCATTTGGCCTGCGCAGGATCAACCTGACGAGCCAGGTAAATGAACCGGCCCCTGGGATTGGCGTTAATGCGCGAAGAGAGGGTATTCAGGGAGAGATGAAGCGCGCTCGCCAGCGCCTGCCAGCGATCGTCAAAACCAACGCCCCCTTTTGCGAGTACCGTTTTAGGGTCGGCCCATACGGCTCTGACGGGCACGCTGACCGCCAGAGGTCGGCCTTCACGATCCGTGATCATCCCTCGTGGAGCATCAATCGTCAGCTGACGCAGCGATCGCATATCTTCCTGCTTCACCAGGTTGTCTGGTTTGATGATTTGTAGCCAGGCAACACGACCCAGCAAAAAAGCCAGACTGCAGAAAATAGCAAAACAGAGCAGCGCAAAACGCGCTGGTGTGAAATTGCCAGCGCTCATAATTAATTTCTTTTTCACCTGAACCCCAGAGCTGTTAAACAACGCTCTGATTTAACGGGAAAAGATGCGCTGAGGGAGGCGAAACTGTGCTTCTAACCTCGCAGCTTTGCAACAAGTTGCTAACGAGACAGAGGATAGTCATATTTTGAAAGATAAGGGCATAAAAAAGCCCCGCATTGTGCGAGGCTTTATGTCTGAGATTGAAGTGCTACGCGCTTCAGTCAGCAGCGGTTCGATCAGATAGCAGTTACGTTAACTGCAGCTGGGCCTTTCTGGCCGTCCTGAATTTCGAACTCAACGTTCTGGCCTTCAGCCAGAGTTTTGAAGCCGTTACCCTGGATTGCAGAGAAGTGTACGAACACGTCTTTGCTGCCGTCAGCAGGAGTAATGAAACCAAAACCTTTAGACTCGTTGAACCACTTAACTTGACCTTTAATCTTTGCCATTTGCAAAATTCCTTAGAGTGTTTTCTTAGCCCGCAGGCATTGACTGAGATAAAACTGAGACATTACTGCATGAGGCACTAATATAAGGTTCGGCAGAGAAGCGGTATTCAACGACAACGTGTTTACTCAGGACTTCTTTACTGAAAATGCCACACATAAACAGAACTGTACCTCGTTTGACCCAAAACGTGTTATCACACACTATGTTTAATATGGCAAGCCATTTTTAAACATGTCTCGATCCGCCGCACAAATTCGAACACTGTCTGTAAGGATTTGCACAATTATGCGCGATACACACAGACAGCTTAACGCTTTTACACAGGCTCTACGGTGCTTTCGCAAGCACTGTAATCTAAGACTTTTTTAACATAGCTCAATCATTACAATGCGTCCAGCAACCGTGAAAAGAAATCTTCGGAATTGATTGAGTTAGAACAAATTGTGAAAACTTATGCTTAAATCATTGCAACGGGGGCGTATTGTTTCAGGAAAAACTCAATGTTAATAATCCGCACCGAACTGTATTAAAATGCAGCAGGTAATAAGGAGGGTTATGCACCAAAATAATGAAATTTTTATGACGCTGCATCAAAACAAGGCAAGCAAAACGTTTCGATAAAAATAAAACATTTTTGAGCGTAGATACATACAGAATATATGCAACAATTCATCGCTTCGTTTATAAGGATAAATAATCGCCAGTTTTCAGTATCCTGAAAGTACTATTAACTGGTGCTAAATTATCTGCCTTACTACTTAACGCGTTTTCAGGGAGGGATTACACCTGGACTGAACCAGACCACAGTCCCTCCCGGGACACGGCAATCAGCGCTCAGCCACCAGACGGATAAAATCGTCCTGATCCTGGTTGTTTTCAGCGACAGCCTCTTTTGACTCGTCTTTCCCTTCCGGTTCGTTAGCCTCGCACAGACGACGCAGCAGCGCATTCTGACGCTTTTGCTGATCGAGCAGCGCTTCCAGCAGTTCAATCTGCTCGTTTGTACGGGAACTGGCACGGTTCACGAAAAACCAAATGACTAGACCCACCAGCAGAACAACCAAAGAGATCATCAGGGATGCTACATTCAGCAACCCTGAGTTCAGTAACTCACCCATTTCACCACCTCAATAAAAACGCCTATTTTACCACTGGTGCGAAGGAAGGAAATCACCTTAAGAAAAAATGCGTGCTACCACGGGATAAACTTATTGATTGCGCAAACGCCGCTAAAAAACTGTACATCCTGATCGCACATCACATTGATCGTCTGCGTCCATAACACCACGCACGCTATCAGTACGACAATCAGAATCACCCAGCGTATTTTTTTCACTCCACACTCCGTCTAAAGACCTGATACAACCAGGTTATCACGGTGACCTTAAACAAGGACTAACTGTACCAACATCAGGTCTTTTTCAGAATCCTGCACTTGTTTCATTACGTAAACCGTTTAGGCTAGCCTCATGATAACAACGATAAAAGAGGTAACAATGCGCGTAATCATTCGAACGATTATAGTACTGGCGATACTCTGGATTGGACTTTTGTTAACCGGCTACGGTGTGCTTGTGGGAAGCACCGAAAATGCAGCAGGCTTAGGTATTCAGTGTAAGTACGTAACAGCACAAGGCGTAAGCACGGCGCAGTATCTCCATTCTGACAGCGGCATCATTGGTTTAACCAACTGCCCGGTACTGAGGAAGATGTCCGTCGTGGTTGATAATGGCTAACTGGCCTGGTTAACCACTGACGAAAAACGCCGCAAAAGATGCGGCGTTTTTTTATGCTAAAACGCGTTAAAAGGGATAGTCGTGATAGCCCATCTGCTCGGAAATCTTACGCGCGGCAGTGTGCAGAATAGCCACATACTCGTGCAGACGCTCTTCTGAGAAGCGCAGGGTTGGGAAAGAGATACTTAAACCCGCGATCACCACGCCAAACCGGTCAAACACCGGAACGCCGATGCAGCGCAGCCCTTCTTCCTGCTCTTCGTTATCTTCGCCGTATCCTTGTTCACGCACCTTGTCGAGTACCGTTAACAGTTCATCAGTATTGGTAATGGTTCGTTCCGTACTGCGTTTATATTCCACACCATCAAGGATCTGCTTCACCTCTTCGCGATCGCGCCACGCCAGCAGAACCTTGCCAATTGCCGTGCTATAAAGCGGGTTGCGGCGGCCAATGCGCGAATACATACGCAGGTTGTACATGGAGTCGATTTTATGGATGTAAACAATGCTGTCTTCATCCAGTGCACCCAGGTGGATGGTCTCTTTGGTCAGACGGGAGATCTCACGCATCTGAATGTCCGCGCTGCGGATCAAATCAACGTTTTGCAGCGCCCGGGCCCCCAGTTCGAACAGCTTTAGCGTCAGAGAGTATTTTTCAGACTCTCCTTCCTGCGCTACATAACCCAGTGACTTCATGGTTTGCAAAAAGCGGTAAACGGTGCTTTTCGACATCATCACACGCTGCGACAACTCTGTAATACCAATTTCACGCTCTTCTCCGAGCGCCTGTAAGATGCCAAACACCTTCAGCACGGAAGAAACAGAATCTGGCTGTTTATCCAAATCCGCAATTGCCATTTACCACCTCATAGAGAGTGTTTTATAAAAATCAGAACCGGTTTTTATTATAAATTCCTGTGATGTTACCTGCAATCAATGCGCGTTTGTTTCGTTACAAATCTGCGACATATAACGGCGTTAACAGTGCTAAAATCGTTACCCTGAGAATAATTTCACCCTGAGCTTTTTATCCCCGATGGAAAAGAACCTTTCCGATGGTCTGCCTTTGCCCCTGCGGTATGGCGCCATTGCTACGATTATTATTGGGATCTCAATGGCCGTCCTCGATGGCGCGATTGCGAACGTTGCCCTGCCCACTATCGCCAGCGACCTCCAGGCATCCCCGGCCAGCTCGATATGGATTGTTAACGCCTATCAGATTGCGATTGTGATTTCCCTGCTCTCCTTCTCTTTCCTCGGCGACATGTTCGGCCACCGTCGGGTCTATCAGTGCGGCCTGGTGGTGTTCACCTTTACCTCGCTGTTATGCGCCCTGTCTGACTCATTGCACACGCTGACGCTGGCGCGCATAGCGCAGGGCTTTGGCGGTGCGGCGCTGATGAGTGTAAATACGGCATTGATCCGCTTGATCTATCCGCAACGCCACCTTGGACGCGGGATGGGAATAAACTCGTTTATTGTCGCGGTTTCCTCCGCCGCCGGACCAACAATTGCAGCAGCCATACTTTCTGTCGCCTCATGGCAATGGCTCTTTGCCATAAACGTGCCGCTGGGTATCGTGGCTATCTTCTTTGCCCTGCGTTTTCTTCCTGCTAATGGCCCCAAAAGTACCATGCCGCGTTTTGACGTCCCCAGCGCAGTGATGAATGCACTGACCTTTGGTCTGCTGATTACAGCCCTGAGCGGCTTTGCTCAGGGGCAATCCATGGCGCTTACCGGCATCGAGCTTATCGCCCTGCTGGTAACAGGATTCTTCTTTGTTCGCCGTCAGCTCGCCCTGCCCGTTCCTTTGCTGCCGGTAGATCTGCTGCGTATCCCCCTCTTTTCGCTCTCCATCTGTACGTCCATTTGCTCGTTCTGCGCTCAGATGCTGGCGCTGGTTTCTTTGCCCTTCTTTCTGCAAAGCGTGGTAGGACGTTCGGAGGTGGAGACCGGGCTGCTGCTAACGCCCTGGCCACTGGCGACGATGGTGATGGCGCCGCTGGCGGGTTACTTAATTGAACGTATCCATGCCGGTTTGTTGGGTGCGGTGGGACTGGCCGTCATGGCAACCGGCCTTTTCGCGCTGGCACTGTTACCGTCATCACCCAGCGATCTGGACATCGTCTGGCGCATGATCCTCTGTGGTGCGGGGTTCGGCCTGTTTCAGTCCCCCAATAATCACACCATCATCACCTCTGCGCCCCGTCACCGCAGTGGCGGCGCCAGCGGGATGTTGGGAACTGCGCGCCTTCTGGGGCAAAGCAGCGGCGCGGCGCTGGTTGCCCTGATGTTTAACCTTGCCGGGCAAAACGGTAACCACCTTGCGCTGCTCACCGCCGGCGCGCTTGCCACCCTCGCGGCCATCGTCAGCGGTCTGCGCGTTACCCAGCCCAGGGTTCAGGCATAAAAAAAGCCGGGCGGAGAATACGCCTGCCCGGCTTATTGTGACGTTTCGCGTTACTTCAGGTATTCCCCACTGCGCAGCGCTTCAATACGTTTATCCAGCGGCGGGTGAGACATAAACAGCTCACTGAGCGACTTTGATTTACCGTTGATGCAGAAGGCCATCATGCTGTTCGCTTCCTGCGGCTCGTAGCTGGTTTTCAGGCGCTGCAGGGCAGCAATCATCTTCTCGCGTCCCACCAGTTTCGCAGAGCCGGCATCCGCGTGGAATTCACGGTGGCGCGAGAACCACATGGTGATAATACTCGCCAGAATACCGAACACCAGTTCCAGCACCATCGACACGGCGAAGTAGATCAGCGGGTTACCGTT
This sequence comes from Enterobacter sp. FUJ80071, assembly GCF_038739915.1. Taxonomy (NCBI): domain Bacteria; kingdom Pseudomonadati; phylum Pseudomonadota; class Gammaproteobacteria; order Enterobacterales; family Enterobacteriaceae; genus Enterobacter; species Enterobacter sp. FUJ80071. Next base: position 2,823,731 of record NZ_JBBXKH010000001.1, read on the forward strand.
GCTCTCTTCACCTTCATCACGGTTGCCGCCCATAAAGCCCGCCGCAATCTGCGCCAGGATACGGGAGATAAAGATAACGAAGGTGTTCACCACGCCCTGAATCAGCGTCATGGTCACCATGTCGCCGTTGGCAATATGGCTGATTTCGTGAGCGATGACCGCTTCGGCTTCGTCACGGCTCATGTTTTGCAGCAACCCGGTGCTGACAGCAACCAGCGATGCATCACGACGGGCACCCGTGGCAAACGCGTTAATATCGGGCGCATGATAAATGGCCACCTGCGGCATGGCGATCCCGGCCTGACGGGATTGCTGAGCCACCGTATTCATCAGCCACTGTTCCATATCGTTACGCGGCTGCTCAATCACCTCACCGCCGACGGATTTCAGCGCCATCCACTTTGACATCAGCAGGGAAATGAACGAGCCACCAAAACCAAACAGCAGCGCCATAATCAACAGACCCTGAACGCTGCTCGACTGAATTCCTGTCAGGCTTAGCACGAGCCCGAAAACCACCATCACCGCCAGGTTGGTGAGCAGGAAGAGCGCGATTCGCATCATAATTTTCTTTTAACCTCAGTTTAACAAAGCGCACTATGCGATTACCCACATCGTATGGGTATTGCGGCTATTTTCAAGCATCCGGAGGGCGTAAGTCACCAGAAAGACACAACTTTACACAATTGGAAATCTGCCTGACGGAAGGATGCGGAACAAAAAGAAACAGGCACAATTTCTTGTGCCTGTTGGGGGATTATTTCGCCGGAACGGGTTGCTCGGCAGGCTTATCTTTTTCCAGATTCGCCAGGTCGAGGGCGATATGCACCGTCTCGTCCAGGTAAGGATCCGGCTCCTGGTAATCTTTTGGCAGATCGTCCAGTTTCTTGAGCAGAGGCTTACCTTCACGCTTGAAGCGGTCGTTGATACGGGCCAGACGCGTGGCATCGTCTTCGTTGTTCTCTTTCTCACGCTGGGCGTAGTTCAGAGAAACAATATTCCGTTTATCCTTCAGGGCATTGAAACGCGCAATGTCCTTCATGATGTACTGGAATTCCGGATCTTTCGCGATGCGGTCGTTATGCGCTTTCAGCAGTTCAGGGCCAAATTGCGTCATATCACCCGCTTTCACATAGGTCGCAGCATTGATGCTGTCCCACGGTAACGCGTTATCTTCAAACTTCTCGCCAGTTTCGGTCTCTTCCGTACCTGTCGGCATCATGATGTCCGGCGTGACGCCTTTACGCTGCGTACTGCCGCCGTTGACGCGGTAGAACTTCTGAATGGTGTACTGCACTGAACCCAGGGCAGGCCATTCCGGACGCAGCATCTGATCGTAGATACGGTTCAGCGATCGATACTGCTGAACGGTGCCTTTACCAAAGGTTGGCTCACCCACGATCAGCGCACGGCCGTAGTCCTGCATTGCCGCGGCAAAGATCTCAGACGCGGACGCACTGAAGCGGTCGACCAGCACGACCAGCGGGCCTTTGTAGTAGACCACACCGTCGTTGTCGGCATCTTCACGGACTTTACCGTTGTTATCACGCACCTGAACCACAGGGCCAGACGGGATGAAGAGGCCAGAGAGCGATACCGCTTCTGTCAGCGCACCACCGCCGTTGCTGCGCAGGTCAATGATGACGCTGCTGACGTTCTGTTTCTCAAGTTTCTGCAGCTGAACCTTCACATCGTCGGTCAGCCCTACGTAGAAGCCAGGGATATCCAGGACACCCACCTTCTCTTTACCCACGGTTTTCACCGACATTTTCACCGCGCGGTCTTCCAGACGGATACGCTCACGGGTCAGGGTAACGATACGGGTTTTAGTGCCTTTACCCGCTGGTAGAATTTCCAGACGAACTTTGCTGCCTTTCGGACCTTTAATCAGCGCAACCACGTCGTCAAGACGCCAGCCAATGACATCGACCATGCCTTTACCGGTTTGTCCGACCCCGACAATGCGGTCACCTACGCTGATCGCTTTGCTTTTGGAGGCCGGGCCACCCGCCACCATGGAATTGATCACGGTGTAATCATCGTCCATCTGCAGTACCGCACCGATACCTTCCAGAGACAGGCTCATTTCGGTATTGAACTGTTCGGTGTTGCGCGGGGAGAGATAGTTGGTGTGCGGATCGATTTCGTGCGCAAAGGCCGTCATTGCCAGAGAGAAGACATCCTCACTGTTGGTCTGCGCCAGACGACGAATGGCAAATTTGTAACGACGCGTCAGCGTGTCACGGATCTCTTTTTCATCTTTGCCGGTCAGCTTGAGACTCAGTTCGTCGTATTTGACCTTTCCGTCCCACAGCGCATTCAACTCGGCTTCATCTTTCGGCCACGGCGCTTTGCTGCGATCAAGATTGAAATTGTCGTTGCCGGTGAAGTCCATCGGACGTTCGAGCACTTTCAGGGCGTACTGATAGCGTTCAAAGCGGCGCTTTTGCGACAGGTTGTAGAGATCGTAGAAAAGATCCAGCTTGCCTGACCGCAACTCATCACCCACCTCGGATTTGCGCTTAGCGAACTGCTCGACATCACTGGCGAGCAAAACGTTATGGCTGTAATCCAGCAAGTTCAGATAGCGGTCAAAGATTTTGGCCGAAAAGGCCTGATCGAGATCGAACTGACGATAGTGCGAGCGGGTGAAACGAGACGTCACGCGCTCGCTCACCGTCGCATGCTGCGTCTCTTCCTTGAGTACCGGAATTTGATCAACACGCGTGATATCGTCCACTGCGAAAGCATGGCCTGTTATAGCAAACAGACCCGCCAGCGCGGTGAGCTTAAAAAAAGTGTTCATGCCAGGCTTGGCCTCCGTTTCAGAACAACAAGTGTTCTGCGCGTACAATCATTGACATACCAGAAGTCAGCTGTACACGAACGCCATCTTTGGTGATTTCCAGTACGGTGGCGTCCATAGCATTGTTGCCCGCTTTGACCTTCAGCGCCTGACCCACGCTCAGCGCGTTGATGTCAGAAACCGGGGTATGTCGCGGCTCTTCACGAGGCGCACGTGGGGCTTTGGCTGCTGGTTTGTCTGCACGCGGTTTGCGATCGTTATTATCGTGACGACGCGGCGCAGGGCGCGGTTTACGCTCACGACGAGGCGCTTCTTCCTGGCCGTTTGCCGCTGCGGCTTCGCGTTTTTTCGCTTGCTGTTCTGCACGTTGTGCCTGAACGCGTGCTTTGGCTTCTTCAAGCTGCTTGCGTGCGTGTTCAACGTGCTGCTCGTCCAGCTCACCACAAGGGTTGCCGTCGAGATCCACGCGAGTCGCGCCCGGTTTGATACCGTACAGGTAACGCCAGCTCGAAGTATAAAGACGTAAGGCAGAACGCAACTGAGTTTTGCTGAGGTTCATTTCCCCCTCAACGCGCGCTACCAGATCCTGAAAAATACCGACTTTCAGGGGACGAGCTTCACCTTCCGCGCTGAAGCACTGCGGGAAACGCTCGGCCAGAAATGCGATAACTTCTTTACTGCTATTCAACTTAGGTTGATTTTCCATGAAATTTCCTGATTACAACGGACGTTGCCAACAAGCGCAGGCATGAACAGGCGTCATTATAATGACGCTATCAGTAAATGCTACGTTATCCGTTGATTATCCTGCGACGCTCGCAAAGAATTTTTGATAATCGGTGCCGGCAAGGACGTTTTCCAGATTCGCCACCAGCTCGCGCAGCCCTTGCTCGTCCTCGGTTGTGAAGCGACTGAAGACGGTGCTGTCGATATCCAAAACGCCAATAATCTGATTTCTTACCACCAGCGGCAGTACGATCTCAGAATTACTGGCGGTATCACAGGCGATATGCCCGTCAAACGCATGAACATCTTCCACACGCTGTACCTGATTCTCGGCCACCGCAGTACCGCATACACCGCGCCCGACCGGAATACGCACGCAAGCCAGTTTGCCCTGGAACGGGCCAAGTACCAGCGTGTCACCTTCCAGGAGGTAAAAGCCAGCCCAGTTCACGTCAGAGAGACGTTCGAACAACAATGCGCTAGTATTTGCCAGAGTGGCTAAGAAGCTGGTCTCACCCGCCATCAATGCCTTAAAATCGCGGTTCAGATCCGCGTAGAATTCTGTTTTGTTCATTATTCAATCACTTAGTTGTCTTACAAAATTACCGCATAGCCTATTAAAATAAGCATTAAATGCGCTCATGCTCAAGATGAATCCGTTCATGAGTTAATATAACGTTCAACAATACTTATTTGTGCGCAGCTGATGGCCTTAAAAACAACCAAAATTACGCCGACAAAAAAGATAACGGTCCATACGGTAAGAGACGCTTTGCCTCGTGCACATTATCAGCGTTGCCCCCAGTGCGATACGCTTTTTATGTTGCCGAAGATGAAATCGCACCAAAGTGCCTTTTGCCCCCGATGTGACGCGAAAATTCGTGACGGCCGAGACTGGTCGTTAACCCGTCTGGCCGCCATGGCCGTCACCATGCTGCTGCTGATGCCCTTCGCCTGGACCGAGCCCCTGCTGAAGCTCTACCTGCTTGGCGTACGCATTGATGCCAACGTGCTGCAGGGGATCTGGCAGATGACCCGCCAGGGCGATCCGATTACCGCTGCCATGGTGCTGTTTTGCTCCGTTGGCGCGCCACTGGTGCTGGTTGCAGCCATTGCCTATCTGTGGTTTGGCAACATCCTGGGGATGAATCTTCGCCCGGTGCTGCTGATGCTGGATAAACTCAAAGAGTGGGTGATGCTGGATATCTATCTTGTCGGTGTGGGCGTGGCATCAATTAAAGTGCAGGATTATGCTTTTCTGCAGCCGGGCGTCGGGCTTTTTGCCTTTATCTGCCTGGTGCTGCTCAGCATCCTGACGCTGATCCACCTGAACGTTGAGCAACTCTGGGAGCGTTTTTACCCTCAGCGCCCTGCCACCCGTCCGGATGAGAATCTCCGCGTCTGTCTGGGATGCCATTACACCGGGTTGCCCGATCCCCGTGGGCGCTGTCCGCGCTGCCACATACCCTTGCTGCATCGACGCAATAACAGTCTGCAAAAATGCTGGGCGGCACTGATTGCCTCCCTGGTGTTCTTGATCCCCGCCAATATGCTGCCGATTTCCATCATTTACGTGAATGGTGCCCGTCAGGAGGATACAATCCTCTCCGGCATTATCTCCCTGGCACACAGCAACGTTGGGGTGGCGGCCATCGTCTTTATCGCCAGTATCCTGGTTCCTTTTATCAAAGTCGTGGTGATGTTCACCCTGCTCATCAGCATTCACTTTAAGTGTGAACAAGGATTACGAACCCGAATACTGCTTCTGCGATTTGTCACCTGGATTGGCCGCTGGTCCATGTTGGATCTGTTTGTGATTTCGCTGATGATGTCGCTAATAAATCGCGACCAGTTACTTGCTTTTACTATGGGACCCGCAGCTTTTTATTTCGGCTCTGCGGTGATATTGACTATTCTTGCTGTGGAATGGCTGGATAGCCGCTTACTTTGGGATGCACATGAGTCAGGAAACCCCCGCTTCGCCGACTGAAGCGAGAATTAAAACTAAACGCCGCATTTCGCCATTCTGGTTGCTGCCTGTCATCGCCCTGATGATTGCTGGCTGGCTTATCTGGACGAGCTATGAAGATCGCGGAAGTACCGTCACCATTGATTTCCAGACCGCCGACGGCATCGTCGCCGGACGAACCCCCGTTCGTTTTCAGGGGGTTGAAGTCGGTACGGTTCAGGACATCTCACTCGGAAAAGGGCTGAACAAAATTCAGGTGCGGGTCAGCATTAAATCGGACATGCAGGACGCGCTGCGCAGCGAAACGCAGTTCTGGCTGGTTACGCCGAAGGCGTCTTTGGCGGGTGTCTCGGGGCTGGATGCGCTGGTTGGCGGTAACTACATCGGTATGATGCCAGGCAAGGGCGAACCGCAGGATCACTTTGTCGCGCTGGATACGCAGCCAAAATACCGTCTCAATAACGGCGATCTGATGATCCATCTGCAGGCGCCGGATCTCGGCTCACTGAACAGTGGCTCGCTGGTCTATTTCCGAAAAATTCCGGTGGGTCGCGTTTACGATTACGCCATCAATCCGAACAAACAGGGCGTGACCATCGATGTGCTGATCGAACGCCGATTCACCAACCTGGTGAAAAAAGGCAGCCGCTTCTGGAACGTGTCTGGCGTAGATGCCGACCTCAGCCTGAGCGGTGCTAAAGTGAAGCTGGAGAGCCTGGCCGCGCTGGTAAACGGGGCGATTGCCTTTGACTCCCCGGAGAACTCCAGCCCTGCTGCCGCCGATGATACGTTCGGGTTGTACGCTGATCTGGCGCACAGCCAGCGAGGGGTGATCGTCAAACTTGTTCTGCCCGATGCGAAAGGTCTGAAAGCCGGATCAACACCGCTGATGTATCAGGGTCTGCAGGTAGGTCAGCTCACCAAAATGACGCTCAACCCTGGCGGCTCGGTGACGGGCGAAATGACCGTCGACCCCAGCGTGGTCGATCTCCTGCGCGAGAAAACGCGTATCGAGATGCGCAGTCCGAAGCTCTCTCTGAACGATGCCAGTCTCAGCACTTTGCTGACCGGCAACACGTTTGAACTGATCCCCGGAGAAGGAAAGCCAAGCAACAACTTCGTGATCGCCCCGGCGGATAAAGCCCTGCTGCAAAAACCGGGCGTTGTGACGGTTACGCTAAATGCCCCCGAAAGTTATGGTATTGAAGCCGGTCAGCCGCTGATCCTCCACGGTGTCCAGGTGGGTCAGGTTCTGGAGCGAACGCTTTCCGAAAACGGCGTGAGCTTCTCGGTAGCGATCGATCCGCAATACAGCAACCTCGTCCATGGCGACAGTAAATTCGTGGTGAACAGCCGCGTCGATGTGAAGGTAGGCCTGGACGGCGTAGAGTTCCTTGGTGCCAGTGCCAGCGAATGGGTTAACGGCGGCATTCGCATTTTGCCGGGCGATAAAGGCCCCATCCGCGAAAATTACCCGCTGTATGCCAACCTGGACAAAGCGATTGAAAACAGCCTGAGCGATCTGCCGACGACCACGCTGACCTTGAGCGCCGAGACGCTACCGGACGTCCAGGCGGGTTCTGTGGTGCTGTATCGCAAGTTTGAAGTCGGGGAAGTGATCGCCGTTCGCCCGCGTGCGGACGCGTTTGATATCGAACTGCATATCAAGCCGGAGTATCGCAAGCTGCTGACGCCAAACAGCGTCTTCTGGGCCGAAGGCGGCGCGAAAGTTCAGCTTAACGGTAACGGGCTGACCGTGCAGGCCTCCCCGCTCTCACGCGCGCTGCGCGGCGCCATTAGCTTCGATAACCTCAGCGGTGCAGGCGCAAACCTGCGTAAGGGCGATAAGCGTATTCTCTTCCCGTCCGAAACCGCCGCGCGTGCCGTGGGTGGGCAGATTACCCTGCATGCGTTTGATGCCGGTAAGCTGGCGGAAGGCATGCCGATTCGCTACCTGGGCATTGATATCGGCCAGATCCAGAAGCTGACGCTGATCACCTCCCGCAACGAGGTACAGGCCACCGCGGTGCTCTACCCGGAATATGTGCAGACCTTCGCCCGCACCGGTTCCCGCTTCTCGGTGGTGACGCCGCAGATTTCGGCCGCAGGCGTTGAACATCTCGACACTATTCTGCAGCCCTATATCAACGTCGAACCCGGCCAGGGCAATGCACGGCGTGATTTCGAACTGCAGGAAGCCACCATCACCGATTCGCGCTACCTCGGTGGCCTGAGCATTGTGGTGGAAGTCCCGGAAGCAGGCTCACTTGGCATCGGCACGCCGGTTCTGTTCCGCGGTATTGAGGTAGGTACGGTAACGGGTCTGACGCTTGGTACGCTCTCCGATCGTGTGATGGTGGCGTTACGTATCAGCGACCGTTACCAGCACCTGGTACGAAATAACTCGGTATTCTGGCTGGCCTCTGGCTACTCACTGGACTTCGGCCTGACGGGGGGCGTGGTGAAAACCGGTACCTTCAACCAGTTCATCCGTGGCGGTATTGCGTTTGCCACCCCGCCGGGCACGCCACTGGCGCCAAAAGCGCAGTCAGGGAAACACTTCCTGCTGCTCGAAAGCGAACCGAAAGAGTGGCGTGAATGGGGAACGGCCCTGCCGCGTTAATCTGAAAGGCTCCGGTGTCAACGCGCCGGAGCCTTTATGTTACACTGCGCACCTGAACTTTTCCCTGTGGTGTGCACGTGGCTCAAAACTCCGTATTTCTTCCTGAACAATTCCTTGCGCAAATGCGCGAGGCGCTCCCCTCTCACCTGTCGTTAGATGATTTTATCGCCGCCTGCCAGCGTCCGTTACGCCGGAGCATTCGCGTCAACACGCTGAAAATCAGCATTGATGATTTTCTGACGCTGGTTTCCCCCTACAACTGGCAGCTTACGCCGGTGCCCTGGTGTGCAGAGGGGTTTTGGATCGAGCGCGATGACGAAGATGCCGTGCCGCTGGGAAGTACCGCAGAACATCTGAGCGGTCTGTTTTATATTCAGGAAGCCAGTTCGATGCTACCGGTTGCCGCCCTGTTCGCAGAGGGCAACGCACCTGAATGCGTGATGGACGTTGCCGCTGCGCCCGGCTCGAAAACCACACAAATTGCCGCCCGGATGGGTAATCACGGGGCGATTCTTGCCAACGAATTTTCCGCCAGCCGCGTGAAAGTCTTGCATGCCAACATCAGCCGCTGCGGTATTCAGAATGTCGCCCTGACGCATTTTGACGGACGCGTGTTTGGCGCCGCCTTGCCGGAAGCGTTCGATGCCATTCTGCTCGACGCCCCCTGCTCCGGCGAGGGGGTGGTGCGTAAAGATCCCGATGCGTTAAAGAACTGGTCTGTGGAAAGCAATCTTGAGATCGCTGCCACGCAGCGCGAACTGATCGACAGCGCCTTTCACGCCCTGCGCCCCGGCGGCACGCTGGTATACTCCACCTGTACCCTCAACCGCGATGAAAACGAAGACGTCTGTCTGTGGTTGAAAGAGCAATACCCGGATGCCGTTGAGTTCCTGCCACTTAACGATCTGTTTGCCACGGCAGATGAGGCCGCCACGCCGGAAGGTTTCCTGCACGTGTTCCCACAGATTTACGACTGCGAAGGGTTCTTTGTGGCTCGTCTGCGCAAAACTCAGGCGGTGGCTCCCCTGCCAGCCCCGAAATTTAAGGTCGGCAATTTCCCGTTCGCCCCGCTGAAAGGCCGCGATGCTGTGCAACTTAAAGCCGCCGCCAATAAGGTTGGGCTGATCTGGGATGAGAATCTGCACCTCTGGATGCGTGATAAAGAGATATGGCTGTTCCCGGCACCCATTGAGCCGCTTATTGGTAAAGTCCGTTTTTCACGTATCGGGATCCGCCTGGCGGAAGTGCATAATAAAGGGTACCGCTGGCAGCACGAAGCGGTCATCGCCCTGGCGGACAGCGATAACACGTTTGAACTGACGCATCAGGAAGCCGAAGAGTGGTATCGTGGTCGCGACGTTTACCCGGAAACTACCCCGTCTCAGGATGAGGTTATTGTGACGTATCAGGGCTTCCCGTTGGGTCTGGCGAAAAAGGTCGGCTCGCGGCTGAAAAATAGTTATCCGCGGGAGTTGGTCCGCGATGGCCGGTTGTTTACGGGTAACAGTCCCACCGACTAAAAAAAAGCGCATTTTTTTACTGGCGATTTTGCTCTCCTTGTCTACGATCAAAAATGGATGCCCATACTGGTCATACCAGATTCTGAAAACCGACCCGGAGAGCACTATGACGAAAACCAGCGTGCGTATTGGCGCTTTTGAGATCGACGACGCAGAGCTGCGCGGCGAAACACAAGGCGATCGAACGTTAAGTATTCCCTGCAAGTCCGACCCGGATTTGTGCATGCAACTCGACGCATGGGATGCGGATACCAGCGTCCCGGCGATACTTGATGGCGAACACTCTGTTCTTTACCGTGAGCATTACGATAGCAAAACCGATGCCTGGGTCATGCGCCTTGCCTGACCTAAAGAGAACCCGCCCGAAGGCGGGTTATTTATTACTGTAGCTGTGCCAGCGTGAAGTAACCGTCGAACACCGCTCCGGTATCAATATAGTGCAGGTTATCAAAATCATACCGCCTGTCGACGGGCGTATGCCCGAACCAGAAATGATCCGCACCGCTAATCCCCTGCCCTTTGCCCACCATAAAGCCCATCAACCTGTCGCGATCCCACAGCACGCGCTGGGCGCTCACCGGTTTTTGCCAGCGATATTCCGCGGCGGGGTAATCTGCGTGCGCAATAACATTGAGACCGTTTGCGCAGGTTATCTCGATAATATGCGGCAATTCGCGGCAGGCGTTTAGTAACGTTCGCGCCAGCGCCTGCTGCTCGCGATCAAGGCGCGTAAACCACACTCCACCATTCATCGCCCACAGCGCAGAATCGTTATTGTCCAGACTATCCATTGCCATTTGCTCATGGTTACCCCGCACGGCTCTGAACCATTTCTCATTGATGAGCTGCAGTGTTTTTACGCTGTCAGGACCGCGATCGATCAAATCGCCAACGGAAATAAGCAAATCCTCATACGGATTAAAATGGCGGCGTTTCAGTTCGTCCATAAGCCACTGATAACAGCCATGTATATCGCTGACAACCCAGACGTGACGCCACATCCCACCCTCTATTCGCTGATACATAAGGCCTCCTTTAAACAGTATAGCCGCCGTATAAAAAGCAAAAGACGGGAGCGGTCCTGACAAAGTCAAACAAACGGTAAACCAACCAGAAATAAAGATCCTCACGCTATTAATCCCTTATTCCTGGCTCCTTAGAATAGAGGCAGAAAAAAACGAGGGATCTTCACGTGTCTAATACACACCTGCATAACGATGTGTTCTACCCACATCGCACAAATATAATTTCCGAGCTGGTGAACGGCGAACGTGTCCCGGGACCCATCTGGCGGAAACGCGATTATCGGCTGAAGTTCCTTTTACGTTCGCTTCTGTTCTGGTCTTCCACCCGTCGCATGCTGGAAGCCCTTTCAGGGCGTGACGATTTCGACAAACTGCTCGCCGCTCAAATTACATTGCCCAGCAAGACCCATCGGCAGTATCTGATGCGTGGCCTGACCGCGAACGATCGCGCCGACGCTATCGTTAACCATTATTACTGGATCGATAGCCTGAAAGAGCGCACCCTCGCCCAGGCGCTGACCAGCCCGCAGGAACAAACCGTTGTTCAGTTCCATGCAAAAGAGGGCGTGATCTATACGGTTAATGCATCCTCTGCCGGGAAAGCCGAGCGCGAAGGTGAGAGCACGCTGTGGCTGCGCGATAACGAGGATACGCTGCTTGCCAGCCTGACCTTTAGCGTAGCCCGCAGCAACGGACAACGCGTAATAGTAATTGGCGGGCTTCAGGGCCCCCGCCGCTGCGTGTCGCGGGACGTCATTAAACAATCCACCCGCGCCTGTCACGGCCTGTTCCCTAAACGCGTGCTGATGGAAGTTCTTTTCCAGCTGGCCTTACAGTCATCTGTTAAGGCGATTTTTGCCGTCAGCGACGAGGGACACGTTTTCCGCGCATTGCGCTATCGCCTCAGCAAAGGCCGCCATTTCCACGCCAGCTATGACGAATTCTGGGATTCTCTGGGCGGTAAAAAGGTCTCCGGCTTCTGCTGGCAACTCCCGCTGCAGATGGAACGCAAATCTCTCGACGAGATCGCGAGCAAGAAGCGTGCGGAATACCGCCGTCGTTTTGAATTGCTTGATGAAATTGAGGCGTCGGTAAAATCCCGCTTTTAAGCACGGCGCTGACTTTCCTTAATTGCTCACAAAAATTTAACAAAACAGGCAAAAAGGGCTGGACTTCCGCCTGCGGTGTTGTGATATGTTTTACGAAGTCGCACGGGATGCATCCGCTGCATAAAGATGATAAAAGGCGTAACGTATTGTCTTTCATACAGATAAAAAGAGACCGAATACGATTCCTGTTTCCGTCACAACCAGCCTTTTTTGATTTAATTCAACCGTTTACACTTCAGAAACCCGTTAAATTCGGGTTTCAATGCTTACCAATACATCCATTCAAGATCAAACCGTTGCCATCTTTTTCGTGTGGTCGACGAGTGAACTTCGGGATCGCTTCGATCCGAAATCTCCCAAATTTTGCGTAGCTCCTTCCAGTTTCGCAACACGCAGCTTTACGCCTACCTCAGCCATCAGCATAATCCCCACCGATCCGTTTGTAAGACTTATCAGGTGCTCACTTATTCTTACATCACCGGGCGGTCGTCGAACTCACCAGAACGCGCATCGTTGATGCTGTAGGTGATCACCCCAAACACCGGACGCGATGTATCCGACACATCGTCTTTCAACGGTAACGACTCCCTCCTTCCATTTTCAGGGTTTTCCAGACAAGGCTGCGGATGCGTCCTGTAACGCATAATCCTGAACTCACCGTCTATAGCGCACACCAGAAGAGAACCGTCTTTTGGTGTCAGCGACGAGTCGACGATAAGCATTGCGCCCTTCATTATGCCAGCTCGCAGGTATGTAGAGCCCGCTATCATCATGTACGTGGCTGCCGGATGCGCGATAAGCCGCTTGTCTAGCGATATGCGCTCTTCTACATAGTCTGCTGCTGGAGATGGGAATCCCATGTTCTGCACCTCTTTAGTGTCGCGGTAGGGATACCCGTTACCGGATACCCCCCGCACAGATCCCGGCGTGCGCGATTTACGCACCGGGCTCCTGCCTCGGGTGTCTGGCGGTGAACCGCTCCACAGGCCATGGATGAAGAACCCGAACCCTTGGTAGCCATGCGGCTGCCAGTTTGTTTGCTTTCGTCCAGGTCGTATCATCCTTCTGGCTCCTGCGCCTGAGCGCCCGGCGCCAGAGGTTTGTTACGTGTGTCCTGAACTTCTGCATGGTGGGGAAGTTGCCCGGTACCGAGTGATAGTTCAGGTATCCCTGAACCACTCTCCTGAGCCATTTTCCCTGTTCGGGGATTGAGTAATGCCAGCGCCTTCGCAGACCGTCTTTGATGGCTTTCAGAGTTGCCGTCATCCGATCCCGGCGGGTCTTTCGTATCAGCATGAACCTGCCGTTGCGATCTTTCCCGCTGATGTGCGTGAACCCGAGGAAGTTGAACGTTTCTGGTTTGCCTTTTCCCCTGATGGCACGGTTTTCGGCAGCGAAGCGGCCGAACTCCATCAGACGGGTTTTCTCCGGGTGAACCGTGAGTCCGAACTCCCTCAGTCTGCGCTGCATGGCTATACGGAAGCGCCGGGCATCGTATCGTTTGTCGAACCCGATGACGATGTCATCGGCGTATCTGACCATTACCACATTGCCTGTGGCATAGCGACGTCGCCACTGATGCGCCCACAGATCGAAGATGTAGTGGAGGTATATGTTTGCCAGCAGCGGTGAGATGACCGCACCCTGTGGGGTGCCTTCCTCCGTTGCTCGCCATTGACCCTCCTCCGACGTCCCGGCTGTGAGCCACTTACGTATGAGCCTGATTACCCTCCGGTCGCCGATCCGATGCTCTGTGAACCTGATCAGCCATTCGTGGCTCACCCTGTCGAAGAACTGACTGATGTCGGCATCCAGTACCCAGTTTACGTTAGTGCGTACCAGCCCTGTGGCCAGTGCGTCCAGTGCATCGTGCTGGTTTCGCCCGGGTCTGAACCCGTATGAGAACCCCATAAAGTCGTTTTCATAGACTGCGTTCAGGATTTTCACCAGCGCATACTGGACGATCTTGTCCTCCAGCGAGGCGATGCCGAGCGGGCGTTGTTTTCCATCCGCTTTTGGGATGTAGTGACGCCTGCCGGGCTGCGCCCTGTAGCTGCCCTGATGTAGCCTCCGGTGCAGATCTGTTATGTTGTTCTTCATGTTTCCGGCGTAGTCCATCCACCTGATGCCATCCACTCCGGCGGCCGCTTTCCTGCTCAGGGAGAGGAATGCGGCTTCCAGTGCTTCGACTGTCAGCAGGTGGAACAATGCTGTAAACCGTTCTTTCTTCCGCTGCTTCGCAGCTTCCCGCACGCGTGACAGCCTCTGTGACATGCTTTCCCGGCTCTGTGTCCGGCGCATGTGTGGCTGTTCCGCGTTCCCCTTGGCCCCGCTCCTTCGCTCCACTGACTCCGCTCCTTTCGGGTTGTTCGCCTGCTTCGCCGCTACTATGAGCGAGTCCGACTTCTCCTCTCCGTACATCACCGGCTATGACTCCTCGTCTTCCCGGTGCGGGCCATCTCCGACACTGGCAGATGGTCAGAGGGGAGATCTCCCGGTTCCCGCGTAGAGATCGTATTGACATGCCAGGGTCTCAGACCCCGCCGGGTCCATGTGGCACTCGCAGTATCGCACCCTATGATGTTGCCTTCCGTTAACAGTACAACGTCGGCACCCGGTAATTTAATATACATTTCGTGGCTCAATGGCTGGCCTGTCAACACCCCTGTCAACGCTTCGCCCCATACCTCGCGGTATGCAACGCATGACTCGGGGACCTTGTGGATTGCTGGTCCTTCAATGGTCGGGGACTTTCACCCCTTGATCTCTACCGGTCTCCCGGCGCACACTGTTTATACATACAGTACTATTAAAGGAGGTGTAGATCTATTTGGGTTCGCCTATTAATTTTTAAGGCTGAATTTCGGCAGGTTGTCACTGGAGTTCGAGAGAAGAACCGGAAACTTTGGTGTTCCAGATGCTATCCGCTGGCATATCCAGACGAACATCGATCCAGCTGTTCGCCGGGACGTCAATCGGTTCACCTTTGGTTTTGATGACCTCACCTTCATCGCTCAGGATATATTTTCGCTTGAAAAGACGGATTGTCAGCTCGCCGCTATCGGTTTGTTCTGCCTCAACCACTCCCAACTCTCCCATGCCGCTAGGGTCAATTGGCGGCAGTAATTGCCAGCCTGATGAGGCAAGACCAGCCGAACCGGTGAGCATGTAAACCCCAACATCGAGGCGGGAAATGGTTATTCCCTCCGCCTCGGCGTTCGCCGTACCACAGCCGCACCAGACAAAGCCTGGTTCATCAATATCAGTGCGCTGGTTTTCCTCCTTGGTTTTCACGATTCTGGCGACTGGTGAGGCCGCTTTCAGAGTACCGTCTGATGCTTTAGTGGTGTTAGCCTCTGTATACACTTTCACCCATGAAAAAGTATTATTAGCGGTCCCGCTTTTTATATAAGCGCTCCCTATTCTACTCCATACAAAGGCAGTAACTGACGGAGAACCATCATATGCAGCCTGGATTCCTACCCCTCCCTGAGTATCAGGTGCATATTGAGTTCCGCCAGTGTAGCGAAAAACACCTGTTGTCATACTGGCAAAGGAAGATAAGTGCCTTGCTGAAGCAAATCCTAACGAACCGGCATCAAGAAGCTTTCCTCCATCCATACCGGGAAGCATCTGCTCTGATGTTGCAACATCACGTGTAGCGCTACTTCCTAAACCGAGGTTTGTGCGACTGCCTTCTGCCGTTGTTGCCCCGGTGCCACCCTGCGCAATAGAAAGCGCAGTAGTGAGCCCTTTCAGCTCCGTGATATCGCTATTTGCCCCCTTTCTGGCAAGTGCACCTATGCCCGGAATATTTACGGAAGAGCCGTTGATAGTAACGGTGATAGTCTGGTTTGCGGATGTGGTAGCGAACGTCTCCCAGGCGCCGATATTCTCATCATACTCTTTGATGAGCTGCGACATCGCCTGCGCCAGGCCGTCGACAGAGATATTGTCTGATATCAGAATGCCATACTTCTGGCCGCTCAGCGCCGGGGAAGCGGTAGGCGTAACCGTCATTGACGTGGCGCTGTTCACGGATGAAATCTGGAACAGCTGCACCGGGTTAGACATGACAATAATCGTCTGGCCAGCGCGAACCTGGCTGGCGGGTGCCGTCCAGTTTGTACCCGTCCCGGTGGCGGTATTTCCATTAATGGCGATGGTGCCGGTGTTATAAATCATATTTTCTCCAGGTAATAAAAAACCCCGCAGGAGCGAGGTTGATTTAATTAGGCAGTGTATTCAGACGTACATATCGGGGATAACTGGAAGCGAAATAGGCGTAACGCCTTCGTTTGCCAGCTGACGATCAGACCATCCAACATAAGCCCCCCTCCCAGCCCTAAGAGAACCGTTCTGCATAACCAAGCCGTAATGGTAGTGATAAATACGACCACCACTGTAGCTGGGAACCCTCATACCAAATCGGCCAACTGGGATATATCCCCCACCAGGTACCGCTTGTAATGTTGTAGAAGGTACAAAATTAACACCAAGATAAACGAACGGGCGGCGCGAAGTTGAGAAGGTACATTGCCCAGCCGCATTATATATATTAAGACCTGGATTTGCAGGAACCGGTGAGATACCTCCAGCAAATATAACAACATCGACAGTTCCGCTCATAGGCTGATCACCAGTGTTTGATCCGTCATTCAAAAATAGAAGTCGGTTTCCGTCATAATCTAATGTATAAGGGCTGTTCCACTTACAACAGACTAGATATTTTTTGCGATCAAATCCTCCAATGGCGGGGCAGTGGTGCCATGAACTTGACCACAAACTTCAGCGAATTGGTTCTCCTTCGAACTGTGTAGCTAACTATTAAAAATAACAGCAGGCAAGTAGCTTACCCGCCTGCTGTTACAAATCAAGAGAATGCGCCGCTACCACGAGACACTAAGATCGTCACTGATGACATGTTAGCGGTTACTACGTTGTTACCGCTAATACTAATTGTTATTGTGACAACACCTGAATAAACTGACCCTCCGACAGTTATCGTTTGAAGTGCGTTTGTACCTTGATTATATCCAGCGACGTTTGCATTGGCTCCATTAATTGTCACAATAGGTATTGAAGACGACTGACAGTTAATAAAAAGTAAAACGTTGCGCTTATGGTAAAGAGTAGACGTATCTTTGTATGTATAAGTAAATGTCCGCGATCCTTGCTGCCAACTCTGGTTGACAACGTAGGTATTCATATTTGCAACGTCGCCAACAAAATTTTTCGCTTCAATAGTACCAGAAAACTGACCGTCTGTGGCATATACAGTACCTTTAAACTCCCCGTTGGTTGCGTATACGGTCCCACGAACAGTTACGTTGTTGAACGTCGCGTAGCCTGACTTGTTGATGTGCCAGCCAACGTTCCCCGTGCCGTCCCAGGTTGTGGACTGGATGTAGCTGCCGATTTTGGCGTTCTCAATGGTGCCGTCCTGGATGAAGCTGGCCCGGATGAATGTCTGCCCGTTCTGGATCACGAACGGCAAGGCCACGCTGTTACCGGCTGCCGTGGTGACGGCGAAGCGATCAGCCAGGAAGATAACCTGCGACTGCATACCAGAAGGAGTGTTCTCTACTCCGATCCCCATCCCTGCGGCGTAATACTGCCCGTTAGCGGCCACGCCAACTTTGATGTTATACATCGCGCTGATGTTGCCGTTGATGTCAGCCACCGCATTAGCGGTTTGCGTGATAGCAGCGGTCTGTCCATTCACCGTTACGGTCAAAGAATTGATTTTTGTTGCAGATGCCTGAGTGAAGTCAGCCAGGGTTTCGGTGAGATCAGTTGCGTTGGAAATATTGCCACCGGCAGATGCATCCAGCGTAACAAGAGCACGGGCAACTGCCGAGCTGCTATCAGCAATCGTTGTGTCGATGCGGTCGATGCTTGCGCTGTTTCCGGCATTAGTCACGGTTTGAGAACGGCGGGAAGTGACCTGCGCCAGTCCGTTTTGGATTATGGCGATAGCCGAGTTTTTCACTCCTCCTGTCATGCCGTCCATAGATACACTGATGCTGTCGATTCTCTGGCCAAGCGCGGTATCAGCCGTCGCCACGGTCTGCTCAAGCTCAGAGAGAGAAGACGACACTTCACCAACCGTGCTCGAAAGTTCATTAACGCTGGTCTGAACCTGCCCGATGTCCTGCGCGTTTTGGGCTATTTCCTGCGCCTGCAGCTCAAGGTTGTCGGCATTCTGTTTGATGTCGTCAGCCATGCCAGCAATTTTTTCATTGCTGTCCACCGCGTTCTCGATCAGATCTTTGAACGTATCGGAGCCTTTCATGTCCTCCAGGATTGCATCGGTGATATCACTGAAGTCGTCTGTTGGTTTTCCAGAAGCCTCTACAAATCCTGAAACGCCAAATGCATTACGAGTTCGAACATAAACGTAATAAACATGGTCAAACTTAAGTTTTTGGATGGTCCACTGATTGCCACGGCCAAGGAATTGAGCTTTATTCTCAATGTCGTCGGACAATGGAATCGGAGTCTCACCTGCGTACCAAAATTCAAAAGAAGTATCAGATGTGGCAGTAACAGACATGACCGGAACTAAAGTGGCCTGAAGTGGGCCAGGTATCCACTGAACCGAGTTCGGGGGCTTAGGCGCTCCGATAATCAGGCTTACCTGAGTCTCGGCACCTTTCATTCCGTTTTCATTTCGACCGCGAACGCCCAGCGTATAGCTGCCAGCACTCAGACCATAAAACTCATACCGGAACTGGTCAGTTTCGTACTGAGATACCAGCTTCCCATCAGCACTGTAGATGTACAGCTCAAACACCAGTTTTTTAGTAGTGGTTGCCGTCCCCCACGTTGCTGTAACCTGGACGGTCTCGGTGTTTGTGTTCAGGATTCGCAGGTTTTCCACGTTAGGCACGCGGTAGCCGTTCAGCGTATCGCTGGGAACTTCAAACACTGCACCCTCGTCAACAATGGCCTGCTTATTTGGATCGTGCTGGGAGGCGCTAATGCTGTAGACAGAGTTATTTTCTGTTTCGGCAACGCTCAGAATCCTGAAAAGGCGGATCGCCACGCTCGCGGTGGAAATGGCAAATACGGTGCCTGTCCTGACCCAGTCCGGGGTTGTTTTTAGGGTAACACTATTCCCTGCAACACCATCAATTTCGTAGCGTACAAACTTACCATCTCTCCCCATAATCGACATAGTGGAGCCGTCTGTTACTACCGAGGAATCAACCGCGTCAACCGTTATCACCCTCCCGGAATGAGAAACAATTCTCCCCCCGAGGCGAGTTCCTGCGTAGTCATTATCCATGACCTCAACGATATCACCCGGCGTGAAGTGGATGGCATCGCGTGCCATCTGGAAAGACAGTCTGCTGCTTTCACGCTTTGCTGTTTCCAGCAGCCATTTACCTGCCCGCCATGCCTGTCCGCGAGAGGTGCAGCCAAACGCCTCCAGAGTGGTTTCGTTGTAGTTCCCTTTGGCTATCATCTCATCGTCGGAAACGTACTCTTTCACCTGCTCCCATCCGTTGTCGGGGTCAGTCCAGGACACTACAACCGCATTGTATTTCTCTGAACGCTTTACAGAGCTTCGTTTGAACTCGCCATTCACAACGTTGGCGTTCGTGATTGTCGCAATCGGATCCTGTGGAGCGTCCAGCATTACGGACAGGCGCAGGCCGTCCCACAGCGCAATGCCACGGAACATGCTCGCTATCTTGTCGAGAATGTCTCGCGCGCTCGCCTGCTCTGTGATGTAGGCGTTGAGCGTCATGCGTGGCTCTTTGCCGCCATACCCATCATCTACAAGCTGATCGCAATATTGCGACAGAATGTAGAGTGCGCCATCGTCAACATCGATGTATCCGGCGCGTTTCGCCAGGCCAAATCGGGTGTTTTTCGCCAGCTCACGGAACAGCCACGCCGGGTTGTTAGTCCATGCCTTTTTGAAGCCCCCCGTCCACAGCCCGGAGTAAGTTCTGGCAATTGGCTCGTAGTTATCCGGTACGTCAACGATCAGCCCGCGAAGATGATATGTGCGGCTCGGCGTGTCGGTGTACTGGTCACGGTCGATGACTGAGCCGGCAACAGCAGAGAACGGATAGCTAAGGTTGTCGTCGGTGATCTCGCTGTAGCTGTTCCAAACAGTCCCGTTTGACAGCAAATCGCTGCTGCTGTCAGGCGTAATGCGGCGAACGCGGATATCAAACGGTTTGGTGTCGGGGGCATCAATGACGTGCGCCTCAAGGTACTCGCCAGAGATTTTCCCTGTAATCGTCACCGTCTTCTCCATGACCCAGCCCGACGAGCCAGTTCTGGTCTCGATAACCATCGTTACAGAGGTGTTTTTCTGGTTACCCTTGGAGTCCTGCTCCATGAGCCCGGTGACGCCGATGTTAAAACGAACGCGGGTCACGTCCTGATCTGTCACGGTTCTAACCAGCGGGGTATCGTAAGTGACCTCAGTGTTAACAATGGTCGTCGCTTCGATTGCAGAGAAGCCGTTGATTGGCTCCTGAGTTTCCGATCCAGGTCGCCAGGCAACACTAATGCCGTTCACGTTGACATTGCCGTTCGAGTCAGTGATAGGCGTCTTATTCAGCTTGAATGAAGACAGGTGCTCCTGATCCACCGGGCCAGCGATTGGCCCCTCAGATATCAGATCCAGTACCCGATAGAATTGTTTTGATTTGAGGTTATCGTCGAGGAGTTTGGGGGTTGATGCTTTGCCGCCACCTGAAGACATAATGCCACCTTAGCTAATAGATTCCGTCCAGTCCTGGTTGTTGCTTGTGTCGATACCGAGTGAAATTACGTTCGAACCGACCTCCATTTCTCCCAGTAGGAGTGGCACCGCGCGCCCCTGCCCCACTCGGTTCTCAGCACTGGTAAATGAGTTATTTGTGAGCGTATTGGTCTCTGCGGCTTCTGCGGAGGTTTTGGTCTTCATGTTGCGTGACATGTAAACCGAATAAGCTATAGACGCTACGCTAACGGCAACCGCAATCCATGCGGCCGCAGCGGCGGTGATCGCCCCCTCCACTACCGGCACGAACAGGACCACTGAGCCATCTTTAAGGTGGCGGTCCATATGCCATTGCATCGCAGATGCCTCAATATCCTCGCCCGCTACCCGCACACGCAGCTTTGTATTGAGAAAGGCTTTTTTGAATTCGAAATCCTGCGCCAATAGGAGGCGTAATCCCTGCGCGGGAGTATCAACGTTCAGGGATATCTGGCGGTAAAATCGGCGTAGACTGCCTGCAAATTTAAAGATGAGCACTGTTCGTGTCTCCAGATTGAGTGCGTCTGCTTGATGTATGCCGGGCGCATTTGTTCTCGTCTGCTGAGGTGTCCGGCATGGTCATGGTGAAGAACCAGGTTGTCATGAAGGAGAATCATTGAGTGGCATGGGTCGGCGCCGGGGAATGGCTGCCTGATAATGACGTCGCCTGGTTGTGCATCCTGCATGGACACCTGATAGAAGCCATTGACCGCCATATTGGCGATATATAGATTCTCTCCTCTCAGCCACCATCCATTAGTCCTCACGAAGTCCGGCAGATCGATGCCGCAAAGGTGGTATGCGTCCCGGAAAAGCGTGTAACAGTCCATAATGCCATGCTCGAACTTGCGCCCCAGCAGATGCGGAACAGGCCTGAATTTCCTCAGTTGCCCGCCAGATGCGAGCCACCATGGCAGCCCCGTCATCAGCTGCATCTGCCGATCGGCACCAGAAAGCGCTAGCTGGCTTTGCGGGTGCGAATGGAAGACCGCTGTAATTTCCCCTTCTTCCTCCGCTGCAAGCCAGTCATCGTCACGTATGCGGAAGTGATGCCAGGGCTCCGGATGCACATTCCGACAGCGAAACACTTGCACGTCATTCAGGATTAGCGCACACACTTCATCCTGCGACGATGCCGCATAATCGAGTAATTCCTGCATCAGGAGACCTTTTGAGAGCCAGGGAAACTGCTTATAGGCATTGGTTCAGGGCGGGGATAGCGGAACCGGCAACCGGTACGACGGTGAGAGCACTTGTCTTTCGCAGGGTCAGTGGTTGGGTTGTCGCGTTCATCTGCAACAGGCGGTCCGTCATAGCCGCACCCGACGCCGCGATACTGCCACTGGCACACATCGGCGAGAATGGTACGGGCCGGGATGATGGCGTTGTCGCAGTCAATCGGTGTCGCCAGCGTGTATGTCACCTGCTCGAAAGTCTCCTCTGTCATCTCCTCGACAACGTAGCGGGACACCGCCTCCTGTGTCGGGTCCGCGTCAGGGTTCCCGTTCGGGAAATTTACCGCGTCCAGGTACTTCACCGGAACCTGTCTTCGGGTGATGACTACTCCCAGCATGTCATCAAAGTCATGGTTGATGCCAGTCAGTAAACCGGTAACGTTCGCCACCGCCATAGACGGGCGGGCGTAGGTGCCTTCGTTCTTTGACTCGAATCCCTCCACCGCTATCGGATATGCCTGGTACTGGTTACCTTTCCAGATAACGTTGCCGTAGTAGCCGTTCGTTCCAGAATGGAAGCGGATAAGGTCACCGCCGTATGGCTGCAGGTCTGCTTCAAAAAGGTCGATGAAAGCCCCGACTCCCGCATCGACACTATCGATAATTAAATTCACTGGTATGTCGCGCACGGCAAACTCCCATTTAAAAAGCCACCCTTGGGTGGCTTATCTTGGCACTTGTTCAAATGTGGCCGTTAGTTCGTATAGCGGCCCGGTCTTTGTCATGCTCCATGATCGGCAGACAAATAGCTTCCGTACTCCAGTATCAGATGGCGTCCAGTAGAACGCTTCAACGGCCATTCGCGCTATAAGGAAAGCATTGGCCTCCTTAGCCGCATTTGGCCGATTGCAGCTACCGTCTACCCCCTTGAACGTCAGAGAATACTTGGCCATTAGTGTGTTTATACCCTTCGTTTGGCGCTGCTCATAACCATCACCAAGCTTAACAACAGCGACATTAGGCGTCCGTTCTGCCGAGTAGCCTTTCTGTGGTGACCAGGTAAATATCTCTGGCACGATTACCTCCGTAGTAATCCATTCGGACGCTGCTGGTCTCGGATGGTGTTCAGGCTTACCTGCTTCATCATCTGCGACATCTTCGCCATGGTGGCATCATCAATGCCACCAGTTGTGTTTATTTCAAAGGTGATGTGCTGGACGAAGCTACCGCCATCACTGCCACCACCGCCCATATCCCGGTTGCTAATCACCCGCCCATTGTCACCCGGTATCATGTACTGACTGCCGTTGCTGGCCTGGTAGATTTCTGGCTTCCCGCCTTCACCCACTCGGTACATTGAGTTGGCGCTGACGGGTCCGCCGTGCTCGCGGGCGCCAGCAACCGCCATCCCTTTAGCTGCCAGGAGTGAGCCAGCATAGGCCGTCTGACCAACAGCAGCAGCACTCCCCATTGTTGCAATAGAAGCACTCATTGCCGCAGGAGCCCATGCCGAAGCAGCAACAGTGGCCTGAGCCATCGTGGATGCAAGTGATGCAGTCGCAGCGGCCTGCCCCATTAACTGACTCTTGGCCCACTCGATCCCCATCTGAACCAGACTACCGACAACGCTGTTGAGAATTGTCGTGCCAATGTTGGCGAAGGACTCCTGCAGGCTTTGGGTGCCGTTAATCAGACCGGTAATGGCATTAGTTGCGCCACTCTGAAGGGAGTCTACAGCGTCAGCAATGAGCTGGTTGGTGGTGCTCTGATTGCGATAGATTTCCCATTGGGCAGCGATACGGGCCTGCTCGTATTGTGTATTGGCAGCATTCATCAGTTCGAGGCCACGTTGAGTGATTTGGCCCTTTTGCGTTTCAAACTGTTGAATGAGAGCCAATTGCTGGGCATGCTGGTTTTCCAGCTGCTGAACAGGATCAATCTCACCCAAGGCTGATTGTTGCGGAGTAACTACCTGTTGAGCTCGAATCTTAGCCAGATTTACCTGGTGATTTTCCTCCAAACGTTCGGCAGTTTTATTGTACTGATCCTGGTTAATCTTCTTGGCTGCCAAGGCTGTTTTAAGGTCCTCAACATCCTGCTTATAGCTGGCGTTTTCGCGCGCTTCCGGCAGGAGTTTCTCGGCGGCGGCCTGAGCCTTGAGAGCGTTTGCGGTATCCCATTTTGCAGCGGCATACTGCCCGGCCAACTCGAGATCTTTTTGAGTTGCTGCTGCACCCAGGGATTGCTGGGCAGTAAGGATGGTCTGCTCACGACTGAGTTGTTGCGTAGAACCGGCTGCCAGTTCTGCTTGCTGCTTTAGGTTCGCCAGCTTCTGAGCAACAGATTCAGCAGAAGACGCTGATTTTTTCCCCTGCTGCTCACTCTCTTGTTGAGATTTTTTTCTGGCTTCTTCTGACTTCTCTAAATCATAATTTTCAGCAGCCAGCCTGCCAGCTGCAGAGATTTGATTCTGATTGTCAGTGACCTTGGCAGCCTGCATCCTGGCTTTGGCTATCGCCCGCTCTCTCTCGTCCTGAATTTTAAGTAATTCATTCTGCTCTTCCAGAGTAGCGATAACTTTATCGCCCTCCTTGGTCGCGGGAGATATCTGCAGCGCTTTGGGGTCGAAGCTTTTTCCGGCCTGATTGGCTCGGTTTATTTCATCAGCCGTCTCCCCAAAGGCTTTCGCTACCGCACCCTGAACTTGCTCAAGAGACCAGGATTTTTCGATGAGTTGATCATGAACGCCCATCGCCGTAAGCATGTTGTTCGTGAGTGTGCGAGTCGCCTCAGACGCGGTTTCTTCTGTCCGGGATAATTTATCCTTTGCGGCCTCAAGATCTCGCGTCTTGCGAGCCAGTTCATCAGACACCTCCGCCTGTTGACGGGCGAAATCCGCACCTTGCCCCATAGATTCAGCAACTTCCTGCGCTGCCGGGGTAAAGTTCTGATATCTGTCTCTCAGCGAGTCAACTTCACTCTGCAGATCTGCTACATCCTCTTTCTGAGCTCGAATAGAATTATTGGCATCTGCAATAGCCCCACGCAGCTGCGTGTTCGACATTGCATTCATGGCGGCGTTGAGCTTATCCAGACCATCGGCGAAGGCGATAGCCTCCTCTTTTGCCTGCTGGGCTTTCTGCCAGAAATAGAAGATCGCTCCGGCAGCGAGCATAGCCGCCCCCGCTGGACCACCTATGAGGGCAAGAGCATTACGAGCAAGTCCAATACCAGCAGATGCTGCACGTGCCGCCGCCGCCGCCCTTGCTGATGCGGCAGCCTGGACTGTTTCAGCCTCAGTAAGAGCGAGAGATACGGTAGTTGCCCGAGTTTTTGCAGCTATTAGGGCATCAAGCGCTAACATTTCAGCAGCGCTACCTTTGGCCACGTTATATTCAGCCTGGGCCAGAGCGAGAGACGAAAGAGCAGCCTCTTTATCAGCCAGAGCCTTACGCTGAGCAGAATTAGCGGCAACCAAAGCTGCTTGTGCCGCCTGACTCTCTGCAACAGCCTGCTTACGAGATGCTGCGATATCAGCGATTTTCGCGGAGGTAGCCATGGTCAGAGCGCCGACATACCGCGCGCCCATTACGCCAGCAACAATCGTGAGCGTAGTGCTGAGAGCGTCCAGGTTTTCACTGAGATAAATTACTGAATCACTGAATATTTTTACGCCAGTTTTTACTGTGGCATTCTCGCCAAAGAATTTCGTGATATTGTTGTTGGCAATTTCAAGAGACTGGCTGATCGTCGCAGTAGTTTTAGCGAACTCCTGTCCAATTTTATCGCCCTGAGAGAGCAGGCCATTAACGATCACCTCAGTGGTTAACTTGCCCTCTGCAGCCATGTTTCTGAGCGCCCCGATGCTGACATTCATAGAGTCAGCCAGAGCAATCATGAGCCGGTTCCCCTGCTCGTTCACAGAGTTAAATTCATCACCCCTCAATGCTCCGGACGCCAGCCCCTGAGCAAGCTGAATGATTGCATTGCTTGCCTCCTCGGCTGTTGACCCTGACACCACGAAACCCTGGTTAATAATGGTTGTCAGCCTGGTAATGTCCTCTACACTGACGCCATAACTTCTTGTTGAACGCTCCAGACGCGCATAGAGTGTGGCCGTGGCATCAAGACCTGAGCGAGTCTTTTGAGAGATGTCAAAAACACGCTCTGTGACATCAGCCAGCGTTTCAAACGGCGGTACGGAATCCCTGACGGCATTTGCCAGTTTATTGCTGAGGTCCTGCCATGCCTGAGCATATGCGCCAACCTGCTGGACAGAAAGAGCGGCAATGAGCGCTTTCGCGACGCCAGTTAAGCTGGACATAGTGCCTTCAATCGAAGACAGAGAGCGTTCGGTGCGGTTTAAACCAGCCTCAAGACGGCCCATACTCCCATTGAGGCCATTCAGCGCATCATCAATATCCCGACGACCTTGAAGAAGGCGAGCCGTGTCCATATCCACTTCGTAAACGATCGTTCCAGCGCTGACGGTACCAGCCATATTGTTTTCTCCTGGCAATAAAAAACCTCGCCTGAGCGAGGTTTGATATGGTTTTATTGTTGGTTAGTTGCAGGTGTTTTCCCATGAGTCATTAAACTCCTGGCTATCGTCATCTATTACGGAGTGCCCGTTGGTAGATATATACCTTGAATTACCTGCATAAGCGCCGAAACTATTTTTTGCATTTACGTACCCACAAACTGCACCACCCTTGCCGATCTTCTCCCCAGAGAACTCAGCAGATGATGAGTCTTTGAGCAATCCCTTCACTGACTCTTTTGCATCGTAGTATCGGATTGCACGCCCCTCCTCCTGAGCTGTTTCTTGTTTTTTTAAGTCGCTCTTCAGGTCTTCATATTGCTTTCTTTCCGCGTAAGCATCACCAAAAATAGGGGTTTGGGAGTTGACCCAAAAAAGAAATCCCACATTGGCAGCTAATGATACAGCCAAAAAACCAACGGCGCAGAATCGTAAAGTTCCACGCCTCTCCGCCTGTGTAAGACGGGAATTAAACGCCGCCTTCTCGCCTATTTTTCCAAATCCAAAGCCAATGATAATGAAAGTTGCAATTATGAAGACGAGAGATAGTGGCTCTCTTGCTGCGAAGGTGCATGTAATTACTAATGCAATAAAACCCAGCGCCACAAATATCTTGTTCATATCCCTATTACCCTTTGGTAAAAATGAACATCCTACCCAGGAATAGCACAGGCGCAACGGAAAAGGATGATTTATTGTTCTCAGGGTATCGTTGTATAGAAGGTCGGTTACTTCTTTTTCGCATTCTCGCGTCGAACTGCCTGTTTAGCCAGATATTCGTCGGCGATGCTGTCGTACTCTTCGCGAGTAAAGCCTTTCTGGTCAGGATATTTAGCCGCCAGCAGCATCTGAAATTCGGTCATCGTTAACTGAGAGGCTTCAGTGCGGTTCATTCCGAAGTGGCTGCGAGCTGCGCTGATGTAGTCGAATGCTTTAAACTCTGTAGTGCGCTTGCCTGTTTCATGGCGCTGCAACTGGCGAACCTTGGCTTTTCCGACGATGCCGTGCTGCATGAGGTGCTGCGCCAGCACGATGATGTCGTTCTTCGGCATCTGTCCCGGTCGGTATACGACGCAATGCCGCCATCCCTTCCATTCGCCGATCATAGGCGTCAGGTCTTCCTCGCAGCACGCCTGAAGCACCAACATGCACGTTGATAAAAGCTTCTCAGTAGCGCGGTTGAATGATGGAGATAGCCATTCAGGAAATCCTCCCAGCGTGCCAGCGCACACATCAATTAGCTGAGCGACATCATTGCCGTGTATGGTGGCGTACGCCTGCACAATCTCTTCCGGAGTGCCGATCCTCGTCATAGCCTCGAATGAAGGCCGTAGCAGGTAATCTTTCCCGCCTTCTCGGCTGTCGCTGATGGAGAGTTCGCCAATATCGGTTAAAGCGGTCATAAGCCTTCCAGTAAACGGTCATTATCAAGGGCAGCACGCCGCCCTTTGTAATGTCCGTTAGGAAACGGTAACCGTATGCACGGCCACAAAATTGCCGTCTACAGTGTTGATGATGATCTGCGCGCTGCCGGTGGCGACACGCGTCACGGTAACGGTGTTGCCGGATGCGGTAGCCGTTGCCTTTGTCGCATCGGTAGTCGCTACAGTGAAGTCTTTGTTGGTTGCGCCTGTTGGTGCGATATTCACCGTGAAGGTACTGGTGCCGCCTGCAGTGCCAGTGCTGGTTGTCGGCGTTACCGTCACGCCAGTCACGGCAACCGCAGTGATTTCGTTCACTTCGATGGTGCTTGCATCGCCGACTTTGAACTCGGTAGAGAACGTGACGATATCGTTGGTACCACCGTCAGAACTCAGCGCGTTAATGTTCATGTAGCCGATAAATTCGATCGGGCCGTAGTCCATGCGCACCCAGATGCCAGGCTGGCGCTTGGCCTTCAGCTCGTCAGCGAAATACTTGATGAACTTGCCGACACCGTACTGGTCCAGCTTGTCCTTCTTACGCACTTCACCTTCAAAGCTCAGGGTAAAGTCACTGTTGGTGATGATGGTCTCGACATAGCCGCCGCCGTCATCCGCATCAGAGGTAACCGAGTTCGGGTTGAAGTCGAAGCCCTTCGACGTACCAGCGGCCAGCGCCATCCACTCACCTTCGAGTGGCTTGACGTCCGGGCAGCCATCGGCGACTTCCAGCACGACCGCACCGCCGAACAGGCGCTCGTTCGAGTTCTGGCAATTAGCCATGTGAAACTCCTCTTTGACGTATAAAAGAAAAACCGCCGGAGCGGGTTATTTGGTTGGGAATGGCTAGTCGCCAAACGTGCATGCAAATTGCAATCGGAAGACTATTCGCCCTTCTTCTGTGAGCACCGGCGCGGGAATTGCGCCCATGTTCTGGATGTAGCCGACACACTCGTCAGCCATGGGGTTGGCCTGGATGTAATCGACGATGCGCTGCACGGCATTGAGCGCGTCTTTGCGCTTGTCCTTCGCGCCTACGACATCAACCAGGACGTGATACTCAGAGCCGAGGTCAGTACGGATATTCGAGCCGCCGTTTGGCCTGAACACCATGATCGCTTTCGACAGGTCGCCGGGGTCATCGTACATCAGCTGCTGCACTGTGAAACCCGCAGTTAGCCCGGCATCGACGAACATGTTTCTGACCCGCTCATGCATCATTGGTGTCATAGTGAAAGCTCCTTACGCACAACATCATCGATGGCAGAGCGCTCCTCTTCAAATCCAAGGGTGAGGAATTCTTTTTTAGCAGTTGAGCGACGGAACCTCTGCGGGTTGCCAGGGTCATGAACATAAACGGCATAGTTGGTCGAGTAACCAACCCTGCCTGTGATTACAGCTCCGTCAGTTACTATTTCGCGAAACTGGCTATTCAAAAGTGCTGAGGTATCGATCGGCGTGTAAAGTGCCGCTCTAGCCGCCCCAAGAATCATCGCAGACTGGAGCGCTCGAATGATTTTCCTACCCTGAATATCATTCAGAATTCGGTCAATATTGAGCTCAACACGTGCCGCGCCGCGAACTTTTATGCCCATGGCTACACTCCCGTAATTATCGCCCAGTCATCTTCGAGACCGTCGAGAGTATCGTTCCAGCGCGTCACGTGACGCACTTCATCGGCACCGGCCACGACCGGGTCTGGTTCAGTGCTCACACCAATAAGAATGTAATCGCCCTCATCGGCCAGCGCATAAGCTGTAAAGAAGGTGTTTTTTACGACAACCTCTTTACCGATTGATCCGAGCTTTGCTGACAGGCCGCCGATGTAGTCGCACATGATGGTTTCAGGTGGTTCGTATGGGTCGACAGGATCGCCCCACTCGTCATTACCACCTGCACCTTTGCGCCATATCGTGCACGGCTTGTTGTATGACCATGAAGCAGTAGACGACATCAGCCCTCCTTCCAGCGCAGCACCTTTGCGCCTGTCGCCCGGATGCGCGGGCAGTTGATGAACCACTCGCCGTCCGATTTCACGTAGCCGGTAGTCTCCCGCCCGGTGTCGGTCATCACCCAGACGCGGGTGAATGAGCGTGGCAGGCCGTGCTTAACTGATTTCCAGTTCATGAATTGCGCCCAATAAAAAACCGCCCGGAGGCGGTTGGTCGTTTGAAGTCTTGTTATCTGCCATGGTTTCGGTGATAACCGAACCTCACCTCTGCTGATTTTCTTGCCGCAGCGGCATCAAGAAGGTTATCGAATGAGCCAAGAGACACATCCTCTCCTTCATCGCCAATGGTGCTTTTCCAGGTTCCATATCGCTTATCCCACCTAACGCCGATAATCCCAGATGAATTTGACGAAGGAGTTTTACGATTTCTGGCATTACCCTCAGCATCGACGAGACGCAGATTGGATATCCTGTTATCCCGCTTATCACCGTTAATGTGGTCGATAAAGATTTCTGGGTGCTCATTGTAGTGAATCGCCCAGACAACACGATGAAGCCTGTAGCATCGCTTATTAAGCTTGAATACCAGGTATCCCCTGCGATTCTGAACCCCTACAACAGTGCCAGCATAGCGAGTGTTCCAAATTTTAGAATCTCGCTCGCTTTTGAAATGCTCTAAAGCGCGGGGCTTCCATTTAACAACGCCAGTAAGTGCATCGTAATCAAGCAGCTTTCGCAGGTAGTCCACAGGAAGATTTTTTTCTGTGCAGATACCTGCATCAACCTGCGCCATGGTGTGGATCCCGTTCTCCTGAAACGCCAGCAGCCACTGACGTCGGAATTCGTTCAGGTCATCCTGGGTGCGGAAGTTCGCCATGCTGGCCGGGAACGCGGCGCGCAGCTGGTTGAACAGGCCGTTGAATACCTGAGCTACCTGCTCAACTGGAGCGCGCTCCTGGTACTGCTCTGGCAGGTTATGGGCCATGCGGCTCATCTGCTCGCGGTCGTGGTTACGCATCTGCTCTGCAAGAGATTTCATCGCATCACCTCATAGGCCCAGTCAGTGTTGTTGAAGTCCAGATCCGGCTTAGCGGCCGGTTTGCCGCGTACTGCCGCCTGCTTGTTCTGATACCGCAGCAGAGATTGAAGAGCTTCAGCGTAACGCTGCCCTTTCCGCTCACCGAGTAAACCGCAACGCCGTATCAGCTGAGCGTTGTGAAGAATGCGACGAACCAATCCCCGAGCCGCGGCACGCTGCCGTTCCCGGCTGTCAGACCTGCGCGGAGTGCCAGATCGTGAAAGAACTAAAGAAAAAACAGAGGGGGCTGTAATGTTGCAGCATCAACAACAACCAACCTTCAATACCTGCATGGCTACATGCGTAGCTATGGTTGCTGGTCAGCCAGTCGATGAAGTTGTGGCTCGTTGGCAGCAGGCATTCCACGACAAAACAGACTGGCTCGACGATGCGCTGGACTATTACAAAATCCCGTATTTCTATGGCAGCCAGCGCAAGGCTGAATTGCTTTATGGTTTTATTTATTTCCTTACGGTTCCATCACTAAACATAACTGGTGGGCTACATCAGATTCTCATCTCGCTGACGGCGGAGCGGGGAATTGAAGTTTTCGACCCCGTAAAAGGCAGACCAGGAGCTAAAAGCTACGTTTACGGTGAGACGGAATCAGAAGATGAGGTTTCACTGATTTCCTGGTGTATTGACCTTTCAATACCGGTGGTACAACAAAATGTTCCAGCTAATTCAACGGGGTCAGATTTACGCTGACCAGCACGGTTGGCCCGTCATCATCCACAGCTGCACTTCACAGATAGTCCGCTACTGGCGACAGGGCCGGATCAACACCTCTTCAATCGACCGTTTTAACAATGATTTTGAGCACCTCGATCACCGTGAGGCGGCGCAGATACGTGCCGAACTGGAGACGAGCGAGCACATAAAATCGCTGCGTGCCAAACGCGCGGCATGAGGAGAGATTATGAAGGAATTACGTTTTTATGGTGCAAGCGATGACCTTTTCGAATGTAAAGGCGCTATTCGCGAGGAAATTGGCTGCCTTAACAAGCCTGCCATATATCACCTGAAATCTGCTGAGGGTGAAATGCAAGTAGTCGGCTATTACCTTGACTCCGGTTTGTGGAGCGTGGGTGTCAGCCAAATTGCAGAAGACGTGCCGCTGCCAGCATGGCCAGTGCAATATCAGGTTTATGAGCATGGGTATAGCCCATTGCTCACCCTTCATGTTCCTGATGACACAGCCCTCGTTCAAGACGATGAAGAAGGCGACTGACGTAACTGATAGCCAGTTATGAGCTGGCTATTGGGTGCGAAAGCACTGCTCCGTTATCCCTTTTGCCCAGCCCCGCGCCGGGCTTCTTTTTACCTGATTTCGATTAATCAACACGTCAACGCGGCCTCGCTTATAATGCCTGGCAGCTAAGGAGTTCTCATGGCTAAGCTTCTCAACTTGCAGGAATGGGCTGCTGAGGTCTACACGACTCCACCCTCCCTTTCTACTCTGCGTCGATGGACGCGGGAGGGGCGAATTTATCCCGCGCCGGAGCTGCACGGAAAGGAATATAAGGTTCAGCCTGACGCTATCTACGTGGATCCGCGCAAGAATAATCTGCGCGCTAAACCGAAACACACCAAACTGCCGTCCGGCGGCACTTTACTGGAGAGACTGACTCATGGCGAAAAGGCCAGTACGTTACGACGCTAACCTGCCCCGTAACCTGACCTACCGTAAAAGAGACAGACTTTACAGCTGGCGCAATCCGGTGACCGGGCAGGAGATATCTCTTGGCCGAATTGATCGCAAGGACGCCGTTGCCCAGGCCATTGAGGCCAACAACTACATCGACCAGAATTACCTTCCCTCTTCTCTCCTGGATCGCATAAAAGATGTGCCCACTTTCACAGTGGCCGCATGGCTGGAGCGTTACGAGGTGATTCTCGAGCGGCGCGAGCTGAAACCAAATACGATGAAGGTCAGACGAAACCAGATCGCCACCATTAAGGAAGAGTTCGGCAAAATACCCCTCGCTTCTGTCACGACAAAGGACATCGCCTCATTTCTTGAAGCGTACATTCTCTGCGATAAAAAAAGCATGGCTTCCGGGCTGCGGTCTGTTCTGATGGACATCTTCAGGGAGGCGATTGTGGAAGGACATGTCGACAGGAACCCGGCAGAACCGACGCGAACGCCGACACCGAAAGTCAAGCGAGAACGCTTGCTGCTCGAACAATTCACGGTCATCCGTCAGGCAGCGTTAACTCATTCTGAATGGGCACCTAACGCATGCGATCTGGCACTGGTCACCGGCCAGCGGCGGGAGGATATCTCACTGTTCAGGTTCAGTGACGTTAAAGACGGGAGGCTTTTCGTTACTCAGGAGAAAACAGGTCACAAACTGGCACTTCCCCTTGATTTGAGGCTGGACGTCGCCGGGCTTGTGTTGCAGGATGTCATTGATCGATGCCGGGTGAACAACCCTTCCGACTTCATGCTTTACTCTCCGGTCCGCCGCGGGGGAAGAAAGCCGGGGCCGCTAACGCCTGACGGGCTCACCCAGGCCTTTGCAGAGATAAGGGATTCGACCGGGTTAAAATTCGGACCTAACCCACCTCCTTTCCATGAGATCAGAAGTCTGGCGAGCAGGCTCTATGAAAAGGAGCGCGGGGAGGAATTTGCTCAGCGCTTACTCGGCCACAAAAATTTAACAATGACCAAAAAATACCTGGACGCACGCGGTGCAGAGTATGTTATGGTTTAGACAGGATATGGAATATTCGAGTAATTTTCGGGGAATTTCGTGTTAATACAGAAAAAACCTTTGAAAAACAAATAGATAAAAAGAGACCGAATACGATTCCTGTATTCGGTCCAGGGAAATGGCTCTTGGGAGAGAGCCGTGCGCTAAAAGTTGGCATTAATGCAGGCTAAGTCGCCTTGCCTTTTAAGAATAGATGACGACGCCAGGTTTTCCAGTCCACAGTTAAAGCGGCCAGAAAAAAAGCGTTAAATCATCATCAAAAACAAAAAACCGCAGTGCTTTCGCGAGCATCTGCGGTTTTTTATTGGAAACCTGAACGCTAGCAGAGCTTGTCAGCGCGTTCGATAAACGGTGTCAGGCTCATCTTCTGCCCTGGGTGAGCCGGGTCATCAATCTGGATCACGCTGATGGGCTGGCCGCTGCTCTTGCCGCTGGCCACCTGCTGCTCTGCAACCTCATTCAACGGGTATTGCACCAGCGTACTCGGGTTGATCGCGTATAACGCATGTCCCGGACGACAGGTCAGCATCACCTCTTCGCGATTAAACGCCCACTTGTCTTTACCCACTTCAAAACGGCTGACGGTGATCACCTGCGGCGCGGCCAGAGCGCTCCCCGTGCAGGCCAGCAATAAGAGCGAAAGTACTGTTTTTTTCATATATTAGTTAACCTTGTCAGAAGGGTTCCCAGGTGGCGAACAGGCTGACCGCTGCCAGAACCAGCGCTCCCAGAACCACTTCTGCCTGTGTCATCCTGATAAAAAGCTGTTGTGCCCACCCGGAATCCGGACGAAACCGTGGCACCAGAAAATACCGATTTGCCAGCGCAATTGCCACCATCAACGCCACCAGCGCACATTTGAACAATAAAAGCTGCACGTAGCCAGCCTGCCAGGGAATATGGACGCCCAGAATCAAGAGCGAATTGATCGTCCCTGTGAGCAGCACGCCCGCGACGGCATAGTGGCCTACGCGTGAGAAACGCATCATGGTGTAGATGGCCGCGTTCTGCCAGCGCCCTTTTGCCAGATGCATGCAGAACAGCAGCGGCAGTAATCCGCCGAGCCAGGTTGCGGCACATAACAGATGAACGGCATGATTGAGACGCTGCACAGCCCCCAACGGACCTTCGTTCATCGTCGCGTGGCCTACCCCTGCCAGCAGGACAAACTGCCCCATTGCGAGCAGTAGTAGCCGGGAGCCTTTCAGCGGCGCAAGCCACGCGGCAGCAACCGTAATGGAAGCCAGGATAATTTGCCACAGCCAGACGCTGCCAAACTGCGTCCCCAGTACGCCGTGCCAGACTTGCGGGTTAAACACATCTCCCCAGCCGTCGCCCATTAATCCGCCCTGAAGCATGAACATCAGAAGCGCAGCGGCCAGGCTGATTAAAGATGCCACCCGCTGCTGCAGCGCGAAACGCAGAGCCATCAGACGGTGGAGAGAGGAAGGCGCCAACCAAACGCTGTATAGCGCATTACCAAAAACGAGCATCAGCGCCGCGAAATGGATAAAGCGCAACCCAACATAGACCAGTGCCAGCATGCTATTTCACGCTAAAGTGATAGCTGCCTTTGGTTTTGTGGCCGTCGACGGAAACCACATGCCAGTCCACCCGGTAGGTTCCGGTCGCCAGCGTTTGCGCCAGCGGAACGATCAGTTGAGCCTTGTTCTTTTCGTCTCGCGTTACGGCTCCCGTTTTGACGACCTGCTTGTGCGCATCCGTCACCACCACACCGCTAAATCCCGGTTCGATACCTTCCGAAAAATTCAGCGTCAGTGACTGCGGAGCGCTCACCACGCTGTCTGCTGCCGGGCTCTGCTGTTTAAGATGCGCATGCGCCAGCACAGTAGGTGAGATAACGACTGATGCCAGAAAAACCAGCGCGCATACCGTGCGGGAAGTGGATAACCCCATCGCGATCATTCCTTTTTGTTATGTCTGTATGCTAAAGAATAACGCTGTATAATAGACGAGTCGAGGATCATCCCACCTCCGCTTGTCATCGTCGCGCAATCGCGGTAACGTTGCCGCCGCATAAACAGGAGAAGGAAATGAAAATCAATCTGGCCGCCCTTCCTCAGGACGAGATGGATAAAGTGAATGTCGATCTCGCAGCCGCTGGCGTTGCGTTCAAAGAGCGTTACAACATGCCCATCGTGGCTGAAGTTGTGGAACGGGAACAACCCGCCCATTTGCGCGTCTGGTTCCGGGAAAGATTAATTGCTCACCGTCTCGCTTCGGTCAACCTCTCTCGTCTGCCGTACGAGCCTAAAGTTAAATAAGCTTAACGAGTCGTTACACTTCCTTACGCGAAATCTGGCAGGATAAGAAAACCCTGATCAAATTAGGTGTATTCTTAAATCCCTGCGACTCAGTGTATAAGGAAGTCACGATGTCACAATGGAATATAGCGGCAGCCCAGTATGGCGGGCAGTATCACAGTGTTGATGAGCACGTTACCCATCACCTACGCTTCATTGCCGAAGCGGCACAGCAGCAGTGCGATCTGCTGGTCTTCCCGGAACTCTCCTTAACCGGCTCAGGCACAACGACGTTACCTCCCCCACCGTGCGACGCGCAGCTGGAACCCTTGCTTGATGCGGCACATTTGTACCAGATTAGCGTTATTGCCGGGCTTCCCCTTGAGCGGAATGGCCAGCGTCAGAAAGGTCTCGTGCTCTTTACGCCCTCTCGG
This sequence comes from Enterobacter sp. FUJ80071, assembly GCF_038739915.1. Classification (NCBI taxonomy): domain Bacteria; kingdom Pseudomonadati; phylum Pseudomonadota; class Gammaproteobacteria; order Enterobacterales; family Enterobacteriaceae; genus Enterobacter; species Enterobacter sp. FUJ80071. Next base: position 2,859,856 of record NZ_JBBXKH010000001.1, read on the forward strand.
CCGAGCATCGTGCGCTATCCGCAAGGCGGCGGTGCGAGCCTGGTTCCGGGGGATAAACAGCTCACCATCATTGATGCGCAGGGCGATTCCCCCAATCTCGATCCGCAGGCAACGCTGTTCACCAGCAGCCAGTCGGTAAGGGACAACCGCTGGCGGCAGTCCATCAGCACCCTGCAACGCTTTGCACACAAATATGCCATTGCGGTATTAATGGCGAACGCCAGCACCGGCAGCGCATTATGGGATGAAAAAGGCCAGTTGATCGTGCGGGCGGATAAAGGCGAGCTGCTGTTGACCGGCACGCTTAACCGACAGGGTTGGCAAGGCGATATCATTCCTTTAGGCTAAGCGTTTTAAGCTCAGGAGATTTTCATGCTGCGCGTCATTGATACCGAAACTTGCGATCTTCAGGGCGGAATTGTGGAGGTGGCCTCGGTCGACGTCGTTGACGGAAAAATAGTCAACCCGATGAGCCATCTGGTGCGGCCCGATCGCCCTATTAGCCCGCAGGCCATGGCTATCCATCGCATCACTGAATCAATGGTGGCGGATAAACCCTGGATAGAAGACGTTATCCCGCACTACTATGGCAGCCCGTGGTATGTCGCCCACAATGCCAGCTTCGACCGTCGGGTTCTCCCCGACATGCCCGGGGAGTGGATTTGCACCATGAAGCTGGCGCGTCGCCTGTGGCCGGGGATCAAATACAGCAATATGGCGCTGTATAAATCCCGCAAGCTCAGCGTCAGAACGCCTGAAGGGCTGCACCATCACCGCGCCCTGTATGACTGCTATATCACCGCTGCGCTGCTGATCGATATTATGAATACTTCCGGCTGGACACCGGATGATATGGCGACGATTACCGGCCGTCCTGCGCTGCTGACGACGTTCACCTTCGGAAAATACCGCGGGAGAGCAGTATCGGATATTGCGGATAAAGATCCGGGCTATCTGCGCTGGCTGTATAACAACCTCGACAAGATGAGCCCGGAGCTACGCTTAACCCTGAAGCATTATCTGGGTGAAGCTTAACGTTCAGCCTGGCCTGGAAGCGTATCCTGCGCCAGGCCGATCAAAAAGGCGTATTCCAGCGCCACCCCTTCATAAGATTTAAACCGCCCCGACTTCCCTCCGTGCCCGGAGTCCATATCGGTACAGAGCAACAGCAGGTTGTCGTCGGTTTTCAGTTCCCGCAGCTTCGCCACCCATTTCGCCGGTTCCCAGTACTGCACCTGTGAATCGTGCAAACCGGTGGTCACCAGCATGTGCGGGTAGGCTTTCGCTTCCACGTTATCGTACGGGCTGTACGCTTTCATATAGCGATAATAGGTTTCATCCTGTGGATTCCCCCACTCTTCAAACTCCCCGGTCGTGAGCGGGATAGATTCGTCGAGCATGGTGGTGACCACATCGACAAACGGTACCTGCGCAACGATGCCCTTAAAACGCTCGGGACGCTGATTGATCACAGCGCCCATCAGCATGCCGCCCGCGCTGCCGCCCATGCCAAAGCAGAGCTGCGGATCGCCATAGCCTTGTTCAATTAAGGCGTCGCAAACGTCGAGATAATCATTGAACGTGTTTTGCTTTTTCAGGAATTTCCCGTCTTCATACCAGTGCTGGCCCAGCTCACCGCCGCCGCGAATATGAGCGATGGCAAAAACAAAGCCGCGATCGAGCAGACTTAATCTGCTGCTGCTGAAGTCGGCATCCATGCTGGAACCATAGGAGCCGTAGCCGTAAACCAGGATAGGGTTTTTACCTTTCTGAAAATGCGCCTTGTGATACACGAGCGAAACCGGCACCTCGACACCATCGCGCGCGGTAACCCACAGGTGTTCGCTACGATAATTGTCGGATTCAAATCCATTCACTTCTGTTTGCTTCAATACCTGGCGCTGGCCGGTATCCATATCCAGTTCGAACAGCGTATCCGGCGTGGTCATCGACGAGTAGCCATAGCGCAGCCGGGACGATTCAGGCTCAGGATTAAAACCAATCCAGGTGACGTAGGCCGGGTCGTCAAACGCGATCCCTATCACCTCGCGCGTTTTGCGGTTGATTTGCCGGATACTGGTCAACCCCCGCTGACGCTCTTCCACCACCAGCCAGTCGGTAAACAGCGTGAACCCTTCGAGCATCACCTGTTCCCGCGCGGGAATAAGCACCTCCCACTTACGCTCGTCGCGCACCTTGGTCTTATACAGGCCAAAGTTTTTTCCCTCGCGGTTTGAGCGCAGATAAAAGCTGTGCTGGAAGTGATCCAGACTGTACTCATGGTCTTTTCGGCGCGGCAGAAAGCAGAGCGGCTGGGCATCAGGCAGCTCGGCATCCAGCAGCAGCACTTCTGAGGTGGTAGCGCTGGCAAGGAAAATAATCACATAGTGGCGTGAGGACGTTTTATGCAGGCTGACATAAAACGTTTCGTCTTTCTCTTCATAGACCAGTTCGTCATCGGCAGAGTCCGTGCCTACACTGTGGCGCCACACCTGATAAGGCAGCAGCGTGGCGGCGTGCTTTTTAACGTAGTAGACCGTCTCGGAATCGTTCGCCCAGACAAAATCCGGGGAGACGTTTTCCAGCATTTCCGGATACCAGTTACCGGTTTCCAGATTGCGGAATCGCAGGCCATACTGACGACGGGAGAGATAATCCTCCGCCAGCGCCATAATGGTGTTATCCGGGGAGATGGACATACCGCCCAGCGTATAAAACTCGCTGTGGGCGGCACGCTGGTTGGCATCCAGCAGAATATCCCATTCATCCCACTCGGCGCTTAATACCGACTGTCGCTGATAGATGGGATATTCACTGCCGGGCTCGTAGATATGCCGATAACGATAGCCGTTTTTGGTCCAGGGCGCGGAGATATCGCGCTGAGGAATGCGCTGCACCATTTCGTTCAGCAGCTGGTCCTGAAGCGCCTGCTGGCTGGACATGACCTTGCGACCGTAATCGTTTTCTTCATGCAGGTAGTCGAGTACCTCTGGGCGGGAACGTGAATCGTCCCGTAGCCAGTAATAGTTATCTATACGCGTATCGCCATGGGTGGTGATCGCATACGGAGTACGTCGGGCTTTCGGTGGCATGACATCATTCTTTTAAGTTTTACACCCTATAAGGTTGGCAAAACCCGCGCATGATGCAAGCGAAACATGGCTACATCAGCGATAGCTAGCCCTGTAGCGTCTGTTTTTGCTCCCGGATATCCTGCTCAATCCCCTCGCGAACATCCTGAGGGATTTTCAACGCATCGCCCAGGGCGTTGAGATAGCTGCGTTCCATAAAGTGGTCAATATCAATGGCGGCACAGCTCAGGAAATAGAGTTCCAGCGCCTCTTCCTCATTCTGCACGCTTTGCGCCAGACGCTGCGGATCGAGCGGCTGCTCAATGGCCTGCGCCACCAGCGTTCTGCCCTGCTCTTCCACGCCGGCTTCTCGCATCTGCTGCTCGATAGCCGCTCGTTCTTTATCATCAATATGCCCGTCGCTTTTTGCGGCAAACACCAGCGCAAGAATGAGCCGCTCCGTACGCAGATCCAGCGGCGAAGTCTCCACCCCAAAGTGGGGTTCATCCTGGTGCGCCGCGCGTACCCTGTCCTTGTACTTGTTCCACAGCACGGTACCGGCGATAGCGCCGCCACCGGCCAGCAACGCGCCGGTACCGTACTTTGCCAGCAGCTTACGTGAGGATTTATTGGCGACCAGCAGCCCTGCCAGCCCTCCGAGCGCCCCCGGTACCAGCAGTTTGCTGAGCCCCTGGTCGCCGGAACCTGATGTTTTCTGCCCTAACATGGATTGCAGTTGATTTAACCAGCCTGACATGGTTTCCCTCACTTAACGGTTAACATTTCCACAGCGTAAGCGAGCAGGCGTCAGGAAATGTCCGTCGAGGCTAAAGAAGCGCAAATTTCTCGTCGGCCCTTTTGCCCTGCGCAAGACAGACGCAAACGTTTTCGTTTATACTGCGCGCATCTTTTTCAGGGGGAATGTTATGACTCGTTTAGGAACCGCGCTGCGACCTGCGGCGACGCGTGTGATGCTGTTAGGATCGGGCGAGCTGGGGAAAGAAGTCGCCATTGAGTGCCAGCGTTTAGGGGTAGAAGTGATTGCCGTAGACCGCTACGCCGACGCGCCCGCCATGCATGTTGCCCATCGTTCTTATGTGATTAACATGCTGGACGGAGAAGCTCTGCGGACACTCATCACGCAGGAGAAACCGGATTTTGTGGTGCCGGAGATTGAAGCTATCGCGACCGATATGCTGATCGCGCTTGAGCAGGAAGGTCAGCGCGTGGTGCCTTGCGCCAACGCAGCGAAACTGACCATGAACCGCGAAGGCATTCGCCGCCTGGCGGCAGAGGAGCTGGGGCTGCCCACTTCAAGCTACCGTTTTGCGGGCGATAAAACCGCATTCCTGCAGGCCGTCGATGAGATGGGTTACCCGTGCATCATTAAGCCGGTGATGAGCTCCTCCGGAAAAGGGCAGAGTTTTATCCGCGACAGCAGCACGCTGGACAAAGCCTGGGATTATGCGCAACAGGGTGGCCGTGCCGGAGCTGGCCGCGTGATCGTCGAGGGGGTGGTGAAGTTTGATTTCGAAATCACCCTGCTTACCGTCAGCGCCGTGGATGGCGTCCATTTCTGCGATCCGATTGGTCACCGCCAGGAGGATGGCGATTACCGCGAATCCTGGCAGCCACAGCAGATGAGCGCCCTGGCGTTGGAACGTGCCCAGGATATCGCCCGTAAAACCGTTCTGGCGTTAGGTGGTTACGGTCTGTTCGGCGTGGAGCTGTTTGTCTGCGGCGACGAGGTGATTTTCAGCGAAGTCTCCCCTCGCCCGCATGACACCGGTATGGTGACGTTGATATCGCAGGATCTCTCCGAGTTCGCCCTGCATGTTCGCGCCTTCCTTGGCCTGCCGGTTGGCGGTATTCGTCAGTACGGCCCGGCGGCCTCGGCGGTGATCCTGCCGCAGCTGACCAGTCAGAACGTGACGTTTGATAACGTCGAGGGCGCAACGGGCGCCGGGTTACAGGTACGTTTGTTCGGTAAGCCGGAGATCGACGGCACCCGTCGTCTGGGCGTGGCGTTAGCAACCGGGAATAACGTCGACGAGGCCATCGCACGCGCAAAAGCGGCGGCAGCGAACGTTAAGGTAGCAGGATAAAAAAAAACGGGCCGAAAGGCCCGTTTTTCATACGATAAAAAACTTATTGCTTCGCGCCTTCAACCGCTTCGCGAGCCAGTTTCGTGATGCGATCCCAGTCGCCCGCTTCCAGCGCATCCGCTGGCACCAGCCATGAACCCCCAATGCACAGTACGCTTTTCAGCGCCAGGTAGTCACGGTAGTTCGCCGGAGAGATACCGCCCGTCGGGCAGAAACGCACCTGAGAGAATGGACCTGCAATCGCCTGCAGCGCTTTGGTGCCGCCGTTGGCTTCTGCCGGGAAGAATTTGAACTCTTTCAGGCCGTAGTCCATACCCAGCATCAGTTCAGACACGGTGCTGATACCCGGGATCAAAGGAATAGTGCCTTCGGTCGCTGCTTTCAGCAGCGGCTCGGTCAGGCCAGGGCTGATAGCGAACTGAGCTCCGGCCTCCGTGACTTCTGCCAGCTGTTGCGCGTTGAGAACAGTGCCCGCACCGATGATGGCGTCCGGCACTTCTTTGGCGATAGCGCGAATCGCATCCATCGCGCAGGCGGTACGCAGGGTCACTTCCAGAACACGAACGCCACCCGCAACCAGCGCTTTCGCCATTGGCACAGCGTGCTCCAGCTTGTTTACCACGATAACCGGCACGACAGGGCCAGTGGTCAGGATTGCTTCTGCACTTGTTTTCCAGTTTTTCATCAGAGTTCTCTCTCGCCAGATCGTTAAAATCAAGTCGTCTTAAAACGTAATACAGGTCGCGCCCTGCTCCGCACCGGAGAGTTTCTCACGCAGCGCGCTGAACATTTCGCGTCCGGTCCCCACGCGCGATGCGCTCAGGTCAGGAATATGTGGCTGACGTGCCGCCAGCTCTGCTTCATCCACTAGCAGGGTTAACTCACCTGTCTGACCGTTCACGCGGATCATGTCACCGTCGCGCACTTTCGCCAGCAAACCGCCGTCATAAGCTTCCGGCGTGACGTGGATGGCTGAAGGCACTTTGCCGGATGCACCGGAGAGGCGTCCATCGGTCACTAACGCAATTTTGAAACGGCGGTCCAATAATACACCAAGTGGTGGCATAAGTTTATGTAATTCTGGCATGCCGTTCGCTTTTGGCCCCTGATGACGCACCACCACCACACAGTCTTTATCAAGCAGACCCGCGTCAAAAGCGGGTAATACGTCGTGCTGGCTTTCAAACACCACAGCCGGCGCTTCAATAACCTGGTTCTCTTCCGGTACAGCAGACGTTTTCATCACCGCACGACCGAGGTTGCCGCTCAGCACTTTGGTGCCACCATGAGGAGAAAACGGTTTGTCGATGGTGGCAATCACCTGCGCATCGAGAGATGCGGTCGCCCCGTCGCGCCAGTCCAGCTCGCCATTGTTCAGCCACGGCTCCTGGGTATAGCGCTGCAGGCCAAAGCCTGCCACGGTGTTGACGTCTTCATGCAGCAAACCGCCTTTCAGCAGCTCGCGCATCAGCAGCGGTACGCCACCCGCAGCCTGGAAGTGGTTGATGTCCGCCGGACCGTTCGGGTAAAGACGTGCCATCAGCGGCACCACGGAAGAGATCTCAGAGAAATCATCCCAGTTGATCAGAATGCCCGCCGCGCGCGCCATGGCTACCAGGTGCATGGTGTGGTTGGTCGAACCGCCGGTGGCCAGCAGAGCCACGATACCGTTGACGATCACTTTTTCGTCGACCATTTTGCCCATAGGCATCCATTCATTGCCGTTTCCGGTCAGACGCGTCACCTGACGGGCTGCGGCCTCAGTCAAGGCCTGACGCAGTGGTGCATCCGGCTGGATAAAGGACGAGCCCGGCAGCTGCATGCCCATAAATTCCACCACCATCTGGTTGGTGTTGGCCGTGCCGTAGAATGTACAGGTACCCGGCGCATGGTAGGACGCGGCTTCCGCCTCCAGCAGCGCCTGACGGTCTGCTTTTCCTTCCGCATACAGCTGGCGAATACGCACTTTTTCTTTATTCGGCAGGCCACTTGCCATCGGGCCAGACGGCACAAAAATCGCGGGCAGATGGCCAAACGACAGCGCTGCCATCACCAGTCCCGGAACGATCTTGTCGCACACGCCCAGGTACAGTGCGCCATCAAACATGTTGTGTGACAGGCCTACTGCAGCAGACATCGCAATCACTTCGCGGCTGAGCAGCGACAGCTCCATACCATCCTGCCCCTGGGTCACACCGTCGCACATTGCCGGCACGCCACCCGCGACCTGACCTACCGCATTCACGCTGTGCAGCGCGTTACGAATGATATTGGGATAGACCTCATACGGCTGGTGGGCGGAGAGCATGTCGTTATAGGAGGTAATAATGGCGATATTGTTACGCAACATGCTTTTCAGGGAGGCTTTATCATCGGGCTGGCAGGCCGCGAAGCCGTGCGCCAGGTTACCACAGGCCAGCTGAGAGCGATGGACGGTATTGCTCTTTGCCTGTTCAATCCGGGCGAGGTAGGCCGAACGGGTCTCCTTCGAGCGCTCAATAATGCGTTGTGTTACGCGTAACAATGTCGGATTCATAAAAGCTCCTCTAATTTATCTGTCCGGGCTCAGGAGTTTACAACGTCGCTGGCAGTTGTTAACACCGCTGAAACGCTTGCTGTCCGGAGCTCTGGGGCAAAATCACTTCCGGCAGTGTAATAAAAAAAGCGCCGCGGGGAAATCCACGCGGCGCTTAAAAGAATAAAAATTGTGCCACTAACTGTGTTAGATAATGTTACCGGTAAAATAACACTTTCGGGCTAGTGGATTATCCTACTCAAACTCGTTCCAGGAGCGGCCATCACGGGTGATCATGGCCACCGATGCAACCGGCCCCCAGGTGCCCGCCTGATACGGTTTTGGCGCATCCTGATCGGCTGCCCAGGCTTCGGTAATGGAATCGACCCATTTCCACGCCTCTTCCACTTCATCGCGACGCACGAACAGCGCCTGGATACCACGCATGGTTTCCAGCAGCAGACGCTCATAAGCATCCGCGAGGTGCGTCTGGTTGAAGGTTTCGGAGTAGCTCAGATCCAGTTTGGTGGTCTGCAGGTTATGCTTGTGATCCAGGCCCGGCACTTTGTTGAGGATCTGGATATCAACCCCTTCGTCCGGCTGCAAACGAATGGTCAGTTTGTTCTGCGGCAGCTCCTGCCAGGACTCTTTAAACAGGTTCAGTTCCGGGTTTTTGAAGTAGACGACGACTTCGGAACATTTGGTTGGCAGACGTTTACCGGTACGCAGGTAGAACGGCACGCCCGCCCAGCGCCAGTCATCGATGTCCACGCGGATCGCTACAAAAGTCTCGGTGTTGCTGGATTTGTTCGCGCCCTCTTCTTCCAGGTAGCCCGGCACTTTTTTGCCTTGCGCAAACCCGGCGGTGTACTGGCCGCGAACGGTCTTCTCACGCACGTTGGAGCGGTCAATGCGGCGCAGCGACTTGAGCACTTTGACTTTGGCGTCGCGAATGCTGTCTGCCGTCAGGTCAGACGGCGGTGACATGGCGATCATGCACAGAATTTGCAGGAGGTGGTTCTGGATCATGTCGCGCATTTGGCCTGCCTGGTCAAAGTAACCCCAGCGGCCTTCGATACCTACCTCTTCCGCCACGGTGATTTCCACGTGGTCGATAGTGCGGTTGTCCCAGTTATTCACAAACAGGGAGTTAGCAAAACGCAGCGCCAGCAGGTTCAGTACCGTCTCTTTACCGAGATAGTGGTCGATACGGTAAACCTGGCACTCTTCGAAGAACTCGCCCACCTGGTCGTTGATTTCACGCGAGGTTGCCAGAGAGGTACCCAGCGGCTTCTCCATCACCACGCGCGCCGGTTTGGCGTTCAGTTTAGCTTCGCCGAGACCTTTGCAGATGGCGCCGAAAGTGCTTGGCGGCATGGCGAAATAGTTAATGGTGACACGGTTTTTCTGATCCAGCATGGCGCCCAGGCGGTTAAACGCGCTGACGTCATTGACGTCCAGGTTGCAGAAATCAAGACGACCGCTCAGGGTATCCCACAAACTTTCATCAATTTTTTCCTTCATGAAAGTTTCGAGCGCCTCGCGGACGACTTTGGTATAAGCGTCCTTATCCCAGTCGGCGCGCCCTACCCCCAGGATACGGGTATCCGGATGAATTTGGCCCGCTTTCTCCAGTTGATACAGGGAAGGCAGCAATTTTCGGCGTGCAAGATCGCCTTTCGCGCCGAAAATGACCAGGTCACATGCCTGGGCTGTTTGCGTTACCGCCATGTCATTCTCCTCAGTTGGATCACCTGGTACTTCTGCCAGGTATCGTTGTAATTTTATTACAATGCACTGTACTGCTTTTACGTCATTCCCGAAACCATTAGCACTTATCGTCTCGTGCGATACGGCAATTTTTCGCCTTGCAGCCGATTACGGGGGCATTATGACGCAACAAGCGTCGATAATTTGCGCAACAGGGTCATAGCAAAACCCGACATCGATCAAGTAATGAAAAAAAACAACAACATTATCTTGTCGACTGTTACCCTTTATGGAAGCCACAGGGGTAATATCGGCTAATCGAATGAAGATTTCATCCATTTATGAAATCGTTTCCACCCCCACGAGCGCCCTGTTAACAATGAATATGCTTGAAAAAATCCAGTATCAACTGGAACACCTTAGCAAATCCGAGCGAAAAGTGGCTGAAGTCATTCTTGCCTCTCCCGCTCAGGCGATTCATTCAAGCATCGCCGCGCTGGCTCAGGAAGCAGGCGTCAGCGAACCGACCGTTAACCGCTTCTGCCGTAGCCTGGAAACGCGCGGCTTTCCTGATTTTAAACTGCATCTGGCACAAAGTCTGGCAAACGGCACCCCTTATGTTAATCGTAATGTGGATGAAGACGACAGCGTAGATGCCTACACGGCGAAAATTTTTGAGTCAGCTATGGCCACGCTTGACCACGTTCGTCAGTCTCTGGATATGAGTTCGGTGAACCGTGCGGTGGATTTACTTACCCAGGCCAAGCGGATCGCGTTCTTCGGACTTGGGTCGTCGGCCGCCGTGGCGCACGATGCCATGAATAAATTCTTCCGCTTCAACGTGCCGGTGATTTATTCCGATGACATTGTGCTGCAACGCATGAGCTGTATGAATTGCAGTGAAGATGACGTCGTGGTACTCATTTCGCATACTGGCCGCACCAAAAGTCAGGTGGAACTGGCGCAGCTGGCCCGTGAAAACGATGCCATGGTGATCGCCCTCACCACCGCCGGTACGCCGCTGGCACGAGAGGCGACGCTCGCCATTACGCTGGACGTCCCGGAGGATACCGATATGTATATGCCTATGGTTTCCCGTCTGGCACAGCTCACGGTTATAGACGTGCTGGCGACCGGTTTTACCTTGCGCCGGGGCGCAAAATTCAGAGATAACTTGAAGCGAGTCAAGGAAGCGCTGAAGGAATCGCGTTTTGATAAAGAATTGCTCATAAAGAGCGATGTTTCCTTAAAGTAGATAACGAAGACGTAACCAATAATTACGATGTAATGATTTACGGCATTCGGTCCTCTCTTTGCTGCCTTGCGGCAGATGAAGGCCGATTCAATGTTCACGCAACACCAAAGTTGTTTCAGTCAACGGAGTATTACATGTCCAGAAGGCTTCGCAGAACCAAGATCGTTACCACCTTAGGCCCGGCCACCGACCGCGATAATAACCTTGAAAAGATTATCGCCGCGGGTGCCAACGTGGTGCGCATGAACTTCTCTCACGGTACGCCAGAAGACCATAAATTACGTGCCGACAAAGTGCGTGAGATCGCCGCTAAACTGGGCCGCCATGTGGCTATCCTCGGCGATCTGCAGGGTCCTAAAATTCGTGTCTCCACCTTCAAAGAAGGTAAAGTTTTCCTCAATATCGGCGATAAATTCCTGCTGGATGCCAACCTGGGCAAAGGCGAAGGCGATAAAGAAAAAGTCGGGATTGACTATAAAGGCCTGCCAGCTGACGTGGTGCCTGGCGATATCCTGCTGCTCGACGACGGACGCGTACAGCTGAAGGTGCTCGAAGTTCAGGGGATGAAAGTGTTCACCGAAGTCACCGTCGGTGGCCCGCTCTCCAACAATAAAGGTATCAACAAACTGGGCGGCGGCCTCTCTGCGGAAGCGCTGACCGATAAAGACAAAGCGGACATCGTTACTGCGGCTCTGATCGGCGTTGACTACCTGGCAGTCTCCTTCCCACGCTGTGGCGAAGATCTGAACTATGCACGCCGTCTGGCCCGTGATGCAGGCTGTGATGCCAAAATTGTTGCCAAGGTTGAACGCGCGGAAGCCGTTTGCGATCAGGACGCCATGGACGATGTGATCCTGGCTTCTGACGTGGTGATGGTGGCCCGCGGCGATTTGGGTGTGGAAATCGGCGATCCTGAGCTGGTTGGTATCCAGAAAGCGCTGATTCGTCGCGCACGTCAGCTGAACCGCGCGGTGATCACCGCGACCCAGATGATGGAATCCATGATCACCAACCCAATGCCAACCCGTGCGGAAGTGATGGACGTCGCTAACGCCGTGCTGGATGGTACCGATGCGGTGATGCTGTCTGCGGAAACCGCTGCGGGCCAATATCCTGCTGAAACCGTGGCCGCGATGGCGCGTGTCTGCCTGGGCGCAGAGAAGATCCCAAGCATCAACGTCTCAAAACACCGTCTGGACGTGCAGTTCGACAACGTGGAAGAAGCGATTGCGATGTCTGCCATGTACGCGGCAAACCATCTGAAAGGGGTTACCGCGATCATCACCATGACCGAATCAGGCCGTACCGCGCTGATGACTTCCCGTATCAGCTCCGGTCTGCCGATCTTCGCCATGTCCCGTCATGAACGTACGCTGAACCTGACGGCGCTGTACCGCGGTGTGACGCCGGTGCACTTCGACAGCACCAATGACGGCGTGGCAGCCGCGCACGATGCCGTCAATCTGCTGCGCGACAAAGGTTACCTGGTGTCCGGTGATATCGTTATCGTGACGCAGGGTGATGTGATGAGCACCATCGGCTCAACCAACACCACCCGCGTTATGACCGTCGAGTAACAACATCTGTGTTAAAAAGCCCTCTCCATCTGGAGAGGGCTTTTTTTATTTCCTCGGATAAAGCTCTTTGCGTTTATAAGGTTCCGTTTCACCCGGCTTTCGCGTTTTAAGCAGCTTCAATATCCACGTGTACTGTTCGGTATGCGGCCCCACCAGGATTTCAACCTCTTCGTTCATGCGACGCGCAATGGTGTGATCGTCTGCGGTCAGCAAGTCATCCATCGGCGGGCGGACTTCAATGCTCAGACGGTGCGTTTTACCATTATAAACCGGGAAGAGTGGGATCACGCGGGCGCGACACACCTTCATCAGGCGGCCAATCGCCGGAAGTGTGGCTTTGTAGGTCGCAAAGAAGTCGACAAACTCACTGTGCTCCGGTCCGTGGTCCTGATCCGGCAGATAGTAGCCCCAGTATCCCTGACGTACGGACTGAATAAACGGCTTGATACCATCGTTACGCGCATGCAAACGACCGCCAAAACGACGACGTACGGTATTCCAGACAAAGTCGTAGATTTTGTTGCCCTGGTTATGGAACATGGCCGCCATCTTCTGACCCTGAGAAGCCATCAGCATCGCCGGAATGTCGACACCCCAACCGTGAGGAACGAGGAAAATCACCTTCTCGTCATTGCGACGCATTTCGTCAATGATTTCCAGCCCTTTCCAGTCAACACGGTCAACGATTTTTTTCGGCCCTTTCAGCGCCAGCTCTGCCATCATTGCCATTGCCTGCGGCGCGGTGGTATACATCGCATCGATGATAGCCTCACGCTCGGCATCGCTTTTTTCGGGAAAACAGTAATAGAGGTTGATCTGCGCACGGCGACGCGCGCTTTTGCCTAAACGCCCGGCCAGACGGCCAATTTTCCCCAGCAGGGGATCGCGCAGCGCAGCAGGCAGCATAGCGATGCCTGCAAAGGTGTAGACCCCGAGCCAGGCGCCCCAGTTGCGCGGATGGCGAAAGGATTTTTCAAACTCAGGAATGTATTCAATATTGTTTTTTTTTGTTTCCATGCTGGTTCCAGGGTCTGGTGACGCAAAATTTTATTGATAGTGTAGCGAGGCAGTCGTCCACGCACAAAAGAAAAAGCCGGCGCATACTGACACCGGCTTTTTTCACAAAAACAGAAGGCTTAGTTTAAGCTCAGCTGCGGTATCACCTCTTTCACCTGCGCCAGGTAATCAGAACGATCTTTACCCGTCAGGCCTTCGGTGCGTGGCAGTTTCGCCGTCAGCGGGTTTACGGCCTGTTGGTTAATCCACACTTCATAGTGCAGGTGCGGGCCGGTCGAGCGTCCGGTGTTGCCGGAGAGCGCGATACGGTCGCCACGTTTCACTTTCTGTCCAGGTTTAACCAGCAGTTTACGCAGGTGCATATAGCGGGTGGTGTAGGTACGACCGTGACGCACCGCGACATAGTAGCCTGCGGCACCGCTACGTTTAGCCACGACCACTTCACCATCACCCACAGCCAGCACCGGCGTGCCCTGCGGCATGGCAAAGTCAACGCCACGGTGTGGTGCGACGCGCCCGGTAACCGGGTTCAGACGACGCGGGTTAAAGTTAGAGGAAACGCGGAACTGTTTAGCCGTCGGGAAGCGCATAAAGCCTTTCGCCAGTCCCGTACCGCTGCGGTCGTAGAACTTACCGTCTTCGGCACGGATGGCGTAGTAATCTTTGCCATCAGAGCGCAGACGTACGCCCACCAGTTGGCTCTGCTCACGCTTGCCGTCGAGCATTTCGCGAGACATCAGAACGGAAAACTCATCGCCCTTCTTCAGCTTGCGGAAATCCATCTGCCACTGCATGGCTTTGATCACCGCACTGATTTCAGAGCTGGTCAGACCGGCATCACGGGCACTGGAAACGAAGCTTCCGCCTACTGTGCCTTTCATCACGCTGTTCACCCAGTCGCCCTTCTGCATTTCACTGGTCATTTTGAAACCGTTTGCAGTGCGATCGTAGGTGCGGGTTTCACGGCGGGACATCTCCCAGGTTAACCGCTGGAGATCGCCATCCGCCGTTAAGGTCCAGGAGAGCTGTTGCCCTATTTTCAGGTTACGCAGGTCTTTATCTGCAGCAGCGAGCTGACTGATATTCCCCATGTCGATACCGTACTGGTTGAGCACGCTGCTCAGCGTGTCACCGGTAGAGACAACATACTCGTGGATCCCGGCCTCGTTCTCGATTTTATCGTCCAGTTCATCCTGGGGAATCGCTTCATCTTCCTGAGCAGCCTGGTCGATAGGCTCACTGGCTTCAGGCAGTAAAGAACGGATCTCGCTCTTTTCAAGCTCGATGGTTTTGATGATAGGGGCAGAACTCGGGTGGTAAACATAGGGCCGCCAGACGGCGACCGCTAAGGTGAGTACTGTAAGCGACCCCAGCATAACGCGGTGGGGTCGAGGCAGATTGTTAAATGCCAGGGCGACAGAGCGGGCTATCTGTTGCACGTATTCACTTCCTCGTTAATCTCCTTTCAGGCAGCTCGCATACTGGTCCGCCAGTTGGCTGAGGAACTGCGAATAGCTCGCTTTGCTCAACTGGATATTCGTTCCTAGCGGGTCAAGGGTCCCCATGCGCACGGATGTCCCCCTGGCCACGGCTTCTACGACCGCTGGCCTGAACTGTGGCTCAGCAAAAACGCATGTCGCTTTTTGCTCAACCAACTGTGTTCTGATTTCATGTAAACGCTGCGCACCAGGTTGAATTTCAGGGTTGACGGTAAAGTGCCCAATCGGGGTCAAACCATAGTGTTTTTCATAGTAGCCATAGGCGTCATGAAAAACGAAATACCCTTTTCCTTTCAACGGTGCGAGCTCATTACCTACCTGCTTATCGGTTGCGGCTAATTGTGCCTCAAAATCCTTCAGGTTGGCGTCTAGTTTGGCTCGACTTTGCGGCATAAGTTCCACTAATTTGTCGTGGATTGCAACCGCTGAAAGCCGCGCTATCTCTGGGGAAAGCCAGAGATGCATGTTGTACTCACCATGATGGTGATCTCCATCACCTTTTTCACCCTCTGCCGCGTGATGGTCATGTTCATCACCGTCGTCATCCGTACCTTTCATGAGCAACGGTTTCACGCCGGAAAGCCCGGCAATCGCCACCTGTTTATCGCCTGGAATCTGTTTGGCCGACTTCTGCATAAACGCTTCCATCTCTGGTCCAATCCAGACGACTAAGTCCGCGTTTTGTAAGCGTTTTACATCTGAAGGGCGAAGAGAATAGTCATGCTCAGAGGCCCCGTCAGGCAGCAAAACCTGGGTTTCCGTCACCCCATCGGCAATGGCCGACGCGATGAATCCAAGCGGTTTAAGCGAAGCGACAACTGCCGCGTTAACATCTTGTGCGGTTGTACCCCAAAGGGCAGCGGATAATGCTGCGAAAAGAAGCGTATTTTTATGTAACATAATGCGACTAATCATCGTAGTGAATGCGTGGAATGTGATATTATAACATTCGTTGACTTCTTCAAGCTTAAATTGACATGACGACACTGGTTTCTCTCGATAATATTTCGGTCTCTTTCGGCCAGCGCCGCGTCCTCTCTGACGTGTCGCTGGATCTGAAGCCCGGCAAAATTCTGACGCTGCTTGGTCCTAATGGCGCAGGTAAATCCACGCTGGTACGGGTTGTACTGGGTCTGGTGACGCCCGATGAAGGTGTTATCACCCGCGAGGAAAAATTGCGTATCGGCTATGTGCCTCAGAAATTACATCTGGACGCCACGCTGCCTTTAACGGTGAGTCGCTTTCTGCGTCTGCGCCCCGGCACGCGGAAAGCCGATATTCTCCCGGCGCTGAAACGCGTACAGGCGGGCCACCTGATTGACGCGCCGCTGCAAAAACTTTCCGGGGGTGAGACGCAGCGCGTTTTGCTGGCGCGCGCGCTGTTGAGCAGCCCGCAACTGCTGGTGCTTGATGAGCCTACCCAGGGGGTGGACGTTAATGGTCAGGTCGCGCTTTATGATTTGATCGATCAGCTTCGCCGTGAACTGAATTGCGCCGTGCTGATGGTCTCCCACGATCTCCATCTTGTCATGGCGAAAACGGACGAAGTGCTGTGCCTTAACCATCATATTTGCTGTTCCGGCACGCCTGAAGTGGTCTCGATGCACCCGGAGTTTATCTCCATGTTTGGCCCTCGTGGCGCTGAACAGCTGGGTATTTACCGTCATCATCATAATCACCGCCATGATTTACAGGGACGAATTGTCCTGCGCCGGGGAAATGGACACTCATGATTGAACTGTTACTGCCCGGCTGGCTGGCCGGGATTATGCTTGCCTGCGCCGCGGGTCCACTCGGCTCGTTTGTGGTCTGGCGCAGAATGTCCTATTTCGGTGATACCCTCGCGCACGCCTCTTTGCTGGGCGTGGCTTTTGGTTTACTGCTGGATGTAAATCCCTTCTACGCGGTGATTGTCGTCACCCTGCTGCTTGCAGCCGGGCTGGTCTGGCTGGAGAAACGTCCGCACCTCGCCATTGATACGCTGCTTGGCATTATGGCCCACAGCGCGCTCTCGCTGGGTCTGGTGGTGGTGAGTCTGATGTCGAATATCCGCGTCGACCTGATGGCCTATCTGTTTGGCGATCTGCTTGCCGTGACGCCGGAAGATTTAATTTCCATCGCCTTCGGTGTGGCGGTGGTACTCGGTATTCTGCTCTGGCAGTGGCGTAACCTGCTGGCGATGACCGTCAGCCCTGACCTGGCCTTCGTCGACGGCGTGAAGCTGCAGCGGGTTAAGCTACTGCTGATGCTGGTGACGGCATTAACCATCGGCGTAGCGATGAAGTTCGTCGGGGCGCTGATTATTACCTCGCTGCTGATCATCCCTGCCGCCACGGCGCGCCGTTTTGCCCGCACGCCGGAGCAGATGGCCGGTGTGGCCGTGATTATCGGGATGATTGCGGTAACGGGTGGGTTAACCTTCTCGGCGTTCTATGACACGCCTGCGGGGCCGTCAGTGGTCTTGTGTGCGGCGGTGTTGTTTATTTTTAGTATGATGAAAAAACAACCGAATGCCTGAATGAACGATTGGCGCTTCCACAGAGGGTGGCGCTTCGCTTCATGTGCTGTGATCAACGCATGGCGGGACTTAAACCTCTGGAGTGCGCCCATGTTGGGTGCCAGCGTAAATAAGCACCGATAAAATTATCGGTGCTTATTTTATTACCTGGTACACGTTGCTAAATGCAATTTGGCACCTGGGACGTTTATACCGCCTTCCATATCAAGACACTTGACAATACCATCGGTATCAACTTTTTTCAGCTGTCCGTTAACATAGTCCCAATGACTCGCAATAGGTTCATATTCGCGTATATAAACTTTGCCGCTTGCTGGTGCGAAGGCATATTCTGGATATGTTTCCAGCATCAGCATCCCATTCATAGCGAAATTGAGCTCACGAATATTCTGCAATTCTGGATTAGAACCACATGGCTCCATCACCGCCTGCTGGTAAGCAATGCCAGTCATACATAATTTTCGTCCGTTACTGGTATTTTCAAGTTTATTATCCACCATTTTCCATGTTTGGGTTCCGGAAATAGCGGCATTCGCGGCGCCAGACAAAGCCGCGATAGTCAGAGCGGCAATAGTCAGAGCCGTCATTGTTTTCATTTTGTTATTCCTGATGTGATGATGAAATTTATTCATAGCATGGATATCGCTATAAATTCATCATAGAGGGAATAAGCGAATTATCTAAAATGATAGGTAGGATAAATTTATCCAAAATAATATGGATGATAAATCAGATGAGGTAACTAATCGGTGAGCGTCGCAGGCGAAATTTAACATCCCGCCTGCTCATCATTACGGCATTGACGGTGGCGTAATGCCGAAATGATTCCACGCCCGCACCGTCGCCATACGACCACGCGGCGTACGCTGTAAGAATCCCTGCTGGATCAGATACGGCTCCAGAACATCCTCGATAGTTTCACGCTCTTCACCGATCGCCGCCGCCAGGTTATCCAGCCCGACCGGGCCGCCAAAGAATTTATCCAGCACCGCCAGCAGCAGCTTGCGGTCCATATAGTCAAAGCCTTCGGCATCGACGTTAAGCATATCCAGCGCCTGGGCGGCAATCTCTGCCGAAATGGTGCCATCGTGCTTCACTTCGGCAAAGTCGCGCACGCGACGCAGCAGGCGGTTGGCAATACGCGGCGTACCGCGCGAACGCTTCGCCACTTCAAAAGCGCCCTCTTCGCTCATCTCCAGCCCCATATAGCGCGCGCTACGACCGACAATATGCTGCAGGTCCGGCACCTGATAAAACTCCAGACGCTGCACGATACCGAAGCGGTCGCGCAGTGGAGAGGTCAACGATCCGGCACGGGTCGTTGCGCCAATCAGGGTAAACGGCGGCAGATCGATCTTGATGGAGCGAGCAGCCGGGCCTTCACCAATCATGATATCCAGCTGGTAATCTTCCATTGCCGGATAGAGGACTTCCTCTACCACCGGAGACAGACGGTGGATTTCATCGATAAACAGTACGTCATGCGGTTCAAGGTTGGTCAGCATTGCCGCCAGATCGCCGGCTTTCTCCAGCACCGGGCCGGAGGTCGTGCGCAAGTTGACGCCCATTTCATTGGCAACGATATTCGCCAGCGTGGTTTTCCCCAACCCTGGCGGGCCAAAAATTAGCAGGTGATCGAGCGCATCGCCGCGCAGCTTTGCCGCCTGGATGAAAATCTCCATCTGGGAACGTACCTGCGGCTGGCCGATATACTCATCAAGCAGCTTCGGGCGGATCGCACGATCCACCACGTCTTCTGCCTGAAGGGTGCCTGCCGATACCATGCGGTCTGCTTCAATCATCCTTTACCTCACAATGCAGCGCGCAGCGCTTCACGAATCAGGGTTTCACTGCTGGCATCCGGTTTGGCAATTTTACTTACCATCCGACTGGCCTCCTGAGGTTTATAGCCCAGCGCCACCAGCGCGGCAACCGCTTCCTGCTCAGCGTCATCATCAGTTGACGGCGCCCCCGGTGACGTCAGAACCAGATCGGTTGCCGGGGTGAACAGATCGCCATGCAGACCTTTAAAGCGGTCTTTCATCTCAACAATCAGACGCTCGGCGGTTTTCTTACCAATCCCCGGGAGTTTAATCAGCGCCGCAGGATCTTCGCGCTCAACGGCATTCACGAACTGCGGAGCAGACATACCGGACAAAATGGCCAGCGCCAGCTTCGGCCCCACGCCGTTGGTTTTAATCAGCTCGCGGAACAGGGTACGTTCCTGCTTGTTGTTGAAGCCGTAAAGCAACTGAGCATCTTCTCGCACCACGAACTGAGTAAAGACAATCGCCTCTTTACCCGCGTCCGGCAGCTCGTAGAAGCAGGTCATTGGCATGTGGACTTCATAGCCCACGCCACCCACTTCCAGCAGCACTAACGGGGGTTGTTTTTCAATAATGATGCCTCTGAGTCTGCCTATCACGTGACGCTCCTGCGTTCTGGAAAATGTTTGACTGGCGACATAATAAAAAAAGGCTGGATGTTTATCCAGCCTGATTTCTCTTTATCGTAACCTGCCTCGCGCCAGATTGAGCCGCGATTCACTCATTTGCATCGCGTTCTGGCTGACGTGACAGTGGGTGATCGCAATGGCCAGCGCATCGGCGGCATCGGCCTGCGGGTTCGCGGGAAGCTTCAGCAAGGTACGCACCATATGCTGCACCTGGCTTTTCTCCGCGCTACCTATCCCCACCACCGTCTGCTTTACCTGACGTGCGGCATATTCGAACACCGGAAGATCCTGGTTCACGGCGGCAACAATCGCCACGCCGCGCGCCTGCCCCAGCTTTAGCGCCGAATCGGCGTTTTTTGCCATAAAGACCTGCTCAATGGCAAAAAAATCAGGCTGAAACTGGGTGATGATTTCCGACACGCCCGCATAAATCAGCTTCAGGCGCGACGGCAGATCGTCCACTTTGGTGCGAATACAGCCGCTGCCGAGGTAGGTTAGCTGGCGTCCCACCTGGCGGATAACGCCATAACCGGTGACGCGCGAGCCGGGGTCAATCCCAAGGATAATCGACATCACGCGTCTCCCGTAAACGGCTTATACGCTCTCATCAGAGAGTCGCTGCAACCTCATCAGAGATTTCACCGTTGTGATACACTTCCTGCACGTCGTCGCAGTCTTCGAGCATGTCGATCAGACGCAGCAGTTTTGGCGCAGTTTCCGCATCCATGTCCGCTTTGGTGGACGGGATCATGGAGACTTCAGCGTTGTCCGCTTTCAGACCCGCGGCTTCGAGTGCATCGCGCACGGCGCCCATCTCTTCCCACGCGGTGTAAACGTCAATTGCGCCATCATCGTAGGTCACCACGTCTTCCGCACCGGCTTCCAGGGCGGCTTCCATGATCACATCTTCGTCGCCTTTCTCGAAGGAGATGACGCCTTTTTTGCTGAACAGGTAAGAAACGGAACCGTCGGTACCCAGGTTGCCGCCGGTTTTAGTGAATGCATGGCGCACTTCCGCAACGGTACGGTTACGGTTGTCGGACAGACACTCAACCATTACGGCAGTACCGCCAGGGCCGTAACCTTCATAAATGATGGTTTCCATGTTCGCGTCTTCATCACCGCCTACACCACGTGCGATGGCACGGTTCAGGGTGTCACGCGTCATGTTGTTAGACAGCGCTTTATCCACCGCCGCGCGCAGACGCGGGTTAGAGGCCGGATCGCCGCCGCCCAGACGTGCCGCTGTCACCAGCTCACGAATGATTTTGGTAAAGATCTTACCGCGTTTGGCATCCTGTGCCGCTTTACGGTGTTTGGTGTTGGCCCACTTACTATGACCTGCCATAAAAAGTTCTCCAAAAATCGCGCCTTCTCAGGCAGCGTTAATTACAAATTCTTCAATCGCCTGCCGGTTGCTCCACGACTTGGTCAGTGCGGCGGCATCCGTCGCATCCACCCAGCGGTAGTTCAGGTGTTCGGTAAACACGATCTCCCGCTCATGGGGGAGCGCGAGACAGAACCACGATTCCGTATTGCGCTCAATGCCCGGCGCGTAGCGATGACGTAAATGGCTAAAAATTTCAAACTCCACCGTGCGCTGACAGTCCTTCAGGGTCAGTTGCTCGCGAGCAACATCAATGGTGACCTCTTCCTTTACTTCACGCGCGGCGGCCTGCGGCGCGGTTTCCCCCTCTTCCAGGCTGCCGGTAACCGACTGCCAGAAATCAGGATCGTCGCGCCGCTGCAACATTAGCACCCGCTTCGTGTCCTGGGCATAAATGACAACTAAGACAGAAACGGGAAGCTTGTATGTCATATCAGTTTTTCTCTTCCTTCTTCACCACCTCAATGCCCAGCTCAGCCAGTGCAGTCGGGTTAGCAAAGCTTGGCGCTTCGGTCATCAGACACGCTGCGGCAGTGGTTTTCGGGAAGGCAATAACATCACGAATGTTATCGGTGCCGGTCAGCAGCATGGTCAGACGGTCAAGACCGAAAGCCAGACCTGCGTGTGGCGGTGTACCGTATTTCAGGGCGTCCAGCAGGAAGCCAAATTTCTCGCGCTGCTCCTGTTCGTTAATGCCCAGGATGCCGAACACGGTCTGCTGCATTTCGCCGCTGTGAATACGCACGGAACCCCCGCCCACTTCGTAGCCGTTGATCACCATGTCGTAGGCGTTTGCCACCGCATCTTCCGGAGACGCTTTCAGCTCTGCCGCCGTCATGTCTTTTGGCGAGGTGAACGGGTGGTGCATCGCGGTCAAGCCGCCTTCACCGTCGTCTTCAAACATCGGGAAGTCGATAACCCACAGCGGTGCCCATTTGGTTTCGTCGGTCAGGCTGAGGTCTTTGCCCAGCTTCAGACGCAACGCGCCCATCGCATCGGCAACCACTTTCTTGTTGTCAGCGCCGAAGAAGATCATGTCGCCATCCTGCGCGCCGGTGCGCTCAAGAATCGCTTCCACGATGTCCGCATTCAGGAACTTCGCAACCGGGCTGGTGATCCCTTCCAGACCTTTCGCACGCTCGGTTACTTTAATATAGGCCAGACCTTTCGCGCCGTAGATCTTAATGAAGTTGCCGTAGTCGTCGATCTGCTTACGGCTCAGTGCCGCACCGCCCGGTACGCGCAGGGCTGCAACACGGCCTTTCGGATCGTTAGCCGGGCCGGCAAATACCGCGAACTCAACGGATTTCACCAGGTCTGCAACATCCACCAGCTCCATCGGGTTACGCAGGTCTGGTTTGTCGGAACCGAAACGACGCTCGGCTTCGGCGAAGGTCATGATCGGGAAATCGCCCAGCTCGACGCCTTTCACGTCATTCCACAGGCTACGCACCAGCGCTTCCATCACTTCACGCACCTGCTCGGCGGTCATGAAGGAGGTTTCCACATCGATCTGGGTGAATTCTGGCTGACGGTCAGCACGCAGGTCTTCGTCGCGGAAACATTTGACGATCTGATAGTAGCGATCGAAACCGGACATCATCAGCAGCTGTTTGAACAGCTGTGGAGACTGTGGCAGCGCGTAGAATTTGCCTTTATGTACGCGGGATGGGACCAGATAATCGCGCGCACCTTCCGGTGTGGCTTTGGTCAGCATCGGGGTTTCGATATCGAGGAAACCGTGGTCATCCATGAAACGGCGCACCAGGCTGGTGATTTTCGCACGGGTTTTCAGGCGCTGGGCCATCTCCGGACGACGCAGATCCAGGTAGCGGTATTTCAGACGCGCTTCTTCCGTGTTGACATGGTTGGAGTCCAGCGGCAGCGCTTCAGCACGGTTAATGATAACCAGATCGGACGCCAGCACTTCAATGGCACCCGTCGCCATGTCTGCGTTGACGTTTTTCTCGTCACGCGCACGCACGGTACCGGTGACCTGAATGCAGAACTCATTACGCAGCTCAGAAGCCAGCTTCAACGCATCCGCACGATCCGGGTCGAAGAACACCTGAACGATACCTTCACGGTCGCGCATATCGATGAAAATAAGGCTACCAAGATCACGACGACGGTTGACCCAACCACACAGGGTGACCTGCTGTCCGACGTGGGACTGACGCAGCTGCCCGCAATATTCTGTACGCATGAGATATCCCTTAATTAGCCGCAGGCTAAATGTCGCCTGGAATGCAGGCTACTATGTCGCAGCTTTCTGTATGTCACAACTGGATGAAAAAAGGCGGCTATTATACTGGAAATTCCGCCGGACGATAAGAGCGAACCACGGCCTGACGGTCGTTTGCTGCACTCTTATTGCGCATTCTCACAAAAATTAACAAAATTATCCGACCCATTACAGGTCATCACGTCGTATGGTGTTACGGAAGTGATTCATTTAACGGGAGTAACGATGTTAACACTGGATGCCAGCAAAACCGCGCTTGTGGTGATTGATTTACAGGAAGGGATCCTGCCCTTTGCCGGTGGCCCGCACGCTGCGGATGATGTGGTTAGCCGCGCCGCTCGTCTGGCGGAAAAATGCCGTGCCAGCGGTGCCCCTGTAGTCATGGTGCGCGTCGGCTGGTCCGCTGATTTCGCCGAGGCGTTAAAACAGCCCGTTGATGCACAGGCGCCCGCCCATGCCCTGCCGGAAAACTGGTGGACGTATCCGGTGTCGCTGGGCAAACGCGACAGCGATATCGAAGTGACCAAACGTCAATGGGGCGCATTCTACGGAACCGATCTGGAACTGCAGCTCCGCCGTCGTGGTATCGACACCCTTATTCTGTGCGGCATTTCCACCAACATCGGCGTGGAGTCTACCGCCCGTAACGCCTGGGAGCTGGGCTTTAACCTGGTCATTGCGGAAGATGCCTGCAGCGCGGCTTCCGCGGAACAGCATCAGGGCAGCATGACCCATATCTTCCCGCGTATCGGACGCGTGCGCAGCACGGACGAGATCCTCAGCGCACTATGATGTATGTGGGGTTACCCCAGTGGTCGCACCCGAAATGGGTGCGCCTGGGCATCACCGGCCTGGAAGAATATGCCCGACACTTCAACTGTGTCGAGGGCAACACGACCCTCTACGCGCTGCCTAAAGCGGAGATTGTTGAACGCTGGCGGGAGCAAACGACCGACGATTTCAGGTTCTGTTTTAAGTTTCCGGCGACCATCTCCCACAACGCCGCGCTGCGCAACTGCGGGGATTTAACCGAAGAGTTCTTTACGCGCATGTCGCCACTGGCGAACCGGATTGGGCAATACTGGCTCCAGCTTCCCGCCACGTTCGGCCCGCGCGATCTGCCTGCCCTGTGGCAGTTTCTGGATAGCCTGCCCCGCGAGTTTACCTACGGCGTGGAGGTCAGGCATGCTGAATTTTTTGCCAAAGGTGAAGCAGAAATAGCGCTCAACCGCGGCCTGCTGGAACGTGCGGTCAACCGTGTCATTCTTGACAGTCGCCCCGTCCACAGTGCAATCCCGCACAGTGAAGCGATTGTGGATGCGCAACGTAAAAAACCGAAAGTGCCGGTCCACGCCATCGTCACCGCGCAAAATCCGATGGTCAGGTTCATCGGTAGCGACAACATGCAGCAAAATCAGGCGATGTTCGCCGTCTGGCTGCAAAAATTAGCAAAGTGGGAGCAAACCACTACGCCCTATCTCTTTTTGCACACACCGGATATTGCGCAGGCACCCGAACTGGTCGATGCTCTCTGGCAGGCCTTGCAGACCGCGGTTCCCACCGTGGGCAACGCCCCCTCCATTCCACAACAATCTTCTCTTTTCTGATATCACCCCCTATCATAGTGAAGTGCCATCTGCCAAAAACAGGGAGTTTGTATGGTCAGCGCGCTGTATGCGGTGTTAGGTGCATTACTGCTGATTAAGTTTTCATTTGATGTTGTGCGTCTGAGAATGCAGTACCGCGTTTCTTATGGTGACGGCGGTTTTTCGGAACTGCAAAGCGCTATCCGCATTCACGGTAATGCGGTCGAATACATCCCCGTCGCCTTGATTTTACTGCTGTTTATGGAGATGAATGGCGCAGAAACCTGGATGGTTCACGTCTGTGGCCTGCTTCTGATTGCTGGCCGACTCATGCATTATTATGGCTTTCACCACCGCTTATTCCGCTGGCGTCGTTCCGGCATGAGCGCGACCTGGTGTTCGCTTTTGCTGATGGTTCTGGCTAACCTTTGGTATATGCCGTGGGAGTTGGTTTTCTCCCTCCATTAGCGCACAATACGCCACTTTATTTTTCCCGGATTTTTACGTTATGTCAGATCGCGACACGCTTTTTTCCGCGCCTATCGCCAGCCTGGGCGACTGGACCTTCGATGAACGGGTAGCCGAAGTCTTCCCGGATATGATCCAGCGCTCTGTTCCCGGTTATTCCAATATTATCTCTATGATCGGTATGCTGGCTGAGCGCTTCGTTCAACCCGGCACGCAGGTCTATGACCTGGGCTGCTCGCTCGGCGCGGCAACGCTGTCGGTACGTCGTAACGTTCATCATGAAGATTGCCGAATCATTGCCGTCGACAACTCCCCGGCGATGGTAGAACGCTGCCGTCGCCATATTGATGCGTATAAAGCCCCTGTACCGGTGGACGTCGTCGAAGGCGATATTCGTGAGATTGAAATTCACAACGCGTCGATGGTCATCCTGAATTTTACCCTGCAGTTCCTGGTGCCTGAAGACCGTCAGCTGCTGCTGGACAAAATTTACCAGGGGCTAAATCCCGGCGGCGCGCTGGTGCTTTCCGAGAAATTCAGCTTTGAGGATGCCGACGTTGGCGAACTGCTGTTCAATATGCACCTCGATTTTAAACGTGCGAACGGTTACAGCGAGCTGGAGATCAGCCAGAAGCGCAGCATGCTGGAAAACGTGATGCTGACAGACTCCGTAGAAACCCACAAAGCACGCCTGCGCAAAGCCAAATTTGAGCATAGCGAACTGTGGTTCCAGTGCTTTAACTTTGGCTCACTGGTGGCGCTAAAAGCCGGAGATGCAGCATGATTGAGTTCAGTAATTTCTATCAGCTGATAGCTAAAAACCATCTGTCTCACTGGCTGGAAACTCTGCCCGCGCAGATTGCCGCCTGGCAGCGCGATCAGCAGCACGGCCTGTTAAAGCAGTGGTCAAATGCGGTGGAGTATCTGCCAGAGCTGACCCCGCATCGTCTGGACCTGCTTCACAGCGTCACCGCAGAAAGCGAAGCACCGCTCCCGGCCGGGCAGATCAACCGCATCGAAACGCTGATGCGTAACCTGATGCCGTGGCGCAAAGGGCCTTTCTCGCTCTACGGGGTGAACATCAACACCGAATGGCGCTCCGACTGGAAATGGGATCGCGTTCTGCCTCATCTGTCTGACCTGACCGGGCGCACTATTCTGGACGTGGGCTGCGGCAGCGGTTACCACATGTGGCGCATGATTGGCGCAGGCGCGCATCTGGCAGTCGGTATCGACCCAATGCAGCTGTTCCTGTGCCAGTTTGAAGCAGTGCGTAAACTACTGGGCAACGACCAGCGCGCGCACCTGCTGCCGCTGGGTATTGAACAACTCCCGGCCCTGAAAGCGTTTGATACCGTTTTCTCCATGGGCGTGCTCTATCATCGTCGGTCCCCACTTGAACATCTGTGGCAGCTTAAAGACCAGCTGGTCAGCGGCGGTGAACTGGTACTGGAAACGCTGGTGATCGAAGGTGACGAACATGCCGTTCTGGTCCCGGGCGATCGCTACGCCCAGATGCGTAACGTCTACTTTATCCC
Organism: Enterobacter sp. FUJ80071; assembly: GCF_038739915.1. Classification (NCBI taxonomy): domain Bacteria; kingdom Pseudomonadati; phylum Pseudomonadota; class Gammaproteobacteria; order Enterobacterales; family Enterobacteriaceae; genus Enterobacter; species Enterobacter sp. FUJ80071. The sequence goes on from NZ_JBBXKH010000001.1 coordinate 2,886,802, forward strand.
GTCCGCGCTGGCATTGAAGAACTGGCTGGAAAAGTGCGGTTTTGTGGATGTGCGGATTGCCGATGTCAGCGTGACGTCACTCGAGGAGCAGCGCCGCACCGACTGGATGATCACCGAGTCGCTGGAGCAGTTCCTTGACCCGGCCGACCACAGCAAAACCATCGAAGGCTATCCGGCACCGATGCGTGCGGTATTGATCGCGACGAAGCCGTAGCCCTTTAGCCGGGTGGCGGCTACGCCTTACCCGGCCTACGCGTCGCACGTTTTCTCCAGAATAGTTCAAGTTGCAGCAAGGCGGCAACGCAGCGAATCCCCGGGAGCTTACATCAGTAAGTGACCGGGGTGAGCGAGGCGGCCAACGCGGCTGCGGCTTGAAATATGAAGGAGAAAAAAAGGCCCCTGTTGAAATTGCAGGGGCCTGGTACAAGCAAGCATCATATTGGGCGACATGATGCGCGGTAAAAATCGGTACGTTGCTACACGTGATAGCGCTCAATCAGCGACTTCATTTCCGCAACCGACTCTCCATCTACACCGTAGCGTGAATACTCATCCGCTTCAGCATCCGTCGACATTGACAGCCCTGTATTGCGATAACGCATGGGTGAAGGTATCCATTTCACCGCAGAGCTGTGAAGCTCTTCCACCCCGGCGTTTAAAAACCGTTCCAGATTGCCGGCACGGACTCCCGCACCCGCCATTATTATTGGAACACCGGAATGGGCTTTTAGTTCCGTAATTAATTGCAGACCTTTTTCAGCAGATGACTGTTGCCCTGATGTCAGAACGCGCGCCACACCCAGTTCGGCAAGGGTATCAAACGCTTGCAGTGGGTTTTTGCACATATCAAACGCACGATGAAACGTCACGGCCATTCCTTTTGCGGCGTCCATCACCTGACGCATACGCGGCAGATCGACCTCACCGTCTTCATCCAGCAGGCCGGTCACCAGCCCGGGGAACCCGAGGTCACGAACAAGGGCGATATCTTGAAGCATGGCACTGAACTCACCCGACGTATAACAAAAATCACCGCCGCGAGGACGAATAATGGGGTGTACCGGAAGGGTGACGGCCTTACGGGCCGACGTCAGCACGCCGTATGAGGGCGTTAACCCTCCTTCTTTCGGGGCGGCGCACAGTTCAATGCGATCGGCCCCTTTCCGTTGCGCGGTGACGGCACACTCCACGCTATAACAACAAATCTCCAGCAGCGCCATCGACTCCTCCTTAAAATCGGCTTAACGCGCCATCATGGCACGCCTCTTGTTTTGGGTCTCAGCGACGAGTCACAACTCTCAGGCTTCGCTGGCAACGATCTGCTCAATGGTCCACGGATGAAATTTCACCGTCACCTGCCCGTCAGTCACGGCCAGCGTCGGATTAGGCAGACGCTCACGCTCGCCTTTGGGCGAACTTGTCTTCACAAAAATGCCCGGCTGGCTTAATCCCTCGTCTGAGAGCAGGGCCAGCGCGCGCGCGTTCAACGTTTCCGGCTCACCCGGCAGGACGATTTCGATATGCTCCCAGCCTTCGTGCGGGTAACGTTTTTCACCCGGCCATGGCAGTTCTACAACGGTGAATTGCCAGTGCGCCACGCAGACCGGTTCATGCAGTTTGAACAGACAAATGGGACGACCATTAATCATGTTCTCAGAAAGCAACTCACCACACTGTTCAAACCCGCGACGCCAGCGCTCGGCAGTCGCGTTTTGATGGCAGCGCAAAGAGATGTGATCGGCCTCAAGCGGCGCGATATCCAGACCAAGACGGGTGGCAAGTTCTGTGAACGCCTGGGTGAAGCGCGGTAAATCTGCGGAAATATCATGCAGTTCGTCAATGGATTGCCAGTTCGCCATACGTCAGTCTCTTTTCATGTCGCAAAGCCGCTAATTTACTCTGTTGCCCTGTTTCGACCAACCTCTGAATCGCGGTTTTTACGACTGCATGTTTATGCACCTCTTCTCTGGCTGGATTCTGAGCAATCTTCGGGCCCCGCAATGCTGACGGCAGAAGGCATTTGCAGTATACTCCCGCCCTAAATTCTTTAACTGGCGCGGGCGGTTGTAGGCCCGCATCAAAAACGTAAGGTATCCAGGTGAATATTCAGGCTCTTCTCTCCGAAAAAGTCAGTCAGGCACTGATTGCCGCAGGTGCGCCTGCGGATTGCGAACCACAGGTTCGTCAGTCAGCAAAAGTACAGTTTGGCGACTATCAGGCTAATGGCGTGATGGCAGTGGCTAAAAAACTGGGCATGCCGCCGCGACAGCTCGCTGAGCAGGTATTGACGCATCTGGATCTCACCGGTATCGCCAGCAAAACCGAAATCGCTGGCCCGGGCTTTATCAACATTTTCCTGGAGCCTGCATTCCTGGCAAGCCACGTTGACGCGGCGCTGAAATCAGACCGTCTGGGTGTCTCCCGACCACAAGCGCAGACGGTGGTGATCGACTACTCTGCCCCGAACGTGGCGAAAGAGATGCACGTTGGTCACCTGCGTTCCACCATCATTGGTGATGCCGCGGTGCGCACGCTTGAGTTTCTCGGTCACAAGGTAATCCGCGCAAACCACGTTGGCGACTGGGGTACCCAGTTCGGCATGCTGATTGCTTACCTGGAAAAACAGCAGCAGGAAAACGCGGGTGAAATGGCGCTGGCGGACCTGGAAGGGTTCTACCGCGAAGCGAAAAAGCATTACGACGAAGACGAAGCCTTTGCCGAGCGCGCGCGCAGCTACGTCGTCAAGCTGCAGGGCGGGGATCAATACTTCCTCGAGATGTGGCGCAAGCTGGTGGACATCACCATGTCCCAGAACCAGCTTACCTATAACCGTCTGAACGTGACCCTGACCCGTGATGATGTGATGGGTGAGAGCCTTTATAACCCAATGCTGCCGGGCATTGTGGCGGACCTGAAAGCGAAAAACCTGGCGGTTGAGAGCGAAGGTGCAACGGTCGTGTTCCTTGATGAGTACAAAAACAAGGAAGGTGAACCGATGGGCGTGATCATCCAGAAAAAGGATGGCGGCTATCTCTACACCACCACCGATATCGCCTGCGCGAAGTACCGTTACGAAACCCTGCATGCTGACCGTGTGCTGTACTACATCGACTCCCGTCAGCACCAGCACCTGATGCAGGCATGGACTATCGTGCGTAAAGCCGGTTACGTACCGGATTGCGTTCCGCTGGAACACCACATGTTCGGCATGATGCTCGGTAAAGACGGCAAGCCGTTCAAAACCCGTGCGGGTGGTACCGTGAAGCTGTCTGACCTGCTGGATGAAGCGCTGGAGCGCGCCCGTCGTCTGGTGGCAGAGAAGAACCCGGACATGCCTGCCGACGAGCTGGAAAAACTGGCTAACGCCGTCGGTATCGGCGCGGTGAAATACGCGGATCTCTCTAAAAACCGAACCACCGACTATATCTTCGACTGGGATAACATGCTGGCGTTTGAAGGCAACACGGCGCCTTACATGCAATATGCTTACACCCGCGTGCTCTCGGTGTTCCGTAAAGCGAACATTGATGAAAACGTGCTGGCGAATGCGACCGTGACCATCACGGAAGATCGTGAAGCCCAGCTGGCGGCGCGTCTGCTGCAGTTTGAAGAGACGCTGACGGTTGTCGCCCGTGACGGTACGCCGCACGTTATGTGCGCTTACCTGTACGATCTGGCGGGTCTGTTCTCCGGCTTCTACGAGCACTGCCCTATTCTGTCTGCGGAAAATGAATCGGTCCGCAACAGCCGCCTGAAGCTGGCGCAGCTGACGGCGAAGACCCTGAAGCTGGGTCTGGATACCCTGGGTATCGAAACCGTAGAGCGTATGTAATACAAAAAACCCGGCAGCCGCCGGGTTTTTTATTATCAGAAATACTTCCGCAAATACTCCGTCAGACACAGAATCGCCATGGCCTGTCCGTAGGGCATCGACGTCAGCGGGATTTGGCGATAAAACGCCAGGTCGCTGCCCATCCCCGTGCCGAACGACGTTTGCAATAACTCCCCTTCCGGCGAGATATTTTTCACGATGCCGCGAATCGCTTTTTCAGCAACGTCAGCATACGCAGGCGCAACATAGCGCTTACGCACCGCTTTCAGGATCCCGTAGGCAACCCCGGCCGTCGCGGACGCCTCCAGGTACGAGCCCGGATCGTCCAGCAGGGTATGCCACAAGCCGCTCTCGTCCTGACACTTTGCCAGCGCGGCAATTTGCGCATTCAATACCTGCACCAGATAACGGCGCACGGCGTTGTTTTCCGGCAAATCAATCAGTTCGAGGAAATCCGGAATCACGATGGTGAGCCAGCTGTTGCCCCTCGCCCAGCGGGCACGGGCAAAGTTATGGTTGCCGTCGTAACTCCAGCCGTGGAACCACAGGCCCGTCTCCCGGTCCATCAGGTTCTGCACGTGCAGCAGGAACTGATACACCGCCTCTTCAACGTACTCCGGTTTGTTGAGCAGTTTGCCGATTTTCGCCAGCGGCAACACCGTCATCATCAGCGTGTCATCCCACATCTGCTGATGATTCTCTTCCGCCAGGGTGATGTGCTGCATGCCACCGTGATCGGTGCGCGGCATCTCGGTCATCGCCCATTCCGCCCAGCTTTCCAGCCACGGCAGCCAGGCCGGGTTTTTGGTCTCTTCATAACGACAGGCCAGCGTCAGGAACGGCGACATCGTATTGACGTTTTTGGTAGTGGCACCTTCAGCAAAACGGTCAGCAAACCAGCTGTCGATAATGTCGCGCATGCCTGTGTCACCGGTCTGGCAGTAATACTGCCAGATACCGTACAAACCGACGCCGTGCGTCCATTCCCATCCGGCCCAGCCTTTGGTGTCGATCACGCGCCCGTCGTCCAGCCGCAGCAAAAACTCACCCGTCTTGTCGTGGATATTGACCAGGTTATGCGTCACCTTTTGAATCAGTGCTTTCAGCTCATCTCTGGCAATAAAGCGTTCAGGTTGACGCAATAACGGGCTATGTTTGACAGGCCAAACTTTCATCATCTTAACCTCTGTTGTATGTCGAATTCAGTACTGCACGATCCTTCAGCGAAGGTGCGGCTGGCTTATTGCGATTCAGATAACCGATGTTGTTATTACCCCACAGTGACGCATACGGCATACCGGCCAGCATCTCGACAGTGGCGCGGGCGTGCGGCGTCGCTGATTCCGGTATCGCATGACCCCACGCACGCATTTTCGCGGTCTCCTCGCGCAGCGTGCTGTGGGTCTGTAAATTCAGTCTGAAACGCAGGGAAACGAGGAATCCGCAGAACAGCACCAGGAGGGTGCCCACACTCAGGATCATCAAAATGGTATGGCTCACTTCCGCAGGCTGCACTTTCTGACCGCTGACAAAGCCGGACATCTGCATCACGATGCCCACCAGCATCACCGCACCGGCCTGAGACGCTTTACGGGTGAGGGTCATGATGCCGGCGAAGATCCCTTCGCGGCGCTGACCGGTGATCACTTCGTCCACATCAGCGATGTAGGTATAGGTATTCCACGGCACGTAGTTGATACCGCCGCGGCCAAGACCGGCAATGGCAGAAACCAGCAACAGCAGAGAATAGATGTCGCTCAGCCCGGCATAATAGAGGACGGCGTAAGAAAGAGAGGCCAGGCCAAACAGTACCACCACCATGCGGTAGGACGGCGCAGGACCAAAGCGAATGCACAGCGGGATCATCCCGAGCACGGCGAGAAACTGGAAGATGGCCATCGTACCGAGCAGGTTAGAGGCCATTGAGGCTTCCTGCATCAGCACAAACACCACGTAGTAGGTGAAGACCGCGTTAAATACATCCTGCGCAATGTAGCCGCCGAGATACATGCCCAGATGCTGGCGGAAAATTTTAATTCGCAGCGTAGAACTCAATTCCACGAACAGACGATTCAGGCTCTGGCCCAGCGTCAGCTTCTTCTTCTCTTCTTCAGCCCGCAGCGCCGCTTCGGACCATTCCTCACGCGGACGTTCCCAGGTAAAGCACCAGACGAAAATGAGCATCAGGGCGCACAGAACGGAGAAAACCAGGCTTGCATAGAAGAAGGAGACCGCATTGTCTTTACCGAAATGCGTGAGCAATATCCCGGGCAGAAAGGAGGCCAGAATGGCGGACATCTGCGCCATGGAAATACGCGCCCCGGAGAACTTGGTTTTCTGTTTGAAGTCATCGGTCATTTCCGGCACCAGCGTCTCGTACGGCACCAGAATCATGGTGTAGACAATATCAAACACCAGATAAGTCAGCAGGTAATACCAGAAATTCATGTCCCCCACCCACATCAGCGAGTAGCTGAACACGCACGGGATCCCCAGCAGAATAAAGAATTTACGGCGACCAAAGCGCTTTCCGAGCCAGGTCGTACCGAAGTTGTCCGTCAAAAACCCCATTAACGGACTGACAACGGCATCCAGCACCCGTGCCGCGGCAAAAATGAACGTTGCTTCAATCGGTGTGAGTCCACAGAAGGTGGTGTAAAAATACAAAAGCCAGGCCGCCGTCAGGGCGGTGGTACCCGCCCCGAGGAAATCACCTGACCCGTATGCAAGATAATTTGCGAGTCCAATTTTACGTGTTTTCATTGCCGTCAACCCTAATCAATGTTGGGAGACTCCCTGTAAGCAAACCTCGTCCGGGAGCTTTTACACGGCTACAGTAAAGGCATCGACTTCCTGATACCTTTCTGTTTCTGCCATCACGCAGGGGGTGAATGGCAAAAATGCAAAGAGTATCGTCACGCGTGTCACTGATTTATAAAACAGCGTTTCTTTTTCATCAAAAGGTGAGGTCAGTTTTGCGAGCCAGCCATCAGTATTCCCTGATGGCTGGTGAAAAAGCGGGCAGTTAGCGGTAGTTTACAATGACAGAATTGCTCTGCACTTTTAGCGCCGGGATCAAACGTCCCCCGCCCGGCACTTCCCAGATAAAACGCAAAGGTTCAATGGCGGGCACGCCGTTGAACGCCTGCGTCGTGCCATTCTCTCCGTCGATTTCCGTACAGCGACTCTGGGAGCAGAGCCGCACCCGCAGTCCGGCTGGCGTTGGGCCAATCAGTCTGTAATTCCAGACCACCATCCCCATCAGACCGGAAACCGCTTCAGAGGGCGACAGCGGAGTAGAAGACATGGCGACACCCCGGTTGCTCAGGGTCACGCCCATGCTGCTTGCCTGCCAGGCGCCTTCCCCGGCCGCCTGTGCCGCCAGCGGGAAGAGCATAATCCAAAGCCATTTAGCCATTATTTTCCTCCAATCGTCGCCGTCATGCGGATATGACGGTTATCCGACAACTCCATATTCGACAGCACCACCAGCTGGTTCAGGCTGCGACGCAGGAAGCGCGACAGCAGCGGACGCAGCGCATGGTTGACCAGCAGCACGGGTGGCGCCCCCAGCATCTCCTGACGTGCCAGTGCCTCCTGGGTCTGCTCCAGCAGGCGATCCGCCAGACCTGGCTCCAGGCCGCCCCCGCCCTGCAGAGCCTGCAGCAGCAGACGTTCAAGCGGCGTGTCGAGGCCAATCACCTGCACTTCTCCGGTCCCCGGGAACCACTGCTGCGTGATTGCGCGCCCCAGCGCCACGCGCACCACCGCCGTCAGCTCGTGCGGATCGCTTTGCAGCGGCGCATGCTCGGCAAGGGTTTCCAGAATGGTTCGCATATCGCGGATCGGCACTTTTTCCTCGAGCAGGTTTTGCAGCACCTTGTGCAGCGTGGTTAACGTCAGCACGCCCGGGACCAGATCTTCCGTCAGCTTCGGCATCTCCTGCGTCACGCGGTCGAGAAGCTGCTGCGCTTCCTGACGACCAAACAGCTCTGCCGAGAATTGCCCAATCAGATGATTAAGATGGGTTGCCACCACGGTACTGGCTTCGACCACCGTATACCCCTGGATTTGCGCCTGCTCTTTCAGCGCACTTTCAATCCAGATGGCCGCCAGACCAAAGGCCGGATCGACGGTTTGCTCGCCCGGCAGCGTGCCTGCCGCGGTGCCAGGGTTAATGGCCAGCCAGCGACCCGGGTAGGCATCGCCGCTGCCAATTTCGACCCCTTTCATCAGAATACGGTAGCGCGCAGGCGGCAGATCCATATTGTCACGGATGTGAACCACCGGCGGCAGGAAGCCCATATCCTGAGCGAATTTTTTACGGATACTGCGGATACGGCCAAGCAGCTCGCCATCCTGCTGAAAATCCACCATCGGGATCAGGCGATACCCCACTTCCATTCCCAGGGAATCTTCCAGCTGCACGTCGTTCCACGTCGCCTCGACGGCCTGAGTATTCTCTGGCATTTTCACCGGAACCGGATCCGCCGCCGGTTGGGTTTCACGGCCACGCATCCACCAGGCAAGGCCCAGCAGACCCGCCGTAAACAGCAGGAAGACGAGGTTTGGCATGCCCGGTACCAGACCAAGCAGACCCAGAACGGCAGCGGCCAGCAGCATTACGCGCGGGTTACTGAAGAGCTGGCCAACCATCTGCTCGCCAACGTCCTGATCGGTACTCACGCGGGTGACAATCACGCCCGCCGCCGTGGAGATGACCAGCGCCGGGATCTGCGCGACCAGACCATCACCAATAGTCAGCAGCGTGTAGCTTTCCGCCGCGTGGCCCATGTCCATGCCGTGCTGCAATACCCCCACCAGCAGGCCGCCCACCACGTTAATCACCATGATCAGAATGCCCGCGATGGCATCACCGCGCACAAACTTACTCGCACCGTCCATGGATCCGTAGAAGTCCGCTTCCTGAGTGACTTCCGCACGGCGTTTTTTGGCTTCATCTTCCGCGATTAACCCGGCATTCAGATCGGCGTCGATCGCCATCTGCTTGCCCGGCATCCCGTCCAGCACAAAACGGGCGCCCACTTCCGCAATACGTCCGGCACCTTTGGTGATAACCATAAAGTTGATGATCACGAGGATAACGAACACCACGATACCGATAGCGAAATTACCGCCGACCAGGAAGTGGCCGAAGGCCTCCACCACTTTACCTGCTGCTGCCGCGCCGGTGTGTCCTTCCATCAGAATGATACGCGTGGACGCCACGTTCAGTGCCAGTCGCAGCAGAGTGGTAAACAGCAGAATGGTCGGGAACGCGGCAAACTCGAGGGTCCGCTGAGTGAACATCGCCACCAGCAGCACCATAATGGAGAGCGCAATATTAAACGTGAACAGCAGATCGAGGATGAATGCCGGGAGCGGCAGAACCATCATCGACAAAATTAACAGGATGAGAATCGGCCCGGCGAGGATCTGCCATTGGGTCGATTTCAGGTTGCCGGGCAGGCGCAACATTGCCACCAGATTAGCCATCAGTGTCCTTCTCGTTCATAAAATCCAGCGCGGCAGGCACCGGAAGGTTCTCAGGTTTCACAGGCCGTTGACCCCCGGCCAGACGCCAGCGTTTCAACTGCCATACCCAGGCCAGCACTTCCGCCACCGCGGCGTAGAGTTGTCCCGGGATCTGTTGTCCGATTTCCGCATGGCGGTATAAGGCACGCGCCAGCGGTGGAGCTTCCAGGATCGGCACGCGGTTTTCGGTGCCAATTTCCCGGATACGAAGTGCGATCAGCCCCGCCCCTTTCGCCACCACTTTCGGCGCGCTCATCTTATTTTCGTCGTAGCGCAAGGCAACGGAATAGTGTGTCGGGTTGGTGACGATGACATCCGCCTTCGGCACATCCTCCATCATGCGCCGACGAGCGGCAGCACGCTGCATCTGACGGATACGCCCTTTAACGTGCGGGTCACCTTCCATCTGCTTATATTCGTCACGGATATCCTGACGTGACATCCGCAGTTTCTTGAAATGGCTATAAAGCTGGAAGATAACGTCAAAACCGACCATCGGGATAATGCTGAGCACCACCAGCAGCGCGCAGAGTCCAACCAGATTCAGGGCATTACTCATGGCAGTAAGGGGCGACTCGCTGATGAGGCGCATCATTTCGGGCCAGTGATACCAGAGGAAGAACCCGGCAGAACTGCCCATCAGCACCGATTTGAGAATAGCCTTGAGCAGCTCGGCGCCGGTCTGCGCCGAAAACATTTTCGCAATGCCCGGCAGTGGGTTCAGCTTCGAAAATTTGGGCTGCAGTGATTTTCCGCTAAACACCAGACCGCCCAGCATGACTGGAGAGACCAGCGCCACCAGCACCACGCCGGTAATTAAGGGCAGCAGCGCAACCATGGCCCCTTTTATTAACTGAATAATCTGGCTGAGGATCAGATTCGGGTCATTGACCATACTGTGGTCAAAACGTAAGCCAGTTGAGAGCATTCCCGCCAGCTTGCGGGCGAGCGACTCCCCACCCCACCAGATAATGCACACCCCTACGACAAGGATCAGCAGGGAGGTCAATTCTCGGGATCGGGGGATCTGCCCTTCCTCACGCGCTTTTTCAAGTCGGTGGGGTGTGGGGGCTTCCGTTTTGTCGTCGTTCTCTTCTGCCACAGTGCATGCTCAGCCCATTACGTCACGGTTATCTTGCCACGGGAGGTTATCGCCAATGGGTAGATAAACCCCTATAATCATGCCCTGTTAACCACTTTAACGATTAAACGCTGTAGCGAGGCTGCTTGCCGTTCAAAAAACGTACAGATCAGGTTTGGCAATCACTTTTTAATACTGATTATTTTTTAAAAGTGTTTTTAATAAAAATAAATATAAAATTTTTAAAAACTGAGTTGGCTGGTTTCATCAACAAAATACGTCTATTTTTTGATCAAAATATACTTATGGATGATATGGAATAGAAAAAATTATAATTGATTTATATCAATAATGGTTTTTCTCCAGTATTAAAATATTTTTCATGACGGTTATAATAATTAATATTAATCTTGACCCACAATTACTTGAAGGAAATTACCCGCTATACTTCTGCACGGTGTCAATTGAGCCAAAATATTAAATTGAATACCTAACGTGTTTTTAAACTCAGGAGTTTTTGCAGATGGATTTCAAAAATAACTTTATGGCTGGCGCAGTACTTGCGGCCATTTCGATGGGCAGTTTTGCTGCCGAAATGAATGCGGGGACGGTCCACTTTACGGGAGAAATTATTGAACCGAGCTGCACCATTCAGGGTGATAGCGGCACGGACAGTACGGTCCCTCTGGGGACGTACCCTAAATCTCTTTTTAAGGCGGTCGGAACTGAATCTTCCCTGACCCCGTTCTCGATTACGCTCGCAAACTGCCCGGTAAAGAGCGATGGGCTGCCGGCAGTACAGCTCACCTTTAACGGCACGACGACCCTGACCAATACCTCTACGCTGCTGGATGTCAGCAAAATCACCACCACCGGTGAGACCGCCGCCACCGGTATCGGCGTCGCCGTTAGCCCGGCGGGCAAAGACACTCAACTTATCACCATGGATGGGGCAGAAGGACAGGTTTATATTCAACTGGCCACCCGTACTACCGATACCATTAAAGCCGACTTTAACGCCCGCTATAAGTCATTTGCCGCAACGGTGACCGCTGGCCCTGCCGATGCGGATATGACGGTGAATATTTTATATCGTTAATACCTGTTTATCTAATATTCAGCATGCCACTGATTAGATAATGACACGTAATGCGTCATGCTCCGATAATAGTCCGAAAGCGGACTATTATCATTATTTCAACCTGCTCCAATAAGGGTTTCCCGTGCGCACATCCCTGCTGTTTTTATTATGCCTTCCCGTCATAACAAGTTCGTTTTGTCACGCTGCGGGAATACAAATCGGCCGCACCCGCATAATTTACGATGCTGCAAAAAAGGAAGTTGCCCTGCCGCTTACGAACAGTGAAAAAGAATTGCCCTGGCTGATCCAGACCTGGACCGACACTGGCGATGGCAAAACGCGTGGGCCCTTTATTGTCACGCCCCCCCTCTTTCGACTCGATCCTCAAAAAGAGCAAAGCCTGCGAATCACCTGGAACGGCAGCCCGTTACCGAAAGACAAAGAGACGCTGTTTTATTTGAATGTCCGCACGGTGCCCGCAACCGCCGCAGAGGATGCCGATAAAAACGTGCTACGACTCATCTACAAAACGCGACTGAAGCTGTTCTGGCGTCCCGTGGGGCTCAACGGGACGCCAGGCGAGTCCTGCAAGAATCTGCGCTTCGTTCGCCAGGGCCAGCAGCTGACGGTGATAAACGACAGTGCGTTTTACACCGTTTTTGACTCTCTCTCGCTAGGCTCGCAGAAGCTCGAAAGCGCCGATATGGTGGGGCCAGCATCACGCGTTGATATCCCTCTTCCCGACGCTGCACCGGCGAATGACGTCAGTTGGCGGTGCATTACCGATTACGGCAATGCCTCCGAAAAATACACGTTCCATCTGACCAGGGGATAAACGACAGAATGATTGCAGGACGTAATTTCTTGCCTGTTGGGGGAACCTTTCGGCTGAATTCGGTTACACGCTGTCTGGCGAGTACCCTGATGTTAATGATTTTTTCCGCAGATGCCCGGGAGTATCTCTTTTCTCCTTCCTCACTCGAAGGGGACATGCTGACGCAGCAGGATATCGACCTCTCGCTTTTTACAAAATCGAACGCCCAGTTGCCCGGCACCTACTCTTCCATCATCACAATCAACGATCGCAGGCTGAAGGATGCCAACATTCGCTACGTCAGCAGATCTGACGGGCGCCTGATCCCCCAATTGAGCCCCGCGATGCTGCGCGCCTGGGGCATTAATATCGACCGTTATCCTCCGTTGCTGAAGCGTCCGGCGGAGGAAACGCTCCCAGAGTCGCTGGATAACTATATTCCACAGGCGTCTGCAGAGCTTGATTTCTCAACAATGACGCTTAGGTTGAGCATCCCCCAGGCCGCGCTGGCTGATAACGGTCGCGATTTTATCGATCCCTCGCGCTGGGACGATGGTGTTCCCGTCCTGTTCAGCGATTATTCGCTGTCGGGCTCGCAAAGCAAAGAAGATCGCGAGGACAGCACAGAAAGCCGCTATCTGAATTTGCGTACCGGGGCGAACCTGGGCGGCTGGCGTCTTCGAAACTACTCAACGTGGACCAAATCGGACGGCGATTCACAGTGGGATAACATCAACACGTTCCTGCAGCACGACATCGACGCGCTGAGAGCGCAGTTCACCGCGGGCGAGAGCAGCACGCGCGGCGAAGTGTTCGACAGCCTGCAGTATCGGGGCGTCAATCTCGCCACGGACGAAGAAATGTTGCCCTATAGCCAACGCGGCTATGCACCGGTCATTCGCGGCGTCGCCAGCTCGAATGCGGTCGTCTCGGTGCGCCAGAACGGATATCTCATCTACCAGCAGAACGTAGCCCCCGGAGCGTTTGAGATCAACGACCTTTACTCCACTACCAACAGCGGCGACCTGGAAGTGACGGTGAAAGAGGCCGACGGCACCGAACATCACTTTACTCAACCCTACTCAAGCATCGCCATTATGCAGCGCCCGGGACACATGAAGTATGAATTGACGGCGGGCCGTTATCGCGCAGACAGCGGGAGTGACCAAAAGGAGCCCGACTTCCTTCAGGGGAGCGTCATCTTCGGCGTCAACAATCTGCTGACCTGGTTTGGCGGGCTAACCCTTTCGCAAGACTATAATGCCCTCAATACGGGCGCTGGCATCGCGCTGGGGCCGATGGGTTCGCTCTCTACAGACGTCACCGCCGCCGATACCACGCTTGACGACGGCAGCAAGCATGTCGGCCAGTCCTGGCGCGTACTCTATTCGGGGAAAATTGACGCCACCGATACCAATTTCACGCTTGGCAGTTATCGCTACTCGAGTCGCGGGTATTACAGCTTTGCTGACGCTAATCAGAAGCAGGACGGACACGATAACGATTTGCTCTTCCGCTATAACAAACGCAACCGCGTTCAGGCCAGTATCAGCCAGAACCTTGCTGGCGTCAGTCTCTATCTTAACGGCTACCAGCAGGACTACTGGGGGACGTCGAAAAAAGAACGCAGCCTGTCGTTAGGTTTTAACACCGTTCTGTCTGGGGTGAGTTATCACCTGGCATATACCTACAGTAAAACGAACGACGAGGAGGCCGACCGGATGGTCTCCTTCGGCTTTAGCGTGCCGCTAACTCGCTGGCTCCCCCGCGCGTGGAGTAGCTATAACATCAGCAACACCAAAAATGGCTACACCCGACACAATATCGGCGTCAACGGAACGCTGCTGGACGACGAACGTTTAAGCTATTCGCTGCAGCAAAGCCATTCTAATCACGATGGGGAGGATACCAGCAGCGTATATGGTACCTATCGTTCTCAATACGCCAACCTGAATGCCGGTTATTACGCCTCTTCCGGCAGCGCGGAGCAGATGAACTACGGGATCAGCGGGGCCATTGTTGCACACCCCCGCGGCGTTACGCTGGCGCAGCCGTTAGGGAGCCAGTTTGCCATTGTCAATGCCAACGGCGCCTCCGGTGTACGCTTCCAGAACCAGCAGGGTATTCAGACAGACTGGCTGGGTAACGCCGTTATCCCGTCCCTGACGCCGTATCAGGAAAATGCGATTCGTATCGACACCGCAAGCCTGCCCGAAAACGTGGAGAGCAGCGATACGTCAATCCGGGTGATCCCTTCACGTAATGCCGCCGTTGAAAGCCGGTTCGATGCGCACGTGGGTTATCGAATGCTGATCGCGTTAACCCGCCCCGGCAATCAACGCGTCCCCTTTGGCGCAATCGTCACCAGCGCGAACGCGGACCTGAGCGGCATCGTGGACGATACCAGCACGGTATACCTGGCCGGCGTCGGCGAGCCCACACAGCTCACAGTGAAATGGGGAAAAGCGCCAGACCAACAGTGTGTCGCCCATATTTTACAGCAGGCAGAGGGATACACGGAGAGCCCTAACGGTATCCGTTCAACCCGCGCGCTTTGTCAGCAGGAAACAGCTTATGCTCACTAAAATGAAAAGACGAACCCTTACGGTTTCTCTGACCAGCACGCTGATGCTGGTATCGACGGGGTCTTTCGGCGCCGTCACGGTACTCAAAAATTGTTTCGGAGCCCCACAGACGTATTCCATTGATTACCATCATGAATTTACATCGACAGAAAACGTTGCAAACAACGATTATGATATTCCGGGTCACCTGGTCGGCGCAGGTGCCGACCTGGAAGCAAACTGCACGTGCCCGGGAAACATGTTTTCGTCAAGCACCGTCTACGAAAAAACCCTGGCTGGCAGCCCCCTTAACCCCGGCACCAGCGGTACTGGCTATCTTACGGATAAAATTGATGCCCACATTACTGGCTATGCGGATGCGATTAACTCCCCGGACGGCAGCTCGCTCACCCCAATCCCGATCAATGAGTACCCGACCCCGCGGGGAAATATGCTTACCGTGCTCGAATCGAGCCTGTCCAAAACAGAAGAAGAAAGCGACGTATGCAGCAATGACTCCCGGCCTGACGGTGGTGCCGCATCGAAACGCAAGTTTCGCTGGAACGTCGTGGCCGTGCTGCTGCACATAAAAAAACCGATACTGGGTGAAGAGGTGATCCCGGCGACGCTCATCGCCCAAAACTACGCCTGCCTTTATATTGGCACCGGTGGAAGCTGCGACGCCACTCAGGCAGAACACGTCTCTGATATCTGGTTTGGCGGTACCCTTTCTGCACCGCTGAGCTGCACCATCAATGCAGGCAGCACGATTGAAGTCCAGTTTGGCAGCATCGTCAGTAAACAGTTTACCCGCAAAGGGCAGCCGCCTCAGGGCTATGCCCTAAAAAGCGTCGATATTAACTACCACTGTGACGATAACGCCGTTGGTAATAATGACAGGATAAAGCTCACCCTGACGGCCGACCAGGGCATAGTGGATAGCAGTACGCCCTACATTGCTAAGCTGCTTGAAAGGGACGATCTGGGTGTGCGGGTGTACGACGAAAATAGCCAGAACGTGGCGCTGGATGGGACTTATGCATTTCCAGTAAATCTGGACGAGCAGGGAAACGGCAGCGTTAAAATACAGGCGGTTCCCGTCAGCACTACGGATGCCACGCCCGCACCGGGGAGCTTCGAAGGAAACGTCACGGTGAAGATGGATCTGCGCTAGAACAGACCCTCAGGTTACGCAGGCAACCTGAGGGTAACGGCACCAATCAGAAGCCGAGGCTGTCCAGCAGATCGTCAACCTGATCCTGGCTTGCCACCACGCCCGCTTTGCTGGCGTCGAGCTGTGGGCCATTGAGCAGGCTTTCGTTCTCGCGTTTTGGACGGGCTGCCGGTTCCGGAATGTTCTCCAGCAGAACCATCAGCAGCTGGCGTTCAATCTCCTGAATCACATCCATCATGCGCTTGATCACCTGACCCGTCAGGTCCTGGAAATCTTGCGCCATCATGATATCCAGCAGTTGGGCGTTGGTGAAGCTGGTGTGGCCCGGCACATCCCCCAGGAACTGACGGGTATCGGTCACCAGCTCGCGGGCATTCGCCAGCTCAATCGGGTTCTCGAACCACTCGTCCCAGCGTTGGGTCAGCGCTTTCGCGCCTTTTTCCATCGCATCCTGATGGGGCTGCGACGCTTCAACGCTGTTCAGCGCACGTTCTGCCGCCTGGGCGGTCATCTGCACAACGTAGTCCAGACGATCTCGCGCGTCAGGAATCGCTTCCGCCGCTTCCGCAATCGCCTGATCCAGACCCAGCTCACGCAGGCTGTCACGCAGCATGCGCGTCAGGCTGCCAATACGGACGATGATATCGCTCGGCGAGTGTTCTTCAACGGGTTTCATAGCAGGTTGCAACATTTCCATCACCTCACATGCCGAGTTTCTCGAAGATCTTACCGAGCTTCTCTTCCAGGGTTGCCGCGGTGAATGGCTTCACCACATAGCCGCTTGCGCCCGCCTGTGCAGCAGCAATGATGTTCTCTTTTTTCGCTTCTGCGGTGACCATCAGAACCGGCAAGGACGCCATTCCCGCATCGGCACGAATGGTTTTCAGCAGCTCCAGACCGTCCATGTTTGGCATGTTCCAGTCGGAGATAACAAAACCAAACCCACCCGCCTGCAGTTTGTTCAGCGCATCAACGCCGTCTTCTGCTTCTTCAACGTTGTTGAAGCCCAGCTCTTTCAGCAGGTTGCGCACAATGCGACGCATGGTGGAAAAGTCATCCACAACCAAAAACTTAAGCTCTTTATCCGCCATAAAATAATACTCCTGAGTCAAATACGTATTGCCTGTCCGGCACTGATTTTCGCCAGCATCTGCTGGCTTACCTGGCTAAGATCGACCACTTCGCTCACGCCACCCATATTGATGGCCTCGCGCGGCATGCCGAACACCACACAACTTGCTTCATTCTGCGCAATCGTCCAGGCGCCAGCCTGGTGCATTGCAAGCATTCCGGCGGCACCATCGTTGCCCATCCCCGTCAGGATCACCCCAACGGCGTTGCGCCCCGCATGTTTCGCCACCGAATGAAACAGCACATCCACCGAGGGACGGTGCCGGTTGACCGGCGGTCCGTCATGAATTTTGATTTGATAGTTTGCACCGCTGCAAGCCAGCTCCATATGCTTATCACCCGGGGCGATATAGGCATGTCCCGGGAGCACGCGCTCGCCGTCTTCCGCCTCTTTCACGCTGATCTGACACAGCTTATTCAGGCGTTCGGCGAACGAGCGGGTAAAGCCTGGCGGCATATGCTGGGTAATCAGAATACCCGGACTTGAAAGCGGCAATGGCTGGAGTACATGACGAATTGCCTCTGTTCCTCCGGTTGACGCCCCAATCACCAGCAGTTTTTCCGAGCTGAGTAACGGGCCGGCCTTCAGGGTTGCCGGGGCGGCCATTGGCTTATGGGCCGCCAGTTTTGCCCGCGATGCGGTACGAATTTTCTCCGCGATCATCTCGCTATACGCCAGCATCCCCTCGCGAATACCGAGCTGCGGTTTGGTGACAAAATCTACCGCCCCCAGCTCCAGCGCGCGCAGGGTGATTTCCGATCCTTTCCCGGTCAGGGAGGAGACCATCACCACCGGCATCGGCCGCAGCCGCATCAATTTCTCCAGGAAATCGATGCCATCCATGCGCGGCATCTCGACATCCAGCGTGAGCACGTCGGGGTTATATTTTTTAATTAAATCCCGCGCGACCAGCGGATCGGGCGCCGTTGCTACCATCTCCATGTCGCTGTGGCTATTGATGATTTCAGTCATGATCTGACGCATCAGCGCTGAATCGTCGACAGACAATACCCTGATTTTACTCATGCTTTTTCCTTACTCAGCGCATATACCGTTTGCCCACGCAGGCTAAACTCTCGCGCGAGGTTGCTGAAGTTTTCCGAGTGCCCGGCAAACAGTAAACCGTCAGGCTTGAGCAACGGAACAAACCGACGCAGAATGTCCTGTTGCGTCGTTTTATCAAAATAGATCATGACGTTACGGCAAAAAATGGCGTCGAATGGCCCCGGCACGTTGTACTGCTTGTCCAGCAGGTTAACGGGCGCGAATTCGACGCAATTCGCCAGCTCCTGGCGTACGCGTACCAGGCCTTCATGCGGGCCTGTCCCACGCATGAAATATCGCTGCAACTGCTGCGGCGACAGCGTTTTCAGTTCGTCCTGGCGATACACGCCGTTGCGCGCCTTCTCCAGCACCTCGGTGTCGATATCGCTGGCGTAAACCTTCCAGCGCCCGGGCGCCATCCCAAGCGTGTCGGCAAGTGTGATTGCCAGCGAGTACGGCTCTTCACCGGTCGAGGCGGCCGCACTCCAGACGCGATACTCCCCGGTACGACGCCGCGCGTGCTCGGCCAGTACCGGGAAGTGGTGGGCTTCGCGGAAAAAGGCCGTCAGGTTAGTGGTTAACGAGTTGATAAAAGCCTGCCACTCTGCGCTGTTCTGGTTGGCTTCGAGCATGCTCAGATAGCGACCAAAATCATCCAGCCCCAGCGTACGCAAGCGCCGCACCAGACGGTTGTAGACCATGTCCCGCTTATGATCCGCAAGCACGATCCCTGCACGCTGGTAGATTAACTGACATATCCGACGAAAATGCGCGTCGGACAGCGCGAGGCGCTGTGTCATCTGCAACAATAATGACGTTTGCCCAGGGGGCATTGGTGATGTCATAGCGCCTTCTTAATTACATTCAGGATACAACTGGCACGGCCTGCGACCGCCCGACTTCTGTTACTGCTTCAACGTGCTCTTTCACATTAAATACCGCGACCAGCCCGGTGAGACGATCCGCCTGGCTGGCCAGCTGATCGGTTGCCGCTGCCGCTTCCTCAACTAACGAGGCATTCTGTTGCGTCACCTGATCCATCTGGCTGACGGCCTGAGCAACCTGCTCAATGCCGCGACGCTGTTCGTCCGACGCAGACGCAATCTCGCCCATGATGTCGTTAACCCGCGTGACGGAGGTGACGATCTCATGCATGGTATGCGCCGCCGTATCCACCAGGGCTGAGCCTTGCTGGACGCGTGATACCGACTCTTCAATCAGGACCTTAATCTCTTTCGCCGCGTTGGCGCTGCGGCTGGCCAGGTTACGCACTTCCCCCGCCACGACCGCAAACCCACGCCCCTGTTCACCGGCGCGCGCCGCTTCAACCGCGGCATTCAGCGCCAGAATGTTGGTCTGGAACGCGATACCGTCGATCACGCTGATGATGTCACCAATCTTTTGCGAGCTGGTGGCAATCTCCTGCATGGTGCTGGCAACGTGAGAGGCCTGATCGCCCCCTTTTTTCGCCGTCATTGCCGCCTGTTTTGACAGGTCAGACGCCTGACGCGCGTTATCGGCGTTCTGGCTGACCGTTGCGGTCAGCTGCTCCATGCTGGCCGCCGTCTGCGCCAGCGAGGCCGCCTGCTGCTCGGTGCGGGAAGAGAGATCGTTGTTGCCTGCCGCAATCTCTGAGATCCCGGTGTGCATGGCATAACTGCCCTGACGCACATCGGAGACGGTTTCCCGCAGGGCACCCTGCATCGCCTTCAGGCTGGCAAAGATCGCCGAAATTTCGTTCTTACCGAACACCGCCACCGGACGCGCCAGATCGCCCTTCGCAATACTGTCGAAGTGGCTGCTGATAATCGCCAGCGGCTGCACAATCATTTTGCGTGACCAGAGCAGTGCCCCACCGGTCAGTAGCCCCGCCAGAATCACGACGACGCCAAAGATCACACCCGACATGTGATAGCTGATACGGCTGTCTTCCTCTGCACGTTGAACAGACTGGTTAATATCCTGCTGCCACGCGTTAAAGCTGCCGTCGAACGCATCCTGTGAGGCCTGCACCGGCGCGGTCATAAAGTCCGAGAGCTGGTTGTTCTCAAGCCAGGTCGCCTGGTGGTCCAGATCGCTGTACCACTGTTCAAAGTTCTTCTTCATGGCGGCTTTCAGCGCGTGCTCTTTCTCGCTGCCCGCCGCCTGCGCCGTGAAAGCGTTAAACTGTGCGCCAGCCTGTTTCAGGCTGCTTCGCGCGGTGGCCATCAGCGCTTTAATGTCATCCGGCGGATAGCTCAGCGCGGTTAAGGTGCCCGCCTTGTTCAGCGCAGTGCTTGCCTGCAACAGCACGGCACGCGTTTGTGCCAGTGCGGAGCGCTGCTGATTACTCGCCTCAACATCCTGCAAATTCTGATAGCCATCGCGAAACGCCCAAAAAGACAACCCGTTACTGCCAACCTGCAACACACCGCAAAGGATCAGAATCAAAAACAGTGTGGTCGAGATACGAATACGATTTAACATCCACGCTCCCATCAAGCGGCAAGCAGCCGCGGTTTAATTGTCAGTCAAAATGTTTCCCAGTTTTCATCTTGTCCGGCCGTTGCAGCACGCAGGCGAGTTGCCGTCGATTCGGCGGCAGGCGCTTTATACGTGGCTTGCGCAGTGACCGTATTTCCAGCGAGTGAAGCGAGACGAAACGCCGAGACGGCCATCTTCAGACGACTCGCCTGGTCTTCAAGGGCAGCGGCCGCGGCCGCGGACTCCTGCACCAGCGCGGCGTTTTGTTGTGTCACGCGATCCATTTCCGATACCGCCAGGGCAACCTGATCGATACCACGACTCTGCTCATCAGATGCAGAGGCGATTTCACCCATGATGTCCGTTACGCGGGTAACAGCATTCACGATGTCATTCATGGTCTCCCCGGCGCTTTCCACCAGTACCGAGCCGGTATCCACGCGGGAGACGGAGTCTTCAATCAGGGCCTTAATCTCTTTCGCCGCGTTGGCGCTGCGGCTGGCCAGGTTGCGCACTTCCCCGGCAACCACCGCAAACCCGCGCCCCTGCTCACCCGCCCTCGCCGCTTCCACGGCGGCGTTCAGCGCCAGAATATTGGTCTGGAAGGCGATGCCGTCGATGACGCTGATGATGTCGGCAATTTTCTTCGAGCTGTCGGCAATTTCGTGCATGGTTTTCACCACGCCATCCACCACGCGGCCGCCGCGCTGCGCCGTCTCGGAGGCGCTTTCAGCCAGCTGAGAGGCCTGACGGGCGTTATCGGCGTTCTGCTTCACGGTTGCGGTGAGCTGCTCCATGCTGGCAGCGGTCTCTTCCAGCGCGGACGCCTGCTGCTCGGTACGGGATGAGAGATCGTTATTCCCCATCGCAATTTCGCTGGTGCCGGTATAGATGGCATCCGTGCCGCTACGCACGTTGGCGACGGTATCGATGAGCGAACGCTGCATATGGTCAACGCTGTTAGCCAGTTCGGTAATCTCATTGCGCCCGGAAATGGCCAGCGTTTTGGTTAGATCGCCACTGGCAATTTCACGAATGTGGGCAATGACGCGACCGAGAGGATTCAGCAGGATGTGGCGAATGCCGTACCACACCGCGACCAGGACAATAACCAGCGCCAGCGCCATCGCCGCCATCTGCCATTTCGCAAAGCGGTAGTCATTCTGGCTTTCCGTAAAGGCCGAGTGATACAGATCGCCACTGGCCTTCGCATATTCCCCGAGCGCGGCGCCGAGTGCGTTTTGCATCCCCTGCGTGGGCTGTGCGAAATAGGCGTCCATGTTGCCGCTCTCCAGGAA
Source organism: Enterobacter sp. FUJ80071 (assembly GCF_038739915.1). Classification (NCBI taxonomy): domain Bacteria; kingdom Pseudomonadati; phylum Pseudomonadota; class Gammaproteobacteria; order Enterobacterales; family Enterobacteriaceae; genus Enterobacter; species Enterobacter sp. FUJ80071. Next base: position 2,908,820 of record NZ_JBBXKH010000001.1, read on the forward strand.
CTGGATCAGCTCCGTCAGGCCAGCAAAGTAGGCAGTGTATTTTTCATCAATATTCTGGCTAACCTGCGCCATAGCAGGCTGCGGCGCGATCTGTTTGAAGGCGGCGTAGTGTTTTGCGGCGTCAGCCAGGGTGGCGCGGGCATTTTTCAACAGATCGGTCTTCGCGCTGCTCTGCTGATTGTTAGGGTCCATCATCATGCGCGCGGACGAGCGGCTCAGGTTGATACGCGTTTGCAGCATCAGATCCCACGTCGAGGTGAGTTCACTCTGCTGCAGGCGAAGATCGTTCGAGGCGGCGAAACTGTCCTGCTTCTGTTTTAATGACGAGAAAAAAAGCCCGCCGGAGATAAGCTGAAGTAGTGCGAAAATGACCAGCACCATCATAAGCATTGTGACAACGCGGATACGGTTCAACATACAACACCTTCTCATAGATTTATTAACGGTGTTATCGGCACAGGCCACAGGAACTTTACATTTGCGAAAGGGAAAAGCGTGGACTAAAACGCGACGTCAACAATCAGCGTATCGGTGTAGGTGCCAGCGGGCGGCGTAGTCTGACTGGTCAGGACCTTCGCGGTGTAGTTGTAGGTGCGCAGTAAACCGTCGGTGCTGACCTGGGACGCGGTCGCGCTGGTCCAGCGTTCGGCACCGCTGCCGCCCCAGCGGTTGGTGGTGGCTTCTTTATAAATGTCATAACTGAGGAAGTTGCTGCCGCTCACCATACGCCGTACGTTGTTCAGGGCGTTGGCACCATTATTAATGCCAATGGTGTAGGTGCTGCCTTTAGTACAGGTCACGGCAATGGCCTGCGAGACGGTGGGGAAACTTTGCACCAGCGGCGCGCTGTTAAAGTTCACGTCCGGCGTGGTCATGGCGCTGCAGTCACTGGTGACGGTCATGTTCAGCAGAATACTGGTTGTTGCGGTTCCCGGCTGGGGAGACGTACAAAGGCTTCCAAGACCGACGGCACAGACGTTGTAATTGATGCTGAAGGTCAACAGCACCTGGTAAGGCCCGGCCGTCACGTTTTGCCCGGCGACGGTGCGAAAATAGAGCGGTATGTTGTACCGCTTTGAGCCAAGCAACCCCAGCAGGGTGTTACCGCTCCAGGTATACGATTTACTTATCTGCACTTCGCTACTGCTCGCACAACCCGATAATCCACACAGCCGGGTGGGGATCACATCCGTAATACTCGTGTCGTCGGTGCGTTTAAGGTTGGCGCGGCTGTTGCCCGAAACCGACGCCGCGGTGTAATTCAACGTCACCGAATCGTTGGTCAGAACATTCAGTACCGCATCGCATGCCACCACCAGCGTACCGGTGGTTTCCACCTCCCCGGTGCCGCTAAGCGCAAACGACGTGACGCTGCCAAACGAGGCATTGACCGTACTGACGGTACACGCCGCCCAGCCCCCGCAGGAGAATAGCAGCAGCATCAACAGCAGCCAGCGTTTCACGGGCCCTCCCGACACACCAGCGGACCGTAGGTTTGCAGCTTATGCTGCGGATTAGGCCCCACGTTCAGGGTCGCCGTGCAGCGCTTCCCGGCAGGCGTGATCACCTCAAGCGGATTGACGTCGCTGAGATTCTCCAGCCAGGCGATCCCGTCATAGCCCACCACCGCATTACTGCGCGAGGCTCGCCGCACCTGGCTTCCAACCGGAATCGCTTGCCCTCGCGCATCATGCAGAATGACGCTTGCCACTCTCTCCTGCTCCATCGGGAAATCCACCAGATAACCGCTGTGACGACGGATGGCAATCCGCCGCTCTGTCTCTTTCAGCCGGGTATCCGCAGGCAGATTCAGCGTATCAATCCGGTAGCTTGCCGGGTAATACGCCGACACCCCGCTGACCAGCAGGTAACCGTTGTTATTCGTTTTACCCACGGGCTGGTTCTCATAGCTGACGGGCACGTCCGGATGACCGTCGGTGCTGATCACCACAAACGCATCGTTGATTTTGTTCGCCGCAAACAGCTCTCCGTCCATCAGGACAATCGCGCCCATTGCCTCGCCCCACCAGGTCATGGTGTCTCTTTCGCCGTAGCCGCCGCCCTGCAGTTCGATGTTGTTATTGCGCCAGCCCAGCGTACCCTGCTGATAATCACTGGATTTTGACTGATTTGCCCAGGCCATGTTCCAGCTAAAACCACCGTCAGAAGGCATGGAGTGGTTATAGTTAATCCGCTGCGTGCTGCCCGCATCCGGGGTGTTCTCAACGGTGACGGCAGCGCTGTCGCGTGCGCCCAGCGGCACCTGCAGCGAGAGCGCAACCGTCCAGTCCCCCCGCTGCTGGTCCCGGCTGCCGGCCAGGTAAATACTGCTTGCGCCCCACAGATTTCGGCTCCATGAGAGATTCAGCAGCTCCGTTTTTTGGCCGTCAAAGCTCTCTACGCCGATCCAGGCCGCGCCAATATTGCCGTACTGCCCCATGTTAAACGTCAGGGAATACTGGTCCGTATTGCGGCTAAAGCTGGCGATGGGTTTGTCGTTTTCGTCATACACCGTCGGCTGGTCATAAAGGGCAAGATTGCCCAAACCGCGATCGCGACGCGTGTGCTGGGTGGCCACGCTGAACTCGCTGGTATTGTACTGGTAACCCCAGTTGATTTGCCCGCCGTTGTCTCCGCGCATGCGGCTTTGTGAGTAAGAGGTGTTCACTACGCCAAACTGGCCGAGTTTGATCACCGTCCCTGCCCCGCCCAGCGCCAGCTCCTGCGCCCCTTCCGCATGGCCCTCCAGCGTCAGCCAGTCGGTCACCCCGTAGCGATACGAGCCGCTACCGGCAGCAGGACCGTAGTCAAAGTTCCTGATGCCATAGTTACGGCGCAGGCTGCCGAGCGTCACGGCGCCGTCACTCAGCCCTTGTTTGAGCAAATCGCTGGTGACATAAAACGGTAGCGTGGTACTCACCTGACGGCCCAGCGCATCGGTGGTGACCAGCACCGCATCCCCGGCACCGTTGATATAGGGCAGATTGGTCAGGGTGAAGGGGCCAGGCTGAAGCTGGGTTGAGCCAGAGCGATAGCCGTTGATAAACAGATCCACCGAGGTAGGCACCGCGGCTTCACCCGAAAACTCCGGCAGCGGCCATGTCACCAGGTCCGGGCGCAGGGAGAAATCACGTCCGTAGCTAATACCGCCCATCCGCACGCTGGAGGTCCAGCTCAGGGCATCGCTGATCACGTCCCCCGCGCTCAAGGTGGTCGCGTCATCCTCACGGGTTATCAGCAGCGTCGTGTCATAGCGAACATACCCTTCCTGTTGACCGTCGTTTCCGGTGAAATTTTTCCGGGCGTAGCCGGTGGAGGAGAACGAGCCGTTCTCGTTGAAGTAGCGGAATTCATGCCAGAGCGACGCCTGACCGCCGATATGTTCCGTGTGGTTGGTATACAGATCGTAATTCAGCAGCGCCCCGCGCCCATAGTGCGGTTTGGTCTGCGCCGTTTGGGCACTGAAAGGCGTCACCCGGGCACTGATCCAGTCGCGGGGAACGGTCAGCAACAGGCGCTGTGCGGCACTGTCATACGCCACACGAACCTGACTCAGTGAGGCGAGATTCACCTCGCCGGCGGGCACATGCTCCGGGGGGAGCCCCGCGCGCAGCAAATCGGCGCTGGAGATAAAGAAAGCGCCGTTACGTTGCGTCACGGGTACCACCAGACCGGTGTCGTAGTGGTTGAGCACGAGGGCAAGCTGGAAAACCGCCTCATCATTTACCGCCTGCGCCTGAGGAGGCGGCGGTAAACTGTCGTCACCGGGATCGGCCCAGGTTGTGGTGCTGACGCAAAGCAGTAGCATCATTGCCGGCTTCAGTTGACGGGCGTCGACTGCCATTGTTCATCCCTGGCATTAATCTGCGCGCTCATCCGGTCCGGCTGACGAACGCCAGCGGGTATTGGCCAGCTGCGGGTGCTGCCCGGGAGGACGTAACCCAGTAATCCCTCCGCTACGGTGCGTTTCTGTCCGCCCTGCTCCAGTGACACCTGGCTTAATCTGACATGCACATCCCCCTGATTACGTACCTGTAATGCAGGCTGTCCTCCCTCGTGGGTCACGCGCCAGCTCAGATTTCGGGTCTCGGCCAGGGCATGATGCGCCCCCTCTTTAAGGGTCGGGATACCCTGTCCGTAGACAAACAGCGGAATGGAATAGCGCATCTGTAATTTAAGGCCGATGGAGGGTTCGGCTTTCGCGTCGGGCTGGGGAATTTCATCAACAATAATGCGGTAGGCTTGTTCGACCCCGACAGGGACTGCGCTCTGTTTGATAAGGCGAATCAGCTGTTTATTGCCTTTGTGAATGGTGACAATGGGCGGGCTGGCGACCACGTCCTGCTGCGCGCTGTAGCGTTCGTATCCCCCCTCCTGCTTCCAGCGCACAATACGCACCTGCATCGTCGTTGCGCTGTTTCCCTGGTTCTGGATCCACAGCTCCGTGGCGTTGGCATCTGCGGCAAGCCAGGGATCGATGGGCCAGTGCAGAATGGTGGCCGCCGCCTGCGCCTCGCCTGTGGCCGCGACGCCTGATAAAACACCCGCCAGACACAACTGCCGGAACAATGGCTTCATCGACTCTCTCCCTTTATTACCATGACAAGGTCACGGTGAGCTGATCGGTATAGGTTCCTGCCGGGCTAAAGCCGGTCAGTAGCGCCACGCCAAACAGCGGCAGCGCGATGTTATTGCTGTTGGTATAGGTCACCGGTATTGCCTGGTTAACGCCAATTTCGCTGTTGGCGGCCAGCGAGCTGCTGCTGTAGAGCCGGTACGGCACCAGTTCTGTTCCTCCGGACCGCTTCATCCGACGGACGGATGAATAATTTTGACCGCCATTAATGCTCATGCTCAGCGCCACGCCAGGCGTACAGGCGATAGACAACGCCCCGTTTGGCACAAAGCTGGTACTGACTGGCGCGCTTTCCACCCCATTATGGGTGCCAAAATCCAGCGTACCGAGAAGCCCCCCGCTACCGGTGGCCACCGCGCAACCCGGTACAATGGTCGCGCTGACCTTAAAGGACTGCGATGTCACCGCCCCCGCAGCAGGTATCAGCAACAGCCCGACGATCAGCGCGAAAAAAGGCTGCACGCTTCCCTCTGCGCGTTTGCGCAGACCTGTAAAAGGGGCCTTCATGGCAGTGCAGATCTAATAGGTCACGCTGACGTTAATCGTGTCGGTATAGGTGCCGGGTACCACCGTTACGCTGTTCCCGCCTCCGGTAATGCGGCCGTACAGGGTATAACTGTCGACCCCACCTGCCGTAGACGCGATCGGCAACGCGGTGTTATTGGCAATCACAGAGTTGAACCCGCTGTCGCTGTACAGGCTATAAGCCACACCCTGTGCCGCGTTGGCCGTATTGACCAGGTAGCGCTCAGGCGTGCTGGCGACCCCACCACGGAGCCAGGGGCGGTGGAATGGGTATTGCCGGTTATCGCGACCGTATAGCTGGCGGTCGTACACTGGACGGTAAAGGTGTTTCCGCCGCTGGCGCCGCTCAACTGCGTCGTAAGGGTGGAAAACGTTGCGGGATGGGTACCAAAATCGAGCGTCCCGAAGTTAATACCACTTTGCGTGGGCGATCCGTTTATCAGGCAGCCGTTTGTCAGCGTCAGCGTCGCCCCGATGGTGCCGCTGCTGGTAACGGCCAGTGCCTGATGAACTACGGTCGTAGTCAGTAATGTGCCTGCACAGATCAAAAGGAGTTTTCTTTTCATTTACCACCCTCCAGAAGACGTCTCCGTTCCCTTGCAACATTTTATTTTTAACGTTCAAGATGTTAGCCCCGCTTAACGTTCCTCTGAGGGGGTTATTGAGAATTTAGTTTACGGATATCGCTTCGACCACCCGACGCAGGGTAGTCACAACCTATGTCTTATTGACAGCATTTATATTTTAAAAACAGAAAGTTAAACCGAATTAAAAGAATATTCGGGCGCGCAGGCTGAGGATATATCCGCAAAAGTGTGATAAGCGTCACAATATATCGTCTGCACATTAACAACAAAATTAATAAAACTTAAAAACTTGTTGTATCCCCCTACACTTTGCGTCAATTTATGTGCCGAATAATTCCCCGCGCAGCAATAAAAAATCTATATGTATCGGCGCGGGCGACATCTAAAGCGCATAGAGGGTCTTTTTTCGTGGCAAGTGCAAACAAACTCACACTCTTCATCGTGATATTCATGCTGGCGGGTATTCTTTCAGGGGCAGCAATTCATGAATACGCATCTGCGGATGCCATTAAAGCCTGGTCGGATAATATTACCCTGCTGACCGACATTTTCCTTCGTCTGATCAAAATGGTTATTGCACCCTTGGTCTTCAGTACGCTGACCGTCGGCATTATGAAACTGGGCGAAACCTCCACCATTGGCCGCGTTGGCGGTAAAGCGATGGTGTGGTTTATCAGCTCATCGGTGCTCTCCATTCTGGTCGGACTGTTTATCGTCACGCTGGAGCATCCGGGAAGTGGTCTGAACCTGACGATCCCAACCGAAGCGGTAGATACCGGTCTGGCCGTTGGAGGCATGACGCTGAAAGCGTTTCTGTCTCACACTATTCCAACCAGTATCGCAGGCGCGATGTCGAACAATGAGATCCTGCAGATTGTGGTGTTCTCAATGTTCTTCGGTATCGGCGGTGCGTCGCTGGGGCAGAAATTCAACGCGCCGCTGGTTGCCGCGCTGGATGTGGTTTCCCATATCATGCTGAAGGTAACCGGTTACGTGATGTACGTTGCGCCGCTGGCCATCTTTGCGGCGATCTCCTCCGTCATTGCCACTCAGGGCTTAGGCATTCTGTTGAACTATGCCTCCTTTATTGGCGGTTACTATGTTGCCATCCTTCTCACCTGCCTGGTATTGCTCGCCGTGGGCTATATGGTTTTGAAAAAAGAGGTGTTTCGCCTGGTCAGCATGTTGAAAGACCCGGTACTGGTGGCGTTCACCACCAGCAGTTCTGAAGCCGCCTACCCTAAAACGCTGGAGCAACTGGAGCGTTTTGGCTGCTCACGCAATATCGCCTCTTTTGTTCTGCCAATTGGCTACTCCTTCAACCTGGTGGGGTCGATGGTGTACTGCTCGTTCGCGTCGATGTTTATCGCCCAGGCGTATAACATTCACCTGAGTTTCTCAGAGGTAACGGTACTGATGTTAACCCTGATGCTGGCGTCAAAGGGGATTGCGGGCGTACCGCGTTCGTCCCTGGTGGTGCTGGCTGCGACCATTCCAAGTTTTAATATCCCGGTAGCGGGCATTCTGCTGCTGATGGGGATCGACCACTTCCTGGATATGGGGCGTTCAGCCATTAACGTGCTGGGGAACGGGATTGCGACCGCGATGCTGTCGCAGAATGAAGGGGCGCGGGAAGCGGAAGCTGAGCTGGTAAAGCAGGAAGCGTAAGGATATGAAAGGGGTGAGGCCTGATGCCCTCACCCCGACCCTCTCCCACAGGGAGAGGGAGCAAACATAAAAAACGGCAACCGGGTTGCCGTTTTGCATTTACCTACGCTACATGATTCGCCGCGATATCCAGCAGCGCCATCTCTTCGCTGTTCAGCAGCTTCTCAATGTTCACCAGAATCAGCATACGCTCGCCGAGCGCACCCAGACCGGTCAGGTATTCGGTCGACAGGGTGACCGCAAACTCCGGCGCAGGGCGAATCTGGTCAGAGGTCAGAGAGAGCACGTCAGATACGCCATCCACCACGCGCTGCCCCAGGTTCAGGACGATCACCACGGTGTTGTCATTGTAGTCAACGTCGCCCTGGCTGAACTTCACGCGCAGATCGACGATGGGCACAATGACGCCGCGCAGGTTGGTGACACCTTTAATAAAAGCAGGTGTGTTAGCGATGCGGGTAACCTGATCGTAACCACGAATTTCCTGCACTTTAAGGATATCGATGCCGTACTCCTCATCGCCTAAAGTGAATACCAGGAATTCCTGTCCTGATGGCTCGCCCGCCAGTTTCGTTACATTACTCATACCGGTCATGTTTTTACCTTCTACTTAATCAGGCGGCTGTGTACGCCACACGTTGTTCACGATTTAATCCCTGAAGCGCCGACACATCGACGATCAGCGCCACGCTACCATCACCCAGAATGGTCGCGGCAGAAATACCAGGCACTTTGCGGTAGTTGCTTTCGAGGTTCTTCACCACCACCTGATGCTGACCAATCAGCTGATCAACCAGCAGCGCATAGCGACGGCCCGCACTTTGCAGGATCACAACGATGCCCTGCGTGGCCTCTGTCTTCGCGCCGTCCACTTCGAACACTTTCCACAGTTCCACCAGCGGCAGATATTCCCCGCGCACTTCGAGCACGCGCTCACCGCCCGCCAGCGGATGCAGATCTTCTTCACGCGGCTGCAGGGATTCCATCACCGCGTTCAGCGGAAGAATGAACACTTCGTCTGCCACTTTCACGGACATCCCGTCGAGGATCGCCAGCGTCAGCGGAAGCAGGATGCGAATGGTGGTGCCGGAACCCTGCTTAGACTGGATCTCAACGTGACCGCCCATCTCCTGGATGTTACGTTTCACCACGTCCATGCCGACGCCGCGCCCGGAAACGTCAGTCACCTGCTCTGCGGTAGAGAAGCCGGGCGCGAAGATCAGCATCCCCACTTCTTCATCGGTCATGTTTTCGTTGACCGCCATGCCCTGCGAAATCGCCTTCGCCAGAATACGCTCGCGGTTAAGACCCGCGCCGTCATCGGTCACTTCGATGCAAATATTCCCGCCCTGATGTTCCGCAGAGAGAATCAAATTGCCCACCGGCGATTTTCCGGCAGCAATGCGGTTTTCCGGCAGTTCAATACCGTGGTCGAGGCTGTTACGCACGAGGTGCGTTAACGGGTCGATGATGCGCTCGATCAGGCTCTTATCCAGCTCGGTGGAGCTACCCATCAGCGTCAGTTCAATCTGTTTATTCAGTTTGCTCGCGAGATCGCGTACCAGGCGCGGGAAGCGGCTGAAGACATATTCCATCGGCATCATACGGATGGACATGACCGATTCCTGCAGATCGCGGGCGTTACGTTGTAACTGACCCATGCTGGTGATCAGATCGCCATGGGTAACCGGGTCCAGTTCATTAGAACGTTGTGCCAGCATCGACTGGGTGATCACCAGTTCGCCCACCAGGTTGATCAGCTGGTCAACCTTCTCAACGGCAACGCGAATGCTGGTGGATTCGCTGGAGCGCGCGGCCGGTTTTTCACCACGTGCAGGTGCAGCAGCGTCTTTTGGCACCGCTTTCAGCGCCGGGGCCGCAGGCGCGACAGCCGGGGTCGGAGCCTGAGCGATGACGGCCACCTCTTCCTGCGCTACTGGAGCTTCCGCTTCGGCGGTTTCGGTTTCGGTTTCGGTTTCGAAGGCAATCTGGTCGGCTTCAATCACAAAGCACAGCACCGCCACGATATCGTCCTGACCAATCCCGTCATCAAGCGTAGCGGCGAGGCTGTCTTTGCCTTTCACGACATTGCTTAACGTCGCCAGGTTACCCAGCTCTTCTTCCAGCAGGTTAACCTCATTCTCTTTCAGGCGTGAAAGCACAACACGCAATTTGCCCGCTTGCGCAGCGGCTGGCGCGGTTTCACCGGCACCAACCGCATCGACAACGCTCAGTTTTGCAGCAGGGACAACGGCTGCTGCGACCTCACCTTTTGCTTCCAGAGCGAGCTGGCGAAGCGCATTGCAGATATATTCAAAGCTGGCGGCATCAGGCTCTGCCGAACTTTTATAGGCGTCGAGCTGTTCCTGCATAATATCTTTGGTTTCCAAAAACAGGTTGATAATGTCGGTATTGAGCTGCATCTCACCGCGTCGTGCTTCATCCAGCAGGTTTTCCATTAAATGGGTTGTTTCCTGCAGGATGGTAAATCCAAACGTTCCGGCTCCGCCCTTAATGGAATGCGCCGCACGGAAGATGGCATTGAGCTGCTCGGAGTCCGGTGCTTCGGGCACCAGGTCGAGCAAATGTTGCTCCATATCGGCCAACAATTCGTCGGCTTCATCAAAGAATGTCTGGTAAAAATCGCTAATATCCATGCTCACGCTATCACCTCGGATTGGCTGGTGGCGATGTTGGAACGGCAGCCGAAGGAACGGCCCCAGGCTGTTTTAAATCGTCCAGTGACTCATTCTGACTTTCGGCGTTTTCATGCAGGATGGCCTGCTCCGCCTGCTGGTTCAGCACTAAAAGACTGATACGACGGTTGATGGCGTCATCCGGCCCGCGGTCGGAGACGCGCATGGTTGCTGCCATGCCGACCACGCGCAGTACCTTGCCATCATCAAGCCCACCGGCCACCAGCTCGCGACGCGAGGCGTTGGCACGATCGGCAGAAAGCTCCCAGTTGCTGTATCCCTTCTCCCCACTGGCGTACGGGAAATCATCCGTGTGGCCTGACAGGCTGATTCGGTTAGGAATGCCGTTCAGCACCGGTGCAATAGCGCGCAGAATATCGCGCATGTACGGCTCAACCTCAGCGCTGCCGGTTTTAAACATCGGACGGTTCTGGCTATCAATGATCTGAATACGCAACCCTTCCTGCACCAGATCGATTTTCAGGTGCGGTCGCAACGCACGCAGTTTGGGGTCAGCCTCAATCAGCTGATCGAGATCGCCACGCAGTTTTTTCAGACGCGCCTGTTCCATCTTCCTCTTCAGCTCGTCGATGTTCGGCTCTTTTTTCACCTCACCCTTCTGCTGGGTGTAATCATCACCGCCGCCAGGAATGGGGCTGTCGCTGTTAGAGATACGCGGCCCACCGGTCACTGCCGTCGCCAGCGGCGTACGGAAATATTCGGCAATCTGGATCAGTTCTTTCGGGCTGGAGATGGAGATCAGCCACATCACCAGAAAGAACGCCATCATTGCAGTCATAAAGTCGGCGTACGCGATTTTCCACGAGCCGTGCGCGCCATGCCCACCGCCCTTGTGCTTGCGTTTTTTTACGATGACGATCGGATGGGACTGGTTTTTCATGCGTCCTCAGTTGTCGTCTGTTGGTTTGGGTTTTTCACCGCGCGCACGTGTTCTTCAAGTTCGATAAACGACGGACGCTCGCTGGAGTAAAGCGTTTTACGGCCAAATTCAACCGCGATCGGCGGCGCATAACCGTTGAGGTTTGAGAGCAGCGTGATCTTCACGCACTGCATCATTTTGGTGGTTTCCGCGCTCTTCTGGCGCAGGACGCTGGCCAGCGGAGAGATAAAACCATAAGCCAGCAAAATACCGAGGAAGGTCCCTACCATCGCATGGGCAATCAGCGCGCCCAGTTCGGCCGCCGGACGATCCGCCGACGCCAGGGCATGTACCACCCCCATCACCGCCGCAACGATACCGAAAGCCGGAAGCGAGTCACCCACCAGCGCCAGGCTGTTGGCCGGCACTTCAGATTCGCTTTCGTGGGTTTCGATCTCTTCATCCATCAGCGCTTCGATTTCGAAGGTATTCATATTGCCGCTAATGATGAGTCGCAGATAATCGACGATGAAATCCAGCATCATGGCATCAGCCAGAATGCGCGGATAGCTGGCAAAAATTTCGCTCTCTTTCGGGTTTTCAATATCCCGCTCAAGAGAGAACATCCCCTGCTGACGTGACTTCGCCATCAGGCGATAGAGCAGCGCCAGCAGATCCATATACATGCTTTTGGTATATTTCGAGCGACGGAACAGCAATGGAATGGCTTTCAACGTGCCCTTGATGGATTTGCCGTTGTTACCAACGATAAAAGCCCCTACCCCTGCGCCGCCGATGATAATAAGTTCAGCCGGTTGATAGAGTGCTCCAAGGTGCCCGCCGGTCATCATGTAACCGCCGAAAACTGTACCGAGAACTACCAGGTAACCTAATAAGATAAGCACGACATCATCCTTCCGCTAGTGACTATGGCAAGGACGTTCAGTTCGTAGCGTTTACCGTTTGAGGGGTAAAAAAAAGCAGCGGTAATGACTTACCGCTGCTGGAATCTTGCCCACACGTTCGGGTTAAACAGCTTGTTCGATCTGTTCATCCAGCAGTTGTGGAATAATATCGGCAGCATCCCGGGAAAGTTTACGTCTTTTTACTGCGCGGGATGGAGGCTGGCATAAACTACAGGCGAAGCTGCCAACAGGCTGATGAGCATGGGTAATAAAATTGCCATCGCAGCAATTGCAGCGCGACAATTCAAGCATTCCGCTCTCAACAAAACGTACCAGCGTCCATGCTCGGGTCAGTGCCAGCAGGGGGCCTTCGTCCTGCTGCGGGCATTGTTCAAGGTAAAGTTTATACGCTTTGATCACGGCGTCGACGCCGCTACACAAACCGGTTTTCAGAAGGTATTGCCAGGCGTTACAGAACATCGATGCGTGGATATTTTGCTCCCACGTCATAAACCAGTCTGTCGAAAACGGCAACATGCCTTTCGGCGGGGGACTACCACGTAACTCTTTATACAGTTTAATGAGGCGACCACGGCTCAGCTGAGTCTCGCTTTCCAGCATTTGTAAACGAGCACCCAGCGTAATCAGCTCCATGGCAAGCTGTATGTCACGCGCTTCCTGAACAATGCTTTTCTCGCTCATTGCTAGGCCCTTTTCTTACGGGCTGCGTCATCAGGCTGGCTGATTTCGTTAAGCAAGCGAGTGGAGAGAAGAATACCGGTATGGATCTGTTGCAGATCGTCAACACGGGATTCCTGCGTCAGACGCGTGATCGTCTGCGGATTGTCAAAACGGAACTGGCAAACCAGTTGATTCGTTTCGGCCAGTTTTACCATCTGCGGGAGGGTTAAACCACCCAGCATGGTTGCCATTTCTTCGTTAATACCCAGACGAAACATCGCGGACGCTTTGTCCTGACTAATTAAACGCTGCGCGAGCAGTAAATATGACAAATTGATGTCATAGATATGTTTTAGCAACTCGGATGTATGCATTGTTCCCATCCCGAATAACCAACTATTATTTTTATGCGGAAAGACCGCACCCCGTGATGTCGCCGGGAAATCACCCGGTATAAAAAGAAAAGGCTAAATGCATAGTTGAATCTAGGTTTGTATTCATCGAAACGCGCAAGAGTCGAAACGCAGTAACGTCTCTTACGTGGTTTATCATTTCTTACAAATAACTAAGATTTTTCCTAATTCGACGCAAACTCTACTCGTCAGATTTGCCACATACAATGCAGCCACCCTCAAATTTAAAAAAAATGTGATCTACGTCACACAATTTAAGTGAATATCCTCCATAAATCCATCAGTATGACTTGTAGTTTGTTCATTTTTTGCCCATTTGGCACAGTTTTGTATTCTTAATCGACGAATAGTCATGCAGAAGGGTGAAGCGAACTGGCATGTATCGTGCTTTTCCTGCCGTGAGCGCGCCCCGGAAACCTTCACAAGATGCTCATCTTAAGGAAACATTTTTCTTACCGTGAAAAAACATAGAGTTATGCAAGCCGCCCACAAAAATTGTTTCAGAGCGTGATCATTCGAAATATGTTTATAACGGGTTAAAACGATTTAACGGCAAAAGAGGGAAATTGTGTGATTTACGTTAAGTTGTTAATTTTTTTCATTTAGACGCGTTTTTCAGTTATTCTTCTTATAAGAATAATTAATGAATAATTATGATAAGCTTCACACTAATGTCGTAATCCCCTCTTGCAGATCCTGGTCATTCGCGGTAATGGTGATCACACGCTGTCTTTCAGACATCTAAGGAGTGCGCCATGAGTTACTCCCATCTGCTTGTATCTGTTGCTGTTTCCCCCGAAAGCCATCTGCTTGTTTCCCGGGCCGTGTCCATCGCCAGGCCCAGCAATGCGCGCATTAGCCTCATCACGCTTGCAGCCGAACCCGAGATGTATAATCAGCTGGCAGCCCCCATGCTGGAAGATATTCGTGAGGTATTGCAGGAAGAAACACAGCAATTTCTGCGAGAGTTGGTAGAAAAGGCACAATATCCTGTTTACGAGACCGTAATTGCGACCGGTGAACTTAATGCTCATATTCTCGACATGTGTCGCAAACAGAATATTGATTTAGTAATTTGCGGGAACCATAACCACAGCTTTTTATCTCGCGCAGCTTGCGCGGCAAAATCGATTGTCGCGTCAAGCCAGGTTGATGTGCTGTTAGTGCCGCTTGGGGGGTCGTAAACCTCCCGGAGGAATATCAGGCGAGTTTAGGGAATGTTGCGATCTTTTTTTGCAGATCGCCTTCATGGCTTTGCGGCGTTATTTCGCGGAGATCCTGAATAAAACGCGCCTGCCAGTGATTAATATCGTTCTTACGGATCGTTTCCATCATCTCAGCATGGCGTGAAATGCGCTCCGTCAGCGGCATGGTCAACGCGCGGTTGAGGGCATTAGCCACGTCATCCCTATCGTAAGGGTTCACGATAAGCGCTGACGTGAGCTCATTCGCCGCCCCGGCAAACTGGGAAAGCACCAGTACCCCAGGGTCCGCCGGGTCCTGAGCCGCCACATACTCTTTTGCCACCAGGTTCATCCCATCACGTAACGGGGTGACCAGCCCCACGTCTGCATAGCGGAAGACTTTCATCAGGATTTTGCGGTCAAAATGCTGATTCAGGTAAAAGAGCGGCGTCCAGCCAAGCTGACCATAACGACCATTGATGCGCCCCGCTTCCGTTTCCAGCTGGTGACGAATATCCTGGTAGGCCTGAACTTCACCGCGCGACGTTGGCGCTATCTGGGTATAACGAATTTTACCGTGGTGCTGAGGGTATTTATCCAGCAGCGTTTCATAGGCCAGGAAGCGTTCCGGTAGCCCTTTGGAATAATCCAGACGCTCTACCGAGAAGATATTCTTCACATGCTTGAGTTCATTCTTAAGCTGCGCCAGCTTCGGCGGCAGCGGGCCGGAAGCCTGATCCGCAATCTCGTCGGGTTCAATCCCAATCGGATACACTTCGGTGTGGAAGGTTTTCCCCCACGCCGTATGGGTCTTGCCGCCTTTTGTCATCAGTCGCGTTTTACCTGACACCGAATCCAGGAACGCGAGGCGGTCATTTTCGGTCTGGAAGCCCAATAAATCGTAATCACACAGCCCCTCCAGCAGCGCTTCATGCGGCGGCAGTGCGGTAAAGATCTCCGGCGTCGGGAACGGTATGTGCAGGAAGAAGCCAATCCGGTTGTTTACTCCCCTTTTACGCAGCTCTCGGGCGAAGGGCAGCAGGTGGTAATCGTGGATCCATAAAATATCGTCTTCCTCTATAAGAGGCAGCAGTTTATCCGCCAGCAGCGCGTTGACGCGCGAGTAGCCTTCGAAGGATTCACGCTGGAATTTGACCAGGTCAAGACGATAATGAAACGCAGGCCACAGCACGGCGTTGGAGAATTGCGAGTAATACTCGTCATAGTCTTTCTCTTTCAGCGCAAAGGATGCCCACGTGATATTCCCACGCGTCACTTTGTTAAGCGGTTTCTCTTCTTCACTGATTTCACCACTCCAGCCAAACCACAGCCCACCAGCAGCTTTCAAGGCACCTAACACCCCTACCGCCAGGCCACCTGCACTGGATTTTTTATCATCAGGCGGTGCAATTCGGTTAGAGACGACGACTAAGCGACCCATAATGGTTTCCCCCTTTGTTTTGCGCTATTTGTTGTTGTTGCTGGTTAGCGATATCAGATATCCACTGCCAGACGGCGTCGACATTTGCCAGACGCCATTCTGCGACAGTGTTACCAGGCCCCACCTTAACGGCGATCCCTCCGGCCTGATTCACCACGCGAAATCCGGCCTCGTCGGTCAGATCATCGCCTAAAAATACCGGTATACGTCCCTTAAATGGCGGTTCCGCCATAAACGCCGCAATAGCAGCACCTTTATTAATCCCCTCAGGTTTTATCTCAACGACACACTTCCCCGGCTGCAGCGCGAGCTGCGGGTGTGCATCGACCACGCTACGGGCAATCGCAAATATCGCTGCTTCGTGATGCGGTGCCTGCCGATAGTGCAAGGCGAATGCCATGCCTTTCGCTTCCAGTTCCGTACCCGGGAGTGACGCCAGCGCCGTGGAGAGTTCAGTGTGTAACGCCTGAATTAAGGTATCGGGGAGTGATACAACATGCAGTTGATCATGGATATCGCGGCGCTCCGCTCCGTGTACACCGGCTAGCGGAAAGTGGTAAGGACTGGCGAGCACATCCAGCTCGGCCATTGAGCGCCCTGAAATCAATGCCAATGCGCCCTCGTTCAGTCGAGAGAGCTGCTGCAAATTCTCTAGCACCGTATCCGGTACGACCACGTCGTCAGGATGCGGCTGGATCCCGGCGAGCGTCCCGTCGAGGTCAAAAAAGAAAGCATATTTTCCGGGCAGTACAGGCGGTGCGGTTAACGAGTCAGCCACCCTTTTCCTCCTTACAGTTGATGAGAGGTAAACGCCTTTACCTCTTTCATAGCCATGTAAGTATAGACAGTGTGATGGGGCTCGCCATTTGACAACCGCCCCGCCAGCAAAACTGGCGAGGCGGTTCAGGGGTCAACTATGGTTATAAGTTGAGCAATAAAAAGTCAGCGTCGGGGTTACACGGTACGCTTTGCTTTTTGCTTGTAACGGTCGAATATCACCGCCGCCAGCAGGATCAGACCACGCACCACGTACTGAGAGAACGGCGAAATATTCAGCAGGTTCATGGCGTTCTCTACCGTCCCTAAAATCAGGATACCGGCCACCACATATGAGATTTTTCCGATGCCACCCTTGAGGGAAACACCCCCTAAAACGCAGGCAGAAATGACGATCAGCTCATAACCAATCGAGGTCATTGGCTGGCCGCTGGTCATACGCGAGGCCAGAATAATCCCGGCGGCGGCAGAAACCAGTCCCGAGAGGACAAAGATAATAATCTTGGTGCGCACCACCGGCACACCGGCCAGACGTGCGGCTTCTTCATTGCCCCCGATCGCCAGAGTATTGCGGCCAAACGTGGTCCGGTTGAGCAGGAAGCCGAACAGGATCAGGCAGGCCACGGTGAGCCAGATTGGCGCAGGCAGGCCCAGCCAGTTGGCGTAACCCAGCGTAAAGAAGCGCTCGTCCTCAATCCCGACCGCTTTACCGTCGGAGATGATATAGGCCAGACCTCGCACAATTTGCATCGTCGCAAGCGTGGTGATCAGGGCGTTAATCTTCAGACGAGCAATGACAAAACCGTTCACCAGGCCGCTAAGCACGCCGAGTAACAGACCCGCCAGCACGCCAATCCACAAGCTTTCTGTCATGTTGATCACCACGGCGGTGGTCACGCCCGCACAGGCGATAACAGAGGCCACCGACAGATCGAAATCACCGGAGGCCAGACAGAACAGCATACCGCAGGCCACCATGCCGGACATGGAAATGGCCAGGCCCAATCCTTTCATATTAATGAAAGTGGCAAAGTTAGGGACGAAGATCGCACAGGCGACGAAAAGTGCGGCAAAGACCACCAGCATGCCGTACTGATCCCAGATACGACCAAAACTAAAAGCCGACTTCGGCGCTCCGGATGTAGTAACAGAGGACATCATTAACTCCTTACTCAGGCGACTGCCTGGCTGACTTTAGGCATGGCGAGGTTCAACGCCTGTTGTTCATTCGCCTGTTCATGAAGTAATTCACCGGCGATTTCGCCTTCACGCATCACCACAATGCGGTCGGCAACGCCAAGCACCTCCGGCAGATCGCTGGAGGCGAAAAGTACCGCCACGCCGCGTTTTGCCAGTTCATAGATCACGTTATAAATCTCGTGTTTTGCGCCCACATCGATACCGCGCGTCGGCTCATCCAGCAAAATGACCTTCATGTCTTCCGACAACCAGCGGCCTAAAATGGCCTTCTGCTGGTTCCCCCCTGACAAATTCATAATCAGCTGTTCCGGGCCGGGCGTTTTAATATTCAGCGAGCGAATATGGTGGTCGGCATTGCTCGACTCCCAGCTGTCGTTTATCAGGCAACCCGCGCGAATAAACTTACGGCGGGCGGAAATATTGATGTTGTCACGCACCGAATGCACCGGAATGATCCCTTCCGCTTTGCGGTCTTCCGGACAGAGCATCATTCCTGCCCTGATCGCGTGGGCGGGTTTCTGGATATCAACCTGCTCACCGTCGATGGAGACCCGCCCTGCGGAAATGCGGGTACCCCCGAACAAGCCTTTCATTAATTCGCTGCGCCCCGCCCCTACCAGGCCAAACAGCCCGACGATCTCGCCGCTGCGGACGGATAATGAAACCGGTGTTCTCACGCCTGGCGCTTTCACGTTTTCCAGCCGCAGGCGTTCAGGGCCATACTCGCGCGGCTTCCAGTGATAGATATCGCCCAGATCGCGCCCGACCATCGCCTGAACAAGCTGGTCATGGTTAACCTGCTGCATATCGCTAAAGGTGCGCACATAGCGCCCATCTTTAAAAACGGTAATGGCATCGCTCAGGGCAAATATCTCTTCCATGCGGTGCGAGACATACAAAATGGTGCGTCCTTCCTGTCGCAACTCGCGGATCACGCGGAACAGGTTTTCGATTTCACGCTTGGAGAGCGAGCTGGTGGGTTCATCGAAAGCAATAATTTTGGCGTTGCGCGCCAGCGCCTTGGCAATTTCAACCATCTGCCACTGGCCGATGGAGAGATATTTCAGCGGCGTCTGGGGATCGACATCCAGACCAAGATGTTTAAGCTGCAGCCCCGCTTCATAATTAAGTAGCGAACGGTTCACCACGCCGCCTTTGTGCGGAAGCTGGCCTAAATAGATATTTTCCGCCACGGTCATCTCGGGAATAAGGTGCAATTCCTGATAGATAATGGCCACCCCGGCATTAAGCGCCGCCGTGGTATCGGCAAAGGCCATCTCTTCGCCGCGAATAGCCAGCGTGCCGGTTGTTGGCGCGTAGTTGCCGCTGAGGATTTTTAACAGCGTGGATTTCCCCGCTCCGTTTTCCCCCATCAGGGCGTGAACCTGTCCGGCATAGCAGTCAAAGCTGATATCGGTCAGCGCATTAACACCGGGGAACGTTTTCCCGATGCCGCGAAAAGAGAGATAGGGATGAGACTGTTGCATAACGACTCCGTGATTCCTGTAGTCTGTACGTCTGGCCCCTTACGGCGAGTAAGGGGCACAATCACAGCGTATTACTTACCGCCCAGTCCTTTTTTCGCCAGTTCCTCTTTGAAGTTGTCGCGGGTGATCAGCACCACGTCGGTCACTTCGGTAAATTTCGGCGGTTCAGCGCCTTTGGTTACCCAGTTGTAGAGCATTTCGCTGGATTTGTAGCCGTGGACATCCGGGCTTGGCAGCAGAGAACCGTAGAAGCCGGTGGCCTGCGCTTTGGAAAGCTCACTGACGGCGTCAACGCCGTTGATGCCAATTCCGATCACATCGGGCGCTTTAAAGCCCTGGCCTTCTGTCGCACGGACCCCACCCAGCACGGTGTTATCGTTCATACCGACCACCAGCCAGTGCTTCACTTCCGGGTGCTGAACCAGCATGGAGTTCGCGGCGTCAAATGCCCCCGGGATATCGTTGGATTTGGTCGGGACTTTATAGATCTGTTTCTCCGGGAATCCGGCCGCTTTCAGCGCGTCCATTGAGCCCGTCGTGCGACGACGTGCCGTGTCCAGCTCATCAGCGGTAATGGCCATGACGGCGGTCTCTTTCACATCCCATCCGCGTTTCTGCATCTCTTTATAGAGTTCCTGACCCTGACGTTCGCCGATTTTGGTCGCCGCCATCATGACCAGCGGCACGCTGTCCATCGGTTTGCCTTTGGCATTCACGAACTGATCGTCAACGGCAATGACTTTCATGTCGTAACCGCGGGCTTTCGCCGCAATGGCGGACCCCAGTTTCGGATCCGGTGTACAGATAACAAAACCTTTTGCACCGCTGGCCGCCAGGCTGTCGATGGCGTTCAGCGTTTTCTCACCGTCGGGCACGGCGATTTTAATCACTTCAAAACCTAAATCTTTCCCGGCTTTATCTGCGAATTTCCACTCGGTCTGGAACCAGGGTTCTTCGGGCTGTTTTACCAGAAAACCGAGTTTTAAATTCTCAGCGATAGCGGATTGTGACATAACGGCAGCCAGACCGATGGCCGCCAGCGCTTTAGTAAATTTGTGCATGGTTAACTCCAGCTTTAGCATTCTTTTCTGTAGGGAATATTTGCGTGCTTCTTATTTAATCGGACTTAAAACAAGGCATTAGCGCTTACCTCGTCATAAGCGTTATTGCTGGTGATAGTTTTAGCGGGAAATTAATCATCCATAAGAGAGCCCCATCACACCGCAGAATTACAGTAATTGCGTACATAAATTCAGCGAAAAATGACATAAAAAAGGCAGGATTTGTCAGACAAATAAAAGAAGTGTGAGCAGAATTATCCATAAGATTAGCTAAGAAGTCCCTGATGCCAGTAGACCTGTCACGCCGGGGCTAAGGGTTGAAAGGAACATCCTGCTTTCCATCAAAAAAACACACTCGCGCTGAAAATATATTTCCCGGCAAAAATTGATTTAGCGCAATTTTAATGAAACATCATATATGCGAAATGAATTATCTGTATTTCTTGCTTTCCCAGATAATTATTCCGACGCAATCCCCCCGAAAGACAAACCGCAACATTAAAAACACACTCCCCCTTAACTATCAGTAAGATAGAATGATTTCATTTCATGGGAAACTATTTGCATATTTGTACTATATTAAATTTTGTAATGTATGGTAAAAACAGCGGGATTAAGACTTTTCTTAAATTAAAGACAACGGTATGCTTATTTATATCGAACACAGGAAGTGAATTTCGGTCAGCTTTGGCACTGCAGAATCTCTTTTTCTGCTCTATTTCTTCGTATTTGCCTGGCGCTCAGGTTAAGCAACGGACATCACGTCCCACAGTCTATAAGGATATGAGTATGGCTACCCAAACGATGATGCAAAAACTTAACGCGCAGATGAACCTTGAGTTTTACGCCTCAAATCTGCACCTTTACCTCAGTGCGTGGTGTTCCGAGAAAAGCCTTACGGGCTCTGCCACGTTCTTTCGTTCACAGGCCCAAAGCAACGTCACCCACATGATGCGCGTCTTTA
Organism: Enterobacter sp. FUJ80071; assembly: GCF_038739915.1. Classification (NCBI taxonomy): domain Bacteria; kingdom Pseudomonadati; phylum Pseudomonadota; class Gammaproteobacteria; order Enterobacterales; family Enterobacteriaceae; genus Enterobacter; species Enterobacter sp. FUJ80071. The sequence continues at coordinate 2,929,925 of NZ_JBBXKH010000001.1, forward strand.
ATTTCCTGAAAGCGGCGGGGGCAAACCCGGTTGTTAAAGCCCTGGAGGGGATCAACGATAATTACTCTTCTCTGGAAGAATTGTTTGAAAAGACGCTGGAAGAGTATGAACAGCGTTGCACGACGCTCAACAAGCTGGCCGATGAAGCCAGAGCGCAGCATGACATGACCACGCTGAAATTCCTGCGCGATATGGATAAAGAGCAGCAGCAGGACGGAATGCTGCTGAAAACCCTTGCGGACGAGATCCATAATGCGCAACAGGCAGGTTTGTGCCCGGAACAAACCGATCGCCACCTGCTCGACATTGTCACAGTGCAGCATCACTGACACTTTTGACCTGCTCCCGTTCGGAGCAGGTTACCTTCCCTGCGCCAACCTTCTGCTTTTGCTGAGATTTAACAAATCAGATCTCGCTCCCAATGATTAACCACACAACATGTAATGATTTATTTAATTACATAATCATTGATGAGGGAGCAGCATGATCACCATTGAGTTTATTGTCATTCTCCTCTGCCTGCTGACGGGTACACGTTTCGGCGGCATGGGGCTTGGGTTAATCAGCGGGATTGGCCTTTTTATTTTGTGTTTTGTCTTTGGTCTCCAGCCCGGCAAGCCGCCGGTTGACGTGATGTTGACCATTCTCGCCGTGACTGGTTGTGCAGCCACCCTGCAAACTGCCGGCGGGCTCAATGTCATGATGCAATTTGCCGAACGCCTCCTGCGCAAACATCCGCAGCACATCACGCTTCTCGCCCCGTTTACCACCTGGATGCTGACCTTTCTCTGCGGTACCGGCCATGTGGTCTACACCATGTTCCCCATCATTGCGGATATCGCCCTGAAAAAAGGGATCCGACCCGAGCGCCCAATGGCCGTGGCATCGGTAGCATCGCAGATGGCAATCACGGCATCACCGGTTTCCGTCGCCGTCGTCTCGCTGGTCTCCATCCTGGCCGCCCAGCATGGGATCGGTCACGCGTGGGGGATCCTGGAAATACTCGCCGTGTCGGTTCCCGCTTCACTTTTTGGTGTCGCCATTGCTGCCCTGTGGAGTTTACGCCGCGGGAAAGATTTGTCTGACGACAGGGAGTTTCAGGAAAAACTAAAAGATCCAAAGCAGCGCGAGTTTATCTATGGCGGTACGGAGACGTTAATGAATCAACGTTTTCCGAAGCAGGCTTACTGGTCGACCTGGATTTTCTTTGCCGGTATTGCCGTGGTTGTCCTGCTCGGGGCCTTCCCCGAACTGCGCCCCGCCTTCGAGCTGAAAGGCAAAATGACGGCGCTGTCGATGAACCTGGTCATTCAGATGATGATGCTCATTGCCGGTGCCGTGATGCTGATGGCCTGCAAGGTCAATGCCTCAGCCATTTCTAACGGCGCGGTATTTAAGGCCGGTATGGTGGCGATTTTCTCGGTGTTCGGGGTGGCGTGGATGAGCGATACCTTTTTCCAGGCGCATCTCGACGAGTTAAAACTGGCGCTGGAAGGCGTGGTGAAAAGCCATCCGTGGACGTATGCCATCGTGCTTTTCCTGGTGTCGAAGCTGGTGAACAGCCAGGCGGCTGCCCTGACGGCCGTGGCGCCAATGGGGCTGATGCTGGGGATCGATCCAAAAATGCTGATCGCCTTTTTCCCGGCGTCATACGGCTATTTTGTTCTGCCGACCTATCCCAGTGATTTAGCCTGCATCGGCTTCGATCGCTCAGGAACCACCCGCATCGGCAAATTCATCATTAACCACAGCTTCATTCTGCCCGGATTAATCGGTGTGAGCTGCGCGTGTGCGGCGAGCTACCTGCTGGTACAGACTTTCTTTTAAAGGCATCAACGGGCGACTTACGCGGTCGCCCGTTTGCAGATATTAATGCGACTCGCCCTGCGGGGTGAAGCGCAGCTCAATCAGCGCGATCGCTTTCTGGATCGCACGAAGCGTCACCGGGTCAGCGGCGGCAGGATGGCTGGTGAAATCAATGTTTCTCAGCTGTGTGGACATCTTCTCGCGGACTTCAACCGGGGCAATAACATCCAGAACATCAAGGATTTGCTTAATAACCAGCTGACAGGCAACAACGTCAGAGACCAGTTCCTGATCGGCGCTCAGGTTTTGTGACATGGGGCTTCTCCTTATTTAAAGGCCGCCATAGTATCAAAACGCAGCCCCTGACATCTCCCCTTCGTCACCAGCAGGGACAAAAAAACCCGCCGAAGCAGGTTTTTTTTATCAGAACATGGCGCCCGGCGGCACGTCTTTAAAGGTGCGGCAGTAATTGGCCCACATACTTTTGAGGATTTTGCGCAGTTTCATTGTGATGCTCCATTAACTTGTCATACAGCTTTATCGTCAATGCGCCTATAATATGACCACCATCACAAAAATCAATGTTTTTGTGATGTACATCACAATTCAATTTACTGCAACACCTGTTAGCCAGCAAAACCGCGAACAAAATCAAAGAGAGAAGGCAGATCGTCCGGCTATTCCTGGCATTGGGCTACGTCTCTGCGGGTACGATAACGTATCTCCATCCACTCAGAGCGAACCATGAAAAGAGTCATCGTAGCCGGTACGATCCTGCTGCTCGCGGGATGCAGCGTTAACCGTCAGGCGGAAATCAGTAGCCTCGACGCACCAAACGGCATTGTCCGCCTCGATTACGGTCAGGCCGTGCTGCAAAATGCCTGGTCTGACGAATATGTAAATAACGGCACCGCAGTGAAAGCCTGCCAGGGTATGGGGTATGCCACAGCGTCTGCCTACGGGCAACCCGTCAAAACCTGTACGCTGATAAGCGGCTCTTTGTGCCTTAACGAAAGCGTGACCATTCAGTATAAATGTATGGGTTATGCCGTTAACCCTAAGTCAAATAATCCCTGGTATTAATCCAAGCTGCCAGCGTTTGCTGGCACTTTATTTAACTAAGAACAAAAACAATTCGCATTAATATAAAACCGACAATGCGTTTTATTCCCATTCGTATTTTGAAGTAATGAATATTTATTTTACGTTTTGCAAATAATTAAATAACAAATTATAGTGTCGCTCATTGTGAACCAGTAATAATAACCCGGAGCGTCACCATGCTGAAAACTGAAATGATCGACAAGCTCAATGCGCAAATGAACCTTGAGCTCTTTTCATCCCTTCTCTACCAGCAGATGAGCGCCTGGTGCAGCTACCACAGCTTTGAAGGTGCGGCCGCGTTTCTGCGTCGCCATGCGCAGGAAGAGATGACCCACATGCAGCGCCTGTTTGATTATCTGACCGACACCGGCAGCCTGCCGCGCATTGAGACCGTGGCCTCGCCTTTTGCCGAGTATAATTCTCTCGATGAACTGTTCCGCGCCACCTACGAGCACGAACAGCTGATCACGCAGAAAATTAACGAACTGGTTCATGCGGCAATGACCAGCCAGGATTATCCAACCTTTAATTTCCTGCAATGGTACGTGGCAGAACAGCATGAAGAAGAGAAGCTGTTTAAATCCGTGCTGGATAAATTATCCCTGGTGGGTAAATCAGGTGAAGGTCTTTACTTTATTGATAAAGAACTTTCCACTCTCGATACACAGAATTAATTTCAACGCGGTGCGGGTTTCCTGCACCGCGTTAATTTACATACATCCTGCGCAGCTGGTACAGCGCCAGTCATGGGGATTGACGGCCTGATAAAAATAGCGGTAGCTGGCCGTCTCAAGCGGAATACCCACCTCGAAAAACAGGTCTGTCAGCCAGTCAACGTTTTCGATAATCCACTCATCTTCCTGTAAGCCTTGTGCAAAGGTTTCATCTTCAGGATCAATAACCGAATAGATTGCCCAGGTGCCCATATCCTTTTCGCGGCGGGACTCAGGCAGCGTCAGAGGCTGGTTCTGCCAGCTCATTATCCAGTGTCCATGGCACAACAGATTGCCTCCCCGGCTCCATGCCGCTGTAAATGGATTCTCCCCCGCCATAAAAAACCCTCACATTATTTTATTATTTGCACGAGTTGTTTACGTTACGCCTGAAATTTGCGCCGTGACATTGCTCTTATGAAGTAGGCATCGCCCCATTAAGGATCACAGTACGCCTAACCTGTAAATATTTCATTACACACCTTGTAACGGTGATTTGACGAATAACGGCTTTTACCTTACTCTGCGCCGCAGAAATTGTCGCGATTCACCATCGTTGTAGAGGAAAGCGTGAAAAACAGAACCCTGGGAAGTATTTTTATCGTCGCCGGAACGACGATTGGCGCAGGAATGCTGGCAATGCCCCTGGCTGCTGCAGGTGTGGGATTCGGGATGACGCTGCTGCTTCTTGGCACACTCTGGGCGCTGATGTGTTACACCGCGCTGTTGTTGCTTGAGGTTTACCAGCATGTGCCCGCCGACACCGGGCTGGGTTCACTGGCGGCGCGCTACCTGGGACGCTACGGTCAGTGGATAACCGGCTTTAGTATGATGTTCCTGATGTACGCCCTGACTGCCGCGTATATTAGCGGGGCCGGGGAGCTCATTGCCTCCAGCGTCAATGACTGGTTTGGCTCTGACATTACCCCGGCGACGGGAGCAATCTTCTTTGCGCTCATCGGCGGCGGCGTGGTCTGCGTGGGGACCTCGCTGGTCGATCTGTTCAACCGTTTTCTCTTCAGCGCCAAAATTCTGTTTCTGATTGTCATGCTGGTCCTGCTGGCACCGCATGTGCACAAGGTTAATCTGCTGACGCTGCCGCTGGAAAAAGGGCTCGCGCTTTCCGCTATCCCGGTGATTTTCACCTCGTTTGGCTTCCACGGCAGCGTACCGAGTATTGTCAGCTATATGAACGGCGATATTCGCAAGCTGCGCCGCGTGTTTGTTATCGGCAGCGCGATCCCCCTCATCGCCTATATTTTCTGGCAACTGGTGACGCTGGGCAGCATTGACTCTTCAACCTTTATTGGACTCATGGCGCAGCACGCTGGCCTGAATGGTTTTCTGCTGGCACTGCGCGAGGTCGTCACGTCTCCTCACGTGGAGCTGGCGGTCCACCTGTTTGCCGACCTGGCGCTGGCGACCTCGTTCCTGGGCGTGGCGCTCGGCCTGTTTGATTACCTGGCCGACCTGTTCCAGCGTCGCAATACGGTTAGCGGACGGTTACAGACGGGGGTAATTACTTTCCTGCCGCCGCTCGCGTTTGCGCTGTTTTACCCACGCGGGTTTGTGATGGCGCTGGGTTACGCCGGCGTGGCGCTGTCGATCCTGGCACTGTTACTCCCTTCCCTGCTGGCATGGAAGAGCCGCCAGCAGCATCCTCAGCAGGGGTACCGCGTGGCGGGAGGAAAACCGCTGCTGGGCATTGTGTTTAGCTGTGGGGTGGTGATTATTCTGGTGCAGGTATTGATTGCCGCCGGCATGTTGCCGGAAGTGGGTTAAATAAAAAAGGGGCTATCTTTAGCCCCTTTTTTATCAATGCAAACAGCAGCTCTTAAACTTCTTCCCGCTGCCGCAAGGACACGGATCGTTACGCCCGACCTTCGTGCCGTTCACAATCGGCTTCTTTGCTTCCGGCTGCTGCGGGTTATCTACCCAGTATTGATATAAACGCAGTGCCGCTGGCTGGATGCGCTCAATGCTGGCGATATAGTCTGCTTCGCTCAGTTCATCCAGCTTCTCGCTGTTCTCTTCCGTACCGTGCAGGGCAATCACTTCGAGATCGGCCTTCAGAGACTCCGGCAAGGCTGACCAGTCCGTCAACGCCACGCCGCGCATATAGCCATAGCACCACTCTTCCACCACGGTGTAGCTCTCACCGTCGACGTCGTTATATCCAAACATCGGCTCAAACTGGTCCGGGTATTCGCTCAGCCGCTCAGCAATGTCGTTCATATGCTTAAAGCAGAGATCGATAAAACGGTTCATTTCACGATCGTTTTTCCAGCGCGGAATGTATTTCTCCCCGCCCCACACGGCCACCAGCCAGGTATCTGGCTCAACGACAACAGGGCCGGAAAGCACTGCGGTAAGCATGCCGTCCAGTTCGGATACATCAATCACGGACGCATCGTCATGGCCGTAAGACATGAGAGTCTCTTCCAGCCATGCCATTTCGCTTTCATTTAATGGACCTTCCGTCATCGCGGACACTCCTGATAAAAAGGAAAAGATCCTAACACAGTTCTCACGCCGTTCCCGGCTGAAGTTTAGGTCTTTATTGCTGCAAAAGTGTGCAAATCGTGACCCTTGCACAACTTATGGGCTTTAATGTTAACGATATGTGATCTCCGCTGTAATTTCTTCTCCTGCCGCAGGGCGGCAGAACGCGGCGCTCTATACTCAAAGATGTCATAACCCCGTCAAGGGGTTAACCATTCTGGCAACGTTTTTGCTTGCTGTTCTTCGCGCGACGCTGCGCATGGAAACCTCGCCGTATCATGCAGGATGCCGTTCGTTTAGTGCATTTTGTTCTTGCCTGTGTTTTGGATTGGCTGCGCCCTGGGCGTTCAGGTTTACGCCGTGGTGCAAAAACCTCTTTGCTAAGGAACATAATAATGTCGCTGAAATTAATCAGAACTCCCCTGTCTCTTGTGTTAGCTGGTTGTCTGGTGACGGCGTTTTCCGCCCGGGCAGATATCGTGATTGGTGTCGCCGGGCCGTTTACGGGACCCAATGCCACCTATGGCGATCAGTACTGGCACGGCGCAACGCAGGCCGCTGAAGATATTAACGCTGCCGGCGGGATTAACGGTGAGAAAATCAAGCTGGTTCAGGGTGATGATGCGTGCGAGCCTAAACAGGCCGTGGCTGTCGCCAACCGCTTAGTCGACCAGGATAAAGTCAACGCCGTTGTCGGCCATTTCTGCTCCTCATCGACTATGCCCGCCTCTGAGGTGTATAGCGATGCGGGGATCCTTTCCATTACCCCCGGCTCGACGAACCCGCTGATCACCGAACGCGGTATGAGCGATATGTTCCGCATGTGCGGCCGCGATGACCAGCAGGGCCAGGTTGCCAGCGACTTCATCATTGATAAGCTGAAAGCCAAACGCGTGGCGATCATTCACGATAAAGACACCTATGGGCAGGGGCTGGCAGACGCCACCAAAGCGGCACTGGCGAAACGCGGGGTCAAGGATGTGATGTACGAGGGGTTATCGCGCGGTGAAAAAGACTTTAACGCGCTGGTGACGAAGATTGGCGCGCAAAAACCGGACGTGGTGTTCTTCGGTGGCTGTCACCCGGAAGCCGGTCCGCTGGTTCGCCAGATGCGTGAACAGGGCGTGCAGGCGAAATTCTTCTCCGGCGACTGCATTGTCAATGAAGAGATGGTGACGGCGGCGGGCGGCCCACAGTATACCAACGGCATTTATATGACTTTCGGTAAAGATCCGCGCCTGATCCCGGACGGTAAAGCAGTGATTGAGAAATTCCGCGCCGCTAAATTCGAACCGGAAGGTTACACCCTCTACTCCTATGCTTCCGTGCAGGCCATTGCTGCTGCGTTTAAAGCCACGGGCGGCAAGGACTCCGCCAAAGCCAGCGAGTGGCTGAAAGCGAATACGGTCGACACGGTGATGGGTAAAAAAGCCTGGGACAGCAAGGGCGATCTGAAAGTCTCCGACTACGTGGTTTACCAGTGGGACGACAAAGGAAAATATAAGGAAGTGCAGTAACGGGACGGAATCACGCTCAACGTCGGCGGGCCTGCCTGCCGGCGCGTAATAAACATCAGGCTGCACACCACGTGCAGCCTATAAAACGAGCGCGCTAAGATGAGTACATTCTTCCTGCAGCAGTTAATCAATGGCTTAACGCTGGGCTCCGTCTACGGCCTCATCGCCATCGGCTACACCATGGTGTATGGCATTATCGGGATGATCAATTTCGCCCACGGCGAAGTGTATATGATTTCCGCTTACCTCTGCGCCATTGGCCTGGCGCTACTCTCTTTCTTCGGCCTGCAGTCATTCCCCCTGCTGATACTGGGAACGCTGGTATTTACCATTGTCGTTACGGGGGTGTACGGCTGGACCATCGAGCGTATTGCTTATAAGCCGTTGCGGAACTCTACGCGCCTGGCGCCGCTTATCTCTGCCATCGGGATGTCGCTTATCCTGCAAAACTACGCGCAGCTGAGCCAGGGGCCGCGCCAGCAAGGAGTGCCAACCATGCTCGACGGCGTACTTCGTCTGCATCTGGGCGAAGGTTTTGTGCAGATAACGTATACCAAAGTATTTATCCTGGTCGCCTCGTTTGCCGGCATGCTGGTGCTGACCTGGATAATCAACCATACCCGGCTGGGGCGGATGTGCCGCGCGGTACAGCAGGACCGTAAAATGGCCTCCATTCTGGGGATCAACACCGACCGGATTATCTCCCTGGTCTTTGTCATTGGTGCAGCCATGGCGGGCCTGGCAGGTGTGCTCATCACCATGAATTACGGCACCTTTGATTTCTACGTCGGGTTTGTGATTGGCATTAAGGCGTTTACCGCAGCGGTGCTCGGCGGGATTGGCTCCCTGCCGGGCGCGATGCTCGGTGGGTTGATTCTGGGCGTCGCCGAGGCACAATTTTCCGGCATGGTGAACTCCGATTATAAAGATGTGTTCTCGTTTGGCTTGCTGGTCTTGATCCTGATTTTTCGCCCTCAGGGTCTGCTTGGCCGCCCGATTGTCGCCAAAGTGTGAAGGAGAATACGATGACCTCTCACGGTTTTTCGCTTAAGCGCTGTATTCTGGACGCCATTTTTTCCGGCCTGATTGCGTTAATCATTTTTGGCCCGATTGCCGGCGTGGTGCTGGACGGATACAGCTTTAACTTCGCCGGACAGCGACTCGCATGGATAGTCGGCATCGTTATGCTGGGTCGTTTTCTGCTGAGCGCTTTTTTAGGTACCGCCCCAGGCGCACGTTTCCAGGCACGTTTTGAAGCCGACAGCGCAGGTGTTTATGTCCGGCCACCGGAATACAAAAGCCGCATGCGCTGGATTATTCCCCTGGTGATTGCCGTTGCCATTTGCTTCCCGTTTGTCGCCACCAAATATGTGCTGACCGTCGCCATTCTCGGGCTGATCTACGTGCTTCTCGGGCTGGGGCTGAACATCGTCGTGGGTCTGGCGGGTTTGCTGGATCTGGGGTATGTCGCTTTCTATGCGATTGGTGCGTACGGCCTGGCGCTGGGGTATCAGTATCTCGGCTTAGGCTTCTGGAGCATGCTGCCGCTGGCGGCCATTATGGCCGCTGCCGCGGGCGCCCTGCTCGGTTTTCCGGTACTGCGCATGCACGGTGACTATCTGGCCATTGTCACCCTCGGGTTCGGGGAGATCATTCGCCTGATCCTGAACAACTGGCTGACGTTCACCGGCGGGCCTAATGGCGTGTCGGCCCCTCCTCCTACCTTTTTCGGCCTTGAGTTTGGACGACGCGCAAAAGAAGGCGGCGTGCCTTTTCACGAGTTTTTCCACCTCACCTATAACCCGAACATGAAGTTTATCTTTATCTATACGGTGCTGTTTCTGGTGGTAATGCTTGTGCTCTATATCAAGCACCGCCTGACGCGGATGCCGATCGGCCGGGCGTGGGAAGCCCTGCGGGAAGACGAAATTGCCTGTCGCTCCATGGGGCTCAATCATGTGCTGGTCAAGCTTTCGGCCTTTACGCTGGGCGCATCGACTGCGGGCATCGCCGGGGTATTCTTCGCCACCTATCAGGGGTTCGTGAACCCGACATCGTTTACCTTCTTTGAATCCGCGCTGATCCTCGCCATTGTGGTACTGGGCGGCATGGGGTCTACGCTTGGCGTGGTGCTGGCCGCCTTTGTGCTGACGGTAACGCCGGAACTGCTGCGCAGTTTTGCCGAGTACCGGGTCCTGCTGTTTGGCATGCTGATGGTGGTAATGATGATCTGGCGTCCACGCGGTTTGATCCGCATTAACCGCAGCGGATTTGCCGTGCGTAAGGGCGTCGCGCCATGAACGAAACGATATTGCGCGTTGAACATCTGATGATGCACTTCGGCGGGATTAAGGCGCTAAACGACGTCAACCTGGACGTGCAGCGCGGTTCCATTACTGCCCTGATTGGGCCAAACGGGGCGGGAAAAACCACCGTATTTAACTGCCTGACAGGCTTCTACAGAGCCTCCGGCGGCAATATTTTATTTACCAGCCGCAATAAGACGACCAACGTCATTCAGGTACTCGGGCAAAAATTTCAGCCGGGTGACTGGATTAACCCCGCGCAGTTCGGGCAGCGTCTGTTCTATAAAATGTTTGGCGGAACCCACCTGGTCAACCGCGCCGGGCTGGCACGCACCTTCCAGAACATCCGTCTGTTTCGCGAGATGTCGGTCGTGGAAAATCTGCTGGTCGCACAGCATATGCGCGTTAACCGTAATCTGCTCGCCGGGATCGTTAATTCCCCGGCCTACCGTCGGGCGGAAAGCGACGCCCTCGACAGAGCTTTCTACTGGCTGGAAGTGGTCGATCTGGTGGACTGTGCCAATCGCCTGGCGGGAGAGATGTCGTACGGTCAGCAGCGGCGCCTGGAGATCGCCCGGGCAATGTGTACCGGACCGGAGATGATCTGTCTCGACGAACCTGCCGCCGGGCTAAACCCGGTTGAAACGCATAAGCTGAGCAGCATCATTCGTTTTCTGCGGGATCATCATGACATCACGGTATTACTGATTGAGCATGACATGGGGATGGTGATGGAGATTTCGGACGATATTATCGTGCTCGACCACGGTGACGTGATTGCCAGGGGGAAACCCGCGCAGATCCAGCATGATGAAAAGGTCATTGCCGCCTATCTTGGCACGGATGAAAGCGAGGTCACCCTATGAGCGAACCGCTGCTGGCCTTCCGCGAGGTGGATGTATTTTACGGCGTGATTCAGGCGCTGAAACAGGTCTCACTTGAGGTGAATACAGGAGAAACCGTGGCGCTAATTGGCGCAAACGGCGCGGGTAAATCGACATTACTGATGTCCATCTTTGGCCAGCCGCGTATCCGCAACGGACAGATCCTTTATCACGGCGAAGACATCAGCCATAAATCCACCCACTACGTCGCCTCCGGCGGCATTGCGCAGGCACCTGAAGGCAGACGTATCTTTCCGGATATGACCGTCGAAGAGAACCTGCTGATGGGGACCATCCCGATTGGCAACCAGTTTGCGGCCGAAGATATGCAAACGATGTTCGATCTGTTCCCTCGCCTGAAAGAACGGCGTAAACAGCGCGCGATGACCCTGTCCGGCGGAGAACAGCAAATGCTGGCTATTGCCCGGGCGCTGATGAGCCGTCCGACGCTGCTGTTGCTGGATGAGCCCAGCCTGGGCTTAGCCCCGATTGTGGTGAAACAGATTTTCCAGACGCTGCGCGAGCTGGCCCGCAACGGGATGACGATCTTCCTGGTGGAGCAGAATGCGCACCACGCGCTGAAGCTTTCCGATCGCGGGTATGTGATGGTTAACGGGCAGATCCGCCTGAGCGGCAGCGGCGAGGAGCTGCTGGGCAATCAGGAGGTGAGGAAGGCGTATTTGGGTGGGGTGTGACGTCGGCTTAAGCGGGTCCCAAAGGGCAAAAATAAAATTTGCTTATTAGCCCATCCCATGCCTTAATGATCGCGTTGGTTCGATACAATATTTTATATGCGGTATTTTTCCAGTCAGTCCTCTTAACCAGGCGCTATCTCTGATATCCCCTCCTTTTGAGTTCATACGTATACGTTTATACGTTCCCTATCATAACGTTGTTATTCTGAACGTCTTCAAATGGAGTATTTTATGTCATCCAGGATCTTAGGTCTGGTCAAGTGGTATAACGAAGATAAGCGCTTTGGATTTATCTCCCCTCTCGATGGAAGTAAAGATGTATTTGTTCACTTTTCTGCCTTACAGGAAGAAAGTGTCAATACGCTTTTCGAAGGCCAAAAGGTCGAATTCGCTATTATTGCCGGTAATAAAGGCCCAGCGGCAGCCAACGTAATGCTCTGCGATAAGTAATATTATCATTGCGCTACGACGACGATGAGACCTTTAGCAAGCAAACGTCCCTTTGTGGAAAAATATAAATAGAACCCCATTGGAAATTTGCGGCTTGAAAAACAACGACAAAATACAAGGTGATATATGAAAAAAGTGATCGTTTTTTTTAATGGAAAACCTTGCAAAACTATCTCGGTACTTAAAGGGGTTACATCAATACGTGAAGCGTATCCCAACGGAGAAGAAGTCAATCTACAGATCATGTCGGCAGGTTTCCCGTCCTTAACAGGTGACCATGAGGTTATCTATGTTGCATCTGATCGGGAACTGGCCTCACAGGAAATCTTTGATGCAGCCTCTAAATATTTGTAACTATCGGATTTTACGGTTCTAATTTTAGAAAACTGTTACGCTTTACCATCATTATAATAACTATGCATCATTCTTATCGCCTGCTTTATGTAGGCTTTTTTTTATGAAGCCTACCGATACACCAGTGTTACCTCGACTCCTGCCGTTTTTCATCATTTCACCAGCAGTAACATAATCACATTTACGTAATGGCATAAGTAAAAAGACATTGTCCAGAAAGCACTTCATGATTGAAGAGTAAAAATGGTGCGGTAGGCAGGCGGGGAAAAATGACAATTACTAATAAGTAACATAGATTTCAAACACAAAAAAACCACCTTTCGGTGGTTTCACGACACTGCTTATTGCTTTGATTATTCTTTGTTTCCCATGGTAGCCGGAGTGGGACTTGAACCCACACAGCGCGAACGCCGAGGGATTTTAAATCCCTTGTGTCTACCGATTCCACCATCCGGCCAGGGAAGAAAGTGGAGGCGCGTTCCGGAGTCGAACCGGACTAGACGGATTTGCAATCCGCTACATAACCGCTTTGCTAACGCGCCGTAAAACTTTTCTAACTGACACCCGCTACTGCGCATGTCTTTAATCTGGAGCGGGAAACGAGACTCGAACTCGCGACCCCGACCTTGGCAAGGTCGTGCTCTACCAACTGAGCTATTCCCGCATGTCATCAAGTCAACTTCTAAACACTTGATTTCATTATCGTCCGGCTTGCTGTGCCGCCGTTCGATGCGTTGCATTCTACTGATATGACGTTATGAGTCAACGTTATTTTTTGCTTCCCTGGATCGTTTGCTGAAAATTACGGCGAAACGATCACTGATCAAGCAAATCCCCGCGCGCAGCGTTCAAATATTGCAGCATTGACCACAGCGTCAGCACTGCCGCTACCCACAGCAGACCAATTCCCGCCCACTCAACCCAGGCGTTTGGACGCCAGAGCATCCAGACCAGCGCCGCCATCTGTGCGGTCGTTTTCACTTTCCCGATCCAGGAGACCGCCACGCTGCTGCGTTTACCCAACTCCGCCATCCACTCACGCAGCGCAGAAATGATGATTTCACGGCCGATCATGGTTGCCGCAGGCAGCGTCACCCACCAGGTATGATAGTGTTCAGCCACCAGCACCATCGCGATAGCAACCATGACCTTATCCGCTACCGGATCGAGAAACGCGCCGAAGCGAGTGCTTTGATTCCAGCGACGCGCCAGATAGCCATCAAACCAGTCCGTTACCGCTGCGATAAGGAAGATCAATGCGCAGGCAAAAGGTGCCCACACAACCGGCAGATAAAACGCCAGCACAAAGAACGGAATGAGTACAACACGAAAGAGAGTGAGCAACGTAGGGATATTATATTGCATAGTGACGGTAACTATTTGTTGTCAGTAAAATTTAGCTCTATGTTGCTACAGAGCCCTCAATGTTTCAACGAGTAGTAGATCTTTTCTGCCAGCCCTTGCGAAATACCCGGCACTTTTGCAATTTCCTCCATGCTGGCGTTGAGTAATCCTTGCAATCCGCCCATATACTTCAGCAGCATCTGGCGACGTTTCGGCCCGACGCCCTCAATAGTTTCCAGAGTACTGGTATTTTTCACCTTCGCCCGTTTTTTACGGTGCCCGCTGATAGCATGGTCGTGCGATTCATCGCGAATATGCTGGATGACATGCAGCGCCGGGGAGTCTGGCGGCAGACTAAAGCCCTCACCTTCCGGTTCGAAGAACAACGTCTCCAGACCCGCCTTACGATCGGCCCCTTTCGCCACACCTAACAGCAGCGGATGGTTTTTGTCCCACTCAACGTCGAGTGATTCAAATACCGCTTTCGCCTGGCCAAGCTGGCCTTTACCACCGTCAATCAGGATTACATCCGGGATCTTGCTCTCTTCAATCGCTTTACCGTAACGACGGCGCAGCAGCTGATTCATGGCGGCATAGTCGTCTCCCGGCGTAATGCCGGTGATGTTATAGCGTCGATACTCGGCGCGCAGCGGGCCATTAGCATCAAACACGACGCAGGATGCTACCGTCTGCTCACCCATCGTATGGCTGATATCGAAACACTCCATACGTTTCACTTCCGGCAACTTCAGGAGCGTTGCCAGCGCGGTTAACCGCTGGCTGACCGTCGATTGCTGAGACAATTTTGTGGTCAGCGCCGTCGCCGCATTGGTCCGCGCGAGCTTCAGATAACGCGCTCTGTCGCCGCGGGGTTTGGTTTGTACGTTGACCCGACGGCCCGCCAGCTCGGAAAGCGAATCGGCCAGCAGGGTTTTATCGTCAAGGTTGAAATCGAGCAGGATCTCCGAGGGGAGCGTGCGCATCTGGCTTCCCTGTAGATAGAACTGGCCGACAAAGGTTTCCACCACTTCCCCCAGCTCGGTGCCACCAGGCACTTTGGGGAAATAGCTGCGGCTGCCGAGTACTTTGCCCTGGCGGATAAACAGCACGTGAACACAGGCCATTCCGGCGTCAAAGGAGACGCCGATAACGTCGAGATCGTCACCGGTATTCGAGACAAACTGTTTCTCGGTGACCCGGCGCACCGCCTGAATTTGGTCACGGATCCGTGCGGCCTCTTCAAACTCAAGTGCGGCGCTGGCTTTTTCCATCCGCGCGATCAGCTGGGTTAACACCTGATCGTCTTTTCCGGCTAAGAACAGGCGTACATACTCCACCTGCTGGGCATACTCATCTTCACTGACCAGCCCGGCGACACAGGGGCCCAGGCAGCGACCAATCTGGTACTGCAGACACGGACGCGAGCGGTTACGGTAGACACTGTTTTCGCACTGACGAACCGGGAAGATTTTTTGCAGCAGTGCGAGCGTCTCCCGCACGGCATAGCCATTCGGGAAAGGACCAAAATATTCCCCCTTCGCGTGTTTTGCACCACGGTGCATCGCCAGACGCGGATGGGTATCGCCACTCAGGAAGATAAAGGGATAGGATTTATCGTCCCGCAACAGCACGTTATAGCGCGGCTGATAGAGCTTTATATAATTGTGCTCAAGCAGCAGGGCTTCGGTTTCGGTATGCGTGACGGTGACATCAATATTATGAATGAGAGAGACCAGCGCTTCAGTCTTACGGGAGGCAAGGTTGCTGCGAAAATAGCTGGAAAGGCGTTTTTTAAGGTCTTTCGCCTTCCCCACATAGATAACCGTACCGCCAGCGTCATACATCCGATAGACGCCAGGCTGGCTGGTTACCGTTTTCAGAAATGCTTTTGAATCGAACACATCACTCACTGACTTAACAACGTCTCCGCATTACATAAACCATGTCGGATGGCCAGATGAGTCAGTTCAACATCACCATGAATGTTCAGTTTACTGAACATTCGATAACGATAGCTGTTCACCGTTTTCGGGCTGAGGTTCAGCTGTTCCGAGATCTCATTTACCTTCTGACCTTTCGTGATCATCAGCATAATCTGCAATTCGCGCTCAGACAAACTGGCAAACGGGGACTCGTTTTTCTCGGGTTCGATCTGGCTCAAAGCCATCTGTTGCGCAATGTCAGAGGCGATGTAACGCTGCCCGGCAAACACGGAGCGGATGGCATTGACGACCTCCTGCGGAGCGGCACCTTTGCTCAGGTAACCGGCCGCACCCGCCTGCATCACTTTCGCAGGCAGTGGATTTTCAGTATGCACGGTCAGCATGATGACTTTGGTATCTACGAAGGTACGCGCAATTTTGCGCGTTGCCTCAAGGCCACCGATGCCGGGCATGTTCATATCCATCAGCACCACATCGGCGGAGTTTGTGCGGCACCATTTTACGGCATCTTCCCCACAGCACACCTCTCCGGCAACTTTAATCCCTTTTATATCTTCAAGAATGCGTCGTATCCCTGCGCGCACCAGTTCGTGGTCATCAACAAGAAGGACGTTGATCAAAGGAAATGTCTCCAGAATAGGGATAACGCTACTGAGTGATAATTTGGTTTATATTAACGGTTTTCCTCACAAGATTAAAACGTTAAAAAATCGGCTATTCGATTTTGCTCTCGTTTTTGGAAATTAGCCTGTACAGTCCGTGGAAAGAGAGTCCTTGCCATCAGGGCTTTTGCGCTTTTTTTTAAGCATCCGTATTCAAAAAGTTACAAAAACCTTGCTCCTTTTCCTCGGGGAAAACAGTTTTCAGATTTTTGTAACAATAATTAACGGTAAGCAAACCACTCATAAACAATTAATAGTCATACCAGGGCATCAGTCTACCGCCTGGCGGAGTTTACGCAAATAAACAGCGCAGTAAAAGTACGAAAAACAACCGCTGCATTTTTTGCTACAGCTTGTGGTATACTCCGCCGCCTTGACTTTCGTCGTCGCGCTTTAGCGCCGTTTAATAATGAGGAAAATAAATGAGCACACCTGAATTTGCCACTGCGGAGAATAACCAGGAACTGGCACAGGAAGTAAACTGCCTGAAAGCACTGCTGACGCTGATGCTGCAGGCGATGGGCCAGGCTGATGCTGGTCGTGTGATCATTAAAATGGAAAAGCAAATCGCGCAGATGGAAGACCAGGCGGAATCGGCTGTATTTGCAAACACCGTTAAGCAAATTAAACAAGCGTACCGCCAGTAACAAAAAACGGCTGGATGCACTGCATTCAGCCGTCCGCTCGTCTGTCACGCAGAACGTACTCTCTAATCAGATCAGTCCCGTTGCCGCCGCGTAACAAGCAATCTGGGTTTTGTTGGGTGCATTGAATTTTTTCTGCATATTCTTCTGATGGAAGTTAACCGTATTCTCTGAAATGGAGAGAATGATCGCTATTTCCGCTGACGTCTTCCCTTCCGCAGTCCATTTCAGAATTTCCCGCTCACGCTTGCTGAATTTCATCTCTGGCGGCATCACCATCCCATCTTCAAAACGCAACAGCGTGGTTAATGCCATTTGCACCAGCATTTGCAACCGTAGTTCTATTTCTTCCTGCCTGTACGGCACATCCTGCACACTCGTACGGGAAACCGAGAGGAAACCGAGCGCGTGATTAGGCAGCATCAGACACTGCGTTATTCCCGTGCGTAAACCGTGATCCTGTGCGTTATGCCATAACTCCTGCGCATCCGCGAATAATGCGTCCGTCCAGGGAAGATGACCCTGAATGAAATTCTCCGGCTTTAAAACCGGATCAATCGCGAAATAGTTCGCGGATTGATATTGCGCCATCCACTGCTTTGGATAAGTGGTTTGCAACGAGACCTTGGGTCGCGTAAATGGCACGGGATGGCGCACGCAGAGCGCGTAATAATCGAATTCAAGCGCCTGCGTTTGTCGCTGAAGTTCCTGATATACCTCGTCGGCACAGGTCAATTCCTGAAACCGGAGGAAGCAATCCCGTCGCCAGGTGAAAAAGTCTGAATCCTTCATACTTACTAAAAGAAGCCTCTGAAAAGATAATCATTATTATGGTGAATATAACCTAACACATAAAACTTATTTCTAACCACAAAATATCGGCAATAACACAATTAACTTTACTATTGATAAGGCTTATCTGCGTCGGGTGGAATAAAAAAGCAGACGCCCGGGGCAACAGGGAGAATAATTTGCTCCAGAAAAGATTTCCGGAGCAAATAAGGACAAAAATGCTACTGCATGAGGAATTTTTCAAGGAACTGACGGGTTCGCGGCTGTTGAGGATCCGCAAATAAACTTTTCGCCGGCCCCTGCTCCACAATCCGCCCCTGGTCCATGAAAATGGCCCTGTCCGCCACGTCACGAGCAAAGCTCATTTCATGGGTCACGATGACCATCGTGCGCTTTTCCTGCGCCAGCTGGCGAATGGTGTTCAGCACTTCGCCCACCAGCTCGGGGTCGAGCGCGGAGGTCGGTTCATCAAACAGGATCACGTCAGGGCGCATCGCCAGCGCACGCGCTATCGCCACGCGCTGCTGCTGGCCTCCTGACAGGCGGCGCGGATAGCTGGTCTCTTTGCCTGCCAGCCCAACTTTAGCGAGCAGCTCGCGGGCACGCGCCGTCGCGTCCTCTTTTGGCTCACCTTTTACGATGACCGGCCCTTCAATAATGTTTTCCAGTACCGTGCGGTGCGGAAAAAGATTGAAGTTCTGGAACACAAAGCCAACATGCTGACGCAGACGGCGAATTAATCCTTTCTGCTGGCTGATGGATTTACCGGTATCAATCGTAATCTCCCCGACCCGGATGGTGCCCCCTTCCGGTTGTTCAAGCAGGTTAATACTGCGCAGCAGCGTCGTTTTTCCCGACCCGCTCGGCCCGATAATAGCCACCACTTCGCCCTGCTCCACTTCCAGATCGATCCCGTGGAGCACCGTTTGACCATGGAATTTTTTCACCAGGTTTTTAACGTCGATAGCACTCATTTTGGATCACGCTCCTGGCGGTTAAGCTGGTTTTCAAAATAGTTTTGCAGAGCAGACAACACCGTTGCCATCACCCAGTAAATCAGCGAGGCAGCCAGATACATGGTGAAGACTTCAAGGGTGCGCGAGGTAATAAGCTGCGCCTGACGGAACAATTCAGGCACCTGAATCGTTGCGGCCAGGGAGGTATCTTTGACCAGGCTGATGAAGCTGTTGCTCAGCGGCGGAAGCGCCACACGCGCAGCCTGTGGCAAAATAGCGCGACGCAATGTTTGCCACGGCGTCATCCCGATACTGGCCGCCGCTTCCCACTGACCTTTATCAATGGACGAGATTGCCGCGCGCAGGGTTTCAGAGGTATAGGCCGCCGTATTGAGCGACAGGCCAATCATCGCCGCCGGGATCGGATCCAGCTCGATACCGAATTGCGGTAAACCGTAGTAGATCATAAAGAGCTGAGCAATGAGTGGCGTACCGCGAAACACGGAGATATAGAAGCGCGCCAGCCAGCGTACCGGCAGAATGGGCGACATACGCATTAAAGCCAGCACGAAGCCCAGCACGAGGCCGAAGAACATCCCGCCAATACTCAGCTGGAGCGTAAATACCGCACCTTTCAGCAGATACGGCAGTGAATCAATAACCAGTTGTATACTTTCTTGCATTATTATTTTTCGACCTGATTTTTAGACATGAGGATGATAAGCAAACAGCGCGGGCGCCCCGCCGGTGTGCACAAATAAAATCGGCCCTTCATCCTTAAAGCGTTTCTGCGTAATGCCATCTATAAGCCCGGCCATCGCTTTACCCGTATAGACCGGATCAAGCAGTATACCCTCAAGGCGCGCCAGCAGTTTAACCGCCTCCATCCCCTCTTCATTAGGCGTGCCGTAGCCCGGCGCAAAATAGTCATCCCAGAGCAGAATATCGGCTTTTGCCTTAAGCGCCAGTTGCTCTGCCACCGCCTGCTGTAACGTGAATACTTTCGGCTTCTGATCCGCAACGCTGCGGGACACCGTTACGCCTATCAGTTCCACCTCGGGCATCAGCTGCTCCAGCCCCACCGCCAGCCCGGCGTGCGTGCCTGCACTGCCAGACGCGACAACCACGGAGGAGAGGCTCACCGCCCCCTCACACTGCTGCGCGATCTCCAGCGCACTTTCCACATAACCCAGCGCGCCCAGCGCATTCGAACCGCCGACAGGGATAACATAAGGACGAAAACCCTGCGCTTCGAGGCGCGTAGCCAGTTCGTCGAGCTGGGCAGTCGGGTCGGTCAACGCATCGACCATCTCCACCTGCACATTAAACAGATCCAGCAGCAGACGATTACCGTTGGTGAGATAATTTTCTGCCCGCGTGCCAATCGGGTTTTCCAGCAGTGCCACGCAATGGAGACCAAGCTTCGCCGCGACTGCCGCCGTCTGACGAACGTGGTTGGACTGGATTGCCCCGGCGGTGATGAGCGTGTCCGCCCCTTCACGCAGAGCATCCGCGGCCAGAAACTCCAGCTTACGCAGCTTGTTGCCCCCCATCGCCATCGGCGTCACGTCATCGCGCTTAATGAAAATATCGCGTCCTACGTAATCAGAAAATCGCGGCAGATACTCCAGCGGAGTCGGCGCGCCGATAAACTCCAGGCGGGGAAAGCGCGTTAAATTCTGTAGTGACATGGGTTCTCCGGTAACTCAGACAAAATGTGATATTTTTCATTATGCACGCAGACGCGTAAGAAATAAAAAAGGCGCTTTTAAAAGCGCCTTTTTTCACGTCAAAGACTTATTTGGTGACGTCTGCGCCGAACCACTTCTCAGAGAGCGCCTTCAGGCTGCCGTCTTTTTGCATATCAGCAATCGCAGCGTCGATCGCTTTCACCAGGTCTTCGTTACCTTTACGGACCGCAACACCGGATTCCTGACGAGAGAACGCATCACCGGCAACCGCCAGGGTGTTGTTGGTTTTCTTCACCAGATCCAGCGCGGCCAGGCGGTCAACCAGAATGGCGTCAATACGACCTACGCGCAGATCCTGGTATTTCGTCGGGTCATCATCATAGGTACGGATGTCCACGCCCTGAACGTTCTGGCGCAGCCACTCTTCGTAGTTAGTGCCCAGGCCGACACCCACTTTTTTACCTTTCAGGTCGGCCGCGGTTTTGATGGTGCCTTCGTTACCTTTCTTCACCAGCGCCTGAATACCGGACACGGTGTACGGCGTGGAGAAGTCATACTTCTTCTTACGCTCGTCAGAAATGGTCACCTGGTTAATCACCACGTCAATGCGTTTGGAATCCAGCGATGCCAGCATACCGTCCCATTTGGTCGGTTTCAGGGAGGCTTTCACGCCGAGGTGTTTTGCCAGTTCTTCGGCAAATTCCACTTCAAAACCGGTCAGTTTGCCGTCGTCGCCCTGGAAGCTGAACGGAGGATAGGTTCCTTCCAGCCCAACCAGCAGCGTTCCGCGCTCTTTTACTTTGTTCAGCAGATTTTCTGCAGCGAACGTTTTCACGCTCATACCCGCAACCAGCGCCACGGCCATAACGCCCATCAACGCCTGACGACCCAGAAGTGCTAATTTCATAAATACCCCGATAGCGTAGAATTTTTACGTAGTGTAGAGAAATCGCCTGCGACGTCAAAGGCGACTGCGCTACATCTTATTCTTTTTTAATATATATCAGAAGTTGTTCCGGCGTGGCCTTTCTGCTTCATCGCGCCCGGCATTTGTACCTTATATTGCGCATACTTGCGCAGCGCAATACGGTAGTTGTTGGTGCTGGTGGCAGGCAGCCACGGCTCCAGATTCTCATCCAGATAACCGGTTTTTAGCAGATCGCGAGAGATGTTGTTAACGGTCAGATGCTGTCCAAGGCGGCGCAGGCGAACCACATATTCGCGCACGGTGCCGTGGCTCATCTCCGTTTGTTCAAACAGGAATTGTTTGAAGCCGATAATGTCGAAGAAGTCGCTTTGCTCTTTGCAGTGGAGATCGCCACAGAAACGGCAAAGCGCCACCCACTCTTTCTGCTCTTCGAGCCACGCCGCTTCGTCCATCAACGTGTCGAGGCGAGAGATCGCGATTTTATTCACGATCTCGCCACGGCGAACCAGCGTGATACGATCGAGTAGTTTCTTACAGTGGGCGCAATGCGTCTGGCTGTGTTTAAAGTCTTTCAGGTAGCGGCTTAAAGGCCGTCTTTTTGATTGCTGCACCGTCATGATAACTCCTGGTTGTCAATACGTTGTGCGGCATTTTTCGGGTGAAAAAATCACCTATAACTTACCCAGCTTGGTTCGTAAGCGTTTAATGGCCTGGCTGTGCAACTGGCTCACCCGCGACTCCCCCACCTCCAGAACAGCGCCAATCTCTTTGAGATTAAGCTCTTCCTGGTAATAAAGGGTCAACACCAGCTGTTCGCGTTCAGGCAGCGCTTCAATCGCTTCCATTACGCGCTGGCGTAAATTCCCTTCCATTAAATGGTGTAACGGGTTTTCCTGCTGGTGTTCATCCGTCACCAGCTCGATGCTATCGCCATGCTCTTCGCGCCACTCGTCATAAGAGAAGAGTTGGCTATTATTGGTATCGAGCAACATCTGACGATACTCTTCAACAGCAATGCCAAGACGTTCCGCCACTTCGGTTTCCGTTGCGTTGCGTCCCAGTTCCTGTTCCAGCTGCCCCATCGCATGCGCCACTTCGCGCGCGTTGCGGCGAACACTTCGCGGCACCCAGTCACGGCTGCGCAGTTCGTCCAGCATCGCACCACGAATACGCTGAACTGCGTAAGTCGTAAATGCCGTTCCTTGCAGAGCGTCGTATCGGTCAACTGCATTCAATAACCCGATACCGCCCGCCTGTAGCAGATCGTCAAGTTCCACGCTCGCCGGCAAGCGCACCTGGAGGCGCAATGCTTCGTGACGCACCAGCGGGACATAACGCTGCCACAGCGAGTGTTTATCCATTACACCTTCAGCGGTATAGAGTGAATTCACGATAAACAGCCCTGCGTTAATTGAGTTATCGGCATGATTATCCGATTCTGCAGGGGTTTCAATTGGGTGAATAGTGGGTGAAATGAGGGGTTATTTGGGGGGTTATGCGAATAGCGCTAAATAAAAAACCCCGCCGAAGCGGGGTTTAAGCATTATCAGGCGATTAGCCCTGCAGCAGAGACAGAACCTGCTGAGGAACCTGGTTAGCTTTGGACAGCACGGAGTTACCGGCCTGCTGGATGATCTGCGCTTTAGACATATTGGACACTTCGGTCGCATAGTCGGCGTCCTGAATACGGGACTGCGCTTCAGACAGGTTGGTGGTGGTGTTGTTCAAGTTGGTTACCGCAGAGCTCAGACGGTTCTGTACCGCACCCAGAGAAGAACGGAATTTATCAACAGACGCGATAGCTTTGTCCAGCAGTGCCAGTGGATCAACTGTAGCGGAGCCTGAGAAAGTATCTGTGGCAGTAACAGTTGCAGCACCTCGGGTGCCAGAGCTCAGTTCAATGGCAGTAGTATCAACTCCAGTAGTCGGCGCTGTCGCATCGTTAGAGTTAGCCAGAACATCAGCACCTGTGGCGCCAGCCTGGTAATTTTTACCCTGAATAGTGACATAACCAACAACTGCAGTGGTACCATCAGTGTTAGTTTTCGTACCGACTTTAATTAATTGCGCGGTTTGAGAAGCGCCATCAGCCACAATACCATTTGCCGCATCACCATAAGTAACATCCGTGGTGTTAAGGGCAACTTTACCAGCATCTGCGCCCGCGTTATCTACTGAAACAGAGTAAGAATCATTCCCGGACTGAACAACATACTGGTTAGTGCCTTTAATATTGTGCAGAGTCAGTGAATCTTTAGAAACACCAAGTTTGTCAGCAACAGCAGACAAGTCAACATCTTTCATTACACCAGTATCATTAGCAACCTGAGTTACTGCTGCGCCAACATCAAGTGCACCTTTAGAAACAGAGAAGCCGTTCAGACCCAGAGTAGAAGAATCGATCTGCTGCAGGTCGATGGAGATAGTCTGGCCGTCGTTCGCACCAACCTGAATCTTCATGGAACCGTCTTTAGCCAGTACGTTCACGCCGTTGAACTGAGTCTGACCCGATACGCGGTCGATTTCAGACAGACGGGATTTGATTTCGTCCTGGATTGAAGACAGGTCAGAATCAGAGTTAGTACCGGTGGTCGCCTGAACGGTCAGTTCACGAACACGCTGCAGGTTGTTGTTGATTTCAGACAGCGCGCCTTCAGTGGTCTGCGCCAGAGAGATACCGTCGTTTGCGTTACGTGCAGCCTGAGTCAGACCTTTGATGTTAGAGGTGAAGCGGTTAGCGATAGCCTGGCCCGCAGCGTCATCTTTTGCGCTGTTGATACGCAGACCGGAAGACAGACGCTCGATAGAAGAAGACAGAGCAGACTGGTTCTTGTTGATGTTGTTCTGAGTGATCAGCGAGAGGCTGTTGGTATTAATGACTTGTGCCATGATTTCGATTCCTGTTGTTCATCAAATCTGTTTGGTTAGATTTGGGTTTCCACCCTTCGGCTTCATCGCCGTCAAAGGTGTTATCGTCTGGTCCAAAACAACCTTTAGATTTTTTTTCAGGATCTCGATAATTTTTTTAGCCACGGAAATACTCTTCTCTATTACCGTTATTCCCGCCATTAAAAAAAAGAAATTAACCGTAAACTTTCCCCCATTAAGGCCGATAACCCCACTATTCGTTCTACGTGTCGATAGATTAAGGAATAAATATGGCAAGTATTTCATCATTGGGGATTGGTTCGGGTCTTCAGTTAGCAGACATTCTGGATAGTCTGACCAAGGCCGAAAAAGAGCAGCTGACACCGATTTCCAAACAACAGTCATCTTATACCGCCAAGCTGAGCGCTTACGGCACGTTGAAGAGTTCACTGGAAGCGTTTCAGACCGCCAACACCGCGCTGAATAAAGCCGACTTGTTTACGGCCACCAGCACGGCGAGCAGCACCACGGCATTCAGCGCCACCACCTCCGGCAGCGCGATTGCGGGTAAATACACCGTTAGCGTGTCGCAGCTGGCGCAGGCGCAAACGCTGACCACCAAAAATACCCAGGCGGATACTAAAACCGCTATCGCCACGACAGATAGCAAAATTACCTTTACCGCAGGCAACGGTAAAAAACCGGTGACGGTAGATATCAGCGCGGCCAACTCCTCGCTGAACGGCATTCGTGATGCCATTAACAAAGCGGATGCCGGTGTCACCGCCAGTATTATTAACGTCGGTAATGGTCAGTATCGTCTGTCCATCACCTCTACCGAAACCGGGGCGGACAACGCGGTCAGCATCAGCGTGAGCGGCGACAGCGCTCTGCAATCCTTTATGGGTTATAACGGCACCAGCACCGACGCCAGCAACGGGATGACGGAAAGCGTCACCGCGCAGAACACGAAGCTGAAGGTGAACAACGTAGATATCGAAAACAGCAGCAACACCATCAGCGATGCGCTGGAAGATATCACCCTGAACCTGAACGATGTCACCACCGGCAACCAGACGCTGACGATCACCAAAGATACGTCGAAAGCGGAAACGGCAATGAAAGCCTGGGTGGATGCCTACAACACCCTTCAGGACAGCTTTGCAACATTAACCAAATATACGGCGGTGGATGCAGGTACAGATGCACAGGATGCCAGCAACGGTGCCCTGCTCGGTGACAGCACGCTGCGTACGATCCAGACCCAGCTGAAAACCATGCTGAGCAACACCGTAGGCGGCACCACCTATAAGACGCTGTCGTCACTGGGCATTACCTCAGACCCAAGCTCAGGCAAACTGGAGCTGGACAGCACGAAGCTGAAAAAAGCGCTAACTGATAACCCGACCGCCGTAAAAGATCTGGTTGTGGGCGACGGTAAAGCCACCGGTATCACCACCACCATGGCCACCAATCTGACTGACTGGCTCTCCAGCAAAGGGATTATCCAGGCGGCAAAAGATGGGGTCAGCAAAACGCTGAACAAGCTGACGGATCAATACAACTCAGTCAGCGATCGTATTGATGCTCGTGTGGCACAGTATAAAGCTCAGTTTACCCAGCTGGACGTACTGATGACCTCATTGAACAACACCAGTAGCTACCTGACGCAGCAGTTTGAAAATACGTCCAGCAACAAGTAGTAAACGCTAATCAGACCCGAGGGGGATAACATGTACGGCGCAAAAGGTACACAAGCCTACGCAAAAATAGAGGTTGAAAGCGCGGTAATGAGCGCCAGCCAGCAACAGCTGGTTATCATGCTATTTGATGGAGCCCTCAGCGCGCTGGTTCGCGCGCGTCTGTTCCTGCAAGACGGCAATATCCCGGCAAAGGGACTCGCGATTTCGAAAGCGATCAACATTATCGAGAACGGTCTGAAGGTCGGCCTGGTGGAAAGTAATGGTGATGAGCTCACACAAAACCTGATCGCCCTTTATGCCTATATGGTTCGTCGCCTCCTGCACGCCAATGTGAATAACGACGCCAGCGCCATCGAAGAGGTGGAAACATTGCTGCGCAATATCGCTGACGGGTGGAAGGAGGTTGCCGGTACCCCACAACTGATGCAGGACGCCGTCTAATGAGTAATGCACCGCAGCTCTATACCCTTTATCAGCAACTCCTTGAGCAGAGCCAGTTGATGTTGCGACTGGCCCGGCAGGGGCTATGGGATGATCTGATCATCTGTGAAACCGACTATGTTAATGCGGTGCACTCACTGGCTCGTCTCACTCAGGAAAGTGAACCTTCGATGCAGATTCAGGAGCAGCTTCGCCCGACGCTGCGGGTGATCCTGGACAACGAAGGCCAGGTAAAAACATTGCTGCAAGCCAGAATGGATGAGCTGGCGAAGCTGGTTGGGCAATCCTCCATCCAGAAAACCGTTCTCTCCACCTACGGTAATCAAGGCGGCCATGTCCTGGTTCCGCAAAGTAATAGCGATATCAGTTAGCCATTTTACTGGCGTACGAGCATTAACCGTTTCGTACGCCAGCATTTCTGCCAAACCTGCGCCATACTTGAGTCTCGCGACCTCATGGAGATGGTGCATGCGCAACCCAACACTTTTACAATGTTTTCACTGGTATTACCCTGCTGGCGGTGAATTGTGGCGCGAAGTCACGGCGTTAGCCCCTAATCTTAATGAAATCGGCATCAATATGATCTGGCTTCCCCCCGCGTATAAAGGTGCGTCCGGCGGGTATTCGGTTGGCTATGACTCATACGATCTGTTCGATCTCGGCGAATTTGACCAGAAAGGCAGTATTGCCACGAAATACGGTGACAAAGCGCAGTTGCTGGAGGCCATTGAGGCGCTGAAAAGCAATGATATCGCCGTGCTGCTGGACGTCGTGGTGAACCACAAGATGGGGGCAGACGAGAAAGAACCTGTCCGCGTTCAGCGCGTGAACGAGCAGGACCGCACGCAAATTGATGATGAAATCATTGAGTGTGAAGCCTGGACCCGCTATACCTTCCCTGCCCGGGCCGGGCAATATTCCCAATTCGTCTGGGATTACAAATGCTTCAGCGGCGTGGACCATATTGAAAACCCGGATGAAGACGGCATTTTTAAAATCGTCAACGACTACACCGGCGAAGGCTGGAACGATCAGGTTGATGATGAGATGGGTAACTTCGATTATCTGATGGGCGAGAATATTGATTTTCGCAATCACGCGGTCACCGAAGAGATCAAATACTGGGCCCGCTGGGTCATGGAACAGACGGGCTGCAACGGTTTTCGTCTGGATGCCGTCAAGCATATTCCCGCCTGGTTTTATAAAGAGTGGATTGAGCACGTCCAGGATGTCGCTGACCAGCCGCTGTTTATTGTGGCGGAATACTGGTCCCATGAGGTGGATAAGCTGCAGGCCTATATTGACCAGGTCGACGGTAAAACCATGCTCTTTGATGCTCCCCTGCAGATGAAATTCCACGAAGCTTCTCGTCAGGGACGGGATTATGACATGAGCCAGATCTTCACCGGTACGCTGGTGGAGGCGGATCCGTTCCATGCGGTCACTCTCGTCGCTAACCACGACACCCAACCTTTGCAGGCGCTGGAAGCACCGGTAGAAGCCTGGTTTAAACCGCTGGCGTATGCGTTGATCCTGCTGCGGGAAAACGGCGTGCCGAGCGTGTTTTATCCGGATCTCTTCGGGGCGAGCTATGACGATACGGGTGGAGATGGCGAGACCTACCACATCGACATGCCGGTCATTGAGCAGCTTCATGAACTGATCCTCGCCCGGCAGCGTTTTGCCCACGGCGTGCAGACCCTGTTTTTTGACCATCCTAACTGCATCGCCTTCAGCCGCAGCGGTACGGAAGACGATCCCGGCTGTGTGGTAGTGATGTCGAACGGCGACGACGGCGAGAAAGTGATTTGTCTTGGGGAAAATTACGGCGACAAAACGTGGCGTGATTTCCTCGGCAATCGCGAAGAAACGGTCACCACCGCGGCAGATGGCGAAGGCACCTTTACCTGTAATGGAGGGAGTGTCAGCGTTTGGGTAATAGAAGATGCGCTGTAGAAACAATGCCGGGTGGCGCTGACGCTTACCCGGCTTACGGGACGGTACTTTTGTAGGCCGGGCCAGGCGAAGCCGCCACCCGGCAACAAACGGCTACGGTAGTTTACTCTCCAGCGGGTTTTTGCTCAGGTAATCAGTACATTCCACCGTTGGGCGGTCAACCTTCTGCAACTCCATCCCGTCATACTCAAGCGTCGCGCCATCACGCTCCAGCGGATAGATATCCAGCTTGCGGGTAACGTTGTAGTAGCTGTCTGAACGCAGCATGATTTTACCCGGCACGGCAATCACGCGCTGCCACTGTCGGCAGTCCAGCGTATCGCCCTCTTCGGTCACCACCAGCGTGGCAATCGCTTCAGGACTGACCAGGCTACTCTGCGGTCCTTTTGACTGCCAGTATCCCGCCAGATGCGCCGGGACAGGATGCTTGATCACATCCTGATAGTTATCGACCTGTACGCACCCGGTCAGTGCCAGCAGCGCGCCAGCAATTGCTATTTTTTTCATCATCTTTCCTGCTTTCGAAGAAAAAAATATTGTGGCATTAAAGCGCTGCGGCTGCCAGCGAAGATAAAGGGCTTAAACCTGCATCCCCATCACATGAGCATACATTTTTCATAATCGACAAAGATCGTCCAAGAGCGCACCAAATAACAGATGGTTATAGTCGTCGAAAACATCAGTCGTCTAAGTTCATCTTAGAGCGAGTGCTGTTTTGTGTCCCATCCATGCCCCATTACACCACCGGATAGTCATCTTCCCTTACTCGGTTGATGAAGAACGTCGCCACTCCTAACACCTCCACATCTGCAAGCGCAGCACCTTCTATTGCCTCGCCATCATCTGTAATGAGCGCCTTGCCCATCAGCCTGGCAAACTGCGTGCGCCCATCGCTAAGAATCAGGAGGACATCCCCTTCGCAGGTTTTCACGCACGGCTCGATAACCGCAAAGCCAATATCTGTCTCAAGCACTCTGCTATCCGCTCCAATGTTACACAGCACAACAGGTGAGAGCTGTTGCTCAACGTAATCTGACGCCGGTGAAGGAAAGCCCATTATTGTACCCTCCCCATGTTACGCAGGATCCAGTATCGGTTATCGCTGTGGTCTGTTGTCTTATCCACAAAGTCTTGCTGGTAACGTTCTATCCATGCATTGGCATCTGACCGGGTAAAGTGCCAGTTGTACTCACGCAGCTTCTCGATGAAGCTCTCGGTCCGAAGGTACTGGTAGCCCTTTGGGTTTAACTGTATGGCCGCAATAAAGGCGGTCTTTATGTCTGCTGTGCGTGGCATATTTACCCCTACATCAGTGTCGCGGTAGGGATACCCGTTACCGGATACCCCCCGCACAGATCCCGGCGTGCGCGATTTACGCACCGGGCTCCTGCCTCGGGTGTCTGGCGGTGAACCGCTCCACAGGCCATGGATGAAGAACCCGAACCCTTGGTAGCCATGCGGCTGCCAGTTTGTTTGCTTTCGTCCAGGTCGTATCATCCTTCTGGCTCCTGCGCCTGAGCGCCCGGCGCCAGAGGTTTGTTACGTGTGTCCTGAACTTCTGCATGGTGGGGAAGTTGCCCGGTACCGAGTGATAGTTCAGGTATCCCTGAACCACTCTCCTGAGCCATTTTCCCTGTTCGGGGATTGAGTAATGCCAGCGCCTTCGCAGACCGTCTTTGATGGCTTTCAGAGTTGCCGTCATCCGATCCCGGCGGGTCTTTCGTATCAGCATGAACCTGCCGTTGCGATCTTTCCCGCTGATGTGCGTGAACCCGAGGAAGTTGAACGTTTCTGGTTTGCCTTTTCCCCTGATGGCACGGTTTTCGGCAGCGAAGCGGCCGAACTCCATCAGACGGGTTTTCTCCGGGTGAACCGTGAGTCCGAACTCCCTCAGTCTGCGCTGCATGGCTATACGGAAGCGCCGGGCATCGTATCGTTTGTCGAACCCGATGACGATGTCATCGGCGTATCTGACCATTACCACATTGCCTGTGGCATAGCGACGTCGCCACTGATGCGCCCACAGATCGAAGATGTAGTGGAGGTATATGTTTGCCAGCAGCGGTGAGATGACCGCACCCTGTGGGGTGCCTTCCTCCGTTGCTCGCCATTGACCCTCCTCCGACGTCCCGGCTGTGAGCCACTTACGTATGAGCCTGATTACCCTCCGGTCGCCGATCCGATGCTCTGTGAACCTGATCAGCCATTCGTGGCTCACCCTGTCGAAGAACTGACTGATGTCGGCATCCAGTACCCAGTTTACGTTAGTGCGTACCAGCCCTGTGGCCAGTGCGTCCAGTGCATCGTGCTGGTTTCGCCCGGGTCTGAACCCGTATGAGAACCCCATAAAGTCGTTTTCATAGACTGCGTTCAGGATTTTCACCAGCGCATACTGGACGATCTTGTCCTCCAGCGAGGCGATGCCGAGCGGGCGTTGTTTTCCATCCGCTTTTGGGATGTAGTGACGCCTGCCGGGCTGCGCCCTGTAGCTGCCCTGATGTAGCCTCCGGTGCAGATCTGTTATGTTGTTCTTCATGTTTCCGGCGTAGTCCATCCACCTGATGCCATCCACTCCGGCGGCCGCTTTCCTGCTCAGGGAGAGGAATGCGGCTTCCAGTGCTTCGACTGTCAGCAGGTGGAACAATGCTGTAAACCGTTCTTTCTTCCGCTGCTTCGCAGCTTCCCGCACGCGTGACAGCCTCTGTGACATGCTTTCCCGGCTCTGTGTCCGGCGCATGTGTGGCTGTTCCGCGTTCCCCTTGGCCCCGCTCCTTCGCTCCACTGACTCCGCTCCTTTCGGGTTGTTCGCCTGCTTCGCCGCTACTATGAGCGAGTCCGACTTCTCCTCTCCGTACATCACCGGCTATGACTCCTCGTCTTCCCGGTGCGGGCCATCTCCGACACTGGCAGATGGTCAGAGGGGAGATCTCCCGGTTCCCGCGTAGAGATCGTATTGACATGCCAGGGTCTCAGACCCCGCCGGGTCCATGTGGCACTCGCAGTATCGCACCCTATGATGTTGCCTTCCGTTAACAGTACAACGTCGGCACCCGGTAATTTAATATACATTTCGTGGCTCAATGGCTGGCCTGTCAACACCCCTGTCAACGCTTCGCCCCATACCTCGCGGTATGCAACGCATGACTCGGGGACCTTGTGGATTGCTGGTCCTTCAATGGTCGGGGACTTTCACCCCTTGATCTCTACCGGTCTCCCGGCGCACACTGTTTATATATACAGTATCGTCAAACATGAGGGTCGATCAAGTCGCTGGCTGGTGCTAAACTTCAGACCTTTCCGAATTCACTGATTTCTATAATGTTAAAGTTATTCGCCAGGTACACATCGATAGGTGTTATCAACACACTCATTCATTGGGTGGTGTTCGCCATATGCATCTACGCATTTCATACAGGTCAGGCGCTTGGCAACTTTGCCGGGTTCGTTGTCGCTGTATCGTTCAGCTTCTTCGCCAATGCCAGATTCACATTTAAGTCATCAACCACGACCATGCGCTACATGCTGTATGTCGGGTTTATGGGCACGCTGAGCGCTGCGGTGGGCTGGGCGGCAGATAAATCAGGCATGGCACCTGTTATCACGTTAATCGTATTCTCCGCAATCAGCCTTGTTTGCGGTTTCATCTATTCAAAGTTCATTGTCTTTAGGGATGCGAAATGAAAATTTCTCTGGTCGTTCCGGTGTTTAATGAAGAGGAAGCAATACCAATCTTCTATAAAACCGTGCGCGAGTTTGAAGGGCTAAAGCAGCATGAAGTCGAAATTGTCTTCATCAACGACGGCAGCAAAGACGCTACAGAATCCATCATTAACGCACTTGCTATCGCTGACCAGCTCGTGGTTCCTCTGTCATTCACCCGAAACTTTGGTAAAGAGCCTGCGCTATTCGCTGGCCTTGACCATGCCTCCGGTGAAGCGATTATCCCGATTGATGTAGATTTGCAGGACCCTATCGAAGTCATTCCGCACCTCATAGAGAAGTGGCAGTCTGGCGCAGATATGGTTCTGGCTAAGCGCTCTGATAGGTCAACCGACAGCCGACTAAAACGTAAATCTGCCGAGTGGTTCTATAAGCTACACAATAAAATCAGTAATCCAAAGATTGAAGAAAACGTAGGTGATTTTCGCCTGATGTCTCGTGAGGTCGTGGAGAACATAAAGCTCATGCCGGAACGCAACCTGTTCATGAAAGGCATATTAAGCTGGGTTGGTGGCAGGACCGATGTTGTCGAGTATGCACGCGCAGAACGAGTGGCAGGTAGCACGAAATTCAATGGCTGGAAACTTTGGAACCTTGCGCTTGAAGGGATTACCAGCTTCTCTACTTTCCCGCTGCGCATGTGGACTTATATTGGCTTGTTCGTTGCCGGCGTGGCCTTCTTGTACGGCGCGTGGATGATTATTGACACCCTTGCTTTCGGTAATGCTGTGCGCGGTTATCCATCGCTGTTGGTTTCGATACTTTTCCTTGGCGGGATACAGCTTATAGGGGTTGGCGTGCTAGGAGAGTACATTGGCAGGATATATGTGGAAGTTAAATCAAGACCGAGATACATATTGAAAGGGAATAGAAATGTTGGTGGCAGAAAATGAGTAATATTACCGTACGGGCATCAAAAATAGCTTTAATTACGCTATCTATATGTGTGATTGTTTTCCTGACTTCACGATATTTCTCACCAAATGCAGACTATGCCAACAGCTCATTGGTTTGGCGCATGATTATGCAGAACGGATACCAGGCGCTGTTTGACTGGAGGCCGACTCCAGATAGCTGGTTTTTCACCGTGTATCCGCTGCATTTCCTGCTGTTCTATATCTTAGGCAATGACGGCATTATGCCATTGACCATAGCAACGGCAATGTATACTGTGGTATTAACTTTCACTACAGCCAATATAGTCAAAAAATGCACAGATTCAGATGTGTACTGGGCCATTACAGTGATAGTTCTGACTGCCATGCCAGAGATAATGTACCTTGCTGGGTTTGTTGGGCACCCTTTCGCTCACAACTCCACCAATGCTTTTGGTATGTGTATGCTTGCACTAATGGCTTACAACATTAGCAAAAGAAGCTTACTGATAACGGGTTTTGTTGGCCTGACGCTAATATTTACAAATGCTTCTGATATGTGGATTTCTCCTACATATTTCTTGCCTATTATACTAAGCGAATTGTATATGGCATTGAAAAGCAGAAGTGGTTATGCTCATGTTGCAATACTAACTGTATCTTTGGTTTTATCAGTAACACATGTTGTTTCCATACTCATGGGTTTCCCTATACAGAAGTTCAATATAGTTCCTGTTGAGAAGATGATTGAAAATGTAATAATTGCAATCAATCTTGTTGGAGAGACTCTTAACATTCTGATAGTTCCAAACAGTTATGCGTTTTATGCTTCGTTTTTCATAACAGCGTCTATAGCTACGTGGGCTTTTGTAGTCACATTCAAGAAGGGCGGAATTCAGCGATACATTGGCATTGCTACCTACATGTCACTAATGGGCATAGTGTCATCATTCATTATCAGCAATGTTTCCTTGCCACCCGGTCCGCCTAGATTTTTTGTTAACGTCATTCCTGCCTTTGCTGTGCTTGTTTTATTAGCGGCGTTTCTGGCAGTTAGATCTGCCTGGGTGTTTAAGTTGACTATTGCTCTACTTGTAATAACAAGCATTAACTCATACAAAGGGCCCATTGACTACAAGAATAGATACGTTGTCGAGATTCTTAACCATATTGATTTCCTGAAATCTCATGATTTACGTTACGGATATGGTGACTTCTGGAAGATGTCTCAGACTGTAAACCTGCTGTCTGAGGGAGACATAACTGTTATCCCACTCCACATGGAGAATAACACGGTTTTCCATGATAAATATGTAAGGGTTCAGACATTTAAGTCGTGGTATACGGACGAGTTTCGATCAAAGACACCTACAAGGCAGTTCATAGCTATCACCAAAGGCCATGAGTGTACAGATGTTGGTGAGTGTGTGACAAACGCACAGAATCAGGTCGGGAAAGCTGATGAGATACTGAATTACAATGGGTACACGTTCCTTGTGTATAACAGAAGAATAACGTTCTGAGTGCAAATTAACGGGCGGTAAATAACCGCCCATTTTTATCAGGAGAACACAACTGTTCCCCAATCTGTCCCGTTAACGTTACCGCTACCTGTAGTTATCCTGTAGAAGCCATAAAATTTATTGGTGGTGGATGGGTTTGCATAGTATACAAAATCTCCTTGCTTCCATGTACCATTCGATGGAACACCATTTGCTGTGGTCAGGAACGGCATCTTGCCTTCCTTGGTAAGGTATTGCCCTGCAGCACCTAGTATTACGTCAAATGTCGGCCAGTCAGTGAAGATGGAGTCATAAAGCACATTATCTCCACTAAATGTAATTGCCGACGTTCCTGGAGTATATTGTATCGCTCTTGATATATTGGTTGTTTTTGGGCATCTCAACTTAATGCGGTTACCGTTTTGAACTAAAGAACCAACATTATTAAGATCTCTAAACCACAGGCCTATCATGTTACCGCCTGCAATCCAATCATCAAAGTCTAGATCCATGTCGCATCTATACTGACCGCCGGTAATAACTCCAGCGTTTGATATTTTTCTTCCGTAAAATGTGAATTTACAGTCATAGTTAGTACTTTGCGTACCTAGCAAGGCCACTGTAACGCAGTTTATTACCCTAACCGTCATGGAGCCGTTTGTGTTGCCTTCTGCTGCAACCGAGCTATCTATACCGCTAGAAATACATTCTCCGTTTATAGAGGATTGATCAGTACCGTACATCCTTATTTTCTGCCCGTTTCGCACTAATGCTTTCAAGACATGGCAGTTTTGGATTTTTTTGGGATTGGCTGTCCAATCAGTAACCAAGTAAACACCACCAGCCCCGACCGAAGATGCATATTCAATAACGAAATCTCTAACCAAGCATCCAGGAAGATTGTTAGGTTCAACATCCAACCCACCAGGCTGTTGAAAACCACCAACAACACCACCAATGTTTTCTGAAATGAAAGATTTTATATTTCCCCTATTACATGAAACAATTGAAATTAGATTTCTTCCATCAATTGATGAATTCCTACCTAAAACTGTACCAATATTTATATTCGTTGCGTTTTGTGCAGAAGAGCTTGTCTGATCTTCTGAGTTTATATATAGTCCATCCCCCCTTATTTCATCGCATTTAAAATATGGGATTGATAAATTAGTAGAACCATATATAGCAACGTTAAAGATATGTTCCCTATTGTACTGAAGTGTTCTATTACCGTCACCACGATAGTAAAGAGTAAGATCATTTACCGTCTTGGTGAGAATTAAACCTATAAATCCACCATATCCGGGCGTGTTAGTGCCGGTGGTGTCTGGCTTCAGCAGGTGCTTGCCTTTGAAGTAAATGGTTGTTCCTTCCCATCCAGTACCAGAAAGCACGACACCGGCGAACATGTAGGTTCCTGAGTCAAAGACAATGAACTTGCCTTTGTTGGCGTTCAGGAAGGTTGAAACCTGAGTGGATACGTCAGATCCGTCGTTGTGAATTCCGGCGTCCGCTGTCGCAAACACCATATTTTTTCTGCGATTGTTTAATTCGGCACCAACAGTATTGGCAGGATATGAAACTGTCGCATCATACCCAGATAATCCCGCACCAGATGGTTTTGCCAGGTCTTTCCTCAGCACATCTGCTACATCGACAGGCTGCCACTTTCCGGGGCCAGTGCCACCAGCAGATGATGGCGTTGAACCTGCTGGAACAGTTTTTGGAAGCGACGAAAGGTCATCCCATCGATACCAAATCCCGGTTGATGTGTCCTGTAAAAGGTCACCGGCAGCCGTCACCGTTCCGCCCCCCTGGAATGTACCTTTAAGGTTCCATCCAAGGTTATAGATCTGCTGCAGAACAAGCTGTTTCAGCCCTTCAATCGTATAATGCTGTACACCAAAGCGATCGACATACCACTGTGAAAATGACGTAACGAACTCGTCAATTTTACCAGCGTTAAACTTCAGATCGCGCGGTGATTCGCTTGGGACAGGCAAATTGGTAGGTTGCGTAGCCATATTGATTCCATAAAAAAACCCGGCGCAGTGGCCGGGTTGGGATTGTCGGGAAAAGTCTTATTGGTAGATGGCGTCGCTGTATTCCGCGACGGTCAGAGATACCGTGTTATCAGCGTTCGGTTTGATGCTGTTGAACAACGTTTGTCCGGATATTGATGCTGTGGATCTCTTCGACTTTCAACAGAGACGCGTCGCTGGAGTTATCCGTGCGCTGGAAGCTGACCGCGTATTTACCAAAGCCGCCGGACGGTGTGATTTTGTCTGTGCGGTAGAACACCTCACTTGTTGAGTCATGCGGTGTCGTCTGCCGGTATGTGAAAGTCTGCTGGGTGCCTGGCACCTGGTTATAATCGTCGTCGATTTTCCAGATGACTACCTTCCAGTTCGTTTCCTTATTTCCTCCAAGGCTAGACTGGGTATGCAGCCACAACTGCGTTGACTCGACAGGAGAGAAGAACGGTCCGACGATCAGAGCCTCGTTGTCATTGAGGATGAACTTCGTGGTGTTTATCGTCGCGTTAGACGGGATATCCTGTGGACCATCAAGCTGGTTCATCGTGAAGGTGTACCAGCGAACCGGGTTAACCACCGCGCCGTCGTTTGTTTCGACAGCGGAGATCAGCGTGCCGGAGAATGTTGCATCCTTCGTTACACTGCCAGATGCGGTGTTGTACGTCACGTTTATCGTGAAGGTAACTGCATGCGGAAGTACGAGCCCCATGAAGTAATCGAACTCGGCCTGTTTAATGATTTTCATCGCAATCTGGCCGCCGGAATACGTTCCGCTGACCACTGTTGTTGCGGTGGCTGTTTCGATAGGGAAGTCGCTGGCTTCGTTCTGCCCCGGAACCTCCTGACCGTCAACGTCATCAAACCCGTAGCCTTCGACGATCTGCGGGATTACTTCGCCAGGCTGGAAGAACTGGAATTCGGCACCAGCAAGAGAGCCCAGGCTTGATTCTGAGTAGCGCACAGACTCGTAATCGTATTTGCCGATCCCGATGCACATCCATTCCGTTACGTACTTCAGGCCGCCGTCGGTAGACGTCTGGTGAACGTATTCGAATACATCCGCAACGGTCGCACCTGCATCGCC
The DNA here is from genome assembly GCF_038739915.1 of Enterobacter sp. FUJ80071. Taxonomy (NCBI): domain Bacteria; kingdom Pseudomonadati; phylum Pseudomonadota; class Gammaproteobacteria; order Enterobacterales; family Enterobacteriaceae; genus Enterobacter; species Enterobacter sp. FUJ80071. The sequence continues at coordinate 2,967,401 of NZ_JBBXKH010000001.1, forward strand.
AGCATAGGCCGCTTTCAGCATGAATTCGAGCCGCTGACCAAAGCACAGGCTGAGCGGATCGCCGAAGAAATCGAAACAGCAGAGCACATTAAATCGCTGCGCGCCCGGCGTGCGGCGTAAGGAGAACTATGAGCACCATTCATGACATCCGAAACCAGCTATCAACTCTGGTCACCGAGGCGCACAAGGTTGCATGCGCCCTCGATATAGGTGACGAGCGAACCGAGGCTTTCGAGCTATACGAAGCGCTTCGTCGACTTCAGCGGCAGGGCGCCGCCGGAGAGATTCTCTCAGCAACCAACCCACTTCTCGCCTCGCCATATTACGACGAGGACTGGGACGAAGATGAAGACGATTGACGCAACTGATAGCCAGTTATGAGCTGGCTATTGGGTGCGAAAGCACTGCCACGTAATCCATTTTGCCCGGCCCCGCGTCGGGCTTCTTTTTACAGGTGACAAAATGAAAAAAGGTTTACTGCTACTGGCTGTTCTGGCGTTGTCTGCGTGTGATGTGAATGACGCGGATGTGGCCAGTCGTAACGTCAGCAAAGCCGCGGACAATTTCGAAGCTCAGCGTCGCTTTGTTTTTTATAACGGCATCACCGGCGAATTCATGCTGGAGATCACAGGACTTTGCTCCAAAGACAACACCAGCACCGATCGTACCCTGGGCGTCATCTGCAAGACCGGACCAGGCGTCTACAAAAAGCACATGCTCGGCCTGTCGGATAACGTGACCTGGTTCATGGAAGATCTTAGCGGCACGAACGCCAGCGTGAACCACTATCGCGTCACCTTCAAACCTTCCGTAATCATCCCTGACATCGACATCCGCTAACCACGTTACAGCAGGAGCGCCCTATGCAATCAAACCCCATGACCTGGCTCATCGCCGCACTTATGGCGCTGGGCGCTCTCATCTCATTTCTTCACGAACCGGAAGGTGTGCAATGGCTGCTTTTAATGTGGGTGCATTAGTCCAGAAGAAGACCGGCGGGATCAGAGGAAGAATAGAAAGCCTGCTGGAGCCGGAAAACGATAAGGCCCGGGTTTATGTCGCTTGGGATGGCGGCACTTATCAGATTCATTACGAATACGAACTTCGCGCGGCCACACCAGACCAGCCGCAATTTTATAAAACGATGTCATAGGAGCGATCATGAGCGAAATTATTCAAATCGTGCCAAGTGAGTGGGTGACAGAAGACCTGCTTGTGAAAATGACAGGGCTCCGCCCGGGAACGATAGCGCGGGCCCGTAAAAAAAGCTGGCTCTGCGGCAGGGAGTACGTCCATATGTCTCCTGACAGCGTCCCAAAGGAAAACAGCGAGTGCTTATATAACCACAAGGCGATCGACCAATGGGTTGAGAGTCTCAAAAAGAAACAGCCAGGTGCGCGCCAATGAGGATCCGTTTATGCTTAGCGGGCTCTTGGACGTCAGGAGGGAATAATGGCTAAGTCAGCATACCCAACAGGCGTGGAGAACCACGGCGGAACGCTCCGCATATGGTTCATCTATAAAGGCAGCCGGGTGCGTGAAAGCCTTGGCGTGCCAGATACACCAAAAAATAGAAAAGTCGCTGGCGAGCTGCGCGCGTCGGTGTGCTTTTCGATTAAGACCGGAAACTTCAACTATGCAGCGCAATTCCCGGACTCGCCGAACCTGAGAAGGTTTGGGGTGGAGAGCAAGGAAATCACCGTGGTGGAGCTGGCGAACAAGTGGCTTGAGCTGAAGCGTATGGAGATCAGCACCAATGCGATGTCACGCTATACATCTATAGTGCGCAACATGGTGCCCAGGATTGGTGGGGACAGGCTGGTATCTGCGGTGACGCAAGAAGACCTGCTGTTTATAAGAAAGGAATTGCTGACCGGTTATCACACCCTGAAGGCAGGACAGAAAACGCCGGTTAAAGGCCGCTCTGTCAGAACGGTCAACAACTACATGAAGATCATGGGCGGGATGTTTAAGTTTGCCGCCGACAGCGGGTATGTCCGGGTGAATCCGTTTACCGGGATCGCCATGCTTAAGCGTTCTCGATGCGAGCCAGACCCGCTGACGCGTGAGGAGTTCGTCAGGATGATTAATGCCTGCGCCCACCAGCAGCTGAAAAACATGTGGTCGCTGGCCGTGTACACCGGCGTGCGCCACGGAGAGCTTGTGTCGCTGGCCTGGGAAGATATCGACCTGAAAGCGGGTACAATGATGATCCGCCGGAACCACACGTTAACGAAGGAGTTCACCCTCCCGAAGACGGAGGCCGGAACGGACCGCATCATCAACCTTATTCAGCCAGCTATCGACGTGCTGAAGAGCCAGGCAGAACTAACACGCCTGGGTAAGCAGTATCAGGTTGAAGTGAAACTGCGCGAGTATGGCCGTACTGATGTGCATCCGTGCACGTTCGTGTTCAACCCGCAGATCGCATCACGTAATGGCCGTGCCGGGCATCATTACGCAGTGGGGTCGATCAACCAGTCGTGGGAAGCGGCAATGCGACGCGCCGGGATTCGCTATCGCAGAGCATACCAGTCCCGACACACGTATGCATGCTGGTCGTTAGCTGCCGGTGCAAACCCGAACTTCATCGCGAAGCAAATGGGCCACACCGACGCGCAAATGGTTTACCGGGTGTACGGGTCCTGGATGGCTGAAAATAACCATGACCAGGTACTCATCCTCAACCAGAAATTGAGTGAGTTTGCCCCATCCATGCCCCACGCAGTGGGATCGGATGGTTATTAATTATAAATATCATTAGGTTAGATAACCTAAACTTGCATGCCCATGACTTCCTGATACGCCGACACCAGTTTATTCCGCACCTGAATCCCCATCTGGAGGGAAACCGTGGCTTTCTGCAAATCGGCCATCACATCATTCAGCGCCACGCCCGGCTCACCGAGGGTGAATTTCTCCGCCTGGGTACGCGCCGCGGTCTGGGTATCGCTGATACGGTCAAGAGCGGCATGCAGTTGCCCCGCAAAGCTGATGGTCGGCTGTTGTTCTGCCACATTCTGATTACGGGCCGTCATCGCCGTTGCCTGCAACTGACTGATTACCCCTTCAATGCCCTGTATAGCCATGACTCTCCCCTGGATGGTTTTTTACGCGGTCAAGACTAACAGCTTGTCAATAAGATAATGGCGGTAAATAGCGTGAAAAAACCAGGTTATTTGACGCATAGAAAATCCGGAATCATCAAATAATGGCAGGGCCATCAATATGGAACTTTTGTCGTGTTTGCCGACCCGGGAGTCAGTTTTGTTTCTCTACACGAATAACGTAAACCACCAGGATTTAAGAGGTGCGCAATGAGTGCAACAGCATCGACAGCGCCGCAAAATAAATCACTCGAGTGGATGAACCGCCTTCGCGCGAATCCTAAAATCCCGTTGATCGTGGCAGGCGCTGCCGCTATTGCCATCCTTGTAGCGATGGTTTTATGGGCAAAAAGCCCTGATTACCGCACGCTCTATAGCAACCTTTCCGATCAGGATGGCGGTGCCATCGTCACCCAGCTTACCCAGATGAACATCCCTTATCGCTTTGCCGATAACGGCGGTGCCCTTGAGGTGCCTGCTGATAAGGTCCACGAGCTGCGTCTGCGTCTGGCTCAGCAGGGCCTGCCGAAGGGCGGTGCGGTCGGTTTTGAACTGCTGGATCAGGAAAAGTTCGGTATCAGCCAGTTCAGCGAGCAGGTGAACTACCAGCGTGCGCTGGAAGGTGAGCTTGCCCGCACCATTGAAACGTTAGGCCCGGTGAAGAGTGCCCGTGTGCATCTGGCGATGCCTAAGCCTTCTTTATTTGTTCGTGAACAGAAATCCCCTTCAGCTTCCGTGACCGTGAACCTCGAACCTGGTCGCGCGCTGGACGAAGGGCAAATCAGCGCGGTGACGCATCTCGTCTCCAGCGCCGTCGCCGGTCTGCCACCGGGTAACGTGACGGTGGTCGATCAAAGCGGACACCTGCTGACCCAATCCAATACCGCCGGGCGTGACCTGAACGACGCGCAGCTGAAATATGCCGCAGACGTAGAAAACCGTCTCCAGCGTCGCATTGAAGCGATCCTCGGCCCGGTTGTCGGTAACAGCAACGTGCATGCGCAGGTGACCGCGCAGATTGACTTCTCTAATAAAGAACAAACCGAAGAGCAATACAGCCCGAACGGCGATCCGGCTCAGGCGGTGATGCGCTCGCGTCAGATCAACTCCAGCGAACAGGTGGGCGGCGCCTACCCTGGCGGCGTGCCGGGTGCGCTCTCTAACCAGCCTGCTCCGGCAAACGCGGCACCGATTTCCACGCCGCCGGCCAATCAGCAGAACGGTCAGCAAAATAATCAGCAGACCACCTCAACAACCAGTAACGCCGGTCCACGCACCAGTAGCCGTAACGAAACCACGAACTACGAAGTGGATCGGACGATCCGCCACACTAAACTCAACGTGGGCGATATTCAGCGTCTCTCTGTTGCGGTGGTGGTGAACTACAAAACGCTGGCGGATGGCAAACCGTTGCCGTTAACCGCCGAGCAGATGAAGCAGATTGAAAACCTGACCCGCGAAGCGATGGGCTACTCCGAGAAGCGTGGCGACACCCTTAACGTGGTGAACTCGCCGTTTAACGCGGTTGAAGAGACCGGCGGTGAACTGCCGTTCTGGCAACAGCAGGCGTTTATCGACCAGCTGATGTCCGCAGGACGCTGGCTGCTGGTGCTGATTGTCGCGTGGCTGCTGTGGCGTAAGGGCGTTCGTCCACAGCTCCAGCGTCGTGCTGAAGCAGAAAAAGCCGCTCGCGAACAGATGTCTACGCGTCAGGAAACGGAAGAAGCGGTTGAAGTTCGCCTCAGCAAAGATGAGCAGATGCAGCAGCGTCGGGCTAACCAGCGCATGGGCGCCGAAGTGATGAGCCAGCGCATTCGCGAAATGTCAGATAACGATCCGCGCGTCGTGGCGCTGGTCATCCGCCAGTGGATGGGTAACGAACATGAGTAATACGCTTACAGGCACCGATAAAAGCGTCATCCTGCTGATGACCATTGGCGAAGACCGCGCGGCAGAGGTGTTTAAGCACCTCTCCCAGCGGGAAGTGCAAATCCTCAGTGCGGCCATGGCCAACGTGCGTCAGATCTCCAATAAACAGCTGACCGAAGTGCTGTCGGAATTTGAGCAGGAAGCCGAACAGTTTGCCGCGCTCAACGTCAACGCCAACGACTACCTGCGCTCCGTCCTGGTCAAGGCGCTGGGCGAAGAGCGTGCCGCCAGCCTGCTGGAAGACATTCTGGAAACGCGCGATACCGCCAGCGGGATCGAAACGCTTAACTTTATGGAGCCGCAGAGTGCCGCCGACCTTATTCGCGACGAGCACCCGCAGATTATCGCCACCATCCTTGTCCACCTCAAACGGGGTCAGGCAGCCGATATTCTGGCCCTGTTCGAAGAGCGTCTGCGTCACGATGTGATGCTGCGTATCGCAACCTTCGGTGGCGTTCAGCCGGCCGCGCTGGCGGAGCTGACCGAAGTACTGAACAACCTGCTCGACGGTCAGAACCTCAAGCGCAGCAAAATGGGCGGCGTGAGAACGGCGGCGGAAATCATCAACCTGATGAAAACGCAGCAGGAAGAAGCGGTTATTACCGCGGTTCGCGAATTCGACGGCGAGCTGGCACAGAAAATTATCGACGAGATGTTCCTGTTCGAAAACCTGGTCGAAGTGGACGATCGCAGCATCCAGCGCCTGCTCCAGGAAGTGGACTCCGAATCGCTGCTTATCGCCCTCAAAGGTGCCGAACAGCCGCTGCGCGAGAAGTTCCTGCGCAACATGTCTCAGCGTGCGGCGGATATCCTGCGCGACGACCTTGCCAACCGCGGTCCGGTTCGTCTGTCTCAGGTGGAGAACGAACAGAAAGCCATCCTGCTTATTGTTCGTCGTCTGGCGGAAACCGGCGAGATGGTGATTGGCAGCGGAGACGACACCTATGTCTAATGAGCTGTCGTGGAAGCGCTGGACGCCAGACGATCTGGCCCCTCTCCTTTCTGAATTCACGCCCGCGAAGGTCTCACCCGCAGAGCCTGACGTCGACGTCGAACAGCCCGAGCTGAGCGAGGAGGAGCAGCAAGCGCAGATGCTGGCGCAGCTGCAAATGCAGGCGCATGAGCAGGGTTACACTGCCGGTCTGAATGAAGGCCGCCAGAAAGGTCACGATCTGGGCTATCAGGAAGGTCTGGCGAAAGGATTAGAGCACGGTATCGACCAGGCGCGTCAGCAGCAGGCGCCGATCCACGCCCGCATGCAGCAGCTGGTCAGCGAGTTCCAGCACACGCTGGACGCGCTGGACAGCGTGATTGCGTCCCGTCTGATGCAGATGGCGCTGGAAGCTGCGCGTCAGGTCATTGGCCAGACGCCTGTGGTGGATAACACGGCGCTGATCAAACAGATTCAGGGGCTTCTGCAGCAGGAGCCGCTGTTCAGCGGCAAACCGCAGCTGCGCGTTCACCCGGACGATCTGCAGCGCATTGAAGAGAGTCTGGGGGCAACCCTCAGCCTGCACGGCTGGCGTTTGCGCGGCGATCCGTCGTTACACCACGGCGGCTGCAAAGTCTCTGCCGACGAAGGTGACCTGGATGCCAGCGTCGCCACACGCTGGCAGGAACTGTGCCGCCTGGCGGCACCGGGAGTCGTCTGATGACCGCACGCCTCACCCGCTGGCTCAACACGCTCGACAACTTTGAGACGAAGATGGCGCAACTGCCATCCGTTCGTCGTTATGGACGACTGACGCGCGCGACCGGTCTGGTACTGGAAGCCACCGGCCTGCAGCTTCCGCTGGGCGCAACCTGTGTGATTGAGCGTCAGGATGGTCAGGAAACGCGTGAAGTCGAAAGCGAAGTGGTTGGATTTAACGGTCAGCGACTGTTCCTGATGCCGCTTGAAGAGGTGGAAGGTATTCTCCCCGGCGCCCGCGTCTACGCGAAAAACATCAGCGGCGACGGCCTGCAAAGCGGGAAACAGTTGCCGCTTGGTCCGGCCCTGCTCGGCCGCGTGCTCGACGGCAGCGGGAAACCGCTGGATGGCCTGCCCGCGCCGGACACCACAGAAACCGGGGCGTTGATCACCCAACCGTTTAACCCCCTGCAGCGTACCCCTATCGAGCATGTGCTGGACACCGGCGTACGGCCGATTAACGCCCTGCTCACGGTAGGACGCGGACAACGTATGGGTCTGTTCGCCGGCTCCGGCGTGGGTAAATCGGTCCTGCTCGGCATGATGGCGCGTTATACCCAGGCCGACGTGATCGTCGTTGGGCTGATTGGTGAGCGTGGCCGTGAAGTCAAAGATTTCATCGAAAACATTCTGGGTGCGGAAGGCCGGGCCCGTTCAGTGGTAATCGCCGCCCCGGCGGATGTGTCACCCCTGCTGCGTATGCAGGGTGCCGCCTACGCCACCCGTATTGCCGAAGATTTCCGCGACCGCGGCAAGCACGTGCTGCTGATCATGGACTCCCTCACCCGCTACGCGATGGCGCAGCGTGAAATTGCGCTGGCTATCGGTGAGCCACCGGCCACCAAAGGCTACCCGCCTTCGGTCTTTGCCAAACTTCCTGCGCTGGTTGAACGCGCAGGGAACGGCATCAGCGGCGGTGGCTCCATCACTGCATTTTATACAGTACTGACCGAAGGCGATGACCAGCAGGACCCGATTGCCGACTCCGCGCGCGCCATTCTCGACGGTCATATTGTGTTATCGCGTCGTCTGGCTGAAGCCGGACACTACCCGGCGATTGATATTGAAGCATCCATCAGCCGCGCAATGACGGCGCTGATCACCGAGAAGCATTACGCCCGCGTGCGTAACTTTAAACAACTCCTCTCCAGCTTCCAGCGCAACCGCGATCTGGTCAGCGTGGGGGCGTATGCCAAAGGCAGCGATCCTATGCTCGACAAAGCGATTAGCCTGTGGCCGCAGCTGGAGGCGTTTTTACAACAGGGCATTTTTGAACGTGCCGACTGGGAAGATTCAATCCAGGCTCTGGAGCTGATTTTCCCGCAGGTGTAACACAGGTGGAGGGCGAAGGTCATGGCGCAAAACAGCGCGTTATCAACGCTGAAAGATCTGGCTGAAAAAGAAGTTGATGATGCCGCATTGCAGCTTGGCGCAATGCGACGCGGGTGCCAGCAGGCTGAAGAACAGTTGAAGATGTTAATCGACTATCAGCATGAGTATCGCACCAACCTCAATACCGATATGACCCAGGGCATTGGAAGCCAGCGGTGGATTAACTATCAGCAGTTTATCCAGACGCTGGAGAAGGCGATAGAGCAGCACCGCCAGCAGCTTAACCAGTGGACCCAAAAAGTCGATACCGCGCTGAATTTCTGGCGTGAGAAAAAACAGCGGCTGCAGGCCTGGCAAACCTTACAGGACCGGCAGATCGCAGCCGCGACCCTGGCGGAAAACCGTCTGGATCAGAAAAAAATGGATGAGTTTGCCCAGCGCGCATCAATGAGGAAACCGGAATGATCACACTGCAACAACTGCTGATGAGCGACAGCGACCTGTCGGGCGGGATGCAAACAGGGAAAGGCACCGACGGTGCGCAAGACTTTCTCTCCCTGCTGACGGGTGCCCTGACGGACGCGACGGGCAAGGGCAAAGATGCGCCGCTGACCCTGGCTGACCTGAAAGCCGCTGGCAGTAAGCTGTCAAAAGTCGCTCAGGACGCCAAAGGCGATACCGCGCTGCAGGCCAAAATTGCCGACCTGCTCGCGCGTCAGCCAGCCCTGAGTGGCGATGAAACGGCGCAGCTTGCCACGCCTGAAACCCTGATTTCCGGGCTGGTGCCGCTGTCAAAGGGCGATGCCCTGAAAACGCTCAATGCGGCCAACAGCAAGGATGACAGCAAAAGCGAACTGAGCGAAGAAGAGCTGGCCGGATTAAGCGCGCTGATGGCAATGCTGCCGCACCAGCAGACCAGCACGCCTCACGCGGCGGGCAGTAACGGCGTTTCCGCAACCTCAACGTTGAGTTCAGCGACGCTTTCGCCAAACGCAGCGGGCCACTCCCCCCTGAACGCGGCAGCGGGAGACCACGATAAAGCGCAGCTTTCCGCACCTTATCAGAGTCAGGCGAAAAACAACGGCCCGGATCTCCCCGCCAATGCGCCAGTCACTCCGGTCGTGGCCGCTGCGGCAGAGAAGCAGGAATTCGCCAGTTCTTCTTCATCATCCTCACCCACGGCTACCCTGGCGCCGATCATGTCCAGTCATGCCACCAACCAGCCTGCCGCCACCGTTGCCACCGCGCCGGTGTTAAGCCAGCCGCTGGGTACTCACGAATGGCAGCAGTCCCTGAGCCAGCACATCACGCTGTTCACTAAGCAGGGGCAACAGACTGCGGAGCTGCGCCTGCACCCGGAAGATCTGGGCCAGGTGCAAATCTCGCTTAAACTGGATGATAACCAGGCGCAGCTGCAGATGGTCTCGGCACACAGCCACGTGCGCGCGGCGCTGGAAGCGGCACTGCCTGTCCTGCGGACGTCACTGGCAGAGAACGGTATTCAGCTCTCTCAGAGCAGCGTCAGCAGCGAAAGCTTTGCCGGGCAACAGCAATCCTCATCGCAGCAGCATCAGGCTTCACGTTCCGGTCACAACGGCGGATTTAATGAAGAGAGCGAGGAGCTACTGCCCACCCCTGCCGCCCTGCAATCCGCGGCGCGCGGTAACAGCGCCGTAGACATCTTCGCCTAAACGCCAGAGGTAGCGTGATTATCCCCGTCTTTTCCACGCTTTGACGACGGCAGGACACGGGATAATCACCTTATTAAGCTGTACCGAAACAGGAAGCTCGTATCAGATGACAGACTCCGCTATCACCAAAAAAAGTAAGCGTTCCATCTGGATCCCGCTGCTGGTGTTGATCACGCTCGCCGCCTGCGCTACCGCGGGCTATAGTTACTGGCGTATGCAGCAGGAACCTTCAACCGCTGCCGCCAAAGCCGAACCCGCACCGCCGCCGGCGCCGGTCTTTTTCCCTCTGGACACCTTCACCGTTAACCTCGGTGATGCGGATCGTGTGCTGTATGTCGGTATTACGCTGCGCCTGAAGGATGAAGCCACCCGCGCGCGCCTGAATGATTATCTTCCGGAAGTGCGTAGCCGTCTTCTTCTGCTGTTCTCTCGTCAGGACGCCTCCGCGCTGGCCACCGACGTGGGTAAGCAAAAGCTGGTCGACGCCATCAAAGAGACGCTGGCCACCCCGCTGGTAAACGGCCAACCTAAACAGGAAGTCACTGACGTTCTGTATACAGCCTTCATTCTGCGGTAACGACATGGGCGACAGTATTCTTTCTCAGGCAGAAATCGATGCGCTGCTCAACGGCGACAGCGATAAAAACGATGATCCGCAACCGGGCCTAACGGGTGACGACAATATTCGTCCCTATGATCCGAATACCCAGCGCCGCGTAGTTCGTGAACGTCTGCAGGCGCTGGAGATCATTAACGAACGTTTTGCACGTCAGTTCCGTATGGGGCTGTTCAACCTGTTGCGTCGTAGCCCGGATATCACGGTCGGTGCGATCCGCATTCAGCCGTATCACGAGTTTGCCCGCAACCTGCCGGTGCCAACCAACCTTAACCTGATTCATCTGAAGCCGCTGCGCGGCACCGGTCTGGTCGTGTTTTCGCCAAGCCTGGTGTTCATTGCGGTGGATAACCTGTTCGGCGGCGACGGGCGTTTCCCGACCAAAGTAGAAGGTCGTGAATTCACCCACACCGAACAGCGCGTCATCAACCGCATGCTGAAGCTGGCGCTGGAGTCCTACAGCGACGCGTGGAAAGCGATTAACCCGCTGGAAGTGGAATACGTTCGTTCCGAGATGCAGGTGAAGTTTACCAATATCACCACCTCCCCGAACGATATCGTCGTCAACACGCCGTTCCACGTGGAGATCGGTAACCTGACCGGCGAGTTCAATATCTGTCTGCCGTTCAGCATGATTGAACCGCTGCGCGAGCTGCTGGTTAACCCGCCGCTGGAAAACTCACGCAACGAAGATCAGAACTGGCGTGAAAACCTGGTTCGCCAGGTCCAGCACTCACAGCTTGAGCTGGTGGCTAACTTTGCCGACATCTCAATGCGGTTATCCCAGATCCTGAAATTACAACCCGGCGACGTTTTGCCGATAGACAAACCCGACCGCATTATTGCCCATGTGGATGGTGTCCCCGTGCTGACAAGCCAGTACGGCACGATTAACGGTCAGTATGCGTTACGCGTTGAGCACTTGATCAACCCGATTTTGAATTCGCTGAATGAGGAACAGCCCAAATGAGTGACATGAACAATCCATCCGATGAAAACAGCGGAGCACTGGACGATCTGTGGGCTGACGCGTTAAACGAACAAAAAGCGACCCCAACGAAAAGCGCAGCGGATGCGGTATTCCAGCAACTCGGCGGCGGTGACGTCAGCGGCACGCTGCAGGATATCGACCTGATTATGGACATCCCGGTCAAGCTGACCGTTGAACTGGGACGCACCCGGATGACCATTAAAGAGCTGCTGCGCCTGACGCAGGGTTCCGTCGTGGCCCTTGACGGTCTGGCCGGTGAGCCGCTGGATATTCTGATCAACGGTTATCTGATTGCCCAGGGTGAAGTAGTGGTGGTTGCCGATAAATACGGCGTGCGTATCACGGACATCATCACCCCGTCTGAACGTATGCGTCGTCTGAGCCGATAAGTATGAAAACCCAGGCAACACTATCGCAACCGTCTGCGGTTCCCGGTTCCCCGCTGCTCCAGGTGAGCGGGGCGTTGTTCGGTATTATTGCCTTTATTCTTATCGCCGCCTGGCTGGCGAAGCGTTTTGGTCTGGCGGGTAAAACCGCCGGCACCCGCGGCCTGAAGGTGAGCGCCAGCACCACGCTGGGGCCGCGTGAACGCGTGGTTATCGTCGAGGTGGACGATGCGCGTCTGGTTTTGGGTGTCACCGCCTCGAACATCAACGTATTACATAAACTGCCGCCCGCCCCTGTCACGGTGGAGGAGCGCGCACAAGCCCCTGCGGATTTTCAGTCCGTCATGAAGAGTTTGCTTAAGCGTTCCGGGAGATCCTGATGCGCCGTTTGTTATCCCTTACGCTTGCGGGCATTGGCCTGTTTGCTCCCGCGGTTTATGCGCAACTGCCCGGTCTGGTCTCAACGCCCATTGCCGGTGGCGGTCAGAGCTGGTCGCTCCCGGTGCAGACGCTGGTATTCATCACCTCGCTGACCTTTATCCCGGCCATCCTGCTGATGATGACCAGCTTCACCCGCATCATTATCGTCTTTGGTCTGCTGCGAAACGCGCTCGGTACCCCTTCCGCGCCGCCAAACCAGGTGCTGCTGGGGCTGGCGCTGTTTTTGACCTTTTTCATTATGTCGCCGGTCATGGATAAGATTTATACCGACGCGTACCAGCCGTTCAGCGAAGATAAAATCTCCATGCAGGAGGCGCTGGATAAAGGCGCACAGCCGCTGCGGGAATTTATGCTGCGCCAGACGCGCGAAGCGGATCTGGCACTCTTTGTTCGCTTGTCCAATACCGGCGAATTGCAGGGGCCGGAAGCGGTACCCATGCGCGTTTTGCTGCCAGCCTACGTCACCAGCGAGCTGAAAACGGCGTTTCAGATTGGCTTTACCATCTTTATTCCGTTCCTGATTATCGACCTGGTGATCGCCAGCGTCCTGATGGCGCTTGGGATGATGATGGTGCCGCCCGCAACCATTGCCCTGCCCTTTAAGATCATGCTCTTTGTACTGGTCGATGGCTGGCAGCTGCTGGTCAGTTCGCTGGCGCAGAGTTTCTACAGTTAAGGAACGGCAATGACACCCGAATCGGTCATGATGATGGGCACGGAAGCGATGAAAATCGCCATTGCCGTTGCCGCTCCCCTGCTGCTTGTCGCGCTGGTTACCGGTCTGATTATCAGTATTCTGCAGGCCGCCACGCAGATTAACGAAATGACGCTGTCCTTCATTCCGAAAATCATCGCCGTATTTGTGGCGATTATCGTGGCCGGACCGTGGATGCTGAACCTGTTGCTGGACTATATGCGCAACCTGTTTACCAATCTGCCGTATATCATCGGCTGACCTGACGATGCTTCACTTCACCAGCGACCAGTGGGTTCAGTGGCTCGGCGTCTATTTCTGGCCGATGCTGCGCATTCTGGCGCTGATCACCACCGCCCCGATTCTCAGCGAGAAATCGATCCCCAAGCGTGTCAAAGTGGGGCTGGGCATTATCATCACCATCATCGTCGCCCCTTCCCTTCCCCCGGTGGATATTCCGATCTTCTCGGCGAATGCGGTGTGGGTGGCATTACAGCAGGTGATGATTGGCGTTGCCGTAGGCTTTACCATGCAGCTCGCCTTTGCCGCCGTTCGCACGGCCGGGGAGCTGATTGGCCTGCAGATGGGCTTATCGTTCGCCACGTTTGTTGACCCCGGCAGCCACCTCAATATGCCGGTGCTGGCGCGCATTATCGATCTGCTCGCCATGCTGCTGTTCCTGTCGTTTAACGGTCATCTGTGGCTTATCTCCATGCTGGTGGATACTTTTCATACGCTGCCGATTGGTGAAAACCCGGTCAACAGCAATGCCTTTCTCGCGCTCACCCGCGCGGCGGGGCTGATCTTCCTCAATGGCCTGATGCTGGCGTTGCCGATTATCACCCTGCTCCTGACCGTCAACCTGGCATTAGGTCTGTTGAACCGCATGGCACCGCAGCTCTCCATCTTTGTGATCGGTTTTCCGCTGACGTTGACGGTCGGAATTTTATTAATGTCATTACTGATGCCCCTTATCGCCCCCTTCTGTGAACACTTATTCGGCGAGATATTCAATCTGTTAGCAGATATTGTCAGCGAGCTGCCACGTAAATAATAGTCCTCACGATTGATATTGTCTTTCTGAGGATATTCCTAAAATAAAACATGAAAAACATCTTCCAGGATATATCTGACGGGGTTTAATTGTTTCTAACCACCTCACAATACTTAATATTTACTTTACTTTAAGAAGATTCCTGGCAAATTATACGTAACTTTACGGGATAGTGAGTCCGCCTGAAAGTCTTTGTCATGCTCACAGGTTTATTATTTTTTTCCATCCCGTATGGCTGTTTTGAGCTCTCAGGCAGATGGTGAATTATCGTTACGCATTGAGTGAGGGTATGCCATGTCAACGATCATTATGGATTTATGCAGCTACACCCGGCTAGGGTTAACCGGGTACCTGGCAAGCAGAGGGGTAAGAAAGAGAGACATCAACGATGCACACACCGTTGACGAACTCGCAGCCGCTTGTGACGAACTAAAACCAGGCGTGGTGTTTATTAATGAGGACTGTTTCATTCACGATCCAGCCAACAGTCAGCACATTAAGCAAATCATTAATCAGCATCCAAAAACTCTGTTTATTGTTTTTATGGCGATCGCGAATATCCATTTCGATGAGTATTTGTTGGTCCGTAAAAATTTATTGATCAGTTCTAAGTCGATTAAGCCCGAGTCGCTGGATGACATTCTGGGTGATTATTTGAATAAAGAAGTTAAAAATGTAGGAGCGGTTAACTTACCCACCCTATCATTAAGCAGGACTGAATCAAGTATGCTGCGAATGTGGATGGCAGGACAAGGAACTATTCAGATCTCTGACCAGATGAATATTAAAGCAAAAACCGTTTCATCACATAAAGGAAATATTAAAAGGAAAATTAAAACGCATAATAAGCAAGTGATCTATCACGTGGTACGTTTGACCGATAATGTGACGAACGGGATTTTCGTCAACATGCGTTAGTGGCTTAAACCCCTTTGCACCCTACCTTTGATCTCTGGCCAGGCCAGAGATTTTTGCTTATGTGGGCGTTGTCGGGCAACCGTAATGCCACCCGACGCTGTGTTACTCCGCTTTTTCGACAAAAATGCCGTCCGGATGCCCCAGTTCATTAAAAAACCAGATGCCGAGCGGGTAGTCTTCCAGTGATACCAGGTACATTGTCCCCTCACTGAACTCTTCAATTGCCAGTACCACCCCCGGGCGGCGCGGCCCACCGTCCGTTTTAACGGTAACCCGATCGTTGACCTTCATACATTCCTCCTCTGGTTTTGAGCCAGTGTAGAACAAAACGCATGCGCTGACATCGCTGACGGAAGCGAATGCCGTTTTTGTGTGCGGTCTATACTTAACCGTGGACACGTTTATATGAGGTACCCCGTAATGAAGACCAACAAAGCGTATAGCGACACCATCAAGCGCGAAGTCGAAGTGGATGTCGATGCCCTGCTGGCCGCCATCAATGAGATCAGTGAATCCGAAGTACGTCGTGCAGAGGATGATTCCGAGAGGGTGATGGTGAACGGGAGGGATTACCATACCTACCGCGAACTGGCGGAGGCCTTCGAGCTTGATATACACGACTTTAGCGTGTCTGAAGCCAATCGATAGCGCGAAAAAAATCCCGGTCATGGGGATGGCCGGGATCAAAACTTGCTTATGCAAGAAGCACTTGAAAATTCGTTACACCAGGAAATCTGATGTACAAACCACACTATCCCCAACGATTTTGTCTGACAAGCATATATTCTTACGGCGAATATAATATTTTTAACATAATCATTTTTGTTATGAGCAATAACGCACGGTGAATGCGGCTTTGGCTGAATCGCGTCTTATAAAGACGGTTTTCCCTTCAGTATTTTTTTAAGAATATTCTTAGGTAGAGGCGCGTGCGCTTTCAGGAGTCATCATGCTTTCACTTCAGGGTCCCCTGCTGGTTTTTTCCGATCTGGATGGATCGCTTCTGGACATTCATACCTACGAGTGGCAACCCGCGATGCCATGGCTGGACAAACTGCAGGATTATCAGGTGCCGGTGATTCTGTGCAGCAGCAAGAGTGCCGCAGAGATGCTGGATATCCAACAGGATCTGGGCCTGGAGGGGTTACCTTTTATTGCTGAGAACGGCGCGGTCATTCAGCCTGATGTGCGCTGGGAGAGGGGGCAGCGCCAGATCACAGGGATGACGCATCGGGAAATTCATCCGCTTATTGAGCAAATCCGCCAGCAGGCAGGCTTTAAATTCGTCACGTTTGATGACGTGAACGAACGCGTCATCAGCGAATGGACCGGGCTGACGCGCTACCGTGCGGCGCTCGCACGCAAACACGACGCCTCTGTCACGCTCATCTGGCGTGATACCGACGACGCAATGGTCCGCTTTGAAGAGGCGCTGACGCATAGGGGTCTGAAATGTTTACAGGGGGCCCGTTTCTGGCACATTCTGGATGCACGCTGCGGTAAAGACGTGGCGGTTAACTGGCTGATTGCGCAGTACCGCGAGCAGGAAGATTGTGTCCCCACCACCCTGGGGCTGGGGGATGGCCCAAACGATGCGCCGCTGCTGGACAGCGTCGACTTCGCCGTGGTGATTAAAAGCATAAACCGCCAGGGCATTACGCTACAGAATGATAGCCCTGAACGGGCTTATCACACGCAGCTGAGCGGTCCCTTAGGCTGGCGGGAAGGGATGGATCACTTTTTCTCCTGATCGCTCCAGCACACCCGGTTACGCCCGCTCTGCTTGGCCTGATACAGCCTGTCGTCCGCGGCAGACTGCAGCTGTTCAAAAACATAGTTCTCTTTTTCCTGCGCGCTGGCGACGCCCAGCGAGGCGCTGATGCGAACAGTCGTGCTCTTTTTCACCAGGATCTCCCTGCTGTTGATGCGTGACCGGATGCGCTCCGCGACCCTCCTCCCCTCTTCCAGGCTGCTCCCCGGCAGGACGACGCAAAACTCTTCCCCGCCCACGCGCCCGGCAACGTCATTTTTGCGCAGCACGCTGGCAATCAACCCTGCGGCATGGGACAGCACTTTGTCACCCGCCTGATGCCCGTACTGGTCATTAATGCATTTGAAATGGTCAAGATCGATCTGTATCACCGTAAACGGCTGCCCCTGCTGTCGACAGTTCTCCGCAATCATTTTTGCGCGCTCAAACAGCGCGCCGCGGTTATTCAGACGCGTGAGGGGATCGTGCCAGGCCTGCCACTGCAGGGAGTGCTGGAGGGTGTACATATTGCTGACCATCCTGCGGATGACCAGCCATGAAACAAGCAGCATGGCGGTAAAGAGCGCCCACAGCAGGGCCAGCACAATACTGATACTGCCAAAGTCACCCTGTACGCCTTCGTGCAGCGTATGGACGCGTAAGATCACCCCGTCAAAATGATCGAGTCGCTCCCAGCTAATAAAACGGCTTCCAAGGCGAATTCCGCCTCGGGTGTCGTGTTCAATCGCGTGCGCAATTTGCGCCGTTTCAACCTCATCAAAGCGGTTCACCTGACTGCCGTCCACTTCTGACGTGGCAATCATGTTCAGACGCGTGTCATACAGTTGATACTCGCCCTCCGTCCGGTCCTGCGTCGCCTCAGTCAGCAGGCGTTTCATGGTGTGTATGGAGAAATCCATCGCTACCACGCCATACCAGTAATGCTCAAAATAGATGGGCACGCTCGCCGTTATCGTGCGCTCCCCATTGCTCCAGGGCGACGGCGCCGAAATAAACCAGCGCACCGCGCGCGCGCGATTGTGGCGTTCTGAGTGTAAGGTAAACCAGGGTTGAGTCACCAGAAAGTAATAGCGGGCGCTGATATCGTCAGCCATATCAGGCGTGTCTGTCGAAAGATAAAACCCCGCGCGGGAAACGTAGATAATCCGCTCTTCACTTTGCACACCCGACGAGGCCAGGCGCAGTAAATACCCCACTTCCAGCGCGGCAGAAATCTCATTACTGATACGCTCACTATCACGGTTAAGGAGCGTGGATTTTGCAACGAAGGCATCTGACACGCCGTTCAGGGGAAGGGTGCGTTTTTTATCAACGGCCAGCTGCCAGGTTTCATCCGTCCGCACGGCGCTAAAACGAGACACCGCATCGCGCAGGACATCAAACCCCAGGGGGGTCTGTAAGGCATCATGCATGCTGGTGCGGAAAAACAGCATTTTGTCCACGCTGTACTGCAGCTGACGGTCCAGCGACGTGGCGACCGTTTCGAGATGGTTACGCTGGCTGGAGATATACGCCTCCTCCAGGACCACCACCTCACGCCAGGTCAGGAGGGTGGAAAAGACAAGGACGACAAGAAAACAGAGATTAACGATTAACCCCGGATTGCTACGCTTATGCAGCCATTGCAGAAAATATTGTTTTACAACAAAGGTATCGCGCTGCACACACACTCCCTGATTACTGCCTTACACCCGGTACATGAGATAAAAACGCCCGGCAAAGCCGGGCGTTATGTGATTAAGCCTTGTCCCGCTTGTGCTGCCCGTCGCCCGGCTGAAGCTCATCTTCACGAAATGCTTCCCGCTTGATGCTATAGCCATCGTGCCACCGACACTCCACCATTCCGCTGGAATAGCCTGTGACAATCATACGTGGGCCACCTTTCTTAGGCTTAACTTCATCACTGACCAAAAAGACCATACCTGCCTCCTGTATCAGGGTGAAACTGTTTCAATTTAGACGAGGAATAGTCTTTTTGCATACCACAACAGGTAACAATTAGTGCGCCGAACCGCGCATTTTCTCGACCAGTTTCACCGCCGCCACCACGATAGCGCCAACGATAAAGCCCAGAACAAGATTAAGCAGCGTCGGCAGAATAGCGGCCACCACGCTCCCCTGCGCCGAGGAGAACTGTTCGATCGCATGGTGCAGCGGAGCAATGCCGTGGACCACAATACCGCCCCCCACCAGGAACATCGCCAGGGTGCCAACCACCGACAAGCTCTTCATCAACCACGGTGCCAGCGTCAGTAAGCTTTTACCGATGCCTTTTGCCACCGCGCTTGATTTCTCCTCCAGCCAGTAGCCGATATCATCCAGCTTCACGATCAATCCGACCAGACCGTACACGCCGACGGTGACCAGAATGGCGATGCCGGAGAGGATCAACACCTGATTGAGCAGCGGCGCATCGGAGACAATGCCCAACGTAATGGCGACGATCTCTGCCGAGAGAATAAAGTCGGTCCGAATGGCGCCTTTGACTTTATCGCGCTCGAAGGTTTTCGGATCCTGCGCGGCCAGCGCGTCCAGACGCTGCTGGCGCATCTCCGGCGTGTCGTTCTGCTTGCGTGCGCTGAAGGAGTGCAGGACTTTCTCCACGCCTTCAAAGCATAAAAATGCCCCGCCAATCATCAGCAACGGCGTGATGGCCCAGGGAATAAATGCACTGATCAGCAGCGCCAGCGGCACCAGGATCACTTTATTCAGAAACGAGCCTTTTGCCACGCCCCACACCACCGGCAGTTCGCGGTTAGCCCGTACACCGCTAACCTGTTGAGCGTTAAGCGATAAATCATCGCCCAGCACACCCGCGGTTTTCTTCGCCGCCAGTTTCCCCATCACGGAAATATCATCCAGTAAGGTGGCAATATCATCCAGCAATGTTAATAAGCTACTTCCTGCCAAAATCGTGATCCTTCTTTTTTTGGTAATTAAGTGAATAGTATGGAGCAAAAGCGCAAACGCGGAAACAGGCACCTCACGTCAACAAAAAATTCACATCAACTACACAATTAAAGGGCTCGCCAGCACGATAGTTTTCGCGTTTACTATCAGCGACCTTTTTATTTCGTCGTGAGGGATTATGCGTTTCCGGCAACTGCTACCGCTCATCGGGGCACTTTTTTCGCTTTATATCATCTGGGGTTCGACCTACTTTGTCATTCGCATCGGCGTGGAAAGCTGGCCGCCGCTGATGATGGCGGGCATTCGTTTCCTCTCGGCGGGCGTGTTGCTGCTGGCCTTTCTGCTGCTGCGCGGTCATAAGCTACCGCCGCTGCGCCCGATGCTCAACGCCGCCCTGATTGGCCTGCTGCTATTGGCGGTAGGGAATGGGTTTGTGACCATTGCCGAGCACCAGAACGTACCGTCGGGGATCGCCGCCGTGGTCGTTGCCACCGTACCGCTGTTTACCCTCTGCTTCAGCCGTCTTTTTGGCATCCGTACCCGCAAGCTGGAATGGCTGGGGATTGGCATCGGCCTGGCGGGCATTATTCTGCTCAACAGCGGCGGTAACCTGAGCGGCAATCCGTGGGGCGCGATCATTATTCTTATCGGCTCAATGAGCTGGGCGTTTGGTTCGGTATACGGTTCGCGTATCGAACTGCCAACCGGCATGATGGCGGGGGCGATTGAGATGCTTGCCGCGGGGATCGTGCTTCTGATTGCCTCCATGTTGACGGGGGAAAGGCTGACGACCATGCCGGATCTGTCGGGCTTCCTGGCGGTCGGGTATCTGGCGCTGTTTGGTTCGCTCATTGCAATCAATGCCTACATGTTCCTGATCCGCAATGTGTCTCCGGCGGTTGCCACCAGCTATGCCTACGTCAACCCGGTCGTGGCCGTGCTGCTCGGTACCGGGCTCGGCGGGGAAACGCTCTCTCCGGTTGAGTGGTTAGCATTAGGGGTGATTGTTTTTGCCGTCGTGCTGGTGACGCTGGGCAAATATTTACTGCCGGCGAAGCCCGTGATTACGCCTTGCGGGGCGGAGAAACCGTAAGCGCGTGGATCCCCTGTGTGTCGATCTGCGCGGTGTGTCCGCCGCCGCAGATCCACTCTTCCAGCCGTTCGCGCAGATCGGCATCGTTCAGTTTTAGCCGCCCTCTCAGCGCACACTCCCAGACGATCAGCACGCGCCAGCCCTGCGCGATAAGCGTGGTGAGATCCCGCGCGTCGCGCGCAACGTTCTTGCCAATCTTCTCCAGCCAGAAATCAGTGCGCGTTGCCGGAACTTTAAACAGATAACAGTCGTGATGATGCCAGAAACAGCCGTGGGTAAAGATAATGCACTGATACGCGTCGATGACGAAATCCGGTCGCCCCGCCAGCGCGGCATCCTGCACGCGGAAATCAAACCCCGCCTGCGTCAACAACCCGGCCAGACGCTTTTCAATGGCGGTATCACGCGTGCCGATGGCACGCATGTTTTTGCTGCGCGTTGCCTTATCGTGAACGTCCGTCATTGACGGCCTCACTCTGGCGGAGTGCCACCGCCTGCCGGATACGTGAGGCCAGCAGTTTTGCCACCGCCGCAAACGCGGGCACCACCACCGAGTTACCAAACTGACGGTATGCCTGAGTGTCCGACACCGGAATACGGAAACTGTAGCCCTGCGGCGTTTCAAAGCCCATCAGCCGGGCACATTCCCGTGGCGTGAGGCGTCGTGGACGGTGGAGCTGGTTTTGCGGATCGTCGAAATCCCTCTCGCCCAGCGCTTTATCCCAGCCTCTGTCGATCAGGATTTCCGCGCCGTCTTTATAATAACGAGCGGACAAGGTGCGGGTCACGCTGTGCGGATCGTGAGGATTAACCATGCCAAATCCGAAGCCGTTGCCTTTTGCCTGATGCTTTTTGGCATAGCGGTAGAGGTATTTCCACAGAACGGGCGTAAGGATAAATTTCGCGTCGACCACAGGCTCCAGCAGGTCGGCGACGGTTGGACGACGCTCGGGATACAAAGACGGAATATCCCGCAGGGTAAAATCTCCCTTCAGATTGAGATCGCGGCGGAAGCCGACCAGCACAATGCGCTCGCGATGCTGGGGCAGGAAATGTTTCCCGTCAATGATTTTTGGGTCATCCGCGCCCATATCCTCAGAATCGGCCACGTCGTAACCCAGCTCATCCAGAGTCTGCATGATAATGCGGAAGGTTTTTCCGCCGTCATGGCTCTTTAAGTTTTTGACGTTTTCCAGCACAAAGATGGCCGGGCGGCGGGCGTCAATGATGCGGGCCACATCAAAAAACAGCGTTCCCTGCGTATCGCAGGCGAAACCGTGGGCGCGACCGAGGGCATTCTTTTTCGATACGCCGGCCAGCGAGAAAGGCTGGCAGGGGAAGCCAGCCAGCAGCACGTCGTGCGCCGGGATCGTCTGACGAATATGCCCGGCGGCCTGTTCATCCGTGACGCCGCTTTTATGGCTCAGGGTGACATCACGGATATCGGCGTTGAAGTGATGTTCGTGCGGATCGCAGTACCAGTTCGCTTTATAGGTGCGTACCGCATGTTTGTTCCACTCGCTGGTAAACACGCACTGACCGCCGATGGCTTCAAAACCGTGCCGGATCCCACCGATACCGGCAAACAGATCGATAAAGCGGAATGCATAGTCCGGGTGCGCGGCAGACGGACGCGGAAGCAGGTTTTGCAGATAACGAAACTCACCGTCGCTCAGGCGGCGCCCTGCCCGCTCGCTGGTCAGCAGTCGCTTAAGGATGGCCGGGCTCCAGTGGCTATCACCGTGCGCTATCAGCTGGTTCGCCAGCGTTTTGACATCATAAATATCCAGCAGCTGGCGCAGTAATGCCTGCACCGTTGCCGTTGATTTCTCAGCCTGCTCTGGCGCGGGCCCTGTCACTGATCGATTTTCCTGCATTCTTTTAACCGGAGAATAAAGACTGGGAACAGATTACCACAGTTCAGTTGGGCAAACTGCGACAGAAGCGGTGCTGAATCTGGCTATCCAGCCCGATGCAGTCGCCCTGTAATTCGGCACTGAGTTTCGCCATAAAGTGAACGAGAAAATCGGCGTTATGTTGCGCGAGGTCGCGCCCGACGTCGGTTTGCATTGTATCAGGCAAGCGCAGCAGCTTAGTCTGAAAATGATCGAGGGCAAATGCCCGGTCATCCAGCGGGCGCGCATCGGCAAAGGGATCTTCCGCGTCAAACAGTGCCACGCCCAGCCCCCCCGAGACGGCAAACACGCGCGCCAGGCCAATCGCGCCCAGCGCTTCGAGACGATCGGCATCCTGGACAATTTTGGCCTCGATACTTTGCGGCGCAATACCCGCGCTGAAACTGTGCGCCTCGATGGCATGCTCCACGGCGGCAAAGCGATCCGGCGGAAAGTCCGGGAAATCGCGGTGCAGAATGTCCCGCGTTTTGCGCGCCGCCAGACGCGATGACTGACTGCGTTCAGGATGATTTTTCGGCAGGCTAACGATGTCGTGAAAATAGCAGGCGGTCAGGACCACCAGCGGATCGGCCTGATGATGAATCATTATTTTGCGGGCCGTCATCCAGACGCGTCGGAAGTGCGAAATATCATGCGCACTGTCTTCGCTGGCGTGATGTTCATCAAGCCAGGATTCAAAACGCTGCTGCCACTGTATGGGTTCCATCATTCTATCCTGTGACGAAAACAGGCTGTGGATTATAACACAGCCGAATTAAATGATTTAAAAAATAGAAATGAGAAATACTTAATAATAATTATGCGCAATGTATTCAGTTCATTAATTCACATGAAAAATAATGAGAGCCTTAGAAATATTTTGCAATATTTTTACCGATTTAATTACATTTATTTTTGAACCAAAATAACAATCCATAGAATAGTATCAAAATCGTAATTACGGAGGGTGATTACATATATTCATATAAATTATCTTTAAAGGGAATATATAATGAAAAGAAAAGTTCTGGCAATCCTGGTACCCGCATTATTAATGGCTGGCGCAGCAAATGCGGCTGAAATCTATAATAAAAACGGCAACAAAGTTGACCTGTATGGCAAAGTTGATGCGCGTCATACCTTCTCTGACAACCCTGGTGACGACGGCGATGAAACCTATGTACAGGTGGGTTTCAAAGGCGAAACTCAGATTACTAATGAGCTGACGGGTTACGGCCAGTGGGAATATAAAACCTACGCCAACGATACTGAAAACGCAGGTGGTAACTCTTTCAACCGTCTGGCGTACGCTGGCCTGAAATATGGCGAATACGGTTCATTTGATTATGGCCGTAATTATGGCGTGGTGTATGACGTTGAAGCCTGGACCGATATGCTGCCAGTATTCGGCGGTGATTCTTACACCTGGACCGATAACTTCATGAACGGCCGTGCTAACGGTCTGGCAACCTACCGTAATAGTGATTTCTTCGGTCTGGTTGAAGGTCTGAATTTCGCGCTGCAGTATCAGGGGGCGAATGAAGATCAGTTTGCTCAAGAAGACCAGGAAGGCACCAAAAACGGTCATAAAGACGTACGCTTCCAGAACGGTGACGGCTTCGGCATGTCTACCTCCTATGACTTCTCGGGCGATCTGTCCGGCCTGAGCCTGGGTGCGGCGTACTCTTCTTCTGACCGTACTAACAAACAGGAAGCAGCAGGCCAATACAGCGCGCGTTTTGCGAGCGGTAAAACAGCTGAAGCGTGGACCCTTGGCGCGAAATACGACGCCAACAACGTCTATCTGGCGATGATGTACGCTGAAACTCGCAACATGACACCATATGGTGATTATGGTATCGCGGATCAGACTCAGAACTTCGAAGCGGTAGCACAGTACCAGTTCGACTTCGGCCTGCGTCCATCCCTGGCATGGGTTTACTCAAAGGGCAAGGACATGGCTTATCCTGGCAATGCCAGCAACCCGCAGGGTCAGCATGGTGACATGGACCTGGTTAACTACATCGACCTGGGCATGACTTACAGCTTCAATAAAAACTTCTCTACCTATGTTGATTACAAAATCAATATGCTGGACAACGATGAAAGCTTCTACGAAGCAAATGGTATCTCTACCGACGACATCGTTGGCGTAGGCATGACCTACCAGTTCTAATTCCCCAAAAATACTAAAGCCCGCACTCGCGGGCTTTTTTTCATTTATAAGAGCCGAATTTACGGCGCTTCCTGCAACGCCACGCGAATAAACCCGTTATTCTGCGCCAGCAGTTCGTGGGCTTTCCATGCATCCAGCCCGGTCAGTACCATCAGGACTGCCGTTTTACAGTTATGGTTACAGCTCTCCAGCGCGGCTTTTGCCTGCGCCCGGGTGCAGCCCCCCGCCTCCATCACAATGGCAATTTGTCGTTCGGCCCATTTGGTATTGCGTGCCTCCAGATCCACCCGCAGGTTGCTGTAAACGCGCCCGGTCCGC
Source organism: Enterobacter sp. FUJ80071 (assembly GCF_038739915.1). NCBI lineage: Bacteria > Pseudomonadati > Pseudomonadota > Gammaproteobacteria > Enterobacterales > Enterobacteriaceae > Enterobacter > Enterobacter sp. FUJ80071. Next base: position 2,992,413 of record NZ_JBBXKH010000001.1, read on the forward strand.
ACGGCCAGCCCGGTGGTGACCATCGAGAGGATCATTTTTTGCGCAATACCCGCTTTGGTATTGCTAAAGCCTGCCACCACATCAGCTCCCAGCGCCGGGGCAATTACCATGCTTGCCAGCTGCGCCGCTTCACTTTGTGCATCACCGGTTATGATGGCGACCATAGAGCCCAGCGACCATGCATGGCGCATTGCCCCCCAGACCCACGGCGTTTTTCCGCTAACGGTAACCGCCAGCATCATATCGTGTTCACCAAACTTAATGGCCTGCAGATCGGCAACGCCACGCTCGTAGCTCCCTTCCCCTTCCTGTGCCGTCACGGCAATCACAGGGGTTTTGCCCGGCGCATATTCATCGGCAGCCTGTTGTGCGACACGGCCAGACGGCCCCGCCCCAACAATAACCAGACGGCCCCCGTGACTAAGAGTTGCCGCGGCGTTATCCACCACGCGGGCGATCGTCGTTAAACAGGGGGATATTGCAGCGGAAATGAGTGCATCTTCCTGGTGAATGACCTTCAGCATGTCCAGCGTGGACAATCTATCAATATTCATCGTGCTGGCGTGCCGTCTTTCCTTGACCGAACCGGTAAGCATAATGCTCATAAACAGCCTCCTTATTATGAGTACCCACACACTATAAAGTGTTTTATATGGATGACCTGCGAGGAGGGTCACGAAAAGAGGACCAAATCCACGCCTTTACATGGCTTTAAGAAACGCTCGTCATCAGCGATAATTACCCCTTTGTTAATCATCGCGGAGTATTGATGAGCGATTTGCAGCCTTTCCTTCTGACGCGCAAGCGCCCCATGAAACTGAACACGCTGGTCACGTTGATGGTATGCGCGATTATTGCCTCTGTGCTGCTTCTGGTCTTTGCGCTCTACTCCGTTCAGATCACCCGGGCCACCCGCGATGATGTCAAAGACACCGCACTGGGTATCGCCCGCACGCTGGCCGACAGCCCGGAGATCCAGCGAGGCCTGATGCAGTCCCCGCAGGCCGACATCATTCAGCCCATCGCCAAAGCGGTCACCCAACGTAACGATCTGCTGCTCACCGTGGTGACCGACATGCGCGGTATTCGTTACTCACACCCGAACGAAGCACTGATTGGTCTGCATTTTATTGGCAACGATCTGGAACCCGCCCTGGAAGGTAAAGAGAATGTCTCGGTTAACCGGGGCGCCCTCGCCGAAGCGCTTCGCGTCTTTACCCCGGTTTATGACAGCCAGCACGATCAGATCGGGGTGGTGGTGGTCGGTATCTCCCTCAAAAAGGTGGAAGACCAGATTGCCCGCGGGCGGCTGAATGCGCTCTGGACGATATTATTCAGTATCTTTATGAGTTCGATGGCGATTTGGGGCCTGGTGCGGGTGCTGAAGCGCATTCTGTTCGGCCTCGAACCCTACGAGATATCCGCCCTTTTCGAACAACGTCAGGCGATGCTGCAGTCGCTTCGCGAAGGCGTACTGGCCGTCGATATTCACGGGCGCGTGACGATGATCAACCACACCGCCAGAGAAATTTTACTCCTGCCCTCCGGCAAGCAAACGGAAAACGCCAGCGCACCACTTTTAGCCAGCCTGCGTGAGATTTCAAAAACCGGCGTCGCGCGCCAGGATCAGGAGATCAGCTGTAACGGTCGGCTGTTGCTGTGCAACATGGTGCCGGTCAAAAGCCAGGAGCAGGTCATCGGGGCGATCGCCACCTTCCGCGATAAAACGGAAATCAGCCAGCTGATGCAGCGCATTGATGGCATGGTCAACTACGTCGACGCCCTGCGCAGCCACACGCACGAGTTTATGAATAAACTGCATGTGATCCTTGGCCTGCTGCATATGAAGCGCTACGACAAGCTGGAGGAGTACATCATCCAGACGGCGCATAATTACCAGACGGATATCGGTACGATCCAGAGCAAGGTAAAATCGCCGGTCATTGCCGGGTTCCTGCTGGGTAAAATCAACCGGGCAAAAGAGGCGGGCGTCACCCTGACGCTGGCAGACGAAAGCCAGATACCGGATACCGCCAGCGAAGAGCAGGTCGCGGTGTTGATCACCGCGCTGGGTAACCTAATTGAAAACGCGCTCGACGCGATGGAAGGACAGCAGGAAGGCGAGATCGGCCTGCTGCTGCATTATCAGAATGGCTGGCTCAGTTGCGAAGTCAGCGACGATGGCCCCGGCATTGATCCCACTCAGCTGGAGGCTATTTTTACTAAGGGCTTCTCAACGAAAGGTGAAAACCGCGGCGTTGGGCTGTTCCTTGCTCGCCAGCAGATTCAGAACCTGGGCGGAGAGATCTCCGTGGAGTCTGAGCCTGGCGTCTTTACCCAATTTTTTGTTCACATCCCCTGGGATAGCGAGAGGAATATCGCGTGATAAATGTATTAATTGTCGATGATGACGCCATGGTGGCCGACCTCAACCGTCTGTATGTCAACCGTGTTGAAGGCTTTAGCTGCTGCGGTGTCGCCTCCACGCTCAACCAGGCGAAGGCCATGATTAACGACCCCGGTCAGCCGGTCGATCTGGTGCTATTGGATGTCTATATGCAGCAGGATAACGGGCTGGATCTGCTGCCCGTGATTCGCGCGTCCGGCCGCCCGATCGATGTCATTATGATCTCCTCGGCCGCCGATGCCGCCACGATCCAGACCTCTATCCACTACGGCGTGGTGGATTACCTGATCAAACCCTTCCAGTTCCCGCGCTTTGAAGAGGCGCTCAACGGCTGGAAAGCGAAGCATAACCTGATGGAATCGCATCCGTATTATGAACAGGCCGACGTTGACCGCCTGATCCACGGCGGAGCGCCGGAGCTGGCGGACAGCAAAAAGCTGCCGAAAGGGTTAACGCCGCAGACGCTGCGCACGATCTGCCAGTGGATTGACGCCCACCCGGAGATGGAGTTTTCCACCGATGACCTGGCGAGCGCGGTGAATATCTCCCGCGTGTCGTGCCGCAAATACCTGATCTGGCTGGCGCAAATCAACATTCTGTTCACCAGCATTCACTACGGTGCCACCGGGCGGCCAGTGTATCGTTACCGTCTCCAGCCGGAACAGACGGGGCTGCTTAAGCAGTACTGTCAGTAACGCGGTAGGTATTATCCAGCAACGTAAAGCGGAAGTGGTGCATCGATGAGATCACCACTTCTTTTGTTTTGGTCACAAAAATGGCTTCAATATCCGGGCGAGAGCGCAGCACCGCGCAGCCCTTCTCTATGCCCATGCCGTACATCAGCGTGGTCCAGATATCGCCGTCGATAGACTCTTTTGACACGATGGTGACGCTGTCCAGCGCGTTGTCCAGCGGGTATCCGGTGCGCGGATCGAGAATATGGTGATAGCGCTTGCCGTTTTGCTCAAAGAAGCGCTCGTAGGTTCCTGACGTCACCACGGAGCGGTTTTCCACCGTCATCGCGCCAATCAGCGCGTCGCTGACGAACGGTTTTTTCAGCCCGACGCTCCAGCCCCCTTCCGGTGAGCCCAACGTCTGGATATTTCCCCCCAGGTTGATGAGTCCCCGCTCGGTCCCCTCTTTGTGCAGGTAATCCCGCACCCGGTCAGCGATATAGCCTTTGGCGATGGCGCCCAGGTCGATCTCCATGCCTGCTCTGGCCAGAAACACGCTGCTCTGCGCCTCATCAAGGATGACGTCCTCAGGACGGGTAATCGCCAGCAGCGCCGCAATGTCATCAGCAGGCGGAACGCTGTCACCCCGGAAACCAATTTTCCAGCGCTTCACCAGCGGGCCTATCGCCAGGTTAAAAGCGCTGTCCTTGAGCAGGCTTGCCGCTTTTGCACAGCGGATCAGCTCGAACACCGGTCGGCTGACGATGACCGGATGCTGCCCAGCCGCGTGGTTGATGTCCATCACCTGCGAGTGGGCACGGTTGACGGTAAGCAGATCTTCATACTGTTTGATGAGTCGAAACACGCGGGAGGCGAGGGCTTCGTCATGGGTGAAGAGTTTCAGGAGGATGGGGGAACCCATCAGGACGGCGGAGTAACTGTAAACACGGTTATCTGACATGCATGTTTCCTCAGATGTAGCCCCGGCAGGCACCGCGCCGCCGGGGAAATCGCCGGATAACGTTGCGTTTATCCGGCCTACAACACAGGTGCTTTATGCCATTTTTGCGCGCATCGCCGCCTGATGTCCGGCAAGGGTACCAAAAATAATGATGTCTGCCACCGCGTTACCGCCGATACGGTTACCGCCGTGGATCCCGCCGACCACTTCACCCGCAGCAAATGCCCCTGGCAGCACGTTGTGGTTGCTGTCCAGCACGCAGGTTTCAGTGTTGATGGTCACACCGCCCATGGTGTGGTGCACGCCCGGCGCAATCTGAATGGCGTAGAACGGCCCTTCATTGATTGGCGCACGCAGCGCGGTGGTACGGCCAAAATCATCGTCGTGCTGTTTCTCGACAAAGCCGTTGTAGCGTTCCAGCGTTGCCAGGAAGGCGTGATGATCCATGCCCAGCGCTTCGGCCAGGGCTTTTGGTGAGCTGGCGCTGGTCACGAACCCTTTGGCGATGTACTCATCCGCAGCTTTGTTTTTGGCGCGTACGTGTTCATCAAAGACGATGTAAGCGTATTTCTCTGGCAGCGCGATGATCTGCGCGGAGACTTTGTCGCGGGTCGACATTTCGTTGTAGAAGCGCTCCCCTTTCTGATTGACCAGAATCGCCCCGCCGCCGCGGATGGATTCGGAAATCAGGTACGAGGTTTTCTGCTCCACGGTGGGGTGAATCTGAATTTCGCCCATATCCACGGTGCCCGCCCCGATGCGCTCCAGCAGTGCGATACCGCCGCCGGTGGCCCCTTTATGGTTGGTGGTGACGAATCCTTCCAGGTCCGGACGGTATTTCACCACCATCTGGCTGTTGGCGCTGAAGCCGCCGGTCGCCACAATCACGCTTTTGGTTGCCACGATGACGGTTTCATTCTCTTCGGTCGTCAGGCGCACGCCGGTCACTTCGCCGTTTTCGAAAATAATGTCACTGACGGAGGTATCCAGCATCACCTCGATGTTGCGTTTGTTGACGTTACGCACCAGGCCGCTGATCAGATAGCCGCCTACTGCAGAACCGTCTTTTGGACGGTGAGTACGGTCGATGCTCATCCCGCCGGTGGTGGTGATGTCGTTGAGCATAATGCCGCGGGTTGCCAGCCACTCAATTGCTTCCGGTGCGTTCTCGACAAAGCGACGCAGCAGTTCCGGGTTGTTCTTGTTACCGCCGCCTTTCAGGCTTTCCTGGTAGAACAGCTCTTTGCTGTCCTGAATACCCTTCACGCGCTGGAAGCGAGTTTCAGCGGCGTTCATCCCGGCAGAAGCTTTGATGGTGTTACCGCCGATGGTTGGCATTTTCTCGACAATCAGCACGCTTGCGCCTTCGTCGTGCGCCTGAATCGCCGCCGCCAGACCGGCACCGCCGCTGCCCACGACAACCACGTCAACGCTGCGGGTTTCGTTCGGGTCAACGCCCTCCTCTGCCGCCAGCGCTTTACTGGATTTCAGCATCGCTTTAGAAACCGCTTTTTTCACCGCTTCACTCTGGCTGGTTGCGCCGGTGATGGCATCCACGTGCGGGGTGTTGGCATCCAGAATGCGGGTACGGATCTCTTCGAAGCTGGTCACAAACTCAACGTCTTCGCTTGGGCCGTAGGCCAGCGCGATGTCCGCAATGCGGTCGGTTTCCAGGCTGACGTTAATCACCAGCTCGTTAGCGTCGTCCTGCACTTTCTCGATGAAGGTACCCGGTTTGAATTTAGACTCGCCCATGCTCATGTCGCGGATCATCGCTTCCACCAGCGAGAAACGCCACAGCGGTTCCGGAATGCTCAGCTCCTCGCGTTTGGTGCTGTCCATAAACAGTTCAAGGCTTTCGCCAGCCGCAATGCGGTCTGTCCAGTCCGGATAAGCGATGGTGGCGCGGCCAACGGCAATCAGGTCGTAACCGTGGTCCAGCGCGTCATTCACGTCTGAAGCATTCACCACGCCGCCCACGCCCATGACCGGAACCTGCGCCAGCGTTTCTGAACGCATCGCGCAGTATTTTTCGATGAGCGGGGTCGGGTCCTGGGTGTCAACAATCGAAGGACGCAGAGTTGCACCGACGGAGAAGTGCAGGTAATCCACGCCGCGCGCGGCCAGTTTCTCCAGCAGGTACATGGTGTCTTCAAAACGGATGCCCGGGACTTCCAGCTCTTCAGGGGAGAAGCGGTAACCAATGATGAAGGCATCATCCGCGTACTGGCGCACCATTTTGTGCGTAATGTCCAGCACTGCCAGCGGGAACTTCGCGCGGTTGTCGCGGCTGCCGCCCCACTCGTCATCGCGCTGGTTAGAGTTCGGTGAGTAGAACTGCTGAATCAGGTAGGTGTTGGCCCCGTGGATTTCCACGCCGTCGAAACCGGCCTGAATGGCGCGACGCACAGCTTCCCCAAACTTGCCGATCATTCCTTCTACTTCTTCGGCGGTCAGTGCAACCGGCGTTGCGGCACCGTCACGCGGTGCGGCCACCGCGCTTGGGCCAACCGGGGTACGGCCACCAATCAGTTTTGGGTCAACCATACGGCCGCCGTGGTAGATCTGCAGCAGCGCTTTCGAACCTTTGGATTTAATCGCCTCTGCGATTTTCGCCAGCCCGGCAATTTTCTCGTCGTTATCAATACCGATGGCGCCCGGGAAGGCGAGACCGAGATCGTCAACGAAGCAGCACTCCACGATGATGGTACCGATGCTACCGGAGCGAGCCCGGTAGTACTCCACCAGCTCACTGGTGACAGTACCGTCATAGTAGCCGGTACAGGTGGTCATCGGGGCCATTAACAAACGGTTTTTCAGTTCAGTGCCATTCGGTAATGTGAAGGGGCTAAGAATGCGTTCGTTAGTGCTCATAATAGAAACTCCAAACTTTTAAAATTAAGAATTCGTTATCGGGTTTAATTTTTAAATTGGTTGTTATTTGCCGATGTCATGATACTAATATAATGATTTTTTTAGTTTCTAAAGCCATTACGTTAGTTAAAAAACTATTTAATCCCTGAGATAACAGAAATAACACAATGGTGTTAGTGATAATAATTCACCCGTTTACAATAATTTAAAATACGTTAAATAAATATTGGTCATACCAATTTCACTTAACCATAAAAACATCAATAAAATCAAATAATAAAAAGAATACCAAATTTTGTATTGTTACAAGAATGATAAAGAAATCGATAAAAATAAATAATAACCCCTACGCCAGAGTGGTTATTAATAAAAGCACAAAAATAACGCTGCACTTCTGTTTTTTTGATCCTGATCAATAGTTGCAGCATCCAAAAGCGCAATATAAAAACATCATCAATTTTTAATTTAACGCACACAGAAAGGCGTTAAATCGTTATTAATGAAAAAACCAAATCGCAACTTTAATAACTAAAAAAAGCAAAGAAACTTAAAAAAACACATTTGGTTTTTTCTGCACCACCGAATTTTTGACAACTTAAGACGTGAAACTATGAATACAAAAACCGCTGTAACGCCCCCAGTGGCGAACCAGGCATCAAATGGAAAAGCGAAACGACTGCTGATGATGGCGTTGCCCGTCATCGTCGCCGTACTGCTGCTGTTTGTTCCGGTACCGGAAGGTTTACCGCCTTACGCGTGGCACTACTTCGCTATCTTCGTTGGCGTGATCGTCGGGCTGATCTTCGAACCACTGCCTGGCGCGGTGATTGGCCTGACCGGCGTGGTCGCCATTGCGCTGTGTAGCCAGTGGGTGCTCTTCAGCCCGGAGCAGCTGGCAGATCCAAAATTCAAGCTGGCAGGCGCCTCCTTCAAATGGGCGGTGAGCGGGTTCGGTAACTCAACGGTCTGGTTGATTTTCGGTGCCTTTATGTTTGCCGCAGGCTATGACAAAACCCGCTTCGGCCGCCGTCTGGCGCTGATTCTGGTAAAATATCTCGGCCGTCGCAGCCTGACGCTCGGGTATGCTATTACCTTTGCAGACCTGCTGCTGGCACCGTTTACCCCGTCCAATACGGCGCGCAGCGGCGGGACCATCTACCCGATTATCGCTAACCTGCCGCCGCTGTACGGCTCAAAACCCAACGACCCAAGCGCGCGCAAAATTGGTTCTTATCTGATGTGGGTGGCTATCACCGCGGCCTGTATCACCAGTTCTATGTTCCTCTCCGCTCTGGCGCCGAACCTGCTGGCGCTGGCGCTGGTGAAAAGCACCGTTGGGATTGATATCTCCTGGGGCACCTGGTTCCTCGCGTTCCTGCCGCTGGGCATCCTGTTGATTCTGACCATGCCGCTGCTGGCCTACTGGTTCTACCCGCCTGAAGTGAAAGTGAATAACGAAGTACCGCTGTGGGCGACCCGCGAGCTGGAAAAACTTGGCAAACTGTCGCGCAATGAGATCCTGCTGCTGGTCTTCGTGTGCTGTGCGTTGCTGATGTGGATCTTCGCCGCGGCGTGGATTGAACCGGCCATGGCTGCCCTGTTAATTGTCGGTCTGATGCTGTGGACCGGTGTGCTGGAGTGGAACGATATCACCGGTAACAAAGCCGCGTGGAACACCTTCGTCTGGTTCGCCACCCTGGTGGCGCTGGCGGATGGCCTCTCCTCTACCGGCTTTATCAGCTGGTTAGGTAAAGAAGGCGGTCTGCTGATGAGCGGTATCTCTCCGGGCGTGGCGACTATCGTCCTGCTGCTGGCGTTCTACCTGCTGCACTACCTGTTTGCCAGCACCACCGCACACACCACCGCGCTGCTGCCCGCGATGCTGACCATCGCCTCTACCATTCTGGGCATGAATATGGAAGTGTTCGTCCTGCTGATGGTGACCTCGCTGGGTGTAATGGGGATCATCACCCCATACGGTACCGGCCCAAGCCCGATTTACTACGGTAGCGGCTACCTGCCAACCAAAGACTACTGGCGCCTGGGCACTATCTTCGGTGCCATCTTCCTGGCGGCCCTGCTGCTGATTGGTTATCCGTGGATGTCGATGATGTTCTGATTTCTGACCGCCGGGGTCTTCCTCCGGCGGTTTTATTTTTGTGGAGCAAGCTATGTCAAACAAACCGTTTATCTACCAGAACCCCTTCCCTCTTTCCCATGACGACACAGAATATTATCTGCTCACCAAAGAGCACGTCTCCGTTGCCGAGTTCGAGGGGCAGGAAATCCTGAAAGTCGAACCGGAAGCCCTGACTCTGCTGGCGCAGCAGGCCTTCCACGATGCCGCCTTTATGCTGCGTCCTTCTCATCAGAAGCAGGTTGCCGCCATTCTTAACGACCCGGAAGCCAGCCAGAACGATAAGTACGTCGCCCTGCAGTTCCTGCGCAACTCTGAAATTGCCGCAAAAGGCGTCCTGCCGACCTGTCAGGATACCGGCACCGCGATCATCATGGGCAAGAAAGGCCAGCGCGTCTGGACAGGCGGCGGTGACGAAGCCGCCCTGAGCCAGGGCGTGTATAACACCTACATTGAAGACAACCTGCGTTATTCCCAGAACGCCGCGCTGGATATGTATAAAGAGGTGAATACCGGCACCAACCTGCCCGCGCAGATTGACCTCTACAGCGTGGACGGAGACGAGTACAAATTCCTGTGCATGGCAAAAGGCGGCGGTTCCGCGAATAAAACCTATCTCTATCAGGAAACCAAAGCGCTGATTACCCCTGCGAAGCTGAAAAACTACCTGGTGGAGAAAATGCGTACCCTGGGTACCGCGGCCTGCCCGCCTTACCATATCGCGTTTGTGATTGGGGGAACGTCGGCTGAAGCCACGCTGAAAACCGTGAAGCTGGCCTCTACCCGCTACTATGACGCGCTGCCAACCGAAGGCAACGAACATGGCCAGGCGTTCCGCGACGTTAAGCTGGAACAGGAACTGCTCGAGGAAGCGCAGAACCTCGGCCTGGGCGCACAGTTTGGCGGTAAATATTTTGCCCACGACATCCGCGTGATTCGCCTGCCGCGCCACGGCGCGTCCTGCCCGATCGGCATGGGGGTTTCCTGCTCCGCAGACCGCAACATCAAAGCGAAAATCAACCGCGACGGGATCTGGATTGAAAAACTGGAACACAACCCGGGCCAGTATATTCCTGAATCAATGCGTCAGCAGGGTGAAGGCGACGTGGTCAGCATCAACCTGAACAAGCCGATGAATGAAATCCTGGCCCAGCTCTCCGCGCACCCGGTCTCTACCCGTCTGTCGCTGAACGGGACCATCATCGTGGCGCGCGATATTGCCCATGCGAAGCTGAAAGAGCTGCTGGATAACGGCGAGGAACTGCCGCAGTACGTTAAAGATCATCCGATTTACTACGCAGGTCCGGCAAAAACGCCGGAAGGTTACGCCTCTGGCTCACTCGGCCCGACCACCGCGGGACGTATGGACTCGTACGTAGACTTACTGCAATCCCACGGTGCGAGCATGATCATGCTGGCGAAGGGCAACCGCAGCCAGCAGGTAACCGACGCCTGCCATAAGCACGGCGGCTTCTACCTCGGCAGCATTGGCGGTCCGGCGGCGGTGCTGGCGCAAAACAGCATTAAGAGCCTGGAGTGCGTGGCGTATCCTGAACTGGGTATGGAAGCCATCTGGAAAATTGAAGTGGAAAATTTCCCGGCGTTTATCCTGGTGGATGACAAAGGCAACGATTTCTTCCAGCAGATCCAGAATCAACAGTGCAAAGGCTGCTCACAGCGCTGAGGCCTTCCACAACGCCGGTAACAGCGACAGCGTTTCGTTGATAAGCCCGCGCTTGTCGCTACCCGGTTTCCAGATGGTCACCATCGTCTGAGCTATTCCCTGGCTGCCCACCTCGGTGGGCAGCCTTTTTACATCCTTCCACTGCGCCGCATGAAGATGCGTCGGCAAAAATCCCCAGCCGCCCCCCTTTTCCAGCAGACCGCGCAGCATCTCAAGTTCGTTGGTAAAAAGGGTATGTCCGGAGATTTGCAGACGGCGCGCGACCGGCTCGTCAGACGCCGCATGCATAATGACCTGCGGCACCAGAGAGAGATCGAGTAGCGAAACCGGAGAGGCGTTATCCCGGAACAGCGCTTTCGAGGCGTAAAAATCCATCTCAATGGACCCTAACGCCCGCCATTCCATCTCATTGCCTACGCTGCGATTACGTGCCTGACAGATCCCCACATCGGCCTCACCGCTGGCGAGCATCGCTTCCGCTTGATCACGCGAGGTGCTGGTCAGGCTCAGCCGAATATTCTGGCTCGCCATTTTTGCTATCAGCGCCTGCAAAAAAGCGCGCGGGGTGAACGGATCGTAGACGAGCGCAATATCCTGCGTCGCGCTTTGCGGAACGGCTCTGGCGAACGCCTCAAAGGCTTTTACCTGACGCATCAACAGATGCGCCTGCCGCTGTAACTGCTCCCCCTCCAGCGTTAACCGCAGGGTTCGCCCCTCGCGTAGGAATAACGCGTAACCCAGACCATCTTCCAGAAAATCAATCAGATCGCGCAGGGTCGTGCGGTCTTTACCCAGTTTAGTGGCCGCCTTCACCAGGCTGCCATGTTCAGCCACGGCGGTGAACGCCTCAAGCTGGGCAAACGAATAGATCAATGACGCCACGCGATCCTCCACAGTTCCTTTTCGGGGGATTTTCCCCCATAACGCGTTTTTTATTATAGGCCGCGGGTTCGTAAACTGAAGTCCTTCCTGAGCCATACGAGAAAAACATGAAAAACAAAATAAACCGCACTCTGCTCGCGGCGCTGATTGTCAGCAGCCTGCTCTCTCCTGCCGCCATGGCTGCCTGCAACGGTACCGTTCTCGACACCTGTCCTGCCCCTTTTGATACAAAACTGCCGGACGCACATACGATGCTCACCTGGAGCCAGGCCGACCGCGTCGTGGGTTTCCGCAACGACTACCGCAACTATGCGGGCGACGTGTTCCATCACGGCAACGCCTCGCCGTTGCTGGCCGCAGAAAAACCGCTGACCGATGCCCGCTATCAGGTGAATGGCAAGACCTACGATCTCCATGATTACCTGAAACGCCAGAACGTCAGCGGCATGCTGGTATTAAAAAACGGCCACGTTGCCTATAAGTATCTGGGTGAAGGGAATACCGACAGCACGCTCTGGACCTCACGCTCTGTCGGTAAATCGGTGGTCTCTGCGCTGGTTGGGGTAGCGATTAAAGAGGGAAAAATCCACTCCCTCGACGATCTTATTACCCAATATGAACCTGATTTGAAAGGCACCGCCTGGGACGGTGTGACGCTGAGACAGCTTATTACCCACACCTCCGGCGTGGCGTGGAATGAGGACTACACGAATCCGGGATCCGATTTCGCAAAGCTGACAGAGTGCGAAGCCAAACCGGGCACCTATGACTGCGTGCGGACATTAGTAAAAGGGTTACACCGCGCGCACCCTGCGGGCGAAAACTGGTCCTATTCCTCAGGCGGCGCGTGGCTGCTGGGTGACGTGCTTGAACGCGCAACCGGCATGACGCTCGCGGCGTATCTGGAGAAAAGCATCTGGCAACCCTACGGCATGGCCAGCGACGGCGTGTGGCATGCCTACAGCAAAGGCCAGCATGATGTCGGCGCCCACGGCTTTAACGCCACGCTGGAAGACTGGGGCCGCTTCGGTCAGTTCATCCTTCATAACGGCACATTGCCTGACGGGAAGCAGATCCTGCCCGAAGGCTGGGTAAAACAGTCCTCAGACTGGACGCAGGCAAAAGGTTCGGTGTCCGCCGCACATCCGAACGGGTTGTATGGCTATCAGTGGTGGAACAACGAAGTGCCGGTTAATGCCACCCACGTCGCGCCAAAGGTCGACAACTCACTTAAAGGGTCGCTCTGGGCGCTGGGGATCTTTGGACAGATGATTATGGTGAATCAGAAAGAGAACCTGGTTATCGTCCAGTGGTCCACCTGGCCGCAGGCGGAACCGTCCTTCAGCGCTCAGCCGCTGGAAGCATCGTTAATGTTTAGCGCAATCGCGAACGCGCTGCGCTGATTTTTAGAGCCAGGCGCTGCCTGGCGTCTCCTCTGCGCGATGTCACAAAACAGCGATATCAGCAACTTAGCTAATTAGCGTGAATAAAAAATCACACGATTGTTAAGTTATTGTTAGGTATGTAAATCCTGGTCAACATCCTGTCATTGATGCACAACGCGCATCAGTTCATTCACTCTTTGCGCTTATTAATTTCCGTTTCCTGATCCAGTTTTCAAAAACAGACGAGCATAACGTCACGATAAAAACTGGAGATAATCATGGTTTCCTCAACCTCACCTGCAACGGTCCGTGCGAAAGCGGGCGCGATTTTTCGCGTCACCTCGGGCAACTTTCTTGAGCAATTCGACTTCTTTCTGTTCGGCTTTTATGCCACCTACATCGCGCATACGTTCTTCCCGGCGAGCAGTGAATTTGCCTCGCTGATGATGACCTTTGCCGTCTTTGGTGCGGGCTTTTTGATGCGCCCGATCGGCGCTATTGTGCTCGGCGCTTACATCGATAAAGTGGGTCGTCGTAAAGGGCTGATTGTCACCTTGTCGATCATGGCTGCCGGAACATTCCTGATTGTGCTTATTCCGTCGTATCAGAGCATTGGGCTGTGGGCACCGCTGCTGGTACTGACGGGCCGTTTGCTGCAGGGCTTTTCCGCCGGTGCGGAGCTTGGCGGCGTCTCGGTCTATCTGGCAGAAATCGCCACGCCGGGCCGCAAAGGTTTTTACACCAGCTGGCAGTCCGGCAGCCAGCAGGTTGCCATTATGGTCGCCGCGGCGATGGGCTTTGCCCTGAATGCCCTGATGGAGGAGAGCGCCATTCGCGAGTGGGGCTGGCGCATCCCGTTCCTGTTTGGCTGTTTAATCGTGCCGTTCATCTTTTTCCTGCGTCGTAAGCTGGAGGAGACCGAAGCGTTCAGCGCACGGCGCAATCATCTCGCGATGCGCCAGGTTTTCAAAACGCTGCTGACAAACTGGCAGGTGGTGGTCGCAGGTATGTTGATGGTAGCGATGACCACCACCGCGTTCTACCTGATCACCGTTTACGCGCCAACCTTCGGCAAAAAAGTGCTGATGCTGAGCGCGTCGGACAGCCTGCTGGTCACGCTGCTGGTGGCCGTCTCTAACTTCATCTGGCTGCCGATAGGTGGAGCCCTCTCGGACCGCTTCGGTCGTAAACCGGTGCTGGTTGTCATGACGCTGCTGGCGCTCGCCACCAGCTACCCGGCACTGACGATGCTGGCGGCGGCCCCCAGCTTCTCCATGATGCTGAGCGTCCTACTGTGGCTCTCTTTCCTCTACGGCCTGTATAACGGCGCGATGATCCCGGCGCTGACGGAAATCATGCCTGCTGAAGTCCGCGTGGCGGGGTTCTCGCTGGCTTATAGCCTGGCTACCGCCGTCTTTGGCGGTTTCACCCCGGTAATGTCCACCGCGCTGATTGAATACACGGGTGACAAAGCCTCGCCGGGATACTGGATGAGCTTTGCGGCGGTCTGCGCGTTGCTGGCAACGCTCTACCTCTACCGTCGCCGTGCGGCATCACTGCAAAACACCGTTAAGTCACAGGGGGCCGCATGAAACGTACGTCTCGCTCTACCGCCATCGCGCTAATGGTGATGTTCCTGAGCGTCAATGCCTGCGCAGAGGACGTGAAGGTCATGATTTCGGGCGGATTCAAAGCCGCCCTGGAAAAGCTGGCCCCGGAGTATGAACGCCGGACCGGGGATAACATTGTGATCATCCCCGGACCCTCAATGGGCACTACGCCGCAGGCAATCCCAAACCGGCTCGCGCGCGGAGAGAAAGCCGACGTGGTGATTATGGTGGGCAATGCACTGGCGAAGCTTGAACAGGCCCGTCTGACCCGGCCGGGTACGCGGACTGAACTCGCGGACTCTCCCATCGGCATGGTCGTGAAAAAAGGTGCGGATATCCCTGATATCAGCAGCGAGACGACGCTGCGTAATACCCTGCTGCAGGCTCACTCCATCGCCTACTCAGACAGCGCCAGCGGCAGGTATGTCAGTGAAGAATTGTTCAAAAAGCTGGGGATTGAAAAGGAGGTGACGGGCAAAGCGACAAAAGTCGAGCGCATTCCGGTCGCATCAGAAGTGGCGAAAGGAAAATACGCCGTCGGGTTCCAGCAGGTCAGCGAGCTGCTGCCGATTCAGGGCGTCACCTTTATCGGTAAAATTCCGGATAATTTGCAATACATCACGCGCTTCGCTGGCGCGGTCACCCGTGACGCGGAACATCCCGCGGAGGGAAAAGCGCTGCTGAACTATCTCGCCTCACCGCCCTCAAGGGAAGTCATCCGCCTAACGGGGATGATCCCCGTTACGTCCGGCGATACTGCTCGGTGATCTGTTTTTCAAGCTCAGCCGCAATATAGGACTGGATGCGCCCCCGGCGCCGGATAAGCCCCACGGTACGCTTCACCTCCGGCGCCACCAGCGGCAAAGGGGTCAGCAGCGTGTGCTCTGACGTCGGCATCGACATGGCGGGAACGGCAGCAATGCCGATCCCCGCCTCTACCATACCGAGCATCGTGGTGACATGACGCGTTTCGCAGACGCTGGGACGCTCGGGAATGATATCCCCCAGCAGGCGATCGAGCAGGTTGCGATTGCCGGACGTTTTATCGAGAGAGATGTAATCCTGCTGGAAAAATGCCTGCCACGTCAGCTGGCTCTTCTGCGCCAGCGGGTGATCCTTTCTGCATGCTGCAACATACACATCCTCCACCAGCGGGAAGAATTCGATTTCAGACGACAAGTTTCCTGCGAAGCAAATACCAAAATCCGCCTGGCTTCGGGCCACGGCGTCCATCACGTTGCCCGCGCTACTGTCGATGAGCTTAATGCGAACGCGCGGATAGCGCGACTGAAAGCGACGGATCACATCGGGCATAAAGTAACAGGCTGCGGAAGGTACCGTAGCCACCGTGATCAGCCCCGTCCGCTCTTCGCTGGCTTTATCGACATCCGCCAGCATTGACTCTACGTTATCGAGCAGCTGCGTGGAGCGTTCAGCAAAGTTTTGCCCGTATAACGTCAGGGAGACGCGGCGGGTGGTTCGGTCAAAGAGTCGGTTCCCCAGCGCGGCTTCCAGCTTTTCAATCCTGCGGCTCAGCGCCGACTGGGACAGACAGATAGATTCAGCGGCGACACGGAAGTTACCGTATTCCACTAACGCTCTGAAGGCATAGAGATCGTTGAGGTCAAAATTCACGGGCATAGTATCTGGCGGTCCTGTCAGGGAATACGTTACAAAGTCCAAAATAATAACGGCTTATTAACCTGCCGCAACCGGCGCGGTGTCGGAATGCCGTTCAAAGGTCGTTGAGATTGAGACGAATGTGTCCGGCGCGCTCAGCAATAGCGTGCCGTTCCTCTTCCGTCATATCCGCGAGTTGTTTAAAGACAATGCCCAGCCGGGGATTGTGACCGAGACGTGCCTGGTTACGCTCAAAGAAATCCCAGTAAAGCGCATTGAAGGGACACGCCAGCTCGCCGGTGCGTTGATTGTGTTGATACCGACATCCCTGACAGTAGTTACTCATCTTATGGATGTAAGACGCGCTTGAAACATAAGGCTTACTGGCCAGTAAACCGCCATCGCCAAACTGGCTCATGCCGAGAGTATTGGGCAACTCCACCCACTCAAACGCATCAATATACACGCCCAGATACCATTCATGTACCGCCTGCGGCGAGAGACCACCGAGCAGGCTAAAATTCCCGATAATCATCAGGCGCTGGATATGGTGAGCGTAAGCCTCAGTGAGCGACTGTCCAATGGCGTGCGCCAGGCAGCGCATTTGCGTCTTGCCCGTCCAGAACCACTCCGGCAGTGGGGTGTGCTGCTCTAACGCATTCAGCTCCCGATAGCCCGGCATTTGCGACCAGTAGATCCCGCGCACATACTCCCGCCAGCCAAGAATTTGCCGGATGAACCCTTCGACAGCAGGCAACGGCGCATCACCCGAGCGCCATGCCTGCTCGGCGGCGGCAACCACTTCACGGGGATTGAGCATTTTGGTGTTCAGCGCAAATGAAATTAAGGAGTGGAAAAGAAAAGGTTCTTCCGTGTGCATTGCATCCTGCCAGTTACCAAACTGGGGCAGGACGTGCGAAATAAACGCATCCAGCCGGGCTTTAGCTTCAGCACGGTCGACTGGCCAGCGAAAAGTGTTGGCCTGCGGTTCGCCAAAGGTGCGTACGCCGCAGCGTTGGATCTCTTCCCATAATGCTGAGCGATCGTGGCAGATGCGAGAGTCATCCGGAGCCGGCGGTTCACCGGACCAGCGCTTGCGGTTTTCAGCATCGAAATTCCATTTCCCCCCTTCGGGCTCGCCTTCCGGGGTCAACAGCACGCCATGCTGACGACGCATTTCCCGATAAAAATATTCCATTCGCCAGCTTTTACGCGATGCAAAGAACGCGCTCACCTGCTCCCGGGAGGTGAAAAAATGCTCGCTGCTGACGCAGGTCGTCTCGACGGTCGCCGTTTTCGCCCACGCCTGCAACTGCGCATCAAGGCGCCATTCATCGGGCTCCTGCCACATCACCCTGCCAGCATGGTAATGTGCGATAAGCGCGTTGAGATTATCTTCCAGCGCGCCACGATTTGAACCCTCAGAGAGCCGGACATACCTTACCCGATGCCCCTTCTCTTTTAACTCAGCGGCAAACGCGCGCATGGCTGCGAAGATAGCGATGATTTTCTGAGCATGATGAAGGACATACGCGGTTTCCGCCCGCAGTTCCAGCATCACGTAAATGACATTCGGGCTGCAGGTATCAAACCAGCTGTGATGCGGATTGAGCTGATCGCCCAGAATCAGGCGTAGTTCGGTCAACGGTGGCTCCTGCGACAGCGCTCAGAACAGTATTTGACCTCATCCCAGCATTTCGCCCACTTCTTGCGCCACGTCATGGGCCGCTGGCAGTGCACACACGCTCGACTGGGCAGGTTCTGCTTGTTACCTTTGAAATCACTCATCTTTTCAATACCGGACTGATTTATTCACTCGGGCTGCGGATAAAGGCTACGACAGACATCACAAAATGAAGGTGATGCCTGCAAAGCGCTACCCACTGCTCTGTACGAAATGATAGTTTATTCAGGCTGGAAGTGTAGAAATAAGCCATTTTCTGGCATCTTAACTGAACCTGACTTTCCCATTTTTGTTCAAGTGACGAGTTTGCGAGCAAAGCGATGATTAAGTGGCCCTGGAAAACGAATGAGGCTGGCCGGGATATGGCGCTGCCGTGGGATGACGCGCTGGCGATCCCTGTTCTGGCGAATCTCCAGCCGGACGAACAGTCAAAACTGGTTCAGCTGGCGGATCGTTTTTTGCAGCAAAAACGCCTGGTTCCTCTGCAGGGGTTCGAGCTGGATCCCCTGAAAAACGCGCGTATCGCCCTGCTTTTCTGCCTGCCGGTGCTTGAACTGGGTATCGAGTGGCTGGACGGCTTCCATGAAGTGCTGATCTACCCGGCGCCCTTCATCGTCGACGATGAGTGGGAGGATGACATCGGCCTGGTACACAACCAGCGGGTGGTACAGTCCGGACAAAGCTGGCAGCAAGGGCCGATTATCCTGAACTGGCTCGACATTCAGGACTCGTTCGACGCGTCAGGCTTTAATCTGATTATTCATGAAGTCGCGCATAAGCTGGATACCCGCAACGGCGACCGCGCCAGCGGCGTTCCGCTGATCCCGCTGCGTGAAGTCGCAGGATGGGAGCACGATCTGCATGCGGCGATGGATAACATCCAGGACGAGATCGATCTCGTGGGCGAAAGTGCCGCCAGCATTGATGCCTACGCGGCGACCGACCCCGCAGAGTGCTTCGCGGTGCTTTCAGAGTACTTCTTCAGCGCCCCCGAACTCTTCGCCCCGCGTTTCCCGGCGCTATGGCAGCGTTTTACCCAGTTTTATCAGCAGGATCCGCTTAAGCGTCTGCGTCAAAATGAGGCGGTCGGCCCTTCCCCTCACCAGGTACATTAATTTTTTTCGACAGGGGTGCGCCCGGTTAACCGTACCCCGATGCTCAGTACGAAAAACAGCACCGCCATTCCACCTGCCGCCATCGTTAAATACTGCTCGCCGAAAAAGCGCGTGACGACGGGCACCAGCAGCGCGCTGACGCCGTAGCCTAACGTATGGCTGGTGGCGATCGCGCCCGCGCCTTTCCCCGTGGTCAGCCGATCGTTCAACAGTAACTGATAGCCCGGTGTTGCCATCGCCGCGCCGAGCGAGGTGACAGCAATTCCCACGTAGAACAGCACCAGCCCGGCAATACACATCAACCCAAGCCCGACCACCATTAACACCGCCGCCATACAGAGCAACGTCAGCGGGCTGAAGTGCTGCGGGCGAACAATCAAAAATTGCGCCGCGAGCGTGGCCAGCGCGGCCAGGCTCAGCAGGAGCGCAACATGGTGGCTGATCTCACGGGCGTTGCCCTCCAGCAAGGGGCTGAGATGCGGCGTGAGGCCAAGCTGCATCAGGCTCACCAGCGCCGCCAGCAGCATCGCCAGCAGCAGGAACGGCAGCATAGAGACCTGCAGACGGGTCGCCTGATGCGCCACCGGCGGCAGTGGGGGGTCAGCCACTTCTCGCAGCACCAGCAGCAGAGCGATAAACGGCGCAATCGCCATGAGCCAGAGCGGTGCCACCGGGTTAATGCTGAGCATCATTGCTGCCAGCGGTGGCCCCAGCAGACGGCCGCAGCTCAGGCCGGAGCTGATGGTGGCCAGCGCCGCCATGCGTTTGTCCAGCCCCGCACGCTGAATAGCCCAGGTCTGGGCGGCAGGCACCATCCCCGACACGGTTAAACCGTAGAGCAGGCGCGAAAAGATCAGCCCCGCCAGCCCCCAGGTGCTCTGGAGCAATCCGGCCGCCATTGCCCAGACCACCACGGCCATCACGGCGAAGCTGGCAAGATAGCCGCTGAGCGAGGCCACCATCACGACCTTACAGCCGCGTCGCTCGCTCTGACGCCCCCACCAGGGCGATGCCGGTAAAAAAAGCATGGAGCCGAACATTAACAGCCCGGCCCAGACCGAGAGCGACAGCCCGGTCAGGTTCACCAGCTGCGGGAGCATGACCAGCAAACCGTTCTGCCCGATGCCCAATAAACCTGCACAGAGTGCCAGCGGCCAGTTGGCTTTAGAGGTGACGTTTTCAGTCAGCGTTTCTGAATTAGCGCGCATGAGAATGTGAACATAGTGTCAATAAATGTGTGGAAATTATGAAGTTTATGAAAACAAATATTGCAAAAATGGTTGCGAGTGTAAATAGAATGAATATCATAACGAGAATTATTATCAATCATGGAATGAGGTACATCTATGCGTACTCTGCCCCGCTCCGCCGGTACAGACGTTGCGGCCCAGTGTTTTTTAAATGCCCTGCTGCGCGAAACGACGGACTGGCGCTATCTCCCCGCAGCCGCTGCGGATGAGCTGGCGCATATTCATATCCCGCTTTCTCCCGCTCAGGCCCTGCGGGTTCGGGTACGCTATTTCTCCCCCACCCAGCATCATCAGTACTGTTTCCCGGCAACGCTTATCCAGAGCGATAGCGACTGCGGTGATGCCATCACATATACCCAACTGGTTGATTTACTTCTTGAAAAACCATCAGTAAAAGGCGTTCTTGATGCCGATACGCTGGCGCGTTTTAAGCAACGCGTGCTGGAAAGTCATGCGCATACCTGGCAGGCGATCGACCTGCGCCACAGCTGGTCCACGCTGCGTGATAAACCGCTGACGTTTGCTGAAGCGGAACAGGCGCTGCTGGTCGGCCACGCATTTCACCCGGCACCGAAGTCGCACGAGCCATTCAACGAAACCGAAGCGCGTCGCTATCTACCTGATTTTGCCTCCCGTTTCCCGCTGCGCTGGTTTGCCGTTGAGAGCACGCGCATTGCTGGTGACAGCCTGAACGTCTCCCTGCGCGAACGTCTGCTGCGCTTCGCCGCCCAGAGCGCGCCTGAGCTGCTCGGCCACTTCACCGACACGCGCTGGCTGCTGCCCATGCACCCGTGGCAGGCAGAGCATCTGCTGGATCAGGCCTGGTGCCAGCGTCTGGTGGAAAACGGTTCATTGCAGGATCTGGGCGAAGCGGGCGCACAGTGGCTGCCCACCAGCTCGTCCCGCTCGCTGTACAGCGAAACCAACAGCGACATGATTAAATTCTCCCTCAGCGTGCGCCTGACCAATTCCGTGCGCACGCTGTCGGTGAAAGAAATTAAGCGCGGGATGCGCCTGGCGCGCCTGGCGAAAACAGAACGCTGGCAAACGCTTCAGGCACGCTACCCGACGATGCGCGTGATGCAGGAAGACGGCTGGACGGGGCTGCGTGACGAAAACGGCGTGGTGCAGGAAGAGAGCCTGATGGCCCTGCGCGTCAATCTGCTGTTTGACACGCCGGACACGCAGACCAACGTGCTGGTCAGCCTGACCCAGGCCGCCCCGGATGGCGGTGACAGCCTGCTGGCTGCGGCAGTGCGTCGTCTGAGCCAGCGTCTGGATTTACC
The DNA here is from genome assembly GCF_038739915.1 of Enterobacter sp. FUJ80071. Classification (NCBI taxonomy): domain Bacteria; kingdom Pseudomonadati; phylum Pseudomonadota; class Gammaproteobacteria; order Enterobacterales; family Enterobacteriaceae; genus Enterobacter; species Enterobacter sp. FUJ80071. The sequence goes on from NZ_JBBXKH010000001.1 coordinate 3,013,982, forward strand.
CCTCGCTCAGGCCGCACGCTGCTGGCTGGACGCCTATTGCGACCGCGTGTTACTCCCCCTGTTCAGCGCCGAGGCGGACTACGGCCTGGTGCTGCTCGCCCACCAGCAAAATATCCTCGTTGAGATGCAGCAGGATTTCCCCGTCGGGCTTATCTACCGTGACTGCCAGGGCAGCGCCTGGACCGAAGGAGCCGACGGGTGGCTGAAAGAGGCGGGTGAAACTGACGTGGAAAACCGCTTCGGTGAGAGCCAGCTGCTGCGCTACTTCCCTTACTACCTGCTGCTGAACTCCACCCTTGCGGTGACTGCCGCCCTTGCCGCCGCCGGTTTCGACAGTGAAGAGCGCCTGATGGCGCGCGTACGTGACGCGCTGGTCGCGCTGCGCCGTACGGCGAAGCAGACCCGCTGCCTTGACTACGTGCTGGACAGTCCGACCTGGAACTGCAAAGGCAACTTCTTCTGTTATCTGCACGATCGCAACGAAAACACCATCGCCGATCCGGCGGTGATCTATTTCGACTTTAGCAACCCGTTCTACAAGGAGAAGGCGTAATGGCCATCGCGAATATCGTCCATTCTGGCTTCGGCTTTCGCTGCACCGCAACGGATACCGCGCTGCCGCTGGCGTTAGGTCTCGACGGCAGCGCGGTGCTGGAGCGTCTCGGGGCTATCCCGGCGGGCTGGCTGGTGGAAGCGCTGGATCAGCTGTTTGTCGCCGCCCCCGCGCTGACCGGCATTACGCTGCCGTGGGCAACCTGGCAGGATGAACCTCAGGCAAAGGCGCTGTTTAGCCTGGCCCACGGGGATTACCTGGCGCGTGAAACCTTCTGGCAATTGCCGCTCTGGCTGAAAGGCGAACGACCGCAGGCGAGCAACGGTATGCAGTTTGATGAGAGCCGTCAGCTGTACTTCCCGCAGCGCCCTCGCCGTCCGCAGGGTGAGGTGTATCGCCGTTACGATCCGCAAATTAAACGCACGCTGAGCTTCCGCGTGGCCGACGTGGCGCTGGATGGCGAACGATTCACGCAATGGATGAACAACCCGCGCGTGAACGCCTTCTGGGAGATGGCCGGCCCGCAGGCCGAACAGGAAAACTACCTGCGCCGTCAGCTTGACTCGACGTACTGCTACCCGGTTATCGGCTGCTTCGACGACCAGCCGTTCGGCTACTTTGAACTCTACTGGGCACCTGAAGACCGCATTGGCCGCCACTACCGCTGGCAGCCGTTCGACCGCGGGCTGCATATGCTGGTGGGCGAAGAGCGCTGGCGCGGCGCGCAGTACATCCGCAGCTGGCTGCGCGGTCTGAGCCACTACCTGTATCTGGATGAACCGCGCACGACGCGCATTGTGGCCGAGCCGCGCTTCGACAACCAACGCCTGTTCCGCCACCTGGCGTCCGCCGGTTTCGACACCGCAAAAGAGTTCGACTTCCCGCACAAGCGCTCGCGCCTGATCGTGAGCGAGCGTCACCGCTTCTTCCATGAGGTGGAACTGTGAACGCGCTCTGGCAGAAAGTAAACCGCGAGATGGTGGCGAAGATCCTCGCCGAGCTGGAATACGAACGTACCCTGCGCGCTGAGCCGGTTTCATCGGACGGCTGGCGCATCACCATGGGCATAGAGTCCTGGCAGTTTCGCGCCACGCGCGGGATCTGGGGCTGGCTGCATATCGATCCTGATACCCTGACCACCGCCAGCGGCGCCGCCGTGGAAGCGGAAAGCGCACTGCTGCAGCTGGCGACCGTGCTGGAGATGAGCGACGCGCAAACGGCGGAGCATATGGAAGATCTTTACGCCACGCTGCGCGGTGATATTCAGCTGCTCCAGGCGCGTGAAGCGCTGGATGCCGACGCGCTGATCCACCTCGACCCGGATGAATTACAGTGTCTGATGAGCGGTCATCCTAAGTTTATTTTCAACAAAGGCCGCCGCGGATGGGGGCTGGATGCCCTGCATCAGTACGCGCCTGAGTATCGCGGACGTTTTCGTCTGCACTGGGTTGCCGTTCAGCGTGAACACCTGGTCTGGAGCAGCGACGCCGATTGCGACATTCAGAATCTGCTTGCCAGTACCATGGACAACGCCGAGCACGTCCGGTTTGAGCATCGCTGGCAGGCGCTGGGGCTCGACGAAAGCTGGCTGCCCGTGCCGCTACACCCGTGGCAGTGGCAGCAGAAAATTGCCATTCACTTCCTGGCGCAGCTGGCGCGCGGTGAGATGGTGGAACTGGGCGAATTTGGCGATGAGTATCTGGCGCAGCAGTCCCTGCGCACGCTCACCAACGCCAGCCGTCGCGCGCCCTTTGACATCAAGCTGCCGCTGACCATCTACAACACCTCCTGCTATCGCGGCATTCCGGGCAAATACATTGCCGCCGGGCCGCTGGCCTCACGCTGGCTGCAGCAGCAGTTCGCCTCTGACGCCACGCTGATTCGCTGCGGCGCGCAGGTACTGGGTGAACCCGCCGCCGGATATCTGTCGCATCCGGGCTATGCCGCATTACCGAAAGCGCCCTACCGCTATCAGGAGATGCTGGGGGTGATCTGGCGCGAGAATCCGTCCTGTTATTTAGAAGACGGTGAACAGGCGGTGCTGATGGCGGCGCTGATGGAAGCCGATAACGCCGGGCGTCCGCTGATCGACGCGTGGATTAAGCGCTCGGGGCTAAGCGCCGAAACCTGGCTTGAAAAGCTGTTCGACGCGACGGTGATCCCGTTCTATCACCTGCTCTGCCGCTACGGCGTGGCGCTGATCGCCCACGGTCAGAACGTGACGCTGGTGATGAAAAACTACGTGCCGCAGCGCATCCTGCTGAAGGATTTCCAGGGTGATATGCGTCTGGTGGACGAAGATTTCCCGCAGGCGCAGAGCCTGCCGGCGCAGGTGAAGGACGTTACGGCACGTCTGAGCGCGGATTACATCATCCACGACCTGCAAACCGGCAACTTTGTGACGGTGCTGCGCTTTATCTCGCGTCTCACCCTGCAATGCGGCGTGAGCGAAATCCGTTTCTATCAAATCCTGGCGGGGGTATTGCGCCGGTATATGGCTGCGCACCCCGAGCTTGCGGAACGTTTCGCGATGTTCGACCTGTTTAAGCCGCAAATTATTCGCGTGATCCTCAACCCGGTCAAACTGACCTTCTCCGAGCATGACGGCGGCAGCCGCATGCTGCCGAACTACGTTACCGACCTTGATAACCCTCTTTTTCTGGCCTCCCGGGAGTCAGCGCAATGAAAACCTATGATTTCATCGGCATTGGTATTGGCCCGTTTAACCTCAGCATCGCCGCCCTGGCCGAAGGGCTGGACGGTTTTAGCTCGCTGTTCCTTGAGCGCAAGCCGCACTTCTCCTGGCACCCGGGGATGATGGTGCCGGACTGCCACATGCAGACCAGCTTCCTGAAAGATCTGGTCAGCGCCGTAGAGCCCACCAACCGCCACAGCTTTCTGAACTACCTGGTGCAGCGTAAAAAGTTCTACCGCTTCCTGACCACCGAACAGCGCACGGTGTCTCGCGAAGAGTTTGCCGATTACCTGTGCTGGGCGGCAGAAAACCTCACCAACCTCGCCTTCAGCCAGCAGGTGCAGCAGGTGAGCTTTGATGAGACAAGCGGTCTGTTTGAGGTCGTGACCCAGCGGGATCGGTTCTTTGCCCGCCACGTCTGCGTGGGGATTGGCAAACAGATTAACCTCCCGGATTGCGTGACGGTGCAGGACGATACCTGTTTCCACGCCAGCGAGATGATGCTGCGCACGCCAAATTTAGCGGGCAAGCGCGTGACCGTCGTCGGTGGCGGCCAGAGCGGTGCCGACCTGTTCTTAAATATCTTCCGCGGGGAATGGGGCCAGCCGCTAAGCCTGAACTGGGTGTCGCGCCGTAACAATTATAACGCGCTGGATGAAGCCGCCTTCGCCAACGAGTACTTCACGCCGGAGTATGTGGACAGCTTCTCCACGCTCGGCGAAGAGGCCCGTCGTCAGATGCTGCACGAGCAGAAGATGACCTCTGACGGCATTACCACCGAGTCCCTGCTGGCAATTTACCGCGCCATGTATCACCGCTTTGAGGTGCTGCGTGAAAAACCGTGGGCGCACCTTTTGCCGTCCCGCTCGGTGACGTCACTGGCGCGTCAGGAAAACGGTCAGCGTCTGAGCATACAGCATCATCTCGACGGCGGTCGCGAACAGCTGGATACCGACGTGGTGATCTTTGCCACCGGTTACCGCGCCGTGCAGCCTGCGTTCCTTGCCCCGCTGTCTCACCGCCTGCATCTGGATGCGGATGAAGCCTTCTGCATCAACAACGATTTTACCCTCGAATGGGACGGCCCGCAGAGCAACCGCCTGTTTGCCGTCAATGCCGGGATGCACCGTCTCGGCATTGCTGAACCCCAGCTCAGCCTGATGGCCTGGCGTGCCGCACGCATTCTTAACCGCGCGCATCCTGACGAGCCATTTGAGCTGGCTACCACACCCGGCGTTATCCACTGGCGCACCACCGCCAGCCAGGACAGCAGCCCGGTTTTTAACGCGTTAGAGAAAACGACCGAGTACTGACACACACAATCAGGATCAACATAACAATGAAACGTTCTCATCTTTGGGTTTTAAATCCTTGCTTGCTTGCAATGCTTTCTACCTCTGCGTGGGCGGAAGAACAAAAGGAAGAAAATATCGTGGTCTCCGCCAGCCGTGCACACCGCAGCGTGGCCGAGATGGCGCAGACCACGTGGGTTATTGAACGGTCTGAAATTGAGCAGCAGGTTCAGGGCGGAAAGGAGATTAAAGAAGTCCTGGCGCAGCTGATCCCGGGCATGGACGTCAGCAGCCAGGGGCGTACCAACTACGGTATGAACCTGCGCGGCCGCTCGATGATGGTGATGGTGGACGGCGTGCGCCTGAACTCCTCCCGCAGCGACAGCCGCCAGCTCGACTCCATCGATCCGTTCAACATTGACCGTATCGAAGTGATCTCCGGCGCCACGTCCCTCTACGGCGGCGGCAGCACCGGCGGCCTGGTGAACATCGTCACCAAAAAAGGCCAGCCTGAGACCGAAGTTGAGTTCCAGACCGGAGCAAAAAGCGGCTTTAACAGCCACAACGACCACGATGAGAACGTGTCGGCGGCGGTCAGCGGCGGCAACGACAACGCCTCGGGTCGTCTGTCGGTGTCGTATCAGCGTTACGGCGGCTGGTATGACGGCAACGGCGACGAGGTGATCATTGATAACACCCAGACCGGCTTACAGTATTCCGACCGTATTGATGTGATGGGGACCGGCACCCTCAACATTGACGAACACCAGCAGCTTCAGCTCACGACGCAGTACTATAAGAGCGAGTCCGACGGCAAGCATGGCCTGTACCTCGGGAAAAACTTCTCGGCGGTCACGGGCGATGCGACTGCCTATAACAAAGGTAATCTCGATTCTGACCGTATACCGGGTACCGAGCGTCATCTGATTAACCTGCAATACTCCAATACCGACTTCTGGGGCCAGGATCTGGTTGCGCAGATTTACTATCGTGACGAAAGCCTGACCTACTACCCCTTCCCGACCCTGACCAAAGGCGTCGTGAGCAGCATCGGTGCGTCGCAGCAGAAAACCGATTTTTACGGCGGCAAGCTGACGCTGAACAGCAAACCGATGGATGATTTAACCCTGACCTGGGGTGTGGATGCCGACCATGAAACCTTCGATGCCAATCAGCAGTTCTTTGATCTGAGCAAAGCAGCGGCGAGCGGCGGCATGGAGCTTGATAACGCCTATAACGTGGGCCGCTACCCGGGTTACAGCATTACCAACCTCGCCCCGTTCCTGCAGGCCAGCTACGACATTGACGCCATCACCCTGAGCGGCGGCGTGCGCTACCAGTACACCGAAAACAAGGTGGACGATTTTGTGGGTTACGCCCAGCAGCAGGCCATTGCAACCGGGAAAGCCACCTCCGCAGACGCGGTGCCGGGCGGGAAAACCGATTACAACAACTTCCTGTTTAACGCCGGGATCCTCGGTCGTCTGACCGAACAGCAGCAGCTGTGGTTTAACTTCTCCCAGGGCTTTGAAATTCCGGATCTGGCGAAGTACTACGGTTCCGGGACTTATCAGCTCAGCAACGGTCACTATCGCCTGCTGAACAGCGTGAACGTGAACGACTCGACGCTTGACGGCATCAAGGTCAACGCATACGAGCTGGGCTGGCGCTACACCGGCGATAACCTGCGTACCCAGGTCGCGGCGTATTACTCGCTCTCGGACAAAACGATCACCATCAACAAGACGGACATGACCATAAACCTCGAAGACGACAAGCGTCGTATCTACGGGATTGAAGGCCAGGTGGACTATTTCTTCACCGACAGCGACTGGAGCACGGGCGCGAACTTTAACGCCATTAAGTCTGAAACCCGCGAAAACGGTAAATGGGAGAAGCTGACGGTAGACAGCGCCAGCCCGTCAAAAGCCAGCGCATGGGTCAACTGGGCACCGGGCGACTGGACCCTGCGCGTGCAGAGCACGCAGACCTTTGACGTGTCAGATGCGGACGGCAAGAAGATCGATGGCTATAACACGGTCGACTTCCTGGGCAGCTACGCCCTGCCGGTGGGTAAAGTGAGCTTCAGCGTGGAGAACGTGCTGGACAAAGACTACACCACCGCCTGGGGCCAGCGCGCGCCGGGGCTGTATAGCCCAACCTACGGTGCACCAGGTCTGTATACTTATAAAGGCCGTGGCCGTACGTTTGGTCTGAACTACTCCGTACTGTTCTAATCCTGTGCGCCGCCTGCGGGCGGCGCAATTTGCTGCGTAATTTCAGCGCGAATTTGCTATAAAATCAGCGATTTGCTGAAATTGTCGGCAAACGAACGAAAAGTACGTTTTCCCCCTTTGACAAGACGAACTGAGGTCGCTACTATGCGCCTCGTTCACACGATTCCTCTGTAGTTCAGTCGGTAGAACGGCGGACTGTTAATCCGTATGTCACTGGTTCGAGTCCAGTCAGAGGAGCCAAATTTAAAAAGCCTGCTTTTAGAGCAGGCTTTTTGCTTTTCTGTTAGCCGTTACTTTCCACCGCCCCTGTCAACTGACGCCAGGCCGCCACTTCCTCATCCAGCCACTCACTAAAGAGAGCCACCTCCGGTTTCGCTTCCGTTAACTGCGATGTCACCAGCCAGTAAGGCCAGGGATAAGGTGCAGTGAAAGGGGTAAGCTGGACCAGTTCGCCCCGGGTGATGGCATCCTGTACCAGAGAGCGACGTTCCAGCGCGATACCTTTACCGAGTCTGACAGCCTCAAGGACTAAATTTGAGTCGTTAATGCATAACCCGCCGGGCACAATATCTTTTTCCAGTCCCGCATTGAAACACCAGGTTTTCCACGACTCCATGGAGAATATGATTTTACTCTTTGCCACCTCTGCTGGCGTTGCCGGGAGGATGCCGCCGTTATAACCGGGTGCTGCAACCACAATCAGTTCATCTGAAAACAGATAATGGCAGTCGCTTCCTTCCCAGTTACCTTTCCCCATGCGTATCGCCACATCTATCCCTTCCTGCTGCATGCTGGTTATCGTCAGACTGGCCTGGATCCGCAGCGTGATGTGTGGATATTTTTCCCGAAACCGCTCCAGACGCGGCAACAACCAGTGACAACCAAAAGACGGCACCATCGCCAGCGTCAGTTCCAGTATTCTCGGTTTCACCTGCACTAACCGGGTGGCATCTGCGATATGATTCAGCGCTTCGCGCACCTGTAACGCGTAGAGACGCCCCTCTTCGTTGATCTGCACCCCTCGCCCATGACGGATAAACAGCTTCACCCCCACCATTTCCTCCAGCACTTTAATCTGCTGGCTGATGGCGGAATGGGTAACGTGAAGCTCTTTCGCCGCAAGCGTTACGCTGCCAAGGCGAGCCACAGCTTCAAAACTACGCAAACTTGCGATAGGTGGAAAATCCGACATGAAACCACTCCCTCATAGACTGAATCTGATAAACGCTAACCGGCCAATCTGTCAGTAATACTAACTCAGGCCGTAAGATACTGATGATATTCGCCATAACGAATTTATTGTAATGTCTGTTTATCATCTTCAATGAAGCGTTTTTTCACACAGACAGGAAAACTGGAATCATGATAAAGCTGATTGGCATGATGGATTCTCCTTATGTACGCCGCGTGGCGGTCTCCCTGGAACTTTATGGCGTTGCGTTTGAAAGCCAGCCGTTGTCCGTATTCAGCACATTTGAGGAATTTTCCCGGATTAACCCTGCGGTAAAAGCGCCAACGCTGGTTCTGGAGAATGGAACACGTCTGATGGACTCGTCTCTCATACTGAATTATTTTGAGGCTCAGGCCGCGCCTGAACGGAGACTCCTGCCCGTGACGCCGGATGCACTGGCGAACGATCTCCAGACGCTGGGCTTTATCCTCGCCGCCGCGGAGAAAGCTGTGCAAAATGTGTACGAACACAACCTGCGCCCGGCGGAGAAACAACATAATCCGTGGATAGAACGTATTACCGTCCAGCTGCTGGCTGCCTGTCGGGAATGGAACGCGCTGCTGGAAGCCCGTCCGGAAAATGCGGTGGCCGATCAGGTTGCTGTCACCAGTACGGTTATCTGGACATTTATTCAGTCAATGATCCCTCACGTCGTTAACGCCGGGGATTTTAAAAAGATTCAGGCGGTTGCCGACGTTTTCGAAAACCAGGCGGCATTTAAAAAATACCCTTTTAGTTAACGCTTCGCTCGGCGTGTTATGGGGCTTTTCAGCCCCTTTTTTTTAGGCAGGAATCGACAGACCCGCGGTGGTGGCATAGCGACCGTTGAAAAAGATGAGCGGTTCACCTTCAGTATGTAACGAATCCACCACCTCACCGATGAATATCCAGTGATCGCCACCGTCTACCTGACGCCACATTTTGCATTCAAGATGCGCGAGTGCCCCGTCAATCAAAGGCAGTTTAAAGCCGCTGACCCGGTGGTCTACGCGATGAAATTTGTCGCTCCCCGCGCTGGCAAAAATATCGCTAACCTGATGCTGATGGCCCGACAGGACATTTATCGCAAAGGCGTCCGCCTCCAGAAAATGCTGAGCGTACCAGGATTGCTTGCGCAGGCTCCAGAGCACCAGCGGAGGTTCCAGGGAGACGGTGTTAAAGCTGCTGATGGTTAGCCCATGGAAATTGTTATCTTTATCCATCATGGTCACGACACACACGCCAGTTGCGAATTGACCAAATACGTTCCGTAATGTTCGGCTATCAAACTGCGCCATATTATTTCACCTCTGCTAAGCCTGAAGACGCGACCTGCTGCTGCAGCGCGCCGGCAAAAATTGTCAGCCCTTCATCCAGAACGCTATCTTCAATCGTTAGCGGCATTAAAAAGCGGATAGCATTTGCCTGTTTGCCGCATTTAAGAAGAATAAGCCCCTCACGGGCACAGCTTTTGACTAACCGATCGATAAGCCCGGTCGCCGGCGTTCGCTCTCCATGCTCCAGAGAAAAAAGCTCCAGCGCAATCATGGCGCCAGTCCCGCGTATCTCATAGCCAATCGACAGAGGGCTGACAATGGACACTAAGGCGGAGCGCAGACGTTGACCCAGACGCCGGGCTGCGCCCAGCAGGTCCGTCTCTTCAAAGAGCTTAAGTACCGCCAGCGCCGCCGCGCAGGAAAGCGGGTTGCCTGCCCAGGTTCCACCAAGACCGCCCGGTGCCACCTGGTTGATAAGCGACTCACGACCCACCACGCCAGATAGCGGAAGCCCGCCGGCAACGGATTTACCGAACACAATTAAATCGGCGTCAACACCGGTTTGTTCCATAGCAAAGAACGTCCCCGTGCGCCCCGCGCCAGACTGAACTTCATCCGCGATTAACACGATGCCTTCCCGGTCACAGAGTTCACGCAGAGCACGCATAAACGCAAGCGGCACGACGTAAAACCCGCCCTCTCCCTGAACGGGCTCAATGACGATGGCTGCCACATCCTGGGGGGCAATGTCGCTCGTTAATATCGTCTTGAGGCCCGCCAGCGCCTGAGCAATATCACGCTCCGTCTCTCCCTGCGGGAAGGGTGCCCGGAAGACCGGGCCGGGCATGATCCCCATCCCCTGGCTGTAGGGCGCAATTTTGCCGTTCATCGCGAGGGTCATAAACGTACGCCCGTGATAGGCACCGCTGAAAACAATCACACCGCTTCGCCGCGTGGCCACGCGGGCAACCTTAAGCGCGCTTTCCACCGCTTCGGACCCCGTCGTCAGGAGAAAACTCCGTCGGTCAAAATCTCCCGGCATTAAGGCGTTAATACGTTCACACACCGCGATATACGATTCATAAGGGGTGGCGGCAAAACAGCTGTGGGTAAACTGGTGCAGCTGGCGCTCAACGGCCGCGATGACGTTGGGATGAAGATGGCCGGTATTGAGCGCGGCAATGCCGCCGGAAAAATCAATGTAGCGACGGTTGTTGACGTCATACATCACCGCATTTTCCGCTCGTTGAATATAAACCGGATGCATCTGGTTAATACCACGGGCGACGGCACCCTCCCGTCGCTGCAAAAGCTGCTCGACTACAGTATCCATAACGCTCTCCTCAGGGGGCGGTCGGAACAACCGCCCGTCAGGTTATTGATGACGCGCCTGTTGCAACATGGCATCTGCATGCTGGTTTAACTGCTGACGATCGCCATAGCGGTAAGGATCGAGGAAATCGAAACGGACCGGTTTATCTCCGCGGTCGAACAAGTGCCCGATTCCGCCAGGCGCGTTATGAGCCCAGTAGAACAGAGAATCGGCAAATTCCTCCGTTGCCCGGGACAGGTAACGATTGGTGAAATCAGAGAAATCGATGGGGAAATGCTCGCGGTTGTCAGCAAAAAGCGAATGAAGCGTAGCAATCACCTCTTTTTCTGGAAGATTACCGGCGCGATAGGCTTCCATTGTTTCGCAGGCCTTATCGAAAATAGCCTCATAGTAAGGGCTCTCAATGGAAAGATGTCCCGGATAGGTTGCGCTTTCAAATTCCTTCTCAAGCCGCTCGTCATCACCGTGCTGCTGATAGTCGCTGAGGATTTTACGCAGACGCAACACGCCGATGTAACTGCCGCTAATCCAGATACGGAACCACGCATTCCACAGTGGGAAGCTATCAAATGCGGTGAATGAATTTGCCACCAGCCTGTCGTTTACCTTCACCACTTCCAGGCTGTAATCCTGATAGCTGGCGAAATTCGCTGCTGACCAGTCATCCTGTCTGACGGCACGAACAATTTTAGGCGCGACGCGCAGAATCGATTCGAACGTATTCACCAACCCGCGCGAGAACAGCGGATCGACAAAGCCCACTGCATGGCCTAAAAGGCAATAACGCTCCCCTACGCTTTCGCGGCTGGTGTAATTCAGACGAGGTGCAACGGTCCATTCGCGTACCCGTGCCGCGCTCTCAAAGTGACGGGCAACGGAGGGGTGCTCATCGAGAAAACGGGTAAACTCTTCTTCCGGGTCGCCTGCGGGACCATGTTTATCAATATCGAACTGCAGGCCGACGCTGCATAAGGTATTGGTCGAATAGGGGTGGTTGTTGAACGGAATAATCCACAGCCATCCGCCTTCAAACATGTGGTGCAGCGTGCTCTGTGAGAGCGGGGTCGGCGAACCGGTCACGTCCGTTGAGGCGATGACGTCTTCATACAGTTTGACCCCTGTCATATGGGTGAACAACGAACGCGTACGGCTCTGCATCTCACGAGCACCTTCGCGCAGGCCAAACTTATCGGCAACCGGTGAACGATAGCCTGCTGCATCCACGACGTACCTGGCTTTTATCTGCTCTTTTCCCAGCTCCAGCAGCATCCCGTCGCCGGTTTCTTCAATCGACTGGATGCGGGTTTGCTGGCGAATATCGGCCCCCAGACGTGCGGCCAGCGCCAGATAATAGGCATCAATATCCTGACGGAACAGATGCGCTTCCGGCGACAATACCGGTGTCGACACAACGTCCTGGGGATTATGCGCTTTATTCTTACCGTTCCATGCAAAGCTGAACGCCAGTTTAATACCGGCGCTCGACGTACCAATATTTTCCATCAGCGCGTGAATTTCCCCCGGCCACGCCAGCTCAGGAATATTGTACTGACGCGCCAGAATTTTCAACAGTACAGCACTTTCCGGCACCATCGATTCCCCGACGGCAAAGCGAGGATGGGTACCGGCATCAATAATCACCACGTTTAATTTCTGTTTTGCCAGAATAGCGCCGAGCATGGTTCCTGCAATACCGCTCCCGATGATGGCCACATCATAATGACTTTGTTTCATTGCTTTACCCTTAATAATATTACTGAGTGACTAACTGAGTTGTTATTTCGATTTCATGTTCACGCGTGTGATCTGCCTGAATCAGGAAAAGATATGTTGCCTGTTGTGTTAACCATTCTCTCGCCAGAGACAGGGCAATTTCTTTGCCAGTGCGCTGCGGCATTGTCAGCACCATGGTGGGTCCCTGAAAGCGATAGCGCGTACAGCAAATGGAAATAGGTGCCCCAACATTGGCATTAATAAAATCGACCGGAGAGACGCGCGATTTTATTGCCATGTCATGAATAATTTTCTCACTGGTATTCACCGGGAATGCCGTGCCAAACTGAATAATCCCGACGCTTTCAAGATGATTATCCAGCAATGCCTGGTGCTGTTGATAAAGTTCATCGACAGTAAACAGCACATTTAAAGACAATGGGTCGGCTGTTTTTAGCCCCCGGCGCAAGGTCTCATCTAAATCAGACCAGATTAATGAGCGTGCGGTACTCGTAGAAACGATCTTCATTAGCTGCCCCACCTTTTACATTACGGTAAATATCAGGCAGGTGTTAAAACCACCAAACCCAATCGTCATGCTTAACCCGGTCTTTCCCGTTAAGGGCTGAGGCTGCGCGGCAGGTAAATTAAAACGCAGGCCATCAATCGGCTTTTTCAGTTCATACACCGGGGGGATCGTGCCCGCATTGAGGCTATGAATGAGCGCGATGGCTTCCAGCGCCCCTGTCGCCCCCAGCGTATGGCCAAAATTGCCCTTCGTCGCGAAGACCCAGGGACGATGTGTGAAAAACTGGTTATAGGCATTGCTTTCAACCCGATCGTTGGTCAGGGTACCCGAACCGTGCGCATTAATAAGCGCAATATCGCCAGGTTCAAGTCCCGCCTGCGTCAGGGCACGCTGCAATGCCAGGCGGATGCCATTGCCTTGCTCATCCGGCGCGGTCAAGCCTGCCGCATCGTTAGACGCCCCAGCACCGACAAGCCTTGCCAGCACGCGTGGTGCAGAGCCGCCTTCTCGTTGCAGCACCAGAAAACCGGCCCCTTCTCCGAGAATGGTTCCTTCGTGTGTAGCATCGAACGATTTCAGGGTAGAAAGTGAGAGCGTGCCTAATGCGCTATGGGCCAGACGTTTTGAATCAGTAAGAATATCGGCGCCGCCGCACACGCACAGATCGGCTTGCCCCGTTGCAATTAAATGCGCCCCCAGAAGAAGAGCATCCGAGCCCGAGGAGCAGGCGGTAGAAAGGGCTATCCCTTCCATTCCCAGCGACTCCGCCACCTCGTTGACCCAGCCGTCGAGCGGCTCCCGGCAAAACGCCTCGCTGTCGAGGCGGAATCCCAGACTGGTTCCGACAATCAAAAAGCGTCGCTCCTCCGGCACAGGTTCTGCTGCACCCGAATCCTCTAGCGCCTGGCGGGCCGTGCGTTTCGTCAGAGCGATCAATTTTTCGCGCATTTCGGAAGGCCATTCACCCGGCAGCATGGCGGCCAGATCGGTACGCAAGCTTCGATCCGATGGCGCAGGCGCAATACCGGTTTGTTTTTCCAGTAAAGTCTGGAAAACATCCTCGATACGATCGCCAGACGCAGTTGTCCATCCCATGCCGACAACATTGGCGACATACGTTGTAGTAGTCATCATTTTTTCCTTTACCGCAAAATAGTACGGTAAGCTGGTTAAAGTGAATTAACGATATATCAGTGGAACGCGCGCAAAAATTCGTTTGAAGGTTTATCTTCAAGCGGAGAAGGAGAAAAATTATCTTTAATCTCGCCTGCCGTTAATTCTATCTTTCGTTGATAAGGTTCTTTTTGTAGCCAGCGTGGACTTTCAATAAAATCAAATGCGATGTCTGTCGCATCAAATCCTTCGAGCTCGGCAGGCTTAACCACTTTCCTTCTTTTACGGTCCAGAACCTGTGCATAAGCAGAAATATCAAAATATCGAATGCGATCATCTTCCACCACTGCATTAATACAATGCCAGGGGCGGGGCAAATAAAGATAATTCACAAAAATATTCCGAAGAGAATACACTGGCTTGTTAATTATCTGGCTATACAGTATTGCCGAGACATCGGCCATTTCCGAACAGAAGCAGGGCAAGCGCTGTGTTTGACCCAGCATTTCACGAAGATAATCCTGAGGTGTCAGGTTACGTATGACCTCGTCGCGAAAATGCTCGTAACGTGAAATATAATAATCCCAATGCTCCTCAGGAAATTTGAGGCGAACGATGTCTGCCGGCCATGTTTCAAACACATCTGATTCCTGAAGGACATGGCACATTGTTTTTGGAACTTCACGTAGAATATCATCAAGGCTCGCCAGGTGATATTTTTCAATGACTGCCCGTGCCAGTTCCCGAAGTTCATCATTCATAACATCACCTTACTTATATTGTGTTAAAGAGGCCGCGCCACAATAAACAAAGTTTATATTACGTGGCCGTTCGTGGCGTTTGAGTTTTTTCAGCAGGCTGGCACTGTGCTGCTGGCAATTGGTTTCATTGATCACTGATTCATCGCAGGTCAAAACAATATCGAATCCCGCAATTTGATCCCCTTCATTGACAATTTGGGCCTTGCAGGTCATCACCCCTTTAATTTCCCGGCACAGCTGCTTAACGGCGCCGATATTGACTTTCTCATCCCTGATAACAATAAAATCACTGATTCTGCCTTTGAAAAACAGGAACCCATCAGCGTCCTGGAAGAAGATGTCTCCGGTGCGAAGCCAGCGTTTGCCATCAAGCTCAATGAACGTTTGTCGGTTACCGCGCCCAATGCGCTTGACGAGCAACGTATCAGAACTAATTAGCAACTCCCCCTGCCCGTCCTGGCCGTCTGCACCGGGCAGGATACGGACGTCCGTCTGGTCAATAGGACGTCCGGCTGACGCATAATATCCTCTCCCCAGCAGATGAACCGGGCATGTCGACACCCGCGGTCCGGCCTCACTGATGCCATAAGTCAGATATAACTCAAGCCATGGCTGTCGGAGTAAAAAGGCTTCCACCTCATTCGGCGCAGCCAAATCGCCCCCAATCGTCAGTTTGTTTAACCCCGGCGGAAGCGTTGTTTCCCAGGCGTTCAACTGTCGCAGCAATACGGGCGTGAGCGAACTGAGGGTCACGCCGTATCGCTGTAAATCATCCAGATAATGGGGTACAGAAAACGGAGGTCCACTGATAACAATTTCGCAGCCCGTCTCCAGGGCAGCAATCATCTGGGCAACCAGCGCGGTGGAATAGCACATCGGCAAACTGATCAATACCCTGTCACTGGCGCTCATGCCGATACTTTTGGCATGACGCAGCGCGTTACGCCGCAGCGAATCAAAATGATGGACACAGCCGCTGCTGAACGACGACGACGTGCCGGACGTGGCTATCACGACCTGCCCCGGCTGTGTCTGTACGGGTCCGCCATCACGGCATTTTCCCACCTGCCAGCGCCCGAGGGGTTCAGCTGCGCTTACGCCCAGCTCCTGCCATCGTCCTGGCTGAACCGGCGTACGCACCAGCGCCCCCGCCGCAAAGTCCTCAAGCATCTGCAGGATGCGTTCTGCTGGCGTGAGCGGCGGGATCAGCGCAGGCACAAAGCCACTGTTGAGGACAGCAAAGAACATATACATCAAGTCCGGGCAGTTCGGCATCGCTATCAGCACCACCCGACCGGGTTCCAGACTCTGCCGCTGCCAGTAATCGACATAGTATTGATAACTCTCTCCTTCAGTGCCGCTGGTCCCCACCGCAGACGTTGCCTGCACCGGAGAAAATAAACCGGCAGGCTCATAGGGAACAAATGCGGCACATTCTTCTGCTCGCGTTAACATTCTCAGGCTCCAAGCTTATTCATAATGAAACGCGAAAGGGTTTGGCACGAATAAAAATTCGCGGGCGAAAACTCTTTATCTTCAACTTTAATATTAAACTCTTCCTCACACTGGAAGCGTAATTCTACAAATCCAATAGAATCCATTCCTACCATTGAGGCGAGACCGGTCTCGTCAGCAATATCTTCGCGCTCGACATCCAGACCAATACGTTCAGCGATGATTTCTTTAATACGATCGACAATCACAGGCATATCCAGTTTCATAATTTTACCCTTTAATGTTTTCAAGTGTTTTATTTACTACAGCGGAAGATGATTCTTTATTTAACCAACGTAATATTGGCGGTGTGGTTGCCGTTACCACGAGCGCCACGATAACCATAATGGAGTAGACGCGTTGTGAAATAAGATGCAATTCGAGCCCGATAGACAGCACAACCAGCTCCATCAGACCACGCGTATTCATGAGCGCGCCAATCATGGAGGCTTCACGAAGGGAATATCCTGAAATACGCGCCCCGAGCAGAGCACCACTGAATTTGGTTATAAATGCCAGTAAGGTGAACCCAATTATCCAGGCAATGTCCTGCGTTGCCATACTGAAGTCGAAATGCGTTTTCAGACCGGCGCTGACAAACAATACGGGAAGTAAAAGATAGTGCATGAAACCGTTCATACTCGCATGCCATTGCTTCGCTAACCCGGGGATCCGCGCGAACATGCTGCCCGCCAGCAAGGCACCGAAACCACTGTGCAGGTGAAGATACTCCGCTCCCCACGCGCTGACCAAAATCCAAAAAATGATCGCCGGAAATCTCATCTCCGGCCTGTGCGCATACCGTATAAGCAGGGGGACCACGACTTTGCCGGTCACCAACCCATAAAGTACCAGGGCTGCCGTCACGACCGCTAAATACGACCACAGCGAATCAGATTTTCCTTCAACCGCGGCAAATACGCTGTCCAAAGCCAAAATCCCCCAGCCTGCCACATCGGTAAGAATGGCTGCGGTAATGACGGGAGGAATGATGGCCAGGTGAAGCATTTTTAAATCTTCAATGATTCGCACAATGACCGGCAGAGCGGATACCGCCAGCGCCGTTCCCATAAAGATATTAAATAAAAGACGATCGGTTTGTGGCGCCAGTTCGGCATGTACCGAATTTCCCGCTAACATGCCACCGATAAACGGCAGCAGCATGCCCAGGAACGCTATTTTCAATGCAGCGATAGTCTGCTTACGACGGCCATGATTATGACCATGAAAATGCGACAACCCAATATCGAACATGAGCAGAATCATGCCCAGATTCGCCAGCTTATCTATGGTGGTCAGCGACTCCTGGCTAAATAAAGACGTTTGAAATGAGAACAGAGACATTATCCCGGGAAAGAAAGTCGGTCCCAATAAAACGCCTGCAGCAATATGGCCAATAACCTGTGTTTGACCTATTTGCTCCATAAGTTTGCCGACGACATAGCAGGCAAAAACAATGACCGAAAGCTGAATAATAAACATGGGTATCCCCGCCAATGCTAGCGTTGAGTTTATTGATACTAAAAGTGTTTAGTTCGAAACGTGGGTGACGCTGTTCTCGTTAAAATACCCCATCGCGGTGGTTATCATCGCTATCATCACCATAACGAGACTCAGCAAACAGATGCCCTGCCAGTCCCACCTTTCATAAACCCACGGACCGGTAACGGATCCGGCTGCGCCCAATGCATAATAAAAGAACATATAAAGCGCATAGAGGCTGCTTCTTTTATCCGGATGTAATCCGAGAACACGCGTCTGGTTAGCCACCTGCGCGGCAAAACACCCTAAATCGAATAATATAATGCCCAGCGTAATTCCCGGTAAGGACGCAGGAAAGAGAAACAGTATGGCTATTCCCGCAACCACAAATACCATTCCGCCAAAAATCACGCTGCGACACCCGAAGCGGTCAGCCAGTTTCCCCGCATAGTTCGCCAGTACAAGACCGACGATACCCGCCAGGCCAAATAATCCGGCTGTTCCCGCTGGCAGATGGAGTGGCGGTCTTTGCAGATGAAGCATGATGGTCACCCATAACAGGCTAAAGACGAAAAACCATGCCCCTCCGGTGACGGCAGATTCAATAAGCCGCACGTTACGCAGCAAGCCCGGCAATTGCACCATGACGCTCAGATACCCCGTCTCCCTTGCGGGTTTAACATCAGGCAGGCATCTGATGGCCAGTAGCGCCATGGAGGCCATAACGGCTGCGACGATGGCCAGCATCCCTCGCCAGCCAAGCGCATCGGCCAGACTGCCGCCCACGAGCCTCGCGAGCAATATTCCTGCCGAAATGCCCATGGTGATCAGTCCGACCGTAGCGCCTTTTGGCGTAATGTGAAATCCAAGCGCATTCAGTTGCACTGCGCTTGTCGCCATGGCGCCTGTCACTATTCCCGCGCTAAAAAGGAGCAACGGCTGACGGGTCAGGGAAGCGGCGAAGAGCGCAAGTGAGAGGAGAATAAACTGAGAAATAATCAGTTTCTTACGGTTAACGCTGTCTCCAAGCGGAACAAGAAACAGTATTCCCAGCATATAACCTATTTGCATGCTCGCCGCAATGAAGCCGGTATAAAACAGAGGCAACTGCAAAGATGCCGCGATAGCGGGCAATACGGGCTGAAGAATATAGTTATTTGCCATAGCCGTACCCGCCGCGATGCTGGCGAACCAGATAAATAACGGCGAAACCGGATTTTCTTGCGCGATATCACTCATTAATCGCCCCCTGTCTTTTTTTTGCCACAATATCAATTGCTACTTTCATTTTTTTCTCGGGAAACGGTAAGACATGCAATAACGTAAATGCAGGTCGGGAATCACGGAAATAGTGCCCATGGATACGCGCTACCTGCTGCCATTCTTCAATTTCAGTCAGATACAGCCTGCTTTGTATTACATCGTCTATTTCATAACCACTGGATTCAAGTATCCCCTTGATCTTATTCAGAATGCATTCCGTTTGCAGTGAGATGTCATCAGATTCAATCTCACCACAAGAATTAAGAGGTCCCGTTTTCGAAATATATAGCCAACCGTCTGTTTCTACCGCTCGCGAGAAACCGAAAGCCTCCTCCCAGCTGCTGCCAGAAGTAATAAGTCTTTTTGATTCCACAATGTCATGCCTTTCATCACAGGGTGAAACAAACATATTACAACCCAATCAAATTTGTCCAGAAAAAATAACAAAAAATTGACCTGAAATTTATCAGGTAATTAAGTAAGCATTTCCTGGATAAGCTGTAAGCACAGCTAACCAATCAATATCTAAATTAATAAAATTAAATGATAAATAAGGCAAAAAATTTCCCGCAGATAACGGCAATTAAATGAGCTGAGAATTAAAATAATGACTCTTTTATTTAACCGCGAGTTTTTACCGCACGCAAATATCACCCTCACCTAAAAGAATCATATTTCGTTATTTATTTTTATATGTAACTCAATGGAAAATATGAGAAATATTTAAATATAAGACAACCTTATGACGTCACAGAGTATGATTGTTAATCAGGGTATTCTTAAGAATAAGCGGTCAGGAAATTAAACGGTTTCAATAAAAAAGCCTGCTTTAATTGCAGGCCTTTGCTTCTTGTCGACGGAGACGGGTGCTATAAAGGGCTTAAATCTGATAATCAATCGCCACTTCTTCTGGCTCCATCACCTGACGTTTAATCTCATCAACGGACAGCCCGGCGTTGCAAAGTTCGATAAAACGCCACACATAGTTGCGCTGCAGCTGTCCACGCTTCAGGCCGAGCCATACGGTATTGGCATCAAACAGATGACGTGTATCAAGACGCACCAGATCTCCCCCCTCGCGTTCGCCACTGGACTGTTCTGCCACCAGACCTATGCCCAGCCCGAGCTCTACGTAGGTTTTGATTACATCAGAGTCCTGTGCGCTCAGCACCACGTCCGGCGTGAGCCCTTTGCGGTTGAAGGCTTCATCAATGCGCGAGCGTCCGGTAATGCCCTGGCGATAGGTAATCAGCGGCCATTTGGCAATGTCTTCCAGCGTCAGGGGCGAAACCTGATTCAACGGATGATCGGCGGGGAGCAACAAACTGTGATACCAGCGGAACCAGGGAAAAGCCACCAGCAGCGGGTCGTTGCTCAGGCGTTCACTGGCAATGCCGATATCTGCCCCACCGTTTTGCAGCAGCACTTCAATTTCCTGCGGCGTCCCCTGGATAAGCTCCAGGCGGACGTCAGGAAAAAGTTCACGGAAGGCTTTAATCACTGGCGGCAGGCTGTAACGCGCCTGGGTGTGGGTGGTGGCGATAGTGAGGACGCCCGTGGCGTCATTCGTGAAGAGATCCGCCAGGCGGCGCACATTGCTGGCTTCGTTGAGGATCCGCTCCGCAATGGTCAGCAAGGCTTTGCCTGGCTCCGTCATGCCAAGCAGACGCTTGCCGCGACGGATAAAAATCTCTATCCCCAGTTCTTCTTCCAGCTCGCGGATATGGCGACTGACGCCGGACTGAGAGGTATAAAGCATATTGGCGACCTCGGTCAGGTTGTAATCCCGCCTGGCCGCCTCACGGATAATTTTAAGTTGCTGGAAATTCACGATTCACTCCGGCGCATCTGACATAACGCTATTGTTAGAGTCAGCCGCACTGCAGAACAAATAATAAAAACCCGCAACTTATGCTTTTATGGAATATCAGCTCACGAGCTGGAGTTCACGGTTCTCAAGCGATGGCTTGCTGACCAGCGACATCAAAATCTCTTTTACCGCCTGCGCCTGTGGCGTCAGCGAGCCGCGTGCGGACATGTTGAGCGACAGCGGCAGGCTCATCGAAGGCGTGGTGATCCGTGCCATCCAGCCATTTGCCGCACTGCAGAGCGAGCGCGCTGCGGATTCTGGCAACACGGTTACGCCCATTCCGCTGGCAATGGCCGCGGTCAGCGTGGAGAGTGAGTCGATCTCGCCGATGATTTTGGCCGTCAGGCGACGCAGGGAGAATGCTTCATCCACGCGCACACGCACGGCGCTGTAATCACGCGGCAGATAGAGGTTCATTTCTGCCACGGCGGTAAGATCGACGCTCTGCCCAGGACAGTCGCGGGTGCCCACGAGGTAGAGATCTTCTTTCAGCAGCGGCTGGCTGGTGATCCCGGCGACCGGAGAACGATCGTAAAGGACCGCCATATCCAGCTGGCCATTGAGCAGTTTGTCATTGAGTACCGAACCGCTGTTCTCGTGCAGATAGACCAGTACTTCCGGTAGCTCAGCACGAACGGCCTGCAGCAGCGGCATGGTGATAGAAGACGCCGCAGTGCCCGGCGCAAGACCAATGGAAACGTGCCCGCTGAGGGTCTGGCCGACGTTGTTGACCGCCAGTTGCGCCTGTTCGCACTGGCGCAGAATAGTGCGGGCATGGGTATAAAGAATTTTTCCGGCTTCCGTTGGCGTGACGCCGCGTTTGGTACGAATCAATAATTGCTGATCCATCTCGCCTTCCAGAGTAGCCACCTGCTGGCTCAGCGCAGGCTGCGCGATATGCAGCACTTCTGCCGCTTGAGTCAGGCTGCCGATATCGACGATTTTTACGAAGTATTTCAGTCGTCTTAAGTTCATTTTGCCCCCTGTTCGAAATGCTTTGCCGGTACTGGCTATCGTTGTTGAACAGGTTTTGCAATATGAATGCCACTTTTACCGGGCGGTCTGAATTCCTCGCTAAGCGCCTGAAAATAAGGAAACCTAATCATGGAGGGGGGTTTTATTACTGAAACAGCAGTTTATGATCTGCCCCATTAGAGGTATATACGCACCAAAGCGGTGCATTACGCTGTCAAAAACATCACATTGCCGATTTTGTCAGCAAACGATCAAAAGGCGTTGATCCACCCTTTGACAAGCGCGGCTGACGTCGATAATATGCGCCCCGTTCACACGATTCCTCTGTAGTTCAGTCGGTAGAACGGCGGACTGTTAATCCGTATGTCACTGGTTCGAGTCCAGTCAGAGGAGCCAAATTTAAAAAGCCTGCTTTTAAAGCAGGCTTTTTGCTTTTCTGTGCCTGATAAAATTGTCGGGTGGCGGCTTCGCCTTACCCGACCTACAAAAACCTCGAATCGTAGGCCGGGTAAGGCGAAGCCGCCACCCGGCGAAAATCACCTCACATACCGATCTTAACCGGCAACCCCGACCGACGTTCCAGCTCCGCTCCCGCGCCCTCGTTAATCAACTGTGTCCGCTGCGCGGCCGAAATGGGAAGAGGCACTTTCCGGGTTGACTCGAATTCCGCCCGATTGCGTGATAGCGGTTCGTGAACCTCCACCCACCGGCTACCGTCCGGCTCTGTCGTCACTTTAACGGGGCGATCGATAATCTGCACACGGGTGCCCACGGGAACATTATCGAAAAGATATTTGATATCGGCGTTACGCAGACGAATACATCCCTGGCTAACCCGTAGCCCGATACCGAAATTCGAGTTGGTGCCGTGAATCGCATACAGCCTGCCGATATATATCGCATACAGGCCCATCGGGTTATCCGGCCCGGCGGGCACGAAGGCCGGAAGCGTTTTCCCCTCTGCCGCATAGGCGCGCCGCGTATTCGGCGTCGGAGACCAGGTGGGCCCCTCCTGCTTACGCTCAACGGCCGTTACCCAGTTTCGCGGAGTTTCACGCCCGGCCTGACCGATGCCGATGGGCAATACGTCAACGGTATGACTGCCCGGTGGATAATAGTAGAGACGCATTTCCGCCACGTTAACGACAATCCCCTCGCGGACGGTGTCGGGCAAAATCAGTTGCTGGGGGATCACCAGCCGGGTGCCGGACTTAGGCAGAAAAGGATCCACGCCCGGGTTTGCTTCCAGCATATTGCTTAGGCCCTGCCCGTAGCGCGCGGCAAACGCCTCAAGCGGTAGCGTATTGCGATCCGGCACGGTGATGACCTGCGAGCTGCCCACCAGACGACTGCCCGTCGGTGGTAAGGGATAGCTCACCGCCTGCACGCTGTGGCCGATCAGTAATGCAGCAAGACAACCCAACACCTCTGTACGACGCATCTTCCCTTCCTCAGTCGCTTCGCTATTTGTTAAGCATAGCGTAGCCGTTTTGCATTACCCATCAGGAGATAAAATCAGTTTGCACAGGCTGCCTGTCGCGGTAGTCTCATAGGTTCCGTTTATATGACGGCTGCTATGTGAGTGACCTTTTCTTATACCAATAATTAAAATCAGTATGGACAGGACAACTATGGACTCCACCCTCATCTCCGAACGTCCCGGCGAGGAGACCCCTTCGCTCAATCGTGCCCGTCGCGCCGCCCTCGGCAGCTTCGCGGGCGCCGTCGTCGACTGGTATGATTTTCTGCTCTACGGTATCACCGCCGCGCTGGTGTTTAACCGTGAATTCTTCCCCCAGGTCAGCCCCGCGATGGGCACCCTCGCCGCATTTGCCACCTTCGGCGTCGGGTTCCTGTTTCGTCCGCTTGGTGGGGTGATCTTCGGCCACTTCGGCGACCGGCTGGGCCGCAAACGCATGCTAATGCTTACCGTCTGGATGATGGGGATTGCCACTGCGCTGATTGGCATTCTCCCTTCGTTTTCCGCCATTGGCTGGTGGGCACCGGTATTGCTGGTGACACTGCGCGCCATCCAGGGCTTCGCCGTAGGCGGCGAATGGGGCGGTGCGGCGCTGTTATCCGTTGAGAGCGCACCGAAAAACCGGAAAGCGTTCTACAGCAGCGGCGTACAGGTGGGATATGGCGTGGGGCTGCTGCTGTCGACCGGGCTGGTGTCACTCATCAGCCATTACACCACCGACGAGCAGTTCCTGAGCTGGGGCTGGCGCATTCCGTTTATCTTCAGCATCGTGCTGGTCATTGCCGCGCTGTGGATCCGTAACGGGATGGAGGAGTCGGCAGAATTCGAAAAGCAGCAGGAAAAGCCTTCCGTCAAAAAACGCCTTCCGGTTATGGAAGCCCTCGTCCGGCACCCTGGCGCTTTTCTGAAAATTATCGCCCTGCGCCTGTGTGAGCTGCTGACGATGTACATCGTCACCGCGTTTGCCCTGAACTACTCGACGCAAAATCTCGGTCTGCCGCGTGAACTGTTCCTGAATATTGGTCTGGTGGTCGGCGGGATCAGCTGCCTGACTATCCCCTGTTTCGCCTGGCTGGCGGACAAATTTGGCCGCCGTCGCGTCTATATCACCGGCGCGCTGATTGGTACCCTCAGCGCCTGGCCGTTCTTTATGGCGCTGGAGGCGCAGTCTGTCTTCTGGATTGTTTTCTTCGCCATTATGCTCGCGAACATCGCTCACGATATGGTGGTCTGCGTACAGCAGCCGATGTTTACCGAACTGTTTGGCGCGAGCTATCGCTACAGCGGCGCGGGCGTGGGCTACCAGGTTGCCAGCGTGGTCGGCGGCGGTTTCACGCCGTTTATTGCCGCCGCGCTGGTGACCTTCTCCGGGGGAAACTGGCACAGCGTGGCGATTTATCTGCTGGCTGGATGCCTGCTGTCAGCGGCGACGGCGCTACTGATGAAAGAGACGCGCCACAGCTGATCTCCCTTTTGTTTCACAGGCGTGTGACATACTATCGGGTAGAGTCGCACACCTGTGGAACAAGGAGACAGAGATGAATAATAAGGGCTCCAGCCTGACCCCGGCTCAGGCGCTGGAAAAACTCGACGCACTGTATGAACAGTCCGTCAACGCGCTGCGCAGCGCCATCAGCGAATATATCGAAACAGGGAAACTTCCCGACGAAAAGGCCAGAAGTGAGGGCCTTTTTGTTTATCCATCGCTCTCTGTGACCTGGGACGGCAGCGCCAGCACGACGCCAAAAACCCGCGCCTATGCCCGTTTTACCCACTCCGGCTGCTACAGCACCACCGTCACCCGCCCTGCACTGTTCCGCCCTTATCTTGAAGAGCAACTCACGCTGTTATACCAGGATTACGGCGCACACATTGCCGTAGAACCTTCACAGCATGAGATCCCGTATCCTTACGTGATTGACGGTTCGGCGCTAACCCTTGATCGTTCCATGAGCGCGGGACTGACCCGCCATTTCCCAACCACCGAGCTTTCACAGATTGGCGATGAAACGGCAGACGGGATTTATCACCCGGCAGAATTTTCTCCCCTCTCGCACTTTGATGCCCGCCGGGTGGATTTCTCGCTGGCACGCCTGCGCCACTACACCGGCACGCCCGCCGAGCATTTCCAGCCGTTCGTGCTGTTTACCAACTACACCCGTTACGTCGATGAGTTTGTCCGCTGGGGCTGCAGCCAGATCCTTGACCCGGAAAGCCCGTACATCGCGCTCTCCTGTGCGGGCGGGATCTGGATCACCGCAGAGACTGAAGCGCCCGAGCAGGCCATTTCCGACCTGGCATGGAAAAAGCACCAGATGCCTGCCTGGCACCTGATCACCGCCGACGGCCAGGGCATCACGCTGATCAACATCGGCGTGGGGCCGTCGAACGCCAAAACCATCTGCGACCATCTGGCGGTACTGCGACCGGACGTCTGGCTGATGATCGGCCATTGCGGCGGCCTGCGCGAAAGCCAGCTGATTGGTGATTACGTGCTGGCCCACGCCTACTTACGCGACGACCACGTTCTCGACGCCGTGCTGCCGCCAGACATTCCGATTCCGAGCATCGCTGAAGTGCAGCGCGCGCTGTATGACGCCACCAAAGAGGTGAGCGGCATGCCCGGTGAAGAGGTTAAGCAGCGCCTGCGCACCGGTACGGTGGTCACTACCGATGACCGTAACTGGGAGCTGCGTTACTCCGCCTCCGCGCTGCGGTTCAACCTGAGCCGTGCGGTGGCGATTGATATGGAAAGCGCCACCATTGCCGCGCAGGGGTATCGCTTCCGCGTGCCTTACGGCACCTTGCTCTGCGTGTCCGATAAGCCGCTGCATGGCGAAATCAAGCTGCCGGGTCAGGCCAACCGCTTCTATGAAGGGGCGATATCCGAACACCTGCAAATTGGCATTCGTGCCATTGATTTGCTGCGGGCGGAAGGTGACAAACTGCATTCCCGCAAGTTGCGTACCTTCAACGAGCCACCGTTCCGCTGATAACTATTAAGGAAAATGCATGTCCACCTCATCACCCTTAGCGGCCCTGCGCCGGTGGCTTCAGGAAAACCATCTCGACGGGATGATCGTCCCGCGCGCGGATGCCTGGCAGAGTGAATACTGCGCGCCGTATGATGAAAAACTGGCCTGGCTGACGGGCTTTGACGGCTCGGCTGGCCTGGCGCTGGTTCTGAAAGACAAGGCGTTGCTGTTCGTCGACGGGCGCTATCAGGTGCAGGCCCGTGTTCAGGTCAACCTGGATGAGATTGAAATTCATCATCTGCACAATGAACCGCTGGCAGCATGGCTGGCGGCAAACGTTGAGCCCGCCACGCGCATCGGTTTTGATCCACTGCTGATGACAAATACCGAGTTTACGCAACTTTCTGCCACGCCGTGTGAGCTCGTCCCGCTGAATGCCTCACCGTTTGACACGCTCTGGAGCGATCGTCCTGCCGCGCCGGCGGGGCCGATCCGTGAAATGCCGGTTGCGGTAAGCGGTGAAAGCAGCGAAGACAAACGTCAGCGCGTTGCCGCCGTGCTGGCCGCGAACAATGCTGATTATCTGGCGGTTACGCTACCGGATAACATTGCCTGGCTGCTCAACGTACGCGGGTCAGATATCCCCACCAGCCCGGTACCGCTCTCTTTTGCCCTGTTGCGTCGCGACGGTCACGTGGAGTGGTTTGTTAACGACACTAAGCTCAGCGCCCTGCCCGAAGCCGTGCGTAACACGTTCGCCACTGCGCCACAGGACGCCTTTATAGAACGCTGCCGAGAAATTGCGGAAGGTAAACGAGTGATGGTCGATGCCGATTCCGCACCGGTAGCCCTGCGCTTCGCCATTGAACCACAGGGGGAGATCGTCTGGCAGACCGATCCGATCACCCTGCTGAAAGCCACCAAAAACCCGGTCGAGCTGGCAGGATATCGTGAATGTCATCACCAGGATGGCGCCGCGTGGGTCAACTTCCTGGCCTGGCTGAGCCGTGAAGTGCCGCGACGTGAAGCGGCTGGGAATCCGTTAACCGAGCTCGAAGTACAGGCGCAACAGCTCGCGTTCCGTAAACAGCAGCCCGGCTTTATCGAGCAGAGCTTTGCGACCATTTCCGCCTCTTCGAGCAACGCGGCGATGTGCCACTATCACTCCAGCGAGGCCAGCAACAAACCCATCGGCCACGATCATTTTTACCTGAATGATTCTGGCGGTCAGTACACTAACGGCACCACTGACGCCACGCGCACGCTTGCCTGGGGTCATGTTCCCCAGCAGCAGCGTATGCATTATACCGCCGTACTGAGAGGCTTCCTGTCGCTGATAACCCTCCAGTTCCCATCCGGCACACACGGGCATCAGCTGGACGCTTTCGCGCGACGTCCGCTGTGGGAAATGGGGCTGGATTACGATCACGGCACGGGACATGGCGTGGGGCATCAGCTTCTTATCCATGAAAACCCACACCGCATCGCCAAAAAGGTTAACCCCTGGCCACTGGTGGCGGGCAATATCATGACCATTGAACCGGGGTATTATCTGGGCGGCAGCCACGGTATCCGCATTGAAAACCAGGTGGAAATTGTTGAAAGCCGCCCGGGGTTCTGCACGTTTTCTTCGCTAACGCTGATCCCGATTGATTTAAGCCAGGTGGAATTGCAGCTGTTGACCGGGCAGGAAAAGCAGTGGCTGGATGAATATCATCAGCAGGTTCGCGAGGCGCTGTCACCGCTGGTGAATAGCGAGGCGCGTCCGTGGCTGGTTGAGGCGACGGCGCCGATTAGCATGTAACATCGTGCGGGCTGGTGCCCTCACCCCATCCCTCTCCCACGGGAGAGGGTGCAAACACTAAAAACGGCAACAAGGTTGCCGTTTTGCATTTACCTTACGCAGAAAAGCAAAAAGCCTGCTTTAAAAGCAGGCTTTTTAAATTTGGCTCCTCTGACTGGACTCGAACCAGTGACATACGGATTAACAGTCCGCCGTTCTACCGACTGAACTACAGAGGAATCGTGTGAACGGGGCGCATATTATCGATGCTCCCCCGGGATGTCAAAGGCAGAATGCAGATTTCCGATCGTTTGCCGATTTATTCTCCATTTCGCGCATTTGTCAGGCATTTTGTCGCGGATATTTCCATAGCCAGCGCCCGCTGACCATACGCCAGTAGAACAGCGCCCCGCGCACGGCCCAGTCAAGGAACATTCCCAGCCAGACACCCACCACGCCCCAGCCAAGCACCACACCTAACGTATAACCCGCCACAACCCGACATCCCCACATGCCGAGCATCGACACCCACATCGCAAAACGAGCATCACGCGCCCCTTTCAGACCCGCGGGTAGCACCCATGAGGCCGCCCAGATGGGCATAAACGCGGCATTGAGCCAGATAAGGATCTTAACAACCTCTTTCACATCCTGTTCATGGGTATAAAACGCGGCCATCAGCCCGGCAAAGGGGGCGGTTCCCCAAGCGATCGCCGTCAGGCCAATCGTTGACAGCCAGAACACGTGGCGCAGCTGACGTTCCGCCTGGCCTATCTGCCCTTTCCCGAGCCGTTTGCCCGTGATGATGGTCGAGGCTGAACCCAGCGCGTTACCCGGCAGGTTAATCAGCGAGGCGATGGAGAAGGCGATAAAGTTACCAGCGATAACGTCGGTCCCCATACCGGCGACAAACATCTGCGTCAGCAGCTTACCGCCGTTAAACAGCACTGATTCAATACTGGCGGGAATACCAATCCCCATCACTTCCCAGATAATGGCGAAGTTAAAGGGTCGGAAGTAGCTTTTCAGCGTAAGCCGCAGCGAAGGCGTGATGCCCGTCATCAGCACCCCGATAATCGCCGCAGCACCAATGTAGCGAGAAATGGTTAGCCCCAGACCAGCACCGACGAACCCCAACCCTTCCCATGAAAACACGCCGTAGATCAGCACGCTGCTGATGATGATATTCAGGATATTCATCCCGCCGTTGATCAGCAGCGGGATTTTGGTGTTACCTGCCCCGCGCAGCGCACCACTGCCAATCAGCGCGATAGCCGCGGCCGGATAGCTTATGACGGTCATTTCGAGGTAGGTTAGCGCCAGGTCCTTCACCTCGTTCGTGGCTTCCCCGGCGACAACGTCGATAATCTCTTTACCGAAATAGTGGATCACCGCCGCCAGAACGATCGAAAAAATGGTCATGATCATCAGCGACTGGCGAGCCGCCTCGCGGGCCCGTTTGGGGTCAAGCTTGCCGAGGCTGAAGGCCACCACGACGGTTGTCCCAAGGTCGATAGCCGCGAAGAAGGACATCACCACCATGTTGAAGCTGTCCGCCAGCCCAACCCCCGCCATCGCCTCTTTCCCCAGCCAGCTGACAAGGAAGGTGCTCAACACCCCCATCAGCAGTACGCAGGTATTCTCCAGAAAGATAGGCACCGCAAGGGGGGTGATTTCACGCCAGAAGAGGACACGATAGCTTTTACGTTTTGCGTACCAGGGCGTGCGCATGATCGCCTGGCGCAGAGGAGCAGTGACGTTCAAAATGGACCTTAGCGAGAAAAGTTGAAACTCCATTTCAAATGATGGGGGAGAAATGCTCATCCTGCAAAGTATTTTCCTGAAAAAGATGTGTGGATTTACAACAAACTGACGACAGATTCAGCAGTCAGTCGATTTTCTCTAAGATCAGGTTTGACAAAAGTTTTTTCGCCGCTAAGATAAGCCTCCACAACGATTCCTCTGTAGTTCAGTCGGTAGAACGGCGGACTGTTAATCCGTATGTCACTGGTTCGAGTCCAGTCAGAGGAGCCAAATTTAAAAAGCCTGCTTTTAAAGCAGGCTTTTTGCTTTTCTGTGCCTGATAAAATTGTCAGGTGGCGGCTTGCGCCTTACCCGACCTACTAAAATAAAAAAGGCTCTCTGTCACCAGAGAGCCTTTTTCACCATTCACTGCGATTACTCGCTTTTTGCTTCGCCGTTTTTGATTTCGCCCATCACTTTCAGCTTTTTAGAGATATCGCGACGCTCTTTGGACAGCTCAGCATTTTTGATGATGTAGTCATCCACGCGGTCTTCATAGTCGCTCTTCATGCTGGCGATGATGCCCTGAATAGCTTCAACGCTCATGCCTGGCTTGATGTAGTCGCTCAGGTTGTCGAGCAGCAGGACACGTTTCTGGTTGTCACGGATCTTCTTCTCAACGTCCTGGATTTCACGCTGCAGTTTGTTTTTGCGACGGAACAGGCGGACGAATTCCAGAACATCCTGGAACGAAGGCTTGGTAGTTTCCATTTTTACACCCCTGATAATGTGAGATTCGGATTCGTTAAAGCAACCGTTGTATCAATAACCTTACTGACAGCGGCTGCGAATGACAATGACTATATCGTTTAACGCTATCATAACCCCAATTGCTGCTGAATCGAAGCAGCAGGCGTCACATCCGCGTTTTATTTGCGCAGCGCCCGGCAAATGAGGTGCGATAACAGTTCAAGCTGCCGGGCCAGTTCCAGGCTCAACCAGACATAGCCATGAATGGGCGTTTCCGCCACGTTATCACCCTGCCGCTCGCTAATAAGCGTTTTCAGCTCCGCCACAATGTCATTCAGACGCTCGCTGTTCGCCAGTATCGGCTGCGGGTTGCCTTCATAGAGCGCATGAGCGATGGTCAACAGGGTTTGCTGCGTCATCTGCTGTGTCTCTTTCAGCGTATGTGCGTTGAGCATCAGCAGATGGCTTGGGCGAGAAGCCCAGTGCGCGTTAATCTGCAGCTCAAGCATGCAGACCAGATTGCGGCTTACGGTCTGAATAGCCTCGAAAATCGCTTTCTGAATATGGGTCTCTTTGCTCGCGGGGGTAATCAGGCCGCGCATTTTGACCACGTCATTAAGGATGGTTTGCAGATGCTTTTCCAGCCGGGGGCGCTCAACCAGATTGGGGGAGAAACCGGCCTGGTAAACGCGGTTAAACGCGGTGACATAGCTGGCCATCTGGATACGCCAGTGCAAAAAAGCACGCTGCGGCCAGATGCCGGTAAACAGCATGGCAAGCAGCGAGCCCAGGATGACATCCCCGCTTCGCCAGAGCGCCGTGGTCATATCCCCGGCCGGTGCGCCAACCACCACCGCAAGGGTGATACCAATCAGCAGCGCCTGATAGGGGCGTTTGCCCAACGCCAGCCAACCGCAGAGGAACATGGCCGCACCGCACCATGCCAGCATGACCGGAAATGAGATAAGCTCCAGCTTCAGGGCAATAAGCCCCAGCGCAGAGCCAAGAACGGTACCGCCGATCCGCTCGAAGGCGCGAGGAACAACGTTCCCCCAAAATGAGATAGGCCCCATCACCACCACCAGCGTGATCAGCGGCCACGTCCCCTCCGGAACATCCAGCAGTCGGACCAGTATAAAGGTCAATATGAACGCCAGCGCAATGCGGCACCCATGCACCACGCGGTAATGTTTGTATAGACGAATTTCAAACGGCGTTAATGATTTGTCGGGACGCACACCCGCTCTCCAGCTACACGGCAAATCACAATTGTACTGTGTTTTCAGCCGGGCGGATCACACCCGGCTGAAAAACCCTTCATTTAGCAGGCTTAAGCCGTTTTGTGCTCTACCGCGATAAACATTTCGATATCCCAGTAACCGTCCGCGTTGCCATCATTGAGATAGCGTTCGAAGCAGGGTTTGAGCGCCATCTGGTATTTATTGTCCTGCAACAGGGAATTGAAGAACTGATACCACGGTGTTGCAAAGTCGTAGTTTTCCACACGCGCCGTGGCCACAGCATAATCACCCGCCGCGATTTCCGTCATCATGACGCCTTCGCTGTTATCCGGGATAACAAAATCCTCCGGTACCGTAACGGCCGTATCACAGCGCAGTTTTTCCGCCGGGACCTCATCAGGATTATCGTAGTAGACCGCCACCCACTCCAGCGGCTCAATGTGACGTCCGTCCACCCACATGACCAGCTGTTCAAATCCCTGCTTAACCGTTTTTTCCCACGGCCCAACAAGATGAAAACCCGCAATCTTACGCTTCTGTTGCTGCTTGATGCTGTAGTCCATACTGCCTCCGCTTATTACTGTATATTTATACACTATAAAACAGGAACAATATTATCGGCAAACGAGGAGTGTTTATTATGTGAGCAGACTCGCAACCCTGCCAGTCTGCTCAGAAAGGTTAGATTTTTTGGTGCAGGTAATCACTGAGGCGAGAGAAAATCCCACCCTTATCAACACGTTCCAGGGTGACCAGCGGCCAGTGTGCCACCACTTTGTCGCGGTCATAGAGCTGGATCTCCCCAACCCGCTGATGTGCGGCAATCGGCGCTTCCAGCTCTTTTTTATCCAGAACGTATTTCGCCTTAATGTTCGCCACTTCCGCTTTCGGTAAAGCCAGCCAGAAGTCCTGATCCGTACCCAGATTTACCTGTTCTTTATCACCGTACCAGATACGCTCTGCCCCTATTTTTTTACCGCTGTGCAGAATCTGCACCGTATCGAAATTCTGCTGACCCCAGTGCAGCAGTTTCCGGGCCTGGTCTTCGCGCCCTTTCGGGCTGTCCGCCCCCATCACCACCGCGATTAAACGGCGCTGACCGTCAACGGCGGAAGCAATCAGGTTAAAGCCCGCGCCAGAAGTGTGCCCCGTTTTGAGGCCATCCACGTTCATGGTTTTATCCCACAGCAGGCCGTTACGGTTTTGCTGGGTGATCCCGTTACAGGTGAGACTCTTTTCGCTGTACATATGGTAAAACTCAGGCTCACCGTGAATGATAGCCCGGGAGAGAACGGCCAGGTCATAGGCCGAGCTGTGTTGACCCGGCGCATCAAGCCCATGGACGGTTTCAAAGTGCGTATCGCGCAGGTTCAGCTTCTGCACATAGTCGTTCATCATCTTCACAAACTGCGGCTGCCCACCCGCTACGTGATCGGCCAGCGCCACGCAGGCGTCGTTGCCGGAATCCACAATCAGCCCGCGGCTTAAGTCCCGCACGGAAACGCGATCGCCCTCTTTCAGGAACATCAGGGATGATCCGTCAAAAACCGGGTTCCCTTTGGCCCATGCGTCACGGCCTACGGTGACAATGTCATCCGGCGTAATGCGATGGCTATCAATGGCCCGATCAACCACATAACCCGTCATCAGCTTAGTAAGGCTCGCCGGATTACGTTGTTGATGTTCGTTGCCCGCCGTTAAGATCTGACCAGTCGTGTAATCCATCAGCACCCACGAGCCCGCCTGAATGGCCGGAGGCTGCGGGGAAAAATCCAGCGGTTCGGCCGCAAAAGCAGATGAGATACTCGAAGCGAGTAAAGAAACAGCAATAAACAGACGGCGTTTCAACGGTATATCCTCAGGTCATTAAAAATCGATGACCTTTTTACGGGAGTTCTGATGTCGTTACCTGGCTTAATTGCAAAAAAATGTGACAGAACGCAGGTTTCACGCTGAATCTGTCTCGCAAATTTGCACCACGGCGGCGCTTTTTATTCGGTCTGACCCGCACGATCGTTTACCATAGTGGCGTCATTTTTTAACAGGATGGTATTACTGGTGTCTGACTCTGCCGCACGCCCCACTTTTTTATTCCACGACTATGAAACCTTTGGCACGCACCCGGCGCTGGACCGACCGGCGCAGTTTGCCGCCATCCGTACCGACGACGAATTCAACATCATTGGCGAGCCTGAGGTCTTTTACTGCAAACCTGCTGATGATTACCTGCCGCAGCCAGGCGCGGTCATGGTCACCGGGATCACCCCTCAGGAAGCGCGGGAGAAAGGGGTGAACGAGGCGGAATTCGCCCGCCGCATCCACGATCTGTTTACCGTCCCCAATACCTGCGTGGTCGGTTACAACAACATCCGTTTCGATGACGAAGTGACCCGCAACGTTTTCTATCGCAACTTCTACGATCCGTACGCCTGGAGCTGGCAGAACCGCAACTCGCGCTGGGATCTGCTGGATATCATGCGCGCCTGTTATGCCCTGCGTCCTGAAGGCATCAACTGGCCGGAAAATGAGGAAGGTCTGACGAGCTTCCGCCTGGAACACCTGACGCGCGCTAATGGCATTGAGCACAGCAATGCCCACGACGCAATGGCGGACGTCTATGCCACTATTGCCATGGCGAAGCTGGTGAAAGCCGCGCAGCCCCGGCTGTTTGAGTATTTGCTGAGCCATCGCAGCAAGCAGAAGCTCATGACCCTTATCGACGTGCCGCAGATGAAACCCCTGGTGCATATCTCCGGTATGTTCGGTGCCTGGCGCGGCAATACAAGCTGGGTGGCACCGCTGGCGTGGCATCCGGACAACCGTAACGCCGTTATCATGGTGGATTTAGCGGGCGATATTTCGCCGCTGCTGGAACTTGACAGCGATACCCTGCGCGAACGGCTCTACACTCCGAAAAATGAGCTTGGTGACCTGCCCGCGGTGCCGGTCAAACTGGTGCATATCAATAAATGTCCGGTACTGGCGCAGGCGAATACGCTGCGCCCGGAGGATGCTGACAGGCTGGGCATTAACCGTCAGCACTGCCTGGATAACCTGAAAGTGCTGCGCGAAAATCCGCAGGTACGCGAGAAAGTGGTCGCGATCTTCGCCGAAGCGGAGCCGTTTGTGCCGTCGGAAAACGTCGATGCACAGCTCTACAATGGCTTCTTCAGCGATGCCGACCGTGCAGCGATGAATATTGTCCTGCAAACCGAGCCGCGGAACCTGCCGGCGCTGGACATCACTTTCGCCGATAAACGCATCGAAAAGCTGATGTTTAATTACCGCGCACGTAACTACCCCGGCACGCTGGATGAAACAGAGCAGGAGCGCTGGCTGCAGCATCGTCGTAACGTGTTTACGCCAGAGTATCTGCACAACTACGCCCAGGAGCTGGAGATGCTTTACGGTCAGTACGAAGGGAATGCAGAGAAACAGGCGCTGCTGAAAGCGCTGTTCCAGTACGCGCAAGAGATAGTCTGAAAATCAGACATAAAAAAGCGGAGACGATGGTCTCCGCTTTTTTTTGCCCGGTGGCGCTTCGCTTACGCGGGCCTACAGGAGTGTTGTTTTGTAGGCCGGGTAAGCGCTAGCGCCACCCGGCGAGTCATCACGCAACGTCTTCGTACTGAGGAACCGGGTTACGGAAGCTCTTCGTTACGCAGGCCAGGTAAACCAGGCCGATACCGCCCCAGATCAGCCCCAGAATCATAGAGCTCTCTTCCAGGTTAATCCACAGCGCACCCACCGTCAGCGCACCACACACTGGCAGCACCAGATAGTTGAAGTGGTCTTTCAGCGTTTTGTTGCGCTTCTCACGGATCCAGAACTGCGAAATCACGGAGAGGTTAACGAAGGTGAACGCCACCAGCGCACCGAAGTTAATCAGCGCAGTTGCAGTTACCAGGTCGAATTTAATCGCCATCAGCGCAATCGCGCCAACCAACAGCACGTTCCACGCCGGAGTACGCCATTTTGGATGCACATAACCGAAGAAGCGAGTCGGGAACACGCCGTCACGGCCCATAACATACATCAGACGAGAAACGCCTGCGTGTGCCGCCATACCGGATGCCAGTACGGTCACGCTGGAGAAAATCAGCACGCCCCACTGGAACGTTTTACCCGCTACATAAAGCATGATTTCAGGCTGCGACGCATCCGGATCTTTAAAGCGAGAGATATCCGGGAAGTACAGCTGCAGGAAGTAGGAGGCACCGATGAAGATCAGGCCGCCAATTAGCGCCGTCAGGAAAATCGCTTTCGGGATCACGCGCTCAGCATCTTTGGTCTCTTCTGAAAGAGAAGAGATACCGTCAAAGCCCAGGAACGAGAAGCACAGAATCGTCGCACCGGTAATCATCGGCACAACATGTGCGCCTTCAGACCAGAATGGACGCGTGCTGGTCAGCGTGCCCGCACCTTCACCGTGAGAAACACCGTAGATGATCAGGCCGACGATAACTGCCACGATGCCCATCTGCAGAATAACAATCAGGGTGTTGAAGTTTGCCACGGTCTTGATGCTGCGCAGGTTAGAAATGGTCATAAAGGCCACCAGCGCGACAACAAAGATCCACGACGGCACGGAAGGCACCAGCGCTTCAAAGTAAATTTTTGCCAGCAGAATGTTGATCATCGGCATGAACAGGTAGTCCAGCAGAGATGACCAGCCCACCATAAAGCCAACTGCCGGGCTAATGGATTTCTGAGCATAGGTGTACGCAGAGCCTGCTGACGGGAAACGGCGGACCAGTTTTCCGTAGCTCAGCGCGGTAAAGAGGATCGCGACCAGTGCGAAGGCGTACGCCGTCGCAACGTGACCGTTGGTGAGGCCCGATACGATACCGAATGTATCGAACAGCGTCATCGGTTGCATATAGGCAAGGCCCATCATAACAACCGGAATCAACGTAAGCGTTTTACGTAATTCCACGCGAGAGGTGTTTGGAGTTGCGTTATGCGACATAGTTATTCTCCTTTACGGTGATAACCGCCACGTAAGCGAAAAATTGCCCCATTTCTTTCTTCCTCAGCGACAACAACTGTCGGATTTTAGTAAATATCTATCCGGTACGAAGCCCGGCCTCTTGGTTTTTAGTTTCGTTTCGTACATGCAAAAAAAAATAACCGACGCCTTTTATATCGTCGATTATTCATTTGGTTGCAGCGGCGGCATTTTGCCCCACATCGGATACAAAAGGCAATACTTTGCAACGCACCGGGCCGTTTTCTTTCTGCTAACTGGCTGATTTCTGGACGCCGGGCTGAGAGTAAATTGCCGCGATAGCACTATTTGCTAAAATTTCATCCCGCCACCAGGCGCTCGCAAGCCCGGCGGTTTGTTCATTCCAGCCCATCCATACCGATTCGTTACTGCTTTGAGCAAGTACCTGTTTTTCAACAAGCGCACCGCTATCAATAAACCGCTGCGCCAGATAGCGCGGTAAGTAGCCGCAGCCGAGTCCACTAATTTGCAGTTCCAGCTTAGTTTTAAAGTCAAAAACCGTGATGGCTTCCTGCTCATCAAGCAGTTGCGAGGAAACCGAACATTCCGGGCGAGCGTTATCCCCCACCACGATGGCGCGATAGCCTTTAATCACGCGACGGTTAAGGGGCTCTGGCTCCTGAGCCAGCGGATGATGAGGCGCCACGGCGAACACCTGCTCCAGCACGCCAAGTCGGGCAAAGCCAAATTCACTCAGCTGGGGAGGCTCATGCAATGCCCCGACAAAAATATCTGCCCTGCCCTGCGTTAAGGCATCCCAGGAGCCGCCAAGCACACCGTTGATGAAGATAAGCCGGGTGACGCTGTGATGTTGATAAAACGCTTCGATCAGTGGGGTCAGGAGAGAAAACGGAAAGGTATCATCCACGCCAATGACCAGCTCGTTCTCCCATCCCTGGTGGAGCTTGACGGCCTGTTTTTCCAGTTCACGAACGGTGTGCAGGACTTCGCGGCCTTTTTCCAGCAGCATCTGTCCGGTACGGGTAAAACGCGCGCGATGTCCGGTGCGATCGAGGATTTGGATATTAAGATCGCTTTCCAGTTTTTGAACGGTGTAACTCAATGCCGAAGGGGTTTTATAGAGCTTTGCTGAAGCAGCCGCAAAGCTCCCCTCTTTTTCCAGTGCATCCAGAATAATAAGAACATCCAGCAGCGGTTTCATGCTCGCCCCCTTCCGGTGTGCGATCGTTTCCGCTGCGGGACTTATTCCATGGGCATCACCAGCGGATCGGGATATTGATACTCAAACCCCAGCTCATGACAAATGCGATTGCCATCAACAATTTTGCCTTTGCTTTCGTCCTTTGCCTCAGCAAAAACCGGCGGAGCCAGGCCAAGCTGACGCGCCATCAGCGGGTAAAACGTGCTGCGCGAAGGATGAGAAGGTGCACATATATTATAGATGTGTCCACCTTTTGGAGCTTTTAAGAGTAGCTCAATCGCGCCAATAACATCCTCAAGATGAACAAGATTGACGACATGTTGCCCGTCCGGCGCCGATTTCCCGGCAAAAAAGCGTCCCGGATGCCGCCCGGGGCCGACCAGCCCCGCCAGACGGACGATATCCACCTGCGTGCCGGGCAAATTATGCAGCCAGTCTTCCAGCTCTTTAAGGACCTTGCCACTCGCGGTCACCGGACGGCGCTCAGTTCCTTCTTTCATTACGCCCGGAGCATCGCCATAGACCGACGTCGAACTGGTAAAAATGATACGCGGAACATGGTGCGCAAGGGCACTGTCGACAATCTCCTGCATCGCCTGCAGATAGAATGATTCACCCGGGCCGCTGCGCCGCGCGGGTAGCGTAATCACCAGCGCATCGACGTTCATTAGCGTGTCCAGATCGTCCGCATCACACACCAGCTCCGGTTCCAGACGCAGTTCAACGCCATCAATACCGCACATGCGTGCCGCTTCGACCCCATCCCTCGTCGTTTTGCTCCCGGTCACCTGCCAGCCTTTCGCGGCTAATGACATCGCCAGCGGCATTCCCAGCCAGCCCAAACCGACAATCGCGACCTTTTTCATGCGAATTCTCCTGACTCTCACTCGTCTTTCATAAGGCTACGCCAGCCTGGCAGAACACACAATTCATAGCATCAATATGAAATGAATTAATGATCAAAAAAAGCCCTTGCAATCTGTCACACAACTGGTTTAGGTTAAAAGACATCAAATGAATAAGCATTCATCGAGAATTTATATGACACGCGTTCAATTTAAACACCACCATCATCACCATCATCCTGACTAGTCTTTCAGGCGATGTGTGCTGGAAGACGTTTGGATCTTCCAGTGGTGCATGAACGCATGATAAAGCCCCCGGAAGATCTTCTTCCGGGGGCTTTTTTTTGGACCAAATTCAGACAGGTTAAAACAGGTTAACGAGGAATAAAGAATGTTAGATAACTCACGCTTACGCATAGCTATTCAAAAATCAGGTCGTTTGAGTGATGATTCACGCGAACTGCTGGCCCGCTGCGGGATTAAAATCAACCTGCACACCCAGCGCCTGATTGCTCTGGCTGAAAACATGCCGATCGACATTCTGCGCGTGCGTGATGACGATATTCCAGGCCTGGTCATGGATGGCGTCGTTGATCTCGGGATTATCGGTGAAAACGTGCTGGAAGAAGAATTGCTGACCCGCCGTGCACAGGGCGAAGACCCGCGTTACTTCACCCTGCGTCGTCTGGATTTTGGCGGCTGCCGCCTGTCGCTGGCAACGCCGGTTGATGAACCCTGGGACGGTCCGGCCGCGCTGAATGGCAAACGTATCGCCACCTCCTACCCTCACCTCTTAAAGCGTTATCTGGATCAGAAAGGCGTGCAGTTTAAATCCTGCCTG
Organism: Enterobacter sp. FUJ80071; assembly: GCF_038739915.1. NCBI lineage: Bacteria > Pseudomonadati > Pseudomonadota > Gammaproteobacteria > Enterobacterales > Enterobacteriaceae > Enterobacter > Enterobacter sp. FUJ80071. The sequence continues at coordinate 3,053,607 of NZ_JBBXKH010000001.1, forward strand.
CTGAACGGCTCGGTTGAAGTGGCACCGCGTGCGGGTCTGGCGGACGCTATCTGTGACCTCGTCTCTACCGGCGCGACGCTGGAAGCGAACGGCCTGCGCGAGGTCGAAGTGATTTACCGCTCCAAAGCGTGTCTGATCCAGCGTGATGGCGATATGGCCGATGCCAAGCAGCAGCTCATCGACAAACTGCTGACCCGTATTCAGGGCGTGATTCAGGCACGTGAATCCAAATACATCATGATGCATGCGCCGACCGAGCGTCTGGATGAAGTGATTGCCCTGCTGCCGGGCGCAGAACGTCCAACCATTCTGCCGCTGGCGGGCGATCAGCAGCGCGTGGCAATGCACATGGTCAGTAGCGAAACCCTCTTCTGGGAAACCATGGAAAAACTGAAGGCACTGGGCGCAAGCTCCATTCTGGTGCTGCCAATTGAGAAGATGATGGAGTAACGGCCATGCGTTTTAACACAATCATCGACTGGAATACCTGTAGCGACGCACAGCAGCGCGAGCTGCTGATGCGCCCGGCGATTTCCGCCTCCGAAAGCATCTCCCGCACCGTGGCGGAGATCCTTGATAGCGTCAAAACGCGTGGCGATGACGCGCTGCGTGAATACAGTGCAAAGTTTGATAAAACCGAAGTGGACGCGCTACAGGTCACCGGGCAGGAAATCGCGGAGGCGGAAAGCCGCCTCGGTGACGACATCAAACAGGCGATGGCCGTCGCGGTGAAAAACATTGAGACCTTTCACGTCGCGCAGAAACTGCCGACCGTGGACGTGGAAACCCTGCCCGGCGTGCGTTGTCAGCAGGTGACTCGCCCGGTGGCGTCAGTCGGGCTTTATATCCCTGGCGGTTCAGCGCCGCTGTTTTCAACCGTATTAATGCTCGCAACCCCGGCGCGTATCGCCGGATGCCAGAAAGTGGTGCTGTGCTCTCCGCCACCGATTGCCGATGAGATCCTTTATGCGGCAAAGCTGTGCGGCGTACAGGCAGTCTATAAAGTGGGCGGTGCTCAGGCCATTTCGGCCCTGGCGTTCGGGACTGAGTCCATTCCGAAGGTCGACAAAATCTTTGGACCGGGCAACGCGTATGTAACCGAAGCCAAGCGCCAGGTCAGCCAGCGTCTGGACGGTGCGGCAATTGATATGCCAGCCGGCCCTTCTGAGGTACTGGTGATTGCCGACAGCGGCGCAACGCCGGATTTCGTGGCGTCCGACCTGCTTTCACAGGCTGAACACGGCCCGGACTCACAGGTCATTTTGCTGACACCGGACGCCGATATGGCTAAACGTGTGGGTGAGGCCGTTGAGCGTCAGCTTGCCGACCTGCCCCGTGCCGACACGGCACGCCAGGCGTTATCCGCCAGCCGCCTGATTGTGGCGCGTGACCTGGAGCAGTGCATTGCTATTTCCAACCAGTACGGCCCGGAGCATCTGATTATTCAGACCCGCAACGCCCGCGATCTGGTCGACAGCATTACCAGCGCTGGCTCGGTGTTCCTCGGCGACTGGTCACCGGAATCCGCGGGCGACTACGCTTCTGGTACCAACCACGTTCTGCCGACGTATGGCTATACCTCAACCTGTTCCAGCCTGGGCCTGGCAGATTTCCAGAAACGGATGACCGTGCAGGAACTTTCCCGAGAAGGGTTTGCCTCGCTGGCTTCAACTATTGAGACGCTGGCCGCCGCCGAACGTCTGACTGCCCACAAAAATGCCGTTACGCTGCGCGTTGCTGCGCTGAAGGAGCAAGCATGAACATTGAAGAATTAGCCCGCGAAAATGTCCGTCGCCTGACGCCTTATCAGTCCGCGCGCCGCCTGGGTGGCAAAGGCGATGTCTGGCTGAACGCCAACGAATTCCCGACGGCGGTGCAGTTTGAGCTGTCGCAGCAAACGTTGAACCGTTATCCGGAGTGTCAGCCGAAAGCGGTAATCGAAAACTATGCCCAGTACGCAGGCGTGAAACCGGAGCAGGTGCTGGTCAGCCGTGGGGCAGACGAAGGCATTGAACTGCTGATCCGCGCGTTCTGCGAGCCGGGAAAAGACGCAGTAATGTACTGCCAGCCGACCTACGGCATGTACAGCGTCAGCGCCGAAACCTTCGGCGTGGCGTGCCGCAACGTGCAGGCGCTGGAGAACTGGCAGCTGGATCTGCAGGGGATTGCCGACAATCTTGACGGCGTAAAAGTCGTGTTTGTCTGCAGCCCGAACAATCCAACCGGGCAGATTATCACGCCACAGGATATCCGTACCCTGCTGGAAATGACGCGCGGTAAAGCGCTGGTGGTCGCGGACGAAGCCTATATTGAGTTCTGCCCACAGGCGACGCTGACAGGCTGGCTTGAGGAGTATCCGCATCTTGTTGTCCTGCGCACACTGTCGAAGGCTTTCGCCCTCGCGGGCTTGCGCTGCGGATTCACCCTGGCGAATAAAGCAGTCATCGACCTGCTTTTGAAAGTCATCGCCCCGTATCCACTCTCCACGCCGGTTGCGGATATTGCGGCACAGGCGTTGACGCCTCAGGGCATTAATGCGATGCGCGAACGCGTGGCGCAGATCCTGGAAGAACGCCAGTACCTGGTCACCGCCCTGAAGGATATTGCGTGCGTGGAGCAGGTGTTTGACTCGGAAACCAATTACATCCTGGTGCGTTTTACCGCCTCGTGTGCCGTATTTAAATCTTTGTGGGATCAGGGCATTATCTTACGAGACCAGAATAAACAACCTTCCCTGAGCGGCTGCCTGCGCATTACCGTAGGCACCCGCGCAGAGAGCCAGCGCGTGATTGACGCCCTGAAAGCGGAGAAAGTATGACCCAGAAGATCCTTTTCATCGATCGTGACGGCACCCTTATTTCGGAGCCACCAGCCGATTTTCAGGTCGATCGTTTCGACAAACTGGCTTTTGAACCAGACGTGATACCGGTGCTGCTTACGCTGCAAAAAGCCGGTTATAAGCTGGTGATGATTACCAACCAGGACGGTCTGGGTACCGACAGCTTCCCGCAGGCAGACTTTGACGGCCCCCATAATTTAATGATGCAGGTGTTGACCTCTCAGGGCGTAGTGTTCGATGAGGTACTGATTTGCCCGCACATGCCAGCCGATGAGTGCGACTGCCGTAAGCCAAAAGTGAAGCTGGTTGAGCGCTATCTGGCTGAGGATATGCTGGATAAAACCAACAGCTATGTCATCGGGGATCGCATCACTGATATTACGCTGGCGGAAAATATGGGCATTGCGGGGCTTCGCTACGACCGCAACAATCTTGGCTGGGCAAAGATTGGCGAACAGCTGACAAAACGTGACCGCTACTCGCACGTTGAACGCAACACCAAAGAGACACAGATTGATGTGAAGGTCTGGCTGGACCGTGAAGGCGGCAGCAAGATCCACACCGGTGTCGGTTTCTTTGACCATATGCTGGACCAGATTGCCACCCACGGCGGTTTCCGCATGGAAATCTCGGTGAAGGGTGACCTTTACATTGACGATCACCACACCGTAGAAGATACCGGTCTGGCGCTGGGTGAAGCCCTGAAGCTGGCGCTCGGCGACAAACGCGGCATCAACCGTTTTGGTTTTGTTCTGCCGATGGACGAATGTCTGGCGCGCTGCGCGATGGACATCTCCGGTCGTCCGCACCTGGAATACAAAGCCGACTTCACCTACCAGCGCGTGGGCGATCTCAGCACCGAAATGGTGGAGCATTTCTTCCGTTCCTTGTCCTACACCATGGGCCTGACGTTGCATCTGAAAACGAAAGGCAAAAACGATCACCACCGCGTGGAAAGTCTGTTTAAAGCCTTTGGCCGTACGCTGCGTCAGGCGATCCGCGTGGAAGGTGACGCCCTTCCCTCGTCGAAAGGAGTGCTGTGATGAACGTGGTGATTCTGGATACCGGATGCGCCAACCTGAACTCCGTCAAATCGGCCATTGCGCGCCACGGCTACGAGCCGGTGGTGAGCCGTGATCCGGACGTGGTATTGCGCGCCGACAAGCTTTTCCTGCCCGGCGTAGGCACCGCCCAGGCGGCGATGGATCAGATCCACGAGCGCGAGCTGGTCGATTTGATCAAAGCCTGTACCCAACCGGTACTGGGGATTTGCTTAGGCATGCAGCTTCTGGGTCGCCGCAGCGAAGAGAGCAACGGCGTTGACCTGCTGGGTATTATTGACGAAGACGTACCGAAAATGACCGACCACGGCCTGCCGCTACCGCATATGGGGTGGAACCGCGTTTACGCGAAAGCAGGTGACCGTCTGTTTCGCGGCATCGAAGACGGTGCGTATTTTTACTTCGTGCACAGCTACGCCATGCCGGTGAACGCCCATACCATCGCCCAGTGCAACTACGGCGAGGCATTTACTGCCGCGGTGCAGAAAGACAATTTCTTCGGCGTGCAGTTTCATCCGGAACGTTCGGGCGCCGCGGGCGCGCAGTTGCTGAAAAACTTCCTGGAGATGTGATGATCATTCCCGCTTTAGATTTAATTGACGGCACGGTTGTCCGTCTGCATCAGGGCGATTACGGCCAGCAGCGTGACTACGGGAACGACCCGCTGCCGCGTCTGCAGGATTATGCGGCTCAGGGCGCGCAGGTATTGCATCTGGTGGATTTGACGGGCGCGAAAGATCCGGCGAAACGACAGATCCCGCTGCTGAAAAACCTGGTTGCTGGCGTTAATGTGCCCGTACAGGTCGGCGGCGGCGTGCGTACGGAAGAGGACGTTGCGGCACTGCTGGATGCAGGCGTGGCGCGCGTGGTGGTAGGCTCAACCGCGGTCAACGATCCTGAGACCGTGAAAGGCTGGTTCCGCCGCTTCGGCGCCGATGCGCTGGTGCTGGCGCTGGACGTTCGCATTGACGAACAAGGTAATAAGCAGGTGGCGATCAGCGGCTGGCAGGAAAACTCCGGGGTAACGCTGGAAGAACTGGTCGAGATGTATCTGCCCGTTGGCCTGAAGCACGTGCTGTGCACCGATATCTCTCGCGACGGTACGCTGGCAGGCTCTAATGTCTCGCTGTATGAAGAGGTTTGTGCACGTTATCCGCAGGTGGCGTTCCAGTCTTCAGGCGGCATCGGCGATATAGACGACGTGGCTGCGCTGCGCGGTACCGGTGTAAAGGGTGTGATTGTAGGCCGTGCCCTGCTGGAAGGTAAATTTACTGTAACGGAGGCGATTCAATGCTGGCAAAACGGATAATCCCTTGTCTTGACGTACGCGACGGTCAGGTTGTGAAAGGCGTGCAGTTCCGCAACCACGAGATTATTGGCGACATCGTTCCGCTGGCAAAACGTTATGCCGATGAAGGCGCAGACGAACTGGTCTTTTACGATATCACCGCCTCAAGCGATGGTCGCGTGGTCGACAAAAGCTGGGTCGCGCGCGTGGCGGAAGTGATTGATATTCCGTTCTGTGTCGCGGGCGGGATTAAGTCCGCTGACGACGCGGCCAAAATTCTCTCTTTTGGTGCCGACAAGATTTCCATCAACTCCCCTGCCCTGGCCGACCCGGAGTTGATTACTCGTCTGGCCGATCGCTTTGGCGTGCAGTGCATTGTGGTTGGGATCGACACCTGGTATGACGCTGCAACCGGTAAATATCACGTCAACCAGTATACCGGTGATGAGAGCCGGACGCGTGTCACCCAATGGGAAACGCTGGACTGGGTGCAGGAAGTGCAGAAGCGCGGCGCGGGTGAGATTGTGCTGAACATGATGAACCAGGACGGCGTGCGTAACGGGTATGACCTCGAGCAGCTGAAAAAAGTCCGCGCGGTCTGCCACGTGCCGCTGATTGCCTCCGGCGGTGCGGGCACCATGGAGCACTTCCTGGAAGCTTTCCGTGATGCGAACGTAGACGGTGCGCTGGCGGCGTCCGTGTTCCACAAACAGATTATTAATATTGGTGAGTTAAAGACGTACCTGGCCGACCAGGGCGTGGAGATCAGGGTATGTTAACAGAGCAACAACAGGCGCAGCTGGACTGGGAAAAAACTGACGGATTACTGCCGGTGGTTGTACAGCATGCCGTCTCAGGCGAAGTGCTGATGCTGGGGTATATGAACCAGGACGCGCTGGCGAAAACGATCGACAGCGGCAAGGTGACGTTTTTCTCACGCACGAAACAGCGTCTGTGGACCAAAGGTGAAACCTCAGGTCATTTCCTGAATGTGGTCAGCATGGCGCCAGACTGCGATAACGACACCCTGCTGGTGCTGGCCAATCCGATCGGGCCGACCTGCCACAAGGGCACCAGCAGCTGCTTCGGTGAGGCGAGCCACCAGTGGCTGTTCCTGTATCAACTGGAACAGCTGCTGGCAGAGCGTAAAACGGCGGATCCTGAAAGCTCTTACACTGCGAAGTTGTACGCCAGCGGAACCAAGCGTATTGCGCAAAAGGTAGGGGAAGAAGGCGTTGAGACCGCGCTGGCTGCGACGGTGCATGACCGCGAGGAGCTGACCAACGAGGCGTCGGATTTGATGTATCACCTTCTGGTACTGCTGCAGGATCAGGAGCTGGATTTGACGGCGGTGATCGAGAATCTTCGTAAGCGCCACAAATAAAAAAACCGGGGAATTTCCCCGGTTTTTTTATATCCAATGTGGTTCAGGATTTGGGTTTGTAGTTACGCAGTGCATTGCGGCCCAGTACCACACCAGAACCAATAATCCCGCCCAGCAGAACCGCCAGAATTAAGGTGATCGCCTTTTTCGGGCTATCACGACGGACAGGGAGATCCGGCTTCATGACGTAACGATAGACGTGAATCGTGTCTGGATTCACATTCAACTTCTCGATATCCAGTAAGTTTTGTTTCGTCTGATAGTAAGCAGGAGAGAACACTAACGGGCGAGACGCTTCGTTATCAATCATAGATTTCAGCGCTTCACTACCCAGCAGAAACATAGTTTCCTGGGTCACATCCTGAGTTTGCTGGATCTGTGGGGTCGCGATTTTTGCAGCTTCCGCATTTTTAAGCGCCTCAGTGATCTGTTTGATTCGCAGATCTTTCTGCTCCTGAGCAACCTTTTCCTGGTTTTCCAGAGAGTCATTTAGCGTGGTAATTTGCTGCTTGATATTATCTTTGAGGTCGAGAGAAAGTTCTTTCGCTGTTTGCTGATCAACCTGCTGTATGTATTGCGCCAGCTGTTTTTGAGCCGCTTCTGCAGACTCCCCCTGATAGGAGACGCTTAACGGCAGCGGTTGCCCCTTAACGGTGGTGTCGATAGTCAGCTTTTCTGGAATGTCCTGGTTTTCGAGAGCCTGAGCTAAAGCAGAAAACGAGGAATTGAAACGATTAATAGCACGGTTCTGGATATCCAGCATTGAAGGTGCAGCGCTACCGTAAAGGATATTCAGTGCATTGGCGTAAGTGGCGATCTGCGCCGCATCTGGCTGAGCAATAATGGCGGAGGAGGTCCATTTCTCTTTCGCGACTGTAATGTATACGCCCGCTAATACGATAAAAACCGCAATAAATGCCCCAATTACCCACTTTCCGCGCCAAAGTTGCAGCACTAAATCAAGTAAATCAATTTGCTCCGGGTCAGTACTGCGCGTGACCAGGCTATTGTTGTTTTGCGTCATACAATCCCTAACAGATGAAAAAGGGCAAAAAAAAATTATGTTTACGTAGTTTATCTGTTGCTGAGGATTTTTCTATAGGAATTCGATGAGTTATATCGGAAAGATGGGTTATGTATCGGGTGTGCTACGCGCTATCATAGACAAATTCGGATGCCTTATGCATCACAAGAACGAAGCGTTAACGAGGAAAGATATGAAATTTTTGGTAACGGGCGCAGCAGGTTTTATCGGTTCACATGTCAGCAAACGACTGCTGGACGCAGGCCATCAGGTTGTCGGTATTGATAATCTGAATGACTACTATGACGTCAATCTTAAGCTGGCACGTCTGGACTTGCTGAAATCGGGGAATTTCAACTTCCACAAAATGGAGTTAGCCGATCGTGAAGCAATGGCAGCGCTGTTCGCCTCTGAGAAGTTTGATCGGGTGATTCATCTGGCCGCGCAGGCAGGTGTGCGCTACTCGCTGGAAAATCCGCACGCCTATGCAGATGCCAACCTGGTTGGTCACCTTAACGTGCTGGAAGGTTGTCGCCATAACAACGTTCAGCATCTGCTGTATGCGTCATCCAGTTCCGTTTATGGCCTCAATCGTAAGATGCCCTTCTCTACGGGGGACTCGGTAGATCATCCAGTTTCGCTTTATGCGGCAACTAAAAAAGCTAATGAGCTGATGTCACATACTTACTCGCATCTCTACAACCTGCCGACAACAGGCCTGCGCTTCTTTACGGTTTACGGCCCCTGGGGACGCCCGGACATGGCATTGTTTAAATTCACCAAAGCAATGATTGAAGGCAAAAGCATCGACGTTTACAACTACGGCAAGATGAAGCGCGACTTCACTTACATCGACGATATCGCCGAAGCCATTATTCGTCTGCAGGATGTCATTCCTCAAGCCGATGCAGACTGGACCGTCGAGACCGGTTCCCCGGCGACCAGCTCCGCGCCTTATCGCGTTTACAACATTGGTAATAGCTCTCCGGTCGAGCTTATGGATTACATCACGGCGCTGGAAGAAGCTCTCGGCAAAGAAGCAGAGAAAAACATGATGCCGATTCAACCGGGTGACGTGCTGGAGACCAGCGCGGATACGAAAGCGTTGTATGACGTTATTGGCTTTAAACCGCAGACGTCGGTCAAAGACGGAGTGAAGAACTTTGTCGACTGGTATCGCGCTTTCTACAAGGTCTGAAAATAAAAAACCCGGCTACATGGCCGGGTTTTTTACGTGCGTTAAGAGTAATCAATCGCTTCCGAACAGATCGCGGGTATAGACTTTATCCGCCACGTCCGCCAGCTCTTCCGCCATGCGGTTAGAGATGATCACGTCCGCTTCCTGCTTGAACGCATCCAGATCGCGAATCACGCGGGAGTGGAAGAACTCATCTTCTTGCATCGCGGGTTCATAAATAATAACCTGCACCCCTTTAGCCTTAATGCGCTTCATGATGCCCTGAATGGAAGAGGCACGGAAGTTATCTGAACCGCTCTTCATGATCAGACGATACACACCCACAACTTTAGGCTGACGCGCAAGGATGGAGTCAGAGATGAAATCTTTACGCGTGCGGTTGGCATCTACAATGGCTGAAATCAGGTTATTCGGTACAGCCTGATAGTTGGCCAGCAACTGTTTGGTATCTTTTGGCAGGCAGTAGCCGCCGTAACCGAATGACGGGTTGTTATAGTGGTTGCCGATTCGAGGGTCGAGGCACACGCCTTCTATGATCTGACGGGTATTCAGGCCCAAACTCTCTGCGTAGCTGTCCAGCTCGTTGAAGTACGCTACACGCATCGCCAGATAAGTATTGGCGAACAGCTTGATGGCTTCGGCTTCCGTGGAGTCGGTAAACAGAACCGGAATGTCTTTCTTGATTGCGCCTTCCTGGAGCAGCGCGGCAAAACGCTCCGCCCGCTCAGAGCGCTCACCGATCACGATACGCGAGGGGTGCAGGTTATCGTATAGCGCCCTGCCCTCGCGCAGAAACTCTGGCGAGAAGAAGACATTATCAATACCCAACTCTTCTTTAATCGATTTGGTGAAGCCTACCGGAATGGTCGATTTGATGATCATTACCGCTTTTGGATTAATTGCGATAACGTCTTTGATCACGGCTTCAACAGTAGAGGTGTTGAAGTAGTTGGTTTTGGGATCGTAATCTGTTGGTGTCGCGATGATGACGAAATCCGCACCACGATAGGCATCTTCTTTGTCCGTCGTCGCACGAAAATTCAGAGGTTTGTTGGCAAGATATTCCTGGATCTCTTTATCGACAATCGGAGACTGCTTCTGATTGAGCATATCTACTTTGGACTGAACGATATCCAGCGCCACCACTTCATGGTTTTGTGCAATCAGGATGCCGTTTGAAAGCCCAACATAGCCCGTTCCGGAGATAGTTATTTTCATTCGTTCAACTTCTTCAAGTTTTGAGTTTCAGGAGGCATAAACACCCCACCGCAATAAACAACTGTTGAGGTTTTTACCTCTTATGTTGAGCGGCTGTCAAGGTGAATGCCTGGCTACAGAAATGAGAAAATGCAGTGGTTTATATGGTGTTAAACGATGCTCGTTGAGCAAAGCAAGTCCACATGGGCGTAAGCGCGATAAAAAAAGCCCGATGAGGTTCATCAGGCTTTGTTATCAGACGGCGTTAAATCAGATTAATCCAGCCATTCGGTATGGAACACACCTTCTTTATCGGTGCGTTTGTAGGTATGCGCACCGAAGTAGTCACGCTGTGCCTGAATCAGGTTCGCTGGCAGTACGGCAGCACGGTAGCTGTCATAATATGCCACGGCAGCGGAGAAGGTCGGAACCGGAATACCGTTCTGTACAGCGTAAGCAACAACATCACGCAGCGCCTGCTGATATTCATCCGCAATTTTCTTGAAATACGGTGCCAGCAGCAGGTTCGCGATACCCGCGTTTTCTGCATAGGCATCGGTGATTTTCTGCAGGAATTGCGCACGAATGATGCAGCCCGCACGGAAGATCTTCGCGATTTCGCCGTAGTTCAGATCCCAGTTGTTCTCGTCAGACGCTGCACGCAGCTGTGAGAAGCCCTGCGCGTAGGAAACGATTTTACCCAGGTACAGAGCGCGACGAACTTTCTCAACGAATTCCGCTTTGTCACCCGCTGGCTTAGCCTGCGGACCAGAGAGCACTTTAGATGCCGCAACGCGCTGCTCTTTCAGAGAGGAAATGTAACGTGCAAACACAGATTCGGTGATCAGGGACAGAGGTTCGCCCAGATCCAGAGAGCTCTGGCTGGTCCATTTACCGGTACCCTTGTTCGCTGCTTCATCCAGAATCACATCAACCAGGTATTTACCCTCTTCATCTTTTTTAGTGAAGATATCTTTGGTGATGTCGATCAGGTAGCTGTTCAGCTCACCTTTGTTCCACTCGGTGAAGGTTTCAGCCAGCTCTTCGTTAGAAAGGTTCAGACCGCCTTTCAACAGGGAGTAGGCTTCTGCAATCAGCTGCATATCACCGTATTCGATACCGTTGTGAACCATCTTAACGTAGTGGCCCGCACCGTCCGGACCGATATAGGTCACGCACGGTTCGCCATCTTCGGCAACCGCTGCGATTTTGGTCAGGATAGGTGCAACCAGTTCGTAGGCTTCTTTCTGACCGCCAGGCATGATTGATGGGCCTTTCAGGGCGCCCTCTTCACCACCGGATACACCGGTACCGATGAAGTTAAAGCCTTCAGCAGACAGTTCACGGTTACGACGGATGGTGTCGTGGAAGAAGGTGTTGCCGCCATCAATGATGATGTCGCCTTTATCCAGATACGGTTTCAGGGAATCGATAGCAGCATCGGTACCTGCGCCCGCTTTCACCATTAACAGGATACGACGAGGCGTTTCCAGAGACTCAACGAACTCTTTAACCGTATAGAAAGGAACCAGTTTCTTGCCTGGATTCTCAGCGATGACTTCTTCAGTCTTATCACGGGAGCGGTTGAAAACGGAGACGGTATAACCACGGCTTTCGATGTTGAGCGCCAGGTTGCGCCCCATCACTGCCATACCGACAACGCCGATCTGTTGCTTGGACATTACATACTCCTGTCAGGTGTGGTCACCGCTGCTTGTGCGCGGCTTGAATATGTCGATAATGTTAACTCAGGTTAAGGTCATGGAGGTAGCTAAAATTGCTTTTAAAACTTTCACCCACTATAAGTGTGGGGTACTCCAAAATGTGATTAAAAAAATTTTTAGCGCAATTAGTACATTACAAAAATATTTAAACCAGATCCATAAAGAAATTTAAAAAACAATTTAGTACTTTTGGATTAAAAATCGATGTTATGTTACGTAATAAGTCGATTGTAGATACTCATGTGTTTATCAACTACCGAGTTGACATCGAATTCTTGTTCAGCAAAATCTCTAGCAGCAATTCCCATTTTGCGTCTTAGTTCAGGTTGCTCGATTAAACTTATAATAGCGCCAGCCAGAGCCTGTGAATTTTTTATAGGGACACAGAGACCTGTTTGGCCATCAATAATCGCATCTTTGCAACCAGGGTTATTTGTAGTGACAATAGCTCTACCGCATGCTGCCGCTTCAATAAGAACCTTTGGAACCCCTTCACCATAAAAAGAAGGGAGGCAGACAATATTAGATTGACTAAAAATCTCAGCAATATCTGTTCTGTGGCCTAAATATTTTACGATTCCATCATTTGCCCATTTTTCGATTTCATGAAGCATGACTGAGTTTGGATTTTCGATATCAGGGGTACCGATAAGTAAAAAATCAACGCTAGGGTATTTTTCCTTAACTAGTTTGGCAGCTTCGATATATTCATAAACACCTTTATCTTTTAATAAGCGACATGCCATTGAAACCTTAACTGAGCAATCATCCATTTCTGGCTTATAATTATACACGTTCAGGTCAGCGCCAGAACCTTTAATCAAAACTTTATCATCGTGAGTCAAACCAACTATGTTACTAAGAATATTTTCATCAGATGTATTTTGGAAAATAACAATTTTCCTTTCCCCGCTCAGCGAAATTTTATAAAGCAATGAAACAGTCAATTTGATTAATCTTGCACGTAAGGTTGGGGACGTAAAAACATATCCCAGTCCAGATATTGCTGATACCATTGCACTCTTTCTAAAAAGCGTTTTCCGCATTAAACCTGAATATATAACTGGTTTAATAGTAATTGAATGGATGATATCAGGACGTGTCAAACTAATAACTTGTCGCACTTTGAGAAGAGTTTTCATTTCTGAACACAGCCCAACACCGCTTCGACTGAAAGGGATTTCATAAGTTTCGAATCCCATAGACTCCAGTCGCTCACGGTGAGTAGTAAAACGACATGCTATTACAACGTGGAAACCCTGCTGAAGTGCTTTCAACGCTATTGGCAAACGATGTGAAATAAAAAACCAATCAACGTTTACAAAATACAACAACGTTCTTCGCTTATTATTACTCATTATTAACACTCGTCATTTCAATCAAATTCCAAACATATACTAAAAATCTATATTCACCTGAATTATTATTTTTTTAAAAAATATCAATAACAAGCGAAACACGAAAAGTTCAAACAACTATTGCATACCAAAAATTGGCTCGAGGTAGATATTCCTGACCGCAAAATATACACTCACCAAAGTCAGAAGGAACAATGCGATTAACTTATTCCATTTACCGGAAACCCCTGGCACCCAAAAATAAAAGCAAGTCCATCCTAACTCGAAAATTCTACTTGCAATCGTAGGGATTAGCGATGCAGGTATTGAAATCGCGTATGCCGCCATAGAAATTATAAAACATCTTTTTTGAAAAACTGTTAGATTGTTAAACGAAAAAACCCCAATTATTAGAGGTAATAACAGCCCCATAAATCTTATAGACGCAAAGTTAAAACTCTCATTATCAGCCCGACTGGCATATAATCTTATCATGCTAAAATTAGAAATTAGAACACCCTGTATGAAATACAACACAGCAGCTGCTATCACGGCATAAAGAAAAATTACAGGTATTTTTAGTTTGTTTTTAGCCAACCATGCATTAGGTATTATCAGGCCCATAATAAAAAAAGCCATAGAGTAATGGAACAACATAGAAAGCATGAAAAATAAAAATGACAATTTTGTTCTTTCGTTGGATTTAAAATAAAGACTTAAAAGAACAAAGCTTATAGCTATAGCGACACGAATCTGTGTCATTTCGTGAAGCAACCCCATTCCCATCAAGTAAACAATAGTAATGAGGAATGTATTACTTCCTTTGAAAAAAAGATATTCTTTAATTGTTAGTGAGATAAAAGCGATCACTACCAACAGTACATGAATATCAGCATTAAGCACTTCTTTAAAAAAATAACTAACCAGAACAAAACCAAGTTCAAATCTTGTGTCAGAAAAAGCAAAATTATTATTAATGCTATCGTAAAATATTTCGTAAGATATAAAATCGCTATCCTGCCCTAACATACGCAAGCCAAAGAATAAAGAAATCGCTGCCATGCAAAGAAAAAGCATGTACATTCTAAAATGTTTAATAGCCAATTTAACCTCATAAGTTTTACTTAACTGGTAACAATCTTAACGATAAGGTCCACTCACGCCCTTTAAACCATCTCGAATCCCTTGAAGCATATACTTTACCCGTGATAGACCATTATCACTAAATGCATATATAAAAAATTTACAAGGCATAACATACAGTTTTTTTAATTTATATTTCAGTGGAAATGAAACTTCTCTGGTGGCCAATAGCCAATTCCTATAGACATAATATAGCCTAAAAGGACTACATTTCGCGAAACTGCGTCCCCCCATAACATTAATATCCTGCATACCGATATTATGATGTAGCGCTACATTTTTTGTAGAAAGAATTTTCCAACCAAGATACCGAGCTCGATAACACCATTCAATATCGACCAAATCAATAAACCACTCTGATTTGTTTAGCCCAATATAAGTTAGAGCATTTAGAGGTATCAATGTGCCCGAGGAAATAATGCTCTCAACCGAATAAACGCCCGTATCTATTTCTGTACCAAGTTTTATTTCTCGATCATATTGCAAGCTATTTCTATCGTTGATTATTAAAGGACCTAATGCCGCAATTTTAGTGCTGACCTTGGCTAATTTTTCGTATTCATTTACCATATCGAATATAAATGAATTACTAATGGATGAGTCTTGGTCAAAAGTAAAGAATATTTTACATCCGAATTCTATCGCCTTAATAAAACCATGATTCTGTGCATAGGCTATTCCCATATTACATCCAAGATGTTCATACAAGACATTCTTGGCCATTTCATCTTTATCTATAACTCTTGGATGATTCTCGGGCGTATTATCAACCAGAATAACTAAATCACATTGTTCTTTTAGGTCATTTATTAATTGCAAGACATGACTTTTTGTTGGATTAAACAGAACAACAATAGCTGCAGTTTTACTTTTCATTTTCATCCCATTTATAAGAACTATGTTTATTCCTTAAGACACTTTTTGATCTTGCAAAATAAAAAGTCATCATTCGATACAGCAGAAAATATACACTTAAAAGAACCAATCTAAATACAATCTCATTTTCATAAAAAACGATAGAGATTAAGAGAAGAAAAGTAATACCTGCATACCATTTGACACGAAAATTATCTGGGTTGCTAACTAAAAGCTTGATTCGACGTAATTCATATTTTTCTTTACAGGCATGTTCAATTGTCCTTACTAACGGGAAAGCTATGATGATAAATGGTATCAAATATCCATAGAATTCACTTTTAACCGCTGCAACAACAGGAATTAAATATCGACAAAGAACCACGATGAAATATGTTAAAACATTCCATCTAGACCGAAGTGTATTATGAAAATAGAAACCAACAGCAAGAAGACATAGTAAAAATATAAATATAGATTTTTGAATAAAATCAATAGATGGAATTATATAAAAAAGAACTAACAAAGCAATTAATAACCTTATTCCAATCAGATATTGGAGGTTATATTCTATCCATGATCGCCGCTCATCAGCCCTAAGCGTTGGATTTTTCTCCTTTTTAATAGTTCTAAAATCATTATCTAAATACCCAATTTCATACAGCGACATAGTCATGCAAAAAGTAAGCATGAAATTTAAAAGATCACCATTAAAAAGTAAAGTCGCAGTGATGAGAAATGCAGGGTAAATAATAAACCAGCTTATTCTCTCATGCTTTGTTTTAATTCTTGTTAAAAGAAGATAAGAGAATGGAATGTATAACCTCATATAAAAATCACCTTACCTAGATCTACTTTATGTTGTAACAAGAATCCTTCCCATTTTTGTTTATTGTTATTATTCACAATTATATAAGCGATTTTACTAAGCTTTATAATATCAATATCTGTCATATTGTCTGTAGCAACAAGATCTACATTACTCGTATCAATTTTTTCAGATTTGACCCCTTTTAGATCATAAGAAAGTCTACCGGTACATTTGTTATGAGCATCAAATTCCAATAAAGAAGAATAAGCTCTTACGTTAAGATGTTCGGCGATTGCACTTATCACTGGATCTATTGATGCTGAAATTAAAAGCGAACTATCTTTATCAGAACTTAGCAATTGCATCGGTATTTTTTTTTCTTTACTTGACAAAACATCTGTCACAAACTTTTCAGAATAATTCGCCAAATGTTTTTTTTCTTCACCGTTTAATGTTGCTATCATTCTTTTTCTAATTGAAAACAATTTTAGCTTATTGAGGACTTTGCAAGGAAATGATAATAGAATCATCAGGTAAAAAGATCGGACTTTATTATTTCGATATCTGTGATATCCAACAATAAAATCAAAAGTTGTATTTGAATTATAAAGTGTACCACAAACATCAAACACGCGCATATAAAAACCTTTATTTAATAATTCATTACTTCGTAAGAAGTTATCTATTTAGATAACTATATCGAAAAGAGGTTGGTTCTTATCCTTCTCCGATAAGATAATATTTTCAACCTTTGGCCATTCAATACCAACATTCCTATCATTCCAGGCAAAACCACTTTCTAATGACGGATTATAATAATCTGTTGTTTTGTACATAAATTCAGCAGAGTCAGTTAACACCAAAAAACCGTGAGCAAAGCCTTCGGGGATCCAAAACTGTTTGTTATTTTCCGCAGACAAAATCACGCCTTCCCACTCACCATATGTATCTGACTGTGGTCGAATATCGACAGCAACATCAAAGACGGCGCCACTTGTACAGCGAACAAGTTTGCCCTGTGCTGCAGGTTCAAGTTGATAATGCATACCACGCAAAACACCTTTTGAGGATTTTGAATGATTGTCTTGAACGAAAACTACTTCTTTACCCACAGCTTCATTAAAAGAAGCCTGATTAAAACTTTCCATGAAAAAACCTCTCTCATCCTGAAAGACTTTAGGCTCTAAAATTAGCAATCCAGATATTTTAGTTGGGATGACGTTCATCATTATGAGTCTCGTATGATTTTATTTCTAGCAAAGTTCTATTAAACTTATCACCAACTTTATCCCATGAATAAAGTGATTTGATGATATTACCTATTTCAAGCTCATTATCTATTTGCGATTTAGTTAAGCTAAAGAATAAATTTAATTTTTCAAGTATGTTATCTCGACTAAAACTGTCTATTTTTAGCAGACTATTTGAATTAGCTAATGGAGCATAATTCGAAATCACCAGACAACCGCATGCCATTGCTTCAGCACAAGGGTAGTGAAATGCTCCATCTTCAACTAATCCAACAGCTAATACAAGATCGTTTAAACGATAAAAATTAGCAAGTTCAATATCATTATTGATAGGTATTTGAATAAAATTAATATTGGCTTTTTGAAGTTTATACGCATCACTTTCAGCTAAATAGACGCCAACATTCAACGTAATGTCTTTCCCTGCGGCCCAATCGATTATAATATCAATCAATTGAGATGTTCCTTTATGCTTTTCTTTACGACCAATAAACCCAATATGTTTTTTACTATATGAAAATTTTCTAGGAAAGAAGTTCTCTGTGTCCACTCCAGCAGGAACAACTGCAATGTAGTTGTTTAACCTCTCTGGTAAAAGAGATTCACTGTTTACGACTTTCCTTAGGGGTAATAAATATGTTAAATAAGCAATTAGCTTTCGAAGCTTATTATCACTAAATATGACTTCATAAGCTTGTATATAGTATACTTTCAGTATCTCATTCGGTAATAAAAAAGCAATATATGCAGTTAAGTGAAAATTAGCTACGACGATATCGGGTTCTAATGACTTACATTTTTTAAATAAATTTCTCATTGTACAGAAATAATTCATGTACTTATTATATCTTTTTTCTTTAATACTTCTACAGACTAAGGCTGATGTTGGATAATAGGGTTCAATACCATCATCTGGTGCCACTAAGTAAACTTCATGGCCAAACTTTATTAATTCCGTTGCGATTCTGGCCAGTACTCTCTCACCGCCAGATCGACTGAACCCTACGACGGGGATTACTATCTTCATATCTTGCTCACGACATCAATTTAATTTTCGGATTTATAAAATTTGTGAAAACAAAAGTAAAACAAAAATAAACAAAATAATTAATCATATAGGCAATATTTGCCCCCTGAATTCCAATTTTTGTTACGAAGTAATCGACGAGAATAATAAACGACACCGCAAAGAATACTTCTGAAAAAATAAAAGTTTTTATTCTACCTTGAGCGAGCATTGGATATGCATATACAAAACTCGCAATCTTAACAACATCACCAATTAACTGATAGAAGAATAAATTTCGTGCTTCATAAAACTCATTGGTGAAAAGTAGTGTGATTCCAACATCTCTAAATAAATATATAAATAATGCCATCACAGCTGTAAAAGGCACTATTACCAGAATCAGACGATTAACTTCTTTCTTAATTGCTAAACTTTCATTAATTGAAGAAAGCTTAGGCATGAAGTAGGTGCTCAATGCTATTGTCATCACTGCAAGGTACGCTTCTGATATCTTCCAAACAGCTTGCCATTGCCCTGCATCCTGCCATCCTGTTTCACTAATCATTATTTTTCTCGCGATCAGTAGCGCTACAGGAAAAGATAAAGCAGAAGTAAATGCCATTAAAGAATAATTTAATATTCCTCTTGTTTCCTCTCTGGATACCTTCCCGAAGAAGTTTTTATAGATAAACCAATCTTTCCGTTTGCAATAAATCATCAAAACAAAACCCGCAATTGATGTATTTAAAGATACGGAAATGAGCGCACCTTCAAGGGAGTAGCAAACAGTCATTAAAATTAAGAACAACGTCGAAACAATAACGGATATCATACCTGATACAATATATTGTCTATATTTTTGTTGTCCATTAAGAATTGACGCCAATAAAGTATTCGCAACTGAAAGAGGAAGAGCTGAGCAAGCAAGGATTATAAGCCAAGAATATTCTTCATGGGAAAAAAAATAAAAAGAGAGATATTTTGAAAAAACAATAGTTGAACCAGCGATAAAAAGATACAGAGTGATCGATAACTTTATCGATGCGCGCCACCAAGGCGCGCAATGAACAGTACCATTTTCATAATTTTTTGCTGTATACCGTACTACTCCATTCCCTACTGGAGCGTTGACAACACCGCTAAGTATGCTAATTACACTTTGCAATTGCCCAATCATTGCAATTCCAGATGGGCCAGTATATATTGCGACCACTTTACCGATGACAAAGCCACTTAGCATTTTAAGTAAAGTAAATAGGCCTGAAAAAATGGTAACTGTAAGGAATTTTTTCATATTAATAATTATTTAAAGCCTGAATCACATATTCAACTTGCTCAGATGTCATAACAGGGCTAATTGGTATTGACAAAACTTCCTCATGTATTTTCTCAGTTAAAGGCAGCTTCAGGTGACTATATTGCTTATATGCATCTTGTTTATGAGGTGGGATTGGATAGTGTATCAGGGTCTGAATACCGCGTTCAGTCAAATAATTCTGTAAATCATCACGAGTCTCGCATCTTATTACAAATAAGTGCCATACATGCATGTCTTCTGACCCAATATGTGGCAAAGTTATCTTTTTATTTTTTATTTCACTTAGGTATTTCTTCGCAATTTTTCTTCGGATATGAGTATCTGCATCCAAATTAAGCAATTTAACTTTCAACAATGCTGCCTGGAGTTCATCAAGACGACTATTTACACCACATGTAATATTATGATATTTTTTGTGCGAACCATAATTCCTTATAGCACGCAACATTTTATCTAATTCAGGATCATTAGTTGTAATTGCGCCTGCGTCACCAATAGCGCCAAGGTTTTTACCTGGATAAAAGCTAAAGCCTGAAGCATCCCCCCAGGCCCCAGACTTAACGCCTGAAATTGTTGCGCCATGAGATTGAGCTGAATCTTCCAAAATAAGCAAATTGTATTTCTCTGCGATATTTCTTATCGCTGGCATATTACAAATTTGACCATATAAATGAACAGGTAGTATAGCTTTTGTTTTATTAGTTACAGCTTTTTCAATTTTTAAAGGATCTAAGTTATATGTATTAATATCAGGTTCTACGAAAACTGGCTTTAAATTATTTTCAGTTATAGCTAAAACAGATGCAATGTAAGTATTCGCAGGGACAATGATCTCATCACCATCTTTTAATTTCCCCATTTCTTTCCATGCTCGGATAACTAAAATAAGTGCATCTAAACCATTAGCAACTCCAACGCAATATTTAACGCCGCAGTACTGAGCAAATTTTGATTCAAAATCGGATAACTCTTTACCCATAATATACCAACCAGAATGTAAGACCCGAGTGAATGCTTCCACTAACTCGCCTTCATATTTAAGGTTGATATTCTTCAGATCCAAAAAATCTACTTTATTCATCTTGTTCAATCCATTCGACAATTTTAGCGGGGTTCCCAACGACAACTGCGTAAGGAGGTACACTTTTTGTAACAACGCTTCCAGCACCTACAATTGCTTTTTCACCAATTTCAATACCGGGTAAGATAGTTGCGTTTGCACCGATGGAGGCGCCTTTCCTAACGATTGTTTTCAAGAAAGATTCGGGGTACTCTTTTGAACGGGGTCTTTTATCGTTTGTAAATGCAACACAAGGCCCTATAAAAACATTGTCTTCTAACTCAACTCCGTCCCATATGTAGACACCACTTTTGACTGTAACGTTATCACCAATAATTACATCATTCTCAATAAGAGAGTTTGCACAGATATTGCAATTTTTTCCTATCACGGCATTTTCCATGATAACAACAAATTGCCAAATGGATGTGCCTTCACCGATGTTATTACTTTTGACATCACTAAATTTGTGAATTTTCATTATTCATATATCCAATAAACTCCTCATAATCTCTGATATAATCAGTTTCATCGTATACATCATCAGCCAAAACCATTAAAATACAATCATTACTGAAGTTATACATTTCATGCCACATTCTAGGTTCAATCATCAAACCTTGAACTGGGTTATCTAAAACAATCTCTTTTGTATTTTTCCCATCGTCAAAGTGAAATGTGCAAGAACCTTTAACAGCGATAGCTAGCTGTCTTGTTTTCTTGTGCGCATGATAACCACGGCGAATACCTTGTAATGTGTCATATAAGTAATAAACGCGTTTAATAGCGAAGGGGATATTTCGTTGTTCCTCCAAAGCCACAAGCAGACCACGGTTATCCCCATGTTGCTGTAAAGGAATTAATTCTATTTTCATTTATTGTGTTCCAACGTTTCGAAATCTGAAATTTAGGAATAAATCATTTTTATAAGATATTGCCCATAGGCATTTTTCTTCA
The DNA here is from genome assembly GCF_038739915.1 of Enterobacter sp. FUJ80071. Classification (NCBI taxonomy): domain Bacteria; kingdom Pseudomonadati; phylum Pseudomonadota; class Gammaproteobacteria; order Enterobacterales; family Enterobacteriaceae; genus Enterobacter; species Enterobacter sp. FUJ80071. The sequence continues at coordinate 3,075,062 of NZ_JBBXKH010000001.1, forward strand.
ACGGCTCAGCCAGCTTCTTCACCTGCTCCGCATCAATAAACCCTTTGCGATAAGCAATCTCTTCCGGACAGGAAACCTTTAGCCCCTGGCGCTCTTCAATTGTCGCAATAAAGTTACTCGCTTCAATCAGGCTCTGATGTGTACCCGTATCCAGCCAGGCATAGCCACGCCCCATCATGGCCACTGAAAGACGTCCCTGCTCCAGATAAATACGGTTGATATCCGTGATTTCGAGTTCACCGCGCGCAGACGGTTTCAGGTTTTTAGCCATTTCTACAACATCATTATCATAGAAATAGAGACCCGTTACGGCATAGTTGCTTTTAGGCTCCAGCGGCTTCTCTTCCAGGCTGATGGCCGTACCGTTTTTATCAAACTCCACAACGCCATAACGTTCAGGGTCGTTAACGTGATAGGCAAATACCGTTGCACCATCATCTTTATTCAGGGCTGCTTCGAGCTGTTTAGGCAAATCATGACCATAGAAAATGTTATCGCCCAAAACCAGCGCGCAGCTATCGTCACCAATGAACTCTTCACCAATGATAAAGGCCTGCGCCAGTCCATCCGGGCTTGGCTGCACTTTATATTGAAGGTTTAACCCCCACTGACTGCCGTCACCCAGAAGCTGTTCAAAGCGTGGGGTATCCTGTGGCGTACTGATGATCAGAATGTCTTTAATCCCCGCCAGCATCAGTGTAGACAGCGGATAGTAAATCATTGGTTTGTCGTAAATGGGCAGCAGTTGTTTACTCACCGCCATGGTCACAGGGTAGAGACGAGTGCCGGATCCACCAGCAAGAATAATACCTTTACGCGTAGCCATTGTAATTTCTCTATGAATGCAAATTGCCCGAATCCGGGCAATTATTTAATGATTAGATTGATTCAGCGGTAAAAAGCTCGGAGAGCATTCGCTTAACGCCCACATCCCATGCCGGTAATACCAGGCCAAAGTTGCGCTGGAATTTCTCTGTATTTAAACGCGAATTATGTGGCCGACGTGCAGGCGTAGGATATGCGGTGGTTGGAACGGCATTGAGTTTTTCAATTTCCAGTTCAATCCCCGCCTTTCTGGCTTCATCGAATACTAGCGCAGCATAGTCATACCAGGTGGTCGTGTCTGATGCAACAAGATGATACAGGCCAGCCACTTCCGGTTTTACCATCGCTACACGGATAGCATGCGCAGTACAGTCAGCCAGTAACTCAGCGCCTGTCGGTGCGCCAACCTGATCGTTGATGACGGAGAGCTCTTTACGCGCTTTCGCCAGGCGAAGCATTGTTTTTGCAAAGTTATTGCCTTTGCCGGCGTAAACCCAACTTGTGCGGAAAATCAGGTGCTTAGCACAATGAGACTGGAGCGCTTTTTCACCCTCGAGCTTGGTCTGCCCATATACATTAAGAGGTGCGGTAGCATCCGTTTCGCACCATGGCGTTTCGCCATCCCCTGGAAACACGTAATCAGTAGAATAGTGTACAACCCAGGCACCTATTTTCGCCGCTTCTTTCGCAATTGCCTCGACGCTGGTTGCGTTGAGCAGCTGAGCGAATTCCTGCTCTGATTCAGCTTTATCGACTGCGGTATGCGCCGCAGCATTGACGATGACGTCGGGCTTAATTGTACGAACGGTTTCAGCGATACCTTCAGGGTTGCTAAAATCACCACAATATTCTTTCGACTGCACATCGAGTGCAATCACGTTCCCTAACGGTGCGAGTGCACGCTGGAGTTCCCAACCTACCTGACCTGTCTTGCCGAACAGAAGAATGTTCATTATTGACGTTCTCCGTAATTCTGTTCGATCCAGGTCTTGTAGGCACCGCTTTTAACATTGTTAACCCAGCCCTGGTTGCTCAAATACCATTCCACAGTCTTGCGGATACCGCTTTCGAATGTCTCTTCGGGTTTCCAGCCCAGCTCAACGCCAATTTTATGTGCGTCAATTGCGTAGCGCCGATCATGCCCTGGACGGTCAGCGACGTAAGTAATCTGATCGCGATAGGAGCCTTCTTTCGGCACGATTTCATCCAGCAGATCGCAGATGGTGTGTACCACATCCAGATTCTGCTTTTCGTTATGCCCACCAATGTTATATGTTTCACCCGGCTTACCTTGGGTTACAACGGTATACAGCGCACGCGCATGGTCTTCAACATACAGCCAGTCACGTATCTGGTCACCTTTGCCGTAAATTGGCAGCGCTTTACCGTCCAGAGCATTCAAAATCACCAACGGAATCAGCTTTTCAGGGAAATGATACGGGCCGTAGTTATTGGAGCAGTTAGTCACAATCGTAGGGAAACCGTAGGTACGCAGCCACGCGCGTACAAGATGATCGCTGGAGGCTTTAGAGGCGGAATACGGGCTGCTTGGCGCATAGGCTGTGGTTTCGGTAAACAGCGGCAACTCAGCAGACGCAGGATGTTCATCAGGGTGAGGCAAATCACCGTAAACTTCATCAGTTGAGATGTGGTGGAAACGAAACGCCGCTTTAGCCGCATCATCTAACGTCAACCAGTAGGCACGGGCGGCCTCCAGAAGGACATAGGTACCCACAATGTTAGTTTCAATAAACGCAGCGGGGCCGGTAATAGAACGGTCAACGTGACTCTCTGCCGCAAGGTGCATCACCGCATCCGGTTTGTGCTCGGCAAAAATGCGATCCATAGCGACTTTATCGCAAATGTCTGCATGTTCAAAGACATAACGATCGCTATCATTGACGTCGGTCAGTGACTCCAGGTTACCGGCATACGTCAGTTTATCCACATTGACGACCGCATCCTGAGTATTTTTAATAATATGCCGCACAACCGCTGAGCCGATAAAACCGGCTCCGCCCGTAACAAGGATTTTCACGTTAGCTATTCCATCTATTGGTTATATCGAGATATCGATGCTCTGGAACCCGGTTAATAATAACGGTTTCAGAAATTTTGCACGCTACCGCCCCTGGCTTAACAGCTACCAGTGCACTGAGCGAAAGTTAGATAAAGGATTTTGGGTCTGATTACAGACAAAAACTGGCGTTAATTGTCGTCCTAAATGGCCCTGGAAACAAGCACAAATCGTTACAAATCAGCCCACAATTGAATCAGATAACTGCATGTTATTGCTAAAATTAATAATAAAAAACGGCAGTTACCATTTTGGTTATGTTCGACATAGCCAAATGATAACTGCCGCTTATTCAAAAAGACAAAAAGGAATATCAGTCGTTGGCCAGCAGCTTCTCAATCCGGCTTCTGAACTTCGCCCCTTCCTTCAGGTTACGCAGCCCATAGTTCACAAACGCCTGCATATACCCCATTTTCTTACCGCAGTCATAGCTGTCACCCGTCATCAGCATGGCATCCACAGACTGCTTCTTCGCCAGCTCAGCAATCGCGTCAGTCAGCTGAATACGGTCCCAGGCACCTGGCTCGGTTTTTTCCAGTTCCGCCCAGATATCGGCATTCAGAACATAACGACCCACCGCCATCAGGTCGGAGTCCAGCGTCTGCGGCTGATCCGGCTTTTCGATGAACTCAACGATGCGGCTCACCTGCCCTTCCGTCTCCAGCGCTTCTTTCGTCTGAATCACAGAGTACTCAGAGAGATCGCCCTTCATGCGTTTTGCCAGTACCTGGCTGCGACCGGTTTCGTTGAAACGCGCCACCATGGCCGCCAGGTTGTAGCGCAGCGGATCGGCAGACGCGGTATCAATGATGATGTCCGGAAGAACAACGATGAACGGGCTATCACCGACAACCGGACGGGCACACAGGATGGAGTGGCCCAGCCCCAGCGGCTGCGCCTGGCGCACGTTCATGATGGTCACGCCAGGTGGACAAATAGATTGCACTTCCGCCAGCAGCTGGCGTTTGACGCGCTGCTCAAGCAACGCTTCGAGTTCGTAAGAGGTGTCGAAGTGGTTTTCAACCGCATTCTTGGACGAGTGCGTAACCAGGACGATTTCTTTGATCCCTGCAGCAACAATCTCGTCGACGATGTATTGAATCATCGGTTTGTCGACGATCGGCAGCATTTCTTTAGGAATGGCTTTTGTGGCTGGCAACATATGCATGCCCAGGCCTGCTACCGGAATGACTGCTTTCAAATTAATCATTATTTCTTCCACCTTAAAATGGTTGACGAATTATAGCTCTTAAACCTGTTTTCGCCAGCATGATTTGCCGTAATCCTGAGGTAATGTTACGCCTCAGCATCACAAATTTCTGTAGTTGTAATCTGATTCGATCGCGCTTTTGTGCCAGGAATAGTCTCAAAACAGACGATCGTCGATTATTTGCGCGGAAGTGGAAAGTTCAGCCTTTCCACATTCACCACCTGCTGGTCCACCCGGTCAATATCCACCGAGCTCTGCCCCTTCTCATTCACCGCTTTTATGTTCGCCAGTGACAGCAGGGTCTCATCTTTGGCCATAAATTTGCCCCGCACATCCTTACGTAAGTCAAAGTTTATCTTCAGCGCAGGACCGATAGCAGCCTCCTGCATCACGTTGATATTACGTAAGAACAGATGCTGCGGCTTATTGTGCAGCTCAAGCGTAGCGCGCTTCATCTCGACGTTGGTGATCGCCACAAAGGAGGTGGCATTGCCGGATGATATTTGGATTCCGCGCAGCTTATACGCAAGCTGGCGATTATCCAGATGAATATTGTTTAGCTTGAAGTTCTGCGGAATGGACAAATAATCGCCTTTAATGACCCCATAGCCAATTAGCATTCCGGCACTATTGACCATATCGACATTATCAATAATGAAATTATCACAGCCATAAATAGCTACCGTGGCGTTATCTATTCCCGCCTTTTTACTGAAGTCGGGGGTAATATTTTCGGCCTTTATATTGCGGATAACAAAGTGTTTACCGTTTTCAACATGTACCAGCTGGCGACAGTTGCTGCCGGTGATGTTGGCCACCACGAAGTTCTTAACGGTCTGTTTTTCAGGATAGTCGTTGTCGTAGGTGCTCCCGGCGAGGCCAATACCGATACCCCAGTTGATCTTGCCGTTGGTGCAGTTGATGTTGTCGATGACGTGATCGGAGATCAGGATATTGCGGTCATTGATCGCCACATTCCACTCAATCGCATCGCCCTGCAGGTGGCTGAATTTGCTGTTGGTAATACGGGCCCCATCGATCTGGTTATGAAACCCCTGACGCAGGATAGCGTAGTTAGCCTGGCTTACGCTGATATTATCAATCAGCAAATTGCGCATCACTTTGGGTTTCTTACCGCCAATGTAGATCTGCGTTACCGGGCCAAATCCACTCATTGCCAGCCCTTTGATCACACAATCTGAGCCACGAACGTCGAGCGTAATATTCTCCGTGCGCCCTGCCCCTTCGCCAATGACCTTGCAGCCTTCCTGCAGAACAAAGCGGCCGCGCCCGTTGCCGGTTAACGCCCCGCGGATCAGCAGCGTTTTACCGTCAGGAATGAAAATGCCCGTATTGATGTTTTCGCAGGTGAGTCCCGCCGGGACAACGACGATGTCACCCTCTTTAAACGCCTGCTTAAAGGCAGCGATCCAGTCGTTGTTATTGTACTGATTAACAGAGACCGTCTTTCCGCCTGCCGCCCGCGCGAGGCGGGACGACAGCAGCGGCGTGGCCGCCAGAACGGACAGAGAAGAGACAAAAGTGCGTCGGGTAATCTTTTTCAGCATACAACCTCGGCGTTACAGCGTTTGCAGCAGGCTCGCTAACTGGCGATTAATCACCTGCTGGTTAAAATCGGTTTCTACTTTTTGTCTGGCATTGTGAAGCACGGGCTCCAGCGCCTGCTGGTCGATGTCGCTGAAGGCCGCTAACCGGTCAGCAAGGGCCATCGCGTTATTCTCCGGCACCAGCCAGCCGGAATGGTCAGATTTAATCAGCTCCGGGATCCCGCTGTGCAGGGTCGATACCACCGGAATACCCACGGCCATCGCCTCCATCAGCGCCACCGGAATGCCTTCCATGTCACCATCGGCGCCCGTCACGGAGGGCAGCAGGAACACGTCCGCCTCATCGAGCATGGCCTTAACTTCATGGCTCGGCTTAAAGCCCGGCATCTCCACGACATCGTCCAGTTGATACTGTTCGATAAGCGTGCGCAGACGACGTTCCCACGGCCCAATGCCGAGAATGCGATAGTGGAACGCCACCCCGCGCGCTTTTAGCTGACGGCAGGCCCCAATGGCCACATGCAGACCTTTCTTTTCGGTCAGACGCGCCACAGAGATGATCTGTAGCGGTTTTCCCGGCACCTTCACCGGACGACGCGTAAAGCGCGTTAAATCGACGCCCATGCGCGAAACGGCAATCTTCTCACCCGGGCAGCCCATACTTTTCAGGCGTCCGGCCCACAGGTCGCTGATGGGCAGCATCATGTCACCGCGGCGGAAAAGCTGCTGATACTCTGGCGTATAGTGGTTCAACACTTCACGGCTTGAGATGTCGATTCCGTGGAAAATAGTCGCAATCTTGCCGTCTATTACCCCCAGTTCGCGCAGCTTCGCGGCAGTGACACCCGCCGGGCCGAAGTGGGCGATAAACACATCGGCACGATACGGCTGCGCCGTTTGCCCGCAGATGGCCGACAGGATCAGATTGCGAGATTCGGACCCATAGCGGGAAACATTCAGCGCCCGCCAGGTCTGCGGCCGATGGATCCCGCGTAAGGTCTGGCTGGCCCGGTGGCGCAGCTTGCTCAACTTCCCGGAAGGCTCATCCTGCAGCCAGCGGGTTTTCGCCTCCAGCCCATACTGGGTATAGGCCGCATGGGTGTTTTGGGTATCGCCCTTTTGCAGGGCGATAATCTCCACGTCATATCCCATATCGATAAACGCGGTAATTTGGTTCAGCACAAAGGTCTCGGACGACAGCGGAAATTTCAGTAAGAAGAAACCAACCTTCATTTCCCCTCCCGTACGCGGTCGAGTACCGATTTCACCATGCTAATGCCCTTCTCGCGCTCGGCTTTCACCGCCACGGCCAGCCGTTCGTTGATGGCGGGCAGTTGACCCAGCGTGTCCCCCACCATCGCACCAAGCGAACCATCCAGCAGGTGACGAATATCCACGGCCATTTCCGGCATGCCAAGCTGCTGCATAATCCCGGCGGATTTGTGTTCGTAGTTAATGGCGATGGCCGGCGTACCGAAGTTCATGGAGATAATGGCCGAATGCAGGCGGGTGCCGACGGTCAGGTCACAGGCGCCGAGCAGCTTGCCCATTTCAAGGTCGTTCAGCTCATCCATCACAACGTGATAACGGGACGGATCGTTAACCAGGTTGCGCAGATTCAGCGCCACCATGCGGTCATCTTTGTTGTAGCTGTCGATGCCGGTACAGGTGGAAAGCGCCAGTACCTGATAACCGCTGTCCAGCACGCGGTTCACCACGTCGGCAAAGGCTTTCTCATACGCCGCCTGGGTGGTGCCTAGCCGTTTATCAAAGGGAGCCAGTTCACGCAGCGTGATGGCGACCGTTTTTTGTTTTGCCGCCACGTCCAACCAGTGCTGTACCGCGTAGCTTGCCTGGAAGCTGTCATCCTGATGATCCACCAGCCAGGCGGTGTCCACGCCGTGTTCTACTTTAGACGTGTCAATTTCGCTGCGCTTCATCATATCCAGACTCACCGACTCACGCAGGATCAGCGCGTCGCAGTGCCCAAAGACATAGTTCGCCAGCTGGTTAAACTGCGGATCCTGGAAAGGTCCGACGCTGTGGCCAATCATAAACAACGGCTTTTTGGCCATAAACGTGCAGAGCGCATGTTCAAACTGCGGTACGCCGTAGAGATCGACGAAGAACGAACCGCCAACCTGAATAATCGCGTCGTAGCCGGACAGCAGCCGCACGAAATCGGTAAAGCCCTGCGCAATTGCAATGTTGCGCAGCTTGCCGGTATCCGTCACGCGGGAAAGCAGCACCTGGTGCTGGTAACGACGACGCAGGACTTTCTTCACCCGCCCCATCACGCCTGCGGCGTTGTTATGCTGTTTCATCTGGCTGTAGAGCGGGTCGCCCATTACCGGGCGGTTCAGTAACCAGGATGAGCTGACCGGATAACGGCTCATCACGTCCACTTCGGTCTCAGGCTTAAGGGTGTTAATTGCATCCAGTAAACCGCGCAGGATGGCGCTGTCGCCACGGTTGCCGCAGGTATGGTTGCCAAGAATTAATAATTTCATAATGGCCTCTTAAATAACTAGCCTGCGCGAAGCAGCGTTTTCATTTTTTCGTTACGGCAAAACTGGCGCTTCATTTCGACCACCAGCGCATTGCGTGACAGCACAATCATCACGCCAAATGCCAGCGCGCCTGCGGCCACCTGCACCGCCAGCAGTGCGGCCAGCGGCAGATGGCCGCGAAGGATAATGCCCAGACCGTAGCTCACAGCAAGGGTTGGCAGTGAGAGGTAAAACGGCAGCCACAGACTCAAAATGTACTGACGGTAGCTGGAGCCCAGCACCGGCTTAATCATGATGAAGTAGCTCAGAACGGTATTGACTACCTGCACCAGCAGGAAGCCCAGCGTGACGCCGATGGCGCCCGCCATATGGCCACCGACGATAATTGCCGGAATAAACAGGAAGGTTTTGAACACGTTGAACTTGAAGCTGATATCCACCCGCGCCTTCGCCATCAGCAGCGAACCAATCGGATTCCCCACGGAGCGCAGCAGCCCCACCACGCAGAGCAATTGCAGGATCGGGATAATGCCGTTCCACTTCTCGCCAAACACCAGCGGTACGAAGTTGCTCGAAACCACCATCAGCCCCAGCAGCACCGGGAAGTTGATGATCCCTACCACGGACAGCAGCTTGTAAAAATTAACGCGCAGCTTTTCGGTATCGTCCTGAATCTTGGCAAACGCCGGGAACAGGACGCGGGTGATAATCGGGTTCAGCTTCATCGGCGGCACCACCGCGACGTTGTAGGCCAGGTTGTAGCCCCCCGCGACGCTCGCCCCAAGAATGCGTGCCAGCACCAGCGTTGAGAGGTTGGTATTCACGTAGTTAATAATGCTGTCCGCCGTCAGCCACGCGCCAAAGCGGAGGTTAGACGAGACGGACGCGAGAGAGAAATGCAGCCCCGGGCGATAAATTTTGCGGCCAAAATAGCCAAACAGCAGCGTACGCACGGCGGAGTTGACCAGGTAACCGAGGATGGCCGTCATCGCCAGCGGCCAGAAATGGGCGCTGACCACGGTGAAGGTAAAGCCCGCCAGCACGGCGCTGGTTTCGATCATGCCGATTTTGTTGAACTCCAGCTCTTTCTGCATCAGCGCGCGGAACTGCTGCCCGTGTGGGATCACCACGAAGGCAAAGGACAATGTGCGCATCAGCGGGGCGAGATCCGGGTTGTGCAGCACGCTGGCGATAGTACCGCTCAGTAGAAAGACCAGCACAAACACGAAAATACCCAGCCCCACATTCAGCCAGTAGAGCGTGGTCAGCTCCAGATGGCTGATCTCTTTACGCTGGATAATCGAGTTGGCGATACCAAAGTCCGACAGCGTGTCGGCCAGCGCAATAATCACCAGCGAGACGGTCAGCAGGCCGAACTGGTGATTATCAATAATGCGCGCCAGCACCGTCATCTGCACCAGACCGAGGCCAATGATGACGATGGTCGCCATCGCTGACCACTTGGCGCCGCTGATGGTTTTTTCACGTAAGCTCATCTTAGTACGCCGCTTTGTTCACGAAGCCTTTGAAAATGGTCAGAAAAACAATCTTGATATCGAACCAGAGGCTCCACTCGCGGATGTACTCCAGATCGAACTCGATGCGTTTTTCCATTTTTTCCAGCGTGTCGGTTTCACCGCGCCAGCCGTTGATCTGTGCCCAGCCGGTGATGCCCGGCTTCACCTTATGGCGCAGCATGTAGCCTTCAATCAGCGAGCGGTACTGCTCGTTGTGCGCCACGGCGTGCGGACGGGGGCCAACAATCGACATGCCGCCGGTAAAGACATTGATAAACTGCGGCAGCTCGTCCAGCGAGGTGCGACGCAGGAAGTTACCTACGCGGGTGACGCGCGGATCGTTCTGCGTCGCCTGGGTGACCACCTTGTCGTTCTCCATCACCTTCATAGAGCGGAATTTCCAGACCATGATCGGCTTACCGTCCATGCCGTAGCGGGTCTGACGGAAAATGACCGGGCCGGGGGAGCTCAGCTTCACCGCCAGAGCGATGCAGCACAGTACCGGGGAGATGAGGAGTAAAATCAGCGAAGAGAGCACGATATCTTCCACGCGCTTGAGCACGCGGTTAATGCCCGACAACGGCGTATCGTACAGCGGTACCACCGGCACGCCGTTCACCTCTTCAATACGGGAATGCAGAATGTTGAAGGTAAACACATCCGGGATGAGGATCACCGAGCAGGTGGTATCCGCCAGCTCGCGCATCAGCTGCTTAATGCGGGATTCGTCTTTCATCTGCATGGCGATATAAACGTTGTGAATTTTTCCAGCTTTCGCGTCTTCAATCAGCTGGACGTAATTCCCCGCCCAGTCCGACGGCACGCCGCCCGGTTTCGCGTCGTGATAAATGCCCACCACTTCAAACCCTAACCACGGCTCTTTGCGGAAGCTCTCGAGCAGAACCCTTCCAACCGGCAAATCCCCTGCCACCGCCACAAAGCGACGGTTATAGCCGCGGTTACGCAGCCAGCCCGCGCCAAAGCGGATCAGGGAGCGGCACACCACCATGCCGACGCTGGTCAGCAGATACCAGCTGAGATAGGTCACGAGGCGATTATCGAAATCATGGCTGAACGCCACCAGGCCCGCGCTGAAGATCAGACTCAGGGTCCAGTTCTGCAGCAACAGCATCAGTTCGGTAGTCATTTTCACGCCGCGCCACGAGCGGTAGAAATCGGTCATCCCGCCGATCATCTGAAACACGACCAACGCAATCAGCGCCATCAGCAGATGCATATATAAAAACGGCAGCCCGCCGATCCGACACACCGCCCACAGTCCGCCGACCATGATGGTGATATCAGAAAAACGCTGCACCATAGAGATTAACGATGCATTCGTTCTCGCTCGTTCGCGTTTTTTTAGATTCGTCATCGTTGTTCCTGTATTCGGTTTCCCCTCCTCCCGGAGGGGCAATTGTTACTGATTCAACAGCGCCAGAATGTCCTTCGTTCGGGCTTCCATCAGCGCCGTATCCGCGCGGGATTCCACGTTCAGGCGCACCACCGGCTCGGTATTAGAAGAGCGCAGGTTAAAGCGCCACTGTGGAAACGCCATGCTGATGCCGTCGGTGCGGTCAACTTCCAGCGCGTGAATGGCAAAGTGTTGCTCCACGCGGGCAATCGCCTCGGCGGGCTGCGCCAGCTTGCTGTTGATCTCCCCGCTCGCCGGGAACGCCGCCATACGGTCGCGCACCAGCTCAGCCAGCGTTTTCCCTTTCAGACACAGGAGTTCAGTCACCAGCAGCCACGGGATCATCCCGCTGTCGCAGTAGGCAAAATCACGGAAGTAGTGGTGGGCGCTCATCTCGCCGCCGTAGATAGCGTCTTCTTCACGCATGCGCTCTTTGATAAAGGCGTGACCGGTTTTGGACATCACCGGCGTGCCGCCTGCCGCTGACACCACATCGACGGTGTTCCAGGAAAGACGCGGGTCATGAATGATTTTCGCACCCGGGTTTTTCTCAAGGAACGCTTCCGCCAGCAGGCCGACAATGTAGTAGCCCTCGATGAACTGCCCTTTCTCGTCGAACAGGAAGCAGCGGTCGAAATCGCCGTCAAAGGCAATGCCCATATCCGCGCCGTGCTCAATCACCGCGTTACGGGTGTCGTCGCGGCACTCCGGCAGCAGCGGGTTAGGAATACCGTTCGGGAAGTTGCCGTCCGGGGTGTTGTGCACTTTGACGAAGGTCACCGGCACGTTCAGCGCTTTAAAGCGGGCTTCCAGGGCATCCACCACCGGGCCGGCCGCGCCGTTACCGGAGTTGATGACCAGCTTCAGCGGCTTGAGGTTCGCCACGTTGATGTAGCCCAGCAGGTGATCGATATACTCTTTTTGCAGGTTGATTTGCTTATAGCTGCCGCGTTTCGCGTCGTTCACCGGCGGGAAATCGTTGGCTTCCGCCAGACGCTGCACGTCGCGCAGGCCGGTGTCGCCGCTGATAGGACGCGCACCTTTGCGCACCAGCTTCATGCCGTTGTAGTCCATCGGGTTGTGGCTGGCGGTCACTTCAATACCGCCGTCCACGCCCAGGTGGAAGGTGGCAAAGTAAATCTCTTCGGTCCCGGAAAGTCCGATATCCAGCACGTCCACGCCCGCGTCCTGCAACCCTTTCGCCAGCGCCAGCTTCAGGGATTCACTGGTCAGACGCACGTCGCCGCCCAGCACGATGGTCTGCGGCTTCAGGTATTCGCCATAGGCGCGGCCAATGCGCCACGCGATATCTTCATTCAGCTCTTCGCCCAGCTTGCCGCGAATATCGTAGGCTTTAAAACAGGTTAATTTTTCCATGATGACCCCTTTTTCAGGCAACAGTCGGCCCTGACCACTAAATGGCCAAATTGATTTTTTTGTCATTCGTAGGCCCGGTAAGCTCAGCGCCACCGGGCATATTGCAGAGTGCTACACCCGGCCGTAGCGATCCTGGAAGCGCACGATATCGTCCTCTTCCAGATACGAGCCGGAGCGTACCTCAATTAAATCGAGAGGAATTTTCCCCGGGTTCTCCAGACAGTGCGTGGCCCCCAGCGGAATATAGATGGACTCGTTTTCACCCAGCAGTTTGACTTCGCCGTCGATGGTGACTTTAGCCGTGCCCGCCACCACGACCCAGTGCTCGGCGCGGTGATGATGCATCTGCACAGACAGCCCTTCGCCCGGCTTCACGGTGATGCGTTTCACCTGATAACGCTCACCTGCATCGATGGAGTCATATTTGCCCCACGGACGGTACACTTCGCGGTGAATGTGGTGTTCGTGTCGGCCATCGGCCTTGATTTGCTCGACCACTTTTTTAACGTCCTGCACGGCGTTACGGTCGGCAATCAGCACGGCGTCTTTGGTCTGGACAACCACCAGATCTTTCACCCCGACCGTGGTCACCAGGCCGGACTCGGCATAGACGTAGCTGTTTTCCGTTTTGTGGCTAATGACATCGCCGTGATGGACGTTACCCTCCGGGGTATGGGCGCTGATCTCCCACAGTGAGGACCAGGAGCCCACATCACTCCAGCCCGCATCCATCGGAACCACAACGGCGTCGGCCGTGCGTTCCATCACCGCATAGTCAATGGACTCTTCCGGGCAGGCGAGGAACGCCTCCTCATCCACGCGGATGAAGTCGAGATCCGGGTCCACCACTGCCATCGCCTTCTCACAGGCATTCAGAATATCCGGACGGTATTTGCGCAGCTCTTCCAGATAGCGCCCGGCACGGAACAGGAACATCCCACTGTTCCAGTAGTACTCACCGCTGGCGACGTAGGCCTGAGCGGTTTCCAGATTCGGTTTTTCGACAAACTGCGCCACATCAAACGCCACGCTGTCGCCTTCGCCAGGCGTCACATTACCGCGGCGAATATAGCCATAGCCGGTTTCTGGCAGATCCGGCACGATGCCGAAGGTCACCAGTTTGCCGCTTTCGGCGTAAGGGATCGCTGCACGCACCGCCTCGCGGAACGCCTCTTCCTGCTGGATAACGTGGTCTGCCGCCAGCACCAGCATCAGCGGGTCACAGTCAGGACTGCTGCGTTTTGCCGCCAGCGCCGCGAGGGCGATAGCAGGCGCGGTATTACGTCCGGCAGGCTCCAGAATGATGTTTTCTGTGAGTTTATTCAGCTGGCGCAGCTGCTCGGCAACAATAAAGCGGTGCTGTTCGTTACAAATCACCACCGGGCTTTCACACTCAACACCGTGCAGACGGTTTACCGTCGTCTGCAGCATGGTGAGGTCACCCTTCAGGCACAGAAATTGTTTTGGATAAAGCACGCGGGACAGTGGCCACAACCGGCTCCCGGATCCACCCGCCATTACGACCGGATACAAAGTGGTTTGACTCATGATTTATCCCCGTATATCTGCAATAAATTGACTCAGCACGTTCTCTTTCTCGAGCGTGCGTTCGGCATATTCACGTGCCACCGTGTTCACTTTTGGCATGGCAAGTGCCTGTTCAATGCCGGAGACCAGTGCCGGGACCGATTCCGGTTCGACGCACACGGCAATCCCCGGATAGCTGTCACACAGCTGGCCTAATTCAGTTTCGGCTTCTGCCGTGATCACCGCGTTGCCGCCCACCGCCAGAATGTTTGTCAGCTTGGAAGGCAATACCGCATCCGCCGCGCCACGTTTTTGTACCACCAGATGGCAGTCGCCCATCTTCAGCAGCGCAGGTAACGCCTCGTAAGACTGAAGCGGGAAGAATTTCACGTTGCTCAGGCCGCGTTCGCTGACCATCTTTTCCAGCCGCGCTTTCCCGCCGCCCTGCCCGACAATCACAAACATCCGCGGATGCTCGTTAAGCTGCTGAGCCGCTTCAATCACGCTTTCCAGCCCTTGCTTTTCGCCGATGTTGCCTGAGTAAAGAATGATTTTTTGGTCTTCAGGCAAACCGAGTTGTGCGCGTAGCGTCTGAGCGTCCTGCTCCGTCACGTCGCGAAAACGCGCCACTTCGGACCAGTTCGGGAAGAAGATCACCTTCCGGGCAGGTACGCCCTTCTCCTGCGCCTTGTTCATCATCGAGCGTGAGATGGTCGAAACGTAATCCACGTTATGCAGACCGCTACGCTCAAAGGCGCTGGCGAGCTTCGCCACTTTTCCACCCTTGCCTTTGCCTGCCATCCCCAGGCCCAGCATGGCGTCCACTTCATAATCCTGTATGTGCAGCAGGGTGCGTGCGCCGGAGAGTTTGCCCAGCAGGCGCATTCCCGGCGTGCAAAACAGCGTCGGCACCACACCAATGATGCGATCCGGCTTCCAGCGACGCTGCGCCATCAGCGGGAAAAAACTGCTCAGGGCAAAGCTGCCGAGATGCAGTAGCCGTTTCAGCGTCGAGGGCTGCTTAGGTACATAAAGCGGGCAGCGCCAGACGGTTGCCGCCCCCTCTTCACGACGGTAGCGCCAGCTTGAGTAGCGCTCACCGACTTTCCATTCCGGGTAGTACGGCGGCGCGGTAATGACCCGCACGTCATGTCCCTGGCTCGCCATCCACTCGACCATCTCGCCGGTATATTTTCCGATACCGGTTAATTCCGGCGAGTAGTTGATTCCGTATACGAGGATTTTCATATGCCTGGCACCTCGGCCTGACGATCCGCCAGGAAATACGCCCGACTGTTGTCATGGACGTTCTCGCTTGCCAGAAGCGGCTCCGGTGCCAGCCAGCGGTAGTCGTCATGCTGAGCATCAGGCAGACGCAGATCTGCCTGAGTCACCTTCAGGCGGAACCCCAGCACGATGTAGTGCGTGGTGAACCCGGTGCCTGAAAAGTTATCGTCATAGAAGTGCTGCCAGACCCCGTAAAACTGGCCCGCCGCCATCGGCAGCTGGAGGCCCAGTTCCGCCAGAGTGAGACGCTCAAACGCATCATGAAGCGTCTCATCCTTCTGCACGCGCCCGCCGGGCACGAACCAGAAGCCCTGTGCAGGACGGTTGGTTCGTTTCCCCAGCAAGAACTCGCCGCGTTCGTTCTCCACGATCAAATCAATCGAGATGAGCGGAGTGGAACGCACCACCGTGGCAAAATCTTCCTGACTTAAAAACATCGTTACCCCCGGAAGCGGTGCTGGTTTTCCAGGAACCACTGGTAGGTGCTGGCCAGCCCCTGCTCCAGTGATACCTCGTGATACCAGCCCAGCTGATGCAGACGGGTCACGTCCAGCAGTTTGCGCGGCGTGCCGTCCGGTTTCGTCGCGTCAAACACCACGCGGCCTTTGTAGCCCACCACCTGCGCGATGGTTTGCGCCAGCTCGCGAATGGTGCAGTCCACGCCGGTTCCCACGTTGATGTGCGACAGCATCGGCTCTGTGTTCTCCTGCCACACTTCGCGATCCAGCTCCATCACGTGAATGCTGGCGGCAGCCATGTCGTCCACGTGCAGGAATTCGCGCATCGGCGTGCCGCTGCCCCACACCACCACATCCGGTGCGTTCTCGGCGGTCGCCTCGTGGAAGCGACGCAGCAGCGCCGGGATCACGTGCGAATTGCTCGGGTGGAAGTTGTCGTGCGGTCCGTACAGGTTGGTCGGCATCACCGAGCGATAGTCGCGGTTGTACTGACGGTTGTAAGATTCGCAGAGCTTAATCCCGGCAATCTTGGCAATCGCGTAAGGCTCGTTGGTTGCCTCCAGCGTGCCCTGCAGCAGTTCGCTTTCCGCGATCGGCTGTTTTGCCATTTTCGGGTAGATGCAGGATGAACCGAGGAACAGCAGCTTATTCACGTTGTGCAGGTGCGCCGCGTGAATGATGTTGCTCTCAATCATCATGTTCTCGTAGATGAAATCCGCCGGGTAAGTGTTGTTGGCGACAATGCCGCCCACTTTCGCCGCCGCCAGATACACCTGGTCAATGTGTTCGTTAGCAAAGAAGTCCTGCACCGCACGGCTATCGAGCAGGTTCAGCTCGTCGCGCGTGCGGACAACCACTTCTACGTCACCGCGCTGTTCCAGTTGGCGAACAATCGCGGAACCCACCATTCCGCGATGACCGGCGACAAAAATACGTTGTTTTGTCATTCTCAGGACTCCAGCGCGATGGCAACCTCGTAGCCATGAGACTTGAGCAGGGAGTGTTTTTTCGCTGCTTCAAGATCTTTGGCGACCATCTCGGAAACCATCTCCTGCAGAGTGATTTCTGGTTTCCAGCCCAGTTTCTCGTGCGCTTTGGTTGGGTCACCCAGCAGGGTTTCCACTTCAGCAGGACGGAAGTAACGTGGGTCAACCTGAACAATGACGTCGCCTGGTTTCACGCCTGGCGCATCATGGCCGGTTACGGAAACAACGATACCTTTCTCTTCCACGCCGGTACCTTCGAAGCGCAGCTTGATGCCCAGCTGTGCAGCGGCCATCTCAACGAACTGACGTACGGAGTATTGAACGCCGGTTGCGATCACGAAGTCTTCTGGCTGTTCCTGCTGCAGCATCATCCACTGCATTTTCACGTAGTCTTTCGCATGGCCCCAGTCACGCAGGGAGTCCATGTTGCCGAGGTGCAGGCACGATTCCAGACCCTGGGCGATGTTCGCAATAGCGCGGGTGATTTTACGGGTAACGAACGTTTCACCGCGACGAGGGGATTCGTGGTTGAACAGAATACCGTTACAGGCATACATGCCGTAGGATTCACGGTAGTTCACGGTGATCCAGTAGGCGTACAGTTTTGCGACCGCATACGGAGAACGTGGGTAGAACGGCGTGGTCTCTTTCTGTGGGATTTCCTGCACCAGACCGTACAGCTCAGAGGTAGAGGCCTGATAGAAACGGGTTTTCTTCTCCAGACCCAGGAAGCGAATCGCTTCCAGCAGACGCAGAGTACCCATGGCGTCAACGTCAGCGGTGTATTCCGGGGATTCGAAGGAGACCGCCACGTGGCTCATCGCGCCCAGGTTGTACACTTCATCCGGCTGCACTTCCTGCAGGATACGGGTCAGGTTGGAGGTATCGGTCAGGTCGCCGTAGTGCAGGTGGAATTTCGGGTTTGCCGCGTGAGGATCCTGATAAATATGATCGACACGTTCGGTGTTGAACGAAGAGGCACGACGTTTAATACCGTGTACTTCATATCCTTTTTCCAGCAGGAACTCTGCCAGATAAGAACCATCCTGCCCGGTAACGCCGGTGATGAGAGCGACTTTAGACATGTTTATATTCCTCTACTTATGAATTTAATCAGTTTCAACGCGTTCGCGTATCACCACTGCGGGGTTGCCACGGCAAACTTTATTTGCCGGTAGCGATTTAAAAACGCTGCTGCGGGCACCCACTACCGTGCCATCGCCAACAGAAACACCTGGTGCAACAAAAACATCCGTTGCCAGCCAGCATTTTTCACCAATCACAATAGGCGAAGCGGTAATATCAAAATGCTGACTCATAAAATCGTGGCTGCCGGTGCACAAATAACACTTCTGTGACACCACCGAATTTGCGCCAATCGTAATTTCGCCAAGGGTATATAACACCGCGTCATCCCCTACCCAGGCGTAATCCCCAAGCGTTAATTTCCAGGGGTAGGTAATTTTTACCGAAGGTCGAATGACTACGTTTTTTCCGATTTTTGCGCCAAACAGACGCAATAAGAATGCTCGCCAGCGGTACAATATTTGTGGTGACCAGGCAAATAACGTTGCCTGAACGGCCCACCACAGCTGCACTTTAATACCGTTGCCGCCCCGAAAGCCTTTCGGCACGGAGAAACCCTTCAAATCCTGCATTGCGTTTCCTTATATTCAGGCTTTGTTATATAAGGTTTTCGTTTTACCTGTCGTCCGCAGGCGTAATAAATAAGACAATTCCGCCCAGAACCCCGGCACGCGTAATATTTTGCGCTGCACGTTTTTGGCATCCTGGCACAATTCCAGATTATTCGATGTTGACACGCCACCCATTGAGAATTCAGAGACCAGCCCTTTAATTCGGCGGAACGGATAGCCCGATTTATACAGGCTGGCGGCCAGGGCATAATCCGATGACACTTTATACTGCAAATCGTATGGCTGTTTTTTCAGACCGTTTACCGGGAAGAAAATGGCCTGATGGCTGGCGGGCAAACTGTGGTAGATATACCAGCCTGGCTTTGCGCTGCGGCACACTTTATGCCCATCACCAAAATCAAGCAGTGCATCGCCGATATACATGGCCTCCTCTTTCTGACGCGCCAGCTGGCGGGCAAACAGCGCCACGTCATCATGGAAAACATCGCCAGAATTGAGGAAGATGGCATAACGACCCTGGGCCATGTTAATGCCCTTGTTCATCGCATCGTAAATGCCTTTATCTTTCTCGCTGATGTAACGTAAGTTGAACTCACCGTTGAGTTTTTCCAGAAACTCCGCCGTGCCATCGTTCGAGCCGCCGTCGACCACAATCCACTCAAAAGTGAGGCTTGGATCGCGCGCCAGGTTGCGCAGCGAGCGCCAGGTTTTTACCACCCCTTCGTAATTACGAAAAGCGACAGTAATGACGCTAAGAAACATAAATCACCTCATTTCGTCATACGTTCGTAATATTAAGCGCTTTGCGCAATATAAACGGACAGACAATCAAGAAAGCATATTCCGGGCTAAATATTGACCCGGTAAAAAACAGCGACACCGGTGTAAACAGATAAAGTTGCACGCGAAAGTTCTGGTTATCACCAAACGCGTTAATCATCATTTTGAAAACTTTAAACAGATACCACAGCGTCAACAGTACGGCGAACCACGAAAAATAAATAATTAACAGATACAGACCATTGTCTATGGTTTTACCGACATCCGCACCGTTAAAGATTCCGAATGATGCAACATATTCGTAAAGTGAGCCGAATCTTACTACACCATCAATATGGGTTAAGGAATAACCCACCATCACCAGCGGACCAATGATGCGATAATAGGACGATGAGCCTTCTGTTCCCAAATCTCCCAGACGTTCTGAGATGTACGGGAACGCAAATATCACGCCGACCAAAAATACCGTCAGGGAGATAATCGCCAGCGGCAGTTTTTTCTTAATCGCATCTTTGTTCAGGTACTGGAACGCCCACTCCAGCAGGTAAAACAGGATAAATGTCATTACCCCTGAGAACGATCCAGACAGAACAATTCCTGCAAGAATCATAGCATCGGTCTTAGGTGTTTTGATACCAAACTGTTTGATGCTGAGCCAAATTGAGATTAACGCCAGAGCGAAGAACGCCGGTTCAAAATAGAGGGCCGTGGTACGTTTTCCTCCAAACTTAATGAAGTTCAATACATAGCTGTTGCTGTAAATGAGATATTTCGAAATTATCTCCATCAGGCTGCTGCCACCGGTGAGAATAATTTGCGCCATTTCCAGTGCAGCAAGCATAACAATTAACGCAACGGCAATATAAAAGAACCTGAGGATTTTCCGATAATTGTGCGGAGAAATCGTTTTAAACCGAATACTCCAGACCATGCCGATAATAATGACAATATAGACAAACAGCATGGTGGAGGTGACGTATTTACTGGCATCCAGTGACTGGCCAAAGATGTAGTTAAACAGCGTCAGGCCCGTGCCCAACCCCAGGGCAATCATCAGCTTCTTCAGGTTGATTTTATCGACATACAGCAGAAGCAGAACGGGCAAGAAAGTGACGATGGTTATCGGGAAGCTTTCGCCAAGCTGGGCAATTTTGACGTTGACCAGCAGGTAGATCAGCGGCAGCAGCAGATAACTACAGATTCTGATAGAACGAGACATACTCCTCCAGCATCTGTTGTCCACTGTAGGCCTTGCGGCTGCGGTTGCGGAACGATTCCAGGTCAGTGCCAAAAACAGTCTCAGCGATCTGCGCTTTCGGCATCTGCACCAGCGGCAGCACTTCCCCTTCCGAGAACGTTTTACCGCCCGACTTTTCCAGCACTTCACGCGCGGCATCGCTGTGGGTGGCAATCACCGGCACGCCGATGGAAAGCGCTTCGCAGAGGATCAGCGGGTAGTTATCCACGCGGGAGCTGAACACCAGCGCATCCATGCCGTTCAGCGCGCTCATCAGTTTGCGCTTGTCGGTTTCAAACCCGTGGTTCACGACGTTCGCCCCTTCGAACGGGGAAAACTTGCCGAAGGTATGCAGTTCAATCTTGTCACCGAGCGCCATCATGTCGCGCACCAGCTGCTGGTTGGTTTTGCCGTCGTAACGCAGGTCATGCGCAACGATGGCGATTTTCGGTTTACCCGCGGTGTCCGCCACCGGCGTCAGCTCCGCCAGAATGGCTTCCGTCGCCACGTCGATACCGTTGTTGATAATCTGGCAGCGCCCTGCCCCGTAAAGGCTGTTGAAGGCATCGGCCACGTGCTGGCTCGGGGAGATAAACGTGCAGCCGAGCGAGAGCATGTCGCGGAACAGTTTGCGCTTGCCGGTTACCAGCTGGTGAGCACGATCCACTTTCACCGGCGGGTAGTTGCTTAACGTCGGGCATTTCTGGCAGTTATCCTTCCAGCCTTCGCAGCCGTCGGTAAATGCGCAGCGTCCGGTCACGCTCCAGTGATCGTGCAGCGTCCAGACGAAGCGTGTATCAGGCTTGTGCGCCTGCACCTTCTGACAAAACGCCACCACCTCTTCCAGATTCAGCCAGTAGCTGTGCAGGACGTGGAAATGCAGCACAACCGGGCCCGTGGTTCGGGTCACAGTGCGATAAAGATTATTCAGGTTGCCAAACAAATCGCGGTTAAACAGGCGGAACAAGGCAATGTTGGCCATCGAGGTCAGACGCGGCGTGTGCTTTTGCACCTGCGGGAAGTTATCGTGACTGACGCTTTTCTTGCCGCCTTTGCCGTAGCCATAAATAAAACGAGACTGAAGTCCTTTTTGCAGTGCGCGCTGGTGCAGATCCAGGGCCACGCCTGCCGCTCCGCCTTCAGCGAGGCGGACGTTAAATTGCAGAATGTTCATTTAATCACCTTCACGCGGGCCTTTTCTCCCACCACCAGCGCGTTGTCCGGAATGCTGTCCAGCACCACGCTGCCCGCACCAATCGTCACGTTGTTACCGATGGTAATGTCACCAATGATCACCACGTTCGCGCCCAGCTCGACGTTATTGCCGATAACCGGGCAGGCCAGGCTGTCTGGCCCTCGGTTGCCAATGGTGACCGCATGACGAATGGTGAAATCATCCCCGGCGACCACGAACTTATTGATCACCACCGCATAGCCGTGGTGAATGGTAAAGCGGCGGCCAATGGTGGCAGCGGCCTGAATTTCATAACCAAAAAAGCATTCAGTAATAATGCGGTACAGCACCAGAACCGGCGCTGCCCAGAGGTTGTTCAGCACGTTTTTCTTGCGCCACACCGAACAAAAATGCGCGATACGGTACGCCAGGACCATGCAGCATGGGCGCAGGCTCCAGCTGTTTGCGCGGCAATCTTCAAGAAACATTATTTCCCCCGAAGTCCATCAGCCAGACGTTTGCCGTTACGGACGGACAGCAGCGTCAGCAGCGTGCGCCAGTTCATGCGCTTATTGCGGATCTGATAGAGGGTAAAGAGCTGATACTTCCGGCTGGCACGGTCGAACTTGTCCTTATGCTTGCGGTAAAAATGGAAGTAGCCCGAGAACTTCTTCGGCGAGGAGGTAATTTGCATCTCCCCGTGATTGATGTGCAGGATCTGCGTGGCCTCTTCCACTTTCCACGGTTCGCCATACTCAACCACCATCCGCAAGAAGATGTCGTAATCCTGCGCGGCTTTCAGTTCGGTATCGAACAGGCACTCCTTAAAGCGCCATGCCCAGGTGAAAACCTGATTGCCGATAATGTTGCGCTTGTAGAACAGGCGGCGAGAATAGGGTGATTTCGGGTACAGCGGCAGGCTGGCAGGCTGCGAATAAACTTCACCCTGACAGACATAGTCGTTGGCATAAAGGAACGCATGCGTCACCAGCTGTGCTTTATGTGAAAGGAAGACAGACAGTCGGTTCGGGGTCCATTCGTCATCGTCGTCGATGCCGGTCAGATACTGCCCTTTGGCCTGCATAATCGCCTGGTTACGCACCGCGCACGCCCCGGAGTTAATCGGGTTATGGGTGTACATCACGCGCGGGTCATTGAGATCGGTGACAAATTTTTGCAGCTGTTCATACGAAGAAGAACAGTCATCCACGATGATCAGTTCCCAGTTGTCATAATCCTGACGTAACACCGACTTGATTGCGCGGATCGCCAGCTGCTGACGATTCCATGTCGGCATATAGATAGAAATCAAAGGGCGTTGTGTGGTCATTTCTTTCTCCTACCCCTCACCCCGGCCCTCTCCCCTGAGGGGATAGGGTGAAAGCGGCACCGAACAGTCCCCTCTCCCCTCAGGGGAGAGGGTTAGGGTGATGGGTGTAAGGGTATGTTTTGGCTGTTATTTACTGTCAGACTTATATTCGTACTCGTAATAACCGTAATCCTGATACCCGGTCGCGCGGCGGAAGATGGAGTTCAGGATCACCCCTTTCACCTCAATCCCGTTCTGCTCGAAGCGGCTCAGGCTGGTTTCCACTTCTTTCAGGGTGTTCACCGCGTAACGTGCCACCATCAGGGTGGTACCCGCATGGCGACCTACCACGGCGGCATCGGTCACGGCCAGAATCGGCGGCGTATCGATCAGCACCAGGTCATAGTGTTTGCTCGCCCACTCAATCAACTGGGTGAAGCGTTCGCTCATCAGCAGTTCCGACGGGTTAGGCGGTATCTGACCACGTGGGATCAGATCGAATCTCGGAATCGAGGTCGGCTTGGCGCTCTGGCTAATCTCCCCCTGCCCCAGCAGGATTTCCGACAGACCGTTAACGTTATTGGTGCCCAGCAGCTCGTGGGTATAACCCTTGCGCATATCGCAGTCGATCAGCAGCACGCGTTTGTTGGTCTGGCTGACGACGGCCGCCAGGTTGGCGCAGACAAAGGTCTTACCGATTGACGGACTGACACCGGTTAACATCAGGACGTTGTTTTTGGCCTGCATCATGGCGAAGTGCAGGCTGGTACGCAGGCTACGTATCGCTTCAATCGCCAGGTCCGTCGGGTTACCCACGGCCAGCAACTGGCTCTGTTTGTATCGCTTAACGCCTTTAATGGTTTTGACGCTGTCACGGGATTTTTGCCACTCGGAAAGCGGGATGCTGGCATAGACGTTGATACCACTCTCTTCCAGCGCCTGCGGGCTTTCGATTCCGCGGTTGAACAGCGAGCGCAGCAGCACACCGACAATGGAGAGCATCAGGCCGAGAATAATGCTGCCGAGAACGATCAGCGCTTTCTTCGGCTTCAGCACGCCCGGCTGGGTAATCGCCGGGTCGACGATGCGCACATCACCCACGGTACTGGCTTCGGTGATTTTCAGCTCCTGCTGTTTGTTCAGCAGCTGCATGTACACCTGCTGACCAGATTCCACGTCGCGGGTCAGACGCACAATTTCCTGCTGCGTTTTCGGCATCGCGGTTACGCGGTCGTTCAGCTTCGCCTTCTCTTCTTCCAGCGTGCGACGTTTTTCCAGCAGCGTCCGGTAGGCCGGGTGGCGTTTGGTGTACAGCTTGGAAATCTCCGCCTCTTTGAAGGTCAGCTCGTTGAGCTGGGCGTCGATGTTAACCATTGAATCAAGAACAGACTTCGCCTCCAGCGGCAGGTCGACAGAGTCTTTATCCTGACGGTAAGCGTTCAGTTTATTCTCGGCATCATCCAGACGGGCCCGCACTTCCGGAAGCTGTTTAGCAAGGAAAGCCAGGCTTTTCGCCGCTTCCGCCGACTTACGCTCAACGTTCTGCTCAAGATAGTTGCGGGTGATGCTGTTCAGGATGTCGCGGATTTGATCTTTATCTTCACCGGTAAAGGTCATGCTCAGCACGCCGGTGTCCTTACCGTTTTCAGTCACGGTGAGGTTGTTTTGCAGATTGTTGATCATTCCCAGCGTGGAGAATTTGGTCACGGTGAACTCGCCGCCCTCCTGGGCATGAATGGCGCTCACCATCATGCTGACGCCATCTTTCGTCAGCATCTGGCCCACTTCGCCGCGCGCGCTGAATCCCGCATCGCTGGTCAACTGGTACTGTTTCGGACCCAGCACCGTCAGGGTAAAGGTTTGATCGCCCGCCCCTTTCGGCAGCACAAAGTCAGTCACCTTTACCGTATCGTTGCTTCGTCCCATAAGGCGATCCCAGCCGGCACCAAAGATCGGGAAAGTATTTTTGGTGACGGAGATATCGAGACCGAGGTCGTGAACCGTTTTCCCCAGTACCAGACGTGACTGAATCAGCTGAATTTCAGCGTCGGATGCCGGTGGTTTGTTCGCCAGCGCAGAGCCAATATCCTGCACCAGCGAGTTGCCGGTATTTTGCTCAATCTGCACCAGCGCGTCGGCGCTGTAGATAGGCGTGGCGAACAGCGTGTAGACGACGGCTGCCGCGGCAAACACAGCGGTAATGCCAAGCACCCACCACTTTGCCTCGATAACCGTGCCGACCAGGCGACCAATATCAATTTCATCACTGCCCGAAGTCGGGGCGGCAGAAGGTCTTGTTTTTTCTGTCATTGTTATCCCTGCTGAGCTTTCAGTGCCTGCGCCCACTGTTGGGCAGACTGGTCAAGTAAGGTGTAAACCGCCTCGAAGGCCTCATGGCTTTTGCGATACGGATCGGGGATTTCGCGTTCATTGTCCCAGTGACCAAACAGCATCACCTTGCCGCGCATCTCCGGTGCGATATCGCATAGCGCATGAATATGGCGTTTTTCCATTGCCAGGATCAGGTCATATTCCCGGCACATGCGGCCGGTGACCTGGCGGGCAATATGCCCGTCAAGGGAGAGGTTATGATCGCGGGCCACGCTCGTTGCGCGCTCATCGGCCGCTTTACCGACCAGCGCGCCAAGGCCTGCGGACTCGACGGTCAGTTCAGGCTGGTAGTGTTTCAACAACCGCTCTGCCGTCGGGGAACGGCAAATGTTCCCCACGCATACCACCAGAATTTTGTTAAACATCGCGGATTACCAGGTATGAATGTCGCGCGCCGTATCCGTCATGTAGCGAACGCCACTGATGGTTGGCAGCAACTGGTTGATCAGACGGTTCCAGCGGGCAACCGGCGCGGTAGTGACATACACCACATCGTATGGCTGGAGGCGGAACGACGTTGCCATCACCAGCGAGGTGGCGTCGGACATATCGAGCTGGTAAATGTTGGCAATCTTGCCTTTGTTGCTGGCGTCGTCCTTAAGTGGGCGAATCACGAAGATGCCGCTGGCGTTGGAGGAGGTCAGATCGATGCCTTCCGCATTGCCCAGCGCTTCGGTCAGCGTCATGCCGCTGAAGTCCATTTTGAGGGTGCTCTGTTTCTTCACTTCACCCATCACGAAGACTTTTAGATCGTCATTGCGCGGTACGTAGAGAATATCGCCCGGATAGAGCAGGCGGTTCTGGGTCAGATCGCCGTTTTGCATCAGCGCCTGCAGTGAGATGCGCTGCTCTTTGCCGTTGTGGGTCAGGACCACGTTGCGCCAGTCGGCACCGTCGGTTAACCCGCCTGCGGCGTTAATGGCATCCAGAACGGTTAACGGTACGTTGGTGATGGCCTGCTGGCCGGATTTATTGACCTGGCCGGA
This sequence comes from Enterobacter sp. FUJ80071, assembly GCF_038739915.1. NCBI lineage: Bacteria > Pseudomonadati > Pseudomonadota > Gammaproteobacteria > Enterobacterales > Enterobacteriaceae > Enterobacter > Enterobacter sp. FUJ80071. The sequence goes on from NZ_JBBXKH010000001.1 coordinate 3,101,353, forward strand.
AATGTAGGCTTTTTGCGAGCGGAATGCGGCAATATTAACGTCCACCTGCGGATCGGCGATGTACTGCGCTAAGCGGCCGGTAATATCACTCCGGATCTCGGCAAGGGTTTTCCCGGCAACATGGACTTTACCAATGTAGGGGTAGAACATCGTGCCATCTGACTGTACCCAGTTCCCGGTGTCGCTTGAGCTACGGTACTGGCCCGCAGGCGTGGTCAGTTCAGGGTGGTCCCAGACGGTCACGTTGATCACGTCACCCGGCCCCACGCGATACTGATAAGCGGCGATTTCCTGGTCCAGAGACATATTCGGCTGAGCAACATTCGGACGTGGACGTAATTGTTCGACCAGACGTGGCGTAAGTGGATAAACATTCACCATTTTGTCGAGATCAAAATCGGCATCCTGTTGCTTGATCACATCCTTACCCATTGTTGACATATTGCTGCCGGGAAAGACCGTGCAACCACTCATCAAGGTCACAGACACCAATAATGGCATCAATTTCATTTTGGATTTCATCATTGATTATTTATCACTTTGGCAGAGTAATTATCCTGTGCAATTTAAATAAGCTCGGGTCGTATTGGGTTTCAGCATGCAGTTAATCAAATAGAAATATAACTGGCATCAGTCCTAAAAAAAGCTTATTCATCCATTGGCTATTGACAGAATAACCGAGGCTGATTCACACGCTTTCAGGCACGCTACCGCCCTTGGCTTTCAGTTACCAATCCACTGACTAAACAATGTGTTATGGATAGACACCCTCTTGAGCAAGGCCTTCTGGAAATATATCAGCCGTGTGAGACACCCAACGGATAATGAATAACCATCCCGGAAGACCAAAACAAAAATAGCAACAACAAGATTTAACATTTGATGCTGGGAGAATTGTTGCAGCTAACCTAATAGCAGGCAAGGAGACAACTGTCCTAATATCTGTTTTTAAGATTAATATTAAGAGCAAAGTTTTGACCTTTTAGGATTTTCTTTATATTGACAAAGCGGGAGCGAAAACCATTATCTGCGATATATCCTAAAATGTTCTCTTTATAATTAAACATACGTATTTTGCTTATTTACACCCCGATGAGTTTGCTCTCTTTTAAGCGTTTCGTATTAAGAGAAATCTCAGCCCGGCATTGCAATTTTCCCCGGCTTTATCCATGATCGAAGTGTGACATTCGTCATATAACAGAAGGTATTGCTATTACTATGGAATGGATTGCCGATCCATCAATCTGGGCCGGGCTGGTGACGCTGGTCGTCATCGAATTAGTGCTCGGGATTGATAATCTGGTCTTTATTGCCATCCTCGCTGAAAAACTGCCCCCTTCCCAGCGCGATCGCGCGCGCGTAACGGGCCTGCTGCTGGCGATGGTGATGCGTTTACTGTTGCTGGCCTCTATCTCCTGGATGGTCACACTCACGCAACCGCTGTTCTCCGTTCACGGCCTCAGCTTTAGCGCCCGCGATCTGATCATGCTCTTCGGCGGGTTGTTCCTGCTGTTCAAAGCCACGGTAGAGCTCAATGAACGGCTCGAAGGTAAAGACAGCGAGAACCCGACCCAGCGACGTGGCGCGAGATTCTGGCCGGTGGTAGCGCAAATCGTGGTGCTGGATGCCGTCTTCTCCCTGGATTCGGTGATCACCGCCGTCGGGATGGTGGACCATCTGGCCGTTATGATGGCAGCGGTGATTATCGCCATCACGCTGATGGTGATGGCGAGCAAGGCACTCACCCGCTTTGTGAACAGCCACCCGACCATCGTGATCCTCTGCCTGAGCTTCCTGCTGATGATTGGCTTTAGCCTGGTGGCCGACGGTTTTGGCTTCCACATTCCGAAAGGCTATTTGTACGCCGCCATTGGTTTCTCCGTCATGATTGAAGCGCTTAACCAGCTGGCGATATTTAACCGCCGCCGCTTCCTTTCCGCTAATCAGACCCTGCGTCAGCGCACGGCCGACACCGTTATGCGCCTGCTGAGCGGTAAAAAAGAGGATGCAGAGCTGGACGCCGAATCTGCTGCCATGCTGGCCGATCACAGCGACGGACAGATCTTTAACCCGCAGGAGCGCCTGATGATTGAGCGAGTGCTTAACCTTAATGAGCGCACGGTCAGCAGCATCATGACTTCCCGGCATGATATTGAGCATATCGATCTCACCGCCCCCGAAGAGCACATCCGCGCCCTGCTGGATAAAAACCAGCACACGCGCGTGGTGGTGACCGGCGGTGAAGAGGAAGAAGAATTACTGGGCGTCGTGCACGTTATCGACCTGCTCCAGCAGCAACTGCACGGGGAGGCGCTCAATCTGCGCGCCCTGGTACGCCAGCCCCTGGTCTTCCCGGAAGGATTGCAATTGCTCTCTGCCCTTGAGCAATTCCGAAATGCGCGAACGCACTTTGCCTTTGTGGTGGATGAGTTTGGTTCGGTTGAAGGGCTGGTCACGCTCAGCGACGTGATGGAAACTATTGCCGGCAATTTGCCAAACGAAGTGGATGAGATTGATGCCCGCCATGATATTCAGAAAAACGCCGACGGCTCGTGGACGGCCAACGGCCATATGCCGCAGGAAGACCTGGTGCAGTATGTGCCGCTGCCGCTGGATGAAAAGCGGGAGTACCACACCATTGCGGGCCTGCTGATGGAATACTTACAGCGTATCCCGCAGCCAGGTGAAGAGGTTCAGGTGGGTGACTATCGGCTTAAAACGCTGCAGATTGAAAACCATCGCGTGCAGAAAGTGCAGCTCATTCCACTGCGGGATGAGGAAGAACTGGATTTTGAGGTGTAAAAAAGCCGGGTGGCGCTGCGCTTACCCGGCCTACGACGTCAGGCTTTTGTAGGCCGGGTAAGGCGAAGCCGCCACCCGGCACAACTGGCATCAAAGCTTATCCAGCAGTTTCTTCACATCCTTGCCGTTCTGGGAATCTTTATTACGATCTGCCCAGCTATTAAGCCGACGTTTCGCTTCATCCTGCAGATGCTTACGCAGGATCTGATCCACCTGAAGGCTGTAATTCAGCGCCTGCCATTTACCATAGACGCTAAGCGGCACTGGCGTCTCTTTCAGGAAATCAATCAGCTTACTTTCGCCCTGCCAGCCGGAAAGTACCCGGACGTTAAAGCGCGTGTCCGCCGTCTCTTTGACCAGATCCAGCGAGCCTTCTCCGGTCAACGACAGCATAGAAGAGGTTCCCTGCATAGCTGCCAGCGTCAGTTGCCCGTTATCCAGCGTCAGATCCGTGGAGAAACTGTCGAGGCGCGTGACGCTATCGTAGTTTTCCTGCGCTTTGACGTCACTGCTGCGCTCCACTGCCTGCTGTACCAGCTGCTGGAAGTTAAGACCTTCCATACGGGAGTCTTTCAGGTCCACGTGCGCCTCGCCCTGCCATTCACGGCGGAAAGCTTCGGCATCAATTTTTGTGCCTGAGAAATCCCCCGCCAGCGTCAACTGCCCTGTCAGGGATATCGGATAGTTAAAGGCTTTAAGGATGGTACCAATCTCAACGTTGTCGAGACGCGGCTGGAATTGCGCGCGGGTTTCGTCCTTACGCACGTCCAGCGTGCCAGGCAGTGAAAGATGCCCTGCCCCCATTTTGCCGCTCAGCTCGGAGATCACCAGCAACCCGTTGTGGTTAAACATCTGGCCACTCACGTCGGTGAAGTCCATACCGCGCCAGCGCAGGCTGTTGGCTTTCAACAGGATATCGGCCGTGAATCCGCGCAGGGCGTTATAGTCAGGTTGATCAAGATTCGACGAGATAACCGGACGCGACACCGGCGGCTGGCTTTGTCCTGTCTGCACAGCGTCGCTGTCCGTTGTGCCAGCCGGTAGCGGCGGCAGGATGTTTTCCAGGTTGAGCTTGTCAAACTGCAGGTTCAGCACCCACTTCGGCTTCTCTTCGAGCGTGACGCTCGCCTGCCCCTTCAGGCTGCTGTCATTGGCCTGCAGGTTGAGGTTATCCAGCTCCAGCTGTTTTTGTTCTTCGCGCCAGACGGCCTGCATCGTCCCCTGCCCGGTGATCCCCTGGGTCGGAAGATCTGCGCCCGTGAGCTGCCAGTTGAGCTGCTGAATATCGGCCGTCAGCTGATGGGGATAATCTGACGCATTGACCCTGGCATTTAGCGAGAGGATCAGATCGCGCTGGTCGCGATTCATTCGCCCGCTGAATTCCAGCGACGCAAGATGGTGCGCATCCTGTTCCATCTGCAGATTAATATTACGAACCGTAACCTGCTCTTGATCCTCATGCTGAAATACCAGCACGCTATCGGCAACTTTCAGTTTGGCAATATCAAAGGACCAGCCCGTATCGGACGGCTCATCCGGTAAGGTATTCTCACGCGGTGCAACCGGCGCATTCGCGTTGCGCACGGCTTCAGTCTGCTGGGTAAGCTGAATGACCGCCCCTTTGAGCATCACCTGGTTTACCTGCAACTGGTGAGAAATGAGGGGGATGAGCGCCACATCGAGACGCATATTGTCCGCAGACACGATCGGCTGGGCAGCGCCCGGTGCCGTTAACGACATGCGGCCAGAGAGAATGCTGAGCTGTGGCCAGACGTGCCAGCGTAGCGGCCCGTCGAGCTTCAGTTGGTAACCACTGCGCGCCTCGACCTGCCGCACCATGTAAGCGCGGAAATCGTTAGGGTTAACCAGCAGAACCAACGCCGAAAGGCCAGCAACCAGCACGACCAGCAAAATCATCAGCGTTGTCAGAACTCTTCTCATGGCATCCTCAATGGACTAACGATCAGTCTTTATCAATACGGCTGGCAACCGCACCCTGCTGGTCGCGGTATTTTGCGTCCTGCCGGCGGTTATAAGGCCTGTCTGCCGGGCCGGTTAGCGGCTCAAAGCTTAACGCACCAATCATCATGCCGGGGCGCAGCGCCAGCGGCAGTTTGCCGGCGTTGAAGAACTCCAGCACGATACGGCCCGACCAGCCGGGATCGATACGGTGCGCGGTCACGTGCACCATCAGCCCCAGACGGGCCAGAGAAGAACGGCCGTCCAGCCAGCCGACGAGGTCAGCAGGCAGGGTCACGGATTCGAACGTCACCGCCAGCGCCAGTTCACCTGGATGCAAATAAAAAGCGTCACCTTCGTCAATGACGATTTCGTCACTCATCACGCGATCGAGCGCCGCGCTGACTTCATCCTTCGGCCCGCTGAGGTCGATGAACGGTGCAGTATGGCCACTAAAGGTGCGGAATTTATTCCCCAACCGTACATCAACGGTCACCCCATTGATACGCTCTACAGGAGGACGCGGGGTAATAGACAAACGGCCTTCATCCAGCCAGGCTTCAATATCGCGATCACAAAGACGCATGGCACTTTCTCCTTTCATGCATCGACCCCTGAGACCTTAACATCTCAGGGTAAAACCAGGTTATCTCTGAACGGTACACAATTCGCGCGGCTTATTCAAAAAACTGGCTGATTTTCGCTTTTAAGATATCAATGGCAATGCGGTTTTTGCCTCCGCGCGGCACGATGATATCGGCGTATTGTTTGGAGGGCTCAATAAACTGCAGGAACATCGGACGGACCGTTTTCTGGTATTGCGCCATAACGGAATCCATTGAACGGCCGCGCTCGTTAACGTCTCGCTTGATGCGGCGCATCAGGCAGATATCCAGCGGGGTATCGACGAAAATCGAGAAGTTCATCGATTCACGCAGGCGAGCATCGGTCAGGAGCAGGATACCTTCAAGGATAATCACCTTTTTCGGCTCGATGCGGATCGTCTCCTGGGTGCGGGTGTGTTCTACGTAACTGTAAACGGGCAGCTCAATTGCCTGGCCGCTTTTTAGGGCTTCTAAATGCTGGAACAGTAAACTGTGATCCATTGCATTCGGGTGGTCATAGTTGGTTTTTACGCGCTCTTCCATCGACAGATGGGATTGATCTTTGTAATAGCTGTCTTCGGGAATGACGCCGATGTGCTCATCACCTACTTGTTCACGCAGTTCGCGATAAAGCGTACTGGCAATTAGACTTTTACCTGAAGCCGATGCGCCGGCGATGCCTATAATGACGCACTGATGAGACTTATCAGTCATAAATTTAGCGACCTGATTAACCTGGATGTTAAGGAAGGACGACGCCGGAGCGTCAAACGCGGCAATTATAGGGATTTCGCGGGCGTGATACCAGTCGAAAGCGCAGGTAATGCGAGACAGCCTGTAAAGTTGCGAATTGTTCCCTGAGTGAAATTTTAATGCGCGTTTTTTCAGCGTTTCACAGCGATTTTTTAACCTGTAACTATTTAATAAGTCTATGATGTCAAATTATGAGCAGTCGCCATATGAATTGTAAATTGTTTGTACTAGCATAAACCAAATTATCAAATTCACTCGTACGGACTTCTCTCCTGACGGCACGGCGTCTCTGGATAAAGCGGTAATGAATAAACAATACCAGCGGGTTTTGGTTACCACCCCACATCCTTTATTACGACTTGTCTGTCTGGGCCTGGTCACCTTTATCTTTACCTTATTTTCGCTGGAGCTTACCCGCTTCGGCACCCTGCTGGCGCCGCTCTGGTTCCCCACCGCCATCATGATGGTGGCGTTTTACCGCCACGCGGGAAAAATGTGGCCGGGCATTGCCCTGGCCTGTTCGTTCGGCAATATTCTGGCCTCGTGGATGTTGTTCTCGTGGGGGGCGATTAACCTCACCTACACCGCCATAAATGTGATTGAGGCCGTCGTCGGTGCATTACTACTGCGCAAACTGCTCCCGTGGTATAACCCGCTGCAAAATTTAAGTGACTGGATCCGTCTGGCGATGGGCAGCGCGCTGGTGCCGCCGCTGGTAGGCGGTATTCTGGTGATTTTTCTGGTTCCCGGTCCTGAGCCACTGCGCGATTTCATTGTCTGGGTGTTATCTGAATCCATTGGCGCGCTGGCACTGGTGCCGCTGGGATTACTGTTTAAACCCCACTACCTGCTGCGCCACCGTGATCCGCGACTGCTGCTGGAAACGCTGCTCACAATGGCCGTGACGTTGGCCCTGAGTTGGGCAGCCATCACCTGGCTACCATGGCCATTTACCTGCGTGATCGTCCTGCTTATGTGGAGCGCCGTGCGCTTACCGCGAATGGAAGCGTTCCTGGTGTTTCTGGTCACCGTGATGGTCGTGTCCCTGATGATTGCCCATAACCCTGAGGCGCTGACCACCCAACACGAAGGGCCGATGATCAACGCGCCCTGGCTGCCGTTCCTGATGCTGCTTCTCCCGGCGAACGTGATGACCATGGTGATGTATGCCTTCCGTGCCGAACGCAAACACATCACTGAAAGCGAAGCGCGTTTTCGTAATGCGATGGAGTATTCCGCAATCGGGATGGCGTTAGTCAGCATTGAGGGGCAGTGGCTACAGGCCAACAAAGCGCTGTGCAATTTCCTCGGTTACAGCCAGTCCGAACTACAGTCACTGACCTTCCAGCAGCTCACCTGGCCGGAAGATTTGCACACCGACCTCGAACAGCTGGAGCAGCTGGTCAACGGCGACATCAACACCTATACCCTTGAAAAGCGCTATTACACGCGCAACGGTGAAGTGGTCTGGGCGCTGCTTGCCGTCTCCGTTGTGCGCCATACCGACGGCTCGCCGCTCTATTTTATCGCCCAGATTGAAGACATTAACGACCTGAAGCAGACCGAGTGGGTCAACAAACGCCTGATGGAGCGCATTACGCTGGCCAACGAAGCGGGCGGCATCGGCATCTGGGAGTGGGATCTGGAGCCTGACATCATCAGCTGGGATAAGCGGATGTTCGAACTGTATGAAATCCCACCGCACATCAAGCCCACCTGGCAGCTCTGGCACGACACGATGCTGCCGGAAGACCGCGCCCATGCAGAACAGGTGCTGCGGGATTCACTGATCTCACGTCTGCCGTTTAAGCTGGAATTCCGTATCCGCGTGAAGGAAGGCGTGCGCCATATTCGCTCCCTGGCAAACCGGGTGTTGAATAAAGAGGGTGAAGTCGAGCGTTTGCTTGGCATCAACATGGACATGACCGAGGTTAAGCAGCTTAACGAGGCGCTGTTCCAGGAAAAAGAGCGTCTGCATATCACGCTCGACTCCATCGGCGAAGCCGTGCTCTGTACCGATATCGACATGAACGTCACCTTTATGAACCCGGTCGCCGAGAAGATGAGCGGCTGGCTACAAACCGAGGCTATCGGCCAGCCGGTTCTCAAGGTATTACACATCACGTTTGGGGAGCGAGGGCCGCTGATGGAGAACATCCACAGCGGGGATATGTCACGCTCAGATATCGACCAGGACGTGGTGCTGAACTGCCGCACGGGTGGAGCGTTTGACATCCATTACAGCATTACGCCACTCAGCACGCTGGATGGACAAAGTATCGGCTCGGTTATCGTTATTCAGGATGTCACCGAGTCGCGCAAAATGCTGCGTCAGCTGAGTTACAGCGCGTCGCACGATGCCCTGACCCACCTGGCAAACCGGGTCAGCTTTGAAAACCACCTCAAACGACTCCTGCAAACGGTTCGTGAGACGCGGCAGCGTCATGCGCTGGTCTTTATCGATCTGGACCGCTTCAAAGCCGTCAATGATACCGCAGGCCATGCGGCGGGCGATGCCCTGCTGCGGGAACTCTCTTCCATGATGTTAACCATGCTGCGCTCCAGCGATGTGCTGGCGCGTCTGGGGGGTGATGAGTTTGGGCTGTTGCTCCCGGACTGCAATATTGAGAGCGCACGCTATATCACCGGTCGTCTGGTCCATAGCATCAACGACTATCACTTTATGTGGGAAGGCCGCCTGCATCGAATTGGCGCCAGCGCCGGGATCACGCTGATCGATGAACATAACCACCAGGCGTCAGAAGTGATGTCACAGGCAGATATTGCCTGTTATGCCTCGAAAAACAGCGGGCGCGGCATCGTGACGGTTTACGAACCGCAGCAGGAGCGGGATCACAGCACGCGCAGCATGATGTCGCTGGACGAACAATGGCACATGATCAAAGACAATCACCTGATGATGATAGCCCGTAGCGTCGCCTCCCCTCGCATACCGGAGAGCTGTAATTTCTGGCTAATTTCGCTGCGCCTGTGGACCAGCCAGGGCGAAGTCCTGGAGGAACACGCCTTCCGTTCTGGCCTGGCAGAGCCGGAACTGCTGCACGCCCTCGACAGACGCATCTTTAGCGACTTCTTCCGGACATCTGCCGCCAGGATCGCCAGTAAAGGCATGGGGATCGCATTGCCGCTTTCGGCAGCCGGTTTAGCCAGCGTGACGCTGGTCGACGAACTTCTCGATCTTCTTGATAAAAGCCCAATGCCGGGCCGTCTGCTGCATCTGGTGATCCCTGCCGGCGTGGTGTGTGATTCGGATGAGAATCTGCAGCGGGGTTTACAAAAGCTTCGCCAGGCGGGCTGCCGCGTGATCCTCAGCCAGATAGGCCGCGACATGGACATTTTCACCCACCTGAGTCCGAACATGGCCGATTACCTGATGCTGGATGCCGAAGTCGTGAGCAACGTCTATGGCAACCTGATGGATGAGATGATGGTGACCATCGTTCAGGGCCATGCCCAGCGTCTGGGGATGAGAACCATCGCAGGCCCCTGCAACCAGCCCATCATGATGGATACGCTTTCCGGCATTGGCATTGATTTTATCTATGGTGACACCATCGCCGAGCCGCAGCCGCTGGATCTACTGCTCAACACCAGTTATTTCGCCATCAACTGACGGCGCCCAGCCGTCGGTATACCAGATGTGCAGCAGCGCGTAGGAACGCCACGGCTGCCAGCGCTCGGCATAGCGACGAATTTGCGCAGGCGTCATCCCGGCGAAACGTTGCTTAATCAGATAATCATCCGGAAGAAACACATCTTTCGCCTGCCAGCCGCGAAGGGCGAGGTAATTTGCCGTCCAGCGGCCAATACCCGGCCGTTGTTGTAACGCCTTCATGCCTGCCTCAACGTCCTCAGGGGGCGTGAGCGGAAACGTCCCGTCGACGACCGACTGTGCCAGATGAATCAGCGATTCCGCGCGTTTGACCGGCATCCCGAGCGCTTTGAGCGCCAGCGGGTCGGCAGCCGCCAGGGCTTGTGGGGAGGGAAAGCAGACATAGCCCGGCGCATCCTTGACCGGCTCACCGCACAGGGCGACAACGCGTGAAGCCAGTTTAGCCGCCATCGCCACGCTGACCAGTTGACCCAGAATGGCCCGCACGCCCTGTTCGTAGGCATCCATCGCCCCGGGCAAACGCAGGCCTGGCCGCGCGGCGCCGAGATCGCCCAAAGTCCGGTGGACGTCCTGCGGATCGCAGGCAAGATCGAACAGACGCCCGATACGCTCAAGGCAAAGTCCGGCCTCCGGCGTTAACCCCGGGCTGAGCGTGACCTGTAGCGTATGGGTTTGCGTGTCCGGCGTAACGCGGAAGATCCCCTGATGCCCTTCACAGGCAAAACTGCGCTCGTAATAGCTTTCCGTGACCGTCTCAACCCCCGCCACCGCACGGGCGCCAAGAAAGCCAAACATCCATTGCCAGTCGTAAGGGGGGTGCCAGGTCAGGGTATGCATTGTCGCTCCTTTTTTGTTCCCCTCAGGATAAACTGAAAAAGCGTGTTACGCCTTGCTTTCATATTCCTGTTGTCGCCGGACAGGCATTCCGCTAAAGTCTCGCCCCTTCTCACTGGCATGGGGATTTATTGTGTTTATCGGATTCGACTACGGTACGGCAAACTGCTCGGTTGCAATTATGCAAAACGGGCAACCACAGCTCCTGAAAATGGAAAAAGAGAGCACGCTGCTGCCGTCAATGCTCTGCGCGCCGACGCGTGAAGCGGTGAGCGAGTGGCTGTTCCGCCACCATCAGGTTCCGGCGACTGCGGCAGAAACTCAGGCGCTGCTGCGCCGGGCAGTGAGCTTTAACCGCGAGGAAGATATCGACGTTACGCCTTCCAGCGTGCAGTTCGGCCTCGCTTCACTCGGGCATTACATTGAAGACCCGGAAGAGGTCTACTTTGTTAAATCGCCAAAATCTTTCCTCGGGGCCAGCGGCCTCAAGCCGCAGCAGGTGGCGGTGTTTGAAGACCTGGTATGCGCCATGATGCTGCATATCCGTCATCAGGCGCAGACGCAGGTCCCCGAGACGATTACCCAGGCCGTGATTGGCCGCCCGATCAACTTCCAGGGGCTGGGCGGCGATGAGGCCAACCAGCAGGCGCAGGGGATCCTTGAGCGCGCGGCGCACCGGGCAGGCTTTCGCGACGTGGTGTTCCAGTATGAGCCGGTTGCGGCGGGGCTGGACTTTGAGGCCACGTTGACGGAAGAAAAACGGGTGCTGGTCGTGGATATCGGCGGGGGTACAACGGACTGCTCGCTGCTGCTGATGGGGCCGCAGTGGCATCACCGCCGCGACCGTGAAAATAGCCTGCTGGGGCACAGCGGCTGCCGCGTGGGCGGTAACGATCTGGATATCGCCCTGGCATTCAAGAGCCTGATGCCGCTGCTCGGCATGGGCGGGCAAACGGAAAAAGGCATCGCCCTGCCGATCCTGCCGTGGTGGAACGCGATTGCCATCAACGACGTCCCGGCGCAGAGTGATTTTTACAGTACCGCCAACGGCCGCTTCCTGAATGACCTGATGCGTGATGCGCAGGACGCCGATAAAGTCGCCCTGCTGTATAAAGTGTGGCGTCAGCGCCTGAGCTACCGCGTGGTACGCACCGCCGAAGAGAGCAAAATTGCCCTTTCAAACCGCGCTGAACATGCGGTGTCCTTGCCATTTATCAGCGACGATCTGGCCACGGCGATTTCACAGGAGGGGCTGGAGACCGCGCTCGCGCAGCCGCTACAGCGCATACTGGAACAGGTGCAACTCGCGCTGGAGAACGGCAAGGAGAAGCCGGACGTCATCTACCTCACCGGGGGAAGCGCCCGTTCACCGCTGATCAAAAAAGCGCTGGCGGAACAGTTGCCGGGTATTCCAATTGCCGGTGGAGATGACTTTGGCTCCGTTACCGCCGGACTGGCGCGCTGGGCGCAGGTGATGTTTAGCTAGTGCCGCTGTGCCGGGTGGCGGCTTCGCCTTACCCGGCCCACAAAACCCTCGAACCGTAGGCCGGGTAAGCGAAGCGCCACCCGGCGAAAAAAAGCACCACACTCAGACAATTCCAGACAGTCTTCCATATTTCCTCCATTTTTCCGCTGTGTTGCCTGACTAAACTAGTATCATTCCCCGAAGTATTCAGGATGAGAACGTATAACGATGAAAGGCCGTAATAAATCCCGCTGGGCAATCGCCGCTGGCATCATTGTGGTGGCACTTGCCGCCGCCTGGTACTGGCACAGCCAATCCGCAAACTCTGGCGCCCCCGCCGGTGCCAACAGCGCATCACAGCGCCCGGCAGGTGGCGGCCGTCACGGTATGCGAGGCGGTGCGCTGGCGCCGGTTCAGGCAGCTACGGCGGTGAGTAAAGCCGTTCCGCGTTATCTGACGGGGCTCGGAACCATTACCGCCGCTAACACCGCCACGGTGCGTAGCCGCGTCGATGGTCAGCTCATTGCGATCCACTTCCAGGAAGGTCAGCAGGTTAAGGCCGGTGACTTACTGGCGGAGATCGACCCAAGCCAGTTTAAAGTGGCCCTCGCCCAGGCGCAGGGACAGCTCGCGAAAGACAAAGCCACCCTTGCCAACGCCCGGCGTGATTTAGCGCGCTATCAGCAGCTGGTAAAAACCAATCTGGTCTCCCGCCAGGAGCTGGACACACAGCAGTCGCTGGTCAGCGAAACGCAGGGCACCATCAAAGCCGACGAAGCCGCCGTGGCCAGCGCCCAGTTACAGCTCGACTGGAGCCGCATCACCGCACCGATTGACGGGCGGGTTGGTCTGAAGCAGGTCGATATCGGCAACCAAATCTCCAGCGGAGATACCACGGGCATCGTGGTGATCACCCAGACTCACCCGATTGATTTAGTCTTTACCCTGCCGGAAAGCGACATTGCGACGGTCATTCAGGCGCAAAAAGCCGGGAAAGGCCTGGTGGTGGAAGCCTGGGACCGCACCAATAAACAGAAGCTCAGCGAAGGTAGCCTGCTCAGCCTGGATAACCAGATCGACACCACGACCGGCACCATTAAGCTGAAGGCGCGCTTTAACAACCAGGACGATGCCCTCTTCCCGAACCAGTTCGTCAACGCGCGAATGCTGGTCGCGACCGAAGAGAACGCGGTGGTGATCCCCACCGCCGCGCTGCAGATGGGTAACGAAGGCAACTTTGTCTGGGTACTGAACAGTGAAAACAAAGTCAGTAAGCATCTGGTGAAAACCGGGATTCAGGACAGTCAGACGGTGGTAATCAGCGCCGGGCTTTCCGCTGGCGACCGCGTGGTCACCGACGGTATCGACCGTCTGACCGAAGGGGCGAAAGTGGAAGTGGTTGAACCTGCGAAACAGGGAGCGGCCTCCTGATGCAGGTTATGCCTCCCGTCGCTACAGGTGGGCCGTCACGCCTGTTTATCCTCCGTCCTGTCGCCACCACGCTGCTGATGGTGGCGATCCTGCTGGCCGGGATTATCGGCTACCGCTTCCTGCCCGTCTCGGCGCTGCCGGAAGTGGATTACCCCACCATTCAAGTGGTGACGCTTTATCCCGGCGCCAGCCCGGACGTGGTGACGTCCGCCATCACCGCCCCGCTGGAGCGCCAGTTTGGGCAGATGTCGGGCCTGAAGCAGATGTCCTCCCAAAGCTCCGGCGGGGCCTCTGTCGTGACGCTACAGTTCCAGCTGACGCTGTCGCTGGATGTCGCCGAGCAGGAAGTTCAGGCCGCCATCAATGCGGCCACCAACCTGCTGCCGTCGGACCTGCCTAACCCGCCGGTCTACAGCAAAGTAAACCCGGCGGATCCGCCGATCATGACGCTTGCCGTCACCTCCTCCGCCATGCCAATGACGCAGGTGGAAGACATGGTCGAGACCCGCGTGGCGCAAAAGATTTCTCAGGTCTCCGGCGTCGGTCTCGTCACGCTGGCGGGCGGGCAGCGCCCGGCGGTGCGCGTTAAGCTTAATGCGCAGGCGATTGCCGCACTGGGGCTGACCAGTGAAACCATCCGCACCGCCATCAGCAGCGCCAACGTTAATTCGGCAAAAGGCTCGCTGGACGGCCCAACCCGCGCCGTCACGCTCTCTGCCAACGATCAGATGCAGTCCGCGGATGAATACCGTCAGCTGATTATTGCTTACCAGAACGGCGCCCCGGTGCGTCTGGGCGATGTGGCGACGGTGGAGCAAGGGGCGGAGAATAGCTGGCTTGGCGCATGGGCGAACAAGCAGCAGGCGATCGTAATGAACGTCCAGCGCCAGCCGGGCGCCAACATCATTGAAACCGCCGACAGCATTCGCACCATGCTGCCGCAGCTGATCGAAAGCCTGCCGAAGTCGGTCAGCGTGAAGGTGCTTTCCGACCGCACCACGAACATTCGCGCTTCGGTCACCGACACTCAGTTCGAACTGATGCTGGCGATTGCCCTGGTCGTGATGATTATCTACCTGTTCCTGCGCAACGTCCCGGCAACCATTATTCCCGCCGTCGCCGTGCCGCTCTCGCTGGTTGGCACGTTTGCGGTGATGGTGTTCCTCGATTTTTCAATCAACAACCTGACGCTAATGGCGCTCACCATCGCCACCGGCTTCGTGGTGGACGACGCCATCGTGGTTATCGAGAACATCTCGCGCTATATCGAGAAAGGCGAAAAACCGCTGGCGGCGGCGCTGAAAGGGGCGGGTGAGATCGGCTTTACCATTATCTCGCTGACCTTCTCCCTGATTGCCGTGCTGATCCCGCTGCTGTTTATGGGCGATATCGTCGGGCGACTGTTCCGCGAGTTTGCCGTCACGCTGGCGGTGGCCATTTTGATCTCCGCCGTGGTGTCATTGACCCTGACGCCGATGATGTGCGCCCGCATGCTGAGCCACGCGTCCCTGCGCAAGCAAAACCGCTTCTCGCGCGCCTCCGAGCGGATGTTCGAACGGATCATTGCGGCGTATGGTCGCGTGCTGGCCAACGTGCTGAACCATCCCTGGGCCACGCTCGGCGTGGCGCTTGGCACGCTGGCGCTCAGCGTGCTGCTGTGGATTTTTATCCCGAAAGGCTTCTTCCCGATTCAGGACAACGGCATTATTCAGGGAACCCTGCAGGCGCCGCAGTCGGTCTCCTTCGCCAATATGGCGCAGCGTCAGCAGCAGGTGTCTGAGATCGTCATGAAAGACCCGGCGGTAGAGAGCCTGACGTCCTACGTTGGCGTCGACGGCACCAACCCGTCGCTGAACAGCGCCCGTCTGCAGATCAACCTCAAACCGCTGGATGAGCGTGACGATCGCGTCAATGCCGTTATTGAACGGCTGCAAAGCGCCGTCGCTCGCGTCCCGGGCGTGGAGCTTTATCTGCAACCGATACAGGATTTGACCATTGATACCCAGGTCAGCCGCACGCAGTACCAGTTTACGCTGCAGGCCACCACGCTGGATGCCCTCAGCACCTGGGTGCCGCAGCTGGTCGATAAGCTAAAAACCCTGCCGCAACTTAACGATGTAAGCAGCGACTGGCAGGACAAAGGGCTGGCCGCGTATGTGAACGTCAACCGCGACACGGCAAGCCGTCTCGGCATTACCATGGCGGACGTGGATAACGCCCTGTATAACGCGTTTGGGCAGCGACTGATCTCCACCATCTACACCCAGGCGAATCAATACCGCGTGGTACTGGAGCACAACACGGAAAATACACCCGGTCTGGCCGGGCTGGATTCGGTGCGCCTGACCAGCAAAGACGGGGGGATTGTGCCGTTAAGCGCTATCGCCACGGTGGAAGAGCGCTATACCCCGCTGTCGATTAACCACCTGGATCAGTTCCCGTCCACCACGATTTCCTTCAACGTGTCGGACAATTATTCGCTCGGCGAAGCGGTGGAGGCGATCCAGGCGGCTGAAAAAGCGCTCAGCTTCCCGTCCGATATTCAGACCCAGTTCCAGGGCAGCACGCTGGCGTTCCAGGCCGCACTGGGCAACACCATCTGGCTGATTGTCGCCGCCGTCGTGGCAATGTACATCGTGCTCGGCGTGCTGTACGAAAGCTTTATCCACCCGATCACCATCCTCTCTACCCTGCCGACGGCAGGCGTGGGGGCGCTGCTGGCATTAATGCTGGCGGGAAGCGAGCTGGACGTGATTGCCATTATCGGCATCATCCTGTTAATTGGGATCGTGAAGAAAAACGCCATCATGATGATCGACTTTGCGCTGGCCGCCGAACGTGAGCAGGGCATGTCGCCGCGTGAGGCTATCTTCCAGGCTTGTCTGCTGCGTTTTCGTCCGATCCTGATGACCACGCTGGCGGCCCTGCTTGGCGCACTGCCGCTGATGCTCAGCACAGGTGTCGGCGCGGAGCTGCGCCGCCCGCTGGGAATAGGCATGGTCGGCGGTCTGCTGGTGAGCCAGGTATTGACCCTGTTCACCACACCGGTGATTTATCTGCTGTTTGACCGTCTGGCGCTGTGGACGAAAAGCCGCTTCCCGAAACGTGAAGAGGAGGCGTAAGTGAAGTTTTTCGCCCTCTTCATTTATCGCCCGGTGGCGACGATATTAATCTCGCTCGCCATCACCCTCTGCGGCGTGCTCGGTTTCCGGCTACTGCCGGTGGCCCCCCTGCCGCAGGTGGATTTCCCGGTGATCATGGTCAGCGCCTCGCTGCCGGGCGCCTCACCGGAAACCATGGCGTCATCCGTCGCCACGCCGCTGGAGCGCTCGCTCGGGCGGATTGCCGGGGTCAACGAGATGACCTCCAGCAGTTCGCTCGGCAGTACGCGCATCATTCTCGAGTTCAGCTTCGACCGGGATATTAACGGCGCAGCGCGCGACGTGCAGGCCGCCATCAACGCCGCGCAAAGCCTGCTGCCGAGCGGGATGCCGAGCCGCCCGACCTACCGCAAGGCCAACCCGTCCGATGCGCCGATCATGATCCTGACGCTGACCTCCGATACCTATTCTCAGGGGCAGCTTTACGACTTTGCGTCCACCCAACTGGCGCAGACGATCTCACAGATTAACGGCGTCGGTGACGTGAGCGTCGGCGGGAGCTCCCTGCCCGCCGTGCGCGTGGGATTAAACCCGCAGGCGCTGTTCAATCAGGGCGTGTCGCTGGACGATGTGCGATCCGCCATCAGCAACGCCAACGTGCGCAAACCGCAAGGGGCGGTTGAGGACAGCAGCCACCGCTGGCAGATCCACACCAACGACGAGCTGAAAACTGCAGCTGAATATCAGCCGTTGATTATTCACTACAACAACGGCGCGGCGGTACGCTTAAGCGATGTCGCCAGCGTGACGGACTCCGTGCAGGACGTGCGCAACGCCGGAATGACCAACGCCAAACCGGCTATCCTACTGATGATTCGCAAGCTGCCGGAAGCGAACATTATTGAGACGGTGAACAGCATTCGCGCCCGCCTCCCGGAGCTCCAGGAAACCATCCCGGCCGCGATCGATCTGCAAATTGCCCAGGATCGTTCCCCGACCATTCGCGCCTCGCTTGAGGAGGTGGAGCAGACGCTGGTGATCTCCGTCGCACTGGTGATCCTGGTGGTATTCCTGTTCCTGCGCTCCGGTCGGGCGACGCTGATCCCGGCGGTGGCCGTGCCGGTGTCGCTTATTGGCACCTTTGCCGCCATGTACCTGTGCGGGTTTAGCCTCAATAACCTGTCGCTGATGGCCCTGACCATTGCGACGGGTTTTGTGGTGGATGACGCTATCGTGGTGCTGGAGAACATTTCCCGCCATCTGGAAGCGGGCGTGAAGCCGCTTCAGGCCGCGCTGCAGGGGACGCGCGAGGTGGGCTTTACGGTGCTCTCCATGAGCCTGTCCCTGCTGGCGGTGTTCCTGCCGCTGCTGCTGATGGGCGGCCTGCCGGGTCGGCTGTTGCGGGAGTTTGCCGTCACGCTTTCGGTCGCCATCGGCATCTCGCTGCTGATTTCGCTGACGCTCACGCCGATGATGTGCGGGTGGATGCTCAAGCGCAGCAAGCCGCACTCCCAGCCGCGTCGCAATGGCTTTGGCCGTTTCCTGATGGCGATGCAGGAAGGCTATGGCAAATCGCTGAAGTGGGTGCTCAACCATACCCGGCTTGTCGGCCTGGTGCTCATCGGCACCATTGTGCTCAACGTCTGGATGTATATCACCATCCCGAAAACCTTCTTCCCGGAGCAAGATACCGGCGTGCTGATGGGCGGCATTCAGGCGGACCAGAGCATTTCGTTCCAGGCGATGCGCGGCAAGCTGCAGGACTTTATGAAGATCATTCGTGAAGACAACGCCGTGGATAACGTCACCGGCTTTACCGGCGGATCGCGCGTCAACAGCGGGATGATGTTTATCACCCTCAAACCGCGCAGCGAGCGCAATGAAACCGCCCAGCAGGTGATCGACCGCCTGCGGGTCAAGCTCGCCAAAGAGCCGGGGGCCAACCTGTTTTTGATGGCCGTTCAGGATATCCGCGTCGGCGGGCGTCAGGCTAACGCCAGCTATCAGTACACGCTGCTCTCGGATGATTTGGCGGCCCTGCGCGAGTGGGAACCGAAGATCCGCAAGGCGCTGGCCGCCCTGCCGGAGCTGGCGGACGTGAACTCCGATCAGCAGGACAACGGCGCCGAGATGGCCCTGACCTACGACCGCGAAACCATGTCGCGGCTGGGCATCAACGTTGAGGCCGCCAACAGCCTGCTAAACAACGCCTTCGGCCAGCGCGAGATCTCGACCATCTACCAGCCGATGAACCAGTACAAGGTGGTGATGGAGGTGGATCCGCGTTATACCCAGGACATCAGCGCCCTGGACAAAATGTTTGTGATTAACAACGACGGCAAGGCGATACCGCTCTCCTACTTTGCCAGCTGGCAGCCAGCCAACGCGCCGCTGTCGGTAAACCACCAGGGGCTGTCAGCGGCGTCGACCATCTCCTTCAACCTGCCCGCCGGTTCGTCGCTTTCCGAAGCCAGCGATGCGATCAACCGTGCGATGACGCAGCTCGGCGTGCCGTCCACCGTGCGCGGCAGTTTTGCCGGCACCGCGCAGGTGTTCCAGGAGACGATGAACTCGCAGGTGATTTTGATTCTGGCCGCCATCGCCACGGTCTACATTGTGCTGGGTATCCTGTATGAGAGCTACGTTCACCCGCTGACTATTCTCTCGACGCTACCCTCCGCAGGCGTGGGGGCACTGCTGGCGCTTGAGCTGTTTGGTGCGCCATTCAGCCTTATCGCGCTCATCGGGATCATGCTATTGATCGGTATTGTGAAGAAAAACGCGATTATGATGGTCGACTTCGCGCTGGACGCCCAGCGTAATGGCAATCTCTCCCCGGAAGAGGCGATCTTCCAGGCGTGCCTGCTGCGTTTTCGTCCGATCATGATGACCACCCTGGCGGCACTGTTTGGTGCGTTGCCGCTGGTTGTCTCGGGCGGCGACGGGTCTGAACTGCGCCAACCGCTGGGGATCACCATTGTCGGCGGCCTGGTGATGAGCCAGCTGTTGACGCTGTACACCACGCCGGTGGTCTATCTGTTCTTCGACCGCCTGCGGCTGCGTTTTTCGCGTAAAAACAGATCCACGGTGACCGAGTAAATGACCGACCTCCCCGCTAACGTTCGCTGGCAGTTATGGATAGTCGCCTTCGGCTTCTTTATGCAGTCGCTGGACACGACCATCGTCAATACTGCCCTCCCCTCCATGGCGAAAAGCCTGGGGGAGAGCCCGCTGCATATGCATATGGTGATTGTCGCCTACGTGCTGACGGTTGCCGTCATGCTGCCTGCCAGCGGCTGGCTGGCGGACAAAGTGGGCGTGCGAAATATCTTCTTTACCGCCATCGTGCTGTTCACCACCGGCTCGCTGTTTTGCGCTCAGGCCAGTACCCTCGACCAGCTGGTCATGGCGCGCGTGCTGCAGGGCGTTGGCGGGGCGATGATGGTGCCCGTCGGGCGATTAACGGTGATGAAGATTGTCCCGCGCGAGCAGTACATGGCGGCGATGACCTTTGTCACCCTCCCCGGCCAGGTGGGGCCGCTGCTGGGCCCGGCGCTGGGCGGGATGCTGGTGGAGTACGCCTCCTGGCACTGGATTTTCTTAATCAACCTGCCGGTGGGCATCATCGGCGCGATTGCCACTCTGGCGCTGATGCCGAACTACACAATGCAGACGCGTCGCTTCGATTTCTTCGGTTTCATTCTGCTGGCAGCGGGCATGGCCACGCTCACCCTGGCGCTCGACGGACAAAAGGGGCTGGGGATCTCTTCCCTCATGCTCGGTGTTCTGGTCACCCTCGGCATCACCGCGATTCTGTGGTACCTGTGGCATGCCAGAGGAAACGATCGGGCCTTGTTCAGCCTGAATTTGTTTAAAAACCCGACCTACCGTCTGGGACTGCTGGGAAGTTTTGCCGGACGTATTGGCAGCGGCATGTTGCCGTTCATGACCCCCGTTTTTCTGCAAATCGGGATGGGATTTTCACCGTTTCACGCGGGCCTGATGATGATCCCGATGGTGCTCGGCAGCATGGGCATGAAGCGCATCGTAGTGCAGGTGGTGAACCGTTTTGGCTATCGTCACGTGCTGGTGGCCGCCACGCTGGGGCTGGCGCTGGTGAGCCTGCTGTTCATGGCTGTGGCGTTAATGGGCTGGTTCTACGTTCTGCCGCTGGTCCTGTTCTGCCAGGGAATCATCAACTCCATGCGTTTCTCGTCGATGAATACCCTGACGCTGAAAGATTTGCCGGACGAACTGGCGAGCAGCGGCAACAGCCTGCTGTCGATGATCATGCAGTTCTCCATGAGCGTGGGGGTGACGATCGCCGGACTGCTGCTCGGCATGTACGGCCAGCACCATCTCAGCGTCGATACGCCGGTGGCGCATCAGATCTTTTTATATACGTATCTCAGCATGGCGGTCATCATCGCCCTGCCCGCATTCATCTTCGCCAGAGTGCCGGATGATACCAGCAAGAACGTCGTGATTAGGCGCGGCAAAAGGAGTGGCTCATGAAATTCTGGCGACCGGGGATCACCGGCAAGCTCTTTGTGGCGATCTTCGCCACCTGTATCGTCCTGCTGATCACCATGCACTGGGCCGTGCGGGTCAGCTTTGAGCGGGGTTTTATTGATTACATTAAGCACGGCAACGAGCAGCGTCTGCAGGGCTTAAGCGATGCGCTGGGCGAACAGTACGCCCAGCACGGCAACTGGCGTTTTCTGCGCAACAATGACCGATTTATTTTCCAGATCCTGCGCTCGCTGGAGCACGATACCGGGGACGATCGTCCCGGCCCGGGCATGCCGCCGCACGGCTGGCGCACCCAGTTTTGGGTCATTGACCAGGAGATGCGCACGCTGGTTGGCCCGCGCGCACCGATTCCGCCGGACGGCACCCGGCGGGCGATTAAGGTCAATAACGCCACCGTCGGCTGGGTTATCGCCTCCCCGGTGGAGCGCCTGACGCGAAATACCGACATCAACTTTGACCGCCAGCAGCGCCGGACCAGTTGGCTGATTGTCGCCCTCTCCACCCTGCTCGCCGCGCTCGCCACCTTCCCGCTGGCGCGCGGTCTGCTCGCCCCGGTAAAGCGGCTGGTGGAAGGGACGCACAAGCTGGCCGCCGGGGATTTCACCACCCGCGTCGATACCCGTAGCCAGGACGAACTCGGCCGGCTGGCGCAGGACTTTAACCAGCTCGCCAGCACGCTGGAGAAAAACCAGCAGATGCGACGCGACTTTATGGCCGATATTTCTCACGAACTGCGTACGCCGCTGGCGGTCCTGCGCGGCGAGCTGGAAGCCATTCAGGACGGCGTACGTCAGTTTACGCCTGAATCGGTGGCCTCTCTGCAGGCGGAAGTGGGCACACTCACCAAACTGGTGGATGACCTCCATCAGCTCTCTATGTCCGACGAAGGTGCACTGGCCTACCAGAAGGCGCCGGTTGATGTGATTAACGTGCTTGAAGTTGCCAGCGGCGCCTTCCGGGAACGGTTTGCCAGCCGCAACCTGAAGATAGATCTCTCCCTGCCGGACAGCGCGGTGGTGTTTGGCGACAAAGACCGTCTGATGCAGCTCTTCAATAATCTGCTGGAAAACAGCCTGCGCTATACCGACAGCGGCGGCGGGCTGCATATCTCTGGCAGACAGGAAAACGGGTGCTTTGCCCTCACCTTCGCCGATTCCGCCCCAGGGGTGCAGGATGCGCAGCTGGACAAACTATTCGAACGTTTTTACCGGACCGAAGGCTCCCGCAACCGCGCCAGCGGCGGATCCGGCCTGGGGCTGGCGATTTGCGTTAACATCGTCGAGGCGCATAATGGAACGATCCGCGCCGCCCATTCGCCTTTTGGCGGGGTTAGCATTACAGTAGAGTTACCTCTGGAACGGGATTTATCGAGAGAAGCATGACCGAGTTACCGATTGACGAAAACACGCCACGTATTTTGATTGTCGAAGACGAACCCAAGCTGGGGCAACTGCTGATCGACTATTTACGCGCGGCCAGCTATGCCCCGTCACTGATAAGCCACGGCGACCAGGTGCTGCCATACGTGCGCCAGACCCCGCCGGATCTGATCCTGCTGGATTTAATGCTGCCGGGCGTTGACGGACTGACCCTGTGCCGGGAAATTCGTCGTTTCTCCGACGTGCCGATCGTCATGGTCACCGCCAAAATTGAAGAGATTGACCGCCTGCTGGGCCTCGAAATCGGCGCGGACGATTACATCTGTAAACCCTACAGCCCGCGTGAAGTGGTCGCCCGGGTGAAAACCATTCTGCGCCGCTGCAAACCGCAGCGCGAACTGCAGGTGCTGGATGCACAAAGCCCGCTGATTGTCGACGAAAGCCGTTTCCAGGCAAGCTGGCGCAGTAAGCTGCTGGACCTGACGCCTGCCGAATTCCGCCTGCTGAAAACCCTCTCTCATGAGCCCGGGAAGGTATTTTCCAGAGAACAGTTGCTGAACCATCTGTACGATGATTACCGCGTGGTGACTGACCGCACCATCGACAGCCACATCAAAAACCTGCGCCGCAAGCTGGAGGCGCTGGACGCCGAGCAGTCGTTTATCCGCGCGGTGTACGGCGTGGGGTACCGCTGGGAAGCGGATGCGTGCAGGATAGCCTAGTCCGCCGCTGGTCAACGTAAGCCGGGTAAGGTGAAGCCACCACCCGGCACAATCACTTTACCTCCCTGCCCCTCAGCGCTACAATGCCCGCCCTTAAAGTGGGGGATCTCCCCTTACCGCTGCACCTGGTGCATGCGGATCTGACCTGTCATCAGAACGAGAACAAACATGTTTAAACCGGAACTCCTTTCCCCGGCGGGAACGCTGCAAAATATGCGTTACGCTTTCGCCTATGGTGCCGACGCCGTTTACGCGGGCCAGCCTCGCTACTCGCTGCGCGTGCGTAACAACGAATTCAACCACGAGAACCTGCAGCTCGGTATCAACGAAGCGCATGCCCTTGGCAAAAAATTCTACGTGGTGGTCAACATCGCGCCGCACAACGCCAAGCTGAAGACGTTCATCCGTGACCTGAAGCCGGTGGTGGATATGGGACCGGACGCGCTGATCATGTCGGACCCGGGTTTAATCATGCTGGTTCGGGAGAATTTCCCGGAGATGGATATTCACCTCTCGGTACAGGCTAACGCCGTCAACTGGGCGACGGTGAAGTTCTGGAAGCAGATGGGGCTGACCCGCGTTATCCTGTCTCGCGAATTGTCCCTTGAAGAGATCGAAGAGATCCGCACTCAGGTGCCGGATATGGAGATCGAAATCTTCGTTCACGGCGCGCTGTGCATGGCCTACTCCGGCCGCTGCCTGCTTTCCGGCTATATCAACAAGCGCGACCCGAATCAGGGTACCTGCACCAACGCCTGCCGCTGGGAATACAACGTCCAGGAAGGCAAAGAGGACGACATCGGCAACATTGTCCACAAACATGAGCCGATCCCGGTGACCAACGTTGAGCCGACGCTGGGCATCGGCGCACCAACCGACAGCGTGTTTATGATTGAAGAAGCCAAACGTCCGGGCGAGTACATGACCGCCTTTGAAGACGAACACGGCACCTACATCATGAACTCGAAAGATCTGCGCGCTATCGCCCACGTTGAACGCCTGACCCAGATGGGTGTGCACTCCCTGAAGATCGAAGGCCGCACCAAATCCTACTACTACTGCGCGCGTACCGCGCAGGTCTACCGCAAAGCCATCGACGATGCGGCAGCCGGTAAACCGTTCGATACCAGCCTGCTGGAAACCCTGGAGGGTCTGGCGCACCGCGGCTATACCGAAGGCTTCCTGCGTCGTCACACTCACGATGACTACCAGAACTATGAGCACGGCTACTCCGTTTCCGAGCGTCAGCAGTTTGTCGGTGACTTCACCGGCGAGCGTAAGGGCGCACTGGCGGCCGTGGCGGTGAAAAATAAGTTCACCAAAGGCGACAGCCTGGAGCTGATGACCCCGCAGGGCAATATGAACTTCACGCTGGAGCATCTTGAAAACGGTAAAGGCGAAGCAATTGAGGTTGCCCCGGGTGACGGTCATACCGTCTGGCTGCCGGTTCCGGAAGAGGTGGAGCTGAAATTCGCGCTGCTGATGCGTAATTTCAACGGTGAAAGCACCCGAAACCCACACGGTAAATAGTTAATCAGGGGAATTTTTTCACGGTGGGATAATTCTTAGAATCGGATCACATACCGCTTCGTTCAATACGGGTATTATCCCCCCGCTGAAAAACATAACCCATAAATGCTAGCTGTACCAGGAACCACCTCCTTAGCCTGCGTAATCTCCCTTACGCGGGCTTATTTTTTGCCTTTCATCCTGTTCTTACCCGCTTTTTGCCGCTCTGCTATACACTCTTACTAACGCTAAAAAAGGGAGCAGCGCGGATGGCAACCTATCCAGACAGTTTATTGATTCTCAATGGCAAAAGTGTAGGCAACGATCTGTTGCGTCAGGCAATTCAGGGGTTGCGTGACGATGGCGCACGTATCCACGTGCGGGTAACCTGGGAAAAGGGCGACGCGGCACGCTATATCCATGAAGGCTTAACGTTAGGCGTCAGCACTATTATTTCCGGCGGCGGCGATGGCACCATCAATGAGATCGCCTCTGCGCTTATCGACCTTCCCCCGGCTGACCGCCCGGTGATGGGCATCTTACCGCTCGGCACTGCCAATGATTTCGCCACCAGCGCCGGGATCCCGGAAGATTTAGAGAAAGCACTCCAGCTGGCCATCCTTGGCAAAGCCACCGCGGTGGATATTGCCCAGGTGAATGACAAAACCTGCTTTATTAATATGGCGACGGGCGGATTTGGCACGCGCATCACCAGCGAAACGCCGGAAAAGCTGAAGGCGGCGCTGGGCGGCGTGTCTTATCTGATCCACGGTCTGATGCGCATGGATACCCTTAAGCCAGACCGCTGCGAAATTCATGGCGAGGATTTTCACTGGCAGGGAGATGCGCTGGTGATTGGGATTGGCAATGGCCGTCAGGCAGGCGGCGGACAGCAGCTCTGCCCGGAGGCGCTGATCAATGACGGTCAGCTCCAGCTACGTATTTTCACAGGTGACGGCCTGCTGCCCGCGCTGTTTACCACACTGACGCAGCCCGAAGAGAGCCCGAATATTATTGCCGGGAAATCGGCATGGTTTGAGGTGAATGCCCCGCACGGGATGACCTTTAATCTCGACGGCGAACCGCTGAGCGGGACGCAGTTCCGCATTGAGGTATTGCCCGGCGCGCTGCAGTGCAGATTGCCGCCGGACTGTGTGCTTTTGCGCTGATTGTATTGCCGGGTGGCGGCTACGCCTTACCCGGCCTACGTTTCGTCCTCAGGTCAGGCAATCGTTACTTTGCTGTCCAGATAGACGTCCTGAACCGCATTGATCAGCTTCACGCCGTCGGCCATCGATTTCTTAAACGCCTTACGGCCCAGGATCAGCCCCATGCCGCCCGCGCGTTTGTTAATAACCGCTGTACGCACCGCATCTGACAGGTCAGTGTCGCCCCCTGCAGCCCCGCCGGAGTTGATCAGCCCCGCGCGGCCCATATAGCAGTTCGCCAGCTGGTAGCGCACGAGGTCGATTGGGTTTTCGCTGGTCAGCTTGCTGTAGACGCGATCGTCGGTATAGCCGAAGTTGACCGCTTTATAGCCACCGTTATTCTCGGCCATTTTCTGCTTCACAATATCCGCGCCGATGGTCGCGGCCAGATGGTTCGCCTGCCCGGTCAGGTCAGCGGAGACGTGGTAATCTACCCCGTCTTTTTTGAACGCTGAGTTACGCAGGTACGCCCACAGCACGGTGACCATACCCAGCTCGTGCGCACGCTCAAACGCCGCAGAGATCTCTTCAATCTGACGGCGGGACTGTTCAGAGCCAAAGTAAATCGTCGCGCCAACGGCCACCGCCCCCATATTGAACGCCTGCTCGACGCTGGCGTAGAGGGTCTGGTCATATTCGGTTGGGTAGCTGAGGGTTTCGTTGTGGTTCAACTTCACGAGGAACGGAATGCGGTGGGCATAGCGACGCGAGACGGAGGCCAGCACGCCGTAGGTGGACGCCACACAGTTACAGCCCGCTTCTATCGCCAGTTCAACGATGTTCTTCGGATCGAAATAGAGCGGATTCGCGGCAAAGGAGGCACCCGCCGAGTGTTCAACGCCCTGGTCTACCGGCAGAATAGAGAGATAGCCGGTGCCACCCAGTCGTCCGGAGTTATAGAGCGTTTGCATATTTCGCAGAACCGCTGGCGGACGGTTGTTATCCACCATCACCCGGTCAACATAGTCATGACCAGGCAGGTAAAGCTGGTCGGCTGGAATGGTCATACAACGATGCTGTAAAAGGCTGTCGGCGTCTTTGCCAAGCAACTGCGCAATATCAGTCATGTGATACTCCCGTAAATCCGACATCGTGTCGGTGTGTGTTTATCCCGTCCCATTTTTTATGGGCAGACTAAGCCTGGTACCGACTTAACCGATTTTCCACCCTTTGCATTTTTTTTCAGCACAATCTGCTGGCTCGATTCGTGTACAACAAAACTGTTACATTGATCAAACAATCGCCACAAAGGTATTTAAAAGGTATTATTGAGTGGTATGTTAAAGGCGTACCCTCACTGACATGCAGGATTAAAAAATGAAAACGAAAGTCCAACTGTCATTCATGATGTTCGTTGAATGGTTTATCTGGGGCGCCTGGTTTGTGCCATTGTGGCTGTGGCTGAGTAAAAGCGGGTTTACCGCCGGGGAAATCGGCTGGTCTTATGCCTGTACCGCCATTGCCGCTATTCTCTCGCCTATTCTGGTCGGCTCGCTGACGGACCGCTTCTTCGCCGCCCAGAAAGTGCTGGCGGTACTGATGTTTGCCGGTGCCATTCTGATGTACTTCGCCGCGCAGCAAACCCAGTTCAGCACCTTCTTCCCGCTGCTGCTGGCTTACTCCCTGACCTATATGCCCACCATCGCACTGACCAACAGTATCGCCTTCGCCAACGTGGGCGATGTCGAGGCCGATTTCCCGCGCATCCGCGTGATGGGAACGATCGGCTGGATCGCCTCCGGGCTGGCGTGCGGGTTCCTGCCGCAAATGCTGGGCTATAGCGACATCTCGGATACCAATATTCCGCTGCTGATGACGGCAGCCAGCTCCGCCCTGCTCGGTGTCTTTGCCCTGTTCCTGCCAGACACGCCGCCGAAGAGTACCGGCAAGCTGGATTTCAAAGTCATGCTGGGGCTGGATGCCCTTATCCTGCTGCGTGATAAAAACTTTCTGGTGTTCTTCTTCTGCTCATTTTTATTCGCCATGCCGCTGGCCTTCTATTACATCTTCGCCAACGGCTATCTCACCGAAGTGGGAATGAAAAACGCCACCGGCTGGATGACGCTCGGTCAGTTCTCCGAAATCTTCTTTATGCTGGCCCTGCCGTTCTTCACCAAACGCTTTGGTATTAAGAAGGTCTTACTGCTGGGTCTGATTACGGCCGCCATTCGCTATGGATTCTTCGTTTACGGCGGCGCGGAACAGTACTTCACCTATGCCCTGCTGTTCCTCGGTATTCTGCTGCACGGTGTGAGCTACGACTTCTACTACGTCACCGCGTATGTCTACGTGGATAAAAAAGCGCCGGCGCATATGCGCACCGCCGCGCAAGGCCTGATTACGCTGTGCTGTCAGGGTTTTGGTAGCCTGCTGGGTTACCGCCTGGGCGGCGTGATGATGGAAAAAATGTTCGCCTACAAAGAGCCGGTGAATGGGCTGACCTTCAACTGGGCCGGAATGTGGACATTTGGTGGGATCATGATTGCCGTGATCGCCGTGCTGTTTATGCTGTTTTTCCGCGAATCGGACAAAGAGATCACTGCAATTGAGGTGGTTAATGGCGATGCCGCGCTGACACAAGGGGAAGTTAAATGAAGCAAAA
Organism: Enterobacter sp. FUJ80071; assembly: GCF_038739915.1. Taxonomy (NCBI): domain Bacteria; kingdom Pseudomonadati; phylum Pseudomonadota; class Gammaproteobacteria; order Enterobacterales; family Enterobacteriaceae; genus Enterobacter; species Enterobacter sp. FUJ80071. The sequence goes on from NZ_JBBXKH010000001.1 coordinate 3,129,890, forward strand.
CCGTATTCTCGGTGCCCTTTACGGGCAGGCATTAGGCGATGCGATGGGAATGCCGTCAGAGCTGTGGCCGAGAAAGCGCGTTAAGGCGCACTTCGGCTGGATCGACCGCTTTTTACCCGGCCCGGCAGAGAATAATGCGGCCTGTTATTTCAGGCAGGCCGAGTTCACCGATGATACCTCGATGGCGCTGTGTCTGGCGGATGCGATTATCGAATGCGACGGACACATTGATGCGGATGTTATCGGCAAACATATCCTGAACTGGGCGCTCGATTTCGACGCGTTTAATAAGAACGTACTCGGCCCGACATCGAAAATCGCGCTAAACGCGATCCGTGACGGGAAACCGGTCAGTGAACTGGAAAACAACGGCGTGACCAACGGGGCGGCGATGCGAGCCTCCCCGCTGGGCTGCCTGCTCCCGGCCACGCGTCTGGAACATTTTGTGGAGCAGGTGGCGCTGGCCTCCAGTCCGACCCATAAATCGGATCTTGCCATCGCCGGTGCGGTGGTGATTGCCTGGGCGGTTTCCCGCGCCATCGACGGGGAACGCTGGCAGAACATCGTCGATGCCCTGCCGGGTATCGCCCGCTATGCGCAGGAGGCGAAAACAACCACCTTCAGTGCATCGCTGGCAGCGCGTATTGAGCTGGCGCTTAAGACAGTGCGGGAAGCTAACGGCATCGACTCCGCCAGCGAGCAGATTTATCAGCTCACGGGCGCGGGAACTAGCACCATTGAATCCGTTCCGGCGGCCATTGCGATGGTCGAACTGGCGGGAACCGACCCGAACCGCTGCGCGGTCCTGTGCGCCAACCTGGGCGGCGACACCGACACCATTGGCGCGATGGCAACGGCCATCTGCGGGGCGTTGCATGGTGTGCAGGCGATTGATCCGGCGCTCAAGGCCGAGCTCGACGCCGTCAACCAGCTCGATTTCGGCCACTATTGCGAAAAACTGCTGCACTACCGGGAGCAAAGGGAGGGCGTATGAACTCGTTTGCCCGACGTCTCGAAACCTTGTATGCCACACGCCCGGTGACGGTGCTGGGCGCGGCGGTGATTGACGTCATCGCCGACGCCTACGCCCTGCCCTGGCGCGGGTGCGATATCGAGCTTAAACAGCAGGGTGTGAATATCGGCGGCTGCGCGCTGAACATTGCCATCGCCCTGAAACGACTCGGCATTGTGGCACAAAACGCCCTTCCCGTCGGCCACGGCGTGTGGGCGGATATTATCCGCAACGCGATGGCAAAACAGGATCTGCACAGCGCCGTGGAGGCCGAAACCGGCGACAACGGCTGGTGCCTGGCGCTGGTTGAGCCTGACGGCGAGCGCACCTTTATGTCGTTTAGCGGGGTGGAGAACCAGTGGCAGCCGGGCTGGCTTGATACGCTGTCTGTACCATCACACAGCCTGGTTTATTTGTCCGGATATCAGCTGGCCTCACCGTGCGGTGAGCTGCTGACGAGCTGGCTGGAAGGGTTACAGGAGGTGACGGCATTGATCGATTTCGGCCCGCGCATCGGGGATATTCCCCCCCCCCCTTATGGCGCGGATTATGGCCTGCAGGCCGATCGTGTCGCTTAATCGTCAGGAAGCAGAAATTGCGGCGGAAAGACTGGGGGTGAAGCCTGAAAACCTCGGCGCGGAATGGCAGCGGCGTTTCGGCGCCGCGCTGATTGTCCGTCATGATAAAGACGGGGCGGCCTGGTATGACGGTGACGCTTCAGGCGTTGTTCCGGCGTTTCCGGCCACGGTCGTGGATACCATTGGCGCAGGCGACAGCCATGCGGGCGGCACGCTCGCCGGGCTGGCGGCAGGGTGGTCACTGGCAGATGCCATTCTGTTGGGGAATGCCGTGGCGTCCTGGGTGGTCAGCCACCGCGGCGGTGATTGCGCTCCCACTCGCGAGGAACTACTCCTCGCACACAAAGACGTATAGATCGCTACGACAGTAGCTGATGCTGTACTCAATCGGCCGGTGTTGCTGGTCAAGCGCAACCTGCTTGATCACCAGCACCGGTATTTTTTCGTCCATCTTGATGTGCGCCTGAAACTCGCTGTCCGGCATACGGGCGCTCACCCGTGAACGGGTACGCTGCGGGAAAATATTCTGACTGCGGAAGTAGTCGTACAGCGAAATACCAATCGCATCCGGATCGGGAATTAACCCGACCGGCACCCAGGACTCTTCAATCGACACCGCGTCGTCGTCAACATAGCGAATGCGTTTCAGCATGAACACCTCGCTTTCAGGCTCGAGCGACAGCTGGCTGGCCACCTCTTCCGGGCATTTTACCACCCGTTTATTGACCCACAGCGTGTTGGGCGTTTTACCGCGCAGCACCACCTGCTGAGAAAAACCGCGCGCCTCTTTCAGCGAATATTCGAAGATGTTGTGGATTTGCGTTCCGTAACCCCGGGCACGCGTTACAACGCCCTCGGCTTCCAGCGCCTGCATCGCTTTGCGCACGGTGATGCGCGACACGCCGGTTAACTGGCTGAGATCGCGTTCGCCGGGCAGAATATTCCCGTGCTCCAGCACCCCGCTGCGCACCGCGTTTTTTACCGTTTCGGCAAATTTCAGGTACAGCGGTGTGTTATCGGCCGCGGCGATCCGTTCATTCAGTTGAGCGATTAATCGGGTATGCGCTTGTTCCATCTCTGTTTTCTCAGACGTGGTGTTTCCTGCCAGTATACTGGCTTACCACCATGCATGAAAATGATGAACCGGCCCAATACCGTGACCGACTTCCAGAGTATCGGCTTTTGCCAGCGCCGCCGAGAGCCAGGTCTTCGCTTCGCGTACCGTATCTGCCCAATTGTCATGCCGTGGACGCAGCGCCGCCAGCGCGGCAGAGAGCGTACAGCCAGTGCCGTGGGTATTTTTGGTCTGTACGCGCGGGGCGGTAAAACGCACTTCCCCCTCGCGGGTAAAGAGCCAGTCAGGGCTTTCAGCATCATCCAGGTGCCCACCTTTCATCAGCACTGCGCCACATCCCATCGCCAGCAGCGCGTTTCCCTGCGCTTTCATTTCACGTTCAGTTTGCGCATGCGATGTGCCTAACAGCGCGGCGGCCTCCGGCAGATTAGGGGTAATGAGCGCCACCTGCGGCAGCAATTTCCGGCGCAACGTCTCAACCGCGGAAGCGGAAAGCAGCGGATCGCCACTTTTTGCCAGCATCACGGTGTCCAGCACCACGTTTTGCACCTGATAACGCTTCAGTCGTTCTGCCACCGCTTCAACAATGTCCGTTTCGGCCAGCATGCCGATTTTGGTGGTATCAATACGCACGTCGCTGAACACCGAATCAAGCTGCGCGGCAACAAAATCCGGTTCGATTCGGTAAACCGACTGCACGCCGCGCGTATTTTGCGCCACCAGCGCGGTAATCACTGAACAGCCGTACGCGCCGAGGGCCGAGAAGGTTTTCAGGTCAGCCTGGATACCCGCGCCGCCGCTGGGGTCGGTACCGGCAATGGTCAGGGCGTTAATCCGTTTCATGCCTGCTCCTCCAGCGTATAGAGCGCATCAAGGAACCCGCTGGCAAAACTGCCTGGCCCGCGAGCGTGCGCAACGGCAACCGTTCCGGCACGCTTCATCCATCCGCAGGCGGCGGCAACGTTATCCAGCCTGTCGCCCGGCAGCGAACAGCAGGCCGCGACGACGGCGGAGAGCGCACAGCCCGTACCCACTACGCGGGTCATCAGCGGGTCGCCGCCCGCAACCGTTCGGGTGCGCTGTCCGTCAGTGATGTAATCTATTTCCCCCGTCACCGCCACAATGGCATTGGTCTGACGGGCCAGCGCCTGTGCAGCTGGCACCGCGCTGACCGCGGTATCGGTGGTATCAACGCCGCGCCCACCGGCGCTCATTCCGGCAAGAGCAAGGATTTCGGAGGCATTGCCGCGAATGGCGGCCGGTTTAAGGGCAAGAATTTGGTGGCAAAAGCGGGTGCGGAACGCCAGCGCGCCCACGGCCACCGGGTCCAGCGTCCAGGGCTTTCCTGCCGCCACCGCGCTTTCAATCACCCGACGCATCGACTGGGCGCGCGGCGAGGTCAACGTGCCGACGTTAATCAGCAGGGCATCGGCAATCCCGGCAAACTGCTCAGCTTCTTCGGCCTCAATCACCATCGCAGGGGATGCGCCAAGCGCCAGCAACACGTTAGCCGTGAAGGTCTGTACGACATCGTTGGTCATGCAATGGGTAAGCGGAGAACGGGTACGGAAATGATGTAAAACGTGTAAATCGAGCAGGTCAGGCTGCATGGGTTCGCTCCTGCCTTGCGTGAAGAAGCGATGACCGGGGAGGCATCTGACTTCCCTACGCTGGCATTATCCAGATCAGGTAATACGGGTATTTCTCAGCCTTCACAAAGAAGGGCACCCCGAGTCAAAATACTTTTGAAACAATGAGTTAATTAACGCTTATTGCTGTTGTTTAGTGTAACCGCGGCGGCGTGCCAGGCGCAAGGGGTTTCGATTTATCGCGGTACTCATCACAACAGAGACCGGGAAAGGAATCACCTGTTCATCTTCGTTTATTACTCTGTCAGAGCAGATCGGCGGTGAGTAAAGAAGCAACGTAAAACAAAGGCGTCGCCTGTCGCCTTTTTATTTGCAGACCATAACGGATTATGACGTCAGGACGTTATTCCTGACGTCATTCGTTTACCCTAATTGCCATGCTCCGGCATCGATAAGCGAAGCGGCCCCGGTCCACGCGAACAACGCAAGTTCGCGACACTCTGCATCAGGGTAAATACGGCTGCTCAGGCACGCCTCCCCTTCATTGACAAACACTTCCACTGACGAGCTGTCAACGAACAGGCGCAGGCTTAGCGTGTCGTTCAGGTTCAGCGCGACGCTTCGGGTACCGCACAGGCCATACTGCGGATAATAACGCTCCAGCACCAGGCGCTGCATCTGCGCATCAACATAGACGCGTAAGCCATCTCCAAAACGAATGCCGTATTGCTCTGCACCGCTGTTGGCGCAATCCCACTTCAGCATGACCTCCATCGCGTCGCAGTGTTCCACCAGAGTAATCTGCTGGTTTTTAAGAGTACTTACTGGCCAGGGGAACCACTCTCCCCGGAGGCCTTCGACCTCTCTGGCCGGTCGCATTTGCAGGCGGTTATCCGCACTCAGCGTCAGTTCACGCGGTAAAGAGAGCATGCCAGCCCATCCATCTTCCTGCTCCGGCAGTGGGGATTCCCACATGTCCAGCCAGCCGATAACGATACGGCGGCCATCAGGGGTCAGGAAACTTTGTGGCGCATAGAAATCATGTCCGCGATCCATCTCCACAAACTCACCTTCTCGCACAAAAGGCTGACCAGGCTGCCACTCGCCCAACAGATAGCCACTCTGAAATAGATTACGATTTTTGTATCCTTCAGCCACCACTCCCTGAGGTGAAAACATCAGTACGCGCTTGCCATTGAGAGTGAAAAAGTCAGGGCATTCCCACATATACCCCATCTCTTTTTCTGCCACCGCAAGCACGCCCATATCCTGCCACGCGTGCAGATCTTCAGAGCGATACACGCGCACCTGACCCGTTTCGCCGTCCCGCGCACCGACGACCATGTACCAGCTCTCCCCCTCACGCCACACTTTCGGGTCACGGAAGTGATGCAGGCCAGGCGGCGTGTCAACAACCATGCCTTCCCGGCTAAAATGAATACCATCACGGCTGGTCGCCAGACACTGCACCTGGTAGAGATTTGCCTCATCATCAGGATCGCCGTGGAATTTATGTCCGGTGTAAATCAGCGCAAGCGTATCGCCATCCACCACTGCCGATCCGGAAAAACAGCCATCCTTGTCTTCTGCTCCTTCTGGCGCCAGTGCAACCGGGAGATGTTCCCAGTGAACTAAATCCTTGCTGCGCGCATGGCCCCAGTGCATCGGGCCCCACTGGGTCGAATACGGATGATGTTGATAAAAGGCGTGATACCAGCCATCAAACCAGACCAGGCCATTAGGGTCGTTCATCCAGCCAGCGCGTGCAGCGAGGTGGTAACGCGGATACCAGCGCAGGTTAAGCCCCTCGCGTCTGGACTGAAGTTCCTGCTCTGCTTTCGTAATGGAATACGTCATTGCTCTACTCTTTCGATCAGATAGAGGAAGGTTGCGGCATGAGCGGGTCAGAAGAGGACTTACCCGAGCGCAAAAGGAAGATGGAGATAAACGTGGTGCTGAACACTAACAGCCCCATAATCAGATAAGACTGGGCAAAACCGTATTTCTCATAGCTGTAACCTGCCAGCGGCGACAGGACTGAGGCAATTACCGAGCTTGTACAGGCGAAGCCCACCAGATAAAGGGTGGAAGAGAGCCGCTTATCAAAATGTAAACTGTTGTATTTAAAGATTGAGACCAGCAAAACAGGCAGTTCTACTGCGTGCAATAGTTTGGTTATGGAGATCAATACCGGCCCCTCAACCAGTCCCGATGCCACCATACGCATCGCCATCACCATTCCCGCGAAAATCAGGCCATTCTTCGCGCCGAGGCGATTCACCAGCCAGGGAGCGCAGAACATCCCCGCCGCTTCAAGGAAAACCTGGAAGGAGTTGAGGTAGCCGTACATGGCGTTCCCTTCCTGCAACGTCGGGAACTGGGAGGAGAAATAGACCGGAAACTGCTGGTCGTAAACGCCGTAAATACAGGTCCCGATTACGAAAAACACCAGCGCCCAGAAGCGTGGCAGCGTCAGCAGGCGCAGCGCGTCTTCCAGCGTGACCTTGCCGCCGGAGACCGCTTCCTGCATGGCGTGCGGTGCCGAAGAGACCCTGAGACGCGCCAGCAAAATAAAAAACACCAGTCCTGCGCAGCTCGCGACAGCGAAATTCAGCTTCGGATCGATGTTAAACAAGAGTCCCGCAAAAAAGGTCGCCACTGCCCAGCCAAGCGATCCCCACATCCTCGCTTTGCCGAATTCAAACTGGCTTTGGCGTGCCACGCGCTCGGTATAGGATTCCAGTACCCCTATCCCGCCGTTAAACGTCAAACCGATAAAAACCCCGCCGAAAATACTGCCGAGTAAAACGTTAATCTGCAGCAGATAACCAAACAGCAAAAACGCCGGACCCGATAGAATGAGCAGACTGGTCAGAAACCAGAGCAGGTTTTTTCTCAGACCGAGCTTGTCCTGAATGAATCCATAGCAGATTTGAGCAAACAGCGCAGAGACTGAAAGCACGGCATAGATAATGCCGGTATCCCCTGCCTTTAAGCCCACTTCCTGGTGGAGCCAGATAGAAAGCAACGAGCCGGAAGACGACCAGGTCACAAAAAAGAAAAACAGTAATGCGCTCAATAAAGGGTAGCTGTGAGAGTGATGCGTTTTCATCATGACATTCTCATGTTGGAGTAATGACGCGATGGTAACGTTAACATAATTTTATTCTCATGCTGTTTGACTAAGATTTATGATGTTAATCACGAAAGTTAACGTTAACATTGAAGGAGTGCGATCGCGATCAAATATTCATCTGTGATCGCTGCACGACACAACCCTTGAACAGGCTTTCCTTTTACATCAGTTACTTAGTTGTATATTCTCTCTTACAGATCATTGACGGAGTAAGAAAATGGCTTCCCTGAAGGACGTCGCAAAGCTGGCGAACGTGTCTCTGATGACCGTATCACGTGCGCTTAACAGCCCGGAGCGCCTAAAACCGGAAACGCTGGCGCGCGTACATCGGGCCATCGAGCAGACCAACTATGTGCCCGATCTGTCCGCCAAGAAGATACGTGGTGCACATGCCTCACCTAAAACCATCGGCGTGCTGGCCCTTGATACGGTGACGACACCTTTCTCGGTGGAGATTACGCTGTCCATTGAAGAGACCGCCAGGATGCACGGCTGGAACAGCTTCGTGATGAATATGTTTAGCGATGATAATCCGGACGCCATTGTCGACCTTCTCCTGTCTCATCGGCCTGACGGGATTATTTACACCACCATGGGGCTACGTCAGGTTCCTCTCCCGGCTAAGTTGCTCACCCTACCCTGTGTGTTGGCCAACTGCGAAAGTGACGGTGAACGGGTAGCCAGCTATATTCCAGATGACGAACTGGGGCAGTACACCGCCGTGCGCGCGTTGCTTGCGGAGGGCTATCAACAACCACTCTGCCTGCATTTGCCTGCGAGCCACCTGGCCACAACCCGACGCCGTCAGGGGCTGGAACGCGCATGCCTTGAAGCGGGAATCGACCCGGATAGCCTGGAGCACAACTATATGGCGCCCGGCGATGAGCACTATCGTGACATTCCCTCAGTGTTGCTGGCGCGCATCCAGAATGGTGTCCCACGGTTCGACGCCGTGATCTGCGGCAACGACCGCATCGCGTTGATGGTCTATCAGACGCTACTAGCGCAAGGGCTTCGCATTCCCGAGGATGTCGCGGTTATCGGCTACGACAATATGGTCGGCATTGGGGAACTCTTCCTCCCTCCGCTCTCTACGGTTCAGTTGCCGCATTATGAAATTGGTCGCCTGAGCGCCCTGCATATTATTAACGGTGAGCAACACCTGGAAACCACACGTGTTGAAAGTCCATATTTAAAGCGTGATTCCGTTGCGCATGCATCCTGACCGCAGCTTTTTGCACAGGTCGCAGAAATAAGCGTGCAAAGGAGGCGGCTTACCTCCTTTTCATCAAGCGAATCGCACAATTTGCCACACTCTTTTTTATGATTTTACAATCAGGGCGTAAAGTACGTAACAGGCTGTTTTTATTTACCATAAAGTGTAATTTCCTCTCCTTAAACGGGGATAAACCCGCCCCTGTAACCCATGTCACAAAACAGTAAACAAATTAACCATTGAGCCCCGTGGCAAAAGGCTCTATATTGGCGGCGTTTTTTTCAGGCCCCATCTGTTTTTTAACTTTTTATTCAATCGTGGCTCATAACGAAGCGGCGGTTGTAGGAGTGATATGATGACGGATAAAGTCCGTATTGACACTGTAGATGCCCACAAAAGCAACGAAACCTATCTGGCCCGTCAGGCCGAGTTTGAATCTAACGTCAGGAGTTATCCGCGCAAACTGCCTTTAGCGATCACTAAAGCAGAAGGCGTGTGGATCACCGATGCAGATAATAAAGAATACCTTGACTGTTTAGCAGGTGCAGGGACCCTTGCGCTTGGACATAACCATCCTGATGTGCTGAAAAGCATCCAAAATGTCATTACCAGCGGCTTGCCGTTACATACACTGGATCTGACGACGCCTCTGAAAGACGCGTTTTCTGAATACCTGCTCTCTCTGCTGCCGGGTCAGGGCAAAGAATACTGCCTGCAGTTCACCGGTCCATCCGGTGCTGACGCCGTTGAAGCGGCGCTGAAGCTGGCGAAAAAAGTGACCGGCCGTAGCGGTATCATCAGCTTCTCAGGTGGTTACCACGGGATGACCCACGGCGCACTGTCCGTGACGGGTAACCTGTCTCCGAAAGAAGCGGTTGACGGTATGATGCCAGAAGTGCAGTTCATGCCTTATCCGCACGAATACCGCTGCCCACTGGGTATCGGTGGTGAAGCGGGTGTTAAAGCGCTGACCTACTACTTCGACAACCTGATTAACGACGTTGAAAGCGGCGTGCGTAAACCTGCTGCGGTGATCCTCGAAGCCGTTCAGGGTGAAGGCGGCGTGAACCCGGCTCCGGCTGAGTGGCTGCAGCGCATCCGTAAAGTGACGCAGGAACATGGCATTCTGCTGATCCTCGACGAAGTTCAGGCAGGCTTTGCCCGTACCGGTAAATTCTTCGCCTTCGAACACGCGGGCATTGAGCCAGACATTATCGTGATGTCTAAAGCCGTTGGCGGCGGTCTGCCGCTGGCCGTGCTCGGTATCAAAAAGCAGTTCGACGCATGGGCACCGGGTCACCACACCGGCACCTTCCGCGGCAACCAGCTGGCGATGGCAACCGGTCTGACGACGCTGAAAATCCTGAAAGACCAGAACATCGCAGGCAAAGTGGCTGCACAGGGCGAATGGCTGAAAGGCCAGCTGAAAGAGATGGCGAAACGTTATCCGGTCATCGGCCACGTTCGCGGTCTGGGCATGATGATCGGTATTGAGATCGTTAAGCCACACGAAGCGGCTGACCACATGGGTTGCTTCCCGGGCGACGGCGAGCTGTCTGCACTGATTCAGAAGAAATGCTTCGAAGCCGGTCTGATTCTGGAACGTGGTGGTCGCAACGGTATCGTTCTGCGTCTGCTGCCTTCTCTGCTGATCAGCGATGAAGAGCTGAAAATCTTCCTGGATAAATTCGAGCAGGCACTGCTTGCTGCGGGCGTTCGCCCGGCGTAACCGGAGTAGTTGATTACGATGTCAGATTCAAACCCAATTTTGTTCTCCTCTGCGCAGAGTATTGACGCTTATCAGCAGGCGATTGAACAAAGCACTCAGGCTGTGATGCAGTGGCTGAAACAGCCTGAGATGTACCAGGGCAAAACGGTCGCGGAACTGCGCGACCGTATTAAGCTGGATTTCAACCCGAAAGGGCTGGGCAACGAAGCGGCGATTGAACGCGCCGTGGAGTTCTTCCTGAAAGACAGCTTGTCCGTTCATCACCCACAGTGTGTGGCGCACCTGCACTGCCCAAGTCTGGTCGTAAGCCAGGCGGCAGAAGTGCTGATTAACGCCACTAACCAGAGTATGGACTCCTGGGATCAAAGCCCGTCCGCAACCATCATTGAGATCAAACTGATCGAATGGCTGCGTACCCGCGTGGGTTATCAGGCTGGCGACGCAGGTGTTTTCACCAGCGGCGGCACTCAGAGCAACCTGATGGGTCTGATGCTGGCCCGTGATGCATTCTTCGCGCGTCAGGGTCACTCCGTTCAGCAGGACGGTCTAGTGGGCGATCTGCGTAAGATCCGCGTACTGTGCTCCGAAAACGCGCACTTCTCCGTGCAGAAAAACATGGCGCTGATGGGTCTGGGCTACCAGTCCGTGGTGCAGGTGAAAACGGATGAATTCTCCCGTATGGATCTGTCCGATCTGGCGGCGAAAATTGCGCAGTGCAACGCGAACGGCGAGCAGATTCTGGCGATCGTCGCGACAGCCGGTACCACCGATGCCGGTGCTATCGACCCGCTGCGTGCGATTGCTGAACTGGCGGCAAAGCAGAACATTTGGGTACACGTTGATGCGGCCTGGGGCGGCGCGCTGCTGATGTCTGAGCAGTATCGTCATTACCTGGACGGTATTGAGCTGGTGGATTCCGTCACGCTGGACTTCCACAAGCAGTTCTTCCAGACCATCAGCTGCGGCGCGTTCCTGCTGAAAGAAGCACGTCACTATGAACTGATGCGCTATCAGGCTGCCTACCTGAACTCTGAGTTCGACGAAGAGGCGGGCGTGCCAAACCTGGTGTCCAAATCTCTGCAGACGACCCGTCGTTTCGACGCGCTGAAGCTGTGGATGAGCCTGGAAGCACTGGGTCAGGAGCAATACGCCGCGATCATCGATCACGGCGTATTGCTGGCGCAGCAGGTTGCCGCCTACGTGAAAGAGCAGCCTGCTCTGGAACTGGTTATGCAGCCACAGCTGGCAAGCGTGCTGTTCCGCTTCCGTGGCCAGGTGCAGATGGACGATGCGGGTATCGCCCTGCTGAACCAGAAAATTGGTGATGCGCTGCTGGAGTCTGGTCGCGCGAACGTCGGTGTGACCGAGCATAACGGCGTTACCTGCCTGAAGCTTACGCTGCTGAACCCAACCGTGACGCTGGAGGATATTAAAACCCTGCTGTCTTTGGTTGAGCGCACCGCGCAGGAAGTTCTGGCTAAGTAATCCAAAACCCCTCTCCCGCCGGGAGAGGGGTTATTTTTACAGACCTGCCCACCACATCCTGACTTTTAATCCCCAGTAACTCGTCCAGCCCGTTGTGGTACTGACCACATTCCCCTTCGATACAATCACCAGCGTCGGCGTTACGCTCACCTGCCACTGTTGTGACACCGCACCGTTTGCATCGTTAATCACCGGCATACTCAGGCTTTTCTTCTCGACCCAGCGAGCCAGCTTCGCATCATCACCAGAACGCATGGCAATACTGATGACGTTACCGCCCTCTTCTGCCAGCTTATCCACCGCCGGTGTCGTATAACGGCAGATGCTACACCAGGTGGCCCAGACGTAGATCAACAGTGGCCGCTCCTGGCTGAGCGCTTCGATATCGTGGCGCTTTCCGTCAATGCTTTGCATTGGGGTGGCGCTAAAACTGGCGGGGAGTGTGGGCTTGCGGAATTGATCCACGCCCCACATCACGGCCAGCGCGAGCAGGAAGAAAATGATCCCTTCCCGCGCCCAACGGCGCAGTCGACTCAATTTACGGTTATCCATTATGACCTCTCGTTGTAACGGAGGTCATCTTAACGGGCTGTTCGGCGCGGTGCTGTAAAGAAGTGTCGCGCCACGCTTATTCCTGGGTGTAGCCATAGTCGTAGTGGCTATAGCCCGAGTTGTAATAGAGCGCAGCGGATTTCACGATATCGTTGAGGATAGCGCCATTCACCTGCACGCCCGTTTGCCGCAGACGCTTCAGTGAGTGCTCGACCTCTTTACCGCTGGTTTTTCCAAAACGGGCAACCAGTAGCGTGGTGGCCGCGGCTCTGGTGATCAGCAATGCATCCGTCACGGCAAGTACGGGTGGGGTGTCGATAATGACGATGTCATAAAGTGTGTCGATCCGTGACATTACCGCCTGGAAGCGTTCACTCATGAGCAAATCAACGGGATGTGAAGGCCGGGGTCCGCAGGTCAGGACATCAAAACCGCCTTTCTCAAAGCGTTGAACCGCGTCCTGCCATTCTACGTTTCCTCCGAGCACGCTGGACAATCCAAGATGATTGTTCAGTTTGAAAATATTGTGGACATACCCCTTGCGCATATCCGCATCAATAAACAAGACTCGCTGTCCCGCCTGAGCCGCAATCGACGCCAGTGAGGTACTGACCAGGGTCTTTCCGCAGTCCTGCGTAGGGCCTGACACCACTACGATCCGGTTTGTTGCATCCATCATTGTAAAATGCAGACTGGTACGGAGCCCGCGCACCGCTTCGATAAACATATCGGTCGGCCGGTCAACAGGCAGGAAAGGTACGTTTGATGTTCTGTGTTTCCAGTGGGAAGCAAACAGGTTCCGCCTGCGCAGATGCGTCTTTTTCCAGAGCCAGACTGAACGCGGGAGCGTCGCCAGAAGCGGTATTCCCTGCATTTCAAGTTGCTCAGATGACGTAATGCCCCGCTTAAAGGCCGAACGCACGAAAACCGTTCCGGTCGAGAGCATTAACCCCATCAACATGCCCAGCACAATAATAAGCGCTTTACGCGGTTTAATCGGAATGGGCTGCGTCACGGCCGGGTCAATGATCCGCACGTTTCCAATCGCGCTGGAGCGGGAGATATTCAGCTCCTGCTGCCGCGTCAGAAGTTGCAGGTAGATGGTACGCCCGGATTCCACGTCACGACTCAGGCGTAATATTTCCTGCTGCGTGGAGGGCATGGCTGAAACGCGTTTGTTGAGGCGCGTACGTTCCTGCTCAAGCGTTTGTTTCTTTTCCCGTAACGCGCGGTAAGTGGGGTGATCCTTCTTGAAAAGCTGAGAAACCTCTGCTTCACGGAATGTCAGCTCGTTAAGCTGGTTTTCCACATTAACAACCTGATCAAGAACCGACTTTGCCTCCAGAGACAAGTCGACAGAATCACGCTTCTCTCTGTAGGCATTCAGTCGTGCTTCGGCTTCATCCAGCTCCCGACTGATCTTCGGTAATTGAGTCTGTAAAAACGTCAGGCTCCGGGTATCTTGAGCTTCCTGACGCGCGATATTCTGGCTGAGATAATTTTCAGCGATTGTATTTAGCACTCTGGCGATCTTACCGGGGTCTTCACCCGCTATGGTTAACGCGATCATACCGCTCTGTTTCGCCGATTCAGCAACCGTAAGCCTCTTTTGAATGGCGTTGATCGCTTCAAGTTTCGTGACGGTTTTGAGGATAAATTGGGTACCCGGAACCGCATCGAGGGATGTCACCAGCAGAGATACCCCATCTTTAACCAGCGCTTTTCCCACAACGCCGTCTACAGCCAGCGTCTTACCCTCAAGATGAAATCGCCCCTGGTCCTGTGCGGTGAGTAAAAGCGTTTGTGGCTCACCTTCCAGAAGCGGAATAGTCAGTGCGCCAATCGTTATTTCATCAGATTTTCGTCCCCGAATCTGTTCCCACACAGGACCGATAACAGGGAGTACGCGCCGCTTAACGTGGTATGTTAGCCCGAGTTGATCAACGGTCTCTCCCAGAATCATCCTTGATTTAAGGAGCAGAAGTTCTGGGGCGACATCGGGGGAGAGATCGGACCCGAACTGGCTTAAGCTTTTAAGTAGCGAGTTATCCTGCTTCGCCTCGACCTGCACCAGGGCATCAGCCTGATAAACTGGCGTGGCGCTAAATGCATAAATCCCCGCACATACCGTGAACAGGAGTGTGATACACGCAATCATGATCCGGTGATCAAACATCTCAGCAAGCAACTGAATGAGATCGATTTCATTATTCTGCGGTGTCGCGGCACCAAATTTGTCTGATTTAGAAGACGACATTACTGCTTCATTCCTTGTTGACTCAAACGACGAGCCCATTCCTGACTGGCTTTTCCCAATTGGTTGAAAACATATTCGAAGGCTTCACGACTTTTGTGATACGGGTCGGGAATGTCCTTGGTTTCCAGCCATTGTCCAAATAGCAGCGATTTTCCCCGGTTCTCCGGGGCCATAGTGGCGATAAAACGAAGGTGTTTCGGCTCCATCACCAGAATCAAATCGGATTTTTGTAACAGGCTACGCGTCACCTTGCGGGCAACATGCCCCTCCAGCGAAATACCATGACGCCAGGCCACGGCCTGCGCAGCGGCATCCGCCGGGCATCCTTCGAGACCGAAAATACCTGCCGAGGTCACCTGCCTGCCGGGTAACTGCTGGCGCAACAGCCGTTCACCCATTGGCGAACGGCAAATATTGCCTGTGCAAACCACTAAGATTGAATTGAACATTATTGCGGCCACGATCTGATATAACGGACGGTTTCGGTCAGATCGTGAACACCTGTGATAGTCGGCACCAGTTGGGTAATGACGCGATTCCAGCGTGAAAGCGGTGCGGTGGTCACATAGACAATGTCATACGGCTCCAGCTGAAATTCCGTGCTTAGTACCATGGCTGACGCATCTTCTGCATTCAGTTGATAGATGTTGGCAATTTTGTCCGCGTCGCCTTTTTTCGCTACCTGTCGAATAACAAAAATGCCGGTGGCATCGGCCATGTTCTGGTTTAAGCCGCCAGCATTTCCCAGCGCTTCGGCCAGCGTCATGCCGCTACGATCCATTTTAAGGGTGCTCTGTTTAACCACCTCCCCCATCACGAACACTTTCAGCGCGTCGTTTCGGGGAACAAACAAGATATCGCCAGGATAAAGCAGCTTGTTTTGCGTTAAATCGCCGTGCTGCATCAGGGCATAGAGGGAAAGACGTGAGTCCTGACCATTATGCGTGAGTACCACATTCCGCCAGTCGGCATCCGCAGATAGCCCACCAGCAGCGTTGACTGCATCCATCACCGTCAGTGGAATATTGGTAATGGGCTGCTGGCCCGATTTCTCTACCTCACCAGTGATATAGGCTTTTTGCGAACGGAAGGAGGCTATGCTGACATCCACCTGAGGGCTCTCAATGACCTTATCCAGCCGCGCGGTAATCTCTTCACGTATCTGTGAAACTGTTTTGCCCGCTACGTGCAGCTTACCGACATAGGGGTAAAAAAGCGTACCGTCGGCGTTGACCCAGTTGCCCGCATCGCTCGCGCTACGATACTGCCCGGCAGGCGTCGTTAATTCAGGGTGATCCCAGACGGTGACCGTCAGGATGTCGCCTGTGCCAATACGGTATTCCCAGTTTTTGAGCTGCTCATCCAGATTAGGATTCGCCTGAGATTTCGACACGGGCGGACGCAGTTTTTCAATCAACCCAGGGGTCACTGGAAAAATTTCTACACGTTTATCCAGTTGATGATTAATTCCTTCACTCGGCGTAACTTTTTTTCCAGACAGACTTAAGTGCTGACCCGGTGAAAATACACACCCTGTTAACTGGCTAAGAAAAAGAAAGAGTAGTGGGAATGCAGTTGTGTTTTTCATTTATATAAAATGTTGGTTTATCGTTGCGCCAGGCGTTACATCTGCAAAAAGAATGCAACTAACACCATGAAATATAATTAGTTATTATTTTAATGGCATTACCATGAAATTCTAAAAAACGAATACATCCGCTTTAAAAAACTGAGCCGATGCACAATCGTCTAATAAAATCAAAAGTAATATCACTTCATCCGAAGGCGATACTAAAGGGTATTCCTCAGTAAAGCATTCGCTTAACCGCGCAATTTTGATGCTAAAAGTTATTTTCAGAATAGATTAATAAAAATAACAAATACTAGTAATGGTAAATATCGACCACACAAATAAGACCCACACGGTTCGACTACACAAAACTGTCCATTTTTGTTACATTTTTTTCATACACGGCTTGCGTTGATCCTTAAAATGGACTGTCTGCCTTGCTTCATACGCGCGCCCGCAGACAAAACATCTGTAACGATATCACTGGAGAAAAAATGGCTAAGCGTAAATTGCTGCTTCTGGGTGTATTACTGTCTCTGGCGGGACCCGCATTTTCTGCCCCGCAAACCGCCGCTGCGCCATCAGGCATCAAAGCCTATGAGGAACAAGAGTTCATCGCTGATTTCACTAAGTTCAAAATCGGCGATACCGCACCGGCGCAGTATCAAACGCCCGAATACACCATCAAACAGTATCAGTTGCGTAACCTGCCGGCACCGGATGCAGGGACCCACTGGACCTACATGGGCGAAAACTACGTCCTGATTGGCGATGCAGATGGCAAAATCTACAAAGCCTATAATGGGGATATCTTCTATCATCGCTGATACGATCGTCATCCGTCCGTGGCAGGAGAGCGATCGGCCTTTCCTGCGCACGCTCTATCTCCACGCCCGACGCGATGCCTGGCCCTGGCTTGATGACTCTGGCTGGCATCTGGAAGATTTCGACGCCGCTACCCGGGACGAAGCCATCTGGGTTGCGGAGCAGGACGGCCATCGCCTGGGGTTTGCTTCCGTCTGGACCAACGATAATTTTCTGCACAACCTGTTTGTTGATCCGCAGTCTCAGAGCCTGGGTGTCGGACATCTGTTACTTGAGCACGTACAGAAAACGTTTACCAGCACGGGTGCACTGAAGTGTCTGGTGAAGAACAGGCGGGCTATTGCGTTTTACCAGCGACATGGCTGGCACATTGAGGCAACGGGTGATTCTCCGGACGGAGAGTACTATCTGATGCATTATCGGCTGCGTTAACGTCGGGTGGCGGCTTCGCCTTACCCGACCTACGTGATGGTGCCATTTGTAGGCCGGGTAAGCGAAGCGCCACCCGGCATTAAAGCGCAGAGGAGTTACACCGCGCGGAAGGCGATTTCACCCGGGATCACTTCGCCCTGCCAGTAAAGCTGCGCCGCAACGCGCCCCGCCAGCTGACGATACATATCCGCAAATTCGCTGTCCGGACGGCTAACAACCGTCGGTTTTCCACTGTCCAGATCTTCGCGCAGGGTGATATGCAGCGGCATCTGACCCAGCAGTTGGGTATGATACTGTTCGGCCAGCTTTTCTGCGCCACCGGTACCAAAGATTGGCTCGTGGTGCCCACAGTTGCTGCAGATGTGCATGCTCATGTTCTCAACGATACCAAGTACCGGCACCTCCACTTTTTCGAACATGACGATGCCTTTTTTGGCGTCGATCAGCGCGATGTCCTGCGGTGTGGTCACCACCACAGAGCCCGTTACCGGAATGTTCTGCGCCAGCGTCAGCTGGATATCACCGGTACCCGGCGGCATATCCAGCACCAGATAATCGAGATCCGGCCACATGGTTTCCTGCAGCATCTGCATCAGCGCTTTGCTGGCCATCGGGCCGCGCCAGACCATGGCGTTATCGTCAGTCACCAGGTAACCGATTGAGTTGGTCGCCAGCCCATGCGCCACGATCGGCGCCATATGCGTACCGTCCGGCGAGGTTGGACGCTGGTTTTCCGCACCCAGCATGTTTGGAATGGACGGACCATAGATATCGGCATCGAGAATACCCACCTTCGCCCCTTCCGCCGCCAGCGCAAGCGCCAGGTTTACTGCGGTAGACGATTTGCCCACCCCGCCTTTACCTGAGCTCACGGCGATGATGTTTTTCACACCGTTCACGCCAGGCTGATTCTTCACACGCTTCAGCGTGGCGATGCTGTGGCTCAGCTTCCAGTCGATCGCTTTCGCTCCGGTAATGCGCAGCAGCTCAGAGCTGGTCTGCTCTTTCAGCGCATCAAAGGCGGTGCTCCAGACGAAGGGCATCTGCAGCTCAATGTGCAGCGTATCGTCCAGCCACGCAACGTGGTGTAACGCTTTCAGCGTCGTGAGATTATGTTTCAGGGTTGGATGCTGAAAGTTAGCCAGCGTCCCGGCGACCATTGCTCGTAAGGCTTCCGGTGATTTGGCCTGGGATTGAGAACTCATCCCGACTCCTTTGTTCTTGTGAATAAGACCTTAGACAACAAGTTTACCTGAAAGGCCGCGGTTTGTGCTTACTTAATAATGCCCCTTTTGGTAATATCGAAAACCCTTTTCACAGTTAAAAGAAGTAATGCCTACTATGACTCAAGTCGCGAAAAAAATTCTGGTAACGTGCGCCCTGCCGTACGCCAACGGCTCAATCCACCTCGGCCACATGCTGGAGCATATCCAGGCTGATGTCTGGGTCCGTTACCAGCGAATGCGCGGCCACGAGGTAAACTTCATCTGTGCAGACGATGCTCACGGCACGCCGATCATGCTGAAAGCGCAGCAGCTGGGTATCTCCCCGGAGCAGATGATTGCCGAAATGAGTCAGGAGCATCAGACCGATTTTGCTGGCTTTGACATCAGCTATGACAACTATCACTCCACCCACAGCGACGAGAACCGTGAGCTGTCGAAGCTAATCTACACGCGTCTGAAAGAGAACGGTTTTATCAAAAACCGCACCATCTCTCAGCTGTACGATCCGGAAAAAGGCATGTTCCTGCCGGACCGTTTCGTCAAAGGCACCTGCCCGAAATGCAAATCACCGGATCAGTACGGCGATAACTGCGAAGTGTGTGGCGCAACTTACAGCCCGACTGAGCTTATCGAGCCGAAATCCGTGGTATCCGGCGCTACGCCTGTGATGCGTGATTCCGAGCACTTCTTCTTTGACCTGCCATCCTTCAGCGAAATGCTGCAGGCGTGGACCCGCAGCGGCGCGCTGCAGGAGCAGGTGGCGAACAAGATGCAGGAGTGGTTCGAATCCGGTCTGCAACAGTGGGATATCTCCCGCGATGCGCCGTACTTCGGCTTCGAAATCCCGAACGCACCGGGCAAATACTTCTACGTCTGGCTGGACGCACCCATCGGCTACATGGGCTCCTTCAAGAACCTGTGCGACAAGCGTGGCGACACCATCAGCTTCGACGAATACTGGAAGAAAGATTCCACTGCCGAGCTGTATCACTTCATCGGTAAAGACATCGTTTACTTCCACAGTCTGTTCTGGCCGGCAATGCTGGAAGGCAGCAACTTCCGCAAGCCGACCAACCTGTTCGTGCACGGCTACGTGACGGTTAACGGCGCGAAGATGTCTAAATCTCGCGGGACGTTCATTAAAGCCAGCACCTGGCTGAACCACTTCGACGCGGACAGCCTGCGCTACTACTACACGGCGAAGCTCTCCTCTCGCATTGACGACATTGACCTGAACCTGGAAGATTTCGTCCAGCGCGTGAACGCGGACATCGTCAACAAGGTGGTGAACCTGGCGTCCCGTAACGCAGGCTTTATCGCCAAACGCTTTGACGGCGTGCTCTCCGCAGAGCTGGCCGATCCTGAGCTGTATAAAACCTTCACTGACGCCGCCGCTGCGGTTGGCGAAGCGTGGGAAAGCCGTGAATTCGGTAAAGCCATTCGTGAAATCATGGCGCTGGCTGATGTTGCCAACCGCTATGTAGACGAGCAGGCGCCATGGGTGGTTGCCAAACAGGAAGGCCGCGACGCCGACCTGCAGGCGATCTGCACCATGGGTCTGAACATGTTCCGCGTGCTGATGACCTGGCTGAAACCGGTTCTGCCGCAGCTGGCCGCGCGTGCTGAAGCCTTCCTGAACACCGAACTGACCTGGGATGCTATCCAGCAGCCGCTGCTCAGCCACAAGGTGAACACCTTCAAAGCGCTGTATAACCGCATTGAGATGAAGCAGGTTGAAGCCCTGGTCGAAGCCTCTAAAGAAGAGGTGAAGGCCGCTACAGCACCGGTGACCGGCCCGCTGGCGGACGATCCGATTCAGGAAACCATCACCTTTGACGATTTCGCCAAAGTTGACCTGCGCGTAGCGCTGATTGAAAACGCGGAATTCGTGGAAGGCTCTGACAAGCTGCTGCGCCTGACGCTGGATCTGGGCGGCGAGAAGCGCAACGTCTTCTCCGGAATCCGTTCAGCCTACCCGGATCCACAGGTGCTGATTGGCCGTCAGACCGTGATGGTGGCGAACCTGGCACCGCGTAAAATGCGCTTCGGCATCTCTGAGGGGATGGTGATGGCCGCAGGCCCCGGCGGGAAAGACATTTTCCTGTTAAGCCCTGACGAAGGCGCGAAGCCGGGTCAGCATGTGAAATAACAAAAAAGCCGGATTCTTATCCGGCTTTTTTTTGCCGGGTGGCGGCTTCGCCTTACCCGGCCTACAAAACCCGTAGGCCCTGCAAGCGCAGCGCCGCTGGGCAAATCACACTTTAGGGTGATGCACCCGGTGGGTCAGCCCGCGCAGAAAATTACGCAGAAACTGATCACCGCACTCGCGGTAGTTTTTGTGGTCCGGCGCGCGCATCATGGCAGTCACTTCCGGCACGGATACGCGGTATTTTTGCTCCGTCATGATCGCCACAATATCGTCCGTTTTCAGCGAGAACGCGATGCGCAGCTTTTTCAGCACCGTGTTGTTGTTCACGCGACGCTCCAGCGCCAGCTCCGGGGCGGACTCATCTTTGCCACGCTTGTCATAAATCAGACCGTTCAGGAAACCCGACAGAATGATGTCGGGGCAGCGCACGAAGCCCTCTTCATCCTCTTTGGTCATCCAGGTGTCAAAACCTGCAGACGTGGATTCCATGTCGGACAGTGCAAGAATGCGCACCATGTCGTTGTTGTTTGCTTTCAGGGTGTAGCGCAGGCTACGGAGAATATCGTTACTGAGCATAGAGCCTTCGAATGTCGATGATGCAATGGCGCGCAGTGTACCAGCTTTACAGGCCAATCGCCTCTTTCAAACTTTTCAGATAGCGGCGGCTGACGGGAACAGTCTGCCCGGCGCGCAGGACCAGCTCGGCCTGGCCGTTGTCTTCCAGGCGGATCTCTTTCAGATGCGCCATGTTCACCAGATACTGGCGATGACAGCGGATCAGCGGCGTGCGGCTCTCCAGCGTGCGCAGAGTCAGTTCGGTAAATCCTTCATTTCCCTCTGCACTGGTGACAAACACGCCGCTCAGTCGGCTACTCACGAAGGCCACATCATCCATCTGCAAAAGATAGATTCTGCTATGCCCGGTGCACGGGATAAATTTCAGCGGCTGCTGGTTCTCTGGCAGCAGCGTGACATCCTGGACGGTTCGCTCCTGGCGTAACCGGTTCAGGGTCTTTTCCAGCCGCTTCTCTTCAATCGGCTTGAGTAAATAATCAAACGCGTGCTCCTCAAAAGCCTTAACGGCATACTCGTCGAAGGCCGTCAGAAACACGATGTAGGGACGATGCGCCGGGTCGAGCATACCCACCATCTCCAGCCCGCTAATACGCGGCATTTGAATGTCGAGGAACAGCACGTCAGGGCGCAACTTATGCACGGCACCAATGGCCTCAATGGCGTTCGCACACTCTCCCACAACCTCAATATCTGGCTGCTCCTGCAGCAGAACGCGCAGGTTTTCCCGTGCCAGCGGCTCATCATCCACAATCAGCACTCTTAACATGCGTTTTCCTCCAGCGGCAGTCGAACGGTAATACGGGTAAATCGGTCCGGCTCACAGGCCACGGTAATACCGCAGTCGTCGCCAAAGTGGGCACGCAGACGTTTATCCACCAGGCTCATCCCTAGCCCGCCCGACGTGGAAGGCTGATAAAGCCCGGCATTATCTTCAATATCCAGCACCAGATGATGGTTAAAACGGCTGGCAGCAATCGTGATCTCTCCGATCCCCAGCAGCTGCGAAGTTCCATGTTTGATGGCATTTTCCACGATAGGCTGCAGGGTAAAGGCCGGAAGATGCTGATACGCCAGGTCATCCGGGACGGAAAGCGACACCTGCAGGCGAGACTGGAAACGCGCCTGCTCAATCTGCAGATAGGCGTTCACGTGCTCAATCTCATCGGACAGGGTCACTATCTCTGACGGACGTTTCAGGTTCTTGCGGAAAAAGGTCGACAGAAACTGCACCAGCTGCGCGGCCTGATCGCTGTCGCGGCGGATCACCGCTTTAAGCGTATTCAGGGCATTAAACAGGAAATGCGGATTAACCTGAGCATGCAGGAGCTTAATCTCCGACTGCGTTAACAGGGCTTTCTGCCGTTCATACTGCCCGGCGAGGATTTGCGCTGACAGCAGCTGAGCGATCCCCTCCCCCAGCGTGCGGTTGATGGAGCTGAACAGGCGGTTTTTCGCCTCATACAGCTTGATGGTGCCCATCACCCGCTGATTTTCACCGCGCAGCGGAATGACCAGCGTGGAGCCCAGCTTACACTGCGGATGCAGCGAGCAGCGATAAGGCACTTCGTTACCATCGGCATACACTACTTCGCCGGTTTCAATGGCCCGCAGCGTATAGGTTGAGGAGATAGGTTTGCCCGGCAGATGGTGATCGTCTCCGGTGCCGGTAAACGCCAGCAGCTTTTCGCGATCGGTGATGGCGACCGCGCCGATATCGAGCTCTTTGTAGAGCACCTGCGCCACCTTCATGCTGTTCTCCTCGTTGAACCCCTGGCGAAGGATCCCTTCGGTCGAGGCGGCAACCTTCAACGCCGTGGCAGAAAAGGCCGAGGTGTACTTCTCAAACATGGCGCGTTTATCAAGCAGAATGCGCATAAACAGCGCCGCGCCGACGGTGTTAGTCACCATCATCGGGGCCGCAATACTGCTGACCAGGTGCAGCGCATCGTCAAAGGGACGGGCAATCAGCAGGATGATCGCCATCTGCGCCATTTCGGCCACAAAGGTAATCGCCCCGGCAGTGAGCGGGCTAAAGACTTTATCCGGGCGACCACGCTTGATCATGTAGCTGTGTACCAGGCCGCCAAGCAGCCCTTCCACGATCGTAGAGATCATACAGCTGAGCGCCGTCATCCCGCCCATGGAATAACGATGCAGCCCGCCGGTTAACCCCACAAGGCCACCGACGACGGGGCCGCCCAGCAGCCCGCCCATCACCGCGCCGATCGCGCGCGTATTGGCGATAGAGTCTTCGATATGAAGACCAAAATAAGTCCCCATTATGCAAAAAATAGAGAAGGTGACGTAGCAGAGCAGCTTATGCGGCAGACGTACGGTGACCTGCATCAGCGGGATAAAAAGACGCGTTTTGCTCATCAGCCAGGCGATGACCAGAAACACGCACATCTGCTGAAGCAACAGCAGCACCAGATTAAACTCGTACATACTCAAAACCGCACACGCTAAAAACGCGTAACATACACTGTTGCAGGTTTGCTTTCTTTGAAGCATCCCAAAAAAGCGCAAAATCGTGTCCGTTATCACACCTTTTTCCGATCATCGCGCATCCTTCGCATTATTTGTTCAAAAATCAATCAATCCTTCCTGGTTCGGCAAAGTGGGTCTACAGTTAAGCTGGGAACGCGTAAGCCAGGGGGCAAATATGGCGCTTTACACGATAGGTGAAGTGGCACTCCTTTGTGATATCAATCCCGTTACCCTACGGGCGTGGCAGCGACGGTATGGATTGCTTAAACCGCAGAGAACGGACGGCGGACATCGCCTGTTCAACGATGCCGATATCGACCGGATCCGCGAAATCAAAAGCTGGATAGACAACGGCGTGCAGGTCGGTAAAGTGAAGTCCTTGCTGAGCCACGACGACCCGGACACGCAGCACCTCTGGCGCGAACAGCAGGAAACCCTGCTGCGGCTCCTGCAGGCGGGTAATGTGCAGCGCCTGCGCGCATGGATCAAAGAGCAGGGCCGCGATTATCCGGCACAGACACTCATCGCCCATCTTTTCATTCCGCTCCGTCGACGCCTGCAATGCCAGCAGTCCACCCTGCAGGCGCTGCTCAGCATGCTCGACGGCGTGCTGATTAACTACATTGCCGTCTGCCTCGCCTCGGCGAAGAACAAGGCCGGAAAAGATGCGCTGGTGGTCGGCTGGAACGTGCACGACACCACCCGCCTGTGGCTGGAAGCGTGGATTGCCACCCAACAGGGCTGGCGCGTGGATGTCCTTGCGCACTCGCTGGCGCAGCTTAAGCCTGAGTTTTTCGACGGCCAGACTCTGCTGGTCTGGTGTGGCGAAGTGCCGTCCGCCACGCAGCAACAGCTGCTGACGGAATGGCGTGAGAATGGGTATCCGGTTTATTCCCTTGGCCCGGATGAGCCATAACGGCATTTAATGGTTCATTAACAGCTGCGCTTCACCGTATAATTGTTCCGTTAACAACAGGAGCACATGATGAAGGCAACCAAACTGGCCGTGATTACCCTTTTTGTCCTGATGGCCGTAAGCGGTATCGGCGGCGTAATGCTGGCAGGGTACTCGTTTATTGTTCGTGGCGGTGTCGGCTGAGGTACAGCGCCAGCCGCTCAAAAAGGCGATCGACGACGATAGCCGCCAGCGCGACCAGCACCGCCCCCTGCACAATATAAGCCGTGTTAAATCCGCTTAAGCCGATAATGATCGGCGTTCCCAGCGTATTGGCCCCCACCGTAGACGCAATGGTCGCCGTCCCGATGTTAATAATCACCGACGTGCGGATCCCGGCAATGATAACCGGTGCTGCAAGCGGCAGTTCCACCTTGCGCAGCCGCTGCCAGCGACTCATCCCCATCCCTTCTGCCACGCTTAACACCGACGCCGGGACGGCCGCAATACCCGCCAGCGTGCCCTGCAGAATGGGCAACACCCCGTATAAAATCAGCGCGATAAGCGCAGGCTGCTGACCAAATCCCATGACCGGCACCGCAATGGCCAGCACCGCCACCGGCGGAAAGGTCTGTCCAATAGCCGCGATGGTTTCCACCAGGGGACGAAACTCCCGCCCGGCAGGCCGGGTCACCGCGATACCCGCGCCGGTGCCCAGCACAATCGCGACAGAACTGGAGATCGCCACCAGCCAGAGATGCGCCACGGCGAGATTAATAAAGCTCTCCTGCTGGTACACCGGGCGCGGCAGCCCAGGGAAAAGTGCGCTGAACAGTACCGCGCTGTGAGGCATCAAAAACAGTAAGGCGACAAACAGCGCTACCAGCCAGAGGAGCGGATCACGCAGAGCCTTCACGCGTCACCTCCCCGGCCAGCAGATCGCGAAAATGTAAGCTTCCGCACGGTGCCCCCCGGGCATCCGAAACGGGTAGCACTTCACACTGGCGCGCCACAAACGCGGAGAGAGCATCCCGCAGGGTCATTTGCGCCTGTAGCGGTTCACCGGCGAGCGACGTATCCTGTCGACGCATATAGTCACCGACCGTGCGCAGGGAGAGCAACCTGACGCCCAGCTCGCTGCGGCCAAAAAACTCACGCACAAAGTCGTTCTTCGGGCTGGTCAGCAGCGCGAGCGGCGCGCCCTGCTGCACCACTTCGCCGTGATCCATCAGGACCAGATGGTCGGCCAGGCGCAGAGCTTCATCAATATCGTGCGTCACGAGGACAATCGTCCTTCCGAGAATGTGGTGAATACGGGTCATTTCCGTCTGCAGCGCCCCGCGCGTCACTGGATCCAGCGCACCAAAGGGTTCGTCCATCAGCAACACCTGCGGATTGGCCGCCAGCGCGCGCGCCACGCCCACGCGCTGCTGCTGCCCACCGGAAAGCTGGTGCGGATAGCGGTCGCGCAAGGCAGGCTCTAACCCCAGCAGAGACATCAGTTCCTCCACCCGGTCAGCCGTTTTAGCCCGCGACCATTTCTCCAGCTGCAGCACAGTGGCAATGTTTTGCGCCACCGTCCAGTGGGGAAACAGTCCGATGGACTGAATGGCATAGCCCATCCGACGGCGCAACTCCAGCACCGGCAGACTGCGGATCTCTTCCCCGGCAAAGCGGATCAGCCCACTGTCATGCTCGACCAGACGGTTGATCATCTTCAGCGTGGTGGATTTTCCCGACCCTGACGTACCAATCAGCACGGAAAACGCGCCTTCGGCAAAGTTCAGGTTGAGATGGCTCGCCGCCGGGCGACCCGCAAAGGTTTTACTGACATCATGAAATTCAATCATTGGCGCTTCTCCTGAGCAGCGCGAGCCATAAGGCAAACAGCGCGTCGACAACCACCGCCAGCGCAATCGTGGGCACCACGCCCAGCAACACCAAATCGAGAGCACTGCTCAGCAGCCCCTGGAACACCAGCGCACCAAAGCCACCCGCGCCAATCAGCGCGGCGATCACCGCCATGCCCACGGTCTGAACGGCAACTACCCGCAGGCTGCGCAGCAGCAGGGGTAGCGCCAGCGGGAGCTGTATCTTCCAGAAACACTGCCGCGCGCTCATCCCCATGGCATGGGCGCTTTCCAGCACATCCGGCGCGACCTGGCTTAACCCCGCGACCACGCCGCGCACCAGCGGCAACAGTGCA
This sequence comes from Enterobacter sp. FUJ80071, assembly GCF_038739915.1. NCBI lineage: Bacteria > Pseudomonadati > Pseudomonadota > Gammaproteobacteria > Enterobacterales > Enterobacteriaceae > Enterobacter > Enterobacter sp. FUJ80071. Next base: position 3,156,885 of record NZ_JBBXKH010000001.1, read on the forward strand.
TAGAGCACCAGCGCGATAAGCGCCGGGGTTAATCCCGTTCCGGCGATGCCTGCCGCGCCCAGCACCGGAAACGACTTCACCAGCCCGGCCAGCGGGGCAATCAGCAGGCCAAACAGCGCAACGGAAGGAATCGTCTGGATGACGTTGAGCACGGCAAAAATGCTGCCCTGGCGGGAAGGATGGCGGTAACACCACATGCCCAGCGAAATCCCGAGCAGAAGCGCCGGAAGGAGCGTGCCGAAGAGGATCGTCAGGTGTTGCGCCAGGGCATCATCAAATACCTCCTGGCGGTTGGCGTACTCTTTTAACAGCGAGAGATTGTTCAGCTCCCCACTGAACAGCAGGAACAATGGTATACACCATATCTGCGCATTCAGTACCCAGCGCCAGACGGCACTGGAGATGAGTCGACGAATCGCATCGCTGCAGGCCAGCAAACAGAGCGCCAGCCACAGCCAGAGGCCGCTGCCTATAGAGGTCCTCGCCAGTGGACTTTCCGCCGACGCCATATGCGTCGCCGCCAGTCCGGCGCTCCAGAACAGGAGAATAAACAGCCCTTCGGAGAGGAGCAGCGTCAGCCACTGCGCCGGGCGTCCCTGCCAGAGCGACAGGATCACCCACGCGCCCAGCGACGCCGCCAGCCACCCCGGCGTAAACGACCAGACCTGCCAGAGCGCTTTGCCCTCCCCCGACATCAGGCGGTTAGGGGCGACATTCACAAACGGTAACGCGACCGCCGCGATGGCCGTGCAGGCCAACAGCAGCAGTACGCGGTTATGACATTTTATTGGCACAGCCCTTTCCCGTTACTTCACAAGCCCTTGTTGTTTCAGGAAGTCGGCGGCCACTTTTTTGGCATCCAGTCCCTCGACGGCAATGCTGGCATTCAGCTGCTGCAGCGTTTTTTCATCCAGCTTTTCGAAGACCGGCTTGAGCCAGTCGGCAATCTCCGGATGGGCTTTCAGCACCGCCTCACGCACGACCGGGGTCGGGGCGTAAATCGGCTGAACGCCTTTAGGATCGGTCAGGGTCTGCAGGCCGAGCGCCGCCACCGGGCCATCGGTACCGTAGGCCATGGCCGCATTAACACCCGAGGTTTGCTGCGCTGCGGCTTTGATGGTCACCGCAGTATCCCCGCCCGCCAGAGAGAGCAGCTGCGCCTGGTCGAGTTTGAAACCGTAGGCTTTTTCGAACGCGGGCAGCGCGTCAGGACGCTCGATAAACTCTGCGGACGCCGCAAGCTTAAAATCACCCTTCTCTTTCAGGTAGCGGCTAAGATCCGTCAGTGAGGTCAGCTTACCTTTCTCCGCCACATCTTTGCGCACAGCGATGGTCCAGGTATTGTTGGCAGGAGCCGGGGTCAGCCAGACCAGTTTGTTCTGTTCCGCGTCGAGTTTTTTGACTTTCTCATACCCGGCTTTGGCGTTTTTCCATGCTGGATCGTTTTCATCTTTAAAGAAGAATGCCCCGTTGCCGGTGTATTCCGGGTAGATATCCAGTTCGCCGGAGGTAATCGCCCCGCGCACCACGGGCGTGGTGCCGAGCTGGACTTTATTGACGGTTTTCAGACCGTGGCTTTCCAGCACCTGCAAAATAATATTCCCGAGCAGCGCGCCTTCGGTATCGATCTTGGAACCCACTTTTACCGGCTCCGCCGCCTGTAACGGCACACTCAGCGCCGCCAGTAATGCCGCCGATCCCAACATCCCCTTAATAATCGTCATTCCGCTATCCTCATTTTTTTGCTGCCTTTTTCAGAGGCTTGAGAGAAAAGCGTAGCTTAAAACGGCAGAATTAACCGTCAAAATGCCTTTTTAGCATAAGGTAAGATGCATCCCCCGCAGGACGGGGGGATGCAAAGGCAGGAAAGGTTACAGCAGTTCGAACTCGCCTTTATTCACGCGAGCGGAGTCCACCCCGATAAAGACGTTAAATTTGCCGGGTTCCGCATCGTATTTCATCTGCTGGTTCCAGAACTTCAGCGCATCCACGTCAATCGGGAAGCTGATGGTTTTGGTTTCACCCGGTTTCAGGTCAACCCTTTCGAAACCACGCAGCTGCTTCACGGGACGACTCATCGACGCAGTGACATCCTGCACGTACATCTGAATCACCGTTGCCCCTTCGCGCTTGCCGGTGTTGGTCACCTCGACGCTGGCGGTCACTTTGCCATCACGCTTCAGGGTCGGGGCCGACATTTTCACCCCGGAGACCTTGAAGGTGGTGTAGCTCAGACCATAACCAAACGGATACAGCGGGCCGTTGGCTTCATCGAAGTAACGTGACGTGTACTTGTTCGGCTTGTCGGCGTTGTACGGGCGACCGGTGTTCAGGTGGCTGTAATAAACCGGGATCTGCCCGACGGAGCGCGGGAAGGACATCGGCAGCTTGCCGGACGGGTTGTAATCGCCAAACAGCACGTCGGCGATAGCGTTACCGCCTTCGGTACCGGCGAACCAGGTTTCCAGAATGGCATCTGCCTGCTGGTCTTCTTTCACCAGCGCCAGCGGACGACCGTTCATCAGCACCAGCACCAGCGGCTTGCCGGTGGCTTTCAGGGCGGCAATCAGATCGCGCTGACTCTGCGGAATAGTGATATCGGTACGGCTGGAAGCTTCATGCGCCATCCCCTGCGCTTCGCCCACGACCGCGACAACAACGTCCGACTGCTTCGCCGCGTTTACCGCTTCGTCGATCATCTCTTTCGGCGTGCGCGGATCGACCTTCACCGCTTCCTCGTACTGGTTGAGGAAGGTGACGATGTCTTTATCATTGGTGACGTTTGCCCCTTTGGCGTACACCACTTTGGCGTTTTCACCGACGGCGCTCTTGATACCGGTCAGCACGGTCACGGACTGATCGGCGACGCCTGCCGCAGACCAGCTGCCCATCACGTCGCGTTTGCTGTCAGCCAGTGGGCCCACCACGGCAATGGTGCCGGATTTTTTCAGCGGCAGCGTGTCGAGGCGGTTCTTCAGCAGCACCAGGCTTTCGCGCGCCACATCACGCGCTTCTTTGCGGTGCAGGCGGCTTTCAGCATTGGTGTCCGCCGGGTCTGAATCTTTTGGCCCCAGGTGGCTGTACGGATCGTTAAACAACCCCATGTCATATTTCACGTTCAGCACGTGGCGCGTGGCATCGTCCAGCTCCGCCATCGTCACCTTGCCGCTCTTCACCAGCCCCGGCAGGTATTTGCTGTAGTATTCATCGCTCATGCTCATGTTAATGCCAGACTTCAGCGCCACGCGCACGGCGTCTTCCGGGTCGGATGCAGTGCCGTGTTTGATCAGCTCTTTAATCGCGCCGTGGTCAGACACGGTGATGCCCTTAAAGCCCCACTGGTCACGCAGCACGTCTTTCAGCAGCCACGAATCGGAGGTCGCCGGCGTGCCGTTCAGCGAGTTAAGCGCCACCATCACCGCGCCGCTGCCTGCATCCAGCCCTGCCTTGTACGGCGGCATATAGTCGTTGAACAGGCGCTGCGGGCTCATGTCGACAGTGTTGTACTCTTTACCGCCCTCCACTGCGCCATAGGCCGCGAAGTGTTTGACGCTGGTCATCACCGAATATCGGTCTGCCGGGCTTTTGCCCTGCATCGCTTCCACCATGGTTTTGCCCATCGTGGCGGTTAAATACGTATCTTCACCGAAGCCTTCCGACGCGCGGCCCCAGCGCGGATCGCGCGAGACATCGACCATCGGGGCCCAGGTCATGTTCAGGCCGTCATCCGCCGCTTCATAAGCCGACACGCGACCGACGGTTTTCACCGCATCGAGGTTAAAGGAAGAGGCCAGGCCGAGACTGATAGGGAAGACGGTGCGCTGGCCGTGTACCACGTCATAGGCGAAGAAGAGAGGGATCTTCAGGCGGCTAAGCGCCATCACCTGATCCTGCATTTTGCGGATATCCTGGCGGGTGACGGTGTTAAAGATGGCGCCCACCTGGCTTTCTTTGATCATCTCCCGGATGGCCTCTTTCGGGTTATCCGGGCCGACGCTTATCAGACGCAGCTGGCCGATCTTCTCATCAACCGTCATCTTTTTAAGCAGTTCCGTGACAAATGCGTCCCGGGCATCAGGCGTAAGCGGGTGATTGCCAAACAACTCATCTGCCAGCGCAGGCTGCAGCGCCAGGCTGACGGCGACACCTAAAGAACATATCCATCTCATGTCGTTACTCTCTCATCATTAACCGCCGGAAGAAGGCCACCGGTCCGGGCGAAAAGCGCAGTGTGCCATAAACCCTCTTTTGCTTGCAGGGTTATTCTCTGATTTTTCTCATGAATAGTAGACCGCGAAACTGTTAATCGCGCTATGCTTTACAGCGAGAAATTTGCCCCACCACAAGGAGTGGAAGATGTCTTCTGTTCGAACTGACGATAACAAAACATTCATTAACGAACTGTCGCGCCTGGTTGGCTCCTCTCACCTGCTTACCGACCCGGCTAAAACCGCCCGCTACCGTAAGGGTTTCCGCTCCGGTCAGGGCGAGGCGCTGGCGGTGGTCTTTCCGGGCACGCTGCTGGAACTGTGGCGCGTGCTGAGCGCCTGCGTTGCCGCCGACAAGATTATATTAATGCAGGCGGCCAACACCGGCCTGACCGAAGGTTCTACGCCGAACGGCAACGATTACGATCGTGACATCGTGATTATCAGCACTCTGCGCCTCGACAAGCTGCATCTGCTGGATAAAGGCGAGCAGGTACTCGCCTTCCCTGGTACCACTCTTTACTCGCTGGAAAAAGCGCTTAAGCCGCTGGGACGCGAACCGCATTCGGTGATCGGCTCCTCCTGCATTGGCGCCTCGGTCGTCGGTGGGATCTGCAATAACTCCGGCGGCTCGCTGGTGCAGCGCGGCCCGGCCTACACCGAGATGTCGCTGTTTGCCCGTATCGATGAAAACGGCAAGCTGACGCTGGTGAACCACCTGGGAATCGATCTCGGCGTAACGCCAGAGCAGATCCTCAGCAAGCTCGACGACGATCGCGTGAAGGACGAAGACGTGCAGCACGACGGCCGCCACGCGCACGATCACGACTACGTGACCCGCGTGCGGGATATCGACGCCGATACGCCGGCGCGCTATAACGCCGACCCGGACCGTCTGTTTGAGTCCTCCGGCTGTGCGGGCAAGCTTGCCGTTTTCGCGGTGCGTCTCGACACCTTCCCGGCAGAGAAAAAGCAGCAGGTGTTTTATATCGGCACCAACCAGCCTGAAGTGTTAACCGAAATCCGTCGTCATATTTTGGGCGAATTCACCCACCTGCCGGTGGCGGGCGAATATATGCATCGGGACATTTACGACATTGCCGAGCGTTACGGCAAAGATACGTTCCTGATGATCGACAAGCTCGGCACCGACAAAATGCCGTTCTTCTTCACCATGAAGGGCCGCACCGATGCGATGCTGGAGAAAGTGTCGCTGTTCAAACCTCACTTCACCGACCGCTTTATGCAGAAACTGGGCAACGTTTTCCCGGCGCATTTGCCGGAGCGAATGAAAACCTGGCGTGATAAGTACGAACATCATCTGCTGCTGAAAATGGCCGGGGACGGGATTGCCGAAGCGCAGGCCTGGCTGACCGACTTCTTCAAAACCGCCGAAGGGGATTTCTTCGCCTGTACCCCTGAAGAGGGCAGCAAAGCCTTCCTGCACCGTTTTGCCGCGGCGGGAGCCGCTATCCGTTACCAGGCAGTACACTCCGACGAGGTGGAAGATATCCTGGCGCTGGATATTGCCCTGCGCCGTAACGACACCGAGTGGTTTGAGCATTTGCCGCCGGAAATCGACAGCAAGCTGGTGCATAAGCTCTATTACGGCCATTTTATGTGCTATGTCTTCCATCAGGATTACATTGTCAAAAAAGGAGTTGATGCCCACGAACTGAAAGAGCAGATGCTCGCCCTTCTTCACGAGCGTGGCGCACAATATCCTGCGGAACACAACGTCGGGCATCTTTATAAAGCTCCTGACGCACTTAAGCAGTTTTATCGCGAGAATGACCCTACAAACAGCATGAACCCCGGCATTGGTAAAACAACGCGGAAGAAATACTGGAAAGAGAGCCCAGACGCGGAGCAGCACTTAACGCAAGCGTCTGATTAATTCCTACAGCCAAATTTGAGAGATTGTTTAGCACTTGTTAATCGTAATAGAGTAACGGTCTGTCGCCGGAGAAACGTTTCTCCGGCATGCCATCACGAGGAGCAGGCACATCATGTCGGCTGTTGACGTTTTATCCGAAACCGAACTGGAAGTGCGCGACGCCCTTCCCGATGATGTGCATGCCATCACCGCAATTTATGCCTGGCATGTGCTTCACGGACGCGCGTCATTTGAAGAAGTCCCCCCGACTATCGACGAAATGCGCCAGCGTATGAAAAGCGTGGCTGAGAACGGTTTACCGTGGCTCATCGCGCTGTATCGCGGCATCGTGGTGGGTTACTGCTATGCCAGTCCTTACCGACCGCGACACGCCTACCGCTATACCCTGGAAGAGTCGATTTACGTGGACGCCAGCACCACCGGCCGCGGTTTTGGCACAGCATTAATGGATGCGCTTATCGCACGCTGCGAACAAGGCCCGTGGCGGCAGATGATTGCCGTAGTGGGAGATGGCAATAACAACGCCGGTTCGTTGCGGCTGCATAAAAAGCATGGCTTCGAGATTGTCGGTCAGCTGCGCAGCGTGGGATACAAGAAAGGCGACTGGCGGGATACGGTGATTATGCAGCGCCCGCTCAACGACGGGGACTGGACGCTGCCGGAATAAAAGCAAAACGGTAACCTGGGTTACCGTTTTTAGTGTGTTCTCCCTCTCCCTGTGGGAGAGGGTTGGGGTGAGGGCATCAGCGCGCAGAGGTACCTAATCGTTCTGCGCCGTCGCCATCTGCTCCGCTTTCTGCTTTTTATACGTCAAAGCTGCGGCCGGTACAGGCTGCACTTTCCCGGTCTCAATCCAGGTCCGCAGGCGGCTCGCATCCGCAAAGTGAGTATATTTCCCGAAGGCATCCATCACCACCAGCGCCACCGGCTTACCGTTAAACACGGTACGCATCACCAGACAGTGTCCTGCCGCGTTGGTGAATCCGGTTTTCGTTAGCTGAATGTTCCAGTTATCCCGGTAAACCAGATGGTTAGTGTTGCGGAACGGCAGCGTATAGGCCGGGTTGGCAAAGGTCGCCATCTCTTCACGGGTCGTGCTGAGCTGGCCAATCAGCGGATACTGCTTGCTGGCAATCAGCAGTTTCGTCAGATCGCGGGCCGTCGAGACGTTGTTAATCGACAGACCCGTCGGTTCAACATAGTGCGTATTGTTCATCCCCAGCGCTTTGGCTTTGGCGTTCATCGCGCGAATAAACGCGTCGTAACCGCCAGGATAGTGGTGTGCCAGGCTCGCGGCCGCACGGTTTTCGGATGACATCAGCGCCAGCAGCAGCATGTTTTTACGGCTGATTTCGCTGTTCAGGCGCACGCGAGAGTAGATCCCTTTCATCTCTGGCGTGTGGCTGATATCCACTTTCAGTTTTTCGTCCAGCGGCAGATGGGCATCAAGCACCACCATCGCGGTCATTAATTTGGTTATTGAAGCGATCGGGCGCACCAGGTCCGGATGGCTGGCGTAAATCACCTTATTGGTGTTGAGGTCGACAATCATCGCGCTGCCGGATGCAATTTGCGGCTGGGCAGCAGCAGTGGTCACCGCGGGCGTTTTAGCGACGGCTGGCACAGCAGCGGACGCCCCCAGCAACAGCGCCAGGCTAAGTAAAGAGACTCGGAATTTCAGCATGGTGAGACTTCTGATAATTATTCACGCACGTAATGACGTACACCGCCTGCGTCGACGGATAAACGCAGGCTGGCTTCGGCATCATAGCCGTCACAGTGCTTTGTCGCCAGCGGATAATCGTGAACAGATGCTGCATTGCTGGCATTTACGCCAGCAATGCAGTGAGCTTAGAAGAGACGGTATCCATAACCCCAAAGAATAACCGTCAGTGCCAGTAACGCCTCCAGCACCAGCACACCGATAGCCAGTGTTGAGCTGGAGAAGCTCAGCCCCTCTTCTTTGTTGATATTCAGGAAGGTTGGAACCCCCAGATACAGCAGATAACCTGTGTAACAGAGAGCAATCGTACCGATCAGTGCGCACAACCAGACCAGTGGATACAGTGCAACAATACCGCTTAAGAACAGCGGGGTCGCGACGTATCCAGCGAAGACCATACAGCGCGCCAGCGATGGACGTTGCGGATAGTTACGTGCCATCCAGTGAATGACACGCCCCATGACCGCCACGCCCGCCAGCATCAGGCCATAAAAGAGAATGGCAAGATAAAGCCCGGTAAACCAGGAAAGCTGAACCACGGTGCCGTCACCGAAATTCCAGCCGATTTGTGTTGTGCCAATAAACGCGCATATTACCGGCACCGCGGCCATCAGCAGCACATGGTGGGTGTAATGATGCGAGACCGTTTCGTTCTCACTTTTGATGACATGCATTTCACGATCGGGATGGGAGAAAAGTCCCCAGACATGGTTCATAGCGCCCCCTTGTTGTCGGCCCGTCAGCGATACCTTAAGTATAATGCAGGCTTTAGATTATTTTATGTACAGTGGGAAATTTCCGTTGATTTCCCCGCTGTTGATTCATGGGGTATATGATTAAACGAGGTACGCTGAGGGAGATAACATTTACGTAATGGATATTAACGCACTCATTGAACAATATGGTTATGCCGCGCTGGTCATTGGTAGCGTGGCAGAAGGTGAAACCATCACGCTGTTAGGCGGCGTCGCCGCGCATCAGGGCTTACTGAAATTTCCGCTGGTCGTCGCTGCGGTCGCGCTGGGCGGCATGATTGGCGATCAGCTACTCTACTTTCTGGGTCTGCGCTTTGGTCCGACGCTTCTCAAGCGTTTCGCTAAACACAAAAAGAAAATTAACCGCGCGCAGCGCCTGATCCAGCGCCACCCTTACCTGTTCGTTATAGGCACCCGTTTTATGTACGGCTTCAGGATAATCGGGCCGATACTGATTGGCGCCAGCCGTCTGCCCCCGAAAATTTTCCTGCCGCTGAATATTCTTGGCGCCGTTGCCTGGGCGCTGATCTTTACGACGCTCGGTTACGTGGGAGGCGAGGTGATAGGTCCGTGGCTGCATAATCTCGACCAGCATCTGAAGCACTGGGCATGGTTGCTTGTCGTGGTTGTGGCGGTGATTGGCGTCAGGCTGTGGCTGAAACATCGGGAAAAGGCGCGGGATGAGGCGTAGCCGGATGCGGCCTGATGCCCTGCCCCTCACCCTCTCCCACAGGGAGAGGGCAAAAATTAGCTATCCCTCCGGCTTAAACTGCGGATTCGCCAGCATAAAACCCCCGTCAACGATAAACGATTGCCCGGTGGTATAGCTGGCGTCGCTGTCGCACAGCCACGCCACCAGGCTGGCGATTTCTCTCGTATGCCCGGGGCGCGCCAGTGGGATTTCCGGCATTGAGCCTTCTTTCACTTCGCAGTCGTCCATATCGTTCATGGGTGTGGCAATGGCACCCGGCGCAACGGCGTTCACCAGAATGTTGTGCTTAACCAGTTCTATCGCCATGGATTTGGTCAGGCCGCCGAGCGCATGTTTCGCAGCGGTGTAGGCGCTGGCCTCCGGCAGCGGCGTGTGCTCATGTACCGAGGAAATGTTGACAATTCGCCCCCCTTCCCCCTGCTTCACCATCTGCCGTGCCGCAATCTGCGAACAGAGAAACGCACCGTCCACGTCGACGGTGAAGATGTTCCGCCAGTCGTCAAACGGCATCTCCAGGAAGGGCGCTTTGGTCATCGCCCCGGCATTGTTAACCAGCACGTCCAGCCGACCGAAACGCGCAATCAGCACGTCAATGGCTTCAGCACCTTCCGGGAGCGTGCTTAAATCGAGATGGACAGCCTCTGCTCGCTGCCCCTTCGCTTCCACTTCACGGCAGGTTTCCAGCGCACCTTTTTCATCAGAATGCCAGGTAATGCCAATATCAAACCCACGCTCTGCCAGCATCAGGGCCGTGGTTTTACCAATCCCGGAATCCGATGCGGTAACAATCGCTACTCTGGTCATACTCACCTCCTGAAAAACAGCAAAGAGATAAGTATAGATAACGCATCTTTTTAGCCGTGATGATAGCCGCCCCCCAGCGCCGACGTTAGTTGCAGCGTGGCGTCGATATACTGTCCTTTCAGCATGACCGTCTCAAGGTGTTCTTTAAGCGCCGGGATTCTGGCTTCGCTGACCCGCGACCCCGCAAGGATACCTGCCCTAAAACGAGCCTGCGCCAGCGCCACTACACGTGCCGCGTCTTTTTCGACCTGCTGCTGGTGACGGTTTTTTGCCGTCAGGGTTTCGACTTCGCTGGCCGTACGCGCCACCTGATTCACCGCCTCCACCACCGCTTTGTTGTAGTTCGCGACAGAGAGGTTATTCTGCGCCTGGGCACTATCCAGATTGGCGTTCAGCCTGCCGCTGTCGAAAATCGGCAGGGTCAAACCGGCGGTCACGCCCATCTGCTGAGCGGAAGAGCGGAACAGATCGCTGAGGTGCAGGGCATCCTGCTGTAAGAAGGCCATCAGATTCACGTCAGGATAGAATGCTGCTCTGGCGGCCTCCACCTCGCTCAGGGAGGCTTCTATATACCAGTGCGCCTCCTGAAGATCCGGGCGGCGCGCCAGCAGTTCATATCCCAGCGTTGAAGGGAGCGAGGCTTCTGTCGCAGGCAACGCATGGCGCGTAAGCGCTATGGGCGATGTACCGGTCAACGCAGTCAGTCGCGCCTCAATGGCCTTCATTTTGCCCTTCACGTCCGCTAACTGTTCATCCGTTTTGCTGGCATAAATATCGGTTTCGACGCCCTCCACCGAGGAGGTAATACCGTGCTGATACAGTTCACGATCGGCATCGATAATATTTTTCTGCTCCTGCTTAATTTGGGAAAGGACATCCCCGGCAGCGGCCTGGGTCTGCCACGCCCAGTAAAGGCGCGCAACGCTGCTGGCAAGCAGCTGGCGAGTCTGCTCCAGCTCCGCTTTTTGCGCATTCACTTTACCGATACGCGCGGCAATCCGGGCGCGATTTTTCCCCCAGAGATCCAGATCCCACCCCGCCGTCAGGCCAAAAGTGCCATTGGTGTACCATGGGCCGGTCGTTCCCGCTGCCGGATCGGTTAGCGCGAACGGGCCCATCAGGCCTTCTGCCGACATTTTCTGCCGTTCAACATCCGCAGAAAAATCCAGTTGTGGGCCATCGGCAGCAATAGCGGCCTTCGCCTGTGCTTCCGCGAGCGTAATACGTTGCCGGGCAATTTGCATATCCGGGGCATCCGCTATCGCTTTCGCAATAAGCGCATTTAGCTGCGGGTCGTTATACTCTTTCCACCATTCGTTTTTCGGCCAGTCCGCATGGTTAAGTCGGGTATTTACAGATGCAGCTGTCGCCTGCGTTTTTATTGGCGCTACCGTGGAATGTTCCGGTGCGCACGCAGCCAGCATAAAAACAAGGGGAGCACTCAGAGATAAAATAAGAAAACGTTTCATTACGCCATGCACTCAAAAAATAAAGGCGCAACTTACGCTTGATGACTTTCCGTTTTTTAGTAACGCGTGGCAATCCGCAAATTGTTATACATTTACATAATCAGCAAAATATTCACCTAGCGAATTATTTAAATTTAAATATTACTGCTAGTTATTTTGACTGAATGACCCGCGCAATTTCAGCCGACGTCTGGAGCGTGCGGATCGCCTGAAATAACCCCAGCGCTTCGCTGTATTCTTTACGTAAATAGCTCAGCCACTGCTTGATGCGCGCGACGTGATACAAACCGGTATCACCCTGCTTTTCCAGACGGCTGTATTTTTGCAGCAGCGTCACCACGTCAGCCCATGGCATACGCGGTTCGTTATATTTCACGACGCGACTGAGGTTGGGCACGTTCAGCGCACCGCGGCCAATCATCACCGCATTGCAGCCCGTCTCTTTCAGGCATGCCTGCGCGCTTTCGTAATCCCAGATTTCGCCGTTAGCTATCACCGGAATAGTGAGCCGCTTGCGGATCTCGCCAATCGCCTGCCAGTTAATACGCTCAGCTTTATAACCATCTTCCTTGGTGCGGCCATGCACCACCAGCTCGGTGGCCCCAGCCTGCTGCACCGCATCGGCAATTTCAAACTGCTTATCTCCGCTGTCCCAGCCCAGACGGACTTTCACGGTGACCGGCAGATGCGAGGGTACCGCCTCGCGCATGGCTTTTGCGCCGCGATAAATCAGCTCAGGATCCTTGAGTAGCGTTGCCCCGCCGCCGCTGCCGTTGACCAGCTTTGACGGACAGCCGCAGTTGAGATCGACGCCATACGAACCCAGCGCCACGGCCCTGGCGGCGTTTTCCGCCAGCCATTCAGGATACTGGCCTAACAGCTGGATCCGCACCAGCGTACCGGAAGGCGTCCGGCTCTGGCGGTGCAGTTCAGGACAGAGACGGTAGAATGACTTTTCTGGCAGCAACATATCGACCACGCGCAAAAACTCCGTCACGCAGAGATCGTAATCGTTCACCTCGGTAAGCAGCTCGCGCACAAGAGAGTCGAGCACGCCTTCCATCGGGGCCAGTAAAACACGCATTCTGAGTACCTGTGAAAAAAGACGCGCTATAGTAGCTGCTCTGTATGTATGTGGAAAGCCCGGCGTTCCATTCCGGAATGTCTGGTATGCTCAAAATTCATGATGTGATCCGTGGCACATTTTCAGGTTTAATTGTATGATGAATGCGTTTCATCAAGGACTATCACCATGAGCAAATCATTGAACATTATCTGGCAATATCTGCGCGCATTCGTCCTGATTTACGCCTGCCTGTATGCCGGGATTTTTATCGCGTCGCTGCTGCCTATCACCATTCCTGGCAGCATTATCGGCATGCTGATCCTCTTTGTTTTACTGGCGCTGCAAATTCTGCCCGCAAAGTGGGTTAACCCTGGCTGTTTCGTCCTCATCCGCTATATGGCGCTGCTTTTCGTGCCCATCGGCGTCGGGGTCATGCAGTATTTTGATTTGCTCAAAGCCCAGTTCGGCCCGATTGTGGTCTCCTGCGCGGTTAGCACGCTGGTGGTTTTCCTTGTTGTGAGCTGGAGTTCACATCTGGTACATGGCGAACGTAATGTCATCGGGGAGAAAACAAAAAAATGATGGCTAATATCTGGTGGTCTCTGCCGTTAACCCTGCTGGTCTTCTTCGCCGCGCGTAAACTTGCCGCACGCTTCAAAATGCCGCTGCTCAACCCCCTGCTGGTGGCGATGGTGGTAATTATTCCTTTCCTGCTGCTCACCGGCATCCCTTACGAACGTTACTTTGCCGGCAGCAAAATTTTAAACGACCTGTTGCAGCCCGCCGTTGTGGCCCTCGCCTTTCCTTTATATGAGCAGCTGCACCAGATCCGCGCCCGCTGGAAATCCATCATTACTATCTGTTTTGTGGGCAGCCTGGTGGCGATGATCACCGGCACGTCGGTAGCGCTATTGATGGGCGCTTCGCCACAAATTGCGGCCTCTATTCTGCCTAAATCGGTGACCACACCTATCGCAATGGCGGTAGGCGGCAGCCTCGGCGGGATCCCGGCCATCAGCGCGATGTGCGTCATTTTCGTCGGTATTCTCGGCGCGGTGTTTGGTCACACCCTCCTGAACGCGATGCGGATCCATACTAAAGCGGCGCGGGGATTGTCGATGGGCACCGCCTCGCACGCCCTGGGTACCGCCCGCTGCGCGGAGCTGGACTATCAGGAAGGGGCTTTTAGCTCCCTGGCGCTGGTGATCTGCGGGATTATCACCTCCCTGCTTGCCCCGTTCATTTTCCCGGTGATTCTGGCGGTGATGGGCTAAAATTTGCGATGCGTCGCGCAAATTTCATTTTGATTTCATAAGTTGCATACATAATGAGAAGTGGATCACATATAAAGCCCCGGAGGCTCCGTAAACTACCGATCCATTAACCTTTATGAGGCAAACGCCATGCACCCACGTTTTCAAGCTGCCTTCGCTCAGCTTGCAGAGAATTTGCAATCAGCCCTTGCTCCCGTCCTGGCAGATGCACATTTCCCCGCCCTGCTGACGGCAGAGCAGGTCACCATGCTGAAACAAGCAGCGGGACTGGATGAAGACGCGCTGGCTTTCGCACTGCTGCCCCTGGCTGCCGCCTGCGCGCGTGCCGATCTCTCCCACTTCAACGTCGGCGCTATTGCGCGCGGCGTCAGCGGAACCTGGTACTTCGGTGGAAACATGGAGTTCCTGGGCGCAACCATGCAGCAAACCGTTCATGCGGAGCAAAGCGCTATCAGTCACGCCTGGTTGCGCGGTGAAAAGGCCCTGAGCGCCATCACCGTGAACTACACGCCGTGCGGCCACTGCCGTCAGTTTATGAACGAGCTGAACAGCGGGCTGCAACTGCGCATCAACCTGCCGGGACGTGCGCCACACACGCTGGGCTATTACCTGCCGGATGCCTTCGGCCCGAAAGATCTGGACATTAAAACGCTGCTGATGGACGAGCAGGATCATGGTTTCGCCCTGTCCGGCGATGACCTTAGCGAAGCGGCCATTCGTGCGGCTAACAAGAGCCACACTCCGTACAGTAACGCCCCAAGCGGCGTGGCGCTGCAGTGCCGCGATGGCCGTATCTTCACCGGCAGCTATGCGGAAAACGCCGCGTTTAATCCAACGCTGCCGCCGCTGCAGGGTGCGCTCAACCTGCTGAGCCTGAACGGCTACGACTACCCCGACATTCAGCGCGCAATTCTGGCCGAAAAGGCCGATGCGCCACTGATTCAGTGGGATGCCACCGCTGCGACGCTCAAGGCGTTAGGCTGCACGACGATTGACCGCGTACTGCTGGCATAAATCCTTCCGGCGGACAGAAATGTCCGCCACATTGCTGAAAAACCCCTCAGTTGAGTCGCTGTTTCTTGCGCTAACCAGACGGGTAAAGTAGCCTGAGTGAACTTTCATCCACGAACGAGCCATCTCCATGTTAAAGCGCGTTTTTTACAGCCTGTCTGTCCTGGTCGGCATACTGCTGTTGATCGTGCTGGGTCTCGACCGCTGGATGAGCTGGAAAACCGCCCCTTACATCTTTGATGACCTGCAGGACCTGCCCTATCGCCAGGTGGGCGTGGTGCTCGGCACCGCCAAGTATTACCGCACCGGGGTGATCAACCAGTATTATCGTTACCGAATTCAGGGCGCGCTGAACGCTTACAACAGCGGCAAGGTGAACTATCTGCTGTTAAGCGGTGATAACGCGCTGCAAAGCTATAACGAACCGGTGACGATGCGTAAGGACCTGATTGCCGCAGGCGTGGATCCTGCCGACATCGTGCTCGACTACGCAGGCTTCCGCACCCTCGACTCCATCGTGCGCACCCGCAAAGTGTTCGACACCAACGACTTCATCATCATCACCCAGCGTTTCCACTGCGAGCGCGCGCTGTTTATTGCGCTGCATATGGGTATTCAGGCGCAGTGCTACGCGGTGCCGTCGCCTAAAGATATGCTGAGCGTGCGCGTGCGCGAATTTGGCGCGCGCTTTGGCGCATTGGCGGACCTCTACATTTTCAAACGTGAACCGCGCTTTTTAGGCCCGCTGGTGCCGATTCCGGCGATGCATGAAGTACCGGAAGACGCGCAGGGTTACCCGGCTGTGACACCGGAGCAACTGCTTGATCTGCAGAAGAAAAAATAAATTTGCACAATGAGTAATATATTACTCATTAACCTCTCAAAAAATGGATAATGTGAGATATAAGTGGCATTACTTGCCTTAATCACCCCGTATCACTTTTTTTAATGACCACGGAAATCCAGGCTGGCTGCGATTCATCGACGATATCATTCCCGCCGGCGCCAGTCGTCGCTACTGGATAAATGCGCTTGGTATCAGTGAATTACCACTCAGCCAGCAAAATTTTTTATTGCTAAAATTTGGCACAATGTCCCCTGTTGGGAATTTACGCATTCAAGAATCCGTACCGGAATGGAATGAATTCGCAAGCGCTAAAACGTTTACGGTTACGGACGTCATCGAGCGGGCAGCCGACTTTCTGGATTATGCCCAGGAAAGAGGCGCCGCGGCAGGTGGCGCAACCGGAGCTGGCGGAGTGGATTCCCCCTTCGACGTTGCTTAACGCCCTGCATGAGACAGCCGTTCAACTCGTCGACCTACCGGAAAGATTGGCGGCGCGCGGTGTTCCAAAACAGATACTGGAAATGCCTGCAATCGGTTTTCGCTTTATTCCAGACAAACTTTCCCGCTGGGGCTTATTATGAAAACACCCGATAAGACAGAGTCAGAGTTTCTGCAAACATTAGCCCGTATACGCAGCGCAAATGGAAGGAGACATCATGACGACGCAGAGGATCCTGACAAGTTAACGCAGGTAAACAGGCAACGCGTTTCACCAGGCTTAACACGCGTCGATACACGCGATCGTCAGGATCTCTTGCACGCAGCCATTCGGGACATATTGTTGGGTAAAATCACGCAAGGAGAAGCACTGAGGAAACTCAGGGTCGAGGTGTTGGGGCTAAAACAGGATGAATATGCAAAATTAGTCAGCGTATCCCGAAAAACATTGTCAGATGTAGAAAATAACAGAGGCAACTATTCCGCTGACATCATTAACAAAATCTTTAAACCCTTCGGGCTTCAAACCGGGCTGGTGCCCATTTCAAAATCGCTGATAGCCACACTTTTCTCATAAAAAAACCCGCATCGCTGCGGGTTTTTCATTGTTGAGCTTACTTCTTACGTGCGTACTTCAGTGAATCCAGCGCAACAGCGAAGATAATAATCGCGCCTTTAATGATGTACTGCCAGTACGGGTTCACGCCGATGTAGGTCAGGCCGTAGTTGATCACGGTGAAGATGATCACACCGGTGACCACACCGAGTACGGTACCCACGCCGCCGCTGAAGGAGACGCCGCCGACCACACAGGCTGCAATCGCATCCAGTTCGTACATAAAGCCGAGGTTGTTGGTTGCAGAACCGATACGACCCGCTTCCAGCATCCCACCGAAGGCGTAGAACACCCCGGACAGGGCATAGATCATCAGCAGGTTCAGGGCCACGTTGACGCCGGAAACTTTCGCCGCTTCCGGGTTACCGCCGATAGCAAAGATGTTTTTACCAAAGCGCGTTTTGTTCCACAGGATCCAGACGAACGCCACCGCGATCAGCGCATAGAAGGTGATATACGACAGGCGGAAACTGCCCAGCGCGATAAACCCTTGCGTGAAGGTTGAGAAGCCGCTGTCAAAGCCCGAGATAGGAGACGCGCCCACGAAGTCGTAGTAGAGGGAGTTGATACCGTAAACGATGATCATCGTACCCAGCGTGGTGATAAATGGCGTCACGTTCAGGTAAGCGATGATGATACCGTTGATCAGACCAATCACCGCGCCGATGGCGCAGACAATCAGGATCACCACGAAAATCGGCATGGTCGCCATTTCCGGGAAGACCTTGTTGGCGTTTTCCATCGACTGCAGCAGGGTTGCCGCAATAACCGCCGCCAGGCCGACCTGACGACCGGCAGAAAGGTCAGTACCCTGGGTGACGATAAGGCCCGCCACGCCCAGCGCAATGATAATACGCACGGAAGACTGGGTCAGAATGTTACTCAGGTTCAGCAGACTTAAGAACGTAGGGTCCTGGAAAATGATAATGGCCAGCAGGACTAAAAGAACAACGTAAATTCCGCCTTCTTTCAGGTAAGTGAGAAAACTTTTTTTATTTAACGCACTCATGAGGAGCCCCTGATCTTAAAGGTGCAAAGACGCAAGACGCAAAATTTCGTTTTGCGTTGTCGTTTTGGTGTCAACAATACCGGCAACGAGACCATTGCTCATAACCAGAATACGGTCTGTGATCCCTAACAGTTCCGGCATTTCGGAAGAAATAATAATGATCCCTTTATTCTTTTTCGCCAGCTCGGCAATCAGCTGATAAATTTCAAACTTCGCGCCGACGTCAATGCCACGGGTAGGTTCATCCAGCATCAGAATTTCTGGCTGGGTTAATAACCAACGTCCGATAATGACTTTTTGCTGGTTACCCCCCGAAAGCGAACCAATTTGCGTGCGGTGGCCAGGCGTTTTCACGCGCATGGAGTCAATCACCCACTGGGTATCGCTCTTCATGCGGGAGTTATCCAGCAGTCCGACTTTATTTTTGTAATTACGAATATTAGAAATTAACGAGTTAAAGTTAATATCCAGATAAGCATAAATACCCGTCGAACGACGTTCTTCCGTTACCAGCGCAAAACCGTTATTAATGGCTTCGTTGGCATTGTGGTTGTTAATTTTCTTTCCGTGCAGCGTAATGGTGCCCTGGGCCTTCTCACGGATACCAAACAAGGTTTCCACAATGTCGGTACGCTTTGCCCCCACCAGACCGGCAATCCCCAGGATTTCGCCTTTGTGCAGGTCGAAGGAGACATCGCGGATGGACGGCTGACGCAGCGAGGTGAGATTGCGCACTTCAAGAATCACTTCACCCGGCTTGTTCTCTTTGTCCGGGAAGCGCTGGTTAAGGGAGCGGCCAACCATCATGGCGATGATCTTGTCCATATCCAGCCCTTCCAGCGGCTGCGTGGCAATCCACTGGCCGTCGCGCAGGATGGTAATCTCATCGCACAGCTGGAAGATCTCTTCCATTTTGTGAGAGATGTAGACAATGCCGCAGCCGCGTTCTTTCAGCTTACGAATAATGGTAAAAAGGTGATTAACCTCTTTTTCCGTTAATGACGATGTCGGTTCGTCCATGATGACGATTTTCGCATCATAGGAGAACGCTTTGGCAATTTCGATCATCTGCATTTGTGAGACGGATAAGGTTCCCACGCGAGCGCGCGGATCGATATCAATATCCAGTTCATCAAAAATCGCTTTGGTGTCACGATACATTTTGTCCTGATCGACAAAGACACCTTTGGTTGGATAACGCCCCAACCACATGTTATCCATAACGGAACGTTGCAGTACCAGGTTTAATTCCTGGTGAACCATCGAGATACCGTTTTCCAGTGCTTCTTTCGCTGAATGGAAATCGATCTCTTTCCCCTGAAAAAGAATGCTGCCAGAATCTTTTTGATAGATCCCAAAAAGACATTTTAATAATGTTGATTTACCCGCACCGTTCTCCCCCATTAATGCATGAATAGAGTGAGGACGGACTTTTAAATTAACATTATCGAGTGCCTTAACACCGGGAAATGACTTGTTAATACCGTTCATTTCCAACAAGTATTCACCGGTTGACTGAGTAGTTGTGCTGACCATAATTATACCTTGTTGGCCTCGCATATCGCGTTATAAAAGGGCGCAACGAATTGCGCCCAGTGGAGACAGGTTAACTCACTTATTTACCGATAAACTCAGCCAGGTTGGACTGGTCTACGCCCACGTAAGGTACGCGAACGATTTTGTTGTCAATTTTCCAGCTGGTGCCATCTGCCGCGCCTTTACCGTCAGCGAGGTTTTTCGCCAGATCGAAGGTGGCTTTCGCCTGGTTATTGGCATCGTTCAGAACGGTACCGGCCATCGCGCCAGATTTAACCAGCGCCAGCGCTTCTGGCAGGGCATCCACACCGAATACCGGAATGGACGATTTATTGTGGGCTTTCAGCGCTTCTACCGCACCCATTGCCATCGCATCGTTGTTGGCGATAACCACTTCGATTTTGTTCGCGTTAGGGCCGGACAGCCAGGCATCCATCTTATCTTTCGCCTGGGCGGTATCCCACATCGCGGTATCTAATGCCAGCTGCTGGGTTTTCAGGCCCTTATCATTCAGCTCTTTGATAACGTAAGTCGTACGCGCTTCAGCATCCGGGTGACCAGGTTCGCCTTTCAGCAGAACGAACTGGATCTGACCGTCTTTGTTCAGGTCCCAGTTCGGGTTCGCTGCCCAGTGTTTCGCGATCAGATCGCCCTGAATAATGCCGGACTCTTTGGAGTCAGTACCGACGTAATACGCTTTGTCATAGCTATCCAGCGCTTTACGGGAAGGTTCTTTGTTGAAGAAGACGATTGGCACATTCTGGCCGCGCGCTTTTTCAATTACCGTGCCTGCTGCAGCCGGGTCAACCAGGTTGATCGCCAGGGCTTTCACGCCTTTCGCCAGCAGAACGTCGATCTGGTCGTTCTGTTTGGACTGGTCATTCTGGGAGTCATTCATCAGCAGCTGTACGTCTGGCGCTGCTTTCGCATCTTTCTCGATAGCTTTACGTACAACAGACATGAAGTTGTCGTCGTATTTATAAATCGTCACACCAATACGGGTATCTGCAGCGTGCGCTGCTGCACCAAAAAGCATGCTTGCCATTACAGCAGACAGGGTCAACACCTTCTTATTCATGGTATCTCCGGTTTTTTTTTATGCAGGGTAGTTCTGGTGAATAACGAGCGGCAGGCAGATGTTAATAAAACGTTACTGACAGCCGACGTTCACTTATAAAATTTCTCTCTTCCGTGGTCGGTAACGCTCCAGAAATGCGTTTTATTCGTTGTTTGCGGCACATTGGCTACTGTTAAAGTGAATAATCACCGTTACATAGCGTTTCAGCTGCTAAAACGCTGACATCATAGTCAGCGCCTTGTTAAGATACTGTGAATTTACTCACAGATTGAAAACGGTTACATCACCTCATGTAATCAGTTAGTGATCGGAGCCACAATTTGCCGCGACGCGACGGAATGTCGACGCACCAGGGTTGGCATGAAGCAATGGGTCGCCCCAGGATCCAGCAGCCCTGCGGCTCCCTGTAACGCCAGTTCAGTAGCCAGTTTTGCCATAGAAGCAATGGGATAGCGCACCGTGGTCAGCTGCGGGTCGGTGTAACGAGCGATCGGAATGTCGTCAAAGCCAATCAACGACAAATGCTGCGGCACCGCAATGCCGTTATCTTTCAGTGCCGTCAGCGCGCCCGCTGCCATGCTGTCGTTATACGCAAACACCGCAGAAAGCTGCAGATTGCGGCCCAGTAGCTCCACCATTGCCGCCTCACCGCCCTGCATGTCAGGCGTACCGGTGCCGATCCAGCTCTCTGATGCGGTAATGCCGTGTTCTTTCAGGGCGTTTTGCCAGCCCTCACGCCGGTACGCGTCATCTTCAATTTGATGGCTGGAGGCAAGATAACCGATCCGCTGATGGCCGTTATTGATAAGCATTTTAGTGGCCATCATGGCGCCGCTGACGTTATCCAGCCCAACACAGCGGTGGGCATAGCCCGGCACAATCCGGTTAATCAGCACCATGCCCGGTATCTGTTCCATAAACCCGGCAAGCTCTTCATCACTTAAGGCTTTGGAGTGAACAATCAGGGCGTTACAGCGCTGGCGAATCAGTACTTCGATGGCATGACGCTCTTTCTCCGCCTCATGATAGCTGTTGCCAATCAGCACATATTTTTGATGCTGCTGGGCAACCACATCGACCGCTTTCACCAGCGCACCGAAAAAGGCGTCTGAGACATCCATCACCACCACGCCGATGGTATCGCTGACCTGCGTGGCAAGCGCCTGCGCGTTGGCATTTGGCCGGTACCCGAGCTGGGTCACGGCTTTCATTACGGTTTCACGGGTTTCAGGGCTCACCAGCGCACTGTTGTTCAGCACGCGGGAGACGGTAGCCACAGAAACGCCCGCCAGACGGGCGACATCACGAATGGTGATCATATTCACCATCCTTCAAAGGATTGCAGCAACTCACAGACACCCCCTGTGTTTAGCAAGGTGGCTATTTTGGCAGCGAGAGAAAAGGGACTACGTGAAGAAGCTCACAGTCATGAAAACGCTTACATCCGTTTTGTTAATGATTGTGATCCAGATCGTTATCTGGATGTATTACTCAATGATACCCCTGAAGCATGTGCGGTTAACTGACGCCACACCCACTCCAGCGGCCCCTGACGGAAATAACGCAGCCAGATAACGGAAAACGCCAGATTAACCGCCCAGATCGGAATAACAAACGCCAACAGCCCGAGGCGGTCGAATTTCATAAACAGGCCAAAGCGATAGAAAATCGTGGTGCATATCAACGTTTGCAGGAGGTAATTGCTTAACGCCATGCGCCCGACGCAGGCGACTGCGCTGACAAGCCACAGGCGAGAAAGCTGCGGCCAGAAGCCATATATTAGCGCCGCGTAGCCGATGGTCTGGAATGGCGCGCTCAGTTCACGCGGTACCTGGAGCAGGAAAGCGCACCAGCGATAATCCCAGTGAATGTGCCACTGTATCATCACCGACGGGAGGTTTATCAGCACGCCGAGCAGAACCAGCCCCGCCCCGGTGCGACGATAATGACGCAGGCTGAACTCCCCTTTCAGCCACCCGGTGCGCATCAATGACGCCCCCATCAGCATCATCCCTGCCAGCTGCCAGCCGTATTGCGCCCCCAGCGCAAGAAGGTTATCCCCCAGCATATCCGCCCGGTTGCTAATGGCTTCCGTACCGCCTTTTAGCTTCCAGAACTGCTCGTACTGGAGGTTTGCAGCATCCGGGATCCAGGAACGGTTGGTCGCTTCGCCAGAGATCATCCCCAGCAGCAGCAGCACCCCAAGCCCCATGAGGTAGAGCATCACGCCGGTGTTAAACAGGCTTTTCACGCTGTGCGCATCACGAATGAGACGCCAGCAGATAAGCCCGACTAACCCATACGCGAGAAGAATATCGCCGTCCCAGAAGAACAGACCGTGGATAAAACCGAGGATCACCAGCAGGGTTAAGCGCGACTGGATCCAGCGGGTGCCGCGTTTAAGCAGAAGCTGTAGTCCTGCGCCAAACAGCAGGGCAAAGAGCGTGAGGAATTTAACCTGGGCAAACAGGTCAAGGATTGCCCAGGTCCAGGCATCGCTTCGGGTGATGTCGCCGTACCAGGCGGGATTGAGATAAGCGGCCTTCGGCAGACCGAAGGCGCTAATATTCAGCAGCAGGATACCCAGTATGGCGACGCCGCGAACAAAATCGAGCGTGACGTTTCGCTCCATGGTCCCTGCCCTGTGAGATTAGTTGTGGTGACGCACGGCGCGCAGGAACTCCTGGCGGGTGTTCTGGCTCGATTTAAACAGACCGCCCAGCGAAGTGGTGGTGGTTGCACTGGTCGCATCACGAACGCCGCGGGCTTTCACGCAGTAGTGAACGGCATCGATGCAGACCGCCACGTTATTGGTGCCCAGCAGCGTTTGCAGGGCAATCAGGATCTGCTGCGTCAGACGCTCCTGAACCTGAGGACGCTGCGCGAAGAACTGCACAATACGGTTGATCTTCGACAGACCAATCACCGTATCTTTCGGAATGTAAGCCACGGTCGCTTTACCGTCGATAGTGACGAAGTGATGTTCGCAGGTGCTGGTCAGCGTGATATCACGTACCGTGACCATCTCGTCCACCTTCATCTTATTCTCGATAACGGTAATTTTCGGGAAGTTGGCATAATCCAGGCCAGAGAAAATTTCGTCGACGTACATTTTCGCGATGCGCTTAGGCGTCTCCATCAGACTGTCATCGCTCAGATCGAGATTCAGCAGTTGCATGATCTCGGTCATATGCCCGGAAATCAGACTTTTACGGGTTTCATTGTCCATATCCTCAACGGGCGGACGCAATGGCGTTTCGAGACCGCGCGCAAGCAGGGCTTCATGGACCAGGGCAGCTTCTTTACTGAGTGATGACATTTTCTTCTCCTGCAGGTGTGGCGTCTTTCGCCCTCGTTGTGGCAAAAGTATGCGCTCATTGTGCGTGAGGCGACGCACATAATCCAGTATTCACGACGATAATTATTGCAATTGCTGTTGCCTTTCAGCGTGACGATTCCAGACCAGGGCGCCGCCGATGAACAACGCGACGCCCGCCAGCCCCAGCGCAGGCTCCAGCCGGTGGGTTAGCCAGGTCGATAACGCCGACGTCACCGGGCCAATCAACTGCCCGATGGCATACCCGGTGGTGAGCAGTCCCGCCATATAACGCGTGTGGTTCGGTGCCAGCTCTCGGCCGTATAAAAGAGAGAGCTGCACGGCGCAAAGGAACCCACCACCTACCAGCAGCCCGCCCGTCAGCAAACCACCGATGCCCGGCAGCAGCCAGGCCGCCAGGACACCCGCGCCCTGAAGCCACAGTACGATAGCCAGCCTGCGGTTAGCCGTGGAGATATGTCGCAAGGCAATGCTGAGCGCAATCCCCACCACAGCGGCGAGACCAAAAATCGGCCAGACAAACTGGGCAAACAGGCTGCCGGGAAAGCGTACGGCGGCCATTTGCGATAAAAAGGTCGCCGGAAGGATATAGCCAAATCCCGCCAGGCTGTAGCTCCAGACCAGGCGCTTTAAATCCGCGGTCAGCCGCAGCGGCTCAGGCGCTGTCCCCGGGCGATGAAGCTGGCCCGCACGCGGCAGATAGCGTGCCACCAGCGTAATCAACACGAGCGCCAGCACGCCGTAGATCTGCCACGCCGCACCGGCCGAAAGGGATTTCGCCTGAATATAGACCGCGAGCAGGCCGCTCAGGGCGATACCCGCGCCGGGGCCGGCAAACACCGCAGCACTGAGCCCCGGTTTACCCAGTTGCCCCAGCCGCTCGTTGGTCCAGGCGGCAATGAGTACCATTGACCAGCCACTCATGCAGCCGATCGCAAAGCGCAGCAGGCCGTGTACGACGGCGTTATCCGCCGCCGCGGAGAGCAGCGTCAATGCAACCGCACCCGTAATGCCGAGCCAGAGCCGCGTTTCAACAAAGCGGTGCGCGCGCATGGCATCCCATGCTCCCACCAGATAGCCAAGATAATTCATCGCCGCCACCAGGCCTGCGCTGGTGAGCGTGAGTTGCCCGGCGGCAATCATCAGCGGTACCTGAGGCGTAAAGGCAAAGCGCCCTATCCCCATCGCCACCACCAGAACGACAAACCCACTAAGCGCGATACGCAGCGCCATGACCGCTCCAATTGTTAAAGAAAAGTAAATTTATGATGCAACATCTTGCCGTTCCGCGAAAGTGAAAGTTGCTCACAGGTAAATGAAAACGCTGTATTATGATGCTAATGAATAGCTATTCTCATTAAGGAGCCTTGCATGGAACTGCTCGAAGAGCACCGTTGTTTTGAAGGTCGACAGCAGCGCTGGCGGCACGACTCCACCACGCTGAACTGCGCCATGACGTTCAGTATTTTCCTGCCTCCGGCAGACAATCCGCCTGTTCTGTTCTGCCTTTCTGGCCTGACCTGCAACGACGAAAACTTCACAACCAAAGCCGGTGCGCAGCGTATTGCGGCCGAGCTGGGTATCGCGCTGGTGATGCCCGATACCAGCCCCCGTGGGGACGATGTGGCGGATGATGCAGGATACGACCTGGGTAAAGGCGCCGGGTTTTACCTGAATGCGACCGAGCAGCCGTGGGCGAGTCATTATCGTATGTATGACTACATCCGTGACGAGCTGCCTGCGCTGATTCAGGCCGAATTCGCGGTAAACGATCGCTGCGCCATCAGCGGACATTCGATGGGCGGACACGGGGCGCTAATCATGGCGCTGAAAAACCCCGGGAAATATACCAGCGTCTCTGCGTTCGCGCCGATTGTTAACCCAACGCAGGTACCGTGGGGACAAAAAGCCTTCACCCACTATCTGGGCAAAGATGAAACGAAATGGCAGGAATGGGACAGCTGTGCGCTGATGCTGGCGAGCGACTCAGCGAATGCGATCCCGATGCTTATCGATCAGGGCGATGCGGATCAGTTCCTCGCCGGGCAACTCCAGCCCGCCGTTTTAGCTGAAGCGGCACGCCAGAAGGACTGGCCGCTCACGCTGCGCATTCAGCCAGGATATGACCACAGCTATTACTTTATGGCCTCCTTTATTGAGGATCATCTCCGCTTCCACGCGGCGCATTTGTTCGCGTAATTTTCGCTATTTGCCCGATAGCCTCTCGCCTGTCGGGCTTTTCCCCTTATTGACATAATCCTATCCGCTTGAATCCAGGCTATTTTCTTGCCACAAACATCAAACACAAATGATTTCAATTATCATTTGTGTTTACAATTATACATTCTTTTGTACAATTCCAGACTCTTCTCCATCACAAAGAGTTCTTACAAGACAAATACATACAGTTCTCAGGGTTATCCCGATGGAGTTTTTTTCTTTTTATATGGAATGTACAAATGACAATACCACGCGTTAAATTGCTGGCCGCCGCCATTGGCGCCGCCACACTTTCCTCCTTCGTTCACGCAGCCGATCAGGACACCGTTGTCGTCACTGCGACGGGTTTTGAACAAAAAATCCAGAATGCCCCCGCCTCCATCTCGGTGATTTCAAAACAGCAGATTGAAGATAAAGCCTACCGTGATGTCACCGATGCCCTGAAAGACGTCCCGGGCGTCGTCGTTACTGGCGGCGGGAGCAGCAGTGATATCAGTATTCGCGGCATGGCGTCGCAGTACACGCTGTTCCTGGTGAACGGCAAACGCGTGAGTACGCGCAGTACCCGCCCAAACAGCGACAACTCGGGCATTGAACAAGGCTGGCTGCCGCCGCTGGAGTCCATTGAGCGTATCGAGGTTATCCGTGGCCCGATGTCCTCACTTTACGGCTCTGATGCTATGGGTGGAGTCATCAACGTCATTACCAAAAAAGTGTCGAACACCAAGGCCTGGACAGGTTCGTTGCATGGCGATGCAACCTTCCAGGAAAACAATGATTCCGGTGATATCTTTCAGACCAACGCCTACGCTTCAGGTCCCCTGATTGACGGGCTGCTTGGCGCAAAAGTGACGGGGCTTTTGTCACGCCGCGCAGAAGATAAGATTGTGAACGGGTATAACGAGCAGAAAATGCGTAACGGCGGTATTACGTTGAATTTCACGCCGGACGAGCAAAATGATTTCGACCTCGACTTTGCCCGTGAACTTCAGGACAGAAACAGCACGCCGGGGATGTCGAAAGCGACGGAAACCTGCCGTGGAACGACCTGTACGCCAAATACCAAAAGCGAAACCCGCTATGAACATACCACCTACTCATTAACCCACAGCGGTTATTACGACGACTTCAATACCACCAGCTATATCCAACAGGAAGAGACGAATAACCCGGATCGTGAAATGCGCTCGTACAACACCACCTTCAACAACCAGAACCAGATCTTCCTCGCCGATCATACCCTGACTCTCGGCGGGCAATATCGCTATGAGAAACTGCGCGACAACGGCAATCAGCTGGAGGCTGCCGATGGCCTGAACAAACTGACACGCTGGAGTTGGGCACTGTTTGCCGAAGATGAATGGGCAATGACGGAAAGCTTTACGTTAACCGGCGGCCTGCGCATGGACAAAGATCAAAACTATGGTACTAACTGGACGCCACGTGGTTACGGTGTATGGCACCTCGCCGACCAGTGGACATTAAAAGGCGGGGTTTCTGCGGGCTACCGTGCACCGGACCTGCGTCAGTCGTCTGCCAGCTGGGGGCAGGTAACGGGTGGTGGCCGTCTTGACGGTATCATCGTTGGCAACCCGGACCTGAAACCAGAGAAGAGTCTGAGTGAAGAGATCGCCCTGCTCTGGGATAATAACGACAATCTTAATGCCGGTGTGACGCTGTTCAATACCGACTTCAAAGACAAAATTACTGAAGTTCGCCGCTGTAACAGCAGTTCCGATCCCGCCTGTACGATTGGCGATCATAGCTATGATTTCGTGAGCGACCGCGTCAACGTGGACAAAGCCAACATGCGCGGCGTGGAGTCTTCCTTCGGCTGGAAAATCACGCGCGATGTGAACTGGACTGCCAACTACACTTATACGGAATCCGAGCAGAAGAGCGGCCAGTTCTCCGGTAAGCCGTTGAACAAAATGCCAAAACATATGTTCAATACCACCCTGGACTGGCAGGCGACACCAGACGTCGGCTTCTGGAGTCGTCTGAACCTGCGCGGTAAAACGTCTGAGTATCTGAGCCGTACATCAATGTCCCAGGGTACACCGTCCTATACCCAGGTGGATGTGGGTCTGCGCTACAACGCGAACAAAAACCTGCTTGTGACTGCCGGTGTGTATAACGTGCTCGATAAGCAAATTGATTACGATACGTATGACACCGTGCTTGATGGACGTCGTTATACCGTGGGCATGACTTACAGCTTCTAACCGCCCCATAAAAAAGCCCGCTCAGTTGAGCGGGCTGAAAGAGAGGAATTGCGGTTATTGTTTAAATCGTTCCGGGAATTCCATTTCACTGTAGCGAACGAAGTGTGTTCCTTTCGTCAGTTTGTAACCAAACCAGATGATCAGGAACAGCGGAATACCAATGTAGGTTGCCGTGACGGCGCCCCAGTCGATAGTATCCGCGAGGAACGCTTCATAGTTCTGGCCCAGCGTAATAATCAGACACAGAATGAAGGCGAAAATTGGCCCCAGCGGGAAGAACCCTGAGCGATACGGCAGGTCGTTCAGATCATGACCTTGCATTACGTAACCGCGACGGAAGCGATAGTGGCTGATGGCAATGCCCAGCCAGGCGATAAAGCCCGTCATCCCGGAGGTGTTAAGCAGCCACAGGTAAACCGTCTGGTTGCCGAACATGGAGGTCAGGAAGCACAGACCGGCAATCACCGTGGTGGCGTACAGAGCGTTACGTGGCACACCACCGCGAGACAGTTTAGCGAAGATGCGCGGCGCTTTACCGTCGCAGGCCAGGGTGTAAAGCATACGGGTGGACGCGTACATACCGGAGTTACCCGCAGACAGCACTGCCGTCAGGATCACCGCATTCATTACCGCCGCCGCAGAGAGCAGTCCCGCGTGCTGGAAGACCAGAGTGAACGGGCTGACGCTGATGTCTTTCACATCGTTACGCAGCAGGCTTGGATCGGTATACGGAATGATCATGCTGATAATCAGGATCGCGAACACGTAGAACAGCAGGATACGCCAGAAGACCTGACGCACCGCGCGCGGAATGTTCTTCTCCGGGTTTTCAGATTCACCGGCCGCAATACCAATCAGCTCAGTGCCCTGGAAAGAGAAGCCGACAATCATCGCAACGCCAATCATGGCCGAGAACCCACCGGCAAACGGCGCATCGCCTATTGTCCAGTTGCTCCAGCCCGCAGGCTCTGCCCCTTTGAAAATACCAACGATCATCGCCACACCGACGACGATAAAGATGATGACGGTTGCCACTTTGATCAAAGAGAACCAGTATTCTGCTTCACCAAACCCGCGTACGGAGATGTAGTTCAGCAGGAAAATGACGACCAGGAACAACGCGCTCCAGATCCAGCCCGGCGTGTCCGGGAACCACCAGGTCATCACCAGCTGTGCGGCGACGAGGTCAACGGCGATGGTAACAGCCCAGTTGTACCAGTAGTTCCAGCCCAGCGCGAAGCCGAAGCCTTCTTCCACGTATTTTTGTCCGTAGGTCGAAAACGAACCGGATACCGGCATGTATGCCGCCAGTTCACCCAGGCTGGTCATCAGGAAATAGACCATCAGGCCAATCAGGATATAAGAGAATAATGCCCCACCCGGGCCGGCTGCCGAAATCGTTGCGCCAGAGGCAACGAAAAGACCTGTACCGATGGAGCCGCCAATGGCGATCATCGTCAGGTGACGCGCCTTGAGTTCACGACGTAGCGTGGGCGCTTCTGTGGTTTTAGTTTCTGAAACCATGGGAAAATGCTGTCCATTCAATAAATGAGGCGCGATTGTAGCAGACGATCGGCGTTCCTTCCGGCAGAAATACTCAGTTATAAGAGAGCTTCATGACGCGGCCAGGATTATAAGTAAAGCATCATTTTTCCCTCCCCCTTTTGGGGAGAGGGCCAGGATGAGGGGCAATTTCACATCTCGCAATAGCGCAGAAAACGCTGCAGCGAACTGGAAAGGTGTTTCTGACGATGATGGATGCACCACAGCGTGCGCACCAGTTTCGGCAATGGAACAGGAATTTCCACCAGCGATCCCGTCTCAAGCTGTTCGGCAATCACGCGTCGGGAAAGGCAGCTGATACCCAGTCCATGACGCACCGCATGCTTAATCGCCTCCGAGTTCCCCAGCTCCATTCCCAGCTGGAAATGCGGCAAATGAGACAGCAGCAGGTAATCGACAATTTCACGCGTGCCGGAACCCTGCTCGCGCAGGATCCACTGAGCCTGCGCCAGGCGCTCCAGCGTCACCTCGCCCTGTAATAAAGAAGAGGCCGGGGAGGCAAACACCACCAGCTCATCTTCCAGCCAGGGCTCGGCGATGATATCGACGTTGTGGCACGGACCTTCAATGAGACCGATATCCACGCGAAAATCGATCACCGCGTTGATGACGTCCTGGCTGTTACCCACGCTCATCTCCAGCGGCAACGAGGGAAAATCCCGGCGATAGCGGGCAATCACTTCCGGCAGGATGTAGTTACCGATGGTACTGCTGGCAAAAACGCGGATCGCGCCGTTGTCTTCGCGGAACAGCTGTTCAATTTCGATAGCCTGCTCCAGCAGAGCCAGCGCGCGCGGGTAAAGCAGGCGGCCATGCTCATTGACCACCAGACGCTTCCCTACCCTGTCGAAAAGCTGAACGCCTAACTGTCCTTCGAGATCGGTCAACGCCGCGCTAACGGCAGACTGAGAGAGCGCCAGCATTTGTGACGCCTGAGTCGTAGAGCCGCTCTTCAGCACTTCGGCAAACACTTCCAGCTGACGCAATGTAATGTGCATGGTTACTTACCACTTATATAGATTGATTATAAGTATATAATCAATTTTATTTTTAAGCCAGATCGCCGTAACCTTTAGCCAGACAAAGGAGAAGGTTATGTCAGAACTCACCTTACAACATCATCGTACAGTGTGGCACTTCGTGCCGGGTCTCGCGCTCAGCGCCGTCATCACCGGTGTGGCCTTATGGGGCGGCAGTATACCGGCAGTGGCCGGTGCCGGGTTTAGCGCATTAACGCTGGCTATTTTGCTCGGCATGGTGGTCGGGAATACCGTCTACCCGCACATCTGGAAATCCTGCGACGGGGGCGTCATTTTCGCCAAACAACATTTATTACGTCTGGGCATTATTCTTTACGGCTTCCGCCTGACCTTTTCGCAGATTGCGGATGTCGGAGTGAGCGGGATTGCCATTGATGTCCTGACCCTTTCGAGCACCTTTATGCTGGCGTGCTTTATCGGCCAGAAGGTGTTTGGCCTGGACAAGCAGACCAGCTGGTTAATTGGCGCAGGCAGCAGCATTTGCGGTGCGGCAGCGGTACTGGCAACGGAACCGGTCGTTAAAGCTGAAGCCAGTAAAGTGACGGTGGCCGTCGCGACGGTGGTCATCTTCGGTACGCTGGCAATCTTCCTTTATCCGGCTATGTATCCGCTGGTGGCGCACTGGTTTAGCCCGGAAACCTACGGCATCTATATCGGTTCGACGATGCACGAGGTGGCGCAGGTGGTCGCGGCAGGTCACGCCATCAATCCGGAAGCGGAAAATGCCGCGGTCATCGCCAAAATGCTGCGCGTCATGATGCTGGCCCCGTTCCTGATTTTCCTGGCCGCGCGGGTTAAGCAACTGGCTCCGGCAGGTGGCAGCGAGAAAAGCAAAATCACCATTCCGTGGTTTGCGATCCTGTTCATCGTGGTCGCTATCTTTAACTCGTTCCACCTGCTGCCAAAAGCAGTCGTGGATATGCTGGTGACGCTGGATACGGTGCTGCTGGCCATGGCGATGGCGGCTCTGGGTGTGACCACGCACGTCAGCGCCCTGAAAAAAGCCGGCGCAAAACCGCTGCTGATGGCGCTGGTGCTCTTTATCTGGCTGATTGTGGGCGGCGGCGCGATTAACCTCGCCGTACACAGCCTGATGGCATAAACCCTCTCGTCGTTCTCCTGTTAACCCGTTATGATAAGCGTTTCGGGTTAACAGGAGTCTTTTTATGAAATATGTTGGAGCGCACGTCAGCGCTGCAGGTGGCCTTGCAAACGCCGCCATTCGCGCCGCCGAAATCGAGGCAACCGCTTTCGCCCTGTTCACCAAAAATCAGCGCCAGTGGCGCGCCGCACCGCTCACCACCGACGTGATTGATGATTTCAAAGCCGCCTGTGAAAAATACCACTACGGGCCGGGCCAGATCCTTCCCCACGACAGCTATCTGATTAACCTCGGTCATCCGGTTCAGGAAGCGCTGGATAAATCCCGCGAGGCGTTCCTTGATGAAGTGCAGCGCTGTGAACAGCTGGGGCTGACGCTGCTGAACTTCCATCCGGGTAGCCATCTGATGCAGATCGACGAAGACGCCTGTCTGGCGCGTATTGCTGAGTCCATCAACATCACCCTGGAGAAAACCAACGGCGTGACCGCGGTGATCGAAAACACCGCCGGTCAGGGCAGCAATCTCGGTTTTAAGTTCGAACATCTGGCGGCGATCATCGACAGCGTGGAAGATAAATCCCGCGTGGGCGTCTGCATTGATACCTGTCACGCGTTTGCGGCTGGTTACGATCTGCGTACAACCGAGGCAACGAAAAACACGTTCGATGAGTTTGAGCGCATCGTGGGCTTCAAGTACCTGCGCGGTATGCACCTCAACGATGCGAAAAGCGCCTTTGGTAGCCGGGTTGACCGCCACCACAGCCTTGGCGAAGGCAATATTGGTCACGATGCATTTCGCTTTATTATGCAGGATGCCCGTTTCGACGGTATCCCCATGGTGCTGGAAACCATCAATCCGGATATCTGGGCGGAAGAGATCGCCTGGCTCAAGGCACAGCAGACCGCTGAACAGGCGGCATAAAAAAAGCCGGGTTGCTTAGCACCCGGCTTTTTTGTTGCTTATCGCTTACGCTGCTTTTGCAACCACTTCCGCTTCCGGACGTTTCAGCACCGCGTAAGAGAGACCCGCCACCAGCGTACCGGCAATGATTGCCAGCAGGTAACCCAGTACCGGGGTGATTGCGCCTGGGATCAGCAGGACGAACAGACCACCATGTGGTGCCATCAGCTTCGCGCCAATCGCCATGGAGATGGCCCCCGTCACCGCACCGCCCACGATACAGCATGGCAGCACACGCATTGGATCACGCGCCGCGAACGGGATTGCACCTTCGGTGATGAAGCACAGACCCAGCACCAGCGCCGCTTTACCGCCTTCCTGCTGCGCTTTGTCGAACTTACGACGGGCGATAATGGTCGCCAGGCCGAGCGCCAGAGGTGGCACCATACCGGCCGCCATGATCGCCGCCATCGGCGCGTAGGTCTGGGTACTCAGCAGGCCAACGCCAAACGCGTATGCCGCTTTGTTCACCGGACCGCCCATATCGGTACACATCATACCGCCGAGGATTGCGCCCAGCAGAACCGCGTTCGCCGTACCCATGGTTTGCAGCCAGTGGGTCAGACCCGTCAGGATGCCCGCTACCGGTTTACCAATGAGGTAAATCATCGCCAGACCCACCACCAGGCTGGAAATCAGCGGGATGATGAGAATCGGTTTCAGCGCTTCCATACTCTGCGGCAGCTTCAGCTTCGAGCTGATCAGCTTCGCGACGTAACCGGCCAGGAAACCGGCAATGATACCGCCGATAAAGCCGGAACCGGTGCTGACGGCCAGCATACCGCCGATAAGACCCGGCGTCAGACCAGGACGATCAGCGATGGAGAAAGCGATAAAGCCTGCCAGAACCGGCACCATCAGCGCGAACGCTGACCCCCCGCCGATCTGCATCAGCGCAGCCGCAAGCGTACCTTCTTCTTTAAATGCTGTAATACCAAACGCAAACGAGAGCGCGATACACAGACCACCCGCCACCACCATCGGCAGCATGTAAGACACACCCGTCAGCAGGTGACGGTAGGCCCCCGCAGACTCTTTCTTCCCTTCGGTGGCGGTTTTAGCCGCACCGGTAGCCTGGTAAGGTTTGGCTTCCACCAGCGCTTTATCAAATTCCTGAGCGGTCTTTTTCAGCGCCAGGCCGGTTGAGGTGCGGTACATCGGCTTACCGGCAAACTTCGCCAGATCGACTTCGATATCGGCCGCCACAATCACCAGATCGGCTTCCGCCACTTCTTCCGGGGTGATGGCGTTACCGGCACCCACGGATCCACGGGTTTCGACTTTTACCCACCAGCCGCGTTTTTTCGCTTCGGTTTCAATGGCTTCAGCCGCCATAAAGGTATGCGCTACCCCGGTTGGACACGCCGTTACCGCCACAATGCGTTTCGGCCCGGTGGCCACAGCCGCGGTCGGTGCCGTCGCGACAGGTGCGCTGTAAACCGACGCGTGGCCTTTCGCTTCACTCAGGAACAGTTCTGGATGTGCCACCGCGCGATTAATATCGCCCAGCCACACTTTTTTGCCGTTCAGCGCACTGTCCGCAGGGATTTTATCACCCAGAACAATCGCCAGTTCAGCATCACCCGGGTTATCAATGATGTCCAGGTGTGCTTTTTGTGCCGCCGCGCCCAGCAGGGTCTTCGCCATATAGGCGCGAGCCTGTCCGAGACCGGAGTCAATGATCAGCAGCGTTTTCATTATTCCTCTCCTGCTGTTAGTTAAAAGGTTTTAAGTCAACGCGCGCCATCATCGCGGCTAACTGGGTACGATCGGTAATACCGACATTGCTCTGGCTCACGGCCAGGGCTGCAACGGCGGTGGCAAGACGTAACGTATGTTCACTGGATTCACGCATCAGCAGGCCGTAAATCAGGCCGCCAACCATCGAATCCCCAGCGCCAACGGTACTCACAACTTCCATTGACGGCGGTTTGGCAATCCATTCGCCAGAAGCGTTAACCCACAACGCGCCTTCTGCACCCAGCGAGATCACGACGTGAGCGATACCCTGCTCACGCAGCGCATGGGCTGCATCAATCACATCTTTTAATTCTGGCAGCTTACGGCCAGCCCAAATCTCCAGTTCGCGGCGATTCGGCTTCACCAGCCATGGAGACGCTTTCAGACCCGCAACCAGTGCGTCACGGCTGCTGTCGAAAATAATGCATGGGCACTGGCTACGCAGGCGCGTCATCCAGTCAGTAAACGCTTCCGGGCTCACGCCGGACGGCAGGCTGCCGCTGACGCACACCATGTCGAACTGACCGAGCCAGGTGAGAGAGTCGTTAACAAAGCGCTCCCAGTCTGACGGGGTGACTTCGAAGCCAGAGAAGTTCAGGTCAGTCACTTCACCGTCTTTCTCCGTCAGCTTGACGTTAATACGGGTACGGCCCTGAACGACCTGGAAGCGGTTGGCAATGCCCAGCTCGCTGAACAGCTGCTGGAAACCGTCCTGGTTATCTTTACCGAGGAATCCACCCACGGTGACATCGATACCGAGATCCTTGAGCACTTTCGCGACGTTAATCCCTTTGCCCGCAGCATGCAGGCCAGTGGTACGCACGAGGTTTACTTCACCGCGCTCAATCTCCGGGCAAAACCCCACCAGGTCATATGCCGGGTTCAGCGTAATAGTCGCAACACGTCTGCTCATTATGCGCCCTCCCCCAGACCTGCCGCGATGGCGTCGCCAATCGCTTTCAGCGCCTGTTCAGCATCAGCACCCTGCGCGGTGAAACGCAGACGGTGACCTTTCTTCACGCCCAGCGCGACCACTTTCATCAGACTACGGCCGTTAGCCGGTTTGCCCGTGCCATCAAGGTTAGCCACGGTGATCTCACTTTCGAATTGTTTAATGGTATTCACCAGCATGGTGCCTGGACGGGCGTGCAGGCCGTGTTCGTTACGTACCACGAACTCAGCGGTCAGCAGGTCATCCGTCAGCGCATCATCACTGGTCAGCAGAGCCAGCACGGTGGCAGCATCCGCATTCAGCAATTTTTCAGCTTTATTATTCAGCAGCAGATCGCCCAGACGCTTCAGCACCGACACTGGCTGCTCATCGTTCATCGCCACGGTGACCAGCATGGCGGCAGGCTCACCCTCAACGTCAAACGCTGTGGCTGCGCGGCTCACCGCGATAGCACTGCGCAGGTTGCCTTCAGCACTGTCGTTCAGCCAGATACCCTGGCCAAGATTCAACGGTTTGTCGTTAATCACGCGCGTCACAAAGGTGGCATCAGCCGCCCCGGCTTCTTTAAGACGACCCGCGTTCAGCGCCTGCAGCGTGACCAGATCCGAAGCCACAACATCCAGCGTCAGCGTGTCATTATCCAGTTTCAGCGCTTCACTCTGTTTTTCACCCATCAGCAAGGCACGCAGCTCTTCAGCGGTTGTCGCTGACTTCAGCTGTTCTGCCACGGCGTCATCACTCAGGACATGCGTCAGCTGACGCAGCAGACCCAAATGTTCGTCGCTGCTGGCCGCAATGCCGATAGCCACATACGCTACCTGACCTTCGCCCCAGAGCACGCCCTGCGGGAACTGATAAACCTTCACGCCGGTTTTCAGCACCTGGTCGCGGGTGTCTGTTGTACCGTGCGGAATGGCAATCCCATTACCGAGGAAGGTGGAGGTCTGCTGCTCGCGCGCCAGCATACCGTTTACGTAGCCGTCCGCGACGTTGCCTGCCTGCACAAGGGCAGCGGCAACCTGACGAATAGCCTCTTCTTTATCCCCGGCCTGAGCGCCCGGGTGAATATCCTGAACAGATAACTGGAACATGGTTCTCCTCTCCTGCTGAAAGTGAATCGTTTCAGCTTACATGAGAAAAAATACGCTAGCCTGCTCCGTTTGCTAAAACAAGATAGCGCTGAAACGTTTCAAAAAGTCTTGCGCTTTCTGCAATGTCTTGCAAGAAAAGTCGTATTTCCGATCTCAGAATTTAGAGATGCAGCACATTTCTTCCGCATTCAGCTGAATTTTGCTGAAGTTCAGCAAATCAGTTTCAGCTAAGTTTAGCCAGCAGGGTGAGAAGTTGAAATGCCATTTTGATTTTTCGTGGCATCATTGACCTCGTCCACTGTTTATTTTTTAGCTAACGGCGTAAACTCCGCCCCTCTCTGTTACTCGCTAATTATAAAACATGCATAACACCCCTGCGGCCACCTCGCCGAAGCCCTTCGATTTGACGTCAACGGCGTTCCTGATTGTTGCCTTCTTCACGGGCATTGCTGGCGCGTTGCAAACCCCAACGCTGAGCTTATTCCTGACCAACGAGGTTCACGCCCGTCCCGCGATGGTTGGCTTCTTTTTTACCGGGAGCGCCATTATCGGCATCCTGGTAAGCCAGTTCCTGGCGGGCCGTTCCGACCAAAAAGGCGATCGTAAAAGCCTGATCGTTTTCTGCTGCCTGATGGGCGTCCTGGCCTGCGTTTTGTTTGCCTGGAACCGTAGCTACTTCATTTTATTGTTCGTGGGGGTTTTTCTGAGCAGCTTTGGCTCAACCGCCAACCCGCAGCTGTTTGCTCTCGCCCGCGAGCATGCCGACCATACCGGGCGTGAAGCGGTGATGTTCAGCTCGGTCCTACGTGCTCAGGTGTCGCTGGCGTGGGTGATTGGCCCGCCGCTGGCTTACGCGCTGGCGATGGGGTTTGGCTTTACGGTGATGTACCTGAGCGCGGCGGTCGCGTTTGTGGCGTGCGGTGCGATGGTGTGGTGCTTCCTGCCGTCAATGCGCAAAGAGCCCAAAGTGGCGACAGGCGTCCTGGAGGCCCCGCGCCGTAATCGTCGCGATGCCCTGCTGCTGTTTATTATCTGCACGCTGATGTGGGGCACCAACAGCCTGTATATCATTAACATGCCGCTGTTTATTATTGATGAACTGCATCTGCCGGAGAAACTGGCCGGCATAATGATGGGCACCGCTGCTGGTCTGGAGATCCCAACCATGCTGATAGCGGGCTATTACGCGAAGCGTTTCGGAAAACGTTTTTTGATGCGCATCGCGGCCGTCGCCGGGCTGCTGTTCTACGTCGGTATGCTGACGGTCCATACGCCGGGGCTGCTGCTGGCTTTACAGCTGCTGAACGCCATCTATATCGGGATTCTGGCGGGGATTGGCATGCTCTACTTCCAGGATCTGATGCCGGGCCAGGCAGGCTCAGCGACCACCCTTTATACTAATACCACGCGCGTGGGCTGGATTATTGCAGGCTCCATGGCCGGGGTCGTTGCTGAGATCTGGAACTACCACACGGTGTTCTGGATTGCGCTGGTGATGTGTACGCTGACCATTGGCTGTCTGGCGAGAATCAAAGACGTTTAAGGCGCGGTGAGCGCTTCCAGCTCAAGCAGATAGAGCATCGCCTGCGCGCGCGAACTGCCGCACATCTCGACCCCAGGCTGTAGCCCGGAGCAGACCTTCGGGCGCAGGGGCGAACCAAAGATCATACACAGGTTGGATTCAGAGAGCTGAACACAGCGGGTATTGGCGGGCTTGCCCTCCGGCATTCCGGGTATCGGGCTTGAAATGGACGGAGCGGTACAGCACGCGCCGCAATCTGGACGACAATCCATACATGCTCTCTCAGTGACGAAGCCCGTGCAGTCGGGCATCGGGCGCACAGTAACACCTTTTGTGCGTTGATAGCAAAAGCCACGAATTCCGCTTGCCTGAAAGGCCGCGCACGAGTAATTTGGCGCGATATTTTTTACCTCCCGTAAACAGGATTATTGCAATGCCAAGAGCGAACGAAATTAAGAAAGGTATGGTACTGAATTACAACGGCAAACTGCTGATTGTGAAAGACATCGACATTCAGGCTCCCAGCGCCCGTGGTGCTGCCACGCTGTACAAAATGCGTTTTGCCGATGTGCGTACCGGCCTGAAAGTGGAAGAGCGCTTTAAAGGTGACGATATTGTCGATACCGTGACCCTTACCCGTCGCTATGTTGATTTCTCTTACGTCGACGGCAACGAGTACGTGTTCATGGATAAAGAAGATTACACCCCGTATATCTTCACCAAAGATCAGATTGAAGAAGAGCTGCTGTTCATCCCTGAAGGCGGTATGCCTGACATGCAGGTTCTGACCTGGGATGGCGTGCTGCTGGCGCTGGAACTGCCTCAGACCGTCGATCTGGAAATCGTTGAGACGGCACCTGGCATCAAGGGCGCATCCGCAAGTGCCCGCAACAAACCTGCCACTCTGACCACCGGTCTGGTTGTGCAGGTGCCGGAATACCTCTCCGCAGGCGAGAAAATCCGCATCCATATCGAAGAAAAACGCTATATGGGTCGCGCTGACTGATAGCGGCGTTTGTCGTGTGGCGGCTTCGCCTTACCCGACCTACAAAAACACAAAAACCGGCTCTCAGGCCGGTTTTTTTGTAGGCCCGGTAAGCGTAGCGCCACCGGGCAACAGAACTTAAAGAAGCTCCGGGTATTTCGTCATCTTCAGCGCCAGCTCAACGCCGCGCACTTCCGCCATCCCTTTCAGTCGGCCTATCGCCGAATAGCCAGGGTTGGTTTTCTTGCGCAGATCGTCCAGCATCTGGTGCCCGTGGTCCGGGCGGAACGGAATAGGACGGACATCGCCAGCCTGCTTACGACGCGCCTCTTCTGCCAGGATGGCATCGACCACCGCGACCATATTGACGTCTCCGCCCAGGTGCGCGGCTTCGTGGAAGGTCTTAGGATTATCCTCCCGGCAGGTCGCGCGCAAATGCGTGAAGTGAATGCGATCGCCAAAGGCTTCAATCATCTGCACCAGGTCGTTATCCGCGCGAACACCGTAGGAGCCCGTACACATGGTAAAGCCGTTATAGATGCTGTTGACCGTCTCTTTCAGCCATTGCATATCTTCGATAGTGGAAACGATGCGCGGCAGACCGAGGATAGGACGCGGTGGATCGTCCGGATGCACGGCCAGACGCACGCCGACTTCTTCCGCGACCGGTACAATAGCGCGCAGGAAATAAGCCATGTTTTCACGCAGCTGGTTCTTATCAATATCGCCGTATTCCGCCAGACGCGCGCGGAACTGGTCCAGCGTGTATCCCTCTTCTGCGCCCGGCAGGCCCGCAATGATGTTGCGGGTCAGCTTTTCAATATCCGCTGCACTCGCGTCATTAAACCATTGAAGCGCCTGCTGCTGCTCTTCAGCGGTGTAATCCGCGTCGGCGCCAGGGCGTTTCAGGATGTGCAGCTCAAATGCCGCAAAGGCAATCTGGTCGAAACGCAGCGCTTTTGAGCCGTCCGGCATCGGGTATTCCAGATCGGTCCGCGTCCAGTCCAGAATAGGCATGAAGTTATAGCAAACCGTATCAATGCCGCAGGCCGCCAGGTTGCGAATGCTCTGCTGGTAGTTCGCAATCCAGGTCTGGTAATCCCCGGAATGGGTTTTGATATCTTCGTGGACCGGAATGCTCTCCACGACAGACCAGGTTAATCCCTTCTCCGCCAGCAGCGCCTGGCGCTGTTGAATTTCCTCAACCGGCCAGACCTGGCCGTTAGGAATGTGATGCAGCGCCGTCACGACACCCGTTGCGCCAGCCTGACGCACATCATCAAGAGAAACCGGATCGTTCGGCCCGTACCAACGCCAGGTTTGTTCCATTGCCTCACCCTCTAAAGTTGTTATACCAATATGTGTTACTGCAATGACGACTACCATACATGTTTAGCGTACAGGGTCAACATACCGCCACACGTTGATTGATCTAACTCACAGAACGGGGATATTTACGGCTCACCAATTTTATTTGCTGTCATATAACTTTACACTGGCATTGTTAATTAATGGTTAATCAGGTGTGTATTTCATGAAGACAATTGCCTCCACCTCGCTTCCTGCCCATGTTCAGCAACCTCGCTACGATCGCAAGCAATTACGCTCCCGGATCGTCCATTTTGGCTTTGGCGCATTTCACCGCGCGCACCAGGCCCTGTTAACAAACCGGGTGCTGAATGAAAAAGGCGGCGACTGGGGGATTTGTGAGATTAGCCTCTTTAGCGGTGATGTGCTGATGGGCCAGCTGCGCGCGCAGGATCATCTGTTTACCGTGCTGGAGAAAGGTGCTGAAGGAAATCAGCCAATCATTGTCGGCGCCGTTCATGAATGCCTGAATGCAAAGCTTGATTCCCTGTCCGCCATTATTGAGAAATTTTGTGAGCCCCAGGTGGCGATTGTATCGCTCACCATCACCGAGAAAGGCTACTGCATCGATCCCGCGACCGGTAAGCTGGATCGACAAAACGCGCGGATTCAGCACGACCTGGACAACCCCGCCGAACCGCATTCTGCGCCTGGGATCCTGGTCGAGGCGCTACATCGCCGCCGCGAGCGAGGTTTGCCAGCGTTTACCGTGCTTTCCTGTGACAATATTCCTGACAATGGCCACGTGGTGAAAAATGCCGTGCTTGGCATGGCGCAGAAACGTTCCCCGGCGCTGGCGGAGTGGATCGAAGGCCACGTGAGTTTTCCGGGCACGATGGTCGACAGAATTGTTCCCGCGGCGACGGAGGCCTCGCTTGCAGAAATCGCCGATGCGCTCGGCGTCGACGATCCGTGTGCCATCAGCTGCGAGCCGTTTATTCAGTGGGTGGTGGAAGATAATTTTGTTGCCGGGCGTCCGGAGTGGGAAGTGGCAGGTGTCCAGATGGTGCAGGACGTTCTGCCGTGGGAACAGATGAAATTACGCATGCTCAACGGCAGCCACTCTTTCCTGGCGTATCTGGGATACCTCGCCGGGTACGCGCATATTAATGAATGTATGGAGGATGCCGCCTTCCGTGAAGCCGCCCGGCGGTTAATGCTGGAGGAGCAGGCGCCTACGCTGCGTATAAAGGATGTGGACCTGACCCCCTATGCCGACAGCCTGATTGCGCGCTTCGCCAACCCGGCGCTGCAACACCGGACCTGGCAGATTGCGATGGACGGTAGCCAGAAACTGCCGCAACGGATGCTGGATGGCATCCGCATCCACCTTGAGCGAAATACCGACTGGCCTCTTCTGGCACTGGGCGTTGCCGGCTGGATACGGTACGTCAGCGGTACCGACGAACGCGGCAACGCGATTGATGTTCGCGATCCCCTCAGCGATAAAATTCGCGCGATTGTCGGGGCCAGCCGCGACGCTGACCGCGTTAACGCGCTGCTGGGGCTGAGCGAGGTCTTTGGCCACGATCTCCCCCAGAATAGCGTATTTGTTGAGGCGGTAAGCGAGGCATACGCGCGCATCACCCGCCGCGGCGCCCGTCAGGCTGTTATAGAAACGTTAAATATTTAACGATTATTGCGCTTAACGCGAACGGACGTCGCCGCCGTTCGCCCTTCCCCTTCTCATTGGGTACGTTTTTCGCCAGGATAAGAGAATAGTGTTATAGCATCACAATTCTCGACTGGAGT
Organism: Enterobacter sp. FUJ80071; assembly: GCF_038739915.1. Lineage (NCBI taxonomy): Bacteria > Pseudomonadati > Pseudomonadota > Gammaproteobacteria > Enterobacterales > Enterobacteriaceae > Enterobacter > Enterobacter sp. FUJ80071. The sequence continues at coordinate 3,199,186 of NZ_JBBXKH010000001.1, forward strand.
GCATGTGACCAAAACGAACCTCATCACCGGTTTTCTCGGCAGCGGTAAAACCACCTCAATTCTCCATCTGCTGGCGAATAAAGATCCTGCAGAAAAATGGGCCGTACTGGTCAATGAATTTGGCGAAGTGGGCATTGATGGTGCGCTGCTGTCAGAGAGTGGCGCAATGATTAAAGAGATCCCCGGCGGGTGCATGTGCTGCGTCAATGGCCTGCCGATGCAGGTCGGGCTCAATACGCTGCTGCGTCAGGGTAAACCGGACCGCCTGCTGATTGAGCCTACCGGTCTGGGCCATCCGAAGCAGATCCTCGATTTGCTGACCGCACCGGTCTACGAGCCGTGGATCGATCTGCGCGCCACCCTATGCCTGCTCGACCCGCGTCTGCTGCTTGATGAAAAAGCGGTGGCCAATGAGAACTTCCGCGATCAGCTCGCCTCGGCGGACGTTATTGTCGCTAATAAAGAAGATCGCGCCACGGCGGAAAGCCAGGCCGCGCTTGAGGCGTGGTGGCAACATTTCGGCGGCAATCGTACCCGCGTGCAGACCACCCAGGGAAAAATCGATAGCGCCCTGCTCGACCTGCCTCGCCAGAATCTGGCGAAACTCCCGGCCAGCGCAGAGCATGCTCATCACCATCCCGTTAAACAGGGACTGGCGGCGCTTAGCCTGCCAGAGCACCAGCGCTGGCGGCGTAATCTGAACAGCGGCCAGGGATATCAGGCCTGCGGATGGATTTTCGATGCCGATACGGTTTTCGACACCATAGGCACCCTTGAGTGGGCCAGGCTTGCGCCGGTTGATCGCGTAAAAGGCATTATGCGCACGCCAGACGGGCTGGTGCGGATCAACCGCCAGGGCGAGGATTTCTTTATCGAAACGCAAAACGTCGCGCCGCCGGATAGCCGAATAGAGTTAATTAGTGCGGTTAACGCCGACTGGAATGCCCTGCAGTCCAGCCTGTTGAAGCTTCGTTTAAGTTCAGGCGGCTAACGTTGCCCCAGTTTTCACTCTATGCTGAACATTATGACAACTCGATTTCCCCTGATATTACTGCTTAATGTCGCCGGTCTGGCGCTCTTTTTCTCCTGGTATATCCCGGCGAATCACGGTTTCTGGTTCCCGCTGGATTCAGGCCTGTTTCATTTCTTCAACCAGGCGCTGGTGAAGAGCGATGCGTTCTTGTGGCTGGTGGCAATCACCAACAACCGCGCCTTCGACGGCATTTCCTTGCTGGCGATGGGCGGTCTGATGCTCTCTTTCTGGCTCAAAGAGGATGGCACAGGGCGTCGCCGTATCCTGATTATCGGTCTGGTGATGCTTCTGGCTGCGGTGGTTATTAATCAGCTGGCGCAACATCTGATGCCGGTAAAACGCGCCAGCCCGTCGCTCTCTTTCCCGAATATTTACCGCGTCAGCGAATTGCTGCATATTCCAACGAAAGATGCGTCGAAAGACAGTTTTCCGGGCGATCACGGCATGATGCTGCTTATTTTTTCGGGTTTCATGCTGCGCTATTTCGGCAAGAAGGCATTCACTATTGCCCTGCTTATTGTGGTGATATTTGCCTTCCCGCGCGTGATGATTGGCGCTCACTGGCTGACGGATATTGTCGTGGGTTCTCTTTCAGCAGTGCTGATTGGTCTGCCGTGGGTGCTGATGACCCCCTTGAGCGATCGCCTGATTGCCGTTTTTGATCGCTATCTCCCGCGCAGAAAGCAACAAGTATTAAACAAATAACTACCGTTTTTTAACGTTAACCGTCAGGGATCATTGCGATCCTGATAGATCACGTCCCCCGATCCTTTCACGCTGTCATATTCTCGTCATCGTATTCATGATAAAAATGAAGCAATTGCGCGATAACGCTGCGGATCTGCCGCTATTTTGAGCAATTGCCCATTTTTACTTTCTGTATCACAATTTCTTATAAAAAAAACGGTTTTTTTACTCGCAATACCCCAGGCAATCGGTTAATCTCGAACTCGTTTTGCCCCATAGGGATAATTATTTCGATGGTGAATAATTTTGTGCGCTGTGCCACAAATGTCATCAGAAACAATTGTCTCATTGTGTACAGATAATTAGTCTCGTCACGTTTGGCATTTTTATAACGATATTTGTCGTTAAGGACTTCAAGGGAAAATAAACAAAATGGTCAAATCTCAACCGTTTCTGAGATATATCTTACGGGGGATCCCGGCGATAGCAGTCGCGGTACTGTTATCTGCATGTAGTACATCGAACACCGCAAAGAATATGCATCCTGAGACGCGTGTTGTGGGAACGGAAGATTCCTCTTCACTGCAAGCTTCTCAGGATGAATTTGAAAATATGGTACGTAATCTGGACGTGAAGTCTCGTATTATGGACCAGTATGCTGACTGGAAAGGCGTGCGTTATCGTCTTGGCGGCAATACTAAAAAAGGTATTGACTGTTCCAGTTTTGTACAACGTACGTTCCGTGAGCAATTTGGATTAGATCTTCCGCGTTCGACCTACGAACAGCAGGAGATGGGCAAGTCAATTTCCCGCACCAAACTGCGCACCGGTGACTTAGTTCTGTTCCGTGCTGGTTCAACAGGTCGACACGTTGGCATCTACATTGGTAATGACCAGTTTGTACATGCCTCCACCAGCAGCGGCGTCACCATCTCCAGCATGAACGAACCGTACTGGAAGAAGCGCTACAACGAAGCGCGCCGCGTACTGACACGCAGTTAATATCATGATTGTATCGCTGGTTATCCCTTGGCTGGCGATATAATAAAAAAAAGCACTGCTTAGGCGGTGCTTTTTTTTGCCCGTTACACTGAATATAATCAGCGGCAATTCAGGAATCACGACGTTTATGCTCACCCGCTACTTCGCCAGTCATCGCAAGATACTGTTTTTCAGCATTATTACCGGCCTGATCGCGGCTATCCTACTGGGCTCATTGCAATTTTTCTGGAGCTACCATAAGCGGGAAATCCGATTCGATACGCTAATTAAGGATGTGAGCATCTACATGGAGAACTATTTCGAGGAGCTGAAAACCTCGATCGACGTACTCCAGCCGCTCACGCTGAATAATTGCCAGGACGTTAACGCGGAGCTTACCTCGCGCGCGGCCTTCAGCATCAACGTGCGCGCCTTTCTGCTGGTCAGAAACAAAATGGCGTTCTGCTCGTCAGCCACAGGGCCGATGAATACGCCGATGGAGGAGCTGATACCCGAACTGCACATCAACAAGCAGATTGATATCGCGCTACTGCCCGGCACGCCCATGCTGCCCAACAGACCCGCCATTGCCATCTGGTATCGTAATCCGTTAGTGAAGGACGGCGGCGTATTCACCTCGGTGAATCTCAACCTGACGCCGTACCTGCTTTATACCGCGCGCCAGGAAGAGTTTGCCGGCATCGCGATTATCATCGGCGACAATGCATTATCCACCGCCTCAAGCACCCTCGTCAGGGCGCGTGATTTACATCAAACGCCTGCGCGCACCGCGACGCTCACAGAGGTCCCTCTGACCATCAAACTGTACGCCAGGGAGTGGACGAGCGACGAGATCCTCTTCGCCCTGTTCTTCGGACTGTTATGCGGGATAGCGGCAGGGTCGCTTAACTTCTACATCCTCACCCTGCGTCTCAACCCGGGCAAAGAAATTCTGAGCGCCATCAAGCGCGGTCAGTTTTATGTGGTTTATCAGCCAGTGGTGGATACGGATGCACTTCAGATGCGGGGCGTTGAAGTGCTGATGCGCTGGAAACACCCGACCATGGGTGAGATCCCACCGGACGCCTTTATCAATTTTGCCGAAGCGCAAAAACTGATTGTCCCGCTGACGCTGCATCTGTTTGACCTCATCATTCGCGATGCGCCGGTGTTACAAACCGTGCTGCCGCCGGGCGCAAAACTGGGGATCAATATCGCGCCGGGGCATCTGCATGCGGAAAGCTTCAAAGATGATATGCGCACCTTCAAAAGCTTACTGCCGCCAGATTACTTCCAGATCGTGCTGGAGATCACCGAGCGCGACATGCTTAACCATCGGGAAGCCAGCAGCCTCTTCGAATGGCTACATAACGAAGGATTCGAAATCGCCATTGATGATTTCGGTACCGGCCACAGTGCGCTGATCTATCTTGAACATTTCACCATGGACTACCTGAAAATCGACCGTGGGTTTGTCAACGCAATTGGCACCGAAACCGTCACCTCTCCGGTGCTGGATGCTGTGCTGACGCTGGCAAGAAAGCTGAATATGTTAACCGTTGCGGAAGGGGTGGAAACGCCGGAACAGGCAGCCTGGCTGCGTGAGCATGGCGTCCACTTCCTGCAGGGATACTGGATTAGCCGTCCTATGCCGCTGGAACAGTTCCGCACCTGGCAAAATAAGGTGTCGTCTCAGGCCGAATAATTTCACATTGCCTGTGACGTCACTTATTATTCAGCTTAACTGAGCCGGTCTGTAAAAAAGGGAGCCGCCGCGAGATGTTTATGCGCTTCATGTTGCTTTTGTTGGTATTAGCAAGCCTGTCGAGCCAGGCGCAAACCATCAAAGAAAACATCGCGTTCGCCGTGATTGGCGAGCCAAAGTACGCGGTCAATTTTACGCACTTCGATTACGTCAATCCTGCCGCCCCCAAAGGCGGAAAGGTCACGCTCTCCGCCACGGGAACATTTGACAACTTTAACCGCTTCGCCCTGCGTGGCGTCGCGGCGGCGCGAACGGAATCCCTTTACGATACGCTTTTTGTGACCTCCGATGATGAACCCGGCAGCTACTATCCGCTGATTGCTGATAATGTCCGCTATGCGGATAACTTCGCCTGGGCCGAAATTTCGCTCAACCCTCGGGCCCGTTTTCACGATGGCTCGCCGGTTAAGGCCAGCGACGTGGCCTTTACGTTTCATAAATTTATGACCGAAGGCGTACCCCAGTTCCGCATTGTGTATAAAGGCGCAACGGTGCGCGCCATTGCCCCCCTGACCGTGCGCATCGAGCTGAGCGAGCCGAATAAAGAGAATATGCTCAGCCTGTTTTCGCTGCCGGTTATGCCTGAATCGTTCTGGAAAAAGCATAAGCTCAGCGACCCGCTCTCCACGCCGCCGCTGGCCGGCGGCCCCTACCGCATCACCGACTGGCGCATGGGGCAGTACGTGGTCTATTCCCGGGTGAAAGATTACTGGGCGGCAAACCTGCCGGTAAACCGTGGGCGCTGGAATTTCGACATCCTTCGCTATGATTACTACCTTGACGATAATGTCGCATTTGAAGCGTTCAAAGCGGGCGCCTTCGATTTACGCGTGGAGAGCAGCGCGAAAAACTGGGCGACCCGTTATATCGGCAAGAATTTCGCGAAAGGCTATATCGTCAAAGACGAGCATAAAAACGAATCCGCCCAGGACACGCGCTGGCTGGCGTTTAATATTCAGCGTCCGGTATTCGCTGACCGCCGCGTTCGGGAAGCGATTTCCCTGGCCTTTGATTTTGAATGGATGAACAAAGCGCTGTTTTACGGGGCTTACAGCCGTGCGAACAGCTATTTCCAGAATACGGAATATGCCGCGCGTGATTATCCGAAAGCCGACGAACTGGTTCTGCTGGCCCCGCTGAAGGCGGAAGTGCCGCCGGAGGTGTTTACCACGGTCTTTCAGCCCCCGGCCTCAAACGGTGACGGCTACGACCGCGACAACCTGCTTAAGGCCAGCAAGCTGCTGGATGAGGCGGGCTGGCACCTTAAAAATCAAAAGCGCGTGGATGCCAAAACGGGTAAGCCTCTCAGCTTTGAGCTGCTGCTCTCATCCGGGGGCAACGATCAGTGGGTACTGCCGTTTAAGCACAACCTGGAGCGACTGGGGATTACCATGAACATTCGCCAGGTCGATAACGCGCAGATCACCAACCGCATGCGCAACCGTGATTACGACATGATGCAGCGTCTGTGGCCGGCTCAGCCGTGGCCGAGCTCGGACCTGCAAATTTCCTGGGCTTCCAGCTACATCGACTCCTCATACAATGCGCCAGGCGTAAAAAGCCCGGCGATTGATGCGCTGATTGCGAAAATTGTGGCGGCGCAGGGCGATAAAGAAAAACTCCTGCCGCTCGGCCGTGCCCTCGACAGGGTCTTAACCTGGAACTACTACATGCTGCCCATGTGGTATATGGGCGAAGACCGTCTGGCTCGCTGGGATAAATTCTCCGTACCTGCCGTGCGCCCTGTCTACTCGCTGGGCTTTGACACCTGGTGGTATGACGTCAATAAAGCCGCCAGACTGCCCGCTGAGCGGCGATAAGGAATCATCATGGGTGCCTATCTGATTCGCCGTCTGCTGCTGGTCATTCCCACGCTGTGGGCCATCATCACCATTAACTTTTTTATCGTGCAAATCGCCCCCGGCGGCCCGGTCGATCAGGCGATTGCTGCTATTGAGTTTGGTAACAACGGCGGTATGCCCGGCGGCGGCGGCGAAGGCATGGGCGCGAGCCATGCGCGTACCGGCGTGTGGAATATCAGTGAAAGCCACTATCGCGGCGGGCGCGGGCTTGATCCTGAGGTGATCGCCGAGATCACCCACCGCTACGGCTTCGATAAGCCCATTCACGAGCGCTATTTCAAGATGCTCTGGGATTATATCCGCTTTGATTTTGGCGATAGCCTGTTTCGCAGTGCGTCAGTGTTAACGTTGATCAAGCAAAGCCTGCCGGTTTCGGTCACGCTGGGGCTGTGGGGAACGCTGATTATCTACCTGGTCTCTATCCCGCTCGGGATCCGTAAAGCGGTTTACAACGGCAGCCGCTTCGATATCTGGAGCAGCACCTTCATCATCATCGGCTATGCCATCCCGGCGTTCCTGTTTGCCGTCCTGCTGATCGTCTTCTTTGCCGGGGGCAGCTATTTCGACATCTTCCCGCTACGAGGTTTAGTCTCCGCCGATTTCAGCACGCTGCCGTGGTATCAGAAAATCACCGACTATCTCTGGCATATCACGCTGCCGGTTCTGGCAACGGTGATCGGTGGGTTTGCCGCTCTGACCATGCTGACCAAAAACGCGTTTCTCGATGAAATCCGCAAGCAGTATGTTGTCACGGCCCGCGCCAAAGGGGTCAGCGAGAAGCAGATTATGTGGAAACACGTCTTCCGCAACGCCATGCTGCTGGTGATTGCCGGATTTCCCGCCACGTTCATCAGTATGTTTTTTACCGGCTCACTGTTGATAGAGGTGATGTTCTCGCTCAACGGTCTGGGGCTGCTGGGCTATGAGGCCACCGTGTCGCGTGACTATCCGGTGATGTTTGGCACACTCTATATTTTCACCCTGATTGGCCTGCTGCTGAATATCGTCAGCGATATCAGCTATACGCTGGTCGATCCCCGAATTGATTTTGAGGGCCGCTGATGCCGCGTTTAAGCCCCGTCAACCAGGCCCGCTGGGCCCGTTTTCGCCACAACCGTCGCGGCTACTGGTCGCTGTGGATTTTTGCCGTCCTGTTTGTCCTGAGCATGTGTTCGGAGCTTATCGCCAACGACAAACCGCTGCTGGTGCATTTTAACGACCGCTGGTATGTGCCGGTGCTGGCTAACTACAGCGAAAGCGACTTTGGTGGCCCGTTTGCAACACCGGCGGAGTATCAGGATCCGTGGCTGCGCCAGCAGATTGAGCAGCACGGCTGGGCCCTCTGGGCGCCGGTGCGTTTTGGTGCGAACAGCATAAACTTTGCCACCACGACCCCCTTCCCTTCCCCGCCCTCGACGCAAAACTGGCTGGGGACGGACGCTAACGGTGGCGATGTGCTGGCACGCATTCTCTATGGCACACGGATTTCAATTCTCTTTGGGCTGATGCTGACACTCTTCTCCAGCGTGATGGGCGTGGTGGCGGGTGCCGTTCAGGGCTACTACGGCGGGAAAATTGACCTGTGGGGCCAGCGTATCATCGAAGTCTGGTCCGGTATGCCAACGCTATTTTTGATCATCCTGCTGTCCAGCGTGGTACAGCCGAACTTCTGGTGGCTGCTCGGCATCACCGTTCTGTTCGGCTGGATGGCGCTGGTAGGTGTCGTGCGGGCGGAGTTCCTGCGCACCCGTAATTTCGACTATATTCGCGCCGCGCAGGCGCTTGGGGTGAGCGACCGGGGGATCATCTTCCGCCATATGCTGCCTAATGCCGTCGTGGCCACGCTCACCTTCCTGCCGTTTATTCTGTGCAGCTCCATTACCACCCTCACCTCGCTGGATTTTCTGGGCTTTGGCCTGCCGTTGGGCTCACCGTCGCTCGGCGAACTGCTGCTGCAGGGCAAGAATAACCTTCAGGCACCGTGGTTAGGCATCACCGCCTTTCTTTCCGTGGCCGTGCTGCTTTCGCTGCTGATTTTTATTGGCGAAGCCGTGCGCGATGCCTTTGACCCCAATAAGGCGGTATAAGATGACCCAGCCTCTTCTCAGTATTGATAACCTGTCGATTGCTTTCTCGAAACAGGGTGAGACGCGCACCGTGGTCACCGATTTGTCGCTGCAGATCCAGCGCGGTGAAACGCTGGCCCTGGTGGGGGAATCCGGTTCAGGTAAGAGTGTTTCAGCGCTCTCTATCCTGCGGCTGCTGCCTTCACCACCGGCGAGCTATCCGCAGGGGGATATTCTTTTTCACGGCAGTTCACTGCTTCATGCCGACGAACATACCCTGCGCGGTATTCGCGGCAATAAAATTGCCATGATCTTCCAGGAGCCCATGGTCTCTCTCAACCCCCTGCATACCCTGGAGAAACAGCTCTATGAAGTCTTGTCTCTGCACCGGGGCATGCGCAAAGAGGCTGCGCGAGGGGAAATACTGGATTGTCTTGAACGGACGGGCATACGCAATGCGGCCAAACGGCTGAATGATTTTCCGCATCAGCTCTCCGGCGGTGAACGCCAGCGAGTGATGATTGCCATGGCTCTGCTCACCCGGCCCGAACTGTTAATTGCCGACGAGCCGACGACGGCGCTGGACGTGACGGTGCAGGCGCAAATATTGACGCTGCTGCGGGAGCTGCGCGACGAGCTGAACATGAGCCTGCTTTTTATCACGCACAACCTGAGTATTGTGAAAAAGCTGGCGGACAGCGTCGCGGTCATGCAAAACGGCCGATGCGTTGAACAGAATAGCGCATCCACGCTGCTAAACGCGCCACAGCACCCTTATACGCAACGTCTGCTCAACAGCGAACCTTCCGGCGACCCGGTTCCGCTCACGGCGGACAGCACTCCGCTGCTGCGCGTTGAGGATTTGTCCGTCTCCTTCCCGATCCGCAAAGGCATTCTGCGGCGTATCGTCGACCCAAACCCGGTCCTGAAAAATATCCGCTTCTCGCTGCGTCCCGGTGAATCCCTGGGGCTGGTGGGCGAATCCGGTTCGGGTAAAAGCACCACCGGTCTGGCACTGCTGCGCTTAATTGCCTCTCAGGGCGAGATCCTTTTTGACGACATGCCGCTGCACCGCTGGAACCGCCGCCAGATGCTGCCGGTGCGCCCGCGTATGCAGGTGGTGTTTCAGGATCCCAACTCCTCACTTAACCCGCGGCTCAGCGTATTGCAGATTGTCGAAGAGGGTTTGCGCGTTCACCAGCCCGGCCTGAACGCGCAGCAGCGTGAGCAGGAGGTCATACAGGCGATGGCCGAAGTGGGCTTAGATCCCGATACCCGTCACCGTTATCCTGCGGAATTTTCCGGCGGGCAGCGCCAGCGTATCGCCATCGCCCGTGCGCTGATCCTGAAACCGGAGCTGATTATTCTGGATGAACCCACCTCCTCTTTGGACAGAACCGTCCAGGCGCAGATTCTGGCATTGCTGAAAGGACTACAGGAAAAGCATCGGCTGGCCTATATCTTCATCAGCCACGATCTGCAGGTGGTGCGGGCGCTATGCCATCAGGTGATTGTTTTGCGACAGGGTGAGGTGGTCGAACAGGGGGAATGCCAGCGCGTATTTACTGCGCCAACGCAGAGCTACACGCGCCAGCTGCTGGCAGCAGACTAGCGCTCAGAACGGGTACTGGCCGGAAAAAGGCTCAGCAATCGCAACACCAAAGTTTTTCAGACGGCAGGTGGCGGCAAATTCATCCTGGCTTTTAACAAACAGGCACGGCTCGCCTTCGCACTCCAGTACGGAGCTGTCCACTTCGATATCCGTCAGGGCCTGACTGAGACGCTCCATCACCCGCCACGCATTTTCGTCGCTTGGGCTCAACAGTTTGAGCGCCACGAGGCAATTGTCACTGCCCGCGCCGTTTTGCGGAATCGGTTCAACTTTCGAACCTGCAAAACCCGCCGACCAGCGATAGCTCTGGGGCAAGCGATGGACAATGGAGAGTTGTAATGTATTCACGTTCGTTCCCCGGAAGCAAAATTTACTTCACAATTTATTTACATTTATAGTAACACATCATCGCTAACCTGCACTATTCAGCGCTTTTTTATCGGTATAGAGGTTCGCGTCGGCGCTATATGTACCCGTTTCTGCGATCTAACTCAACCTTTTTGAATACAATGATGTGACTTTTTACATAAATAGATTTTACATAAAATAAACAAACACGGGATAAACGAACGCGGGTTTGGTTGATATGTATCAACAAAAAAGGCCCTGTCGGGCCTTATCTGCTCATCAATGAGCCGCTTTCCGTGGCCGGCTGGCATAAAGACAGAAGAGGACGGAGCTGGTTGCGCAAAACGCCATCGCCCATAGCATAGGCCAGGCCGTGGTGAAGGTCGCCATAGACAGTAATGCCCCGACGATGGCGCCAATGCCGAAGCGGAACGTCCCCGCCAGTGACGATGCGGTTCCCGCCATATGCGGGAATTCATCGAGGATCACCGCCATCGCATTTGAGGATATCATCGACACGCAGCCCACAAAGGCCGCCACGCCAATCACCAGCGCCCAGAAGCCCACGCCCAGGAATGCACTGACCACCAGCCAGACAGCTATCACAAACTGTATCCACAGCCCGGCGCGGAACATGTTCAGCGCGCCGACCCGCCGGACAAAGCGGCTGTTAATAATAGTCAGTACAAACAGGAAGACGATATTGAGCGCAAAATAATAGCCGAAGTGCTGCGGAGAAACATGGTTCAGCTCGATATAAACAAACGGCCCGGCGCTCAGGAAGGAGAACATCCCGGCGAAGCTGAACCCGCTTGCCAGCATATAGCTCAGCACGCGCTTGTGGCGAAACAGCGAGGCAAAGTTACCTATTGTGGTGCGAATGTGGAATTTCTGGCGGTGCTCGGCAGGAAGCGTTTCATCAATAAAGAAGAAAATCATTGCAGAGGCCAGCAGTGCAGCCAGCGCCAGGATCCAGAAAATCGCATGCCAGCTAAACCACACCAGAACCGCCCCACCGGCCATCGGAGCCATCAGCGGCGCAATCGTCGTCACCAGCATGACAAACGACATCATGCGGGAGAACTCTTCTTTCGGGTAGATATCACGCATCAGGGCGTTGATCACCACACTCGCTGCAGCAGCGGCCAGACCGTGCAAAAATCGCATGAAAATCAGATGATCGATGGTTTGCGCCAGCGCGCAGGCCACCGCCGCCCCGGCAAAGACCAGCGTTCCGCCCAGAATAACCGGTTTGCGCCCCAGGCTGTCGGCCATCGGGCCGTACAATAACTGGCCGAGAGCAAAGCCGAGAATATAGGTGCTGAGCGTCATCTGTGCGCTGCCTGCCGGTACCCCAAACTGCGCGGAAATGACCGGCAGCGCGGGCAGGTACATATCTATAGACAGCGGCATCAACATGGCCAGCAGGCCAAGAATGAAGACAATTTTGAACGACGAGTGTGGCCTGGTGGTCACAGAAATCTCCTGAAATTAGTGCGAAGGCAGACCGACGCTGGCGATCTCTTCTTCCGTCAGCGGGCGATATTCGCCAGGCGCCAGGTCGGGATCGAGCGCGATTGCGCCAATACGTTCGCGATGCAGACCGACAACGCGGTTACCCACTGCGGCAAACATGCGTTTAACCTGATGGTAACGCCCTTCGCTGATGGTAAGACGGACTTCCGTCGGCGTGATCACGTCCAGCACCGCCGGTTTAGTCAGGTCTTTTTCATTATGCAGCTGAACGCCTTTCGCGAATTGCTCTGCCGTGTCATCCGCAACCGGCGACTCCAGCGTGACCAGATAGGTTTTCTCGCAGTGGTGACGTGGGGAAGTAATACGGTGTGACCACTGCCCGTCGTCGGTCATCAGCACCAGCCCGGTGGTGTCGATGTCGAGGCGGCCCGCGGCATGCAGCTTATGTGCCACCGGTTCGTCGAGGAAATAGAGTACCGTCGGGTGATCGGGATCGTCCGTTGAGCAGACGTAGCCTTCCGGCTTGTGGAGCATGAAGTAGCGCGGGCCGTTCTGCTGGGTCAGCGGATTGCCGTCGTATTCAACCTGATGCTCAGGTTGAAGTTTGAAAGCGCTGTCTCTCACAATGTCGCCATCCACGGTAACGCCGCTGGCGCGAATTTCGCGCCCGGCAATAGCGCGGCTTACGCCGAGTTGCTGAGCGATAAACTTATCAAGTCGCATGAAATCTTTTTAGCCTTAATGGTGCTGGAAGTCGGACCGTGCGTCCGAAAAAGAAGCAGTCAGGAACGGTTCAGTATAATGGTCTGGTTGCGCCACTCAAGGGAAAAAGTTTCGTGGCATACTATATGCGGATTAACGAAACTGAGACACCATGACTTTTACACTTCGTCCCTATCAGCAGGAAGCCGTTGACGCCACCCTCGCCTGGTTTCGCAAACACCGGGAACCGGCGGCGATTGTCCTCCCGACCGGCGCAGGCAAAAGCCTGGTCATTGCCGAGCTGGCCCGCCTGGCGCGTGGCCGCGTGCTGGTGCTGGCGCACGTCAAAGAGCTGGTCGCGCAAAACCACGCCAAGTATTGCGCGCTGGGGCTGGAGGCCGATATTTTCGCCGCCGGGCTCAAGCGTAAAGAGAGCCACGGTAAGGTTGTCTTTGGCAGCGTGCAGTCGGTCGCCCGCAACCTGGATCTGTTTCGCAGCGAATTTTCGCTGCTGATTGTCGACGAGTGTCACCGCATCAGCGATGACGACGACAGCCAGTATCAGCAAATCCTCACGCACCTGAAAGAGGTGAACCCTCACTTACGCCTGCTGGGCCTGACGGCAACCCCGTTTCGCCTGGGCAAAGGCTGGATTTACCGCTTTCATTATCACGGCATGGTGCGTGGCGATGAAAAAGCGCTGTTCAGCGACTGTATCTACGAACTTCCGCTGCGCTACATGATTAAACACGGCTACCTGACGCCCCCCGAGCGGCTGGATATGCCGGTGGTACAGTACGACTTCAGCCGGTTACAGGCGCAGAGCAACGGCTTATTCAGCGAAGCGGATCTCAACCAGGAGTTGAATAAGCAAAAGCGCATAACGCCGCATATCATCAGCCAGATTGAGGAGTTTGCCGCGACGCGCAAAGGGGTGATGATCTTTGCCGCGACAGTCGAGCACGCGCGAGAAATTACCGGACTGCTCCCCGCTGACGACGCTGCGTTAATTACCGGCGAAACGCCCGGCCCTGAGCGTGACAGACTGATTGAGGCGTTTAAAGCCCAGCAGTTCCGCTATCTGGTGAATGTTTCCGTGCTAACCACCGGTTTTGACGCCCCGCACGTCGACCTGATTGCGATTTTGCGCCCGACGGAATCCGTCAGCCTGTATCAGCAGATTGTCGGTCGTGGTCTGCGCCTGGCACCGGGCAAAACTGACTGTCTGATCCTCGATTACGCCGGTAACCCGCACGATCTTTACTCTCCCGAAGTGGGCACGCCAAAAGGCAAAAGTGACAACGTGCCGGTACAGGTGTTTTGTCCAGCCTGCGGGTTTGCCAACACCTTCTGGGGGAAAACCACCGCCGACGGCACGCTGATCGAACACTTTGGCCGCCGCTGTCAGGGCTGGTTTGAAGATGATGACGGGCATCGCGAGCAGTGCGATTTCCGTTTTCGTTTCAAAAACTGTCCACAGTGCAACGCCGAAAATGACATTGCCGCCCGCCGCTGCCGTGAGTGCGACACGGTGCTGGTCGACCCGGACGACATGCTGAAAGCGGCGCTGAAGCTGAAAGATGCGCTGGTGCTGCGCTGTTCCGGCATGGCCTTACAGCCGGGCGCGGATGAAAAAGGCGAGTGGCTAAAAATTACCTATTACGACGAGGACGGCGCTGACGTCAGCGAGCGGTTACGGGTACAGACGCCAGCCCAGCGCACGGCATTTGAGCAACTGTTTATCCGCCCGCATACCCGCACGCCCGGCGTGCCGCTGCGCTGGATCACCGTGGCAGATATCGTGCATCAGCAGGCGCTGCTGCGCCATCCGGATTTTGTTGTCGCCCGCAAGAAAGGCCAGTTCTGGCAGGTACGTGAGAAGGTCTTTGACTATGAAGGTCGCTATCGTCGGGCAAACGAATTGCGTGGTTAGCAGGACTTTTCATTGATGTGAGCGGCGTTTGAGTATAAAATGCCGCCCGCTTCACATCCGTGGGGCAGAACACTCACCTGCTGCTGGGTCGCCTGTAGTAGGGTTTTAAATACAGAGAGAAATCAATGTTCACTATCGAAGCAGAAGTACGTAACGTGCAGGGTAAGGGTGCGAGCCGCCGCCTGCGTACCGCTAACAAGTTCCCGGCTATCGTTTACGGTGGCGAAGCTGCTCCAGTTGCAATCGAACTGGATCACGACAAAGTATGGAACCTGCAGACCAAAGCTGAATTCTACAGCGAAGTTCTGACCATCGTTGTTGGCGGTAAAGAAGAAAAAGTGAAAGTTCAGGCTGTTCAGCGTCACGCGTTCAAGCCAAAACTGACTCACATCGACTTCGTTCGCGCGTAATCGCAAACCTGTCGAGAAAAACCCCGCTTCGGCGGGGTTTTTTTATGGCGATTATTTACCGCCCGAGGTGCGACGCTGAAGCTGATCGCGCAGGTTTGGCGGCGTGCCTTTGATGGTCAGCGTATCGGTGGCAGGATCCCAGAAGATACGTTCCCCCAGCAGCATGGCATCGAAGTTGATGGTTAACCCACCGCCGCTCCCGGCAAATTTGGTTAACTGACGCAGCGTACTGCGATCCGCCGGGAAGCTCTCTTCAAGCTCATAGCCTTTCTCTGCGGTGAACGCCTGGAAGCTGACTTCGCTGACGCCCGCCAGCTCTTTTGACAGCGACTCCAGCTCAATCTCTTCCCCCGCCTGCAGCTGTTCGTTGCAGTAGCTGTAAACCTGCTGACGCACGTTCTGGCGTTCAGATTTATCGAGCTGCGCCTCAGCCGTAAAGTCATCTACCGCCTGCAACAGCCCTTTGTTCTGCGCTTTGGCGTTAAGTCCTTCGCTGGCGCCGAGGAAATCCATAAAGAAATCGGCCACTTTACGGCCCACACGCCCTTTCAGGAAGGTCAGGTAGCGGGTCGATTCCGGGTTGGTTTCCCACTCGGTCAAATCAATCCGCGCCACAATATCCGCATGGTTGATATCCAGATAATGCGTCGAGCTGATATCCAGTTGCTCATTCACGCGCATGCTGCTCAAGTTATTCAGCACGGTAACCAGCAGATACTCTACCGCCAGGTAGCGATAGTGGCAGAACAGGACGATGCCGCCGTCGGCGAAGGGATATTTTGCCAGTTCGTCGCGCAGACGCCCGGTGGCCGCGCGGCTAAACGCCAGGAAATCCTCTTCCCCCTGACGCTGCAGGCGCAGGCTATCAGCCAGTTCACTCTCTTCGCTGAACAGACCATAGGCTTTATTTTTGGCGCTGTAGACGCGATGCAACTCAGCCATCATTTCCACAACGGTCGCCGTGGGTTCCAGTAACGAATCGCGTAGCACCACTTCAAGGGTTTGCTCATCACGCTTGATAAGCTGGTGCAAGGCAATCTGGTTGATTTCCAGACTCATGATAAACTCTCCTTTTAGACCGGGCGGTATTCAACCACCACCAGGACATGTGTGCAACAACAGATAAAAAAGGGGAAAAAAAGCTGTTGCTACGGTAATATGTTGCCCTTTCATCAACAAACTGATTTTGATTTATGCCACAACATTCCCGCTACAGTGATGAACACGTTGAACAACTGCTCAGTGAGCTGGTCAACGTACTGGAAAAACATAAAACGCCGACCGATCTCTCCCTGATGGTTTTGGGAAATATGGTCACCAACCTTATCAACACCAGCGTTGCTCCGGCTCAGCGTCAGGCGATCGCAAAATCTTTCGCCCAGGCGTTACAGTCATCCGTCAGCAACGACCAGGCCCATTAAGGGAAACGAACAACAGTTTATGGTGACGAATCGTCAGCGCTACCGTGAAAAAGTCTCCCAGATGGTCAGCTGGGGACACTGGTTTGCCCTGTTTAACATTCTGTTAGCGGCGGTGATTGGCTGTCGTTATCTGTTTGTCGCAGACTGGCCAACCACGCTAACCGGGCGTATCTACTCCTGGATAAGCGTTGTCGGTCACTTTAGCTTTTTGGTATTCGCCACCTATCTGCTGATCCTGTTTCCTCTGACGTTTATCGTCATGTCGCAGCGTCTGATGCGGTTCTTATCCGCGATCCTTGCCACAGCAGGGATGACGCTGCTGCTTATCGACAGTGAAGTGTTCACCCGTTTCCACCTGCATCTTAACCCTATCGTCTGGGAACTGGTGATCAACCCTGACCAGAACGAAACGGCTCGTGACTGGCAGCTGATGTTTATCAGCGTCCCGGTGATCCTGCTGATTGAGATGTTGTTCGCCACCTGGAGCTGGCAAAAGCTCCGCAGCCTGACCCGACGCCGCCACTACGCGAAGCCCGTCGCCGCACTCTTTTTCATCTCATTTATCAGTTCGCACATCATGTACATCTGGGCGGATGCGAACTTCTATCGCCCCATTACGATGCAGCGTGCCAACCTGCCGCTCTCGTACCCCATGACGGCCCGTCGTTTCCTTGAGAAACACGGCCTGTTAGATGCCCAGGAGTATCAGCGTCGTCTGGTCGAACAGGGTAATCCGGAAGCGGTCAGCGTTCAGTATCCGCTGAGTGAACTGCGCTATCGCGATATGGGCCGCGGACAAAACGTCCTGCTGATTACCGTCGATGGTCTGAACTATTCCCGTTACGAGAAGCAGATGCCTGCGCTGGCCGATTTCGCGAGTCAAAACGTCTCGTTCACCCAGCATATGAGTTCCGGGAACACTACCGATGCGGGTATCTTTGGCCTGTTCTATGGCATTTCTGCCGGATACATGGATGGCGTTCTGGCTGCACGCATTCCTGCGGCGCTAATTACCGGACTGAATCAGCAAGGCTATCAGTTAGGGTTGTTCTCATCCGATGGCTTTAACAGCCCACTCTACCGCCAGGCGCTGTTGTCTGATTTCTCGCTGCCTGCTGCGCAGAGCCAGTCTGATACCCAGACCGCAAACCAGTGGATAAACTGGCTGCAGCGCTACGCCCAGGAAGATAACCGCTGGTTCTCGTGGGTGGCCTTTAACGGCACCACGCTTGACGACAGCAACCAGACTGGCTTTGCCCGCCGATACAGCCGTGCGGCCAGCAATGTTGACGCGCAGATCGGCCGCGTTCTTGACGCGCTACGCGAATCAGGCAAGCTCGATAACACTGTCGTGATTGTGACCGCAGGCCATGGTGTACCGCTCGGCGACGAAACGAAGAGCATGAGCTGGTCACGCCCGAACCTGCATGTACCGCTGGTGATCCACTGGCCGGGAACGCCGGCGCAGCGCATCAATATGCTCACTGAACATAAAGATGTTATGACGACCCTGATGCAACGCCTGCTGCACGTCAGTACGCCAGCAAACGAGTATTCGCAGGGGCAGGATCTTTTCAGCGCCGCGCGCCGCCATAATTGGGTGACATCAGCAGACGGTAACACGCTGGCGGTGACCACACCGACGCTGACGCTGGTGCTGAACAGTAACGGAAATTACCAGACGTATAATCTACAGGGTGAACGGTTGAAGGACCAGAAACCGCAGCTGAGCCTGTTGCTGCAGGTCCTGACGGATGAGAAGCGCTTTATCGCTAACTGATTAATTATAAACCAGTTAGCGACAGATTCTCTTGCATTCGAAACGGAATCGAGTAGTATCTTTTTATGCGTCGGCACGTAGCGCAGCCTGGTAGCGCACCGTCATGGGGTGTCGGGGGTCGGAGGTTCAAATCCTCTCGTGCCGACCAAAAACACATTGAAAACCAGCCTCTTATGGCTGGTTTTTTTTATGCATAAAAAAGCCACCCCGCAGGATGGCTTCCTTATCGCACGTCGGCGCTTAGTGCTTCTCACGTCCACCCAGGAAGAAAATGCCCAGCGGGATAGCAAGCAGAACGGTGAAGACAAGGCTGTAAACGAAGATCATCGCCGATTGCAGAACATACATGCTGGTGGTCCAGGCGGAGAGAGGAATGTTGTACTGTTCGATAACGCCAACAATGGTTGCCCGCCCCACGCACGCGGCCGCAATCATAAACACAACCAGTAGCGCCAGGAGGAACTTGCGGCCTTCAGGTGTTTTCAGTTTTGCACGAACCATCTCTCTTCCCTTTACAGATGAATAACATTATGTGGCGTTCAAAATAACACGATCTGCCGCCAGATACCATTTCAGCACAAAAAACTGGATTTATAGTGCAAGTCAGGTTCATTACACCACTTATATTGAAAATGTAAGTAAATGACGCTAATCATTCATAAGTGTTATGCTAATCTGATTCGGCTCGTTTTGACATAAAGGAATGACAATGAAAAACGCACCTAAATTTGCCATCGCCCTGATTGCCGCGTGCATCAGCACCGGCGCTTTCGCCAGCGAAACCCAAAAAGAGCAGCCGCTGGAAAAAGTTGCCCCCTATCCGAAAGCGGACAAAGGGATGAAACGTCAGGTGATTCAGCTACCGGTTCTGCAGGACGAAGCGAACTACAAAGTGGAGCTGTTGATTGGTAAAACGCTGGAAGTGGACTGTAACCAGCACCGACTGGGCGGCCAACTGGAGAGCAAAACGCTGGAAGGTTGGGGCTACGATTACTACGTCTTCGACAAAGTGACCTCCCCCGTCTCCACCATGATGGCGTGCCCGGACGGCAAGAAAGAGAAGAAATTTGTAACGGCATATCTGGGTGATAACAGTCTGCTGCGCTATAACAGCAAGTTGCCTGTCGTGGTGTATACGCCTGAAAACGTAGAAGTGAAATACCGCGTATGGAAAGCGGATGAGAATGTCGGACAAGCGGTAGTACGTTGAAATTAAGTCGGGTGGCGGCTTCGCCTTACCCGACCTACAACACTAAAAACGGTAACGAATGTTACCGTTTTGCTTTTACCTTACAGGGCGATATCCGCAACCGGTTTGTTTTCCGCCTGAGGCTTCAGTTCCGCCTTTGGCGCAGCATCCGCTGCCTGCGGCTTCACATATTGCAACTGCAATACGCGGCTGGTGTATTCCAGCTCCTGCTCCGTCGCGTCGACATTCCCGTTCAGCTTCGTACCGTAGGATGGAATAATCGTTTTCAGCTTCGCCTGCCATTCCGGGCTGGCAACTTTATCTTTAAACACTTTTTCCATCAGGTGCAGCATGATTGGCGCAGCAGTAGATGCACCCGGTGACGCGCCCAGCAGCGCGGCAATCGTGCCATCCTTATCGCTCACCACTTCCGTACCCAGACGCAGCACGCCGCCCTCTTTCGGGTCACGCTTGATGATCTGAACGCGCTGTCCCGCCTGCCACAGACGCCAGTCTTCTTTCTTCGCCTGCGGATAGTACTCTTTCAGCGCCTCGAAGCGTTCCTCGTCAGAGAGCATCACCTGGCTGATGAGATATTTCACCAGATCGAAGTTATCCAGACCCACGTCCATCATCGGCTTGACGTTAGAGGTGGTCGTGGCGCTGAGCAGATCCCACAGGGAGCCATTTTTCAGGAACTTGGTGGAGAAAGTCGCGAACGGTCCGAACAGCACCACGCGCTTACCGTCAAGCATACGGGTGTCGATGTGTGGAACAGACATCGGCGGTGCACCGACGGAAGCCTGACCGTACACTTTTGCCAGATGACGATTCACCACTTCCGGGTTCTCGGATACCAGGAACTGACCGCCAACCGGGAATCCCGCATAGTCGTCAGCTTCAGGAATACCGGACTCCTGCAGCAGTTTCAGCGCCGCCCCACCGGCACCAATAAAGACAAACTTCGCCTTGATGACGTGCTCGGCTTCGTTGTTTTTCAGATCGGCAACGGTCACACTCCAGCTGTTATCCGCGTTGCGCTTAAAACCACGCACTTCGGTGCTGAGCTGCAGGTTGAAGTTCTCTTTCTTCTTCAGAGACGTCACCAGCTGACGGGTAATTTCGCCATAATTAACGTCGGTACCAATTTCGGTCCGGGTCGCGGCCACTTTCTGGTTCGGGTCACGACCTTCCATCACCAGCGGCGCCCACTCTTTGATCTGAGCGTGGTCTTCAGAGTATTTCATCCCACGGAAGAGCGTGCTCTGCTGCAGCGCAGCGTAACGCGCGCGCAGGAAGTTGACGTTCTGCTCGCCCCACACAAAGCTCATGTGCGGTACGGTGTTAATGAAGGAGTGCGGGTCATGCATCACGCCGCTGTTGACCTGGTGAGACCAGAACTGGCGTGAGATCTGAAACGCTTCGTTGATCTCTACCGCCTTCTCGATACTAATGGAACCGTCCTTTTTCTGCGGCGTATAGTTCAGTTCCATGAGTGCCGAATGTCCGGTACCGGCGTTGTTCCAGCCGTTCGAACTTTCCTGCGCCACGCCATCAAGGCGCTCGACCATGGTCATGGACCAGTCCGGCTGAAGTTCTTGCAGATAGGTTCCCAGCGTGGCGCTCATGATACCGCCACCAATTAAAAGGACGTCCGTTTCCTGCTCTTTAGGGGTGTCAGCTTTCGCCGCCATAGAGACGGTGTTAAGCCCCACGGCCAGAGAAAAGAGCATGGCAGTCATTTTTTTCATAATTTATGCCTTAGTGTAAAAGTGCTTGATGCGTGGAAATTGCAGGTGAAAAAAGCTGCGGAGGCACGGTAACAACTTTTAAATATTGTTTAAAGGTTACGAAATTATTGTAATTGTGAAATTTAATGGTGGGTTGTTTGTAAGGAATTATCGATGTGGCTGGTAAATCGTGGGTTTACTGGCTAGTATGTGGCGTTTTGTGATCGCGCGCACGGAAGCCTGCCCTAATCTGCGAAGAGTTATGTCCTTACCCCATTCTGCTGTACCCGGCGAAGACCGCGTCACCACGGTCCTTAGCTCGCCAAAACTTCTGTTGCGTGAAACGCTGGCGGGCGTCATTACCGCCCTGGCCCTGGTCCCTGAAGTGATCTCATTTTCGGTGGTTGCAGGCGTTGATCCCAAAGTCAGCCTGATCGCCTCCGTGGTGTTGTGTTTTGCTTTGTCTGTGCTGGGCGGTCGTCCGGCGATGGTCACGGCGGCGGCCGGTTCCGTGGCGCTGGTTATTGGCCCGATGGTGCACCAGCACGGCGTGCAGTACATTCTTCCGGCGGTTCTCATGGCGGGGGTGATCCAAATACTGTTTGGCGCACTGGGCATGGCAAGGCTGATGCGCTTTATCCCTCAGTCGGTGATGACCGGGTTTGTTAACGCCCTCGGCATCTTAATTTTCTTTGCTCAGGTTCCGCACTTCTGGAGCCGAAGCCCGTTAATCGTCGGCCTGTTCGTGCTCACGCTGCTTATCGTGCTGTGGGTGCCGCGCTATATCAAAAGCATCCCTTCCCCGCTGATTGCGATAGTGGTGCTCACGTTGTTCACCGTTACCAGCGGGCAAATTCTGCCGACGGTGGGTGATGAAGGCTCGATGAGTGGCGGGTTACCGGGACTGACGCAACTGCTGGTCCCCCTGAACATAGAAACGTTAAGCATTATCTGGCCGTGCGCGTTAAGCATTGCGTTCGTCGGGCTGCTGGAGTCACTGCTAACGGCGAAGCTGGTGGATGAACTGACCGTCACCCCGTCCAGTAAACGCCGTGAAAGCATCGGGTTGGGCGTGGGCAATATCCTGGCCGGGCTCTATGGCGGGATCGCAGGCTGCGCGATGATTGGACAAACCATCGTCAACGTGGAGATGGGGAAAGGCCGAAGCCGTATTTCAACATTAGCGGCTGGTATCGTTTTACTGGTGCTGGTGACGGCGCTGAGCGACGTGATGGCTAAAATTCCGATGGCGGTGCTGGCAGGCATTATGGCGATAGTCGCCATCAGAACCTTCAGCTGGCACAGCATTCAGCCCGCAACGGTAAAAAATGCACCGGTTGCGGAAACCGTCGTGATGCTGGTGACGGTCGCCGCAACGGTATCAACCGGTAACCTGGCGATTGGCGTGCTGGGGGGGATTATCCTCATGGCACTGCTTCCCGCCCGCATTAAACGTCGTCTTAAAGCAGAAAAAGCGTTGCAAGCCCAAGAAAAATAAAGAAACCACCGGTATCGGTGATGGCAGTGATCATCACGCTCGACCCCACCGCGGGGTCGCGCCCCAGCTTGGTCATGGTCAGTGGAATAATGACCCCCATCATCGATGCCACCAGTAAATTCAGCACCATCGCCAGCATCATCACCCCGCCTAAGGCCATATCGTCATACAGCCACCAGGTGATGCCCCCCATAATGCCGCCCCACACCAGGCCGTTGATCAGCGCCACCCCCATCTCCCTGAAGATCAGAAAGGCGAAATTGCCGGGCTGAATATTTTCCAGCGCCAGCGCGCGGACGATCATCGTAATGGTCTGGTTTCCTGTATTGCCGCCAATCCCGGCCACAATCGGCATCAATGACGCAAGAGCCACCAGCTGTGAAATGGTGTGTTCAAAGCCATCGATTACGCGGGAGGCGATAAAGGCGGTACACAAATTAATGGCAAGCCACGCCCAGCGCGTTTTCACCGCCTTACCGACGGAGGCGTGGACGTCATCTTCGGCACTGATCCCCCCGAGCGCGCGCAGGTCGTTATCGGTCTCTTCGTAGACCACGTCAACGATCTCATCAACCGTCAGACGGCCCATCAGCTTGCCGACGGAATCCACGACGGCCGCACTCACGAGGTCGTCACGTTCGAAGGTACGTGCCGCTTTTTCAGCATCGTCTTCAGGAGAGAAGACCATCGGCTCGTTTTCCATCACCTCACTGACTCGCCGCTGGGTGCTGTTAAGCAGGATCGTTTTCAGCTCCAGCTCGCCCAGCAGGGTTTTATCCCGCGAGGTAACGAACAGTTTATCGGTGTTATCCGGCATCTTGCCCAGGCGACGCAGGTAGCGCTGCACGGTACCGAGCGTGACGTCCGGACGCACCGTGATAACGCCAAACTCCATGATCGCGCCGACGCTATTTTTCTCGTAGTGCATCACCTGACGGACACGCGCGCGCTCATCGGCAGGCAGGGAGGCCAGCAGGCGACCGGTCAGGTTACGCGGCAGGTGTTGTACAAGGTAAATCTGTTCGTCGATATCCAGCGTTTGCAGCGCATCGAGAATGTCCCGGTCGCTCATCTCGTCGATCAGGTCATCCCAGACGTTTTCCGAAGCTTCAAGCAGTACCTGCCCGCGCTCGTGATCCTGCACCAGACGCCACAGGGCGTGACGCTCTTCGGAGGGAAGTGCTTCGAGCGTATCCGCCAGATCCGGCGGGGGTAAATGAGCAACCAGCGCACCTACCTCAGCAATATCGTCGGCTAAAGTGCCGACATCATATTGCTCAGCCAGGGTCAGTTTGCCTAATAACGTAGAAGTGACCGCTTTATCGGTCGTGAGAAGCCAGATGAGTCGCGCACGCTCCTGATCGCGCTGCCTGGCGCTGTTTTTCTTTAATACCGACATCAATCATAAATCCATTAAATGAGTTGGCGTTAAGCATAGCGCGAGGATATGTAAATAAGAATAAACAACGGGACGGGATGAAGAAAAAAACGGCATTAAGGCCACGATCTATCCCCTCTCCCTGTGGGAGAGGGTTAAGGTGAGGGCATCAGGCCGTGCGCGCCACCGCATCACGCGAGGCCGCCGCACGCTCGTCACCGGTCAATTCGCTCAGCTTGCCATCGCGCATCTCCAGCAGACGGTCGGCGTGAATGAAGTAGTGATCGTCGTGGCTAATGGCGAAAATGGTTTTGCCCATCTCCTGCATCAGCGGCAGCAGCACCTGATAGAACTCACGGCGGAAGTGGGGATCCTGATCCGCCGCCCATTCGTCCAGCAGAATGATGTCGCGCTCTTCCGCCAGCGCCAGCAGCAGCGCCACGCGCTTCTTCTGCCCTTTAGAGAGCTTCAGGTTGAGAATTTTACCATCCTGAAGCTCCAGCTTGTGCGACATCTGCAGCTGTGCCAGCCATTTTTCCACCAGCACAGGATTGGCCTGCTGCCCTTCAGGGCCGAGCAGCCGATCGAACAGCCAGACGTCGGTAAATACCGCCGAAAAGAGCTTGCGGTAGTCCTCAGGTTTCCCGGCACTCAGCGCCTTACCGTCCAGCAAAATCTCGCCCGACTGCGGCTGGTAGAGTCCGGTGAGCAGCATCGCCAGCGTGGATTTACCGCTGCCGTTACCGCCGATGAGGAACAGCAGTTCGCCGCGGTGAATCGTCAGGTTGACCGGCCCCACGGAGAAGGCGTTGTCCTGATAGCGGAACGTCACGTCGCGCAGCTCCAGCGTCTGCCAGTCCGGGAAGGCTTGCGGGCGCGGGAATTCCGCCTTAAATGGCGCGAGGTCGAATTTTTTGAGCTTGTTAAACGCCACCTGTGCGCTCAGCAAGGTGGGCAATGCGCCGACCGCCGAGAGCAGCGGCGTGCGTAAAAACAGCAGCGTCAGTGAGTAGGTTGCCGCCACGTTGGTGTCCGCCCAGCCCAGGCTGTTCGCCATCCAGAATACCAGGCCAATGGCACCCAGCATCATGATATTTGACCAGTTCACCGCGCTCAGGTGGTAAGTATCGGCGCGGATGATGTGATGCCGATATTCGCGCGCGTCCGGGATATAGAGGTGATTGAAGATATACTCGGCGCGCTCGCGGTTCAGGGTCAGCTCCTTGCGCCCTTCCAGCACCGTCTGGTAATCGTTATACAGTTTATCTTCCGTTTCGCGCAGCACCGCCATGTGTTTATAGACGCGTGACACCAGCACAAAGCCGCCCCAGATGGTAATGGCAATCCACAGAGCGGTCACCGCCAGCATTTTACTGGAGAGCCAGGCAAGATAAGCCGCCGAGCCAAAGGTCAGAATGATCCCCTGCACCAGCTCCGGCAGACGAACAAACGCGATGGTGATAGCCCGCACGTCGCTGGTCAGCCCCGCCAGCAGGGAGGCGCTGCCAAGTTGCTCCACCCGTTCAACCTGAGTGTCCAGGATCCGCTTGATAAATTCGCTGCGCAAACGGAAAACGAAATGGTGGCCGAGCGCGGTTAGCGCCAGCTGAGAGCCAAGCGTAACCGCCATCAACAGCAGCAGCAGGCCGAGAAACTCTGGCAAAACAGAGAGTGAGGTATCGACCATTTCAATCAACCGCACGTTAATAAACGCGATCAGGCCAATACCCAATGCGGCGCTGGCAAGGCTTAACGCCATGACGGCAATGAAGGGCCAGCGATACTGACGCCAGACAAGGAGAAGTAGTTGCATGCAGGCAATCCGGACAATAAAAATCAGCCAGCAGTGTAAACTGCCCGGCGTGTACATCAAGAATAATTCTTATTTTTGTTTACTAAACCCTGCCTGGCGAAACGTCAGGTTAAAACGGTACTCGCCAGTGAGGGGATGCACCCCGGGTTTCAGAGGCTGAATGCCGTGATAATACAGCCGCGATTCCCTGCCCCACACCACCACGTCGCCATGCTCCAGCATAATGCGTTTGAGCGGATCGTTACGGCGTAATCCGCCAAACTGGAAGACGGCAGGAAGCCCTAACGATACCGAGACGATGGGCGCGCGGAGATCGGGTTCATCTTTATCCTGATGCAGGGAGAGTTTCGCGCCGACGGCGTAGCGGTTAATCAGGCAGGCATCCGGTCGGAAGTCAGGATAATCAGCGGCAACGGCAGCCTCGTGGCAGAGAGCCTGAAAAACCGCAGGCATCGGGGGCCACGGCTGGCCGGTCGCGGGATCGTTAGGCGCATACAGGTAGCCTCGTTCATTCGTCGCCCACCCTAATTCGCCGCAGTTCGCCATGGCCACCGACATCGTGTAACCGCCCGGCGTGACCATATGGCGAAACGGGGAAACCGCCGTCACCTCTTCTATACCCGCAAGCAGCGCCGCCGCACGGGAGAGCGCGAAGCGACGCAAAATAACCGCCCCCGGTGCCAGTGGTTCCTGCCAGGGTTCCGCATCCGCAAAAAGATCGAGCATTATCCCTCCTGGCGTTTCGCCTCACGTTTTAGCAATAGCGCTTTTCGCGCCGTCCCCCATCGGTAACCCGACAGTGCGCCATCGTTACGGACAACGCGGTGACAGGGGATCACAATCGCCAGCCTGTTTGCCGCACAGGCTCCCGCGACGGCACGTACCGCGTTGGGTTGTCCAATCGCCTGCGCCACCTGCTGATAACTTGCCGTTTCACCGCAGGGAATTTCACGAAGGGCCTGCCAGACTCGCTGCTGGAACGCGGTTCCGCGTATATCCAGCGGCAGTTCAAGCGGCGCTGCGCGGTTATCAATACTGGCAATCACCTGGTGGATACGCTGCGCGAAGGCATCTTCCTGCGGCGCGGGCTCTGCTTTTGGAAACAGCGTCGCCAGCTCCCCGGCTAATTCGGCATCGTCGTCACCGAGCAATATTGCGCAAATCCCCCGCTCGCTTTCAGCAACCAGACAGCGTCCTAATGAGCAGTCATCGATGGCGTACTGCACCGCCACGTCGCCTTTGCGGTACTGCTTCGCCGTCATACCCAGCGCATCTGTCGCTTTACGATAATAGCTGCTGCTGTCGGGAAAGCCTGCGGCCAGCACGGCATCGGTAACGGTATCCCCCTGGGCAAGCGCCGTGCGCAGACGTTGACCGCGCGCCGCCTGCTGCCAGGCTTTTGGCGTCATTCCGGTAACGGACTTAAACAGCCGGTGGAAGTGAAAAGGACTCATGGCCACCTGCTGCGCCAGACCGTCCAGCGTTAACGCAGGATCCTGCTCCAGAAGGCGACAGGCGTGCTCCACTTTCGCCAGCTTCTGCTGCTGCGGATCGCGTTTATCCGGCATACAGCGCTTGCACGGGCGAAACCCTGCCTCAATGGCATGGTGAACATCAGGATAGAAGTGGACGTTTTTACGCAGGGCGTGACGTGCCCGGCAGGACGGACGACAGACAATCCCCGTCGTTTGCACGGCAAAGACAAACTGATCGTCAGCACGCGGATCGCGAGCCAGTACAGCCTGCCAGCGTTCCTCATCGGTCATATAGGTTGGATTTTTCATCATCAGCTCCTCTTACAAGCATACCTGTAGCGTGCCTGAGTGCCACTGATAAAAAACCCGCAACCTTGCTTTTTAATTTTTGTCGCTCACCAGGAAACTGTTGAACTGCGGCGAGCTCCAGGTTTTAAACTCGTCGCCCTCTTTGGTGATCATATACACCGCCAGCCCTTCCTGACGAACCACCTCTTTCGCTTTTTCCGGGCCGAGGACCATTAAGCCGGTATCCCAGGCATCGGCTTCCAGCGCCGTCGGCGCAATCACCGTCACAGAGACCAGATTATGCGCGATCGGCCGCCCGGTCTGCGGATCAATAACATGCGAGATGCGCTTCCCGTCAAGCTCGTAATAGTTACGGTAACTCCCGGAGGTGCTGATGCCATGTCCGTTGATATCGACTATCGCCTGCACGGCATTTTGCCGATCGGTCGGTTTTTGAATCGCTACGCGCCACGGTTTATCGCTGGCGTTCATGCCCCGGCTGACTAACGCGCCGCCCACGGAGACCAGATAGCGCGAAATGCCTTCCTGCGTCATCAGCGCGGCAAGGTGATCCGCCGCGTAGCCTTCCCCTACCGTCGACAGATCGACAAACAGATCGGGGATATCTTTTTGCAGGTACTGTTGGCCGTACTGATTGATCACCGTCAGATGCTGCAGCCCTGTCCGGGCACGGGCATCATCAATAGCCGCCTGATCGGGCGTCGCCACCGGCTGTTTATTCGGGCCAAATCCCCAGAGATTCACCAGCGGCCCGACGGTCACGTCCATCGCACCGTTGGTTTTATATCCCACGCGAATGGACTCGGTGACGATATCAGCCATCGCTTCACTCACCGGCCACAGAGACGTACTGGTGGAGAGGTTAAAGCGCATCAGCGCCGAGTCATTTTTGTAGGTCGACAGCAGCTGATCGTCGGCGTCCAGCTGAGACTGGATTTTGCCGCGAAGTTCTTCCGTGCGCGTTTTATCGAGATTCATCACGCTGACGCGCCAGAAGGTGCCCATCGTTTTGCCTTCGAGCACCGTGGCAGCGGGTGCGTCGGTTTTCGCCACGGGGGCGGGATCGTTACATGCGGTCAGGAAAAAAAGCATAGCCAGAAAGCTGGCGCGTAAAAAAGTCATATCCATTCATTATTATCCTCATGCCAGGGCGGCAAGAGTACACCAAAACGGGTCAATTGTGAGATCCAAAAACACGCACAAAAAAGGGGCCACCAGGCCCCTAAGTCATACTACGACGCGATTAGAACTGGTAAACCAGACCCAGCGCGACGATATCATCAGTACCGATACCGGCCTGACGGGTGAACTCATTTTCATCAACCAGGTTGATTTTGTAATCCACGTAGGTAGACATGTTTTTGTTGAAGTAGTAAGTCGCACCCACATCAACATATTTCAGCAGATCCTGGTCGCCATACCCTTCGATGTCCTTACCTTTAGACTGCAGGTAAGCCACGGATGGACGCAGGCCGAAGTCGAACTGGTACTGAGCAACCACTTCGAAGTTCTGCGCTTTGTTAGCGAAACCGTAGATATCGCTGCTGCTCTGAGAGTTGCCGAAACGTGTTGCGTTATAAGTCTGAGAGTACTGCGCGGCCAGATAGATGTTGTTGGCATCATATTTCAGGCCACCCGTATAGACTTCGGCGTGATCGCCTTCGCCTTTCAGGGCTGGGTTAGCCGTGTTGTTCTGATCGGCGGTACGTTTGGAAGAAGACATTGCACCACCGATGCTGAAGCCTTCGCCCAGGTTATAGGTCAGGGACGCACCGTAACCGTCGCCGTTCTGTTTCAGGGTGCTACGACCGGTGTCGTTTTCACCGCTTACGCTACCGTTTTTACCCTGATACTGCAGAGCAAAGTTCAGGCCATCCACCAGACCAAAGAAGTCCTGGTTACGGTAGGTTGCCACGCCGTTAGCACGAGATTGCAGGAAGTTGTCTGCACCGTAGGTATCACCACCAAATTCTGGCAGCACGTCAGTCCAGGATGTTACGTCGTAGATCACACCGTAGTTACGACCGTAATCGAAAGAACCCGCTTCAGCGAATTTCAGACCAGCAAACGCCACACGGGTCCAGGCCTGGTTGTCGCTTTCTGTTGTGTTGCCCTGGATCTGGTATTCCCACTGGCCGTAACCGGTCAGCTGATCGTTAACCTGAGTTTCACCTTTGAAGCCAAGACGCATGTAGGTCTGGTCACCGTCGGCACTCTTGTCGTCAGAGAAATAGTGCAGACCATCAACTTTGCCGTACAGATCTAATTTGTTGCCATCTTTGTTATAAATTTCAGCCGCATTTGCTGCGCCTGCTACCAGCAGTGCTGGTACCAGGAGGGACAGTACTTTAACTTTCATTTTATTAACCCTCTGTTATATGCCTTATAATTGCCACTGCTTACTGGCTAACCCTCATTAACCAGTCGGCAATTTCATTCTCCGCAAAATTACAGAATAATCCAATGCGAATATGATACGAAAACTTTGAAGATGTTTCATTCATCTATCAACATGTTTCAAAATGTTAATATCAAGGAACTTTTACAAAGCACAAATAGCTTAGAAAATTAGCATTTATTATCAAAATTAATATTATTCCATTAAATTTCAATGACTTGAGATATAAATCGTTACAGCACTGAATGACAAAACAAGATCGCACCTAATCTCTAAAATAACTCTCGCTATCATCATTAACTTTATTTATTACCGTCATTCAGTTTTGAATGTCTGTTTATCCCTAATTGAGCCGAATGCATCGCATTCGTTTTTTTTTACCCTTCTTTACGTAACTTTTCTTTTTATGTGCTACCAGCACGAAATTGTAACGACTATTAACTAATCCCGTTACGAGGGTCAACCAACGTGCAAAAATTCAGCAGAAACTTAATTTCTTGTTAATTCGTGCTATTTACTGGCGAGAAGTTTCTTTTATTTATACACGCATCGTGAACTTGTACACTTTTAACGCACATCGCCTCTTCCTCAGTGTTCCCTGAAAAAGTCGCCTGTTCCAGGCCAGTGGCGCTGGAAATTCAGGTATTACCCTTTATACTGCCCTATCGCCACAGAGCACGACCATTACGGGTTAAAGATATCAATGAGTCAGACTGAAACTACCGCCCCGAGCAAATTCTCCCTTCTTCCCGGGAGCATCACCCGTTTCTTTCTTCTTTTGATCGTTGTGTTATTAGTCACCCTGGGCGTGATGGTGCAGAGCGCGGTAAACGCCTGGCTGAAGGACAAGAGCTACCAGGTGGTTGATATCACTCATGCCGTCCACAAGCGCATTGATACCTGGCGCTACGCCACCTGGCAGATTTACGACAATATTGCCGCAGCGCCTGCAAGCGCATCGGGGGATGGGCTTCAGGAGACCCGGCTTAAGCAGGATGTCTACTATCTCGAAAAACCGCAGCGTAAGACTGAGGCGCTTATCTTTGGCTCTCACGACAGCGCAACGCTTGAGATGACGCAGCGTATTTCAACCTATCTGGATACCCTCTGGGGTGCCGAGACGGTGCCGTGGTCGATGTACTATCTGAACGGTCAGGACAACAGCATGATCCTGATCTCGACGCTGCCATTGAAAGATCTCTCTTCTGGTTTTAAAGAGACGACCGTTGGCGGCATTGTCGATTCCCGCCGTGCAGAAATGCTGCAGCAGGCGAATGCCCTTGATGAGCGTGAAAGTTTCTCATCGCTGCGCCGCCTGGCCTGGCAAAATGGTCACTATTTTACCCTGCGTACCACGTTCAACCAGCCGGGACATCTGGCGACGGTCGTGGCGTTTGATTTGCCTATTAATGATTTGATCCCGCCGGATATGCCGCTCGACAGCTTCCGTATGGAGCCAGACAGCAGTACCCAGAACATGCGCGCGGCGTCCGACAAAGAGGCCGCAGAGAGCGTCACCATCTCCTTTAACGGCTCGAAAATTGAAATTGCCTCGTCACTGAACTCAACCGGCATGCGCCTGGTGTGGCAGGTACCGTTTGGCACCCTGCTGCTCGATACCCTGCAAAATATTTTGCTGCCGTTGCTGCTGAATATCGGCCTGCTGGCGCTGGCCCTGTTTGGCTACAGCACCTTTCGCTTCCAGCCGGGACGTCAGAGCGACGCCTCTGCGGTCACCGCGGGCAACACGAATGAACTTCGCGTGTTACGCGCGCTCAATGAAGAGATTGTTTCCGTGCTGCCGCTGGGCGTATTAGTCCACGATCAGGAAGCGAACCGCACGGTGATGAGCAATAAAATTGCAGACCATCTGCTGCCGCATCTTAACCTGCAGAACATCACCACCATGGCGGATCAGCACCAGGGGGTTATTCAGGCCACCATCAATAATGAACTGTACGAGATCCGTCAGTTCCGCAGTCAGGTAGCCCCACGCACGCAAATCTTCATTATCCGCGACCAGGATCGCGAAGTGCTGGTGAATAAGAAACTCAAGCAGGCGCAAAGGCTGTATGAGAAGAACCAGCAGGGGCGCGCCGCCTTTATGCAGAATATTGGCGACGCCTTCAAACAGCCATTAAAAACGCTGGCAACCCAGGCGGCGGCGTTAAACACCTCTGAA
Source organism: Enterobacter sp. FUJ80071 (assembly GCF_038739915.1). Classification (NCBI taxonomy): domain Bacteria; kingdom Pseudomonadati; phylum Pseudomonadota; class Gammaproteobacteria; order Enterobacterales; family Enterobacteriaceae; genus Enterobacter; species Enterobacter sp. FUJ80071. The sequence continues at coordinate 3,231,234 of NZ_JBBXKH010000001.1, forward strand.
AGCCACCAGCTTGCCTGCCAGGCCGACTCGCTGGTTCGTATGGTGGATGAGATCCAGTTAGCGAACATGCTGGAGAATGATTTCTGGAAAGGTACGCCTTCCCTCTTCTCCATTCAGGATCTGATCGATGAAGTGGTTCCGGAAGTCCTGCCGGTGATCAAGCGTAAAGGTCTGCAGCTGCTGATCAACAACCATTTACCGGCAAATGACGAACGCCATGGCGATCGCGAAGCGCTACGTCGCATTCTGCTGATGATTATTCAGTATGCCGTGACCACCACGCAGATCGGCAAGATCACCCTCGAAGTGAGCACCGACGAGTCGGCAGAAGATCGCCTGACGTTCCGCATTCTGGACACCGGGGAAGGCGTCACGACGAGTGAAATTGATAATCTGCACTTCCCGTTCCTGAATGACACACAAAGCGATCATTACGGTAAGGCTAACGCCCTGACCTTCTGGCTGTGCGATCAGCTGGCGCGTAAACTCGGCGGCCACCTGAATATCAAAGCACGTGAATCGCTCGGCACCCGCTACTCTCTGCACGTGAAAATGGCCGTCAATCCGCAGGAAGAAGATGAAGAGCGCCTGCTGGATGACGTGGTGGCGATGGTGGATGTGACCTCAAACGAGATCCGCAACATCGTGGTGCGTCAGTTAGAAAACTGGGGCGCGGCCTGCATCACGCCGGATGAACGACTGGCAAGTCAAGAATTTGATCTGTTTTTAACGGATAATCCGTCTAATCTTACTGCCTCGGGCTTGCTTTTAAGCGATGATGAGTCAGGCGTGCGGAAAATCGGCCCTGGCCAGCTGCGCGTCAACTTTAATATAAGCAATGCGATGCAGGAAGCTGTACTACAACTAATAGAAGAGCAGCTGGCGCAGGATGAGATAACGGAATCCCCGTTAGGCGGCAATGAAAACGCCGAGCTTCACGCCAGCGGATACTATTCACTCTTTGTTGATACAGTACCAGATGATGTTAAGCGGTTGTATACTGAGTCCGCTGCGAATGATTTTGCAGCGCTGGCGCAGACAGCACACCGGCTTAAAGGGGTGTTTGCCATGCTTAATCTGGTTCCCGGCAAGCAGTTATGTGAAACGCTGGAACATCTAATTCGTGAGAAAGATGCCTCTGGCATTGAAAAATACATCAGCGACATTGACGACTACGTCAAAAGCTTGCTGTAGCAAGGTAGCCTTATACATGAACAATATGAACGTAATTATTGCCGATGACCATCCGATTGTACTGTTCGGTATTCGCAAATCGCTTGAACAGATCGAGTGGGTGAATGTAGTCGGTGAATTTGAAGACTCTACAGCACTGATCAATAACCTCCCAAAGCTTGATGCGCACGTGCTCATTACCGATCTCTCCATGCCTGGAGATAAGTACGGTGATGGGATTACGCTCATCAAATATATCAAACGTCACTTCCCGGACATCTCGATCATTGTTCTGACCATGAACAACAACCCGGCGATCCTGAGCGCCGTGCTGGATCTGGACATCGAAGGGATTGTGCTGAAACAAGGCGCACCGACCGATCTGCCAAAAGCGCTCGCTGCGCTGCAGAAAGGCAAGAAGTTCACGCCTGAGAGCGTCTCTCGTCTGCTGGAAAAAATCAGCGCGGGTGGCTACGGTGACAAACGTCTGTCACCGAAAGAGAGCGAAGTTCTGCGCCTGTTCGCTGAAGGTTTCCTGGTGACCGAGATTGCCAAGAAGCTGAACCGCAGTATTAAAACCATCAGCAGCCAGAAGAAATCCGCAATGATGAAGCTGGGTGTGGACAACGATATTGCCCTGCTGAACTATCTCTCCTCCGTGACGCTGAGCGCGACGGACAAGGATTGATCACCGCAGTAAATGCCGGGTGATGTTCGCGCAAGCGAAGCGCCGCCGGGCAAATAAAAAAGGCCCGAAAGGGCCTTTTTTATATCCTCGTTTTCCTGACGCGTTCCGCATAGACCGACAAGGTCTGCTTCAGCACGTCCAGCGTGACCGGTTTCGACAGACAGCTGTCCATGCCTGACTCCAGGCATCGCTGTTTCTCTTCCGCCAGCGCGTTCGCCGTGACGCCCACCACCGGCAACGTCAGGCCAAGCTGGCGGATACGTTGCGTCAGACGGTAGCCGTCCATGTTAGGCATGTTGACGTCACTGAGAACGATATCAATATGATTTTTACTCAGCACATTCAGCGCATCCACACCGTCATTGGCCGTTTTGCACTGGTAGCCAAGCGACCCGAGCTGGTCTGCCAGCAGTCGGCGGTTAATTGGATGGTCATCCACGACCAGAATCATCATATCGTCATTCACTGACGCCAGACCTTCCGGTGACGGCAATTCACCGGCTCCGTCGTTCTCTTCCAGCTGCACTTTGTAGATGCGTGCCAGCAGGCTCAACAGCTCATGCGGCGTGGCGACACTGTGTACCCACTCTCCCGGCGCACGTTCAACCGGTATGCCAATGTGGCGACGACAGAAGAGTACCGTTCCTCTCCCCTGCCACGCCTGTTCCGGCATCTCGTCGGCGATCAGCACGTCATCCGCGTCCGGCGTCTGGTCTTCATAGCGGCACACCCTCATGCCGCTATGGGTAAGCAGCGCCGTCAGGTAATCATTCAGCGAAGCGTTATTCACCGCCAGCCAGCAGCGCTTATCGCTCAGTCCGTCAACCGTCGCTTTTGCCGGATACTGCGCCGAATAGAGCGGAATACGGATGGTAAACTGGCTGCCCATGCCGGGCTCGGTATCCACCGAGATATCACCGTCCATCATGCTGACGAGCTTCTCACAAATCGCCAGCCCCAGACCGGTGCCCTGGAAGTTACGCTGCACGCCGGTGCCGACCTGGAAGAACGGGTCGAACAGGCGAACCACTTCTTTCGCCGGGATGCCCACCCCCGTGTCACGGACGCGAATGCTCAGATAATCCCCCGCCCGGCAGACGTGTAACACGATACAGCCAATATCGGTGAATTTGATGGCATTGCTGAGCAGGTTAGAGATGACCTGCTGCAGGCGCATCGGATCGCCGTGCAGCGTCAGCGGCACATCCGGTTCAATAAAGCAGTAGAGACCCAGCTGTTTACGCACCACCAGCGGCAGATAGTTGGCGCTGATGTGGTTCATCACCTCACGCGGCGAAAACTCCCGCGGTTCGATTTTCAACTGCTCAGACTCAATTTTAGAGAAATCGAGAATATCGCTGATGATTTTCAGCAGCAGACTGGAGGAGTTGTTCATCGCCGTCACCAGCCTGTCGACCCCTTTCGGCAGCTCTTTCGTCTGCAACAGGTCGAGGTTACCGATAATCCCGTACAGTGGCGTACGCAGCTCGTGGCTGACGGTGGCAAGGAACATAGATTTCGACTGGCTGGCCTGCTCCGCCGCCTGCGCCATCTCCTGCAATGACTCCTCCATCTTCACGCGTGCGGAGACATCCACCAGCACGCAAATCGCCACGTTTTCATTACGATAGCGGGAGTGAACAAAGCTGATCTGCAGGTTGGTATGGGTGCTGGTGAGCACGTCGACAAAGTTTACCTGCTGACCGCAGATGATTTGCGTCAGCCTTTGACGATCCTCATGCGTCAGCATGTTCAGATAGTTGTGCGCCAGCTCGTTACTCAGGATGTTGGTCCCGTCCTGAGTACGCAGAATACAGATCCCCACCGGTGCGGAGGCGACTATCTTACGGTTAAACTGCTCGTGCTCTTCCAGACGCTGGGCGTCGCTTTCGGCGGGAATAAAGATTCTTCGCTCATACATGCGCGCCAGCGTAAACAGCGCCCCTCCCACCAGCAGGTTGAGCAGAATCGCATTCATAATCAGAATGCGTATCCGCTCCAGCACCATATCGACCGGCAGCGAGTAGACGATACTCAGCGACGACGGTGGCAGGCTTTTTTTCAGCACCAGCTCACGAAAGCCGGAGGTGTAACCAAACCACGAGCGTTCCTGCATCCAGTGCGGATCGACGTTCAAACGGTTATCCGGCCCGGCAAGCGAGATCAGCTGATGTCCGTTTTCATCCAGAATGGTCACACCCATCGGCAGGCTGCCTGGGGTGAAGAAGTTTTCCATGCGGATGGTCTGCTCAATGCCCAGCAGAGCCTGCAGGCGGTTACCGAGGTAAACCGGCGTCAGCGCGTAGAAATAGCCCACGCCCATGCGCGGCCCCTGGCTAATCCAGAAGATGTTATTCCCGCGCTCGTCCTGCGGCGCATTGCGATATTTCACAATACGCTCATGCAGGCTTTTCAGCGCATCATCACGCTCGACGGGCACATCGCGCAGGCCGAAGTCAGCCATGCAGAGATTTTCGCTGCCAATCAGGAAGACGCGATTGAGATCGTAGGCGGCGGAGAAATTGTCGCGCCAGTAGCGCATAAACCAGGCGAGGGATTCCAGCGACCCGCGCCAGGTGTTGCTCATGGTGGAGCAGTCGGAGTCCGGGAACAGCGGCTGGAAGTCCGGCACTTCGGTTTTGTCATTACGCCCGCGAAGCGCCAGGATGCCGTTTTCCGCCGTCAGTCGGTTTTCGGCAATATACTTCAGCTCCTTCATTACATCAGATGTTCGCTGAATGTAACGCTGGGCCTGATCGGAGCTTAAATTAAACTCCTGGCGGATCTCCGCTTCTTTCTTGTGCAGCGCGTTGACGATGTAGAACACCGACAGCAGGACCACCAGCAACCAAAGCAGGAGCGCCAGCGCCCGGAACAGATAGCGAGAAACTTTCAGCGTGGTACGAAAGGAGACGAGGTATTTCAAAGGGGCGAGGCTCCGCCGTCGGGGTCAAAAGAATGTGGTTAAGGTAGCGGTAAACGCGGCTTGCCGCAACGTTCACTTGTCTGCTTACGTAAAAGAAAAGGGCCGGAATCCGGCCCTTTTTGCGTCAGGAGACATTACTCGTCAGCGTCATCCGCTGCATCATCGTCGGTGTCCGCTTCCGGCGCGATTTCATCGTCACCTTCCGCAACGCTACCGTCGATGGAATCGAGCTCTTCGTCATCCACCGGCTCAGCCACGCGCTGCAGACCCACCACGTTTTCATCTTCCGCAGTACGGATGAGGATAACGCCCTGGGTGTTACGACCCACCACGCTGATCTCAGATACGCGTGTACGCACCAGCGTACCGGCATCAGTGATCATCATGATCTGGTCGGCATCATCGACCTGTACCGCACCCACAACGGAACCGTTGCGCTCGGTAACCTTAATAGAGATAACGCCCTGCGTGCCACGTGATTTGGTCGGGTATTCGCTTTCCGCGGTACGTTTACCGTAACCGTTCTGGGTGACGGTCAGGATTGCACCTTCGCCGCGAGGAACGATCAGGGAAACAACGGAATCTTCACCCGCCAGTTTGATACCGCGTACACCGGTCGCTGTACGACCCATTGCGCGCACGGCGTTCTCTTTGAAGCGCACCACTTTACCGGCCGCAGAGAACAGCATGACTTCATCAGAACCGGAGGTCAGATCCACACCGATCAGCTCGTCGCCTTCGTTCAGGTTCACCGCGATGATCCCGGCGGAACGTGGACGGCTGAACTCGGTCAGCGCGGTTTTCTTCACGGTACCGCTGGCGGTCGCCATAAAGACGTTCACGCCCTCTTCGTACTCGCGTACCGGCAGAATGGCGGTGATACGTTCATTCGCTTCCAGCGGCAGCAGGTTGACGATTGGACGACCACGCGCGCCACGGCTCGCTTCAGGCAGCTGATAGACTTTCATCCAGTACAGACGGCCACGGCTGGAGAAGCAGAGGATCGTGTCGTGGGTGTTGGCCACCAGCAGACGGTCAATAAAGTCTTCTTCTTTAATACGTGCCGCAGACTTGCCCTTGCCGCCACGACGCTGTGCTTCGTAGTCGGTCAACGGCTGATACTTCACATAGCCCTGGTGAGACAGGGTGACCACCACATCTTCGCGGTTGATCAGATCTTCAATGTTGATATCTGAGCTGTTCGCGGTGATTTCGGTGCGGCGCTCGTCGCCAAACTGGTCGCGGACCAGCTCCAGCTCTTCACGGATCACTTCCATCAGGCGCTCTGCGCTGCCCAGAATGTGCAGCAGCTCGGCAATCTGCTCCAGCAGCTCTTTGTATTCGTCGAGCAGTTTTTCATGCTCAAGGCCGGTCAGTTTCTGCAGACGCAGATCCAGAATCGCCTGGGCCTGTTGTTCAGTCAGGTAGTACTGACCGTCACGTACGCCGAACTCAGGTTCCAGCCACTCAGGACGCGCCGCGTCATCACCCGCACGCTCCAGCATCGCCGCCACGTTACCCAGATCCCACGGACGGGATACCAGTCCGGCTTTTGCTTCTGCCGGGGTTGGCGCGCGACGGATCAGTTCAATGATCGGGTCGATGTTGGCCAGCGCAACCGCCAGCGCTTCAAGGATGTGCGCACGGTCGCGCGCTTTGCGCAGTTCAAAGATGGTACGGCGGGTCACCACTTCGCGGCGGTGACGCACGAACGCGCTCAGGATCTCTTTCAGGTTCATGATCTTCGGCTGACCATGGTGCAGTGCCACCATGTTGATACCGAAGGAGACCTGAAGCTGAGTCTGGGAGTAAAGATTGTTCAGTACAACCTCACCCACCGCGTCGCGTTTGATCTCAATCACGATGCGCATACCGTCTTTGTCAGACTCGTCACGCAGCGCGCTGATGCCTTCAACACGTTTTTCTTTTACCAGCTCGGCGATTTTTTCAATCAGACGGGCTTTGTTCACCTGATACGGGATCTCGTGAACAATAATGGTTTCACGGCCGGTTTTAGCGTCCGCTTCCACTTCGGCGCGGGCACGGATGTAAATCTTGCCGCGACCGGTGCGGTACGCTTCTTCAATACCGCGACGACCGTTGATGATCGCCGCCGTCGGGAAGTCCGGGCCCGGGATGTGCTCCATCAGCCCTTCAATGCTGATGTCTTCATCTTCGATATAGGCCAGGCAGCCGTTGATCACTTCCGTGATGTTGTGCGGCGGAATGTTAGTTGCCATACCCACGGCGATACCGGACGAGCCGTTCACCAGCAGGTTAGGGATTTTCGTCGGCATGACGTCAGGGATTTTTTCCGTGCCGTCGTAGTTATCAACGAAATCAACCGTCTCTTTTTCCAGGTCGGCCATCAGCTCATGGGCAATCTTCGCCAGACGGATTTCCGTATAACGCATTGCCGCGGCGGAGTCGCCGTCGATAGAACCAAAGTTACCCTGACCATCTACCAGCATGTAACGCAGCGAGAATGGCTGCGCCATACGGACGATAGTGTCGTACACCGCGGAATCACCATGGGGATGGTATTTACCGATTACGTCACCAACGACACGGGCAGATTTTTTGTAGGCTTTATTCCAGTCATTGCCCAATACGTTCATGGCGTATAGTACGCGACGGTGTACCGGCTTCAGGCCATCGCGGACGTCCGGCAGCGCACGGCCAACAATGACCGACATCGCATAGTCCAGATAGGAGCTCTTCAGCTCTTCCTCGATGTTAACCGGTGTAATTTCTCTCGCAAGGTCGCTCATCTAACCGCTATCCCTCTACTGTATCCCGGATTCAAAGGTCGCAAATTATAACACAGCCGCGGTGATTGAGGTAAACCTATACGCTTTATTCATGGGGATTGCCTGATATACTCCTTTGTCTTGCTAAATAAGGAGTAAAAGCGCCCATGAATGCCGAAAAATCCCCGGTGGCTCACAACGTTGACCACGAAGAGATTGCCAAATTTGAAGCGGTGGCGTCCCGCTGGTGGGATCTCGAAGGTGAGTTCAAACCGCTGCATCGCATTAACCCGCTGCGTCTGGGCTATATCGCGGAGCGTTCCGGCGGCCTGTTCGGTAAGAAGGTGCTTGATGTCGGCTGCGGCGGCGGCATCCTGGCGGAGAGCATGGCGCGCGAAGGCGCGACGGTCACCGGTCTGGATATGGGCTTTGAACCCTTGCAGGTGGCCCGTCTCCATGCGCTGGAGTCAGGGATCCAGGTTGAATACGTGCAGGAAACCGTGGAAGAACACGCGGCAAAACATGCCCACCAGTATGATGTGGTGACCTGCATGGAGATGCTGGAACACGTTCCCGATCCGCAATCCGTGGTGAACGCCTGCGCAAAACTGGTGAAACCGGGCGGTCAGGTCTTCTTCTCAACCATCAACCGTAACGGTAAAGCCTGGCTGATGGCCGTCGTCGGCGCGGAATATGTGCTGCGCATGGTGCCAAAAGGCACGCACGACGTGAAGAAATTCATTAAGCCTGCTGAATTACTGAGCTGGGTTGATCGGACGTGGCTTAAAGAGCAGCACATTACCGGCCTGCACTACAATCCGCTGACCGATAAATTCAAACTCGCCCCGGGCGTGGATGTTAACTATATGTTGCATACAACCGCCAAAAACGACTAACGTCATTCGTTATTCTTATAAAGATTGCGCGACATCATGTTGCGCAATTCTGCCCTCCCGTTGAAGAAATCAGCACTCGATCAAATTTTGAATTTTTTTTCTTAATTATTGACATGTCGTCCAGGCCTTACGGTACGAGGACTTAGCCTTTTTTACCCTTTCACAACCTCAATTTAACGTCAAAATCAACCCTTGTGCTGAAAAGATTCGATACTAGAATACTCACCATATAGCGCTTTTCTTATCGCAAACCCCCTATATGTAGTATTTATCCACAGAGTTAGTCACAAGACGGTTCTGTGGATAAGCGGGGGATATTTTTTATTTCACGGACAGGTAAAACCCACATGAATCAGAGTCTGCTGGTGACAAAGCGCGACGGGACGACCGAGCGTATCAATCTGGACAAAATCCATCGAGTTCTCGACTGGGCAGCAGAAGGACTGAACAACGTATCTATCTCCCAGGTTGAACTGCGTTCCCACATTCAGTTCTACGACGGCATCAAAACGTCTGATATCCACGAAACGATTATCAAAGCAGCGGCAGATCTGATCTCCCGCGACGCACCGGATTATCAGTACCTTGCTGCACGTCTGGCGATTTTCCACCTGCGTAAAAAAGCCTACGGCCAGTTTGAGCCGCCTGCGCTTTACGATCACGTGGTGAAAATGGTTGAGCTGGGCAAATACGACACGCATCTGCTGGAAGACTATACGGAAGAAGAGTTCGAGCAGATGAACGGGTTTATCGATCACTGGCGCGATATGAATTTCTCCTATGCGGCGGTGAAGCAGCTCGAAGGCAAATACCTGGTTCAGAACCGCGTTACCGGTGAGATCTACGAAAGCGCCCAGTTCCTCTATATTCTGGTGGCCGCCTGCCTGTTCTCAAACTACCCGCGTGACACCCGTCTGGATTACGTGAAGCGTTTCTACGATGCGGTATCGACGTTCAAGATTTCTCTGCCAACGCCAATCATGTCTGGCGTGCGTACCCCTACCCGTCAGTTCAGCTCCTGCGTACTGATCGAGTGTGGCGACAGCCTGGATTCCATCAATGCGACCTCCAGCGCCATTGTGAAATACGTCTCCCAGCGCGCCGGTATCGGCATCAACGCCGGTCGCATCCGTGCACTGGGCAGCCCGATTCGCGGCGGTGAAGCGTTCCACACCGGCTGTATCCCGTTCTACAAACACTTCCAGACGGCAGTGAAATCCTGCTCTCAGGGCGGCGTGCGCGGCGGTGCTGCGACCCTGTTCTACCCAATGTGGCACCTGGAAGTGGAAAGCCTGCTGGTGCTGAAAAACAACCGTGGCGTGGAAGGCAACCGCGTGCGTCACATGGACTACGGCGTACAGATCAACAAACTGATGTACACCCGTCTGCTGAAAGGGGAAGACATTACCCTGTTCAGCCCGTCCGACGTCCCGGGCCTGTACGACGCGTTCTTCGCCGATCAGGACGAGTTCGAGCGTCTGTACACCAAATATGAAAAAGACGACAGCATCCGCAAGCAGCGCGTGAAGGCGGTCGATCTGTTCTCCCTGATGATGCAGGAGCGTGCCTCTACCGGCCGTATCTACATCCAGAACGTTGACCACTGCAACACCCATAGCCCGTTTGATCCGGTGGTTGCGCCAGTACGCCAGTCTAACCTGTGCCTTGAGATCGCCCTGCCGACCAAGCCGCTGGAAGACGTGAACGACGAAAATGGCGAAATTGCGCTGTGTACGCTGTCTGCGTTCAACCTGGGTGCAATTAAAAGCCTGGACGAGCTGGAAGAGCTGGCCGTGCTGGCGGTTCGTGCGCTCGACGCCCTGCTGGACTACCAGGATTACCCAATTCCGGCCGCTAAACGTGGCGCGATGGGTCGTCGTACCCTGGGTATCGGCGTGATTAACTTCGCCTACTGGCTGGCGAAAAACGGTAAGCGTTACTCCGACGGCAGCGCCAATAACCTGACGCACCAGACGTTCGAAGCCATTCAGTATTACCTGATGAAAGCGTCTAACGAACTGGCGAAAGAGCAAGGCGCATGCCCGTGGTTCAACGAAACCACCTATGCAAAAGGCATTCTGCCGATCGACACCTACAAGAAAGACCTGGATGCGATCGTCAGCGAGCCGCTGCACCTTGACTGGGAAGGCCTGCGCGAGTCCATCAAGACTCACGGTCTGCGCAACTCCACGCTCTCTGCCCTGATGCCGTCTGAGACCTCTTCGCAGATCTCCAACGCCACTAACGGTATTGAGCCGCCGCGCGGCCACGTCAGCATTAAAGCGTCGAAAGACGGCGTGCTGCGTCAGGTGGTACCGGACTATGAAACACTCGGGAACAACTACGAGCTGCTGTGGGAAATGCCAAACAACGACGGCTACCTGCAGCTGGTGGGTATCATGCAGAAGTTTATCGACCAGTCGATCTCTGCCAATACCAACTATGACCCGACGCGTTTCCCGTCTGGCAAGGTACCGATGCAGCAGCTGTTGAAAGACCTGCTGACCGCCTACAAATTTGGCGTGAAAACGCTGTACTATCACAACACCCGTGACGGTGCAGAAGACGCGCAGGACGACATGGTACCGTCAATTCAGGACGATGGCTGCGAAAGCGGCGCATGTAAGATCTAAGCACTTCGCCGGGTGGCACTACGCTTACCCGGCCTACGGTTTTGTAGGCCCGGCAAACGCAGTGTTGCCGGGCAATAAAATCTCAACAGGACTCACCGCAATGGCATACACCACATTTTCACAGACGAAAAACGACCAGCTCAAAGAGCCGATGTTCTTTGGCCAGCCGGTCAACGTGGCACGCTACGATCAGCAAAAATATGACATCTTCGAAAAGCTGATTGAAAAGCAACTCTCCTTCTTCTGGCGTCCGGAAGAAGTAGACGTCTCCCGCGATCGCATTGATTACCAGTCGCTGCCGGATCACGAAAAGCATATCTTCATCAGCAACCTGAAGTACCAGACGCTGCTGGATTCCATTCAGGGCCGTAGCCCGAACGTGGCACTGCTGCCGCTGATTTCCATTCCCGAGCTGGAAACCTGGGTGGAAACCTGGGCGTTCTCCGAGACGATCCACTCCCGCTCTTATACGCATATCATCCGCAACATCGTGAACGATCCGGCGGTGGTGTTTGACGATATCGTCACCAACGAGCAGATCCAGAAGCGTGCGGAAGGCATTGCGCACTATTACGACGAACTGATCGAGATGACCAGCTACTGGCACCTGCTGGGCGAGGGTACGCATAACGTGAACGGTAAAACCGTTACCGTGAACCTGCGCGCGCTGAAAAAACAGCTGTACCTGTGCCTGATGAGCGTCAACGCGCTGGAAGCGATCCGCTTCTACGTGAGCTTCGCCTGCTCCTTCGCCTTTGCCGAGCGCAAGCTGATGGAAGGCAACGCCAAAATCATCCGTCTGATCGCCCGTGACGAAGCCCTGCACCTGACCGGCACCCAGCACATGCTGAACCTGCTGCGCAGCGGTACGGATGACCCTGAAATGGCGGAAATCGCCGAAGAGTGCAAGCAGGAGTGCTATGACCTGTTCGTGCTGGCGGCTCAGCAGGAGAAAGAGTGGGCAGATTACCTGTTCCGCGACGGTTCCATGATTGGCCTGAACAAAGACATTCTCTGCCAGTACGTTGAGTACATCACCAACATCCGTATGCAGGCTGTCGGTCTCGACCTGCCGTTCCAGACGCGTTCTAACCCAATCCCGTGGATCAACACCTGGCTGGTGTCCGATAACGTGCAGGTTGCGCCTCAGGAAGTGGAGGTGAGTTCTTACCTGGTCGGTCAGATTGATTCTGAAGTCAACACTGACGATCTGAGCGACTTCCAGCTCTGATGTCACGCGTCACGTTAAGTCTTTCCGGCACTGAGGTGCTGTGTCGGGAGGAGCACCCTTCTCTGCTGGTGGCGCTTGAGGCGCATCAGGTAGAAGTAGAGTACCAGTGTCGTTCCGGCTATTGCGGCTCCTGCCGCTGCCGTCTGGTCGCCGGCCAGGTGGACTGGCTGACCGAACCGCTGGCCTTTATCAACGAAGGGGAAATTTTGCCCTGCTGCTGCCGGGCAAAAGGCGATATTGAGATCGAGATGTGATTGCCCTGGTTCCCTCTCCCTGTGGGAGAGGGTTAGTTCGTAGGCCGGGTAAGGCGCAGCCGCCACCCGGCAATTCCAGTGTTAATCCTTCAAAAAACTCACTGCTTTATCCGGGAAATCCGTAAACAACCCGTCCACGCCCGCCTGGTTATACAACACCTCATAAAGCTGATTCACGTCCGTGGCATACGGCGGCAGCTGGTCTGCGCGCACGGTATACGGATGAACCTGCATCTTGCTGGCATGCGCCTCTTTCACCATCGCCGTCAGCTTCACGTGACCCGGCGTGGAGCCTTCTGCCACCAGCATGTGGTAATCCGGTCCGATGCCGTCAGCGTACTGCGCAATCTGCTTCATCGCGCCCGGCTTAAACATCCAGTCGTAGTTGTAGTTCACCCACTTCCCGTCTGGCTGTTTCTCCTGGGTTTCATTCCAGTCGGTGTAGGCAATCAGCTGCACCAGATTGAGATCCATCCCCATCTTCGGCTCCAGCTCGGTTTTAATGCGCTTCAGCTCGGCGGCGTCAAAACACTGCAGGTAAACTTTGTCCTTCTTGCTGGTGTAGCCGTACTGCTTCAGGACCTCCAGGGTTTTCGCGGCAATATCCTTCCCTTCCTGATGATGGAACCACGGCGCTTTGATTTCCGGGTAGATACCGATATTTTTACCGGTCGAGTGGTTCAGCCCCTGAACAAACTCTATCTCCTCCTGGAAGGTGTGAATACGGAAGTCAGATTTGCCCATCGGGAAACGTCCCGGATAGACCTGTACCTTCTTGCCGTTTTCAATCTCGAACCCTTCGGTAAACTTCAGGGAACGGATCTCCGCCAGGGTGAAATCAATGGCGTAGAAACGGCCATCTTTACGCGCGCGGTCCGGGAAACGCTCCGCCACGTCAGTTACGCGGTCAAGATAGTGGTCATGCAGGACGACCAGCTGGTCGTCCTTCGTCATCACCAGATCCTGCTCCAGATAATCCGCGCCCTGCGCATAGGCCATCGCTTTCGCCGGCAACGTATGCTCCGGCAGATAGCCGCTCGCGCCGCGGTGGGCAATCACGATTTTATCCGCCGCCAGCGCGGAGCCTGTCATCAGGCCCGCCAGCAGCAGACCGGTGGTTAAATGAGATAATTTCATGGTCATGTTCCTTATTGACGACGCGCCAGCACTTCCGCGTGGTGACGTTTCTCACCGATCATTACGACAATCAACAGCAGTACCGCCAGCACGCTACCGCCAATCATCACCATAAAGCCGCCGTCCCAACCGAAGAAGTCCACGGTGTAGCCCACGATGGCGCTCGCCGCGACCGAACCGCCCAGGTAGCCGAACAGACCGGTAAAGCCTGCCGCCGTGCCCGCCGCTTTTTTCGGTGCCAGTTCCAGGGCATGCAGGCCAATCAGCATGACCGGGCCATAAATCAGGAAGCCGATGACGATCATACAGGCCATGTCTACGCCCGGGTTGCCCGGCGGGTTGAGCCAGTACACCACGGTGGCGATGGTCACCAGGGTCATGAAGAACACGCCTGTTGCACCACGGTTACCTTTAAACACTTTGTCCGACATCCAGCCGCAGATCAGCGTGCCCGGGATCCCCGCGTATTCATACAGGAAGTAGGCCCAGGAGGATTTATCCAGCGCGAAGTGTTTCACCTCTTTCAGGTAGGTCGGTGACCAGTCCAGAATGCCGTACCGCAGCAGATAAACGAACACGTTGGCCACCGCGATGTACCACAGCAGTTTGTTAGGCAGCACGTACTTCATGAAGATCTGCTTCGCGGTCAGCTCTTCTTCGTGCTTCTCGCTGTAATCATCCGGATAGTCGTCTTTATACTCTTCAATCGGCGGCAGGCCGCAGGATTGCGGCGTATCGCGCATCAGCGCGAAGGCAATAATCGCCACCAGAATGGCGCCAAACGCAGGCATGTAGAGCGCAGCGTGCCAGTCGTTGAACCAGGCCATCCCCAGCAGGAACAGCAGCGGCGGAATACCGCCACCCACGTTATGCGCGCAGTTCCACACCGACACAATGCCGCCGCGCTCTTTCTGCGACCACCAGTGCACCATGGTACGTCCGCATGGCGGCCATCCCATCCCCTGGAACCAGCCACAGAGGAACAGCAGCACGAACATAACGGCAATGCTGGAGGTTGCCCACGGCACAAAACCCATGAACAACATCACCGCAGCCGCCAGAATCAGACCGGCGGGCAGAAACACGCGCGGATTCGAGCGATCTGACACGGACCCCATAATGAACTTGGAAAAACCATACGCGATAGAGATCCCCGACAGCGCGAACCCCAGATCGCCGCGTGAAAAGCCCTGCTCCACCAGATACGGCATGGCGAGCGCAAAGTTTTTACGCACAAGATAGTACGCCGCGTACCCGAAGAAGATCCCCAGGAAAATTTGCCAACGCAGACGACGGTATAGCGGATCAATCTCTGCCTCTGGCAGACGCGCCCGATGCGGCGCGGGTTTGAAAATACTGAGCATGACAGCCTCCGTGGCCTTGAATTGAATGAGCAGGTGGCTCGCACCTGAATTCCAGAGCCGGGGATGTTAAGAAATCATGGTGATTGTTACTGTGAATCAACGCACAGATTGTTACAGAAATATGACAGAATGCGCAAAAAAGCGCATGAAATCACGTTTCACTTTCGAATTTCGCGCGTTTATGTTCGAAATCAAACAAACCACAGTTTTCATGTGGCTAAATGATAAAAAAACGAACATTGAGGGAAGACAATGACAATTCACGATCCTCGCTACAGCGATGTGATTATCATTGGCGGTGGTGCCACCGGCGCCGGTATCGCTCGCGATTGCGCCCTTCGCGGATTAAGCGTCACGCTTCTGGAACGCCACGATATTGCCACGGGCGCGACCGGGCGTAACCACGGTCTGCTTCACAGCGGCGCACGATACGCCGTCACTGACGGTGAGTCGGCACGGGAATGTATTGCGGAAAACCAGACCCTCAAGCGTATCGCCCGCCACTGCATTGAACCGACCGATGGCCTCTTTATCACCCTTCCCGAAGATGACCTCGCCTTTCAGGAAACCTTTATCACCGCCTGTAACGCAGCAGCTATTCAGGCGGAGGCCATGGATCCGGCGCGGGCACGGCAGCTGGAACCATCGGTCAACCCGGCGCTTATTGGCGCAGTGAAAGTCCCGGATGGCACCGTCGATCCGTTCCGCCTGACCGCCGCCAATATGCTGGATGCCCGGGAACATGGGGCGCGCATTCTGACCGGACATGAAGTGACCGGACTTATCCGCGAAGGCCAGCGCGTCTGCGGCGTGCGGGTGTTTGATACGCAATACCACGAACACAGCGAACTGTTTGCCTCCGTCGTCATTAATGCCGCGGGGATCTGGGGGCAGCGCATTGCAGAATACGCTGACCTGTCGGTGCGCATGTTCCCGGCGAAAGGCTCGCTGCTGATCCTCGACCATCGCATCAATAACCATGTGATCAACCGCTGCCGCAAACCGTCTGATGCCGATATCCTCGTGCCGGGCGATACCATTTCGCTGATTGGTACGACCTCAACCCACGTCGACTACAGCGAAATTGACTACAACCGCGTGACCGCCGAAGAGGTGGATATCCTGCTGCGTGAAGGTGAGAAACTGGCCCCGGTGATGGCCCAGACGCGTATTCTGCGTGCCTACGCGGGCGTGCGTCCTCTTGTCGCCAGCGATAATGATCCGAGCGGACGTAACGTTAGCCGGGGCATCGTGCTGCTCGACCACGCCGAACGCGACGGCATGGACGGATTTATCACCATTACAGGCGGCAAACTAATGACCTACCGCCTGATGGCCGAATGGGCCACCGATGCAGTCTGCCGCAAGCTGGGGAATACCGAGCCGTGCGTGACGGCAGAACAACCGCTGCCGGGATCGCGTCAGTCCACCGAAAAAACGTTGCAAAAAATCATCTCCCTGCCCGCCCCGCTGCGCGGTTCTGCGATTTACCGCCACGGGGACAGAACGCCGGTCTGGCTCGGCGAAGGTCGGCTGAGCCGCAGCCTGGTGTGCGAGTGCGAAGCCGTCACCGCGGGCGAGGTGCAATACGCGGTGGAGAACCTGACGGTCAAGAGCCTGCTCGATCTCCGCCGTCGCACCCGCGTCGGCATGGGGACCTGCCAGGGTGAACTGTGCGCCTGCCGTGCGGCGGGTCTGCTGCAGCGTTTTCATACCACGACTGCCACCCAGTCGCTCGATCAGCTCAGCGCCTTTTTAAACGAGCGCTGGAAAGGCATTCAGCCTGTCGCCTGGGGCGATGCCCTGCGTGAGAGCGAGTTTACCCGCTGGGTCTACCAGGGGCTTTGCGGTCTTGAGAAGGAGCAACACGATGAAATTTGATACCGTGATTGTCGGCGGCGGGCTGGCGGGCTTGCTCTGTGGCATCAAGCTCACGAAGCAGGGGCTGCGCTGCGCCATTATCACCCGGGGCCAGAGTGCCCTGCACTTCTCGTCGGGATCGCTGGATCTGGTGGACGACACGTACCGCGACAAACTGCCGCCGGAGCACCCGTATCATCGGGTTGGCGCGCAGCATATTGACCGCTTTGCGCTGGAAACCGAAGCGCTGCTGGCTGACTGCGGTGCGCGTCTGAAGGGGAGCGCCAGGCAAAATCATCAACGCATCACGCCGCTTGGCACCCTGCGTTCCGCATGGCTCAGCCCGGAGGAGGTCCCCGTTGCCCCTGTGAGCACAGGACGGGTACGGGTCGTGGGTATTAGCGGCTTTCTGGATTTTCAGCCCCATCTTGCGGCGGCGTCACTGTGTCGCCAGGGCGTGAACGCCGAGACGGCAGAGATAGAACTGCCTGAACTGGATGTCCTGCGCGAAAACCCGAGCGAGTTTCGCGCGGTGAATATCGCCCGCTTTCTGGATAACGAAGACAGATGGCCGCTGCTGTATGAGGCGCTCAGACCGCTCGGTGAAACCTGCGATACGCTGTTGATGCCTGCCTGCTTTGGACTCAGCGATAACCGCCTGTGGCGCTGGCTGTCGGACCGTCTGCCCTGCTCGCTCGGCCTGCTGCCAACGCTTCCCCCTTCCGTGCCCGGCATTCGCCTGCATACCCAGCTCCAGCGCCAGTTTGTGGCGCAGGGCGGCGTGTGGATGGCGGGTGACGAGGTGAAAAAAATCACCCTGACGGACGGCGCGGTGAGTGAAATCTGGACCCGCAACCACGGTGATATTCCGCTTCGCGCCCGCTATACGGTGCTGGCAAGCGGCAGTTTCTTCAGCAACGGGCTGCTGAGCAGCCGGGAGGGCATCCGGGAAGCCATTATGGGGCTTGATGTCCGGCAAGGCGCGTCCCGCGCGGACTGGTATCAGAGTGATTTCTTCTCGCCGCAGCCCTGGCAACAGTTCGGCGTGATGGTTGATAACCAACTGCACCCGCAACTGTCCGGTAACCCCGTCAGGAATCTCTTTGCCATTGGCTCGCTGTTGGGCGGGTACGATCCCATAACTCAGGGGTGCGGTGGCGGGGTCTGCGCCGTCACGGCGCTGTATGTGGCAGAGCAGATTAGCCAGCGCGCGGAGGCGGAACAATGAACGATACCCGTTTTGAAAGCTGCATTAAATGCACGGTCTGCACGACCGTCTGCCCGGTCAGCGGCGTGAACCCGCGCTATCCCGGACCGAAGCAGGCCGGGCCTGACGGCGAGCGTCTGCGTCTGAAGGACGGTAAGCTGTACGACGAGGCGCTGAAATACTGTATCAACTGCAAACGCTGTGAAGTCGCCTGCCCGTCGGATGTGAAAATCGGCGATATCATCCAGCGCGCCCGGGCGCGCTACAGCACGCAAAAGCCGTCCCTGCGCGATGCCATCCTCAGCCATACCGACCTGATGGGCAGCGTCTCAACGCCGTTTGCCCCGCTGGTGAATGCCGCGACCGCCCTCAAACCGGTGCGTCAGCTGCTGGATGCGACGCTGAAGATAGACCATCACCGCAGCCTGCCGAAATATTCTCACGGCACCTTCCGCCGCTGGTACAAATCCGTCGCGGCGGAGCAGGCGCAGTACGCCGACCAGGTGGCCTTTTTCCACGGCTGCTATGTGAATTACAACCACCCGCAGCTGGGCAAAGATCTGCTGAAGGTGCTAAACGCCATGGGAACGGGCGTTCAGCTACTGAACAAAGAGAAGTGCTGCGGCGTACCGCTGATCGCCAACGGGTTTACCGATAAAGCGCGCAGGCAGGCTCAGAGCAATGTCACGTCACTGCGCGGAGCGATTGTCGATAAAGGTATTCCGGTGCTGGCGACCTCGTCCACCTGTACCTTCACCCTGCGCGATGAGTACCCGCATCTGCTGGACGTGGATAATACCGGCCTGCGCGAGCACATCGAGCTGGCGACACGCTTCCTGTGGCGCAAGCTCGATAGCGGGCAGACGTTGCCGCTGGGGAAATTGCCCCTGAAAGTGGTGTATCACACCCCGTGTCATATGGAGAAAATGGGCTGGTCGCTCTATACGCTTGAGCTGCTGCGGTTAATTCCCGGACTTGAGCTGACGGTGCTGGATTCGCGCTGCTGCGGGATTGCGGGAACCTACGGCTTTAAGCGCGAAAACTACGCAACCTCCCAGGCGATTGGCGCCCCGCTGTTCCGACAGATCGAAGAGAGCGGCGCAGATATCGTGGTGACCGACTGCGAAACCTGTAAATGGCAGATTGAGATGTCCACCAGCAAGCGCTGTGAGCATCCGATTACCCTGTTGGCGAACGCGCTGGGCTGAACATGGCCGGGGCGAACGCCCCGGCACAAACATTACTCGACGAATAGCGACTCAACAACGTTAATCCAGCCGTGCTCGCTGGCGACCTCTTTGCCATTGAGCCAGCGGCGCAGCATATTCAGCGCCATCATGGCGCAGACTTCCTGACGCACCGCCAGACTGTGGCGAGTGATGCTCATTTTGACCCTAAGAGCCCAGGTCCCCTCCGGCGTCGCCAGCGCGACGTTAAGGTGTTCCTCATCCAGCCCACCCACGAACAGTGCCAGACCGGCAAAATGTTTAACCCGTCGCTCCGAGGCCCAGCGGGCGGTTTGCGCCAGGGTCTCCTGCTGGAACGGCACCACTTCGCTGGCCAGCAGCGGCGCGCTGGCGCGCGACAATTGCAGCGCCAGCAGGCCACCGGTGAACTGCTCGCTTAAGGTCACGCTCAGCTGACGATCCTGCAGGTGCTTCGCAATCTGCGCAGGCAACCCCTCCGTCCCTTCAAAGATCAGGCTCTCGCCCGCCACGCGCTGCACTTCGGGCCACAGGGCCAGCATCGCCGCTTTCTGCGTCGCCGGTCCTGTCAGCTTGAGCTCAATGATCGGCATAGAGGAGCGATAGCCCATGGACACGCCCGGCGGCAATTGCAGGTGGTCAAGACTCTGGGCCAGATCGCTTTCAGAACGGCCAAACGTGGTCAGTCGCAGGCACAGCGGAGGTTCAGGCAGGGTAAAACGGTCGCGAAGGCGCGGCAGGATCTGCTGCTCAACCATCACTTTAAATTCGGAAGGTACGCCGGGCGTGAAGAACATCAGGCAACGGTTCAGCTGCAGGGCAAACCCGCACGCGGTTCCGACCGGGTTATCAACCAGCTCAGCACTGGCGGGGATTTCAGCCTGCTTGCGGTTGCTGGGGGCCATCACGCGGCCACGTTCGGAGAAAAAGCGTTCCATCTGTGAAAGCCATGCCTCATGCAGCACCAGCCCTTCACCTTTTGCGGTTGCGGCGGCCAGCGCGCTGAGATCGTCACTGGTAGGACCGAGTCCGCCATTCACGATCAGCACATCGCAGTGTTCGCTCCGCTCACGCAGAATGCTGACCAGCGACTCAAGATTGTCGCCTACCGTATTGCGACGCGTTAACGGTAATCCTTGCTCAAAGAAAAGATCGGCAAGCCAGGCAGCATTGGTATCAATAATTTGTCCATGCAGCACTTCGTCGCCGGTGGATAACATCTCCACGTTAATCATTATGTTCTCCCGCTTATTTGG
This sequence comes from Enterobacter sp. FUJ80071, assembly GCF_038739915.1. Taxonomy (NCBI): domain Bacteria; kingdom Pseudomonadati; phylum Pseudomonadota; class Gammaproteobacteria; order Enterobacterales; family Enterobacteriaceae; genus Enterobacter; species Enterobacter sp. FUJ80071. Next base: position 3,251,814 of record NZ_JBBXKH010000001.1, read on the forward strand.
TGAAAACACTATAGCGCAAACGCGGGAGGGAGAAGAGAGAAACTGGCGCGACGGAACGCCGCGCCGACAGGATTAGAAGCCTGCGCTTACGCCCACGTAGGGACCGTCGGCCAGCGCGTTGTCGCGGTTGCCGTCTTTGCCCGCCAGGTTCAGGTAGCGATAGCCCGCTTCGATGGTAATCGGACGCATGATGGTCCAGCGCGCGCCGGCGTTGGCTTCTTCATAGCTGTCGATACCGCTGGAGAGCGAGTCCGGAGAGTAGTAATACTCGCCAAACAGACCGAAGCTGTCGCCAATTTTCCACTGCAGGCCGCCACCCACCGCTGCCGCATACCCTTCGTCACCGTCGTTCGGGTTGGTATAGATACCTTTACCGCCGACGGTCGCCAGGAATGGACCAAGAGGAATGTTCAGACCCAGACCGAGACTTGCCGCATCGCCGTCGTCATCGTTATGCGTCCAGCCACCGGTCATCGCCAGACCGGAAGTCTCTGTTCCCAGGCCAAAGCCCAGGTGGGTATAGTCCTGACCCGCCGAGCCGTTGAAGCTGATGGCGTTAGCCGCCGCAGATACAACCATCAGGCCTAAGCCCAGTAATGCCACTTTTTTCATTGTCATGATCCCGCGCAATTTTATAGAGAAGTCCCAAAACCGCGAGATTTTAACCTGAGTCTCCCGGGGATCAAGCACTCTGCGTGCGGCGGGGGGGAAGATTGTAACGATTTGAAACTTGCGGCTTTTTTATGCAAGCAACAGAAAGCGCATTTTGACACACAGGCCACCCAGGGATTCACTGCGGTTGAGTTGCAAATGGCTGCGGTGCAGCCGGGCAATGTCACCCGCCAGTGCCAGCCCGATCCCGGAACCGGCAGCGTCCCCGACGTTGTCCAGGCGGTGGAAAGGGAGCATTGCCTGGTGGATCTGATCCTCTTCAATGCCGGGGCCGCTGTCTTCAACGCGCAGCTCAACGGCACCGGCCTCCGCGCGCAGGAAAACGGTCACGGTCCCGCCTGCTGGGGTATATTTAATCGCGTTCTCCAGCAGGTTAGCGCACAGTTCGCCCAGCAGGACGTCATCGCCTTCGATCATGACCGGCTGCTCCACACCGTCATAACCCAGATCGATCCCTTTGCTCCGCGCCTGCGCCAGTCGGGAGAAGCAGCAGTTCTGCACCACCTGAACCAAATCCACAGGCGAGAACTGACGATCGCCCTGCTCTCTCCCCTTCACCGCCGAAAGCTGCAACAGCCGCTCGGTGAGTACGATAGTCTCATCCAGCGTGGCGTTCATTGCCCGCAGACTCTCCTGCCACAAAGCGGGATCCTGGCGAGTAAGCGCGACAGACACCTGTGTTTTAAGTACCGCCAGCGGCGTTTTGAGCTGGTGCGATGCATCCGCGTTGAAACGTTCCTGACGCGAAAGCACGCCGCGCAGACGGTCGATATAGCGGTTAAAAGCCACAATCAGCAGCCGGGTCTCGGACCAGGGCAGCAGCTCCGGCAGCGGTGCCAGCAGGCCCGGCTCGCGCCGCACCATCAGCGAGGAGAGCTGGCGCATCGGGCGCAACACGCGGCGCAGCATCCAGGCGGTTAGCACCAGCGTCAGCAGCACCAGCAGCCCCTGCGAAACCCAGGATGAAAAGAGCAACTGGCTGGCGAGATAGCGGCGGGACTGGAGCGTCTCCGCAACGTAAATTTCCGCCATGCCAAAAATAGAATCTTGATTCACGGGCTGCAGCAGACGCGCCACCCGAATCGCCTGCCCGCGATATTCGGTATGGTAAAACCACGCCAGCGCGGGGTAGAGCGTGGTACGCGATGTTGCAGGCGGCATCTTCGGCAGATCGTCATAGCCGGAGATCACCCGCCCGTCGGGGTCGACCACCTTGTAATAGAGCCGGTCGTTCATGTTGAGCTCAAAGCTATCAAGCACCACCCAGGGCACGTCCACCGCCAGCTTGCCGTCGCGCACCTCCAGCCGTTCCGAGATGGTGCGGGCAGAGGATAACAGCGTGCGGTCGTAAGCCTGCGTGGCCGCCTGCAACGCGCTGACGTAGCTGTTAAAGGCTGACAATCCCCACAGCAACAGTAGCGGCAGGCCAAGAAAAAGCAGCAGTTGCAGGTAGAGCGACTGCGGCTTAAACCCTCTCATCGCCGCACTCCAGTACGTATCCCAGCCCCCGCAACGTGGTGATCCGCACGCCGCTGCCGGTGAGCTTCTTTCGCAGGCGGTGAATATAAAGATCGATACTTTCAGGGCTGACGTCGTCGTTCAGGCTGAACACCTGGTCAAAAAGCTGCTGCCGCGAAACCGGACGGGTGCGGCGGTGCATCAGCACTTTCAGCAGAGAGAGCTCGCGCGGCGTCAGGGAAAGCGGTTCATCGCGGAGCAGGAAAAAGCCCTCGTCGTCATACTCCAGCTCCCCAAGACGCTGGCGTTCCTGCGTGCGCCCCTCGCTTCTGCGCAACAGGGCACGCAGCCGGGCGTCAAGCTCCTCCAGCTCAAACGGTTTTGGCAGATAATCATCCGCCCCGGCGTTCAGGCCCTTTACCCGGTCCGCCACGTTGCTGCGCGCAGTCAGGAACAGGACGGGCAGCGTCTGCCCCCGTTTTCTGAGGCGATGGACCACTTCCAGGCCGTCAAAACCGGGCATGCCGATGTCCAGAATAGCAACCGCGTAATGTTCTCCCTGCAGCAGATGGTCGGCGGCACGCCCGTCAGACACGCAATCCACGGCAAAGCCCTCCTGCACCAGCGCTTTCTCCAGCCAGTGAGCCAGCTCACGATTATCTTCTGCGAGTAAGAGACGCATGTCACATCCTGTAAAGTTGGTTCCCCATTGAAAGGGAAATGAAAGGTTATTGTTTTAACAATCACGCAACGGAACCGCTACAAGGCGGTTCACATAATCAGAAAAAAGACCCATACCCGTACCCCGGCGTGAGGATAAACGATGAAAAAACACTTACTTTCTACCCTTGCTGCAAGCGCATTCCTGTTGAGTACCTCTGTCGTTCAGGCGCAGGACGCCCCGTCCCGTACCGAATGTATCGCCCCGGCCAAACCGGGTGGCGGTTTCGATCTCACCTGCAAATTGATTCAGGTCAGCATGCTGGAGACGAAGGCCATCGAGAAACCGATGCGCGTGACCTACATGCCCGGCGGCGTGGGCGCGGTGGCCTATAACGCCATCGTCGCACAACGACCTGCGGAAGCGGGGACGGTGGTGGCCTTCTCCGGTGGTTCACTGCTGAACCTGTCTCAGGGCAAGTTTGGCCGTTATGGCGTGGATGACGTGCGCTGGCTGGCGACCGTCGGTACCGACTACGGGATGATTGCCGTGCGTGCCGACTCACCGTGGAAGTCCCTGAAAGACCTGCTCACCGCCATGGAAAAAGATCCGAACAGCGTGGTGATTGGCGCAGGCGCGTCGATCGGTAGCCAGGACTGGATGAAAGCCGCCCTTCTCGCGCAACAGGCGAAGGTTGACCCACACAAAATGCGCTACGTGGCCTTTGAAGGCGGCGGCGAGCCGGTTACGGCACTGATGGGCAACCATGTTCAGGCCGTTTCCGGCGATCTCAGCGAGATGGTGCCCTACCTGAACGGGGACAAAATCCGCGTGCTGGCGGTCTTCTCGGAAAACCGTCTGCCGGGACAGCTGGCTAACGTGCCGACCGCCAAAGAGCAGGGTTACAACCTGGTCTGGCCGATCATCCGCGGGTTCTTCGTCGGGCCAAAAGTGACCGATGCCGAGTACCAGTGGTGGGTCGACGCGTTCAACACACTCCAGCAGACCGAAGCGTTTAAGAAACAGCGCGATCTGCGCGGGCTGTTTGAATTTAACCTGACCGGTAAGCCACTGGATGAGTACGTCAAAAAACAGGTGAATGACTACCGCGAGCAGGCGAAAGCCTTTGGCCTGGCGAAATAACCGGAGGCGCTATGAGCGATCGTATTTTTGCCGGGATATGGCTGCTGCTCTGCGTTGGCGGGATGTTTGTCGCCTGGCAGATCCACAGCGAATACAGCTATGAACCCGTAGGGCCACGCCCCTTCCCGATGGGCATCGTCGGCCTGATGCTGCTCTGCTCGGTGGCGCTGCTGTTGCGCCACCCGGACACCGTCGAGTGGCCACCGCGTCGCATTCTTCAGCGCCTGCTGGTGATGGTCATTGTCCTGCTGATGTACGCCTGGGGCTTTGAATGGCTCGGCTTCCCGGTGGCGACCGCCATCCTGACGATGGTGATCGGCATGCTGTTTAACGCCACCCTTCCCGCGGCAGGGATCTCAGGCGTGGTGATGGGGATTTTACTGTGGTACGCCTTTGACCGCCTGCTGGACGTGACGTTACCGCTCGGCGCCTGGCTTAATTAACGGAGCACGCTATGGATACCTGGATTTACCTCTCACAGGGGTTCGCCGTGGCGATGACCCCGGAAAACCTGGTGATCGCCCTGATCGGCTGTTTCGTGGGCACGATTGTCGGCCTGCTGCCGGGTCTTGGGCCGATCAACGGGGTAGCAATTTTACTTCCGCTGGCCTTTGCCCTGCATCTGCCTGCGGAATCGGCGCTGATCCTGCTGGCAACGGTCTATATCGGCTGTGAATATGGCGGGCGCATCTCGTCGATCCTGCTTAACGTGCCGGGAGATGCGGCGGCGATCATGACCGCGCTGGATGGCTATCCGATGGCGCGACAGGGTCGTGGGGGCGTGGCGCTCTCCATTTCAGCGGTCAGTTCGTTCTTTGGCTCGCTGGTTGCCATTGGCGGCATCATTCTGTTTGCGCCTGCGCTGGCCCAGTGGTCGCTGGCGTTTGGTCCGGCAGAATATTTTGCCCTGATGGTGTTTGCCATTGCCTGTCTCGGCAGCATGATGGCGCAAAATCCGCTCAAGTCGTTTTTGTCCGCGCTGATTGGCTTAGGGTTAGCCACCGTCGGCGTGGATGCCAACACCGGGGTCTATCGCTTTACCTTCGACAGCGTTCACCTGTCCGACGGCGTGCAGTTTATCGTGGTCGTGATTGGTCTGTTCTCTGTCTCTGAAATCTTACTGATGCTGGAACATACCAGCAGCGGGCAGACGCTGGTGCGCAAAACCGGCCGGATGCTCTTTAGCGCTAAAGAGGGCGCGCAGTGCATCGGCACCACGCTGCGCTCATCGGTAATTGGCTTCTTTGTCGGCATCCTGCCGGGCGCCGGGGCCACCATCGCCAGTGCCATTACCTACATGACCGAGAAAAAGCTCAGCGGCAACAGCGACAGCTTTGGTAAAGGCGATATTCGCGGCGTGGCGGCGCCTGAGGCGGCCAATAACGCCTCGGCCTGTGGCTCGTTTATCCCGATGCTGACCCTTGGCGTACCGGGCTCCGGCACCACGGCGGTGATGATGGGCGCCCTGACGCTCTACAACATCACGCCGGGACCGGCAATGTTTACCGAGCAGCCGGATATTGTCTGGGGGCTGATTGCCGCCCTGCTGATCGCTAACGTGATGCTGCTGGTGATGAATATCCCGCTGATTGGGCTGTTCACCCGCATGTTGACCATTCCCCTGTGGTTCCTGGTCCCTGCGATTGCCGCCGTCTCTGCTGTAGGGGTGTACGCGGTGCACAGCACCACGTTTGACCTGGTGCTGATGGTGGTCCTGGGCGTGCTGGGATACATACTCCGTAAGATGCACTTCCCGATGTCACCGCTGATTCTGGGGTTCGTGCTTGGCGAGATGCTGGAGCAGAACCTGCGCCGCGCGCTGTCCATCAGTAACGGCAATATGTCGATCCTGTGGGACAGCAGCGTCGCGAAGGTCCTGTTAGCGCTGGCAATCATGGTGATTGTGGTGCCGCCGGTATTACGCCTGCTGCGCCGTCGCCAGCGCAAACCGGAGCCGGATATCGGATAATTACGCCGACAGCTGGGCATTCACCCACTGTTTTAACGCCTGGCGGGAGATCTTAATCCCGCCATTTTTTAGCTCAGCCGGCAGTACCAGCCAGTGGACCGGCTGCTCAAAGCGCGCCAGTCTGCCCTGGATCCAGTCAGGAAATTGCGCGATATCCGTTCCCGGCTCGCACTCCACCACCGCCACCGGACGTTGTCCAAACTCGGCATCGTCCAGCGGGACGATAAACACCTGGTTAATCTGCGGGTGTGCGGCGATAACACGTTCCAGCGATTCCGGCTGGATCCCCTCTCCTCCGCTGAAAAAGAGATTGTCTATGCGGCCTAAAATCGTCAGTCGCCCGTTATGCCATTCTCCACGGTCGCGGGTGGCGAACCATCCCTGCGCATTGGTCAACGGCATCAGCGCACCGTCCCGCCAGTAGCCGGAAGCCATACTTTCAGCCCTGATCCAGACTTCACCGTCAACGACCTGCACCTCTCTGCCCGGCAGCGCATACCCTACGTCCGGCTCGCCGTCTGCCTCTTTCGCACAGACGGTAGAGGCAAACTCGGTGAGGCCGTAACCGCAGAAGGAGTGAATACCCTGTTCGCGCGCCTGCTGTGTTAAATCAACGGGGATTGCAGCCCCGCCCAACAGCACCGCTTTCAGTGCAACAGGCTTGTGACGATTAAGCAGACGCCAGAGCTGGGTCGGCACCAGCGAGGCGTGGGTGCAGCCGCGTAACGCCTGTTCCAGAGGTTGTTTCTCGCGCACCGTTAAGCGTGCCCCGGCCACCAGCCAGCGCCATAAAATTCCCTGACCGGAAACGTGAAACAGCGGCAGCGAAAGGAGCCAGTCGTCGTTGTCCCCATAGGGCATCAGCGACAACACGCCGCGTGCGCTGGCAAGATGGGCGGCACAGGTATGCACCGCCGCCTTCGGTAGCCCGGTCGAGCCGGAGGTGAGCGTCATCGAGGCCAGCCGCGCCGGTTGCCATGCAACGCGGTATGCATCGGCTGGCTCACGCATGCTCAGGGCAGGAAGAGCGTCGTAGCTGCCGTCCAGCACCAGCGCAAAGCGCAGGGTCATCTGGGGGAGCAGCACGTCCAGCAGCGGACGCGGCAGCTGTGGATTCACTGGAAGAATACGCGCGCCGCACTGGAGCAGCGCCAGCCATGCCATCAGCGTTTGCGGGTGGTTATAGGCCAGCAGCAGAACACCGTCACCCTCCTCCACCCCCTGCTGATGAAAGCCCGCTGCAAGGCGATCGATACGCGTGCACAGCTGTTGCCAGCTCAGCGCGTCGTCGTTCAGCCTGAGAGCAGGTTTGTCGGCAAACTGCGCACACCAGTGCCGCCATGGCCAGTCGATAAAACTCATAGCAGCGGCTCCAGCGCCTCAACGCTGAGGCACGGCAGCGCGCTGTCCGGCCACTGGCGGAGAAGCTGAGCCTGCATCAGGTTCAGCGTATCGAGGCCGGGGACAGCGTCAGGCGTTAACCAGGCGGCAATACGTGCCAGCTGGGTCAGCCCAAGGCTGGACTCAATCGACGAACTGATCACCGCCGTCAGACCCAGCGCATGCGCCGCGGCAACCTGCTCGCGGACCTTCGCCAGGCTGCCGGTTAACGTCGGTTTAATCACGACTGCGCTGACGCCCGGCTCGGCAATAAATTCAAAATCGTCTTCGCGCAGGCTTTCATCCCAGGCGATAGCAATCCCCGTTTCACGAGCAAACGCGCGCGAATCGTCGCGGGTTTTGCACGGCTCTTCCAGGAAGGCGATGCGGTTGCGGTACGCCGGGTTGACGTATTTCGCAAACTGCTGCGCCTTAAGCGGCGTCCAGGCGCGGTTTGCGTCAAGACGCAGGTGCAAATCGGGAATCGCTTCCAGCAGCAGGTTGGCGACCATTCCGTCGCGCACCGCTTCGTAGAGACCGACCTTAATTTTCGCCACTTTCTCGCCCGGCATGGTGGAGAGCAACGCAAAGAGCTCGTCCGGGTCGCCCGTGCACAGCGGTGCCGCGCGATAATTGCCCTCTTCCGGCAGGCTGCCCTCCAGTTCTGCCAGCGCACAGCTGATACCAAAGGCCGCAGAAGGCACGTCCGGCAACGCCGGGTTCGCGCCCTCGCGCCACGCACCTGCCCACGCCAGCAGCGCAGCCTGTGCATCATCGAGCGATTCCAGGCTAAAGCCCGGCAGCGGCGAAATCTCGCCCCAGCCTTCTCGCTCACCCTGCTGAAGATACACAAAGAAGCCATCACGGGTTTTTAACCGCCGTTCACGCAGCACCACGCCCGCGTCCATCGGTATCTGCCAGCGGTAAACCTGCGCGCGACGCATTACGGGTTCCGTTTGTATTTGCTGAAATCAGGCTGGCGTTTTTCGTTAAACGCGTTGCGTCCTTCCTGACCCTCTTCGGTCATGTAGAACAGCATGGTGGCGTTGCCCGCCAGCTCCTGCAGGCCCGCCTGACCGTCACAGTCAGCGTTGAGTGCCGCCTTCAGGCAGCGCAGCGCCATTGGGCTGTTTTGCAGCATTTCACGGCACCAGCGGACGGTCTCTTTTTCGAGATCGGCAATCGGTACCACGGTATTCACCAGGCCCATATCCAGCGCTTCCTGGGCGTTGTACTGACGGCACAGGAACCAGATTTCACGCGCTTTTTTCTGCCCGACGATGCGCGCCATGTAGGAAGCGCCCCAGCCGCCGTCGAAAGAGCCCACTTTCGGACCGGTCTGGCCGAAGATGGCGTTCTCGGCGGCAATGGTCAGGTCACACATCATGTGCAGCACATGACCGCCGCCGATGGAGTAACCCGCCACCATCGCCACCACCGGTTTCGGGCAGGTGCGGATCTGGCGCTGGAAATCGAGCACGTTCAGGTGATGCGTACCCGCATCGTCCTGGTATCCGCCGTAGTCACCGCGCACTTTCTGATCGCCACCGGAGCAGAAGGCTTTCTCACCTTCGCCGGTCAGGACAATCACGCCGATGTTATCGTCATAGCGAGCATCCGCCAGGGCCTGGATCATCTCCTTGACGGTCAGCGGACGGAAGGCGTTACGCACCTGCGGACGGTTGATGGTGATTTTGGCGATGCCGTCAGCGGATTTGTGGTAACGAATGTCGGTGTAGCCTTCGGAGCAGTCTTGCCATTCGACCGGCGCGTAAAGCATGTTTTCATCAGGATAGATCATAGAGTGTCCTTTGTTCGAAGACGCAGTATCTGAGCCAGACTCGCGGCGACCGCAGCGGGGTTTTCCCGGTGGGCGTTGTGTCCGGCGTTTGGAATTTCATGGCGAACGGCGTGCAGTTCAGCGGCAAGGGCCGCGAACTTTTTATCACGTTCGCCATAGAGGTAATCAAAAGAGAAATGGCGGGTGCTGAGCGCGGGACGTAAATCCGGCTGCCCGGCCAGCGAGGTCGCTTCAAGCATTTTCGCCAGCGTTATGCCGTTGTTTTGGCTGCGCAGGGTAATAAGCGCCTTCCGCTCAGCGTCCGGGAGAGAGGCAAACACCGGCTGCTGGTACCAGTCAGCAAAGACCTTATCCAGCGGTTCGGTGCGAAAACGTGTCGCCCAGCGGTGGTCGGATACCCGCCGCGCATGGCGATCGTCGGCGTTCTGCAGGCCCGGATGTCCGCCCTCAACCATCACGCCCAACAGCCCCTTCGGCTGCTGGCAGGCGTGAAACATCGCAATGCGTCCGCCGAGGGAGTACCCCACCAGCCAGAAATTCAGTATGTTGTAACTAAGCAGAGTCCGGGTCAACAAATCGCTCATCTCCTCGAACCCCGTCACGGTAATATTCCGGGATTCACCGTGCCCCGGCAGGTCAAGATAGAGCCGGGGATACTCGCTCAGCGTCTCCCCGACAACCTGCCACTCGCGGCAGTCTCCGGAAAAACCGTGCAAAAAGACCAGCCAGGGATAGCCGGGTTCTCCGGTCTGCTGCACGCCTGCGAGGATCACAGCTGGCTCACCTGTGCCAGCAGGCTTTGCAGGCTCTGCGCACCGTCGGCATCATTCACGACCAGCTCAATCAGCGCCGCGCCCGGTTGCTTCCAGGCGCTGCTTAGCGCGGCTTCCAGCTGTTCCCAGCTCTCCGGGCGGTGATATTTCAGGCTGAACATTGCCGCAGCATGTTCAAACTGCACGTTCTGCGGCATCAGATAGAAACGCTCACGCACGCTCTGGGGCGTTGGCAACAGAGAGAAAATCTGCCCGCCGTTGTTGTTCACGACGATCAGCACAAACGGTGCGGAAGCCTGACGCAGCAGCGCCAGCGCGTTGAGATCGTAAAGCGCGGAGAGATCGCCCACGATCGCCAGCGTCGATTTCGCGCTGGCGCGCTGCACGCCCGCCGCCGTCGAGATCAGCCCGTCGATGCCGCTGGCACCGCGGTTGCTGTAAACCGGGTAGCCCGCAGGCAGCTTCGAAAAGGCATCAATCAGACGCACCACCAGGCTGTTACCGACAAACAGCTGGCCCTGTTCAGGCAGATACTGACGAATACGGTGAGCCAGACCGGCTTCGCTGAATGTCTCACAGTGCGCTTTGGTGATTTCCCACGCCTGACGAGACAATTCGGGGATTGCCACCGCCCAGGGTTGACGTTTTTCCGCCGGATGCAGTTCCAGCCAGCTCTCAATGTTGCTCACCAGACGGCGGCCGCGATGGTGCGCCGGGTCAAGCCGCCCTTCCAGCGGGTCGACCAGCCAGTACTCTTCCGGCGTGCAGGTCGCCTGCCACTGCAGCAGGCGTTTCCCGGTCAGGCTGGCGCCGATCTGGACCACAATCTGCGCCTGTGAAAGCTCAGTGACCGCCTTTGCATTCCCGAGCCAGAGATCGGCGCACGGCAGCGGCTGACCGGTCTGGGAAAGCACATCGCCAATCAGCGGCCAGCCGAGGGTTTGCGCCCATTCGGCGACCCGCCGGCCTTCGGCGGCGCTCATGCGCCCGGCAATAACCACGCCGCGTTTTTGGCGCCAGAAGAACCAGTCGCGCTGTTTCGCGCTCTCAAGATGCGTTTGCCCGCGCAGCCACGGTTTTTCACTCTGCCACCAGTTACCGAGGGAGCGCTGCCAGTCAATGCCGGTATCGTCCAGTTCGCCATACAGCGGCTCGGCAAATGGACAGTTAATGTGCAACGCCCCGCTGCGCAATGTCTCCATGGCGTGATCGACGGTGGAGACCAGCCAGCTTGCCGGAATATCCTGGGTAGGACGCGGCAGCGAAACCGTCTGCGAAGGATGCGAAGAAAAGAGTCCCGGCTGACGAATGGCCTGATTCGCTCCGCAGTCGATAAGCTCAGGAGGACGGTCGGCCGTCAGCAGGATCAGTTTTTCACCGGTTAGCCCGGCTTCAATCAGGGCCGGGTAGAGGTTCGCCACGGCGGTACCGGAGGTGACAATCACCGCCACAGGTTCTTTGCTGACCTTTGCCAGCCCAAGCGCCAGATGCCCAAGGCCACGCTCATCAAAATGGGTATGGTGAATCAACGCCCGGTTTTCGGCGGCCGCCAGCGTCAGCGGCGTTGAGCGAGAACCCGGTGCAATACACACGTGCCTGACGCCATGGCGCGTCAGGGCTTCAAGGATCACCGCCGCCCAGCGTCGGTTAAAAGAACTTACTGACATGAGATTGTCCGGTATCAAGAATGCGACACAGTATAAATAATAGAAAAAATTGGAATTTTGATATGAATCGGGATTGCGCGAATCAGTATTAATCCCTAAGGAGCAGAGAGCGCAAGCCAGCGGCTTTGTTTTCGATCTCCTGCCACTCCTGCTCCGGGTCAGATCCGCTGACGATGCCCGCCCCGGCGTAGAGCCGCAGGGCGTCATCCTGGACGCGCGCCGAGCGCAACGCCACACAGAACTCGCTTTGATCGGGCGATAAATACCCGGCCGAACCGGCGTACCATTCGCGGTTGAAAGGCTCAACGTTGTGGATAAACGCACGCGCGGGCTGTCGCGGAAGCCCGGCAACGGCGGCTGTCGGCTGGAGCACATGCAGACACAGCTCGTCATCGGCCTGTTTTAGCTCCGTCCAGATACAGCGTCGTAAATGCTGGACTTTACGCAGCCGGACGACCTGAGCAGGCAATACCTCAAGCGTCTGCGTATGGTGCTGAAGACGCTGGCAGATATCTTCCACGACCAGCATATTTTCACGCTGGTTTTTATCATCATTCAGCAACCACTCGCCCAGGCGCTGCGCCTGTTTATCATCCGTATGGCTGGCGACGGTACCCGCCAGCGCTTCGGTGCGCAGCAGCTTGCCACGTCGCCGCCAGAGGCGCTCGGGCGTGGAGCCGAGGAACGCGTTGCGGGCGTCGAATACCATGCAGAAATGATAGCAGTTGAGATTCAGGGCGCGGCTGGCGGCCATCAGAGCGACAGGATTAACCCGCTGTTTACACTGCAGATCGGTGGCCCGGGCAAGCACGACCTTTTCGAAATCGCCGCGCGCGATAGTCTCCGTCGCCTTGCCGATCAGGGTCAACCATTCCGGTTTTTGCGGCAGATGCGTTTCGCGCTCAACCTGGACAGACAGCGGACGAATGGCTCTGGCTGGACGGAGTTGCTGGAGTAATTCCAGGGCAGTGCGCGCGTCGTCCTGAAGCGAGCGATCACTCCACAGCTGCAGGCGCAAGGTGGCGTTGCCAGCGGTACGTCGCCAGAGCAGGCGCGGCAGAAAAAGACTGCCCTGCTCCGGGCTGAATGCGTTGAGGCCGCAGATGCGAGTCTCTTTTGGCGCATGTTCTGCACGCAAGAACTGTGAGGCCAGCGCCAGAGAGGAAAATTGGGTGACCGCCCCCAGCGCAGCCAGCTCTTCATCACCGTTACGCTGCTGCCAGTAAAATTGCGGATAGCACTGCTGCTCGCCAAGCCAGGCGAGAGGATCGAAGGCGTCGTTTAACGGGAAAGAGACGTCGAAATGACGCAGGCCGGGTGTGGCGGGTAACGCTTGCGAAAGCTGGGTTTGCAGTTGCTCCAACGCAAGGAAAATCGAATTCACGCGAACCTCTCCCTGTTAAAACCGCATATTATACGGGGTACTGAACATAAATAGCAGTACCCACGTATAGGGAGTGGTTAAGCGGCTTAACGACGGGCCAGCAGCAGACCCAGCACCAGCCCTACGGCAGCCCCCACCCCAATGCCCTGCCACGGTTTTTCATGGACATAGTCATCGGCACGATAAACCGCTTTTTTGGCACGGTAGTAGTAAGTATCAGACGCATGGCTAACGCGGTTTTTCACTTCATGCAGCGCCTGTTCAGCACGGGCTTTTAACTCAATATATTTCTGATCGGCAGGGTCGCCCGAGGAACGTAACACCTCTTCCAGCGTTTCGCTCAGCAAAGCCAGGTCGTCGTCGATACGGGTATCCCAGGATTGAAATGACATATTTTTCTCCATGTTAGTACACCAGTCCGCTAACTATAGACAACGACGTGCCATTACGCCTGTTTCACTTCTCGTGCCATGCCGATGTGCGGGATACCATCTTCGTCATAAACGTCGGTAACCGGCGTAAAACCAAAATGGCCGTAGAAGGGTTGCAGGTGCGCCTGCGCGCCCAGGTATAACGCCTTGTCCGGCCACTGTTTCCGGCACGCATCCAGAGTTTTTTCCATCAGCTGATAGCCGAGTTTTTCGCCCCGTGCTTTGTTGCTGACAATGACGCGACCTATCACGACGGGCTCAAAATCGTCCTCGCTTTTCAGAATCCTCGCATACGCCACCAGCTCGTTATCCTTCCAGCCGAGGATATGACGGTTTTCCCCTGTGAGATCATCACCGTCGATATCCTGATACGGACAGGTTTGTTCAACCACAAACACTTCGCAGCGCAGTTTGAGCAACGCGTAGAGCGACTGAACGGTGAGCTCACTATGGTGTAAATCTTGCCACTGGATCATCTCTTTCTCCTTCCTGGGGTTCATCACGTTATACTAAACCCCTCCCCGTTCGGCAAAGGGCTGATTGCATTATGGAACTGATTTTTCTGGGGACGTCTGCTGGCGTGCCAACCCGATCACGAAATGTGACCGCGATACTGCTGGATCTTAAACATCCCACCCGTGGCGGACTATGGCTGTTTGACTGTGGTGAAGGGACACAACATCAGCTTTTACATACCGCTTATCACCCCGGCAAGCTGGATAAAATTTTCATCACTCACCTGCATGGCGACCATCTTTTTGGCCTTCCCGGTTTGCTTTGCAGCCGCTCAATGGCCGGTAATGCCAACCCGCTGACGATTTATGGGCCTGTGGGGATCCGGGAATTTGTTGAAACCGCGCTACGCCTCAGCGGCTCCTGGACCGACTATCCGCTTGAGGTCGTTGAGATTACCGAAGGCCTGGTTTTCGACGATGGGGATTATCAGGTCACCGCCCGACCGCTTAATCATCCGGTGGAGTGCTATGGCTACCGCATTGAGGAACACGACAAACCCGGCGCACTGGATGCCGCCGCGCTCATCGCCGATGGCGTAAAGCCTGGACCGCTGTTCCAGCGCCTGAAGCACGGAAAGCACGTTACGCTGGAGGACGGGCGCATCATCAACGGCCAGGATTATCTCGCCGCACCGCAGCCGGGCAAAAAACTGGCCATTTTTGGTGACACGGCACCGTGCCCTGCCGCCGTTCAGCTTGCTCAGGGCGTGGACGTGATGGTGCATGAAGCCACGCTGGAGACGGCGATGGAAGAGAAAGCCAACAGTCGGGGCCATAGCTCAACGCGTCAGGCGGCGCTGCTTGCCCGTGACGCGGCTGTCGGCAGGCTCATTATCACCCATGTCAGCTCGCGTTACGACGCGCGGGGGGGCGAAAGCCTGCTGGCAGAGTGTCGGGCGCTGTTCCCGGAATGTGAGCTGGCCGAAGATTTCGCTAAGGTCAGCGTTTAGCCCTTCATTTTTCCCTCAGGATGCCGATAACGATTAAAAGGCCAGCATTTCTCTCGAGGGTAGAATGGATAATTTCCAGAAAGATATTGATGACAGGGCGAATCTGACCCTGTCGAACCGTTTTGAACTGTTGCTGTTCCGTCTTGGCACCTCTCTGAACGACAACAAATCCGAGCTGTTTGGTATTAACGTTTTCAAGCTGCGCGAAATTGTACCGATGCCGGAGTTCACGAAACCTGCCGGCATGAAGTCTCCGCTGATGGGGATGGTGAATATTCGCGATCAGGTGATCCCGGTGATCGATCTGGCCGCCGTGGCGGGCTGTAAACCCACCACCGGGCTGAACATCCTGCTGATTACCGAATATGCCCGCAGCGTGCAGGCGTTTGCCGTGGAGTCGGTTGAGAACATCATGCGTCTGGACTGGAAGCAGGTGCACGCGGCGGAAACTGCCGTCAGCGGGCGCTACATCACCAGTATTGCCTGCCTGGACGAGAAGGCCGATACCAACGAACTGGCGATGGTGCTGGACGTTGAGCAGATCCTGTATGACATCACCCCGGCGAACCACGACCTGCACGCCACGAATCTGAAGACCACTAAATTCAACATCAAGCCGGGTTCTGTGGCGATTGTGGCGGAAGATTCCAAAGTGGCGCGCTCGATGCTGGAGAAAGGTTTGCAGGCGATGGAGATCCCGGCGCAGCTGCATATCACCGGTAAAGATGCGTGGGAAAAAATTAGCCTGCTGGCCGCTCAGGCGCAGGCCGAAGGTGTGCCGATCACCGATAAGATTGCCCTGGTGTTGACCGACCTCGAAATGCCGGAGATGGACGGTTTTACGCTGACGCGCAAAATCAAAACCGACCCGGTACTGAAGGATATTCCGGTGGTGATCCACTCTTCCCTTTCCGGCAACGCCAACGAAGACCATATTCGCAAGGTGAAGGCGGACGGGTACGTGGCGAAGTTTGAGCTGAACGAGCTGTCGTCGGTGATTGAAGAGGTGCTGGATCGCTCGATGAAGAAGATTGATGGGCCGTTGATTAGCCGGAAGCAGCTGGCTTAGGTCTGGTGCGGGCTGGTGCCCTCACCCCGTCCCTCTCCCACAGGGAGAGGGAGAAAACCATAAAAAAACCCGCCGAGGCGGGTTTTACTTTTACATTAATGGCATCGCTCGCTGCACGATATCAATCAGCGGCTGCGGATAGATACCGAAGATCAGCACCAGCAGGGCTGAGATAAGCACTACGATACCACCGGCGCTGTACTGCCAGTTAGATGGCGCATCGCGGTTGAGCTGCTGAGGTGCGCTCAGGTAGAGGCTCACGGCAACGCGCAGGTAGTAGTAGAGACCAATCGCGGAACCGATAACCACACCGGCAGTCAGCCACCACAGGTGTGCCTGCACACCGACGGCCAGCACGTAGAATTTACCGATAAAGCCCAGCGTCATCGGGATACCCGCCAGAGAGAGCATCATCACGGTCATCACCGCGGACAGGATCGGACGGTGCCAGAACAGACCACGGTAAGAGAACAGCGAGTCGGCATCCGGGCCACGGTATGGGCTGGACATCAGGCTCACCACGCCGAAGGCGCCGAGGCTGCTGAACAGGTAACCGGCCAGATACACGCCCACGGCTTCCATCGACATTTCACCGCTCTGCAGCGCAATCAGCGCCACCATCAGGTAGCCCAGATGAGAGATGGACGAGTAGCCCAGCAGACGCTTGATGTTGGTCTGGCTCAGCGCCATCAGGTTACCGAAGATGATGGAGACGAACGCGATGATGCCCAGCACCACGCGAACCGCTTCACTGTCACCCACCGGCGCGTACAGGAACAGACGCATGACCACACCGAAGATAGCGATTTTGCTCGCTGTCGCCAGGAAGGTCGACACCGGCGCAGGCGCGCCCTGGTATACGTCTGGTGTCCACAGGTGGAACGGAACCAGTGAGAGTTTAAAGCCAAGGCCTACAATCATCATGCCCAGACCCGCCAGCAGCAGCGGCTCGTGGAGCATGCCGTCGCCGAGGCTCTTGCCGAGCGCCATGAAAGAGAGGTTACCGGACTGTGCGTACAGCAGCGCAATACCAAACAGCAGGAACGAGGACGCAGCAGCAGACAGGATGGTGTACTTGATGCTTGCTTCCAGAGAGCGCTTTTGACGGAAGGCGTAACCAATCAGACCGAACAGCGGCAGAGAGATCAGCTCAATACCGAGGAACAGCGCGGCCAGATGGTTAGCATTCGCCAGCAGAATGCCGCCCAGTGCGGCAATCAGAACCAGCAGATAAAACTCTTCTTTGTTGTCGTTGTAGCCTTCGAGCCATGGGTACGCAAAGGTACAGGTCGCCAGGCTCGCCAGCAGCACCAGACCGGTGTAGAGCATGGCATAGCCGTCAACGCGCATCAGCGGCGTGACGTCCATCGCACCGCCCTGGCCAACAAACCAGAGAGAGACTAACGCGGCGTTCAGGCCGATGACCGACAGCGTGGCATTCAGGAAGTGATTGCGTCGCCACGCAATGGAGAGCATCACAACCACCACCGTCAATCCGACGATCAGCAGCGGTAGCAGCGCAATCAGTTGTTGTGGAGTTATTGTCATGGCGATTTACGGCCTTGTAGTAGAAGCAGAATTAACAAACCACTGCTGGATGTTGCCCATCGCACTGTGCGAGGTATCCAGAATCGGCTGCGGGAAGAAGCCCAGCAGCACCAGCAGTACGACCAGCAGCAGGATGATGAACAGCTCACGCAGCGACATCCCCGGCAGTTCTTGTGCAGCAATTTCGCTCTTCGCTTTACCGAAGTAAGCGCGGTGCAGCATCGCCAGCGAGTAGACGGAAGCGAACACCAGACCAAAGGTGGAGATCACGGTGATCACCGGCACCACTTTGAAGCTGCCGAACAGAATCATAAATTCGCCGACGAAGTTACCGGTGCCTGGCATCCCCAGGGTGGCAACCGCGAAGAACATGGAGAGCGCTGGCAGCCATTTAATTTTGCTCCACAGACCGCCCATCATGCGCATGTCACGCGTGTGCAGACGTTCGTACAGCTGACCACACAGGATGAAGAGGCCGGCAGCGGACAGACCGTGCGCAATCATCTGGATCACCGCGCCCTGGTACGCCAGCTGGCTGCCGGTGTAGATGGCAATCAGCACGAAGCCCATGTGGGAAACGGAGGTGTAGGCAATCAGACGCTTGATGTCGTACTGCGTGAAGGCCATCCAGGCACCGTAGAAGATACCGATCACACCGAGCCACATGGCAATCGGGGCAAACTCAGCGGACGCATTCGGGAACAGCGGCAGCGCGAAGCGCAGCAGACCGTAGGCCGCGGTTTTCAGCAAGATGCCCGCCAGGTCAACGGAACCCGCAGTGGGTGCCTGAGAGTGCGCGTCTGGCAGCCAGCCGTGCAGCGGAACCACCGGCATTTTCACCGCGAATGCGATGAAGAAGCCCAGCATCAGCAGGTATTCAACGCCGTGCGACATCGGGGTTTTCAGCAGATCTTCGTAGTTGAAGGTCCAGATGCCCGTCGCGTTATGGTGAACAAACACCAGCGCCAGAATGGCAATCAACATCACCAGACCGCTCGCCTGGGTGTAGATGAAGAACTTGGTCGCCGCCGTGATACGCGTTTTACCGTCGGATGCCTTGTGGCCCCAAAGCGCGATCAGGAAGTACATCGGCACCAGCATCATCTCCCAGAAGAAGAAGAACAGGAACATGTCGATGGCAAGGAACACGCCGATCACGCCGCCCAGGATCCACATCAGGTTCAGGTGGAAGAAGCCCTGGTATTTTTCGATTTCTCGCCAGGAGCAGAGTACCGCCAGAACACCGAGCAGACCGGTCAGCACCACCATCAGCAGCGACAGACCGTCAATCGCCAGGTGGATGGTGATACCGAAACGTGGGATCCAGGGCAGGATGAACTCAGACTGCCACTGCGGGATGCCCGCAGACTGGGTCAGTGAGTAACCGCCCTGCAACCACAGTTGCAGGCCAAGCGCGAGCGTCAATCCCATGGTGATCAGCGCGATCCAGCGCGGCATCTTCACGCCAAAGCGTTCAGTCTGCCAGCACAGGAAGCCGCCGATGAAGGGAATTAATATTAGCCAGGGTAGTAACATGGCGATTTACATTCCTTTTTAAGGCCCCCAGCAGGGGCCTGATTTTCAACGAATTCGAATAAAATTCACTTAACGATCAACGCAACACCATCAGCAGCGCCAGCACGACAACCGCACCGATGCTCATGGACGCCACATACCAGCGCAGGTAACCGTTCTCGCTGTACAGCAGGCCTTTACCTGCAAAGCGGGAGAGGATCGCCGGGATATTCATCAGGCTGTTCAGTGGGTCGCGCTTCAGCAGCCACGCAATGCCCAGGAACGGCTTAACGAAGATCATGTCGTACAGCCAGTCGAAGCCCCACGCGTTGTACCACCAGGTGCCCAGCAGACGGCCAGGCGCGCTGTTGGCAACGGCGGTCACCAGCGTGCGTTTGCCCAGCCACAGCCATGCCGCAATCAGGATGCCCGCAATAGCGACGACACCGGAGGTGATTTCAAGCGTCAGAACGCGACCGTGCTCAAGCTCGGTGGTGTCTGGCAGTACGCCCTGCAGCGGCGGCACAATCATTGCGCCAACGAAGGTGGACAGTACCAGCAGCACAATCAGCGGCAGGTGGTGGGTAATCCCCTTCCCTGCGTGAGCGTGAATTTGTTCTTTACCGTGGAATACGATGAAAATCATACGGAAGGTATACAGGGAGGTCATGAATGCACCGACCAGACCCGCAACCATCAGATTGATATGACCATTCGCCATGGCACCCGCAAGGATTTCGTCCTTACTGAAGAAGCCCGCGGTGATCAGCGGCAGTGCCGCAAGCGCCGCGCCGCCCACCAGGAAGCAGACATACACCAGCGGAATGGACTTACGCAGTCCGCCCATCTTGAAGATGTTCTGCTCGTGGTGGCAGGCCAGAATCACCGAACCGGATGAGAGGAACAGCAGCGCTTTAAAGAACGCGTGCGTCATCAGGTGGAAAATGGCCGCGTCCCACGCCTGTACGCCCAGCGCCAGGAACATATAACCAATCTGGCTCATGGTGGAGTATGCGAGAACGCGTTTGATGTCGGTCTGTACCAGCGCAGCAAAGCCTGCCAGCACCAGCGTGACCGCACCGACGATACCCACCAGATGCAGAATTTCCGGGGTCATCAGGAACAGGCCATGGGTACGCGCAATCAGGTAGACACCGGCGGTGACCATGGTCGCGGCGTGGATCAGCGCGGAGACAGGGGTTGGACCCGCCATCGCGTCGGCCAGCCATGTCTGCAACGGCAGCTGTGCGGATTTACCCACAGCGCCACCCAGCAGCATCAGCGTTGCCCACCACAGCATGTTGTTGCCTGCAGCGAAGTGCGCTGGCGCCAGTTCCACCATTTCGCGGAAGTTCAGCGTGCCCAGTTCGTTGTAAAGAATGAACAGCGCGAAAGCGAGGAAGACGTCACCCACGCGGGTCACGACGAACGCTTTCATGGCCGCTGCACCATTCTTCGGATCGGTGTAGTAGAAGCCAATCAGCAGGTAAGAACACAGACCCACGCCTTCCCAGCCCAGATACATCAGCAGCAGGTTATCGGCCAGCACCAGAACCACCATGCTGGCGATAAACAGGTTGGTGTAGGCGAAGAAGCGGGAGTAACCCTCTTCACCGCGCATATACCAGGAGGCGAACATGTGGATCAGGAAGCCAACGCCGGTGACCACGGAGAGCATGGTCAGCGAGAGGCCGTCCAGTACCAGGTTGAAGCCGATGTTGAAATCACCGACCGACATCCAGGTCCACAGCGGCACGCTGAACGGCTGACGTCCGTTGTTAAAGAAGTCGATCCCCGCATACGCTGTGACCAGCGCAGCCAGACCGATTGAGCCAATGCCCACGGTCGCAGACAGATTCTCAGACCAGCGGCCACGAGAAAACGCCAGCAGCAGGAAGCCAATCAGCGGAAAAATAATGGTTAAGGCAAGCATGTTCATCCACGCAACTCACTTACTGAATCGATGTTCAGATTCTGGCGGCGACGATGGAGCTGCAGCAACAGCGCCAGGCCAATACTCGCTTCGGCAGCCGCGAGGCTGATGGCGAGAATGTACATCACCTGACCATCGGTCTGGCCCCAGTAGCTTCCGGCGACCACGAAGGCCAGCGCGGAGGCGTTAATCATGATTTCCAGACCGATCAGCATAAACAGCAGATTGCGGCGGATAACCAGACCGGTCAGCCCGAGAACGAATAAAATCGCAGCGAGGATCAGTCCATGTGTTAAGGGGATCATGCGCGCTCCTCCGTTTTTCTTTTCGCGCGGTCGTCAGTGCGGTTGCTCAGCACCTCGCCAGCGCGCTCTTCGCGACCAACGTGGAAAGCAACCACCAGGCCTGCCAGCAGCAGCATAGAGGCCAGTTCTACCGCCAGAACGTATGGGCCAAAGAGCGTGATACCCACCTCTTTAGCGCCGATCGGCGTGCCGTCGATGCCCTGATCGTTCACGCCCAGAATGGCGTAAACAATCACCACCAGCATGATGGCCGACAAAATTGCCGGACCAATCCACACCTGCGGTTTTAACCACTGACGTTCCTGCTCAATTTCAGAGCCGCCCAGGTTCAGCATCATCACCACGAACACGAACAGCACCATAATGGCCCCGGCGTAGACGATGATTTCCAGCGCACCGGCGAAGTGCGCGCCCAGTGCGAAGAACACCCCGGAGATAGCCAGCAGGGAGATGATTAAATACAGCAGCGCATGCACCGGATTGGTGTGCGTAATCACTCGCAGCGTAGCCAGGATGGCGATAAGGCCACAGATATAAAAAGCGAATTCCATTGCCCTCTCCTTACGGTAACAGGCTCTTGACGTCGATAGGCTTAGCTTCGTTCTCTGCTTCGCCCTTATCTTTGCCGTCGATTGCCATACCCGCCATCCGGTAGAAGTTATATTCCGGGTATTTGCCCGGACCGGAAATCAGCAGATCCTCTTTCTCGTACACCAGGTCCTGACGCTTGTACTCACCCAGCTCGAAGTCTGGAGTCAGCTGAATCGCCGTGGTTGGGCACGCTTCTTCACACAGACCGCAGAAAATGCAGCGTGAGAAGTTGATGCGGAAGAACTCAGGGTACCAGCGGCCATCTACCGTCTCTGCTTTCTGCAGAGAGATACAGCCGACCGGACACGCTACCGCACACAGGTTACAGGCAACGCAGCGCTCGGAACCGTCCGGGTCGCGCGTCAGCACGATACGGCCACGGTAGCGCGGCGGCAGATATACCGGCTCTTCCGGGTACATCCGGGTTTCGCGTTTGGCAAACGCGTGCAGGCCGATCATCCAGATACTGCGTACCTGGGTACCGAAGCCTACCAGTAATTCTTTTAAGGTCATGGTCTATAGCCCCTTATGGCTGCTGCCAGAGAATGACAGCTGCCGTTACCAACAAGTTGACGAGCGTCAGCGGCAGGCACACTTTCCAGCCGAAGGACATTACCTGGTCATAACGTGGACGCGGTAACGCTGCGCGAATCAAAATGAACATCATCATGAAGAACGCGGTTTTCAGCGCGAACCAGATGAACGGCGGTAAGAACGGGCCATGCCAGCCACCAAAGAACAGCGTTACCATCAACGCGGAAATGGTGACGATACCGATGTACTCGCCCACGAAGAACAGACCGAACTTCATACCGGAATATTCGATGTGGTAACCGTCGGCCAGTTCCTGTTCGGCTTCTGGCTGGTCAAACGGGTGACGGTGACACACTGCCACGCCCGCGATAGCAAAGGTAATAAAACCAAAGAACTGCGGGATAACGTTCCAGATGTCAGCCTGGTTGTTGACGATGTCGGTCATGTTGAATGAACCGGCCTGCGCCACCACGCCCATCAGGGAGAGTCCCAGGAACACTTCGTAGCTCAGCGTCTGCGCGGAAGCACGCATCGCACCCAGCAGCGAGTATTTGTTGTTACTGGACCAGCCTGCGAACAGGACCGCGTAAACCGCGAGGCCTGCCATCATCAGGAAGAACAGAATGCCGATGTTCAGGTCAGCGACCACCCAGGTCGGGCTAACGGGAACGATAGCAAATGCCAGCAGCAGCGAAGTGAAGGCGATCATCGGCGCCAGCGTAAAGATCACGCGGTCCGAGAAGCGCGGGATCCAGTCCTCTTTAAAGAACATCTTGATCATGTCCGCGACCAGCTGGAGTGAACCACCCCAGCCCACGCGGTTCGGTCCGTAACGGTTCTGGAACAGACCGAGCAGACGACGTTCACCGAAGCTCATGAACGCGCCGCAGGTGACCACTACCAGCAGGATAACAATCGCTTTCAGAATGCTCAGCAGGATGTCGATAAGATCCGGCGTTAACCAACTCATGCTTTTGCCTCCTGCAGATTATCAAGACGCGCACCCGCCAGAACCGGCGCGATGCCTGGCATACCCATCGGCAGACCCACCTGCCCTGCTGTCAGACTTTCAGAGATAATCAGCGGCAGGCTGATGGTCTGGCCGTCATAGCTAAAGGCAATGTTCGCACCCGCGTTAACGCCAAGCTTTGCGGCATCCGCCGGGTTGAGCTTGATGTACGGCTGCGGCATACGGGTCTGGAAGACAGGTGAACGCTGGGACAGCTCGTCGCTACCGAACAGATGGTAGTACGGCGCAATACGCCAGCTACCGTCCTGGGCCTGGAAGCTTGCTGGCACGGTCGTGAAGAAATCCAGACCGGTTTCAGACGCTTCAATCAGACGCACGCCCGGATCGCCGTGGCGCAGGGAACCGCCCACTTCAGCCTGGAACTTGTTCCACGCCTGCGGGGAGTTCCAGCCCGGAGCCCATGCGAACGGGATTTGCGAACGCGGCGCAGACGGCTGGTTGTTCCCTTCCATTGAGAAGGCGAACATGGTGTCTTTATCCTGCGGCTGACGCGGTTCGTGTACGCTGATGTTGGCACGCATTGCGGTACGGCCACTGTAGCGGTGCGGTTCACGTGCCAGTTTCTGGCCGCGAATACGGAAGCTTGCTTCAGGGGCTGCATCTTTAATGCCCGCCAGCTGAGGCAGTTTTTCCACCACCGCGTCGATAACGTGGTCAAGCTGCGTCCAGTCCACTTCACGGCTCTGTACGGTGCTGTGCAGGGAGTGCAGCCAGCGCCAGCTTTCCAGCATCACGGTGTTGCTGTCGTAGTACGCCGGATCATAGACCTGGAAGAAACGCTGTGCGCGACCTTCGTTGTTGATAACGGTACCGTCACTTTCTGCGAAGCTTGCCGCAGAGAGCACCAGGTGTGCTTTGTCCATGATCGCGGTGCGCTGATGGTCGATGACCATGACCAGCGGTGCTTTGGAGAGCGCGGCGTCAACGCGAGCGGCAGAAGCATGGCGATGCAGGTCATTTTCCAGCACCACAACGGCATCCGCAGAACCAGACTCCAGTTCGCTTAACGCCGCTTCCAGCGAGCCGCCGCCTATCATACCCAGACCGATGCTGTTCACCGCACGGGCAATCATGGTCACACCAACATCTGCACCACGGCCTTTCAGCGCTTTAGCCACGTTAGCTGCCGCCTGAATGATCTCCGCGCTACCGGCGTTGGTACCGGAAATAATCAGCGGTTTCTTCGCACCTGCCAGGGCCTGAACAATCACGTCAACCTTGTTTTGCAGATCGCGATCCAGTTCAACGGCAGGAGAGTTGTTGTCCAGCGCGTGGGCGATGGCAAAGCCAAGGCGTGCCTGATCTTCAACCGGCGCGCAGTAGGTCCACGCAGCGATATCGTCCAGACGGGTGTTGTCGACGTTGGTCACAAACAGAGGATGCTTCGCACGCTGACCGATGTTCAGGATCGCCGCAATCTGCCAGTCAGCCACTTTCTGCGCCGCAGCCATTTCACGTGCTTTCCCTTTCACCGCCTGACGAACCGCCAGAGCCGCGCGTGCGCCGGTCTGAGTCAAGTCTTCACCCAGCACCAGAACCGCATCGTAGGATTCAATTTCGCGCAGCGCAGGGGTATGAATACCGCCTTCACGCAGCACTTTCAGAACCAGCTGGAGACGTTCCTGCTCGCCCTCGGCGATGCCGGTATAGAAGTTCTCAGCCCCAACCAGCTCACGCAGCGCGAAGTTGCTTTCGATGCTGGCGCGCGGGGAACCGATACCGATCACTTTCTTCGACTGACGCAGAATATCTGCCGCGCCCTGCATCGCCTGCTCAGCGTTCAGGGTAATGAAGTCGTCACCACGGCGCTGAACCGGCTGACGCGGACGGTCTTTCAGGTTCACATAGCCATAGCCGAAACGACCGCGGTCGCACAGGAAGTAGTGGTTAACGGTACCGTTGTAACGGTTTTCGATACGACGCAGTTCGCCGTAACGCTCACCCGGGCTGGTGTTACAGCCGAGGGAACACTGCTGGCAGATGCTAGGCGCAAACTGCATGTCCCATTTACGGTTGTAACGCTCGGAGTGGGTTTTATCCGTGAATACGCCGGTCGGGCAGATTTCTACCAGGTTACCGGAGAACTCGCTTTCCAGCGTTCCGTCTTCCGGGCGACCGAAGTAGACGTTGTCATGCGCGCCATACACGCCCAGATCCTGACCGTCTGCGTAGTCTTTGTAGTAACGCACGCAGCGGTAGCAGGCGATGCAGCGGTTCATTTCGTGAGAGATGAACGGCCCCAGATCCTGGTTACGGTGGGTACGTTTAGTAAAGCGATAGCGACGGAAGCTGTGACCGGTCATTACGGTCATATCCTGAAGGTGGCAGTTACCGCCCTCTTCACAGACCGGACAGTCGTGCGGGTGGTTGGTCATCAACCACTCCACCACGCTTTCGCGGAACTGTTTGGCTTCTTCGTCATCAATCGAAATAAAGGTGCCTTCGGTGGCTGGCGTCATACAGGACATCACCAGGCGACCACGCGTGTCTTCCGCGTTTTGATATTGCTTCACCGCACACTGGCGGCAAGCACCGACGCTGCCCAGCGCCGGATGCCAGCAAAAGTACGGAATATCGAGGCCAAGAGACAGACAAGCTTCCAGAAGGTTGTCCGCCCCGTTGACTTCGTATTCTTTGCCGTCTACATGAATCGTAGCCATTAGCATGCTTCCAGTTGGCTCGGTCGTAACCGAGCGTTAATCAAAATTCTGTCTTTACCAGCGTGCTTTCAGCAGGTTCGGCTGAATCCCATTGATAGAATGGGTATTGCTGAACGGCTGCTTGATGCCTGCTTCGAATTCGTCGCGGAAATATTTAATCGCGCTCTGCAGCGGCTCGACGGCACCCGGTGCGTGGGCACAGAAGGTTTTACCAGGGCCAAGGAATCGACACAGTTGCTCAAGTGTCTCGATATCGCCCGGCTGACCTTCGCCGCGTTCGATAGCACGCAGGATCTTCACGCTCCACGGCAGTCCGTCACGGCAAGGTGTACACCAGCCGCAGGACTCGCGGGCAAAGAACTCTTCCAGGTTACGCACCAGCGAAACCATGCCGATCTCGTGGTCGACGGCCATCGCCAGCGCCGTACCCAGACGGCTGCCTGCTTTACCAATGCTTTCGAATTCCATCGGCAGGTCAAGGTGGGCTTCGGTCAGGAAGTCTGTCCCTGCCCCACCTGGCTGCCAGGCTTTGAATTTCAGGCCATCACGCATGCCGCCCGCGTAGTCTTCAAGAATTTCGCGTGCGGTGGTACCGAACGGCAGTTCCCAGACACCCGGGTTTTTCACGCGACCGGAGAAGCCCATCAGCTTGGTACCGGCATCCTTACTTGAAGAGATGCCCTGATACCACTCCACGCCGTTGGCGAGGATAGCCGGAACGTTACACAGGGTTTCAACGTTATTGACGCAGGTCGGTTTACCCCATACGCCGGAGCTTGCCGGGAACGGTGGCTTGGAACGCGGGTTCGCGCGGCGGCCTTCCAGGGAGTTAATCAGCGCGGTTTCTTCACCGCAGATATAACGCCCTGCACCGGTGTGCACGAACAGTTCAAAGTCAAAGCCAGTGCCCAGGATGTTTTTACCCAGCAGGCCGGCTTCGGTGGCTTCGGCAATCGCGCGACGCAGGTTTTCCGCCGCTTCGATGTACTCACCGCGCAGGAAGATGTAGCCACGGTAGGCTTTCAGTGCAAACGCGGAGATCAGCATGCCTTCCACCAGCAGGTGCGGCAGCTGTTCCATCAGCAGGCGGTCTTTATAGGTGCCCGGCTCCATTTCATCAGCGTTACACAGCAGGTAACGGATGTTCATGGATTCGTCTTTCGGCATCAGGCTCCACTTCAGACCGGTGGAGAAACCTGCGCCGCCGCGGCCTTTCAGGCCCGACTCTTTCACCGCGTTAACGATGTCGTCCGGCGCCATGCCGCCAAGGGCTTTACGCGCACCGGCATAGCCGTTTTTGCTCTGGTATTCGTCAAGCCATACCGGCTGTTTGTCATCACGCAGACGCCAGGTCAGCGGATGCGTCTCAGCAGTACGAATTACAGTTTTCATTTGTACTGCTCCAGCAGGTCAGGAATCGCTTCCGGCGTCAGATGGCTGTGAGTATCCTCATCAATCATCATGGTCGGCCCCTTGTCGCAGTTACCCAGGCAGCAGGTTGGCAGCAGAGTAAAGCGACCATCGAACGTGGTCTGGCCCGGCTTGATATTGAGTTTCTTCTCAATGGCAGCCTGAATGCCCTGATAACCGGTAATGTGGCAGACCACGCTGTCACAGTAGCGGATCACATGGCGGCCCACCGGCTGACGGAAGATCTGGCTGTAGAACGTGGCTACGCCTTCTACGTCACTGGCCGGAATACCCAGCACTTTTGCGATCGCGTAGATCGCCCCATCCGGCACCCAACCACGCTGTTTCTGTACGATTTTCAGCGCTTCAATGGACGCCGCACGCGGGTCTTCGTAGTGGTGCATCTCGTGCTCAATGGCGGCACGCTCTGCGTCACTCAGCTCAAAAGCCTCGGTTTGTGGTTGTTGATTCTCGTGCATAATTAGCGGTCCACATCTGACATAACAAAATCGATACTACCCAGATACACAATCAGGTCGGAGACCAGACTGCCGCGAATGGCGGACGGGATCTGCTGCAGGTGCGCAAAGCTCGGCGTACGCACGCGGGTACGGTAGCTCATGGTGCTGCCGTCACTGGTCAGGTAGTAACTGTTAATACCCTTGGTCGCTTCAATCATCTGGAAGGATTCTTGCGCCGGCATGACCGGGCCCCAGGAAACCTGCAGGAAGTGAGTGATCAGGGTTTCGATATGTTGCAGCGTGCGCTCTTTCGGTGGCGGCGTGGTCAGCGGGTGATCCGCTTTGAACGGGCCTTCCGGCATATTGTTGAGGCACTGCTCAAGGATGCGCAGACTCTGGCGCAGTTCTTCCACTTTCAGCATCACGCGGGTGTAGCAGTCGGAAACACCGCCGCCCACCGGGACTTCAAAGTCAAAGTTCTCATAGCCAGAGTAAGGACGGGCTTTACGCACGTCGAAATCAATACCGGTCGCACGCAGACCTGCACCTGTCGTCCCCCACTCCAGCGCTTCTTTTGCGCCGTAGGCAGCAACGCCCTGGGAACGGCCTTTCAGGATGGTGTTGCGCAGTGCGGCTTTCTCGTAAGAGGCCAGACGTTTCGGCATCCAGTCGAGGAATTCACGCAGCAGACGATCCCAGCCGCGCGGCAGATCGTGTGCCACACCGCCGATACGGAACCAGGCCGGGTGCATACGGAAACCGGTAATCGCTTCCACCAGATCGTAGATTTTCTGACGATCGGTAAAGGCGAAGAAGACCGGGGTCATCGCGCCGACGTCCTGAATGAACGTGGAGATGTACAGCAGGTGGCTGTTAATACGGAACAGTTCTGACAGCATTACGCGAATCACGTTAACGCGATCCGGCGTAACGATACCCGCCAGTTTCTCAACGGCCAGCACGTAAGGCATTTCGTTGACGCAACCGCCGAGGTACTCGATACGGTCGGTATACGGAATGTAGCTGTGCCAGGACTGACGCTCGCCCATCTTCTCAGCACCACGGTGGTGGTAACCGATGTCAGGAACGCAGTCGACAATCTCTTCGCCATCAAGCTGAAGAATAATACGGAATGCACCGTGCGCAGACGGGTGGTTCGGACCGAGGTTGAGGAACATGAAGTCCTCGTTTTCGGTACCGCGCTTCATGCCCCAGTCTTCCGGCTTGAAGGTCAGTGCTTCCATCTCCAGATCCTGCTTGGCTTTGGTCAGCTCAAACGGGTCGAATTCGGTTGCACGTGCCGGGTAGTCTTTACGCAGCGGGTGGCCGGTCCAGGTCTGCGGCATCATGATGCGCGTCAGATGTGGGTGGCCGTCGAAGGTCATGCCGAACATTTCCCAGGTTTCACGCTCATACCAGTTCGCGTTCGGGAAAAGTTTGGTGATCGTCGGCAGATGCATGTCGTTTTCAGACAATGCCACCTTGAGCATGATATCCGTGTTGCGGTCTATTGAGATCAGGTGGTAGAAAACGGAAAAATCCGCAGCAGGGAGACCCTGGCGGTGAGTACGCAGACGCTCATCCATGCCGTGTAAGTCAAACAGCATGACGTAAGGTTTTGGCAATTTCTTGAGGAAATCGACCACTTCCAGTAATTGTTCACGCTTCACCCAAACAACGGGTACCCCGGTGCGGGTCGCCTGAACGGTAAAGGCATCCGGCCCAAAACGGTTGCGCAGTTCGCCAATGACGGGGTCATCCAGATGATCCCGTGTCTGCCATGCGGCTTCTTGCGCGGTTAAGTCGGTCATATTGTTCACCATTGCAAATGGTCCGTGGTGACTGTTAAGCCTGGCTTCGCGCTATTTGAGTAGTGATATGCGAAGGTGTTCTCCAGGCCCACAGGCGCAAATTAAATTTCGTCAGGCGTACGCAGGTTGGTGACGGCAATACGTTCACCACGTTTACGCTCGCGCTCAGATTGCATGTTCGCGCGGTAGACACCCTGATCGCCAACAACCCATGAAAGCGGACGACGCTCTTTACCGATAGACTCCTGCAGCAGCATCAGCGCCTGCATATAGGCTTCTGGACGCGGCGGGCAGCCCGGGATGTAAACATCCACCGGAATGAACTTATCAACGCCCTGCACAACGGAATAAATGTCGTACATGCCGCCAGAGTTTGCACATGCGCCCATGGAAATAACCCATTTTGGCTCCAGCATCTGGTCATAAAGACGCTGAATAACAGGTGCCATCTTGGTAAAGCAGGTACCGGCTACCACCATCAGGTCAGCCTGACGCGGGGATGCACGCAGTACCTCGGCGCCAAAACGCGCAACGTCATGCACCGCAGTGAATGACGTCACCATTTCAACGTAGCAGCAAGAAAGGCCAAAGTTGTAGGGCCAGATAGAGTTCTTACGACCCCAGTTGACCATATCGTGCATGGCATGTTCGAGTTTGCCCATGTACACGCTTTTGTTGACTTCTTGCTCCAGGGGGTCGGTTACGATCTCCTGTTTTTGCAGGGGGTAACGGTCATTCTCACCGTTAGGATCTATGCGGGTGAGCGTATAATCCATCTTATTGCCTCGCTGTTACTGCTGACGATTAGAGATACTGTTTTCCGGGTTGATGTGTTCACGACGTGAACGCACAGGCGTCCAGTCAAGCGCGCCAATACGCACCAGATAAACCAGACCGGCCAGTAACACTAAAATGAAAATTGCGGCCTCGACAAAGCCCACCCAACCACTTTCGCGGATGGAGGTCGACCATGCGAACAGGTAGAGCGCTTCCACGTCGAAGATGACGAAGAACATCGCTACCAGATAGAACTTGGCAGACAGGCGTAAGCGAGCGGAACCTACTGAATCAATACCTGATTCGAAAGGTGTGTTTTTGTGCCTTGCACGGGCGCGACCGCCCAGGAACCAGCCGCCGACTAACATCAGGCAGCACAGGCCAATGGCTACAATAAGAAAGATTGCGAATGCCCAGTGATGAGCGATGACTTCTGTGGATGTTGACATACTCATTGCTTACTCATCAAAAGTGATACCGACGACACTGCTCTTGCTGGCAGATAGGCATCACATCGATTCATGGGGAGGAACAAATAACCTTACACTAACTGTCTGAAATGAGACGTAGACAGCAAAATGATGGGGTTTTTTACTCCTTTCTATAACCTTTTGTCAACTTTAACAAAGGTTTCTTCACATTAAATTACATCGAGCGATTCTCATTAACATTTGGTGCCCTTTAACCCTGGTGGGTACATGACTTTCCGTCAAATGCAGGTTGTTGAATCGTGTCCGTTTTGGAAGTAAAAAAAATAACCCTCCTATTTTGACAGGATTTGCCAACGATTCCTCCCCCCAAATAGGAGTATTTTCTTGATCTGAGACACGCTTTTGTTAATTCAACCAAAAAACCAGCAACATATTTGCTGTTTTTTTAACATCGTTAGGTTATGGATGAAGTTAGAACTGAAAACGAACAGAATTTAAGCAAAAGCATTTATGACATTGATAAATAGACCCTATTTATGAAGCCCCTTCTTCAAACAGGGATAATATTGACAAAAAAAAGCCACTGCGTGCGAAAACGACACGAGTGGCTTTTTTTTACACTTACATTTTGTTACCAGAATTTTGAGCGTTTGATCACTCAAAGTCACCTTCAACGATAAGGGAATCATCCCCTCCTTCGGAGGTAACATGCTCGTACTGCCACGGGTTATGGTAGTTTTCCATCGCCTCGAACACCACTTTCGCCAGCTCGTTATGACTGGACGCATTATGGCAAAGCAGATACTCAGTATCTGGCAGCGCAGGAAGACCATCAGATTTACCGAGAACGCGCAGGTCAGGGCTCATCATCTCCACCGGACGGGCCGTTACGCCAAGTCCTGCTTTGACGGCGGCACGCACCGCAGGCAGCGTGGACGCTACATACGCCAGACGCCATGGAATATTGGCTTCATTTAATGCCGTCAGCACCATATCGCGGAAAGGGCTCGGATCGTCCAGTAAAACCAGTGGAACGGGCTCCCCTTTTTGCAACACATATTCAGCCGCGCAATACCAGTGCGTTGGCGATCTGCGCAACGTCAGGCAATCAAACTGCCCGGGACGATGCGTGGTGACCACCAGATCGACCTTATTCTCATTTAACATCTCAACCATAAAAGCATTGCGCTTGACGCTCACATCCAGCGCAAGTTTCGGATAAACCGAACTAATTCGGTTGAGAAGAAACGGTAATATTGTATCCGCTGACTCATCAGATGCCCCTAAGGTTAACACCCCCTGAAGGTTGCTAAACATAAGTGACATACATGCTTCATCATTAAAGCGAAGAATTTTCCTGGCATAACCCAGTAGCTGAATACCGTGTTCCGTTAAGAGCTTATTGCGTCCGTGACGGGCAAAAAGCTCTTTACCGACCAGTTGCTCCAGCCGCTGCATTTGCTGGCTAACGGCGGACTGAGTTCGGCAGACGGCGGCAGCAGCTGCTGCAAAAGTGTTGAGATCGGCGACCGCAACAAACGTTCTCAGCAGATCGAGGTCGAGATTCATTATCGGACGATTTGCATTTATCATATCTATTCACTTTCAGGTTGCTCGTGCGGAGCTGCCCGGGTTGAAGCTGTGTGTGTAACAGTTAAGCAATTCCCTCTGAAGATTTTCCCTCGCATCCCGGCCCGGCAGACTGCCTGACAGATAGTTATTGTGCTGCTTTATATCAACAGTCAGAAAGCACGTTTCATGACGATATTTTTATTCTCTTAAACGTTCAGGATATTTAGATGTTCGCAGGTTTATGTAAATTACATTAAAGGCGTGACACCTTTTCTGCCATCTTTATCGCAGCGCTGTCAACGTAGCAGGAGATGTTTTACACATTCCAGCCAGAGATAACTCTAACAATAACAATCAATTAAATCGGAAAACCAGTTTCAGATATACAACATTTGGGTATCTTTCATCTGCTTTACCTAAAGACATCTTAACCCAAATCCACTTTATTTATAAGTCTTATTGCAATATTAAGGAGTAAAGCGCTTTGTTAAGCTTCTCAACTAATTTTATTAAAATTAACTAAAGTTGCATTTTGTTGGTTAATAATAAATAAATTTTAATTTCGATTAAGGTCATTCATTAATAACACTTAACATTATTTTCACATGAGTAACTTTTAGCCGCTGCAGGCTATTACTGCAAGATTTTTTCAACACTCAGGTTTTACGAAAAGTCACGCAGAGTGACTTCTGTCTCTCCTCTACGGGTCATTTATTTTACACCGGGATAATATCCATTTTTTACAATGATTTTCAGCACAATCACCCTTAACCAGCGCATTTGACCTTACGTTACGACAGTAAAATCGTCAACAAACAGCAAAAAAGATTCACCAGAATTTCACAACATGCACAAAATCTTCTACTGCACACCCTTCAAAACGAAGCGTGGGGGGAGTACATTATTCCGTGCTGACTTCCACGGCAGGGAGTGGCAATAATAGCGAAAAGGTTAAAGGTTCATGTCCCCTATCGAAAAATCCAGCAAGCTAGATAACGTCTGTTATGACATCCGTGGCCCGGTTCTGAAAGAGGCAAAACGCCTTGAGGAAGAAGGCAATAAGGTTCTGAAGCTCAACATTGGTAACCCTGCGCCATTTGGTTTTGAAGCGCCGGATGAGATTCTGGTTGATGTGATCCGCAACCTGCCCACAGCGCAAGGCTATTGCGACTCAAAAGGACTTTATTCCGCACGTAAAGCCATTATGCAGCACTACCAGGCTCGCGGCATGCGTGACGTTACCGTAGAAGATATCTACATTGGCAACGGTGTATCTGAACTGATCGTCCAGGCCATGCAGGCGCTGCTGAACAGTGGTGACGAAATGCTGGTTCCCGCGCCAGACTATCCGCTGTGGACGGCTGCCGTATCACTGTCCAGCGGTAAAGCTGTCCATTATCTTTGCGACGAATCCTCTGACTGGTTCCCGGATCTGGATGATATTCGCGCGAAGATTACCCCTCGCACGCGCGGCATCGTAATTATCAACCCGAACAACCCGACGGGCGCGGTCTACTCAAAAGAGCTGTTGATGGAGATCGTTGAGATCGCCCGCCAGCACAACCTGATCATTTTTGCCGACGAAATTTACGACAAGATCCTCTATGACGCGGCGCAACACCACTCCATTGCCGCGCTGGCCCCAGACCTGTTGACCGTTACCTTTAACGGCCTGTCTAAAACCTACCGTGTGGCCGGTTTCCGCCAGGGCTGGATGGTACTCAACGGCCCGAAAAAGCACGCCAAAGGCTATATTGAAGGGCTGGAAATGCTGGCGTCTATGCGTCTTTGCGCCAACGTGCCGGCACAACATGCAATCCAGACCGCGCTCGGTGGCTATCAGAGCATCAGCGAGTTTATCGTCCCTGGAGGCCGCCTGTACGAACAGCGTAACCGCGCGTGGGAGCTGATCAACGATATCCCGGGCGTCTCCTGCGTGAAGCCAAATGGGGCGCTCTATATGTTCCCGAAAATCGACGCGAAGCGCTTCAATATTCACGACGATCAGAAGATGGTGCTCGATTTCCTGTTGCAGGAAAAAGTGCTGCTGGTTCAGGGGACGGCATTTAACTGGCCGTGGCCGGACCATGTGCGTATCGTGACGCTGCCGCGCGAGGACGATCTCGAAATGGCTATCAGCCGCTTCGGGCGATTCCTCTCAGGTTATCATCAGTAACGTAGCCATTCTGCCGGGTAGCGCTGCGCTTACCCGGCCTACAAAATCCGCAAATTTGCATCTTGCCTCCCCTCCCCGCACAATGAAGTCCTGTCGCAGTGAAGACAAAAGGTAACCTATGAGTCAGAGTCATTTCTTTGCCCACCTCTCCCGCCTGAAACTCATCAACCGCTGGCCGCTGATGCGCAACGTGCGAACAGAGAACGTATCAGAGCACAGTCTTCAGGTTGCCATGGTCGCGCACGCGCTGGCCGCCATTAAAAACCGCAAATTTAACGGGCAGGTGAATGCCGAGCGCATCGCATTGCTGGCGATGTACCACGACGCGTCAGAAGTGTTAACCGGTGATCTGCCGACGCCGGTGAAATATTTCAACTCACAGATTGCGCAGGAATATAAGGCCATTGAGAAAATCGCCCAGCAGAAGTTGATCGACATGGTGCCGGAGGAGCTGCGCGATATCTTTGAACCGCTCATCGACGAGCATCAGTATACGGAAGATGAAAAGTCGCTGGTCAAACAGGCCGACGCGCTGTGCGCCTATCTGAAGTGTCTTGAAGAGTTGTCTGCGGGCAATAACGAGTTTTTACTGGCGAAAACGCGTCTGGAAAAAACGCTGGCATCCCGCCGCAGCGAAGAGATGGACTACTTCATGCAGGTGTTTGTGCCGAGCTTCCATTTATCGCTGGATGAGATTAGCCAGGATTCACCGTTGTAATTTTAGCCGGGTGGCGGCTTCGCCTTACCCGGCCTACGTTTCTGCGCTCACGCTAAAACGGGAATAAAACCGGAATTAACACCACGCACACCACCATCACCAGCACGGTGAATGGCACGCCAATCTTTACAAAATCACTGAATTTATAATTTCCTGGCCCCAGCACCAGCGTATTGACCGGGGATGAAACCGGCGTCATAAATGCCGCGGAAGCCGCCATCGCCACCATCATCGCAAACGGGTAGGGTGACACGCCCATGGATTTCGCCATCGCCAGCGCAATGGGTGCCATCAGCACCGCCGTGGCGGTATTGGAGATAAACAACCCGATCGTGGCGCACATAATGAACAGGCACACCATCATCAAATACGGTCCGTACCCGCCGCCCATGTCCATGAGCCCTTTAACGATTAAATCTACCCCGCCGGTTTTTTGCAGCGCGAGGGCAAAAGGCATCATCCCCACGATAAGAATGATGCTCGGCCAGTGAATGGCTTTATAAGCGCTCTCGGCGTCGATACAGCGGAATTTCCCCATCAGCAGACAGGCAATGATGGCGGCTATGGGGTTTGGAATTTCATCGGTCAGCATCAGCGCGACCATCAGCACCAGACAAAAAATCGCGTGCGGCGCCTGGCTGTGCGCCGGAGACGCATCGCTCTCCTCAACCGGCATGTTGAGCACCACAAAATCACGCCCTTTTTGCCCGAGTTGGCTAATCAACTTCCAGTTTCCCACCACAAGGAAGATATCCCCCAGTAGGATCGGTTCATCCACGACGGCCCCTTCCATCGCCACGCCGTCGCGCTTCAGCCCCACGACGTTCAGGCCATACCGGGTGCGGAACCCCATTTCGCGCACGGTTTTACCCAACAGTTCGGACTCGGGGATCAGCGAGACTTCAGCCATACCGACATCCAGCGCCTGATCGGAGAAATACTCCCCACGCAGCACCATTGGCTCCAGCAGTTGTTCGCTGCAGAACTCGCGCAAATCCACATCCGCACTGGACATATCGATCAGCAGGACGTCACGCGCCCGAAATTCCGATACGCCATTGACGTTGACGATCACCCGGCGAAAACGGCGCCAGCGTTCCACGCCGATCACGTTCGCCCCATAGCGCTCGCGCAGTTTCAGGTCGTCAAGACGCTGGCCGACCATCGGCGAGCCGGGGCGAATGGCCAGACGCCGTGCCCGCCCGGTGAGGCGGTACTCTTTGATGAGATCGCGAAAAGTGCGCCGCTTCCACCCGTCTTTGTTTCTGTCCTGGTTCTCGCCTTTCAGGGCAAAACGGGTCAGCAGCATATAGACCACGCCCATCGCCAGAATCACCAGACCCAACGGGGTGACGCTGAAAAAGCTGAAGCCCTGAAAACCTTCCCGCAGCAGCTCACTGTTGACGACCAGGTTTGGCGGCGTCGCCACCAGCGTCATCATACCGCTTATCAAACCGGCAAAACTCAGAGGCATCATCAGTCGCGACGGCGAGCTTTGCATCCGCATGGAGACGCTCAGTACCACCGGGATAAAAATAGCGACCACGCCCGTTGAGCTCATAAACGCCCCCAGCCCGGCAACCGTCAGCATCAGATAGATCAGCATTTTGGTTTCACTGCTGCCGGCCACTTTAACCAGCCACGCGCCCATGATGGTCGCCACACCGGTGCGCACCAGGCCGTCGCCAATAATAAACAAGGCGGCAATCAGGATAACGTTAGGATCGCTGAACCCGGAGAAAGCTTCCGGTAGCGTAAGCGTGCCGCTCAGCACAAACGCGACGATGACAAACAGGGCAACGGCATCCATGCGCACCTTGCCTGTGGCGAAGAGAATAATGGCGATTAAAAGCAGGCTCAGGACCCAAATCAGTTCACCGTTCACAACCTATCCTTGTCAGTGGAAGATGAGGAATTTTGCCATAAAAAAGCCCCAGCAACGTGGGGCTAAATCATGGGATTACATTTTTAGCGAGACGGTTACAACGCCATCGGGCGCCTTAGACACCGCCAGTGCCGTCAGGGAATCCAGCACAAAGTCCGCCTCACTCAGCCGGGGAGACCCCGCCGGAACGTTAACGGCAATGACGTGACTCCCGGCGTTCAGCCCGGCCAGCACGCCGGCCGCCGCGTCTTCCACTACCACGCACTCAGCGGGAACGAGGCCCAACAGTTCAGCGCCAAGCAGAAACGCGTCCGGCTCTGGCTTGCCGCGCTTAACGCGCTCAGCGGTAATGAACACCTCGGGCTTCGGTAAACCGGCCGCTTTGTGACGGGCATGCGCGACCGGAACAGAGCCGGAGGTGACGATAGCCCACGGGATCTGCGCTTCGTTAAGATGTTCAAGCAGTTCGCGTGCGCCAGGCAGTGCAGTGATACCCTCCGTATCGGTGGCCTCAATCTGCTCCAGGTATGTGAACTCCGCCTGAATCTCCTCCTCAGAACGCCCCGCTAAGAAGTGCCGCAATGAGGTTATGGCCTGCTTGCCATGGATGAAATTCAGTACGTCCTGATGGTCGATACCCTGTCTGTCAGCCCAATGGCACCATGAACGCTCCACAACCGGCAGCGAATCCACCAGCGTACCGTCCAGATCAAACAGAAAACCTCTACACTGCACACGCACCTCCGTCAGGCATTAATGATTTGTTGAATTTCGTTGCTGCTTAAATGGTACTGACGCGAGCAGGCGTGCCACGCGCTCAGCATGCGCTGGTATTTATCCCACATTGGGGTCTGCGCGTTAAAGCCGTGGGTACCCGCATCGAAGTGGGTATAACGCCCTTCGGTATTCACCATAAAGCGGACATAGCTCAGATAACGCGCTTCCGTCGCTGCATCAAAGCCTAAGAAGGTGACACGGCGCTCGTCAATGGACTGCTGATCTTTGAGATTAGTCCAGGAAACATGCAGGGCGTGGTACATCTCCATAATGTCGATCACGATGCGGCAGGTTTCTTCTTTCAGCTCACCAAACTCGCGGTCCAGTTCGCGCATTTGCAAACCAAACCCCCGTTCGACGATAGTCTGCAGGCGGCTGTAGCGCGCAGCGTTATCGGGATCAAGCATTGTCATCATTTTGTACTGGTTAGACAAAATCAGACGTTGAGCATGGGTCATTTCCATCTTTCGACTCCTGTAGCGCATTGCACTGTAAAAAAAAGACACGGTAACGGTTTGTTACTGTGCCTTTTTTTGTTAGTCGTTTCGATGATCAATCACAAGTCATCGAGGAATGTTTTATCCAACTGCTTAAAAGCGCGCTTTAACGTATCCGCCAGCGCCTGGTAATCCGGCTTGCCTTCAACCGGAGCAAGCGCCTGCCCGGCCTCCTCCAGTTTTCCACGGACTTCATAAAACCAGTGTAAAATAGAAGGTGGCAGTGGCGTGATGGACCGTTTTCCTAACCACCACAGCCCCTGCATCGGCAGGCTTAACGCAAAGAGTGCTGTCGCCACGGCCGGGCCAAGCTGTCCGCCTAACGCTATTTGCCAGCACAGGGTAAAAATGGCGACAGGGGGCATAAAGCGAATCGCGTAGCGCGTGGCGCGGATGGTGCGATTCTCAATAAACATTGGCGCAAGGCGCTTTTCCATCGGCCACGTCTTTGCGTAATGCTGTCCCCGACGAAACAGACTGAAGAAATTCACGGTAGGGGTTTCGGGTGTCGACATGGCTGTACCTCAACTTCACGTATAAAAATTAAAATTTTTGTGCAAAACCACAACAGGCTATGACAACGTTCAAAATATTTTGTCATCGCTACCCCGTATCGGGTATCCTGTGCCAGCCTGATTGGGCCATAGACGAGAATCATTCACTCGTCAAATTATCGCACATTATGCCATTGGCTGAAAATTGTGCAAAATGGCATAAAATCATAGTTATTTCTTCCATCATGCCACAATGTTCGTTTGGCATGATGTTAATCATAAATGTCCGAGTCATCATGCGTTACGCTGTTAGACTCACTGACGTTTTTTTAGCCACGTATCAATAATAGGTACTTCCATGTCGAGTAAGTTAGTACTGGTTCTGAACTGCGGTAGCTCCTCACTGAAATTCGCCATCATCGATGCGCTCAACGGTGACGAGTACCTCTCTGGTTTGGCCGAATGTTTCCATCTGCCTGAAGCACGTATCAAGTGGAAGATGGACGGCAGCAAACAAGAAGCGGCTTTAGGTGCAGGCGCCGCTCACAGTGAAGCGCTGAACTTTATCGTTAACACTATTCTGGCACAAAAACCAGAACTGTCTGCTCAGCTGACTGCGATTGGT
Source organism: Enterobacter sp. FUJ80071 (assembly GCF_038739915.1). NCBI lineage: Bacteria > Pseudomonadati > Pseudomonadota > Gammaproteobacteria > Enterobacterales > Enterobacteriaceae > Enterobacter > Enterobacter sp. FUJ80071. The sequence continues at coordinate 3,291,437 of NZ_JBBXKH010000001.1, forward strand.
CACCGTATCGTCCACGGCGGCGAAAAATACACCAGTTCCGTCGTGATCGACGAATCTGTTATCCAGGGCATCAAAGATTCTGCTTCTTTTGCTCCGCTGCACAACCCGGCGCACCTGATCGGTATCGCTGAAGCGCTGAAATCCTTCCCGAATCTGAAAGACAAAAACGTGGCCGTGTTCGACACCGCGTTCCATCAGACCATGCCGGAAGAGTCTTACCTCTATGCCCTGCCATACAGCCTGTACAAAGAGCACGGCGTACGTCGTTACGGCGCGCACGGCACCAGCCACTTCTTTGTGACTCAGGAAGCCGCAAAAATCCTGAACAAACCTGTTGAAGAAGTGAACATCATCACCTGCCATCTGGGCAACGGTGGTTCTGTTTCTGCTATCCGCAACGGTAAATGTGTTGATACCTCCATGGGTCTGACCCCTCTGGAAGGTCTGGTGATGGGTACCCGTTCCGGTGACATCGACCCGGCGATCATCTTCCACCTGCACGACACTCTGGGCATGAGCGTTGACGACATCAACAAAATGCTGACTAAAGAGTCTGGCCTGCTGGGTCTGACCGAAGTCACCAGCGACTGCCGCTATGTTGAAGACAACTACGCAGAGAAAGCAGACGCTAAACGTGCAATGGACGTTTACTGCCACCGTCTGGCGAAATACATCGGTTCTTACACTGCGCTGATGGACGGTCGTCTGGACGCGGTTATCTTCACCGGTGGTATCGGTGAGAACGCGGCTATGGTTCGTGAACTGTCTCTGGGCAAACTCGGCGTTCTGGGCTTCGACGTTGATCACGAGCGTAACCTGGCTGCGCGTTTCGGCAAGTCTGGCTTCATCAACAAAGAAGGCACCCGTCCGGCTATCGTTATCCCAACTAACGAAGAGCTGGTCATCGCGCAAGACGCACACCGCCTGACTGCCTGATTCCACACCGCCAGCAATGCTGGCGGTGCTGTTTTGTAACCCGCCCCGTGTCGGCGGTAACGAAAGAGGATAAACCGTGTCCCGTACTATTATGCTGATCCCTACCGGAACCAGCGTCGGCCTGACCAGCGTCAGCCTTGGCGTAATCCGTGCTATGGAACGCAAAGGCGTTCGTTTGAGCGTCTTTAAGCCAATCGCCCAGCCTCGTGCCGGTGGCGATGCGCCTGACCAGACCACCACCATCGTTCGCAAAAACTCCAATCTGCCTGCGGCTGAACCGCTGAAGATGAGTCACGTTGAGTCGCTGCTCTCCAGCAACCAAAAAGACGTTTTGATGGAAGAGATCATCGCCAACTACCATGCAAATGCGCAGGACGCAGAAGTGGTGCTGGTTGAAGGTCTGGTCCCGACGCGCAAACACCAGTTTGCTCAGTCTCTGAACTTTGAAATCGCGAAAACCCTGAACGCAGAGATCGTTTTCGTCATGTCCCAGGGCACTGATACCCCGGAACAGCTGAACGAGCGTATCGAACTGACACGCAGCAGCTTCGGCGGCACGAAAAACACCAACATCACCGGCGTGATCGTGAACAAACTGAACGCCCCGGTTGACGATCAGGGCCGTACTCGCCCAGACCTGTCTGAGATCTTCGACGACTCTTCCAAAGCGAAGGTCGTCAAAGTTGATCCGGCTAAACTGCAGGATTCCAGCCCGCTGCCTGTTCTCGGCGCGGTACCCTGGAGCTTCGATCTGATTGCCACCCGTGCAATCGATATGGCGCGTCACCTGAACGCGACCATCGTCAACGAAGGCGATATCAATACCCGCCGCGTGAAGTCCGTGACCTTCTGTGCGCGTAGCATTCCGCACATGCTGGAACACTTCCGCGCAGGTTCCCTGCTGGTAACGTCTGCCGATCGTCCTGACGTGCTGGTTGCAGCGTGTCTGGCGGCGATGAACGGCGTAGAGATCGGTGCCATCCTGCTGACCGGCGCTTACGAGATGGACCCACGCGTGAGCAAGCTGTGCGAACGCGCGTTTGCCACTGGCCTGCCGGTCTTCATGGTGAATACCAACACCTGGCAGACCTCCCTGAGCCTGCAGAGCTTCAACCTGGAAGTGCCGGTTGATGACCACGAGCGTATCGAGAAAGTTCAGGAATACGTTGCAGGTTACATCAACGCAGACTGGATCGAATCCCTGACCGCGACCTCCGAGCGCAGCCGCCGTCTGTCTCCTCCTGCATTCCGTTACCAGCTGACCGAGCTGGCGCGTAAAGCGGGCAAACGCGTTGTTCTGCCAGAAGGTGACGAGCCACGTACCGTTAAAGCGGCGGCTATCTGTGCAGAGCGCGGCATCGCGACCTGTGTGCTGCTGGGTAACCCGGATGAGATCAACCGCGTTGCGGCGTCTCAGGGCGTTGAGCTGGGTGCGGGCATCGAAATCGTTGACCCTGAAGTGGTTCGTGAAAGCTACGTTGCCCGTCTGGTTGAACTGCGTAAGAGCAAGGGCATGACCGAAGCCGTTGCGCGCGAGCAGCTGGAAGACAACGTGGTGCTGGGTACGCTGATGCTGGAGCAGGACGAAGTTGACGGTCTGGTTTCCGGTGCAGTTCACACCACCGCAAACACCATCCGTCCACCGCTGCAGCTGATCAAAACCGCACCGGGCAGTTCTCTGGTCTCCTCCGTGTTCTTCATGCTGCTGCCTGAACAGGTTTATGTTTACGGCGACTGCGCGATCAACCCGGATCCAACCGCAGAGCAGCTGGCTGAGATCGCTATTCAGTCCGCAGATTCCGCGACTGCCTTCGGCATCGAGCCGCGCGTTGCGATGCTCTCCTACTCCACCGGTACTTCTGGTGCAGGTAGCGACGTAGAGAAAGTGCGTGAAGCGACCCGTATTGCTCAGGAAAAACGTCCGGATCTGATGATCGACGGCCCGCTGCAGTACGACGCCGCCGTGATGGCTGACGTGGCAAAATCCAAAGCGCCGAACTCTCCGGTTGCAGGTCGCGCTACCGTGTTCATCTTCCCGGATCTGAACACCGGTAACACCACCTATAAAGCGGTACAGCGTTCAGCAGACCTGATCTCCATCGGGCCAATGCTGCAGGGTATGCGCAAACCTGTGAACGACCTGTCCCGTGGTGCGCTGGTTGACGATATCGTCTATACCATCGCGCTGACGGCGATCCAGTCTTCGCAGCAGCAGTAATTGTAAGGTCTTGCCGGATGGCGCTTCGCTTATCCGGCCTACAGGACCGTAGGCCCGGTAAGCGCTAGCGCCACCGGGCAACAAAAAGGCGACCACAAAGGGTCGCCTTTTTTATTACAGCAGCTCTCGCGCCGCCGACACGATGTCATGTGCCGTCAGGCCGTACTCCTTCTGCAGGAAGTCCTGCGTCCCCACCTGACCGTAACGCTCTTTCACCCCCACGCGTCGCATTGGCACCGGGCAGGTTTCCACCAGCACTTCCGCCACCGCCGAGCCAAGACCGTTGTGAATGCTGTGGTTTTCACAGGTCACGATGCGCCCGGTTTTCTCAGCGTAGTTTTTCACCAGCATTCGGTCGATGGGCTTCAGGGTGAACAAATCAATAACCGCTGCACTGACCCCCTCCTGCTCCAGCTGACGCGCCGCCTCCAGCGCTTCCGCTACCATAATGCCATTGGCGATAAGCGTAATATCGCTTCCCTCACGCAGCACGTTGCCTTTGCCGATGGTGAAGGTTGAGCCCGGCGCATACACGCTCGGCGCCTGCTTACGGATGGTGCGTACCCAGTAGAAGCCTTCCAGATCGATAAGCTGGCGCAGCACATCGTCAAACATCACCGCGTCGGTCACCTCCAGCACCACCGAGTGCGCCAGACCGCGCACGATGCCCATATCCTCGAACGACATATGCGTCCCGCCGTTGTGACAGGCCGTCACGCCAGCATCCGAGGCTATCACCTTCACGTTGTTACGCTGATAGTCCAGGGACATAAACAGCTGGTCGAAGCAGCGTCGGCTGGCAAACGCGGTGAACGTATGCACGAACGGTTTGCGACCGGTGAGCGACAGCCCGGCAGCTGTACCGATCACGTTGGCCTCCATGATGCCGCAGTTAATCACGTGCTGCGGATAATCGCGCGCCACGCCGTCCATCGCCATCGAACTCATCAGGTCCGCTTCCAGGGCGATAATCTCGCTTTCGGCCTCAATCTGCTGTGCCACGAAGCCCGCGTAGACCTTACGCATCTCAACGGCGTCTTTCTGTCCTGCCGGTGCAACCTTAATCATGTGAAGCCTCCAGTTGGCGAATCGTCTCGTTGAGGGCCGCTTTGCTCTCCGCGGTCAATCGCAGGTGGTGCGAATTGCTGAGCTGTTCGAGATACGGCACCCCCTGCCCTTTAATGCTGTCGAGGATCACCACCTGCGGGCGGGCGTCTTTCGCCGGCACGCGCGACGTCACGTCCAGCAGCGCCGGAATGTCATCTCCCTTCACGGTCACCACGTCAAAACCAAAGGCACGGAATTTCCCTTCGAGGTCAAACGCGCAAATGATTTCATCCAGTTCGCCATCCAGCTGCTGTTTGTTCCAGTCGACGAATACCGTCAGATTGTTCAGACGATGGTGGGCAATAAACTGGAAGGCTTCCCAGCACTGTCCCTCGTTCAGCTCACCATCACCGACAATGCAGAAAACCCGATTCGGTCGCCCCGCGAGCTTGTGCGATAGCGCCATCCCGCCGGCAATAGAAATCCCCTGCCCCAGCGAACCGGTGGTCGCATCCACGCCGCGTGTTTTCAGGCGATCCGGATGGCTCGGCAGGCGCGTACCGTTCTGGTTCAGGGTGCTCAGTTCCTCCACCGGGAAGTAGCCCTTGATCGCCAGCGTGCTGTACAGCGCCGGGCCCGCATGGCCCTTTGACAGGACAAAATAATCTCGCTCTGGCCAGTCCGGATCTGCCGGGTCGATTTTCATCACCGCGCCGTACAGCACGGCCAACGTTTCGACCACCGACATGCTGCCGCCGTAGTGTCCAAATCCGAGCTGCGTCAGCGATTTCAGCGTCTCAAGGCGAATCTGGCGCGCCAGCTCGGTTATCTCATTCTCATTCATGATTTGGCTCCGGTATTTTCCTGCGCGTTACCGCCCGCAGGTTTGTTTTTCGCAAACAGGTTGTAGGCCACCAGCAGCGCGAACAGCGCCACGACCAGCCCGGTGATGGCAAGCGGTGACAGGAAGCGCGCCAGGTTACCGAGCACAATCCCCACCGCGCCGAAATCGGCGTCCGAGAAGGTGGTGTTAGCAAAGCCAATCGCGCCCAGCACCGGCAGCAGCAGAACCGGCAGGAAGGTAATCAGCAGACCATTGGCGAAGGCGCCTATCATTGCCCCGCGACGTCCGCCGGTGGCATTACCGAACACGCCCGCCGTTGCACCGGTAAAGAAGTGCGGCACGACGCCCGGGAGGATCAGCACCCAGCTGAACTGCCCGCAGATGAACAACCCGACAATTCCCCCGAGGAAGCTGAACAGGAAGCCAATCAGCACGGCATTTGGCGCATAGGGGTAGACCACCGGGCAGTCCAGCGCGGGGCGTGCGTTCGGCACCAGTTTTTCAGAGAAGCCGGTAAAGGCCGGGACGATTTCCGCCAGAATCAGGCGCACGCCCTGCAGGATGATGAAAACGCCCGCCGCGAAGGTGATCGCCATGATAATGGCGTAAACCAGGTAGTTCTGACCGCCGCTGAAGGTGGCTTCGACGTACTCCCGCCCGGCGCTCACCGCCATGATCAGGTAGATAATCATCATCGTCAGGGAGATAGAGATCGAACTGTCGCGCAGGAAGCTCAGGTTCTTCGGCAGGTTCATCTCTTCGGTTGAACGAGAGCCTTTGCCGACCTTGCTGCCAATCCAGCCGGACAGCACGTAGCCCAGGGTGCCGAAGTGGCCGAAGGCGATCTCATCGTTACCGGTGATGCGCTTCATGTAACGCTGCGCAATGGCCGGGAAGAAAGCCATAATCAGGCCGAGGATCAGCGATCCGGTAAAGACCAGCCCTACCCCCTCAAAGCCCGCCACGGTGAGAATTACGCCAATCATGCACGCCATGTAAAACGTGTGGTGCCCGGTCAGGAAGATGTACTTCAGACGGGTAAAGCGCGCGACGATAATATTCGCCACCATCCCAAACGCCATTATCAGCGCGGTAGAGGCACCGTATTTTTCCAGCGCAATCGAAACAATCGCTTCATTATTGGGAATGATGCCCTGAATATTAAAGGCGTGCTCGAACATACCCCCCAATGGATTTAATGACCCCACCAGCACCGTGGCGCCACCGCCCAGCACAATAAAACCAAGAATCGTTTTAATGGTTCCCTTCACCACATCTGAAAACGCTTTTTTCTGCGCAACCAGACCGATCAAGGCAATTAATCCGACCAACACCGAAGGGACTTTTAAAATATCAACAACGAAATTCAGCGTTTCAAGGATAAACATATCCACCTCGCCTTATCAGGATTATTGTCTTTCGAACCAGGCGCGCAGTTGCGCTTCAAGTTCGTTGATATCAATGATGTTATTGATCACCACCAGTTGGCTTTCCGGTACGCTGGCGCTGGCGGCAATATCTTTTGCCATCACGAACAGGTCAGCCGCGCCCGGCGTGGCGGAGGAGAGATCGGAGTGTTCAACCTCGGCGTCAATTTCCAGCTTTTTGAGCACCTTTTTAATGTTCATTTCGACCATAAAACTGCTGCCCAGGCCAGACCCACAAATAGCCATGATTTTCATTGTTGTCCCCTTTTATGAGTAGAGCACGCCCCATCACGCTGGCGCGTAATGTTGTGAATAATCGGATTAAAGAATTAAATCAGAAGCGGTCAATAATGGTTTTAATGTCCTCTAGGGTATTAGCCTGATGTAATTTTTCCATATCTTCGTCGCTGGAAAATAACTCTGCCAGCGATGAGATCATCTCGATATGGCTATGTTTGTCCGGTGCCGCGAGCATAATAATGACATCGACAGGGTCAAACTCCCCGGCACCAAAAGAGACACCCTGTTTTAGTTTTAGTAATGACAACCCCAGTCCTTTGGCGCCTTCTTCCGGCCGCGCATGCGGCATGGCCAGCCCTGGTGCCAGCACATAATACGGTCCTAAAGCATGGTGCTGCTGAATGATTGCCGTCACGTATTCCGGTTCAATCACCTGCAGCTCCAGTAACGGTTTCGCGCATATCTCCAGCGCCTGAGGCCAGCTTTCAACGCTCTCCTGAAGCGTGATGGTTGTATCATATATCCACTTTTTGAGCACTTTTCACTCCGTCGTCACGCCAAAGATGAGCAAACTTTATTCAACCCATCAATCCTTGACTGCGATCCCGGTCACAAAGATAGCGCTACCAACGATTAACATGCAGAAGTGTGATAGCGCTATCAAAATGCCATCATCGTGTGAAATCACAGCAAAAAAAGGGATTTAAGGCGTATACTGCCTGTCACCTGGAGTGAAGGAAATAAGAACGCGTCTGGTCAGCAGGAAGGTGTATGTCTTTAACCCGAAAACGGCGCAGTACCGGAAAAGTCACGCTCGCGGATGTCGCACAGCTTGCCGGAGTTGGCACGATGACCGTCTCCCGTGCGCTCCGCACGCCGGAACAGGTTTCCGATAAACTGCGTGAAAAAATTGAAGCTGCGGTGCAGGAACTGGGTTATATGCCCAATCTCGCCGCCAGCGCACTGGCATCGGCGTCGTCATGGACGATCGCAATGGTTGTTCCTAATCTTTCCGAAGCTGGGTGTTCAGAGATGTTTGCCGGGCTACAGCAGGTGCTTCAGCCTGCCGGATACCAGATCATGCTGGCCGAGTCTCAGCATCGTCTTGAACAGGAGGAAAAGCTGCTGGAAACGCTGCTGGCGTCAAATATTGCCGCCGCGATCCTGCTCAGCGTGGAGCATACCGACACCGTTCGCCACTGGCTGAAAAATGCCTCCATCCCGGTGATGGAGATGGGTGCTATGCGCGCCGACCCGATTGATATGAATATCGGGATTGATAACGTGGCGGCCATGTATGAGCTAACAGAAATGGTTATTAAGCGCGGCTACCAGAATATCGGCCTGCTGTGCGCCAACCAGGAACAGTGGATTTTTCAACAGCATTTACAGGGCTGGTACAAAGCGATGCTGCGCCATCATCTGTCGCCGAACCGGGTAATTAACGCCGCCATGCCGCCGAGCTTCTCGACCGGTGCGGCGCAGCTGCCTGAGTTTCTGCTGGCGTGGCCGGAGCTGGATGCGCTGGTATGCGTTTCAGACGAACTGGCCTGCGGTGCGCTGTATGAGTGTCAGCGTCGGCGAATCAAAGTGCCGGACGATCTTGCCGTCGTAGGCTTTGGGGATAGCGACGTCAGCCGCGTCTGTCAGCCGCCGCTGACGACCATGGCGGTACCGCATCGAAAGATTGGAATTGAGGCCGGGAAAGCGTTACTGGAACGTCTGAATGATGGAGACTGGCGCGACCATAAACCTATCGCGTCCAGCCTGTGTCTGCGGGAAAGCTGTTAAGGCTTATTCAGCCTCTTCCTCTTTTTCCGCTTTATTTTCCGGCTTAGCGGATTCGTTTTTGGCGTTGCGGGTCATCCACAGCGCCAGTGCTTTTAACGAATCCGGCGTGAACTCGTCGCAACGCGCGGTAATCTCTTCCGGCGTCATCCAGCAGACTTCGCTCACTTCTTCTTCCTGCAGGGCGAAAGGCCCGTGGGAAACGCAGCTAAACAGTCCGCCCCAGACGCGGCAATGCTCGTCTTCGAAATAGAACTGCCCGTGTTCAGCAAATGGCACACCGGCAATCCCTAACTCTTCTTCCGCTTCACGACGCGCGGAATCCAGCAGCACTTCATCGGCCTGCACGACACCACCCGCTGTGGCATCCAGCATACCTGGCAGAAAATCTTTCGTGTCCGTGCGACGCTGAACCAGAATCTTGCCCATGCCGTCATGCACAACAATGTAAGTTGCACGGTGACGCAGACGCTCTGCACGCATTTGTTCGCGGCTGGCCTGCGCGATCACTTCATTTTCTTCGCTGACAATGTCAACCCATTCAGTACTTGCCAAATGATTCTGCTCCACCATCGGGAAACCTTCTCGTCTAAGCGCTCTTTCGGCGCGTTTGCAGTTGAGGTGTAACTTACGGATTAATCGCTACCTGCGCAATAACTTGCTGATCATTAAGTGCGATTACGCTCAGGGTATTTCCATCCAGCATGCCATAGCTCGCAGGATATCCGCCTTTCGGTATGCTGACCGACCCCGGGTTAACGTGATAAATTTCACCGCGTTTTTCAGCCACCGGAATATGAGTATGACCGTAAACCAGGACATCGCCAGCCGCGAGTGCCGGGAGATTATCCGGGCCGAAAAGGTGCCCGTGGGTCAGGAACAGGCGGCTATTTTCCAGCAGTACCTGTTGCCACGGAGCGGTAAGGGGAAAGTGCAGTAGCATCTGGTCGACTTCGCTGTCGCAGTTACCGCGCACGGCAATGATGCGCGAGGCAAACGGATTGAGCTTCTCTGCGACCTGCGCAGGGGCATAGCCTTCCGGCAGCGCATTGCGCGGGCCATGGTTTAACACATCCCCCAGAATCACCAGCCATTGCGCGCCGCTTTGCGCAAACAGAGAAAGCACGCGCTCGGTCGCGGGCAGCGATCCATGGATATCCGACGCAAACATCAATTTCATTCGTCTCTCTCTCGGAAAACTCACTGCCCTTATCATACCTGAAGCGTCAGGGCTTATCAGCCCGCGCGCTTAGCGGAGAGTGCCACATAGCGCTGCACAGAGGCGCGCTGCCACTGGAACTCTGCATAATCCACCAGCAGCTGAGGGACTTCATCGCCGTTGAGGATCAGGCGGTTCAGCATCAGCGCCAGGTCGGTATCGGCAATGCACCATTCACCAAACAGGTTCGGATTGCCGTGCGCGAGTAGCGACGTGGCCGTTTCAATCAGTTTTTGGGCGCTGTTCGTGCCTTCCGCGCTCAGAGCTGGCTTTTTCACCCCGGCAAACACGACATCCGTCGAGCGCTCTACACGAATCGGCACCAGGTCGCTACGTAGCCACGCCTGGATCTGCCGCGCACGGGCGCGTTTTTGCAGATCGTGAGGATAGATCCGTTCCCACTCGGGCGGCGCAAAACGATCTTCCAGATATTCATCGATCGCTGATGATTCGCTCAGCGCAAAGCCGTCAACCTCCAGCACCGGCACGCGTCGGGTGAGATCGTAACCCTGCCACTGCGGTTTGAGATGTTCCCCGCCGTCGAGATCAACGGTCTTCAGCGTAAAAGTAAGCCCTTTTTCAGCCAGCGCAACGTACACGCTCATGACATAGGGGGAAAAGAAATTCGCATCGGACCACAACGTGATTAGGGGCTGGTTCATAACATCCTCATCGGCTGATCGGTTTTTTACTCAACATATAATCTCTTTGCCCCGCTGTCACTTGATGAAAACTCACGATTTACAACAATTACCTATACTCAGTTGTCGTGGCACTACTATTCGCATGGACAGGAGTTGAGAATGATTGACCTTTATTACGCCCCTACCCCAAACGGCCATAAGATCACCCTCTTTCTCGAAGAAGCCGAACTGGATTACAGAATCATTCGCGTGGATATCAGCAAAGGTGAACAGTTCAGTCCTCTCTTTCTGGCTATCTCGCCGAACAATAAAATTCCGGCCATTATTGATAATCAGCCGGCCGACGGAGGAAGACCGTTGAGCCTGTTTGAATCCGGCGAAATTTTGCTCTATCTGGCGGAGAAAACCGGCAAACTCCTGAGCGGGGAGCTGCGTGAACGTCACCATACCTTGCAATGGCTCTTCTGGCAGGCGAGCGGACTTGGGCCCATGCTGGGACAGAATCACCATTTTACCGCTTACGCCCCGCAGCCCATCCCTTATGCGATAGAACGCTATCAGGTGGAGACGCAACGTTTGTATGGCGTGCTAAACCAGCGGCTGGAAAAAACGCCGTGGCTTGGGGGAGATCATTACAGCATTGCCGATATCGCCTGCTGGCCGTGGGTGAATACCCATGAAAAACACCGGATTGATCTCGCGTCCTACCCGGCGGTGAACAACTGGTTTGAACGTATCCGTACCCGCCCGGCCACCGAACGCGCACTGCAAAAAATCCAGCAGATTTAACCTTATAGGAGGCTGTGTGCCTGCAAGCCTCTCATGTATTATGGGCGGCAATTACTGACACGGAGAAGACCTGCAATGTCACAGCCAGACGCTATTATTCGTATAAAAAATTTACGCTTGCGTACCTTCATCGGTATCAAAGAGGAAGAGATTGCCAACCGTCAGGATATTGTCATTAATGTGGTTATTCACTATCCCGCCGACAAAGCGCGGGCCAGCGAAGACATCAATGACGCGCTGAACTATCGCACGATAACCAAAAACATCATTCAGTACGTGGAGAATAACCGCTTCTCTCTGCTGGAGAAATTAACTCAGGATGTGCTCGATATCGCACGCGATCATCACTGGGTCACTTATGCTGAAGTAGAGATCGATAAACTTCACGCCCTGCGCTACGCCGACTCCGTCTCTATGACGTTAAGCTGGCGACGCCAGGGATAAACCTGGAGGTTGTATGAAGATTTTGCTGACCGGCGGTACGGGTCTGATTGGTCGCCATCTCATTGCGCGTCTTCAGGCGCTGCATCATGACATCACTGTGGTGACGCGCAGCCCGGAAAAAGCGCGTCAGGTGCTGGGCGCAGGCGTCGACATCTGGAAAGGGCTGGCTGAGCAGCAGAATCTGGACGGTTTTGATGCCGTCATCAACCTCGCGGGTGAACCCATTGCCGATAAGCGCTGGACCGAAGAGCAGAAACAGCGGCTCTGCAGCAGCCGCTGGAACATCACCGAGAAGCTGGTTGAGCTGATTCGCAACAGCCACACGCCGCCGTCGGTGCTGATTTCGGGCTCAGCGACGGGCTATTACGGCGATCTTGGCGAAGTGGTGGTGACCGAGGAAGAGCCGCCCCACAACGAATTTACCCATAAACTCTGTGCCCAGTGGGAACGCATCGCCTGTGCGGCGCAAAGCGATCGTACCCGCGTCTGCCTGCTGCGTACCGGTGTGGTACTGGCGCCGAACGGCGGTATTTTGGGCAAAATGCTCCCGCCTTTTAAGCTGGGACTTGGTGGACCGATTGGCAACGGCCGTCAGTATCTGGCGTGGATCCATATCGACGATATGGTCAACGGCATTCTCTGGCTGCTGGATAACGACCTGCGCGGACCGTTTAATATGGTCGCGCCATATCCCGTGCGTAATGAACAGTTTGCTCACGCTCTGGGGCACGCCCTGCATCGCCCGGCGATATTGCGCGTACCTGCCACGGTGATCCGCCTGATGATGGGTGAAGCGTCCGTGCTGGTATTAGGCGGACAACGGGCGCTACCCAAACGGCTGGAAGCGGCGGGGTTCGCGTTCCGCTGGTATGACTTAGAAGAGGCGCTGGGGGATGTGGTGCGGTGAATATGTTACAGTTGTACGCCATGTTCCGATGAAATGGCGTAACAATGGCAACCATCACCACTCCCCGGCTTCATCTCACCCCTTTCGAACCCACCGACTGGGCCTTCTTCCGCTCGCTGCGTGAAAACCGCGACATCATGCGCTATATGTCCGCCATCGCGCCGGAAAAAGAGACCCGACGCGTGTTTGCCGCGCGCCTGATGGCCGAGCATGTTTTCGTGATCCGTTTTCGGGATGAGGAGACCCCGCTTGGCGATATTGGCCTACAAATTAGCCCGGCGAATCATGAAGAGGCAGATATCGGCTATACGGTTGTGCCTGCTGCGCAGGGGAAAGGTATTGCCAGCGAGGCGCTGCGCGCGGTGTGTGATTACGCCTTTAACCAGACCGGCGTGAAGGCCATTAACGCGTTTGTGCTGGCGGATAACGGCGGGTCGGTGCGCGTGCTGGAGAAAGCCGGGTTTGTGCGTACGCAGGTACTGGAAAAGGCATATGAAATTAATGGGGTGCGGTATGACGACTGGGTCTATCGGCTGGAGTGTGGTGCGGTCTGAATGCCGGGCGGCACTGCGGTTTTTGTAGGCCCGGTAAGCGAAACGCCACCGGGCGATTGGGCTGTACTGCGGTCTGATGCCCTCACCCCCGCTCCTCTCCCACAGGGCTGAGGGATCCCCAGTAATTTTTTTCCTGAAGCGATGAACGTTTCTTATGAGAAATGAATAACTTACAGCGACGCCCTGGTCCGGCTGTAAATCGCTGAGGCGTTTCCTGTAGGCCGGGGCGAGGCGCATGGATGCGCCGAGAGGGCGGGCTTTACAGGGACGTTGCCTCCGCCCGTACCCGATAAGCCGGAAGGAATAAGCCGAGGGCACCGCGAAGCGGCGATTTACCGCCGGGAGCCCGGGTCGCCAGGGTGGTGGCGACTGAGCCACCCTGGCACGTTCACCGGTCATGTCGTTACAGAGTAGCATGGTACATAAAGTGAACGGAATGACCACTATAGCCGTATGTTCCCCCTCATCCCAGCCCTCTCCCTCAAGGGAGAGGGAAAACCCCCGTTATTTCAGGGAGCCTTTCAGGAACTGCTGCAGACGCGGGCTTTGCGGATTCGCTAAGACGTCGTCCGGATGGCCCTGCTCTTCAATTTTGCCCTGATGCAGGAAGATGACGTGGTTAGAAACGTTACGGGCAAAACCCATCTCGTGCGTCACCACCACCATCGTTTTGCCCTCTTCGGCCAGCTTCTGCATGATGCGCAGCACTTCGCCAACGAGTTCAGGATCCAGCGCTGAGGTCGGTTCATCGAACAGCAGCACTTCGGGTTCCATCGCCAGCGCGCGGGCGATGGAGACACGTTGCTGCTGACCGCCGGAGAGGTGCACCGGGTATTTCATCTGCTGACGCTCGTCGATACCCACTTTCGCCAGGTATTTCACCGCGCGCTCGCGGGCTTCCTGTTTGCTCAGGCCCAGCACCTGAATCGGCGCTTCCATCACGTTCTCCAGCACCGTCATATGGCTCCAGAGGTTGAAGTGCTGGAACACCATGGTCAGACGCGTGCGCAGCAGGCGCAGCTGATTCTTATCCGCCACCTTCAGTTGGCCGTCTTTATCGCGTATCAGATTAATATTCTGCCCGCTCACCACAATCGAGCCTTCACTCGGTTTTTCGAGGAAGTTAATGCAGCGCAGGAAGGTACTTTTACCCGAGCCGGATGAGCCGATGATACTGATTACGTCGCCTGCATTCGCCTGCAGCGACACCCCTTTCAGCACTTCATGTTCGCCGTAGCGTTTGTGCAAATCAATAACGTTTAATTTGTTCTCAGCCATCATCTTTCTCAGTGCGTCGAAGAAGGTTTTATATGCTGCAACCAGCGTTTTTCAGCCTTGCGGAACAGGCTAATCAAGACATAAGAGATAATTAAATAGAGCACCGCCGCAATGCCAAACGCGGTAAACGGCTGATAGGTCGCGGAGTTAATATCGCGCGCGATTTTGAGCAGATCCGGCACCGTCGCGGTAAAGGCAAGCGCAGTGGAGTGCAGCATAAGAATCACTTCGTTGCTGTACGCAGGCAACGCAATACGCAGCGCCGATGGCAGAATAATGCAGCGATAAAGTTTTACCGACGAAAAACCATACGCCCGCGCCGCTTCAATCTCACCATAAGGCACGGAACGAATAGCCCCGGCGAAGATCTCGGTGGTATAGGCACAGGTGTTGAGCGTCAACGCCAGCACCGTACAGTTCAGGCCGCTACGGAAGAACGCATTCAGCATTTCCGTGCCTTTTACGATTTCCAGCGTGTACATGCCTGAATAGAAGACCAGCAGCTGCACGTACAGCGGCGTACCGCGAAAGACGTAGGTAAACAGCCAGATGGGGAACTGAATAAATTTATTGTTCGACACGCGGCCAATGGCGAGAAACACCGCCAGAATGCCGCCCATCACCACGGACGAAATCAGCAGCCACAGCGTGATCGCCACGCCGGTAAAGCGATAGCCATCCGTCCACAACAGGGATTTCCAGTATTCCTGAATAATCTCAATCACAGGTCAGCCCTCTTCACACCCACGGAGTAGCGACGCTCAAGCAGAAGCAGCACACCATTGGAGACGGTCGTAAAGACCAGATAGATCACGCCACAGACCACCGCAAAGTAGAAGGGCTCCCAGGTGCTTTTACCCGCCAGCTGAGTGGCTTTGACCACATCTTCCAGACCGAGCAAAGAGACCAGCGCCGTCGCTTTGAGGATAACCTGCCAGTTGTTACCAATGCCCGGCAGCGCATAGCGCATCATGGCCGGGAACATGATCCGGCGAAACGTTTGTGAAGAGGTAAAACCAAATGCGGTTGCCGCCTCAATGTGACCTTTCGGCACGGCCATATAAGCACCGCGGAAGGTTTCGGTGAAGTAGGCACCGTAGATAAAACCGAGGGTAATAATACCGGCCACCATCGGGTCGATATCAATTTGTCCCAGTCCCATCGCATCCGTTACGCTGTTTAACGCAATCTGCAGACCATAAAAGATGAGCAGCATCAGCACCAGATCGGGTACGCCGCGAATGAGCGTGGTATAGCCTTCAAAAATGAGCGCCAGCGGTTTGTTAGCCGAAAGCTTCGCCCCTGCGCCCGCCAGACCTATCAGCACCGCCAGCACCACGGAGCTGATAGCCAGCTCAAGGGTGACAAGCGCGCCCTGTAAAATGACGCCAGAAAATCCGTACAGCATACCGCGAGCCCTGTCGTATCGTGAGTGGTGAAACCGTGTCTTTTCCCCTCCCGCATCGGGAGGGGCCGCACGTTATTTGACGGAGCGATTAGCCGCCGTACACATTGAAATCAAAGTACTTTTTCGCCAGCTTGTCATAGGTACCGTCAGCGCGCATTTCCGCAAACGCTTTGTTCAGCGCTTCGCGCAGTTCGTTGTCTTCTTTGCGCAGGCCCATACCGGTACCCACACCGAACAACTTCACATCCTTAATGGACGGACCGCCGAACTTGTAATCTTTGCCCACCGGCGTTTTCAGGAAGCCTTCGCTTGCCGCGACTTCATCCTGAAATGCCGCATCAATACGGCCGGCCGTCAGGTCTGCGTAAATATTTTCCTGGCCCTGATAGGAGACAATTTCGATCCCCTTCGGCGCCCAGTGTTCGTTACCGTAGGTTTCCTGGGTGGTGCCCTGCAGCACGCCCACGCGTTTGCCCTTCAGCGACTCAAGCGTTGGCTGAATATCAGAAGACTTCGCCACCACCAGACGTGAATCGGCCGCGTAGAGTTTGTCGGAGAAGGCAATCTCCTGCTGGCGTTTTTCAGTGATGGAGAGCGAGGACATAATTACGTCGATTTTTTTTGCTTTCAGGGATGGGATCAGCGCGTCCAGCGGGTTCTCAACGTAGGTACATTGCGCTTTGATGCGTTTGCACAGCTCATTGGCCAGATCGATGTCAAAACCCACCAGCTCACCCTTTGAATTCTTCGATTCAAACGGCGCATAGGTTGGATCGGTACCAATACGGATTTTCTGCGGAATGGCTGCGAATGCCGCGGTGGCGCTGGAAAAGGCCAGCACCAGAGATAGTGACAACACGAGTTTTTTCATATTTGTCCTCAACAAACTGTCTTCATACGGGATTTTTACGACGAGGGGGTGGTGCTAATGTGCCATTAATCCCCACCTACAGGCAAAGATTAATGCCTTCATGCCGGGATATTTTGCATTATAAATGCGTAAGTATGCACAAAGCGATCCAATATAGTGCATTTAACGCACCATACTGGATCACCCCTTCGCCTGATGCCTCTTTTCAGTGCATCACCGTCAGGTCTCAGTCACCGTAGACGTTGAAGTCGAAGTATTTCTTCGCCAGTTTGTCGTAAGTACCGTCTTTACGCAGCTCTGTAAACGCTTTGTCAAAGGCGGCTTTCAGCTCGGTATCATCCTTACGCAGGCCAATACCGGTGCCGTCACCAAAGTATTTTTTGTCTTTCACGGACGGGCCTGCAAAAGCGTAGTCTTTCCCGGCTGGCTGCTTCAGGAAGCCTTCGCTCGCGGCGACTTCATCCTGGAATGCGGCATCCAGACGGCCCGCCGACAGGTCAGAGTAAATCAGATCCTGATTCTGATAGGCAACCACGTCGACACCCTTCTCGCGCCAGTTGGCATTGGCATAACCTTCCTGCGTTGACCCCTGGAGCACGCCAACATGCTTGCCTTTCAGGGAGTCGATGGTCGGCTGGATCGGGGAGCCTTTAGCGGCAATCAGACGTGAATCAGCGGCGTAGAGCTTGTCAGAGAAGGCAATCTCCTGCTGACGCTTTTCGGTGATAGAGAGAGAAGAGATAATGGCATCGATTTTCTTGGCTTTAAGCGACGGAATTAATGCGTCAAAGTCGCTGCCCACCCATGTGCATTTCACCTGCATGCGTTTGCACATTTCATTTCCCAGATCGATATCAAACCCCACGAAATCGCCTTTCGCATCCTTGGAAGAGAATGGCGCGTAGGTTGCGTCTGTACCGATACGAACCGTCTGTGGAAGCGCTGCATAGCTACCTGCCGCCGCACTTAACCCCACCAGCAAAGACAGAGCCAGAACCGTCTTCTTCATACATTTACCCTCAAGTACCGTGATTTTATTATGTATTGTGTTGTGTGTTGTGTTGCAGGCTTCTCTTGCAGGTCTTATGCCACATTGCCGTCTGGTCAAAACTTCGACGTTAAATATGTTAATAAAACGTTGCGATATTGCCTTAATGGTGAAAGATAGCAGGTCTGCCGAACGAACCGGAGAGAGAAAAAGGGAAAAAACGAATTAAATGTCGAGGATATGATCGCCGTTGCATAATTGCCCTGAAACAGGGCAACGTCTCTTTTCATGCACAGCATGTGTGCACAGAATCAGGCTCCCTGCCAGCGGGTGAAGAGATCTTCCGGCAGGTCGATATCAAACTGATCCAGCACGCGGTTGACGGTCTGGTTGATCACATCATCCAGCGACTGCGGGCGATGATAAAACGCCGGTACCGGCGGCATGATCACGGCGCCCAGCTCGGCGGCCTGGGTCATCAGGCGCAAATGCCCCAGATGTAGCGGCGTTTCCCGCACGCAAAGCACCAGCGGGCGACGTTCCTTCAGCACGACATCCGCCGCGCGCGTTACCAGCGTGTCGGTATAGCTGTTCACAATGCCGGAGAGCGTTTTAATTGAACAGGGCAGGATCACCATGCCAGCGGTTTTAAACGAGCCTGAGGAGATGCTGGCGGCGATATCGCGCGCGTCGTGAACGACGTCGGCCAGTGCCTGAACATCACGCAGGGAGAGATCGGTTTCAAGGGAGAGGGTTTGTCGCGCCGCCTGGCTCATCACCAGATGGGTTTCGACTTCCGCTACGTCGCGCAAAACCTGCAGCAGACGTACGCCGTAAATGGCGCCACTGGCACCGCTGAGCCCAACAATGAGTCGTTTCATGATTTTCGCCCTTACTGATTTCAGGGCAGACTGTGCAGGATTTCGCGGGGAGTTGCAAGTGAGGGCGAACGCCCTCACCTGCAGAGAGATCAACCTTCGTTGTGCATCTCTAAACTTTCGAGATCGTTTTGCAGCTGAACGGCTTTCGCATCGTCGTTGCGCAGCGAATCAAGATAGTCAAGGTACTGCTGGTCGACGTCTTTCGTCACATAGACGCCGTTAAACACGGAGCATTCGAACTGCTGAATCTCCGGGTTCTCGGCGCGCACCGCGTCGATAAGATCGTTCAGATCCTGGAAAATCAGGCCATCGGCGCCGATAATCTGACGAATTTCGTCCACTTCGCGACCGTGCGCAATCAGCTCATTGGCGGTTGGCATATCGATGCCGTACACGTTCGGGAAGCGAATTTCCGGTGCGGCAGACGCCAGATACACTTTCTTCGCCCCCGCTTCGCGCGCCATCTCGATAATCTGCTCAGAGGTGGTACCACGCACGATGGAGTCATCCACCAGCAGAACGTTCTTATCACGGAATTCGGCGCGGTTGGCGTTCAGTTTACGACGTACAGATTTACGGCGCAGGTGCTGGCCCGGCATGATGAAGGTGCGGCCAACGTAGCGGTTCTTCACGAAGCCCTGACGGTAAGGTTTATCCAGAATACGGGCAATTTCCAGAGCGATATCGCAGGAGGTTTCCGGGATAGGAATAACCACGTCGATGTCGAGATCGTCCCATTCGCGAGCAATCTTCTCGCCGAGCTTCGTGCCCATATTTACGCGCGCGCTGTAGACGGAAATCTTGTCGATGAAGGAGTCCGGGCGGGCGAAATAGACGTATTCAAACAGGCACGGGTTGCTGACCGGGTTGTCGGCACACTGACGGGTAAACAGCTGGCCCTTCTCGGTGATATACACCGCTTCGCCCGGCGCAACGTCACGCAGGAATTCGAAGCCCAGGGTATCCAGCGCCACGCTCTCAGAGGCAACCATATATTCGGTACGGCCATCGCCAAGGTCGCGCTTGCCCAGCACCAGCGGACGAATGCCGTTTGGATCGCGGAAGGCAACCATACCGTGACCGATAATCATCGCCACGCAGGCGTATGCACCGCGGATCTGGCGGTTGGTCGCAGCAATGGCAGCAAAGATATTGTCTGCTTCCAGCGGGTAGTGACGGAAGTTATCCAACTCGCTGGCGAACACGTTGAGCAGGATTTCAGAATCAGAGGTGGTGTTAATGTGGCGACGTTTCTCTTCGAACAGCTTTTTACGCAGCTCATGGGCGTTGGTCAGGTTGCCGTTATGGGCAAGGGTGATGCCATACGGTGAGTTGACGTAGAAAGGCTGTGCCTCAGAGGCGCTGGAACTGCCAGCAGTAGGATAACGAACGTGACCGATCCCCATATTACCTTGCAGACGCTGCATATGGCGGGCTTCAAACACATCGTTTACCAGGCCATTCGCCTTACGTAAACGGAAGCAGTTGTTTGCATCAATGGTGATGATACCCGCAGCATCCTGCCCACGGTGCTGAAGCACCGTTAACGCGTCATAAATCGACTGGTTTACCGGCATGAAACCGGCGATACCGACAATACCGCACATTCGTCTTTTCCTCGTTAAGCCACATCTCAGGGTTTATGCCCTGGGCAAAAAACTCGACGAGCTTTGCAGATAGTCAAAGAACCATCTGATGATGAAGCTGAACTCAGGAATGAGCTGCGATTTCTGCCAGTCTTCACTTTTGGAGAACCCGGTGAAGGTATCCAGGAAGAACAGGATGGCGGCCACAATCAGCACACCTCGCAACGCCCCGAAACAGATCCCGAGTACCCTGTCCGTTCCTGACAGACCGGTTTTCTCGACCAGCTGACCTATCACGTAATTGACGATAGCACCAACAATCAGCGTCGCGATAAACAGCACCGCGATGGCGATTCCATTTCGGACCAGTTCATCTTCAAAGCCCGTGAACCAGACAGACAGGTAAGTGTAGTAATGACTGGCAACAAAGAAAGCACAACCCCAAGTCACCAGCGATAACGCTTCACGAACAAAGCCACGGATCAGGCTAACCAGACAGGAAAAACCAATCACCGCAATGATGGCGTAATCAATCCAGACCATATGTGTCCCACGATTTAACGCCCTGTCATCCAGTTCGGGGCGAATTCTAACAGAAAAAGAAAACGTTTGCGTAGGGATTTCCTTCCCGCGCGTAAATAAAAAAGGCGCTGAAAAAATAATCAACGCCACGGTCCTTTTGACATCTCTGTGGACGTCTTCTCCCCCTCACCCCGGCCCTCTCCCTTGAGGGGCGAGGGTTAGGGTGAGGGGGAGATCTTATCAGTTCGCGCTATAGTTCATCACCACACCGCTCAGACCGGAGATCTGCTTCAGCTCACCCAGCGAGCCTTTCAGCTTATCTTTAGACGCTTCCGGCCCCACAAGGATACGGGTAATTTTACCCTGCACCGGCGTGGAAGGTGAAGTGTAAACACGATAGCCCGCGCTGCGCAGTTTACCCACGACCTCGTTAACTTTATCGGCGTTTTTCAACGCGCCCAGTTGCACAACATAGGCTTTGCCGGTCGGGGCTGCGTCTTGCTTCGCTGGCGGAGGGGTTTCTGACGCTGCAGCCAGTTGCTCTGCCGCTTTATCACGCGGTGGCTTCGGCTGCGGTTTCTCTACCGGCTTCGGTTTTTCAACAGGCTTAGGCTTCTCTACCGGTATCGGATCAATCTCGATGTTGTTATTCGCCGCCAGACGCGACGGGTCGAGCGACGGCGCAGCGGCATCGCCCGCGCGAACTTCTTCAGCCGCCCCTTCCGGCGGCTGGGCAGGCAGCGCCTGTGTCGCCGCAGGCAGCATATCCGGTTCATCACGGTCGCCCGGTTTCGGCACCAGCGGAATGGCTGCAAACTCGTCCTGATAATGCTTTTTCTGCCCGTCGAGCAGCCCGGGAAGAATAATCACCCCGAGCGCGACCAGCACAATGGTTCCTGTTAAACGGTTCTGAAACTTACTCGCCACCGGTTCTCCCCGCGTCCATCACTTCCATGACATGTGCCACCGTGTGGAAAGAGCCACACACCAGCACGGTATCTTCTGGTTTAGCATCCGCCATCGCGGCATGCCAGGCCTGAGCCACGCTACTATAGATTGCGCCTTTGCCGAGATGTTCCATCAACTGCTCGGCCGTCGCACCACGCGGCCCCTCAAGAGGAGCACAATACCAGCTATCGACCACACTCTCCATGCAGGCCAGCGTGCCACCGATATCTTTATCATGAAGCATACCGATAACCGCCAGCACGCGCCCGGTTTTTGGTAACGATTTGAGACGTCCTGCGAGGTACGCCGCTGCGTGTGGGTTGTGCGCCACGTCCAGGATCAGGCGCGGTGACTCACTCACTATCTGAAAACGTCCCGGCAGCAGCGCATTCTGAATGCCGTCGCGGATAGCCTGATCGCTGACCGCTAATCCGCTGGCGCGCAATGCCGCCAGCGCGGTTGCCGCGTTAGGCTGTGGCACCTGCGGCAGCGGCAGGTTGTCCAGCATTCCCTGCGCATCGCTAAAACGCCAGCCGTTATCCTGAACCTCATATTGCCAGTCAACGCCACGGCGCAGCAACAGAGCGCCCTTCTCCTGGGCCACGTCAGCAATAGTGTGCGGCATATCCGGCTCACCGACCACGGCGGGTTTATTCGCCCGGAAAATTCCGGCCTTCTCGCGACCAATGCTTTCACGATCCGGCCCCAGCCAGTCGATATGGTCCAGCGCGATACTGGTGACCACCGCCACGTCCGCATCCACCATATTGGTGGCATCAAGCCGCCCGCCAAGACCCACTTCCAGAATCACCACATCCAGCTGCGCCTGTTTGAACAGCCACAATGCCGAAAGCGTGCCGTACTCGAAATAGGTTAACGAGATATCGCCTCGCGCGGCTTCGATTTCCGCGAACGACGCCGTATGCGCCGATTCCGGCAGCTCGCTGTTCTGCACGCGAACCCGCTCAGTGTAACGTACCAGGTGTGGTGAGCTGTAAACGCCTACCTTGTAACCCGCCGCCATCAGGACGGATTCCAGCGTACGGCAGGTAGTACCTTTACCGTTGGTGCCTGCGACGGTGAAAACGAAAGGCGCAGGTTTCAGCACGCCCAGACGCGCGGCAACCTGGCTTACGCGCTCAAGCCCCATATCAATGGTTTTACTGTGCAGGTTTTCCAGATAAGAAAGCCACGCGGCCAGGGGCGACGTGGCTTGAGGAATGCTTTTATTTTCCATGATGCCCGGTTGTCATTAGCAGGTTATAAAGCAAAAGGGCAGCGCCATCTGGCCCTGCCCTTTTCAGTTATCAGGCCTCGGGTTCCTGATCCGGTACCACCACGCCTTCGCGCGGCTCATCCGGGTTTGGCGCGGGCAAATTCATCAGCTTCGCCAGAACGCTTGCCAGTTTCAGGCGCATTTCCGGGCGGCGGACAATCATATCGATGGCGCCTTTCTCAATGAGGAACTCACTGCGCTGGAAGCCCGGCGGCAGTTTTTCACGAACGGTTTGCTCAATGACGCGAGGACCAGCGAAACCGATCAGTGCTTTTGGCTCAGCAATGTTCAGATCGCCCAGCATCGCGAAGCTTGCAGAGACGCCACCCATGGTTGGGTCGGTCAGCACGGAAATGTAAGGCAGACCGCGTTCCTGCATTTTCGCCAGCGCCGCAGAGGTTTTCGCCATCTGCATCAGAGACATCAGCGCTTCCTGCATACGTGCTCCGCCAGAGGCAGAGAAGCAGATCAGCGGGCAGTTATCTTCCAGCGCTTGCTCAACGGCACGCACAAAACGTGCGCCAACGACAGAGCCCATTGAGCCCCCCATAAAGGAGAACTCAAACGCCGCGGCGACAACCGGCATTTCATGCAGGGTGCCTTTCATGACGATCAGCGCGTCTTTCTCGCCAGTCTCTTTCTGTGCAGAGGCCAAACGATCTTTGTATTTTTTGGAATCGCGGAACTTCAGCACATCTTTTGGCTCAAGCTCGCTGCCCAGTTCTACCAGTGAACCTTCGTCCAGCAGGCTATGCAGGCGGTTACGCGCCGACATACGCATATGGTGGTCACACTTCGGACACACTTCAAGATTGCGTTCCAGCTCTGCACGGTACAGAACCTGACCGCAGCTATCACACTTAGTCCATACCCCTTCAGGAATGCTCGCTTTGCGCGTTGGGGTAATGTTGCTTTTAATTCGTTCAATCCAGCTCATTGATAACCTTTCTGCCTGAACCTGGTCGTATGCCAGTTTTGCTATAAGAGGCGAATAATGCCATTTTTGCCTCCAACAGACCATGAATGTTGCACATTAAAACATAACAGCCCGAAACTTTGGATAAAAAAGTGGTCGAACCGCCAGCGTGCATTTACTTCGCTTGCTTTGCCGCCGCGCGTTTGTGACGAATAATCTCGATAACGCCAGGCAGTACGGAAAGCACAATAATCGCTACAATCAGTAACTTAAGGTTTTCCTGAACCACCGGCAAGTCGCCAAACAGGTAGCCTGCATAGGTAAACAACAGCACCCACAGCAGCGCGCCCACGACGTTATACATCGCAAAATGACGATAGGACATATGCCCCATTCCCGCCACAAACGGTGCAAATGTGCGCACAATAGGCACAAAACGCGCAAGGATAATGGTTTTTCCGCCATGACGTTCATAAAACGCATGGGTTTTATCTAAATAGCTGCGACGGAAAATTTTAGAATCAGGATTGCTGAACAAGCGCTCACCGAACACCCGGCCAATGGTATAGTTGACGGCATCCCCGATAATTGCGGCAATCACCATCAACACCACCATCAGATGCACGTTCAAATCATTGGTCGGTAGGGCCGATAACGCACCCGCAACAAACAGCAGGGAGTCCCCCGGCAGGAAGGGGGTAACGACCAGACCGGTTTCACAGAACAGAATGAGGAACAGGATGGCATAAACCCAGACGCCATACTGCGCGACCAGTTCCGCCAGGTGAACATCAATATGCAGAATGAAATCAATCAGAAAACGTATTACGTCCATATTGTCTAAGCCTTAATTGCACCTTTGTTTAGTCCGCTAAAAACAGCGGGCCCATTGGCGGTTTTGGCAGGTCAAACCGATCCGGATAGTCTACCGCAACCAGATACAGTCCTTCTGCTTTCGCCGTGGCTGCCGCAAGCGTTCTGTCCTTCGCTGCCAGCAGGTCTGCAATCCAGCTCTCCGGCTGGTGTCCGGCACCCACTTCCATCAGGCTGCCTACAATATTCCGCACCATATGATGTACAAAGGCATTGGCTTTGATATCCACCACCACATACGCGCCAAAACGGCTGACGTTTATGTGCATAACGTTACGCCACGGCGTACGGGACTGACATTGCACCGCACGAAACGACGTAAAGTCATTTTCACCAATCAGACACTGCGCCGCACGATGCATGCGTTCAGCATCGAGCGGTTCATAAAAATGCGTTACGCCCTGGCTTAGCACCGCCGGACGCAGACGCTGGTTGTAGATGACATAGCGGTAGCGACGCGCCGTCGCGCTGAAGCGCGCGTGAAAATCATCCGGCACAGCTTTCACCCAACGCACCGCAATGTCACCAGGTAAATTCGCATTTACACCCAGCGTCCAGGCGGCATCTTTGCGCACGGCAGTGGTTTCAAAGTGGACCACCTGCCCGGTACCGTGAACACCCGCATCCGTACGGCCTGCGCACAGAACGTTAATCGGCTCGTTTGCCACCTGAGAGAGCGCTTTCTCCAGCTTTTCCTGGACGCTACGCACCTCATTCTGACGCTGCCAGCCATAATATTTACTGCCATCGTACTCGATACCGAGGGCAATTTTATGAACCGGCTTTTGTTCCACTTCTGACATCAGTACAGGTACTCCTGCACCAGTTTCTCAGCAATTTTGACCGCCATCAGCGCGCCGCCAAAACGAACGTTGTCCGCAACGGACCAGAACTGAACCTGCTCCGGCATACCGTAATCGTTCCGCACGCAACCGACTGAAAGATGGGCGCTACCGGTGGCGTCACCGACCTGCGTCGGAAACTCGCTCTCTTCGGAAAGTACGATATCTTCACCGCGGCCAAACGCATCGCGCGCTTCTTCCGCCGCCAGCGGGCGCAGGGCTTCAAAACCTACCATCTGCGCGTGACCGTAGAATACCGGCGACTGCACGACGTTTGCGGAGATCATCAGCCCCTCATCCTGCAGAATTTTGCGCGCTTCGTCGACGATACGGCGCTCTTCGCGCACGGAACCTTCACGATCCGGCAGCAGTGGCAGCATGTTGAACGCCAGCTGGCGACCGAAGAAATCATCCTCATCAATCGGGATACCGTTCAGCAGCTTCGCGCTCTGCCCGGCCAGCGCATCGACGGCCTTTTTGCCATTTGCGGAGGCAGACAGCAGGCTGGTGACGGTGATACGCGACAGGCCACCGTCGTCAATCAGCGGTTTCAGCGCGGTCAGCAGCTGGCTGGTCAGACTGTTCGGTACCGCGATGATATTACGGTTACGGTAGTCAGCCAGGACATACGGGTTGACGTCCGGCACCACCAGCGGCACGTCCGGCTCCATGGCGAACAGACCGCTCAGGTCGATCACCAGGCAACCTGAATTGGTCGCCTCTTCGATGTAAGACGCCGTGGCTTCAGCACCCGCGGCGAAAAATGCCAGCTGCGCCTGGGTCCAGTCAAACGCAGCCGCATCCTGGACCATGACGGATTTACCGTTAAAGCGCAGATGCTCACCCGCGCTATCGGTACGCGCCAGCGCATAGATATCGCCCACCGGGAACTGACGCTCAGCAAGGGTTTCGAGCAGGGCTTCGCCCACGGCACCGGTGGCACCTAAAATGGCAATGTTCCAGCCTTCAGACATGGTGGTTTACTCCAGAAATAAAAAAGCGTCCCTGCCGGAGTATCCGACAGGGAGCATTAAGAAGACATTAATGCGCCGGGTGATGAACGGCGTTAAAACCCAGTTTTTTCAGCAGCGTCGCGGCCGTTGCGTCGTCGCACATCACATACAGGGACGACCACTCGCGGCGCTCAACATAGTTCTTACGCAGCTTGTCAAATTCACCCGGGATCCCCGCCACTTTACGCAGCAGCGCATCATCGCGGCGCACATCATACACCAAATGCACCAGCCTTTTCAGCGTTGCCTGATCGAGCGGGCCATGCAGGGTAATGCGGCCAAATTCAGGTGCGGGAAGTAAGGTATCCAGCGCCACCTGCTGCGGATGGCCAATAAACGCGCTGTAGGCTTCAAACACCTGCGTTGTGCCGCGGGCTTTGCCTTCAAGCGTATAGCCCGCGATATGCGCAGTGGCTACGTCCACCTTGTTAAGCAGTTCAACGTTAAGATCCGGCTCCGGCTCCCAGACGTCCAGCACAACGCGGAGGTCTTGTCCTTCATTCAGACATTTCAGCAGCGCGGCGTTGTCCACCACCGGGCCACGGCAGGCATTTATCAGAATAGTGCCAGCCTTCAGACGACGGATCAGTGCTTCATCGGCAAGATGCAGGGACGTATAGGGGCCCTCTTTAAACAGCGGCGTGTGGAACGTCAGCACATCGCACTGTTCAACCAGCTCATCCAGCGAGCGGAAATCCCCTTCCTCACCGTTGTCTTTACGCGGCGGGTCGCACAGCAGCGTGCGAATACCTAACGCCTCCAGGCGCTTTTGCAGGCGTCCACCCACGTTACCCACCCCGACGATCCCCACGGTGCGGTCTTTCAGCACAAAACCGTCGCGCTCGGCCAGCATCAGCAAAGAGGAGAAGACATATTCCACGACGGCAATAGCATTACAGCCGGGCGCGGCGGAAAAGCCGATCCCCGCCTGCTTCAGCCATTGGTCATCCACATGATCGGTCCCTGCCGTTGCGGTTCCGACAAACTTAATCGCTTTTCCGGCGAGCAACGACGCATTTACTTTGGTCACCGAGCGCACCATCAGCGCGTCTGCGTCATCCAGTTCGTTGACCGGGATCGGGCGACCAGGGACAGCCTTAACGTTACCCAGGCAGCTAAACAGCTCACGGGCATAAGGCATATTTTCATCAACGAGGATTTTCACGTCTGAGTACCTGTTTGAGAGGAAGTAAACCTGCCAAGTGTGCCATAATCTGGCCGCCAGGCATATACGTCTGCCAGGTTTACGCTGAGTTTTGACTTTAAGGATTTTTGACGATGCAGCCCATTTCAGGTACGCCGCCACGCCCTCCGGGTGAAGGCCCTGTCACGCCAAACGTTGCCGGTGAACAACCGCTATCCACGCAACAGCGCACCGTGCTGGAGCGACTGATCACGCGCCTGATTGCGCTGACTTCACAGCAAAACGCGGAAGTCTGGGCCGGGGTAAAGCATGATTTAGGCGTCAGGAACGACGCACCGCTGCAGTCGCGACATTTCCCTGCTGCCGAGCAAAATCTTAACCAGCGTATTACGACCGCACAGCAGAACCACACCACACGGCAGATTGTCACGCAACTGACCGAGCTGCTCGGCCAGGGAAATAACCGTCAGGCGGTCAGCGACTTTATCCGCCAGCAGTATGGCCAGACTGCCCTGAGCCAGCTGACGCCAGACCAGCTTAAAACCGTGCTGACGCTGTTGCAGAACAATCAGCTGTCTATCCCACAGCCGCAGCTGCGGCCGGCGACCGAGCGTTCGCTGCTGCCTGCTGAGCACAACACGCTGAATCAAATGGTGACCAAACTGGCCGCCGCCACCGGCGAGTCAACAAAGCTTATCTGGCAATCCATGCTCGAACTGTCCGGCGTAAAGGCGGGCGAGTTGATCCCGGCCAAACAGTTTCCCCATCTGGTGACCTGGCTACAGGCGCGCCAGACGCTCAGCACCCAGAGCGCCCCTACCCTGCATACCGTTCAGGCTGCGCTTAAACAGCCGCTGGAACCGCACGAATTCGAGGCGATTCGGGATTACGCCCAGCAGAACTGGCAGGCGACAACGCAAACGGTACTGACCACCGCGCAGGTGCAGGATGTGCTCAATCAGATCTTCGTGCGCCGCGCCGAGCGGGAAGGCGGCGTACCGGAGGCAAGAAACATTCAGCCGATCTACAGCCCGCTTTTTGCGCCCGTTGTGGAGACGTTCAGAACGCTTTCTGCCCGTCCGGGATTGTTGTTTATTGCGTTACTGATTGCGCTGGCGATTTTCTGGCTGGTTGCTTAACACTGCCGGGTGGCGGCTTCGCCTTACCCGGCCTACGGTTAGTGCGGTTGTAGGCCCGGTAAGCGAAGCGCCACCGGGCAAAAACTACGGCCGGCGAAACGCCACCAGCGTCACCACGATCCCCACGACCGCAGAAATGGCACCGGCCAGGAAGACGGACGGGTAGCCAAACGAGGTGGCCAGCAGTCCGGCCAGCGGTCCGGTTACTCCGTATGAGATATCCTGAAACGCCGCATAGCCGCCGAGTGCTGTGCCACGCACCTGCGGGGCCACACGCTTCACGACTTCCACGCCAAGCGCCGGGAAAATCAACGAGCAACCGCAGCCGGTGAGTGCTGCGCCAATCAGCGCGACAGAGGCGACCGGTGCGTGCCACAGCAGCAGCAGGCCAACGGTCTCTATCATCAGCGATGCCACCGCCACCTTCACGCCACCAAAGCGATCCGGCATCCAGCCGAAGAACACGCGCATCAGCACAAACGCCCCGCCAAACGCCGTGAGCGTAAATCCGGCCATCGCCCAGCCGCGGCTCATAAAGTAGAGCGAGACGAACGTGCCAATCACCGCAAAACCTACGCCCTGCAGCGCCAGGCCCAGACCCGGCTGCCAGATTTGGCCGATCACGCTCCACAGGGAAGGACGCTCCCCTTTGTGAGCGGGTACCTTACGTACCGAGCCGTTAAACGCCCACGCCAGCAGCGGCAACACCATGGTGGTGGCTGCCAGCGCCGCAAAGCCAAACTGGCTATTGATCAGCAGTCCCAGCGGTGCGCCAGCGGCCAGCGCGCCATAAATAGCCATGCCGTTCCAGGACATCACTTTGCCCGAACGAGCAGGCCCCACCAGACCCATTCCCCAGGTCAGGGTGCCGGTCAGCAGCTGGCTTTCACCAAAGCCAAGGATTAAACGTCCCAGCACCAGCAGCGCAAATTTATACCCTGCGTCTACCGGCAAAAGCGCGGCTAACAGCCATGCCCCGCCCGCCAGACCACAGGCAAACATCCCCTGTAACGCCGAGCGTTTTGCACCATGCTGATCTGCCAGCCGTCCGGCGTACCCGCGGGTTAACACCGTGGCTAAAAACTGAATGCCCACGGCAATGCCGACCATAGTGTTGCCATAGCCGAGTTCCTGATGAACGAACAGTGGGATCACCGGCAGCGGCAGGCCAACGGTCATGTAGGTCAGAAATACCGCAAAGGCGATTCGGAAAAGGGAAAGGTTACCGGAAGGGGCGCTCTTCTCTGGGATAACAGCCTTCATGCATAACTCCGTGTTGAGGCATAAAAAAAGGGAACCTTCCGGTTCCCTTCTACTATACATTCAAACGCTTATGCTTTGTACTTACGCATTACCAGCGTCGCGTTCGTGCCGCCGAAACCGAAGCTGTTAGACATGACGGTGGTCAGTGTCGCTTCCGTTGGTTTCGTTACGATGTTCAGGCCAGCAGCCTGCTCGTCCATCTCATCAATGTTGATGCTTGGGGCGATAAAGCCGTTTTCCAGCATCAGCAGAGAGTAGATCGCTTCCTGCACGCCCGCAGCACCCAGAGAGTGACCGGTCATTGCTTTGGTGGCAGAAATTGCCGGGCTGTTGTCGCCGAAGACTTCGCGGATTGCACCCAGCTCTTTCACGTCGCCTACCGGAGTAGAGGTACCGTGAGAGTTCAGGTAGTCGATTGGCGTATCAACGCCGTGCATCGCCATCTTCATGCAGCGCACCGCACCTTCACCGGATGGCGCAACCATGTCAGCGCCATCAGACGTTGCGCCGTAGCCCACGATCTCAGCGTAGATATGCGCACCACGTGCCAGCGCGTGCTCCAGCTCTTCAACCACAACCATACCGCCGCCGCCTGCGATGATGAAGCCATCACGGTGCGCGTCGTAAGTACGGGACGCTTTTTCCGGGGTTTCGTTGTACTTGGTGGACAGAGCGCCCATCGCGTCGAACTCACAGGCCATTTCCCAGCCCAGCTCTTCGCCGCCGCCAGCAAAGACGATGTCCTGTTTACCCAGTTGGATCTGCTCAACCGCGTTACCGATGCAGTGTGCGGACGTCGCACACGCGGAACTGATGGAGTAGTTCACACCGTGGATTTTGAACGGAGTGGCCAGGCATGCGGAAACCGCAGAGCCCATGGCTTTGGTGACCACGTACGGACCTACCGCTTTCAGACCACGCGGGCTACGCATTGCGTCAGCACCGAATACCTGCGCTTTAGATGAGCCGCCGGAACCAGCGATAAGACCTACGCGGGGATTGTTCTGGTAAACTTCCGCGCTCAGACCTGCATCTGCAATCGCTTCCTGCATGGAGAGATAAGCATAAATAGAGGCATCGTTCATGAAACGAACCACTTTGCGGTCAATCAAACCGGTGGTGTCCAGTTTGACGTTACCCCATACGTGGCTACGCATACCTGAATCTTTAAACTCTTCAGAGAAAGTGATCCCGGAGCGTCCTTCACGCAGAGATGCCAGGACTTCCTGCTGGTTATTACCGATGCTGGAAACAATGCCCAGGCCAGTAATCACTGCACGTTTCATTCAATACCTCTGTAAGTCGCACTATAGTAAGTTTCGAGTCGCACAATAGCGTACACTTGTACGCCGAACAAGTCCGATCAGACATTTTCTGCGGAAATTTGCACCGATGGACTCACATCGTTAAGATCGTGCCACTGCCTGTCAGACGAGTAACTTACGTGAAACAAAACGCTATACAACCCGCCAACCTCGAATTCAACGCTGAGGGTACACCTGTTTCCCGAGATTTTGATGACGTCTATTTTTCTAATGATAACGGACTCGAAGAAACTCGCTATGTTTTCCTCGACGGAAACCAGCTCAGCACCCGCTTCCCGGAGCATCCGCGGAGCCTGTTTGTGGTCGCGGAAAGCGGATTCGGCACCGGGCTCAATTTTCTGACCCTCTGGCAGGCGTTTGACCAGTTTCACGCTGCCCACCCTGAGGCTACGCTACAAAGATTACATTTCATCAGTTTCGAAAAATTCCCGCTCACCGCGCACGATCTACGCCTGGCCCATCAACGCTGGCCGGAGCTTGCCACCTGGGCTGAACAGCTTCAGGCACAGTGGCCGCCTCACATTGGGGGCTGCCACCGTCTGATTCTGGACGGCGGACGCGTGACGCTGGATTTGTGGCTGGGCGACATCAACGATCTTACCGATAAGCTTGATGATGCGATGAATCAGACGGTGGACGCGTGGTTCCTGGACGGTTTTGCGCCTGCCAAAAACCCGGATATGTGGAGCCAGCATCTGTTTAACGCGATGGCGCGACTGGCGCGTCCGGGCGCAACGCTCGCCACCTTCACCTCAGCAGGCTTTGTTCGCCGCGGCTTGCAGGAAGCGGGCTTTACCATGCAGAAAACCAAAGGTTTTGGCCGCAAGCGCGACATGCTGGTCGGCAGGATGGAGCAGACGCTGGACATCCCCGCCAGTGCATCCTGGTTTGCGCGCAGCGCCAGCGCGTCACGGGAAGTGGCGATAGCAGGCGGAGGGATCGCCAGCGCACTGCTGTCTCTTGCGCTTATCCAACGTGGCTGGCAGGTGACGCTTTATTGTGCTGACGATGCGCCAGCAGGTGGGGCCTCCGGCAACCGCCAGGGGGCGCTCTATCCCCTTTTAAGCGCGCACGATCCGGCACTGTTCCAGTTTTTCCCGGCGGCCTTTACCTTTGCCCGGCGCCTGTATGATGCCCTGCCGGTGACGTTCGATCATGAATGGTGCGGCGTGACGCAGCTCGGCTGGGATGAGAGAAGTCAGCAAAAAATCGCGCAGATGCTGTCCCTGGGATTGCCGGAAGACATTGCGCGGGCGGTAAGCGCGCAAGAGGCCGCCAACACCACCGGCGTTGAAACCGGCTGCGAGGGCATTCAGTATCCGCTCGGCGGCTGGCTGTGCCCGGCTGAACTGACCGCTGCGGCGATTGACCTTGCGCAGTCACGCGGGCTGACGGTCTACTATGCCCACAAGGTTGAATCGCTGTCCCGAACAGAACGCTGGAATTTGCGTTTTGCTGATGGCAAAGAGGCAAGCCATGCCAGCGTTGTGCTGGCAAACGGACATAGCATCAACCAGTTTATCCAGACAGAATCCGTACCGGTTTATCCGGTCGGCGGCCAGGTGAGTCATATCCCTACTACGTCCGAACTGGGCAAACTGCGTCAGGTGCTGTGCTATGACGGCTATCTGACGCCACAAAATCCGTCTAATGGTCATCACTGCATCGGGGCGAGCTATCATCGTGGCGAAGCGGATATGCGCTACAGCGAGGCGGATCAACAGCAAAACCGCCAGCGCCTGATTGACTGCTTCCCGGATGCAGCGTGGGCGAAAGAGGTTGACGTCAGCGAAGGTGCGGCGCGCTGTGGCGTGCGCTGCGCAACTCGCGATCATCTCCCGATGATGGGGAATGTGCCGGACTATGAGGCAACGCTTGAAGCCTATCACGACCTTGCAAACCACCAGGAAACGGCGGTAGCTGCACCGGTTTATCCCGAACTGTTTATGCTGGGTGGGTTGGGTTCGCGTGGATTGTGTTCTGCACCGCTACTGGCTGAAGCCTTAGCCGCACAAATGAGCAACGAGCCGCTACCGCTGGACAGAACAACGCTTGCGGGGCTGAACCCGAATCGATTGTGGGTGCGAAAACTGCTGAAGGGGAAGAAGGTTAAGTAGGGTGCGGACGGGTGCCCTCACCCTAACCCTCTCCCACAGGGAGAGGGGATATTCGTAGGCCCGGTAAGCGCAGCGCCACCGGGCGAAATACGATGACTTAGCGTTTAGCCTGCTGGAACAACGTGTCCCACATGCCCAGCACCAGAGACTGGTCGCGCGGGGACAGTTCACCCGCCTGAATCGCCTTTTCCAGGCTGCGGGTGACTTCATCATGCACTGCTTCGGCAGAATGATCGTCTCCTGCCTCCAGCTCGGCAACAGCCAGCGTCAGGTGACCACGCAGATAACCGCTGGCGAACAGCTCATCATCACTGGCGTGTTCCACCATGTCATCAATTAACGCCAGAATGCGTGATTCAAATTCTGCGATCATCTTTTTTCCTCAGTTAAAGATCTTCCGGCCAGGGGAAGCATTCCGCCGTGATCACCGGCGTGTGGTAATAATTCTGTAAAGCCTCGATCAGGCGGGCCGGACGTTCCGGGATGCCTTTCTCAAGATATTCCATCACCTGTGCATGCACGCGGCGCTGGAAGACGATACGGTCTGGCTCGAAGTCGCCTTCGAGGTTGTCACAGCTGACGTTGAACGGGAAACCCGCCGCGACACAGAATAGCCATTCCAGCGCCTGCGGTTTCACTTCCACATCTTCAAACTGGCCCTGGGTTGCGGCGTCGCGTCCGTCCGGACAGTACCAGTAGCCAAAGTCCACCAGCTCGCGACGCGCTTTCCCCGCAATGCACCAGTGCGAAATTTCATGCAGCGCGCTGGCGTAAAAGCCGTGCGCAAAGACGATCCGGTTGTACGGCACTTCGGCATCAGCAGGAAGATAGATCGGTTCGTCATCGCCTTTAATCAGACGGGTATTAAAATCATCAGCAAAGCAGCCGTTAAAAATCTCAATCAGCTGTTCGTAGTTATGCGTACTGTTCATTAGTTCATCCCCAACCAGTGGAGGATCTCCTGTCCATGGCTGTCATAAAGAAGCTTTGTGCTCATGACCGCCGAAACGATGACGATCATCGGGCGAATCAGCTTCTGTCCTTTGCTTAATACCAGGCGCGAGCCCGCGCGCGCGCCCAGGAACTGCCCTGCCATCATGACAAAACCGGTTGCCCAGATGACCTTGCCGCCAATGATAAACAGCAACAGGCCACCAAGGTTAGAGGTCGCATTAAGCACTTTGGCATGGGCGGTAGATTTAGCGAGGTTAAACCCGGCCAGCGTCACAAACGCCAGCGCGTAAAACGAGCCTGCGCCCGGGCCAAAGAAGCCGTCGTAAAAACCGACGCAGCCCCCGGCTATCAGGGCAAACGGCAAGCCATGCAAGCGACGCTGACGGTCTTCTTCACCGAGCTTTGGCATCAGCAGGAAGTAGAGACCGATGCAGATAACCAGAATCGGCAGGATCTGGCGCAAAATATCGGACTGTACGTGCTGCACCAGCAGCGCGCCCGACGTCGAGCCGATAAAGGTCATCAAAATATTGAGCTTCTGATCGGCGAGGCTCACCACCTTGCGGCGGATAAAATAGAGTGATGCTGAAAGCGAGCCGCCGCAGGCCTGAAGTTTGTTGGTGGCCAGTGCCTGAGCGGGGCTCATGCCCGCCGCCAGCAGTGCGGGTACCGTTAACAACCCGCCGCCGCCAGCAAGCGCATCAATAAACCCGGCTAACATGGCAACAAAAAACAGCACCACCAGCAGCAGCGGGGACACCATAAACAGATCGACGAAATTATCCATTAAAGTACATGCTCATCCAGTAGCGCCTGGCAGGAAGGCGGCAACGGAGGCGGTGTCTTCTTCTCAGGCTTAGAGGTTCCAGGTTTTGCCGGTTCAAACCAGCTCTGCAGCTCCGCACCGCAGCCATCGCCTGGCGGAGGTAACGGCTGATCTTCACATTCCAGGCTGTTTGCCGGGCAACGCAAACGAACGTGCATGTGCGCACGATGCTGGAACCACGGGCGCACTTTGCGCAGCCAGTCGCGGTCAGTTCCGGCATCCAGGCAGAGCTGTTGTTTGATGGCCGGATTCACAAAGATCCGCGTGACGTCGTTATCTTCTGCTGCCAGCTTGATCATGCTGGATACATCCCGCGTCCACAGGGAGGGCACCACGCGCTTACCGTCACTCGCCACCAGATCCAGCGCCTGCGGTTTCAGCAGTTGCGCGGACGTCCAGCGTGTTTTCGGTAGCTGCAGGAAGATATCGACATCCAGTCCGGTCTGGTGGCTGGCGTGCCCGCCGTTAAAGCGCCCGCCCGCAGGCATGCCCATATCGCCAATCAGCATCGTCCCCAGCCCCAGGTTATGTACCTGGTTTCCCAGTCGCTGAATAAACAGCACCAGGTCAGGGTGACCGAAGTAACGGCGCTGGTCGGTACGCATCACCTGATAAGTATCCGATTGCAGCGGAAGTGCCTGCGCGCCGACGATACAGCCGTTCGAAAAGGCGCCGATAGACTGCGCGCTGCCCGCCACCGGATGGGTGATCTTTTGCCACGGCGTGGCGGCCAGACTGGCTCCACTGGCGAGCAGCGCCAGCAGAGCAATTGCGGTTTTTTTCATGGTTACCAGCGTGGAATGGTGGTCGTCACATCCGCATTCTGCGCGCGCTGGCGCAGGAAGTGATCCATCAGCACGATCGCCAGCATCGCTTCTGCGATCGGCACCGCACGGATCCCCACGCAAGGATCGTGACGTCCTTTGGTGATCATCTCAACTTCTTCGCCAGAGCGGTTAATCGTGTGGCCCGGCACGGTAATGCTGGAGGTTGGCTTCAGGGCAATATTCGCAACAATCTGCTGCCCGCTGCTGATCCCGCCGAGGATGCCACCCGCATGGTTGCTCTGGAAGCCCGCTTTCGTGATTTCGTCGCGGTTCTGGCTGCCGCGAAGCTGAACCACGTCAAACCCGTCGCCAATCTCTACGCCCTTCACCGCGTTGATGCTCATCAGCGCGTGCGCAATGTCAGCGTCGAGACGGTCAAACACCGGCTCGCCCCAGCCTGGCGGCACGCCGTCGGCCACCACGGTGACCTTCGCCCCAATGGAGTCACCCTCTTTTTTCAGGCCACGCATCAGCTCGTCCAGCGCATCCAGCTTGTCGGCATCGGCGCAGAAGAACGGGTTTTGCTCAACCTGGTCCCAGTCTTTAATGGCCAGAGGAATATCGCCCATCTGGGTCAGACAGCCGCGAATGACGATGCCAAATTTCTGCTGCAGGTATTTTTTGGCAATGGCACCCGCCGCCACGCGCATCGCGGTTTCACGCGCGGAAGAGCGTCCGCCGCCGCGATAGTCGCGGAAACCGTACTTTTGCTCGTAGGTATAGTCAGCGTGGCCCGGACGGAATACGTCTTTAATAGCGCCGTAGTCCTGAGAACGCTGGTCGGTGTTTTCGATCAGCAGACCAATGCTGGTCCCGGTGGTGCGGCCTTCAAAAACGCCAGAGAGAATTTTGACCTGATCCGGCTCGCGACGCTGCGTGGTGTAGCGAGAGGTGCCCGGACGACGGCGGTCAAGGTCGTGCTGCAAATCAGCTTCAGTCAGTTCGATGCCGGGCGGTACGCCGTCAACGATACAACCTAAAGCCAGCCCGTGCGACTCGCCGAAAGTGGTCACGCGGAATATCTGTCCAATACTGTTTCCTGCCATCACGGCTCCGATGTTGTTGTTTGTGTTTGAGCGTTGTGAAACGGGCCGAAGCCCGCTGGATTAATCTTTATAGATACTGAAGTATTCGCGCGCGTCGAGTAGCTGCGCTTTGGTCAGCATAAAGACGCCGTCACCGCCGTTATCGAACTCAAGCCAGGTGAACGGCACATCCGGGTACTGCTCTATCAGATGTACCATGCTGTTGCCCACTTCACAAATCAGAACACCGTCGTCGGTCAGGTAATCCGGCGCGCAGGCCAGAATGCGACGAGTCAGCTTCAGGCCGTCAGTGCCTGACGCCAGACCCAGCTCCGGCTCATGACGGTATTCATTTGGCAGATCGGACATGTCTTCCGCGTCGACGTACGGCGGGTTAGTGACGATCAGGTCGTACTGCAGCGTCGGCAGGTCGCGGAACAGATCCGAGCGGATTGGCGTAACGTGATGGATCAGGCCGTGCTCTTCAATGTTGTGCTCGGTGACCGCCAGCGCGTCGGTAGAGATATCGACGGCGTCCACTTCCGCTTCCGGGAAGGCATAGGCGCAGGCAATCGCGATGCAGCCGCTGCCGGTGCACATATCCAGAATGTGCTGCGGCTGATGGTGGATCAGGCCTTCAAAGTGGTTGTTGATCAGCTCACCAATCGGTGAACGCGGCACCAGCACGCGCTCATCAACATAGAATTCGTGGCCGCAGAACCAGGCTTTGTTGGTCAGGTAGGCGACCGGAATGCGTTCGTTGACGCGGCGGATCACCCGTTCAACAATGCGGTGTTTTTCACTGGAGGTCAGGCGCGCGGTGCGCATGTCTTCCGGAATATCCAGCGGCAGATAAAGAGACGGCAGCACCAGCTGAACGGCCTCATCCCACGGGTTATCGGTACCATGACCGTACCAGATGTTGGCGGCGCTGAAGCGGCTAACCGACCAGCGCAACATGTCCTGTATGGTATGCAGCTCGTTTACTGCTTCATCGACAAATATTTTATCCACTCTTTCCTCCAGGGCATGCTCGCATAATTTTCGGCGGCTAGTTTGCCATGAAGACGGCGATAAATCAGCAATGACGCGTCGCGCTTGAGGTTAAAAAATGCGTTTAGTCGGGTACACTATCGGAAATACGAGATGAGAATGACGAATGAAAAAGAAAACATCGCTCAGCGAGGAGGATCAGGCTCTCTTCCGCCAGCTGATGACCGGGACGCGTAAAATCACGCAGGACACCATTGTCCATCGCCCGCAGCGTAAAAAAATCAGCGACGTTCCGGTCAAACGACTGCTGCAGGAGCAGGCGGATAACAGCCACTATTTTTCAGATGAGTTTCAACCGCTGCTGAATACGCAGGGCGCGGTGAAATACGTGCGCGAGGACGTCAGCCACTTTGAACTGAAAAAATTACGTCGCGGAGATTATTCACCGGAGCTGTTTCTCGATCTGCACGGGTTAACGCAGATGCAGGCGAAACAGGAGCTGGGGGCACTGATCGCCGCCTGTCGCCGCGAACACGTGTTTTGCGCCTGCGTGATGCACGGCCATGGGAAACATATACTTAAGCAGCAAACGCCGCTGTGGCTGGCTCAGCATCCACATGTGATGGCGTTTCATCAGGCACCCAAAGAGTACGGCGGAGATGCCGCATTGCTGGTGTTGATAGAAGTTGAGGAGTGGCAACCGCCTGAGTTGCCCTGACAGCATGGCGGGAAGCACATTTGCACCCCGCCCTGTCGCACGTCACGTCAGATAGCTTTTGCCATCTTCAGGTTGCACGGACTCATTTGCCAGTTAAAGACCCCTTTGCCGGTTTCGTCGAGGGTGACGTTGGCAATGGCGGATGTGGTGAACATTGGCGGCGTTTCGCCCGGGCACAACTCAGAAACCAGATAGCCAACCAGTGGCAGGTGGGAAATGACCAGTGCGGAAGCGACACCTTCATTGCACAGTGCCTGAAGGTAGGCGCTGACAAGGCCGACATCACCGCATGGCGTCAGTTCAGGAAGAACATCGACACTGGATGGCAGGTTCATACACTCCCCTACCACGTCCAGCGTCTGTTCTGCACGCAGGAACGGACTCACCAGAACGCGTTCGATATCCACTTTTTGGCCTTTAAGCCAGGTTGCCATCAGACGAGATTCGTCGCAACCACAGACTGTTAAAGGACGTACTGAGTCACTGGCGGCATCGAGTGCCGCGTCGCCGTGACGCATGATAAAAACTTGCATATTGCACCGCTTTTGTTAACCAGAATCACCGGCGTTGACTACCCGCGATAAATGCTCTGAGGTAGAAAACCCGATGGCCGGGCATTGTGCCTGATCCATTCGGTGAATGAAACGCTGTTTTTTACCTCAATGGCGTAAGTATAGTCAATCTCTGTTTACAAAATCGCCAGAACAGGTTCATTCACGTCGGGATTTACCCTTCTTTGACCTCAGCTTACGAGGACA
Source organism: Enterobacter sp. FUJ80071 (assembly GCF_038739915.1). NCBI lineage: Bacteria > Pseudomonadati > Pseudomonadota > Gammaproteobacteria > Enterobacterales > Enterobacteriaceae > Enterobacter > Enterobacter sp. FUJ80071. Next base: position 3,330,985 of record NZ_JBBXKH010000001.1, read on the forward strand.
GTTTCCCTTGCAGGCCAAAATGTCTGGCCCCGTTCCGCCATCTGCAATAATTCGTCACACGGTGTAAACCGCGGGCCATATTGCGTTGCCAGACGTTGCAAAATAGCCACCACTTCACCCGCGCCGAGTGTATCCATGTAACGGAACGGGCCGCCAAGGAACGGCGGGAAACCAATACCAAATACGGCGCCGATGTCGCCATCCCGTGCGCTCTTGATCACCTGCTCACCAAAGCAGCGTGCCGCTTCATTGAGCATCATCATCACACAACGTTCAGCACACTGAACGGCGGAGAGTCTCCCCTGACCTGAGGTCGGGATAAGCCCATAAACAGAAGGGTCGACCTGTTTCTTGCTTTTACGCCCTTTCGCGCCGTAAAGATAGAAACCGCGTTCATTTTTTCTGCCTTTGCGATCGTCCTTCAAAATTGCAGAAACAATATTTGCAGGCGGCGCAAAACGATCGCCATAAGCGGCTTCCAGTACAGGTATAATTTTAGTGCCGGTGTCTATTCCCACCTCATCCAAAAGTTGGATAGGACCAACGGGGAAGCCAAACTTTACCAGTGCCTCATCGACGTGATCAATCTTCTCCCCTTCCGTCAGCAGCCGCATCGCTTCGTTGATGTACGGCGCCAGAATACGGTTGACGTAGAAGCCGGCTTTGTCCGCAACCACGATGGGGGTTTTGCCCTGTTTTTTCGCCAGCTTCACCACGGTAGCGATGGTTTGCGGGCTGGTTGTAGCGTGAGGGATCACCTCCACCAGCGGCATTTTTTCTACCGGGCTGAAAAAGTGCAGACCAATCACCTGCTCAGGACGCGCGGCTTTCGCTGCGATATCGCCGATGGGTAATGACGACGTATTTGAGGCAAAAATGGTATGCGGCGCGCAATGCTGTTCAACGTCCGCCACCATCTGCTGCTTGAGCGCCAGATCTTCAAATACGGCTTCAATCACCAGATCACGGTGCGCAAAACCGCTGTAGTCCGTCGTGCCGGAAATCATCGCCAGGGTTTTATCACGCTCGCTTGCCTTGATATGGCGGCGCTTGACCTTTTGATCAAGGTTCTGCCAGCTGTACTGCAGCGCGTGGTTGATTCCCTTAGGGTTAATGTCTTTGATGCGTACCGGCAGTTTCCCTTTACTTGCGGTAACGAAAGAAATGCCGCCGCCCATCAGCCCACCCCCGAGCACGCCAATTGCACGCAGCGGAGCAGGCTCAGCCTCGCTGCCCGGATCTTTTTTCACCTCTGTGCTGGCGAAGAAGATGCTGCGCAGCGCCCGTGACTGCGGCGTCATCGCCAGCTCGCCAAAGGCTTTGGCTTCAGCGGCATAGCCGCTACTGCTTCCCTGAGATAACCCGGTTTCAATCACCTCCAGAATCCGTTTCGCCGCCGGGTAGTTGCCTTTGGTTTTTTGTTCGGTCTTTTTGCCCACCATGTTGAACAGGATCGTCCTTCCCAGAGGACCCGCCAGCACACGCTCTCGCACCGGAAGAGGACGTTTTGGCTGGCGACCTTTCAGCGCCAGTTCTACAGCAGCTTCCAGTAAAATCGCGTGGGGAACGACATCGTCAACCAGACCGGCTTTCAGCGCCTGACGGGCGCGCAGCTGCTTGCCGGTGAGAATCATTTCCAGCGCGGTGCTAACCCCTACCAGGCGCGGCAGACGCTGCGTGCCACCAGAACCAGGCAGGAGACCTAATTGCACTTCCGGCAGGCCCAGAACGGTTTTCGCATCGTCAGTACAAATGCGGCTGTGGCAGGCCAGCGCCAGCTCCAGTCCACCACCCAAACAAGCACCGTGGATCGCGGCAATCACCGGGATCGGCAGCGCGTTGATCTCGGCCATCACCTGCTGCCCCTGACGCGCAAGATCTTCCGCTTCCTGCGCGCTTTGCGCCCGGGCGATCATGTTAATGTCGGCCCCGGCAATAAAGTTATCCGGCTTGGCCGAGATAAACACCAGACCGCGAATGGCCTTGTTTTCGCGGATCTGCCTGAGCATTGCGCGAACCTGAGTGCCAAACTCCGCCTTCAGGGTATTCATTTTTTCGTCAGGCACATCAATGGCGATCACGGCGACGTTATCGAGGCGAACCGTCAGGTTAAATGCAGATGTCATTTCCATTATTCAGCCTCCAGAACCATTGCAGCACCCAGGCCACCCGCCGCACAGGCGGTCACCAGGCCAAACCCGCCACCGCGGCGACGTAGCTCGTGTAATGTCTGAGTAATCATCCTCGCCCCTGTCGCCGCAAACGGATGACCATAGGCAATCGAACCACCCAGCACGTTGAATTTGCTTTGATCCACTTCACCAGTGGCATGGGCGCGCCCCAGCACATCACGTGCAAAACGCTCGCTTGCCAGCAGCTGTACGTTTGCCAGGGTTTGTGCGGCGAAGGCTTCGTGCATATCAATCAGGGTTAAATCAGCCAGCGTCAGCCCTGCGCGATCCAGCGCCAGCGGCGTGGACCAGGCTGGACCTAACAACATGTCCTGCCAGACATCAATGGCGGTGAAGGCATAGCTGCGCAAATAGCCCAGAGGGGTGATGCCCAGCTCTTTCGCGCGGGATTCGGTCATCAGGATCACGGCGGCTGCCCCATCCGTCAACGGTGTACTGTTGGCCGCAGTCACGGTGCCATGTTTACGGTCGAACGCCGGACGCAGTTTGGCGTAATCCGCCAGCGTCGAGGTACCGCGGATATTGTTGTCTTCAACCAGTGGTTCCCGATAAGGAGGCGTATAGGCGGTCATCACCTCGTCGGTGAGCTTGCCCTCTGACCAGGCTTTCGCCGCCAGCTGATGTGAACGATGCGCCAGCGCGTCCTGCTGCTCACGGGTAATGCCGTAGGTTTTCGCCATCTGTTCCGCGGTATCGCCCATGCGCAGGCCGGTAGAATATTCTGCGACAGCAGGGGGTACAGGCATCAGGTCGCGCAGACGTAAACGCGAGAAGAGTTTGAGCTTCTGACCGGTCGTGCGGGCTTTGTTTGCATCCACCAGAATACGGGCCAGCTTTTTACTGACGCCAATAGGCAGTACCGAAGAGGAATCGGCGCCTCCGGCGATCCCGGCGCGAATGGTGCCCGCCATGAGGCTTTCCGCCACGTTAGCCACCGCCTGGAAACTGGTCGCACAGGCGCGACTGACACTATAGGCATCCGTATGAACGCTCATCCCGGTGCCGAGGACAATTTCTCGCGCAATATTGGGAGCTTCAGGCATCTGAACCACCTGGCCGAAAACCAGCTGTTCAATGACCTCAGGCGGAATTTCGCTGCGAGCCAGCATCTCCCCCACCACCATTTTCCCCAGATCGACAGCCGGTATGCCATGAAACGCCGTTGCCTGACGCGCAAACGGCGTACGCAAACCACTGACAATGGCAATGCGATCGCCCTGACGGGTAATAAGCGGTAATGCCTGACTCATAACACTCCCCTGTAAAAAATTGACGCAAACGTTAAGTGGTCTGACCTGATAATAGTCTTAACCATTTTTTTACATTCAGCCAATTGGGGAAACGAAAAAGTGCGAGGTAAGACACAGAGAAGAAAAAGAAAATGCCCCTGCAGGGCAGAGGCATTTGTGCGGTTTGTTGCCGGGTGGCGGCGTTGCCTTACCCGGCCTACACGATCGTAGGCCCGTGCAAGCGAAGCGCCGCCGGGCAAAAAAGATTAACGCAGGCCCAGCTGGAAAATCAGCGTTTCTGCTTCGCAGGCAAACACGAAGTCAATATCCAGCTTCACGCCGCCGTCCACCTCGGTGAAGGTAGATTTGATTTCGCACGGATCGGATTCAACATCACGCGCACGCTTGCTCAGCGCGGACAGGGTTTCTTCCGCTTCAGCGCGGTTGGTGAACACACGGCTGTAAGACGCTGTGCAATCGGAGTTGTCCATGATGGTGCCAACATCCATACAGCAGCAAACCGGGGTTTCATCAGCACTGCATTTACTCATAGCTCAATTTCCTCTGTATTCGCGCAGCGCGCGAGATAAACACGATGCTGCTATTTTACGCCCCGGCGCAGGCTCTCTCCAGCCGTTAATGGCGCAAAATCGGATAAGTGACCAATATCACACTAAAAAATGATCTAAAACAAAAACCACCCTTTTGACTGAGTCGCGATGGTCACATTTTTGCCAACCAGATCTCGTTTCATGAAACATGTTTGAAAATATTAATAAACAAACTTGCAACATCCCAGCTGGTCAGACCTATACTCTGGCCACTGGTCTGATTTGTCTGTCAAACCTCAGACCCTACACTTCGCGCTCCTGTTACGGTATGTAACAATTATTGAATAAAAATAACTCAATGAGGTTATGGTCATGAGCCAGAAAACCCTGTTCAACAAGACTGCGCTGGCAGTCGCAGTGGCAATCGTCTCCACTTCCGCCTGGTCAGCGGGCTTTCAGTTAAACGAATTTTCTTCCTCTGGCCTTGGCCGCGCGTATTCTGGGGAAGGTGCAATTGCTGATGATGCAGGTAACGCCAGCCGTAACCCTGCACTGATCATGATGTTCGATCGCCCGACCTTCTCTGCGGGTGCGGTATATATCGATCCTGATGTCAACATTTCTGGCAAGTCGCCTTACACAGGTGCGAGCCTGAAAGCGGACAATATTGCCCCGACCGCATGGGTACCCAACCTGCACTTCGTTGCACCTATTAATGAGCAATTTGGCTGGGGGGCGTCCGTCACGTCCAACTACGGCCTTGCAACTGAATTCAATAACAACTATCCGGCAGGTGAATACGGCGGTAAAACCGATCTTACGACGCTGAACCTGAACCTGAGCGGTGCTTATCGTCTGAACGACAGCTGGAGCTTTGGTCTGGGCTTTGATGCCGTCTACGCTGATGCAAAAATTGAGCGTTACTCCGGCGAGCAGACCGCCAGCCTGCCGAAAAACAGCAATAAAATTGCCAGCCTGAAAGGTGATGAGTGGGGCTATGGCTGGAACGCCGGTATCCTGTATGAGCTGGACAAAAACAACCGTTGGGGCCTGACCTATCGTTCCGAAGTGAAAATTGACTTCGACGGCGATTACAAGAGCGGCATCCTGGCGCCAGTCAACAACCTGGTTCCAGGCGCGGGTACCACCATTCCATGGGGTACTTCAAACCAGACAGTTCCAGGTTCACTGTCGCTGCATTTACCAGAAATGTGGGAAGTCTCCGGTTACAACCGCGTGGCACCACAATGGGCTATTCACTATAGCCTGGCCTACACCAGCTGGAGCCAGTTCCAGGAGCTGAAAGCAACCGGCAACAATGGTCAAACGCTGTTCTATAAGGATGAAAGCTTCCACGACGCCTATCGTATTGCGTTGGGTACCACCTACTACTACGATAAAAACTGGACGTTCCGCTCCGGTATCGCATTTGACGACAGCCCGGTTCCGGCAGACAAACGTTCCATTTCCATTCCGGATCAGGACCGCTTCTGGTTAAGTGCTGGTGCGACATATGCGTTCAACGAGAATGCGTCCATCGATGCGGGCGTATCTTATATGCACGGTCAGAAAGTGACGTTCCAGGAAGGTCCGTACGAGTTTACCTCTGAAGGTAAAGCCTGGCTGTTCGGTACGAACTTTAACTACGCGTTCTAACCGCACCAGAATCAAAAAAGGTGAGCATCGCTCACCTTTTTTATTTATTCCGAATCGATATCTTTGAGTTCGTTTTCGATAGCCTTCGCGTTTGGATTCTCCTCCGGCTTCAGCTTGCCACCGTTGGCAATAAAATCGTGATTCTGGAAGTATGCTTCGCGCACCATAATGTAAGGATCGGAAGACTGGCGCAGCAGACCGTCTGAGTCGAGCAGTTGCGCACGGGTTTCAATCCCTTCCACCGTCCATTTACCAATCGACAGCGGCCAGGTCAGCCACGACAGGACCGGATACAGCGTATCGACCATATCGCCACCATCATCACGCACGGTGAAGCTGCCATAGAACGGCAGGTGGACATACGGACCATAACCTACGCCATAATGCCCCAGGGTGCTGCCGAAGCGGTGCGGTTGTTCACGCTGCAGTTTCGGGTTTGCCATGCCAGCGACATCAATAAAGCCGCCCATCCCCAGCAGGGAGTTCAGGAAGAAGCGAGTAAAGTGCACCATCCCCTGATACGGGTCGCCCTGCAGGAAGTAGTTCACCATAACCGCGGGCTCTTCGAGGTTGCTGGTAAAATTGCTTAGCCCGTTACGCGCAGGCTGTGGAACATAATCGCGCCATGCCACTGCCACCGGCCGAACCACATACGGATCCAGCACGTTGTAGTTGAAGCTATACATGGAGCGGTTAAATCCTTCGAGAGGATCGGAGCGTCCCGTTTGCTCCCCGGAGCTGGCGCAGCCCACAAGCATCGTCATGCCCAGCGCAAGCGCCGACAGGCGAAGTTTCATAAATATCTCCCTGTTCAGTATGGCTATCGTTGATTGCCATCCGTAACGAAGCATCTGGCGCTCCGTCTGTAAACGTGCAAGTGATTGTAACAGCACGTTTACCGATGTCTACGAGCACAAGCACGGGCAATAAACACCGTGGCTCTGATCTCAGCATAGCCTGGCTTTTGGAATTCGTTTCGCTGGCAATTTTATAATGCCTTTGAAAGAGATGTCTCACCTTTGTTGTCATTGCCGCCAATTTAAGAGCATCCCCACAGGCATCCTGATAAAAGCCGCTACGCTTAAAAGAAAGATCAACCTCCGGGAGCCGTTATGAAAGAAGTGGGTGAAGACAAAATTGCAGAGAGCAAAGAGGATATTGAAATTGAGAGCGAGGAGAAAGCGCGCGGCGAGAAGATAGAAGTTGATGAAGATCGCCTCCCCTCCCGCGCGATGGCAATTCACGAACATATACGCCAGGATGGCGAAAAGGAGATGGAGCGCGATGCCATGGCCCTCTTCTGGTCAGCCATCGCTGCGGGACTGTCAATGGGCGCGTCACTGCTCGCAAAAGGGATATTTCATGTTCAACTTGAGGGTGTCCCCGGCGGTTTTTTACTGGAGAACCTCGGCTATACCTTCGGCTTTATTATTGTCATCATGGCCCGCCAGCAGCTGTTTACTGAAAACACGGTGACTGCCGTTCTGCCAGTGATGCAAAATCCTACCCTCGGCAATTTCGGTTTATTGTTGCGTTTGTGGGGCGTGGTCCTGCTGGGTAACATTATCGGCACGGGTATCGCCGCCTGGGCGTTTGAATATATGCCGATCTTTGATGAACCTACCCGGGATGCGTTTGTGAAAATTGGCATGGACGTGATGAAAAACACGCCGGCCGAAATGTTTGCAAACGCCATCATCTCCGGCTGGATTATCGCCACGATGGTGTGGATGTTTCCTTCCGCAGGCAGCGCCAAAATTGTGGTGATCATACTGATGACCTGGCTGATTGCCCTGGCGGACACCACGCATATTGTGGTCGGTACCGTTGAAATACTTTATCTGGTCTTTAATGGTACGCTTCACTGGACTGATTTTTTCTGGCCGTTCGCCCTTCCGACTCTGGCCGGGAATATCTGCGGCGGAACGTTTATCTTCGCGCTGTTAAGCCATGCACAAATCCGTAACGACATGTCTAACAAACGCAAAGCTGAGCTAAAGGCGCAGGAGAATGAGGGCAATTCGTCAAAAAAAACGGGCTGAATGGTGACTCTTTGAGCAGTCAGGCGGCGATGCGCTTAACGCAAAGTGTAAATAACGCTATACTCGTGCCGCCTCGTCCCCTTAGTTAAATGGATATAACGAGCCCCTCCTAAGGGCTAGTTGCAGGTTCGATTCCTGCAGGGGACACTTTTCTACAGTTCGCCACCCTCCGCAATAGTTCGCAAAATCCCTTACACAGCAAGCATCCAATAAATTACCCGTTCGCCATAGTTCGCATCAGACCGTTGACAGCCGCATACTTTGACGGGTAAAAAACGAGTAAATATTTTACCCACCGGAATTTTACCCATGCTAACCATCAAGCAGATCGACGCGGCAAAGCCGAAAGATAAACCGTACCGGCTGCTCGACAGTAATGGGCTGTACCTTTATGTCCCGGTATCGGGAAAGAAGGTGTGGCAGCTGCGCTACAAGATTGATGGAAAGGAGAAGGTATTAACGGTAGGAAAGTATCCGTTTATGTCATTGCAGGAAGCGAGAGATAAGGCATGGATCGCCAGAAAGGATGTATCGACAGGAGTCGACCCGGTAAAGGCGAAGAAGCTCTCAACCAAAGACAACTCGTTTGGCGCTATTTATCAGGAATGGTACGAGCATAAAAAACAGGTGTGGTCAGCAGGATACGGAGATGAGCTGTCTCGCATGTTCCGCGATGACATTCTGCCGATGATTGGTGGTATGGAGATTCAGGATATTGAGCCGATGCAGATACTGGATGTGATCCGCCGGTTCGAAGAACGCGGGGCAATGGAAAGGGCTAATAAGGCAAGGAGGCGCTGCGGAGAAGTGTTCAGGTACGCCATTGTAACCGGCAGGGCTAAATATAACCCCGCGCCAGATCTGGCTGATGCAATGAAAGGATACCGCAAGAAGAACTACCCTTTCCTTCCTGCTGACCAGATACCAGCATTCAATAAAGCCCTCTCTGGATTCTCAGGAAGCATCGTATCGAAGATTGCAACGCAGGTTTTGCAGTACACGGTACTGAGGACCAAAGAACTCCGGTCTATGCAATGGTCGAACGTCGACTTTGAAACCAGGACGATTACGATCGCCGAAGAAGTGATGAAAGGCCGCCGGGTTCATATCGTCCCGATGTCATCTCAGGTCGCAGTTCTTCTGGAGAGCATCCGGCCTATCACTGAGCCGGTATCTAATTTCGTGTTCGCTGGACGCAATGACAAGACGAAGCCAATCAGCGAGAACGCAGTGCTGCTGGTGATCCGCCAGATTGGTTATGAGGGTCTAGCCAGTGGTCACGGCTTCAGACACCAGTTCAGTACAATCATGAATGAGCATGAGTGGCCTGCAGATGCCATCGAGAAGCAACTGGCACACGCTAACAGTGGCTCCATCCGTGGAATATACAACCACGCTCAGTATCTGGATAAGCGCCGTGAGATGATGCAGTGGTGGGCTGACTATATCGACGGAACAGCCGAGTAATCACATCACCGGGCAGTCATCAAATTCACCGGCCCGCGCATCGTTGATGATGTACGTGATCACCCCGAATATCGGACGCGACGAATCGCAGCTTTCCTCATCCGGTATAGCCTCCACCATCCCGTTCTCCAGATTCAGCAGATGAGGACGAGGATGCGACCTGTATTTCTTCACCTTAAACTCACCATCCATTCTGCAAATCAGCAATGAGCCATCGCACGGATTTAGTGACGCATCGACTACCAGCAAAGCACCGTTCATGATGCCCTCGCGATAATGGGTCGCGCCGGCTCGGATAAAGTACGTAGCCGCTGGTCTGGCTATTATGCGCTTGTCGAGCGAAATGCGCTCTTCTACGTAGTCTTGCGCTGGCGACGGGAATCCCATAACTCACCTCCGATAGTTACTGTATATTAATACAGTATTACTGATCGGCGGTGTCGATCAATAAGCCGACAACAAAAAGCCCACCGGAGTGGGCTATGTGTTTGCTGTGCTGGAGATTATTTTTATGCTGCCTGTGCGCCATGAATAAGATGGCGAAGAGCATCAATCCCCGCCTGGTTATAGCGGAATGCCTCAACCTGTTTGTCTGAGTGCTTTGATTTATCGATGAAGAACTTGCCAAACTCTTCATTTTTCAGCCCGTGTTTGTTGGCTGTGCGCCCAATTTTGTTAGCACTAACACCAATGATTTCTCCTGCTTCTGCTGCCGTGTAATGGTGCTGCTCAATAACCGGCAACGGAATGACATTGAACCCAACGATTGGATTGATGATGCTGGCTGCCGCGCACTGTTTAGCCTCTGGTGCAAGATTTGGCATTAGGTCAAAGAGGTTAGTAACAGCCTCAACCGTCATCTTCAGGGTGCGGGCCTGACGAAACTCAACAAGGCCACTTGCGGATTTTCCGCCTTTGATATGAGCTTCTTGCATGCTTTCCAGTTTGTCTACCAAGGATCGACGAACCGCTTTCGATTCACGGGCGGCCACGCGCAGGGCTTGCTTGATAGTCATCTCAATGATGTCGATATCAGCGCCATTTTTTCGACCTACACTTTTTGTGTAGGTCTCCCCCTCAAGTTCATCCTCAATTTTCTCAATAAGTTTGTTGTTACGTACTGGTGGTTCATCACATTTCTTGCGTGCCTGATTTACCATCAGCAACAGAGACTGAGAGTCAATGGTTTTTTCCGTGACAACTGAACCATGCACTGTTAAATTATTAGTAAGCATTGATATATACCTTATTGGGTAGTTGATGTAGGCCGCCAGCGGTAACTGGCGGTTTTTCTTTTAGCAAATCCTCGCTACTTCGCCTTTTTCAAGTTGTTTATCTGCCCCCTTCTGTACATACATCATAAAAATGGCACCGTCCTTGAATCGATCGCAAAGACGACCGGCGAGTGGTGATTCTATTGCGCGCAATGCAGGGTAAATTTGATTTTTCCATGCCTCATACATAACTGCATAGTGGTTAGCTAGTGCGTTAACGTTGTAAGCATGCCGTTCGCGAATCGATGGCTCATCAATTACGGGGGTGTTAATAGAAACTTCGCGATCAAGGATATCCAGTACCCAGCGGCGAAACTCTTTGGCAACCTCGGTACGTGCGAACATTGCGATTAGGTGAGCGCCACGAAGTGAGAAAACACGCACCTTTTTCCGCTAGTTTCCTGAGGTCACTGATTCAATGACCTGAGTCATTCCATTGGAGAACTCATCATTGTTTTGGTTAAAGAGGTTGGTTATCGATTTGGTGCTTTTGTATTTCAAAGCAGCGGCTAAATCAGCCGAAGTAAACCAAACGCTGCCCATATCATTTATTGGAGAAAGCTGAACACCTTTGAAGTTGAACTCTGATTTGGATACAATATTCATGTTGGTTTCCTTGCATACGGTTACTGACATAGAAGCCCGGTTTGTGTTCGCGCACTTACGGGCTTCGCTATTTTCAAGCTTTGATAAACCCATCTTCCTTCAGGCTCCTTTCGATGCGCTTGATGACTTCATTGTTAAGTGAACGACCCTCCTCCCTTGCTACCACCCTCAACAACTCCTTGAGATGATCAGGGAACCTAATGCCTGTTGGTGCAATATCTCTTACCTTTTCCATTTTTGCCTCACCTTCTCTTCATCGTGTAACCACTACACAAATCATACATCGTGAGCATAGATTGTCAACGTCATTGTGATTACATTGTGTAGATAAATAACTTCACAGGATTTTAATGATGAAAGTAAGAGACATAGCGCCATATGGCGTAAGGATGCCCGCAGAGCTTAAAGATAAACTACAGTCTTTGGCCAAAAAGAATGGGAGGTCATTAAACTCTGAAATCGTTCACATTCTTGAGGAGCATGTGAACCCACCTAAGATTGATTTCATGCGGCCGCTATCAGACGAAGAGATAAGATCGCCAGAAAAAATACAAAGGTGGATGTCAGAAATGAGCCAAAAAATCGCAATACTCGACCAAGTCGTTAGCCAGAACTACCCAGAAAAAAAGTAAAATCGAGAGCTGTCTATGCCGACCATAACCAAGGAAGAAGAGCTAATCATCCGTCAGATGCTCTCAGAAAAACCTTCTAAATCAGAGCTTAAAGTCATAAAAGCATGCATATCGGAAGTAAAAAAAAGGAAGGGAATTTACAGCGATGTAGTTAAATGCGGAGCAGATCTACACTCCTCCACAGCTAAAATAGCAGAAATTACCGGGATGAGTATGCCTATGTCTGGGGTCTTATCTAGGGTACTTTGGAATCTTGCGAGGAATAAGATTGAGAGAGTGAGGCTGTTAGGGGTGGGCATAACTCATGGCGTATGGGTATATGAGAGTTATTTGTGTAAGCATCAAAGCCACTCGCGGCTGAATGGAAAACCCTTTCCACTTATGAAAGGAGCCAGAATCAGCCTATTTAAAAGGATACATGCAGGTCAGCTAGTTGGTTGCGGGTGCATGGTTAAGCCTCAGCTACCGCTCTAGTTATATCCAAATAGAATATAGACGTAGATAATATCAGCAGCAGGAGGATATGCTATGAATTTAACTGCGATTTGTATTACCATTTGTGACCCAATAAAGGGAGAATAGATTCAAAATGATAAGGTCAGTCCAGTATCTTCGCGGAATTGCCGCTCTTATGGTTCTGTTGCACCATGTTTATAGAACTATGCTGATTAACAGAGGTTACTTACCTGATTGGTTACACAATGCTGTTGACCTGCTCCCCGTTGATTAGTACACCCCGATGTTAGTAATGTCTTCATAAGCCACATGAGGACATCCCCATGAAGAAGCGTTTTTCCGACGAACAGATCATCAGTATTCTCCGCGAAGCCGAAGCTGGGGTACCCGCCCGTGAACTCTGCCGCAAGCATGCCATTTCCGATGCCACGTTTTACACCTGGCGTAAGAAGTATGGCGGTATGGAGGTGCCTGAAGTTAAGCGCCTGAAGTCGCTTGAGGAAGAGAACGCCAGACTCAAGAAGCTGCTTGCCGAAGCCATGCTGGATAAAGAGGCGCTTCAGGTGGCTCTGGGGCGAAAGTACTGACGACAGACCAGAAGCGGGAAGCCGTGATGTTGATGTGTGATGCGACCGGTCTGTCGCAACGTCGTGCCTGCAGGCTTACAGGTTTATCCCTGTCGACTTGCCGCTATGAGGCTCACCGTCCGGCTGCTGATGCGCATTTATCAGGGCGCATCACTGAGCTGGCACTGGAGCGCAGGCGTTTTGGCTACCGTCGTATTTGGCAGTTGCTGCGCCGTGAAGGGCTTCATGTTAATCATAAGCGCGTGTACCGGCTTTATCACCTCAGTGGCCTGGGCGTAAAACGCAGAAGACGTCGTAAAGGGCTGGCAACAGAACGTCTGCCGCTGCTCCGTCCGGCGGCGCCCAATCTGACCTGGTCGATGGATTTCGTCATGGACGCACTTTCCACCGGTCGCAGGATCAAGTGTCTTACCTGCGTCGATGATTTCACAAAGGAATGCCTGACGGTCACTGTTGCCTTTGGGATTTCAGGCGTTCAGGTCACGCGTATTCTGGACAGCATTGCACTGTTTCGAGGCTATCCGGCGACGATAAGAACTGACCAGGGGCCGGAGTTCACTTGCCGTGCACTGGATCAATGGGCCTTTGAGCATGGTGTTGAGTTGCGCTTAATCCAGCCGGGCAAGCCAACGCAGAACGGATTTATTGAGAGCTTTAACGGACGATTTCGCGATGAATGTTTGAATGAGCACTGGTTCAGCGATATCGTTCATGCCAGGAAAATTATTAATGACTGGCGGCAGGATTATAACGAATGCCGCCCGCACTCCACGCTGAATTATCAGACACCGTCTGAATTTGCAGCGGGCTGGAGAAAGGGTCATTCTGAGAATGAAGATTCCGACGTTACTAACTGAGTGTTGTATCTAATCGTGGGGGCAGGTCACTGTCTCTACTAGTTTCTCGGGTGGGGTGGATATTTTCTTCGTTATCAGTGGTTTTGTTATCTATCTTTCTATGATTGAAAGACCTAAGAGTGTCAGCCAGTTCATAGTGGACCGACTTTCGAGGATAGTTCCTGCGTACTGGTTTTACTCGTGCATCTTTGCTGTAATTTTAATTTATTACCCTTGGACTCACCCATCAAGCGCATTCGAATTGGTTCATTTCATTAAGTCTTTGCTATTCATACCAGCACAAAACCCAGCTAACTCATATATGTATCCGACTCTTATTGTTGGATGGACTCTGAACTTCGAAATGATGTTTTATGCTGTTTTTGCACTGTCTATTATTGCTGGTTATCGCTATTTACACATCAGCATAATAGCCATGTTGCTTACTGTTTATCTTTCTGCTCCTCACTTTAAAATATCAGAGTTTTACGCCACTGCTAGAATATTAGAGTTTGGTTTAGGAGTGGTATTGGCTAGACTATACTTGACTCACAGAAATGCATTCAGGATTAAATCAAGCATAAGCGTATTGATAATTCTTCTATCATTCAACATTCTTCTTTTTGTTGATGGTGATGTATTTTTGACAAATGGGGTTCCATCATTATTTATTTTGTACTCCGCCCTATGCTTGGACGGAAAGTTAAAAGACTCGGAGTTCCTTGATTTGATGGGGAATTCATCCTATACACTATACCTGTCTCATAAGATATTTATATGTATTGGCGTGGTTATTTGTAAGTCATTTGGATACGGATTCGAGGTCATGGCTATACCCGTCATCATATTCTCTTTGCTTTTTTCATTTGTTAGCTACAAATGGATTGAATTAACTCCATCCAGAGTGATAAGACGGCTTGCAAAGGCGTAATGCAATATGCGGGTGTCGCCACCCGCTTTAATTTATGCGAATGCTACCGTACCCCAGTCAGTTCCGTTAACATTCCCACTCCCAGTGGTAATTCTGTAGAATCCTAAGAACTTATTGGTTGTTGATGGGTTCGCGTAATATACGAAATCTCCTTGCTTCCATGTTCCGTTACCGGGAACGCCATTTGCCATGGTTAAGAATGGCATTTTCCCTTCCTTGATAAGATACTGACCTGCTGCGCCAGTTATAACATCGAATGTTGGCCAGTCAGTAAATATTGATGAGTGCAGTATATTGTCCCCATAAAAGTTTATTGGAAAACTTCCTGCCGTATATTGAATTGCGCGTAACACGTTTGCAGTTTTTGGGATCCTAATTTTGAATCTGTTACTCTGCTGCTCAAGCCCTCCCTTGCTATTCAGATCCCTAAACCAAAGTCCTATGAAGTTTGCTGTGCCACCTGTTACCCAATTATCAAAATCAAGCTCAAAGTCACACCTGTAAGAGCCTCCTGAAATCATGCCTGCGTTTGATATAGCCCTAGCGGTAAGGTTGACTTTACAATCGTAATTTGGTGATTGCGTTCCAAAAATACCGCCAATAGCGCACCCAATTGTCCTAACTGTAATGCTACTGTTTGTGCACCCTTCCATGCCGAAACCGTCAGATGTCCCTGTGCACTCGGCAACCATACTTGATTGCTCAGTTCCGTACATTCTTACTTTCTGTCCGCCTCTTACAATCGCCTTCAAAACATGGCAATTCTGTATTTTTTTTGGGTTTGCGGTCCAGTCTGTAACAAGATACACACCTCCAGCGCCGACAGATGTTGCACTGGTGACTACAAAATCCCTGACAAGACATCCCGGCAAGTTATTTGGTTCAATATCAAGTCCGCCGGGTTGTAAAACCCCACCTACTATTCCGCCAATGTTTTCTGAAATTAATGAGCCAATAGTCCCTCTATTGCAGGACACTATACTAATTAAATTTCTTCCACCAATGACCGAGTTTTTCCCCTCGACAACTCCGAAATTAATATTGGTAGCATTTTGAGATGAACCGCTAGTTTGGTCCTCTGATATGACATAACAACCATCACCCATAATTTCATCTGCTTTAAAGTAAGGGATGTTGATGTTTGTTGCACCGTAGATTGCTACATTGAAGATGTGTTGGCGATCGTACTGAAGCGCCCTGTTACCGTCACCACGGTAATATAGAGTGAGGTCATTCACTGTTTTAGTTATAACTAGACCAATGAAACCGCCATATCCAGGCGTGTTCGTGCCTGTGGTGTCTGGCTTAAGAAGGTGTTTACCCTTGAAGTAGATAGTTGTCCCTTCCCATCCAGTTCCAGACAGAACCACTCCCGCAAATTGATACGTGCCGGAATCGAAGACAATGAACTTGCCTTTGTTCGCGTTCAGGAAAGTTGAAACCTGAGTGGACACGTCTGATCCATCGTTGGGAATACCGGCGTCAGCAGTGGCGAAGATGAGGTTCCCCTGTAGAGATGCCTTTGTCACCAGCCCTGCGACTTGGGAGTCAACATAAGTTTTTGATGCCTTCAGGTCCAGTTCAGATTGAACATTCCCACCAGATGACACGCCAATTAATGCGGCAGATGTGGCTTGTGCAAGTTTAGAAAGCGATGGTCTTTTATTCAGCTCTGCCTGTACCGTGGATGGGGATGAACTCTCATCAAGCGCCCCTACCATCCCGGCCCCTGATGACTGACCCAACTGAGACAGAACGTCATCAGTCAACTGCACCCAGTTTGAAAGGCTAGATGCTGGAGCAGCTGCAAGGCAGAATGAATAGCCGAGATCCGTCCTTTTGGCGATGTCACCAACCTGCGCATCAAGGGCTAACATCTCAGCCTGGCTGCTAACAACAAAAGGCTCTGTTAGCGCAATTGCCGGGATTTGAGATACTGGAATTTTCCCGTTTTCATCAAGCGTAGCGAAGTCGGAAATAGGCTTTGCGTAAAGGCTTCCATCATCGACAAATGTTACGACTGTATTCTGTCTTGAGAAGCTATCAGGAAGCTCAGAAATGAGCTCTCCCTCTGGAACCCTTACGCATTGACCGATAGCTGCACTAGCTGCATTACCTGCTTCTGCCGCTGATGCGGCAGCCTGAGTTGCTGATTCGCTGGCAGATATTGCCAGATTGTTGACCACGGATTCAGCAGAAACTGCAACAAGTGCAGAAGAGGCAGCAGCCGCTGCAGACGCAGCTGCTTGCTCGGCGTAGTCAGGAGCATTCGCTAATTTGTCCGCATACAGCTTAGCCTGAGCAGCAGCTACCTCGGCCACAGACGCATATCGCTGAGCCTTGTTGGTATCAGAAATTGACATTTTTAGACCTTAATATTTTATGCAATATAAAGTTGATACGTTCCGTGGGCGGTTCTCTGCTCCAAATTGTGAAACAGTGAATGTGGATGAAGATCTATAAGTCCTTAAGGTCGTTCCAGAAGTTGGGTTTTGGTTGTAGTCGGTGGTGCCGGATGGGAAATATTGCATTGCAGATGTGTTATCAGAAAATACAGCCGTCATTTCACCGTCATTTCCATTTACACCAACGGTCGGCAGGAAGTGATAATGGTCTAATGCTTGCTGCGCCTGGCTTGACCCTATTGCTCTAGACGGGTCCACTCCGCGACCATTGTCCAAACCGCGAAGGAATTCACCACGATAGTCAGGAAGCTTGAAAGTTGTCGTCCCGTTACCAGGCCCATACGTTGTGCCGATTCGGGAAAAAAGCCTTGCAAACGTTACCCTGCTTACCTCAGAACCATCAGCAATCAGCCAGCCTGTAGGCGCAGAGTTCATAGCAAATCCAACTACGGCACCAACCATGTCATTATTTTGGTTATAGGTTTCGTCGCTGATATTCACGCCATCACAAAAAAGTCGAGAAACAAGGCCGGGGATTACAACAATCCCTGAGCCTGTTGCTGTTTTGCATGTGATAGTGAAATTCCCGGTGCAATTGTTATGCACCACCCATGATTTAATCCATGCAGGAAAAATCAGGTTTACGTTGGCTGTAAGTGCTCCAGAAATAATGATTCTGTCCTTTGCAGCCTGCAGCGATGACATCACTACGCTTCCTGATGTCATGGTGATTTGGGTTACGCCATAGTTATTAATTGGCACCCAACCTGTATTAGCACCGGTAGGGGATTCTGGTGATGTCCCATTGGCTTCGTTCAGGTTTAGCCACTGGCCTGTGTAAACTGAGCTTGGAACAATAGCGCCTTTCGGGTACCCACTAACTACATCCGAGAAATCCTGGCTGAATGGGTATGTCATACCGGCGTTTTGCCATTGCTGCTGAAGCGTGGTGGAGTACAGCACGCCGTTCATATCCTTACCTGATGGTGGGATGCCTCCAGCGCTTAATGGCTGCATAGTGACGGGAGGAAAACCTTTATCAAATGTCGCTACACCGTTGTTATCTGTTGTCGTGCTGGAATCTACGGGGATGGTGTTTTTTAGGCCATTTAGACCGAATGCCTTCACAATTCTTGATGGGGTATCAGAAGAGTTCATGTCATACCTGCTGAACGATATTTACTGTTACCCCTATTGGGGCAGGAAGCGCACCTGAGCTTTGAACAATGGCTAACTCAGCCGTTGAAAGAGGGAACTCAAACACGTAACTCATGACCATCTCACCGTCATTTCTGACGTAGCACTTACCGCTGCTGCCAAACATGAACATCAGCAATTTATTGAGGTTTGGGATAGTGCAGTCAGAGATGTTTGCCGCTGCTTTCATCATGATCAGCTTGCGGTAAATGTCGTTTGTGAGCGTTACGGTTGAGGTTAAAAGCTCGCCTGAATAGAAAGGTGCCTGGTTAAATGGCTGCGGGTCATCAACGAGAACGGGATCGGAAGATGCCTCGTTGAAGCCGAAGTAAATCTTGTTCTCTGTTACCGTCAGCTGCCTGCCGACAACCACGATCTTCCCCCACACATCCAGCCCGTAGGTATCTGCCGTCTCGATATTCCATATAATGTCATAGAAATCATTGAGAAAGCCCTCAATACCTACGGCTTCATTGAACGAGTAAATCAGGGATTTAAGTTTCGGGCTGTCGGCATATTGCGTCAGGATGGTATCCGCGACGTTTATCATGCCAGTGTCACCGAGATGTTGGTTGCATCGAGCGTAGGTAGCCATCATCGGTGGTTCCCCGGTTCATCACGCTCTCATCAAGCAGTGCACACAGGGTATACACCATATGGTCACAGCTGATGTCGCTGTAACCTGCCTCCGTGAGCGCCGCTTTTGCCTCCTGCACCAGACGGCAGGCCCGACGATAGAGACCTTCCCCGTCACGAACCTCCTGTCCGCCCCGCAGCTGGCTGGCCATCAGCCAGCCGGGGTAGAAAATACGCTCAATTTGACTTATTTCTGATGTATTCATGTGCGCAGCACCGCAAAGAGTTCAAGTTTCACATCCCCCAGTGAGCGCGGGGTATAGAAGGTGCAGCTTCCCTCTTCCAGCATCGCCCGCGCTGCCTCACTACTCAGATCCAGCGAGAAATACTGGTTCTCAAGGCGTAACGGGATAGCGGCTGGCACATGGGTCAGCGGCCTGATAACCATCCCGCTCAGAGCCACATTCACCACATCCGACACATCTTCAAAGCTGCCCGCTTTACACAGCTGCGGGAATTTCGTCTGAAGCTCATGGTTCGGCATGGAGGAACGTACGGAGAGGTAGAAATCCGCCCCTTCGCGCAGGCGCGCATCGTGCAGGGCACCTTTCCAGATCTGATCCTGATGCTCCAGGTGGATACTCACCACCCGTGACGGCAGGCTCGCTTCCAGCAGCTTATCGAGCAGTGCCAGCAGCGGCGGGAATACCCGCTCCGGTTCATCATGCTGATAAGCAGGAATATCCCCCGCGTCGTGTTCCAGAGAGAAGGTCAGCAGGCTGCCGGCCAGACGGGTCAGTTCGCGGTACAACAGTTCCGGGTGACGCTCAGGCGTCTGAAGCAGTTCCGTCAGCACCGGCTCAGCGCTGTTCAGGGCATTGAGCAGCCAGAACAGGGAGACATCCGCGACCGCAAAGTCGGCCATCCGCTCATTGCTTTCCCGGCGCATGGCCATCAGGCGACGGCGACGGGCCTGCAGACGGACCAGCAGATCACCCAGTTCGGTGGCAAGCCACGGACTGGCAGCAGCAGACAGCATTGGCGGGATAAAGGACGGGTCCCGGCTCCACTGCCCCTGTGCATTACGTATCAGACGGGCCACCGGACAGGTCAGGTATGCTGCGTTTTCCTGGCTGGAGAGGCGCAGGGTCAGCGCATGACGCAGGATCGCGAGTTCCCCGCTTTCGTGACCGGCCAGCTCCTGCACCACCACACGCTCAGCTTTCCAGCGACGCGGGCGCTCACTGTCCTGTCCGTTATCGAGGTTGCCACCACTGGCGCTCAGCAGCGGCAATGCGGCAACCACCTCAACAGCCTCAGAGCCGTTTGCAGCAGACAAGTCACAGACCGGCGGAATATTATCTGCCAGATCCGTATCAACAATCGTGCCATCCTGGAAACGTACGACCAGACGGATGGCATTCAGGCGCGAGAGCGCCAGTGCAGCATCGTCAAATTCTGCCACAACCACACCCCAGGGATGAGAAAACCCCATCCGGGCGACCATGTCGGCAACGTGTTCACTCCAGCGGGCCTGCTGCTGGAATTGTTGCGGGGCCAGAGCGGCCCCATCCTCCCAAAGTGGGCGGTAAATTTTCATCCCTGATTACCCCTCGCCTTACGATTTCGCCTTCGGCATCTGGGAAACCAGTGACAGGTTGACGTCCATGCCTTCGACCTGGAAGTGAGGGATCGCGTACAGCTTCACGCGGAAGAAGCCCGGGTTGTCTTCAATATCTTCAACAACCACTTTCGCATCACGCAGCGGGTGAGACGCCTGCAGTTCATCGCCCGGATCGGTCATTTCAGTGACCAGACTGCGAACCCAGGTATTCAGCTCCAGTTCAAGCAGACGGCGATCCTTCGTGGTACCGATGTTTTCGCGCTGAATCAGCTTCAGGTAATGGGCGATACGCGACAGCAGGAAGATATACGGCAGACGCGCGTTGATGCGGCTGTTAGCCGTTGCATCTGCGGTGTCATACAGCGCCGGTTTCTGGCTTGAGTTAGCCGAGAAGAAGCAGGCATAGTCGCGGTTTTTGTAGTAGGACAAAGGAATGAAGCCCAGATTCGCAAACTCAAATTCGCGGGTTTCGGGGATCATGACCTCGCTCGGGATTTTTACCTGATTGCCGGTACCGAGATCGTAAAGATGGATAGGCAGGTCCTGAACCGCACCACCGGCCTGCGGACCACGAATCTGTACGCACCAGCCATTATTGATAAAGCTACGCACCATGTTGGACGCAAAGGCAAACGAGGCATTCGTCCACAGGTATTTGTCGTGATCCGGACCTTTGACCTCTTCGACATAATTGAAGCTGCGAACGGGAACGGTATCTGGCCCGTACGGTAAACGTCCCAGTACGCGCGGCATGACCAGGCCGATATAGCGAGCGTCGTCGGTATCGCGGAACGATTTCCACTTGATGTACTCTGCGCGGTCAAAATAATTACCAATATCTTTAATCGCAGCGACGTCTTCCATGGACTCCTTGAGGAAGAATTTCGGACCTGCCGAGCCGATAAACGGCATGTGCGCAGCAGCGGAGACTTTAGAGATGTTGCGCAGCAGCGCGACATCCTGCGCTGAAGCATCGAACTCGTATGCGGAAATCAGTGCCGCAATTGGCTCGCCGCCTGGGGTGTCATATTCATCAATATAGGTGTGTTTATACAGACCACTCTGGATGATTTCCGGGCTGTCTTCGAAGTCCTGACGCAAGTCTTCTTTAGACATACTCAGCAACTCAATTTTCACGTTCTGGCGAAAATCTGTTTTATCAATCAGCGACTTCACTCCGCGCCACAGACCTTCAACTGCCTGAAACTCCTCATGGTGCATTACCGCGTCCAGCTGACGGCTGATCTGGTAATCGAGTTCAGCAATGTGGTGATCAATCAGGCTTTTATCCAGTTTTTCGACTTTCGCACCGGCTTTGGTCAGACATTCCAGGAAAACCTGCATACCTGCCGTCAGACGTTCGTCAGCGGTCGCATCCGACATCGCCTGCGCGTCCTGCCAGATATCCAGGGCGCTCAATTCAGAGACGGGACTTAAGTTGATTTTCTCAAACAGGGAGGCGTAAACCCCACCCGCAGCAGGACGTTCCAGCACCATGCTTTCACCGCCAGCAATATTATTTTGTACAGACATGAGCATTCCTTGATTAATCCGTTAAAACATCGTGATGGTTAAGCTTTTTTGGGTGCCAGTGCGGATAATTCATTGCGCAATTCAGCGCTAAGCGACTGGTCAAGAACGATTTTTTCCAGCTCTTTTCGGAAAGTCTGGTTATCCAACAGGTTGGCCTTAAGATCGCGGAGTAAGTTGCGCATCGCCAGCATCGCCTTCAGCTGTGGTATCTGGGCAGCCACCTGCTCTGGCGTGAAATCTTTCATGCTCTGGAAAGTCAGCTCAATATTGTCCTCACCACCATCATCTGACAGTGTGTTTTTGACGCTCAGATTAACTTTTGGGGAATATTCGGAAAGAACACTGTCGAAATTATTTTTGGTGATATTAACTTTTTCACGCTCAGATATTTGCGCAGCATCCTGACCATTACTGAAATCACCGGCAACAAGCAGTTTTAAGGGTAATTCCATTTTCTTGCTTGCTCCGCCAGTATGCAGGTCAAGCTTCAGGTTAATACGTGCCTTAGGCACTTCATTCTGAAAACTGTCAGACATTTGATCATCCCTCTTTGTTTTGCGATGCAAACTTCACGGTATCGTTCTTGATGCGCAATATTAGAACAATGATCGACCGCAAATCAAATACACAGATCATTTATCCGCAATTAGAAAATTCTTAAGAATTTTCCTCTAAGATATTATTGCAACTTATCAGACCAACCCAGAAAAAGAAGCTACTCTTTTTCTGTAAAACAAATATTTGTATCGTAAAAGGGATTGCAGCCAGTCAGATGCTAAAAAAACAATATTGTTTTGATTTGCATCACAGCACTATATCAAAAACACAGGAGAGAACTGCTTTAGACTCGATAAAAAGAAAGGTGAATAAATTATGGACTCAGGCACTTCATTCATTGGATGAATAATAAATAAGAACTTTCACAAAGAAAATTCTTATTTGTTAAACGAAGAGGTACAAAAAAAATTTGAATACGGAATCTGCCACAAAAAAATAGCGCTTTTAATCCTTCCTCTCTTGAAGAGGCTTCCTGCCCGACTCAGGTGGAAGGTGTTCTCATGACTGACTGCCTATAAAAACTGTAAAATCAACCACCTCCTTGACTGCCGCTTTTTTAATCAAAAACGAGTAATAGCACATAACGTATAACGGTGCTACATTACGCCGCCCACCCAAATCAGCAGTGGTCAGGCAACGCCGTAAAGTTCGGTAAAGCCTGAAACCATCACCTTGAAGAACGGTCTTAATGGCACGTCGTATCGCACACGCTGCGCTACCTTTACAGGCTTCACATAGGTTTTACTATCTTGTCTCAATCCAAATTTGAACGTGCGTTTTTACACCCGCGTTACTGGTTTACATGGTTTGGTCTTGGCGTACTCTGGCTGCTGGTGCAACTTCCCTACCCTGTGCTGCGTTTGCTGGGGTCGAAACTGGGCAGCGCCTCTCGCTATTTCCTGAAACGTCGCGAAGCCATCGCGCGCAAAAACATCGAGCTTTGCTTTCCTCAGTACAATGCTGAAGAGCGCGAAAAATTGATCTCTGAAAACTTTAAATCTATCGGTATGGCGCTGCTCGAAACCGGTATGGCCTGGTTCTGGTCGGATGAACGCGTCCGCAAGTGGTTTGATGTCGAAGGGCTGGACAACCTTAAACGCGCGCAGTTGCAAAAGCGCGGTGTGATGGTTGTGGGCGTTCACTTTATGTCGCTGGAGTTGGGTGGCCGGGTGATGGGTCTTTGCCAGCCAATGATGGCGACCTACAGACCGCACAATAGTCCAGTAATGGAGTGGGTACAGACGCGCGGCCGCATGCGTTCCAATAAAGCGATGATCAGCCGTAATAATCTGCGTGGAATGGTCGGTGCCCTGAAGAAAGGTGAAGCCGTCTGGTTTGCCCCCGACCAGGATTATGGACGTAAAGGCAGCAGCTTTGCCCCCTTCTTTGCCGTTAAAGACGTGGCGACAACCAACGGTACCTTTGTGATTTCGCGGTTGTCAGGCGCCGCCATGCTGACCGTGACGATGGTGAGAAAAGCGGATAAATCAGGCTATCGTCTGCACATCTCTCCTGAAATGGCTAACTATCCTGAAAACGAATGCGAAGCCGCAGCGTTTATCAACAAGGTCATCGAAACTGAAATCATGCGCGCGCCAGAGCAATATCTCTGGATGCATCGCCGTTTCAAAACGCGCCCACTTGGCGAAGCCTCGCTCTATATTTAAGTCCCGCGTGACGGTTAGTTTCGATAAGAAACTAACCTTTTCAATCACCTGTAATAACCCCGTGTAACGGTTTTTCGTCACGTCGCTCAAAGTGAATTTATTGCCTTGCGAAATCAAACTGTCGCCGTTCCACGACACCCGTAAGTATCGGAAATTATTTAAAAAAATCTCTCTTGTCACCCCTCATTTTTAGGCGTACATTAGCGCCGTCTGGCTACAGGAAAGCACAGAATTCTGAGCTGGAGTCGGCGGCATAGCGGGAAAATTCTCATTTCCGTTTTGGCCGGATTTCAGTTCTCTATACTCAGTTGGACTCTGTTTTTAAATGCGTACCACAAGATACGCGGAGCGATGAAACGTGAAATATTTCTTTATGGGCATTTCGGTGATCGTTTTAGTCTGGGCCGGAACCTTTGCCCTGATGATCTAGTGAAGAACATGCAGTCAAAAAGACAGGAGCCATAGGCTCCTGTCTTTTTATGTCATGATGATGCGGGGTGTTCGGAGACGCTCTTTGTTGAGAGCAGGCCATCGGCCCGGAACATACTCTTGATGCCCCTCACCGCCTGACGAATACGGTCGCTATTTTCGATTAAAGCAAAGCGCACGTGGGTGTCACCGTAATCACCAAAGCCAATGCCCGGCGAAACACACACCTTCGCGTCCTGCAGCAGTTTTTTAGCAAACTCAAGCGATCCCATTGCCGCATACGGCTCCGGAATTTTCGCCCAGACGTACATGGACGCTTTCGGCATTTCCACCATCCAGCCCGCTTCATGTAACCCTTTTACCAGCACGTCGCGGCGGCGTTTATACTGGGCTGCAATGTCGTGAACGCATTGCTGATCGCCTTCAAGCGCCGCAATAGCTGCAACCTGTAGCGGCGTAAAGGTGCCGTAATCGTGATAGCTCTTGATTCGCGCCAGCGCACTCACCAGCGTTTTGTTACCCACCATAAAACCAATACGCCAGCCCGCCATGTTGTAGCTTTTCGACAGGGTAAAGAATTCTACCGCCACGTCACGCGCCCCCGGCACCTGCATGATTGAAGGCGCTTTCCAGCCGTCATAGACGATATCCGCATACGCCAAATCATGTACCACCAGCACGTCATAACGCTTAGCCAGGGCCACAACCTTCTCAAAGAAATCGAGCTCCACGCACTGCGCCGTCGGGTTGGACGGGAAACCAAGGATCATCATCTTGGGTTTCGGATAGCTTTCGCGAATTGCGCGCTCCAGCTCGTTGAAGAAATCGACGCCTTCCACCAGCGGTACAGAACGTACCTGCGCCCCGGCTATCACCGCGCCGTAAATATGGATTGGGTAACTCGGATTGGGAACCAGTACCGTATCACCGTGATCCAGCGTGGCCAGCATCAGGTGCGCCAGCCCCTCTTTCGAGCCGATGGTCACAATGGCTTCACTCTCAGGATCGATATCAACCTGATAACGATCCTGATACCAGCGCGAGATCGCGCGGCGTAATCTGGGAATACCGCGCGAGGTTGAGTAGCCGTGCGTATCCGGACGCTGGGCAACCGTGCAGAGCTTCTCAACGATATGCGGTGGCGTTGGGCCGTCAGGGTTGCCCATGCTGAAATCAATGATGTCTTCGCCGCGCCGACGCGCAGCCATTTTCAGTTCAGCGGTGATATTGAAAACATAAGGGGGGAGACGATCGATACGCGTAAAACGGCGTTCAGGACTGAATTCAGCCATAGATTCCTCAGATTAACGTTAGCGCCCGGACCGTCCGAGCGACGCTGCCACTGATGTGACGTGCTTAGAAAATAACCTGAAAAAAATCACGCTGTCGAGAGGGAAATGAAAAAAAAGAGAACCCCATGAAAACCGGAACACGGGTACGCCTTAAAGCGGAAGGAGGGGGACTCATATCGGCTTTCCGTTATCTATTGTTTAACACAATGATATCAAAACAGTTACCGGACGATGCGACAGCAGGAAAGAATCGGGAGGTATCAATCCTCATTCGATAATCCCCTTTCTAAAACAGGGTTTTTCCTCATTTGATAAACCTGACGGATAGCTGGTCAATATGCCCCAGGTTTTTTATCATGGTTCTTTCCCGTTTTCCCAGGTCTGCTCGTGCACGAAATATTCACTATGCTGCTGGCGGTTTTTGATCGCGCAGCATTAATGCTGATTTGCCTGTTCTTCCTTATTCGCATTCGCCTGTTTCGCGAGCTGTTGCATAAATCTGCTCACTCGCCGAAAGAGCTGCTGGCCGTCACCGCTATCTTTTCGCTCTTTGCGCTGTTCAGCACCTGGTCCGGCGTGCCGGTAGAGGGCTCGCTGGTTAACGTGCGGATTATCGCCGTCATGTCTGGCGGAATTTTGTTTGGTCCGTGGGTAGGTGTCATCACCGGCGTGATTGCCGGAACCCATCGCTACCTGATTGATATCGGCGGCGTCACGGCGGTACCGTGCTTTATCACCAGCATTATCGCCGGGGTACTATCCGGCTGGATCAGCCGTAAAATCCCGAAAAAGCAGCGCTGGCGCGCCGGGATCCTCGCGGGTATGGTGTGCGAAACGCTGACCATGATCCTGGTTGTCGTCTGGGCTCCCACGACCGCGCTGGGGCTGGATATCGTCTCGAAAATCGGCATCCCTATGATTCTGGGTAGCGTGTGCATCGGTTTTATCGTGCTGCTGGTGCAGAGTGTGGAAGGGGAAAAAGAGGCCAGTGCCGCTCGCCAGGCCAAGCTGGCGCTGGATATCGCCAACAAAACGCTGCCACTTTTCCGCCACGTTAACGCGGAGTCGTTGCGTCAGGTCTGCGAGATTATTCGCCACGACATTCACGCGGATGCCGTCGCTATCACCAATATTGACCACGTGCTGGCTTACGTCGGCGTTGGCGAGCACAACTACCGCGACAATGATGACACGATAAGCCCGACCACCAGACAAGCGATTAACTACGGTAAAATCATTATTAAAAACAATGATGAAGCCCACCGAACGCCGGAGATCCACTCTATGCTGGTGATCCCACTTTGGGAGAAAGGCGTGGTGACGGGCACGCTGAAAATTTATTACTGTCACGCGCATCAGATCACCTCAACGCTGCAGGAGATGGCGATAGGTCTGTCGCAGATCATCTCCACGCAGCTTGAGGTCTCCCGGGCGGAACAGTTACGCGAGATGGCAAATAAGGCAGAGCTGCGCGCGCTGCAGAGCAAAATCAATCCCCATTTCCTGTTTAACGCGTTAAACGCCATCTCCTCTTCGATTCGTTTGAATCCGGACACCGCGCGCCAGCTGATTTTCAACCTGTCGCGTTATCTGCGCTACAACATTGAGTTAAGGGATGACGAGCAGATCGACATCAAAAAAGAGCTGTATCAGATTAAAGACTACATCGCGATCGAGCAGGCGCGCTTTGGCGACAAACTGACGGTCATTTACGATATTGATGAAGAGGTCAACTGCGTGATCCCGAGCCTGCTGATCCAGCCGCTGGTCGAAAACGCCATTGTTCACGGTATTCAGCCCTGTAAAGGCAAAGGTGTGGTCACCATTAGCATCACCGAAAGCGGCAACCGGGTGCGTATCGCCGTGCGCGATACCGGCCACGGGATTGACCCAAAAGTCATCGAGCGCGTGGAGTCTAATGAGATGCCGGGGAATAAAATCGGGCTGCTGAATGTGCATCACAGGGTCAAGCTGCTCTACGGCGATGGGCTGCATATTCACCGTCTTGAACCCGGCACTGAAATCGCTTTTTACGTCCCGAATGAACGCTCCCCTGTTCATGCGACGGCATCACTGTTACCTCAGGGTGAGTAATATGAAAGTCATTATCGTTGAAGATGAAATTCTGGCTCAACAGGAGCTCACCTGGCTCATCAAAACCCACAGTCAGATGGAGATTGTGGGTATCTTTGACGATGGGCTGGACGTGCTGAAATTTCTGCAGCATAACCGGGTCGACGCCATTTTTCTGGATATTAATATTCCTTCGCTGGACGGCGTCTTGCTGGCGCAAAACATCAATCAGTTTGCTCACAAGCCGTTTATTGTGTTCGTTACCGCCTGGAAAGAGCATGCCGTTGAGGCCTTCGAACTGGAGGCGTTTGACTATATTCTGAAACCTTACCAGGAGTCGCGGATTGTCAGCATGCTGCAAAAGCTGGAGGCCGCATGGCAGCAACAGAGCGCTCCGGTCACCGCCAGCCCGACGGTACGGGAAAACGACACCATTAATCTGGTCAAGGATGAACGCATCATCGTGACGCCAGTGAATGATATCTACTACGCCGAAGCGCATGAGAAGATGACGTTTGTCTATACGCGGCGGGAATCGTTTGTCATGGCGATGAACATTACCGAATTCTGCGGCAAGCTGCCGTCGGCACACTTTTTCCGCTGCCACAGGTCGTTTTGCGTGAATCTAAATAAGATCCGCGAGATCGAACCGTGGTTTAACAATACCTATATTTTGCGTCTCAAGGATCTGGATTTTCAGGTGCCGGTGAGCCGCAGCAAGGTGAAAGAGTTCCGTCAGCTGATGCACCTGTAAAACGCCCTCTCCCGGCGGAGAGGGCTCTGTATCAGAGGATTTGCCCGAGAACCTGACGCAGATGGGCACCCGAACCCAGCAGGCCAGGGTTATCATGCACGATAAGATAAACAGGAATATCCTGCACGTAGCTTCTGAAGCGTCCTTTATCTTCAAACCCACCGCGGAAACCTGAAGCTTTAAAGAAGTCGAGGAAGCGTGGCACAATCCCGCCCGCAATATAGACCCCACCAAAGGTGCCCAGCGTTAGCGCCAGGTTGCCGCCGAAACGCCCCATGATGACGCAGAACAGCGACAGAGCACGACGGCAGTCGATGCAGCTGTCCGCCAGCGCGCGTTCGGTGACGTCTTTCGGCTGCAGGTTTTCCGGCAGACGTCCGTCCGATTTCACAATTGCACGGTACAGGTTCACCAGCCCGGGTCCAGACAGGACGCGCTCGGCGGAGACGTGGCCGATCTCAGCGCGTAACTCTTCGAGAATAATGCCCTCTTCTTCGCTGTTTGGCGCAAAGTCTACATGACCGCCCTCACCCGGCAGGCTTACCCAGCGCCGATCAACATGCACCAGATGCGAAACGCCCAGACCCGTACCGGCACCGTAAACCGCAATCGGCTTTCCCTCGACCGGTTCAGCGCCGCCGAACTGGATCAGATGCTCTGGCTTGAGCATCGGGATCGCCATAGACACGGCGGTGAAGTCATTGATGATTTCCAGATGCGCAAAACCGAGGTTCTTTTTCATCTCTGCAATAGAGAATGCCCAGGTATGGTTGGTCATGGCGACCCAGTCGCCAGTTATCGGGCAGGCAATGGCAATGCAGCCATCCTCGACGCTCACCTGATGTTCATCCAGATAGACGCGGACAACGGCCTCAAGGCTGGGATAATCCAGCCCCGAGTAAGTTTTCGCCCGGGAAATTTCACCGCTACTTACATCGCATAATGCGAGGCGCGCGTTCGTGCCGCCCACATCACCTACCAAAGCATACTTTGTCATTCTTCTACTGCTCCGCTAAAGTCAGAATAAATCTTTGGGACACTGTAAATTCAAGGCGTGATAACAACAACGACTGGAAGGTGAATGCCCATGGATTATCGATCTTCGTCACAGAATAACTTTACCGTTTCAGCACCTTTTGCACTATTGCCATAAAGCTGATTGTGCAGAGTAACGTTATACCGTTTTGTACAAGGAAATCATCATGCTCCACCCGCGAGCCAGAACCATGCTGTTGCTGGCAATTCCGGCGCTCATCATTGGCGTGGCGTCAAGCCTGGTACTCATTGTCGTGATGAAAGTCGCGTCGGTGCTGCAAGCCCTGCTATGGACGGCGCTTCCGGCGAAACTGGGGATCACCGCTGATTCTTCAGCGTGGATCATTTTGATGCTGACGTTAACCGGTAGTGCGGTAGGCCTGGTGATCCGATTCAGTCCCGGCCACGCCGGACCGGACCCGGCGCTGGAGCCGCTGATTGGCGCCCCGGTTCCGCCCTCTGCGCTGCCGGGGTTGATCATCGCGTTAATTGTGGGCCTGGCGGGCGGCGTCAGCCTCGGACCCGAGCATCCCATTATGGCGGTGAATATTGGTCTGGCGGTGTTCCTGGGCTCACGCATTTTACCGCGCGTGGGTGCGCTGGACTGGACGATCCTCGCCTCCGCAGGCACCATCGGGGCGCTTTTCGGCACGCCCGTCGCTGCCGCGCTGATTTTTTCACAGACGCTTACCAGCAACAATGATGTCCCGCTCTGGGACAAACTGTTTGCTCCCCTGATGGCCGCGGCGGCGGGCGCGCTAACAACCAGTCTGTTTTTCCATCCCCACTTCTCCCTCTCTCTGCCCCACTACGGAGAGATGCGAATAGCGGATATTTTCAGCGGTGCCATCGTCGTTGCAATTGCCATCGCGCTGGGGATGGTCGCGGTATGGTGTC
This sequence comes from Enterobacter sp. FUJ80071, assembly GCF_038739915.1. NCBI lineage: Bacteria > Pseudomonadati > Pseudomonadota > Gammaproteobacteria > Enterobacterales > Enterobacteriaceae > Enterobacter > Enterobacter sp. FUJ80071. The sequence goes on from NZ_JBBXKH010000001.1 coordinate 3,361,484, forward strand.
TGCCGCGCCTGCACCGGCTGGTGCATAAACTCAAGCATCCGGTGTTGATTCTGGGCACAGGGGGATTGATCCTCGGTATTTTAGGCACCATCGGCGGGACGGTGACGCTGTTTAAAGGCCTGGACGAGATGCAGCAGCTGGCATTCAGTCAGGTATTTAGCGTTTCCGATTATCTGCTGTTTGCCGTCATCAAACTGGCGGCGCTGGTCGTCGCGGCTGCGTGCGGTTTCCGCGGTGGACGCATTTTCCCGGCAGTCTTTGTCGGCGTGGCGCTGGGGCTGATGTTGCACGAACATGTGGATGCGGTTCCGGCGGCAATTACCGTCTCCTGCTCGATTCTGGGTCTGGTTCTGGTGGTGACGCGTGACGCATGGCTGAGCCTGTTTATGGCGGCGGTTGTGGTGCCGGATTCGACGCTGTTCCCGCTGCTCTGCATCGTGATGTTGCCCGCCTGGCTCCTGCTGGCGGGCAAACCGATGATGATGGCCTGGCGAAACGATAAGTAATCAGGCGCTGTTGCGCGCTTCCAGCGCTTTGGTGAGCGCGCTCAGCAGCGGCGGTATGTCGGATTTCGGCAGCATGACCTCGATCAGCGAAAGCCGCTCGTGGTGCGCCACTTTTTCCAGCACATCCACCAGCTCGCCCGCCTCACTCACCTGCCAGCACTCGGCCTGAGGCGCGAGACTCAGCGCCTGAGGAAGGTGCGTCCAGTTCCAGAGCGCAATATCATTATACCGTTGCTCTGGTCCATGGATGGCCCTTTCGACCGTGTACCCTTCGTTGTTCAGCACCAGAATGATCGGACGTTGTTTATCACGCAACATCGACCCGAGCTCCTGAATAGTCAGCTGCGCCGCGCCATCCCCCGTCAGCACTATCACACGCCGGTTCGGGCAAGCCGTTTGTGCGCCAAACGCTGCGGCCAGCGTGTAGCCGATCGACCCCCACAGCGGCTGGACGATAAAATTCACGTCAGCCGGAAGGCGCAGGTCAATGGCGCCGAAGGCCGAAGTTCCCTGATCGGCAAGGATGATGTCTCCTGGGCGAATAAACGTTTGCAACGTTTTCCAGAAATTCTCCTGGGTCAGCGCGCCCTCCGGCTGAGGGAAGCTCATTGCGCGATGGGAAGCTGGCGCAGGTTTATCATGCACATGCTGTTTGCACAGTTCCACCAGCGTTTCGATTGCCTGAAGTATCGGGATGCCGGTAAACCAGACGTCACCGACGCGGGCAGCGTGAGGCTGAACTTCTATCGTTTGGGCCGGGGTTAACTGATGGGTGAAACCGGCGGTGAGGGTATCGGTAAAACGGGTGCCGATGCACAGTACCGTATCCGCCCCTTCAATCGCCTCTTTTACCGGGCCGGCGCTTGCCGAGCCGCTGTATGTGCCGTAAAAACCGGCATGACGTTCGTCGAATATCCCTTTACCCATTAGCATCGTGGCGTGCGCCATCGGCACGTCCTTCACCCACTTCTGTAGCGCATGCTTGTGTCCATGGCGCAGAACAAGGAAATCAGCTAACAGCGCGGTGCGCTTGCTGGTTGCCAGTTTATTTTCCGCAGCATCCCGAAACGCTTTCAGGCAGGCACTGTCGGCATGGGCATGGTGAAGTGTGAGAGCGTTTACAGGAGGCGTGGCGGCTTTTTTTGCCACGTCGGCAGGTAACATCAAATAGCCGGGACGACGCTCCCGGAGCATGGTGGTCAGAACCCGGTCGATTTCATAGCAGGCGTTTTGTTCGGTCAGGATCGCCTGAGCGACGGTAATCGGCTCGCTCATATGATAAAAATGGCGGAACTCCCCATCACCCAGCGTATGGTGCAGCAGTTCCCCTCGTTGCTGTGACGCCGTCCCCGGCGCCCCGACAATATGCAATACCGGAACGTGCTCGGCATAGCTTCCCGCGATGCCATTCATGGCACTTAACTCGCCGACACCAAATGTTGTGAGCAGCGCGGCGAAGCCCTTACAGCGGGCATATCCGTCAGCGGCATACGATGCATTTAATTCGTTGGCACAGCCCACCCAACAGATGTCGGGGCTGTCTATTACATGGTCGAGAAACTGCAGGTTATAGTCGCCCGGCACGCCAAACAGATGATCGGCTCCACAATCAGTAAGACGGTCCAGCAGGTAATCGGCGACGCAGTATGGGGTACGCATGAACAGGTATCCTTCTAATGTTGACCTCACTTTGAGTATTAGAGAAGCGTGATGGCTGTCCAGAATCAGCGGTAAGAAGGGTATGGAAAGAATGCTTTACAAAAAAGGCTGCGCTATGCTGCTTTTTTTCACGTTAATGTAAACGCATACACTGATTTTTCTCATCTGCGCACGAGGTCATAAAATGGGTTATCAGCCGGATAAAAATCGTTACCAGACAATGCAGTATCGTCGCTGCGGTCAAAGCGGGCTCAGGTTGCCCGTCATATCGCTGGGTCTGTGGCATAACTTTGGGGACGCCACGCGTCTCGGAAACAGCCGTCAACTTTTACAGCGCGCCTTCGACCTGGGTATTACGCATTTCGACCTTGCCAATAACTATGGTCCTCCACCGGGGTCGGCCGAGCGTAATTTTGGGCGTATTTTGCAGGAGGATTTTCTGCCCTGGCGCGACGAGCTGATTATCTCGACGAAAGCGGGATATACCATGTGGGAGGGCCCCTACGGCGACTGGGGATCGCGCAAATATCTGCTGGCAAGCCTGGATCAAAGCCTGAAACGCATGGAGCTGGAGTATGTCGATATCTTCTATCATCACCGTCCTGACCCGGAAACCCCGCTGACTGAAACCATGAAAGCGCTTGACCATCTGGTGCGCCAGGGAAAAGCGCTGTATGTCGGGTTATCCAACTATCCTGCAGAGCTGGCGCGAAAAGCGATTGATATCCTGAATGACCTTGGCACGCCCTGCCTGATCCACCAGCCGAAATACTCCATGTTTGAACGAGGACCGGAAGGGGGTTTACTGGCCGTGCTGCAGGAAAAAGGCGTCGGCTGTATTCCCTTCTCGCCGCTGGCGGGAGGACAGCTCACCAACCGATATCTGAACGGTATTCCCGCAGACTCCCGTGCGGCAAGTGGCAGTCAGTTCCTCAACCCGGATCAGATCACCGAAGAGAAGCTGGAAAAAGTGCGTAAGCTCAATGTCCTGGCGGAAGGCCGCGGCCAGAAGCTATCGCAGATGGCGCTGGCCTGGGTGTTGCGCCATGACGACGTGACGTCGGTGCTGATTGGGGCAAGTCAAGCGGCTCAAATTGATGACGCCGTTGGCATGCTGGAAAACCGCCATTTCTCCGCGGAAGAGCTGAACCTTATTGAAGAAATCCTGACCAGCTCAAAATAAAACCACTTTTAGCAAAAAGTGCTCTGAACCTGGAATTCGGAGTTGAGGCGATGAAACGAGGCTTTACCAACTCGTAATATTGCGTTAACAGGCCCCACAAAGGCCCCGATCGTGAAGGAGAAAGAGTATGTTCAGGTCACTGATTCTTGCAGCGGTATTACTGGCTTCCGCCCCGCTCATCGCCACTGCTGGCGAAATCACCCTGTTGCCATCAGTAAAATTACAAATTGGCGATCGTGACGACTACGGCAGATACTGGGACGGTGGCTACTGGCGCGACCGTGACTACTGGAACCGTCATTATGAATGGCGCGGTGACCGCTGGCGCAGGCACGATAATGGCCTGCATCGCGGCTGGTACAAAAACAATGCCTATGAACGCGGCTACCGCGAAGGCTGGAACGATCGTGACGACCGCCGCGGTGGCTGGGGTCACGGCCCAAAAGGACACGGTGGTCACGGCCACGGTCGTCATTAATGTAAAATGTAAAAAAGGAGCCTTTCGGCTCCTTTCTCTTTTATAACCCCAGCGCTGTGCCAATCAACAGCCATAAATTTAGCGCCACAACCACTACTACAATTGCCCAACCTGTCCGTTTCACCAGCGTCGAGTTAACCAGATCGCCCATCAGGGCTGGATTGCTGGTAAAAATCAGCAGAGGAACCAGCGCCAGTGCGATACCAAAACTCAGCAGCACCTGACTCATCACCAGAATTCGCGTGGGATCAAGCCCCATCAGAATTACAACAAATGACGGCAGCATGGTGACGGAACGACGAACCCACAGGGGAATATGGAAGCGCACAAATCCCTGCATCACCACTTGCCCTGCCAGCGTGCCCACCACCGTGGAAGAGAGACCGGCAGCCACCAGGCTCAAACCAAAAATCGTGGCAGCAGCATGGCTCAGTAACGGCTCCAGCGTGAGATACGCCTGGTCGAGATCGGCAATACCGGTATGACCGTTAAAGTGAAAAGCGGCGGCTGCGGTGGCCATCATCGCCAGGTTCACAAAACCCGCGATGGTCATGGCAATCGCCACATCCCATTTGGTTGCCGAATAACGTTCTTTACGCGTCCCACCGTGAAGATGCTGGGTCAGCGAAGAGTGCAGATAAATGACGTGTGGCATAATGGTCGCCCCAAGCACCCCGGCAGCCAGGAAGACGGCTTCCGACGTTGGCAGGCTGGGGATCACCATGCCTTTACCAAGCTGTACCAGGTTTGGCTGGGAGAATATCAGCTCGACAATATAGGCCGCCGCGACAAACAGCAGCAGACCACCAATCACCTTTTCAAGCGGCTTTTGCCCCCGACGCTGTAACATCAGGATCAGGAAAGTGGCAATCCCGGTCAGGACCGCCCCTTGCAATAGCGATACGCCCAGAATCAGCTTAAAGCCGATCGCCGCACCGATAAATTCAGCGAGATCGGTTGCCATGGCGATGATTTCAGCCTGCACCCAGTAGAGCCAGACGGCCGGACGTGGGTAGTGGTCGCGGATTTGTTCTGCCAGGTTTTTGCCCGTAGCAATCCCCAGTTTTGCTGAGAGCATTTGAATCAGCATCGCCATCAGGTTCGCCCAGACGACCACCCACAGCAACTTATAGCCGAAGCTGGCCCCGGCCTGAATATTGGTCGCAAAATTACCCGGATCGATATAGCCAATGGCAGCAATGAACGCAGGTCCCATTAATGCGAACCGCAGCTTGCGCGCCGCTCTGCCACTGCTACCCTCTACGCGACTGTTAGTCATTATCTGCCTCTGGAAATATAGCCTTTGCTATGTTTAATGCTATCAAAATGAGAATGATTATCAAGATCACTTAAGTGGTTTAACATAATTTCTCTGATAGCTAAGAACGATAGATGGGCAGGTGGTGCGACTTCACAGAATGTGAAAATGCGCAGTCATTTGTGAAGCGTAGCACACAAACTTAACTTTTCACTCATTTACCTAACATAACGAAAATGTATTGTGGATCACTATTTTTGAGACTCGTCACAGGATGTAACTATAGTGTGTCCTTGATCTCGTTTTCTTTTCGCTTGTTGCATAGAATGTGCACGAAAATTAAACCTGCCTCATATTTGGAGCAAATATGGACCGCGTCCTTCATTTTGTCCTGGCACTTGTTGTCGTTACTGCACTCGCATTGCTGGTCAGCACAGACCGCAAAAAAATTCGTATTCGTTATGTTGTCCAGCTGCTGGTCATTGAAGTTTTACTTGCGTGGTTCTTCCTGAACTCCAACGTAGGTCTCGGCTTCGTAAAAGGCTTCTCCGAAATGTTCGAAAAACTGCTCGGATTCGCCAACGAAGGGACCAACTTTGTCTTCGGTAAAATGAACGACGAAGGTCTGGCATTCTTCTTCCTGAAGGTGCTGTGCCCAATCGTCTTCATCTCCGCGCTCATCGGTATTCTGCAGCACATCCGTGTTCTGCCGTTCGTGATTCGTGGAATTGGTTTCCTGTTATCCAAAGTCAACGGCATGGGCAAGCTGGAGTCTTTCAACGCCGTCAGTTCCCTGATCCTCGGTCAGTCTGAGAACTTCATCGCGTATAAAGATATTCTCGGCAAAATGTCGCGTAACCGCATGTACACCATGGCGGCAACCGCAATGTCTACCGTTTCCATGTCTATCGTGGGCGCGTATATGACCATGCTGGAGCCAAAATATGTTGTCGCTGCGCTGGTTCTGAACATGTTCAGCACCTTTATCGTGCTGTCGCTGATCAACCCATACCGCGTTGACGCCAGCGAAGAGAATATCCAGATGTCCAACCTGCACGAAGGCCAGAGCTTCTTCGAAATGCTGGGCGAGTATATTCTGGCCGGTTTCAAAGTGGCGGTTATCGTTGCCGCCATGCTGATCGGCTTCATTGCGCTGATCTCTGCGCTGAACGCCCTGTTCGCCGCGGTGCTGGGTATCTCCTTCCAGGGTATTCTGGGCTACATCTTCTATCCTGTTGCCTGGGTGATGGGTGTTCCGGCTCACGAAGCGCTGCAGGTGGGCAGTATCATGGCAACCAAACTGGTTTCTAACGAATTCGTTGCGATGATGGATCTGCAGAAAATTGCCAGCACGCTTTCTCCGCGCGCGGAAGGCATCCTGTCCGTGTTCCTGGTCTCCTTCGCGAACTTCTCGTCCATCGGTATTATCGCCGGGGCGATTAAAGGCCTGAACGAAGAACAGGGTAACGTGGTTTCACGCTTTGGCCTGAAACTGGTGTACGGCTCCACTCTGGTGAGCGTTCTGTCCGCGTCCATCGCAGCGCTGGTCCTGTAACGTTTACTGCAAAACAAAAAACCGGGAGCTTGCTCCCGGTTTTTTTATGCCCGTATTTCTTCCAGCGGTTTGGGTTTACCTATCAGGTAGCCCTGCAGGTAATCCACGCCGAAGCGAAGCAACATCTCCCGCTGTGCGGGTGTTTCGACATACTCCGCCACCACACATAGCGATTTCGTCTTCGCCAGATTACACATCGACTGGACGATCATCGCATCCATGTCATCAGTACAAATGTCTTTAACAAAGCAGCCGTCAATTTTGATGATATCCGCCTGCAGACGTCTGAGACGCTCGTAGTTGGCGTACCCCGTACCAAAATCATCAATAGCAATCCGGAATCCACAATCCCGCAGTTGCTGAATATTATTGATGCTGCAACCTGAATTGGAGAAAGCCTGCTCTTCGGTGATCTCAATGACCACGGTTTGAGGGGCAACGCCGTATCGTTCAAACAGCGCACAAATCTCGGTCGCCACCTCTTTTTGCATCAGCGTGAGCGGCATCAGATTGACGGAGAAACGGGCCCCAGGCTGCGTCGCAGGATGATCTCGCAGCCACAGCAGTAATTTTTCCATAACGCACATATCAAACCGGTGGCTAAGGTTGAACTGGGCAATCAGCGGAATAAAGCGATCAGGGGTGATGATTTCGCCCTCGCTCTCCATACGCGTCAGAATTTCGTAGTAACCGCTACCGTCTGCCTTCTGGATCGGTTGCGCGTATAAATGGAACTGACCCGCCTCCAGGGCATGCTTAATCCGCGCTAACATCAGGACGCGCTCTGTTGTTTGTCCTGATGCAGCCTCCAGGCTATTCGTCAGCGCAAGTACGTTCTGTCCTGCACAAGATTGCTCAGCCAGCCAGCTTAGTTGCCCCAGCGTGTGATGCAATTTTTCACCGTTTTCGACCATCCCCCAGGAGGCACCAAACTCAATATCCAGCCCGGTGTTGTTCCAGAAAATTTTCCGGCTGTTCAACCGATCAACCATATGCTGGAGACGCTCAGCAATTTCCGGCCCCAGCAAGACCACCACCAGCTCGCTTCCGGGCAACTGGAAGAGCATCTCGTCCTTTTGCAGAAGGGGCTGCAGCGACGAGGCGATCGTGCGTTTGCAGTGGACCCGCATCAGGATCCCGTAATGGCGGCTCAAAAATTCCAGGTTATCCATGCGCAGAATGCACACTTTGGCATCCTGGTGAATCTCAAGATACTCCTCCAGCGCACGGATATTGGGCAAACCGGTCAGCGGATCGGTCAGCGCTCTGCCCTGCCATCCCCGCTTCAGCCACTCGCTACGCTGGTAAATCCGCGACATGTAAAGCAAGCAGATGGCAAACGAGATCAGCACGGACAGGATAAAGGAGAGTGAATGGCCCGACTCCACACCATTCAGGAAGTTATAGTTGTAGGTCAACAGCAGAAGCGCTGAAGCAGCCCAAAGCAGAGAGATAAGTGCATAGGTCAGGCGACTTATCGCTAAGGTAAAGAGAATAAAAATCAGCGGCATTAAATAGCCCGCAATAACAGGGGATTCAAAAGGGCCACATAAAACAGCGAGAATGAAGCCTAGAAGCATGAGCCAGACAAATATAAACAATGAATTCTTATGGAAAAAAATGGGCTTCACGCTTCGTCGCCAGAAGGTGATGGCATAACGAGGATTAATAATCATTCTTAACGGGTAATAGAACATCATGGTAAAAATCAGCGCCGCGCCTATCAGACTTTGAATATCCACGACGTTATAAATTACCGTCCCTTCACCGAAGAAGGTGGAGATAGTTACCGGGAAATCAAACAAATAGCCCGCTAAATACATCGACATTTTAATGCCGAGTGGCACAATAAAACCGAGCCAGAATATCCGTAATCCAATGTGCTTGTTAGGAATGCAGTAGCGCCAGCGCCTGCCCAGCATGAGGCGCAACAGGCCGCACGCCGCGAACAACGCAAAGGTCTGACAAAACAGCAATACTGAATATTGTAGCGGTGCTAAATTAATATAGAATAAATTAGTGACAGTAAAACCTAACAGAATGGGAAGAATTGCCCGACGACCAAATAACAGAATTACCGCCAGCATAACGCTCAGGGGTAACCACGCTAAATAAACGTCGTGACCATTCACAATCGCGCGCGGGGAGAGATAACGGGAGAAAGGAACCGCGATCAGGCATATCGCCAGGGCAATTATAAATATCTTTACATTATTGTACGTTTTTCTATTCATTAAGCTGATGCGATTATTATCCGTTCATATCATTGACCGGATGGATAATAGGTTTATTAATTGTGCGAATCAAGTTGAAGTCTATTTATGGACAGGTTTATTGATTTCGATTGAGGTCAGGTACAGGAATACCTTCTTTTTGATAACAAAATGCGGTGGTGAACGTTACAAACAGATAAAAAAAACCCTCGTCTTTTGACGAGGGTTTAAAATTTTGGTGGAGCTAAGCGGGATCGAACCGCTGACCTCTTGCATGCCATGCAAGCGCTCTCCCAGCTGAGCTATAGCCCCACATGTGACTTTACTGACCGCACTCTGTTGGGTTCAGAGTTTGGTGGAGCTAAGCGGGATCGAACCGCTGACCTCTTGCATGCCATGCAAGCGCTCTCCCAGCTGAGCTATAGCCCCATCGTAAAGCTGTCATGTTGACGGGCGGCATAATATGAATTCCGCCGCGGAGTGTCAACGGCAAATTCATTGACCGTGATTCAATCGCCGAAAATTCATGCAAATGAATCACTTTGCGAGCCTGCTCGCAGTCATGAGTTAAGCCTGTCACGTTTTCACGTTAAACGGTGCTATAAAATGAGCCGTTAATTAACCCCAAGAATATTCAGGAAATTGTATGATCAAGGAACGAATGACGCCGGAAGAGTTAGCCCTGCTCACCGGCTATAGCCGACAGACCATCAATAAATGGGTACGCAAAGAGGGTTGGATAACGTCACCAAAACCAGGCGTCCAGGGGGGCAAAGCACGCCTGGTACATGTGAATGAAAAGGTGCGTGACTTTATCCGCAGCGCGCGACGGGCAACGGAGACATCCGCAATGCCTGACGGCATCAGCAATGAGCGTTCGCTTCATACCCTCCTCCTGACGCTGGCAAATGAAATGACGCCAGAAGAGCAGAAGCAGATGACATCACTGTTACTGCGGGAAGGGATTACCGGTTTGTTACAACGCCTGGGAATTCGCGACCAGAATTAATATGAAAAGATTACGTAGCAAAATGACCACGGAAGAGCTGGCGGAGAGTTTAGGCGTTGCCAGGCAAACGGTGAATCGCTGGATACGCCAGCAGGGATGGGAGACCGAAGGTCTCAATGGTGTGAAAGGCGGTCGGGCGAGGCTCATACACGTCGATGCGCGCGTGAAGGAACATATCATGCGCCTCCCGGCTATCCGAAACCGTCAGGCAGTTTACCACCTGGCAGAGACAACAGCGCCATACATTGTCCCCTCCTCTACTCTGCGACCGGATATCATTGCGACGCTGGAAAACCTGACGCCGTCTGAACAGGAACGTCTGGATGCATTCCTGAAGCGCGAAGGGTTACGCGGCTTTCTTACCCGTTTGAATCTGGCTGAATATACGGCATAAAAAAACGGCAGGTCACCCTGCCGTTCTGCCAGACTAAAAGGTGATTACTGCTGGTTTTCACGTGCCGCAATAAAGTCCAGCGCTTTGTTAATACGCGCCACGCTGCGTGATTTACCAATTGCATGCACGGTCACATCCAGTGCCGGGGACTGGCCCGCACCGGTCACCGCAACACGCAGCGGCATACCGACTTTACCCATACCAACTTCCAGCTCGTCCGCCGTCGCCTGAATAGCGTGATGCACGTTCTCTGCGGTCCAGTCAGCGATCGCAGTCAGCTTGTCTCGCACCACTTCCAGCGGCTGACGCGCAACCGGGCGGAGGTGTTTCTTCGCCGCATCCGCGTCAAACTCATCAAACTCTTCATAGAAGTAGCGGCAGCTTTCAGCCATTTCTTTCAGCGTTTTGCAGCGCTCGCCGAGCAGTTTCACCAGGTCCGCCAGTTCAGGGCCTGTACGGGTATCAATATTTGCCTGCTCAATGTGCCACTGCAGGTAAGTCGCCACGTATTCCGGCGGCATGGTATTGATGTAATGATGGTTCAGCCACTGCAGCTTATCGGTATTAAATGCGCTCGCTGATTTGCTCACTGAGCTCAGCGAAAATAGTTCGATCATCTCTTCGCGGCTGAAGATCTCCTGGTCGCCGTGGGCCCAGCCCAGACGCACCAGATAGTTCAGCAGCGCTTCAGGCAAATAACCGTCATCGCGATACTGCATAACGCTGACCGCGCCGTGACGTTTAGACAGTTTTTTCCCGTCGTCGCCGTTGATCATGGAAACGTGTGCATAGACAGGCACAGGGGCGTTCAGCGCTTTCAGAATGTTGATCTGGCGCGGCGTGTTGTTGATATGGTCTTCACCACGGACAACGTGGGTAATTTCCATATCCCAGTCGTCAACCACAACGCAGAAGTTATAGGTTGGGGAACCATCGGTGCGGCGGATGATCAGATCGTCCAGCTCCTGGTTGCTGAATTCGATCGGGCCACGGATCTGGTCGTCAAAAATCACCGAGCCATCCTGCGGGTTAGCAAAACGCACCACGCACGGTTCATCAGCAGCATGCTCGCTATGGTCATGGCGGCAGCGGCCGTCATAACGCGGCTTTTCACCGTTTGCCATCTGCTCTTCACGCAGCGCATCCAGACGCTCTTTGGAGCAGTAGCATTTATACGCCGTGCCCGCGACCAGCATCTCATCAATAACTGCGTTATAGCGGTCAAAACGTTTGGTCTGGAAATACGGGCCTTCATCCCACTCCAGGTTCAGCCAGTTCATCCCATCCATAATGGCTTCAATTGCTTCCGGCGTGGAGCGCTCAAGATCGGTGTCTTCAATACGCAGCACGAACTCACCTTTGTTGTGGCGTGCAAAAAGCCAGGAATAGAGAGCAGTACGAGCACCACCGACGTGCAGATAGCCTGTCGGGCTCGGCGCGAAGCGAGTTTTGATTTTCATGAAATGGCCTTACGTTATAAAGATGCCGGCAATCGGCAAATCCCGGGGAAAAAACAATGGGCAATATTCTATCACTGTGGGGGGATTCCTCAATGTTCATCCCTTTATCATGAGCGAGTTTGCTGTTTTTGTTTAGAAATCATGCGCCACCGCCCGTTTTGCGATCGTTTTGTTTAATTTTACGACGAACGAATAAAAACTTTAGAAAATGCGTTGACTCATTTTCAACTCTCCCTATAATGCGACTCCACACAGCGGGGGTGATTAGCTCAGTTGGTAGAGCATCTCCTTTACACGGAGGGGGTCGGCGGTTCGAGCCCGTCATCACCCACCATTTACTTCGGTAGACTCGCAGTGTAGATAAGTGTTGAGATTGGGCGATTAGCTCAGTTGGTAGAGCATCTCCTTTACACGGAGGGGGTCGGCGGTTCGAGCCCGTCATCGCCCACCATTCTCATCTTATCGCAGTAGTTCCGAAATGGGCGATTAGCTCAGTTGGTAGAGCATCTCCTTTACACGGAGGGGGTCGGCGGTTCGAGCCCGTCATCGCCCACCATTTCGGGTCGTTAGCTCAGTTGGTAGAGCAGTTGACTTTTAATCAATTGGTCGCAGGTTCGAATCCTGCACGACCCACCAATGCAAAAAAGCGCCCTAAAGGCGCTTTTTTGCTATCTGCGATATGGATGATTCGAACCTGCAGCAGGTTCGGGCCGAACGCAGTGAGGCACCGGAGTCGTTTACGGCGACGGCCCGAAGGGCGAGCGAAGCGAGTCATCCTGCACGACCCACCAATGTAAAAAAGCGCCCTAAAGGCGCTTTTTTGCTATCTGCGTATCTGCAGTTTGTCTACTTTCCTGCCGTCAACGTCTCAATCAACGTCTTCACCGCCGGCGTCACCTGCTTCTCGTTATACACGACATACAAATCTGCCGGAATACGCTCTTTCAGCGGGCGAAACACCACGCCCGGCCACTGCATTTGCGCGTAACTGTCGGCAGCGAGCGTAATCCCCATCCCCATGCTTATCATCGCCAGTACCGTTTGTGGCTCTACGGCTTCGCGTACAATCATCGGTGAAAAACCGGCCTGCTGGCAGACGCGATGTAAAAATGCCCAGTCAGAATGTGCTGACGGCATCGTGACGAAATACTCGTCCTGTAAATCAGCAAGCGCAACGGAGGGTTCCCTGACCAGCCGGTGATCTTCCGGCATCGCCACAAGAAACGCCGCCTCGCGCAACCGCACGCTGGTAAACCCCGCGGTGGGTTCCGTTGCCATTCGCCAGATCCCAATATCCAGCTCCTGACGCTCAAGCAGCGCCATCTGCATGACCGGCGACTTTTCGCGAAAAACGACATCAACATTCGGATGTTCTTTCAAAAAAGTGCGCATAACCGTGCGCACCTCACTCCACATGGCGGTACCGACAATACCCAGTTCAATACGCCCTGCCTCACCCCGGCCAATTTGTTCGACGCGCGCCAGAGCCTGATTTGCGCTGGCAAGCAGCCGACGAGACTCTTCCATCAGCACTTTACCCGCATGCGTCAACGCGACGCTTCGCGAGTGGCGAATAAACAGTAACGTGCCCAGCTGGCTTTCCAGCTCTTTAATGTGCAGGCTTAATGGCGGCTGGGACATATTGAGACGGGCCGCAGCCCGTCCAAAATGCAGTTCCTCCGCCACGGCCAGAAAATAGCGCAGCAGCTTGAGGTCGGTTCGATAGACGCGTTCCATCACAATATATCCTGGCGATAACACTTAAGCGCCTACCTTAAAGCCTTTCACCGCAGAGAGGGGAAATTTAGTGCGCAACTGTGCGCATCTCGCTGTTTTTACTGGCGTGGTGGTAGTTAAAGCTGAAATAAAACACCACGGCCAGTACCAGGGCATAGGCTGCAAACACCAGCCAGATCGTCTGCCAGTCCTTCACCCCATCCACCGAGAAATAATCAACTGCCATACCGCTCAATACCGATCCGAAATAAGCCCCAATACCGTTAACCGTCGTCATAAACAGCCCCTGTGCGCTGGCGCGAATATCGGTGCTGACCTCCTGTTCGACAAACACCGAGCCGGAAATATTGAAGAAGTCGAATGCACAGCCATAGACAATCATGGAAAGCATGAGCAGCACAAAACCCGTTGCGGAGGGGTCGCCAAAGGCAAACAGACCAAACCGGAGCATCCAGGCCACCATGCTCATCAGCATCACGGCTTTAATACCAAACCGTCCGAGGAAGTACGGAATGGTCAGAATGAAGAACACCTCTGACATTTGCGAAACGGAGAGCAAAATGGACGGGTACCTGACGATAAAGCTATCTGCATACGCCGGATTACGGGCAAAATCATGCAGGAAGGGGCTACCGAAGGTATTGGTGATCTGCAGCACAGCACCCAGCAGCATCGCGAACAAAAAGAACACCGCCATGCGAGGCTGTTTAAAAAGAACAAAGGCATTAAGGCCCAGCTTGCTGGCCAGAGACTGGGCCGTTTTCTGCTTCGCCACGGGAATGGCCGGCAACGTCAAAGAATAGAGCGCCAGCAGCAGAGACGCGCCAGCTGCAATATAAAGCTGCACGTTGCTTAGCTCCGCCCCCATCAGGCTTATGGCCCACATTGCCGCAATAAAGCCCACGGTGCCATACACCCGTACGCGCGGAAAATGGCTTACCGTCTCCAGACCCGCCTGCTCAAGACAGGAATAGGAGATCGTATTCGACAGCGCAATGGTGGGCATAAAGGCCATCGCATTGACCAGCATGACCCAGAACATCAGGCCGGGCTCATTCACCTGCGCGGCGTAACAGAGTGCGGCGGCACAGACGAGGTGGCAAATGACGTAGGCGCGGTCTGCCCGTAGCCATTTGTCGGCAATGATTCCCACCAGCGAAGGCATAACGATCGCGGCAAGGCCTTTGGAGCTGTAGACCATGCCCACGTCGGAGCCGGTAAAGTGTAGGGTGTTGATCATGTAAGCACCGAGGGTAACCAGCCAACTCCCCCAGATAAAATATTGCATAAAGGACATCATCTTTAAGCGAGTCGTGATGTTCATAGCCCATTCCTTATAGCAGTGTGGCCCTGACGGGCCACTTTATTGTTTTACTCAGGCAATATGGCGGAGAAAACCGCAGATAAGATTGATGAAGTTCTGGCGTGAGAGCTCAGCCGCCGCGAGCGTCTGCTCATGCGACAGCTTTACCTCGCCCAAACCTTCGGCGAGGTTGGTAATTGCAGAAACGGCTACAACCTTCAGGCCACAGTGGCGTGCGGAAATCACTTCCGGCACCACGGACATGCCGACCACATCGCCGCCGATAATTTGCATCATGCGGATCTCTGCCGCCGTCTCGAAGTTCGGGCCCGGATAAGAGACAAATACCCCTTCATGCAGCGGGAAACCCTCTTTCGCCGCCACGGTTTGCAGCATCGCACGGTAATCCGCGTCGTAAGCATTGGCCAGGGAGAAGAAACGGTCGCCAAAGCGCTCATCGTTCAGCCCCACCATCGGCGTGCCAGGCATGGTATTGATATGGTCGCTCAGGGCAACCAGGCTCCCCGGCAGAACTTCCGGGCGCAATGAGCCTGCCGCATTGGTGCTAAACAGCAACTCACATCCCAGCAGTTTGAACGTGCGGATCGCATCGGTCATGATGGTCATCCCGCGCCCCTCATAGAAGTGCCCTCGCCCTTTCATACAGGCAACAGGCACCCCGGCAAGATGCCCCAGCACCAGCTCGCCTGCGTGGCCGTGGACGGTGCTCACCGGGAAGCCCGGCAGTTTTTCATAGCTCAGGGAAACGGCATCATCAATCTGGTCGGCGAGCGCGCCAAGGCCAGAGCCGAGAATAAACGCCACGCGAGGCGTGAAGTCAGGCTTAGCCGCACGGATAATATCGGCGCAATACCACGGGTTTTTTGAGAGGGTCATAGAGGCTCCTTGAGAATGAAGATCGCGATAGCATGGATCGCATGACCCTAGTCTTATATCCGGAGCCTGCGGGTGACCTCCAATACACTTTCCCGGCACCATCAATACTGTTTTTGTATCAATGTAATGTCCTGCCAGATATGGCAGTTTTGCTCAAGCTAATCCCGTCAGTGCCGATACCTCTGTTTTATAACGCGAGGAAAAAGTATGACGACTATCCAGGCTTCAGCCCCACCCATTCAAACCAGCGGCGGCGGGAGTGGGGCTTCCGGCGGGAACGATATTGCTGCGCAAATCAGCCGTATTCTCGACAAGATCCAACAGCTGACTCAGCAGTTAAAAGAGCTGGCGGACAGTTCCGGCAGTGCAGATGAAAAGAAAAAGCAGCAGGAGCTCATTCAGACCCAAATCACCGTGCTACAGGCGCAGCTCGCCGCGCTGCAGCACCAGCAGGCTGAAGAGGAGCAAAAGAAACAGGAGCAAGCGCCGGGTAAAGTGGAAGGGGTGAATAGCCCGACAGACGATCATCAGATCGATATCTATATTTAATCGTCGGATGCGTTAAACAGTGGGTCGCGTATGCGGGCCTCGGTTAATCGCTGTGCCTGGATACGCACCACTTCCCATATAGCCTGCGCCGCCCCCGAGAGGGAACGATTTTTGCGCCGTACTAACATCAGTTTTCGCTCGACAACAGGCGTTAAACGCTTCACGGCCAGTCGGCTCCCCTGCGGCAGGGGGAGCGCCAGAGCGGGCAACACGCTGATCCCAATTCCGGCTTCCACCATGGGAAACAGCGTGGCCGGATGCCCAATTTCCTGCACGATGGTGGCCTTTACGCCCTGATTAACCAGCGCGGAATCGATCAGCGGACGGCTGCCGGAAGCATAATCCTGCAAAACCAGGTTCGCGCCCTGCAGGAACTGCCAGTTGACCGCCGGCAACGTTGCCAGCGGATCGTCATCCCGGCAGAGCAGTAAAAAAGGCTCAGAAAGCACGCTTTCGCACGCCAGATCGCTCACCTGGCCGGGATCGATCACAATACCAAAATCCACATCTCCCTGACGGATGCTTTCCAGCACCCACTGCTGCGGCCGATCATGCAACACAAAATCAATGTCCGGATAGCGGTGGTTTCCCTCCGCGATACACTGCGGGATAAGGTGTGCCGATATTGTCTGGCTGGCTGCGACCCGCACGGTACCCGAAAGCTGCTGCCCCAGCCTACCCACGTCTCTGAGCGTGCTGTTCAGTTCATCCAGCAGACGTTCGAGGCGCTGGGCCAGCTGCTGCCCTGCTTCGGTCAGCACCACTTCGCGTGTGGTACGGTCAAGCAACCGCACGCCGGTCTGATTTTCCAGCTCTTTCACGCTGTGGCTGACGGCTGACTGGCTGAGGCCAATCATCTCTCCTGCCCGGCTGAAGCTACGGGCATGGGCGACGGTGACAAAAATACGAAGCTGGCGTAAGGAGTAATTCATCTGTTTAATTCATGAATGAATGCAATAAATCAATTTTATTTCTCAAATGGAAAAAAGCACAATAGCGACATCTGTTTTCAGGAGTCATTATGAAACTATTTCGTATTGTTGATCCGTTTACGCTTACTCTGGTGGTCACCGTTTTACTGGCCTCGTTTTTCCCGGCCCGCGGTGGTTTCGTCCCGTTTTTTGAGGGGCTGACGACGGCCGCTATCGCGCTGCTGTTCTTTATGCACGGCGCAAAACTCTCCCGCGAAGCGATTATCGCGGGTGGTGGCCACTGGCGACTGCACCTCTGGGTGATGTGCAGCACCTTTATTCTGTTCCCCATCCTCGGGGTGCTGTTTGCGTGGTGGGCGCCAGTTAACGTCGACCCGGCACTCTACACCGGTTTTTTGTATCTCTGTATTCTGCCAGCCACCGTGCAGTCGGCCATTGCGTTTACCTCCCTCGCGGGTGGCAATGTTGCAGCCGCGGTCTGCTCCGCATCAGCATCCAGCCTGTTAGGGATTTTCGTCTCCCCGCTGCTGGTGGGCCTGCTGATGAACATGCATGGCGCGGAAGGTAACCTTGAGCAGGTGGGCAGGATCTGTCTGCAACTGCTGCTGCCCTTTGTCCTGGGCCATCTCTCGCGCCCGTGGACAGGTGCGTTTGTGACGAAGCATAAAAAGTGGATCTCCAAAACCGACCAGACCTCAATTCTGCTGGTGGTTTACTCCGCCTTCAGCGAAGCTGTCGTGAACGGGATCTGGCACAAGGTGGGCGCAGGCTCACTGCTGTTTATCGTGGTGGTCAGCATTGTCCTGCTGGCGATTGTCATTGCCGTAAACGTCTTTGTGGCACGTAAATGCGGCTTCAACAAAGCAGATGAAATTACGATTGTTTTCTGCGGTTCGAAGAAGAGCCTGGCGAACGGTATCCCGATGGCCAACATTCTGTTCCCGACCTCGGTAATTGGGATGATGGTATTGCCGCTGATGATTTTTCATCAGATCCAGCTGATGGTCTGCGCCGTGCTGGCGCGTCGCTATAAACGTCAGACGGAAAAACTGGCGCAGGAAGAGACCCGCGCCGCGAAGGCTTAAGGACGTTTCAGGGGCTGAACCAGCTGGGTCAGCCCCTCGGTTTTGATCAGCAGCGTGATAGCCATCAGCTCGCCCAGTCGCCCGGCCGGGAACTCATCCTTACGGGCAAACCACAGCAGATACTCCTCCGGCAAATCGATCAGCCTGCGGCCCTTATATTTACCGAACGGCATCTCCGTATTGGCGATCGCAACGAGCTGCTCTTTTTCCACGTTACTCTCCTAACAGACGCATCATTTCCGCTTCGTCGATAACCTCAATGCCGAGTTCCTGGGCTTTCGCCAGCTTCGAACCCGCTGCTTCCCCGGCAATCACCAGGTCGGTTTTCTTCGACACGCTGCCCGCCACTTTTGCGCCCAGCGCCACCAGACGCGCTTTCGCATCGTCGCGTGAAAGCTGGCTCAGGCTGCCGGTCAGCACCACCGTTTTACCGGCGAACGGACTGTCGATCTCTTCGGCATTAACCACCACCGGCGCGGGCCATTTGATGCCCTCTGCCAGCAGTTTGCCAATGACTTCGCGGTTGCTCTCTTCCGCAAAGAAGTTAAAGACGTGCGTGGCGACTACAATGCCGACATCCGGCACTTTCTGCAGCTCGTCGATGCTTGCCTTTTCCAGCGCCTCCAGCGTGCCAAAGTACGCCGCCAGACCTGCTGCCGTTGCTTCCCCCACTTCACGGATGCCCAGCGCGTAAAGGAAACGGGCGAAGGTGGTCTCTTTTGCGGCTTCCAGAGCGTTAACCACGTTCTGCGCCGACTTCGGCCCCATGCGATCCAGACCGGTCAGCTTGCCCGCCGTCAGTTTGAAGAGATCCGCTGGCGTATGCACATACTCTTTTTCAACCAGCTGATCGATAATCTTATCGCCCATGCCGTCGACGTCCATCGCGCGACGGGAGACGAAGTGCTTCAGTGACTCTTTACGCTGCGCGCCACAGATCAGGCCGCCCGTACAGCGCGCTACCGCCTCACCTTCAACACGCTCCACGTCAGAGCCACACACCGGGCAATGGGTCGGGAAGACCACTTCACGCGTATCATCAGGGCGTTCAGACTCAACGACGTTTACCACCTGCGGAATAACATCGCCCGCGCGACGAACCACCACTTTGTCACCAATCCGCAGGCCCAGACGTTCAATCTCATCGGCGTTATGCAGCGTGGCGTTACTCACCAGCACGCCCGCGACCTGCACAGGCTCAAGACGGGCGACCGGGGTAATGGCGCCCGTACGGCCGACCTGGAACTCCACGTCGCGAACGAAGGTCATCTGTTCCTGAGCAGGAAACTTAAACGCCACCGCCCAGCGCGGCGCACGCGCCACAAACCCGAGTTGCTCCTGAAGCGCCAGTGAGTTCACCTTAATGACAACGCCATCAATATCAAAACCGAGCGTCGGACGGTCCGCTTCCACCTTGTGGTAGAACGCGAGTACCGCTTCTGGCGAGTCACAGAGCTGCACGCGGTTACTCACCGGCAGGCCCCACGCCTTAAACTGCATCAGACGCCCGAGATGCGTATCCGGCAGCTCGCCTCCCTCCAGGATCCCCACGCCGTAGCAGAAGAAAGTGAGCGGTCGCTTCGCGGTGATACGCGGGTCAAGCTGGCGCAAAGAGCCTGCCGCCGCATTACGCGGGTTAGCAAATACTTTCCCGCCGGTGCGGCGCGCTTCTTCGTTGATTTTCTCGAAACCCGCCTGGGGAAGAAACACTTCGCCGCGCACTTCCAGACGCGCAGGAATGTTGTCCCCCTGCAGCTTCAGCGGAATTGCGCGGATGGTGCGCACGTTGGTCGTAATGTCTTCACCCGTCGTGCCGTCGCCACGCGTCGCGGCACGCACCAGCACGCCGTTTTCGTAGAGAAGACTGACCGCCAGGCCATCAAGCTTCAGCTCGCAGCACCAGGTGAGAGCGTCGCTGCTTTTCAGACGGTCCTGCACGCGCTTGTTAAACGCGAGGAAGCTCTCTTCATCAAAGACGTTATCCAGCGACAGCATCGGCACTTCATGGCGTACCTGGCTGAACGCTCCCAGCGGCTCGGCACCGACGCGCTGGGTGGGAGAATCCGGCGTAATGAGTTCCGGGTGCTGCGCCTCCAGTTCGCGCAGCTCGCGCATCAGGCGGTCATACTCCGCATCCGGCACCTCCGGCGCGTCCATAACATGATAGAGATATTCATGATGGCGAAGCGTGGTTCGCAGGTCAGTGAGTTGTTGTTCGATTGAGTCCATATCGCACCATCAATGAGAAAAAACCCCCGACATGCGGGGGTTGAGGAGGAGTTGACGTAAACGCGATGATTACGCGTTGGCTTCCTTAACTTCGCGGATGCGGTCCTGATACTCGCGCAGTTTCTGCGGGGTCATCATTCGACGCTGATCGTCGAGCACCACACCGCCTACTTCGTCAGCGATATGCTGAGCGGATTGCAACATCAGCTTAAAGTTTTGCAGTTCATCACCGTAAGAGGGCACCTGCATAAAGATGGTGACACCTGGGGTCACGAAATCACCGGTCATTTCCGGATCAAAAGTACCCGGGTTGACCATATTGGCCAGGCTGAACAGCGCCGGGCCGCTACCGTCAGGGCTCAGGTGGCGATGGAAAATATTCATGTCGCCAAACTTGAAGCCTGCCTGTTGAATACTGTTAAGCAGCACGTCACCGTTGAGATGGCTACCGTGATGCGCGGCCACGTTCATGATGATCACCGCTTCTTTACGCTGCGGTTTTTCAACAACCGGTTCTGGCTCTGCTACTGGTTCTGGCTCAACATGCTGTGCTGGAGCAGGCTGCGGCGCTGGCTGCACATGAACAGGCTGCTGCGGCTGTTGTACCGGCTGCGCGGGCTGTTGTTGCACAGGCTGCTGCACGGGCTGCGGTTGAACCGGCTGTGGCGCAGCAGGCTGCTGATGGACAGGCTGTTGCGGCGGCTGGCGCACAGGCTCTTCTACCGGCTGCGGCGCCTGCTGGCGCGGCTGAGCAGAGGCGTACGGCGGTTGATACTGGTGCTGCGCAGGACGGGGGGCTTCATGCTCCCCATGAGCCGCGCCGGGCGCAGTATTGACCCGATGAACACGAACTTCACCCACGCCGTCATCGTCGCGACCGTCGATGTCATCTTCAATGTCATCGTCATCACGACTGGACTTCATGCGCTTCAGTGGGCGATCGCGGAACATCGAAGAACGCTCTTTACGGCTGGTCCAGAAACCATGTACCAGTAAAGCGATTATGGCGATCGCGCCAACAATGATTAATATCAGACGCAAATCCTGCATCATTATATTCTCTGTTGTTCTAACACCTTGCCACCACGGCAAACATTTACTCACTAAGAGTATTTGCCGTTTACGTCAAGTGCAAGTGTGTGCAGAGCATTCACAGCATAAAGATGAAGGAAATCGTGCTTTTTGCTGGTTTTTCGAACATTTCCGAACTGGTCATTAGCCTACAAGTGGATAATATAGGCGGCAATTCCACTGGTTGTGAAAAAAGGAGTACAGCCTGGTTATGGTTTCAACATCGTCTTCTCCCCCACGCAGCGGCGTCTGGTATTTTTCTCAGGGCTGGAAACTGGTTTCACTGCCGGGTATCCGACGCTTCGTCATCCTTCCGCTGTTGATCAACATTCTTCTGATGGGCGGCGCGTTCTGGTGGCTTTTTACAAAGCTCGAGAGCTGGATCCCTGCGTTAATGAGCTATGTGCCCGACTGGCTACAGTGGCTGAACTATCTGCTCTGGCCGGTGGCGGTTATCTCCGTGCTGCTGGTGTTCGGCTATTTCTTCTCAACCATCGCTAACTGGATAGCCGCACCGTTTAACGGCCTGCTGGCAGAACAGCTGGAGGCGCGGCTTACCGGCGCGACGCCGCCGGACACGGGCGTGCTCGGGATCATGAAAGATATCCCCCGCATCATGAAGCGCGAGTGGCAGAAATTTGCCTGGTACCTCCCCCGGGCGGTAGTGCTGCTTATCCTCTATTTTGTGCCCGGCATTGGCCAGACCGTGGCGCCGGTGCTGTGGTTCCTGTTCAGCGCCTGGATGCTCGCCATCCAGTATTGTGATTATCCGTTCGATAACCACAAGGTACCGTTTAAAGCGATGCGCAACGCCCTGCGTACCCAGAAGGTCGCCAATATGCAGTTCGGCGCGCTAACCAGCCTGTTCACGATGATTCCCTTCCTGAACCTGTTCATCATGCCGGTTGCTGTGTGCGGCGCGACGGCAATGTGGGTGGACTGCTACCGTGCTAAGCACGCGTTATGGAAATAATGCAAAAATGTGTAAAGCAGGGGTGGCTTATGCCGCCCCTTATTCCATACTGATCCCCATTATTTCCTTGCAGTATATAGATATGCGAATTCCTTACTTCCCCCTCCCTGCTTAGCAGGTATGCTGGGGCGGTATCCCAATTTCATACAGTTAAGGACAGGCCATGAGTAAGATTTATGAAGACAACTCGCTGACTATCGGTCATACGCCCCTGGTTCGACTGAACCGTATCGGTAATGGACGCATTCTGGCGAAGGTCGAATCTCGTAACCCGAGCTTCAGCGTAAAATGCCGTATCGGTGCAAACATGATTTGGGATGCTGAAAAACGTGGCGTGCTGAAGCCTGGCGTTGAACTGGTTGAACCGACCAGCGGTAACACCGGTATCGCTCTGGCCTATGTCGCTGCCGCGCGTGGCTACAAACTGACGCTGACCATGCCGGAAACCATGAGTATCGAACGCCGCAAACTGCTCAAAGCACTCGGCGCGAACCTGGTACTGACCGAAGGTGCGAAGGGCATGAAAGGTGCCATTCAGAAAGCGGAAGAGATTGTCGCCAGCGATCCGGCAAAATATTTGCTGCTGCAGCAGTTCAGCAACCCGGCTAACCCGGAAATTCACGAGAAGACCACTGGACCGGAAATCTGGGAAGATACTGACGGTCAGGTTGACGTGTTTATCTCCGGCGTTGGTACCGGCGGCACCCTGACCGGCGTGTCACGCTATATAAAAGGCACAAAAGGTAAAAAAGATCTGATCACCGTTGCGGTTGAACCCACCGACTCACCGGTTATCACCCAGGCACTGGCAGGCGAAGAGCTCAAGCCGGGTCCGCATAAAATCCAGGGTATTGGCGCGGGCTTCATTCCGGGCAACCTGGATCTGAAGCTGATCGATAAAGTGGTCACCATCACTAACGAAGAAGCCATCTCTACCGCGCGTCGTCTGATGGATGAAGAAGGCATTCTCGCCGGTATCTCTTCCGGTGCGGCTGTTGCGGCAGCGCTCAAACTTCAGGAAGATGAAGCCTTTACCAATAAGAATATTGTGGTTATCCTTCCTTCCTCGGGTGAGCGTTACTTGAGCACCGCACTGTTTGCCGATCTGTTCACTGAAAAAGAGCTGCAACAGTAATGCCAGCATGTTAATAACGCGTAAAAAAGCACCTTTTCAGGTGCTTTTTTGTGGCCTGCTTCAAACTTTTGCCCCTCCTGGCATTGCTTCACCCCGTTGGGTCTGGTATTTAAACCAGCAATTATTTTGATGCGTGAAATTAATCAGTGAACGAAATAGCCTTGCTGAATCGATTTTATGATTTGGTTCAAGTCTTGCTTTCGCTGCATAATGTTTAATGACGATCGAAACGTCAGCGCTAACAATACAGGCTAAAGTTCAGTCGCCAGGCTAGACTTTAGTTCCACAACACTAAACCTATAAGTTGGGGAAATACAATGTTCCAGCAAGAAGTTACCATTACCGCTCCGAACGGTCTGCACACCCGCCCTGCTGCTCAGTTTGTTAAAGAAGCGAAAGGCTTCACTTCTGAAATCACTGTGACTTCCAACGGCAAAAGCGCCAGCGCAAAAAGCCTGTTCAAACTGCAGACTCTGGGCCTGACTCAGGGCACCGTAGTCACCATTTCTGCGGAAGGTGAAGACGAGCAGAAAGCAGTTGAGCATCTGGTAAAACTGATGGCTGAGCTCGAGTAAGTTTCCGGGTTCTTTTAAATATCAGTCACAAGTAAGGTAGGGTTATGATTTCAGGCATTTTAGCATCCCCGGGTATCGCTTTCGGCAAAGCACTGCTGCTGAAAGAAGACGAGATCGTCATCGACCGGAAAAAAATTTCTGCCGACAAGGTTGATCAGGAAGTTGAACGTTTTCTGAGCGGTCGTGCCAAGGCATCTGCGCAACTGGAAGCAATCAAAACTAAAGCTGGCGAAACTTTCGGTGAAGAAAAAGAAGCCATCTTCGAAGGGCATATCATGCTGCTCGAAGATGAGGAGCTGGAGCAGGAAATCATAGCCCTGATTAAAGATAAAGGCATGACGGCCGACGCGGCTGCGCATGAAGTTATCGAAGGTCAGGCAACTGCCCTGGAAGAACTGGATGATGAATACCTGAAAGAACGTGCGGCTGACGTACGTGACATCGGTAAGCGCCTGCTGCGCAACATCCTGGGTCTGGCCATCATCGACCTGAGCGCGATTCAGGATGAAGTGATCCTGGTTGCCGCTGACCTCACCCCGTCCGAAACCGCACAGCTGAACCTGAAAAAGGTCCTCGGTTTCATTACCGACGCGGGTGGCCGTACTTCCCACACCTCTATTATGGCCCGTTCTCTGGAATTGCCTGCCATCGTGGGTACCGGTAGCGTCACCTCTCAGGTGAAAAACGGCGACTATCTGATTCTGGATGCCGTAAACAATCTGGTTTACGTCAACCCAACAAACGAAGAGATCGAAAAACTGCGCGCGGTTCAGGAGCAAGTTGCGACTGAAAAAGCGGAACTCGCTAAGCTGAAAGACCTGCCAGCCATCACCCTGGACGGCCATCAGGTTGAAGTGTGCGCAAACATCGGTACCGTACGTGACGTTGAAGGCGCTGAGCGCAACGGTGCGGAAGGTGTGGGTCTCTATCGTACAGAATTCCTGTTCATGGACCGTGACGCGCTGCCTACTGAAGAAGAGCAGTTTGCTGCGTATAAAGCCGTAGCAGAAGCGTGTGGCTCTCAGGCGGTTATCGTCCGTACTATGGACATCGGTGGCGACAAAGAGTTGCCATACATGAACTTCCCGAAAGAAGAGAACCCGTTCCTGGGCTGGCGTGCAGTGCGTATCGCCATGGATCGCAAAGAGATCCTGCGTGACCAGGTGCGCGCAATTCTGCGTGCCTCTGCTTTCGGTAAACTGCGCATCATGTTCCCGATGATCATCTCTGTTGAAGAAGTGCGTGCACTGAAGAAAGAGATCGAAATCTACAAACAGGAACTGCGCGACGAAGGTAAAGCGTTTGACGAGTCAATCGAGATCGGCGTGATGGTGGAAACCCCAGCAGCCGCGACCATTGCGCGTCATTTAGCCAAAGAAGTTGATTTCTTTAGTATCGGCACCAATGATTTAACGCAGTACACCCTGGCAGTTGACCGTGGTAATGATATGATTTCACATCTCTACCAGCCAATGTCACCGTCCGTACTGAACTTGATCAAGCAAGTTATTGATGCTTCTCATGCAGAAGGTAAATGGACTGGCATGTGTGGTGAGCTTGCAGGCGACGAACGTGCTACACTTCTGTTGCTGGGTATGGGTCTGGACGAATTCTCTATGAGCGCCATTTCCATCCCGCGCATTAAGAAGATTATCCGTAACACGAACTTCGAAGATGCGAAGGTGTTAGCAGAGCAGGCTCTTGCTCAACCGACAACGGACGAGTTAATGACGCTGGTTAACAAGTTCATTGAAGAAAAAACAATCTGCTAATCCACGAGATGCGGCC
The DNA here is from genome assembly GCF_038739915.1 of Enterobacter sp. FUJ80071. Lineage (NCBI taxonomy): Bacteria > Pseudomonadati > Pseudomonadota > Gammaproteobacteria > Enterobacterales > Enterobacteriaceae > Enterobacter > Enterobacter sp. FUJ80071. The sequence continues at coordinate 3,387,473 of NZ_JBBXKH010000001.1, forward strand.
CAAATTACTGCTTAGGAGAAGATCATGGGTTTGTTCGATAAACTGAAATCTCTGGTTTCTGATGATAAGAAAGACTCCGGAACTATTGAGATTGTTGCTCCGCTCTCCGGCGAGATCGTCAACATCGAAGACGTGCCGGATGTAGTGTTTGCTGAGAAAATCGTTGGTGATGGCATTGCTATCAAACCAACTGGCAACAAAATGGTTGCTCCAGTTGACGGCACCATCGGTAAAATTTTTGAAACCAACCATGCGTTCTCTATCGAATCTGATAGCGGTATCGAACTGTTCGTTCACTTCGGTATCGACACCGTTGAACTGAAAGGCGAAGGCTTCAAACGTATCGCGGAAGAAGGCCAGCGTGTGAAAGTTGGCGACCCGGTAATTGAATTCGATCTGCCACTGCTGGAAGAAAAAGCCAAGTCTACCCTGACGCCGGTTGTTATCTCCAACATGGACGAAATCAAAGAACTGATCAAACTGTCTGGCAGCGTCACCGTGGGTGAAACCCCGGTTATCCGCATCAAGAAGTAATTCTTGCCGTACAGAAAAATGGCGCCTTCGGGCGCCATTTTTGTTTATGCGGGAAGGATAAGCTCGTCGTACCCTTTCGACTGGGTGTACAACATCACGTCAGTCACCCGATCCCCCGCCATGCGGATAGCATCGGCAACGGTTTTCCCCTCAACGATACCACTGACCAGCTCGGAACAGAACAGATCGCCCGTCCCTTTCAGATCGGTTTCTACGCGCGGATGCGCGCTAACGGTAACGCCCTCTTTCGTCACCAGCACCACGTGGATGTTGTGCGGGTCGTCAGCGACCGGCGCGCTGGTAATCGCCACCCATTTCAGGGAATCGGAAAGCAGCCCCTGCGCTGCCGCGACGGCGTTTTCCGGCGTGCGGCACGGTTTTCCGCTTAATACTTCCAGTTCATAGACGTTTGGCGTAATGCCCTGCGCCAGCGGCAGCAGGTGCTCCCGATACGCTTGCGGAATATCCGGCTTCACGTACATTCCACTGTCAATGTCGCCAATAACCGGGTCGACCAGTACCAGCAGGTCAGGATGGTGCGCTTTGACCGCCTTCAGCCACTGAGCCAACAGGGCGATCTGGCTGGCGCTGCCCATATAACCGGTGGTAACCGCTTTAAGCTCGCGCAGGATCTCGCGTTCTTCCAGCGCCTTCAGGTAGCCGCTGAACCACTCATCGGGGATCACGCCGCCGTAGAAAGTGTCATAGTGCGGCGTATTGCTGAACAATACCGTCGGCACGGCGGTGACGTTCAGCCTGTGGGTACGAATATTCGGAACCGCAATGCTGTTCCCCACGCTGCCATAAACCACCTGCGACTGCACTGCGACAATATCGGTTTGCTGCGCCCGGGTGTTATCCCGGAATAAAATCATCTCCATGACGCTTAAATTCCCGCCCCCTGCGAATAACTCTCTTCACCAAAGACGCCGGTAGACAGATAGCGATCGCCGCGGTCGCAGATAATCGCGACCACAACGGCGCCTGGATTCGCCTGCGCAACGCGCAACGCCCCCGCTACCGCGCCACCCGAGCTGACCCCGCAGAAGATGCCTTCACGCACGGCCAGCTCACGCATGGTATTCTCCGCCTCGCGCTGGTGAATATCCAGCACCTGATCCACCAGCTGCGCATTAAAAATGCCCGGCATGTATTCTGCTGGCCAGCGGCGAATCCCCGGAATGCTGCTCCCCTCTTCCGGCTGCAGGCCAACGATAGTGACGGCTTTTTCCTGCTCGCGCAGGAAACGCGACACGCCGGTGATGGTGCCGGTGGTGCCCATGCTGGAGACAAAATGGGTAATACGTCCGTCGGTTTGCTGCCAGATTTCCGGGCCGGTAGCGGTGTAATGCGCGTAGGGATTATCCGGGTTGTTGAACTGATCGAGCAACTTACCTTCGCCACACTCCGCCATTTCTAAGGCTAAATCGCGTGCGCCTTCCATCCCCTGCTCTTTGGTGACCAAAATCAGCTCGGCCCCGTAGGCGCGCATTGCGGCGCGGCGCTCCTGGCTCATGTTGTCCGGCATCAGCAGCTTCATGCGGTAGCCTTTCAATGCCGCAATCATTGCCAGTGCAATCCCGGTATTGCCGCTGGTGGCCTCAATCAACACGTCGCCGGGCTTTATCTCACCGCGTTTTTCAGCCTGGACAATCATCGACAGCGCCGCACGGTCTTTCACCGAGCCTGCCGGATTATTGCCCTCAAGTTTGACCCAGATTTCGCTGCCGTTGTCTGGCCCCATGCGCTGAAGCTTGACCAGAGGAGTGTTGCCGATGGTGTGTTCGAGTGTAGTCACGATTTTTACTCAATAAAAAAGCCGGGGGCGCGCAGCGATCCCGGCCTACAAGACGCAGTGATAACTGTAGGCCCGGCAAGCGCAGCGCCACCGGGCGATAAACATCCTAATAACCTATCAGGCTGACTCCGCCAGAGCAATATCCTCGCGCGTCTCGATGCGCTCCTTCCCGTGATAAATACGGGCATGCTGCAGGCCGACAAACAGACGCTCGCCCCGGTGCGGCGGCACATCATCACGCATGACGACGGTCAGCGGCTCGGTATACCAGCCTAGCGGCTGTACCACCAATTGGGTGTAGTGCCCTTTAGGGCTAGCTTCCAGTACCTGCACTGGCAGCGGTGAATCCAGGCTGGTGCGGCGGCTCACGTCCACTTCCCACGGACGCAGGAACAGATCGACCGGCCCCTGATGCGCGGAGGTATAGCCCAGCGGCCAGCGGTGCGCGCCGACGTGGAACTGTCCACCGCGAATGGTGCCCTGCAGACGGTTCACTTCACCCATAAATTCCAGCACGAAACGGGTCGCCGGTTCACGCCAGAGCTGCTCCGGCTCGTCAACCTGCTCGATGTTGCCCTGGCTCATGACCACCACGCGGTCCGCCACTTCCATCGCCTCTTCCTGATCGTGGGTCACAAAGACGCTGGTAAACTTCAGCTCTTCATGCAGCTGACGCAGCCAGCGGCGAAGTTCTTTACGCACCTGCGCATCCAGCGCGCCGAACGGTTCGTCCAGCAGCAGAATTTGCGGCTCAACGGCCAGCGCACGTGCCAGCGCGACACGCTGTTTCTGTCCGCCAGACAGCTGCGCCGGGAAACGATCCGCCAGATGTGCCAGCTGCACCATCTCCAGCAGCTTAGTCACTTTCGCTTTGATGGTGGCGGCATCCGGGCGTTCGCGACGCGGCAGCACGGTCAGGCCAAACGCAATGTTGTCAAACACGGTCATGTGGCGGAACAGCGCATAGTGCTGGAACACAAAACCCACTTTACGATCGCGGGCATGCAGGCGGCTCACGTCGGTGCCGTGAAAGCGAATGTGCCCGCTGGTCTGATGCTCAAGCCCGGCGATAATACGCAGCAGCGTGGTTTTACCCGAGCCAGACGGCCCCAGCAGCGCCACCATTTGTCCGGAAGGGATATCCAGCGAGATATCATTCAGCACCTGGGTGCGACCAAAAGACTTCTTAATATTGGCAATCTCAATGCTCATGATTTCCCTCCTGATGCTGACGTTTTTCCTGATTCTCTAAACGCCACTGCACCACACTCTTCAAAAACAGGGTCAAAATAGCCATCAGCGTCAGTAACGCTGCGGCAGTAAAGGAACCGACGGTGTTGTAGTCCTGTTCCAGTAATTCAATCTGTAACGGCAGCGACAGGGTTTCACCGCGGATGGAGCCGGATACGACGGAAACGGCACCAAACTCACCAATCGCTCGGGCGTTGGTCAGCACCACGCCGTAAAGCAGCGCCCAGCGGATATTTGGCAGCGTCACGCGACGGAACATCTGCCAGCCTGACGCGCCCAGCAGCACCGCCGCTTCGTCTTCGTTGCTCCCCTGGCTTAACATCACCGGCACCAGTTCGCGCACCACAAACGGACACGTCACGAAGATAGTCACCAGCACCATACCCGGCCAGGCGAACATGACCTGCAGGTTATGCTCATCCAGCCAGCCGCCCAGCGGGCCGTTAGAGCCGTAAAAGAGCAGGTACACCAGACCCGCCACCACCGGCGACACGGCAAACGGAATATCCAGCAGGGTCAGCAGCAGCTGACGTCCCGGGAAGTTAAAACGCGTCACCAGCCACGCCAGCAGCGTCCCGAACACCAGGTTCACCGGCACGGTGATCAGGGCAATCAGTACGGTCAGCCAGATGGCATGGAGCATGTCCGGATTCGCCAGGTTCTCCAGCGCGGGCATCAGCCCCTTGCTGAACGCCTGAACGAAGATATACACCGTCGGCACGACGAGAATGAGGGCGGACACCAGCACGCCCACGCCAATCAGAAACCATTTACCCCAGTTGATACGGGGAGCATCGTATCGCTTCAATTGCGTAACTTCCGCCATCAGTGACCTACCACACGTCGACCAAAGCGACTTTGCAGAGTGTTAATTGAGTACAGCAGCAGCAGTGAGGCTGCGAGGATCACCGAAGCTATGGCGCTCGCCGCCGGATAATCAAACTCCTGAAGACGGATGAAGATCATCAGCGAGGTGACCTCCGTCTTCCAGGCAATGTTCCCGGCGATAAAAATCACCGCGCCGAACTCACCGAGGCTGCGGGTAAACGACAGCGCAACGCCCGCCATCAGCGCCGGGGAGAGTTCTGGCAACACGACCTTGCGGAAACTCTGCCAGCGCGAGGCACCCAGCGTTTCCGCCGCTTCTTCATATTCCGGACCCAGCTCTTCCAGCACCGGCTGCACGGTACGCACCACAAACGGGATGCTGGTAAAGGCCATCGCCACCGCGATACCAAGCCAGGTATAGGTGACTTTGATATCAAGCTTTGCCAGCCACTCACCGTACAGTCCGTTCACGGAGAAGAGCGACGCAAGGGTTAAGCCCGCAACAGCCGTCGGCAGCGCAAACGGCAGATCCATCAGTGCGTCAAGCAGCGTGCGGCCAGGGAAACGATAGCGGGTTAAGATCCACGCCATCAGCAGGCCGAACACACCGTTAAAAATGGAGGCGACAAACGCCGACAGCAGCGTCACTTTATAGGCGGCCACCACCTGCGGGTTGGTGACCACGTCCCAGTACTGCGCCCAGCTCATCTGCGCAAGTTGCATCACCAGTGCGCTGAGCGGCAACAACAGGATCAGGCAGACGAACAGCAGGCTGGTGCCCAGACTTAAGGTAAAACCCGGCAGCACGCGTTTGGTCGAGACTGCAAACATTACTTACGCCCCGCCGCCAGCAACTTGTCTAACTCACCGCCGCTGGCAAAGTGCGTTTTCATCACCTCAGGCCAGGAGCCGAAATGATCTTCCACGCGGAACAGTGCGGTCTGCGGGAATTTATCCTTCAGTTTGTTCATCACGTCCGGGTTATTCACGCGGTAGTAGTAATCGGTAATGATGGTCTGCGCCTGCGGGCTGTACAGGTAGTTGAGATAGGCTTTTGCCGCTTTCTCAGTACCGTTTGCCTTCACGTTTTTATCCACCCACGCCACCGGGAACTCGGCCAGAATGTTGGTTTTCGGAATAACCACCTCAAAGCCCTGCGCTTCATACTGTTTGCGGATGTTGTTCACTTCAGACTCAAAGCTGATCAGCACATCGCCCAGCCCACGTTCTGCGAAGGTGGTGGTTGCCCCGCGGCCGCCGGTATCAAACACTTCAACGTTTTTCAGGAACTGGGTCATGAACTGCTCGGTTTTGGCTTTATCGTTACCGTCAGCCTTGTCCGCCGCACCCCACGCCGCTAAATAAGTGTAACGCGCGTTACCGGAGGTTTTTGGGTTTGGGAAAATCAGCTTCACGTCAGAACGCACCAGGTCGCTCCAGTCGTGGATATTTTTCGGGTTACCCTTACGCACCAGGAAGCCCATGGTGGAATAGAACGGCGAGCTGTTATTCGGCAGACGGCTCTGCCAGTCAGCAGGGATAAGTTTGCCCTTGTCGTGCAGGATCTGCACGTCAGTAACCTGGTTGTAGGTCACGACATCCGCCTTCAGTCCCTGCAATATCGCCAGCGCCTGTTTGGAAGAACCGGCATGGGACTGTTTGATGGTCAGCTTATCGTCGTTATTGTCTTTCGCCCACTGCTGTTCAAACGGTGGGTTAAGGGCGGCAAACAGCTCGCGGGAGACGTCGTACGAACTGTTCAGCAGCTCAGTCGCCTGCGCCTGGGCCACCAGCAATAAACCTGCCAGCGCCAGAGTTCCTTTTTTCAGTACAGTAACGGCCATTGCGCACCCTTATAAATGTGATGACTATCTTATAGTCATAATATTTATAACGAGGTCGAAAGGAGTAACGGTTTTATATACCGTTTGGTGATTTAGAAGCAGAAAAGGGAATAAGGCTGCAATCCCCCTCTCCCCTGCGGGGAGAGGGTTCGGGTGAGGGGCGTTAAAGCGCCAGCAGACGCTCAACGGACGGCGCGAAGTAGTAGCCGCCGGTTACCGGTTTGGTGAAGCGCAGCATCGCGTCGCGCTTGCCGTCAGTGTCGCCGAACATGCTCATCAACTGCTGCTCGATGTTATACAGGCGTGCGCAGTACGCGCAGAAGTAAAGACCGTGGGTGCCGCTTGCGGTGCCATACGGCAGGCTCTGGCGGACAATCTTCAGCCCTTTGCCCTCTTCTTTGAGGTCAACGCGGGTCAGGTGAGAGGTCACCGGACGGTCATCGCCGTCGATCTCTTCGTTCGCCTCTTTGGTGCGACCAATCATCATCTCCTGGTCATGCACGCTCATGCGGTTAAGCTGCTTGAGATTATGCTCCCAGCGCTGCACGAACACGTAACTGCCGCCCGCATCCACGCCATCTTTGATGACCGCCACGTCACGACGCGTCTCTTCACCCGCCGGGTTTTCCGTGCCGTCGACGAAGCCGCTCAGATCGCGCTCTTCTACCCAACGGAAACCGTGAACTTCTTCCTGCACCTCAATGCTGTCGCCGAACGCTGCCACCGCGGCCTGGGCAACGGAGAAGTTAACATCGTGACGCAGAGAGAGAATATGAATGAGCAGATCGTACTGGGTGGCCGGAGCCAGACCTTTACCGTAAGGGAAAAAGTCTTTCAGCTCTTCCGCCCCTTCGCCGCCGCTCAGCTGACGCCAGACGTTATTGCCAAAAGCAACAACGGCGCCGAGATGGGCATCCGGGAATTTGGCCTGGAAAGTCGCCAGTTTATCAACAAACGCTTTACTGGCCGCACGCAGGGCATCCACGTCCCCTTTGACATTGGCTTCGATCCAAATCGCCGCGCGGCAATGTTCTGGCAAAATGCCACTCTGAACCTGAGACATCGCTCCTCCTGAAATAAAGATGCCACGTCAGCGTGGCATTGATGGCGGGTATTATACCCGGATTTCAGCGAGGCGGTTTGTTCAGGCGCAAATTACTGCTTCCAGACTATTTTGCTCACTTTCCAGCTTTTCAACGTGTCGTCAGACGGCATTAATCCCTCCGGACCGCTCCAGGTACCGGTGAAGACATAGCTGATGTGCTGGCTGCCTTCCGCCTTACATTCCACCGCGACGCCCTCGTCGGAAGGCGCGCTGGTGCAGTTGCCAAAGGCTTGTTTATACAGATCGCTAAACGGCGTACCCACTTTCACACCGCTGGCGGTCGGGATTTCGTCGTCGAGCACCGCAATGTGGTTCACCGTGCCTTTATCGCCATTAATCACCAGCGCCAGTTTGTCCCCTTTTAGCGCTTCAAAGTACCGCACAATGTTGCCATTCTCGGTTTTCATGCCGCTACGCAGGCGGTAGTCACTGCTCAGGGCGTCCTGAATGGCATCCTGATCGAGCGCGGTTGATGCGGTAATTTTTCCTACGCCCTGCTCGGTCACTTCCGTGGACGCGCCAAACCAATTCCACGGATAGGCTGCGGACCAGTTGATGGAGGAGAGCGTTGAACAGCCGGTTAATGCCAGCGGGAGAGCGCATAAAAGTAAACGCAGCGATTTCATTGAAACGTCCTTACGTGTTAAATCAACGCTTGTTGGAGTACGACTTCGGTAAAAAGTGCCGTTCTAATCTGACTCTTGCGTAAAACAGGCGCGTAGCCGGGGATTTGTCAGCAGCCACAGCAACGCCACAATATCCGCGATCACCAGCGCAATCCCGATACCCGTTAGCGGTTCACCGTACCACCAGAGTACAGGCTGCCAAAAGAGTAGCGCAGTCTGGGCAATGATCAGCAGCCAGCGAAGCGCGCCCCAAAAGCGTGGAATCAGATGCCGCCGTCCGCTGACCAAAAACGCCAGAACGGCGGGAATGCCGGGCAATAAGCCAAGCCAGAAGGCATCGTGATCGGGATAGAAGAGATTCAGCAGCGTGTCGCCCTGCCCGCGCGACGCGCCAGCCATCACAAACAGCACCCAGGTTCGCGCCTGCAGCAGCAGAACGCACCAGAATAAAAAAGGCAGCCTGAGGCGGCCCTGCGCGTCATAGTCTCCCGGGTGGATCTCAGTACTCTTCATCTTCGATCAGGCGTTTACCTAAATTCAGCACGTCACAGTGCTCATAGCCCAGACGTTCATACATGCCCAGCACCACATCGTTATCTTCCCGCACCATGATCTGAATTTTCGGGCAGCCGCGGGCAATCAGCTTCTTCTCAAGCCGGTTCAGTAACGCATTCGCGATGCCACGCCCACGGTATTCCGGATGGACCCCCAGATAATAAGCCGAGCCGCGATGGCCGTCATAGCCGCCCATGACGGTGCCGACAACCTCGCCATTCACTTCCGCGACCAGAAACAGACTGACGTCGTGATTCACCTTCCGTTCGATGTCCATCTCCGGATCGTTCCACGGACGCAGCAAATCGCAGCGCTCCCAAAGGGTGATCACCTCTTCGAAATCTTCCTGGCGAAAAACGCGTATCTCCATGGTATTAACCGCCTTTTCGGGTTCAAAAACAGTGATTATGGCGCGTACGGGACGTTTAGCCAATAACCGGGGAAAATCTCGCCAAAATTTGGCATAATGTCACTTTGTCACGTATTGAAATGAAAAGTAAAACAATTCTCAATAAGGACTGTCGTAACGGGAAACACGATACGATATAACACCAGGACCCCTTTTTTTAGTATTCAGGCCGCATGAGCACATTCAAACCATTAAAAGCACTCACATCGCGTCGTCAGGTTCTCAAAGCGGGGCTGGCGGCCTTAACGTTAACCGGTATTGCAAAGCAGGCTCAGGCGAAAGACGAGAGCACGCTCAAAACCAGTAACGGACACAGTAAACCCAAAACCAAAAAGCCAGGTGCAAAGCGTCTGGTGATGCTGGACCCGGGCCACGGCGGGATTGATACCGGCGCCATCGGCAAAAACGGGTCAAAAGAAAAACACGTCGTGCTGGCGATTGCAAAAAACGTGCGCGCAATTTTACGCAGCAACGGCATTGACGCCCGTCTGACGCGCTCTGGCGACACCTTTATCCCGCTGTATGACCGCGTGGAGATCGCCCATCAACACGGCGCGGATCTGTTTATGTCGATTCACGCTGACGGCTTTACCAACCCGTCAGCCGCGGGCGCGTCGGTGTTTGCCCTGTCCAACCGTGGGGCCAGTAGCGCCATGGCAAAATACCTCTCCGACCGTGAGAACCGGGCGGATGAAGTGGCCGGGAAGAAGGCCACGGACAAAGATCATCTGTTACAGCAGGTGCTGTTCGACCTCGTGCAGACGGACACCATCAAAAATAGCCTGACGCTCGGCTCGCATATCCTCAAACGGATTAAGCCGGTGCACCGCTTGCACAGTAAAAGCACCGAGCAGGCGGCGTTTGTGGTGCTGAAGTCACCTTCAATTCCGTCCGTACTTGTGGAAACATCTTTTATTACCAACCCGGAAGAAGAGCGGCTGCTCGGCACCACGGCGTTTCGCCAGAAGATTGCTAACGCCATCGCTTCCGGCATTATCAGTTACTTCAACTGGTTCGATAACCAAAAAGCGCACGCCAGGAAACGTTAATGAAACCCAATGCTCAACTGGTCAAAACGTTCCTGCTGCAACTGCAGGATGAGATTTGCCAGAAACTGGCCGCCGCAGACGGCGGTGAATTTCAGGAGGATAACTGGCAGCGTGAGGCAGGCGGCGGTGGCCGCAGCCGCGTATTGCGAAATGGCGGCATCTTTGAACAGGCGGGGGTGAATTTTTCCCACGTTCATGGTGACGCTATGCCCGCCTCTGCGACAGCGCATCGTCCTGAGCTGGCGGGCCGAAGTTTTGAAGCGATGGGCGTTTCGCTGGTGGTGCATCCGCATAATCCGTTTGTGCCGACCAGTCACGCTAACGTACGCTTTTTCATTGCTGAAAAACCGGGGGCCGATCCGGTCTGGTGGTTCGGCGGCGGTTTCGACTTAACGCCCTATTACGGTTTCGAAGAGGACGCCGTGCATTGGCACACCACCGCGCGCGACCTTTGTCTGCCGTTTGGCGAAGACGTCTACCCGAAATTTAAAAAGTGGTGCGATGACTACTTTTACCTGAAGCACCGCGACGAGCAGCGCGGCATCGGTGGACTGTTCTTTGACGATCTCAACACGCCCGATTTTGATACCGCGTTCAGCTTTATGCGCGCGGTGGGCGAAGGCTTTACTGAGGCCTATTTGCCCATTGTCGAACGTCGTAAAGATATCGACTATGGCGTGTGCGAGCGCGAATTCCAGCTTTATCGCCGCGGGCGCTACGTGGAGTTTAACCTGGTGTGGGATCGCGGGACGCTCTTCGGCCTGCAGACCGGCGGGCGCACGGAGTCGATTTTAATGTCGATGCCGCCGCTGGTACGCTGGGAATACTGTTACGAACCAAAAGAAGGCAGCCCGGAGGCTGCCTTGAGTGAGTTTCTGAAAGTACGCGACTGGGTGTAATTGCCGGACGGCGCTACGCTTATCCGGCCTGGTTAACCCGTAGGTCGGGTAAGCGAACGCGCCACCCGACGCACCGCCGCTACAGAGGCTGCGTCTGCGCCTCAACCACCGCCAGCGCCACCATGTTCACGATGCGTCGCACAGAGGCAATCGGCGTTAATACATGCACCGGTTTCGCCACGCCCATCAGTACCGGCCCTACGGTCACCCCTTCAGAGCTGGATACGCGCAGCAGGTTGTAGCTGATACGCGCCGCTTCCACGTTCGGCATAATCAGGATGTTTGCCGAGCCTTTCAGCGGGCTGTCCGGCATACGCTCGTTGCGGATGCTTTCCACCAGCGCGGCATCGCCGTGCATTTCTCCGTCAATCATCAGCTCCGGCGCACGCTCGCGCACCAGCTCCAGCGTCTGACGCATTTTGCACGCCGCCGCTGATTTAGACGAACCAAAGTTAGAGTGCGATAGCAGCGCCACTTTCGGCTCAATACCAAAGCGACGCACGGTTTCTGCCGCCATCACGGTGATCTCCGCCAGCTCGTCCGGGGTTGGATCGTCGTTAACGTAGGTATCGGCGATAAACGTGTTCCCGCTTGGCAGCAGCAGCGCGTTCATCGCTCCGGCGGCGTGAACCCCTTCGCGGTAGCCGAAGATCTCCTGCACCACGCTGAAATGCTCGTGGTAATCGCCGATGGTACCGCAGATCAGCGCATCCGCTTCGCCGCGATGGACCATAATCGCGCCGATCACCGTGGTATTGCTGATCACCGCCCGCTGCGCCTGCTCCTGGGTGATCCCACGACGCTTCATGATCGCGTAGTATTCGTTCCAGTACTCTTTAAAGCGTGGATCGGATTCGTTATTGACGATCTCAAAGTCCACACCCGGCTTAATCTGCAGCCCCAGTTTCTGAATGCGCATTTCGATCACGCTCGGACGACCGATCAGGATCGGCTTCGCCAGCCCGAGGCTCACCAGCTCCTGGGTGGCATGCAGCACGCGCGCCTCTTCCCCTTCCGCCAGCACCACGCGTTTTGCGTCCGCGCGGGCCTGAGAGAAAATTGGCTTCATAAACAGGTTGGTTTTGTAGACGAACTCGGTGAGTTTATCGACGTAAGCGTCGAAGTCCTGGATCGGACGCGTTGCCACGCCGGAGTCCATTGCCGCTTTGGCCACCGCTGGCGCGATCTTCACGATCAGTCGCGGGTCAAACGGTTTAGGGATGATGTAGTCAGGCCCGAAGCTCAGATCCTGATCGCCATAGGCAGAAGCCACCACTTCGCTCTGCTCGGCATGCGCCAGTTCCGCGATGGCGTGAACCGCTGCCAGCTTCATCTCTTCGTTGATCGCCGTTGCGCCAACGTCCAGCGCGCCACGGAAGATGAACGGGAAGCAGAGCACGTTGTTCACCTGGTTCGGGTAGTCCGAACGGCCGGTACAGATAATGGCGTCTTCACGCACCGCTTTCGCCAGCGGCGGCAGAATTTCCGGTTCAGGGTTCGCCAGGGCCAGGATCATTGGCGCACGCGCCATCTTCTTCACCATCTCCTGGGTCAGCACTTTCGGGCCCGAGCAGCCAAGGAAGATGTCCGCACCGTCAATCACGTCCTCAAGCGTGCGTTTGCCGTCATCGTCCACCGCATACGCCGCTTTGGTTTCCGCCATGTTTGGCTCACGGCCTTTGTAGATCACGCCTTTGGAATCGCAAACCACGATGTTGTGTTTCTGCATCCCCAGCGCCACCAGCAGGTTCATACAGGCGATGGCCGCCGCGCCCGCGCCGGAGACCACCATACGCACGTCGGAAAGATTTTTCTCGACCACGCGCAGGCCGTTCAGAATGGCGGCGGTGCTGATAATGGCCGTACCGTGCTGGTCGTCATGGAACACGGGGATGTTCATACGCTCGCGCAGCTTCTGCTCGATATAGAAACATTCCGGCGCTTTGATGTCTTCCAGGTTGATACCGCCGAAGGTTGGCTCCAGCGCGGCGACGACGTTAATGAATTTATCCGGGTCCAGCTCGTCCACTTCGATATCGAACACGTCGATACCGGCGAATTTCTTGAACAGAACGCCCTTCCCTTCCATCACCGGCTTACCCGCCAGCGCACCAATGTTGCCAAGGCCGAGTACCGCCGTACCGTTAGAGATCACCGCGACCAGGTTACCGCGCGCGGTGTACTTATAGGCCGCCAGCGGATCTTTTTCGATTTCCAGACACGGTGCCGCCACGCCCGGTGAATAGGCAAGCGCCAGATCGCGCTGAGTCGCCAGCGGCTTGGTTGGGGAAACCTGGATTTTGCCCGGAACGGGGAACTCGTGAAAATCGAGGGCACTCTGTTTCAACTGCTCATCCATCTTATTTTTCCTTTCACGTATCGGTCAAAAGGGTGACGTTTGCGATCCTGATGCACACCCTGGTGTGCCGCCTAGTATCGCCTCAGGACAGCGCATAAACTTTGAAGGCTGCCAAACTCTCACCATCACACATTAAAAATTGTTATCAATTTATAACAGCCATGTTACCCGTCTCAAAAGCAATGCCTCCCCCGTCTGCTATGCTTTTTTGTTAAGTCCATCATGATTTTCTCAGAAGTGTGAACTAACGCACTCATCTAACTCTTTTATTTCCAAGGAGTAATGATTTATGAACCAGCTAGACGGCATCAAACAATTCACCACCGTGGTTGCGGACAGCGGCGATATCGAGTCGATTCGCCACTATCAGCCGGAGGACGCGACCACCAACCCTTCCCTGCTTCTGAAAGCGGCAGGGCTTGCCCATTTTAGCCATCTGATTGATGACGCGATTGCTTACGGCAAGAAGCGCGGCAAAACGCAGGAGCAACAGGTTGCCGAAGCCAGCGACAAACTGGCGGTTAATTTTGGTGCAGAAATTCTGAAAAGCATTCCAGGACGCGTCTCGACCGAAGTGGACGCCCGCCTCTCGTTCGATAAAGAAAAGAGTATTACGAAAGCGCGTCGTCTGGTTGAACTCTACCAGGAGCAGGGAATTGATACGTCACGCATTCTGATCAAGCTCGCGTCGACGTGGGAAGGTATCCGCGCGGCAGAGGTGCTCGAAAAAGAGGGGATCCACTGCAACCTGACGCTGCTGTTCTCGTTTGCACAGGCACGCGCCTGTGCTGAAGCGGGCGTGTTCCTCGTCTCGCCGTTTGTCGGGCGCATCTACGACTGGTATCAGGCGAAACAGCCCATGGACCCGTACGTAGTCGAGGAAGATCCGGGCGTGAAGTCAGTGCGAAATATCTACGACTACTACAAACAGCACCGCTATGAAACCATCGTGATGGGGGCCAGCTTCCGCCGTACCGAGCAGATCCTCGCCCTGGCAGGCTGCGACCGCCTGACCATCTCCCCTAACCTGCTTAAAGAATTGCAGGACAAAGAAGAGACGGTGATCCGCAAACTGGTGCCAACCTCCACCGTCCTGCCGAAACCGAAGGCCATGACCGAAGCCGAGTTCCGCTGGGAGCACAATCAGGACGCGATGGCCGTGGATAAACTGGCGGAAGGCATCCGCCTGTTCGCCGTCGACCAGCGCAAACTTGAAGACCTACTCGCCGCCAAACTTTAACCTTGCCATGGAGTGAACTATGTCCCGTAAAGAGCTCGCCAATGCCATCCGCGCCCTCAGCATGGATGCCGTGCAGAAAGCCAATTCAGGCCACCCTGGCGCCCCCATGGGCATGGCTGATATTGCCGAAGTGTTGTGGAACAACTTCCTGAAGCACAACCCCAACGATCCTGCCTGGTACGATCGTGACCGCTTTATTCTGTCTAACGGCCACGCCTCGATGCTGCTCTACAGCCTGCTTCACTTGTCCGGCTATGATCTGCCGCTTGAGGAGCTGAAGAATTTCCGCCAGCTGCATTCGAAAACCCCGGGTCACCCGGAAATCGGCTATACGCCGGGTGTCGAAACCACCACCGGACCGCTGGGTCAGGGGCTGGCCAACGCCGTCGGACTCGCGATTGCCGAACGCACGCTGGCGGCACAGTTTAACCAGCCGGACCACGAGATTGTCGATCACTACACGTACGTGTTTATGGGTGACGGTTGCCTGATGGAGGGGATTTCGCATGAAGTCTGCTCGCTGGCGGGCACGCTGGGGCTCGGCAAGCTGATCGGCTTTTACGACCACAACGGCATCTCCATTGACGGGGAAACCGAGGGCTGGTTCACCGACGACACGGCGAAACGCTTCGAAGCCTACCACTGGCACGTCGTGCATGAGATCGACGGCCACGATCCCGAAGCGGTGAAAAAAGCGATTCAGGAAGCGCAGAGCGTGAAGGACAAACCGTCCCTGATTATCTGCCGTACGGTCATCGGCTTTGGCTCACCAAACAAAGCAGGCAAAGAAGAAGCGCACGGCGCGGCGCTCGGCGAAGAAGAGGTGGCACTGACCCGACAGAAACTGGGCTGGAAATACCCGCCGTTTGAGATCCCGAAAGAGATCTACAAGGCATGGGATGCGCGCGAAACGGGTGAAAAAGCCCAGCATGCCTGGAACGAAAAATTTGCCGCCTACAAAAAAGCATATCCGGAACTGGCGGCTGAGTTTTCCCGACGCATGAGCGGTGGTCTGCCGGAAGACTGGGACGATAAAACCCAGGCACTGATTGAAAACCTGCAGTCTAACCCGGCGAAAATCGCCACCCGTAAGGCGTCGCAAAACACCCTGAATGCCATCGGCCCTATCCTGCCCGAACTGCTCGGCGGCTCGGCGGATCTGGCGCCGAGTAACCTGACCATATGGTCGGGCTCGAAATCGCTGAAAGAGGACATCGCCGGAAACTATATCCACTACGGCGTGCGCGAGTTCGGGATGACCGCCATTGCCAACGGTATCGCCCATCACGGCGGCTTCGTGCCCTACACCGCCACCTTCCTGATGTTCGTTGAGTACGCCCGTAACGCAGCGCGCATGGCGGCGCTGATGAAGGCCCGGCAGATTATGGTCTACACCCACGACTCTATCGGGCTGGGTGAAGATGGCCCGACGCACCAGGCGGTGGAACAGCTGGCGAGCCTGCGCTTAACGCCAAACTTCAGCACATGGCGTCCGTGCGATCAGGTCGAAGCGGCAGTGGGCTGGAAGCTGGCGGTTGAGCGCCATAACGGCCCGACGGCGCTAATCCTGTCGCGTCAAAACCTGGCGCAGATTGAGCGCACCCCGGAGCAGGTGAAAAATATCGCCCGCGGCGGGTACATCCTGAAGGACAGCGGCGGCAAACCGGACGTGATCCTGATTGCCACGGGTTCTGAGGTGGAAATCACGGTGAAAGCGGCGGAGAAACTGACTGCCGAAGGTCACGCGGTGCGCGTCGTTTCCCTGCCTTCAACGGATATCTTTGATGCCCAGAACGAGGCATACCGTGAATCGGTGCTCCCCTCCAGCGTCGCGGCGCGCGTGGCGGTGGAAGCGGGAATTGCCGACTACTGGTATAAGTATGTGGGGCTGAAAGGAGCGATTGTCGGTATGCGGGGCTACGGTGAGTCCGCCCCTGCCGACAAGCTGTTCCCGTACTTCGGCTTTACCGTTGAGAACGTGGTGGAGAAGGCGTTGAGCGTGCTTTAGTGCGGTCTTCGTTGCCGGGTGGCGACTACGCCTTACCCGGCCTACAACACCATCAAATCGTAAGCCGGACTACCGCGTGATCCACAGCGTAGGCCAGGCGTCCGGCCCGTTCCAGTTATCGCAGCTTGGCTCTTCCGCATACCGCACCAGGCGGAAGCGCTGGCCGTCAAAACGCCAGCGCGTCTGGATCCCACAATCACCGATCCCACGCCCCAGTGCGAGCGTCGTCAGCTCGCGTGTTTTTTCATCGAAGCTGGCGTTCATCAGTTCCATATCGCTACTCTGACTGGACGGGGTAAACGGCAGACGCAGCCTGACGCTGCGCGCGGTGAACGGTTTTTTACGCGATACCAGCCACGCCAGATCGACCGTATTGTAAGCCCCCGCCTCGCAGCTGACGATCAGCAACGCTTTATCATCCGTTAATGCGGTGACGCGCACTTCGCGGCGGTTAGGATCCAGCGAGCACTGGCTGTTGTTCATCCGCCAGGTGCCGTAATCCAGCAGATCGTTCAGTTCAGCGTGGGAGAGTGGCGTTGGCGTGGGGTTCACCACGGCCACCTTTTTTAATGCCGGAGCTGGAGGCACGCTCAGCGGCGGGCTATCCCCTTTTTTAATCCATGCTGTTTCGCTCCCCACGCGTTTTTGCTGAGCGTCGATAAACAGCAGCGCCGCTTTCAGTCCGACCAGAGAGATCGTCTGCTTCCCTCCGCGCAGGGTCAGCCTCTGTCCTTCCTGAATCGTTTTCAGAAACGTGGTGAGGGTACCCGTATCGTCAGTCTTGAGATGCCAGGGCGTTAACTGCCAGTGCTGGGCATTGAGTTTTAAGGGAACGTCGTCGAGCAGCAGTCGGGGGGCGATGTCAGGCTCTTTTACCGGAGGAGCCGAAAGCCCGCCGAGATCGATACGCAGGCTGGCGTCCGTTTTTGCCCCAGCGCTACGGCTCAGCGTCATCACCAGCCCGCGGTGTTCACCGGTATTTCGGGCAACGCAAAAATTCTGGTTATTGCAGGTGACCTGCCAGTCAGAGAAAGACTGCTGCGCAGGTGCAGCCCACACCAGAGGTGCGGGTAGCACGCAAAAAAAGAAGAGAAGCAAAACGCAGTAGCGCATGAATGGCACAGCCCCGGAAACGAAAAGGTCAATCTGGGGCGTATCTTCGTGCCCTGGACGGGCGGGCTCAATCGGATTTATCGGATAGATTTATCTGAAATATAACTTATCACCGGACCTGCGCGGCGTTCATCACGCCGCTGGTTTGCAGATACTGCAGCAGGATCACCGCTTTACCGTCGCGTATCTCGCCGCTTTTCACCATTTCCAGCGCCTGAACGAAGGGCATTTCAAGCACTTCAATATCTTCATCCTCGACCCCGCCGCCGCGGTGAGTACGCTGAGCATCGGTGTATTCCGCAACGAAGAAGTGGACCAGCTCGGTCACCCCGCCTGGAGACATGAAAAGCTCAAAGACTTTTTGTACCGCACCCACCTCAAAACCCGTTTCTTCT
The DNA here is from genome assembly GCF_038739915.1 of Enterobacter sp. FUJ80071. Lineage (NCBI taxonomy): Bacteria > Pseudomonadati > Pseudomonadota > Gammaproteobacteria > Enterobacterales > Enterobacteriaceae > Enterobacter > Enterobacter sp. FUJ80071. Next base: position 3,405,486 of record NZ_JBBXKH010000001.1, read on the forward strand.
ATGGCTTCTTTGCGAATACAGACTTCCGGCTCATCGTCATCAAGCAGACCGGCGCAGGTTTCAATCAGACGCCCGTCCGCGTTGCCATTGACCCATGTCGCCACCCGAAACTGACGAATCAATACCACGCTTTGCTTTTCGCGGTTATACAGCAGAATGGTAGCGCCATTGCCCCGGTCGTAGACTTCGCGTTTATGGCGAATAACGTCCCCGTTCTTACGGGTTAAATCGTAAGTGATGTTACGCAGGACAAAGTAATTTTCAGAAAGGATTTTGTCTTTGATAACGGTAATGTTCAGGGACATACGGGCTCCACGGCAAAATGAGTCTGTTTATACTACGCCGTGACGCTCGCTTTGTCGCCCGTGGGTTCAGACGGCGCGTTTCTCGCTGGATGATGTTTCCGGTTGCGCCAGGCGCAATAACCTTACTGTACGTATGAATAAAGTGTTTACTCATCACTGCGTTATCAGGCAATGTACACCTGCCCGAAACGTCTGATTATTTCTCCCAGAGAGCCGTTCTGTGACCGTTAAGCGACCCGTTTCCGGAAGCCTTGCCTGGGCTTTCTTTTCGATAATTGTTCTCTCCGTGCTGACCAGCAGCGTCGCGCTACTGACGCTTGCCAGCAGCCAGCGCGACGCTGAAGCCATCAACGTTGCGGGTTCACTGCGCATGCAGAGCTATCGTCTCGGTTACGAGATGCAGCGTAACAGCCCTTCCCTTATGGCGCATCGTGAGAACTGGCGGCAGACATTGAGCGCACCTTCCCTGCAAAAGCTGAACCGCTGGTACGTTCCGGGCAATGTCAAAACGCGCTACCAGCAACTGCAGGTTGCCTGGCTGGAAATGGATAAGCACATCGCCCGCGGTGACAGCGCATGGTATGCCGCGCATATTGAGGATTTTGTCGGCCGCATTGATGCCTTTGTGCTCGCCCTCCAGCATTACAGTGAACATAAAATCCAGACAGTGACCCTCCTCTCTCTGGCTGGCGCCCTCGGGATCCTGCTGCTGACTCTGTTTACCCTGCGGCGTATCCGCCGCCAGGTCGTATTACCGCTGAATAATCTGGTGGCGGCCAGCGAGCGGATTGAGCGAGGAGAATTTACGACGCCTGCGCCGGATACCGCCCTACCCAACGAGCTGGGCCAACTTTCCCGCGCTTTCAACCATATGTCGGGGGAGCTACACACCCTCTATCGGTCGCTTGAAGCTTCCGTGGCGGAAAAGACGCGACATTTGCACGAAGCCCACCAGCAGCTCGACATGCTGTTTAAATGCTCCCAGGCGTTGAATACGGGGCAGATAGACAGCCATTGTTTTCGGCACATATTGCAGATTGTCCATGAATACACTCAGATGAATTACCTGGAACTCCGCACCAGTGACGACTGGCGACTGTGTGAAGGGACCGCGTCGGGCAGCATCCCGCTGCAAAATCTGCCGGTACTGATGCAGGACACCCTTTACGGTGAGCTGCGCTGGCAAAGCGAGACGGACAGCGTTCCCCTCCCGCTGATGAGAAGCGTGGCGACCATGCTCGGGCGCGGGCTGTACTTTAACCAGGCGCAAAAGCATTACCAGCAGCTGCTGCTGATGGAAGAACGCGCCACCATCGCCCGGGAACTGCACGATTCGCTGGCGCAGGTGCTGTCTTATCTGCGGATCCAGCTTGCCCTGCTTAAACGCGCGGTGCCAGCGGATAATGCTCCCGCGCAAACTATCATCACCGACTTCTCCCGCGAGCTGAACAACGCCTGGCAGCAGCTGCGCGAGCTGCTGACGACCTTCCGGCTGACGTTAAATCATGCGAATTTACCCGCAGCGCTGCAGGAGTCTCTCGATGCCCTGCAGAGCCAGACACAGGCCAGGCTGCACCTCGACTGTCGTCTCTCCTCCCTGGCGCTTGACGCCCAGAAACAGGTGCATTTATTGCAGATCGTCCGGGAAGCCGTTCTGAATGCGATTAAGCACGCCCAGGCCAGCGAAATTACCGTTAGCTGCGTAACGGCGGTGGATGGCACGCACAGCGTCAGCATTCGCGACAACGGCATCGGGATTGGCGAGGCAAGCGAACCGCCCGGACACTACGGACTGAACATTATGCGTGAGCGCGCACAACGACTCGGAGGCATGCTGCACTTTTCGCAACCGCAAAACGGCGGCACGCTGGTCAGCGTGACGTTCCCGGTGCCTGCACCGTTAACGGGTAAATAACGGTAAAGAGGCAAGCGCAGGGAAAAGCGCATGATAATTTACACTATCTCCTTTATTTCTCCACGTTTGACCTGGGCCTTACCGCTAAAGTTAGGCGGGCAATAAACAATAATGACGTGCAGCAAAACGAGGTCACTTTTACATGGCGAATTTTTTCATCGATCGCCCCATTTTTGCCTGGGTGCTTGCCATCCTGTTGTGTCTGACAGGTGTCCTGGCGATTACTTCTCTTCCTGTTGAGCAATATCCCGATCTGGCACCGCCTAATGTGCGTGTCACCGCAAACTACCCCGGCGCTTCCGCACAAACGCTGGAAAACACCGTGACGCAGGTTATCGAGCAGAACATGACGGGTCTGGATAACCTGATGTACATGTCCTCGCAAAGCAGCGCCACGGGACAAGCGACGGTTACCCTGAGCTTTAAGGCGGGCACCGACCCGGACGAAGCGGTGCAGCAGGTACAAAACCAGCTTCAGTCGGCTATGCGTAAGCTGCCCCAGGCGGTGCAGAACCAGGGCGTTACCGTACGTAAAACCGGTGATACCAACATTTTGACCATCGCGTTTGTCTCCACCGATGGCTCAATGGATAAACAGGACATTGCGGACTACGTCGCCAGTAATATTCAGGACCCGCTCAGCCGTATTAACGGCGTGGGGGATATCGACGCCTACGGCTCACAATACTCCATGCGTATCTGGCTCGATCCCAACAAGCTGAACAGCTATCAGATGACGGCCACCGACGTGACGGATGCCATCAAAGCCCAGAACGCACAAATTGCCGTGGGGCAACTGGGAGGAACGCCTTCCGTTGATAAACAAGCCCTGAACGCCACCATTAATTCGCAATCCCTGCTTCAGACACCGGACCAGTTCCGCAACATTACCCTGCGCGTGAATCAGGATGGCTCAGAAGTGCGTCTGAGCGATGTGGCAACGGTGGAAATGGGTGCTGAGAAATACGACTACCTGAGCCGATTTAACGGCAACCCGGCCTCTGGCCTTGGGATTAAGCTGGCCTCCGGCGCAAATGAAATGGCGACGGCGAAACTGGTGCTGGACCGTCTGGATGAGCTGTCGCAGTATTTCCCGCACGGGCTGGAGTATAAAGTCGCCTATGAAACCACTTCCTTCGTAAAAGCCTCGATTGAGGATGTGGTAAAGACCCTGCTGGAAGCGATTGCCCTGGTGTTCCTGGTCATGTATCTGTTCCTGCAAAACTTCCGCGCCACGCTGATCCCCACTATTGCCGTCCCCGTGGTGCTGCTGGGTACTTTTTCGGTGCTTTACGCGTTCGGGTACAGCATTAACACCCTGACGATGTTTGCCATGGTGCTGGCAATTGGCCTGCTGGTGGATGATGCCATCGTGGTGGTCGAAAACGTCGAGCGCATCATGAGCGAAGAAGGTCTTTCCCCGCGCCAGGCCACGCGAAAATCCATGGGACAAATTCAGGGGGCGTTAGTCGGCATTGCGATGGTGTTGTCGGCGGTCTTTATCCCAATGGCCTTCTTCGGCGGCACGACCGGCGCGATTTACCGCCAGTTCTCGATAACCATCGTCTCAGCAATGGTGCTCTCCGTGCTGGTGGCCCTGATCCTCACCCCTGCGCTTTGCGCCACCCTCCTCAAGCCGCTGCACAAAGGGGAACATCACGGTCAGAAAGGGTTCTTCGGCTGGTTTAACCGGATGTTCAACCGCAATGCCGCCCGGTATGAATCTGCGGTCGGTAAAGTGCTGCACCGAAGCCTGCGCTGGATGATGATTTACGTTGTACTGCTGGGCGGCATGGTGTGGCTGTTTCTGCATTTGCCCACCTCGTTCCTGCCGATGGAAGACCGGGGGATGTTCATCACCTCGGTGCAGCTCCCGAGCGGCTCAACGCAGCAGCAGACGCTGAAAGTGGTCCAGAACGTAGAGCAGTACTTCTTCACCCACGAGAAAGATAACGTTGTGTCGGTCTTTTCGACCGTTGGCTCCGGCCCGGGCGGGAACGGGCAGAACGTCGCCCGTATGTTTGTCCGTCTGAAAGACTGGAATGAACGGGACACCCAAACGGGAACCTCATTTGCCATCATTGAACGTGCCACTAAAGCCTTTTCCCGTATTAAAGAGGCGCGCGTCTTTGCGAGCAGTCCGCCAGCGATCAGCGGCCTGGGGAGTTCTGCCGGGTTTGATATGGAGCTGCAGGATCACGCCGGCGCGGGCCACGATGCGCTGATGGCGGCACGCGACAAATTGTTAGCGCTGGCAGGTAACGATTCTGGCCTGACCCGCGTGCGCCACAACGGCCTGGACGACAGCCCGCAGTTTCAGGTGGATATCGACCAGCGTAAGGCGCAGGCGCTGGGCGTCTCCATCGACGATATCAACGACACCCTGCAAACGGCGTGGGGCTCGAGCTATGTGAACGACTTTATGGATCGCGGTCGCGTGAAAAAAGTATATGTTCAGTCCGCCGCGCCGTACCGCATGCTGCCGGATGATATTAACCGCTGGTTTGTTCGCAATAACAGCGGCGGGATGGTTCCCTTCTCGGCGTTTGCCACCTCGCGCTGGGAGAGCGGTTCGCCGCGTCTGGAGCGCTATAACGGTTATTCTGCGGTGGAAATCGTCGGGGAAGCCGCGCCGGGCGTAAGTACCGGCACGGCCATGGACACCATGGAAAAACTGGTGCAACAGCTGCCCGCCGGTTTTGGTCTGGAATGGACGGCCATGTCTTACCAGGAACGTCTCTCCGGCGCGCAGGCCCCCGCGCTTTATGCCCTTTCTCTGCTGGTGGTGTTCCTCTGCCTTGCCGCGCTGTATGAAAGCTGGTCGGTTCCGTTCTCGGTCATGCTGGTGGTGCCGCTTGGGGTTATCGGTGCGCTGCTGGCAACCTGGATGCGCGGCCTGGAAAACGATGTTTACTTCCAGGTCGGGCTGCTGACGGTGATCGGCTTGTCGGCGAAAAACGCCATTCTGATCGTTGAGTTTGCCAACGAGATGAATGCCAAAGGCCACGAGCTGATGGCCGCCACGCTACATGCCTGCCGTCAGCGACTGCGCCCGATCCTGATGACCTCGCTGGCCTTTATTTTTGGCGTATTGCCAATGGCAACCAGCACGGGTGCAGGTTCCAGCAGCCAGCACGCGGTCGGTACCGGGGTAATGGGGGGCATGATTTCGGCCACCATCCTGGCCATTTATTTCGTGCCGCTGTTCTTTGTGCTGGTGCGTCGTCGCTTCCCGCTCAGAGAGCGGCAGGAATAACATTCAGCCATAAAAAAGGCGGCTTTAACAGCCGCCTTTTTATTGTGTGATTAATTCACACTATGATTATTTTACTTATTTAAGTGCTCTTGCAATTCTTACTGAATGTCATTTACGAAGCATGCCTTCGATAAAATCTTTCCAGTTCCCCAGTTCACGTTCAATCATAACAACCTCTCTTATTATTATGCGCATTCTACGAAAACGTATCATCATTGTGAAGACTATTTAACCAATTGCTGTGATTGTACCCCGCCACCGTTGGGGATTTATGATAAATATGAATGGAGAATCTTAAATTTTGTGTGACGGCCAGCAATATTTTGAAATAACCCTACGAACGGGTGAGCTTTATTTTACTCGCTGAGTTTGTTAGCAATTTATACCCGATGGACATCTATGCTTAAATGATGAAAGAATATTCAGCGTACAGATGTGCGTTGAATTAAGCAGACGTGTAAATCCAGAGTATTCCTGAATGTGTTATATTCTGCTTAAGGATATATCTTCGAATTTATTGAACATTTAATGGTCATAAGGACAAAAGGATTCACCATGGTTGTGATGTACGGCATTAAAAATTGCGACACCATCAAAAAAGCCCGCCGCTGGCTGGAAGCGAACCACATCGAGTACCGCTTCCACGATTACCGTGCCGATGGGCTTGATGCAGATTTTCTGCATAACGCCATCAATGAACTGGGCTGGGAGGCACTGCTTAACACCCGCGGTACCACCTGGCGTAAACTGGACGAATCCCTGCGCGCCAGCATCGTTGATGCCGACAGCGCGGCAAAACTGATGCGTGAAATGCCGGCAATTATCAAACGCCCATTGCTCTGCAAGCCAGGTCAGCCTATGCTGCTGGGTTTCAGTGAAACCCTTTATTCTGACTTTTTCGTTGAGGTGTAGTGTATGTCATGCCCGGTCATTGAGCTGACTCAACAGCTTATTCGCCGTCCTTCCCTTAGCCCGGACGACGCAGGTTGTCAGGCATTAATGATTGAGCGCCTGCGTGCCATCGGTTTTACCGTTGAACGCATGGATTTTGGCGATACTCAGAACTTCTGGGCGTGGCGCGGCCAGGGTGAAACGCTGGCGTTTGCCGGGCATACTGACGTCGTTCCCGCAGGTGACGCAGATCGCTGGATTAACCCGCCGTTTGAACCGACCATCCGCGATGGCATGCTCTTTGGCCGCGGCGCGGCAGACATGAAAGGCTCGCTGGCGGCGATGGTGGTCGCGGCTGAACGCTTTGTGGCTCAGCATCCGAACCACAAAAACCGTCTCGCGTTTTTGGTCACCTCCGACGAAGAAGCCAGCGCCCATAACGGTACCGTGAAGGTGGTTGAAGCGCTGATGGCGCGCAACGAGCGTCTCGACTACTGTCTGGTCGGCGAGCCGTCCAGTACCGAAGTGGTGGGCGATGTCGTGAAAAACGGTCGCCGTGGCTCACTGACCTGTAACCTGACCATTCACGGCGTTCAGGGACACGTTGCTTATCCACATCTGGCCGATAACCCCGTTCATCGCGCTGCGCCAATGCTGAGCGAACTGGTGGCGATTGAGTGGGATAAAGGTAACGAGTTCTTCCCCCCGACCAGCATGCAGATTGCTAACGTCAAGGCCGGGACCGGCAGCAACAACGTGATCCCGGGGGACTTCTTCGTCCAGTTCAACTTCCGCTTCAGCACCGAACTGACCGATGAGATGATCAAAGCGCGCGTTGTCGCGCTGCTGGAAAAATATCACCTGCGCTACACCGTGGACTGGTGGCTTTCCGGCCAGCCGTTCCTGACGCAGCGCGGCAAACTGGTTGATGCGGTGGTGAACGCCATCGAGCACTATAATGAAATTAAGCCACAACTGCTGACGACGGGTGGCACTTCAGACGGACGCTTTATCGCCCGTATGGGAGCTCAGGTTGTCGAACTGGGGCCAGTAAACGCAACCATTCATAAAATAAATGAGTGTGTTAATGCGGCAGATTTGCAACTGCTGGCTCGTATGTATCAACGTATTATGGAGCAACTCGTCGCCTGACGAATGCTCTGAGAGGAATAGCGAATGGATTGGCTTTCAAAGTACTGGTGGATTCTGGTGCTGGTTTTTCTGGTCGGCGTACTGCTCAACGTGATTAAAGACCTTAAGCGCGTTGACCACAAAAAGTTTCTTGCGAACAAGCCGGATCTCCCGCCACACCGCGATTTTAACGACAAGTGGGACGATGACGACAACTGGCCGAAGAAAGACCAGAAGAAGTAATTGTTAATCTCACCCCTCCCCCTAACCCTCGCCCCTGTGGGGAGAGGAACTGGGGGGGAGGGGGAAAGTGCCTACATAAACTCAACAATATTATCGTCATTCGGCTTGCCGCCGCTGAGCGCTTCATCAAAGTAGTGCTTCGGTACGGTATAACGCAGATGATCGAGCGCGAATTGCATGCTGCGGTCGTCAATCGCATGGCCCAGATCGTCAACGATATCCAGCGTCACATCCCCACCTTCACGAATCAATGCTTCCTGAGCGGCAACTGCATGTGAAAGCTCAATGACCCGGTCTTCACCACCGTGGATCAGATGGATCGTGGTCTGCGTGGTCGCACTCGTCGGCAGCGTCGCAAAGCGGCCGTTAAACGCGATCACCCGAGAAACCAGACCCGGCTGCGCTTTCACACTTTCCAGGGACATGATAGATCCCTGCGAGAAGCCAATCAGCGCGGTCGCGTCAGCACCCACGCCGCTCTGCTGCTGCCAGTAGCGTACGATGTCGATAAACGTGGGCATGATGGCATCAATGCGCGCCTGACGGTTCTCCTCCGTCACGCCCTGAACCGGGAACCACTGTCGTCCGTTCGGACCACACGGTTCTACGCCGCCGATGCTGACAATCAATGCTTCAGGGAAAACAGGCGCAAACCAGCTACCAATCTGCCCCATATTGACGGCATTATCGCCAACACCATGAAACAGAAGCAGTAACTGTTTAGCCGGTTTGTCAGGGCTTTGAACAACAAAATGGTCGTGTTTCATGGCGGTCTCCTTAATTGATGAGCAGGATTTTACGCCTCTGCGGGGTAATGACCATGCCACTTTACTGAAGAAGTCATTGAAAAAATTGCCATTGCAAAATGTCTGCTTTCAACTGCTGGCAGCGCGAATAATCAAGGCTCTCAAGCGCTTGCGCGGTTTCTTCGCGAAGCTTTGCCAGTAACGCTTTTCGCCCGACCGCTTCGCTTCTCCCCTCGATTTTCCCGCGCAGCGCGGGAAGCGGCATATCTGTGGCTAACAGCAACCGCGTCAACGCGGCTACCGAGGTTGAAAACGCCCGGTGCGCAAAAGCAAACCCCGCCAGCTCCAGCCAGTCGTCACTATTAAGGGTAGCTTCCCAGGCATCAGTCACCGGGATCTTTTCGCCATTCCAGGCCGACAGGACGCGCATATCGCGGCATAAACGCCGATGTGCCTGCGTACACAGTTGATGCCCGGCTTCGCTCTGCGGCAGCAGCGCCATCGCCGTGTAACACCCGCTGCTGGCTTCCCGATGGCTGCCCATTCGCACCAGCACAAACCCGCACCGCTGCCAGAAACGCCACAGCTCGTCGGTATAACCAAAACTCACGGAGAGATAATCTTCACCGCTGGCGTTCAGGATCAGCCGCTGACCGATGCCTTCCCGCTGACGACGGGGATGAACCGCAATGCGGCTAATCCGTCGGCCTTTCAGCGTCGCCGCAAGAGGCGTTCCGCCGTGCGCCGCCAGCGACTGCGCCACAAGGTTTCCGCGTGGACGACGAGAGCCCGCCCACACCGCCCGGCTGAGTTCGGGGGACAATCCGCCCTCGTCCACCAGCCAGAGCGCGCCCGCAATATCAGCCCCCGCGTCCGCAACAGCAAAGTGCTGGCCGGGGGCGTCCATCATCCGGCGTAAATCGAGCGGTGAGGTCCGGTAGTGGGCAGCACAGAGCAGTTCATAAACGCTTGCCACTCGTGCCGGGTCGCTCTCCCACTCTTGTGGCTCCAGAGACCTTACAGACACCTCACCTTCCGGTTTGTGGTCGATAAGCGCATCGTCAAACAGCAGCGTATTCGCCACGATCCGTTCAAGCGGACATCCGGCCGCCCAGCGAATGGGGGTGGATAAGGTATAACGCTGCAGCCCACTGAATCGGGCGCAGAACTTCAGCAGAAATCCCCTGCCCGTCCCTTCGTAACCCTGAACCGTAGTGGTCAGTAATACGCGGGGAAAGCGTGTCACCAGCTTCTCCAGCAGCGGGCCTGGGATGGCTGCCGCTTCATCGACAATCAGCCAGTCGGCCTGCAGCGTGGAGTCCAGCAGCGCATCGGGTGCCATAAAGTGAAAACGCTCGCCCGCGAAACGCGCGATGACATCCGCTGCGCCTTTCGCCGGGGCCGTCACCACCGCACTCCCCTGGATGCTGCCCAGCAGCATCCCCGCCAGCGCTGACTTTCCGCGTCCGCGAGGTGCCGTCACGGCAGCGATGCCCGCAGGCATGACCAAAAGCGCGTCGAGGATCGCCGCCTGCTCACGCTGCGGCTCACCGCTGGCGGGCTGCCAGGCGGGTAAATCTGGCGCAGCGGGAAGCGTCAGGGGATGATGCTGTTGCCAGACGATCGCATCCGTATCGGCGGCAAGCGTCCGGCAAAAATGGTGAACAAAGTGCGGGGTAGCGATCGGCTCTGCGCTGTCACTCCAGCGCACAGAATCGCTGTCTGGCCTGTCGGCCCAGCCAGAGAACGGTGGTACTCGCAGTACGAGGAGGCTCCCGGCGCGCAACGTTCCGCTGAGTGCGGCGAATGCGGAGACGTCAAACCCGGCATGCGCGTCAAACACAGCATGCAGGTATTCGCGTCCCAACAGTCCGCCGATGGCTTTAGACGGGTTTTCATTCAGCCACAGCCAGTCTCCCGGTAAAGCATCACGCAGGGCGGTGGCCTGGCTCAGCGTCCACGGCTCATCGCCCGTGAGCACCACCAGACGGCGGTGCCCGGTTCGCTCAAGCTCGCGTATCAGATGTGCAAACGACACCATCACATGGCTTTGCCGAAGGTATTACACTGGGCAGGATCACCGCTGTCAAAACCGCGTTTAAACCAGCTGTAACGCTGTTGCGACGTACCGTGAGTGAAGCTGTCCGGTACGACACGTCCCTGGCTTTGCTGCTGAAGACGGTCATCGCCGATGGCCTGCGCCGCGTTTAATGCCTCTTCAAGATCGCCGGATTCCAGTACGCCCTGCTGCTGCATGCTGTGCCCCCAAACGCCTGCGAAGCAGTCCGCCTGCAGTTCCATCTTGACGGAAAGACGATTCACTTCAGCCTGAGACGCATTTTGCTGTAGCTGACGCACTTTTGGCTCAATGCCCAGCAGCTTCTGCACATGGTGCCCGACTTCATGCGCGATCACGTAGCCCTGGGCAAAATCACCGTCAGCGCCAAGCTTGCGTTTCATGTCATCGTAAAAAGAGAGATCGATATAGACGGTGCCATCTGCCGGGCAGTAGAACGGCCCCATCACAGATTGACCGGTACCACATCCGGTACGGGTTGCGCCCCGGTACATCACCAGTTTCGGCTGCTGATAGGTGCGCCCCATCTTCTCGAACTGCTGACCCCATGTATCTTCAGTGGTCGCGAGAATAACGGAGGTAAATTTGGCCGCTTCATCTTCGTTCGGGCTGATGGAGCGCGGAGACTGTGGTTGCTGTTGCAGCGGCTGACCGGTCATCAAACCGGTGAGGTCGACCCCGTAATAGCCAGCGACCAGCACCACAATCAGCAGGATGATACCGCCCTTGCCGCTGGGTAGCCGAAAGCCGGGTCCCCCCATTGAAGGACCGCCGCCGCCATCACTGCGCCTGTCTTCTACATTGTCACTTTCACGACGCCCTTGCCAGCGCATAACCACCTCGAACTATTCCATTAATAATAGCTATGATCGTAGGCGGTTAACGGCAAGATTACCATAGGAAACAAAGGTAAGACGCCAAAGGATGCAAACATCCTTTGGCAAGTGAGGGAGTTAGTCGAGCTTAACGCCTAAACGGTGAGCAACCGCTTCATAGGCTTCAATCAGGCCACCCAGGCTCTGACGGAAACGGTCTTTGTCCATTTTATCCAGGGTTTCTTTGTCCCACAGGCGGCTACCGTCCGGGGAGAACTCATCACCCAGCACCACTTCGCCTTTGAACAGACCGAACTCCAGCTTGAAGTCGACGAGGATCAGGCCCGCATCGTCAAACAGCTTTTTCAGCACGTCGTTGGCTTTGTAGGTCAGCTCTTTCATGCGCGCCAGGTTCTCTTTATTGACCCAGCCGAAGGTTTCGCAGTAGGAATCATTGACCATCGGATCGTGCATGGCATCGTTTTTCAGGAACAGGTCGAACAGCGGTGGATTCAGTTCGATACCTTCTTCAATACCCAGACGCTTCACCAGGGAGCCCGCTGCACGGTTACGAATAACGCACTCAACCGGAACCATATCCAGTTTTTTCACCAGACATTCCGTATCGGACAGCAACGCTTCCATCTGAGTCGGGATACCCGCTTCGGCCAGTTTGGTCATAATGAAGTGGTTGAACTTGTTGTTCACCATGCCTTTACGATCGAACTGCTCAATGCGCGCGCCATCCCCTGCTGACGTATCATTGCGGAACTCGAGCACCAACAGATCCGGGTTTTCCGTGCTGTATACGGTCTTCGCTTTGCCACGATACAACTCAGCTTGCTTCTGCATCTTCATTACTCCTGGTGTGATGATTTGTGTTCAAAACTGGGCATATTATGCCACGCACACGTTTGCGTAGCACGAAAATAAAAAGGGCGGGATTAACCCGCCCTCGTATTTATTTGCTGAATGCTGCCTGGAAGACAGCGACCAGCGCATCGTTCTGCGACTGGGTCAGCGTGTGACCTTTTGGATCGATAAACTGCAGACTACTGCGGTTATCAAGGTCGCCTACCTGAATCTTGTAATCACCGGAGGCAAGCTGAGGATCTTTGGCGCCCAGCTCTAGCCATGCACTGTCGGACAGTGGCTTATAGGTTGCCGTCATGCTACCGGTTGAACGGGTGCTGTCGGTCACTTTCATGCCCACTTTTTCCAGCGTCGCTGGCAGACGCTGCCAGGTCTGGTTAAACGGTGCACGCACCACCAGCATTGGCAGGCCGGTATCGTCCGCACCGCTCTGAACGTCGAAGGTGACGCCGTTACGGCTCTGCGCCGCATTTGCGGCATCAGTCGCAGTCTTATCCAGACCCGCGGCAATCACGTTCAGCATTTCAGTGCTGTAACGCTGCAGGGAGGCGGCATCCGCAACCGGTTTGCCCGCCTGCTCCAGGTTTAACAGCTTAACGTTAACCGCCTGCTGATAACCCTGTGGTTTAACGGAGACTTGATAACGTCCACGGTACTGCTGATCTTCATCCAGCCGGTTCCACTCGATCCAGTCGGTGGTTAAGGTCTGGCTGGCGTCATCGCGTTTATCAATGGTGTAGTTCTTCGCCTGAATAACGCTCACCACCTGTGGCCACAGATTGCTTCCGCGCGCGCTTTCAACCAGCAGAGACGCCGTATCACCGGTGAACTGGGTACGCGCTCCGCTGACCAGCGCCAGAGGCTGAGCTGGTGGACGAATATCAAGCGCTTTACCCACCAGGCCACTGCCATTAGTGACGGGGATATTATAATCGCCGTTCTGAATCGGCAGGATCATACCAGCCGGTGCATGAAGTTCAGCAAGCGGGGTCGCATCCAGATAGGATTCATCACCGCTCACCTGGCGCTTGTAGCGCGAGTCTGAACTACAGGCAGCGAGCAGCATAACAAGCGAAACACTCGCAACCTTCGCCAGGCGCGACTTCTGTACTGAATAAGCCATCAAATCTCCCTAAACTTTACAGCAAACCGGCATGCTTCAGCGCTGCCCTGACGATGTCGCGACCGTGGTCGGTAATCGGTGTCATTGGCAAACGCAGCGTATCGGATGCTACAAGTCCCAACTCCTTACACGCCCATTTCACGGGGATCGGATTGGGTTCGACAAATAATTTATTGTGCAGCGGCATCAGGCGCTGGTTAATGACGCGTGCCTCATCAAAGTGACCGGCTGCGGCCAGTTTGCACATTTCAGCCATATCGCGCGCCGCAACGTTTGACGTTACGGAGATCACGCCATGACCACCGAGCTGCATAAAGTCCAGCGCGGTCGCATCATCACCACTCAACAGGATAAAGTCGTCTGAAACCAGCTCTTTGATCTGATGAACGCGGCTTAAGTTCCCTGTCGCCTCTTTAATACCGATAATATTTTTTACTTCCGAGAGACGACCAACGGTTTCCGGCAGCATATCGCAGCCAGTACGGGACGGCACATTATACAGAATTTGTGGCAAGTCAGTATGTTCAGCGATGGCTTTGAAGTGCTGGAACAAACCTTCCTGGGTAGGACGGTTGTAATAAGGGGTCACCGTCAGACAGCCTACGATGCCGCTGTCATTAAAACGTTTGGTCAGGCTGATCGCTTCTGCGGTTGCATTAGCGCCTGTCCCCGCGATGACCGGAATACGTCCGTCAGCCAGCTCCAGGGTCAGCATAACCACATCGCCATGCTCTTCGTGGCTCAGCGTTGCAGATTCACCGGTAGTCCCTACCGAAACGATCGCCGAGGTTCCATTGGCGACATGGTAATCAATCAGCTTCTTCATGCTAGACCGGCAGACGTTACCTTTTTCATCCATCGGTGTTACAAGCGCGACAATACTTCCCGTGAACATGAGCCATCCTCTGTGCGAACAAGAGCCTCAATGGTACGTTTGGAACTGTAATAAAAGCAAGCGACCTGAGGCCCTCAGGCGGTTGTATGCATGTTTTTTTTATGCTTTCCTTAGGAAGACTTAACCATGCAAAGGAAGAACAGGTTTGACAACCTCATCACAACATTACCTGGTTATCACTGCGCTGGGTGCCGACAGGCCGGGTATCGTGAACACCATCACCCGTCACGTGAGCAGCTGCGGCTGTAATATCGAAGACAGCCGTCTGGCAATGCTCGGCGAAGAGTTCACGTTTATCATGCTGCTGTCCGGAACATGGAATGCCATTACCCTTATTGAATCCACCCTGCCGCTGAAAGGCGCGGAGCTGGATTTGCTGATCGTGATGAAACGCACTACCGCGCGCCCGCGCCCGGCCATGCCCGCTACCGTCTGGGTGCAGGTTGAAGTCACTGATTCCCCGCATCTGATCGAGCGTTTTACCGCGCTGTTCGACAGCCATCAGATGAACATTGCCGAGCTCGTTTCCCGCACGCAACCGGGCGACGAGAGCACCGTTCCCACGCTCTTTATTCAAATCACTGCACACAGCCCTGCCTCACAGGATGCGTCAAATATCGAGCAAGCGTTCAAAGCCCTCTGTACAGAATTAAACGCGCAGGGCAGTATAAGCGTCGTCAATTATTCGCAGCACGAACAGGATGGAGTTGAGTAATGAATCCACTGAAAGCCGGTGACATCGCACCGAAATTTAGCTTACCGGATCAAGACGGTGAGCAAGTAAATTTGACCGACTTCCAGGGACAGCGTGTTCTGGTCTATTTCTACCCGAAAGCCATGACCCCCGGCTGCACCGTACAGGCCTGCGGCTTACGCGATAACATGGACGACTTGAAAAAAGTCGGTGTGGAAGTGCTGGGTATCAGCACCGATAAACCAGAAAAGCTGTCACGATTTGCGGAAAAAGAGCTGCTGAACTTTACGCTCCTTTCCGACGAAGACCACCAGGTTTGCGAGCAGTTTGGCGTCTGGGGTGAGAAAACGTTTATGGGTAAAACCTATGACGGCATTCACCGCATCAGCTTCCTGATTGACGCTAACGGTAAAGTTGAACATGTGTTTGACGACTTCAAAACCAGTAATCACCACGACGTGGTGTTGAACTGGCTGAAAGCAAACGCCTGATCAACAGCAAAAAGGCAACGTCAGTTGCCTTTTTTAATGTTTGCTCCCTCTCCCGTGGGAGAGGGTTGGGGTGAGGGCATCAGCCCGCACAAAATCTACTTCTCTTCCACCGCCGGTACATCCGGCCATGCGTGCACCACCGCTTTAATCAGCGTGGCCAGCGGAATCGCAAAGAACACGCCCCAGAACCCCCACAGCCCGCCGAAAATTACCACGGATAAGATAATCACCAGCGGATGCAGG
Organism: Enterobacter sp. FUJ80071; assembly: GCF_038739915.1. Taxonomy (NCBI): domain Bacteria; kingdom Pseudomonadati; phylum Pseudomonadota; class Gammaproteobacteria; order Enterobacterales; family Enterobacteriaceae; genus Enterobacter; species Enterobacter sp. FUJ80071. The sequence goes on from NZ_JBBXKH010000001.1 coordinate 3,421,184, forward strand.
TTTACCGCTTCGGAGAACAGCACCGGTACCAGCAGGTTCCCGTCAAGCCCCTGAATAATCAGGTACACCGCGAAGCAGCTCCAGAACTCCGTCCCCAGACCAAACTGGAACAGCGCGACGCCCACCACCGGAATGGTGACCACAAATGCGCCGATGTACGGAATCAGGACCGAGAATCCCACCAGCACGGCCAGCAGCAGCGAGTAGTTGAGGCCGAAGATCACGAAACCAATCCAGGTTGCTACCCCCACCACCATCATCTCCAGCACCTTGCCGCGAATGTAGTTAGTGATCTGCTGGTTCATCTCTTCCCAGACCTGCCCCGCCAGCCCGCGGTTGCGCGGCAAAATACGCCGCACGGCGTTAAGCATCTGGTCTTTATCTTTGACCAGGAAGAAGACCATCAGCGGCACGAGCACGAGGTAAACGGCCAGAGTGAGCAGCCCCACCAGTGAGGCCAGCGAATATTTCACCACCGAGTCGCCCATCGTCATGATGCGGGCACGCATGTTTTCCGCCATCGCGTCGATGATACCAGCGTCCATCAACGCGGGATAACGGCGCGGCAGGGTGGCGGCGAAATCAGAGAGCTTATTCAACATGCCGGGCATATCGCGGATCAGGTAGATCCCCTGCTGCCAGGCCACGGGCATCACCACGAAGGCCATCAACAGCAGAATGCCGACAAACAGCACCAGGACGATGCTTGCCGCCCAGCGACGAGAACAACCGATATGTTCTAGGCGCGCCGTTGGCCACTCCAGCAGATACGCCAGCACAATCGCCACCAGGAGAGGCGCGAGAAGGCCGCTGAAGAAGAACAGAATACCGAACCCGGCAACCAGAATAACCAACAAAGCAATGGCTTCCGGGTCACTGAACCGACGCCGGTACCACTGCATTAACATTTCGAGCATACAACCCTTCCCTGAATCGAATGGCGGGAGTGAGACGGTGAATTGTATCTAACTGTCACAAAAAAGACTTTCGCTTTTTGTATCCCTGTCACAATCCGCAAAAGCCTGATGAATGGGATTTTCTTCATGCTGTAACACAGCTACACTCGCAGGGCAGCAGAGATGAACGATATGGCGGTTCATCGGTCAAATTAGCACATCCAACATACAGGACAGTGGTTATGTTCAGGCAGTTGAGAAAAACACTGGTTGCAACACTGATTGCCGCAGTGACGGTCGGTCAGGTGTTGCCCGCTTTCGCTGACTCGTCCGACTCATTGCCGGACATGGGCACCACAGCAGGAAGCACGCTCTCTATCGGGCAAGAGATGCAAATGGGCGATTACTATGTTCGCCAGCTGCGCGGCAGCGCCCCGCTGATTAACGATCCGTTGCTGGTACAGTATATTAACGGGCTGGGGATGCGTCTGGTGGCGCACGCCGACTCGGTCAAAACGCCCTTCCATTTCTATTTAATCAATAACGACGAAATTAACGCCTTCGCCTTCTTTGGCGGGAACGTGGTGCTGCATTCGGCATTATTTCGCTACTCTGACAACGAAAGCCAGCTGGCTTCAGTGATGGCGCACGAAATTTCACACGTCACCCAGCGCCACCTGGCGCGTGCAATGGAAGACCAGAAGCGCAATGCCCCGCTCACCTGGGTGGGCGCGCTGGGTTCTATTCTGCTCGCAATGGCCAGCCCACAGGCGGGGATGGCGGCACTGACCGGTACGCTGGCCGGAACGCGTCAGGGGATGATCAGCTTCACCCAGCAAAACGAACAGGAAGCGGACCGTATCGGCATTCAGGTTTTACAGCGTTCGGGCTTTGACCCGCAGGCCATGCCGAGCTTCCTGGAAAAACTGCTCGATCAGGCACGTTACTCTTCCCGTCCACCGGAAATTTTACTCACCCACCCGTTACCGGAAAGCCGTTTGTCGGACGCGCGTAACCGTGCCAACCAGATGCGCCCGGTCGTCGTGCAGTCGTCTCAGGACTTCTACATGGCGAAAGTGAGAACGCTCGGCATGTACAACTCCGGGCGTAACCAGCTTACCAGCGATCTGCTGGACACCCTGGCGAAAGGCAACGTGCGTGAAAAAAACGCCGCACAGTATGGCCAGGCATTACAGGCGATGGAAGCCAGCAAATACGACGACGCGCGTAAAGCGCTGCAGCCCCTGCTGGCCGCAGATCCGAATAACCCATGGTATCTCGATCTCTCGACGGATATCGATCTGGGGCAGAAGAAAACCACCGATGCGATTAACCGCCTGAAAGGGGCGAAAGACATACGCACCAACCCGGTGCTACAGCTAAACCTGGCTAACGCTTACTTACAGGGCGGTCAGCCAGCGGAGGCTGTGACCATCCTGAACCGCTATACCTTTAACAATAAAGATGACCAGAACGGCTGGGAATTGCTCGCCCAGGCCCAGGGGCAACTGGGTAACCGCGATCAGGAGCTGGCCGCGCGTGCTGAAGGCCTGGCGCTGGCGGGTCGCCTCGATCAGGCGATTTCCTTGTTGAGCAGTGCCAGCTCGCAGGTCAAACTCGGCAGCCTGCAACAGGCCCGCTACGACGCGCGTATCGACCAGCTGCGTAGTCTGCAACAACGCTTTAAGCCGTACGAGAAGATGTAATCAAGGAGAAGTCATGACAGACGCGGTAAAAATTTATCATAACCCTCGCTGCTCTAAGAGCCGCGACACGCTCAGCCTGCTGAAGTCTAACGGTATCGACCCTGACGTGGTGTTGTATCTCGACACACCGCCGGACGCGCAGACGCTTCGTCAGCTGCTGCACATGCTGGGAATGGGCAGCGCGCGCGAACTGATGCGCCAGAAAGAAGATCTGTATAAGTCACTGAATCTGGACGACACGTACCTCAGCGAAGACCAGCTGATTCAGGCGATGGTTGAGAATCCAAAGCTGATTGAGCGCCCGATTGTGGTGGCAAACGGTAAAGCACGCATCGGCCGTCCGCCGGAAGATGTCCTCGACATCCTCTAGTCCTTACGCCGCAGCGCTTCCAGAAACGCCTGCGGCGTACTTTCTCCCAGTTTTTTCTGCGTTTTACCCCGGTTATAAAACTCGCATAGCGTGATAACGACCTCTCCAGCCGGTTCATCATTCACTCGCGGAATAATATCCCGGAGCGGTAGCGCCACCTGCAGCGCATTGTGCTTGTGTGGATGAGCGTTAACAACAACGTCTTGTGCAGGCAGCGTCGGTTCAAAACCGAAAGTCTCAAGAGATTGTATATCAGCGGGGCAGGCCTCCAGCAGCGCGCGCGTCCAGGTAGTGAGCAACTGCGGTGAAAGACCCGCATAGAGCCGGGCATAACACCAGCCGCTCACCGGTTCGCGCGCCCAGAGCAGGTGTTGTTCGCCCCCATCATCCATATGCAGCGACAAAGGCTGATGATACAGCAGCAGCGTATGCGGCCTGATGCCAGCTTTCAGCGCCTTTTTTCCCTGCAACGAAGCCCCTTTTTGTTTCGCGGGTGCCGGTTTGAGATAGCGACTCAGCGTTGCCCGTGAGACGGGGATGCCCAGGATGTCGTTAACTATCTGCAGCAATTCATCTAATGGCGCACCTGATATGTCGCGCAGGGCATTAACCAGTGCAACCTGCTCTTGTCTCAGCGCTTTGTGTATCACTTTTGGCGTAGTGTGGTTATCCGAAACCCGATCGCGGTTGCGCCAGCGCCTGACGGTAGTGACCGAGATCCCCAGCTCAACGGCCAGTTCCCGGTCGCTTTTATCAGACTGCTGAAGGTAGCGGCGGATGCGCGGCGTGGTGGTGGCATTGGCGTGCAGTTTGATTTCCATTCCAATCCTCCTGAAACTAATCTGATGAGATTTATATTATACAAGCGATTGCTTTGTGACCGATTTCACCTTTCGCTCACCGCGCTTCACTGATAATCCACAGACATAACATAAACAACACCCCTCAATCTTGTACGGAGTTCACAATGAACAATGTTCTGGGATTTCTTGAAGCAAAACTGATGCCGCTGGCGGCGAAAACGGCCCAGCAGCGCCATCTCGGGGCCATTCGTGGTGCCTACGTTTCATTCATGCCATTTATCATCGTCGGCTCCATTCTGCTCGTCATCTCGTCGTTCCCGAATCAAACCTATCAGCAGTTTATGTCTCAGGCCTTTGGTGAGAGCTGGAGCGCGATTATCGAAATTCCGTTCAATGCGGTCTTCTCCACCATGTCGCTGTTTATCAGCTTCCTGGTCGCCTTCCGCCTGGCCGAACACTATGGCGAGGACCGTATCTCCTGCGGCATCCTGGCATTGGTCGCATTTTTAATCCTGACGCCGTTTATCAAAGTGGCGGAAAACGGCGGCATTACCGTCATACCGGTAGAGTGGATTGGCAGCAAGGGGCTGTTTGTGGCGATGATCGGTTCGCTGCTATGGACGGAACTGTTCTGCTGGCTAAAGCGCAAAAATCTGGTCATTAAAATGCCGGACGGCGTGCCGCCTGCGGTGCAGGAGTCCTTCGCGGCGCTGATCCCGGCCCTGCTGGTCATGATACTGGTGCTGGGTATCCGCATCATCTTCGAAAATACCCACTACAACACCATCCATCAGTTCATTTACGAGGTGGTCGCCACGCCGGTACGCCACTACGGCACCTCTTACTTTGGCGCGCTGATGACCGTATTCAGCATCACTATTCTGTGGTCAGTGGGGATTAACTCCGGCTCGATGATCAACGGCATCATTCGTCCGCTGTGGATGGAAAACCAGACCGATAACATCGCCGCCATTCAGGCGGGCACGACTCCGCCGCACATTATTACTGAACAGTTTTTTGACATGATCTGGATGGGGGGGGCGGGCGCCACGCTGTCGCTGGTGATTGCGATGCTGATTTTCGCCCGCAGTAAAAACATGCGCGAAGTGGCGCGCCTCGGCGCGGGGGCGTCGGTGTTTAACATTAACGAGCCGATCCTGTTTGGCCTGCCAGTGATCATGAACCCGATCATGCTTATTCCGTTCAACCTGGTGCCGCTGGTGCTGGTTACCGTGCAGTATGCGGCGATGAAAATTGGCGCGGTCGCCGTCACCACCGGGGTGTTTATCCCCTGGACGCTGCCACCGGTCATCAGCGGTTTTATCGTTACCGGGCACCTGAGCGGCAGCGTGATGCAGCTTATCAACCTGCTGATTGGCGCCATGTTGTACCTGCCTTTCATGCGTATCGTGGACAAACAGTACCGTGCTGCGGAGCTGAGCACGGTCACGCAAACTGACACCACCCTTGCAAAACAGGAGTAAAGCATGTGGGGAATTATCGCAACCTGGCGAATGGCGCTTGAAGGCGTAACGGAATCTGCATCTGCCCTGGCGGCGGGAAAACCGGTCTCAGCAGCGGTGGTGGATGCCGTCGCTGCCGTGGAAGACTTCCCGCTGTATAAATCCGTCGGCTATGGCGGGCTGCCTACCGAAAACGGCGAAGTCGAGCTGGATGCGGCGTACATGGACGGCGACACGCTGGCGTTCGGTGCCGTAGGAAATCTGGTGGATATCGCCAATCCGGTGCGCGTGGCGCACGCGCTGAGCCGCCAGCGCTACAACAGCCTGCTGGTCGGCCAGGGCGCACGTGAATGGGCACTGAGCCAGGGCTTTGCCGACAAAACCATGCTCACGGAGCGCGCCATGCAGCACTACCGCAAGCGCTGCCGCGAGACGCTGGATAAAGGCTTAAGCCCGTACGACGGACACGATACCGTCGGCATTATCGGTCTTGATAAGCAGGGTTCCATGAGCGTCGCCACCTCCACCAGCGGCCTGTTTATGAAAAAACGCGGCCGCATTGGGGATTCCCCTATTATCGGCTCCGGCTTTTACTGCGACAGCGAAACCGGTGCCGCTACCGCCACGGGCGTCGGTGAAGATCTGATGAAAGGCTGCACCAGCTACGAAATCGTTCGCCGGATGGCGCAAGGTATGTCGCCGCAGCAGGCCGCAGATTCAGTGGTGTTCGAGCTGGAAGATAAGCTGATGTCGCGCTTCGGTCGCGCGGGCGATCTTTCCGTGGTGTGCATGAATAACAAGGGCGAGTTCGGCGCCGCGACGAATATCAAAACCTTTTCGTTTGTGGTGGCGACGGCTCGACAGCCTCTCACCGTTTATCGCACAGAGCGTCTGCGGGAAAAAACGCATTATCACGCGGTAGACGATGAATGGATGCAGGCCTATGCCACGCGGATCCGCGCCCCGATTGAGGAGTCATGATGATTACATATCAACTCATTACCGCACTTTCCGACGCAAAGCCGCAAAGCCATTTCATCGCCCGCACCGCCTGTGCGCATTTGCCGCAAACTGCGCTTATCGCGGAAATGCGCGAGTCCAGCGGCATCGCTGACGCCCGCTTTGGCTGCGCCCCTTTTGCCCGGATCACGCTGCTCCCGGATGCGCTCTGGCACGATAGCCTGACAGAAGGATTGCTCACGGCGCTGCGCCCGCTGCTGGCCTCACCCGTGAGTCCCGATGTGATGCTGGATGTGACAAATATCGACGACGTCGTGCTGGCGCAAGTGCTGCGTTTTCTCTTTAATCAGGCGCACCGGCTAAGCGATTTGCAGCTAAAGAAAACCGACGATGACGTCCGTATTGCGCATATCACCGCCCTCTGCCTGCCGGAACAACAGGCGAAGCTGGAGGGTGTTTTCCGCCAGCAGCAGGCTATCGCGCACGGCATGGTCGCGGCACGACGTCTGGCGGATATCCCCTCTGACCGGTGTACGCCGCAGTTTGTGGTAGAAGAGGCACTAAAGCTCTGCGCCCTCTTCCCCGCCCTGCGCTGCGAAGTGCTCAACGAAAAAGAGATTGTTGAGCACGGCCTGGGTCTACTGCACGCCGTCGGCAAAGGAGCCACCTGCCCGCCACGTCTGCTGGCGATGCATTATGATGGCACTCACGACGGCCCGGTGCGCTGCTATGTGGGAAAAGGCATCACCTTTGATACCGGCGGTCTGTGGCTAAAAGAAGGTGCGGGCATGTACACCATGAAATATGACATGTGCGGGGCGGCTAACGTGCTGGGGCTGATGCTCACCGTGGCAGAGCTGGGATTACCCGTACGCATAATGGGCGTGCTGGCACTGGCAGAAAATGCCATCGGCCCCAATGCCATGCAGCCCGGCACGGTGGCAACAGCCTGCAACGGCACCACGGTTGAAATCAACAATACCGATGCTGAAGGTCGACTGGTGCTGGCAGATGCCATCGCCTGGGCCAGCCAGCGGCATTCGCAGGCGCGCTATATTATTGATATGGCGACCTTAACCGGTGCAGTCGTGAAGGCGCTGGGGTATGAGCTAAGCGGGCTAATGACGCAGGATGAACCGCTGCGCAGTGCGCTGACGCAGGCAGGGAAACAGAGTGGCGACGAAGTGTGGTCCCTGCCGCTGGATGCGCGGTTGAAAAAGCAGACCGACAGCGCCATCGCCGATCTGTGCAACACGCCAACCAACAATGCGGCGATAAGCGCCTCGGCGGCGTGGTTGCTGCATCACTTCTGCCCGCCAACCATTCCGTGGGCGCATCTGGATATCAGCGGCACGGCGCTGTGGCGTGAAGGTGGACGGAGCGTGGCATCAGGACGGCCGATTCCGCTTCTGGTTGAACACCTGATGGGGGATCTTTAGCCGGGTGGCGGCTGCGCCTTACCCGGACTACAAAGAGCACCTGTAGGCCCGGTAAGCGTAGCGCCACCGGGCGAAAACACTCAAAGCTTAAGGATATCTTTCACAAACGGAATGGTCAGCTTGCGCTGGGCGGTAATGGAAGCGCGGTCGAGCTGATCGAGCGTATCGAACAGGGTGCGCATTTCCCTGTCCAGGCGCTTGAGCAGGAAACGGCCCACGTCTTCCGGCAGCTCAAAGCCACGCTGCTTTGCGCGCAGCTGTAATGCCTGAAGCTTATCTTCATCCGACAGCGGCTGGAGCTTGTAGATTTGCCCCCAGTCCAGACGTGACGCCAGATCCGGCAACCCAAGATTGAGCTGGCGCGGTGGACGATCGCCGGTGATCAGCAGTCGGGTTTTGCCCGACTCCAGAATGCGGTTATAGAGGTTAAAGATCGCCATTTCCCACGGCTCATCCCCCGCCACGCATTCGATATTATCGATGCAGACCAAGGAGAGATGTTCCATTCCCTCCAGCACGTCAGGCACGAACCAGGTACGTTTATCCAGCGGCACATAGCCTACCGCATCACCGCGCGCCGAAAGCTCCGCGCAGGCGGCATGCAACAGGTGGCTGCGCCCCGCGCCTTCGCGTGACCAGATATAGATGTATCCGCTGTGCTCCTGGCGCAGCACGTTTTGCAGTGCAGCCAGTAAAGAGGGGTTATCACCCGGCCAGAAACTCGCAAAAGTTTCATCGTCAGGGAGATAGAGTGGCAGAGAGAGCTGTGCCGGTCCGTTCAGAAGTACCTCAACCAGATCTTACGTAAAATCGGAACGGAGTTTAACACGGAACCAGCAAGGAGAGAACCGGGCGGATCGTCCACCCGGTTAAAGGATCAATGTGGCGCTTTTTCGCTTTCGTCAGCGTCCAGGACCACCTCTTCCGGGCGGATCACCGAGATCAGCTTGAAAATCAGGCTCAGGCCCACGCCGACGATGGTCGCCAGCGCCATGCCTTTCAGCTCGGCCGCACCGATGTGCACCTTCGCACCGCTCACGCCGATAATCAGAATGACCGAGGTGAGGATCAGGTTCTGCGCTTTGCTGTAATCCACTTTCGATTCAATCAGCACGCGAATCCCGGAGGCACCGATTACCCCGTACAGCAGCAGCGAGACGCCGCCCATGACCGGCACCGGGATGATCTGAATCGCTGCCGCCAGCTTACCCACGCAGGAGAGCAGAATGGCAATAATCGCCGCGCCGCCAATAACCCAGGTGCTGTAGACGCGGGTGATTGCCATCACGCCGATGTTCTCACCGTACGTGGTGTTTGGCGTGGATCCGAAGAAACCAGAGATGATGGTGGAGAAACCGTTCGCAAACATGGAGCGGTGCAGACCCGGGTCGCGGATTAAATCACGCTTCACGATGTTCGCCGTTACTACCAGGTGGCCGACGTGCTCCGCAATCACGACCAGTGCGGCGGGCAGAATGGTGAAGATAGCAAACCACTCGAAGCGCGGGGTGTAGAAGGTTGGCAGCGCGAACCAGTGCGCCTCGGCAATCGGCGTGGTATCCACCACGCCCATCACGAAGGAGAGCGCATAACCCGCCAGCACGCCGATCAGGATCGGGATAATCGCCATAAAGCCGCGGAACAGCACGGAGCCAAACACCGTCACGCCCAGCGTCACCATCGAGATAATGATGGTTTTAGAATCCGGCGATTGCCCGTCCGCAGGCAGCAGACCGGCCATATTCGCCGCCACGCCCGCCAGTTCGAGACCGATGACGGCAACGATTGCGCCCATCGCTGCAGGAGGGAACATCACGTCCAGCCAGCCGGTACCGGCTTTCTTCACAATGAAGGAGACCAGGCAGAACAGTACGCCACACATGATAAAGCCGCCCAGCGCCACTTCATAACCCAGCGGCAGCAGCAATAGCACCGGAGAGATAAAGGCGAAGCTCGAACCGAGATACGCCGGGATTTTGCCTTTACAGATAAAGAGGTACAGCAGCGTACCGATGCCGTTGAACAGCAGCACGGTAGCCGGGTTAATGTGAAACAGGATTGGCACCAGCACGGTTGCGCCAAACATGGCGAACAGGTGCTGCAAACTAAGCGGGATAGTCTGTAAAAGCGGCGGTCTTTCACTCACCCCGATAGCACGGCGCGTCATAGTGTTTTCCTCTGAGTTTTGTTGTTGGTGTTTTATTCAAAAAAAAGCCGACTATCAAAGTCGGCTTTTTTATCGTTATTCGATTATTTCGTACCAAAGATCTTATCGCCGGCATCGCCGAGCCCCGGGATGATGTATCCGTGCTCGTTAAGACCCTGGTCGATAGAGGCGGTGTACAGTTCAACGTCCGGGTGCGCTTTTTCCAGCGCCGCGATCCCTTCCGGTGCCGCAACGAGTACCAGCACCTTAATGCTGCTGCAGCCCGCTTTTTTCAGCAGGTCGATGGTGGCGATCATTGAACCGCCGGTCGCCAGCATAGGGTCAACCACCAGCGCCATACGTTCGTCGATGTTGGACACCAGCTTCTGGAAGTAAGGAACCGGCTCCAGCGTCTCTTCATTACGGTAGATACCGACCACGCTGATGCGCGCGCTTGGTACGTGCTCCAGCACGCCTTCCATCATACCCAGACCGGCACGCAGGATAGGCACGACGGTAATTTTCTTCCCTTTGATCTGCTCAACCTGCACCGGGCCGTTCCAGCCTTCGATGGTGACTTTTTCCGTTTCCAGATCAGAGGTTGCTTCGTAGGTCAGCAGGCTGCCCACTTCAGAAGCCAGTTCGCGAAAACGCTTCGTGCTGATGTCATGCTCACGCATCAGGCCCAACTTGTGTTTAACGAGTGGGTGTTTCACTTCCACAATCTTCATTCTCTTTCTCCTCTGAGGTGGCATCCGCAAAAAAATCGCGGGATTATACCGCTTTTTTCGGATTGCGCCATACCCATCTTGCTTGACATATGTCAATCAAAGACAAAAAAGCCGGAGGCAAGGCTCCGGCTTGGGTGCGGGGTTCTGCCGGGTGGCGCTAACGCTTACCCGGCCTACAAATCCCATAGGCCCGGTAAGCGCAGCGCCACCGGGCAATTATAGCTGCTCGCCGTTGCTCGCAATCACCTGCTTATACCAGTCGAAGGACTTTTTCTTGCTGCGGTTCAGCGTGCCGTTCCCTTCATTGTCTTTATCTACAAAGATAAAGCCGTAGCGTTTTTTCATTTCACCGGTGCCGGCAGACACAAGGTCGATACAGCCCCACGGGGTGTAGCCCATCAGGTCTACGCCATCTTCCACCACCGCTTTTTTCATCTCGCGGATGTGCGCAGAAAGGTAATCAATGCGGTACCGATCGTTTACCGTGCCGTCACTCTCTTGCACGTCAATCGCGCCAAAGCCGTTTTCAACAATGAACAGCGGCAGCTGGTAGTGATCCCAGAACCAGTTCAGGGAGTAGCGCAGCCCAACCGGGTCAATCTGCCAGCCCCAGTCGGATTTCTGCACATACGGGTTAGAGACCAGGCTCTTGCTCTCGTCGTAATCAAGCTGCGGGTTGTCCGCCGTCGCCTTGGTGGCAAAGGACATGTAATAGCTGAAGCCGATATAATCAACGCAACCCTGGCGCAGCGCTGCTTTATCCTCATCGGTAATATCCAGCACGAACCCGCGACGTTCAAAGTAGTTGAGCAGATGCTGCGGGTACTTACCGCGGACGTGCACGTCGGTAAACCAGTAGCGACGGTGCATCGCATTCATCGCCATCATCATATCGTCCGGCGCGCAGGTCAGCGGATAGATAGGACACATAGCAATCATGCAGCCGATCTGCAGCGACGGATTAATTTCGCGTCCCGCCTTCACCGCCAGGGCGCTGGCCACCAGCTCGTAGTGCGCGGCCTGGAACATGACCGGCTCACGGTCTTCACCCGGCGCATACTTCAACCCGGAGTTGGTGAACGGCGCAAAATCTTCGTGGAAGTTAGCCTGGTTGTTGATCTCATTGAAGGTCATCCAGTATTTCACTTTATGCTGATAGCGCTGGAAGACCACTTTTGCAAAACGAACGAAAAAGTCGATCAGCTTACGGTTGCGCCAGCCGCCGTATTCCGTCACCAGGTGGAAAGGCATCTCGAAGTGAGAAAGCGTAATAACCGGTTCGATGCCGTACTTCAGGCATTCGTCGAACAGATCGTCATAGAATTTCAGGCCAGCCTCATTAGGCTCCCGCTCGTCGCCTTTCGGGAAGATACGCGTCCAGGCGATGGAGGTACGGAAACATTTGAACCCCATCTCGGCAAAGAGTCTGATGTCTTCTTTATAACGATGGTAGAAATCAATGGCTTCATGGTTAGGGTAATTCTTCCCTTCCAGCACGCCGTTGGTGATTTCACGCGGTACGCCATGCGCACCCGCCGTCATGACGTCGGCAACGCTTACGCCCTTGCCGCCCTCTTTCCAGCCGCCTTCCAGCTGATGCGCCGCAACGGCACCACCCCACAGAAAATCTGCTTTAAATCCTGACATTCGCTTTCCCTCATTCTGCGTTATTTTCTGCAAAAACAATTACAGAAACCGGTTTCAGTTCGATGATGTGCAAAGGGGTTATCCGTTGCAAGCAGATCACCGAAACCGGTTTCATTTTCGTGAACAGAGTCAAGTTTGTTGCCCCGCAATGGCCAGAGAGAAAAAAAGATCCCTCCACCGAGAATAGGCTCGCAAACGTTTGCCTGGACTGTTAGAATTGCGCCGATTTTTCTTACTAGCTATGCAATCGCGTGGGGACTTGAGCCGTGACCAACAAAACTTCTCTCAGCTACAAAGATGCCGGTGTTGATATTGACGCAGGTAATGCGCTGGTTGACCGAATCAAAGGTGTGGTGAAAAAAACCCGCCGCCCGGAAGTGATGGGGGGTCTGGGTGGATTCGGCGCACTGTGCGCGCTGCCGCAAAAATATCGTGAACCTGTTCTGGTCTCGGGAACTGACGGCGTAGGCACCAAACTGCGCCTGGCGATGGATTTAAAACGTCACGACACGATCGGTATCGATCTGGTTGCGATGTGCGTGAATGACCTGGTGGTTCAGGGTGCAGAACCCCTGTTCTTCCTCGATTACTACGCGACCGGCAAACTGGATGTGGATACCGCAGCCAGCGTCATTAACGGTATCGCCGAAGGCTGTCTGCAGTCCGGCTGCGCGCTGGTGGGCGGTGAAACCGCGGAAATGCCTGGCATGTATCACGGCGAAGATTATGACGTCGCAGGCTTCTGCGTCGGTGTAGTAGAAAAATCAGAAATTATCGACGGCAGCAAAGTGGCTGATGGTGATGTGCTGATTGCGCTGGCTTCCAGCGGCCCACACTCCAACGGCTACTCTCTGGTGCGCAAAATTCTCGAAGTCAGCGGTTGCGACCCACAAACCACTGAGCTTGAAGGTAAACCGCTGGCTGACCATCTGCTGGCCCCGACCCGCATCTACGTGAAAAACGTACTGGAGCTTATCGAGAACGTTGACGTTCACGCCATTGCTCACCTGACCGGCGGCGGCTTCTGGGAAAACATTCCGCGCGTCCTGCCGGATAACACCCAGGCGGTGATCGACGAATCCTCATGGCAGTGGCCGGCAGTCTTTAACTGGCTGCAGACCGCAGGCAACGTGAGTTCTCACGAAATGTACCGCACCTTTAACTGCGGCGTGGGCATGGTTATCGCCCTCCCAGCAAGCGAAGCCGATAAAGCGGTTAAGCTGTTGACCGAGAAAGGTGAAAACGCGTGGAAAATCGGTACGATTAAAGCCTCCGATTCCGAAGAGCGTGTGGTCATTGAATGAAAAACATCGTGGTGCTCATTTCCGGCAACGGAAGTAATTTGCAGGCCATCATAGACGCCTGCAAACAGAAGAAAATTAACGGCACCATTCGGGCAGTATTCAGCAACAAGGCCGACGCGTTCGGCCTTGAGCGCGCGCGGCAAGAGAGCATTCCCGCGCACGCGCTGGAAGCCAGCCAGTTCGCCGGGCGTGAAGCCTTCGACCGCGAACTGGTTAACGAGATTGATGCCTATGCACCGGACGTGGTCGTACTGGCGGGCTATATGCGTATTCTGAGCCCGGCGTTTGTCGAACACTTCGCCGGGCGACTGCTGAATATCCACCCTTCCCTGCTGCCAAAATATCCCGGCCTGCACACACACCGTCAGGTGCTGGAAAATGGCGATGAGGAGCACGGTACCTCTGTGCATTTCGTCACCGACGAACTGGACGGTGGCCCGGTGATCCTGCAGGCGAAAGTCCCGGTCTTTGATGGCGACAACGAAGACGACGTGACCGAGCGCGTGCAAACCCAGGAACACGCCATCTACCCGCTGGTGGTCAGCTGGTTTGTTGACGGGCGTCTTGAAATGCGCGACGGTGCAGCCTGGCTGGACGGCGTTAAGCTTCCGCCTCAGGGTTATGCGGCCGAAGAGTAGTTTGTTATGTCGGGTGGCGCTACGCTTACCCGACTTATTGCATTACCCGATATTGCCTCCCCCAACTCTCTAAAATCCCCAACAAAAAAAATAACTGTCATACTTTTCTGGCACTGTTGGACATATCGTGGAAATGCTCGCCATAATAAGGACGAGACGGATTTACCACGTCCTGTGATTGAACTGGAGTGTGAGCTGTAATGGGTCAGGAAAAGTTATATATCGAGAAAGAGCTAAGCTGGTTAGCATTTAACGAACGTGTACTCCAGGAAGCGGCCGACAAAAGTAACCCGCTGATCGAACGCATGCGTTTTTTGGGCATTTATTCCAACAACCTGGATGAGTTCTACAAGGTTCGCTTTGCCGAGCTGAAAAGACGGATCATCATCAGCGAAGAACAGGGCTTAAATTCTCACTCGCGTCATCTGCTGGGTAAAATCCAGTCCCGCGTGTTGAAAGCCGATCAGGAGTTTGACGGCCTGTATAACGAACTGCTGCTGGAGATGGCACGCAATCAAATCTTCCTGATTAACGAACGTCAGCTTTCCGTTAACCAACAAAACTGGCTGCGCCACTACTTCAAACATTATCTCCGCCAGCACATTACCCCGATTCTGATTAACCGCGAAACCGACCTGGTGCAGTTCCTGAAGGATGACTACACCTATCTGGCCGTGGAAATTATTCGCGGTGAGTCCATCAGCTACGCGCTGCTGGAGATCCCGTCTGACAAGGTGCCGCGCTTTGTGAACCTGCCGCCGGAAACCCCGCGCAGACGCAAGCCGATGATCCTGCTGGATAACATCCTGCGTTACTGTCTGGACGACATCTTCAAAGGCTTCTTCGACTACGATGCGCTAAACGCCTACTCGATGAAGATGACCCGTGACGCCGAATACGACCTGGTCCACGAGATGGAAGCCAGCCTGATGGAGCTGATGTCCTCCAGCCTGAAACAGCGCCTGACGGCCGAGCCGGTCCGCTTTGTTTACCAGCGCGATATGCCGGACGCCATGGTGGAGATGCTGCGCGAGAAACTGACCATTTCGCGCTATGACTCCATCGTACCCGGTGGCCGTTACCACAACTTTAAAGACTTTATTGGCTTCCCGAACGTTGGCAAAGCCAACCTGGTGAACAAGCCGCTGCCGCGCCTGCGCCATCTCTGGTTTGATAAATTCCGCAACGGGTTTGACGCCATTCGCGAACGTGACGTCCTGCTCTACTATCCGTACCACACGTTTGAACACGTGCTTGAACTGCTGCGTCAGGCCTCTTTCGACCCGAGCGTGCTGGCGATCAAAATCAACATCTACCGCGTGGCAAAAGATTCCCGCATCATCGACGCGATGATCCATGCGGCGCACAACGGCAAAAAAGTGACCGTGGTAGTAGAGCTGCAGGCACGTTTCGATGAAGAAGCCAACATTCACTGGGCGCGCCGTCTGACGGAAGCGGGTGTGCACGTCATCTTCTCCGCGCCTGGGCTGAAAATTCACGCCAAGCTGTTCCTGATCTCCCGTAAAGAGGGCGAAGACGTGGTGCGTTATGCCCACATCGGAACCGGGAACTTCAACGAGAAAACGGCGCGGATTTACACTGACTACTCGCTGCTCACCGCCGATGCCCGCATCACTAACGAAGTGCGCCGTGTATTTAACTTTATTGAGAACCCGTACCGCCCGGTGAGCTTTGACTATCTGCTGGTCTCGCCGCAGAACTCGCGCCGCCTGCTGTACGATATGATCGATAAAGAGATCGCCAATGCCCAGAAAGGTTTGTCATCTGGCATCACGCTGAAGCTTAACAACCTGGTCGATAAAGGTCTGGTGGACCGTCTGTATGCGGCGTCCAGTTCCGGCGTGCCGGTTAACCTGCTCATCCGCGGCATGTGCTCGCTGATCCCGGAACTGGAAGGCATCAGCGACAATATTCGCGTTATCAGCATTGTTGATCGCTACCTGGAACACGATCGGGTCTATATTTTCGATAATGCGGGTGATAAACAGGTCTATCTCTCTTCGGCAGACTGGATGACGCGCAATATTGACTATCGAATTGAAGTCGCGACCCCGCTGCTGGATCCGCGCCTGAAACAGCGTATCCTCGACATTATCGAGATCCTGTTCAGCGATACGGTGAAAGCGCGCTATATCGACAAAGAACTCAGTAACCGCTATGTACCGCGCGGCAATCGTCGTAAAGTGCGGTCGCAACTGGCGATTTACGACTATATCAAATCACTCGAGCAACCCGATTAACCTATGCCGATAAATGATAAGACCCCACGCCCGCAGGAATTCGCCGCGGTCGATCTTGGCTCTAACAGTTTCCACATGGTCATCGCCCGTGAGGTGGATGGCGCGCTGCAGATCATCGGTCGTCTGAAGCAGCGCGTACACCTGGCGGATGGTCTTGATGAACGCAGCATGCTGAGCGAAGAGGCGATGGAGCGCGGCTTAAACTGCCTGTCCCTGTTTGCTGAGCGCCTGCAGGGCTTCTCGCCTTCCAGCGTTTGCATTGTGGGGACTCACACGCTGCGCCAGGCGCTGAACGCCCCGGAGTTCCTCAAGCGAGCCGAAAAAGTGATCCCCTACCCGATTGAGATCATCTCCGGTAACGAGGAAGCGCGTCTGATTTTCATGGGTGTTGAGCACACCCAGCCGGAAAAAGGGCGCAAGCTGGTTATCGACATTGGTGGGGGTTCTACGGAACTGGTGATCGGCGAAGACTTTGAGCCGCGTCTGGTGGAAAGCCGCCGTATGGGCTGCGTCAGCTTCGCGCAGATGTATTTCCCGGGCGGCGCCATCACCCGTGAAAACTTCCAGCGGGCGCGTATGGCCGCGGTCCAGAAGCTGGAAAATCTGGCCTGGCAGTACCGTATTCAGGGCTGGAACGTGGCGCTGGGCGCGTCGGGTACCATCAAGGCGGCGCATGAAGTCCTGCTGGCGATGGGTGAAAAAGACGGGTTTATCACGCCTGAACGCCTGACCCTGCTGACCGAAGAAGTGCTGAAGCATAAAAGTTTTGACGCCCTTAGCCTGCCGGGTCTTTCTGACGAGCGTAAGGCGGTATTCGTACCGGGTCTGGCTATCCTCTGCGGCGTGTTTGATGCGCTTGCCATTAAGGAGCTGCGTCTCTCCGACGGTGCGCTGCGTGAAGGCGTGCTGTATGAGATGGAAGGCCGCTTCCGCCATCAGGACATTCGCAGCCGCACCGCGCAAAGCTTGGCCAACCAGTACAACATCGACCGCGAGCAGGCGAAGCGCGTGCTGGAAACAACGGTCCAGATGTACGAACAGTGGGAAGAACAGAATCCTAAGCTCGCGCACCCGCAGCTTGCCGCCCTGCTGAAATGGGCCGCGATGCTGCACGAGGTGGGGCTGAACATTAATCACAGCGGAATGCACCGCCATTCGGCCTATATTCTGCAAAACAGCGATC
Organism: Enterobacter sp. FUJ80071; assembly: GCF_038739915.1. Taxonomy (NCBI): domain Bacteria; kingdom Pseudomonadati; phylum Pseudomonadota; class Gammaproteobacteria; order Enterobacterales; family Enterobacteriaceae; genus Enterobacter; species Enterobacter sp. FUJ80071. Next base: position 3,438,731 of record NZ_JBBXKH010000001.1, read on the forward strand.
TGCCTGGCTTTAACCAGGAGCAGCAAACCATGATGGCGACGCTGGTGCGTTATCACCGCAAGGCCATCAAGCTCGACGATCTGCCGCGCTTCACGCTGTTCAAGAAGAAGCAGTTCCTGCCGCTCATCCAGCTGCTGCGTCTGGGCGTGCTGCTCAATAACCAGCGTCAGGCCACCACGACGCCGCCGACGCTGAAGCTGACAACCGACGATCACCACTGGACGCTGAGCTTCCCGCACGACTGGTTCAGCCAGAACGCGCTGGTCCTGCTGGATCTGGAAAAAGAGCAGCAGTACTGGGAAGCGGTCACCGGCTGGATGCTCAAAATCAAGGAAGAGAGCGCCGACGTCGCCGCATGATGACTCAGGCGTCCGCGGTGGACGCCTCAGTTTCCGCCAGTGACTCAAGCGCAACCGGCTTGCCAATCAGATAACCCTGCACATAATCGATGCCTAGCGCGTGAACCGCGCTACGTATCTCTTCGGTCTCGACATACTCCGCCACCACCAGCATCTTCTTCATGCGTGCCAGATGGCAGATAGACGCCACAATCTGATAGTCCAGACTGTTGTTGACGATATTACGGATGAAGCTGCCGTCAATCTTGAGAATGTCGGCATTCACGCTTTTCAGCCGCGCATAGCTCGCATAACCGGTACCGAAATCATCAATCGCAATGCGTACCCCCATTTTCTGCAACTGCCTGAGGATATGTAGCGCCTGTTCCGCGTTGCAGAAGGTGCTGCACTCCGTCACTTCAAAGATCAGCTGCCACGGCTCGATGGCATAGTGGGTCAGCAGACGACTCACCTCGAGCGGGAACTGCACCCGACACACCGTTGAAGGGGCCAGATTAATGGCAAATCGCTGGCCGGGCAGTTTCTCGCGGTGCGCTGCAAGGAAGCGCAGCGTGTGGTCCAGTACCCACAAATCCACCCGCGAAGAGAGTCCAAACTCCTGGGCAACGGGCAGGAATTGTTCAGGCGAGATTAACAGCCCGTTTGCATCGGTCATGCGCAGCAGCACTTCGTGATAGCTGTCCCCCCGCAGGCCGCGCACGGGCTGAACCAGCAGCGTGAATTCGTTGTTATCCAGCGCACGCTGCAGGCGACTCATCACCGCGACTTTATCCTTCAGGCTACGCTGCAGGTGGACGGCACCACGTTGCTGAAGGTTTTCCGGGTGGTTAGAGGAGAGCGACAGGTCAGCCACTACCCCCAGCTCGCCCAGCACCAGATAGAGGTGGTTGACGGGCGAACGTACATAGCAGTAGCTCACGCCCACCTGCGGCTGCAACGGTATGCCATCCCAGATAAAGCGGAACTGTTTGATATGTTCGTCCAGAGTTTCAATCCGCTGCTGGTGCGATTCCGCGTTAAGGCGAATCGCCAGGTCACAGCCCGTGAGGTGATAAACCTTTTCGTTGGACTGGAGCCTGGCATTAATCCATTGCGCCAGCCGCTGTTTGTACTGAATGCGCAGCAACACGCCATAGTTACGCCCCAGAATCTCCAGCTCAGGGATACGCACTAAACAGAGCGCCGACCACGGGTTTTTCGCCAGATCGCGCGACAGCGCCCGGAGGTTAGGCATATGCACAACCGGGTCGAGTAACGCCAGCCTGCGGGCACGCTTGTTCACCGCGCGCTGCCGGGTCGCCAGCATCGACATGTAAATCACCACGAACGAAAAGACCAGGTAACTGGAAGAGGTGATCGCCAGCTGAATGTCGTATCCCTGGTTGATTGGGATATAGCGGTAAAAATAGTGGATAGACACCAGCAGTATCGGCGTCCAGATAAGCGAAATCAGCTTATAGCCAAAGCGCATCGCCCCCCAGAGCATCACCGGCATCAGCAACGACAGGGTATAGTTGGTGGTGAAAATGGAACTGTTTTCATTCATCGGGAGCAGCAGCAGTGAAATCAGCCCGCCGAGCGCAACAGCCCAAATCAGAAACTCAGCGGGCGTCACTTTTGCGTCTATCTGGCTACGGATCTGCGAGATGAGACTGTTGAGATAACGCGGATGACGAATCAGGCGGATCAGCAGATAACAAAGCGGCACGCCCGTCAGCCCGCTGACCAGCAGGGCCTGATAGTTGATCAGCGTGCGAATATTAAAAGGGTTCAGCCCCGCCAGGCTCTGACGACTCTCATATATGCCGAGATACACCGCAAACTGGAACAGCACCAGAAACAGCGTCGCAGGGCAGAAGGCCTGCCAGAACATACGCTGCGCCATCAGCCGCACGTCGCCATAGGCCGTCATATTTCGTCTGGGCGCAAAAACCCGATAGCCGCCCCAGCTGAGCACTAACGGGACGATAAAATGGAACACACCGGCGACGGTTTCGAACAGCCCGACCGACGGGTAATAGCGAATAAACAGCGCCAGTACAATACCGGGCAGGGCTTCCAGACCAAAAAACATCATCAGCGAAAGCAAAAAAGAGAGCGGTAAATAATAGAGCGCCGCAATGCCGTCGCCCAGCTGCGTGAACGTATTCGCCACGCTCAGCACGGGCAGTAACCCCACCGGCAAAATAAGCGGCAATGCCCACCAGCGGTTTTTATTGTTTTTAAGAAAAGCGAAAATGTTCATAGATGCCCGGTTAAACCCCTTTTACTCCAGAGGGAAAATAAAGACAGGCATCCAACCTGACCTGACGCTGCCCCGGTGATGTGCAGGGCGAACAGTGTGGAGGAGGGATTTTAAATACCAGAGCCGGGAATCCGTTGACTTAAATCAAACTATTTTATGCAAATAAGCCTTACATGCGTTTTTTTTGAAATAATTTTCCTCATATTATCAATATGGTAAATGCAACAATCAATTTCAATAACAATAATTAATGTAAACACTGACGGTTATTTACACATTGCGGAATTGACCCTGTCTTTCCGCTGTGCCTTAATATCCCCATCGCCCAAAAGGGCATGCCCAGGAAAAAGAGAGTGAGTCAGGCCACGCGTATGCGCAAACGACACCGTTTTAACACCCGAATGACCCGCATCATACTGCTCATAAGCTTTCTGTTTTTCTTTGGCCGCTTCGTTTACTCTTCCATTGGCGCCTGGTATCACCATCAGGACAAGATCCAGTCGCAGCAGTCCAGCCTGAACGTCGACGCCGCTGACCGCTAGCCCGCCGGATGGTTTTGCACCAGCCGAATAATTCCTGCTATCCCTTTGCTAAGGATCTTATCCTGCCGCATTACGATAGCCAGCTGTCGCTGCAGCATGGGCGTCAGCGACATCACGCACAGCCCTTCACGGTCAGCCTCATGCGCTACCGCCATTCCTGGAACGATACTGTAGCCCAGCCCCACGCGAACCATACGCTTAATCGCCTCAATGCTGCCAAGCTGCATCACCGGTGCGATCGTTAATCCGCTGGCAGCAAACCAGCCATCAATGAGCGTCCGGGTACTGCTGCCTGACTCAAAGGCGATCAGCGACTGAGCATGGAGCACCTCCGGGGTTAAGTGCCTGAAAGCGTCCTGCTGCGCCTGCGAAGCAATAAAGACAAACTCCTCGTCCATCACCGGCATGACGTCCAGCGCTTTGCCGCTGACCGGCAGCGTCACCAGCCCCATATCGAGACGGTTCTCTTCGATAGCCCGGACGATGTCGAGCGTGTTGCCCGTGGTTACGCCCACCCGCAGGAGCGGATAGTCGCGGCGCAGTTGCTCCAGTAACGGCGGCAAAAGATGGATACAGGCCGTCGCCCCCGTGCCAAGCGTAATGGTCCCGCTAACATCGTGTCTGAACGCACCCACGGACTGGAGGGTTTCATCCACCACCTGCTGAATGCGTTCCCCGTGGGCCAGCAGGGCCTCTCCGGCGGCCGTCGCCTTAATGCCTCGCCCGGTACGTTCCACCAGGCGCGTTTGCAAAAACTGCTCCAGCTGACGTACCTGCATGCTGACAGCGGGCTGGGAAATGCCCATCAGATCCGCCGCAGCGGAAAAACTGCCGCGCTGGATCACCAGCCGGAACGTCGCGAGATAGCCCAGATTAAGCGTCGTCATTCAAAGTTTCTCTTATACCGCGCATAAGGTTGCAGACCTGTTTGCACAATACCTCGCTCGCTATGCTGGGGACAACTGCATAACGGAATGAAACAATGGAAACTCCTGCCCTGCCTCGTCGACTCGCCCTCACTGCCGGATGTCATCAACTCATCAACTGGGGGATCTCGTTTTATATGCCCGGTACCTTCGCGCTGGCGATATCAGCCGATCGGGGGTGGTCATCACCACAGATTTACCTCGGCCTGACGCTGGCAATGCTGGTGATGGCGGCGGCCTCCCCTTTCGTCGCCCACCTGCTGGAACGCTTTGGCGGCCAGAGGGTGGTGATGAGTGGCACGTTGCTGATCGCCACAGGCTGCGCGGGTATGGCATATACCCAGACGTTATTTGGTTGGTATTGCGTCTGGCTGATCACCGGCATCGGGATGCGCCTGTCGCTGTACGATGCGCTGTTCGCCGCGCTGGTGAACCTCTACGGTCAGCAGGCGCGAAGAACAATCTCACGCGTCACGCTGGCGGGCGGGCTGGCATCCGCCGTCTTCTGGCCGCTGGGTGATGGCCTGCTCCACCTTATGAGCTGGCAAGAGGCGCTAAGGGTTTATGCCCTCTTTGGCCTGCTGAGCGCGGCGCTGATCCGCTCGCTTCCCCGGCAGCGGCTAACGGTGACGACAAAGGTCACCGCGCCACCTCTGCGCAACGAACGACGAAACGGCTGGCTTTATGCAGCCTTCATCGCCCTTTTCACCTTTGTCTCCAGCGGTACGTCTACCCATCTGCCAGAGTTTATCGCCAGCTTCGGCCTGCCGGTCACGATCGGCATCCTGTGGGGGATAGGTCAGACGGGGGCTCGCTCGCTGGAGGTGCTGGCGGGTGCCCGCTTAACGCCGTTCAAACTGACCCTTTTCACCGCCCTTGCCATGCCGCTCTGCTTTCTGATTGGGCTAAGCAGCACCCGGTTTGCCTGGTGTGCCGCCGGGTTTGTGCTGGGTTTTGGTGCCATCAACGGGCTAATGACGATAGTCAAAGCGAACCTGCCGCTGGAGCTGTTTAGCGTGGAGAGCTATGCCCGCCGCACCGGTATGCTGCTTATTCCTGGCCAGCTCACAGCAGCGGCTTCACCGTTTGCCTGTGCATGGTTAAACAAAACGCTGGGGATCGCCGGAACAATGTGGGTATCAACGGGGCTGACGCTGGTGATTGCCGGGCTGGCGATAGCGATTGTGCGCCGTCCCGGCAGGCAAACTGTAACGCACTGTATCCAGCGCACCACGCAGACAAACGGGTACAAAACACCGCCTCAGGCAAATATCACCGATACATAAAAATGGTTTTCTTTCCCTGTCGTCATTCATAACCGGAGGAGAGAGACCGATGATTCGTCGATATGTACTTTTACCCGTACTCGCCCTGGCATCTGTAGCGCATGTCCAGGCCACACCGCTGGGCAACCTCAGCGCCGCCGATGTTAATGGCCCAGCCGCCGTTGCGCCGTTGGCACAGCCGCAGCCGCCCGCAAAGCTGATAGTCGATCCACCGCTTGCCGGGCCGCTGAGCAAAGGCGCGGTGTTTATTCAGTACCGGGCCGAAAACCTGCGCATTGAACCTGTATTTGGGCCTGACGCGCTGAAAGTCACACCTCGCATCGGCCACATCCACGTCGTGGTAGATGACGCGCCGTGGCACTGGGCTGACGCCAGCGGAGAGCCGGTGATTCTGGTGGGTCTGCCCGCCGGTAAGCACAAGGTGACGATTATTCTGGCCGATCCGACGCATAAGCCCCTCGATCACAAAACCATCGAATTCACCGTGCCGCCCCACGCGGCGATCCACCATTTTTAAGGAGTCTGAAGATGAAAGCACTGTCTGTACTGACAGCAGGCCTGCTGGCGCTTTCGGCCAGCGCTTTTGCGGAGAATAAAACCAGCGTCGTGCTGGTACATGGCGCGTTTGCCGACGGCAGCAGCTGGAATAAGGTGATTACCCGGCTGCAAAAACACCATACCGAGGTTATCGCCGTTCAGCTCCCGCTTACGTCGCTAAAAGATGACGTTGCGGCCACCCAGCGCGCCATCGCCCGTGCTAAGGGGGACGTCGTGCTGGTCGGTCACTCCTGGGGTGGCACCGTGATTAGCGAAGCGGGCAACGATGCACGGGTTAAATCGCTGGTTTACGTGGCGGCGTTCGCGCCGGATTCCGGCCAGTCGACGGCAGAGCTGGCGAATACCTTCCCGGCCCCGCCCGGAAGTGCAGGCATCGCTAAAACGGCTGACGGCGACTTATACCTGCCGACCGAAGCCGTCAGGAAGGATTTCGCACCGGATGTGAAACCGGCTGAACAACTGACCATCGCCGCCACGCAGGGGCCAATTAAAGCCGATGCATTTGGCGAAAAGGTCACTCACGCCGCGTGGCACGATAAGCCGAGCTGGTATGTGGTGAGTGAGAATGACCGGATGATTAACCCCGCGCTTGAGCGCGCTATGGCGAAGACGATCCACGCAAAAATCACCGGGGTCGCGGCGAGTCACGTGTCGATGGTGAGCCAGCCAGAGGCCATCGCCCGAACAATTGAGCAGGCGTTAGAAGCAAGGTAAGCGTTTCACAGGCCGGGTAAGCGCAGCGCCACCCGGCAAAAACCCGCTTCAGTGCTTGCCTGTAGCGGGATAATCCTGATTAATCCACGCGTGGTCTTCTTCCCAGGTAAACATCCATTTGCGTACCGGGCCGGCCATCACGTTGAGGTAATAGCTATCGTACCCTGCCATCGTCGCCACCGGGTGATATCCCTTCGGCACCATGACCACATCACGGTCGTAGACCGCCATGCACTCGTCCAGCATTCTGTCGTCGGTGTAGACGCGCTGCATGCAGAACCCCTGCTCCGGGTTGAGGCGATGGTAGTAGGTCTCCTCCAGGTACGTCTCCTGCGGCGGGTTATCCGTGTCGTGCTTGTGGCTCGGGTAGGAACTGGTACACCCTTCGTTGGTCCAGACCTCCACTACCAGCAGGCTGTCGGCAGATTTACCTTCCGGCAGAATGTTATGCACATAGCGCTGGTTGTGCCCCTTGCCGCGCGCCTCGCCGTCGATGTCCTGCGGCGCAATCAGCCGCGTCGGGTATGTGCCTTTGCCCGGCGCAGCGCAGACGGCCAGCTCCAGCGTCGTCAGCGCCGTCACCTGCACCGTCTCCTGCGGGGTGACGTACACCGCCCACGGCTTAATGCGCTCAAACGGGCTCATCCGCTCGCCAATATCGTTAAACTGCGCGGAGGGCGTGCTGATGGAGGCGCGTCCGGCGACCAGCACCAGGCAGCGCTCTTCGTTGATGGCGGACAGCGTCAGCACCTGCCCCTCCTGCAATTCATATGCCTCAAAACCGATATATCCCCAACCCGCACTTTCCGGCGTAACGGACTGGGTGCGCCCCTCAGCATTCGGCTGTTGCCAGCGTGATAACAGACGTGACATGTCACCTCCTCAGATAAGCCCGGCGTCGTGCGCCAGGCGGCTCAGGTTGTTATACCCCAGACGGGCATAGGTCAGCGGATGGGCAATCGCCGGATCCTGCTCCGCCTCGACCACCAGCCAGCCGTGATAATCCTGCGCTTTCAGCAGCCGCATGATCGGCGGGTAATCGACGCATCCGTCACCCGGTACGGTAAATACGCCGCTTAGCACCGCATCGAGGAAGCTGGTTTTGCGGTTTTTAACGTCCGCCAGCACGTCGGCACGCACGTCTTTGCAGTGAACGTGGTTGATGCGCGACGCCCAGCGCTGCGCCACCGCCAGCGGGTCGGCTCCGGCAAAGGTCAGATGGCCGGTATCCAGCAGTAACCCCACTTCTTCACCGGTGTGGGTCATCAGGTTGTCCACGTCGTCGGCGGATTCAATCACCGTGCCCATATGATGATGGTAGGCAATCTGCACCCCCTGCTGCTGCGTATAGCGGGCAAATTCGCTGAGCTTCTCCCCGTACTCCTTCCAGCGTTCCTGCGGGAAGCGCGGGCGCAGATGCACCGGGGTCTGCTGCTCGCCGTGAATACAGCCGCTCACTTCCGCAAAGACCAGCACCTTCGCCCCCAGCTCGCGCAACAGCGTCAGGTGGGGCTGCACGGCGGCGATCTCCTCCTCCACGCTGCGCTCCAGCAGGCGGCCAGAATACCAGCCGGAGACCAGCTGCAGGTCGTGGCGCTGTAAAATCGGGCCGAGCAGGCGCGCCTCGCGCGGGAATTTATTGCCCAGTTCGAAACCGGCAAAACCGGCCTCTTTGCCTTCGCTCAGGCAGGTCTCCAGCGACGTCTCCGCGCCGAGGGAAGGCAGATCGTCGTTCGTCCACGTCAGCGGGTTAATGCCCAGTTGTACACTCATTGTCGTCTCCATTATGCGTGTCCGCGCTCGCGCCACCAGGCGATAAGCTGCAGGTAGTTGTCCCGGATGCGCGCCACCAGCTGCGCATCGTCAATATCGTGTTTCAGCCACGCGCGGGAGGCGTCACCAAAAAGCGTGCGCCCCACGGCGAAGCCTTTAACCAGCGTCTGCCCTGCGGCGGCTTTGAAGTCGGCACGCAGCTGCTCTGCCGGGGCATCCAGACCGAGGATCACCACCCCGCGGCAGTGCGGGTCCCGGCGTTCGATAATCTCGTTCAGTGCCGTCCAGCCGCTGGCTGAGAGCGGCGGCAGTTTCCACCAGTCAGGGTAAATCCCCAGGTTGTAGAAACGGGAGATGGCGCGCAGGTAGAGCGCGTCGCTGCGCGGCATGCTGGCGGGCAATATCACCTCCAGCAGCAGTTCATGCCCGGACTGGCAGCAGGCGTGGTACACCTCGGCGATTTTCTGCTCCTGCTCAAGGCGCAGGCCGTGGGCATCTTCCGGATGGAAAAAGACCAGACATTTCACCACGTGCTCCTGCGGCCAGCTGATGAGCTGGGTGCCGATGTTACCGTGCTCCATCTCCAGCGGCCGGGAGCCCGGCAGCTCGATGGGACGACCAATCCACCACCCTTCCCCGGTGATGGCGTTTAGCGCATCCTGACCAAAGGTGCCGTCGCACAGCAGACCGGCTTTACCCTCCAGCCCGGCGCGGTTTGCCGCCTCGCGGCTGGCCTGGAGGATCAGCTGCTTCAGTTCCGGAATGAGCCCGATCGACGCACCGCACTGCAGCGCCATCTCTTCCAGCTGGCTGCGATGGTCGAAAGCCATCACGCACAGCTCCGGCCATTCGCGGCGGCGGGTCGTCACCCGGTGGAGATGGTTAAGACGCGGGTCAAGATCCGGGCGCGGAACACGTGCGGCGCGGGAAAGATAATCATCCAGCTCTGTTTTGCTCGGCATCGCCGGAGCGCAGCCGTGGCGGGAGACCACCAGCGCACCGCAGGCATTGGCATAGCGGCACGCCTGCTCCCAGCCTTCGTCGTTCAGGTAACCGCGCAGCAGGCCGGACATAAACGCGTCCCCTGCGCCGAGGACATTCAGCACCTCGACGCGCACGCCGGTCACCGTCAGGCCGTCGTCCAGACGAGGCGGAATGGCATCGGTATAGACCGAACAGCCCAGCGCGCCGCGTTTGCAGACCAGCGTAGCCTGACTCACGCCACGCACCTGCGCCAGCGCCTGCAAGGTATCGGTGCTGCCGCCCGCAATGTGGAACTCCTCCTCGGTGCCGACAACCACGTCGAAGAGGTGCAGCACCTCCTGCAGCTCGCGGGTGACCTTATCGGCGGCGATAAAGCGCGTTTCCCCGTCGCCTAAGGAGGTCAGCCCCCACAGCACCGGACGGTAGTCGATATCCAGCACCGTGCGCACGCCGTGGCGGCGGGCATAGCCCAGCGCCGTCAGCACCGCCTCGCGGGTCTGGGGATGAGAAAGGTGAGTCCCGGTGATGGCAAGACACCGTGCGGAGGCAATGTAGCTTTCGTCCACATCGCTGGCGGTAATCGCCATATCCGCGCAGTTATCGCGATAAAAAATCAGAGGAAAAGTGTCCCGGTCTTTAATGCCGAGTAGCACCAGCGCCGTGAGGCGTTCTTTGTCGGTAATCAGATGGCTGGTATCGCAGCCCACCTGGTTTAACTCTTCCCGCAGGAAGCGGCCCATATGTTCATCGCCGACGCGCGCCAGCATCGACGAGCGTAACCCCTGTCGCGCGGTGCCGTACGCCACGTTGCCGGACGACCCGCCAAGATATTTGGCGAAGCTCGACACATCTTCCAGACGGGCGCCAATTTGCTGACTGTAGAGGTCTACCGCCACGCGGCCCATGCATATCACATCAAACTGCTTTTCCACGTTGAACCCTCTTCAGACAATGTCGTTCACGTTCAGCCAGCGGCCTTCCAGGTGTGAGAGTGCTATCGCGTCCAGCACGCGAGACACCTTCCAGCCCTCTTCGAAGTCCGGCCACATCGGCGCGTCGGCGGCAATCCCGTCCACCAGGTCACGCACCTCCACCGTTTTTTGATCGTTAAAGCCAATCCCATGGCCTGCCCCCATGCAGAACGCACCGTAGTCCGGGTGAGCCGGGCCGACGAGCAGCGTGCGGAACCCCTGACGGTTCACCGGGTCGTCATGCAGATAGAGCTTCAGCTCGGCCATGCGCTCCTGAGTGAAACTGATGGCACCTTTCGTCCCGGTGATGACATACGACAACCCCATCTTGCGGCCGCAGGCGACGCGGGAGGTTTCAATGACGCCCTGCGCCCCGCCCGCAAAACGCACCATCGCGTGGGCCTGATCCTCGTTTTCGACGGCAATCATCTCTGCCGAACCCGCCTTCGCCGGACGTGCCGGGACCACGATCTTCAGGTCGCCGCAGACCTGCTCGATATCTCCCACCAGGTACTGGGCCATATTGACGATATGCGCCGCGAGGTCACCCAGCGCCCCCAGGCCTGCGGTCTCTTTGAAGCAGTGCCAGTGAATGGGCGAGAGCGGGTCGGCCATATAATCTTCGTTGTGAGTGCCGTAGAAGTGGATCACCTCGCCAATCTCGCCGCGCGCAATAATCTCCTTCGCCAGCTGCGCGGTCGGGTTTTTCATGTAGTTGAACCCCACCAGCGTTTTCACCCCTGCCCGCTTTGCGGCGTCGACCATTTCACGCGCGTCATGGGCGTTGAGCGCCAGCGGCTTTTCGGAGTAAACGTGTTTGCCGTGACGGATCGCCTCCAGCGCCATCTCTTTATGCAGATGGTTGGGAGAGCAAATATCCACCACGTCAATGGCCGGGTCGGCCACCAGCGCCCGCCAGTCCCCGGTGGAGCGGTTGAAGCCAAACGCCTGCGCCCGCGCTGCCGCCAGTTCCGGCGTAACTTCCGCCACCATCTCGCGCACCAGCCTGCCGCGCAGGTTGAACACCGTCGGGGCCTGGGCATAGGCGATGGCGTGCGCCTTGCCGATATACCCGGTGCCAATCAATCCAATACGAACCTCTTTCATCATGATCCTCACAGTGCGCCGCGACGGCTCTTGGCGTAGGTGTCAAACGCCACCGCCAGAACGATAATTAATCCGGTGATAATTTGCTGGTAGTAGGCTGAGACGTTCATCAGCACCAGGCCGTTAATCAGAATGCCCATGATGATGGAGCCGATAATGGTGCCGCCAATACGCCCGTAACCGCCCATCAGCGAGGTACCGCCGATCACCACCGAGGCGATGACGCGCAGCTCAAAGGAGATCCCGGCTACCGCCTCGGCGCTTCCCAGACGCGCGCTCAGAATGAAGCCCGCCAGCCCCGCCAGACAGCCAATCAGCACGTAGACGCTGACCAGCACGCGCTTGACGTTCACCCCCGCCAGGCGTGCCGCCTCCGGGTTTCCGCCAATGGCGTAGACGAAACGGCCCCAGCGGGTTTTATGCAGCGCCAGATACCCCCCCAGGGCGACGAGGGCGAATATCCAGATAGGAATGGAGATGCCGAGCAACTCCCCGCGCCCCCACCAGCGGTAACCGGGGTCGAAACCGGCAATCGGCGCGCCGTCGTTAATCACCAGCGTCAGGCCACGCCAGATGGTCATCCCGCCGAGGGTGACAATAAACGGCGGCAGGCGCAGGCGGGTGACGCCCAGACCATGCAGGAAGCCAATTGCCGTGCCCATCGCCAGACAAATCCCCAGCCCAATCAGCCAGCTCATGCCACCCCAGGCGTTCGGGTCGACGGTGGTGAAGTTGTCGCCCTTGATCACGTACGCCGCAGTCATGGCGCACACCGCCAGAATGGAGCCGACGGAGAGGTCGATCCCGGCGGTCAGGATGACGAAAGTCATCCCCACGGCCATGATCCCGTAGATGGAGACTTCGGTTAATATGTTGAAAATATTGCGTTCAGAGAAAAAGTTGCTGTTCTGCGACTGGAAGAAGATCAGCAGCAGGATCATGAAAATCAGCACCCCGAATCGCTCGAAGAAGGCGATGGGATCGATGCGTCCGGCGCGTTTGACCGGGGCCTGCGTTTTAGAAATCATCTGCGTCATGAGAAACTCCGTTATGCCGCGTTCAGGGCGTTGTGGTTGATGGCCATCATCGTCATCAGCCGTTCTTCGTTAGCGTCGTCACCGTGGATCTCGCCGGTCACCCGCCCTTCACTGAGGGTGATGATCCGGTCAGATACCGCCATCACTTCAGGCAGATCGGAGGAGATCACGATCACCGCCACGCCCTTTTTCGCCATCTCAAACAGCACCTGGTGCACTTCCGATTTGGTGCCCACGTCAATACCGCGCGTCGGCTCATCGACAATCAGCACGCGAGGATTGAGCGCCATGCAGCGCGCGAGGATCACCTTTTGCTGGTTACCGCCGGAGAGCTTGCGCACCTCCTGCGCGCTGTTAACCATTTTGATCTGCAGCGCCTGGCGGTAGGACTCAATCAGATCGTCCTCTTTGCGGGTATTCACGAACCAGCGCCACTGCAGCAGCGAGGAGAGGCAGGAGAGCGACAGGTTGTCGCGAATCGACAGCCCCAGCACCGCCCCCTCTTTTTTACGGTCTTCCGGTACCAGCGCCACGCCCTGATCGAGGGCGTAGAGCGGGTCGCGCGGCTGGTACGGCACGCCGTCCAGCTCAAAGCTGCCGGAGGTAAAGGCATCTGCGCCGAACAGACAGCGCGCCACTTCGGTACGCCCCGCCCCCACCAGGCCAGCAATCCCTAACACTTCCCCGGCGTGGACGTGGAAGCTGATGTCGTGCAGGGCAATGCCGTGGGGATCGAGCGGCGGCTTCTCGCGGCTCAGCCCCTTCACCGCCAGGCGGACGGGTTTGTCTTCATGATGCGTTTCGCTGGCCGGACGACGATTAAAGGCCACGTCGCGCCCGACCATCAGGCGGATCAGCTGCTCAACGTTGGTTTCCGCCACCGCACCGGTACCGGTGAAACGGCCGTCCTGGAAAACGGTGAAGCGGTCGCAGAGCTGGAAAACTTCATGCAGACGGTGGGTAACGTAAATAATGCTCACCCCGCGGTTTTTCAGCTCACGCACCACGCGGTGCAGGCTTTCCACCTCGCTGTCACTCAGCGCGGCAGAAGGTTCATCCATGATAATCAGCCTGGCGTTGAGGGTCAGCGCCCGGGCAATCTCCACCATCTGCTGCTGGGCGACGCTCAGGCGGGCCACCGGCGTGGTTGGCGCAACGTTCAGCTGCAGGTAATCGAGAATGACCTGCGCCTCCTGGTTAACCGCTTTTTCGTCGACGATCAGGTTACGTTTGCGCGGTTCGCGCCCGAGAAACATGTTTTCCGCGACGGTCATATTGGGCAGCAGGTTAAATTCCTGATAGATAGTGATAATGCCCTTGTTTTGCCGCTCAACGGGGGAATCATCCACCGGCAGCATTTCGCCGTTAAACCAGATATCCCCCCGGGTTTGCGGCTGCGCGCCCGCGAGCGCCTTCAGCAGCGTGGATTTTCCCGCTCCGTTTTCCCCCAGCAGGGCATGGATCTCCCCCGCGCCGACGGTCAGCTGAGCGCTGCTCAGCGCCCAGACGCCGGAAAAACTTTTGGCCAGGTCGGTCACTTTCAGTAAGGGTTGCGACATCGGTCTGCTCCTCCTTTAGAGTGCGCCGCCGCTCGCGCGGCGGCTGCGGATACGTCAGTTACCGGCCTCACCGATACGTTCAGCCTGCTGCAGATTCTCTTTGGTGATCAGCGTCGGCGGGTAGTCGGCCCCGGTGATGGCTTTCTTCTCGCGCACGTTGGCCACCAGCTGGCTCATCGCCGTCTGCACCGCAAAGCCCGGACGCTGATCCGCCGTTACCGCCAGCCAGCCGTCGCGCACGCGGGCCAGCGCTTCCGGTACCGCATCAAAACCGGTGACCAGAATTTCGCCCGGCTTCACGCCCTGGCTCTGCAGCGCTTCAATCGCGCCCAGCGCCATATCGTCGTTAGCGGAGAGGATCACCTGCGGGCGTTTCGGCAGAGAAGGCAGAACGCTTTCCACGATGCGCATCCCTTCCGAACGCATCCAGTTTCCGGTCTGATCGGCGACGATCTTGTACTTATCCCCGCCCGCCTTCAGGCTGTCGCGGATCCCTTTGGTGCGTTCAATATTGGAGGAGGAGCCCGGCTGACCGGTCAGCAGAATAATCTCCGCCCCGTCGGGGAATTTGGTTTTCACGAAGTCGCCAATCGCCTGGCCGCCTTTGTAGTTATTAGCCCCGAAGTGCGGCACTTTTTTCTGGCTGTCGACGGAGCGGTCAAGGGTCACCACCGGCAGCTTCGCATCCTGAATTTCATCTACCGCGCTGGAGACGGCGTTTACGTCATTCGGGGAGACGATAAAGCCCTGCGCCCCACGAGTGATGGCATTTTCCAGGTCAGCCACCTGTTTCGGTGAACTGCCCTGCCCGTCCAGCACCTGAAGCTTCACGCCCATCTCTTTTGCGGCTTTCACCGCCGTGCGCTGCATGTGTACTTCAAACGGCATGGCCAGGTTTGGCGTACTGAAAACAATTTGCTCGTTTTCGGCGAGGGCAGCCCCGGACGTCATGGCGATGAGGGCGGCTACGATCAGTTTTTTCATTATTATGTCTCTCTGTGTAGGGTGGTTGTGTTTAGAGGACGATCTCGCGCTGGCTACGCAGCGACTCCAGCGCTTTATCCGCGAGGTACAGCGCACGTTCACCATCATCACCGCTGCAGTCAGGCACCGCTTCGCCGCGCAGGACCGCAACAAAGTGTTCCCATTCCGCGGCGTAAGCGGATTTGTAGCGCTGCAGGAAGAAGTGTTCCGGCAGCGCGCTGGTGCAGCCCTGTTTGCCGTAGTGCTGCACCTGGTTTTCCAGAATATTGCCCGCGCACAGCAGCCCTTCGGAGCCGTGCAGCTCCAGGCGCTGGTCGTATCCGTAAGATGAGCGGCGGCTGTTGACGATGGTCGCCATCGCGCCGGAGGCATATTTCAGAACGATAAATGCGGTGTCGATATCCCCCGCCTCGCCAATCGCCGGATCGACCAGGTTACTGCCCTGGGCATAGACCGACACCGGCTCTTCGCCCATGATGAAGCGCGCCATATCAAAGTCGTGAATGGTCATATCGCGGAACATGCCGCCGGAGACGCGCACGTACTCTGCAGGCGGCGGAGACGGGTCGCGGGAGATAATCAGCAGCGATTCCGGCTTGCCGATGCGCCCGGCCTGGGCGTCGGTTTTCACCCGGCGGAACTGCGGGTCAAAGCGGCGGTTAAAGCCGATAAACAGCGGCACATCGTACTCTTTGACCACTTTCAGGCAGTCGCGCACGCGGGCAAGGTCGAGGTGTACCGGCTTTTCGCAAAAGATGGCTTTGCCATGGCGGGCGGCCATTTCAATCAGATCGGCGTGGGTGTCGGTCGCGGAGGCAATCAGCACGGCGTGAACGTTAGGGTCGGTCATCGCTTCATCCAGGCTCTGCTGACGGGCCTGATACTGCGTGGCGAGACGGGTGGCAAATTCTTGATTCGGGTCAACCACGGACCAGAGCGTGGTCGCGCCGTGGCTGGCGATGTTAGCTGCATGTACCTGGCCAATTCGGCCAGCGCCCAGTAAAGCAATGTTAAACATAACGGCTCCCGGTGTTGGTGAATGCTGTGAACTAACGACCCTATAAATAAAACATTTATTTCATTTTTATAAATAGTGAAAATTATGTTTTTGAGTGCGGGTTAACACTTTTGAGATGAATGAGATAAATTTTGTTATCAATCTCACAACATAGGAGAAGGTGCTGCTAACCCCTCACCCCTGCCCTCTCCCCAAAGGGGCGAGGGAGAAAAGAGTGCACCACACCATCCCCTCTCCCCTTTGGGGAGAGGGTTAGGGTGAGGGGAAAATGAAATGAAAATTTCGTTACGGCGGGAAAACTTAATACTGGCGGGCTTTTTTCACCTGTGCCTGCGTTTGCAGAGCGGCTTCACGCACGGCAGAAGACGCCGCCACCTGCGCGTCGCCGGTTCGCCACCACGAGGCGTAGTCATGGGTCATGGTCTTCGGCAGCACCTTGATGTCCAGCAGCGTCGGGCCCGGATGCGCGCGTGACGCCTCCAGCGCCGCCAGCAGGCTTTGCTCATCGTTCACCCGCCACGCGCGGCAGCCGTAGCTTTCCGCGTTTTGGGCAAAATCGACCTTCACCAGCGGCCCGTCCAGCCGTCCGGTTTCCGGGTTGCGATGGCGGTTTTCGGTGCCAAAGCTCCCCATGCCGTGCCCCATCTGCAGATTGTTAATGCAACCAAAGCTGGCGTTATCAAACAGCAGAACGGTGACCTTAATCCCCTCCTGCACCGCGGTTTGCAACTCGGAGTGCAGCATCATGTACGAGCCATCCCCCACCATGGCGTACACCGGCTGGTCGGGTCTGGCGAGCTTCGCACCGATGGCCGCCGCAATCTCGTAGCCCATGCAGGAGTATCCGTATTCCAGGTGATAGCTGTCCGGCGTTTTCACCTGCCAGAGCCGCTGTAAATCGCCCGGCAGCGATCCGGCTGCCCCCACCACGATGGCGCTATCTTCAATATGCTGGTTGATCAGCCCCAGCACCCGCGTCTGGGTCAGGCGAGTGTTGAGCGTTTCGCCATATTCCACCAGCTGGCTATCCAGGTGCCCCGCCACTTCGGGCGCATCAGCAGGATGCCACTGGCGATCCCACAGGCGACGGCACTCGTCGCGCCACGCGGATTTCGCCTGGGCGATCGCGTCTCCCCAGCTGCTGCGATAATCCCTGAGCGCGTGGGTTAAGGCCTGAAGCCCGGTTTGGGCATCGGCGATCAGTGCGGTGGCGTCCAGCTTCAGGGCGTCAAACTCCGCCACGTTCAGCAGCAGAAATTCGACGTCCGGATGGGAAAAGAGCGCCTTGGAGCCGGTGGTAAAGTCCGTAAGACGCGTGCCGATGCCAATCACTAAATCCGCCTGGGGCGCGAGCTGGTTGGCCGCCAGTCCCCCCGTCACCCCAACGCCACCCAGGTTAAGTGGGTGGTCACTTACCAGCGCCCCCTTCCCGGCCTGGGTTTCGGCAAACGGCAGCTGCAGCGTCTCGACAAATTCGCGAAACGCCTCATGCGCGCCGGAATAGCGCACACCGCCGCCGCACACCACCAGCGGACGACGCTTGCGGGCGATCAGCGCCCGCGCCTGCGCCAGACGCTGCGGGTCAGGCGAACGACGTTCGATGTGGTGCACGCGGCGCGCGAAGAAGCTCAGGGGATAATCCCAGGCTTCCCCCTGCACGTCCTGCGGCAGGCAGAGGGTCACCGCCCCGGTATTGGCGGGGTCAGTAAGCGTTCGCATCGCGCTTAGCATGGCGCTCATCAGCTGCTCGGGACGGTTGATGCGGTCCCAGTAGCGGGAGACAGGACGAAAGCAGTCGTTGGTGCTGATGCTGAGATCGTGATACTGCTCGATCTGCTGCAGTACCGGGTCCGGCTGGCGGCTGGCGTAGATATCGCCCGGCAGCAATAGCAGCGGAATGCGGTTCGCCGTAGCGGTTGCCGCCGCGGTCACCATATTGGCGGCGCCCGGCCCGACGGAGGAGGTGACGGCGAAAATGCGCTGACGGCGGTGCTGTTTGGCGAATCCCGTCGCCATATGGGCAATGCCCTGCTCGTTGCAGCCCTGCATCACCTGCAAATGGCCCGGATCTTGTTCCAGCGCCTGGCCGATGCCGAGCACGTTACCGTGCCCGAAAATAGTCGCCACGCCCTCCACGAAGGGCATTTCGTCGCCATCCACACTGACGTATTGTTGATTAAGGAATCGGACCAGCGCCTGGGCCATAGTCATACGTTCGGTTTGCATAACGCCTCCTGTCAGCCCAGCGTTGGCATGGAGAACGCAGCGCCTGTCTCCTGCTGCATTTCCGGCCAGCGTGCGGTGATGGTTTTCATTCGGGTGTAGAAACGCACACCGTCGTTGCCGTGGACGTTGAGCGCACCAAAGATAGAGCGCTTCCAGCCACCGAAACTGTGGAATGCCATCGGCACCGGGATCGGCACATTGACCCCGACCATGCCCGCCTGCACCTCTTCGCAGAAGCGACGCGCGCAGCCGCCGTCACGGGTGAAGATTGCCGAACCATTACCATATTCATGGCGGTTAATCAGGTCCACCGCGCTGGCGTAATCTGCTACGCGCACCACAGAAAGCACCGGGCCGAAAATCTCTTCTTTATAGATGGTCATCTCCGGAGTGACGTTATCAAACAGCGTCGGCCCGACGAAATAGCCCTGCTCGTGCCCCTGCACGCTGAAGCTGCGACCGTCCACGCGCAGCGTCGCGCCCTGCGCTTCCCCGCTGTCGATATAGCCCAGCACCTTGCTGCGGTGCGCCGAGGAGATGAGCGGCCCCATTTCGTTTTCCGGCGTCTGGTCCAGACCCGGCCCGACGCGCAGGGCGGCAATCTGTTTTTCCAGCCGGGCGCAGAGGTCATCGGCGGTTTTATCCCCCACCGCCAGCACCACCGAGAGCGCCATGCAGCGCTCCCCCGCCGCACCGAAGCCTGCGCCCATAATGGCGTTGGCGGCCATTTCCATGTCGGCATCCGGCATGAGAATACAGTGGTTTTTCGCGCCACCCAGTGCCTGACAGCGCTTTCCGTGGGCGGACGCGGTCTGGTAAATGTATTCGGCAATCGGCGTGGAGCCGACAAAGCTCACCGCCTGCACGCGCGGGTCGGTCAGGAGCACGTCAACGGACTCTTTGTCACCCTGCACCACGTTGAACACGCCGTCCGGCAGGCCAGCCTCTTTCAGCAGCTGCGCCAGCGCGAGCGCCAGGGAGGGATCTTTTTCTGACGGTTTCAGCACGAAGGTGTTTCCGGTCGCCAGCGCAATCGGGAACATCCACATCGGCACCATCGCCGGGAAGTTAAACGGCGTGATCCCAACGCAGACCCCGAGCGGCTGCATCAGCGAGTGGCTGTCAACGCCGGTGCCGACGTTGGCTGAGTGCTCACCTTTTTGCAGATGCGGGATACCGCAGGCAAATTCCACCACTTCCAGACCACGGGTGAGTTCGCCCACCGCGTCGGAGAAGACCTTGCCGTGCTCTTCGCTGATGAGACGGGCCAGGCGATCCATGTTCTCTTCCAGCAGCGCCTTGAAGCGGAACATCACGCGCGCGCGCTTAAGCGGAGCATGACGCGCCCACGCAGGAAACGCCTGCTGCGCGGCGGCAATTGCCTGCTCCGTTTCCTGTGCCGTACTCATCACCACCTGGCGGATCTGCTTGCCGGTGGCCGGGTTGAAGATCGCCTGAACGCGCTGGCCTGAACCGGTGACACATTCGCCGTGAATAAAATTCGCTACCGTCTCCATCCTTAACCTCTCGCTGTTGATACGTGACTGTTACCTGAACACTGTGTACCGAACACTATATATGAAACAAATATTCCATTTTAAGTTGAAATAAAATAAATGATGATTATTGTGATCAAGGATGGATTTTTATGTTAACAGCCAACAATACTGACGCAGCGTGCGCTATTAAGGCATTTCGGGCGTGGGAATGACTGAAGCTTCTGTTTCATTTTTGCTGCCAGATGGATGGCCGACATTTAAAAGACGCGGTTTTGCGTTTAGAATCACAGGACTGTATTTGGGGGATAACATGACGACAGCAACCAGCCTGAACGAACTGCAGCAGCAAATCCGCGATCGCTACGATAGCCTGAGCAAGAGGCTGCAGCAGGTCTCCCGCTATGTGCTGGATAATACGAACAGCGTGGCCTTTGATACGGTTGCCGTGATTGCCGAGCGCGCCGACGTGCCGCCCTCGACGCTGATCCGCTTCGCCAACGCCTTTGACTTCACCGGCTTCAACGAAATGAAACAGCTGTTTCGCATGAACCTGGTGGAGGAGACCGCCAGCTACAGCGACCGTGCCCGGCTGTTCCGCGAAATGGAGAGCGAGGCCGTGCCCGAAACCCCGCTCGACATCCTGCAGGAGTTCGCCCGTTCAAACGCCCAGGCGCTACAGCAGCTGGCCGCCCGCGCCGAACCGGAAATGCTGGAGCGCGCGGTACAGCTGCTGGCCGACGCCGACACCATCTACATCGCCGGTCTGCGCCGCTCCTTTAGCGTCGCGGCCTACCTCACCTATGCCCTGAGCCACCTGGAGTGTCGCCCTATTCTGCTCGACGGTATGGGTGGCATGCTGCGCGAGCAGATCAGCCGCATTAAGGCGCGCGACATCGTGGTGTCGATCAGCTTCTCGCCCTACGCGGAAGAGACGGTGATGGTCAGCGAAACCGCCGCCAGCGTCGGCGCGCGGCAGATTGTGATTACGGACAGCCAGATCAGCCCGCTGGCGACGTTCAGCGATCTTTGCTTTGTGGTGAAAGAGGCGCAGGTGGACGCGTTTCGGTCCCAGTCGGCAACGCTGTGCCTGGTGCAGTCGCTGGTGGTGGCACTGGCTTATCGGTTGGGTGAAGGGAAGTGAGGGATAAACAAAAACTGTATGAGCAAGCGTGAGATCAGAGGGATATTATCCCCAATCGAATACTAATCAGAAATAAATATGCAGAAAGAACAATTCATATGGAGTTTAAAATGGATTCATATTTAGATATTTTGCCTAAAGGTTGTACAGCTGTTGCTGTCAAAACCAAGGGGCACAACTTTTTCATCGATCATAAGGGATTATCATCTACTGGTTGTTGGGTTGTATCAAAAGACAGGGTCGATGATTATGTAATTGTTTTTCACCAAACAAGCACCCTTAATCATATCTACATTGGTGAATTTGTCGAAAAAAAAGCTGAAGAGTATACCGAAAGAAAAGGAAAGCAATATCCGCGCTATCGAATCTACATAAAAAATCTGAAATTAGCCTTAAAAACAAATACAAACTGGACTTCTTTTGTTGGAAAAGGCAATGGGGGCTTCGAAAGGATATATTTGAAAAACGAAGGACAGGTAAATCCTAGATATTTAGATCCCGACTCAACTGAAGCCGAAGAGGGATATAGAAAAGACTCAAGTCGAATGACAAGTGCAAGAGATAAAAAATTAGCTGAAGCACGGAAGAAAAAGGATAACTACACTTGTCAGTCATGTGAGAAACGATACTTCGTAAACAATAAATACATTATAGATTGTCACCACATAAATCCAATCAGTTTAGGAAAAAGAAAAACAATTTTAGATGACCTTATTTCGCTGTGCCCAACATGTCATCGAATTGCACATACTCGAATTCCCCCATATTCTTTGAAAGAGTTAAAAGGCTTTGTAGAAAGCTTTACTTAAATGTACGCTTTATAAAATATATTAAAAAATGACGAAATTAGTTCTAAACTTCGTATTTTTGAATTTTGACAGGAAATTTTACAGTCGTGTAGATGTTTAGCTGGTCAATTTACGGGATAATAGCACAGTCATCTCCGCGGATCAGGACTGAGGGGCGAATACGCCCTTCAGTCCCTTTGCCAAGGCATAGCACAGAGTGAGAGCCGTTTTACAAAGAGCAGAACTCCCAAAGGAAATCAAACACTATCTCCCTATGAGGTGGTTTGAGGTGACAATAAAAAACCCTCTGTAAAAAAGAGGGTTAAATTCACTTTTACCTGTTCATGAAAACACAGGAAGAGTTATCTGCTTATTCCCACTCAGTCATAAATGAGAAAAAATAATTCTTATACAACAATGATTTTCAACCAACATACTATCCAATACCATTAAAAATACCATACAGAGAAGAAGCAAATGTGAGCCTCTTAACGGACCTCGTCAACCGCCTTGTAGAGCCTAGCCTCACAATTTCACCAATGACGGGAACTCGCTTCAAGGCCCGAATGTCCAGACTAGGCTGGTTGCAGTCGCTCAATTCAGAAAGATCAATGACTACAGTTGTTGAAGGAGTCTACAGAAGTCTGTTCTGCACCCCCAAATCTGTAACTGCAACCTAACGAATTCAAATATCTGTGATTGCGTGAGGCGAACACCTGACGTATGTGAATCGTTGAAGCTCGGTGCTGTCTACGGAACCTATGGCGATTCACTGAACGTCTGCATTGATCCAGCTGTTGTTGGCATTGCCTATAGGGCTTAGTGAGGAACGTCCAGCACGGTCACTCGCACACCCAATTGTCTAGCGTAACCAACCAGACCATCAAACAGGTGAAATAGCTGCGCGGTTTCTGCGGTTCTCTTGGAGGGATCCTTGATCACCTTCTGAAGTGCATCAAGGTCGCAGCAGCCAGCGGTCACTAAAACCACATGCAACTGCGCGTCAGCCCGCTCGATGATGTCGCTCCGTAGCTTCCTCCACAGCGCTATGCCCGTTGGAGATTTCGCGGGTGCCTTATATAGCCGTGGAATCTTCGTGTTGTTCCAAAAGGTGGATTTCGTCCAACTCTTTGCCCCGTCAGGCGTCTCCGATCCACGCGCTAGGTAAACTAAGTTCTTCATGGCTTGCGCGACGACATCGTGAAAGGCCGAGGCCGAGATCGACGTACCCTTTCCAGCCTTTGCGTGAACTAGTGCGATTTGACGATTCGTGAAGTTGGCCAGCACAAAGTCGGCGCACTCCGAACCCAAGTCGTCACAGATGACCAACTCAGGCGAGAATCCGGGCGATACGTCACCATCGGCGATTGCTTTGAAGAGAGAGCCTGGGATAAAGGCAGTGGCCTTCGTACCTTGCTTCTTGGCTGCATCTAACTCATCGGTCGAGCCCTTTTCGTTAGCGCAGGCAGCGATGCGTGGGCGACTGAAGTGCTGCAAAAGGGATTCCTCGGCGTGAGCATAGTCAACCTTGTAGAAGTTGCGGCCCTGGTAAACCATGGCCCCATCCTGAAGACCGATCAGAACCAACTCCTGATTCTGGTTCAGGTAGTCCGTGAACGACTTGGCGCTGCTCCCAGTGTCGTCCTCGAGGACTTGAACGCCAAACCCACCTCGAACGCCCTTTCCCTTGAACCAGAAGCGACCCTTATCTTGCTGGTACTCCAAGAGCAATTCCAGCTCAACGCTTACCGGCGGGTCCGAGAGATCTTCGAATATGTATGTGCACTCGTGCATATTGGTGCTTGTGCCGGATGGCCCGCTCTTTGGCGACGTGACCTCAACGGAAGAAGCTACGATGCGAAGTTCTTCGCCTTCGGCGGAAGAGATGCGGATCTTCGACTGCGACAAATCGATCGACATTGTCACCGGAAGCGGTTTTAGAGGTGGCTTGCAGGTCTGCATGTATCTTTGCAAGACGATATTGTCAACATGCGTCGAGGCCAGCGCCGAGGCGATTGACGTTGCCCATTCTTTAAACAAAGATACAGAGTGGCGTCGTCTTTGCTGCTCGGGAATATCCTGACGAACCCGACCGCGATGCATACCAACGTAGCGTCGCCCCTTTGCCGACGCTCCACGGGCCGCTTTGCAGATCTGAACCCGGTCAGTCAGCGAGGCAGGGATCAGCTTCAGATCGTGACCGCGATGAACTGACGCCCTGATCACAGTGTCAAATGGAATAGCGCTGCTCGTGGAAACATTGGTGATGCTGTACGACGCATCAAGTAACTGAGATAGCTCGGCTGCCCCAAGAGCTGTGGTCGACACATCGATAAGCGCTTCAGGATAAGTACCTGTGGTGTCCGAAACCAGAAGGTAGTCGCCAGCAACGACTACGCAGTGCACTTCGAGTCTGACTTCATACAGTGATGTCTCTTCCAGAAGACGGGAATTTGCTATCGATGCGTAGACCCATAGTGCGAAGTCTGTCGCTCGCTGGCACGGCGCATTCGGCTCACCAAGAATGATTGCGTCTGTAAGGTTAAGACTGTCGGTGCAGTCTTCGATATATTCTTCCAGAGAAAAGCTGCTCTTTAGCCTGCGCACGAGCACGCTTGGCGCAATAACAACCTGAGGATTGTCTGCAAGCACATCCTGACGAAACCTTCGCCGGAAGCGACCATCGAAGTACTCCACGGAAGGCTGACTCTCCAACATACGCTCGACAACATTGCGATAGTGCTGCGCTGTCAGGAGTTCTACGCTTTTTTCGAACTCTCGGTACGCCAGCCAACGATCACCCAGATTTAAGTAGTTCGGCGCGTAGAGTAGAGCCGCACAGTCCTCTCGATCCGAACGTCCCCTTCGCAGAACCCGTCCGATTTGCTGAATGAGCTTGCGGTCATTGCCAACAGGCCCGAAGAAGGCGACACAGCAGAATCGGTGGTCGTCCAGTCCTTCGGTTAGTTTGTGCTGATGAATCCAGATCACCGCGCTGTGCCTCTCAGGGACTTCCTTCAACAAATGCGAGCCAGCATTCCCTGTAAAAGTGTCATGTATGCCAATGGCGTCAAGACCCGCGTCGCGAATCACTGCCACTGCTGCCTTGATGTCAGCAGCACTGGTGCAGCATATGATGGCCCGAGGTGTGCTGCTGATCAGACTATTCGACTGTACCGCGGCCTTCCAAGCAGCGGAGAATTCCTGAGCCAGTTTCGGAACGTCCATCGCATCAGGCAGGGATAGCGTCTTAAGGGGACGAATAATCTTTGCCGCTTCGGCATCGTGGTGTGAAAAATGAAAAACGGATTCTTTTGGGTTCTCGATGCGGAACAGCTTTAGGTCATTGCGATACGGTGTCGCAGTCATGAGGATCATGGGCTTGTTAAGCGATTTCACCGCCTTCCCCCAGCGTAGTGCCGGTTCGTAGTGGCACTCATCAACGACAACGGCATCGACGGATGCGGCGAGCGCGGCGTACTCCTGAGGCGAGGATCTTTGGAGTTCAGTCAGTGTGGTGAACGTGCAGACAAGCACCTTGGCATCGGTGTTACTTAATACGTCTTTTATGGATGAGGGCACAAAACCGACAATAGTTTTTTCATTTGGCGCTGGGTATCTGACGTTTGCCCAGAATCCGTGCTGGAGCGCGCTGACCATCTGGTCTCGTAAATTCTTCCAAGGAGTAAGTACCAGGACACGACCTGGCGCACTGATCACGGACAGACAGGCGATGACGCCAGTCTTTCCTGTACCGGTAGGCATCCGAACTAGGCAAGCAGTACTATTGGCTCGCATACGCTCAATGACGAATGAAAGCGCTCTGCGTTGGTGATCCCAAAGGCTAATGCCCTGAGGAATATCGCTAAACATCGGTGCCTCCCATGCTTTTTTATTCACGTAAGTCTATCAGGCGCAGTGCTCGTCAACTGCACTGGGGCATCCTCAAATAATGAGGAGCAGAATAGTTTTTTCTGCCCAACCGACGCTACTAGTGCCGTTGATCGTGGCGACCGGAACTCATCGTACAGCGTCTATTCACACACAGGTGTTGAACGACTGAGATCGCTGCAGAACAGTCAGTGCCTTCCATTTACAGAGCCGCAGGACGCAGCGAAAATCACCCCAACTTACAGACTTCGGACAAATACCATGCCAGTCGCTAGATGTGTCCTTGGTATCAGTACCACCCAACTTGTGATACCTGACTCAATGCCATAAAAAATGCCATTGACAACGCAATATGCATTATCAATGGCACATTGAATATTGTTTTAAATCAAATGTCTATAAAAACCTCTTACTCCCACACCATGATTAACAACAGAATTTTTAACTTAAAATTCATGATATTAAATAAAAACGTAGCTATGATACCATGCAAAATACCAAGAGCAGTTCAGAGAATCCGCATAATCTAAGAATACGACCGTTTCAAGTATTGCTCACAATAGCCTTGGGGTTCGATGACGATTGCTCCAGTGAAAATACCGTTATGATCTCCATTAACCAGAAACTACGCTCTCTATGCATCAGCACGGGGCCATCGCAGCTTGCCAGGCCCAATACGTAAAGCCTCCACCACTTTGGTGCCGCCGCGCAATCGGCCTGAAAAAAGGCTGGGCTTTGGATCAACTGCTAGTTTCTTGAACGCACCGACACGTTGATAATCGGGTGTAGTCAGCCAAGTCCGCCCATCACCCTCGTCGGTGACTATGCGATAAAGTCCTGGCGGCGGGGCTATCGAAGTATCTAGCAGGCGCTTGAAATGTTCGACCGACCATTTCTGTATACCGCTGCTAAGGGCGTCCGTCCGGAACCGCGCCCATAATGCAGCTGTATCTGGCGTGGGCCAGTCGCTAGCGTCAGTATAGGCTGTGACCTCGTCGGACTCGAGCCAAGCCCGCATTTCAGCTGGCGTGACGAAGACCGGTTTAGAATCCTTGATCGCCGCCATCGCCGCGCGCCGCGAAGGAAGGCCCGCGCGGATCAACATCGACATCATAAATTGCGGTACGCCAGTTTCTACCGCTGCTGCGCCTCCACCCACCACCGTTTCTGGCGACCAACCGAGTGACATGCGGCGAGTACGCACCGCTTCCAAGGCCCAAACCAAACGATAGGTGAACGCCTCCTCTACAACTCGCATGTTCTGAGTGCCGATTTTAGCCACATCCTCGCCAGACACCCAACTACGCAAGATAGCCTTCCAGTTCACCGGTAGTGCGTTCGCCTTATCGGGGATGAAAGGGCGCATGAACAGTAAACGTTCACCTAAACCGCCGAGCGCATCGACAAGCGCTTCGGCGTCGCCTCTCAATGCCGCATCATCTGCCTGGTCTAGGAGTTCGGCCAGCTCGTCAGCCATGGCGTCGATTTTCAGACCCGCCTCAAGTCCAACACCCATGGCGAAGTGCCCGCGTCGCACCTGCGCTGTAGTGGTTTTCCAAATGAGATCGGCACGGGCCTCGAACACCTTCTTATGGAGCGGGGCGACGTCCTTGCCCTCACGTGCGATCTGGCGTGCCCAGAGAGAGCCCTTGAGCGCCTCATCCAAGAGCTTCGGCAGATCAGCACGATTGGAGTCGAGTACTTCGATCAGACCAAATACCATTGCGTCAAGACGCTCGACGATCTGTGATAACGGCTCCTCTTCGATGGTTTCCTCTTCGTCATCAACACCATCTTCATCATCGTCGCTACCAGCGTCATACTTCGCGCCAGTCGCCAGGCGCTCTGCGACTTCAGCTTCTTCTTGGGGGGATATCCAAGCTTCACGCGCGTTGGCCAAATATTCCCAGGCATCATCACGATCCAGCACACCTTTGCGGGACAGCCTCTCAAGAATTTCTGCGACAATCTGGATGAGGCCGCTCTTTAGCGTTCGGGCTTTAGCTGAATCCACTAACTTCCTCCACTCCTTTTTTCGCCATTTGACCTTATCGAACATGACATGAACGATGAGGCCTTCGACATCCACGAAGGCGCGCCCTGCGCGACCCGCGACGTTCGCGAACTCCTCGCCTTTGATCTTCTCGGATGCTCGATACAACGAAGGCACTAACAGGACGGCGGCGTTGAGGTTGAGCCCCTGAGACAATGTCGGCGATGCGATAATGACCCGCAGGACGCCTTCGGATAGAAGGACCTCCAGTTCTCGAAGGAACGGGCTCGGCAGTCGGCCGTAGTGGATAGCAACACCGCACTTTAGGCAGGCCACGGCAGGGTGGTCTTCGCCTAACCATTCTTTGCCGACCTCCACAGCACGAGCGATCGAGGCTTCATCCTCCAACAGTGAGCCTAGATAACCGCGTTTGCAGAGATCCACTACCTGTTTACCGTAGCCTTCGACCCAATTCGCTTGGGTAGAGAAGATAAGTGCCCGCTTTCCTTGGCCAGCGAATTCCCATGCCGCGAACAAGGCGAGGTGCGAATTCCTGCGCGGATAGGGTTTCTTTTCTTTCCCCCGCGCGGCTTTCTCCACGACAAATTTGTCGAGGAACGGACCATCGTCATTGAGGTCTAGACGGAGCAGCGCGTCCTTACCCCGCCATGTGAGCGCGCCGAACCGCTGCCGCGTTGGCCGCCAGTCGGAACGCACTGGCTCGCCCGGTTCATCAGAGCGTATCCATGCTGTTAAGTCATCCAGCTCATCGCCACTGGGCAGGATCGCGGATAGACAAACAATACGACGTTCGCCTGCATCAGAGCGCCGAAGTAGACGCTGCACGAGGGTTTCATAACGAATCTCGCGTTCGCTAGGGCCAATCATGTGGCCTTCGTCGAGAACGATCAGGCCCACATTGGCGATTAGCGACGGGTCGCTTCTGAGCGCAAAGTCAAGTTTCTCAGGCGTCGCGATGATGATATCGCGCGTGCGCAGCGCGTCTTCATCACCAGTCGAAAGGCCGCTAGCACCGTAAAGGGAAGAAACGCTAAAACCGAGCGGCCCGAATGTTTTTCTGAACGATCGCTCGGTCTGGGCGGATAGCGCGCGCAATGGCGTCACAATCAATACCCGACGTGCTGACGACAGGGTCATCAACGCGGCGATCTCCGCCACGCGAGTCTTACCGGCACTGGTCGGCAAGGCAACGACAAGATCGTCGGTGACATCAGTAGAACGCCGAGCTGCTTCGCGCTGTGATGGCCAGAGCTCTACCTCAGATGTCTTGCGGGCGTAGAGCGACGAGATGAATAGCCGTCGTAGATCAGGGTATTTTTCCTCCGTTCCCTCTGGCGGTTCAGTCGGTAAGTTTTCATGCAGAGAATGCCTCCAGAGGTCATCGATTAAGTGACTGCAGAGATTTGAAATCCACCATAGCGGAACATTCCCGGCGTTATCCGCCAAGTGGGCTGCGGTGGTGAGCAACTCCCGCGCGGCCTCGATTGGCTCGAGTTCGCCTGTCTCGAGCGCGAAGTCGAAATACGCTAACGCCCGGCAGATTGTTGTATTGAGGATTGTCGATAAAGCCTCGTCAATGTCTAATTTTTCGCTCATCAACGCCTCAGCGATCTCCTCATCTCCGTGAGCTTGCTCGTCCAACCTGTCTCGAACGAATTCTCGCAACTGGCTAAGATCACGCAAGATCAAATACTGAATCACCGTTTCGCCCGGTGACGCATTGAGATCATCAGTGGCCTCATTGAAAAGCGAATAGGCAACGGCCGAGAAGCCCGCTAGATGATAGGCCGCAGCGGCTATCGTACGATGGAAACCGCGCTCAGGGGAATCAGGGTTACAGTTACGCACCAAAGCTTCGAAGGCAATTGCGGCGCGCTCAAACGCCTTGTTTGTGAGGTCCGATGCACCGGCTTGAGAGCGCAGAGCCATCGTTCCACGGAGTAGGGCAAAACCGTGCTCGGCAAGATCGGTTTCGATCGTCGCACCTAGCTGCGGCGCGTTCGTAGGCAACAAACCTTCCTCACGCATTAAGGACCAGGCTACGCCACGATAGAGCAAGCGCCCGAGGACGCCATCTACGGTCGCGGTAGTCAAGAAAGTGGTTAGTTCGTCAATTGTCTCCAAGATCTTCCGCCTCCTCGTACATGGCTGCGATGAAATCCTGGTGATCTGGGACGTGGATGTTTACTACGTAGTGATCACGATTCGTCCCTGCGAAGTCGAGGTCCTCTTTCAACGATGCATGTGGACCGTTGCCTGACACGGTGAAAAGCATATGGTCGATGCGGTCGGCACGGAGGGACTTCACACCGACCTCGTCACGAAGGCTACGACCCAGTGCGTTGTCCTCCGGATCATTACTCTCTAAGAGTCGGTTTGCGATAAACAGGAGGGAATCGGGCGTACAGCGTCCGTTGTCACGGTTCAGAACCTTGCGAGCGTTCGTAACCGTTGCCTTGCCAAGCACCTTATTGCTCTTGGCCTCACCCTTTAGAAGCCAAAGCTTTTGGTCATTCCCATTGTATCCGGCGCCGATAAAATCGTCGCCGCGCATGGCCATATTACGGCCATCCTTATAACGGAGACGGCGAACCGGCACTCGTAAGCCAATCTCTTCCTCGACAAGCTCCGTCGCTAGAATTTCGCCAAGATCGCCGGAGCGGCCTTTAGCGGTTTGCGGCAACGCTTCACTGAGAATCTTCGCAGCGACCTTATATCCGAGGCGCTTCACGTCTTCGGCTATGAGTTCAAGACGCGCGTAGTGCGATCGAATAGTCTCGGCGAGGTCTGCACGAATCTCGTCTCGACCGCCATTTCTCTCAACATAGATCCAGTAGTTTTTGCGCTTATCGTTTTCTTTTGTGACTTGACACCATCGTTCGTACAGTTCCAAGTAGCCTCCGATCGACCATCCCTGCCTCGTTCGTAGTGTGATACCACGTATGCTTCCAGCACGATATGGATTACTTGAACCAATCGAGCGCGGTCAGGGCACTATCCGTTGAGCAAATATTATTCTAATTAATATATTTTTACAATTTATAGGCCGCTTCGAAATGGGAATTAGGAGTCGGAGTTCAAATTATTCAAAGGAATTACTAGCTTCCGGGAGATTGTCATATTGAACCCAACCCTCGTCAGCATCCAAACTGTCCTAGAGCGCTACAATAAACCAGTTTGTCGAACAAAGATCTGCGATTGCTCGAATCACAGATACCTAACGCCCTGGAGGTAGACTCTGTATTAGTTATAAGCTTATGCCGCTAGCTGATGACATCGGTTTGAATTTCATTATTTAAGAACGTGATTCCATCAATCCAGGTGACCAATTTCACTTTGCCATAACAGTTAGAAAAGATGTTGCTAAGTGCTCTACACATAGAAAATGCGGTTTTATGTGATCGATGTCATCTACCTGTTCAGGTACATGACTAAAAATCTAATGGCTCTATGATATCATCCCTTCACTCAAAAACTTCATGATTCTGTGGTGAAAGTAGCCAGTATGAGCGACGAGGAAGCAAGCAAATATGACCTGCCCCCACGATTAGATACAACACTCAGTTAGTAACGTCGGAATCTTCATTCTCAGAATGACCCTTTCTCCAGCCCGCTGCAAATTCAGACGGTGTCTGATAATTCAGCGTGGAGTGCGGGCGGCATTCGTTATAATCCTGCCGCCAGTCATTAATAATTTTCCTGGCATGAACGATATCGCTGAACCAGTGCTCATTCAAACATTCATCGCGAAATCGTCCGTTAAAGCTCTCAATAAATCCGTTCTGCGTTGGCTTGCCCGGCTGGATTAAGCGCAACTCAACACCATGCTCAAAGGCCCATTGATCCAGTGCACGGCAAGTGAACTCCGGCCCCTGGTCAGTTCTTATCGTCGCCGGATAGCCTCGAAACAGTGCAATGCTGTCCAGAATACGCGTGACCTGAACGCCTGAAATCCCAAAGGCAACAGTGACCGTCAGGCATTCCTTTGTGAAATCATCGACGCAGGTAAGACACTTGATCCTGCGACCGGTGGAAAGTGCGTCCATGACGAAATCCATCGACCAGGTCAGATTGGGCGCCGCCGGACGGAGCAGCGGCAGACGTTCTGTTGCCAGCCCTTTACGACGTCTTCTGCGTTTTACGCCCAGGCCACTGAGGTGATAAAGCCGGTACACGCGCTTATGATTAACATGAAGCCCTTCACGGCGCAGCAACTGCCAAATACGACGGTAGCCAAAACGCCTGCGCTCCAGTGCCAGCTCAGTGATGCGCCCTGATAAATGCGCATCAGCAGCCGGACGGTGAGCCTCATAGCGGCAAGTCGACAGGGATAAACCTGTAAGCCTGCAGGCACGACGTTGCGACAGACCGGTCGCATCACACATCAACATCACGGCTTCCCGCTTCTGGTCTGTCGTCAGTACTTTCGCCCCAGAGCCACCTGAAGCGCCTCTTTATCCAGCATGGCTTCGGCAAGCAGCTTCTTGAGTCTGGCGTTCTCTTCCTCAAGCGACTTCAGGCGCTTAACTTCAGGCACCTCCATACCGCCATACTTCTTACGCCAGGTGTAAAACGTGGCATCGGAAATGGCATGCTTGCGGCAGAGTTCACGGGCGGGTACCCCAGCTTCGGCTTCGCGGAGAATACTGATGATCTGTTCGTCGGAAAAACGCTTCTTCATGGGGATGTCCTCATGTGGCTTATGAAGACATTACTAACATCGGGGTGTACTAATCAACGGGGAGCAGGTCAGCGGGATTCTCAACCTTCTGACCGCGCTCAATAGCCCAGCGATAGACTTGCAATACAATCTCTCTGACGTGCACAGCTGTCGCCGGTGCCCCTCTCTCGACAATGTTATCGGTTAATGCGCGTAAGTCTTCATGTGTAATCTCGGTCAATTTCTGCTGCGCAAATTTTGACTTCAACTCCCTTTGATATACTGAACGCCGCATATCACGCGTCGATTCAGCCATTTGATAGCCGCGTAACCATTTCTCAGCCCATGCACCAAAAGTCTCCGCATCTTTGATACGCGCTTTATCTCTAGCTTTTTCCCTCGCTGGCGATCTTCCACCGGCAACCATTTTTTTGGCTTCATTGAGCCGTTCACGCGCTTCTGCAAGCGTGATCCCTCCCACACCATAGCGGCCAAAAGTAACGGTCTCCTGTCTTCCGTTTATTGAATAGTTATAACGAAATGAGATCGTTCCAGCCGGAGTGACCGCAACATACAGACCATCACGGTCATTAACTTTATAGAGTTTCTCCTTCGGCTTAAGGTGACGCAGCCTAGTGTCAGTCAACATGGTTTATTGTTTTCCTTTATCAAAAAATACCATGTTGTAAAAAATCCAGAAAAGTTGTTTAACTCTCTGTTTTTAATTAAGTTATAAAAAACAAATACCATAACTCAACCGAAATTTATTACATGGTACTTTTTCAAACCTGAATTCAAAACCAGAGAGTACCATCAAAAATTCCATTGAAAAAACCGTGCTTCCCGTTGCTAACAGCTGCCAGAAAGTGCCAGACATAAAAACAAAAAAGCCCGCAGTTACGCGGGCTTAGAGGTACTTTACTGCTTTTACGTGCAGGCTGTTGCCAGACGCGAAATCATTCCCATTCAATCGTAGCCGGTGGCTTACCGCTGATGTCATACACCACGCGGGAAATACCGTTCACTTCGTTGATGATGCGGTTAGACACGCGGCCTAAGAAGTCATACGGCAGGTGCGCCCAGTGCGCGGTCATGAAGTCGATGGTTTCCACCGCACGCAGGGAGACAA
Source organism: Enterobacter sp. FUJ80071 (assembly GCF_038739915.1). NCBI lineage: Bacteria > Pseudomonadati > Pseudomonadota > Gammaproteobacteria > Enterobacterales > Enterobacteriaceae > Enterobacter > Enterobacter sp. FUJ80071. The sequence continues at coordinate 3,472,142 of NZ_JBBXKH010000001.1, forward strand.
CCCAGTCGTACTTACGGCCATCACCCATCACGCCGACAGAGCGAACCGGCAGGAACACGGTGAACGCCTGGCTTACCTTGTTGTAAAGGTCAGCTTTGTGCAGCTCTTCGATGAAGATCGCGTCTGCGCGACGCAGCAGGTCGCAGTACTCTTTCTTCACTTCACCCAGTACGCGCACGCCGAGCCCCGGGCCCGGGAACGGGTGACGGTAGAGCATGTCGTACGGCAGACCCAGTTCCAGACCGATCTTGCGTACTTCATCTTTGAACAGCTCGCGCAGCGGTTCAACCAGACCCATCTTCATCTCTTTCGGCAGGCCGCCCACGTTGTGGTGAGATTTGATGACGTGTGCTTTACCGGTTGCTGAAGCAGCTGATTCAATCACGTCAGGATAGATAGTGCCCTGTGCCAGCCATTTAACGTCTTCCAGCTTCAGCGCTTCTTCGTCGAACACTTCCACGAATACGCGGCCGATGATTTTACGCTTGGCTTCCGGATCGTTCTCGCCTTTCAGCGCGTCCAGGAAGCGCTGCTCGCCTTCCACATGAACGATGTTCAGACCGAAGTGGTCACCGAACATGTCCATCACCTGCTGGGCTTCGTTCAGACGCAGCAGACCGTTGTCCACGAAGACGCAGGTCAGGTTTTTGCCGATGGCACGGTGCAGCAGCATCGCGGTCACGGAGGAGTCGACGCCGCCGGAGAGGCCGAGGATCACTTTGTCATCACCAACCTGCTGGCGGATACGCTCCACGGCGTCGTCGATGATTTTTGCCGGGGTCCACAGCGCTTCACACTGGCAGATGTCGCGCACGAAGCGCTCCAGCATGCGCATACCCTGACGGGTGTGGGTCACTTCCGGGTGGAACTGCACGCCGTAGAAGCGCTTTTCTTCGTTCGCCATGATCGCGAACGGGCAGCTTTCGGTGCTGGCAACGGTCACGAAGTCAGACGGGATAGCGGTGACCTTGTCGCCGTGGCTCATCCACACGTCCAGCAGCGGTTTGCCGTCAGCGGTCAGGGAGTCTTCGATACCACGCACCAGTGCGCTGTCGGTGACGACTTCTACCTGTGCATAGCCGAACTCACGCTCGTTAGAGCCTTCTACGTGGCCGCCCAGCTGCATGGCCATGGTCTGCATACCGTAGCAGACGCCGAATACCGGCACGCCTGCTTCGAACACGTACTGCGGCGCGCGCGGGCTGTTCTCTTCGGTGGTGCTTTCCGGGCCGCCGGACAGGATGATGCCGCTTGGATTGAATTCGCGAATCTGTGCTTCCGTGACATCCCACGCCCACAGTTCGCAGTAAACGCCCAGTTCACGTACGCGACGCGCCACCAGCTGAGTGTACTGAGAACCAAAATCGAGGATGAGGATGCGATGTTTATGAATGTTTTCCGTCATTGACGCTAATTCCGAGGCAAGTGAAACAGATTAAATAAATCGCCCGACACGAGGTCGGGCGAAGAAAAATCAGGAGCCCAGACGATAGTTCGGGGACTCTTTGGTGATCGTCACGTCGTGAACGTGGCTCTCCTGGATACCCGCACCGCTGATGCGTACGAATTCCGCTTTGGTACGCAGCAGGTCAATGGTACCACAGCCGGTAAGACCCATACAGGAGCGCAGGCCGCCCATCTGCTGGTGAATGATCTCTTTCAGACGGCCTTTATAAGCAACGCGGCCTTCGATACCTTCCGGCACCAGTTTGTCAGCGGCGTTATCGGTCTGGAAGTAACGGTCAGAGGAACCTTTGGACATCGCGCCCAGGGAGCCCATCCCACGATAGGATTTGTAAGAACGGCCCTGGTAGAGTTCGATTTCACCCGGGGATTCTTCGGTACCGGCCAGCATGGAGCCCACCATCACGGCAGCAGCGCCCGCGGCGATGGCTTTCGCGATGTCGCCAGAGAAGCGGATACCGCCGTCAGCGATAACCGGAATACCGGTGCCTTCCAGCGCTTCAACCGCGTCAGATACCGCGGTGATCTGCGGAACGCCCACGCCGGTGACGATACGGGTAGTACAGATAGAGCCTGGACCGATACCCACTTTCACCGCGCTGCAGCCGGCATCAGCCAGCGCACGAGCGCCTGCGCCTGTTGCCACGTTGCCGCCGATGATCTGCAGGTCCGGGTACTTAGCACGGGTGTCACGAATACGCTGCAGAACGCCTTCAGAGTGGCCGTGTGAGGAGTCGATCAGCAGGACGTCAACGCCCGCAGCCACCAGCGCATCAACACGCTCTTCGTTACCGGCACCGGCACCAACCGCTGCACCCACGCGCAGACGGCCATGCTCGTCTTTACAGGCGTTAGGTTTACGTTCTGCTTTCTGGAAATCTTTCACGGTGATCATGCCGCGCAGATGGAAGTTCGCATCCACAACCAGCGCTTTCTCAACGCGTTTTTCGTGCATTTTCGCCAGCACTACGTCGCGGGTTTCACCTTCGCGAACGGTCACCAGACGCTCTTTTGGCGTCATGTAGACGCTGACAGGCTGGTTCAGATCAGTCACGAAGCGCACGTCACGGCCGGTGATGATGCCAACCAGCTCGTTATCTTCGGTCACAACCGGGTAGCCGGCGAAGCCGTTACGTTCGGTCAGGGCTTTCACTTCGTGCAGAGTGGTGGTTGGCAGAACGGTCTGAGGGTCAGACACAATGCCGGATTCATGTTTCTTCACGCGGCGAACTTCTTCCGCCTGACGCTCGATAGACATGTTTTTATGGATAAAGCCAATGCCGCCTTCCTGTGCCAGGGCGATAGCCAGGCGCGCTTCAGTCACGGTGTCCATTGCCGCGGAGAGCATAGGAATGTTCAGACGAATGGTTTTCGTCAACTGCGTGCTGAGGTCGGCAGTATTCGGCAGAACGGTGGAATGAGCGGGAACGAGGAGGACGTCGTCAAACGTCAGTGCTTCTTTAGCGATACGTAGCATGGGCAATATCTCTGACCTGGGTGGTTAAATATTGCCGTGGCATTATACAGAGCGTAACCGATTGCATCTACACTTTTTTAAAAAAAATGCTTGCGATTGCCTCTCAGCAGGTTACTATCGACTGAATAACTTGCTGATTTAGAATTTGATCCCGCTCACATGTTATCCTCTCAATCCCCCTCAATTTATACCGTCAGCCGCCTGAATCAGACGGTGCGTTTGCTGCTTGAGCAGGAAATGGGGCAGGTCTGGATCAGCGGTGAGATCTCTAACTTCACGCAGCCCTCTTCCGGCCACTGGTACTTTACCTTAAAAGACGACACCGCCCAGGTGCGCTGCGCGATGTTCCGCAACAGCAACCGCCGCGTGACGTTTCGTCCGCAGCACGGCCAGCAGGTTCTGGTTCGCGCCAATATTACCCTGTATGAACCGCGCGGTGATTATCAAATTATCGTCGAGAGCATGCAGCCTGCGGGCGAAGGGCTGTTGCAGCAGAAGTATGAGCAGTTAAAAGCAACGCTTTCTGCCGAGGGGCTTTTCGACCAGCAGTTTAAAAAACCGCTGCCCTCTCCTGCCCACTGCGTTGGGGTTATCACCTCAAAAACCGGTGCGGCACTGCATGATATTTTGCACGTCCTTAAGCGTCGAGACCCTTCCCTGCCCGTCATCATCTACCCGACCGCCGTGCAGGGCGACGATGCGCCGGGCCAGATTGTGCGCGCCATTGCGCTGGCCAACGCGCGCCAGGAGTGTGACGTACTCATCGTCGGGCGCGGTGGCGGCTCGCTGGAAGACCTGTGGAGCTTTAACGACGAGCGCGTGGCGCGGGCAATCTTTACCAGCCTTATCCCGGTCGTGAGTGCCGTCGGGCATGAAACGGACGTGACGATAGCCGATTTTGTCGCGGATTTACGTGCGCCTACGCCTTCCGCGGCGGCAGAAGTGGTGAGTCGTAACCAGCTGGAGCTGCTGCGTCAGATCCAGAACGGCCAGCAGCGCCTTGAAATGGCGATGGACTACTTCCTCGCCAACCGTACCCGTCGCTTTACCCAGCTTCATCATCGTCTGCAGCAGCAGCACCCGCAGCTGCGCCTGGCGCGTCAGCAGACGGTGCTGGATCGTCTGCGCCAGCGCATGAATATCGCGCTGGATACTCAGCTGAAACGCGCCGTTTCGCGCCAGCAGCGCGTGACGCAGCGCCTTAACCAGCAAAATCCGCAGCCGAAAATTTACCGCGCGCAAACGCGGATTCAGCAGCTGGAGTTTCGTCTGGCGGAGACTCTCCGCGCCCGGCTGAGTACCACCCGCGAACGTTTTGGCAATGCGGTGACCCATCTTGAAGCGGTCAGCCCCCTCTCCACGCTGGCGCGCGGCTATAGCGTCACCACCGCGACGGACGGGAAAGTGCTGAAACAAACCAAACAGGTCAAAGCCGGGGATGTGCTGACCACCCGCCTGTCTGACGGCTTGGTAGAAAGCGAAGTGAAATCAATTAAACCGGTGAAAAAGACGCGTCAGCGCAAAACCGGATAATTCTTCGCCGGTTACTTACTATACTGCAGCTATTCCCTTTTTTAATAAGGAGAGCTGCATGACCCATCTTTATAGCGTTATTCCCCCTTATATTCTGCGTCGTATTATCGAAACGGGTTCCGAGCCGCAGCAGCGCTGCGCCCGTCAGACCTTAACCCACGTACAGACGTTAATGGCCCATATGCCGGGCAAGCCCGCCGCGCCGCACGTGAATAAAGCCGGACAGCTGGAGCGAGACATCTACGATGCGAAGCAAACCCAGGAGCTGCCGGGTACCCAGGTGCGATATGAGGGTCAGCCGTCGAATGGCGATGTCGCGGTTGATGAAGCCTACGATTATTTAGGGGTTACCCACGATTTCTTCTGGAAAGAATATCAGCGCGATTCGCTCGATAATAAAGGGCTTATTTTGACCGGGACCGTTCACTATGGACGGGAATATCAGAACGCCTTCTGGAACGGTCAGCAGATGGTATTTGGCGACGGCGACGGGGAAATATTTAATCGCTTCACGATTGCCATTGACGTGGTAGCGCACGAGCTGAGCCACGGCGTGACCGAGACCGAGGCCGGACTGATCTATTTTGAACAGTCGGGCGCGCTAAACGAGTCTCTCTCTGACGTGTTTGGCTCGCTGGTGAAACAGTACCATCTGAAGCAAACCGCCGATAAAGCAGACTGGCTGATTGGTGAAGGGCTGCTGGCCGCAGGAATTAACGGCAAAGGGCTGCGCTCGATGTCTGAACCCGGCACCGCCTACGATGACCCGCTGCTCGGCAAAGATCCGCAGCCCGCGCACATGAAAGATTTCATTAAAACGCGCGAGGATAACGGCGGCGTGCATCTGAACTCCGGTATCCCCAATCGGGCGTTTTATCTGGCCGCGACGGCGATCGGCGGTCACGCATGGGAAAAAGCGGGTTATGCCTGGTACGACACAGTTTGCGATCGCAATCTGGCGCAGGATGCAGATTTTGAGGCCTTTGCAAAACTAACGATCGCGCACGGAGAGAAACGCTCTGGTAGCGACGTCGGAGCGGCCATAAAACAAGCCTGGGAACAGGTGGGAGTGCTGTAGATGCAGGTTCCGGAACTGACGGATGACGCCGTAGTTGAGCTGGCCCGGGAAGGCGGCGTCGCTTTTATTCCTAAGCTGAGCGGTCAGCGCACCATCGCGCTGTCCTCGCTCAATGAGGCCCAGCGCCAGCGCCTGGTGAGCATTCTGGAGCAGGCGTTTCCACGCGGCCAGCCGCCCGGGCAAGCCACGTCCCCCGGCAGCGGTGACCAGCGCTATTTCCGCATCCAGATTATCTGGACCGGGCAGAATCAGGCACATTATGCCGATATCATCGTGCTGGTGCCCGAGCAGGAAGCACCCGAGTCGCTGGTCGAACTGTGGCAGAAAGGCGAAGGCTGCGTGTGTGATTAACGTTCTGCCGGAACAAACTCCACGCGCTTTTTAGAGATTAAGCCGTGGCCGTTCTGGCAGAAATAATCCACCGCGCCACAGGCTTTTAAAACCTGGAGCGGCTGATGGCACTCCGGGCAACGGGCTTCAAGCGCAATGTCTTTGTTACAGTTCTCGCAGTGCGCCTCCCCATTCTGGGGCTCCAGCGTTGCCTGGCAATCCGGGCAGGTAATCGTCATGGTGACTCCTTCAAAGCATTCAGGTCTGGGGTAATTTTACCACGTTGCGTTCAGTGCGGACCACGCAACTGTTGCTGCAAGGTCAGCAGCAGCGCAACTTCCTCGATCCGACGGCGCGTGGTTCGGCTCACCTCCTGCGGATCCCGCTCAAACAGACTTTTATCGCCAAGAATATGTCCCGCAAGACAGTGCTCGTAGATTGTGCCGGGGAGAGACCAGCGCTGGATATCATCCCCCTCAATGACCTCCAGCACATCTTCCGCGCCGCGCCGGTCGTGACTGATGGTGCGCCCGTCACGCAGATGCAGACGCAAGCCTTTTTGCCCGCCCGCAGGTCCTGCGTATTTGTTAAGCCAGATGTCCACCGGTACGCCGCTGATGCTTCCCTGAAGATGCGCCTCACCTTCCGCCGTGGTCAGGTCTCCTTTTGCAATAGCGCGGCCCAGACGGTCTTTAGCGGCAACGACCTGTAGCGTCATCTCGTCATCGCCCCCCAGAAAGCACATCGTTTCACGCAGCATCGCCAGCACATGCGTACCGATATCCAGAATCACGCCATCAGGGTGACGAAGCGTTCTGGTATCCGGTTCACCGGTGGAGAAATTAAGCGCGATGGGTTCGCCGACAGCGTTATACCCGCTTGGCTCCTGCAAAAAGCCTTCAATTCTGACGACGTCAGAAAAATGATCGACCAGCGAGCGCTTCACCGTTTCGATGCGCGCCATCCAGTGGTCGAGCGCCAGCACGCGGGATGCCGCACCGGGCGTGGCCAGTAGCGCATTAAGCTTATCTATTTGGGGAAGCGTGGCGACAATCGGTTTTTCTATCACAATCCGGGAGATCGGTGAGGCGATTGCCTGCTCAAGCACCTCAAGATGGTGCAGCGATGCGGTAGTGATAAACAGGGTATCAAGCGGGGTGGCAAGCAGTTCCGCAAGCGAGGCGCAGCGCATCACGCCTTCAGGGTGCTTTGCCGGGAGAACATCAAACCCGAAACAACGAACCGGGCGGCCATACAGGTTACGCAATGCGGGCAGATACGCTGTCTCCACTACCGCACCAAGACCAACAAATCCTAACTGCATATTTTCACCTCAGGGAATAACGTGCCGGGGCGTAACGCCAGCCCCGGCACGCTGAGGTTTATCAGGCGCTAGCTGCCGGTTTCGTTTGCGCATTTTCCAGCATACGACGCACCGGAACAATGAGGACGATCAGCACCGCGGCACAAATCAGCAGCGCGATGGAGCAGCGGGCGAAGAGATCCGGCAGCATATCCAACTGGTCGGCCTTCACGTGACCGCCGATCAGGCCCGCCGCCAGGTTACCCAAGGCACTGGCGCAGAACCACAGACCCATCATCTGGCCGCGCATTCTTTCCGGCGCCAGCAGGGTCATGGTCGCCAGACCGATCGGGCTCAGGCACAGTTCACCCAGCGTCAGCATCAGGATACTGCCCACCAGCCAGAACGGCGACACCCCCGCCCCACCGTTGCTCAGTACATTCTGTGCCGCCAGCATCATCAGGCCAAAGCCCGCTGCCGCACACAGAATACCGATCACGAATTTGGTGATACTGCTTGGGCGGATGTTCTTCGTCGCGAGCTTCGGCCATGCCCAGCTGAACACCGGGGCCAGCAGGATGATGAACAGCGCGTTAATCGACTGGAACCAAACCGCCGGGATTTCAAAATCACCGATCATGCGGTTAGTGTAGTCGTTGGCAAACAGGTTGAACGAGGTTGGCTTCTGCTCAAACGCAGACCAGAAGAACGCCGCTGAGACCAGCAGAATAAAGCACACCAGCAGTCTGGCGCGTTCTTTACGGTTCAGGCCAGCAAAAACAAACAGATAAATAAAGTAGAGGGCAACAGACGCCGCAATCACGTAGACCAGCACGCTGGCTACCGCGACCGGGTTAATCACAATCACGCCCTGCGCAATCAGCGTCACGAGCGTTGCCACACCTGCCGCCAGCACCAGCAGCCAGATGCCCACGCCATTACGCTTCACCACCGGACTGTTCCAGGTGGAATCCAGACCGACTTCGCTGTCGTAGCGTTTCATCGCCGGAACCGCAAACACGCGGAAGATAATCAGCGCCACCAGCATCCCGATGCCGCCAATACCAAAGCCCCAGTGCCAGCCGTGGGTTTTAATCAGCCAGCCGGAAATCAGCGGGGCAATGAACGAGCCCATGTTGATGCCCATATAGAACAGCGAGAAACCGCCGTCACGACGCGCATCGCCTTTTTTATACAGAGTCCCCACCATGACCGAGATACAGGTCTTGAACAGGCCAGAGCCGAGCACGATGAACATCAGGCCGATAAAGAACAGGTTGTCACCCATGATGGCCGACAGCGCAATCGACAGGTGGCCGAGCGCAATCAGAATTGAACCGTACCAGACGGCTCTCTGCTGCCCAAGCCAGTTATCCGCCAGCCAGCCCCCCGGCAGCGCGGCCAGGTACATGGTCCCGGCAAAGATACCGACAATCGCCGAGGCGTTTTCACGGGCCAGACCCATCCCGCCGTCATAGACGGTGGCGGCCATAAACAGGATCAGTAACGGACGAATGCCGTAAAACGAGAAACGCTCCCACATCTCGGTGAAAAACAGTGAACCGAGCGGATACGGATGGCCGAAGAACGTTCGGCTCTCTTTTTGATTAACAGAGGATTGCATAATTCTCCCGAAAGGTATGTGTCGTGCTTGTAAACACCAGCAAGTACGCCGGCCAGTTACGTATCTGACCGATTTTTTACATGCGGCGAAAAGTTAGTTAACCATTTGATAACCAGATGCTAGTTTTGTCTAGTACCGGGCCCGGGACTTTAAGACGAAAATTCGACGATTGTCTACTTTCTTAGTTTTAAACATGGTTAAAAGTGAATAGTGATTGACATCACACAGAGAAAACCGGCGGTATGATTGGGCAAAAAAAAAGCCCGCGACATGCGCGGGCTTTTGTGAGTTCAGCAAAGCTTATTTGCTTTTCTTAATGTGCTTAATCAAACGCTTACGCTTACGCATCTGGTTCGGCGTCAGGGTGTTGCGCTTGTTAGCGAACGGGTTTTCCCCTTCCTTGAACTGGATGCGGATAGGCGTGCCCATCACGTCCAGCGATTTACGGAAGTAGTTCATCAGATAGCGCTTGTAGGAATCCGGCAGGTCTTTCACCTGGTTGCCGTGGATCACCACGATTGGCGGGTTATAACCCCCGGCGTGAGCATATTTCAGCTTCACGCGGCGACCGCGTACCAGCGGCGGCTGATGGTCTTCCGCAGCCATATTCATGATGCGGGTCAGCATGGCGGTGCTCTGACGGCGGGTGGAGCTGTCATAGGCTTCACGCACGGATTCGAACAGGTTACCGACGCCGCTGCCGTGCAGGGCAGAAATAAAGTGCACGCGCGCAAAGTCGATAAAGCCCAGACGGAAGTCGAGGGTCTCTTTCACCTGCTCGCGCACTTCATTGCTCAGGCCATCCCATTTGTTGACCACGATAACCAGTGAGCGCCCACTATTGAGGATAAAGCCGAGCAGAGAGAGATCCTGATCGGAGATTCCTTCGCGTGCATCAATGACCAGCATGACGACGTTGGCATCTTCAATCGCCTGCAGGGTTTTGATAACGGAGAATTTTTCCACCACATCGGTGATTTTCCCGCGCTTACGTACCCCGGCGGTGTCAATGAGGACATACTCACGTTCATCGCGCTGCATCGGGATGTAGATGCTGTCGCGCGTGGTGCCAGGCATGTCGTAAACGACCACGCGCTCTTCACCCAGAATACGGTTAGTAAGTGTAGACTTACCTACGTTTGGACGCCCCACGATAGCCAGCTTGATTGGCAGATCCTGCGGATTGAAGTCGTCTTCAGGCTCTTCTTCGCCCTCAACGCCCTCTTCAAACTGCGCCCAGTATTCAGCGTCTTCGTCCACCTCTTCCGGCGGGTTAACTTCATCAACCCATGGCAGCAGAACGGTTTCCAGCAGGCTGGTCACGCCGCGACCGTGCGATGCCGCAATGGGGTAGATTTCCCCCAGGCCTAAAGACCAGAAGTCTGCAACAGCCTGATCGGCATCGATACCGTCAGTTTTGTTCGCCACCAGGAAAGTAGGCTTTTCACGCGAGCGCAAGTGTTTGGCGATGGCGGAGTCTGCCGGCATCAGGCCAGCGCGCGCATCCACCATAAACAGCACCACGTCCGCTTCTTCAATCGCCAGCAATGACTGTTCCGCCATGCGGGTTTCAACGCCGTCCTCTGTACCGTCAATACCACCGGTATCAATACAGATGAACTCGCGTCCTTCCACCTCTGCACGACCGTACTTACGGTCACGCGTCAGCCCCGGGAAATCCGCAACCAGCGCATCACGGGTGCGTGTTAAACGGTTAAAAAGAGTGGATTTTCCAACGTTAGGGCGCCCGACAAGCGCGACCACAGGTACCATGTTTGAAGCCTCATAAAATTCAAATAAACGTCGCATTCGCGGCGTTTTTAAAAATGTCAAAACGGCTCCTGAGTGAACAGGAGCCGTTTAGTATACTACAACCGCCGGGTAATTAACGCGTGATCGCGTACAGCGTACCGTCTTTTGCCTGAATCAGCAGTTTGCCGTCAGCCACAACCGGATCGGTCAGGAAACCAGAGCTGTCGACTTTTTGCTGTGCAACAAAGCGGCCGTTATCCGGATCAATCCAGTGCATATACCCTTCGCTGTCGCCTACCACCAGGCTGCCGTTGTACAGTGCTGGCGCGGTCAGCAGACGGTGCAGCAGATCGCTTTGCGTCCACAGTGTCACGCCGCCTTCAGTGCTCAGCGCCAGCAGACGGTCGTTCTGGTCAACCATATAGATACGGTTACCGTCCACAATGAAATCATTTACAGAACCCAGTTCACGTTTCCACATGATCTGGCCGCTGCGCAGATCCAGCGCGGTGAGGTTACCGTTATAGGCCAGCGCGTAAACCACACCGTCTACGATGACCGGCGTTGTGTCGACGTCGCTCAGACGGTCAATTTCCGTTGAGCCTGTAGCCTGAGAGATACGCTGCTGCCAGATCATCTGACCCTGCTGCATCAGCACGGCACTCACGCGACCGTTATCACCGCCTACAATTGCTGCACCGAATGCGGTAGCAGGCGCAGATTCACCGCGCAGAGAGAGCGCAGGCATGTCAAGGTTAACGGTCCATTTCACCAGACCGTCCGCTTCGTTCAGCGCCTGCAGCTGGCCGTTGCTGGTATGAATCAGCACCAGGCCGTCGCTGACGACCGGGCGAGACAGGGATTCACCGGCTACGGTGGTTTGCCAGGCAATGGAGCCGTCGCTGGTGTTCAGGGCATAAACCTGCGCCTTTTCGCTACCCACGTAGACATGACCACCGGCAACCGTCAGGCCGCCAGACAGCAGTGCAGGTTTACGGGAGAACCAGCCATCTTTTTCCGCCAGGTTAACAGACCAGACTTCTTTTCCGTCATCAGCATTGACCGCTTTCACGGTACCTTTACGATCGGCGGCATAAACAACGCTGTCCGCAAAGGCCGGATGAAGGTTGGAATAAAAGTCACCAATACCATTACCAACGGAGACATCCCACGCGGTAGAAGGGGTAAACTGGTTTTCAACCGTCGGCAGTGGGGACATTTTTACAACGTCTTCTTCGCCACTGAACAGTGAACAACCACTCAATAACGTAACAGAAAGCAGTCCTGGCAGAAGTAATTTACGCAATTGCATCGGGTCCCTCTCAGACGGACAAATTATTTATTTTCATCTGCATCATTTCGCTCAGCGCAGGTGAAGCTTTGCTATCCACGCCAGCTTGCCACGCTTTACGCGCGCCCGCTTTGTCACCTTTGCTCAGCAGCGCTTCACCGCGCAGATCGGCAACGATGGCAGCAAAACCTTCGCCTTTAACGGTATCGAGCGTTTTCAGCGCATCGTCAGCTTTTTTCTGCTGAACCTGAATACGTGCCAGGCGCAGATTAATCACTGCTTTCAGGTTTTCATCGCTGGCAGCAGCAAGACCCTGAGTCAACTGAGCAACAGCTTTATCCAGTTCGTTCTTATCAACGTACTGCTGAGCCACTTCCAGCGCAGCCAGCGCGCCGTAGGTGTTTTTGTTGTCAGCAGCAAATTTCTCTGCCGCAACCAGCGTTTGTGGCTGATCGGCACGGATCGCACTCACGGTATTTTCATAGGTCAGAGACGCGCCGCGCGCGGTATCCGCCTGATGATTGTTCCAGTAACGCCAGCCAATCAGCGCGCCCACACCTAAAATCACCCCAACAACCAGCGCTTTGCCGTTCTCAACAAAGAAGCGTTTAATCGCGTCGACCTGATCGTGTTCGTTCTCGTAAATTTCCACGCAGTCTTTCTCCTTAGCCCAATAGAGTGCGCAAATGCGCCGCAACGCCGTCCTGCGTTACCGTTGTTTGCTCACCAGAGCGCAGGTCTTTAACTACCACTTCGCCGTTAGCCACTTCGGACTCACCCAGCACCAGTGCAATACTTGCGCCCCACTTATCGGCACGAGCAAACTGTTTTTTGAAGTTGCCGCCGCCATGATTGGTCATCAGCTTAACGCCCGGCAGCGCATCGCGCACGCGTTCGGCAAGCTGCATCGCCGCAGACTGCGTTTCCGCGCCTGAGGCCACCAGGTATATATCGACAACGGAATCTGCTTTAAATTCCGGATTAACCGCCTGAACTAACAAAACAAGTCGCTCAAGGCCCATCGCGAAGCCAACACCAGGTGCTGCACGGCCACCCAGTTGCTCAACCAGACCGTCATAACGACCGCCGGCACACACGGTGCCTTGTGAACCGAGGCTGGTGGTCACCCACTCAAACACGGTGCGGTTGTAGTAGTCCAGGCCGCGCACCAGACGCTGGTTCACGGTGTAGGCAATGCCCGCCGCTTCAAGCAGCTTGCACAGGCCGGTAAAGTGTTCGCGAGACTCGTCGTCCAGGTAGTCACCCAGTGCAGGTGCATCATTCAGCAGCGCCTGCACATCCGGGTTTTTGGAATCCAGCACGCGCAGCGGGTTGCTGTACATGCGGCGTTTGCAGTCTTCGTCCAGCTTGTCTTTATGCTGTTCCAGGAATGCAACCAGCGCATCGCGATAGTTCGCACGCGCTTCCAGAGAACCGATAGAGTTCAACTCCAGCGAAACGTGCTCAGCAATACCGAGCGCGCGCCACCAGCGGGCCGTCAGCATAATCAGTTCGGCGTCGATGTCCGGACCCTGCAGGCCAAACACTTCCACACCCAGCTGATTGAACTGACGATAACGACCTTTCTGTGGACGTTCGTGGCGGAACATCGGGCCGATATACCACAGGCGCTGCTCCTGATTGTACAGAAGACCATGTTCGATGCCGGCGCGTACGCAGCCCGCCGTCCCTTCCGGACGCAGAGTCAGGCTGTCGCCGTTGCGGTCCTCAAAGGTGTACATCTCTTTTTCAACCACATCGGTCACTTCGCCGATCGCGCGTTTGAATAACGGGGTCTGCTCTACAATCGGCAAACGGATTTCGCTGTAACCGTAGCTGCCGAGCACCTGCTTCAGTGTGCCTTCAATGCGCTGCCAGATGGCGGTTTCGCCAGGCAGGTAATCGTTCATGCCGCGGATGGCTTGAATGTTTTTTGCCACGTTTATTCTCTTTCTATATACAAAAAAAACCCAAAGAATGGGTTCAATCATACATGGGAAGCGGCACGCTTCCCATCACGTTATTTTTCAACCTGCTGAACGCTGATACGCTGTGTCTCGTCCATCATCGCGGCTTTAGCGCGGATGCGAGCTTCGAGCTGGTCGATCATGTCACTATTATCCAGACGATCTTTACGAACGCCATCTTCATAGAGACCACTTTTCTTGTTACCGCCGGTCACGCCCAGTGTGGACACCAGCGCTTCACCCGGACCGTTCACCACGCAACCGATGATGGAGACGTCCATCGGGGTGATGATATCTTCCAGACGCTGCTCCAGGGCATTCACCGTACCGATCACATCAAATTCCTGACGCGAGCAGGTTGGGCAGGCAATGAAGTTGATCCCACGCGCACGAATACGCAGTGATTTCAGGATATCGAAACCGACCTTGATCTCTTCTACCGGATCGGCCGCCAGCGAAACGCGCAGGGTGTCACCGATCCCTTCAGAGAGCAGCAGTCCCAGACCGATCGCGGATTTGACAGAACCGCTACGCAGGCCACCCGCTTCGGTGATCCCGAGATGCAGAGGCTGATCGATCTGTTTTGCCAGCAGGCGGTACGACTCCACCGCGAGGAATACATCGGACGCTTTTACGCTAACTTTGAACTGATCGAAGTTAAGACGATCGAGATGATCGACATGGCGCATCGCGGATTCGAGCAGCGCCTGCGGCGTGGGTTCACCGTATTTTTCCTGCAGATCTTTTTCCAGCGATCCCGCGTTGACACCGATACGGATAGGGATATTTTTGTCACGGGCGCAGTCCACCACCATGCGGATGCGCTCTTCGTTACCGATGTTGCCCGGGTTAATACGCAGGCAATCAACACCGTATTCGGCCACTTTCAGCGCGATACGGTAGTCGAAGTGGATATCCGCTACCAGCGGAACGCTGACCTGCTGTTTGATCAGCTTGAACGCCTCTGCGGCATCCATGGTGGGCACGGAGACGCGAACAATGTCCGCGCCTACACGCTCTAATGCTTTGATTTGGTTGACCGTTGCTTCCACGTCCGTGGTGCGCGTGTTGGTCATCGACTGAACGGCGATGGGTGCTCCATCGCCGACTGGCACATTCCCAACGTAAATCCGTTTCGATTTTCTACGTTGAATCGGAGCCTGGTTATGCATGAAAAATCTCCCGCGTTGCCCGTCTGTTACTGTGCTGCTGATTGTTCGGCATTAACGGTAAGACGTGCAACCTGGTTAGTTCTGATAAAGCGGCTCAGGTCGACAGGTTTTCCTTGATACTGGATCTGTACCGCTGCCGGAGCGCCGATTTTAAGTTTGTAAGGTGCCTGACCCGTTAGGTTTAACGTGCCATCTTTCCGCTGCAGGCCGCTAAACAGTTTTTTACCTGTCGCGTCAGTGACTTCCAGCCAGCAGTCGGCAGTGAAGTTCATCACCAGCGCGTTTGGATCGGCTGCTGGTGCGGCAGTAGCCGCCGGGTCGGTAGGCAGGGATGCCGCGGTATTGTCCGTTGGCTGAGTCGCCGCAGGCGCGTTCGCCGCAGTATCAACATTCGCCTGAGAAGGGGCAACGACCGCGTTCTGATCCTGAGCCTGAGGCGCAGCGGTGTTAGCCGTGGCTGCCGGAGCCTGCGCCGCATCGGTTGCCGGAGCCGTTGTTTGCGGCTCGCTTGAGGTGGCTGCACCGTCGGTGTTCAGCGGGACGCTCTGAGCGCCACCATTCCCTGCCTGATTGAGTTCAGCAGAGGATTGATCGGCCATGGTGGTGATCTCTTCCTGCTGCGCCTTATGGTTTTGCCACCACCACGCGCCGGTCAGGCCGATCACCACAAACAGCACCAGCCAGGTAAAGCTCATCAGCCAGCCATCACGTTTTTTACGACGTTTCCCCAGGGAGAAAGTTTGCATCGGCGCCACTTTCGCTGCGCGAACCGGTGCCTGCTTCTCCATCATTGGCAGTAATTCGTTTTCGGGGATGTGCACCAGTTTTGCGTAAGAGCGGATATAACCGCGCAGAAATGTTGAAGCCAGATCGGCAGGCGCCTTATCTTCTTCAATATCGCGAACCGTGGAAACCTTCAGGCACAAGCGTTCTGCAACGGCTTGCTGGCTGAGTCCGAGTTGTTCACGGGCGTTGCGAAGACGAACGCCAGTGGAGAGTGCTTCATGTTGGTCGTGAGTGGCTTCAGTATTCATTCGCTACAACTACTGGTACGTGAAAAAAAGGGTTCAGGTGCCGGTGAGTCACAATGCCACCCGCACCGCGAAACTTCAGGTCAGTTAACCTTGAACAGACAGTATAAGACTGTCAGCCCGGAGATGACAGTACAGCCCTGCCCGAACGGCTAAACTGTTGTTACGTCGTTACATACTGCCCGAAAGTCGGATGAAACGCACCGTAATTATTGATCAGTCTTCACGAATCTGACTGATTATTCAGTAAGATTATGCACTCACGGCGCAGATAATGCGCCGTGAGTGCATAATAATCAAACAGCTTTGACCGCAATCGTCTCACCCTGCATGCGTTTACGCAGGGTACGTTTGGTTCGGTCAATGACATCGCCAGCCAGTTGTCCACACGCTGCATCAATATCATCACCACGGGTTTTACGCACGATAGTGGTGAAACCATACTCCATCAGTACCTTGGAGAAACGGTCGATACGGCTGTTTGAACTACGGCCATACGGCGCCCCCGGGAACGGGTTCCATGGGATCAGGTTGATTTTGCATGGCGTATCTTTCAGCAGCTCAGCCAGTTGATGCGCGTGCTCGGTACCGTCGTTAACGTGGTCAAGCATCACGTACTCGATGGTGACGCGGCCCTGGTTGGCGTTGGATTTCTCCAGGTAGCGGCGCACGGCAGCGAGGAAGGTTTCGATATTGTACTTTTTGTTGATCGGTACAATTTCGTCACGAATTTCATCGTTTGGTGCGTGCAGAGAGATAGCCAGCGCAACGTCAATCATGTCGCCAAGCTTATCCAGCGCAGGGACAACGCCTGACGTCGACAGCGTCACACGACGCTTGGACAGGCCGAAACCGAAGTCATCCAGCATGATTTCCATTGCCGGTACCACGTTAGTCAGGTTCAACAGCGGCTCACCCATCCCCATCATCACCACGTTGGTGATAGGACGCGTACCGGTCACTTTTGCCGCCCCGACGATTTTCGCCGCACGCCAGACCTGGCCGATAATTTCAGAGACACGCAGGTTACGGTTGAACCCTTGCTGTGCGGTAGAGCAGAATTTGCACTCCAGCGCGCAGCCCACCTGGGAGGAGACACACAGCGTGGCGCGGTCTTCTTCCGGGATGTAGACGGTTTCAACGCGCTGATCGCCTACGGCAATCGCCCATTTGATGGTGCCATCGGCAGAGCGCTGCTCTTCCACCACTTCCGGGGCGCGGATTTCAGCCACTTCTTTGAGCTTGTTACGCAGCACTTTGTTGATGTCAGTCATTTCATCAAAGTTGTCGCTGCAGTAGTGGTACATCCATTTCATCACCTGATCGGCACGAAACGGCTTCTCACCCATATCTTTAAAGAACTCGCGCATCTGCTGACGGTTCAGGTCCAGCAGGTTAATTTTTCCATTTTTATTGGGAACCGCAGGAATGGCGACTTCGGAGGTATTCACTAATTCAGACATAATATTTTCCGGCCTCGTTGTTACACGTTGTGGCCCCTGGAGGGTTGAATAGAAACGCCCCGGACAGCGGTCTGCTCATCCGGGGCGTTGCATTGTACAAAGTCTGGCGCAGGGATGCCACGTTTGCACGTGGCATTTACGAAATTAATGTGTAAACGAAACCGTTAAATTAACGGGTGCGTGGACACACTTCGCCTTCTGCGAAGAAGAAGGCGATTTCGCGTGCAGCAGATTCAACGGAGTCAGAACCGTGGGTGCCGTTCTCGGTGAAGCTGTCCGCGTAGTCAGCGCGCAGGGTACCGGCCAGCGCGTTGTCCGGGTTGGTTGCACCCAGCAGATCGCGATGGCGCTGTACTGCATTCTCGCCTTCCAGCACGGATACCACAATAGGACCGGAGGTCATGAACTCAACCAGACCGTCAAAGAATGGGCGGCCTTCGTGCTCAGCGTAGAAACCGCGAGCCTGCTCAACGGTCAGGTGCAGCATTTTGGTGCCAACAATTTTGAACCCTGCTGATTCAAAGCGAGCGAAGATGCTGCCAATAACGTTTTTTGCCACCGCGTTTGGTTTGATGATGGAAAAAGTACGTTCAATAGCCATGATAACCTCTGTCAATGTTCTGTTGTTTTGCATACCTGAGTATGGTGTGGCGCGGATTATAATGAGCAATAGCGCCATTGCCTATGGTTCTGCATAACATTTTTTTAAAATGAGACGAAGATTAGCAACAGGTCGAATCGCGCATAGCGAAGTGATGGCGTGAACAGAAGGGGCAGTGCTTTTCATCCATCCTGAATGACCAGAAATGACGATGACACGTCAGGCAAACAGCCTCACAGGCAGGCGTCACGCTGCTTTTCGCGCTCTGTTCTGTCTGCGTTATGCTTATCGCGCCATGCTGACACACCGCTTCGCACCCCCCACACCCGGTACAGCGTCCGGTTTCCACCACCAGCGTGGCATTCTCAAAACGAATTGCGTTTTCCGTGCAGCTTCGCCAGCATGCCCCACACAACATACATTTTCCGATGTCGAGAACGATATCTGACTCACTAAATCCTGCGAATGCCCTGCGCAGCTGACGCTGGCCCGGCACGACGTTACAGCGGCGCACATCCTCCCGCGGAACATACATAAGCGCACGGCGGGCAATATTCACCTCGTTGATCGGGTCAGGCTTAAAAGCCCATACCGCTTCACCCCGTCGACGAAGCACAAGATTAAGCCGGGCAAGCGCCAGTAACCAGGCCGGGTAGTGTTCCGCTTCAATACTGATAAAACGCACGCCGTGTTGCGCATGCCATAGCAGAAGCTCATTCACCCCTGAGGCATGTTCAGTAAAAGGCCCAACGAGGGTATCGCCACGCAGAAAGCGTTTTCGCGGCGTGATGTCGGTAATGGCCTCGGTGGGACAGACGAACAGGCAGTCACCGCAGCCTATACAGCGCTGTTCATCAACCGAGATACCCATTTCAGTAAAAGAAAAAACCTGCGCGGGACAAACGTCCGCGCAGGCACTGCAGGCAGCATGGCGAAAACGGCGACGCACGCACGCATGCGTCACCTCTATCGCCGGGGATAATGACAATTCGCCCATCAGCCAATACTGAAGAAAACGAAGCGCAGCATAAGCTCACCCACGATCAACAGCGCACTGCCCAGCAGCATTGGGCCTCGCGCCGCTTTCAGACCGCCCGCGGCAAAGCACAGCATACCCGCAACCGAAACGCACCAGCTCAGCAGATGTACCGTGCGCAGTTGCTCCAGCATCTGCAACGGTGCGTGAGGGAACGTCACCACGGTGTTATCCATGGTCGCAATGTCTGCCAGCCAGACGGGCTGCATGACCAGACGCACAAGCACCAGCAGCGCGACAATGACAACCGCCGCACGCACGGAAGTTTGGCAGCGCAGCCCAACGGCCATGCAGGCTGAACCTATGATCCCCACTGAGCCGATGAACAGCACCAGAGTGTTAATGTGCTGCCAGGTCACCACCGACGTATGCATGTAGATCTGCGCCATGCAGAACACATCCACCAGCCCGGCAACACCGGCCACAACCAACAGCATCTTCCAGCCTGGTTTTTTGGCAAACAACAGCAGCGTCGCAAGGCCCAGTGCCACAAGGTAAAGGCTGGCGAAGACGATCTCACGGCTCAGCCAGGAGCTGGAAACGTGGCGCAGCGCGTTAAGGGCGTTGAGCGGATAGCCCATGTGCAGCGCCGAGGAGAGAAGCCCCAGACTGGCCAGGACAAACGCCCCGGCAGCGGGCAGCAGCAGACGAGATTGCGATGCACGCGCCTCGCCAAACGCCAGCCAGAGGGTCACGCCTACCGATCCCTGCAGGAACAGCGTAAATATCAGCAATGGTAACTCATGCATGACGCTTCCCCTCTTTCTCTGCACCCTGATGCGCTTTGACTACCAGGTTCGGTTGTGTGATGGAAGAATCAGGCAAACCTTTCACATCGCAGACCGCGCCGTATTTCTCCCGAAGTTCATCAATGGGTCCGAATTTGATCGCTTCGAGTGGACAGGTTGCCACACAGACTGGCTGCTCCCCCTTTGCCTGGAGATCCACGCAAAAATCGCATTTCGACATCTGTCCGGTCTGCTCATTGAGCTGCGGCGCGCCGTAAGGACATGACCATGCGCAGTAGCCGCAGCCAACGCACTTGTCCGTATCGACGCGCACGATGCCGTCGCCCGGACGCTTGTGCATCGCGGTAGTCGGGCAGTTTTTGGTGCAGACCGGGTCCGCACAGTGGTTACAGGAAATAGAGAGCGTGTAAGCAAAAACGTTATTGCTGACGCCCCCCTGCCCGGTTGGAATGAAATTTCCGCCGTTGACTTCATAAACGCGGCGGAAACGACGTCCAACCTCAAGGTTATTTTTATCTTTGCACGCCACCTGACAGGCCTTGCAGCCCGAACAGCGGGAGGAGTCGATATAAAAACCCAGCTGTTTATCGCTCACCGGCGCGTAGTGTTTAAACTGACTCATGCTTTCGCTACCTCCACCAGCATGGTTTGATGAGAATTCCCTTTCGCAAGCGCGGTAATACGGGCTGAACTGAGGACGTTCGCGCAACCACCTTTATCAATACCCTGCTCGTCCGGCTGCCACCAGGCACCAGCCTGCATGGCAACGACGCCTGGAATGATGCGCGGCGTCACCTCGGCCGGGATTTCACAAATGCCGCGCGCGTTATGGATGCGCACGGTATCGCCCTGTGCAATGCCGCGCTTTTGCGCATCCTGCGGGTTAATCCACAGCTTTTGCTGCTGGGCTTCAATTAACCACGGGTTAGCATATTGGGTTGAGTTGGCACGGTTTTTCCCTTTCCAGGTAATCAGCTGAAGCGGGAAAGTTTTCGCCAGTTCATCTTCCGGGCCTTCATGAGCGGGAACGTAGTGCGATAGCGCCGGAATTTCCGGGTGATGCATGTCGTACAGACGCTTCGAGAAGATCTCAATCTTCCCGGACGGCGTCGGGAACGGATGATTTTGCGGATCGCGAATGTTGTCTTCAAAGGCAACGTACGGCGCGCTTTTGAAAAGATGCTGACGCGTTTTCTGTAGCGTCGTGAAGTCCGGCAGATTTTCCTCCGGCATCGCCAGCCGCGTCTGCTCCCAGATGTGCTCAATCCACGCTTTTTCGTCACGGCCCTCGCTGAACGCGGGTTCAATGCCGAGCTTAGCGGCAACCTCACGCAGCCAGTCGTAATCTGAACGGCGCTCAAACTCAGGCTCAATCAGCTTTTCCGACAGGATCAGATAGCTCGCGGTCCCCCAGGTTTCGCCAATATTCCAGCGCTCCATAAAGCTGGTTTCCGGCAGAAGAAGATCGGCGTATCTGGCGCTCGGCGTCATAAACAGATCGCTTGCGACAATAAATTCGATTTTCGACTCGTCTTCCAGCACGCGGGTCGCCTGATGGAGATCCGGGTTCTGGTTAGCCAGGTAATTGCCGGCCAGCGAGAACAGGATGCGGATATTGCTGTCCAGCTTGTCAGCTTCTTTCAAACCAACATCCGCCGTCACCTGAGAAGCATCGTCGGCGGCCTGCACCCAGTTCATCACCGATATTTTGGCTTTTACAGGGTTATCCGGCATTTCGGGCCCAACGGCAAATTTGCGGTTAGCGCAGCCGCCATAGCCTGCCGCCCAGCCGCCTTTTACGCCGACGTTACCCGTTAGCGTCGCCAGTAACGTTGAGCCGCGCGCGGTGCGCTCGCCGCAGTTGTGACGCTGCGGCCCCCAACCCTGGATCAGTGCAGCAGGTTTAGTATTTGCGTAGTCGCGAGCCAGCTGACGGATAGTCTGCGCAGGCACATGGGTAATTTTCTCGGCCCACTCAGGGGTTTTCGCCACGCCGTCTTTTGCCCCGCTCAGGTAAGCCATCAGGGATTCATTGGCCGGAACGCCTTCCGGCATTGATGCTTCGTCAAAGCCCAGGGTATAGCGCTGAATGAAGTCGCGATCGTGCAGGTTCTCTGTGACGATCACGTACATCATGGCATCCATCAGGGCATTATCAGTGGCAGGAAGCAGCGGGATCCACTGTTCGGCAAGGGAGGAAACCGTGTCTGAATAGCGCGGATCGACAACGATAAAGCGGGTGCCGTTTTGCTTCATCTTCTGGAAGAAGTAGTTGCTGTGACCAAAAATCGTCTCCGTCGGGTTATGCCCCCAGAGGATGACCAGTTTCGTATCAAGCAGCGTGTCCAGAGAACTGCCGCTGGCAGCGGTGCCATAGGTATACGGCGTGGCTGCCGCCGTGTTGCCCATACTGACCGAGTGATAGCTTTCGAGGTAGCCGCCGGTTAAGTTGAGCAGACGACGAACCATTTTATCGCCGGAAAACGTTCCGCCAGAAACTGCGGTGCCCACATGAACATAGCGTGAAGCCGCACCGTATTTTTGCGTAATCGTTTTTAATTGATTCGCTATTAGCGTCGTGGCTTCATCCCAGGTAATACGTTCGAATTTCCCTTCGCCACGTTTACCTGTACGCTTCATTGGATATTTAAGCCGATCGGGATGATAAACAAATTTCCGATACGCTCTGCCACGAACGCAGGCACGCATAACCGGCATCTGCGGATCCAATGCATTATCCGGGCGCGTAGAAATTCGGGTGACAACGCCTTCGCTGACGTGAGCTCGAATATCACACTTCCCCCCGCAGTCAAACGTGCTGCAGGTTTGCACCACTTTTTCTTCCGGCGCCGCACGTGTTGCCGCGGCGTCCTGCGCCTGTACGTTGCGGGTTGTCACAACAAGCGGAAGGGCGGCGAGCGCCGATCCTGCCTGAATAAAATGACGGCGGGATATCTCGGGAATAAAACCCTCTCCCTGATTTTTATTTTTTTTCATTGCTCGTTCCTTCAAATAAAAACGCATTCTCGTTTTTTTTCAGGAACGAATGTTGATAATTATCAAGCTAACGCTTTAGGGGTAAAACTTAACGGCCCAGCTCGAAATTTACCGTCGCCGTTTGTCCTGCCTCATCCATCACAAATAATTGATAATTACCCGGCAAATATAATTTTAATGAATAATTATAATTCCGTCCTTTTAACGGTTCTCCGTTTAAAAACCACCAGCGCTCACCTTCTCCACCTGTCGTACTGACAGAAAGCGTCACATTTCCTTCACCCGGGAGTCGCTTAATCACAGCTCCCTCTCTGATTCCCGAAATCATAAGCGGTGCCGCATTGTTATTATCCAGAGGCGGACAGACTGTTGATTTCGCAGGAAGACGCGCCGCCCTTTTTTCTGCTGCTGGCAGCCACGACTCCAGCGGCAGCGGCCAGACATCGAGGATTTTCTCCGTGGCATCCGGGCAATCTGCTGCAACGCGCTTACCCGTTTTATCAAGCCAGACCGGGAAACGAATGCCGCGAATACCTTCCTGTTCCGGTAAAAGCAGCGTAGGCGGCTCACTTCCTTCCAGCAACCATGTGGAAAGGCGACGCCGACAGTTTTCACTGCCTTCCGGCAGCGACTGACCGCCAGGCCAGCAAATCACCCCCTGCCCGACGCTCTCCGGACGCGGATCGCGCGGCAGGCGGGCTTCGTCTACCGTCGAGCGAGACTGAAGCAGGTTATTTACCTGATTCAGGAGCGGCACCGCGCTGGCAAAACCAAACTGCCCGGCCACGGGCGTACCGTCCGGTCGTCCGGTCCAGATGCCAATGACGTAACGGGCGTTCAGCCCAATTGCCCAGGCATCACGGTAGCCGTAGCTGGTGCCGGTTTTCCACGCCAGCGGCGCAATTTGCGGTAGCGCACTGTCCGGCAGCGGCTGCGCCTCGTTGGCGAGAATACGGCGAATAATCCACGCTGAACCTGCCGATAACAGCGGGCGCTCAACAAGCGCGTCGCCAGGCTGGAAGCGCAGCCTTCCCGCCTTGCCGTGTCGGGCAAAGGCGCTATAGGCAGCGGCGATATCGGCCAGCCGCGCGCCTGCACCTCCCAAAATCAGCGACAAATTCGGTTGCGCCCCCGCAGGCAGGATCAGCGGCAGCCCGGCATTGCTCAGCATTCCGGCAAAACGCTTTGGCCCGTAGGCTTCCAGCACCTGCACCGCCGGCAGGTTGAGGGAGCGTACCAGCGCTTCACTCATGCTGACCGGCCCGTGGAAGCCGCTGTCGAAATTTCCGGGGCGATAATCACTGGTTTTTCGAGGAACGTCCTGAAGCAATGAGGCGGGATGGATCAGGCCATCATCCAGCGCCATACCGTAAATAAAGGGTTTCAGCACCGATCCCGGCGATCGGATCGCATTGACCATATCAACATGGCTAAATCGACTGTCGTCGTTAATATCCACCGAACCGACCCAGCCGCGCACTTTCATATCCGTATGATCCACGACGATCATCGCCAGCGAGCTGCGTGCCGGCAGGCGGGATTTCCAGTTCATCGCCAGCTCTTCCAGCTGTCGTTGTAGTCCGGCATCCAGCGTGGTGACAATTTTTGTGTCGCGGCTTTTGCCGAGCATCATGCGAGCAAAAAGCGGCGCCAGCTGCGGCATCTGACGGGGAGCCAGCCATACCGGCTCTTCACGGGACTCTTTTACCTGTTTTTCTGACCAGACGCCCTGGGTCATCATGCGGTCGAGCACTTTATTGCGTGCCGCTTCGGCCCGCTCCGGCCAGCGGTCCGGGCGCAGACGACTCGGAGCCTGCGGCAGTACGGCCAGCAGCGCTGCATCGGAGTAGCTAAGCTGCGAAGGTGGTTTCCCCAGATAGGTCCAGCTTGCTGCCCCTACCCCCTGCAGCGTGCCGCCAAACGGGGCACGGTTGAGATACAGCGTAAGAATATCGCGTTTGGAGAGATGCCACTCCAGCTGCATCGCCCGCCAGAGCTGACGGATCTTTCCACCGAAGGTGCGCGGATGCGGATCCAGCAGGCGCGCCACCTGCATGGTAAGCGTACTTCCACCCGAGACCACTCTCCCGGAGGTGAGATCCTGCCAGGCGGCGCGCATGACAGAGAGTGGGTTTACGCCGGGATGATCCCAGAACCAGCGATCTTCATACTGGATTAGCGCCTCAAGATAGCGGGGAGAGACCTCTTCAATGGTCACCGGATAGCGCCAGATGCCCTCCGCGTCAGCAAAACGCCACAGCGGCGTGCCGTTCTCATCCACCACCACCCGGGCGGGGTTAACCTCTTTCAGAGGTAACGGCCACAGGCGGTCGGCGGCGAAAACCAGCCCCCATAAAATGAGAAGCGCTCCCGCCAGCCAGAGCCAGCGGGAGCGTGTCAGACGTGCTTTCAGCATATTACGGAACAACAATCAGCGGGCCGCTGGCCGCACCCGTTGCCCGCCACTGCGGAACGTACATAGACTCCACCATCGGGACCGGCACCTGGTAAGTTCCCGGTGTGACGGCGCGCGCCAGGTAAACCAGCGTGACCGGCTGACCTTCGTTGACCGGCACAGCGGCCACAAAGCGGTCGTCGCGGAACTCCATATGCTGAATATCCGCCTGCTGCATCTGG
Organism: Enterobacter sp. FUJ80071; assembly: GCF_038739915.1. NCBI lineage: Bacteria > Pseudomonadati > Pseudomonadota > Gammaproteobacteria > Enterobacterales > Enterobacteriaceae > Enterobacter > Enterobacter sp. FUJ80071. The sequence goes on from NZ_JBBXKH010000001.1 coordinate 3,497,647, forward strand.
CTCAGCAGGTTTTGCACCTCGCTGCCGCTGTCCTGCAGGCTGGCGCTGCTGCTCGCCAGGTTCTGGTTTTCCAGCTCCAGACCCGCCGGGAGAAGATCCACCACCAGCGCATCCGGCACGTTCTGGCTGGCTTTCACCTCAAGCCACACCAGTACCAGTTCACCGCTCTTCAGAGATGAGAGCGATTTACTGCTGCCGTCGGTTGCCAGGATATGACGTTCAACCTGCAGCACGTTCGAGCTCGGCTGAGGCGCATATTCCGGATAACCCGTGCTGTCCAGGCGAACCCACAGTGGCGAAGTGCCGGTATTGGTCACCTGCAGCGCACCAAGCTGGTCGCCGTTGACGTTTTGTACCAGCGATGTATCACCGCCTGAGGCGGTATCAGACAGCGAGGTTTTCGCCTGCCATGCACCTGACAGAATTTGCAGCGAACGTCCGGCCAGGAAGAGGGCATTACTCTCCTGAGTAGACAGCCAGCGCTGGCTGAAAGCCTGTTCAGACAGCGCATTCAGCAACGTATTTTGCGCATCCGGCAGCAGCTTGTACTCTTCCAGCAGGGAGAGCATCAACGCGTTATCGCGCAACTGACTACCGTAATCGGCCATCCAGTTTTTGCTGTCGTTACGCGGCGTTTTGAGCGCCAGGTCCAGTGCCTGCTGGCTGCGTGGGGCATCGCCCATCAGTTTGAGCGCCATACCCAGCTGCATCAGCGGCAGCCCGGAAGCAGCCTGAGCGTGACGATCCCAGATTTCGCGCAGCGCACCCAGAGGTGCTTTTTGCTGTCGCGCCAGCACCAGAGCGGCATAAGCCTGTACGGCAAATTTGCTGGCCTGGGTGTCGTCGCTGTAGCGAATGGACATCATGCCCGGATCCTGCAGGTAGCGCAGCAGGCGGCTATTGGCGTTATTCACGGCTTCGGCAGGCACGCTGTAGCCTTGCTCGCCTGCACGCACCAGGAAGTCAGTGACATAGGCGGTCAGCCAGTACTCTTCCGGGCCGTTTTTATCCCACAACGCAAAGCCGCCCTCCTCGCGCTGCATCTGCAGCAGACGCGAGATCCCAATATCAATGGCAGCACGGCGCTTGTCATCCGTGTCGCCCTTAATACCAAGCGCGGTGAGCTGCGCCGCGTTGGTGTAGAGCGACGGGAACAGGCCACTCGTGGTTTGTTCCAGACAGCCATACGGATACGCCTGCAGTTCGCGAATATAGCGCGCCAGGTTGAGCGGGGGTTTACCGCTCAGCAGGAGTTGCCCCTGCAGAGTGGCTGGAGAGAAACCGCTACTATGCTGCGCCGGTGCGGTCCAGGATTCACCCGGGTTCAGCATCGCTCCGGTATTGACCGTCTGTGCCGGGAATGCCGGACGTACACCGATTTTCCAGCTTTTCTGCTGCGGTGCGAAGGTTTCGCCCGGAAGCTGCAGGCCGGTAACCTGTGCCGTCACCTCACCGTCGCCATAGCCTTCCAGCGCACGTACTGGAATAAACAGGGTGCTACGCGCGCCCGGCGGCAGCTGAACCGGCTGCGGCGGCGCGCCCTCCAGGGACAGTTTGCCTGTCGCAGTCAGGGCAACGTTCAGCGTTTGCGGCTGGTCGGTAAGGTTGGTCAGATCCAGCGTCAGGCGCGAGGTATCTCCACTCGCCAGGAAACGCGGGGTGTTCAGCTCGGTAATGACCGGTGCGGCCACCACAACCTTGCTTTCACTGCTGCCAAAATCATCTTCCGTCCAGGCCTGTGCCATCAGGCGCAGCTCGCCGTTGAAGTCCCCAATCGGCAGCGTAACGGTACCTTCCCCGTTAGCATCCAGCATAACCGGCTGAGCCTGCTGGGCAATAATGGTGACGTGGTTCACCGGCGGTTTGCCGCCGCGCTTCAGTTCATCGCCATCACCACCGAAGCGCAGCGCCGCCATGCGGCCCTGTCCTTCAATGACCTGGCCGTAGATATCGTAGATATCCGCGCCGTAGCGCTTCTGGCCGAAGAACGCCTGCCACGGATCTGGCGTAACGTAATCGGTAATGTTCAGCACGCCGCTGTCCACTGCCGAAACCAGCACGTTCACTTTCTGTGGAACCGCCCCCTCTTTCACGCTGGCTTTCACCTTCACAGAGAGCGTCTGATTTGGCCGCATTTTCTGCGGGTTATCGAGCGCAATGTTCAGGCGACGATTTTCGTCTCCCATCGGCAGATGCAGCAGACCAACCGCGCGTTTCGGCGTAGCGGATTTCGATTTATCCCCAGGGCGCACCACCAGTGTGCTGAGGTAGAGATCGTGACGTTTCCAGGCTTTATCGACCGGAATCGAGAGATCGAGCCCGTTTGCCGGTACGTCGATCTCTTTCCACCACAGCGGCCCTTCGCTGGATTCGATCATGGCATAGCCCTTGCCTGCGGCGGGTGCAGCGATATGCAGCTGGATGGTATCGCCTGGCTGATAAGCGGGTTTATCCAGCTTCAGCGTCACGCGGTCAGGGCGTGCTGCCCCCGTGCCATCGCTGTTATCCTGCCAGCTGTATCCCGCCCAGAAGCGCACGCTACTGACCATCTCATCAGGCGCTTTCACCTCCAGACGGTATGAGCCCCACTCCACCGGGAAAGTGACCTTGCCGGTCTCATCGGCCTTGAGGCTAAGCTCCAGTTCACCTTCAACCAGATCTTTTTGATCGAACTGAGACTGCCAGCCTTCGCTCTCAGACCAGTTCCAGAAGTAGTCGCGGCGCTCGCGGATCAGGCGCACCTGTAAGCCGGATACCGCTTTTTTCGCCCCGCTGGCATCGGCATAAACGATGTCAAAGCTTGCATTACCGTTTTCGTCAACAATGGGTTGGTTGACGGTGGTATCCGTGCGGTAGTCGTATACGGCCTTGCTGGCGAACTGAGGACGGATACCCGGCAGTTCAGCCGCCGGCCAGATGGCCTGCTCAGCGCGACGCGTCACCGGGCGACCGCCCGATTCCAGCAGGCTGGCCTGCAGGATCAGCTGTAGCGGCGAATGCACTTCTTTCCACTGGCTTTCAGTCGTAACCTGCCCGCGGCCCTGTTCGTCCAGCGTAAGCTGCACTTCATCCAGACTGCGGCTCAGGTTTTCCTCAGCGATGTCCCCAAACTGGAAGCCTGGCAGTGCAGGCACGGCCTCACGCAGTGGGCGGAGGAAAAGCTGGCCCTGCAGTGAATTCCCATTAGCGGGCGCACCGTACAGGTAATAGCCCACTACGTTAAAGTCCACGTCATCCTGCGGGGAAACCGGTGCTTTTTGACCCGTCAGATTCAGCGCCATACGCTCAGGCATGAAATCTTCCACGTGGAAATCCCACAGACGCTGCTGGTTATCACCTGTGTTCGCGCGGATATGCCACATGCCGGTCTGCGCACCGCTATCCAGCGGATAGTTAAAATGATAGAGCCCGTTTTCTGGCTTAACGACCATCGTGCGCGCCACCTGTCCATCCGGACGCAACACGTCAAGCTTCACAGGCTGGTCGGGGAGCGGCTTCCCGTCGCTGTCGCGCAGTAAGCCGTTGAGGATCACGGTTTCACCTGGCCGATAGAGATCGCGCGGACCAAACATAAAGAACTGCTTGCTGTAGCCCGGATTACCGGCGATATCAAACTCAGCAAGATCGAGCGCCGGAAGTTTGAGATCAAGCAGCGTGGTCTGGCCATCTTTGCTCGCCAGAATCAGCGCGGCCTCTTTGTCAGTTTCAAGCGTTGCATGACCGTCCGCATCGCTTTTCGCCTCGGCAAGGGTCTGCCCTTTGTCATTCAGCAGCGTGACGGTGACACCGGACTGCGCCGCACCGTTTTCCAGACTCTGGGTAAAGATGTCCAGGCGGTTGTGGTAACGGTGAGCGGATAACCCAACATCGCTCAGGGTAAAGAGGGTTGCGGCATTGCTGTAGTTATAGTGTCCGGCCTGGTTCATGACCGCGATATAGACGCCAGACTGCTGGAGCGGCTTGATATCCTTGAGCGGCAGGAGCAGTTTTTCACGGGTATTGCGCGCCGGATTGAGATCAAAGCGACCGGTATAAACCAGTTCCGCCATCTTCAGCAGGTTATCGGATTCCCAGTTGGTCAGAGAGTTACGGTACTCCCACTGACTGACAAAGGAAGCCAGCGATTCCGGCTTCACGCGGTAGAAATTGACGTCCACATTGTTGACGTTGAGCGCCATCACCGGCAGCCCTTCCACCACTTTGCCCGGCAGCAGCGATCCGCGGCTGGCAAAACCGACCGTCGGTTCGACATCCCGGGTGGTGATCGCTTTTTCATAATCAATGTCGAACGTTGCTTTGTTCAGCGCCTGTAAACCACGTTCGACGGTGACAACCAGATTACGGTTGGGCTCCAGATGACGCAGGCGAAGCTCTTTCAGGTTAGGCGCAAGTTCCCACGCCCCGTCAACCTTGCCACTTTTCTTATCCACGACATGCACTGTTTTCGCGAAATCCTGGTCGGGATTCAACGGAACAGAGAAGGTCAACACCAGCGTGGCGGCGCCGTCCAGCTGTACTTCAGAGGCATCCAGTAGGGTTAATGCTTTGCCCTGGCTCTGTGCCGCCAGTTTTGCCAGTTTTTCTGCATCAGGCTTTTCAGCCGCTTTCGGGGTTGATGTGGTGGATGCTGCGGGAGCCGCAGTCTGAGATTTATCGTCGCTGTTGTCACAGCCGACAAGCGTAAATGTGGTAAGCAGCGCGAGAGAGATCGCGGCTAAGCGAAACGGTTTCATCCTTTGTCCCTGGCCTGAGGGGGCCTGTTGGTCGTCGTCCGGATAAGTATTATCCGCAAGTTTCGTTTATACAAAAAGTCCAATTTTAGAATCTTGAAAGCGCCTCGCAGAATCGCCATGTCCGGCGGCGTGGAGGTGGAACCGCGATCACAGAGCATAACGTCACATGTTACCTTTCACGTCATTTGTTTTTAAAACAATAAGATAGATGGATAAAAGCATCAGGAGCCTGCTAGTTTTATGACCATGACGCACCCCGAGTGCGCGGTTCAATAAGAGAGAAAGCCATGAAACGAGCCGTGAACGCCCTACAAAATTTCGGAAAATCATTGTACGGCCCCGTACTTATCTTACCGATCGTCGGTCTGTTTATCGCCTTTGGTAACGTATTGGGTAACGGCAACCTGGCCGAGTACCTGCCGTTTCTTGGCCATCCGCTCATTCAGAGTATCGGCCAGCTGATTGCCAAATCCGCCGTGTCGGTGCTGGTCAACCTGGCGCTGGTGTTTGCCGTCGGGATCCCGATTGGGCTGGCAACGCGCGATAAAGGCTACGCGGCGCTGATTGGTCTGGTGACCTTCGTGGTGTTTATCAACGCCATGAACGTAACGTTACAGCTTCAGGGTGAGCTGGCGCCTGCCGGGCAGATGAAAGCCGCGGGTCAAAGCATGGTGCTTGGCGTTCAGGTGCTGGAGATGGGTGTTTTCGCCGGGATCCTGACCGGGGCGCTCTCCGGCTACCTGTACAACAAATATTCCGGCGTACAGTTTAACGGTGCGATGGCGATTTACTCCGGCCACTGCTTTGTCGCGATTGTGATGCTGCCCGTCTCCATGCTGCTCGGCGTGGTAATGAGCGAACTCTGGCCGTACGCTCAGCACGGGATTAGCGCGCTGGCGCTGGCCATTAAAGGCTCAGGCCCGTTCGGCGTAGCCATTTACGGTTTCCTTGAGCGCATTCTGGTACCGACTGGCCTGCATCATCTGGTTTATACCCCGTTCCTCTATACCGAACTCGGGGGGACGCAGGAGGTGTGCGGCGCAACCTATCAGGGCGCGCGCAATATCTACTTCGCCGAAATGGCCTGCCCGGAGGTGAAGCAGCTCAGCAGCACCGTGGTGTGGGACGCGCGCGGCATCAGCAAAATGTTCGGCCTGCCCGCCGCCGCGCTGGCGATGTATATGACCGCAAAACCGGAACGCAAAGCCGTTGCGAAAGCCATTTTGATCCCGGCGGCGCTGACCTCGCTGCTGGTCGGCGTCACCGAGCCGATTGAGTTCTCCTTCCTGTTCGTCGCACCGCTGCTGTTCGTGGTTCACGCGGTGCTGACCGGCATCGGCATGATGCTGTTCTCGCTATTTGGCGTTCACGCCATCGGTGCCAACGGGATTATTGATTTCATTCTCTACAACCTGCCGCTCGGCACGGAGAAATCCAACTGGCCAATGTACATCCTGGTAGGGCTGATCATGTTTTCCCTCTACTTCACGGTGTTCCGCTTCCTTATTCTGCGCTTCAACATGAAGACCCCAGGCCGTGAGGATGAGGATCAGGAGACACGTCTCTACAGCAAGCAGGAGTACCAGGCGAGGGGCAATAACGACGGGCTGGGTGAGTCCATCGTAGTGGGGCTCGGCGGCAGGGAGAATATTGAGGTTGTGGATAACTGCTATACCCGCTTACGCGTCACGGTGAAGGACGTCGACATCATCGACGAGCCGCGCCTGAAAGCGACCGGCGCGAAAGGGGTCATCAAACAAGGTAACAACGTTCAGGTGGTCTACGGGCTGCATGTCAAAAAAATGCGAGAAGCCGTTGAGACGTTTCTCTGAAAGGAGCTAAAGATGTTTACACCCCCCTTTATTCTGTCGATTGCCGGTGGCGGCAGCACCTACACGCCGGGTATTGTGAAAAGCCTGATGGTACGTCTGCATGACTTCCCGCTGGCCGAAATCCGCCTCTATGACATCGACGAGGCGCGTCAGAACACCATCGCGCCGGTGGTTGAGAAAGTGATTCGTGACCACAGTGAAAGCATCAAATTCACCGTCACCACTGACCCGGAAGTGGCGTTCAGCGGCGCACATTTCGTCTTCGCCCAGATGCGGGTCGGTCAGTATAAAATGCGCGAGCAGGATGAGAAGATCCCACTGCGGCACGGCGTGGTCGGCCAGGAGACTTGCGGTCCCGGCGGGCTGGCGTACGGACTGCGCACGATCCTGCCGATGGTCGAGCTTATCGATCGGGTGGATCGCTACGCGCATGAAAAAGCCTGGATCGTGAACTACTCCAACCCGGCAGCGATCGTGGCGGAAGGCGTGCGCCGCCTGCGCCCGAACGCGCGGGTGCTGAACATCTGCGATATGCCCGTCGCCGCAATGCGCAATATGGGTGCCATTCTGGGCGTGGATCGCCACAAGCTGGAGGTGGACTATTTCGGCCTGAACCACTTCGGCTGGTTTACCCGCGTGCTGGTGGACGGCGAAGACAAGCTGCCCGAACTGCGCAAACATATCGCGAAGTTTGGCCTGTTGACGGAAGACGCCGCCAAAACCGATCCGCAACATTCTGATCCTTCCTGGGTGAAGACCTGGCGCAACATCAAGCCCGTCATGGATAACTTCCCGGAGTACCTGCCGAACCCGTATCTGCAGTATTACCTGATGCCAAACCAGATTGTGGAGCATCAGAACCCGGACTATACCCGCGCCAACGAAGTGATGGACGGGCGTGAGAAAAAACTCTTTGCTGCTGCGCAAGAGTACAAGCGCACCGGGATCCTGCCGGATGCCTTCCACGTGGGCGTCCACGGCGAGTTTATCGTCGACGTGGCCTGCTCGCTGGCCTTTAACCTGCGCAGCCGCCATCTGGTGATGGTGGAAAACCGCGGGGCGATTACCAACCTGCCATACGATGCGATGGTGGAAGTGCCCGCCTATATCACCTCCGAAGGACCAGAGCCTGTGCGCATCGGTCGGGTGCCGCTGTTCCATCAGACCCTGCTGCAACAGCAGCTGGCATCCGAACAGCTGCTGGTGGAGGCGACCATCGAAGGCAGTTATGAGAAAGCCCTGCAGGCCTTCACCCTGAACCGCACCGTGCCGACCATGGCGCACGCGAAAGCTATTCTGGATGAGATGATCGAAGCCAACCGCGACTACTGGCCCGCACTGCAAAAGGCCTGGCAGAATGGCGAAACGGTGAAAAAATAGGGGCTTGCTCGCGAGTTGAACGTGGTTTGCTTGTCGGTGTCATAAAAAACACCGACAATCCTTTTTTACGGAAAAGAATGGAGGCATCCCATGTCCACCTCATATTTTGTCGCCGCCGACTGGCTGATTGAGCACGGCGACGACCCGGAAGTCCAGATTATTGACGCGCGGATGGCCCCAGCCGGGCAGGAACATCTTCGTGATATGCTCGCTGAATACCGTGCCGGCCATCTGCCTGATGCGGTGTTTTTTGATATTGAAGCCCTCTCCGATCACAACTCTCCCCTGCCGCACATGCTGCCGCGCCCGGAAGCCTTTTCCGTGGCGATGCGCGAGCTGGGCGTGAGCCGCGACAAGCATCTGGTTGTTTACGATGAGGGCAACCTCTTTTCCGCACCGCGCGCGTGGTGGATGTTAAAACAGTTTGGCGTAGAGAAAGTGTCAATTCTGGCAGGCGGTCTGGCGGGCTGGAAGCGTGATGACCTGCCGCTTCAGCAGGGTGATGTCAAGCTGCCGGAAGGCGATTTCGATGCCACGTTTGACGCACACGTCGTCAAACGTTTGACTGACGTACTGGTCGTTAGCCACGAGAAGACGGCGCAAATTGTCGATGCCCGTCCTGCTCCTCGCTTTAATGCCGAAGCGGATGAACCGCGTCCGGGTCTGAAGCGTGGACATATTCCGGGCGCGCTGAACGTGCCGTGGGGCGATCTGGTTTTTGAAGGGGAGCTGAAAACCACCGATGAACTGCGCGCCATTTTTGACCGTGCGGGTGTGGATTTACATCGTCCGATCATTGCCAGCTGCGGTTCCGGCGTAACGGCCTGCGTGGTGATTCTGGCACTTGCCACCCTCGGGGTTAACGACGTCACTCTTTACGACGGCGCCTGGAGCGAATGGGGTGCGCGAGACGATCTGCCGGTTGAACCGGCAAAATAATGGATAACCGCCTGGCCACGCTGTTAACGCGCGGGGCGTCACTGACCCGCGCGGAGTATCGTGTCCTCGCCCACCTCACGGAGCATCCGCTGCTGGTGGGCAATATCACGGTGCGCGAGCTGGCGCAGGCGACATTTGTTTCTACCGCCACCATTATGCGGCTGTGTCAGAAGCTGGGGTTCAGCGGTTTTAGCGAGTTTATCTGGCACTGCAAGCAGCTGCTTTCTGACACGCCGCATATCGCCGTGCAGGGGCAATCGCTCCCTGAGCTGCCTGCCCTTTTTAATCAATTCATCGCCAACTATCAGCAAACTTTTCAGTGGGTCACCCAGGACAAACGCCAGCAGTTTGCCAACCTGCTGCGCCAGAAAGAGAGCTTTTTTCTCTACGGTGCCGGGTTTTCCTATCTGTTTGCCGAGTACCTGACCAAGAAATTGCAGGTGTTGGGCAAAACGGCATTTATCTCCGGGCCGGGGGACAGCCGGAACATTTTTCTCAGCAACGCCGCCCGCTATCAGGTGTTCATTGCCGTTTCACGCAGCGGCGAAACGGAGCAGGTGCTGGATAAAGCGCGAATTGCCAAAAACGTCGGGATGACCGTCGTCGCGTTTACCCGCGCCTCGGCCAATACGCTGGCGGGGATGGCGGACGTACACTTTGCCCTCTATGACGAAGCGGTACATTTCGCTGCTGAAGCAGCAGGCGTGACGTCATTTGAGTCGAATCTGGTGCTGCTGATGGATTTACTGCTGCTGGAAGCAACGGGGTGAAGTTCACCCCGCGTCATCAGATAATGCGGTTGGTTTTGAGATCGCGCAGGAACCCGCCCCAGCGACGCTCATAAAACGGCGTGATGTGCTCGGTAATAAAATGGCTGATGCCCTTCTCACCTTTCGTCACCTGGCAGATATCAATCGGCTCATCGCCCGGCAGCGTGTCGGTCGCCACGCTTCCCGCCGCCTGAATGATGTCGTCGATATCGCCATCTGCTTCAATACCGATCAGCAGCACCGGTTGCTCGTCGGCATTCTCTTTAATGGAGCAGAGGAATGCGCGCCTGACGGGCTTGAGCGTTTTGAAGAGCGTGGTCAGGGAATCAATCATCTGCGCGGGCGGCTCGGCCACTTCGGAGAGCAGCAGCGTTTCCCCCCCTTCCAGCACTTCCTGAGTGCTGAGCGGATTGCCCTCTTCACCCATCAGGTGACTGATTTCACGCGGGGTGAACTCTTTCCCGGTTGGCAGTTTGGCGTTGAGGAACAGGGTCTGGCCCAACGTCATTTCAAACAGCGTACGCACCGGCATCACCACGAATGCCTGTTCATCTTCCACGGCTTCCTGCAGCGCTTCCAGTGAGGTAAAGAACGGGATCACTGAAGAGCCGTCGTCTTTCTCCCAGTGCAGCAGATCCAGCGCGCTGTCTTCCACAACCTGCTCACCTTCCGCCGCGGTGCCTGGCACCCAGACGGTAGATTCCAGCAACGTGCGGAAAAATGCCGGACGGTGAGCGGGCTCGGTGGCCGCCTGTTCCAGCAGAGTTTCTAATTCGTTTTTGGTTTCGGACATAGTTTGGCTACTTCACAATTGCCCGGCGGCGCTACGCTTGCACGGGCCTACGGGTTTTGTAGGCCGGGTAAGCGTAGCGCCACCCGGCAAAAAAGGTTACTCAGCCGTCAGCAGGTTCGCCACGGTACGCACACCCAGACCGGTCGCACCCGCGGACCACTGTTCTACCGCTGCTTTACGGTAGGTTGCGGAGCAGTCGATGTGCAGCCAGCCTTCGTGATAGTTCTCAACGAAGTGAGACAGGAAGCCTGCTGCGGTACTTGCCCCAGCCGGATACGCCGCGCTTGCGGTGTTATTCAGCTCGGCAAAGTTGGACGGCAGCTGGCTGCGGTGGAACTCGGCCAGCGGCAGACGCCAGAATGGCTCGTTTTCCGCCGCGGCGCTTGCCAGCAGGCGTGCGGCCAGCTTGTCATCGAAGCTGAACAGCGCATGGTAGTCGTTCCCCAGGGCGGTTTTCGCCGCACCGGTCAGGGTCGCCATGTCGATAATCAGCTCAGGTTTCTGCGCAGAGGCGTCAATCAGGCCATCAGCCAGCACCAGGCGGCCTTCGGCATCGGTGTTCATCACTTCAACATTTTTGCCGTTGCGATAGCGAATGATGTCACCCAGCTTGAAGGCATTGCCGCTGACCATGTTGTCGGCGCAGCACAGGTAAAGCTTCACGCGCTTGTTCAGGCCGCGGGTAATCGCGAACGCCAGCGCACCAGTGATGGTTGCCGCGCCGCCCATGTCGGACTTCATGGAGTCCATGAACGCGCTCTGCTTCAGGCTGTAGCCGCCGGTGTCAAAAGTAATGCCTTTGCCGACCAGGCAGGCAAAGACAGGCGCTTCTTTATCGCCGGTTGGGTTGTAATCCAGCGCCAGCAGGACCGGAGGTCGCTCAGAGCCACGGCCTACGGTGTGGATACCCATATAGTTCTGCTCGCGCAGGTCTTCACCTTTGGTAATACGGTAGGACATTTTGTCGCCCGCCACGCCGCACAGCAGGTCAACGGCGCGCTGCGCCAGCTGCTCAGGACCTAACTCTTCCGCCGGGGCGTTGATGGTGTCGCGTACCCAGTCGATGATCTGCAGGCGGCTTTCCAGCTCTTTCTGACCGGCTTCGTCGAGGTTTGCCCACTCAATTTTGCGGGTACCTTTCGGACCTTTGTACCCCGCCCAGAATGCCCAGCTGCGGTCGGTGTCCCAGCCTTCGCCTTCCAGCGAGACATGTTTGATCCCCAGACCGTCGATTTTGCGCGCAGCGCGCTGGATCAGGCCCAAATCATCGTTGCCCGTCAGGTGCAGGGTAATACCGTCGTTATTGATGCTGTAGCTGGCTTTCTCGCCCCAGCGCGCGTCGGCAGGCTGCGTAGAGAGCGTAATCTTCATCGCTTCGGTCATTTTATTTATCCTTATTAGCAAACGGGCCGCCTGAAGGCAGCCCGTTAAGTGATTTACTCTGCTTCATCTAACCAGACTAACAGAATCGCCTCCAGAATTTTTTCATTGGATGCGTTTGGATCGTCGTCGAAATCGTCTAAATCGCAGATCCACTGGTGCATGTCGGTGAATCGTACGGTTTTCGGATCGAGATCCGGGTTCGCGTCGTAGAGCGCTTCGCCGATCTCACGGCTGTCTGTCCACTTCAGTCCCATATTAATGCTCGCGTGCGTGGTTGATGGTGTAGCGTGGGAATTCCACGACCAGATCTTCGTCGGTCACCGCGGCCTGGCAGCTTAAGCGGCTGTCTGGCTCCAGACCCCATGCTTTATCCAGCATGTCGTCTTCGTCTTCGGTGCTTTCGGCGAGCGAGTCAAAACCTTCACGCACGATGCAGTGACAGGTAGTGCAGGCACAGGATTTTTCACAGGCGTGTTCCACTTCGATACCTGCGCGCAGGGCAACATCGAGAATGGTTTCGCCGGTCTTCGCTTCCAGAACAGCGCCATCCGGACAAAGGTCCGCATGAGGCAAAATAACAATCTTTGGCATATTAAACCTCGTCCACGGACTGGCCTTTCAGCGCGACGCGGACGGATTTGTCCATGCGGCGAGCGGCGAAGTCCTGGGTTTGTTTATCAACGTTTTTAATGGCTTCTTCTATTGCGTCAGCATCATTGCCCATGGCGACGACGCTTAAGTGCGCGGCAGCCTCGTCAATCACCTGACGCTCAGCGGCGCTTAACAGCGCGGCATCGGCATTGAGTGCCCCGGTCAGGCTTTCCAGCACGCGTGCGGCTTCCACTTTCTGTTCCGCCAGCATACGCGCCTTCACATCCTGCTCGGCGTAGCTCATTGAGTCCTGAATCATGGAGGCGATCTCGCCATCGGTCAGGCCGTAGGACGGCTTCACCTGGATGGATGATTCCACGCCGGTGGATTTTTCCATCGCCGTGACGCTCAGCAGGCCGTCCGCATCAACCTGGAAGGTAACGCGAATATGCGCCCCGCCCGCTGGCAATGCCGGGATACCGCGCAGCGCAAAGCGCGCCAGAGAGCGGCAGTCCTGCACCAGTTCGCGTTCGCCCTGCATGACGTGGATGGACATCGCAGTCTGGCCGTCTTTAAAGGTGGTGAACTCCTGCGCGCGCGCCACCGGAATGGTGGTGTTACGCGGAATGACTTTCTCCACCAGACCACCCATGGTTTCTAAACCAAGGGACAGCGGGATAACGTCCAGCAGCAGTATTTCACTGTCCGGCTTGTTGCCGACCAGAATATCGGCCTGAATGGCCGCGCCCACGGCAACCACTTTGTCCGGATCGATGGCGGTCAGCGGCGTGCGGCCAAAGAACTCACCTACACGTTCGCGCACCAGCGGCACACGGGTAGAACCGCCGACCATGACCACTTCCAGCACCTCGTCAGCCTCAACGCCCGCATCTTTCAATGCGCGACGGCAGGCCAGCAGCGTGCGTTTCACCAAAGGTGCGATCAGATCGTTAAACTGGTCACGGGAGATTTCACCCTGCCAGCCCGCCACGTTCACGGTAACCGTCTGCGCATCGCTGAGGGCAATTTTGGCGTCGATGGCGGCATCCAGCAGTTCACGCTGGACGCGCGCATCGCTGCGATCGGCAATCCCCGCCTGCTCACGAATGTAATCCGCCAGCAGATGGTCGAAGTCATCGCCGCCCAGCGCGGAATCCCCGCCGGTCGCCAGCACTTCAAATACGCCACGGCTTAAGCGCAGGATGGAGATATCAAAGGTACCGCCGCCGAGGTCGTAAACGGCAATCACCCCTTCCTGACCGGAGTCGAGGCCGTAGGCAATGGCCGCCGCCGTCGGTTCGTTCAGCAGGCGTAATACGTGCAGGCCCGCCAGACGGGCGGCGTCCTTGGTGCCCTGACGCTGTGCATCGTCAAAATAGGCCGGAACGGTAATCACCACGCCGTCGAGATCGCCGCCGAGCGTCGCCGTAGCGCGCGCTGCCAGCGCCTTCAGGATGTCCGAAGAAACACGGATCGGGTTAAGCAGACCAGCCTCGGTCGCGATCATCGGCAGGCCGTTTTCACTGGCCTGAAGCTGATACGGCAGATGCGGGTAACGGGTCTGAATATCGGCCAGCGAACGGCCCATCATGCGCTTAACCGAGCTGATGGTGTTGGCCGGATCGCGCGCGGCGTTGGCGCGCGCGTCGTAGCCTACCGCGTGACCCTGCTGCTGGTAGTGGACCACGGAAGGCAGCAGATGGCGGCCCTGCTCGTCAGCCAGCGTTTCCGCCTGGCCGCTACGCACGGTCGCCACGAGAGAATTGGTGGTGCCCAGGTCAATACCCACCGCCAGACGACGCTGGTGCGGTGCGGCACTTAAGCCAGGCTCACTAATTTGTAATAAGGCCATAATTGCTTCCGAAATTAAAAATCGAGCAGCTTTTCTTCGAGTTGTTCAGCACTGCTTCGCAGTTTATCGAGAAAACGGAGTTTGCGCACAGTGTCTGCCGCCACGTCCCAGGTCTCGTTGTTCAGTTGCTCCACCATCTGCTGATGGCGGGTATCAAACATACCCTTCACGCGCGTGATAAAGCTTTCCAGCCGCGCTTCGTCTTTGGCCTGTTCAATCTCATCCAGCTCTTCGCGCAGCTCCAGCTGTTCCATCAGAAACGCCGTATCGCGAACGGTATGCTGTTCGCTCGCCAGATCAAAACCGTGGAGCGAGAGCAGATATTCAGCACGCGCCAGCGGATGACGCAGCGTCTGCCAGGCCTGATTAATGGTGGCAGAGTGCGAAACTGCAGCCAACTGCTCGGCCTGCGTCCCGCTGGCGAATTTATCCGGATGGTACTGACGCTGCAAATCCTGAAAACGGACCGTCAGCGCCTGAAGATCGATCGGGTATTGAGCGGGTAGTCCGAAGAGAGTGAAGTAATCCATAACAATCTCAGGGGTAGCCTGTTAGAACAAACCCCACGCGCAGCAAAGCCACGGTGGGGTTTCGGATGACGCGCGGTTAAACGTGGAAGCTTTCGCCGCAACCACACTCGTCTTTGACGTTCGGGTTCGTGAATTTGAACCCTTCGTTCAGGCCTTCTTTGACGAAGTCCAGCTGAGTGCCGTTGAGGAATTGCAGGCTTTTGCCATCGACCACCACCTTCACGCCCTTGTCTTCAAACACGGTGTCATCAGACGCCGGCTCGTCAACAAACTCCAGTACGTAAGCCATACCAGAACAGCCGGAGGTACGTACGCCCAGTCGCAGGCCAAAGCCTTTACCACGGTTCGCCAGAAAAGAGCTTACTCGCGCGGCAGCGCTGTCGCTAAGGGTAATCGACATACTCAAACCTCAATTATTTTGCTTCACGTTTGCTTTTGTAATCCGCAATGGCGGCTTTGATCGCGTCTTCTGCCAGAATAGAACAGTGAATTTTCACCGGTGGCAGTTCGAGTTCTTCAGCAATATCCGTGTTCTTGATTGCCTGTGCTTCGTCCAGAGACTTGCCCTTCACCCATTCGGTGACCAGGGAGCTGGACGCAATGGCAGAACCGCAGCCGTAGGTCTTGAAGCGCGCGTCTTCAATGATACCTTCATTGTTGACTTTAATCTGCAACTTCATCACGTCGCCACACGCCGGTGCACCGACCATGCCGCTACCAACAGATTCGTCGCTGTTGTCAAAAGAGCCAACGTTGCGCGGGTTTTCGTAATGATCGATGACTTTTTCGCTGTATGCCATGATTGAATTCTCCTTATGTACCGATTAGTGATGTGACCATTCAATGCTGTTCAGATCCACGCCCTGCTTAAACATTTCCCACAGTGGAGAAAGGTCACGCAGACGGCCGATGGAGTTACGAACCAGCTTGATGGTGTAGTCAATCTCTTCTTCGGTAGTGAAACGACCTAAAGAGAAACGGATAGAGCTGTGTGCCAGCTCGTCAGTCATACCCAGCGCGCGCAGCACGTAGGATGGCTCCAGGCTTGCAGACGTACAGGCAGAACCGGAAGAAACGGCCAGGTCTTTGAGGGCCATGATCAGCGACTCGCCTTCAACATAGTTGAAGCTGACGTTGAGGATGTTTGGCGCGCCCTGCTCTAGATCGCCGTTCAGATACACTTCTTCCATATCCTTCACGCCGTCCCACAGACGGTTACGCAGCGTGCGCAGGCGTGCCATCTCGGTTTCCATCTCTTCTTTCGCAATGCGGTAGGCTTCGCCCATGCCCACGATCTGGTGAACAGGCAGCGTACCGGAACGCATGCCGCGCTCGTGACCGCCGCCGTGCATCTGTGCTTCGATGCGGATACGTGGCTTACGACGAACGTACAGCGCGCCGATCCCTTTCGGGCCATAGATTTTGTGGCCGGAGAAGGACATCAGGTCCACTTTCAGCTGGCTCAGGTCGATAGGCAGTTTACCCACGCTCTGGGTCGCATCTACGTGGTAGATAATACCGCGCGCACGGCACATTTCGCCGATGGTGGCGATGTCCTGAACGACGCCGATTTCGTTGTTGACGTGCATGATGGAGACCAGAATGGTGTCATCACGCATCGCTGCTTCGAGCTCTTTCAGGTCGATGATACCGTTGCTCTGCGGCGCCAGGTACGTCACTTCGTACCCTTCACGCTCCAGCTGACGGCAGGTGTCCAGCACGGCTTTGTGTTCGGTTTTGCTGGTGATAATGTGCTTGCCTTTTTTCTGATAAAAGTTGGCTGCACCTTTGATCGCCAGGTTGTCGGATTCGGTCGCACCGGAGGTGAAAACAATCTCACGCGGGTCGGCACCCACCAGGTCAGCAATCTGATTACGGGCGATATCAACCGCCTCTTCAGCATGCCAGCCAAAACGGTGTGAACGGGAAGCTGGGTTACCAAAGTTTCCGTCCAGGGTCAGACACTGCATCATTTTCTCGGCAACACGCGGGTCCACCGGCGTGGTTGCGGAGTAATCGAGATAAATCGGTAATTTCATTGCTCTATAAACTCCGTACATCGCTTCAATGCAAGGAATCAGGCAACCGGCTGGATGTACGACCGAGTACGCGGGGCGCGATGCCCCGGCCTGATTCTGAAATACTTATCGTTTTATTACGCGCGCAGTTTGACGTCGATGGCGTCCTGCGCGCGGGTGCTGCGTTGGGAATCATGGCTGTGCTGACGGCCTGATACATCCAGAACTTCCTGGTTATTCACCAGCTCACCGAGGGTGATGTTGTTCAGGAAGCCGGTCAGACGGTCGCTCAGATCGCGCCACAGCGCGTGGGTCAGGCACTTATCGCCGCCCTGGCAGCCGCCTTTACCCTGGCAACGGGTCGCGTCGACGGATTCGTCAACTGCGCTAATCACTTCACCCACTGCAATACTGCCCGCGTCTTTACCCAGCAGATAACCGCCGCCCGGGCCACGAACGCTGGAAACCAGTCCATTTTTACGCAGTCTGGAGAACAGCTGTTCCAGATAGGAGAGGGAGATCCCTTGTCGTTCAGAAATATCAGCCAACGGAACCGGGCCCGCTTCGGAGTTGAGCGCAACGTCCAGCATCGCGGTCACGGCATAACGCCCTTTAGATGTCAGTCTCATGTCTTACTTAACCTCAAACTCGCCCCTGCCCGGGGTTTTTTATTGTAAAATGGGGGTATTGCATAGCAGGGCCAAGTCTGACATTCCTGACTAAAATGGTCAACTATTTACTTGACTGTTTTAGTCAGGTATTTAACCTTCTGTGCCGTATCCTTTTGCCCGGCGGCGCTGCGCTTGCACGGGCCTACGGGTTTTGTAGGTCGGGTAAGCGAAGCGCCACCCGGCGAACAGACGACACTACTCCTTATTCTTTTGCTCAATCGACGCCAGAATGCCGCGCAGGATGTTCAGCTCCTGGCTTTCCGGGCGCGCGCGGGTGAACAAACGACGCAGCTTGTTCATCACCTGGCCTGGATGGCCTTCACGAATAAAGCCGGTCGAAAGCAGCGTCTGCTCCAGGTGACCATAGAAACGCTCCAGGTCATCCACCAGCGGGTAGGCCGTCTCTTCTTTAGGCTCTACCTCTTTCTCCTGCGTCGCCAGCCACGCCATACGCACTTCGTAGGCGATCACCTGCACTGCCATCGCCAGGTTCAGCGAGCTGTATTCCGGGTTAGCGGCAATCGCCACATGGTAGTGGCATTTCTGCAGTTCGTCGTTGGTCAGGCCAACGCGCTCACGGCCAAACACCAGCGCAACCGGCGCCTGTTCTGCCTCAGAGACACTCTTCAGACCGCATTCGCGCGGGTCCAGCATCGGCCACGGCAATGTGCGGGAGCGAGCGCTGGTGCCGACCACCAGGCTGCAACCTGCCAGCGCTTCGTCGAGGGTATCGACGATCTGCGCGTTGCCAATCACGTCGCTGGCTCCGGCGGCCAGGGCGATGGCCTGCGAGTCTGGCTTCACCAGCGGGTTAACCAGCCACAGGTTCGTTAAGCCCATGGTTTTCATAGCGCGGGCAACGGAGCCCATGTTGCCGGTGTGCGATGTTTCGACCAGCACGATTCGAATGTTTTGCAGCATAATTTTAGTGTCTGAATTCAGCGTCTGAAGAATATTCGGGCATATTATCATAAACGAGAGACATAATCCGATCCCGCTGCTATACTCTGCGCCGATTTTCCTGTTCTTTAACATCCAGTGAGAGAGACCGATGCATCCGATGCTGACCATCGCCGTGCGCGCAGCGCGCAAGGCGGGTAATGTAATTGCCAAACACTACGAAACGCCAGACTCCGTAGAAACCAGCCAGAAAGGCAGCAATGATTTCGTGACGAATGTCGATAAAGCCGCAGAAGCGATTATTATCGAAACGATCCGCAAATCTTACCCGCAGCACACCATCATCACCGAAGAAAGCGGTGAACATGAAGGTACCGATCAGGATGTTCAATGGGTTATCGATCCACTGGATGGCACCACCAACTTCGTTAAACGCCTGCCACACTTCTCTGTGTCTATCGCCGTACGCATCAAAGGCCGTACTGAAGTCGCTGTTGTGTACGATCCAATGCGTAACGAACTGTTCACCGCTACCCGCGGTCAGGGCGCACAGCTGAACGGCTACCGTCTGCGCTGCAGCAACGCTCGCGATCTGGACGGCACCATCCTGGCGACCGGTTTCCCGTTCAAGGCGAAACAGCACGCAACCACCTACATGAATATCCTGGGCAAACTGTTCACCGAATGCGCGGACTTCCGTCGCACCGGTTCTGCTGCGCTGGATCTGGCTTACGTGGCGACCGGCCGCGTTGACGGATACTTCGAGCTGTCTCTGAAGCCATGGGATTTTGCCGCGGGCGAGCTGATCGCACGTGAAGCAGGTGCCATCGTGTGTGATTTCACCGGCGGCCATAACTATATGTCTACCGGCAACATCGTTGCAGGTAACCCACGTGTCGTTAAAGCCATGCTGGCAAACATGCGTGATGAACTGAGCGACGCGCTGAAGCGTTAATCGAGCGTATTATGCCCGGTGGCGCTACGCTTACCGGGCCTACAAAATCCCTCAGGTACGTCAGAAAGGCCGCAATCCCCTTCCCACCGGCACCGCGCTCATCCACATCGTCACCGCCGCCACCAGCAGAATCACCCCGCCCGCCAGCGCGAGCGTTGTCCATCCGACCTGTCGCCACAGCACCGGCGTTTTATTGCCGCTGAGTTTAACCGCCAGCTGACGGAAGCTGTGCACCAGCAACGCCAACGAAGAAATCGTCAGTGACGTTCCAGCCGCCATCGCCAGCGCAGAAAGCATTCCCCAGCCAAACACGCCAATCACCTTGCTGAACAACAACACCATGACTGCCCCCGAGCACGGGCGCATCCCCATCGAGAGCACAATCATCAGCCGCGCACGCCAGTCATCACCGTTCTGTAGCTGTTCCTGCGTCGGCAGATGCTGATGTCCGCAGCCACAGTTTTCATCGTGAACGTGATGCGGCGTAAAAGTCCTGAATTGCGGTTTTTGCAGCAGCGCGCGCAGTTTTTTCAGCGCTCGCCAGCAGAGGATCAGCCCCAGCACGCCCACCAGCGCATAGCTCCCCTTTTCCAGCCAGAAGCTACTCATGTGCAGCTGCCGGGCTGGAAGCTGAAGAAGTGAAAGCACCACGACAACCAGCCCAATCGCCACGCCCCCCTGAAGCAGCGAGGAGGCCAGCGTCAGCCCGATACTCGATTTCAGCTTCGACGGATGGGTCGCAAGCCAGGTGGTGATAACGATTTTGCCATGCCCAGGCCCCAGCGCATGCAGCACCCCGTAGATAAAGCTGAACGCCAGCAGGGAACCGCCCGCTTTCGTTGGGTTCTCCGCCACCGCTTTCAGTAAACCACTCATCTGCTGGTTCACCTCGCGTTGCCAGATGATGCTTTTCATCATCACCTGCGGCCAGGCCTGCCACAGCCAGAGCGAACCGCCAATAGCTAACAGTATAAAAAGCGCCAGCGGCCAAAGATGAAGCCAGCGGCGAGATTTGCGGGACGGAGAAGCGATCACTGACATTGTAACGTCACCTCCTGCGCGAACTGTTTACCCAACTCCATGTCCTCCGGTGGCGCATCTTCTTTATCAAGAGAGACGGCAAAGTTCAGCGTCTCTTCGCTGGGCGTCGGGGTGTGAACCGCCATTTTGCAGGTTTTCTGCAACGAGGCCGGAAGCTGTACATCGCTCTCGTCGGCGTAGTGCATGTCGACGTAGTAGGTGGGGTCAAAAGTGGAAAAAGTATATTTTTGCCCTGCCAGCGGCTGCGGGTGCGCCAGCGGAAGGACGAACGTCAGCACCGCCTGATGCCCGTCGCGTGACATACCATACTCCGTGGGTCGGTTAAGAAACTTCACCTTCTGGCCGTTATGCCAGAACTCGGTGAAGTAGTGCTGACCCAGCACGTTAGCCATCACTTCCGCCGCCAGCTTTTTCCAGATTTCATCGCCGGGCTTCGCATTTCCCGCATCATAAAGCAGGTCAGCCGAGGTGATTTCATCCATCGTCCAGCGCATCTTCAGGCCACTTAACTGCGTGCCGTCGGTGACCAGTTCGGTTTTCAGGCTGATAAAACTGTGAGGATGTGCGCAGGTGGTGAAGGAGATAACCGCCAAAAATAACGCCATCGCACTGTGTTTAACTGTCTGCATCAATTCCTCACGTCAAAAATTCTGTGATGTTCTCCAGCAATCCTGAGTGAAAGGCCTGCCGGTGCGCTTTTCAGCCCCCATCCTTTAGCTATTCTTATCAAACATTCACACTGGATACCCGACAGATGATGACGACGCTTGAAATTCCATCTGTGCTTTCCAGTTCGCAGCGCCGTTGCCAGGTGCTTTTAATGCTTTACCTGCCCGATGCTGCCGTCACCGCACAGAGCATAATCGCAGCCAACGGCGTGGACGACGTCCTGGCACGGCAAGATATAGCCGAGACGCGCGATGAAATCCAGCGCTATCACCGGCTGGATATCGTCACGCACCACGACGGCAGCTACCGGATTGAAGGCACTGCCCTGAACCAGCGTTTATGCCTGCTGCACTGGCTGCGCAGGGCGCTCCGCCTTTGCCCGCAGTTTGTCTCGCACCAGTTTACGCCAGCGTTAAAAACCGCGCTTAAACAACACGGCATCGCGCGGCCACTTTACGACGATGCTAACCTGCGGGCGTTAATCAACTTCTGCTCGCGCAAGCTGCAGCGGCAGTTTGAGTGTCGCGACATCCAGTTCTTACAGCTCTACTTACAATACTGCCTTATCCAGCACCACCTGGGGAATACGCCACAATTTTCCCATGCCCAGCGCAGCTGGACGCAGTCGCGGGGAGAGTATTTTACGGCGCAGGAGATCGTCCGTCACTGGAAGCGGCGCGTTCCTCAGGGCGCGCATGTGGATGAGCAGTTGTTTCTGGCGCTGCTGTTTATGATGCTCCGCACGCCCGATCCGGTGCTCGATAAGCACCAGCAGGATGAGCGTTTGCGTCGCGCCATCGTGCGCATGGTGGCCCGTTTTCGCTCGCAGACCGGGATGAACTTCAGCGACGAGCAAGGGCTGACCGATCAGCTGTATATCCATCTGTCTCAGGCGCTGGACCGTTCCCTGTTTGAAATTGGCATCGACAACAGCCTGCCAGAGGAGATCCATCGTCTCTATCCCCGGCTGTTACGCACCACGAAAGAGGCGCTGTTTGAGCTGGAAGCGGAGTTTGGCCTGCGTTTTTCCGATGAAGAGATGAGCCTGGTCGCGGTGATTTTCGGCGCCTGGCTGATGCAGGAGTCCGATCTCCATGAAAAGCAGGTGGTGCTGTTGACCGGGGAAGATAAATCCTGTGAGGAGCTGATTGAACAGCAGCTGCGCGAGTTGACGCTGCTGCCGCTCAATATTCGCTATCTGACGTTGCAGGCTTTTCAGAAAGAGGGCGCGCCGCGCGAAGCCGCGCTGGTGGTCACCCCCTATCCTGTTGCCCTTCCGCTGTTCTCGCCGCCGTTGATCCACGCGGTTGAATCACTGAATGCGCAGCAGCAAGAGCATATTCGCGCTATGCTGGAGTCGTAGTTACGCGCGTGCGGCCACTTTTGGTCGAACAAACATCGCCGGTAGCGCCACCAGCGCCATTACCCAGAAGACGCCGTGCCCGAGGTGTTGATACAGGAAACCGGCAAAGACCGTCATCACCGCAATACTGCCGCCCATTGCTACCGCGGAATAGACCGACTGCAGACGAATCACATCCCCGCCCTCACGCGCAGCGATATAGCGCATCGCCGCCAGGTGACATACGGTGAAGGTGCCGCAGTGCAGAATTTGCGCCACGATCAGCCATGGCAGATCCGTCGTCCAGCCCATAATACCCCAGCGTGCCACGCCGCAAATCGCCGAAAGCAACAGCAGATCGCGCGCGCCAAAACGGCGGAACAGCTTTTTGCTCAGGGCGAAAATAATGACTTCGGCTACCACGCCCAGCGACCAGAGATAACCAACCGCAGAGGCAGAGTAGCCCGCCCCCTGCCAGTAGATAGCGCTGAAGCCATAGTACGCCGCATGCGCCCCCTGAAGCAGACAGACGCACGCCAGAAAGCGCCAGCTCTGTGCGACCAGGCTCCGCCAGGCTGGCCAGCCCGCGCTCTCCTGATGGCGACTTTCTCCCTGCGGCATCACGGATGGACGTAACAGCATTCCGAGCAGCATCGACGCTATCCCGATGCTCAGCAGAGCCAGAATCGCACGGTAGTCGTAAAGGCTGACCAGTTTCCCCACCAGCGCGGAACCGATAACAAAAGCAATAGAGCCCCACAGGCGCACGCGGCCATAGTCCATGGTGATCTGCTTTTGCCAGGTGTTCGCCAGCGCATCCGTCAGAGGAACCAGCGGAGAGAAGAACAGGTTAAAGCCGACCATCACCACCATCAGCCAGGCAAACTGATGGCTTACCCAGAAGCAGGCGATAAAGACCAGGGTGAGCAGCGCGAGAATGCGTACAGCCTTGATCAGCAGAGAGGGATCGCTGACGCGCGGGGCAATCAGCAGGCTGCCAAGAAAACGCGCCACCAGTCCGGCCCCCAGCAGAACGCCGATGGTCTCTGGAGTCAGGCCGATTCCCTTGAGCCAGACGCTCCAGAATGGCAGAAAAATACCGTAGCTAAAGAAATAGGTGAAATAGCTGAGCGCCAGCCAGCGCGTGGAATGCAAGACCATGAATCCCTCCCGAAATGGAGGCCATAGTCTGGCGAGAATAGAAAAATTAAGCAAGTAGATAGCCTGCTATAAATTAACGAAAAATTAACATATCGTGCAGTCGTCAGGCTTATGGCAGGGAATGAAAATGTGTATTACGTTTAAATTACTCCACTTGCAGAGGTTTTCTGCCATGAACTCACTACGTTATCTCGATTTTGGTCAGTCACGCCATCTGTTGTTGTTGATTGCCCGTATCGCGCTTGTCGTCCTGTTTATTATCTTTGGTTATCCGAAACTGACGGGGTTTAGCGGCACCGTACAATATATGACCTCGCTGGGGACACCGATGCCCATGCTGGCGGCCATTATTGCGGTGGTGATGGAAGTGCCAGCCGCCATCCTGATCGTACTGGGCTTTTTCACCCGCCCTCTTGCCGTGCTGTTTGTGTTCTACACGCTGGGCACGGCGGTGATTGGTCACCATTACTGGAATATGACCGGTGACGCGGTCGTACCGAATATGATTAATTTCTACAAGAATGTCAGTATTGCGGGCGCATTTATATTGCTGGCGATTGTAGGTCCAGGCGCAATATCCCTTGACCGCCGTTAAGCCATAAAAAAAGGCCGCACGCGCGGCCTTTTAACGTTCTGCTGAGCAGAGGAATTATGCGTATACCGGGAAGCGTGCGCAGATATCCAGAACTTTACCTTTGACGCGCTCGATAACCGCTTCGTCATTGATGTTGTCCAGAACGTCACACATCCAGCCAGCCAGCTCTTTCACTTCCGCTTCTTTAAAGCCGCGACGCGTCACAGCCGGAGAACCGATACGGATACCGGACGTCACGAACGGGCTCTTCGGATCGTTTGGCACGCTGTTTTTGTTCACGGTGATGTTAGCGCGGCCCAGGGCAGCGTCAGCTTCTTTACCGGTCAGGTTCTTATCAACCAGATCCAGCAGGAACAGGTGGTTTTCAGTACCGCCAGAAACCACTTTGTAGCCACGGTTCAGGAACACTTCCACCATCGCTTTGGCGTTCTTAGCAACCTGCTGCTGATAAACCTTGAACTCTGGCTCCATCGCTTCTTTCAGCGCTACCGCTTTTGCCGCGATAACGTGCATCAGCGGGCCGCCCTGCGCGCTTGGGAACACGGCAGAGTTCAGTTTTTTGTACAGCTCTTCGTCACCGCCTTTCGCCAGGATCAGGCCACCGCGTGGACCCGCCAGGGTTTTATGGGTAGTGGTGGTCACAACGTGAGCGTGCGGAACCGGGTTCGGGTAAACGCCGGCGGCAATCAGACCCGCTACGTGCGCCATGTCGACGAACAGGTAAGCACCGATGCTGTCTGCGATTTCACGCATTTTTGCCCAGTCAACGATACCGGAGTAAGCAGAGAAGCCACCGATGATCATCTTCGGTTTATGCTCTTTAGCCTGCTTCGCCATGTCTTCGTAGTCAATTTTACCGGACTCATCGATACCGTAAGGGATGATGTTGTACAGTTTGCCGGAGAAGTTCACCGGGGAGCCGTGAGTCAGGTGGCCGCCCTGCGCCAGGTTCATACCCAGCACCGTATCGCCCGGCTGCAGCAGCGCGGTGTAAACGGCGAAGTTAGCCTGAGAGCCGGAGTGCGGCTGCACGTTCGCGTAGTCAGCGCCAAAGAGTTCTTTCGCACGGTCG
The DNA here is from genome assembly GCF_038739915.1 of Enterobacter sp. FUJ80071. Classification (NCBI taxonomy): domain Bacteria; kingdom Pseudomonadati; phylum Pseudomonadota; class Gammaproteobacteria; order Enterobacterales; family Enterobacteriaceae; genus Enterobacter; species Enterobacter sp. FUJ80071. Next base: position 3,522,874 of record NZ_JBBXKH010000001.1, read on the forward strand.
ATTGCCAGCTGCTCAACGATATCAACGTACTCGCAACCGCCGTAGTAGCGCTTGCCTGGATAACCTTCAGCGTATTTGTTGGTCAGCTGAGAACCCTGTGCCTGCATGACGCGCGGGCTGGTGTAGTTTTCGGAGGCGATCAGTTCGATGTGCTCTTCCTGACGTACTTTTTCCTGCTCCATAGCCTGCCACAGTTCGGCATCATAATCGGCAATGTTCATTTCACGCTTTAACATCCGCATCTCCTGACTCAGCTAACAAGTAAATTTTGGCCTGAAAAGGCAGTCCTGTTGGACGACGGGCAACAGTATAACTGAATAGTTCTGTGATAACAGGTCTTGACAAACGATTTTACGCAAACGTTTTCCTTCACGCCACGCAAGGGTTTGAGGAATAAAGCGCTCCCCTGTTTCAACGGATTTCTTTTCAGGTTTGTGATGCATATTTTTCATCTTGCAAAGAACCATTTACAACGCAGGGGTATTTTTTATAAGATGCATTTAAAATACATCATTAAAGTTACATCAAAAGGACGCGCTCATGCTCGACGCTCAAACCATCGCTACCGTTAAAGCCACCATCCCCCTGCTGGTGGAAACCGGTCCTAAACTCACCGCTCATTTTTACGATCGCATGTTCACGCATAACCCAGAGTTGAAAGAGATTTTCAACATGAGTAACCAGCGTAATGGCGATCAGCGTGAAGCCCTGTTCAACGCCATCGCGGCCTACGCCAGCAACATTGAAAACCTGGCGGCATTACTGCCTGCGGTGGAAAAAATCGCGCAGAAGCACACCAGCTTCCAGATCAAACCCGAGCAGTACAATATTGTCGGCGGCCACCTGCTGGCAACGCTGGACGAAATGTTCAGCCCGGGCCAGGAGGTACTGGACGCCTGGGGTAAAGCCTACGGCGTGCTGGCAAACGTCTTCATCAACCGTGAAGCACAGATCTACAGTGAAAACGCCAGCAAGAACGGCGGCTGGGAAGGCACTCGCGCCTTCCGCATCGTTGAGAAAACACCGCGCAGCGCATTGATCACCAGTTTTGAATTTGAACCGGTGGATGGTCAGCCGGTAGCGGATTATCAGCCAGGCCAATATCTGGGCGTGTGGCTGAAGCCTGAAGGTTTTCCGCATCAGGAGATCCGCCAGTATTCCCTGACCCGCAAACCCAGCGGCAAAGGCTATCGCATTGCGGTGAAACGCGAGGACGGCGGCCAGGTTTCCAGCTGGCTGCATAACGAAGCCAGCGTGGGTGACGTCGTTCACCTGGCCGCACCGGCGGGTGACTTCTTCATGGCGGTAGACGCTACTACCCCGGTAACGCTGATCTCGGCTGGTGTCGGCCAAACGCCAATGCTGGCGATGCTGGATACGCTGGCGAAAGCAAACCACAGCGCACAGGTCAACTGGTTCCATGCCGCAGAGAACGGCGATGTGCATGCCTTTGCGGACGAAGTGAAAACGCTGGGCGCGACGCTGCCCCGCTTCACCGCGCATACCTGGTATCGCCTGCCAACGGAAGCAGACCGCGCAGCCGCACGTTTTGACAGCGAAGGGTTGATGAATTTAAGCCAGCATGAAGGGGCGTTCAGCGCGCCGGATATGCAGTTCTACGTCTGCGGACCGGTGGCGTTTATGCAATATGCCGCGAAGCAGCTGGTGGCGCTGGGTGTGAATAAAGACAACATTCATTACGAATGTTTCGGCCCGCATAAAGTGCTGTAATGCAAAAAGCCCCTCGAACGAGGGGCTTTTTTTTCGCCGGGTGGCGGCTACGCCTTACCCGGCCTTCAAAACCGTTGGCATCGTTAAATCGCGGCGTCGTCTTCTTCGCCGGTACGGATACGGATTACGCGCGCCACGTCAAAGACGAAGATTTTACCGTCGCCAATTTTGCCCGTCTGCGCCGTGCGGATGATGGTATCCACGCAGGTATCGACGATGTCATCGCTGACCACGATTTCAATTTTCACTTTCGGCAGAAAGTCGACCATGTACTCTGCGCCACGATAAAGCTCGGTGTGGCCTTTCTGACGACCAAAACCTTTCACTTCCGTCACGGTCATCCCGGTGATGCCGACTTCCGCCAGCGCTTCACGCACATCATCCAGTTTGAAAGGTTTAATAATCGCATCAATCTTTTTCATGGTGGGTCCTTAAACGCTTGCCTGTAAGCTGCCTCGTAATCGATTGCTCACAGTACCATACGGCATTACTCTTTAAAATCGTTTGCTTCCAGCTCGTGGCGTGAGAGCAGCTTGTAAAACTCGGTGCGGTTGCGTCCGGCCATTCGCGCTGCGTGGGTCACGTTGCCTTTGGTGATCTGCAGCAGCTTGCGCAGATAGTTCAGCTCGAACTGGTTACGCGCTTCGGCGAACGTCGGCAAGGCCGTGTTTTCCCCTTCCAGCGCCTGCTCCACCAGCGCATCGCTGATAACGGGCGATGACGTCAACGCCACACACTGCTCAATCACGTTTACCAGCTGGCGAACGTTACCCGGCCAGCTGGCCGCCATCAGCCGTTTCATCGCATCGGTGGAAAACGCGCGGACAAACGGTTTATGGCGATCGGCCGCCTGGCGCAACAGGTGATTCGCCAGCAGCGGAATGTCTTCAGCACGCTCTGCCAGTGCCGGGATTTTGAGATTCACCACGTTCAGACGGTAGTAGAGGTCTTCACGAAACTCGTTGCGCGCCATCACTTTTGGTAAGTCGCGGTGGGTGGCGGAAATAATTCGTACGTTAATATCAATATCGCGGTTGCTGCCCAGCGGGCGCACTTTACGTTCCTGAAGCACGCGCAGCAGTTTGACCTGTAGCGGCGCAGGCATGTCACCAATCTCGTCGAGGAACAGCGTGCCGCCTTCCGCGGCCTGGAACAGCCCTTCCCGGCTGCTTACCGCGCCGGTGAAGGCGCCACGGGCATGACCAAACAGTTCGGACTCAAGCAATTGTTCCGGAAGCGCGCCGCAGTTAATGGCAATAAAGGCATTTTTGCTGCGCGGGCTGGCGTTGTGGATCGCCTGCGCCAGGATCTCTTTCCCGGTTCCGCTCTGGCCGTTAATCAGCACGCTGACGTCGGACTGGGCGACCATCCGCGCCTGCTCAAGCAGACGTAACATGATCGGGCTGCGGGTCACAATGGATTCACGCCATGCGTCGTCGCCAGAGGGTGCCGCGTGCTCCAGCGCGCTGTCGATGGCTTTGTAGAGTGCGTCTTTATCTACCGGCTTGGTGAGGAAGCTGAATACGCCCTGCTGGGTTGCGGCGACGGCATCCGGAATTGACCCGTGTGCCGTCAGGATAATCACCGGCATGCCCGGCTGCTGCTTCTGGATCTCCGCGAACAGCTGCAGGCCGTCCATTTCGTCCATCCGCAGATCGCTGATGACCAGATCAATTTTCTCGCGGCTAAGGACTTTCAGCCCTTCCTGTCCGCTTTCCGCAGTCACTACGCTGTAGCCTTCACTCACCAGACGCATCCCCAGCAGCTTTAACAGCCCGGGATCGTCATCCACCAGTAAGAGATGGGCAGGTTTACGGCTCGTCATGCTTCACATCCTCTTGTTTCTGCGTGTCGCTCTCCGGTGCTGCGGATGCGCTACCAGGCTGATATTTGCGCGACGAGAGCTGTCTTTCGATATCGGTCAGGTTTTCCAGCTTGCGCGTCGTGGTATCCAGCTGAGTGCGTAAATGCTGTTGCTGTTGACGCAGCGTATCAAGTTCGCTGTCGGTGGACTGCTGGAGCTTGCTGTAGCGAGAGCGCTCTTCAGACAGCTGAAGCTGTAGTGTCTGACCATCCCGCCAGAGCTGGTATACCGGTCGTACCTGTACCGGGAGCGCGATCGTAAAGGTATCCAGCCGGGTCACATTAGCCCGACGTTCGACGGGGGTGATTTTCGCATCGGCCAGTAGAATTCCACGCTTGAAAGCGTCCTGCCAGGTGTCGTCATCCAGCATCGCCGCTTTCGAACGGGCGTCCACCGGCGCAAGACGCTGGGCACAATCTATTCCGCGCAGCCAGAACAGCGGATTATTTTCGACATCATGCCCTGACAAATTCCAGATGTCGTCACAGCGGGTAGAGAGGAAATCCGCCAGCTGGTTATCCGGCCATTTATCTTCTTGTTTACCGCTTATCGCACTTTGTGGCGCATGGGAAACGCACCCTGCCAGAAATAAACAAGGTAAACCCAGGCGAAATGTGTTGCTGGAAAACACCGCGCGTACGGCGCGGAAAAAGACGTGTGACATACTCACCAGACTTAGATTCATTTTATTGGTTTTTCCGGCTCAGGGGCAGTTCAATACGGAAGCAAACATCCGCACGTTCGTCCGTGGCAATGTTTAGCTCACCCTGCATGCGTCGTATGCAGTCCCGGGCGATGCTTAAGCCCAGACCACTTCCTTTTACCGCACCCTTCCGCTGATGACTCCCCTGGAAAAAGGGTTCGAAGATCATGGTTTTTTCGTCATCAGGGATCGGGGTGCCGGTGTTAGCGACGTCAATAAACACCCGGGAACCCATCGTATAACTTCGGATATAAATGTTACCGGATTCAGTACCATAGTGCACCGCATTGGAGTAAAGATTATCCAGAACGCTCATTAAAAGCATCGGTTCAGCGAGACAGGCAGGCGCACTCAACTCCACCCCGGTATGCATCATTTTAGCTCTTGCTGGCAAGCTATGGGCGGAGATCACCATATCCACCAGCGGCGCAATCTCGACCTCTTCAAGAACGACCGCCCCGTCAGCCAGCTTGCGGTTGTAATCCAGCAGCTGTTCAATCAGCTTTTGCAGGTTGCGGCTGCTGGCATCCAGAATCTCAACAATTTCTTTCTGTTCTGGCGTTAGCGGCCCTGCCACCTCGTCTGCCAGCAGCTCCGTTCCTTCACGCATGCTGGCGAGCGGCGTTTTCAATTCATGGGAAATATGGCGCAGGAACTGATGACGCTGGGATTCCAGCCACGCCAGACGCTCAGACAACCAGATAATACGCTGACCAACGGAGCGCAGCTCGCGCGGGCCTTTAAAGGAAACCGAATCCCCGAGCGATTTCCCCTCTCCAAGACGGTTGATCATACGCTGAATGCCCTTCACCGGGCCGATGATCATACGGGTAAAGAGCAGAACCAGCCCGAGACTCACCAGGAAAAGCACCAGTGCCTGCCAGCCGAAGAACTGCCCGCGTTCGGCTATCTCCTGCTGCAGCTGCTGACCGCGAGAGAAAATGACCGTGCGGGTTGACTGCACCATCTCGGTGTTGGCGGCAGCAAACGCTTCAAGACGCGCGGCGGCGGCGGCATCCGGCCCGCTATTGTGGCATTGCAGCTGCGCAAGATCGTTCAGATCCTGACGCAATGCCTGATACAGCTTGTCGTCGGGCAACACGCCCGCATGCGCGTCCAGCATCTCGCTGTAGCGCTTGCGTTGACTCTGGTAAACCTTTTCCAGCGTCCGATCGTCAAGCACGCAGTACTGGCGATAGCTACGCTCCATCTCCAGCGCGGCGTTGGTCATCGCTTCACTGCGTCTGGCGTCGATAAGCGTGGTGCGGTTAGTCAGTGCGGCCTGAGCGCTCAGCGCGTTAAGGCTTTGCCACGCCTGCCAGGCGAGGATCAGCAATGGCAGCAGGATTAGCAGGAAGGCCATCATCACGAGCTGTCGCAGGGAGCGGGGAAAAACGGGCCAGCGTTTCAACGCATTACTCTCTTCATGGGGGTTTACGCAGAGCGTAACTGAGTCTGCCCTTCAGATACAACAAAGCCGGGTAAAAACCCGGCTTTGTTATGGAATAAGGCGGTGCCTAACTCGACGTTTCGCCCTGGCCTGATAAAGCATCGCTATGATCAGTAGTTGGACGGCAGGCACCTTTTTGTGCGTCATTCGAAGTTTATGTAGCACGTCCCGAAGGGGCTGACATAAGAAGGTGAATGAGCCACTGGTTAATATTATGCAACACCCGTGCCAGAATGCAAAACAAAACATTAACACATTGATATATAAACATTTTACCAGCTTCACCTGTTCATTATCGTTTGAATGATTTCCAGGCTAAGTGTCGCTATTAAGCAACACCTTAACAGGAACCTGTTCTGCCATATATAAATCAATGAGTTAAATGTCTCCTTTTGGAGACAGTCGCAAACCGTCTTTGTCGCAATTTTGCGACACGCATAAAAAAGCCCGGTGCGCTACGCTTACCGGGCCTGGAAGGTACCTACTTTACATCTTAACCCAACTGTTTACGCGCATTGCGGAAGATACGCATCCACGGGCTGTCCTCGCCCCAGTTTTCCGGGTGCCAGGAGTTGCTCACGGTACGGAACACGCGCTCCGGGTGCGGCATCATAATGGTTGCACGACCACTTTCGCTGGTGACTGCCGTAATACCGTTGACCGAGCCGTTCGGGTTAGCCGGATAGGTTTCGGTGACCTTGCCGAAGTTATCGACAAAGCGCAGCGCCACCAGACCTTTGCTTTCAAGCTGAGCCAGATGTGCTGCATCACGCACTTCTACCTGACCTTCACCGTGGGACACGGCGATTGGCATCTGTGATCCGACCATGCCCTGCAGCAGCAGAGATGGGCTTTGTGTCACTTCCACCAGGCTGAAGCGCGCTTCAAAGCGGTCAGACTGGTTACGCACAAAGCGCGGCCAGGCTTCGCTGCCCGGAATAAGCTCGCGCAGGTTGGACATCATCTGACAACCGTTACACACGCCCAGCGCCAGCGTTTGCGGACGGTGGAAGAAGGTTTCGAACTCGTCGCGCACGCGGCTGTTAAACAGAATGGACTTCGCCCAGCCTTCACCGGCGCCCAGTACGTCACCGTAAGAGAAACCACCGCAGGCCACCAGCGCCTGGAAATCTTCCAGACCGGTACGCCCGGCCAGCAGATCGCTCATGTGAACGTCGATGGCGTCAAAGCCCGCACGGTGGAAGGCAGCCGCCATTTCAACGTGGGAGTTAACGCCCTGCTCGCGCAGCACGGCCACCTTCGGACGTGCACCCGTCGCAATGTACGGCGCGGCGATGTCTTCGTTGATGTCGAAGGAGAGCTTCACGTTCAGGCCTGGATCGCTGTCGTTAGCCTTCGCGTTATGCTCCTGATCGGCACATTCCGGGTTATCACGCAGGCGCTGCATCTGCCAGGTCGTTTCCGCCCACCACATACGCAGCGTGGTGCGGCTTTCGCTGAAGACGGCATGACCGTCAGCTTCAATGACAAAGCGGTCGCCCTGTACGGCTTTACCCAGATAATGTACGCAGTCTGCCAGACCGTGCTGCGCAAGAATGGCTTCAACCGCATCGCGGTCTGCCGCACGCACCTGAATCACCGCGCCCAGCTCTTCATTGAACAGCGCTGCCAGGCGGTCTTCACCCAGAGAGGCAATATTCGCCTCCACACCACAGTGGCCGGTGAAGGCCATCTCTGCCAGCGTGACCAGCAGGCCGCCGTCGGAGCGGTCGTGGTAGGCCAGCAGCTTACGCTGCGCCACCAGCGCCTGAATTGCATCGTAGAAGCCTTTTAACTGGGCCACGTCACGCACATCGGCCGGTGTATCACCCAGCTGACGATAAACCTGCGCCAGCGCCGTGGCACCCAGCGCGTTGTGACCTTTACCCAGGTCAATCAGCAACAGGGCGTTGTCTTCGGTCGCAAGCTGCGGCGTCACGGTGTGACGTACGTCTTCAACGCGCGCAAAGGCGGAGATGATCAGCGACAGCGGAGAAGTGATCTCGCGCTGCTCGTTGCCTTCCTGCCAGCGGGTTTTCATCGACATGGAGTCTTTGCCCACCGGAATGGTCAGCCCAAGCGCAGGACACAGCTCTTCGCCCACCGCTTTCACGGCTTCATACAGGCCCGCATCCTCGCCAGGGTGACCGGCAGCGGCCATCCAGTTAGCGGAGAGCTTGATACGTTTGATATCGCCAATCTGCGTCGCGGCAATGTTGGTCAGCGCTTCACCCACAGCCAGGCGGGCGGACGCGGCGAAGTCCAGCAGCGCCACAGGCGTGCGTTCGCCCAGGGCCATCGCTTCACCGTAGTAGCTGTCGAGACTCGCGGTGGTTACGGCACAGTTCGCGACCGGGATCTGCCACGGGCCGACCATCTGATCGCGCGAGACCATACCGGTTACGGTACGGTCGCCAATGGTGACCAGGAAGGTTTTCTCTGCCACCGCCGGCAGGTGCAGCACGCGGTGGACCGCTTCTGCAACGGTGATGCCCTGGCGATCCAGCGCTTTGCCCGCTGCTTTACGCGTTTGCACGTCGCGGGTCATCTTCGGCGTTTTACCGAGCAGAACGTCCAGCGGTAGATCGATCGGCTGGTTGTCGAAATGGGTGTCGCTCAGGGTCAGGTGCTTCTCTTCGGTCGCTTCGCCGATGACGGCATACGGCGCGCGCTCGCGGCGGCACAGCTCGTCAAACAGCGGCAGTTGATCCGCTGCAACCGCCAGAACATAACGTTCCTGGGATTCGTTACACCAGATTTCCAGCGGGCTCATGCCTGGCTCATCGCTCAGGATATCGCGCAGGTTGAAGCGGCCACCGCGACCGCCATCGCTCACCAGCTCCGGCATGGCGTTAGACAGACCGCCCGCGCCCACGTCATGGATAAAGAGAATCGGGTTCGCGTCGCCCAGCTGCCAGCAGCGGTCGATGACTTCCTGGCAGCGACGCTCCATTTCGGGGTTGTCGCGCTGAACGGAAGCAAAGTCGAGATCCGCATCTGACTGACCGGAGGTCATGGAGGATGCCGCGCCGCCGCCCAGGCCGATGTTCATCGCCGGGCCGCCCAGCACGATCAGCTTCGCGCCAACCACGATCTCGCCTTTCTGGACGTGATCGGCACGGATATTGCCGATCCCACCCGCCAGCATGATCGGTTTGTGATAGCCACGCAGCTCTTCGCCGTTGTGACTGTCCACTTTCTCTTCATAGGTACGGAAGTAGCCGTTCAGTGCCGGACGGCCAAATTCGTTGTTGAATGCCGCGCCGCCCAGTGGACCGTCGGTCATGATATCCAGCGCGGTCACAATGCGCTCTGGCTTGCCGAAATCCTCTTCCCATGGCTGCTCAAAGCCAGGGATGCGCAGGTTGGAGACGGAGAAACCAACCAGACCCGCTTTTGGTTTCGCACCACGTCCCGTTGCACCTTCATCACGGATTTCACCGCCTGAACCGGTGGCCGCACCCGGCCACGGGGAAATTGCCGTCGGGTGGTTGTGGGTTTCCACTTTCATCAGGATATGCGCAGGCTCCTGATGGAAGTCGTAACGACCGGTAGCGTGGTCGGCAAAATAGCGCCCAACCTCGGAGCCTTCCATCACCGCGGCATTGTCTTTATAGGCAGACAGCACGTGGTCGGGGGTTTGCTCCATGGTGTTTTTGATCATTTTGAACAGCGATTTAGGCTGCTGTTCGCCGTCAATAATCCAGTCGGCGTTGAAAATTTTATGGCGGCAGTGCTCGGAGTTGGCCTGCGCGAACATGTAGAGCTCGATGTCGTTCGGGTTGCGGTTCAGCTTAACAAACGCATCCTGCAGGTAGTCGATTTCGTCTTCTGCCAGCGCCAGGCCGAGACGCAGGTTAGCGTCAATCAGCGCCTGACGGCCCTGCCCCAGCAGGTCTACGCTTTGTACCGGCGCAGGCTGATGGTGGGAGAAGAGCTTCTGTGCGTCATCAAGAGAAGCAAACACGCTTTCCATCATGCGGTCATGCAGCTCGGCGGCAACCGCCTGCCACTGCGCGTCGCTCAGGGTCGAGGCGTCAACGTAGTAGGCCACGCCGCGCTCCAGACGGTTAATCTGGCTCAGGCCGCAGTTGTGGGCAATGTCGGTGGCTTTAGAAGACCAGGGGGAGATGGTGCCCGGACGCGGCGTCGCAAGGATCAGTTTGCCGGTTGGCGTATGGCTACTCAGATTTGGGCCATACTTGAGCAGGCGTTCCAGCTGTACGCGCTCCTCTGCATTCAGGGGGGCATTCAGGTCAGCAAAATGGACATACTCAGCGTAAATATTGCTTACCGGAAGGTCGGCCGCCTGAAAACGTGCCAGCAGTTTGTTAATACGGAAGGCAGACAGTGCAGGCGAACCACGCAGAATTTCCATCATAAGTCTCTCGTCTTCGAAGCGCCGGGGCGCTTTCAGTGTGCGCAAGGGGGGAAAACGGGCGTCATTATAGAGAATCCTGAGCGCCGACGAAACCGTTTGCGTGGAAATAAAATTGGCGGAGACATTTAGCAATAGATGTGACCTGTCTCTCTAATTGGTTGCCAAGTGGCGCAAGTTTACGCAAAATGCCGCTCATTCAATGGCAAACCTGATTATCAAACATGGCTACAGCATACTGAGGCAACCGGCGTCGCAGAGAATTAACTAATTGAAAAAATTAAAGATTAATTATCTGCTCATCGGCATTGTTACGTTGCTGCTGGCAGTGGCCCTTTGGCCTTCCATCCCCTGGTTCGGTAAAGCCGAAAACCGTATCGCCGCCATTCAGGAGCGGGGGGAGCTGCGCGTCAGTACGCTCAACTCTCCGCTGATTTACAGCGACATTAACGGCAAAATTATTGGCCTTGATTATGAACTGGCGCAGCAGTTCGCCGATTATCTTGGCGTGAAGCTTAAAATTACCGTTCGCCAGAATATCAACCAGCTGTTCGACGACCTTGATAACAACGATGCCGACATACTGGCAGCCGGTCTGGTCTATAACAGTGAGCGTAGCAAAAACTATCAACCGGGCCCGACCTATTACTCCGTTTCGCAACAGCTGGTCTATCGCGTCGGGAGTCTGCGGCCACGCACGCTGGCCTCCATTAACGATCAACAGCTGACCATTGCGCCCGGCCATGTGGTGATCGAGGATCTGCGTGAGCTGAAAGAGAAGAAATACCCCGACCTGAGCTGGAAGGTTGATCCGAAACTGGGCACAACGGAGCTGCTGGAGCAGGTAAAAGATCAGAAACTGCCCTACACCATTGCCGATTCGGTTGCGATCAGTCTGTTCCAGCGCGTGCATCCTGAAATTGCCGTAGCGCTCGACGTTACCGACGAGCAGCCGGTGACCTGGTTTAGCCAGCTCGATGACGATCAGACTCTTTCTGCGGCCATGCTCGATTTCTATAACACCATCAATGAAGACGGCACGCTGGCGCGCCTGGAGGAAAAATATCTCGGCCACGGTGATGACTTTGACTATGTTGACACCCGCAGCTTCCTGCGCGCGGTAGATAGCGTCCTGCCAGACCTGCAGCCATTATTCGAAAAATACGCCCAGGAGATTGACTGGAAACTGCTGGCGGCTATTTCGTATCAGGAGTCCCACTGGGACACCCAGGCCACCTCACCGACCGGCGTGCGTGGCTTAATGATGTTAACCAAAAATACCGCGCTGAGCCTGGGCGTGAATGACCGTACCGATGCGGAACAGAGCATCAGCGGCGGGGCTCGCTATCTGCAGGATATGATGGCCAAAGTGCCGGAAACGGTGCCGGAAGAGGAACGGATTTGGTTTGCGCTGGCAGCCTACAATATGGGCTACGCGCATATGCTTGACGCGCGGGCGCTGACCGCGAAAACGAAAGGTAACCCGGACAGCTGGTCAGACGTAAAGCAACGTCTGCCGCTGCTAAGCCAGAAGCCGTGGTATAACAAGCTGACTTACGGCTACGCGCGCGGACATGAAGCCTACGCCTACGTGGAAAATATCCGTAAGTATCAGATTAGCCTGGTCGGCTATCTGCTCGAGAAAGAAAAAGAGGCGACAGAGGCAAGACAGCTGGCTGAGAGTTATCCGGTTGTGGCGCCGGACGAGCTTAATCGTCCGACAACTTCAATTCTGCCTTTTGTTGCTTTTTCTGCTGACGGCGCATTCGAAAGAAATCGCTTAATAGCGCCGAACACGCTGGTGCAAGTACCCCACCGATAGTTTTCACCTGGTGATTCATCCCTGGATGACCCAGCACGTCCAGCAGAGAACCGGCCGCACCGGTTTTTTCATCCCGCGCACCAAAGACCAGCGTACCAATCCGGCTGTGCACCATCGCCCCAGAACACATCACGCACGGCTCAAGCGTCACATACAGCGTAGTATCGAGCAGGCGATAGTTTTGCAGCACCATTCCGCCCTGACGAAGGGCCATGATTTCAGCGTGCGCAGTCGGATCGTGACGGCCAATCGGGCGGTTCCACCCTTCCCCTATCACCTGGTTATTGTGGACAAGCACGGCACCCACGGGCACTTCTCCCTCGTCCCAGGCGCGCTGGGCAAGCGTAAGCGCATGGCGCATCCAGTATTCATGATCGCGTTCAGGGTTGCACAACGGTTGATACTCCAGTCTAAAAGCGGGCGGCATTATACACACCCGCTATAGATAAGACTATTCGAGTTGCTGAAGTTCGCCTGCGGGCGTGACGCGCCAGCGATGCTGGCAAAAATAGAGCAGCGGGTTGTCCTGTTTGCTGTCGCTGTAGCCGCTGTAGAGACGCAGCGGCGTGCCGATGCGTTTCTCCAGCTGCACCACTTTTTCATGCCCCAGGCAGCGCATACTCAGTACCCAGCCGCCGTAACCACGGGCAATTTGTGTGGCGATAAGATTCACACGCGGCAGCCAGGGCGTATCAAAATAAACCTGTTCAACCAGCGTCTGCGGGGAGCCCGTGATCAACCAGATGTCGGCATCGTTGGCGTCGAGGTAACTGGTGAGGCGCGCCTGTACAACCGGGAACGCGGCGACATGACCGCGAAACCAGTGCGCAAACTCCTTTTCTAGCTGTTTGAGCCGCGCTTCGCTGTGGCCAAACGTACATCCCCAGAGCAGAAGGCTCATCGGCCAGCGCGCCGCCCGGCCTTTCACCAGCAGCGCGATGCCGATCGCCGGTAACAGCGGTAAGACGAGCAGCGCATTCAGAGGCTGGCGCCGCAGCAGGTAGCGCATAAACGTACCAAACATATCCTGCTGATGCAGCGTTCCATCCAGATCGAAAAAGACAACGCGACGCTCGTGATTTGCCAAACCTTACTCCTCTGGGTCGTTGAATCCTAACAGCCAGGTAAACAGGAACCCGGCGATCACCGCTACAGAATAGCCTAACAGATAGAGCATCACTTTTCCGGTCACGATAGTTAACGCCAGCGGCAAACCGGAGAGACCAAACGTAATGACGGTAGCAACTTTCCAGTAGCTGATGAGCGCCCCGCCGACCGCGCCGCCCAGACAGGCAGCCAGGAACGGTTTACCCAGCGGCAACGTGACGCCAAAAATCAGCGGTTCGCCAATGCCGAGCAATCCAACCGGAAGCGCGCCTTTAATCACTTTTTTCAGGCGTGCGTTGCGGGTTTTCAGCAGTACGGCAATCGCCGCACCGACCTGCCCCACCCCCGCCATTGAGAGTATAGGCAGCAGCGCGTTGTAACCGTGCGCCTGCACCAGTTCGACGTGGATCGGCACCAGTCCCTGATGCAGACCGGTCAGCACCAGCGGCAGGAAGGTGCCTGACAGCACCGCCCCCACTAACAAACCGCCGCGGTCAATGGCCAGAGACGCGCCATGAGCGATGGCATCAGAGATCCATCCCCCTAATGGCTGAAGAACCACAATCGCCACACTACCGGTAATTAACGTGGTCAGCAGGGGGTTGAGGATGAGTTCAATCGAGCCGGGCAATACCGCGCGAAGTCTTTTCTCAATCCAGCACATCAGGATGACCACCAGCAGCACGGCAATCACCCCGCCGCGACCAGGCTGGAGCGCCTCGCCAAACAGCGTAATTTGCGCCAGCTGCGGGCTGGAGAGAATGCCCGCCATCACGCCCCCCATCGCCAGCGAACCGCCAAACACTTTGGCGGTATTCACCCCGACCAGAATGTTCATAATGGCAAACACCGCGCTGCCGAAGATCCCCAGAATACCTAACAGGTTCGGATACTGGGTGGCAAAGTCCCCGACGATATCCGGACGCTTGAGAATATTGATAATCCCGGTGATCAAGCCGGAAGCAATAAACGCCGGGATCAGCGGGATAAAGACATTTGCCAGCTGTCGTAGCGCGTCGCTCATGGGGGCTTTGTATTTCGCCTTCGCCTGCGCTTTGGTGCGCGCAGCATCGTCGAGCGTCACACTCGCGCCGCCGCCCATCAGCGCGCGCATGGCATCAACCACCTGCGCCGCTTTCCCCGGCCCGACGATCAGCTGGTGTTGCTGCCCCTGCTTCACGTAACCGCTGACACCGGAAAGCTTCTTCAGGCCCGGCACATCCAGCTGGTCGTCGTTATGCACCTCGACGCGCACGCGCGTCATGCAGTTTTCCAGACGCTGAATATTCTCTTCTCCGCCGATCCCTCGCAGGATATCGCTGGCGAGCGCTGCTGTTTTGTCCATACACGCCTCTGTTAGTTTTCTAATGCCGCCCGTAAGAAGCCATTATGCGCATCGAGTCTGGCTCGCGCGGCCGCCGCATCCAGCCCACTTAAGATCATCAATATGGCGGGTTTAACATCGTGATCGGTCTGTTGGAGGACCGCTTCTGCCTCTTCACGGCTTGCGCCTGTCGCCTCCATCACCATACGGCAGGCTCTGTCCACCAGCTTGACGTTAGTGGCCTGCATATCCACCATCAGGTTCTGATACACCTTGCCGAACTTCACCATCGCACCGGTGGAGATCATATTGAGCACCAGCTTTTGCGCGGTACCGGATTTCAGGCGCGTGGAGCCGGTGAGCGCTTCTGGCCCGACAACCGGGGAGATGGCGATGGCGGCCACCTGAGCGATTGGAGAGCCGGGGTTACAGGAGATGGCGACCGTCGTGCAGCCGGTCTGGTTGGCGTATTCCAGACCGCCAATGACGTACGGCGTGCGCCCGGATGCCGCCAGCCCGACGACCAGATCCTTCGCCGTCAGAGTAAGTGCCTTCAGGTCATCCTCACCCAGCTGTTTGTTATCTTCCGCCCCTTCAACGGCTTTCAGCAGTGCACCAGGCCCCCCCGCAATCAACCCGACCACCAGCCCATGCGGCACGCCAAACGTTGGCGGACATTCGGAGGCGTCCAGCACGCCGAGACGGCCGCTGGTACCGGCGCCCATATAGATAATGCGGCCACCCGCTTTGAGGGCTTCCGCCGCCGCATCGACCGCTTTCGCTACCTCAGGTAATGTCTCTTTCACTGCCTGCGCGACCAGCGTATCCTGTTGATTAAAGCGGTTAACCAGCTCCAGAGTAGAGAGCGCATCCAGATCCATGGTTTGCGGGTTACGCGTTTCAGAAACAAGTGAGCCAAGATTCATTTTTTGTACCTCAAGAATTTTTAATTCATAATAATCACACTATAATGGAATATAAAATTCATTCAGGCGAGCAAAATTCGTATTTGCGTAGACAATCACATTTCCGCCGGGAGTACTTATGAACTGTTTAATTCGCATTCGCCAGCGCTACGCCGGCTTTGCTCAAAGCGACAAAAAACTGGCGGACTTTCTGCTTTCTCAGCCTGACCGCGCCCGTCATCTCAGCTCGCAACAGCTGGCAAGCGAAGCCGGGGTAAGTCAGTCAAGCGTTGTGAAATTTGCCCAGAAGATCGGTTTTAAAGGCTTCCCTGCCCTTAAGCTGGCAATTAGCGAAGCGCTGGTGAGTAATCCCAATCCGCAATCTATGCCGGTGCATAACCAGATCCGCGGGGATGATCCAATGCGTGTGGTCGGGGAAAAGCTGATTAAAGAGAACGTTGCGGCCATGCATGCCACCCTCGACGTGAATACCGAAGAGAAGTTACTGGAAAGCGTGGCGATGCTGCGAGCGGCGCGGCGTATTATTTTAACCGGTATTGGCGCATCCGGCCTGGTGGCGCGTAATTTTGGCTGGAAGCTGACCAAAATCGGTTTTAACGCGATTGTCGAGCAGGATATGCACGCCCTGCTGGCGACCGTGCAGGCGATGGATCCTGAAGATCTGCTGCTGGCCATCTCCTATTCCGGTGAGCGCCGCGAGATTAACATGGCAACGGACGAAGTGCTGCGCGTCGGCGGCAAAATCCTCGCCATCACCGGGTTCACCCCGAATGCCCTGCAACAGCGGGCCACGCGCTGTCTGTATACCATTGCCGAAGAGCAGGCCACGCGCAGCGCGGCGATCTCGTCAACCAGTGCGCAAATGATGCTGACGGACCTGCTGTTTATGGCGCTGGTGCAACAGGATTTAGAGCGGGCGCCAGAGCGCATTCGCCATAGTGAAGAGCTGGTAAAAAAACTGGTCTGAGTAAGGAATGAGCGTATAATGCCCGCCCTGTTTGTGATGTTTCTGAGAATCTCCTGATGGCGCTGTTAATTACCAAAAAATGCATCAATTGCGATATGTGCGAACCGGAATGCCCGAACCAGGCGATTTCGATGGGCGACAGCATTTATGAGATTAACAGCGACCGCTGCACCGAATGCGTCGGCCACTACGAAACGCCGACCTGTCAGAAAGTGTGCCCGATCCCGAATACCATCCTGAAGGATCCGGCACACGTTGAGAGTGAAGAGCAGCTGTGGGATAAGTTTGTCCTGCTGCACCACGCGGACAAACTCTAGCTTTCAATAATCACCGTTGCGCAGGCGTAGTGACGTTCGTCCGCGAGCGTCACATGCATGTGATTCACGCCCAGTTTCTCCGCAAGCTTTTGCGCCTCGCCCCATAACCGCAGGCGCGGCTTGCCCAGTTCGTCGTTAAATACTTCAAACTGATTAAACGCCAGGCCGTTACGAATGCCCGTACCGAACGCTTTGGCTGCCGCCTCTTTTACCGCAAAACGTTTTGCCAGAAAGCGCACCGGCTGCTGATGCGCTTCCCAGATGGCCCATTCGTTATCGCTGAGCACGCGTCTTGCCAGGCGCTCGCCGCTACGGGCGATCACCGCTTCTATGCGGGCTATCTCAACGATATCAGTGCCTAAGCCCAGAATGGCCATTACTGACGCGCTTCCAGCATCAGGCGTTTCATTTCTGAGACCGCCTCTTTCAGGCCGCTCATCACCGCACGACCAATAATCGCATGACCGATATTCAGCTCATGCATCTCCGGCAGGGCAGCGATAGCCTTAACGTTATGGTAGGTCAGGCCGTGTCCGGCGTTAACCTTCAGCCCCAGGCTCGCCGCGTAGGTGGCCGCTTTGGCAATACGCTCCAGCTCTTTGGCTTGCTCAGCATCGTTTTTGGCATCTGCATAGCAGCCAGTGTGAATTTCGATATACGGCGCGCCAACGTCCGCTGCGGCTTTGATCTGCGCGAAGTCAGCATCGATAAACAGGGAAACCAGGATACCGGCATCCGCCAGACGTTTGCAGGCATCGCGCATTTTATCGATCTGCCCAGCCACATCCAGACCGCCTTCGGTGGTCACTTCCTGACGCTTTTCCGGCACCAGGCAGCAGAAATGGGGTTGAGTCTCGCAGGCAATGGCCAGCATCTCTTCCGTGACCGCCATCTCCAGATTCATGCGCGTATCAAGCGTCTGACGCAGAATACGCACGTCGCGGTCGGTGATGTGGCGGCGGTCTTCACGCAGGTGAACGGTAATGCCGTCGGCGCCAGCCTGTTCGGCGATAAATGCCGCCTGAACCGGATCGGGATAAGCCGTGCCGCGTGCGTTACGCAGCGTGGCAATGTGATCAATATTGACGCCTAACAGTAATTCAGCCATGACAATCCTCGGTATTTTGGTTCATTTCCCTTCCCCCTCCGGGAGAGGGCAACGTTAACGTTTCGGCATAAACTGCCTGAATAATTCGCGGCTCTTTAAGGGCTTGCCGCCAAGATACGGCTTGAGGGCGATCCGGGTAAAGCGTTTTGCTGCGCGCAGGGTGTCCTGATCGGGAAACTCGCGCGCATAAAGCGCCCGAAGCTGGCGCCCGGTAAAGGTACTGTTATCAATCACGATACTGGCGATAAACCCTTTTTCTTCCCGATAGCGGTAGGTCATCGCGTCTTCGACTTCGTCTCCGCTTCCCGCACAATGCAGAAAATCGACGCCGTATCCCAGATGCCCCAGCAGCGCCAGTTCAAAACGTCGCAAGGCAGGTTCAGGCGTGCCGGTTGCCCCTGCGAGGGCCTGGATACAGTGCAGATAATCGAAGAAAAGTTCAGAGAAGCGAGTCTCATGTTCAAGAACCCGTGAGATGAGTTCATTGACATACAGACCGCTGTACAGGGTGATACCAGAAAGAGGAAGCGCCAGGGAGACGGCTTCAGCGCTGCGCAGGGTTTTCACTTCCCCTCGCCCACCAAAGCGGACCAGCAGCGGCGTGAAAGGCTGTAGGGCACCTTTCAGATTAGAACGTTTGGAACGTGCGCCTTTCGCTACAAGGCGCACGCGACCGGACTCTTCCGTGAAGACGTCCAGCATCAGGCTGGTTTCGCTCCAGGGACGACTATGCAGGACGAAGGCGCGCTGCCATCCTTCCATCATACTCGTCGTCTTAGGTTACTGGTCTTCGCCGTAACCGAGGCTGCGCAGAGCACGCTCATCATCGGCCCAGCCAGATTTCACTTTCACCCACAGCTCCAGGTGAACCGGCGCCTCAAACATCTCCATCATGTCTTTACGGGCTTCAATACCGATGGTTTTGATCTTGGCACCTTTGTTGCCGATCACCATCTTCTTCTGCCCCTCACGCTCAACGAGGATCAGGCCGTTAATGTCGTAGCCGCCGCGCTCGTTGGTCTGGAAACGCTCGATCTCCACCGTCACAGAGTACGGCAGTTCCGCGCCCAGGAAACGCATCAGCTTTTCACGGATGATTTCAGACGCCATAAAGCGCTGAGAACGATCGGTGATGTAGTCTTCCGGGAAGTGATGAATCGCTTCCGGAAGATGCTTACGCACGATGCCCGCGATGGTATCGACGTTCAGGCCAGTCTCTGCAGACAGCGGAACGATATCGAGGAAGTTCATCTGGCTGCCCAGCCACTGAAGATGCGGCAGCAGGTCAGCCTTTTCCTGCACGTTGTCAACTTTATTGACCGCGAGGATGACCGGCGTTTTGCCGTCACGTAGCTTGTTCAGCACCATTTCGTCGTCCGGTGTCCAGCGGGTGCCTTCCACAACGAAAATGACCAGTTCTACATCACCAATCGAGCTGCTCGCCGCTTTGTTCATCAGACGGTTAATGGCACGCTTCTCTTCCATGTGCAGGCCTGGAGTATCGACGTAGATCGCCTGATACGCGCCTTCAGTATGGATGCCGACAATGCGGTGACGCGTGGTCTGCGCCTTACGCGAGGTAATAGAAATCTTCTGCCCAAGCAGATTATTCAGCAGGGTGGATTTGCCGACGTTCGGACGTCCGACGATGGCAATAAATCCGCAATACGTTTTTTCTTCGCTCATTCCAGCTCCAGCATTTTTAACGCCTGTTCGGCGGCAGCCTGTTCAGCCTTACGACGGCTTGAACCTGTGCCCACCACCGGTTCACTCAGGCCACTGACCTGGCAATGGATGGTAAATTCCTGATCGTGCGCTTCACCACGTACCTGCACCACCAGATAAGATGGCAGCGGCAGATGACGGCCCTGCAAATATTCCTGCAGACGCGTTTTCGGATCTTTTTGTTTATCGCCCGGGCTGATTTCGTCCAGACGGCTCTGATACCAGTTGAGGATCAGCTTTTCTACGGTCTGGATATCGCTGTCCAGGAACACACCACCAATTAATGCTTCGACCGTATCGGCAAGAATAGATTCACGACGGAAGCCGCCGCTTTTCAGTTCACCCGGCCCAAGACGCAGACATTCGCCCAGTTCAAATTCGCGCGCGATTTCCGCAAGGGTATTCCCCCGAACCAGCGTGGCACGCATGCGGCTCATATCCCCCTCGTCAACACGCGGGAAACGATGATAAAGCGCATTCGCAATCACGAAACTTAAAATTGAGTCGCCTAAAAACTCAAGACGCTCATTATGCTTGCTGCTGGCACTGCGATGGGTTAATGCCTGTTGCAACAACTCCTGATGATGAAAAGTGTAGCCCAGCTTCCGTTGAAGCCGATTAATTACGATGGGGTTCATGCGATACCAATAAATGAATGCGTCAAAAATGCAGCACACGAAACCGACCTGAGAAAACCAACGCGGTTTCGTGTGCCGTGGCACCCTTGCAGGGCCAACCTTAAACTTCGGGGGAATATTCTATACACAACGACAGGGGATGTCGTTAGTTCAAAGAGATTTATCGAGGAAATAATTCACGTAGCCGCTAATTAAAGCGGCTACGCGTTCATTTATTGAGAATTAATGGATTCCGCCAATGCGATTCAGGCGTACACCGGTAGGCCATTCGCCTTCCTGTTTCTCAAAACTCATCCAGATTGCGGTGGCTTTACCGACCAAATTCGCCTCAGGCACAAATCCCCAGTAACGGCTGTCCGCAGAATTATCGCGGTTATCCCCCATCATGAAGTAATGTCCCGGCGGTACAATCCAGCTCGCCAGCTGCTGACCCGGCTGCTGATAATACATACCCACCTGATCCTGCGCGATTGGCACCGTGAGGATACGGTGAGTCACATCACCCAGCGTCTCTTTGCGCTCGACCAGACGAATACCGTTCTCTTTAGTTTCGCCTTTTGGCACCTGGAAGAACCCGCTGCTCGCTTCACCGCCGTTACGACGGGCAAAGGTCTGCACAAAATCACTCGGCTCAACGTTTGAGTAGGTGATGGGCAGTGCGTTTTCACACGCGGTGCCAGAACTGCAGCCAGGCTGAACGGTAACTTCCTTGGCGACCGGATCGTAGGTCACTTTATCACCCGGCAGGCCAACCGCACGCTTGATGTAGTCCAGACGCGGATCTTCCGGGTATTTGAACACCACGATGTCGCCACGCTTCGGATGACCGGTTTCGATAAGCGTTTTCTGGTAGATAGGATCTTTAATGCCGTAGGCAAACTTCTCTACCAGAATAAAATCACCAATCAGCAGCGTTGGCATCATTGAACCGGATGGGATCTGGAACGGCTCGTAAATAAACGATCGCACCACCAGCACAATGGCCAGCACCGGGAATACCGAGGCGCCCGTTTCCAGCCAGCCCGGTTTCGGGCCGACTTTTTTCAGGGTTTTCGCATCCAGCTGGTCGCCAGTGGCTGCCTGTGCGGCAGCCTGACGCTCACGGCGTTTTGGGGCGAAGATAAACTTATCCAGACACCACAGCAGACCTGTCACCAGGGTAGCAATGACCAGGATCAGGGCAAACATGTTCGCCATGCCAACTCCTTAAAGGTTATTTGCCGTCTTTACCAACATGAAGAATGGCAAGGAATGCTTCCTGTGGCAGCTCAACGTTACCGACCTGCTTCATACGCTTCTTACCTTCTTTCTGCTTCTGCAGCAGCTTTTTCTTACGACTGACGTCACCGCCGTAGCACTTCGCCAGAACGTTTTTACGCAGCTGTTTCACCGTAGA
The DNA here is from genome assembly GCF_038739915.1 of Enterobacter sp. FUJ80071. Classification (NCBI taxonomy): domain Bacteria; kingdom Pseudomonadati; phylum Pseudomonadota; class Gammaproteobacteria; order Enterobacterales; family Enterobacteriaceae; genus Enterobacter; species Enterobacter sp. FUJ80071. The sequence continues at coordinate 3,544,330 of NZ_JBBXKH010000001.1, forward strand.
ACGCGCGATAATGTGGTTACCAATGGCCGCCTGAATCGCGATGTCGAACTGCTGACGCGGGATCAGATCTTTCATTTTCTCAACCAGCTCGCGACCACGGTACGGCGCATTGTCGTTGTGGGTGATCAGGGCCAACGCATCCACACGCTCACCGTTGATTAGCACGTCCACACGCACCATGTTGGAGGCCTGGAAACGCTTGAAGTTGTAATCTAGGGACGCATAGCCACGGGAGGTAGACTTCAGGCGATCGAAGAAGTCGAGTACCACTTCCGCCATCGGGATTTCATAGGTCAGCGCCACCTGGTTACCGTGGTAGACCATGTTGGTCTGCACGCCACGCTTCTCAATACACAGTGTAATGACGTTGCCCAGGAACTCCTGTGGCAGCAGCATGTGACACTCTGCAATCGGCTCACGCAGTTCGTGGATATTGTTCAGCGGCGGCAGCTTGGACGGGCTATCGACGTAGATCACTTCTTTCGAGGTGGTTTCTACCTCATACACAACGGTCGGTGCGGTGGTGATCAGATCCAGATCGTATTCACGTTCCAGACGCTCCTGAATGATCTCCATGTGCAGCAGGCCGAGGAAGCCACAGCGGAAACCGAAGCCCAGCGCCGTTGAGCTTTCTGGCTCGTAGAACAGGGAAGCATCGTTCAGGCTCAATTTACCGAGCGCATCACGGAAGTTTTCATAGTCATCTGAGCTGACCGGGAACAGACCCGCGTAAACCTGCGGTTTCACCTTTTTAAAGCCTGGCAGCGCTTTATCTGCCGGGTTACGCGCACCGGTCAGGGTATCGCCCACTGGCGCGCCGAGGATGTCTTTAATGGCACAAACCAGCCAGCCTACCTCGCCGCATTTCAGCTCGGTACGGTCAACCTGTTTTGGCGTAAAGATACCCAGACGGTCGGCGTTGTAGACCTGTCCGGTACTCATCACCTTGATTTTGTCGCCTTTACGCATGGTGCCGTTTTTAATACGCACCAGAGAGACAACACCAAGGTAGTTATCGAACCAGGAGTCGATGATCAGCGCCTGCAGTGGGCCATCCGGGTCGCCTTCCGGGGCCGGGATGTCACGCACCAGGCGTTCCAGCACATCGGTCACGCCCACACCGGTTTTCGCGGAGCAGCGCACGGCATCCGTCGCGTCAATGCCGACAATATCTTCAATCTCTTCCGCGACGCGTTCAGGGTCGGCAGCTGGCAGGTCGATTTTATTCAGAACCGGCACAACCTCGAGATCCATTTCCATCGCGGTATAGCAGTTTGCCAGGGTCTGGGCTTCAACACCCTGCCCGGCATCGACGACCAGCAGCGCACCTTCACAGGCCGCCAGCGAACGTGATACTTCATAGGAGAAGTCAACGTGGCCTGGGGTGTCGATAAAGTTCAGTTGATAGGTTTCACCATCAGCCGCTTTGTAATCCAGCGTAACGCTTTGCGCCTTAATGGTGATACCGCGTTCGCGTTCCAGGTCCATGGAGTCCAGAACCTGGGCTTCCATTTCACGATCAGACAGGCCACCGCAAATCTGGATAATACGGTCAGACAGCGTCGACTTACCGTGGTCAATGTGAGCAATAATGGAGAAGTTTCTTATGTTCTTCATAAATATGAATTTTTTAACTCGCTATGCAGATAATTGGTTCTTGATGGACACAGCGGTGGACATCCCACAGTAACTACCCCATCAACGACTGGCCTGCATATTACACTGTAGCGCCGAAATCGTCAGCATACGATCTCTTCATTAACATACGATGTTACATCACCGGGCAGTCGTCGAACTCGCCAGACCGCGCGTCGTTGATGATATACGTGATCACCCCAAATATCGGACGCGAAGTGTCGGATACCTCATCCTTATCTGGCAAACTCTCCCGTTTACCGTTCTCAAGGTTTTCCAGGTGTGGCCGCGGGTGTGTGCGATACCGCTTAATCCTAAACTCACCGCTATCTGTGCAAACCAGCAATGAACCATCACATGGAGACAGTGACGCGTCGACAACCAGCAAAGCACCGTTGAGGATACCTTCCCGGTAATGCGTTGCACCGGCCCGCATAAAGTACGTAGCCGCTGGCCTGGTGATGATGCGCTCGTCAAGCGATATACGCTGTTCAACGTAATCCGTAGCTGGCGAAGGAAAGCCCATTAAAAAACCCTCCCCATGTTACGTAGGATCCAATAACGGTTGTCGCTTCCGTCGGTCGTCTTATCTGCGAAGCCTGGCTGATTGCGCTCTATCCATGAATTTGCATCGGCACGGGTAAAGTGCCAATTTAAGCCCCGCAACTTCTGTAAGAAGCTGTCTGTTCTCAGGTAACGGTATCCCTTCTGGCTTAGCTGAACAGCGGACACGAAGGCCGCATTGATGTCCGGTTTACGAGGCATGATACCCTCCGATTAATTACTGTATTTATATACAGTAATTTCATTTTAAAGAAGGATCAACATGGCAAATGAAAAATTGCGTTTATGATCGCGCATCCTGCTGATTTTCAAAGTCAGAAATTTCTTTCACTTTTCCGGCCTCAGCCTGACGCTTATTCCAGATGCTGCTGTCTGGCATATCAAGACGAACATCGATCCAACTGCTCACAGGAACATCAATCGGCTTCCCTTTTGTTTTTATAATTTCGCCTTCATCGCCAAGCACGTATTTGCGCTTAAAAAGACGAATCGTCAGGCCACCGCTATCTGTTTGCTCTGCTTCAACAACACCAAGCTCACCCATACCTCCCGGGTCCATAGGCGGAAGTAATTGCCACCCCTCGGAAGCTAGCCCTGCTGAACCGGTTAGTACGTAAACACCTACATCGAGACGGGAAATACTAATACCTTCTGCCTCGGCGTTAGCTGTACCGCAGCCGCACCAGGCAAAACCAGCTTCGTCAATATCTGCACGTTGACATCCGTCCTGGCTTTTCACTACACGGGCAACGGGTGATGCCGCCTTAAGCGTGCCGTCGCTCGCTTTTGTGGTGTTAGCCTCTGTATACACTTTCACCCATGAAAAATTATTATTAGTGGTCCCGCTTTTTATATAAGCGCTCCCTATTCTACTCCATACAAATGCAGTAACTGACGGAGAACCATCATATGCAGCCTGGATTCCTACCCCTCCATGAGTATCAGGTGCATATTGAGTTCCGCTAGTGTAGCGAAAAACACCTGTTGTCATGCTGGCAAAGGAAGATAAGTGCCTTGCTGATGCAAATCCTAACGAACCGGCATCCATAAGCTTTCCTCTAGAAGATGTCACGAATCTGCGGGTACGTCGGCGCGAAATAACCTTGGTTGATTTTCGGGTGTTCCCACATCCCTTTGCAGATGCCGCCACAACCCACCCACGTTTTACCGGAGCCGAACCCGGCAACGTAGGCTTTAAACTTGTGCTCCATCGCGAGAAAGCGCGCCTGAGGAATGTTAAGTGTCGGGCTGATCCCCATCTTCTTCCCTCGCATCCACTACGTTGATGTTGATCTGCACTGGTGTTGGTTCGTCATCATCACCATCACCGGCCAGCTCTTTGCGGAGTTTCTCAATCTCCAACTGCCGGCGGTCGATTTCGATTTGCTGGAGGCGCTGCGCGAATTCGCTATCGGCCAGGCCCAGGCGCTTCATTACGGCTTCGTACATACGTTCGCGGCTGATTGCCGTTATCTCGACACCATTCTTCCCTAGCTTGACGCCGGAATATGCCAAAGCAGCGTCAGGGGGGAGTTTCCTGGTGTCAGCGAAGTAAGGCTGGCCAATGCCATCGCCATTGCAGCGCGGGCAAGCAGGGTTAGGCTCACGGGTGTGGTCATAGCCGTAACCACCAACATCGACGGGCTCGCGTTTATCGCGTTCTGTAGCTTCCAGCCGCTTCTCTTCGAACTCCACCATATCGCGCCATTGGTACTGGTGACCGAAGCCCCAGCAGTAACGACACGCGCCGCGACGGTATTGTGAAAGCTGGTTTGCATCGAAGGTGGCGAGCTGCCACATCTGCGCGAGGACCTCATCGGCACTGCCAAGCGTGCGCGCAATGGAGGCTTTCTGCTGCCGCGCAATGGCCTGGGCAACGTTAGGATTCGTTATGAGCTGGCGACCGTAGTTTGGGTCACTATAACCAGCACGTGCAGCGGCAGCGGTGGCGTTGTTGTCCTTCAGGTATTCCGCGACAAATAAGCGCTGCTGAGCGGTAAGTCCATCATCATCCACCAGCTCATTTGCGCTTTTATCTTTCTGCGCAGTGCGCATTTTTTTCTGCGCAGGTTTTTGCGCAGTTTGCGCAGAAGGTTTTTTGATATATCGACGTGCGGTAGCGTAGTTCAGTCCCTGCGCTTCACACCATTCCTTCGGTGATACGCCGGTTGCGGCATGTTCGGACAGGAACCGTTGCTGAAGCTCGCCCCAGTCCGGTTTTGCCATTGCTTACTCCAATAAAAAAACCGCCCTGAGGCGGTTAAACTTTGTTGAATGCTACGCACTGTATCCAGAGGTTTTCTCGCAGCCTCTGTTTTTCAGCCATTAAGGACTCGAATATTTCACCTGAGGATTGTCCACCATCGCAACTGTAGACTTCACCATACGAATACGCCGGTAAGTGCTCCCATGTGGTTGCATCGTAAGCATTCCATGAAAAAAACCACTGCTCTTTCTCTTCCATAACCCCTCCATATGACGAGGAGTTATTGTGCATTATCACAGGCACTCAGTGAATGCCTGCTGTAATGCCTGCCACACTCTCGCAGTGGCTGCGCTCATGCCCTTGAGTTGCTGTCGCTTCATCGCCGCTCTTGCTCAATCTGCCGTATACCAGCCAGGTTATTGTTGCCCTTCTCAATCACGGCCAGCAGCGGCTTAATCCAGAGCACAGCCTGGCAGTACGTTATTGAGCCGGCGGCAGCGGTACTATCATCGGCTGCGTCAGGTCCGTCGGTATCGGCGTGCACTGCGCTGGCACGTAAACGGTGCGCGTATTCGAGCAGCCCACCAGCGACATCAGCAGGAACAGGCAGATCACAGGTTTTTTCACGACGGAGAATCTCCCGGTATTCGATTACGGTTTCTTCGGTGCTGGTGTCGATCAGGGAGTTAAGCTTATTGGCATGTTCTGCAACCTGATTGAACCGATTGAAGTTGAATGCCTGGGTGGCGATTACCTGCCCCTGCAAAGAGTTGTCACTTCGCAGAACGTCGTTATCGCTCTGTAGGCTACTGGCGTTTGAGCAACTCTTAACGAGAGCGACCGAAAGGCCAGCAATAACGACAACGCCGATAAGACCTGCATTAATTTTCATTGGTCCAGCCCCCAGCACGCCAGCGCACTTTCTTGATCGCGCCGCTCGACCTGCCCATAGCAGCCATTCTTTTGGCCTTTGGTTAGTCGGCAATCACGGCCGCCATCTTTAATCCACCAGCGGATAGCTTCACAGGCCCCTTTCCGGTCACCAGAATTGATGCGCTTATAGAACGTGGACGGGAAGCATTTACCCGGCCCGATGTTGTACGGGCAAAAAGATGCGATGCCTACCTTCTGCGGCTCTGTCAGAGGCACTTTGATATTGCGATCTACCCAGGCAAGCGCTTTATCACGCTCGATAGCGTTGACCTTCCGGCATTGTTCCTCAGTGGCCGTCATGCCTTTAACAACACGCCTGCCATCTATAACGGTCACGCCGTGACATAAAGACCAGACCCCACCCGGATCAACAACGGCCACCAGCGCATTGCCTTCTTTCTCGCTGATGAATTGGTCGAAAATGAGTGGAGCAGATGCCCCTGACGCGATTAGCGCCAGCACTGCTGCGCTGAGCTTTGCTTTGTTCGACATCATTCACCCCGCGCAGCTTTGCGGCGATCCGCTTTGATTTGGAAGTACAGACTCGTTAACCACGTCAGCAAACCAAACATGAGGCTACCGAGCACACCAATGGCCGCCCATTGAGATGGGGAGACTTTATCGAGGAGCTGAAGCAACCAGTAACCGGTCCCCCCTCCTGATGCGCCGTATGCAATACCCGTCGTGATTTTTTCCATTCGATACATGCTCTCACCTCGCTGCGTTGCGGGTGTCCTGTTGAGGTAATAAAAAGGGCCGCGATAGCGACCCAAGCTTTTATTCCCCTGCCAGCTGCCTTACCTCACTTACCGTCTGGTTGAATCGCTCCTCTTCCAGTTCTACGCCGATGGCCTGGCGACCAAGCTCAATCGCTGCTTTAACAGTTGATCCCGAGCCCATAAAGAAATCAGCTACCACACACCAGAATGAGCCAGAACAGGAACAAAGCGAGCCAGAACTGCAGCAGGGACAACCAGCTGTTGAGTATCCTGCTTATTTCGAGCCAGGCCGCTATGAAGGGCTGCCGAACGAGGTTTACCACGCCGCCAACGGCATCAGCTCCACCCAGGTGAAAGATGCCCGTGTGTCGCTGATGTACTTCAATGCGCGCCACGTTGAGAAAACCATCGTCAAAGAGCGCTCCGCGGTGCTGGACATGGGCAACTTGGTGCATGCGCTGGCGTTGCAGCCTGAACAACTGGACGCAGAATTCAGCGTTGAACCGGTAATCCCGGAAGGCGCATTCACAACGGCCGCGACCCTGCGCGCCTTTATCGATGAGCACAATGCCAGCCTGACGGCGCTGCTGTCTGCCGACGACATCAAGGTGTTACTGGAAGAGTACAACGCCACCCTGCCGCCGCAGGTTCCGCTTGGCGCTAACCTGGAAGAAACGGCGCAGAACTATATGGCGCTGCCAGCTGACTTCCAGCGTATTGATGGTGACCAGAAGCAGACGGCGACGGCAATGAAGGCTTGCATCAAAGAGTACAACGCCACCCTGCCGCCGCCGGTTAAAACCAGCGGCAGCCGTGACGCGTTGCTGGAGCAGTTGGCAATCATCAACCCTGACCTTGTGGCTCAGGAAGCACAGAAACCGGCACCACTGAAAGTGTCCGGTACTAAAGCAGACATGATCCAGGCCGTGAAGGCAGTCAAACCAGATGCCGTGTTTGCCGACGAGCTGCTGGATGCCTGGCGCGATAACCCGGAAGGGAAAGTGCTGGTCACCCGCCAGCAGCTGAGCACTGCGCTGAATATTCAAAAAGCGCTTCTGGCACACCCGACCGCCGGCATGCTGCTGACCCACCCGAGCCGCGCCGTCGAGGTGAGTTACTTCGGCTTTGATGAGGAGACGGGCCTGGAAGTTCGTGTGCGCCCTGACCTTGAGATCGACCTGGATGGCGTGCGTATCGGTGCTGACCTGAAAACCATCAGCATGTGGAACGTTAAGCAGGAAAGCCTGCGCGCCAGGCTGCACCGGGAAATTATTGAACGTGATTATCACCTGAGCGCGGCTATGTACTGCGAAACCGCGGCGCTGGACCAGTTCTTCTGGATTTTCGTCAACAAAGACGAGAACTACCACTGGATCGCCATCATCGAGGCATCCGCTGAACTGCTGGAGCTAGGCATGCTCGAGTACCGCAAAGCGATGCGCGCTATCGCAACCGGATTCGACACAGGTGAATGGCCAGCACCAATCACAACCGACTACACCGACGAACTGAACGACTTCGACCTGCGCCGCCTTGAAGTGCTGCGTACTCAGGCATAAGGGGAATGATGATGGAAAACATGAATATCGTAACTGCTGAGCAGCAGGCTCCAAACACTATTTCTGCCAGCAACTCAATTTTCAACGTTCAGGCATTAGGTCAGCTACAGGCTTTCGCCGGGCTGATGGCTCAGTCTGTCGTTACAGTACCTGCGCACCTGGCAGGAAAGCCTGCGGATTGTATGGCGATTGTTATGCAAGCCATGCAGTGGGGCATGAACCCTTACGCAGTGGCGCAAAAAACTCACCTGGTCAACGGGCAGTTGGGTTACGAAGCGCAGCTTGTTAACGCCGTAATCACTAGTTCCAGCGCCATTCATGGCCGTTTTCATTATCGCTACGGCGGAGACTGGGAACGTTGCACCAAAACCAAAGAAGTGTCCCGCGAAAAAATGGGTAAGAACGGTAAGTACACCGTTACCGAACGCGTTCGCGACTGGAATGATGAAGACGAAGAAGGGCTCTACGTTCAAGTCGGAGCCATTCTTCGTGGGGAAAGTGAAATCACATGGGATAAACCTCTTTACCTGTCGCAGGTGGTTACTCGGAATTCGCCGCTGTGGGTTTCAAAGCCCGACCAGCAAATAGCCTACCTCGGCGTAAAATATTGGGCTCGCTTGTACTGCCCACACGTGATCCTGGGCGTTTACACGCCTGATGAGATTGAGCAGCCCACCGAAAGGGAAATTAATCCGGCACCGGCTCAGAAAATGAGCCTGACTGATATCAAAGGTGAAAATGTAGTAAACACGCAGGATTCTCAGGAGCCATCTGTAAATATCGACACTCTGGCCAAGGATTTCCGCGACCGCATTGAGGCCGCTCAGGATGTGGATAGCGCCAAAGCGCTGCGTGCCGACATCGAAACCGCGAAAGCTACGCTGGGATCCGCACTCTTCACCGAGCTGAAAAACAAAGCAGTGAAGCGTTATTACCTTGTTGATGCACGGAACAAGGTGGAAGCGGCGATCAACTCACTGCCCCAGCCCGACGAGCCGAATGCAGCCGAACGATTCGCGGAGGCCGAGCGCGTGCTGGCATCTTCAAAGCGTCACCTGGGCGACGAACTGCACGATCAGTTCAGCATCACCCTGGCGGATATGAAACCGGAATACGTGGACTAAGGGAGGCGGGAGGGTCCGCCCTCCCGGTAACGATATGAGCAAATCATTAAAAGCACGCTGTATCCGCCGCTGGGAAGTTGAGTTCAAAGGCCTTTGTGATTCAAAGGTGAGTCCGTGGTGGCGTAAGCGCGATCTCCGCGGCTATATCCGTGAATCCGCCCTGACAACTGCTGACTGCATGGTTGAGCGTATGGCAGAAGACAGCGCCCGGGTTGATTTTTGTGGGCATCATCATGGCTGGTCGCCAGAGTTTTCCACCTGGTATGACGAGCGCCGCGGGCAGTACAAGCGGGAAGCCTACGCCAACCTAAGCGAATTCGCTACAACTGAAGAGATCGACGACGAAATTCAGAACGAGCTGGAGGCTTGGAATGACTGAGCGCGGCATGATTTTTAACGGCGAGATGGTGCGCGCCATTCTAGACGGTCGGAAGACGCAGACGCGTCGCCCAGTTAACCCACAACCGGAATTAACAGCAGGTTCAGGTTTTTCCTGGAAAGGCTGGCTATATGGGTCAGGCTCATCAGACCGAGAGACGAACAAAAACTTTGCGCATGTGGCTTGCCCTTTCGGTAAGCCCGGCGATCGCATCTGGGTGCGGGAGACGTGGGCAGAGGCTGGAGCCAGCGCCCCGGATCTGAAACTTTATCGTGCGAATTACCCTGCGCATGTTCCAACTCATTACGAGAACGTGCCGCCAGCTGAGGATGTCCGCTGGACACCCAGCATCCACATGCCGCGCTGGGCGTCCCGCATCACGCTGGAGATTACCGGCGTTCGGGTTGAGCAGTTAAAGAGCATCAGCGAAGAAGAGGCCCGGTCAGAGGGGGTTGCCCGACTTCGTGAAGGTTTTTGGAAACATTACCAGCCCGGCTGGACGCAGCACCAGCTAAGCGCCAGGGGGTCTTTCGCTACGCTCTGGGATTCCATTTACGGCTCTGGTGAATGGGATAGAAATCCTTGGGTCTGGGTGATCGAGTTTAAACGTATCGAAGGAGATCTTCATGCGACTGATTAATCGAGGTAACCAGCAATCACCGTTAGCGCGTCAGGCATGCGACATCGCGCTGGCTGCCCACCAGCAAAGATACGGCGAATATGGGCGCAGCAAAATGAAAGAGACGTATACGGTGAAGGTTGAAGGCGTGAAGGTCTGGGTGGAGGTGGTGAACCGCAAGGCGAGCTATGTGGCCACGGCAATGACAGGCATGCGCCGCTTGCGTGCCCTTCCCGGCCAGGCGTCCTGATAAAGAATTATCAAACGGCCCCAGTTGGGGCCCTTGGAGAACAAAGATGAGCAAAGCAACGAATAAATTTGAGCTGATGAGCACCAAAGACATCTGCGGGCAGCTGTGTATTTCCTCACGTACACTCGAACGCTACAGGAAAAGAGCCCCAAACGAGAACCCATTTCCTGAGCCCGATTGCGCTTACATGGGCGGCCCCAATAAATGGCTAAGAACCAAAGTCACCGCCTGGCAGATTAAAGAGATGTCACGATCAACCCGTAAGCCGATGTCTCACCTGAATCTAACCCGTGATGATAAAGGCCGTCTCACCCGACCTGACGCGGCGTGAACTCCAGAATGTCGGGCTCGACGATGCTCATAAGTCGGGCCCACCACTTACCATATGCCACTCTCATTTCCTCAACATAGGTATGCTTGTCGTACACCGACCACACACCTGGCAGCTTGTGCCCGAGCATTATCTCGGCGATATGAGGCTCTGTTAGCTCTGAGAAATTCGTTCGCGCAGTTCTGCGTAGGTCATGAATAGTAAAGTGTGGGACCTGCTCGTTATAAGCCTTCAGCATGAACTTAACCAGGTTGCTACTGATGCTCATGTGAAAGCCTTCGCTCATCGGTTTGTCTTCGTATTTTGAAAAAACAAAGCGTCCAGGCGCCAGCTCAATGGCCCGTTTTATCAGCGGGAGCATTTCCGGAATGATAGGTCGAATTATTGGTTTCTTTGTCTTCCGCCCTGTCTTGTGGTTTTCCCATGGAACAGTCCAGATCCCTTCTTCAAAATCAAAATGTGCGACTTCAGCCTGCCGGAGTTCGCCGACCCTGCACGCCCATATAAGTGACAATTTATAGAGGATTTTGTTGCGCTCAATGAGGCGGGAATCCTCAATGGCTCGCCAGACTATCGCCAGCTCTTTGCGGTCCAGGGTTCGCTCGCCCATTTGTTTCTGGATGCCGAAATCACGGCCAGACATTTCGGATAGCGGATTAACCTCGAGCAGTTGCCGTTTTACCGCCCAGGAATAACACTGTCGGCCGTTGCTAATTACGCGCCTGGTGATCTCACTGTATCCTTGGGCCAATCTGTCCAGGACGGTGAGCCAGTTGTGCAGCGTGAGCTGATGTGCAGGGTATTTCCCGAGCTTGGGGAAAACGTGCAATTCGAATGTACGTAAAATCTGACCTGCCGTTTCTTTCTGAACGCACACTATTGAATGCCATTCGCGAAACAGCTCTTCGAAGGTGTACTGGCTGTTAATCTTGGCTTTGTCGAGGCTTTGCCTGATCCGTGGGTTTTCGCCACGGGCAAGAATGGCGGCCCACTTAGCGACTTCATCGCGAGCGGCTTTTAACCCGAACTCCGGATAGCTGCCGATCGTCATCTTGTCCTGTTTGCCCAGGAAGCGGAATCGGTAGAAAAAAGTAACGGCCCCCTTTTTGGAGATGCGTACCCACAGACCATCACGGTCTGCCTTTTCTTCAACTTTGTCTCGTTCGCGCCCAAGGCACGACTTTAGATAACTATCTGAAATAGCCATGATTTGTCCCTGCGTGTGTCCATCAGAACGGGCGGTGATGTGTCCATCATAGGATATGGACGCGCTGGTGGACACAAAAACCATGACTTATGATGTCGTAGGTTGACTGTACATGCAAACAGTATTGTTTTAGGAAAGGCTGATTTGATGGGGATCTTGAGGTGTTTTTGTCGGGGGTTTGCGGGGGCTGGCGGGGTATCAATTATCGATGTGAGCAATGATCGAAAAGTTACGTATGTTCTTCATATAGTTAAATAATTATGCCTTACGAATTCCTGGAGGCCGCTGTTCTTAGCCTGACGTTTTTCAGTGCGAAAACGCAGCATTCTACACTACATCCTCGCTACCTGGAAATGCACTTAGAGACAGGTATAGCGTGAAGAAAGGGCGTTTTCTGTATTAGGGCGTAAAAATTGATAAAGCCCGATGGATCATCGGGCCTCAGAAGAGAGCGTCTCGACACGAAGCTGGTCTGGTGCCAACCCAACGCTGAGAATGACAGGCTGCCACTCTTCGCGCGCGGCAAGCTTCGGTGAGAGACCTTTAGCAAGCCAGAATCCCCCGATGCCCCCCAACGCGGCACCGCACATGGCGGCCACATCGGTACCAAACAGCGTCTGGAAAAGGCCGCCCATGATAAATAACCCGACCAACGGAGAGAGATAGACCAGCATCGCGGAACCGAGCAGACTGCCTTCCGCAATCCCCAGTTCAACCTTCTGCCCCGCCACCAGCGGCTGTTCACTTGGCACAGAGATAGTATGCGACGTTTGCGGCCCAAGCTTGTTCAGCACGCGGCTGCCGCACCCGGCACGGGATGCGCAGCTATTGCATGAGGCTTTGACATCGCAACTGACTCGCGCAACACCATTTTGCCACGAGACGACGGTTGCCCACTCTTTAATCATTGCGCGGCCCTGAATTTAATGCTGTCTGAAATGCGCTTCGCCGTCTGCGGAGGTAATTCACCCACAATCGTGATCTCTGCGTTATCACGTACCGTGGTGCTCACCGTGCGACGTCCGGTACGAAGCATTTGCTCAGAGCTGTTTGCCGTTGCGCGGTTGATATTCACCGAGAAACTGAACAAACCGTCGGAATAGAGGCGCGACTCAACGGGCGTGTCAATAGTTGGCAACTGACGACGGCTGCTGGACACTTCGCTAAAGCCTTGCGGGATCCAGGAAGGAACCCAGTTGAAGTTAACGGAATCCCCTGCCGGAACAGAAAGCAGCGGCGGCAGGCTGGCTTTGGCCAGATTCTGCATGCTGTTGCCAACCTGATTGTTCACGCTGAAGGAGATCACGCGGAACTGTTCAAGCGTTTCACCGTCGCGGTCAAGCAGGTCCACACGCATCGGCAGCTTGGTTTCCGCATCAATCCAGACGATATAGCTGTAGCGCGTGCCATCGCGAGCAACCACGCGGATCACTTCACACAGTCTGTCTGCGATGCGCGTACGCCCTACCGAAATAAAATCGTAGTAAGGGGCCAGCCGCTTGAAGTCGGTATAGATGAGTGACGGCAGAGAATCAACGATATAGTCGCCATTGAGCGTGAAAGGCTCCAGGCCGGGCTCGAAATAGCTGATTTCGTTGCCTCGCTGGACAACTTCCCGACGCGGACCATCCATCTGTAAAAGCTGGGCGAGTGGCTGATTATCAAGACGGGCATGACGATAGCGTAACGACTCGACGCCCTGCTTATTAATGCTGATAAATGCCAACTCGTAATTGAGTGACTGGCTGGCCAGATTCATTTGCTGCAACAACGCCCCGGATGAAACATCAGCCGAGGCGTTGGCAGAGAAGAACAGGCTACCCGCCATCAGAGACATGGCGAACCAAAGTTGCTTCATTACTGCGATTGCGTTCCTAAAGTTTGGTTTCCGGGCACCTGCACAGCAGCTTGCTGGGTTTGGGCCTGCTCAAACTGAAGCTGTTCAGAGTGCAGACGACGCTGCAACTCGTAATCCTGCAACATCGCATTAATGCGACGGCGCTGCTCCTGCACCTGCTGTTGCTGACCGCCGCTGGCGGAAGCATCAGCCGGTACGCCCAGGCTAACCGGGCTCGCTTTGCCCATCATCGGCAGTGTGTTAAACACTGGCGCTTCTGGCTGCTGATTAGTTTCAGACTGAGTATTATAGTGCTGGACGCCAACGATAACTGCAAGCGATACGCATGCAGCAACCCCCATTTGGGTGAGCTGGCTGGCCCACGGACGCACCTTTTGCCAGAACGGCATTTTCTGCCACTGGTGAGGTGCAGGTTGAGCTTCAGGAATCAGCGGAGTGGTCTGATGAACAGGCTCATTCTCAATGGCCGCCATCACGCGGGCAGAGATATCGAAATGGAGAACCTCGCCGGTATCGCCGCGCAGCGTGTCACGGATGAGATGGTAACTCTCCCAGGTCTCTTGCATTTCGGGAGAATGAGACAGCTCGTTGAGCAGCTCACTATCCAGCGTCTCACCATCCATTAAAGCGGAAAGTTTTTCTTTCTGCATGCCTAATACCTTTTCCAGTATCCCGCTATCGTCAACGCCTGATAAGCGGTTGAACTTTATTATCAATAGCTTCTCGCGCACGGAAGATTCGTGAACGCACCGTGCCGACCGGACAATCCATGATAGCGGCTATCTCTTCATAGCTCAGACCATCAAGCTCCCGTAACGTAATTGCCATGCGTAAATCTTCCGGGAGCGACTCGATCGTGCGAAAAACAATTTGTCTCAGTTCTTCTGACAACATTAAGTTCTCAGGGTTCGAAATTTCTTTCAGCGCACCGCCACTTTCGAAGTTTTCGGCGTCGATAGCGTCTACATCACTGGACGGCGGACGACGCCCCTGAGCAACCAGATAATTCTTTGCCGTATTGACAGCAATACGGTACAGCCAGGTATAAAAAGCACTATCTCCCCGGAAAGAATCCAGCGCGCGATAGGCCTTAATAAAAGACTCTTGCACCACATCAGGCACATCACCTGACGGTACATAGCGGGAAACCAGACTCGCCACCTTATGCTGGTAGCGCACCACCAGTAAGTTAAAGGCTTTCTGATCTCCCTTCTGGACCCGTTCAACCAGGACCTGGTCCGTTAACTGCTCGCTCATCCGAGGTAATGTCTCCCCAAACCTAAATTCCACGCGTTATCGAAACGCCACTCTAAAAACACCGCACTTTGAGCAAGCACCGAGTTAGAGTGTCCGATCGTCAATAAGTTCCGTAACGCCTTTGTTTTTGTTCATCGCGCCGCAGACTGTTCATTTTCTCTCATTATAAGTCTGTTCACGATACGCACCACTTTCTGACAAGAAACATCTTTTTCCCGCGAGAAGAGTAACGCAACCCAGTCTTTATTTCATCACAAAATCTGACGCTAACGATCTGCTTCGCAAAATAATTTCATTCCTTTACCCGCTATTTACTCCGCCTTACGCGTTTAGCCATTGCAACAACCTCTAAAAAAAACGTGCGATAAATCGCACTCAGGTGCTATTCTGACCCAACAATGTTTAGTAAATTAAACAACAATCATGAACACAACATCTGAACTCCATTGTGATGTCCTGATCATCGGTAGCGGCGCTGCCGGTCTCTCTCTGGCGCTGCGCCTTGCCGAACATCAAAACGTTATCGTTCTGAGTAAAGGACCGATAAGTGAAGGTTCCACATTTTATGCCCAGGGCGGTATTGCCGCCGTGTTTGACGAGACCGACAGCATAGCGTCGCACGTAGAAGATACGTTGATTGCCGGCGCCGGGATCGTGGATGCGCACGCCGCAGAGTTCGTTGCCAGCAATGCCCGCCATTGCGTTCAGTGGCTCATCGATCAGGGCGTATTATTTGATACCCAGATTCAGCCTAACGGTGAAGAGAGCTACCACCTGACGCGCGAAGGCGGCCATAGCCACCGCCGCATCCTGCACGCAGCGGATGCCACCGGTAAAGAGGTGGAGACCACGCTGGTGGGTAAAGCGCTTAACCATCCTAATATTCGGGTTCTTGAGCGCAGTAATGCCGTTGACCTGATTATTTCCGACAAGATTGGCCTGCCTGGTCCGCGTCGCGTGGTGGGTGCATGGGTCTGGAACCGTAATAAAGAGAAGGTTGAAACCTGTCAGGCGAAGGCCGTTGTACTGGCGACGGGCGGCGCCTCAAAGGTGTATCAGTACACCACTAACCCGGACATCGCTTCCGGAGACGGTATCGCCATGGCCTGGCGCGCAGGCTGCCGCGTGGCGAATCTCGAATTTAATCAGTTTCACCCAACAGCCCTGTTCCACCCTCAGGCGCGCAACTTCCTGCTGACGGAAGCTCTGCGCGGTGAAGGCGCTTATCTGAAACGCCCTGACGGTACCCGCTTTATGCCGGACTTTGACGCGCGTGGCGAGCTCGCCCCTCGCGATATCGTTGCCCGCGCCATCGACCATGAAATGAAACGTCTGGGCGTGGACTGCATGTATCTCGATATCAGCCATAAGCCAGCCGCATTTATTCGCCAGCATTTCCCGATGATTTACGAAAAGCTGCTGAACCTGGGGATTGATTTGACCCGCGATCCGGTGCCCATTGTGCCTGCGGCCCACTATACCTGCGGGGGCGTGATGGTTGACGATCACGGGCGCACCGACGTAGAAGGTCTGTATGCTATCGGCGAGGTGAGTTATACCGGCCTTCACGGCGCGAACCGTATGGCGTCGAACTCGCTGCTTGAGTGTCTGGTGTACGGCTGGTCAGCGGCGGAAGACATCACGAAACGCATGCCTTACGCCCGCGAGACCGAGCACTTACCTGCCTGGGATGAAAGCCGCGTGGATAACCCGGACGAGCTGGTCGTGATCCAGCACAACTGGCATGAGCTACGGCTGTTTATGTGGGACTACGTGGGGATTGTGCGCACCACAAAACGTCTGGAACGTGCGTTGCGCCGCATTACTATGCTGCAGCAGGAAATTGATGAATATTATGCCAATTTCCGCGTATCCAATAATCTGCTGGAGCTGCGCAATCTGGTGCAGGTTGCCGAGCTGATTGTTCGCTGTGCCATGATGCGTAAAGAGAGCCGCGGCTTGCACTACACCCTGGACTACCCGGATCAGCTTGCTGAATCCGGCCCGTCGATACTGGCTCCGCAGGTTCACATAAACAGATAAAATGCCTGGGTCAGAGCAGTGTAATCTTCGGAATAACGCTGGTCTGGCCCTCGAATCACCATACGGTCATTAAAGCATTCACCTTCTTTTGGCGAGAGCGCCAGCAGCACGCGGTGCGGCAGTCGTCCTTCCGTATCAGAAATGTCAGTTCGCAAACGTAATGTCCAGCCAATCTCCTGCGCCAGACCAATAAATGTATTACCCGTGCTTTCTGGCAACACTACGCAAAAAAATCCCTCTTCAGTGATGAGTTCAGCCGCGCTGGTAAGCAGTGCTTTATGATCGAGTGAACCGGTATAACGCGCCTGTTCACGTTCAGGGGTACCACACTCGACACCGGGCGCGTAGTAAGGAGGGTTGCTGACGATAAGATCGTAACGCGCAGTTTGTTCAGGCGCCCAGACCAGCACATCCGCACATTGAACGCGAATCCGGTCTGCCCAGGGGGATTCGGCCGCATTTTCACTCGCCTGCCCTGCAGCCTGCGCATCGAGCTCAACGGCATCAATCGTGACATGCTCTTCCGTACGCTGGGCCAGCATCAACGCCACCAGCCCGCTGCCGGTACCGATATCAAGAATACGTTTAACACCTGCGACAGGGGCCCATGCTCCCAGTAAAATACCGTCGGTGCCGACTTTCATGGCACAGCGATCGTGGGCGACAAAAAACTGTTTAAACGTAAAACCATCGCGGCGCAACTGCGCTTTGAGTTGAGACATGTCAGGGCAACCTTCTAAGTGAAACTGGAGTAGCATAGGGGAAAGCGAAGGCACCGCAAAGCGATATCCATACAAACAGATGAAGATTACAGCCGTAACGTCTATAATCAGCGCCCCACACAGAGGTAGAACATGACTGTAACGACTTTTTCCGAACTTGAACTCGATGAAAGCCTGCTCAATGCACTTGAGAGCAAAGGCTTTACACGCCCGACCGCCATTCAGGCAGCGGCCATTCCGCCTGCGCTTGAGGGCCGCGATGTGCTCGGTTCTGCGCCAACCGGCACGGGGAAGACAGCAGCCTATTTGCTGCCTGTGTTGCAGCACCTGCTCGACTTTCCACGAAAAAAATCAGGCCCACCGCGTATTTTGATCCTGACGCCTACGCGCGAGCTGGCCATGCAGGTTGCCGATCACGCGCGTGAGCTGGCGGCTAACACCCATCTGGATATCGCCACTATTACCGGCGGCGTGGCGTATATGAACCACGCCGAAGTGTTCAGCGAAAACCAGGATATCGTTGTTGCGACGACGGGCCGTTTGCTGCAGTACATTAAAGAAGAGAACTTCGACTGCCGCGCGGTAGAAACGCTGATTCTGGATGAAGCCGACCGCATGCTGGACATGGGCTTCGCACAGGATATCGAACATATTGCGGGCGAGACGCGCTGGCGTAACCAGACGATGCTGTTCTCTGCCACCCTTGAAGGGGACGCGATTAAAGATTTCGCCGAGCGTCTGCTGGAAGATCCGGTTGAAGTCTCTGCGACGCCCTCTACGCGTGAGCGCAAGAAGATCCACCAGTGGTATTACCGTGCGGACAACCTTGAGCACAAGGTCGAATTACTGAAGCACCTGCTGAAGCAGGAAGATGCTCTGCGTACCATCGTCTTTGTGCGTAAACGCGAGCGCGTGCACGAGCTGGCAGAAATGCTGCGTAATGCGGGCATTAATAACTGCTACCTCGAAGGTGAGATGGCGCAGGTTAAGCGTACCGAAGGCATCAAACGCCTGACCGATGGCCGCGTGAACGTGCTGGTGGCGACAGACGTTGCCGCGCGTGGGATCGACATTCCGGACGTGAGCCACGTGATCAACTTCGATATGCCGCGCAGTGGTGATACCTATCTGCACCGCATTGGCCGTACCGGTCGCGCCGGACGTAAAGGTACTGCGATTTCACTGGTTGAAGCGCACGATCACCTGCTGCTGCAAAAAATTGGTCGCTATGTTGATGAGCCGCTGAAATCTCGCGTCATTGACGGCCTGCGCCCAACTACCCGCGCGCCGAGTGAAAAAATGACGGGCAAACCGTCCAAGAAAGCACTCGCAAAACGCGCTGAGAGAAAAGAGAAAGAAAAAGAGAAGCCGCGCGTTAAGCAACGCCACCGCGATACCAAAAACATTGGTAAGCGTCGTAAGCCAAGCGCTGCCGCGCAGGATACGAAAACTGAAGAGTAAGAAAAAGCCGGGGATTTCCCCGGCTTTTTTATTCCCCCCCGAAACTGGAACCTTACAGGCTTTCAGTAAAGGTACGCGCGATAACGTCGCGCTGCTGCTCTGGGGTCAGTGAGTTAAAACGAACCGCATAGCCAGACACGCGAATAGTCAGCTGTGGGTACTTTTCAGGGTGCTCAACGGCATCCATCAGCGTTTCGCGACGCAGAACGTTAACGTTCAGGTGCTGACCGCCTTCCACGCGCACTTCCGGCTTCACTTCCATTGGGATTTCACGATATTCGATTTCGCCCAGTTTGCTCACTGGCACGATCTCATCTTCAGTAAAACCGGCTTTTGCAACCACGCAGCGTGCTTCGTTTTTCTCGCTGTCCAGCAGCCAGAAAGAATTGAGCAGATCGTCATTTGCAGCTTTAGTAATCTGGATACCTGTAATCATGTGTTGCCTCCCTTAGGCTACATTAACTGGTGTCGGCCTCACACGGCCAATTGGTAAAACCATTGTTTCTTGTGTGTATATATATCACTCGCACCCCGGTGATTTATTGATTTAAATCAACAAAAACACCAACCACATAAAGAGTGTGGTTTGAATTTATTGTTTTAGATCAATTTCAGCACCTTACCAATTCAACTGGTTGTGTATCTTTTCAAAATAAATTTAGTTACTTAGCGTGCATTTCAGCGCGTCATTTTGCTCACTGGCGTTTAACAGGTAAGCTAGACACAGAATGAGATTCGCAGGAGAGCGAGATGACCACACCGTTGACATGGCACGATGTGCTGGCAGAAGAAAAACAACAACCCTATTTTATCAATACACTCAGCACCGTTGCAGCTGAACGTCAGTCCGGGCAGACGATTTATCCGCCGCAGAAAGATGTGTTCAACGCCTTTCGTTACACTGAGCTGAGCGATGTAAAGGTGGTCATTCTTGGCCAGGATCCGTATCACGGCCCGGGTCAGGCACACGGGCTGGCGTTCTCCGTCCGTCCGGGCGTGGCTATCCCACCTTCTCTGCTCAATATGTATAAAGAGCTTGAGGGAACCGTTCCTGGCTTCACCCGCCCCACCCACGGTTACCTGGAAAGCTGGGCGCATCAGGGTGTGCTGCTGTTAAATACGGTACTCACTGTAAGGGCGGGTCAGGCACATTCTCACGCCAGCCTGGGCTGGGAAACCTTTACCGATAAGGTTATTAGCCTGATCAACGAACATCGTGAAGGCGTGGTGTTTTTACTGTGGGGTTCTCACGCGCAGAAGAAAGGGGCGATTATCGACCGTCAGCGCCATCACGTTTTAAAAGCGCCGCACCCGTCTCCGCTGTCGGCACATCGCGGTTTCTTCGGCAGTAATCACTTTGTTCTGGCGAATGAATGGCTGGAAAAACGTGGCGAAACGCCAATTGACTGGATGCCAGTGTTACCGGCAGAGAGCGAGTAGGATTTGAATGTGCCGGGTCAGACCCGGCACATTGAGAGGCTTATGCCTTATTCTGACGCCACCACTCGGCCAGCAGTACGCCGGTCGCAACGGATACGTTCAGACTTTCTACATTACCTGTCCCGTCGATAGAGACGCTAAAATCCGCACTGGAGAGCGCCGCGTCAGACAGACCGTCACGTTCCTGACCTAATACCAGCACCATTTTACGCGGCAGCGTCGCTTTAAACAGCGGCGTACCAGCATGGCTCGACGTGGTCACGATGGAATAACCCGCTTTACGGAACTGCTCAAGGGCGTCCAGCACGCTGTCGCCGGTGATCGGCTGCACATGCTCCGCTCCGCCTTCTGCTGTGCGGATCGCGGCACCGGATTCCAGCAGTGCGGCATCCTGTAACAGCACACCCTTCACGCCAAAGTGTGCGCAGCTGCGCATCATCGCGCCCAGGTTGTGCGGGTTGCCTACATCTTCTAGCGCCAGCACGCAGTCATCGGCATCCGCCTGGCTGACCCACTGCTGCACGGTGGTGCCGTTACGTTTTTTGATCAGGAAGCAGACGCCGCCGTGGTGCTCGGTACCGGACGCTTTGGTCAGCTCGGCATCATCCACCACGTGGTAGGCTTTACGGTTCGCAGCCATCCAGCGCAGTGCTTCTTTAAAGCGCGGGGTCACGCTCTGGATAAACCAGGCGCGGACGATACACTCAGGACGGCTCTGGAACAGCGCCTGGCAGGCGTTCTCGCCATACACGCGAGTCTCTTCCGCACGCTGACGGCGCAGCACTTCCGGATCGATAAAGCTTTTGCCGCTGATACCGCCGTGATCGGCTTTCTCTGGCGTCTCATCGCCAGGGGCGCGAGAAACGGTGCGCCACGGGGAGGCGTTGTCACGCGAGAAGTCATCACGCGGACGATCGTCGCGTGGACGGTCACTACGTGGGCGGTCGGAACGCGGACGGTCATCGCGTTTGCGATCGTCACGTTTGCGGTCATCACCGCGGGTGTTTCTGTCATCGCGGGCGGGGCGACGGCCACCGTCTGCACGAGAAGACGCCGGACGCCCGCCACCTTTTCCGGTACGCGGATTTTGGGTGCGTTTATCAGAGTCATCATCACTGCGGACATACATCACTTTGACCTTGCCGCTTTTATTTTTCATTTCGTCGTTCATGCTTTTCTCCACCAGCGCTGCGCGAAGCGCGCAGATTACCCGATGTGCCAGCGCATAGCCATAATTTCATACAAAAGCCTGTGACTATTGTTCTCATTGAATAAAACGCATTGTTGTTTCAAACAGGCTCATTGATAATATGTAACATATTAGAAACATTATCGGCGTTCTGCCGCTGTCCCACGGCTCTATCAGAGGTTAGTTATGAATACCGTATGTGCCAACTGTCAGGCTCTTAATCGCATTCCGGACGATCGGATTGACGATGGTGCGAAATGCGGACGTTGTGGCCACGAACTGTTTGATGGCGATGTCATTAACGCGACGGGTGCTACGCTGGACAAACTCCTCAAGGACGATCTCCCGGTGGTGGTCGATTTCTGGGCACCGTGGTGCGGTCCATGCCGAAGCTTCGCGCCAATCTTTGAAGACGTGGCCGAAGAGCGCAGCGGTAAGATGCGTTTTGTTAAGGTGAATACCGAGGCGGAACGCGAGCTTAGCGCACGTTTCCGCATTCGCAGCATCCCGACCATTATGATCTTTAAAAACGGTGAAGTCGTCGACATGCTCAATGGCGCAGTACCGAAAGCGCCGTTTGACAGCTGGTTAAACGAATCACTGTAACTTTCACGGGGCACATCTTGTGCCCCGCTCCCGCCTCTGCGAAAATGGCGTTTTTCCTTCACTTCGCCCATGAACGATAACGCTGTCCTCCTGTTACGCGCCGAACGCCTTGCGCGCGCCACTCGTCCTTTTCTTGCCCGTGGCAATCGCATTCGTCGCTGCCAGCGCTGCCTGCTTCCGCTTAAAGTTTGCCTGTGCGAAACGCTGGCACCCAGTACGGCTAAAAGCCGTTTTTGTCTGGTCATGTTTGATACCGAGCCGATGAAACCCAGTAATACAGGGCGGCTGATTGCCGATATTCTGCCGGATACTGCCGCGTTTCAATGGTCCCGCACCGAGCCGCCACAGGCCCTGCTCGATCTGGTGACAAACCCGGACTATCAGCCGATGGTCGTTTTCCCGGCCTCTTACGCAGGCGACAATCGTCAGGTGCTTTCGGCGCCACCATCCGGTAAGCCACCGCTGTTTATTATGCTGGACGGCACATGGACCGAAGCGCGGAAAATGTTTCGCAAAAGCCCTTACCTTGACGCGCTGCCGGTCATTTCTGTCGATCTTTCCCGCGTCTCGGCTTATCGCCTGCGTGAAGCGCATGCTGACGGACAATATTGCACCGCCGAGGTGGCCATCGCGCTGCTGGATATAGCCGGGGATACCGCAGCAGCAGGCGCCCTGGGCAACCATTTCTCTTGTTTCCGGGAACGCTATCTGGCGGGAAAAACCATTCATAAGGGCAGCATCACAGCAACAGCGTCAGAAAGCGTTTAAAATCATCAGGTCGCTTGCAATCACGGGAGACTTGCATGAGCCAGCGAGGGTTAGAAGCGCTATTACGTCCTAAATCCATTGCCGTTATCGGCGCATCCATGAAACCGGATCGGGCAGGCTATCTGATGATGCGCAACCTGCTCGCGGGAGGATTTAATGGCCCCGTCATGCCCGTCACGCCGGCTTATAAGGCCGTTCAGGGGGTGCTGGCATGGCCAGATGTGCAGAGCCTGCCTTTTGTGCCGGACCTCGCCGTGCTGTGTACGAATGCGAAACGCAATCTGGAACTGCTGGAAGCACTTGGCAAGAAAGGGTGTAAAACCTGCATTATTCTCTCGTCTCCACCTGAACAGCAACCCGAACTGCTCGCCTACGCCAGCCGCTACCAGATGCGTATCCTTGGCCCGAATAGCCTGGGCCTACTCGCCCCCTGGCAGGGGTTGAATGCCAGTTTCTCCCCGGTACCGATCCGCAAAGGCAAACTGGCGTTTATCTCGCAGTCGGCTGCAGTATCGAACACTATCCTCGACTGGGCGCAACAGCGCGAAATGGGTTTCTCCTACTTCATTGCCCTGGGCGACAGCCTGGATATCGACGTTGATGAGCTTCTGGATTTCCTGGCTCGTGACAGCAAAACCAGCGCGATACTCCTTTATCTTGAGCATCTGAGCGACGCCCGTCGTTTTGTATCGGCTTCGCGAAGTGCTTCGCGCAATAAGCCGATCCTGGTTATCAAAAGCGGTCGCAGTCCTGCTGCCCAGCGTCTCCTGCAGTCTCATTCCGGCATGGATCCCGCCTGGGATGCCGCCATCCAGCGCGCGGGGTTACTGCGGGTGCAGGATACGCACGAGCTTTTTTCCGCCGTTGAGACACTCAGCCACATGCGCCCACTGCGTGGCGAGAAGTTAATGATTGTCAGCAATGGTGCGGCCCCTGCTGCGCTTGCGCTGGATGAACTGTGGCTGCGCAACGGAAAGCTGGCAACGCTGGGTGAAGAGACGCTTCAACGCCTCAGAGAGGCGCTTCCGACAAGCGTGATGCCCGGCAATCCGCTTGATTTGCGCGATGACGCCAGCAGCGATCGCTATATTCGGGCTATCTCAATTTTGCTGGATAGTCAGGACTTCGATGCATTGATGATTATCCACTCCCCCAGCGCAGTCGCGCCGGGCAGTGAAAGTGCGCGCGCGTTAATTGAAGCTGTACGCAACCATCCGCGCGGCAAATATGTCACTCTGCTGACAAACTGGTGCGGTGAGTTTTCATCTCAGGAGGCACGACGTCTGTTCAGCGAAGCCGGTCTGCCAACCTACCGTACGCCGGAAGGGACCATCACCGCATTTATGCATATGGTGGAATATCGCCGCAATCAGAAGCAGCTACGCGAAACCCCGGCGCTACCTGGTAACCTGACGGCGAATACCGTCGACGTTCATCGACTCTTGCAGCAGGCTATTGAAGAGGGCGCGACATCGCTTGATACGCATGAAGTGCAGCCCATTCTGGGCAGCTACGGGATGCAAACCCTGCCAACCTGGATCGCCAGCGACAGCGCCGAGGCAGTACATATTGCGGAGCAGATTGGCTATCCGGTCGCTCTTAAGCTGCGCTCTCCCGATATACCGCATAAATCAGATGTTCAGGGTGTCATGTTATATCTGCGTACGGCAACGGAGGTACAGCAGGCAGCTGATGCCATTTTTGACCGCGTTAAGATGGCCTGGCCGCAGGCCCGGATCCACGGACTGCTGGTACAAAGCATGGCTAACCGCGCAGGCGCTCAGGAACTACGAGTCGTGGTAGAGCACGATCCCGTCTTCGGCCCGCTTATTATGCTGGGAGAAGGTGGCGTGGAGTGGCGCCCGGAGGAACAGGCTGTCGTTGCTTTACCGCCGCTGAACATGAACCTCGCGCGCTATCTGATCATTCAGGCGATTAAAAGCAAAAAGATCCGTGGCCGCAGTGCCTTGCGTCCGCTCGATATTGCCGGGTTAAGTCAATTCCTGGTGCAGGTGTCTAATCTGATCGTGGATTGTGCCGAGATCCAGCAGCTGGATATCCATCCGCTACTCGCTTCCGGCAATGAGTTTACGGCGCTGGACGTGACGCTGGATATCGCGCCCTTCGAAGGGGACAGAGAGAGCCGCCTGGCAATCCGTCCATATCCTCTGCATCTGGAGGAGTGGGTAGAGATGAAAAACGGGGAACGCGTCCTGTTCCGCCCAATTCTGCCGGAAGATGAACCCCAGCTGCGGGCCTTTATCTCTCAGGTTACAAAAGAAGATCT
Source organism: Enterobacter sp. FUJ80071 (assembly GCF_038739915.1). NCBI lineage: Bacteria > Pseudomonadati > Pseudomonadota > Gammaproteobacteria > Enterobacterales > Enterobacteriaceae > Enterobacter > Enterobacter sp. FUJ80071. The sequence continues at coordinate 3,569,487 of NZ_JBBXKH010000001.1, forward strand.
CTACTACCGCTATTTTAGCGAAATCAACGAATTTACCCACGATGATTTAGCCAATATGACCCAGATCGACTACGATCGAGAAATGGCGTTTGTTGCCGTGCGTCGTGCAGGTCATGATGATGAGATCCTCGGCGTCACGCGAGCCATTTCTGACCCGGATAATGTCGATGCGGAGTTTGCCGTGCTGGTGCGCTCCGATCTTAAAGGCCTGGGGCTGGGTAGACGACTGCTGGAAAAACTCATCAGTTATACGCGAGATCACGGATTGTTGCGCCTGAATGGCATTACTATGCCAAACAATCGCGGTATGGTGACCCTGGCGCGAAAACTCGGATTTGACGTTGATATTCAGCTGGAGGAAGGTATTGTTGCCTTGTCCCTCGTCCTGACATCAGCAGACAAACACGAGTAACCTACTGGAAATGTTACCCACTTTGGACGGGACTGGTGGTATCATTGTCCGCTTATGTTGTTTGCATGGTACAGACAACCCTTCAATGAACAGAGAAGAAACGCACTGTGATGTTGTCAAAATTTAAGCGTAATAAACATCAACAACACCTTGCTCAACTACCGAAGATTTCTCAGTCAGTTGATGATGTAGAGTTCTTTTATGCTCCCGCTCATTTTCGGGAAACGCTTCTGGAAAAGATTGCCAGCGCCACGCGACGCATTTGCATTGTGGCCCTGTATCTTGAACAAGATGAAGGCGGTCGTGCGATCCTCAACGCACTCTATGAAGCTAAACGTCAGCGTCCGGAACTGGATGTTCGCGTACTGGTTGACTGGCATCGCGCTCAGCGTGGCCGTATCGGCGCAGCCGCTTCCAATACTAATGCAGACTGGTATTGCCGCACGGCGCAGGAAAATCCTGGCGTCGATGTCCCTGTTTATGGCGTACCCGTTAATACCCGTGAAGCACTCGGTGTCCTTCATTTTAAAGGGTTCATCATTGATGACAGCGTCCTGTACAGCGGCGCAAGCCTGAATGATGTCTACCTTCATCAGCTCGATAAATATCGCTACGACCGCTACCACCTGATTCGTAATCCACAGATGGCCGATATCATGTTCAACTGGGTTGATAAAAACCTGGTACACGGTCGTGGTGTTAATCGCCTTGACGATCCTGAGCGTCCTAAAAGCCCGGAGATCAAAAATGATGTTCGCGCTTTCCGCCAGGAGTTGCGCGATGCGGTCTACCATTTCCAGGGCGATGAGAACAACGAAGAGTTATCTGTTACCCCGCTGGTAGGGCTCGGCAAATCAAGCCTGCTGAACAAAACGATCTTCCATTTGATGCCATGCGCAGAGCAGAAACTCACCATCTGTACGCCATACTTCAACCTTCCTGCCGTGCTGGTGCGAAATATCATTCAGCTACTGCGCGACGGTAAAAAAGTGGAAATTATCGTCGGCGATAAAACAGCAAACGACTTTTTCATCCCTGAAGACCAGCCGTTCAAAATCATCGGTGCGCTGCCTTATCTTTATGAGATTAACCTGCGTCGTTTCCTGAGCCGTTTACAGTACTACGTCAACACTGACCAGCTGGTTGTGCGTCTGTGGAAAGATGAAGACAACAGTTACCACCTGAAAGGAATGTGGGTCGACGATGAGTGGATGCTGCTGACCGGTAACAACCTTAACCCACGCGCCTGGAGACTGGATCTGGAAAACGCCATTCTCATCCATGACCCGCAGCATGAGTTAGCCGCCCAGCGTGAACGTGAGCTGGAGTTGATTCGCACGCATACTACGGTGGTTAACCATTACCGCGAACTACAGAGCATTGCCGATTATCCGGTGAAAGTCCGTAAGTTGATCCGCCGTTTACGTCGTATCCGTATCGACCGACTTATCAGCCGTATTCTGTAATGTCAGAGCCCTGTCACCCACAGGGCTTTTTTATGGAGCCCGTTGATGCGTACTTCTCTGCTACTGAGCGTCCTCTTTCTGAGTGGCTGCAGCCATATGGCCAACGATAGCTGGTCCGGACAGGATAAGGCTCAGCACTTCCTCGCCTCCGCAATGCTGTCTGCAGCCGGTAACGAATATGCACAGCATCAGGGATACAGCCGGGACCGGAGCGCAGCGATAGGATTGATGTTCTCAGTAAGCCTTGGAGCATCAAAAGAACTGTGGGATAGCCGCCCCGCGGGGAGCGGCTGGAGCTGGAAAGATTTCGCCTGGGACGTCGCCGGTGCAACCACCGGTTATGCCGTCTGGCAGATGGCGCATTATTAAAGACGAATGCCCTTCCCTTTGCGATGCAGCATCAGGGAGACAATAAAGGCCAGCACCCCCATTACCGTCACATACCAGAAGAATGTCGTTTCACTTCCCCATGATTTAAGCGACAACGCTACATACTCCGCCGATCCGCCAAACAGCGCATTGGCTACCGCATATGAGAGCCCTACCCCTAGCGCTCGTACCTGTGCCGGGAACATTTCGGCTTTCAGTATTCCGCTGATCGAGGTGTAGAAACTGACAATCACCATCGCCAGCATCACCAGTGCAAATGCGGCATATGGCGAGGAGACATGCTGAAGGGCTGTCAAAATAGGGACAGTACACAGCGCTGACAGCCCACCAAAGATCAGCATTGACGTACGGCGACCAATCTTATCGGAAAGCGCACCGATAATCGGTTGTATGAGCATAAAGACAAAAAGTGCCACTGTCATAACAACGCTGGCGACGTTTGCGTGCATTCCGGTGGTGTTCACCAGATACTTTTGCATATAGGTGGTGAAAGTGTAAAAACTGAGAGAGCCGCCCGCAGTGAAGCCCAGCACCATCAGGAAAGCTTTGCGGTTTCGCCATAAACCTTTGAATGTTCCCGCCTCCTTTAGCGTCCTGACCTCTTTCTGCGAGGTTTCATCTAACTGACGGCGTAACCAAAGTGCGACAATCGCCAGTGCTGCGCCCAGTGCGAAAGGAATTCGCCATCCCCAGGTGTGAAGTTGTTCGTCTGTCAGGATCTGCTGCAGGATCACCACCACAAGAATCGCCAGCAATTGACCACCAATGAGCGTGACGTACTGGAATGAGGCGTAAAAACCTTTGCGGCCTTCCAGGGCAACTTCACTCATGTAGGTCGCACTGGTACCGTATTCACCGCCCACCGATAGTCCCTGGAATAAGCGAGCCAGCAAAAGCAGCGCAGGCGCCCATGTCCCGATCGATTCATATCCTGGTAAGCAGGCGATCACCAGAGATCCAAAGCACATCATACAAACCGAGATCAGCATGGAGGCCTTGCGCCCGCGACGATCCGCAATACGCCCAAACAGCCAGCCCCCAATGGGTCGCATTAAGAATCCGGCGGCAAATACCCCTGCCGTTTGTAGTAGCTGTGTTGTGGTGTTGCCGGACGGGAAGAAGATATGTGCGAAGTAGAGTGAACAGAATGAGTAGACGTAGAAGTCAAACCATTCAACCAGATTCCCGGAAGAGGCGCTGACGATTGCCCATACCCTTCTTCGGGTATCACTGTTAGCCAGCGTCCCGTTTGATGTAATACTTTCTGTCATTGTGATTATGCTCCTGCCATAAACAGCGGTGTATTGAGCCAGGAGACTCAATTACCTCGTAAATGAAATGTTATAATTTTGTTATAAATAACATTGAGACAGGGATCACACATTCCATTAGCAGGGTAAGAGATTAAGAGAAAGGCCAGGGGAAAAAAAACCAAAAGCAAAAAACCCCGCACCTTACGGTACGGGGTTCTTCTATTTGATGCCTGGCAGTTCCCTACTCTCACATGGGGAGACCCCACACTACCATCGGCGCTACGGCGTTTCACTTCTGAGTTCGGCATGGGGTCAGGTGGGACCACCGCGCTAAAGCCGCCAGGCAAATTCTGTTATCTGTATCAGGCTGAAAATCGTCTCTCTCACGCCAAAACAGCTTCGGCGTTGTAAGGTTAAGCCTCACGGTTCATTAGTATCGGTTAGCTCAACGCATCGCTGCGCTTACACACCCGACCTATCAACGTCGTCGTCTTCAACGTTCCTTCAGGAGACCTAAAGTCTCAGGGAGAACTCATCTCGGGGCAAGTTTCGTGCTTAGATGCTTTCAGCACTTATCTCTTCCGCATTTAGCTACCGGGCAGTGCCATTGGCATGACAACCCGAACACCAGTGATGCGTCCACTCCGGTCCTCTCGTACTAGGAGCAGCCCCCCTCAATTCTCCAGCGCCCACGGCAGATAGGGACCGAACTGTCTCACGACGTTCTAAACCCAGCTCGCGTACCACTTTAAATGGCGAACAGCCATACCCTTGGGACCTACTTCAGCCCCAGGATGTGATGAGCCGACATCGAGGTGCCAAACACCGCCGTCGATATGAACTCTTGGGCGGTATCAGCCTGTTATCCCCGGAGTACCTTTTATCCGTTGAGCGATGGCCCTTCCATTCAGAACCACCGGATCACTATGACCTGCTTTCGCACCTGCTCGAGCCGTCACTCTCGCAGTCAAGCTAGCTTATGCCATTGCACTAACCTCCTGATGTCCGACCAGGATTAGCTAACCTTCGTGCTCCTCCGTTACTCTTTGGGAGGAGACCGCCCCAGTCAAACTACCCACCAGACACTGTCCGCAACCCGGATTACGGGTCTACGTTAGAACACCAGCCATTAAAGGGTGGTATTTCAAGGTCGGCTCCACGCAGACTGGCGTCCACGCTTCAAAGCCTCCCACCTATCCTACACATCAAGGACCAGTGTTCAGTGTCAAGCTATAGTAAAGGTTCACGGGGTCTTTCCGTCTTGCCGCGGGTACACTGCATCTTCACAGCGAGTTCAATTTCACTGAGTCTCGGGTGGAGACAGCCTGGCCATCATTACGCCATTCGTGCAGGTCGGAACTTACCCGACAAGGAATTTCGCTACCTTAGGACCGTTATAGTTACGGCCGCCGTTTACCGGGGCTTCGATCAAGAGCTTCGCGTTACCGCTAACCCCATCAATTAACCTTCCGGCACCGGGCAGGCGTCACACCGTATACGTCCACTTTCGTGTTTGCACAGTGCTGTGTTTTTAATAAACAGTTGCAGCCAGCTGGTATCTTCGACTGATTTCAGCTCCACCCGCAGGGGCTTCACCTACATATCAGCGTGCCTTCTCCCGAAGTTACGGCACCATTTTGCCTAGTTCCTTCACCCGAGTTCTCTCAAGCGCCTTGGTATTCTCTACCTGACCACCTGTGTCGGTTTGGGGTACGATTTCGTGTTACCTGATGCTTAGAGGCTTTTCCTGGAAGCAGGGCATTTGTTACTTCAGCACCGTAGTGCCTCGTCATCACACCTCAGCGTTAAAAGGTACCGGATTTACCTGGAACCTCCGCCTACATGCTTAAACCGGGACAACCGTCGCCCGGCTAACATAGCCTTCTCCGTCCCCCCTTCGCAGTAACACCAAGTACAGGAATATTAACCTGTTTCCCATCGACTACGCCTTTCGGCCTCGCCTTAGGGGTCGACTCACCCTGCCCCGATTAACGTTGGACAGGAACCCTTGGTCTTCCGGCGAGCGGGCTTTTCACCCGCTTTATCGTTACTTATGTCAGCATTCGCACTTCTGATACCTCCAGCAACCCTCACAGGCCACCTTCAACGGCTTACAGAACGCTCCCCTACCCAACAACACATAGTGTCGCTGCCGCAGCTTCGGTGCATGGTTTAGCCCCGTTACATCTTCCGCGCAGGCCGACTCGACCAGTGAGCTATTACGCTTTCTTTAAATGATGGCTGCTTCTAAGCCAACATCCTGGCTGTCTGTGCCTTCCCACATCGTTTCCCACTTAACCATGACTTTGGGACCTTAGCTGGCGGTCTGGGTTGTTTCCCTCTTCACGACGGACGTTAGCACCCGCCGTGTGTCTCCCGTGATAACATTCTTCGGTATTCGTAGTTTGCATCGGGTTGGTAAGCCGGGATGGCCCCCTAGCCGAAACAGTGCTCTACCCCCGAAGATGAGTTCACGAGGCGCTACCTAAATAGCTTTCGGGGAGAACCAGCTATCTCCCGGTTTGATTGGCCTTTCACCCCCAGCCACAGGTCATCCGCTAATTTTTCAACATTAGTCGGTTCGGTCCTCCAGTTAGTGTTACCCAACCTTCAACCTGCCCATGGCTAGATCACCGGGTTTCGGGTCTATACCCTGCAACTTAACGCCCAGTTAAGACTCGGTTTCCCTTCGGCTCCCCTATTCGGTTAACCTTGCTACAGAATATAAGTCGCTGACCCATTATACAAAAGGTACGCAGTCACCCCATAAAGAGGCTCCCACTGCTTGTACGTACACGGTTTCAGGTTCTTTTTCACTCCCCTCGCCGGGGTTCTTTTCGCCTTTCCCTCACGGTACTGGTTCACTATCGGTCAGTCAGGAGTATTTAGCCTTGGAGGATGGTCCCCCCATATTCAGACAGGATACCACGTGTCCCGCCCTACTCTTCGAGTTCACAACCTGTGCATTTTCGTGTACGGGACTATCACCCTGTACCGTCGGACTTTCCAGACCGTTCCACTAACACACAAGCTGATTCAGACTCCGGGCTGCTCCCCGTTCGCTCGCCGCTACTGGGGGAATCTCGGTTGATTTCTTTTCCTCGGGGTACTTAGATGTTTCAGTTCCCCCGGTTCGCCTCGTTAACCTATGTATTCAGTTAACGATAGTGTGTCGGAACACACTGGGTTTCCCCATTCGGACATCGCCGGGTCAAAGGTTCATATCACCTCGCCGGCGCTTTTCGCAGATTAGCACGTCCTTCATCGCCTCTGACTGCCAGGGCATCCACCGTGTACGCTTAGTCGCTTAACCTCACAACCCGAAGATGTTTCTTTCGATTCATCATCGGTTTGCAAAATTTGAGAGACTCGAACACACATAATATGTGTGTCGTTTCAATTTTCAGCTTGATCCAGATTTTTAAAGAGCAAATATCTCAAACGTCACCCGAAGATGAGTTTTGAGATATGGGGGTCGGCGACTTTCACTCACGAACCAGCAAGTGGCGTCCCCTAGGGGATTCGAACCCCTGTTACCGCCGTGAAAGGGCGGTGTCCTGGGCCTCTAGACGAAGGGGACACTGAAGTCTCAATCGCAAGACGCCTTGCTATTTACTTTTCATCAGACAATCTGTGTGAGCACTACAAAGGCAGGTTCTTTAAGGTAAGGAGGTGATCCAACCGCAGGTTCCCCTACGGTTACCTTGTTACGACTTCACCCCAGTCATGAATCACAAAGTGGTAAGCGCCCTCCCGAAGGTTAAGCTACCTACTTCTTTTGCAACCCACTCCCATGGTGTGACGGGCGGTGTGTACAAGGCCCGGGAACGTATTCACCGTAGCATTCTGATCTACGATTACTAGCGATTCCGACTTCATGGAGTCGAGTTGCAGACTCCAATCCGGACTACGACGCACTTTATGAGGTCCGCTTGCTCTCGCGAGGTCGCTTCTCTTTGTATGCGCCATTGTAGCACGTGTGTAGCCCTACTCGTAAGGGCCATGATGACTTGACGTCATCCCCACCTTCCTCCAGTTTATCACTGGCAGTCTCCTTTGAGTTCCCGGCCTAACCGCTGGCAACAAAGGATAAGGGTTGCGCTCGTTGCGGGACTTAACCCAACATTTCACAACACGAGCTGACGACAGCCATGCAGCACCTGTCTCAGAGTTCCCGAAGGCACCAAAGCATCTCTGCTAAGTTCTCTGGATGTCAAGAGTAGGTAAGGTTCTTCGCGTTGCATCGAATTAAACCACATGCTCCACCGCTTGTGCGGGCCCCCGTCAATTCATTTGAGTTTTAACCTTGCGGCCGTACTCCCCAGGCGGTCGACTTAACGCGTTAGCTCCGGAAGCCACGCCTCAAGGGCACAACCTCCAAGTCGACATCGTTTACGGCGTGGACTACCAGGGTATCTAATCCTGTTTGCTCCCCACGCTTTCGCACCTGAGCGTCAGTCTTTGTCCAGGGGGCCGCCTTCGCCACCGGTATTCCTCCAGATCTCTACGCATTTCACCGCTACACCTGGAATTCTACCCCCCTCTACAAGACTCTAGCCTGCCAGTTTCGAATGCAGTTCCCAGGTTGAGCCCGGGGATTTCACATCCGACTTGACAGACCGCCTGCGTGCGCTTTACGCCCAGTAATTCCGATTAACGCTTGCACCCTCCGTATTACCGCGGCTGCTGGCACGGAGTTAGCCGGTGCTTCTTCTGCGGGTAACGTCAATTGCTGCGGTTATTAACCACAACACCTTCCTCCCCGCTGAAAGTACTTTACAACCCGAAGGCCTTCTTCATACACGCGGCATGGCTGCATCAGGCTTGCGCCCATTGTGCAATATTCCCCACTGCTGCCTCCCGTAGGAGTCTGGACCGTGTCTCAGTTCCAGTGTGGCTGGTCATCCTCTCAGACCAGCTAGGGATCGTCGCCTAGGTGAGCCGTTACCCCACCTACTAGCTAATCCCATCTGGGCACATCTGATGGCAAGAGGCCCGAAGGTCCCCCTCTTTGGTCTTGCGACGTTATGCGGTATTAGCTACCGTTTCCAGTAGTTATCCCCCTCCATCAGGCAGTTTCCCAGACATTACTCACCCGTCCGCCACTCGTCACCCGAGAGCAAGCTCTCTGTGCTACCGTTCGACTTGCATGTGTTAGGCCTGCCGCCAGCGTTCAATCTGAGCCATGATCAAACTCTTCAATTTAAGTTTGATGCTCGTGAATTAAACTTCGTAATGAATTACGTATGTTCACTCAGAGACTTGGTTTTCATTTTTCGTCTTGCGACGTTAAGAATCCATGTCACTTTGAGTGCCCACACAGATTGTCTGATAAATTGTTAAAGAGCAGTGCAACGCGGCTTTCGCTCACCGTTGCGAGGTGGCGTATATTACGCTTTCCTCTTTCAGAGTCAAGCGTTTATTTTGCTTTTCTCTGCTGACCCGGCGGCGTGTGTGCCGTTGTTCCGTGTCAGTGGAGGCGCATTATAGGGAGTAATTCCGAACCTGCAAGGATAAAGTGAAAATTATTTACTGACTGCTCACTTTCCAGGCAAAACACTTCCCAGACCTCAATTCTCGCCTGGTTTTTAAACAAAAACGAGCCGCAAGCGGCTCGTTTTTGCGTTTTGTGACTTACTGCACTGCCACAATGCGATCGTCGTTGGCTTCCAGACGAATAACTTTGCCCGGAATCAGCTCCCCGGACAGGATCTGCTGCGCCAGCGGGTTTTCGATCTGCTGCTGGATAGCACGTTTCAACGGACGCGCACCATACACTGGATCATAACCGTTCTCGCTCAGCAGTTTCAGCGCATCGTCAGAGATGTGAATTTCATATCCACGCTCTTCCAGACGTTTGTACAGACGCTGCAGCTGGATCTGCGCAATCGACGCAATGTGTTTCTCACCCAGAGGATGGAACACCACCACTTCATCAATACGGTTGATGAACTCTGGACGGAAGCTATGGCTGACAACCCCCATAACCAGATCCTTCATATGGCCGTAGTCCAGCTCACCGAAACGTTCCTGAATCAAATCAGAACCCAGGTTCGATGTCATAATGACGACAGTATTACGGAAGTCGACCGTTCTCCCCTGCCCGTCAGTCAGACGGCCATCATCCAGCACCTGAAGCAGAATGTTGAACACATCCGGGTGCGCTTTTTCCACCTCATCCAGCAGAATGACGGAATAAGGACGGCGACGCACCGCTTCTGTCAGATAGCCACCTTCTTCATAACCGACATATCCTGGAGGCGCCCCGACCAGACGCGAGACGGAGTGTTTTTCCATAAACTCGGACATGTCGATGCGCACCATCGCATCGTCGCTATCGAACATAAAGTTAGCCAGCGCTTTGCACAGCTCGGTCTTACCGACACCGGTCGGCCCCAGGAACAGGAACGAACCAATCGGGCGATTAGGATCGGACAGCCCCGCACGGCTACGGCGGATGGCATTGGAGACGGCTTCAACCGCCTCGTCCTGACCGATCACGCGCTGATGCAGATCCTGCTCCATACGCAGCAGTTTATCGCGTTCGCTTTCCATCATGCGCGCCACCGGAATACCGGTCCAGCGAGCCAGCACTTCTGCAATTTCTGCATCCGTCACTTTATTACGTAACAGACGCATGGTTTTGCCTTCCGACTGCGTGGCGATCTCAAGCTGTTTTTCCAGCTCCGGGATTTTGCCGTACTGCAACTCGGACATTCGCGCCAGATCGCCCACACGGCGAGCCTGTTCGATGGCGATTTTCGCCTGCTCAAGTTCCGCTTTAATGGTCTGCGTGCCAGACAGTGAAGCTTTCTCGGCTTTCCACTCTTCTTCCAGCTCAGAATACTGACGCTCTTTGTCGTCCAGTTCTTCGTTGAGCATATCGAGGCGTTTCTTACTGGCTTCATCAGACTCTTTCTTCAGCGCCTGCTGTTCCAGCTTGAGCTGAATGATACGACGGTCGAGCCTGTCCAGTTCTTCCGGTTTCGAGTCAATCTGCATACGAATGCTCGACGCCGCTTCATCAATCAGGTCGATCGCTTTATCCGGCAACTGACGGTCAGCAATATAACGGTGCGAAAGCGTCGCAGCCGCCACAATCGCCGGGTCGGTGATTTGCACATGGTGATGCAGCTCATAACGTTCTTTCAGACCACGCAAAATCGCGATGGTATCTTCAACGCTTGGCTCGGCAACAAACACTTTCTGGAAACGACGTTCCAGAGCAGCATCTTTCTCAATGTACTGGCGGTACTCATCCAGCGTCGTGGCGCCAACGCAATGCAGTTCACCACGTGCCAGGGCTGGTTTCAGCATGTTCCCGGCATCCATCGCGCCGTCGGCCTTACCGGCCCCCACCATGGTGTGCAGTTCGTCAATAAACAGAATGACGTTGCCTTCCTGTTTAGCCAGGTCGTTAAGCACACCTTTCAGACGCTCTTCAAACTCACCGCGGTATTTCGCCCCGGCCACCAGCGCCCCCATATCCAGTGCCAGCACGCGGCGACCTTTCAGCCCTTCCGGCACTTCACCGTTTACGATACGCTGCGCCAGCCCTTCAACAATGGCGGTTTTACCCACACCGGGCTCACCAATCAGAACCGGGTTGTTCTTGGTACGACGCTGCAATACCTGAATCGTACGGCGGATCTCTTCGTCACGGCCGATGACCGGGTCAAGTTTGCCCTGCTCAGCACGTTCGGTCAGATCGACCGTAAATTTCTTCAAAGCCTGACGTTGGTCTTCGGCTCCCTGATCGTTCACGCTTTCACCTCCGCGCATTTTCTCAATCGCCTGAGTCACATTGGCGGTGGTTGCACCGGCAGATTTCAGCAGGTCGGTTAAGGTACCGCGTGATTCAAGCGCCGCCAGAACAAACAGCTCTGACGAAATAAAGTTGTCCCCACGTTTTTGCGCCAGCTTGTCGCAAAGGTTCAGCACGCGCACCAGATCCTGAGACGGCTGAACATCACCGCCGGTACCTTCTACCTGCGGTAAACGGCTCAGTGCCTGATCGATAGCGGTGCGTAACTGGCCAGCATTAATGCCAGCAGACGTTAATAAAGGACGTACCGATCCCCCTTCCTGATTCAGCAAGGCGCTCATTAAATGAAGAGGTTCGATGAATTGGTTGTCGTGCCCCAGCGCGAGCGACTGGGCATCGGCAAGAGCAAGCTGGAATTTATTAGTAAGACGATCCAGACGCATAACTCCTCCCATAAACAGGTCAAATTTGCTACTGGAGATTAAATGAGGTCATCCCTCAATTATTCAAGGTTAATGATCTGAATTATGTGAAAAGAAAACGGCACGTTCCGGATCGTCTTGATTCTTTAGGTTATATCAGCCAAATAAAACTTGCCATACGACCCGTAGTCTTGTCGCGGCGATAAGAGAAAAAATCACCCTTTTCGGTGAAAGTACAGCGATCTCCGCCGAAGATCTGCGTGACACCGACGCTATTCAGGCGCTGACGGGCAAGCTGGTAAATATCTGCCAGATATTTTTCACCGGAAGGCTGAAAAGCCTCAGCGGCTTGCGGATCTTTTTCCATGAATGCTTCGCGAACTTCCGGCCCCACTTCAAAAGCACGAGGGCCAATCGCCGGACCCAGCCAGGCCATGATATTGGCAGAATCATCGTTAAAGCAGGCGACGGTCTCTTCCAGCACGCCCTCACACAATCCACGCCAGCCTGCATGCGCGGCAGCCACTTCAGTACCAGCCCGGTTACAGAACAAAACCGGCAGACAATCGGCGGTCATAACGGCACAAACCGTGCCCGGAGTATTGCTGTAAGAGGCGTCTGCGCGTTTAGACGCGTAAGGTTCTCCCGTCAGCTTCAGCACCGCTTTACCATGAACCTGTTCCAGCCAGACCGGTTTCGAGGGCAGATTCCCCGCTGCAAACAGACGCCTGCGGTTCTCTTCTACGTGCTCCAGGTTATCGCCACAGTGTGCGCCGAGATTCAACGACTCCCACGCGCCCTGGCTGACTCCGCCAGTACGGGTTGAGCTGCAGGCGGCCACGCCTTCAGGTAGTGGCCACTCCGGGACAATCAGTTTGGTCATAACCAGTCCACATGGTCCTTATGTTCTTCGAAATCAGCACGCATGGCGTCAATCAGTTCCACCATATCCTGTGGGAGAGGCGCATGCCACTCCATCTGAATACCGGTGATGGGATGATAGAGACGCAGCATGGTCGCGTGAAGCGCCTGACGATCGAACTTGCGCAGTACGCTGATGAACTCATCCGATGCGCCTTTTGGCGGACGCGGACGACCGCCGTATACCTGATCCCCCACCAGCGGATGGGTAATGTGGGCCATATGAACACGGATCTGGTGCGTACGACCGGTTTCCAGGCGCAGGCGCAGGCGCGTATGAATACGGAAATGCTCCATAATGCGATAGTGCGTCACCGCTGGTTTCCCCATCGGGTGCACCGACATATGAGTGCGTTTGGTCGGGTGACGGCTAATCGGTTCTTCTACCGTGCCGCCAGCGGTCATGTGGCCAATGGCTACCGCTTCGTATTCACGGGTAATTTCACGCAGCTGCAGTGATTCCACCAGACGGGTCTGAGCAGGAACGGTCTTTGCCACGACCATCAGACCGGTGGTGTCTTTATCCAGACGGTGAACGATACCCGCGCGCGGGACGTCAGCAATCGGCGGATAGTAATGGAGAAGTGCATTAAGTACCGTACCGTCAGGGTTCCCCGCCCCCGGATGAACAACCAGGTCGCGCGGCTTGTTGATTACCAGAATGTCATCATCTTCATAGACGATGTCCAGTGGGATATCCTGCGGCTCGAAGCGGATTTCCTCTTCGATTTCAGCATTGATGGCAACAGCTTCCCCACCAAACACTTTCTCTTTTGGTTTGTCCCAGATCTTGCCGTTTACCAGCACGCGCTGGTCAAGGATCCATTCTTTTATGCGTGAACGCGAATAATCAGGGAACAATTCGGCCAAAGCCTGATCTAAGCGTTGACCGAGCTGATTTTCGGAGACTGTTGCGGTGAGTTCTACTCGTTGTGCCATAAACTGCTTCTTTGTTTAACGTTGGGTTTTACGGCTTTGCCGTTTAATATAGTGTGCTATTGTAGCTGGTCTTAATCGGGAGCAGGAACAGAGTTTCTCCCGGACAAACATTTGAGGAAAGTCAAAACGTCATGACGCGCATGAAATATCTGGTGGCAGCGGCCACGTTGAGCCTGGCTTTGGTGGGCTGCTCCGGTTCGAATGAACAGGTCCCTGACAATCCGCCGAATGAAATCTATGCGACTGCACAACAAAAGTTGCAGGACGGTAACTGGAAACAGGCGATAACGCAACTGGAAGCGTTGGATAATCGCTATCCATTTGGTCCGTATTCGCAGCAGGTACAATTAGATCTTATCTACGCCTACTACAAAAATGCCGACCTGCCGCTGGCTCAGGCAACTATCGATCGTTTCATGCGTCTGAATCCGACTCATCCTAACATCGATTACGTCATGTACATGCGCGGTCTGACCAACATGGCGCTGGATGACAGTGCTCTGCAGGGCTTCTTCGGCGTGGATCGTTCCGATCGTGATCCCCAGCATGCGCGTGATGCCTTCAATGACTTCTCCAAACTGGTGCGCGGCTATCCAAACAGTCAGTACGTGACCGACGCGACCAAACGTCTGGTGTTCCTGAAAGATCGCCTGGCGAAGTATGAATACTCCGTTGCGGAATACTATACCCGCCGTGGCGCATGGGTTGCCGTGGTTAACCGCGTAGAAGGTATGCTGCGTGATTACCCGGATACTCAGGCAACGCGTGACGGCCTGAAGCTGATGGAAAATGCTTACCGTCAGATGCAGATGACCACTCAGGCTGAAAAAGTGGCGAAAATTATCGCCGCTAATAGCAGCAACACCTGATAGTGCTTCAATGCAAAACGGCAGCCCGAAGGCTGCCGTTTTTGTATCCATTTCTGATATTCGCTGAAGCGCTTTATCTCAACTCATCCCGTCAACTATGACCGCAATTTTTGCCTTCCACAAGGTAAATCTCACCTCTTCCTGCCCTGCCTCACAAAAAAGATTCCCTGACAAAAACCGACAAAATAACGTGATCTAAATCACACATTTTGACATTAGGTCGGGTATGCTGGAATCACCAAGACGGAAAGACAAGAGGTAAAATTTATGACAATGAACATTACCAGTAAACAAATGGAAATTACTCCGGCAATTCGCCAGCACGTCGCAGACCGTCTCGCCAAACTGGATAAATGGCAAACTCACCTGATTAACCCGCATATCATTCTGTCTAAGGAGCCACAGGGTTTCATCGCTGACGCAACTATCAATACTCCAAACGGCCATCTGGTCGCCAGCGCAAAACATGAAGATATGTACACGGCTATTAACGATTTGATCAACAAGCTGGAACGGCAGCTCAATAAAGTGCAACACAAAGGTGAAGCCCGTCGCGCCGCATCCTCGGTGAAAGACGCCAGCTTCGCGGAAGAAGTTGAAGAAGAGTAATCCTTTAAATTGAGTGTACCGCCAACGCGCCTTCGGGCGCGTTTTTTATTGACAGGGTGAAAACAGTACAGGTACTTTAACGGTATCAATCACAGGATGATGTTATGAAACTTACGCCGTTCTTCTTCGCATTCTTTTTTACCTTCCCCTGACCGGGAGGCGTTTCGTCGTGTGATAAAGAATGCGAAGACGAACAACAAGGCCTCCCACACCGGGGGGCCTTTTTTATTGATAACGATAAAATGAGACAGGCGACACTATGACACCGGAAAACCCGTTACTGGATCTGCGCGTAAAAATCAGCGCGCTGGATGAGAAATTACTGGCACTGCTGGCCGAACGTCGCATGCTCGCCGTTGAAGTAGGGAAAGCCAAACTGGACTCCCATCGTCCGGTACGTGATATTGACCGCGAACGCGATCTGCTGGAACGTCTGATCCAGCTCGGCAAAGTGCACCACCTCGATGCCCATTACATCACCCGGTTGTTCCAGCTCATCATTGAAGACTCCGTTCTCACTCAGCAAGCGCTGCTCCAGCAGCATCTGAACAAAACTAACCCGCATTCTGCGCGTATCGCCTTCCTCGGCCCGAAAGGCTCTTACTCTCACCTGGCCGCACGTCAGTATGCCGCTCGCCATTTCGAAGAATTTATTGAGAGCGGCTGCGCAAAATTTGCCGATATCTTTAACCAGGTCGAGACCGGCCAGGCGGATTACGCCGTCGTGCCCATTGAAAACACCAGTTCGGGTGCCATCAACGACGTTTACGATTTGCTGCAGCACACCAGCCTGTCGCTGGTTGGCGAGCTGACGATCCCTATCGATCACTGCGTGCTGGTCTCCGGCTCAACCAATCTGAGCAAGATAGAAACCGTCTACAGTCATCCCCAGCCGTTCCAGCAGTGCAGCCAGTTCCTGAACCGCTATCCGAGCTGGAAAATCGAGTACACCGAAAGCACCTCCGCGGCAATGGAAAAAGTGGCGCAGGCTAACTCGCCAACCGTCGCTGCACTCGGTAGCGAGGCGGGTGGCGCGTTGTATGGCTTACAGGTGCTGGAGCGCAACCTGGCAAACCAGACGCAAAATATTACCCGTTTCGTGGTGCTGGCGCGCAAGTCCATCAATGTGTCAGACCAGGTGCCAGCGAAAACCACGCTGCTGATGGCGACCGGACAACAGGCGGGTGCACTGGTTGAAGCCCTGCTGGTGCTGCGCAACCACAACCTGATCATGACCAAACTGGAATCGCGTCCAATTCACGGTAACCCGTGGGAGGAGATGTTTTATCTCGATATCCAGGCCAACCTGGAGTCTGCCTCCATGCAGAAGGCCCTGCGTGAACTGGGTGAGATAACCCGTTCCATGAAAGTGCTGGGCTGCTATCCGAGCGAAAACGTCGTGCCTGTCGATCCAAGCTAACGTTCGATAAAGCGACTTTTCTTCATCCCTGCCACATTTACGGGCAGGGTGAAGATGGCGCCGGAGAGCGGATACTCAGCCACCTCTTCTGCATCCATATTTTCCCGCGTGGTCGTAATGAACAGCGTTTTCATATCATCGCCGCCAAAGCAGACCATCGTCGGGCAACGTACAGGCAAGCGATACTCTTCCAGCTGCTCCCCTTGCGGTGAAAAACGCGCGATACGCCAGCCGTCAAACAGTGCGCTCCAGTAGCAGCCTTCCACATCGACTGCCGCGCCGTCCGGTATACCTTCGCCCTCTTTAAATTGACGAAAGATCTCGCGTCTGCCGGGTTCACCCTGCTCATCAACCGGAGTGCGATAGATCACCCCATTCGGCGTATCGGAGGTATACATCCACCGCTTATCCGGACTAAACGCTAAGCCGTTATGCCCGTGAATATCACACTGGATTACTTTCGGTGTCAGATCGTTGTCGATACGCATCAGCAACGCGCCGTTGTAATCCCCCGGCCCCCAGAACGTCCCCGCATAGAAACGCCCCATACTGTCGGTTCCCCCGTCATTAAAACGCGCCAGCTGTGGGTTAGAGGGGTTATCGCACACCTTACGCTGCAGGAGGCCATGCTTATCGGCAAGCCAGATGCCATTGCGCATGGCCACGATAAACCCGCCGCGTTCACGCAACGCAAAACAGCCCACTTCCTCATGGAAAGAGAGCACGGTGTGTTCTGCCGTTGGCAGATGATATCGGTGGATTTCGCCTTCCAGGATATCGGCCCAGTAGAGCGCATGCTCTTCAGCGCTCCATGTCGGACACTCAGGCAGGTGCCCGGTGTAATTCAACAGCAGCTGCGGTTCAGCCATGACAGTTCCCCAAAATGAAAAAAGCCAGCAATGCTGGCTTTCAGTATATACATCATCGGATTACTGGCGACTGTCATTTGCCTGGCGCAACAGCGTGCGGCTCTCGCTCTGGAAACGCGTGGCGTAATCACCGAACCAATGCTCCACTTTACGGAAACTGTCGATAAACGCCTGCTTGTCGCCATGCTCCAGCAGCGTAATGGCTTCGCCAAAGCGCTGATAGTAACGTTTGATCAGTGCCAGATTATTTTCGGACGACATAATAATGTCGGCGTAAAGCTGGGGATCCTGCGCAAACAGACGTCCAACCATCGCCAGTTCCAGACGATAGATCGGTGATGAGAGCGCCAGCAGCTGTTCAAGCTGCACGTTCTCTTCCGCCAGATGCAGACCGTAGGCAAAGGTCGCAAAGTGGCGCAGTGCCTGAATAAACGCCATGTTCTGATCGTGCTCAACCGCGCTGATGCGGTGCAGTCGTGCGCCCCATACCTGAATCTGTTCGAGGAACCACTGATAGGCTTCCGGCTGACGCCCGTCGCAGTAAACCACCACTTGCTTCGCCAGGCTGCCGCTGTCCGGGCCAAACATCGGGTGCAAACCCAGTACCGGACCCGTATGCGCGGCCAGCATTGCCTGCAGCGGACCATTTTTGACAGAAGCGAGGTCCACCAGGATGCAATCCTGCGGTAAAGGCGGAAGTTTTCCGATGATCTGCTCCGTCACGTGGATCGGCACGCTGACGATAACCATTCCCGCGTCTTTCATCAGTTCTGGCGCCTGGGCCCAGTCCTCTTTCTCCAGAATGCGCACCTGGTAGCCAGAAAGCGTCAGCATTTTTTCAAACAGACGCCCCATCTGCCCGCCGCCGCCGACAATCACCACCGGACGCAGGGACGGACAGAGGGTTTTGAAGCCTTTGTCGTTTTCGCTGGAATAGGATTCGCGCATTACGCGACGCAGCACATCTTCAATCAAATCCGGCGAAACACCCAGCGACTGGGCCTCTTTACGACGGGAAGCCAGCATTGAGGCTTCGCGCTCCGGAACGTAAATCGGCAGGCCGTATTTACTTTTTACTTCACCGACTTCAGCAACCAGTGCCATACGGCGCGCCAGCAGATCCAGCAGCGCCTTGTCCACTTCATCAATTTGATCGCGTAATGCGGTCAATTCAGCAACCATAGCTAACCTCTTAAGCCAGACGCGTCGCCAGCTGGCCATTTAAATCTTTATGGATCTCACGCAGCAGCGCATCGGTGGTTTCCCAGCTGATGCAGGCATCCGTCACGGAGACGCCGTGCTTCATCGCACTGCGCGGTTGTTCAGATGACTGATTACCTTCATGAATGTTGCTCTCAATCATCAGACCGATAATCGAACGGTTGCCGTCTTTGATCTGTGCGACCACGGATTCGGCAACCGCGGGCTGGCGACGATAATCTTTATTCGAATTACCATGACTGCAATCTACCATCAGTGCCGGGCGCAGTCCCGCCTGCTCCATCTCTTTTTCACACTGCGCCACATCTGCCGGGCTGTAGTTTGGCGCTTTACCGCCGCGCAGGATCACATGACCGTCCGGGTTACCCTGAGTTTGCAGGAGGCACACCTGGCCCGCCTGGTTGATACCCACAAAACGGTGCGGCATTGCGGCGGCGCGCATAGCGTTGATCGCCGTCGCCAGACTGCCATCGGTACCGTTTTTAAAACCAACCGGCATCGACAGACCAGACGCCATCTCGCGGTGGGTTTGCGATTCCGTCGTCCGCGCACCAATCGCAGACCAGCTGAACAGATCGCCCAGGTATTGCGGGCTATTCGGATCAAGCGCTTCGGTTGCCAGCGGCAGCCCCATGCTAACCAGCTCCACCAGCAGGCGACGCGCAATCTTCAGCCCTGCTTCCACATCAAACGAGCCATCCATGTGCGGATCGTTAATCAACCCTTTCCAGCCAACAGTCGTGCGTGGCTTCTCAAAATAGACGCGCATCACCAGATAGAGGCTATCGCTGACCTCCTCCGCTAATGCTTTAAATCGATGAGCGTACTCAATGGCGGTTTCAGGATCGTGAATAGAGCAAGGACCACAGACCACCAGCAGGCGCGGATCGCGACCAGCGATAATGTCAGAAATGGTCTGGCGAGAGTGCTCAATTTGAGCCTCCTGCGCGGCACTCAGCGGGAATGCTGCTTTCAGTTGATCCGGGGTAATTAAAACCTGTTCGTCAGTGATATGTACGTTGTTCAGCGCGTCTTTTTGCATGATGGCGATCCTGTAATGCTCGTTTGCGATAGTTGTTATCCTCGATGAGGTGAAGCAACGATACCACAACAAGTAAAGATTTCAATCCAAAATCCGTAAATATTACTTTACATAAGCTAATTATTAGCAAAAAACAGCCGTTAAATACGTAAACTTTAAATTACACTCCGCTTTTCTTCCGCCAGGCTATGCTGAAGAAAAAAGGAGAATCGCTATGCGCTCAATTGCTCTGGTGCTGTTGTTGCTGTTTTTATCGGGCTGCCAGATTAATCCTTACACTTTTCAGCCCCACTGGACGAGTCCGGACTGGTTCAGTGCAGGAAAAGAAGACGCCATGAATGGCCTGGTGGTTAAAGATAACCAGACCCTGGCCGATAGTTTTAATGACCCTGATGTTGATCGTAGCGAATATCTCCGCGGCTACGCTGATGGTCAGAAGAAAGTGTGCGAAGAAGGTTTTATTCATGCCTGGGGATTAGCGGGCAAATCTTATCCAGCCAGTTGTGATAGCGTTGAAAATGCTGTGAAACTCCGTGCGTCATGGCAAAAAGGAATGGACGAAAGTATGCGTTCCAGCAGACTTAATTAAGTCTGTGTTTATCCCCTGGAAAATAAACCACTGTAGGATTTAGCTTAGGTCAGCCGAAGGCTATTTCTGACATAATGACGGCTCAGACAAACAATGGTATTCTGCCCGCATCTCTTAAGGACATCTATTTCCGGAGCGGTACGGCGGATTCTGGTGAGAAATTCATACTTGATCTCTTTGTTCCGACTCACTCTGGTGTTAATGCTGTTTCTTATGGTGGGCCCGGCGACGGCAGGCGCGCTCACGGAGACGGATAAATCGGTACGTTCGATTGTCTCGGGGATTGTGAGCTATACGCGATGGCCGTCACTTTCCGGACAGCCCAGGCTTTGCATTTATGCCACCTCTCACTACACGCACGCACTCAGCGGCAATGAAGGGCATACCGAGTTACCCTACACTCCCGTTATTGTCCGTAACGATCGGGAAGCCCTGGACGCGACGTGCGATGCTGTTTATTTCGGGTCTGAACCGCCGGCAAAACAACTTGAATTAATAAGTCAATATCAGGGCAGAGCATTGCTATTAATCTCAGAGCAAAATCCGGAATGTGTTATTGGCAGTGCTTTTTGCCTGATAATCGAACGTGGCCAGGTGCGGTTTTCCGTCAATCTGGATGCATTGTCGCGCAGTGGTGTCAGGGTCAATCCCGATGTATTAATGCTTGCACGGAATAAGCAGCATGGATAAAGATTTCACCTCGACGCCACGTCCAACGTTTAAAAGAACGCTTAGGCGAAACAGCATGATAAGCGTCATCATCACGATGACGCTTATATGGCTGTTACTCTGTTTTGCTTCCGTCGTGACGTTAAAACAATACGCGCAAAAGAATCTCGAATTAACCGGCGCCACCATGAGCCACAGTCTTGAAGCCTCTCTGGTTTTCAACGATTCGTTGGCCGCCAATGAAACCCTCGCAGCCCTGGGTAAGCAGGGGCAGTTTGCCGTAGCAGAAGTCATTAACGTACACAAAAAGCGTTTTGCATACTGGTCCTGGAATCCGAAGGATAATAACGACACGCTGGGGGCGCTGGTCAGCCGCTGGCTTTTCCCTGTACCGATTGCACAGCCAATCATGCATAACGGTTCGATGATCGGCGAAATTCGCCTTACCGCGCGTGACAGCCTGATTAGCCACTTCATCTGGATGTCGTTTGCCGTTCTTACCGGCTGTATTCTTTTTGCCACCGTCGTCGCGATCGCCATTACCCACTCTCTGCATCACGGCATGGTCACGGCCCTGCAAAACATCACCGATGTGGTGCATGACGTCCGTACAAACCGTAATTTCTCCCGACGGGTGAAAGATGGGCGTATCGAAGAATTTCACCAGTTTGGTGAAGACTTCAACAGCCTCCTGGATGAGATGGAGGAGTGGCAGCTTAAGCTTCAGGCGAAAAATGCCCAACTATTGCGTACCGCCATGCACGATCCGCTCACCGGCCTTGCTAACCGCGCAGCGTTTCGTAACAGCATTGCGGCCCTGATGAACGACCCTTCGGCGAGAATAAATTCGGCCCTGCTCTTCCTTGATGGTGATAATTTTAAGTTTATCAATGACACCTGGGGACACGCGGCAGGAGACTGCGTGCTGATTGAAGTCGCCAGCAGGATGGTGGAATTTGGCGATAAGCGCCATCAGTCCTATCGCCTTGGCGGTGACGAATTTGCCATGGTGCTGTACGGCGTTCATTCTGAGCTTGAAGTTCAACACATTTGTGCTGCGTTATCGCAGCAGTTTATCCGTCCGTTTGATCTGCATAACGGACAAAAAGCATCGATGTCACTCAGCATTGGCTTTGCTCTGGCGTGGGAAAATGCGTCCGTTGAAGCATTACTGGAAAAAGCCGACCGCAATATGTACCAGGTCAAAAACCAGCGTACAAAAACAATAAGTTAGAAAGGATATACTATGTTAAAACGATACTTCGCGCCGTTAGTCCTGGCCTCACTGGTTCTGGCAGGCTGTCAGTCGCCGCCTGAAGGTAAATTCACGCCAGAACAAATTGCAGCGATGAAGTCCTACGGTTTTAACGAACTGAACGGCGACTGGTCCCTGGGATTATCGGATACCATTCTGTTTGATAAAAATGACGCCAGACTCCGTTCCGAAAGTGAAACACAGATCCAATCCATGGCCTCTCGTCTGGCGAAAACCGGCCTGAATCACGCTCGAATGGATGGTCATACGGATAATTACGGCGAAGAAAGTTACAACGAAGCGCTGTCGTTAAAGCGTGCCAATGCCGTTGCCGACGCATGGGCGAAGGGAGCGAATATCCCGCGCGAGAATCTCACCACCCGGGGATTAGGCAAAAAATACCCGATTGCGAGCAACAGTACCGCGCAAGGGCGCGCTGAAAACCGCCGGGTATCAGTGGTTATCAGCACGCCATAGGGTTATTTAGCGGATGATTCGGCGAGCGACACGCCTGTTGCCGCTCGCCAGCGTAGCCAGTCGATCAGAATAAACAGCGCCAGACTCATCCCCATAACAGGCAAAGCCAGCCCCAGTAGCACGCTGATGATGAGCGTAACACCTCTTCCCCATCCTGACAGCGCCAGCCAGCACTGACAAAGCGTTTGTACCGGATTGACTGCCGATTGTGCCGGGCGACGCATCCACCACATCCGGTACCCCCAGATGATAAGCACGCACAGGGCAAGCCCGAAGGCAACGAGCAGCAGCTGATTCACCAGCCCGAATAAAATCCCCATATGGAAATCTACGCCCCAGCGGGTCAGTTTTGCCATTAGCGGGAAATCCTCAAAACGGGTTCTGTCCAGAACCTGCATCGTACCGGGATCAACCGCAACCGCATCCACTTGAGTTGGCCAGCTGCGATCGATTTCCGTCACGGTCCAGGCACGGTCCGCCGTTTTCGCCGGGCGGATCTCAAGCTTGCTGGCATCAATCCCCGCTTTACGCGCCGCGCTTAATACGCCATCAAATTGCGTCAGATCCATCGCCATTTCAGGCATCATCATGCCAGCATGGTGACCGCGATGCTCCGCGTGTTCGTCCATCATGGCAGGCGCACCTGAAAGCGTGGTGTTCACCTGAGGCGTAAGCCAGTTCATTTGTGCCCGGAGTTTATCGACGTTTCCGCCCGCCCACTGCGACCACGTCAGGCCGGTTGCGGAGAACAACAGCATTCCGCCCAGCAGGATCCAGCCTAATACCACATGCACACGACGACGGTTCTGGAAGCGGTTGTTAATTCGCCGTTTCGGTCGGGTATAAAACCACAGGGCAATACCGCCCAATCCGGCAACCCACATCCACGACGCGGCCAGTTCACTATAGAGACGCCCGATATCACCCAGCATCAAAGAGGTATGCAAATAATCGATGGTCTGGCGCAGCGGTAAAATCCCGCTGGTGCCGTACACCGTCATATCCCCCAGCACCGCCAGATTTACCGGATCGACAAAGATAGCCCGGTTTTCCGATGGCCCCAGCGTCGGGTCAGCAAACATCACGCGGGTGGTTTCGCCTTCAACCAGCCCCGGACGAACGGCGTGCAAACGCAAATCTGAACCCACGATTTTTTCCGCCACGGCAATTTGGTTCGCCAGCGGCTGCGGCTCGCCCGCGGAATCGGTGTGGAGCGCGTGCCGATAGAGGACATTTTCCAGCTGTGGCGTCGCCACATACAGCGTACCGGTTAACGCAGCGAAGAAGATAAACGGGCCAACAAACAGCCCGATGTAGAAATGGAGGCGACGCAGCAGGTTTCCCCATGCCGAGCGCGGTGTGCAGGTAGTCATACTTTTCCTTTTTAAGGCAAAAAGTTATCGATATTTTTTTAAAGGGAGAAAGCAGACTGCCGCGGCGGCGCGCGGGTATCGGGGTAAAGCCAGGGGAAAAAGTGCCAGTGGCTGACCGCCTGACGCGGCGGCTTAAGGCGAAGCCGTTGCAGCACCACGCAGAGCAGGACGATCAGCGCCAGCATCATGCCAGGTACATGCGCTAACAGCACGCAGTAACCGCACGCTTCCGCATGGTCGACAGGCATCGTATGCGGCGTATCGCCATGATGCGCGTCCATCGACATCATGCTCATGTCATGATGCATGCCCAGCATGGCACTCATGGGATCTTTCTGCAAGGAGACGGAGATAAGCGGCGCTATCACGATCAGCAGGATCGCAAACAGGGCGGTCAAGGCCGCTGCGCGTTTCCAGGTGTGCTGATGCAGTACGTTGCCCACTTTCCCTCCATTCAAGAGGCAAGCATTGTAAATGATTTATGACAAAAGGGTTAATGCGAGAGGTGCGATACGATAAAAAAAGGGCCGGCCTTTTGGCCAGCCCTTTCTAACAGGATGTCGCTTAAGCGAATCTTAGTTCAGACGCTCTTTAATACGAGCAGACTTACCAGTACGCTCACGCAGGTAGTACAGTTTAGCTTTACGTACAGCACCACGACGTTTAACAGCAATGCTGTCAACTACCGGAGAGTGAGTCTGGAAGACACGCTCAACGCCTTCGCCGTTGGAAATTTTACGAACAGTGAATGCAGAGTGCAGACCGCGGTTACGAATAGCGATAACCACGCCCTCGAATGCCTGCAGACGTTTTTTGGAACCTTCAACAACCCATACTTTCACTTCCACGGTGTCACCTGGACGGAAGGAAGGTACGTCCTGCTTCATCTGCTCTTGTTCAAGTTGCTTAATAATGTTGCTCATAATTTAATCTCTTATCCTGGGTAAACTGATATTCGGGAGCGTATTACGCCTTCCCATCATGTTCATGCTGCTGGTTCGCGTGTTCAGTTTTGAACTCGGCCAGCAACTTTGCTTGCTCTTCAGTCAGAGCCAGGTTTTCCAGAAGTTCAGGTCTTCTAAGCCAGGTTCGGCCCAGCGACTGCTTCAAACGCCAGCGACGTATCTCGGCATGGTTTCCAGACAGTAACACCGCCGGGACTTCCATCCCTTCTAACACTTCAGGACGAGTATAGTGTGGGCAGTCCAGCAACCCATCGGCAAAGGAATCTTCCGTTGCCGAAGCTTCATGGCCCAGTACACCCGGAATGAACCGGGCAACGGAGTCAATCAGCGTCATCGCTGGTAACTCACCACCGCTGAGAACGTAATCGCCGATAGACCATTCTTCGTCAATCTCGGTTTGAATTACGCGCTCATCTATCCCTTCGTAGCGACCACAGACCAGAATCAGCTTTTGATTCGTCGCCAGTTCGCTCACGCCCGCTTGATCAAGCTTGCGTCCCTGAGGTGACAGATAAATCACCTTTGCGCCTTCACCTGCCGCGGCTTTTGCTGTGTGAATGGCATCCCGCAAGGGTTGCACCATCATCAACATCCCCGGTCCGCCGCCGTAAGGACGATCGTCCACGGTACGGTGCCGGTCATGCGTGAAGTCACGAGGACTCCAGCTCTGGATGCTCAGCAGGCCATTCTTTACTGCCCGGCCAGTTACCCCGTAATCGGTAATCGCGCGGAACATTTCAGGAAACAGGCTAATTATGCCAATCCACATAGCGCCGTCTTTTACCGTTTATCCGGAGAATTTAAAAACCAGGATCCCAATCTACTTCAATGGTTTGAGTAGCGAGATCGACTTTCTTGATAACCTGTCCATCGAGGAACGGAACCAACCGCTCCTTGATGCCAAATGCATCTTTCAGGTTTGCCTTAATGACGAGAACGTCATTTGACCCGGTTTCCATCATATCGATGACTTTTCCCAGGCTGTAGCCTTCGGTAGTGACTACCTGGCAACCCATAAGGTCTTTCCAGTAGTAGTCGCCCTCTTCCAGCTGCGGCAACTGCGACGAATCCACGACAATTTCACAATTAGTCAGCGCATTCGCGGCATCACGATCGTCAATGCCTTTCAGCTTGATGATGATGTCCTGATTGTGGTGACGCCAGCTTTCCAGCTCGACCTCTTCCCACTTACCGGCTTTCTGGATAAACCAGGGCTGGTAATCAAAAATGCTATCAGCGTCTTCAGTGGAGGAAAACACTCTGAGCCAACCACGGATACCGTAGCAAGAACCCATTTTTCCCAATACGATCGGTTCAACAGGTGCTTTATTGCTCATCATGACCACCGTGACAGATTAAGCTGCTTTGTTTGCTGCTTTGATCAGCGTAGCAACGCGATCGGAAACAGTAGCGCCCTGGCCAACCCAGTGAGCGATACGATCCAGATCCAGACGAGTTTCTTCTTCTGCGCCAGCGGCCAGTGGGTTGAAGAAACCAACGCGCTCGATGAAGCGACCATTGCGTGCATTACGGCTGTCAGTGACAACAACCTGGTAGAACGGACGCTTTTTAGCGCCGTGACGAGCTAAACGAATAGTTACCATAACATCCTCTTGTGTGAATAAAACAACCGGGCCCCATCGAGGAACGGAGCCCGGGTGTCATATTAAAAGCCCGAAAATTTTACTCATTTTCGGGCAAAAAGCAATCTCAAAAGCGATTATCGCCCAGGAAAGCCGGGTGGCATCATGCCTTTCATCCCGCGCATCATCTTCGCCATGCCGCCTTTCTTCATTTTCTTCATCATGCGCTGCATGTCGTCGAACTGTTTCAGAAGGCGGTTAACGTCCTGCACCTGCATGCCGCAACCGGCTGCGATACGGCGTTTACGGGAACCTTTGATGATGTCCGGGTTAGCGCGTTCTTTCAACGTCATCGAGTTGATGATCGCCTCCATACGCACCAGCACTTTGTCATCCATCTGCGCTTTCACGTTGTCTGGGATCTGCCCCATGCCCGGCAGTTTGCCCATCAGGCTGGCCATGCCGCCCATGTTTTTCATCTGGCGCAACTGCTCAAGGAAGTCGGTCAGATCGAAACCGTCGCCTTTTTTCAGCTTGCTGGCGAGTTTTTCCGCCTGCGCACGGTCAACCTTGCTCTCGATATCTTCAATCAGCGACAGCACGTCGCCCATGCCGAGGATACGGGAGGCAATACGATCCGGGTGGAACGGCTCCAGCGCTTCGGTTTTCTCGCCCACGCCAAGGAATTTAATCGGCTTACCGGTGATATGGCGAATCGAGAGCGCCGCACCGCCGCGGGCGTCGCCGTCCACTTTGGTCAGCACCACGCCGGTTAACGGCAGCGCTTCGTTAAACGCTTTCGCGGTATTCGCCGCATCCTGACCGGTCATGGCGTCGACAACAAACAGGGTCTCTACCGGGTTGATAGAGGCATGCACCTGCTTGATCTCATCCATCATCGCTTCGTCAACGTGCAGACGACCGGCGGTATCCACCAGCAGCACGTCGTAGAATTTCAGCTTCGCCTCTTTCAGCGCGGCGTTAACGATGTCGACAGGCTTCTGGGCCACGTCTGACGGGAAGAAATCCACACCAACCTGCTCGGCCAGGGTTTCCAGCTGTTTGATCGCCGCCGGGCGATAGACGTCCGCAGAGACCACCAGCACTTTTTTCTTGTGCTTCTCACGCAGGAATTTACCCAGCTTACCGACGCTGGTCGTTTTACCCGCCCCCTGCAGGCCCGCCATCAGCACCACGGCTGGTGGCTGAGCCGCCAGGTTAAGCACCTGGTTCTCTTCGCCCATCGCCGAAACCAGTTCGTTACGAACGATTTTGACGAACTCCTGACCCGGGGTCAGGCTCTTGTTAACTTCATGACCAACCGCCTTCTCTTTAACGCGGTTGATAAAATCACGAACAACCGGCAACGCGACGTCTGCTTCCAGCAGCGCCATGCGCACTTCGCGCAGCGTTTCCTTGATGTTCTCTTCAGTAAGGCGTCCGCGGCCGCTGATGTTGCGCAGCGTGCGCGACAAACGATCGGTTAAATTATCAAACATTGTCTCTCGCCTGAGTAGAAACGTTGGGCCGCATTGAGCGACACATACACAGAATTTTGCCGGAGTATAACATGAAGGCGTCTTTGTTGTTATGCAACGGTTGGAGCAGGCGTCACGTAACGTTATACTGCTTCTCTTTCTTATTAAGACAACTGTCGATGCCTATATGCCTGTTTTCGCACTGATCGCCCTTGTTGCCTACTCTGTCAGCCTCGCGCTGATCGTTCCCGGACTGCTGCAAAAAAACAGCGGCTGGCGGCGCATGGCTATTCTTTCCGCGGTGATCGCACTGATAAGCCACGCGTTTGCGCTGGAATCACGTATCATCCCCGGCGACGGCAGCGTGCAAAACCTGAGCGTCCTCAACGTCGGCTCGCTGGTCAGTTTGATGATCTGTACGGTAATGACCATCGTGGCGTCTAAAAATCGCGGCTGGCTGCTGCTACCGATTGTCTATACCTTCGCGCTGATCAATCTGGCCTTAGCCACCTTTATGCCCAATGAATTCATTACGCATCTGGAAGCGACGCCGGGGATGCTGGTGCATATCGGCCTGTCGCTGTTTGCCTACGCGACGTTAATCATCGCGGCGCTTTACGCCATGCAGCTCGCCTGGATTGACTACCAGTTGAAAAACAAAAAGCTGGCGTTTAACCATGAAATGCCGCCGCTGATGGTCATTGAGCGTAAGATGTTCCACATCACCCAGGTCGGGGTGGTGCTGCTGACGCTCACGCTCTGCACAGGCCTGTTCTACATGAAGAACCTGTTCAGCGTGGAGAATATCGATAAAGCGGTGCTCTCCATCATCGCGTGGTTTGTCTATATTGTCCTGTTATGGGGCCATTATCATGAAGGCTGGCGCGGTCGCCGCGTGGTCTGGTTCAACGTCGCGGGGGCGGGCATTCTCACCCTTGCCTATTTTGGCAGCCGCTTCATACAGCAATTTGCTGGCTAAGAAACAAAGGAGTTCCCCCTGGAACACATCTCTACCACCACGCTGATCGTTATCCTGATCGTCATGGTGGTCATCTCCGCCTATTTCTCCGGCTCGGAAACCGGCATGATGACCCTAAACCGCTACCGGTTACGTCATCGTGCCAAACAGGGTAACCGTGCCGCACGTCGCGTTGAAAAACTGCTCCGCAAGCCGGATCAACTGATAAGCCTGGTGCTCATCGGTAACAACCTCGTCAATATTCTTGCCTCTGCTCTGGGCACCATCGTCGGTATGCGCCTGTACGGCAACGCCGGGGTCGCTATCGCCACCGGTGTGCTGACGTTTGTGGTACTGGTGTTTGCTGAAGTGCTGCCTAAGACCATCGCCGCGCTTTACCCGGAGAAAGTCGCCTACCCGAGCAGCTTCCTGCTGGCGCCGCTGCAAATCCTGATGATGCCGCTGGTCTGGTTGCTGAATATGGTGACGCGCGTACTGATGCGGATGGTGGGCATCAAAGCCGATGTCACCATCAGCAGCGCGCTCAGCAAAGAGGAACTGCGCACCATCGTGCACGAATCCCGCACGCAGATTTCCCGGCGCAATCAGGACATGCTCCTGTCGGTGCTGGATCTGGAAAAAGTGAGCGTGAACGACATCATGGTGCCGCGGAACGAAATCGTCGGTATCGACATCAACGATGACTGGAAAGCCATCGTCCGCCAGCTGACGCACTCCCCGCACGGGCGCATCGTGCTCTATCGCGACTCGCTGGATGACGCCATCAGCATGCTGCGCGTGCGTGAAGCGTATCGTCTGATGACCGAGAAAAAAGAGTTCACCAAAGAGGTTATGCTGCGCGCCGCCGACGAAATTTACTATGTGCCGGAAGGAACACCGCTCAGCACGCAGCTGGTTAAATTCCAGCGCAACAAGAAAAAAGTCGGCCTGGTCGTCAATGAATACGGCGACATTCAGGGACTGGTGACGGTCGAAGATATTCTGGAAGAGATAGTCGGCGACTTTACTACGTCAATGTCGCCTTCTCTCGCGGAAGAGGTCACCCCGCAAAACGACGGTTCAGTGCTGATTGACGGGAGCGCGAACATTCGCGAACTCAATAAAGCCTTTAACTGGCATTTGCCGGAAGATGAAGCGCGTACGATTAACGGGATGATTCTGGAAGCGCTGGAGGAGATCCCGGCGGCAGGCACGCGGGTGCGCATTGAGCAGTACGATATTGATATCCTGGACGTGCAGGACAATATGATTAAGCAGGTGAAGGTTCTGCCCGTCACGCCGCTTCGGGAAAGTATTGCCGAATAAAATGTAGGCCGGGTAAGGCGAACGCCGCCACCCGGCACTACAGGTAGCAAATTACGCTTTCGCTTTCGCCACGGTCACCATCGCAGCGCGAATGGTACGGCCGTTCAGGGTATACCCTTTCTGCATCACGCCCAGCACTTTACCGGCTTCAATCTCTTCAGATTCGACCATCGCAATCGCCTGGTGGACGTTTGGATCCAGCGGAACGTTGGTATCGGCAATCACTTCCACGCCAAACTTACGCACCACGTCGAGCATGGATTTCAGCGTCAGTTCGATACCTTCGATCATCGCCGCATTGTCCGGGTTCGCTTTATCAGCCACTTCCAGGGCGCGATCGAGGCTATCAATCACCGGCAGCAGTTCGTTGACGAATTTCTCCAGCGCGAATTTATGCGCCTTCTCAACGTCCTGCTCGGTACGACGACGCAGGTTTTCCATTTCCGCCTTAATGCGCAGAACACTTTCGCGTTCGCGATTCTGTGCTTCTACCAGTTGGGCTTCCAGATTCGCAATTTTTTCATCGCGCGGGTCCACCTGCTCAGCAGATGCGTCTGGCTCTACTGCCTCAACTTCATCGTGCTGTTCCGTGATAATTTCTTCAGGGGCTTGCCCCTCAGGCGTTTTCTGTTCTTTACTACTCATGAATTTCTCCGCGTTTTTCTGCATTCATCTCGCTAACTTCGCTTATTATGGGGATCAGTTTCCTGGATTCAAGGGAACAAGAGAGATTGTCATCATTCATCAGGCACAAGGACCTCCAGAAAATGAATAATCATTTCAGGTGTATTGGGATCGTCGGGCATCCGCGTCACCCTACCGCATTGACGACACATGAAATGTTGTATCGCTGGTTGTGTAGCAAAGGCTATGAAGTGATGGTCGAGCAGCAGATTGCGCAGGAGCTGCAGCTCAAGAGCGTCAAAACCGGCACCCTGGCAGAGATTGGTCAACAGGCCGATCTCGCCGTGGTGGTGGGCGGTGACGGAAACATGCTAGGTGCCGCACGCACGCTGGCGCGCTATGACATCAAGGTTATCGGCATCAACCGAGGCAATCTCGGCTTTTTAACCGATCTCGACCCGGACAACGCGCAACAGCAACTGGCTGACGTGCTGGAAGGTCACTATATCAGCGAAAAGCGCTTCTTACTGGAAGCGCAGGTGTGCCAGCAGGACTGCCAGAAGCGCATCAGCACCGCGATTAACGAGGTCGTACTTCACCCTGGTAAAGTGGCGCATATGATTGAGTTCGAAGTCTATATCGACGAAATCTTTGCCTTCTCGCAGCGCTCTGACGGGCTGATTATCTCCACCCCAACCGGCTCTACCGCCTACTCACTTTCTGCGGGTGGCCCCATTCTGACGCCCTCGCTGGATGCCATTACCCTGGTGCCGATGTTCCCGCACACGCTCTCCGCCCGCCCGTTGGTCATCAACGGTGACAGCACGATACGTCTGCGCTTCTCGCACCGCCGTAACGACCTGGAGATCAGTTGCGACAGCCAGATTGCGCTGCCGATCCAGGAAGGTGAAGATGTCCTCATTCGCCGATGCGATTACCACCTGAACCTGATTCACCCGAAAGATTACAGCTATTTCAACACATTAAGCTCGAAGCTCGGCTGGTCAAAAAAATTGTTCTGATTTTACATCCAGGACTTTACTGTATAAAAAACCAGTTTATACTGTATGAAAACACAGTCATGGTTTTTCATACAGGAAAACAATTATGCTGGCACAACTGACCATCAGCAACTTTGCCATAGTTCGTGAGCTTGAGATCGATTTCCACAGCGGCATGACGGCGATCACCGGGGAAACCGGTGCGGGTAAATCCATTGCCATTGATGCCCTCGGCTTGTGCCTTGGCGGCCGCGCCGAGGGAGACATGGTGCGCAGGGGCGCAAACCGCGCCGACCTGTGCGCCCGCTTCTCCCTGAAAGACACGCCTGCCGCCCAGCGCTGGCTCGAACAGAACCAGCTTGAAGATGGGCGTGAGTGTTTACTTCGCCGCGTGATCAGCAGCGACGGCCGTTCCCGTGGTTTTATCAACGGCACGGCGGTCCCCCTCTCTCAGCTTCGCGAACTCGGCCAGCTGCTTATTCAGATCCACGGTCAGCACGCGCATCAGCAGTTAGTCAAACCAGAACAGCAGAAAGCATTGCTTGATGGCTATGCGGGTGAGTACGCGCTTACTCAGCTCATGGCAGAACACTACCGTCTGTGGCATCAGAGCTGCCGGGAGCTGGCTCAGCATCAGCAGCAAAGCCAGGAGCGCGCCGCGCGTGCGGAGCTGCTGGCGTACCAGCTTAAGGAGCTGAACGAATTCAATCCGCAGGCGGGTGAGTTTGAGCAAATCGACGAGGAGTACAAGCGCCTCGCCAACAGTGGCCACCTGCTCTCAACCAGCCAGAATGCGCTCAATATGCTCGCTGATGGCGAAGACGCGAACCTGCAGAGCCAGCTCTATAGCGTTCGTCAGCTGATCACCGAGCTGGCAGGTATGGACAGCAAACTCTCTGGCGTACTGGATATGCTGGAAGAGGCCGCGATTCAAATCTCAGAAGCCAGTGACGAACTGCGCCACTACTGTGAGCGTCTGGATCTCGACCCGAACCGTCTGT
The DNA here is from genome assembly GCF_038739915.1 of Enterobacter sp. FUJ80071. Lineage (NCBI taxonomy): Bacteria > Pseudomonadati > Pseudomonadota > Gammaproteobacteria > Enterobacterales > Enterobacteriaceae > Enterobacter > Enterobacter sp. FUJ80071. The sequence continues at coordinate 3,602,384 of NZ_JBBXKH010000001.1, forward strand.
TTGAGCTGGAACAGCGCATCTCCCGTCAGATCGCCCTGGCGCGTAAGCACCATGTTACGCCGGAAGAGCTCCCGGGCTACTATCAGGCTCTGCTGGAAGAGCAGCAGCAGCTTGACGATCAGGCTGACTCGCAGGAAACCCTTTCTCTGGCGGTGAACCTGCATCATGAACAGGCGCTGGCCACAGCGCAAAAGCTGCATGAAATACGTCAGCATTACGCTCAGGAACTCAGCCAGCACATCACCGACAGCATGCATACCCTGGCAATGCCGCACGGCGTATTCACCATTGATGTTCGCTTTGAAGAGCATCACCTGACGGCGGACGGTGCGGATCGCATTGAGTTCCGTGTCACCACCAACCCGGGCCAACCGCTACAGGCAATCTCCAAAGTCGCCTCCGGCGGCGAGCTGTCGCGTATTGCGCTGGCGATTCAGGTTATTACCGCGCGTAAAATGGAAACCCCGGCGCTGATTTTCGATGAGGTGGATGTCGGGATCAGCGGTCCAACGGCGGCGGTTGTCGGCAAACTGCTGCGTCAGTTAGGCGAATCAACGCAGGTGATGTGCGTCACTCACCTGCCGCAGGTTGCGGGCTGTGGTCATCATCACTTTATTGTCAGTAAAGAAACCGATGGCGAAATGACGGAAACGCACATGATGCCGCTCGATAAACGTGCACGTCTGCAGGAGCTGGCACGCCTGCTCGGCGGCAGTGAAGTCACGCGTAATACGCTCGCGAACGCGAAAGAACTGCTGGCGGCATAAACTTTTTCGGGATCTCAGGGTCATAGAGAACAACAAAAACGCCGCCAGACCGGTTTCAAAGTGGGGCAAGGTCTATTATCATCGGCATATTACATATGAGCCGCGTTCTGCTCGGGCCCGAAAAGGAATCAAATCACTATGCGTTGTAAAATGCTGACCGCTGCCGCAGCGGTTCTTCTGATGTTGACCGCAGGCTGTTCCACTCTGGAGAAAGTGGTTTACCGTCCTGACATCAACCAGGGGAACTACCTTACCCCTAACGATGTGTCCAAAATCCGTGTGGGGATGACACAACAGCAGGTCGCTTATGCACTGGGAACCCCGATGATGTCCGATCCGTTCGGCACTAACACCTGGTTCTATGTATTCCGTCAGCAGCCAGGCCACGAAGATGTGACCCAGCAGACCCTGACGCTGACTTTCAGCAGCGCCGGTGTGTTGACCAACATCGACAACAAACCTGCCCTGACCAAATAATCAGGCGTCAGAAATGCAAAAAGGTGCTCAATGAGCACCTTTTTTGTATCTGAATTCTTACGCAGAGTCGTAGCCCCGGTAAGCGCAGCGCCACCGGGGGAGAAAGCACTACTTACTCGCCTTCTCGGCACGCTGGCGACGCAGCTCTTTCGGGTCGGCAATCAGCGGACGATAAATCTCCACCCGATCGCCCTCTTTCAGCACGTCACCCAGCTTCACCGGGCGGCTGTAAATACCGACCTTATTTTTCGCCAGGTCGATATCACTGCGAAGCTCGAGGATGCCGGACGCGCGGATAGCCGCTTCTACGGTCGCGCCCTCATCCAGCGTCACGCGCTGCAAATACTGTTTCTCTGGCAGCGCGTACACCACTTCCACAGCGATCTTATGCGACACTGTAAACCTCTTTGGCGCGGGTCGTGAACGCCTGAACCATATTCGAGGCCAGCTCTTTAAAGATGCGGCCAAACGCCAGCTCAATCAGCTTATTGGTAAACTCAAAGTCCAGATGGAACTCAATACGGCAGGCGTCCGCGCTCAGTGGGGTAAACTTCCAGCCCCCCATCAGCGTTTTAAACGGACCATCGACCAGATGCATCAAAATACTCTGATTGCTGGTCAGCGTATTGCGGGTGGTGAACGTCTTGCTGATCCCCGCTTTGGAGACATCCACCGCCGCGGTCATCTGCGTCGGGCCAGACTCCAGAACGCGGCTTCCGGTACACCCCGGAATAAATTCTGGATAAGACTGAACATCGTTCACTAACTGATACATCTGTTCCGCGCTGTAAGGCACAAGCGCAGTACGGCTAATCTGAGGCATAGCATTTTCCATGGTCACACAACGGACAAATAATAACATTTATCACCTGTTAAAAAAACGCTAAGCCTCATCTCGTGCTAAGATAGCGCGTTAGACCTCACAGGACGCAATGAGGTGACTTTTTGAAATCAGATTACCGACGGCTTTACGACACTTATGACGAAGAAAAAAGCACATAAACCAGGCTCGGCGACCATTGCGCTCAACAAGCGTGCGCGCCACGAGTATTTCATTGAAGAAGAATTCGAAGCTGGCCTTGCGTTGCAGGGCTGGGAAGTAAAATCGCTGCGCGCCGGGAAAGCCAATATCGGCGACAGCTACGTGATCCTGAAAGATGGCGAAGCTTTCCTGTTCGGTGCGAACTTTACGCCGCTGACCGTCGCCTCGTCACATTACGTGTGTGACCCAACGCGCACCCGTAAGCTGCTGCTAAACAAGCGTGAGCTAGAATCTCTCTACGGACGCATCAACCGCGAAGGTTTCACCGTGGTCGCCCTGTCGCTGTACTGGAAAAACGCCTGGTGCAAGGTGAAGGTTGGCGTCGCGAAGGGTAAAAAGCAGCACGACAAACGTACTGACCTGAAAGAGCGCGAGTGGCAGCTTGATAAAGCGCGCATCATGAAAAACGCAGGACGTTGATTCTGCACACTTATTGTACTATTCAATAAGTTAGCGTTCCGGGCTGGTATCCAGGAAGTAAAATCTGGTATACTCAGTTCAACACTATTGGGGCTGATTCTGGATTCGACGGGATTTGCGAAACCCAAGGTGCATGCCGAGGGGCGGTTTGCCTCGTTAAAAGCCGCAAAAAAATAGTCGCAAACGACGAAAACTACGCTTTAGCAGCTTAATAACCTGCTCTGAGCCCTCTCTCCCTAGCTTCCGCTCTTAAGACGGGGATCAAAGAGAGGTCAAACCCAAAAGAGATCGCGTGGAAGCCCTGCCTGGGGTTGAAGCGTTAAAACTAATCAGGCTAGTTCGTTAGTGGCGTGTCTGTCCGCAGCTGGCGTGCGAATGTAAAGACAAACTAAGCATGTAGTACCGAGGATGTAGAAATTTCGGACGCGGGTTCAACTCCCGCCAGCTCCACCAATTTTTGATATATTGAAGTTCAGTGAAGTCTATCAAGCCCGCATGGAACCAGCCTTGCGGGCTTTTTTACGTCTATAGTAGTCTACCAAGAATTGCTAGAATCTACTCGTTATGGCACCCTTTTTGGGACCCAACACAAAGGGTCCAAAACATGAGGGTCCCAAACATGGCAAAAATCGCTAAGAAGCTCACTGACACTGAAATCAAAAGCACCAAACCTGCCGAGAAAGAGGTTAACCTTTTTGACGGCGATGGTTTGCTCCTGCGAATCGCCCCCTTGGCGAAGGGAGGAAAGAAAAATTGGTATTTCAGATATGCAGTGCCTGTGACCAAAAAGCGAACTAAGGTGAGCTTAGGAACCTATCCTCACCTTACACTTGCGAAGGCACGAGCTTTACGTGATGAGTATTTGTCGTTGCTTGCAAATGGTATAGACCCACAAGTTCATAACACCCACAAAGCCAATGCCCTTAAGGATGCCACGGAACATACATTTCAAGCAGTAGCCAAGAAGTGGCTTGATGAGAAAGTCAAAACGTCAGGCATCTCCCAGGATCATGCTAACGACATCTGGCGAAGCCTAGAGAGAAATATCTTTCCAACGTTGGGTGATACCCCCATTAAGGAGATTCGCCCTAAAATGCTTAAACAGCATTTAGAACCTATAGAAAAACGAGGTGTCCTTGAAACACTTCGCCGCATCATATCCCGCCTGAATGAAATTTTCCGCTATGCAGCAACAGAAGAACTCATAGAATTCAATCCGGCTGACAACCTGGGGCAACGGTTCAGCAAGCCAAAAAAACAGAATATGCCAGCATTATCCCCTTCCGAACTCCCCCGCTTCCTGGTTGCTCTAAACAATGCTTCTGTCCGTTTAGAAACAAGGCTACTGATTGAGTGGCAACTTCTCACATGGGTTCGCCCTGGTGAAGCTGTTCGCACAAGATGGTCAGATATTGATATAGAAACCGGCATGTGGAACATCCCGGCGGAGTTTATGAAAATGAAGAAACCTCACAAAGTTCCACTGAGCAAAGAAGCTTTGCGAGTCTTGGATTCAATGAAAGCCATCAGCGGGCATAGAGAGTGGGTTTTTCCCAGTATCAAAGCTCCACTCAATCACATGCATGAACAAACAGCTAATGCGGCTATAATCCGTATGGGCTTCGGAGGTGAGCTTGTAGCTCATGGTATGCGATCAATCGCCAGAACGGCTGCTGAGGAGTGTGGCAAGTTTAGAACTGATGTCTTAGAAGCCGCCCTTGCCCACTCGAAAAAAGATGAAATAATTGCAGCCTACAATCGTGCAGAGTATCTCACAGAACGTGTGGTTCTCATGCAATGGTGGAGTGACTATGTTTCGTCTCAAAAATACAAAGTTATTGCCGCATAACTCTTCGATGATGGGTTAACTATCTTGATTTATTTGAAGAATTAATGATCACACCATTAACCTATGTGGACTAAGCATAGCCATTTACAAATGGTTACCTTGAGGCCAAATAACAAAAGCTGTCGGTCATATCAACTAAATAATTCACATCTCTTCTCGATTATCATACACCTCGAAGATCTACCAAATTCGCTCTAATCAATGATAAAACAGTTGAATTCGGTTAAAATTTGATCAATTTTATCCTCTACATTGTATTGAATCATCCATGAGGTTTCGTGCATGGCTAGAGAAAATGATAAAAATCATAGAGTTAGGGTCGCACAGTACTTGAGGATGTCTACCGACCATCAGCAATATTCTTTACATAATCAGTCCGAATATATCAAAGATTATGCTGAAAAGAACAATATGGAAATCGCTTATACCTACGATGATGCAGGTAAGAGCGGAGTCAGTATCGTAGGCAGGCATTCTTTGCAGCAGTTACTTAGCGATGTAGAACAAAAGAAAATAGATATTCAGGCTGTATTATTTTATGATGTGAGCCGTTTTGGTCGTTTTCAAAATAGTGATGAAGCTGCATATTATTCCTTTCTATTTGAGAGAAATGGTGTAGATCTTATATATTGTTCCGAACCTATACCCACTAAAGATTTCCCTTTAGAGTCCTCTGTTATACTGAATATAAAAAGATCTAGTGCTGCATATCACAGCAGGAATTTATCTGAAAAGGTATTTATAGGGCAAGTAAATTTAATAAAGCTTGGTTATCATCAAGGCGGTATGGCTGGTTATGGGCTGAGACGTCTTTTAGTAGACGAAAATGGCATAGCTAAAGAAATATTGAGTTTCCGCAAAAGAAAGAGTATTCAAACAGATAGGGTAATATTAATTCCGGGACCAAAAAATGAAATAAAAATTGTAAATAGAATCTATGATCTCTTTATAGATAATAATGTGCCAGAATTTATTATTGCTGAGAGATTAAATGAACAGAACATACCTGCAGAAAATGGAACATTATGGACTCGTGCAAAAATACATCAAATTTTGACAAATGAAAAATATATTGGAAACAATATATATAACAAAACCTCATCTAAACTAAAAAGTAGGCTTGTAAAAAACCCCAAACATGAATGGGTTAGATGTGACAAGGCATATAAACCTATTATTTCAAAGAAAAAATATAATAAAGCTCAAGAAATAATTCAGCTCCGATCCATTCATTTGACTAATGAAGATCTATTAGAAAAACTAAAACAAAAATTAGAATCTAATGGAAAACTATCAGGCTTTATCATTGATGAAGATGATACAGGCCCTTCATCTTCTGTTTATAGAACCCGATTTGGTGGTCTTTTAAGAGCATATACTTTGATTGGTTATAAGCCAGATCATGATTACAGCTATCTCAAAATAAATGAAGCACTAAGATCATTTTACTCAGAGATAATTGAGGATTTTAAGGGTGAAATTTTAAAAAGTAACTGTCATATAGACGAGTATAAATATGCCCCAATGCTTTACATCAATGATGAGTTTTTAATTTCCGTCCTTGTTACTAAATGCATACATATGAAATCAGGTAAACTTAGATGGAAAGTCCGGTTTGATAACTCACAGAAAGCAGACATAACAATTGTTATACGAATGAATTCACAAAATATTTCACCTCTTGATTTTTATATCATACCAAAGATTGAAAACGAATATAGTAAAATGTGCATGACGGAAACAAACAACATTCGATTAGATCTCTATAGATTTGATAATCTTGATAAACTTCTACAAATTATTACTCGCATGAAAGTGAGGGAACTATATGCTGCCTGAAAAAAATGAATTCCCAATAATTCAAATTGAGATTGCAAAAATAAAATTTCTTAACCCACGGACAAGAAATAAGGTAGTGCATGAAGAAATAAAGGAAAGCATAAAAAAAAGAGGGTTAAGCAAGCCTATAAGCGTAAGAGCTATTGATGAAGACGATTTCAAATATGCTTTAATTTGTGGTCAAGGGAGAATAGAGGCTCTCGTTGCATTAGGTGAAACTATTATTCCAGCAATTGTAAGAGATGTATCAGAAGAAGATGCTTACGTTATGAGTTTAGTTGAAAACATTGCAAGGAGAAGACCACGTTCTAATGAGTTATTACAGGTGATTAAAGACATGAAAATCAGAGGGCTTTCAGACTCCGAAATAAGTGAGATTACTGGATATTCATCGAACTGGGTAAGCAGTATTAATATGCTACTTGATAAGGGAGAGCATAAACTTCTCTCAGCAGTCGAACGGGGTAATTTGCCTCTGTATCTTGCAGTGCAATTTGCAAGATGTGAAACTGAGGAAGCACAAGATATTCTTACCGAAGCATATGATAAAAAATTAATAAAAAGTCGGGACATTATAAAGATAAAACACATTCTAAATCAAAGAACAGTTGGGAATAAAGGTGCAAAAGCAGCCGGATTTTATTATCACAAACCATCAAAAAGGATGACTGCAGAGGAGTTGATTGAGCTTTATGAAAATAGTATCGCTGAACATAAATCTGTTTATAACAACTCAAAATTCATAAAAACCAATCTACTAATAGTAAATGAGATTTTTAACATCATAATGATGAATAAAAGCTTTCAACATATACTTGAACAAGAGAATCTTTCAGAACTACCATCTCAGATATTAAACCCAGTAAACAAAGAGGTATCAAAATGATTCAGATACGTTTTGGCGATAATTTTATTTACCTGGAAACTAATAAGTTAATTCCATCTAAGGAATTATTAGAAAACGTAAAGCGAAGCCATAAATACCATCAAATAGTTACCTCCATCGAAAGCTTAGGTATTATTGAACCAATAATAGTGTTCTATGACAAAGATAAAGATGTCACTAAGATACTTGATGGCCATTTAAGGGTTGAGGCTTTAAAAGACTTAGGTATAGAAAAAGCTCCATGTATACTTTCGAGCATAGATGATGCTTTCACTCCTAACAAACAAGTGAATCATATAAATGTAGTTGAAGAACATAGAATGATAATTAAGTCTCTGGCAAAAGTATCAATTGAAAAACTTAGTGCTGCTTTGGGCATATCTGTTGATGCCATAAAAGATAAAGCTAATGTGATGAACGGCATAGATCCAAGTGTAATTGCGAAACTTTCTGATAAACCTATACCTAAGGCTACATTTGACGTTTTGAGGAAAATGAAGCCAATTCGCCAAATTGAAGCAGTCGGTACAATGATTAATTTTGATAATTATAGTAAAAAATTTGCAATGAGCATCTTGGATGCAACACCGGCATCGATGATAGTAAATAAAGGGAAAAACACTCCCTATAAAAAGGATATAAAAAAAACCATACTTCGTCTGGAACAAGAAATGGCAACAACTTCGGAAGAAACGAAAAAGCTTCAAACCGAGTATGGTTCAGATATGTTGAAATTCGTTATAATCCAGTCATATATTAATAAATTACTTGGCAACTCTAAAGTTCTTCATTGGTTCTTAGAAAACGAGGTTGATTATCTTAATGAGTTAAAAAGAATTTCTAGAATAAATTCTTTGGATGATAAGACTCTTACTGAAAACAGCAAATCATAGTCATGGTTTTATATAGCCTAAATAAACCAAGAAATATACTTACACAACGACCTTCACGCCGGAGAAGCTGTCAGATACGCCAGCAACCAAAGCATTACGTTTAAGTGTCAGTCATTTATACGAAGGGATAACTGCGCCGGACATTGAGTCGAATAAAGGCTGGTAGAGAGGGACAGTTCTGTGTCACCGGGAGATTAGTCAGAAACATCAGCGGCAGAACATATGAACCAGCAATTGGTAGTGCACAGAAAACTCTCCAGTATTTAATTATTCAACTTAACACTAAAAAATTCACATAGTTAATATCATAATTTTTCTTTGGTCTACGTATGCGAGAGACATTGTGGCTTTAACCAGGTATTAGGAGTCGTTTCAGATAAAAGATGTTCTTCGATTCGACTGGACTTGGTAATAGCAATAAGAAATCGTTAATATTGAAGGACGAAAGGCTACTTCAAAACAAAGTAACCTTTCCAATATCCCAATATATGGGACAAGTGGTACATTAACTGCACATAGTGCAGGATACATATGACATAAAACTTTTTATTTATGGCATACATTATAAATAACTTGTATTTTATGAATGTCAATAGGTTCTTTAAAATAATTAAATTGATTGTTTTTATTATAGCTTCGCTTGTACAAGCGAAGATCCTATTGTTCTTGAATGAATAATGCAAATTATAAGAGAAGCAAGGGCTAACTCTGCGAAGCCGCTGCGCTTGCTTCTTCGAGCTCCCCTTGCTTTTCTGCCCTTCGGTTAGAAAAGAAACCAAACCGCTACCAACCTTGAACGGTAATGACTCCAACTTATTGATAGTGTTTTATGGTCAGATAATGCCCGATGACTTTGTCATGCAGCTCCACCGATTTTGAGAACGACAGCGACTTCCGTCCCAGCCGTGCCAGGTGCTGCCTCAGATTCAGGTTATGCCGCTCAATTCGCTGCGTATATCGTTTGCTGATTACGTGCAGCTTTCCCTTCAGGCGGGATTCATACAGCGGCCAGCCATCCGTCATCCATATCACCACGTCAAAGGGTGACAGCAGGCTCATAAGACGCCCCAGCGTCGCCATAGTGCGTTCACCGAATACGTGCGCAACAACCGTCTTCCGGAGACTGTCATACGCGTAAAACAGCCAGCGCTGGCGCGATTTAGCCCCGACGTATCCCCACTGTTCGTCCATTTCCGCGCAGACGATGACGTCACTGCCCGGCTGTATGCGCGAGGTTACCGACTGCGGCCTGAGTTTTTTAAGTGACGTAAAATCGTGTTGAGGCCAACGCCCATAATGCGGGCTGTTGCCCGGCATCCAACGCCATTCATGGCCATATCAATGATTTTCTGGTGCGTACCGGGTTGAGAAGCGGTGTAAGTGAACTGCAGTTGCCATGTTTTACGGCAGTGAGAGCAGAGATAGCGCTGATGTCCGGCGGTGCTTTTGCCGTTACGCACCACCCCGTCAGTAGCTGAACAGGAGGGACAGCTGATAGAAACAGAAGCCACTGGAGCACCTCAAAAACACCATCATACACTAAATCAGTAAGTTGGCAGCATCACCTAGGCGTGAACGAAGAAATTATCAGACGATATGTGAGGCATCAGGAAAAGATGGAACAAACACATGAACAGCAGATGGAGTTGCTAGAGTAGAAAACGGAATATGACATTTGCCCCCCTTATAGGGGGCATTCTGAAAAGCCACCTCCTCAGGAGGTGGTCTTTTACTCTATCAACAGGCTGTGTGATCAACAATGGTCCTCTCTCTGACAGTTCTGATTTCAAATAATCAGCTTAAAAATACCTTTCAAAAGTAAACAATTTCCTCTGAGGGCACATTTTATCTACTTTGGCCTGTAAAGCTGGCGATAATATTCCAGACGTTGTAGATATAACGGCACTTTTTCCTCAGGAATATCGGACGGAATTGTGTTACGGGGGGGGAGTTTTTTCAAATACTCTCGGAACGCCTGGGTTGATGCCATAAAATCTATAGCTCGATCTATAAGATGCGGAATGCCATCACCTATTTTTGCCATGATAATATCTCCGTATTACTTCGCACCAGCGGTTAATTTTAGATAAGATGCTAAAAGTAGCATTAAGGAAAACGTGCTTAATCCTCAATGTTGACTCCCGGAAATCTTTTAACTTTTTAAGTTTCTTAATGAATCAATAAATTACATAGTTCGTAAGCAAGTATATTATTGCCTGATTAAACTATTTTGATGCTATCAACCATGGACAAAGCACCTCGTTGCACATAACAGAGACTATGACGTTATTTCTGTCAGAGGCCATCACATGAAAGAAGTCAAAAAAAGGGGTAATGACTCCAACTTATTGATAGTGTTTTATGTTCAGATAATGCCCGATGACTTTGTCATGCAGTTCCACCGATTTTGAGAACGACAGCGACTTCCGTCCCAGCCGTGCCAGGTTCTGCCTCAGATTCAGGTTATGCCGCTCAATTCGCTGCGTATATCGCTTGCTGATTACGTGCAGCTTTCCCTTCAGGCGGGATTCATACAGCGGCCAGCCATCCGTCATCCATATCACCACGTCAAAGGGTGACAGCAGGCTCATAAGACGCCCCAGCGTCGCCATAGTGCGTTCACCGAATACGTGCGCAACAACCGTCTTCCGGAGACTGTCATACGCGTAAAACAGCCAGCGCTGGCGCGATTTAGCCCCGACGTATCCCCACTGTTCGTCCATTTCCGCGCAGACGATGACGTCACTGCCCGGCTGTATGCGCGAGGTTACCGACTGCGGCCTGAGTTTTTTAAGTGACGTAAAATCGTGTTGAGGCCAACGCCCATAATGCGGGCTGTTGCCCGGCATCCAACGCCATTCATGGCCATATCAATGATTTTCTGGTGCGTACCGGGTTGAGAAGCGGTGTAAGTGAACTGCAGTTGCCATGTTTTACGGCAGTGAGAGCAGAGATAGCGCTGATGTCCGGCGGTGCTTTTGCCGTTACGCACCACCCCGTCAGTAGCTGAACAGGAGGGACAGCTGATAGAAACAGAAGCCACTGGAGCACCTCAAAAACACCATCATACACTAAATCAGTAAGTTGGCAGCATCACCACCTTGAACATCTATATTTTTGAATAGATAAACACCCACCTTAACTACCACTATCAAAAATAGAAAAATCATCTTACAAATGACCCCACACACATCATTTTAGATTGCGACCTTATTAAATTAAAAATTTAACCTTAGATGGAATTTAATGTACAAGGAATGTCTTAATGTAACGGAGAATTTTAAACATTAAAAATTATAGATATGGTTTGTCATAGTCTGTACATCTATTCACCCCATGCATATGCACTAAGAAAGATTTTTTGAATAATGGAGTTGCCCCAGCTAAAACGGACACGGCTAATTAACTGCTAATATGGCATCAAGATATTCGCGTGGCGATTTCATGTTCAACCCCTTGTGTGGATGCAGATTATTATAATCCTCTATCCATTCTGCCATTTTGTCCATCACTGAGACTGCATCCGGCAGATCATTTACTTACACGTAATCCCGCTTGAACGTCTTTACAAACGATTCTTCCATGCCGTTACTTTACGGATGCGTACTGGTGTAGTACACACGATGAACCCCAGTGAACTGGCGAATGTGCGCGTGGCGTCGGCTATGCAGCAATTATGCCAATGACAGTGGCTCCATTGACGGCAATGACCTGCTACAATCCCGCTACAATGCACTTACTCCATGAGTCATTGCACTTGCTGAGCTAAACAAACACACTAAAACCAGATAATAATTAATCGCTGTATAAGCTCGTAACAAGCGGAACTTTAAGGCAAAATAGGGCCATCTTCCCCCTTCATAAGGTTACGCTAATGGCCAGAAAACCTAAAGAAATCAAAACAGACCCGTTAGAGGTCATCCTGTGGAAAGCGGCTGACAAGCTACGTAAGAACATTGATGCAGCCGAGTACAAGCATGTCGTGCTGGGCCTGATTTTCCTTAAGTATATTTCTGATTCTTTTGAATCTCATTATGAGTTGCTGAAGGCTGGTGAAGGCGAGTTCGCAGGCGCTGACCCGGAAGATAAAGACGAGTACACCGCTTACAACATTTTCTTTGTCCCTGAGCTTGCACGCTGGAACTATCTAATATCTAAGGCAAAGCTACCCGAAATCGGTAAGCTGGTTGATGATGCTATGGAGCTTATCGAAGCGGGTAACCCACAGCTAAAAGGTGTGCTGCCGAAAGTCTACGCTCGCCAGAACCTCGACGCAACTGTGCTGGGTGAACTGATAGATCTGATTGGCAACATTGCACTGGGAGATGCCAAAGCGCGTTCTGCTGATGTATTAGGCCACGTATTCGAATACTTCCTTGGTGAATTTGCACTGGCAGAAGGTAAACAAGGTGGTCAGTTCTATACACCAAAATCCATTGTAAGCCTGCTTGTTAACATGCTTGAACCTTATAAAGGCCGTGTCTTTGACCCTTGCTGCGGTTCCGGTGGTATGTTCGTTCAGTCAGAAAAATTTGTTGAAGCGCATCAGGGAAATATTGACGATATTTCGATTTACGGTCAGGAATCCAACCAGACCACTTGGCGTCTGGCAAAAATGAACCTGGCTATCCGGGGTATCAATTCAGAACACGTCCGCTGGAACAGTGAAGGCTCATTCCTTAACGATGCCCACAAAGATCTAAAATCTGATTTTATCATTGCCAATCCACCGTTTAACGTGTCTGACTGGTCCGGTGAGCAGCTTCGTGGCGATGCCCGTTGGCAATACGGTATCCCACCTACCGGGAATGCTAACTTTGCCTGGATGCAGCATTTTCTGTATCACCTGTCGCCAAAAGGTCAGGCTGGTGTTGTACTGGCAAAAGGGGCTTTAACATCTAAAAGTTCTGGTGAAGGTGATATCCGTGCCGCACTGGTAAAAGATGCCAATGTTATTGACTGTATCGTTAACTTACCTGCAAAACTGTTCTTGAACACCCAGATCCCCGCCGCTCTATGGTTTATGCGTCGAGATCGTGTAAACAGCAGCCACTATCGTGATCGCAGTAAAGAAATTCTGTTTATTGATGCCCGTAACTTAGGCCATTTAATTAATCGTCGAACCAAAGTCCTGTATGACTACGATATTAAAACCATAGCCGATACCTACCATAACTGGCGTAACAAAGGTGGCGACTACGAAGATGTGGCTGGTTTCTGTGCGTCAGTAGACATTGATGAAGTTGCTAAACTCGATTATGTGCTGACTCCGGGTCGTTATGTCGGCCTTGCTGATGAAGAAGACGATTTCGACTTCAAAGAACGTTTTACGACCCTTAAAGCGGAGTTTGAAGCCCAACTGGAAGAAGAAGCACGTCTTAATAAAGCTATCGCTGATAATCTGGCGAAGGTGGTTTTATGAGTGAGTGGGTTGTTAAAAACTTAGATGAAGTTGTTGAATACTTCATTGATTATAGAGGAAAAACTCCTGATAAAAAAGATTCAGGTATACCACTCATCACGGCTAAAATTATAAAAGATGGGCGTTTAAACACTGCTACCGAATTTATTTCGGTTGAGGATTATCCACTTTGGATGACCCGCGGCTATCCAGAAGTCAACGATGTTGTTTTAACCACCGAGGCTCCACTGGGTGAAGTTGCATTAATCAAGAATAAAAATATCGCGCTTGCTCAACGAATTATTACCCTTAGAGGGTATAAAAACATCCTTGATAATAAGTTTCTTAAATATTGGTTGCAATCAGAGCAAGGCCAATATGAACTTGAATCACGAGCTTCGGGCACAACTGTATTCGGGATTAAATCATCTGTCCTTAAAAAAATCCCAATATCTCTGCCACCTTATAATGAGCAAGTTGCTATAAGTTCTGTATTGTATTCTATTGATGAAAAAATAGACCTGCTTCATCGTCAGAATAAAACTCTGGAATCTATGGCTGAAACCTTGTTTAGGCAATGGTTTGATGTGGATAGCAATGATGAATGGCAAGAAAAAAATGTCCTAGATATATTCACATTAGTTGGAGGTGGAACGCCAAAAACTTCAGTTGCTGAATATTGGACTGATGAGATACCTTGGATTTCCGGAGGAGATATTTCAGCAGCTCATCAAGGCTATCTGTATAGCACAGAAAAGTCTATAAGCTTAGCGGGACTTCAAAACAGTTCAGCTAAATTGCTGCCTAAAAACTCAACCGTTATAAGTGCTCGTGGTACAGTGGGAAAGTATGCTCTTTTAGCAAGAGATATGGCTTTTAGTCAATCCAATTATGGCATTGTTTCAAAAATTGGAAACTATCCTTTCTTCATATATCTTCTGGTTGGATTTATTGTCGATGATTTGCTGACAGCAGCTTATGGCAGCGTATTTGACACTATTACGACAAGAACTTTCGAGTCTGTAAACTTGAAGTTTCCTTCTTTAAATTCAATTGAGAAATTTAATGAAGAAATATCTCCGATATTTAGTAAGAAAGAGACGAACACTCAGCAAATTAAAACACTAGAAACTCTCCGCGACACCCTGCTTCCCAAACTGATGAGTGGTGAAGTACGAGTTCAGTATGCAGAAGAAAAACTTGAATCTGTAGCATAAATTATTTAAGCGGGTGCACAGCCCGCTCTCAGATAAAGCGACAATAAGGACAGTACGCATGGCAAAGATGACCGAATCCGATATTGAAGTAATGGCGATTGAGCACCTGCAAGGGATGGGCTATGAATATGTTTACGGCCCGGACATTGAACCAAGTGGAATCAATACATTACGTAGCTATCAGCAGGTTATCCTTGAAGATAAGGTGCGTACTGCCCTACAACGCCTGAATCCTCACCTCAGTGAACAAAAGTGTGAGGAAGCCTTGAAACAGATGATGCAGATCAGCACACCTGACCTAATGACAAACAATCTGGCCTTTCATCGCCTGTTGACCGAAGGAATCAATATCGAAGTCAGCAAGGATGGTAATACACAAGGAGAGCTGGCCTGCCTGATCGACTTTAACGATCCCACTAATAATGAATTTCTGGTCATTAATCAGCTCACCATCAAAGAAGGCAACCATACCCGCCGACCGGACCTTATTTTATTCATCAACGGTCTACCATTAGTCGTTATCGAACTTAAAAATGCCGCTGACGAAAATGCTACGGTAACAGGTGCCTATAATCAGATTAAAACCTATCAGAACCAAATCCCCGGTCTGTTTAACTACAATGCTTTTAATGTGATATCTGACGGGCTGGAAGCCAAAGCGGGGACGGTTTCTGCCGATTTCAGTCGTTATATGACGTGGAAAACTGCTAACGGTAAAACGCAAGCCACCAGTACCCAACCACAGCTTGAAGTTTTATTACAGGGGTTGCTTAATCCTGTAACGCTGCTGGATATGATCCGCCACTTTATCGTGTTTGAGGCCAGCAAACATGAAGACAGCAAAGGGATTATCAGTATCCGTACTGTTAAAAAAATGGCAGCTTATCACCAGTACTACGCGGTCAATGCAGCAGTTCTTTCCACTATTCGTGCCTCAGCGGTGAATGCGGACTCCCCCTCTGCCGAAGTGGCACTGCGCCAGCAGGGACGTAACAGTAAAGATCTTGTTAATGCGCAAAAAACCGGAGATCGCAAAGCGGGCGTAGTCTGGCATACTCAGGGTTCCGGTAAATCGCTTTCGATGGTGTTTTATACCGGGAAAATTGTGCTGGCGCTGGATAATCCGACAGTTGTTGTGATCACTGACCGTAACGACTTAGATGATCAGCTGTTCGGTACGTTCTCTTCCGCGACACAGCTACTTCGTCAGACACCAAAACAGGCCGACAACCGGGAAGAACTCAAAGAATATTTGCGCGTAGCCTCTGGTGGTGTGGTGTTTACCACTATTCAAAAATTCCAGCCTGATGATGGCAGCAATATCTATGAGTTGTTGTCAGACAGGACCAATATTGTCGTTATCGCTGATGAAGCCCACCGTTCACAATACGGTTTCAGCGCCAAAGAAGTCGACGTGAAAGACAGCGAAGGCAACGTAACAGGTAAACGTACCGTTTATGGCTTTGCCAAATATATGCGTGATGCCTTGCCCAATGCGACCTATCTTGGCTTTACCGGAACCCCCATAGAAAAAACGGACGTAAACACACCTGCGGTTTTTGGTAACTACGTTGATATCTACGATATCTCACAGGCTGTAGAAGACGGTGCAACCGTGCGTATCTTCTATGAAAGCCGTCTTGCCAAAATTGCCATCAGTGACGAAGGTCGCCAGCTAATTGAAGACTTCGACGATGAGTTTAACGAAGACGAGCTGACGCTTACCCAGAAAGAACGGTCTAAATGGGCCAGAATCGAAGGTTTGATTGGCAGTTCAAAACGTATTAAAGCTATTGCGGCGGATATGGTTCAGCACTTTGAACAGCGCTTAAAATCTAATGCCGATCATGGCAAGGGCATGATTGTCACCATGTCCCGTCGTATTGCTGCTGAACTTTATAAAGAAATCATAGAGTTAAAACCTGAATGGCACAGCGATAATCTAAATGATGGCGTGATTAAAGTCGTCATGACCTCTTCTGCTGCTGACGGACCAGAAATCGCTAAACACCACACCACAAAAAAAGAACGTCAGGTTCTGGCTAATCGTATGAAGGATGACGACGACAAGCTGAAACTGGTGATAGTGCGTGATATGTGGTTAACCGGCTTCGACGCTCCCAGCATGCATACGCTGTATATCGACAAACCAATGAAAGGCCACAACCTCATGCAGGCAATTGCCCGTGTGAACCGTGTGTATAAAGATAAGATAGGCGGTCTGGTTGTTGACTATCTGGGCATTGCCTCTGATTTAAAAGAAGCCCTCTCCTTTTACTCTGATGCAGGTGGACGTGGAGATCCTGCTGAGGTTCAGGAAGAAGCTGTAACGCTCATGCAGGAAAAGCTGGAAATCCTGGAAGGCATGATGCATGGCTACGATTACAAAGCTTACTTTGCCGCAACTACTTCACAACGCCTGACAATTATTCTTGAATCAGAAAACCATATTTTAGGGCTGGATAACGGTAAAGGTAAAATGCGTTTCCTGGCTGCGGTTGCAGCCTTGTCGCAGGCATTTGCATTGGCGACACCGCACGATAAAGCAATGGAAGCGGCACCCGAAGTAGCATTCTTCCAGGCCGTAAAAGCCAGACTGAATAAATTTACTGAAAACTCAGCCGGATCAGAAGAAGAACACAATGACAGTCTGGAAGTTCGGGTAAAACAGACTATCGATCAGGCTCTGGTTACCGATAAAGTTGTTGATATTTTTGACGCTGCTGGGATACAAAAGCCAGATATTTCCGTTCTTTCTGAAGAATTCCTTCAGGAAATGAAGGATTACCAACACAAAAATATTGCTTTGGAAACGCTTAAAAAACTGCTTTCTGACGAGATTAAGGTTCGCTCGAATCAAAGTATCACCCAAGGCAAAAAACTGATTGATATGCTGACCTCTGCAATCAATGGCTACCAGAACAAGGTACTGACCGCAGCGGAGGTAATTGATGAGCTAATCAAGCTTGCCAAGACTATCCAGGAATCTGACAGCCTTGCCAGCCAGTTAAACCTCAGCGCTTATGAATATGCCTTCTATTCTGCTGTTGCAGATAACGACAGTGCTCGCGAGTTAATGGAAAAGGAAAAACTACGAGAACTGGCAGTCGTACTTACAGAGGCTATCCGCAACAATGTCAGTCTTGACTGGACAGTGAAAGAAGCAGCAAGAGCAAAAATTCGCGTGGTGGTAAAACGTCTGCTCAAAAAATATGGTTATCCACCCGATATGTCCTTGCTCGCCACAGAGACCATTTTGAAGCAGGCTGAACTTTTAGCTGGAGAATTAGGAAAATTATTCCCCTAGATTATTAACATACAAACTATTTTAAGTTATACAGGAGAAGCTAATGGATAGCAGGCCATATCTTAAAACAGTACTATATATACTATCACTATGGCTTCTATTTTTATCATTATTAATTATGTCCTACGATAAGGTTTTGATAAAAAATGTGTGGGACTATATTTTTACTGAAAACTTTACTTTCTCAATCTCGTCATTGAAAGTGAGAAATATCGTTTTCATAGTTAGTTTGATTTTCATTTTTATTGGTGCAATTATTTTAATAGTCCTTGCAAATAGCTTTGGTTCGGGTTGGTCTGTTGCATGCACTGTCTCGGATATTAGCAATGAAAACCATGAACATTTAGAGTTTTTAACCACTTATATAATGCCCTTAGTTTTCACTGATGTCGATAGTAAGAGAACTGTATTAAATTTAGGGTTGATGATATTTGTAATCGGCGCAATATACGTAAAGACAAACCGGTTTTATTCTAACCCATCACTTGCAATACTCGGATTCAGAATATACAAAGCTAATGTTCATGACCGTGGAGTGAAAAAATGCACAGTAATCTGCCGCAGTGTTCTAAAGAGTACAGATAATATAAAGTATATAAAAATCGACGATGAAACTTATTTGGCTAAAATAGTGTAGAGGTCATGACATGTTCACTAACATTGAAAATATTTTAAAATCGAAACGCATCTCTGGTGAAGCTTTTTTTGTTGCTGATGTTCAAGGTACGATAGATATATTTAAGGTTAACCTTGAACCTGATGCTGAAAAAGATCTGACCACTTCATTTTCTAAAAGCTTAATCAATAATATTATTGAACCTAACAGAGGTAAAGTGGCAGTTCCACTTGTATCCACTTTATTAGAAAGAGATAAGCAAGTTTTCGAATATGATCACTTAACAATTAATCACCTCCCAATTGAATTTACTAAAATGAACAACGTGCTAAATTTCGGTGTCAATGGGAATGCAACACAGTTTGATTTTGCAACACAAAGCCTCACATCGGTAAAAGCCGTAATTTACCACCTTTGTGATGGTAATGGAAACAGCGTAGTCATTTACCAACATAAATATCCTGTTTCTCTACATAAGAAAACAAAAAAATCTTTCTTGAGTCTAAATGGCAGAACCTTAGATAAGATCACTCATGACAGTATTGATATAAATGACACTATTGACTTCTTCTTTTTTCAGAATAAGTACTATGCGCTAAACATTAAGCTTCTTGAAAGAATGTATGGATTAGAAAGTGTAATAGATAATCTTGCAAATAACTCAACGCCATTAATAATAAACCTTGGAATTGTTAATACACAAGGTATGCCAGTGCCACTAGATATTTTCAAGGATATGTATAAAGACAGAGCATTTATGCGTAGACTTGCTATGGTTTCAAAAGGGAACTTAGTAAAAACGGGAGTTTCAGTCCCTCAAATACAACAAGTTATGCAAAAATTCCCTGTATTTCAACGGAATATTGATCTAACAGGAGGATTAATAAACCTTAATACTAAAGATCAAAAGAGATATTTTATCCGACTTCTAAATAATGAAGCATCTTTTGCAGCACTTGATAACTCGCCCTTCCTGGCTGTTGAAAAAGACTCCGCTGCATAAATTTTAAATGAGCATCCTCAAGCCGAATAACTTAAAGGATGCTCTTCCAATTTTAATAAGCATTATCAACAGCAAAAAACCTCATAAAAAACACTACTCATTTAATTTCCAATATCAATAAGAACACGAATAATCACCATTATATTACTTGATCTTTTATATATCCTATAGCATAACTTTCCAAAGTATTAATATCTTAGCCTCTAATTATGTTCTTTATGCAGGTCAGCTCCCATCTGCAATATTCTTCCATACATTTAAAATATCTTTTTACTTACTTAAATAATCCAAACACAAACCAAAACATAGATAAATAATCTTATAAAAATAATTAATCCACATCACATAGGATAACCTTATCGGCCCATGTTCCATTAAGCTAAGAATAACCTCAAACAAACCAAATTAGATACATCCTTAATAAAACAAAAATAAATTTGAATACCGTAAAATCTGGTGTTATTAATATCTTGAAAACAACAGAAAGGAGATAAAAAAATGAAACCAAACGAAAGTAATAAAAATAACCTCTTCCGTGTAAAGTCAAAAAATGGTGTCCTTCGTTGCCTTAAGGCTGGCGTGGATATAAATATCTGTAATGACAAAGGTCAAACTGCTCTTTTTACCTGTAATGTACCCGAAGCTATACAGGCAATGATTGACGCTGACATTGACATTCACCACTTAGACAATGACGGAAACAATGCATTGTTTTATGCTCAAAATATAGAGACGGTGGAACTTCTTGTCAGCAATGGAATTAATGTAAACCACAGAAACAAGTCAGGCACCCTTGCCATACAGCATATTAATGTTTCACCTGGGTTAATAAAATATCTTATCAAAGCAGGACTAGATATCCATGCCAAAGATAGCTATGGCAATTCCTTTCTTTTCATTCCATTTGAAGGATATGTGTACGATGCACTAATTGAGGCTGGTTGCGACATTAATCATAAAAATATAAGTGGACAGACAGCATTCGATCACTGGCAGTCAGAAAATAATAGCATAGCTGGTAAATATACGCACTGGGAATCTAAAAATGATAACTACATGCGCTTCCTTATCCGTAATATTCACCTTACAAACAGTTCAAAAATTGTATTCAAGAACATTACATTTAAATCAATTGAGCTGTTGTCATTGCTTATAAAACAAAAAAATGAATTTGAGATAAGTGATAAATGTATCATAACACCAACAAATGCCGACGCTAAAAAATTAATTTTACAACTAAAGAAGCTGACAGACATTAGTCATGTTTGGTTTTACATAAGCAGTACATATCTACTGACGCACTATGCAGGAAGACTGCTAATTAAATGGTTAATACGTAATGATATAAAAGTTGATATAGAATCGCTAAAAGAACGCTACTTCTATGAAGAAATCCTCCAGGAAAAATCACAGAGAGAGCAAAAGGTTTTACGAACAACGCTTCAACCAGTTACCTATAAAGCAATTACAAAAAAAAGATTATGAATTGAATCTGCCTGAACACTCTCCCCTTGGCTTTAACCTTTAGTTAGATAGCCAAGGGGCGCTAACATCATTAATTTAATACAAAGCCCCACACTGCACCTTAGCACTTTGATAAATTTATTTTTTAAAACACCCTCATCGCCAATTCATACAATATCAATCACTACTCTCAAACCAAATCAATCAAATAAAACACAGCACTTTTTGATAAAATAATATAACAATGAAAAACAACACCTTATATGAAATATAATAAAAATATAACTATTTAATTAAATAAATATAAAAATATATTTGCATTTTGTTTATTTAATAATATATATTTCCTTTGTTAATTAAATAAAGGAGAACTAAAATGAATAAAACAAACTATCCAAGCCTGACTAACTATCTCGCCAAAACAAAAAAGAACGCAGATCTTTATAGATTATATAATCCACAATTTTCACTTTTCTGCAAAAGTGACACTCAGGAGCAAAGATTTTATTTCGATTATTTCTCAAGACATATGGTCTCGAAGAGAAATATTTTAACCGTATTCTCTATCTATACATTCACCTCTTATAACATGAACAAAAAAGAGACAATAAAAAATTTCATTCGATTTCTCAAAACGACGAATGAAAGTACATTCCATAATGCTTTTTCATTTCGCGGTGGTAACATTTTGTATGTAAGCAACAAAAACATGTTGAAAGAGATCTCATGGTTTTCACTCGCTCGAATTTACGAAGACATTAAAAAAATAAAGGAATATAAAACCAACCATGACAACTATATCAGATTAGTCGCTTAACAGAGGAGAAAAATTATGAATAACAACGCAATAAATGCATTACTCTCTTGTAAAACTCCCAAAGACATTCAGGCTTGCATTAATGCAGGCTCCGATATTAATACACTGGATTCGTTTGGAAGAAATATACTGTTTTACTGTAAAAACCCAAGAATGATTGACACTCTGGTTAAAGCAGGAATAGATTTTAACCATGCTGACAACTATGGTCACAATGTTTTGTTTAACCAGCGAAATCCTCACATACTGAAAAAATTGATTGATTCCGGCGTAGATATACACCACAAAAATGGTCTCGGCCAAACCTGTTTATGCTCGTTAGCTGATAATATATCCTGTTGCAAAACCCTGATCAATGCTGGAATTAATGTCAACAATGTGGATAAATGCGGAAGAACAATACTTTTTTACGTAAAAAATCACTCTATCTTTGATTTGATGGTACAGGCCGGTTGCGATATAAACCATAGAGATAACCAGGGTCACGGTTTTTTTGAAATTTGCTATTCATTAGGCGATTTCAAAGCCAAAATGCTCATTCGTCATATTAGTATGAAGGATAGCAGTCCAGTAATTTTCAACTACCTCAACAGCGAAAGTCTGCAGATAATGGATTTGCTTCAGAAGAAAAACCTTAACTTTACTATCTCTGATAACTGCCAGGTTTATCTAAGTGCCAATGAAAATGAAATGAGCTCTTTCTTCAGTGAACTAAAGAAGAAGACAGATATCAGCAACACACATTTTCGCCATATTGTACTGCGAGGTTATGATTTACGCGGGGACATTGAAACCATTAAATGGTTTATCCGCAATGACATCAAAATAGATAAAAAACAACTGGAACAGCATATTCGACATGATGAGATTTGTAAATATATAGCAGAACATGAGAGAAAGAAACTTAGCGAAATTATGAAACAAACAATCTCTTTAATGCCAGTAAAACGTAGATTGTAACCTCCGCCCCTCCTCACTGTCATAATGAATTTAATATGAACCCTATTTTTACCCAGAGCAGATTACCTAATTAGCAATCTGCTCCACCTCTCTTATTTATAAATTTCGACACTGCCTTGACTTATTTTACCAATGCGCTAACTGTAGATCATGAACACATTTTAAAAAGGTTAGATATGCATAAAAACGAAAGTAAAGAAGATCTATCAAGAAGCTCAAGAAGAGGTAAATTCCATACAGCAAAATATTCACCTAATGAAGTTCGAAATCACTGCGTCAGCGTTCGGTTAAACGAAGAAGAATTATCTATTCTCGATAGTAAAAGAGGCCCTTATAAAAAAGGGGAATGGCTAAGAATGGCATCCCTCAACAAACTCCCACCGGTATTACCTGAAATCAATCGTGAAGCATGGATTAAACTCGGCTACCTTTCACAGGATTTAAACCGCCTGCTGAATCATCTCGACAGCAAAAGCCCTGACAGCGAACTGACCCGTACAGAACTCTTCGCCCTGCGCAGACAAATCAAAACTCTCAGGGATCACCTTATTCCATCAACCTTTCTGGAGCAAGACCAGTGAAAGGCATGCAGAAAATAAAGCGGGGTAAACAGTTTGCAGGTGTGGTTCTCTATAGCCTTAAGTCAGGATCTCACCACAAAATCACGCCTTATATTATCGGTGGCAACATGACGGGAAGCACTGCTGCTGAACTTATCAGTGAATTTGAAGGCACAAGACTACTGCGCCCCGGTGTCGCCAAACCTGTCTGGCATAATTCGCTTCGCCTGCCAAAGGGAGAAACACTGTCAGTCAGACAATGGGCGGCATTCGCTGACGATTATATGACCCGGATGGGATTCACTGAAACCCATCTTCGCTGCTATATCATGCACGATGATTCGGACGGGCAGCATATCCATATAATAGCTAACAGAATTAACATGGTCGGTGGGAAGCTGTACCTTGGGAAAAATGAAAATCTTATCAGTACCCGGATTATCAGCGAGCTGGAGAAAGTCCACAAACTCACTCAAACCACATCTGCAATCAGTAGTCATAGTCAGGAGAAAAGAAAGCCTTCCCGCAACGAGCTGATGATGGCTGAAAGAACGACAACTCCCTGCCCCAGGTTCACTCTGCAGAGCCTGATTGATAATGCGTTAACCGGCCGCCCTGATTTGCTGACTTTTATCGCTATGCTGGAAAAGGTAGACGTCAGCTGCAAACCCAATATCGCCTCAACGGGAAAAATGAACGGCTTTTCATTTCAGTACCAAGGTATTGCCTTTAAAGCCTCTCAATTGGGTAAAAAATATGGCTGGTCTTCCCTGCAAACATTGATTGATTTCGTACCGGAACATCTGACTTTACTGAAACAAGCACAAAAGCCAACAGTACCTGCACCTGTGCCATTAACAGTGCCAATGCCAGTGCCAATGCCAATGCCAATGCCAATGCCAATGCCATCATGCGAGTCTGAAGAACAGGCTGCAAACCGGGAAACGATTCTGGAGAAAATCCATCAGCTTGAAGAAAAAATTCGTCTGGAAAGACAACAGGAGACAGTGGGTATCATTCAGCTCAGGAGCAAACTGTACAATACAACCGGCCAGATACCCCTCCAGCGTCGCCTGAAGGTGTGGCTTTTATTACTCAACCAAATTGTTGTACTTCTAAAGCCCAGGGGACTGTCACTGCTGCATGCCACAACACATCCTTTCCGCAAGATTCTTCATCTGCACCTGTTAGCACCCGTTCCTTTCACAGCCACTCATTCTCCTCAGGAACAATCAGTTAGGAATAACCAGCACCACACACCATAAGGTGTGATAGTCCATAACAAAATGATTGTCAATAAATATTTGATCGTTTGTATAGATCGATAATGCAGTTATGATAGTCATAACCTATCATGAGGTAATCATCGATCGGTACAAGCAATTTTACTAAAGCGGGTCATTCATCGAAAATGTTCAAAAATACATCATCTTAAATCAGTCCTTGGAGTCACGATGGATAATAAAATGATTAGCTGCCCCTTCTGCTTTACACAAAGCCCACATGGTGTGCGGGTTTGCAAAGGCTGTCATGCAAAAGTGGCCTATGGTGAAAGCCCGCTCAGTGTGGCATTCTTGTTTCAATTCGTGGCATTAGCTATCGCCTGGTTAGTATTTTCATTAACCGGCAGCACTCCTGTCTCAGTCATTACGTTTTTTGCCAGCGTCATTATTCTTATCTGCATTATTAAAAAGAAATATGCAGACAGAGTTGTTTTTATACGGTGATATTAATTTTACACCACCGCAAACATAAAAAATTAATATGAGATAACTTATGAACAGATTCATGATTTCTGTGTTTTTTATTTCTTCTTTCCTTATTTCTGGTTGTTCAACATCAGGCAATCAGCAACTGAAAAAAGAAACATCACAAAGTCTGCAGTCTAAAATCATCAAGAATAAAACAACGAAATCAGAAATCATTACCGCATTAGGTGAGCCCGAAACCAGAACCACACTTGATAGTGGCAATGAAGAATGGACTTATTCCATGGATAACAATCAGTTTGATGCCACCACATTCATTCCCATGATTGGGCTGCTGACAGGGGGTTCACAGACGCAGGCCAAAACGCTGGAAATCGAATTTAAAGGCGAAACGGTCAGCAAGTGGACGTTCTCTGAAAACAGCAGCAAGATGAAAACCGGTCTTATTCAATAACGTACTCTACAGTCTGGGATTATTTTATGAAAACATATGCATTTACCACACTCATCGCGTCCATTTTTTTGCTGAGCGGTTGTACCGGTGAACCGTCTGAGCAGGATATTTACACTGCGATGAATAAGGTAGTGGAGCAGACGAATGCCATCGTTAAATCCATAGCAGGTAAAGATGTCCCGAAAGACGCACTGCGCGAATTAAAATCAGTCAAAAAGCATGACTGCGTAGAAGTCTCTGATAAAAGCTATAAATGCAATGTGACGGCTATTGTCGATAACGAAAAGCGTACTGCTGCTGTAACCCTTGTCAAAACGGATGATGGCTGGCAGGTCGTTGATAAGTAAACCCACCTTAAAGCCATCACGACAGGCGGGACGCCAACTGGGTGGCTCCTGCCTTTTTAATACTCGATTATGACCTGCCGGAAACGCCAGCTCCATTTCTCTCCACCATTCAGCATCCCATTCCTTGTACACGCTGCTGCCGCTATCAAAGTCTTTTCCTGATCACTGAGACTGGCGGAGTATAAGCCAGAGAGCCTGCAATGCGTTTCTTTTCATACTGAGCCAGCAAATCAGCATAAATATGCTCTGCTTCGTCCAGATTGCCTGAAATATAATTCACGAGCGAATTCAGGCAATGCAGTAATGTATCACTGTTTGCGAGTTGCCTGAGCAGAGGGGCCTTCAGGGTAGAAACGACACCCATAAACATCTGCATGATATTATCAACGTGATAACACGAATTGCGATATTGCGCCCGTGAATAAAAATACTTCAGATGGTATCCAGCGAAAAGCACATAAAGTTTTCTGTAAAAATTATTGTTATTAACACTGTCGCGATGGTGTGTTATATATTTATCAACAACAAATATAAACTTTTCTTCCTGAGATGAAACACAAATATTACTCATAACCCTCTCCTTTTTTGTTTTTATAATTAAGTACTATCAGCTTTAAAATTTAAATCAATACAAAATTGAAAATATTTTATTTTAAAATGACAACTATTTATTCTTATAATACTGGAAACAGCTTTCGCTGTAGCAATGTTGAGTCCGATCGATTGCATTACCACTTCCTTTTTTCAAAAGCCAGGTAGTTTCCAGATTTCAGATAAAACCCCTTCAGGAATTTTTTTGAGAGAGTGCTACGCACTGGCTCACGCCCCCGACGACAGATATATGTTAATTATTTTTACCCGTCAGATGAAAACCCAACGTTTAATCTCCCTTGCAGCGCCGCTGAGTGCCCTCAGCACTCACACGCTGAAGCAAAAAGGATTTTTCCGAAGGGGTTCCGGCGTGAGCCGTATTAAGTTAACGGGTAAATCATGTAGTCGGGTCCACTCTTTCGCTAAACTCAGCAGTCTGAATCTCTGCGCGAAGCGTATTTGTGCTGAGAGCTAAACCCAACTGTCTGAACTCCTGCGCGAAGCGTATTTCTACTGACAGTTAAACACTATAGCAATGTTCTGAAGCCCAGTGGCGCAACACACAGGTGCGCGGGCTTCACTTAAGGAATAATATTACGAAGGAAAATCAGCAATAGCAGTGTTTATCAAACTGTGTACAATGGAATTTTGTGTCAGTCTAAAGCTAAATTTCGGTTTCTTGTTTCTTTATCACTCTTTTATCTTGCAAATACAAAAAGAAAATTAATAAATCACATCAACAAGTTAAGATAGAATATTGGTTGTATCTTTCAGAACCAAAAATTATTAATAACATAACAGGTGATGGTGAAATTTAGCACCCTTCGTAATAACTCTGACAACCCTTAATATTTCACTAAAAAATAATCACAGAGCAATAAATATAATATTTTTAAATTTTATTACTAATAATATTGACAAACAAATTTAATATGCCATATCTGTTATCACAATAATAAAAAAGGAGCCATTATGTCAAACACAAGTGTTATGTTAACTAAAGAACAAAAAGCAATTATTGCAGAAGCATTAGATGTTATGCCCGAAGATCTGGAAGAAATAAAAGTTAAAGCAAGTGCCTGTAAAAAGACATCCTTTCGTGACGATTTTTCGATGGTCTTTAAAGATAATACGGCCACGCTCGCCAGAATGGATCTGACACCAACGGCATTCAGAATTGTTATTTATCTCTTCTCAGTCATTGATTATGGAAATATTATCCCTGACTTTTCACAGTCACGTACCGCCAGAGAGTTAGGACTGAATAAATCGAATGTTTCACGTGCATTCAGGGAATTATTTGAGAGGAAAATACTGATCCGTAATGCTGAAGATGGTCAGGTTTACCTGAATTCTAATTTATGCGTAAAAGGTATTCCTCATCGTTTCAATGAAGATCTGATGGATAAATTCAGTAAATCCAGACTTGAGACTGAAGATTTTGCCACTTCATTCAACTTTTATCGCGCAGGGCGCAAAACAAAGCCTGTAAAAAAATCCAGAAACAGATATCCAACTGACGGCATTCCCTTTTAAAAGACATAACAGCGCGGTGATTTTACGCCCCACACCAGCGAAAAACTTAACAAAATAAAGGATATCTTTATGAAGCAAAGACTCCCTGCTTACCTTTACCAGAATAAATTATCAGATGAACAACGCAATCTGAACAATACTGCTCACAATGTGTTTTGGCTTCTCACATTAATCGCTTCATACACACCAGATAAAAACACTGTTTACCTGAACTTTCACCGTGCAACATCCATCGCACAACAGGAAGATATACATATTACGCCAGCCCGATTTTATCGGGCCATCGATGAACTGATTGATACGAATGTTATTATACCTACTGAGTTTAAATACCAGTATCGTTTAAACCCTGTATTTTTCAGTTATCTTAAATAAAACAAAGGGCAGAGAATGAAAGTTTAGGATATTCCTATCCTGCAATGCTTACTATAGCAAAACCACATGACCGCTATCAAAAGCACATAATTTTTATATATCATTACCAGTAGGATTAAAATAAGAAGGTACAGACTTGTGCTGTCTGTACCCATGATAATTTATTACAGACCTTACACCTTTTTACCTGTGTTATTCTTTCTGATAATATTTTTTTCATTGACAAGGTGCTCAATACACATTCGTGCTTCATCATTAATGGTAACATCTGTAGCACCTTCGACCAGTATAGAACACAACAAATAAAGAAGGACGTGCTCAAACTCTATCTCTTCGACTGGATCTACATAATTACGATAGGTTTCAATAGCCTCATACAAGCTATCCGGTGAAGTCACAAATGCACATACAAAATCTTTATCTTCAGGTACTCTGATTGAATTATTCATTTTAAATCTCCTGTACTTATTAATTTATAATGTCACAGTAAAAATGCCATCATAATTCCCAGTAATGACTATTGTTATTACTTCTTAATACCAAAGCCTAACCTAATACTACTTATAAAATATCAGGCGGCCCTCGACTCATTGTTGAATAGCACCATTTATTTTTACACACCAAATTTAATACACTCATCATTAGCCCCGTAATCAGGCTGCATTTTTACGTGAACGTTCAATTGCAGATGCGATCCATTCATCAACTTCGCTTTCGACAAATGCAATTGCACGCGAACCAATTTTTATTGGTTGTGGAAATAAACCTTCGTTGATTAGACGATAAATCCAGGCCTTGCCATAGCCGGTTCTGTTCATAACTTCTGTGACCTGCTCCCCGTTGATTAGTACACCCCGATGTTAGTAATGTCTTCATAAGCCACATGAGGACATCCCCATGAAGAAGCGTTTTTCCGACGAACAGATCATCAGTATTCTCCGCGAAGCCG
Organism: Enterobacter sp. FUJ80071; assembly: GCF_038739915.1. Lineage (NCBI taxonomy): Bacteria > Pseudomonadati > Pseudomonadota > Gammaproteobacteria > Enterobacterales > Enterobacteriaceae > Enterobacter > Enterobacter sp. FUJ80071. Next base: position 3,631,863 of record NZ_JBBXKH010000001.1, read on the forward strand.
AAGCTGGGGTACCCGCCCGTGAACTCTGCCGCAAGCATGCCATTTCCGATGCCACGTTTTACACCTGGCGTAAGAAGTATGGCGGTATGGAGGTGCCTGAAGTTAAGCGCCTGAAGTCGCTTGAGGAAGAGAACGCCAGACTCAAGAAGCTGCTTGCCGAAGCCATGCTGGATAAAGAGGCGCTTCAGGTGGCTCTGGGGCGAAAGTACTGACGACAGACCAGAAGCGGGAAGCCGTGATGTTGATGTGTGATGCGACCGGTCTGTCGCAACGTCGTGCCTGCAGGCTTACAGGTTTATCCCTGTCGACTTGCCGCTATGAGGCTCACCGTCCGGCTGCTGATGCGCATTTATCAGGGCGCATCACTGAGCTGGCACTGGAGCGCAGGCGTTTTGGCTACCGTCGTATTTGGCAGTTGCTGCGCCGTGAAGGGCTTCATGTTAATCATAAGCGCGTGTACCGGCTTTATCACCTCAGTGGCCTGGGCGTAAAACGCAGAAGACGTCGTAAAGGGCTGGCAACAGAACGTCTGCCGCTGCTCCGTCCGGCGGCGCCCAATCTGACCTGGTCGATGGATTTCGTCATGGACGCACTTTCCACCGGTCGCAGGATCAAGTGTCTTACCTGCGTCGATGATTTCACAAAGGAATGCCTGACGGTCACTGTTGCCTTTGGGATTTCAGGCGTTCAGGTCACGCGTATTCTGGACAGCATTGCACTGTTTCGAGGCTATCCGGCGACGATAAGAACTGACCAGGGGCCGGAGTTCACTTGCCGTGCACTGGATCAATGGGCCTTTGAGCATGGTGTTGAGTTGCGCTTAATCCAGCCGGGCAAGCCAACGCAGAACGGATTTATTGAGAGCTTTAACGGACGATTTCGCGATGAATGTTTGAATGAGCACTGGTTCAGCGATATCGTTCATGCCAGGAAAATTATTAATGACTGGCGGCAGGATTATAACGAATGCCGCCCGCACTCCACGCTGAATTATCAGACACCGTCTGAATTTGCAGCGGGCTGGAGAAAGGGTCATTCTGAGAATGAAGATTCCGACGTTACTAACTGAGTGTTGTATCTAATCGTGGGGGCAGGTCAGCTGGACAGCATTATGCAGTTGCCGACCGAGAACCAGCGCGAAGAGACGCCGATCCGCCAGGACGTCCTGCGCGGACACTATCTTTTCGAACAGGCGCAATTTCGCTATCAACCGGACGATCCGCGCATGGCGCTACGCATTAACCGTCTGGAAATCAAGCCGGGCGAGAAAGTGGCGATCCTCGGACGTAACGGCGCGGGCAAGTCGACACTGCTACAGGCCATGGCGGGCGGAATGGATCTGGCGGCGGGCGAATTGCGGCTTGATAACCTCAGCCTGCCACATCTCGACGTGGCGGACGTGCGGCGCAACGTCGGCTTTATGACCCAGAACGCGCGGCTGTTTTACGGCACCCTGCGCGAGAACATCACCCTTGGCATGCCACGCGCCACCGACGAAGAAATTTTCGAGGCGCTGGAGTTGACCGGCGCAGCGGGCTTTGTGCAGAAACTGCCCAAAGGGCTGGACTACCCGATCATGGAAAACGGCGTGGGGCTTTCCGGCGGGCAGCGGCAGTCCATTCTGCTGGCGAGGATGCTACTGCGCGATCCGAATATCGTGCTGATGGATGAACCGACCGCGTCGCTGGATGAGCACACTGAACGGGAGTTTATCCAGCGTCTGGGCGACTGGCTCGGCAACCGTACCTTGATTGTCGCCACCCACCGCGTGCCGGTGCTGGAGCTGGTGGAGCGCGTGGTCGTACTGAAAGAAGGGATGCTGGTGATGGACGCGCCAAAAGCGCAGGCGCTTAACAACAGCCGCATTCAGCAACAGCAGCAGCAGGCAGCAACCGGACGGGAGTGGAAAAATGAAAATCAGTCAGCGTGACGTTGCCGCAATGGACGATCTGGATAACGCGCTTGAATCCGAAAGTGGCTACACCGGCGCACGTCGAATCGTCATCTTCTCGTTGCTGATGTTTGTGGCCCTGGGCGTCTGGGCATGGTTTGGCGTGCTGGATGAGGTCTCAACCGGCTCGGGGAAAGTGATCCCCAGCTCGCGCGAACAGGTATTACAGTCGCTCGACGGCGGGATCCTCACCGAGCTGAACGTTCATGAGGGCGATCAGGTGCAGGCCGGACAGGTGCTGGCGCGACTTGATCCGACGCGTTCCGAATCGAACGTCGGTGAAAGTGCAGCGCGCTACCGCGCGTCACTGGCTTCCAGCGCACGTTTGAATGCCGAGGTGAACGATCTCCCGCTAACCTTCCCGCCTTCGCTGGCAAAATGGCCGGATCTGATTGCCGCCGAAACGCGACTCTACAACTCCCGCCGTGCGCAGCTGGATGATACCCAACGGGAGCTGCGCGCCGCGTTAGATCTCGCCAATAAAGAGCTGGCGATCACCCAAAGGCTGGTTAAAACCGGGGCCGCCAGCCATGTGGAGGTGCTGCGCCTGCAGCGACAGAAAAGTGACCTGGAGCTGAAGCTCACCGACGTGCGCTCGCAGTATTACGTTCAGGCGCGCGAAGCGTTATCCAAGGCTAACGCGGAAGTGGATATGGTTTCCGCGGTCCTTAAAGGCCGCCAGGATTCCGTCACCCGCCTGACGGTAAAATCCCCGGTACGCGGGATCGTGAAAAACATCAAAGTCACCACCATCGGCGGCGTGATCCCGCCTAACGGCGAGCTGATGGAGATTGTGCCGGTGGACGATCACCTGCTGATTGAAACCCGCCTCTCGCCGCGCGATATCGCCTTTATCCACCCGAACCAGGAGGCGCTGGTCAAAATCACCGCCTACGATTACGCCATCTACGGCGGTCTGCATGGGGTGGTAGAGACCATTTCACCGGACACCATCCAGGACGAAGCCAAGCCGGAAGTGTTCTATTACAGGGTGTTTATCCGCACCAGCCAGGATTACCTGGTCAATAAAGCGGGCAGGCACTTCTCGATTGTACCGGGCATGATTGCGACAGTGGACATCAAGACCGGCGAGAAAACGGTGCTGGATTATCTGATTAAGCCGTTTAACCGGGCGAAAGAGGCGCTGCGGGAGCGGTAGTCAATCGCCTTACCAGTCCTACACACTAAAGCTAAGGGGGAATGCGGTTTTCTCCCTCTCCCTGTGGGAGAGGGTTGGGGTGAGGGCGTCAGACCGCAACACAGAAAAAATTCACCGCCGATAGGGCGTTAAAACGGGCGAAAGCATTCGATATCAGCGCTGAATTCTGGCTGAATCTGCAACAAAATGTGGAAAACCGAGGGATGAGAATCCCCCCCCCTAACATAACCTCCCCCGCCTTATCTGCTAAAGTAGCCCAAATTCATTTTTCAGGAAGAAATCATGCACCAACGAACCATTGTCTGCCCCATCATCCAGAACGACGGTGCCTATCTGCTGTGTAAAATGGCCGACGATCGCGGCGTGTTTCCCGGTCAATGGGCCCTCTCCGGCGGCGGAATGGAACCGGGCGAAACCATGGAACAGGCGTTGCGCCGTGAGATCCGCGAAGAGCTGGGCGAAGCGCTGGAGATCGTCTCGGTCACGCCATGGGCTTTTCGCGATGACATCAGGGTAAAAACCTACGCCGATGGCACCACCGAGGAGATTTATATGATCTATCTGATCTTCGACTGCATGAGCGCCAACCGGGACGTCACGTTTAATGAGGAGTTTCAGGAGATCGCCTGGGTTAATCCGGAATCGTTAAAAGATCTGGATCTCAACGAAGCTACCCGCATGACCTTCGCGCAAAAGGGTCTTCTTTAATCGCCCACTGCCCCGGCGTTTACCGGTCCATGTTCTGAAAACCTCAATGAATGCGCTGACGCTGCTGTAGCCGCAGGACAGCGCAATCCACCCTACCGGCTTCCCCGCCGCCAGCCACTCCATTGCCCGCATAACGCGAGCCAGCTGCCGCCAGTTAACGAAGTTCATTCCGCCCGGCGAAGTGCGGTACGATTATACACCCCAACATACCGCGCAAATTTCCCAATAAATACGCCGGCAAACACGCCCCCGGAGACGATCGCCAGCGCGCTCATGGCGGGTTGTTGCATCGTCTGAGGCGAAACCGCGCTCATCACCCCCAGCACATACTTCACGCCAAACGCCAGCATCATAAACGGCAGCGCGGTGTAGTCTGCCTGGCGGTAAAGCGTACGCGGCGCATCTGCCCGGGTGATAACCGCCCGCTTAATCAGGAGATACCCCAGCGCGGCACCGGCGAAGATCCCCCCCGTCCACAATGCGACAGTCGCAGGGGTCAACGTGCGATAGAGCACCAGATCGTAAATATCCCACACCAGAAAGATCGCCGGGATAATGGCAAGCCTCTCCAGCGTAACGGTGGCGGGCCTGCGGGCTTTGATACCACGGGAGATGAGGAAGATAAACAACACCCACACCCAGGCGGGCGTGTGCGTAACAACACCGATCAGAAATTCAAACATGGAACTCACCATGAACGATCGCGGCCCGTGCCGCCCTGAACGCGTATTGCGCATAACGGCAGGAATGCCATTATGCGCAGGTCTTTTAAAGCGATTTCTTCAGGCGCTGCACCGCCTCTTTCAGCTGCTCATCTGTTGGTGTCACAAACGACATGCGCAGCGTGGTCTGGTCCGGCTCATTGCAGTAGAAAAACTCGCCCGGGACAAATACCACGCCGTTGCTTAACGTCTTTTCCAGCCAGCGGGTGGTATTCATACCGTTGTTCATTTTCGCCCACAGGAACATGCCGCCTTTAGGCTTGTGGAACGACATCACATCACCCAGCTCCGCTTCCAGTTCGGTGGCGAAGGTCTGGTATTTCTGGCGATAAGCTTCGCGGATCATCTTAATCTGCCCGGCCAGGCGACCGGTTTTCAGGTACTCATACGTCATTAACTGCGACAGCGTGCTGGTGTGCAGATCGGTGGTTTGCTTAAGGTTCACCACCGCACGCTTCAGCCACTCCGGCACCAGCACCCAGCCTACGCGGGTGCCCGGCGCGAGTATTTTAGAGAAGGTTGAGGTGTAGACCACGTTCTCTTCGTTACCGATATCTTTGGCATGGGCAATTAACGGGCGGAAGACCTCATCGGTGTAGTTAATTTCGCTGTACGGGTCGTCTTCAATAATGACGAAATCATAGCGTTTCGATAATTCCACCAGCTGTTTACGACGCGCTTCAGAGAGCGTCACGCCGCCCGGGTTACCAAAGGTCGGGACGATATAAACCGCTTTGATGGTTTTCTTTGCCACCAGCGCCTCAAGTTCGTCGACCTTCATGCCGTCGCCGTCGGTGCCGACGGATTCAAAATTCGCCTGCGCCAGGCCGAAAACCTGCAGCGCGGCAAGATAGGTTGGACGCTCGACGACGACGGTATCGCCTGGGTTAATTAATGCACGCGCCAGCACGTCGAGAGACTGCTGCGAACCGGACGTCACCACCACGTCATCGGCTTTACAGGCAATGCCACGTCCTTCACAGATGCGTTGGATCTCTTCCCGCAGTCCCGGAAAACCTTCGGTCAGACCATACTGAAACGCCTCGCCAAAATGTTGCGATAAGACGGCATCCGCGGCTATTTTAAGCCCTTCGTGATCGAACAAATCGGGGTTCGGAATCCCTCCGCCCAGCGAAATCACGCCAGCCATTTTGCTATGTTTTAATAATTCACGGATGGCAGATGATTGCAGGCCCTGCGCGCTGCTGGCGAGTTTGTTTGCAGACATTCTTTGATTACCTTCTTTTTTTATATTGTGCCCAATCTTAGCAGAATATGAGCGATAAATTCCGTTAGCTTCGGAAGAGGACGTAAATCCTGGCGCCACAATAAATGCACCGGCCTCGGCGCGGGGGTGAACGGCTCCAGTACCCGAATCAGCCTGCCGCTTGCCAGCTCTTCCGCCACCAGCACTTCCGGTTGTAGCAACAGCCCCGCCCCTGCGCGTGCCGCCATACGCAGGCCATAGCCGTCGTTACATCTTAAGATGGCATCACGCTTCCAGCGTACTTCCCCTTCCACGCCCGGTAGCCGCCACTCGTTACGCGCGGTCCATACCGTGTGCGAAAGACACAGATGATCCACCAGATCGGCAGGCGTTTGCGGCGTACCGTGTCGCGCTAAATAGTCCGGTGCGGCGCAGATCACCATGTTGTAGGGGCACAAATATTTCGCCACCAGATCGTCATTGCGAATATCACCAATGCGAATGGCCAAATCGACCCCCTCCTCCACCAGATCGACCATTCGGTTAGTCAGATCCAGTTCGATGCGCACCTGCGGGTAACGTTGTAAAAAGGTGGCGGTGAGCGGGGCGATCACGCAGCCGCCAAACGACGTAGGCGCCGTGACGCGCAGGGTTCCGGCCGGTGTGGCACGCAGGCGTTCAACCGCGTTTTCGGCGATTGAGACCTGCTCCAGCACCCGTCTGGCTTCTTCAAAATAGACGCGGCCCGCATCCGTCAGGCTCTGACGACGCGTGTTACGCTCAAGCAGGCGGGTGCCAAGCTGGGACTCCAGCAACGCAATATACTTTCCCACCATGACCGCCGACATCTCAAGGCGGGAGGCCGCGCCGGTAAAGCTGCCGCTTTCTACCACCGCGATAAACGTCTCCATGCCGCGAAGCTTATCCATATTCCGAACCTCTGGTTAGCAATCTTCTAACTTTAGCCCAGTTTATCTGACTTTTTATTTATTAAAGAATGAAGGCTCACACATAAGGAGTCTGCTATGAAAATCGTGATTATTGGTGCCAGTGGTACGGTCGGTCAGGCAGTAACAGAAGCGCTAAGCCGCCGTCATGAGGTGATCCGCGTGGGTCGTACCCAGGGCGACTATCAGGTGGATATCACCTCGCAGGAGAGCGTGCAGGCGCTGTTCGAGAAAATTGGCCGGGTGGATGCCATTGTCTCCGCCAGCGGTGGACTCTACTTTGGCCCGCTTGCGACCATGAAAGACAGCGACTTTAATCAGGGCCTGCAGGATAAACTTCTGGGGCAGGTGCGCCTTGCGCTAACCGGCCAGCACTATCTGAACGAAGGGGGCTCTATCACCCTGATTAGCGGCATTGTGGCGCACGAGCCGATTGCCCAGGGAGTAAACGCCACCACCGTGAATGCCGCACTGGAAGGGTTTGTTCGCGCCGCAGCCTGTGAGCTGCCGCGCGGGATCCGCATTAACCTGATTAGCCCGACGGTCCTGACGGAATCCGCTGAAGCGTACGACGGTTTCTTCCCCGGCTTTGAGAGCGTCCCCGCTGCAACCGTGGCGCAGGCCTATCGCCGCAGCGTGGAAGGGGTACAGAGCGGTCGGGTGTATAAGGTCGGTTACTGAGCCTTACGGGCGGCGATCAGCACCAGCATCGGGCGCTCTGCCTCTTCGGCCAGCGCGGGCCAGGCCGCAATTTGCCCCTGCGTTGGCCCCCATTCGTTGACTTCGCTTATCGTTAATCCGGCCTTGATCAGCGCGTTGAGCGTGGTGCCCAGCGTACGGTGATACTTGATGACCCCGTCCGCCAGCCAGTTGCTGACGCGCTGGCTCTCGTCCTGATAATGGTTCACGCCCCAGAACCGCTCGCCGTTGTCGTCGGTCAGCCAGCCCTGGCGGGTGGCGCAGGTGTAAATGGGGTGCTCCATCGAGAAGACCAGGCTGCCACCGGGTTTAAGCGCGCGCTGAACGTTGGCGAATAACGTATCCAGTTCCGGCAGGTAGTGCAGTGCCAGCGAGCTGTAGACCAGGTCGAGGCTGTTATCTTTGAGCGCCAGCGACTCCAGATCGCTACGCTGATAATGAATCTGTGGGTCAGCGGTAAGCTCCGCAGCCCGGGCGAGCATCTTTTCTGAGATATCAACACCCGTGATGTCAGATGCACCCAGTTCGCGCGCCGCGCGACAAAACCAGCCGTAGCCGCAGCCGAGATCGATAACCGATTTGCCGGTTAAATCCGGCAGCATGCTTTTCAGCGAAGGCCACTCCGGCGCACCGTCCAGCCCCTGCACCGAGCGCGGAAGCTGGGCGTAGCCTTCGAAAAACGCCGGGTTGTCGTAGATATTTTGTGCCATGGCAGATCCCTCTTTAAGAATGTGACTCCCAGTATAAAACATTGCCGGGTGGCGCTGCGCTTACCCGGCCTATGATTTGAGGGTTTCAGTAGGCCGGGTAAGGCGAAGCCGTCACCCGGCTCGCCTCTAGCCCACAGTACCCCAGACCAGATTTCCCTTATGGAACGTCGCGGTACGCGGTGAAATCCGCGCCACGGCTTCGGCGGAGCACGAGGCATCCACCAGCACAAAGCTGGCATCGTCCTGCGCTTTCGGCCACACCCGTTCGCCTTTGTCGTTCAGCGGCAGAACGTCACCGGTCGCGATACCGAGCGCCCGGGAAAGCGTCTGCTCGTTCGGGCGAATGTACAGCTGCGCGTAAAGATTGGCTTTTTCCAGCATATCTCCCAGGCCGTACGGCGACCAGTGGTCGATCACGCTGTCGGTGCCGGTCATGACAAACACGCCCTTATCACGCAGCTGTTTCAGCGGCATATGGAGGGTACCAATCGGCACGGTAGAGGCGATGGTCACCTGCTGCGCCGCCATACGGGTCGCAATCGCATCCACCTCCTGCTCGTTAAGCGTCGCCAGCGCGAAGGCGTGGCTGATAGTCAGCTTGCCCTTCAGCTCCGGCGTTTTCTCCACGGTTTCCACCATGTAATTCACCGCCGCCACGCCAGCCGGGCTGGTTTCATGCAGGTGAATATCCACCCCTTTGTCGTAATCCAGCGCTATCTGGAACATCAGATCGAGAGATTTCTCCATCGCGCCGTCGACGTTCGTCGGGTCCAGCCCGCCCACGTAGTGCGCACCGGCCTGCATCGCGTCGCGCATCAGTTTTTCAGAATGGGAGAGCAGCAGTCCGTGCTGTGGAAACGCGACAATTTCACAGTCAAAGCTAGGCTGGCGGCGCGATAACACCGCCTGCAGATTTTCCAGGTTTTTCAGGCCGGAAACCGGCTCAATGTTGCAGTGGCTGCGGGCGATGGTGGAACCTTTCGACAGGATCAGGTCGATAAGTGCCTCCGCGCGTTCCTGGGTGTAGGGCTGCAGCTCCGGCAGCAGCTTCTGCTCAAGGCGGATCATGTCCTGAATCGTGGTCCCCGCCGGGCGGCTCAGGGAGCGCCACGGACCGCCGTAGAAGGTTTTATCCAGATGGATGTGCATGTCGCGCATCGCCGGGAGCATCAGTTTTTTACCTGCGTCATAGTGAGGCAGAGACGCGTCGGCGTGGCTATTGTTATCGCGCAGGGCGACGATCTTGCCGTCTTTAATCTCCAGCGTTTTCAGCTCGGTGCGGGTGCTCGTCGCCACGCTGCCGTCGAAAGTAAACCCGGCTTCGAGCAGCACGTTGTCCAGATAGTAATGCTTCGCGGTGATGTTCATCGGTTTACCGGTCTCGCAGGCGGGCTTTGCGGTATCCGCAGCATACGCGACAGAGCCGGTGGCACCAAACAGCGCGCAGGCGGTGACCATTTTGCCGCTCTGGCTGATAAATTCGCGGCGGCTTTTATTATCATTCATCTTATTTTCCTTCATTCACAATATGGGTACCGGTTTCCCCGCGCAGTGCCGCGGGCAGACAGTCCGGGGAGGTGATAATCACTCGCCTGCCGCCGTGGTGTAAAAATTCCAGCGAGGCCACGATTTTGGGCAACATGCTCCCTGCCGGGAAATGGCCTTCCTCCATGTAGCGCGTCATCTGCGCCACGTTGACGGTATCCAGCGCCTGCTGGTTCGGCTTGCCGAAGTGAATGCACACCTTCTCCACGCCGGTGGTGATGACCAGCACGTCGGCGCGGATCTCCCGTGCCAGCAGCGCGGTGGAGAGATCTTTATCTATTACCGCGTCGACGCTGCGGTAGTCGCCCTGCTCCGAGCGCACGACGGGAATTCCTCCACCGCCCGCGCCGATCACCACAAAACCTTTTTGCGTCAGCGCCTTGATGGCATCTGCCTCTACGATGCGCAGCGGCTGTGGCGAGGCCACGACGCGGCGATAGCCGCGGCCTGAATCCTCGACAAAATGCCAGTCCGGGTGCGCCTGCTGCAGATCATTGCGCTGCGCCTCGCTGAAGAAAGCGCCAATCGGTTTCGTCGGGTGCGTAAAGCCGGGATCGTCTTTATCCACTTCGACCTGGGTGACGACCGTGACCGCTTTTTGCTCCCCGCGCCCCGCCAGGCGGTTATTGAGTGCCTGCTGGATCAGGTAGCCGATTCCGCCCTGGGTATCCGCGACGCAGTTTGCCAGCGGCGTCAGCGGGAGCCCTTCCCGTTCGTGAGCGATTTCGGCCCGGCGCAGATCCAGCCCCACCTGGGGACCGTTGCCGTGGGTGAGTACGATGTCATAGTCGGAGGCCAGCATCTCGAGCACGGACTCTGCCACCGCTTTGACCGCCTGCGCCTGATGCTCAACCGACTGGCTGGCGTTGTCTTTGATAATGCTGTTGCCGCCGATGGCGACGACCATAAGCTCTTTCATACGTTTTCCTTCGCAACGGTACCTGTCGCAGCGCTCGCCGCTTCGCGGCTATCGAGAAAATGCTTCACCACAAACATGCCGCCCATCATCAGGTAGGCCGTAACGAACATCAGCGAACTGCCTTCGGCAAAGCCCACCACCGGGGCGTGGATCACCCCAAACAGTGCCAGCAGCGCCCCACCCGCGGCCGCAACGGCCCCGCGCAGCGGCTTGTTGATGATGGCGAAGATAGCGATACAGCCCCACAGCATGCTGGCAAGCGGCGCGCCGTTGCCGAGATGCATCAGCCCTTCGTAGTAAATCCCTTTGCTGTGCAGCACGTCGGTGCCGATTTTCGCTGCGCTGGTCCCTGCCGCATTCATCACGCTGTTCATCATGGTGAGCGCCCAGTTGGCGATCCACGGGAACAGGCAGATGAAGATGACGGGCACCTCCACTTTCGGCGTTTCCCGCACCACCTGGTTAGCGGTAACGACGCCGATAAATACCAGAATGGGCACGATGGCAGTCATCGGAATGATGGCGAGCATAAACGCCCCCAGCCCGAACAGCGGCACGATGAACATGGTCACCCCGGAAGCCAGCGTGTAGCCAATGCTGGCCCCCATCGCTTTCCAGCCCGGGTGGCCGACGTAGACCGTGACCGGGAACGGGTTACCCATCAGGCAGCCCAGCATCGACGCCAGACCGTTCGCCAGCATCACCTTACGGGTCGGGTACTCATCCCCCGCCGCGTGGGCGCTTTCGATGTTCTCCAGGTCAAAGATATAATTCGCCAGCCCCAGCGGCACGGCGGATGCCAGATACGGTAGCGCGTGCGGCAGCCCCTGCATAAAGCTGTCGACGTGCACTTCCGGCGGGTTAAAGCCGAAGGATGACATAGACGCCTTAATGGCTTCCGGGCTTTGCAGCCCCGAGATCCACGCTAATGCCGTACCGGCAATCAGCAACAGCAGACCGGTCGGGATTTTGGCGAAAATCGGCTTTTTGCCGAACCAGTTGATAAAAATCAGCAGCAGTACGATGAATGACACGGTCGGCGCTTCAAACGCCTGGAGCATCGGGTTCATCGCCAGCAGCAGCAGGCCTAAACCGGAGAGACACGACAGCAGTACGGTGCGCGGGATCATCTTGCGGATGGTCTCCCCGAGGAACGAACCGCCCGCGAGGATCATTGCTTCCACAAAGCACCACACCAGACCGATCTGAATCGCGAAATCCGCATCCCCGGTCTGCTGGTAGACGGGCATGAGGACCAGGAAGGTCACGGTAAAAATCGACGGCGCGCTCGGGCCGGACGGCAGCGCCGTCACGTCCGTGCGCCCGGTGGCACGGGCCATCTGCAGGCCAAACCAGGCATAACAGATGCTCGCCACCAGCACCGCCAGCCCGAAGGCTGGTGCGATGCGTCCATAAACAATCTCCTTCGGGATGCCGACGACAAAAATGAGCAGCCCCATCATGGTCAGCAAATTGGTCAGGTTGTTGGTCATCAACCCGAAATAAGCCGCCCAGTCACCTCTTTTCCACTCCAGTTTCATGTTTTTCATGGATGCATGCCTTATAAAACGTAGCGATCGCGGAAGGTCAACAGCGCCTTTTCAAAACAGCTGAACGGCGGGTGAACGATGCCCGCCCCAATCATGCCGATACCGGCGTCCTTGTGGGCAATGGCGGTATTAATGACCGGCAAAATGCCGCTGCCTGCCACTTTGGTGATGTCGATGGCAGTCGGGATGCCCATAAAAGAGAGCAGCGGAATGGTGACGTTCGGGTTTTCGCCGAGGGTGATTTCGCGCATCTGCCGGGAGAAGTCGATGGCTTCTTCCACCGTGCCGCCCACCAGCGCCACAATCGCCGGCGCCGTCGCCATGGCAAAACCGCCGATGCCGTAGGTTTCCGTAATTGCGCTGTCGCCGATATCCAGCCCGGAGTCTTCCGGCTTATAGCCCGCAAACATCGGGCCAATGACCTGCTGCGCCGGGCCGGTGAACCATTGCCCCGGCAGGCCGGAGATGCGCAGACCGAACTCGTAGCCGTTGCGCGCCATGGTGGTGACAACGGTGCTGTACTCAATGCCGTGGGCGGCGTCCAGCGCGGCTTTGCACATTGCCATCCACGTCGGGCCGGAGAAGTAGTCGCTGCTGGCGACAAACTCGAACACCTCACGCTGCTGCTCAACAGGATAACCCGCCTGGATCAGACCCGGCGTCAGGGCCTGGATCAGCAGCGTAGTGCCCGCGTTGTTGCGGTTGTGGCACTCGTCGCCCATGTGCAGCGCCTGGGCCAGCATCAGACGAAGATCGATTTCACCGACGATCTTCATCGCGTCGCGCAGCATCGGGCCGAGCACGTCGCGCATCCAGTTCAGGCGGTCAATCACGCTCTGGTCGTTGGCGCCCATGCGCAGGATCTTCGCCATCTGCTCGCTGAGGTTGGTGAACGCGCGGTTGCCGTAGGTTTTGTTCTCAACGATGTGCATAAACATCGACGCGGAGGTGACGCCCGCCATCGAGCCCACGCAGTCGTGCTCGTGGCACGGCGAGAAGGTGATTTCCCCTGAAGCGGCGAGCCTTGCAGCCTCCTCCAGATCCGCCGCCAGCCCCTCGAACACCAGCGCGCCGGTGACCGCCCCTTTCATCGCCCCGCACATGTTTTCCCACGAGACAGGCGGACCGGCGTGCAGGATGGTGGTGCGGGTCATGCGCGGCACGACGTTAATCGCCTGGTCATAGCCCACCAGCACCGGGTGGGACTGAATAATGCGCTCAAGCGCGATGTGGTTAGCGGCGGCAATTTTCTCCGCCAGCGATTTTTCGGCCAGTTGATCGAGCGCCTCAACGATCTGTATGTTGCCCTGCCCTGGCGGCGTCCAGTCGAGCTGGGTCACGGGAACGTGCTGTTTTTTGAGGTCGTCGCTGAACATCGCGATACCGATGTTAATCACGTTCAGCGGCTGGTTAAATAAGGTGGTCATTATGCGTTCTCCCCTTTGCAGACAAATTCGCGAGCCAGTAATCCGGTATTGGTGCTGCTGCTGGCCCAGATGACGCCCGCATCGGTCAGGAGCTGGCACTGCTGAGCAAGCTTCTGCGGATCCTGGTCGGTACCGAGCACATAGCCTAAGATCGCCAGCGGACGGCTGTCGGCCTTCGCGATCGCCTGCGCCTCTTTGATCGCGTCGAGCATCACGCCAACCGGATCCTCATGCGCGCCAAACCCGAGCACAAAATCCATCACGATGACCCCCACCTGCGGATCGCACGCCTCCTGCAGCAGGCGGCTGATGCGGTTGGTCGGGTCGATCATCGGGTGCGGTTTGCCGTTGGTGAAATCGTCATCGCCAAAGTCGAGGAAGGTATGGGCCTGGCTGACGTTGATGTCGCTCAGACGCTTCGCCGGTTCCGGCTGGATGTTGCTGTAGACGTCGTCGTACTTCTCCAACGCCGCAAACATCGCTTCGTCGCACAGGGTCCCACCGCAGAAGAGCCCACGAATGTATTTTTGCTGCGGGGTCAGGCGGGCGCGCACCTCTTCAATCAGCGGCCAGTTGAGCGGGTGCAAATCCAGAGACGCTTTGTCGATGCCGGTAAGGAGTACCGCTTTCAGGGCTGCCTCTTTGGTGGCTCGGGCAAACTGCAGGCCGTCTTCATCAGCGGGCGGTACGTTGCGGCCGAGGAAACACACGACGACGGGCTTGCGGCAGGCGCGGGCGCGGGCGAGGACTTTTTCAGCCACCGCGGGTGCGGGTGGCTTGGAGATGAGGGCAATCACCTGGGTGCCTTCATCGGCCTCCAGCATGTCGATGGCGTCGAGCATCATCAGGCCGCCGATTTTCTCGCTGAGATCGCGCCCGCCGGTGCCAATCAGCTGCGACACACCGCCGCCGAATTCATGAATGCGCACGCTGAGTTCCTGGCTGCCGGTCCCGGATGCGCCGACAATCCCAATCGTCCCGCGACGTACCGCGTTAGCGAAGCACAGCCCCGCGCCGTTGATAATGGCGGTGCCGCAGTCCGGCCCCATCATCAGCAGCCCTTTCTGGTGGGCCAGCTGCTTCAGCGCCAGCTCGTCATCGAGCGACACGTTATCGGAAAAGAGCATGACGTTAAGATCGTTTTCCAGCGCCTGACGTGCTTCACGGGCGGCGAAGGTGCCGTTGACGGAGATCACCGCAAGATTGCTGTCCGGGCGATGGGTTTTGGCGCTGGCAATCGTGGCGTAGCGCGCTTCGTGGGAGCCTGCACGCTCTTTGCGCGTAAATAACGCTTCGATGGCCGCCAGCGTTTCATCATTCGCCGCATCGCCTTTAATAACGATCATCAGATCGCCGTTTTTCGCGTTTTCTAATTCCTGCGTCAGCAGTCCAAGGTTTTTTAATACGCCTTTATTCATCTCCGTCGCCATCGCCACAAAGGCCTGTTCAACCCCCGGCAATTTATTGGCTTTTGTGGAAACGGACATTAATGAGACGGAGTCAAAATAAGTGTTCTTTTTAATCACGATTTTTGTGGGCATTATTTTCTCCTGAAAGCGGATAAAAGGGGGCCGCCGTCGTGCAAAATGCACGTCGGTAAAAATGCTTTTTTATTAAGCGGCCAGCCGGAACAGGCTGACCGTCGTCTTTACGCGCCGGCCGCCAGCAGCAGGTCGGCGATCGCGTGGTAGCCTTTTTCCCGCGCCAGCTCGAGCGGGGTTTTACCGTATTTATCGGTCATGTGCGGGTTCGCGCCGTTATCCAGTAACAGCTTCACAATTTCCTGCTGTTTCTCGCCGCCGTCATTCAACACGATGGCCTCCAGCAGCGGCGTCCAGCCGACAAAGTTGGTGTGGTTGACGTTAATATCGGTTTTTGCCAACAGCTCGCGCACAATTTCAACGTGGCCTTTCTCACTGGCCGGGGTAATCCCCACGCCACCGAAGCGCGTCAGGCGATCCAGGTCCGGATTTGCCGGAAGAACGATGCGCAGTAACGTTAAATCATTGGTCAGGCAGCTAATCAGGAAGGGGTTAAAACAGGTCTGGTCCTGTTTATCAATATCCGCACCGGCTGCAATTAAAAATTCCACACAGGCATAATGCTTTTTCAGGCTGGCAATAATAATGGCGGTTCTTTTCTGGCGGTTGGTGGCGTTAATATCGACGCCTTTCTCCAGACAGGCTTTTAGCGCGTCGACGTTCCCCTCTTCTGCCGCCAGCAGAAATTCCGTCACCAGTGCAGTTGCAGACATATTCAGACTCCCTATGTTTCATTTCTGATGACCTGAGAATAGCAACAGCCTGGTGATAAAAGAATCCGCTTAAAATTCATTCATCGACAGGCAATTCATTGTTGAGTTAAATTCAACGGTTCAGCTAAAACGTGCGTCTGTGCAACCTTTTTCTTATGTTTTACCGCTTTTTAGCGCCTCAGGCTGCATTATCCTTATGGCTGAAAAAGCCTTGTACCGCGCGGCCCTGAGCAAATAGTCAGAACTGTGACCGGCTTCAAATGTGATGTAACAGCGCTGTTAAAATATGTTCAAAACTGATGGCAACCAGGAGCCGTAATATGAATTCCATCTTTACCGAAGAGAACCTGCTTGCCTTCACCACTGCGGCACGTTTTAGCAGTTTCAGCAAAGCCGCCGCCGAGCTGGGCGTGACCACCTCGGCCATCAGTTACACCATTAAACGCATGGAGACCGGGCTGGACGTGGTGTTGTTTGTGCGTAACACGCGCAGCATTGAGCTGACCGAATCTGGCTTTTACTTTTACCGCAAGGCAACCGACCTGCTGAACGACTTTCACGCCATCAAGCGCGGAATTGATACCATTTCGCAGGGCATTGAGGCGCGGGTGCGTATCTGTATCAATCAGCTTTTGTATACTCCACGTCATACTGCACGCCTGCTGCAGGTGCTGAAAAAGCAGTTTCCCACCTGCCAGATCACGGTGACCACCGAGGTGTATAACGGCGTATGGGATTCCATCATCAACAACCAGGCTAATATCGCGATTGGTGCGCCGGACACCCTGCTCGACGGCGGCGGCATTGATTACACCGAGATTGGCGCCATCCGCTGGGTATTTGCTATCGCACCGGAACATCCGCTGGCCTTTGTCCCCGAGCCGATTGCGGAGAGCCAGCTGCGGCTATATCCCAACATCATGGTGGAAGATACCGCGCACACCATTAATAAGAAGGTCGGCTGGCTGCTGCACGGGCAGGAGGCGATTCTGGTGCCGGATTTCAACACCAAGTGCCAGTGTCAGATTCTGGGAGAAGGGATTGGCTTTTTGCCGGAATACATGGCCCGCGAGGCGGTAGAAGACGGGCTACTGGTCACCCGACGCATCAACAATCCGCGTCAGGATTCCCGCATGCTGCTTGCCACACAACATGCGGCGACCGGCCAGGTCACTCGCTGGATCAAACAACAGTTTGGTCCAGCGGGCGTGCTGACGAACATCTATAGCGATTTACTCTGGCGGGCTTAGCTTTTGGTTTGTACCCAAAACGCGTGGATAAGACCGGGAATGTAACCCAGCAAGGTCAAAAGAATATTCAGGATAAACGCCCAGCCAAACCCCTTACCGAGCAGCACGCCCAGCGGAGGAAGAATAATCGTAAAGACAATACGCCAAAAACCCATAAGCACTCCGTACAAGCTAACCAGTTGAAAATAAATAAGAGTATGACTCTTAAGCGTAGCCAGTTTATCGGCTTCTGCCATCCAGACCCGTCCCATTTACCCTCTTTTACGCTTTTGGCAGTGGTGTAACGCACCGTAATAGTTTAGAGTTTACTTAATTAAGGAAATGCTAAACTAAAATGACTGAACTTGAACAACTCCAGGCCAGCGCTGAGCAGGCCGCCGCCCTGTTGAAAGCGATGAGTAATCCACGTCGGCTGCTGATCCTCTGCACATTATGCGGAGCTCCCGGCACCCGTGCGGGCGACCTGGCGCGTTCCACCGGGCTGAGCCCTTCCGCCACGTCGCAGCATCTGGCGCGTATGCGTGAGGAAGGACTTATCGACAGCACCCGTGAGGCGCAGCGCATTCTTTATTTCATTAAAAACGATGCGGTGCTTCAGCTCATCAGCACCCTGAAAACCCTTTATTGTCCGTAAGGAGTCGCCATGTCACTTCCGCTGATTACACCGCAACAGGCCAAAGCCCGCGTAGCCGAGGGCGCCAGACTCATAGATATTCGTGATACCGACGAATATGCCCGCGAGCATATTTCCGGGGCAGAGTCAGTACCGCTAGCCACCTTACCCGGCGGACTTAACGCACGGGCGGGTGAAATAGTGCTTTTTCACTGTCAGTCCGGTGCCAGGA
The DNA here is from genome assembly GCF_038739915.1 of Enterobacter sp. FUJ80071. Classification (NCBI taxonomy): domain Bacteria; kingdom Pseudomonadati; phylum Pseudomonadota; class Gammaproteobacteria; order Enterobacterales; family Enterobacteriaceae; genus Enterobacter; species Enterobacter sp. FUJ80071. Next base: position 3,649,756 of record NZ_JBBXKH010000001.1, read on the forward strand.
CGTCCGGGAATGCTGACCGCCTGGCCCAGGCGGCGTCACCCGCTCAGGCATTTGTGGTCGAGGGGGGCATTCAGGGCTGGAAGCAGGCCGGGCTGCTGACCGTTGAAGATAAATCCCAGCCTCTCCCGCTGATGCGTCAGGTGCAAATCGCGGCCGGGCTGTTGATTCTCTGCGGCGTGGTGCTGGGCTATAGCGTCTCCAGCGGCTTTTTCCTGCTCAGCGGTTTTGTGGGCGCCGGGCTGCTGTTCGCCGGTGTAACGGGATTTTGCGGTATGGCGAGACTGCTCAAGGTGATGCCATGGAACCGGCGTACCTCATAAGCAGTAATCTGTGAAAGTCACTGTACCCGGCGTCATACGTGGGCTAAGGTGAAGATCGCTTAAACGATGAGGAGGTAATATGTTTTCTGTCGGTGATTATGTGCAACCGCGTAAAGGCGGCCCGAAGCTGAAAGTGCTCGAAGTGAATGGTGAAAGCGTTGTGGCGGTTCAGGCCAGTAATGAACAAGGCGAAAAATATACCCTGAAAGCGGCCGATCTGGCGCCGTATAGTGAAGAAGGTGATTTCGGCGTCTGCTGAACAAACAACCGGGCGGCGATTACCGCCCGGCTCACGCATTAGATCAGAAAATCATCCAGCGTTTTACCCTCTGCCAGCGCGCTGGCAATAGGCTTCGGCGTGCGGCCCTGGCCGGTCCACGTTTTCTCTTCACCGTTCTGATCAATAAAGCGATATTTCGCTTCACGCGGTTTACGCTTTTTAGTCGGTTTACCCGTCTGCGCCAGCTCGGAACCCAGCAGATCGGTCGGTGAAATACCATCGGCTTTCATCAGCTCCAGCAGGGCATTAATTTTCTCCTGCTGCTCAGCACGCTGCTGCTCTAATTCCGCCAGCTCACTGCGTTTCTCTTCAGTAACGACCCTGACCTTTTCCAGCATTTCCTCAAGAACGTCCAGGGATAATTCACGCGCCATCGCGCGCAGGGTTCGGATATTATTAAGATTCTGTAACGTCAAAGACATATTATTTGAAAACCTTTTCTTTGGGGTAAATAGATAAATCACCCACAGAATAATTCATTTCGACCAGAATATCTACCCAAGGGTCCGCAGGGGCATCAGTGTAAATATATTTAAATATTAACGTTAATAATAACGCAGGATGCCGGCGAGCCTGGTGCGAATCTAATCACCACATCAATATAAATGGTCAACTTTAATTCAAATTACAGCATACTGCGCCGCCATCCAGACAAGGATGACTCACCCTGGCCGCCTCGAAAATCAAGTCTTTGTTTTTTATGAAAAAGCACCTTAACAAGACAGATTATAACGAGCAGAACAAAAAACACTCAATTTTAGAGAATTTTGTGGACAAAAGGCGATTAAATAAAAATTAATCACTAGTTGTTAGTTCAAACACAGAGAGATACGCTATACACGTCAAACAAAGCAACCTAAAGCACTAATCGCCGAAGGGAAATCGTTTCCACTGTGTTCTTCTCAAGGAGTTCAGACATGTTCTCGCCGCAATCTCGCCTGCGCCACGCTGTGGCGGATACTTTTGCGATGGTTGTTTACTGTTCCGTCGTGAACATGCTAATTGAAATATTCCTCTCAGGAATGACCTTTGAGCAGTCACTTTCTTCGCGTCTGGTGGCCATCCCGGTCAACATTATTATCGCATGGCCATACGGGTTATACCGCGATGCGGTCATGCGTTTCGCCCGTCGTATCAGCCCCGCAGGCTGGGTAAAAAACCTGGCGGACGTGCTGGCTTATGTGACGTTCCAGTCTCCGGTATATGTGGCTATTCTGTTAACCGTGGGCGCAGACTGGCACCAGATCGTCGCGGCGGTCAGTTCGAATATCGTTATTTCGATGTTGATGGGCGCCGTATACGGCTATTTCCTCGACTACTGCCGCCGTCTGTTCAAAGTCAGTCAGTACAGCCAGGCGAAAGCGTGATGTGAAGCGACTGGCGAATGCCAGTCGCCAGTTTACTGTACGTCGCCAAACAGTCCCTTCAGAAACCGCTCCAGCGCCATGCGCGAACTGAAGCCATGCGGAATACCATAATGCTCATGCGTTTCTCCGCCTAAATAGAGCGGGAATTGCTGATAATGATCGCAGGTTTTAATATCCGAGGCAGGCTCAGCAAATGACAGACTTCTGTCTTTCAGCGTCGGGTGAATAATGAGAGCAGTACGTCCCATTCTGGCTTCACGATTAACATACACATAATTCTCACCGCGGCGATATCCATACGCTTTTGACGTCACCTCATCCATGGTGAATCCCTCTTTTTCAAGAACGCGTGCCACCTCGTCAGGTCGTAAATACATATCTTTTCCTCGTTATCTTTTCCTGCCCGGCAACCTTACAGTATTCAGCATTAGCAGGGCTTTCAGAATAGTCCATAAACTGCCGGATAACGCGTGACGCGCTTCAGATATTAAATTTCTGAACTAAACTGATCGGGAACGCAAATTTACGGAGGATCGTATGTTTAACAGACCGAACCGAAACGATATTAACGACGACGCGCAGGATATTCGTAATGATGTCAGCCAATTAGCGGACACGCTGGAAGAGGTGCTGAAGTCCTGGGGATCTGACGCGAAGGACGAAGCGGATGCCGCAAAACGTAAGGCTCAGTCTCTGCTCCGTGAAACCCGCGCCAGAATGAACGGACGTTCACGCGCCACGCAGGCTGCCTGCGACATGGCAAGCTGTGCAACGACCTTCGTACGTGAAAAGCCACTGTGTACGCTGGGAACGGTCGCAGCGGTCGGCATCTTTGTCGGCGCCCTGCTCAGCCTGCGAAAATAAGTGCGGCTTCTCATCAGCCCCGGTGGCCTCAGGCGCCGGGGCTTTTCTTTACCTTATCCTTTGAAAAACCCGTGCAGCCCGCCCTGCCCCGCTGAGCTCATCACCAGGGCAACATCAATCTGAATTTCCCATATCTTGTATGGTTGAAAGTTAAGATAACTACATCTAGTATTTCCTTTAGCAAGACACACACAACCTGACGCGATGATTCGCGCCGCTCTCTCATTTTAAATGGAAATACGAATCATGATCATTATTATTTACACTCGTAACAATTGTGTTCAGTGCCACGCCACCAAACGGGCGATGGAAAGCCGTGGAATGGTTTTTGAGATGGTGAATATCGACCAGCAGCCTGAGGCCGCTGAGACCCTGCGGGCGCAGGGATTCCGTCAGCTCCCGGTGGTCATTGCCGGTGAAACCCGGTGGTCCGGCTTTCGCCCGGACATGATTAACCGTCTAAGCGCCCAGGCCGCCAGCGCATGAGTGGGCTGGTCTACTTCTCCAGCAGCTCGGAAAACACGCTTCGCTTTATCGAGCGCGTCGGGCTGCCTGCGGTGCGTATTCCGCTTAATGAGCGGGAACGTATTCAGGTAGACGAACCTTACATTCTGGTGGTGCCCAGCTATGGCGGTGGCGGTACGGCAGGCGCCGTGCCTCGCCAGGTGATCCGCTTTCTTAACGATCCGCATAACCGCAGGCTTATCCGTGGCGTGATCGCGGCAGGCAATCGTAATTTCGGCGATGCCTTTGGCCGCGCCGGGGATGTCATCTCTCAAAAATGCGGCGTGCCGTATCTCTATCGCTTCGAACTGATGGGGACACAGCAGGACGTAGAAAATGTGCGAAAAGGAGTGAACGAATTTTGGCAACGACAACCGCAGAACGGATAATCCAGGCAGCACCTGATTACCACGCATTAAACGCAATGCTTAACCTCTATGATCGGGAGGGGCGCATTCAGTTTGGCAAAGATCATGAGGCGGTGGAGGCCTTTTTCGCCGCCCACGTCCGTCCAAACAGCGTCGTTTTTGGCAGCCAGCAGGAACGCCTCGACTTTCTGGTTAAAGAGGGCTATTACGAGGAGCGCGTGCTGACCCGCTACGACCGCGCCTTCGTGGTGAAGCTTTTCGAGCGCGCGCATGCGAGCGGTTTTCGTTTCCAGACCTTCCTCGGCGCGTGGAAGTATTACACCAGCTACACCCTGAAAACCTTCGACGGTAAACGCTACCTGGAGCATTTTGAAGATCGCGTCGTGATGGTGGCGCTGACCCTTGCCCAGGGCGATGAAGCGTTGGCTGAACGGCTGATGGAGGAGATCCTCGCCGGGCGCTTCCAGCCCGCCACGCCAACGTTTCTCAACTGCGGTAAGGCCCAGCGCGGCGAGCTGGTCTCCTGCTTCCTGCTGCGCATCGAAGACAATATGGAGTCGATTGGCCGTGCGGTAAACTCGGCGCTTCAGCTTTCCAAACGCGGCGGCGGCGTGGCGTTTCTGCTCTCGAACCTGCGTGAAGCGGGCGCGCCGATCAAGCGCATTGAAAACCAGTCTTCCGGCGTGATCCCGGTGATGAAGATGCTGGAAGATGCATTCTCCTACGCCAACCAGCTTGGCGCACGCCAGGGCGCCGGGGCGGTTTACCTGCACGCGCATCATCCCGATATTCTGCGTTTTCTGGATACCAAACGCGAAAATGCCGACGAAAAAATCCGTATCAAAACCCTGTCGCTGGGGGTGGTGATCCCGGATATCACCTTTAAACTGGCCAAAGAGAATGCCGAGATGGCGCTCTTTTCGCCGTATGACGTTGAGCGTATTTACGGCAAACCCTTTGGCGACGTAGCCATCAGCGATCGCTACGAGGAGCTGGTAGCCGACGAGCGCATCCGCAAAAAAACCATCAACGCCCGCGATTTCTTCCAGACGCTGGCAGAAATCCAGTTTGAGTCTGGCTATCCGTACATCATGTACGAGGATACGGTAAACCGCGCGAACCCGATTGCCGGACGCATCAACATGAGCAACCTGTGCTCGGAGATTTTGCAGGTCAACAGCGCGTCAGCCTACGACGAGAACTTGGACTACGCTGACATCGGCAAGGATATCTCCTGCAACCTCGGGTCGCTGAATATCGCCCACACCATGGATTCCCCTGACCTCGGCCGCACGGTGGAGACGGCCATTCGCGGACTGACGGCGGTATCGGACATGAGCCACATCCGCAGCGTGCCCTCCATCGAAGCGGGTAACGCCGCATCGCACGCTATCGGCCTGGGGCAGATGAACCTTCACGGCTACCTGGCACGCGAAGGCATCGCCTACGGCAGTCCGGAAGGACTGGATTTTACTAACCTCTATTTCTATACCATCACCTGGCATGCGCTGCACACCTCAATGATGCTGGCGCGCGAGCGCAACCAGCGGTTCGCGGGATTTGAACAGTCGCGCTACGCCAGCGGGGAATATTTTAGCCAGTATCTTGAAGGTGAGTGGCAGCCGAAAACCGCAAAAGTGCGCGATCTCTTTGCCCGCGCGGGGATAACCCTGCCGACGCGCGAGATGTGGCTGCAGCTGCGTGATGACGTGATGCGCCACGGTATCTATAACCAGAACCTCCAGGCCGTGCCGCCCACCGGGTCTATCTCGTATATCAACCATGCCACGTCGAGCATTCATCCGATTGTGTCGAAAATTGAAATTCGCAAGGAAGGCAAGACCGGACGCGTTTACTACCCTGCCCCGTTTATGACCAACGACAACCTGGCGCTGTATCAGGATGCGTATGAAATCGGCCCGGAAAAAATCATCGATACCTACGCCGAAGCGACAAAACACGTGGATCAGGGGCTGTCGCTGACGCTCTTCTTCCCGGATACCGCCACCACGCGGGATATCAACAAAGCGCAGATCTACGCCTGGAAGAAAGGCATCAAAACGCTTTACTACATTCGCCTGCGCCAGCTTGCGCTGGAAGGCACCGAAATCGAAGGCTGCGTGTCCTGCGCGCTGTAAGGAGAAAGGATGAAACTGTCACGCGTGAATGCCGTTAACTGGAACAAAATCCAGGACGATAAAGATCTGGAGGTATGGAACCGCCTGACCAGCAACTTCTGGCTGCCGGAAAAAGTCCCGCTCTCCAATGATATTCCGGCCTGGCAAACCCTGAGCCATGCCGAGCAACAATTGACGATCCGAGTCTTTACCGGCCTGACGCTCCTGGACACCATCCAGAACACCGTTGGTGCCCCGGCGTTGATGGCTGACGCGCTGACGCCGCATGAAGAGGCGGTGATGTCGAACATCAGCTTTATGGAGGCGGTGCACGCCCGCTCTTACAGCTCGATTTTTTCCACGCTGTGCCAGACCAAAGACGTGGATGCGGCTTACGCCTGGAGTGAAGAGAGCGCGTCATTGCAGCGCAAGGCTGCGCTGGTGCTTGAGTATTATCGGGCCGACGAGCCGCTGAAAAAGAAGGTCGCCAGCGTGTTTCTGGAATCCTTCCTCTTCTACTCCGGCTTCTGGCTGCCAATGTACTGGTCGAGCCGGGGCAAGCTCACCAACACCGCCGACCTGATTCGGCTCATCATTCGGGATGAAGCGGTGCACGGGTATTACATCGGCTATAAATACCAGAAAGGTCTGGAGAAAATCAGTACGGAAAAACGCGATGAACTAAAAGGGTTTGCGCTCGATTTGCTGATGGATCTGTACGATAACGAGCTGAGCTATACCGAAGAGCTGTACGCCGGAACGGGCTGGGAAGAAGACGTCAAAGCGTTCCTCTGCTACAACGCCAACAAGGCGCTGATGAACCTTGGTTACGAGGCGCTGTTCCCGCCGGAGATGGCGGAAGTGAACCCGGCCATTCTGGCGGCGCTGTCGCCTAATGCCGACGAAAACCACGATTTCTTCTCCGGGTCCGGTTCATCGTATGTGATGGGCAAAGCGGTGGAGACGAAAGACGAAGACTGGGATTTTTAATGAGTGAATTAACGTTCATTAATTAAATATAAATCCCTTTATTTCTACCAGAATATTCCCCTGGGAACTACACTGTAATTCCTCCGTCATATTCGCCTGAATCACACCGATTCAGGCGAAATTCCCCGATGCAGCAGCAAAAATTTAAGAAAAACTCAAATGACGCTCAGCCCTTTACTCATGGGAAATTCAGCCGTTTCGCTTACCTGAAAATCCCCACCATAAGCAAACGCAGGGTTGTCTCAGATTCTCAGTATGTTAGGGTTATGCCTGTTAACAATTTACCATGGTAATCATATTGGCATAAACAAATAACAGGACACTCTCTATTGCATGGCAATTAAATTAGAAGTGAAAAATCTTTATAAAGTATTTGGCGAGCATCCACAGCGCGCATTCAAATATATTGAAAAAGGCCTTACGAAAGAGCAAATTCTGGAAAAAACCGGGCTATCGCTTGGCGTTAAAGACGCCAGTCTGGCCATTGAAGAAGGCGAGATTTTTGTCATCATGGGGTTATCCGGTTCGGGTAAATCCACTATGGTTCGCCTTCTCAATCGCCTGATTGAACCCACCCGCGGACAGGTGCTGATTGACGGCGTGGATATCGCCAGAATATCAGACGCAGAGCTCCGCGAGGTGCGCAGAAAGAAGATTGCAATGGTGTTCCAGTCATTCGCGCTAATGCCGCATATGACGGTGCTGGATAATGCCGCTTTCGGTATGGAATTAGCGGGCGTTGCTGCGCAAGAACGTCAGGAAAAAGCGCTTGATGCGCTGCGTCAGGTTGGGCTCGAAAATTATGCTCACGCCTACCCGGATGAACTTTCCGGCGGGATGCGTCAGCGTGTGGGTTTAGCCCGCGCATTAGCCATTAATCCAGACATATTATTAATGGATGAAGCCTTCTCCGCACTCGACCCGTTAATTCGCACCGAGATGCAGGATGAGCTGGTAAAATTACAGGCAAAACATCAGCGAACCATTGTCTTTATTTCCCATGATTTAGATGAAGCCATGCGTATTGGCGACCGAATTGCCATTATGCAAAATGGTGAGGTGGTGCAGGTCGGCACGCCGGATGAAATACTGAATAATCCGGCAAATGATTACGTGCGTACCTTCTTCCGCGGCGTGGATATTAGCCATGTGTTTAGCGCGAAAGATATTGCCCGTCGAACGCCAAACGGCATTATCCGTAAAACGCCAGGTTTCGGTCCACGCTCCGCGCTTAAGCTTCTGCAGGACGAAGACCGTGAATACGGTTATCTGGTTGAACGCGGCAATAAATTTGTCGGCATTGTCTCCATCGACTCCCTGAAAACCGCCCTTAGCGAAAATCAGGGAATCGATGCGGCGTTAATTGACGCTCCCCTTGCCGTGGACGCCGAAACGCCGCTCAGCGAGTTGCTCTCCCACGTCGGCCAGGCGCCGTGTGCCGTTCCGGTCGTCGGGGAAGAACAACAGTACGTCGGCATCATCTCAAAACGCATGTTGCTGCAGGCTTTAGATCGCGAGGGAGCAAACAATGACCGATCAATCTAACCCGTGGGGCACCACTGAAGCAGCGGACAGCGCTGCGCAATCTGCCGATGCGTGGGGCTCCACGCCAGCACCTGCCGATGGCGGTGGCGCGGCGGACTGGCTCAACAGCGCACCTGCGCCTGCGCCAGAACACTTCAACATTATGGATCCGTTCCATAAAACGCTGATCCCACTCGATAGCTGGGTCACGGAGGGGATCGACTGGGTAGTAACGCATTTTCGTCCGCTCTTTCAGGGGATCCGCGTCCCGGTGGATTACATCCTCAACGGCTTCCAGCAGCTGATGCTCGGTATGCCAGCGCCGGTCGCGATCGTTTTGTTCTCGCTGATCGCCTGGCAGTTCGGTAGCGCAGGAATGGGGATCGCCACGCTGATTTCGCTGATTGCCATTGGCGCCATTGGCGCCTGGTCGCAGGCGATGATCACCCTGGCACTGGTGCTGACAGCCCTGCTCTTCTGTATTGTCATCGGCCTGCCGATGGGGATCTGGCTGGCACGTAGCCCGCGGGCGGCGAAGATCATTCGTCCGCTGCTGGATGCGATGCAGACCACACCGGCATTCGTCTATCTGGTGCCTATCGTAATGCTGTTAGGTATCGGTAACGTGCCGGGCGTGGTGGTAACCATTATCTTCGCCCTGCCGCCGATTATTCGTCTGACCATCCTGGGCATTAACCAGGTGCCGGCCGATCTGATCGAAGCGTCACGCTCGTTTGGTGCCAGCCCGCGTCAGATGCTGTTTAAGGTTCAGCTCCCGCTGGCGATGCCAACCATCATGGCTGGCGTTAACCAGACGCTGATGCTGGCGCTGTCGATGGTGGTCATTGCCTCAATGATCGCCGTGGGCGGTCTGGGCCAGATGGTGCTGCGCGGTATTGGCCGTCTCGACATGGGGCTGGCTACCGTCGGCGGCGTGGGCATTGTGATCCTCGCCATTATTCTTGACCGCCTGACACAGGCTGTCGGTCGTGATTCACGCAGTCGCGGCAACCGTCGCTGGTATACCACCGGCCCTGTCGGGTTATTCACCCGCCCTTTCACGAAATCAAAATAAGGAACAACGATGCGACATAACGTACTTTTTGCCACAGCGTTTGCCACCCTTGTCTCCACCAGCACGTTTGCAGCTGACCTGCCGGGTAAAGGCATCACCGTGCAGCCGGTGCAGAGCACCATTTCGGAAGAGAGCTTCCAGACGCTCATCGTCAGCCGAGCCCTGGAAAAACTGGGCTACACGGTCAACACGCCGAGCGAAGTGGATTACAACGTGGGCTATACCTCGATTGCCTCCGGTGATGCCACCTTTACCGCGGTGAACTGGCAGCCGCTGCACGACGATATGTATGCCGCCGCCGGTGGCGACAAGAAATTCTATCGTGAAGGCACCTTCGTAACCGGTGCAGCGCAGGGTTATCTGATCGACAAGAAAACCGCCGATAAGTACCACATCACCAATATTGAACAGCTGAAAGATCCTAAGATCGCCAAACTGTTCGACACCAACGGTGACGGTAAAGCCGACATGATGGGTTGCTCACCGGGCTGGGGCTGTGAAGCGGTGATTAATCACCAGAACAAAGCCTATGACCTGGCGAAGACGGTTGATGTCAGCCACGGCAACTATTCGGCGATGATGGCCGACACCATTGCCCGCTTCAAAGAGGGTAAACCGGTGATCTACTACACCTGGACGCCGTACTGGGTGAGCGACGTGCTGAAGCCGGGTAAAGACGTGGTGTGGCTGCAGGTGCCATTCTCCTCCCTGCCGGGCGAGCAGAAGGATATTGACACCAAATTGCCGAACGGCATGAACTACGGCTTCCCGGTGAATACCATGCATATTGTGGCGAACAAAGCGTGGGCCGAGAAAAACCCGGCGGCAGCAAAATTGTTCTCGGTAATGAAACTGCCGCTGGCGGATATCAATGCTCAGAACGCCATGATGCATGCGGGCAAATCGTCTGAAGCGGATGTCAAAGGTCACGTCGACGGCTGGATCAAAGCCCACCAGCAGCAGTTTGACGGCTGGGTGAAAGAGGGGCTTGCGGCGCAGAAGTAAACCACAAAGCCTTACCCCTCACCCTAACCCTCTCCCCAAAGGGGAGAGGGCCGGGGTGAGGGGGCACCAGACCGCACGATCCCCCTAAACCGCACAATCCATCACCCAACAATCCCCCCACCTTAACAATCATTCGCTATTATGGTTTCCGGAAAAATAATCACTTAACGAACGATTCCTGAAACTCATGACAAAAACAACTCCAGGGCTTAGCCCCGCACTTATCCTTTTAATGTCCGTGGCAACGGGTCTGGCCGTCGCCAGCAACTATTACGCGCAACCCCTTCTCGACACCATCGCCCGCGCGTTCAACCTTTCTGCCAGTTCCGCTGGCTTCATCGTGACGGCGGCACAGCTCGGCTACGCCGCCGGGTTGCTGTTCCTGGTGCCGCTTGGCGATATGTTTGAACGCCGGATGCTGATTGTTTCGATGACGCTGCTGGCGGCAGGTGGCATGCTGATCACCGCCAGCAGCCAGTCGCTGACGATGATGATCGTCGGTACCGCGCTGACCGGGCTGTTCTCCGTCGTCGCGCAAATCCTGGTACCCCTCGCCGCGACGCTGGCCTCACCGGACAAACGTGGCAAGGTAGTGGGTACCATCATGAGCGGCCTGCTGCTGGGGATTTTGCTGGCGCGTACCGTGGCAGGACTACTGGCAAGCCTCGGCGGCTGGCGCACCGTTTATTGGGTGGCGAGCGTGTTAATGGTGGTAATGGCGCTGGCGCTGTGGCGCGGCCTGCCGAAGGTGAAGCAAGAGAACCATCTTAACTATCCGCAGCTTCTGGTCTCCGTGTTCAGCCTGTTCACTCAGGATAAACTCCTGCGCACCCGCGCTCTGCTTGGATGTTTGACCTTCGCCAACTTCAGTATTCTCTGGACCTCAATGGCGTTTCTGCTCGCGGCACCGCCGTTTAACTATTCTGAAGGCGTCATTGGTCTGTTCGGCCTGGCCGGTGCTGCGGGCGCGCTGGGCGCGCGTCCGGCGGGTGGGCTGGCCGACAAAGGCAAATCACATTTGACCACCACCGCCGGGCTGGTTTTGCTCCTGCTCTCCTGGGCGGCGATCTGGTATGGACACGTCTCGGTGCTGGCGCTGATCGTCGGTATTCTGGTACTCGACCTCACCGTACAGGGTGTCCACATTACTAATCAGACCGTGATTTATCGCGTGAAACCCGAAGCGCGTAACCGCCTCACCGCCGGATACATGACCAGCTACTTCATTGGTGGTGCTGCCGGTTCATTAATTTCAGCGTCGGCGTGGCAGCATGCCGGCTGGTCGGGCGTGTGTGGGATTGGGGCCATCGTTGCCGCGCTCAACCTTCTTGTATGGTGGCGCGGCTACCATCGCCAGGAGGCGATTCACTAAGTTTTACATTGCTTTGGGCCTCTTAGGGTATAAAGGGGCCCTGCAGTCTGTTAATGTAAACGTAATCATTTATCCCAGAAATTTTAATGTGGGTGACATATCTACAATTGGCATGAATAGTTCAGACCCCCGTCCTCACATCCTCTCTTCTACGGGTTCACACCCTACTCTTTCTGTGCTCACCGGGTCACGGACTTACCCGGCGCTTTCTGACGGTGACATTCATTTGGCGGATATAACCGCACAAATAATTCATTTACATTATTTGTCACTGTCGTTACTATATCGGCTGTAATTAATGAGGTTATGCCCAAATGGATAGTTCGTTTACGCCCATTGAACAAATGCTTAAATTCCGCGCCAGTCGCCATGAGGACTTCCCGTATCAGGAAATCCTGCTGACTCGCCTGTGCATGCACATGCAGGGTAAGCTTCTGGAAAACCGTAATAAGATGCTGAAAGCTCAAGGGATTAACGAGACGTTGTTTATGGCGTTGATTACGCTGGAGTCTCAGGAAAACCACAGTATTCAGCCTTCTGAGCTGAGCTGCGCGCTGGGCTCTTCCCGTACCAACGCAACCCGTATTGCCGATGAGCTGGAAAAGCGCGGCTGGATTGAACGCCGTGAAAGCGACAACGATCGTCGTTGCCTGCATCTGCAACTGACCGACAAAGGTCACGAATTCCTGCGTGAGGTACTGCCACCTCAGCACAATTGCCTGCACAAACTCTGGTCTGCCCTCAGCACCGCCGAGCGCGACCAGCTTGAGCACATCACGCGCAAGCTGCTCACCCGTCTGGATCAGATGGATGAAGATGGCGCCATTCTTGAGGCGCTGCGCTAACGCGACGACACGCTCAACAATCCAGATTCATAAGAAAACCGACAGGCCAGCACGTCACACTGCTGGCCTTTCTGACAACAGGTCGGCTCAGCCGATGTGAAAATAAGAAGATCGTGGAGAACAACAATGAGCGCAAATGCGGAGAGCACTAACCCGCAGCAACCGGCCAACAAGAAAGGCAAACGTAAAAGTGCCCTTCTTCTGTTGACCTTGCTCTTTATTATTATTGCCGTGGCATATGGGTTCTATTGGTTTTTAGTATTGCGTCATGCTGAAGAGACAGACGACGCCTACGTGGCAGGGAACCAGGTACAGATTATGGCGCAGGTGTCGGGCAGCGTGACGAAAGTCTGGGCTGACAATACCGACTTTGTGCAAAAAGGCGATGTGTTGGTCACCCTCGATCCGACTGACGCGCAGCAGGCATTTGAGAAAGCCCAGACCGCGCTGGCCTCCAGCGTTCGTCAGACCCGCCAGCTGATGATCAACAGCAAACAGCTGCAGGCCAATATCGACGTGCAGAAAACGGCACTCGCACAGGCGCAGAGCGACCTCAACCGCCGCGTACCGCTCGGCACCGCCAACCTGATTGGCCGTGAAGAGCTGCAACACGCCCGCGATGCCGTTGCCAGCGCTCAGGCGCAGCTGGATGTGGCGATTCAACAGTACAATGCCAACCAGGCAATGGTGCTGGGCACCAGCCTTGAAAACCAGCCCGCCGTGCAGCAGGCGGCAACTGAAGTGCGTAACGCATGGCTAGCCCTACAGCGTACCAAAATCGTCAGCCCGATGACCGGCTATGTCTCCCGCCGTTCCGTCCAGCCAGGGGCGCAGATCAGCCCGACCACGCCGCTGATGGCGGTCGTTCCGGCAGACAATCTGTGGGTAGACGCTAACTTTAAAGAGACACAACTTGCCCATATGCGTATCGGCCAGACCGCGACGGTTGTCAGCGACATCTACGGCGATGACGTGAAGTACACCGGGAAAGTGGTTGGTTTGGACATGGGTACCGGCAGCGCCTTCTCCCTGCTGCCTGCGCAGAACGCCACCGGTAACTGGATCAAAGTGGTTCAGCGTCTGCCTGTGCGTATTGAACTGGATGCAAAACAGCTGGCGGATCACCCGCTGCGTATCGGCCTCTCAACGCTTGTGACGGTTGACACCGCGAACCGCGACGGTCAGATCCTGGCAAGCCAGGTGCGTAGCAGCCCGGCTTATGAAAGTAACGCCCGTGAAATTAGCCTCGATCCGGTCAACAAGCTGATCGATGACATCGTGAAGGCAAACGCCGGTTAATCCGAAGGTGAGCGTTATGCAACAGCAAAAGCCGCAAAAACCGCTGGAAGGCGCGCAGCTGGTCATTATGACCATTGCGCTGTCGCTGGCGACATTCATGCAGGTGCTGGACTCCACCATCGCAAACGTGGCGATCCCGACCATCGCCGGTAACCTTGGCTCGTCGCTGAGCCAGGGGACCTGGGTCATTACCTCATTCGGGGTGGCAAACGCCATCTCCATTCCGATCACCGGCTGGCTGGCAAAGCGCGTCGGTGAGGTGAAGCTGTTCCTGTGGTCTACGGTGGCGTTTGTGCTGGCCTCCTGGGCATGCGGCATGTCAAACAGCCTGACGATGTTGATTTTCTTCCGCGTCATTCAGGGGATTGTCGCCGGGCCGCTGATCCCGCTTTCCCAGAGTTTGCTGCTGAGCAACTATCCCCCTGCGAAACGCTCCGTCGCGCTGGCGCTCTGGTCAATGACCGTGATCGTCGCGCCTATCTGCGGACCCATTCTCGGCGGATACATCAGCGATAACTATCACTGGGGCTGGATCTTCTTCATCAACGTACCGATTGGCGCCGTCGTGGTATTAATGACGCTGCAATCGCTGCGGGGACGAGAGACGCGCACCGAACAGCGGCGTATCGACAGCATCGGGCTGGCGCTGCTGATCCTGGGTATCGGTAGCCTGCAGATCATGCTCGACCGGGGTAAAGAGCTCGACTGGTTCAACTCGCAGGAGATCGTCATCCTGACCATTGTCGCGGTGGTGTCGCTCAGCTTCCTGATTGTCTGGGAGCTGACGGACGACAACCCGATAGTCGATCTCTCGCTGTTTAAGTCGCGAAACTTCACCATCGGCTGTCTGTGTATCAGCCTCGCCTATATGCTCTACTTCGGCGCGATTGTTCTGCTGCCACAGCTGTTGCAGGAGGTGTATGGCTATACCGCAACCTGGGCGGGGCTGGCGTCTGCACCTGTTGGGGTGATCCCGGTTCTGCTGTCGCCGATCATTGGCCGCTTCGCCCATAAGCTCGACATGCGTCGTCTGGTGACGTTCAGCTTCATCATGTACGCGGTGTGCTTCTACTGGCGTGCGTATACCTTCGAGCCGGGAATGGACTTTGGCGCCTCGGCGTGGCCGCAGTTTATTCAGGGCTTCGCGGTCGCGTGCTTCTTTATGCCGCTAACCACCATCACGCTCTCCGGCTTACCCCCTGAGCGTCTGGCGGCGGCGTCGAGCCTGTCGAACTTCACCCGAACGCTGGCGGGCTCCATCGGGACGTCGATCACCACCACCCTGTGGACGAACCGTGAATCGATGCACCATGCCCAGCTGACCGAAGCGGTGAATCCGTACAACCCGAATGCCCAGCAGATGTACAGCCAGCTGCAGGGCATGGGGATGACGGAGCAGCAGGCATCCGGCTGGATTGCCCAGCAGATCACCAGCCAGGGACTGATTATCTCGGCTAACGAGATTTTCTGGATTTCGGCAGGGATCTTCATCGTCCTGCTGGGGCTGGTGTGGTTTGCCAGACCACCGTTTGGTGCCGGTGGCGGGGGCGGTGGCGCGCACTAGTCCTCTGCGGCGGTTGCCGGGTGGCGGCTACGCCTTACCCGGCCTACGATAACCGGGCCGCCATCCGCAGGCCCGGTTGTCCAAAACGCGATAGCAATTGTCATTTCCGATAAAGCAGCGCGCCTGAAATCTCGTCACGATAGTGAAAAGACAACAGGAGCGCACCATGCTGAACACACCCGCAGACAAATACACGCCTTACCCTACTCTCTCTCTGCCCGATCGCCGCTGGCCTGAGCAGCGCATCACCCGCGCGCCGCGCTGGCTCTCAACCGACTTACGCGACGGCAACCAGGCGCTGGCCGAGCCGATGGACAGCGCCCGCAAACTCCAGTTTTGGGGACTTCTGCTGAGCTGCGGCTTTAAGGAGATTGAGGTCGCCTTTCCTTCCGCCTCACAGACGGACTTCAACTTTGTTCGCCAGCTGATTGAAGAGAACCGCATCCCGGATGACGTCACCATTCAGGTGCTCACGCAGGCGCGGGAAGATCTGATCGTCCGCACCTTTGAGTCCCTGCGCGGCGCAAAGCAGGCCACGGTACATCTTTATAACGCCACCGCCCCGCTGTTCCGTCGTCTGGTGTTTGGCATGGAGAAGGCGCAAATCGTCGAGCTGGCTACGCGCTCCACCCGCCTTATTCGTCAGCTGTGTGAAGAGAACCCGGATACCCACTGGCAGTATGAATATTCACCGGAAACCTTCTGTTTTACCGAGCCGGAGTTTGCGCTGGAAATTTGTGAGGCCGTGGCAGAGATCTGGCAGCCGTGCGATGCGCGTCCGATGATCATCAACTTACCGGCCACCGTTGAAGTCAGTACGCCAAACGTCTATGCCGATCAGATTGAATATTTCTGCCGTCACTTCAGCCGCCGCGCCGACGTCTGCATCAGCGTGCATCCGCATAACGACCGCGGCACCGGCGTCGCCAGCGCGGAGCTGGCCGTCATGGCCGGGGCTGACCGCGTCGAGGGCTGTCTGTTTGGTAACGGCGAGCGGACGGGCAACGTCTGCCTGGTGACGCTGGCGATGAACCTCTACAGCCAGGGCGTTAGCCCCGACCTGGACTTTAGCGATATGAACCGGGTGGTGGAAGTGGTGGAAACCTGCAACCAGCTGCCGGTACACCCGCGCCATCCGTGGGCAGGACGGCTGGCCTACACCGCCTTCTCCGGTTCGCACCAGGACGCGATCAAAAAAGGCTTTGATGCCCGCAAGCCTGGCGAGCGCTGGGAGATGCCCTACCTGCCTGTTGACCCTCAGGATATCGGCTGCACCTATGAAGCGGTGATCCGCGTGAACAGCCAGTCAGGGAAAAGCGGTAGCGCGTGGCTTATCGAGCAAAATCATGGGCTGAAACTGCCCCGCGCCCTGCAGCAGGATTTCAGCCAGCACGTGCAGCAGGAAACCGACCGCCACGGAAAAGAGATGACGCAAAATGCACTGTGGCAGCTGTTCCGCACCCGCTACGGTCTGGTGGAAACACCGCAGTTTGCGCTGCAATCGTACCGCAGCGACAGTCAGCAGGATGGCCAGCTGCGTTTAACGGCAAGCGTCACAACGCAGGGGGGGACGCGTCAGCTTGAGGGACACGGGAATGGCTTGCTGTCCGCTGCCGCTCATGGCCTGAGCCGCTGGATCAACGCGCCGTTTGTAATTAAGGATTATCACGAACACACGCTGGGTGAACGCAGCGACAGCCGCTCGGTGGCATACATTCGCTGTCTGTTCCAGGACGGTACCAGCCGCTGGGGCGTAGGCATTGATAGCGACGTTGCACGCGCATCGCTTCAGGCGCTCTTTAATGCGGTCAGTCGTTCTTAAAATAATCGCTGGGTGAGATACCCATCACCCGGCGGAACATGGCCGTAAAGGCGCTGTGGCTGCCGTAACCCAGATCCAGCGCCACACCTAATACCGGCTGGCCCTGCGCCAGCCGCACTAAGGCTTCCAGCAGCCGCGCCCTTCTCACCCACTCGCTGTAGCTTAATCCCGTCTGCTGCTGAAAATGACGGTTCAGCGTGCGCTCGCTCATGCCAAGCGCGCTCGCGCTCTGTTGACTGTTCCAGCTCTCTCCTGGCGACTGACGGATCTGTCGGCACAGCTGGCGTAACGGTTCACTTTCCGGCTCCGGCAGATGAAACGGCAGCACCGGCATGATGCGAAGTTCATCCAGAATGAGTTCATACACGCGCTCGTCACGGCTTCCCGGTGAGTACGATTCAGGCAGTGAGAGGGCGGAGAGGATCAGCTCGCGCAACAGGGGCGAGATCTGCACGATCTGGCACGTGGCCGGGAGATCGGCTCGCGCCAGTGGATCGATAAACAGCGTTCGCGCCGCTACGCTACCGGTGATGCGCAGGGCGTGTTGTGTCCCCGCAGGAAGCCAGACGCCGCGTCCGGGGGGTACCACCCAACAGCCAGATGCCGTTTCGACCCGCACGACGCCCGTCAGGCTGTGCAGCAGCTGCGCGCAGTCGTGCTGGTGCCATGGCTCACTGTCGCCATGAACGTAATCATGGGCAAACGGAACAAGGGGACGATGGGTAAAGGAGAACGTTGAGGTTGTGGTCATGGGCTAAACAACCCTCACCCTACCCTCTCCCGGAGGGAGAGGGAAAAGGTGCACTAGATGTGCAGTTCCTGCAGTTTTTCTTTCGGCAGGGCCAGCTCTTCGTTGCTGTTCACGCGAACATCACGCTCGATGATGTGACGAGCGATGTCCTGCGCTTCTTCCAGAGAGTGCATATGGTAAGTCCCGCACTGGTAAACGTTCAGCTCTGGGATCTGGTTCTGCTCTTTCACCTTCAGCACGTCTTCCATGGCTGCTTTCCACGCGTCTGCAACGCGTTTCTCTTCCGGCTGACCGATCAGGCTCATGTAGAAACCGGTACGGCAGCCCATCGGAGAGATATCGATAATCTCAACGCCGTTACCGTTCAGGTGGTCGCGCATAAATCCGGCGAACAGGTGCTCCAGCGTGTGAATGCCTTTCTCTGGCATCACTTCTTTGTTCGGCACGCAGAAGCGCAGATCGAAGACGGTGATTGTGTCGCCGTGCGGGGTGTGCATGGTCTTTGCCACGCGGACTGCAGGTGCTTCCATACGGGTATGGTCGACAGTAAAGCTATCTAATAACGGCATACGTCACCTCCGATAGTGATTTTTTTTAAAATAAACTGAACTCTTCTACACAATGCGCGTCTGAGTATATGAAAGACGCGCATTTGTTATCATCATCCCTGAATTCAGAGATGTATATTTTGGCCACAGCGATGTGGCCTTTTTCTTTTGGTTCAAGCCTGTTTCGCCAGAAACGCTTCAAACGACTCCGTATCCGCCGCTTCAACTTCTTTCTGACGCACCACGGACGCATCGCGTTCTGCTTCAAAATCCGCTTCGCGCAGGATCTGTAATGGCTCCTGCATCAGCATCTCACGGTACTCCGCGGAGAGTGCACGCCCGGTACCACCAATGCCCTGATCAATCATAGAACGCAGAATGCGTGCTGAGAATGTTAGTTCCGGGTTATCGAAGCACTCTACCAACTGGTCGCAGATCTGTTGGTAGGCGTCGCCGCCGTCAATGCTGTCCAGAGTCCGGGCAACACGCTTCAGGTCACGGAACAGATCTTTACCCACTTTGGTCAGCGGGAACTGTGCCGTTTCGCAGCCAATACCCAGCGTCAGACCAGGCTTACGCCCTTCCAGAATCACGCGATTCCAGTTTGTACGGGTGCAAAGCAGTTCGTCTGCACTCATTTCCGGCGCATCCGCCAGCGCACACCAGACCATAAACAGATCCAGGAAGCGAACCTGCTGCTCATCAACGCCAATCGGTGAGAACGGGTTGATATCCAGCGAACGTACTTCAATGTATTCAATGCCGCCGCGCTGTAGCGCATCCGACGGGGTTTCACCGCTGCGCGTCACGCGCTTAGGACGAATCGGCGCATACAGTTCGTTTTCAATCTGCAACACGTTGCTGTTGATTTGCAGGCGTTTGCCGTCTTTTTCGAGGCCGATTTTCGCGTACTCTTCCGACGGGGTTTTGATCGCCCGCTTCAATCCTGCCACATATTCGTGCAATTCGTTAAACGTAATACCGAGATTGCTTTGCGATTTATTGGTATAGCCCAGATCGCTCATGCGAAGAGACGTCGCGTACGGGAGATAGTACATGCCGCACTCGGTCTTTTCGAACGGCAGCGTGGTGGGTTTCCCCTGCAGGAACGAAGAGCAAATGGCAGGTGACGCGCCAAAGAGATACGGGATCACCCAGCCGAAACGGTAATAGTTGCGGATCAGACGGAAATACCCGGCTGAGATCGCTTCTTTGTCCGTTTCTCCCCCTTTCGCCTGCCAGAACGCCATCGGCAGCGAGAAATTGTAGTGCACGCCAGAGATGGTCTGCATCAATGCGCCGTAGCGATTTTTCAGACCTTCGCGATAGAGCGTTTTCAGCCGACCGATATTTGACGTGCCGTACTGCGCCAGCTCAATCTCCTGGCCCTGTTCGATATAGCACGGCATGCTGAGCGGCCACATACGCTCGTCACCAAGATTGCGCGCCGTATAGCGATGAATATCGCGCAGGATTGTCAGCATGTGATCAATATCGCCGTCCACCGGCGTGATGAACTCCAGCAGCGCTTCAGCGAAATCGGTTGTGATCCATTTATGTGTCAGCGCCGAGCCTAACGCCTTCGGGTGACCCGTCGTCGCTAAGCTACCGTCCGCGTTAACGCGCAGCGTTTCACGCTCAAGACCACGCTGAATACCCTTCAGAGCCTGAGGGTGGTTTTCCAGCCAGGCCAGCGCCTGAGATACGTCCGGGATCAAATTGACCTCCCGCCTGTCAAAGTAATGTTACTCAGCATAATTGTAATGGTTGACGATTGAAGGTCGCGTATTCATTCCACCAATTAGTGCCACCACGTCATACCCTGTAGTGTTGCCCACGCCACGAGAACATAGCGCAACGCCTTGCCAAGGCACAAAAAAAAGAGCACCGGTCCCCAAGAGATGCGCATCCATCCCGCCAGCAGACACAGTAAATCGCCTATTACAGGCATCCAGCTTAATAACAGCGTGGCAGCGCCATAGCGTTTTAGCCAGCCAACTGCCTTTTCCTGCCAGCGCGACGTTTTGCGCAGCGGAAAGAAACGCCCAAGAATAACGTTAGTCAGCCCTCCAAGGCTATTACCCATTGTTGCTATTAATACAAGTAGCCAGGGCTGACTGACGCCGGACAACAACATCGCCACCAGCACCACTTCCGAATTTCCCGGTAACAGCGTGGCGCTTAAAAAACTGCTGGCGAATAATGAGGCAAGTGACAATGCGTCACTCACAGTAAGCGCACATCCACCGCATCCATTCCGGCATCACGTGCGGCCTGGATACCAAAATCGGCATCCTCAAACACGACGCATTTTGCCGCCGGTACGCCCATTAATTCTGCGCAGAGCAGGAAGGTGTCCGGTGCTGGCTTGTGACGCTTAACATGATCGGCAGCGACGACAGCTGAAAAATAGTGGCGCAGGCCAAGATGGTTGAGCAAGGCTTCTGCAATCGCGCTCTCGCTGCCCGTGCCGACAGACATAGGGCGACGTCCGTGCCACGCTTTAACCACGTCGATAAGGGGTAAAGGTTGTACGGTGTCTAACAGTATGGCTTTAACCGCATCGGTTTTTTCGCGCGCGAGCAGGTAGGGGTCGAGATCGGCCTGATTCAGTTCAATCACGGCCTGCGCAATACGCCAGATTGGGGATCCGTTGAGGGCTATCATCGCCTGCAGGTCGAAACGCATACCGTAGCGGCCCAGGACCTCGGTCCAGGCTTGACGATGCGTGGGTTCGGTATCCAGCAGGGTGCCATCCATATCGAAGATCAAACCGTCATACTGTGCGTACATCGTGCTCTCGCTAAACGATTAACAAAGCATTACTTTATCGTAAATGGTGGTTTTTGTCGCTGATTGCGAAGTGATAACAATGAGAGTGATTAAGAACTAAACATCGAAGGGGACGATAAGAAGAGATGGTGCATCCGGGAGGATTACTCGGCTACGCCTCGCCCTACGGGCCGTTGCTGAAGCAACGTTATCCTCCCTGGTGCTTGCGTTTAACTCGCAGACCTTGAAACAACAGTATGGCTGTTATCTCGGAGAATATGGTGCATCCGGGAGGATTCGAACCTCCGACCGCTCGGTTCGTAGCCGAGTACTCTATCCAGCTGAGCTACGGATGCATCAGGGAAATGCTTTAAGAAACAGTAAATGGTGCATCCGGGAGGATTCGAACCTCCGACCGCTCGGTTCGTAGCCGAGTACTCTATCCAGCTGAGCTACGGATGCATCAGGGAACTGCTTTCAGAAATAGTAAATGGTGCATCCGGGAGGATTCGAACCTCCGACCGCTCGGTTCGTAGCCGAGTACTCTATCCAGCTGAGCTACGGATGCATCGGGATTTACTACTGTACTGCTCGATATTCATATCACTTCGAAAGCAATATGAAGTAATAGATGGTGCATCCGGGAGGATTCGAACCTCCGACCGCTCGGTTCGTAGCCGAGTACTCTATCCAGCTGAGCTACGGATGCAAAATGGCGGTGAGGCGGGGATTCGAACCCCGGATGCAGCTTTTGACCGCATACTCCCTTAGCAGGGGAGCGCCTTCAGCCTCTCGGCCACCTCACCACACAACGCCTCTTTCGAGTGCTTCGAGTAACTCGTTAAGAGCTTCTCGTCGCTGCGTGGCGCATATATTACTTTCTGGGACTTATAAGTCAAACAATTTTCCAAAAGCTTTTATCGTTTGCACAAATCACACGCAATTCGCATGTAAAACCCGCAAAGAGGGTGTTTTATAAGCGGATTTTGCATCGAACTTCTCAAAAAACGTTTGTAGAAAGGCTGGGGTTGGGGCGCGTTAAGAATAGTAGAGTGGTTAAAAAGAGAGCGGTTGAAATGAAACGGTAACGTTGAGCAGGAAAAATGACAGGAGGGTTGCGTCTCGCCCGACAGCGAGACGCGACAATATCAGTAACTGGACTGCTGGGATTTTTCAGCCTGGATACGCTGGTAGATCTCTTCACGGTGGACAGATACTTCTTTAGGAGCGTTAACACCAATACGTACCTGGTTACCCTTTACCCCTAAAACTGTCACGGTGACCTCATCCCCAATCATGAGGGTCTCACCAACTCGACGAGTCAGAATCAGCATTCTTTGCTCCTTGAAAGATTAAAAGAGTCGGGTCTCTTGTATCCCGGCATTATCCATCATATAACGCCAAAAAGTAAGCGATGACAAACACGTAAAGTGTAAGCAGTCACGGCATCACATTCTGTTAAACGTAAGTTTAGCCGATATACACAAACTCAACCTGACTTTATCGTTATCGATAGCACAGTGAACAAGACGCCATAACGTTGCCGCTATGGCGTCTGATTGTGCTTTGTAGTTATTACAGTTTCGCGCTCACCCAGCTTTCTACGCTGGCCAAAGCTTGCGGAAGTGCCGCCGCATCCGTACCACCGGCTTGCGCCATGTCCGGACGACCGCCTCCCTTGCCACCCACCTGCTGGGCGACCATACCAATCAGTTCCCCTGCTTTTACGCGGTCGGTCACATCCTTAGAGACGCCCGCAATCAGAGAAACCTTACCTTCTGCCACTGTCGCCAGCACGATAACGGTAGAACCAAGCTGGTTCTTGAGATCGTCGACCATAGTACGCAGCATCTTAGGCTCAACTCCCGCCAGATCGCTGACCAGCAGTTTGACGCCCTTAATGTCTACCGCTTTGCTGGAGAGGTTTGCACTCTCCTGCGCCGCAGCCTGTTCTTTCAGCTGCTGGAGCTCTTTTTCCAGCTGACGGGTTCGCTCCAGCGCAACACGCACTTTCTCGCCCAGATTCTGGCTATCGCCTTTCAGCAGCTGCGCGATGTCGTGCAGCTGATCGCTCTGCGCATGCAGGCTGGCAATTGCGCCTTCACCGGTTACCGCTTCAATACGACGCACGCCAGCCGCCGTACCCGACTCGGAAACGATTCGGAACAGGCCGATGTCACCGGTGCGCGATGCGTGAGTACCACCGCACAGTTCGGTCGAGAAGTCGCCCATGCTCAGTACGCGAACACGTTCGTCATACTTCTCACCAAACAGCGCCATCGCACCTTTTTTCTTCGCGTCCTCGAGGTCCATGATATGGGTCTCGATCGGCAGGTTACGACGGATCTGAGCGTTCACCAGATCCTCCACCGCACGGATTTCCGACGGTTTCATCGCTTCAAAGTGCGAGAAGTCGAAACGCAGCACTTTGTCATTAACCAGAGAACCTTTCTGTGCAACATGGGTGCCCAGCACGTCGCGCAGGGCAGCGTGCATCAGGTGGGTTGCAGAGTGGTTCAGACGAATACGCGCACGGCGTGCTTCATCAACATTCGCCTGCACGCCCTCGCCCACTTTCAGCGAACCGGAAACCAGTTTGCCCTGGTGACCAATCGCCTGACCAAATTTCTGGGTGTCGCTTACGCTGAAGCTGAAACCATTGCCTTTCAGTTCGCCCTTATCGCCAACCTGGCCGCCGGACTCAGCGTAGAACGGCGTTTTGTCCAGAATGACAACCGCATCCTGACCTGCACTGATGCTGTCTACGGCTTTACCGTCAACAAACAGGGCGGTCACTTTACCGGTCAGCTCCAGTGCGTCGTAGCCTTTGAATTCAGACGCGCTATCAACGCGGATCATCGCGTTGTAGTCTGCGCCGAAACCGCTGGATTCACGCGCACGACGACGCTGTTCTTCCATCGCGGCTTCGAAGCCCGCTTCGTCAACTTTGATGTTACGCTCACGGCAAACGTCCGCCGTCAGGTCAACCGGGAAGCCGTAGGTGTCGTACAGGCGGAAAGCGGTTTCGCCATCCAGCGTGTCGCCCTTCAGTTTTGCCAGTTCTTCATCCAGCAGCGCCAGACCGCGCTCCAGCGTACGGGCAAACTGCTCTTCTTCGGTTTTCAGAACCTGCTCGACCTGCGCCTGCTGGCGTTTCAGCTCGTCACCGGCTGCACCCATCACGCCAATCAGTGGCCCAACGAGTTTGTAGAAGAAGGTGTCCTTCGCGCCCAGCATGTTGCCATGACGGATCGCACGACGAATGATACGACGCAGCACATAGCCACGGTTTTCATTCGACGGGATTACGCCGTCGGCAATCAGGAACGCACAGGAACGAATGTGGTCTGCAATCACGCGCAGCGATTTGTTGTTCAGATCGGTCGCACCGGTCACTTCCGCAACGGCTTTGATCAGGGTGCTGAACAGGTCAATTTCGTAGTTGGAGTTAACGTGTTGCAGAACGGCGGCAATACGCTCCAGGCCCATACCGGTATCAACGGACGGTTTCGGCAGCGGCTCCATGGTACCGTCTGCCTGACGGTTGAACTGCATGAAGACGATGTTCCAGATCTCAATATAGCGATCGCCGTCTTCTTCCGGGCTGCCAGGAGGTCCACCCCAGATGTGGTCGCCGTGATCGTAGAAGATCTCGGTGCACGGACCGCAAGGACCGGTATCACCCATCTGCCAGAAGTTGTCAGACGCGTATGGCGCGCCTTTGTTATCACCGATGCGAATAATGCGCTCGCGCGGGATACCGACCTCTTTTTCCCAGATTTCGTAGGCTTCGTCATCGGTTTCATAGACGGTAACCCACAGACGCTCTTTCGGCAGGTTGAACCAGTTTTCACCGGTCAGCAGTTCCCACGCATATTGAATGGCATCGTGTTTGAAATAGTCGCCGAAGCTGAAGTTACCCAGCATTTCGAAGAACGTGTGGTGACGCGCGGTGTAACCGACGTTTTCCAGGTCGTTGTGTTTACCGCCCGCACGCACGCAACGCTGTGAGGTTGTGGCGCGGGAATAATTACGCTTGTCGAGACCAAGGAACACATCCTTGAACTGGTTCATCCCGGCGTTGGTAAACAGTAAAGTCGGGTCGTTGTTCGGTACCAGGGAGCTGCTGGCAACAACCTGGTGTCCCTTACTATGGAAAAAATCGAGAAACGCCTGACGGATCTCAGCGGTGCTCTTGCTCATAATTATCCTGAAATCAAGCTAACGAAATGTCGCAGCCAGCCTGTATCGATAAACCGTTGGACAGACCAGCTACTGGAAAAAGTGGGAATAAGATAAGTTTTCTTTGGTGGGAAGTAAAATCCCGCATGCGTTCAATCCACAAAATTGCGCCAGATATCCTGAATATCTTCCATCAGAAAGCCGCGGTAGAGCAAAAAGCGCTGGATTTTGACTTTATCTGAAAAATCACGCGGCAGCGGTTCGCCGTACTTTCGAATCGCCTGCTCTTTCGCCAGTTCACACCAGTCTGTGTCGCATTCACGCATCGCTTTTTCAATCGATTCCCGGGCTACCCCTTTCTGATTCAGTTCCTGACGGATGCGTGCAGGACCGTAGCCTTTACGTCCGCGGCTGGCGAGAAAGCGAGCGGCAAAGCGTTCGTCATCGAGGTAATGATGTTCATAGCACCAGGCAACCACGCGGTCATAATCTTCGGCAGTGGCATCAATCTCTTCCGGCCCGTTTTTGCTCATGACAGGCGCTGACAGTTTTCGTCTTAGCTCCTGTTCGCTGTGGTCACGCACGGCAAGTATACGTACGGCACGGTCCAGCAAGCGCGAGTAGGCGGGTCGGCGTGTGGTCGGTTCACTCATATAAAACCTGCAGATTCAGAAATGCAAAAAGGGCCGCATCAGCAGCCCTTCATCTTTACACGAGAGACTTAAAAGTCTTCGTTGGTTTCTTCAGCATCCGCAGCATCCACCACGAAATCAGGTTTAGAGTCCTGGTTGCTCAGCAGAAGCTCACGCACCTTCTTCTCAATCTCTTTCGCCGCAGCCGGGTTCTCTTTCAGCCAGGAAATCGCATTCGCTTTACCCTGACCAATTTTGTCACCGTTATAGCTATACCAGGCGCCCGCTTTTTCAATCAGCTTCTCTTTCACGCCCAGGTCAACCAGCTCACCGTAGAAGTTAATCCCTTCGCCGTAGAGGATCTGGAATTCAGCCTGTTTGAACGGTGCGGCGATTTTGTTCTTCACAACCTTCACGCGCGTTTCGCTACCAACGACGTTTTCACCCTCTTTCACCGCGCCGATACGGCGGATATCCAGACGAACAGAGGCGTAGAATTTCAGTGCGTTACCACCGGTTGTGGTTTCCGGGTTACCGAACATCACACCAATTTTCATACGGATCTGGTTGATGAAGATCAGCAGCGTGTTGGACTGCTTCAGGTTACCTGCCAGCTTACGCATCGCCTGGCTCATCATACGTGCCGCGAGGCCCATGTGAGAGTCGCCGATTTCACCTTCGATTTCCGCTTTTGGCGTCAGTGCAGCAACGGAGTCGACCACGATAACGTCAACAGCACCAGAGCGCGCCAGCGCGTCACAAATTTCCAGCGCCTGCTCACCGGTGTCCGGCTGAGAACACAGCAGGTTGTCGATGTCCACGCCCAGTTTACGCGCATAAACAGGATCCAGCGCGTGCTCGGCATCGATAAACGCACAGGTTTTACCTTCGCGCTGTGCCGCAGCAATCACCTGCAGCGTCAGGGTGGTTTTACCGGAGGACTCTGGCCCGTAGATCTCTACGATACGGCCCATTGGCAGACCGCCCGCGCCCAGCGCGATGTCCAGAGAAAGCGAACCGGTGGAGATCGTTTCAACATCCATGGTACGGTCTTCACCCAGGCGCATGATGGAGCCTTTACCGAATTGCTTTTCGATCTGGCCCAGTGCTGCCGCCAACGCTTTCTGTTTGTTTTCGTCGATAGCCATTATTACTCCTGTCATGCCGGGAGAAGCGACTGTGCTTCACCGTGGATTTCTGTTCTGTTGGTGCAATTATACTGTATAGTCATACAGTATCAAGTGTTTTGTAGAAATTGTTGCCAGAGCGTTTTTAACGCATATTCCGTTGCCTGACGACGCACGCTTTCACGGTCGCCGCTAAAGCGCTCCCGGCGAGTGATCCCTTCACCTTTTGAGGTCGCAAAACCAAACCAGACGGTGCCTACGGGCTTCACGTCACTGCCGCCGTCCGGGCCCGCGATGCCGCTGATTGAAATCGCGTAATCTGCCCGCGCCTCTTTTAGCGCGCCAATGGCCATCTCGATCACCACCGGCTCGCTGACCGCGCCGTGCTGTTCCAGCGTGGATTCACGCACGCCAATCATCTGTGCTTTAGCTTCGTTACTGTAGGTCACAAACCCGCGTTCAAACCAGGCGGAACTGCCGGCAATATCGGTAATCGCTTTCGCCACCCAGCCGCCAGTGCAGGATTCCGCGGTGGTAAGGGTCGCCCCGCGTTGCTTAAGCGCCAGTCCGACTATCTCGCTAAGCTGCATCAATTCATGGTCAGTCATTCTCGCTCCAGGCTTCAGAAAAACGTGCAGCACAAGATAGCACTTTCTCGTCAAATATGGGGATGCGCTTCGGGTTTTACGAGGGGGCTTCAGAAAAAAGCCGATGCGGGCGCACCGGCTATGGGGAGGTTATTTCATACTGTCAGCGAGGGTGTTCACGTTGTGGCGAAATGCCTTAACGTAGGTATCAGCAACCCCACCTTTTGCCGACAGGGCTTCCGGGTAAAGTTCGCCTCCCGGCTGCGCGCCTGTCGCCGTCGCAATTTGCTTCACCAGACGCGGATCGAGCTGGTTTTCCATAAACCAGGTTTTCACGCCATCGGCTTTGATCTGATTGATAATCTCAGCGACCTGCGCTGCGCTGGCCTCGCTCTCTGAAGAGAGCCCTTGCGGTGCCATGAAGGTGACGCCATACGCGCGGCTAAAATAGCCGAATGCGTCATGGCTGGTCAGCACGTTACGTTTTTCCTGTGGGATCTGGCTAAAGCGGGTTTTGGCCCAGCCGTCCAGTTGCGTCAGTTGCGCGATATACGGCTGGCCTGAAGCCTCCAGTGCCGCTTTATCCTCTGGATCTGCTTTCACCAGCCCGTTCAGAATATTTTGTGCATACAGCGCACCGTTCGCCGCGCTATTCCAGGCATGCGGGTCGGTCACGGTCTTTCCATCTTCCTCGAGCGTGTGCGTTTTTACCCCGGTTGAGGCCACAACCAGCTGCCCTTTGAAACCGGAGGCTTTCACCAGACGGTCGAGCCACCCTTCCAGCCCCAGGCCGTTGACCACCACCACGTCAGCCTTGCTCAGCGCCGCGCTGTCTTTAGGTGACGGTTCGAAGGTATGCGGATCGCCGTCCGGCCCGACCAGCGTCGTCACGTTCACATGGTCGCCGCCCACTTCCTGCGTAATATCTCCCAGTATCGAAAAGCTGGTCACCACATTCAGCGTTTTCGCCATCACGCCGTTCGACAGCATACCCAGCGCAAGCGCCATCACTAATCCTGTAAGTTTCATCGTTTCCCCTTGCCTTAAAAAAGCGCGCGCAGACTGCCAGCCAGCCTGCTTCGCGTGCCAAATAAAACAGAAATAAAGAACAACGCGCTGGCGGTCAGCACAATGGACGGTCCGGCGGGCAGACTGATTGCCCAGGACAAACTTAAGCCCAGCCACGCGCAGAAAATTCCGCTGATGCCGGCCATCAAAAGCAAACCTGGCAATGTGCGTACCCAGCAGCGTGCCGCCACCGCCGGGAGCATCATCAGCCCGACGGCCATCAGCGTGCCGAGCACCTGAAAACCGGCCACCAGGTTAAGCACCAGCAGCGCCAGAAACAGTCCGTGGAGCAGGCCGGGCAACCCGCGGGCATTGACCTGCAACCAGGCGGTATCAAAGGCTTCGGTCACCAGCCCACGATAGAAAATCGCCAGCGTTATCAGGGTGAACATGCAAACGCCCGTGACAAACAGCGCCGCATCGTTGTCCACCGCAAGAATGGAACCAAACAGCAGATGCAGCAGATCGACATTCGACCCGCGCAGCGACACCAGCGTGACGCCCAGTGCCAGTGAGCCAAGGTAAAATCCGGCAAAGCTGGCATCCTCTTTAAGCGGCGTGCGTCGGCTGACCAGGCCGGCCACCAGCGCCACGGTAATGCCGGCAATAAAACCACCGATACTCATCGCCAGAAGCGACATGCCGCTGAGCAAATACCCTACGGCGACACCGGGTAAAATGGCGTGAGAAAGGGCATCACCCATCAGGCTCATCCGGCGCAACTGGAGGAATACGCCGAGTGCGGTGGTACTGACAGAAAGGGCCAGGCAGACCACCAGCGCACGACGCATAAAGCCGTACTCAATAAACGGCAGGAAAAAGAGATGCCAAATCATGCCACCCTCACCCGCTCGGTTTTCCAGTGAGGAATGTCAGCATCCAGCATTAATGTCTGCGGGAAGTGGCGTGCCACACGCTCGCTGTCATGCAATACCGCAAGCAGAGTCTGGCCCTGCATATACATCTCCAGCATCAGATCCATCAGCACGTTGCAGGTCGCTTCGTCGACGCCGGTGAAAGGCTCATCGAGCATCACAAGCGGTGCCTGCTGCACTAAAACGCGGGCAAATAACATGCGCTGAAACTGGCCACCGGAGAGTTCATCAATGGTGGAAAGCGCCATCGACGCCAGCCCTACCCGCTCCAGCGCGCTGGCAATGCGTAACCGCGTTTCCCGACGAAACCCGGATAAGAGCGATATGCCCGGCCAGCAGCCCATACTCACCACGTCCTGAACGGTGAGCGGAAATTGCGCCTCGAGTGCGTGGCGCTGTGCCAGCCAGCCAATCACCGGGCGCTTACCCTGCCAGCGAAAGCTGCCGCCCACGGGAGGAATAAACCCGGCAAGCGTCTTCAGCAGCGTGGATTTTCCGCAGCCATTGGCGCCGACGATAGCCGTCATACTGCCGCGCTCAATCGTGCCTGAGAGGGGCCGCGTTACAGGCTGGCGGTCATAGCCCGAGACCAGTTCGTTCATCAGGATCATGGCAGCGCCACCGCCCAGCGCACGGCCAGCCCGATAAAAACAATAAGCACCAGCGCCAGTAAAAGCCGAACCGGAGCAGACAGAGAGAAAAGGGACGTTGACATCTCGACACCACGTTAAATGTTATAACATAACAATAATGAAAGGTGATTGAGATGTAAATGGCGGGTTTGAAAAGGGAGTGTGGCGAAATGTTTCTGTAAAACGTCCCTCTCCCGTGGGAGAGGGTCAGGGTGAGGGCATCAGGCCTACCCGTCAGAACAACTTACTGACTAAACGGTGACGCCGCCGGCACGCGGGCCTGCGAGACCGCCAGCCCCAGCTGCCACACGGCCATGGCATAATGAGTGCTGTGGTTATAGCGGGTGATGGTGTAGAAGTTCGGCATGCCGTACCAGTACTGATAACCGGTTCCCACGTCCAGACGCAGCAGGCTTACCTGGTCAACATTGCCCAGCGGCTGCGTTGGCGTTAAGCCTGCCGCCGTCAGCTGCGCGACGCTGTATTTGGTTTTAAAGCCGTTTTCCAGACCAAATGCCTCGCCGTTCGCCTGCACGGCTACCTGTCCACCTGGCGTCCAGCCGTGCGCTTTGAAGTAGTTTGCCACGCTGCCGATGGCATCCACCGGATCCCACAGGTTGATATGACCATCGCCA
Source organism: Enterobacter sp. FUJ80071 (assembly GCF_038739915.1). Taxonomy (NCBI): domain Bacteria; kingdom Pseudomonadati; phylum Pseudomonadota; class Gammaproteobacteria; order Enterobacterales; family Enterobacteriaceae; genus Enterobacter; species Enterobacter sp. FUJ80071. The sequence goes on from NZ_JBBXKH010000001.1 coordinate 3,680,881, forward strand.
TTGAAGTCGACGGCATATTGTTTATAGGAGGATGGCATAAACTGGCCGTAGCCCATCGCACCGGCAAACGAACCTTTCAGATCGAGCGGGTCGTCCTGCTCGTTGCGCGCCATCAGCAGGAAGGTTTCCAGCTCGGAAGAGAAATACTCCGCGCGGCGCGGGTAGTTAAAGGAGAGCGTCGCCAGCGCATCGAGGATGCGGGTTTTGCCCATTACGCGGCCCCAGCGGGTTTCCACGCCGATAATCCCGACGATGATCTCCGGCGGCACGCCGTATACCTGCCACGCACGATTAAGGGCATCTTCATACTGATTCCAGAACACCACGCCGTTTTGCACGTTGTCCGGGGTAATAAACTGTTTGCGATAGCGCAACCATGCGCCGTTTGGCCCGGTAGGGACCTGTGCCGTCGGTGCCTGTCTGTCCATCAGGCGCAGCACGTAGTCCAGACGCTTTGCCTGGGACAAAATTTCGTGCAGCTGCTGGCGGTCAAAGCCGTGTTTGCTCACCATTTTATCAATGAACTGCTCGGCCGCCGGGTTATTCGCGAAGTCGCCACCCATCTGCATCATATTGTGCTGCGGCTCCAGCAGGAACCCTCCGGAAGGGGCGCCAGCCGTTTGCTGAACAGCTTCGGTCTTAGGTTTGCTACTGCAGGCAGACAGCAGAATAAGCGCTGGCAACAGCGCTGCATAACGACGCTTGAACATGAGACATCCATTTAACGGGTTCGATAAGAACCCAGTATGGTAAAGCATCCGTAACACCTCAAGGAAGCGGTACGCACCTCCCCAACGCAAATCCGTGCTTTTTTCCACCGGAAATCATTCATCACATCAATTAACTTTCAAAATAATCCATTTTTCTTTCATTGTGAGATCTAACTAACACTTTAAAACCTTTCAAAGTGATTATTATTAGCCCCAGTAATACAAAACAAAAAAGCCCCACAGGAGAGAACAATGATAGAAACCATCACCCACGGCGCCGAGTGGTTCATCGGGCTGTTTCAGAAAGGCGGAGAAGTGTTCACCGGCATGGTGACCGGGATCCTGCCCCTGCTGATCAGCCTGCTGGTGATCATGAACGCGCTGATTAACTTTATCGGCCAGCATCGCATTGAACGCTTCGCTCAGCGCTGCGCCGGGAACCCGCTGTCCCGCTACCTGATTTTGCCGTTCATCGGCACCTTCGTGTTCTGCAACCCGATGACCTTAAGCCTCGGCCGCTTTATGCCAGAAAAGTACAAGCCGAGTTATTACGCCGCCGCCTCTTACAGCTGCCATTCGATGAACGGCCTGTTCCCGCACATCAACCCCGGAGAGCTGTTTGTTTACCTCGGTATCGCCAGCGGCCTTACCACCCTTGGTCTGCCGCTCGGCCCGCTGGCGGTCAGTTACCTGCTGGTTGGCCTGGTGACCAACTTCTTCCGCGGCTGGGTCACAGACCTCACCACCGCCATTTTCGAGAAAAAAATGGGTATCCAGCTTGAACAAAAAGTCCATCTTTCAGGAGCCACAGCATGAACCGGATCCGCATTGAGAAAGGCACGGGTGGCTGGGGCGGCCCGCTGGAGTTCGACGCCACCGAAGGCAAAAAGATCGTTTACATCACCGCAGGCACGCGCCCGGCGATCGTCGATAAGCTGCGTGAGCTGACCGGCTGGGAAGCCGTCGATGGCTTTAAAGAGGGTGAGCCGCCGGAAGCGGAAATCGGCGTGGCGGTGATCGACTGCGGCGGCACGCTGCGCTGCGGCATCTATCCGAAGCGGCGTATTCCGACGGTGAATATCCACTCCACCGGCAAATCCGGCCCGCTGGCACAGTACATCCTTGAAGACATCTATGTGTCGGGCGTGAAAGAGGACAACATCACTCTGGTGAATGGCAGTCCCGCGCCGCAAAAAGTGGCCCCGCGAGATTACGATACCAGCAAGAAAATCACCGAGCAGAGCGACGGCCTGCTGGCGAAGGTCGGGATGGGGATGGGCTCCGCCGTGGCGGTGCTGTTCCAGTCCGGGCGCGACACCATCGACACGGTACTGAAAACCATTCTGCCGTTTATGGCGTTCGTCTCGGCGCTGATCGGCATCATCATGGCGTCCGGCCTGGGCGACTGGATTGCCCACGGCCTCGCCCCGCTCGCCAGCCACCCGCTAGGGCTGGTGACGCTGGCACTGATCTGCTCCTTCCCGCTGCTGTCGCCGTTCCTCGGCCCGGGCGCGGTGATCGCTCAGGTCATCGGCGTACTGATTGGCGTGCAGATTGGCCTCGGCAATATTCCGCCACACCTCGCCCTGCCCGCCCTGTTTGCCATTAACGCCCAGGCCGCGTGCGACTTCATCCCCGTCGGACTGTCACTGGCCGAAGCGCGCCAGGACACCGTGCGCGTAGGCGTGCCGTCCGTACTGGTCAGCCGCTTCCTGACGGGCGCGCCGACGGTGCTGATTGCCTGGTTTGTCTCCGGCTTTATCTATCAATAAGAGGTTCCTGCGATGACCGTGATTTATCAGACCACCATTACCCGCATCGGCCAGAGCGCAGCGGATGCGCTCAGCGACCAGATGCTGATTACTTTCCGCGAAGGTGCCCCGGCGGATATCGAAGAGTTTTGCTTTATTCACTGCCACGGCGAGCTTAACGGCGAGCTGAAAGCAGGAAGCCAGCTGGAGCTGGGCGAGACGCGCTATGCGGTAACCGCCGTCGGCGATGTCGCCGAGCAAAACCTGCGCGAACTGGGCCATATCACCCTGCGTTTTGACGGACAGCCGCAGGCGGAGTATCCCGGTACGGTTCACGTAGCGGGCCCGGTTCCGCAGGCTGTCACCCCAGGCTGCACGTTAAAATTTGTTGCGTAATTAAGGAGAAACACATGAGTCAGGTTGCCGTTGTCATTGGTGGAGGACAAACCTTAGGTGAGTTCCTTTGCCGTGGGCTTGCCGCAGAAGGCTACCGCGTGGCGGTCGTGGATATTCAGAGTGAAAAAGCCGCCCGCGTGGCGGACACCATTAACACCGAATTTGGTGAAGGGATGGCGTACGGGTTTGGTGCCGACGCCACCAGCGAGCAAAGCGTAATGGCGCTCGCCCGCGGCGTGGACGAGATTTTTGGACGTACCGACCTGCTGGTCTACAGCGCGGGAATTGCGAAAGCGGCGTTTATCAGCGATTTCGAACTGGGGGATTTTGACCGCTCGCTGCAGGTCAATCTGGTGGGTTATTTCCTCTGCGCCCGCGAGTTTTCCCGCCTGATGATCCGCGACGGTATTCAGGGGCGCATTATTCAGATCAACTCGAAATCCGGGAAAGTGGGCAGCAAGCACAACTCCGGCTACAGCGCGGCGAAGTTTGGCGGCGTGGGGCTGACGCAGTCTCTGGCGCTGGATCTGGCTGAATACGGCATTACCGTTCACTCGCTGATGCTGGGCAACCTGCTGAAATCGCCAATGTTCCAGTCCCTGCTGCCGCAGTACGCCACCAAGCTCGGCATCAAGGCTGAGGACGTGGAGCAGTACTACATCGACAAAGTGCCGCTGAAGCGCGGGTGCGATTATCAGGACGTGCTGAACATGCTGCTGTTTTACGCCAGCCCGAAAGCGTCGTACTGCACCGGGCAGTCGATTAACGTCACCGGCGGGCAGGTGATGTTCTGATCGAGCGGTTTTGCCCGGTGGCGCTAACGCTTACCGGGCCTACAAAATCCTTCAAACCGTAGGCCGGGTAAGGCGCAGCCGCCACCCGGCAATTAAAGGAGTCAATATGGTCACCGCACTCATCACCGTCGCCGCCCTCGCCTGGATCTGCCAGATGGCGTTTGGCGGCTGGCAGATCCATCAGTTCAACCGCGCGTTTGATGCCCTGTGTCAGAAAGGTCGCGTGGGCGTCGGGCGTTCCGGCGGACGCTTTAAACCGCGCGTGGTGGTCGCCGTTGTGTTGGATGAACACGATCGCGTATGCGATTCCCTGATCATGCGTGGCATGACGGTGTTTGCTCGTCCGACTAAAATCCAGGCAATCAACGGCATTTCACTGCAGGAATTACGGCCTGATGTGATCTTTCCCCATGATTCAGGCTGTCAGAATGCACTATCATTAGCGCTTAATCTGAAACATGGATAATTTCGTTGTGAAAGCTATAGACTTGCGAAATTATCATTTCGCAACCTAAGGAACGAAGCGCCTATGAAACCACGTCAGCGGCAGGCGGCCATTCTCGAGTATCTGCAAAAGCAGGGGAAATGCTCGGTGGAGGATCTGGCCCACTACTTTGACACCACCGGCACGACAATACGCAAGGACCTGGTATTGCTCGAAAACTCTGGCGCCGTCATCCGAACTTACGGCGGGGTGATGCTGAATAAGGACGAAGCTGACCCGCCTATCGATCACAAAACGCTGATCAATACCCACCAGAAAGCGCTTATTGCCGAGGCCGCCGTTAAATTTATTCACGATGGTGATTCCATCATCCTCGACGCAGGCAGCACCGTCCTGCAAATGATCCCCCTGCTCAGCCGCTTTAACAACATCACGGTGATGACCAACAGCCTGCATATCGTCAACGCCCTGTCGGAATTTGACAGCGAGCAGACTATCCTGATGCCCGGCGGCACCTTTCGCAAAAAATCGGCGTCGTTTCACGGTCAGCTGGCCGAGAACGCTTTCGACCACTTCAGCTTCGATAAGCTGTTTATGGGCACCGACGGCATCGATCTGAACGCAGGCGTCACGACCTTCAATGAGGTATTCAGCGTCAGTAAAGCGATGTGCAACGCCGCACGGGAAGTGATTTTGATGGCAGACTCGTCGAAGTTTGGCCGCAAAAGTCCCAACATTGTCTGTAGCCTTGAAAGCGTTGATAAGCTGATTACCGACGCGGGGATTGATCCGGCGTTCAAAAAGGCGCTGGAAGAGAAAGGTATCGACGTGATCGTAACCGGAGAGAGAGATGAGTGATTTTCTGTTAGAAACGGGCCGCCAGACGCTGATGCTGGAGCTGCAGGAAGCCAGCCGCCTGCCAGAACGTCTGGGCGAGGATTTTGTCCGCGCCGCCAACACGATTATCCACTGCGAAGGCAAAGTGATCGTGGCGGGCATCGGTAAATCCGGCCATATCGGCAAAAAAATTGCCGCGACGCTGGCGAGCACCGGCACCCCGGCCTTCTTCGTGCATCCCGCCGAGGCGCTGCATGGCGATCTGGGGATGATTGAAAGCCGCGATGTGATGCTGTTTATCTCCTACTCCGGTTCGGCCAAAGAGCTGGATCTCATTATTCCGCGCCTGCAGGAGAAATCGGTCGCTCTGCTGGCGATGACCGGCAAATCCCGCTCGCCGCTGGCGCTGGCCGCTAAAGCGACGCTGGATATTTCCGTTGAGCGTGAAGCCTGCCCGATGCACCTTGCCCCGACCTCCAGCACCGTCAACACCCTCATGATGGGTGACGCGCTGGCGATGGCGGTGATGCAGGCGCGCGGATTTAACGAAGAAGATTTTGCCCGTTCGCATCCGGCGGGCGCGCTCGGCGCGCGGCTGCTCAATAAGGTTCATCATCTGATGCGCACTGACGATGCCATTCCCCAGGTCAAGCTCGATACCAGCGTGATGGACGCGATGCTGGAACTGAGCCGCACCGGGCTGGGGCTGGTCGCGGTGTGTGACGACAACGGTAGCGTCCAGGGCGTATTCACTGACGGCGACCTGCGGCGCTGGCTGGTGGGGGGTGGCAAACTGGAAACGAAAGTGTCTGACGCGATGACCAAAGGCGGGCTGACGCTGAATGCCGACAGCCGCGCCATTGAGGCCAAAGAGGTGCTGATGAAGCGCAAAATCACCGCCGCACCGGTGGTGGATGACGCCGGCAAGCTCTGCGGTGCCATCAACCTGCAGGATTTCTACCAGGCGGGGATTATTTAACCCTTCAGCCCAAGACGCTTCGCCAGCCGGTGCAGGTTGGCGACGTCCATCTCCAGCGCCCGCGCGCACGCCGCCCAGCTGCGGTTGTTCTGCTCCAGCGCGCGGGTAATCATCTGACGCTGGAACGCTTCCGTCGCCTCGCGCAGGTTTTCATTTGCATTCTCCGGCACACGCTGAGCCACCGCCTGCACGGCGTCATCGTGCAACGCAAAATGACGCGCGTGGATCACAACCTCATCACCCGCACGCGTCGCCCGCGCCAGCACTACCGCACGGTGAATCGCATGCTCCAGCTCGCGCACGTTGCCCGGCCAGCCGTAGCTCAACAGATGCGCCCTCGCCCCCGGACTGAGTACCACGCGGGAAAGCCCCATTCTGAGACGGCATTGCTCGCAGAAATATCCCGCCAGCAGAACCACATCTTCTCCGCGCTCGCGCAGCGGCGGCACGGTAAGCGGGAACACGCTCAGACGGTGGAAAAGATCCGCGCGGAAATGCCCGGCCAGCACCGCTTCTCGCAGGTCGCGGTTGGTCGCCGCCAGCACGCGCACGTCCACCCGTAAGCTGCGGTCATCCCCCACGCGCTGGATGTCACCGTACTGCAATACGCGCAACAGTTTGGCCTGGAGCGAAAGCGAAAGCTCTCCAATCTCATCGAGAAACAGCGTCCCGTTATCGGCCATCTCAAACTTACCGCTGCGGTTGCTGATGGCCCCGGTAAATGCCCCTTTGACGTGACCAAACAGCTCGCTTTCCGCCACGCTCTCCGGCAATGCGGCACAGTTAAGGTATACGAGCGGGTTGGCCGCGCGTGGTGAGGCTTCATGAATTGACTTCGCCACCAGCTCTTTACCGGTGCCGGTTTCACCGAAGATCAGCACGTTCAGGTCGGACGCGGCGACAATCTCAATCTCTTTTTTAAGCTGCGCTATGCCCGGCGACAGACCGATCATCTCCGTGTGCGCCACCGGCTCAAACGCCGACGGGCTGCCGGGAAGAATATTCTGACTTTCCAGCTGTTCTATCAGCAACGCGTTATTGAGCGCCCCGGAGGCCAGCGCGGCAATCAGCCTTAACTCTTCATCACTGAAGGTGTCGAACTGGTCCGGCGACATGCCGTCGAGGGTTAATGCGCCAATCAGGTGTTGTCCGGCAAACAGCGGCAGACCGATACAGGCGTGCACCTTCAGGCTCTCCTGCCCCGGGATCAGACCGTCGTAGGGATCCGGCAAGTCGCTGTCCGCCGGGAAACGTACCACGTCACCCGCACGGGCAATGGTTTCCAGCCGCGGATGCCCTTCAAGAGTAAACCGCCGCCCGAGAACATCTTTCGCGAGCCCGTCGATAGCCAGCGGAATAAACTGTCTCCCCTCGTAGCGCAACAGCGCCGAGGCATCGCACGCCAGCACGTGACGCAGCGTGGAGATAAGCCGCTGAAAACGGTCCTGATGACCGATACCGGTTTGCAGTTCAATGGCGATCTTCGCCAGCACATCTACGGAAAAACTCATGGCTGCCTCGCTGTCATTTTGACAATAAATAGTGTCATATTGACCGTTATCAGGATAGTCATAATGACTACTCATCACGAGGTATAGAAAAAATAACCCATCAAAATCAATAAAATAAAAGTTGGCACGCTATGTGATATAGGCAAATCATCTTATTCAAACACGCTGTATTACGTTGAGGTTGCTATGTCTATTCTGGTTAAAAATAACATTCATTGGGTGGGTCAACGTGACTGGGAGGTGCGTGATTTCCACGGGACGGAATACAAAACGCTGCGCGGCAGCAGCTACAACAGCTATCTTATCCGTGAAGGCAAAAACGTACTGATCGATACCGTAGATCATAAATTCAGCCGCGAGTTCGTGCAGAACCTGCGCAGCGAAATCGATCTCGACGCAATCGACTACATCATCATCAACCACGCGGAAGAGGATCACGCCGGTGCGTTGACCGAGCTGATGTCTTACATTCCGAATACACCGATCTACTGCACCACCAACGCCATCGACTCGATCAACGGTCATCACCACCATCCGGAGTGGAATTTCCACACCGTGAAAACCGGCGACTCGCTGGATATCGGCAACGGCAAACAGCTGATCTTCGTTGAAACCCCGATGCTGCACTGGCCGGACAGCATGATGACCTACATGACCGGCGACGCGGTATTGTTCAGCAACGACGCCTTTGGCCAGCACTACTGTGACGAACGCCTGTTCAATGATGAAGTGGATCAGACCGAACTGTTTGAGCAGTGCCAGCGCTACTACGCCAACATTCTGACCCCGTTCAGCCGTCTGGTGACGCCAAAAATCACCGAGATCCTCGGCTTTAACCTGCCGGTGGACATGATTGCCACCTCCCACGGCGTGGTGTGGCGTGAAAACCCCACCCAGATCGTTGAGCTGTACCTGAAATGGGCGGCGGATTATCAGGAAGACCGCATCACGATTTTCTACGACACCATGTCCAATAACACCCGCATGATGGCGGACGCCATTGCCCAGGGCATCAACGAAGTGGATCCGAACGTGGCGGTGAAAATCTTCAACGTGGCGCGCAGCGATAAAAACGAGATCCTCACCAATGTCTTCCGCTCAAAAGGCGTGCTGGTGGGCACCTCCACGATGAACAACGTGATGATGCCGAAAATTGCTGGCCTGGTGGAAGAGATGACCGGCCTGCGTTTTCGCAACAAACGCGCCAGCGCGTTTGGCTCTCACGGCTGGAGCGGCGGCGCGGTAGATCGCCTCTCTACCCGTCTGCAGGATGCAGGTTTTGAGATGTCCCTGAGTCTGAAAGCGAAATGGCGCCCGGATATCGACGCGCTGGAAATTTGCCGTCAGCATGGCCGCGACATTGCCCGTCAGTGGGCGCTCGCACCGCTTCCTGAGGCGTCTGCAAAACCTACCGAACAGCAGGAAGCCTGTGCCTGTGCAGCTGCCGCTGCTGCACACCTCGGCCCACGCATGCAGTGCAGCGTTTGCCAGTGGATATATGACCCGGAACGGGGCGAACCCCTTCAGGACGTTGCCCCGGGCACGCCGTGGTGCGACGTGCCGGATACCTTCCTCTGCCCGGAATGTTCCCTCGGTAAAGGCGTTTTTGACGAACTGGGTATGGAGGCAAAATGAATCACGGAATCGTCATCATCGGTTCGGGCTTCGCCGCCCGCCAGCTGGTGAAAAATATCCGCAAACAGGACGCTAACGTGCCGGTGACGGTGATCGCCGCCGACAGCATGGATGAGTACAACAAGCCTGATTTAAGCCATGTCATCAGCCAGAATCAGCGCGCCGAAGACCTCACCCGCCAGACGGCGGGGGAGTTCGCGGAACAGTTTAACCTGCGCCTGTTTCCCTACACCTGGGTTACCGATATCGACGCCGCCGCGCACGTCGTGAAGGCGAAAGACAAAATCTGGCAGTACGACAAGCTGGTGCTGGCCACAGGGGCCTCTGCCTTTGTGCCGCCCTTTGAAGGGCGAGAGCTGATGATCACCCTAAACAGCCAACAGGAGTATCAGGCAAGCGAAACGGGGCTTCGCGATGCGCAACGCGTGATGATCGTCGGCGGTGGGCTGATTGGTACCGAGCTGGCGATGGATTTCTGCCGCGCGGGTAAAACCGTTACCCTGGTTGACCACGCGGCGAGCATTCTGTCGGCGCTGATGCCCGCAGAAGTAAGCAGCCGCTTACAGCATCGACTGACCGACATGGGCGTCCATCTGCTGCTCAAATCGCAGTTACAGAGTCTGAGCAAAACCGCAGGCGGCATTCGTGGGGCACTCGACCGCAACCGCAGCGTTGAGGTGGATGCGGTGGTTGCCGCGACGGGTCTGCGCCCGGAAACCGCGCTGGCACATCGCGCAGGCGCCGAAACAGACCGCGGCGTAAAGGTCGACAGCTACCTGCAAACCTCACAGCCGGACATTTATGCCCTGGGCGACTGCGCGGAAATTAACGGCCGGGTGCTGCCGTTCCTGCAACCGATCCAGTTGAGCGCCATGATCCTGGCGAAAAACCTGATCGGCGTCAGCGCGCCGCTAAAGCTTCCGCCGATGCTGGTGAAGGTGAAAACGCCGGACCTGCCGCTGCACCTTGCGGGAGAAACGCAGCGACAGGATCTGTACTGGCAAATCGCCATTGAATCACAGGGGATGGTGGCGCGCGGCATCGACGCAGATGACCAACTGCGCGCCTTTGTGGTGAGCGAAGAGAGAATGAAGGAGGCGTTCGCGCTGCTGAAATCGCTACCTGCTTAACCGTCGTATTGCCGGGTGGCGCTGCGCTTACCCGGCCTACAAAACAACAAAAAGAGAGTTGAGGCAAAAATTCAGGAGCGCACCACCAGCGCATCGTAGCCACGCCAGCGGTAGTTGGCCATGGAGATCAGCCAGCAGGCGACAAACAGCCCGACCACCACAAATCCGGCGTTGCCGAGGTTATCGTTCACCGCGCCCACCGCATCCCAGACGCCGCCGCTAAGGGCAAATTTATCCATCAGCAGACCCAGCGCTTCCAGCCCACCAATGAACAGCGCCACCACCACGGAGGTACCGGTAATGGTCATGTTGTAGTAGAGCTTGCGCTGCGGTTTGTTAAACGCCCAGCCGTAGGCACCGACCATCAGCAAATTGTCGAGGGTATCCACCAGCGCCATACCGCTGGCGAAGAGCGCCGGGAAGATCATGATTGACCACACCGACATCCCTCTGGAGGCGCTGGCGGCAGAAATCCCCAGCACGCCAATTTCAGTGGCGGTATCAAACCCGAGACCAAACAGGAAGCCCACCAGGTACATCTGCCAGCTTTTATTGACGAGGCGGAAGGTTTTGCCAAACAGCCAGCTCATCACCCCACCCTGGGCGGGAAGCTCCACGTCGCTGCGGGCCGCATGCCCCTTTTTCAGCGCCTGGAAACTGCACCATACGCCGCGCAAAATCACCATATTCACCAGCGCCATCGCCAGCAGGAAGGTGGCGGAAACGGCGGTGCCAATCAGGCTCCCGGTCTCGTGGAACCATGCCATATTTTTCTGAAACGCCGTGGCGGTGGCGGCGATAGCGATGGAAGCCAGCACCACGATGGTGGAGTGCCCCAGCGAGAACCACGCCCCCACGCCGGACGGGCGTTTGCCCTGCTGCATCATCTTACGCGTCACGGTATCAATGGCAGCAATGTGGTCGGCATCCACCGCATGACGCAGCCCGTAACACCAGGCCAGCAGGCTTGCCGCCATCAGCGCCGTACTGCCGCTGAAGGTGTGCCATGCCCAGCCCCAGGCCAGCAGGTTTGCCATTACCAGTGCCAGCAGCAGAAGCGCGGCGCGAGGTTCATTGCGTAACAGTCGTAACATTTTAAATCCTTTGTGAACATGACCGGGCAGCGGCGACCACCGCCTGCCCGAAGGAGATCGCTCCGTCACCTGCAGGCAGGCGCGAAGGAAAAAGAAGCGTAAAGTCAGAAAGATAATGCCGCAGGCGCGCGCGCAGCAGGCGGTTATGTAACACACCGCCACTGAGGCAGATTGTTGAAAGCGATAAGCGTCGGGCATGGGATGCGGCATGCTCCGACAGCCCTCTGGCCAGCGCATCGTGAAACGCCCACGCGCGCTCGCAGGGCTCCGCCTGCCAGGCAAGCCACTGTTGCCAGAAAAGTGCAAGGTCGTCCACCGACAGCGTAACCGGGTGTTTCACACCGTTGCACCGTGCCGCCAGCGCCTCCAGCCTGCAGGCCGCTTCGCCTTCGTAGCGCTGCGTATCGATGCCCAGCGCACAGGCAACCGCATCAAACAGGCGTCCACAGGACGAGGCCCGCGGCGCGTTGATGCCACGCTGGATCGCCGTCGCCAGTAGCGGCCAGTTCTGGCCCTGCACTGCCCGCGTTTCCGGGAACTGCTGCCAGTCAGGCACAAAGGCCAGGCAGTGGGCGAGCAAATTGCGCCACGGCTGTTTCGCTGCCAGATCGCCCCCCGGCAGCGCAACGGCAGGCAGGCCACCCAAATGTTCGCAGTCGACATAGTTCACCCGCAGGCACTCTCCGCCCCACAGCGCGCCGTTCTCGCCCATGCCGATCCCGTCCAGCGTCAGGGCGATAACGTCCCCACCGCCGAGCGGCCAGCCATTTTCAGCCAGACACGCCGCCGCATGGGCATGATGATGCAGCACGCTTTCAACGGGCAGCGCCTGCTCCAGCGCCCACTGACGGGCGTGATACGCCGGATGGGCATCGCACACGACACGCGCGGGCTTAAAGGTATAAACCTGTTGCATCATTGCCAGCGCCGAACGCCACTGTGCGTCGACCCCCTCGTCACTGAGATCGCCATAATGCGGGCTCAACACAGCCTGACTTCCGCGCACCAGGCAGAAGGTATTTTTCATCTCTGCCCCGGTAGACAATATGGCAGGGATATCGTCAAACCCGGCGGGTAACGTGATGGCATCCGGCACAAAACCGCGCGCGCGACGCAGCATCGCGCCATCCCGATCCACCACCGAATCATCCATCCGTTGCAGAATATCGCGGTTGTGCAGCAGGAAGCCGTCAGCCATGTCGCGGAGCGCATCCAGCGCTTCCTGATTCGTCATCGCAGGCGGGCGACCGCTGAGGTTGCCGGAGGTCATCACCAGCGGACGCTGGCTGTCCATCATCAGTAAATGCTGAATCGGATTCGCAGGCAGCATCACGCCGACACAATCTAGCCCCGGCGCAATGGCCTCAGGCAGCGCGGGAAGCGAGGCTTTGGGCGTCAACACAATGGGCGCAGCAGGAGAGCGTAGCAGGGTCTGCATCGCCTCCGGCAGGTCATCCGCATCGGGGATCATCACCGCCAGCGGCTTCGTCGGGCGCTGTTTGCGTGCCCGTAGCGTCGCCACCGCCTGCGGGTTAAGCGCGTCGCAGGCAAGGTGAAAGCCTCCCAGCCCCTTGATGGCGACAATACCGCCGCTTTTTAGCTTCTCCACTGCGGCGCGTAATGCCGGTTCGCGCGTGGCAACGCTGTCCCCGGCTCGCCACATCAGCGCTGGCCCGCAGTCCGGGCAGGCCACCGGCTGAGCGTGAAAACGCCGATCGGCCGGGTTGCGATACTCGGCTTCACACGGTGCGCACAGCGGGAAGTCGGCCATTGACGTGGCCAGGCGATCGTAGGGCATGGCGCGGATGATGGTGAAGCGCGGGCCGCAATGGGTACAGTTGATAAACGGGTAACGATAACGGCGCTCGCGGGGATCGCGCATCTCCGCCAGGCACGCCGGACAGGTGGCGGCATCCGGCACGATTTGCGTGTCCATCGCTCCGCTCTCGCTCTCGCTCTGGCGGATGGTAAAATCCGTCGGCAGAGCGGACCAGCTAAAGGGCTGCGTGTCTACGTCGTCAATCCGCGCCAGCGGTGGGCAGTCCTGGCGCAGCCTCGCGGTAAAGTCCCCCCCATTACCCGCGAGACGCACCAGGACACCCTCTCCGTCGTTACAGACGTCGCCCGTCAGCATCATCTGGTGCGCCAGCTGCCAGACAAAGGGACGAAACCCCACGCCCTGCACTTTGCCACGCACCCGAAGCTGTACGCCGTTAACGCGCATTGCGACTTAAAACAGCAGCGATGACGAGGTGTCAAACGCTGCGCGACGGCGTTTTTCTGCGCTCATCTGCTCGAGCTTGTCGCGATCCACGCAGACCAGCGCGTGTGTCGGGCAGGCTTCCATACAGGCCGGGCCAGCTTCGCGGTGGTAGCAAAGGTCGCATTTGTTGGCCTCGGCTTTCTCCGCCCGCACGCTCAGGCCCATACCGCTGTTGCGTACTACCGGACGGACAACCACTTCCATCGCGCCATACGGGCAGGCGACCACGCAGGTTTTACAGCCAATGCAGCGCTCCTGCATCACATGCACAAAGCCCTTCTCGCGTTTAATCGCCCCGTTCGGGCAGACGTTCGCGCACGGTGCGTCTTCGCACTGGCGACAAATAGCGGCGGTGGAAATATTCACGCCTTTAATGACGTGGATGCGTGGCAAAAACGTGTCGGGGGTAAGTGATGCGCAATCCTGCTCCGCCTGATGGGAAACCACGCACGCCACTTCACAGGTACGGCAACCAATGCACTTACTGGCATCGGCCATAATAAAACGGTTCATCTGCTTCTCCAGCATTACAGTTATGCGCGGAGCTATTCATAAACCGTGCCAATTATTAAACAATTGATTTTAAACGACTTTAAAAATCACAGTCGCGCTGTCATCGTCACTTATGACGATGACAGCTGTCGACATCAGCAGTGGGGGCCGTCAGTCACGGAGTCGCGCAGGATAAGCTCGCCGGAGAACGTTTGCTGATATTTGAATTCACCGCCGTCGAGCATGAAAATCAGACGACTGATGGTTTCCTGGATCATCTCCGTGACCGGAATACGCACGCTGGAGAGCGAAGGCACAATGTACGGCGCTATCGCCACGTCGTCGAAGCCGATGACTGACACCGCGTCCGGCGTGGCAACGCCGCTCTCGTGCAGCTGTTTAATGGCGCCAATCGCCATGTCGTCATTGCTCGCCACCAGCGCCGTAAAGCGTTCGCCGCGTGCGAGCAGTTCGGATACCGCCGCCGCGCCGCTGGCCGGGTTCCACTTCCCTTCGGCGATAAGCTCGTCGCGCAGGGCAATACCGTGCTGCGTCAGCGCATCTTTGTAACCGGACAGTCGCTCAACGCCGGTCGGGGAATCCAGCGAACCGGTGATAAACGCAATCTCCCGGTGCCCTTTTGCAATCAGCTGCGACACCGCGTCCTGACAGGAAGCTTTATGATCGGACCAGACGCTGTGGCTGCTGTTTTTCCGCAGGCGGCGGTTGAGCACCATAATCGGCTGCTCACACTTCTCGACGATCGCATCCAGTTCATCCACGTTCAAAAAGCGCGGGTAGATGATCACCGCGTCGCAGCGCATATCGAGCAGATACTGGATCGCCTCGCGCTCTTCATCGGCGCTGTGCTTGCCGTCCGCGAGGATCAACTGCCGCCCTTTCTCTTCCGTCATTCGTGCGGCATGAAACAGCAGTTCGCTAAAGTAGACGCCGTGATAAAGGGTGTTCGTCACCACCAGCCCCAGGGTCTGGGTACGTTTGGTCGCCAGGTTTCGCGCCAGTAAATTCGGGCGATAACCGCTCTCTTCAATGGCCTGAAAAACCCGGTCTTTGGTCTCCTGGCTGACATAGCCATTTCCCGACAGCACGCGGGATACCGTCGCTTTCGAAACGCCTGCCCGCTTCGCCACTTCAAGCATCGTGGTCATGTTGTTATTCCATCTGAATCTGATGAAGCGCAGTGTACTGCACTGCAGAAAAATTGTCGCAGCGGCGAAATCACGCTTTCGCTACCGACCAGTGATCATCATCACGAATTGAAAAAATGACCAAAAAGCGATCTTGTTTCACTCAAAGAAACTCATGATGATTATGTGGAACCGGTTTCCTATATTTCACACAACGATAACAGGATCACATCCGATGGCCAAAAATTACGCTGCGCTGGCGAACGACGTTATCAGCGCGCTGGGCGGCAAAGAGAACATCGTCGCCGTCACCCACTGCATGACGCGACTGCGTTTCGTTCTGAAAGACGAAACCCTCACCGACGCCGCGCGCCTGAAAAGCATCAGCGGCGTGCTTGGCGTAGTGCGTAACGACAACCAGTGCCAGGTGATCATTGGCAACACGGTTTCTCAGGCCTACCGCGAAGTGGTAAGCCTGCTGCCCGTTGACCTGCAGCCCGCGGTGCCGGAAGGCTCGCAGAAGCTGACGTTACGCCGCATTGGCGCCGGGATCCTCGACGCGCTGATCGGCACCATGTCGCCGCTGATCCCCGCGATCATCGGCGGTTCGATGGTCAAGCTGCTGGCGATGATCCTTGAGATGACCGGCGTGCTGCCAAAGGGCGCGCCAACGCTTACCATTCTGACGGTGATTGGCGACGGGGCATTCTTCTTCCTGCCGCTGATGGTGGCCGCCTCGGCGGCAGTGAAATTCAAAACCAATATGTCGCTGGCGATCGCCATTGCGGGCGTGCTGGTGCACCCGAGCTTTATCGAGCTGATGGCGAAAGCCGCGCAGGGCGAGCATGTTGAGTTCGCCTTTATCCCGGTGACGGCGGTGAAATACACCTACACCGTTATCCCCGCGCTGGTGATGACCTGGTGCCTGTCTTACATCGAACGCTGGGTCGATCGCATTACCCCGGCGGTGACGAAAAACTTCCTCAAGCCGATGCTGATCGTCCTGATTGCCGCCCCGCTCGCCATCGTGCTGATTGGGCCGCTCGGGATCTGGATCGGGAGCGCTATCTCCGCACTGGTTTACACCATTCACGGCTATCTGGGCTGGCTCTCCGTCGCCATCATGGGCGCACTCTGGCCGCTGCTGGTCATGACGGGGATGCACCGCGTCTTTACGCCAACCATCATTCAGACCATTGCCGAAACGGGTAAAGAAGGGATGGTCATGCCGTCAGAAATCGGCGCCAACCTGTCGCTCGGCGGTTCGTCTTTAGCGGTGGCATGGAAAACCAAAAACCCGGAACTGCGCCAGACGGCGCTGGCTGCGGCGGCTTCTGCCATCATGGCGGGGATCTCTGAACCGGCACTGTACGGTGTGGCGGTACGTCTCAAGCGTCCGCTGATTGCGAGCCTGATCAGCGGCTTTATCTGCGGCGCGGTGGCCGGCATCGCGGGTCTTGCCAGCCACTCCATGGCGGCGCCGCGGCTGTTTACCAGCGTGCAATTCTTCGATCCGGCCAACCCGATGACCATCGTCTGGGTATTCGGCGTGATGGCGCTGGCAGTCGTGCTGTCGTTTGTTCTGACCCTGCTGTTAGGGTTTGAGGATATCCCGGTCGAAGACGAGGCCGAAAAAGCGCGCGCTCTGCAGACCGCGCCGGTACAGAACAACGCAGCAAAAGCATAAATTGAAAGCGAGGTAAGAATGTCTGTTTTTCCACAAGGATTTTTATGGGGCGGCGCGCTTGCCGCTAACCAGAGTGAAGGTGCTTACCGTGAAGGCGGCAAAGGACTGACGACGGTCGATATGATCCCCCACGGTGCCAATCGTCTGGCGGTGAAGCTCGGCAAGGAAAAGCGTTTTTCGCTGCGTGACGACGAGTTTTACCCGAGCCACGAGGCGATTGATTTTTACCATCGCTATAAAGAAGACATCGCCCTGATGGTGGAGATGGGCTTTACGGTATTCCGCACCTCGATTGCCTGGAGCCGCCTCTACCCGAACGGTGACGAACCGCTGCCGAACAAAGAGGGCATAGCCTTTTACCGCGCGGTATTTGAGGAGTGCAAAAAGTACAACATCGAGCCGCTGGTGACGCTCTGCCACTTCGACGTGCCGATGCACCTGGTGACGGAATACGGTTCCTGGCGCAACCGCAAGATGGTCGACTTCTTCGCCCGCTACGCCCGCACCTGCTTTGAGGCGTTTAACGGGCTGGTAAAATACTGGCTGACTTTCAACGAAATCAACATCATGCTGCACAGCCCGTTCTCCGGTGCCGGGCTGGTGTTTGAGGAAGGTGAAAACGAAGATCAGGTAAAATATCAGGCCGCGCACCACGAGCTGGTGGCGAGCGCGCTGGCAACCAAAATCGCTCACGAGGTGAACCCGGAAAATCAGGTGGGCTGCATGCTGGCGGGCGGTAACTTCTATCCGTACTCCTGCAAACCGGAAGACGTGTGGATGGCGCTGGAGAAAGACCGCGAGAACCTGTTCTTTATCGACGTGCAGGCACGCGGCCGCTATCCGGCCTACTCCGCTCGCGTGTTCCGTGAGAAAGGCGTGGTCATTGTCAAAGACCCCGGCGACGACGAGCTGCTGAAAAACACCGTCGATTTTGTCTCGTTCAGCTATTACGCCTCGCGCTGCGCGTCGGCGGATATGAACGCGGGCAACACCAGCGCGGCAAACATCGTGAAGTCCCTGCGTAACCCGCACATTCAGGTGAGCGAATGGGGCTGGGGCATTGACCCGCTTGGCCTGCGCATCACCATGAACATGATGTACGACCGCTACCAAAAGCCGCTGTTCCTGGTGGAAAACGGCCTGGGTGCGAAAGATGTCATTGATGAAAACGGCGAGATTAACGACGACTACCGCATCAGCTATCTGCGCGAGCATATCCGCGCGATGGGCGATGCGATTGAGGAC
Source organism: Enterobacter sp. FUJ80071 (assembly GCF_038739915.1). Lineage (NCBI taxonomy): Bacteria > Pseudomonadati > Pseudomonadota > Gammaproteobacteria > Enterobacterales > Enterobacteriaceae > Enterobacter > Enterobacter sp. FUJ80071. The sequence goes on from NZ_JBBXKH010000001.1 coordinate 3,698,998, forward strand.
GGCGTGCCGCTGATGGGCTACACCACCTGGGGCTGTATTGACCTGGTTTCAGCGTCTACCGGCGAAATGAGCAAACGCTACGGGTTCGTGTACGTTGACCGCGACGATGCGGGGAACGGCACGCTGGACCGGAAGCGCAAGAAATCGTTCTGGTGGTATAAGAAGGTGATTGCGAGTAACGGGGGCGATCTCGAGTAGCCTGTTGCCCTCACCCCGGCTCTCTCTTTCCCCTAAAGCCGCCGCTTACATAGCTTATCATGCAAGCGGCTAACGCAGCACTGGACGGGTCGGGGTACGCGTCTATCCGTCTGGACGTAAGACATTCGTCTATCGCCATTTTGTAGAGAAATAGCAAAATTTCAGACACCAGGTGAATACCCGGCAATGTCTGTCAGTAGCGCACTTGAGAAGTTCGAAAGCCTTTATACATACTCTCTTTGCATTTGGCGTTAAGTGCGACAAGTCACCGCTGATGGATAAGCCTGATATTGTATTATTCCTGTGCCACCATCAAAAACAAAAACATGGTATCACTTCATTCTTTGTGAAACATCTATGGACTTGATAGAACAGATGATTTCACGATATCCAGACCATAATTATTTTATGATTACAACGAGGAAAAGCTGGAAGCGCTTTTGAAATGGGAAAATAAACTGAAAGAAATTATGATCCACTAATAATCAAGTATTACATTGACCACATTTATTGTTGAAGATCACCTATCTGTTAGAGTAATAGATAGGTGACCTTTTATTTTATTCTTTGCTTAAATTGAGAACAAGATCACTTTTATTTTATAGATGATTGTTCGATGATCGAATCATTATATAGAAGGAGCTAGTTATGTATTATAGCGAAACAATTATTAAAAAAAATGGAACTGATAAAGAGCTAGCTGTGCGATTAGATAAAGCGCTAGCTGGAGTTAAAGAGGGTGTAGTCGATTATTTGAATGGTCTTGAAGATGGTATAACACGATTACTTTATTATACCTCTTGTCTTACAGACAATTATCAAGATGTATGTAATAAACTTTCCTCTGAGGATAAAAGATTTTTATTTTCTCTGTATGAACTAATAAAACATCGGGACGTTATATTCCGAATGATCAAAGTATATATAGAAACACTTCTAAAAAATAAGAGTGAAGTAGAAAAGAAAACAATCCTTGAAAAATTAACACCATTTACCACAAACTACTCCATAAAATACATTTCAAGAAATGGTTTAATTTATGCAGTAGCAGCCTATATATGCTACGGGAACAACATGAATTTAGCAGTTCAAAATGCATTAATGAAAAAAACTGGTAGTCGAGTCGGAGTTGTTATAGGAGGATTAAATCTTTATGGCCTTGTTCAACATGCTGCTGAAAGTGCAGATAACCTAAAAAATTTCTGCCCACTATTTTATAATGCTTTATATGCAGAAGGATTAGAGATGATGTATTTCTTGATAGAACCGATAATCATGAAATCAGGGTATTTGAATATTAACTCAGCCTCTGATGAAGAAATCACCAGAGCATTAAAAAGAATGATGTGATAATGTTTGATTTATTAAGCGAATTTCTATGGCGTTGCATTAAGCGCTTCTTTGTTAGTATTAAAGATGATTGTATTAATCATATAATGGGCTGTGGGTTGATTTTTATAATTATGATAATTTCCATTTCTGTTTCAGCGCTTGTCAAAAATGATAAAGTTGCGTTTATATTTATCTTTTTGATAGTGGCGGCTATTTTTTCATTAGTGTTTTTCTATAAAGGAAAAAAATGAAATGTCTATACCAGCACATATTTGGCTTACCGATGAAAATAATTCACCTTTAATTGGCGAATGTTTAATGCCGACACGATTGGGTTCAACTGAGCTTAAATCGTTCAATCATTCTGTATGGATCCCGACAGATCATAATACAGGGAAGCTAACTGGAACGCGCCTTCATGTTCCTATCACATTTGAAAAAGAAATTGATCGCATCACCCCATATTTATTCAGAGGGGTATGTACTGGCAGAACATTTAAAGAAGCTGTAATAAAAATGTATAAAATTAATGAAGCAGGAATAGAGGTAGAATATTTCAACATAACCCTTGAAAATGTAAAAATAACAAGAATCTCTCCTGTTTTATTTCCTCTGGGCGTTGCAAGCAAACATATGGAGGAAGTTGAAATCCGTTATGAGTCTATCGAATGGAAATATTGTGATGGGAACATAATGTTTAAAGATACCTGGAATGAAAGAGCAGTAGCATAAAAAAGGGCCCCTAATGCGTCTTTTTTTGATTGTCATCCCTAAACCCGTTCCCTCTCCCACAGGGAGAGGGAACGGGTTTGGTAGGCCGGGTAAGGCGAAGCCGCCACCCGGCACTGCTCAGAGCGGAGAAACCCCCCCGTCTCCAACCCACCCTTCAAGCCGTGAATAAACCACTTCCACCGCCTCTTTTACCGGCGGCGTCATCGGGTAATAAAACCCAACAATGTCCGGCTGAATCCCCAGGAACAGCACCTCGCCCACGTCGTCCTTGATCTGATCCACGAGGTAATTCAGCGGCATATTGTGGGTCGTCATCATAAACATCCCGGCAATGTCGTCCGGGTCAATGAGTCGGATCTCACCGGGGTTGAGCCCCATATCGGTAGCATCGACAATCAGCAGCCTCTCCGGGCGCAGCTCGCGGATGGCGACCACGTCATTTTCTGGCGCGCTACCGCCGTCAATCACCACCCAGTTGCCCTGCGGGTTCGCGGCGCACATCTCTGCCAGCAGCGGGCCCGCGCCGTCGTCGCCCATCATGCTGTTGCCGACACACAGTAAAACGTCAGTCACGTAATCTCCTCACCATCAGGTAGATGGCACTCTCCTGATGAATATCATGCAGCATGCCGAGCAACGCTTTGCTCCACGCCTGCTGTTCGGCGGATTGCCTGCTCAGCGCCGCATCAAAGGCGTTGGCGAGTATCGCAATGTGGTTGGCATCGATGACGATCTCACCGTACTTTGGCACGCCTTCCATTTTACGCCGCGCCGTGCTGCCCTCCTCCAGCGTGGCGATCCACGCCAGGTACTCAGGCCAGGGGCAGCTCAGCGCGGCCTCCAGACAGTCAATCACCCCGAGGTGATGCCCAATCGCCAGGCTGTAATAGACCACCTGCTGCGCCGCATCCGGCGTGGCATCGTTCTCATCAATAAACTTACGGCTCAGTTGACTGAACACCACCGTTTCACTCATCGGATACGCGCCTCGTCCACAATGCTGTTCAGGTTCGCCACAATCTCATTCAGACGCGGATCGTTTTCCGCCTCCAGCCAGCGGGCTACCTGCTGCTCGCCCTGACTCAGCAAACGCAGATAATCGTCGGCAATCTGACGACCATAACGGTAGCCCGCCAGCCTGCGCGCCGTGCGGTCGACCTTCACCCGCAGCGGCTGCACCATATCCGGATGGAGGAGCATCGCGGGCTGGTTGTCGAGCTCGCCCGGTTCACGGGCGTGGATTTTCTGCTCCAGCAGGCCAAGCGCCATCGCAAAGCCGTACAGCGTGGCGGCAGGCGTCGGCGGGCAGCCCGGAATGTAAACATCCACCGGTACGATTTTGTCGGTGCCGCCCCAGACGCAGTAGAGATCGTGGAAGATGCCGCCGCTGTTGCCGCAGGCACCGTAGGAGATGCAGATTTTCGGGTCTGGCGCAGACTGCCAGGCACGCAGCGCGGGCGAACACATGGCACGGGTGACCGCCCCGGTAAACAGCAGAATATCCGCATGGCGCGGAGACGGCACCACTTTGATACCGAAGCGTTCAGCGTCAAACAGCGGCGACAGCGTAGCGAAGATCTCGATCTCGCAGCCGTTACAGCCGCCGCAGTCCACGCGGTAGACGTAGGCAGAACGTTTGATTTTTTTCAGCAGCGACGCCTTCATGCTGGCAATGGATTCCTCCACCGTCATTGGCACCGGCATGCCATTGTCGTCGCGCGGGCCGAGTAAGTGTTCCATCAGCTGGCCTCTCTCATATGGCGGGTGATATCAATCCGGTCGGACGGCAGCAGGCATTTCTGACGCTTGCACTCCGGGCAGGTTTCAAAACTTTCACGGTGATGTTCCGCCCGGACGTCACCGTTGTGCAGCAGCAGCGCGATGGCGTAGTCGATCTCTTTTTGCACGGCGAACGGACGCTTGCAGACGCGGCAGTGACACAGCGCGAAACGCGACTGCTGGAGGAAATCGGCTTTCTTCCACACTGCCAGCTCGTACTCCTGCGACAGGCGAATGGCGACCGTCGGGCAAACTTCCTCGCAGCGGCCGCAGAAAATGCAGCGTCCGAGGTTAAACTGCCAGGCCAGTTCGCCGGTTTTGAGATCCGTTTCCACCGTCAGGGCATTCGACGGGCAGGCATTGATGCAGGCCGCGCAGCCTATGCACTGCTGCGGGTTGTGCTCCGGCTTGCCGCGAAAGTTTTTATCGACCGGCATCGGCTCCAGCGGATAACGGCTGGTCTGCGTGCCGGTTTTGATCACTTTTTTGATAAAGGTAAACATGACGAGTCCTTATTTCAGCGGCGAGTTCTTACGCTCGATGCTGTAGCGCTCAAGCTCTTTGTACGGCACCACCTGACTTTTCTTCTTGCGCACGTCCACCACGGTCATGCGGTCGGTGCAGGAGTAGCACGGGTCGAGGCTACCGATGATCAGCGGCGCATCGGAGACCGTATTGCCGCGCAGCATGTAGCGCAGCGTTGGCCAGTTGGCGTAGGTCGCCGCACGGCAGCGCCAGCGGTAGAGCTTCTGGTTGTCGCCAGTCATGCTCCAGTGGATATCGTCCCCGCGCGGCGCTTCTGCAAAGCCGAGCGCGAAGCGGTTCGGGATGTAGGTGAAGCCCTCTACCATCAGCGGACCGCCCGGCAGGTTATCGAGGCCGAAGTCGATCATGTTCAGGGCAGTGAACACCTCGTTAATGCGGACTTTCAGACGTGAGATGACGTCGCAGCCCTGCTCGCTGTGCACGGTCATAGGCAGCAGGCCGTAGCCGACGAACGGGTGATCGGCGCGGGTGTCGCGGGCGTGGCCGCTGGCGCGCACCATCGGGCCGACGTTGCTGAAGTCGCGGGCAATTTCCGGATCAAGACGGCCAATCCCTACGGTGCGCTGCTCGATGTTTGGCGTGCTGAGCAGCATATCCACCAGCTCCTGAACGTCCCGGCGCATCTGCTGCGCCAGCTGACGGGTCTGGATCATGTCATCTTTCAGCAGGTCGCGGCGGATCCCGCCGATCAGGTTCAGCCCGTAGGTTTTACGTGCCCCGGTGAGGATCTCCGCCATCTTCATCGACGCCTCACGCACGCGGAAGAACTGCATAAACCCGGAGTCAAAACCGACGAAGTGGCAGGCCAGGCCGAGGTTTAGCAGGTGCGAGTGCAGACGTTCCACCTCCAGCAGAATGGCGCGGATCATCTGCGCACGTTCCGGCACCACGATCCCCATGCCGTTCTCTACCGACGTGGTGTAAGCGGTGCTGTGGGCAAAGCCGCAGATGCCGCACACGCGGTCAGAAAGGAACGTCACTTCGTTGTAGCCCATGCGGGTTTCCGCCAGCTTTTCCATGCCGCGATGGACGTAGAAGAGGCGGTAGTCGGCGTCGATAATGTTTTCGCCGTCGACGAACAGGCGAAAATGGCCCGGTTCGTCGGAGGTGACGTGCAGCGGGCCAATCGGCAGCACGTTGTTCTTTTTACTGCCCAGCTCGTTAATGAACTCGTAGGTTTCGCTGTCGGTGGTCGGCGCCGGGCGCTGGCGGTAGTCCATGCTGTCTTTACGCAGCGGATAGAGTTCATCCGGCCAGTCGTCCGGCAGCACCAGACGGCGCTCGTCCGGCAGGCCGACCGGCACCAGGCCGTACATGTCGCGCACTTCGCGTTCGCCCCAGACGGCAGCAGGCACCCGCGGCGTAACGGACGGATATTCCGGCTTATTCGGATCGACTTCGACGCGCACGGTCAGCCAGCACTTCTCGCCCTGCTCCATCGACATCACGTAGTACACGGCGTAATTGCCGCACAGCTGGCGCTCGTCGTTACCGAACAGCACCGACAGCCAGCCGCCCTGCTGGTAGTAAAGAAACTCCACCACCTCCGGCAGGTAGTTCACCTTTATGGTGACGGTGATCTGGTCTTTGGTTTGCCAGGACTCTTCCAGCACCACGCCGGGGAAAGCCTGTTGCAACGCGGCGAGATACTGCTGACCTTTCTTTTCTTCAGACATAAACACTCTCTTTAATCACGCCACCAGCAAGGAGACGAACGCTAAAAATGCAAAGCCAAAACCGGCCCAGGTGATGCGCGAGGTCGCCACAAAACGCAGACGCGCCATGCTGTTCTCGAACAGCGCAATCACCAGCACGCCGATAAGCAGCTTGATCGCAGCAACCACGACGGCCAGCACCAGGCCGCCCGCGGAAAAGTGCGTCATCTGCCCCCACGGGAAGAAGACGCCGACAAACATCTGCAACACCACCAGCTGCTTGAGGCTGATCCCCCACTTCAGTACCGCAAAGCCGCAGCCGCTGTATTCGGTGAGTGGCCCCTCCTGTAATTCCTGCTCGGCTTCCGCGAGATCGAACGGCAGTTTGCCCATCTCAATAAACGTGGCGAACGCGCAGGCGCAGAGTGCCAGCACCAGCGGAATGGAGCGGCTTACCGGCCAGTGATAAACGGTATGGGTGATAAAGCTGATATGGGTGGAGCCTGCGACCTGCGCGGCGACCCACAGCCCCAGCAGCAGGATCGGCTCAACCAGCACACCCAGCATCGCCTCGCGGCTGGCACCGAGGCCGGTAAACGGACTCCCGGTGTCCAGACCCGCAATCGCAAAGAAGAAACGGGCGATGGCGAAGAGGTAGATAAGCGTGATCAGATCGCCGAGCGCAGGCAGCGGTGAGCCCACCGTGACGACGGGCAGCGCGGTGGCGATGGTGAGCATCACGCCAACCATCACAAACGGCGTCAGGCGAAAGACCCAGCCTGCGGCATCGGGCGCCACGCTCTGGCGAGAGAGCAGCTTGAAGAGATCGCGGTACTCCTGGAGCACGCCAGGCCCGCGGCGGTTGTGCATCCGGGCGCGCGCCACGCGCGTGATGCCCGAGAGCAGCGGCGCAACGGCAAACAGCACCAGCGCCTGAAGAATTGCCAGTAACAGACTCATGTCAGGCTCCTCGTGAAATCACAATGACCACCAGCACCGACAGCTCAATCAGCGCCAGACGGCGGAACAATGCGGGCGCGGCAGCACTCTGCCAGCCCGGAACCCAACCCTGCGGGTTGAGCCAGTGGCGCAGCTTCAGCACGGCGGCGAAGTTCTCTTTTACCGGCATGGCGAAACCGTGGGCGGTGATGACCATTGACTGCTCGTGTTCGTAGCCGCAGGCCCAGGCTGCGCCGCGCGCACGGGAGGCGAGTCGATCGCGTTTAAAGAACAGCATCAGCACGAACGGCAGTAGCGGAGAGGCAATCAGCAGCAGGGCTATCATCGGTTGGGAAACGGTGGTTTGTGCCGTCTCAAGCGGCAACGGAATAGCGTTTCCGAGCAGCGGCAGCAGCCACGGCGCGGCAACCCCACCCGCAATGCAGCACAGCGCCAGCGCAACCACGCTGGTGGCCATCAATACCGGTGCACAGCAGACATTTTCAGCCTCACGCGTGCGCGGTGCGCCAAGGAAGGTAACGCCGTAGACTTTCGCCATACACATCACCGCCAGCGCCCCGGTAATCGCCAGGCCGACCGCCAACAGCGGCCCCAGCAAACGGCCGATAAACGCATCGCTCTGACCGAGCGCGAAGAAAGACTGGTAGATCACCCACTCGCCGGCAAAACCGTTCAGTGGCGGCAGCGCGGCCATCGCCATCAGCCCCACCAGCATCGCCAGGGAAATCACCGGCATCTTTTTGCCAATGCCGCCGAGCTTTTCGATATCCCGATGACCGGTGCGGAACCAGACGCTGCCCGCGCCGAGGAACAGGGTGCTTTTAAACAGGCTGTGGTTGACGAGGTGATACAGACCACCGATAAACCCGGCGGCAATCAAGGCGGGCTGATTCAGCGCCAGACCGGTGACGCCCGCGCCAAGACCGAGCAGGATAATGCCGATATTTTCGAGCGTGTGGTACGCCAGCAAACGCTGGATGTTGTGCTCCATCAGCGCGTACAGGCCACCCACGAACGCGGTGATCATCCCGGCCAGCAGCAGCACGACACCCCACCACAGCGGTGGTTGCCCGCTGGTCAGCGTGAGTACCAAAATCCCGAACAAACCCACTTTCATCACCACCACAGAGAACAGCGCGGCGGCGGGCGCGGAGGCATTGGCATGCGCCTGCGGCACCCAGCCGTGCAGCGGGATGATCCCGGCGAGCAGGCCAAAGCCCACAACGCCCAGCAGCCAGACGTCATTCCCCAGCGGATGGCCGTTGAGCGCAGAGAAATCCAGCGTGCCAAAGCGTTGCCACACCAGCCAGCTGGCCAGCGCCAGCAGCAGCGTGCCGAGGCGACCGAGGGCAAACCATAGCTTGCCGGAGGCGCTACAGCCCGTCAGGAACACGCCGCACAGGGCCATAATTTCGGCCATCACCACCAGCGCGCCAAGATTGCTGGCGATAACGGTGCAGACCGCCGTCGCCATGAGCAGGTTTACCAGCAGACCATTAGCTCTGGTGTGCTGGTGGCGGTGCCAGTCGATATTGAACAGGCTGACAAACAGCCCGCACAGACCGAACGTCACCAGCCAGATGGCATTCAGCGGCGTAATCTCAACGCTGTGACGAATCAGCGGCATCACGGCCTCTGTGGATTGCCCCCCCAGCAAAACGACACCGCCTGCCGCGAGCGTCATCAGGCTGCCGAGCGCCCCGCCGATACCGGCTATCCAGCCGCTCAGGATTTTATGGAAAGAGAAGAGCAGCGCCAGCACGGCGGCGGCCGCAAAGTACACTACGGCGCTGTTAATCATGTCTATCGCGTTCATTTCGCCCCCTCGTTAAGCGCCTGCAGAAGCGAAAGATCGCCGACGTCGGTATTAATGGTCAGCTCGCGCTTGCGTTTGCTGGTACGGGCGATATCGCGGATGTTAACCAGAATGAGCGCCTTGGTCGGACAGGTCCGCACGCAGGCCGGTCCCTGTTCATCAAAGCTGCACAGGTCACACTTCACCGCCACGGCGCGGATGCCGGGAACCCAGTCCAGTAGCGTACTTACGCGTGCCGGAGCCGGTGGCGCGGGCGGCGCTTTCGGGGAGTTGGCATTGGCCGGAATGTGCAGCGGACGGCTGCCGGAAAATTCAATGGCGCCGAACGGGCAGGCAATGCCGCACAGCTTGCAGCTGACGCACAGGCTTTCGTTCAGCTGGACCGCGCCATCAACGCGGGTGATGGCATTCACCGGACAAACACCCGCGCAGGGGGCATCTTCACAGTGGTGGCAGAGCTGCGGAGCAGACTCTTTTTCATTACGCATGACGCGAAGGCGCGGCATGGACTGCAGCCCGTGCAGGCGGTGGGTTTCCGAACACGCCGCCTCACAGGTTCGACAGCCAATACAGACCGTCGAGTCAGCAATTACAAAACGGTTCACCGGGCAATCCTCAGGTGATGGTCATTTTTGACGACGAAAAGCTGTCTTCTCGACACTTTTCGACACTCGGTTCTCAGGCAACGTTTGCGGAAGGGTTTCCGGCGATCAGCTGTTTCAGGTCGACCGGTAAGTCGTGTTCAACCGCGTGATAAAGCCCGTTGTAAACCGGCGCGATTTTCTCCAGATAGTGTTCAAGCACCTGCTGGCGATCGCGGTTGCTGACGTAGCCATCGACCATGCCGTCAGCCATCAGTTGCGCTTGCGCAATACACTGTTTTTCACCCTCTTTGTTCTCGACGTAGTACTCAATGGTGTGGCTGTTAAAGCTGTCTGCCAGGGTGACAAAGACCGTGAAGTGGCCGAAGAGGACAAAGCGCATATCGCCTTGCGCCGCACAACTCATCGCATGATGCAGACGCGCTTTTGACAGGGTGATCCCCTGAACCAGAGAGTTGCAGTAGAGGTGCCACTGCTCCTGTAGCTGCTGGTGGCGCTGCGCGATGTAATCCGCTTTTTCGCTGATTTCCCAAATAGTCATAAAAGGTATCCGGTTAATGGAGATAGCGGCTGTTAAGCAGATTCCGTGCCAGTTTTTAATTAACTGATTTTATTGGTCTTTAATTTCAAAACTGCTGTCAACGCGGCGGTGTCGACGTGTCATTTCGACAGCATTGACATCGTCACGCCCTGACAAAATCCAGGCTGGCACTGTTATTGCATTACCGGGGCAATTCATTGAGGAGGCGTCATGCACGAAATCACCCTCTGCCAGCGAGCGCTTGAACTTATCGAACAGCAGGCAGTGCAAAACCACGCGAAACGCGTCACCGGCGTCTGGCTGAAGATCGGGGCATTTTCCTGCGTCGAGACCAGCGCCCTGACCTTCTGTTTTGAGCTGGTATGCCGCGGCACGCTGGCGGAAGGCTGCGAGCTGCATATCGACGAGCAGCGGGCGGAGTGCTGGTGCGAGCAGTGTCAGCAGTACGTCACGCTGCTCTCCTCAAAGGTTCAGCGCTGTCCGCAGTGCCAGCGTACCGGGCTGCGGATCGTGGCGGATGACGGTATACAGATCCAACGCCTCGAAATCGAGAAGGAGTAATGTATGTGTAGTACCTGCGGTTGCGCCGAAGGCAACCTGTATATAGAAGGGGACGAACACCGCCCCCACTCCGCGTTTCGCTCCGCGCCCTTTTCCCCTGCCCCGCGTCCTGCGGCAGTTCTGACCGGCATTACCTTTGCGCCGCAACGCTCTGACGCGGGCGACCTGCACTACGGCCACGGCGAAGCGGGCACTCATGCGCCGGGCATGAGCCAGCGGCAGATGCTGGACGTCGAGATCAACGTGCTGGACAAAAATAACCAGCTCGCGGCCCGCAATCGCGCGCGCTTTGCCGCCCGCAAACAGCTGGTGCTGAACCTGGTCTCCAGCCCGGGTTCAGGCAAAACCACGCTGTTAACAGAAACACTCAAGCGCCTGAACAAACGCGTCTCTTGCGCGGTGATCGAGGGCGATCAACAGACCGTAAACGATGCCGCGCGCATTCGTGAAACCGGCACCCCGGCGATTCAGGTCAACACGGGCAAAGGCTGCCATCTGGATGCGCAGATGGTTGCCGATGCCGCACCGCGTTTGCCGCTTGAAGAGAGCGGCATCCTGTTTATTGAAAACGTCGGTAACCTCGTGTGCCCGGCGAGCTTTGACCTCGGCGAGCGCCACAAAGTCGCGGTGCTCTCCGTCACCGAAGGGGAAGACAAGCCGCTGAAGTACCCGCATATGTTTGCCGCCGCCTCCCTGATGTTGCTGAACAAAGTCGACCTGCTGCCGTACCTGAATTTCGACGTGGAGAAATGTCTGGCGTATGCCCGCGAAGTGAATCCGGAGATTGCGATCGTGCTGGTCTCCGCCACGCGCGGCGACGGCATGGACGCATGGCTAAACTGGCTGGAGAGCGAACGATGTGCATAGGCGTACCCGGACAAATTCAGGCAATCGACGGTAACCAGGCCAGGGTGGAGGTCTGCGGTATATTGCGCGATGTGGATCTGACGCTGGTGGGCTGTACCGATGAAACCGGCGCGTCACGTCTCGGCCAGTGGGTGCTGGTCCATGTGGGCTTTGCAATGAGCGTGATTAACGAAGCGGAAGCCCGCGACACGCTGGATGCGCTGCAAAACATGTTTGACGTGGAGCCTGACGTGGGCGCCCTGCTGTACGGCGAGGAGCGGTAGCACATGCGTTACGTTGATGAATACCGCGCGCCAGAACAGGTACTGCAGCTTATCGGGCACCTGAAAACACGGGCGGCGCTGCTGAACAACACGAAAGAAAGGCCGCTGCGGATCATGGAGGTGTGCGGCGGACACACGCACGCCATCTTCAAATTTGGCCTCGACCAGCTACTGCCAGATAACATCGAGTTTATCCACGGCCCCGGCTGCCCGGTCTGCGTGTTGCCAATGGGCCGCATCGACAGCTGTATTGAAATTGCCAGCCAGCCTGACGTCATTTTCTGTACCTTTGGCGATGCGATGCGCGTGCCGGGGAAAAATGGCTCGCTGCTGCAGGCGAAAGCGCTCGGTGCGGACGTGCGGATCGTCTACTCGCCAATGGATGCCCTGACGCTGGCGAGGGATAACCCTGAGCGCAACGTCGTCTTTTTTGGGCTGGGTTTTGAAACCACTATGCCCGCGACGGCCATTACGCTGCAGCAGGCCAAAGCCCGCAACGTCACTAATTTTTTCTTTTTCTGTCAGCACATCACGCTCATTCCCACGCTGCGCAGCCTGCTGGAGGAGCCGGATAACGGTATCGACGCCTTTCTGGCGCCGGGACACGTCAGCATGGTGATTGGCACAGACGCCTACGGTTTCATCTCTGAACAGTACAATCGTCCGTTAGTGGTCGCTGGTTTCGAGCCACTTGATCTACTGCAAGGTGTGACCATGCTGGTTGAGCAGAAAATAGCGGCCCTGAGTGCGGTCGAAAACCAGTACCGCCGCGTGGTGCCCGATGCGGGAAATGAACGGGCCCAGCAGGCCATTGCCGACGTGTTTAGCGTTGAAGGCGACAGCGAGTGGCGCGGTCTGGGGCTGATTGCCGAATCCGGCGTGCGCCTCACGCCAGCCTATCGCGCGTTTGATGCAGAAACACATTTCCGCCCGCAGCCGCAGCGGGTGTGCGACGATCCCCGTTCTCGCTGTGGCGACGTGCTCACCGGTAAGTGTAAACCTCATCAATGCCCGTTATTTGGCAACACCTGTAACCCGCAAACCGCGTTTGGCGCGCTGATGGTCTCCTCCGAAGGGGCATGCGCCGCGTGGTATCAATATCGCAACCAGGAGTGTGAAGCATGAACACGGTGGAAATGGCGCACGGAAGCGGTGGGCAGGCGATGCAGCAGTTGATTAACCGGCTGTTTATGGAGGCTTTTAACAACCCCTGGCTCGCCGAGCAGGAAGACCAGGCGCGCATCGCGCTCTCGACACTCACTGCCCAGGGCGACAGGCTGGCGTTCTCCACCGACAGCTACGTCATTGACCCGCTGTTTTTCCCGGGCGGTGATATCGGCAAGCTCGCCATCTGCGGCACGGCCAACGACGTTGCCGTCAGCGGCGCCATTCCGCGCTACCTCTCCTGCGGGTTTATCCTTGAAGAGGGGCTGCCGATGGAGACGCTCACGGCGGTGGTCAACAGCATGGCACAGACGGCGCGCGAGGCGGGGATCGCTGTCGTCACCGGCGATACCAAAGTGGTTCAGCGCGGCGCCGCCGACAAACTGTTTATCAACACCGCCGGGATGGGCGCGATCCCCGCCGAAATCCACTGGGGCGCACAGCAACTTAGCGTGGGCGACGTTCTGCTGGTGAGCGGCACCCTGGGATGCCATGGCGCGACGATTCTTAATCTGCGTGAAGGGTTAGGGCTGGACGGCGAACTGCGTAGCGACTGTGCAGTGCTTACCCCGCTTATTCAGACGCTGCGCGCCATTCCTGGTGTGAAAGCCCTGCGCGACGCCACCCGTGGCGGCGTGAATGCCGTCGTCCACGAGTTCGCCGTAAGCTGCGGGTGCGGGATTGAACTGACCGAGCGTGGTCTGCCTGTCAAACCCGCCGTACGCGGGCTGTGCGAGATGCTAGGGCTTGATCCCCTCAACTTTGCGAACGAAGGCAAGCTGGTGATCGGCGTTGAACGCGCAGCGGCGGAATCTGTCCTGGCCGGGCTGCGGTCGCATCCATTAGGGAAAGATGCCGCCATCATTGGGGAAGTGGTTGAGCGCAAAGGGGTGCGCCTGACCGGGCTTTACGGCGTGAAGCGCACACTGGATCTGCCGCACGCTGAACCGTTACCCCGAATTTGCTAGAACCGCGCCATAAGCGGTCAGCACTGAATGTCTCTTTTCTGCCAGTTTCAATTGGAAAGCAATAATGCCGTATACACCGATGAGCGATCTTGGACAGCAGGGCCTGTTTGATATCACGCGCACACTTTTACAGCAGCCCGATCTCAGCGCGCTAAGCGATGCTTTGACGCGACTGGTCAGGCAATCAGCCCTGGCAGACAGCGCCGCAATTGTGCTCTGGCATAGCGGAACGCAACGCGCGAGCTACTACTCAACGCGTGATAATGGCAAAACGTTTGAATACGAAGATGAAACGTATCTGGCGCATGGTCCGGTGCGCCGCATTCTCTCCCGTCCGGAAGCCCTGCACTGCAATTTTGAGGAGTTCAGGATGGCGTGGCCGCGGCTTGCCGGGAGCAACCTCTATCAGCCTTTTGGCCACTACAGCATGCTGCCGCTGGCGGCGGAGGGCCATATCTTTGGCGGCTGCGAGTTCATCCGCACGACCGACCGGCCCTGGAGCGAAGCGGAGTACGAGCGTCTGCACACCTTTACCCAGATTGTGGCCGTGGTGGCAGAGCAGATCCAAAGTCGCGTCACCAATAACGTGGATTACGACCTGCTGAGCCGCGAGCGCGATAACTTCCGCATCCTGGTGGCAATCACTAACGCCGTGCTGTCACGTCTCGATATGGATGAGCTGGTCAGCGAAGTCTCAAAAGAGATCCACCACTATTTCAAAATCGACGCTATCAGTATTGCGCTGCGGGGGCATCGCAAGGGCAAGCTGAATATCTATTCCACGCACTATCTCGATGAAGCCAACCCGGCGCATGAGCAAAGTGAAGTGGATGAAGCGGGCACCCTTTCTGAACGGGTATTCAAAAGCAAAGAGATCCTCCTGCTTAACCTGAGCGAACAGGATCCGGTGGCGCCGTATGAGCGAATGCTGTTTAACACCTGGGGCAATAAGATCCAGACCCTGTGCCTGCTACCGCTGATGTCCGGCAACACCATGCTTGGCGTGCTGAAACTGGCGCAGTGTGATGAAGCCGTGTTTACCACCGCCAACCTGAAGCTGCTGCGTCAGATTGCCGAGCGTATCTCCATCGCGCTGGATAACGCCCTCGCCTATCAGGAGATCCATCGCCTGAAAGAGCGGCTGGTGGACGAGAACCTGGCCCTGACCGAGCAGCTTAATAATGTGGACAGCGAGTTTGGCGAAATCATCGGGCGCAGCGATGCGATGTACAGCGTCCTCAAGCAGGTGGAAATGGTGGCGCAGAGCGACAGCACGGTGCTGATTTTGGGTGAAACCGGCACGGGTAAAGAGCTGATTGCCAGAGCCATCCACAACCTGAGCAATCGCAACAGCCGCCGGATGGTGAAGATGAACTGCGCGGCGATGCCTGCGGGCCTGCTGGAAAGTGACCTCTTCGGCCACGAGCGCGGCGCATTTACCGGGGCCAGCAGCCAGCGCCTGGGGCGTTTTGAACTGGCCGATAAAAGCTCGCTGTTCCTCGACGAAGTGGGCGATATGCCGCTGGAGTTGCAGCCTAAACTGCTGCGCGTCTTGCAGGAGCAGGAGTTTGAGCGCCTTGGCAGCAACAAGCTTATCCAGACTGACGTGCGGCTGATTGCCGCCACCAACCGCGACCTGAAAAAAATGGTCGCCGACCGCGAATTCAGAAGCGATCTCTACTATTGCCTGAACGTCTTCCCGATCTGCCTGCCCCCGCTGCGCGAACGTCCGGAAGATATCCCCCTGCTGGTAAAAGCCTTTACCGCGAAGATCGCCCGCCGAATGGGGCGAAATATTGACAGTATTCCTGCCGAAACGCTACGCACCCTCTCGTCGATGGAGTGGCCGGGTAACGTCCGCGAACTGGAAAACGTCATTGAGCGTGCGGTGCTGCTCACGCGTGGCAATGTGCTGCAACTCTCCCTGCCGGAGGTTTCTCTGCCTGAAACGACCGTGACCGCAGCCGAGATCGCAAAAGAGGGAGAAGATGAATATCAGCTCATTATGCGCGTGCTGAAAGAGACGAACGGCGTGGTTGCCGGCCCGAAAGGGGCTGCCCAGCGTTTAGGCTTAAAACGCACGACCCTGCTGTCGCGCATGAAGCGCCTCGGGATTGATAAAGAGAACCTGCTGTAAGTCCGCAATCTGGCGGTGTTATTCTGGCACCGCCTTTTGTCACCCTGCGCAATTGTCCCTCATTGACACAAAATCGTTTCCTCTGTATAAAATTCCGCCTTAATAATGAGTTTCATTTGCATCAAAAAATAATTTTAATGAAGGGTAGCGTTTAATGAAAAAGGTCATCTGCGCGTTGGGCCTGGCGATTGCGTCGGTCAGTTCTGCTCTGGCAACCACATATCCTCTGACCATTGAAAACTGTGGTTATAAAGAGACCTTCACCAAAGCGCCGGAACGCGTCGTGGCCCTGGGTCAGAATACCGTCGAAATTTTGCTCCTGCTCGGCCTGCAGGATAAGGTGAAGGCCAGCGCCTTCTGGCCGACCAAAGTGCTGCCGCAGCTGGCTGAACAGAACGCAAAAATCAAAACCCTGACGGTAGAAATCCCTACGCTTGAATCTATCCTTGCGCAAAATCCTGATTTTGTACCTGCCCAGCTTCCTCTGTTACTTGGGCCTGAGAGTAAGGTCGCAAAACGTGAAGATTTGGCGACCGTCGGTGTGAATAGCTACGTCTCACCGGGCATGTGCGCGACCAAAAAAGCCACAGGAGATATGTACGGCAGCCGCCAGAAGCTGTGGGACATGACCTATCTCTATAAGGAGATTGAGGATTTTGCCAAAATCTTTAACGTGGAAGATCGCGGCCAGGCCGTCATTGCCGATTTCAAAAAACGTGAGGCTGACCTGCGCCAGGAGTTTGGTAAAAACAAAAAGGACCTCTCCTTTGTTTTCTGGTTCTCAAGCTCCTCTCCTTCGGCTGATGCTTACGTCGGCGGTAAAAACAGCGCCTCCGGATTTATTGCCAACGTGCTGGGCGGGCACAACGCCATTACATCTGAAACCGAATGGCCAACCGTGGGCTGGGAAAGCATTATTGCCGCTAATCCGGATGTGATTGTGGTCTCCAGTCTGGACCGTAACCGCTGGGCGTTGGATAACGCGGAAGAAAAAATCAAATTCCTGAAAAACGATCCTGCCGTCAGCCAGCTTGATGCCGTCAAAAAAGGCCATATCGTGGTGATGGACGGCCAGGCGATGAACCCAACGATTCGTACAATTTACGGTGCTGAACAGGTGGGTGAACAGCTCAGAAAACTGGGGCTGAACTGATGACAGCCGCTGTACTTCAGGCCCGCCAGGGCCTGTTCCTGACCACGTCTGCTCTGCTTGCCATTGTACTGTTGTTTCTGGTCATCGCCCTTGGCGTCAGCGTCGGTGAACTGTCCATCCCGCTGGATAACGTGTTTTATGCTATCAGCAATAAAATGGGGCTCACCGAGGTTCCGCTCAACCGCATCTATGAGAGCGTTATCTGGGACTTTCGTCTGAGCCGTGCGCTTGTCGCTGCCTGCTGTGGCGCCGGGCTAGCCATCTGCGGCGCCGTCCTGCAAAGTCTGTTGAAGAACGCGCTGGCGGAACCCTATGTTCTCGGCGTGTCTGCGGGGGCCTCAACCGGGGCGGTTTCCGTCGTGGTGCTGGGTGTGGGAACGGGAGCCGTTTCGCTGTCTGCGGGGGCCTTCGCGGGTGCCTTCGCCGCCTTTGCATTTGTCGCTTTTCTGACGAACGGCGCGCGCGGCGGCAATGAACGCACTATTCTGGCAGGCGTTGCGGCTTCGCAGTTGTTCAATGCCATTACCGCCTACACCATCAGCACGTCAGCCAGCGCACAGCAGGCGCGAGATGTCATGTTCTGGCTGCTGGGCAGCTTCAGCGGCGTACGCTGGCCGGAATTCCAGCTGGTACTGGTGGTGGTCCTGCTGGGGTTAGCCGTTTGCCTCTTCTATTCCCGGGCGCTGGATGCCTTTACGTTCGGTGACGACGCTGCCGCATCGCTGGGGATTGCCGTTCCCTGGGTACGCCTGGCGTTATTTATCACGACCGCACTGATTACCGCGACCATCGTCAGTATGGCAGGCTCCATCGGCTTTGTGGGGCTGGTGGTTCCGCACGTCATGCGTTTCCTGTTCGGACCTTTGCATCGCACGCTGCTCATTGCCAGCGCGCTGGCCGGGGCGATCCTGATGGTGCTGGCAGACATTGCCTCACGCATGCTGATTGCGCCGCAAAGCCTGCCCGTCGGCGTAGTGACCGCACTGGTGGGCGTTCCCTTCTTTGCCGTGATTATTTACCGTTCAAGGAATAAGTGATGAGTATCTGCGCTGAAAATATTACCTGGAAGGTCGGCAAAAAGGCGATCGTCAATGACGTCTCGCTGAAGGTCTCCCGGGGGGAAACCGTCGGCCTGCTGGGCCCAAACGGCTGCGGAAAATCGTCTCTTTTGCGTATCCTCGCGGGACTGCGTCGCCCGGATGCGGGCCGCGTGACGCTGGACGGGCAGGACATCTCCAGCATCCCCAAAAAGCAGCTTGCCCGCCGGGTAGCGTTCGTTGAGCAACACGGGATGACCGACGCCAACATGCGCGTGCGCGACGTGGTGAAACTTGGACGAATTCCGCACCACTCCGCTTTTTCCAACTGGAGCACGCACGATGACGAGACCGTCACGGCGGCACTGCAACGCGTGGATATGCTGGATAAAAGCGACCAGGGCTGGCTGAGCCTCTCCGGCGGAGAGCGCCAGCGGGTGCACATTGCCCGCGCGCTGGCCCAGACCCCAACGGAAATCCTGCTGGACGAACCGACCAACCACCTGGACATTCATCATCAGATGCAGCTGATGCAGTTGATCAGCGAATTACCGGTCACCAGCATTGTCGCTATCCACGATCTCAACCACGCCTCGATGTTCTGCGACTCGCTGATTGTGATGCAGAAGGGGCAAATTGTGGCGACGGGGACACCTCAGGACATCTTATCCGAGTCGTTGCTGTGGGATGTTTTCCGGGTCAAAACCAAAATTGAGATCTCGCCGTTCCATGGCAAAAAGCACATCCACTTTATCGTTTAGGGGCGCGTAAATCACAATGCTCCTTCGCCCAGCCGCCATGCTCTGGCCGCCCGTCTTACTGGGTAGCCAGTTTGTTTTCAACATTGGCTTTTACGCCGTCGTTCCTTTCCTGGCGATATTCCTGCGCGACGACATGCTGCTCTCCGGCGGACTGATCGGGCTGATTCTGGGCCTGCGCACCTTCTCCCAGCAGGGGATGTTTATCGTTGGTGGTGCCCTCTCGGACCGGTTTGGCGCGAAAGTGGTTATCCTCAGCGGCTGTATTGTTCGTGTTTCAGGTTATCTGCTGCTGGCCTTCGGGGAATCGCTCTCGCCGATTATTGTGGGCGCATGTCTGACGGGCATCGGCGGCGCATTATTTTCCCCTTCGATTGAGGCATTGCTGGCCAAAGCGGGCACGCACAGTGAGGCGAAAGGGACACGAAGCCGGGCGGAGTGGTTTGCACTGTTTGCAGTCTGCGGGGAACTCGGCGCGGTACTGGGCCCGGTTGCTGGCGCCCTGTTAACGGGGCTTGGCTTCCGCCAGGTGGCGCTGGCGGGTGCAGGAGTCTTTATTATTGCGTTAGTGGTGCTCTACTTCTGCCTTCCTGCTTCTGGCCGCCGTTCACAAACGCTGAAAATACAGCCCTGGTGGACAACCTTCCGCCAGCCTCGCTTCGTCGCCTTCATCATTGCCTATAGCTCATGGCTGTTAAGCTACAACCAGCTTTATCTGGCGCTGCCGGTGGAGATCCAGCGATCTGGTGGTAACGAGAAAGATCTCGGTCCGCTTTTTATGCTCGCCTCCGTGCTGATCATTACCTTACAGCTGCCGCTGGCACGCTTTGCCCGCCGCGTGGGCGCGGTGAGGATCCTGCCGGTGGGCTTTTTGCTGCTTTCTACGGCCTTTGCGAGCGTAGCGATGTTTGCAGCGACTGAACCGCCGGAGGGCTGGTTGCGGTTGCTGCCGTCGGTCTTATTTGTCACGTTACTGACGCTGGGACAAATGCTGCTGGTCCCCTCGGCAAAAGATCTCATTCCGCGGTTCGCCGAGGAATCAACGTTGGGGGCGCATTATGGTGCTCTCGCCACCGCCGGAGGGATTGCGGTACTGGCGGGAAATTTGTTGTTTGGCAGTCTGCTGGATCGCGCGCTGGTGCCTTCGGCTCAGGCAATATACCCCTGGCTGCTGCTGGCCCTCTTCCCGTTATGCAGCGCCCTGGCCCTGCAGGTAATTTGCCGCCCGCTGCGAAGCTGAACGGCTCACTTTTTCGGGCGATACTTTTCCGGTAATTCCGGCACCGGACGACGATCGTCAATCAGATGACGAACGGTCAGGATAGGATGACGCCATAACATGCGTGGCCCCGCCCAGCGCATAATCTGCTTCATTTCTTCCCGCTTTGCGGGCTGGTAGCAGTGTACCGGACACTGTTTACAGGCAGGCTTTTCTTCACCAAAAACACACTTATCCAGGCGCTTATCGGCATACGCGTTCAGCGCCTGATAATGCCCCTCTTCCCGAGACGCCTGCGGACACTGCTTTTCAAACAACGCGATCATTTTCGCGATAGTCTCTTTTTCTCGTGATATGCGTTTACCGGACATAGCGACTTACCGATTAATAAGATGCATCGATAATACTCTTTTAAACCCTGAATTTCAGTTGTTGCATTCCGTTTTCTGAAGCCTGATTCCAGCATTAATGCTACACCTCCTGAAAATCACGGGTATTTTATACAGGCATCAGGAGTGACCGTTGTCCGTATTGTCTGGAGGTTCTATGCAAGAGATCGCGACTGGCAAACCCTACCGCCATTTAAAAGTGGGATATTTCAGAAAACGTCACGAGGATCGAAAAACTAAGATACCTAAGCGTTACAGCGTACATGCGGCGTTGAGCTTAAAAGGGGACTGGCTTGAAAAGGCGGGCTTTACTACCAACGCCCAGGTCAGGGTGGGCGTGGAACATGGCAAAATTGTCATCGAGTTGATGCCGGAAGGCACCTCGTAAAGCCGCGACATTTTTCTGCGACATCGCTTTTTTTCATGCGACAATAGCAGGAACTAACGGCCACTGAGCCGCTCAAAACGGTTTCTTTTCAAAGAAATGGACATCATAACTCCATGAGCACAATAGACAATTTCGACGCACATACGCCGATGATGCAGCAGTATCTGAAGCTGAAAGCACAGCATCCGGAAATCCTGCTGTTTTACCGTATGGGCGATTTTTACGAGCTGTTTTATGACGATGCCAAACGTGCATCGCAGTTGCTCGACATTTCGCTGACCAAACGTGGCGCATCGGCAGGTGAGCCCATCCCGATGGCAGGCATCCCGCACCATGCGGTAGAGAACTACCTGGCCAAACTGGTCAATCAGGGAGAATCCGTCGCCATTTGCGAACAGATTGGCGATCCGGCGACGTCGAAGGGGCCGGTTGAACGCAAAGTCGTGCGCATCGTCACGCCAGGTACCATCAGTGATGAAGCCCTGCTTCAGGAGCGCCAGGATAACCTGCTGGCGGCGCTGTGGCAGGACAGCAAAGGGTTTGGTTATGCCACACTGGACATCAGCTCCGGGCGTTTTCGTCTGAGTGAACCCGCTGACCGTGAAACGATGGCTGCAGAATTGCAGCGCACCAACCCGGCCGAGCTGCTCTATGCCGAAGATTTCGCCGAGATGGCGCTGATTGAAGGTCGCCGAGGTTTACGCCGTCGCCCGCTGTGGGAATTCGAAATAGATACCGCGCGCCAGCAGTTGAATCTGCAGTTTGGCACCCGCGACTTGATCGGTTTTGGCGTTGAAAATGCGCCGCGCGGGCTGTGTGCAGCAGGTTGCCTGCTGCAATACGTGAAAGACACCCAACGCACCGCCCTGCCGCATATCCGTTCTATCACCATGGAGCGCCAGCAGGACAGCATCATCATGGATGCCGCCACGCGCCGCAACCTGGAGATCACGCAGAACCTGGCGGGTGGCATAGAAAATACCCTCGCGTCGGT
Source organism: Enterobacter sp. FUJ80071 (assembly GCF_038739915.1). NCBI lineage: Bacteria > Pseudomonadati > Pseudomonadota > Gammaproteobacteria > Enterobacterales > Enterobacteriaceae > Enterobacter > Enterobacter sp. FUJ80071. Next base: position 3,721,057 of record NZ_JBBXKH010000001.1, read on the forward strand.
CCTCGACAGCACGGTGACGCCGATGGGGAGCCGTATGCTGAAACGCTGGCTGCATATGCCCATTCGCGATACGAATACGCTTGTCTGCCGTCAACAGACGATTGCCGCATTGCAGGATCGTTACACCGAGCTGCAGCCCGTTCTGCGCCAGGTGGGCGATCTCGAGCGTATCCTTGCCCGTCTGGCATTGCGCACCGCGCGCCCACGCGATCTCGCACGTATGCGTCATGCTTTCCAGCAGTTACCGGAACTGCGTGCTCAGTTGAGCGACGTTGACAGCGCTCCGGTTCAGAAACTCCGTGAAACGATGGGCGAGTTTACCGAGCTTCGCGAACTGCTGGAACGCGCCATTATCGATGCGCCTCCGGTTCTGGTGCGTGACGGCGGCGTCATTGCCCCTGGCTACAACGAGGAGCTGGACGAATGGCGGGCGCTGGCAGACGGTGCAACGGATTATCTTGATAAACTGGAAATCCGCGAGCGCGAGCGTCTTGGGCTCGACACCCTGAAAGTGGGGTATAACGCGGTACACGGTTACTATATTCAGATCAGCCGCGGGCAGAGCCATCTGGCACCAATTCACTACGTCCGTCGTCAGACGTTGAAAAACGCCGAGCGCTACATTATTCCCGAGCTGAAAGAGTACGAAGACAAAGTGCTCACCTCGAAAGGTAAAGCACTGGCGCTGGAAAAACAGCTGTATGAAGAGCTGTTTGACATGCTGATGCCACACCTGGCCGATCTGCAGCTTAGCGCCAGCGCGCTGGCGGAGCTGGATGTGCTGGTGAACCTGGCTGAACGCGCGGAAACGCTGAACTATACCTGTCCGACCTTTACCGACAAGCCCGGTATCCGCATCACTGAAGGCCGTCACCCGGTGGTCGAGCAGGTACTGAATGAGCCGTTCATCGCCAACCCGCTGAACCTCTCGCCGCAGCGAAGAATGCTGATCATTACCGGGCCAAACATGGGCGGTAAAAGTACCTATATGCGCCAGACCGCTTTGATTGCGCTGCTCGCCTATATCGGCAGCTACGTCCCGGCGCAACACGTTGAGATTGGCCCTATCGACCGTATCTTTACCCGCGTCGGGGCGGCAGACGATCTGGCGAGCGGTCGCTCAACCTTTATGGTGGAGATGACCGAAACGGCTAACATTCTGCACAACGCGACGGAACACAGTCTGGTGCTGATGGACGAAGTCGGACGCGGAACATCAACCTACGATGGCCTGTCGCTGGCATGGGCCTGCGCTGAAAGCCTCGCGAACAAAATCAAAGCCATGACGCTGTTCGCCACCCATTACTTCGAGCTGACGCAGCTACCGGAGAAGATGGAAGGGGTGGCTAACGTCCACCTTGATGCGCTGGAACACGGCGATACCATCGCCTTCATGCACACGGTGCAGGACGGTGCGGCGAGCAAGAGCTATGGCCTGGCCGTCGCGGCGCTGGCTGGCGTACCGAAAGAGGTAATTAAGCGCGCGCGTCAGAAACTGCGTGAGCTGGAAAGCCTGTCACCGAATGCGGCGGCGACGCAGATTGATGGCACGCAGATGTCGTTGCTGGTGCCTGCGGAAGAGACGTCGCCTGCGGTGGAAGCACTTGAGAATCTCGACCCGGATTCACTGACGCCGCGTCAGGCGCTGGAGTGGATTTATCGGTTGAAGAGTCTGGTTTAGTTCTCTGCGATCTTTATTGCCCGGTGGCGCTGCGCTTACCGGGCCTACGGGTTTTGTAGGCCGGGTAAGGCGAAGCCGCCACCCGGCTTTTTTTACAGCAGCGGCGGGATCGTCGGCACCTGCGGTGCCTCGTCAATATCCTTCTGCGTCATACGAAACGCTTCCGGATAATGTTCACGGCTGGTGCGGCGCAGCGGCTCGGTATCGCGCCAGGTATAGAGACAATGCTGGCACTGATAAACCGTCCAGACCCCCTTCACGGGTGATGTCGCCATCACTTCAATATGTTCATCGGCACAACGTGGACAAATCATCTTTTCCTCCTTATTGACGTGCTGCCAGCATCGCGGTCAGTTTTTCAGCCCAGGCTTTGGTCTCAGACAGATCCTGTACCGGCTGGCTATAGTGGCCTCGGGTGTCCGGGGCGACAGGCGTCGTCGCATCAATAATCAGTTTGTCGGTAATGCCTGCCGGGCTGGAGCCAGGGTCGAGTTCAAGCACCGACATGTTCGGCAGTTGAACCAGATCGCCTGCCGGGTTGACCTTCGATGACAGCGCCCACATCACCTGCGGGAGGTTGAACGGGTCAACATCTTCATCCACCATAATCACCATCTTCACGTAGCCCAGGCCATGCGGCGTAGTCATGGCACGCAAACCGACCGCGCGGGCAAAACCGCCGTAACGCTTTTTGGTGGAGATAATCGCCAGCAAACCGTGGGTGTACATCGCGTTCACCGCCTGCACTTCCGGGAATTCGGCTTTCAGCTGCTGGTATAACGGCACGCAGGTGGCTGGGCCCATCAGATAGTCAATTTCGGTCCACGGCATACCGAGGTACAGGGATTCGAAAATCGGTTTCGTGCGATAAGAAACTTTATCAATACGTACCACCGTCATATTACGGCCACCGGAATAGTGCCCTGTAAACTCTCCAAACGGCCCTTCGATTTCACGTTTACGACCTTCAATCACCCCTTCCAGGATCACTTCAGAGCCCCACGGTACATCGAAGCCGGTCAACGGTGCGGTGGCAATCGGGTATGGACTTTCGCGCAGGGCACCCGCCATCTCATATTCTGACTGATCGTATTTCAGCGGCGTCGCGCCCATCAGGGTGATGATCGGATCGTTGCCGAGAGTAATTGCAATCGGCAGATCTTCCCCACGCTCTTCCGCTTTATGCAGATGCAGGGCGATATCGTGCATCGGCACCGGCTGTAGGCCGAGCTTGCGCTTACCTTTCACCTCCATGCGATAAATGCCGACGTTCTGCTTGCCGAAGTTATCCGGGTCAAGCGGATCGCGCGAAACAACGCACGCTTTGTCGAGATAAAAACCACCGTCTCCGTCATTCAGGCGAAACAGCGGCAGGATGTCGAACAGGTTGATGTCTTCACCGTCCACCGTATTCTCAGCCCAGGCCGGATTGGCGCGGCGCTCCGGTGCGATGGGGAATTTATCCCAGCGGCGGATAAACTCGTCGATCTGTTTTTTTACCGGGGTATTCGCAGGCAGCCCCATCGAAATGGCGTGGTTCTGCCAGGAGCCGATGGTGTTCATCACCACGCGGGCATCGGTAAACCCGCGAATATTGTCAAACCACAGCGCGGGCGCACCGTCGCCAATGCGACCGGTGGCGTTGGCTGCCGCCGCCAGATCCGGCTCCGCATTCACCTCTTCCTCAATTTTCAGCAGTTGCCCTTGCTCATCGAGTGCCTGCAGAAAGCTTCTCAAATCATCAAATGCCATTTTTATTCTCCTGTGAAAAATCTTTCGCCTCCCGCAGCCCATTCCAGCGGCGTGCCTTTTTATGCTCCAGACCAAACTGGTCGAGCACGCGGGTCACGATATGCTGGGTGATGTCATCGGCGGTCTGCGGATGGTTGTAATACGCAGGCATGGGCGGCACCATCGCCACGCCCATTCGGGACAGCGCCAGCATGTTCTCCAGATGGATGGTGCTGAGCGGCGTTTCGCGGGGAACCAGCACCAGCTTGCGCCCCTCTTTCAACACCACATCCGCCGCACGGCCCACCAGCCCTTCGGCGTAGCCTGCGCGGATCCCCGCCAGCGTTTTCATGCTGCAGGGAATAACGATCATGCCGTCGGTACGAAACGACCCGGAGGAGATAGTGGCGGCCTGGTCAGCCGGGCTGTGGACAACGTCAGCCAGCGCAGCAACGTCCTGCGCGGTGTAAGGCGTTTCCAGCTCGATGGTGGTTTTAGCCCACTTCGACATCACCAGATGCGTTTCCACCTCAGGCATCTCCCGCAGCGCCTGCAGCAGCGCCACGCCCAGCGGAGCCCCCGTCGCCCCCGTCATTCCCACGATCAATCTCATTCATCACCTCAATTAATTTGTTCGTGTACGAACATTATAGGTAAACTACTCCCGGATCGTTTTTCTGACAAGATCGTTCGCATACGATCACACTAATTGCTAAAAAATGCCGCGTTATCATCCCGGGCTTTAGCGGCTATCATAGGGGGAGATTTTTTCCGTCGGAGTGTTCATGGAACTAAGACAAGAGGCGTTCCACCTGTTACGTCAGCTTTTTCAACAGCATACCGCGCAGTGGCAACATGCCTTACCGGAGCTGACCAAGCCGCAGTATGCGGTTATGCGCTCTGTTGCCGAGCATCCGGGCATTGAACAGGTGGCATTGACCGAAGTGGCAGTCAGTACGAAAGCGACCCTGGCGGAAATGCTGAGCCGCATGGAGGCGCGCGGGTTGGTCAAACGCGAGCATGACCCCGCCGATAAGCGCCGCCGGTTTGTCTTCCTGACACCAGAAGGCGAAGCCCTGCTTGAAGGCTGCAAGCCTGTAAGCAATGAAGTAGATGAGGCATTTTTAGGGCGCCTGAGTCAGGCCGAACGGGAGCAGTTCTCCGCGCTTATCAAGAAAATGATGCACGATTAATTCACGCTGGCGCGCATAAAATCAATAAAGGTGCGTACTTTCGCCGGCACGTGCCGGGCATCCGGATAAACCGCGTAAATGCCCTGCCGCGCGAAGGTATATTCCGGTAAAACCGGCAGCAGTTTTCCCGTATCCAGCGCATCGCGCACCAGCCATTCCGGCAGTAATGCCACTCCACCTCCGGCAAGTGCAAAGGCCATAAGAGCCTGCGCACTGTCGGCAAACAGGCGCGGCGCTTTTTTTATCTCCAGCGTGTCGGGCAAACCACCGGCATTTTTCACCTGCCAGCGCAGCGGCGAGGTTAAGCGCTCGTGGATAATCCAGTCCGCATGGGCAAGCTGCGCCAGCGATGCGATCGGATGAGTACCGAGCCACTCGGGTGTCGCAACGGGCAGGATCGAAAAGTGTGCGATCAATGCAGCGTGATAGCGTGAATCGGTAAGCGTTCCCAGTCGGATAGCCACATCAAAGCGCTCTGAGATAAGGTCGGCATGCAGTGACGACGAAACATGACGCACGCGAAGATCCGGGTGCTGCTGGCTGAACCTTGCCAGCATCGGCACCACGACCTGTGAGCCATACTCAGGCGTGGTCGTGATCCGCAACTCCCCGGTGAGCCCGGCATGATTCGCGCGGACATCATCCTGCAACTGTTCTGCATCCTTCAGAAGCGCGACGCTGCGTTGATGAAAAAGAGTACCCGCGTCGGTTAACGTCAGGCGGCGGGTGGATCGCAGCAACAGGGTAACGCCCAGTTCGGCTTCGAGCTGACGAATATTGAAGCTGACCACGGCTTTTGTCAGCCCCATCGCCTCAGCTGCCGCAGTGAAACTGCCGGTGTCTGCCACCGCAACAAACATCTGCGTCCGCTGTAAGTTAATCATCATCACGCCTTTTACCGTCAAAATATTTTTGACAGTATATCGCGCTTTGTCTGGTTTATCCGTGCCTGGCGCGTCGATACGATACGCCTCCTCACGGGAGGAACCACCATGACCTATCGCAGCAAAGTCGCCGTTGTCTATCTGCTGGGCTTTTTTCTTGATTTGATTAACATGTTTATTGCCAGCGTCGCTTTTCCGGCAATGGCTCACGCCTTTCACGCCACGCCTTCAGCACTTGCCTGGGTCAGTAACGGGTACATTGCTGGTCTGACGTTGGTGATCCCGTTTAGCAGCGTGCTCACGCGCCGAATTGGACCGAAGCGCGTCATCCTGCTCTCGCTTTTTCTGTTCAGCGCTGCCTCTGCTGCGGCAGGCTTGTCTGCCACGCTGGAAAGCCTGATTGCCTGGCGAGTGTTGCAGGGGGTGGGAGGAGGCTTATTGATTCCCGTTGGACAGGCGTTGACCTGGCAACAGTTTAAGCCTCACGAGCGAGCCAGACTCTCCTCAGCGGTTATGCTGGTCGCACTGCTTGCCCCCGCCTGCTCCCCTGCTATGGGAGGCGTGCTGGTGCAAACGCTAAGCTGGCGATGGATATTTTTCGCCACGCTCCCGGTTGCCATCGTGACCTTTGTTCTGGGCTGTTTGTGGCTTAAACACGAACAGCCCGCGATGAAAGCAAGCCGGCTGCTAAACCTGCCTTTACTTGCGGACCCGCTTTTGCGTTTTTCCATGCTGGTCTATGTCTGTGTACCAGGCATATTTATTGGTGTGAACGTCACGGGTATGTATTACCTTCAGAGCGAGGCCAATATGACACCCGGCGCAACGGGAATGCTGATGTTGCCGTGGTCTGTGGCATCGTTTGTCGCTATCACGGCAACGGGACGCTATTTTAACCGTATTGGTCCTCGTCCCCTTGTCGTCACAGGCTGTCTGCTCCAGGCGCTGGGCGTTCTGCTTTTACTGAGCGTCGGTCCGGCCAGCACAGCGCTGTTACCCACCCTTGCGTTTGTGTTGATGGGTGCAGGGGGAAGTCTTTGCAGCAGCACGGCTCAGAGCAGCGCTTTTCTGACAACGCGCCGGGAAGATATGCCGGATGCCAGTGCGCTGTGGAATCTTAATCGTCAGTTGAGTTTTTTTGTGGGAACCCTGCTGCTGGCGCAGGTCCTCAACCTTACGCAGGCCTGGCTACCCCCGCTCGCCGCGTGGCACGGGATGTTTATTTTTGCCGCAGGCATGACCTTACTGCCTGTACTGTACGTTTTTCGTCTTAACAATACGCAGGTGCTCACCCAGCTGCGACAGGAGAATTCATGACGCCTTTCGAACACGAGATTATCGAGCTCCACATTGCACTTGAAAACTGGCTAGGCAAAGGCGAAGGCGATTCCGACGCCCTGCTCGCCCGTTTTCGGTCTGATTTTCTGATGATCCCACCCGGTGGGGTCCATATAGACTACAACGGGCTTGTTCGTTTTCTGGATAACCAGCGAGGAAGTCGTCCTGGGCTTAAGATCGTCATTGACGAATTATCGACGCGACAGAGCTGGGATGATGGCGCGGTGCTTCACTATCGGGAGACGCAAACCCGCCCGGATCACCCCATCAACGTGCGCTGGTCAACCGCAGTGCTGAATCAGGAAGATGACAGGATCACATGGCGTCTGCTGCACGAAACGGCGCTGCCATAGCACAAAAGAAAAAGGCCCGTCTCACGACGGGCCTTTTTTGACGAAAGGTTGCTTATTCGCGGAACAGCGCTTCGATATTCAGACCTTGCCCCTGCAGGATTTCACGCAGGCGGCGCAGACCTTCAACCTGAATCTGACGAACACGTTCACGAGTCAGACCAATTTCGCGGCCAACATCTTCCAGTGTCGCAGCTTCATACCCCAGTAAACCGAAACGACGTGCCAGCACTTCACGCTGTTTGGCGTTCAGTTCGAACAGCCATTTGACGATGCTCTGTTTCATGTCATCGTCCTGCGTGGTGTCTTCCGGACCGTTGTCTTTTTCATCGGCCAGGATGTCCAGCAGCGCTTTTTCGGAGTCGCCACCCAGCGGGGTGTCAACGGAGGTAATGCGCTCGTTGAGACGCAGCATACGGCTTACGTCATCAACCGGTTTATCGAGTTGTTCGGCAATTTCTTCTGCGCTTGGCTCGTGGTCCAGTTTATGGGACAACTCGCGCGCGGTACGCAGATACACGTTCAACTCTTTGACGATGTGGATCGGCAGGCGGATCGTACGGGTCTGGTTCATAATAGCCCGTTCGATGGTCTGACGAATCCACCAGGTCGCGTAGGTTGAGAAACGGAACCCGCGTTCCGGGTCAAACTTCTCAACTGCGCGGATGAGACCTAAGTTGCCCTCTTCAATCAGATCCAGCAGAGCCAGACCACGATTGCCGTAACGGCGGGCAATTTTCACGACCAGTCGCAGGTTACTTTCGATCATGCGACGACGCGAGGCAACATCACCACGCAAAGCACGACGTGCGAAATAGACTTCTTCTTCGGCCGTTAGCAGTGGGGAGTAACCAATCTCCCCAAGGTAAAGCTGAGTCGCGTCCAGTACACGCTGTGTGGCGCCCTGCGATAACAGCTCTTCTTCAGCCAAATCGTTATCACTGGGTTCCTCTTCTACTAAGGCTTTTTCGTCAAAAGCCTCTACTCCGTTCTCATCAAATTCCGCATCTTCATTTAAATCATGAACTTTCAGCGTATTCTGACTCATAAGGTGGCTCCTACCCGTGATCCCTGAACGAGACACCCTAGCTGGCATGCCCCGTCAAATTATCGCTGCGGCAAATACTGCAGCGGGTTTACGGATTTCCCCTTGTAACGAATTTCAAAATGCAAGCGTGTAGAACTGGTTCCGGTGCTACCCATGGTAGCGATTTTTTGCCCCGCCTTAACTTCTTGTTGTTCCCGGACCAGCATTGTGTCGTTATGGGCGTAGGCACTCAGGTAATCATCATTGTGTTTGATGATGATAAGATTACCGTAACCGCGCAGAGCATTACCGGCATACACAACGCGTCCGTCTGCGGTCGCGATGATAGCCTGTCCTTTACTGCCTGCGATATCGATCCCTTTGTTCCCACCCTCAGAAGTGGCGAAGTTTTCGATAATCTTGCCGTCAGTTGGCCAGCGCCAGGTCGTGATTGACGAACTGGCATTCTGACTGCTTGCAGTCGGTTCAGTAGAGCTAACCACAGGTGCCGTAACCGGTGCTGTGACAGTAGTCGCAGTCCCTTTATTATTCGGCAACATTTTGTTAGCAGTCTGATCACCTGAATCCTCAGAATACGTAATTACAGGTTGTGAAGCAACCACCGTGGTGGATTTTTGTGCAGGCTTAACGCTGTTATTTTGTGCGGTCACATCGGCCGCTGAAACCGTGTTGCCAGGCGTCAGTGGCGTACCCGTTGCGTTGCCCACCTGGAGCGTTTGCCCAACCTCCAGACCATACGGGGCCTGGACGTTGTTACGCTGTGCGAGGTCACGGAAATCGTTCCCGGTGATCCAGGCAATATAGAACAGCGTATCGCCGCGTTTCACGGTATAGGTGCTGCCGCCGGTATAGCTGCCTTTCGGAATGTTCCCATACTGACGGTTATACACTATGCGGCCATTTTGGGTCTGAACAGGCTGTTCAACTGGCTGAATCTGTGTTGGCTGCGTCATCGGGCGCTGAACTGGCTGGATTGACGGATTTTGTTGCGCCGTAGCAGTTCCCATTTTAGGCGGAGGCGTGATCAACATTCCGCTGGACGTGTTACCCGAGCCGCTGTTTCCGCCGACGGAACTGACGGGCGCAGGCGCATTGTTAGAACTTGTACAGCCAGCCAGCCAGAGCGAAACCAGTGATAATGCCGCAACACGGCTGATGGTGAATTTAGGGCTTCCCGCGCTCATTTATCCCCCAGGAATGTGTTAACTACCAGTGACTTAAAATTTACCGTGATGGCACGAATCTTTCGCGCCACACCATACGCTGAATTTGCCTTAATAACCCTGGATAAATCCGAGTCTCAGGCCAACTCCCCCTTTACCAGAGGCACAAAGCGCACGGCTTCCACGGTGTCGATAATAAACTCGCCGCCACGTCGACGAACGCGCTTCAGGAGCTGCTGCTCATCGCCGACTGGCAGAACAAGAATGCCCCCCTCATCCAGCTGCGACAACAGGGCTGCAGGAATTTCAGGCGGGGCTGCCGTCACGATGATGGCGTCGAACGGGGCGCGAGCCTGCCAACCCTGCCATCCATCACCGTGTCGTGTCGAAACATTATGTAAATCGAGTTGTTTCAGGCGACGACGCGCCTGCCACTGTAAACCTTTAATCCGCTCAACGGAGCAGACATGGTGCACCAGATGCGCCAGGATCGCGGTCTGATAACCCGAGCCGGTGCCAATCTCCAGCACGCGCGAATTGGGCGTGAGCTCAAGCAGCTCCGTCATGCGCGCCACCATGTAAGGCTGCGAAATCGTCTGGCCTTGCCCAATAGGCAGCGCCACGTTTTCCCACGCTTTGTGTTCAAACGCCTCGTCTACAAATTTCTCACGCGGAACCTGGGCAAGCGCTTCAAGCACATGCTCGTCGCGGATCCCCTGTGCGCGAAGTTGTTCCAGAAGAGTTTGTACACGTTTGCTTACCATTGCGCGTTCACTCCTGCGCGATCCAGCCAGCCCGACACCACATCTTGCGCACTATACGCCGTTAAATCTACGTGCAGTGGCGTAACGGAAACATAGCCTTCATCCACGGCGGCAAAGTCGGTATCCGGACCCGCATCGCACTTATCGCCAGGAGGGCCGATCCAGTAAAGCGTGTTGCCGCGAGGATCCTGCTGCGGGATCACCTGATCGGCCGGATGACGGCTGCCGCACCGTGTGACGCGAATGCCTTTAATTTCATCCAGCGGGAGATCCGGCACGTTGATGTTCAGAATACGCCCGGTACGCAGCGGCTCGCGGCCGAGCGCCCGCAGGATCGAGCAGGTCACCGCAGCGGCGGTGTCGTAGTGCGTGTGGCCGTTTAACGAAACCGCCAGCGCCGGGAACCCCAGATGACGACCTTCCATTGCGGCCGCCACGGTACCGGAGTAAATCACGTCGTCGCCGAGGTTCGGCCCGGCATTAATACCGGAGACAACAATATCCGGACGCGGTCGCATCAGGGCATTCACGCCCAGAAAGACGCAGTCGGTCGGTGTGCCCATCTGAACGGCAATATCGCCATTTTCAAAGGTAAAGGTGCGAAGCGACGACTCCAGGGTCAGTGAGTTAGACGCTCCACTGCGGTTACGATCGGGCGCCACAACCTGCACATCCGCAAATTCACGGAGGTGCTTCGCCAGGGTCTGAATGCCTGGCGCGTGGATCCCGTCATCGTTACTCAGCAATATTCGCATAATCACCCGAGGTGTTGATAAGTTCCCTGACAACGCTGGTGGCAAAGCTACCGGCCGGCAGCCAGAAGCGTAACTCGACGGTGACGTCATCCCACCAGTTCCAGCTTAGCTGCTGCGGGTAGAGCAGCATCGCGCGGCGTGCTGCTTCGACTTTTTCCCGCACCAGCAAAGATTGTAATGCCTGCGCATCGGCGACAGCCGTCTGCTCAGCGCTCAGCGCGTCGCCCTGCGTCCCCCACTCACCGGAGCCGGGTAACGCGGCGGTAATCATCAGCGATTTCGCGTCCACGCGCGACTGCACATCGGCCATTTCGTCGGCCGTTGCCACAAACCAGCTTCCGCGTCCCGCTAATTGTAGCGCATCGCCAACAACAACTTGATTCGCGTCCGGTTTTTTCAGCCTTTCGCTCACAATCTGATTAAACAACGCACTGCGGGCCGCCGACAACCAAAAACTGCGCTTATTCCTGTCGCGCACCGGCGCATCGCTTTGTGCCCAGCGCAACGCGCCCTGCAGGTTACTGCCGCCAATGCCAAAGCGCTGGGCGCCAAAGTAGTTCGGTACGCCGCGTTCATTGATGGCGTTGAGGCGTTTTTCAACGTCTGTACGGTCGGACACTTCACGCAATACCAGCGTAAACGCATTGCCTTTCAACGCCCCCAGGCGCAGTTTGCGCTTGTGACGGGCGTATTCCAGCACTTTACAGCCTTCCAGCTCAAACTGGCTTAAATCAGGCATCGTATTGCCGGGAACGCGCGCGCACAGCCACTGTTCGGTGACGGCGTGTTTATCTTTCTGTCCGGCGAAGCTCACCTCGCGGGCATGAATTTTGAGGAATTTTGCCAGCGCATCGGCCACAAACCGGGTATTGCAGCCGTTTTTAAGAATTCGTACCAGGATATGTTCGCCTTCACCGTCCGGCTCAAACCCCAAATCCTCAACCACCACGAAATCTTCAGGGCTGGCCTTCAGCATGCCAGAACCCAGCGGTTTACCGTGCAGATAAGTCAGGTTATCGAAGTCCGTCATTTGGCGGCCTTCACCAGCAGCGCCACAGCTTCACAGGCAATGCCCTCGCCGCGACCGGTAAAGCCCAGCTTCTCGGTGGTGGTGGCTTTGACGTTCACGTCGTCCATGTGACAGCCCAGATCCTCAGCAATAAACACGCGCATCTGCGGTATATGCGGCAGCATTTTCGGCGCCTGAGCGATGATCGTCACGTCGACGTTGCCCAGCGTATAGCCTTTGGCCTGAATGCGGCGCCAGGCTTCGCGCAGCAGTTCGCGGCTGTCTGCCCCCTTAAACGCCGGATCGGTGTCCGGGAACAGCTTGCCGATATCCCCCAGCGCAGCGGCACCCAGCAGGGCGTCGGTCAGCGCATGCAACGCCACGTCGCCATCAGAATGCGCCAGCAGACCTTTTTCGTAAGGAATACGTACGCCGCCAATGATAATTGGGCCTTCTCCGCCAAAGGCGTGTACATCAAAACCGTGTCCAATTCGCATTATGCCTTCTCCTGATGGGTCGAACGGGTAAGATAAAATTCCGCGAGCTGTAAATCTTCCGGGCGCGTCACTTTTATATTATCAGCGCGTCCTTCAACCAGTTCGGGATGAAAACCGCAATACTCCAGCGCGGAGGCTTCATCCGTGATGGTCGCCCCTTCTTTAAGCGCACGCGTTAAGCAGTCGTGGAGTAATTCGCGGGGGAAAAATTGTGGCGTCAGCGCGTGCCAGAGATCGACGCGCTCAACGGTGTGGGCGATAGCCTGCTTGCCAGGCTCGGCGCGCTTCATGGTGTCACGCACCGGAGCGGCCAGGATGCCCCCCACTTTACTGGTTTCACTCAGCGCCAGCAGGCGCGCCAGATCTTCCTGATGCAGACACGGACGTGCGGCGTCGTGCACCAGCACCCACGGCGCGTCTCCGGCAGCCTGAATGCCCGCCAGCACGGAATCGGCGCGCTCGGCGCCGCCGTCAACAACGGTAATCTGTGGATGGTTTGCCAGCGGTAGCTGCGCAAAACGCGCATCGCCGGGGCTGATGACAATGATCGCTCGCGTCACCCGAGGGTGCGCCAGCAGCGCCGCCACGGCGTGCTCAAGGATCGTTTTATCACCAATTGAAAGGTACTGCTTGGGACACTCTGTTTGCATGCGCCGGCCAAAACCTGCGGCCGGCACCACGGCACAGACGTCCGAAAAAGTTGCTGCCATGTCGTAATCCTGGGCCTGATTATCGATTATTTTGTGCTGAGCCCTGATTGCGTTTAGACGCATCCGGAACCAGACGATAAAAGGTTTCGCCCGGCTTAGTCATACTGAGTTCATTGCGTGCGCGTTCCTCAATCGCCTCCTGTCCGCCATTGAGGTCATCAATTTCAGCAAAGAGTTGATCGTTACGCGCCTTAAGTTTGGCGTTTGTTGCCTGCTGAGCCGCGACGTCATCGCTCACCCGGCTGTAGTCGTGCAGTCCGTTCTTACCGAACCACAACGAGTATTGCAGCCAAATCAGCAAAGCCAGCAACAGCAGCGTTAGTTTACCCATCCTGCCCCCTGAAAAAACGGCTTCATCATCCCATAACTTTCCGCTGGACTCTACTCTGGGGTTTTAATTATGCCGCAAGTTAACCCATCAGCCATAAAAATAGCAGCCCAAATATGATGACTACGGCGGCGATAGTGAACACGGCACTATACAGGAGCCTGCCATTGAACAGGGAGTGCAACGCAATGCCGACGACAACCGCGACGGGCATTAGCGCCAGGAAGAAAGGCCAGGTGTAGAGGAAGAAGAACAGCGTATTGCCGCCATACATAAGAAACGGGATGCCAAGCGCCAGCAACCAGGAGACGAAGCCAATAATGGCCCCGGGAAATGACCAGGTCGTTTCGTCGTCGGTCGCGAGCGGCTCCGACCCGGTGGTGATAATGTAGTTTTCACTGTTGCGCATAGCTAATCCTGTGACCGTGACTCATCGTTCGGAAAGACAGCTCCCGAACGATACCGCCTCAGGATCTGATAATATCGTCCCGTCTGAGCAGGTCTAATAATTGGCTTACTAAATTTGTTACCAATTGTTGACCTTCCAGGTGAATCTCAGGCGATTCAGGCGCTTCGTAAACCGCGTCAATTCCGGTGAAGTTGCGCAGTTCGCCGGCACGCGCTTTTTTGTACAGCCCTTTCGGGTCGCGAGCTTCGCAGACCGCCAGTGGCGTATCGACAAACACTTCGATAAAGCGATCCTGCCCCACGCGCTCACGCACCATCTGGCGCTCAGCACGATGCGGCGAGATAAACGCCGTTAACACCACCAGCCCCGCATCCGCCATCAGGCTGGCGACTTCTCCCACCCGGCGAATATTCTCTTTGCGGTCGTCGTCGCTGAAGCCTAAATCGCTGCACAGACCATGACGGACATTATCCCCGTCCAGCAGGTAGGTGCTCACGCCCCTCTGATGCAGCGCCTCTTCCAGCGCGCCCGCTACCGTGGATTTACCGGAGCCAGACAGCCCGGTAAACCACAGCACAACCCCACGATGTCCGTGGAGTTGCTCACGCTGCGCGACGGTGACCGGATGAGGATGCCAGACGACGTTCTCATCATGTGCGGCCATTATTTGCCTCCCAGCAGATCGCGGGCGCCCCAGTGCGGGAAGTGCTTACGCACCAGCGCGTTCAGCTCTAGTTCGAAGGCGCTGAATTCAGAGGCGACGGTCGCCTGCTCGTTTGGCTCACGAACCATCCCCGCGCCGACGGTGACGTTAGTCAGACGGTCGATAAAGATCAGGCCGCCCGTTACCGGGTTCTGCTGATACGGATCCAGCACCAGCGGCTCATCGAAAGTCAGATCCACCAGGCCAATACCGTTCAGCGGCAGCTCGCTCACGTCACGCTGGGTGAGATTGTTGATGTCCACCTGGAACTGAATGCCGTCCACGCGGGCGCGAGTTTTCTTGCCCGCAATTTTGATGTCGTAGCTCTGGCCTGCGGTCAGCGGCTGTTCCGCCATCCAGACCACATCCACAGACGCGCCCTGCACTGCTGCCAGCGTTTCCTGCGCGTCGACCAGCAGATCGCCCCGGCTGATATCAATCTCGTCTTTCAGCACCAGGGTGACCGCCTCCCCTGCCCCGGCTTCCTGGAGGTCGCCGTCGAACGTCACGATGCGCGCGATTGCCGATTCTACGCCGGAGGGCAGCACTTTGACACGCTGTCCCACCTTCACGGAGCCGGAGGCAATCGTGCCGGAGAAGCCGCGGAAATCGAGATTTGGACGGTTAACGTACTGCACCGGGAAGCGCATCGGCTGGGTATCAACCACGCGCTGAATTTCAACGGTCTCCAGCACTTCCAGCAGCGTCGGGCCGCTGTACCACGGCATATTCGCACTCTGGGAGGCGACGTTATCGCCTTCCAGCGCGGAAAGCGGCACGAAGCGGATATCCAGATTACCCGGCAGCTGTTCGGCAAAGGTCAGGTAACTCTGGCGGATCTCCTCAAATTTCTCTTCGCTGAAGTTCACCAGATCCATCTTGTTGACCGCCACGACCAGGTGTTTGATCCCCAACAGCGTGGAGATAAAGCTGTGACGACGGGTTTGATCCAGCACGCCTTTACGGGCGTCGATCAGCAGGATCGCCAGGTCGCAGGTCGACGCGCCGGTCGCCATATTACGGGTATACTGCTCGTGCCCCGGGGTGTCGGCGATAATAAATTTGCGCTTCTCCGTTGAGAAATAGCGATAGGCCACGTCAATGGTGATGCCCTGCTCGCGCTCCGCCTGCAAACCATCCACCAGCAGCGCCAGGTCGAGTTTTTCACCCTGGGTACCATGACGTTTGCTGTCGTTGTGCAGAGAAGAGAGCTGATCTTCGTAAATCTGGCGTGTATCGTGCAACAGGCGACCAATCAGGGTACTTTTCCCGTCATCCACGCTGCCGCAGGTCAGAAAACGCAGCAGACTTTTGTGTTGTTGCGCGTGCAGATACGCTTCCACGCCGCCTTCGTTGGCAATTTGTTGAGCAATAGTGGTGTTCATGGCGGCTCCTTAGAAATAACCCTGACGTTTCTTCAGCTCCATGGAGCCTGCCTGGTCGCGGTCAATCACGCGCCCCTGTCGCTCACTGGTGGTCGACACCAGCATCTCTTCAATGATCTCCGGCAGCGTCTGCGCGTTGGATTCCACCGCGCCGGTCAGCGGCCAGCAGCCGAGGGTACGGAAACGCACCATCTGTTTTTTGATGACTTCGCCCGGCTGCAGGTCGATGCGATCGTCGTCGATCATCATCAGCATGCCGTCGCGCTCGAGCACCGGACGCTCAGCCGCCAGATACAGCGGAACGATCTCGATATTTTCCAGATAGATGTACTGCCAGATATCCAGCTCGGTCCAGTTGGAGAGCGGGAAAACGCGGATGCTTTCGCCTTTGTTGATCTGGCCGTTGTAGTTGTGCCACAGCTCAGGGCGCTGGTTTTTCGGATCCCAGCGGTGGAAACGATCGCGGAAAGAGTAGATACGCTCTTTAGCACGAGACTTCTCTTCGTCACGGCGCGCGCCGCCGAAGGCGGCATCAAAGCCGTATTTGTTCAGCGCCTGCTTCAGCCCTTCGGTTTTCATGATATCCGTATGTTTGGCGCTGCCGTGCACGAAGGGGTTAATGCCCATCGCCACCCCTTCCGGGTTTTTATGCACCAGCAGCTCGCAGCCGTAAGCTTTTGCGGTACGGTCGCGGAATTCGTACATTTCGCGGAATTTCCAGCCGGTATCGACGTGCAGCAGCGGGAACGGCAGCGTACCCGGATAAAACGCTTTACGCGCCAGATGCAGCATGACGCTGGAATCTTTACCGATGGAGTACATCATCACCGGGTTAGAAAATTCGGCTGCCACTTCGCGGATAATATGGATACTTTCCGCTTCGAGCTGCCGCAGGTGAGTAAGTCGTTTTTGGTCCATAACCGTTCCTTAAGCCAGATTCACCACAGAGGAACCAAACCCCTCTGAGTCTGTAGTATGTTGAAACCAGGCGAGCGTACTGTGCAGCTGTACCACTTCCCCCACCACGATCAGGGCGGGCATCGGGGCATCTTTCGCCAGGTCTGCAAGTTCGAGTAATGTGCCGATAGCAACATGCTGATCGACGCGGGTGCCGCGAGAAATCACGGCAACGGGCGTCGCTGCCTCGCGACCGTGCTGAATCAGCTGTTCGCTGATGTCTGCGGCTTTCATCGTGCCCATGTATATCGCCAGCGTTTGCCGGCTCTGGGCGAGATGCGACCAGTCAAACGGCGTGCTGTCGGCCTTGTAGTGCCCGGTCACAAACGTGACGCTCTGCGCATAATCGCGATGGGTCAGCGGAATACCGGCATAGGCCGTTACTGCTGATGCCGCCGTAATGCCAGGCACCACCTGGAACGGTACGCCCGCTTCGGCTGCCGCCTGCAACTCTTCTCCGCCTCGTCCGAAGATAAACGGATCGCCCCCTTTCAGACGCACCACGGTTTTGCCCGCTTTGGCGGCAGCAATCAGCATCTGATTGGTGTCGTGCTGCGGCACAGAGTGCTCGCCTGCACGTTTGCCGACGCAGATCTGCTCCGCGTCGCGACGGATCAGCTCGCGCACGCCGTCGGTGACCAGATGGTCGTAGAACACCACGTCCGCGTCCTGCAGCACCTGCAGGCCACGCAGCGTCAGAAGCCCGGCATCGCCCGGCCCTGCGCCCACCAGAATGATCTCCCCGTTCGTACTGCCAGGGTTATCCAGTTCGTCTTCGAGAATTTTCTGCGCCGCCGTCTCATTGCCGGCCTGCATCAGGCTGGCAAAGCGGCCGCGAAACACCCGCTCCCAGAAGCGACGACGTTCCGCCACGCTGGTCAGCCGGGTCTTCAGATGGTTACGCCAGTAGCTGGCTGTCTCCGCCATGCGCCCGAGGCTTGTCGGCAGCAGTGCTTCGATTTTTTCCCGCAGCACGCGCGCCAGCACCGGAGCGGTACCGCCGGAGGAGATCGCCACCAGAAGCGGCGAACGGTCAACGATCGACGGGAAGATAAACGAGCATAACGGCTGGTCGTCCACCACGTTCACCAGACGGTAACGGGCCTGAGCGGCGTCGGAAACACGACGGTTCAGGTCGCGATCTTCGGTCGCCGCTATTACCAGCACTACGCTGTCGATTTGTGATTCGTCAAAATCCGCTTCTGCCACTACCCGCACCTGCGCCCCCGCACGTTGCAAAAACGCGATTTTGCGATCGGCAATTTCACCCGTGCCAACAACCAGCACCGGTTTCTCTTTAATCGCGGCAAATAAGGGCAGATAGTCCACAGGCAACAACTCACTAACAACGAGGAATAGAGGGACTATAGGGGGCGGCTTAGACCGAATGAAATTACGAATTGGAATGAGTAGTTACTCAATGGAATAACGATGTGAAAAAGTTAATATCAAAAAGTGCTTAACACGCGAATTTTCGGGCATTTAAGAGCAATTCAAATTGTGTCTGGACGATCACAGTTTCATACTAGGCCAGTTAAAATTTTGCTCTGTTTTTAAGGACTCACTATGTTTTCCGCAACGCGCCACTGTGTTGCTGCCCTGGCGCTAGGCGTTTGCTTTATTCTTCCGGCTCAGGCAAAAAATCAACCCTATGGTGAAATCGCCACTCAGCAGGCGCGGCATATTGCCACCGTTTTCCCTGGCCGCATGACCGGTTCACCTGCGGAAATGCTCTCTGCTGACTATATTCGCCAGCAATTTGCTGATATGGGTTACCAGAGCGATATCCGGTCGTTTCACAGCCGCTATATCTATACCTCGCGCAATAAAACACAAAACTGGCACAACGTGACCGGCAGTACGGTTATTGCGGCTCACGAAGGTCGCGCGGCGGAACAGATTATTATCATGGCGCATCTCGATACTTACGCACCGCTCAGCGATGCCGACACCGATAACAACCTCGGCGGGCTGACGCTGCAGGGCATGGACGATAACGCAGCGGGTCTTGGCGTGATGCTCGAACTGGCCGAGCGAATGAAGAACATTCCGACGCAATATGGCATTCGTTTCGTTGCCACCAGCGGTGAAGAGGAGGGTAAGCTCGGCGCTGAGAATCTCCTTAAACGCATGAGCGCTGAAGAGAAGAAAAATACGCTGCTGGTAATTAACCTCGATAACCTGATTGTCGGCGATAAACTGTATTTCAACAGCGGGCAGAGTACACCGGGTAGCGTGCGTAAACTGACGCGTGACCGGGCGCTCGCCATTGCCCGCAGCCACGGGGTGTATGCCGCCAGCAACCCGGGCGGCAATCCAAATTATCCGCGAGGAACGGGCTGCTGCAACGACGGCGAAGTGTTCGATAAAGCGGGCATTCCGGTCCTGTACGTGGAAGCAACCAACTGGGCGCTGGGGAAAAAAGATGGCTACCAGCAACGGGGAAAATCGAAAGCCTTTCCGGACGGGACAAGCTGGCATAACGTGATGCTGGATAATCAGCAGCATATTGATAGCGCCCTGCCGCAGCGCATTGAACACCGCAGCCGGGACGTGGTGAAAGTGATGCTGCCGCTGGTGAAGGAGCTGGCGAAGGCGGGGAAAGGCTGAGGTCGTTAAGCCCGGTGGCGGCTACGCCTTACCGGGCCTACGTATCGATCGAGCCTTTGTAGGCCCGGTAAGCGCAGCGCCACCGGGCGAAATAACATTACCCTTCGTGTAACCCGCACTCGCGCTTCAGCCCAAAGAATCGCGTCTCTTCTTCCGCCATTCCCGGTTCCCATTTGCGCGTGGTGTGGGTGTCTCCAACTGACAGGTAGCCCTGGTCCCACAGCGGATGGTACTTCAGCCCGTGCTTTTGCAGGTACTGGTACACCGTCCTGTTATCCCAGTCGATAATCGGCAGCACCTTAAAGACTCCGCGCTGAACCGCCAGCACCGGCAGCGTGGCACGGCTGCCGGATTGCTCACGGCGCAACCCTGCAAACCACGTCTGCGCGTTAAGCTCTTTCAGTGCCCGGTTCATCGGCTCGACTTTGTTGATCTCATTGTATTTCTCAATGCCCTCAACGCCCTGCTCCCACAGCTTGCCGTAGCGTGCCTCCTGCCAGGCCGCGCTTTCCGTCGCGCGGTAGATTTTCAGGTTCAGCCTGAGCTTGTCCGTCAGCTCGTCAATAAACTGGTAGGTTTCCGGGAACAGGTAACCGGTGTCGGTGAGGATCACCGGAATGTCCGGACGGATCTGATTCACCAGATGCAAACTCACCGCCGCCTGAATACCAAAGCTCGACGAAAGCACATAGTCTCCCGGCAGGTTTTCCAGCGCCCAGGCCACGCGCCCTTCGGCGTCGAGCTTTTCCAGTTGGGCGTTGGTTTCTGCCAGTGCCAGAATGCGTTCGACTTTTG
The DNA here is from genome assembly GCF_038739915.1 of Enterobacter sp. FUJ80071. NCBI lineage: Bacteria > Pseudomonadati > Pseudomonadota > Gammaproteobacteria > Enterobacterales > Enterobacteriaceae > Enterobacter > Enterobacter sp. FUJ80071. The sequence continues at coordinate 3,741,367 of NZ_JBBXKH010000001.1, forward strand.
GCAGTTCGTTAAGGGCGTTTAGATCGAGTACGGACATAATTACCTCTCGTGGTTACTCCCAGAAATCCCTTGCGGGATCGAGCACCGGGCGAATGATGCCCGCACGCACCGTAAAGTCGCCGAAGCCTTCACCCGCTTCGCGCTCTTTCGCCCAGCGCCCGACAAGCTCGTCGATGGAATCAAGGATTTCCGGCTCGGTGATGTTCTCGCGGAACATACGTGGAATACGTGTGCCGATACGGTTACCGCCCAGATGCAGGTTATAGCGACCCGGCGCTTTCCCCACCAGCCCCAGCTCGGCCAGCATCGCGCGACCGCAGCCGTTCGGGCAGCCGGTCACTCGCATAACAATATGCTCGTCCGGAATGCCGTGTTTTTCCAGAATCGCTTCCACTTTGTCAGTAAATGACGGCAGGAAACGTTCCGCTTCGGCCATCGCCAGCGGACAGGTCGGGAACGACACGCAGGCCATGGAGTTTTCACGCTGCGGTTTGACCGCATCCATCAACCCATGATCGCGCGCCAGCGTCTCGATCTTCGCCTTCTGGCTCTCCGGCACGCCGGCAATGATCAGGTTCTGGTTAGCGGTAATGCGGAACTCGCCTTTGTGGATCTTCGCAATTTCCAGCAGACCGGTTTTCAGCGGACGGCCCGGATAATCCAGAATTCGACCATTTTCGATAAATAGCGTCAGATGCCATTTATTGTCGATACCTTTCACCCAGCCAATACGATCGCCGCGACCGGTGAATTCGTAAGGACGGACTGGCTCAAATTTGATCCCCGCGCGACGCTCCACTTCCGCTTTGAACGTCTCCACTCCCACGCGCTCGAGGGTATATTTGGTTTTCGCGTTTTTACGGTCGGTACGGTTACCCCAGTCGCGCTGGGTCGTGACCACGGCTTCCGCCACCGCCAGCGTATGCTCCAGCGGCAGGAAACCAAACTCGCTCGCGGTGCGGGCGTAGGTTTTCTTGTTACCGTGCTCAATGGACAGGCCCCCGCCCACCAGCAGGTTAAAGCCGACCAGCTTGCCGTTTTCGGCAATCGCCACAAAGTTCATGTCGTTGGCGTGCAGGTCAATATCGTTCTGCGGCGGGATCACGACCGTGGTTTTGAACTTACGCGGCAGATAGGTCTGGCCGAGAATCGGTTCTTCATCGGTGGTCGCGACTTTCTCCTGATCGAGCCAAATCTCTGCATAGGCGCGGGTGCGCGGCAGCAGATGCTCAGAGATCTTCTTCGCCCACTCATACGCTTCGGCATGCAGCTCAGACTCGTACGGGTTCGACGTGCAAAGCACATTACGGTTCATGTCGTTGGCGGTGGCCAGTGCGTCCAGCCCGACGGAGTGGAGCATCTGGTGCACCGGCTTCACGTTCTTCTTCAGAATACCGTGGAACTGGAAGGTCTGACGGTTGGTCAGGCGGATGCTGCCGTAGATCGTGTTTTCGCCAGCGAATTTATCAATCGCCTGCCACTGTTTGGTGGTGATGACCCCACCCGGCAGACGGCAGCGCAGCAGCATCGCATGACGCGGCTCCAGCTTCTGTTCGGCACGCTCAGCGCGAATATCGCGGTCGTCCTGCTGGTACATACCGTGGAAACGGATCAGCAGGAAGTTGTCACCTTTAAAACCGCCGGTGAGACCGTCATTCAAATCTTCAGCAATGGTGCCGCGCAGGTAGTTGCTTTCCAGCTTCATGCGCTCGGCGTCTGTCAGTTTACCTTCGACCACCAGTGGCCCTGGATGTTTTTCGCTCATTAGTAGACATCTCGCTGATAACGGCGCTCAACGCGCAGCTCACTTAAAAATTCATCCGCCGTTTCGGCATCCATACCGCCGAATTCGGCAATCACTTCCAGCAGTGCCTGCTCAACGTCTTTCGCCATGCGATTGGCGTCGCCGCAGACATAAATGTGGGCACCGTCATTGATCCAGCGCCACAGCTCTGCGCCCTGTTCGCGCAGTTTGTCTTGTACGTAGACTTTTTCTTTCTGGTCGCGGGACCAGGCCAGATCGATGCGGGTCAGCACGCCCTCTTTGACGTAACGCTGCCACTCAACCTGGTAGAGGAAATCTTCGGTAAAGTGTGGGTTGCCGAAGAACAGCCAGTTTTTGCCTGGCGCGTCGTCCGCCGCACGTTGCTGCATAAAGGCGCGGAACGGCGCAATACCGGTGCCTGGACCAATCATGATCACCGGGGTTTCCGGGTTTGCCGGCAGACGGAAGTTGTCGTTGTGCTCGATAAAGACGCGCACTTCGCCCTCTTCTTCCACGCGGTCCGCCAGGAAACTTGATGCCCCACCCGCACGGGCGCGGCCTTCGATGTCATAACGCACCACGCCCACGGTGATATGCACTTCGCTCTCCACCTCTGCCTGAGAAGAGGCGATGGAGTAGAGGCGCGGGGTCAATGGACGCAGCAGCCCGACCACTGCATCGGCATCCAGCTGCGCCGGAGAGAAACGCACCATATCGACAATCGGGGTCGTCGCGGCGTAATGCTGCAGTTTCGCTTTGTCGCCCACCAGCGGCAGCAGCGATTCACTGCGCGTTAAGGTGGCGTAATTTTCGACGATGTTCGGAGTGTTGACCGTCAGTTCGAAATGCCACTGCAGCGCATCAGAAAGCGACTGGGTTTTGCCGTCAACGGTGACAGGCTCATCACCTTTCAGCCACAGCAGCTCAACCAGCTCTTTCACCAGCGCCGGATCGTTCTGATACCAGACGCCCAGCGCATCGCCAGGCTGATAACGCAGGCCAGAGTCACCGAGATCGATTTCGATATGACGCACGTCTTTTTCCGAGTCGCGGCCAGTGATTTTCTGGTTCACCGACAGGCTTGCCGCCAGCGGTGCTTCTTTCGTGTAAGGGCTGGTATGGATATCGTTGACGACGCCCGCTGAGGTCAATGCGGCCTGCGCCGGCGTCTCTTTCGGCACGCGCGCTTTCAGCACCTCAACAATGCGCGCGCGCCATTCGGCGGCGGCAGTCTGGTATTCCACATCCGCGTCGACGCGGTCCAGCAGGCGCTCTGCGCCGAGCTCCGCCAGCTTACTGTCGAAGTCTTTACCGGACTGACAGAAGAATTCATAGGAGGTATCGCCCAGACCAAACACGGCAAACGCCGTGCCATCCAGTTTTGGGGCTTTTTTCGAGAACAGAAACTTATGCAGTGCTACCGCTTCTTCAGCGGGTTCACCTTCGCCCTGGGTAGAGGCGACCACCACCAGCAGCTTTTCTGACGCGATTTGCTTAAATTTATAATCACCGGCGTTGACCAGGTTCACGTTCAGTTTGGCGGCCAGCAGGTCGTCACGCAACGCTTCGGCCACGCGGCGGGCGTTGCCCGTCTGCGAGGCGGAAATCAGCGTAATAGCGGGAATTTCCACAGCCGTTGCCGGTGCGCCCGCGACAGCGCCAGGCTGCTGATTGAGCATTCCCCAGAAATAACCGGAGACCCAGGCAAGCTGAGTGGGAGAAAAATCAGAGGTGGCAGCCTGAAGGCGCGCCAGTTGCTCCGGGTTCAGGGGAAGCAAATTTGATGGTGGGGCCTGTGTTGTCATGCGTCGTTATGTTCCAGTAGCCAAGCGGACTTTAAGCGAATAAATCCAAACTGAAGATAAGGTTAACGGCGAGGATAATAACAATTAAAGAAGGGATGGAAATAATAAATAACCAAATGGACTAACCTGTTTTAGTTATCGTTCTTAGCGATAAAACAGGTTAACTAACTCATTGAAAATAAATAGTTAAAAACCAAAAAAGCGCCTTACCGCCATGGCTGCGCCTTCAGAGCCGTTTTAGTTAATGCTAAAAATTGTGCTTTCCGGTACTATGCGGCGGTTTTTTCCGCATTACTGAGAGCGATCATGTCCACCACACTGTTTAAAGATTTCACCTTCGAAGCCGCCCACCACCTTCCGCATGTTCCTGAAGGGCATAAATGTGGCCGTCTGCACGGGCATTCGTTTATGGTGCGTCTTGAGATCACCGGTGAAGTTGATCCGCATACCGGTTGGATCATGGATTTTGCCGAACTGAAGGCCGCGTTTAAACCGACCTACGACCGTCTGGATCACTACTATCTGAATGAGATCCCGGGCCTTGAAAACCCGACCAGCGAAGTGCTGGCAAAATGGATTTGGGATCAGATGAAGCCGCTGGTACCGCTGCTGAGCGCGGTGATGATCAAAGAGACCTGCACGGCAGGCTGCGTGTATCGCGGAGAGTAAAAAAATAGCCCGGCAAAACCGGGCTTTTTTTAGGCTATATTCAGGTACTTGTGCGTCTGCATGGACAGGCGCCAGTTACGCGCGATACAGGTTTCAATACACAGACGCGTCGCATCTTCTTTCTGGCTGATAGGCTGCAGGGCAATCACCCGCTGCTTTTCATCCGTCAGCGTCGCCAGCAGTTCGTCCAGCGCTTCGATATCGCGCACGCGCCCTACCGGGTGCTTAATCTCATCCGCGCGTTCCAGCGCCTGAGAGAGCACGTCATACCCGCCGCGCATATTCACTTTTGGCGAAACCGTCACCCAGGTAGAGTGAGAGCAGCGCACTTCGTGGGTGCCGCTGGTTTCAATCTGGCAGCTGTAGCCGTTCTTTTCGAGCAGCTCGGTCAGCGGAGTCAGATCGTGGATGCAGGGTTCACCGCCGGTGATCACCACATGGCGCGCCGTCCAGCCCTGACGACCAATAATCGCCAGCAGATCTTCTGAACTGCCCGCGCCCCACTTATCGCTCTCTTTGGTTTTCGCCAGAATGCTAAACAGCGACACTTCCCGATCTGCGAGCTTATCCCACGTATGTTTGGTATCACACCAGGCACAGCCAACCGGGCATCCCTGTAAACGAATAAAGATAGCGGGAACACCGGTAAAGTAACCCTCGCCTTGCAGGGTCTGGAACATCTCGTTAATCGGGTACTGCATAGTCATCTCAGTTAAGGGGATAAACGATAAGTATCGCAGATCCCCGCCGGATGGTCATGCTCCATCGGTGCTTTGCGCGCTAATCGCCGCCATAAACCGTTCGGTAATTTGCTGTGGACGGGTGATCGCGCCGCCGACGACGACCGTGTGCGCACCCAGCGCCAGGCACCGGGCCGCGCGTTCAGGCGTATCCACGTTCCCTTCGGCAACCACGGGAACCGTCACGGCCGCCAGCACGGCCTTCAGGAACGCGCAGTCGTTCTCCGGAAGCGAATGGCCTTCCGTTTCCGCCGTATAGCCGTAAAGCGTCGTGCCGACGCAGTCAAAGCCCAGCGCCTGCGCCGTCACGGCTTCGTCCACGGTGGAAATATCCGCCATCAGCAGTACCGAGGGGTAGCGCGAGCGGATGCGCATGACCAGCGTTTCCAGGGATTCCCCACCGGGACGTTCCCTGGCCGTGGCATCAAGGGCTATGATTTCCGGAGCGACGGCCATGAGCTCATCCACCTCTTTCATCGTGGCGGTGATAAACACTTCGCTTTCCGGGTAATCCCGTTTGATGATGCCGATGACAGGCAAAGAGACCTGCTGCTTAATGGACTCGATATCCACCACGCTGTTGGCACGAATGGCAGCGGCCCCTCCCTGCGCCGCCGCCAGCGCCATCCGCGACATAATAAACGGGCTATGCAGCGGTTCATTCTCCAGCGCCTGACAGGAGACGACCAGTTTTCCCTTCAGGTTATCCAGTACAGTTTTCATTACGATAAAATCTCTTCCACTTCGTTTTTGATAATGGTGACGTGCGGGCCAAAAATGACCTGAACCCCGTTACCGCGCACGATAACGCCGCGCGCGCCGGTCGCTTTCAGCGCCGCGTCATCCACCTTGCTGCCGTCTTTGACCGTGACGCGAAGGCGCGTGGCGCAGCAGTCCACCTCGTCCAGATTGTCTTTTCCACCTAATCCGGCGATCACCGCCGCAGCGCGCTCGCTTTGCGGCAGACTCACTTCATCAACCATCGCCGTCTTTTCACGGCCCGGCGTGGCGAAATCAAAACGGTTAATCAGGTAGCGGAAGGTGAAGTAGTAAAGGAAGAACCACGGCACGCCGACCAGCGGAACGAACATCCAGTTGGTTTTGGCCTCCCCCTGCAAAATGCCGAACAGCACGAAGTCGATAAAACCGCCGGAGAAGGTTTGCCCGATGGTGATATGGAGCATGTGTGCGAGCATGAACGCCAGCCCGTCAAACAGCGCATGGATGACGTAAAGCACCGGCGCAATAAACAGGAAGGAGAACTCGATGGGCTCGGTAATGCCCGTCAGGAAAGAGGTTAACGCCGCAGAGAGCAGCAGCCCGGCAACGCGCTTTTTGTTCTCGGGTTTTGCCGTGTGGTACATCGCCAGACACGCGCCGAGCAGGCCAAACATCATCGTAATAAAGCGCCCAGACATGAAGCGCGACGTACCTTCATAAAACTGACTCGTCGTCGGGTCAGCCAGCTGGGCGAAGAAGATACGCTGCGTACCCTCCACCAGATGACCATTGACGATCTCGCTGCCGCCAAGGGCCGTGGTCCAGAACGGAAGATAGAAGATGTGGTGCAACCCGAACGGGCCCAGCATGCGTAAAATGAAGCCGTACAGCAGGGTGCCCAGATAACCGGTGGCGTCTACCAGCCCGCCCAGACCAAAGATCAGTTTCTGGAAATGCGGCCAGACCACGGTCATCAACGCGCCGACGAGTATCGCCGCCAGCGAGCTGATAATCGGGACAAAGCGCGAGCCGCCAAAGAAGCCCAGGAACTGCGGAAGGGCAATTTTATTAAACCGGTGATGCAACGCGCAGGTCACGAGACCAATCACTACGCCGCCAAATACACCCGTTTCCAGCGTCTGAATCCCCAGCGTCATCCCCTGCCCCACGCCCCCCGGGTTTTCCTGCGCCAGTTTGCCGGTGAGGATCAGCAGCGCGTTGATGGTGGCGTTCATCACCAGAAACGCCAGTAACGCCGCCAGCCCTGCCGTGCCTTTATCACTTTTTGCCAACCCAACGGCCACCCCAACCGCAAATAGCACCGAGAGGTTCGCAAATACGATGGAACCTGCACTGCTCATGATGGTGAAAACCGCCTGCAGCCAGCCCACATCTAAAAACGGATAGGCCGTTAGCGTATTGGGATTCGACAACGCGCCGCCTATCCCAAGCAGCAGACCCGCCGCAGGCAACACGGCGATGGGCAACATAAACGATTTGCCGAAGCGCTGCGCTTTTTCAAACCATCCCCCCGAAGAGGCTCCACTGAACATTTGCATCATTTTTTCATCCCCTCATTTATTGATGAAAATTTTTACCATATAAATATTTAATAGTGAAAATTATCATCAAAAACCAGGAGACCGATCATACTTTTTCAAAATGACTGGCATCTTTCCCCCGCTTTCCGTCACACTAGTCACAGAGAAACGCATTAAGGACCTGGCATGTCGGACCATGAAAATCTGCTGCTGAAGCTCCGCCAGGAGGCTTCCGGGTACAGCCCAACACAACAAAAACTCGGCGAGTTTGTCCTCAGCGATCCCGCCCGAGTGCTCTACCTGACGATCACGGAACTGGCGCGCGAGAGTCACACCAGCGAGGCCAGCGTGACGCGTCTTTGCCGGACGCTGGGCTGCAAGGGCTATAACGAATTCAAAATGGCGCTGGCGCTGGATATTCAGCAGGGTCAGCCCGCGCGAGAGGCCGGGGATGAAATTGATAACGTGGTGAATGAGTCAATCCTGGCTCTGCAGGATACCGCCAGGCTCCTGGACCGGACGCTGCTTGAAAAAGCCGCACTGGCACTGCATCAGGCGCAATCCGTGCAGATCTATGGCGTCGCGGCCAGCGCAATCCTCGGTGAGTATCTGCATTACAAGTTATTAAGGCTGGGTAAACCCGCACAGTTATTTAGCGACATGCACCGCGCAGCCATGAATGCGGCAACGCTCTCGGCTGAAACGCTGGTCGTGGCTATCTCCAGTTCCGGTTCTACGCGGGATTTACTTCATGTGGTGAAACTGGCCCGCAAGCGCGGCGTAAAGGTTCTGGCGCTCAGCAACACGCCACGTAGCCCGCTGGCTTCCCTGAGTGATATGCAACTGGTAGCCGCCAAGCCAGAAGGCCCGCTTAGCGCTGGCGCGCTCAATGCAAAGGTGGGTGTCATGCTGCTGGTCGAATTGCTGACCACTTCTCTTATTGCGCTGGACAACCATTACGCGGATGTTAGCCAGCAAACAGCCAGCGCTACGCTTCCTTTGCTGCTCTGAAAATATTACGCAGGCTACATAAACTAGCCTGCTTTTTACGTTACTCAATTTCCCTTAAGCAAAATTTAATTTATTTTCCAGATAAATGTTTGGTGTAACAAAATATTTTATTTATTACATTTTCAATGCTGTAACCACCCTAACCCTGAATCATAAAAATACATACAAATCATAAAGTTGAAATATAATTATTTATAAATTGAATTTTTCACCTTTCCGCAATGTCCAATATCTCCACCTGATTTCCTTTCCTTAAAATAAGCTTAAGACGCTGCCTGTTTCGGCGATTTATTATTTAAATGCCGTTTACTTTTGCGCGCCTACAATCCGCCTCATCAATCATAATGAGACGGTATTAATGAAGATGTTATTGATTACAGGCGTGACCGGTTTCCTGGGCGGTGCAGTACTTGAAAAAATCCTGACGAGCGATCAATCCGTGAAACTCCTTTTGCTTGCCCGCGCCGGCGATCCGCAAAGCGGGCTGGAGCGCGTGCAGGAGAACATGCGTAAGTTCAACGTTTCTGAGGAGAAGCTGGCTTCCCTGAGCGTGGAGAATATTCTCATTGGCGACCTCAGCCAGCCGGAGGCATTTCTGAACGATCCGCGACTGAACCAGGTCACGCATGTGGTTAACTGCGCGGCTGTCGCCTCATTTGGAAACAACCCACTTATCTGGAAGGTAAACGTCGACGGTACTCTTGCGCTGGCACGCCGCATGGAACAGGTCACTGGACTGCAGCGTTTCCTGCACGTAGGCACAGCAATGTCATGCACCCCGGAGCAGGATTCACTGGTCGCGGAAAGTGCTGAATTCAGAGAAAATGCTGAACATCTGGTGGAATACACTTATTCGAAGTCAACCATTGAAAAGCTGATGCGTCAGGCGTGCCCGGACCTGCCGCTGCTTATCGCCCGCCCCTCCATCGTCGTCGGCCATACCCGTCACGGCTGCACGCCGTCGAGCAGCATCTTCTGGGTCTTCAGTATGGGCCTGATGCTGCAAAAGTTTATGTGTTCAATGGAAGACCGGATCGACGTAGTGCCGGTGGATTATTGCGCCGACGCGCTGTTAATGCTGCTCGGCAGCAACGCGCGTCCGGGTGAGGTGGTGCATATTTCTGCCGGGGAAGAAAACAGCGTTCGCTTTGCAGACATCGATCAGGCGATGGCGCAGGCGCTGGAGAAAGCGCCCGTCGGTGATAAATATGCGCAGGTCAGCTACGAAACGCTGGTCAGAATGCGCCGCGAGCTGAAAACGATTTTTGGTCCATGCAACGAACGCCTGATGCTGAGAGCGATGCGCTTATACGGCGCCTTTGCCACGCTGAACGTGCGCTTCAGCAACGATAAGCTGCTCAGCATGGGAATGCCGAAACCCCCGCGTTTTACGGATTATATCGCCCGCTGCGTCCAGACCACCCGGGGATTGACCATCCCGGAGCAAATGGCGGTCGATTTTAAATAGCCAAAAAAAATGCCAGTCTTTCGACTGGCATTTTCATTTAAGGCTTAAGCAATTATGCCTGGCCTTTGATCTCTTTACGACCGTTGTATGGTGCTTTTTCGCCCAGTGCTTCTTCGATACGAATCAGCTGGTTGTATTTAGCAACACGGTCAGAACGGCTCATAGAACCGGTTTTGATCTGGCCTGCAGCGGTACCCACTGCCAGGTCAGCAATTGTTGCATCTTCAGTTTCACCAGAACGGTGAGAGATGACAGCGGTGTAGCCAGCGTCTTTCGCCATTTTGATCGCAGCCAGGGTTTCGGTCAGAGAACCGATCTGGTTGAATTTGATCAGGATGGAGTTAACGATGCCTTTCTCGATGCCTTCTTTCAGGATCTTGGTGTTGGTTACGAACAGATCGTCACCAACCAGCTGGATTTTGTCGCCCAGTACTTTGGTCTGGTATGCGAAACCATCCCAGTCAGACTCGTCCAGACCGTCTTCGATAGAGACGATTGGGTACTGTTTGGTCAGGTCTTCCAGGAAGTGAGTGAACTCTTCGGAGGTGAACGCTTTGTTGCCTTCGCCAGCCAGAACGTATTTACCGTCTTTGTAGAATTCAGATGCTGCACAGTCCATCGCCAGGGTGATGTCTTTGCCCAGCTCGTAGCCAGCAGCTTTTACTGCTTCTGCGATAACAGCCAGAGCTTCTGCGTTAGAACCCAGGTTTGGCGCATAGCCACCTTCGTCACCTACAGCCGTGTTCATACCTTTAGCTTTCAGAACTTTAGCCAGGTTGTGGAACACTTCAGAACCCATACGTACCGCTTCTTTCAGGGATTTCGCGCCAACTGGCTGAATCATGAATTCCTGAATATCAACGTTGTTGTCTGCGTGCTCACCACCGTTGATGATGTTCATCATTGGTACAGGCATGGAGTATTTGCCTGGGGTGCCGTTCAGTTCAGCGATGTGCTCGAACAGTGGCATACCTTTAGCAGCCGCTGCTGCTTTGGCGTTCGCCAGGGAAACCGCCAGGATTGCGTTCGCACCGAAGTTAGATTTGTTTTCAGTACCGTCCAGATCGATCATGATCTTGTCGATGCCAGCCTGGTCTTTAGCGTCTTTGCCAATGATGGCCTGAGCAATAGGACCGTTTACAGCGCCAACCGCTTTCAGTACGCCTTTGCCCATGAAACGGGATTTGTCGCCATCGCGCAGTTCCAGCGCTTCGCGGGAACCCGTAGAAGCACCTGATGGAGCAGCTGCCATACCGACGAAACCACCTTCCAGATGAACTTCAGCTTCAACGGTCGGGTTACCACGGGAGTCGATGATTTCACGACCGATGACTTTAACGATTTTGGACATTAGATTTTCCTCAGTACAAGTTAAACTAAAACTCCAGACAAACAACGCGTACCAAAGGTACGCGTTGCCGTTCTAACTTTTTTTACTTCGCCTGACGCTTCTGGTACTCGCTGGCGGCTTTCACGAAGCCTGCAAACAGCGGATGCCCGTCACGCGGCGTTGAAGTAAATTCCGGGTGGAACTGGCAGGCAACAAACCATGGATGGTTTGGCACTTCAATGATCTCGACTAACTGATCATCCCCGGAGCGGCCCGCAACGCGCAGGCCCGCAGCTTCAATTTGTTTCAACAGCATGTTGTTGACTTCATAGCGGTGACGATGGCGCTCGGTGATGACCGATTCGCCATACAGCTTGCGAACCACGCTATCGTCGGACAGCTGGCAGGCCTGTGCGCCAAGACGCATTGTGCCACCCAGATCGCTCTTCTCGGTACGGACTTCGACGTTACCGTCTTCGTCGCGCCATTCCGTAATCAGCGCCACTACAGGGTACTTACAGTCTGGCACAAATTCCGTAGAGTTCGCGTTTTCCATTCCCGCTACGTTGCGCGCAAATTCGATCAGCGCAACCTGCATACCCAGGCAGATGCCGAGGTAAGGAATATTGTTTTCACGCGCGTAGCGTGCAGTGGCGATCTTGCCTTCAACACCGCGGTAGCCAAAGCCGCCAGGGATGAGAATCGCATCCAGATCTTTCAGAATTTCCACGCCACGCGTTTCAACATCCTGCGAATCAATCAGCTTGATGTTCACGGAGACGCGGTTCTTCAGACCACCGTGTTTCAGCGCTTCGATAACTGACTTATAGGCATCCGGCAGTTCAATGTACTTGCCGACCATACCGATAGTCACTTCGCCCGCCGGATTGGCTTCTTCATAGATAACCTGTTCCCATTCAGACAGGTTAGCTTCCGGACAGTTCAAGCTGAATCGTTTACAAATATAATCGTCCAGGCCCTGCGATTTCAACAGGCCCGGGATTTTATAAATGGAATCGACATCTTTCATTGAAATAACGGCTTTTTCAGGCACGTTACAGAACAATGCAATTTTCGCACGTTCGTTCGCCGGGATAGCGCGATCGGAACGGCAAACCAGGATGTCAGGCTGAATACCGATGGAGAGCAGCTCTTTAACAGAGTGCTGAGTCGGTTTGGTTTTCACTTCACCTGCAGCCGCCATGTAAGGCACCAGCGTCAGGTGCATGAACAGCGCATGCTCACGACCAATATCTACCGCCAGCTGACGAATCGCTTCGAGGAACGGCAGGGATTCGATATCCCCTACGGTACCGCCGATTTCAACCAGCACTACGTCATGCCCTTCGCCACCGGCAAGGACACGCTCTTTGATGGCGTTAGTGATGTGTGGGATAACCTGAACGGTCGCGCCCAGGTAGTCACCGCGGCGCTCTTTACGCAGAACGTCGGAGTAGATGCGGCCAGTCGTAAAGTTGTTACGACGGGTCATTTTGGTACGAATGAAACGCTCGTAGTGGCCAAGATCCAGATCGGTTTCAGCGCCGTCTTCAGTAACGAACACTTCCCCGTGTTGGGTTGGGCTCATGGTGCCAGGATCGACGTTGATGTACGGATCCAGTTTCATCATGGTCACATTGAGGCCACGGGCTTCAAGAATGGCTGCGAGGGAGGCTGCGGCAATGCCTTTACCCAGAGAGGATACGACCCCGCCGGTCACAAAAATATAGTTCGTTGTCATGCTGAACCTGAGAAGTTAGGGTGAAACGATGGAATAACCAGGACGGGAAAGTAGTATACCCGAACACGGCGAGCGCCACAAACTTTCATTCTCCGTCTCCATTCCAGGCCATGACAAACATAAGGAGTGAGAAAATAGCCCCTTTTGGGTAAATGTTTTTGACGCAAATCAAGCGCTTGTCATTTAAAAAATCACACAAATTGCGCTTGATCGCAAAATTCCGTTAGAGATCAGATTCCTGGCGTTTTACTTCCTGCCAGACTTCTTCCATCGCCTGGAGGTCAATTCCGGTCATTTCCAGGCCGCGCGAGGCGACAATCCGCTCCACTTCACGAAAACGACGTTCGAATTTCAGATTGGCTTTTTGCAATGCGGTTTCCGCTTTTACACCTAAATGGCGCGAAAGGTTGACGGTCGCAAACAACAGATCGCCCATCTCTTCCTCAAGCTTTGCTTCATCCACCACCGCCTGCTGCGCTTCGTGCATAACCTCGTCGATCTCTTCATGCACTTTATCCAGCACCGGCCCCAGAGAGTCCCAGTCAAAACCGACGGCGGAACAACGCTTTTGAATTTTATGCGCGCGCATCAGCGCAGGCAGACTCAGAGGAATATCGTCCAGCGCCGAATGCTGGGATTTTTCAGCACGCTCGGCGCTTTTTATCTGCTCCCAGCGGGCCAGTACTTCCGCGCTGTTACCTACGGTGGCATCGCCAAAGATATGCGGGTGACGGCGCTCAAGCTTGTCGCTGATAGCGGCGCAGATATCATCAAAGTTAAAGCGCCCTTCTTCCTGCGCCATCTGGGCGTAGAACACCACCTGGAACAGCAGGTCGCCGAGTTCACCACGCAGGTCGTCAAAATCCTCGCGAGAAATGGCGTCCAGCACCTCGTAGGTCTCTTCAAGCGTGTACGGGGCGATGGTGGAGAAAGTCTGCTCTTTGTCCCATGGGCAGCCGTTTTCCGGATCGCGCAGGCGTTTCATGATGCCGAGCAGGCGGTCGATTTGAGTCATAGTGTTTTCCATTAAAAAACAAGCCGGGTGGCGGCAAAGCCTTACCCGGCCTACAGAAGAGTGTATTTACCCGCCGTGCAGACGACGCGCGTCAATCACATCCGGCACCTGGTTCAGTTTGCCGAGCACGCGACCCAGCACCTGCAGGTTGTAGATTTCGATGGTCATATCGATGGTGGCAAGCTGCTCGCGGGTATCGCTGCGGCTGGCAACACCCAGCACGTTGACCTTCTCGTTGGCGAGAATGGTGGTGATATCGCGCAGCAGGCCGCTGCGGTCATTGGCGGTAACACGCACCACCAGCGAGTAGCCGGCGGAGTAGCTCTCCCCCCAGACCGCTTCCACGATGCGCTCCGGCGCATGGGACTGCAGCTCGGCAAGCTGGTCACAGTCGGAACGGTGGATCGAGATCCCGCGCCCCTGGGTGATAAAGCCGACGATGTCGTCGCCCGGAATTGGCTGACAGCAGCGGGCAATGTGGTGCATCAGATTGCCCACTCCCTCGACCACTACGCGGCCATTATCTTTACTGCGCTGCTGCGGGGCGTAGGTTTTCTGCTGCAGCTGCTTCAGCGCCGCCGCGTCCTGCTCTTCCGCGCTTGGCTTATTGAACTGCGCCTGCAGGAAGTTAACCATCTGATTGAGACGAATATCGCCGCCGCCAATTGCCGCTAACAGTTCGTCAAGCTCGTTGAAGTTGTAGCGCGGCAGCAGGAATTTCTCGGCCTCTTTCAGGCTGATCCCGATATGTTCCAGTTCGTCGTCAAGGATCTGACGACCGGCAAGGATATTTTTGTCTCGATCCTGCTTGCGGAACCAGGCGTGAATTTTTGAGCGTCCGCGGCTGGTGGTGACGTACCCCAGGTTCGGATTAAGCCAGTCCCGGCTCGGGTTAGGCTGCTTCTGGGTGATGATTTCAATCTGATCGCCCATCTGCAACTGGTAAGTGAACGGGACGATGCGCCCGCCGATTTTCGCCCCGATACAGCGGTGCCCCACGTCACTGTGGATGTGGTAGGCAAAATCAAGCGGCGTTGAACCGGCTGGCAGGTCGACCACATCCCCCTTCGGGGTAAAGACGTAGACCCGGTCATCAAAGACCTGGCTGCGGACTTCGTCGAGCATTTCGCCCGAGTCGGCCATCTCTTCCTGCCACGCAATCAGCTTGCGCAGCCAGGCGATGCGATCCTCGTGACCAGAACGCGCCCCGCCCGACGTTCCCTCTTTGTATTTCCAGTGCGCGGCAACGCCCAGCTCGGCATCTTCGTGCATCTGTTTGGTGCGGATCTGAATTTCGACCGTTTTGCCGCCAGGGCCAAGCACCACGGTGTGAATGGACTGATAACCGTTAGGTTTAGGGTTAGCCACATAGTCATCAAACTCATCCGGCAGATGGCGGAAGTGAGTGTGGACGATCCCCAGCGCGGCGTAGCAGTCCTGCAGACGTTCCGCCACGATACGCACGGCACGCACGTCAAACAGCTCGTCAAAGGCGAGGTGTTTCTTCTGCATTTTGCGCCAGATGCTGTAGATGTGCTTAGGTCGCCCGTAGACTTCGGCGCGCACGTTCTCTTCTTTCATCGCCTGGCGCAAGCCGCCGACGAACTCCTCGATATAGTGCTCACGGTCGATGCGGCGTTCATGAAGAAGTTTGGCAATGCGCTTATATTCCGCCGGGTGCAGATAACGGAAGCAGTAATCTTCCAGCTCCCATTTGAGCTGACCGATACCTAGCCGGTTCGCCAGCGGCGCATAGATGTTTGTACACTCTTTGGCGGCCAGCACGCGCTCGTCTTCCGGCGCATCCTTCACCTCACGCAGGTGGGCAATACGCTCGGCCAGTTTGATGACCACACAGCGGAAATCATCCACCATGGCCAGCAGCATCCGGCGGACATTATCGACCTGCTCAGAGGAGACGGAATCGGTGTGCGCGGCTTTAAGCTGGCGGATAGCCGCCATATCGCGCACGCCGTGGATCAGCGCGACGACGGATTTTCCGACGCTCTCACGCAGCACGTCTTCCGTCACGACGTTCGCATCGGCGAGAGGAAACAGCAACGCGGCCTGCAGCGTTTCAATATCCATGTTCAGCATGGATAAGATTTCAACCATCTCCACGCCGCGCCACAAGAGGAGATCGGCATCCGGATGACCCTGTGTGGTGCGAAGACAGTAGGCCCAGGTTTCGGTTAAGCGTTCACACGACTGCTGGCTGGAAATTCCCAGACTTGCGATCCATTTTTGTGGGTCAAACTCCCCAGCTTTATTGAGATGTGCACTTCTTACCGCAACCATTGTCCTCTCCTTTAGGGACCAGGGCCTGTCGAAGTCGACAAGCCAAACAAATTAGATGTGCTCGAACAACACCATCGATTCCAGATGCCCAGTGTGCGGGAACATGTCCAGCATTGCCAGACGCTGAATTTGGTAACCCGCGCTGATTAATGCCTCACTGTCACGGGCAAGCGTTGCCGGGTTACAGGAAACATAGACCACACGCTTCGGGGCAAGTTTAATCACATGCGCCATGACGCCCGGGGCACCGGCGCGCGCCGGATCGAGCAGGATTTTGTCAAATCCCTGCTGTGCCCACGGCTGTTGCGTCACATCTTCCTCAAGATTTTGATGAAAGAATGTCACATTTTGCAAGCCGTTCTGTTGTGCGTTCTCCTGCCCTTTAGCCACCAGCGCTTCAACGCCTTCCACGCCAACGACGCTTGCTGCTTTTCGCGCCAGCGGCAGCGTGAAGTTGCCCATGCCGCAGAACAGATCGAGCACCCGATCGGTGGACTGTATATCAAGCCACGCCAGCGCTTTCTCAACCATCTGCTGGTTTACGCCATCATTTACCTGAATGAAATCCCGCGGGCTAAACGTTAAGCGTAGCCCGTTTGACGCATACCAGGGCGCATCACCGGTAACCTGTTCAAGTATCTCGCTTTGTGGAGCAAGGAAAAGCGCCAGGTCGTGGGAATGCGAAAAGCGTTCCAGTTTTTCGCGATCTTTTTTCGATAATGGCGCGGTGTGGCGCAACACCATCAGCGGGCCATTATTGGCCATGACCAGTTCGACATGCCCAAGATGGCGAACGCCGTCCAGTCCTGAGAGGCAAGTGCGCACGTGCGGAAGCAATGCTTCAAGATGGGGCACCAAAACAGGGCACTGCTTCACATCAACAATATCGCTGGAGGCCGCTTTGCGAAAACCCATCTCCAGCCGCGCCGTTTTGGGCTGATAACTCAGACTCAGACGCGCGCGGCGACGGTAGCCCCAGGGCTGATCAGCAATAACTTCGTTCACGTCGTGCTTCAGCAGACGCGCCAGGGCGCGGCTTTTGCTTTTTTGCTGTAATTCTGTGCTCGCATGCTGTTGCTGGCAGCCTCCGCAAACGCCAAAATGCGGACAGCGTGGCGCAACGCGCGCCGGGCTATCGTTGAGGCGACGCTTCACCTGTCCGCGCGCGTACTGGCGTTTGTCTTCCGTCAGCGTAATTTCTGCTCGTTCTGTTGGCAGCAAACCTGTTATAAACAGAGTCTTACCATTGTGATGAGCCACCCCCTGACCAAACGGGTCAAGGTCTGTGGCTTCAACAGTAATGATTTGACGCGTCGTCACGCGTCGTTTTGCAGAGTAGAATTGCGCCATCGCCGAGATTTTTCTCACGTAAACATAATTATCTTAATTGTCCCATAACGGAACGCCATGACCAACTACAGCCTGCGCGCGCGCATGATGATTTTGATCCTCGCCCCCACCGTTCTCATCGGTTTGCTGCTGAGTATCTTCTTTGTGGTGCACCGCTATAACGATTTGCAGCGACAGCTGGAGGATGCAGGTGCCAGCATCATCGAACCGCTCGCCGTCTCAAGCGAGTACGGGATGAACCTGCAAAACCGCGAATCCATTGGGCAGTTAATCAGCGTGCTTCACCGACGCCACTCGGACATCGTACGCGCCATTTCCGTTTACGACGAACATAACCGCCTGTTTGTCACCTCGAATTTTCATCTCGATCCGGCGGCCCTGAAAATCCCGGACGGTACACCTTTCCCGCGCCATCTCACCGTACTGCGGCGCGGCGATATCATGATCCTGCGCACGCCGATCGTGTCGGAAAGTTATTCCCCCGACGAGTCTGCGCAATCTGACGCCAAATCCAGCAATAACATGCTGGGATACGTGGCGCTGGAGCTGGATCTCAAGTCAGTCCGGCTCCAGCAGTACAAAGAGATTTTTATCTCTGGCGTGATGATGCTGTTCTGTATTGGTATTGCACTGATCTTCGGCTGGCGCCTGATGCGCGACGTAACGGGCCCCATCCGCAATATGGTCAATACTGTTGACCGCATCCGCCGGGGACAGCTCGACAGCCGCGTAGAAGGTTTTATGCTGGGCGAGCTGGATATGCTGAAAAACGGCATCAACTCGATGGCCATGTCGCTGGCGGCCTATCACGAAGAGATGCAACATAACGTTGACCAGGCGACGTCTGACCTGCGCGAAACGCTGGAGCAGATGGAGATCCAGAACGTTGAGCTGGATCTGGCGAAAAAGCGCGCCCAGGAAGCGGCGCGGATTAAATCTGAATTCCTTGCCAATATGTCGCACGAGCTGCGTACGCCGCTCAATGGGGTGATCGGCTTTACCCGCCTGACGCTGAAAAGCGAGCTTAACCCGACGCAGCGCGATCACCTGCACACCATTGAACGTTCGGCCAACAACCTGCTGGCGATCATTAACGACGTGCTGGACTTCTCCAAGCTGGAGGCGGGCAAGCTTATTCTGGAGAGCATACCGTTCCCGCTGCGCGGTACGCTCGATGAAGTGGTCACGCTGCTCGCCCACTCGTCACACGACAAAGGCCTTGAACTGACGCTTAACATCAAAAACGACGTGCCGGATAACGTCATCGGCGATCCTCTGCGCCTTCAGCAGGTCATTACCAATCTTGTTGGCAACGCCATTAAATTCACCGAAAGCGGCAACATCGACATTCTGGTAGAAAAACGCGCGCTCAGTAACAACAAGGTACAGATTGAGGTTCAGATCCGCGATACCGGGATTGGTATTCCCGAGCGCGATCAGTCGCGTCTGTTCCAGGCGTTCCGCCAGGCGGATGCCAGTATCTCCCGTCGTCATGGCGGTACCGGTCTGGGGCTGGTGATTACGCAGAGGCTGGTAAACGAGATGGGCGGCGATATCTCTTTCCACAGCCAGCCAAACCGCGGTTCAACCTTCTGGTTCCACATTAACCTGGATCTCAATCCGAACGCGTTGACCGACGGTCCGGTGACAAGCTGCCTGAACGGTAAGCGTCTGGCCTACGTCGAGCCTAACGCGGCGGCCGCGCAGTGCACGCTGGATATTTTAAGCACCACACCTCTGGAGGTAGTCTACAGCCCTACCTTTTCGGCGCTTGCCGTTGAGCACTACGACATTCTGCTGATGGGTATTCCGGTGACGTTCACCGGCGAACTGACCATGCAGCAGGAGCGGCTGGCGAAAGCCGCGTCGATGACCGACTATCTGCTGCTGGCGCTGCCCTGTCACGCTCAGATAAACGCGGAGGAGTTGAAAAACGACGGGGCAGCTGCGTGTCTGCTTAAACCCCTCACCGCCACCCGCCTGCTGCCCGCCCTCACGGAGTATTGCCGTCTTAGCCAGCATGCCCTTCCGCTGATTAACGATGAGCAAAAACTGCCGATGAGCGTGATGGCAGTTGATGACAACCCGGCAAACCTGAAGCTCATTGGCGTGTTGCTGGAAGATCAGGTTCAGCATGTGGAGCTGTGCACCAGCGGTACGCAGGCCGTTGAACAAGCCAAACAGATGCAGTTCGATTTAATTCTGATGGATATTCAGATGCCGGGCATGGATGGCATTCGGGCCTGTGAGTTGATCCACCAGCTGCCACATCAGCAGCAAACGCCGGTGATTGCGGTCACCGCGCATGCGATGGCCGGTCAGAAAGAGAAGTTACTGAGCGCCGGGATGAATGATTATCTGGCGAAACCTATCGACGAAGAGAAGCTTCATAACCTGCTGTTACGCTATAAGCCGGGACATATTGGCGGAAGCTACACGGTTTCCAGCGAGCCGGTTGAGGTCACCGTCAATCAAAACGCAACCTTTGACTGGCAGCTTGCGCTGCGTCAGGCGGCAGGTAAACCCGATTTAGCCCGCGAGATGCTGCAAATGCTGGTCGCGTTTCTGCCGGAGATTCGTAATAAGGTTGAAGAACAGCTTGTGGGGGAACACCCGGATGAACTGCTGGAAGCCATCCACAAGCTTCACGGCAGCTGCGGCTATAGCGGCGTACCGCGGCTTAAAAATCTCTGCCAGCTGCTGGAGCAGCAACTGCGCGCAGGTACGCCAGAATCGGAGCTGGAACCCGAGTTTCTGGAGCTGCTGGATGAAATGGATAACGTGACGCGTGAAGCGATGAAGGTATTGGGGAGCTGAGATAAAAGCCCGGTGGCGGCTTCGCCTTACCGGGCCTACGATTGCGGGTGCGGCCTGATGCCCTCTCCCACGGGGAGAGGGAGAACTACATTCCCTGCCCCACTTTCAGCACCGCCGCGATATTTCTGGCGGTCATCTGTACATTCGCGCTGGCATTTTCCAGCGCATCTTCCAGCGAGCAGATGGTGTAAATCACGCTAAACACCGCATCAATGCCGTGATCGTGAACCACGCCAACATCCGCCGTCAGACTGCCCGCAATCCCGATAACGGGTTTGTTAAAGCGTTTCGCGACCTTCGCTACCCCCACCGGGACTTTGCCGTGGATCGTCTGGCTGTCGATGCGGCCTTCGCCGGTGATAACCAAATCTGCATCGGCCACCTGGTCGGCCAGGTGCAGCGCATCGGTTACAATCTCAATGCCCTGGCGCAACTGTGCGCCGCAAAAAGCGTACAGCGCCGCGCCCATGCCCCCCGCCGCACCACCGCCAGCAAGGTTTAGCACATCCATATCCAGATCCCGGGCAATAATCCGCGCATAATGAGCAAGCGCATTGTCTAGGGTGATGATCATCTCAGGCGTGGCCCCCTTTTGCGGGCCAAATACGGCTGACGCGCCATCCTTTCCAACCAGAGGATTGGTCACGTCGCAGGCGACCTCAATCCGGCACTCGGCCAGACGAGTGTCCAGGCCGCTCAGGTCGATACGCGCGAGTTTTCCCAGCTCGCCTCCGCCCTGCCCCAGCGGCTGTTCACTGGCGTCGAGCAGCTTCGCCCCCAGCGCCTGCATCATCCCGGCCCCGCCGTCATTGGTGGCGCTGCCGCCGATACCGATGATGATATGCTTAACGCCCGCATCCAGCGCGTGACGGATAAGTTCACCTGTGCCCCAGGAGGTCGTTTTCAGGGGATCGCGCTGCGAAGGCGCAACCAGTTCCAGACCGCTTGCCGCCGCCATTTCAATAAAGGCGCTCTGTTCGTCACCCGAAATCCCGTAAAATCCTTCCACCCGCTCGCCGAGGGGACCGGTCACCGGGACATGTACCCTTCGCCCCTGCGTTGCCGCGATCATCGCCTCAACGGTGCCTTCTCCTCCATCCGCGACCGGCAGTTTGACGTAAACCGCCTCGGGAAAGATCTCGCGAAAACCGCGCTCTATCGCTGTCGCAACCTCAAGCGCACTCAAACTTTCCTTATACGAGTCCGGTGCGATAACAATTTTCATAAGCCATCCTTACGCATAGTCGTTACGTTAAGCATACACCACGTAAAGAACCGCTCATGGGAGCGGTCCCAGTGCGTTTATCGTACCATGCACGGACGTTTATTGTCGAATGTCCAGTCGGGGATCAGATACTGCATCGCCATCGCGTCGTCCCGCGCGCCCAGACCGTGTTTCTGATAAAGCTCGTGCGCTTTCATCACCTGGTCCATATCGAGCTCAATGCCCAATCCCGGCGTTGAAGGCACCTGCACCATGCCACTTTTTATCTCAAACGGCGCTTTGGTCAGACGCTGATTCCCCTCCTGCCAGATCCAGTGGGTATCGATAGCGGTAATGGTGCCCGGTGCGGCGGCGGCAACGTGGGTGAACATTGCCAGCGACACGTCGAAGTGGTTATTAGAATGCGAGCCCCAGGTCAGGCCAAACTCATGGCACATCTGCGCCACGCGGACCGAGCCCTGCATCGTCCAGAAGTGCGGGTCAGCCAGCGGAATATCGACGGATTGTAATGACAGGGTATGCCCCATCTGACGCCAGTCGGTGGCAATCATATTGGTCGCGGTCGGCAGCCCCGTGGCGCGACGGAATTCCGCCATCACTTCGCGGCCCGAGAAACCTTGCTCGGCCCCGCAGGGATCCTCGGCATACGCCAGCACACCTTTGAGCTGTTTACCTATTTTGATCGCTTCATCAAGCGACCATGCACCGTTTGGATCAAGCGTCACGCGCGCCTGTGGGAAGCGTTTTGCCAGCGCGGAAATGGCCTCTGCCTCTTCTTCACCCGCCAGCACGCCGCCTTTCAGTTTGAAATCATTGAAGCCATATTTTTCGTATGCCGCTTCCGCCAGCCTCACCACCGCATCCGGGGTCATCGCCTCTTCATGGCGCAGCCGGTACCAGTCGCATGCTTCCTTCGTCTGGCTTTGGTACGGCAGCGGCGTCAGTGTGCGATTGCCGACAAAGAACAGATAGCCAAGCATTTCTACTTCTGAACGCTGCTGCCCCTCACCCAGCAGCGAGGCAACGTTAACGCCCAGGTGCTGGCCCAGCAAGTCCAGCATTGCGGCTTCAATCCCGGTTACCACGTGGATGGTGGTTCGCAGATCGAAGGTTTGCAGCCCCCTGCCACCCGCATCGCGGTCGGCAAAGGTGTTGCGCACGGTGTTGAGGACATTTTTGTACTCACCCAGCGTTTTGCCCACCACCAGCGGAATGGCATCCTCCAGCGTTTTACGGATCTTCTCCCCGCCCGGAATTTCACCCACACCGGTATGGCCGGCATTGTCTTTGATAATGACAATATTGCGGGTAAAGAACGGTGCATGTGCCCCGCTCAGGTTCATCAGCATGCTGTCATGACCCGCGACCGGAATGATTTGCATGGAAGTGACGACAGGGGTCGTAAAAGTACTCATCGTGTAATCCTTTTATCAGTGACGTCCAAAAACAGGGCGCTTACGGTCAAATGTCCAGCCGGGAATAAGGTACTGCATCGGGCCCGCGTCGTTACGCGCACTGCCTGGCAGCTTTTTATACGCCTCGTGGGCTTTATGAAGCTGATCCCAGTCAAGCTCCACGCCCAGGCCCGGCGAATCGGGAACGGCAATCTTGCCATTTTTGATTTCCAGCGGATTTTTCGTCAGGCGGGATTCGCCTTCCTGCCAAATCCAGTGGGTGTCGATAGCGGTCGGGTTTCCCGGTGCCGCGGCGCCAACGTGGGTGAACATCGCCAGCGAAATGTCGAAGTGATTGTTGGAGTGGCAGCCCCAGGTCAGTCCCCAGTCATCGCACAGCTGCGCCACACGCACCGCGCCGGAGAGCGTCCAGAAGTGCGGGTCCGCCAGCGGAATATCGACGGCGTTCAGCATCACCGCATGACCCATTTCGCGCCAGTTAGTGGCAATCATATTGGTGGCGACCGGTAAGCCGGTGGCACGGCGGAATTCGGCCATGACTTCACGGCCAGAGAAGCCCTGCTCCGCGCCACACGGGTCTTCTGCGTAGGTCAGCACGTCTCCCAGACCTTTGCACAGGCTGATGGCTTCCTCCAGCAGCCAGGCGCCGTTAGGGTCAACGGTGATACGCGCCTCCGGGAAACGTTTTTTCAACGCCCGGGCGGTTTCAATCTCCTGCTCACCGGGCAGCACGCCACCCTTGAGCTTGAAATCTTTGAAGCCGTAGCGATCCTGAGCCGCCTCGGCCAGGCGGACCACCGCGTCGCGGGTAAGGGCTTGCTGGTGGCGCAGCTGATACCAGTCGTGGTTACCCGGTGATTGCGCCAGATAGGGGAGATCGGTTTTCGTGCGATCGCCCACGTAGAACAGATAGCCCAGCACGGTGACCGCATCACGCTGTTTGCCTGGCCCCAGCAGCTCGCAGACCGGGACATTCAGCGCCTTACCCAGTAAATCAAGCAGGGCGGCCTCCAGCGCGGCCACCGCGTTGACGCGCAGCTCAAACGTCCAGGCTCCTTTACCGAAGGTATCAAAATCTGACGACTGGTTGCCCTTATGCACCCGTTGAACCACCTTGTTCAGGCGGGCAACCTCCTGGCCCACCACCTGCGGAATGGCATCGACCAGGGTCTGGTAGATCACCTCCCCGCCAGGTGCCTCACCCACGCCAGTATTTCCTGCGCTATCAGTCAACACCACGATATTGCGGGTAAACCACGCATTGTGCGCGCCGCCAATATTGAGCAGCATGCTGTCCTGCCCGGCCACCGGGATGACTTTCATTTCGGTGACAATGGGACTCGATTGCGTTGTCATCAGCCACGCTCCACAACAGGTTTGAGTTCAATACGCTTGATATCCCCCACCAGCACCAGGTAACTCAGAACCGCCACCAGAGCATGCACGCCGACGTAGATCAGTGCACCGTTGAATGACCCCGTCGTACCAACGATGTAGCCAATCGCGATTGGCGTAACAATCCCGGAAATGTTGCCGAACATGTTGAAAAGACCGCCGCTCAGGCCGCTGATCTCTTTTGGCGCGGTATCCGCCATCACCGCCCAGCCCAGCGCGCCAATGCCTTTGCCGAAGAAGGCCATCGCCATAAAGCCGATAACCATCCACTCGGCGCTGACGTAGTTGCAGAACACCATAGTCATGGAGAGCAGCATGCCGAGCACAATCGGCGTTTTACGCGCGATGTTCAGCGATCCGGTGCGTCGCATCAGCCAGTCGGATATCACCCCGCCGAGCACGCCACCGATAAAGCCGCAGATCGCCGGGACCGAAGCCACAAACCCCGCTTTCAGGATCGACATACCCCGCGCCTGCACCAGGTACACCGGGAACCAGGTGATGAAGAAGTAGGTTAGCGCGTTGATACAGTACTGGCCCAGATAGATGCCGATCATCATCCGCGTACCGACAAGCTGTTTGATCTGCGCCCATTTCTGGCTGAACGGGACTTTTGCTTTCCCGGACTTCTGATCCATATTGATCAGCGCACCACCTTCCGCAATGTACTCCAGCTCTTTCTTGTTTACGCCAGGATGCTGATTCGGTTCGTGGATCACTTTCAGCCAGACGAAGCTAATGATGATCCCTAGCCCGCCCATAAAGAAGAAGACGTGCGACCAGCCCACTTCGTGCGTCAGCCAGCCCATAATGGGTGCGAAGATCACCGTGGCGAAATATTGGGCAGAGTTAAAAATCGCCACCGCCGTTCCCCTCTCCTGCGCCGGGAACCAGGCCGCGACAATACGGCTGTTCCCCGGGAAGGAAGGCGCTTCTGCCAGACCTACCAGGAAGCGCAGCGTAAAGAGCGCGACGATAATGCCAAAACCGTTGAAAACATCGACGAAGCCCTGCAAAAGGGTAAATGCAGACCAGATAAAGATGGACCAGAAATAGACACGTTTAGAGCCAAAACGGTCCAGAAGCCAGCCGCCTGGAATTTGCCCGATGACGTAGGCCCATGAGAATGCGGAGAAAACGTAACCCATGCCCACCGGATCAAGGCCGATATCTTTTGCCATTTCAGAGCCGGCAATCGACAGCGTGGCGCGGTCACCATAGTTAAAGGATGTGACGATAAACAGCATCACCACTATCCAGTAGCGGGCATTCGTGCGCTTCTCAGCGCTGCTCGCTGCGTGGCTTAATGTACTCATTGTTGCACTCCTGAAACATAGCTTTCGCCTGGTTCATTCTGTACAGCACCGGTAGGGTAATCAGAATGAGATGTGTTTTGTCGTTTTGGTACGGCCTGAAGCCGTTTTATAAGTGACCGGAAAAGTATATGAAGGAGTGACACGTTCTCTCACCGTGCAAAAACACAGTATTAAAGGGTGTGCGAGCGGTTGTTTATGGCATAAGCCCAGGCAAGTGGAAGGTGGTTCACGGAATTGAGGTTTGGTACGGGGTGTATTGCCGGGTGGCGGCTTCGCCTGACCCGGCCTGGAAAACTATTTCAGGAGCGTAGCCCACTGCTCGACCCACGGGTTCGATTCGCTTTCCGGTTCAGGATGCTCACCGGCATCAATCAGCAGCATCTCGCCGACGCGCTGGGCGCTCTGTTCCTGCAGGAGCGCATCAAACTGCTTGCCGCCGCCGCAGAAGTTTGCGTAAGAGCTATCGCCCAGGGCAATGATGCCGTAGCGAACGTTCGGCTGATAGCCAAGCTGGTCTTTAATGCCCTGGAAAAGTGGCACGATGCTGTCCGGCAGATCGCCCTGCCCGGTAGTGGACGTCACCACCAGAATGTATTTATCTTTGTACTTTTCCCAGTCTGCCAGTTCCGGGTCTTCATAGACCGTGGCTTTATGGCCCTGGCTTGCCAGAATCGCCTCAGCCTCTTCCGCTACCAGCAGTGAGTTGCCGTACATAGTGCCGACAAAAATGCCTACTTCAGCCATGATATTTTTCCCTATGAATGCGTTTACTGTTCATCCTGAACGTTGCCAGATACAAACTCAACCCTTTCATTTTCGGGGAGTTGCCCCAGCCAGCCAAACTGTGACAGCGCCTGCATCCAGACATCATCCAGCCCTGCACGGATATTCAGCGGTTCGCCGGTAAACGGGTGGGTCAGGCTAAGCTCGCTGGCGTGTAACATCAGTCTATTACAGCCAAAATGCTCGGCCGCGCTGCGATTCTGGCGCAGATCGCCGTGCTTGCTGTCGCCAATAATCGGGTGGCGCAGGTGCGCAAGATGGCGTCGCAGCTGGTGTTTACGCCCGGTTTTGGGCAAAAGCTCAACCAGGCTGTAGCGCGTAGTGGGGAATTTGCTGGTTGCCACCGGCATTTCCGTGGTCGCCATGCCGCGATAATCCGTCACTGCAGGCTGCGGGCCTTTGTCATCGCGGGCAAATTTATCGGCGATTTTATCCAGCTCCTCTACCAGCGGATAGTCGAGCGTGGCGGCGTCCGTCAGCCAGCCGCGCACGATCGCGTGGTAGCGTTTCTGGATCT
This sequence comes from Enterobacter sp. FUJ80071, assembly GCF_038739915.1. Lineage (NCBI taxonomy): Bacteria > Pseudomonadati > Pseudomonadota > Gammaproteobacteria > Enterobacterales > Enterobacteriaceae > Enterobacter > Enterobacter sp. FUJ80071. The sequence continues at coordinate 3,768,288 of NZ_JBBXKH010000001.1, forward strand.
GGTGCTGTTCGAACTGCTGAGACAGCAGACGTCCCGCCTCGCTGGAAAGCCCCATCAGCAGCACGCCGGAGGTCGGTCTGTCGAGACGATGGGCGGTAAAAACATGCTGACCAATCTGGTCGCGTACGGTCTGCATCACGACCACTTTCTCGTCGCGATCCAGCCAGCTGCGGTGCACCAGCCAGCCAGACGGTTTATTCACCGCCACCAGCCACTCGTCCTGATAGAGGATCTCAAGCGTCATGCATCTTCACCGGCAAACAGGGCATCCAGTTTTTCCAGCTCAACCAGCATGACCGCGCGCGCAGGGTGCGTCGCCTCAAGGGCCATTTCATAATAGGGAGAGACCGCAAACGCCTGCGGCAGCGGATGACCGCCTTCCAGCAGCGCGTGCATGCGCGGAATTAACACCCACTGGAGCCACTCGAACGGGGCCAGGGTATCCAGACAAAATGGCTGGGTGCTGGCGAACGCTTCCGGCTGCGGCGCGGTCTCTTGCCACAGCTGATGTTGGCGCAAAAGGGCTTCGATGGCGTGCAACTGAGCACGAATGCTATCGTGTTGCGTCATGGTAACCTCAACTGAAAAAGTGAACGGCGCGCAGCATAGCATTGCGGGAGGCAGAAATAAAAAAAGGGAGCACTGTAAAAACAGTGCTCCCGGTTCGTTCCGCAGCATTCCAGCTACAATTCGTGCTCCCTGCTCATCCGTGACAACTTTTCCTGATGCCCGAAGGGCTGGTCATCCGTCTACCTTTCGCGTCCTGCACACATCTTCCTGACGTGCTTGTTTCATCCTGAAACGTCCTGGCCTTCCTGACCCACCGACCGTCCTGTTCGGCTCTCGTTCTCCTTCCTGGAGGTGTCCCTTACGCGTCCTGCGTTATCCCTTTGCTTCATCCTGAAGCCTTCCTGCAGCGTCATCCTGACGTGTCCTGAGTAAGAAACGCCATCATCCTGATGTTCGTTTCTCGTGTCGGCGTCCTGTCGACAGAGATAGAATCCGCTATTCCGCTTCGTCTTACAACCCACCAGGGGAGCGTTGTAAGACGTAAGAAAGCCCTATAAAAGCTGAGATAAACAGCTAATCCATTGAAAAACAGCGTGATATTAATCTTAATTAAATGAGGTAATACTGAATGTTCCAGCGATCTCTCACAAACCTTGTAAGAGATCTCTCACACGCGCTGTAGCATTATGGATTACAGAAGAGGCTCAAGTCGGGTAAGGAAATCCGCAAGTGAAGGGGCGAGGGTCTCGCGATTGCGGGTGCCGATGGTCTCTTTAATCACTTCGCCAGACAGGTTACAGACGGAAATCACATCCAGGTCACTGTCGAGCGTAGCAATAAAGAGCGTCGGAGAAAGCTTAAGGCGTTTTTGCGTGACCAGATGACCAATCAGGTTTTCCTGAACACGCTGCAGATCGTCTTCGCTCCAGGTCTGCAACAGCGTCAGCGTCAAATCACCCAAGCGAGCGGGCATATCCCCTGCAAATTGCGTGACGTAAAACGCGTGAACCGCTGGTTGTACCACAATGTCCATAGCCCGTTCAACCGCATTTACATTTTGCCCGGCGGTACTCGGCTTCGGCTGCCAGATAACATAATCATCCTGAGAAGAGATAATGCACGGTGACGGTACGCCATATAATTCAGCACTTTGCGGCCACGTTCCATGCTTTTCATGCCACGCATCGCAATAGCGGGTCGTGAAGGTAGTAAGGGCATTTGCAGTTTCGATGTCCACCGATTTCTCTCTTCTTGTAAGACAGGATAAACTCAGCCCATAAGTGTACCTGTAAAGTGGCTATGAAACATGTCTTACGAAAATCATCAGGCGTTAACCGGCTTAACGCTGGGTAAATCGACCGATTACCGCGATACCTACGATGCAAGCCTGCTGCAGGGTGTGCCGCGCAGCCTGAACCGCGATCCTCTGGGATTGCACGCGGACGCGCTGCCGTTCGTGGGCGGCGATATCTGGACGCTGTATGAAATCTCCTGGCTCAACGCGCGCGGCCTGCCGCAGGTGGCGGTCGGACACGTTGAGCTGGATTACGCCAGCCAGAATCTGGTGGAATCCAAGAGCTTTAAGCTCTATCTCAACAGTTTCAACCAGACCAAATTTAATCACTGGGATGAGGTTCAGCAGACGCTGGAACGCGATTTAACCGCCTGTGCTCAGGGTCAGGTCAGCGTTTCGCTGTACCGCCTGCACGAACTGGAAGGGCAGCCGATCGCCCACTTCAACGGAACCTGCATTGACGATCAGGATATCGAGGTGGAGAATTATGAATTCAGCGCCGATTACCTCGAAAACGCGGCGAGCGGCAAGGTGGTTGAAGAGACGCTGGTCAGCCATCTGCTGAAGTCCAACTGTCTGATTACCCACCAGCCGGACTGGGGTTCGGTACAGATCCAGTATCGCGGCCCGAAAATCGATCGCGAAAAGCTGCTGCGCTATCTGGTGTCGTTCCGCCATCACAACGAATTCCACGAGCAGTGCGTGGAGCGTATTTTTAGTGATATCCAGCGTTTCTGCCAGCCAGAGAAGTTGAGCGTTTACGCGCGCTATACCCGACGTGGTGGGCTGGACATTAACCCGTGGCGCACCAACACGGATTTTGTGCCAGCGACGGGTCGCCTGGTGCGTCAATAATATAAATTTTTTCACAATATGCGGGCGGTATTCCGCCCGAAGTGTTGTGAAACCTCACACGCCAGGGCTATTGTAATCAAAGGGAATGACGATAATCGTCCCATAAGGAGCTCACTTGATTACACATATTAGCCCGCTTGGCTCAATGGATATGTTGTCGCAGCTGGAAGTGGACATGCTTAAACGCACGGCCAGCAGCGATTTGTATCAATTGTTTCGTAACTGTTCACTTGCCGTACTGAACTCCGGAAGCCTGACAGATAACAGTAAAGAACTGCTGTCCCGCTTCGAAAGCTTTGATATCAACGTGCTGCGCCGCGAGCGCGGCGTGAAACTGGAAGTGATCAACCCGCCAGAAGAGGCCTTTGTTGACGGGCGTATCATTCGTTCCCTTCAGGCCAACCTGTTTGCCGTACTGCGTGACATCCTGTTTGTTAACGGGCAGATCCACAACGCAGGCCGTTTCCAGCATCTCGATCTGGAAAGCTCGGTCCATATTACCAACCTGGTATTCTCTATTCTGCGCAACGCACGTGCCCTGCACGTTGGCGAAGCCCCGAACATGGTGGTCTGCTGGGGCGGTCACTCGATTAACGAAACCGAATATCTCTATGCCCGCCGGGTAGGAACGCAGCTTGGCCTGCGTGAGCTGAATATCTGTACCGGCTGTGGTCCTGGGGCAATGGAAGCGCCAATGAAAGGTGCCGCGGTGGGTCATGCGCAGCAGCGTTACAAAGAGGGTCGGTTTATCGGCATGACCGAGCCGTCAATCATTGCCGCTGAGCCGCCTAACCCACTGGTGAACGAGCTGATTATCATGCCGGATATCGAGAAACGCCTGGAGGCGTTTGTCCGTATCGCGCACGGTATTATCATCTTCCCGGGCGGCGTGGGCACGGCGGAAGAGCTGCTCTATCTGCTGGGTATTCTGATGAACCCGGCCAACAAAGATCAGGTTCTGCCGCTGATCCTGACCGGGCCAAAAGAGAGCGCAGACTACTTCCGCGTGCTGGACGAGTTTATCGTGCATACGCTGGGAGAAACCGCGCGTCGTCACTACCGCATCATCATCGATGACGCGGCGGAAGTGGCGCGTCAGATGAAAAAAGCGATGCCGCTGGTGAAAGAGAATCGTCGTGATACCGGCGATGCTTACAGCTTCAACTGGTCAATTCGTATTGCGCCCGATCTACAGATCCCGTTTGAGCCTACCCATGAAAATATGGCGAACCTCAAACTCTACCCGGACCAGCCGGTGGAAGTGCTGGCTGCCGATCTGCGTCGCGCCTTCTCCGGGATTGTCGCGGGGAACGTGAAAGAGATGGGCATTCGCGCGATTGAGCAGTATGGTCCGTACAAGATCCACGGTGACCGGGAGATGATGCGTCGCATGGATGACATGCTTCAGGGCTTTGTGGCCCAACACCGTATGAAGTTGCCGGGCTCAGCCTATATTCCGTGCTACGAAATCTGCACGTAACGGTTGGTCTGTTGTCGTTAAAGCCGGGACGCCCTGTTGTGCGTCCCGGCTTTTTTATTACCGAATCAATTCATAGATATCACTTATGTCTTTAACAAACTCGCCGCAAACGCAAACGATTACCTCGCATTAGCAACCGCAAATTATCAGCCTTAATCTAAATTACCCGCCAGAAAATCCTAAAAAGCCATTTCTTTACAGCAAAAGACACCTATCTCGCGGGCCGCCCTTTTAGCTTACATGTCGTTGGTGATAGCCTGCGCGCGCGTAAATTCTCTTTGATGTTTTTTTAACAGATAAATGGTCTAAAGATGCCCACTTCATAAGTGGATTATTGCATTTGGGATCAGGATCACTGATAGATTCATAACGAGAATGTATCTTTCCGCCCGCCAATAGTTACGGGCGAAAATTATTAAAAAACCGTCACTGAACGAATTTCATATTACCGTCAGGCACTTTTTCATCGGATTTGACTAGAAACCTGACAATTTGCTTCCTCCAGGAGATATAGATGGAAACCACTCAAACCAGCACCGTTGCTTCGATTGAATCCCGAAGTGGTTGGCGCAAAACGGATACCATGTGGATGCTTGGCCTTTACGGTACAGCAATCGGCGCTGGTGTACTGTTTCTTCCTATCAACGCAGGCGTCGGCGGTCTGATTCCGCTGATCATCATGGCCATCATCGCCTTCCCGATGACCTACTTCGCACACCGCGGTCTGACCCGCTTCGTGCTGTCCGGTAAAAACCCGGGCGAAGACATCACCGAAGTTGTTGAAGAACACTTCGGCGTGGGTGCAGGTAAACTGATTACCCTGCTCTACTTCTTCGCGATTTATCCCATCCTGCTGGTTTACAGCGTGGCCATCACCAACACCGTTGAAAGCTTCATGTTGCACCAGCTGCACATGACGCCACCACCGCGTGCCATCCTGTCTCTGATCCTGATTGTCGGCATGATGACCATCGTGCGCTTCGGTGAGCAGATGATTGTGAAAGCCATGAGCGTGCTGGTATTCCCGTTTGTCGCAGCACTGATGCTGCTGGCCTGCTACCTGATCCCACAGTGGAACGGTGCCGCACTGGAAACGCTGTCCCTGAGCAGCGCGTCTGCAACCGGTAACGGCCTGCTGATGACCCTGTGGCTGGCAATCCCGGTCATGGTCTTCTCCTTCAACCACTCCCCGATCATCTCCTCTTTCGCGGTGGCGAAACGTGAAGAGTACGGTAATGGCGCTGAGAAGAAGTGCTCCAGCATCCTGGCTCGCGCTCACATCATGATGGTGCTGACCGTGATGTTCTTCGTCTTCAGCTGCGTACTGAGCCTCTCCCCGGCAGACCTGGCGGCAGCGAAAGATCAGAACATCTCTATTCTGTCTTACCTGGCGAACCACTTTAACGCACCGCTGATTGCGTGGATGGCACCGATCATCGCGATGATCGCCATCACCAAATCCTTCCTGGGCCACTACCTGGGCGCACGCGAAGGCTTCAACGGTATGGTGATTAAATCTCTGCGTGGTAAAGGCAAGAGCATTGAAATCAGCAAGCTGAATAAAATCACTGCGCTGTTCATGCTGCTCACCACCTGGGCGGTAGCGACCCTGAACCCAAGCATCCTGGGTATGATTGAAACGCTGGGTGGCCCGGTCATCGCGATGATTCTGTTCCTGATGCCGATGTATGCGATTCAGAAAGTGCCAGCCATGCGTAAGTACAGCGGCCATGTGAGTAATGTCTTCGTGGTTATCATGGGTCTTATCGCTATCTCTGCGATCTTCTACTCCCTGTACACCATGTTCTGATTGTCACCCGCGCCGTCTTCGGACGGCGCACTCCTCCCTCTCTGACTGAAAGCAATGGACGCATCATGATTAGCGTATTCGATATCTTCAAAATCGGTATTGGTCCTTCCAGCTCTCACACCGTCGGACCAATGAAAGCCGGTAAGCAGTTCACGGACGACTTGATTGCACGCGGCATCTTGCATGACGTTACCCGCGTGGTTGTCGATGTTTACGGTTCCCTTTCTCTGACCGGGAAAGGCCACCATACCGATATCGCCATTATCATGGGCCTGGCGGGGAACCTGCCGGATACCGTTGATATTGATGCGATCCCTGGCTTCATCCAGGATGTGAACACCCACGGTCGTTTGCTGCTGGCGAACGGTGAGCATGAGGTTGAATTCCCGGTTGACCATTGCATGAATTTCCATGCGGACAACCTGTCGCTGCACGAAAACGGCATGCGCATTACCGCGTTGGCCGGCGACAAAGCGGTTTACAGCCAGACGTATTACTCTATCGGCGGCGGTTTTATCGTCGACGAAGACCACTTTGGTCAAACCAGTACCTCTTCTGTTGAAGTGCCGTATCCGTACAAAACGGCGGCGGATCTTCAGCGTCACTGCCAGGAGACGGGGCTTTCCCTCTCTGGTCTGATGATGAAAAACGAGCTGGCCCTTCACAGCAAAGAGGAACTTGAACAGCACTTCACCAGCGTCTGGGAAGTGATGCGCGGCGGTATTGAGCGCGGGATCACTACCGAAGGCGTTCTGCCTGGCAAGCTTCGCGTACCGCGTCGTGCGGCGGCGCTGCGCCGTATGCTGGTGAGCACCGACAAAACGACTACCGACCCCATGGCCGTCGTGGACTGGATTAACATGTTCGCCCTGGCGGTGAATGAAGAGAACGCCGCAGGGGGCCGCGTGGTCACCGCGCCGACCAACGGCGCATGCGGTATCGTTCCGGCCGTGCTGGCGTACTACGACAAGTTTATCCGTGAGGTCAACGCCAACTCTCTGGCGCGCTACCTGCTGGTCGCCAGCGCGATTGGTTCTCTGTATAAGATGAACGCGTCGATTTCCGGTGCGGAAGTGGGCTGCCAGGGTGAAGTCGGCGTGGCCTGCTCCATGGCAGCGGCGGGTCTGGCTGAACTGTTGGGCGCGAGCCCGGCTCAGGTGTGCATTGCGGCGGAAATCGGCATGGAGCATAACCTGGGTCTGACCTGTGACCCGGTTGCCGGGCAGGTACAGGTACCGTGCATCGAGCGTAACGCGATCGCCTCCGTGAAGGCGGTGAACGCGGCACGTATGGCCCTGCGCCGCACCAGCGAACCGCGCGTCTGTCTCGATAAAGTTATCGAAACCATGTACGAAACCGGCAAAGATATGAACGCCAAATACCGCGAAACCTCTCGCGGCGGCCTGGCGATGAAGATCGTGACCTGCGATTAAGCCTCTCAGGAAGCCTCGTTTTGCGAGGCTTCTTCCTGTTTTCCCTCACGCTATTCGTTTCAACCCGCTGACAGTGATACCCTTTACCCATTAGCTTTAAGGGAGATTATCTGTGGCTGTTCATTTACTTATCGTCGACGCGCTCAACCTGATTCGCCGTATCCATGCGGTACAGGGCACGCCCTGTAAGGACACTTGCCTGCACGCGCTGGAGCAGCTTATTCGCCATAGCGAACCTACCCATGCAGTAGCGGTGTTTGATGACGAAGCGCGGAACAGCGGCTGGCGACACCAGCGTCTCCCTGACTACAAGGCCGGACGCGCGCCGATGCCGGACGACCTGCATGCCGAAATGCCCGTTATTCGCGCGGCCTTTGAACAACGCGGCGTTCCCTGCTGGGGCGCACACGGCAACGAAGCTGACGATCTGGCCGCGACGCTTGCGGTCAAGGTAGCGAGTGCCGGACATCAGGCCACTATCGTTTCAACGGATAAAGGCTACTGCCAGCTTCTCTCTCCCACCATCCGCATCCGCGATTACTTCCAGAAACGCTGGCTGGACGCGCCATTTATTGCCAGCGAGTTTGGCGTCTCACCAGATCAACTGCCTGACTACTGGGGACTGGCGGGGATTAGCAGCTCGAAGGTACCGGGGGTCGCGGGTATCGGGCCGAAGAGCGCCGCCCAGCTGCTGACAGATTTTCAGAGTCTGGAGGGGATATACGCCAGGCTGGATGACGTGCCGGAAAAATGGCGCAAAAAGCTGGAGGCGCACAAAGAGATGGCGTTTATATGTCGGGATGTGGCGACGTTACAGACGGATTTACAGCTGGACGGGAATTTGCAGCAGTTGCGGTTAGAGCGTTAAACGGTTCACGGTTTTGTTGGCCCGGCAAGCACAGCGCCACCGGGCAAAACAAAGCGCGCGCTATCGCTCGTCGCGACGCCCGCCTACGGCCGCCCACCAGCGACGAATATGTACCGTCACCTCTTCGCGATCGTGATACAGCTGACGCGCCTGGATCTCCACGTTAATACCGTGCTCATCCAGTTGCGCCTGAATGTAGGCCAGGTTCTGAGAGACCTCCTCGTAGCGCTTTTTCATCGGCAGCTTGAGGTTGAAAATGGTCTCGCGGCACCAGCCGTTCACCAGCCAGGAGGCCATCAGCGCGGCCACTTTTGCTGGCTTCTCAACCATGTCGCACACCATCCAGGAGATGTTGTTACGGGTCGGACGATAGCGGAAACCGTCTTCACGCAGCCAGGTTACCTGCCCGGTGTCCATCAGGCTTTGCGCCATTGGGCCGTTATCAACAGACGATACCCACATATTGCGTTTCACCAGCTGATAGGTCCAGCCGCCCGGGCACGCGCCAAGATCGACGGCATACATACCGTTAGCCAGACGCTCGTCCCACTCATCGGCCGGGATAAAGACGTGGAAGGCCTCTTCCAGCTTCAGGGTTGAGCGGCTCGGTGCATCCGACGGGAACTTCAGACGCGGGATCCCCATATAGAATGGCGAATTATTGTTGGTATACGAATAGCCGGCATAACAGCAGCCCGGAGCGATAAAGAAGATGTGTACTACCGGACGCTTCGGCGTTTCGTAGTTCGTCAGCACGCCCGCATCACGCAGCGCCGCGCGCAGCGGCACGGTAAATTTGCGGCAGAACTTCATCAGCTCTTTACTTTCGTTAGTATCCGCCACTTCCACGCGCAGATCGCCGCCCTTCTCCACTACGCCCTGCAGCATGCCGACAATTGGCGTGATGCGGTCTTCCGGGGGAAGGTCTTTCAACAGCTCACCCGCCACAAACATCTGACGAGCGAAGATCAACGAGCTAAACGGCAGTTCGCGCGCCAGCTTATCCGCATCTTCGGGCTGATAGCATTCAAAGACCACATAGCCCGCATTCTCTTTCACGCGGGCAAAGCCGAAGACGTCGCGCTTCGCCGCTTTATCGGTAATTTCCGCGGCGCACTCTTTCTCAAACCCCGGGCGACAATATAAAACAACTTTATTCATGAACAACGCCCTTGCGTTTCAGACGGATAGCTCCGATAAACATTAATACCCACCCCACCAGGAAGCTGACGCCGCCGACGGGTGTAACAAACGCCCACAGGCGCAGATGTGAAAGTGCCAGACAGTAGAGGCTGCCGCTGAACAGCACAGTACCCAGCGCCAGAAAAACGCTGCTCCAGTAAAACCAGATGCTGATCCGACGCTGCATCGCCACCGCCAGTCCGAAAATAGCCAGCGTATGGAACGCCTGGTATTCAAGGCCGGTCTGGATCCAGCCCATCTCGACAGCACCCAACGACTTACTCAATACATGTGCGCCAAAGGCGCCCAGTGCAACAAAAATAAAGCCACTCACCGCGGCAAAAATAAGCATGAATCGGCTGGTCATGTTTAAGTCCTGAATTAATGCGTGCCCGGCACACAAACGTTATTGTTCATACCTGAAGCGGAATTTCTCTTGCTCGCTTGCCGCCTTTGCCAGTATCCACTGCCGGAAGGCGGCTATTTTACCCAGTTCTGCCTGACTGTCATGACAAACCAGATAAAATGCATTTTTGCTGACCAGTACGTCATTAAACGGGCAAACCAGACGGCCTGCCTCAATTTCGGACTGCGCCATCACGTTGTTAGCCAACGCCACGCCCTGCCCGTGAATGGCAGCCTGTAGCACCATCGCACTGTGGCTAAAAATGGGCCCCTGCTGCACGTTTATATGACTTAGACCTAATTGACGGGTATACGTTTGCCAGTCGCGGCGAGAGGCATCATGTAAAAGCGTATGCTGCGCCAGGTCAGCGGGGGTCTTCAGCGCTTTATCGCCCGTTAACAGCAGAGGCGAGCAGACCGGCAGCAGATATTCTGCGTATAATTTCTCGACACGCAAGCCCGGCCAGTTACCTCGACCGTAAAAAATGGCGACATCCACATCATCGGCCAGCTTGTCTTCCTGACGATCCACCGCCTGGATTCGAACGTCGATCCCCGGATAAGCTGAGTTAAAGCTTGAGAGTCTTGGCACCAGCCACTGAATGGCAAAACTGGGCAATAAACTGACAGTCAGGGCACCTTTTGCACTGCGGGCCTGCAGCTTGCGCGTGGCTTCCGTGAGCTGGGAAAAAATCTCTTTAATATCCTGAAAATAGCTCTGCCCCTCTTCAGTCAACAGCAATGAACGATTGCGTCGACGAAATAGCTTAAGGCCCAGGAAATCCTCCAGAGACTTGATTTGGTGACTTACTGCGGCCTGTGTCACAAAAAGCTCATCTGCCGCACGGGTGAAGCTGAGGTGACGTGCTGCTGCATCAAAAACGCGTAATGCATTAAGGGGTGGCAATCGCTTTGACATGGTTATCTGGCTTAGATGTTAACTGAATTTAACAAATAGGAAACAACGTTTAACCTATTAGTTTTTTTTATCTGAGCCATTATAATTTGTCCGTTGAGGAACTACCAGCAAATACCTATAGTGGCGGCACTTCCTGAGCCGGAACGAAGAGCTTTTTTCGGAATGCGTGTTCTGAAGGGCTTTTGGCTTACGGTTGTGATGTTGTGTTGTTGTGTTTGCAATTGGTCTGCGATTCAGACCACGGTAGCAACGCTACCAATTTTTCACTTCCTGTACATTTACCCTGTCTGTCCATAGTGATTAATGTAGCACCGCCAACTTGCGGTGCTTTTTTTTCGCCTGCGATCGGTTAATGCTCGATCTCTTTCATCTCTTTCACGTCCGTGCGGTTGATCTGCTGCTTGTTCCCGTTCGCATCTTTATACGAAATCATCCCGGTATCGTTATCGGTTGTCGGTTTCCCTTCCGAAACGATGGAACGACCATCGTTGGTATGCATCACGTAGTTGTTACCAGAACAGGCGCTCAGGGCAAAAGTAAACGCACAGGCAGAAATGATTGCAGCTGTCTTATTCATGATTATTCTCCTTTAGCAATTAATGCTATTCAAACCTCGATTTATAACAGGCTAAAACATCCGCCTAACACTATTTAGCATAACCTGCTTTTACGAGGTCGCCAGGATAAGCAGACGAATCTGATAGATATCAACCTCCTTGCCCTGCCGCTGAAATTGCGCGACGATCGCGTTATTGATATGAGGAGTCCCATGAACGCTTTCAGTCCTGCGCAGTTTCGCGCACAGTTCCCGGCGCTGGCCGATGCCGGTGTTTACCTTGATAGCGCCGCCACCGCTTTGAAGCCCCAGGCGGTGATTGACGCGACGCAGCAGTTCTACAGCCTGAGCGCCGGGAACGTGCATCGCAGTCAGTTTGCCGAAGCGCAGCGCTTAACCGCGCGCTACGAAGCCGCACGCGATCAGGTTGCACGCCTGATCAATGCTGAAAGCGGAAAAAGTATCGTCTGGACGCGCGGCACGACCGAAGCCATTAACATGGTGGCTCAGTGCTATGCCCGCCCACGGCTGCAGGCAGGAGATGAAATCATCGTCAGCGAGGCGGAACACCACGCTAACCTGGTGCCGTGGCTGATGGTGGCCGAGCAAACGGGGGCGCAGATTGTCAAACTTCCGTTGGGTGCAGACTTCCTGCCTGATGTGGCACGTTTGCCCGAGCTGATTACCCCACGCAGCCGCATCCTGGCGTTGGGGCAGATGTCCAACGTCACCGGTGGCTGCCCGGATCTGGCCCGCGCTATTGAGATTGCCCATGCCAGCGGTATGGTGGTGATGGTCGACGGGGCGCAGGGGGTAGTGCATTTCCCGGCTGATGTGCAGGCGCTTGATATCGACTTCTATGCCTTCTCCGGACATAAGCTCTACGGGCCAACCGGCATTGGCGCACTCTACGGCAAGCCGGAACGGCTGGCGCAAATGACGCCGTGGCTCGGGGGCGGCAAAATGATTACCGAGGTGACATTTGACGGCTTCAAAACGCAGGATGTACCTTATCGTCTTGAAGCCGGTACGCCAAACGTGGCGGGCGTGATTGGCTTAAGCGCTGCGCTGGAGTGGCTGACTGAAACAGACATTGTTCAGGCAGAGAGCTGGAGCCGCGGCCTGGCGACGCTGGCGGAAGAAGAACTTAAAAAACGCCCCGGTTTCCGCTCGTTCCGCGTACAAGACTCGAGCCTGCTCGCCTTTGATTTCGCAGGCGTTCATCATAGCGACATGGTGACGCTGCTGGCCGGGTACGGCATTGCCCTGCGGGCAGGACAGCACTGCGCCCAGCCGCTTCTGGCAGCGCTCGGCTTGAGCGGCACCCTGCGCGCCTCGTTTGCGCCGTATAATACTCAAAGCGATGTCGAGGCACTGATTAGCGCCGTTGACCGCGCCCTTGAAATACTGGTGGATTAATGACTCAAGCAGCGTTAGCCGGACATCCGTTCGGCACGGTCATCACAGAAGAGACCTTAAAACAGACCTTCGCTCCCCTCACGCAGTGGGAGGACAAATATCGTCAGCTGATCCTGCTGGGCAAGCAGCTCCCCACGCTTTCAGACGATCTTAAAGCGCAGGCGAAAGAGATCGCTGGCTGCGAGAACCGCGTCTGGCTCGGGTTTAGCGTATCCGGGGAGAAGCTTCACTTCTTCGGCGACAGCGAAGGCCGTATCGTGCGCGGGCTGCTGGCGGTTCTGTTAACCGCAGTGGAAGGGAAAAGCGCGGCAGAATTGTTAGCACATTCGCCGCTAATGTTCTTCGATGAGCTCGGGCTGCGCGCGCAGCTCAGCGCCTCACGCGGTCAGGGTCTGATCGCGCTCAGCGACGCGGTACTGGACGCAGCACGTCAGGCTCAGGCCTGACGTTCCGCCTTCGCCATCATCTTTTTCAGGGCGTGAGAAACCGCCACAAAGCCAAAGGAAGCGGTTACCATGGTGGCCGCCCCAAACCCTGAGGCGCAATCCATACGTTTGGGTCCTTCCGCCGTACTTTTCATTGCGCAGACCGACCCGTCCGCCTGGGGATAGACCAGCGCTTCGGTCGAGAACACGCAGTCAACGCCCAGCTTGCCTTTGCTGTTCTTCACCACGTTAAAGTCGCTTTTCAGGCGTTCACGCAGCTTTGCCGCCAGCGGATCCTGAATGGTTTTCGCCAGGTCGGCGACCTGGATTTGCGTCGGATCGATTTGCCCGCCCGCGCCGCCCGTCGTGACCAGTGGCACCTTGTAGCGACGGCAGTAGGCGATCAGCGCCGCTTTGGGACGCACGCTGTCGATAGCGTCAATCACATAGCTATAGCCTTTGCTCATGTACTCCGCGACGTTATCTGCCGTGACAAAGTCGTCGATCACCGTCACGCGACATTCCGGGTTAATGAGACGAATGCGTTCCGCCATCACTTCAGACTTTGCCAGGCCGACGTTATCACGAAGGGCATGGATTTGACGGTTGGTATTGGTGACGCAAACGTCATCCATATCAATCAGCGTGATTGCGCCAATACCGGTTCTCGCCAGCGCCTCTGCCGCCCACGACCCCACACCACCAATGCCCACGACGCAGACATGCGCATCCGCAAACAGCTGCAGGGCTTTTTCACCATAGAGACGTGCCGTGCCGCCAAAACGCTGACGCCAGGCATCGCTGATTACCACAGACATAAAACCTCAGATGTAAAAAGGGTGAGGTTCTTCCTCACCCTGAACAAGTAATCCGTATTGCGCTCAGAATACCACAATCAACCGCTGAATACGTTTCCGGTACCCGGTGCGGCCTTCAGCACCCACACGCGTCCGTAGTGGTTATACCAGCCCGCACGGTGGCCAGCATCCGGGCCAATGCCCTGATAAATATCGAAGTGCTGGCCTTTAATCGCCCCGCCCACATCCAGCGCCACCATCAGACGCAGCTCATACTGACCGTTGAATTTACCGTTGTTGTCCAGCAGCGGGACTTCCGCCAGCAGCGTGGTACCCGCAGGAATAATAGAACGATCCGATGCCACCGACGCGCGGCCAATCAGCGGAACGGCACTCGCCCCCTTCACCGGTGCGAAGTTTTGCGGTTTAAAGAAGACGAACGACTGGTTCTGCTCCAGCAGTTCACGCACCTCGGCTTCACTGTGCTTTTCGCCCCACTCGCGGATCGCCTGCATCGACATATCTTCCTTCTTCACTTCACCGCGGTCGATCAGCACCTTACCAATACTGCGATAGGCGTGGCCGTTTTTACCGGAATAGCTGAAGAAGTTAAGCGGCGAACCGTCGCCAAAATCGATGTAGCCACTGCCCTGAACGTCCATGATGAAGTTATCCATCAGGGAGTTGCTGTAAGCCAGAACGTAGTTTTCGCTCAGCGCACCCGCGTAGATCTCTGCACGAGAAGGCAGACGACCGCGTTTTGGCGGCATACGGTAGATAGGATACTGGAACTCACCCTGGCGCGTGTGTCGCGCCTGAATCACGGGCGTGTAATACCCTGTGAACTGGACGTTGCCGTAGTTATCCGCCCCTTCCATCTGCCAGGCGTCAATACCAAACTGGCGCATGTTGCGCGTATCACCGCCTGCTTTCAGCCAGTCCTGGACCGCGTTGTACACGCTACTCTGAGTGCCATACAGACGCGGCGACGCATTGCGGATCTGGTAAACCTGCTCGGAGAAATCGCCGGCGTTGATCGGAGCACCGACAGCATCAGGCTGATTAACTAAAGAGAAAGGCTGGGATAACTTCCCGTCTTTATACTGTTGACCGCGATCGGTCGGTTTGGAAGAGCAGGCCGCAAGAATCGCTACCATTGCGCCTGCCATCAGATACTTCGCCCAACGTCCTTTCATTATATCTCGTCTTTAAGTTGCCCATTTCCGCGTGATGAAGATAACAAACCGCCAGGGCTAATGAAATGCGTTCGCATGCCCTTTGGCAAATTTTGCGCAAAAAATAGTCCATACAGCGCCATGTCGTTCAATTTGCATACAAAATCATGATTTATGTAAAAAAGGGGTTGCATCACAAACCTATCCGAGTATAGTGCGCATCCACGGACGCGGGGTGGAGCAGCCTGGTAGCTCGTCGGGCTCATAACCCGAAGGTCGTCGGTTCAAATCCGGCCCCCGCAACCAATTAAAATTTGATGAAGTATCTTCTACGACAGTAGAAAGACGGACGCGGGGTGGAGCAGCCTGGTAGCTCGTCGGGCTCATAACCCGAAGGTCGTCGGTTCAAATCCGGCCCCCGCAACCAATCAAATTTGAAGAAGTAAGTTTCTACAAGAGTAGAAAGACGGACGCGGGGTGGAGCAGCCTGGTAGCTCGTCGGGCTCATAACCCGAAGGTCGTCGGTTCAAATCCGGCCCCCGCAACCAACACTTCTAAAAACAATAAACACCCTGAAGGGTGTTTTTTTGTATCTGTCGTTTGTGAATGTGCCGGGCGTTTCACCCGGCTGAATGCGCTATCCGCGTCGCGCCAGCGTCGCCCCGTCTGAGAAATACGCCCGAATCCCCGCCAGAATCGACTCCGCCACCTCCTGCTGGAATTTTGCCGTCTTGAGCTTACGCTCCTCTTCAACGTTACTGATAAACGCCGTTTCGACCAGTATGGAGGGAATATCCGGCGCTTTAAGCACCGCAAACCCGGCCTGCTCAACGCTGTTTTTATGCAGCTTATTGATGTTACCCAGCTTGCCCAGCACTGCTTTACCAAACTTCAGGCTGTCGTTAATGGTCAGGGACTGCACCATATCGAACATCGTGTGGTCGACGTAGCGGTCACCGCTTTTGCTCACGCCACCGATCAGATCCGAGGCGTTCTGAGTGTCGGCCAGGTAACGCGCCGCGGTACTGGTCGCGCCTTTGGTTGAGAGCGCAAACACTGACGATCCACTCGGCTGACGGCTGGTAAAGGCATCTGCGTGGATCGAGACGAAGAGATCGGCGCGCTGCTTCTGCGCTTTTGCCACGCGAACTTTCAGCGGGATAAAGACATCTTCATTGCGCGTCATGTAGGCGCGCATATTGCCCTCTTTATCAATCAACGCCTTCAGACGACGGGCAATTTGCAGCACCACGTCTTTCTCCCGCGTATGATATTTCCCCACCGCACCGGAGTCTTCGCCGCCGTGGCCAGGATCGAGCATGATCACAATCGGGCGATCGCGCCCCGCTTTGCCCGGCTGCGGACCACTTTGCGCAGGCGGAACCTGACGTTGCAGATCGCCTTTGTTGTAATCCTCCAGCAGGGCCAGAAGCGGATCCTGAATATCCGTTGCATTGGCTGGGTAGAGATCCATTACCAGACGCTCTTTAAACGTCGCCACAGGGGCGAGAGCGAACAGCTGCGGCTTCACGTTCTGTTTGAGCTCAAACACCATACGCACGGTTTGCGGATCAAACTGCCCGACGCGCGCCGATTTAATAAACGGATCGTCACCGCGGATCTGCGCCGCCATCCCCTTCAGCACGGAGTTAAGGTTCACGCCTTCGAGATCCACTACCACACGTTCAGGATTGCTGAGGGCAAATTGCTTATATTTCAGCACACGATTGGATTCGACCGTCACGCGCGTGTACGTCGACGACGGCCAGACGCGCACCGCCACCACCTGACTCGTGGCGGCAAGGCCGACCTGGCTGACGCTAAGCAACCACATTGCCCCGGCCCCTTTTAACAAACGGCGGCGGCTTATTGCTGAATTGGATCCCGACATGCTTCTCCCGAGCAAGAAAACGAACTGATATACAAAAGTCCAGATTGACCGAAAACTTTAACGAATGACGCATAAACTGTCATCTATAAAAGGGTAAACAATTCGCTGCTAACGCACGGATTACTTATTCATTTCTGTGGGTCGCAGAAAATTTGCACTTGCACACGCGGCCACAATCGAATAAAAATACAGAAATTACGAATAAACATTCATTAAGGGTTGTACCATGGTGAAGGAACGTAGAACCGAACTGGTCCAGGGATTCCGCCATTCTGTTCCCTATATCAACGCCCACCGGGGAAAAACGTTTGTCATCATGCTTGGTGGCGAAGCCATTGAACATGAAAACTTTTCAAGCATCGTCAATGACATAGGCCTGCTGCACAGTCTCGGGATCCGCCTGGTGGTGGTCTACGGCGCGCGCCCGCAGATCGATGCCAACCTGGCCGCTCACCACCACGAGCCGATTTATCACAAACATACCCGCGTCACAGATGCGAAAACCCTGGAACTGGTGAAACAGGCGGCGGGGCTGCTGCAGCTGGATATTACGGCTCGCCTGTCGATGAGTCTGAACAACACGCCGCTGCAGGGGGCGCATATCAACGTCGTGAGCGGCAACTTTATCATCGCCCAGCCCCTCGGCGTGGACGATGGCGTGGATTACTGCCACAGCGGCCGCATTCGTCGTATTGATGAAGAGGCCATTCACCGTCAGCTGGACAGCGGTGCCATCGTGCTCATGGGCCCGGTGGCAGTATCCGTAACCGGGGAAAGCTTCAACCTCACGTCAGAAGAGATTGCCACCCAGCTGGCTATCAAGCTGAAGGCGGAAAAAATGATTGGGTTTTGCTCCTCACAGGGCGTCGTTAACGATGAAGGGGTAATTGTGCCGGAACTCTTCCCGAATGAAGCCCAGGCGCGCGTGGAAGCGCTGGAGGCCGAAGGAGATTACCACTCCGGCACCGTGCGTTTTCTGCGTGGTGCGGTGAAGGCCTGCCGTAGCGGCGTGCGCCGTAGCCACCTGATCAGCTATCAGGAAGACGGGGCCTTACTGCAGGAGCTGTTCTCCCGGGATGGCATCGGTACCCAGATTGTCATGGAGAGTGCGGAGCAGATACGCCGCGCGACCATCAACGATATCGGCGGTATTCTGGAACTGATCCGCCCGCTGGAGCAGCAGGGTATTCTGGTGCGTCGTTCCCGTGAACAGCTGGAGATGGAGATCGACAAATTCACCATTATTCAGCGCGATAACCTGACCATTGCCTGCGCCGCGCTCTATCCGTTCCCGGAAGAGAAGATCGGTGAAATGGCCTGTGTGGCTGTGCATCCTGACTACCGGAGCTCTTCTCGCGGAGAAATGCTGCTAGAGCGCGTGGCGGCGCAGGCGCGCCAGATGGGATTGAGCAAGCTGTTCGTCCTGACCACGCGCAGCATTCACTGGTTCCAGGAACGCGGGTTCACGCCGGTGGATATCGATTCCCTGCCGGAAACGAAGAAAGAGATGTACAACTATCAGCGCCGTTCAAAAGTGCTGATGGCCGACCTGGGATAATACGCCACTTGCCGGGAAGCGCTGCGCTTACCCGGCCTGCATTTCGTCCCTCATTCAGAGAGACTCAAAGATTGCGCCCAGCCCGCTTCGGCGTTCCGTGCGGGTGGCGATGGCCTGCATCAGCACGCGTTCATCGGTATACAGCGACAGGCGCTGACGCGCACGCGTGATGGCGGTATAGATCAGCTCGCGGGTAACGACAGGTGAAAGCTGCGTCGGCAGGATCAGCGCCGCATGGTTAAACTCAGAGCCCTGCGATTTATGCACCGTCATCGCCCACGCAGTTTCATGCTCGGGCAAACGGCTGGGCTGGAAGGACTTCACGCTACCATCCGGCATCTGGAACCAGACGCGCAACCCCTGCCCACGATCGAGTGCAATGCCGATATCGCCATTAAACAACCCCAGCGCACTGTCGTTGCGGGAAATCATCACCGGGCGTCCTTCATACCAGCGCGAGTGCAGGGTACGGTTGATTTTACGTTTCTGCGCCAGCAGCTGTTCCAGCCTGTCATTCAGGCCGCTGACGCCAAACGGCCCCTCCCTCAACGCGCAGAGCAACTGATATTCGCCAAACGCGGCAATCACCTGCTCCGGCGGACGTTGCTGTTGTACGCCGGTGAGAAAATGTTGATACCCCAGCAGGGCATCATCCAGCATCGCCTGATACTCTTCCCCACTTTGCAGCGACTTTTTCTCAATGTCGGTAAAGGTACCGTCAAACACCGCACAGGTCGTGTGCCGGTCTCCCCGGTTCACCGCCGACGCAAGCTGCCCGATGCCGGAGTCGCTGCCGAAACGGTAGCTTTTTTGCAGCAGGCACAAGCTGTCGCGCAGCGGGCCCGCGATTGAGTGCTGTTCCGCCGCAAGGGAACACCCTGTCAGGCGGGCCAACTCCTCCGCGCGTTCCGCGGTATAACCCAGACTGGCATAGGTGCAGATATCACCCAGCACGGCTCCAGCTTCTACAGACGCTAGCTGGTCACGGTCGCCGAGGAAAATGACCCGCGCATGAGGCGGCAAAGCATCGATCAGCCTCGACATCATCGTCAGGTCAATCATCGACGCTTCATCCACCACCAGCACATCCAGGTGTAGCGGGTTACCGGCATGGTAGCGCAGACGCTGGCTACCCGGCTGCGCGCCAAGTAACCGATGCAACGTGCTGGCTTCATTGGGAAAAAGCGCAAGCTGTTCCCCTGTAAGCGGCAATTTTTGCAGGGCGCCGCCTAATGACTCCGTCAGACGTGCCGCGGCTTTACCGGTGGGAGCCGCCAGACGAATACGACACTTTTGCTCACCGGATAACTGAATCAGCGCGGCAAGCAGTTTTGCCACCGTCGTTGTTTTCCCGGTGCCCGGGCCGCCCGAAATCACCGAGATCCGCCGCGTTAACGCCACGGCGGCCGCCACTTTCTGCCAGTCAGTCGCGTCGTCAGAGGTAAACAGCGTATCCAGCACTTGCCGGAGCTGCGCTTCATCGCAGGGAAGCGGGGCGTTGGTCTCGCTGAAGAAGCGCGCCACCGTCAGTTCGTTACGCCAGAGTCGGTTCAGATACAAACGCTCGCCGGTCAAAATCAGTGGCGTCCCGGTATCGGTCGCGCTGACGGCAGGCGAGCGGAGTAATATCGCCTGCCAGTCCACTGCCTCACCGAGCAGCGCGAAACACGACTGCAGCACCGGAGGCATTTTCTCATCCACAGCCAGACGCGACAGCGGAAGGCACACATGCCCCTCGCCTGCGTCCTTACTCAGAATGGCGGCAGCGAGCATAACGGCTGGCTCCTCGCCCGCCACCATCATGGCAAACTGCACGTCCAGGTGGCGCAATAATCGTTGTTCTACCGCCTCCAGCAATAGCGCCTGCATCGTCATGCCACCTCCTCTGTGCGTGCAGCAAACAGGTTATCCATTTTTTCAATCAGCTCCGCATCCGGACGGGTGCTGAAAACGCCCGACTGCGGGTCGTTAGCATCCACGCCGCGCAGGAACAGGTAAATAACGCCGCCAAAATGGTCTTCGTAACGGTAATCGGCCATGCGATGGCGCAGGTACCGGTGCAACGCCAGGGTATAGAGCTGATACTGCAGGTCGTAGCGATGCATTTGCATCGCTGAGGCCATCGCCTGTTGGGTATAGGCTTCGCTGTTCTCACCCAGCCAGTTCGATTTGTAATCCAGCAGGTAGTAGCGCCCTTCGTGGCGGAAAACCAGGTCGATGAACCCTTTTAACATCCCCTGAACCTGGCGGAAGTTGAGCGGTGGGCACCCGGCGGATAACGGATCGTACTCACGGATCAATGCGTCAAGCGCGTCGGCCCTGAGCGGGCTGGCGATGGGGAGATAAAACTCCATTTCGACCTGTTTATCTTTGGCGGTCAGCTGGCTGAGGGAAATCCCCTGTGTCGTGAGCGGCGCGTGCAAAACAGCGCGGAGCCAGTCGGTGAGAACCGGCTGCCATTGGGCGTCGTAGCCGCCGCTCTGGAGCATCTTCAGCACCCATTCTTCAGAGACCGGCAGGGTAAAATCCAGCTCTTCAAACAGGCTGTGTAAAAACGTGCCCGGCGAGGCCCCACGCGGGAACTGATGCGGTGTGAGCACCGGTTCAGCGGGCACGCTTCCTGCGCCTGAGGCATCTACGTCCAGTTTAGGCATCAAATCCTGAGCAACGCTTTGCCCGTGCTGCTGTAAACCGGAGTAACTGGTAACGCGCCAGTCGTCGGCAATCGTGCGGGCAACCTGGCGGGCATGCAGCTCTGACGCTCTCTGCTCCGGCGTCTGCCAGCGGCTGTTGTCGGGCTGAGACGGAATATGCAGGGCAACATGCTCTGAGCAAAGAGATTCGATGCACTGGCGCAGACCGGCAGCATCTTTGGGTTCGCCTCGCTGGATAAGCCTTCCCAGCGCACTCAGATGAAAATCACTCTCGCCGCTCTTATCGCCCCGGCGACGAAACAGCGGCGCAACGCCCAGGCTGCAGTGCCAGACCGAGCGGGTCAGCGCCACATAAAGCAGACGCAGATCTTCTGCCAGACGCTCGGCTTCGGCCAGCTCAACGCTTGACTCTGCGTTGCTGAGATCGAGTACCGCTTCAAACGACTCGCGATCGTGGTAAAAAGCCTGATCCTGCACGCGGTAATTGGCGATAAAGGGCAGCCAGACCAGCGGATATTCCAGGCCTTTCGATTTGTGAATGGTGACGATTTGCACCAGGTGTTTATCACTCTCTAGGCGCATCTGCTGGCTGGACGAATTACTGTTCGGGTCGGCAATCTGCTGCGCCAGCCAGCGCACCAGGGCATGCTCGCTCTCCAGCTGTGTCCCCGCTTCCTGCAGCAGTTCGCTGATATGCAGAATATCGGTCAGACGGCGCTCGCCGCCCGCGGTTGCGAGCATGTTCTCCGCAATGTGACGCTCTGCCATGAGCTCGCGCACCATCGCCATCACGCCGCGCTTTTGCCATTTTTCGCGGTAGCGAACAAACTCTTCTACCACGGCATCCCACGCGGCTTCGTCATTGTTGAGCACATCAATATCACGCGCATTCAGCCCGAGCATCGCACTCGCCAGTGCACTGCGCAGCGCACTCTCACGCTCTGGCGCCAGCACGGCCTGCAGCAGCCAAAGCATCTCCTGGGCTTCCAGCGTTTCAAAAACGCTGTCGCGGTTGGAAAGATAGACGGACGGAATATTCAGTAGCGTCAGGGCGTCGCGAATAAGCGCGGCCTCCTGGCGGCTTCGCACCAGCACCGTGATATCGGATGCTTTTACCGGCGCTGGTTTATCGCCCTTCCACAGCAACGCATCTCCACGCGCGCCTGCGCTGAGCCAGTCCCTTATTTGCGCCGCACAGTACTGGGCCATGGCATTTTGATAGTCGGCGACGCCACAGCCTTCGCCGTCCAGCAGCCAGAAGTGCATGGCGGGCTGCGTCTCACCGTTGAATTCGAAGCGCAACGAATCGTTTTTCGGGGCAAATTTGACCGGCAGAAACGGGATTTCCCGGAACATAAACGCCATATCCATGCGACTGAACAGCGCGTTAACGCTTTCCACCATGCCGGGAGAGGATCGCCAGTTGGTATCGAGCGTATAGTGCGCATCAACCTCACTGCGGGCTTTCATGTAGGTGAAAATATCCGCACCGCGGAAAGCGTAAATGGCCTGCTTCGGATCGCCGATTAACAGCAGTGCGGTGCCGGGCTGATGGCGCCAGATACGGCGGAAAATACGGTACTGCTGAGGGTCGGTATCCTGAAACTCGTCAATCATTGCGACCGGGAAGCGAGTACGAATCGCCTCTGCAAGCGCTTCACCATTTTCGCTGCACAACGCCGCATCAAGGCGACTCAGCATGTCATCAAACCCCAGCTCGCCCCGCCGGCGCTTTTCGCGCGACACGGCATCGCGAATTTCCGTCATCGCACGGGTGATCATCAGATCGTTAAGCGTCAGGGGCTCCGCCAGCAGAGTTTCAATTGCCACAAACAGGGGATGTTCAGGCACAATGCCGTCGGCTTTGGTCCGCTCAACCAGGAAACGCTGTGAGAATTTCTCCAGCGCGTCCGGAAGCTGATAACCGCGCGTCTCTTCCTGCGCCCATGCGCTGATCTTCTCGATCCATTTTCCCTGGTTGCCGCGGTTGAACTTGCGTCTGTCGATCCCGGAACTCTCGATGATCGCCTCAATCTCGCCGACTGATTCATTCCATTTTTGCTTGATGTCTGCGATTCGCGCGATGATTTTTTCATGGCGTGAGGCCAGGGTTTCATCCGCTGGCGGCGGCGATTTGATGACCGGCGCTTCCCCCTGAAGATAACGATCGATGGCACGCAGCAGTGCCTCTGGCCCTTTCCACAAGGCATGTACCGCTTCGGCGATATCGCGCGGTAACGGGTAGCAGTGGCGACGCCAGAAATCCGCACAGGCCTGATAGCGCAGCACGGATTCATCTTCAATGAGTTGTTGTTCAAACAGCATGCCGGATTCGAACGCATTCAGACTCAGCATGCGCTGGCAAAACCCGTGAATGGTAAAGACGGACGCTTCGTCCATCTGTCGTTCCGCAAGGAGCAGCCACTGGGCGGCCTGCTGCTTATCAGCAATTTCTTCCAGAAGGCTCGCGTAGAGAGGGTTATCCGTACTCTGGCGCAGGCAGGCGATGCGCAGTTCGTGAATATTGGTACGAATACGGCCGCGCAACTCAGCGGTGGCGGCCTCGGTAAAGGTCACGACCAATAGCTCTTCAACGCTCAAAGGGCGCGGAAAAGCAGCGTTACCGCCAAGCCCTAACAGCAGGCGCAGATAGAGCGCGGCAATGGTAAACGTTTTTCCCGTTCCCGCTGAGGCTTCAATCAATCGTTCACCCTGTAGAGGTAAACGTAAGGGATCAAGGGACTCAGCGGTATCGGTCATTCTTTCTTACTCCAGGGCATTGATTGCTGCAGCGCGCTGACGCTCTTCCAGACTTTCCAGCCTTGCGAGTTCACGTACTCCGTTTTCCCATTCTGGCTACCGGAAACCTGAGACAGAATGGTGATGCCCTGCGGCTTAATCACGGCCTGATGGAAGAAGTCCGCAACCTTCTGCGGCGTCAGCTGTTTTATCTCGGCCACTACTTTATCACGCGAATCAAATTTCATATTACCGCGATCAAAATCTTTGCTCAGCTGCGACGCCTCTTCGCCCAGCGTCTGCGGCGGCTGCATCACCTGCGCAATGACGGCCTGCTGGATCTGGGAAAATTCTTCCGGCTTCATGGCCCGCAGCTTTGCTTCCACCTGCGGGAAGAACGCCTGATAGCGCTGCCAGAGATAGGCCGGTTGTTTATCGCTGCTTTGCAGCAGGAAGCCCAGCCCCCACTGACGGCCAACGTTCATCGAGAAAGCAAATACCGCGTAGCCAAGCTGCTCTTCCGTGCGCAGTTGGTTATAGAACCACGGCTGAATAATCTGCCCCAGCACCGCGCTCTGTGCGGACCCGGAGAATTCGTCATAGCCCGTGGGCACAAACACTGCAGCCAGCGCGGAATCGGTACTGCTCCCCGCTTTTTCAAAAATCACATTCTGTTTTTTCTCAACCAGCACGTCCTGATTACGGCACCACTCGTCGCCTTTCGAACCCAGCTGAGTGCGGACATTCTCTGCCAGCGTTTTAGCCTGTTCCTCACTCATGTTACCGACGATAAGGAACTCAGGACGCGTGTTAGTTTTCAGCGCATCACGGTAAGCCAGCACCTCTTTTAATGAGATAGATGGCAGCAATGCCCGGCGTTCTTCACGCTGGAAATACGGGATTTGCGACAGCATTTGCGCTGGCATCAGCGCTTGATCGTATGCTTTGCCCTTTTCCGCAGAATCCATCATCTGCGCATACCAGGACTTGGCCTGCTCAAGCTGCTCTTCCGTCGGTGTATAGCTAAAATAGCCCTCCAGCAGTGCCTGGAACAGCTGAGGCAAACGCTGGGTATAGCCATTTGCATTCAGCATCAAACCATTGTTGGCATTGGTGGAGAAGCTGATCCCGCCAACGGCTGCCTGGTTGCTAAGCTGATCGAGCGCGATACCCGCGAGATAGTCATTAAGCGCGAACATCACCTGATTTTTGGCACTATTCATCGCTTTCGGATTACGCAGCACCACGCTGACATCCACCTTTGGCTCGCTCGCGAAATAACGGCTTGGGGTATACACCACGCGCAGCGTCGGCTCATCGACAATGAGCTGGGGGTGCGGATAATCCTTAGTGGTTTTGATAAGCGTAAAATCATCCGGAATGTAAGGGTTCAGTTCCGGCAACGTCAACGCAATCTCTCCAGCCTTCTTTTGCCAGGCAGCAAAGGTCTGGTCGCCGATCTTGTCTACCTGATAAGGTGCATCGACAAAGTAGGCGGTTTTGTTATGCGGTTCGTTCGGGCTGATGTACCAGATACGGGCATTCTGCGGGGTCATCATCGCCAGGCGCGCTTTTAAAGCCGCCGCATCATAGCGATCGGCAATATTGACCGCATCGAGGGTGTGTTCCACCGGCACGCGGATCATGGTATCCGCCAGCCACTCCACATAATCCATGTCGCGGGTGATGGACGGGTAACGGAAATCGAGATCCAGCACATGAGCGAGTTCATCAAAATAGCGCTTATCGACGCCTTTCTCACGCAGCAAAGAGAGGTAGCTGAAGATAGCGGCAACCACTTCATCACGGTTGGCCTGCCCTTTGTCGGTCAGGGTGGCGGAAATTGCCAGCACGCCGCTGTTGCCGTTTACAACAGGATCCGAATCGGCGCGAATCCCTTCCACCAGCCCCTGTTTTTGCAGCCAGTCGGATAATGTTCCCGGACTGCGGTTACCAATCAGGTAGGTCACCAGCTCGTCGGTTTTGCTGCGAAACTGTGCGGTGTTGTTATCAATGCGGAACTCAACGCGCAGCACCTTGCGGGGCATGGCAGGAACGTAGTGGATGACGATCCCTTTTTGCGCGTCCGTGACAACCGGCACGTCAATCTTGGGCAGGTCGATATTTTTATTTGGCACCCGGCCAAACGTTTTTGCCGCCAAACCAGCCAGTTCAGGCAGCGGTTTGTTGCTGTAAATAACCGCTTTCATCAGGTTGGCTGAGTAGTATTTGTCGCGAAACGCATGCAGAGCATCAATGACCGGGCTGCCGGGTTTATCGCTGAGCGTCTCCAGATTGCCGCCCGAGAAGCGTGCACCTGGGTGCGCCGGGTTGATCGTCTCAGCGCTGACCTGCGCCATACGCATACCGTCTCGGGTACGGGCCATCGTCAGTTCGGCATTCACCGCATTGCGTTCACGATCGGCGTATTTTTTATCCAGCAGCGGCGCGGCGATAGCATCCGCAAGACGATCAACCGCCCCGTCCAGCGCGTCATTTTCGACTTCGAGATAAAAGGCCGTGCGGTAAGGTGCCGTGCTGGCATTGTGGCTGCCGCCATGCATTTTTAGAAATTCGGACAGGCTATCCGGCTGCGGATACTTCTTTGACCCCATTAACGTCATGTGTTCGAGGTAATGCGCCAGCCCCGGATGAGCCTCAGGATCTTCCAGCGATCCAATCGGCACGACCAATGCCGAGAGGGATTTCACCGCCTGCGGATCGGAAACCAGCAGCACGGTCATGCCGTTATCAAGCCGGATCGCCTGATACTGCCGGGTGTCTTTTTCGCTCTTACGGATAGTGTCCTGAACGGGTTGCCAACCGGAGTCTGCCTGAGTGAAGGGAGCCCAAAAGGCGATAAACAAAACAAACGCTTTGAACACGGTGCTGCCTGGCATTACGACCTCTTTATCACGGCTATCCCCGTCATACTTCAAGTTGCATGTGCGTTGGCTGCGTGCGTTCACCCCAGTCACTTACTTACGTAAGCTCCAGGGGATTCACACCCTTGCCGCCTTCCTGCAACTCGAATTATTTAGGGTAAACATCATTAACACACTGCGTGCTGGACACGCCAACATCTCTTTATTGGGGGTACATCAGTCCGTGATAAGAAGTGCATCATAAATGAACACCCCATACTGCGCAATTTTTATACAGCGCTCAGGACTGATTAAATTTAAACAACGGTAACAGGTAGCGCTTTGCCTCTTCCGTGATAGCCTCAAAGTACTCTGGTTCGAGCGTGCGCCATAAGCGCTGGTACCAGACATCTTCCCCCTCGCCGCGCACCATCATGTTCCCTTCATAGGCCTGCATAAATTTACTGCGCGCTTTCTGCAGAGAAGCCTCATCCGTTAACATCGCATCATTCTGTGCGTCGTAACAGGCTTTTATCCACGCACCACCACTTTCAGGCAATAACAGCAGGGGTTTGTTCATTCCCTGGAGATAGCCTTCAATGTACAAAGAGAGGTAGCGAAACGCCTGCTCTGCCTCCATTGGCGGAAAGCGCCACTCGCCCTCTTTGCGCACGAAAATCCGGCTTTCGCCTTTATGGCCCAACGCACTGTAGACAAGATGTTCCAGCCAGAGTTGCAATCCCTGTGAAACGCTGAGCAGTGAAGGCCGCCAGCGCAGCAGCCCATCAGGCTGAACCTGAGTGAGCCAGCCGGTGAGCTGGATGCCATTGCAGCTGAGATCGATTTCAAGACTTTGTCCGGGCTGACGCTGCTCCCTTACGCGCTCCGCCAGAGCGTTCATCTCCTGGCATTGCGCCTCCCAGACGATCTCCCCAAACGCGCCATAAGGCAGTTGCCCTGCCGCACGATAGCGGCGATAAAGCTTGTCAGCATCTTCCTCGTCAACCAGTGCATTCAGCAGTTGCAGATTTAACTGATAGCGCTCCAGCCCTTCCAGCGTAAAAGGCTCTGCATCCGGAATTTCGCTCTCTTCAGAGCGGAAGTTGACCTGCAATCGCTGCTGGAAGAAGGCGCGAACAGGATGCGCCCAAAAGCGTTGAAGCTGTTCAAAAGTCAGGGTGTTAATGGGCAGCGGGTCAAGTGCCTGAATGAAATCCGTATGTGCTCTCCCCTCCTTTTTCGCCGCCGGTAGCCACTCGCGGGCATAGCTCTGCTGTTCGCTAACAACGTAGTTCATCGGGTCAAACGGCATACGGCTGTGGACACAGGTGATATGCGCCTTGACCCGCTGTTCGCTTTCATCACAGTTAAGGGCTTCATCACCCGCCAGATAGTGGCTCTGGCCGATATAATCCACTAACTCCTGCACCAGAACGGAGGGGAAGCGCTCGCTGTTATCCTGAATGGAGCGGCCGATATAGCTGATATAGAGCTTACTCTGGGCAGAGATGAGCGCTTCGAGGAAAAGATAGCGGTCATCATCACGACGACTACGGTCACCCCGCTTTGGATTTGCGCTCATTAAATCGAACCCCAGCGGCGCCAGGGCGCGAGGATAAACGCCGTCATTCATGCCGAGCAAACAGACCACCTTAAAGGGGATTGAACGCATTGGCATCAGCGTGCAGATATTGATTGGGCCCGCCAGGAAACGCTGACTGATTCGCTCCTGGTCAAGACGCTGCGTCAATTCATCCCTCAGCAGCGACAATGGAATCGCCTCGTGATAGTGGGAATTCACGCCCTCGTCGACGATAGCCTGCCACTGCGTTTCAATGAGCGCCATCGCCGCTTCGGTGTCACTGTCTGGCAGGAAGAAATCATTGAGCAACGCCCTGCAAACCGGAAGCCACTCTTCAAGCGGACGCGGCTGCATTAACTCACGACGCCAGCGGTTAAGCTGCATCAGCAGAGACGCTAAATGCCCCACCAGTTCAGCAATCAAACCGCTGGACTCATCGTATGGCAGCACCTCATTCCACTCGCCCTGGCTGCTTTCCATGGCGTAGCCCAGCAGCATACGCGTCAGGCCAAACCGCCAGGTATGTTGCCCGGTCGGAGGAAGCTCGAACTCCTGGACGTTGTCGTCATCAATCCCCCAGCGCACGCCAGATTCATTCACCCACTGGCGAAGGTAGCGCAGCCCTTCCTCATTGATGTTGAAGCGTGCGGCCAGCACGGGAACATCCAGTAACGCCAGGACATCTTCCGAGATGAAGCGGCTATCCGGCAGTGAAAGCAGGGTAACAAAGGCCTGCAAGGCGGGATGCGACTGACGAGCGCGACGGTCAGAGATAGCGTAAGGCAAGTATCGCTCCCCTGTCGCACTGCCGAAAACAGCCTGAATAAAGGGGCTGTAGCTATCGATGTCTGCCACCATCACCACGATGTCACGCGGCGTGAGTTCGGGATCGTCCTGCAGCATCGCCAGCAACTGGTCGTGAAGCACTTCGACCTCACGCTGCGGGCTATGGCACACATGGATCGTGATACTACGATCGTCAGCGTCCAGCTTCCGCTTGCTGTCGCTGCGTTCAAACTCTTTCGCCGTCACGCCCATAACGGCACGGTTTTCCAGATCAAGAATATCGAGCTGAATGTTATGCAGCAGGTTATCCGGGGCGATCTCGACAAAAGCATCCACATCGCCTTCACCCGATGAAGTGATATCAGAGAGCATGTGAATGTAATCACGTCCCAGCTTCCCCCATGAGGCAAGCAGCGGATTGGGCAGGTTCTGAATACCGTCTTCATCGAAAAGCTGCGCGGCGGTGGAGCCGTCTTTAAACAAAGGGACGGATCGCTCTTCAAAAAGGCGCTTTCTTTGGCGGGTTACCAGTCGTGAAAGCCAGCGTTCATCGAGGATATCCCCCCAATAGTGCCGGCAGGGGTTGGTAAACAAAATATGAATATCAATATGTTTACCCAGCGCATTCAGCGCCTTCAGATAGACAGGGGGTAATGCGGATATCCCACAGATAAAGACGCGTGACGGCAGACGGGCCGGGCGCTCCGAAGCATTTTCAAGTATCGAGATAAACCGATCGTACAAATTGGCACGGTGCCACTTAGGCTGGCCCAGTTTCTCCGTATGCTCAACCAGCGCTTTCCACAGCGGCGCCTGCCAGATTTGCGCCTCCGGTAGTCCTTCAACCCGCTCACCCGCTTCCCAGCGAATTAACCAGTCAGCACGGTAAACCAGATATTGGTCGTAGAGATCGGCGGTACGGGACGCCAGCTGGAACAGCTTGCGCTTATCGGTATCGTCATTGAGATAGTGGCGTAGCATGGCGAATTCATCGTGCTGCAGCATTTCCGGCAGCAGCGCCATCAGCTTCCAGCTCATGCTCTGCTTGTTGAAGGCGCTCTGCTCGGGAATGTCTGGCAATACGCGAACAAACATTTCCCAGATAAAGCTCGCCGGCAGCGGAAAATCAATGTTCGCGGCAATGCCAAATTTACGGGAAAGCGACATTTGCAGCCACTGCGCCATACCGGTGCTTTGCACCAGCACCATTTCAGGCTCAAAAGGGTCGTCCAGCCGCTCGCGCTCAACGATAAATTCCATCAGCGCTTCCAGCACATCCAGACGATTTGAGTGGTAGACCCTTAACATAGACGCTCCCGACTACTGGCTAACAGGGCAATGCAGACGCGTTATCTCACCGCGCCGCCCCAGAGGCGAAAAAAGTGTAACCGTGATGCTGACACATCCTGAGTGCGTTGTCTGCACCCGACTCACCTGCCAGCCTGCGGGCAGCGCAGTCGTTGAGAGCTGAGCCTGGTTCCAGGCATAATGCCAGAGCTGGCGGTACTGGTTAAACAGGGTAAACCGCGCCGCCAGTGCCCTGTGATAACCGGCCAGTGCGGTTACGATCATCACCAGCAGCATCATCGCCAGCAGAACCTCAACCATGCTAAATCCTTTCTCTTTGTTTACGGTAGCTGGCATAACGCGCGCTCCTTAAGGGGACAAAAATCACTCCAGCCGTGGGGTGAAAAGTGAATTTTACCGTCGATTATCTCTCCTGAGCGCCAGAGCAGCAGGTCATTGCCTCCGGCAATCAGCAGCACACTCGTCTCACTCAGCCGCCGTAAACACACTCGCCACGCTGATGCCTGTTTGCACTGCGCCAGAGGCGCCGATGACCAACGCTGAACGCGTCCCCACTCAAGCGCAGATTGCACCGCGGCCTGCTGCTGAAATGAACGGCTTTCTCCGCCAACGAGCGCACTAAACGTAGTGAGTTGCTGGTTGAGACCGGTGAGGATCAGGGTACCAAGCACCAGTAAAAGCAGAACCAGCGCCAGGGAAGACATTCCACGTTGACGGTTCACAAGTTGTACCCCGTGACCGTATACACCGCCTGATAAGGCTTCCCCTGCTCGCCCTTGCGGATAGCGACCAGTTCGATAGTGAACTCAGGCGCAAACCTGGCGTGTTCAACTTTTCTCACCATAAAGTGCGTGATCACCAGCCTGTCCGGATCCGTGAGCTTTTCCCATCCTTTGCCTTCACACGAGGTTGCACCACGCAGGGTTTCCAGTGCACCCGACTCCAGACGAAAACCGGTGCTGTCGTTTTCTGATGCACTGTTATCCCAGCTGCCGTTACTGTTGGCATCCCATCGCACAATGACACAGCTACCTTGCCTGCCCGTTAACAACCCTTGTCCCGGGCAGTTACCCGCACAGTAGCCTGCCCGCTGGAGCTGTTTGCCGAGGGAAAACAGTCTCTGCCAGACCTCCTCTTCCTGTTCTCGCTGGCCGGATTGCAGTAACACCGCTCGCTGCAAACCGGGTAAAAAGCGCGATGCGCCGATCAATAACAGGCTGCTGATGGCCGTCGCAATCAGAACTTCAGTAAGGGAAAATCCCTGCTGACGCTTCAACATTGCCCCCCCTGCGAGACCTGACACATCCTGATGCGCCCTCCATCTGAGACAATAATCAGCCATTCTCCTGCACGGCTTTGCACTCTTATCCGACCTGCCCATGCCGTATCCCTCAATCCATAGAACCCGAGTGACGGCGTTACCTCGCTGACCGCGACTTCTGGCCAGAGTGGAATCAGTGCAAAGGGGCTGCCCTGCTCACAGCCTTTTACGGCAGAACTCACCAGGCATGCCCTTTCCCCCACCTGCTGCAAGGTAATGCGGTGCTCGCGGTTGTACCGGTTGGCATGGTTGCGCAGAAACACCAGGTAGTCGCGCACCTGGCTGGCGGTTTGCCACAGCCGCTGCTGCCCCTGCCAACTGCTCCAGCCGTACAGGCCTGAGGCACTGAGAATGACGACCAGCGACACAGCCACCAGCGTTTCGATAAGCGTAAAACCGTTCTCTTTTTTCATACGGGGAGTGTGGCGATGCGCCGATAAAGTGGCGAGCAGCGAATTAACGTTTTACGAGGCGTTATCCAGGGTATTAAGCGAGTTGCAGCGCGTTGCACGCTTTCTGGATAACGCCTCGGGAAACGGGATAAAGACGAAAAAAAACCGGCGCTAAATAGCCCCGGTTGTGTCACGCTTTACCGCATCAGATAGCGACGGGCGCTTTGATGCCAGGGTGCGGGTCGTAGCCCTCAATCTCAAAATCATCGAAGCGGTAGTCAAAGATTGACGCCGGTTTGCGCTTGATGATGAGCTTCGGCAGCGCGCGCGGTTCGCGGGTCAGCTGGAGATGGGTCTGCTCCATATGGTTGCTGTAGAGATGGGTGTCCCCACCGGTCCAGACAAAATCCCCCACTTCCAGGTCACACTGCTGCGCCATCATATGGACTAACAGCGCATAGCTGGCAATGTTAAACGGCAGGCCGAGGAACACATCACAGGAACGCTGGTAGAGCTGGCAGGAGAGCTTTCCGTCAGCGACGTAGAACTGGAAGAACGCGTGGCACGGTGCCAGCGCCATTTTGTCCAGCTCGCCGACGTTCCAGGCGGAAACAATGATTCGGCGCGAGTCTGGATCGTTTTTCAGCTGGTTCATCACGGTGGTGATCTGGTCAATATGGCGGCCATCAGGCGTTGGCCATGCGCGCCACTGCTTGCCGTAAACCGGGCCCAGGTTGCCGTTTTCATCTGCCCATTCGTCCCAGATGGAGACGTTGTTTTCGTGCAGATACGCAACGTTGGTATCGCCTTGCAGGAACCAGAGCAGTTCATGAATGATCGAGCGCAGATGGCAGCGCTTAGTCGTCACCAGAGGGAAGCCTTCCTGTAAATTGAAGCGCATCTGGTGGCCAAAAATGGAGAGCGTACCGGTGCCGGTACGGTCGTTTTTCGGCGTGCCCTCATCGAGCACTTTTTTCATCAATTCAAGATACTGTTTCATGGTTCCTCAGGAAAGTTGTTGCTGTGGACGACGACGATACGCCCAAATCATCATAATGGCACCCGCGACAATCATCGGAATGGAGAGGATCTGCCCCATGCTGATGTACTGTACCCATTCACCGGTGAACTGTGCATCCGGCTGGCGGAAGAATTCAACAATGATGCGGAACGCGCCGTAGCCAATCAGGAACAGGCCGGAGACAGACCCCATCGGGCGCGGTTTGCGAATAAACAGGTTCAGGATGATGAACAGCACGACGCCTTCCAGTGCCAGCTCATAAAGCTGGGACATATGACGCGGCAGCACGCCGTAGGTATCGAAAATGGATTGCCACTCTGGATGCGACGGCAGCAACGCCATGTCTTCTGCACGCGAGCCGGGGAACAGCATGGTGAAAGAGACGCTCGGGTCAACACGCCCCCACAGCTCACCGTTGATAAAGTTGCCCAGACGGCCAGCCCCCAGCCCAAATGGGATCAGTGGTGCGATAAAATCTGATACCTGGAAGAAGTTGCGTTTGGTGCGTTTGGCAAAAATCACCATCACCAGGATCACCCCAATCAGGCCGCCGTGGAAGGACATGCCGCCGTCCCAGACGCGGAACAGGTAGAGGGGATCGTTCAGGAATACCGGGAGGTTATAGAACAGCACATACCCAATACGGCCACCGAGGAACACGCCGAGGAAGCCCGCGTACAGCAGGTTTTCCACTTCGTTTTTGGTCCAGCCGCTGCCAGGACGGCTGGCGCGACGACCAGCAAGCCACATGGCAAAAATGAAGCCCACCAGGTACATCAAACCGTACCAGTGAAGCGAAACAGGTCCTACTGAGAAAATGACCGGATCAAATTCCGGAAAATGCAGATAACCACTGTTCATCTGTCACCACAAGATGTTGTTATTCCGCTGAAAGTGGACAGCGGTAGAAATGCGATTCTGCCTTAAGCAGAGGCTCCAAAGTTGCGAATCATAGCATAAGGCGGGCGTGGAGGATGCGCCAGAGATGTAAAAGATGTGTATAGGGTTTTATCCGCACTGGTGCCCTCTCACCACAGGGAGAGGGAATAAGAGGATTAGCGGCCGCCGCGAATCAGGCCACCCATACCGCGTCGTTCCATAAACGCCGCCACCTGGTGCCGTACCTCCGCGGACAGCTGCGCTTCAAGACTGCGCTCAGCCAGCTCGCGAGCATCATTGATGTCGATATGTCGCAACAAATACTTCACGCGTGCGACGGCACGGCCGTTCATCGACAGGTGGCGATACCCCAGACCAATCAGGATCGCGACGCACATTGAATCCCCGGCCATTTCGCCGCACAGGCGTAAATCAATGCCGTACTGCTCCGCCTCACGGGCAATCATCGCTAACGCGCGAATGATCGCCGGATGCAGACTGTCGTAGATACTGGCGACGCGGGTGTTGTTACGATCGACGGCCAGAATATATTGCGTCAGGTCGTTCGTACCGACAGAGATAAAATCAACGCGGTTAGCCAGCTGCGGCAACATAAAGACCATCGATGGCACTTCGAGCATGACACCGATCCGTGGTTTAGGGATCGCATAGCCAATCATCTCTTCCACTTCCCGGCCAGCACGTTCAATCAGGCGCCGCGCTTCGTCGATCTCATCAATACTGGTCACCATCGGCAGTAAGATGCTGAGATTTCCCGTCGCCGCGTTGGCGCGCAGCATGGCGCGCACCTGGATCAGAAAGATCTCCGGCTGATCGAGCGTAATACGGATCCCGCGCCAGCCCAGGCATGGGTTCTCTTCGCTGATCGGCATATACGGCAGCTGTTTATCCGCCCCGACGTCCAGGGTACGCAGGGTGACGGGCTTGTCGTTAAACATCTGCAACATGCCCTGATACTGCGCCACCTGCTCCTCTTCGGACGGGAAACCACTTTGCAACATAAACGGGATTTCAGTGCGGTATAAACCGATGCCGTCGATGCGGCTGCCAAGCTTCTCCTCGTGCTCCGGGCTTAAGCCCGCGTTGAGCATGACTTTGATCCGCTCGCCGCTTTTGAGTTGCGCAGGCAGGTTAACGTCATCTTCCGCCAGCTTGCTTAATTCATTCTCTTCGCTGATGAGACGCTGATATTCCTGAAGCAGAACTGGCTCAGGATCGACCAGCAGTTCACCGCGGTAACCATCAACCACCAGCGTGCGTCGGTGCAGTACCGACGGCTGGATATCCGCCCCCATAACGGTAGGAATACCCAGCGCACGTACCATAATGGCGGCATGTGAGTTGGCGGCACCATCGCGCACCACGACGCCGGCCAGCCGGTCCTGAGGCAGTTCAGCCAGCGTCGTTGCCGAGAGTTCATCGGCAACCAGGACAAACCGTTTTGGCCAGGCATTTGGCCCCTGAATGGTGTCATCCAGATGGAACAGCAGACGTTGGCCCAGCGCGCGTAAATCTCCGGCGCGCTCCTTCAGATAACCGTCAGTTAATACAGCAAACTGTTCAGCAAACTTTTCGATAACCTTTTTAACGGCCCATTCTGCTACCGAACCTTTATCCACCTCGGCAAAAAGCTCACGACGCAAACGCGCGTCTGAGAGCAGGTGCGAATAGAGGTCAAAGATAGCCGCCGTCTCTTTTTGCGCACCTGCCGCAAAGCGTTTGCTGTAGCGACGAAATTCATTCGCCGCCTCTTCCAGGGCCGCGGTAAGACGCTCTCGCTCCAGCGCTTCATCAAGCGTGGAGGCTTCATACACCTGCTCCATTAACGGCAGCGTGGCGTCCATCCAGCCTTCAGCAATCGCCACGCCTGGCGAGGCCGGAAGAGCACGAATACGCGTATGACGATACTGACCAAAAAGCGCAGCAAGCTGAGACTGTGAGAGGATCGCCGCCATCTGTGTGGCAAGCGTAACGAGGAATGACTCTTCGCTTTCATCGTACTGACGCAGCTCACGCTGCTGGACGACCAGAACGCCGAGCAGCTGACGACGCTGGATAATTGGCACACCAAGGAAAGCGCGGAAGCGCTCTTCTTTTACGGAAGGAATGTATTTAAAACTGGGGTGTTTTTGCGCATCGGCAAGGTTGATGGGTTCCGCCAGCCGTCCAACCAGACCGACAATCCCTTCATCGAATGCGAGCGTTACGGTTCGTCCCCGTGGTTTTTTCAAACCACGGGTCGCCATCAGGTAATAGCAGCGCCGATCGTGGTCGGCCAGATACACCGAACAGACCTCGGTCTCCATCGCAAGACAGATGTCAGTAACCAGAATATTCAACGCCTCGTTCAGACGCGGAGCACTGGCCACCTTCTCGACTATTTCTCGCAAGCGGGTGAGCATGATTTGCGTAGCTTAACCTCTTTTACGTCGCCAGGCAGGTGCGCTTTGCGGCTTAGGCGGGATCTCCTGAAGCTGCATAACCACACTTGCAAACTCTTTCATCACCCTACGGTAAACATCGCGTTTAAATGACACGACCTGACGAACAGGATACCAATAGCTTACCCAGCGCCAGCCATCGAACTCCGGCGTACTGCTGGTTTGCATATTGATGTCTGAATCGTTGCCCACCAACTGCAGAAGAAACCACTTCTGTTTCTGGCCGATACAAACCGGCTTTGTGTCCCAACGCACCAAACGTTTCGGTAACTTGTAACGCAACCAGTTGCGGGTCGAGGCCAGGATGCGAACATCTTTACGGCTTAAACCGACCTCTTCAAAAAGCTCCCGGTACATCGCTTGTTCTGGGGACTCTCCCGGATTGATCCCACCTTGCGGGAACTGCCAGGAGTGCTGACCATATCGCCTTGCCCACATGACCTGGCCCTGACGATTACAAATTACTATTCCTACGTTCGGGCGGTAGCCATCGTCATCAATCACCGGACTACCCCAATCTAAACCTTATATATGAATGATTGTTTCACACTACAGGGAGGCGGTAAACCACTCTCTTACAGGCCTGCAACCTAATAACATTTGAATAACTCACAAATAAGGGCAGAGTTATAAACAGAAGTGCAGCTGCGAAGGGAATTTTATTCACCTTTTCTGTGGATATAGTTGTGAAGAAGTGTCTGATTACCCATGAACAACCTGAATCACCGTCAGGCTCCCTCTTTTAATGAAATTATATAAAATTATTATTTTCATATAGTTAAGCATGAAACCATCAACAAAAAAGAGAATAGCGTGACGATCATCACATCAGGGATCATCGTACTGATGAAAGATCGAACAGCGTCGGTTTTATCCACAGATTGTGCCAATAAGTTAAACACAATTTGTCTGAAATTTGGATTTTCGTCGCACGTCAAGGCTGTAAATTGAAACAGTAGTCAGGGTTATGCCCAGTTATCCCACTTTTCTGTGGATAACATGGTGTAAGATCCTGTTTATTGTCAGTGACCAGATTTGAACAACCCATTTTACGTTTCAGATCTGGTGCTAAATTTTCGATAAAAAAACCTATAAATCATAGACATGGAATATTGGTACAGAAAAAGTTAAACTCTATCCACAAGGGACAATTTCTTCGTTTATTTTTTAATCAAAAGGTTACCTTCATGCATCCGCTTACCCCCTTGCTCACACCGCCGTCAAGCGAGCGTCAGTTGCTGCAGCAGGCTCAGCGTCTGGCGGGTTTCTCGCTGGGCGAACTGGCGGCGATGGCAGGGCTTCCGATCCCGAAGGATCTGAAACGAGATAAAGGCTGGATCGGCATGCTGCTGGAACTGTGGCTGGGTGCCAGCGCCGGGAGCAAACCAGAGCAAGATTTTGCCGCCCTTGGCGTAGAGTTAAAAACCATTCCCATCGACAGCCAGGGCAAGCCTCTGGAGACCACGTTTGTCTGCGTTGCGCCTTTGACCGGTAATACCGGCGTGACGTGGGAGACCAGCCACGTGCGCCATAAGCTGAAGCGCGTGCTGTGGGTTCCGGTTGAAGGTGAACGTCAGATCCCACTGGCTGAGCGTCGCGTTGGCGCGCCGCTGCTCTGGAGCCCGGATGAAGAGGAAGAGCATCAGCTGCGTCTGGACTGGGAAGAGCTGATGGACATGATCGTGCTCGGGCAGGTGGAGCGCATCACCGCCCGACACGGAGAAGTGTTACAGCTGCGCCCAAAGGCGGCTAACAGCAAAGCGCTGACCGAGGCGATCGGCGCAATGGGCGAGCCGATACTGACGTTGCCGCGCGGTTTTTATCTCAAAAAGAATTTCACCGGCGCACTGCTTGCTCGTCATTTCTTACTAAAAACATAGTTTTTTACTTATTTTGCGAGCTAACAAACATAATCGCCTGGTTTTTAAGATTTTACTGCTTCTCCCTGTTTTCATAACGGGTTAATACTACACTATGATTTGATACGAGCCAGATGAGGACGATAACGATGAAAAAATGGGCGGTGTTAATTTCAGCAGTCGGGTTGGCGTTTGCTGTATCGGGCTGTAGCAGCGATTACGTTATGGCGACAAAAGATGGCCGGATGATCCTGACCGACGGCAAACCCGAAGTCGACGACGATACCGGTCTGGTCAGCTACCACGACCAGGCAGGCAATAAAATGCAGATCAATCGCGACGAAGTTTCGCAAATTATTGAGCGATAACAGTCAGAGGTCAGTAGCGTACTGGCCTTTTTGATTTTTTTCTTCCCCTTTTGCTTCCCCTCTGCCATGTTTATATTCCTTTGTCGGGAGGTTCCTGACGCGGTCTACATGTCTATTGAAGGAAGCCGGCTATGCATTATCACCGTATCCCCCACAGCGCTCTGGAGATAAGTCAACTGGGGTTGGGCACGATGACATTTGGTGAACAAAACAGCGAAGCCGATGCCCATGCACAACTCGATTATGCCGTCAGCCAGGGCATTAACCTGATTGATGTCGCAGAGATGTACCCTGTGCCGCCACGCCCTGAAACCCAGGGACTTACCGAAACCTACGTCGGTAACTGGCTGGCAAAACGCGGCAACCGTGAAAAGCTGGTTATCGCCTCGAAAGTCAGCGGCCCCTCGCGCAATAACGATGCCGGGATCCGCCCAAACCAAATCCTCGATCGCAAAAATATCCGCGCCGCGCTGGATGCCAGCCTGAAGCGCCTGCAAACCGACTATCTTGATCTGTACCAGGTCCACTGGCCACAGCGTCCAACCAACTGTTTCGGTAAGCTTGGCTACAGCTGGAATGAGAGCGCTCCCGCCGTTACGCTGCTGGAAACGCTGGAAGCGCTGACCGAATGCCAGCGCGCGGGGAAAATCCGCTACATTGGCGTGTCTAACGAAACGGCCTTTGGCGTGATGCGCTATCTGCACCTGGCGGATAAACACGATCTGCCGCGCATCGTCACCATTCAAAACCCCTACAGCCTGCTTAACCGCAGCTACGAAGTTGGCCTGGCGGAAGTGACACAATATGAAGAGGTGGAACTGCTCGCCTATTCCTGCCTCGGTTTTGGCACGCTGACGGGGAAATACCTGAACGGCGCAAAACCGGCCGGGGCGCGTAATACCCTCTTTAGCCGCTTTACCCGCTACAGCGGCGAGCAGACACAGAAAGCCGTTGCGGCCTATGTGGATATCGCAAAGCGTCACGGTCTTGACCCCGCACAGATGGCGCTGGCCTTCGTGCGCCGTCAGCCGTTTGTGGCCAGTACTCTGCTGGGGGCAACCACACTGGAACAGCTGAAAACCAATATTGAGAGTTTCCATCTGGACCTGAGTGAAGAGGTATTAGCGGAGATTGAAGCGGTGCATCAGGTTTATACGTATCCTGCACCGTAGCCCGATGCTTTTGCCCGGTGGCGCTCCGCTTACCGGGCCTACAAGTGCACAAACGTAGGCCGGGTAAGGCGAAGCCGCCACCCGGCTATATTTATCAACGGCGACGCTGCCAAAGCCATAATGCGGCAATCGCCAGCGCAAACAGCGCACCAAACCCGACGCCAATTCCCACCACTGGCACACCGACTTTCACCGCCAGCGAGTAGAGCCCCAGCATTAACAGCATCGCCAGGTTTTCACCCAGATTTTGCACCGCAATGGCATTTCCCGCCCCAACAGTCTGCTTGCCGCGCTCCTGCAGTAACGCGTTGAGCGGTACCACGAAGAAACCACCCAGAATACCAATCAGGATCAGCAGAACATAAGCAGGCAATAACGCATGCTGTAGCGAGAAAAGGAGCACCGCGACGCCAATGAGGATCCCCGCAGGCATGCAGCGTGCCACCGTTTCGAGCGTCACCAGCTTCGCCGCCGCGCCCGCGCCAACAACAATGCCGATCGCCACCATCGCGTTAAGATAGGTCGGCGTCGCATTGTCGGTAATGCCCAGCGCCACCGGCACCCACAGCACCAGCAGGAAGCGCAGCGTGACGCCTGCACCCCAGAACATACTGGTGCCCATCAGAGAGAAACGTGTTTCACCGTTACGCCAGAGCACGCGGCAGGCATTAAAGAAACTGCCGGTCATCGGTTTGAAGCGCCAGGATTGTCCCGGACGGGCTACCGGCAGCTTCGGAATGAACAGGTTAGCCACGACCGCACCGCCATACACCACCGCACAAACGCCCAGCGCCGCCAGGACATGCCAGTCGGCCAGTACACCGCCCGCGACGGAGCCGAGCAGGATAGCGGCGATAGTAGACGACTCCATCAGGCCGTTGGCTTTCACCAGCTTATCACCCGTGGTCAGCTCTCCGAGGATGCCATATTTCGCCGGTGAGTAGGCGGCAGCACCAATGCCCACCAGCGTGTAGCCAATAAACGGATTGAAACCAAAGCAAATGCTGGCGGCCCCCAGCAGCTTCAGACCGTTAGCAAACATCATCACCCGGCCTTTCGGGAAACTGTCCGCCACCTGCCCCACAAACGGCGCGAAGATAATGTAAGCGCCCACAAACACCATCTGCAGGATCGGCTGGCTCCAGTCAGGGTAAAACTCGGCCTTCAGCAGCGCCAGGGTGGCAAACAACAGCGCGTTATCGCCGAACGCAGAGAGAAACTGTGCGGCAATCACTGCCATCATGCCTTTTGACCTAAGCGATGTGTTAGTGTGCACTGACTCACGCATTTTGCTGTTCCGCCTCTTCAACCATGCCTTTCAGGGTCACAAAGTCAGGCTTACCGCTACCCAGTACCGGAAGGTGTTTCAGGTAACGAATATCGCGCGGTACCGCCAGCTCGGGAATGCCATGCTCACGCGCATGGCTAAGTAACCTGTCGCGCTTCAGCTCACTGTCGGTGGTAAACAGGACCAGCGCCTCGCCTTTGCTGGCATCACTCTTCACCACCGTCGCGTGCATCTTATCCGCGGACACCGCCGTCGCCAGCTGCTCAACCATCTCCAGAGAGACCATTTCACCGGCGATTTTGGCGAAGCGTTTTGCACGCCCCTGAATCTGCACAAAGCCCTGCTCGTCGAAGCGAACGATATCACCGGTGTCGTACCAGCCGGTTTCGACCTCACCGTTCACGTTTTCCGCCGTTGGCGCTTCCAGCACGCCCGGGTTTTCCACGCGCAGGTAACCGTTCATCACGTTTGGTCCTTTCAGCTGCAGGCGGCCACCGTCCTCAATGCCCGGTACCGCCAGCAGACGCGCATCCATTCCCGGCAGAATTCGGCCAACCGTACCCGGCTTCGCCGCCATCGGCACGTTGATGGAGACGACGGGTGCGCACTCCGTAACGCCATAGCCTTCAAGAATGCGCAGGCCAAACTTGTCCTGCCAGATCTGACGCGTGCTCTCCTGCAGTTTTTCCGCCCCCGCCACCACATAACGCACACGATAGAAATCATATGGATTAGCGAAACGCGCATAGTTACCCAGGAAGGTTGAGGTCCCAAACAGGACGGTGCAGTTACGGTCATACACCAGCTCCGGCACAATGCGGTAATGCAGCGGGCTGGGATAGAGGAACACTTCTGCGCCGGTCAGCAGCGGCGTAAACAGCCCCACCGTCAGACCAAAGGAGTGGAACAGCGGCAGCGCAGACATAAAACGGTCACTGGCGGTAAAGTCAGCAATGCTTTTGATCTGTTCAACGTTCGCGAGAATACTCTTGTGGCTGTGGACGACGCCTTTCGGGTTGCCTTCCGAACCGGAGGTAAAGAGGATAATCGCGTCATCTTCCGGCTGCTGTTTAACCTGTGCCAGGTGGGGCATCAGCAGGTGAGCGAAAATCCACAGCTTGTCGCCCGTCGTCACGTCCGCCTTCAGATCTTCCAGGAAGACCCAGCGAACCTGAGTCAGCTGCTCCGGCAGATGCCACAGCTTGCCTTTATCCAGGAACTGGCGAGAGGTAAAAACGGTGTTGATTTGGGCCGCAGTGATGGCACTGGTCAGCCCTTTTACACCCGCCGTGTAGTTCATCATTGCCGGAATACGGCCGCGGGACACCGCACCAAAAATCACCGCTGCGCTGATGCCCGCGTTAGGCAGCATCAGGCCAATCTTTTCACCCTTCTTACTGTATTTTTCAAGAATGCGGCCCACAAACAGGGTCTTGGTCAGCAGTTTGCGATATGTGTCAGGCGTGAAATTGATGTCTTCAATACAGTTTTTCCTGGCACCATAGCGATACTGTGCCGAAAGCAGAGATTCATACAGCGTTTCGCGCGGACGAACGGCCATTCGCGCTTCCATCATAATCTGGTGCAGCATTTCTCCGGCAATTTTACGGCGATCGCGGGCACGCGGTGCATCGGGCATCGGTAACGACGTTGGCGGCAGAATATGCAGGGTAATTTTTGGGAACAGACGCTGCTTCACCAGCCCTTTCAGGCGGCTGAAGTGGCTCAGCTCTGCGCCTTCGATACGCAGTGGCACCACGGTCGCTTTTGACTTCGCCGCGACAAATCCCGCGCCGTCATAGATTTTCATTAGCGAGCCGGTCACTGAAATGCGCCCTTCCGGGAAAATGACCACCGGACGCCCCTGCTCAACCAGACGTACCAGATGTTTAATCATCATCGGTTTGGTGGGGTCGAGCGGCACGAAGTCAATCAGCGGCGTGAGCCAGCGCATATACCACTGCTGGCTGATGGAGGTATACACCGCAAACACCGGACGCACGGGCAAAAACAGCGCCAGCAGGATGCCATCGATAAAGGAAACATGATTTGGTGTGATGAGAACGCGTTCGCCGCGAAGCGCCTGGGCATCGCCAGTAACGCGGATGCGAAAAAGAATACGGAAAAGTGTACGGAAGAACCCAAATAGCATCTCAACTCCCTTTGCCAGACAGTGTGGAGGGTTGACAGTAAATGGTGGCAGATTACACGAGAAGTGGTATGGGAGCGACAGCAAAAGTGGAGGCAAAAAAAAACCTGCGCATCCGCGCAGGTTGGTGCAAGAGATGAGTACGAAAACGTACTAAGAATTCTCACCAATCAATACCTCTGGGATCTTGATTGTGGCCGTTGCCCCTGCGCTTCGCCAGCAGGAAAACGCAAGGGAATGAGCCGAAGTGCAACCAGGTGTGAATATTCTCTTTTGCTGTTACAGGTTGAACTATCAGGCAAAAAAAAACCTGCGTAAAAACGCAGGCTGGTGTAAGTCGTGTTAATCAACCGGAGTTGATTCCACCTATCAATACCTCTGGGATCTCGACTCTATCAACCTCTTTAACGTCATCGCCACCGGACAATCGCAACAGCCTGAGGCAAAGTGTAACCAAAGGTTCAGATTCACCGTCTTCTGACATGACTGCGCGTGTAACGATTACACGATCAGGGGTGTTCTGCGTCACGTTTGTAGTGAGGGGAAATCGGTGCCCCTTGAATGCACGCCACTTTTCCGCAACACTATTTGGTGTGTAAACGCTTACCCCTAATAAGAAGGTTATAAATGGCGACAATAAAGGATGTGGCTCGTCTGGCCGGTGTTTCGGTTGCCACCGTCTCCCGCGTGATTAATGATTCCCCCAAAGCCAGCGACGCATCACGCCAGGCGGTACAAAGCGCCATGGAAACCCTGAACTACCACCCCAACGCCAATGCTCGCGCGCTCGCCCAGCAGTCCACTGAAACCATTGGTCTGGTGGTGGGTGATGTCTCCGACCCCTTTTTCGGCGCCATGGTGAAGGCGGTTGAACAGGTCTCTTATCAGACGGGTAACTTTTTACTGATCGGCAATGGCTATCATAATGAGCAAAAAGAGCGCCAGGCGATCGAACAGCTGATCCGCCACCGCTGCGCAGCTCTGGTGGTTCACGCCAAAATGATCCCGGATGCCGAACTGATCCACCTGATGAAGCAGATGCCCGGCATGGTCATCATCAACCGCATTATTCCTGGATTTGAAAAACGCTGTGTGGCTCTCGACGACCGCTACGGCGCCTGGCTTGCGACCCGTCATCTGATTCAACAGGGACATACGCGGATTGGCTATCTCTGTTCCAACCACCCTATTTCTGACGCAGAAGATCGTCTTCAGGGCTACTACGATGCCCTGCGCGAAAACGGTCTGCCCTGTAATGACCGTCTGGTGGC
This sequence comes from Enterobacter sp. FUJ80071, assembly GCF_038739915.1. NCBI lineage: Bacteria > Pseudomonadati > Pseudomonadota > Gammaproteobacteria > Enterobacterales > Enterobacteriaceae > Enterobacter > Enterobacter sp. FUJ80071. The sequence goes on from NZ_JBBXKH010000001.1 coordinate 3,812,980, forward strand.
CTATGGTGAACCGGATGAGAGCGGTGGCGAACAGGCTATGACGGAACTGCTGGGCCGCGGACGGAACTTCACGGCAGTGGCCAGCTATAACGACTCGATGGCCGCTGGCGCAATGGGGGTATTGAATGATAACGGGATTGAGGTCCCGGCAGAAATCTCGCTGATTGGCTTTGATGATGTGCTGGTCTCTCGCTATGTGCGCCCGCGCCTGACCACCGTGCGTTACCCTATCATCACGATGGCCACACAGGCTGCCGAGCTGGCGTTAGCACTGGCCGAGCAACGCCAGCCACCGGAAATTACCCATCTCTTCAGCCCAACCTTAGTGCGCCGTCACTCCGTTGCGTCGCCTGCTGAAGCGCAAAGCGAATAACGGTACAGATGTACCGTTTTATCGGGATACTCCAGCCCATCGCCAATGTACTGCCAGCCGTAACGTTCATAGAAGTCACGGCAGGCAGACCAGAGATGGAGTTCGTCGTATCCGGCCTGTGCGGCAAAGGCGATAACGTGTTGCTGTAACTTACCTGCCAGTCCCTTACCGCGCGCCGCCTCATCAACGTAGAGCGCCGCCAGCCACGGACAGAGATCCTGTCGGGTAATCAAATCGCAGCGCCAGAGGCCCACCGTGCCGAGAAGCTGTTGGTCTTCTAAAGCGATAAACGTCAACGGCAGTGCCCCCGGCGCCTGGCTGTGCTCAACGATGCTGTGGAAAAATGCCCGTGGGAGCCCCTCGCCAAACGCCTGCCATATCCAGTCGGTAACCTGCTCCGCATACTGCGGGGCTTCATAAAGCGGGAGGATGACACTCTTTTTCACGTTTCACCTGGGTGTTCTTATTAATGGGCTAGGCTGACGCCTCCAGCCCGGTTTGTCGATTATTTTACCAGAGTCAGACTATTACGTTTTACTTCTGAGGGGCCAGGCGAATCGTTACCAAAAAGCGTGATCGTGGCAGAAGTTTTGCCCTTCCCGCATCGCTTATACGCCGTCAGGTCTGTGTTAAACTGCAGGGCATTACGTGGAAGCAGGAATGTAGAATGGCAACAATGCTGGATGTCTCACTGCGTGCGGGCGTGTCGAAGGCTACCGTCTCGCGCGTGCTGAACGGCACGGGTCAGGTTAAAGAGAGTACGCGTCAGCAGGTCTTTGCTGCGATGGAAGAGCTGGGCTACCGCCCCAACTTTCTCGCGCGCTCACTGGCTAACCAGACCAGCAACAGCATTGGTCTGGTCGTCTCCACCTTCGACGGCTTTTATTTTGGGCGCCTTCTGCAGCAGGCGTCGCGGCAGACCGAAACCCACGGCAAACAGCTGATCGTCACCGACGGTCACGACGCGCCGGAACAGGAAGAACAGGCAGTGCAAATGCTGGCCGATCGTCAGTGTGATGCCATCGTGCTTTACACGCGCTATATGAGCGAAAAGGCGATCATCAAACTGATGAATACCGTGCAAACGCCGCTGGTGGTCATCAACCGTGAAGTCAGTCAGGCTCCGGATCGCTGCGTGTTCTTCGAACAGCAGGATGCCGCATTTAAAGCAGTGGATTACCTGATCAATCAGGGCCATCGGGAGATCGCCTGTATTACCGTCCCTATCCACACGCCCACGGGTAAAGCGCGGCTGATGGGTTATCGCAAAGCGCTGGAAAAGCACGGTATTCGCCTGGACGAGCGTCGAATTAAGTACGGTGATGCCGGAATGACGAGAGGCTATGAGCTGTGCAAGGAGCTGATTGCCGACGGCGTGCCGTTTAGCGCCCTGTTTGCCTGTAACGATGATATGGCACTGGGTGCGTCCAAAGCATTGCACCAGGCAGGACTCAAGATCCCGCAGGATATCTCCCTGTTCGGTTTTGACGATGCCCCAAGCGCGAAGTGGCTGGAGCCTGCGCTTTCATCGGTTTATCTGCCAATAGATAACATGATTATTACGGCCATCGATCAGGCGATCCGGCTGGCAAAAAACCAGCCGGTCGATGCGATCCCGCCGTTTACCGGCACGCTGGTATTACGCGATTCGGTCACCACCGGGCCGTACTTTACTCAGATGAGTTCTAAAGCCAGCAGTTCCTGAATGGTCTGACGACGACGGATCAACTGCGCTTTGCCGTTATCAAATAGTACTTCCGGCAGCAGCGGGCGGCTGTTGTAGTTCGAGGACATCGACGCCCCGTACGCCCCGGTGTCGTGCAGCACCAGGTAATCGCCCGGCTTCACCTCTGGCAGCGCGCGGGTTTCCACTTTTCCACCTTCCTGCTGAGTGAATACGTCCCCCGATTCACACAGCGGGCCTGCGACAACCGTCTCGCGGCGCGGCGCATGCGTTAAATCGCGGCCATCAGCGGCCAGCGCGGTAATGTGATGATAGCTGCCGTACATCGATGGACGCATCAGGTCGTTAAAGCCCGCGTCAATCAATACGAAGTGGCGGGAGCCCATCTCTTTGACGCTGCGTACCTGCGCCACCAGCACACCGGCTTCGGCCACCAGGAAACGACCCGGCTCAATTTCCAGCTTCACGGCATGACCGAGATGGGCGGCGATTTGGTCACGCGCGGCGCTCCACAGGCCGTAATAGTGATCGGTGTCGATCGCCTCCTCTCCTTCGCGGTAAGGAATGGAAAGCCCGCCCCCGGCGGAGATCGCCTCAAGATCCTGGCCAAAATCGACAACCTGGCGCACCATCGCTCCGCAAACCTGCTCCAGATGGCCGTAATCCACGCCAGAGCCAATGTGCATGTGAATACCCACCAGCTTCAGGTTGTAACGCTGCAACACGTCAAGCGCGGCAGGCATGTCGGCATACCAGATGCCGTGCTTGCTGTTTTCGCCGCCGGTGTTCGTTTTTTGGCTATGACCGTGACCGAAACCCGGATTCACACGCAGCCAGACGCGATGACCAGGTGAAACCTGACCCAGCTGCTCCAGCATATCCACCGAACCGGCATTCACCGGCACCTGTAGTTCATGCACGCGCGCCAGCGTGGCGTCGTCAATCAGATCCGCAGTAAAGACAATCGCGTCTGGATCGGTTTTCGGATCAAATCCGGCCGCCAGCGCACGTTCGATTTCACCCAGCGAGACAGAGTCAACCTTGACCCCCTGCTCACGCATCAGGCGCAGGATGTGAATATTGGAGCAGGCCTTCTGGGCAAAACGCACCACGTCAAACTGATGCAGGGCCGCGATCTTCTCGCGAACGATCTGCGCGTCGTAGACCCACACCGGGCAACCAAACTCGGCGGGCAGGCGCAGCAGATTTTCGGCATTTAAATCGGTATCAGTTTGATTGAGCGGGCGTGGCATGGTCTTCTCCGGATAAATTCATTTTTCATGATTACGCCACAGCGGAAGGAGAATAAAAAATATCGTTTTATCGTGAGTCTATGCAAAAATGATATGGACAGTTCTCTGCTTTCAGGTGCCCTATGCCCGCTGTGAATTTACGCCATATAGAGATTTTTCACGCTGTGATGACCACCGGCAATCTCACCGAAGCCGCGCAGATGCTGCATACGTCGCAGCCGACGGTCAGCCGCGAGCTGGCGCGCTTCGAAAAGGTACTGGAACTGAAACTGTTCGAGCGCACCCGAGGAAGACTTCACCCAACGGTGCAGGGGTTGCGCCTGTTTGAGGAAGTCCAGCGCTCCTGGTACGGGCTGGACAGAATTGTCAGTGCGGCGGAAAGTCTGCGCGAGTTTCGTCAGGGCGAGCTGTCGATTGTCTGTCTTCCGGTTTTCTCTCAGTCTTTTTTACCGACCCTGCTTCAGCCTTTTCTGGCCCGCTATCCGGAGGTCAATCTCACCATCGTGCCGCAGGAGTCCCCCCTGCTTGAAGAGTGGCTTTCAGCACAGCGTCATGATTTGGGCCTGACCGAAACGCTCTCCACGCCTGCGGGAACGGCACGCACGGAGTTACTTTCTTTAGATGAAGTGTGCGTTTTGCCCGCCGGGCACCGGCTCGCCGGTAAGACAGTGATTGCACCAGAGGATTTCCACGGGGAGAACTACATTAGCCTGTCGCAAACCGACAGCTACCGGCAGCTGCTGGATACGCTTTTTGCTGAGCATCAGGTGAAACGGCGGATGGTAGTGGAAACGCACAGCGCGGCGTCAATATGTGCAATGGTGCGGGCGGGCGTCGGCGTCGCGGTCGTTAACCCGCTCACGGCGCTGGATTATGCCGGGAGCGATATCGTGATTCGCCCGTTTAGCCTATCCGTTCCGTTCACCGTGAGCCTGATCCGCCCGCTACACCGTCCGGCCTCCGCGCTGGTGGACACATTCACCGAACACTTAATGGAGCACGCCCGCAAGGTGGCGCTTCGCTTACCTGAACGGCAAAACCCATTATGAGAGCATAAACTCCACGGCATCGGCGGCGTGAATGGCGGTAGTATCGAATACCGGAACCGGGCTTCGCTCTGCAGGCACCAGCAGGCCGATCTCCGTGCAGCCGAAGATCACCCCTTCAGCCCCCTGCTGCGCCAGCTTTTCAATCACGCTGACGTAATACGCCCGGGAAGGCTCGCTGAAGGTACCCAGGCACAGTTCTTCGAAGATAATCTGATTGAGGCGCGCCCGGTCTTTCTCATCCGGTATCAGGCTTTCGATGCCGAACTCGCTGTGCAAACGCCCGCGATAGAAATCCTGCTCCATGGTGTAGCGCGTGCCGAGCAATGCCACGCGCGACATCCCCGACGAGCGAATCGCACGTCCTGTGGCATCGGCGATGTGCAGGAATGGCAGCGAACAGCGTGCTTCAATGTGCGATGCGACTTTGTGCATCGTATTGGTACACAGCAGAATGCCCTGCGCCCCCGCACGCTCCAGCCCCAGCGCGGCATCCGCCAGTATTTCACCGGCTTTATCCCACTCTCCGCTCGACTGACAGGCTTCAATTTCATGGAAATCAACGCTGTGCAGCAGCAGACTCGCAGAATGCAGTCCGCCCAGACGCTGCTTTACCCCTTCGTTAATCAGGCGGTAATAAGGGATTGTCGATTCCCAGCTCATCCCACCTATCAGGCCGATCGTTTTCATTATCTCTCCTTATCTCTGGTATCTCTTTTAACACAACCGACGCCCATATAAAAAGGCGCTGTATTCAGCGCCTTTTTAAACCCTGCGTTTATTGTGTCAACGGCTCTGACAGCGGATGACGGGAGAGCATCGCTTCACGCAGCAACACGCTACCGCAGGCAAAAAGCCCGCCCAGGAGTGCCGCCAGAATTACAATCAGAGGTTTGCCCGGACCGTCTTTTTTCACCGGCAAAGACGGAGAAAGCTGATACCTGAAGGGTTCAAGCTTAACGTCTGCAAAGGAGAGATTTTTCAGCTGCGCCAGATAGTATTCCCGGTTCTGGAAGTCCGCGTTCAGCTCCGTCACATCTTTGAGATTTTTTTCAATCTGCAGCTTTTGCGCGATTCCGTCAGCACCGAGCGCAACGGAGTAATCCGGGTCATCTTTTACCGCCTGCCCGCTGCTGTAGACTGGCTTCTTAATGCCCGCGGCATTCGCCACTTCCAGCGAATAATTCAGCCGCTGCAGGTTAGTATTGTGAATATTGGTCAGACGCACACGGTCGAGCTTAAGCTGCTGCTCTACCTCATTCGTCCTCAGGGCGATCTGGTTACGGATATTTTGCACCGTCTCTTTTTCAACAACCGCCGCGATATAATTGATATACCCCTCCAGTACGGTTTGCGCATCACTGGCTTTCGGTGCCGTGAAGCTCAGTGTCCAGGAGACGTAAGGCACTTTATCCGCATCTTTTACCTGCGCGTCATTCACCGCTTTCATTCTTTCCGCAATATTGACGACCGCACGGTGCAGTTCAAGCGCGTCAACCTCAACCTCTTCAAGCTGTGACATGACGTAAGGGGAAGAGGTCAAATACTCTTTGAGCAATGACTGCGACTGGAATTTTTTGATAAACAGGTCAAAGATTTCCGAGCGTGTCACCTGCACCTTCACGTCAAGGACCTGCAGTGCAACCATCATCTGGCGCAGCGGGTTCCACTGCGTCTGCTCTGCCGGGGTGATCACCGCTTTACTGGTCCATTTTTGCGGCAACATAAACGCAATAGCCAGACCTGCCAGCGCAAAGATAAAGACGATGGTGACGATGCGTTTTTTCGCGGCAAGCAGAACATCTAACAGACCCAGAAGGTCGATCTCTTTTGGAGAGATTGCGGGGGTAGCATATGAGGGAAAATCGAGATCCGTATTTTTTTTGAAATCCATTGCTGACATAGCCGTTCTTCTGTTGCGATTGCAGTAAAGTCCTGCCTGGTGAGTTCAGTTTTCAGATAATACTAGGAAATAAGAATAATCTGAACGCAAGAATTGGCTGTGTGTGTGCTTGCTATCAAAGTTGGTAGTTATTTACGACATTGCTCTTGTTAATTATCGAGCTAAAAAAAAAAGCCGGGTGGCGCTAGCGCTTACCCGGCCTACATTTTGCCCACGCAGGCCCAGTAAACGTAGGGCCCCCCGGCATTTACATTACACGCCGATATTACGCAGTTTTTCCCCGGCCATCAGTTTGCGTTCAATATGTTCCAGCGTCACACCTTTGGTTTCCGGAATCAGCCAGAAGGTCACGCCAATAAACGCCACGTTCAGCACCGTGTAGAGCCAGAAGGTTCCCGCAGCGCCAATGGCATCCAGCAGCGTCAGGAAGGTCGCACCAATGATCATGTTCGACACCCAGTTGGTGGTGGTGGAACAGGTGATCCCAAAGTCACGGCATTTGAGCGGCTGAATTTCGGAGCACAGGATCCACACCACAGGTGCGGCGCTCATCGCGTAACCGGCAATACACATCATGGTCATCCCGACAGAAAGCCAGGAAAGACCGCTTGAGGCCGTGCCGTTATCAAACTGCATCAGGCAGTAGCCGAGGATCAGCGTACCGAGAGCCATCACGCTAAAGCCAATTTTCAGCGCCGGTTTACGCCCGGCTTTATCGACGGTGAATACCGCAATAAAAGTGGCGAACATAAAGGTGAGCCCCACCACCAGCGTGGCAATCATCTGCTGCTCAGTGGTGGTAAAACCGGCCATTTTGAAGATGCGTGGCGCGTAGTACATGATGATGTTCATCCCGGTGAACTGCTGCATCGCCTGCAGCAACATGCCGAGGAACACCGCGCGGCGCACGTTGCGGTTGATCTTAAACAGCGCCCAGCCCCCCTGCTTCAGCTTCAGGCTTTCGCGGATTTCGTTCAGCTCTTCACGCGCTTTTTCAGAAGTATCGCGCAGCATCCGCAGCACCTCTTCCGCCTCGACGTGACGCCCTTTTTGCGCCAGCCAGCGCGGGCTATTGGGCAGGAAGATCACTAGTACAATCAGCACCACCGCAGGCAACGCCAGCACGCCGAGCATGGCGCGCCAGTTGCCGCTGTAGCTGAAGTACGTATCGGACAGGAACGCCAGCACGATGCCCAGCGTCACCATCAGCTGATACATACTGATCATCCTGCCGCGCACATTCTCACTTGCCATCTCAGAGAGATAAAGCGGTGCCGTGTAGGATGCGATCCCCACTGCCACGCCGAGCAGCACGCGGGAAAGCAGCAGCACCTCTACGTTGGTCGCAAATGCAGAGCCAATCGACCCCGCAACAAACAGGACGGCGCCGACCATCAGGCTGTATTTGCGCCCGAGGCGGAACGAAAGCCAGCCGTTAAACAGCGCACCGATAGCCGCACCAAGCATCATGCTGCTCACCACCCACTCCTGCAGGCGATTACTCAACGTAAAATGATCGGTAATAAACGGCAGCGCCCCGGCGATGACGCCGATATCCAGGCCGAACAGCAAACCCGCTACAGCTGCCGCAATGGAGACAAACTGGTTCATGCGTCGGGTATCGCGCAGCGCAGCGGGCATCAGGGTAGAGTCATTGATAGATGTCATATTTTTCCTGCCTCAACAGCAAAATTTGTTAAGTGAAATTACGAGAAAGCGCGGAAAAGTGTCAGGCTGGAATTCGCGAAGATATGGATGATTTCGCTATGGCATAGCGATCTGTGATGGACATTACAATTTCAACTAATCCTGAATAATCACAATATTTTACTAATGCGTTAATTTTTCAGGAATAAAAGTGTGACAGCGGTCATTTATCATTTTTCAGTATGGATTTTTCGTGTTTATCGATATGGATTTTGACAATTTTTAAGCAAAAAAAACCTCCGCTGAAGCGCAGAGGTTTTGTCAGAAGCGACGTTATCGTGCCAGCCAGCCGCCATCCACCGCAATGGTATAACCATTGATGTAGTCCGAGGCTGAGGAGGCCAGAAACACAACCGGCCCCATCAGGTCACTCGGCAGACCCCAGCGCCCGGCCGGGATACGCTCCAGAATGGCCGCACTGCGTTCTTCGTCCGCACGCAGCTGCTGGGTGTTATTAGTGGCCATGTAGCCCGGGGCAATCGCGTTGACGTTGATATTGTGCTGCGCCCACTCGTTCGCCAGCAGACGGGTCACGCCCATCACCGCGCTTTTTGACGCCGTATAAGACGGCACGCGGATGCCGCCCTGGAAGGAGAGCATCGAGGCGATGTTAATGATCTTGCCGCCTTTTCCCTGCGCGATGAAGTGCTTTGCCGCCGCCTGAGACATAAAGAATACGCTCTTAATATTCAGGTTCATGACGTCGTCCCAGTCAGTCTCGCTGAAATTAATCGCGTCTTCACGACGGATCAGACCCGCGTTGTTGACCAGAATATCAATATGGCCCCATTCCGCCACCGCGCGCTCAAGCAGTTGCGGAATGCCGTCAATTTTACGCAGGTCGGCGGTAAGGCTAAGAAAACGACGCCCCAGCGCAGTCACGCGCTCAATCGTTTCTGTGGGTTCAACGATATTAATCCCGACGATGTCACAACCCGCTTCCGCCAGACCTAACGCCATCCCCTGACCCAGGCCAGTGTCGCAACCGGAAACCACCGCCACTTTGCCCTGCAGAGAAAATGCATCCAGAATCATGTTAGTTCCTTACTCTTCAGCGCCTGTCACCAACAGGCAGATTGATACTTAACTGCCCGCGACTAGCGCAGATCCTTAACAGCAACGTGGTCCATGTCATCGAAGACCTGGTTTTCGCCGACCATACCCCAGATGAAGGTATAGGCTTTGGTCCCTACGCCAGAGTGAATAGACCAGCTTGGTGAAATCACCGCCTGCTCGTTATGCATGACGATATGGCGCGTCTCCTGCGGCTGCCCCATCATGTGGAACACGCAGGCATCGTCGTCCATGTTGAAGTAGAAGTAGACTTCCATGCGGCGTTCATGGGTATGGCACGGCATGGTATTCCACAGGTTGCCCGGAGCCAGTTCAGTCAGCCCCATGCTGAGCTGGCAGGTTTCCAGCACATCCGGAACGAAATATTTATTGATGGTGCGACGGTTGCTGGTGAGGTTATCGCCCAGCGTTACGGGCGCTGCGTCCTCAGGCGTCACTTTTTTTGTCGGGTATGAGGTATGCGCAGGGGCGCAGTTATAGTAAAACTTCGCGGGCTTACCGCCGTCGATGCTGGCAAAGACCACCTCTTTCGCCCCTTTACCGACGTACAGCGCATCGCGGTGACCAATCTCGAAGCACTGGCCGTCCACGGTAATCGTGCCCGGCCCGCCGATATTAATCACCCCCAGCTCACGACGCTCCAGAAAATAGCTCACGCCCAGCTGTTTACCCACTTCCCCGCCCACGGAGACGGTTTTTGCCACCGGCATAATGCCGCCGACAATAATGCGGTCGATATGGCTGTAGACCATGGTGTACTTGTCGGCCTCGAACACCTGCTCAACTAAAAACTCACTGCGCAGCCCCTGCGTATCCAGCGTTTTGGCGTGCGCACTGTGAATGCTTTGTCTGACGTCCACGGTAACCTCCAGATGTGGTCATGCCCAAAAGAAGAAAATAAACGAAACAACGTTCCGTTTTCATGATGAACACATACTATCGGCATAAAATAGGCTTTTCAATTAAATTCAAAACAACGTTTCATTTTTTATTTTGTTTATAACGAAAATGACACCCGGATCACGGTTAAGAGGTATGGGAATGAAGGGAGGATAAAAAACCTCCCGGAGGAGGTTTCATTAATCAGGAAAGATTAGCGTTCGATGGCCAGCGCCACCCCTTGCCCGCCGCCTATACAGAGCGTTGCTATCCCTTTGCGGGCATTGCGTTTTTGCATTTCGTGGACCAGTGAAACCAGTATCCGGCAACCGGACGCCCCGATAGGGTGACCCAGCGCAATGGCCCCACCGTTTACGTTGACCCGCAGCGGATCCCACTCCAGCATTTTGCCGACCGAGATCGCCTGCGCGGCAAACGCTTCGTTCACTTCAATCAGATCCACATCGGAGAGTTGCCACCCTGCGCGATCCAGACAGCGACGGGTAGCGTAGACGGGTGCGATCCCCATCAGTGCCGGATCAACACCCACGCTGGCAAACGCCTTGATGCGGGCCAGGACAGGGAGATCCAGCTCCAGGGCTTTACTTTCACTCATCATCATAACGGCTGCGGCGCCGTCGTTAATGGAAGAGGCATTGCCCGCCGTGACCGAGCCCTGGGTTTCAAACGCAGGATTGAGTCTTGCCAGGCCTTCAGCACTGGCGTCAGTGCGCGGCTGTTCGTCAGTATCCACGACAACCACCTCGCCGTTCTGACGCTGCGTACTGACCGGGACAATCTCGTCGCGAAAACGACCAGAATCAATCGCAGCACGCGCCTTTTGCTGGGAACTGAGCGCGTAAGCATCCTGCAATTCACGGCTGATGCCGTACTCGCGCGCCAGGTTTTCCGCCGTCACGCCCATATGATAGTCATTGAACGCATCCCACAGCCCGTCATGCACCAGGCTGTCGAGCAACTGACTGTTACCTAACTGCGCGCCGGTACGACTGTCGGTGAGAACGTGCGGCGCACGGCTCATATTCTCTTGTCCGCCAGCAATAACCACATCCGCTTCACCGCATTGAATGGCTTGCGTAGCGAGATGAAGCGCTTTGAGTCCTGAACCACAGACGTCGTTGATGGTGATGGCGGATACGGTGTTGGGCAGACCGCCTTTCAGGGCCGCCTGGCGCGCAGGGTTTTGCCCGGCTCCGGCAGTGAGAACCTGCCCCAGGATCACCTCATCAATTTCATGTGCGGCGACCCCGCTACGTTCCACCAGCGCTTTGACCACCACGCTGCCCAGGTCAACCGCCGAGTGACGCGCGAGCGCTCCCTGAAAACAGCCGATAGCTGTACGCAACGCACCCACTATGACGACATCTTTCATCACGACCTCTGTGTTAAATGACATGACGATAGTAGAGGATTGTTACTGGCAATTATCTTAATTGTTTAAAAATAGTGAGTTTAATCACAAGGATTAACGGACATCCTGCAGATACTGCCGCAGCCAGCTTCCGGCAACGCCGGGAGGGGATCGTTTATTCCACAGCAGATCGATGCCGATCGCCCTTGGCCAGCCAGGCACATTGAGCTGAACCAGGGATTTCGCGGCGGCAAATTCATCCACCAGCGCGCACGGCAACACGCACCAGCCGAATCCCTGCACAGCCATACTCAAGAGTAACAGGTAATTCGGTGCTGACCAGACGGGTCCTCGCGCAATTTCAGCCTCGCGTTCCAGATAAGTGCTAAGCCGCAGTTCGCGCCAGCCGTGCAGCTCGTCACTCTGCACTTCGGGTTGGCCCGCCAGGGGATGCGTAGTCGCAACATAAATTGCCATACGGGTCTGCATCGGCAGGCGGGTAACGCCAATGTCGGTGGGGTAACTGTCCCGCGCTTCCGTCAGCCCCACCTGCGCTCGCCCCTTTTGCAGCAGATCGATCACATCCTCTTCCTCGCCAATCAGACATTCGAACGCCGTATGGGGAAAGCGAGCGTCAAACTGCTTCATCATCTCTTCCAGCACGTCCGGGTTCAGGGTATCGGAAAGGACAAATGTCAGACGCGCCTCCGTTTGTGCCGTTAGCGACACCGCCAGTTCATCCAGCCGCGTGCTGGCGGCAAGGATGGCCTGCACATAACCCAGCACCTGTTCACCCTGAGCCGTTAACACAGGCTGACGCGCCGAGCGGTCAAACAGCTCAAAACCGAGATCGGCTTCAAGATGGGCAATGGAGGTGCTGATCGTCGACTGACTCTTACGCAACCGGCGTGCGGCAGCAGAGAACGAGCCAGCCGCAACGGCCTCAACAAACGCGGTAAGGGCTTCAGGTGAATAGCGCATGACCTATCTACTTTATCGATGGATACCATCTTTAATATATCAGCTTTAACGATAAAAATAGGCCGCATCACGCCCATACCGGCGAATTAATGAGGTCTACACTATGCAACATCAGGATGCACTCCACCGTAAACTGCCGGAGCGGATCTTCCATGCTGTCTGTTTCGAAGGGATTGCTACGGCGATCCTCGCCCCTACGGCCGCATGGCTCATGCAGCGCTCCGTAGTGGAAATGGGGGGATTGACCGTTATTCTGGCCACTACCGCCATGCTCTGGAACATTATTTATAACTTCGGTTTCGACCGTTTCTGGCCAGTCCAGCGGGTAACACGCACGGCAAAAGTGCGTGCGCTGCACGCCCTGGGGTTCGAATGTGGGTTTATTGTGATTGGCGTGTCGATTGTCGCTGCCGTGCTGGGCGTCACCCTGCTTCAGGCATTCACACTGGAAATAGGTTTCTTCCTGTTCTTCCTGCCCTACACCATGTTCTATAACTGGGCATACGATAACCTGCGTGAGAAATTCCTTAAGCGTCGCCAGCAACGACGCGCCCTGGCAGGCTAAATGCTCTCTGGCCGGACGCCTGTTCCGGCCAAACGCCATCGAAGCAACTGCGCTCTACGAGCATAATTATGGTAAATTGCACGCCATTCTGATGGTTTGATAGTTGAAACGTTGCTCTAATGTCGAAAATTTGGTCAAAAGATGAGACTCTCTGGAGTTTCGCTCTCTATGGCACGGCCGTGGGCGCAGGAACGCTGTTCTTGCCCATTCAGCTGGGCTCTGCAGGCGCTATTGTTCTGTTTATTACCGCCCTTGTGGCCTACCCGTTAACCTACTGGCCGCATCGCGCGCTGGCGCAATTTATTCTCTCTTCAAAAACAAAAGGCAATGAAGGGATCACCGGCGCCGTCTCACACTATTACGGCAAGAAGATTGGCAATCTGATCACCACACTCTATTTCATCGCCTTCTTTGTTGTAGTGCAGATTTACGCGGTGGCCATCACCAACTCGTTAACCGAGCAACTGGCAAAACACCTGACGGTGGATACCGCCGTGCGCGTGCTGGTCAGTTTAGGTGTGGTGCTGGTGCTGAATCTGATCTTCCTGATGGGACGGCATATCACGATAAAGGTGATGGGCTTCCTGGTATTCCCGCTGATTGCCTACTTCCTGTTTGTCTCGATCTACCTGACCGGGAGCTGGCAACCCTCGCTACTTACCAGCCAGATGGCCGTTGATCGCCATACGCTGCATCAGGTATGGATTTCCATTCCGGTGATGGTGTTTGCCTTCAGCCATACCCCGATTATCTCGACATTTGCCGTGGATCGTCGCGAGAAGTTTGCTGACGCCGCCATGGATAAATGCAAGAAGATCATGAAGGTGGCGTACCTGATTATCTGCCTGAGCGTGCTGTTCTTTGTCTTCAGCTGCCTGCTCTCGATTCCGCCGTCCTACATTGTGGCCGCCAAAGAGCAAGGGGTAACCATCCTGTCAGCACTGTCGATGATGCCCTCTTCTCCCGCATGGCTCGGCATTTCCGGGATAATCGTGGCGATTGTTGCGATGTCGAAATCGTTCCTCGGCACCTATTTTGGGGTCATTGAAGGGGCGACGGAGATCGTGAAGTCGTCGCTCAATCAGGTGGGTGTGAAAAAGAGCCGCGCCTTTAACCGCGCGATTTCCATTATGGGTGTGTCGTTAATTACCTTCGCGGTCTGCTGCATCAACCCGAACGCGATTTCGATGATTTACGCCATCAGCGGCCCGCTTATCGCCATGATTTTGTTTATCATGCCGACGCTGTCGACGTACCTGATCCCTTCGCTGAAGCCTTACCGCTCCCCTGGCAGCCTGCTGACGCTGATCGTCGGCGTGCTGTGCGTGTCGGTGATGTTTGTTGGCTAATGTTCCTGCCATACATTGTGCCGGGTAGCGCTGCGCTTACCCGGCCTACATTCCTACAGAGAATCACGCCCGGATATCGTCATATTCCCGCGTATTATCAAACTCATGTTTCGCAAACGGACACAGCGGAATAATTTTACGGTTCTCACCGCGCATCTTCTCGACCACTTTCGCCACCAGCTGTTTGCCAACGCCCTGCCCTTTCAGGCTCGGATCGACATCAGTATGCTCAATAATGCTCAGGTGCTCGCCGGTCGGCACGAAGACAATCTCCGCCACCTGATTTCCGTCTGCATCATTCACGTAAAACTTGTTATGGCCTTCCAGAATATCCATGGTTCCTCGCTTATTTTTGGCGATACTTCAGCGCACCGCTCGGGCAGGTATCAATTACGCGTACAACCGTTTCGACGTCCACTTCATCAGGAATAATCCACGGTTTACGTTTCAGATTAAACAGCTTTGCGCTCCCACGCACGCAGTTACCTGAGTGTTTGCAGATCCCGGTGTTGAAGTACACGTCAATTTTCTCGCCGGTATAGGCCCGGTAACCCGCATCCAGTAGTTCTTTATCCATGACATTGCCTCTGTAATTATTCTCGTGCTGAATGAAGCATAGCCTTACGGGATCCCGATGGCTATCACGCTGAAAACGAAAAGCCAGCTCACAACTCTTTTCTTACCGGATTGCGTCCACTATTTGCACATGTCAGGCTCCATAAATATCCCCTTTTCCAAGGCTAGCGCGGGTTGAATGAAACGCAGACTCTCTTTTCAGGTAAAGCTGTTTTTAGCGCTGGTGTGCTTCTCCTGCCTGCTGTTAGTGCTGCTGGGTACGATCCTGTTTCATTTTATTGACCGGCAGCTCCATCACGATCTCGGCCAGCGCGCCCGGGTTCAGGCCAGTGAGATTGCGCTGATGCCGGGTCTGGCGGAAAAGGTGGCGGCCAGAGATATCCCCGGCATCGCCCGGTTAATTCAGCCGCTGCGTGCCGAAAGTGACGCCAGCTATATTGTGATTGGCGATACCCACGAGCAGCATCTTTATCATTCGGAATCCCCGGAGCGCATTAATTTACCGATGATCGGCGGTGATAATGCTGAAGTACTCAAGGGCAAAACCATCATTTCCGTGCGTCAGGGCGGGATTGGGGTTTCGCTGCGCAGCAAAGCGCCCATCTTCAATGCACAGCATCAGGTGATTGGCATTGTCTCGGTCGGCTATCTGACTTCGTATATTGCCAACATTAACGCCCGCATTCTCTGGCAGGCCGGTTTATACGGGATTGCCCTTCTGCTGCTGCTGTTTATTTTCTCCTGGCTGTTTACCCGCAACCTTAAAAAACAGATGTTCAGACTTGAGCCGAAAGATATTGCCCAGCTGGTTTTGCAGCAAAGGGCGCTGTTAGAAGCCATGTATGAAGGGGTATTTGCCGTCAATGAAGAGAAGCAGCTGATTTTAATTAACCGCGCGGCACGAGAAATGCTGGATATTCATCGGAGTGAAAAAGATCTTATCGGCAAGCCGCTGGACGAGGTTCTGCAAACCTCGCCGGGGTTTTTAACACAGCGCTACGCCTCGGTGAGCAGCGGCCGCCACGACCAGATTGCGGTACTTAACCAGCGCGAGGTCATCGTCAACCGCGTGGCGATTGAGGTCGAGCCTGGCGTTGAAAGCGGCTGGGTATACAGCTTTCGCGACAAAAACGACATTAATACCCTCAGCAGCCAGCTCAGCCAGATCAAACGCTATGCCGACAACCTGCGCATTATGCGCCACGAACAGCTGAACTGGACCGCGACGCTGGTGGGGTTGTTGCAGATGAAACACTATGACGAAGCGATCCGCTATATCCAGGTGCAGTCGGAAGGCGCACAGCGCGTGCTGGACTTCGTGTCGGCCCATTTTGCCTCTCCGGCCTTATGCGGGCTGCTGCTCGGGAAATATGTCAGCGCACGGGAAAAAGGGGTTGAGCTACAGTTTGATCCCGCATGCCAGCTCACCCGCATGCCGTCCCGCCTCAGTGAAACGGAGCTGATGTCCATTATTGGTAATTTGCTGGATAACGCCGTGGATGCGACCCTCACCGCACCGGTCCCCGCGCCGGTAGAACTCTATATTTCCGATCGCAACCAGGAGCTGCTGATTGAGGTGGCCGACCGGGGCTGCGGGGTGGATGATGCGCTGAAGCCGCATATCTTTCGACAGGGATTCAGCAGCAAGCCGGACAGTGAAAACGACATTGTGGGTACCGAGCACGGTATCGGCCTGTTTCTGGTGGCAGGCTATATCAACAAAGCGGGCGGCAGCATTGAGATTGCCGACAATACGCCGCAGGGCACGATTTTCTCTGTATTTATTCCGAATGGGCTAAAGCATGACCCAAGCACTTGATGTTGTGATCGTTGAGGATGAGCCGCACCTGGCGGAGCTGCATCGCGAGTATATTGAGCAGAACTTTCATCTGCACGTGGTGGGCATCGCCGCGTCGATTGAGCAGGCATGCAGCCTGATTCGCCAGCATCAGCCGCGGCTTATTCTGCTGGATAACTATCTTCCGGACGGCAAAGGCGTGGAGTTAATCGACACTCCCCTGCTGAAAAGCTATGAGTGCTCGGTGATCTTCATCACCGCCGCCAGCGATATGCAGACCTGCAGCCATGCCATGCGCAGCGGCGCGTTTGATTACCTGATTAAACCGGTCTTTTTCCAGCGCCTGCACGCCTCGCTGGAGCGTTTTATGCGCTTCATCCACACCGTGCAGCAGGTAAAAGTCGTTGACCAGCATGCGCTGGATCGCCTGTTTAACCTGCCTGCTGCTGAATCCCCGCACACGCCGTCGACGAAGGGCATTGAGCCTCAGACCCTGGAGCGGATCAAACGGCTGTTTGCCGATCGTCCCGACAGCGCAATGTCGGTGGAGGAGGTCGTGGAAAACGTCGGGGTCAGCAAAACCACGGGGCGTCGCTATCTTGAATACTGCGTGGAGAGTGGGTTAATCAGCGTCGAAATGCTGTACGGCAATATCGGTCATCCCAGAAGGCTATACCGTAAAGCCCCCGATAAAACGTAATCCGCGAACATTAGCCAGCAAACGT
The DNA here is from genome assembly GCF_038739915.1 of Enterobacter sp. FUJ80071. Lineage (NCBI taxonomy): Bacteria > Pseudomonadati > Pseudomonadota > Gammaproteobacteria > Enterobacterales > Enterobacteriaceae > Enterobacter > Enterobacter sp. FUJ80071. Next base: position 3,830,265 of record NZ_JBBXKH010000001.1, read on the forward strand.
TCGCGGATTCTATGGTGTTAATTGCTGAAACGACGGTGACAATCACACTTCGGAATCATCGCCCGCTTCCCCCTATTGTGGGTGGAGGCCGATAGGCTATGTTGACAATTAGTTCCTCAAATGTAACTAAAAGGTTAACTATAATGTCGAACACATTCCGAATTTCTCTGATTACCGCTACCGTCCTGTTCTCCGCTTCTGCGCTGTCTGCCCTGCCGCAGGGCTATCCGGCTGAGTATCAAAAGGTTGTCGATGCCGCCACGAAAGAGGGCAAAGTTGTCATCTACTCCACCACCGACACCAAAGCCGCCGGGCCGCTGATCGAAGGCTTCGAAAAAACGTATCCAGGCATCAAAGTTGAATATAACGACATGAACAGCACGGAACTGTACAACCGTTTTATCAGCGAACAGGCCTCCGGTGGCGGGAGCGGTGATGTGGTCTGGAGCTCGTCCATGGACACCGGACTGAAGCTCGCCGCTGACTACGCTATGGAGTACAAATCGCCGGAGCAGAGCCAGCTGCCGAAATGGGCGGTCTGGAAAGATAAGGCGTACGGCACCACCTATGAGCCGGTGGTCTTTATCTACAACAAACGCCTGATCCCGGCCGGTGACGTGCCGGATTCACACGCCGCGCTGGCGAAGCTGATTGCCAGCCAGACGGATAAATTCAAGAGTAAAGTCACCACCTATGACATTGAGAAATCGGGTCTTGGTTTTATGCTCTCAGTGCAGGATCACAAGGCCGATCCAAATTACTTTAAAACCCTGGCCGACGTTGCCAAAGGTGGCTTAGCGGTGCAGTCGTCTACCGGCACCATGATGGAGAGGGTCTCCTCCGGTGAAAACCTGATCGGCTTCAATATCCTTGGTTCTTACGCTGAAGCGCGTGCGAAGAACGACCCGTCGCTCGGCATAGCCTATCCAAAAGATTACACCCTGGTGCTGTCGCGCGTGTCGTTCATCAGCCAGCAGGCGCAAAACAGCAATGCGGCAAAACTGTGGCTGGACTATGTGCTGTCTGAAAAAGGCCAAAGCATCCTGGCAAATCAGGCGGACATTCCATCCATTCGTAACGATATCGAAGGCAAAAACGATATCGACGGCCTGACCAAAATCCTCGGCAATGCGCTGAAGCCGATCCCGGTTGATGAATCGCTGCTGGAGTATCTGCAGCCGAAGAAACGCCTGGAGTACATCAAAGAGTGGCGTGCAGCCGCCGCCAAATAAGCGTCCTGGCGCGGCGGCGTGCGCCGTCGCGCGTCTGTTCATCTGACTGAGTTCATTTTTCTGGGCTGCAACACCAGGGATACCCCATGAATACATTACGCAGAAAGTGGCAAAGCCTGCCGCGCGGTATTGTCGTGTTGATAACCGCCCTGGTTATCTATACGCCACTGTCGTTTATCGTGATACAGAGCTTCCTGTCCGCTCCGTTCTTTTCCCCGGCAAAAGAGTGGAGCCTTGAATCATTTGGTTTTATCTTCACCGACCCTGATTTCTACAAGGCCCTGAGAAGCGGCTTTCTTCTCGCGTTCGGGCTGGTCATCATTGCCATTCCGCTGGGTGGCGTGCTGGCGTTTCTGATGGTGCGTACCGATCTGCCAGGCCGACGCCTGATCGAACCGCTGATCCTGGTCCCGATTTTCGTTTCACCGATGGTGCTGGGTTTTGGCTATGTGGTGGCTGCCGGTCCGGTGGGCTTTCTGTCCCTGTGGGCACAGGCGCTGATCGGCTTTGTGCCGTGGAACATCTATGACATGTCGAGCATCGTGGTCATTGCCGGCCTGACGCATGTTCCGCATGCCTATCTCTATATTTCCTCCGCGCTGCGTAGCGTGGGCTCCGATGTGGAAGAAGCCGCGCGCACCGCGGGCGCCTCTCCGCTGCAGGTGATGACCTCCGTCAGCCTGCCGATGGTGCGGCCATCCATCCTGTACGCCATCGTGCTGCTGTTCTTCCTCGGGCTGGAAGTGTTTGGTCTGATGCTGGTACTTGGCGATCCGGAAGGCAACATGGTGCTGGCGACCTATCTGTACCAGCTGACGAACAAGCTCGGAACGCCTTCCTATCATCTGATGGCGGCGGTCGCCGTGGTGCTGATTTGCATCACTATCCCGCTGGTCATGCTCCAGCGTCGCCTGATGCGCACCGCCAACCGCTTTGTCACCATGAAAGGGAAAGCCTCTCAAGCTCGCGCGTTACCACTGGGTAAATGGCGCTGGGTGGCCGGGGCGGTGGTCGCCTTCTGGCTGACTGTCACCATCGGTGTTCCCCTGCTTGGCGTGGTGCTGCGCGCGTTCATCTCCAACTGGGGGGTGGGCGTTTCACTGTGGGATGAGCTTTCGCTGAGTACCTTTCGCACCATCTGGGCGCAGCCTAACCTGCTGCGCGCCATCGTCAACTCGATGTCGATTGGCGTGATTGGCGGCGCACTGGCCGTCGCGTGCTACCTGTTTGTTGGTATTGCCATGCACCGTAAACCGGACAACACCACGCGGTTCCTGGATTACAGCGTGCTGGTGCCGCGCGCCGTGCCGGGATTGCTGGCGGGTCTGGCCTTTTTGTGGGTGTTTCTGTTCCTGCCGATGTGGCTGGATAACGCCCTGAAATCCGGCTGGCTTTCCGGATTCGTCTGGACCGACTGGATGCGCGAAAACGTCATCGTCTGGCTGCGCTCGCTGCGCAGCACCATTTTCAGCGTCTGGCTGGCTTATACCGTGGTGTGGATGGCTTACGGACTGAGGCTCATCTCTTCCACGCTGTTGCAGGTGGGGCCGGAGCTTGAAGAGGCGGCACGCAGCACCGGCGCGACGCGCGGGCAGATCACCCGCCACGTCACCATTCCGCTCTCCCGCTACGGGCTTATCGGCTCATGGCTGCTGATGTTCCTGATCTTTGAGCGCGAATACTCAACCGGTGTGTACCTGCTCTCCCCCGGCACGGAAACCATCGGCTCGATGCTGGTTTCCCTGTGGGCCGCGGGTGCAATTGATATCGTGGCGGCGCTCTCTTTCATTAATATCCTGCTGGTCGTGGTAGGTCTGGGCATTGCCCTTCGTTTCGGAGTGAAATTACATGATTGAATTAGCGGTTGACGATCTGCACTTAACCTACGGCGACAATCCTGTTTTAAAAGGGGTCTCCATGAACCTGAAACGCGGCGAAGTGGTCTCCCTGCTGGGCCCTTCCGGCAGCGGCAAAACCACCCTGCTGCGCGCCGTCGCGGGTCTGGAAAAACCAACTCAGGGGTCGATTGTCATTGGTCAAAATAAAGTTTATGACGGTACGCCGCGCAGCGAGGTTCCGGCGGAGGAGCGTAACCTGGGGCTGGTGTTCCAGTCCTACGCCTTGTGGCCGCACAAAACCGTATTTGAAAACGTGGCCTATCCGCTCAAGCTGCGTAAAGTCCCGGCTAAAGAGATCCAGCAGCGCGTACAGGATGTGCTGGACCAGCTGGGTCTCGGTCATCTTGGTAAACGTCACCCGCACCAGCTCTCCGGCGGGCAGCAGCAGCGCGTGGCGATTGGCCGGGCGCTGGTCTATAACCCGCCGGTGATTTTGCTGGACGAGCCGCTGTCCAACCTCGATGCCAAACTGCGCGAAGAGGCCCGCGTATTTCTGCGCGAGCTGATCATTAAGCTCGGGTTATCTGCGCTGATGGTAACGCACGACCAGAACGAAGCGATGTCGATTTCCGACCGCATCCTGCTGCTCAACAACGGTAAAATTGAGCAACAGGGTACACCGCAGGAGATGTACGGTTCGCCGAAAACGCTGTTTACGGCCGAGTTTATGGGCAGTAATAACCGCCTGCATGGCAAAATCACCGAAGTACGCGACGGCAAAGCACGCATTGAAGGAAAAGACTGGGTGCTCTGGGGCCAGGCGGGTGAAGGGGTGCAGAGCGGTAATGAGGCTACGGCGGTGATCCGCGTCGAGCGCGTGGCGGTGGTCGAGGGGCCGGGGGAAAATCAGCTTGCGCTGCCGCTCCTCACCAGCATGTATCTTGGCGACCGCTGGGAGTACCTGTTCCGCACGGCGGGGGATGATTATGTGATCCGCGCTTACGGGAATGAGCTTCGCGACCCGCAGCATTGTCATCTATCGCTGCCAGAGAAGCATGTCTGGATATTCCCGAAAAACTAGAGAAATCGGCCTGCCATTCAGTGGCTAAACGGGATGGCAGGCCGACATTCAAAGCGCGAATGCGCTCCTCCATACTTATTTCAATCGTTTACCTGTTTCATCAACGACCTTCTCGCCGTCTTCCTTCGCGAAAGCCGCTTTCTGCGCATCAGGAAGAATATCCAGAACCACTTCTGAAGGACGGCACAGTTTGGTTCCCAGCGGCGTCACGACAATAGGCCGGTTAATCAGGATCGGATGCTGCAGCATAAAGTCGATTAACCGATCGTCCGTAAACTTATCTTCCGCCAGCCCCAGTTCTTCATAAGGCTCGACATTTTTACGCAGCAGTGCCCGTACCGTGATCCCCATATCTGCAATGAGTTTGACCAGTTCATCGCGAGACGGCGGATTCTCCAGGTAATGAATGACGGTCGGCTCATTTCCGCTGTTGCGGATCATCTCCAGCGTATTACGGGACGTACCGCAGGCCGGGTTGTGATAAATAGTGATGTTGCTCATAACAGTATCTCATTACAAAGTGAAAGAGAGACGTAGCGCCAGCGCGGCCAGCGTTACAAACAGCACAGGCAGAGTCATAACGATCCCGGTGCGGAAATAGTAGCCCCAGGTAATCGTCATGTTCTTCTGTGAAAGGACATGCAGCCAGAGCAGCGTTGCCAGGCTCCCAATAGGGGTGATTTTTGGCCCCAGGTCGCAGCCAATCACGTTGGCGTAGATCATCGCCTCTTTGATAACACCGGTTGCGGTGCTGCCATCAATAGAGAGCGCACCAACCAGCACGGTCGGCATGTTATTCATGATGGAGGACAGGAATGCCGTCAGGAAGCCGGTACCCAGCGTCGCGGCCCAGAGTCCTTTATCCGCCAGCACGTTCAGCACACCTGAAAGGTATTCGGTAAGCCCGGCGTTGCGCAGACCGTAGACCACCAGGTACATCCCCAGCGAGAAGATGACGATCTGCCAGGGTGCGCCATGCAGCACTTTGCCCGTGTTAATGGCATGGCCGCGTTTCGCCACAGCAAACAGGATGACGGCCCCCACCGCCGCAATCGCGCTCACCGGAATACCGAGCGGCTCAAGGACGAAAAAACCTACCAGCAACAGAATTAAAACGACCCAGCCGGTACGAAACGTCGCCGGATCTTTAATCGCTTTTGCCGGTGTCTTAAGAAGAGACAGCTCGTAAGTCGGCGGGATATCTTTGCGAAAGAACAGATGCAGCATCACAAGCGTGGTGACAATGGCTGCAATATCGACCGGAACCATCACCGACGCGTATTCGGTGAACCCCAGACCGAAGAAGTCTGCCGAAACAATATTCACCAGGTTTGACACAATAAGCGGCAGGCTGGCGGTATCGGCAATAAACCCGGCGGCCATCACGAATGCCAGCGTGGTGCCTTTGCTGAACCCTAATGCCAGCAGCATGGCAATCACGATCGGTGTCAGAATAAGAGCAGCACCGTCGTTGGCAAACAGTGCCGCTACCGCTGCGCCGAGCAGAACGATATAGGTAAAGAGCAAACGGCCCCGACCATTCCCCCAACGCGATACATGCAGCGCTGCCCATTCGAAAAAGCCGGATTCATCAAGCAGCAGGCTGATAATAATGACGGCAATAAACGTTGCCGTCGCGTTCCAGACGATATTCCACACCACCGGAATATCGCCTAAATGCACAACGCCTGAAATTAAAGCCAGGGCTGCGCCCAGCGTCGCGCTCCAGCCAATTCCCACCCCCTTCGGCTGCCAGATAACCAAAACAAGGGTCAGGACAAAAATAGCGCCTGCCAGTAACATAAAACCTCCTGACAGGGCGGCTCTGCCGCCCTGTATTAACCAATAAATTAGCGCATCAACGCTCTGAGCTTTTCGATACCGGCAGGCTCTGACGCCAGTAACGGAACAAGCGCTATACGATCAGCATGCTGATGCTTAACCGCCTCAATCTGCGGCAATTCCTGCCGGGCGCGCTGGCAAAGCAATGGAGAATGCGTATCCGCAATAGAAAGGCTGTTATTGATAATCCAGCCCCACGGATGAATCCCTGCGCGTTCAAGATCGGCCTGCAAATTCGCTGCCTCCAGCACTGGAGTGGTTTCCGGAAGCGTAACCAGCAGCACTTTGGTTCGCTCCGGGTCCTGAAGCTGCATCATCGGGGTAGTAAAATGGCCTTTGTCGCCCATTTTTTTGGCAATTTCGCGGTGATAAGCCCCGGTTGCATCCAGCAGCAACAGCGTATGCCCCGTGGGAGCCGTATCCATCACCACAAACCGCTTACCTGCTTCGCGGATCACTCGGGAAAATGCCTGGAAGACGGCGATCTCTTCAGTACAGGGGGAACGTAAATCTTCTTCCAGTAGCCGTTTCCCTGCTTCGTCCAGATCTTTTCCCTTCGTCTCAAGGACATGCCGGCGATAGCGTTCGGTTTCCTCGTGTGGGTTGATCCGGCTGACCTGCAGGTTATTCAGGCTGCCATTTAGCGTTGTGCTGAGATGTGCGGCGGGATCGGAGGTGGTGAGATGGACATCAAACCCCATGTCAGCCAGCCTGACGGCGACGGCAGCCGCCATCGTGGTTTTACCCACGCCACCTTTGCCCATCAGCATAATCAGGCCGTGTTCGTTACGGGCGATATCCTCGACCAGGCCAGAGAGCGATGCGTTTGCAGGCGTATCCAGGGCGTTCGTTGCAGGGAGCGGTAATGTCTCAGAACGGCTGTCCAGCAGGCCCTTTAATGCCGACACGCCAACCATGTTGACGGGTTGCAGTAATAAGGTATCTGTCGGCAGCCCGGATAAACCGGCAGGAAGATTTGCCAGTGCCTCTTGCTCCCGTTGCCATATCGCAGCAGCCAGTGCGTCATGTTCCGCTTCGGCTGCCGGCAAAACGCCATTAATCACCAGATACTGGTTTTTCAGGCCGATCGCCGCCAGTTCTTCATGGGTGCGGGCGACTTCCTGCAAAGTGGATTTCTGCAGTCGTGCAACCAGAACCAGACGGGTACGCGCAGGATCGGATAACGCCTCTACCGCGTGTGCGTACTGCTCACGCTGTTTTTCCAGCCCGGCCATTGGGCCGAGACAGGAAGCACCGTCCGGGTTACTTTCAATGAAGCTACTCCAGGCGCCGGGAAGCTGGAGCAGGCGAATAGTGTGGCCCGTCGGCGCTGTATCAAAAATGATGTGATCGAAGCGGGTCAGCAGGGAAGCGTCTGTCAATAAACCGGTGAACTCATCGAACGCCGCAATCTCAGTCGTACAGGCGCCGGAAAGCTGCTCGCTGATACTGTTAACGACGTCATCGGGCAAAAGCCCCTTAACAGGATCAACGATTCTGGCGCGATACTGCTGTGCAGCTTCCTGTGGGTCTATCTCCAGAGCGGAAAGCCCGGGAACGGCATTAACAGAGTGGATCGTGTTACCGATAGTTTGATCAAAGACCTGGCCGACATTGGAAGCGGGATCGGTACTCACCAGCAATACCCGCTTACCCCGTCCCGCCAGGCGGATAGCCGTCGCGCAGGAAATGGAGGTTTTGCCCACCCCGCCCTTTCCGGTAAAAAACAGGTAAGGCGGGATATTCTGTAAGAATTTCATATGTCCTCCCGACATACTCAGCAACAGGAAGTATTCCCACCACAGCAGCCGGTGGGCGCTAAGCCCACTTTTTCCAGCGGGATCCCAAACCAGCGAGCCAGCTCAGCGCGTTTTGGATATCGCCCGGCCATTACCGTTTCACCGTCCAGCAACAGCAGCGGAAGCCCTTCTGCTCCCGAGGCTTCCAGGAAGGCTTTCGCTTTTTCGTTCTGAACGAAGCTCATGGGCTGCTGCGCCAGGTTGTAACGTTCCACCTGTACGCCGCGTTCTTTCAACCACTGCACATCCGCAGAAAAATCAACCAGAACCTGATCGACATCTGAACCACATACGCCGGTACTGCAGCACAATGCCGGGTCAAAAACCGTTAACGTTTTCATTCTGAACACCTCACATTTGAAAAATCATATATGTTCAGGCAAATTTTTTTTTAGAGACAAATAGCCTTACCGCTACCAGAGCAATTTGCCGTTGCCAGCTTACGGGCGATGGCCTGTACGTCGTCCTGCTGGCATAACCAGGCCTGCTCAATCACCTGAGCAGCCCATGACGGAATATGCGGGGAAAGGCGATAGTGAACCCACTTGCCCTGCTTACGATCCTGCAATAGCCCACTTTCCCTTAGCATTGCCAGATGACGGGAAATCTTGGGCTGCGACTGATCCAGTGCCGTGCAGAGATCGCATACGCACAACTCTCCCATCTCTCTGAGCAGCAGTACGATGCCCAGACGGGTTTCATCGGAGAGGTATTTGAAGAGTTGTAAGGATGTTAGTGACATCAAACCTCCTGAGTATTTACCAACAGGATACCCGGCATGAACGAAAACTCAATACACATTCGGAAAAACACATATGTTTTTAATAATGGGTTTGAATCACGACGGATGCTTTACGTCTTATAAGGGGGAGGAAATTATTAGAATCACTAATACCCGATTAAAATTAGTGACTTGCCCCATCCGATCTCACCAGTAATAATACCGCCCAGAAACGTTACCAGGATAATAATCACTCACCAAAACAAAATGAAAATCTTTTTAGAAATAGTGGCGCTGTCAGTGCTATGGCTCGTCATCGGCTGGATCTTCTGTCGTGCATGGATGCGAGGCTGCAATGGGGAAGATAAATGATCAGATTGTCTCTTGAGGAAGTAGTAGAAGGACTTGAACGTCATAGCTTTATCTTTGAAGACGAACAACAGCATTCTCTGATCGTATTTATACTCTCCAGCATTTACGCCCAGGCGTCACAAAACACCGGAGGTCAGCCTACCTAATGAAATGGCTAATCGGTAGCGGTGCTGTGTTAATAATCCTGTTGTTGGTTTTAGTGACACTACTACTGCGTAGAACCAAACACGACAGTATGAAAACCATCCTTAGATACGTGAAAGACGATGAGAACTGAGGCACCCTCTATCTGAGGAAAACAAGCCGTACGGTGCGAACGGCGGGGATTAGGCCAGCTCATACCTATGTACAGGCGGAACGCTGTAATCAGGACGAATACTCTTAGAACCCGGCATAGCTCGCATCTCTTGCGGGAAGTGCCAGATATTGAAATCTTTATTCGGGAACGTATCGTAATGGAACGCATCCCAGCCAAGCACAGCAGCCATCCGTTCAAACGCAAGCTCTTTAGCCACTGACAGCTCCAGCCGTGGGTTAAGGTACTTCAAGTACCCAGAGTTCACAGCCCCAGTCAGGATGTCTACAACCTGCAATCCCAGATGGTGCTTAGAGTCGTGCATCGTTACAGACTTAACCAGCTTCTTCATCCCTGCCCTAGCCAGCATATGGTTAGCAACAATGCCCGTCACCTCATCATTCTTTTTGTACTTATCAATCTTCTGGTCAATGATGACTTCAACGTCACTCTTCATCTGCTTAGCAACGTTCTTAACGAGCATCGTGTACGTTTGGTAGAAAGCCAGCTCCCTATCTGTTTGCCAGTTGTTGTACAGGTTCTTCACAACGACAATCGAGTGAAAGCAGCATGAGTTCTTGAGCACCATAGCCAACAGCTCAATGCAGATGTTTGCCTGCCCCGCACTGTTCTTGATCTTCGACCACTTCAACTCACCAACGATGCCGTACTTGTCTTTCAGCTTCTGGACTCTCTCATTGAAGATGTGCAGCGTATCTTTACGCACACACAGCAAGCCAATGCCGTAACAGCGGTCACTCCCTGTCGTACCACTCTCATCACCAAAAGCCACGTATTCCATGCACAATACCCACTTAAAATTGAATGGGTATTTTATGCCCAACCCAAGCGGCAAGCAACGCTACTTGAGGTACTCTGGCACGTACCCTTCTGGAAGCTTATCCCGGAGCAATTTCCACAGCTCAAACGCTTCTTCTGTCTCATACGTGCTCAAACCGTAACGTTCACCATCCTTCCACACTCCTTCAAGTGTTTCGTACAGCCAGCCAAGCTCCATCCCCATAACTTCATCCACATGCCGAACAAGCAAGTTAGCCCTAGCCCGTCCAGCTTTCCAGCGTTCTTCTCTATCCTCCGAAAGGATGTCACCGAACTCACCTGTAGCAATCCGCGTATCCACGTACGCTGTGTAGTACCGAATCAGCAACAGCCGGGTTTTCATCAGCTCATAGTCTTCACTCAGGTTCATCATATTCATTTCCTCAAGACGCAGGGATGCCTAATGCCCGGTTGGTGATACAGGGCACAGCAGGATGCTTTGCATCCTTCCTCTTTAATCCGTAATGTTCAATCAGCCAAGTCTTATCAGGGTGCTCGTGTATCCTCAGCGGGAACCGTGAGCCAGACGGAGACAGAGCCTACATATCGTGTGTAGGTACGCTTTGGTGCGCAAGCACACCGGAATCACCATAAACCTGTTTATCCCGTCCAACGCTTCACAGCGGGAACGTGCAGAACATCGGGCAAATGCGCTAAGCTGATTGCTTCCAGTGAGTGGGGTTCATGTTGGGCTATCGCAGTACAACCGTTGAAACTACTGCCAGTGCAAGTGTATGCTCTCTGGGTCTACATTCACTGTCACGACAGAGACATCCAGAACTGCATCTAGCGTTGTACATTACACTGTGCCAGTCAGCTAAATAATTGAATTACAGAGACTTTAAGGAGTGGAGCGGGCGAAGGGAATCGAACCCTCGTATAGAGCTTGGGAAGCTCTCGTTCTACCATTGAACTACGCCCGCTTTGAGGTGCGTAAGGCATTATAGACCTTACGCCTCTTCATACAAGCCTCTTCACCACTAAGTGGCGATAAAATAATCACTTAGCACTTCGGCTTGCTGCCGGGTGCAGGAAGATAACGCTGCGGATCGATGGCCGTCGCCTTATAACGAATCTGGAAGTGCAGCTTCACCGAATCCGTTCCCGTGCTGCCCATGGTGGCAATCTTCTGCCCTGCTTTGACGTTTTGCCCGTTATTGACCAGCATCGTGTCGTTGTGCGCATAGGCCGTGATGTAGTCTTCGCCATGCTTAATCATGATCAGGTTACCGTAGCCGCGTAGCTGGTTACCGACATAAACCACCTTACCTGCGCCTGAGGCATAAACCGGCGTACCGCGTGCAGCGGCGATATCAATGCCTTTGTTACCCCCTTCAGACAGGGAGTACGGCAGCACCACTTTACCGCTGGCTGGCCAAATCCAGCAGCGTTGACCGACCGGTGGCCAGGAGGACTGCGGCACCGCATAGGATGGCGTCACTTTGGCGGTTTTGCCTTTCGCAGAAGATTTTTTACCCGAGGTCGAACTGCCGCTAACCTTCAGCTTCTGCCCCACTTCGATGGTATACGGTGGAGAGATGTTATTCAGACGCGCCAGATCCTTCACGCTGGTCCCCGTCGCACGCGAAATCCGATACAGCGTGTCACCGCGCTTAACGGTGTAGACCGAACCGGAATAGCTGCCCATATCCGAAGATTTACTCCCCGAACAGCCGGCCAGTAATAATGTCAGCGTCAGGCAAAAAATGGCGATGATGGGGTTTCTCGTCAGGCTTCCTGCAAACAAAACAGATCCTCGGTCAGCGTGAATGGCGCCCTATGATACCAGCCCTGGCAGAAATGGGTCAGCCCTTTTCCGCTCTGTGGGTCAAACCGTTCGTATAAGAATGCCGTATAATACTGCTCTGCTGATGGTGCAGAACCATCCGCATCGTTGGCACTGGAGCACGAATGAGTATTCAAGAACACGTTATTTTGGTAAACGACCAGGGAATGGTGATTGGCACTCAGGAAAAGTACGCCGCACACACCACCCAAACCCCTCTGCATCTGGCCTTCTCCTCCTGGCTGTTTAACGCCGAAGGGGAGTGTCTGGTCACCCGACGCGCGCTAAGCAAAAAAGCCTGGCCGGGTGTCTGGACGAATTCCGTCTGCGGGCACCCTCAAACCGGTGAAAAGACGGAAGAGGCGATTATCCGCCGCTGCCGCTATGAGGTTGGCGCTGAAATCACGGCGATTACCCCCGTGGCCGCCGAGTTTCGCTACCGCGAAACCGATCCTTCCGGGATTGTGGAAAATGAGATTTGCCCGGTATTCGCGGCACGCATTACCAGCGAACTGCGTATTAATCACGAAGAAGTGATGGAATTTGAATGGGTTAAGCTGGAATCGTTGTTCCACGCCCTAAACGCCGCGCCCTGGGGTTTCAGCCCGTGGATGGTGCTGGAAGCAACGGTCGCACGAGACGCTTTGAGAGCGTTTGCCGCGCAATAAAAAAGCCCCTTTCGGGGCTTTTTTTACATCTTAACGCCTTATTTCACCGGACGCATCGCCGGGAACAGGATCACGTCACGGATGGTGTGGCTGTTGGTGAACAGCATGACCATACGGTCGATACCAATACCCAGACCCGCCGTTGGTGGCAGGCCGTGCTCCAGCGCGGTCACGTAGTCTTCGTCGAAGAACATCGCTTCGTCATCGCCCGCTGCTTTCGCATCAACCTGATCCTGGAAGCGCTGCGCCTGATCTTCCGCATCGTTCAGCTCGCTAAAGCCGTTGCCGATTTCACGGCCGCCGATGAAGAATTCGAAACGGTCAGTGATTTCCGGGTTCTCGTCATTACGACGCGCCAGCGGAGACACTTCAGCAGGGTATTCGGTGATGAAGGTCGGCTGAATCAGGTGCGCTTCGGCCACTTCTTCGAAGATCTCGGTCACGATACGGCCCAGACCCCAGCTCTTCTCTACCTTGATACCGATGCTTTCCGCGATCGCTTTCGCAGAGTCGAAGTTATCCAGATCCGCCATGTTGGTTTCAGGACGGTATTTCTTGATTGCTTCGCGCATGGTCAGTTTTTCGAACGGCTTGCCGAAGTCGAACACTTCTTCACCGTAAGGGACCTGGGTGGTGCCCAGAATGTCCTGCGCCAGGGTACGGAACAGGGATTCGGTCAGCTCGATCAGATCTTTATAATCTGCATACGCCATATAGAGTTCCATCATGGTGAACTCTGGGTTATGACGAACGGAGATACCTTCGTTACGGAAGTTACGGTTGATCTCGAATACGCGATCAAAGCCACCTACCACCAGACGCTTCAGGTACAGTTCCGGCGCGATACGCAGGTACATGTCCAGGTCCAGGGCGTTATGATGGGTGATGAATGGACGGGCAGACGCACCGCCTGGAATCACCTGCATCATCGGGGTTTCCACTTCCATAAAGTCGCGGTTCACCATGAACTGGCGAATACCGGCCATGATCTGGGAGCGAATTTTGAAGGTCTTGCGGGATTCATCGTTAGAGATGAGATCCAGATAACGCTGACGATAGCGCGCTTCCTGATCCTGCAGGCCGTGGAATTTGTCCGGCAGCGGACGCAGCGCTTTGGTCAGCAGACGCAGCTCGGTACAGTGGATAGACAGTTCACCGGTTTTGGTTTTGAACAGTTTACCTTTCGCGCCAAGGATATCGCCCAGATCCCACTTCTTGAACTGCTCGTTGTAGATGCCTTCCGGCAGATCGTCACGGGAAACATACAGCTGAATACGGCCACCCACGTCCTGCAAAGTCACGAAGGAGGCTTTACCCATAATACGACGGGTCATCATACGGCCAGCAACGGCCACTTCGATGTTCAGCGCTTCCAGCTCTTCGTTCTCTTTACCGTCGAAGTCAGCGTGCAGTTGGTCTGAGGTGTGGTCACGACGAAAATCGTTCGGGAACGGCACGCCCTGCTCACGCAGCGCTGCCAGCTTCTCGCGGCGGGTTTTCAGTTCGTTGTTAAGATCGACTACCGCGTCAGCGCCCTGTGCTTGTTGTTCAGACATGTTGGTTCCTCATAACCCTGCTTTCAAACTTGCTTCGATAAATTGGTCCAGGCTGCCGTCCAGCACCGCCTGCGTGTTACGGGTTTCAACCCCGGTACGCAGGTCTTTGATGCGGGAGTCATCAAGGACGTAAGAACGGATCTGGCTGCCCCAACCGATGTCGGACTTGTTATCTTCCATCGCCTGTTTCTCAGCATTTTTCTTCTGCATCTCCAGCTCATAAAGCTTCGCTTTCATCTGCTTCATGGCCTGGTCTTTGTTCTTATGCTGGGAACGGTCGTTCTGGCATTGTGTTACCAGCCCGGTTGGAATGTGGGTAATACGCACCGCCGATTCCGTACGGTTAACGTGCTGACCACCCGCACCGGAGGCGCGATAAACGTCAATACGCAGGTCCGCCGGGTTAATTTCGATATCAATATCTTCGTCAACTTCCGGGTAAACAAACGCCGAGCTGAAGGAGGTATGGCGACGGCCACCGGAGTCGAACGGGCTCTTACGCACCAGACGGTGAACGCCGGTCTCGGTACGCAGCCAGCCGTAGGCGTAGTCGCCAATGATCTTGATGGTGACGGATTTAATACCGGCCACTTCACCTTCAGACTCTTCGATGATTTCGGTTTTGAAGCCGCGCGCTTCTGCCCAACGCAGGTACATACGCGTCAGCATGCTGGCCCAGTCCTGCGCTTCGGTACCGCCAGAACCTGCCTGAATATCGAGGTAACAGTCAGCGCTGTCGTATTCGCCGGAGAACATACGACGGAATTCCAGCTGCGCCAGCTTCTCTTCCAGCACGTCGAGTTCTGCCACGGCTTCGTTAAAGGTTTCTTCGTCGTCGGCTTCGACGGCCAGCTCGAGCAAACCGGAAACATCTTCCAGCCCCTGAGCCATTTGATCCAGCGTATCTACGATAGCTTCGAGAGAGGAACGCTCTTTACCCAACGCCTGTGCGCGTTCAGGTTCGTTCCAGACGTCCGGCTGTTCCAGCTCGGCGTTTACTTCTTCAAGACGCTCTTTCTTGGCATCGTAGTCAAAGATACCCCCTAAGAACGTCAGAGCGCTCCGTGAGGTCCTGAATACGGTTTTTTACCGGATTAATTTCAAACATGGTCTGTTTTCTTTTATGGACTTGTCAAAATGCGGTGATAAGAGCGGGATTGTACCGAATCCACGCCCTTTTTTATAGAGATTACTGCCGCTAAATTGGCCAGATATTGTCGATGATGATCTGAAGGGTGCGGTTTCCGCGAAACTCGTTGATATCCAGTTTGTATGCCAGTTCGACCTCGCGCACGCCGTTGTCCGGCCAGATGGCCGTATCGACGTTGAAGGCGATGCCGTCCAGCAGCGGTCCGCCGCCAACGGGCTCAACCATGACTTTCAGATGACGCTCGCCGACGATACGTTGCTGAAGCAGGCGGAAACGGCCGTCGAACAGCGGTTCAGGGAACATCTGTCCCCACGGACCTGCATCGCGCAGCATCTGCGCCACGTCCATTGTCATCTCATGCGGTGAGAGCTCGCCGTCGGACACCACTTCTCCCTGCAACAAGGCAGGGTCTATCCAGTCGGTGACCAGTTCACCAAATAGCCGCTGAAATTCGTCAAATTTCGCCTCTTCCAGCGACAGACCCGCCGCCATCGCATGGCCGCCAAATTTGATCATCAGGCCCGGGTACAGCGTATCCAGACGCTCCAGTGCATCACGCATGTGAAGACCCTGAATCGAACGGCCAGAGCCTTTCAGCGTGCCGTCACCAGCCGGGGCAAACGCGATCACCGGGCGGTGGAAGCGCTCTTTAATGCGCGAGGCCAGAATGCCAACCACACCCTGATGCCACTCAGGATGATACATCGCCAGCCCGCCCGGCAGCGTTTCACCGCTGCGTTCGAGTTTTTCGCAAAGGGTCAGCGCTTCGACCTGCATTCCCTGCTCTATCTCTTTACGGGTCTGGTTCAACGCGTCGAGCTCATTGGCCAGGACGCGCGCTTCGCCGATGTTATCGCACAGCAGCAGCGCCACACCGACGGACATATCGTCCAGCCTTCCGGCAGCGTTCAGACGCGGCCCGAGGGCAAAACCCAAATCACTTGCCGCCAGCTTGAGCGGATCGCGGTTGGCAATTTCCAGCAGCGCCTTAATCCCCGGACGGCACTTGCCCGCGCGAATGCGGCTTAAGCCCTGCCAGGTCAAAATACGGTTATTGGTATCGAGCGGCACGACGTCCGCGACGGTACCCAGCGCCACCAGGTCGAGATATTCGGCCAGGTTTGGTATGGCGATACCGCGTGATTCGAACCAGCCCTTATCACGAAGCAGGGTCCGCAGCGCCAGCATCAGATAAAACGCTACCCCCACACCGGCGAGAGATTTTGACGGGAAATCGCAGTCGCGCAGGTTGGGATTGATGATCGCTTCAGCGTCCGGCAATGTTTCACCCGGCAAGTGGTGATCGGTGACCAACACCGGGATCCCCAGCGCGTGCGCATGATCGACACCTGCATGGGAAGAGATCCCGTTATCAACGGTCATGATCATCTGTGCCCCGCGGGCGTGAGCCTGATCGACTACTTCCGGGCTGAGGCCGTAACCGTCTTCAAAGCGGTTCGGCACAAGGTAAGTGACGTTATCGCAGCCCAGCGCGCGCAGACTCAATACGCTCAAGGCCGTACTGGTTGCGCCATCTGCATCGAAATCCCCTACCACCACAATACGCGTTCCCTCACGGAGCGCGTTGTAGAGCATTTCGATGGCTTTTTCGATGCCGTTGAGCTGCTGCCAGGGCAGCATCCCTTTGACGCTGCGTTCAAGATCCTCAGCACTGCGCACGCCGCGGCTGGCGTAGAGACGCTTCAGCAGGGGTGGGAGATCGTCTGGCAAATCAACCGGTTCAACCGCCTCGCGGCGGCGCAATTTTATCGGGGCTTTCACGCGGATTATTTACCACCAAACTGTTTCTGGTGCGCGTCGAGGAACTCTTTCATCTCTTTTGGTCCCTGGTAACCCGGCACAACATAGCCATTGCTCAGGACAATCGCTGGCGTACCGCTTACGCCGAACTGCACGCCCAGCGCGTAGTGGTTAGCAATATCGATATCGCAGGACGCAGGCTTAACCTCTTTACCGCTCATCGCATCGTCAAACGCTTTGTTGCGATCTTTCGCACACCAAATCGCTTTCATGTCTTGCTCTGGCTGGCTCTGCACGCCTGCACGCGGGAAGGCCAGGTAACGCACGGTAATGCCCAGCGCGTTATAGTCTTTCATCTGCTCATGGAGCTTGTGGCAGTAGCCACAGGTGATGTCGGTGAAGACGGTAATCACATGTTTTTCCTGCGCCGCTTTATAGACGATCATCTCTTTTTCGAGCGCATTCAGGTTTTTCATCAGCAGCTGGTTGGTGACATTGACCGGCTGCGCGCCGCTCACGTCATACATTGGCCCCTGAATAATATGTTTGCCGTCTTCGGTGACATACAGCACGCCGCTGTTAGTCAGTACCGTTTTCATCCCGGCAACCGGTGCAGACTGGATGTCGCTGCTGGTAACGCCCAGTTTAGCCAGTGACTGTTTAATAGCGGCGTCATCCGCATGGGCGAACCCGGTAAAAGAGGCTGCCAGCAGGGTGAACAGCGCGAAAGACTTTTTCATAGTTGATCCCGTTACAATTTGTCGGCACTCACGCACGAGGGTGGTGCTGTTGGTGTAGCTGCCGCAGGCGTTCCGTCGCGACATGGGTGTAAATTTGCGTCGTAGAAAGATCGCTGTGTCCCAGTAGCATCTGCACCACGCGTAAATCTGCGCCGTGGTTTAACAGATGCGTCGCGAAAGCGTGACGCAATACGTGCGGCGAAAGCTTTTCACTGTCGATACCCGCCAGTGTGGCGTAATGCTTGATGCGATGCCAGAACGTTTGTCGTGTCATCTGCTGTGCGCGCTGGCTCGGAAACAAGACGTCGATAGACACGCCATTGAGCAACCATGGACGGCCATGCTCAAGATACGTTTCCAGCCAGTAAACCGCTTCTTCTCCCAGCGGCACCAGCCTTTCCTTATTTCCTTTACCGATGACGCGCACCACGCCCTGACGCAGGCTGATGTCGCTCATCGTCAGGCCAACCAGTTCAGAGACACGCAAACCGGTAGCATACAATAGCTCAAGCATGGCTTTATCGCGTAACTCCAGCGGCAGGTCAACAGCAGGTGACTGTAATAATCTCTCAACTTGTGCTTCGCTGAGATCTTTCGGCAGCCGCTGCGGGAGTTTAGGGGACGCCAGCAGCGCACTCGGATCGTCTTCCCGAATCTTCTCACGGTAGAGATGCTGGAACAGCCGACGCATCGCGCTGAGCAAGCGTGCAGAACTGGTGGCCTTATAGCCCCCTTCAACCCGTTCCGCGAGCAGCGCCTGAAGGTCGCCGCTTTGCGCACTCGCCAGCGATAATTCGCGACGCGCCAGCCACTCCACCAGCATGGTGAGATCGCGCCGATAGGCACTGAGCGTGTTCTCGGCCAGATTTTTCTCCAGCCACAGCGCATCGAGAAACTGTTCAACGAGTGCGAGATCCTTTTCCACATCGGCCCCTTTGATTCTGCAGTCAGGCCATTATGCCTGATTGCGACTGGTTTCTGGTACACTACGCACAAAGTCAAAGCATGAATTGAGATAGTTACGCGATGAATATTGGTCTTTTCTATGGTTCCAGCACCTGCTACACCGAAATGGCGGCAGAGAAAATTCGCGACATCATTGGCCCCGAACTGGTGACGTTGCATAACCTGAAAGATGACGCGGTCGCGCTGATGGAACAGTACGATGTACTGATCCTCGGCATCCCAACCTGGGATTTTGGTGAGATACAGGAAGACTGGGAAGCCATCTGGGATCAGCTCGATTCAGTCAATCTCGACGGCAAAATCATTGCGATGTACGGCATGGGCGATCAGTTGGGCTACGGCGAATGGTTTCTTGATGCACTTGGCATGCTGCATGACAAACTGGTACCGAAAGGGGCGACGTTTATCGGCTACTGGCCAACCGAAGGATACGAGTTCACCAGTCAAAAACCGATCATTGCCGACGGCCAGCTGTTTGTCGGACTCGCGCTGGATGAAACCAATCAGTACGATCTCAGCGACGAGCGCCTGCAGGCCTGGTGCGAACAGATACTTGGCGAACTGGCAGAAAAATTTAGCTGAGTGGGTTACTCCTGCGTCGGCTGTTGCAACAACATCCGGCGCAGATCTCGCCATTCTGAAGCATCCATACTGTCAGCCGCCAGCCACAGGTGCTGGCAACGTCCGCCGTCCACATTGCGTAACCGTAACATCATGCCGGAGTTGAGCATCCATGGCATACCCAGAATATCCCACTCTTTTCCCTGCCAGCGCAGGCGGGAATCCATCAGTAACTTGATCTCACCCTGACGAGCATTAATGCGACGCTGGCTGCGTACGCTGTCAAAAACGACAAACGAAAGTAACAGCAGCCACAGCGGTGTATAGCTCAGGGGCCATGGCATGAGTAGCACGATGGCCGCAACCAGGCCGTGGAGCATTAACGACATCCACTGCGAGCGCCACGAGACGCGAAGATCAGATTGCCACAGGACCACGTTCCCGATTCCGTGTTTGAATTAATTGCACCATCCGTTGCAACTCGGTGTCGGCGGGTTTGCCGTGGTTCATCAGCCAGTTGAATAAATCCGGATCGTCAGACTCAAGCAGGCGAACAAACAGCCGCTTATCATCATCGCTTAAGCTGTCATACTCATATTCGAAGAAAGGCATGATGGAAATATCAAGTTCACGCATGCCGCGACGGCATGCCCAGTGAATACGGGCCTTGTTGTTAATATCCATGTTCAGTTTCCTGCATTACGTTTGGCACAGTCGGGCCCCCGTTCAGTGTTCTTTATTTCTCTACGGGGACACCAGCTAGTGTAACGTGTTTTTGACCGTTTCATTACTGGAATATTGCGATCAACGAGCAGGCTTCCAGAATAAACCCTACAAAGACAGCGGATTACACTATTTTGCGTAGCGCTACGTATAACCGGTTTATGGCACAAATGGTCTGCTGAAAGCGCTTGCATTGCCAGCAGGCTCTTTTACCATTAGGCATTATCAAAGCGTTAAGCAATTCAGGATATCGTTATGGCATTTACACCATTTTCTCCTCGCCAGCCCGCCGCCTCTGCGCGTCTGCCGCTGACGCTTATTTCTCTTGATGACTGGGCGCTGGCGACGCTCGCCGGCGCCGACGCCGAAAAATACCTCCAGGGCCAGGTCACCGCCGACGTCAGCCAGATGACCGAACACCAGCACCTGCTGGCGGCGCATTGTGACCCCAAAGGCAAAATGTGGAGCAATCTGCGTCTTTTCCGCCGTCAGGACGGTTTTGCCTTTATTGAACGCCGCAGCCTGCGAGATGCGCAGCTCAAAGAACTGAAAAAGTATGCAGTCTTTTCCAAAGTCACTATCGTCCCGGACGACGAACATGTTCTGCTGGGCGTGGCGGGCTTCCAGGCACGTGCCGCGCTGAAAAATCTGTTTGCTGAGCTGCCGGATGCAGAAAAACAGGTCGTCAGCGAGGGGGCCACCTCCATCCTGTGGTTTGAACATCCGGCGGAGCGCTTCCTTCTTGTCACGGATGCCGCAACCGCCGAACGCGTCACCGAAGCACTGCGCGGCGAAGCGCAGCTCAACAACAGCCAGCAGTGGCTGGCGCTGAATATTGAAGCCGGTCTGCCGATCATTGACGCCGCCAACAGCGCGCAGTTTATTCCACAGGCTACTAACCTGCAGGCGCTGGGCGGCATCAGCTTTAAAAAAGGCTGTTACACCGGCCAGGAGATGGTGGCGCGTGCAAAATTCCGTGGGGCAAATAAACGTGCACTGTGGACACTGGCAGGTCATGCCAGCCGCGTACCGGAAGCGGGTGAAGATTTAGAGCTGAAAATGGGCGATAACTGGCGCCGTACCGGCACCGTGTTAGCCGCCGTACAGCTGGATGATGGTCGTCTTTTAGTCCAGGCCGTCATGAACAACGACATGGAAGCCGACAGCGTGTTCCGCGTGCGTGATGATGCGAATACGTTGAGTATTGAGCCGTTACCGTATTCGCTGGAAGAGTGATGCTGTATCGCCCGGTGGCGCTGCGCTTACCGGGCCTACCGATCCCGTAGGTCGGGTAAGGCGAAGCCGCCACCCGACAACAAACTACACCTGCCCCACATACAAATAAATCGCCAAAAAATGGCACACGCTGCCGCCCAGTACAAAACCATGCCAGATAGCATGATTGTATGGAATGCGCTTGCAGACGTAGAAAATGACGCCCAGCGAGTACACTACGCCTCCCACTGCCAGCAACGTTACCCCGCCAACCGCCAGCTTAATCGCCAGTTGATACACCACAATTAGCGACAGCCAACCCATGGTCAGATAGGTCACCAGTGACAATACTTTAAACCGGTGTGCAATGGTTAGCTTGAAGAGGATCCCCAGCAGCGCCAGGCTCCAGATGACAATCATCAGTCCGCGCGACAGCGGCGAGTTGAGCCCCACCAGCAGAAAAGGCGTATAGGTTCCTGCAATAAGCAGATAGATAGCACAGTGGTCAAATTTCTTGAGCCATATCTTGGCCCGTTGATGCGGAATCGCGTGATAGAGCGTCGACGCCAGGAATAACAGGATCATGCTTCCGCCATACAGGCTATAGCTGGTAATCGCCATCGCGCTGGCATTCGTATCAACCGCCTGTACCAGCAATAACACTAAACCGACTATCCCAAACACCAGGCCAATGCCATGGCTGATGCTGTTGGCTACTTCCTCCGCCAGTGAATATCCCTGTGCGATTAATGGTCTGCTCGCCATACAAAACTCCGGGAAACTAAAGATGATTATTCATCGCATGACTATGCTAACTGAGAATGATTCCAGTGAACACCTGTTAGCTAAAATATTTTCCATGTAATTTTTTTACAATAAAAATCAAAAGCATAGATATATTTTTCACCTGACATTTGTTCACATTAAAATTTATGCGTTATGAATCAATAGCATAAAATTAGATCCTGCCGTCTGGCTGCATGTTATGATGGTTAAACGAGGTCTGAATGAGAGTTTTGCCACTGTGAGTATGTTCACCCACTCCGCCATTGCCAGTCTCAATAACCTGGAGATGATGGTCTACAACTATGTCATTAAAAACCGTGACAAAGTGATGTACATGACCATCCGTGAACTGGCGGATGCGGCGGGCGTCTCAACCACCACCATCCTGCGCTTTTGCCGTAAGCTCAACTGTGAAGGGTATTCTGAGTTTCGCGTGCGCTTTAAGCTCTATCTTGAACAGAACGAACCTCAGCAGGCGAATTTCGGCGCCAGCGAAATTATCAGTTTCTTTAAAAGCGTGAATAATGAAGAGTTCGACGCTTTACTGGATGACGCGGTAAATATCATTCTCTCTTCGGAGCGAATTATATTTGTCGGCGCAGGGACATCAGGATCGCTGGCAAAATACGGTGCCCGTTTCTTTTCGAATATCGGAAAATTCAGCAACCATATTGATGACCCTTATTTCCCGGTCACCAATGATATGGCGAAAAATGCACTGGCAATTGTGCTCTCTGTGTCGGGCGAGACCGAGGAGATCCTGCGCTTCGCCAGCCAGTTCAGCCTGCATCACTGCAAGGTTCTCTCCATTACCAGCCATGAACACTCACGCCTGGCAAAACTGGCGGACTTTAATCTCTCCTGGCACGTTCCCCAGACGCGTATTGCAGGCGTCTACGACATCACCACACAAATCCCCGTTATCTATATTCTGGAATCTCTCGGACGCAAACTGGCGAAGAAACTGGCGGAATAAAACATCCTGTTTTTTTGATGTGACAAATCACAATTTCCGCGAATTGTTATATCGTGACATTCAATTTCGCTTTGCTAGACTCAAAACCAATACGTCATTTATTGAGAATAGCAGCGATGAAAAAATTGACCTTACCGAAAGATTTTCTATGGGGCGGTGCCGTTGCGGCGCATCAGGTTGAAGGCGGCTGGGACAAAGGCGGCAAAGGGCCAAGCATCTGCGACGTACTGACCGGCGGGGCGCACGGCGTGCCGCGCGAAATCACGCAGGACGTAGTGCCGGGTAAATACTACCCAAATCACGAGGCCATCGACTTCCACGGCCACTACAAAGATGATATCAAGCTGTTTGCCGAGATGGGCTTCAAATGTTTCCGCACCTCGATTGCCTGGACGCGCATCTTCCCGAAAGGTGACGAAACGCAGCCAAACGAGGAAGGGCTGAAGTTCTATGACGACATGTTCGATGAGCTGCTGAAATACAACATCGAGCCGGTGATCACCCTCTCCCACTTCGAAATGCCGCTGCACCTGGTGCAGGAGTACGGCAGCTGGACCAACCGTAAAGTGGTCGATTTCTTTGTACGCTTCGCGGAAGTGGTTTTTGAGCGCTACAAGCACAAGGTCAAATACTGGATGACCTTCAATGAAATCAACAACCAGCGTAACTGGCGTGCGCCGCTCTTTGGTTATTGCTGCTCAGGCGTGGTCTATACCGAACATGAAAATCCGGAAGAGACCATGTACCAGGTGCTGCACCACCAGTTTGTGGCGAGTGCCCTGGCGGTGAAAGCCGCGCGCCGTATCAATCCGGAGATGAAAGTCGGCTGCATGCTGGCCATGGTGGCGCTCTATCCGTTCTCCTGCAAACCGGAAGACGTGATGTTCGCCCAGGAATCCATGCGCGAGCGCTATGTCTTTACCGATGTTCAGCTGCGTGGCTACTATCCGTCTTACGTACTGAATGAATGGGAGCGCCGCGGTTTCTCCATCAAAATGGACGCAGGCGATGAGCAGATCCTCCGCGAAGGTACCTGCGACTACCTGGGCTTCAGCTACTACATGACCAATGCGGTGAAAGCGGAAGGTGGCACCGGTGACGCGATTTCTGGCTTCGAGGGCAGCGTAACTAATCCGCACGTCAAGGCGTCCGACTGGGGCTGGCAGATTGACCCGGTGGGCCTGCGTTATTCCCTGTGCGAACTATACGAACGCTATCAGAAGCCGCTGTTTATCGTGGAAAACGGCTTCGGTGCCTACGATAAGGTGGAAGAGGATGGCAGCATCAACGATGACTATCGTATCGACTACCTGCGCGCCCACGTTGAAGAGATGATCAAAGCCGTCACCCACGATGGCGTGGATCTGATGGGCTATACGCCATGGGGCTGCATTGACTGCGTGTCATTCACTACCGGCCAGTACAGCAAGCGCTACGGTTTTATCTACGTCAATAAACACGACGACGGCACCGGCGACATGTCGCGTTCCCGTAAGAAAAGCTTCGAATGGTATAAAGGCGTGATTGCCAGCAACGGCGAGCAACTTTAACGCCGTAACGCCGGGCGGCGCTACGCTTGCACCGGCCTACAAAACCTGCGAATCGTAGGCCGGGTAAGGCGAAGCCGCCACCCGGCGTTTATTTCCCGCCCGCCAGTTCAATAAAACTGCCCGTCACGTATGATGCCTTCTCGCTCAGCAGCCAGACTATCGCCTGCGCGACCTCTTCCGGCTGGCCGCCGCGCTGCATCGGCAGTAACGATTTCACGCGATCCACCCGCCCCGGCTCCCCACCAGACGCGTGAATATCGGTATAAATCAGCCCGGGCCGCACGCAGTTTACGCGGATACCCTGCGCCGCTACCTCCAGCGATAATCCGGTAGTCAGGGAATCTACCGCGCCTTTGGAGGCCGCGTAATCGACATACTCCCCCGGCGCGCCCAGACGAGACGCGGCAGAGGAGACATTGACAATCGCGCCACCCTTGCCGCCATGTTTGTGCGACATGCGCTTTACCGCCTCACGGCAGCAGAGAAAATAGCCCGTGACATTGGTGCTCAGCACGCGGTTAATGCGTTCAGCGGACAGATTCTCAATAGTGGATTGCTCAAACAGGATGCCTGCATTATTGACCAGCGCGGTAAGGGGCTCACCTTCGCGATCGAGGCTGTCAAACATGGCCATGACCTGCGCTTCATCGCTAATGTCTGCACGCAGGGCAAATGCTTTTCCACCCGCCTCAACGATCTGATTGATGACGTCCTTTGCGGCTTTGATATTGTGGTGATAGTTCACCGCCACGGTATAACCTTCGCGAGCCAGTTGCAGCGCGGTGGCTTTGCCAATGCCGCGGCTGGCGCCGGTGACCAGTGCAATTGCCATTGTCTTCTCCCAATAAAAAAGCCGGGTGGCGGCTTCGCCTTACCCGGCTTACGTTACTACAGCAAAAAAATTACTGGTATTCGCTCATCGGCACACAGGAGCAGAACAGGTTACGGTCGCCGTATACGTCATCAAGACGCTTCACGGTCGGCCAGTATTTATTCGCCACGCCTGCCGGGAAGACAGCCAGTTCACGGGAATAACCGTGATTCCACTCGGCCACCATCTCGTGCTGGGTGTGCGGAGCGTTAACCAACGGGTTATCTTCCAGCGTCCATTCGCCGTCCTGCACGCGGTCTATCTCCATGCGGATGGCCAGCATCGCGTCAATAAAGCGGTCCAGCTCGGCTTTGCTTTCAGACTCCGTTGGCTCCACCATCAGCGTACCCGCAACCGGGAACGACATGGTTGGTGCGTGGAAGCCGTAGTCGATCAGACGCTTGGCGATATCCAGTTCGCTGATACCCGTCGCTTCTTTCAGCGGACGAATATCGAGGATGCACTCGTGTGCCACACGCCCATCGCGACCGGTGTAAAGCACCGGGAAGGCCGACTTCAGGCGAGTCGCAATATAGTTAGCATTCAGGATCGCGACCTGGCTTGCCTGTTTCAGCCCTTCCGCGCCCATCATGCGGATGTACATCCAGCTGATTGGCAGGATTGAAGCGCTACCGAACGGTGCAGCAGAGACCGCGCCCTGACGGGTCAGCATACCTTCAATCTGCACGACGCTGTGACCCGGCACGAATGGCGCCAGGTGCGCTTTCACGCCGATAGGCCCCATGCCCGGACCGCCACCACCGTGTGGGATGCAGAAGGTTTTGTGCAGGTTCAGGTGCGACACGTCCGCGCCGATGAAGCCCGGAGAGGTAATGCCCACCTGAGCATTCATGTTCGCGCCGTCGAGGTACACCTGACCGCCGAACTGATGCACCACTTCACACACTTCGCGGATGGTTTCTTCGTACACGCCGTGAGTCGACGGGTAGGTCACCATGATGCAGGAGAGCTTATCGCCCGCCAGCTCGGCTTTCGCGCGCAGGTCGGCCAGGTCGATGTTACCGTTCTTATCACACGCCACGACCACCACTTCCATGCCCGCCATCTGGGCAGACGCCGGGTTGGTGCCGTGGGCAGAGCTCGGGATCAGGCAGATATCACGGTGGCCTTCGTTACGGCTTTCGTGATAGTGACGGATTGCCAGCAGCCCCGCATATTCACCCTGCGCGCCGGAGTTCGGCTGCATACAGAGCGCGTCATAACCAGTCAGTTTCACCAGCCAGTCGGAAAGCTGGTTGATCATGACATGATATCCTTCCGCCTGCTCTGGCGGGCAGAACGGGTGCAGCTCGGAGAACTCAGGCCAGGTGATAGGGATCATTTCTGCCGCGGCGTTCAGCTTCATGGTGCACGAGCCCAGCGGGATCATCGCCTGGTTCAGCGCCAGATCTTTGCGCTCCAGAGAGTGCATATAACGCATCATCTCGGTTTCGCTGTGATAACGGTTGAACACAGGATGCGTCAGGATAGCGTCATTGCGCAGCATGCTCTCCTGAATAGAGCGGCTGTCATGCGCGACCTCTTTGTCCAGCGCATCAATATCCAGACCGTGCGCATCGCCCAGCACGACATTAAACAGGTTGACGATATCGTCGCGCGTGGTGGATTCATCAAGGGTGATGCCCACGGCGTGATGAATGTCGCTGCGCAGGTTAATTTGTGCGGCATCCGCACGTGCCAGCACCACCGCTTTATCTGCGACGTCAACGCACAGCGTGTCGAAGTAGTGCTCATGACGCAGCTTCAGGCCTTTCTGCTGCAGGCCACAGGCCAGAATATCCGCCAGACGGTGGATGCGGCCGGCAATGCGTTTCAGCCCAACCGGGCCGTGGAAGACGGCGTACAGGCTGGCGATGTTTGCCAGCAGAACCTGAG
This sequence comes from Enterobacter sp. FUJ80071, assembly GCF_038739915.1. NCBI lineage: Bacteria > Pseudomonadati > Pseudomonadota > Gammaproteobacteria > Enterobacterales > Enterobacteriaceae > Enterobacter > Enterobacter sp. FUJ80071. The sequence continues at coordinate 3,857,490 of NZ_JBBXKH010000001.1, forward strand.
AAGTACAGATATTAGAGTTCGCTTTCTCGCGGCGGATATGCTGCTCGCGAGTCTGCATCGCCATGCGCAGCGCGGTGTTACCGGCGGCATCTTTCGATACGCCAATAATGCGGCCCGGCATGGAACGTTTAAATTCATCTTTCGCGCCAAAGAATGCCGCGTGCGGTCCGCCGTAGCCCATCGGCACGCCGAAACGCTGGGCCGAGCCGAATACAATATCCGCACCCTGTTTGCCCGGAGCCGTCAGCAGCACCAGCGCCATAAAATCAGCGGCAACGCTGACCACCACTTTGCGGGATTTCAGCTCGGCAATCAGTGCGCTGTAATCATGCACTTCGCCGGTGGTACCCACCTGCTGTAACAGCACACCAAAGACGTCCTGGTGATCCAGCACTTTGTCAGCGTCGTCGACAATCACGTCAAAACCAAAGGTTTCCGCACGGGTACGCACCACGTCCAGCGTCTGCGGATGCACGTCCGCCGCCACGAAGAAGCGGTTGGCATTTTTCAGCTTGCTGACGCGTTTTGCCATCGCCATGGCTTCAGCTGCCGCGGTCGCTTCATCCAGCAACGAGGCGGAAGCGATATCCATCCCGGTCAGGTCGAGCGTCACCTGCTGGAAGTTCAGCAGCGCTTCCAGACGGCCCTGGGACACTTCCGGCTGATACGGGGTATAGGCGGTGTACCAGCCCGGGTTTTCCAGCATATTACGCAGGATAACCGGCGGTAACTGCACGTTGGTGTAGCCCATGCCAATGTAAGACTTATAGCGCTTGTTAAGGCCAGCGATGGCCTTCAGCTCCGCCAGTGCGGCGAATTCCGTGGTGGCTTCTCCCACCTGAGGCGGCGTGGCAAGCTGGATGTCTTTTGGCACGATCTGGCCGATCAGTGCGTTTAATGAATCCGCGCCAACCGTTTTCAGCATCTCCTGCTGTTGCTGAGCATCCGGCCCAATGTGACGTTCAATGAAAGCGCCACGGTTTTCAAGCTGGCTTAAAGTCTGTGTCATGAGCGATGGTTCCTGAAACGTGCAGTGAATTTAAGTTCCCTCTCCCCTCGGGAGAGGGTTAGGGTGAGGGGAAGATGGGCACCCTCACCCCTGCCCTCTCCCGGAGGGAGAGGGGGATTAACAATTACTCGTCTTCTAACAGGGCTTCGTACGCGGTCGCATCCAGCAGCGCGGCAACCTGAGATTCGTCACTGGCTTTGATCTTGAAGATCCAGCCACCTTCATAAGGCTCGCTGTTCACCAGCTCCGGCGAATCGCTCAGCGCGTCGTTTACGGCCACAATTTCACCGCTTACCGGTGCGTAGATATCGGATGCTGCTTTAACGGACTCCGCCACGGCGCAGTCATCGCCCGCGCTCACGGTTGCGCCCACTTCCGGCAGGTCAACAAACACCATGTCGCCCAGCAGCTCCTGCGCATGCTCGGTGATCCCTACGGTGTAAGTGCCGTCCGCCTCTTTGCGCAGCCACTCGTGTTCTTTGCTGTATTTCAGTTCTGCTGGCACATTGCTCATTGAAGTTCTCCTGATAAAAATAGTTAGGCGACCGGCTTACCGGCGCGAACAAAAATCGGTTTGGTCACGTTGACCGGCATTTCGCGGTTGCGGATTTGCACCACCGCCGTCTCGCCAATGCCCGCCGGCACGCGAGCCAGTGCAATACTGTAGCCCAGCGTCGGGGAGAAGGACCCGCTGGTGATCACGCCTTCGCGCGGATTGCCGTCGGCATCGGTAAAACGCACCGGCAGTTCTCCGCGCAGCACGCCTTTTTCCTTCATCACCAGGCCAACCAGCTGTTCAGTGCCCTTCTCGCGCTGCATTTCCAGCGCTTCGCGGCCAATAAACTCACGGTCAGCGGGTTCCCATGCGATGGTCCAGCCCATGTTGGCCGCCAGCGGAGAGACGCCTTCGTCCATCTCCTGACCGTAGAGGTTCATCCCCGCTTCAAGGCGCAGCGTATCGCGCGCGCCCAGGCCAGCCGGCTTCACGCCCGCTTCCACCAGCGCACGCCAGAAATCAGCTGCTTTCTCGTTTGGCATGGCAATTTCATAGCCCGCTTCACCGGTATAGCCGGTCGTGGCAATAAACAGATCGCCCGCCTGCACGCCAAAGAAGGGCTTCATCCCTTCGGTGGCTTTACGCTGCTCGTCGCTGAACAGAGACGCGGCTTTCGCCTGCGCGTTCGGCCCCTGCACGGCAATCAGCGACAGATCGTCACGGACGGTGATGTCGATGGCATAAGGTTCGGCGTGTTGGGTGATCCAGGAGAGGTCTTTTTCGCGGGTGGCGGAGTTTACAACGAGGCGGAAGAAGTCTTCGGTGAAGTAGTAGACGATAAGGTCATCAATCACGCCACCCGAGGCGTTCAGCATACCGGTATAGAGCGCTTTCCCCGGTGTCTTCAGCTTCGCGACATCGTTCGCCAGCAGATAACGTAGAAACTCCCGGGTGCGGCTACCGCGCAGATCGACAATTGTCATATGGGACACGTCGAACATACCGGCATCGGTGCGCACCGCGTGGTGCTCATCAATTTGCGAGCCGTAGTGCAGCGGCATCATCCAGCCATGGAAATCCACCATGCGGGCGCCGCATAACACGTGCTGTTCGTACAAAGGAGTCTGTTGAGCCATCTTGTCCTCGTTGAAAAATTCACCGTGAAACCCGGTATCGGCCTCGTTTCCGAATGCCGACGCAAACGTTCTCTTTTACCTGAACTTACCACCGAAACCGGCGGTTAACCATAAGGTAAAACGGGTCATCACATTAGCTTATGACCAAAAAACGCTGAAAAGCCTACAGAGTTATTCACTGGAAAAATGCGATTAACCCCGCACAAAATTAACAATGATCTAACAGGATTTAGCACATGGTGATATTTCATGCGGAAAAACGGGCCGAATTTCCGTCACATAAAAATCATGACATTAGATTATCTAATGCGAAAAATGACGTGGAATTAGAATATTTCAAACGAGGGAATTTTCCCGGCACAGAGGCCGGGAAAAGAAAGTGTGACGGGGGTCTATTTTATTTCAGCCAGTCCGGCAGGTCGTTAAGACCCATCGCCTGACGCAGGAGTTGAGGTTTGACGCCAGGGAGGGTATCGGCGAGCTTGAGCCCAATATCACGCAGCAGTTTTTTCGCCGGATTTGCCCCGGCAAACAGCTCGCGGAAGCCCTGCATGCCTGCAAGCATCATCGCCGCACTGTGCTTGCGGCTGCGCTCGTAGCGACGCAGATACACATGCTGCCCAATATCTTTACCCTCTCGCTGCAGACGACGCAGCTCTTCTACCAGCTCCGCCGCATCCATAAAGCCGAGATTAACGCCCTGCCCGGCCAGCGGATGAATGGTATGCGCCGCGTCGCCCACCAGCGCCAGACGGTGCGCGGCAAACTGACGCGCATAGCGTCCGGTTAAGGGGAAGACCTGACGCTCGCTCTCAAGAGTACAAAGCCCCAGACGGTTATCAAACGCCACGCACAGTGCCTGGTTAAAGGCCTCTGGCGTCGCCTCCTGCATCTGCTGCGCTTTTTCCGGCACCAGAGACCAGACAATTGAGCAGAGATGCGGATCGCTTAACGGCAGGAATGCCAGAATGCCGTCGTTGTGGAAAATCTGGCGCGCCACGCCGCCGTGCGGCTCTTGGGTACGGATCGTCGCCACCATGGCATGATGGCGGTAATCCCAGTAGGTCAGCGGAATATCCGCTTTATTGCGCAGCCAGGAGTTAGCGCCATCGGCACCGACCACCAGACGCGCGGTGAGCATATCGCCACTTTGCAGGGTGATAAACGCCTCGTTTTCGCCCCACGCAACCTGCTGGATTTGCGCAGGCGCAACCAGCGTTACGTCGCTGCACTGCTGAGCTTTCTGCCACAGCGCGTGGTGGATCACCGCATTCTCAATGATGTGACCCAGATGGCTATAGCCCATGCTTTCATCATCAAAAGCAATATGACCAAAGCTGTCTTTGTCCCATACCTCCATGCCGTGATAGCAGCTCGCACGCTGGGCTACGATATCTGACCAGACGCCAAGGCGCGTCAGCAGCTTTTCGCTGGCCGCATTTATTGCCGACACGCGGAGTTCCGGCGGGGCATCAGGTGCGACGGGCTGAGGCTGCTTTTGCTCCAGCACGGCCACACGCAGGCCGCTGCCTTGTAATCCGCAGGCCAGGGCCAGTCCAACCATTCCGCCGCCAACGATGGCAACATCAACATTTTGCACAGTGATAACTCCTTAACGCGCGACCCAACCCAGGGTCCGCTGCGCCAGCACGTCGCGTGCCGGAATGAACAGTTCCATCGCCATCAGCCCGAGGTTGCGACCGGCAACCAGCGGCGCCCAGCGATTGGCAAAGAGATGGACTAAACCATCGGTAACGCCGATTGTCGCCTCTTTATCGGCCTGACGTCGCTTCTGGTAATGGCTGAGTACCGGGTATGTGCCGCAATCTTTCTGTTCGCTCCACGCTTGCGAAAGCGCTTCGGCCAGGCTCATCACATCCCGCAGACCCAGATTAAAACCCTGACCCGCTATGGGGTGAAGCGTTTGCGCGGCGTTGCCGACCAGCGCCACGCGGTGCGAAACAGACTGTGATGCGGTAGTTAACGACAGCGGGTATACCGCACGTTTTCCCGCATGGGTAATGCGACCCAGCCGCCAGCCAAACGCTTTCTGCAGTTCACTGCAAAAACGTTCGTCGGACCAGGCCTTAACGTCTTCCGCCTTTTCCTGCGGATGGCACCAGACCAACGAGCAGCGACCATCCGACATCGGCAGCATCGCCAGCGGACCGTGCTGCGTGAAGCGCTCAAACGCCCGGCCGTTGTGTTCTGCGGCAGTAGAGACGTTCGCAATGACCGCAACCTGCCCGTAAGGCTGCTGCTGCCACTCAACGCCGCACTGGGTTGCGAGCGCCGAGCGCGACCCGTCCGCCGCCACAAGAAGCTGGCCGTCGAGAACGGTGCCATTATCCAGCGTCACGCTGACCGTTTCTTCACTGCGGGTAAAGCTCGCAACGCGTGACGGACAATGCAGGGTCACGCCTGGCGCGTCCTGCAACAGACGAAACAGGCGCAGGCCAACATCATGGAGTTCAACGACCTGACCCAGGGCGTCAATACGATAATCATGGGCATCCAGCGTCACAAACCCGGCATGACCGCGATCGCTCACATGCACGGTATGAATGGCGGTGGCGCAGTCGGCAATCGCCTGCCAGATGCCAATTCGGGAAAGCTGTTGGCAGGTTCCCTGCGCCAGGGCAATGGCGCGAGAATCAAAGCCGGGGTGATTCTTCGTTTGTGGTGCAACCGCCTCAACGAGATGCACCGGAAGCTGCCCCTTCGTCAAATGCGAGATCGCCAGTGCCAGGGTGGCACCGGTCATGCCGCCGCCAACGATAATCACGCTCATACGCGTGCCGCTGCCATCAGCGCCTCAATATCGTCTGCGTGTTTCACCACGCTCGCGGTCAGGTTTTCGTTACCGGTTTCGGTAATGACGATGTCATCTTCAATACGAATGCCAATTCCGCGGTACGCTTCGGGCACATCGGCATCCGGCGCGATATACAGCCCCGGCTCGACGGTCAGCACCATGCCCGGTTCCAGCACGCGTGAACGGTCGGTACCGTACGCCCCCACATCATGCACATCCAGCCCCAGCCAGTGGCTCAGGCCGTGCATAAAGTACGGACGATGCGCATTTTCGGCGATCAGGGTGTCCACGTCGCCTTTCAGGATGCCAAGCTTCACCAGTCCGGTAATCATGATGCGCACAACTTCGCCGGTCACCTCCTGAATGGACGTGCCCGGGCGATACAGCGTGAGCGACGTTTCGAGTGATTCGAGAACGATGTCATAAATTGCTCGCTGCGCGGGCGAGAACTTACCGTTCACCGGGAAAGTACGGGTGATGTCACCCGCGTAGCCCTGATATTCGCAACCGGCGTCAATCAGCACCAGATCGCCATCGCGCAGCGCACTTTCGTTTTCGGTGTAATGCAGAATGCAGCCGTTCTCCCCGCCGCCGACAATGGTGTTGTATGACGGGAAGCGCGCGCCGTGACGGTTAAATTCGTGATGAATTTCGCCTTCCAGCTGGTATTCGAACAGACCAGGACGGCATTTTTCCATGGCGCGGGTGTGTGCCAGGGCGCTGATTTCGCCAGCGCGGCGCATCACGTTCAGCTCTTCTTCAGATTTGAACAGGCGCATCTCATGCACCACCGGACGCCAGTCCGTCAGCGTGGCCGGCGCGGACAGATTCTGACGCGAGCCTTTGCGCAGCTTATCCAGAGCGGTGAAAACAATCTCATCGGCGTACGCATATTCGCCCTGCGCGTGATAAAGCACGTCGAGGCCATTGAGCAACTGATAGAGCTGCTGATTGATTTCGCTAAACGCCAGCGCGCGGTCGACGCCCAGCTTCTCCGGTGCGGCCTCTTGCCCTAAGCGGCGGCCAAACCAGATTTCAGCGGTTAAATCGCGTACGCGGTTAAAAATCACGCTGTGGTTGTGGGTGTCATTACTCTTAATCAGCACCAGGACCGCTTCCGGCTCGTTAAAGCCGGTGAAGTACCAGAAATCGCTATTCTGGCGATAGGGGTATTCGCTGTCGGCACTGCGCGTCACTTCCGGCGCGGCAAAAATCAGCGCCGCACTGCCGGGCTGCATTTTTGCCAGCAGCGCCTGACGACGGCGCAAATACTCTTGTTGCGAGATAACCATGACACCCTCCTGTGCGTTATTTTTCTTAATGTAAGGTTGGCTTACGAACTTCCGGCGCGGTCGGCTGTGAGCGCGTAAAGTTGTCGTGGCACAGCAGAGCCGCCACGCGCACGTACTCAATAATCTCTTCGAGGGACATTTCCAGCTCTTCCTGGTCTTCCTCTTCATCGTAGCCGAGCTGGGCGATGTTACGCAGATCGTCGATCGCTTCACCCGCTTCGCCGGTCACTTTATCAAGCTTAGGCTGGGTTACGCCCAGGCCAAGCAGATAGTGGTTTACCCAACCCGCGAGCGCATCGGCACGATCGAAGACGCTGACGTCATCACCTTCAGGCAGATAAAGCTGAAAAAGGAAGCCATCGTCCTCCAGCGAATCACTGGTTGCCGCATGCATTTTACGCAGCGATTCTGCCAGCTCGTGGCCAAACGCCAGCCCTTCGTTCGTGAGGTCGTGGATCAGCGGCTGCCATGAGCTGTCGCTGTTTCCGCCGCACAGTATGCCGCTGATCAGACCGTGCATTTCGGCAGGGGTAAGTCCGACACCCTGCTGGTTCAGTAACTGGTTTAAATCCTTGTAACCAGGCATTTCGTTCTGTATAGACATACGCATTCGTCATCAAAGGGAGGATATTCATGATATGCTACCACTTTGGACCCTGGTGATACCAGAAAAGGGCTTGTATCTTCACATCAGGGTAGCTATAGTGTCGCCCCTTCGCAGCCCCCGGGGCAGTAAGCGAAGGCAGCGCAGTCAATCAGCAGGAAGGTGGCATGTCTGCACAACCCGTCGATCTCCAGATTTTTGGCCGTTCACTGCGAGTGAATTGTCCGCCTGAACAAAGGGATGCTTTGAATCAGGCTGCGGACGATTTGAATCAGCGGTTGCAAGATCTAAAAGAACGCACTAGAGTCACAAATACTGAGCAGCTGGTTTTCATCGCCGCGTTGAACATCAGCTATGAACTGACTCAGGAAAAAGCGAAGACCCGCGACTACGCGGCTAGCATGGAGCAGCGCATTAAAATGCTCCAGCAGACCATAGAACAGGCATTGCTTGATCAAGGTCGCAATCCCGAAAGACCGGGACCAAAGTTTGAATAACACTTCTCAGTTGACTATGGTAGAGTAACTGTGAAGACAAAATTTCTCTGAGATGTTCGCAAGCGGGCCAGTCCCCTGAGCCGATATTTCATACCACAAGAATGTGGCGCTCCATGGTTGGTGAGCATGCTCGGTCCGTCCGAGAAGCCTTAAAACTATGACGACACATTCACCTTGAACCAAGGGTTCAAGGGTTACAGCCTGCGGCGGCATCTCGGAGATTCCCTCTTTCTTCTTCTACCTACTACCATGATTCAATTCCCTGAAGTTTCTGCCTCACGCCAGGATATCCGTCAACTTATTCGCCAGCGTCGTCGTGCACTTACGGCTGAACAACAGTCGCATTTTGCCCAGCAGGCCGCCGCCCGCATGATGGCGTGGCCCCCGGTGGTTATGGCTAACACGGTCGCTCTGTTCCTGTCGTTTGATGGCGAGCTCGATACCCAACCACTTATCGACCAGCTCTGGCGCGCCGGGAAGAAGGTTTATCTACCGGTGCTGCATCCTTTTAGCAAAGGCAATCTTCTGTTTCTGCACTACCATCCGCACAGCGAGCTGGTGGTGAATCGTCTGAAAATTACCGAGCCCAAACTCGACGTGCGCGACGTGCTCCCGCTGTCACAGCTGGACGTGCTGATTACGCCGCTGGTGGCGTTTGATGAACAGGGCCAGCGCTTAGGAATGGGCGGCGGTTTTTACGACCGGACGCTGCAAAACTGGCAGCAGTATGGGTTGCAGCCGGTGGGTTATGCGCATGATTGTCAGGGCGTGGAGGCGTTGCCCGTGGAGAAATGGGATGTGCCGTTGCCGGCGGTGGTGACGCCATCGACGTTGTGGGAGTGGTGAAACAGGCGTGCAGCCTGATGCCCTCACCCCAGCCCTCTCCCACAGGGAGAGGGTGAAAACATAAAAAACGGTAACGATAGTTACCGTTTTGCATTTACCTCGCCACCCGACACCATCAGTAAAGCAGACGCGCGCGAATCGTCCCCGGAATCGCTTTCATGCTCTGCAGCGCTTTCTCGGCAACATCTTCATCCGCTTCGATATCAATCACCACGTAACCCATCTGCGAGTTGGTTTGCAGGTACTGGGCGGCAATGTTGACGCTCTGCTCGGCAAAGATTTGGTTGATAGCCGTCAGCACGCCAGGACGGTTTTCGTGGATGTGCAGCAGACGGCGACCACCGTGCAGCGGCAGAGACACTTCCGGGAAGTTCACCGCAGAGAGCGTGGAACCGTTGTCGGAGTATTTGCTCAGCTTACCCGCCACTTCAAGGCCGATATTCTCCTGCGCTTCCTGAGTAGACCCGCCGATGTGTGGCGTCAGGATCACGTTGTCGAATTCGCAGAGCGGAGAGTTAAACGGATCGCTGTTGGTGGCAGGCTCCGTCGGGAACACGTCAATGGCCGCCCCCGCCAGATGCTTACGCTTCAGAGCATCGCACAGCGCAGGGATGTCGACCACCGTACCGCGCGCGGCGTTGATCAGCAGTGAGCCCGGTTTCATCAGCGCCAGCTCTTCTGCACCCATCATGTTTTTGGTGGACGCATTTTCCGGCACATGCAGGCTTACCACGTCGCTCATGTTCAGCAGGTCAGAGAGATGCTGCACCTGCGTCGCATTCCCTAGCGGCAGCTTGCTTTCGATATCGTAAAAGTAGACGTGCATCCCCAGAGATTCCGCCAGAATCCCCAGCTGAGTACCGATGTGGCCATAGCCGATGATACCCAGTTTTTTACCGCGCGCTTCGTATGAGCCCGCAGCCAGTTTGTTCCACACGCCGCGGTGCGCTTTGGCGTTAGCCTCCGGAATACCGCGCAGCAGCAGCAGTAATTCGCCAATCACCAGCTCCGCCACGGAACGGGTGTTGGAGAACGGGGCGTTAAATACCGGGATACCGCGTTTGGCGGCAGCATTCAGATCAACCTGGTTGGTACCGATGCAGAAACAGCCAATCGCAACCAGCTTCTCCGCCGCAGCAATAACGTCTTCCGTCAGTTGAGTACGGGATCGCAGGCCAATGAAATGGGCATCACGGATGGACGCTTTCAGCTCTTCGGTATCGAGCGCGCCCTTGTGAAATTCGATGTTGGTGTAACCCGCCGCACGAAGGCTATCAAGCGCTTTCTGATGCACGCCCTCGACCAGCAGGAATTTAATCTTGTCTTTCTCCAGTGATACCTTTGCCATTTCCCCGACCCTGTTTTTTATCTGAACTGATGTTGTGCTGGATTGAAATCCGCTGTAGCCAACATATCAAAAAAAACTATTGCAGCAATATGAACGTTTGCGTCGGCACTCTGAAGAAAAGTCATACAGGGCAAAATGGCAGAGCAAAATGCTAAGGAAATTTACAAACGTGGCAGGATCGGCAAAAGAGGTGGAAAAACGTGACACAAGTCACCGAATTTAGCTTTTCAAAAATTTTTTAGCGGGGGGAGCGCTCCCCCCGTCAGATCATTTTACGATGGTTTTCACACCGTCAGCGGTGCCGATCAGCGCCACATCCGCGCCACGGTTGGCGAACAGCCCTACGGTGACAACGCCTGGAATACCGTTAATCGCATTTTCCAGGGCAATCGCGTCGAGAATTTCCAGGCCGTGCACGTCGAGGATCACGTTACCGTTATCAGTGACCACACCCTGACGGTATTCCGGACGACCACCCAGCTTCACCAACTGACGGGCAACCGCACTCCGCGCCATCGGGATCACTTCGACCGGCAGCGGGAAATTACCCAGAATATCGACCTGCTTGGAGGCGTCAGCGATGCAGATAAATTTGTCTGCAACGGAAGCAATGATCTTTTCACGGGTCAGCGCTGCGCCACCGCCTTTGATCATCTGCATGTGGCCGTTGATTTCGTCTGCGCCATCGACGTAAATCCCAAGACGATCCACTTCGTTGAGATCGAAAACGGTAATGCCGAGGCTTTTCAGCTTTTCCGTGGACGCATCAGAGCTCGAAACCGCGCCCTCGATCTGCCCCTTCATCGTGCCCAGCGCATCGATAAAGTGTGCCGCCGTTGAACCCGTACCAACACCGACAATGGTACCTGGCTGTACGTACTGGAGAGCGGCCCATCCTACTGCTTTTTTCAGTTCATCCTGCGTCATGATCGTTTTGCCTGTGGTGTGAAAACTCAGGGCGCATTATAGAACACGTCGAATGGATTTCGTCTGCCACAAAGGGAAAATTGTGTCATAGTGCAGATTAAGCAAAATTTAGGAGCCAGCCAGAGCAATGAAACGTCCGGACTACAGAACACTACAGGCACTTGATGCAGTTATTCGTGAACGCGGTTTTGAGCGCGCAGCGCAAAAGCTGTGTATCACCCAGTCCGCCGTATCACAGCGTATCAAACAGCTTGAAAACATGTTCGGGCAGCCGCTGCTGGTGCGTACCGTGCCGCCTCGCCCAACGGAGCAAGGTCAAAAGCTCCTCGCCCTGCTGCGCCAGGTTGAGCTGCTGGAAGACGAGTGGCTGGGTGACGAACAAACGGGCTCCACGCCGCTGCTGCTCTCTCTGGCGGTCAACGCCGACAGTCTGGCAACCTGGTTACTGCCCGCCCTTGCCCCGGTCCTGGCCGACTCCCCTATTCGCCTGAATCTACAGGTTGAAGATGAAACCCGTACCCAGGAACGTCTGCGTCGCGGTGAAGTTGTTGGGGCGGTCAGTATTCAGCCTCAGGCGCTGCCAAGCTGCCTGGTGGATCAACTGGGGGCGCTGGACTACCTGTTTGTGGGTTCAAAAGCCTTTGCGGAGCGCTACTTCCCTAACGGCGTCACCCGCGCCGCGCTGCTGAAGGCGCCTGCCGTGGCGTTTGACCATCTGGACGATATGCATCAGGCGTTCCTGCAGCAGAACTTTGACCTGCCGCCGGGCAGCGTGCCGTGCCATATCGTCAACTCGTCTGAAGCTTTTGTGCAGCTTGCGCGTCAGGGCACTACCTGCTGTATGATCCCGCATCTGCAGATTGAGAAAGAGTTGAAAAGCGGTGAGTTGATTGATTTAACGCCGGGGCTGTATCAGCGCCGGATGCTCTACTGGCATCGTTTTGCGCCGGAAAGCCGCATGATGCGCAACGTCACCGATGCACTGCTGGCGTATGGGCATAAGGTGTTGAGACAGGATTAAAAAGAAAAAGCCGGGTGGCGGCTACGCCTTACCCGGCCTACAGGTTACTGAGCCGGTTTCGGCTGTGCTGCAACAGGCTCCAGCTGGAACACCACATCCACCTGATCGTCGAACTGAATGGTTGGCTGCTCGTAAGTTTCCTGAGCAGAAACCGGTGCCGCGTCAGCCTTCATCATCCGTACCATCGGGCTTGGCTGATAGTTAGAGACGTGGTAACGCACGCTGTATACCGGGCCAAGCTTGCTCTTGAAGCCGGACGCCAGCTGTTCAGCCTGATGAATGGCATCATCAATCGCCGCTTTACGCGCTTCGTCTTTGTATTTCTCCGGTTGCGCAACGCCCAGCGACACGGAACGGATTTCGTTCAAACCGGCCTTCAGCGCACCATCCAGCAGTGAATTCAGCTTGTCCAGCTGACGCACGGTCACTTCAACCGTACGCACGGCACGGTAGCCTTTCAGGATGCTTTTGCCGTTCTGGTAGTCGTAATCCGGTTGGGTACGCAGGTTAGCAGAGCTGATGTCTTTCTTGGCGACACCGTTCTGTTCCAGGAAGGAGAGATATTGCGCAACGCGGTCGTCCGCCTGTTTTTTGGCAGAGGCGGCATCTTTCGCAGCCACGTTGACTTCAATTGCCAGGGTTGCGACATCCGGTACCGCGTCCACGCTTGCGGTGCCTGACGTGACAATGTGCGGGCCATCCGGCAGTTCACTCGCCTGCGCCGACACCGCACCTAAACTCACTAATGCCGCCAGGGCCATCACTTTAAACTTCACTGTCATTCCTCCATGTTGCGAAGAGTGCCCCAGAAACAGGGCGCATGCCAGCAAGCTTAGCGGGTCTGGCTCAGTTGTCCATAAGACAACGCTTAGTTGAACAAACCCTGAACATGATGAACGCCCTCTTTCGCCAGCTGGAAAGCGATAAACCACATCACCAGACCGACCAGCGTATTAATGATGCGCTGGGCTTTGGCGGTCCGCAGTCGTGGCGCCAGCCACGCCGCCAGAATCGCAAGACCGAAGAACCACAGGAACGACGCGCTGACGGTTCCCAGCGCAAACCAGCGTTTAGGCTCAACGTCCAGCTGTCCGCCGAGGCTACCCAGCACCACGAAGGTATCCAGATAGACATGCGGGTTAAGCCAGGTCACCGCCAGCATGGTGACGATAATCTTCCAGCGCCCCTGCTTCATCACTTCAGCGCTTGCCAGTTCGAGGTTACTGCTCATCGCCGTTTTCAACGCACCGAATCCGTACCACAACAGGAAGGCGACGCCGCCCCAGGTCACCAGCGCCAGCAGCCACGGCGACTGCATCAGAAGTACACTCCCGCCAAAAATCCCGGCGCAGATCAGCAGCAAATCGCTCACCGCGCACAGCAGGGCAATCATCAGATGATACTGGCGGCGAATACCCTGGTTCATCACGAACGCATTCTGGGGACCGAGGGGAAGGATCATGGCCGCACCTAAAGCAAGCCCTTGAAAATAATAGGATAACATGACGAAATTCTCACAGTAATGTTCTGGATGCAGACTATACTGCGCGAATCACATTAGAGGAAATGGATAATATTAATTGGGGATTAGCAAGGCTTATAAAATCAAAGCCCGGTGGCGCTGACGCTTACCGGGCCTGGGGGTGACGTTACTCTGCTTCTTTAACTTTTTTGACGTTCACGTCCATCTGCGGATACGGGAAGCTGATGCCGTTGGCGTCAAACTCACGCTTAATACGTTCCAGCACGTCCCAGTATACGTTTTGCAGATCGCTGCTTTTGCTCCAGATACGCACCACGAAGTTGATAGAGGACGCGCCCAGTTCGTTCAGGCGTATAGTCTGCTCTTTATCCTTCAGAATACGATCGTCGGAGGCAATGATGTTGCTAATCAGTGACTTCACCTGATCGATATCAGAATCGTACGCTACGCTGATAATAAGCTCGTTACGACGTACCGGCTCACGGGAGAAGTTGGTGATGTTCCCATCGATGACCTTCTTGTTCGGCACGATCACGATTTTACCGTCTATCGAACGCAGCGTGGTGGAGAAAATCTGCACATTCAGCACGGTACCCGCCGTGCCGCCCAGATCGACATATTCACCGGCGCGGAACGGACGGAAGGTGACCAGCAGAACGCCAGCCGCCAGGTTAGCGAGCGAGCCCTGAAGTGCCAGACCAACGGCCAGACCGGCGGCGCCCAGCACGGCAATGACGGAGGCGGTCTGAACACCAACACGGCCTAATGCCGCAATGAGGGTAAACGCGATAATGCCATAGCGCACCAGCGCTGACAGGAAATCAGCAACCGTGGCGTCAATGTGGCGAGTGAGCATGACGCGATTGATGGCTCGGGAAACGGTACGGGCAACAATCATCCCCACGACAATAATGGCAATTGCCGCCGCAATATTCACGGCGTAGCTGATGAGCAGCGCCTGATTGCGCACCAGCCAGGAGCCAGCGTTATTGATGCTATCTACAACACCGAGATCTTCCATTTATCTTTCCTTATGCTCTTATAAACAACAAAAACCATCCCATAGCGAGACAGGCAGGTCAGTAAAGGGTAAACAAAAAGTACGCGTATTGCCAAGCAGATCACAAAAACAGGTATTGCAGGATATTGAAAAAGCATAAAAAAAGGCCCGCTATTGCGGGCCTTTTAACGCTTTCAGCAGCTCAAATTACAGAACGTCAACCGCGTTCAGTTCTTTGAATGCCTGCTCCAGACGAGTAATCATTGAAGTCTGTGCAGCGCGCAGCCATACGCGTGGATCGTAGTATTTCTTGTTCGGCTGGTCTTCGCCTTTCGGGTTGCCCAGCTGACCCTGCAGGTAAGCTTCGTTAGCTTTGTAGTACTGCAGGATACCGTCCCAGGTAGCCCACTGGGTGTCGGTATCGATGTTCATTTTCACCACACCGTAGCTGACGGAGTCTTTGATTTCCTGAGCAGAAGAACCGGAACCGCCGTGGAAGACGAAGTTCAGGCTGTTGTGAGGCAGGTTGTGTTTCTTAGAAACGTATTCCTGAGAATCACGCAGGATGGTTGGAGTCAGAACCACGTTACCTGGTTTATAAACGCCGTGTACGTTACCGAAGGACGCTGCAATGGTGAAGCGTGGGCTGATTTTGCTCAGCTCGGTGTACGCGTAATCAACGTCTTCTGGCTGGGTGTACAGGGCAGAAGCGTCCATGTGGCTGTTGTCCACGCCGTCTTCTTCACCACCGGTGCAACCCAGTTCGATTTCCAGAGTCATGCCCATTTTGGCCATGCGCGCCAGGTACTTAGAGCAGATTTCGATGTTTTCGTGCAGTGACTCTTCAGACAGGTCGATCATGTGAGAAGAGAACAGTGGTTTACCGGTGGCTGCGAAGTGTTTTTCACCCGCGTCCAGCAGACCGTCGATCCACGGCAGCAGTTTCTTCGCGCAGTGGTCGGTGTGCAGGATAACAGGAACACCGTAGTGCTCAGCCATCTGGTGTACGTGGTGCGCACCAGAGATAGCGCCCAGGATAGCAGCACCCTGAGGAATGTCAGTTTTCACGCCTTTGCCCGCGATGAACGCAGCACCACCGTTAGAGAACTGAACGATAACCGGTGCTTTAACTTTGGCAGCGGTTTCCAGTACGGCGTTGATGGAGTCGGTACCTACGCAGTTAACTGCTGGCAGAGCGAAGTTGTTTTCTTTAGCTACCTGGAACACTTTCTGTACGTCATCACCAGTGATAACGCCAGGTTTTACGAAATCAAAAATTTTAGACATGTTGCTTAGTCCTGTATCTTCGGCCGTTAGAAAAGGTGCGAGCTCTGATAAGCGCGCTGAAAATTGGGCAGGTTTCCCTGCCCTTGAATGGCTTACTTCTTAGCGCGCTCTTCGAGCATTGCTACTGCTGGCAGAACTTTGCCTTCCACGAATTCGAGGAATGCACCGCCACCAGTGGAGATGTAGGAGATCTTGTCAGCGATACCGAACAGATCGATAGCTGCCAGGGTGTCACCACCGCCTGCGATAGAGAACGCTTCGCTGTCTGCAATAGCGTTAGCCACGATTTCAGTCCCTTTGCGGAAGTTCGGGAATTCGAACACGCCAACAGGACCGTTCCACAGGATAGTTTTTGCGTTTTTCAGGATATCAGCCAGTTTTTGTGCAGAAACGTCGCCCAGGTCCAGAATCTGCTCTTCATCTTTGATGTCGTTAACAGATTTCAGGGTCGCGGTTGCGGTTTCGGAGAACTCGGTCGCCACGCGAACGTCAGTTGGAACCGGGATGTCACAGGTGCCCAGCAGGCGTTTCGCTTCGTCAACCAGGTCCGCTTCATACAGGGATTTACCCACGTTGTGGCCTTGAGCAGCAACGAAGGTGTTCGCGATACCACCGCCAACGATCAGCTGGTCAGCGATTTTTGACAGGGAATCCAGCACGGTCAGTTTGGTAGACACTTTAGAACCACCAACGATAGCGACCATTGGACGAGCAGGTTCTTTCAGCGCTTTGCCCAGTGCTTCCAGTTCGTCAGCCAGCAGAGGACCCGCACATGCTACGTCTGCAAATTTACCGATACCGTGGGTAGAGGCCTGAGCACGGTGCGCCGTACCAAATGCATCCATCACGAAGACGTCGCACAGTGCAGCGTATTTCTTAGACAGGGTTTCGTCGTCTTTCTTTTCGCCTTTGTTGAAGCGAACGTTTTCCAGAACAACCAGCTCACCAGCAGCCACTTCAACGCCGTCCAGGTAATCTTTTACCAGGCGAACCGGGTTGGACAGTTTGTCTTTCAGGTAATTAACCACTGGCAGCAGAGAGAACTCTTCGTTGTACTCGCCTTCGGTAGGACGACCCAGGTGGGAGGTGACCATCACTTTCGCGCCCTGCTTCAGAGCCAGTTCGATGGTTGGCAGGGATGCACGGATACGCGCGTCGCTGGTCACTTTACCCTCTTTAACCGGTACGTTCAGATCAGCACGGATGAAAACGCGTTTACCAGCCAGATCCAGATCGGTCATCTTAATTACAGACATGGTGAATCCTCTCGTTGATTCTTAAAGTTTTGCAGACGCACGATGCGTCTTACCTGAAACCTTGAGCGGCCATTGCTAACGTGGTGTCGAGCATCCGGTTAGCAAAGCCCCATTCGTTATCACACCAGACCAGCGTCTTGATAAGGTGTGCGCCACTGACCCTCGTTTGCGTGCCATCAACAATAGCGCTGTGCGGGTCGTGGTTAAAATCTACTGAGACCAACGGTAATTCCGTATAGTCAACTATACCATGAAATGCTCCCTGTGCCGCTTTTTGCAGCAACAGGTTGACTTCACAGGCTTTTACCGGTTTTTTCACCGTCACGCTCAGGTCGATTGCGGTGACGTTAATCGTCGGGACACGCACGGCAATCGCTTCAAAACGGTCATTAAACTGCGGGAAAATTCGGGTGATCCCTGCCGCCAGTTTCGTATCTACCGGGATGATTGACTGGCTCGCCGCGCGAGTGCGTCGTAAATCCGGATGGTAGGCATCAATAACCTGCTGGTCGTGCATGGCGGAGTGAATCGTGGTCACGGTGCCGGACTCAATGCCATACGCATCGTCTAACAGTTTGATGACCGGAATAATGCAGTTGGTGGTACAGGAGGCGTTGGAAACGATGAGGTGTTCAGCCTGCAGCTCATGCTGGTTGACGCCAAACACGACGGTCGCGTCGAGGTCGTTACTGCCGGGATGAGAAAACAGGACTTTTTTCGCACCGGCTGCCAGGTGAGCTTCGCCATGTTCGCGATTGCCGTAAACCCCGGTACAGTCGAGCACCACATCCACGCCCAGCTCACGCCACGGTAGCCCTGCGATACTGCTTTCATGCAGCACGCGGATGGCATCGTCACCGACAAACAGCTGCTCTCTTTCCTGGCGAACATCCCAGGCAAAGCGGCCGTGGCTGGTGTCATATTTCAACAAATGCGCCATGCCCGCAGCATCCGCCAGTTCGTTGATTGCCACCACGGTTATTTCCGCACGACGCCCGGATTCATATAAAGCACGAACCACGTTGCGCCCGATGCGACCGAAGCCATTAATCGCTACGCGTACGGTCATAGATCTCCTGCAAAGCTATCCCTGAGTTTGAGGTGGCTGAAAGAGTAATCCAGCTACGCCCGAAGGGGAATCTTTGCTATCACAAACTGCGATTGATTGGTCAATTGTCGAACATTTAATCGACTGAAACGCTTCAGCAAGAATAAGCGAATCGAGGAATAAAAGGAATGGCTGTCCAGATGAATAAGCGTGCTATATGACATGCGTCACATTTTCGGTGGAATAATGCCTACAAAAAAGCCGGGTGGCGCGCTAGCGCTTACCCGGCCTACTTGCGTGCCATTTGTAGGCCCGGTAAGCGTAGCGCCACCGGGCAAAACAGCAATTACAGCAGTTCTTTCGCCTTAGCGACAACGTTATCAACGGTGAAGCCGAACTCTTCGAACAGCAATTCTGCTGGCGCAGACTCACCGAAGGTGGTCATACCGACGATAGCGCCATTCAGGCCCACGTATTTGAACCAGTAGTCAGCGATACCCGCTTCCACTGCCACACGCGCAGAAACCGCTTTAGGCAGAACAGATTCACGGTAAGCCGCATCCTGTTTGTCGAACGCATCGGTAGACGGCATGGAGACCACGCGCGCCTTAACGCCTTCGGCAGTCAGTTTTTCCCATGCTGCAACCGCCAGTTCAACTTCAGAACCGGTCGCGATGAAGATCAGCTCAGGCTGGCCTGCACAGTCTTTCAGCACGTAACCACCGCGAGCGATGTTCGCCAGCTGCTCTGGCGTACGCTCCTGCTGTGCCAGGTTCTGACGGGAGAGGATCAGCGCAGTTGGGCCGTCCTGACGCTCAACGCCGTATTTCCACGCTACCGCAGATTCAACCTGGTCACATGGACGCCAGGTGCTCATGTTCGGGGTCACGCGCAGGGAAGCCACCTGCTCTACCGGCTGGTGAGTTGGGCCATCTTCGCCCAGACCGATGGAGTCGTGGGTGTAGACCATCACCTGACGCTGTTTCATCAGCGCAGCCATACGCACGGCGTTACGCGCATACTCTACGAACATCAGGAAGGTAGAGGTGTACGGCAGGAAACCGCCGTGCAGGGAGATACCGTTGGCAATCGCGGTCATACCGAATTCACGTACACCGTAATGGATGTAGTTACCGGCAGTGTCTTCGTTAATTGGCTTAGAACCAGACCACAGAGTCAGGTTAGATGGCGCCAGGTCAGCGGAACCGCCGAGGAATTCAGGCAGCAATGGACCAAATGCTTCGATCGCATTCTGGGACGCTTTACGGCTGGCGATTTTAGATGGGTTCGCCTGCAGCTTAGCGATGAATTCGTTCGCTTTCGCGTCGAAGTCAGACGGCATTTCGCCTTTCATACGACGGGTAAACTCAGCCGCTTCCTGAGGGAAGGCTTTCGCATAGGCGGCGAATTTCTCGTTCCAGGCAGCTTCTTTCGCCTGGCCCACTTCTTTTGCATCCCACTGAGCATAGATCTCAGATGGAATTTCGAATGCAGGGTGTTTCCAGCCCAATGCTTCACGGGTCAATGCGATTTCCGCGTCGCCCAGCGGTGCGCCGTGGGAGTCATGCGTACCCGCTTTATTCGGAGAACCGAAGCCGATGATGGTTTTGCACATCAGCAGGGACGGTTTATCGGTGACCGCGCGCGCTTCTTCTACTGCACGTTTAATCGAGTCAGCATCGTGGCCATCAACGCCACGCACAACGTGCCAGCCGTAGGCTTCGAAACGTGCTGCGGTGTCGTCAGTGAACCAGCCCTCAACGTGACCGTCGATGGAGATGCCGTTGTCATCATAGAACGCAACCAGTTTACCCAGCTTCAGGGTACCTGCCAGGGAGCACACTTCATGAGAAATGCCTTCCATCATGCAGCCGTCGCCCATGAACGCGTAGGTGAAGTGGTCAACAATGTCATGACCAGGACGGTTGAACTGCGCCGCCAGCGTCTTCTCAGCAATCGCCATCCCCACTGCGTTAGCAATACCCTGACCCAGTGGGCCGGTGGTGGTTTCTACGCCAGCGGTGTAACCCACTTCCGGGTGACCTGGAGTTTTGGAGTGCAGTTGGCGGAAGTTTTTCAGCTCTTCAATAGGCAGATCGTAGCCAGTGAGGTGCAGCAGGCTATAGATCAGCATAGAGCCGTGGCCGTTAGACAGCACGAAACGGTCGCGGTCAGCCCATGCCGGGTTCTGCGGGTTGTGGTTAAGGAAATCACGCCACAGGACTTCGGCGATATCTGCCATACCCATAGGGGCACCCGGGTGGCCGGATTTGGCTTTCTGTACTGCATCCATGCTCAGCGCACGAATAGCATTAGCAAGCTCTTTACGTGAGGACATTTTAACTCCAGATCGGACTGTTAAAGGCCATGCCCTTGACGACAGCGCGTTTTGGGCTACGCCGGAAAAAAGTGCCAACAATGTAACCCAAGCCGCAGGGCATGTACATGGACCATTCTTTTGCAGCTTAAGAAATCTCTGGATCATGCTCGCATGTTGCGCAATCTGCTCGCCCGCGCCTGTA
The DNA here is from genome assembly GCF_038739915.1 of Enterobacter sp. FUJ80071. NCBI lineage: Bacteria > Pseudomonadati > Pseudomonadota > Gammaproteobacteria > Enterobacterales > Enterobacteriaceae > Enterobacter > Enterobacter sp. FUJ80071. The sequence continues at coordinate 3,878,077 of NZ_JBBXKH010000001.1, forward strand.
GATATTCCTTATACTTATCCCGGCCCCGGCTTCGTTGCGGGTGCACTTTTCGGATTTTATTGAGATTAATAAGTACGGAAGCAACTTCATGAAAATGCGTGCAATAGTGCTGGCCCTGGGTACAACGCTCATGCTGAGCGGCTGTCAGAATATGGATTCTAACGGTCTGATGACGTCAGGCGCAGAAGCCTTTCAGGCCTACTCCCTGAGCGATGCGCAGGTTAAAGCGCTGAGCGATCAGGCCTGTAAAGATATGGACGGAAAAGCCACGATTGCGCCGGCTAACAGTACCTACACACAGCGTCTGAATAAGATTGCTTCCGCGCTCGGCGATAACATCAACGGTCAGCCGGTGAACTATAAGGTTTACATGGCTAAAGACGTCAACGCCTTCGCGATGGCAAACGGCTGCATCCGCGTCTATAGCGGGCTGATGGATATGATGACCGACAACGAAGTGGAAGCGGTTATCGGCCATGAAATGGGTCACGTTGCGCTCGGCCACGTGAAAAAAGGGATGCAGGTTGCCTTAGGCACCAACGCCATCCGTGCGGCGGCTGCCTCTGCGGGCGGTATCGTGGGCAGCCTGTCTCAGTCACAGCTCGGCGATGTCGGAGAAAAGCTGGTCAATTCCCAGTTCTCCCAGCGCCAGGAGTCCGAAGCGGATGACTACTCTTACGATCTGTTGCGCAAACGCGGGATTAATCCGTCAGGTTTAGCCACCAGCTTCGAAAAACTGGCGAAGCTGGAAGCGGGACGCCAGAGCTCCATGTTTGACGATCACCCGGCCTCAGAAGAACGTGCACAACATATTCGCGACCGTATGGCCGCAGATGGAATTAAATAATTCTGGAAGGAGGCAAATTTGCCTCCTTTTTATTTCGCATGAATTGCCAACTTAATCGCACGTATCGGTAACTCCCGCAAAACCCTCTCCATATCCGGCTCTTAGCGCTGAAACGTCTGGACACATAATTATTGCAATCATTAACCATTCGGGTAATTATCCGACCTGCAGTAATTCATTTTAATATATTAAGACAGAGACGTTCCCTCCGTGAAAAAAGAATTATCGTTAATTGCTTTAGGTTTATTCGCCGCATTACCCGCCGCTGCGAGCCAGCAATCCGACAGTCAGGGTTTTATTGACGACAGCCATCTGGACCTGTTTTTACGCAATGCGTATATCAGTCGCGACTATCATCAGGGCCAGCAGGATAAAGCCGAATGGGGCCAGGGTATTATTGCCACCTTCACATCCGGTTATACCGAAGGGCTGGTGGGCTTTGGTGTAGACGGCATTGCACAGTATGGCGTTCGTCTGGACGGTGGCCGTGGAAAAAGCGGTGCGGGCGGTATCGACTTCTTTAAACAGGAAGACGATGGCCGGGCAAAATCCGATTTAGCGAAATTTGGCGCAACCGCCAAAATGCGTATCTCAAATACCGTGCTGAGCTACGGTAGTCAGCGTCCTGAGCTGCCGATCGTGAATGCCGACAACTCCCGCCTGCTGTTTGAAAGCTACACCGGCACCCTGCTGACCTCAAAAGAGATCGACGGTCTGGAAGTCAACGCCGGTTACTTCACCGACGAGCAGCGCAAAAGTGATGACCGCCACGACAGCGGCCTGAAGAGCCTGACCTTCGGTGGCGCGAGCTACCAGTTTAACGAGCAGTTCAGCGGTGCGGTGTATGCCTCGCATAATGAAGAGGTAATGAACAAGCAGTACCTGGGCCTGAATTTCAAACAACCGTTCAGCACCGGGCAGCAGCTGGTACTCGACTTTAACGGCTATAACTCGCGTCTGGAGCAGGGTTACGCCGACAGCCTCGACACGGGCCGCAGCAACACCATCTGGAGCCTGGCAGCGAGCTATATCTGGGACATTCACACGTTCAAGGTGGCATACCAGCAGAGCAGCGGCAGCACCGGCTACAACTACGGTGGCTACCGAGACCAGGGCGGTGTGGGTGACGGCGGCAACACCATCTGGCTGGCTAACTCCTACTGGTCTGATTTCAACGGCGAAGACGAACGCTCTTGGCAGGCATCGTACGGCCTGGACTTTGGCGGACTCGGCCTGCCGGGCCTGAGCTGGACCACCGCCTACGTGCGTGGCGATAACATCAAAACCTCTGAAACCAGCAACGGCAAAGAGCATGAGTGGTTCAACCAGATCCAGTACCAGGTGCAGGATGGTCCGGCGAAAGATCTGAAGCTGAAGCTGCGCTATTCCGTGCTGCGTGTCTCCAGCAACGCCAGCGATTACAACGTGGGTGGGGATGAGATCCGTGCTTACGTGGAATACCCGTTTAACGTGTTCTGATGAAAAAAGCCGGGTGGCGGCTTCGCCTTACCCGGCCTACGGTTTTTTCGCTGTTATTGTGTGAGAAACCGTAGGCCCGGTAAGCGCAGCGCCACCGGGCGATATCCACGATATCAATACAGCGTCTTCTGCGGCGGCCCGGCAAACTTCAGGGCGCCAATCTGCCCCATCCGCACTTCCACTACCGACGGGCCCGGCATCGCCAGCGCTTCTGTCATAACGGCAACAAAATCATCGGCACGCTCAACGCTCCATGCCTGCAGGCCAATCGCCTGCGCCAGCAGAGTGAAGTCCGGCGTATGCAGCTCGTTGTAATACTGACGCCCGCCGAAATACTTATCCTGAATACCACGCATTACGCCGTACCCCCCGTCGTTCATGATCAGCAGCGTCACGTTGGCTTTCTCCTGGGCCAGCGTCGCCAGTTCGCCTAGGTTCAGACTCAGACCACCATCACCCACCAGCCCCACAACCTTGCGCTGCGGGTTAGCTATCGCGGTGCCAATGGCCATCGGCAACCCCATACCAATGGCTCCGGCCAGCGAGTGAATGTTCATCAGCGGGCCGTTGGCGCGGAACAGGCGGCTGCCCCACAGGCTGCCGGACACGGTGATATCGCGCACCAGCAGGCCGTCCTGCGGAAGCGCTTTCTCGATGGCATCGTTAAGTCTCGCATAGGGGCCGCACTGATCGCGCAGGCCCTGCCCGGCTTGCTCAACCGCCTGTTGAACCAGCGCGTCCCACTGCGCGTTGCCCCACTCACGCCCCTGTACGTTGTCGGCCAGCGCGCTAAGCAACGCGGAACAATCGGCTATCAGCGTGTTATCCATCAGATAATTACGGCTCGCCGCCGCCGGGTCGATATCTACCTGTACCCGTGGAGACGGCAGCGCCAGCGTCCATGAGCGGGTTTCGTTGCTGCGCAGGCGTGAACCGGCGACCAGCGTAAAGTCACATTGCGCGATGAGCGCTTCAACGGATGGCGAGTTGTGAAACGCCCGCAGGCTACCGCGATGGCTGTCCGGCAGCACGCCGCGCGCGTGGGTGCTGGAGATGACGGTGATGCCTGCATCCGCCAGTTTTTTCACCGCATCAGCGCTTCTCAGCGCTCCGCCGCCCAGCCACAGCAACGGCTGTTTTGCCTGCTTCAGCTGCGCCCAGAGTGCGTCAACTATCGCGGGGTCCACGGTGGCGACCGACGTCGGTTTCACCGGTGCGGTCACCAGCGAAAGCGGAATATTTGCACTCTGAATATCAATCGGGATCTCAACAGAGACCGGCCCGCACGGCGGCGTCTGCGCGTCCTGAATCGCTTTATGCAGGATAGCTATCGCCTGGTTGGCGTTGCTGATGCGGTACGCCCGTTTGGAGCTGGCCTTCAGGAAGGTCAGCTGGTCGCGGGTTTCATGGATAAATCCGGTATCGGCATCCAGCCAGGCTTTTTCGACCTGTCCGGTTAAATGCAGCAGCGGCGTGCAGGCGTTCATCGCTTCTACCAGCGCGCCTACCGCGTTACCCGCACCCGCACCGGTGCTGGTCAGCGCCACGCCGAGACCGGAAAAACGTCCGTGGGCGTCGGCCATGGTCACGGATCCCGCTTCGCCGCGCGCGGGCACGAAGCGAATGTTGCCGCGCTGCCCGACCGCATCCGCGATTGGCAGGTTGTGAATGGAGATGACGCCGTAGATGGCCTCAACCTGATACTGCTCCAGCGTTCTGGCGATGGCGTCGCCGACGGTTATCATTTCGCTCATTGCTCACCCTTTCTCAGTCGCACCAGTGGTTGACGCTGTTACCCGTCGCCAGATAAATGCTCTTTTGCTGCATCCAGGCTTTCAGCCCCTGAATGCCCTTTTCGCGGCCCAGACCGCTCTCTTTAAAGCCCCCGAACGGGGTTGAAATCGCAAAGACTTTGTAGGTGTTGATCCACACCGTGCCCGCCTCAAGCTGTTCGCTCAGGCGCAGCGCGCGCCCGGCATCGCGCGTCCAGATCCCCGCCGCCAGGCCGTACACCGAGTCGTTGGCCTCGCGGATAAGCGTGGCCTCGTCGCGAAACGGCATCGCCACCAGTACCGGGCCGAAGATCTCCTCCTGACACGCGCGGGCGCTGTTGCTCAGCCCTTCGATGAGGGTGGGCAGGAAGAAACTGCCGTTTGCCAGCTCAGGATCGGCCGGGATCTCCCCGCCGCACAGCACGCGGCCCCCTTCGCGCTTCGCCAGCTCGACGTAATCCTGCACGCTCTGACGATGTTTAGGGTTAATCAGCGGCCCGACATGGGTACCGTCAGTAAACGGATGTCCGACGCGCAGTCCGCGCGTGAGCTCAAGCAGCCGCGACATCAGCGGCGCGTAAATGCTCTCGTGGATAAACAGCCGTGAACCGGCGATGCACGCCTGCCCTGCCGAGCTAAAAATGCCGTAGCAGATGCCGCGCGCGGCCTGCTCGATGTCTGCGTCTTCCAGCACGATGGTCGGGGATTTTCCGCCCAGCTCCAGCGATGCCGGGATCAGCTTTTCCGCCGCCACGTGTGCAAGATGGCGGCCCGTAGTGGTGCCACCGGTAAAGGAGATTTTGCGCACCTTAGGGTGACGCGCCAGCGCATCGCCAATCACCGAGCCTTTACCGGGTAGCACGCTCAGCAGCCCGGCGGGCAGCCCGGCTTGTTCAAAAATACGCGCCAGCTCCAGCGCCATCAGTGGCGTGGCCTCGGCAGGTTTGAGGATCACCGCATTTCCGGCGGCAATCGCCGGGGCAACCTTTTGCATTTCGCTGGCAATCGGCGAGTTCCATGGTGTGATGGCAGCCACCACGCCGAGCGGTTCATAGCGGCTCAGGGTCAGCAGATCCGGCTGGCGTGGCGTCGGGAGTTCCCCTTCCAGCAGCTCGCAGGCAGAGGCAAAGTAGCGCGCCGTCCCTGCCGCACTCATCACCAGCCCACGCGCCTCCGCGAGCGGCTTGCCGTTATCGCGGCTCTGCATTTTCGCCAGCTCGTCGACGCGGGATTCAATCAGATCCGCGACCTTATGCAGGATCCTCGCGCGCATGTGCGGCAGGCTGCTGCGCCACGCGGGATCGCGCCACGCCCGCTCGCCGGCCTCGATTGCGTCATTCAGATCGTCGAGACTTGCCGCATTCAGCGTCGCATTGATCGACCCGTCTGCCGGGAAATGGCTCTGCATCGGATTGCCACCACCATGTCGCCAGTGGCCGCCGATAAAAATCTTCAGATCGTCCATCGTCGCTCCTCAGCTCAGGGCCAGCTCGCGGCAGGCGCGTACCGCGCTCAGTGCTGCAAGGGTGGAGGTTTTAGGGTTAGACGCCAGCGGCAGCCCGCTCAGCTCAAGATGGAACTCGCCGAACACGCCTTCGACATGCAGCGTGTGGGTATTGCGCTTCGTTGCCGGGTCGACCATCAGCTGCACGCGCGTCTCGTCCATCCCGACGCCACCGAGCGCCACCGTCGCCGCCACGTTGGCGTTCGCCGGGAACAGGCGCGCCGCCTCGCGGGCGCTGCCTTCAAAGAAAACGCTCGCCTCAGACACCGCGTTAAGGTCGATAAGCTGCTCAGCATAACTGCCGCGCCAGCTGGCCGGGCTTTTGCGCGACTGATAGGTCACGCGTTCCAGCCCGCCCTCTTTCGCCGCCGCCAGCCCGTCAATACCGGCAACCGCGCCGGAGAGCAATGTCAGCTTGCCGCCAGCACTGAGCAAACGCTGCTCCAGCGCGCTGTCCGCCAGCGCGCCGGTGGAGATCACCGCCAGATGCCAGCCGCGACGCAATATGTCCTCGCCGTACTGCGCCACCGCCTGCTGGCTGGCGCACTCCAGCACCAGATCGGGCGTGTCAGCGCACGCCACCGGCGTACCGAGCGCCATCACTGCATCACCAAACTGTGTGTGAATCGCCGCATGATGAGATTCACGCGCCACGATCCAGCCGATAGCCACGCCCGCGGGTAAACGCTCAATCACCGCCTGCGCCATGGCGCCAAAACCAATTAACATGATCTTTTTCATAATGTGTCCTTACAGGTGGCGGCAGAAGCCGCCGGAAACGTCCAGCGCGGCGCCGGTGGTGAATGACGCCAGCGGCGAGGCGAGGAACAGCAGCGCCTGCGCGGGCTCCTGCGGCTTGCCGAGACGCGCCATCGGGATGCCACGTTTACGCGCGATCTCCGCCGTCCACTCCGGCCAGCTCTGACTTTTGTCCGTCCGGCTCTCAAAGCGGCGCTGCCACTGCCCGGACTCCACCATGCCGAGCAAAATGGAATTCACGCGGATACCTTTACCCACCAGCTCTTTTGAGAGCGTCAGCGTCATATTCAGCAGCGCAGCACGGGCGGCAGAAGTGGCGATCATGTGCTCCTCCGGCTGCAGCGCCAGCAGGGAGTTCACGCAGGTAATGGAGGCGATATCGGACCGCTCCAGCAGAGGCTGAAACGCCTGCACCGGGTTGATCACCCCGAACAATTTCAGTTCGGCTTCGTGCAGCCACGCTTCGCGCGGGGTATCGCTGAAATGCGCCACGTAGCCCTGCCCGGCGTTGTTGATCAGCATGTCCGCCGCGCCAAAGCGGGCCTGAACGGCATCCGCAAAGCCCTGGACTTCGGCAGCGTTTAGCACGTCGCAGCGGTAGGAGAAAATCTCGCCGTCGGGGTATTCGTTTTGCAGCGTCGCGTGGGCGCTGGCGAGCCGGTCCGGGTCTCGGCCGCAGAAAGCCACTTTTGTCCCCTCGCCCAGCAGCAGGCGCAGCGTTTCAAAGCCAATGCCAGAAGAACCGCCGGTGACTACCGCTACGCGCCCGTCAATTTGTGCATTCATCGCGCACCTCTTCGTTAATGCGTAAAAGCTGTTGGTTAAAAAACGCCGCGTTATCGAGATAGCTGGCGTGCCCGGCCTGGGGAATGGCGGTAAACGGCATGCCGTAGCGCAGTGCCAGCCCCTGCACCAGCTCGGGCTGCGTGATCGCATCCTGCTCGCCGCACCAGACCTCAAACGTGCCGGAGTAACGTTTAAGCCAGCCGTGAATATCGTCGTGTGCCAGCATCCACGCGGCGGCAAGGTAGCCCTCAGGACGCAGCTTGCGCATGCCCGACGCGACGGTGGCGATATCTTCCCCGCGGGCACCGGGGCGCAACAGCTTCGCCGCGCGGGTCTGGGCAAGGATTTCACCGCCCAGCGCCATCTGCTGCTCGCGGCTGCGCCAGACCTGCTCGCGTTGCTCCGGTGCGGCCTGACCGTAGCCCTGCGCGGCATCTGCCAGCACCAGATGCCGCACCCGGTCGGGAAACTTCGCCGCAAAGGCGCTGGCGACCAGCGCCCCGAGAGAATGGCCGACCAGTACCGCCTGCCAGACGCCCGCGCGGTCAAGCATTGCCGCCAGTGCATCGGCGTAATCTCCCGCACTCGCCCGTTCTACGGTCAGCATCGGGCTTTCGCCATAACCGGGCATGTCCCACGCCAGCACGCGAAAACCCTTCAGCGCCATCTGCTTATGCCAGGAGGCAGCACCCGAGCTGATCCCATGCAGCAGCATCAGCGGAATGCCGCTTCCCTGTTCACGAAAACCCGTCATCATGCCCCCTTAGTTCCGCTTCACTTTTGAAAGCGGATGATCGGCGGGATAGGTCGGGATTTCCGGCTTGTTGGTCCCCAGCATGACGCACATCAGCGCCTCTTCTTCCCCGTGGTTAAACAGGCCGCGATAGATACCCGGCGGGACGGAGATCAGGTCACGCTCGCGCAGCACGGTTTCGGTGTAGTGTTCGCCGTCCTGGACCATCAGCGTGATTTGCCCTTTAAGCATGAAGAACACCTCTTCCACGTCGTCATGCAGGTGCAGCGGCCCTTCACACTTCGACGGCAGCACCATGGTGGAGAAGGTGAAATGGTCCGCCTGCACGGTGTTGGTGTCGTTCGCCACGCCCGTTGCGCCGGTGCCGATGTAGCGCATCTGCGCCCGGCGATATTTCGGGTCATAGTCGGCCTGGAACTTCAGCGCGTTCCAGTCGTACTTACGGCCTTCAAAGCGCGCGATGCGCGACTCGACCCACTCTTCCATCGTCAGGTGCTCAGGTTTGATGCCTGATTTATGGGTTACGGTTGAATCAGTCATGACACTCTCCTCAGTAACGTCTCAGCAGCGGCAGTAACAGGACGCAGCCCACCGCCGCCATCACCGCCAGAAAAATCAGCCCGGAATCCATGCTGTGGGTGAAGGCGATAAGCGCCCCCATCACCGCTGGCGACAGTGCGCCCGCGAAGTTTCCCAGCCCGTTGAAAATGCCGCCCGCCGTCGCGCTCACCCGTGGATGAGTGGCCTTCGCCAGCAGGGCAAAAATGTTGGGTGCGCCAGTGCCCCACATAAAGGTGCTGAAGCTCATCGCGGCGATGATGGTCAGCGGGGTGTCGAGGTGCATGACCGCCGCCAGCCCGACAGCCGCGCCCGCCATGGAAATAAAGCAGGCTGCCGCACGCTTATCGACCCGGTCAGAGAGCCACGCGCCAATCACTTCGCCCGCCAGCATGGCGATGAACGGCATCGACGACAGCCAGCCCGCATGCTCCAGGTGAATGCCTTTGCCTTTGATCAGGTAGCCCGGCAGCCAGCCATTGATGCCCCACAGGTAGGTCATGAAGGCGATGTTAAAGATGCAGATGATCCAGAAGTGCGGGCTGACGAACAGCTCGCGCCGCGCGGCACGCCGCTCATCCTGAGACGCCTGCGTGGTGCCAGGTTTCGCCTCCAGGCGGATACCACGCAGACCGATGCGCACGAAAATCAATACCGGCACGGTAAGCATCGCCATCACGAAGAAGGTGCTCTGCCAGCCGAAGGTGTTCAGCAGCCAGAGGGAGAGCGGAAAACCAATCGCCGCGCCCACCGGCGTGCCAAGCAGCCACAGCATGGTGGCGCGCGCCTGCAGATGCTGCGGGAAGTTGTGACGCACAATGGCGAAGGCCAGCGGGAACAGCGGCCCCTCCGCCACCCCCAGCAGAATGCGCAGCACGATCATCAGCGTATAGTTGTGGGTAAAGCCCATCGCCACCATCAGCACGCACCAGATCGCCATCATCCCGGTCAGCAGGCGCAGCGGCGCGATTTTATCCCCCAGCCCGCTGAGAAAGACTGACGAAAAACCGTAGCTCAGCAGAAAGGCGCTCATCAGAATGCCGAGGCGCGTGGTGTCGAAATCGATCCCCATCGCCTGCTGGAAATGGCTGTCAGAAAACAGCGCCGCAATACTGATTTTGTCGAAAAACGCCAGCAGCACGCAGGCCAGCAGCGACAGCGGGATAGCCCAGCGCACTGCTTTTTCAGGCGTGCGGGTTCCCTCACCGCCTGCCTCAACGGGCGCGGTGTTGGTCTCTAATGTGGTCATCTCTCCCCCTACGGGTGCGGGTTAGCTATCGCAATGACATCAGTGAAAAAGTCGGGTCGGCGAGCGGTACGTCCGATAAATCCCGCCCTGCCGCCATCCAACGTTTCGCCAGCTTGACGGTGCGCGCATCGTTAAACGCCACCAGCTGCGTCAGTCGTCCGTTTTCATCCAGCGAGAAAAAGAGCGAATCTTCACGCGCTATCGTGTTGCTGCCCGGATGCGGAATGCCGAGGATCTGAATATTGTGCTGGTATTGATCCGACCACAGCCACGGCGCGTCGTCGTAGCCTAGCGCATCGGGGTTGAGCATCGCTTTCGCCGTCGCCACCGCCTGATTCTGGGCAAATGCCCACGACTGAATGCACAAGCCGTAGTGGTGATGCTGAGCCACATCGCCAGCCGCAAAGATGAACGGATCCGAGGTACGCCCCTGAGCATCCACCACGATCCCGCGCCCGGTATGAAGCCCCGCATCGTGCGCCAGTTCCAGATTGAGATCGACGCCGATCCCGACCACCACCGCATCAAAGGTTTCGCGCTGGCCATCACAGTGAATAACCGGCAGGCCATTATCGTCCTCCAGCTCCAGCGCGCCGCAGCCGGTACGGATGTCGACGCCCTGTTCGCGATGGATGGCCGCTAAGCGTTGCGATACTTCTCCGCTCACCGACCTCATGCACAGCGCGGGCTGCTGCTCGAACAGCGTGACCGCCACGCCGTTTTTGCGCGCGGAGGCGGCGATCTCAAGGCCGATCCAGCCGCCGCCCACTATCGCCAGGGTTTTACTCTGCGCCAGACGCCCCTTCAGACGCTGCGCGTCCTGCCAGTGGCGCAGGGTATAGACCTGCGGATGCGCCGCCCACGCCTCGCCCGGCAGACGCGCCCGCCCTCCGGTGGCAATCAAAAGAATGTTGTAACTAAGATGCGTACCGTTGCTTAAACGCACCGTTTTTGTCTGACGGTCGATCTGCTCCGCACGCAGTGGGCGGTACCAGGTCAGATCCAGCGCCTGCTGTGCCTCTTCGGAAAACAGCCGCGGGAGCGCCGCGTCAGGCTCCAGCAGAGACGCCTTCGACAGCGGCGGACGTTCATAGAAATCCCACGCTTCTTCCGCCACCACGCAAATCTCGCCCTCGAAGCCCTCGTCGCGGAGGGTTTTTGCCGCCCAGCCGCCCGCCTGACCGCCGCCGATAATGACAATGCGCGACGTCATACCGCCTCCGGCTTTTTCTGCTGACGGCGCGTGTCGTGGTCGATGCCGCCTTCCACCGCCCATTCGGTGAAGGAGACCAGCGAATGCTCCAGCTCGCGCGGCTGCCAGTTTTCGGTCAGGTAATCGTCGTTGGTGTAATACTCAAACGCGCCGCCGGTCGGGCTGTTGACGTACCAGAAATAGGCCGACGACACCGGATGACGGCCCGGCCCAATAAACGTGCTCCAGGCGTTTTTATTCATCGCGATACCGCCGCCGATCACCTCGTGGATGTCGCGCACCGTAAACGCAACGTGGTTTAGCCCGCGCTTGCGGTTCGGTAATTGCAGCAGGAACAGGTTGTGATGGCCGCCGCGCACGCCGCAGCGCAGGAATACGGCGCGGTTGATGTAGCGGTCAGAGACCTGGAAGCCGAGCACTTCGCGATAAAATGTCTCCACCGCGGCCAGCTCCTCAACGAAAAACACCACGTGCCCGACATTAATCGGCTGGGCGCGATCGTAGACCGGGCTGGGGGTGTCGATTCGGCGAGCGTCTCCCCACTGGTTAATCGGCTCAACGTTCAGCTCCACGTCGGTCTGCTGGCTGACCTGCACGCGCAGCGTCATGCCGTTCGGATCGCGGCACTCCAGGGCGTCGCCCACTTCACGAAAGCCAGGCTGCCCGGCAAGCTTCGGGCGCAGCGCATCGAGGTCTGCCGGGGTGGCCACCGCCCAGGTCATACGGCGCAGGGTGTTGCCCGCTTCAAAGGCTGGCGGCAGGTCGGGGCTGTCAATCGGATTAAGCTCCACGCGCGCGCCGCTCAGGGTGGTAAAACGCTGGCCGCTGGCATCGCCCGTCAGGCCAAAATCACGCATAAATTTGGCGCAGTGCGTCAGGTCTTCCACGCCAAATTCCAGCTTTTCAATTCCGGTTACACTCATCGTTCGTTGCCTCATCTGGCCCAAATTGGGCGTAAAACATGCCCGACGCACTGAAGCGCCTGACGTTAACTCACTGATTTAACTGGCCTGTGACAGGTACCCTAAGAAGCCAGAAATTTTATCTGCCGCGAGGCGAACCTCGTTCTGGAGCCGCTCGCGGTCGGTCTGCGGGATCTCCTCCGACGGCACCAGAATGCTGACCACCGCCGCCACGCGCTGGCTTCGGTCATACACCGGATAGACGATGGAAGAGATGCCGTGGCGGAAGAAAGACTCGCCAATCACATATCCGCGGGCTTTGTCCTGCTGCACCATCTGCCACAGGGCTTCGCGGTCGTGAAGCTGCCCCGGCGTGTTGCCCGGCAGCCGCTCGTGCGGGAACAGCTGTTCAAAATCGGCGCGGGAAATATCGGTCAATAACATGCGGCCAAGCGAGGTACAGTGCACCGGCAGACGGGTGCCAATGCTGACCTGATTGATACGCGACCCGGCGGCGCTGACGCGGGCAATGTAAATAATGTCGCGTCCGTCGCGGATCGCCAGATGGCTGCTGCACTGGCTGACATCGCGAAGCTGCTCGATCACCGGCTGGCCTACCTGCGCCACGTCCAGCGAGGCGATGTACTCAAAGCCCAGGCGCAGCACGTTCATGCCCAGCGAGAAGGTATTGGTGCGCGCATTGCGCTCCAGAAAACCCATATACTCCAGCGTCTGCACCACGCGGTAGGCAGTGGCCTTCGGCATATCCACCAGCCGGTGTAGCTCGGCAAAGGTCAGCTCGCGATGCTGCTCGCCGAAGGCCAACAGCAGCTGCAAACCGCGTTCAAGCCCCGGCACCAGATACTTCACTTCCTGATCGTTTGCCATAATCGCCATACCTTAGTTAAAGACAAAACCGCCGTTGACCGGGATCAACTGCCCGGTGATAAACCGCGACAGATCGCTTAACAGCCAGACCACGCTGCCGGTGACATCCTCCGGCTGCTGCGCGCCCGTTAACGCGCGACCATTTTCGTAGAGCTGATGGCGTTCGGCGGGCACATATTCGGTGGCCTCGACGCGGGTCAGCCCCGGCGCGATAGCGTTGATTCGAATGCGTTTTTCCCCCAGCTCGCGCGCCATTGAGCGGGTCATCGCAATCACCGCCCCCTTACTGGCCACGTAGGCCATCAGGCGCGGCGCGCCCCACAGCGCGGTATCGGACGCCACGTTCACAATCCCCGCCCCTTCGCGCAGCAGCGGCACGGCGGCACGCGTCACCAGCCAGGTGCCTTTGACGTTCACGCTCATTACCCGATCCCAGAGATCCGGATCGTAATCCAGCATGTTTTTACCGCCCACGCCGGTCGCCATTGCCGCGTTGTTCACCAGGCCGTCAATCTGCCCCAGTTTGCCAATGGCGCTGATTACCTGCTCGATGGACTGCGGATCGGCCAGATCGATAACGTGCGATTCGGTTACATACCCTTGCTCGCTCAGACGGTGGGCGCTTTCGGCCAGCTCGCCTTTGAGGATGTCGCACATCACCACGCAGGCACCTTGCGCAGCGCATGCGCTGGCAAAGTGGTAACCCAGCCCGCGCGCGGCGCCGGTCACGACGATGCGCTTCCCGCTCAGCAGTCCGTTCATCAGGCGGCTCCCTGCTGCGCTTCGCGCATCGCCAGCTGTTCTTTCGCGGCCTTTTGCATCATGCGGCGCAGGCGCGAAAGCCCGACGTCGTGCTGGTAGAGGTATTCATGGTCACGGGCATTTGGCGCCAGGCTTTCCAGCACCACGCGGTCCTGCTCCAGCACTTCCCAGTGCAGTTTTTCCAGACGATTGCGGTACATAAAGCGCCACATATCGCGCTGCCAGCCCTGCACGCGGCGGATGCGCCAGAAAAAGACGCGGCAGTTGTCGTTATCTTCCGGCACCACCATGCCGACGATAAAGAAGTGGCCGCCCGGTCCGAAACGCTTCTTATACGGAATGGAGAGACGCATCCAGCAGGTGCCGCTGTTGCCCAATTCCACCCAGTCGAAATTGACGCCGCTCTGCCCCTTTTTCTCGAAGATGAAGCCGGTTTTGGTCGGCTGAAGCACCATGTCGGCCTTGCGATCCCCTTCCGCCATCGAATGTGATGACGAATGCAGATAGGTGCCGTGCATCGGGTCCATGACGTTTTCCAGCGCGTACTGGTAATTGCATTTCCACGCGGCGGTGCAGAGGAAGTTGCTGAAACTGTCCGTGTCGGCGAGCTCATCCGGGAAAGTCAGCTCGTCCGGCTGCTGGTCAGCAGTGACGCCGAACCACAGGAAAATGGCGCCGTGCGCCTCCTGCACGTTATAGCTGCGCACGCACTGCTGGCCGACCAGCGGGCATTTGTCCACGGCGGGCACATCTTTCACTTCGCCATTGCCCGCCACTTCCACGCCGTGGTACCAGCAGGCAATACGGTCCCCAAGGTTCCAGCCCATCGACAGGCGTGCGCCGCGGTGCGGACAGCGATCTTCCAGCGCCTGCACCTGGCCGTCTTTATTGCGCCAGACCACAATCTGCTCGCCCAGGCGGGTAATCCCCACCGGCGCGGACTGCACTTCCCAGCTCGCCAGTACCGGATACCAGAGGCCGCGCAGACCTTTATCCAGATAGTTTTGTACGGTAGTCGTCATCGCGTTGTCCTCAGTAGCCGTTAACCTGTAAGAATGCCTGGAAGCTGGCGTCGCTCCAGGGCTCGCCCTGCTGGTCGTGCATGCGCACCGCGTTCAGCCCGTTCACCAGCTCCGGCAAGGTTTCAACGCCCTGCTCGAAGAGATCTTCCAGCGTCGCGATCAGGTTCATCTCCCAGTTTTCCGGCTCGCGGCTGCGGGTTTGCCAGATCAGGTTCTGGTAATCGCCTGGCTTATGAATGGCACCGTTACCGCCTTCTGCAGGCGGAGTAAACTGGCGGCTTTCCGGCAGCGCCGGGTTGTAGTTCAGGGTGTCGCTCATGCCACGGTCTCCTCGACGAAGGTAATCTGGATTTGGTTTTCAAAGACCCGAACCGGATAGCGGTTAAGGTTGCGACCACCGGGGCCATGCAGGCACTGGCCGGTTTTGACGTCGAACACCGCCTCGTGTAGCGGGCATTCCACCTTGCCATCTTCGACGAAGCCCTGGCTCAGCAGGGCATATGCGTGCGGGCATACGTCTTCCAGCGCGTAATATTCACCGTCAATCAAATAAACGCCGATCTCTTTACCGTCGACGTTGCCGCTAAAAGGGAAATCTTCCTGTACTTGTTCTGCGTCACATACGCCTATCCAGCTCATCACGATCCTCCAGGCTTTTGTTTCATATATGAAACTCTGTTTCTTATTTAATACGGTCAATATAAAAGCGATGAATGTTTCGTCAAGCGCGAATGTGACGAATTTGTTAACCAGGAGGTAATTAATTAACTAAGTGTGCAAAGGATCACGAAAAAATGCAGCGATATGAAATTTTCATTATTGCCGCGTGAAAGAATACGATTTTTCGATAGTCTAAAATTTCAAAAAACAGATATTGACTTCTTTTCTTTTTGCTCATTAAAAATAAAAAGGTGGCACGTCATCGTGTTTCACCTGTGAAACTTATTTTTACTTTATTCTTAATAAACAATGAGTTTCATAGGCGAAACATTTTACACCCGTGACAATCACCCTGATAAAAAATATTCACACGCGCAGACATAAGGCAGGCATCATGACGGCAAGATGGCAAGGTACAATTGCACTGTTATTACTCATCATTATTTCCTACATCGACCGTGTGAATATCTCGGTAATGATTTTACACCCGGAATTTGCCGCACATTTTCAGTTAAATGAAAACAGAATGTTACAAGGAATGCTCATGACCTGCTTTCTGCTGGGTTATGGTTTTTCGGCTTTATTATTAACGCCAGTTATTGAAAGCAAACTTCATTATCGGCAGGGATTATTAAGCAGCATTGCGATTTGGGCCGCGGTCTGTGCGATTTCGCCCTTGCTCGGCTCGCTGATGGGGATGCTCATTGCGCGCGTAATTCTGGGGATTGCGGAGGGGCCGCTCTTTTCATTAAAAACGCGCTTTATCAGCGAGCGCTTTGACGCAGAAGAGATCGGCAAACCCAACGCGGTGACCGCGCTGGGCGTCTCGCTCGGGCTGGCGGTAGGCTTTCCACTGATCACCTGGCTGATGGCGCATCTGGGCTGGGCGGGATCGTTCTACGCGTTGGCCGTCATGAATCTTGTGCTGGGTGGCGGGTTAATCTGGCGCTTTCTGCCTGCGCCCCAGAGCCGGGGGAAGATGAAAAAGCCGGGATGGGTGCAGACCTTCACCCTTGCCTGGCAAACGCCGCTGCTGGGCTGGATCCTGTTGGTTGAAATCGCCACGCTGAGCTATCTCTGGGGGAGCAGCGCCTGGCTGCCCGCATGGCTGCGCGATGAACATCACTTCTCACTGCATGCTACGGGCCTGCTTGCAGCCATTCCCTTCCTACTGAGCCTGGGGTCGAAATTTTTGGGCGGCGTGCTGCTCGACAAAATGCGCCCGGAACAGGCACCGGTGCTGTTTGTGGTGGGAGGCGCGTTAACGGCGCTGTCCGTGGTCGCGCTGATGCTCAGCCATCAGCCTGTCTGGTTGGGGATGTTTATGTTGTCCGCCAATGCTTTCTGGGGACTTCAGGGAGCTGCGATCCCTGCGGTGATCCAACATCATGCCGCGCGGGAAGCGGTGGGTAGCGCGTATGGGATCATTAATGGCATAGGGAATATCTGTGCGGCGTTTATTCCGCTGCTGATGGGGGTGGTGATGAAATCGGTCGGGTCGGTCAGCTCTGGCTTTTCGGTCCTGGTCGTGTCGCAGGCGATCACCCTGCTGGCCGGAGGAATGTTGCTGCTGCGCATGCGTCGCGCAGCAGCAATCAGCGCCTAAGGCTTATTCGCCTTTTTTCGCCGCCTGAATGTAGAGCATTTCCAGTGCCAGGGTCGCTGCCGCCAGGGCCGTGATTTCGGACTGATCATAGGCTGGCGCCACTTCCACCACGTCCATCCCGACGATGTTCAGATCCTTCAGGCCACGCACCAGCTTGATGGCGCGGTCGGACGTCAGGCCACCGATCACCGGCGTACCGGTGCCTGGCGCAAAGGCAGGATCCAGGCAGTCGATGTCGAAGGTCAGGTAGACTGGCATATCGCCGACGATCTGCTTCACCTGCGCGATGATGTCATCCACGCCGCGATCGTTCACCTGGCAGGCATCCAGCACGGTGAAGCCGTTGTCTTTGTCGAACTCAGTACGAATACCGATCTGCACGGAGTGGTTCGGATCGATCAGGCCTTCGTTCGGTGCAGTGTAGAACATAGTTCCGTGGTCAAACTCGCAGCCGTTCGCGTAGGTGTCGGTATGCGCATCGAAATGGACCAGCGCCATTTTGCCAAAGTGTTTCGCGTGGGCGCGCAGCAGTGGCAGAGTCACAAAGTGGTCGCCACCGAAGGAGAGCATACGCTTACCGGCAGCCAACAGTTTCTCGGCGTGGGCCTGCAGCTTTTCGCTCATCTCACGCGCGTCGCCGAAGGCATACACGAGGTCACCGCAGTCAACCACGTTCAGGCGCTCGCGCATGTCGAAGTTCCACGGGAAGCGGTTATGCTCCCAGGCCAGGTTGGTGGAAACCTGACGGATCGCCGCCGGGCCATGACGTCCACCGGCACGACCCGAGGTTGCCATATCGAACGGCACACCGGTGATCACCCAGTCAGCATCGCTGTCGTAGGGCTGGAAGTTCATCGGAAGGCGTAAAAAACCAAACGCGTTAGATACCAGAGAGTTGTCGTACTGATGACCTAAAGTGCTCATGTCCTGACCTCTTAAAAGTCGTTGCATTAGATACAGATGAAAAAAAATCCCCTCCGCGTCGTTAAACCCGACGAGGAAGGGATTGATGTCCTTACTGCTTTTGCCTAATGCTAGCCTCTGGAACGTGAAGATTCAAGCTCACTTTTCAAAACATAAATCAATTGTGTTGCCAGACTTTTACGGCCCCTAATTATTCACCATACCGATAAAATTCATTTTTAGAATTGATATTATCTTAACCCCCCCATTTCTTCGCATTATTTGCGTTTAAAAGTTTGAAGCAAAACTTAATTCATAAATTTAATAAATATACCATTTTAAAACTAGGAATATATTTAGGCCTGGCCGATAGCGGTGGAGGAGATGACCTCTATACAATAGCCCCCCCAATGAAATGATATGGATATTTTTATGAATAAGTTATCTAAGCTGGCAATCCTGGCCGTTCTTTCAACCATCGGTACCGCCGCGGCAGCAGAAGATGGCACGATTACTTTTGAAGGTACTATTAGCGACGCAACCTGTACTATTACCGGCGGTGACGCACAGGGCGAATCTGAAAGCCCAGACTTTACCGTTCATTTACCTTCTATTAGTACAACCGCGCTTGCAACGGATGGACAGCGTGCGGGCGATACCCCATTCCACATTACGTTAAGCGGCGCAAACTGCACCAATGGCAAAATTGCCAGCGTATTCTTCGAACTGGCGCAAAGCACCAATATCGATGCCACCACCGGTAACCTGAAAAATACCGTGGCTAAAGCGTCAGGCGGAGCTGAGAAAGTTCAGGTTGGTTTACTGGATTCTTCAAAAGCAAAACTGAACCTGAATACCGCAAACGATAGCGCTAAAACCGTTACGGTTGCCGGTAATACGGCTCGCTTTGATTACTGGGCACAATATGTGGCGACGGGTGGTGCATCTACTGCCGGTCAAGTCTCAACCGACGTTGTGTACTCCATTAAATATCAGTAATCGCGCGCCCCGCGGGTTTATCCGCTAAGAGTATCACCTAAAGGATTAGGCCAGATGTTAAAAAAACTTGTTATATCTTCTGTATTCATGATGACGCTGGCCTTTTCCTTTGCGGCCAGTGCAACGATTCAAATTATGACGACCCGCGTGGCATTCAACGCCGGGGAGAAAGAACAAACGATTCGTATTAATAACGTCAGCAAAGCGCCTGAACTGGTTCAGGTGTGGCTTTCCAGCACCGATAAGAGTGACGGCATCGCCAAAGAAGATTTGCCTTTCTTTATCACCCCACCGGCGGCCAGAATTAACGGCCAAAAGGGGAAAGTTTTCCGCATATTCCAGACGGAAGGCGCCGCCGCGAAATATCCAAAAGATCGTGAAACGGTTCTGTGGCTCAATGTCCTGGATATTCCGCCTGAAATGGCGGACGACGTAGATAAAAATCAGCTAAAGATGGCGTTCAGAACGCTGATTAAATTTTTCTATCGCCCGGTTGGTCTGAAAGGTAATCCGATGAAAGCGGCGGATGAATTAACCTGGCAATTGAAAAAAGCAGCCAACGGTTATGACGTCGTTGGAACAAATAATTCGCCTTTCCATGTAAGCATGACAAATGTCTGGCTCCGAGATGCTCAGGGTAAAGATGTCATGATTGATGGCGAGATGATCGCGCCATATAGCACGCTGGTATATCACTTCCCGCAGGTTAATGCCGTGCAGGGGAAAGGGACATTCCAATACAATTATATTACCGATCTGGGTGCCTATATTAAGCGCACGTATAACTTCTGATTAGTAATCATATTGACCAGGACGGTGATATGTCGATGTTTTACAAGAAAACTAACATTCTGCGGGTGATTAGTGGCTTTGTCATTTCGGTGACCATTGCGCCACTCGCAGTATATGCCAGTGATACCAGTAAGCCGATGACATTTTCTCGTGGGTTTATGAAGTATTACGATAGCGGAATCGATCTGACACAATTTGACGGCGTTGAAAAAATACTGCCGGGGAAATATACGCTTGAGGTTTACAGCAACCTCAAGCCGGTTAATACCTGGACCGTTACCTTTGTGGCTGCAAATAATGAGCAGGGATTCAACGCCTGCATGACGCCCGAAATGGTCGTCCGCTTTGACGTCGACACATCAAAACTTCCCCCCGACTGGAAGCAGAATACCTGCATTATTCTCCCCGAGCTGATTAAAGGCGCGACGGTTAATTATAATGCGGTAGAAGAACAGCTGGATGTCACGATTCCTCAGGCAATGCTGCTTAACACGCCTGCGGGTTACGTAAGCCCGGAGTTATGGGATAACGGCGTGCCGGCGCTGATGTCCTCCTATACCCTCAGCGCCACCAGTTCACGTTATCGCCCCGCTCAGGATAACGCGACCTATCTCTACAGCAATTTGCACAACACCCTCGCACTGGGGGCATGGCGTTTTACGACCTACGACAGTCTGAGCTCCGGCAGCGACACGGAAAATACCGGCGTACAGCATATCCAGGCCTATGCAGAGCGGGCCATTGCGCCGCTGCAATCGCAGATAGTGCTGGGCGATCTGAACACCACCGGTGATTTTTTTGACACTACCGCCCTGCGTGGCGTTCGTCTCGCCACGGACGATCGCATGCTTCCCGACTCGGTACGCAACTATGCCCCGGTGGTGCGCGGCATCGCCAACAGCAACGCCACGGTGACCATCAAGCAGGCTGGCAACACCCTGTATGAAAAGGTGGTGCCACCTGGGGAGTTCGCCATCAGCGATCTCTATGCGACCGGCTATAACGGCGATCTTGAGGTCACCGTTAAAGAGACAAACGGCAAAGAGTCCTACTTCGTGGTCCCCTACTCCAGCGTGCCGCAGCTGCTGCGCGAAGGTTACTCCCGCTACTCTGTGGCTGCGGGTGAAATCCGCGATACCTGGCTGAAAGAGGATCCGAAAGCGGTTGAGGGCACGTTTCAGTACGGCTTATTCAATAACTTTACCGGCTACGTTGGTGGACAGAGCGCGTTCGAAGGTGATTATGCGGCGCTGATGACCGGTTTTGCGATTAACACCCGTCTGGGCGCATTAGGCGTAGACGTGACGCGCTCTTTCACCCGCTTCGAGGGGCAGCCGGACACCGCAGGCTGCGGCACCTTCTGCAATATGAGCCTGCGCATTAGCCTGGCGAAGCCCCTCCCGACAACCGGGACGAACTTCAGCCTGATTGGCTATCGCTATTCCAGCGCGAATTTCTACTCCCTGAGCGACGCGGTCAGCCTGAAGCGCTCGATTGAAGCCGATGAAGAAGACTTTCTCCCGGAACGCTATCGCGAGCGCCTGGAAGCCAACATCAACCAGACGCTTCCCGCCGGTTGGGGAAGCTTCTACGTCAGCGGGTTTGTGGGCAACGTCTGGAATAACGAGCAGGGCCGAAATGAAAAGTCGAACTTCGTGCTGGGCTACAACAACCAGTTTGGCATCACGACCTGGGGGATCTCCCTTGGACGCACCAATAACGACGATGGCGACCACGAAGATACGCTCTACCTGAACGTGAGCATGCCGCTTGGCCACCACTACGAGAAGCAGGCTCGCCTGGGGGCCAACTTTAGCTATAACAGCGAAGAAGCCAACTTCCGTACCTCGCTGAACGGCTCCGCCGGGGAACGCTCACAGTTTGGCTTTGGCGGCTATTTCAGCCAGTCCAACACGCCGGAAACAAACTTCGGCATGAACCTCTCCTACACGGGCGAGAGCGCCTCGGGCGGGATGACCTACAGCCAGTCCCGGGACTCCTTTATGGGAGGGGTCAACCTGAACGGCGGCGTGGTGGTGCATGAAGGCGGCATCAACTTTGTGCCAACCCTCGCAGACACCATTGGCATCGTGGAAGCAAAAGGCGCAGAAGGCTCTCGCATCTACCCGGATTCCCAGGCCGTCATCAAAGACAACGGCTACGGCATTGTCGGGTATCTGGTGCCTTACAAGTACAACGAGGTGTACGCCGACCCGAAAGGCACCGCGTATACCGTCGAGGTCGACGACACCCGCCGAACCATCGTGCCAACCTCCGGCGCGGCAGTGCTGATCAAAATGGACACCCAGGCCAATCGCCAGAGCTTTGTGCGCTTTATGCAGCCTTCCGGCGAAGTGATCCCATTTGGTGCGTCGGTACTGGACGAATCGCACAACGCGATCGGCATGGTCGGTCAAAACGGCGTGGCGATGGTGGCGCTTAAGGAAGGCCAAAACGTCTTTACCCTCCAGTGGAAGAAAAATAAAAAGCCCGCGCAGTGCGGTGCGCGTTATGTGAAGCAAGGCACTGAGGACCGACCAACCGAGGAAGAAGCGTTTAAGGCTATTGAAATTACCTGCATCAATAACGGGGCAACACCATGAAACGGATTTTTACGGCTGCGCTGATTCTTTTATCCACGGCGTTTATCTCTTTAACGTGCAACAACGCCTATGCGGCGTTGTGCACCCTCACGTCCCCGTTGGCGACGCTGAATATCATGGACGACATCACGCTTAACGTCATAAAGCAGCGTGAAGTCGGCAAGGTTTTATGGAGCAAAACCTATCAGGTGCCGGACGTCAGCTACACCTGCGACGCGTCCACCCAATCTTCATGGCATTCAAGCTATTCGCGAAGCTATATCCGGTCGCAGATTGATCATGTCTATAACACCGAAATCCCGGGGATAGGCATTCGCATGCGATGGCCCATGCAGACCGAATCTTCATGGTTGCCGGGTAACTCGGGTTCGCCGACCACGTGCTCCACCGGTTGTGGAGTGAAAAACAGTACGGTTCTGGTGGAAATGGTCCAGACCGGCTCGATGCCTGAAGGGGAATACTTTATTCCAGCGGGTAAGGTGGCGGAGGCACTGGTGATCCCGTCCGCCGATGAAAGCGAAAAACTGCCGATTATGGCCATCAACTTTGGTGTTGCCATTAAGGTGGTTACCGCCTCGTGCTCCATTTACCCCTCGGCAACAAACGTCGATTTAGGCACCTATAACATCGCCGATTTTCAAAACGACGATACTTTTCAAGGTGTTAAAAAAGACTTCAGCATCACCGTGGGCTGCCCTTCTACGGAACAAATTGGCATCACCTTCAACTCCTTAATTAACACCCCTTTAGGCGCGTTGACCGGTGTGATCGGCGTTGAAAGCGGCGATGGCTATGCAAGCAATTTTAGTATTCGCCTTTTTGAGAAGAACTCAACCGCGATCACGCTGGGTAAGGAGAAGGTCTATACCGCCTCCACGCTCACCAAAAACTATCAGGCACATATCTATGTTGGCGGCGGGGTCGATCGTAAGACGGCCCTCACCCCCGGCAAAGTTGTCGGCGCCGTTCAATACACCGTTGTCATTAAATAACGCTCAGGGAGAGAGTGATGCGTTGTCATTTCAAAATCAAAAACATCCTGTTTTTACTGCCTTTATTACAGGTGGCCCATGCCGCCATACTGCCCTCAGTTCAGAACAAGCAGGAACTTGACCGCCTGGAGCGGCAGAGTAACCAGTATCTGATTGAAGAGGCGAAAAGAACGGAAGCGTTGCTGCAACAGCAGCGCGCAATTCGCGGCGAAGACGCGGAGACCGGCCTGCCGGCAAATTCATCGTGGAAGTTCAACGTAACCCGGATCGAGATCCTCGACGATCATCTGTTCGACGGATCGCCGCAGCGCGAGGAGATCGTCCAGCGCTATCTGGGTAAGGATCTGGGTAAATCTGACATTTTCACCTTAGTGAAAGAGTTAACGGATTTTTATATTTCCCGTGGCTATGCCACCACTCTTATCAGTATCGACCCCGGCAACATCAAGAGCGGTACGCTTAAGCTTCGCGTGCTGTGGGGAAAGATTAACGATTTTAAGGTGAACGGCCAGACACCAGGCCTGCGTGATAGCACGCGTCTTTTTACCGCCTACCCGTTTGCCAAAGACAAGATCCTCAATATGCAGGATGTCGACCAGATGGTTGAGAACCTGATGCGGGTCTCGGAGAGGGATAATATTAGCGTTGAACCCTCAATCATTAATGGCTATTCCGATCTTAACCTGATTCATCAGCCCTCATTTCCGATTGACGCGGCGGCGGGGTTAAATAACTCCGGGAGCAAATCAGAAGGCTGGCAGCAATATTACGGCAGCCTGACGGCAAAAAATATTGCCGGATTAAACGACATTTTTAATGCGTATTACTTCTGGAACGATCTGAAAAATAATAATGATAAACAGGACTCCTGGTCATTTAGCTACAGCGTGCCGCTGGGCTATTGGGGGTTTGATACCAGCTATTACAAATCCGAATACGAAAAAGGCATCGACGGCGGCTTCGGCATTTACGATTCCGATGGCACGTCGGAGCGTGCATCCCTGCGTATCAGCCGCATGCTGATGCGTGGCGCGACGGGCAAAACCAGCGCCTGGATGAAAGTCGAACGCCGGGATAACTACAACGGCATCGAAAACGCGCGCATTGACGTTAGCTCAAAAACCTACACCTCGCTGGCGTCGGGCCTGACCTACGTTGGCGCCATGGGCGGTGGCTGGTTCTATGGCGATCTGAGCGTCACCGCGGCGGTGCCGTGGTTTGGTTCAGCCCGCGACGGCGATAAAGACCTTGAGGGTTTCGACGTCGATTATCTGAAATACAACGGCATTGCCTCCTGGACGCGCCCGCTCGCTAAGTTTGGCCGACTCGGCATGACCTACGAGCTGAACAGCGGTTTTCAGTACACGCCGGATGTGCTGGTGAGTGATGCCAAAGTGACTATCGGGGATGAATACACCGTTCGTGGTTTCAAAGACGATAACGTGATGAGCGACAGCGGCGCGTGGATTGCCAATAGCCTGCAATTTCCTTTCGATATTGGACTGGCCGGTATTTACCAGCTGACGCCCTATATTGGCTACGACGTTGGCTTCACAAAAGATAATTGCCCGAAAGGCGTCAATGTCTGCGACAGCCAATTCATGATGGGCGCATCAGTGGGCGTTAAAGCCACTGGCAGCCATTTCTCTTCCTACGTTATGGCAGGGTGGCCCGTTAAAAAACCAGACTCAATGGAAGAAGAAACCGTCGATAACACGGTGGTTTATTACAAAACGGAAATTAACTTCTAACAAAGGGAAGAATAATGAAAAACAAAAACACACGCAGCGGAAAAATAACCACGCGCAATTTGCATAAGCGGCTCTGCCCATTATATCTGTCTTTGGCCGGCATTTTCTCGGCCCCCGTCGATGCGGCAACCACGCCTGATAATCGTCAGTCGAAAGGCCCTACCATGGGCCAGGCGGCCAACGGCACGCCCGTGGTGAATATTGCCGATCCTAATGCGAAAGGCATCTCCATGAATAAATTCAACGAATTTAACGTTGAAAAACAGGGGATGATCTTTAACAACAGCATGCAGGACGGCGTAACGAAAATTGGCGGCTATGCGGTAAAAAATGCCCAACTGCAGCACGAAGCCAGCGCCATTATCAGCGAAGTAACGGGTGCGAAAGCGTCCTACATTAACGGCACGATGGAAGTTTTCGGTAAAAAGGCCGACATCATCATTGCCAACGAAAACGGCATTAGCGTGAACGGCGCAACCACCATCAATGCCAACAGCCTGACCCTCAGCACCGGTAAAGTGCAGGCAAATAACGACGGTTCCTATAAGCTGGCGGTCGAAAAAGGGGCGGTATCCGTCACCGGTCAGGGCATTAATACCGACGGGCTGGGCTACTTTGACATCGTTAGCCGCAGCGCGCAGCTGGAAGGCGAAATTGCCGGTAAAGCAGACATCAAAGTGCTGGCGGGCCAGAACGACTACGACCTTGCGACCCGTAGCCACACCGTACGTAACAAAGGCGACGGACGGGGTCCGGCCGTGGCTATCGACGGTAGCGCGCTTGGCTCCATGTACGGCGGAAAGATCCAGCTGATCAGCACCGAATCCGGGGCGGGCGTCCGTCATGCCGGCGGCATTATCGCCAGCAGCGATCTCGAGATCAGCGCGGATGGCGACATTACGCTCGCCAGCCTGTCGAGCGAGAAAAATATGTCGCTCTCCGGCAAGAATATCACCCTGAACAAATCCACTTCCGGCGTTCAGGCAAAAAACGACATTATCATGAACGCCCTGGCGGGCATCACGCTGAATAACGACGTGATCGCATCAACCGGCAAAATCCGCATTGATGCCAGCTCGCTGGTGCAAAATGCCGCCTCGCTGGTAACCAACAACACCACCACCACCGTTCCGGCGATTCAGATTAACGTCGCGGGCCAGTATACCCTGAACGGCAAACTGCAGGCGCTGGATGCCAACGGTAAGATCATTGCAAACGGCGTCGTGACGCTGAAAAACGGCGATTTCGTCGTGAAGGTCAACGGCGTTGAAGTGCCGTTTGCCTCGCTGATCTCGGATACCCAGGTGATCAGCCACAGCGGTGACGTACAGATTACCGCAGGCAGCATGAATAACGGCGGCGGCAGCGTCCTGGCGAAAAAAGGCACCCTGCAGTTCACCCTGAAAGAGGCCTTTGTGAACAGCGGCTCCGTCAGCGCCACGGGGGACCTGACGATTGCGTCCGGTTCACTGAAGAACGACGGCGTGCTGTACGCATCCAATAACCAGACGCTCCGCGTCGGCAACCTGGACAACAACGGCCGCATCTTCGCGGAAAAACGGCTGGTGATGAACGCCAGCGCGCTGAACAACCGTGGAAACATCGGTGCGACCACTGACGCACTGCAGGTCACCACGACCGGCAATTTGACCAACAGCGGCACCCTCGTGGGTGATGCGGCAGCCGTCAGCCTGAACGTCGGCGGCGACGTCGACAACAGCGGTAACATCATCAGCAACGAAAAAGATGTCTCCCTCACTGCCAGCGGTAAATCCATCAAGAACCAGGGCAAAATCGAGGGGAAAAACGTTACCCTGACCGCGTCCAACGCCGACGCGACGCTTGAAAACAGCGGTACGCTGAACGCCAGACAAAAAGCGCAGGTGAAAGCGGCGAAGCTGAATAACAACGGCGGCACCCTGAGCGCAGCGGGCGATGTTGCGCTGAACGTCAGTAAGCAATTAAATAACACCCACGGCGGCGAGATCCTGGCGGGAGAAAACCTTACGCTGGACGGCGCGCAGACGACTGCACTGACCAACGACAATAGCCGGTTCCAGGGGAAAAACGTCCCCCTGAGCAACATGTCCACTCTCACCAACACGGGCGACGCCGTTCTGCTCGCGAGTGGAGCGATGGATCTGTCCGGCACGACAACGCTGACCAACACGGCCTCCGGTATTCAGGCAACATCCATCCTGCTGGACCACATCGGTACGCTGAATAACACCCGCGATGCCACCCTCTACAGCAGCGGCAATCTCACCCTGTCCAACATCGGTACCCTCACCAACGATGCGTCTCAGCTGGTTGCAGACGGTGCGCTGGCGATGCTGGACATCACAAACGTATCCAACACTAACAGCGCCGCGATGGTCGGAAGCGGCAGCATAGCAATCAGTAATGTGGATACGCTCAACAACAGCAACAGCGCGGTGATCCAGTCTGAGCATACCCTCAGCATCAACAACGTGGGTACGCTGAACAACAGCGCTGACGCGGCGCTCCTCGCCTCGGGCAACATGACCCTGGACGGTGTGAATACGCTGAACAATGCCTCGGTGATCCTCAGCGACGGCAGCATCACGGTGCAGAACGGCGACACGCTGCACAATAACGGCGTCGTGCAGGCGGGCACCGATCTGATTATCCGCAATATCCGCAGCCTGATGAACGACGGGAGCGACCATGTGCTCATGGCCCTGCGGAACCTGACGATCGAGGATGTGGATTCCCTGACCAACTCCAGCCAGGCGGTGATCACGGCCAGCATGAACACGGTGCTGAACGCCGTTGGCGTTCTGACTAACCTCTCCGGCGGGGTGATTCAGGCCGTTGATGGGGCGTTAACCGTCGCGGCAAATTCACTCCTCAACAGCGGCAGTGAAAATGGTTCGAATTCGACCCTGGTGGCGGGCGGCGATGTGACCGTGACCTCAGAGAATGTGACCAACGAGAGTGGTGCGGCCATTGTCTCGACGGATAACAACCTGACGCTGAACGTGAAGAACACCCTTAACAACAGCGATGAAGCCGTGCTCGCAGGGGCAAAAACGACCTCGCTGAATGTTCAGACAGGCAACATCAAAAACACCACTGAAGCAGTCATTGCGGGCACAAATATTGCTGTTGCGACCAAAAACCTGCAAAACGATGCCAACGCCTCCATCACCGCCGACCGGGATCTGCAGCTGACTCTCGCCAGCCTGAACAACACGGCCGGTATTCTTGAGGCCGGACGCGATCTCACGCTTAGCGTCGACAACAGCCTGACCCTCGACGCCAATAACCAGAATATCTACGCCGGACGCGCGATGGCGATCGCCACGCACGGCGACTTTACCAATAGCACCCAGATGGAAGCGATTGGCGATTTGACCGTGAATGCAGACGGTAATTTCACCAACGCCGTCTCTATCGTGACCGGAGGCGATCTCAACGTCACCGCGGGCAATATCACCAACAATGCCGGTAGCCTGCTGTGGGCGATGGGCGATATGAGTCTGGAAGCCCGTAACGGTACTTTCTTCAACGGCGTGTCGGGTAACGTGCTCAGCATGGGCGATATGTCGATTATCGCGAAGGAGATCCATAACCAGGCCGGGATCATTCGCGCTGAGAAGGACGTGAATTTAGACGCTGAATCCATCAGAAACGAAAGTAGCTATACCGGCGACGAAATCTCCATGACGGGTTATCAGAACGCCAGTGCGGTATATAGCACCGTTGAGCATCTCGCGACTAAATCTAACACCATGATTAACTTCTCAATGCCGGTTGTGACCTCGGGATTGAGACTGGATCATCAGGCCGAGATCAGCGCGGGCGGCAACA
The DNA here is from genome assembly GCF_038739915.1 of Enterobacter sp. FUJ80071. NCBI lineage: Bacteria > Pseudomonadati > Pseudomonadota > Gammaproteobacteria > Enterobacterales > Enterobacteriaceae > Enterobacter > Enterobacter sp. FUJ80071. The sequence goes on from NZ_JBBXKH010000001.1 coordinate 3,906,712, forward strand.
TTAATATCAACCAGCGCAATATCTACGACAGAAAACAGCTTACAAACAAAGGTGGTCTGATTCAGGCGGCGAAAGATATTACGGTTACCGGTGATATCTACAACTCACCGGAATACGGTGAAATGTCCATTTATGATTATCTGCAGCTGCCGTTAGAGATGCAGGGCGGGCTCACCTATCAGTGGCATTTAGGTGCCTATCATACGTCAACGTGGAACTTTGATACCCTTTACCAGTTCCTCGACTTCGAGTTTGGCAATGGCGCAGCGGCCGGTAAGACAGGCAGTGATGACCCTGAAAAAGCGCTCTGGTACAACGCCGTCGTGATGACCGGCAACGAGTCCACGCTTTTCAACAAAATGATGTCCGACATCTTCGGTGAAACCTGGCAAACCACCGACTACGGTACAATGTGCGGTATCTGGGCGAGCGTAACAGCCTCCAATAATGAGGCATTAAAAAACAATAAAACCTACTTCGTTCCTTCTGAAAAAGGCGAGATCACCGCGGGCGGTAACTTTACGCATAACGGCGGCACGCTGGATAACGGTATTGCGGACGCTGGGGTGATTAACAGCCACAGCGACGTAAGCGATATCGACGTGGGTGAATACACCGTGGATACGGTCATTGCCGGTTACGATGTCCAGGTAAATACCAAGAAAATTGACGAGCTGGCGATGGGCATTAGCCCGATGCCAACCATCAAGGATATGGTCTCCATTCCGGGCATGTTTGAAGTCTCAACCGACTTTAAGAAAACCGCCGAAGCGGAAAAAAATGGCACGGCGTATCCGGGGCCAGCCAACAATATCGTTCCGATCTTTGAAACGCGTCCGTCTATGATCGATCAGAGCGCTTACACAGGATCGGATTACTTCTTCGATCAGGTGGGCTATGACCCGCAGAAGCCGGTTAACGTTATTGGTGATAACTACTTCACCTCAGAATTGATCCGCCGTGAGATCAACAGCTCGGTGGGCAGTTTCTTTTCGATCCGTGATGGTCTGGAAGGCGACGCGCTGGTGCAGGCCCTGATGGACAATGCAGGCGTGGCCGCACAGGACAGCGAGCTGGGGCTGGTTGTCGGTCAATCCCTGACCGAGGAGCAGCGCAACGGACTGGACGCCGATATCGTCTGGTTCGTCAATCAGACGGTGAACGGCGTGGACGTGATGGTCCCGGTCGTGTACCTGTGCCCTGAAACGCTTCGTCAGATGGAGAGCGGAGACGTTAACGGCGGCACCGCGACCGTTCATGCCGGTGGCGATATGAACGTCGACGCGAACAGCATCAATAACGCCAACGGTACAATCTCCTCCAAAGGCGACATGACGCTGGTCTCTGATGGGGATATCAACAACGTTAGCAACGGCATGAGCGCGGGTATCTCTGCGGGCGGCGACATCAATATGTCCAGCACCAGCGGCAATATCAATAACAACGGCGCGGCGATTAACGCTGAGGGCGACGTGAACATGTCCGCAGCTCAGGGTGACATCACCATGACGGCCAGCGTAGGGCGCGATGAGAGCGGCAAGCAGGTGATCCACGCCTTTGAGGACGGCGTTACCGCAGGCGGCAGCATTAACATGGAGGCTAAATCTATCACCTCCAACGCGTCGGATATTACGGCGGGTCAGGATGTAAGCATGAAGGCCACCGACGGCGACGTCACCTTCAATGACCTGCATGAAATTGACGCCACGCGTATCATTGATAACGACGTCAGAAGCGCGCTCAACTACACGATGTCTGATACCTCAACCACCACGGGCAAAGCCATTGGTGCGAATGTTTCCGCTGGCGGCAACATGAGTATCGAGGCCAAAAACGACGTGGTGATGGAAGGGGGGACCTACAACGCCCAGACCGGCAGCATCACCGCTGAAAATGACGTGACGATCAAAACGTCCCAGGACGTTGCTCACGAAGAACAGCACAGCTCGTCACGCGAGTTTGTCATCAGCGCGGGCGTCAGCGGCGGCGGCCAGTCGGTTAACACCAGCTACGGCACCATGGACGGCGGCAGCACCGAAACGACCTCCGGCGACTATGTCAGCGCAGGATCAGAATCCGACACCTCTGCAATCGGCAAGAAGCCTGGCCGTGCGCCGGTCAATGATACGGCTGGCTTCACGTTTGGCATGAGCACCTCCAGTGACTCGTCCGTCACCGACAGCAAAAAGAACACCAATGCCGCAATCAACTTTGGCCAGTCCGGGACGATTGAAGCCGGTAAGACCGCTGACATCGGCGGGGCGGATCTCAGCGCGGGCGACGCCCTGACCATCAACGCCGAGGACGTCGCGACCACGAAATATGAAGATGAGATGAAAAACACCTCATCCCATAAAGCGACGTCGTTTGGTATCACGGGTGAAGCCCACAGCACCCTTGTAGATACCTTTGATAAAGCCGGTAACCTGATTGAAAAAGGCACCGAAGGCCAGACTGCCAACGCCGGAACAACGGCTGCGGAAGTGCTGGGCGAGGCCTCTAACCTGCTGCTTAACGATCTGGCTGGCGGTTCCGTTACCATTGGCGGCAGTTCGTCTAAATCGCACTCAACCTCCACCTCCACGGCGGAAAACATTAACCACATCAGCGCCAATAACGTTTCGATCAACACCAAAAAAGACACCACGTTGAACGGAACAGACATTAGCGGCCAGAACGTTGAAATTAACGCAGGCGGTGATGTGAACATGAATGCGGCGAAATCCACATCCAGCTACAGCAACACCACCGAGGAGCACTCGGCGGGCATCTCGGCTGGCGTGGGCGTGGATCTCTCCGGCGTGAGCGGCGGCGCGTCCGTCGACTACAGCGGCAGCAAAGAGACAGGAACAGGCAACAGCACCAGCTACACCAACAGCACCATTACGGCAGGCGACGTCAAAATTAAGTCCGGCGGCGACATGACCATGAGCGGTGCCAACATTGATGCCAATACCGCGGACGTGGATGTTGCAGGGGATATGACCGTGAACTCCCTTCAGGATACGGTTCACACGGACAACGAGCGTGCCAACTGGGGTGCATCCGTCGGTGTAGCCGTGTCGACGAAAGGCGTGATGCCTACCGGGGCCGTTAACGGCGGCGGCGGCTCAGAGGCTTATGACTCGGCAACCACCGCGAAGCAGTCCGGCATTCACACCACGGGGGACGTGCAGGTGAAAACCGGCGGCGACCTCAACATGGCGGGGGCCAATATCGTCTCTGATAATGGCACCGGTAACGTCAACGTTGCAGGCAATATCAACGCCAAAGACCTGCAAGATACCGTTGAGCAGGACGGCCTGTACGGCGGTGGCGGCGTAGGTATCGGTGGTTTGCCGGGTAAAAAAGGCGGCATTCCATCGGCTAACATCTACGTGGATACGGTCGATGAGATCCACCGTAACGAAACGCAGAAATCCACCATTTCCGTGGGTGACACCACCAGCAAAGGTACGACTGGCGAGATCAACACCAACAAGGATGAGATGTCCGTTGTCACCCGTGACGAAAAAGAAGCGGGCAACAATATCTCCTATACGCTTGCGGATCCTGGCATCGGTAAGAAGAAAAAAGGCAGTTACGACGTCGATACGCCGAGCGACCACCGCAATGGCGGCGGCTCGTCGAAGCATTCAGGCGATGGCACGAAGAAGAAAGAGGATATGCCAGCGAAACCTGCGCACAGCGAAGCGGTGCCTGCCGTTACGCCGTCGAAAGCGGACAATCTTAAGCCTGCGCCAAAACCGGCTGACAGCACGACGAAGACGGATACCACCCCGTCTGGAACCGCGCACAGCGAAGCGGTGCCTGCCGTTAAGCCGTCGAAAGCGGACGATCTGAAGCCTGCGCCGAAACCGGCTGACAGCACGACGAAGACGGATACCACCCCGTCTGAAACCGCGCACAGCGAAGCGGTGCCTGCCGTTACGCCGTCGAAAGCGGATGACCTGAAGCCTGCACCGAAACCGGCTGACAGCACGACGAAGACGGATACCACCCCGTCTGAAACCGCGCACAGCGAAGCGGTGCCTGCCGTTACGCCGTCGAAAGCGGATGACCTGAAGCCTGCACCGAAACCGGCTGACAGCACGACGAAGACGGATACCACCCCGTCTGAAACCGCGCACAGCGAAGCGGTGCCTGCCGTTACGCCGTCGAAAGCGGACGATCTGAAGCCTGCGCCGAAACCGGCTGACAGCACAACGCCGAAGAAAAAATGGGACGTTCCAAATACGAATTACCCAACGCTTTCTCCGGGTTCTGCAACCGGTAAAACCGGCAAAGATATGCCGAAAACGCCTGAGCACAAGCAGTGGAACGGCGACATGACCAACGGCGTGGCGCCGTCGAGCAACCCGAAAGGTACCGACGTGAAGCTCTCGCCAGGTTCTTCCACCGGTCAGACCGGCATGGACATGCCGAAAACGCCTGAGCACAAGCAGTGGAACGGCGACATGACCAACGGCGTGGCGCCGTCGAGCAACCCGAAAGGCACCGACGTGAAGCTCTCGCCAGGTTCCTCCACCGGTCAGACCGGCATGGACATGCCGAAAACGCCTGAGCACAAGCAGTGGAACGGCGACATGACCAACGGCGTGGCGCCGTCGAGCAACCCGAAAGGCACTGACGTCAAGCTCTCGCCGGGTTCGTCCACCGGTCAGACCGGCATGGACATGCCGAAAACGCCTGAGCACAAGCAGTGGAACGGCGATATGACCAACGGCGTGGCGCCGTCGAGCAATCCGAAAGGCACTGACGTCAAGCTCTCGCCGGGTTCGTCCACCGGTCAGACCGGCATGGACATGCCGAAAACGCCTGAGCACAAGCAGTGGAACGGCGATATGACCAACGGCGTGGCGCCGTCGAGCAATCCGAAAGGCACTGACGTGAAGCTCTCGCCGGGTTCCTCCACCGGCCAGACCGGCATGGACATGCCGAAAACGCCTGAGCACAAGCAGTGGAACGGCGATATGAGCGCAACAGCCCAGCCGAAGCAGTGGCTGCCGCTAATGGCGGAAACGCCAATTAATATCTATGCGAAGGTGACCATTACGTTCCAGGACGAACAGCTGAGTTAACCGCCCTCTCCCCGTCGTTCACCGGCGGGGTTTTCATGTAGCCATAAAAAAGGGTCTGACCACGGTCAGACCCTTTTCATATTCAGCTGGCGGAATAATTACTCGTCTTCGAGATAAGTATACCCGTACAGCCCCGCCTCAAACTCTTCCAGGAACTGCTGCTGCAATGCATCGTCGAGACCGGTGTTTTTCACCTGGTCGCGGAACTGGGTCAGCAGCGTTTTCGGATCGAGCTGAACGTATTCCAGCATGTCTGCCACGGTATCCCCCTCGTCAGACAGCTCAACTTCCACGCTGCCGTCAGGGAAGACAAACACGTCAACCGCTTCGGTATCACCGAACAGGTTGTGCATGTTGCCGAGGATCTCCTGGTACGCCCCGACCATAAAGAAGCCCAGCATCGGCGGGTTCTCCGGGTCGTACTCCGGCATTGGCATGGTGGTGGCGATACCGTCGCCGTCAACGTAATGGTCGATAGCACCGTCGGAGTCACAGGTGATGTCCAGCAGCACCGCGCGACGTTCCGGGGCGTGGTTCAGCCCTTCCAGCGGCAGAACCGGGAACAGCTGGTCGATACCCCATGCATCCGGCATCGACTGGAACAGCGAGAAGTTGACGTAAATCTTATCCGCCATACGTTCCTGCAGCTCGTCGATAATCGGACGGTGCGCGCGGTTGCTCGGGTCGAGCTGCTTCTGCACTTCATGGCACATGTTCAGATAAAGCTGCTCCGCCCACGCACGCTCCTGCAGGCTGAAGGTGCCTGACGAGTAGCCGACGTGAATATCGTGCAGATCCATCTGGCTGTCGTGCAGCCATTCGCGCAGGGAGCGACGCGTGCCCGGCTCGTGCATCTCCTGCCAGGTTTCCCACATGCTTTGCAGGGAACGCGGTGCATCATCCTGCGGCGGCGTCGCTTCGGAAATTTCGCTACGCTCAACGCCGATGATATTAGAGACCAGCACCGTATGGTGCGCGGTCACCGCGCGACCGGATTCGGTGATCACCGTCGGGTGCGGCAGGCCGTGCTCTTCACAGGCATCACCGATCGCCCAGATGATGTTATTGGCGTATTCATTCAGACCATAGTTCACCGAGCAGTCAGACTGCGAGCGGGTCCCTTCGTAGTCCACGCCCAGGCCACCGCCCACGTCGAAGCACTGAATATTCACGCCAAGCTTGTGCAGCTCAACGTAAAAACGGGCTGATTCACGCACGCCGGTGGCGATATCGCGAATATTGGCCATCTGCGAACCGAGGTGGAAGTGCAGGAGCTGAATGCTGTCCAGACGACCGCGCTCGCGCAGAATCTCCACCAGTTGCAGTACCTGGTTCGCCGCGAGGCCGAATTTGGATTTTTCACCGCCGGAGGACTGCCATTTACCGGAACCCTGAGACGCCAGACGCGCACGCACGCCGAGGCGTGGCACCACGTTAAGACGTTCAGCCTCTTCCAGCACGATCGCGATTTCAGTCATCTTCTCGATAACCAGATAGACCTTGTGGCCCATCTTCTCGCCAATCAGCGCCAGACGAATGTACTCACGGTCTTTGTAGCCGTTACAGACAATGACCGAACGGGTCATGCCCGCATGCGCCAGAACCGCCATCAGCTCCGCTTTGGAGCCGGCTTCGAGGCCCAGCGGCTCGCCGGAGTGGATAAGGGACTCAATCACGCGGCGGTGCTGGTTCACCTTAATCGGGTAAACCAGGAAGTAGTCGCCTTTATAGCCGTAGGATTCACGCGCGCGCTTGAAGGCGGCGTTAATAGAACGCAGGCGATGTTGCAGGATCTGTGGGAAGCAGAACAGTGCAGGCAAACGCTGGCCCTGAGCTTCACGGGCTTTCACCAGTTTGGCGAGGTCCACGCGCGCTTCAGGGACGTCCGGATCCGGGCAAACGCTGATGTGGCCCAGTTCGTTGACGTCGTAGTAGTTATTGCCCCACCAGGCAATATTGTATGTGCGCAGCATCTTGCTGGCTTCCTGGGAGCTCATCGCAACCTCCTGCATAGAACGTAGTACACCCTGTTCGCCCGCTGACGAAGGCGAAAAAGAAGACATGTCGTCAGACATAGCGAACCTCAACTCTTTGTATTAAGTGTAAAACAGTTGACTACTATCGCAGCGTTATACGGCGATAACAACCCATAAACGGCTCCGTTTCCCAGCAGAGTATGCTGAAATCCAGACCGTGCGACCGGTTTCTTATTCATATCATTGTAAAACACGTATCCGAACTCTGTATGACAAGGTTCGGCGAAACCACGAGAAAACTCTTGTATTAACAAGAGCGCCCTTGTTCAGTTTTCACACAGCCTGACCGGCCCTGGAATCCTGAGAAGCGCCGAGATGGGTATAACATCGGCAGGTTTGCAGACTAGAAATGCGGGTTGCGGGAATCAAATGCGCGCCAGAACGGCTGCGCTGAATTAGCGGAAAACGATGGTTCATTATCTCGTATCACCTCCACGGCCGCCTCTGCTGAAACGGACCCCAAGCCAAAGCTAAAAGTTCACTGCTTAACCCGGCTGGAAGTGGCGACTCGATGAGTTCATCGAGCGCTTATTTTGTATGAGCCGCGCGCCGCGTTTTATACCGAGAAGGGGGCTAAAAAGCAAAACAAAAATGCGTGGGTTGCCAGCGCCGTCAGGAAAAATTTCCAGCAGACATTTCAACGCCGTGAGAGATGAATCAAAAAAAACTGGAAATCGGGCGAAGAAGTGACCTAAAATAGCCATCCAGATGTTAATCCATCTATACTGATTAACACTCATACTGCCAGTGTCAAAAACCTGCAGGCCTTGGTAGAATTATCTCCTTTGGCTATTCCACACAGCAGCTTGAGCTAACCAAAATCCTCTTAGGTGAAATAAAACATGGCAAAACACCTGTTTACGTCCGAGTCCGTATCAGAAGGACATCCTGATAAAATTGCTGACCAAATCTCCGATGCGGTGCTGGATGCGATCCTGGCGCAGGATCCTAAAGCGCGCGTCGCGTGCGAAACCTACGTCAAAACTGGCATGGTTCTGGTTGGCGGTGAGATCACCACCAGCGCATGGGTTGATATCGAAGAGATCACCCGTAACACGGTGCGTGAAATCGGTTATGTGCATTCTGATATGGGCTTTGATGCCAATTCTTGCGCGGTGCTGAGCGCCATTGGCAAACAGTCTCCAGACATCAACCAGGGCGTTGACCGTGCCGATCCACTGGAACAGGGCGCGGGCGACCAGGGCCTGATGTTTGGCTACGCGACCAACGAAACCGACGTGCTGATGCCAGCCCCGGTCACCTACGCGCACCGTCTGGTACAGCGTCAGGCTGAAGTACGCAAAAACGGCACCCTGCCGTGGCTGCGCCCGGATGCAAAAAGCCAGGTCACCTTCCAGTACGATGACGGCAAAATCGTTGGCATCGATGCGGTGGTACTGTCTACCCAGCATTCCGAAGAGATTGACCAGAAATCCCTGCAAGAAGCAGTGATGGAAGAGATCATCAAGCCGGTTCTGCCGACCGAATGGCTGAGCTCTGCGACCAAATTCTTCATCAACCCAACCGGACGCTTTGTTATCGGCGGCCCAATGGGTGACTGCGGTCTGACCGGACGTAAAATCATCGTTGATACCTACGGCGGCATGGCACGTCACGGCGGCGGTGCGTTCTCTGGTAAAGATCCGTCTAAAGTTGACCGCTCTGCGGCATACGCGGCACGTTATGTTGCGAAAAACATCGTTGCTGCCGGCCTGGCTGACCGCTGTGAGATTCAGGTTTCTTACGCCATCGGCGTGGCTGAGCCAACCTCCATCATGGTTGAAACCTTCGGTACCGAGAAAGTGCCTTCAGAACAGCTGACCCTGCTGGTACGCGAGTTCTTCGACCTGCGTCCATACGGACTGATTCAGATGCTGGATCTGCTGCACCCAATCTACAAAGAAACCGCGGCATACGGTCACTTTGGTCGTGAACATTTCCCATGGGAAAAAACCGACAAAGCCGCCCTGCTGCGTGAAGCTGCCGGTCTGAAATAATCGACTGACAAGAGCGTTAAAAAAGCCAGCCTTTGTGCTGGCTTTTTTTGTGTCGGGTGGCGGCTGCGCCTTACCCGACCTACGGGGTATGGAGCTTTTGTAGGCCGGGTAAGGCGCAGCCGCCACCCGGCAATGTTTGGAACCGCTTACACGCCAGTCCATGTACCTCGCTTTCGGAATAATCTCTTTGCGTGATGGCATTTCTTGTGCTGTTACATTTCCTTTCAGTTAAGTCTGAAATGTATTCTTTCGCGATGCATATCACCTCATTTACCTCTATATTTTCAAAGCTTTAATAATTTTTACGGTTACACACCAGTGTAACCGATTACACCAATGTGATTAATCTCACATATTTTTACGGGTCACTCACCTACCCTTAACATCAATAAAACTGATAACCCAACTGGAGGGCATAATGCCTGACAATAAAAAACAGGGGCGTACGTCCAACAAGGCGATGACATTCTTCGTCTGCTTCCTCGCCGCCCTGGCAGGTTTACTTTTTGGCCTAGATATCGGCGTGATTGCTGGCGCCCTTCCCTTCATCGCAGACGAATTCCAGATTAACGCGCATACCCAGGAATGGGTGGTCAGCTCGATGATGTTTGGCGCAGCGGTTGGTGCTGTCGGCAGCGGCTGGCTCTCCTTCAAGCTCGGACGTAAAAAGAGCCTAATGATTGGTGCCATTCTCTTCGTCGCCGGTTCACTCTTCTCTGCTGCCGCCCCTAACGTTGAAGTGCTTATTCTTTCCCGCGTACTGCTGGGGCTGGCCGTCGGCGTCGCGTCCTACACCGCCCCGCTCTATCTCTCTGAAATTGCGCCAGAGAAAATTCGCGGCAGTATGATTTCGATGTACCAGCTGATGATTACCATCGGTATTCTCGGGGCTTATCTTTCCGATACCGCGTTCAGCTACAGCGGGGCATGGCGCTGGATGCTTGGCGTGATCATCATCCCGGCCATTTTGCTGCTGATTGGCGTCTTCTTCCTGCCGGACAGCCCACGCTGGTTTGCCGCAAAGCGCCGCTTCCACGATGCCGAACGGGTGCTGCTGCGCCTGCGCGACACCAGTGCGGAGGCGAAAAACGAGCTGGAAGAGATCCGCGAAAGCCTGAAGGTGAAGCAATCTGGCTGGGCGCTGTTTAAAGAGAACAGCAACTTCCGTCGCGCAGTATTCCTCGGCGTGCTGCTGCAGGTGATGCAACAGTTCACCGGGATGAACGTCATCATGTATTACGCGCCAAAAATCTTTGAGCTGGCGGGTTATACCAACACCACCGAGCAGATGTGGGGCACCGTCATCGTCGGCCTGACCAACGTGCTGGCGACCTTTATCGCGATCGGCCTGGTGGACCGCTGGGGACGTAAACCTACCCTGACGCTGGGCTTCCTGGTCATGGCGATCGGTATGGGCGTGCTGGGCACCATGATGCACGTCGGCATCCACTCCCCAACCGCACAGTATTTTGCGGTAGGCATGCTGCTGATGTTTATCGTCGGGTTCGCGATGAGCGCCGGTCCGCTGATTTGGGTACTGTGTTCTGAGATCCAGCCGCTGAAAGGGCGTGATTTTGGTATCACCTGCTCAACTGCAACCAACTGGATTGCCAACATGATCGTCGGCGCGACGTTCCTGACCATGCTCAATACCCTGGGCAATGCCAACACCTTCTGGGTCTACGCCGGTCTGAACATCTTCTTTATTGTGTTGACCATCTGGCTGGTTCCAGAAACCAAACATGTTTCACTGGAACATATTGAACGTAACCTGATGAAAGGTCGTCCACTGCGCGAAATCGGCGCACACGACTAATCCTCTTGCGGGAGGCGCCTCTTGCGCCTCCCCGCTTCGCGCTTTATGCTCTGCCCCTATGAAAGCTCCCCGTCTCCCCATCGCCCTTCAGCAAGCCGTTATGCGCAGCCTGCGGGAAAAACTCGCCCAGGCGAACCTGAAGCTCGGTCGGAATTACCCTGAACCGAAGCTCGTCTATCAGCAGCGTGGCACCGCGGCGGGTACTGCCTGGCTGGAATCGTATGAGATCCGCCTGAACCCGGTGTTGATGATGGAAAACCAGCAGGCGTTTATTGAGGAAGTGGTGCCGCATGAGCTGGCTCACCTCCTGGTGTGGAAACATTTTGGTCGCGTCGCGCCGCACGGAAAAGAGTGGAAGTGGATGATGGAGGCAGTACTGGGCGTTCCGGCGCGCAGAACTCATCAGTTCGAGCTGGAATCTGTACGTCGCAATACGTTCCCCTACCGCTGCCAGTGTCAGCAGCATCAGCTTACCGTCCGCCGCCATAATCGCGTGGTCCGCGGCGAGGCGACCTACCGCTGCGTCAAATGCGGCGAACCGCTGATTGCGGAGTAATCATTTGAACATTCAGGAACTTTCCTGATCTGACTGATTGCATACAGGAAAAACATTCGTTACGTTGCGGGCTCGTTTTGACACGGAGTGTAAGATGTCCCGTAATTTTTCTCTCGCGGTCGCCTTTCTGACGACAGCGTTCTCAGGCCATGCTCTGGCCGATGGTATCAACAGTTTTTCCCAGGCCAAGGCAGCAGGCGTGAAGGTGAACGCCGATGTGCCGGGCGATTTCTACTGCGGCTGTAAAATTAACTGGCAGGGTAAAAAAGGGGTCGTGGACCTGGAGTCCTGCGGCTATAAGGTGCGTAAAAACGAAAACCGCGCCAGCCGCATCGAATGGGAACATGTCGTTCCGGCATGGCAGTTTGGCCACCAGCGCCAGTGCTGGCAGGATGGCGGTCGTAAAAACTGTTCTAAAGATCCTGTCTACCGCCAGATGGAAAGCGATATGCATAACCTGCAGCCCGCCGTGGGTGAAGTGAACGGTGACCGCGGCAACTTTATGTACAGCCAGTGGAACGGTGGCGAAGGCCAATATGGCCAGTGCGGCATGAAGGTGGATTTTAAAGAAAAAGTCGCCGAGCCGCCTGCCCGCGCGCGCGGCAGCATCGCCCGCACCTACTTCTACATGCGTGACCGCTACGACCTCAACCTCTCCCGTCAGCAGACGCAGTTGTTCAATGCGTGGGATAAGCAATATCCGGTGACGGAGTGGGAATGTCAGCGCGACGAACGCATCGCCAGAGTCCAGGGGAATCATAACCCGTACGTCCAGCGGGCTTGCCAGGCGCAAAAGAGCTAACCTACACTACGGCAATTCGCTTATCTCGCATGACATATGGAATTTCTGACTATGCGCATTCCTCGCATTTACCACCCTGAACTGATTACCGCAGGTCGCGAAATCGCCCTGTCTGACGACGCCGCCAACCACGTTGGCCGCGTGCTGCGCATGGGGGCTGGGCAGGCAATACAGCTTTTCGACGGCTCTAATCAGATTTTCGAGGCGGAAATCACCCGGGCGGATAAAAAAAGCGTGCATGTGAATGTGTTGCGCGGTGAAGTGGACGACCGTGAATCGCCGCTGCACATCCACCTGGGCCAGGTGATGTCCCGCGGGGAAAAGATGGAATTCACCATTCAAAAATCCATTGAGCTGGGTGTAAGCCTCATTACGCCACTTTTTTCCGAGCGCTGTGGCGTTAAACTGGATGCGGAACGTCTGAACAAAAAGATCCAGCAGTGGCAGAAAATTGCCATTGCGGCGTGTGAACAGAGCGGCCGCAACCGCATACCGGAGATCCGCCCGGCAATGGACCTGGAGGACTGGTGTGCCGAAGAGGAGAGCGGACTGAAGCTCAATCTTCATCCGCGCGCCAGCGCCAGCATTAATACGCTGCCGCTGCCCGTTGAACGTGTACGCCTGCTGATTGGCCCCGAAGGCGGCCTGTCGGCGGACGAAATTGCGATGACGGCGCGTTACCAGTTTACTGATATTCTGTTGGGACCTCGCGTTCTGCGCACTGAGACAACGGCACTCACGGCCATTACCGCGCTACAGGTACGGTTTGGCGATCTGGGTTGAAGTATAAACGGAGAAGAACATGATTAAGCTCGGCATCGTGATGGACCCCATCGCAAACATTAACATCAAGAAAGATTCCAGCTTCGCTATGTTGCTGGAAGCGCAGCGTCGCGGCTATGAGCTCCACTATATGGAGATGAACGATCTTTACCTGATCAACGGTGAAGCCCGCGCGCGTACCCGCATCGTTAACGTCGAGCAGAACTACGACAAATGGTACGAGTTTGGCACCGAGCAGGATATTGCCCTCGCCGATCTCAACGTTATTCTGATGCGTAAAGATCCGCCGTTCGACACCGAATACATCTACTCCACCTATATCCTTGAGCGTGCCGAAGAGAAAGGGACGCTGATCGTCAATAAGCCGCAGAGCCTGCGCGACTGCAACGAGAAGCTTTATACCGCCTGGTTCTCAGACCTGACGCCTGAAACGCTGGTGACCCGCAGCAAAGCTCAGTTGAAGGAGTTCTGGCAAAAACACGGCGATATCATCATGAAGCCGCTGGACGGCATGGGCGGCGCGTCTATTTTCCGCGTGAAGGAAGGCGACCCGAACATTGGCGTGATTGCCGAAACCCTGACCGAACTGGGTACCCGCTACTGCATGGCCCAGAACTATCTGCCCGCCATTAAAGATGGCGACAAACGCGTTCTGGTCGTGGATGGCGAACCCGTACCTTACTGCCTGGCACGTATCCCACAGGGTGGCGAAACGCGCGGTAACCTGGCGGCCGGTGGACGCGGTGAGCCGCGCCCGTTGACCGAAAGCGACTGGGAAATTGCCCGCCGCGTTGGCCCAACGCTTAAAGCCAAAGGCCTGATCTTTGTTGGCCTGGACATCATTGGCGATCGCCTGACGGAAGTGAACGTCACCAGCCCAACCTGCATTCGCGAAATCGAAGCGGAGTTCCCGATCTCGATCACCGGAATGCTGATGGACGCTATCGAAAAACGTTTACAGAAATAATCTGTGACAGCGCCCGGCTTTATCCCCATACTGGGCGCTGTCGCTTTTTAAACCAGGAAACAGTACCTCTGACAATGAATTTACAGCATCACTTTCTTATTGCCATGCCTGCTCTCCAGGATCCGATTTTTCGCCGCGCCGTGGTTTATATTTGTGAATACAATGAAGACGGCGCGATGGGCATTATCATCAATAAGCCACTGGAAAACCTGCAGGTTGAAGGGATTCTGGACAAGCTGAAAATCCCGGCTGAAGCGCGACTGCCGGAGATCCGGCTTGATAAACCGGTGATGCTGGGTGGACCACTTGCAGAAGATCGCGGCTTTATCCTGCATACCCCGCCGGTATTCTCTTCCAGTATCCGCATCTCCGATAACACCGTGATCACCACCTCGCGCGACGTTCTCGAAACGCTGGGTACCGCAGAACAGCCTTCCGAAGTGCTGGTGGCGCTGGGTTACTCGTCGTGGGAGAAAGGCCAGCTTGAGCAGGAAATCCTCGATAACGCCTGGCTTACCGCACCGGCGGACATGAATATTCTGTTTAAAACCCCGATAGCCGATCGCTGGCGCGATGCGGCAAAACTGATTGGCATTGATATTCTGACCATGCCTGGTGTCGCGGGGCACGCCTGATGAGCGGAACACTTTTGGCCTTTGATTTTGGTACCAAAAGCATTGGCGTCGCTGTGGGTCAGCGCATCACCGGTACCGCGCGTCCGCTCACGGCCCTGAAGGCCAACGACGGCACGCCCGACTGGAATCTTATCGAACGACTGCTGAAAGAGTGGCAACCGGATGATGTTATCGTTGGGCTGCCGCTGAATATGGACGGCACCGAACAACCCCTTACCGCCCGCGCGCGTAAGTTCGCCAATAAAATCCATGGCCGCTTTGGCGTCTCCGTGAAGCTTCACGACGAGCGTCTTAGCACCGTCGAAGCGCGTGCTGGCCTGTTTGAGCACGGCGGCTTCCGGGCGCTCAACAAAGGTAGCGTAGACTCCGCCTCTGCCGTCATCATCCTCGAAAGCTATTTCGAACAGGGCTATTAATCTCAGGGGCCTATAGCCGCCCCTGCGCCCGTCTCTCCGCCACGCTCTGATCAAAGTTCTGCATTCCCGCCTGCTGGCCTGTTTGAATGATACCGGGCAGTTGCCAGGTTTTTCCTTCACGAATCAGATTTGCCGCCGCCGGGGTATTCACCAGCAGTTCATACAGCGCGACACGCCCACCCTGCAGGTCGGGAAGCAGCCTCTGTGCCAGCACCGCACGCAGGCTACCGGCCAGCTGGTTACGTACCGGGTCTTTCTCCTGCGCCGGGAAGGTGTCCACCAGCCTCTCAATGGCCTGCGAGGCACCCCGCGTATGCAGTGTCGCCAGCACCAGATGCCCGGTCTCCGCCGCCGTCAACGCGAGACGGATCGTCTCTGCATCACGCAGCTCCCCCAGCAAAATCACATCTGGATCCTCGCGTAACGCTCCGCGCAGCGCCTCGACAAAAGACGGGCAGTGCTGACCTATCTCCCGCTGCTGAATCAGGCAGCGTTCGCTCCGGTACAGATACTCCACCGGATCTTCAAGCGTGAGGATATGCCCGTCAGTATGGTGGTTGAGGAAATCGACCATCGCCGCCAGAGTGGTGGATTTGCCGCTGCCGGTCGCCCCCGTCACCAGAATCAACCCATTGTCACTGGATAACAGTTCCGGAATGGCACGCGGCACGCCCAGCGAAGAGAGTGGCGAACAGGTGCGTGGCAGCAACCGCAGGGCGATGGACACCCCGTTAATCTGCTTAAACGCACTCCCACGCAGACGCTGGCCTTCTGCCACCGTCACGGCAAAATCGACCTGACCGTGAGCCCACCAGCTTCCCTGCTGCTCATCATTGAGCCACGCTTTTAATAACGTCCCGACATCAGGCGGCGGAAACGGCGCGGGTTCAAGGCGTCCTGACCGGCGCCAGCGGGGTGGCGAATCACTGCACAGGTGTAGATCGGAGACGTTATGCTTTACACTAAGGGCCACCATTTCTTCCACATCCATAGACTACTCCTCGGAAAATGAACGACATTGCGCATAACCTGGCACAGGTCCGGGACAAAATCTCAGCTGCCGCAACGCGTTGCGGCCGTGCTTCAGAAGAAATTACGCTCCTTGCAGTCAGCAAAACCAAGCCTGCGAGCGCCATCGCAGAAGCGATTGATGCAGGCCAGCGCGCATTTGGTGAGAACTACGTGCAGGAAGGCGTGGATAAAATTCGCGACTTCCGGGAAAAGGGGAATACGGATCTTCAGTGGCACTTTATTGGTCCACTGCAGTCGAACAAAAGCCGTCTGGTGGCTGAGCACTTCGACTGGTGCCATACGATTGACCGTCTGCGCATTGCCACACGCCTGAACGAACAACGCCCGGCAGAGATGCCAGCGCTTAACGTGCTGATACAAATCAACATCAGCGACGAAAACAGCAAGTCTGGCATTGCGCTGAGCGAGCTGGATG
This sequence comes from Enterobacter sp. FUJ80071, assembly GCF_038739915.1. Taxonomy (NCBI): domain Bacteria; kingdom Pseudomonadati; phylum Pseudomonadota; class Gammaproteobacteria; order Enterobacterales; family Enterobacteriaceae; genus Enterobacter; species Enterobacter sp. FUJ80071. The sequence continues at coordinate 3,923,248 of NZ_JBBXKH010000001.1, forward strand.
CGCTGGCCGCAGACGTGGCCGCGCTGCCACGCTTAACCCTGCGTGGGCTGATGGCTATTCCGGCGCCAGAGTCAAGTTATGAAAGGCAGTTTGCCGTGGCACAGCAAATGGCTGTAGCATTTGAGGCGCTTAAAGCGCGCTACAACACGGTAGACACGCTTTCTCTGGGCATGTCGGATGATATGGAAGCCGCCATCGCGGCAGGCAGCACTATGGTGCGCATCGGTACCGCCATTTTCGGTGCGCGCGACTACTCCAAATAATAAGGAAACCTGAGGAACGCCATGAAGACGTTGACTTTCCTGCTCTCAACGGTCATTGAGCTGTATACGATGGCGCTTTTGCTGCGCGTCTGGATGCAGTGGGCCCGTTGTGATTTTTACAATCCGTTCTCCCAGTTTGTCGTGAAAATCACGCAACCTATTGTCGGGCCCCTGCGCCGCATTATCCCGGCCATGGGTCCCATCGACAGCGCTTCGCTGCTGGTAGCGTTTATTCTTAGCGTTATCAAAGCCATCGTGCTGTTTATGGTCATCACCTTCCAGCCGATTATCTGGATTGCCGCCGTGCTGATTCTGATCAAAACCGTCGGTCTGCTGATTTTCTGGGTGCTGCTGGTGATGGCCATCATGAGCTGGGTGAGCCAGGGGCGTAGCCCGGTAGAGTATGCCCTGATTCAGCTGGCCGAGCCGCTGCTGCGTCCGATCCGTAACTTACTTCCCTCTATGGGCGGCATCGACTTCTCCCCGATGATTCTGGTTCTGCTGCTCTATGTGATCAACATGGGGATCGCTGAACTGCTGCAGTCTACGGGCGACATGCTGTTGCCGGGGCTGTGGATGGCGCTATGAGTGCCGTAAGCACCTGCGCTGACGGGCTGGTTTTGCGGCTGTATATTCAGCCGAAAGCCAGCCGTGACAGTATTGTTGGACTGCATGGCGACGAGTTAAAAGTCGCCATCACCGCCCCGCCGGTTGACGGTCAGGCAAACGCGCATCTGACCAAATATCTGGCAAAACAGTTTCGCGTGGCCAAAAGCCAGGTCATCATTGAAAAAGGCGAACTGGGGCGGCATAAACAGGTAAAAATCCTCAACCCGCAATCCATCCCGACGGAAGTCGCGGCTTTGACAGAACAGGACTAAACCATGCAGAAAGTTGTTCTCGCGACCGGCAACGCCGGAAAAGTGCGCGAGCTGGCCTCGCTATTAAATGATTTTGGGCTGGATGTGGTCGCTCAGACCGATCTTGGCGTAGATTCTGCCGAAGAGACGGGGCTGACGTTTATTGAAAACGCGATCCTGAAAGCACGCCATGCCGCGCAGATTACCGGTCTGCCCGCCATTGCCGATGACTCCGGTCTGGCCGTCGATTTTCTTGGCGGCGCGCCGGGGATTTACTCTGCTCGTTATTCCGGTGTTGATGCAACCGACCAGCAGAATCTGGAAAAGCTGCTTTTTGCCCTGAAAGACGTACCGGACGAACAGCGGACCGCACAGTTCCACTGCGTGCTGGTCTATCTGCGTCACGCAGAGGACCCGACGCCGATCGTCTGCCACGGTAGCTGGCCGGGCGTGATTACCCGTGAAGCTGCGGGCAACGGCGGTTTTGGCTACGACCCGATTTTCTTTGTCCCGTCCGAGGGCAAAACCGCAGCGGAACTGACCCGCGAAGAGAAAAGCGCGATTTCCCACCGTGGGCGCGCACTGAAACTGTTACTGGAAGCACTGCGTAATGGCTAATTTGCCACCTCTGAGTCTTTATATTCACATCCCGTGGTGCGTGCAGAAATGCCCGTACTGCGATTTCAACTCGCACGCGCTGAAAGGTGAAGTGCCGCACGATGACTACGTTGCGCATCTGCTGGCTGACCTGGACGCCGATGTACCTTACGCACAGGGACGTGAAGTTAAGACCATTTTCATTGGTGGCGGTACGCCGAGCCTGCTGTCAGGCCCGGCGATGCAGACGCTGCTGGACGGCGTGCGTGCGCGCCTGAGCCTGGCCGCGGATGCTGAAATTACGATGGAAGCCAACCCTGGTACCGTTGAGGCCGATCGTTTTGTCGAGTATCAGCGTGCAGGCGTGAACCGTATTTCCATCGGCGTGCAGAGCTTTAGCGAGCCAAAACTGAAGCGCCTGGGGCGCATTCACGGTCCTGAGGAAGCAAAGCGTGCGGCAAACCTGGCGACAGGACTGGGTCTGCGCAGCTTTAACCTCGATTTGATGCACGGCCTGCCGGACCAGTCGCTCGACGAAGCGCTGGACGATCTGCGCCAGGCGATTGAACTTAACCCGCCGCATCTGTCCTGGTATCAGCTCACCATCGAACCCAACACGCTGTTTGGTTCCCGTCCTCCGGTTCTGCCGGATGACGACGCGCTGTGGGATATTTTCGAGCAGGGCCACCAGTTGTTAACCGCTGCGGGGTATCAGCAGTACGAGACGTCTGCGTATGCGAAACCGGGGTATCAGTGTCAGCACAACCTGAACTACTGGCGTTTTGGCGACTACCTGGGAATTGGCTGCGGCGCGCACGGTAAGGTGACTTTCCCGGACGGTCGCATTCTGCGTACCGCCAAAACCCGCCACCCGCGAGGGTATATGGAAGGCCGTTATCTCGAGCGCCAGCACGACGTTGAGGCGGCGGATAAACCGTTTGAGTTCTTTATGAACCGCTTCCGCCTGCTGGAAGCCGCGCCGCGCGCGGAATTTGCGCGTTACACCGGTCTGCCGGAGTCAGTGATTCGTCCTCAGATTGACGAGGCGCTGGCGCAGGGGTATCTGACTGAGTGTGAAGATTACTGGCAGATCACCGAGCACGGCAAACTGTTCTTAAATTCCCTTCTTGAGCTGTTCCTCGCCGACGATTCCTGAAGGCTAATTCAGGTTTTTGCATCCCGTTCTGCCAGCTGAGGGAAAGGCTGGCAGAGTGTGGGGATGGAAATTACTCGATCATACGCTAAACAGCTCAGACGCGAGCTGACGAAAGAAGAAAGACGGCTTTGGTATTTATTACGAAGCCGCCGTTTCGAAAATTATAAATTTCGCCGACAGCATCCGGCAGGAAACTACATCCTGGATTTCGCATGCTGTGCGGCTCGCCTGGCCATTGAACTGGATGGCGGACAGCATGATGAAAATCAGGAATACGATCGCCAAAGGTCGAAGTGGTTACACCAAAAGGGCTGGTATGTCATTCGCTTCTGGAACAACGAACTCTGGAAAAACGAAGAGGCTGTATTAGAAAAGATCCTTGAAACACTGCAAATGCTGCAACCCTCACCCCGGCCCTCTCCCTGAAAGGGAGAGGGAGCAAACCATCCCCTCGCCCCTTTGGGGAGAGGGTTAGGGTGAGGGGCCCAGCGCGCAGAGGATTACTTCAACGTCCCCACCAGCGCCTTCCGGCTATCTTCCAGCGACACCACGCGTTTACACACGTCTTTGCCGAACTGCTGGAAATCATCTTCCTGGTTCTTCCACTCGTTCTGAATTGAGGTCTGCAAGCCACCCAGACTGCCCAGCACGCCCTGCAGCGGGTTACCGCCGCCCTTCAGGACCGCTTTAGCCCCCATCTCGTTGATGCTGTCCTGCAGAATGCCGCCCATCGCCTGGTTCACCAGCTGCTGTCCGTCAGCACGGACCTGATCAATCGCCTTGTAGTGGAACGTCAGGCCATCAGAGCGCGTCTCGATAATCCGGTTCATCTGCTCTTTGAGCTGCTTATCGAGCTTCGTCAGGCGGGAGCGCATATTGCTGCTCTCCCCCACCTCTTTAGTAATGATCTTATCCAGCGCAACACGGCTCTTTTCGACGCGCGTCAGGGCACCTTCATTAATCCATGGCAGGGCGGTACGCAAATCGGCCTGATAGTCTTTCGCCTGCTCACGCTGTGCGGCTGTCAGATTGTACTCTTTGCCATTAAAGGTGACGTTCCCTTGCGGCGTAATCACCAGATTGCCGTTCTCGCCTTTGACCTGCACGGTTTGCGGGCTTAACACCACGTCATCACGCGGGGTGACGCTACATTTATACTCCGCATGGGCGGTGAATCCGGTTGCCATCAAAGCAACAGCCAGCAACGTTTTGCGCATCTTAAACACTCCCTCAGACAAAATGGGCCAGCTAATGCTGGCCCCGTACTGCTTTATTAGTCCCACCAAACGTCGAAAAGTTCGCTGACGCGGACATCTTCCAGCTTGTGGTCCTCAAGCCATTTACGAACTAGCGCCTGATGTTCTTCGGTGCATTTACCCACTTCCTGGGTGCAGATCAGACCTTCCCACGCCAGGTAACCGCTACCGTCGAAGGCCAGCTTGTTGGGCTCAATCACGTCGTTGATGAAGGCATCCACGTCCTGATCGATCTGTTCTACACTGGTGCCTTCCGGGAAACGCCACGCAACGGAGAAACCCACTTCCTGGAATTCTTCGATGTGCATTTTTTTACGCAGACGACGGCTACGATTCTTTGCCATTATTTCACCCTCTCGAACATTAAGTCCCATACACCGTGACCAAGACGATGGCCACGCTGTTCAAATTTCGTTACCGGACGTGAATCCGGACGCGGAACATAGTCGTTGCTTTCAGACTGGTTTTTATACCCGTCCAGAGACGACATCACTTCCAGCATATGTTCCGCATAAGGTTCCCAGTCGGTCGCCATATGGAAGACGCCGCCCAGTTTCAGCTTGCTTTTCACCAGCTCGGCAAACGGTGCCTGAACGATACGGCGTTTATTATGACGTGCTTTGTGCCACGGGTCAGGGAAAAAGAGCTGAACCATGGTTAAAGAATTGTCAGGAATCATTTTGTGCAGCACTTCCACCGCGTCATGACACATGACGCGCAGGTTCTCTACACCCTCTTCATGGGCAGTTGCGAGACACGCGCCGACGCCCGGGGAGTGCACTTCAATACCGAGGAAGTTCTGTTCCGGGCGAGCTTGCGCCATGGTCACCAGAGAGGTGCCCATACCAAAACCAATCTCCAGCGTGACTGGCGCTTCGCGGCCAAACAGCCCGGCAAAGTCCAGCGGCTGCTCGCTGAACTCAACGCCCATCACCGGCCAGTAGTTGTCCAGCGCATGTTGCTGCCCTTTTGTCAGGCGGCCCTGACGACGGACAAAGCTGCGAATACGGCGCAGCGGGCGACCGTTTTCATCAAATTCCGGTGAAATGACGTCGTTTTTCATAAAAGAGTTGTCTGCTTGTGAGAATGTTCGGGAAACGGGCATTATCCAAAGTTAAGGCGTCTATGCAAGCATGGGAAAGATCCGGTTTACAGCAGATTGACGCTGTGCTGCAATCTGCGTCCCTGATTATGTGAATCGATGACCATGCAAGCCTCTCAATTTTCAGCCCAGGTGCTGGACTGGTACGACAAATACGGGCGTAAAACCCTGCCCTGGCAAATTGAAAAAACGCCTTACAAAGTATGGCTCTCCGAAGTGATGTTGCAACAAACGCAGGTCGCCACGGTGATCCCATACTTTGAGCGTTTTATGGCACGCTTCCCGACGGTGACAGACCTGGCGAATGCCCCGCTGGACGAGGTATTGCACCTGTGGACAGGCCTGGGCTATTACGCCCGCGCGCGTAATCTGCACAAGGCCGCGCAGCAGGTCGCCACGCGCCACAACGGTAAATTCCCGGAAACTTTCGATGAAGTGGCAGATTTACCCGGCGTCGGGCGTTCAACGGCGGGAGCCATTCTCTCTCTCTCTTTGGGTAAGCATTTCCCGATCCTCGACGGCAACGTGAAGCGCGTGCTGGCACGTTGCTATGCCGTGGACGGCTGGCCCGGTAAAAAAGAGGTTGAGAAACGTCTGTGGGAGATCAGTGAAGCGGTTACCCCGGCCAACGGCGTCGAACGTTTTAACCAGGCGATGATGGATCTGGGTGCGATGGTTTGCACGCGCTCAAAACCCAAGTGCGAACTCTGCCCGCTCAATACTCTCTGCGTGGCCTACGCTAACCATTCGTGGTCGCAATACCCGGGGAAAAAACCGAAGCAGACGCTGCCGGAGCGCACCGGTTACATGCTGCTGATGCAGCACGGCGACGAGGTGTTCCTGGCCCAGCGTCCACCGAGCGGCCTGTGGGGCGGTCTATACTGCTTCCCACAGTTTGAAGATGAAGATTTGCTGCGTGAATGGCTTAAACAGCGCGGTATTGCTGCCGATAACCTAACGCAGCTGACCGCGTTTCGCCATACCTTCAGTCATTTCCACCTGGATATTGTGCCGATGTGGCTTCCCGTGTCCTCATTTGCCTCGTGCATGGATGAAGGCACCGCTCTCTGGTATAACTTAGCGCAACCGCCATCAGTCGGACTGGCGGCTCCCGTGGAGCGCCTGTTACAGCAATTACGTGCCGGTGCAATGGTTTAGCATCGACAATAAAAAGAGGAATGAGTATGGCCAGAACGATTTTTTGTACTTTCCTGCAGCGTGACGCTGAAGGCCAGGATTTCCAGCTTTATCCGGGTGATCTGGGTAAACGCATTTATAACGAGATCTCCAAAGAAGCTTGGGGACAGTGGCAGAAAAAGCAGACCATGCTGATTAACGAGAAAAAGCTCAGCATGATGAACCCGGAACACCGCAAGCTGCTGGAACAGGAGATGGTGAACTTCCTGTTTGAAGGCAAAGACGTGCATATCGAAGGCTATACGCCTCCAGAAAAATAATATTGAGCGGCTGTTGCCGGGTGGCGCTGCGCTTACCCGGCCTACAAAACCGTAGGCCCGTGCAAGCGAAGCGCCGCCGGGCAATAGCAACGACTAAGCAAACACAACACGCACGCCCGGAATGATGAAAAAACTTTTAGCGCTAGCCCTTGTTGCGCCGTTGCTGGTCTCCTGTTCGTCAAAAAAAGGCGATGATTACAACGAAGCCTGGATCAAAGACACCAACGGTTTTGACATTTTGATGGGGCAGTTTGCCCACAACATCGAGAACATATGGGGATTTAACGAAGTTCTTATTGCCGGACCGAAGGACTACGTTAAGTACACCGACGCCTATCTGACCCGTAGCCACATCAACTTTGATGAGGGTACGATCACCATTGAAACCATCGCGGGTACTGACCCTGCGGCACGACTGCGTCAGGCGATTATCAAAACCCTGCTGATGGGTGATGACCCGGGATCTATCGATCTCTACTCCGATGCCGACGATATCACCATCTCGAAAGAGCCGTTCCTGTACGGTCAGGTTGTCGATCAAACCGGTCAGCCAATCCGCTGGGAAGGTCGCGCCACGAAATTTGCCGACTATCTGCTGCAGACGCGACTGAAGAGCCGCTCTAACGGCCTGAAGATAATTTATAGCGTCACCATCAACCTCGTGCCGAACCACCTCGACAAGCGTGCGCATAAGTATCTTGGCATGGTGCGTCAGGCATCACGTAAGTACGGCGTGGATGAGTCGCTGATCCTGGCGATTATGCAGACCGAATCGTCGTTCAACCCTTACGCGGTTAGCCGTTCCGACGCCCTGGGGCTGATGCAGGTAGTCCAGCACAGCGCCGGTAAAGATGTCTTCCGCGCGCAGGGCAAATCCGGCACGCCGAGCCGTAGCTATCTTTTCGATCCCCAGAGCAACATTGATACAGGCACGGCCTATCTGGCGATGCTGAACAATGTTTATCTCGGCGGCATCGATAACCCGACCTCACGCCGCTATGCCGTAATCGCCGCCTATAACGGCGGCGCGGGCAGCGTGCTGCGCGTCTTCTCGAACGACAAAGTGCAGGCCGCGAACATCATCAACAGCATGGCGCCGGGGGATGTCTACTCCACCCTGACCACCCGCCACCCGTCTGCGGAGTCCCGCCGCTATCTGTATAAGGTCAATACGGCGCAGAAGAACTATCGTCGTCGATAATCAACACACCTTCTCCTGCAAGGAGAAGGTGTTCTGCTTTCCCTCTCCCCGTGGGAGAGGGTCAGGGTGAGGGCATCAGGCCGCACTCACTCACCCCACCCATACGAAAATGTTATTTGCATCACAATCCAAACTGCAAATTAATGTGGATTGCATTTTTTTGCGGGAGGTAACAAAACATATCGTTGCCAACTGATAGAATTGCATCAAATAACAACCCTGAATGTTCCAAAAACAACATATCTCCCGCTCACTTGTGAGGAAAGTAACATGAACCTTAAGCTGCAGCTTAAAATATTGTCGTTTCTGCAGTTCTGCCTGTGGGGTAGCTGGCTGACTACACTCGGCTCCTATATGTTTGTGACGCTCAAGTTCGATGGTGCGTCAATCGGTGCCGTCTACAGCTCGCTGGGTATCGCGGCGGTCTTCATGCCAACACTGCTCGGTATCGTGGCGGATAAATGGTTAAGTGCGAAATGGCTGTACATGCTTTGCCATCTGGTGGGCGCGGGGACGCTGTTTATGGCGGCCGAAGTGACCACGCCAGGGGCAATGTTTATGGTGATCCTGCTTAACTCGCTGGCCTATATGCCAACGCTTGGGCTGATCAACACCATCTCTTACTACCGCCTGAAATCTGCCGGGATGGATATCGTGACCGATTTCCCGCCAATCCGTATCTGGGGCACCATCGGCTTTATCATGGCAATGTGGGGCGTGAGCTTCGCAGGCTTTGAACTGAGCCATATGCAGCTCTACATCGGTGCCGCGCTCTCCGTGCTGCTGGCGATCTTCACCCTGACGCTGCCAACCATTCCGGTTTCAAACCAGCAGAAAAACCAGAGCTGGAGCACCATGCTCGGTCTGGACGCGTTCGCGCTGTTTAAAAACAAACGGATGGCGATCTTCTTTATCTTCTCCATGCTGCTGGGCGCAGAGCTGCAGATCACCAACATGTTCGGCAACACCTTCCTGCACAGCTTCGATAACAATCCGCTGTTTGCCGGAAGCTTTATCGTTGAGCATGCGTCGGTGATGATGTCCATCTCTCAGATCTCTGAGACGCTGTTCATCCTGACCATCCCGTTCTTCCTGAGCCGCTACGGCATCAAGAACGTCATGCTGATCAGTATCGCGGCATGGATGTTGCGCTTTGGTCTGTTCGCCTACGGCGACCCGAGCGCATTCGGCACCGTACTGCTGGTGCTGTCGATGATTGTTTACGGCTGTGCCTTCGACTTCTTCAACATTTCCGGTTCCGTATTCGTGGAAAAAGAAGTGAAGCCTGAAATCCGCGCCAGCGCACAGGGCATGTTCCTGATGATGACCAACGGCTTCGGCTGTATTCTGGGCGGCGTGGTGAGCGGTAAAGTGGTAGAGATGTACACCACCAACGGCATCACCAACTGGCAGCCGGTGTGGCTGATCTTCGCCGCATACTCGCTGGTGCTGTTCTTCGCGTTCATCGCGCTGTTCAAGTACAAGCACGTGCGTGTGCCGAACGGTGCTCAGCCGATCGCGCACTAATCTTTGGTGTGTTGTGCCCGGTGGCGCTAACGCTTACCGGGCCTACAAAACCCAACCGTAGGCCGGGTAAGGCGAAGCCGCCACCCGGCTATTTTATTGCAGAAAGCACCCACCCCACTGACAGCAAATCCGCGCTGCCCCCCGGACTCAGATTGCGTTCTATCAATGCGATATCCATTTTAAGCAACGCTTCGCGGTCCCAGCCGTTAGCCAGCAATTCCCGCGCGTAGTCCTGAACGTAGCGCAGCCCTTCCATGCCACCGCGCGACACCAGATTGCTGTCCTGATTGACTGACATCAGGCGTAACAGCAGGCTGTGAAGCGACCGTCCGTTCCACTGTGCCAACGCCTTACGCACCGTGGCAAAGCCGCTTTCCGCCTCACCGCGCGCGCCGGTTAAGCCGTGCTGCTGAAACTGCCGCTCGCCCGCCGTCGCCTGCCCGCTGCGCGCGGCCAACTCTCGCGACACCAGCCCGCGGCAGATGTTACCCACCTCACAACAGAGGCTGTCCGCAGAAAGATTGTTCACACGTCCGGCGGCGAAGCACAGTAAACCCAGGGCAAAAATCCCGCCTTTGTGCGTATTCACGCCGTTCGTCGCGGCGTACATCGCCTGCTCGCAGGCCATCCCCATTGGGCGGATAATCCGTAGCTGTGCGTCAGCGGGCTTATCCGCATGCGCGTTACCAAGTTCAGCAAAGCGCGCAAACCACGGCGTAATCGCCGCAATACTGCGGGCAAACAGCGCGTGGTCCATATCGCGGTGGGAACCGTTATTGAGCTTGTCCACCAGCCCCGGTTTGGGCGTCAGCTCCAGCTCCTGCCACAGTGCCGCTTCGGCAAGCGCGGGCACGTCCGCAATGCGGGGTTTAGTCGCGAGCAAACCAGTCATCAATCATCTTCTCCACCCGGGAAACCACCTGCTCAACGGGATGGTTCCGCGAGCGGGAACAGGCATGCGCAGGTTCGTCGCAGATCAGGCAGCGTCTGAGATTTGCCCCCAGCGAATGACGCCCGACGTGGCCATGCTGAGGGCAGATAACATCCAGATCCCACAGCCTGCCGAGCGGGTGCGTCTGCTCCAGATCCGCGCAGTGCGCTTTAATTTCCGCTGCCGGATGAGCCACGCACCACAGGGCCTCGGGCCCGGTCGGAAGCCACAGCACCTGACGGTCCAGCACCTGCCAGCGGTTCTCCCATAGCAGCTGGTCGCACGTCTGGAGCGCTACGCCCATGGTGTTGCGATAGCGCAGGCTGTCTTTAATTTCCCCTGGCGTGACCAGCGTGAGGGAAATCACCGGTTGTTGATAGTGCTCAAGCATGTCAGCCTGACGCGCTGCGCGGCGCTCTTTCGCCGCCAGCAGTTCGTCCAGGCTGACACCCGTCCGCACGGGTGTCGCTACTGTCATAATCACTCCTTCACCTGTCGCACTGTGTCGATCACGCTGCCGTCGCGGTAGCGGATCACCCCGACGATTTTGTCGGTAAACTCAATCGGCTTCGGTACGCCCGTCAGCGATATCGCCCGTTCATAGAGCGCGTTGATATCCACAATCTTCAGCCCGGCAGCCATCAGCCGCTCACGCACCTCCGGGCGCGCCGGGTTAACCGCAATGCCGTGATCGGTGACCAGCACGTCGATGCTCTCACCCGGCGTGAGGCGCGTGGTGACGCGCTTCACGACCGTCGGAATGCGGCTGCGCAGCAGCGGCGCAACGACGATGGTGAGGTTCGCCGCAGCGGCCACGTCGCAGTGTCCGCCGGACGCGCCGCGCATCACGCCGTCGGAGCCGGTGATGACGTTGACGTTGAAATCAACGTCGATTTCGAGGGCGCTGAGGATCACCACGTCGAGCTGGTCGCAGCTTGCCGCCTTGCTGCCGGGGTTGGCGTAAACATTGGTGGAGATCTCCACGTGGTTCGGGTTGCGCGCCAGAGACGCCGCCGCCTGGCCGTCAAAGCACTGGGTGTCGAGCAGCTTTTCGATGAGCCCCTTCTCGTGCAAATCCACCAGGCTGCCGGTGATGCCGCCAAGCGCGAAGCGCGCCTTCACGCCGCTGCGCTCCATTTTCTCTTCCATAAAACGCGTGCAGGCGGTCGCCGCCGCGCCGGAGCCGGTCTGCATTGAGAAGCCCGGGTTAAAGTAGCCGGAATGTTCAATCACGTCCGCCGCATAGCGGGCGATCATCAGCTCGCGCGGGTTGCTGGTGACGCGCGCCGCGCCAACGCTGATTTTCGCCGGGTCACCGACGCTCTCAACCTGCACGATGTAGTCCACCTGGTCCTGCACCAGGCTGGCAGGCATGTTGGGGAACGGCACCAGTTCTTCGGTCAGCAGCACCACCTTGCGGGTAAAGTGCGCATCCACCATGGCGTAGCCCAGCGAGCCGCAGCAGGATTTACCGTGGGTGCCGTTGGCGTTGCCAAACTCATCGCTGCACGGCACGCCGAGAAACGCCACGTCGATATTCAGCTCGCCGTCCTGCAATAGCTTCACGCGCCCGCCGTGGGAGTGAATTTGCACCGGCTCGTCCATCAGCCCGTGGGAGATGGCATCCGCCAGCCTGCCGCGCATTCCGGAGGTGTAAATGCGGGTGATGACGCCGCTTTCAATATGCTCAATCAGCGCGTCATTGCAGGTCATCAGCGAGCTGGAGGCCAGCGTCAGGTTTTTGAAACCCATTCGCGCCAGCAGCGCCACGACGGTGTTGATCACCCGGTCGCCTTCGCGAAACGCGTGGTGGAAAGAGATGGTCATCCCGTCCTGCAGGCCGCAGCGCTTCACCGCCTCTTCAACGGAGGCGCAGAGTTTGCGGCTGTGCTTCGCGTCAGCATCCGCCAGCCACGGCGTCGCGCTGTGGGCGGTATCAAACGGTTTTAAGCCCCGCAGATGGGGGAAATTCATATGGAGAAGTTCAGTCTGGTTCATTCTGTCATCCTTACCGACGCACGCCGGAGGCCGCCGCGCGCTCCAGCACCACCTGCGCGTGGTTAATAATCGGTGCATCCACCATTTTGCCGTTGAGCGACACCACGCCCAGGCCGTTACGCTCGCCCTCTTCTGCCGCCTCAATCACTCGCTTCGCGTGTTCCACCTCTTCCTGCGTCGGGGCGTAAGCGTTATGCAGCAGGTCAATCTGGCGCGGGTTAATCAGCGATTTGCCGTTAAAGCCCATCTTGCGGATCAGATCGACCTCGCGCAGGAACCCGGCCTCGTCGTTAACGTCTGACCACACCACGTCGAAGGCGTCGATGCCCGCCGCACGGGCGGCGTGCAATACGGCGCAGCGGGCGTAGAACAGCTCGGTGCCGTCGCCGCGCTCGGTCTGCATATCCATCACATAATCAAAGGCGGCCAGCGCGATGCCGATGAGGCGCGGGGAGCTGCGGGCAATCGCCACGGCATTTATCACGCCAATGGCCGATTCAATCGCCGCCATGACGCGGGTAGAGCCGACCTCGCGGCCGCACTCGCGTTCAATACGCGCCAGGTGACCCTCCAGCTCGTAGATATCGTCCGGGGTATCGGTTTTCGGCAGGCGAATCACGTCCACGCCCGCCCGCACGGCGGCTTCCAGATCCAGCAGGCCAAACGGCGTGCTCAGCGGGTTAATGCGCACCACGGTTTCGATATCCTGATACATCGGGTGCTGTAGCGCGTGGAACACCAGCATGCGCGCGGTGTCTTTCTCGCGCAGGGCAACAGCATCTTCCAGGTCAAACATGATGGAATCAGGCCGGTAGATAAAGGCGGTGGAAAGCATGGCGGCGTTGGCGCCCGGCAGGAACAGCATACTGCGGCGGAGTTTGCTCATTTCAGCGCCCCCCAGTTGATGGTTTGATCATCGGCGGCACGCATCAGCGCGCTTTGCAGGCGGGCGCGAATAACACAGTCCAGCGCCCCTTTATCTTCAATAATGATGAGTCCCTGGTGCACGTTCATGGCGCGCAATGTGTCGTTGACCACCTGGCGAATCTGCTCGCCAAACTGCTTAATCACTTCACTGTGGATGACTATCTCCAGCTCGCCGTGAGCGGGAGCGATTTTCACCATCAGGTCGCTGGACTCCTGCGTGCCGGCCAGCGCCTCCCTTACAATATTCATGATAAATTCCTGGTAGTTATGCGACTTCGGCACTCGCACGGTAATGCGTTTCGAGATGCGCGAAGGTGGAGTCCGGGACAATCTCCCGGATCCGGGAAAACTGCTGTGCCTTGAGTAAACGGCGCACTTCGGACGCGGAAATGGCGTTGCCGGTGGCCTTGATGCGCGGCATTTCCACCACCTCAATATGCGAGGCCAGCAGGTCGTGTAGCGTCTGGTTGTACTGCCGGGTGATATCGCAAAAGGGCTCCGAGCCGATGAAGCGGTGAGTGATGCCCAGCGCCGGGGCAATAAAGTCCCGGAAAATCAGCACGTCGATTTCACTCCACGCCTGCTGCACTTTGCCGGTCTCCTTCAGGAAGTAGGCCGGGAAGGTGGCGCGGGAGATGATGTACTGCGAGCCTTCATGCACCACCACGTTCGGCAGATGCGCCACGCCCGCCCGCACCATCTCAATGCGCGCGCTAAACGGGAAGAACGACGCATCTTCACGCACCACGAAGAGATGCAACGCATCGCACTGCGCCGCCGCCTGCTCCACCAGATGGCGATGGCCGAGGGTGAAGGGATTGGCGTTCATCACTATCGCGCCAATGTTCTCCCCGCTTTTGCGCTTCGCGCGCAGGGAACGGCAGTAGCGTTCGATCCCCTGCGGGGTGTTCTCCATCAGCACCGCGTTGTTTCCGCTCTGGGCAATCGGCCAGAAGCCACTGCGGGCAAAGCGCTCCCGGTTGCACGGACGGGTGCAGAGGAAGAGGTGAAAATGGCCGCGCTCCAGCGCCGCATTTTCCACCTCAGCCAGCAGCCGCGCGCTGAGGTTCTCGCCGCGAAGCTGCTCGTTGACCGCCACGCATTTGATGACGTTGGCGGCAAGCCCTGCGCAACCCACCAGCTGCGAGCCGGACCAGGCTTCGACAAACAGCGTGATGTCGTTGTCCAGGCCAAGGCCGCTGTCTGCCAGCAGGTAGCGGATCTGGCTTAAGCGTTCCGGATGCTTCGCCACCAGAGTGTGGCGAAAATCGATGGGTTGACTGTTCATGCCGTTTTACTCAGTGTGCTGCCGCAAGCCCGACGGCGGGCGCTTCCACGATCACGTTGCTCAGATGACCGATATGCTCGATCTCCACCTCAATGCGATCGCCCTCTTTCATAAACAGCGGCGGGTTACGCTTTTTCCCCACCCCGCCCGGGGATCCGGTGATGATCACATCGCCCGGGCTGAGGCGGGTGAAGGTGCTGATGTACTCGATCAGCTCCGCAACCTTGTGGATCATGCTGCTGGTGTTGTCTTCCTGCACCATGCGGCCGTTCAGCCAGGTGCGGATTGCCAGCTGGTGCGGATCCGGGATCTCATCCGCCGTCGCCATCCAGGGGCCAAACGCGCCGGTCTGACGCCAGTTTTTTCCGGCTGTAAACCAGGTGTGCTGCCAGTCACGGGCGGAGCCGTCCATGTAGCAGCTGTAGCCCGCCACGTGGCGCAGCGCGTCGTCGCGGCTGATGTTCTCCCCACCTTTGCCGATGATCACCGCCAGCTCGCCTTCGTAGTCGAATTCACTGGAGTGGCGCGGCTTCAGCACCGGTTCGTTATGGCCGGTCTGTGAATCCGGGAAGCGGACAAACAGCGTCGGGGCCGGGTTATGCTGGTCAAACTCCTTGCGCTTGTCTGCGTAGTTCATGCCCACGCAGAGAATTTTTTCCGGCTGCTCAATCACCGGTAAGAAGGTGATAGCGCTCATCGGCACGTCCACCGCGTCGTTCAGGTAGCGGGTGGCCTGCGCCAGCCCGTTGCCCTGCAGCAGCGCCTTGAGGTCGCTGTAGCGGTCGCCGAGACGGCGGCCTAAATCAATCACGCCGTCGGCCTGGACGATGCCGTAGCTGCGTTTTCCCTGGTATAAAAAGCTTGCGAGTTTCATTGTTCTTTCCTGAAAACTTAAACGAGGAAGTTGCCCAGAATCAGCAGAGAGATAGAGACGTTAATCGCTCCGCCGATACGG
Source organism: Enterobacter sp. FUJ80071 (assembly GCF_038739915.1). NCBI lineage: Bacteria > Pseudomonadati > Pseudomonadota > Gammaproteobacteria > Enterobacterales > Enterobacteriaceae > Enterobacter > Enterobacter sp. FUJ80071. Next base: position 3,938,766 of record NZ_JBBXKH010000001.1, read on the forward strand.
GTAGCAATCTGGGCGAACGGCATCAGGCTCATGCGGTTGCCTGCGGTCAGGATCGCCACGTCGCCGGTACCGCCCTGCCCGCTCTGGCAGCAGGAGACGATGGCGACATCAATCGGATGCATACCGATCTTTTTGCCGACGAAGAAGCCGGTCGCCACCAGCGCAGAAACGGTGCTGACAATCACCAGCAGGTTGCTGACGGTGAACGCCGCCACCAGTTCGTGCCACGGGGTGATAGCCACGCCGACGGCGAAGAGGATGGGGTAGGTCACGGAAGTCTGGAAGAATTTGTAGACGACCTGCGAACCTTCCAGCAGGCGCGGAGAGGCGCCGTTGCAGAGCTTCACCAGCACCGCCATAAACAGCATGCCGACCGGGGCTGGCAGGCCAATGAGCTTGTGGCCGAGCATGCCCAGCATGTAGAGCAGCACCGCCAGCAGGGCGCCAGAGGCGATTGTGGTCACGTCCGCTTTACCAGAGAACGCAGGCTGAGAGACGGTGGTATCGGCATTGGCGCGGTTAGGCATCAGCTGGCCTTCACCGGTCAGGTGCGGGTAGCGCTTACCAAGCTGGTTCAGGCAACCGGAGATAATGATCGCGGTCAGACCGCCGAGCATCACCATCGGCAGCACGCGGCCGAGCGCTACGCCCTGGTCCATGTGCAGCAGGGTGGCATAACCGATGGAAAGCGGAATTGCGCCTTCCCCGACACCGCCCGCCATAATGGGCAGAATGATAAAGAAGAAGATCTGGAACGGCTCCAGGCCCAGCGCGAGACCAACGCCCATCCCCACCAGCATGCCGACAATTTCACCGCACAGCATCGGGAAGAAGATGCGCAGGAAGCCCTGAATCAGCACCGTGCGGTTCATGCTCATGATGCTGCCGACGATAATGCAGCAGATGTAAAGATAGAGAATATTGGTGGATTTATAGAACTTCGTGGTGGACTCGACCACCACATCCGGCAGCAGGCCGTAATAGACCAGCGCGGAAGGGATAAAGGTGGCGCAAATCGCCGCCGCACCGAGCTTGCCGACAATCGGCAGGCGCTTGCCAAACTCACCGCAGGCAAAGCCGAAGAAGGCCAGGGTCGCTACCATCACCACGATGTCGCTCGGCAGCTTTCCGCCCAGACAATCAATCGCAATCAGTGCGCCCGCCAGAACAAACAGCGGCAGAGGGATAATCCCGATTTTCCAGGTATCCATAATATGCCACCAACGCTCTTTGAGCGAGGGTCGCTGAATTTCAATCGGGTCGTGGGTAACAGAGAAAGAATCGTCAGTTGTGCTCATAATAAGCCCCTTGGTTATTTTGTGCGTTCAGCTTAGAGTCACAAAGGCTTACTTTATGTGAGGGATGACATATTAAAAGCGAAGTTTTAATGGCCACTATGGTTTTAATGGTTTCTTTTATTTAATGTGATTTATGCCTTATTTATTATCGTGGTTTTTATGGTTTCTTTTCTGAATTGAACAAACAAATAACATTTATTCATATAGCCTGAACGAGGTAAGCCCTCAGGATAAATCTTTTACAGCACCCGCTGTGCAAGGGATCACAAGTTTTCGGCAAAGCGCAGGCAGCAACAGAAAAAAAGATGATATATTGGCGTTCTTTGTCGCTACCTTGCGTGATAGTTATGAAAGTCTCTTTCCAGATTAAGTTGTTTATTTCGCTGGTTGCCTTTTTCTCAGTGCTTTTTGCGTTGCTGGGCGGATATTATTATGCCGATGTCGGTAAGCAGCTTTATCAGGAAATGAGTGCGCGCGCAAAAATACAGGCGGAGGAGATTGCGCTTATTCCGTCATTACGCAATGAAGTTGAACAAAAAGATATCACCGCGATCCATGATTTTATGCAGAAAATGGCTGCCCATAGCGATGCCAGCTTTATTGTCATTGGAGATAACACGGGAAAGCACCTTTTTCATTCCGTCTTTGCCGACAGAGTGGGCACGACGCTGGTTGGCGGCGACAATGAGGCCGTCCTGCAGGGGAAAAGCACGACAACCATCCGTAAAGGCGGACTGGGTATTTCGCTGCGCAGTAAAGCCCCTATTTTCAACGATGCCGGGCAGGTGGTTGGCATTGTTTCCGTGGGCTATCTCACCAGCTACCTGGATACCATTACCGTCAGTAAAGTGGTCAATATCCTGATTGCCGCCGTGCTGCTGCTTTTGGCCCTCTTTATCTTCTCCTGGTTCTTTACCCGCAGTATAAAGAAGCAGATCTTCTCCCTCGAACCGCGAGAAATCGGCCTGCTGGTACGTCAGCAAAAGGCGATGATGGAATCTATCTACGAAGGGGTGATTGCCATTGATAACGAGCGGCGCATAGAAGTGATCAACCAGGCGGCGCGCAAACTGCTGGGGCTGAGCCAGCCGGCACGTGAACTGCGCGGGCAGTTGATAAGCCAGGTGATCGATCCGGTCCCGTTCTTCGACACGCAGACGATGCTGGCTAAAGATACCCACGATGAGATTTGCCGTTTTAACGATCTCACGGTGATTGCCAGCCGGGTTCACATCATGCTTGAGGGCTCGCTACAGGGCTGGGTGATCACCTTCCGCGATCGCAACGAAATCGACTCTCTGAGCGCCCAGCTCAGCCAGGTAAAGCGCTATGTCGATAACCTGCGCATTATGCGCCACGAGCAGTTAAACCGGATGACCACCCTCTCCGGCCTGCTGCATATGGGCCGCTATGAGGAGGCGATTGGCTACATACAGGCGCAGTCGGAACATGCCCAGGAGCTGCTGGACTTTATCTCTTCGCGCTTCTGCTCCCCGACCCTGTGCGGCCTGCTGCTCGGGAAAGCCGCCCGAGCGCGGGAAAAAGGTGTCGAGCTGAGTTTCGACCCGGCCTGTCGGCTGGATAAGCCGTTCCTGCCGCTTGGGGAGCAAGAGTTGATTTCGATTATTGGTAACCTGCTAGATAACGCCATCGAAGCAACACAGCGCTCGCCGCTTCCCCATGCGCCGGTGGAAGTCCTGATAAAACTCAGCGAACAGGAGCTGATTATTGAAGTCGCCGACCAGGGCGTAGGCATTAAACCGGAGATCCGTGAGCGGATCTTTGAACGCGGCATCACCACCAAAACACGCGGCGATCATGGGATTGGTCTGTATCTGATCGAAAGCTACGTTACGCAGGCTGGCGGCGCGATAGAAGTTGCCGATAATACCCCACGCGGCGCCATTTTCTCATTGTTTATCCCGGCCTCGGGAACCGTCCGGCAACTGGAAGACACCGACTATGCAACATGAACTTATCGACGTACTGATTGTTGAAGACGAGAACGAACTGGCACAGCTGCACGCGGAGCTCATCAGCAAACACCCGCGTCTGAGACTGGTGGGGATTGCCTCGTCACTGGCCGACGCGCAGGTTCAGCTTGAGCGTAAACAGCCTCAGTTGATGCTGCTGGATAACTATCTGCCGGACGGCAAAGGCATCACCCTTATCAGTAACCCGATGCTGACCCGCGCCAACTGCTCGGTGATTTTCATCACCGCCGCCAGCGATATGGACACCTGCAGCCAGGCCATCCGCAACGGCGCGTTTGACTATATCCTCAAGCCGGTTTCCTGGAAGCGTCTCAGCCAGTCGCTGGAGCGCTTTGTGCAATTTGCCGAACAGCAGCGCGTCTGGAAGATTGTCGATCAGCAAAACGTCGATTCACTGTATCAACTCCAGGCGAAGAACTACCGCCAGGACAACGGCAGCAAAGGGATTGAGGAGAATACGCTGGCACGGGTGCAGGCGCTGTTCAACGACAAGGCGACGCACTGCTTTACCGTGGATGAGGTGGTGAGCGAAACGGGGTTGAGTAAAACCACTACCCGGCGCTATCTGGAGCACTGCGTGGAGGCGGGGTTTCTGAGCGTGGAGATGCTGTACGGGAAGATTGGGCATCCAAGGAGGATGTACAAGCGTAGTGCGGTTTGATGAAACGTTCCCTCTCCCTGTGGGAGAGGGTTAGGGTGAGGGCAGCAGCCCGCACTACCTCAACACATATCCATACAGCCGTTTAATCCCGTCCGCATCCTTCTCGCTGTATACCCCCTGCAGCTCCGGCGAGAAGCCCGGCAGCAGGTTGATGCCCTCTTCCAGCGCCAGGAAGTAACGCTGTACCGCCCCGCCCCAGACTTCACCCGGCACCACGCACAGCACGCCAGGCGGATAGGGCAGCGCCCCTTCGGCAGCAATGCGCCCTGCGGCATCCCGTATGCGCACCAGCTCCACGTTACCGCGAATGTAGGCCTGGTTCGCATCCTGTGGATTCATCACCACCTCAGGCAGGCTTTCTTTGCGGAACATCGCCTTCTGCAGATCTTTTACGTCAAAGCTGACATAAAGATCGTGCATCTCCTGACACAACTGGCGGAGGGTGTAATCCCGGTAGCGCACCGGGTATTTCTGGTAGATGGTCGGCAGTACGTCCGCCAGCGGCGTATCGTCTTCAATATGCTGCTCGAACTGTCCCAGCATTGCCACCAGCTGCGCCAGCTTCTCGCTGCTTTCAGCTGGCGTCAGCAGGAACAGGATTGAGTTGAGATCGCATTTCTCCGGCACGATGCCGTTTTCGCGCAGGTAGTGCGCAAGAATGGTCGCCGGAATGCCGAACCCGGTATATTCCCCGGTTTCCGCATCAATACCCGGCGTGGTCAGCAGCAGCTTGCACGGGTCGACAAAGTACTGCTCGCGGGCATAGCCCTCAAACCCGTGCCATTTCGCCCCCGGCTCGAAGCTGAAGAAGCGGCGCTCGCTGGCAATGGCGTGCGTCGGATGATCCTGCCACGGCCGCCCCGCCACCACCGGCGGGATAAACGGCTTAATCATATGGCAGTTGGCAATGATCGCCTTGCGCGCCTCAATGCCCAGCTCAACACACTCCGCCCACAGCCTGCGCCCACTCTCGCCTTCATGAATTTTGGCATTCACATCCAGCGCTGCAAACAGCGGATAAAACGGGCTGGTGGAGGCGTGCAGCATAAATGCATTGTTCAGCCGCTTATGGGGGCAAAACCGCGCCTGGCCACGAATGTGGTTATCCTTTTTATGGATCTGCGACGTTTGCGAGAACCCGGCCTGCTGCTTATGCACCGACTGGGTCACAAAAATGCCAGGATCGTTCTCGTTCAGCTCCAGCAACAGCGGAGACGTTTCCGCCATCATCGGAATAAATTGCTCGTAGCCCACCCAGGCAGAGTCAAACAGGATGTAATCACACAGATGGCCGATCTTGTCGATCACCTGACGGGCGTTGTAGATCGTGCCGTCATAGGTGCCAAGCTGGATGATCGCCAGGCGGAACGGACGCGCCTCGTCGGCTTTCTCCGGCGCAGCCTCGCGGATAAGATCGCGCAGGTACGCGTCATCAAAACAGTGCTCGTCAATCCCGCCAATAAAGCCAAATGGATTACGCGCAGCCTCAAGATACACCGGCGTGGCCCCTGCCTGAATCAGCGCCCCGTGGTGGTTGGATTTATGGTTGTTGCGGTCGAACAGCACCAGATCGCCACGCGTCAGCAGCGCGTTGGTCACCACCTTGTTGGCCGCCGACGTGCCGTTCAGCACGAAGTAGGTTTTATCCGCATTGAACACTTTCGCCGCGAACTTTTGCGCATGCTTGGCGGACCCTTCGTGGATCAGTAAATCCCCGAGTTTCACGTCAGCATTGCACATGTCGGCACGAAACACGTTCTCACCGAAGAAATCAAAGAACTGTCGTCCCGCCGGATGCTTTTTGAAAAACGCCCCGTGCTGGTGACCAGGACAGGCGAAGGTGCTGTTACCCATCTCCACGTACTGGCTCAGGGTGTCGAAAAACGGCGGCAGCAGATTCTCTTCGTAACGGCTGGCAGCAGTCTCCAGTTCCAGAAACTCCTGCGCTTTCCCCGAGATGACCGCGGTAGCACCGTCAGGCACGTCCGTGTGCTCCTGCGAGAAAATAAACACCGGTAACTGAAAGCCCGTGCGTTTCAGCAACGCGAGAATACCGCTGCGACTTTCAGCAGTTGTCATGACGACTGCCGCCACATCGGTAAAATCCGTGTTATCCAGCGTCACCTTTTCACGGTGGGTTGAGACAGTGGAGAGCAGCTCGCGGCTGACGGCAATTTTCATGGTTTTCATAGGCGCTAGTTACCCTCACCGAATGGTGAGACAGGGAGGAGAAAATTCGCGCAATAATGTCACCTTTTATTTTTAGGTGCAAGAAGGAATCAATATGCACAAAACCTTCCAAAGCTAAGCGTAATGCCCGCTTTGCGTGTCATAATCATGCAATACCAATGATTAAGTAACAGGAGTTAGCGGTGGTAATTGGACCCTTTATCAACGCCGGCGCAGTGCTGCTGGGCGGCATACTTGGCGGCGTGTTAAGCCAGCGGCTACCGGAGCGTATTCGTACCTCCATGCCGTCTATTTTTGGCCTGGCCTCGCTGGGCATCGGCATCCTTTTAGTCATCAAATGCGCCAACCTGCCCGTCATGGTGCTGGCAACGCTGCTCGGCGCACTGATTGGCGAATTTTGCTATCTGGAAAAGGGCATCAATAACGCGGTAGGCAAAGCCAAAAACCTGATTGCCCGACCCGGTAAGGCGAAAAACGGTTCGCACGAGTCGTTTATTCAGAACTACGTTGCGATCATTATTCTGTTTTGTGCCAGCGGCACCGGGATATTCGGTTCGATGCAGGAAGGGATGACGGGCGACCCGAGTATATTAATTGCGAAAGCGTTTCTCGATTTCTTCACCGCCACCATTTTTGCCACCACGCTCGGTATCGCCGTCGCGGCAATTTGCGTCCCGATGCTGCTGATTCAGCTGGCTCTCGCCACCTGCGCCGCGCTGATACTCCCGCTGACTACGCCGGCAATGATGGCGGACTTTACTGCCGTCGGCGGCCTGCTGTTGCTGGCGACCGGGTTACGCATCTGCGGGATTAAGATGTTTGCCGTGGTGAATATGCTGCCCGCGCTGCTGATCGCCATGCCGCTCTCAGCGCTCTGGACGCGCTTTTTCGCTTAAGAGTGCGGCGAAATGGCGAGAGATTGCGCAGTCCGTAACGAAAACAACATTTTTCGTTGACGGCAGGAAGCAGATCAGGTTTAATGCGCCCCGTTGCCCGGATAGCTCAGTCGGTAGAGCAGGGGATTGAAAATCCCCGTGTCCTTGGTTCGATTCCGAGTCCGGGCACCAAATTTATATCAACGGACCTCCACGGAGGTCCGTTTTTGCATTCTAAGCCCGCCAAAATCAATACTTCTACACTCTCTTTTATCCATGACACCCGGACCACTGCGTCAGCAGCGCATGCAGTTTCGCCGGCTCCAGCGGCTTGCGCAGCACCAGGTACCCTTCCTGCTCAGCTTCCAGCAGAACCGGTGAATTAAATTCGCCGCTGACTATCGCGCCGCTCATATCCGGCAGACGTTCAAAAAGCGCTTTCAGGATGTCGAACCCGCTTTCGCCGGATCGCAGGCGCTGGTCGCACAGCACGGCGAACGGCGTGAAGCCGTCGTCGATTATGGCGAATGCCTCTTCAGCGGAGGCCGCACAGCGCACGTTGATTCCCCAGATGCTCATCAGGCTCTCCCAGGCTGACGTCACCAGCGGGTCGTCATCGACGACCAGGCAGGAACCGTGCAGCGGCGCATAGCGCACCGACGTGGCTGCGTGGTCATAAGCGGGCGAGGAGTCCGGTGCGATCTCTTCACCAGCAAATTGGGTGAAACGCATCCAGAATCGTGAGCCTTTACCTTCAATGGATTGCATCCCGTACTTCACCTTCATCAGCTTGGCACAACGAGCAACGACGGCCAGCCCCAACCCGTGTCCGGCGCTGTCGATCTTCCAGGCCAGCTCGGGGCGGTAGTAGGGTGAAAAGATTTTGCCCTTCTCGTCATCGGCGATACCGACCCCCGTATCCCACACCTCCACCATACACTCGTCACCGCGCGGTCGAATGGCGACCAGCACGCCGCCCCGTAGCGTGTAGCGAAGGGCGTTTTGAATCAGGTTAATCAGGGATTGTCGCACCAGCAGCGGATCGCCCATCACGTAAATGCGACGTTTTGGTCGCCAGGTGTACAGTCGCAGGGCTCGGCTGTTGGCCTCTTCGCGAAACAGTGTGATCACCGAGTCGAGCAGAACGCCGATATCCACTTTGGCAGGAGCAGAGAGTACATTCCCGGATTCAATTTTGCTGAGATCGAGCAGGGAATTGAGCATCAAATGTACGGAACGAATGCTCTGCTGCAGGTCAAGGAGTTGCGGCGTCAGGCTGTCGTCGCGGTTTCGGTGGAGGATGGCTTCAATCAGAAAACCCATGGCGTGTACGGGCTGGCGAAGATCGTGGCTGGCGGTTGTCAGAAACTGATTTTTATCCAGTAGAGCCTGCTCCGCGTCCTCTTTGGCCTGACGAAACTGTTCCGCCAGGCGTGAGCTTTTTTCCTCAAGCAGCGCCTGCTGAATAAAGAACGCATGTGAAGTTAACGCATGGCGGTAAATCGCAAAGCCGTAAAGCAGGTTCAGCATCAGTACGATGAACATCAGCTCATCCAGTCGCCAGATAATACCGAGGTTCAGTACCCCCCACGAGGCGAAGAAAAAGCGCGTAAAGGTGCTAATAACCGGGGTCAGATGCGTCGCATTGGCCGCGACGATAGCGGCGATGCTGATATTCAGTAGCAGGAAAAAGTCAAAGTTCTGCGTTTTAGGAGTAATTAAATAGAGTGATGAAATTCCCAGTCCGTGAATAAAGGCGACATTATTAATGCGCGGAAGCCAGCGTTGCAGGAGGTCCTTTTCAACATATTCTTTCGCTTCGCGCTGATAGTGTCGATGCAATATTCGTATCGCCACAGCGCATATCAGATAAATAATAATCCAGGTTATCGTTGGGCCAAGGTCATCCCCAAGCATATAAATCCAGATGGCAAAAGGAATACCGACAAAGGGCACTGCGCTAAAACTGAATACCAGCCGCAGAAAGGTATTGTTTAACAAACGGATCTGCGCAGCAGGAGAGATCCCATCGTTTTGTAAGCTCAGGAAAAATCTCATTCCGACGGTTCCTGTTTGCCATGCAGAAGCGTGATGGCTTCGACCCGACTGTTAACACCAATCTTTTTCAAAATATTGCTGATGTGTTCTTTGACTGTGGGTTCTGAAATTGAAAGCTGTGCGGCGATGCGTTTATTCGGCAGACCGCGCATAATCATATTTAACACATCTATTTGCCGCGGCGTTAAGTTAAATTTATTGAGTTTTTCATTATTCTTATTCACGGAAAATTCGTTTCCCTCAGGAAACCAGGTCTGATTATCAGCGAGTGCAAAAACAGCCTGTGAGAAAATTTCAGGAGGCTCACTTTTCAATACAAAACCATGTCCCCCGGCAGCGTGAATTTTCCGCCAGAGATCATTATTGTCGTCCCCGCTAACCACCAGGAGCCGCACCTGTGGGTAAAGTTGTTTTATCTCTTTGAGTAATTTCAATGCTGTTCCGGACGAAAGCCAAAAATCGATTACCAGCAAACGGGGCGGGCCATTATCCCTAATTTGACGGTAGCAATCCTCCTCATTCGTCACCACATACGCCTGCTTAAATCGGCATTGTGTAATCAGAAAATTGGCGATGCCGCTTGCTACCAATGGATGGTCATCAACGACCAACGCATAATTCTGTCCCAAAGGGTCCTCCTTTTACCTTCGCATCTCTGAGAGTATGGATGAATTATTATCTACCCACCCTACTTTAGGAGGGTTTTTTCGATTAGGAAAGGGAAATATATTATTCGCTGATTTGGGTAATAGAAAACATAAATACAATCAGTGAAATTAACTGATTGGATATAAAGGATAATTTATGAAAAAACCACTAATATTTTTAACCGTTACGTTGATGCTGGCCGGTTGTTCCACGCTGAAAACCGATCAGGCCATTCCACTGCTGCAGGCAGAGACCGCTAAAATGCTGGGTCTGGGCTCATCGGATGAAATAACAGTGACCAATGTTAATGGCGCCCAACCTGACGCACTAGGAGGGCAAAAACTATCTTATCGCGCTACGACGGAAAAAGGGCGTATTTTCGATTGCTCATCGATGATGATGCCCGGGATTTTGGGATCCGCACCGACGCTGAGCGCGCCAACCTGTACACCTGTTGTCACACATAAATAATTAACCCCAAATTAAAAGGCGTACATAAATAACGCCTTTTACATTTTCTCACGTATCTGAGTTTTCATATAAAAACGATTTTCCCGACATCACGCTAATGAGTACGGAGATAGCCCGTGAATAACTCTACATCGCATCTGCTAGCGGTTAAGACGCCGCTTTCCAGGCTTTACCTCGCTCTATTTTCCGCTCCGCTGTTACTGCTTTCACCTGCCGATTTCGCACGTGCAGCGGATGCAATTTTTGATGGCGACTCGCGTATTACCGACACGCTGGGTTATACCGGAGATGTTTACGTTGGACGTAATCAACGCGGAAACCTGCTGATCGATAATGGCAAAATCACCGCCTATAACATCAATATCGGTCGGCTGTTCGACGGGCAAATTTATGAAAGCATGGTCACGGTCCGTGGGCCAAACGCAGAACTTAACGCAGTGAACGATCAATACGTCCTGCGCGGCGACCTCAATCTTGGCCTCGGCACCCTCCGCGTCGAAGAGGGCGCGCTCGCCAGCGCAAAGGAGATCGTTGTCGGCACCACCCGCGGCTACGATAGCCACCTTATCGCCACGGGCGCCGGGTCTCGTGTGACCAGTAACTTTCTTAGCGTAGGCACCGATTTGGGTGCACGATCCACGCTGTTGATTGAAGACGGCGCCGCGCTCAGTACCGCCTATGATGCGCGCATTGGGAATGGTACCGGGCCGGATGAAACCGACACGCTGAGCCCGAAAGCCACCGTCACGGGGAGCGGTTCCCAGTGGAATGTTGGCCGTACGCTGTCGCTTTATGGCGATCTGGACGTGCTGAACGGCGGGGCAGTTACCGTTGGAGGCGTGCAGGTGGCGGGCGTATCCGGGGCCAGGAAGACTGCTGAGCTGGTTATTGCGGGCAAAGACTCGCGTTTTACCAGCGACAGTAATGTGAGCGTGGGTGATTATGGCAATGGCGTGCTGTCGGTTATAGACGGTGGTTCATTTTCCGCTGGCAGCAATACGCTGATCGTGGGGGAATCGGGTTCTGGCTCGAACCGGGGCGCGCTAATCATCGGCAGCCGAGGCAACATGGACACCGGCACGGGTTTGACTGAGCCAACACTTGGCACAGCCGGCGGCGCGGGTACCCTCGATTCGAACACGGCGATCAGCCTACGGGGCGGGCTATTCGGCAGCTATGTCTACTTCAACCATACCAACGAAAATTACGTCTTCAGCAACAAAATGAGCGGCGAAGGTGAGGTGATCAATACTTCCGGGCAGACAACGCTGAACGGCGATCTTTCGGCCCTTCAGGCGAACGTGACCGCGCGTGGTGGCAAAGTCATTATTGCCAGCAACATCAACACCCAGCCAGAAGACGATATTTTTGATGTTCAGACCCTTAGCGCCGAGAACGGCGGTACGCTGATCCTCAACGCGACGGCAGGATCCGACGTTAACAACGGGCAGGGTTACAGCAGCGCCGCGTCAATCAAGGCCGGCGGCACACTGGGGGGGAACGGCACGCTGGGCCAGACCGAGATCCTGTCCGGCGGGCATATCTCTCCAGGGGATGGCGATATCGGCACGTTGACGCTGAAACGGTATCTGAATTTTGTGGGCGAGTCTTTCTATGACGTCGATATCGCCGGTGATGGCCGCAGCGACCAACTACTGGTATCAGGCAAAACGACCATCAGCGATCAGGCTAAAGTACAGGTCACCGCGCTGGATCCTCAAACCAGCTACAAAACAGGCCAAAGCTATCGTATTTTAACCTCCGACGGGGGAATTGACGGTCAGTTTGCCGGAGCGATTTCCAAATCCGCCTTCCTGGACGTGGCGCTCAAGCAGAGCATCGACGCCGTTGATCTGACCATCGCGCAGAAAGAGACCGGCGGCGAGAATCCTGGAGGCGAAAACCCCGGCGGTGAGAACCCGGGCGGTGAAAATCCTGGCAGCGGCAAGCCGGGAATTTTCCAGACCGTGGCCAAAAGCAGAAACCAGTGGAATACCGCTGGCGCGCTCTCCACGCTGACGCAAAGCGGCTCGTCGCTGGCGCTTTATAACTCTCTCCTGGTGCTGAGCGCGCCGGAAGCGCGCGAGGCGTTCAACCAGCTTTCCGGTGAAGTTTATCCGTCAATGCAGTCCAATCTCATCGCCGGCAGCACGCAGGTGTTTAACGTGTTAAACCAGCGTATGCAGCGCGCGTTTGATAACGATAGCCTGCCGATACCGCCGTTAGCGATGTCGCTGGTGCAGCAGCCGGAACCGCAAAACAATGGCGTCTGGGGCCAGACCTTCAGCTCCTGGAGCCGAAACAGCGGCGACGGTAATGTGGGCAAGCTGGACGGCAACACTACTGGCTTCCTGCTGGGGGCGGACCGCAAGCTGGCGGACCATAACGTACGTGTCGGTGGCTACTTCGGCTACAGCCGCGGTGATTACGACGTCGACAGCCGTCGTTCCTCAACGAATACCGACAATTATCACCTTGGTCTTTATGCGGCAGGTCAACAGGATGCGTTCTCTCTTCGCGGTGCGCTGGGCTACACCTGGCACAAGATCGAAGGCGAGCGAAATGTTGATTTTAGCGGCTTCTCGGATCGGCTGAAGTCGGATTACGACGCCAACTCACTGCTGGCGTTCACCGAAGCGGGCTACCGTTTCGGCCAGCCAGCGATGAATGTTGAACCCTTTATTAACCTGTCCTGGATTCGACTGCATACTGACAGTTTCAGGGAAGACGGCGGTGCTGCCGCGCTGAGCGTAAATAACGAAACGATGAACACCTTCTATTCTACCCTCGGGGTGCGTGGCGTGACCGAGCTGCCGAAGAACGTTAACCTCTACGGTTCGTTAGGCTGGCAGCACGCATATGGCGATAAGAATACCTCTTCGCGCATGGCGTTTGCGGGCAGCGACGCGTTCATTACACAGGGGCAGGCCGTGGATGAGGACGTGATGGTGGGCGATATCGGCGTGAGCGTACAACTATCGCGTGCTGCGACCCTGGATGTGGGTTATCAGGGGCAATATGGTGCGGATACCCGCGTCAATTCGGTTAACGCGAATCTGCGCTGGTCGTTCTGAATTATATCCATTCAATGAACCCGCCCTCGTGGCGGGTGTTTGCTTTTAGCTTCTGACGCATTCAGGGATCGTTCCCAATCACATCCAGCAGTTTATTTTTAAAGATAAACAAACACGCCTCATTGAAGTTCTCCGCCCCCAGCCGTTCCGAAAGCGCCGTTCGTTTGCGGTAGAGGCTTTTCACCGACGTATTCAGCTCATCGGCAACGGCTTCCATCGACATCCCTGCCCTCAGCAACCGCAGCATGATCGCCTCGTGCGTGCTAAGCCGTAAGTTAAGCAGCCATTTGGTTGTCAGACGCCTGCCCTTCATGTTGAGCACCAGATTAAACAGCGACGCCATATCCGGCGCGGTGAGCGACGTGTTCATAAACAACTTCATACTGAGTAGATTCTCTTCGCGATGTCGCATATCCAGCATAACGCAGCAGATCGTTTTCCTTGTTCTGGCCGGATGGCGTATCAGGTAATCATATAAACGGAGCGGAGAACGACTATCAATCAATACAGAGTATTCGTCGGCACCATTATCAAATATGTTTCTGTCAATCGAGTCGAGCAGGATAATATCTGGAAAAAAAAGCCTCATGCCCCTGACAAGATAGCGATCCTGAGTCACTAACACTATTGAAGTTGCCACTAACCATCCCTTTTAGATTAAAGCAAGAACGCTCCTTCCGAGAGAAGGCCGCCTTCGTTTTATAGCGCTGTTATATTAACGACAAATGTATTCTGGCTTTGAACATCCCTCAATACACACATTGATGAGTAAGACTTCCTGTAGACCATCATTCAATGTCTGACATTAATTATAAATAAAAAACAATCTCAGAAAAGACACTTCGCTAAACATTAAGAATTTTTGTCATGAAACTTCCCAAACATGCACAAGAAAGTACTTTAATTGATGCTTCCATACCTCATTAAAAATATAAACAAATCTGTCACAATAAAAATAAAATACTTAAATATCATAATGTTATAAATACAAAACCCCTCCAATATAATCATAAAAAACCGCTCACTACAGAATTATCTCAAAACCACCCACCCTCTATTCACCATATTTATCCGGCAACATATCAGGTGTACATTACCGTTTACCCAATCCACCGAGATAAGGATCCATAATTACCTTTAAGTAAGTACCCCATAACGTTACTGCATTCAGATTTAATGTTCTCATTTATCGCCTTTAACGCACAGTTAAAAGGCAGCCGTGTTATGCAATGGATTCATGATAAACAAATGGCAAATAGATATGGAAAGATCGCTTCGCTTCAATACGTTATTCTTTTATCGCACCCCAGGATTATTGTTACTGTTATTACTCTTTCCTGTTCTGGTTCAGGCAACGGAATCCGTTTATGAACAACAGATTCAACAGGCGCGTAACGGTAATTACACGCCGTTTCTTGATTATCTGCAGCATTATCAGCAACAGCACGCCCTGACGCCTGAACAGGTCGCAGACTGGTTACAGGTGGCATCCTGGGCAGGTCATGATGATGAGGTGATTGAGGTCTGGCAGCGTTATGGCATTTATATGCCGCTGCCCGCTCGCGGCATTGCTGCTGTTGCCCAGGCCAGGAGAAATCAAAAAGCGTGGCAGCCAGCCTTATCGCTCTGGAAAGAGGCGTGCAGCCTTGCGCCGAATAACGATGATTATCGTATCGGCTATATCAAAACCCTGGCCGATGCCCGCATGGATGCACTCGCGCTGCAGGAAGCCCGGCAGCTGGTCACCCAAAACCCCACTCAGGCGCATCTTCAGACGCTCTCGTATGTCTGGTTACGTCAGGGAAAAAGCTGGGATCGGCTTCTGGCGGACACGCGCGCACTGGCTACCGTGCCAGAGAATAATGTCCTGCTCAGCGAGCTTGTCGACGCCCTGACGGATAACCGCGTGAATACCCCCGCGCTCGTACTTTCACAGCGGGTGCCGCTGTCCCCGGCGGAGCGTCGCCGTCTTGAACGTAACGCCGCCGCCGAAAGGGTTCGCCTTGCCGATGTGCCAGGCAGAACAGAAAAGGAGCGCCTGCAGCTTGCGCAATCTGCGCTGAATCGTTACGACGTTCTGCTTTCTCGCTGGAAAAGCGAGCCGCAGGCGGCGGAAGATGTCATCCTTGCGCGTATAGACCGGCTCGGCGCGCTGTACGCCCATGCTGATTATCCGCGGGTCATCAGCGAGTATCAGGATCTTACGGCAGCGCAGCACCCGGTGCCGGACTGGGCAATCGGCTGGGTTATCTCCGCGTATCTGCAGGAGAAAAACGCCGATGCCGCCTTCTCGCTTCTGCAACGCTATCCGCAATACGCCGCCGATCCGCAGGACGAAGAGCACGCGCTTTTCTACGCCTGGCTGGATACCGGGCAGTATCGGGCCGCCCGCCAGTATGTAGGGCGCCAGACCCGCAACGTCCCCTGGACCCGCTACGATTTCGGTTCCCCTACCCCTCAGCCGAACGATCGATGGCTCACCGGGCAGTCTCTCCGTTTTAACTATCTGCTGGCGACCCACGCCCTGCCTGAAGCCGAAAAGCTATCTCAGCGTCTGGCGACAACGGCGCCGGGCAACCAGGGATTGCAGATTGACTACGCCACTTTGCTACAGGCGCGGGGCCTGCCGCGTGCGGCCGAGCAGAAGCTGAAAATGGCGGAGTCACTGGAGCCATCAAATCTGGAGCTTGAGCAGCAGCAGGCTTACGTCGCCATGGATCTACAGGAGTGGCAAGAGATGGATTTACTGGCCGACGACGTGCTTGCTCGCGCGCCGGTCGATCGCAGTGCCCGTCGTCTGGACAGGCTCAGAACGGTTCATCATATGTCCGAGCTGCGCCTCAATGCGAGCAAGGGTTTGCACTCCGATAACCCCGTCAGCGGTACGCACGACCTGAACTGGGACGCCACGCTCTATGGCCCGCCAGTTGCGGATAACTGGCGGCTGTTTGCCGGCACCCGCTATGCAGAGGGTAATTTCGATGAAGGCAAAGGCACCAGCCGCCACCTCCTGGGCGGCGTGGAATGGCGGCCTAGTGACCTCCAGCTCGAAGCCGAGCTCTCCAGCAACCGCTATCACGGCGCGAACAAGCCGGGGGCTCGCCTTTTCACAACTTACTTTCTCACCGATAACTGGCAGCTCAGCGGCAGCCTTGAACGCGTATCTCGCACCACGCCCTTACGGGCATTACGCAACGGGATTAGCGCCAACCGGGGGGAAGGCGGCGTGCGCTGGTATCAAAACGAGCGACGTGAGTATCAGTTTAACGCCGCCGTCAGCCGCTTCTCAGACCACAACCGCCGTCAGGAATACACCCTTACGGGTAAGGAGCGTCTCTGGCAAACCCCATCCCTGACGCTGGATCTCGAACCGGGGATCGCCGCCAGTAAAAACAGCCTGCGGGACACGCTCTATTACAACCCGGCGCGGGATCTGTCCGTAACGGCCGCTCTGTCCGTCGATCATGAGATGTATCGCCATTACGACACCCTCTGGAGCCAGCAGTTCGTGGCAGGCGGCGGCAGCTACTGGCAGAAAAATCAGTCCGCCGGGGCCATCACCCTGCTGGGCTACGGACAACGCATCCAGTGGAACAACGTCATCGATACCGGCGTGATGCTGAACTGGGATAAACGCCCTTACGACGGCAAGCGCGAGAGCAATCTCTCCGTCACGTTTGATGCGACTTTACGCTTTTAAGGATGAATATGCTGAACATACGTTTTTCCGTGAGTGTGATACTCATCGGCTGGTTCTGCCTCAGCGCGAGCATTTGCGCCCAGCCACTCCCGTTTATTGCCCCCAAAGAGAGACCCCAGCTGGAGGCAAGCAAGCCCTGGCCAACGAATCGATTTCTGGTACTGGCCTACCACGACGTTGAAGATGATGCCGCCGATCAGCGCTACCTCTCCGTTCGCACCAGCGCGTTAAACGAGCAAATAAGCTGGCTTTTGCATAACGGCTATCACGCCATCAGCGTGCAGGACATTCTGGACGCCCATGACGGAAAAAGAACGCTGCCGCCGAAAGCCGTTTTGCTCAGTTTTGACGACGGCTACAGCAGCTTTTATACCCGCGTCTGGCCACTGCTTCAGGCCTGGAACGTCCCTGCCCTGTGGGCACCGGTAGGCAGTTGGGTGGACACGCCAGCAAATCAAAAGGTCAATTTTGGTGGTCTGATGACGCCCCGCGATCGCTTCGCAACGTGGGACATGGTGCGCGAGCTCAGCCAGTCTCCGCTGATTGAGATCGGCTCACATACCTGGGCCTCCCATTACGGTATCGTGGCTAACCCTCAGGGAAGCCGCGAGCCTGCCATCGCCAATCGCTTTTACGATAAGGCGACGGGCCGCTATGAAACCGATCGGCAGTTCAGCCAGCGGATCGGCGACGACGTGCGTAAAGTGACCGAGAAAATCACGCAGGTGACGGGCAAAGCACCGCGCGCCTGGGTCTGGCCTTACGGTGCCGCCAACGGTACGTCGCTCGCCATTGCCAGACAACAGGGTTACCAGCTGGCCTTTACGCTGGAAGACGGTCTGGGGGATGTAAATGACCCTGGCAACATTCCCCGTCTGCTGATCGCCGGCAATCCTTCGCTAAAAACCTTTGCCAGTACGGTCAGCCAGATCCAGGAACACGATCCCGTTCGCGTCATGCACGTCGACCTCGACTACGTTTACGATCCCGATCCGGCCCAGCAAACCCAAAACATCAACAGGCTGATTCAGCGAGTCTACGACATGAAAATCAGCCATGTTTTCCTGCAGGCGTTTGCCGACCCGCAGGGCGATGGCCGGATCAAAGCGCTCTATTTCCCCAACCGTCGGCTTCCGGTTCGCGCCGATCTGTTCAATTTTGTCTCCTGGCAGCTCCAGACCCGTGCGGGGGTGAAAGTCTTCGCGTGGATGCCGGTGCTCTCGTTCGATCTCGATCCCTCCCTGCCGCGCGTGCAGCGTCGGGATCGTCAAACGGGCCAGCTGCACGAGGCCACTGAACCTTATATCCGGCTCTCCCCGTGGAACCCGCAGGTTCGCCAGCAGGTGACGGACATCTATGAAGATCTGGCCCGCTATAGCACCTTCAATGGGATTTTGTTCCATGACGATGCGGTGCTGACGGACGTTGACGATGCCGGACAAGACGCCGCTCAGGACACAACGCGTCAGAAAAGCCGTCTGCTGATGGGCTTTACCCGTGCGCTGGGCCAGGCGGTGAAGCACATCCGGGGACCGCAGATCAAAACCGCACGCAATATGTTCGTCTTACCCATCCTTGAGCCTGAAAGCGAAGCCTGGTTTGCACAGAATTTTGATGATTTTCTGGCGACCTATGACTGGACGGTGCCGATGGCCATGCCGCTGATGGAGTCCGTTCCGGCGAACGAAAGCGACGCCTGGCTGACGCGTCTGGTTAACGTGGTCGCCGCACGGCCCGGCGCGCTCGATAAAACCATTTTCGAACTGCAGGCCAGAGACTGGGAGCAAAAAACGCAGCGTGCCGTTTCCGATAAACAGCTTGTCCAGTGGATGCGCGTTCTCCAGCTGAACGGCGTCAAAAACTACGGCTACTACCCCGACGATTTCATCAACAACCAGCCTGATATCTCCCGCATCAGGCCTGAATTTTCTTCCTACTGGTACCCTGACAATGACTGATCGCATCATCGCTTTTTCTATTTTGTGTCTGGTATTCGGGTTGCCTTTAGGCGTGGCCGCCCTTTTTACCGGCGAACTGATTCTGGATTTTGTGTTCTTCTGGCCGCTGTTCATGTCCGTGCTCTGGGTCACCGGCGGACTCTATTTCTGGTTTCAGCTTGAACGCCACTGGTCGTGGGATAAAGAGACCCCACCACCCTCGCTCGCTGGCGAGCCGCTTATTTCCATTCTGATCCCCTGTTTCAATGAGGAAAGGAACGCCAGAGAGACCATCAGCGCCGCGCTGGATCAGCGGTATAAGAATATAGAGGTTATCGCCATTAACGATGGCTCTTCTGATAACACGGCGGACGTGCTGCAGCAGCTGGCGCAGGAGCAGCCGCGCCTGCGGGTAATTAACCTCGCGGAGAACCAGGGAAAAGCCGTCGCGCTAAAAGCGGGTGCCGCGGCAGCCCGGGGCGATCTGCTGGTCTGCATTGATGGCGACGCCCTGCTCGACCGCGACACTGCGGTTTATCTGGTAGCCCCGCTGATTCAGTATCCTCACGTCGGCGCGGTCACCGGCAATCCGCGCATACGCACGCGATCCTCGCTGATTGGGCGCATTCAGGTGGGCGAGTTCTCGTCCATTATTGGCCTTATCAAACGCACGCAGCGGATCTATGGCCGGGTCTTTACCGTGTCCGGCGTCATCGCCGCCTTTCGCCGCCAGGCGCTGGCGGACGTCGGGTACTGGAGCCCGGATATGATCACGGAAGACATCGACATAAGCTGGAAGCTTCAGCTACGCCACTGGGATATCTTTTTCGAGCCGCGGGCGCTGTGCTGGATACTGATGCCGGAGACGCTCAAAGGCCTGTGGAAACAGCGCCTGCGCTGGGCTCAGGGCGGCGCGGAGGTTTTTCTGGTCAACCTTCGCAAGGTTGTGCGCTGGGAACATCATCGCATGTGGCCCCTGTTTCTGGAGTACGCGCTGTCCACGCTGTGGGCGTTCGCTTACGCGATGACGGTACTGCTGTTCATTATCAGCCAGGTCGCGCCGATTCCCGCCAGGCTGACCGTTGAGACCCTGTTCCCACCCGCGTTCACCGGTCTGCTGTTGGGCGTCATGTGTCTGCTGCAGTTCCTGGTCAGTTTGTTCATCGAGCGGCGATACGAGCGGAAGGTGGCAAGCTCGCTTTTCTGGGTGATTTGGTTCCCGATGGTGTACTGGATGATTGGCCTGTTCACTACCCTCGTCGCGTTTCCGAAAGTCATGCTTAAACGTCAGCGTGCCCGCGCGCGCTGGATCAGTCCGGACCGGGGAAAAGGAAGCATTCAATGAACGAAAATACCTTAATTTTGACTGAACATCGGCTGTTACCCCGTCTTTTCGATGCCGCGTTAACTCTGGTGGCGTGGGGAGGATTTCTGTTTTTCCTGTATGCCAGGCTGTGGATGCAGTTAACCGAAGAGAGTGAACACCGGTGGAGCGTCATTATTGCCTCCTTTAATACGGTGTTGATCTATTTGCTGTTCGCCGCGCTTAACGGATGGCTGCTGATTTTGTGGTATCAGTACAACCGCCGCCGCACGCATGTGAGGCGTCGTCAGCCGGGCTATTTTCACCAGGAGGAGCTGGCCCGCAGCTTTAATGTCTCACCACAGATCATCTCCGAGATGAGCCAGTACAACCTGCTGACGGTCTATCACGATCGGATTGGCCGTATTATTGATCTAAAGATCAGTCAACAGGACGAGGAGGAAGAGTGAAGAAACGTCCCCGCAGAATGGTCTGCGGGGAGCTATTTCGAGCGGTTCTGAGTTACTTATCCTTCACCACAATCAGCGGTTCAATATCGCTCTCTTTCTTCACCACCAGCGAGTCATCTCCGCGCAGACAGGTGCCGCCGTAGTTCCCGCCGACGGTAAAGGTGCAGACCTGAATGTACTTGCCGTCAACGTTTGGCAGGCACCACAGCTGCTGGTAAATGTTTTTGCGATCGATAAACTTGCCGCTGGATTTATCCAGCAGTTCGTCCTGGGCACTAATGAGATCGATATTGCTGCCGCAGCGTCCGGCAATCGGCTTGACGGCATAACCGGTCTGTTTCAGCAGGTCGTTAACCTCAAAATCGGTGTCGAGCAGGTAACGGTGGTTCGGGAAAAGCTGCCACAGTACCGGCAGAATGGCTTTGTTACCCGGTATCACCGTCCACAGCGGCTCAAAGACCAGCACTTCCGGACGCAGCAGGACGTCGATCAGGCGCACTTCACCCTCGGGATGTCCGGTCCGAATCGGCACGGCAGCATATTCGGTTTCGCTGACCTCGCGGATTTGCTCTATCGCCGTTTCCCACGCCCAGGTTTTCCACACGCAGTTGACGTGGCGACCTTCGTCGTCAATCAACTGCCCGGTAGCATCCCAGCTCAGCGCCCCCAGCCCGTGCAAAATTTTGGTTTCAAACCCGGCCTGCAGCAGTGAACGCTGAATAAAGAGCGCGTGATAATCCTCTTCGACATCGTTGTCCTGCATGATGTGCACGAACGGACGCGCGTGGCTGTGTTTCCACGCGCCGGTCAGCTCTTCCAGCAACCCTTCTGCCGGGTTATGACCGTGGCCGCGATAACCGTTTTTCACCCACTCTTCGAGAATCAACCCGCCCTCGGTATGGCAGGACGCGGAGTCGGCATTGTACTCGTAGACCTTAATCCCGCGCTCATCCATGCAAAAATCCATACGGCCGGTGATCATATGGTGACGACGCCACTGCCAGGAGAGGCGCAGGCGCGGCCAGAGGATTTTTGGAATGTCGAAAAGCGCCAGCAAATTGTCGTCTTTCAGCACCTTGTCCGTCGCGTGCAGGTACATCAGGTGCAGTTCGTTGGTGGCCTTGATCAGCTCCTGCTCGGCGCTTTCGGTGATGGTGAAGTACTGGCAGGGATCTTTATTGATCACATGACCGTTCGCGCGGATATACGCCTGCTGCAGCGCGTCATTTTCGTTGAGCCATTTTCCGTCGAACTGACGTTTGTTTTTCAGCCGCGCACCGCGAATTTTCAGCAGTTCGCCGTCGATTTCCGGCTGGGGAATGCTGTGTTCCGTGTCGTCGGTCTGGATCATCCAGCCGAGAATTTCCGTGTCGCTGAAGGTGTCATGGATTGTGTAACATCCGTTCTCCACGCTCAGCCGCAGCTCGCGCGTCCACTGCTGCCCGAGCGGCAGCGGGGAGTGCAGGACGTTCTGCTCTGCAATGCGCACCTTGTCGTCCAGAAGCTGGGTGATTACCGCCACGTGGCCGGTCTCATGAAACTCTCCGCCCTTTTGCCAGATCAGCAGCGCCCCGGCGCGCGGCGCACGCTTCGAGCCATTGGCAAACGCCTGAAGGGGCAGAATGTTATCGTTCACTACCTGACGCAAAAAGCGCAGGGAGAAGATCTCCCACGCCATGCCGACGTCGGTAAACACGAAACCATAGTTGAGGAACAGGAAACGGCGGGCAAACTCAACACACTGCCATTTGTGGCCCATGTATTCGTTGCCGATATAACTGCGAAAATCCGCATCTTCCGGGTATTTTCGCGGGTCCAGACTGCCGTAATTTGAGGAGTAAATCGCCACACCACCCGGCGCATAGCCTAACAACGTCCCGAATGGCGCATCACTGCTTAACTTTCCTTTACGCATGTATCCAACCTAAAACAGGCAGGCGGCAATTTTTTGAAGGGTTGTCGTCGTCTGCACGTTGTAATTAACCTGACAGAGGTGGAATTATCATACACCTGCCCTGTCCATTACGCTCGCATCGTTAAACGGTTCCCCTGCCACCTGCTAAACTGCCTCAACACAACACCAAAGAGGCAGGCCAACATGTCAGACGAAAACACCTATCAGCCACCGAAAGTGTGGGAATGGAAAAAGAACGGCGGCGGCGCGTTCGCCAATATTAACCGCCCGATTTCGGGCGCGACGCATGAGAAAGATCTCCCCGTGGGCTCCCATCCGCTGCAACTTTATTCGCTGGGAACACCTAACGGCCAGAAAGTGACCATCATGCTTGAAGAGCTGCTGGCGCTGGGCGTGACGGGCGCGGAGTATGACGCCTGGTTGATCCGCATCGGCGAGGGCGATCAGTTCTCCAGCGGGTTCGTTGAAGTGAACCCGAACTCGAAAATACCGGCGCTGCGGGATCACTCCACGACCCCACCAACGCGCGTCTTTGAATCCGGCAATATCCTGCTCTATCTGGCAGAGAAGTTTGGTCACTTCCTGCCGAAAGATCCGGCGGGACGCACCGAAACGCTGAACTGGTTGTTCTGGCTGCAGGGCGCGGCGCCATTCCTGGGCGGCGGTTTTGGTCACTTCTACAACTACGCGCCAGTGAAAATTGAGTACGCGATCGATCGCTTTACCATGGAAGCCAAACGCCTGTTCGACGTGCTGGATAAACAGCTGGCGCGCGGCCGTTACGTGGCGGGCGAGGAGTACACCATCGCGGATATGGCGATCTGGCCATGGTTTGGCTGCGTGGCCCTGGGTAGCGTCTATAACGCCGCCGAGTTCCTGGATGCCGAAAAGTACACCAACGTCCAGCGTTGGGCGAAAGACGTGGCGAACCGCCATGCCGTGAAGCGTGGACGCATCGTTAACCGCACCAGCGGCGAGCTGAACGAGCAACTGCACGAACGTCACGCAGCGAGCGACTTCGATACCAACACGGAAGACAAGCGTCAGGCGTAATGCTTTGCCGGGCGGGCCACCGCCCGGCAGATGAGATCCTTGCCAGGGGCATGATTAGCCTAAAGGTTGAGCCGCAATTGCTGGCACTATCTGGCCGTTTTTCTCGCGCAGATGTGAGAAACGACGTATCAATCGACAGCAGTCACAAAGGATCTGTTATGAAACTTATTAAAACAACGCTGGTCATCAGCGCTCTCCTTTTTTCCACCTCGGGAATGGCCATCGACAAAACCGCCGCTGGCGCGGTAGCGGGCGCCGCCATTGGCGCGGCCACAGGCAAAGATCTGAAATCCACCGTCGGCGGTGCCGTTGTTGGCGCAGGTACAGGTGCCATGTTCAAAAACGGCGAAAAAGGTAAAGACGCACGTAAGGGGGGTGCCGTGGGTGCCGTCGTTGGCGCAGGAGCGGCTGCCGTGACGGGCAAGAGTGTGCTGAAAGGAGCGGCCGTGGGTGCGGGCACGGGTGCACTGATTGGCGAAGCGACCCACTGATAAGTATTGCCGGGCAGCGCTGCGTTTGCCCGGCCACAGCGTTGTTCAATAATCCCCCCCCTGCCAAATCTCTCGTTTTTGCGATCCGCTTTCTGAAAATTATCTTCCCACTCAGTTATTACGATGCAAACAATTGCCTGTCGTAGCCTGAATATTACAATGCTTTGCTTATCGTAAACTACAGGCTACAATAATGGCTAACGTTAAACACTACATTACAGCTGATGGATATGATCCTTTTGATGCATATCTGCGAAGTTTGAAAGATCCCATAGCAAAAGCCATGATTGCCACGCGTGTCGCCAGAATGTCGACGGGTAACTATGGCGATTGCAAACCATGCAGAGAGAGTGTGTCAGAGCTCAGAATTGACCGGGGACCCGGCTATCGTGTCTATTTTAGTGAAGTCTCCGATCCGGCAGATGGCGCAGTAAGTCTGGTGCTATTGACTGGAACGAAAAAAAAGCAAAATGCAGACATTGAAAGGGCCGTTGAGTACCTCAACGACTACAAGCGCAGAATATAAGAGGAAATCGCAATGGCTAAATCAGTACTTCATGATGACGCAATGGTACAACTCCTGAAAGATTCTCCGGATTTCGCGCCCGTCTATCTTCACCAGGCTTTCATTGAAATTGACGAGCCAGGAGGCTATGAGGCGTTCATGCTCGCCTTACGGCATGTGATCGAAGCCTCTGGCGGGATGACTGTTATTGCAAAACGTGCTGGCATTTCTCGCGAATCACTTTATAAATCACTCTCACCAAACGGTAACCCCTCATTTAAGCGTATCGCAGAAGTGGCTTCTGCAACGGGATATCCGATTTCTCGAATTGCAACAGCAGGGTTAAACAATAATACAAGGCCGCATCAGGCGGCCTTGTAACGTTGTGTTATGCCGTCAGGCGGAACTTCTGCACCGAACGCTGAAGCTCTTCGGTCTGACGTTCCAGCGCGGCGGCTGCCGCGGAAACCTCTTCCACCAGCGAGGCGTTTTGCTGGGTGACGCCGTCCATCTGCGTAATGGCAATCCCGACCTGCGAAATGCCCTTGCTTTGCTCTTCAGAAGCGGAAGCGATTTGCTTCATAATGGTCGTCACTTCCGTCACGTCGCGTAAGATGGCATCCATGGTCGTGCCCGTGTCGCCCACCAGCTGTGCCCCCTGTTCTACGCGATTAACCGAATCAGCAATCAGCCCCTCAATTTCCTTGGCCGCGTTGGCGCTGCGGCTTGCCAGATTACGGACTTCCCCCGCGACGACGGCGAAACCGCGGCCCTGCTCGCCCGCGCGTGCCGCTTCAACGGCTGCGTTGAGCGCCAGGATATTGGTCTGGAAGGCAATACTATTGATGACGTTGGTGATTTCAGCAATTTTCTTCGAGCTTTCGGAAATACCGCTCATGGTGGTAACCACCTCTTCCACCAGCGAACCGCCGCGGCTGGCAGTGGTTGAACCCACATCGGCAAGCTGGCTGGCCTGACGCGCGCTTTCCGCGTTCAGTTTCACGGTGGCGGTCAGCTGTTCCATGCTGGCCGCCGTCTCTTCCAGTGCGGCAGCCTGCTCTTCGGTGCGCGAAGAGAGATCGTTATTGCCGCTGGAGATTTCCGTCGCCCCGCGCCAGATATTTTCACTGCCCGAGCGAATCGTACTGACGGCTTCACGCAGGCTGTCCTGCATGGCACTCAGCAGGGGAACCAGTTGTCCCACACAGTTGCGGCCGAACGGCGCAATGGGCTGGCTGAGATCGCCCTGGGCAATCTGGCGGAACTGCTGGCGGATACGCTCCAGCGGTTTTACCAGCATCGCCACCAGGTAACGGTCGGTAAAGAGCAGAATCAGCAGACCGATAATCGTGGCGACGATAATCACCGTGCGGGTCATACTGGTCAGGCCGTCCACCACCACGCGGGTACTGTCGAGCGTATTCGCGGCGGCAGTGTTGAACGCCTCGGCAGCCGCACCGAACGCACGGCTCAGCGGTGGCGTGACGTTGTTGGCCTGCTGGCGGTAGCCTTCCAGAGCCCCCTGCTTCGCCTGCGCCATTTGCGGCGTCACGCCCTGGTCGAGCAGCGCCTGCCAGGAGCCGATCACCCGGGATGCGATCGCCTCATCCATCGGGCCAGGTGACATCGCTTTCATCTCGGCCAGTTTCTTGCCCATGTTATCCAGCGCCTGTTGGGCGGAGGACAAATCGGGCGTGCCGCCAGCGGCTTTGACTTCCATTGCGCGGCTCAGGCGGGTCACGAAGCGGAAATACTGATCGTTGCCCTGGCTCAGTACCGTCATCTGTTTCACCAGATGGCGATCAACTTCATTGCCCTCTGAAACGCGTGATAAAGACCAGGTGCTGTACAGCCCAACGCCCGCCCACATTAAACAAAAGATCCCGAGAATCGTCAGCATGACGAAGCGGATCGTGAAATTACGTAGCATATTCATAAGATTTCCTTGCCGTGAGGGTGAATTCGCCCAGAGGCGAGTACTCCTCTCTTTATCGGCAGGCAGCGCGGAAATTATAACCTTTTGTGATTATTTTTAATTAGCGCGGCTTCACAGGTCACACAGCCAGGGTTAATTATTACCTTTCAATATGAAGGGGTTAAACCCTGTCATCGCTTCTGTGAACAATTTATGATTTGATAAACGCAGAATAAAAACGCTGTTTCGAAAATTCATTAAATAAGAAAGGAGACATCATGTCCTGGCACCCTTCCCCTGACCGCTACGAGAACATGCAGTACCGCTATTGTGGAAAGAGCGGCCTGCGCCTGCCAGCGCTGTCGCTGGGTCTGTGGCATAGCTTTGGCCACGTCCAGCCTCTCGATGCCGAGCGCGCACTGCTACGTAAAGCCTTCGATCTCGGCATTACCCATTTCGATCTTGCCAACAACTACGGCCCACCGGCAGGGAGCGCAGAGGAGAACTTTGGCCGCCTGCTGCGAGAGGACTTTGCCGCGTACCGCGACGAGCTCATCATCTCCACTAAAGCCGGTTACGACATGTGGCCGGGGCCGTACGGTTCAGGCGGTTCACGCAAATACCTGCTCGCCAGCCTCGATCAAAGCCTGAAACGCATGGGGGTCGAGTACGTTGATATTTTCTACTCCCACCGCGTGGATGAAAATACGCCGATGGAAGAGACGGCCTCAGCGCTGGCTCACGCCGTGCAGAGCGGTAAAGCGCTGTACGTCGGGATCTCGTCCTACTCAACGGAGCGCACTCAAAAAATGGCCGGGTTACTGCGCGAGTGGAAGATCCCACTGCTCATCCACCAGCCGTCCTATAACCTGCTTAACCGCTGGGTCGATAAGACCGGATTGCTGGATGCGCTGGAAGCAAACGGTACGGGGTGCATTGCCTTTACCCCGCTGGCGCAGGGTCTGCTGACCGGGAAATACCTGAACGGCATTCCGGAAGGTTCACGCATGCAGCGAGAAGGGCATAAGGTGCGCGGGCTGACAGAGAAGATGCTGACCGACGCCAACCTGAGCAGTCTTCGTCTGCTCAATGAGATGGCACAGGCGCGTGGCCAGACCATGGCGCAAATGGCGTTGAGCTGGTTACTGAAAGATGCGCGCGTGACGTCAGTGCTGATTGGTGCCAGCCGTCCGGAACAGCTTGAGGAGAACGTGCGGGCGCTGGATAACCTGCGCTTTACAGAGGACGAGCTCACGCGGATTGACCAGCATGTTGCGGATGGGGAGTTGAATCTGTGGCAGGCGTCGTCGGATAAATAGTGCAGATTGATGCCCTCTCCCCTCTGGGGAGAGGGATATGCACTTTACTTTTTACTGATCTTATCCAGATACCCCATCACAAACGCCGACAGCACAAACGTCAGGTGGATAATCACGTACCACATCAGTTTATTATCCGGCACATTCTTCGCGTCCATAAACACGCGCAACAGGTGGATAGAGGAGATCGCCACAATCGACGCTGCCACTTTATTCTTCAGCGACGAGGCATCCATTTTGCCCAGCCAGTTGAGCTTCTCCTTGCGCTCGTCGATATCAAGCTGGGAGACAAAATTCTCGTAGCCGGAAAACATCACCATCACCAGCAATCCCCCCACCAGGGTCATATCCACCAGCGACAGCAGAACCAGAATCAGGTCCGCTTCAGCAATGGAAAAAATGTTCGGCAGAACATGCAGGATTTCCTGAAAAAACTTAATCGTCAGCGCGATAAGTGCCAGCGAAAGGCCAAAATAGACGGGAGCCAGTATCCAGCGGGAGGCGTACATGGCATTTTCAAAGAAGCGTTCCATAAAGTCCTGTTTGCAAAAGAAACCAGCGCCCAGTATATCTCAACGGCGCTGGCTATTTGCAAGAACTCAACTGTTCATGACTTAGACGTTGTCCGGATTAACCTCCGGACGCGCATACTCCGGCCAGACCAGCACCACAAGTTCGGGGTAGGCTTCCAGACTGAACTCACGAAAACACTGGCGAAGGTTTAATACGTCCAGGTCTGAATACGAGACCTTCTCTCCGTTAAGACAGCGCTTTTTGATATTGTCGTAATATTTATAAACCGCTGAACTCAGGTCGCTGCAACGACGCTGCGCCTCAAACAGACCGGGCGTGTCATTAATTTCGGACATTTTCATACGCTTAATTGTCGCGTGTAAAAAGTCGATATATTCGTGATTCACCCGCCAGTACCAGACAGGCGTAACAGAGTTCATCAAAACAGAGAAATGGTCTTCACCTTCCTCTTTTGTCATCAGTTCAGGCTGTGGAGGTTCACTGGTGTCTTTCGACACTTTCGTTTTATTGAACTCCTGCATCAATAAAAGCACACCAGCGGTCAGTAATAGTAATGTGATGACCGTAAAAAAGATGCTGTTCATGGGTTGGCTCCATTTTTTTTGATTTTAAAATTGCCTCATGATATTGTCAACGAATCTCACGCCTTTACCAACCCCACCCTGTTGAAAATAAAGGAAATTAAAAAATGCTGCCCGACTATCTCGTCCCGGCTAAGTACCACATTACGCCTGTGGAACAGCAACCGACGGAAGAAGAAAAAAAGGCCAGTTTCACTCAGGGGAAAAGAAAGCTCTCCGATTTCGAGCCTGATATATTAATTGGTGTTTCCCGCACTGGCAAATCCCGTAATATGTTGCTGGAGGAGCACGATCGCCATATAAAAGACCGCTTATTTCGCGCTATAAAAATTGAGGCCTTCGTCCACCTGCTGAATGACCTCCAGGCTGAAGGCGAAATAGATGCCCAGAAACTAAGTCAAATAATGGCTGAAAAAACAAAAGAAATAAATGAAGCGGGCAATGAAATTTGGCTTAATCTAATTACGCGTGAAAAAAACAACCCTATTTTTTATACCCTTGGGGAAGATTAACGTGAAAGAAGTTAAAGACAACGACGTTTATTTGACTTTAGATGATAAAAAAAGTGATGAATTTATCTTAAAGCAAAATCTCGACGCCCTGAGAAACACAAAAAATATCGAGATGACGCGTATTACGCAAGACCTGGTATCGATTCCGGCGACGCTGGTGCGGCTGAAATGGCAGAATCGCCGCGAGATTTACCCGCTACAGGTCAAAGAAGAGATTTACGGTGCGGTGATAAATAGCCTCATCGAGCAGCAACCCGAGCTGAAAGAGAAGCTGCTGGGCCGGCTAGAGGCCAACTATCAGTATCTGCTTGCCAGAGAAGTCGCCACCCTGCGCCTGACGCGCAAGCTGTCAGCCGGTGAGTACCGTACCTCAAACGTCACCTGCGTTGCGCTCGACGAAGACACGCTGGCAACCTCCTCTGCCGCGCAGACGGATAATAAAAACGCATAAACCGACAGACATAAAAAAAGCCGGCTTTCGCCAGCTTCTTTACTATTTTTTGGCCGCTTTCTCTTCGCCAACCAGTCCAATCTTCAGATAGCCCGCCTGATGCAGCGTGTCCATCACCTTCATCATGGTTTCGTAGTCGACGGTTTTGTCCGCACGGAAGAAGACGGTGGTGTCTTTCTTGCCGCCGGTTAGCTGATCCAGCGCCGGAATAACCGAAGCATCCGTTACCGGGTCGTTACCCAGGAACATCGATTTATCCGCTTTCACCGAAAGATAGATGGGCTTTTCCGGACGCGGCTGCGGCTGGCTGGACGAGGCCGG
Source organism: Enterobacter sp. FUJ80071 (assembly GCF_038739915.1). Lineage (NCBI taxonomy): Bacteria > Pseudomonadati > Pseudomonadota > Gammaproteobacteria > Enterobacterales > Enterobacteriaceae > Enterobacter > Enterobacter sp. FUJ80071. The sequence continues at coordinate 3,969,042 of NZ_JBBXKH010000001.1, forward strand.
CAGATTCACCTTCACGTCCACCGTCGCCAGCGGCGCAGCGACCATAAAGATAATCAGCAGAACCAGCATGACGTCAATAAACGGCGTCACGTTGATCTCATGCATTTCACCGTTATCGTCCAGATTTTCGTTTAGACGCATCGCCATAATATCAACCTACGCGCAGTTTAGACGCCGCATGCACCGGTTTCACGGCGCTGGCATTCAGGTCGAGATCGCGGCTTTGCAGCAGCAGAACCTGAGCGGCAACGTCACCGAGCGTGGCTTTGTAGCTGCCAATCATACGCGCGAAAATGTTATAGATAACGACTGCCGGAATCGCCGCGACCAGACCAATCGCCGTCGCCAGCAGCGCTTCTGCGATACCGGGCGCAACAACCGCCAGGTTGGTGGTTTGGGTCTGAGCGATACCGATAAAGCTGTTCATGATGCCCCAGACCGTACCGAAAAGACCGACGAACGGCGAAATTGCGCCGATGGTAGCCAGATAACCATTACCACGTCCCATGTGTCGGCCAACGGCCGCAACGCGACGCTCCAGACGGAAACCGGTACGCTCTTTAATGCCTTCGTTATCTTCACTGCCAGCGGAGAGTTCCAGCTCGTTCTGCGCTTCGTTCACTAACAGGGTGGTCAGGCTTTTTGCGTGGAAGGATGAGGTCATATCAGACGCCTGATCCAGAGAGCGGGCTTCTGCCAGCTGCTGCTGTTCCCGCTTGAGGCGACGCTTCTGCGAAAGCAGCTCGGCGCTTTTGCTGAAGAAGATAGCCCAGGTGACAACGGACGCCAGAATCAGGCCGATCATCACAATCTTAACCACGATGTCAGCATGTTGATACATGCCCCAAACGGAGAGATCCGTCTGCATCAAATTATTACCCACTCTGTATCTCCAGGACGCAAATCACAAAATCTGAACGTAATAATATCAAAACGTCGTCGAATTGATAGTAGTTCTCATTAGTATTTGCATGGTGCCGTAATTTTCGCTCACTTTCCTTGCGCTTACGCAGTAAAAATTTCTTATGCGGTTTTTTGCTAATATTTTCTGCTTATTCGATAAGCATGCGGGTGCAGTTTTTCACAATCGTGGTAGTCTGGACGTCCAGACGTATAAAAACAGAGTTAGCGAACATGACTAAGAAGCATCTTGATACCACGCTGGTACAGGCCGGACGCAGTAAAAAATATACGCAGGGTTCGGTTAACAGCGTGATTCAACGCGCCTCCTCCCTGGTGTTTGACACCGTTGAGGAGAAAAAAATCGCCACGCGTAACCGCGCAAAAGGCGGGCTGTTTTATGGCCGTCGCGGCACGCTAACCCATTTTTCTCTGCAGGAAGCGATGTGCGAGCTGGAAGGCGGTGCGGGCTGCGCGCTGTTCCCGTGCGGTGCGGCTGCGGTCGCCAATACCATTCTGGCGTTTGTGGAACAGGGCGACCATATCCTGATGACCAACACCGCCTATGAACCCAGCCAGGACTTCTGCACCAAAATACTCAGTAAACTCGGCGTCACTACCGGGTGGTTCGATCCGCTGATTGGCGCAGGCATTGCCGAACTTATTCAGCCAAACACGCGCATCGTGTTCCTGGAGTCTCCCGGTTCAATCACCATGGAAGTGCACGACGTACCGGCTATCGTGAAGGCCGTGCGCAGCAAAGCGCCGGAGGCGATCATCATGATCGACAACACCTGGGCGGCGGGCGTGCTGTTTAAAGCGCTGGAATTCGACATTGATATCTCGATTCAGGCGGCGACGAAATACCTGATTGGCCATTCAGACGGGATGATTGGCACAGCAGTGTCTAACGCGCGCTGCTGGGATCAGCTGCGTGAAAATGCCTACCTGATGGGCCAGATGGTCGATGCAGATACGGCCTACATGACCAGCCGCGGTATCCGCACGCTGGGGGTTCGCCTGCGTCAACACCATGAAAGCAGCCTGAAAGTGGCAGAGTGGCTGGCTCAGCATCCACAGGTTGAGCGCGTTAATCATCCTGCGCTTGCGGGCAGTAAAGGCCATGAATTCTGGCAACGTGACTTTACGGGCAGCAGCGGGTTGTTCTCGTTTGTGCTTAAAAAACGGCTAGATAATGACGAACTGGCAAACTATCTGGATCACTTTACCCTCTTCAGCATGGCCTACTCCTGGGGCGGTTTTGAGTCCCTGATCCTGCCTAATCAGCCGGAGCAAATCGCGGCTCTGCGCCCTGGCGGCGAAGTGGACTTCAGCGGCACCCTGATTCGCCTGCACATCGGTTTAGAAAATGTGGACGATTTAATTGCGGATTTATCAGCAGGGTTTGAACGTATCGTGTAGAGTGCTCGCTGAAAATGTACTCCCCGGACGCTTTTCTTAACACTGCAAGCAGAAAAGTCTGCATGAGTTGCGCCTGCGATCAATCCCGGCAGGTATAATTGGGAGTACAATAGCGTTATCTCTGCTGTTCCACAGGAAAGTCCATGGCTGTTATTCAAGATATTATCGCGGCGCTCTGGCAACATGATTTTGCCGCACTGGCGGATCCGCACGTTATAGGCGTCGTCTATTTCGTGATGTTCGCAACGCTGTTTCTGGAAAATGGATTACTGCCAGCCTCGTTTTTACCCGGTGACAGTTTGCTTTTGCTTGCCGGGGCATTGATCGGTAAAGGCGTTATGGACTTTACGCCAACGATGGTTATCCTCACCTCTGCCGCGAGCCTGGGCTGCTGGCTGAGCTATCTGCAGGGCCGCTGGCTGGGGAACACGCGCGTCGTGAAAGGCTGGCTGGCGCAGTTACCGCATAAATACCATCAGCGGGCGACCTGTATGTTTGACCGACACGGCCTGCTGGCGCTGCTGGCCGGACGTTTTCTGGCTTTTATTCGCACCCTGCTGCCCACCATGGCGGGTATTTCCGGCCTGTCGAACCGCCGTTTTCAGTTCTTCAACTGGCTGAGCGGCCTGCTGTGGGTGGGGGTCGTGACCACGTTAGGCTACGCGCTGAATATGATCCCCTTTGTGAAACACCACGAAGATCAGGTCATGACCTTCCTGATGGTGCTGCCGATTTTCCTGCTGGTAGCCGGGCTGGTGGGAACCATTGCGGTGGTGATTAAGAAAAAGTACTGCAGCGCATAAACAAAAGCCGGGTGGCGGCTACGCCTTACCCGGCCTACGTTTCTCGTCAGGCGCCCTGCATCGTTCGTATACGCGACGCATCTTCTCCCGGCGTGACGCCGAAATAGCGCTTAAACTCCCGACTAAACTGCGACGCACTCTCATAGCCCACCCGCATTGCCGCCGCGCTGGCCTTCATGCCGTCGTGGATCATCAGCATCCGCGCCTTATGCAGCCGGTAGGTCTTGAGGTATTGCAGCGGCGAGGTGCTGGTCACCGATTTAAAGTTATGGTGAAACGCCGAGACACTCATGTTCGCTTCCGCGGCGAGCTGATCGACGCTGAGGTTTTCCGTGTACTGGCTCTCAATACGCTTGAGCACGCGGCTTATCAGACTGAAGTGGGTCTGTCGGCTCACCAGCGCCAGCAACGCTCCCCCGCCGGGGCCCAGCAGCACATGATAGAGAATTTCGCGAATGATCTGCTTGCCCAGGATACGCGCGTCCAGCGGCCGCTCCATGACGTCCAGCAGACGCTCGATGGCGCACAGGATCTCTTCAGACAGCGTGGCCGAGTTAATCCCGCTTGAAGCCATCGACGGCTGGAAGAGTTCATCTTCGCCTATCTCCATCAGCAGTTCCTGCAACTGAAGGATATCGACATTAACGCGAATACCCGCCAGCGGGACCTCCTCTGTCGCGAAAGTTTCACATTCAAAGGGTAAAGGTACTGTCAGGAGCAGATATTCATTGGTGTCGTAGCGGAACACGCGGTCATTGATATAACCAATTTTATGGCCCGAAAAGAGAAAAACGATGCCCGGCTGGTACATCACTGGCGTGCGCGTCCCGGGCTGCGTGCCATAGAGCAGACGAATATCAGGCAACTGATCGCTGACACTATTTTCATTATCTATCAGTCTCTTAATCTGCGCAGTAAGCTGATGGCAGATCGCTTCACGGTTCATTTTTCGTTACTCCGGGTACGTTTTCCGACTTTCACAGTTTGCGCACTTTCCCGACGTTTCTCCAGCGCTCTGTAGAAATGGGCAAGACATTGGCAGGAATGTGCATTGAGAGCATAGCCCCGGACCGCCACAATGTGCAGCATCAGGCAGGCATCAGTGCCGCCACGGTTTTTCACCCACTAAAGGGAACGAGCAATGAACAATTTTAATCTCCATACCCCAACCCGCATTCTGTTTGGCAAAGACGCAATCGCTGACCTGCGTGCGCAGATCCCCGCTGATGCGCGTGTCCTGATCACCTACGGTGGCGGCAGCGTGAAAAAAACCGGCGTGCTGGATCAGGTTTACAGCGCCCTGGACGGTCTGGACGTGCGTGAGTTCGGCGGCATCGAGCCAAACCCGTCTTACGAAACGCTGATGAATGCGGTAAAAATCGCCCGTGAAGAAAACATTACTTTCCTGCTGGCGGTCGGTGGCGGTTCCGTTCTGGATGGCACGAAGTTCATCGCGGCGGCAGCGCACTACGCTGACGGCGTTGACCCGTGGCACATCCTGGAAACCCGCGGCAGCGACATTAAAAGCGCAATCCCGATGGGCTCCGTGCTGACCCTGCCAGCCACCGGTTCCGAATCCAACAAAGGCGCAGTGATCTCCCGTAAAACCACCGGTGACAAACAGGCCTTTATGAACGAGCACGTGCAGCCTGTCTTCGCTATCCTCGACCCGGTTTACACCTATACCCTGCCTGCACGTCAGGTAGCGAACGGTGTGGTTGATGCCTTTGTTCACACCGTTGAGCAGTACGTGACCTACCCGGTGAATGCCAAAATTCAGGATCGTTTCGCGGAAGGCATTCTGCTGACGCTGGTTGAAGAAGGTCCGAAAGCGCTGAAAGAGCCAGAAAACTATGACGTTCGAGCCAACGTCATGTGGGCGGCAACGCAGGCGCTGAACGGTCTGATCGGCGCAGGTGTGCCGCAGGACTGGGCGACCCACATGCTGGGTCACGAACTGACGGCGATGCACGGTCTCGATCACGCTCAGACGCTGGCGGTGGTTCTGCCTGCGCTGTGGAACGAAAAACGGGATACCAAACGCGCCAAACTGCTGCAGTACGCAGAGCGCGTGTGGAACATCACCGAGGGTTCTGACGATGCGCGTATTGACGCGGCCATCGAAGCGACACGCAACTTCTTCGAAAGCCTGGGCGTACCAACGCGCCTGTCTGGCTACGGCCTGGATGGCAGTTCTATCCCTGCTCTGCTGGAGAAACTCGACGCGCACGGCATGACTCAACTGGGCGAGCACGGTGACATTACGCTGGACGTCAGCCGCCGTATCTACGAAGCGGCACGCTAAGCGTTTTTGTCCTCCCGACTTTCGTTTTTTGACATTTCGTCCAGACTTAATGCACACCCCATCGCCGGAGCCCCCCTCCGGCGATGCGCACCTGAAGGAGGAAAAATGGCAAACCAAACCGTAATCAAGCTGCAGGATGGCAACGTGATGCCCCAGTTGGGGCTAGGTGTATGGAAAGCCGGTAACGACGAGGTCGTCTCCGCCATTCATAAAGCCCTGGAAGTCGGCTATCGGTCAATTGATACCGCCGCCGCCTACAAAAACGAGGACGGCGTAGGCACTGCACTGGCCAGCGCCGGCGTCCCCCGCGATGAATTATTCATTACCACGAAACTGTGGAATGACGATCAAAAACGCCCTCGCGAAGCCCTGCAGGAGAGTCTGGAGAAACTTCAGCTCGATTTCGTCGATCTGTATCTGATGCACTGGCCGGTTCCCGCCATCGACCATTATGTTGATGCCTGGAAAGGGATGATTGAACTGCAAAAAGAGGGGCTGGTGAAAAGCATCGGCGTCTGTAACTTCCAGGTTCATCACCTGCAGCGCCTGATTGATGAGACAGGCATCGCACCGGTGATTAACCAGATCGAGCTGCACCCGCTGATGCAACAGCGCCAGCTTCACGCCTGGAATGCGACCCACAAGATCCAGACCGAATCCTGGAGCCCGCTGGCGCAGGGTGGCGAGGGGGTCTTCGATCAGAAAATCATCCGCGACCTGGCGGATAAATACGGCAAAACGCCCGCACAGATCGTCATTCGCTGGCATCTGGACAACGGCCTGGTCGTCATTCCGAAATCAGTCACGCCATCACGTATTGCCGAGAACTTCGACGTCTGGGATTTCCGCCTGGACAAAGATGAGCTGGGTGAGATTGCGAAGCTGGAGAAGGGCAAACGCTTAGGGCCGGACCCGGATCAGTTTGGCGGTTAAAAAAAGCCGGGTGGCGGCTTCGCCTTACCCGGCCTACGTGTCTACATAAAAAACCCCGGCTTGCCGGGGTTTTTTATTTACGCTTTGCGCTTCACGGGCTTCTTCGCATTCGAATTACCGTTCGAACGCTGATGCACAATCGGCGTGTGCTTGGTCAGCGCCGGGCGCGTATTGCGGTTCTGGCGACGCGCTTCGCGCATCTCATCCAGCGTCGGAGCGGGTACCAGACAGTCGCGGCGTGAACCGATCAGGTGTTTTTTACCCATCTCTTCCAGCGCCTGGCGGATCAGCGGCCAGTTTTTCGGGTCATGATAACGCAGCAGCGCTTTATGCAGACGACGCTGTTTATCCCCTTTTGGCACCACCACCTCTTCACTCTTGTAGCCAATCTTACTCAGCGGGTTCTTGCCGGTGTAATACATGGTCGTCGAGTTGGCGAGCGGTGACGGGTAGAAGTTCTGCACCTGATCCAGACGGAAGCGACGCTGCTTCAGCCACAGTGCCAGGTTCACCATATCCTCATCACGCGTGCCGGGGTGCGCGGAGATGAAGTACGGGATCAGGTACTGCTCTTTGCCCGCCTGCTTTGAATACGTGTCGAACAGCTCTTTAAAGCGGTCATAGCTGCCCATACCCGGCTTCATCATCTTCGACAGCGGACCTTCTTCGGTGTGCTCCGGTGCAATCTTCAGGTAGCCGCCCACATGGTGGGTCGCCAGCTCTTTGATGTAGCGCGGATCTTCCACGGCGATGTCGTAACGCACCCCCGAGGCAATCAGGATCTTCTTGATGCCCTTCAGGTCGCGGGCACGACGATAGAGATTGATCGTCGGCTCGTGGTTGGTATCCATATGCTCGCAGATGCTCGGATAGACGCAGGAGAGACGACGGCAGGTTTGCTCCGCGCGCGGCGACTTACAGCGCAGCATATACATGTTCGCGGTTGGACCGCCAAGGTCGGAGATCACACCGGTAAAGCCTGGCACCGTGTCGCGAATCGCTTCGATCTCATTGATGATCGAATCTTCAGAGCGGCTCTGAATAATACGGCCTTCGTGCTCGGTAATAGAGCAGAGCGAGCACCCTATAATTCTGATCATTTAGAAATTTTTTTGCGTTTAAAATCAATGAATTGAAAGATTTCATTTTTCTAAGTCTGATAAAACAGATGAAAACCCAACTGACTATACTCATAAAACTCAATCTTTGCGCTGCTGTACGATACCAGTAATTACAGGCGCCGAGTTTAACATCATGAAAAGTAGCCCAATAATGAATGACGCAACGCCAGCTGCGGTGCCTAACTTCTGACTGAACACCATTGAAACAAAGTACATATTTGGGATAAAAACGGACATAGCAATCACGAAAAGTAACTTATTCAGATAATTATTTATTCGGGTCTTAACCTCAACTCTATCATAAAAAGCCATCGAAACGTAAGCAGTTATCAGTGAATAAAAAGACCATGTCATATAGTTAACCGATTCATTAAATGCCTCTCGCAAAAGCAAAGCACTTTCTGTCATTCCCTACCTCATTAAATCAATAGAAAATAAATCTGAATAATTTATTTTTAAAAGAAAAGAACACAACATAACTTCAGTAGTTATGATTAATCCCTGAATGATTATTTCTTAGCAAGATATAACATGCTTAATGTATATCAGGCAATAAAAAAACTCCCAAAGACCACCGCTGTGGTCTTCAGGTATAGGATTTAAAGAACGAACTCAGTCCGGAAACGTATCACTATCTTCTGTAACGTCCGCTTTCTCTGGTAACATTCTGTTTTTAATATACTGTGAATTCCTGCAGATGAGAGGAAAAATCTCCGAGTTATTCATTATACAACTCGTTGCCGTACGGGCGTCCTCCGGAGACCATGATGAAAATGAAAACGTCTGACGGTCAAGCCATTGAGACAATAATACATTATCAACAGAAGCGCTAAACAGCGCCGCAATAGCCCTGCGTTCAACGGCCTTCTCAGGTTCAATAAACGACAACTCATTATGAAAACGGGTAATAATCGCAATACGGCTGTCAATACGAATATGTCTTTCAAGTAAGACATCGTGCAACTCATCAAGTACAGTCTCTCTCTGGGTATCGTCGAGGCAAGACCACAGAAAATGAATGTTCTCGGCATTTGTGACAACGTCTGGCTCTGCATCACGGAACCATGATGCAAAGATACCCACACTACCTTCCATCCGGATATGCTGCCCCTGAAGTTGCATTTGTTCAAGGATAAAGCGCATGTTCACAGGAAGAACCGTAAAACACTCAATAAGCCTTTCAGAAGAACTAAATACTCCACATGCCAGGGCGTTCAGCTTTTTCTTCAAAATATCAAACTGCTCACCTGACTGATATACGTCATGGAGAAATACTGGACCCATAGCATTCACATCAGACTCAATTATTTTCTCTGACAGTGCTTTTTGACGCTCTCGCACAAATATTAAAAGAGAGGTTGCATTTGTAGCTTCTTTGATGACGTCATACTGACCTTTAACAAAGCTCAGGACAGGTATATTCACCAGAAGACCTAAATCAACAATCCTGCCAACAGCATTTTTGATGTACGGCAGAACATTTTTATCCTTAAGTGCTATAAAGATACTCTCGGCAGTACGTAGATAACGAAGATATGCAGCCAAAGCCAGGTCAAACCGTTCCTCACCAATATGTTCACTGTACGACTCGATACCGGCATAGTTACCATGGAGCACCATGTGAGCAACAGCCTGTGCAGCAAATTCCGCAGGGAAGAGATTCCTCGTCGCCGTATTATTAAGATAATATTGATTTAAAACATTATTATTCCAGTCCGGGCTCAGAACAATTTTTCTGAAATGGATAACGTCCTCAACAACCTGACGATTTTTAAGCGTCATTATTGCAGAGCTAACCTGAGCCCCACCTGTACCATCATTCTTTCCAATTACGTTCTGTACCGCCTTCGATGCAATATTGATATGCCGGATAATTCCCGGATTAAAAAGGTCTATCTGAGGTTGCTCAGCTCCATAGCGTAACATCTCCTCCCGACCGTGATTTCCGATATCTAGTGTGCCAATTTTCAGGTTTGACAAGGTCTCTTCATTATTGACAAGGTATTCCACATAAAATACGCCATCTACAAAATTCTCCATTTTATTCAGTAGTGATTCACCGGCCAGAACAGAGTATGAATCAGCTTCCTGCAGCAACGTCTGCGTGGATTCAGCCTCCAATTTTTCTGAATCCTGAATTTCATCAAGTTTACTCACAATAAACGATATTTGCCTTTCGACGAAAGGCTCTAGGCTTATCCGCCCGTCAGCCATCAGTTTCTGCAGACTCAATACGAAACCTTCATCATTCTTTTCTCTGAGTGAAACAGCATAACTCTGATTCAGCATTTGCACTGCGACTTTGAGTTGCGGTTCGGCGAGAGCCTGACACTTCTCATCCATCCGGCTATAAGAAACCAGCCAGTCTCGCATCTGAATATGTGGTGCCACTCGCTGCCATGCTTCAGCGAAACCCCACAAGGCCGTCAGTTCTTCAAGCCGTGGGATATTTATAGCACCAATCGCGTCTTTAAGAGGCGTATCAAGCAACTCGCTCCTGGCAAGCTCCACCGTGGACTGATAGTGGATGCTCATCAGAAATTCGCTCCATCTTTCTGTATCGTTATTAAAAATTCGGGATATTTGTTGATAAGTTAGCGAGAGCATCTCGTCAAAATCATCCGGAGCAATACCGGGTTCGGTCTGACTAGCTTTGGGATCGCGAAGTAATACTTTAATATCTCGCTCCCCGTATCTGACCACCAGTAAGTAGAGAGCAATAAGAATATGGCGATGATCTTCTGTTGCAGGAACGGTAAGGTTCAGAATATGAATATCATTAACAAACTTCTTCATTAATCGCGGTGTGATACGAGGATACTCAGAGGGTTTCCAGCGCTCAAGCAACACCGTTGCTTCCCGGCACGCTATCCCTGCATCCTCATTTACTGTTTCTTTCCAGTACTGCCTTAACGCTTCCTGCCATCCTGCCGAAATAAGAGGAGGAACCTGAAAACTTACAGGAATCCGCTTTGCAATAAACTCACGCCCGCTGAAACCCGCCACAGAAAGTGAGGCTGAAACCTGTCTTGCCGAATAGGGCACCACTATCCTGAAGTGTTCATGAGTGGCTCCGGCAATAAGCTCCATATCACTCCAGAGCTCTTTCACTTTGTCTGCACTGATTCGGTCCAGATTATCAATGATAAGGATGAAGCGATCTCCATGGGAAATGACCTCTTTGGAGGTAAATCCCTGCAGAGCTTCAGCCAGCTCAATAGCTCCGACCTCCTTATTAACTAGCCAAGTCTCTTCAATCCTGTCAGTACTGTTGCGTTTGAACAAATCACCAATACTCGAATACCCTTTCTTTCTGTACCATTCCATGTTCTGCAGGCATGCCAGTCCTGCGACCATAATGGCAGGAGAAAGAAACGCGGCCACCTCAACATAAAAAAGCCACCCTAATAATGACTCCTTGTTAGTAAAATATTGATTAAGGTCTGTTAGCACATAACGAAGCATCTGCACGGAAAGCAATGACAGTAAAATAAAAACGACGGTCAACCAGCTTAGCCTGCTGCTGACCCTCTTGTCGTATTCAACGATGTTACCCAGAGCCAGATTTTTATACTTATCCAACACATCCCGGGAGCCCGGACATTGTAGGCTGACCCCGTGGTGGATGACATCGATAAGCGCTTTTTTAGTTGAGCCATGATGGTAACGTTCTGCATCAAAGTTAATGAACGTAAAATCATCTTTAAGCTTTTTCTGCAGGAACTTCAATATTGTTGACTTACCTGAACCCAGCTCACCTTCCAGACCAATAATATTGACATCAGGTGTCCTGATGATCTGAGCCACATTCTCTGCAACTTTTTCATGACTGCTGCCTCTAAACATATCCTGGTCAGCGGGTGATTCCGTCTGCAATCGTAGAGTCATTCAGCAATTTCCTTCGTTATAACGTAAGATTCTTTCACTATTAGACACAGTACAGAGCCCACAGCAACCAAATGACTGCAGCCGGGGCAGTTTAGTTTTAAGCATGCATAAGCCGATTTCGATGGAATCCCTTTCACACAATAATATTGAATTGAAGCAATGAAAACATTAATGTGTTTGTTGTGACTAGCTGCAGGGGCCTGGAAGAAATTCCAAAGCCTGACAAACCGGAACAGGGCTTGCTCTGCTCCGGTTTTATCCAGTTCATCTTGAAGCCCTTGTTTTTGTTACATATCCCTGCTCACTCTTTCAGCCATTGTTAAGCTTCTTGTGTGTAATCTGCGAATAATACGGATGCAAAATTGATGCAATGGATTATACATACCTACAGCGCACGTTACGCTGAGCTGAATCGAATTTCAGAGAACGTTCTTCGCTATTACCCTGCCCAGCCAGTTGAACACATTTTATCATCCGGCCCCGAGAGTGACATGTTCTCTGCCTGGTACAGCCTTCATCAGAGTCAAACTAGACGTTATTTACAGGCAAAAGAAGACAGCTACAGAGTTTAAGTCTGACATTATTCGTGGCTGTGTCTGCCTTCGGAGTTTTCAGCTTATCCCGATAACAGCGGTTTTGAAAAATTGACGTTTTTTACACCGGTACATTGCCCGAACGCAATCTCCCCCGTAGCGAAATACCGCCCCGCAGAAAATCGTCCATGCTCGGCATGCCCCTGGAACATCAGCATCTTTTCAATAAAGGTTTTACAGCCTATAGTCTGTATAACACAAAATACACCTTACCTGCTGTATTACAGGGCGGTACTCCCTACTCAGTCTGCGAGGCAGGTCACTTATGAATAATCAGTTCCCGATAAAAACGCTGAACCAGCTCAGACCTGTGCTAATCGGGTTTCGCAAAATCAAGGGCTTCACGCAAAAAGATGTGTCTGAGAGGCTTGCCGTAACGCAGCAAACCTATGCCCGCCTGGAAGCAAACCCTGCTAGCGCCAGTATTGATCGTCTGTACAAGGTATTCAGTATTCTGGGCGTAGAAATAACGCTGTCATCTATTTCCCCTTCACCCTTCATTTCCCACACAGAGATGAGGGGGGCATTTGACAGCACTCCCGCCAGACGGGAGAAATGGTGACTATTAGAAGTTTGCTAGTTTTGTCGAATGACGCCAACTACATGTCCGCATCCATCGAGTAGTGGCTTCAAGCCACGATTGTCACTGCCTCCGCTGCCTTTTTCCAGTAACTCTCTCCTTTTAATTCTAATATTTAGGGGTGTCAACGCAAAGCAGAAACGGCACCTTCTTTGCGAGACAGAAATGACCTGTGATTGCCTGGCCGATTTATGGCAGCTAAGTGCGAGAAGCGGATATAGCGAATTCGCCATTGTACGGGATTAGCAGGTTTACTGAAGCAACCTGCGATGGCGTTATGGCAATAGTCAGTCCCCTGTCCAGTCGGCATAGGTGGCCACCTCGTCACCGCCGGGGATAAACTGATTGAAGCCTCCGCGCAAAATCACTTATTCTTTTCCGTTAATAAAATGCAGGAGCAAAGTCATGACTGGCGAAATTCGTGGGCGAGGCAGGCCACGAAAAACAGAGAGTACCTATACAGGGTAAGGGTGCCAACTTACTGATTTAGTGTATGATGGTGTTTTTGAGGTGCTCCAGTGGCTTCTGTTTCTATCAGCTGTCCCTCCTGTTCAGCTACTGAAGGCGTGGTGCGTAACGGTAAAAGTACTGCCGGACATCAGCGCTATCTCTGCTCTCACTGCCGTAAAACATGGCAGCTACAGTTCACTTACACCGTCTCTCAGCCCGGTACACACCAGAAAATTATTGATATGGCCATGAATGGCGTCGGATGTCGCGCCAGTGCACGCATTATGGGCGTTGGCCTCAACACGATTTTACGACACTTAAAAAACTCAGGCCGCAGTCGGTAAACTCACGCATACAACCGGGCAGTGACGTCATTGTTTGCGCGGAAATGGACGAACAGTGGGGTTACGTCGGCGCTAAATCACGCCAGCGCTGGTTGTTTTACGCGTATGACAGGATACGGAGGACGGTTGTGGCGCACGTATTCGGTGAACGCACGTTGGTCACGCTGGAGCGTCTTCTGGGCCTGCTGTCGGCCTTTGAGGTCGTGGTATGGATGACGGATGGCTGGCCGCTTTATGAATCACGCCTGAAGGGAGAACTGCACGTTATCAGCAAGCGATATACGCAGCGCATTGAGCGGCATAACCTGAATCTGAGGCAGCATCTGGCAAGGCTGGGCAGGAAGTCACTGTCGTTCTCAAAATCGGTGGAGCTGCATGACAAAGTCATCGGGCATTATCTGAACATAAAACACTATCAGTAAGTTGGAGTCATTACCGGTGCTCTGATATATTTATTATACTATAGTGGGGTATGTGTTGATCTTAATGTAATACTCCCCTATAGTATAAGAAATACAGAGCAGTGAGGTAAGCAATGCCCAGTACTCCTGAAGAGAAAAAAAAGGTCCTAACCCGGGTTCGCCGTATCCGGGGTCAGATTGATGCTCTGGAAAGAGCACTTGAAAGTGGCGCTGAATGCCGTTCCGTTCTCCAGCAAATCGCCGCCGTCCGGGGCGCCGCTAACGGACTGATGGCAGAGGTGCTGGAGAGCCACATACGGGAAACCTTTGACCAGAATGACAGCTACAGTCATGAAGTCAGTAAATCAGTTGACGATACGATTGAGCTGGTTCGTGCCTATCTTAAATAGGTGAGGCCATTATTACATTGAGGATATATTACGTATGAAATCACGTGCCGCTGTTGCATTTGCACCAGGGAAGCCCCTGGAGATTGTTGAAATTGATGTTGCTCCGCCTAAAAAAGGCGAGGTGCTGATTAAAAACACCCACACAGGTGTCTGCCATACCGATGCCTTTACCCTCTCAGGGAATGACCCTGAGGGCGTTTTCCCGGTGGTTCTCGGCCACGAGGGAGCCGGTATCGTCGTTGAAGTTGGTGAAGGCGTCACCAGTGTGAAGCCGGGTGACCATGTTATTCCGCTCTACACCGCTGAATGCGGGGAGTGTGAATTCTGCCAGTCCGGTAAAACGAACCTCTGTGTATCGGTTCGCGAGACTCAGGGCAAAGGACTGATGCCTGACGGGACCACTCGCTTTTCATACAACGGTCAGCCTCTTTACCACTACATGGGATGTTCCACATTCAGTGAATACACCGTTGTGGCCGAGGTTTCTCTGGCAAAAATTAACCCGGAGGCGAACCATGAACACGTCTGCCTGTTGGGTTGTGGCGTGACTACCGGTATTGGCGCCGTCCATAACACGGCTAAAGTGCAGCCGGGCGATTCAGTTGCCATTTTTGGTCTGGGGGCAATTGGTCTGGCTGCGGTACAGGGGGCCCGTCAGGCAAAAGCGGGACGTATTATCGCTATCGATACTAATCCGACAAAATTTGACCTGGCCCGTCAGTTCGGGGCCACTGACTGCATTAACCCGAATGATTATGACAAACCGATTAAAGATGTTCTGCTGGATATCAACAAGTGGGGTATTGACCATACCTTTGAATGTATCGGTAACGTTAACGTCATGCGTGCAGCGCTGGAAAGTGCTCACCGTGGGTGGGGGCAGTCCGTTGTCATTGGTGTCGCAGGGGCCGGACAGGAGATTTCCACCCGTCCTTTCCAGCTGGTCACCGGGCGCGTATGGAAAGGTTCCGCGTTTGGCGGAGTAAAAGGCCGCACTCAGCTCCCCGGTATGGTCGAGGATGCCATGAAGGGGGATATTGACCTTGAGCCATTTGTAACCCATACGATGACACTGGATGAAATCAATGACGCCTTCGAGCTTATGCATGAAGGCAAATCTATCCGGACAGTGATTCATTACTGATCCCATCAGAATTTTAATCAACTCAAACTGAAGGAAGTGGAAAATGACAACTCCGGTAATTTCTGGTGACGGCATCTTTTCTCATGTGTTCATTGGCGCAGCCGATGTCGAGAAATCCTCCGCATTTTACGATGTCGTCCTGGGCACGCTTGGTATCAATAACCTCGGCCCGTTTGGCAACGGCTGGGTACTCTATGGCCGCGAAAAGCCGGCATTTATCATTGCCCGTCCGGGCAACGGTGAAGCACCTTCCGCTAACGGGGTGACTGTCGGCTTCGCTGCTGCCACCCCGGAAGAGGTTGATGCTTTCCATGCTGCCGGCCTTGCCGCCGGTGGAGCTGATGAAGGTCAACCTGGCCCGCGTGGTCACCTTCCCGGGGCCTATGCTGCCTACCTGCGGGATCCGGCGGGTAACAAAATCACGGCGTATACGTTTATCTGACGTCCGGATTTAAAGATACTTCCCCTGGCTTCGGTCAGGGGAAATAACCATGAGATAACGGCTGATGGAACTCATTGAGCAGCATGCCAGCTCTGGCGGCTGGCAAAACGTGTACCGGCATTATTCACAATCCCTTAATTGTGAAATGAATTTCGGTGTGTATCTTCCTCCCAAAGCAGTAACAGAAAAACTGCCGGTACTATACTGGTTGTCGGGCCTGACCTGTACTGAGCAGAATTTCATCACCAAATCAGGTATGCAGCATTATGCAGCCCGGCATAACGTCATCGTTGTTGTCCCGGATACCAGTCCCCGGGGTAATAATGTCCCGGATGCCGACAGTTACGATCTTGGCCAGGGGGCCGGTTTTTATCTGAACGCGACGGAACAGCCGTGGAATGTTCATTACAGGATGTATGACTATATTCTCAGAGAGCTTCCGGATGTCGTCATGAATCATTTTCCTGCAACGGCAAGAAAATCTATATCCGGTCATTCTATGGGAGGGCTGGGTGCTCTGGTGCTGGCTCTGCGAAATCCTGGTGAATATGTGAGCGTATCAGCATTTTCCCCGATAGTATCGCCTTCTCAGGTGCCATGGGGGCAACAGGCATTTAGCGCTTACCTGGGTGAAAACAGAAAAACGTGGGAAGCCTACGATCCAGTCAGCCTCATTTTACAGGGTGAAAAATTACCAGAAATCTTCATTGATCAGGGGCTGAGTGACGCCTTTTATGAAGAGCAACTGCGCACCAAAATCCTTGAGAGAGTATGCAATGAGATGAACCTCAATGCGTCGTTCCGATATCATACTGGATACGACCACAGCTATTATTTCATTTCCAGCTTTATTGGTGAGCACATTGCTTACCATGCCAACAGGCTCAGGCTGTCAGCATGAGTTGATTTCCAGCCTCAGAAAATGTGCTTAATTTTCAGGCCTGAACAGGGCCTGAACCCTGCAGACCTGAGATGTACTGTAACTGGTGGCTTCAGCAGTTTCTCTTATGCTCAGTTTCTTGACCTGTCGGTAATACAGAACTTTCTTATGTCGTTCCTGATCGGCCTGTTTGCCCCGGTGAATAGCCACGGATAATCTAGACACTTCCGAGCCGTTGATAATACTGGTTTTCATATTCTGTCGGTCACATCTGATCGCTAGAACCATGCCGACGCTTACTGTTATAAAACATTTCGATGTAATCAAAAATATCGCTGCGGGCTTCCTCCCGCGTTCCGTAGATCTTTTTCTTTATCCGTTCGCGTTTCAACAACTGGAAACAGCTTTCTGCAACCGCATTATCGTGGCAGTTACCGCGACGGCTCATGCTGCCCTCCAGTCCGTGTGATTTCAGGAACGACTGCCACTCATGGCTTGTGTACTGACTGCACTGATCCGAATGAACCAGCACCTGTTTTTGGGGATTACGCCGCTATACAGCCATCAGCAGTGCGTTCAGGACAATGTCCTTTGTCATCCGGGATTGCATGGGCCAGCCGATAATTTTGCGTGAGAACAGATCAACAACCACAGCAAGATACAGCCAGCCTTCGTGGGTCCTGATATAGGTTATGTCGGTTACCCAACGCTCATCCGGAGCATCCGGATTGAACTGTCGCTGGAGCCTGTTGGGCGACACAATACTGGCCTCGCCTTTACGTGCCCGCGGGCTCCGGTATCCGACCTGAGCCTTTATCCCGACACGTTTCATCAGTCGCCAGACTCTGTTGACTCCGCACTGTTGCCCGCTGTCCCGCAGATCCAGATGGATCTTGCGATAACCATAGACGCATCCCGATTCCAGCCAGAACTGTTTAATCTGTCCTGTCAGTCTCAGGTCTGCCCGATGGCGTTGTGAATGCGGCTGCTGAAGCCATGCGTAAAAGCCACTGGGATGAACATCCAGCACCCGACAGAGCAGGCGAGCAGGCCAGCAACGGGCGTTGTCACGGATAAAGGCGTACCTCAGTCGGACAGTTTTGCGAAGTACGCCGCTGTAGATTCAATTGGTCAACGCAACAGTTATGTGAAAACATGGGGTTGCGGAGGTTTTTTGAATGAGACGAACATTTACAGCAGAGGAAAAAGCCTCTGTTTTTGAACTATGGAAGAACGGAACAGGCTTCAGTGAAATAGCGAATATCCTGGGTTCAAAACCCGGAACGATCTTCACTATGTTAAGGGATACTGGCGGCATAAAACCCCATGAGCGTAAGCGGGCTGTAGCTCACCTGACACTGTCTGAGCGCGAGGAGATACGAGCTGGTTTGTCAGCCAAAATGAGCATTCGTGCGATAGCTACTGCGCTGAATCGCAGTCCTTCGACGATCTCACGTGAAGTTCAGCGTAATCGGGGCAGACGCTATTACAAAGCTGTTGATGCTAATAACCGAGCCAACAGAATGGCGAAAAGGCCAAAACCGTGCTTACTGGATCAAAATTTACCATTGCGAAAGCTTGTTCTGGAAAAGCTGGAGATGAAATGGTCTCCAGAGCAAATATCAGGATGGTTAAGGCGAACAAAACCACGTCAAAAAACGCTGCGAATATCACCTGAGACAATTTATAAAACGCTGTACTTTCGTAGCCGTGAAGCGCTACACCACCTGAATATACAGCATCTGCGACGGTCGCATAGCCTCTGACCTGCCCCCACGATTAGATACAACACTCAGTTAGTAACGTCGGAATCTTCATTCTCAGAATGACCCTTTCTCCAGCCCGCTGCAAATTCAGACGGTGTCTGATAATTCAGCGTGGAGTGCGGGCGGCATTCGTTATAATCCTGCCGCCAGTCATTAATAATTTTCCTGGCATGAACGATATCGCTGAACCAGTGCTCATTCAAACATTCATCGCGAAATCGTCCGTTAAAGCTCTCAATAAATCCGTTCTGCGTTGGCTTGCCCGGCTGGATTAAGCGCAACTCAACACCATGCTCAAAGGCCCATTGATCCAGTGCACGGCAAGTGAACTCCGGCCCCTGGTCAGTTCTTATCGTCGCCGGATAGCCTCGAAACAGTGCAATGCTGTCCAGAATACGCGTGACCTGAACGCCTGAAATCCCAAAGGCAACAGTGACCGTCAGGCATTCCTTTGTGAAATCATCGACGCAGGTAAGACACTTGATCCTGCGACCGGTGGAAAGTGCGTCCATGACGAAATCCATCGACCAGGTCAGATTGGGCGCCGCCGGACGGAGCAGCGGCAGACGTTCTGTTGCCAGCCCTTTACGACGTCTTCTGCGTTTTACGCCCAGGCCACTGAGGTGATAAAGCCGGTAGCCTCCCTGACCTGCCTGTACTCAGGACAGTTATAATTCAGGGTGCCGTTTGCCAGCCCCGCTCGTTTTTCCACAGCATACTGGCTGATACGCTCCCCTGATAACATCAGTTCCCTCAGGGCCTGCTCTGCTCTTGCCTGTGTTTTTTTAACCCCCGACTGTTCGTTCGTCATGCTCTATTCATCCTTTTCAAAAAAACGGACAGCATCTGCATAAAAATCTCTCTCAAGCATCAGAAAATCCCTGTCAGCCTGAGGAGCATTATTTCGCACGGCAATCTCCAGAAGGTTGTCATAATGAGCCATCCTGCGTTTCCACACGGGAACAGAATCAGCTCCGGCCAGCATGTTCTCACATCCCGGATTGCAGGACGCTGACTGAACAACCGCCTTAAACTCGCAGTCATGGCCATTCATGCAATAAAAACCGTTTCCAAGAGATACCAGTTTTTGCCCGCCTCGTTTAGCCATGCTCATCGCTTTTTTCAGTGTAGGAAACGTCATCTGATGTAAGTGCCCACCTCTCTGGGACATCAGTAACTTCCCGCCTTCGCCATAAAGCAGGCCTTCATGCTGATAAGAAACAGCCCTGGAAGCTGAGAGTTCGGTATCAACCCTCTCAATCTCGGCAGCGAATGCCTGAGGGATCGCCCGGCTAAAATGCGAAGCGTTGAGTGCACCGGACATATACCACTCCGTCATGCCTCTGATTAAGTGCTTAAACTGCCGGATAAGATCATTAGTAGAAATCAGATCAAGACGCCTGAGGTGTACAGCAAGTGAACGGCGAAACTGATGGGTTCGCAATGGCCAGAAAGCCCCCTCCCGAATCTCCATCGCAACGCGTTCATCATCACGTATGTTTGGATTTAAAAGCCTGAACTCATCAATATGGTCACGTCGGATGAACAGATGGTGTCTTTTCACAAATTTCTTTGCCCACTCAGTCTGGCGCTGCGTCCCCATAAAAGAGAGTTTTTGCTCCGAGAACCACGACCTGATATTTAAAGACAATGGAACATTGTCCAGCGTCTTCCCGTCCAGGCCTGTCATGATTTGATTAATTCTGCGTAAATGCTGAAAAGGCTTTTCCACATAGCGACAAACAACCCAGTCTTCGTGACTTCCACCTTCCGGGGCGAACTTATGCAACACCGAACGAAGTCCCAGGATATCACCATCATAAATCAGTGAACCGTGCATCACGCCAAGCACTTCGCTGTGTCTCATCCCCGACATGGCCTGTATCACATTCATGACTTTTAACGTCAGCTCAAAATGCCAGGTGTTCAGCTTTATGTGATCAACGCCAATAAAATCAGATCTCCAGCGCTTATTTTTATGTACCGAGAACCAGCCCTGCATCCCGGGGCCAAGTGTCGCGAAAAGCGCCCGAATTTCCCCGGCAACAATATTGTAGTAATACGCGGCCCGGTAATCCGGTATGCTTTTTGCTGTCCCTCTTTTACGGGCTTCCAGCATCGACGTATAGTAAGGCGAATCATAAAAACCGTTTATGATAGCGCACAGCCGGGAAAACCCGTCAAAATCGAAATCACTGATTTCAGCATCCAGTTCAGTAATCAGCCCTTCCCAGACAGACATCATAAGACTGAAAGGCATACAATATGTCTGGTTTGAATCATCCACACTGTTGTAACTGTCGAAGCTAATATCAGGAAAGTAACCGTATTTTCGAAGACGGGTATGACCTGTCAGCGAGATATCCGCCAGGTCCATAAAGTAATTACGTAATGTTCTTTCAGAACGCTTCCTGCCGTGCTCATCCTCCTCCTTCATCTTTACAATGAAAGCATTCCGGACAAGCGGAAAACGAAGCTGAAACAGACTGCGATACCCCATAGACTCAATAATACGGGCTCCCGCCACAATGTTTGCACATTTCCGGATCAGGGACTGCGTCTTCGCGGTCCTGCCGACAATCCAGAGCAGGCTGGCTGAGATGATTTTGGCTTCAAGACGCAGTTCAGGATCCCGTATGCCTGAAAAATTAACGGTTCTTAACGTTTCACCAATATGGGTTCTGACATAGCGATTGGTCCAGACATCATCCCTGAAATAAATATTCAGCGTCTCCTCATTGATAAAACGCATATCATGTTCATCTGAGCTGGCGATAACCAGGCAGTTATTCAGACGTTCAAAGCTTTTGTTTTCTAGTGCCTCACAGATGATATCCTCAGTCGGAAACTCATCCCCTGAACGAAGCGGCGTTCCGGCAGGAAACTCCGCCATTCGACTACGGCTTACCTCTTTTTTCTTCAAATCTGCCATACCGGAGCCACACCTTCTCGCTGAAGTTTAACGCGCGCTTTTTTCAGGGTCGCCTCATCTACCAGCCCAAGCCGTAAATCAATCTTCAGGAGTAACGTTTCATAACGCTCCACAGCATTGACCGAACCGATGTACAACGGTTTTCCATACTCGATAGCATGCCTGAATGACAGCAGGAGCCATACAGACTCCAGCGTTTCCACAACGCAACTTTTTGAACATTCGACACAATGAGAAAAATCCGCACAAGCCTTTGGTGTCCGGCCAAATCGTTTTTGCTTTTTTATAAAGCGCAATTCAATATCTGTAGGCGGCTCCTGCGATCGACATCCCAGGCCATTCAATAAAAGATCCACACCCTCATCGCTTCCACGCAGATCGATCCCCAGCTCATCAGCAACTTTTACCCGCTCGGATAACGCACGTGTCGCAATCCCCTGATTCATAAGCGTATCAAGTGCAGCACTGAAGTTTTCCTTCGCCCCCTGTGGGTTACCTGCAGCATAATTCCGCCTGTAAGTGCCCCAGTTATGCTGTGCTTTTTCCGCCGTAATCAGACCATTCTTTAATGTTCTGTCCGTATACTGCTCAGACGTTTTGCGCAAGCCAGAAACGGTAATTGATGGAAGCGAGGGATTAAGCTGCCGCATCGTGGCCCACGCCCCCTCAGAGTTAGAAAATTTAGTCAGATGACTGGGATTAAGAGAATAAAGCTTACGGAATTTCACCTGCGGCTCACTCAGAAACAGCGCCTGTACCGGAGGGAAGTTATCTGCGGAAACCAGATAGTTAACGATGTCGTCCCTGAGCCTGATAAAAGACAGAAACCAGTAATAGCCCGCACGTTTGGTCACATACTCCGATTTACCTATCGTCAGACGTATATACTTATTCGCTCTCCCCTTATAAACATAATCAGTGCTGATACCCTTTTCATCCAGATGTATATCATCCCGCGTCAGACCCAGAACCTGAGAGGTGTTTCCCCATGTGTGGTAACAGAACAGAAAAAAAGAAGTAAGAAAGTAATTTTCCAGAACGTCCCTGATGATGATCTCTGCCCTGCTGACCCCGTTCTCTCCCGGATACCGGAAATACGCTTCATAAACAGGTGCCAGCAAAGACGGTGAGAAATGCCGCACCCCTTTTTCCGATTTAGCGATATGCTCCCGGATACATCCCGCAAGGAACTCATTCATGGATGACAACTGCCTCAGGATCTCGGAAAGTTCATTCCTGGTATAGCTATCCCTTCCCTGCTGCTGATACGTTCCTTTCGGTAAGAATTCATATTCATACCGCCTCTGAATCTGCCCGCCCGTAAGCAAAAACCGGTTGACCACGGACAAGTAGTGTCTTGCCATCCTGACTGAAATTTTTCGCCGACGAATATCGTTCATGAGATGTTTAATATACATTTCAACGCCTTCAGCCGTGCCATAGTCATACTGATTGACTGACTGCCATATAAAAAACATATTGAGATAACGGAAAATGGTTAACCTTCCGGCGGGACGGTAAGACAGAAGAAATCGTTTCAGAGAGGCAATAAAATCGCGTTTTTCAGGGCGGGCAAGATGCGAATGTTCACTAAACCATCCGGGGAGCAACACATAATCTGAAAAATGAGCCTGAAGATAAACGTCAAGTAAATAATATCGGTTCAGATCCCGCTGAGTGATGTGTCCGCTGACCGTCTCCCATGACAGCACATTTTCGGCCATCCACGTTATCTGCGTTTCACTCCGGCTCATATATGGCTCCATCGCGACCTGCAGCACCGTCAATCAATGCGTCCATGACCCCGGCGACTGCATCAGAAATCTGGTTTTGCTGAAGAAAGACGATGTATTTCATCGTCGTATTTTCGCTTTTATGGCCCATCCAGTATTTTACTGTACCCAGCGCATTTGCGGCCTGATCGGGATAGCAACTCAGTGCCGAGCGTAAAAAATGGGTCGCAAACGTTGCCCGCAAATCATGGGGTTTATGTCTGAACACATTTCCCGGAGCAGACCGGGCCAGGCGATGGCGAAAACTGTACCAGCGGGAGTAAAAGGCTTTTTCAGACATCCGTTTCCCGTTTGCCATTAAAAATAAAGGCTCGTGCCGCCCTTCCCCACCCTGTCGTGCACGCCATTTTTGGATCTTCTTTTCATACTCCTCATCCGCCAGATAATCCAGAACCTGCTCGTACAATCGTCTGGTGATGAAGAGTTCTCGCGTCATCCCAAACTTCGTATGAACTCCGCATCTCGGACCAATATGAAGCCCCCTGATGGTCAACTCAGATACAGGGACACTGGCAAGGTACTCTTCAGTAAAGAGTGACGACGGCAGGGTCAGCATTTCATCCAGCCGTAACCCACAATTTTTCATCAGCACAATCATTAAACTGAACAACCCGGACTCAGATTTCAGTGCCTCATCCAGGATATGAACCTCTGCATCATTCAGTGGGTTGATTGTCCTTTTTGTTGTGCTGGTTATCCTGATGGCAAGATCCGAACTTATCACCTTGCGTCGCCCGTCAACGACTTTTTCGACCAACGTAAAAAATGAGCTGGCAGCCAGCTCACCACACTTGCCCAGAAATACGTAAAACCGTCGGATAACGCTGATGTACACCGCCGCGGTGGATGAGGCGATGCGCCCCTGCCTTACGGCCCCCAGAAGATACTCCCTGAAGCCATATGTAGGGCTTTGGTATTTCAACGTTCCCGGGGTGAAAGGGTCAAGTCCGTTATCCTCCAGCCACCTTATCCAGCGTAAAAATGCCCGGGCTAAAGGCTTTAAATCCCTGGCCTGCAGGATAGCTTTATCCATAAGATAAAAGTGTACATATCGGCTCAGTTTTCGATTCTGGATGCCGCTAATATAAGGTATTTCAGCATACAGAAATCCGGGTTCAAATTTCAGTTTCGGCTCTGTTGCATCCAGTTTGCTGACACGCCCATAACGCGCATGAATGTTAGTGATTATCCTCACAGTCTGTCGCCCTGAAACGCCACCTCATGCCTACACTATAAATCCGGAAGAAGAAAAAACAAACAACCAGGTTGCCGGGAGTGAATATGCAAATCAGGAGGAAAGTAAAAGATGTAACGACACCATCACGATGCAATACATTGACCTCAACACGTTACCCGGACCATACGTGATAAACATCACAAATCCTTTGAGTGAAGAACTTAAGATGTGATTTTCATTTCCCGGCACAAACCGTGCCCTTAAAAAACAGGCAACGGATACATCTTAATGCCAGAAGTAAACCTTAATTGATTGAATACAGCCTGAGTCCATTGCAAAAATAACACACAGGGTAAATTCGCATATACAGAACCCAACGAAAAGCAAAAGAAACCTGTAACACATTTCGTTTACCTGTCACTTTCAATTGTAAAAGCCAGCAGAAAAAGCGCATATAACTATATTTATCCCTGCGGGGACTTTTGTTTGTGCTATATATTTTTTACAGAGAACCGCAACGCGTCCAAACACAAGAATATATTTACCTCTGGAAAATGGTCTGACTCCCTTTCACGTGGTTGTAGTGACCTGTTCTGTGATTCATGTAATGTCTTTTCTGGATGAGGAAAATATGTCATCACTGATATTTTATACAGACGAAGCACAAGCACTGATTGTAACAGATACCCTTGCCGTCACCGATAATGGGGAGCCGTTATCTTTTGTTTCCAAAGCAGGTTACATCCCCCAGCTAAGAACCATCATAGCAGGTACGGGGGCAGGTGGATTTTCTAACACCTGGTTGCTTGAAGCATCAACCAGAATGGTCGTATCAGGTATACAAAATCTCAATTATCATACATCGGCCTGTCTAAGGAGGCTGTGGAAACAATACAAGCATGACCATGCAATTCCCTCTTCTTCAACGGTGACAACCAGTGTTTATCAGTTCGCAATTTGCGAGGAAACAGGAAATATCGTTTCGTTCGCCTATCGCTCAGTCCATGATTTCGAATCAGAGCAATTACAATACGGAACAGGAGTAAAACCTGAGTGCCAAATCCTGGATGGGGATTTGTTGCAGACAATTCCTGTAATGATGAATGAACAAAGGGCTATACAGGCGACATACTCACACCCGGAACGGATCCATATTGGCGGTGAGATGATTGCGCATTATCTGACATCATCTATGTATCAATGCTTTAAGATTGGGGAATTTGAGGATTTCAGAACTCAGGGAGAGTATATATTGAGCAGGATTTAGGCAAAACGCGGTTCAGATAAAGTGCTTTTAACAGGCTTGCTGAACATTAAAAGGATATCTCTCAATTACGATGAATAGCTTGAATTCTAAAAATAGAAAAGTAGAGTTTAACTCTAAATACATAAAAACAAGAGTAAATGAACACCCGCCGAAGCAGCCGCGCATGATGTTGATCGAGAAACGGATCATCTCATACGCCGGGATGCGGGCGTTGCCGTACGCCGGATGCGGTACGCGCTTGTACGGCAGCGCAAAGACGCTGTCCATCTCTTCGGTGGAGAGCGGGATCGCCGGCGGGTTGATCCAGATAAAGCGCTCGCCGTGCTTCTGCATTAACGCGCGGGCACAGCCCGGGTTGGTTTCGTGGTGCAAAATACGGGACGCATGGGCGTAGAGAACTTTGTCAGCCTTCACCTTCTCGTAAGACGGCAGCAGCACGTAGGTTTTTTCCCACGGTTTCGGGCGCGGCGGCTGCACGACAATCGCCTTTGCTTCCGCTTTCTTTGGCTCAACCGGTTTATTATCCGCACACGGCAAATCTTCGCCGTACGGGTGTGGGATAGGATCGATTTTGCCCGGCATATCAATGATGCGGGAATCCACCCCGCTCCAGCCCGGCAGCGCCTCTTTCACCATGATGGCCGTATTGCGCACGTCTCGGATGCTGCTCACCGGTTCACCCTGCGAGAGACGATGCGCTACTTCCACCAGCGGACGTTCACCGTTGCCGTAAATCAGCATATCGGCTTTGGAATCCACCAGCACCGAGCGGCGAACGGTATCTGACCAGTAGTCGTAATGCGCGGTGCGGCGCAGACTCGCCTCAATGCCACCCAGGATCACCGGCACGTCTTTCCAGGCTTCTTTACAGCGCTGGGTATAGACGAGGGTAGCGCGGTCCGGACGTTTGCCCGCCACGTTATCCGGCGTATAGGCATCGTCATGGCGCAGCTTACGGTCGGCGGTATAGCGGTTGATCATCGAATCCATGTTGCCCGCGGTCACGCCGAAGAACAGGTTCGGTTTACCCAGACGCATAAAGTCGTCTTTGCTGTTCCAGTCAGGCTGGGAGATGATCCCCACACGGAAGCCCTGCGCTTCGAGCATACGGCCGCAGATGGCCATGCCGAAACTCGGATGGTCAACATAGGCATCGCCTGTGACCAGAATGATATCGCAGCTGTCCCAGCCAAGTTGGTCCATCTCTTCCCGGGACATCGGCAGGAACGGCGCCGGTCCAAAGCAGGCCGCCCAGTACTGGGGCCAGGAGAAGAGGTCACGATCCGGCTGGATCAGGGAAATGGCGCTCATAATGCTTCCGAAGAAAAAATAGACAAAAGGAGCGGGATTATACGCTGTTCATCCGTCCAATTTGAAGAAAAGGATGCAGGAAGCAGACATAAAATCGCGGAAGTCGTTAAAATACAGCGCCCTGTTAATTTTGCATCATAATTACCCCTGACGCCTCCGGTTCTCTGCCGCCGGGAGGCATTCTGGCGTGGAGTTTCCGTGTGAAGTTCAACGATTCGTTACATGTGTCTCAACTGCGGGTTGTGCTCCACCTCTGCGGTTTCCTGGTTCTGCTGTACAGCCTTTCAATGCTGCCGCCGATGGTCATCGCCCTGCTGCACAAAGAGCGGACCTACTTTGCGTTTTTGACCACGTTTCTGACCTTTTTCAGCCTCGGGGGGTTAACCTGGCGGGCGACCCGTCACGCCGGCATACAGCTGCGCACCCGCGACGGTTTCGTGATCATTGTGCTGTTCTGGCTGCTGTTTTCAGTGATCAGCGCCATGCCGCTCTGGATGGATGATGGTCTGCATCTCTCTTTTGCGGATGCGCTCTTCGAAGGGGTGTCCGGGATCACCACCACCGGGGCAACGGTGATCGGGGACGTCAGCGCCCTGCCTAAGTCGTACCTTTATTATCGCGCCCAGCTCAACTTCATTGGCGGGTTAGGCGTCATCGTGCTGGCCGTCGCGGTACTGCCGCTGCTGGGCATCGGGGGCATGAAGCTGTATCAGTCAGAAATGCCCGGGCCGTTCAAAGAGGAGCGCCTGACGCCCCGGCTTGCCGATACTGCGCGCACCCTGTGGTTGACCTATTTCACGCTGGGCGTGACCTGCACGCTGGCCTACTGGCTGGCAGGGATGCCCATTTTTGACGCCATCTGTCACGGGCTTTCAACTGTGTCACTGGGCGGGTTCTCTACCCGCAGCGAGAGCATTGGCTTTTATGACAGCCACGCAATTGAACTGGTTGCCGGGGCCTTTTCGCTGCTTTCTGCCTTTAACTTTACCCTCTGGTACGTCGCCATTGTCAGACGCACCCTGAAGCCGATCCGCCGCAGCCCGGAGGTCAAATTCTTTCTCAGTGCCGCCGCGGTGATTATCCTCATCACCGCCTGGCAGGTCTGGCATGCGGGAATGTACAACCCCACGGATAGCCTGGTACACGCTTTCTTCCTTGCCAGCTCGATGATGACCGATAACGGTCTCGCGACGGCCGACTATGCCCAATGGCCTGCCCACACCATCTTTTTACTGTTGAGCGCCAGCTTCTTTGGTGGCTGCGTCGGCTCGACCTGCGGCGGGATCAAAGCGCTGCGTTTTCTCATTATGTTTAAGCAGAGTATTCAGGAGATGAATCAGCTGGCCCATCCGCGCGCGCTGCTGAGTATTAAGGTGGGCAAAAGCGTGGTGAATGAACGCGTTCTGCGTTCGGTATGGAGCTTCTTTTTTCTCTACGTGATGATTACCGGATTTTTTGTCTGGGCGCTTAATCTGATGGGCTATGACCTGTTTACGTCATTCGCCACGGTTGCCGCCTGTATCAACAATATGGGACTGGGTTTTGGCGAGACAGCATCAACGTTTGGCACCTTAACCGAAGGGGCAAAACTGCTGATGTGCGCGGCGATGATCTTAGGGCGTCTGGAAATCTACCCGGTGCTGATTCTGTTCTCGCGCTTTTTCTGGCGGGCATAACACATTCCCGGCGAACCGGGAATGTCAGGGGGTTATGGCGCGGGGTTGATCAACATCTGCCCCACGGAGCCCCTGTCCATCATCTCCAGCGTCTGGCTATGGAACAGGAACGGGAAGTGCGGCCACGAAGGCTGGCCATAGTAGACAAGCAGTTCGACCTGACCATCCACCCAGACGGTATCTTTCCAGCCGCGATCTTCCGGGAACGGCATCGCACCGTTGACGTTACGGATCAGGAATGACACCCCTTCAATATGGAACGACTGCGGCATATCTGAACGGACCGTCCAGCGCTCCCAGGTGCCCTGCTGGGCGGTGATGTCGATACGGTTGACGTCCCACAGCGCGCCGTTGATGCCCGGATCGTCGCCCAGGCTGATATCACGGCTGCGCACCGGCGAACCGCCCATGATCTCCTGCGGCAGCAAACGCATCGGCAGGCTATCGGTGACCAGCGGCAGCAGGCCGGTTGGACGCAGGGTTAACACCAGCGTGGAGACCAGAATGCTCGACGGCTCGAAGAACCCGCGAATACGGTCAACAATGCTCGCGGCTTCGCCACAGGTGACAGAGACTTCATCCCCGTTGGTCATATCCACCAGAATTTCCCGACGTTCCCCCGGCGCCAGCGCCAGTTGCTTAACGGAGACCGGCGCAGGTAAAAAGCCCTGGTCACCGGAGATCACGTGGAGCGGGCGGCCATCGCTCATCTGCAGCTGATAACGACGGGAGTTAGAGGCATTAAGCAAACGCAGACGCACCCAACCGCGGGAAACTTCGACATACGGGCTTTGCGCACCGTTTACCAGCAGCGTATCGCCAACAAAGCCACCGCTCCCCGGCTCGCTGTACTCCGGCGTGCCAAAGTTATCCAGGCGCTTGTCCTGAATAATGATCGGGAAATCATCCACGCCGTAGTGGTTCGGGATCGGCAGCGACTTGCTGACCTCATCTTCCACCAGCCACATCCCGGCCAGACCGTTATAGACCTGCTGCGCCGTGCGGTTAGGCGTGTTGGCGTGATACCACAGCGTTGCCGCGCTCTGGCGGATCGGCAGGACGGGTGCCCAGTCGGCGTTGGGAGACATCATGCGCGCCGCGCCACCGATCAGCGGGCCTGGAACCTGTAAACCGCTGATGGTCATGGCAACATTTTCAGTGGTGCGGTTGCTGTAAATGAGCTTAACGTCATCGCCGTTCCACACGCGAACGGTTGGCCCGAGGTAGCGCCCGTTAATGCCCCATACCTGCGCGCGCGTGCCCTGGGTAAAGGACCAGTGGCTGCGCTGTAGCGTCAGAAATAGCGGCTGGCCGCGACGGGATTCAATCAACGGCGGAATGGGTAGCGGCCGTTGCTGCCCGGCGGCGCTGGCTGTCAGCGGCATCGCACCCGCACAGAGGGCAATCCCCGAAGCCTGAATAAACTGACGCCGACTGAGTGACATATAAGCTCCATCTGAAACGACTAACAACGCGGGAATTCGTTTTCCCTTTAACGCCGGATTAAATCTTACCGGCGGCTTCTCTTTCTGCGACTTCTTTGTCCAGCTGCGCAATACGCTGAGCCATCAGCTCGCGGCAATGTGCTGCCAGCTCGCGTACCTGGTCTTTACCGTATTTGCTGGTATCGACAGGCGGCAACATTTCGACAATCACCAGACCATTATTCAGGCGGTTAAGATTAATCTTATTCGAAGTATTGGAAACGCACACAGGAATAATTGGAACGCCCGCCGCAATTGCGGCATGAAAAGCGCCCGTTTTAAACGGCAGCAGGCCACGCCCACGGCTACGCGTTCCTTCCGGGAACATCCAGATGGATATTTTGCGCTTTTTAAAATGATTCACCACTTCCGCAATGGTGCTGTGTGCTTTTGCGCGGTTATTACGATCGATCAGCAGGTTACCGGTCAGCCAGTACAACTGGCCAAAAAACGGGATCCACAGCAGGCTCTTTTTCCCCACCGTCACGGTCGGCGGCAGAACGATATTGGAGGCCGTCACCATATCGTAGTTGTTTTGATGGTTGGCGATATAGATGGCATTACCGAAGTTCTCTGCCCCTTCAGGCAGGCGTTTTTCAACCTTCAGACCAAACAACGGTGCAAGGCGGCCGAACATATGGCCGAAGGTGGCAACGTGCTTAGGATTGCGCGGGCTGAACAGGCAATAAATTGAGCCGAAAACACAGACCAGAATACAGTAGATAACGGTAAGAATAAGACGAACAATATATAGCATAGCGACCTCTGAAGCCCCAACAGCTGACAATTATACTTCACCTGTGGCCAGGTAAGGACTTTATTACGAGCGCGTATTGTTAATCGCAACGCACGAATTAACAACGATTTTACGGGAAATTTTATTGAACTTCCCCCTCCGGACGGAGGGGGATATCACGAGACTACTCTTCGCTGTCACCCGCGCTGCTGCGCGCCGGTGAATCTATCTCCACACGGTCGATACGCTGCAGGCCGCGCATCAGCGAACCGCGACGACCGCGTTCACCCACCACTTTCTGCAGCTCTTCCGGGCGCAGTTTGATCTTACGCTTGCCAACATGAATGGTCAGCGTGCTCTGCGGCGGCAGCAGGAAGAGGTGCGCCAGACCATCTTCACCTTTCGCGGCTTCCGCCGACGGGATGTTGATGATCTTGTTGCCCTTCCCTTTCGACAGCTCCGGCAGGTCGCTGACCGGGAACATCAGCATGCGTCCGGCGGAGGTGATCGCCAGCAGCATATCGCTTTCGTTCTCGATCACCAGCGGCGTCATCACGCGAGCGTTGTCCGGCAGGCTAATCAGCGCTTTACCGGCACGGTTACGCGACACAAGATCGTTAAAGGTACAGATAAAGCCATAACCCGCGTCAGACGCCATCAGCAGCTTCTGGTCATCGGCCTCCATCAGCATATGATCAACCGTCGCCCCCGGCGGCAGCGTCAGCTTACCGGTAAGCGGTTCGCCCTGGCCGCGCGCGGAAGGCAGCGTGATCGGGTCGATGGCGTAGCTGCGACCGGTGGAGTCGATAAACGCCACCGGCTGGTTACTCTTGCCTTTCACCGCCGCTTTAAAGCTGTCTCCGGCTTTGTAGCTGAGACCCGGCGCGTCGATATCATGGCCTTTGGCGCTGCGCACCCAGCCGCTTTGCGACAGCACAATGGTCACCGGCTCGGAAGGCTGCATGTCATGCTCGTTCATCGCCTTCGCTTCTTCGCGCTCGTGCAGCGGAGAACGACGATCGTCGCCGAAAGCATCAGCATCCGACTGCAGCTCTTTCTTCAGCAGGTTATTCATCTTGCGCTCGGACGCGAGGATCGCCTGCAGCTGATCGCGCTCTTTTTCCAGCTCGTTCTGTTCACCGCGGATCTTCATCTCTTCCAGTTTGGCGAGATGGCGCAGTTTCAGTTCGAGGATCGCTTCCGCCTGCGTCTCGCTGATGCCAAAGCGCGACATCAGGGCCGGCTTCGGCTCGTCCTCGGTACGGATGATCTCAATGACTTCGTCGATATTGAGGAACGCCACCAGCAAACCTTCGAGGATATGCAGGCGCTTCAGCACTTTCTCCAGACGATGGTTAAGACGACGGCGGACCGTATCACGACGGAACGTTAGCCATTCGGAGAGGATCTCCAGCAGGTTTTTCACCGCCGGGCGTCCGTCAAGGCCGATCATGTTCAGGTTGATGCGGTAGCTTTTTTCCAGATCGGTGGTGGCAAACAGGTGGTTCATCACCTGCTCCATGTCCACGCGGTTGGAGCGCGGCACGATCACCAGACGGGTCGGGTTCTCGTGGTCAGATTCGTCGCGCAGGTCGTCCACCATCGGCAGCTTTTTATTGCGCATCTGGGAGGCGATCTGCTCCAGCACTTTCGCGCCGGAAACCTGGTGCGGCAGTGCGGTGATCACCACAGCGCCGTCTTCTTTATTCCACACCGCGCGCATGCGCACGGAGCCGCGACCGTTCTGGTAGATTTTGCGGATTTCCGCACGCGAGGTGATGATTTCCGCTTCAGTCGGATAATCCGGCCCCTGAACGATATCCAGCAGCTCGTCGAGCGACGTTTTAGGCTGCTCAATCAGGGTGATGGCGGCTTTCGCCACTTCACGCAGGTTGTGGGGCGGAATATCTGTCGCCATACCGACCGCAATACCGGTGGTACCGTTCAGCAGGATGTTTGGCAGACGCGCAGGCAGCATCTTCGGCTCCTGCATCGTACCGTCGAAGTTTGGCACCCAGTCAACGGTTCCCTGACCCAGCTCGCCCAGCAGCACTTCGGCATATTTAGAGAGACGAGATTCGGTATAACGCATCGCCGCGAAGGATTTCGGATCGTCCGGTGCCCCCCAGTTCCCCTGACCATCCACCAGCGGATAGCGGTAAGAGAACGGCTGCGCCATCAGGACCATCGCTTCATAACAGGCGCTGTCGCCGTGCGGATGGTATTTACCCAGCACGTCACCGACGGTACGGGCGGATTTCTTGAACTTGGCGGTGGCGTTCAGCCCCAGTTCGGACATCGCATAGACGATGCGGCGCTGAACCGGCTTCAGGCCATCCCCGATAAACGGCAACGCCCTGTCCATGATGACGTACATGGAGTAGTTCAGGTAGGCGTTTTCCGTGAATTCATGTAGCGCGAGGCGCTCTGCCATATCGCTCATTACGTGTGATTCCTCAACTCAGAAACCGATGGGTTTCAGGCAATATTGCCGCAGATACTACCCTATCTGACGAGTTGAGTCACAAAGAAAAAGGGCCGGGTGAGCGGCCCTTTTCGGGTTATTTGTTCAGCTTGATAACCTGCTTCACATCGATTTCAAACTCGTTCCAGTCTTTATCGACTTTACCCTGCAGCTCCACTTTATCCTGCGGGGTCACGGTCACGCCGTTCCAGCGCTTGTGGTCAATTTCGACCACCACGGTACCGGACTCATCGCGGAAGGTGTAGCGGTCATCGGACAGGCGCTCGGTAATGTTCCCGCGCAGCTTCACCCAGGCATCGTCCTTCAGATCTTTCACTTTAGCCGCGGTGGTGAGGTTGGCGTTGTTATCGACAAAACCGCCCTGCTGAGTTTGCGTCTGGGCCGGCGTGGCGGATGGGCCACTAAAACCGCCCTGAGCAGCAAAGACCGGCGCGGTGGTCATCATCATGATGGCAGCAATTGCAGCGAATTTTTTCATCGTAATCTCTCCCTTTAATGTCGTTTCGCAGTCCATTAAACAGGGTAATCCTTAACAACTTCTTAAGGGGAAAATTTATTTATTTTTACTGTACACCAGCCGCTTAGAGAGGGTTTACTGGCGGCATCAAGGAGGGAACATGCGCATTTTACTGGTAGAAGATGACAAGCTCATCGGCGATGGCATCAAAGCGGGCTTAAGCAAACTGGGCTTTAGCGTGGACTGGTTTACCGAGGGGAAAACCGGGCAGGCCGCGCTCGCTTCCGCGCCCTATGATGCCGTGGTGCTGGACCTGACGCTGCCGGAAATTGACGGTCTGGACATTCTGCGCGCCTGGCGTGAAGGCGGACACAGCGAGCCGGTACTGATCCTGACGGCGCGGGATGCGCTGAACCAGCGTGTTGAAGGGCTGCGCCTCGGGGCGGACGATTATCTCTGTAAGCCTTTCGCCCTGATCGAAGTGGCTGCCCGCCTTGAAGCGCTGGTGCGCCGCAGCCACGGCCAGACGCGCAGCGAACTGCGCCACGGCAAGGTCACGCTCGATCCAGCGAGCCTTATCGCCACGCTGGATGGCGAAACGTTAACGCTTAAGCCTAAAGAGTTCGCGCTGCTGGAGCTGTTAATGCGTAACGCAGGCCGGGTACTGCCGCGCAAGCTGATCGAGGAAAAACTCTATACCTGGGACGATGACGTCTCCAGCAATGCCGTCGAAGTCCATGTTCATCATTTACGCCGCAAGCTCGGAAGCGACTTTATCCGCACCGTACACGGCATCGGTTATACCCTGGGTGACGCATGAAATTGAGCCTGAAGCTGCGCCTGACGCTGCTGTTTTTAGTCCTCTCTCTGACAGCATGGTTCGCCGCCAGCCTGGTGGCCTGGCAGCAGACCACCCACAAGCTGGATAAGCTGTTCGATACGCAGCAGATGCTGTTTGCCAAACGACTGCTGACGATGGAACTGGACGAGCTTCATGCGCCAGCGCGCATGCGAGAGGTGCCGAAAAAAGCCAAACACGGGCATCTTGACGACGACGCGCTGGCCTTTGCGATTTACGCTTCAGACGGCTCGATGATCCTGAACGACGGCGAAAACGGCCGCGATATCCCGTATCACTATCGCCGTGACGGCTTTGACGACGGACGGCTTCAGGACGATAACGACGAATGGCGCTTTTTATGGCTAACCTCGCCAGACGGGAAATACCGCGTGGTGGTCGGCCAGGAGTGGGAGTACCGGCAGGATATGGCGCTCGACGTCGTCAGCTCACAGCTGACGCCTTGGCTGGTGGCGCTGCCGGTAATGCTGCTGTTGCTTATTGTCCTGCTGAGTCGGGAACTGAAACCGCTGAAAAATCTGGCACAGACCCTGCGCGCGCGCTCGCCGGATGCCACCGATGCCCTGCCCATCCAGGGCGTACCGGCGGAAGTGCGCCCCCTGCTCGACTCGCTGAATCATCTCTTTGCGCGTACCCAGGAGATGATGACCCGCGAGCGCCGTTTTACCTCCGATGCCGCCCATGAATTACGCAGCCCGCTGGCGGCGCTGAAGGTGCAAACCGACGTGGCGCAGCTCTCTCAGGACGATCCGCAGGCGCAGGAAAAAGCGCTGACGCAGCTGCACGCGGGCATCGATCGCGCGTCCCGCCTGGTGGATCAGCTCCTCACGCTGTCGCGTCTGGACTCGCTGGACAGCCTGGACGGTGTAGAACAGATAGCGATGGCCGATTTGCTGCAGTCCGCGGTAATGGATATCTACCCTCCGGCGCAGCAGGCGGGCATTGATATTCGTCTGAACATTAACGCGCGAGAGGTGACGCGCACGGGTCAGCAACTGCTCCTGAGCCTGCTGGTACGTAACCTGCTGGATAACGCCACCCGTTACAGTCCGCGCGGCAGCGTGGTGGATGTGACGCTGGATGCGCGTCGCTTTACCGTGCGCGACAACGGCCCGGGTATTTCCCCCGATGCGCTGGCGCGTCTCGGCGAGCGCTTTTACCGTCCGCCAGGTCAGGATGCCACCGGAAGCGGGCTGGGGTTATCCATTGTGAAACGCATCGCCGCCCTGCACGGAATGCACGTCGCGCTGGGCAACGCCCCTGAAGGCGGCTTCGAAGTGAACGTCAGCTGGTAAAAGATTATTGCATTTAACGCAAAAGACTTTGCACATTTTGCTCATTTTTCCGCTCCGTCCTCGCGCGTAGAATACCCGGCATACTCTCAGTCACGAGGACAAATAATGAGCAACATTTTGATTATCAACGGCGCAAAAGAATTTGCGCACTCTAAAGGCCAACTGAATGACACCCTGACCGAGGTCGCGGATGGTTTCCTGCGCGACGCCGGGCATGATGTTAAGGTCGTGCGTGCGGACAGCGAGTATGACGTGAAGGCGGAAGTGCAGAACTTCCTGTGGGCCGACGTAGTGATTTGGCAGATGCCGGGCTGGTGGATGGGCGCACCGTGGACGGTGAAAAAGTACATGGACGACGTCTTCACCGAAGGTCACGGTTCACTGTATGCCAGCGACGGCCGCACCCGTTCAGACGCGTCGAAAAAATACGGTTCCGGCGGTCTGATTCAGGGCAAAAAATATATGCTTTCCCTGACCTGGAACGCTCCTCTGGAAGCCTTCACCGAAAAAGATCAGTTCTTTGAAGGCGTGGGGGTCGACGGTGCGTATCTGCCGTTCCACAAGGCGAACCAGTTCCTGGGGATGGATCCGCTGCCGACCTTTATCGTCAACGACGTGATTAAAATGCCGGACGTCCCGAGCTATATCGCAGAATATCGCAAGCATCTCGCGAAAATTTTTGCTTAACTGGTAGCCTGGAATTAAAGGAGTAGTAACCATGCTTACAGTAATCGCAGAAATCCGTACTCGTCCAGGTCAACATCACCGTCAGGCGGTGCTGGATCAGTTCGCGAAAATTATCCCAACCGTACTGAAAGAAGAAGGCTGCCACGGCTACGCGCCGATGGTGGACGCCGCTACCGACGCAAGCTTCCAGGCCACCGCGCCAGACTCCATTATCATGGTTGAGCACTGGGAAACCGTCGCCCATCTTGAAGCGCATTTGCAGACCGCACATATGAAAGCGTGGAGCGATGCGGTGAAAGGTGACGTGCTGGAGACCCACATCCGTATTCTGGAGCAAGGGGTTTAAGTTCGTGGAATTTGCCGGGTGGCACTGCGTTTACCCGGCCTACAAAACCTGAACCGTAGGCCCGGTAAGCGTTAGCGCCACCGGGCTTTTTTAGCACCTTAAACCTCAACTGCTATGCTTATTCTGACTTCATGATTAACAGGAGGATGGGATGGGTCTTTTTAACTTCGTAAAAGAAGCAGGCGAAAAGCTGTGGGATAACCTGACCGATCATAAAGGCCAGGGCGACAAAATCACCGAGCACCTCAAGAAACTCAACATTCCCGGTTCAGACAAAGTCCAGGTTAACGTTACCGACGGCAAAGCCAGCGTAACGGGCGACGGGCTGACCCAGGAGCAGAAAGAGAAAATCCAGGTCGCCGTCGGGAACATCGCGGGCGTCAGCGAAGTGGAGAACAATATCACCGCGACCGATGCCAAAGATGAAGCCACCTACTACACGGTAAAATCCGGCGATACCCTGAGCGCTATCTCCAAAACCGTGTACGGCGATGCCAACCAGTACAACAAGATTTTCGAGGCCAATCGCCCTATGCTCTCCAGCCCGGATAAAATCTACCCGGGCCAGACGCTGCGTATTCCGAAAGCGTGATCCACGAGTCGGGGGGTACCCCCGACTGTTTTTAACCGCTTTTCTTCCCCGGCTTTAACCCACGATGCAACTCATTGATACGCTTCATCGACTTAATGGTGCGCTGCGGCTCGGTGGAGGCAACGGATAAAACAATCATCTCCAGACACAGCAGCACCGTGCCATGAAGCGGGATTTTACCCTTCTCTCCGCCACGCGGGACGTGGATCACCACGCTGGCCTCTTTACTGAATTGTGAGTCGGTGGCATTGGTCAGCAAAACGGTGGGGATCCCCAGGCGTTTCGCCTCGCGCAGCGTGGTTTGTCCTTCCCGATGCGCAGATTTTTGCGCCATCATGATCAGCACATCGCCGCGCTGGAGCCCAATCAACTGTTCCGCAAGCCCTATCCCGGTACGGTTGAGCGGCATGGCGGGGAGTCCCATCCGGCTGAACAATCTGGCGGTGTATTCGGCCAGAATCCCGGACGCGCCAATACCAAACAGGGCAACCTGCCTCGCCTGAGCCAGCAGTGAGACCGCCTGCGCCATCGCGAGGCGGTTGTGGGGTTCAGACAAGACGTTACAGGTATGCTGGTGCCCCTCCAGCACAAAATCAATGCTCGCATTGACGTCACTGGTAAGCGTATTCACCGTGGTGGAGATCTTTTCGCTGGAGGTCACCACCGGACCAAACCACTGCTCCAGCGTCTGCTTGAGATCGCGCAATCCACCAAAACCGAGTGCCTGGATGGCGCGGACGACGGTAGCATCCGACGTTTTAAGCAGCGTCGCGATCTCCATCGCCGTCTGTTCCATCACCGCTTCACGATTTTCATTGATATAGCGCGCCACCAGCAGCAGCCGCGGCGTAAGCTGGTGCGCCCGCGAGCGGAGGCGGTCGCCGAAAACATCGACTTTTCGGCTCATCGTGACGCCTCCGGCAAAGGACGTCCGGCAATCTGCGACTGCACCTGCGCGGCCATGAGCCCTAACGAGGCGAACGAGTTCGAGATGGCCTCTTCGCGCGAGATCAGTACGTAGTGGCCGGTTCGGCAGGCATTCAGGAACTGGCACCAGCCGGGCATGACCGCATCCATCGCTGCCAGCTCATCCTGCGGTTTGCCGCCCGTATCCCCGCGCCAGGTAGCGAAAACGAAATCAGCATCCAGCTCCGGCAGCCGTTCAGCACTGACGTCAATCCGCCCGCCCTCCGGGATGGACTCAATCAGCGGCGGGAAGATAAACCCGGCATCACGCAGGACGCGCCCCAGCGAATGGTAGCTGTGCATGGCGTTGATTTTCCCCTGATTAGCCTGAATCACCGACACGGTGATTTTGCGTGTGTCGATAGTCGCCTTCAGCGCCTTGATTTGTTCCTGATAGCGGCGTTCAAGAACCTTGAGCCGCGCCTGCGTGCCCGTCAGCTGCGCCAGTTTGCGGTAGATCTCCGGCGCGCCGCCGTCGAGATGATCGATACTCACCGTCGGGGCTATCTTTTCCAGCTGCTCCACCGGCGTGTTGCGGGTCGGTTCGGTAATGATCAGGTCCGGTTTTGCCGCGGCGATGGCCTCAATGTCGATATCGGCAGTGCCGATAAACTTGATGTCGGAATTATCGAAGTCGACGCCGGTCAACATGCCGCTGGACCGCAGAAAGTGGCTACCGTCCGGTCGCGTGCGGCCATGGCTCGCCACGGGCGGTACGCCAAGCTCAATCAGTGGAATGGTGATATCCAGATCGTGTAACGAGACGATCCGTTTCGGATGTACCGGTACCACCACTTTCCGGTTCAGATCGTCCGTAAACGTCTGGGTCGGCTCGGCCGCACCCACCGCAAAGCCTACCAGCAACAGCATCGCAAACAGTACGCGCATCATAGTCTCCTAAAATCTGTCCCGACGCTGCCAGAGCAGCAGCAGGAAAAAGGGTCCACCAATCAGTGAAATCACAATGCCCGCAGGCAGCTGCAGCGGGAGGAATACCAGCCGCCCGACGTTATCCGCCAGCAGCACCAGCAGCGCCCCCAGCACGGCGCTTCCCGTCAGGAGCGCGGTTTGCCCGCCGCGCAGCAGCAGGCGCGCCATATGTGGCGCAATAAGCCCGACAAAACCAATACTGCCCACGCAGGAGACGCAGGCCGCCGTCAGCACCACCGGGGCGAGAACGCGCAGCAGCGCCAGTCGGTTCGTGCGCACCCCCAGCCCCGCCGCCGCGTGGTTGCCGAGCAGCGCCACGTCGGCAGCGCGGGCGGTTAATAACAGCAGCGCAAATGCCGGAAGCGACCAGGCCGCCGCAATGCTGACCAGCGTCCAGTTTGCCGCGTGCAGGCTTCCCGCCAGCCATAGCATCGCCGTCTGCACGTCGCGCACGTCCGCCGTGGTCATAAAGACGCCCATTGCCGCGGCGAAGGCCCATGAAACGCCGATGCCGATCAGAATGAATCGTGGACGCGAAATATCACGCGCCAGGGCCACCACCAGCAGCGCAGTGAGTAGGCCTCCGGCTATGCCGACCAGCGGCCGCCAGCCTAGTCCCAGCGCCGGAAACTGAAAAATCAGCAGCAGTACCGCCGCGCTACAACCCTCTTTCACGCCGATAAGCCCCGGGTCCGCCAGGCCATTGCGGGTAATGGACTGCATTGCCGCGCCAGCCATGCCGAGCATCGCGCCGCACAGTACCGCCATCAGGAGGCGCGGCAGACGGATATCCATCACGATGTAGTGCGTCTCTGAGGTCAGGCTTTCGGGATAAAACAGCGCCCGCCCAATGGCGGATGCGGGAACGGGAAGCGAGCCGTGCGTCAGGCCAAATGCGGTAAGCAAGCAGGCCGCCAGCGTCAGGACGGCCAGGCACACCAGCGCTTTTGGACGAACCAGCGCCGAGAAAGCCCCCACGCGTAACGCGCGCAATCCAGCCCGGTTCATTTGAACATCCTTGCAGCCATGAAGATAAAGACGGGCGCGCCGACCAGGGCAGTCATGATGCCGGTTGCCAGCTCCCAGGGCGTAAACAGCGTGCGGGCAGCAATGTCCGCCAGCAGCAGAACCAGTGCCCCACACAAGGCAGAGAGCGGCACCATCACGCGCAGATCGACCGACACCACACGGCGAATGAGCTGCGGCACCACAAGGCCGATAAAGCCAATCGGCCCGGCGAGGGAGACCGCCGCTCCGCAGAGCAGCGCGATAGAAAGCAGAGCGAGCAGGCGGGTTTTCAGCAGCGACACGCCCAGCCCCTGCGCCATCCTGTCGCCCATCGCCAGCATATTGAGCGAGGGCGACAGCCCGATGGCGAGAACAAAACCGGCTGTTGCAGCCCAAAGGGCGTTCTGAAGCGTCTGCACGTTGATCCCGGCCAGGTCCCCCGCCAGCCAGGTCCGCATGGCGAGCAGCGTCTGTTCATCCAGTATGAGCACCGTGGCGGTAATCGACGCGGCAAACGCCGACATCGCCACGCCGCACAGGGTCACCTTCATCGGCGTGAGTCCGGCGCGGCCGGACGAGGAGAACATCAGCACCAGCAGAAACAGCGCAGCGGCGCCAGCGGCGGCAATCAGCGGGCGTCCAAACGGCAGCGTGAGCCCAAGCGCGTTCGTCAGTACCACCGCCAGTGCCGCCCCGGCATTGAGCCCCAGAATATGCGGTTCGCCGAGCGGGTTGCGGATCACGGATTGCAGCAGCACGCCCGCGACGCCGAGGGCAGCACCTGTCACCATCGCGCCGCAGAGACGCAGCAGCCGCAGTTTGATAATGATGTTATGGTCGAAATTGCGCGGGTCGAAATGGAAGAAGGCCTCCACCACCGTCTTCGGGGCGATAAAACGCGCACCGATACCCAGATGCGCAATCGCGCCCATCGCCAGCAGCAAGGTGAAAAGCAGGAAAGCCAGAGAGGTGCGCATCATGGCTGTTCCGTGACCTGGCGGAACGGCATAAAGAACGGTTTGCCGGTCAGCGGATTGATGGACATATGCACGTCGACATCAAACACCGCTTTAATCAGCTCCGGCGTGCAGACGTCGCCCTCATGTAATACGCCCTCCACTTTTCCCTGGCGTAAAAAGACCAGTGAATCACCATAATTCACGGCAAAGTTAAGGTCGTGCAGCACCACTACCACGGTACGTCCATGCGCGCGCGTCAGCGTATGCAGCAGTTCGAGGATTTCCACCTGGTAGCGGAGATCGAGGAAGGTTGTCGGTTCATCCAGCAGGATATACGGCGTCTGCTGCGCCAGCGCCATGGCGATCCAACAGCGCTGACGCTGGCCGACGGACAGGCTCTCGACAGGCCTATGGGCAAACTCCGCCGTGCCGGTCAGGCGCAGCGCCTCTTCCACCGCCCGCTCGTCTTCGTCGCTCCACTGGCGCATAAAATTCTGCCACGGAAAACGCCCGCGCGAGACCAGCTCGAAAACGGTTAACCCTTCCGGCAGCAGCGGCGACTGCGGCAGGATACCCAGCTGGCGGGCGACCGCTTTCGTCGGCTGCGCGTGGATTGCCTTGCCGTCGAGAACGGCCGCGCCGCCCAGCGGCTGGAGTAAGCGCGCAATCGTACTCAGCAGCGTCGATTTTCCGCAGCCGTTCGCACCCACCAGAACGGTTATTTTCTGCTGCGGGATCGTAAGGGAGATATCATCAACGATGATTTTTTTCTGGTAACCGGCAGAAAGATTCTCCAGAACCAGTCCCGGTTTTTGGGTGTTATGAGCCACGTGAATGCCAACGTAATGAAAAACAGCAATAAATATAAATAAAAATCATTCTCTTTTGAGAGTTTGCCGCCGCGTCATGTAGTAGTCAAGTGAAGAAACACCCTTGAAAAACCAGGGGTAACGGGGCATTGATACGCGATACAAAACACAAATAAGTATATATTTTTCAATCAATTAAATGGTTAACCTTTTGTATTTTCGTCACGTTTCGCCTGTGTAGCCAATTTTCATCTTTTTTCATTTACTACTACATGCCTGCATGATTGAATGATTCTCAATTACATGTTCGATGCCGGTTCTGGCTAACGAGCAGACCATTAAGGGCAATGACTCACACATTCTTCCGTGGAGGTGATTCACGGATATTTCGGGATAACAGATGTAATGGCTACGTTCACACCTTCACTCTCTGGGGTAAAAGGGCGCGCGCTCTTTTCTCTGCTGTTTATCGCACCGCTGGTACAGGCCGCAGACGCTAATACGGCTAAAGACGGCGAAACGCTTACCGTTATCGCCGATCCCACTGCCGTGGCGGAGGCCACCAACGGCTACCAGCCGCTGAACACCTCCACCGCGACGCTGACCACTATGCCCATGCTGGATATCCCGCAGGTGGTGAATACCGTCAGCGATAAAGTGCTTGCGGATCAGCACGCTACCACGCTCGATGAAGCGCTGTATAACGTCAGCAACGTGGTTCAGACCAACACCCTGGGCGGTACGCAGGATGCCTTTGTACGCCGTGGATTTGGCGCGAACCGCGACGGCTCGATCATGACCAACGGTCTGCGTACCGTCCTGCCGCGTAGCTTCAACGCCGCTACCGAACGCGTGGAGGTGCTGAAAGGCCCGGCCTCAACGCTTTATGGCATTCTCGATCCGGGCGGCCTGATTAATGTCGTCACTAAACGCCCGGAGAAAACCTTTGGCGGCGCAATTTCTGCCACCTCCTCCAGCTTTGGCGGCGGCACCGGACAGGTTGACGTGACCGGCCCGATTGACGGGACCCGTCTGGCGTACCGCCTGACAGGGGAGTATCAGGACGAGGACTACTGGCGCAATTTCGGTAACGAACGCAGCACCTTTATCGCCCCCTCCCTGACCTGGTTTGGCGATGATGCCACGGTGACCGTGCTCTATTCCCACCGCGACTATAAAACGCCGTTCGATCGCGGCACGATCTTCGACCTCAACACCAAACAGCCGGTGAACGTCGATCGCAATACCCGTTTTGACGAGCCGTTTAACATCACTGACGGGCAGTCCGATCTCGCTCAGCTTAACGCGGAATACCGCCTTAATAGCCAGTGGACCGCGAAGTTCGACTACAGCTACAGCCAGGATAAATACAGCGATAATCAGGCCCGCGTAATGGCCTACGATGCCAAAACCGGTAACCTCACCCGTCGCGTGGATGCGACCCAGGGCTCAACCCAGCGCATGCACAGCACCCGCGCGGATTTGCAGGGCAACGTGGATATCGCGGGCTTTTACAATGAGATCCTGACCGGCGTGTCGTATGAAAATTACGATCTGCTGCGTACGGACATGATGCGCTGTAAGAACGTCAAAGGTTTCAATATTTACCATCCGGTTTACGGCAAACTCGACAAGTGTACAACCGTCTCCGCCGCTGACAGCGACCAGACGCTGAAGCAGGAGAGTTACTCTGCCTACGCGCAGGATGCCCTGTACCTGACCGATAAATGGATCGCCGTCGCCGGGATGCGCTATCAGTATTACACCCAGTACGCCGGTAAAGGCCGTCCTTTCAACGTTAACACCGACAGTCGCGACGAACAGTGGACGCCAAAGCTGGGGCTGGTTTACAAACTCACGCCGTCCGTTTCGCTGTTTGCTAACTACTCCCAGACGTTTATGCCGCAGTCGTCCATTGCGAGCTATATTGGCGACCTGCCGCCGGAAACGTCGAATGCCTACGAAGTGGGCGCAAAGTTCGACCTGTTCGACGGGGTTACTGCCAACATCGCGCTGTTTGATATTCACAAACGCAACGTGCTGTATACCGAAAGCATTGGGGGCGAAACCATCGCCAAAACCGCGGGCCGCGTGCGTTCTCAGGGCGTAGAGGTGGATCTCGCCGGGTCGCTGACGGAGAACACTAACATTATCGCCAGCTACGGCTATACCGACGCGAAAGTGCTGGAAGACCCGGACTATGCGGGTAAACCGCTGCCAAACGTGCCGCGCCATACCGGTTCCCTGTTCCTGACCTACGATATTCATAATGCGTTTGCCGGGAATACGCTGACCCTCGGCGGCGGCGGGCATGGCGTGAGCCGTCGCTCAGCGACCAACGGTGCGGATTATTATCTGCCGGGCTATTTCGTGGCGGATGCGTTTGCGGCGTACAGGATGAAGCTGCAGTATCCGGTGACGCTGCAGGTCAACGT
This sequence comes from Enterobacter sp. FUJ80071, assembly GCF_038739915.1. Taxonomy (NCBI): domain Bacteria; kingdom Pseudomonadati; phylum Pseudomonadota; class Gammaproteobacteria; order Enterobacterales; family Enterobacteriaceae; genus Enterobacter; species Enterobacter sp. FUJ80071. The sequence continues at coordinate 4,013,628 of NZ_JBBXKH010000001.1, forward strand.
GAAGAACCTGTTTGATAAGACCTACTACACGTCATCTATCGCGACCAATAATCTGGGCAACCAAATCGGCGATCCGCGTGAAGTGCAGTTTACGGTGAAGATGGAGTTTTGATGTAAAAAAGCCCGGTGGCGCTCACGCTTACCGGGCCTACAATCCATTCCCTCTCCCTGTGGTAGAGGGTTAGGGTGAGGGCATCAGGCCTCAATATCCGCCATATCACCCTTCTCCTGCAGCCAGTTACGTCGGTCTTCCGAACGTTTCTTGGCAAGGAGCATATCCATCATGGCATTCGTTTGCTGTTCGTCTTCGTCGCTGATGGTCAGCTGCACCAGACGGCGCGTATTCGGATCCAGCGTCGTTTCACGCAGCTGCATCGGGTTCATCTCACCCAGCCCTTTAAAGCGCTGGACGTTAGGCTTGCCCTTCTTACGCTTCAGCTGTTCCAGCACGCCCGCCTTCTCTTCTTCCGTCAGTGCGTAATAAACCTCTTTGCCGAGGTCGATACGGTACAGCGGCGGCAGCGCGACGTGGACGTGACCGTTTTTCACCAGCGTGCGGAAGTGCTTCACGAAAAGCGCGCACAGCAGCGTGGCAATGTGCAGACCATCGGAGTCCGCATCCGCGAGGATACAGATCTTGCCGTAACGCAGCTGGCTCAGATCGTCGCTGTCAGGATCGATACCGATCGCTACGGAAATATCATGCACTTCCTGCGAAGCCAGCACTTCATCTGAAGAGACTTCCCAGGTGTTCAGGATCTTACCCTTAAGCGGCATGATCGCCTGATATTCACGATCGCGCGCCTGCTTGGCCGACCCGCCCGCCGAGTCCCCTTCCACGAGGAACAGCTCGGTACGGTTGAGGTCCTGTGCGGTACAGTCCGCCAGCTTGCCCGGCAGCGCAGGGCCGCTGGTCAGCTTTTTACGTACCACTTTCTTCGCCGCACGCAGACGGCGCTGGGCGCTGGAAATCGCCATTTCTGCCAGCATCTCTGCCGCCTGAACGTTCTGGTTCAGCCACAGGGTAAAGGCATCTTTCACCACGCCGGAGACGAATGCCGCACACTGACGTGACGACAGACGCTCTTTGGTCTGGCCGGCAAACTGCGGATCCTGCATCTTCACGGAGAGCACGTAGGCGCAGCGATCCCAGATATCTTCCGCCGACAGCTTCACGCCGCGCGGCAGAATGTTGCGGTATTCGCAGAACTCGCGCATCGCATCCAGCAGGCCCTGACGCAGGCCGTTGACGTGCGTACCGCCGAGCATGGTGGGAATCAGGTTGACGTAGCTTTCCGTCAGCAGCTCGCCGCCTTCCGGCAGCCACAGCAGCGCCCAGTCCACCGCTTCGGTGTCACCGCTAAAGTTACCGACGAACGGTTTTTCCGGCAGCGTCGGCAGGCCGTTTACCGCTTCGCACAGATAGTCATTAAGACCATCGGCGTAGCACCAGCTCTGCTCGGTATTGTTGACGTGATCGGTAAAGGTGATTTCTACGCCGGGACACAGCACCGCTTTCGCTTTCAGCAGGTGCGTCAGGCGAGAAACGGAAAAACGCGGGCTGTCGAAGAAGCTTTCGTCTGGCCAGAAGTGGACGCTGGTACCGGTGTTGCGTTTGCCGCATGTGCCGACAACCTGCAAATCCTGCACCTTTTCGCCGTTTTCAAACGCGATGTTATAGACCTGACCGTCGCGACGGACGTTCACTTCCACCCGTTTGGACAGGGCGTTAACCACGGAGATCCCCACGCCGTGCAAACCGCCGGAGAACTGGTAGTTTTTGTTGGAGAACTTACCGCCCGCGTGCAGACGACACAGGATCAGCTCAACGGCAGGCACGCCCTCTTCCGGGTGGATGTCCACCGGCATGCCGCGCCCGTCGTCGATAACTTCCAGCGACTGATCGGCATGCAGGATGACGTCAACGCGTTTGGCATGACCCGCCAGCGCTTCGTCCACACTGTTATCAATAACTTCCTGGCCCAGGTGGTTTGGGCGCGTTGTATCGGTGTACATCCCCGGGCGGCGGCGAACCGGCTCAAGCCCGGTGAGGACCTCAATGGCATCAGCGTTATAGGTTTGCGTCATGATTTAAACTAGCAATTCGCATTGATTGTCAGTGGCTGTGCAGTCCAAGAAAATCGACAATCTGGGTGAAATGATTCTCAAAGCCCGTGAAAGCATGGTTTCCGCCTTCTTCTATAGTCTGGCGGCAGGATGCGTAATACGCCACTGCCTGGCGGTAATCCAGCACTTCATCACCCGTCTGTTGCAGCAGCCAGATGAGATCCGGCGCTTCAAGCGGGTCGACCTGCATAACTTTGAGATCGTAAATATGGCGTGACTCTAGCACATATTGCTGCCCGGTGTAGGGGTTCTCGTTTTCACCAAGAAAGTCCCTCAGCAGCTCAAATGGCCGTACCGCCGGATTCACCACAACGGCCGGCAGCATAAAGCATTGCGAGAGCCAGGTGGCGTAGTACCCGCCCAGCGATGAGCCGACCACACCAAACGATTCACCGCCGTGTTCAAGCACGATGGATTCGAGCATTTCCGCCGCCTCCGCCGGATAAGGCGGCAGCTGCGGGATAATCATCTCAACATGGGGGTGATGCTCGCTCAGCCACTGGCGAAACTGTGTCGCTTTTGCGGAGCGCGGCGAGCTGTTGAATCCGTGCAGATAAAGGAGCGTAGACATCAATAGCCTTCTGAAGCGGTATCTGGTCGGAATTGTGCGCCTGCCAGACGGCAGACTTCCGTGGTCAGCGTGCCGTCGGCATGCAGTTCCAGCCAGCGCCAGCCTGGCGCGATAGTATCCAGCGTAAAGTTGGCACAGTGCGGTTTAAACTGCACGCAGGTCGACGGCGTCGCCAGCATGCGGCGCCCGTTCCAGTCGAGATCCTGTTCCTGATGAATGTGTCCGCACAGCAGATGTTTCACGCGGGGGAACTTCGTCAGCACGCGATCCAGCGCGGCGGAGTTACGCAGGCTGTGTTGATCGAGCCAGCTGCAGCCCGCCGGGAGCGGATGATGATGCAGCAACAGCAGGGTATGACGTTCAGGTTCGGCAGCCAGTTTGGTCTCCAGCCAGTCGAGTTGAAACTCGCTTAACTCACCGTGCGGGACGCCAAATACCTGGCTGTCCAGCAGCAGGATCTGCCACTTTTCACCCGCAAAAACACACTTCGCCGGAGAAATCCCCGCGTCCTGGAGCGAGCTGTACATCGCGGGCTGGAAATCGTGGTTTCCCGGCAGCCAGACGCAAGGCACGCTAAAGCTCGCGATGCCTTCAGCAAAATGCTGGTAGGCCGCGGAGGATTGGTCCTGCGCCAGATCGCCTGTTGCAACTATCAGATCGCAGTCGCGATGTTCAGCGTGAATGGCGCTAAGTACTGCCTGATAGCTCTCCCAGGTATTCACCCCGAGCAGCGTCTCATGCTTTTCGGCAAAAAGGTGGGTATCGGTGATTTGTAATATCCTGACTGGCGCCCCACCAGCAACAGTCAGGTTCAACAGGCTTTCCAAATGGTGTCCTTAGGTAGGTTTATGACGCTAACAAACCGGAATCGCCATTGCTCCATGTGCTAAACAATATCTTAGCCAGTCGGCTAAAAACTGGTTAATTTGATGCTTTTCGTCGCGTTGATGCAACTTTTTATTCGGGTAATCATACCGCGCCTTGAAGCGAAAGATCTGCTGACTCGAACACACTTCAGCGACCATCGCATCATGATAGAGGCGCACCGTCATTGACGGCAGGCTCCAGTAGCTAATGCTGGGCGCCGTTTGTTCAATTTCGACCAGCGTAGTGTAGCGCGTTGATTCTGTTATCGTTAACCGATACTGCGCATTGCTCACCTGATAGCTTACCGTTTCGCCGGGTGCGTCATTTCTCGGCAGCAGGCGGCGCAATTGTGCGAAATTGGTTTCGCACAGGCGCATCATTTCTGGGAAGTCAGGTGTATAGCGCTTCATTTTTTCCACTCGTTTCGTAATGTCTGATAATGCAGTTGCAGCCATTGCAGGGCAATGACAGACGCTGCGTTGTCGATTTTCCCCTCTTCTACCCACTGATAAGCCTGTTCCCGGCTCACCACATGAACCCGAATATCTTCGTTTTCATCAGCCAGACCGTGGATCCCTTCCGCCGTCGTGGCGTCCACTTCGCCCACCATGATGGACAAGCGCTCGCTGGTGCCCCCCGGGCTCGCCAGATAACTCAACACCGGTTTTGTACGACCAACCACCAGTCCGGCCTCTTCCAGCGCCTCGCGGCGGGCGACGTCTTCAACCGTCTCGCCCTCTTCGATCATCCCGGCCACCATCTCCAGCAGCCACGGGCTCTCACTGACGTCATACGCGGCGATGCGGATCTGCTCCACCAGCACAACTTCGTCACGCACTGGGTCAAAGGGTAGCAAGACAGCCGCATGCCCGCGCTCAAAAATTTCGCGTCTGATTTCGCCGCTCATTTCACCGTTAAACAGGCGATGCCTGAAACGGTAAAGATCCATTGAAAAAAAACCGCTATAAAGCGTTTCTCGTGCAATAATTTCTACATCGTTTTTGGCGAATGTCACGGGCAACTTTTCTGGTTTTTGCATGAGTCGAGTCCTGGTAGCAATGGTGATGAAATTGTGAATTTCAAGGCTGTTTGGCTGCCGTTTGTAAGGCTATATGGTAGATTGGTGCAAATTACCGCCAGATGGCACGTAACGCCAACCTTTTGGTGTGGATGATTCTGTTAGAATCGGCAATTATTTTTTAATTAGATCAGCGCTAATACTGCTTCACAACAAGGAATGCAAATGAAGAAATTGCTCCCCATCCTTATCGGCCTGAGCCTGACGGGCTTCAGTGCAATGAGCCAGGCGGAAAACCTGTTACAGGTCTACCAGCAGGCACGTCTGGGCAACCCTGATTTACGTAAATCAGCGGCCGATCGTGATGCTGCGTTTGAAAAGATTAACGAAGCGCGTAGCCCACTGCTGCCGCAGTTAGGTTTAGGTGCAGATTATACCTACAGCAACGGTTTCCGCGACGCTAACGGCGTTAACTCCAATGCTACCAGCGCCTCACTGCAATTAACACAGACGCTGTTTGATATGTCCAAATGGCGTGCCCTGACCCTGCAGGAAAAGAGCGCGGGTATTCAGGACGTCACCTATCAGACCGATCAGCAGACGCTGATCCTGAACACGGCCACCGCGTATTTCAACGTGCTGAGCGCCATCGACGCGCTCTCCTACACTGAAGCGCAGAAACAGGCGATTTACCGTCAGTTGGATCAAACCACCCAGCGCTTCAACGTGGGTCTGGTGGCGATCACCGACGTACAGAACGCCCGTTCACAGTACGACACCGTGCTGGCTAACGAAGTGACCGCGCGTAACAACCTCGACAACGCGCTGGAAGCGCTGCGTCAGGTCACCGGCAATTACTATCCTGAGCTGGCCTCTCTGAACGTGGACAGCTTTAAGACGGATAAACCGCAGGCGGTTAACGCGCTGCTGAAAGAGGCGGAAAACCGCAACCTGAGCTTGCTGCAGGCGCGTCTGAGCCAGGATCTGGCCCGCGAGCAAATTCGTCAGGCGCAGGACGGTCACCTGCCAACCCTGAGCCTGAGCGCGTCTACCGGCGTCTCTGATACCAGCTACAGCGGCTCTAAAACCAATACGTCACAGTATGACGACAGCAATATGGGCCAGAACAAAGTGGGCCTGAGCTTCTCCCTGCCGCTGTACCAGGGTGGTCAGGTTAACTCGCAGGTGAAACAGGCGCAGTACAACTTTGTTGGCGCGAGCGAGCAGCTGGAAAGCGCGCACCGCAACGTGGTGCAGACCGTTCGCTCTTCCTTCAACAACGTGAACGCCTCTATCAGCAGCATCAATGCCTATAAACAGGCCGTGGTGTCTGCACAGAGCTCCCTGGACGCGATGGAAGCCGGTTACTCCGTGGGTACACGTACGATTGTTGACGTGCTCGACGCGACCACCACGTTGTACAACGCGAAACAGCAGCTCTCCAGCGCACGTTACCAGTACCTGATTAACCAGCTGAACATCAAACAGGCTCTGGGTACGCTGAACGAGCAGGATCTGCAGATGCTGAACAGCACGTTGGGCAAACCGGTTTCAACGTCGCCAGAAAGCGTCGCGCCTGAGAACCCGGATCAGGTTGCCGCCGTTGATAACTTCAACGCTAACGGTAGCACCCCTGCGGCACAGCCAGCCGCCGCGCGTAGCACGGCCCCCGCAAGCAGCGGTTCTAACCCGTTCCGTCATTAAGCATTGCCAGATGGCGCTTCGCTTATCGGGCCTACTTAATCGTAGGCCGGGTAAGCGAAGCGCCACCCGGCGCAAAATCACACCCGAACGTAAGCCAACGTAAAGATCCCCCTGATTCCGCCCCTCTTCGCTTCATTTTCAACCACTCATCCTCTATCCTGAGCGTTATTACCACTGGGTCCTGGAAGACAAATATGAAACGGACAAAAACGATTAATCACGCGTCGTTCCGCAAAAGCTGGAATGCGCGCCACCTCACGCCCGTTGCGCTGGCGGTTACGGCTGTCTTTATGCTGGCAGGCTGTGAGAAAAACGACGAAACGGTTTCGCTGTATCAAAACGCAGATGACTGTTCCGCTGCAACCGGTCAGGCCGCAGAATGTAAGACGGCGTACACCAACGCGCTGAAAGAAGCGGAACGCACTGCGCCGAAGTATGCCTCACGTGAAGACTGTGTGGCGGAGTTTGGTGAAGGCCAGTGCCAGCAGACGCCAGCTCAGGCAGGTATGGCGCCGGAAAATCAGGCGCAGGCGCAGTCCAGCGGCAGCTTCTGGATGCCATTAATGGCAGGTTACATGATGGGCCGCCTGATGGGTGGCGGCGCGGGTTACCAGCAGCAGCCGCTGTTTAGCTCGAAAAACCCGTCCAGCCCGGCCTATGGTCAATATACCGATGCCAGCGGCAAAGGCTACGGCGCAGCAACCCCGGGCCGTACCGTGACCGTTCCGAAAACCGCAATGGCGCCGAAACCTGCGACCACCAACACCATCACTCGCGGTGGGTTTGGTGAGTCTGTGGCGAAACAGACCAGCATGCAGCGCAGTGCGTCAGGCACCTCTAGTCGCTCAATGGGCGGCTGATCATGGAACGAGTCAGTATTACCGAACGCCCGGACTGGCGCGAAAAAGCGACCGAGTACGGGTTTAACTTCCACACCATGTACGGGGAACCGTACTGGTGTGAAGATGCTTACTACAAGCTCACGCTCGCTCAGGTGGAAAAGCTTGAAGACGTGACCGCAGAACTGCACCAGATGTGCCTGAAAGTGGTGGAGAAAGTCATCGACAGCGACGAGCTGATGACCAAATTCCGCATTCCAAAGCACACCTGGAGCTTTGTTCGTCAGTCATGGAAAACAAATCAGCCTTCGCTCTACTCTCGCCTCGATCTGGCATGGGACGGCGTGGGCGAGCCTAAGCTTCTGGAAAACAACGCGGATACGCCAACCTCTCTGTACGAGGCGGCATTCTTCCAGTGGATTTGGCTGGAAGATCAGATGAACGCCGGAAACCTGCCGGCAGGCAGCGACCAGTTCAACAGCCTGCAGGAGAAGCTTATCGCGCGTTTCGCCGAGCTGCGCGAGCAGTTTGGCTTCAACCTGCTGCACCTCGCCTGCTGCCGCGACACGGAAGAAGACCGTGGAACGGTGCAGTATCTGCAGGACTGTGCCGCCGAAGCCGACGTGGCGACTGAATTCCTTTATATCGAAGATATCGGTTTGGGAGAAAAAGGTCAGTTTACGGATATGCAGGATCAGGTGATCAGCAACCTCTTCAAGCTCTATCCGTGGGAATACATGCTGCGCGAAATGTTCTCCACCAAGCTGGAAGATGCGGGCGTGCGCTGGCTGGAGCCGGCATGGAAAAGCATTATCTCTAACAAAGCTCTGCTGCCGATGCTGTGGGAAATGTTCCCGAACCACCCAAACCTGCTGCCAGCGTATTTTGCAGAAGATGATTTCCCGCCGATGGAGAAATACGTCGTTAAGCCGATTTTCTCCCGCGAAGGCGCGAACGTGTCGATTATCGAAAACGGCAAAACGGTGGAAGCGGTTGAAGGACCGTACGGCGAAGAAGGGATGATCGTCCAGGCATTCTATCAACTGCCGAAGTTTGGCGACAGCTATACGCTGATTGGCAGCTGGCTGATTAACGACCAGCCCGCCGGGATTGGCATTCGCGAAGATCGCGCGCTGATCACGCAGGATCTGTCACGGTTCTATCCGCATATTTTTGTGGAGTAAGATCTGCCGGGTGGCGGCTTCGCCTGACCCGGCCTACGGTTTTGTAGGCCCGGTAAGCGTAGCGCCACCGGGCATGTTTTCACCCTACCTGCACCGACAGCATACTCAAACTACCCATCTCAATACCATCGACCGGGAGTGTCACCGGCTCCTGACCATCCCACGCGCCAAGAACGTACAGCAGCGGCAGGAAGTGTTCCGGCGTCGGGTTAGAGAGCGAACCGCCTTCGTGATCCAGATAGTTCACTAACGGGTGCTCTTCACCCGGTCCCTGCCAGGTCAGATTGGCTTTCACGTAATCGTTGAAAGCAGTAGCCCACGGGTACGGCGTATTTTCACCGTGCCAGCGTGCCGTGCGCAGGTTATGCACCACGTTGCCGCTCGCCACCAGCATGATGCCTTCGTCACGCAGCGTCGCCAGCTTACGCCCCATTTCCAGATGCCAGGCTGCCGGTTTGGTGCTGTCGATGCTGAGCTGCACCATCGGGATATCCGCATCAGGATACATTTTAATCAGCACGCCCCACGAGCCGTGGTCAAAACCCCAGGCCTCTTTATCCAGCGCTACAGGAACAGGCGCCAGCAGTTCGACCAGACGTTCTGCCAGTGCAGGCGAGCCCGGTGCCGGATAGTGCGTGTCATAAAGGGCCTGCGGGAAGCCGCCAAAATCATGTATGGTTTTTGGCGTTTCCATGGCGGTCACGCCCGTTCCCCGGGTGAACCAGTGTGCAGATACCACCACAATCGCTTTCGGCCGCGGCAACGTCTCCCCCAGCTGACGCCAGGCGCGGGTATAGACGTTGTCTTCGAGAACATTCATTGGGCTTCCGTGGCCTATAAACAGGGCGGGCATACGGGAAGAAGTCATGATGATATCCTTACAGAAGGTGTTAATTTAATGGTGCTACATTACGCGCAATCTGGCGCAGATGAACGCAGATAAGCATGAAGATCATCATCAGGAAATTTGAACATCCGGAACAACATCAGAAAAAATGAATGTCAGTGATGAGATTGAACCTGATTCAGCGCCAGGCAGCAGGCATCGGCGGTGGCAAACATACTAAAAATTAATAAATTCAATGAAAAAATAGTACTCACTGATAGTCTCTTTTTTTTACACGTATTTTTACATTTATTTATTTCCTGAAAGTCAAATTTTAAATAAGACATTATTATCGCTAATATGACCATTGTTTCACGCGACTGAAAATCCATTTTTCGCTGTTAATCCGATACTAAAGATCACTTCAGATTATATTTTAATGTTGACTACATTTATTTTTAAGAGCAATTAATCGCACTCACTCTTTTTTCACAGGTATAATCTCATGGTAATTTTCTGAAAATTAATATTCAGAGTATGAATTCATTGGAAAAGGATATTTTCATGCATGCAGGTAAAAAAGCACTGTTAGCCGTTGCGATGGCAACAATTGTCTCTGGTTCAGCATTTGCCGCCGATCAGGGCTCCGGGAAAATTAAATTTAAAGGCGTTGTTATTGACGCGCCTTGCAGCATTGCACCAGACAGCGTTGATAAAGAGGTGGATCTCGGTGAAGTGACCACCGCCGTCATCAATGCAAACAAGAAGTCCACCCCCGTTGCGGTAGATATTAACCTGCAGAACTGCGTTCTGTCAGATCCCGACGATGAGACGGCGACGCCAATAACCAAAGTGGAAGTGACGTTCAGCAGCACCGCCACCTACGCATCAGATACCAGCCTTCTGAGCAACACCTATGCAAGCGGTGCTGAAAACGTCGGTGTCCGTCTGCTGGACAACGACGAAGCAAACATCACCCTTGGCTCGGCAAAAACGGTGGATCTGCTGCCTAATTCAGACACCCAGACGCTGCACTTTAAAGCGCGCATGGAAGTGCCAACAGGTACCACTGCCACCGCGGGCCAGGTTGAAGCTAACGCCAACTATGTGCTGATGTATAAATAACGATTAAACATGATCCGTTATACCGACTGGTGATGTTTACCAGTCGGATTTTTTATTTATTCGAGTAACAGAATGATGAAAAATAAATCACAATCGATAATCATCATTACTGCCATCTTGCTTGCGCACGCCGCCTCTGCCACTGAATTTAATATTAATGCTATCGATAGAGATTTACGGTCGGGCATTGATCTTTCTCGCTTTAAAGAAGAGACGTCCGTTACGCCAGGACGTTATTTTGTCACCGTCGCGATCAACGATATTCCACTGGCAAACGGCTGGGAACTGACCTGGAAAGAGGTTGATAACAAAGCCGAAGTCTGTATTCCCGCAGAACTGGCAGACACCTTTGGCCTTCAGGACACTGTTCGTCAGACCCTAACGCTTAAACAGGGCTGCGTGGATTTTACCCCGCAGGCGGATATTAAATTCCGCTTCGAGCAATCAACCCAAACGCTGCACGTCACCGTACCTCAGGCCATGATGCAATTTCGTCCGAACGACTGGATGCCCCCCTCCACCTGGGACAACGGCGTGGCCGGCGTGCTGCTGGACTATAACCTCTTTGCCAGCCATTATCAGCCGCAGGAAGGTAGCAGCACGGATAACGCGAACGCCTACGGAACCGCAGGTGCCAACCTGGGTGCATGGCGTCTACGTAGCGATTATCAGTACAATCAAACGCATGCCGAGAGAGGGTCAACCCATAACGGCCGCTTCTCACGCGTCTATATGTTCCGTCCTTTGCCGACGCTTGGCGCGAAACTGACGCTGGGTGAGACAGACTTTCAGTCCGCTATCTTTGATGCCTTTACCTATACCGGGGCGTCGCTGATCAGCGATGAACGCATGCTACCCTGGTCTCTTCGCGGCTATGCACCGCAAATCGCCGGGATTGCGCAAACTAATGCTACCGTCACGGTGAGTCTCGCTGACCGCGTGATTTATCAAACTAAGGTGCCACCCGGCCCGTTTGTCATTCAGGATTTGAACCAATCCGTCCAGGGCACGCTGGACGTTAAAATTACCGAAGACGACGGCCGCGTGAGCACGTTTCAGGTGTCCGCCGCCTCCGTGCCCTTCCTGACGCGCAAGGGCCAGGTTCGCTACAAATTTGCCGTGGGCAAACCCCGCGAAGATGCATCGCATGCCCTTGAAGACAGTGCCTTTATGAGCGGCGAGTACTCGTGGGGCCTGTTCTCCAACACCTCACTGTACGGCGGCACGCTCGCCGATGGCGATAACTATCGCTCCATCGCAGCGGGCATCGGGCAAAACCTCGCGCTGATCGGGGCCCTCTCCTTCGATGTGACCCAGGCGACCAGCCAGCTCCCGAACAAGCCCTCTCAGACGGGTTACAGCTATCGCTTCAACTACAGCAAACGCTTTGATACCACGGGAAGCCAGCTTACCCTGGCCAGCTACCGCTACTCCGACCCGCAGTTCCTCAGCTACGCACGCTTCCTGGACAGCGAAAATAATGACAGCCAGTCGGAAAAACAGACGTTTAGCATCACGGCCAGCCAGTACATTCCCGCGCTGTCACTCAATCTCTACCTTAGCCTGCTCCGGCAAACCTGGTGGGACGAAGCGCCATCAAATACGGGCAGCCTGACCGCGGGGTATAACTTCGATCTGGGCCGCTGGAAAAACCTTGGCGTTTCGGCATCGTTCAGCAAAACCCACTATCAAGATCGCGAGGACGACAATCAGTTCTACCTGTCTCTCAGCGTGCCGCTGGATCCTGACCATCGCCTCAGCTATGACCTGCGCAACAGCGACAACCTGAGCCAGACCGTCTCGTGGTACGACACCTCTGACAAGAACAACACCTGGGGCGTTTCTGCCGGTACCGAAAGTCAGCAGACCGATGCAGGCGCGCAGTTCAGCGGAAACTACCAGCACTACTCCCCGCTCGGCGATCTCAACGTTTCCGGAAGTTATAAGGCGAATGACTACAGCTCCCTCAGCGCCAGCTGGAATGGGTCCTTCACCGGTACGGCAAAAGGCATGGCCCTGCACCGCCGCAGCTACGGCAACGAACCGCGTGTCATGGTGAGCACGGACGGCATCAGCAATATTCCGCTCAACATGTCGCGGGACCAGACCAACGCCTTCGGGATCGGGGTGCTTCCTTCGTTCTCCAGCTACTCACCGTCGAGCGTGCAGGTCAACCTGAACGATCTCCCCGAAGGCGTAGACGTGGATAACCGCGTCATGACCTCGACCTGGACAGAAGGGGCCATCGGCTATCGCCAGATCGCCACCCGGGCGGGAAATGATGTTCTGGGCATCCTGCGAACCGCATCAGGCATGCCGCCGCTGGGCGCGCGCGTCCAGATGGCGGATAGCGGTAAAGACGTGGGTATCGTCGCCGACGAGGGCCATGTCTGGCTGGGTGCCGTACAGCCCGAGCAGCAATTCCTGGTAACCTGGGGCGACGCCAGCCAGTGTCGCTTCACGCTACCTTCACACCTCACTAACCTTTCGCAGCTTATGCTGCCGTGTCAGTAAATTATGATGAAACTCACTCCACTGAAAAGCCTGTGCCTGATGTTGATCGGTACAGCATTCGCCAGCCAGGCGGCCATTAATCTGGATCGTACCCGCATCGTCTTTCCCGAAACCGACAAGGCCAGCAGCCTGAAGGTCGATAACCAGAGCAAAACGCTCCCCTATCTTGCGCTCTCCTGGATCGAAGACGAAAACGGTCGTAAGGAAGACAGCCACTTTATGGCGCTTCCTCCGATCCAGCGCATTGAGCCCGGATCGTCATCCCAGGTCAGGATCGTGAAGCAGGCGGCCACCAGCGCGCTGCCAAAAGATCGGGAATCGCTCTTCTACTTCAACCTGCGCGAAGTGCCACCAAAAAGCGCCAGCCTCGACGATGATCGCAGCGTCATGCAGGTCGCCATGCAGAGCCGTATCAAGCTGTTCTGGCGCCCGAGGGCTATCGTGAAAAAAGCAGGCGATCGTTCTGAAATGCGCATGGAGGTGACGGCAACGGCAAAAGGGCTGACAATTCATAACCCTACACCTTATTACCTCACCCTCGCCTGGCTAAGCAAAAAGGGTAAAGCCATGCTGTCCGGCTTTGACAGCCTGATGCTGGCACCCTTTACTAGCGCCTCTGTCACCACCGGTGGCTATCACGGCAGCTATTACAGCATTGGTTATATCGACGATTACGGCGCACTGCGAAAGCTTGACGCGACCTGTCAGGGGACGTCGACCTGCCAACTTAAGGATGCGAAGGCCACAAGCGATGCGAAAGCTCACTAATGTTTTGATCGCGATGCTGCTGGCGCTGCTGCCCTTAAAAGCCGCGCTGGCGCTCGATTGCTATCTGGGCGCTCAGGGCGGCCCGGTGGAAGAGACAAAAACGATCAGTCCGTTCGCGATCCCCAGCAATGCACAGGTGGGGCAAAAGATCTGGGAATCTGACGACATTAAAATCCCGGTCACCTGTAACCACGATGTGGCCGGCAGCTTCGAAAAAGAGGACGTCTATGCCTGGGTCAACCCCTATCCAGCCGCTTCCGACCCTTACTACGAGCTGGGGGTTACCTATGAAGGCATGGATTATGACGCGACGGGGCAGCCAAACGGCGTAGATACCCGCCAGTGCCTTGATAATAACAACATCACCATGTACACCCCGGAACAAATTAAGCAAATGGGGTGGGAGAACCGGCTATGCTCAGGCAATGCCAATGATATTCACACCACGCGCACGTTCATTGCCCGACTGCGCCTTTACGTTCGTATAAAGGCCGTTCCGCCGCACGGCTACAAAAGTTCGCTGGGGGACTACGTCGTGGTGCAGTTTGACGGAAAAGGCGGGGTTAACCAGATGGCCGATGCAAAAAACCTCAAGTACCACATTAACGGGTTAGAAAACATTACCGTCCTCGACTGCGGCGCAACCTTCAGTATTTATCCTGAGAACCAGGAGATTGATTTCGGTACCTTCAGTGCGCGCGACATCGTGAATCAGCAAACGCGCAACCGCACCTTTACGGTTAAAACCACGAAAGTGCAGGACGCCCAGTGTTCAGATGGCTTTAAAATGGACTCATCGTTTTACACGACGGAGTCGCTCTCCGAAAACGACACTGCCCTGTTGATTGGAAATGGCTTAAAGCTACGTATCCTCAATGGAACCCAGCCTTATACCTTCAACCACTACGAAGAGTATGCGGATTTCACCGGGAGTACGTTGAACTATGAACAAACCTATACCGCGGAGCTCTCCCCCGACGCGGGAAAAGCCATTCAGTCAGGTCCGTTCGAAACGGTGGTGCTGTTTAAAATTAACTACCACTAGCCACAAAAAAGCCGGGTTTCCCCGGCTTTTTCACATCAGCGGTTTCAGCTGGCTTTGCGCTCGTGCGCCTGGCGGTACTCCACCAGATCTTCAATCGTGACTACCGGCATGTTGTGCAGACGCGCAAAGGTAATGCACTCCGGCGCGCGCGCCATGGTGCCATCATCGTTGGTCAATTCACACAGCACGCCAGCAGGTTTAAAGCCTGCCAGGGTCACCAGATCGATAGTTGCTTCGGTATGACCACCACGGGTCAGCACGCCGCCCGGCTGCGCACGCAGCGGGAAGACGTGGCCAGGACGGTGCAGATCGGAGGGTTTCGCCCCATCCGCAATGGCTGCACGCACGGTGGTCAAACGGTCAGCCGCCGACACACCAGTGGTCACGCCATGTGCAGCTTCAATGGTCACGGTAAAACCGGTCCCGAAGGCGCTGGTGTTGTTTTCAACCATCATTGGCAGATCAAGCTGCTGGCGGCGTTCTTCGTTGATACACAGGCATACGATGCCGCTACCGTGACGGATGGTCAGCGCCATCTGCTCAACGGTCATGTTTTCGGCAGCGAAAATCATGTCGCCTTCGTTTTCACGGTTTTCATCGTCAAGCACCATCACACCGCGGCCTTCGCGCAGTGCATCCAGTGCATGTTCAACACGTTGAATTGAAGTGCCAAAAGAGGAAAGTAGCGTCTGATTCATGGTAAAAAAACCTCATTAACATTATGGTTACCAGAATCAGGGCAGTCTTAGGAGCGCCGAACAAGCGGCAAAAAGATAACGTGAGCGGGCCCATGCCCGACTGGATCGTTACTCTCTCCCATCCGGACTCTAACCGTCGGCCCCGGAATTACACCGGATCTGCTGACCTTTGAGTAGTCACCCAAAGCGCTCGCGGGCTTTCAGCGTGAAGCTGATTTACCGCCGGTGGGGAATTTCGCCCCGCCCTGAGAATAAGCGAGATAACTATAACGCTATTGATTATGCTGGGCAATGCATAAGCATCAAACAATTTTGTTTACCCCGGGCATGACGCGCTACAATGGACACTGACACCTTTCCATCAAGGGAAACGACAATGATTGACCCAAAGAAAATTGAGCAAATTGCGCGTCAGGTTCATGAATCCATGCCAAAAGGCATTCGTGAATTTGGTGATGACGTTGAGAAGAAAATCCGCCAGACGCTGCAGGCGCAGTTGGTTCGCCTTGATTTAGTTAGCCGCGAAGAGTTCGACGTGCAGACGCAGGTTCTGCTGCGCACCCGCGAGAAGCTGGCGCTGCTGGAACAGCGTCTGAGCGAGCTGGAAAACCGTCATGCACCGGAAGAAGTGAAGCCGGCACCGGCGATTCCACCGGTGGATGATCAGGCATAAGTGCGGCCTGTTGTGCCCGGTGGCGCTTCGCTTACCGGGCCTACATGATCGCGGCGCAGCCGCCACGCGACAGTAAAAAAACGGGCCAACTGGCCCGTTTTTTTACTGACTGTCTTTCTGGATCTTCCTGATGATGTTGGTGGTTGAACATCCGTCCTCAAAGTTGAGCACCATCACTTCGCCACCGTTGGCCCAGACCTCTTCGCTACCTGCGATTTGCTCCGGCTTGTAATCACCGCCTTTGACCAGCAGGTCCGGCAGAATGCCAGCAATCAGGCGCTGCGGGGTATCTTCTTCAAACGACACCACCCAGTCCACCGCTTCCAGCGCGCCGAGCACAATCATGCGCTGCTCCAGCGGGTTCACCGGACGTGTTTCGCCTTTCAGACGTTTGGTCGACGCATCGCTGTTGACCGCCACAATCAGACGATCGCCCAGCTTGCGCGCATTCGCCAGATAAGAGACGTGACCCGCATGAAGAATGTCGAACACGCCGTTGGTCATCACCACTTTCTCGCCGCGTTTACGCGCAGCGGCAACAGCCACTTTCAGCTCGTCTTCGGTCATGACGCCAAAACCGGTGTCGGCACGCCCGCGCACCGCGTTTTCCAGCTCGATAGGGGAAACGGTTGAGGTCCCGAGTTTGCCGACGACCACACCCGCCGCAGCGTTCGCGAAGTAGCAGGCCTCTTCCAGGGAGTTACCCGCTGCCAGCGTCGCCGCCAGCACGCCGATCACCGTATCACCGGCACCGGTCACGTCGTACACTTCCTGCGCCTGGGTTGGCATATGTAGCGGCGCTTTGCCCGGCTGCAGCAGCGTCATCCCCTGCTCGGAGCGGGTCACCAGCAGCGCAGACAGCTCGAAGTCAGCAATGATCTTCATGCCGCGTTCAACCAGTTCTTCTTCGGTTTTGCACTTGCCCGCCACCGCTTCGAACTCAGAGAGGTTTGGCGTCAGCAGCGTCGCGCCGCGATAGCGCTCAAAATCGGTGCCTTTCGGGTCAATCAGCACCGGCACGTTAGCCTTACGCGCCAGCTGAATCATCGTCTGCACGCTCGCCAGCGCACCTTTAGCGTAGTCGGAAAGCACCAGCGCACCGATATTACCCAGCGCCTGGTTAATGCGCTCGTGCAGCGGCTCAGGATCAACGCCTTCAAACCCTTCTTCAAAGTCGAGGCGGATCAGCTGCTGGTTGCGCGACAGCACGCGCAGCTTGGTAATCGTTGGGTGGGTCGGAACAGAAACGAAGTCGCACTTCACGTTCACGTCCGCCAGCGACTTGCTCAGCGCACGCGCCGCATCGTCGATGCCGGTCAGGCCAACCAGACGCGACTGTGCTCCCAGGGAGGCAATGTTCATCGCCACGTTTGCCGCGCCGCCGGGACGCTCTTCAATGGTATCGACCTTAACCACCGGTACCGGTGCTTCCGGAGAGATACGGCTGGTTGGTCCATACCAGTAGCGATCCAGCATCACATCCCCGACAACCATTACTCCAGCACGTTCAAACTCTGGCAGTGTTACTTTCATTCCTGACTCCAGAAAGATTCACAATTTGCGCGCGATAATATCACACTTGATTTGTTACGCACGGCTCCACCAGCCATTTCTGCCAGCTTGCCGTCACCTGGGCGCGCTCTGCGGCAAAACAGTCCAGCGCGACATGCCCCGGCTGCTCCTGCAACGCCAGGTGATGAAGTTCATCGCGCAGCGTGGTGTAGGCGCGGGTTAAGGCCTGCGCCTCTTGCTCGTCCATAATGTCGTTTTGCGCCAGCAGTTCCAGAATACGCACGTTATCCGACCAGCGCGTCAGCTTCGGCTTATCGTGTGCGTGCAGCAGCACCAGATACTGAGTGATAAATTCAATATCGGTAATACCACCCTCGTCGGCTTTAATATCAAAGCGATCGCGATGCTTATTGCCCAGATGCGCGCGCATTTTCTCGCGCATCTCGCGCACCTCAGTCTGCAACGTACTGCCCTCGCGCGGGGTGGTCATGACCGCCTTGCGAATCGCATCGAACTGCGCGTGCAGCTGCGGATCGCCATAGACCACGCGGGCGCGCACCAGCGCCTGATGCTCCCACGTCCAGGCTTCGTTTTTCTGATAATCGGCGAAGGATTCCGTTGAGGTCACCAGCATGCCCGCCGCGCCGGACGGGCGCAGGCGCGCATCCACTTCATACAGAATGCCGGACGAAGTGCGGGTGCTGAACAGGTGCATAATGCGCTGGGCCAGGCGCAGATAGAACTGACGCCCGTCGATTTCGCGCTCGCCGTCGGTCATCACGTCCACCGGGCAATCATGCAGGAAGATCAAATCCAGATCGGAACTGTATCCCAGCTCCCAGCCGCCGAGCTTGCCGTAACCCACCACCGCGAAGCCGCGCCCTTCTCGATCGGCCAGATGTTTTGGCTGACCGTAGCGGGCTACCATCTGCCCCCACGCCTGATGGACAACCGCGTCAATAATCGCTTCCGCAAGCCAGGTTAAGTGATCGCTCACTTTCATCACCGGCAGCGTTCCGGCAATATCGGCCGCCGCCACGCGCAGCATCTGTGCCTGTTTAAACTGGCGCAGCGCCTCCAGCTGTTGCTCTTCGTCCTCTTCAGGCACGCGCAGCAAATACTGGCGCAGCTCGTCACGATACGCATCCGTCGCCGTCGGCTGATAGAGCGTGTTCGGGTCGAGCAGTTCGTCCAGCAGCAGCGGGTAACGCGCCAGCTTGTTCGCCACCATCGGCGACGCGGCGCAGAGCGTTATCAGGTGCTTCAGCGCGCCCGGAAACTCGCTCAGTAGCTCAAGATAGGTGGTACGCGTGATAATCCCG
The DNA here is from genome assembly GCF_038739915.1 of Enterobacter sp. FUJ80071. Lineage (NCBI taxonomy): Bacteria > Pseudomonadati > Pseudomonadota > Gammaproteobacteria > Enterobacterales > Enterobacteriaceae > Enterobacter > Enterobacter sp. FUJ80071. The sequence goes on from NZ_JBBXKH010000001.1 coordinate 4,032,421, forward strand.
CTCAGCAGCGGCATCATGCGCGACAGCGGCACCGGCGCGTCTTCTCGCGAGCAGACCTCGCTCAGCAGGTGCGGCATCAGATGATCCAGCACCTGACGACCGCGCGGCCCGATGGCGCGTTTGTTCAGTTCGAGACGGAAATCGGCAATTAAGGCCACCACACGATGGCGGGCATCATCGCTTAAGTGCGTCAGCACCGGCGTGGTGTCATCTTCCTGGAGCGCATCCTGCCACAGCTCGCGCCAGTGCTCGGAGAGCGCATCATCCGGGGATTCACTTTCATCGTCGCCAATCAGATCGTTAAAGATGCGGCGCACGCCTGCCATGTGTGCGTCCAGCGTTTCGGTCAGTGCCGCCCAGTCGTCCGCCCCCATACCCCAGGCCAGACGCGCCCGGTTCAGCTCATCGCCCGGCAATGTCTGCGTCTGCTCGTCATTGATGCTTTGCAGCAAATTTTCCAGACGGCGCAGGAAAAGATAGGCTTCGCGCAGGGTTTGCGCGTCGCCGTCCGGCAGCAGGTGCAGTTGCTCAATGGCGCTCAGCGTCGGCAGAAGCGAGCGCGACTGCAGCGACGGCTCTCGCCCGCCGCGAATGAGCTGGAAGACCTGAACGATAAATTCAATTTCACGAATGCCGCCCGCGCCGAGCTTAATATTGTCCTTCAGCCCACGGCGGCGGACCTCGCGGGCAATCATCCCTTTCATATTACGCAGGGACTGGATCACGCTAAAATCAATGTAGCGGCGGAAAACGAACGGGCGCAGCATGGCGCGAAGTTCGTTAGCATAAGCGTCGTCGCTGTCGCCCATGATCCGCGCTTTGACCATTGCGTAACGCTCCCAGTCGCGCCCCTGTTCCTGGTAATAATCCTCCAGCGCGGCAAAGCTCAGCACCAGTGGACCGCTGTCGCCAAACGGGCGCAGGCGCATGTCCACGCGGTAGACAAAGCCGTCCTGCGTCGGCTGGTCCAGTGCCTTGATCAGACGCTGGCCGAGGCGGGTAAAGAACTGGGCGTTGTCCAGCTCGCGGCGCCCGCCGCGCGTCGAGCCGTTTTCCGGCCAGGCAAAAATCAGGTCGATATCTGAGGAGAAGTTCAGCTCGCAACCGCCCAGCTTCCCCATCCCCAGAATCAACAGCGGCTGCGGAACCCCTTCTTCACTGCACGGCGTGCCCCACTCTTTACAGCAGGCGGCGTAGAGCCAGTCTCGCGCGGCGATGATCAGCGTTTGCGCCAGCTCGCTCAACTGCTGCAACGTACTCTCTTCGCTCACCAGCGCCAGCGACTGCGCCCAGGCAATGCGTACCATCACCCGGCGGCGGAACTGACGCAGAACGCGCATCAGCGTCGCTTCATCAGCCACATCTGCCAGCGCGGCTTGCAGCCAGCTGGCATACTGCCGCCACTCGTTCGCCTGCGGCGGTGCGCTCTCCAGCTCTGCCAGCCAGTCCGGGTTGGCACTCACACTTTCCTGAACAAAATCACTGAACGTGAGCACGCTTTTGGCCTGCTCACTTAACGATGACGCCGGTAAAGACTCGGGCAGACGCTCGCAAACGGTCTGCCAGTGCTGCTGTAACTGCGAAGAAAGCGGCATATCAGGGGTTCCTTGCCAGAATTAACGTTTTCCGCTGTGCAGCCAGTACGGATCCTGCGAAATGGCCTCGTTGCGGAAATGCTCGATCTCAATCTGCTGACGGGTTTCAATGGCATGCTTGAGCCCCTGCCAGTTTTCCAGCCAGGCCTGCGCCTTCACGCCCTCATACGCCCCCGACAGCAGCAACATGCTGTCGATATTACGCGCCAGACGGGGAAGCTGATCGCCGTACTGGTCACCCAGCGGATGTGCGAAGGTCGTTCTCAGTTCGGCAGCGTGACGGGAAAGATGGATATCCGCGAAGCGTTTAAAATTATCCGCGATTTTGGTCTGCGCTTTTGCATCCAGGAAGCTGCGCCAGCCGCGCGTCACCAGAAACTCGGTCAGCGCCAGTTTTGCCGCGGCGTTTTGCGGGCTGTAGATCACCGTTTGCGCGGAGACATCGGAATGCATCAGCGTTTCAGTTTGGGTCAGCAGGTCACGTAAGTGAGCACTTGCTTTACGCGGTACGATACCGCCAAACAGTGCCAGGGCATGACGCACCAGCCCAATGGCGGCCAGCACCTGTTTGCTGGCATTTTTCACGTTACGCGCCCAGAGTTCCTCATGGTACTGCCATTGAGAGAGGGCCAGCTCCAGCGCCGCTTCCATGCCCTGTTCAATGCTGGCCTTCGGAACAACACGCAGAATCGGGGTCTCTTTCAGCAGGCGTGGCGCATTCCCGGCCGCCAAATGGTAACCGCGCGCCGCTTTACTCAGGCTGCCCTGACGTAAACCCGGCTGGCTCACCAGCTTGCGCGCCAGTTTCAGCACGTCGCTGGCATCCCCTTCCAGCAGTTCCAGCTCCAGCTCGCAAATAGGCTCCTGGCACTCACCCGCCTTCACTTCGCCTAAATCCAGCGCGATTTCAATGCGGCTCTTACCTTCCGTCACCAGCCATTTCTCACGGCAAAAATCGGTGCTGAACAGCGGCTGTACCTGCTCTGCCAGCGTGGCAGGCCGTTCACCTTCCGGCCAGACCTCCGCCGGGAAACGATCCAGCTCAAGTTCTGGCTTACTGATGTCGATATTGTATTCCGGGCGCTGGTGCAAACCGCCGACCACGCGGCCGGCGATTTTCATCGTCATCTCGTAGCGCCCGTTTGCGCCGCGGATGCGCAGCCCCATATCGTGGCTACGCAGCCAGTTATCCGGCGTTTCGTAGTAGATGTTGAGCAACTGTACGGGTTCATGGTGCTCGCCGGAGAGCGTATGCAGATGCTGGCGGAGCGCGTCAACGCTGTCTTTTTCGACGATAAATTTTAATTCGATTTCCTGAGCCATAGCCTTGTACTTTTGCGGGCGTCACAGACGCGTCAATGAGGGCGAACTTCCTCGCCATTTGTTTGTCAGTACATAGTATTTTGCGCCAAATTGCCATGCAATGAGCAATTTGACGGGCGTAAATGTGTAGAGTCGTGACACAGATGATTCTGATTGCTGACGAATGCTTTGCGTAGAGACACTGTTGCCACTACTATCGTTCCACTATTTATGAAAATAACGACTAATGATGCTTAAATTACGCCTGATTGGACTTACTTTACTCGCTTTTAGCGCCGCAACCGCAGTGCACGCTGAAGAGAAGCGTTACGTTTCTGACGAACTGAACACCTGGGTACGCAGTGGCCCCGGAGATAATTATCGCCTCGTGGGCACGGTGAATGCCGGCGAGGAAGTCACCCTGTTACAGACCAACGCGGACACCAACTATGGTCAGGTTCGCGACAGTACCGGTCGTACTTCCTGGATCCCGCTGAAAGAGCTGAGCACCGTACCAAGCCTGCGCACGCGCGTTCCGGATCTGGAAAACCAGGTGAAGACCCTGACCGACAAGCTGAACAACATCGACGGTACCTGGAACCAGCGCACCGCAGAGATGCAGCAGAAAGTGGCACAGAGCGACAGCGTGATTAACGGTCTGAAAGAAGAGAATCAAAAACTCAAAAATGAGCTGATCGTCGCGCAAAAAAAGGTAAACGCCGCGAATCTGCAGCTTGATGACAAGCAGCGCACCATCATCATGCAGTGGTTTATGTATGGCGGCGGCGTGCTGGGCGTGGGTCTGGTGCTGGGTCTGGTCCTGCCGCATCTTATCCCAAGCCGCAAGCGTAAAGACCGCTGGATGAACTAATTCGTCTTCTCTGCCAGACTTACGTATCATTCTGGAAAAGAGAAAACGGGAGAGTTGGGCGTGAAGAGTTATCTGGTCGGTGGTGCGGTACGTGATGCGTTGTTAGGTCTGCCGGTCAAAGATAAAGACTGGGTCGTCGTTGGCGCCACCCCGGAAGAGATGCTCGACGCGGGCTACCAGCAGGTAGGCCGCGATTTTCCCGTGTTTCTTCATCCGCAAAGCCGCGAAGAGTACGCTCTGGCGCGTACCGAACGGAAATCCGGCTCCGGCTATACGGGTTTCACCTGCTACGCCGCGCCGGACGTGACGCTGGAGCAGGATTTGCTGCGCCGCGATCTCACCATTAACGCCCTGGCACAGGACGAAAACGGCCAAATCATCGATGCCTACGGCGGGCGGGATGACCTGCGCAACCGTCTTTTACGTCACGTCTCCCCGGCATTTTCTGAAGATCCGCTCCGCGTTCTGCGCGTGGCGCGCTTTGCCGCGCGTTACGCCCATCTGAGCTTCCGCATTGCGGATGAGACGATGGCGCTGATGACGGCCATGACCGAGGCGGGCGAATTAGAACACCTGACGCCGGAGCGCGTCTGGAAAGAGACGGAAAATGCCCTGACCACCCGCAACCCACAGGTCTTTTTCCAGGTCCTGCGTGACTGCGGCGCACTAAAGGTGCTGTTCCCTGAAATCGACGCGCTGTTTGGCGTACCCGCGCCGGCAAAATGGCATCCGGAAATTGATACCGGTGTGCACACGCTGATGACGCTGAGCATGGCGGCCATGCTCAGTCCTGAAGTAGACGTGCGTTTTTCCACCCTCTGCCACGATCTCGGCAAAGGCTTAACGCCGAAAGAATTCTGGCCACGGCATCATGGTCACGGCCCGGCAGGCGTAAAGCTGGTAGAAGGGCTTTGTCAGCGCCTGCGCGTGCCGAATGAGATCCGTGACCTGGCAAAACTGGTCGCTGAATTCCACGACCTGATCCACACCTTCCCGATCCTGAAACCCGCCACTATCGTGAAGCTGTTCGATAATATCGACGCCTGGCGCAAGCCGCAGCGCGTGGAGCAGATCGCACTCACCAGCGAAGCCGACGTTCGCGGCCGCACCGGGTTTGAAGCATCCGATTACCCTCAGGGGCGACTGCTGCGCGAAGCGTGGATTGTGGCAAAAGCGGTGCCGACGAAAGACGTTGTCGAGGCAGGATTTAAAGGCCCGGAAATTCGTGAAGAGCTGACGAAACGGCGAATTGAGGCCGTAACGGCGTGGAAGGAAAAACGTTGCCCTCAGCCGAAAGACTGAGGGCAGTGGGTCATCAGAAGAAGACCACGTAAACGGCAGCCGCGACAATAAAGCGGTAGATCGCGAACGGAATGAACGAGATACGCTTAATCAGCTGCAAGAAGGTTTTGATGGCAATCAGCGCCACGATAAAGGCGGTGACAAAGCCCACGGCAAACATCGGAATGTCACCCGTGGTCAGGAAGCCAATGCTTTTGTAGAGATCCAGCGCGGTGGCGCCCATCATCATTGGCACCGCCAGCAGGAACGAGAACTCCGACGCCGCGTAACGGCTCACGCCCATCAACATCCCGCCGGAAATCGTTGCCCCAGAACGGGAGAAGCCCGGCCACAGCGCCAGACACTGGAAGCAACCAATGATAAATGCCTGACGATACGTCATATCGTCCAGCCCTTCCGCACGCGGGGTTTTAGGCTTCAGCACTTCGGCAGCAATCAGCAGGAAGCCACCGACCACCAGCGCGTACATCACGTTAATAGGGTTAAACAGCGATTTGATGGCATCGTGGAAAACCAGGCCCAGCACCACTGCGGGGATCATCCCGAGCAGAATATGAATGAGCGTCAGGCGCCCCGAGCCTTCGCCTTCACGCTGCGGCAGACGGCCAAAGTGGATGCCGATCAGGCCAAACAGGCGACGCCAGAACATCACGACCACCGCCAGAATAGAACCGAGCTGAATGACGACTTCAAACGTCTTTGCGGTATCGCCTTCAAAGCCCAGCAGATGGCCAACGATAATCATATGGCCCGTACTGGAAACTGGCAAAAACTCCGTCAATCCTTCGACCACACCCAGTATTGCCGCCACCAGCAGCGAGTGCATATCGCTCATCTATAAACCCCTAAAAAGATATAAAAAAACGGTCGCCCCAACGGCTCCCGTGAAAGATACAGCTATAAGACCGATATAACCTAAAATGGTTTAGCAATTATGACGTTAAATCTTACCTTTCAGATTTGTGCCACGCTCGATAATCACGCCCACATTGGCCGCACGCGCTACCGCTCCCGGCTTGCTCAGCTTGATGCGCACCCACGGTGAGTTGAATTTGGTCAGCAGCAGTTCCGCCACCTCTTCCGCCACACGTTCCACCAGCGCAAAACGCTGTCCTTCCACATGGCCGATGACCGTTTCACTGATGTCGGCGTAGCTCAGACAGTCATTCACATCATCGCTTTTTGCTGACTTGCGGTTGTCCCAGCCCATTTCGATATCGAACACTAACTTCTGCTCGATGGTCTGTTCCCAGTCGTAAACACCAATTGTGGTGATTACCGAAAGTTGCTCTATAAATACAATATCCATCACGACCTGCCTGCTTTTTGGCTAAACCGGATACCACTTCCGGCGAATTATGCGTATTATCCACAGATGCTGAGAATACAGATACATTTTCAAAACGGAACAGCGTTATGAGTGCAATCGCGCCTGGAATGATCCTCCTCGCCTATCTTTGCGGCTCAATCTCCAGCGCCATTCTGGTCTGCCGCATTGCCGGGTTACCTGACCCGCGTGAAAGTGGTTCCGGGAATCCGGGAGCGACCAACGTACTTAGAATTGGCGGCAAGGGAGCAGCCGTAGCGGTTTTGATTTTTGATGTTCTGAAAGGGATGCTACCCGTCTGGGGCGCTTATGCGCTGGGCGTCACGCCGTTCTGGCTGGGGCTCATTGCGATTGCGGCCTGCGTCGGCCACATCTGGCCCGTTTTCTTCGGTTTTAAAGGTGGTAAAGGCGTTGCAACCGCCTTTGGCGCTATCGCCCCTATCGGCTGGGATCTTACCGGCGTAATGGCGGGCACCTGGCTGCTCACCATCTTGCTGAGCGGTTATTCCTCGCTCGGCGCCATCGTCAGCGCGCTCATTGCCCCGTTTTACGTCTGGTGGTTCAAACCCCAGTTCACCTTCCCGGTGTCAATGCTCTCCTGCCTGATCCTGCTGCGTCATCACGATAATATTCAGCGTCTGTGGCGTCGTCAGGAGACCAAAATCTGGACGAAGCTCAAGCGAAAGAAAAAAGATCCGGAGTAAAACGCGCAACGCCGGCAGCAGAAAACGTATCCATAAGCGACTCATATGACAGCCTTCATTTCCGCCAGGGCATACTGAAACGTATCCCGATGGTGTGGAAATGGATGCAGCATGTTAGCAGCTCAGGTCACTGATAATACGTATAAAGGCTGGCAGGCATCGCTTGCCCTGCTGTTTTGTCACACCCCTGAGAAAACCCTCCTGCACGCCGCCCACCACGTCGGGCCGCTCACCGTTCAACGCCCGTTTTATCCCGAAGGGGAAACCTGTCACCTCTATTTACTGCATCCGCCCGGCGGCATTGTGGGCGGCGATACGCTGGACATTTCCGTTCGGCTGGACGCCAAAAGCCACGCGCTTATCACCATGCCCGGCGCCAGTAAGTTCTATCGCAGCAGCGGCCCGCAGGCCTGTCTGAATCAACACTTTTATCTCGATGATGGATCCACGCTGGAGTGGCTGCCGCAAGATACCATCCTCTTTCCCGGTGCCAATGCCGCACTGCGCTCCGTCTTCCACCTGAAGGCCTCCAGCACGCTGCTGGCGTGGGAGTTGTATTGCCTGGGTCGCCCGGTAATCGGTGAAACCTTCAGCCACGGCACGCTGGAGAGCCGCCTTGAGGTCTGGGTAGACGATGAACCGCGCCTGATTGAGCGTCAGCACCTGAGCGACGGCGATCTTGCGCCCGTTGCCGGACATCCGTGGCTCGGCACGCTGCTGTTCTATCCGGCCGGGGAAACGCATCTTGATACGGTCCGCGAGCGCCTCGCACCGCTGGGAAATTATGCAGGTGCAACGCTTACCGACGATCTGCTGTCGGTGCGTTTCCTCTCCCACGATAACCTGATTTGCCAGCGGGTGATGCGCGACATCTGGCAGTCGCTTCGCCCGCTTCTCACCCCTAAAAATGCCTGTTCGCCGCGTATCTGGCAGACATAAGAGAAACGTTATGGAACTGACCCCCAGAGAAAAAGACAAGCTGTTGCTGTTCACCGCCGCGCTGGTTGCCGAACGCCGCCTTGCGCGCGGGGTTAAGCTCAATTATCCAGAATCGGTCGCGCTGATCAGCGCCTTTATTATGGAAGGCGCGCGCGATGGCGAAACCGTCGCCTCGCTGATGGAAGCGGGTCGTCACGTTCTGACGCGCGACCAGGTAATGGAGGGCGTACCGGAGATGATCCCGGATATTCAGGTGGAGGCCACCTTCCCGGACGGCTCCAAGCTCGTCACAGTCCACAATCCGATCGTCTAAGGAGCACGTCATGATCCCTGGCGAATACCAGATCCAGCCCGGCACGGTTGCCCTCAACGTCGGGCGTGAAACCCAACAAGTGATTGTTGAAAACCACGGCGACAGGCCGATACAGGTCGGATCGCACTATCACTTTTACGAGGTCAACCCGGCGCTGAAGTTCGACCGGGAAGCCACCAGAGGCTACCGGCTGAATATTCCGGCAGGCACCGCCGTGCGTTTCGAGCCCGGCCAGAAGCGGGAAGTCACGCTGGTACAGGTGACGGGCGCGCAGCGTATTTTCGGGTTTCGCGGCGAGGTGATGGGGGAGGTGAAAAATGGCTGACATTTCACGCCGGGCGTATGCCGATATGTTCGGCCCCACCACCGGCGATAAAGTGCGGCTGGCCGACAGCGAGCTATGGATCGAAGTGGAAGACGATCTCACGGTCTACGGTGAAGAGGTCAAATTCGGCGGCGGAAAGGTGATCCGCGACGGTATGGGCCAGGGGCAGATGACCGCCGACGACTGCGTGGATCTGGTGCTCACCAACGCGTTGATCGTCGATCACTGGGGGATCGTGAAAGCCGATATCGGCGTCAAGAACGGGCGGATCTTTGCCGTCGGTAAAGCCGGTAACCCGGATATTCAGCCCGGCGTGACGATCCCAATCGGCGCCGCAACGGAAGTGATTGCCGCCGAAGGGAAGATCGTGACCGCGGGCGGGATCGACACCCATATTCACTGGATCTGCCCGCAGCAGGCGGAAGAGGCGCTGGTTTCCGGCGTGACCACCATGATCGGCGGCGGCACCGGCCCTGCGGCGGGCACCAACGCCACCACCTGCACGCCAGGGCCGTGGTACATCGCGCGTATGCTGCAGGCAGCCGATACGCTACCAGTGAATATCGGCCTCCTCGGCAAAGGTAATGGCTCTAACCCGGACGCCCTGCGCGAGCAGGTCGCGGCTGGCGCTATTGGGCTGAAGATCCACGAAGACTGGGGCGCAACGCCCGCGGCGATCAACTGCTCGCTGGAGGTTGCCGAAGAGATGGATATTCAGGTGGCGCTGCACAGCGACACGCTGAACGAGTCCGGGTTTGTCGAGGACACGCTGGCCGCGATTGGTGGGCGCACCATCCACACCTTCCATACCGAAGGCGCGGGTGGCGGCCATGCGCCGGATATTATCACCGCCTGCGCGCATCCGAATATTCTGCCCTCCTCCACCAACCCGACGCTGCCCTACACGGTGAACACCATCGACGAGCATCTCGACATGCTGATGGTCTGCCACCACCTCGACCCGGATATTGCCGAGGACGTGGCGTTTGCCGAGTCGCGCATTCGCCGGGAGACCATCGCCGCTGAAGACGTGCTGCACGATATCGGCGCGTTCTCGCTCACTTCGTCAGATTCACAGGCCATGGGCCGCGTGGGAGAAGTGATTATCCGTACCTGGCAGGTTGCGCACCGCATGAAGGTCCAGCGCGGCGCCCTGCCGGAAGAGACCGGCGATAACGACAACTTCCGCGTGAAGCGCTATGTCGCTAAGTACACCATCAACCCGGCGCTGACCCACGGCATCGCCCATGAGGTCGGTTCCATTGAGGCGGGCAAGCTGGCGGATCTGGTGGTCTGGTCACCGGCGTTCTTCGGCGTCAAACCTGCCACCATCGTCAAAGGCGGAATGATCGCCTGCGCGCCGATGGGCGATATTAACGCCTCGATCCCCACGCCGCAGCCGGTGCATTACCGCCCGATGTTTGGCGCGCTGGGTGCCGCGCGCCACGCCACCCGGCTGACGTTTATCTCCCAGGCCGCCAGCGCGAACGGCGTCCCGCAGCAGCTCAATCTGCAAAGCGCCACGGCGGTGGTGAAAGGCTGCCGGACGGTGAAGAAGACCGACATGATCCACAACGGTTTACTGCCCAATATTACCGTCGATTCGCAAACCTACGAGGTGCGCGTCGACGGTGAACTGATAACCAGCGAACCGGCCGACGTTCTGCCGATGGCGCAACGCTATTTCCTGTTCTGAGGAGTGATGATGATCTATTTAACCCAACGCCTGGACCACGCGCACCCGATTACCGCCAGCGTCACGCTGCCGATTGACGTGCGGGTGAAAAGCCGCGCCCGCGTGGCGCTGAACGACGGCCGCGAAGCAGGGCTGATGTTGCCGCGCGGCCTGCTGCTGCGCGGGGGGGACCTGCTGACGACAGACGACGGTAGTGAGGTCATCGAAGTGATCGCAGCGGCAGAGTCGGTCTCCGTGGTGCGCTGCGCCGACCCGTTCCTGCTCGCCCGCGCCTGCTACCACCTGGGCAATCGCCACGTGCCGCTGCAGATCATGCCCGGCGAACTGCGCTATCACCACGATCACGTTCTCGACGACATGCTGCGCCCGTTCGGGCTGGAGGTGACCTTCGACTCCCTGCCGTTTGAACCGGAAGCGGGCGCCTATGCCAGCGATGCCCACAGCCATAGCCACTCTCACGCTCATTCACATTAAGGATTAATTATGCGCAAGCTCCTACCCCTGTTACTGCTGGCCTTTTCCGTTCCGGCGCTCGCCCATCCAGGCCACGGTGCCGACAGCTTCCAGGCCGGTTTTTTCCATCCCCTGACCGGGCTCGATCACCTGCTGATGCTTACCGGCGCGGGCGTGCTCTCGGCGCTGAGTGGCCGCAAACTCCTGCTACCGTTTGCCACTCTCGGGATGATGCTCGTTGGCGCTGTTGCAGGCAGTCTGCTCGGCGGATTTAGCGGCATGGAGATGCTGATTATCGCCTCGCTGGCGGTCTGCGGCGTGATGATGTTTAAAACTGAAAACCGTCTGCTGCTGGCGGTACCTGCTCTGGCGATGTTCCACGGCTGGGCACACGGTGTGGAGATGTCCGGCCACAGCTTCTGGCTCTTCACCAGCGGGTTTATGTTCGCCAGCGCCACGGTGCTGTGCGCCAGCTTCGCGGCAGGTTTACTGCTGCGCCGTCATGACGGCCTGCGTAAAACGTTCGGCGGTGGGTTGATTGTCTCTGCCCTGCTGGCGTTGATGAGCTGATGGAGCACGCCCGCCAGTGGCTGCGCCTGATGCAGCTCTCCAGCAGTAGCCTGCCGGTTGGGTCGTTTACCTGGTCGCAGGGGCTGGAGTGGGCGGTAGAGGCAGGCTGGGTCACGAATGCCGACGCCTTTAAACGCTGGCAAATCCAGCAGATGGAGCAGAGCTTTTACTGCGTCGATCTGCCGCTCTTTACTCGCCTGTATCTCGCCTGCGAACAACAGGATTGGGTGGCGGCAAAACGCTGGACGGCATACCTGCTCGCCTGCCGGGAAACGCGCGAGCTGCGCGATGAGGAGCGCAACCGTGGCGCGGCCTTTACGCGCCTGATTAAAAGCTGGGAGCCTGACTGCCCGACTGAATGGCTGACACTGTGTATGCAGAGCCAGCTCTGCGGCATGGCGTGGCTCGGCGTGCGCTGGGGCATTGGCGCGCGCGAACTGGCGCTCAGTCTCGGCTACAGCTGGATTGAGAGCGCGGTGATGGCGGGCGTTAAGCTGGTGCCGTTTGGGCAGCAGGCGGCGCAGCAGTTGATTATCGACCTGAGCGACCACTTCGCCGCCGGGTTCGAAGAGGCATTTTTACGTGACGACGACGCACTGGGCGCAGCCACGCCGCTGTCTGCCATCGCCTCCGCGCGCCACGAAACACAATATTCACGACTATTCCGTTCCTGAGGAGCCAACATGGCTGATTACAAACATCCCCTGCGCGTCGGCGTCGGCGGCCCGGTAGGGTCGGGTAAAACCGCCCTGCTGGAAGCGCTCTGCAAGGCAATGCGCGATACATATCATCTTGCGGTAGTCACTAACGATATCTACACCAAAGAGGATCAGCGCATCCTGACCGAGGCGGGCGCACTGGAGCCAGAGCGCATTGTTGGCGTGGAGACCGGCGGCTGCCCGCATACCGCCATCCGCGAAGATGCCTCGATGAACCTGGCGGCGGTGGAAGCGTTAAGCGAGAAATTCGGCAATCTGGACCTGATCTTCGTCGAAAGCGGCGGGGATAACCTGAGCGCGACGTTCAGCCCGGAACTGGCGGATCTCACTATCTACGTGATAGACGTGGCCGAAGGGGAAAAAATCCCGCGTAAGGGCGGGCCGGGGATCACCAAATCTGACTTTCTGGTGATCAACAAAACCGATCTCGCGCCCTACGTGGGTGCGTCGCTCGACGTGATGGCGCGCGATACCAACCGCATGCGTGGCGAACGTCCGTGGACGTTTACCAATCTGAAAGCGGGTGACGGTCTGGCGACGATTATCGCGTTTCTGGAAGAAAAAGGGATGTTGCGGGTGTAATGCGGTTTATCGCCGGGTGGCGGCTTCGCCTGACCCGGCCTACGGTTTTTGTAGGCCCAGTAAGCGCAGCGCCACCGGGCAAAAAACTCACGCCTCAGGCAGTTCCGCCAGCGGCCAGCGCGGACGCACGGACACGCTCAGGTCAGACGTTGCCCCCGCGTTAAGACGCACCATCCCGGCGTAAGCGATCATCGCGCCGTTATCGGTACAGAACTCTGGACGGGCATAAAACACTTCCCCGCGACGCTTTTGCATCATCTCAGCCAGCTTCGCGCGCAGCGTGCGGTTGGCGCTGACGCCGCCCGCCATCACCAGACGCTTAAAGCCGGTCTGATCCAGCGCGCGCTTGCACTTGATCATCAGCGTATCGACCACCGCATCTTCGAACGCGCGGGCGATATCGGCACGGGTCTGTTCGCTGTCGTCGTTATTACGAATCGTATTCGCCGCGAAAGTTTTCAGCCCGGAGAAGCTGAAGTCCAGCCCTGGACGGTCGGTCATCGGACGCGGGAAGACAAAGCGCCCTTCCGTTCCCTGCGACGCCATTTTCGAGAGCATCGGGCCGCCAGGATAATCCAGCCCCAGCAGCTTGGCGGTTTTGTCGAACGCTTCACCGGCGGCGTCGTCGATCGACTCGCCCAACAGCGCGTATTTGCCAATGCCCGTTACGCTAATCAGCTGCGTATGACCGCCGGAAACCAGCAGCGCAACAAAGGGGAACTCAGGCGGATTCTCTTCCAGCATCGGCGCCAGAAGGTGACCTTCCATATGGTGAACCGGAATGGCCGGCACGTCCCACGCGAACGCCAGCGAACGGCCTACCGTCGCGCCAACCAGCAGCGCGCCCACCAGACCCGGACCCGCGGTATAGGCCACGGCATCAATATCAGTTGAACGTAACCCGGCCTCTTTCAGCGCCGCCTGAATCAGGGGAACCGTTTTACGCACGTGGTCACGAGAGGCCAGTTCCGGCACGACGCCGCCGTAGTCAGCGTGCAATTTCACCTGACTATACAGTTGGTTGGCCAGAAGGCCTTTTTCGTCGTCGTAAATGGCGATGCCGGTTTCATCGCAGGATGTTTCAATACCCAGTACACGCATGACTTGTTTTACCTCGTTTCACTACCGCGCAGTGTAGAGCCTGGGCGGGGTGATGTAAAACTTTGTTCGCCCCAGGAAGAAGGCTCGTGTATACTCCTCACCCTTATTAAAGTCCCTTTCAAAATCGCATCGGTGCTTTACAAAGCAGCAGCATTTGCAGTAAAATTCCGCACCATTTTGAAATAAGCTGGCGTTGATGCCAGCGGCAAACCGAATTTATTAAAGGTGAGAGTTACATGCCGGTAATTAAAGTACGTGAAAACGAGCCGTTCGACGTAGCACTGCGTCGCTTCAAACGTTCATGCGAGAAAGCAGGTGTTCTGGCTGAAGTTCGTCGTCGTGAGTTTTATGAAAAACCAACGACCGAACGTAAGCGCGCTAAAGCTTCCGCTGTGAAACGTCACGCGAAGAAACTGGCTCGCGAAAACGCACGCCGTACTCGTCTGTACTAATCGCTTGAGGGCTTCAGTCCTCAATTGACAGACAGAGTAGTAGTCGTAAGGCCGTGCTTCCGGAAGGAATGCGCGGCTTGTTTTCGTTTATAAGTCGCTTAAATTTTTGGGGCATATGGCCGGAAGAATCCCACGCGTTTTCATCAACGATCTGCTTGCCAGAACCGACATCGTCGATCTCATCGACGCGCGGGTAAAGCTGAAAAAGCAGGGCAAGAACTACCATGCGTGCTGTCCGTTCCATAACGAAAAAACCCCCTCTTTCACCGTTAACGGTGAAAAGCAGTTCTACCATTGCTTTGGCTGTGGCGCACACGGTAATGCCGTCGATTTTTTGATGAACTACGACAAGCTCGAGTTCGTTGAAACCGTCGAAGAGCTGGCGGCGATGCATAACCTTGAAGTGCCGTATGAAGCAGGCAGTGGGCCAAGTCAGATCGAGCGCCATCAACGGCAAACGCTGTATCAACTGATGGATGGCCTGAATTCGTTTTACCAACAGTCTCTTAAGCACTCTGCGGCTGAGCCTGCGCGTCAATACCTGACAAAGCGCGGACTGAGCGACGATGTGATTGCGCGCTTCGCTATTGGTTACGCCCCGCCCGGCTGGGACAACGTGTTAAAACGTTTTGGCGGCAATAGCGAAGATCGTAAGTCTCTCATCGACGCAGGCATGCTGGTCACCAACGACCAGGGACGAAGCTACGACCGCTTCCGTGAACGGGTGATGTTCCCGATCCGCGATAAGCGTGGCCGGGTGATTGGTTTTGGTGGTCGCGTGCTGGGTGATGCCCTGCCGAAATACCTCAACTCCCCGGAAACCGATATTTTCCATAAGGGCCGCCAGCTTTACGGTCTTTATGAGGCGCAGCAGGATAACGCGGAACCTCCGCGTCTTCTGGTCGTCGAAGGCTATATGGACGTTGTCGCGCTGGCGCAGTACGACATTAACTACGCGGTGGCGTCATTAGGAACGTCCACGACGGCAGACCATATCCAGCTGCTGTTTCGCGTCACCAACAACGTGATTTGCTGTTACGACGGTGACCGCGCAGGACGCGATGCCGCCTGGCGTGCGCTGGAAACGGCGCTACCGTATATGACCGACGGGCGTCAGCTACGCTTTATGTTCCTGCCGGATGGCGAAGATCCGGATACGCTGGTGCGTAAAGAGGGCAAAGCGGCGTTTGAAGCGCGGATGGATCAGGCTCAGCCGCTCTCCACGTTTCTGTTTAACAGCCTGATGCCGCAGGTGGATTTAAGTACCCCTGACGGGCGCGCGCAGCTCAGTACGCTGGCGCTGCCGTTAATCAGCCAGGTGCCCGGCGAAACGCTGCGTATCTATCTGCGTCAGGAGTTAGGCAACAAGCTCGGCATTCTGGATGACAGCCAGCTTGAACGTTTAATGCCTAAACAGGCTGAAAACGGCACGGTTCGCCCCGCGCCTCAGCTAAAACGCACAACCATGCGTATACTGATAGGGTTACTGGTACAAAACCCCGAACTTGCTCCGCAAGTGCCATCGCTGGCGGGTTTGAACCACGAAAAATTGCCCGGACTTGGCTTATTTTCAGAACTGGTCAACACGTGTTTGTCTCAGCCAGGTCTGACCACCGGACAACTTTTAGAACATTATCGCGGCACAAAAGAGGCCGCTACCCTTGAAAAATTGTCGATGTGGGACGATATAGCAGATAAGGACATTGCAGAAAAAACGTTCACCGACTCGCTCAACCATATGTTTGATTCGATGCTTGAGTTGCGCCAGGAAGAGTTGATAGCTCGCGAGCGCACGCACGGCTTAAGCAGCGAAGAACGCCGGGAACTCTGGATGATTAACCAGGAACTGGCGAAGAAATAAAAAAATTTAACGGCTTAAGTGCCGAATATCGATCGGGAAGCCCCCGGCAGCCGCACTGAGAGGCAGCGGCAAAAATATAAGTACGCCCTCGCTTTAAAGGTTGGCAGCCCCATCGCCGACACCAATCAAACGAATTAAGTGTGGATACCGTCTTATGGAGCAAAACCCGCAGTCACAGCTGAAACTTCTTGTCCAACGCGGTAAGGAGCAAGGCTATCTGACCTATGCCGAGGTCAATGACCATCTGCCGGAAGATATCGTCGATTCAGATCAGATCGAAGACATCATCCAAATGATCAATGACATGGGCATTCAGGTGATGGAAGAAGCACCGGATGCCGATGATCTGTTGCTGGCTGAAACCTCCAACAATACCGACGAAGATGCGGAAGAAGCTGCCGCACAGGTACTGTCCAGCGTTGAATCTGAAATCGGGCGTACCACTGACCCGGTCCGCATGTACATGCGTGAAATGGGTACCGTTGAACTGTTGACCCGCGAAGGCGAAATTGACATCGCAAAACGCATCGAAGACGGGATCAACCAGGTTCAGTGTTCTGTTGCCGAATACCCTGAAGCGATCACCTATCTGCTGGAGCAGTACGATCGCGTTGAAGCGGAAGAAGCGCGCCTGTCTGACCTGATCACCGGTTTTGTTGACCCGAACGCGGAAGAAGATCTGGCGCCTACCGCGACTCACGTTGGTTCCGAACTGTCTCAGGAAGAGATGGATGACGACGAAGACGAAGATGAGGAAGAAGACGACGACAGCGCGGACGATGACAACAGCATCGACCCGGAACTGGCGCGTGAGAAGTTTGCCGAGCTGCGTACCCAGTACGAAGTCACGCGTGACACCATCAAAGCGAAAGGCCGCAGCCATGCCGCCGCGCAGGAAGAGATCCTGAAACTGTCTGAAGTATTCAAACAGTTCCGCCTGGTGCCAAAACAGTTCGACTACCTGGTAAACAGCATGCGGGTGATGATGGATCGCGTACGCACCCAGGAACGCATCATCATGAAGCTGTGCGTTGAGCAGTGCAAAATGCCGAAGAAGAACTTTATCACCCTCTTCACCGGCAACGAAACCAGCGAAACCTGGTTCAACGCCGCTATCGCGATGAACAAGCCGTGGTCTGAAAAACTGCACGACGTGAAGGACGATGTCTATCGTGGTCTGCAGAAGCTGCATCAGATTGAAGAAGAGACCGGCCTGACCATCGAGCAGGTCAAGGACATCAACCGTCGTATGTCTATCGGTGAAGCGAAAGCCCGCCGTGCGAAGAAAGAGATGGTTGAGGCGAACTTGCGTCTGGTTATCTCTATCGCCAAGAAATACACCAACCGTGGCCTGCAGTTCCTGGATCTGATCCAGGAAGGCAACATCGGTCTGATGAAAGCGGTAGATAAGTTCGAATACCGTCGTGGTTACAAGTTCTCCACCTACGCTACCTGGTGGATCCGTCAGGCTATCACCCGCTCTATCGCGGATCAGGCGCGCACCATCCGTATTCCGGTGCATATGATTGAGACCATCAACAAACTCAATCGTATCTCCCGCCAGATGCTGCAGGAGATGGGCCGTGAGCCAACGCCGGAAGAGCTGGCTGAGCGCATGCTGATGCCGGAAGACAAGATCCGTAAAGTGCTGAAGATCGCCAAAGAGCCAATCTCCATGGAAACACCAATTGGTGATGATGAAGATTCGCATCTGGGTGATTTCATCGAGGACACCACCCTCGAGCTGCCGCTGGACTCTGCCACCACCGAGAGCCTGCGCGCAGCGACGCACGACGTTCTGGCCGGCCTGACCGCCCGTGAAGCAAAAGTGCTGCGTATGCGTTTCGGTATCGACATGAACACCGACCACACGCTGGAAGAAGTGGGTAAACAGTTCGACGTGACCCGCGAACGTATCCGTCAGATCGAAGCGAAGGCGCTGCGTAAGCTGCGTCATCCAAGCCGCTCTGAAGTGCTGCGTAGCTTCCTGGACGACTAACCTGTCCTGACAGTGAAAAAGCTCCCAATCGGGAGCTTTTTTTTTGTGTATTCCATCTTCCTGTGGGTTGTGGGATCCCAGTAATTTATAAGCAGAAGCAATAACGTTGTTTCAGAGCGAATGCAGGCTCTCAGCGATGCTCTGATCCGGCTGTAAATCGCTGAGGCGTTTTCTGCAGGCCGGGGCGAGGCGCATGGATGCGCCGAGAGGGCGGGCTTTACAGGGACGTTACCTCCGCCCGTCCCCGATAAGCCGGAAGGAATAAGCCGAGGGCACCGCGAAGCGGCGATTTACCGCCGGGAGCCCGGGTCGCCAGGGTGGTGGCGCCTGAGCCACCCTGGCACGTTCACAGGTCATGTCGTGACAGAGTAGCAAGGAACATAAAGTGAACGGAATGATCACCACAGCCGTATATTCCCCTCACCCTAACCCTCTCCCCGGAGGGGCGAGGGAACTGTTCCGTGCTGCTATAACGTTGTGGGGATCCCTTAGTCATGTGAGGTGAGGGCGTCAGGCCGCAGAGCCCCTAAAGCCCTCGCACCATTAGCGCCTCATCCAGCTCCCGATACGCCTCCACCAGCTTATCCAGCGTTGCCCTGTTAAGCCTGCTTGGATTCGGCAGCACCCACACCTGCGTCACGCCGATGGTAATGCTCTGCTTACCCCATTTAGCGCCGCGCTGGCTGAACGCCTGCTCGTAGGCCTGCTTGCCGAGGATCGCCAGCGCTGCGGGCTGATAGTCCTCTATCTTTTTGACCAACTCCCGTCCGCCGCTGCGGAGCTCATGCAGATTGACCTCGCTCGCCTGCACCGTCGGGCGCTCGACAAGCATAGTAATGCCGCAGCGCGTATCCAGCAGGTGCTGTTCCTCTTCGGGCCTGAGTAATCTGTCGGTAAACCCGGCCTGGTGGATCACTTTCCAGAAGCGATTGCCCGGATGGGCGAAGTGAAAGCCGGTGTGCGCCGAGGACTTACCCGGGTTGATTCCGCAGAACACCACCCGCAGGCCAGGGGCCAGAATATCGTTGATCATTTTTACTCCCGATCAATCCATCGTAAGGGAAGTATAAAGGATTGATTATGCATTGTTTATAAAAACAGCAGGCAGGTGTGAATGGCTGGATTGCTGTAGAGAGTTACTTTATAATTCACCGCCACGGCCCCTTAGCTCAGTGGTTAGAGCAGGCGACTCATAATCGCTTGGTCGCTGGTTCAAGTCCAGCAGGGGCCACCAAATTTTAGCTTTAAAATCAAAAATTTAAGCCACTCAAATGAGTGGCTTTTTTTATTGATTATTTTGAGCAGGTGGCGTAGCCGCTAACTGCGCGCCAGTGAAGCCGTTCGGACACTCTCAGAGGCGCCAGGCGTCGCAATCAGACGCTCCACGGACTCCATCGTCACGAACGTACAGCTGCAGTCCACATTGGTACACTGGTGGTAGCGCTCTTTGGTATTTTCACTGAGATAGCGACTGGTACGCGCATGCGCTGAATGCTTGCACTTAGGACAATGAAACATGTACCCCTCCACTTGATTCACATTTTGTGAATCAATAATACCCAAAATAAAACCAATAGCAACTACATTACTCACTATCAACAGTAAATTTTTCGTCGCTGACGTTCAGCTCAAGCTTAAGCTGCGTGGTAAATCCGCTATCGTTGAGGGTATGCACCACCTCGCTGATGATCCACGCCTGCTCGTCAATGACGCGTTTAAAACCGTTTACCAGCACCGGCGTTTCGGGGAACAGATCGGCGCGTCCCAGCGCAAGCTGGATGGAAAACTCCACGGTTCCCCGCTGAAGCGCGCGCCACTTCGCCTCTGCAGCCCTGAGCGCCTGTTCTTCAGAGGCATAAACCGTGGTGAGCTCAAATACGTTCTCCGCCGATCCCACCAGCCTCTCTTGCGGTTTCTGCTCCTTGCCTGCTGCTCCCGCTACCGGTGCGGCGGCATCCGGGTGCTGCAGTGCTTCTGTCTGCTGCCCTCCGGACTGACGATTAATACTCAATTGAGGATTTTGTTGTTTGGGGTCACGCGTTTGCAGCCATTTGGCCGTTACGCCGGAATAATTTTCACGGTCAGTTATGGAAAAAAGGTGCTTATCGCCATCCCCACGTTCAATCATCATTAAGGAAAGCGGAGTGCCGCTGGCCGTCACGGCCTGGCCCGCTTTCATAAAGATAATCTTCCCGGCTTTGATTGAAACAAATGCTCCATTACGTTCAGCAAGGCGGGAGAGGAAGGCCGCGTCTGTCTCCTGAGACTGGTCAATATGAGAGATGGCGATGGATGCAAGCCCCGACGCGACGCTGGCGGTCAACTGGTTACGCTGAGCGATGGTATCGACTATCGCGCCAATCGTCATGTCATGCCACGACTGTTCGCGCCGCACGTTTAGCTTTCCACGAAAATCTGCGCTGAATCCCTGGATGGTCAGCGTGTCCGGCGCGCCCCGGAAATGAATCGCATCAATCGTAAAGTCCCCTTTCTCCTCGAGCGGGGTTCCCTCCCATCCCAGCCATAAGGACAGCCTTGCCCCCCGGGCAGGCAAGTCCAGCAGCCCGTCGGAATCATCCAGCAGAATATCCAGCTGATCGGCTTCCAGCCCCCGTTTGTCGGTCATGGTCAGGCTGATAAGACGATGGCTGAAATTTTGCGTGATATCACGATCGTCAAGCTTAAGCATAAAATCAGGGGCGATTTTTCCACCCGCCCGGATATTCATTTCGGTGATCATCCCACCAGCCCTCCAATGCTATTCCGTGCGCTTTCCACCAGCTCTGAGGCCTGCGTTCGCAGGTCGCCAAACGTCGTCATCAGCGATTCGTCCACGCGTTTTAGCGACAGGGTAAACTCAATTTTTCGGGCGGTACCGTCACTGTAAAAATCCGAATGCGTGTGCGTGACTTTCTCAATGACAAACATGCCGTGAATGATGCCGGTACCGTCTATCAACGGCCATGCCCGTCCTTCATTCGCCATCAGCTCAACCGCCTTGAGAGAAAGTCGCCCTCCCGTGAGTTCCGGGTAAAGTAACCCGGTGAGGGTAAAAGATGTCTCGCCTTCGCCAAGATACTGCCAGGCTTTGGGTTTCCCGATGCGATCGTTGGACGCCCAACGGTAGTCCTTTGTAAACTGCATTGTCTGATACGGTAAGGTTCGTCGTTCAAAGACAAACAGCCCCAGCACCATTAACATTTTCTCTCTCCTCAACCATATATATAGCTGGATTGCTGCCGTCTCATTTTTTCACGTTCACTATTCTCTATGGCCTCACGAATTTGACGAGTCAGATCCGTTCCGGAAGAGATGTCACCCTGCAGCGTGATGTTATATTCGCTTTTACTCTGATCGACGTAAGAACGACCTGCAGCAGCAACGGTTGGCTGATACCCCAGGCTGCCGCCATAGAACCCCGCGCCTGGAACAGACGAACTGCCTACTGGAGGAGATGCCGCTTCTGCTTTTGCCGCTGCGGTGTCGAGATTATCCGACTCACTTTTGATAATACCGAGCTTCTCCAGCAGCCAGCTGGCCTTGCCACTCAGGCTGTTAAAGAGATTCAGCGGTGCCATTAGCGCCTCTCCCAGCGCCTGCCCAAAAATCACGCCTGCATTTTTACAGCCATCCAGCGTTTCCTGCGTCGCCTTAATCGGCGAGATCAGGTCAGTGAACCACTGCCAGATACCGCCCACCTTCTCCGAGATAGCATCAAATACCGTCATCAGCGGTGAGAACAACTCGCCTAACGGTGCGAAGGCCGCCGAAAGCCCCTCCATCACGCCGCCAAAGAAGGCGCTGATGGGCTCCCAGTATTTGAAAATGAGTAATGCACCTGCGGCAATCGCTGCACCAAGGGCGATAACCGGCCAGCTAAGGGCTCCCAGTACCGTCATGATGGCCCCGCCCACCACGCTGAATACCGTTCCCAACATCCCGGCTGCGGTAATGACCATATTGACGCCCGTCAGAACCGGGCCGATAGCCATACCAACTCCCCCCAGTACGCCTGAAAACGCCTGCGCGCCGACAACGATGCTGGCGAGGGTCTGCGTTAACGCGGGGTTGGCATTCACCCAAAGGGAGGCCGTGCTAAGCCAGCCGGTTGCGGTTGTTATCAGTTTACGCAGAGCACCATCCGCTTTATCGAACACGTCAATCTTCAACCCGCTCCACGCGGCCTGGAATCGGTTGATATCGCCGTCAAGATTATCGGTCTGCACGGACGCCGCAATCGCGGTACTGCCTTTTGCCCCCTGCAACTGCTGGCGTTTTTCATCAAGCGATCCATCACCCGCAGCGGAAGCCAGCGCCCCCGCGGCTTTTATGGCATCCGGCGTCTGAACGTGACGCAACATCGCGCTGAGCGCGTCCCCGGCGGCGGCGCCTTTCATCCCTTTTTCCGCCAGAACGCCCAGCAGCGCGGTGGTCTCTTCAAGCCCCATACCGGATGCATCCGCAGCGGGCGCAGCGGAGGTGACGGCCGCCACCATCTCAGCGAGGCTGGTATTTGAAGAGGTAGAACCGCGCGTAAGCACATCTGCGATGCGTCCCGCGTCCGTATCGGCCAGGCTATACGCGGCCTGCGTGCTGGCGATCATATCGGCCGCTTTAGCCGCGTCGACACTCCCCGCCAGGCTGAGGTTGACCGTTGGCGCGGTGGCCGCAAGCAGCCCATCGGCGTCATAGCCTGAACGAGTCAGTTCGGTTTGTGCCCGAAGGACCGTATCTGCAGGTACTCCGGTCCTGGCGCTGACCTCCCGCGCCTGCTGGCGAATCGCCTCAAGCCGGGAATCCCCCTTCGCCAGGCCAAGGTTTGCCTGAATGGCCGACATCTGCTTTTCAAAGCTGATGCCAGGCGCCATAAACCGGGACGTCTGGTCAAAGCCCGCTTTTGCCATGCCCACCCCCGCAGTCGCCAGCTGGTTCACCCGCGCGACAACGCGTTTGCCTGACTCGTAGCGGTTCTGAACGGTACTCAGTCTCTCCTGCTGCTGATTGACGCGAGCCAGCGCATCCCGCTGTCGGTTAAGCTGCTGCGTTTTTTCACTGATATGGGTTCGTAAACGACGCTCATCCGACGAGAGCGTGCGCGTGTTTATGCCTGCCTGTGTGAGTTCAGCGCGCTGACGCTGAACCGAGTAGCGCAGGTTGTTGTACTCAAGCTTAAGGTCGGCTGCCGATTTTCGGGCTGCGGACAATGCATCAGCCTCTGCCTGGGTGGGGTTTTGCGTGTTTTTAAACTGCACCGCCAGCGCCGCGGCCTGCTGTTTCGCCCGGGCAACAGACTGCTCAGTCATGGCGAGCCGGGCGTTTGCTTTCCTGAAGCCATCAATCCGCCCCGCCTGCTCATCGAGCACCCCCAGCGCCGTCTGTGAATCACGGATATCGCTTGCGAGGGTGCGGCTCGCGTTATGGAGAGCGTTAAGCGGTCGGGTTGCCCGGTCGACTGCCTTAAGCAGCTCCTGAAGTCTGACATTATTACTCATGGTGGTTTCCGCTTCGCTGCAGCGCTTTTTCGCGCCATAAGAGGAGTTCGGTCACGCTCAGGGAGTACAGCTCTGACGGCGGCCAGTGAAAGATCACCGCGATATCCGCCATCAGATCGTCGACCGACAGGTTTTCGGGAAATTTCAGCGAGCCGAAGCCGGTGACAAAAAACCGATCACCTTACCTGCAAAAGAGAGCAGATCGCAGGCATCCAGGCGCGCGACCTCATGCTCGGTCAGTGCTGGTGAGGTCATTCGCGGCAGCACCTTGATCAACGCATCGACATCGGATTGCGCCAGCGACGCCAGCGATACCCCACGCAGGGTTCCCGCATTGGGTTTTGCAACGGTCACTTTTTCAATTTTTTGCTCGCCGCGCAAAACGGGGCTATCAAGCGTGACGATGTGTGGGTTTTCACTTTCGTTCATGGTGGTCTCGTTGATATTTTCCATTTCGATACTCTTAGAAAGTTAACTTACCGGCCGGCGATCCCGGCCGGTTAAAGGGTTACAGGCCGATGGCCTTACGGTGTTCCGCCAGGCGATCAACGCCATCGACTTTCAGCACCATGTTGATGATGTCGATTTCAATGATCTCTTTGCCATCGATGGTCAGCTGGTAGTACGCGCACTCGGTGGACATCTTGGTGGTGCCGCTCTCGCCCTGCTTGTTTTCACCGCCATCAAACTCTTTGTGACGGCCGCGCATGACGATTTCGACGGCGGAGATTTCGCCGGTATCATCGCGCTGATAAGAGCCGGTAAAGCGCAGAGGCACGCTGTCCGCGCCCGGAGAGGCATACTGTGCCCACAGCGCGGCGTCCGGCAGACCGCCAACGGTCCACTCCAGCGCCAGGGCATCATCGTCCAGGCCAAGGTCAACAGAGACCGAGCCCGGCATGCCGCCACCGCGATACTTCTCCAGCTTGCGGGTAAGTTTGGGTAAGGTGACAGACTCAACAACGCTCATATAGCTCAGGCCATCGTTGAACATATTCAGATATTTCAGTTTGCGTGGTAACGCCATGCTTCAGCTCCTTAGCTATTAACCGAATCTGACAGGTCAGCCAGATAGGTATCGGTGATGCGCTGGCGCAAGGTCAGATTTTCCAGCGGCGGGACAGGGGTGTAGTCGTAATCGATATACAATTTCCCCGCTTTCAGGGTGGATGCATCGTTCGATTCAGGGTCATACCAGCAGGAGCCGTCAACGATATAGCCGTTGGTTTTGAGCTCGCGGAACTTGGCATTGATACCGGACACGATGTCGCGGATAAGCGTAGGGGTAATGGGTTTATCCATCGCCCATGCATGCGCTTCGGCCATGGTATCGGCCAGCACCTGTGCGGTACGGGTGTAGTTTTCAAAGACGAATAACGGATCGTCTGAACAGGTACGGTTGCCCCAGAATTTGAAGCCATCGTTACGAATCAACGTGGTGACACCGGCCTGGTTAAGCAGGTTGGCATCGGTCGCTTGCTCCTGCAGATCCCAGGAAACAGAGGCGCTTACGCCCGTGACGCCGTTGACGCCCACGTTCGACAAGGTTTTATGCCAGCCCATTGTCTGGTCGATTTTGGCGCGCAGGCCAAGGGCGCGAGCGGTCGCCCATGCCATCGTCGTCGCATTCGTGGTGGTATCCCATGCCAGAAAATCAGGGTGGATAACCATCAGCTCGCGCTGGCTGAAGTTTTTGCGGTACTCGATCGCGTCAGAAATGGTTTTACAACCCCATGCGCTGACATAGCCGAACGCGCGCAGGCTCTGGCACATTGCGGCCAGTGCGGTTGCCACTTCCTGAGAGTCCAGCCCCGGTACGCCGAGAATACGCGGCTTAACGCCGGTGACCGTTTTCGCGGTCAGAAGCGCCTTCAGGCCGGTGTATTTGCCGTTTTCATCAGTGGTGCCAATGATGTTGGAAATTGTCTGCTGGCGTGCCTCTTCCGGCGTTTCTGCGGTGCCTTCGGCCACGCGAACAACAACGACAACCGGTTTACACTGGTCAGCAATCGCCTGCAAAGAAGCGGACAGCGTCCCCGCCTTACCGGCTTTCGCAATTGCATTTTGCACGTTGGTAATGAGCACTGGTTCGTTAAGAGGGAATGCCTTGTCGTCAGCATCGCTGGCCGTGCAGACCATGCCGATGATTGCCGTCGAGACGGTGGAAATAGTGCGGGTGCCATCGTTGATTTCAATGACTTCCACGCCGTGGTGATAGTCGCCCATCCGTTTAACACCGTGGTTTAGTGGAGCAACCATTTTGTGATGAATTCGAAATGTTAGAAATGAAATGCCGTTGGTGAAGTTACAGCACAACGCATAATCGCAGGATATAGTTTTTCCTAGATAAAAATATTGACGATAGTGCGAAAAAAAATGAAGTGATTATCAAATGCAATCATAAATGAAATTTTTTATTTCATTTCACTAATGAATAGAGATGTAACAATATCGATTACAAGTGGGATTGTAGAGTGCATAATAATGAAAGGATATTTAAACTAAAGCCCGCAACTCACGCGGGCTTAGTGTTAACTGTTAGGCGGCGTTTCAGGCCAGATAATATCCGGAGCGTTGTTAGTATCAATGCGACTAAGAATAACCCGATATCTCTTCCACTGCTGCAGAGAGGCGATCTCCGCGTCCGTCGCCATAGATAAATCAACAGCATCCTGTAGGGGAGAGATCGCCTGTGTCGCTATAGACAATAACCTCTCCTTAGTTGACCTGGCTATCGATATACACTCTTCTTGTGATGGCGGAGCGATATCAATCCACTCCATGCAATTTCTATCAATATTGTAATGAGGTGTCTTTCTGTCAGGTGACACCATGAAAGATTCATATTCCAGGTCTGAAATCTCCCTCAAATCCAGAGGAACAAAAATACCTTGAGCTTCGTAAACCTGAATCGTATCTTCAAGATAAAAACTGCTATCTGCGTTGCTAAAAAATTTTCTCATTTCAATAGCCTGCCACAATTAATGAAAATGTACCGTTACAGTTATGTGTTTCGATTTTCACCTGATTCTTTCCAACTGGCGTGCAAAGATAAAATGAATCTGAGTTATTACCACCACTACCAAAATAACTTACGCCGGTGCCCAAAATACCATTAGGGAATGACGTTGGCAGAGTAACTGTCACGGCAGTGTTATTACCGACCACAACACTTCTAACTGCCTGCATAAAGACAGTACCATTACCGTGTGTGTAATAAGCATTATTGTTGCCCGTTGTGGTTCTTCCTATACCATAGCGAGCATCCGATTCAGCTTTAGTGTAAGCCTGACCAGCAGGTGTGTAACTACCTTTTGCCTGAAATCTCGAATCGCTTTCAGCTTTGGTGTAATAGCGCCCATCAAAGTTAGAATAATTGGTGGGTATTATCTGACCTGAAAATGAAAATGTGGTGGTATTCCAATAACCGAACATCTTATTATTAGCCCAAAGATCAACCTGACCGTCTTTTGAGCTACGTAATCCAGAATCATTATCACCAATATTTAAAATTGCATTGCCAACACCACCAATCTGGACGGGACCATTTGCAATTACAGATTTCCCTTGCACAGGATTTAGCGTCACTGAACCGTCAGTTTTTAACTGAACGTTATTGTTTCCGCCTTTATAGTTATTAAAAACAGTGTCTGCGTTGTTGGTAGAACCTGCTCCAACATACCAGTGGTTAGCACCTGACGAATCACGGGAAATAATATAACTTGGCGCACCCGCTGTTTTTGGCCTTAACAGGATTGTTTCACCATCAATGTTCATGGTGAGTTTACCTGTCATCGCATCACCCGCTTTTGCTACCGCACCCACATCCCCGGCAGTAGGTTTATTGGCCGCGTCATACTGCTTAACCCATCCAGACCACGTCCCGCTGTAAAGTGTACGGATGTATGAGAGGGAGCTGTTATAAATCCGGTAAATCTGCGTGATACCCGCATGCTTATAGACTACCAGCGAGCCGGCATTCGATTCAGGATAGTTTTTACCGGTCTGTGCCTGGGCATTCGCTGGCTGGTAATACAGCCCGGGGGTGGTATAGGCATTCAGATCCTCTGCATTACCAATCCCCACAGCCTGACCGTTAAAGATATCCTGTGCAGTAACATTAATGTCGCCTGTTAACGCACGGCCATTAACCTTACGCCCAGACGGTACTCTCCCATTGGCATTATCATTGGCTGCCTTAACCGATTTTGCTGTTGCCGCTAGCGTCTCAGACGCGCTATCGGTTGCACTGCTAAGCTGAACGATGCCCTTTTGCGTCGTCGTTGCATCTGCAGCCGTATACTTTCCTTTCGCCAAATCATACGCTGCCTTCACCGCCTTTGGCGTCGCCGCCAGCACCTCAGAGACACTATCAATAGCGCTGCTTAGCTGGACAATTCCTTTGCGCGCAGTTGTCGCATCCACCGCCGTGTACTTAGCGTTTGCCAAATCGTAAACCGCCTTCACCGCTTTCGGCGTTGCAGCGAGCACCTCGGAGGCGCTGTCGATTGCGCTGCTGAGTTGTGTAAAACCCTTAGCGGCAAGGGTCGCGTCCGGATGGCGCCGCGACTGTTCATGCTCCGCGAGCTTACCGTCTACATAATCCTGCGTCGCCATCACCGTTGAGGTGTCAATCATCAACTCAACCGAAGAGATATCGCTCACCATAATGACCATACGTACAGTCTGTGCGCGTCCCGAGCCCTCTTCCAGCTTGGGCTTGTAACTTTCTGCCATATTCCCGACCGCAATCAGCGTCCCGGTATCGTCATACAGCCCCATCTCGCGCATCCAGAAACCGCCAACCTCAGGAGGAATCAGCAGCTCCGCCACGACATAGTTTTTATTCTTTTTGTCCTGGCTAATTTTATTCAGCGCATGCCGCCAGACTTCATTGACGAGTTTCGTCTGGTTTGCGTTTGGCGCTGGCAATGTACCGCCACCGTCACCTACGGCCATCGCCGTAAAGTTCACTTTCTTGCCGTTCGGGATGGTCGCGGCAGCCAGTTTTTCGGCACCGGCTTTGGTGATAACCGTTTTATATTTCACTGTCATTGTGCTCTCACTTATCCGGGATAAACCGTGATGATGTCGCCGTCATAGCTCAGGGCACCGGTGTAGAGATATCCCGGTATGTCCTGGATGATATTCAGGCCAATAAGGTGGCGGCTGGCAGGCTTTGCATCAGCAATAAGCCTCTCCATTTCGTAATACATTTCCTCGGTGATGCCCGTGTCTAAGACGCCGATATCAAGGCGAAAGGTGCCGGGCGGATCGTTGGTTTGCCACCATTCGGTGACGTTGATCAGATAGCCAAGCGGTTCCACCACACGACGCACGGCGCCAATCGTCCCCTTGTGGGCATGAATAAACCACGCCGCGCGAATCACATCCCGCCTGGTGGCTTCCGGCCAGTTCTCATCCCAGCGATCAACCGAAAACGCCCATGCCAGCCAGGGCAGCAGATTCGCCGGGCAAGTGTCCGCACTCCAGAGATGCCGCAGCGGAACAGGCGTATTTTCAATGTCTGCACAGGCGCGCGCGGCCGCCACCTCAAGAAATGACGAACCAACCGGTAAAAGGCGGGTATTACTCATCGTTCCCCCCCACGGTTACGCTGTAGTGGCTGCACCATGAAGCCTGAGTTTCATCAAGTACAATGTCAGCCGCGGGCGCGGTCAGCTCTACGCGTTGCACCCCTTCAACATGCAGTGCCGCGTAAATGGCGGACTTGCGAATATCGCGTCCAAGCCGATGTTGAGCCGTGATATAGGCCTGTAACCGGGCTCTTGCCGCGCTGAGTACAGGTTCACTTTCAGGGCCGGGAAAAAGGAAAAGCGATGCCTCAATTCGGTAGTCAACAATGTAGGCCGACTGGACGGTCACACGGTCGGCAACGGGCCTGACGTCCTCATCGTTCAGCGCATTGCGAACAACGGCGAGCAGTTCCTCAGAAGCCACGCCGTTATTCTCCCGGGAGAGCACAGAGACCGTGACGTTCGCCGGCTGTGGACTGATAACGGAGATATCCGCCACCCGGCCATCTGCACTGCGACCGTGGAACTGATAAGCGCCCGTCGAACCGGCCACGCTCAGCCCTTCCGGCGCTTGCTGGATGCGCAAACGAAAGTCGGTATCAGACTCCATCACAGCTGGCGTGGGCGGAAACGTCGTATCGTCGGCGGGGGTAATGACCAGACGCGCAAGGTTAGCGTTAGCCCCAAGCTGGTCGAGATCGCGGCCGGCAGCGTAGGCCAGCATGACCGCACGCGCGGCCTCGTTCACGCGCTGGCGCCACATGACCTCCCGATAGGCGTTCTCCTGCAGCAGCTTCACAATCGGCTCTGATTCCAGCGTCAACGTACGTGCAATCGCCTCTCGCTCCTCTTCCGGATAGAGCGAGACAAAGGTGGCCTTTCGTTCTGCCAACAGCGTTTCATAATCCACCTCCTCCACGACATCAGGCGCGGCGAGCTGGCTCAGATCAACAATAGCCATAGCGTTTAACTCAGTGAAATGGTGATAGAAAAAGATTGTCCGGAAGTCGGGCGCGTGCCGGTGATATCGACATACAACGTCCCGTCATTCTCCGAACGCTCGAAAGTGATGGCCGTCAGGCTGATCCGTGGTTCCCATTTCTGGATAGCGGAATAACATGCCGCCATGATTTGCAGACGCAGCGCAGGGCTCTGTGGCCTGTCGATCATCGCCGCCAGCAGCGAGCCGTAATCACGGCGCATAACCCGCGAGCCGACAGGCGTCACCAGAATATCGCGCACGCTCTGCCGGATGTGTTCTGCCTCTGAAATGCTGAGCCCGGTCTGCCTGTTCATCCCCCTGTAACGCACCGTCATTGTGTCCCCTTAGTCCAGCTTCCGCCGCTTTGCACACTGCCGTGCGCGTGGTTGTCCACCTGCACCCCGTTGGAGGTGAATTGACCGCCGGAATGCGCAATATTCCCGGCCATTACCCCGCCCTTCTGCACCTCAAGCGAGGCGGTAATTAACTTGTTGGTACACACCACCTCAGGCGTATCCAGCGTGATGCGGGACGTTGACGTCACCCGCACCTCCGGCACGGTGGCGGTCAGCGATTCAGAGGCGGTAATGTCGGCTGTTTTAATACCTGAAACCGTCAGCGCCCCGCGTTCGGGTTCGTACTCGATCACCGCGCCGTCAGGAAACGAGACGTGGAACGCATCAGGCGAACCGGACGGCGCCGGATGGTCGTCCGAGAAAATACCCGGTAGCACAAAGGCGGTATCGAGCTCGCCGCCGATGGCCAGCAACAGTACCTGTTCTCCCTCGGAAGGGGCCCACCACACGCGAGAACGTCCCGCACGACAGGTTAGCCAGTTCAGCCAGGTGGTTTTCATCCCGCCGGTCTGCACACGACAAAGCCCTCTGTTGAGGTCAACATCGGTTACAACACCGATACGAATAAGATTGCGGATCGCGCGAGCGATGCCGTTCATGGAAGTTAGCGTATTCATAAGAAGAGAATGCCGTTCAGAAAGAACGGCAGCAACGAGACGGGGTTTGGTGCGGGATGAGACAACAAGCTGGCAAGACAACAGACCGCAGGCGGCCCTCAGCGCGGGGAAATTACGCCTCCCACTCGCTGACCAGCTCCCCGTTGATGTATAGGGCCTTCGGACGCGTGACGGGCTCCGGCAGCGGCGGTTACCGACCCTATTTTCACGGTTACCCGCGATGAGGGAAACAAGGCTCCTATCCTGCGGGTCAATTCACACTGAAATGCCTCGACGATGGACTGGCCAATCAGCTGATCTTTATCGAGCGTGATGTTCACCCGAACATTGCTCTCTTTTTTGATTCGTTCCGGAACAGGCGATGCCGAGAAAACAACGGTGAACGCGTTGTTCTTGATTAAATTTCCCCGCGCAATCTCAGCAATTAAATTCAGGGCAATTTCACGATCTCTCTCCTGACACGTTCCTTCTGTCGTCAGTCGCGCAATCATCTCGACTCGTTCAATCATGACTTGCTCGTTCAACTCTCTGTCCACACAACCTCCACCACGAGATACTGTATAAACATACAGTATCACGTATTCATAAAAAGAGTGAAGCGAAAAATCAGAACACTTTACGGTATGTACATGATATCGATGGAGATTAGCATGCTCGCTGGGTTAACAGATCCGTTAAATGCCCAATACGTTCAAGGATTTTCCGCCTCTTTTCCTGATAAGAACACGCTGCCGGAAATAGCGCTCCGTCAGCTGCGCCTCGACACCATTTGGTGTGAAAGCGGCTGACGCCGCCCGCCATAAGATGCAGCGCCTCGGCACGGCTAATGACGATCCCGGTGGCGAGGCGTATCTCGTCAATCACCCTCTCAGGTATCCCGTTCTGTGGATCCCGCTCATAGACAACGGGGGTTCTCGCGCCGGGCCGAACGCGTTTGATGCGTTCGGTTAATGCCCGTCTCGCACGCCGGTTAAGGGGTTGTGAGAGATCGTTCACCGTACAGTTATTGACAGAACTCCGAGAGAGCACGGGAACATCCCGATTATCCACGGTCCGCTTCGGCACAATTTTCCACTGCATGAGCCGGGTTAAAATCGGGCTGCCCGCGCCGACGGCGGAGTCGTACACGCCGCGGATGCAGACCGTTTCCTCGCCGTACTGGTTAAACCCGACGCGCGGCGCATACAGCGTGCGTACCTGTAAATCATCGCGACGGACAAATGGCCCGCCCTGCGCGGTGACGTAACCCGCCCAGTCCCCAGCGTCGGCAGCTTCATGGACGGCGGCAAACTCCACGCTCAAACCGCGCACGGCCTCGTTATCAGCCAGACGGCGCAGCTCGCGATAGACCGTGACCGGTGCCCCGCCGATAAACTGAAACTGGCGAATGTGCCAGCGTCCCGCCCAGGCTGAAACAGCAGAAGCCATCTCCTTCAACAGCCTACCGCTTTCATAATCGGTCTCACCATCGAGCGCAAAGCCGTCGATATTCTTTGAGATGTATTTGGCAACATAGCCGGTCGCGCTGCCCTTCAGGGGATCGATCGCCTCCGCGTGAAAACGTGCCTTTCTGGCACTTTCGCTACACAGTTCTGTGGCCTCTTCCTGGCAGGCATAATCATTCATAATTTGGCGAACGTGCCCGACATCTTCCGGCAGCATAAACATCAGCATGTGCCAGTGAGGCGTGCCGTCGTGATGAGGTTCCGCAACGCGGATACCAAAAATTCGGCGCCCCTCACGGTGCAGCTTTGCGCGGATGCGCGCCCACAGACGGGTGAAGTAGTTTTGCGTATCCGCCGGGCTGGCCCCGTTCCACTTCGCGTTGGGGTAGCCTGATTTCACCGTCGCGTGATATGCCGAAGGCGCGGTTAAGGTATAGAACTCGCCCACATAGCCCAGTGCCTGGCAGATATTTTCAAACCCGCGAATGCGGGTCATCAGTTCACAGCGACGTATCGCCGGGTTAGCGACCGAGGTATCGATTTTTTCGATCAGGCTGATGCGGTTGCCCTCTTCATCTTCGAGTTCCATGCCCTTAAGAAATTCACGGGTGCGGCGCTTCTGCTCGCGCCATTCGGTCACGCAGCGCTTGCTCGCATACGCCGTTCTCATTTTGCTGACGTTGCCAAGGGCAATCTGTAAATGCTCGCGCCAGGCAGCCGCAATCCGACGCAATCGCCCGCGCCACCATGTCTCTGAAAACAGGCGGATCACCGCTGCGGCAACATCGTCTTTGTTGAAAAACGTCTTCGACACCCGTTCCCAGTGTGGAGGTGACACCTTAAACTGCCGGGCGATCAGGCCGGCGCGCTGATACCAGACGTAAAGCGTCTGGTATTCACCCAGGTCAGCATCATTTATATTCGCCAGCTCACCGCGAATAAAGCTGGCGATATCTGCGGCCAGCAGGTCGATATCCGCGCGGGACATATCCGCAAGTCGGTTAAAGCGTGCAACCAGATCAACCATGCGGGAGGCAAGATATTGCTGAAGCGGAGTGTCAAAATGGCCGTCAAGCACGGCCCTGGAGACCGTGTCATGCAGGCCTGCGCAGGCATAGCGTTCAGAGACCAGCCGCAGACGGGGTAACATCCTGTTGCAGAAGCGGACCAAAAAGGCATTGGCCTGCGGGCTGCCCTGACGCTGTTCAAGGTCATCAACCGTGCGCCAGACGTCGAAACGCACGCAGTCAGGTTGCAGGGAGAGGGCAATCCTTGCCTCCCGTATCGCCGCGAAAAAACGATCGCGGCGCTGCTGTTGGGCATGGGAAAGGTAAGGGCTGGCAATGGCCGACCGTGGAGCATTCCACGGATACGCAAATGACGTAGCCAACTCACCCTCCCCGGATATGTTTATTTTTCATCTCCGCAATCTCCTGGCAGGTGATGCACAAGGCCACACCAGGCACCGCCATTCGGCGCGCCTCCGGTATCGGGGCCTCGCAGTCCTCGCAAAGGAAACGCGAGGGCGTTGCGGGCCGTCTGCGGGCGCTATTAATGTGCCGCTCTCTGTCTTCCTGCTCGCGCGCTTGCGCAAGATCGATAAAATCGGCCATCAGTGCAGCTCCTGGGATTCACGTTCGTAGCGAGCCGCCTCGTGGCACAGCAGTTCGGCAACGTCTTCTCCGCTCATGCCGGTTTTATAGATATGGCTTGCCAGCGCCTCCAGGCGCAGGGAGACCGCGAGGGCTCGCGCGCAGCGTTCCTCTGTTTTTGCCTCCGCCAGCAGGCGTTTCAGTTCCTCACTTCCGGTCGGATAAGGGCGGTTTTCACTGTTTCGCATCACGCGTTCTCCTTAAATTCAGGCAATAGAATGCCCGGCGGGTTTACGCCATTAGGTTTGTGGTTGGGTTATATCGGCATGGTCAGCCGTTCAGGAAATAAACTCACGACAGCACGAAAATGGTTCATGGCATTAATCAGCGCCTTTTTCTCCTCTGTCGTCAGCTCACTGATATCGCACTCATGACGGGCGACGGGTAATCTCGCCAGGAAAAAGATGGCGGCCAGCGCCCTGCCGTTCTCCTCAAAACAGGGATCGCGCTTATCGCGCATCTCTGCCATAAACCGTGCCAGCTCTTTTCCGCTATCGTTCCCGTATCGGGCACGCAGTTCTGCGATGTGGTTAAGCCCGTTAAGACGAGCCCCCACGCTGAGTGGAACGCTTGCACGGGCAGCCTCTATCGCCATATCTCCCCTCGCGTAAATTCACGCACGCCAGTGCGCTGAAAACGGGCAGAGCACGGTTTTTTCCGCCGTTTGATGATTGCGATTTCAGATGCCATGCTGCATGATTCCCATTTTGATAATGTCTGCAATCAATAGCCTCTGTTTGCCAACGTCTGCTGCTGATTGCCCGAATTTGCAATGATATTAATACCCAGATGAGTATTAGTAAACACTCAAAGGAATATATTTTGATATTAGATTCTCAAGTGAATAATGAAGAGTTACTCGATAGAATCTGTCAGGTATATGGTTTCACGCAGAAAATTCAGCTGGCACGCCACTTTAATATCGCCGCCAGTTCGCTTCAGAACCGCTACGCACGCGGTACCATCTCTTACGACTTTGCGGTTCAGTGCGTGCTGGATACCGGCGCCAGCCTTCGCTGGCTGATGACCGGACAAGGTGCGCAATTTGAAGGTAACCCCGCGCCGGGCGATCCTGTGTCAGTCTCCACATTCACACTCAGTGATGGAAGACTGGAAGAAAATACCACTTTGAGTATTGATTCTACTTTCTTTAGTAAACCACTGGCGCGCGGCATCGCCGTCCGGGCGGAAGGTAAGCTGCACTTTATCGAGAAAGAGGCATCGTTAACCGACGGCGTGTGGCTGGTTGAGATTGAAGGCACCGCCAGCATCCGCGACTTAACGCTGCTTCCGGGTAAAAAACTCCACGTGGCGGGCGGCAAAGTGCCCTTTGAATGCGGTATCGACGAGATAAAAACGGTGGGTCGCGTGGTGGGGATTTACAGCGAGGTTAATTGAGGGGGGGTCGTGAGAATCCTCCTATGCTCAAACTGGACTGACCCCATGCCTGTTAAAATTCGGGTCATGAAGGATTGCATTGTCATCACGCCACAACATACACGTGAATTATGGGGTTGTCTTGAAGGTATGAGCGTGGCCAATATTAACAAACTGAAAGTAGCAAAATGGTTGAAGACATTCCCGGGTGCATTGAATGACTTAGGAGATGTTCCCAATATCAAGCGAGACAAATAGCGTTTTCAATAACATCCCGGCCTAATGGCCGGGTTACATATCTGCTGTTTACGATGAAAACATTAGCGAACCAGGCTTTCGTTTAACATTAACAGAGAACGCTAAATATTCGCCTTGCTAATAAAAACAACATTCCTCATGTCATAAATTAATTACCGTGTCCTAAAAAAATAAAAAAGTTACAAATTGAAAAAAGATAATAATGTAACGTATAAATAATTTACCAGCCATTTGGAAACCAACTCATGCCAATTCCAGCTCATTTATTTCTGAAAGACGACGGCGGCGCCCCCATCAAAGGGTCATCTGACGTACAAAATCGCGAAGGCAGTATTGAAGTGATCACCTTTTCGCATGGCCTGCATATCCCTGTAGACGGTAATACAGGAAAACAAACAGGAACACGTGTACACGGCGCTTTTACTATCGGGAAAGAGTTTGATAGAGCCTCGACTTATCTGTACAAAGCCGTATCTACCGGGCAACTTCTGAAATCAGCGGAAATGAAATGGTACCGTATAAACGATGCTGGTCTGGAAGAGGAATATTTCAATATGTTTTTGGAAAACGTCAAAGTCGTTTCGGTTACACCGGTAATGGCGAACTGTAAAGATCCGCACACCCAGCATCTTAACCATATGGAAATCATTGAACTACGCTACGAGAAAATCACCTGGAAATTTGTCGATGGCAATCTCATCCACTCTGATTCATGGAATGAAAGAACTACAGCCTAGCGGAGGAGTTTATGGCCAGACTGACTTTTGATGGTTGTGCCCATACGCTTTCATTGCTAGATAGTGATGGCTCTATTGTTGATACCTGGACCGCTTATAATAATGTTGATCGCAGAGCCACATTCAAACATATTAGCAACGGCACATATCAGATACAGGATAAATCAAAGCCACACTCACACCCAGGTGATAGTGAAGAGGGTTCGTATGGGACTTATGGAATCATTCGATTTAGCTATCCCGGACACCCGGGTGTAGGTGTACATTCAGGTCAGACGCATAGCCGTTATAAACCGGGGCCAGAACATCCGACAATGGGATGCATTCGAACTACTGATGAGGCGATGAAGAAAATAAAAGAGCACATGGCTAAATCCTCCCTTTCAACCATCACCGTATCAAATAACAGCGCCTGCTCGGCCATGAGTGCGACGCAGAAATTTGAAAATATCTATATCCCACCGGGAATGAACTTGATATGAAAACGATGCAGCTGTTTTTGATTATGTTAGTAATATCGCGGGTGGCTTATGCAAATGACTGTACTTCTGTTGAAGAAATGGACAAGGCAGATAACGCAGCCTCTGCCATTCAGGACTGGCAAGGCGTCCATTCTTTTTACAAAAATTACAGACAGTGTGATGAGGGATATATCTCAGAAGGGATATCAGCGACTATTGTCGGGCTGTTAGCCAACAACTGGAAGTCCTCCCGTCAACTCATGCAGCTATCTGTAAGCGATCGCGCTTTCGAGTCATGGATGATTAATCACATCGATACGACCACTAACGATCGTGACCTCGATAAAGTCGTGAGAAACGCCACGGATAGCTGCCCGGAAAACGGTAAAGCGTTCTGCGGTCAGATTGAGAATGCCGCACAAGACGCATTGAAGGAACTGCAAAGGCAATAGCCTGGAGCGGTATCACAGGTAGAGCAGGAAACGGAGCTATCCTCACCCTCCCACTTTTCGGACTCCTGCTCACTTCCCCTCCTCACAAACTGCAAAACTAAAGAAATCCCCCATCGCGCCGATCATCATCCGTGTGTATTATTTCCTGTAGCGTTGCCCACAACTCCCCTTAACTCAAATACTTAAGCGCCAAAGCGAAAGGCATCATGAGCACACCGATCAAACGGCTAGAAATCATTAAAAATGCCATTGAACTGGAAGATGACGACATCATCCAGAGCCAGCTGACACGGCTGAAGAATGAAGCGTTTGACGATGAGCTACAGGCAATCGTCGTGGCGCTTGAGCAGAAGAATTACACCGCCGCCATCAGGGCCATTACCGCCTGGCTGCAGGGCCAGCGCGCCATCACCCCGTGGCGCGACCCGCAAGTGGCAGCCAGCAAGCTGGAGCTGAAGGCGCTGGAAGAGCGTCTGCGCGATCTCATCGATCGCCGCAACGCGCGGGTGCAGCAGCTTGATGAGTTCAACGATCTCTATTTCTCCCGTCTGGGTCCCCTGATGCAGCAGATCCTCGCTCTGCGTAAAACCCTGGCGGAGCTGAACCTGCGTCGTCAGCAGGCGGAGGCGCGTCGTCGCGAGGAAGATTACCGTCGCTGCCAGCGCTATATGGCGCAGGCGGTAGAGGTGCTGGCGACGCTCACCCAGCGCTGGCGCGATCTGCCAGCCGACTCCGTGCAGGCGGCTGAAGCGCGCAAGCATCTGGAGCAGCAAAGTAATCTGATTGCTAATCTGCTGGCCGAGGCGCTGGAGCTGGAGAGCGGCTTAACGCGCGAAGAGGAGCCTGCTCGCCAGGCGCGTGACGAAGCCAACGAAGAGTACGAGAAGTATCGCGATCAACATCACGATGTCGAAATGCGGCTGCGCAAAGGGAAGCACCTCTCTGAAGAAGATCAGAACGAACTCAAGCGTCTCTGGCGACAGGCGAGCAAACTCTGTCATCCGGACCTGGTGGCGGACGACCTGAAAGAGGAAGCCAACGCGATGATGGTGCAGCTCAACCAGGC
The DNA here is from genome assembly GCF_038739915.1 of Enterobacter sp. FUJ80071. Lineage (NCBI taxonomy): Bacteria > Pseudomonadati > Pseudomonadota > Gammaproteobacteria > Enterobacterales > Enterobacteriaceae > Enterobacter > Enterobacter sp. FUJ80071. The sequence continues at coordinate 4,070,964 of NZ_JBBXKH010000001.1, forward strand.
CAAACAGCGTGGCGACGTCAAGGCTATTCGCTCGCTGGTCGCCCGCCTGCAGCAGGGCTTCGAGCCGCTGATGGCCAGCGACAGGCTGAACGATCTGGAACGTATCCGCAAAAAAATGGCGCAGGTACGCGAGCAAATCGACACCTTAGTGAACGAGCTGGCGGAGCTGGAGAAAGAAGAGTCCTGGCTGCTGGTGTCGTCGCTGAGCAATATGGAGGCGTACTTTGCTCAGCAGGAGAAAGCCCTGCACGAGGTTCGCGCCTCGCTCGAACACCAGGTGAACGAAGCGCAAATGGATTCAGCAGCCTGATTATTTAGCGTGCCAGTAGGCGCTGGCACGCACCAACTGTTGATCAATCGCGTCAGTGTCAAACTGACGGCTCAGGCTTTTTACTACCTTTCCTTCCCCGGTCAGCCAGATAAAGTACTCTTCCGCCGGAACGGTCAACGCCGCCAGACGATCCGCCACCGCCTGCTCGCTGTGGCCCACTACCCAGGTGATGTCGACGTCGCTCAGGTGCGCCAGATAGTCCTTATATGCGTCGTTCCCGACCGTTACTACCGCGTGAATTTCTGGGCGAACCGGCAGTTTAGCAAGACTCTCTAAGCGTCGACGTAGCGCAGGCATACCGGATTCATCACACACGTACAGTTGCCAGGCGTAATCTTCCGGCACCACCAGCGAACCGCGCGGCCCACCAATGGTCAACGTGTCCCCCGCTTTCGCCTCAACCGCCCAGTTGCTGGCAATGCCGCCGTCATGAATGAAGAAATCGAGCACCAGTTCATGGCGAGACTCATCATACAGCGGCGTATAGTCGCGCGTCTGCGGACGCACGCCGTCGCCCCAGTCGATGCCTTCATCAGTCACCACGGGCGGCACAAACACCGCCCCCGGTGCCGGGAAAAAGACTTTGGTGTGGTCGTCGAAGCCGCGGGAGCTAAACCCCTCCAGCGCCTCGCCACCTAATACAACGCGCTGGAAACCCGCGCTCACGCGTTCCACGCGGAGCACCGTCAGCTCGCGAAAACGCAGGTCATTACGAACACGCTGTGGGTAACGGGTAGATGCCATTTTTAGCCCCTTCTCTGATGAATACGATATATCTAAATTAATTTTTAAATGATAATGATTACTAATCAGTAAAAAAGCAAGATCTTTTAGATTGCATCTGAATATATCTTAGATATAGTTTAGATATATCAAATTGAAGGAATTACTATGCGACACGAACATGATGGCGGCGGACGCCGACCGCGCTTTTTCGGCCACGGCGATCTGCGGCTGGTGATTCTGGATATCCTGACCCGCAATGCGAGCCACGGCTATGAGCTGATCAAAGAGATTGAGAACCTGACCCAGGGTAATTACACCCCGAGCCCTGGGGTGATCTACCCGACGCTGGATTATCTGCAGGATCAGACCTTTATCACCATTACGGAAGAAGAGAACGGCAGAAAGCGAATTGCGATTACCGTGACGGGCCAGCAGTGGCTGGATGAGAACCAGGAACAGCTTGAGCACATACAGGCACGCATCAAAGCGCGTTCTGTCGGCTTCCAGCTGCGCAAAAACCCGCAGATGAAGCGGGCGCTGGATAACTTTAAAGCGGTGTTAGACCTGAAGGTGAATCAGGGAGAGCTCAGCGACGCGCAGCTTAAGCAGATTATCGGCGTCATTGACCGCGCGGCGCTCGAGATCTCCCAGCTGGATTAAGCCGGAGCGTGTTCGCTCACGCGGAAGACGCGTACCAGCTCTTTCAGGTGCATCGCCTGTTCGTTAAGCGATGCCGCCGCGGCGACGGACTCCTCCACCAGCGCGGAGTTCTGCTGGGTGGTGGCATCAATCAGGCCAATCGCGCTGTTAATCTGCGAGATCCCTTCCGTCTGCTCATGGCTGGCCTGGCGGATCTCACGCAGGATGACGTCCATCTCTTCCACGTTGCCCACCATCCCGTTGATCAGCGCGCTCGCTTTTTCCACCAGGTTCATGCCGTCCTGGGTCTGACTGGTGGAGCTCTCAATAAGCTCACGGATTTCGCTGGCCGACGACGCGCTCTTCTGGGCAAGCTGGCGCACCTCACCGGCCACCACCGCAAAGCCACGACCGTGCTCACCGGCGCGCGCTGCTTCCACGGCCGCGTTCAGCGCCAGAATGTTGGTCTGGAAAGCAATGGCGTCGATCAGGTCGATAATGTCGGACATCCGGTTCGACGTCTCGTTAATCAGGCGCATTTTGCTGGTCACCTGCTTCATCATCTCACCGTTGTTTTTGACCACCGTGGCAGCATCTGCCGAGAGGTTGGTCGCTTCGCCAGTGTGCGAGGCGGTGTTTTTCACCGTCGCGGTGATCTGCTCCATCGAGGCTGCTGTCTGTTCAACGGAACTTGCCTGCTCTTCCGTGCGCGCGGCGAGATCCTGGTTACCCGCAACGATCTGCGCGGCTGCGCTGGAGATATTCTCCGAGCCGGTTTGCACCTGCTGCACAATGTCCAGCAGACGGTTTTTCATCTCCATCAACGCATGCAGCAGTAAGCCCGTTTCGTCTTTGCCGTGCGGCGTGATGCTGCCCGTCAGATCGCCCTCTGAAATGGCCTTCGCAAAATTCACCGCCTCGCCGAGCGGACGGGTGATAGCGCGCACGATAAACCAGCCGATCAGGCTGCCTGCCGCGACGCTAAAGAGGGTGATGAGGATCAGCAGCAGTCGGTTAGACCTGAAATCCCCTTCTACCTGCACGCCTGCACTCTGCATCTCGCTGTTTTGAATGGCAATCAGCTCCTTCACCTTCGCTTTATAAGCCTGCTGCACGGCAAGGGTGGTGGTCATCATCTCTTGAATGGCACCCGCACGATTGTTGTTCTGCACCGCCTGCAGGATGCGATAGCGCGAGTCCAGATACTGCTGGCGCACACTACGGATATCCGCCAGCACCTGCTGAGACTTTTCATCCTGCAACGCGTTGTTCAGCTCGCCCAGGATCACCGTGATGTGCTCGCTGATCTCTTTCAGGTGCTGCTGAGATTGCCCCGTGTAAGTCCCCTGCTCGTCCAGCAGCATCAGCTGTTGAGTGCTAATAAATTCCTGGAAGTTATCGATTAACTGGTTCGCTTTTACCGTGGTCGGATAATCAAGGGTAATAATGGATTGCATCCCATTATTTGCCCGGTTCAGACTCAGCAGAGACAGGCTCGCGCTGATTGCCATCAGGACAATAAAGAACCCAAACGCCAGAAATAATTTCGTGCCGATCTTTACGTCATGTAAGAACATATTTACTCCATCGATGTGATTATTTCTCAGACGATCGCTGTTATCGGTAACGAATTCGCTAACTTTATGACTTTGATCGTTTTTTTATTTCATAACCATCACAATGGATAGGCAGAGGCTATTAATTTCGTCTCATCGATCGTTACCAGACCACCAGAAGCGTGTTTTGCAAAACAGCATCATGGAAAACTGACTTAGGCAGGAATAAATAACTGAGGCACTTTTTTTAGTTATTTAATATTATATTAACAATAAAGCACATTAATAGTCACAAGCAGTCATAAAAAAGCCGTTTATTCCTTACGGAATAAACGGCTTTTCCGGAACTTTACTGACTCAATGGAGCACGGTTACCGCATCCTTCAGACGCCCGGCACGGTGTTTCACCATGGCAGAAATGTGCGCGCTCTCCTCGACCAGGTCGGCATTTTTCTGCGTGATGCTGTCCAGCTCGGCCACCGCACGGGTTAATTCTGAGAGCCCGGTGGCCTGCTCGGAGGTGGAGTGACTGATCTGAGCGATAAGCTGCGTCACGTTTTTCACCTGCTCGACAATGTCATCCATCGTGCGGCCAGCGGCGTGCACCTGCTCGGAGCCGGACTGCACTTTGCTGGCGCTGGCATCGATGAGTTTACGAATATCGTTAGCCGCACTGGCGCTGCGGCTGGCGAGATGGCGGACTTCGCCCGCGACCACGGCAAACCCTTTCCCCTGCTCACCCGCCCGTGCCGCTTCAACTGCCGCATTGAGCGCCAGGATATTGGTCTGGAAAGCGATGTCGTTTATCAGGGAGGTAATCGAGCCAATTCGCTGCGTGCTGTCGGCGATGTCATCCATGGTTTTGACCACGGTCTGCATCGCATTGCCGCCCTTCGTCGCCGCACTGCTCGCGGCAACGGAGAGTTTATCCACCTCGGCGGCAGTTTCAGAGTTGCTCTGCACGGACGCGGCCATCTGGTTCATCGTTGCGACGGTCTGCTGCACATTCGCTACCGTCTGACGCGTACGATCGTTCAGATCTTCATTACCCCGGGCCAGCCTGTCGCTGCCGTCACGCACGCTCACCACCTGGCTCGAGACGTCGTTGATCAACCAGCGGCACATCAGCCCCAGCTGGCCTATCGCGCGCAGGGTTAGCCCCAGCTCGTCACTGCGGTTCAAATGCTGCACGCTGTTGCGCTCCCCGGTAGCCACCCTCAGGGCCTGTCGCGCCACGTTTTCGACCGGACGCACAATCTGTTGCTCAAACAGCAGCGTCCCCAGCAGCATGACCACCGCAGCCGCAACGAGCGGCATCCACCCTGCGGAGGTGGCGATCAGCGTGGCGGCGAGGACGGCAAAAAGCACCGCCATTACGCTACGCACCCGCCAGCGCAGCGGCATGGCCGGCAGTTTACCCAGCCAGCCCTTTCCCACCACCAGTCCTTTATGAATACGTTTCTTACAGCTGCCGTCATTCAGCGCGCGGTAGAGCGGCTCCACGGTGGCTATCTCTTCCGCCGTGGCTTTGGTGCGGATCGACATATAGCCCGTCACCTTCCCGTGACGCACCATTGGCACCGCATTCGCGCGCACCCAGTAGTGGTCACCGTTTTTGCGCCGATTTTTGACAATCCCGCTCCACGGTTCCCCCTGTTGCAGGGTGTACCACATATCGGCAAAGGCGGCTTTTGGCATATCAGGGTGGCGCACCATATTGTGCGGCTGACCCGTCAGCTCATCAAGCGGGTAACCGCTCACCTGCACGAACGTGTCGTTGGCGTGGGTAATGTAGCTGTGGATGTCTGTGGTAGACATTAAGGTGGTGTCATCGTCCAGAGGATATTCATTCTGGGTGACATAGGTTGGAGAGGACATTGTGAGCATCCCTTGCAGGTTATTTGAATGTTAAATTTGTGGGTAATTGTTTTTTCGGCGGTAACCAATTTATCTTTAGTTGTTAAACTTGATGGAGATCGCAGATTTCACTTAAACCGCACTTTTTGTGAGAATTTATAATTCATTGATTTGAAATACTTTCTCTTGGAAATTACCTGCAAAGCATGACCTGTTAACGCCCGCTTAAGTGGCATGCATTGCACTCCTTTCGTGCAATTGCGCTTTTATGCCCCGTCCTGCACGTGCTGTGCCTTATCGCTAAATCCCGTTTCGGTTGTATCGGCATGATTAAATATTGTGCAACATTATTTTAACCTGGCGTTTATCCCGATTTTCGTTAAGTCCTCTGAAGTGGCGTAATCCCTGCAATACTTAAACCAGTATCATGTGATACGCGATCCCCGGGAGCATATTTTGAACAGGTTACCTTCCAGCGCCTCGGCTCTTGCCTGTACCGCGCACGCATTGAATCTCATAGAGAAGCAAACGCTTGATCATGAGGAGATGAAACAACTTAACCGAGAGGTCATCGATTACTTTAAAGAGCACGTCAATCCAGGATTTCTGGAGTATCGCAAATCTGTTACCGCCGGCGGGGATTACGGAGCCGTAGAGTGGCAAGCGGGAAGTCTGAACACGCTTGTCGACACCCAGGGACAGGAGTTTATCGATTGCCTTGGTGGTTTTGGTATCTTCAACGTGGGGCACCGTAATCCAGTTGTGGTTTCCGCCGTACAGAATCAACTTGCGAAACAACCTCTCCATAGCCAGGAACTGCTCGACCCGCTTCGCGCCATGCTCGCGAAAACGCTGGCGGCCTTAACGCCCGGCAAACTGAAATATAGCTTCTTTAGTAACAGCGGCACGGAATCGGTCGAAGCGGCGATTAAACTCGCCAAAGCGTACCAGTCGCCGCGTGGGAAATTCACCTTCATTGCCACCAGCGGCGCGTTCCACGGTAAATCCCTGGGCGCACTGTCGGCGACCGCTAAATCCACCTTCCGCAAGCCGTTTATGCCGCTGCTGCCGGGCTTCCGCCACGTGCCGTTCGGCGACGTTAACGCCATGCGCACCGCGCTGAGTGAATGCCGTAAAACCGGCGATGACGTGGCGGCGGTGATCCTGGAGCCGATTCAGGGCGAAGGCGGCGTGATCCTGCCTCCGCAGGGCTATTTGCCTGCCGTGCGTCAGCTGTGCGATGAGTTTGGCGCCCTGCTGATCCTCGACGAAGTCCAGACCGGGATGGGACGCACCGGCAAGATGTTTGCCTGCGAGCACGAGAACGTTCAGCCAGACATTCTGTGTCTGGCGAAAGCGCTCGGCGGCGGCGTGATGCCGATTGGTGCTACGGTAGCCACCGAGGAGGTATTCTCGGTGCTGTTCGACAACCCGTTCCTGCATACCACGACCTTTGGCGGTAACCCGCTGGCCTGTGCGGCGGCGCTGGCGACCATCAACGTGCTGCTGGAACAAAACCTGCCTGCGCAAGCAGAGCAGAAAGGCGACATGCTGCTGGATGGCTTCCGCCAGCTGGGCCGGGAATATCCGGATCTGATGCAGGATGCACGCGGCAGAGGGTTATTGATGGCGATTGAGTTTGTCGACAATGAAATCGGCTATAGCTTCGCGAGCGAGATGTTCCGCCAGCGGGTACTGGTGGCCGGAACGCTCAACAACTCGAAAACCATCCGTATTGAACCGCCGCTGACGCTGACGATTGAGCAGTGCGAGCAGGTGCTGAAAGCGGCACGTAAAGCGCTGGCAGCACTGCGTGTGAGTGTGGAAGAGGCGTAAAAAGCGCCGGGTGACGCTACGCTTACCCGGCCTAAGCAAGCCCGGTAAGCGTTAGCGCCACCGGGCTGTTTTTTACCGGTGAAACTCCGCCACCGTCATGGTGAAGCGAAGCACGGTATCGCCTTCGTTCCCATAGCCGTGCGCCATTTCGGTTTTGGCGACCGCCGACGCGCCAGCCTCAACCTGCGTCACCGTCTCGCCCACCGTCAGCGACAATACCCCCTCGTTCACGTGTAGCAGTTCACATGTGCCTGCAGGGTGCCCCGGTGAAGAGAAGTGTTCCCCCGGCTGCATCTCCCACTGCCACAGTTCAATCATGTCCGGGCCAGCGGTACCCGCCAGTAATCTGGCAGAACCGCCCTTTGCGCCCTGCCACAGAACCGGGATGGCCTGTTTTTCAATAACATGCACGACCGGTTCGCTGGAGACGTTAACAATATCCGCCACGGAAACGCCCAGCGCGGCAGCCAGTTTGCACAGGATAGCGATACTGGGATTGGCGGCCCCCTTTTCGATCTCCACCAGCATGCCTTTGCTGACGCTGGCGCGGCGGGATAGCTCATCCAGCGACAATTTTTTATCTTTACGCCAGTTGCGGATGCGGTTCGCCACGGCCAGGCTTACCTGGGCAACATCGGCCCCCTGCTCAGTCATTATATTGACTTTATCAGTCATTGGTCACTACCATGGTATAAAACAGTCGATACAGGATTATTTATGTCTCTCGTTACGCCGTCAATAGACCCGCGTCTTGCCGGGATTGCCCCGGGCTTTCGGGCGCTGAGCATTCTGGTTGAAGCCGCACAGATTACCCATCCAGAAGTTGCCCCCGCCGCGCTGACGCAGGCTTGCCAGCAGGTGTTGAATGATGATGTACCGTGGGCACAAGCGCATCTCGCTGCCTGGGATGAGGTATTTAAAAACTTTGGCGCGAAGCCAAAACGTACCCCCTGCTCGGCCTCCGCACTGCGAAAGCGGGTGCTTAAAGACGGTTCGCTACCTTCACTCGACCCGGTAGTGGACATCTATAATGCGGTCAGTATTCGCTACGCCATTCCGGTAGGGGGCGAGAATCTCGCGACCTATTCCGGTGCGCCGCGCCTGACGCTGGCCGAGGGCAATGAACCCTTTGACACCCTGAAAGAGGGCCAGCCGGTGGTGGAATACCCGGATGCTGGCGAGGTCATCTGGCGCGACGATATGGGCGTCACCTGTCGTCGCTGGAACTGGCGACAAGGGATACGCACCCGTCTTGATAGCCAGGCGCAGACCATGTGGTTTATTCTCGAAAGTCTGCCAACGATGCCGTCAGGTGCGCTCGAAGAAGCGGGCGAGGAGCTGGTCAGCAATCTGCAACGATTAATGCCAGGCGCAACGGCTCAGGTTCAACTGCTGGAACTGTAAGAGGACAACACGATGTTTCACGGGTTAAGTGCGTTTCCGTTAACGCCCCTGAAAGAGGGGAAGTTTGACGAGCAGGCCTTTATCAACCTGCTGCGCCCCCTGATCGACGCGGGGGTGGATTCGCTGGGTATTCTGGGTTCAACGGGCAGCTATGCCTACCTCACGGTTGAGGAGCGCACGCATATTACCCGCTGCGCGGTGGAACATGCCAATGACATTCCGGTCATGGTCAGTATTGGCGCACTGAGACTGGATGACATTCTGCGTCTGGCTGAGCACGCGCAGAAGGCAGGTGCATCCAGCGTGCTGATGGCACCGGTGTCGTACCAGCGTTTGACGACGGACGAGGTCTATTCGCTGTATGAGACGGTAACTCGCCAGCTCTCCGTCCCGCTGTGCGTTTATGATAATCCCGCCACCACCGGGTTTGAGTTTAGCGACGAGCTGATGTTTGCCGTGGCGGCGCTGCCCAATATTGGCTCGGTGAAAATGGGCCACATGCCGGAGGATGTGTCGCAGGTGCGGGCGCGTCTTCCGAAGACGGTCACGCTGGGGATAAGCGGCGACTGGCGGGCAGCATCCGCCCTGCAGGCCGGGTTTGACGTCTGGTATTCCGTCGTCGGCGGGCTGTTCCCTCAGGCGGCACTGGCAATTGCGCACTCGAAAGACAGCATGGAATCAGAACGTCTGGAGCCACTGTGGGCGCTGTTCCGCCGTTACGGCAGCGTGCGGGTGATGGCAGCGGCAGCCGAGATGATGGGAAAAGTGGAGGCACCGGCGCTCCCCTTCCCACTGCAGGCGATTCAGGGTGAGCCGCGCGATGCGCTTGCTGCGATCCTGGCGGATCTGAAGCTGGCCTGAAAAATGCCGGGTGGCGCTAGCGCTTACCCGGCATACAAAGCCTTCACTACGTTTTCTACTCCGGCAACAACCCCACAAAACTGCGTTTTTTGCGCGGCTCCGACATCAGTTCCTCAAGCTTATCCACGCACGCCAGATAGTGCGGCGTCTGCTTATGCGCCAGCACCGCCGCTTCGTCTTTATAGGCTTCGTAGATAAAGAACCGGGTTTTCACCCTCGGATCCTGCAGGACGTCAAAACGCAGGTTTCCCGGCTCCTTAATCGCCCCTTCATGGTTGGCGCGAAACACCGTCAGAAACTCGTCCACCCGCTCGGGTTTGATGTTGATCTCCACTAACGTCACGTTCATTTTGCTTCTCCCTGTTTCTCTTCCTGCCAGAACTGGAACGCTTCACGGGCGCTCATGTTCTCGTGAACCACTTTTTTCACTGCCTTCAGCATGGCGAGCGGCGCGCTGGACTGGAAGATATTGCGCCCCATGTCCACACCGGATGCGCCCTGGTCAATCGCGCGCCAGCACATCTCCAGCGCCTCGTGCTCCGGCAGCTTTTTGCCGCCGGCGATGACGATCGGCACCGGGCAGCTGGCGGTGACTTTTTCAAAGCCCTCATCCACATAATAGGTTTTGACGAACTGCGCCCCCATTTCGGCGGCAATGCGGCTGGCAAGTGAGAAATACCGCGCGTCGCGCGCCATCTCTTTCCCCACCCCTGTCACCGCGAGGGTTGGCATGCCGTAGCGGGCACCGGCGTCGACAAGCTTGATGATGTTGTTGATCGACTGATGCTCGAACTCGCTGCCAATGTAGACCTGTGCTGCGACCGCACAGACGTTCAGCCGGAGCGCATCTTCCATTGCCACCGCCACGCACTCGTTGGACAATTCGCCCAGAATTGAGTTACCGCCGGAGGCGCGCAGCACAACCGGTTTGTTGGTGGCCGCAGGCACGGTGCTCCGCAGGATACCGCGGGTACACATCAGCACATCGGTTTCGCCAAACAGCGGCGCGATGGAGAGATCGATACGCTCAAGGCCGGTGGTCGGCCCCTGGAAATAACCGTGGTCAAAGGCCAGCATCACCGTGCGGTTGCTTTGCGGGTTGAAGATGCGCGAAAGCCTGGACTGCATCCCCCAGTCCAGCGAACCACAGCCCTTCAGGGTAAACGGCACATTTTGCTGTGGCGTGCCGATGCCAAAATCCTTCCCGTCTTTGATGTCGTCTAAATCAGCCATTTGTTCCCCCGTCAGAAATCGTATTTGTTGATGTTCTCTTTAGTGAACACCACGCGTTCCGGCAGCAGCACGATGCCGTTACCTTTCGCCTCATACTGGTAGCCCTGCACGCTGTTCGGTTCGACCTTCAGCGTACCGATCTCTTTCACGTCCACGCTGTCGCCAACGTTAAGATCGCCTTTTTTCAGTAAACGATCGGCGACATTGACCGCAATTTTGCCCTGTTGCACCACGTCCCACAGGCCGAAGGCTTTTACCGTGCCGCGCTCCACGTATGGACGCATGACGTTTGGCGTGCTGAACCCGACAATCGCCACCCCTTCCCGCTTCAGGTTTTCTGCTGCCTGCGCAGCGGCTGGCAGGGCGTTGGCATCCGGGGCGATGATCGCATCCAGATCCGGATACGCTTTTAAGATCCCTTCGGCGGTTTGCAGGGATTTGGTGGCATCGTTATAGCCAAACTGAGTGGTCACGATCTGCCACTGAGGATGATCTTTCTCGATTTTAGCCTTCGCCTCTTTCACCCACTGGTTCTGGTCGGTGACCGTCGGGCTGGAGTAGAAGAACGCCACTTTGGCATTCGGTTTGGTGACCTGCTTGCCCGCCATCTCCACCAGCAGGCCGCCGAGCTGTTCCGGCGTCCCCTGGTTGATATATATGCTGCGGCACTCCGGTTTGGTGTCGGAATCCCAGGTCAGCACTTTGACGCCGCGCTGCATCGCGCGTTTTAAGGCCGGGCAGAGGCCGTCCGGCGACACGGCAGAGACGATAATCGCGTTGTAGCCCTGGTTAACGAAGTTGTTGATGAGCTGCACCTGGCCGGAAACGCTCTGCTCGGTTGGACCGTCATAGGTGACGTCCACGCCGAGGTCTTTCCCCGCCTCTTTCGCACCGTTGCCGCCGCTGGTGAAGAAGCCAACCCCCACCAGTTTCGGGATAAAGGCAATCCGATCCGCCGCCTGCGCCGAGGCGAAGCTGAGGGCCATTGCCAGGACTATCAGTTTTGTTTTCATCTTACGCTCCGGAAAGTTTTCTAAAGAGAGAACGCACCCATTCGCGGTGCAGACTCAGCGAACGACCCATCACCACCACAACCAGCAGCGCTCCTGAAAGCGCGCTCGATACCTGGTTGGGGATGCCGACCATCTGTAAACCCTGTTGCAGGTACCCCACCAGCAGCGCCGCCAGCGCCGTACCGACAACCGAACCTGACCCGCCGTAGATATTCGCCCCGCCGAGTACGGCGGCGGTGAGCGCAGGCATCAGCAAATCGCGCCCCAGATCTGACCGCGCGGAACCGAAATAGGAGACCATGATCAGTGCGGCAATGGCCGAGGCCACGCCCACCAGACCGTACAGCGCGTAGGGCATACCGTTAACCGACAGCGCCGCATAGCGCGCCGCACGCGGGTTCTGGCCAATCAAAAACAGATGACGGCCAAAGCGCCCGCGGTGGGTAATCAGCCAGAAGAAAACGGTAATCACAGCGAACAGCACCAGCGGGAGCGGCAGGCCAACGACCGTGAGATTCGCGAACGCGGTAAAGCTGTCCGGGAAGCCGCCGATGCCCTCATAGCCTGTCGCCCCCGCCATGCCGGAAAGCAGCAACGCCCCGCCACCGTAGAGATAGAGCGTGCCGAGGGTAATCACCAGTGGACTGATGCCGGTGTAGTGGATCAGCGCCGCATTCACCAGCCCGCACAGCAGGCCGAGCAGCAGCGTCAGCGGAATGGCCACCGCCATCGGCCACCCGGCCTGCATCATCACCCCCAGCGCGATGGCGCACAGGCCGATGGTCGAACCCAGCGAGATGTCGATCCCGCCGCTGATAATGACAAGCGTGAGCGGCAGCGCCACGATACCGATACAGATGAAGTCGCTGGTGCTGAACAGCAGCATATTGATGTCGAGCATGCGCGGGTTAATGGCGCCAAAGAGCAGGATCTCCAGCACCAGCAAAACCAGCAGCGCGCTTTCCCAGTTAAGCTTCATTTACGCCACCTCTTTTTTGCGTTTGGGAAAGGGAGTGACGTGCTTTCCCCCTCTGTGACCTGGCTGGAAGCGGCCGTATTTCAGAGCCCGCTGATGGCGCGCCAGCGCCTGACGCAGCCGCCCGTCGAGCACCAGTACGCCCAGCAGCACCAGCCCGGCGATAAAGTCATTCCACCAGGCTGGCAGCCTGAACAGCACCAGTACGGTGTCGATTTGGGTGAGGAAGAAAGCCCCAAGCAAGGCACCGATCAGCGTGCCGGTGCCACCCAGCAGAGAGATCCCCCCGAGCACGCAGGCGGCGATGGCCTTCATCTCCAGCCCGCTGCCGGTCTGGTTGGGGACAAAACCAATTTGCGCGGCAAAGACAATCCCTGCGCAGGCCGCCAGCATGCCGTTCAGGGTAAAGGCGAGCATGCGGGTGCGGTTCACCGCTACGCCCAGCTGACGCGCGGCGGCGAGGTTATCCCCCGCCGCGTAGAAATCACGGCCGAACGCGGTACGAGACAGCGTCCACGCGCCCGCGGCTGCGATAATTAACACCACCATACCGAGTGGCGACATGCCGAGGGCAAGCGGTTCAGAGAGAGATTTCAGCCCCGGCGGCAACCCCTCAATCCACTTCCCGCCCGTCCAGAGCAGCATCGCCCCGCGATACAGCCCCAACGTGCCGAGGGTGGCGACAATCGCCGGGATGCGCAGCCCCACCACCAGCACGCCGTTGAATGCCCCGGCCAGTGCGCCAATCGACAGTGCGAAGAGGATGGAAACGGGCAGGCTGTAGCCGCCATTGAGTGCCACGCCGACGGCGATTGCCGACAGCCCAACGATGGAGCCGACGGACACGTCGATATTGCGTGTCAGCATCACCAGCGCGGCACCGATGGCCAGCAGGATCAGGATCTGCGAGCTGGCGAAGATCATCCCCAGCGTTTGCAGGCTGAAGTAAGACGGGTTCAGCACCACCAGCACGGCAAACAGTGCCAGAATGGCGAGAAACGCGCTCAACTCACGGTTCTTTAATAAGGTCTTCATGATTGCCCTCCGAACGCCAGCGCCATCATCCTGTCGAGGCTAACGGCATGGCGCGGCAGCTCGCCGCTGAGTACGCCCTGATGCATCACAAGCACGCGATCGGCAAGGCCCGGGAACTCATCGAGATCGCTTGAGATCATCAGTACCGCAACGTTCTGCGCGGCCACGCTTTTGATGAGCTGGTAGATATCGGCGCGCGCGGAGACGTCCACACCACGCGTCGGTTCATCGACAATAAGGAGTAAAGGATTGGCCTCCAGACAGCGCGCCAGCAGTACCTTCTGCTGGTTGCCGCCGGAGAGCGTACGCACGGTTTGATCCGCATGGTTGAGCTTGATCCCGAGTGCACGGTGATAGCGCTCTACCACCGCCGACTCCCGCTTGCGCTGCTGCCAGAGAGACGGCTCGTTCAGCACCACGGTGTTCCAGCGGATCGGCGCGTCGAGGAACAGGCCGGAAACCTGCCTGTCTTCCGGCAGGTAAACCAGCCCTTTTTCCAGACGTGAACCAGGCGGCTCGGCAGTGATTTCCTGATTCTCCAGCCAGACGCGCCCCCCGCGCACCGGACGCAGGCCGTAAAGCGTTTCGGCAAACTCGGTGCGCCCGGATCCCACCAGCCCGGCCAGGCCGACGATCTCACCGGCGAAGATCTCAAGACTCAGATCGATAAACCCCTCCCCGGTGAGATCCTCCACACGCAGCACCGGGAAATCCTGCGGCTGGGTGCGGCGGTTGCCCGGCAACGCCAGCCACAGCTTTTGCGTCTCGCTCAGAGATTTTTCCCGACTCACTGGCGTCATGGCGGCAATCAGGGCGTTATCGTCAAACTGCGCGGTTTCACCGCTCAGCACCACTGCACCGTCGCGCATCACCGAGATGTGGCTCGAAAGCAGGCGAATTTCCGGCAGCTTATGCGAGATAAAAACAATCCCGACGCCAAGCGCCTGCAACGCGCGGATCTGGCGGAACAGGCGTTCGGTTTCGCCGGGCGTGAGCGAGGCGGTGGGTTCGTCGAGGATCAGGATCCTGGCGTTGCGCATTAGTCCGCGGAGGATCTCTACCATCTGCTGATCCGCCACTTCCAGAGTGCTGGCGGTGGCATCAAGGTTAAGCTGGCATTGCAGCTGCTGGAGCTTATCGGCCAGGCGCGGTTCCAGATCCCGTTCACGGGGCAGGCGAAAGAGGATGTTTTCCCGCACCGTCAGGTTGGGGAACAGCAGCGGCTCCTGCGGTACCAGATAAATGCCGAGCTTATGCGCCTGCGCTGGCGTAAGCCGTGCAAAAGACTCCCCCGCAACCGAAAGTTCACCGCTGTCGGGCGTTTCAACTCCGGCGATGATCTTCATCAGCGTCGATTTTCCCGCGCCGTTCCCGCCCATCAGGGCGTGTACCTGGCCCGCGAGCAGCGTGAAATCAATGCCTTTTAACACCGGCACGCCCGAGAACTGCTTGCTGATCCCCCGCGCTTCAATAAGTGGTGTCATCATCGCTCCGCTATTGAACAAATGATTTTTAGATTTAATAATGTTCAAAAGCGTAGACGGTGAACTATATTTACAACCGTGCAGGGATCACAGTTTTATTGATTAAGATCCAGATAAAACAGAAACCCGCTTAAAGATCCGTTTTGTCGCGTTGCTCACATTTTCCCTTCGCGTCATCACGAACATATGATCTAAATTTTTATAAGAGTTCAATTATGAGCGATAAACGCACTGCGGAAGAAGGACGGTTTGCCGGGCTGGCGCTGGCGGAAGAGGAGCTGGTGGCGCGCGTGGCCTGGTGCTATTACCACGACGGGCTGACCCAGAACGACATCGGTGAGCGACTCGGGCTGCCGCGTTTGAAGATCTCCCGTCTGCTGGAGAAAGGCCGCCAGTCCGGGGTGATCCGCGTGCAGATCAACTCCCGTTACGAGGGCTGTCTGGCGCTGGAAACCGAACTACAGCAGCGCTTTGGGCTGAAGCTGGTGCGCGTGATGCCCGCCCTGAATACGCCGCCGATGAACGTGCGGCTGGGCATTGGCGCGGCGCAGTCGCTAATGGGCGTGCTGGAGCCCGGCCAGCTGTTGGCGGTGGGATTTGGTGAAACGACCATGAGCAGCCTGCAGCACCTGAGCGGCTTTATCAGCTCGCAGCAGATCCGCCTGGTGACGCTCTCCGGCGGCGTCGGGCCGTATATGACCGGTATCGGCCAGCTGGACGCGGCCTGCAGCGTCAGCATGATCCCCGCCCCGCTGCGCGTGTCATCCGCCTCCGTTGCCGGGATCTTAAAACGTGAAACCAGCGTGCGGGACGTGATCCTCGCCGCCACCGCCGCCGACGTGGCGGTGGTTGGCATTGGTTCGGTGAACCAGCGCCGTGACGCCACGATACTGCGCTCCGGCTATATCAGCGAAGGTGAACAGCTGATGTACGCCCGCAAAGGCGCAGTCGGCGACATTCTCGGTTATTTCCTTAATGCCGAGGGGGAATGCGTTGAGGAGCTGGAGATCCATAAAGAATTACTCGGCGTCACGCTCGATGAACTGGCGCAACTGCCCACCATCGTTGGCGTGGCCGGCGGGGAAGAGAAAGCCGATGCGATTTATGCCGCACTGAAGGGTCGCCGTATCAATGGCCTGGTGACGGAGGAGACGACAGCCCGCGCGGTGCTGGCCCTGACGTAACGGGGATGCCCTGCGCTAACAACGAGGCAAGCTCATGAGTTACCTTTTAGCGTTAGATGCAGGGACCGGCAGCGTTCGCGCCGTGATTTTCGATTTACAGGGCAACCAGATTGCCGTCGGCCAGGCCGAGTGGAAGCACCTGAGCGTGGAGAACGTACCGGGATCGATGGAGTTCGATCTCGACACCAACTGGCGGCTGACCTGCCAGTGCATTCATCAGGCGCTGGAGCGTGCGCACCTGACCGCGGCGGATATCCAGTCCGTTGCCTGCTGCTCCATGCGCGAAGGGATTGTGCTGTACGACCGCAACGGCGAGGCCATCTGGGCCTGCGCCAACGTCGACGCCCGCGCCAGCCGCGAGGTGGCCGAGCTCAAAGAGATCCACGACAACCGCTTTGAATCCGAAGTGTATGACGTCTCCGGGCAAACTCTCGCCCTGAGCGCCATGCCGCGCCTTCTGTGGCTGGCGCACCATCGCCCCGACATTTACCGCAAGGCCGCGACCATCACCATGATCAGCGACTGGCTGGCGGCGAAGCTTTCCGGCGAGCTGGCGGTGGATCCCTCCAATGCGGGCACCACGGGCATGCTCGATCTCTTTTCCCGCGACTGGCGTCCGGCGCTGCTCGACATGGCCGGGCTGCGCGCCGATATTCTCTCCCCGGTGAAAGAGACCGGCAGCGTACTGGGAGCCATTACCCATGAAGCCGCGCAGCAAAGCGGCCTGCGCGAAGGCACGCCGGTGGTAATGGGCGGTGGCGATGTACAGCTGGGCTGCCTGGGGCTGGGAGTGGTCCGCGCCGGACAAACGGCGGTGCTGGGCGGCACCTTCTGGCAGCAGGTGGTGAACCTGCCGCAGGTGCGCACCGATCCCGATATGAATATCCGCGTGAACCCGCACGTCATCCCCGGCATGGCCCAGGCGGAGTCGATCAGCTTCTTCACCGGGCTGACCATGCGCTGGTTCCGCGACGCCTTTTGCGCAGAAGAAAAGCTGATTGCCGGGCGGATGGGAGTGGACACCTATACCCTGCTGGAAGAGATGGCGAGCCGCGTGCCGGCAGGCTCCCACGGGGTGATGCCGATCTTCTCCGACGCGATGCATTTCAAGCAGTGGTACCACGCCGCGCCGTCGTTTATTAACCTCTCTATCGACCCGGAAAAGTGCAACAAAGCGACGCTGTTCCGTGCCCTGGAAGAGAATGCGGCAATCGTTTCGGCCTGCAACCTGGCGCAGATTTCGCGCTTCTCCGGCGTGACGTTTCAAAGTTTAGTTTTTGCGGGCGGAGGAGCAAAAGGCGCCCTGTGGAGTCAGATCTTAAGCGACGTCACCGGACTGCCGGTACGCGTGCCGGAAGTGAAAGAGGCGACAGCGCTCGGCTGCGCGATTGCGGCAGGCGCAGGCGCGGGATTATTTGCAGATATGGCCTCAACGGGCGAGCGGCTGGTGAAGTGGAGCCGTGAGTTCACGCCAAATCCCCAGCATCGTGAGCTGTATGACGGCATGATGCAAAAATGGCAGGCGGTGTATGCCGACCAGCTTGGGCTGGTGGATAGCGGGCTGACCACATCGATGTGGCAGGCCCCGGGATTGGTACGGGCAGCGGCGCCGTAAAATACGCCGGATGGCGCTGCGCTTATCCGTCCTGGGGTTTTGTAGCCCCGGTAAGCGCAGCGCCACCGGGGAAGTTCTTTGAGATCTATCACAATCATTCGATCCCGCTTTTACCTTTCCGCTGCCGCTGGCTAAATTAGTAACTCATCCGACCACATAACAATAATTTTACACTGGAAGAGACTATGAGCCGCTACCCGTCGTTGTTCGCCCCCCTGGATCTGGGGTTCACCACCCTTAAAAACCGCGTGTTAATGGGCTCGATGCACACTGGGCTGGAAGAGCGTCCGGACGGTGCCGAGCGTCTGGCGGCCTTCTACGCCGAGCGCGCGCGGCATGGCGTGGCGCTGATTGTCACCGGTGGCGTAGCACCTGCGTCTTCAGGCGTGACGATGGAAGGTGGCGCGGTGTTGAACGATGCGAGCCAGCTTGCACATCACCGTATCGTTACCGACGCGGTTCACAAAGAGGGCGGCAAAATCGCCCTGCAAATCCTGCACACCGGGCGCTACAGCTATCAGCCGAAACTGGTCGCGCCGTCGGCCATTCAGGCGCCGATTAACCGCTTCACACCGCATGCCCTCAGCCACGACGAGATCATAGCGCTGATTGACGACTTCGCCCGCTGCGCGGCGCTGGCGCGTGAAGCAGGTTATGACGGCGTCGAAGTTATGGGCTCAGAAGGTTATCTGATTAACGAATTCCTTGCCGCCCGCACTAACCAGCGCGAGGACGAATGGGGCGGCGACTATGTCCGCCGCATGCGCTTTGCCGTTGAAGTTGTGCGTGCGGTGCGCGAACGAACAGGAACAGATTTTATTATCATCTTCCGCCTGTCGATGCTCGACCTGGTGGAGGGCGGCGGGACGTTCGACGAAACCGTGCAGCTGGCGCAGGCGATTGAAGCCGCTGGTGCCACCCTCATTAACACCGGGATTGGCTGGCACGAAGCCCGTATTCCGACCATCGCCACACCGGTGCCGCGCGCGGCATTCAGTTGGGTGACGCGTAAGCTGAAAGGCAAAGTGTCTGTTCCGCTGGTCACCACCAACCGCATTAACGACCCGCAGGTGGCGGACGATGTGATATCGCGCGGCGATGCCGACATGGTGTCGATGGCGCGGCCGTTCCTTGCGGATGCCGAGCTGCTGTCCAAAGCGCAAAGCGGACGCGCGGATGAGATCAACACCTGCATCGGCTGTAACCAGGCCTGCCTGGATCAGATCTTCGTCGGCAAGGTGACCTCCTGCCTCGTCAACCCGAGAGCCTGCCACGAAACTAAAATGCCGGTCGTTCCGGCGGCCAGCATAAAACGCCTGGCCGTCGTGGGCGCAGGCCCGGCGGGCCTGGCGTTTGCAGTGAATGCCGCCTCGCGCGGCCACAGCGTGACGCTTTTTGACGCTGCAGGCGAGATTGGCGGGCAGTTTAATATCGCCAAACAGATCCCCGGCAAAGAGGAGTTCTACGAGACCCTGCGCTACTACCGCCGGATGATCGACCTGACGGGCGTCGAGCTCCGGCTCAATCAGTTTGTCAGCGCGGCGGATCTGATCGGTTTTGATGAGGTGATCCTGGCAAGCGGGATCGTACCGCGAACGCCTGCGATCGCAGGTATCGATCATCCAAAAGTGCTGAGCTATCTCGACGTATTGCGTGACAAAGTGCCGGTCGGGAAAAGCGTAGCGATTATCGGCTGCGGCGGAATTGGCTTTGATACCGCCATGTACTTAAGCCAGCCGGGTGAGGCCACCAGCCAGAACATTGCCGAGTTTTGCGTGGAATGGGGTATCGACACCAGCCTGAGCCAGTCCGGCGGCCTGCGTCCGGAAGGACCGCAATTGCCGAAAAGCCCGCGTCAGATTGTGATGCTGCAGCGTAAAGCCAGCAAGCCGGGCGAAGGACTGGGTAAAACCACGGGCTGGATCCATCGGGCAACCCTGCTTTCACGCGGGGTGAAGATGATCCCGGCGGTGAGCTACGAAAAGATCGACGACGAGGGTCTGCACGTTACGATCGGCGGCGAACCGCAACTGTTGCGCGTGGATCATGTGATTTTGTGTGCCGGGCAAGAGCCGAGAAGGGATCTGGCGGATCCGCTGCGAGAAGCCGGAAGAACAGTGCATTTGATTGGCGGGTGCGATGTGGCGATGGAGCTGAACGCACGGCGGGCGATTGCACAGGGGACGAAGCTGGCATTAGCGATTTGATTTCTTTCCCGGTGGCGCTGCGCTTACCGGGCCTACAAAACCGTAGGCCTGTGCAAGCGCAGCGCCGCCAGGCAAAACAACCTTAACGACGACGCCCCAGCTTCACCGCCTTCAGCACCACAAACTTGTTGTTCGTCGCGATGGTGACGCAGTTGCCAAAAATTTTCTTCAGCTTGTGGAAGTAGTCCAGGTGGCGGTTCGCCACGATGTACAGCTCGCCGTTGATTTTCAGACAGCGGCGCGCGTGGTGGAACATCTCCCAGGCGACGTTATCCGTCAGGGCATGCTTCTGATGGAACGGCGGGTTACAGAACACGGCTTTGAAGCGGAACGGCTCCACGCCGGAGAGCGCGTTGTTGATCATAAACTCGCAGCGATCCAGCGCCTCTGGCAGGTTAGTTTCCACGTTCAGACGGCTGGAGGCCACCGCCATTGGCGATTCGTCGCTAAACACCACGCTGGCGTCCGGGTTTTTCGCCAGCAGCGTCAGGCCAATCACACCGTTCCCGCAGCCCAGGTCGACGATCTCCCCTTCCAGATTTTCCGGCAGATGTTCCATAAAGAAGCGTGCGCCGATATCCAGGCCGGTACGGGAGAAGACGTTCGCATGGTTGTGGATGGTCCAGTCGGTGCCTTCCAGCTTCCAGCTCAGCGTCTCTGGCGCGTCGGCCAGCTCCGGTGCGCTAAACGTACAGTTGATCAGACGCGCTTTTTTCCAGGCAAGCGTAGTGGTGGTTGGACCGAGGACTTTCTCGAACAGCTCCAGCGTCGACGTGTGGATATCGCGTGCCTTGGCACCCGCGATAATACGGGTTTCTGGCGTGACGACTTTTCGCAGCGCGCGCAGCTGTTGCTCAAGCAGCGCCATGGTTTTTGGCACTTTGATCAGCACTACACCCGGCGCCTGCGGGTACTCCGCGGTGCTGTCGAGGAACTTCACGCTGGATTCGTCGATTTCGTTATGGCGCAGGTTTTCACGCGTCGCCAGCTCGCTTAAGTAAGAATCGCCGATGCTGTAAGGTTTGTGCTCCGCCAGGGCGCAGCCCAGCGCGCCGAATGCATCATTCAGGATCAGAACCGGCCCGAGGATTTCGGTATCATCCAACTGCTGCAGCAGATACTCATCCGCCGCTTCCCACGCCTGAAGCGGGTTAACGTCGTCCGTTTCCGGGAAACGTTTAAGGTTGAGTGAACGGAAACCGTTGTCTAAGTGGCTCATCGGCCCTCCTGAATGGTAAAATTTGGCGTATCCCTGAAAAGGGTGCGTGAGTATACCCGTTTTATTGTCGATTTGGGGCGTTGATGAACCAACTTACTTATCTCCAGGGCTACCCGGAGCATTTACTTTCTCAGGTTCGCAGCCTGATTGCCGAGCAGAAGCTGGGCGCGGTGCTGGAAAAACGCTACCCCGGTACGCACGATTTCACGACCGATAAAGCCCTCTGGCAGTATACGCAGGATCTAAAAAGCCGGTATCTGAAGAGCGCGCCGCCGATCAACAAGGTGATGTACGACAACAAAATCCACGTTCTGAAAAACGCGCTCGGCCTGCACACCGCTATCTCCCGCGTGCAGGGCGGCAAGCTGAAAGCCAAAGCCGAGATCCGCGTGGCGACGGTTTTCCGTAACGCACCGGAAGCCTTTCTGCGGATGATCGTGGTCCATGAGCTGGCGCACCTGAAAGAGAAAGAGCACGACAAAGCGTTCTATTCCCTGTGCTGCCACATGGAGCCGCAGTATCACCAGCTGGAGTTTGATACCCGGCTGTGGCTGACGCATTTATCGTTAAAGAGTAATGCGCAGTAACGCACGCGAATTGTCATGGTGACGTGCTACAGTGGTTAAAGGTTCCCCGCTACGGAGTACGTAAACGTTTATGATACGTTTCGCAGTCATTGGAACGAACTGGATCACGCGCCAGTTCGTCGACGCCGCCCACGAAACCGGCAAACTTAAACTCACCGCAGTCTATTCCCGCAGCCTTGAGCAGGCGCAGAGTTTTGCGAATGATTACCTCGTCGAGCATCTCTTCACCTCTCTCGACGAGATGGCGCAAAGCGACGCCATAGACGCGGTGTATATCGCCAGCCCGAATTCCCTGCACTTCCCCCAAACGAAGCTGTTTCTCAGCCATAAAAAGCATGTGATTTGCGAGAAGCCGCTGGCGTCGAATATCCAGGAAGTGGAAGCCGCCATCGCGCTTGCCCGCGAAAACCAGGTGGTGCTGTTCGAAGCGTTCAAAACGGCCAGCCTGCCGAATTTCCTGCTATTGCAGCAGTCGCTGCCGAAAATAGGCAAAGTGCGTAAAGCCTTCATCAACTATTGCCAGTACTCGTCGCGCTATCAGCGTTATCTGGACGGCGAGAACCCCAATACCTTTAACCCGGCCTTCTCTAACGGCTCGATTATGGATATCGGTTTTTACTGCCTGGCCTCTGCAATCGCGCTGTGGGGCGAGCCGCACGGCGTCACGGCCACGGCCAGCCTGCTGGAAAGCGGTGTGGATGCGCACGGTGTCGTGGTGCTGGATTACGGCGATTTCAGCGTCACGCTGCAGCACTCTAAAGTCAGTGATTCTGTGCTGCCGAGCGAAATTCAGGGCGAAGCCGGGTCGCTGGTGATTGAGAAGATCTCCGAGTGTCAGAAAGTGAGCTTTGTGCCGCGCGGCGGTAAAGCGCAGGAGCTGACGCAGCCTCAGCATATTAACACTATGCTCTATGAGGCAGAGGTCTTCGCCCGTCTGGTGGAAGACAACGAAGTGAATCACCCGGGCCTCGCGGTGAGCCGCACCACGGCGAAGCTGCAAACGGAGATCCGCCGTCAGACCGGCGTGGTGTTCCCGGCAGACGGCGTGGGCGCAGAAGCTATCGCGTAAAGCTGTGTAATGAAAAGGCGCAGACCATTGACGAAACCGATGGTCTGACATATTTTGTTACCTGCAAAGGGGAGTAACTTCTTCGCCGGTGGATCGTCATTACGATGCGTGCAAAATCGCATCCGGTCGCCGGGCAACCTTCGTGGTTGTAAGTGAGACCTTGCCGGAAGGCGAGGTCTATGCATAAAAAGCTAACGGCTATCGTCTTCTGACCATAGCCGTTTTTGTTTTTTATGTGTAAGGAAAATAGTATGCATTCTGTCGGCACTCCAATGTTGTGGGGCGGATTCGCGGTTGTCGTGCTCATCATGCTGGCGATCGACCTCTTTTTGCAGGGGCGTCGCGGCGAGCACGGCATGTCCATAAAGCAGGCCGCCGTCTGGTCCCTGGTGTGGGTCACCCTCTCTCTGCTCTTCTGTGCTGCCTTCTGGTGGTACCTGGCCTCAACCGAAGGCCGTGCGGTGGCCGATCCTCAGGCGCTCGCCTTCCTCACCGGCTATCTGATTGAAAAAGCCCTCGCGGTCGATAACGTCTTCGTCTGGCTGATGCTGTTCAGTTACTTTGCCGTGCCTGCGTCGCTGCAGCGCCGTGTGCTGGTCTATGGCGTGCTGGGTGCGATTATCCTGCGTACGATCATGATCTTCGCCGGTAGCTGGCTGATTACCCAGTTCGAATGGCTGCTGTACGTCTTCGGCGCGTTCCTGCTGTTTACCGGTGTCAAAATGGCGCTGGCGAAAGAAGACGGCTCCGCGATTGGCGATCGCCCTCTGGTGAAGTGGATCCGCAGCCACCTGCGCATGACGGATAAGATCGAGAGCGAGCACTTCTTCGTGCGCAAGAACGGTCTGCTGTTTGCCACCCCGCTGCTGCTGGTGCTGATTCTGGTTGAGCTGAGCGACGTGATTTTCGCCGTAGACAGCATTCCGGCCATCTTTGCGGTGACGACAGATCCGTTCATCGTCCTGACCTCTAACCTGTTCGCGATCCTTGGCCTGCGCGCCATGTACTTCCTGCTGGCAGGTGCCGCAGAGCGCTTCTCGATGCTGAAGTATGGCCTGTCGGTGATCCTCGTGTTCATCGGTATCAAGATGCTGATCGTCGATTTCTACCATATCCCGATCGCTATCTCGCTCGGCGTGGTGTTCGGCATTCTGATCGTGACGCTGATTATCAATACCTGGGTTAACCGCCAGCACGATAAGAAGCAGCAGGTTTAGTGCGTTTTGCCGGGTAAGCTCAGCGCCACCCGGCATTTCCGTTAACCAATAGTTAAAAAACATGACGCAACACGTAAAATCCAGCATTTTACTCTTCCGCCTTGCCCTGCTTTCCCTGATACTCAACCAGGCAAACAAATACTTACATCCGGACATAAATGTGACTTAGAGCACATACAGGATGGAACGCAATTTCACTCAGGAATAACGTATGAGCACACAATCAAGCGGTCTGTTCGCGCGCCTGGCGCAGGGCAGCCTCGTTAAACAAATTCTCGTCGGGTTGGTACTGGGCATTCTGCTGGCAATGGTGTCAAAACCCGCTGCAGAAGCCACCGGGCTTCTCGGCACCCTCTTTGTTGGCGCCCTGAAGGCCGTCGCACCGGTTCTGGTTCTGATGCTGGTCATGGCCTCCATTGCCAACCACCAGCACGGACAAAAAACCAACATTCGCCCTATTCTGTTCCTGTATCTTCTGGGAACCTTCTCCGCTGCCTTAACGGCCGTGGTATTTAGCTTCCTGTTCCCGTCTACGCTGCACCTGACCAGCGCGGCCGGTGACATCACACCGCCGTCCGGCATTGTGGAAGTGCTGCGCGGTCTGCTGATGAGCATGGTATCCAACCCCATCACGGCGCTGATGAACGCGAACTACATCGGCATCCTGGTCTGGGCGATTGGTCTGGGCTTCGCGCTGCGTCACGGCAACGAGACCACGAAAAATCTGGTCAACGATTTATCGAATGCCGTCACCTTTATGGTGAAACTGGTGATTCGTTTTGCGCCAATCGGTATTTTCGGGCTGGTCTCCTCCACGCTGGCCACCACCGGTTTCGACGCGCTGTGGGGCTACGCGCAGCTGCTGGTTGTTCTGGTCGGCTGTATGCTGCTGGTGGCGCTGGTGATCAACCCGCTGCTGGTGTTCTGGCAGATCCGCCGCAACCCGTATCCACTGGTGCTAACCTGCCTGCGTGAGAGCGGGGTGTATGCCTTCTTCACCCGCAGCTCTGCGGCAAATATCCCGGTTAACATGGCGCTGGCGGAGAAGCTGAATCTGGACCGCGATACCTATTCCGTGTCGATCCCGCTGGGTGCGACCGTGAACATGGCGGGCGCGGCAATCACCATCACCGTGCTGACCCTGGCAGCGGTACATACCTTAGGTGTTCCGGTCGATCTACCAACGGCGCTGCTGCTGAGCGTGGTGGCTTCTCTGTGTGCCTGTGGCGCGTCCGGCGTGGCGGGTGGCTCGCTGCTGCTGATCCCACTGGCATGTAACATGTTCGGTATCCCGAACGAGATCGCCATGCAGGTTGTGGCCGTCGGCTTTATCATCGGCGTATTGCAGGACTCCTGCGAAACGGCGCTGAACTCCTCAACCGATGTGCTGTTCACCGCAGCGGCCTGTCAGGCGGAAGACGCGCGTTTAGCGAAGAACGCTCTGCGAGGTTAACAGCAAAGCGGCAACCTCTGGTTGCCGCTTTTAATGTTTTCACCCTCTCCCCGTGGGAGAGGGCCGGGGTGAGGGCACCAGCCCGCACTCAACCTAAAGCGTCACACCACTCTTAAAGATCGCCAGCTCGCGAAAATCGTTCTTCTCATTGCAGGTCTGTCTGCCGCTGGCAAACGCCACGATGGCGTCCACGAACTCCGTCAGCAGCTGCGGCATCGCTTTGCCGTGAATCAGCTGGCCTGCGTCGAAATCAATCCAGTGCTTTTTCTTCGCCGCCAGCTCGCTGTTGGTCGCGATTTTGACCGTCGGCACAAAGCCACCGTACGGCGTGCCGCGACCGGTACTGAACAGCACCATGTGGCAGCCAGCCCCCGCCAGCGCGCTGGTGGCGACCGCATCGTTACCCGGTGCGCTCAGCAGGTTCAGACCGTGGGTATTCAGGCGCTCGCCGTAACGCAGGACGTCCACGACCTGGCTTGCCCCCGCTTTCTGGGTACAACCGAGGGATTTCTCTTCAAGCGTCGTGATCCCGCCCGCTTTGTTACCCGGCGACGGGTTCTCATAAATCGGCTGATTATGGGCGATGAAGTACTGTTTGAAGTCGTTCACCATGGTGACGGTCTTCTCAAACGTCTCTTCGTCGCGGCAGTGGCTCATCAGAATGCGCTCTGCGCCGAACATTTCCGGCACCTCGGTCAGCACCGTTGTGCCGCCGTTAGCGATCACGTAATCCGAGAAGCGGCCCAGCATCGGGTTCGCCGTGATGCCGGACAGGCCATCGGACCCGCCGCACTCCAGACCAAACTTCAGCTCGCTTAGCTTGCCCGGCTGGCGTTTATCGTGACGCATCACCTCGTACAGCTGGTGCAGATGTTCCACGCCCGCCTCCACTTCGTCATCCTGGTGCTGACATACCATAAAATGAACGCGCGCCGGGTCAAATTCGCCCAGCGTGTCGCGGAAGGCATCGACCTGGTTGTTTTCACAGCCGAGGCCAATCACCAGCACCGCTCCCGCGTTAGGGTGGCGCACCATGTTTTGCAGCATGGTGCGGGTGTTGATATGGTCGTCGCCGAGCTGCGAACAGCCGTAGGTATGGCTGAAGAGATGTACGCCGTCGGTACCTTCAGCATCGTGAGTTTCTTTCTGAAAACGCGTCTGGATCTGGCGTGCAATGCCGTTCACGCAGCCGACGGTTGGAAGGATCCACAGCTCGTTGCGGATCCCCACCTCACCGTTCGCACGACGGTAGATCTGCACGTCCCGATCCGCCGCCTGCTCTTCTTCCGACTGAAAATCAGGTTGATAGCTGTACTCGTCAAGATCGCTCAGATTTGTGCAGGTGTTGTGGGAATGAATATATTCACCCGGCGCAATATCCCCCAGTGCATGACCGATGGGCAAGCCGTACTTCACCACGTTCTCCCCTTTCGCAATGGGGATCAGGGCAAACTTGTGTCCACGCCCAACGGCCTGGCGTAACGTCACCGACTGGTTGTTGAAGGTCACTTCCGTCCCTTCGGTTAAATCTGCCAGCGCGACGGCAACGTTATCCAGCGAATGGATTTTGATGTATTGCATATCAACCTCAGACGGCCTTAGTTCAGTTCAATGGCGAAGTAGTCACGCGCATTGTTAAAGCAGATGTTTTTCACCATGTCGCCCAGCAGCTGGATATCGGCTGGCGCTTCGCCTGCGTGAACCCAACGGCCAATCATCTGGCACAAAATGCGGCGGAAATATTCATGGCGCGTATAGGACAGGAAGCTGCGGCTGTCAGTCAGCATGCCGACAAAGCGGCTCAGCAGGCCAAGTTGTGCCAGCTGCGTCATCTGACGCTCCATGCCATCTTTCTGGTCGTTAAACCACCAGCCGGAACCGAACTGCATCTTGCCCGGCATCCCTTCGCCCTGGAAGTTGCCAATCATGGTGCCCAGCACTTCGTTATCGCGCGGGTTCAGGCAGTACAGGATGGTTTTGGGCAGCAGGTTTTGTTCGTTCTGTTTGCTCAGCAGTTTAGATAACTCTTCCGCCAGCGGGCGATCGTTGATGGAGTCGAAGCCCACGTCAGCACCGAGCAGTTTGAACTGACGCTGGTTGTTGTTGCGCAGCGCGCCGATGTGGTACTGCTGTACCCAGCCGCGACGGGCGTATTCCGCACCGAGGAACACCAGCACCGCCGTTTTAAACTGCGCCACGTCGTGCTCGTTAAGCGTTTCACCCGAGAGACGACGCGCCAGAATGCTGTCCAGCTCGGCTTCGCTGGCGTCCGCAAACAGCACCACGTCCAGCGCATGGTCAGAGACTTTACAGCCATGTGCCGCAAAGTGATCCAGACGTTTGGTCAGCGCGGTTTGCAGATCGGCGAAACGGCGGATATCGGTATCGGACACCTCGGCCAGCTTCGCCATGTAATCGTTGAAGGTGGCCTGTTCGATGTTGAAAGCTTTGTCCGGGCGCCAGCTTGGCAACACTTTAATATCGAAAGAGGTATCTTTCGCCACGACAGCGTGATGTTCCAGGGAGTCAATGGGATCGTCGGTGGTACCCACCATCTTCACGTTCATCTGCTTCATGATACCGCGTGCGGAGAAGTTATCCTGCGCCAGCAGTTCGTTGCACTGGTCCCAGATTTCATCCGCAGTGGCAGGTGAAAGCAGTTTTCCGGTGATGCCAAACGGACGGCGCAGTTCCAGATGGGTCCAGTGAAAGAGCGGGTTGCCGATCGTATGTGGAACGGTCGCGGCCCAGGCGTCAAACTTCTCGCGGTCGCTGGCGTCGCCGGTACACAGGCGCTCAGCCACACCGTTGGTGCGCATCGCACGCCATTTATAGTGGTCACCCTTCAGCCAGATGTCATACAGGTTTTTGAAACGGTAATTTTCGGCAACCTGCTGCGGCGGCAAGTGGCAGTGGTAGTCGAAAATCGGCTGGTCTTTGGCATAGTCATGGTATAGACGGCGAGCAAATTCGGTATCTAGCAGAAAATCGTCGGTCATAAACGGCGTCATTATCGTCATCCTCATTACGGGAGCGTCAGAAAGCGTATGTTCATATGCTGCAAAGTTATCACACCAATTTCCATCAGCAGACGTTTTTTTCGTGAGTAAGATCAATAAATGCCAACAAATAAATCCCCATGAATGACGTAAACTCTTCTCAACCCCGCGCCAGTACTGCCTTCATCCGCAAAGCAGAATGCCCACACAAATAATCATACATTTGTGATGTCACTCACCTTTTAAAGTTGTATGACAAGTTATCTTTTCGCCGTCGCAAACCATAAGCCGACGGAATGCATTGCCGGTGTGAAACATCGGATTTAACGGTACGGATACCGACTGAAAGACGCTTACTGATGGCAAAGTTCGGGCCGTTCCGGAAACACCTTCCGGCTACGCCCCTCCCGTTACACAGCTGCTCCCGGAAACGGTTGAGAGGTTGCCGTGCTCTGGCACGGAAATAACATAACGATGAGGTTTTAGATGCGTAAAATTAAAGGGTTACGTTGGTATATGATCGCACTGGTGACGCTGGGCACCGTGCTGGGCTACCTGACGCGTAACACCATAGCGGCGGCGGCGCCTACGCTAATGGAAGAGCTGCACATTTCAACCCAGCAATATTCCTACATCATTGCGGCCTACTCCGCGGCTTATACCATTATGCAGCCGGTTGCTGGCTATGTTCTGGATATTTTAGGCACCAAAATCGGCTATGCCTTCTTCGCCGTCACCTGGGCCATTTTCTGTGGCGCAACGGCGCTGGCAGGCAGCTGGGGCGGGCTCGCGCTGGCGCGTGGTGCAGTAGGTGCCGCCGAAGCGGCAATGATCCCGGCAGGGCTGAAAGCCAGCTCCGAATGGTTCCCGGCGAAAGAGCGTTCCATTGCTGTCGGATACTTCAACGTGGGGTCGTCGATTGGCGCGATGATTGCACCGCCGCTGGTGGTGTGGGCTATCGTGATGCACAGCTGGCAGCTGGCGTTCATTATCTCAGGCGTGCTGAGCTTCGCATGGGCAATGGCGTGGCTGATTTTCTACAAGCATCCGCGCGACCAGAAAAAACTCTCCGAAGAAGAACGCGAATACATTATTGGCGGTCAGGAAGCGCAGCATCAGGTCAACAACGGCAAGAAACTGTCCGTCTGGCAGATCCTGGGCACCCGTCAGTTCTGGGGTATTGCCCTGCCGCGCTTCCTCGCTGAGCCTGCCTGGGGGACGTTCAACGCGTGGATCCCGCTGTTCATGTTTAAAGTCTATGGCTTTAACCTGAAAGAGATCGCGATGTTCGTCTGGATGCCGATGCTGTTCGCCGATCTGGGCTGTATCGTGGGTGGCTACCTGCCCCCGCTGTTCCAGCGCTGGTTTGGTGTGAACCTGATTGTCTCCCGTAAAATGGTCGTGACCATGGGCGCGCTGCTGATGATTGGACCGGGGATGATTGGCCTGTTCACCAGCCCTTACGTGGCTATCGCGCTGCTGTGCGTTGGCGGTTTTGCTCACCAGTCACTTTCCGGCGCGCTGATTACGCTCTCGTCTGACGTCTTCGGCCGTAATGAAGTCGCCACCGCTAACGGCCTGACCGGGATGGCGGCATGGACTGCAAGTACGCTGTTTGCGCTGGTAGTGGGTGCCCTGGCAGACACCATCGGCTTTAGCCCGCTGTTCGCCGTGCTGGCCGTCTTCGACCTGATGGGTGCGGTAGTGATCTGGACGGTACTGAAAAACAAATCCGCCGAGGAGCTGCAGAAAGAGACGCTCGGGAAACCGGCCACGCAGAGTTAGCATCGCTGTGCCGGGTGGCGGCTTTTTTCATGTCAAAATCTGGAGAGTGGCACGCAGAAGTGGTATAACAAATCATCTGCCGTACCCTGCCTGGAGCGCATATGGACATCACCGAACCACGTCGTTTATATCAACAACTTGCTGCGGAGCTGAAAGATCGCATCGAGCAAGGCGTCTATCTTGTCGGTGATAAACTTCCCGCCGAGCGTTTCATTGCCGATGAAAAAAGCGTGAGCCGTACCGTCGTGCGTGAAGCCATTATCATGCTGGAAGTGGAAGGCTATGTTGAGGTCCGCAAAGGCTCCGGTATTCATGTGATTTCCAATCAGCCTAAACACTCTCCGGTAACGGATGAAAGTCTGGAATTCGCCAGCTATGGTCCGTTTGAGCTGCTCCAGGCTCGCCAGTTAATCGAAAGCAATATTGCCGAATTTGCCGCGACGCAGGTGACCAAGCAGGACATCATGAAGTTGATGGAAATCCAGGAGAACGCCCGCAAAGAAAAATGTTTCCGGGATTCTGAGTGGGATCTGCAGTTTCACGTCCAGGTTGCGCTGGCAACCCAGAATACGGCGCTGGCGGCAATCGTTGAGAAAATGTGGACTCAGCGCGTTCACAACCCTTACTGGAAAAAACTGCACGATCATATCGATTCCCGCACCGTCGACAACTGGTGTGACGATCATGATCAAATCCTTAAAGCGCTGATTCGTAAAGATCCTCACGCGGCAAAACTGGCGATGTGGCAACATCTGGAAAACACCAAGCAGATGCTGTTCAATGAAACCAGCGACGACTTCGAATTTAACGCGGACCGCTATCTTTTTGCTGATAATCCAGTGGTTCATCTTGATACGGCACCCAGTGCCGCAAAATAGATGACCTTTCTGCTGGCAGGCGCTTCGCTGCGCCTTCCGGCTCAAGTGGGTAAGCAAAACATATATAGTGTCAGCCTTTGTAAATCCCCTCGCTCACTTCCAGGGCTTACGCCAAAATCACCTCACCCTGCAAATTCTGTGACGCAGAACGTTGGGCTTTGTTACAATTGGATTCACTTCGTTATTTTGTAAGTTAGTGCTTGCTAACCAGCCAATTAACAGGGAACAGTGTTGGCCACACCGCAATGTGTCCGCGAGCGACCATAATGAAATCACAACAATGTCGCCGTACTGTTTGTCCCGGCTAACAGGCGTGACGTTAACCGATTTCCAGGAACACTGAATGGAACTTTTGACTCAACTACTGCAAGCCCTCTGGGCGCAGGATTTTGAAACGCTGGCCAACCCTTCCATGATTGGCATGCTCTATTTTGTCTTATTTATGATCCTGTTCCTGGAGAATGGTTTGCTGCCTGCGGCCTTCTTACCGGGTGACAGTTTGCTGGTGCTTGTCGGTGTGCTGTGTGCCAAAGGGGCAATGGCATTCCCGCAAACCGTTTTATTACTGACCATCGCGGCCAGCCTCGGCTGCTGGGTGAGTTATATCCAGGGAAGATGGCTGGGCAATACCCGGATCGTACAGAACTGGCTTTCTCATCTGCCGGCGCATTACCACCAGCGGGCGCATCACCTTTTCCATAAGCACGGGCTTTCCGCACTGCTGATGGGCCGCTTTATTGCCTTTGTGCGCACCCTGCTGCCCACCATTGCCGGGCTGTCCGGGTTGAGCAGCACGCGCTTCCAGTTCTTTAACTGGATGAGCGGCCTGCTGTGGGTGCTGATCCTGACGACGCTGGGCTATGCGCTGGGTAAAACGCCGGTCTTCATGAAATATGAAGATCAGCTGATGTCCTGTCTGATGCTGCTTCCAGTGGTTCTGCTGGTCTTCGGCCTGATTGGCTCGCTGGTTGTTCTGTGGAAGAAAAAGTACGGAGCGCGAGGTTAACGATGGTTATCTCTCCCCTCGCCCTGCGCCGTTCTGCCTGTGCATTCATTGTACTGATGTTCCTCTGCGCCCTTCTGCTGGCCTGGAGCGCGCTTTCACATGAGGAATCTACGCTGGCCATTCGTCCGGTTAATCAGGGCGCCAGCGTGCCCGACGGTTTCTCTGTCTGGCATCATCTGGACGCGAACGGGATCCGCTTTAAAAGCATTACGCCGAAAGACGATGTGCTACTGATCAAGTTTGACTCCCGCACGCAGAGCGCTGCGGCGAAAGCGGTTCTTGACCGTACGCTGCCGCGTGGGTATATCATTGCCCAGCAGGAAGATGACAACCAGCCAGCGGCGTGGCTGTCATTGATTCGCGATACGTCGCATCGGTTTGGATAATTACCAGGATTCCGAATCTTTTCACTCACTTTGGTGAATCCCCCGTTTACTTACTATGCTTAAGTACGCGGAGCACCCCTCGAATGTACTCCGCATCATTCTGGAAAGCGGCTTACGCCGCAACACAATGGAAGGTTTCGATAATGAAATTCCGCATGACTCTGGCTCTGGCCCTTTTTTCTTTAAGCACAGCGACCTTCGCCAACTCTCTCTGTCAGGAGAAAGAACAGGATATTCAGCGTGAGATCGGTTATGCCGAAAAGCATAACAATCAGCACCGTGTTGATGGTCTTAAAAAAGCGCTGAGCGAAGTGAAAGCAAACTGTACAGACAGCAAGCTACGTGCCGATCATCAGAAAAAAATCGCTGAACAGAAGGACGAGATAGCCGAGCGCCGTCAAGACCTGCAGGAAGCGAAAGAGAAAGGGGATGCGGAAAAAATTGCTAAGCGCGAGAAGAAGTTGAAAGAAGCGCAGGACGACCTGAAAGCGCTGGAAGCTCGCGATTATTGAGTTAACGGAAATCTCAACAGGAGAGAATCATGTCAAAAGATACGACGTCTGAACATCTGCGCGCTGAACTGAAATCCCTGGCCGATACCCTTGAAGAGGTGTTGAACTCTTCCGCCGACAAGTCGAAAGAAGAAGTGAGCAAGCTGCGTAGCAAAGCGGAGCAGGCGCTGAAAGAGAGCCGCTACCGCCTGGGTGAAACCGGTGATGCACTGGCAAAACAGACCCGTGAAGCGGCGGCTCGCGCGGACGAATATGTGCGCGATAATCCATGGACGGGGGTAGGTATTGGTGCCGCCGTCGGTGTGGTACTGGGTGTTCTTCTGACGCGTCGTTGATATGGAAGATCCTCGTCACGCACAAGGGCCTGCTAACAACGTCCTCGGCATCGGCCAGCGTATTTTAACCACGCTGGTCGGGATTGCCGAAACGCGCGTCCGGCTGGCAGTGGTCGAGCTGGAAGAGGAGAAAGCAAATCTCTTCCAGATGCTGCTGATGCTCGGCCTGACCATGCTCTTCGCCGCATTTGGTCTGATGAGCCTGATGGTGTTAATCATCTGGGCCATTGATCCGCAGTATCGACTCAACGCGATGATTGCCACCACCGTCGTTTTGCTGGTCGCCGCGTTGATTGGCGGTATCTGGACGCTGCGCAAAGCACGCAAGTCGACTTTCCTGCGCCATACGCGTCAGGAGCTGGCTAACGATCGCGCCCTGCTGGAGGATGACAAGCCGTGAGCGATAAAGCCGAACGTCAGAAGCGCAAAGCCTACCTGTTGAGTCAGATCCAGCAGCAACGGCTGGATCTTTCTGCCAGCCGTCGCGACTGGATTGACGCGACGCGGCGGTTTGACCGTGGCTGGAATACCTTTCTGAGCCTGCGTTCATGGGCGCTGGTCGGCAGTAGCGTCATGGCTATCTGGACGGTTCGTCATCCAAATATGCTCATCCGCTGGGCACGCCGCGGTTTTGGTGCCTGGAGCGCCTGGCGTTTGGTGAAAGCGACGTTGCGTCAGCAGCAGTTGAGGTAGCCTTCTCGCCGGGTGGCGGCTTCGAGGTAAAAGCAAAACGGTAACTCAGGTTACCGTTTTTTGTTTTTGCGCCCTCTCCCCGTGGGAGAGAGTTGGGGTGAGGGCACCAGCGCGCACCTGTTTTTACTCAATATCTTTGAAGAAGATTGACAGTTTTCCTTGCTAACAATTGTCACCCGCCCCGTTTATTATCCTCTCCATCGACAGCATATCCGCGGTATCTACCCGGAATTGCACACAAATAAAGTTCAGCCGCTGATGTGGTTTCCTGGAGAGTAAAATGAAAAAATTAGAAGATGTTGGTGTACTGGTAGCGCGTATTCTGATGCCAATCCTGTTTATCGTAGCGGGTTGGGGAAAAATCACCGGTTATGCGGGTACCCAGCAGTACATGGAAGCCATGGGCGTGCCGGGGTTCCTGCTGCCTCTGACCATTCTGCTTGAGTTCGGCGGCGGCCTGGCGGTTCTGTTCGGTTTCCTGACCCGTACCACCGCGCTGTTTACCGCGGGCTTCACCGTGCTGACAGCGTTCATCTTCCACAGCAACTTTGCGGAAGGCGTGAACTCTCTGATGTTCATGAAAAACCTGACCATCGCGGGTGGCTTCCTGCTGCTGGCAGTCACTGGCCCGGGCGCATACAGCATCGACCGCCTTCTGAATAAGAAGTGGTAAGCACGCTATACTGAATAAACACAAAGCGAGGAGACATCTCCTCGCTTTTGCTATCTGACGGAGGAGAAAAAATGGGACAACTCGTAGACGGCGTCTGGCAGGATGTCTGGTATGACACAAAATCCACCGGA
The DNA here is from genome assembly GCF_038739915.1 of Enterobacter sp. FUJ80071. Lineage (NCBI taxonomy): Bacteria > Pseudomonadati > Pseudomonadota > Gammaproteobacteria > Enterobacterales > Enterobacteriaceae > Enterobacter > Enterobacter sp. FUJ80071. The sequence goes on from NZ_JBBXKH010000001.1 coordinate 4,105,864, forward strand.
GGACGCTTTAAGCGCTCTGTTTCGGCCTTCCGTAACTGGCTGACCGCCGATGGCGCACCTGGCCCGAGCGGTGAAGGCGGCTTCGCGGCCGAGAAAGATCGTTATCATCTTTATGTTTCTCTGGCCTGCCCGTGGGCACACCGCACGCTGATTGTGCGCAAACTTAAAGGCCTTGAATCCCTCATTCCGGTTTCGGTGGTCAACCCGCTGATGCTGGAAAACGGCTGGACGTTTGACAGTGATTTCCCCGCCGCGACCGGCGACGATCTTTACCACCACGATTTCCTCTACCAGCTTTATTTGCGCGCCGATCCGCACTACACCGGACGCGTTACTGTCCCGGTACTGTGGGACAAGAAAAACCAGACGATTGTCAGCAACGAATCTGCGGAAATCATCCGCATGTTTAATACCGCGTTTGATGCACACGGCGCCCGCGCCGGGGACTACTACCCGGTTGAGCTGCGCGATAAAATTGACGAGCTGAACAGCTGGATCTACGACAACGTCAACAACGGTGTCTATAAAGCCGGGTTTGCGACCAGCCAGGAAGCCTATGACGACGCGGTCGGGAAAGTGTTTGAATCGCTGGAGCGTCTGGAGCAGATCCTCGGCCAGCATCGCTATCTGACAGGCGACCGCCTGACGGAAGCCGATATTCGTCTGTGGACCACGCTGGTGCGCTTTGATCCGGTCTATGTCACTCACTTTAAGTGCGACAAGCATCGTATCAGTGACTATCTGAACCTGTATGGTTTCCTGCGCGACATCTACCAGATGCCGGGCATTGCCGAAACGGTCGACTTCGACCATATCCGCACCCACTATTTCCGCAGCCACAAGACCATTAATCCGACGGGCATTATCTCCATCGGCCCGTGGCAGGATCTGGATGAGCCGCACGGTCGCGACGTGCGTTTTGGATAAATATCAAGGGCATCACCAGATGCCCTTTTTTAATTCACAATCTCCATCTATCCTTATCTCGATCGCTTAAAAAACAAGTGATTGACCGATTATTGAGGCAAGGAAAAATGGACTGGTATTTAAACGTACTGCGCAACTATATTGGATTTGGTGGCCGCGCCCGCCGCAAAGAGTACTGGATGTTCATTCTGGTGAACTTCATCTTCGCGCTGGTGCTAAGCATCGTGGATAAAATTCTGGGCTGGGAGTGGGCGAGCGGGGAAGGCGTTCTCACCTCAATTTACGGCTTATTTATTCTGTTGCCTTCCTGGGCCGTGCAGTTTCGACGCCTCCACGATACCGATCGTTCGGCGTGGTGGCTGTTGCTGCTGCTGATCCCGATCGTGGGATGGATTGTGATTTTGATCTTCAACTGCCAGTCCGGTACGCCGGGCGAAAACCGCTTTGGTCCGGATCCTAAGATCGCTGCGTAATTTATTGCCCGGTGGCGCTTACGCTTACCGGGCCTACACGCTTATTTGTTGTGGTGCGCAAAGAGTTTGGGTATTTCGCGCAGGCACCACGATTTGGCTTCGCCCATGCTGTCGCGACGCCAGGCCATAATAATGTCCACTTCGCTGGTGTACTCCGGGCTCACAACGCGCAGACGCCCTTCCGCAATATCTTTTTCCACAAACGGATACGGCATGGTTGCCACGCCAAGCCCGGCCAGCAGCGCCTGTCGTTTGTCTTCCAGTGAAGTGACCGTCAGACGAGGCTGTTTATCCAGCAACTGCACCGTCAGCACCGGACGTTCACGCGCGGTATCAGCGACCGCCACGCCGCGATACTTCACGCGCGTCACCTCAGAGAGCGGCTCTGGCTCCTGGTGAATCGGGTGATTGGGTGCGGCAACGTAAACGTTCATCACGCTGTAGAGCTTGCGCGAGTTGATTTCCGACGACGAGCGGAAGTGCATATCCGGCGCAATAACGATATCCGCCCTGCCCGTCTCCAGGCGCTCCCACGCGCCTGCCAGCACTTCGGTAATGATCGACAGCTGCGTGTTCGCTTTATCAGCCAGACGGTCAACCAGCGGGAACAGCGCTTCAGTAGGCACCAGCGCTTCGGTCACTAACGTCAGATGGGTTTCCCAACCGCGCGCCAGCGCTTCGGCATCGGTCGTTAACTTATCCGCCGCTTCCAGCAACACGCGACCGCGCTCCAGCAGCATTCGGCCCACGTTGGTGAATTTTGTTCGATGACCGGAGCGGTCAAACAGCACCACGTCCAGCTCCTCTTCCAGCTTCTGCATGGTGTAACTCAGCGCCGACGGAACGCGCCCCAGTTCATCAGCGGCTGCCGCAAAACTGCCGCGCCGGTCAATCGCGTCCATGACGCGAAGCGCCTCAAGCGTCAATGCTCTCTCTTTAGCCATCTCGTTCTCATTCAGGAAATTTGAACATACCGGGCAGAATATCTGGCTAACAATGCAGCGTCCATACCTTTACCATTGTTTTAGTGTAAAGAGAGGTCAAGTTTATGATTACGACAAGAACAGCTAAACAGTGCGGACAAGCCGATTTCGGCTGGCTGCAGGCCCGCTACACCTTTTCTTTTGGACACTACTTTGACCCTAAACTCCTCGGTTACGCTTCATTACGCGTGTTGAACCAGGAAGTGCTCGCCCCTGGCGCGTCCTTCCAGCCGCGTACGTACCCGAAAGTCGATATCCTGAACCTGATCCTGGAAGGCGAGGCAGAATACCGCGATAGCGAGGGCAATCATGTCCAGGCAAAGACTGGCGAAGCGTTGTTAATTTCCACGCAGCCGGGCATCAGTTACAGCGAGCATAACCTCAGCAAAGATAAAACGCTGACCCGTATGCAGTTGTGGCTGGACGCCTGCCCTGAGCGGGAAAACCCGCTGGTACAAAAGGTAGATTTAACGGGCGATAAGCAGCAGCTGATTGCGTCGCCTGATGGCAGCAAAGGCAGCCTGCAGCTACGTCAGCAGGTATGGCTGCATCATATCGAACTGAAGAAAGGTGAGCAGGCGAGCTTCCAGCTTCATGGACCGCGTGCGTATTTACAGTCCATCCACGGTACGGTGCATGCGGTAACGCATACGGAAGAGAAAGAGGCGCTCACCTGTGGTGACGGGGCGTTTATTCGTGATGAAGCGAATATTACCCTGGAGGCCGATACGGCATTGCGGGCGCTACTGATTGATTTACCGGTGTAATTAACCTTACCCCTCTCCCAAACGGGAGAGGGGTATTCTTTACACCTTACTCGCCATAATCTCGATAATCTGCCGATCCGTTGCCTGCATCGAGCGGCACGCCAGTGCGCACAGGTTGGAAATAGACTGTTCCACATCGTGCGCCACAATCCCCTCATTGCCCGTTACGGCAGAATCGTCCAGCGCCATCATGACTGCTTTCCAGGCACTGTTGACGCTGGTGGAGACTTTCATCGCGCAGCTATTGGAGGCGCCATCACAGATCATCCCACTGACATCCCCGATCATACTGCCGATTGCCATCGCAACCGTCTTGTAGCTTCCGTCCATCAGCCACGCCATGCCTGCCGCTGCGCCCATTGCCGCCGTCGTTGCTGCACATAATGCGGACAAGCGCGGAAGCTGGTAGTGGATATAAATGGCCGCCAGATGTGAAAGCATCAGCGCCCGCGCCAGCCGCTCGTCGTCAGCCTGAACGTGTTCAGCCACAACAACAACCGGCATAGTCGCGGTGATCCCCTGGTTTCCTGACCCGGAATTACTCATCGCTGGCAGTGTCGCACCGCCCATGCGGGCATCCGAGGCCGCGCTGGTGCGGATAACAATATCTGAACCCAGATCCTGTGCCATCCATCCGCGGGTGCGCTGTTTATCGAGCGTCGCACCAATGTGCAATCCCCATTGCCCGCTGAGCCCTTCGCGTGAGAGCGCACCGTTCAAACGCCCGGCATCAAGGATAAACCGGATCGCATCGAACGGGACCTGCTCGACAAACTCCAGGATCTGCGAAAGCGTCGTGGTTGACAGCACCGCCAGGGGGTCACTCCCTGCCTCTGCCTGTTGATCGTCCAGCCTGAAGCGCGTTTCGCCCTGACACACCACCTCCACCACACGGGTATGCCCGCCCGCGATAGTCACCATCGCCGAGGCATCACCGGCGTATACACAGGCCCGTGAATAGAGAATCTCTTCGCACGGTTCCTGAAGTTTCACCTGCACCTGACCGGCATTCAGCAGCGCTTTAGCCCGTACCAGCGCATCCGCGCTGGCATCTTTCAGTACCTCCAGCCCCGCCTGCGCATTACCACCGATGGCGCCCAGCGCCGCCGCAATCGGCAACCCGACCATTCCGGTACCCGGCACCGTTACGCCCAGCCCGTTCTTCATCAGGTTCGGCGATACCCACGCCTCAATATGTGTTACGTCGCCTGACAGGTGCTCTGCGGCAATTGCACAAGCCAGCGCCAGAGAAACGGGTTCGGTGCACCCCAGCGCAGGTTTAACTTCTTCCTGCACCACGCGAATAAATTGATTCCATAAAGGATGAGTTTGCTCAGACATCGTTACGACCTTAATTACCCTCAGGAGAATGCGAGGAAAGGAGAAACACAAAGCAGCAGCCCGGTGATAACAATAATCACCAGCGACACGCCTTTATATTTATGCAGTGCTGGCACTTTATAGACCAGCCATGCAGGGATCAGGCAGCCCACCATGCCGAAGATAGGGCTACAAATGGAGGTGAAGCTCAATACCGGCGCGTTTAAGACAATCGCGCTCCAGGCCAGCAGAATGGCGAATAACATGATGCCGCGCTGGACGGTGCTTTCATTGATTTTCTCTGTTGGCATTTTGCGGCGCAGGACGTTCATGACGATCCCCTGCGTGGCCTCACGAAAGCCCAGATAGACGCCGAAGAACGCCGTCATCACGGCAAAGATATTGAGAATTACGCTGACGATTTTGACCCAGCCCGCACCGTCGCCGCTGATAAATTGCGCCGCGATCGCCAGGGCAGAGATATTCTGCTCGTAGGCTTTGACCGCTTCGTCGTGTCCCATCGCCAGAGTGAAAGAGACAGCGTAAAAGAAGACCGTCACAAACAGCACGCCAAAAGCGATATTCATTGCCCGCAATGCTTTGTGTCGCGCCACTTCAACGGACTTTTCCCGTGAGCGGTACGAGATAACCATCGGGCTTAAAGTCTGAATAAACAGAATGGAGGTTAAGGTAAAGGGCAACGTAATAATGGCGTTTTTAATCAGCAGACCCACCGGTGGCAGCATGCCCACATTGGCTAAATGCCAGAGGCCAATCATCGACAGCCCCAGCGCGGCAACCACAAATAGTTTGGTCAGCACCATCAGGCTGGAGACCTTAAACAGCAGCTTTTCACCGCGTGAAGAAATGGCGACCAGAATGCAGATCAGGAATAAACCGTAGAACGGATTGTCAGACAGCAACCCGTCGGTCACACCGAAAGTATGCAAATACGATGCGCTGTCGTTGGTGATGGCAGTGGAATAAACAAACATCCAGATCACCAGCATCACGAAATAGAGCGCACCTAATAGGATGCCCCAGTTTTTACCTAAGTAACCGCTAATTACGCTTGGGTAGTCTTTGCATTCCGGAGACTCCGCCAGCGTATTAATAAACAAACGCTGGAACAGATACATGGCCGGATAACCAATAATCGACGAGAGCAAAAAGACCCACAATCCCATTAATCCAACCTGCACAGGGAGAAAAACAATCCCCGCGCCGATGGCCATCCCGATACTCATGATGACCCACCCCGTGTCGGTGCTGTCGAATTTAATCGCTTCTCGCCACTCGCTTTCACTCATTCCCGCCCGCCTTGCCGCAGGGGAATCATTCACAATCACACTGCTGTTTGTTGCCGTATCCATTGGGTACTCGCTTATTTTGTAGGGTAAACAGTTGTTTTTATTAGATTCCGATCGCCAGCGATTGCGAGTCAGAGAATGCAGGTGCTTGTTATTGGTGTGGGAAGATCATATCCGCTGAGGCGGAGAAAAAAGTCACAATCTTTGTGAGGATTTGCTAAATTCCGAGTAAAAATTTTCTATAAAATCCTAAAATACAGGTAAATAATTCTAAGTGTGATGCAGCTTAAAAAATTATATCATCCTCAAAACGAGAATATTTCGGAATTTATAAAGATGAATGTCCTACTCTCACCCCTTTCTTTTTTATAGGATGACATCTCAACAAACCACCTGATGATTATGGTTATACTATGGACACCGTTGAAGAACTCAATGGAACATACTTTTATAAAGGAGTGTGTAACATCTCGGCATCTGAGCTATTTTTTTGGATTTTTCTCGATGCCACCGATGAACAGTTCGGCGGATTAAAGGATGCAGTAATGATGGCAAGTATGATTCTTGGTTTACCTGTACTTGAAACCAGAACAAAACCAGAAATGGCTACAATAGGCACATCCGTGGCATCTAAATACCTGCGAGATCTACTGAATGTACAGCTACCACACCGACTACCTACAATTACACTCGCAAGTTTCAAATACAGAAAACCAATGTATACCAAAAATTTAGGTGCGTTCATTGGCCGATGGATACCTGCCCTCGGGATAACCATACTTGCAGCAGATGTTGCAATGATAAGTTACAAAACGCTTTCGAGATATAATACGATTGCTCACCCAAAAGACCGGATTTGGTGAAGATGGACACTGAAACTGATGTTTTAAAATTCTTCAGGGACAACTTACCAGAACAAGGAACATTTACAGGCAAGAGAATTCCGCTTGAGATAGATGATGTTTTACAGGATTACACCGATCTGGATGATGTCATATATGCCATTGAGAGATTTGAAAAAGAGTATCTTATCGAAGTTAACACTGGAAATTATTTCCCCTGGACTCAAACATGGTTTTTCAGGAAATGGTTTACAAAAGAACCGGTTAAGCAAATATCAAAGCCATTGACGGTAAGAATGTTTGACGAAGCGGTAAAAGCAGGAAAATGGATACACGATTGATATATAGAAGGAGTTTTTTATCATGGCCGTACCTGTTCACATTTGGTTCTATGACGACGGTGGCTCACTCATTAAAGGTTCATGTGATGTTCAGGATCGTGAAGGGAGTGTTGAAATTAGAGGTTTAACCCATAACTTGAGTATTCCAACCGATCCACTCTCCGGAAGATTAACCGGAACGAGGAAACACGCGCCTTTTTTGTTCGAGAAGGAAATTGATAGCTCATCTCCCTATCTTTATAAGGCGGTAGCGACAGGGCAAAACCTTAAGAAAGTTGAGATTAGATATTACCGAATTAATAACGCAGGTTGGGAGGTTGAATACTTTAGAACTGAGCTGGAAGGTGTGAAAGTTGTCTCTATCTCGCCTATTGTTAACGATACACGTAACTGCCCTGGTACTGGCCACCTTGAATCTGTTCAATTGCGCTATGAAAAAGCGACCTGGACCTATTGCAACGGGAATATTCAATTCTCTGATGCATGGAATGAACGTGCGTCGGCATGATGTTTAGAATTCATTCTCACAGAATCCAATTGAAGCGATTCTGTGAGGTTTCATTTTATACGAATGATTCCAACATCACTCAGCCAGCGCGTTAGCCATATCGGTTTTGACCTGCTTACGCTGCTCCGGCGTCAGCACCTGGCTGACGTCAAAGTAATATTTCACTCGGTAGTAGCGCGCCTGCTGCTCAATCTTACTGAAGGCAGAGAGCTGGCTTTTCACCGTGCTTTCGTCCCATTTACCCGCCTGGAACATGTCGATCAGCGCGCCGTCCTTCACGCCCGTCATTGGGATCTTGCTGACGTTTTGCTCCAGTTGCTGATGCAACTCTTTAATCTTATTAATCTGCTCATTGCTGAGCTTCAGGTGCTGTACCAGCGGATCCTGCGATGGAGACGGGGCTGCCTCAACGTTCGCGGCCTGCGCGGTAAAACTGCACACCGCCAACGACGCTGCAATCAAAGCAATACGGGTCATTTTCATCATCTTACTGTCCTTACATTTTGTTATTGGGAAAAGCAGGAACATTGTTTTTCAAGAGCGGATGAATATGTGTGAGTAATTATATAAACAATTTTGTATGTTTAGCGGGCAAAAAAGTGCCCCCTGCGTTGAGGGGGCCTGAGAAGACACTTTTAGATAGATTGAGTAAACGTCCTCGATATCACATCCTGCTGCTGCTCGCGCGTCAGGGCATTAAAGCGCACGGCATAGCCTGAAACACGAATGGTCAGATTCGGGTAATTTTCCGGATGCGCAATGGCGTCCAGCAGCATTTCCCGGTTCATTACGTTGACGTTCAGGTGCTGCCCGCCTTCAATGGCCGCTTCATGGTGGAAGTACCCGTCCAGCAGCCCCACCAGGTTGGTTTTGCGCACCAGCTCATCTTTGCCCAGCGCCTGCGGCACGATAGAGAAGGTGTAGGAGATCCCGTCCTTCGCATAGGTGAACGGCAGCTTGGCCACCGACGTCAGCGAGGCCACCGCCCCTTTTCTGTCACGGCCATGCATCGGGTTCGCGCCAGGGGCAAACGGCGTGCCGCCGCGGCGACCGTCCGGCGTATTCCCGGTCTTCTGACCGTAAACCACGTTGGAGGTAATGGTCAGAATAGACTGGGTCGGCACCGCATTGCGATAGGTCGGCAGCGCCTGAATTTTCTTCATAAAGCGCTCAACCAGGTCGCAGGCGATGCTGTCCACGCGGTCGTCGTTGTTGCCGTACTGCGGATAGTCACCTTCGATGACGAAATCAACCGCCAGACCGGTATGGTCGCGCACCGGTTTCACCGTGGCGTATTTAATCGCGGAGAGAGAGTCCGCCGCGACCGACAGCCCGGCGATGCCGCAGGCCATGGTGCGATAGACGTCACGGTCATGCAGCGCCATCAGTGAGGCTTCGTAGCTGTACTTATCGTGCATGTAGTGAATGAGATTCAGCGCGCTGATGTACTGCACCGCCAGCCAGTCCATAAAGTGATCGAGGCTGGCCATCACGGTGTCGTAATCCAGCACCTCATCCAGCAATGGCGCGGTTTTCGGGCCGACCTGAATCTTCAGCTTCTCATCCACTCCGCCGTTGATGGCGTACAGCAGCGTTTTCGCGAGGTTGGCGCGGGCGCCAAAGAACTGCATCTGCTTGCCGATCACCATCGGGCTGACACAGCAGGCAATGGCGTAGTCGTCGCTGTTGAAGTCGGCTCGCATCAGATCGTCGTTCTCGTACTGCAGTGAGGAGGTGACAATCGACACCTGCGCGGCGTATTTCTTAAATGCAATCGGCAGCTGTTCAGACCAGAGGATCGTCAGATTGGGCTCCGGCGCAGGCCCCATGGTGTGCAGGGTGTGCAAATATCGGAAGCTGTTTTTGGTCACCAGCGTGCGGCCGTCCAGCCCCATTCCGCCAATCACTTCCGTCGCCCAGATCGGATCGCCCGAGAAGAGCGTGTCGAACTCCGGCGTGCGCAGGAAGCGGACCATGCGGATCTTCATGATGAAGTGGTCGATCAGCTCCTGCGCCTGCACCTCATTTAGCCGTCCGGCCTGCATGTCGCGCTCAATGTAGATATCAAGGAACGACGCCGTGCGCCCCAGCGACATCGCCCCGCCGTTCTGGGATTTCACCGCCGCCAGGTAGGCAAAGTAGACCCACTGCACCGCTTCCTGCGCGTTCATCGCCGGACGCGCAATATCAAAGCCGTAGTTCGCCGCCATCTGCTGGATCTGGAGCAAAGCACGCTTGTGCTCCGCCAGCTCTTCACGCAGGCGGATCGTCGCTTCGAGATCGTCACCGCGTTCCAGCTTCGGCTGGAGATCCGCAAACTGCAGCTCACGCTCGCGCACCAGATAGGTGATGCCGTACAGCGCCACGCGTCGGTAGTCACCGATGATGCGCCCGCGTCCGTAACCGTCCGGCAGACCGGTCAGCACGCCGGATTTACGGCAGCGCATCATCTCCGGCGAGTAGACGTCAAACACACCCTGGTTATGGGTTTTACGCAGGTCGGTAAACAGGTATTCAAACTGCGGATCCATCTCGCGGCCATAGGCTTCAAACGAGCTACGGATCATGTTGATCCCGCCATACGGATGCAGGGCGCGCTTGAGCGGTTTATCGGTTTGCAGCCCGACGATCGTCTCCAGATCCTGATCGATGTAACCCGGCCCGTGAGCGGTAATGGTGGTGGCAATGTTAGTATCAAAATCTACCGGGGCGTGGGTGGCATTCTCCTGACGAATGCCGACCATCACCTTCTGCCACAGCGCCGTCGTTGCTGGCGTCGCCTGCGCGAGGAAAGCTTCGTCGCCTTCATAAGGGGTGTAGTTATGCTGAATAAAATCGCGCACGTTGACGGCGTTTTTCCATTCTTCACCGCGAAAGCCAGCCCATGCGTCGCTGTAGGGCGCGACGCCTGTATCGATTGTTACGTTCATGTGTTTCTCGCTATATCAGGCGTAAGCCGCAGCCGGAGTGACCTTCCCAAGACGGAGGGCGTCCAGCGCGATCATTTTTTCTTCATTGGTAGGGACAACCGCGCAGACTACGCGGGAGGAATCGGTGCTGATGACGCGCTCACCCGCGCTGCCCGGCAGGCCATTTTTAGCCTCGTCGAGGAGAATGCCGAAGACCTTCAGATGCTCCGCCACCAGCGCGCGGATCAGTTTCGAGTTTTCGCCAATACCACCGGTAAAGATCACGCCATCCAGACGATGCAGCGATGCCGCGTGACCGGCGATATGCCGCGCAATCCGGTGGACAAAGGTGTGGATCGCCAGCTGCGCCCGTTGATTGCCCTCGTGCCAGGCTTTCTCCAGCGCGCGTAAATCGGAGGAGATGCCGGATATCCCCAACAACCCTGACTCTTTGTTAACCACGCGCTCCAGATCATCAAATGACTGGCCGGTTTGCTGGGCAATCCACGCCATCGCGCCAAAATCCACGTCGCCACAGCGCGTGCCCATCACCAGCCCTTCCAGCGGCGTCATGCCCATGGAGGTATCGACGCTCTCACCGTTGCGCACCGCGCAGATGGAGGCCCCGTTACCAAGATGAGCAATCACCAGCCCGCTGTCGTCGGGGGACAGCCCGAGAAGCGTATGCGCCTGTCCGGCCACGTAACGATGGGAAGTGCCGTGAAAACCGTAACGCCGTACGCCCAGCGCTTCAAAATAGCGGTACGGCAAGCCGTACAGATACGCCTGAGGCGGCAGCGTCTGATGGAAGCTGGTATCGAATACCGCCACCTGTTGCACGCCCGGAAACAACCGCTCTGCGGCTTCCACGCCGCTTAAGTTGGCGTAGTTATGCAGCGGTGCCAGCGGGGAAACCTGACGGATCTGCTCAATCACCTCTTTCGTAATCAGGGTCGACTCGCTGAAGAGGTCGCCGCCGTGCGCAATACGGTGGCCAATTAAGGCCACGCTGCTCATCAGGTTGCGCTTCTCCAGCTCCAGGGCGATGGCTGCCAGCGCCCCTTCGTAGTCCTGGTGAGCCAGTTTGACCGGCTCACCCCCGTTCACGGAAATAAAGGCCTTTTCGGTGTTGATACCGTCCGCAATGCCCGTCATCAGGGTCTCACAGCTGCTGGCGTCGAGCACCGAAAACTTAACAGAGGACGAACCGCAGTTAATAACCAGTACTACCGGAAACTCAATCATCATATGACTCCGCTCTTCCTGAGCTATGGGTTAGAACAGTTTGTAAACAATATTCAGAATGGTCAGCAGGCCCACAACCGTGACGAAGATGTTCTCGGGTTTGCCCTTATATTTCGCCATGGCTGGCGCTTTGCGGATGGCGTACATCGGCAGCAGGCACAGCAGAGAGGCGATGATCGGTGCGCCCATGGCTTCGATAAGGTCGAGAATGTTCGGGTTGGCATAGGCCACAACCCAGGTGGAGCCCATGATGAAGACCATGCTGATGGTGTTCAGCTTGCCAACGGAAACCTTCTTCTTATCCCCCTTATAACCGAACTTGAGGATCAGGCCGTTCAGCCCTTCCAGCGTGCCCAGATAGTGCCCAAAGAAGGATTTAAAGATAGCGACCAGCGCGATGATGGACGCACCGTATTCCAGCACCGTGGCAAATGTCGATTTGGTTCCCGACATGGAGGCAAAGTGGTTCGCCAGATAAGAGAGCACCGGAATGTTCTGCGCTTTGGCATCCGCCATGTTCTGCGGAGAGAGCGTAAACAGGCAGCTAAAGGCGAAGAACATCACCACGGCGACCATCAGCATGCTGGCCCGACCGATGATTTTGGAACATTTCTGCTCGGTAAACGCTTTACCGAACTCGGGCTCGTACTCTTCACGCTTGGAGACCACAAATGAGGAGACGATGGGCGAGAAGTTGAAGGAGAAGACCATGATGGAGATCCCCAGCCACACCGTGACCAGAATGCCGTCATGACCGGTAAAGGAAATATCGCTCAGGTTGACCTGGTCGATCACCGCCGAGTTCCAGTATGGGATCAGCGACAGGGAAATCAGCACCAGGCTGGCGATGAACGGGAACACCAGGAAGCTCATCACCTTCACCATCAGATCTTTACCAAACCAGATCACAAAGGCCATCAGCAGCAGCAGGAACAGCGCCACTACACCACGGTTCAGCGCAGGCAGCTGGAGCTGGTTTTCCCAGAACGTCATAAAGGTGTTGGTAATGGTCACGCCGTAAATCCACAGCAGTGGGCAAATGGCAAAGAAGTAGAGGAAGGTGATGACCACCCCGCCGGTCTTGCCGAAGTGCTCTTCCACCGTTTCGGTAATGTTGCCGGAGACATTACTGCCGGACAGGCACAGACGCGCCAGCGCGCGGTGACAGTAAAATGCAATCGGGAACGCGAGGACCAGCATCAGCAGGATGGGGATCAACCCGCCAAAGCCTGCGCGGATAGGGAAGAACAGCACGCCTGCGCCAATGGCGGTTCCGAACAGGCCCAGCGTCCAGGTGGTATCAGACTTACGCCAGGAGGACGTTTTTGTCTGGCCAACGATAATGCTTTCTGTGTTGCTCATAGGTCACCTTTATGCGTCAACGAAGCCGGTAATTTGGGAAACACGGGAGAGATCGATATTGCCGCCGGAAATAATGCAGACGGTTTTTCGGCCCTGAATATAGTGGTCAAGTTTGCCGCTTAATAATGCCGCGCAGGCCAGCGCGCCAGCACCTTCCGTCACCACTTTATTTCGCTGAATAAGCGCAATCATGCTGTTGCGAATATCGTCTTCGCTCACCAGCACAATGTCATCAACCAGTTCGCGGACGATTTCGAAGGTTAATTTACCCGGACGAGATACGTCGCAACCGTCAGCTAATGTACCGGTGACGCGATGGTTGATGATTTCTCCGGCCTGGTATGATGCCGCCATCCCATGAACATTTTCAGACTGTACGCCAATAATATTAATGGTCGGGTTAATGGATTTAATGGCCGTTGCAATCCCGGCAATTAATCCGCCACCGCCGATGGGAACAATCACGTTATCCACATCATACAAATCTTCGAGAATTTCCAGGCCAATGGTGCCCTGTCCGGCGATCACTTTCGGATCGTCATACGGCGGGATAAAAATGCGCCCTTCCATCTCGACGATTTCACTCACTTTCGCGATGGTGTCATTGAAGTTCTCGCCGTGCAGCACCACTTCCGCCGAGTAGTCACGCGTCGCGACTACTTTAGACTTTGGCGCGCCCTTCGGCATCACCACTTTGCCGTCAATGCCGAGCATTGCACACGAGAGCGACACACCCTGCGCGTGGTTTCCCGCCGAGCAGGCGACGACGCCCTTACGCTTTTCAGCATCGGTCAGCGAGCTTAATTTATTAAACGCACCGCGAATTTTAAACGAGCCAGTACGCTGCATATTTTCAAACTTCAGGAATATTTCACCCTTACAGCGCTCGCTGAGATAATTCGAACGCGGCATGCCGGTTTTATAGATTTTACCCGCCAGGCGTTTTCTGGCGTCCTGAATATCTTCAATCGTTACCGGAAGGTCGTAGGTAATGTGCATAATATCCTCGTTATAATAATTCATTCTTTTCAGGCAAAGTCAGGGTATCAGAGCATAAAATTATCTCTGGGTGTTTTTTATAAAATGTTTATTGCTTCTAAGGAGATTAATATTTCATCGTCGTCTTTCACCGGTGAGTGAGGCATATTGTTTTGCCAGTTCAACCAATACTGACGCGGATTTTTTAATTCTGTAATTTTTCGACCACACGGCGGCATAACGCGCCACGGGTAATTCATCCTCTACCGGCAGAACAATAAATTGATCCGAGCCGAACGGAGCAATCATGTCGCGTGGAATCACCGTCAGATAATCGGCATTCAGGACAAGGTTATAAATGGTGACCACGGAATCGGTCTGGACGATGTTTTCAATACTGATGTGGTTGTCTTGCAGAGTGGTCAGAAGTTCTTTGTAGTAGCCCATATCGGTTTGCGGCATCACCCACTGCTCATGCGTGAGCGATGCCAGTGTCGTCGGGCCGGTGCACGTTCGTGATTTACTGGCGACCAGCACAAATTCTGACTCAAACAAGGGCTCGACGTGCAGATCCTGCAGCAGCATCTCATCACTCAGCGTGCCGATGGCGAAATCCAGCCGACCATCGCGAATGGCTGGCAGGAAAGAGGAGAGCTGGGCTTCATACATAGATACGCGCGCTTTCGGGAACACTTCCTTGAATTTTTTGATCATTTCGGACAGGAAGGTGAAACCAATCAGGGACGGGTAGCCAAAGGAGACGTCCATCACGGTGCTGAAACTCAGGCTGTTGATCTCGCTCACCATGTTTTTCATTTCGCGGGTGATCGACTCTGAGTAGGAGAGCAGCACCTGGCCTGCGGCAGTCAGTTTTACGCCCGTGTTTTTACGCACCATGACTTCCACGCCGAAGTAGGATTCGATATCGCTGATGATTTTGCTGACGGCGGGTTGCGTCAGGCCCAGTTGTCTTGCAGCAGAACCTATGGAGCCACTTTTAATGACTTCCTGAAATACCACGAGGTGCTGTGTTTTCGGTAGAATAATAGTGTTCATAATATTCTGCGCTTATTTCCCTATGACGCAGCGGATTCTACCCAATATTGTTTCAGGGGGTATGTGCTGTTACTCACAATTTGCCTTCCCGCGTTATTCACCGGAACAACAAAAAACATAAAAAGCTTTTATCATCAATCATATAGGCTTGCCAGATCACACCATTACGCTGATATCGATCAACAAAACCAACAGTAATAAATTTATTTTATGGCGATAACCTGGATAAATTTTCTTGCGTTAATAAAATCAATAAAGACGATCTTTCAGGCAATTAAAGACCAATAAATAACCGTTATTCAGTTGAAACATTCTTTCAATTTATCAATTTTTACAGATGCTTTTAGGCTGGCTTTCGATAAAAAGAGGAATACGTCACACATTCGCAGGATGAATGTTTTTAAATGCAATATGTAGATATCAAACATGAAAACATATTGATTCATTAAGACAACAATCACAACAAATTAACAACACCGTGGATTAACCCCTTTTCAGCGCGAAATTTTGTGATAACGATCGCCTGTAGATTGCCTGAGGCCATTGAAGAGATAAAAACAGTGAAATGTGCTTAATGTCGCAAATATGAGAATTGATGTCGTTTGTGGGGTTGTCGGGTGGCGCAGCACTTAACCGACCTACAACCTCCTGAAAGCAAAAACCCCGCCGAAGCGGGGTTTTTTAAGAAGTTGAAGCTGACCGATAAGCCGGGTTCTGTCGTGGACAGTCATTCATCTAGGCCAGCAATCGCTCACTGGCTCAAGCAGCCTACCCGGGTTCAGTACGGGCCGTACCATGTGAACCCCTATTTGGCCTTGCTCCGGGTGGAGTTTACCGTGCCACGGACTGTTACCAGCCGCGCGGTGCGCTCTTACCGCACCCTTTCACCCTTACCTGATCCCGCTTGCGCGGGCCATCGGCGGTTTGCTCTCTGTTGCACTGGTCGTGGGTTTCCCCCCCAGGCGTTACCTGGCACCCTGCCCTATGGAGCCCGGACTTTCCTCCCCTCCGCCCGTCTCCCCCGAAAGGGACGACGACGAAGCGGCGACTGTCTGGTCAGCTTCGGCGCGCAGTATAGAGGGTTTGCGCGCCGCTGTCACCTTCAGGTGCAGGCAAGACGTAATTAACGCGCAACTTCTACCTTTGCCAGTTTTTCGTAGTAGCATGCAATCGCGCTGTGATCGGCCGTGCCCAGACCATCTGCACGCAACGCCTGCATCATCTCCATCACCGCCGCGGTCAGCGGCAGCTGTGCGCCTACGCCGTGGGACGTATCGAGCGCGTTCGCCAGATCTTTAATGTGCAGGTCGATACGGAATCCCGGCTTGAAGTTACGGTCCATCACCATCGGCGCTTTGGCATCCAGCACGGTACTTCCCGCCAGACCACCGCGAATCGCCTGATAGACCAGGTCCGGGTTAACGCCCGCTTTGGTTGCCAGCGTCAGCGCTTCAGACATCGCGGCGATGTTCAGCGCCACAATGACCTGGTTCGCCAGCTTGGTCACGTTGCCCGCGCCAATTTCACCCGTATGCACCACGGAGCCTGCCATCGCTTTCATCAGGTCATAGTATTTATCGAAAATAGCTTTATCCCCGCCGACCATCACCGACAGCGTGCCGTCGATCGCTTTCGGCTCACCGCCGCTGACCGGCGCGTCCAGCATATCCACGCCCTTCGCTTTTAGCGCCTCGCTGATTTCACGACTTGCAAGCGGTGCGATAGAGCTCATATCAATCAGCACCAGGCCGGGCTTTGCGCCCTCAATGATGCCGTTCTCCCCCAGCGCGACCTCTTTAACATGCGGGGAGTTTGGCAGCATGGTAATGATGACATCGCACTGCTCAGCAATCGCTTTGGCGGTGGAGGCTGTTTCTGCGCCAGCCGCCATCACCTCGGCCACAGATTGCGGATTATGATCGGAGATCACCAGTGAGTAACCCGCTTTGATGAGGTTCTTACTCATTGGTTTACCCATGATCCCCAGGCCAATAAAACCCACTTTCAGCGTCATAACTGTTTCCTCAATGATGGTTATTTTTTAAAAGCGTCCGCTAATTTCTGCGTCGCTGAGCGGAACACCCCGAGATCGCTGCCGACGGCAACAAAGGTGGCTCCCCACTCCAGATAACGTCGGGCGTCGGCTTCAACCGGCGCCAGTATGCCGCTCGGTTTACCGTGTGCTTTGGCGCGAGCAAATATGTGCTGGATCGCACGTTGCACGTCAGGGTGACTGGCATTGCCTAGGTGGCCAAAGGCGGCAGCCAGATCGCTTGGGCCGACAAAGATACCGTCCACACCGTTTGTGGCTGCAATAGCGTCGAGGTTATCAACCCCCTGCTGGCTCTCAATCTGCACCAGAACAGTGATGTTGCTATTGGACTGCGCGAAGTAGTCCGGCACGGTGCCGAACATGTTGGCGCGGTGTGAGACGGAGACGCCGCGGATCCCTTCCGGCGGGTAGCGCGTTGACGCCACGGCCAGCGCCGCTTGTTCCTGGGTTTCCACAAACGGGATGAGGAAATTGTAGAATCCGATATCCAGCAAACGTTTGACGATCACCGGGTCATTGGTTGGCACTCGCACCACCGGGGCGCTGGCGCTGCCTTTCAGGGCCATCAGTTGCGGAATAAAGGTGCTGATATCGTTTGGCGCATGTTCGCCGTCGAGCACCAGCCAGTCAAAACCAGCAAGGCCCAGCACTTCAGTACTTATTGGGTTTGCCAGCGCAGACCAACAGCCAATCTGGATCTGGTGCGCCGCGAGGGCCGTTTTAAACGTATTCGGGAAGATATTGTTATTCATCACTTATACCTTTTTAATTCCGCAGTTTGAGCCGGGATTATTTATTGCGAAACATATTGTTTTTATATTTATTTCTCTGACTGAATGTTGGCAATATAAAATCGTCCTTCAGTATAATCGTCACTTCACAACAGCACATTGTTTTTATGCTCAAGTATTGCGCCTCATTTCAACGCCATTTTGAGCATCTGCCCAACGCTGTGGGCGCTAATGCACAGAATCAGGGATTAGTCAGCCTGACGCGATCGCGATCACATTTTTACCGGTCTTCTGCTGACATTCTTTATTTCCTCGAGAATAAAACGATTATCCAACGGGTTAAATTTACTATCTGACACTTTGCCGGAGAAATGTGAATAATGGCCGATATTGAAATGAGAGAGGCATCGCCGACGGCGTTTTATATAAAAGTTCACGATACGGATAACGTGGCGATTATTGTCAATGACAATGGCTTAAAAGCGGGAACACGCTTCCCGGACGGACTGACGTTAATTGAACATATTCCCCAGGGGCATAAGGTCGCACTGGTCGATATTCCTGCCCATGGGGAGATCGTGCGTTACGGTGAAGTCATCGGCTATGCCGTTCGCGCAATTCCGCAGGGAAGCTGGATTGAGGAGTCGCTGGTTGAACTGCCAAAAGCGCCACCGCTGAACACCCTGCCACTTGCCACCCGCGTACCGGAACCGCTTCCCCCACTGGAAGGCTATACCTTTGAAGGCTATCGCAATCCGGACGGCAGCGTCGGTACCAAAAATCTTCTTGGTCTCACCACCAGCGTACACTGCGTGGCGGGCGTGGTGGATTACGTGGTGAAAATCATCGAACGCGATCTGCTGCCGAAATACCCGAACGTCGATGGCGTGGTTGGCCTGAACCATCTCTATGGCTGTGGCGTAGCGATCAACGCGCCAGCGGCGGTCGTGCCGATCCGTACCATTCATAATATTGCCCTCAACCCGAATTTTGGCGGCGAGGTGATGGTGATTGGCCTGGGGTGCGAAAAACTCCAGCCTGAGCGTCTGCTGCAGGGTACCGAAGACGTCAAAGCCATTCCGGCAGACGAGGCCAGCATTGTACGCCTGCAGGACGAACGCCACATTGGGTTCCGGTCTATGGTCGACGATATTCTGCAGGTTGCTGAGCGTCATCTGGATAAACTCAACCGACGCCAGCGCGAAACCTGCCCCGTCTCTGACCTGGTGGTGGGAACCCAGTGCGGCGGCAGCGATGCGTTCTCTGGCGTGACGGCCAACCCGGCGGTGGGCTTCGCGTCCGACCTGCTTGTTCGTTGCGGTGCGACGGTGATGTTCTCTGAAGTGACCGAAGTCCGTGATGCCATCCATTTACTGACGCCGCGCGCCGTCAATGAAGAAGTGGGCAAGCGCCTGCTTGAGGAGATGGCCTGGTACGATAACTATCTCGACATGGGTAAAACCGACCGTAGCGCGAATCCGTCTCCGGGAAACAAAAAAGGGGGCCTGGCGAACGTCGTGGAAAAAGCCCTGGGTTCGATTGCGAAATCCGGCCAAAGCGCAATTGTGGAAGTCCTCTCTCCGGGACAGCGGCCGACCAAACGCGGCCTGATCTACGCGGCAACGCCAGCCAGCGATTTTGTTTGCGGCACCCAGCAGGTGGCATCCGGCATTACGGTGCAGGTCTTTACCACCGGACGCGGCACGCCGTATGGCCTGATGGCAGTCCCGGTGATCAAAATGGCGACGCGCACCGAGCTGGCAAACCGCTGGTACGACTTAATGGATATCAACGCGGGAACCATCGCCACCGGAGAAGAGAGCATTGAGGACGTGGGCTGGAAGCTATTCCACTTCATTCTGGACGTGGCAAGCGGGCGGAAGAAAACGTTCTCGGACCAATGGGGATTACATAACCAGCTGGCGGTGTTTAACCCGGCACCAGTGACGTGAGTTTACTATAAACCTCTTTCAGCATGGCTTCGGCCATGCTTTTTTTTGTTTTCGATTCTTTCGCATTCTTATCTTTCATTTCGAATCTTTCATTTCTAAGATACCAATCACAAAAAAGCATTCCGAAACCCTATATTGTCTTTCGCACAAACAAAACGAAAGGTTTCGGAGGAAAGATGTATATCATCTCGTCAAAAGCGATGCTGATAAAGGCACAGCGTGAAGGTTACGCGGTCCCTGCATTTAATATTCATAATCTCGAAACACTGCAGGTAGTCGTCGAAACGGCCTCAGAGATGCGGTCTCCTCTGATTGTCGCGGGCACGCCCGGTACGTTTAGCTATGCCGGAACCGGGAATGTGGTAGCCATTGCTGGCGATCTGGCCAAAACGTACAACCAGCCACTGGCGATCCACCTCGATCATCACGAAGATTTCGACGATATCGCGCAGAAAGTACGGAGCGGGATCCGCTCTGCAATGATCGACGGCTCTCATCATCCGTTCTCTGAAAACGTATTGCTCGTAAAGAAAGTGACGGACTACTGCCACCGCTACGACGTTAGCGTAGAGGCTGAACTTGGCCGTCTTGGCGGTCAGGAGGATGACCTTGTCGTCGACAGCAAAGATGCGCTCTACACCAATCCACAACAGGCTCGCGAGTATGTTGAGCTGACGGGTATCGACTCGCTGGCTGTAGCCATCGGCACCGCGCACGGCCTGTATAAAGCTACGCCAAGGCTGGATTTCGAACGCCTGGCAGAGATCCGTAATCTGGTTGATATCCCGCTGGTACTGCACGGTGCCTCAGGATTGTCGACAGAAGATATCCGTAAGGCTATTAGCCTCGGGATCTGCAAGGTCAATGTCGCCACAGAACTCAAAATCGCCTTCTCGAATGCGCTGAAAACCTATCTCGCTTCATATCCCGATGCCAGCGACCCCCGTCATTACATGGTACCCGCCAAAAGTGCCATGCAAGAGGTCGTACGCAAGGTTATTGCCGATTGTGGTTGTGAAGGAAAGCTCTAACAACGAAAGATTAATGCCCTAATCCGGAGGAAATGTGAAAGATATTATTGCCCGCCATAAAGCGGGAGAGCATCTCGGTATTTGTTCTGTCTGTTCCGCACACCCGCTGGTCATTGAAGCTGCACTGCGTTTTGATTTGAATACCGACAATAAAGTGCTGATTGAGGCCACTTCAAATCAGGTGAATCAGTTTGGCGGCTATACCGGCATGACTCCTGCTGATTTTCGCGATTTTGTATTGAATATCGCCAGGGACGTTGGTTTTCCCCGAGAACGCCTGATTCTTGGAGGGGATCACCTGGGGCCTAACAGCTGGCAAAACGAACCGGCTGAAGCCGCGATGGAAAAATCCGTTGAGCTGATCAAAACCTATGTCGCTGCCGGATTTACCAAGATCCATCTGGATGTTTCCATGTCATGCGCCGACGACCCCGTCCCGCTAGCACCAGTAGTGGTAGCCCAGCGGGCTGCACAGTTATGCAAAGCTGCAGAAGAGACGGCTAATGAGGAACAAAAAGCGGCACTAACCTACGTTATTGGCACTGAAGTTCCCGTACCGGGTGGGGAAGCCAGCAGTATTAACTGCGTGCATGTTACCCGTGTTGAAGATGCCGCACAGACGCTCGATACCCACCGCGCTGCCTTTAGCGCACTCGGTCTGGAAGATGCGATGACACGCGTGATCGCTATCGTGGTGCAACCGGGCGTGGAGTTCGACCATACCCAAATCATTCACTATCAACCCCACGCGGCCGAGGCACTATCCGGCTGGATCCGCCAGACACCAATGGTCTACGAGGCGCATTCAACCGACTACCAGACCCGTCAGGCTTATCAGGCCCTGGTGCGCGATCACTTCGCGATCCTGAAAGTGGGCCCAGCGCTCACCTTTGCTCTGCGTGAAGCCATCTTTGCCCTGGCACAAATGGAGAGAGAACTTATCGCCCCTGAGCAGCGCAGCCACGTGCTGGAGGTGATTGACGAAGTGATGCTGAACGAGCCGGATTACTGGAAAAAGTATTACCGTCCAACCTGGAGCCAGGCGATGGTGGATATCCATTTCAGTCTTTCTGATCGCATTCGCTACTACTGGCCGCATCCACGTATCCGTCAGGGCGTGGAGAAATTACTCACCAACATGAGTAATACCTCCCTACCGCTGGGTCTTATTAGCCAGTTTATGCCCGTTCAGTTCGAACGATTGTCAATGAATGAGATCGTTGCAACACCGCACAATCTCATCATCGACAAAATACAGGATGTATTACGTGCCTATCGATTTGGCTGTACCCCTGAATACGTCTGATGCCCGGAGAGTCTATGAGTCACGTTTTTGTCCGTACCGGAATTGAGTTTGAAAACTGTCAGCTTGCGCTGGCACACATTGGTGAGGAGATGTTGGCGAAAGGTGTTGTGCATGCCACTTACCCAGCCGCACTTCTCGAAAGGGAGATCAACTACCCCACCGGCATAACCCTTGAACGCCATGCGGTTGCAATCCCGCATTGTGAGGCGGTACATGCCAAAATCCCCGCGATTTACCTGATTCGCCCGGACAAACCGGTGAATTTTCAGCAGGCTGATGATGATGGAGAGGTCGCCGTTTCACTCATCATCGCATTAATTGTTGAAAACCCTGCGGCGCAAATAAAACTGCTGCGCCGTCTTTTCAGCGAGCTACAAAACCCGGACACGCTGGACCTGTTGTTGGTCACACCAGCCGATCGCCTGGCTGAGCAATTCCGGGAGACGATCCTTGAGCCTGACTCCTGTGCACAGGCTTCATAACATACTGATAATAAAAAGGAGTACCCTATGAAACGTAAAGTTATTGTTGCCTGTGGTGGTGCCGTAGCAACCTCAACCATGGCGGCTGAAGAGATCAAAGAACTGTGTGAAGCCCACCATATAGCGCTTGATCTGGTCCAGTGTCGTGTGACGGAAATTGAAACCTATATGTACGGTGCAGACCTCATTTGCACCACGGCAAAAGTCGACAGATCGTTTGGTGACATTCCGGTAGTTCATGGGATGCCGTTTGTATCGGGCGTCGGTATCGAAGCCCTGCAACAAAAAATCCTCACTATCCTCGAGGGGTAAAATCATGTTTACCGAAATCATGCGGTATATCCTCGACCTCGGTCCCACCGTCATGCTGCCCATCGTTATCATTATCTTCTCAAAACTTTTGGGGATGAAACTGGGCGATTGCTTCAAGTCCGGCCTGCATATCGGCATAGGCTTCGTGGGAATTGGATTGGTCATTGGCCTGATGCTCGACTCCATTGGTCCGGCAGCTAAAGCGATGGCAGAACAATTCCAGATTAACCTTCACGTAGTGGATATCGGCTGGCCAGGTTCTTCACCCATGACCTGGGCCTCACAAATCGCACTGGTGGCGATCCCGATAGCGATCGGCGTCAATGTCATCATGCTGGTCACTCGTATGACCCGTGTAGTTAACGTGGACATCTGGAACATCTGGCACATGACCTTCACCGGCGCAATGCTGCACCTGGCCACTGGCTCTTACTGGCTGGGGATCCTTGGTGTGGTGGTTCACGCAGCCTTTGTCTACAAGCTGGGTGACTGGTTTGCCAAAGACACGCGAGACTTCTTCGGCCTGGAAGGAATTGCTATTCCACACGGCTCGTCGGCGTATCTCGGTCCCGTCGCGGTGCTGGTCGATACGATTATCAACCACATTCCAGGTCTTAAGCGGATCCACTTTAGCGCCGACGATGTCCAGAAACGTTTTGGTCCGTTTGGCGAACCGGTCACCGTCGGTTTTGTCATGGGACTGGTCATTGGCATGCTGGCAGGCTACGACGCGAAATCCGTTCTGCAACTGGCAGTGAAAACCGCTGCAGTGATGCTGTTGATGCCGCGGGTCATCAAGCCGATTATGGATGGCCTGACGCCGATTGCTAAACACGCTCGCAAACGCCTGCAGGCCAAATTTGGTGGTCAGGAGTTCTTAATTGGTCTTGATCCCGCACTGCTGCTGGGTCATACGTCAGTGGTTTCCGCCAGTCTCATTTTCATCCCGTTAACCATTCTGATTGCGGTGCTGGTGCCAGGTAACCAGGTGCTACCTTTCGGCGACCTTGCGACTATCGGTTTCTTCGTGGCAATGGCGGTCGCGATTCACCAGGGTAATCTGTTCCGTACACTCATCTCCGGCGTCATCATCATGGGGATCACACTATGGATCGCCACACAGACCATCGGCCTGCATACCCAGCTTGCACAGAACGCTGGTGCGTTAAAAGCAGGTGGGCTTGTGGCATCCATGGATCAGGGTGGTTCGCCAGTCACCTGGTTGCTCATCCAGCTCCTTACCTGGCAAAACGTGGTGGGATTCATTGTGATTGGCGCGATCTACTTCACAGGCGTACTGCTCACCTGGCGACGTGCCCGGACGTTTACGACGGCAGAGAAAAACGCCGCTAACCCGCAAAGCCAGACGGTATCTTAATATCCGGGGAGCCATGCTCCCCTTCTTTTCTGGAGTAAATCATGAAATCAGTGGTAATTCACGCTGAGGGTAGCGTGCGCGTTGAAGAACGTCCGATCCCTCAAATACAGGATGCGGATGAAGTTCTGGTGCGCATTGTTTGCTCAGGGTTATGCGGCTCAGATATCCCGCGTATTTTTGCCAAAGGGGCACACTATTATCCTATCATCCTGGGCCATGAATTTAGCGGACACGTCGAAGCCTATGGTGCAGATGTAAAGGACCTCCAGGCGGGAGATGCTGTGGCCTGCATTCCACTTCTGCCCTGTTTTTCCTGCCCAGAGTGTGGGCAAGGCTACTACTCGCTGTGTAAGCAGTACCAGTTTGTCGGCTCAC
This sequence comes from Enterobacter sp. FUJ80071, assembly GCF_038739915.1. Lineage (NCBI taxonomy): Bacteria > Pseudomonadati > Pseudomonadota > Gammaproteobacteria > Enterobacterales > Enterobacteriaceae > Enterobacter > Enterobacter sp. FUJ80071. The sequence goes on from NZ_JBBXKH010000001.1 coordinate 4,130,505, forward strand.
GCAGTGACGGTGGCAATGCCGAATATATTGTCGTGAAACGCGCGAACTTGTTCCGCCTGCCAGCAGAGATGGCAATCGAAGACGGGGCATTTATCGAACCTGTCACCGTAGGTTTGCACGCGTTTCATCTGGCTTCAGGCTGCAAAGGTAAAAATGTCATTATCGTCGGAGCGGGGACGATCGGTCTGCTGGCGATGCAGTGCGCGTTGGCGCTCGGGGCAAAGAGCGTAACTGCGATTGATATCAACGACGATAAACTCGCCCTGGCGAAAACACTGGGTGCGACTCAAGTATTCAACAGCAGTACCTTGAGCACCGATGACATTCTCAACGCGCAGAGTGACAGTCGATTTGACCAACTGGTGCTGGAGACCGCAGGAACACCACAAACTGTCTCGCTTGCCATTGATATTGCTGGCCCTCACGCACAAGTTGCGCTGGTCGGTACATTGCATCATGACCTGAATTTATCTGCCGCAACCTTTGGTAAAATATTACGTAAGGAACTGACGCTTTTGGGTAGCTGGATGAACTACTCTGCACCGTGGCCAGGGGAAGAGTGGGAAACAGCAGTCCGCCTGCTCACCGGGAAAAAACTGCAACTGGAGCCGCTCATTGCTCATACTGGCGACAGTGAAAGCTTCGCTCAGGCCGTGCAGGCACTGAATGGGGCACCGATGCAGGGCAAAATTATGCTGCGTTTCGCCTAATCTCTCGAGCCAGCAACCTGAGCTGGCTCACATTTACTTTCGAATATAGCCTTACACCTTTCGCATACCTTCGATTAGAATAGGAACAGTTAATTATCAGGCAAATCAATATGAACTCATTTGAGCGAAGGAACAAAATCGTTGACCTCGTCAACGCTCAGGGTAGCGTGATGGTGCAGGATCTTTCTAACCTGTTCGGCATCTCGGAAGTGACCATTCGAACCGACCTGCGCCTGCTGGAAGAAAAAGGCTTAGTCACGCGCTTCCATGGAGGCGCAGCAAAACCGGGCAGTAACCTGGCTGAAAGTGAGAATCAGGAAGTCATACTGGAGGAGCGTTACCAACTGGCAAGCGACCCGAAAAAACGTATTGCTCAGGCCGCTGCTGCCCTGATCGAAGAAGGAATGACGATTATTTTAGACAGCGGCAGTACCACTATGCTAATAGCCGAAGCCCTGTCGAGAAAAGCCAATATTACCGTCATTACCAACAGCTTGCCCGCTGCGTTTGCTCTTTCGGAAAATAAAGATATTACGCTGGTGGTTTGCGGCGGCACGGTACGCCATAAGACGCATTCAATGCACGGTACCATTGCCGAGCGTTCGCTTGCAGGTATTAGCGCGGACTTGATGTTTGTTGGGGCGGACGGTATTGATGCGACAAACGGCATCACCACCTTCAATGAAGGCTATTCCATCAGCAGCGTGATGGCCGCCGCCGCCCATAAAGTGATTGCCGTACTCGATGCGAGCAAGTTTAATCGTCGCGGGTTTAACCAGGTACTGCCAATGGAGAAGATTGATTGTGTGATTACGGATGATGGGATCGGAAAACATGATAAAGATCTGCTGAGCAAAACGGGCACTGAGGTCATTACGGTTTAGCTAACAACGCAGGTCAGCGCATGACCTGCGCAATTTTCTTTTCCGACATTTATACCGACATTTTATAAAGTTGCAGGCAAAGTAAGGCGCAGCCGCCGCCCGGCAAAAAGACGGCTGGGGCTTACTCCCCCTGCTGCTCCAGCGCGTACTTATACAGGGCATTCTTCTTCACGCCGTGAATTTCCGCCGCCAGCGCAGCCGCTTTTTTAAGCGGCAATTCGGCCTGTAGCAATGCCAGCGTGCGCAGCGCATCGGCTGGCAGGGCATCCTCTTCTGCTTTATGCCCTTCGACAATCAGCACCATCTCACCTTTGCGGCGGTTTTCGTCTTCCTTCACCCACGCCAGCAGTTCACCCACCGGTGCGCCGTGAATGGTTTCCCAGGTTTTGGTCAGCTCGCGCGCCAGCACGACGTAGCGGGACTCACCCCAGACGGTAACCATATCGTCCAGGCTTTCCAGCAGGCGGTGGGTGGATTCGTAGAAAATCAGGGTGCGCGGTTCCGCTTCCAGGTCTTTTAAGACGTCGCGACGGCCTTTGGATTTGGCGGGCAGAAAACCTTCATAGCAGAAACGGTCAGACGGCAGACCTGCGGCGCTTAACGCAGCAATCGCGGCGCACGGTCCCGGCAGGGGCACAACGCGAATTCCGGCTTCACGGCAGGTACGCACCAGATGGTAGCCGGGGTCGTTAATCAGCGGCGTTCCCGCGTCGGAGACCAGCGCAATGTTCTGCCCCTCCTTGAGCTTCGCCACCAGCGTGTCGGCTTTTTGTTGCTCATTGTGATCGTGCAGGGCAAACAAACGGGCGTTAATCGCGAAATGCTGCAGCAGTAAACCGGTATGACGAGTGTCCTCAGCCGCAATTAAATCAACGGCTTGCAATACAGTGAGTGCACGTTGGGTAATATCAGACAAATTCCCGATAGGAGTAGGTACAATATAAAGCTGGCCTTGAGAATTATCTGCCGTTTCGTGTTGTTTCATTGTTTCGTCCGTATTGCCGATTTAATATTGAGCATTGCGTAAAAAAAATCACTGGATACAGTATGGTACCGTTAACGTTTCTTCGAAAAAAAGCCACGCGCAGCGTGCCGCTTCTGCTGGCAGCCCTGATCTTTGCAGGCTGCGGCACCCAGGCACCTGACCAGAGCACCGCCCATCTTGAGGGTTCCGCTCAGGCTGATTCTGGCTTTTATCTGCAACAAATGTCGCAGAGTTCAAATGATACCAGGATCAACTGGCAATTACTCGCCATTCGTGCACTGCTGAAAGAGGGAAAAACCCAGCAGGCTGCAGAGCTGTTCGGCCAGCTGCCGAAAGATCTTAACGATACCCAGCGTCTTGAGCAGAGCCTGCTCTCTGCCGAGCTGAAGGTCGCGCAGAAAGAGTATGACGGCGCGAAAAAGATCCTGGGTAGCATCGACCTGAGCGCGCTGGATAAAAACCAGCAGGCACGCTTCTGGCAGGCGGGTATTACCGCTGAACAGGGGCGTCCTTCCCTGACGCTGCTCCGCGCGCTTATCGCTCAGGAACCGCTGCTTGCCGGTGCCGACAAGCAGAAAAATATTGATGCCACCTGGCAGGCTCTTGCCGCCATGACCCCGGATCAGGCAAAGGCGCTGGTCATCAACGCGGATGAGAACGTGCTGCAGGGCTGGCTTGATCTCCAACAGATGTGGTTTAACAACCGCACCGACCCTAAGATGCTGAAGGCCGGTATTACCGACTGGCAGACTCGCTACCCGCAAAACCCGGGCGCCAAAATGCTGCCAACCCAGCTGGTGAACGTGCAGAACTTTAAGCCAGCATCGACCAGCAAAATTGCACTGCTTCTGCCGCTAAATGGTCAGGCGGCGGTGTTTGGCCGTACGATTCAACAGGGCTTTGAAGCGGCGAAAAACGGCACTATGCCGGTGACGGGCAGCGCGGTGCCGGTGCAGGCAGCACAGGCGGCCAACGTGAATGATGTTGTCAGCCCTTCCGCCGCCGAGACCAGCGATCTGACCACGGCGCAAACCCCGGCGCAAGGCACGATGCAAAACCCGGTGACCGCACCGACGACGCCTCCGCCTGCTGCAGAACCAGCAACACAGGCGCCAGTGGAGACACCTGCTTCTCCTGCAGTGCCTGAGGCAACAGCAGAACAAACTCAACAACAGCCAGCACAACCAACCACTCCACCTGCCGCGCAGCCGCAGGCCGTGGCGACCACCAGCGCTAATCCTGGCACCGAACTGAAAATTTACGACACCAGTTCGCAGCCGCTTGACCAGGTACTGGCTCAGGTGCAACACGACGGGGCGAGCATCGTTGTCGGTCCGCTGTTGAAAAACAACGTGGAAGAGCTGATGAAGAGCAATACCACGCTAAACGTGCTGGCGCTCAACCAGCCGGAGCAGGTTCAGAACCGGGCCAATATTTGCTACTTCGCGCTCTCTCCGGAAGACGAAGCTCGCGATGCGGCACGTCATATCCACGAGCAGGGTAAACAGGCTCCACTGTTGCTCATCCCGCGCAGTACGCTGGGCGATCGCGTAGCGAATGCCTTCGCCGATGAGTGGCAGAAGCTGGGCGGCGGTATCGTGCTGCAGCAGAAATTCGGTTCCGTCTCAGAACTGCGCGCGGGCGTAAACGGCGGAGCGGGTATCGCGCTTAACGGCAGCCCGGTGACCGCCAGCCTGCCACAGCAGCAGGGCGTGACCATTGGTGGGCTGACCATCCCTGCCCCACCTACCGACGCGCAGATCGGCGGCGGTGGAAAAGTGGATGCGGCTTATATCGTTGCCACACCGCAAGAGATCGCCTTTATCAAACCGATGATTGCGATGCGTAACGGCAGCCAGAGCGGCGCAACGCTCTATGCCAGTTCCCGCAGCGCGCAAGGCACCGCTGGCCCCGATTTCCGTCTGGAAATGGACGGCCTGCAGTACAGTGAAATTCCGATGCTCGCGGGCAGCAACCCGGCGCTGATGCAGCAGGCGCTGAGCAGCGTACGTAACGACTACTCACTGGCGCGTCTGTATGCCATGGGGGTCGATGCATGGGCGCTGGCGAACCACTTTACCCAGATGCGTCAGGTACCGGGCTTTGAGCTTAACGGCAACACCGGCGATCTGACCGCGACGCAGGACTGCGTGATCAACAGGAAGTTATCATGGCTCAAATACCAGCAGGGACAAATCGTCCCGGCCAGTTAAGCCGTAAAGAGACCGGCGATGCGTGGGAGTTAAAAGCGCGTCGCTGGCTTGAAGGCAAAGGACTGCATTTTATCGCCGCTAACGTTCGCGGACGTGGCGGCGAAATTGATCTGATCATGAAAGAGGGTCAGGTGATTGTGTTTGTAGAAGTCCGCTTTCGACAGTCTTCCCGTTTTGGCGGTGCTGCCGCCAGCGTGACGCTCGCCAAACAACATAAATTATTACAGACTGCCCACTTGTGGCTTGCCCGCCATAATGGGAGTTTTGATACTGTGGATTGCCGGTTCGATGTGATAGCCTTCACCGGAAATGAGATCGAATGGCTTAAAAACGCTTTTGGCGAAGACGCATAATTACGATTTAAAAGGGATAACGTGCTCGAAAGAATTAAAGTGTGCTTCACAGAAAGCATCCAGACTCAGATTGCCGCGGCGGAAGCCCTTCCGGACGCGATCTCTCGTGCTGCAATGACGCTGGTGCAATCCCTGCTTAATGGCAACAAAATCCTCTGTTGTGGCAACGGTACCTCAGCCGCCAACGCACAGCATTTTGCTGCCAGCATGATTAATCGTTTTGAAACCGAACGCCCGAGTTTACCTGCCATTGCACTTAATACCGATAATGTGGTCTTAACAGCGATTGCTAACGATCGTCTGCATGACGAAATTTACGCAAAGCAGGTGCGCGCCCTGGGGCATGCCGGTGATGTGCTGCTGGCCATCTCCACGCGCGGCAACAGCCGGGACATTGTCAAAGCCGTTGAAGCCGCGGTCACCCGAGACATGACTATCGTCGCCTTAACCGGCTATGACGGTGGTGAACTGGCGGGTCTGCTGGGGCCGCAGGATGTGGAAATCCGCATTCCGTCTCACCGAAGCGCACGCATTCAGGAGATGCATATGCTCACGGTAAACTGCTTATGCGATTTGATCGATAACACGCTTTTCCCTCACCAGGATGATTAAGGAGTTTTTATGAAGGCTTTATCGACCCTCGCAGTCCTTATGTCTGCATTGCTGCTTCAGGGATGTATCGCTGCGGCTGTCGTGGGTACTGCCGCAGTAGGCACCAAAGCGGCGACCGATCCACGCTCTGTAGGAACGCAGGTGGATGACGGTACGCTGGAGCTGCGCGTCAACAGTGCGCTGTCGAAAGACGAACAAATTAAGAAAGAAGCGCGTATCAACGTGACGGCTTATCAGGGCAAAGTCCTGCTGACGGGTCAGTCACCGAATACCGAACTCTCCAGCCGCGCGAAGCAGATCGCCATGGGCGTTGAGGGCACTACGGAAGTCTTCAATGAAATCCGTCAGGGCCAGCCAATCAGCCTGGGTACGGCGTCGTCTGACACCTGGATCACCACAAAAGTCCGTTCCCAGCTGCTGGGTTCAGATCAGGTGAAATCCTCAAACGTAAAAGTGACGACCGAAAACGGTGAGGTGTTCCTGCTGGGTCTGGTTACCGACCGTGAAGGGAAAGCGGCAGCGGATATCGCCAGCCGGGTCAGCGGCGTGAAGCACGTCACCACCGCGTTTACTTACATCAAATAAAAAAAACCTCACTTGAAGGGATTTTTGTAGGCCCGGTAAGCGTAGCGCCACCGGGCTTTTTTTCACAGAAGCGCAATGCTTCCCACCAGCACCCCACTTAACGCTACCAGCCCCGCTGTCAGCCACAGCGCTTTTGCCGGGAAAGACTTACGCAGCATGACAAGCGACGGCAAACTAATGGCCGGCAAGGTGATAAGCAGCGCCAGCGCGGGCGCGGTGCCCATGCCAGCCAGCATCATGGTCTGAACAATCGGAATTTCAGCCGCCGTTGGGATCACAAACAGGCAGCCAGCAACGGCCATCGCAATCACCCACATCAGCGTGTTATCAATCGCGCCATCCGCATGCGGGAACAGCCAGACGCGCGCCGCGCCGAGTACCAGAACCGCCAGGATATAAACCGGAATGGTGCTCCAGAAAAGTTGCCACAGCGCTTTACCCCAGCGGGCAAAGAAACTGCCCTGCGGCTCGCTGATGTCCAGCTCAACAGAAGCGGGCTCTGGCGCTTTCTCTTTCACCAGATTTTGCACCAGCGTCGCCACCACCAGCACCGTCAGCAGCCCGGCAACCAGGCGGATAGCCGCAAAATGCCAGCCGAGCACAAAGCCCATAAACACCAGCGTTGCCGGGTTGAGCAGCGGGTTGCCCATCCAGAACGCCAGTGCACCGCCCATCGAGACACGCTGACGGCGCATTCCTGCGGCCACAGGGGCTGCACAGCATGAACACATCATGCCCGGCAGAGAGAAAATCGTCCCCAGCAAGGTGCCCTGAAAGCGTGGCTGCCCGAGGGTTTTCACCAGCCAGTTTCGCGGAATAAGTACCTGAATCAGCGACCCTAACAAGACGCCTAATACCGCAGCTTTCCAGACAGCAAGGAAGTAGACCATGGCGTAATCCCACGCCGCCTTCAGCGGGCTGGCATCCGCCTGCGCGAGTATCGATTTACCAATGCTGTGCGTTTCAGCGGCGGTGAAGGCCTTGCCATAGTACGGCTGCCATTTCACATACCAGAGGCCAATGATGACCACGAGAAAGAAGAGTGCGGGCTTCCACCATTGGACAGGTGTCGCCGCCTGAGATGAAGACTGACCAGTCATACCATTCCCCGGAGAGTGTTATTGAATAAGCCGGAGAAGTTTACGCCTCGCCCTGCGCGATTTCACGCAGTTTTGCCGAAGGGATGATATTGACCCCTTCCTGCGACGGTGCCAGCGCCTCTTTCAGCATCGCCTGCGCGACATCCCGCGCCTCAATGGACTTCCAGTTACCCGGCAGGATGCGAAACAGCGGAGCGAAAACAGACTCGTTAAAGCGCCGTTCGTCGCGGTGCCCCATCAGCATGGAAGGCCGCACAATGGTCAGATATTCCCACTTCTGGGCAATCAGCGCCTCTTCCATCTTGCCCTTCACCTGGTTGTAAAAAAACGGCGAGCCGGTGCTCGCGCCGTGCGAACTGACCACCAGAAAATGCTTTGCCCCCAATTTTTTCGCCGTCAGTGCGGTATCCACCACCAGGGTGTAATCCGCATGGACAAAGGCTTCTTTACTGCCCGCCTCACGCCGCGTCGTACCGAGGCAGCAAAAGGCGATATCAATCGGGTCCTGCACCTGCGCCAGCGCGTCGGTGAGCTGCGGGTCGTGCGGGTTAAAGACGCCGGAGATATCCAGCAGCGGGCGACGCGTCGGTGCGGCGATATAGTTAATATGGCGATCCTGGATCAGCAGCCGCAGCAGATGCCCGCCGACCAGCCCGGTTGCGCCCGTAATCAGTACCTGGCTCATCGTATCCCCTTTACAGAATTGTCCGTTTGCGAACTCAGCGTGGTCGACCACACTTAGAAGTCTGTTACAGGTAAGTATTTACCACAAGCGGAGAAAAATCAGTCTGAAGCCAAAACAACGGAGGAAGCATGGGCAAGAAAATCGCAGTCTTGATTACCGACGAGTTTGAAGATTCAGAATTCACCTCTCCTGCAGAGGCATTCCGCAAGGCGGGACATGAGGTCATTACCATTGAGAAAGAAGCGGGCAAAACGGTGAAAGGCCATAAGGGCGAAGCCAGCGTGACCATCGACGAAACTATCGATAACGTCAGCCCGTCTGATTTCGACGCCCTGCTGTTACCCGGCGGCCATTCACCGGATTCCCTGCGCGGGGACGAGCGTTTCGTCACTTTCACACGTGACTTTGTCGCTACCGGAAAACCAGTCTTTGCTATCTGTCACGGCCCGCAGCTGCTGATCAGCGCCGACGTGGTCCGCGGACGTAAGCTGACGGCGGTGAAACCGATCGTGATCGATCTGAAAAATGCGGGGGCTGAGTTTTACGATCAGGAAGTGGTCAACGACAAAGACCAGTTGATCACCAGCCGGACCCCGGACGATCTTCCGGCGTTTAACCGGGAAGCGCTACGCCTGCTCGGCGCGTAGCCAGTGAAGCTTCTTGCCAAAGCCCAGCGTGTTGTCGGTAAATTTCAGCTCATCGAGGCGGATTTCCCACACCGGGGCTTTTAGCGCAGCGGCAACCGGGAAGCGGCGCGTGTAGTGCTTACGGCGCGCGTCGCTCTCTTCTCCCTCCAGCCGACGGATCTCTCCCTTGAACTGCACGCCACGGATCAGCGCGACCGTTTTGGGCTGGCCATTTACCGTACCCGCCACCTTCGCCTGCTGGCCGGTCATTTGCGCATGCCGCGTTTTGTCTTCGCTCATGACATAGAACGCTACGCGCTTGGGATCGTAGTAATAAAAGGCGTTCGCGCACCACATCTCTTCGTCTTTACAGACGCACCAGGTGACGACATGCTGCTTCGCCAGCCAGCGGTTAATGGCTGCCAGTGTTTCCATTTTCGCTCTCTCTCATGCTATGGTGCGTTCACCTTAACATACTGAATCTGTTTACCGTGTGCTGGTTTCTCTATCTCGTCCGAACCGCTGATAACGCACTCTACACCGGGATCACTACCGATGTGGCGCGGCGTTTTTTACAACATCAAACGGGGAAAGGGGCAAAAGCGCTGCGGGGGAAAGGTGAACTTCAGCTGGCTTTTTACGCCGCCGTCGGCGACAGGTCGCTGGCGCTCAGGCTGGAATACCGGATTAAACAGCTGACGAAGCGCCAGAAAGAGCGCCTCGTTACCGGAGACGGCTCCTTTGAGGCGCTACGCGAAAGCCTGCTCAGAAACGATTGAAGTGATCGTGGTAATCAACCAGGCCACTCACACCGTTCAGGGCATCATCCGCCAGGCGATGTACCTGGAAGGCGGATTCGGTACCCGGCCAGCGGCAGCGCAGATCGTAATGCGCGGCCTGCTCGAAGCCTAAGCGGCCATAAAATGCCGGATCGCCCAGCGTGACCACGGCGGCATAGCCAAACTCATTCAGCGAGTCCAGCCCTTCATACACCAGCTGGCGCGCCAGGCCCTGGCCGCGATAGTTCTCATCGACCGCCAGCGGTGCCATGCCTACCCACTGCAGATCTTCGCCATGAACAATTACCGGGCTGAAGGCAACATAGCCAACAACCTGACCTTCGTCATCGGTGGCTACCAGCCCTAAAGTAATCAGGCCGTCTTCACGGAGATCGTGGACCAGTTGGGCCTCCGCATCGCTCTCAAAAGCGCGGCGTAACAACGCATCGATACCCGGTGCATCAATCCCAATTTCGACTCGAATCAGCATGGCTCACCTACTGAAGTGTGTTTACTGTCAGGCGGGGTTTTCAGCCCAGCCTCAACGAAATCTGCCATTTGCATCAGCATCACGCGCAGCGCTTTCGGCATCTGCTCCAGCTCAATGGCATCCATTAAATTTTTCACGTACAGACCCAGCTCCGTATCGCCTTCAATGACCAGACGGCGCTGGAAGAATAACGTATCCGGATCCTGTTTACGCGCGGCGATCATCAGCAGATCGCTGGCACTGGCGCTAAAGCTCACATCCGCCTCGGCGGACTCACGCACAATGAGTTGATCATTCTCAACCGAGGTAAACCAGCGCAGCCCGATGTCACGCACCTCAATGCTCAGCCAGCGGCCTTCCAGAAACTCCAGCTCGCCGTCCTGCAGCGCCTGGCGGAATTGCCAGCTCAGGACCTGCTCGAGCACCTGACGTTTTAGCGCGAACGGCGCCAGTTTCACCGGCACGCTCAGCATTGATGGACCGAATTGTACGAGACGTGAACGCAGTTTATCCAGCACGAGCTTTACTCCCTGATAGCAATAGTCCCGCTATTTTGCCATATCCGACGCACAACATAGCGGCGTAAATCAACAAACCGTCGTCCGGTGACGCTCATTATTGGTGTCATCAATACGCCATTAGCTGCCTTAAATCAAAAATTGTCGCCCAGGGGTTAATTAAAATCCCAGCTCGTTAACAATTTTGCGATCGACTACATCAGGATAATTTATGGAGCTGCTCTGCCCTGCCGGTAACCTACCGGCGCTTAAGGCGGCCATCGAAAATGGGGCCGATGCGGTCTATATCGGGCTGAAAGATGATACCAACGCCCGCCATTTTGCTGGCCTCAACTTTACGGAGAAAAAGCTTCAGGAAGCCGTTAACTTCGTTCACCAGCACCGCCGCAAACTGCATATTGCCATTAATACCTTTGCGCATCCTGACGGCTATGCCCGCTGGCAGCGCGCGGTAGATATGGCCGCACAGCTGGGTGCCGATGCGTTAATCCTGGCCGACCTCGCCATGCTTGAGTATGCGGCAGAACGCTATCCGCATATTGAGCGCCACGTCTCTGTTCAGGCATCAGCCACGAATGAAGAGGCCGTGCGTTTTTATCATCAACACTTTGACGTCGCTCGCGTGGTGCTGCCCCGCGTGCTCTCCATTCATCAGGTTAAGCAACTCGCGCGCGTCACGCCAGTGCCGCTGGAAGTTTTTGCCTTTGGCAGCCTGTGCATCATGGCCGAAGGCCGTTGCTACCTTTCTTCTTATTTAACCGGTAAATCACCCAATACCGTTGGGGCCTGCTCTCCTGCCCGCTTTGTCCGCTGGCAACAAACCCCACAGGGGCTGGAATCACGCCTGAATGAAGTGTTGATTGACCGCTATCAGGACGGCGAAAACGCGGGTTATCCAACGTTATGCAAAGGCCGATATCTGGTTGACGGTGAGCGCTACCACGCGCTGGAAGAGCCTACCAGCCTCAACACGCTGGAGCTGCTGCCGGAACTGCTGGCGGCGAATATTGCCTCGGTAAAAATTGAAGGTCGCCAGCGTAGCCCGGCCTATGTGAGCCAGGTGGCGAAAGTCTGGCGTCAGGCTATCGACCGCTGCATGGCGGACCCGCAAAACTATGCTCCGCAGGCAGCCTGGATGGAGACGCTCGGTTCTATGTCCGAAGGCACGCAAACGACGCTTGGCGCGTATCACCGTAAATGGCAGTGAGATAACCATGAAATATTCATTAGGACCGGTGCTCTACTACTGGCCAAAAGAGACGCTGGAAGATTTTTACCAACAGGCCGCCACCAGCAGCGCTGATGTGATTTATCTCGGTGAAGCCGTGTGCAGCAAGCGCCGCGCCACCAAAGTGGGCGACTGGCTGGAGATGGCGAAAAGTCTCGCCGGAAGCGGTAAACAGGTGGTGCTCTCGACGCTCGCGCTGGTGCAAGCCTCGTCCGAACTGGGTGAACTGAAACGCTACGTTGAAAACGGTGAGTTCCTGCTGGAAGCGAGCGACCTGGGCGTGGTGAACATGTGCGCCGAACGTAAGTTACCGTTCGTCGCGGGTCATGCATTGAACTGCTATAACGCCGTCACGCTGCGCCTGCTGCTCAAACAGGGAATGACGCGCTGGTGTATGCCGGTGGAACTCTCACGCGACTGGCTGGTAAACCTGCTGACGCAGTGTGACGATCTCGGCATTCGCAATCAGTTTGAAGTGGAAGTGCTGAGCTACGGCCATCTTCCGCTGGCTTATTCCGCGCGCTGCTTTACCGCGCGTTCGGAAGACCGCCCGAAAGACGAGTGTGATACCTGCTGCATCAAGTACCCGAACGGGCGCAGCGTGCTATCCCAGGAAAATCAGCAGGTGTTTGTCCTGAACGGGATCCAGACCATGAGCGGCTATGTCTATAACCTGGGCAACGAACTGGCGTCAATGGACGGCCTGGTGGATATGGTGCGTTTATCCCCTCTGGATACCGGCGTGTTCACAATGCTGGACGCCTTCCGCGCAAATGAAACCGGCGCAGCTCCGCTGCCGCTAACGGCAAACAGCGACTGTAATGGTTACTGGAAACGCCTGGCCGGGCTGGAACTTCAGGCCTAAAAAAGGCTCACTTTGTTAACAACGGTTATCATTTTTTAATGCAGTATTAAAGATTGACCGTCGACAAAGTGAGCTGTTATGACTGACAAAACCCTTCCGTTTTCGGTGCTGGACCTGGCGCCGATCCCACAAGGCTCCTCGGCCAGAGAAGCCTTTTCGCATTCTCTCGATCTGGCTCAACTGGCTGAAAAGCGTGGCTACCATCGCTACTGGCTGGCCGAGCACCACAACATGGTTGGCATTGCCAGCGCCGCCACCTCGGTTCTGATTGGTTATCTGGCGGCGAACACAACGACATTGCACCTGGGCTCCGGTGGCGTGATGCTGCCGAACCACGCCCCGCTGGTGATTGCCGAGCAGTTTGGCACGCTGAATACCCTCTATCCTGGCCGTATTGATTTGGGGCTGGGTCGTGCGCCGGGTAGCGACCAGCCGACCATGCGCGCCCTGCGTCGCCATATGAGCGGCGATATCGACAACTTCCCGCGCGATGTGGCTGAACTGGTTGACTGGTTTGACGCGCGCGATCCGAACCCACACGTGCGCCCGGTGCCGGGCTACGGCGAGAAGATCCCGGTGTGGCTGCTGGGTTCGAGTCTTTATAGCGCGCAGCTTGCCGCGCAGCTGGGTCTGCCGTTTGCGTTTGCCTCGCATTTCGCACCGGATATGCTGCATCAGGCTCTGCATCTCTATCGTACGAACTTTAAACCGTCTGAACGTCTGGAGAAACCGTACGCGATGGTGTGTATTAACATCATTGCCGCCGACAGTAATCGCGATGCTGAATTCCTGTTTACCTCCATGCAGCAGGCGTTTGTGAAGCTGCGCCGCGGTGAGACCGGGCAACTTCCACCGCCAGTGGAGAATATGCATCAGCTGTGGTCTGCCTCTGAGCAGTATGGCGTGCAGCAGGCGCTGAGCATGTCGCTGGTGGGGGATAAAGCGAAAGTGCAGCACGGTCTGGAAGCGGTGCTGCGTGAAACGCAGGCGGATGAGATTATGGTTAACGGCCAGATTTTCGATCACCAGGCGCGTTTGCATTCGTTTGATTTGGCGATGCAGGTGAAAGAGGAGCTGGTTGGGTAGTTTTTTGCTTTGCTCCCTCTCCCTTTGGGAGAGGGTCGGGGTGAGGGGGCAAGCCGCACGTTTTACTGGTATACCGGCAACAGATTAAAGCTCGACAGCACGTGTACCACCGCGTTGCCAGCACCAAATACCAGGATCAGTGCAATCATCGGTTTGCCACCCCAGACGCGGAATTTAGGACTACCGAAGCGTTTACGTGATTTACGCGCCAGCAGCGCCGGCACAATCGCCGCCCAGATGGTTGCCGCCAGACCCGCATAGCCGATGGCGTACAGGAAACCGTTCGGCCACAGCAGCCCCCCCGCAACGGGCGGCAGGAACGTCAGCAGCGCCGTTTTGAAACGTCCCATCGCGGAATCATCAAAGCCAAACAGATCCGCCAGGTAGTCAAACAGACCCAGCGTCACGCCGAGGAAAGAGCTCGCCACGGCAAAGTTGGAGAAGATCACCAGCAGCAGATCCAGGCTACGGCTGTTCAGCACGCCGCTCAACGCCTGAACCAGCACATCAATGTTACCGCCCTTCTGCGCAATATCGATGAACGCCGGGCGCGGGATGTTGCCCATCGTACCCAGCAGCCAAATTACATACAGGCCCAGCGCCAGCAGCGTACCGTAGACCAGACACTTCACGATGGTGCGTGGATCTTTGCCGTAGTACTTCATCAGGCTCGGCACGTTACCGTGGTAGCCAAACGATGCCAGACAGAACGGCAGCGTCATCAGCAGGTACGGGGTGTAGGAAGTATTCACTTCCGCGACATTAAACAGCGTGGCGGGCGTGACGTGCCCCAGCAGGCTACCGAAGGTCAGGAAGAAGGTGATGACCTTGGCGCCCAACACAATCGCCGTCATGCGGCTCACCGCTTTGGTACTCATCCAGACGATAAAGGCCACGCCCAGAGCAAAACACAGACCCGCCAGACGCGCCGGAACGTTTAGCGACATCTCAGCAAAGGTGTGGTGCAGTATCGAACCGCTCGCGGAAATGTACGCGTAGGTCAGAATGTAGAGCACAAACGCGATGGAAAGCCCGTTTACCAGGTTCCAGCCCTTGCCCAGCAGATCTTTGGTGATGGTGTCGAAGCTGGAGCCAATGCGGTAGTTGAGGTTCGCCTCAAGGATCATCAGCCCGGAATGGAGCATACAGAACCAGGTAAAGACCAGCGCCGCCAGCGACCAGAAGAACCACGCACCGGACATGACCACAGGCAGGGAAAACATCCCGGCACCTATAATGGTTCCGCCGATGATCACCACGCCGCCAAGCAGCGAAGGTGACGTTTGGGTGGTGGTTAGTGTCGCCATACAGCCTTTTCTCCAGTCAATTATGCGGTTCTGCATTTTAGTGTGACGCACTGTACCAGTACAAGAGTACAAAGGGAATAAAAAAAGCCCCGATAGCATTTATCGGGGCTGTATATTTTACTTTACGTCAGAAGCGTAAGGCTTACGCGTCACCGAAACGACGACGGCTGGTGCCTTCTTCACGACGTGGGCCACGGTTTTCGCGGCGCTCGCCGGAGAAACGACGACCTTCACCACCGCGACCTTCTGTGCGACCGCCTTCACGACGCTCGCCGCCGAAACTGCGACCACCGCCACGACGTTCGCCACCACGGTCAGGACGTGGCTGAGCATCGCCCAGCAGCTGCATGTTCATCGGCTTGTTCAGGATGCGGGTGCGAGTAAAGTGCTGCAGTACTTCGCCCGGCATACCTTTTGGCAGCTCGATGGTAGAGTGGGATGCGAACAGCTTGATGTTACCGATGTAACGGCTGCTGATGTCGCCTTCGTTAGCGATCGCGCCAACGATGTGACGAACTTCAACACCATCATCACGGCCCACTTCAATGCGGTACAGTTCCATATCGCCCGCTTCACGGCGTTCACGACGTGGACGGTCTTCACCACCACGCTCTGGACGGTCACCACGTGGGCCACGATCGTTACGGTCGCCACGACGTTCAAAGCGATCGTCACGGTCACGGAATTCACGCTTAGGACGCATTGGCGCATCAGGTGGCACGATCAGAGTACGTTCGCCCTGCGCCATTTTCAGCAGTGCCGCAGCCAGGGTTTCCATGTCCAGCTCTTCGCCTTCAGCCGTAGGCTGAATCTGCGACAGCAGTGCACGGTACTGATCCAGATCGCTGCTTTCCAGCTGCTGCTGTACTTTCGCGGCGAATTTTTCCAGACGGCGTTTGCCCAGCAGTTCTGCGTTTGGCAGTTCAGCTTCTGGAATAGTCAGCTTCATGGTGCGTTCGATGTTACGCAGCAGACGACGCTCGCGGTTCTCAACGAACAGCAGCGCACGGCCCGCACGACCCGCACGACCGGTACGGCCGATACGGTGAACGTAAGACTCGGAATCCATCGGGATGTCGTAGTTAACAACCAGGCTGATACGCTCAACGTCCAGACCACGTGCTGCCACGTCGGTTGCAATCAGGATATCCAGACGACCGTCTTTCAGGCGCTCCAGCGTCTGCTCACGCAGAGCCTGGTTCATGTCACCGTTCAGTGCTGCGCTGTTGTAGCCGTTACGCTCCAGCGCTTCAGCCACTTCCAGGGTCGCGTTTTTGGTACGCACGAAGATAATCGCCGCATCAAAATCTTCCGCTTCCAGGAAACGTACCAGCGCTTCGTTTTTGCGCATGCCGTACACAGACCAGTAGCTCTGGCTGATGTCCGGGCGAGTGGTGACGCTGGACTGAATACGCACTTCCTGAGGATCTTTCATGAAGCGTTTGGTGATACGACGAATCGCTTCTGGCATGGTAGCAGAGAACAGCGCGGTCTGATGACCTTCTGGGATCTGCGCCATGATGGTTTCGACGTCTTCGATGAAGCCCATACGCAGCATTTCATCTGCTTCGTCCAGTACCAGACCACTCAGTTTAGAGAGATCCAGCGTACCGCGCTTCAGGTGATCCAGCAGACGGCCCGGCGTACCGACAACAATCTGTGGGCCCTGGCGCAGGGCGCGTAACTGCACGTCATAACGCTGGCCACCGTAAAGGGCTACCACGTTTACGCCGCGCATATGTTTAGAGAATTCCGTCATGGCTTCAGCAACCTGAACAGCCAGTTCACGGGTTGGAGCCAGGACAAGGATCTGCGGTGCACGCAGGTCCGGATCGATGTTGTTCAGCAGCGGCAGCGAGAACGCTGCAGTTTTACCGCTACCAGTCTGGGCCATGCCCAGCACGTCACGACCAGAAAGCAGGTGTGGGATACACTCAGCCTGGATCGGAGATGGTTTTTCGTAACCCAGATCGTTAAGGGCTTCAAGGATAGGAGCCTTCAGGCCCAGATCTGCAAAAGTGGTTTCGAATTCAGCCATGTAGTACAAGTGCCTCGATATTAATGGCGGCCAGTCTACTTAGCTCATCGTGAAAATGATTAGCAATTTTCATTGAAAAGTGTGAACCGGCTCAAAGTAGGTGTATTGACGAACAACAACGCCCTCACCAGTTAAGGTGATGGCAATCAAAAGATTACGGGCTGATGTTTATGTCGTCAGCTATTGCTGGTCCGATTCTGCCAGGTCGTCTTGCTCCTGGCCCAAGAGCGATAATTCCAACAATGCATAACGGTGCTCAACGAAGTTGTGTACGTTGTTAGCAACCGCTAATTTGAACAGTGCCGTAGCGCTGTCCTTATCCCCCAGACTTAGGTAGTACTTACCTAAATAGAAGTTGGTTTCACTGAGATGCTCAGCGAGCGAGGTGTTATCCGTTGCGTCCGCCTTGAGGCGTTCCATCAGCGTTGCTTCGCTAATGTTGCCCAGGTAGAACTCGACAATGTTCCATCCCCACTGTTCCTTGTCCGATTTATCGAAGCGCTGTTTCAGGGCCTCTTTTGCCTGCTTCTCATCGAGCTTCTGCTCAACGATGTAAAGCCACAGGCTACGGAAAGGATCATTAGGATCGTCTTGATAAAACGCCAGCAGATCATCTTGCGCTAACTTATCACGACCGCCGTAGTACAATGCGATACCGCGATTCAAGTGCGCGTAGTTGTAAGTTGGATCAAGCTCAAGTACAGAATCAAACGCTTCATAGGCAGCATCAAAATTGCCTGCCTGCGTTAAATAAATGCCTAAGTAATTGAATACTTCAGGCATATCAGGTCGGATAGCCAGCGCTTGTGAAAAATCATTTCGCGCCAATGCCCTCAGACCGAGACTATCATACAACACTCCGCGCTCATATAAAAGCTGTGCGCGTTCGTCATCGGTTAAAGCCCGACTGGCAAGAATTTGTTCCATGCGTGCCAGAATCACTTCCTGCTGCAAAGTCGGTTGCAATGGCACTGCGAGGACTTCGCTCTTACGCCAGGCAGAGTTGCTGCATCCTGCCAGCGTTAAAGCTGTCGCAACGAAACACCAGCGCAAAAAAGGCTTCATTTCCCACTCCCGAAGACAACTATTGGATGAACGTCCTGTCCCCCGGCGGCTTAACAAGGCGTCCTGCCTGATACCAGGCCCTCCGCAATGCGGAGGGCAAATGGCAACCTTACTCGCCTTGCTGTTCAGCAGCCGGAGTTTCCGGCGCCGCAGCAGGCTGAGACTGCTCGGTTGCTTCTTTAATGCTCAGACGGATACGGCCCTGGCGGTCAACTTCCAGAACTTTAACCGGTACTTCCTGACCCATCTGCAGGTAATCGGTCACTTTCTCAACGCGCTTGTCAGCGATCTGAGAGATGTGAACCAGACCTTCTTTACCGCCACCGATGGCAACGAACGCGCCAAAGTCAACGATACGGGTCACTTTACCGTTGTAGATACGGCCCACTTCGATTTCAGCGGTGATCTCTTCGATACGACGGATAGCGAATTTCGCTTTCTCGCCGTCAGTTGCTGCGATCTTCACAGTACCGTCATCTTCGATTTCGATGGTGGTGCCCGTCTCTTCGGTCAGCGCACGGATTACGGAACCGCCCTTACCGATAACATCTTTGATCTTGTCTGGATTGATCTTGATGGTGTGGATACGTGGAGCGAACTGAGAAATGTCGCCACGCGGCGCGTTAATCGCCTGTTCCATCACGCCCAGGATGTGCAGACGCGCACCTTTAGCCTGGTTCAGAGCAACCTGCATGATCTCTTTGGTGATACCTTCAATTTTGATATCCATCTGCAGTGCAGAGATACCGTCGCGGGAACCCGCCACTTTGAAGTCCATATCGCCGAGGTGATCTTCGTCACCCAGAATGTCAGACAGAACAACGAAGTTGTCGCCTTCTTTCACCAGGCCCATTGCGATACCCGCAACAGCGGCTTTGATCGGCACGCCTGCATCCATCAGTGCCAGAGAAGCACCACATACGGAAGCCATGGAAGAAGAACCGTTAGATTCGGTGATTTCAGACACCACACGTACGGTGTACGGGAATTTGTCAGCTTCTGGCATCACGGCCAGCACGCCGCGCTTCGCCAGACGACCGTGACCAATTTCACGACGCTTCGGCGAGCCAACCATGCCGGTTTCCCCTACGGAGTACGGAGGGAAGTTGTAGTGGAACAAGAAGTTGTCAGTGCGCTCGCCCATCAGTTCGTCGATGATCTGTGCGTCACGAGCGGTACCCAGGGTCGCGGTGACCAGGGCCTGCGTTTCACCACGGGTAAACAGTGCGGAACCGTGAGTACGTGGCAGTACGCCAGTACGCACATCCAGACCACGGATCATGTCTTTTTCACGGCCATCAATACGCGGCTCGCCGGCCAGTACGCGGCTACGAACAACGTTTTTCTCGATAGCGTGCAGGATTTCGCCAATTTCGTTAGCGTCCAGCGTTTCGTCTTCAGCAACCAGGGTCGCGGTCACTTCAGATTTGATCACATCAACCTGAGCATAGCGCTCCTGTTTGTCGGTGATGCGGTACGCGTCGCTCAGACGAGACTCTGCCAGTGCCGCAACACGTGCGTTCAGCGCGTCGTTTGCTGCTTCTGGCTGCCAGTCCCAACGTGGCTTACCGGCTTCTTTCACCAGGTCGTTGATGTTCTGGATAACAATCTGCTGCTGATCGTGGCCGAAGACCACTGCGCCCAGCATCTGGTCTTCGCTCAACAGTTCTGCTTCGGATTCAACCATCAGAACCGCCGCTTCAGTACCGGCAACAACCAGGTCCAGCTTACTTTCTTTCAGCTCTTCCTGAGTTGGGTTCAGCACGTACTGGTCATTGATGTAACCCACGCGCGCGGCACCGATTGGGCCATTGAATGGAATACCAGACAGTGACAGGGCAGCAGATGCACCGATCATCGCAACGATGTCCGGGTTAACCTGTGGGTTAACGGAAACTACGGTTGCGATAACCTGTACTTCGTTAACGAAGCCTTCCGGGAACAGCGGACGAACCGGGCGGTCAATCAGACGCGCGATCAGGGTTTCGCCTTCGCTTGGACGGCCTTCACGACGGAAGAAACCACCAGGGATTTTACCGGCAGCGTAGGTACGCTCCTGGTAGTTAACGGTCAGCGGGAAGAAGTCCTGACCTGGTTTAGCTTTTTTCTGGCCCACTACGGTGACGAACACCGCGGTGTCATCCATGCTTACCATAACGGCAGCAGTAGCCTGACGTGCCATCATGCCGGTTTCCAGCGTGACGGTATGTTGACCATACTGGAATTTACGAACGATCGGATTCAGCAAAATTCTGTCCTTTCTTAAATGTATGACAGCACACCACCGGCGTGCTGTCGATTTAACCCGACCTTCTTCGCATCCTCGCGACTAATGACAACCGACACCCCCATGGGTGAAGCCTCTCATTAGCCGCGCGAACCTCTGCAATGAAGATCATTTATAGCAACAATACAATAGTTTCCAGTGAATTGCTGCCGTCTGGTTGAAAAAAGGGGCCATCAGGCCCCCTTTTCTGAAACTCGCAAGACTTAGCGACGCAGACCCAGACGCTCGATCAGCGCGGTGTAACGTGCAACATCTTTACGTTTCAGGTAGTCGAGCAGTTTACGACGCTGAGAAACCATACGCAGCAGACCACGACGGCTGTGGTGATCTTTTTTGTGCTCTGCAAAGTGACCCTGCAGGTGGTTAATCTGTGCAGTCAGCAGAGCAACCTGAACTTCGGTAGAACCGCTGTCGTTAGTACCACGACCAAACTCAGAAACGATTTTAGCTTTAGCTTCAACGCTTAGAGACATTTTAAAACTCCAAAGTATAAAGAATGTAAGGGTGCCGATCTCTAATTCAGCGACCCCATGTACGCCTCGCAGATTGTTAAACAATTTACCAGGCGTTAAGCGGCAATATTCTACTCGTCTCCCCTGCTTATCGCAAGATGAGGCGTTATCACCGTCACGCGTCGACCGGATATTCGACGACCAGACGACGCGGCGCAACGCGCCCTTCGCCATCCATTTCGCCCATGCCGATAAACTTACCGTCGTCACCTTCGGTCACGCGCACCAGCCCTTCCAGCGGAGCTTCCGCCGTGCGAACCGGGTTGCCGTTCTTAAAGTAAACGGACGATGTTAAAGGAAGATTAACCACCGGGAAGTCCGCTGCCGGACTGTCCATTGGCATCAGCAAGGGATCCAGCAACGCTGCTGGCGCGATCCCCTGTACTTCCGCCTGTTCAACCAGCTCGCGCAGGTGCTCAAGCGTCACCATCCGCTCAACCGGGTACTTACTCACCGCCAGACGGCGCAGGTAGATAACATGCGCACCGCAGCCTAGTTTTTCACCGAGGTCGTCGATGATGGTGCGAATGTACGTCCCTTTGGAACAGTGCACTTCCAGCTCCAGCTCATCACCTTCGTGGCGAATAAAGAGCAGCTCATACACGGTTATCGGACGGGCTTCGCGCGGAACGTCAATGCCCTGACGCGCATATTCGTAGAGTTTCTTGCCCTGGTATTTCAGGGCGGAATACATCGACGGCACCTGCATCGTGTCCCCGCGGAAGCTCTCCAGCGCAGCGTCAAGCTGTTCAGAACTGAAGGTCACCGGACGTTCTTCCACGACCTGGCCATCCGCGTCGGAGGTATCCGTGCGCTGGCCGAGCTTCGCGATAACGCGGTAACGCTTATCGGAGTCGAGCAGATACTGGGAAAACTTTGTCGCCTCTCCCAGACAAATCGGCAGCATACCGGTCGCCAGCGGATCGAGCGCGCCGGTGTGGCCCGCCCGGTTGGCGTTATAAAGACGCTTCACTTTTTGCAGCACGTCGTTGCTGGATGCCCCCTGCGGTTTGTCCAGCAGCAGCACGCCATGCACGTCGCGACCACGACGACGAGGACGACTCATTAGTCCTCCTTGCTGTCGTCCGTCGGGTTAACACGACGTTCGTCGTCATGTTTCACCACGCTGGTCACCAGATTGGACATGCGCATACCTTCTACCAGCGAGTTGTCGTAGAAGAAGGTCAGCTCAGGCACGATACGCAGACGCATCGCTTTGCCGAGCAGAGAGCGGATAAACCCGGAGGCTTCCTGCAGCGCTTTAATGCCGTTCTTCACGGCCGCTTCGTCCTGATCGTTCAGGAAGGTGACGAACACTTTGGCGTAGGCCAGGTCACGGGACATTTCCACGCCGGACACGGTGGTCATCACGCCGATGCGAGGGTCTTTAATTTCGCGTTGCAGGATAAGCGCGATCTCTTTTTGCATTTCCTGCGCCACGCGCTGTGGGCGACCAAATTCTTTCGCCATAATAAATTCTCCAGACAAAAAAGGGGCTTAAGCCCCTTTTGAAATAATTGCCGGATGGCGCTTCGCTAACCCGGCCTACGATCTCAATTAATCGATGCTGCGTTGGATCTCGATGATTTCGAACACTTCGATCATATCGCCAACGCGTACGTCGTTGTAGTTCTTCACACCGATACCACATTCCATGCCGTTACGGACTTCGTTAACGTCATCTTTGAAGCGGCGCAGAGATTCCAGCTCACCTTCGTAGATAACCACGTTGTCACGCAGTACGCGGATTGGGTTGTGACGCTTGATGGTACCTTCGGTAACCATACAGCCCGCGATCGCACCGAATTTCGGTGATTTGAACACGTCACGCACTTCAGCCAGACCGATGATCTGCTGTTTCAGCTCAGGAGACAGCATGCCGCTCATCGCCGCTTTCACTTCGTCGATCAGGTTATAGATGACGGAGTAGTAGCGCAGATCCAGGCTTTCCGCTTCGATCACGCGGCGAGCAGAAGCATCAGCACGCACGTTGAAGCCTACCAGGATGGCGTTGGACGCAGCAGCCAGGGTCGCGTCGGTTTCGGTGATACCACCTACGCCAGAACCGATGATCTTCACTTTCACTTCGTCGGTAGACAGTTTCAGCAAGGAGTCGGAGATCGCTTCCACAGAACCCTGAACGTCAGCTTTCAGCACAACGTTCACTTCGTGAACTTCACCCTCGGTCATGTTAGCAAACATGTTCTCGAGTTTAGATTTCTGCTGACGAGCCAGTTTAACTTCACGGAATTTGCCCTGACGATACAGTGCCACTTCACGCGCTTTCTTCTCGTCACGCACGACGGTCACTTCGTCACCGGCAGCCGGCACACCGGACAGACCGAGGATTTCAACTGGAATGGACGGACCCGCTTCCAGCACTTCCTGACCCAGTTCGTTACGCATCGCACGAACACGACCGTATTCGAAGCCACACAGAACGATATCGCCCTTAAGCAGGGTACCTTCACGAACCAGAACGGTTGCAACCGGGCCACGACCTTTATCCAGGAAGGATTCGATCACCGCACCGCTCGCCATACCTTTACGAACGGCTTTCAGCTCCAGAACTTCAGCCTGCAGCAGGATAGCGTTCAGAAGGTCGTCAATACCGGTACCCGCTTTAGCAGATACTGGGATGAACTGTGCTTCACCGCCCCACTCTTCCGGCATAACGCCATACTGAGACAGTTCGTTTTTAACACGGTCCAGATCGGCTTCTGGCTTATCGATTTTGTTGACTGCAACAACCAGAGGCACCTGCGCCGCTTTCGCGTGCTGGATAGCTTCGATGGTTTGCGGCATTACGCCGTCGTCTGCAGCAACAACCAGCACAACGATATCCGTTGCCTGAGCACCACGAGCACGCATAGACGTAAACGCTGCGTGGCCTGGGGTATCCAGGAAGGTAATCATACCGTTGTCGGTTTCTACGTGGTAAGCACCGATGTGCTGGGTAATACCACCCGCTTCGCCAGAGGCAACTTTCGTAGAACGAATGTAGTCAAGCAGAGAGGTTTTACCGTGGTCAACGTGACCCATAATGGTCACAACCGGTGCACGCGGTTCAGCCGCAGCGCCAGTATCACGGTCGCTCATTACGGCTTCTTCCAGCTCGTTTTCACGACGCAGGATAACTTTGTGGCCCATCTCTTCGGCAACCAGCTGCGCGGTTTCCTGGTCGATAACCTGGTTGATGGTCGCCATTGCGCCCAGCTTCATCATCGCTTTGATGACCTGAGAGCCTTTAACCGCCATCTTGTTCGCCAGTTCGCCAACGGTGATGGTTTCGCCGATCACGACGTCACGGTTAACAGCCTGAGCGGGCTTCTGGAAGCTCTGCTGCAGAGCGGAACCTTTACGCTTGCCACCTTTACCACCGCGAACAGCAGCGCGTGCTTCTTCACGATCGGCTTTGGATTCAGCGTGCTTGTTACCTTTCTTAGCAGGACGCGCAGCTTTTGCATTACGACCACGGCCACGGCCGCCTTCTACTTCACGGTCGTTGTCATCTTCAGCCTGACGTGCGTGCTGAGAAGTGGTGACGTGGTAGTCGCTGGTGTCTTCAGTCGGTTCAACGGTATTCACACCGTTCTTCTCGTTTTCTTCTGCCATACGGCGTGCTTCTTCAGCGACGCGGCGAGCTTCTTCTTCGAGCTTGCGGCGTGCTTCTTCTTCGGCTTTACGCTTCAGTTCGGCAGCTTCATTTTCACGACGGGCTTTTTCAGCCTGGGCAGTTTTGGTCATTTCGTCTGTCTGTTGATTGCTCACTTTGTCTTTTTCCGCAGCGTCACGCTTCACTTTATCACTGGCGTCGCGTTTCGCTTTTTCTGCGGCCTCACGTTCAGCTTTTAATTCTGCCTCGCGTTTGGCGGCAGCTTCCGCCTCACGCTGAGCTTGTTCTTCCGCTTCACGCTGTGCCTGCTCTTCCGCGGCAAGGCGTTCTGCCTCTTGCGGATCACGTTTTACAAAGGTGCGCGTCTTGCGGACTTCAATTTGTACCGATTTACTTTTGCCACCGGTACCAGGAATATTCAACGTGCTGCGCGTTTTGCGCTGCAGCGTTAACTTGTCAGGCGTAGAACCGTGCTCACGGTTCAGGTGCGTTAACAAGGTTTGTTTTTCTTGCGCGGTCACCGAGTCATCAGCGGACTTCGGGATCCCTGCATCAGCAAATTGCTGTACCAGGCGGTCCACGGAGGTCTGAATCTCAGCAGCCAGCGATTTTACAGTTACATCAGTCATGCTGTTCCTTCCTGCTACAGTTTATTACGCTTCGTCGCCGAACCAGCAAATATTACGTGCGGCCATGATGAGTTCGCCGGCTTTCTCGTCGGTTAAACCTTCGATATCAGCCAGGTCATCAACGCCTTGCTCAGCGAGATCTTCCAGCGTACAAACACCACGGGCAGCCAGCTTGAACGCAATCGCACGATCAAGACCTTCCAGATTCAGCAGGTCATCAGCCGGCTTCTTATCGCCAAGGCTTTCTTCCTGAGCCAGTGCCAGGGTGGTCAGTGCGTTTTTAGCGCGTTCACGCAGGGCTTCAACGGTTGGTTCATCCAGACCGTCAATTTCCAGCAGCTCTTTCATTGGCACATAGGCCAGTTCTTCCAGCGTAGAGAAACCTTCCTCAACCAGAACAGTGGCGAAATCTTCGTCAATGTCGAGGTATTTGGTGAAGGTATCGATCGCCGCATGGGCTTCAGCCTGATGCTTGGCCTGCAGGTCGTCAACGGTCATTACGTTGAGTTCCCAGCCGCTCAGCTGTGACGCCAGACGTACGTTCTGACCGTTACGGCCAATCGCCTGCGCCAGGTTGCCCGCTTCAACAGCGATATCCATGGTGTGTTTGTCTTCGTCAACAACGATAGACGCCACATCTGCCGGAGCCATTGCGTTGATCACGAATTGCGCCGGGTTGTCATCCCACAGAACGATATCAATACGTTCGCCACCCAGCTCGGTAGACACCGCCTGAACACGCGCACCACGCATACCAACGCAAGCACCGACCGGGTCGATACGCTTGTCGTTCGTTTTCACCGCAATTTTCGCACGGGAGCCCGGATCGCGAGCCGCCGCTTTGATTTCGATGACTTCTTCACCGATTTCCGGTACTTCGATACGGAACAGTTCAACCAGCATTTCCGGTTTAGAACGGGTCACGAACAGTTGAGCACCACGCGCTTCAGGACGCACGGCGTACAGCACACCACGGATACGGTCGCCCGGGCGGAAGTTTTCACGCGGCAGCATGTCTTCACGCAGGATCACCGCTTCAGCGTTACCCGGCATCCCTTCGGATTTGATCTCCAGAGAGATGTTGTCGCGGTTTACTTTCTTCACCACGCCGGTAATGATTTCGCCTTCCTGATCGCGGAACTGGTCAACCACCAGTGCGCGCTCGGCTTCGCGCACTTTCTGCACGATAACCTGTTTCGCGGTCTGGGTAGTGATACGGTCAAAGGTGACAGATTCAATCTGATCTTCAACGTAGTCACCCACGTTCAGACTTTCGTCTTCAAAACGTGCCGCTTCCAGCGTGATCTCTTTGGTCGGCTGGGTCACTTCTTCAACAATTACCCAACGACGGAATGTATCGAAGTCACCGCTTTTACGATCGATTTCTACGCGAACATCGATCTCTTGTTCGTATTTTTTCTTGGTTGCTGTAGCCAGTGCACTTTCCAGCGCTTCGAAAATCTTCTCACGCGGCAGTGATTTCTCGTTGGAGACGGCTTCAACAACAGCCAAAATTTCTTTGTTCATCGCGGGCTTTTCACCTCAATCCAGACTGTTAAAAGTGGGGAACCAGGTTCGCCTTCTGGATATTACTCAGCGCGAACACTTCATCTTTGCCTTCGACTGTCACCGTGATCATTTCACCATCAACGGCTTTGATAATTCCCTGCCATTTACGGCGGTTCTGTACGGCCATACGCAGAACGAGAGCCACTTCTTCACCGGTAAAGCGCACATAGTGCTCGGCCGTGAACATCGGACGATCGAGGCCAGGTGAGGAAACTTCCAGGTTGTACGCAACGGTAATTGGGTCTTCAACATCAAGAACCGCACTCACCTGGTGGCTGACATCAGCACAATCATCAACATTGATGCCATCTTCACTATCAATATAGATGCGCAGCGTCGATGTACGGCCGCGAACGAATTCGATGCCGACCAGTTCGTAGCCCAGTGCTTCGACCGGTGCAGTAATCATCTCTGTTAATTTTTGCTCTAATGTGGACAAGCCCACCCCCAAGACATAAAAAAAGGGCGTAAAGCCCAGTTATTCTGTAGTCAGATAACAAAAAACCCCGATAAATCGGGGCTTTAGATAACTGAACCCTATAGCCACAACTGTGGCCTGGAGCACTCTCCGAAAGAATTTTTTCAAATCCAGCTACGAAGGCTCTGAGTCTTCACAGTATATTTGAAAAAGAACTTTATGGGAAAGTGGTTGCGGGGGCCGGATTTGAACCGACGACCTTCGGGTTATGAGCCCGACGAGCTACCAGGCTGCTCCACCCCGCGCCTGAAACGTGGCAAATTCTACGGGTTTTGGACAGAATTTGCAAATAATGCTGGGATTTGGTACCGAAGACGGGACGTAAAATCGGCGTTTAGTATATTGATAGTTGACCCCACCTGTCAACCCAACTTCCATCAGACGAAACAGACCAAATTTTTTACAAAAAACGCACGAGTCTCTTCCGGTATTCGATAAAAGATGATTAAATGAATACTCACTTATTTTGCATAAAAATGCACAAGAGAGCGAAAGCGGTCTCTAATCAGTCAATCAAGCAGGGTTTTATTCTATGACGACGATTCTCAAGCATCTTCCGGTAGGACAACGTATTGGCATCGCTTTCTCAGGCGGCCTGGATACCAGCGCTGCACTGCTGTGGATGCGCCAGAAGGGAGCGGTTCCGTATGCATATACTGCGAACCTGGGTCAGCCGGATGAGGACGACTACGATGCTATTCCTCGTCGCGCGAAAGAGTATGGCGCAGAAAACGCGCGCCTGATTGACTGCCGTAAGCAACTCGTCGCAGAAGGTATTGCGGCTATTCAGTGTGGTGCGTTCCATAACACCACCGGCGGTCTGACCTATTTCAACACCACTCCACTGGGTCGCGCCGTTACCGGCACGATGCTGGTTGCCGCGATGAAAGAAGATGGCGTGAACATCTGGGGTGACGGCAGCACCTATAAAGGTAACGATATCGAACGTTTCTATCGTTATGGCCTGCTGACCAACGCCGAGCTGCAGATCTACAAACCCTGGCTGGATACCGACTTCATCGACGAGCTGGGTGGCCGTCATGAAATGTCCGAGTTTATGATTGCCTGCGGCTTTGACTACAAGATGTCCGTTGAGAAAGCCTACTCCACCGACTCCAACATGCTGGGTGCGACGCACGAAGCGAAGGACCTGGAATTCCTGAACTCCAGCGTGAAGATCGTTAACCCAATCATGGGCGTGAAATTCTGGGATGAGAACGTGAAGATCGCGGCAGAAGAGGTGACCGTACGTTTCGAGCGTGGTCATCCGGTTGCCCTGAACGGTAAAACCTTCTCTGACGACGTAGAGCTGATGCTGGAAGCGAACCGCATTGGCGGCCGTCACGGTCTGGGCATGAGCGACCAGATTGAGAACCGTATTATCGAAGCGAAAAGCCGTGGCATTTATGAAGCACCGGGGATGGCGCTGCTGCATATCGCTTATGAGCGTCTGCTGACCGGGATCCACAACGAAGACACCATTGAGCAATATCACTCTCATGGTCGTCAGCTGGGTAAACTGCTGTATCAGGGTCGCTGGTTCGATCCGCAGGCGCTGATGCTGCGTGATGCGCTGCAGCGCTGGGTGGCGAGTGCCATTACCGGTGAGGTCACTCTGGAACTGCGTCGCGGTAACGACTACTCCATCCTGAACACCGTGTCTGACAACCTGACCTATAAAGCAGAGCGTCTGACCATGGAGAAAGGTGAGTCGGTGTTCTCGCCAGATGACCGTATTGGTCAGCTGACCATGCGTAACCTGGACATCACCGATACCCGTGAAAAGCTGTTCAACTATGTTGAGAATGGTCTGCTCTCCGCAAGCTCCGGTAACGGCCTGCCGCAGGTGGAAAACCTGGAGCACAGCGATAAGAAGTAATCGCTATTCAGAAATGCAGAAGGCACTCTTAGGGTGCCTTTTTTATGCCCTTTTGTAGGGCGGGTAAGCGCAGCGCCACCCGCCATTTTGCCCGGTGGCGCTGCGCTTACCGGGCCTACGAAAACAAAAAGTACAGACGAAAAAAAAGACGCCTTTCGACGTCTTTCTTCTGGAATATTGGTACCGAGGATGGGACTCGAACCCACAAGCCCGTTAGGGCACTACCACCTCAAGGTAGCGTGTCTACCAATTCCACCACCTCGGTACGGAATACTTACTGCGGGATATCGCTGGTTGGCTTCGCCGGTGCAGCTGGCTGAGTCTGCTCAGTTTTTGCTGGCGCGCTCAGGTTTTCCCACTCGCTTCCTTTACTGGTCTTGTTGCTGTTGATATTGCCCAGCACCAGACTGATGATGAAGAACAGCGTAGCCAGAATCGCTGTCGTACGGGTCATGAAGTTCGCAGAACCACTTGAACCGAACAGCGTACCGGAAGCGCCTGCTCCGAAGGAGGCTCCCATATCAGCGCCTTTACCTTGCTGCAGCATAATCAGCGCTACGAGAGCGATGGCTACAATAAGGAAAATAACTAAAAGAGCTTCGTACATAATCAACCTGTTCCTTGCGGATTTGCCGCATACCAATGCTTCGACCAATTAGCAGGATTTTGTTTCCCACTGAAGCGGGTGTGAATACTAACCAAAGCGAATGGCCTTCGCAAGGGCATTTTTGAGCCATTGTATCAACTGCGGAAAAAAACAGCAAAAAGCCATTAATTGCTTAAAACAAAGGCGACAAAAGTCGCCTTTTTAAACAGTTAGCGTGCAAGTTTATGCAGCTTTAACGGCATCAGCAATACGGTGGGCAAATTCAGTCACCTGCGCTTCATCCTCACCTTCCACCATAACGCGAATCAGTGGTTCAGTTCCGGACTTACGCAGCAGCACGCGGCCACGGCTTCCCAGCGCCGCTTCAACGTCAGCCATTACCGCTTTCACATTGTCATTTTCCAGCGGATCGCCTTTACCTGCCGTGAAACGCACGTTCACCAGGATCTGCGGGAACATTTTCATGCCGCTGCAGAGATCGTGCAGGCTCATATGGTTACGGGCCATCGCTGCGACGACCTGAAGCGCAGCCACGATGCCGTCACCGGTGGTGGTTTTGTCGAGCAGGATCACGTGGCCTGAGTTTTCTGCGCCAATGCGCCAGCCTTTCTCCTGAAGCTTCTCCAGCACGTAACGGTCACCCACTTTCGCGCGAACAAACGGGATACCCAGCTGTTTCAGCGCCAGCTCCAGACCCATGTTGCTCATCAGCGTGCCGACGGCACCACCGCGCAGTTGACCCTGACGCAGCCCTTCACGGGCGATGATGTAGAGGATCTGATCGCCATCAACCTTGTTGCCTTCGTGGTCGACCATGATCACGCGATCGCCGTCGCCATCCAGCGCAATACCCAGGTCGGCCTTCTCTGCCAGCACGCGCGCCTGCAGGGCACGCACGTCCGTCGCGCCAACCTGCTCGTTAATATTCAGACCATCCGGCTCGCAGCCAATGGTGATCACTTTGGCGCCCAGCTCGCGGAATACGTTTGGCGCAATGTGATAGGTCGCACCGTTGGCGCAGTCCACCACAATTTTAAGGTGGGCAAGGCTCAGTTCGTTCGGGAAGGTACCTTTGCAAAACTCAATATAGCGACCCGCGGCATCGACGATACGGTTTGCTTTACCCAGCTCTGCGGAGTCCACGCAGGTGATCTCTTTTTCCATTTCGGCTTCAATGGCTTCTTCCACTTCATCCGGCAACTTGGTGCCATCAATGGAGAAGAACTTGATGCCGTTGTCATAGAACGGGTTATGGGAGGCCGAAATCACAATTCCCGCTTCCGCGCGGAAGGTACGGGTCAGATACGCAACAGCAGGCGTTGGCATTGGGCCAGTAAAGGAAGCTGACAGCCCCGCGGCTGCCAGTCCGGCTTCAAGCGCCGATTCCAGCATATAACCTGAAATACGGGTATCTTTACCAATAATGATCTTACGGGAGCCATGACGTGCGAGTACCTTGCCAGCAGCCCAGCCAAGCTTAAGGACAAAATCAGGCGTGATAGGCGCATCGCCGACACGCCCACGGATACCATCGGTCCCAAAATATTTACGATTACTCATAGCGTTTGTTTTCCTTCGCTGCCAGTGTGGCTTCCACCACGCGCATGGCTTCTACTGTTTCTTTGACGTCATGGACACGGATAATATGCGCGCCTTGCATCGCCGCAATGACCGCGCAGGCCAGACTACCACTCAGGCGCTCGCTCGGCCCTACGTTAAGCAATTGGCCAATCATCGATTTTCTCGACATCCCCACCAGCAGCGGCAGGCCGAAGTGATGGAATTCCGATAAGCGCGCAAGCAGTGCATAATTGTGGGAGAGATTTTTACCGAAACCGAACCCCGGGTCGAGCAGCAATTTCTCTTTTGGGATGCCTGCACGCTCACAGCGTTCAATATGCTCAATAAAGAAGCGATTCACATCAGCAAAGACATCGTCATACTTCGGCGCCTCCTGCATGGTTTTCGGCTGCCCCTGCATGTGCATCAGGCACACAGGCAACCCTGTCTCAGCAGCGGCTTCGATTGCACCGGGTTCAGTCAGCGAGCGGATATCATTAATAATGTGAGCACCCACTCTCGCCACTTCACGAATCACTTCTGGTTTGGAAGTATCGACGGAGATCCATACCTCAAAACGTTGTGCGATTGCCTCAACGACCGGCACCACGCGCGCCAGCTCTTCTTCCACCGACACATCCGCTGCCCCTGGGCGCGTCGATTCACCGCCGACATCAATGATGGTAGCACCCGCGTTGATCATTAAATTCGCGTGCTTAACCGCGTCGATAAGCGTGTTGTGCGTGCCGCCGTCAGAGAAGGAGTCAGGGGTAACATTCAGGATACCCATCACATGAGGATGTGAGAGATCGAGATGCGAGTCCTGGGCGAAGAGTTTCATGGCTAAATCCCTGGTATCAATATGGTTAAATGAAAAAGAAAAACCCCGGAGCAAGCTCCAGGGTTTGAGATACAGACAAACGCTTCAACAGCAGTGACTTACTTGTCGCCCAACTGTTCTGACATGGTGTTGCCCGGGTTCGGCGTACGCGGTTCATCGACCGGACGCGGCGCACGCGGGGTGCCATTGTTGTCAGAATTGTTGGAAGCACCTGGGTCTTCCCAGCCTGCTGGCGGACGCACTTCGCGGCGAGCCATCAGGTCGTCAATCTGCGGTGCATCGATGGTCTCATATTTCATGAGCGCATCTTTCATCGAATGCAGGATGTCCATATTGTCGTTCAGGATCTGACGCGCGCGACCGTAGTTACGTTCAATCAGCGCTTTCACTTCCTGGTCGATGATACGAGCCGTCTCATCGGACATATGTTTCGCTTTTGCCACGGAGCGGCCCAGGAATACTTCACCCTCTTCCTCTGCATAAAGCAGCGGACCGAGTTTGTCGGAGAAGCCCCACTGAGTGACCATGTTACGTGCCAGGTTTGTCGCCACTTTAATGTCGTTCGACGCACCGGTAGAAACATGTTCCGGCCCGTAGATGATCTCTTCCGCCAGACGACCACCGTACAGGGTTGAAATCTGGCTTTCCAGTTTCTGACGGCTGGCGCTGATCGCGTCGCCTTCAGGCAGGAAGAAGGTCACACCCAGCGCACGACCGCGCGGAATAATCGTCACTTTGTGTACCGGATCGTGCTCCGGTACCAGGCGGCCGATAATCGCGTGACCGGCTTCGTGATATGCCGTGGACTCTTTCTGCGCTTCCGTCATCACCATGGAGCGACGTTCCGCACCCATCATGATTTTGTCTTTCGCTTTCTCGAACTCCACCATGGACACCACGCGCTTGTTACCGCGAGCGGCGAACAGAGCAGCTTCGTTGACCAGGTTAGCCAGATCCGCACCGGAGAAGCCCGGGGTACCACGCGCAATAATTGCCGCGTCGATATCTGGCGCCAGCGGTACGCGACGCATGTGCACTTTCAGAATCTGTTCACGACCACGAACATCTGGCAGACCGACCACAACCTGACGGTCGAAACGGCCTGGACGCAGCAGCGCCGGGTCAAGTACGTCCGGACGGTTAGTTGCGGCGATAACGATAATACCTTCGTTACCTTCGAAGCCGTCCATCTCAACCAGCATCTGGTTCAGAGTCTGTTCACGTTCATCGTGACCACCGCCCAGGCCCGCGCCACGCTGGCGGCCTACGGCGTCGATTTCATCGATGAAGATAATGCACGGTGCTGCCTTCTTAGCCTGCTCGAACATGTCACGCACACGAGATGCACCGACACCCACGAACATTTCGACGAAGTCAGAACCTGAAATAGTAAAGAACGGCACCTTCGCTTCACCTGCAATAGCTTTCGCCAGCAGGGTTTTACCGGTACCCGGAGGGCCGACCATCAGCACGCCTTTCGGGATCTTACCGCCCAGTTTCTGGAAACGGCTCGGCTCGCGCAGGTATTCAACCAGTTCACCGACTTCTTCTTTCGCTTCGTCACAACCGGCAACGTCAGCGAACGTAGTCTTGATCTGGTCTTCCGTCAGCATACGCGCCTTGCTCTTACCGAACGACATGGCACCTTTGCCACCGCCGCCCTGCATCTGACGCATAAAGAAGATCCAGACGCCGATAAGAAGCAGCATCGGGAACCAGGAAATGAAGATTGAAGCCAACAGGCTTGGTTCTTCTGGCGGCTCGCCTACCACTTTGACGTTTTTGGTCAGAAGGTTATCAAGCAGCTTAGGATCGTTCACCGGGATGTAAGTCGTGTAACGGTTACTATCTTTCTTGGTAACGTTGATCTCACGTCCGTTGATACGCGCTTCGCGAACCTGGTCCTGATTGACCTCCTGCAGGAAGGTAGAATAATCCACCTTGCGGCCATTCGACTCGCTGGGCCCAAAGCTCTGGAATACTGACATCAGCACAACGGCAATGACCAGCCAGAGTATTAGGTTTTTCGCCATGTCACTCAAGGGATTAACCTCATATTACAACTGTGTTAAAAACAGCGTCAGGATACTCTATATCCAGTTTCATTCAAACTTTCGCCTGAAATCTACCGGTTATCATTTTCGCCCGGTCGCTACAATATACACTTCGCGGGAACGGGCCCGGGAAGAGTCCGGCTTACGAACTTTGACCTTCGCAAACAGGGAGCGAATTTCCTTAAGATACTCCTCGAAACCTTCGCCCTGAAACACCTTCACAACAAAACTACCACCAGGCGCTAGTACATCACGACACATTTCTAACGCTAGCTCCACCAGATACATGGCGCGGGGGATATCCACCGCCGGTGTTCCACACATATTTGGTGCCATATCTGACATGACAACCTGGACCTTACTGTCACCTACACGATCAAGTAACGCTTTAAGCACTAATTCATCACGAAAGTCGCCCTGAAGGAAGTCGACACCGACGATAGGATCCATTGGTAAAAGATCGCACGCGATGATTCGGCCCGTTCCGCCGATCTGCGTTACCGCATACTGGGACCATCCGCCAGGTGCCGCACCGAGGTCAACAACCGTCATCCCCGGCTTAAAAAGTTTGTCACTTTGCTGTATTTCATCAAGTTTAAACCAGGCACGGGAACGCAACCCCTTTTTCTGCGCCTGTTGAACATATTTATCGCTAAAGTGTTCCTGAAGCCAGCGGCTGGAGCTGGCAGAACGCTTTTTACCTGTCATTTAACATTTCCGTCCTGGTTCATCGTTACTTGCCTGTGACGTAAATTTCTACGCAGCTATTTGGCGATATAAGGGAGATGGCGGTAGAATGAACCGTTTTCAATCCCAACGTAAGCAAAAATATACGATGAATCTGAGTACTAAACAAAAACAGCACCTTAAAGGTCTGGCACATCCGCTCAAGCCTGTAGTGATGCTTGGCAACAATGGTTTGACCGAAGGGGTGCTTGCCGAGATTGAACAAGCGCTGGAACACCACGAGCTGATCAAGGTGAAAATCGCCTCTGAAGACAGAGACACTAAAAACCTGATCGTGGAAGCCATCGTGCGCGAAACCGGCGCCTGTAATGTACAGGTCATCGGTAAAACGCTGGTGCTCTACCGCCCATCTAAAGAGCGTAAAATCTCGCTGCCACGCTAAGGATATCCTGAATCAAACACATTTTCTGTGTGAAACGAGGGATTTCTGTCAGCAGGCGAGCAAAATGCCATGCTCCTTGAGTTGATAAAAGGCCGCTATGCGGCCTTTTTCTTTTCTTTACAATGTATCAACATCTTACCAGAGATGCGAATTACAGGTATTCAACCTTGATAATTTCGTATTCCACTTCACCGCCAGGCGTGCGAATGGTAACAACATCATCCTGCTCTTTGCCAATCAGGCCGCGAGCAATCGGAGAGTTCACGGAAATCAGGTTCTGTTTGAAGTCTGCTTCATCATCACCCACGATGCGATAGGTCTGCTCTTCGTCGTTGTCCAGGTTCAGCACGGTCACGGTTGAACCAAAGATCACACGCCCATTGTTAGGCATCTTGGTGATATCGATAACCTGCGCATTGGACAGTTTTGCTTCGATATCTTTGATACGTCCTTCACAGAAGCCCTGCTGCTCACGCGCCGCGTGGTATTCAGCGTTCTCCTTCAGGTCGCCATGCTCACGCGCATCCGCGATAGCGGCGATAATTTCAGGGCGACGAACGGATTTCAGGAAATCCAGCTCTTCGCGCAGTTTTTCGGCACCACGTAAGGTCATCGGAATAGCTTGCATTTGTTATACCTCTTAAACATTCCTGTTGGGAGCAGTGTTCCCTGCCCCTGCCCCCCTAAGCGGGCAAGAAGCAAAAAGAAAACCGACCCGGGAGCAACGCCCCAGGTCAGCAGCAATTTTTCAATTTGATACGCATTTTACCGCGAAGTTCACTATGGGTCATCGTTTACTTTGCAGTGCTATGCACCGTAGTATGACGGTTTGTTTTCGGGTTGTTAGCGCGAGATTATGCGATTTTCCAGATTTATCATCGGATTGACTACCAGTATAGCGTTCAGCGTTCAGGCCGCGAATGTTGATGAGTACATTAATCAGCTACCCGCAGGTGCTAACCTTGCATTGATGGTGCAAAAGGTCGGGGCGCAGACGCCAGAGATTGACTATCACAGTCAACAGATGGCGCTGCCTGCCAGTACCCAAAAGGTGATCACGGCCCTCGCCGCGCTGCTTCAGCTCGGCCCTGACTTTCGTTTTACCACCACGCTTGAGAGCAAAGGCAACATTGAGGGCGGTGTACTGAAGGGCGATCTTATTGCCCGTTTTGGCGGCGATCCGACCTTTAAGCGCCAGGATATCCGCAATATGGTGGCGGTGCTGAAAAAATCCGGTGTGACGAAAATCGAGGGTAACGTGCTGATCGACACCTCGATTTTTGCCAGCCATGATAAAGCGCCAGGCTGGCCGTGGAACGACATGACGCAATGCTTTAGCGCACCACCCGCCGCCGCGATTGTTGACCGCAACTGCTTTTCAATTTCCCTTTACAGCGCGCCCAAACCGGATGATTTAGCGTTTATCCGCGTGGCATCCTACTACCCGGTGACCATGTTTAGCCAGGTGCGTACGCTGGCCAAAGGCTCCCCGGATGCCCAGTATTGCGAACTGGACGTGGTGCCTGGCGATCTTAACCGTTTCACGCTCACCGGCTGTCTGACCCAGCGCGCCGATCCCCTGCCGCTGGCCTTTGCGATACAAGATGGCGCGAGCTACGCGGGCGCCATTCTGAAGGATGAACTGAAGCAGGCAGGCATTAGCTACTCCGGTACGCTGCTCCGCCAGACGCAGGTCAACCAGCCCGGAACGGTCATCGCCAGCAAACAGTCGCCTCCGCTGCACGATTTGCTGCGAATTATGCTGAAAAAGTCTGACAACATGATTGCTGATACGGTGTTCCGCATGATCGGCCACGCGCGTTTTGGCGTGCCGGGAACCTGGCGCTCGGGCTCAGACGCTGTGCGCCAGATCCTGCGCCAACAGGCGGGAATCGATCTGGGTAATACCATTGCTGTCGATGGTTCCGGATTATCGCGTCATAATTTGATCGCACCGGCAACCATGATGCAAGTGCTTCAGTACATTGCACAACATGACTCTGAGCTAAACTTTATTTCAATGCTGCCGCTTGCCGGGCATGACGGTTCTCTGCAGTATCGCGCCGGGCTTCACGCGGCCGGCGTAGATGGCAAAGTATCCGCTAAAACAGGTTCACTGCAGGGCGTTTACAATCTTGCAGGGTTCATCACGACCGCCAGCGGACAACGCATGGCCTTCGTACAGTATCTTTCCGGCTATGCCGTCGAACCGACCGATCAGCGCAACCGTCGTATTCCGCTGGTTCGCTTCGAAAGCAGGCTTTATAAAGACATTTATCAGAATAACTAGCGATGAAACTACTCATAGTTGAAGATGATCTGTTATTGCAGGAAGGACTCGCGCTGGGGCTTGCCAACGAAGGGTATGCTCTGGATTGTGCCGGTACCGCGGCAGAGGCGGATTCCCTGATCCAGAGCGGCGAGTACAGTCTGGTGATCCTCGATTTGGGTTTGCCGGACAAAGACGGCGCGACGCTGCTCACCCAATGGCGTCGGCGCGGCATCGCTAACCCGGTGTTGATCCTGACGGCACGCGATGCGATTGAAGATCGTATTACCGGCCTCGATGCTGGCGCAGATGACTATCTGGTGAAGCCCTTTGCGCTCGCAGAACTTCAGGCACGCGTGCGGGCGCTTATCCGGCGCTATCAGGGGCACAGCGATAATCTGCTGACGGACGGCGACATCACGCTCAATCTGCAAACCCAGCAGGTACTGCGTCAGTCCCAGCCCGTTGAAGTGACCCCAAAAGAGTTCGCCCTCCTGACCCGCCTGATTATGCGCAGCGGGCAAACGGTGCACCGTGAAACGCTGCAACAGGACATTTACTCCTGGCAGGACGATCCCGGCTCTAACACCCTGGAAGTCCACATCCATAACCTGCGTCGCAAGCTTGGCAAAGACAGGATAAAAACCGTCCGCGGCGTTGGCTATCGTCTGGAGAGCCAGAAATGAACAGCATGCGTCGGCGATTAATGGTGTTGCTGGCGGTCATTCTGTTATTTTTCCAGCTGATAAGCGTGATTTGGTTGTGGCATGAAAGTCGTGAGCAGATTGGCTTTCTGGTGAATGAAACGCTGTCTGCAAAAGCCCGCAATAACCATGTCGAAAAAGAGATCCGCGAGGCGATTGCATCTCTTCTGGTCCCTTCCCTGGTGATGGTCAGTTTCACTCTGCTGTTTTCATTCTGGGCGGTCACCTGGATAACCCGGCCTCTGAATAAACTCCGCGACAGCCTCGCTAACCGTTCGGCGGATAACTTAACGCCGCTGCCTATGTATTCCGACATGGAAGAAATAGGCGCCGTTACCACCTCTCTCAACCAGCTACTCGCCAGGCTGGACAGTACCATTCAGCAGGAGCGTCTCTTCACCGCAGACGCCGCCCACGAACTGCGAACGCCACTGGCCGGGATCCGGCTTCATCTGGAGTTAATGGCGCAGTCAGGCTCTCCGCAGGCGACAACGTTAATCAGCCGTATCGATCAGCTCATGCATACCGTTGAACAACTGCTGATGCTGGCCCGTGCAGGACAGGCGATGGCGAGCGGTCGCTATGAGACCATCAACTGGACGGACACGATCATCACGCCCCTTGGTCTTGAGCATGAAGCCAAAGAACATACGGTGATATGGCCGGCCAAAAGTACGCTTACGGTGCAGGGTGACGCGGTGCTTTTGCGACTGATGCTGCGTAACCTGCTGGAAAATGCCGGACGTTACAGTCCACCAGGCACAACAATCACCGTGGCACTAACCGAGGTTGCGGGAGGTACGCTGGTCAGCGTGAGCGATCAGGGGCCCGGCATCGATGAAGCACATCGACAGTCGATCACCGAGCCGTTCCGTCGGCTTGATCAGCGCTACGGCGGTAGCGGCCTGGGCCTGAGTATCGTACAGCGTATCCTGCAACTCCACCGCGGTAAGCTAGCGTTGGAGAACGGTGCTGAAGGCGGCCTGATAGCAAGCTGCTGGCTCCCCTCAACGCTGGAATAAAAAAAGCCCCCGGAATGGGGGCTTTAGACAGATATCAGTGCTTGTAGATGAACTCGACACCTTCTTCGTCGTCTTCATCCCAGTCATCGTCCCAGTCGTCTTCCTCTTCCGCTTCCAGCTCTTCGAGCTGCTGACGGTGGTAGTCATCCCACATGAATTCGACTTTTTCTGGCTGTTTCGCTTCTTCAGCCTGAACAACCGGGTTTTCGATGATAAAGGTCATCACATCCCAGCAGAGGTCTTTCACGCCAACCTGGCTTGCCGCGGAGATCAGGTAGTATTTATCTTCCCAGCCCATCGCTTCAGCAATCGCTTTAGCTTTCGCTTCCGCTTCAGCTTTATCCATCAGGTCGATCTTGTTGAAGACCAGCCAGCGCGGTTTAGACGCCAGTTTTTCGCTGTATTTTTCCAGCTCACCGATGATGATCCGGGCATTTTCAACCGGATCGGAACCATCAATAGGATCGATATCAATGAGGTGCAGCAGTACGCGGCAACGCTCAAGGTGTTTCAGGAAGCGAATGCCGAGACCGGCACCTTCCGCTGCACCTTCGATCAGACCCGGGATGTCAGCAACAACGAAGCTCTTCTCGTTATCCATACGGACAACACCCAGGCTCGGTACCAGCGTGGTAAACGGATAGTCCGCCACTT
This sequence comes from Enterobacter sp. FUJ80071, assembly GCF_038739915.1. Classification (NCBI taxonomy): domain Bacteria; kingdom Pseudomonadati; phylum Pseudomonadota; class Gammaproteobacteria; order Enterobacterales; family Enterobacteriaceae; genus Enterobacter; species Enterobacter sp. FUJ80071. Next base: position 4,170,444 of record NZ_JBBXKH010000001.1, read on the forward strand.
TTGGTTTCGCCGCAGAAACCGCGCGAATAAAGGTCGATTTACCGGCATTTGGCATACCCAGCATGCCCACGTCTGCCAGGAGCATCAGCTCCAGCTGCAGATCGCGCTTATCGCCCGGCGTACCCATCGTTTTCTGACGCGGAGTACGGTTAACGGATGATTTGAAGCGGCTGTTGCCCAGACCGTGCCAGCCACCTTTTGCAACCATCAGGCGCTGACCGTGTTTGGTCATGTCACCCATGGTTTCACCGGTGCCCTGGTCAATCACGCGCGTACCAACCGGCACTTTAATGGTCACGTCTTTACCGCGTTTACCGGTACAGTCGCGGCTCTGACCGTTCTGACCACGTTCAGCGCGGAAGGATTTTTCGAAACGGTAGTCGATCAGCGTGTTGAGGTTCTCATCCGCCTCCAGCCACACATCACCACCATCCCCGCCGTCGCCGCCATCCGGGCCACCTCGAGGAATATATTTTTCACGGCGGAAGCTCACGCAACCGTTGCCGCCATCACCAGCCACAACCAGGATCGTTGCTTCATCAACAAACTTCATTTTACTCTCCGTAACTCATTCGCCTGAGCGGGGACCGCTTCATTTTTGCGCCAACGTCCCCAAAGACGATGACCAATGGCGGAATACATCGCGCCCGCAACCACGACAAACGCACCGAGATAGCCCAACAGGTTGAGCATCGGTCTGACGAAGACATCGGGCCAGGCCATTGATAACAAATCTGAAAATAACAGGGTAAACAGCGGAGTCAGCGTGATCAATGCGCTAACCTGTGCTGCCTGCCAGCGCGCCATTGCTTCAGCAAGCGCGCCATAACCAACCAGCGTGTTAAGCCCACAAAAAATGAGGCACGCCAGCTGCCAGTCGCTCAGCTGGGTAATGACACCCGGCTTTGCTAACGGCAATAATGCAACTGTACATAAAGTGTACAGCAAAAAAAGGATCTGCTGTGAGGCCAGGCGCCGCAATAACACCTTTTGCGCGACGCCATAGCTTACCCAGACCGTAGCTGCTCCCACACCAAAAATCACACCCCAGGTGTAATCCGTCAGGCGGGTAAAAATTTCGATCAGGCTGGTGTTAAAGAACATCACCAGACCACACAGCAACATGCTCGCCCCGATAATCTGCGTCCCACGCATCTTCTCCTTGAGGATAAACACGCTGGCGACCATCATGCCCACAGGTGAAAGCTGACCAATCACCTGTGACGCTGTAGGGCTAAGATACTGCAGAGAAGAGCTGAACAGGATGAAGTTACCAAACAGACCGCCCGTCGCGATAGCCAGCAGCACCAGCCAGCGCGGTTTGCGGAAAAGTCGCAAAGGCGGAAGCTTACCTTTGATAGCCAGAATGGCGCCGAGGCCGATGCTTGCCATCAGAAAGCGATAAAAGACCACCGTAGGCGGCTCCATCACTTCCAGTACTTGCTTCATTGCAATTGGCAGCGCACCCCAGCACATTGCGGTCGTGAGCGCCAAAAGAATACCAATGCCGGCCTGCTGCTTCATGCCCGTTTTCCCTACAGAAAATTTTCCGGGTTTCCAATGTAAAAAGCCCCGCAACACGTTGCGGGGCTTTAATCCGTTACCGGACCGAGAAAACCTTACTCAGCAACGATGCTGATGTATTTACGGTTGTTCGGGCCTTTAACTTCAAATTTCACTTTACCGTCTGCTTTAGCAAACAGAGTGTGGTCACGACCGCAACCTACGTTGTTGCCAGCGTGGAATTTGGTACCACGTTGACGAACAATGATGCTACCCGCCAGAACGGATTCGCCACCGAAACGCTTAACGCCCAGGCGTTTAGCTTCTGAATCGCGACCGTTACGTGTGGAGCCGCCAGCCTTTTTATGTGCCATTTAAATCTCTCCTCAGGTCTTAGGCGCTGATGCCAGTAATTTTCACATCAGTGAACCACTGACGGTGGCCCTGCTGCTTACGGTAGTGTTTACGACGACGAAACTTAACGATTTTAACTTTCTCGCCACGACCGTGAGCAACAACTTCAGCTTTGATAACGCCGCCATCAACGAAAGGAACGCCGATTTTGACTTCTTCACCGTTTGCGATCATCAGAACTTCTGCGAACTCAACAGATTCGCCAGTTGCGATGTCCAGCTTTTCCAGGCGAACGGTCTGACCTTCGCTTACTCGGTGTTGTTTACCACCACTTTGGAAAACCGCGTACATATAAACTCCGCTTCCGCGCACATCCTCGTATGATTCAGAGTGCGCTATAAATATTCACAATAGGGCGCGAATATTACGCAAAACGCGAGCCTTTGACAAGTGCTACCATCAATACATGAAGAAAAAAAACACAACACGTACGGTAACGTTTATCTGAGCCGTTTTTTCAGTACAATCAGCACTACTATTGATAAACCGAAACCCTTCGTTACCCCATTGAAGATGGGATCAACAGGATGAAAAGCCCGGCTTTTGCGATGAATTTAGAAAAAATCAATGAGTTAACCGCGCAAGATATGGCGGGTGTGAATGCAGCAATCCTGGAGCAACTCAACTCTGACGTTCAGTTGATCAATCAGTTGGGATATTACATTGTCAGCGGCGGCGGTAAACGCATTCGCCCGATGATTGCCATTCTGGCTGCCAGAGCCGTTGGCTATCAGGGAAATGCCCACGTCACGATCGCCGCACTGATCGAATTTATTCACACAGCGACGCTTCTGCATGACGATGTTGTGGATGAATCCGATATGCGTCGCGGTAAGGCCACGGCCAATGCCGCCTTCGGTAATGCCGCCAGCGTTCTGGTCGGGGATTTTATCTATACCCGCGCCTTCCAGATGATGACCAGCCTGGGCTCGCTGAAAGTGCTGGAAGTGATGTCAGAAGCCGTAAACGTCATCGCTGAAGGCGAAGTGCTGCAGCTGATGAACGTCAACGATCCGGATATTACTGAAGAAAACTACATGCGCGTCATCTACAGCAAAACAGCGCGCCTGTTTGAAGCGGCCGCGCAGTGCTCCGGCATTCTGGCTGGCTGTTCTGAGGCTCAGGAAAAAGGGCTCCAGGACTATGGTCGCTATCTGGGGACAGCCTTCCAGCTGATTGATGATTTGCTGGACTACAGTGCGGACGGCGAAACGCTCGGCAAAAACGTGGGCGATGACCTGAACGAAGGCAAACCGACCCTGCCGCTGCTCCATGCGATGCGCAACGGAACTGAAGACCAGGCGAAAATGATCCGTGAGGCGATCGAACAGGGAAATGGTCGCCATCTTCTGGAACCGGTACTGGAAACTATGGCGATCTGCGGTTCACTGGAATGGACGCGTCAGCGTGCCGAAGAAGAGGCTGATAAAGCCATCGCTGCCCTTCAGGTTATTCCAGACAGCCCGTGGCGTGATGCCCTTATTGGCCTTGCCCACATCGCTGTTCAACGCGATCGTTAATCCTTTCACACCTCCCCGTTTCCATCGCGGGGAGGTTCTAAAACACCCCAGTAAATTCCGTATTCATGTAAATTCATCGGTTTAGAGACCGCATGAATAAAGGCATGTCTTATTCTGAATATCCCTTCAAGTAACGCGAACTTTTTAGAACAAGAGTTTGAAATGGGTATAGTAAGCCAGTCGTTTCAGAAGAAACGGCGTAGGTGAATCCGCACTTAAGGACAGCGTTATGGATACGAAATTTATCGACTGGCATACGGCAGATATCATTGCGGCACTGCGCAAAAGAGGGACGTCACTGGCAGCAGAGTCCCGCCGCCATGGTCTGAGTTCTTCCACCCTGGCCAACGCCCTGACCCGCCCCTGGCCAAAGGGAGAATTAATTATCGCGACGGCGCTGGAAACGCACCCGTGGGTGATCTGGCCCTCGCGCTACCACGATCCCATTACCCATGAATTCATCGACAGAACGCGCATGATGCGCCAGAGAAAGTTAAAGAAAGAACCACAGGAATAACGCGCTTTTTAGCAGGAACAGCAACCCCCCGGTCATCTCTGGCAGGGGGCTGCCGGAACGATTACTCGCCCTTCACACGCTCGATATTGGCACCCAGCGCGCGCAGTTTGTCTTCGATACGCTCATAACCACGATCGATGTGGTAAATACGATCCACCACCGTGGTACCTTCCGCAATACACCCCGCCAGCACCAGGCTTGCAGACGCACGCAGATCGGTTGCCATCACCTGAGCACCTGACAGTTTCTCCACGCCGTGGCAAATCACGGTATTGCTCTCGATCTCAGCATGCGCACCCATACGGATCAGTTCCGGTACGTGCATAAAGCGGTTCTCGAAAATGGTCTCTGTGATGAAGCCTGTCCCTTCGGCAACCAGGTTCAACAGGGTGAACTGCGCCTGCATGTCCGTTGGGAACGCCGGATGCGGCGCCGTACGCACATTGACCGCTTTTGGACGCTGACCGTGCATATCAAGGCTGATCCAGTCTTCTCCGATTTCGATATCCGCGCCTGCATCACGCAGTTTCGCCAGCACCGCATCCAGGGTATCAGGCTGCGCGTTGCGACAAACAATCTTACCGCCAGAGATCGCTGCGGCCACCAGGAAGGTGCCAGTTTCGATACGGTCGGGCAGAACGCGATACACACCGCCGCCCAGACGCTCAACGCCTTCGATGGTGATACGGTCAGTACCCTGGCCGGAGATCTTCGCCCCCAGCGCCACGAGGAAGTTGGCAGTATCCACAATCTCAGGTTCACGCGCGGCGTTTTCGATGATGGTCGTGCCGTCTGCCAGCGTTGCCGCAGACATGATGGTGACGGTTGCGCCCACACTCACTTTGTCCATGACAATGTGCGCGCCTTTCAGACGACCGTTGACGGAGGCTTTAACGTAACCTTCTTCCAGCTTGATCTCAGCGCCCAGTTTCTCCAGACCATAGATATGCAGATCAACCGGACGCGCACCGATGGCGCAACCGCCCGGCAGTGAAACCTGACCCTGACCAAAACGCGCCACCAGCGGGCCAAGTGCCCAGATGGATGCACGCATGGTTTTCACCAGATCGTAAGGCGCAGAGAAGTTGTTCACGTTGCTGGCATCGATCCAGACGGAACCGTTACGCTCAACTTTCGTGCCCAGCTGGGTGAGCAGCTTCATGGTGGTGTCGATATCTTTCAGCTTCGGTACGTTCTGAATTTCTACCGGCTCTTCCGCGAGCAGCGCAGCAAAGAGGATTGGCAGCGCGGCGTTTTTCGCGCCAGAAATTGTGACTTCGCCCTGGAGACGCGTTGGCCCCTGTACACGAAATTTATCCATTGTGTGCTCTCTTATAAATTCAACCGTGCTGCGGGCCTGTCGCCCTCAGCTCAAAAACCGTTTAGTTTGCGATCGCGTGCCCACTCTTGCGGGGTGAACGCTTTAATCGACAGGGCGTGGATGCGGTTATCCGCAATATATTCCATCAGCGGCGCGTACACAGCCTGCTGTTTCTTCACACGGCTCATACCGTCGAACATCTCACCCACAGCAATAACCTGGAAGTGACTGCCATCGCCAGTGACGTGGGCTTCCTGAAGGGAGAGTGCATTCATCAGCACTGTCTGGATTTCATGATTTTCCATGGGTTCTTAATCATCTGATAGTGAAAACAAGCCCAACATCTTAGAGCAAAGTGGCGTCGTCTTAAACAAGCAAAAAGCCCCGACGATGAAACTGTCAGGGCTTTCGGAAGTAACGCACTGAAAATATTAACGAGGCAGGACGTCCGGAGGCAAATTGTAGAGTTGGGCAAGGGTAACGACATTATCGCTCGTGCCATGAAGCCTGACGCTTGTCCCCTGCTTTTTCCCCACAGCGACCAGATGGGCGAGCAGCGCAACACCTGCCGTATCCACCCGCGTGACGTCGGTTAAGTCGATGAGCGTCACGCCCTGCATCGCGTCGTGGCGTTTATCCCACAGTGGGTTCAGCAGGTCCTGATCAAGTTCACCGGACAGCTTTAACGTCTCACCTTCACGCGACCAGCTGAGTTGCTGCGACATTACTTTTTCTCGTCCAGAGTAATTTTCTGACGCGCAATAGACTGCAGTTGCGCGGTCAGGCCATCAATACCTTTGGTGCGCAGCAGGTCACTCCACTCGTTCTGTTTGGTGGTGATCATGCTTACCCCTTCGGCAATCATGTCATAGGCCTGCCAGTGCCCGGTCTGGCTGTTTTTACGCCACTGGAAATCCAGGCGCACCGGTGGACGGCCGTTAGGATCGTTGATCGTCACGCGGATAGGCACAATGGTGGCATCACCCAGCGGCTGCTCGGGAGCAATCTGATAGGTCTGGCCGTGGTACATCGCCAGCGCCTGACCATACGCCTGTTTCAGGTATTCACGGAACGCAGCAAAGTAGGCTTCACGCTGCGCAGGCGTCGCATCTTTGTAATAACGTCCCAGCACCAGCGCACCAGCATATTTGATCTGCACATAGGGCAGCAGTTCCTGGTCTACCACGTCACGCAGATAATCAGGATTCGCGCGAATTTTTGGCTGTTCGTTTTTGAGACGGTCGAAGGTTTTCTTCGCAGCTTCGTCCATCAGTTTGTACGGGTTGCTTTGATCCGCAGCATGAGCCGCAGTCAGGGGAGCAATGACCAGCATGGCAACCATTAACAGTCGTTTAAACATGAATGACTTCTCCTGAATTAATTCGTCGCACCTGGGGTCGGCGCAGCGTTGGTATGGTCTTCACTCTGCGCAGGGGCATCGTCAGACTTTTTATCATCCCCTTTACTGTTGTAAAGGAACTGACCAATCATATCTTCCAGCACCATCGCGGACTTCGTATCCTGGATAACGCTACCGTCTTTAAGGATAGTCGTTCCAAGCTCAGGGTCTTCAAAGCCAACGTTGAGCGCCAGGTATTGCTCTCCCAGCAGGCCGGAAGTACGGATTGACAGGGAGCTGGTGTCCGGAATGTGGTTGTAACGCTCTTCGATATCCATCGCAACGCGCGGCAGATACGTTTTCTCATCAAGCGTTATGTCTGATACACGCCCGATAACAACGCCACCAATACGCACCGGTGAGCGCGCTTTCAGGCCGCCGATATTATCGAAGGTGGCATAGACACGGTATGTCGGCTCGGTGCGCACTGAGGTGATATCCGCCGCTCGCAGACAGATAAACAGTGCGGCCAGCAGCGCCAGCAGCAGAAACACGCCGACCCAAATTTCATTTTTTCTCGTTTGCATGAACTCAATTCCCAAACATCAGTGCGGTGAGCACAAAATCCAGACCCAGTACGGCCAGCGACGAATGTACGACAGTACGTGTAGTTGCACGGCTAATGCCCGCCGACGTCGGAATGGCATCATAACCATTGAACAAGGCGATCCAGGTGACCGTAATGGCAAATACCACGCTTTTAATCAGGCAGTTAACCAGGTCCATTCGCAGATCGATGGCATCCTGCATGGCGGACCAGAAGAAACCGGCATCAATGCCTTTCCAGTGGACCCCCACCAGCGAACCACCCCAGATCCCCACGGCGACAAACAGAACAGTCAGTAGCGGTAACGAGATCACCCCCGCCCAGAAACGCGGAGAGATGACCCGACGCAGCGGGTCGACCGCCATCATCTCCATGCTGGAGAGTTGCTCGGTGGCGCGCATCAGGCCAATTTCTGCCGTGAGTGCTGACCCTGCACGACCGGCGAACAGCAGCGCCGCCACAACCGGCCCCAGTTCACGCAGCAGTGAGAGCGCCACCAGCATCCCGAGGCTGGTTTCCGCACTGTAGGTGGTCAGAACGAGGTAGCCCTGCAGCCCCAGCACCATACCGATAAACAGGCCGGAGACAATGATGATGAGCATCGACAGCACACCGACATTATAAAGCTGCCGCACCAGCAGAGGCGCGTGCTTGCGAAACTCCGGCTTGCCAACCAGCGCGTTGAATAACATTAATCCGGCACGCCCGAACGTCCTGATGGTTTTTATGCCACGGTGTCCAAGGGCGGCCAACGCATTTAACAGCATGAGTGGCTTAACTCCCTAATCCCAGTAAATCGTCACGATAATCGCCCGCCGGGTAGCGGAACGGTACGGGTCCGTCAGCAATACCATCGAGGAATTGCCGCACGCGCGGATCGCAATTTTCCTGAAGCGCCTGGGCGCTGCCGTGTGCGACGATCTTTTTGTCCGCCACGATATAGGCGTAATCGGCAATGCTCAACACTTCCGGTACATCGTGAGACACCACAATACAGGTTACGCCGAGCGCGCTGTTCAGTTCAGAGATAAGCTTCACCAGCACGCCCATCGTGATGGGATCCTGTCCGACAAACGGTTCGTCGAACATGATTAAATCGGGTTCTAATGCAATGGCTCGCGCCAGTGCGGCACGTCGCGCCATCCCGCCAGACAGTTCTGAAGGCATCAGTTTCGCAGCCCCCCGCAGACCGACAGCTTCAAGCTTCATCATCACCGTGCTTTTCAGCAGTTCAGGCGGCAGGCTGGTATGTTCGCGCAGCGGATAAGCCACGTTATCAAAGACGTTCATGTCGGTGAACAGCGCCCCCGACTGAAAGAGCATACTCATACGTTTGCGGACAGTATACAGGCGCGAGCGCGACATCTCCGGGATGTTTTCGCCATCGAAGAGGATTTCACCGCTGTCAGGTGGTATCTGCCCACCAATAAGGCGCAGAAGGGTCGTTTTACCGATCCCGGACGGCCCCATGATGGCGGTAATTTTGCCACGCGGTACGGTCAACGAAATATCATCGAATATCAATCGATTACTACGCGAGAAACTCACACCGCGAACATCGACTAAATTCGCCATCGTTTGGCTCATTTATGGTTCCTTTCTTACCCTGCTCACGTTTAAGCGTGCAGCCTGAATCAGCCCTAAACTCAGCATTTTTACAGAATATTAGCCATTGAGGTTAGCGAAAGCTGGCATTTGTTTTACTTTTCCGGCGCATAAAGTCAAAATTAGGAATTCGTTACGCCTCAGACCGTATGCAGTCCAGCCATTCCCGCGCGATGGACCGACAAGTATACCTGAAGAAAGGACTTTTGATGCTTTTAGCAACAGCACTGTTAATAATTGGTTTACTTTTGGTGGTCTACAGTGCTGACCGTTTAGTGTTTGCTGCATCAATCCTGTGTCGCCTGACGGGCGTACCGCCGGTTGTCATCGGGATGACCGTTGTCAGTGTTGGCACGTCGCTTCCTGAAATCATCGTCTCTGTCTCGGCATCGTTGCACGGTCAGTTAGACCTTGCAATTGGCACCGCGATTGGCTCTAACATCGTCAACATCTTACTGATCCTGGGCCTGGCGGCGCTGCTCCATCCATTTCGCGTGCATTCTGATGTTCTGCGCCGGGAATTGCCGCTAATGTTAATCGTAAGTCTGCTGGCAGGCTGCGTATTTTATGATGGCGTACTGAGCTACAGCGACGGCATTTTCCTGCTGGCGCTGGCCGTCATTTGGCTGCTGTATAGTGTTAAAATCGCCCGCCAGGCTGAGAAGCTGGGTCATGACAGCCTCACGCGTGAGCAGGTCGCCGAACTCCCGCGCGAAGGTACGCTACCGGTCGCTCTGCTCTGGCTTGGCGTTGCGCTGATTATTATGCCGATGGCAACGCGCATGGTCGTGGATAACGCGACGGTGCTGGCGAACTTTTACGCCATGAGTGAACTGACGATTGGCCTGACGGTGATTGCTATCGGCACCAGCCTGCCGGAGCTGGCCACCGCCATTGCGGGGGCACGTAAAGGGGAAGATGACATTGCCATTGGTAATATCATCGGTTCCAACATATTTAATATCGCGATTGTGATGGGTCTGCCGGCCCTGATAACGCCAGGGCCCTTCAACCCTCTGGCATTCTCTCGCGATTACGGAGTGATGTTGCTGGTCAGCGTGATATTCGCCCTGCTCTGCTGGCGGCGGCAACGACAGATCGGCAAAGGCGCAGGTGCGCTGCTGACAGGTGGATTTATCGTATGGATGGCGATGCTGTACTGGCTCTCGCCTCTTCTCTCTGGGTAAACGGAAACGCATTATGTCGCAAATAGAATTGCAGCCGGGTTTTGACTTTCAGAAAGCAGGCAAAGACGTTCTGGAGATTGAACGTGAAGGTCTGGCGCAGTTAGATCAGTACATTAATCAGGATTTTAGTCTGGCCTGTGAGAAGATGTTTTACTGTGCCGGTAAAGTCGTGGTGATGGGGATGGGCAAATCCGGTCATATTGGCCGCAAAATGGCGGCAACCTTTGCCAGCACCGGAACCTCCTCCTTCTTTGTCCACCCGGGAGAAGCCGCACACGGCGACCTGGGGATGGTCACGCCGCAGGATGTTGTCATCGCGCTGTCCAACTCCGGTGAATCCAATGAAATCCTGGCGCTAATCCCGGTACTGAAGCGCCTGCAGGTGCCGCTGATTTGCATGACCAGCCGCCCGGAAAGCAGCATGGCGCGTGCAGCCGATATTCACCTGTGCGTAAAAGTACCCAAAGAAGCCTGTCCTCTCGGTCTGGCGCCAACGTCCAGTACCACCGCGGCCCTGGTCATGGGCGATGCACTTGCCGTTGCGTTGCTGGAAGCGCGTGGTTTTACGCCGGAGGACTTCGCGCTTTCCCACCCGGGTGGCGCGCTGGGACGCAAGCTGCTGCTTCGGGTAAACGACATTATGCACACCGGGGATGAGATCCCTCACGTCAGTAAAGAGGCCTCCCTGCGTGATGCGCTGCTGGAAATCACCCGCAAGAATCTGGGCATGACGGTCGTGTGTGACGACCTGATGAAAATTCAGGGGATCTTCACCGATGGCGACCTGCGTCGCGTGTTCGACATGGGTGTAGATGTCCGTACACTTGGCATTGCCGATGTCATGACGCCCGGCGGGATTCGCGTGCGTCCGGGTACGCTGGCCGTGGATGTGCTGAACCTGATGCAGTCCCGCAATATCACCTCCGTTATGGTTGCCGATGGCGACCAGTTGCTGGGTGTGGTACATATGCATGATCTGCTGCGCGCAGGCGTAGTGTAATGAAGGATAAGACAATGAGTAATGCGGGTGCATCCCTTGCAACCTGTTATGGACCGGTTAGTACCCAGATGATGGCAAAGGCGGAAAATATTCGTCTGCTCATCCTTGATGTCGATGGCGTACTCTCCGATGGCCTGATTTACATGGGCAATCATGGCGAAGAGCTGAAAGCGTTTAACGTCCGCGATGGCTACGGAATTCGCTGCGCGCTCACCTCGGGTATCGAGGTGGCTATCATCACCGGGCGGAAAGCTAAACTGGTAGAAGACCGCTGTGAAACCTTAGGGATTACCCATCTGTATCAGGGGCAATCCGATAAAATGGCAGCGTTCAACGATTTACTGGGTAAACTGGCGATCGCGCCGGAAAACGTGGCCTATGTCGGGGACGATTTGATTGACTGGCCAGTGATGGCTGAAGTCGGTCTCAGCATTGCGGTTGCTGACGCTCACCCGTTGCTGCTCCCACGCGCTGACTACGTTACCCACATCAACGGTGGCCGCGGTGCCGTACGTGAAGTCTGCGACCTGCTTCTGCTGGCGCAGGGCAAGCTTGATGAGGCCAAAGGGCAATCAATATGAGTAAAACCAGACGTTGGGTTATCATTCTGCTTTCGCTTGTCGCACTGGTATTGATTGGCGTGAACCTGGCCGATCGCGACGATACGCAAAAGGAAGTGATCAACAATAACGATCCAACCTACAAAAGCGATCACAGCGACACCGTGGTCTATAGCCCGGAAGGTGCGCTGAACTATCGCCTGGTTGCCCAGCATGTGGAATATTTTTCCGATGAGGGCGTTTCGTGGTTTACCCAACCCGTCATGACCACATTCGATAAAGACAAAGTGCCGACGTGGTCAATTAAGTCAGATCGGGCCAAACTGACAAATGACCGTATGCTTTATCTGTATGGCCACGTTGAAGTCAACGCCCTGACCGCTGACTCGCAACTGCGGAAAATTACGACCGATAATGCCCAGATCAACCTGGTAACCCAGGACGTGACCTCGCAGGATCTGGTCACACTGTATGGCACAACATTTAATTCCAGCGGTTTAAGAATGCGCGGGAACTTACGCAGCAAGAACGCCGAGCTGATTGAAAAGGTTAGAACCTCCTATGAAATTCAAAACAAACAAACTCAGCCTTAAAGTAATTATCGCCAGCGCGATGCTGGCGGCCAGTCTCCCCGCGCTTGCTGTAACGGGTGATACCGACCAGCCGATCCACATCGAGTCTGACACTCAGTCCCTCGATATGCAGGGTAACGTCGTCACCTTCACGGGTAACGTCGTGATGACGCAGGGCACCATCAAAATTAACGCTGATAAAGTGGTCGTTACCCGTCCGGGTGGCGAGCAGGGCAAAGAGATCATTGATGGTTACGGCAACCCGGCCACCTTCTACCAGATGCAGGACAACGGCAAGCCGGTGAAAGGCCGCGCCTCGCATATGCACTATGAGCTGGCGAAAGACCTGGTTATCCTGACCGGAAACGCGTATCTGGAACAGCTGGACAGCAACATTACCGGCGACAAGATCACCTATCTGGTGAAAGAGCAAAAAATGCAGGCCTCCAGCGAGAAAGGCAAACGCGTAACCACCGTGCTGGTTCCGTCTCAGCTGCAGGATAAAGGCAAGGGTCAGGCCCCGGCACAGAAGAAGAGTAACTAATTCGTTATGGCAACATTAACTGCAAAAAATCTCGCGAAGGCCTATAAGGGCCGCCGTGTCGTAGAAGATGTCAGTCTGACCGTCAACTCCGGCGAAATTGTGGGCCTGCTTGGCCCTAACGGTGCGGGTAAAACCACCACCTTCTACATGGTGGTTGGCATTGTCCCGCGTGATGCCGGCAACATCATCATCGATGATGAAGACATCAGCCTGCTGCCACTGCACGCGCGCGCGCGTCGTGGCATCGGCTATCTGCCGCAGGAAGCCTCTATTTTCCGCCGTCTGAGCGTCTTTGATAACCTGATGGCGGTTCTGCAAATTCGTGACGACCTGACCAGCGAACAGCGTCAGGATCGCGCCAACGAGCTGATGGAAGAGTTTCACATCGAGCACCTGCGCGACAGCCTGGGCCAGGCATTGTCCGGCGGTGAACGTCGTCGTGTTGAGATTGCGCGCGCGCTGGCTGCAAACCCGAAATTTATCCTTCTGGATGAACCGTTTGCAGGTGTTGACCCAATCTCCGTCATCGACATTAAACGTATCATTGAGCATCTGCGTGACAGCGGGCTTGGCGTGCTGATCACCGACCACAACGTGCGTGAAACGCTTGCCGTCTGTGAGCGCGCGTACATTGTGAGCCAGGGCAATCTTATCGCCCACGGTACGCCGCAGCAGATCCTCGAAAACGATCATGTTAAGCGCGTCTATCTTGGGGAAGACTTCAGACTCTGATAGGGTAGAGGTAACGTAACGCCGAACCGGAGAAAAATGCTCTGAACATGAAGCAAGGTTTGCAATTAAGGCTCAGCCAACAACTGGCGATGACGCCGCAGTTACAGCAGGCAATTCGTCTGTTGCAACTGTCCACCTTAGAACTCCAGCAGGAGCTCCAGCAAGCGCTGGACAGCAATCCCCTGCTGGAGCAAGCCGATCTTCATGATGAGGTAGATACACAGCAGTCCCAGGATACAGAATCGCTCGACACCGCAGATGCGCTCGAACAAAAAGAGATGCCGGACGAGCTTCCTCTGGATGCCAGCTGGGATGAAATTTATACCGCCGGCACCCCTTCCGGTACGCGTGCAGACTACCAGGACGATGAGCTACCGGTTTATCAGGGCGAAACCACCCAGTCGCTGCAGGATTACCTGATGTGGCAGGTGGAGCTGACCCCGTTCTCCGATACCGATCGTGCCATTGCCACCTCCATTGTCGACGCCGTTGATGACACCGGTTATCTGACCGTCACGCTGGACGACATTCTGGAGAGCATGGGCGATGAAGAGATTGAGCTGGAAGAGATTGAAGCCGTTCTGAAACGTATTCAGCGTTTCGATCCCGTAGGCGTGGCAGCGAAAGATCTGCGCGACTGCCTGCTGATCCAGCTTTCTCAGTTCAGCAAAGAGACGCCATGGCTCGACGAAGCACGCTTAATCATCAGCGATCATCTGGATCTTCTCGCTAACCACGACTTTCGTAGCCTGATGCGCGTTACGCGCCTCAAAGAAGAGGTGCTGAAAGAGGCGGTGAATCTGATTCAGTCGCTCGATCCGCGGCCTGGTCAGTCGATCCAGACCAGTGAACCCGAGTACGTGATCCCGGACGTGCTGGTCAGAAAACATAACGACCGCTGGGTCGTTGAACTGAACTCTGACAGCATCCCTCGCCTGCAAATCAACCAGCAGTACGCCTCCATGTGCACCAGCGCGCGCAACGACGCCGATAATCAATATATTCGTAGCAACCTTCAGGAAGCGCGATGGTTGATCAAGAGTCTGGAGAGCCGAAATGATACCCTGCTTCGCGTGAGCCGCTGTATCGTCGAACAGCAGCAGGCATTCTTTGAGCAGGGCGAAGAATATATGAAACCGATGGTACTGGCGGATATCGCTCAGGCCGTCGAGATGCATGAATCAACCATTTCCCGCGTCACCACGCAGAAGTATCTGCACAGTCCGCGCGGTATTTTTGAGCTTAAGTATTTCTTCTCCAGCCACGTGAGTACCGAGGGCGGCGGCGAAGCGTCGTCAACGGCGATTCGCGCACTGGTGAAGAAGTTGATCGCCGCGGAGAACCCCGCGAAGCCACTGAGTGACAGTAAGTTAACCACCATGCTGTCCGATCAGGGTATTATGGTGGCACGTCGTACTGTTGCGAAGTATCGAGAGTCTTTATCCATTCCGCCGTCAAACCAGCGTAAACAACTGGTCTGACACAACCGATAAGGAAGACACTATGCAGCTCAATATCACAGGACACAATGTCGAGATTACTGAGGCCTTACGTGATTTTGTGAACGCTAAGTTCGCGAAACTCGAGCAGTATTTCGAAAGGATCAACCAGGTCTACGTTGTGTTGAAAGTGGAGAAAGTGACTCATATCTCGGATGCGACCCTGCATGTAAACGGGGGTGAACTCCATGCCAGTGCGGAAGGGCAAGACATGTACGCTGCTATCGACGGCTTGATTGATAAGCTTGCGCGACAGCTCAATAAACATAAAGATAAACTGAAACAACACTAATTGTCCGGGCAGTTAACGGGTGCAGGACGGCCTGTTGTGAAAAACAACAGGCCATTTGTACAGTTAGCGCTTAGGTGAAATTATGATGAACAACGATTCCGCTCTTCAACTGAGCAATGTCCTTAACCAGGAATGTACCCGCAGTGCCGTTCACTGCCAGAGCAAAAAACGTGCGCTGGAGATCATCAGTGAACTGGCTGCAAAACAGCTGGGCCTGCCGCCGCAGGTGGTGTTCGAAGCGATCCTGACCCGTGAAAAGATGGGCAGTACCGGTATCGGCAACGGCATCGCGATCCCGCACGGCAAACTGGAAGAGGACACCCTGCGTGCCGTCGGTGTGTTTGTGCAACTGGAAACGCCAATTGCCTTTGATGCCATTGATAATCAGCCCGTCGATCTCCTCTTCGCGCTGCTGGTTCCTGCCGACCAGACCAAAACCCATCTACACACGCTTTCGCTGGTCGCTAAACGTCTGGCCGATAAAACCATCTGCCGTCGACTGCGCTCAGCCCAAAGTGATGAAGAGCTTTATCAGATTATCACTGAAGCAGAAGGCAATCAGGATGACGCGTAACCAGGAGATGGCCTTCACATCTGTTGTCCTGAGGAGAAACGGAACATGGTGCTGATGATTGTCAGCGGTCGTTCAGGGTCGGGGAAATCCGTTGCCCTGCGCGCGCTGGAAGACATGGGTTTTTACTGCGTAGATAACCTGCCGGTGGTGTTATTGCCCGATCTGGCGCGTACCCTGGCGGAGAGACAAACCTCTGCTGCCGTCAGTATCGACGTTCGTAACATGCCCGAGTCGCCTGAAATCTTCGAGCAGGCAATGAGTAACCTGCCTGACGCGTTCTCGCCTCAACTGCTGTTTCTCGATGCCGATCGCAATACCCTGATCCGCCGCTACAGCGATACCCGGCGTTTGCACCCGCTTTCCAGTAAAAATCTCTCGCTGGAAAGCGCCATCGACGAAGAGAGCGATCTGCTGGAACCGCTGCGTTCACGCGCCGACCTGATTGTCGATACCTCAGAGATGTCCGTTCATGAACTGGCGGAAATGCTGCGTACCCGCCTGCTGGGCAAACGCGAGCGCGAACTGACGATGGTGTTCGAATCCTTTGGCTTTAAGCACGGTATTCCGATTGATGCGGACTATGTTTTCGACGTGCGCTTCCTGCCGAACCCGCACTGGGATCCTAAACTGCGTCCTATGACCGGCCTGGATAAACCCGTTGCGGCGTTCCTCGACAGGCACACAGAAGTTCACAATTTTATCTACCAGACGCGAAGCTACCTTGAGCTATGGTTACCTATGCTGGAGACAAACAATCGTAGCTACCTGACGGTGGCGATTGGCTGTACCGGCGGTAAACATCGTTCGGTCTACATTGCCGAACAGCTGGCCGACTATTTCCGCTCGCGCGGCAAGAACGTTCAGTCCCGTCATCGCACGCTGGAAAAACGTAAAACATGACCGTAAAACAAACCGTTGAGATCACCAACAAGCTGGGAATGCATGCACGCCCGGCGATGAAACTGTTTGAGCTGATGCAGGGTTTTGATGCAGAAGTTCTGTTGCGCAATGATGAAGGCACCGAAGCGGAAGCGAACAGCGTTATCGCCCTGCTGATGCTGGATTCTGCCAAAGGGCGCCAGATTGAGGTCGAAGCCACCGGCCCTCAGGAAGAGGAAGCGCTGGCGGCGGTGATTGCGCTGTTTAATGCCGGGTTTGACGAAGATTAGGTCTGCCATTCTGGCGGGTGGCGCTGCGCTTACCCGCCCTACATCAGATGATTACGCTGCATAAATCCCTTCCCACCCAGCTGTCTCATCTGGCGCATGATCCACGCCTGACGGCTTCGCACGTAGCCTGATGGGGCACTGGCCTTAAAGCGAAGAGGATTAGGCAGTACAGCGGCTAACAGCGCGGCCTCCGACATGCTTAGCCTGCTGGCAGGTTTATTAAAATAGCGTTGTGATGCAGCTTCGACACCAAATACCCCCTCCCCAAACTCGGCAATATTGAGATAGACGGTCAGAATGCGCTTTTTGCTCCAGACTGTTTCCATTCCCAGGGTCAGCCCCGCTTCCAGCCCTTTTCGCACCCAGCTTCGGCCATCCCACAGGAACAGATTTTTTGCCGTCTGTTGCGACAGGGTAGACGCACCGCGCACGCGATTTTCATGGCGTTCGTTATGGGCAAGCGCCTTTTCAATCGCGGCCACATCGAACCCCCAGTGCTCCGGGAACTTCTGATCTTCCGCCGCGATGACTGCCAGCCCCATCCACGGTGAGATCTCGTCCGTACTCACCCAGTCAGAATGCGCGACATAGCCAAAATCACCGGAGAACCACGCGCCGAGCTGACGCTCAACCATAACGGCTGAAAACGGTACTGGCAAAATGCTGAACACGGCCAGTCCGCCTCCCCAGAACACCGCCAGCACGAGTACGATGCGCAAAAGAAGGTATTTCACCCATTTTCCTGCGGAAGACTGTCGGCTCATTCCGTCAGCACCAGTACCCGGGCTACCAGTTTTTCAATACCCTCAGCCGCTTGCGCGATATTCTGCGCCAGCATGTACGCGGGCGTGGTGACGATTTTGTTCTCTTCATCCACGACAATGTCGTCGACCGGGCACGGAACGTGTTCGCCACCCATCTCCTCGATGACCTCAGCAGTATCGATATCGGTCCCGATTGTCAGCCGTAACGGGAAATCAAAAATGTTTGGCAGCATGGCCGGTGCAATGCAGATAAAGCCCAGCGGCTTACCCGCCGCATGCATCGCCTGCGCCAGCGCTTTTAAATCCGCGTCCACCTTGCAAGCCGCGCCTTCAGCAGCAAAAGTGCTGAGATGTTTCGCGGCACCAAAGCCACCCGGCACAATGAGCGCATCCAGTTCAGCAGCATTTGCCTGGGCCAGCGGACGAATTTCTCCCCGGGCAATACGCGCGGCTTCAATCAACACATTACGGGTTTCGGCCATTGGCTCGCCGGTCAGATGGTTAATGACATCCGCCTGATTTTTATCTGGCGCAAAACACATCACCTCTGCGCCCTGTTTTGCCAGAGCCAGTAGGGTAATTACGGCTTCATGTATCTCTGAGCCATCATAAACACCGCATCCGCTCAGGACGACACCCATTTTTTTCATCTTGACGATCCTTCTTTGCAACTTGCTGAAGCACATTAATAATTTTGATTAAAACGCTATGCTTCACACATTTCACTGATTCATGTAACAAACCATTTAAGATTTGCTATCTTATCTGCGTGCGGCCTAAATTTTTCAGGCGGCGCCCATTCGAAAATAACGTTTAAAAACAGGCGCAGCCACGATTTCCCTGGTGTTGGCGCAGTATTCGCGCACCCCGGTTAAACCGGGGTCATTTTTTTCTGGCGTCCACCCAGGCTTTAAGCACCGCCACATCGTTCTGCCACTCTTGTTTCATCTCTTCAACCCAATCACCCACGTTATCTTCCCAGGCGGGTAAATCAGGCGACTGAATCTGTTGGCCCAGCTGCTGCAGGTGGCGTAACCCGACCGAGCCGGCGGCCCCTTTGATTTTATGCCCTTCTTCCACGATGCCCTTCTGGTCCCGTGCCGTCAGGTTTGACTCCAGCACGCTCAGATAGCCCGGCATCATTTTTTCAAACACAGCCAGACCGTCGGTAATCAGTTTCGGGCCGACCAGGTCAATGTACTGCTCCAGCATCGCGGTATCGAGTATCGTTTGGGCTTTTGCGCTATCAACAGACGTCATGGTGCTCTCCTCTTCATCACGGGTATCCCAGAACTTCTTGATCATGGCGGTCAGAGCAGGCACCGCCAGCGGCTTGCTGAGTACATCGTCCATACCGGCGTCGAGATACTCTTTTTTGTCTTTCAGTACGTTTGCCGTTAGCGCCACAAGCGGCGGCAGTTCGTCAGCCGCGTACTGACGCGTCAGTTCACGCGAGATATCCAGCCCGGTCATATCCGGCAACTGGATATCCAGCAGAACGAGGTCATATTCGCCCGGTGTAAACATCTCCAGCGCGGCTTTACCGGTCATTGCCACATCCACGCTGTTGCCCAGTTTTTCCAGCACCGAGCGCGCCACAATGACGTTCAGCTCAATATCTTCCACCAGCAGGACGTGCAGGGCTGGCAGCGGCATATCGTCGTTTTCAAAGGTATCCTCAACTTCTTCCGCCACAGCTGGCGCATGCACCGTCAGCGTAAAGGTTGATCCTTTGCCCGGCTGGCTGGCAACGGTAATATCACCGCCCATGCTCTTCGCCAGCCGTTTAGACACCGCCAGGCCAATACCGGTCCCGGTGGCAGGTTTTCCGCCGTTGCTGTCCTTCACCTGGTAGTACATCGCGAAAATTTTGTCCTGCTCTTCCTGTGGAATACCGATCCCGGAGTCCTCCACCTCGAAGTGCAGCATGTCGCCTGCGTCATAGCGGATACGCACCGCCACCTGCCCTTTCTGGGTAAATTTCACCGCGTTGCTGATCAGGTTCCACAGGATCTGGCGCAACCGCGTACCGTCGGTAACCACTTTATGCGGCAGCGGCAGGGTGGGCTCCATGACGAACCTCAGCCCTTTCTGCTGCGCCTGAAGACCAGACAGATTTTCCAGATCGGCAAGGAAACTGGTGAAATCAATCGGCTGGTTATCAAGCTGAACCTTACGGCGTTCCATCTTATCCATATCGATAATATCGTTGAAGATATTACCCAGCGTAACCGCCGAGACATGAATTGTTTTCAGGTACTTTTCCTGCTCTGCAGTGAGATCGGTATCCAGCAGAATACGGCTCAGCCCCACAATGCCATTGAGCGGCGTACGCAGTTCGTGGCTAATGGTGGAGATAAAGGTGGTTTTATCGCGGCTGGCGCGCTCCAGGGCATCCTGATAGCGCTTACGCTCGGTGATATCGCGGCCGAAGCCCATCAGGCCGTGGCGTTTCCCTACGCGGTCATAATAGGGCACTTTACGGATCTCAAAGCAGGCTTTGCGGCCATCCGGATAATCCAGCCACTGCTCGTAGGTCAGCGAGACGTTATGGCGGAACACTTTTTCGTCCGTTTCCATGACCTTGGCGGCCGCCTCCTCAGAGTAAACGTCCTGCGGCTTCAGATGAATCAACTGCTTCTCGCTTTTTCCGGTCAGGAGTTCCATTGCCCGGTTACAGCCGGAAAACTCTTTATCTTCGTTGCGGTAGAACACCAGATCCGGCGAAGCATCCAGGAACGAACGCAGGAAAGAGGATTGCTGCTCAAGCTGGATCTGCGTCACCTCGCGCTCTTTCATTTCAACTTTCAGCTGTTCCAGCGTGGCCTGACGCTCCGCCTCCGCCTTCTCACGATCTGAAATTTCCTGATTCAGCTGCGCAATATTGTCTTTAAGCTGAACGTTGAGTTTCAGATCGCGCTCGCGCATCTCCTCCAGTTTATCCACCAGTTTTGACAAGCGCTGACGAGACTCCTCAAGCTGTTCAACCACGACGGAAAGGAAATAGACGGCCCAGGGGGTAATAAGCAAGCCAAAGAAGATAGAGCGGATGACGTCGATACTCTCGACCTGGCCATGCAGAACCATGGTGACGGCCATTTGCACGACAATGGCCAGAACGACCAGCGCCAGCGCCAGCAGCATGGAGAAACGCACCAGCCCAAGCTTCATCATCAGGTCGACGTAATACTGGGCAAGCATTCGAATTTGCTTCATAGAGGATCCCTTCACGACTTTATCGCTCAATAATACTCAAATTCGGGGCAGGACGTTGAAGGTTGTGAGAAAAAGTGCGGGGTGAAACAGGAGATTAGCCTCGCTCCCGGTCAACCGGAAGCGAGGAGAGGTCTGTCAGGAGCGTTTCAAAAGCAGCCAGAGGCTGATCAGGAAGAAACTGGCACTCGGCAGCAGCGCGCCAATAATCGGCGGGATACCGTACACCAGCGTCAGCGGTCCGAAGATCTGATCGAGAACGTAGAAGACAAAGCCGAAGCTGATCCCCGTCACCACGCGCACGCCCATCGGTACGCTACGCAGCGGACCGAAGATAAACGACAGCGCCATCAGCATCATTACCGCCACGGACATCGGCTGGAAGATCTTGCTCCACATGTTGAGCTGATAACGTCCGGCATCCTGCCCGCTCGCCTTCAGGTACTTCACATAGTTGTGCAAGCCGCTGATAGAGAGCGCATCAGGATCCAGCGCCACGACGCCGAGTTTATCCGGCGTGAGGTTGGTCTTCCACGTGCCGCTGACGGTCTGCGAACCGGTGATCTGTTTTGGATCGGTCAGGTCAGATTCATCCACCTGCGACAAACGCCACTGCTTATGTTCGGGGTCAAACTTTGCCGAAGAGGCATGTCGTACTGACTCCAGGCGGCGCTGGTCATTGAAGGCGTAGATGCTCACGCCGCCCAGTTCATCATCGCCTTTTACCCGTTCGATGTAGACGAAGTTTTTACCATCTTTCGCCCACAGCCCTTGCTGCGTCGAGAGTAGTGAACCACCGTACATGGCCTGAGCACGATAGTTACGCGCCATCTGCTCGCCCTGCGGTGCCACCCACTCACCAATCGCCATGGTCAACAGCACCAGCGGGATAGCGGTTTTCATTACCGACAGCGCAACCTGCATACGGGTAAAGCCTGAGGCCTGCATCACCACCAGCTCGCTGCGCTGTGCCAGCATGCCCAGCCCGAGGAGTGCCCCCAGCAGGGCCGCCATTGGGAAGAAGATCTGCACATCTTTTGGCACGCTGAGCAGGGTGTACATCCCTGCGCCCAGCGCGTCATAACTGCCCTGCCCGGCTTTTTTCAGCTGGTCGACAAATTTGATAATGCCGGAGAGCGACACCAGCATGAACAACGTCATCATGATGGTGGTAAAAATGGTTTTACCGATATAGCGGTCAAGAACGCCAAACGCCTGCATTAGATGGCTCCTTTACGCGAAAACCGGGCACGTATGCGGCGCACTGGCACCGTATCCCACAGGTTTAATCCCAGCGCCAGTAAGATGTACAAGCTGTTAACGAACCACGTCCAGACCATAGGATCCAGCTTACCCTTCGCGCCGTTAGAGCGAATAGAGGTTTGCAGCAGGAAATAGATCAGGTAAAGCAGCATCGCTGGCAGCATAGAGAGCACGCGCCCCTGACGCGGGTTCACCACGCTCAGCGGAACCACAATCAGTGCCATCATAAACACGGTGAATACGAGCGTAATACGC
Organism: Enterobacter sp. FUJ80071; assembly: GCF_038739915.1. NCBI lineage: Bacteria > Pseudomonadati > Pseudomonadota > Gammaproteobacteria > Enterobacterales > Enterobacteriaceae > Enterobacter > Enterobacter sp. FUJ80071. The sequence continues at coordinate 4,192,894 of NZ_JBBXKH010000001.1, forward strand.
CAGTGGAACTCTGCACGCGCTCTGTCGGTGTCGGTGTTCCACAATGTACGCATATCCATTTGCTCGGTATCCGTCGGATCGAGCGCCACCGCCTGATGGCCGATAATAGCCTGATAGTTCTGGAAATCCGTAATACGGAAGTCGCGCAGCATCGCGGTGCCTTCAAAGCGAGTGCCTTTATTCAGCGTGACAATCTGCGAACCATCTTTACTCTGCGCCAGCTGACCGGAATCTGCCACCACGACGGATGGACGCGCGTTACCTTTAGGTCGCAGCTGGGCCAGGAATACATCGTTGAATTTACTGCCGTCAACGCTCTCAATGAACAGCACAGAGTTACCGTCGGTCGCCTGCTGGAACTGCCCCTGCGCTAACGCCGCCATGCCGGGGTTCGCTTTCGCTTCGGCCAGCACTTCGTCCTGATGACGAGAAGACATGGGGCCCGCCCACATCACATTCACTGCCGCCACGATCCCCGTGAACAGCGCCAGTATCATCGCCGCTTTCACCAGTACGGCTTTGCTCAGGCCACAGGCATGCATCACCGTGATTTCACTCTCGGTGTACAGCTTGCCGAGCGTCATGAGCAGGCCGAGGAAAAGACTCAGCGGCAGGATCAGCTGCGCCATTTCCGGGATCCCTAAACCAAGCAGGGAAAGCACCAGATTCGTTGGAATTTCGCCGTCAACGGCCGCACCGAGGATCTTAACCAGCTTCTGACAGAAAAAAATCAGCAGCAGGATGAAGAGGATCGCCAGTTGGCTTTTGAGCGTCTCCCGCACCAGATATCTTATGATTATCACTTTAAATACGCCCGTAAAAACCCGTCTCTTTGCTGGAAAATCGCTTGTTTCATGGCTTAAACGTCATTTATTCTCTTGAGTCGTCGAAATCATCGCTAAGATTAAAACATCCGGCGGATTCACGCTTCAGGACTTTTTCTGACGTGTCGAAACCGTAGTAACGTAAGATTAACACGAAGTCACCACAACAGCGGACATGAGTTACGAAAGGTTTCAATTCTATCCGTAGCAGCCGCTGTTGTCTTTAAGATTCAGGAGCGTAGTGCATGGAGTTCAGTGTAAAAAGCGGTAGCCCGGAGAAACAGCGGAGTGCCTGCATCGTTGTGGGTGTCTTTGAACCACGCCGACTCTCCCCGATCGCCGAGCAACTCGATAAAATCAGTGACGGCTATATCAGCGCCCTGCTGCGCCGTGGCGAACTGGAAGGCAAACCTGGGCAGACGCTGTTACTGCACCATGTTCCAAACGTCCTGTCAGAGCGTATTCTACTGATTGGCTGCGGCAAAGAGCGCGAGCTGGACGAGCGTCAGTATAAGCAGGTCATTCAGAAAACCATTAATACGCTGAATGATACCGGTTCAATGGAAGCCGTCTGCTTCCTGACCGAGCTGCACGTTAAAGGCCGTAACACTTACTGGAAAGTCCGTCAGGCGGTCGAAACCGCAAAAGAGAGCCTGTACAGCTTCGATCAGCTGAAGACCAATAAAAGCGAGCCGCGTCGTCCGCTGCGTAAAATGGTCTTCAATGTGCCAACCCGTCGCGAACTGACCAGCGGCGAACGCGCTATTCAGCATGGTCTGGCGATTGCCGCCGGTATTAAAGCGGCGAAGGACCTCGGTAACATGCCGCCGAACATCTGTAACGCTGCCTATCTGGCCTCTCAGGCGCGCCAGCTGGCAGACTCCTACAGCAAAAACGTCATCACCCGCGTCATCGGTGAACAGCAGATGAAAGAGCTGGGGATGCACTCCTATCTGGCGGTCGGCAACGGCTCGCAGAACGAATCCCTGATGTCGGTCATCGAATACAAGGGCAACCCGTCGGAAGATGCGCGCCCTGTCGTGCTCGTCGGTAAAGGCCTGACCTTCGACTCCGGCGGCATCTCCATCAAGCCTGCCGAAGGCATGGATGAGATGAAGTACGACATGTGCGGCGCGGCGGCGGTTTACGGCGTGATGCGCATGGTCGCGGAGCTCCAGCTGCCCATTAACGTGATCGGCGTTCTGGCAGGCTGCGAAAACATGCCTGGCGGACGCGCCTATCGTCCGGGTGACGTGCTGACCACGATGTCAGGCCAGACCGTTGAAGTGCTGAACACCGATGCCGAAGGCCGTCTGGTGCTGTGCGACGTGCTGACCTACGTTGAGCGCTTCGAGCCTGAAGCGGTAATTGACGTCGCCACATTGACGGGTGCCTGCGTGATTGCACTGGGCCACCACATCACCGGACTGATGTCGAACCACAATCCGCTGGCGCACGAGCTTATCGGGGCATCTGAACAGGCTGGCGATCGCGCATGGCGTCTGCCGCTGGGTGACGAGTACCAGGAACAGCTGGAGTCTAACTTTGCGGATATGGCGAACATCGGCGGTCGTCCTGGCGGGGCTATCACCGCGGGCTGCTTCCTGGCACGCTTCACCCGCAAGTATAACTGGGCACACCTGGATATCGCGGGTACCGCATGGCGCTCCGGTAAAGCCAAAGGCGCCACCGGTCGTCCGGTGGCGCTGCTGTCGCAGTTCCTGCTCAATCGTGCGGGTTTTAACGGCGACGAGTGATGTAAAACGCCGGGTAGCGGCTTCGCCTTACCCGGCCGACAACGTCGCTCAACCGTAGGCCGGGTAAGCGTAGCGCCACCCGGCTTTGCATTTAAATCCACGACAAGAAGCCCCATATATGAAGAATGCAACGTTCTACCTTCTGGACAACGACACCCATCAGGATGGCCTCAGCGCCGTCGAACAGCTGGTGTGTGACATTGCCGCAGAACGTTGGCGCGCAGGTAAACGCGTTCTGATTGCCTGTGAAGATGAACAGCAGGCGATTCGCCTTGATGAAGCCCTGTGGGCCCGCCCACCGGAGAGTTTTGTCCCGCATAACCTGTCGGGCGAAGGTCCGCGCGGTGGCGCCCCGGTCGAGATCGCCTGGCCACAAAAGCGCAACAGCAGCGCGCGCGATATTCTCATTAGCCTGCGGGCAGACTTTGCAGATTTTGCCACCGCTTTCACAGAAGTGGTAGACTTTGTCCCTTACGAAGAATCTTTGAAACAACTGGCGCGCGAACGCTATAAAGCGTACCGCCTGGCTGGTTTTAACCTGAATACGGCAACCTGGAAATAATGGAAAAGACATATAACCCACGCGATATCGAACAGCCGCTTTACGAGCACTGGGAACAGCAGGGCTATTTCAAGCCTAACGGCGACGAAAGCAAAGAGTCCTTCTGCATCATGATCCCGCCGCCGAACGTCACCGGCAGTTTGCATATGGGACATGCTTTCCAGCAGACCATCATGGACACCATGATCCGCTACCAGCGCATGCAGGGTAAAAACACCCTGTGGCAGGCGGGGACTGACCACGCGGGTATCGCGACCCAGATGGTGGTTGAGCGTAAAATTGCCGCTGAAGAAGGAAAAACCCGCCACGACTACGGTCGCGACGCCTTCATCGACAAAATCTGGCAGTGGAAAGCGGAATCCGGCGGCACCATTACCCGTCAGATGCGCCGCCTCGGCAACTCCGTGGACTGGGAGCGCGAGCGCTTCACCATGGATGAAGGCCTGTCCAATGCCGTGAAAGAAGTTTTCGTCCGTCTGTACAAAGAAGACCTGATTTACCGTGGCAAGCGCCTGGTGAACTGGGATCCGAAACTGCGTACCGCCATCTCTGACCTGGAAGTGGAAAACCGCGAGTCGAAAGGCTCCATGTGGCACATCCGCTATCCGCTGGCCGACGGCGCAAAAACCGCAGACGGTAAAGATTATCTGGTCGTTGCCACCACCCGTCCGGAAACCCTGCTGGGCGATACCGGCGTGGCCGTTAACCCGGAAGATCCGCGTTATAAAGATCTGATCGGCAAATTTGTAGTGCTGCCGCTGGTAAACCGCCGTATTCCGATCGTGGGCGACGAACACGCCGACATGGAAAAAGGCACTGGCTGCGTGAAAATCACTCCGGCGCACGACTTCAACGACTATGAAGTAGGTCGTCGTCACGCCCTGCCAATGATCAACATTCTGACCTTCGACGGTGATATCCGTGAAAGCGCAGAAGTGTACGACACCAAAGGCAACGAATCTGACGTTTACTCCAGCGAGATCCCGGCTGAATTCCAGAAACTGGAACGTTTTGCCGCGCGTAAAGCGATTGTGGCTGCCGTTGACGCACTCGGCCTGCTGGAAGAGATTAAACCTCACGACCTGACCGTGCCCTACGGCGATCGTGGTGGCGTAGTTATCGAGCCAATGCTGACCGACCAGTGGTACGTCCGTGCCGACGTGCTGGCGAAACCGGCGGTGGAAGCGGTTGAAAACGGCAGCATCCAGTTTGTGCCGAAGCAGTACGAAAACATGTACTTCTCCTGGATGCGTGATATTCAGGACTGGTGTATCTCCCGTCAGCTGTGGTGGGGTCACCGCATCCCGGCGTGGTATGACAACGAAGGCAACGTCTACGTTGGCCGCAGCGAAGACGAAGTGCGTCAGGAAAACAACCTGAGCGCTGACGTTGCGCTGCGTCAGGACGAAGACGTACTGGATACCTGGTTCTCTTCCGCGCTGTGGACCTTCTCCACCCTTGGCTGGCCTGAGAACACCGACGCGCTGCGTCAGTTCCACCCAACCAGCGTGATGGTGTCCGGTTTCGACATCATCTTCTTCTGGATTGCGCGCATGATCATGATGACCATGCACTTCATCAAAGACGAAGACGGCAAGCCTCAGGTTCCGTTCCATACCGTCTACATGACCGGTCTGATCCGTGACGATGAAGGCCAGAAGATGTCCAAATCCAAGGGTAACGTTATCGACCCACTGGATATGGTTGACGGTATTTCGCTGGAAGATTTGCTGGAAAAACGTACCGGCAACATGATGCAGCCGCAGCTGGCAGAGAAAATCCGCAAGCGCACCGAGAAGCAGTTCCCGAACGGGATTGAGTCTCACGGTACCGACGCCCTGCGCTTCACCCTGGCGGCGCTGGCCTCGACCGGCCGCGACATCAACTGGGACATGAAGCGTCTGGAAGGTTACCGTAACTTCTGTAACAAGCTGTGGAATGCCAGCCGCTTCGTGCTGATGAACACCGAAGATCAGGATTGCGGCTTCAACGGCGGCGAGATGACCCTTTCCCTGGCGGACCGCTGGATCCTGGCGGAATTCAACCAGACCGTGAAAGCGTTCCGTGAGGCGCTGGACAGCTACCGCTTCGATATCGCAGCGGGCATTCTGTATGAATTCACCTGGAACCAGTTCTGCGACTGGTACCTGGAGCTGGCGAAGCCGGTGATGAACGGCGGTTCTGAAGCGGAGCTGCGCGGCACGCGCAACACGCTGATTACCGTTCTGGAAGGTCTGCTGCGCCTGGCGCATCCGGTCATTCCATTCATTACCGAAACCATCTGGCAGCGCGTGAAGGTGATTGCAGGTATCAATGCCGATACCATCATGCTGCAGCCGTTCCCGGAATTCGATGCTGCGCGCGTTGATGAAGCCGCCGCTGCCGATACCGAATGGCTGAAGCAGGCGATTGTTGCCGTGCGTAACGTTCGTGCAGAAATGAACATCGCCCCGAGCAAGCCGCTGGAACTGCTGCTGCGCGGCTGCAGCGAGGCTGCCGTGCGTCGCGTGAACGAGAACAGCACCTTCCTGAAAACGATGGCGCGTCTGGAAAGCATCACCGTGCTGCCTGCAGATGACAAAGGTCCGGTTTCCGTGACCAAAATCATCGACGGCGCCGAGCTGCTGATCCCGATGGCAGGTCTGATCGACAAAGATGCTGAGCTGGCGCGTCTGGCGAAAGAAGTGGCGAAAGTCGACGTAGAAATTGGCAAAATCGAAAGCAAACTGGCGAACGAAGGCTTTGTCGCCCGTGCGCCGGAGGCGGTCATTGCCAAAGAGCGTGAACGTCTGGTTGCCTTCGCGGATGCGAAGACCAAGCTGATTGAGCAGCAGGCGGTTATTGCTGCCCTGTAATGCTTTTACCCCTTACGCTTCAGGGCGTAAGGGGTATCCTTCCTGAAAACTCCTCGCTTGCACTCCCTTTTCTGCGGTGCTATTAACAGCAGCTGTGTGTCAATTTTTGTCATGAGTAATACTATGAGCGTGATTACCCCCGTCGCGACGACGATGCGTCGGATCACTGAGCAGGACAATCCGGCTATTGCCACCGTTATCCGCACCGTTTCTGCGGAGTATGGGCTGACAGCGGATAAAGGCTATACCGTTGCTGACCCCAATCTTGACGAGCTTTTTCAGCTCTACAGCCAACCGGGCCACGCCTATTGGGTCATAGAGCAGAACGGCCAGGTAGTAGGCGGTGGCGGCGTTGCGCCGCTGAGCTGCAGCGAGCCGGACATCTGTGAGCTACAGAAAATGTATTTCCTGCCGTCCGCTCGCGGACAAGGGCTGGCAAAAAAACTGGCGCAGCTCGCCCTTGATCATGCTCGTACTCAGGGTTTTACGCGCTGTTACCTCGAAACAACCGCCTTCCTCAAAGAGGCCATCGGCCTGTATGAACATCTTGGCTTTGAGCATATCGATGCGCCGCTGGGCTGCACGGGCCACGTCGACTGCGAAGTGAGAATGCTGAAAAATCTGTAAATTTTGTTCCTGCCCCCTTCTGTTAAGCGGCCGTAAACTGAATGCTCTACACTCTCAGTTCACACCACAACGGGGGAAACACGATGTCGAAGATAAAAAGCTACGCCGCACCGCAGGCGGGTGCAGAACTTGAGCTGTACGAATACGATGCGGGCGAACTAAAAGCAGAAGACGTCGAAGTGCAGGTTGATTACTGCGGGATCTGTCACTCGGATCTCTCGATGATCGACAACGAATGGGGCTTCTCGAGCTATCCACTGATTGCCGGGCATGAAGTCATTGGTCGCGTCGCGGCGCTCGGTAGCGCCGCCCAGGACAAAGGGCTGAAGGTCGGCCAGCGCGTAGGTATTGGCTGGACGGCACGCAGCTGCGGTCATTGTGATGCTTGTATCAGCGGCAACCAGATCAACTGCCTTGAAGGCGCGGTGCCAACCATTCTGAACAAAGGCGGATTTGCCGATAAACTGCGTGCCGACTGGCAATGGGTTATTCCCCTGCCGGAGAGCATTGATATTGAATCCGCCGGTCCGCTGCTGTGTGGCGGTATCACCGTCTTTAAACCACTGCTGATGCACCACGTCACTGCGACCAGCCGCGTAGGCGTCATTGGTATTGGCGGCCTGGGACATATTGCCATCAAACTGCTGCACGCAATGGGCTGTGAAGTGACGGCGTTCAGCTCGAACCCGGCAAAAGAACAGGAAGTGCTGGCGATGGGTGCGGATAAAGTGGTGAACAGCCGCGATCCTGAAGCGCTGAAGGCGCTGGCGGGTCAGTTTGATCTGATCATCAACACCGTCAACGTCGATCTCAACTGGCAGCCATACTTTGAAGCGCTGGCCTACGGCGGTAACTTCCACACCGTGGGTGCGGTAATGAAACCTCTGCCGGTTCCGGCGTTTACCCTGATCGGCGGGGATCGCAGCGTATCCGGTTCCGCAACCGGTACGCCGTACGAGTTGCGCAAGCTGATGAAGTTCGCCGGACGCACCAAAGTGGCACCCACCACCGAGCTTTATCCGATGTCGAAAATTAACGAAGCTATCCAGCACGTACGCGACGGGAAAGCCCGGTATCGCGTGGTGTTGAAAGCGGATTTTTGATGTGAGTTTGCCGGGTGGCGGCTTCGCCTTACCCGGCCTACTTTTACCGCTGTGCCAATACGTTAAATACTTCTGCCACCGCAACCGCCCCCGGATCCATCACGCCATCCAGGTTCTCTTTGTTCACATACGACGAGCGCCCAGCTCCTGCTTTCTCCATTTTTGCCGTTGCTTCTGCCCCCTGCTGCGCTGCCTGCGCCGCTGCCTGAAGATCATTTTTCTGCAACGCCTCCAGCGCCGGTTGGAGCGCATCGATCAGGGTGCGATCGCCGAGATCCGCGCCGCCATACTGCTTCATTTGCGCCAGCCCGCTCAGCAGCGCATCCGGAAGCGATTTTCCGTCATGCAGCTTTTGCCCGGTTGCCGTAAAGAAGATCGACATCAGTACGCCACTCGATCCGCCCATCACCGTTGCCAGCCGCTCCCCTACCAGCAGCAGAAGCTTAGAGACATCATCAAGCGGAAGCGCATGCTCCTCCAGACGCTGCGCAATATCCCGCGCGCCTTGCGCAAAGGTGGAGCCGGTATCGCCGTCGCCCACTTTGGCATCCAGCGCGTTCAGACGATTTTCCAGTTGGATCAGCGTCCTGGCTACCGAGGAGACAGACTTTTCGACCTGTGGGTTTTCCGACGGAGTGTATTCCACGCGGTCATGGATGGCACTATGTGCGACGGTACGCAGTGGCGCAAATGCCACGGGTTTCTGCCAGCCCAGCGTTTCCACCTCTTCATGAAGCGCTTTTTCGAACAGATCGTTGAGCTTCAGCAGCGTCAGCGAAAAACCCTTCATATCCAGGGCGCTTACCAGCGGGGCCGGGCCAATAAGATAAGCAATACTCTCTTTCAGCGCCGAGTGCGCCAGCTCTTTGGTCAGTAACGCCATTTCCAGCGCCGATACGCCACCAAGATTGTTAATCAGCACCGCAAAGCGCCCTTCACCCGCCTGCGCTTTCAGCGGGGTCACCAGCGTGTCGATAATCGCTTTGCTGTTTTGTGTGTCGACAACGGAAGCGCCCGGCTCACCGTGGATCCCCAGCCCCAGCTCGACATGACCCTGCTTAATGCGTCCCTCTTCATCGTCACTGCCCGGCAGGTTGCAGGTTTGCATCGCCACGCCCAAACTCCAGAGGTTATCGCAGGCCTGTTGCGCAATATCCCGCACTTCACTCAACGATTTCCCCTGCTCCGCCGCATAGCCCGCAATCTTATGCACCAGCGCCGTACCGGCAATACCGCGCGGCTGTTTGTTGTCGGGCAGCGCGATATCGTCCGCCACAATCACCATTTCGACCTTCAGCCCGTAACGTTTGGCCTTCTCGGCCGCCAGACCGAAGTTCAGCCGATCGCCGGTGTAATTTTTGACAATCAGCAGGCAGCCGCGATCGCCCGTGACCGCGACAATGGCATTCAGCACCGCATCCACGCTCGGCGAGGCAAACAGATCGCCGCAGACGGCAGCCGTCAGCATGCCTTTGCCGACAAACCCGGCATGCGCGGGCTCGTGGCCAGAGCCGCCGCCGGAGATCACCGCCACGCGGCTTTTGTCCCAGTCACCGCGCGCGACAATCCTGATGGCAGGATCAATATCGAGTTTGACGAGATTCGCGTGTGGCGCAGAAAGCAGTATGCCTTCAATGGCATCGTTGACCAGCTGTTTGCGATCGTTAAAGAAGAATCTGGACATAGTTTCCCACTATTTTGTTAACCGTATGCAAAAGCATAGTCCGCGCTGGATAATGCGCCGCAAAGTCAGCAATTTACTCAGCCATTTTGCCGTCAGGTTGCCTATACTCCACCCAGGACTAAGAGAGGAAGCGCATTATGAGTACACCATTGTTAATTGCCCGGACGCTGGAAAAAGAGCTGTATCTGCTGCCCGCGATGGCGAACCGCCACGGCCTGATCACCGGCGCGACCGGGACGGGGAAAACCGTCACCCTGCAGAAGCTGGCGGAGTCGCTTTCAGAGATTGGCGTCCCGGTCTTTATGGCTGACGTGAAAGGCGATTTAACCGGTGTGGCTCAGGAGGGTACCGCCTCTGAAAAATTGCTCGAGCGGCTGAAGAATATTGGCATCACGGACTGGACGCCGCATGGCAACCCGGTGGTGGTATGGGATATCTTCGGTGAGAAAGGCCACCCGGTCCGCGCCACCGTCTCCGACCTCGGCCCGCTGCTGCTCGCCCGTCTGCTTAACCTTAACGATGTCCAGTCCGGGGTACTGAATATTATCTTCCGCATCGCCGATGACCAGGGACTGCTGCTGCTCGATTTCAAAGATCTGCGGGCCATTACCCAGTACATCGGGGATAACGCTAAATCTTTCCAGAACCAGTACGGCAATATCAGCAGCGCTTCTGTCGGCGCGATTCAACGCGGGTTACTGACTCTGGAACAACAGGGTGCCGAACACTTCTTTGGTGAACCGATGCTGGATATCAAAGACTGGATGCGCACCGACAGCAGTGGAAAAGGCATCATCAACATTCTGAGCTCAGAGAAGCTCTACCAGATGCCGAAACTCTACGCCGCCAGCCTGCTGTGGATGCTCTCCGAGCTTTATGAACAGCTGCCCGAAGCGGGTGACCTGGAAAAACCGAAGCTGGTGTTCTTCTTTGACGAAGCGCACCTGCTGTTCAACGACGCCCCGCAGGTCTTGCTGGATAAGATTGAACAGGTCATCCGTCTGATCCGCTCCAAAGGCGTTGGCGTCTGGTTTGTCTCGCAAAATCCGTCGGATATCCCCGATAACGTGCTCGGGCAGCTCGGCAACCGCGTCCAGCATGCCCTGCGCGCCTTCACGCCAAAGGATCAGAAAGCGGTAAAAGCCGCCGCGCAAACCATGCGTGCGAATCCGGCCTTTGATACCGAAGCCGCCATTCAGGCGCTGGGCACCGGTGAAGCGCTGATATCGTTCCTTGATACGAAGGGCAGCCCATCCATCGTGGAACGTGCGATGGTGATTGCGCCCTGCTCGCGTATGGGGCCCGTCACTGATGATGAACGCAACGGCCTGATTAACCATTCTCCGGTTTACGGTAAGTACGAAGACGAGGTGGATCGCGAGTCCGCGTTTGAGATGCTGCAAAAAGGCGTGCAGGCAACAACGGAGTCCCAAGATGCCCCTGCCGCAAAAGGGCAGTCCGTCGCCGTAGATGACGGCATTCTCGGTGGACTCAAAGACATTCTGTTTGGCAGCACCGGTCCGCGCGGCGGCAAACGCGACGGCGTGGTGCAAACCATGGCGAAAAGCGCGGCGCGGCAGGTCACAAATCAGATTGTACGCGGCATGCTGGGGAGTTTGTTAGGCGGCCGTCGCCGGTAGAGGGGGAACCCACGGGCGCCCCAGTGCCGAACCCTGTACGCCGTTTTCCTGCAGATAGCGGTCAATTTCCACCATCCCCGTCCAGCGGTTCTCACACCAGAGCGTGCCAGAAGCGTTGGACGGCGGGCGCTGGCCGAGATGCGGTGGTAAACAATCTCCGGCGGCGTGTGGCGAATCATCTCCCCCGCGGTCACCGTATAGTCCTCAAGCTCAATACCTCTTAACCGCCCCGCTTGCCAGGCTTTCGCCATAATGCTTCCCGTAACGATGTGCAGCGGATGCAGCTTGATACCGTCCACGCCGGTCTCAACGACCTTTTCCAGCGTCTCCAGGCCGTGCTGCTGCCCTTCGCCAGGGAGACCGACAATCAGGTGTGAACAGACCTTCAACCCACGCGCGCGCGCGAGGCGTGTGGTGCGCTGGTAACAGGCGAAATCATGGCCACGGTTAATGCGGTGCAGGGTTTTGTCATGTGCGGTCTGCAAGCCCAGTTCCAGCCAGATCTCGTAGCCTTGCTCCTTATACTCGCTGAGCAAGTCCAGCACCGCCTCCGGCACACAGTCCGGACGCGTACCGACGCACAACCCCACAATGTTCGCCTGCGTGACTGCCTGCTGATACATGGACCGCAGCACCTGCACTTCCGCCCAGGTACTGGTGTACGCCTGGAAATAGGCCAGATACTGCTTTGCGCGGTTAACCCGGCTGGCCTGATGTGCGAGCTGCTCTGCAATAGATTTATGCTGCTGAGCTTCGTCAGCAAAGGAGGCCACGTTACAGAAAGTGCAGCCACCGCGCCCGATGGTGCCATCGCGATTCGGACAGCTAAAACCGCCGTGCAGCGTCAGCTTGTGAACCTTTTGCCCGTAGCGCTGCAAAAGATCCCCACCAAACATATTGACTAATTTCTGTAACTGCATAATCTGATAGACCGTCCCGAAGAAAGGGGACAAGCCTGCCATTTTTAGCCTCTGTCGGCGATGACCTGGATCAATCGCCCTGGACGGCCTTTATCTATATGAATAAATACTCAGGATTACTGCAGTTTCATTCACACCACCTGTGATTACTTTTCCTTATGTTCTGATTGTTTTTTTCATTTATAGCGCCAGCACTGAAAAACAGTGACTTTATGCGGGTTTAGAACCCATGCCAGATTATTGTTCTGCGTTAAAACCACTATTCAGCACGCTACGTTGATAATACCGCTTACATATAGTGAGACAGATCACACTCCGTTACGGTCTACAAGGGCTTTTAACCAATGTAAAAATAGTTAAATACCCTTTATTTACAAATGCATAGGCACTCTTTAGCACATTTTTGGATAAATAAGATTGCCATTTGACCTGTGTACCAATTCCCGATAAGTTGGAAATCCGCTGGAAGCTTTCTGGATGAGCGGCCTGCTCATCATATTTATGCAGTAATTGAGATTCCCTCTGAAGCAAGTCCTCAAACTTGTTTACCTGCGCGAAAGGATGAAAAGAGGGCGAATGCGAGGTACGCGTATGAAGCGCAAACCCCGTCGCCATGCTCTTTCTGCGCCTGTGCGCCACGGTAAAGTTCAGAGAGAAGCCCGACGAGCCTGGGGAGGTTCACTGATATGTTGTACGATAAATCCCTTGAGAAGGATAACTGTGGTTTCGGCCTGATCGCCCACATAGAAGGCGAACCTAGCCACAAGGTAGTGCGTACCGCTATTCACGCACTGGCCCGTATGCAGCACCGTGGCGCCATCCTTGCTGATGGTAAAACCGGCGACGGTTGTGGCCTGCTGCTGCAAAAACCGGATCGTTTCTTCCGTATCGTTGCGGAAGAGCGCGGCTGGCGTTTAGCCAAAAACTACGCTGTCGGTATGCTGTTCCTGAACCAGGATCCTGAAAAGGCTGCCGCTTCACGCCGCATCGTCGAAGAAGAACTTCAGCGTGAAACCCTGTCGATTGTCGGCTGGCGCGATGTGCCAACCAACGAAGGGGTGCTCGGTGAAATCGCCCTCTCCTCACTGCCTCGTATTGAGCAGATTTTTGTTAACGCGCCTGCGGGCTGGCGTCCACGCGATATGGAACGCCGCCTGTTTATCGCCCGTCGCCGCATTGAAAAACGCCTCCAGGACGATAAAGAGTTCTACGTCTGTAGCCTCTCGAACCTGGTCAACATCTATAAAGGTCTGTGTATGCCGGCTGACCTGCCGCGCTTTTACCTGGACCTGGCGGACCTGCGTCTGGAATCGGCCATTTGCCTGTTCCACCAGCGCTTCTCCACCAACACCGTTCCACGCTGGCCGCTGGCGCAGCCGTTCCGCTATCTGGCGCACAACGGCGAGATCAACACCATCACCGGTAACCGCCAGTGGGCTCGCGCCCGTACTTATAAGTTCCAGACGCCACTGATCCCTGACCTGCACGACGCTGCGCCGTTCGTGAATGAAACTGGCTCGGACTCAAGCTCCATGGACAACATGCTGGAGCTGCTGCTGGCGGGCGGGATGGACATCGTGCGCGCCATGCGTCTGCTGGTGCCACCGGCATGGCAGAACAACCCGGATATGGACCCTGAGCTGCGCGCCTTCTTCGACTTTAACTCCATGCACATGGAGCCGTGGGACGGCCCGGCGGGCATCGTTATGTCCGACGGTCGTTTTGCCGCCTGCAACCTGGACCGTAACGGTCTGCGTCCGGCGCGATACGTCATCACAAAAGACAAGCTCATCACCTGTGCCTCTGAAGTCGGTATCTGGGATTACCAGCCTGATGAAGTGGTCGAGAAAGGCCGCGTCGGTCCGGGCGAGCTGATGGTTATTGACACCCGCGGTGGGCGCATCCTGCACTCTGCCGAAACCGATCACGATCTGAAGAGCCGTCATCCATACAAAGAGTGGATGGAGAAGAACGTGCGTCGTCTGGTGCCGTTTGAAGATTTGTCGGACGAAGAAGTGGGCAGCCGCGAGCTGGACGACGATACGCTCGCAAGTTTCCAGAAACAGTTTAACTACAGCGCGGAAGAGCTGGACTCGGTTATCCGTGTGCTCGGTGAAAACGGCCAGGAAGCAGTCGGCTCCATGGGTGACGATACCCCATTTGCCGTGCTCTCCAGCCAGCCACGCATCATTTATGACTACTTCCGCCAGCAGTTCGCGCAGGTTACTAACCCGCCAATCGATCCGCTGCGTGAAGCCCACGTGATGTCCCTGGCCACCAGCATCGGTCGCGAGATGAACGTCTTCTGCGAAGCCGAAGGCCAGGCGCACCGTCTGACCTTTAAATCGCCGATCCTGCTGTACTCCGACTTCAAACAGCTCACCACCATGACCGAGGAGCACTACCGCGCCGACACGCTCGACATTACGTTTGACGTGAACGACGCGAGCCTCGAAGAGACGGTGAATGTGCTGTGTGACAAAGCCGAACAGATGGTGCGTAACGGTACCGTTCTGCTGGTGCTGTCTGACCGCAATATCGCGAAAAACCGTCTGCCGGTGCCTGCGCCAATGGCGGTGGGTGCTATCCAGACGCGTCTGGTGGATAAGAGCCTGCGCTGCGATGCCAACATCATTGTTGAAACCGCCAGCGCCCGCGACCCGCACCACTTTGCCGTGCTGTTAGGCTTTGGCGCGACGGCGATCTACCCGTACCTGGCCTACGAAACGCTGGCCCGTCTGGTGGATACCCGCGCGATCGACAAAGATTACCGTACTGTGATGCTGAACTACCGTAACGGCATCAACAAAGGCCTGTACAAGATTATGTCCAAAATGGGCATCTCGACCATTGCCTCTTATCGCTGTTCGAAGCTCTTTGAAGCGGTCGGCCTGCATGATGACGTGGCAAATCTCTGCTTCCAGGGCGTGGTTAGCCGTATCGGTGGAGCCGGTTTTGCTGACTTCCAGCAGGATCTGGTGAACCTGTCCAAACGTGCCTGGCTGGCACGTAAGCCGCTGGATCAGGGCGGTCTGCTGAAATACGTTCACGGTGGTGAATACCACGCCTATAACCCGGACGTGGTGCGCACGCTGCAGCAGGCGGTGCAGAGCGGTGAATACAGCGATTATCGGCAGTATGCTGAGCTGGTGAACAACCGTCCGGCGGCGACGCTGCGCGATCTCATTGCCCTAAATCCGGGTGATGAAGCGGTCAGCATTGACGACGTTGAGCCTGCTTCCGAGCTGTTCAAACGCTTCGACACCGCGGCAATGTCCATCGGCGCACTGAGCCCGGAAGCCCACGAGGCGCTGGCCGAAGCCATGAACAGCATCGGCGGTAACTCCAACTCCGGTGAAGGCGGTGAAGATCCGGCGCGTTACGGCACCAATAAAGTGTCCCGTATCAAGCAGGTAGCATCCGGTCGTTTTGGCGTGACGCCTGCGTACCTGGTCAACGCCGACGTGATTCAGATTAAAGTCGCTCAGGGTGCGAAACCGGGCGAAGGCGGTCAACTGCCGGGGGATAAAGTTACCCCGTACATCGCCAAACTGCGCTACTCGGTGCCGGGCGTGACGCTGATCTCCCCGCCACCGCACCACGATATCTACTCTATCGAGGACTTAGCGCAGCTGATTTTCGACCTGAAACAGGTCAACCCGAAAGCGATGATCTCCGTGAAGCTGGTTTCCGAACCGGGCGTGGGCACCATCGCCACCGGCGTGGCGAAAGCTTATGCGGATCTCATTACCATCGCCGGCTACGACGGTGGTACCGGTGCAAGCCCGCTCTCCTCCGTGAAATACGCGGGCTGTCCGTGGGAGCTGGGCCTGGTGGAAACCCAGCAGGCGCTGGTGGCGAACGGTCTGCGTCATAAGATCCGACTTCAGGTGGACGGTGGCCTGAAAACTGGCCTCGACATCATCAAAGCCGCGATCCTCGGTGCGGAAAGCTTCGGCTTCGGTACAGGCCCAATGGTGGCGCTCGGCTGTAAATACCTGCGTATTTGCCACCTGAACAACTGCGCAACCGGTGTGGCGACCCAGGATGAGAAGCTGCGTAAGAACCACTATCACGGGCTGCCGTTCAAAGTGACCAACTACTTTGACTTCATCGCCCGGGAAACCCGCGAGCTGATGGCGCAGCTGGGCGTGAAGCGTCTGGTGGATCTGATTGGCCGTACCGACCTGCTGAAAGAGCTGGAAGGCTTCACGGCGAAGCAGCAGAAGCTGGAGCTCAGCAAGCTGCTGGAAACCGCGCAGCCACACCCAGGCAAAGCGGTGTACTGCACCGAGAACAACCCACCGTTTGACAATGGCGTGTTGAATGCGCAGCTGTTGCAGCAGGCGAAACCGTATGTGGACGAGAAGCAGAGCAAGACGTTCTGGTTTGATATCCGCAACACCGACCGTTCCGTGGGCGCGTCGCTCTCCGGTTATATCGCGCAAACGCACGGTGACCAGGGGCTGGCAGCGGATCCGATTACCGCGCACTTCAGCGGCACTGCGGGTCAGAGCTTCGGGGTGTGGAACGCAGGCGGCGTTGAGCTGTACCTGACCGGTGACGCCAACGACTACGTCGGTAAAGGCATGGCGGGTGGTCTGCTGGCAGTGCGCCCTCCGGTCGGCTCTGCCTTCCGCAGCCACGAAGCGAGCATCATCGGTAACACCTGTCTGTACGGCGCGACCGGCGGTCGTCTGTTCGCCGCGGGCCGTGCGGGTGAGCGTTTTGCGGTGCGTAACTCCGGTGCCATCACCGTGGTGGAAGGCATTGGCGATAACGGTTGTGAATACATGACGGGCGGGATTGTTTGCGTTCTGGGTAAAACCGGCGTGAACTTTGGCGCAGGCATGACGGGCGGTTTTGCCTACGTCCTGGATGAAGACGGTGAGTTCCGCAAACGCGTGAACCCGGAACTGGTGGAAGTGCTGGACGTTGATACGCTGGCTATCCATGAAGAACACCTGCGCGGTTTGATTACCGAACACGTGCAGCATACCGGTTCTTCGCGCGGCGAAGAGATCCTGGCGAACTGGCCGGCGTTCTCAGCGAAATTTGCGCTGGTTAAACCGAAGTCCAGCGATGTTAAAGCCCTGTTGGGTCACCGTAGTCGTAGCGCAGCAGAGCTGCGCGTGCAGGCGCAGTAAGGAATTCAGATGAGCCAGAACGTATACCAGTTTATCGACCTGCAGCGTGTTGATCCGCCAAAGAAACCGCTGAAGATCCGTAAAATTGAATTTGTTGAGATTTACGAGCCGTTCTCAGAAGGCCAGGCCAAAGCGCAGGCAGACCGCTGCCTGTCCTGCGGTAACCCTTATTGCGAATGGAAATGCCCGGTCCATAACTACATCCCGAACTGGCTGAAGCTGGCCAACGAAGGGCGTATTTTTGAAGCCGCCGAACTCTCACACCAGACCAACACCCTGCCGGAAGTGTGCGGCCGTGTGTGTCCTCAGGACCGCCTGTGTGAAGGCTCCTGTACCCTGAACGACGAGTTTGGTGCGGTGACCATCGGTAACATTGAGCGCTACATCAATGATAAAGCGTTCGAGATGGGCTGGCGTCCGGATATGACCGGCGTGAAGCAAACCGATAAGCGCGTGGCGATCATCGGTGCGGGCCCGGCGGGCCTGGCCTGTGCGGACGTGCTGACCCGCAACGGCGTGAAGGCGGTGGTCTTTGACCGTCATCCGGAAATCGGTGGTCTGCTGACCTTTGGTATTCCGGCCTTTAAGCTGGAAAAAGAGGTCATGACCCGTCGCCGTGAAATCTTCACCGGCATGGGTATTGAGTTCAAACTGAATGTGGAAGTGGGCCGCGACGTGCAGCTCGACGATCTGCTGAAGGATTACGACGCGGTGTTCCTCGGCGTTGGCACCTATCAGTCCATGCGCGGCGGTCTGGAGAACGAAGACGCTCCGGGCGTTTATGATGCCCTGCCGTTCCTGATTGCCAATACCAAGCAGATTATGGGCTACGGCGAAACCGCCGACGAGCCGTTCGTCAGCATGGAAGGCAAACGCGTGGTGGTGCTGGGCGGCGGTGATACCGCGATGGACTGCGTGCGTACCTCTATTCGTCAGAATGCGGCGCACGTCATCTGCGCCTACCGCCGTGACGAAGAGAACATGCCGGGCTCTAAACGCGAAGTGAAAAATGCGCGTGAAGAGGGCGTGGAATTCCAGTTCAATATCCAGCCTCTGGGTATTGAAGTGAATGCTAACGGCAAAGTTAGCGGCGTGAAGATGGCGCGCACGGAGATGGGTGCGCCGGATGCGAAAGGCCGTCGTCGTGCAGAGATTGTCGCAGGCTCTGAGCATGTGATCCCGGCTGATGCCGTGGTGATGGCGTTCGGTTTCCGTCCTCACAGCATGGAGTGGCTGGCGAAGCACAGCGTTGAGCTTGACTCTCAGGGTCGTATTATCGCCCCTGAAGGCAGCGATAACGCTTTCCAGACCAGCAACCCAAAAATCTTCGCGGGTGGCGATATCGTTCGTGGTTCTGACCTGGTGGTGACAGCCATTGCCGAAGGGCGTAAAGCGGCCGACGGGATTATGAACTACCTGGAAGTGTAAGAAAAAAGCCGGAGGGTATTTACCCTCCGGCTTTTTTTATGCGGTTTACAGCCATTGATTATCACCCTACCCCGCATGCAGCTCCGCTTTTAAGGAGTGCCGCGAAGAGAAAGGTTACTTCGTCAATAAACTCCAGGACAAATCACTTTCCAGCGTAGTTTGATCTGTCAGATGGCTGAACGCGCTATCGTTGAGAACCGGCGAGAGCGTTACGTTGAAACTCATCTGCTGGCCGGAAGGAACCTGGTTATTCTCAAGCGCAATCACCGCCTCGTTATTACGCAGGTAGAGAGGTGTCGGCGTACCGTTTTCAGGCGTAAAATTTAGCTGATCAACTGTTTTACCCACACTGTAACTTTTGCCATCAACGGTCATGTTGTCAATTTTGACCGCGACACCACCGGACTGCCCAAAAAGAAACCGCCCCTTATCTCCAGCTGTACCGCGCAGTAACACCGCCATCTGCTGAGTCTGAGGACAGAAAACGTTGACCGTGATGTCACGATCGGCCATTTTGTGCCAGTCCTGTTGCGTCGTTTCGATCGTATCCCGACGCATCTCGTGATAATCCACCACCGGCTGTGAGAGGCTGATCTGGCAGTCTTCAGCATGGGTTACCCCTGTCATACCGAGCATCAGCAAGGCAACTAAGCCCGATAAGTGTCGACTGTTCATCTGCAGACTCCGTTCACTTCTTCGTAGAAGGCATTTTCGTCACGCTTATCAGCCAGAGTGTAATCAATCTTACACAGTCGGTTATTGTTACCGTCTAGCGCGTAGAGGGCGCTCAGCTGATCGGCATCGTTAATAAAGACGTGGCCATCATCAACCGTGGTCACGATATAGTTACCTTTCTCATCAACAATCGAGATCCCTTTATTCAGGGGCTGACCGTTAGCCTGCTTTACGCTCAGCATGACGCGGCGGCTGTTGAGTACTTTGAAATCAATCTCGCTGACCGAAGCATGGCCTGCGGCGATATATTTCGTGCCGTTAGCAAGCGTCATACTCTGCGGCAGCTTGTTAGCATCAATTTCTATGCGGGAGTTATGCCATTCGTTGAGAGAAGGCACCACGGCCTGGCCCCATGGATCGGTCCAGACGGTGCCTTGCGGAGTGGAAATTTCAACGCCGCTCTTCTTCTCGCTCAGTCTGGCAATCGCGAAGGTATCCTGAATCGAATACGGCGAGAAAGTCACGCCCTCTTTATGCATGGCCACGCCACCCGACAATGTCGCACTGTAGTTCCGCTGATTATCACCACTGGTTCCGCCCCCCACGCTTAGCTGCGTATAGTGGAGGTTAGTGTTGATGTTGCCATTGAAGCTGTTGTCTTTGGTATCCTGATCGCGATCGGCTGAGATGTAATAGTGCGTATTGTCTCCCAGCGAGCCGCTGTTAGACACGCCATAGGTGGTGCTATCACCCTGTTTACGCATATAGGAGCTGATCGACTGACTGCCACCGAGCGGGATGCTCACGTTGACGTAGAACATCTCATTGTCCTGATCGTCATCGACATTACCGACCGCACTTTGCCAGTTCATGGACACTGACGCGTACGAAAAGGTCTTGCCCCAGGACAGCAGGAGATAACGTGAGTCATCCCTACCACCATTGGTCTGGTTGTAGTTGAACCCTGCGCTAAACACACCCGCCAGAGGGGAGGAGAAACGAACGTTGCCGGAATAGGTATTGTCATATCCCTGATAATCGTCATCCATTGCGTCAGCCATTTCGCGGTACTCGCCGCTGTAATGCGTCGCACTGCCTGAAAGACCGACATACTCGTTCAGGATATAATCACTTTGCAGATCGGTTTTTACTCCGCTGCTGCTGTCACCAAAGCTCGCACTGCTGACTGCTGCGCCCGTTGAAAGAGTCCAGTCATCGTTTATCAGGAACTCTGTTCTGCCGCCTGCTGCCTGGTATTTTTCCGCAGCTGCACCAGAAGCCAGGAGATTCATCCACGGTGAGATGCGCCAGCCGTCAGAAATGTTCATTACCAGCGGATCGCTATATTCGCTTTCGATGCTGCGCACCTGACCTACAGAAAGGGTCAGCCCCTGTGGGCGTGAAAGGTTGCGCGCCCTTACCTGAGACGCCGGGACAATAAACCGGTTAGTCGCACCATCGGACTCTACCACCGAGACGTCCAGATCCACATTGTTGCGAACCACGGGCACGTCATCCAGCGTGAAGGGGCCAGCAGGCACAAGGGTACTGAAGACCAACTGCCCGTTCTGGCGGACTTCTACACGTGCCTGGGAAGACTGGGCGATACCGGAAACACTCACGCCAGAGCTTGTTTTCGCCAGGCCGCTGGTCGGCATAAACTGCACGCCGGTAATCGGCACGCCGCTCAACACGTTGGACATGGCGTTGATTTCACCCACCTGCATCGTCATCTTCTGCGCGGCAAATACATGTTCTGCATAGGTGTAAATGCTTTCAGCATTTCGGCTACCGTTGTCATCCGTCAGGATATAACGGCTGCGCAGCGCCCAGTCCATCGTGTTGAATCCGGCTTCCAGGCTGGCCTGAGAGTAGCGGCTAGTGTCGTTGTCACCATAGTCGTTATGGGTACTGAACAATGAATAGTTCAGCTGCGCCGCCGTTCCGCCATGCTGAAAGTTTTTGATATCTGCTGACAGACTGTTCACCGCTTCAGCTGGCAGATAGAGTTCAACGGCTTCCTGGTTAGGCAAAGCGTTGATGATGGCTTTAGGATAGTTATCACGAATATCGTGACACGCCTCATCAGACTTTATTGGCACAGGCATCAGCCCGGCAAACTCCATGAGATCGTTGTCAAAGCAAAGCACGCCATCTTTGTTGAAACGAACTGCAGCCATTCCTCGCTCTTTCCCATTGACCTTCACCGAAACGGAGTGGGTTCCGGGTAAAAATCGCGGTGCTTCAGCGAAGTAATGGTTGAGATCTGTATTCAACCCCAGCGTTTGCATAATCCCCGTATCGAAGGTGACTTCCCTCGCCAGGACGGATGTCGAATCAAGTAATACCAGAGGTAATGTGCCGCAAAGAATGGCGCGGACACAAAATGCAAGGCGGCTTTGTTTAATCACCGTCATATCCCTATTTATTTAATTCCGATGTAAAGCTCGGTACCTCAACGCCATAGCGGCTGGCCGGGAAAAACTTAACGCTGCTGTCACCGCTGACTTTCTTTTTCATATCAGCCGTTAGCGTTTCGCCAGGAAGAATGTAGGTTTTGGACAGAGTGGCACTCACACCTGAAGGCAGCAGCATTACGTTCTGCCCAAGACGGACCACATATTTGCTAGGGTTTTTCACGGTGACAGACGCGCCGTTTGAAGACCACTTAAGGAACTTCCAGGCATCAGTAACCACTCCCAGAGATGCCGGACGAATAAGCACGGGGATATCCTGGCGAATGTTTATACCGATCTTGATTTTTTTATCATCGTTTTTAGGTGGAATACCGTCGAACGTGACGCGTTTATAATGCTCAACGTCCAACGGTTGTTTATTCTGAAGAATAAAGCGCAACTGCTGCGTCTGACCTGGCTCAAGACGTACCACTGGCTGCGTCGCAATAAGCTTAAGACCGGTATCATCCGGCAGATCAACGACATTTGTATATAAAAGTGAAGGGTGCGAGTCGGTATTCTTGACGTTTATCGTTCCACTGTGCGTCGCTTCATCAATGATTAACAGACTGGTTTCAGGCACCATGCCTTCTGCATGTACAGCAACACTGGCAGACAATAATGTGGCAGTAATAAGTGTATTAATTAAAGTGGATTTTAAACCTTGCATAATAATATCTCCTTGAAAGCAACAACAGAACAGTCCATGTTTATCGCGCCGTTAAAAAGAGAGTAAATGCAGCGCATTTACTCTCCGGTAATTAAATAACATTTACTCGATTAAAAAGTCTTACAGATAACGCAGACTGATTGTTACCTGACCGTCAAGCTGGGTGTCATCAGTGATCGCCAGCGTGGTGGTATCCTGGATCGCCAGGGAGGTTACCAGTGGGAAGGTTGCAGTTTCGAACGCCAGAGGAGCCAAAGAGCCAACAGTCGCAACGGTGAAATCACGATAGTTGTCGCCCTGAGTAGAACCGTTGCTGCTCTTAGTCCATACACCTGCAGAGCCCTGCTGGTAAATTGGATCAACAGTAGCACCATCAGCCACTACGCTGTCAGTTTTAACAAACATTGAATAAGAACCGATGCTTACTGGTGTTGCACCTGCAGTTTTACCGACACCATAAAGCTGGCTTTCAGAAGTCTGAGAATCCCCACCAAACATGCCATTCTCAACTTCGAGTTTCGCGTTTGAATCTTTGCGATCGTCAACCATGTTCCAGGAGACTTTCGTTGCCGCGGTGCAATTAATGGTCAGGTCGATATTTTTCTGACCCAGCTGGTTAACCGCTGTAGCACTCAAATTGCCCAGATTAATTGTACCGTAGTCAACGGTACCACCATTACTTAATGTTGGCGTACATGCTGCATTTGTCAGCGTACCCTTAACCTTCAGAACAGCGGTAGGGTTAGCAGCAAATGCTGATGTTACACACAGAGAAAGGGCGGTAGCGAGTAATACTTTTTTCACTTGTTAATCCTTAACATACGAGAAATTGCAATATTAAATCACGTAATGGTAAATGCCTTTACCGATTACTGATTGTAGTCATGCTTGTCAGCATGCGCCCATAATATTATTTTTATAAATACATGCAATTTAGCAAAATTAATTTTGATATTAAGAATATCAAAAAAATGATTATTTCCTTAATTTATTAAGGAATTACTCGTTTAAAAAGGAGATTAACATCAAAAAAATAATATTACCCAAAATTTACCTTTACTTTTATCACTGTTTTGATATTGGCTTAAATCACAATAATTCACAGGAATTATAAATCCATTTAATTATTAACCAAGTGATGAAGAATCAAGAGGTATAAACAATGCTTGTTTATACCTATCGTCACGATTATTTGAAATAAGAATAAAAAAAAGCCAGTGATATCACTGGCTTTTAATAAACAGGCCGCAAGCGGATTTATTTCACTACGCGTAGTGCTGGACGACCACCGCGCGGCGGCGGTGTGTCATCAGGATCGTCGTCGTCGTGATGGTCGGGCTTATCGCCGTCGATCACCGACATGACCGTTTCACCTTCAGCGCCAGCTTCTTCATCGTCATTGACGTGAATTGCGTCTTCATCATACGCCGCTTCCGGCTCAAACATGGTGCCTGCACCGTTTTCACGCGCATAAATCGCCAGCACCGCAGCCAGCGGCACAGAAACCTGACGCGGTACACCGCCGAAACGCGCGTTAAAGCGCACTTCGTCGTTGGCCAGTTCGAGGTTACCCACCGCGCGTGGCGCGATGTTCAGTACGATTTGTCCGTCGCGTGCATATTCCATTGGAACCAGCACGCCCGGCAACGTCACATCCACAACCAGGTGCGGCGTGAGCTGGTTATCCAGCAGCCATTCATAGAAGGCGCGCAGCAGATACGGACGGCGTGGGGTCAGTTGTGACATTTCCACAGTCATTAGCCTCGGCCGAGACGCATTTCACGTTCCGGTTCAGTTAAAGATGCCAGGAAAGAGTCGCGCTCAAATACGCGGGTCATATAGCCCTTCAGCTCTTTCGCGCCAGGACCGCTGAACTCTACGCCCAGGGTTGGCAAACGCCACAGCAGCGGCGCCAGGTAGCAATCCACCAGGCTGAACTCATCGCTCAGGAAGAAGGGTTTTTGACCAAATACAGGGGCAATGGCCAGCAGCTCTTCGCGCAGTTGCTTACGCGCTGCATCGGCTTCAGAAGCGGAACCGCTGGTGATGACGTTCATCAGCGAGTACCAGTCTTTTTCGATACGCTGCATGTACAGGCGGCTTTCACCACGCGCAACAGGGTAAACAGGCATCAGCGGCGGATGCGGGAAACGCTCATCCAGGTATTCCATAATGATACGGGATTCCCACAGGGTCAGCTCGCGATCCACCAGCGTCGGTACGCTTTGGCTCGGGTTGAGATCGATCAGATCCTGAGGCGGGTTATCCTTTTCCACATGCTCGATCTCAAAACTGACACCTTTCTCGGCCAGCACGATACGAACCTGATGGCTATAAATGTCAGTAGGACCAGAAAACAGCGTCATTACCGAACGTTTGTTGGCAGCGACAGCCATGAAAACCTCCAGGTATATTCAGAATTTTTACTGCTACCGGCCCAACAGGGGCCAGCCAGATGTTGTATCGCCCATCCCAGAGAAGACACATTGTTCAGGAATCGAACAAAAATCGAGTATTCACCGACATTTGGGCAGAAAATTGGATGATAGTTTACCAGATTTTGATGGCTTTGTGGTGAGGGGATTCTGGAAAAGAGGAAAAAGAGAAGATATATGCATGGATATTGTGGATAACCTGCGCATTATCCATAAAAAAACCCGCCGAAGCGGGTTTTTCGCCAATCGTTCTGCGTAAGCAGAATGGATTAACGTTTGGAGAACTGTGGACGACGACGTGCTTTACGCAGACCCACTTTCTTACGTTCAACCTGACGAGCGTCACGAGTAACGAAGCCAGCTTTACGCAGTTCAGAACGCAGGGATTCGTCGTACTCCATCAGAGCGCGGGTGATACCGTGACGGATCGCACCTGCCTGACCGGAGATACCACCACCTTTAACGGTGATGTACAGATCCAGTTTTTCTACCATGTCAACCAGTTCCAGCGGCTGGCGAACTACCATGCGGGCAGTTTCGCGACCGAAGTATTGTTCCAGAGAACGCTGGTTGATTACGATTTTACCACTGCCCGGTTTGATGAAAACGCGAGCTGCGGAACTTTTGCGGCGACCAGTGCCGTAGTATTGATTTTCAGCCATTGCCTATAATCCCGATTAGATGTCAAGAACTTGCGGTTGCTGTGCCGCGTGGTTGTGCTCGTTGCCTGCGTAAACTTTCAGTTTACGGAACATAGCACGACCCAGCGGGCCTTTTGGCAGCATGCCTTTAACCGCGATTTCAATCACACGCTCAGGACGGCGAGCAATCATCTCTTCAAAGGTCGCTTCTTTGATACCACCGATGTGGCCGGTGTGGTGGTAGTACATTTTGTCAGTACGCTTGTTGCCGGTTACAGCAACTTTATCAGCGTTCAGAACGATGATGTAATCACCGGTATCAACGTGCGGAGTGTATTCCGCTTTATGCTTACCGCGCAGGCGACGAGCCAGTTCAGTAGCCAGACGGCCCAGAGTTTTACCGGTCGCGTCAACAACATACCAGTCGCGCTGTACGGTTTCTGGTTTAGCTGTAAAAGTTTTCATTAAAAGCTTACCCAAATAATAAGTTACACGTTGGTGAACACCCAAACGTTTAGTCAGTTGAGGTTCACACGACAAAGTCCGGCAAACCTACCCCTTCGAATAGCACATGCCGACACATAGAAAGTTTCGGGAAAAAAACCTTCTCGTAACGTGGGGTCGCAAGATTATAGAGAAGTTGAGGTCAAAGATCGACCCTTAAATGTGATTTGGAATGGGTTTTTCGGGGTTAAGTATTGTGTGGTCTGGTGCCCTCACCCCCGGCCCCTCTCCCACAGGGAGAGAGGAGCATTTACCTCCCCCCCGGCCCCTCTCCACGGGAGAGGGTGGCATTTATGGCATATGCTCCCGCTTCAGGTATTCCTCGCTCTGCATCTCCTGCAGGCGCGACAGGCAGCGCTGGAACTCAAACTTAAGCCGCTCGCCCTGGTAGATCTCATATAAAGGTACCTCGGCGCTGACCACCAGCTTAACGTGGCGCTCATAAAACTCGTCCACCAGGGCAATGAAGCGTCGCGCTTCACTTTCCATCAGTTTCGTCATCACCGGCACATCCAGTACCATCACGGTGTGGAAGAGACGCGAAAGCGCAATATAGTCGTGCTGACTACGGGCATCCACGCAGAGCGTCGTAAAGGAGACCGCCAGCGTTTGGTTTTCGACGCCGAGCGTTGGCAACGGGCGATGGTTTATCTCCAGCGTCGGTGCATGTTCACGTTTTGTGCCCGCCAGCGCCAGCCACAGTTTATCCATCTCGCGGGTAGTCTCCGCATTGAGCGGTGAAAGCCACAAATGGGCCTGGGTCAGCGTGCGTAACCGGTAATCCACCCCGGCATCCACGTTCATGATGTCGCAGTGTTGCTTGATAGCATCAATAGCGGGCAAGAAGCGCGCCCGTTGCAGGCCGTTGCGATAGAGCTCGTCCGGCGGAATATTCGAAGTCGCCACCAGCGTGATCCCTCGGGCGAACAGGGCTTTCATCAGGCCGCCTAGCAGCATGGCGTCGGTGATGTCAGACACAAAAAACTCATCGAAGCAGAGCACGTCTGTTTCCGCCTTGAATCTGTCGGCCACAATCTCCAGCGGATCGCTTTTGCCCTGCAGCGCGGTCAGTTCCTCATGCACCCGCAGCATAAAACGGTGAAAGTGCAGACGCTGCTTACGTGCGCCAGGCAGGCTGAGATAGAACAGGTCCATCAGCCAGGTTTTTCCGCGCCCGACCCCGCCCCACATATATAAACCACGCACCGGAGCCTGAATCTGTGGCGTTTTTTTACCGAGCAATCGTCCAAATGCCGCTTTTAGCCCACTGCTCTGATCAACGTCAGCGGGTTTTGCCGTGAGTTCCTGATAAATCATCTCCAGGCGGTTTACCGCCTCACGTTGAACATCATCTGGTTGGTGCGTGCCCTCGTTAAGGGCCTGTTGATATCGCGACGCAGGGGACAGGTTTTGCATAATCTTATTGTTATTCCTTCAATTAACGCTCACCAGCAGGCGTGACTGATGAAAAAAAGGCCGTTCTACACTACGCGATGATACGTCAGGATTCCACTTCTGCGGAAATAGCGGTTATAGTGGCATTATCAGGCACAGGCAGGAGCCGAGCCAACACCCTACGGAACAACAAGACAACGGGAGAAGTTCATGACCTGGGAATATGCGCTAATCGGTTTAGTCGTCGGCATCGTGATCGGTGCTGTGGCCATGCGTTTCGGTAACCGCAAATTGCGTCAGCAGCAGTCACTGCAGTACGAACTGGAAAAGAACAAAGCAGAGCTGGAAGAGTATCGCGAAGAGCTGGTTAGCCACTTTGCCCGTAGCGCTGAGCTGCTGGACAATATGGCAACCGACTACCGTCAGCTGTATCAGCATATGGCGAAGAGCTCCAGCAGCCTGCTGCCGGAAATGACCGCGGAAACGAACCCGTTCCGCAACCGTCTGGCAGACTCGGAAGCCGGTAACGATCAGGCTCCGGTTCAGATGCCTCGTGACTATTCTGACGGCGCATCCGGTCTGCTACGCGGTGGCGCAAAACGCGATTAATCGCACAACCTGAATATATTTTACGGGCGCATCCCTTGCGCCCGTCCTTTCTTCCCGTCCCCAGCTATTATTTAGTCAAACGCCTCATTGTTCAGCGGTAGAAAATTCAATAACATCATCATGATTTTGGGCCGTTCTTCTTTCATTCCAGGATACGAGAGTCAGCATCAATGAAGAAAAAAAACCAGCTGTTGAGCGCTTTAGCGTTAAGTGTCGGGTTATCCCTCTCGGCGTCCTTCCCTGCCAGTGCGGCGTTGCCCTCACAGGTACCGGGACAAGCAGCCATTCCAAGCCTCGCGCCGATGCTGGAAAAAGTGTTGCCTGCGGTTGTCAGCGTGCAGGTTGAAGGCACAGCAGTACAAAGCCAGCGCGTACCGGAAGAACTGAAAAAATATTTTGGTGATGAGGGCCCTGACCAGCAGGCACAACCCTTTGAAGGTCTGGGTTCCGGCGTCATTATTGATGCGGCCAAAGGCTATATCCTGACCAACAATCATGTCATCAGCCAGGCCGATAAAATCAGCGTACAGCTGAACGATGGTCGCGAATTTGACGCCAAACTGATTGGCGGCGATGACCAGAGTGACATCGCACTGCTGCAGGTACAAAACCCGAGCAACCTGACCCAGATTGCCATTGCGGATTCCGACAAACTCCGCGTCGGTGATTTTGCCGTTGCCGTGGGCAACCCCTTTGGTTTAGGACAAACCGCCACCTCCGGCATTATCTCTGCGCTGGGACGTAGCGGCCTGAATCTGGAAGGTCTGGAAAACTTTATCCAGACCGATGCCTCGATCAACCGCGGGAACTCCGGCGGGGCGTTGCTCAACCTTAACGGTGAGCTGATTGGGATTAACACAGCGATACTGGCGCCGGGCGGCGGCAGTATCGGGATCGGCTTTGCTATCCCGAGCAATATGGCCAAAACGCTGGCACAGCAGCTTATCCAGTTTGGCGAAGTCAAACGCGGGCTGTTGGGTATCAAAGGCATGGAGATGAGTGCGGATATTGCGAAGGCGTTCAATATTAACGTGCAGCGTGGTGCTTTTGTCAGCGAAGTGCTGCCAAACTCCGGCTCGGCAAAAGCAGGCATCAAATCAGGCGATGTAATCGTCAGCCTCAACGATAAGCCATTGAGCAGCTTTGCTGAATTGCGCTCGCGTATTGCCACGACTGAGCCCGGTGCGAAGGTGAAACTCGGTCTGATCCGTGACGGTAAGCCGTTGAACGTCGAAGTGACACTGGATAAGAGTACCTCGTCATCGGCCAGCGCGGAGCTTATCGCCCCTGCGCTGCAAGGGGCGACGTTGAGCGACGGACAACTGAAAGACGGTACGAAAGGCATTCGCATCGACACCGTTGAGAAGAGCAGCCCTGCCGCGCAGGCCGGATTGCATCAGGAAGACGTCATCATTGGCGTAAACCGTAATCGCGTGCAATCCATCGCTGAACTTCGCAAAGTGCTGGAGAGCAAGCCGGCGGTCATTGCCCTGCAGGTGATGCGCGGCAATGAGTCCATCTACATTCTGTTGCGCTAAGCATTTGCTATCCCGGACATCACCGCTGCGTGTGATGTCCGGATAACTCATGTTATGCTGCAAATCGTTCCTTTTATCACGACACGCGCATCATGCTTTCAAAGCTCTTACGTTCCATTGTTATCGGTTTGATTGTCGCTGGCCTGCTGCTGCTGGCGATGCCGTCTTTGCGTCAGTTCAATAAACTGTCCGCTCCCCAGTTCGACAGCGCGGATGAAACGCCAGCAACCTATAACACGGCCGTTCGCCGTGCCGCCCCTGCCGTGGTTAACGTTTATAACCGCGGCCTCAATAGCTCGGCCCATAACCAGCTTGAGATCCGCACGCTGGGCTCCGGGGTGATTATGGACGAGCGCGGCTACATTATTACCAACAAACATGTGATCAACGATGCCGACCAAATCATCGTTGCCCTGCAGGATGGCCGCGTGTTTGAAGCATTGCTGGTGGGTTCTGACAGCCTGACCGACCTTGCCGTGCTCAAAATCAATGCCACCGGGGGTTTGCCGGTCATTCCGATTAACCGCAAACGCACGCCACACATTGGCGACGTGGTCCTGGCTATTGGTAACCCTTACAACCTCGGCCAGACGATCACGCAGGGGATTATCAGCGCAACCGGTCGAATTGGCCTTAACCCGTCAGGGCGGCAGAATTTCCTGCAAACCGATGCGTCAATCAACCACGGTAACTCGGGTGGCGCGCTGGTTAACTCGCTGGGCGAACTGATGGGCATCAATACCCTCTCGTTCGATAAGAGCAACGACGGCGAGACGCCGGAGGGGATCGGCTTTGCTATTCCCTTCCAGCTGGCGACCAAGATTATGGATAAGCTGATTCGCGACGGGCGCGTCATCCGCGGCTATATCGGCATTGGTGGGCGCGAAATTGCACCGATGCATACCCAGGGCGGCGGTATCGATCAGATTCAGGGCATTGTGGTCAACGAGGTATCGCCTGGCGGTCCGGCGGCTAACGCGGGGATTCAGGTGAATGATGTCATTGTCTCGGTTAACGGCACACCGGCCGTCTCTGCCCTGGAGACGATGGACCAGGTGGCAGAAATTCGTCCGGGTTCGATCATCCCTGTTGAAGTCATGCGTAACGATAAAAAACTGACGCTGCATGTGACGGTTCAGGAATATCCGGCAACAAACTGACAGCCATAAAAAAACCGAAGCCAGTCAGTGCTTCGGTTTTTTTTTGCCGGGTGGCGCTAACGCTTACCCGGCCTACGGCAGTTGGCTCGTTTTACTTATTAACGAACTCTTCGCCCAGCGTGATATCTTTCTTCAGCGTATCCAGCATGCCTTCCATCGCGTTTTGCTCAAACGCGCTCAGCGTACCGATAGACTTACGTTCTTCAATACCATTTTTACCCAGCAGCAGGGGCTGAGAGAAGAAGCGGGCATGTTCGCCATCGCCTTCAACGTAAGCGCATTCAACAACGCCTTTTTCGCCCTGCAGAGCGCGAACCAGTGACAGACCGAAACGTGCCGCCGCCTGGCCCATAGACAGCGTTGCAGAACCGCCACCCGCCTTCGCTTCCACCACTTCGGTGCCCGCGTTCTGGATACGTTTGGTCAGGTCAGCCACTTCCTGCTCGGTAAAGCTCACGCCTGGGATCTGCGACAGCAGAGGCAGAATGGTGACACCAGAGTGACCGCCAATGACAGGCACTTCCACTTCTGTTGGCTGTTTGCCTTTCAGCTCAGCAACAAAGGTGTTGGAACGGATGATATCCAGCGTGGTCACACCGAACAGTTTGTTTTTATCGTAAACACCGGCTTTCTTCAGCACTTCTGCCGCGATAGCGACGGTCGTGTTCACTGGGTTAGTGATGATGCCGATGCACGCTTTCGGGCAGACTTCAGCGATCTGCTGCACCAGGTTTTTCACGATGCCCGCGTTGACGTTGAACAGGTCTGAACGATCCATGCCTGGCTTACGCGCCACGCCTGCAGAAATCAGCACCACGTCAGCACCCTGCAGTGCAGGACGTGCATCTTCACCGGAGAAGCCTTTGATTTTTACAGCTGTCGGGATGTGGCTCAGGTCAACCGCCACACCTGGGGTTACCGGAGCAATATCGTACAGGGAGAGTTCTGAGCCTGAAGGCAGTTGGGTTTTCAGTAGTAGGGCAAGCGCCTGGCCGATACCACCAGCAGCGCCGAGGACTGCGACTTTCATCCTAAACTCCTTATTATGGTTAACTTAAGTATCTGTAAATCCGTTGCCGCGACCTTAATTCAGCAAGTCTTTAATTACAATTTTCGAAGCTAAAGAATTTGAGGTCACGCGTCTTTATCTCTCATCAGAAGGCTATCTGACGACAGAAGGCAACGCATTAAGAGGTGGTTACAATACACCCTGCCCCGCCACCAAAACAACATCATTTTGATAACATTTAATTTACTTTTAAGCTTATTTGCGTGGCGTGACCCAGGCATGTTTTCTGATAACGAAATCTGATAAAATCACTCCCTTTCATAACATTATTTCAGCCTTGCGCTGAGTAGATAATTTGCATAAAAATTCATCCACATGCATAATAATGTTGTTTCTTTCGTCATATTCCGGGTGACTTATGCGAAGCTCGTCTAAGCAAGAAGAATTAGTAAAGGCGTTTAAAGCGCTACTCAAAGAAGAGAAATTCAGTTCTCAGGGAGAAATTGTTCAGGCGCTGCAGGAACAAGGTTTCGATAACATCAATCAGTCGAAAGTCTCCCGCATGTTAACTAAGTTTGGCGCGGTACGTACCCGTAACGCGAAGATGGAGATGGTCTATTGCCTGCCGGCTGAACTTGGCGTGCCGACCACTTCCAGCCCCCTCAAAAATCTGGTTCTGGATATCGACTATAACGACGCCGTGGTGGTGATCCACACAAGCCCTGGTGCCGCACAGCTGATTGCCCGCATGCTGGACTCGTTAGGTAAAACGGAGGGCATCCTGGGTACCATCGCAGGCGACGACACCATTTTTACCACCCCGGCCAGCGGTTTCTCCGTAAAAGATCTCCACGAAGCGATTCTGGTTCTGTTCGAACAGGAACTGTAATCCTCTCTCCCCGTAGCGCTGCTACGGGGAACATCCTGCTCCAGCCTCGTTTTCCCCTGCATTCCACTGTCTCTGGTTTTAACAAATAGTGCTTTTTACCGCCTATTAACATTCATCTGGTGAATGATAAATCAAAAAATCGCACAAAAAATCAAAAGCAGATATCCATATGATTTTCTTAGATTTAACCACACATAAAGCTCAATAATCACTCAATATTATGCATTTTGGTTATAAAAAACGGTGTATTTAACACGTAATAACACAGGAAACCATTAGTCTGGTATTAATTTTTGCCGTTATTAGTGTATACTTGATTTTGTGATGAGGGTCACGAAACAAGACCTCACTAAAAAATTCGACGAGGTAAGAATCATGAAAATCAAAACTACTGTAGCGGCGCTGAGCGTCCTGTCTGTCCTGTCCTTCGGTGCTTTCGCGGCTGACGCTATTAATGCTGACCAGGCACAATCCCGTGAAGCAATCGGTACGGTTTCGGTCGGTGCAGTCGGCACGTCGCCAATGGACATGCATGAAATGCTGAACAAAAAAGCGGAAGAAAAAGGTGCATCATCTTATCGCATCATCGAAGCGCGTTCCGGTGACCACTGGCACGCAACCGCAGAGCTGTACAAATAAGTTTTAGTTATCACTGAAGATGTAATTCTCCACTCAACGGCACCAGGCATAAAAATAGCGGTTCAACCCTTCTCGCCGTTGAGCAAAAAACCTTTTCCAGGAGTAAAGACTATGAAAACCAAATTGATCATCGCAACCCTCGGTCTGGCATCCGTTCTCTCTTTCGGCGCAAGCGCAGCCGTACAGCAAGTGAATGCCGACCAGGCACAAAATCTGCAGCGTATGGGCAGCGTATCCGTCACGTCGGTCACCGGCTCACCGATGGATATCCGTCAGGAACTTGCCGCCAAAGCTGAAAAAGCAGGCGCCAGCAGCTATCGCGTCACCGAACTGAATCAGGGTGACCACTGGCATGCCACGGCAGAACTGTATAAATAAACCCTCGTCGTATCTCATCATACGACTTGCCCCTGGCCTGATGGTCAGGGGCTTTTTTATGGCTTGCTCAGTGGCGAGCATTGAAACGCAGTTGTCCTTCCAGCTCTTCTTCCGCTTCATCGAACAGTAATATCAGCGCCCCGAAACGTCTGCGCAGCTTATCGGGCAGATGGATAAACTCTATTTCCAACGGTAGCGGCAACAGACTGCCGGTTACCACATCCCACAGCGTATCCAGATTCGTCACGCTTTGCCGTTCAAGATCAAACACCCGAGTAAATTCCCGATAGAAGTCTTCCTGACTGTCTATCTCATCAAAATCAAAGGTATAGGTTTTCATTACCAGCCACCAGTCCAGGCGAGCGGCAGATGCCGCTCCATCTATTATAATCCCCCGATATGCAGGGTTTTAACTTCCAGATACTCTTCCAGCCCCAGCACCGATCCCTCACGCCCCAGGCCGGATTCTTTTACGCCGCCAAAGGGCCCCAGCTCTGTGGAAACGGCGCACTCGTTAATCCCAATCATTCCGCTTTCAATTGCCTGTGAAACGCGGAAGACCCGCGAGAGATTCTGGGTATAGAAGTACGCCGCCAGACCATAAGGCGTGTTGTTGGCACGCTGGATGACTTCATCTTCTGAGGTGAAACGGAAGCACGCCGCGACCGGGCCAAACGTCTCCTCTTCTGCCAGCTTCATCCCTTCATGACAGTCCCCCAGTACGGTTGGCATCCAGAAATTGCCGCCAAGGGAATGAGGTTTACCGCCCGCCAGCACGGTCGCGCCACGCGCAACAGCGTCGTCAACATGTTCACGTACCTTGTCGACCGCTGCGCCTTCAATCAACGGCCCGACGACGACGCCGTCCTCAAGACCATTTCCCACCTTCAGAGCCTTCACCGCATCAGCGAGTTTATTCACGAATTTGTCGTAGACGGTTTCCTGAATATAGAAGCGGTTCACGCTTACGCACACCTGCCCGGCATTGCGAAACTTATTGGCGATCGCGCCTTTCACAGCCGCGTCGATGTCTGCATCCTCAAAGACGATGTACGGCGCATTTCCCCCCAGCTCCATCGAGACTTTTTTCATGGTTTCTGCGGCGTTACGCACCAGCGTTTTGCCAACCGATGTCGAGCCGGTGAAGGAGATTTTTCGCACGTCCCGACTGGCCATAATCGCGTCGCTGATTTCGTGCGTATTCCCGGCGACCGCGTTGAGTACCCCATCCGGTACGCCGGCCTGTTTTGCCAGCGTCAGCAGCGCAAAAGCGCTGAGCGGCGTGTTATTGGCCGGTTTGATTACCCCGGTGCATCCGGCTGCCAGCGCCGGGCCTAACTTGCGGGTGAGCATCGCCATCGGGAAGTTCCACGGCGTGATAGCCGCGACAACACCTATCGGTTCACGGGTCGCCAGAATGCGCGAGCCGGGTTTGATCGGCGGAATAATTTCACCGTTCGCACGCTTGGCCTCTTCGGCAAACCACTGGATAAAGCTGGCGGCGTACTCCACTTCACCTTCCGCTTCTTTCAGGGGCTTACCCTGTTCGGTGGTCATTAGCCGTCCGAGCCAGCTTTTATTCTCAATAATCAGTTCGTACCAGCGGTAAAGAATGGCCGAACGCTCTTTCGCGGTTTTGGCGCGCCATGCAGGGAAAGCCTGGGTGGCGGCAGCAATTGCTGCTTCGGTCTCTGCTTTGCCGGCTTTCGCGACGCGGGCGATGACTTCCCCGGTAGCCGGGTTAAGCACATCAAACGTCGTATCCAGCGGTTTCCAGAGGCCGTTAACCAGATAGCCGGTCTGAAAAAGGGTATTGTCCTGAAGCGCCTGGGTCGTCATGTGTCCTCCCTTTCTGAATGTAAGAACGTGCTGGAATAAGTATAGCCACAAAAAAACCGACGCTTTTGGCGTCGGTTTTTTTACTTCAGTCAGTTATCGGTGAGGGCATTTTGATAGCGACGCAGCATCAGCGCCAGCCGCCCTACCGGTTCGGTGACCTGAAGCGGTGCATCCCAGTGCTTAAGTTTTTCCTGATAGATATCGAGCTCTTCAAGCAGCTGCGTAAAGTAACGGCGACGTTTGTCATCACTGCTGGCGGAAAGCACATGGTCCGCGGTACGACGCAGCTGACGGTGCCAGGCGGAGAGATCGTCGTTGATCGGCACCGGTGCACTGCGCAGACGCTGGTGCGCGATAATCATGGTTAACGCCAGGCGGAACTTCGCGATGTCGCCCGGAAACTTGTTCAGCAGTAAAAACAGCTGCTGATAGAGCGCCGGGAGGTGGTTCTCTTTACGACGCGCGGTATTGGTGGTCATCGACGACACGGCGGCAGAAACAAACTGATTCAATAACACACGCCCCGTCCGCGCCTGTGAGTTATCTCGCACCAGCAGAATGACCATCATCGCCAGGAAACAGCCCACCAGCTGGCCCAGCGCGCTGTCGAGGAACTGGCTGAAATGGAAAGTCATCGGGTTATCGAGCACGATGATGTTAATCGTACTCGCCAGCGCCCCCAGCGATCCCAGGCGACGCTTTTGCACTTCAATGCCGATAAAGAACGCCATCACCGCCAGGCTAATACAGAGCAGCAACATGCTTTGTTGCGTCGACGGGATGATGACCAGGAAATAGAGCGCCCCTATCGGCAGGGCGGCAATGGTACCGTAGAGGAAATCAACGGCAACCATACGGGGGTTAGGCAGACGCATCGCCAGTGCGGTCACAACGGCAATCATCACCATCGCGCCGCTGCCAGACGTCCAGCCTGTCCACAACCAGAACAGCGTACCGAGCATACAGGCAAGCGTGGTACGCCAGAAATTGACCATCGCGTGGTGGCGTTCGGCAGATTCGGCCTTGATGACCACTTCACCCTGGAGGACCTCTTCTTCCGCCGCGCTAATTTTGGTGTTGCCGATCACGCCACGTTTCAGCAGCAGATAGCGCGTCGCGGCCCCGACCCAGGTGTAGATGGTCACCGGCGTGTCGCGCTCCCCGGTCCAGGCGATCACCCGACGCATACGCTTAAGCTGTTTATGCACGTCCTGCACGGTTTCCACCGGCTCGGCAAACAGCTCACGGAACGTATCGGTGACCGCTTCCGGACGGGTGTTCTGGATGAGATACGTTTCACACGCCTGGGTAATCAGCGTCAGGGAGACAGTATTGAGGGCTTTCAGGCGGCGGTTCGCACGGGCCCAGCGCGAGGACTCCATGTTGAGGTTGCTACGCATCCCCTCCAGCGCCTGCGTCCGGCGAACCAGCCCGCTCCAGGCGTTATCCACCTCTTCACTGTCGCCATGCTTAATGCACAGCTGCATCAGCTGGTACTGGGCAACGATCAGCGCGTCAAGTTCACGGTCGACTTCCTGTTTGATGGAGCGTGGAGAGAAAAGCAGGTCAGCGACAATCGCACTCACAATACCGATCACAATCTCGCTGCAGCGCTCCACGGCAAACTGCGGCGCGAGCAAAGGTTCAGACTGAATGGTGATGATAATAATCAGCGCGGTATAGCCCGCCAGCCCCCAGGCGTAGGAGTTTTCCACTTTCACCAGAGACGAAATCCAGGTGCAGAAACCCGCCCAGATACAGCACACCATCAGCATCAACAATGGCGTGCGGATCATCAGAATAATAATGGTGAGTGCTGCGAAACAGCCGATAAACGTCCCGATGATACGCAGCATCCCACGATAGCGGATCGCGCCAGAATAGGGTTCCCCGCCAGCGGCAAAGGCAGGACCCGCCGCAACTATTGCCGCCGTCAGGACCGCCCAGCGAGGGGTTTCAAGCTGGAAGTGAAAGCCAACAAACAGCGCCAGCACAATGGCACAGGCCAGCTTCACGGCGAAGCGAATGTGCTGGCTGGCGATGGAAAAGATACCCATGGCGATTAACCAAACTCGCGCAGGCGATGGGCAATTTTACGGAAGAAGGAGTCCTGGCTGGCATCCCGATCTTTTTCACCGGTGATCACCACCGTCGCCGTGGTCCCCGCTGGCCACAGGTTGCCCTGCTGTTCATCAAGGTGAATACGTACCGGCACACGCTGCGCCAGACGCACCCATTCCAGGTTGGAATCCACCGTCGCCATTCCTTTAGTATCGTTAGAGCTGCTGGAGTTGGTCACCCCTGCAGCGACACTGTCGACGGTACCTTTGAAGACGCGGTTACTGCCCAGCGGCGTGATTTCCGCACGATAACCCGGACGCACGCCTTCCAGCTTGGTCTCTTCCATATAGGCGAGCACGTAGAAGGAGTTCTGTTTAACCAGCGCCACGGCAGTGGAGCCACGGGTAATAAACTCCCCGGCATAGACATTGAGGTTAGTGACCCAGCCGTCGGATGGCGCGCGGATCACGGTGCGCTCCAGATCGAGCTTAGCGAGATCGCGCGTGGCTTGCGCTTTCGCCAGCTGGTGCAGCACGGTTTGCAGCACGTTGTTAGACTGGTCTATCTCTTCACGGGACATGGCCTGAACGCCCAACTGGTTACGGCGGCCCGCCTCACGGCGTTTTTCCGATGCCAGCGCCTGGTAATAGGCGACATCTGCTTCCGCTTCTTCCAGCGCCTTCTGGTAACGAGGCTGGTCGATGGTGAACAGAACCTGATCTTTTTTCACCAGCTGGTTATCGTGAACATTCACCGCCGTGATTAGACCAGCCACATCGGGGGCGATGGCCACGACATCCGCGCTGAAGCGCGCATCACGCGTCCACGGTGATTCGGTGTAATAGACCCAGGCACGAAAAATAGCGATGAAGGCGAGGATAACCAGCGCCATCGTGATGGCAGTGCGGGAGATTTTTCTTGTTAGCGTTTTCACATCAACCTCAGACAAACATGCGCGATATCAGGTAAAACAGGCAGCAATACAGCGCGGTATTGAACAATGCAGGGTGCCAGACGAAATCGTAAATCCCGGTAGGGACCAGCACCTTGCGCACCAGCCAGAAGATCGCCAGTGATAAAAGTAGCTCGAAAAATATCGGTGGGAACGACAGACCGAACACCACGATAACGGGAAACAGACTCATGTTGACCTTGATAAGAGAGAGTGCAGGCTTCAGAATTTTTTAGCGCACGCCATCGCAGAAGAGCAAGAAACGTCGGGCGAGAATGGCGCAGCCGTTATGTAATTAATAATATATTAACGTAACTGTTATGCTGTTATCTATAATATGTGATCTAAATCACTTTTAAGCCAGAGTGAACAATGGAACGTTTAAAACGCATGTCGGTCTTCGCCAAAGTGGTTGAACTGGGTTCGTTTACCGCCGCGGCACGTCAGCTTCAGATGAGCGTATCATCCATTAGCCAGACGGTCTCTAAACTGGAAGATGAGCTACAGGTCAAGCTGCTCAACCGCAGTACCCGCAGCATTGGGCTGACGGAGGCGGGTAAAATTTACTATCAGGGCTGCCGACGCATGATGCACGAAGTACAAGACGTCCATGAACAGCTCTACGCCTTTAACAACACCCCGATCGGCACACTCCGTATAGGGTGTTCTTCAACTATGGCACAAAATGTACTCGCTGCCATGACCGCGGATATGCTGAAGGAGTACCCCGGGCTTACCGTCAATCTGGTGACAGGTATCCCGGCGCCGGATCTGATCGCCGATGGTCTGGACGTGGTGATCCGCGTGGGGGCGTTGCAGGATTCCAGCCTCTTCTCGCGTCGACTGGGCAGCATGCCGATGGTTGTCTGCGCCTCGAAAAGCTATCTTGCGCAGTACGGCGTTCCGGAGAAACCCGCGGATCTCACCAACCACTCCTGGCTGGAGTACAGCGTGCGACCCGACAATGAATTCGAGTTGATTGCCCCGGAGGGGATCTCCACCCGGCTGCTGCCGGAAGGGCGATTCGTCACTAACGATCCGATGACTATTTCGCGCTGGCTGGTGGCCGGTGCGGGGATCGCCTACGTCCCGTTGATGTGGGTGATCAATGAGATCAACAGCGGCGTGCTGGAGATCCTTTTCCCTCGCTATCAATCCGATCCGCGCCCGGTCTACGCCCTGTATACCGAAAAGGACAAGCTGCCGCTCAAAGTGCAGGTGTGTATCAACTATCTGACCGACTATTTTGTGGACGTGGCGGAGCTGTTTCAGGGGATGCGGGGAAGAAGGAAAGAATAGGCCTTTCCCCTCTCCCGGTTGGGGAGAGGGTTAGGGTGAGGCGGTGAAAAACTACGCTGTACCGCCCACCGTCAGATTATCCACTTTCAGGGTTGGCTGGCCGACGCCAACCGGCAGGCTCTGGCCCTCTTTACCGCAGACGCCCACGCCGTTGTCCAGCTTCAGATCGTTACCGACCATAGAGATCTGCTGCATGGCTTCGATACCGGAACCAATCAGGGTCGCACCTTTTACCGCTTTGGTCACTTTTCCCTTCTCAATCAGATACGCTTCTGAGGTAGAGAAGACAAATTTACCGGAGGTGATGTCCACCTGGCCGCCGCCAAAGTTTGGCGCAAAGATACCGTAATCTACAGACTCGATAATCTCCTGCGGCGTGGATTTGCCCGGCAACATGTAAGTGTTGGTCATGCGCGGCATTGGCAGGTGCGCGTAAGATTCACGACGGCCGTTACCCGTTGGTGCGACGCCCATCAGGCGCGCGTTGAGTTTGTCCTGCATGTAACCTTTCAGCACGCCGTTTTCAATCAGCACATTGTACTGGCCTGGCGTACCTTCATCATCGATAGCCACCGAACCGCGACGGTCAGGCATGGTGCCATCATCCACCACGGTGCACAGCTCAGAGGAGACGAGCTGTCCAATCTGACCGCTGAATACGGATGTCCCGCGACGGTTAAAGTCGCCTTCCAGACCGTGGCCCACCGCTTCGTGCAGCAGCACGCCCGGCCAGCCTGCGCCCAGCACCACCGGGAATGTCCCGGCGGGAGCCGCAACAGCATTAAGATTCACCAGCGCCATGCGCACGGCTTCTTTTGCCCACGCGTCAGCGCGCGCTTCGCCATCTACATCGCCCAGGAACCAGTCATAGCCGAAACGACCGCCGCCGCCGCTGGAGCCACGCTCGCGTTTACCGTTGTCATCAACCTGCACGCTGATGGAAAGACGCACCAGCGGACGCACATCGGCGGCCAGCGTACCGTCCGTTGCCGCCACCAGAATCAGTTCATAAACACCGCTCAGGCTGGCAGAAACTTCCTGCACGCGTTTATCGGCAGCACGCGCCACTTTATCCACGCGGCGCAGAATATCCAGCTTCTCTTCGCGGCTCATGCTCTGCAGCGGATCGATACTGGTATAGAGCGCAGAGTGCGACACTTCACCGAGGGTTTTCACACGGCCGTCGCCAGTATCACGCACAATGGTACGCGCAGCCTGCGCACTTTGCTCCAGTGCAGCCAGGCTAATCTGGTCGGCATAGGCAAAACCGGTTTTCTCACCGCTGACGGCGCGCACGCCGACGCCCTGGTCAATGTTATAAGAACCATCTTTGATGATGCTGTCTTCTAAAACCCAGGATTCGTGATAGCTCGACTGGAAATAGAGATCGCCGTAGTCGAGACGGCGTTCGGTCAGTTGACCAAGAATGGAGAACAGGTCCTGATGGCTCAGGCCGTTCGCTGCGAGCAAATGTTCACTTACCAGGTTCAGACTCATCGTATTGCTACTCGTTCGTTGCCGCCCGTGGCGGTATAAAAATCGTATTTATTGAGAGTGAGGCAATTACCTGCCCACGTCAAATCATTGCTGTGCATCTTTGCGCGGCTGGCGCAGTACCTCGTTAATCTGGGGTTTATCCACCGGACCGGTAATGCGATAGCGCAGAATCGAGACTTTGCTCCACAGCGGCCCCAGCACTTTACTGGCAGCAAATACCGCCGCACCGACTATCGGGTTCACCACAAACGCCGCCGCCACGCCCACGCTCGCGGAAATTTCCGGTGCCACCACGGCTTCCATATCCAGCTCACGGCGTACCAGATTGACTGAGCCTTTCATGGCGATATCCGCTTCCAGGCCGTCTACCAGCGTGTCATCCGTATGCATCACGCCGTCCTTTATCCACGCCGTGCTGCGGATGGAATCGTAGTAGAAACCTTCGCTGAAGGTGTCGCTGAAATCGAAGCGCAGCTTGCGCAGCAGCGCATCAAAACTCAGCAGGCGCAGGATCTGCCCGGCTCGCCCCGTGCTCACATCGGCGATTTCCCCCTTGCCAAAGCGGGTTTTTAAAATACCGTTCAGTGACGCTTCGTCTGGCTTCCACGGCGCGTCTCGCCAGTGAAGATCGTAATTCACGTCAAATGACGATCCCCGCAGCGGCGTAGTGATGCCAAAGAAATTGGTTGCCGCATCCAGTTTGTTGCCTTTAATGTCGCCCTTCAGGGAGGTCCGCTGTTCGCCCGGGTTATTGACCCATTCCCCTGCGGCCGTCATGCGGCCAAAACCGGTATCGACCAGGCCGCCGGAGAGCGTAAGCGTATTCCCCTGGAT
This sequence comes from Enterobacter sp. FUJ80071, assembly GCF_038739915.1. Lineage (NCBI taxonomy): Bacteria > Pseudomonadati > Pseudomonadota > Gammaproteobacteria > Enterobacterales > Enterobacteriaceae > Enterobacter > Enterobacter sp. FUJ80071. The sequence goes on from NZ_JBBXKH010000001.1 coordinate 4,234,921, forward strand.
GGCAAAATCGCCGTCGATACGGCCATATTTTTGCCCCCACAGCCAGCATTCCGCGCAGCGCAGCTGGAGATCGGGCCAGCCGCTAAAATCGACGCGGGAGGCTTGACTCAGCGGCGATGTGTTCGCCGGTTGATCTTTACTCGCGGTGGCCGGGTTGTAGTAGAGATAGCGAATCGCTGCCTGCCACGGCGCGTTATTACGCATGGTAAGCGTGCCGTTGATCTCCCGGCCCTGCGCCTCCACTTTGGAGCCATTCGCGGTGGGCTGAGAAACAATGCTAAGGTTGTTCCACTGCTGTCCGCCCAACATCAGCGACGGCGTGCGTACCGTAACGGTTTGCGGGAACTGGGCGGCTTCATCCACGTTTTGTCCAACGCCTTTCTGGAACAGCGCCAGCCACTCCGCGCCATCCATCGGCGGAAGATTGAGCTCAACGCCCGCATGGTCGGGCAGCGGCGGCGTGGTTTTGCTGTCCGTCGTCCAGATAGCCCTGTCGAGGGTGAGTTTGCGATTAAGCAGCCAGCGGCTGTTGAAATGGTTTGTGCTGCCCGCATTTCCGGTCAACGCAAAGCTGTTCAGGTTGCCATCGACGTTGACCTTCACCGGCAGCGATTGTCCGGCCTGTTTATCCAGCGGCGCGGGCAACTGGCTGTGGATGTTTTTCAGGTCACCCGTGATGTCGACCTTATACTGCACGCCTGCGTGATAAGGCAGCTCAATAGCCACTTTGCCATTCCAGGCTACCGCGCCATCCACTGATGACGCGATCGGCTTCGGCAGGACGTCCATACGCGCAGGCTGCCAGTTACCGTCCAGATTGACGGCCACCTGGTAAGCTTTTTCACCCTCAGTGGTTGTGAAGTCAATATTCACCGGCTGATTAAACCAGCTGGCGGTCAGCGGCTCGCTCTTGAGGTTACCATTCACAAAACTGAACTGCCCGCTGAGGTTTTTCAGGGTGCTCTCAAGCGGTTTAATGTACAGACTGTTGTTCTTCAGACGGACATCACCTTTGGCGGTGGTCATCTCACCGTCAAGCGGGATATCAAGATGTAAGCGAGCATTCACATCGCCATCAAGCTGGAGCTGCTGCAGCGTCGCCGCCAGCGACTCTTTCAGCGGCGTCTCCTCAAAGTACGGCCCCACCGCTTTACCTGGACCGTTAATGTCGGCATCAATAAGCAGCTTCTCTTTTGAGTAGTCCGGGATGTTAGCCGTCAGGTTGCTGGCCGTCACGCCGCCCAGCGCAACGCTGTCTGACTTCATCCATAAGCCGTCATTGAGGAAGTTAAGTTCGATATCCAGGTTTTTCAGCGCAGGCCAGCCAGGCTGGAACGCGAAGGTGGCGTTGTGCAGCGGCACCAGCACCTGGAACTGACCTTCATTATGTTTGTACGGGAAAAGGTGCGGATTACCACCGTAGACCAGTGTGGCATTATCCGCCTGACCGCCCTGAATCGCGCCGCTCAGATAGTCGACCAGCGCTTTCCCCATCAGGTTTTCCGGGAAATAGCGCCAGGCCTGAGAACCATCATCGGTACTGATGCCGGCCAGAATACCCAGCCAGGGCTCATCGCCATCTGGCTGCAGGTAGCGGAAATCGCCGCGTGCATGTACCGCTTTGGCTTTGACGTCGATATGCCTGCCATCAAGCTGGAAGCCCTTATCATTACGGAGCCAGTTCAGCACCGCATTGCCCTGTTCAATTTCCAGCGGCGCACGGAAGACCGTCTCGTAAGGCATTTTGGCGTTGTGCATATCCACCGTCAGCCTGCCGTTTTCCACGCTACCTTCCAGCTTGCCGCTGAAGTGCTCGGCTCCCGGAAGCAGCTTCCACTGCTTCCAGGCAAGATCGTTCCACGAGGCCTGGAAACGGGTTTTATCTGTGGCCTGAAGCGGGATATCCAGCGCCAGCGCATCAATCTTGCCGCTCGGCTGCGTTGCCAGCCAAATCTCGCCCAAATCCGGGGAGAGTTTCGCCGCCATCGAGCGCAGGCCTTCGATGGCTGTCAGATCCAGGTTACTGGCGCGGATACGCAGCTCATCGCTGCGTTTACTGGCCGCGCCGCCCACGTCCTGCTCCGGCATCCAGGCCAGCGTCAGCGCACCGCGCGGCCACGGCTTGCCGTCCATCGTGATGCGCGTATCCGGAATAGCAAACTGCCAGCCCTCTTTCTCCTGCGTCACATGCGCGGTGAGGTTATCGACGGAAAGCTGATGCTGCTGATTTTCGCCCTTCCAGCTTGCGCCCCCTTGCTTGAGCCAGATATCGCCGCTGGCGAATTTTCCTTTCGTCAGGGTTAGCCAGCCCTCAAGGCTGAAGCGGGCGGTTTCCAGCTGCATGTTTTGCTGTAACCAGTCACCGAGCCAAGGCTTCACGTCCACATCGTCGGCCTGCAGCCAGACTTTACCGTTGTTTAGCAGGCCGTCATCGTCGCGCAGATCCATACGTACCTGCATCACGCCGTGCTGGCCATTCAGGCTGGACAGGCTCACCAGTCCTTCCGCGCGGTGTCGGTTCTTGCCGTTAAGCCAGGTTAGCTGTGGGATCGCCAGTTCGGCGCGCTGGCCGGAAAGGGTAATAAAGCTCACTTCGCTGTCGCGCAGATCGAAATGATCGAACTGACGGAGGAAGAGATCGCTGAAGCGGTTGGCTTCCAGGCCCTGATTATCCTCACCGCCCGTTAGCGGCGTATTGGTCAGAAACTGAAGCTGGTAAAAGGTGAGATCGCGAAACTGCCAGCGCAGATGCAGCAGGCTTTGCCAGACGTCCAGCGCCAGGGTCACGCGTTTGATTTTCAGATGGCCGCCATCTTTCAGGCTGGCATTGATATCCCGGACGTCGAGCGTCGGGCCAAAATTTTGCCAGCTGGCGCTTAGCTGGCTTACGTCCACCGGCACACCGGTGGTGGATTCGATTTTTGCCAGCAGCTGCGGACGCCAGCTGTCGAGATGCGGCAAAACGAGGCGTAGCCCGCTCACGAGCAACGCGACAATCACGACCAGCGTTGCCCCTGTAAGCAATAAAATCCCCGGCAATCGCCTCACGCATCTCTCCTTGTCAGCTTTCGTCACGCAGCGTACTGCGTTTTACATCATCACAACGTCAAACTGCTCCTGGTTATAGAGCGGTTCAATTTGTACTTTTACCTGTTTGCCGACAAAGATTTCCACTTCCGCCAGCGCGTGCGACTCTTCGCCTTTCAACGCTTCCGCCACCGCAGGGGAAGCATAGACCAGAAAACGGTCGGAGTCGTAGGCGTGATGAACTCGGACGATTTCACGCATAATTTCGTAGCAGACGGTCTCAACCGTCTTTACCGTTCCGCGTCCATGGCAGGTTGGGCATTCATTACACAGCACATGCTCAACGCTTTCTCGGGTGCGCTTACGCGTCATTTCCACCAGCCCCAGCTGTGAGAAACCGTTAATGCTGGTTTTCACGCGATCCTTACTCAGCGCCTGCTCCAGTGAATGCAGCACGCGGCGGCGGTGATCTTCATTACTCATATCGATGAAGTCGATGATGATAATGCCGCCGAGATTGCGCAGACGCAGCTGGCGGGCAATCGCCTGCGTGGCTTCAATGTTGGTGTTGAAGATGGTGTCATCGAGGTTGCGATGGCCAACAAACGCGCCGGTGTTGATATCGACGGTGGTCATCGCTTCGGTCTGATCGATAATCAGATACCCGCCGGACTTGAGCTCAACCTTACGCTCCAGGGCACGCTGGATCTCGTTTTCGACATCATAGAGATCGAAGATAGGCTGACGCCCGGTGTAGTGCTCCAGCAGGCCCGGCATTTCCGGGATGTATTCAGCGGTAAATTCCAGCAGCGCTTCATACGTCAGGCGAGAGTCCACGCGAATGCGGTCGAGCTGCGCATCGGCAAAGTCACGCAGAACGCGCTGAGCCAGCGCCAGCTCACCGTAAAGCTGGTAGCGGGTCTGGTTGCGTTTTTTACGCTCCATCACTTTGGTCCAGACGCGCTTAAGGTATGCGGCATCGGATGCCAGATCGTCTTCGCTGATCCCTTCCGCGGCGGTGCGGATAATAAACCCGCCCTGTTCATCGCAGTAGGCGCTGACCACTTTCTTCAGACGCTCGCGCTCGCTTTCGCTCTCAATGCGCTGCGAAACGCCAACGTGTGACGCGCCGGGCATAAAGACCAGATAACGGGAGGGTAAGGTGATGTCGGTGGTCAGACGGGCGCCTTTGGTGCCCAGGGGATCTTTCACCACCTGCACCATTAAGTCCTGGCCCTGACGCACCAGTTCGGAAATATCGCGCACGGCAAATTGCTTTTGCTCTTCGCCCGCAACGCACTCGGTGTGCGGCATGATATCGGAGGCATGTAAAAATGCCGCCTTATCCAGACCAATATCTACAAAAGCCGCCTGCATACCCGGCAGTACACGACTGACACGACCTTTGTAGATATTGCCTACTATTCCGCGCCGCGCTTCACGCTCAATATGAATTTCCTGAAGAATGCCACCGTCAATATAGGCCACACGGGTTTCCGATGGCGTTACGTTTACCAACAATTCAGCCGTCATAATTATCCCTTCCCTCACGCAGTGAGTTAAAATTGCTCAGCAACTCATACGTTTCCACCAGCGGTAAGCCGACTACGGCGTGATAGCTGCCATGAATCTTCCTGACAAAACAGCCACCCAGCCCCTGAATACCGTATGCACCTGCTTTATCCATCGGTTCACCGCTGGCAATATAAGCGGCGATCTCGTCGTCGGTAAGTACTCTGAACGTGACATCGGTTACCACCAGACAATCCAGCACGTGCTGGCTATCCGCCAGCGCGACCGCCGTCATTACCTGATGCGTTTGCCCGGACATTTTGCGCAGCATACGCGCCGCATGTTCGGTATCGTGCGGTTTCTCAAGCACTTCACCATTAAGGATAACGATGGTATCTGCTCCCAGCACCGGCAGATCGCGGGGCACTAACGCCACGCCCGCCTGCGCTTTCTCGCGCGCCAGGCGAGAGACGTATTGCTGCGCACTTTCGCCCTCAGCACGTTTTTCTTCAATGCCGGTCACAATGCGTTCAAAAGATACCCCTAACTGGGTCAGGAGTTCCTGACGGCGCGGGGAACCGGAAGCGAGATACAAAGACGTCATAGAAACCTTTTTATTGCACGGCAAACTGCTGGCGAACCTTACGCATCAGCAGGAACAGCCACGGCCAGAGCACACCGTTTACTACACTACTCCAGAACACTTCCGGTCGGAAAGAGACGTTGATCACTAAAAACTCTGCCCAGAAAACAACGATATCCGCAGCAAGCGACAACAACATCACGACCAGGGCCTGTTGCCAGAGCGCGAGGTTACGAAAGAGCTGGAATTTCAGTGCGACGAGGTACGCAATAATGCTCATGGACAGGGCGCGAACGCCCAGCGTAGAGCCACTAATGAGATCCAGTATGGCACCCATAACAAAACCCGTGCCGACATTTACGCGGTGCGGCAGGGCAAGGATCCAGTAAAGTAAAATGAGCAAGACCCAGTTTGGCCGGAAAACGAGAATGTTATCCGGCCAGGGCATAATCTGCAGCAACAGTGCAATGAGGAACGAGAGCCAGATGACCCAGCGTCCCTGGCTACGATAACTTGCCACTACTGCCCTCCCGAAGAGAGTTTAGGCGGTGGCGGCGCATCTGGCAGCGGCTGCGTTAACCCGGTTGCCGGCGCGGGCACTGGCGCAGGTGGCCCCATGGAGTCCGCAGGCGGAAGAACCTGCGGCATCATCTGCATCAGGCGTTCGTTTGCGACACGGTGCACCTCTTCAGGCGTCATCGGATTCGTGCCATTACGATCGGCACCCCAGAGCAGCAGCAGGTAGCGCAGACGCTGTAAACCCGCAGTCGGACGAGCCTGAATGACGGTGTACGCACGTTGAGTATCGAGCTTCACGGAAGAGACCACCGCAACCGGGTAACCCTCAGGGAAGCGTCCACCCAAACCGGAAGTCACCAGGACATCACCGACACGGATGTCCGTGTTCGCAGGCAGGTGCTCCAGCTGCAGATCGTCCGTACAGCCGTTACCGGCCGCAATCACGCGGATATCGTTACGCAGGACCTGGATAGGCAGCGCATGCGTGGCATCGCAAATCAGCAGCACGCGGCTGGTCAGCTTGGCGACGGCAACAACCTGCCCCACTACGCCTTTATCACTGATTACGGGCTGGCCTTCATACACACCGTTCACACTCCCTTTGTCGATCACAACCTGATCGCTGTAAGGATCGTTCACGGTGGAGATCACCTGGGTGACCATCTTCTGCTCATCCTGACGCAGCGGCGAGCCGAGCAGTTCACGCAGACGCGCGTTTTCCTGCTTATATTGCCCCAGCATCAGCAGTTCGCTGTTTTTCAGCAGCAGTTCCTGGCGTAATGCCCGGTTTTCAAGTTCGAGCTGGTCTCGTGAAGACAGCGTTTGAGAAACGGAGTCGAGCAGTTCACGGGGACCATTTGATATAAAGTAGAAAGGACTGACGGCGGTATCCATGTACGTTCTGATCTGGCTGAACGTACCGAGGCGGCTATCGGCAATAATGACGCCAAGCGCAACCAGAACCGCCAGAATAAGGCGAAACTGTAGCGATGGGCCACGGCTAAAAATTGGCTTCATAGGCTATGCGTATTCTCGTGTCAGAGAGAAAGGGTAGCGATTCGCTACCCTTTCACAATGACTACTCTTCGCTGAACAAGTCGCCGCCGTGCATGTCGATCATTTCCAGCGCCTTGCCACCACCACGGGCGACGCAAGTCAGTGGATCTTCTGCAACTACGACAGGAATACCTGTCTCTTCCATTAACAGGCGGTCGAGGTTACGCAGCAGCGCACCACCACCGGTCAGAACCATACCGCGCTCGGAGATATCGGACGCCAGTTCTGGTGGGCACTGTTCCAGCGCAACCATTACCGCGCTCACGATGCCAGTCAGCGGTTCCTGCAGCGCTTCCAGAATTTCGTTGGAGTTCAGGGTAAAGCCGCGTGGCACACCTTCCGCCAGGTTACGACCACGCACTTCGATCTCACGCACTTCATCGCCCGGATAAGCAGAGCCGATTTCGTGTTTGATACGCTCTGCGGTCGCTTCACCGATCAGAGAGCCGTAGTTACGGCGCACGTAATTAATGATGGCTTCATCGAAGCGGTCACCACCGATACGTACGGAGGAGGAGTACACCACACCGTTCAGAGAGATAACGGCCACTTCTGTGGTACCACCACCGATATCCACCACCATTGAACCGGTTGCTTCAGACACAGGCAGACCTGCACCGATTGCCGCCGCCATTGGCTCTTCAATCAGGAACACTTCACGAGCACCCGCACCCTGAGCAGATTCACGGATTGCGCGACGCTCTACCTGGGTTGCGCCAACCGGCACACACACCAGAACACGCGGGCTTGGACGCATGAAGCTATTGCTGTGAACCTGCTTGATGAAGTGCTGAAGCATTTTTTCAGTCACGAAGAAGTCAGCGATAACGCCGTCTTTCATTGGGCGAATTGCGGCGATGTTGCCAGGGGTACGACCCAGCATCTGCTTCGCGTCATGACCCACTGCGGCGACGCTTTTCGGCGAGCCTGCACGATCCTGACGAATGGCCACAACAGAAGGCTCATTCAATACGATGCCTTGTCCTTTTACGTAAATAAGGGTATTCGCGGTACCCAGGTCAATGGACAGGTCATTGGAAAACATGCCACGAAATTTTTTCAACATACTAAGGGATAATCCTGAAAGCTGGGGCGGAAAACAAAATCCGCTTACTTTACCAACCACACGCAGCAGCGACAAGGCGCAAAAATCATCTGCAACGGTGAAAATTTGTGCAGTACGTTTCCTGATGTTACAAAATTGATCCCTGACTCCCTCAGGGCTGAGTCAACAGCAGCATTCCTTACTGACCTTTGTAACCCGTTAAAGGTCGTTCACTGGCTTTTTGCTCGACATACTCAAAGCTACAGGCGCGATATTCTACGTGAAAACAACGTAAACGGCAGGTCAAACAGAGTATCTTTGCAAATATTTTTTCACGTTGGTGTCAAGCGGTTGAGAGGCGGCAAAAAAATCGCCCTGACCGCCCATGACACCGCGCTCTGTTAACATCTGCCATTCGCCCCTGGAGCGCACGCCCGCGGCAAAGACTTGTGTTCGGGTTCCTTTACACGCTTCAACCAGACTCTGAACCAGCAGCTGGTTTTCCGTGCGCTTTTCAATATTTCTTACCAGCCCCGGATGCAGCTTTAATAGCTCCACATCCAGTTCCTTGATCCAGTCGGTACTGACCAGCGTTAAACCAGCTTGTGTCACCGCCACACGCGCACCGAGCGCGTTGATCAAACGAACCACCGGACGTAACCGGCTGATGTGTTGACCCACATCCGCCTCAGCAAGTTCAAAAATAATGCGTTTGCGTTGCGATTTTTCGCATTGCATTAATGTATCACGCAGCCAGCGCTGAAAACGCGGGCGTATTAACGACTCAACGGTGACCTGTAACGCCAGACTTTCTTCCGGCCAGAAAGATAAAAATGGGATCAGGCGGGAAATTTGCTGGCGGTCATACTCTTCAGACAGCCCAAATTGCAGCACCATTGGCAGATATTCCGCAGAAATAACCTCTTCCGTACCGTCAAAAATACGGCACATCAGTTCGCGATGATGGACATAGCCGTTTTTCATGACCGCCGGTTTTTGATAAATGCGTGGCCCACCGCGGCTCAGCATTTGCTCAATCAACGTACGCCAGCGCACGTTTCCACGCCCTTTTTCCGGTAACGAGTCATCGTAAACGGCCCATCCGTTCGCCCCCTGCAACACGGCGTTGCGGGTAGCCGATTCCGCATGCTCCATCACCTGCTCCGTCGACTGACCGCCACGCCAGGCGCAGATCCCCATATGCACCATGTCGTCGCGGTCGAGCATTTTACTCTGGGGCAGCGCGTCTACCGCCTTCAGCAGCTGGCTGGCAATGCTTTCCGACTCTTTTAGCGTGCGATGCGGCAATAACACGGCAAAGTCGCTACGGTGATAGCGGGCCAACAGTGCCCCCGGGTAGCGCATGATAAAGGTGGAGAGCAGGTTGATCAGCGTAAAGAGATTTTCTTCCGCGGCCCGCTGCCCCCATGTGTCGCGCAGCAGATCGAAATCGGGCAGGCGAATCATCATCACCACGCCGTGAGTGCCCACTTTTTCCGAATCGTCGAGCAGCGTGGCCAGTTGATTATCAAAGAAAAGGCGGTTGTTAAGGCCGGTTTTATTATCCTGCGCGGCATAAGAGCGGATCAGCGTATCCATACGGCTGCGCTGGTCGCTGGCAAACTGAATTTCTGAGAGCAACGTATCCAGCGCACTGCTGGTGCGTGACGGCCATTCATGAACAGAGCCGCGCACCTGCGGGCCGCGCTCACCGTTCAGGATGCGGACGGAGCGGATTTCCAGCAGTTCCTGCCCTGAGAGCTGGCGGCGCAACCAGCGAACCGCGAGAAAAATGAGCAGAATAATGAATGCAACCGCGATCGTGAGCGGCGCGGTGGTCATCATAGAACGGAAATAGCTGGCCATCGGATCGAGATAGACCATGTGAATGGTCATACCCGGGTTTTTAAGGGAGTGCACCGTTACTTCCCGGTACTGACTCACTACGCCCGCAGGGCGATAACTTCCCTGCCGTTCATGGCTTAAAACCTGATGCTTTCCCTGCTGAATATCGATCCGAATAATATCAACCGGCACCATCAACTCATCCAGTTCCCGGGAGAGCGACGGGAGTGGCGTGGTCAGCAGACGCGTATCAATGACCGACGCAACAGACTGCACCCGGTTGACCAGTTTGTCCTGAATGGCGTTATAAAAGCTCAAAGAGCAACCCAGAAGCGTGACAAAGATGGTCAGCCCCGTTAGCAAGGTGATAAAAGCCGAGAACTTCGTCGTTAATCGCATCCTTGAGATTACTCCGTGGGTTGAGGGGGTAGCGAGTAAGCGCTAACTTGCATTTCAAATGCGGCATACTACCAAATCGGGCGTATCTGGCAATTTATTGCGTTAAATCGGCATTGAATTACCCTGAGCGAGTATAGTCTTCAGAAATTATTTTCCAATCATCTGAGTCGTGAGGACCCCGTATGCAGGCTTTGATCTTAGAACAGCAGGACGGCAAAACGCTTGCCTCAGTACAGGCCGTAGAAGAGAGCCGTCTGCCGGAAGGCGACGTCACCGTCGACATCGACTGGTCCAGTTTAAATTACAAAGATGCACTGGCGATCACCGGTAAGGGTAAAATCATCCGAAATTTCCCTATGGTGCCGGGTATTGATTTTGCTGGCCGGGTCCACAGCAGCGAAGACCCTCGCTTCCATGCGGGCCAGCACGTGCTGCTCACCGGCTGGGGTGTGGGTGAAAATCACTGGGGCGGGCTGGCAACACAGGCGCGCGTAAAAGGCGACTGGCTGGTGCCGATGCCGAAAGGCATGGATGGTCGCAAAGCGATGATCATCGGCACCGCAGGCTTTACCGCCATGCTGTGCGTGATGGCGCTGGAAGAGGCGGGGGTTCGCCCTGAGTCGGGTGACATTGTCGTGACCGGCGCCAGCGGTGGCGTGGGGAGCACGGCGGTAACGTTGCTGCACAAACTGGGTTACCAGGTCACGGCGGTTTCCGGCCGGGAAAGTACGCATGATTATCTTCGCCAGCTCGGTGCCAGCCGCATTCTTGGCCGCGATGAATTCGCCGAAACCCGTCCACTGGAAAAACAGGTCTGGGCGGGCGCGGTAGATACCGTCGGCGATAAAGTGCTGGCGAAGGTCCTGGCGCAGATGAACTACGGCGGCTGCGTGGCAGCCTGCGGTCTGGCGGGCGGCTTTGCCCTGCCAACTACCGTCATGCCGTTTATTTTGCGTAACGTTCGCCTGCAGGGCGTGGACTCCGTGATGACGCCAGCGGCTCGCCGCACGGACGCCTGGGAACGTCTGGTACGCGATCTGCCGGAATCGTTCTTTACCCAGAGCGCAACGGAGATAAGCCTCAGCCAGGCGCCAGACTATGCCAGTAAAATCATGGATAACCAGTTCCACGGTCGCGCGCTGGTGAAAATCGCCTAATCTTCAAATTTTCGTGACATATTCGCGTGAAGCGCTCTCCTCCGTCATGCTTAGAAAAACGCATGACGGAGGATGCCATGAAAAACCGAAAACTGACGGAAGCCGACGTAACGTCCGAGTCTGTCTTTATGTTACAGCGCCGCCAGATCCTGAAAATGCTTGGCATCAGCGCCACTGCACTGACGCTCTCCCCTGCGGCACATGCCGACCTGCTCGACTGGTTTAAAGGTAACGATCGCCCTAAGGCGCCTTCCGGGGCCCCGCTTACGTTTACGAAACCCGCCGAGTGGCAAAACAAACTGACGCTCACCCCTGAAGACAAAGTCACCGGCTACAACAACTTTTACGAATTTGGTCTGGATAAAGCCGATCCTGCCGCCAATGCAGGCAGCATGAAAACCGATCCGTGGACGTTGAAAATTGACGGCGAGGTGGCAAAACCCCTGACGCTCGACCACCACGATCTGACCACCCGCTTCCCGCTCGAAGAGCGCATCTATCGCATGCGCTGCGTGGAAGCCTGGTCGATGGTGGTACCCTGGGTCGGCTTCCCGCTGCATAAGCTGCTGGCGTTGGTTGAGCCCACCAGCAATGCAAAATATGTCGCCTTCCAGACGCGCTACGCTCCGGACGAGATGCCGGGCCAGAAAGATCGGTTTATCGGCGGTGGACTGGACTATCCGTACGTTGAAGGGCTACGCCTCGACGAAGCCATGCATCCCCTTACCCTGCTGACCGTTGGCGTATACGGCAAGGCGCTTCCTCCTCAAAACGGCGCCCCCATTCGGTTAACCGTACCGTGGAAATACGGCTTCAAAGGAATTAAGTCTATCGTCAGCATTAAGCTGACCCGCGAGCGTCCGCCAACGACCTGGAACCTGGCAGCACCGGGTGAATACGGTTTCTTCGCGAATGTGAATCCGCATGTGGATCATCCCCGCTGGTCGCAGGCGACTGAGCGCTTTATTGGCGCGGGTGGTGCGCTGGACGTTAAGCGTCAGCCCACGCTATTGTTTAACGGGTATGCGGATGAAGTGGCTTCGCTTTACCGTGGCCTTAATTTACGGGAGAACTTCTGAGTGCGTTTAACGGCAAAGCAGATTACCTGGCTGAAAGTGCTGCTGCATTTAGCCGGAATACTTCCTTTTATCTGGTTGTTCTGGGCCGCCAGTCAGGGCCTCTTTAGCGCCGATCCGGCAAAGGATATCCAGCATTTTACGGGTCGGATGGCTCTGAAATTTTTACTGGCAACCTTGCTCGTCTCGCCGCTGGCGCGCTACGCTAAACAGCCATTATTGATACGTACCCGTCGGCTTTTGGGGCTATGGTGTTTTGCCTGGGCGACGCTGCACCTTACCAGCTACGCCCTGCTGGAACTGGGAATTAACAATCTGACACTGCTTGGCCGAGAGCTGGTGACACGCCCTTATCTGACGCTGGGTATCGTAAGCTGGCTGGTTTTACTGGCGTTAGCGCTGACGTCCACGCAATATGCGCAGCGAAAGCTGGGCAGACGCTGGCAGTTACTGCACAACTTCGTCTATCTTGTCGCGATCCTCGCCCCCATTCATTATCTGTGGTCGGTGAAGATCCTCTCCCCGCAGCCAGTCCTGTATGCGCTGGCGGCAGTGGCGCTTTTAGCATGGCGTTACAAGAAGTTCCGCCAGTGGTTGCGATAGTTCGCGAAACTGTGCGTTTTCCCGCAGATTGCCCCTCAACCGCAAATCTTTTTTGGATTGCGGTTGATAATCTTCCCTGATAAGACCAGTATTTAGCTGCCAAATGCTACGAAATCGTTATAATGTGCGACCTTGGTTCGCCTGACAGTGGTTTTTGGCCTCTGAAAAGGTGACATTTGCGATTCGACGGTATATTTTGTTTTTTACCCGAAAATCGCAGGAGATAGCGGCATAATGACTGACAAGTTCCATATCTTAGTATTGAACGGACCGAACCTGAACATGCTCGGTACCCGTGAGCCAGAGAAGTACGGCACGCTAACATTGAGCGAAATTGTTAACCGTCTGAGCACGGAAGCAGCGTCGCTGAATGTGGATTTGGATCATTTTCAGTCAAACGCGGAGTACGCAATCATCGACCGTATTCATCAGGCTAAAGACAATGTGGACTATATCCTGATCAATCCGGCCGCGTTTACGCACACCAGTGTTGCTATCCGCGACGCACTGCTCGCGGTGAGTATCCCGTTTATCGAGATCCACCTGAGTAACGTGCACGCCCGAGAGCCGTTCCGCCACCATTCGTATCTGTCGGATATCGCTACTGGCGTTATCTGCGGACTGGGCGCTGACGGTTATTCATACGCTTTACAGACAGCGGTAAAACGCTTGTCACAATCACACTAAACAAGAGTACGGAACCCACTCATGGATATTCGTAAGATTAAAAAACTGATCGAGCTGGTTGAAGAATCAGGCATCTCCGAACTGGAAATTTCTGAAGGCGAAGAGTCTGTACGCATCAGCCGTGCAGCCCCAGCCGCTAGCTTCCCGGTAATGCAGCAGGCTTACGCTGCGCCAGTGCAGCAGCCTGCGCTCTCCGCAGCCGTTGCACCAGCAGCTGAAGCCGCACCTGCCGCTGCAGCAGAAATCAGTGGTCACATCGTACGTTCCCCAATGGTTGGTACTTTCTACCGCACCCCGAGCCCGGACGCGAAGGCGTTCATCGAAGTGGGTCAGAAAGTCAACGTAGGCGATACCCTGTGCATCGTTGAAGCGATGAAAATGATGAACCAGATCGAAGCAGACAAATCAGGTACTGTGAAAGCGATTCTGGTCGAAAGTGGTCAGCCGGTTGAATTTGACGAGCCGCTGGTCGTCATCGAGTAACGAGGCGAACATGCTGGATAAAATTGTTATCGCCAACCGCGGCGAGATTGCACTGCGTATTCTTCGTGCCTGTAAAGAACTGGGCATCAAGACCGTCGCGGTGCACTCAAGTGCGGATCGCGATTTAAAACACGTATTGCTGGCGGATGAGACGGTCTGTATTGGCCCGGCTCCGTCCGTAAAAAGCTATCTGAACATCCCGGCTATCATCAGCGCCGCTGAAATCACCGGCGCGGTGGCAATTCATCCGGGTTATGGCTTCCTCTCTGAGAACGCCAACTTTGCTGAGCAGGTTGAACGCTCTGGCTTTATCTTCATCGGCCCGAAAGCCGACACTATCCGCCTGATGGGCGACAAAGTGTCTGCGATCACCGCGATGAAAAAAGCCGGTGTGCCAACCGTACCAGGCTCTGACGGCCCTCTGACCGACGACATGGATGCTAACCGTGCTCATGCTAAACGCATTGGCTACCCGGTTATCATCAAGGCGTCCGGCGGTGGCGGCGGTCGCGGTATGCGCGTAGTACGCAGCGATGCTGAACTGGCGCAGTCCATCTCCATGACCAAAGCGGAAGCGAAAGCGGCTTTCAGCAATGACATGGTGTACATGGAAAAATACCTGGAAAACCCACGCCACATCGAAATTCAGGTGTTGGCTGACGGTCAGGGTAACGCGATCTATCTGGCAGAACGTGACTGCTCCATGCAGCGTCGTCACCAGAAAGTCGTCGAAGAAGCACCTGCGCCGGGCATTACCCCGGAACTGCGTCGCTACATCGGTGAGCGTTGCGCCAAGGCGTGTGTCGATATCGGCTATCGCGGGGCGGGTACTTTTGAGTTCCTGTTCGAAAACGGCGAGTTCTACTTCATCGAGATGAACACCCGTATTCAGGTTGAACACCCGGTTACCGAAATGATCACCGGCGTTGACCTGATCAAAGAACAGCTGCGTATCGCTGCGGGTCAGCCGTTGTCCATCAAGCAGGAAGAAGTCGTGGTGAAAGGCCATGCGGTTGAATGCCGTATCAACGCCGAAGACCCGAACACCTTCCTGCCAAGCCCGGGTAAAATCACGCGTTTCCACGCGCCGGGTGGCTTTGGTGTGCGTTGGGAGTCTCATATCTACGCCGGTTACACCGTACCGCCGTACTATGACTCAATGATCGGCAAGCTCATCTGCTACGGCGAAAACCGTGACGTGGCGATTGCCCGCATGAAGAACGCCCTGCAGGAGTTGATCATCGACGGTATTAAAACCAACGTTGATCTCCAGATGCGCATCATGAGCGACGAGCACTTCCAGAATGGTGGAACTAACATCCACTATCTTGAGAAGAAACTCGGCCTCAACGAGAAGTAATCTAAAAACACGCCTGTTTATCAGGCGTGTTTATTTTTTTCGTCCTTGTTTCCCCTCTAAACTATTCACCGTCACTATATCCCCAACCCAACCTAGAAATATTCAATATCATCATTTTTTCTACATTTAATTTTAATTATTCCTGAATTCTTAACGATATTACGAAGTGGTGTAATGAGTCCGTTTTTCTTAATATTTTTTTCGATAACGGACATATCTTTTATGAATATACTGAAGAGTGGCATACAGAAAAAATGTGTTGCTGCTGCGCTGTTATGTGCATCGGTAACGTCTTTGCCTTTATACGCTGAAACCACGGCCAACTGGTGGGAAAGATGGCAGGATAACCAGGCCTTCAATGAAGCTCTGGATGAACTCGGTATGAGTTATCAACTGTTATCTGAAGATCCACAAAAAACCCTCACCCGTTCAGCCGACCCGGCTGATGTTCTCTACTGGCAAAAGCGCACCATGCAAATTTATGGTGATGCTGACAAAGACATTTATTATATTCCAGCCATTGAAGATCATGATGAAGCTCGTGCCAGAACAGGCTTCACAGGTCGCAATCCCTATTTTAATACCTATTATTATGGTGAACAGGGTGATACGTTCACATTGACCACCTCTTCCCAACCCGATGATGTGGTCTGCTACGCAGGACTGGAAAATCAATACAGCGGTACAATCACCACTAAATATCAGGTGCAGTTAAATGCCAATCACTCAACGCAATATACCCTGAGTGAAAATGGATTAATGCTGCTGGCCTGCTGGGATAAAAGTGGTACCTATAGCCATATGAACACACTCGTTCGTGTGGATGTCACATCGACGACCGCGAAAAAACACCCGTTATTTGTTTTTGGACTTAACACAAAAGAAGAGTGGAAGGCCCTGAGCCAGCAGAGTACACCGACCGGGCAAACACTCCTGTTTGACGGGCGCTCTCGGTATGTCGTGAATAATTCCACCGCTAAAGCGTCACTGAATACCAATGTGCTGCAAATGCTGCGCGAACAATTAAGCTACGTCATGGACTATGATAGGGTTAACGGGCTTGATGGGTCATCGTATTTACATCAGCCTCTGCGCGGTTTGAATTTCGGTATTTTTAACAGCTGCTGCTGGTCTCAGGGAGGCGCCGGACGTATTGGGATCGGCTTTGGCAACAGCTTACCAACCGAAACCAGCTGGGGTCATTGGCATGAATATGGTCATCAAAATCAGATGACCTGGGCATGGAACGGGTTAACTGAAGTGACAAATAATATTATGTCCGTTTCAGCCTGCCGTGTGTTACGCGGAGAAGTCACGGATAAATCCTGTCACGAAAATCTGTATTACAACAATTTCTCCTGGGATCAGCAGGCCGTCGGTTCTTTCCTGAACGCTGGCGAAACACATCAGTTTGATACTGACAATGACGTCTTCCGTAAATTAATGATGTTTACCCAGCTGAAAACATCGTGGCCCGATCTCTTCGCTTATATTGGCAAAGCCTACCGCGAAACCTATAACGAGGGTAAAGGCAAATCTCTGGTTGCAACCAATCAACAAAAAATTGATTTCTTTGTGGTCAATGCCAGCAAAGCAGCGGGGCATGATTTACGTGAATTCTTTACACGTTGGGGTTTAGGCTATTCCGCTGATGCTGACTCACAAATTGCTGCCCTGAAATTACCTCAGCCGAACAAAGTGACAAAAACCTTTACCAGTAGCCTGAACGGCTCTTCCCCGATTACCATTGAAGTTCCGGCTGAAGATAACACTGTGAATATTGCTTTTGTGACCAACACACCTAAGGCTGGCCCTACCTCTCTGGTCTGGGTTGAGGATGGTGAAACGCCACTGTATGCGCAGGTTGTCGATAGTCGTAACAGAAGCTTCATCGTGAAACTGCGTGGCCAGAACAGCCATGGCGGCTGCAATATTCATTCCGTTAACACCGCGGTTAACTGCAACTCAGGAACAAGCGCATATTTAAGAGTCGCTTATAAAGCAGAAGATAACCCGCATCTGCCTCAGGGCAGCTATACGGGTGTTCTTCATCTGATTGCGCGTGACTGGCACAACACGGACTGGACGGCAAACGTGAATGTCGATCTTTCCATTGTGAAGTAAGTGCTTTATTGCTGCGCCAGTTTCTGGCGCAGCAGACAATGATTTGGCCTAACCTGCTTATTTATCAGATTCACTATAATGAAGATTAATTAGTTCTACATTTAATAATCCGTTACTAAATGTTGTAATTAAAGGAGTTTCACCTCATGTTTAATTACGGACATTTTTACTATGAATATATTTCAACATGGAATAAAGAGAACTTTTTCCATCGCAGCACTACTCTGTGCGTCTGTTTCTTCCGCTTGTTATGCGGCGGAGACGGTCTCTACTAACCAAACTATGTGGGACCAGTGGAAAAATAATCCTGGATTTACTGAAGCACTCGATGAATTAGGTATTGACTACAATAATTTAATCAATCCAGCTTATGCATCAACCTATGATGCACAAAATGTAAATAACCCCCTGTTCTGGCTCAACCGTACCCTGAAAATATACGGTGAAAGCGAACAAGGACGCTATCAAATTCCTGTCAGCGAAGTTCATGCTGATGGTCGAGCCAGAACCACCAGCCATGGACGTAATAGTTTCTTCTTAACGCATACGTGGGGCGTCAAGAACGAAAGCGTCACCCTCCGTCTTGGTAATGTTCCGCAAAATGTTTCCTGCTATGCCGCCATTGATCCAAACTACGAGGGTATAGGTAGCCCTATTAAAGATCTTGTTCTTAATGCAAATGGTGAGACAACCTACACGTTTTCTCAGGATGCGCTGCTTGTCGTCGGCTGCCAGGATCAAACCCAAAAAATGGAGAATGTGGATAAATTTGTCTCCGTTGATATTGTTAACGGCGGCACATATCACCCCCTCTTTATCTTTGGTATAAATGACAGGGCCGAGTGGCACCAGCAGGCACAGGCCACAACATCATCAAGCTACCACTTTATGTTTGATGGCAGGACACGCTTTGTTGCGAGTCAGACAGTCTCGAAAAACTCAGCGGATAAAAATATACTGCAGACTCTCCGCCAGTCGCTACTGCGTACTATCACTTATGACAAACTCGATGGTCTGGATGGTTCCAGCTGGCTGCACCAGCCTAGCCGTGGTTTACTCTTCGCTACTTATCAGGCCTGCTGTTGGGCAAATGGCGGACAGGGGCTGACAGGCATAGGCGGTGACAGCTCAATCCCTGAGACGCCGAGCTGGCTCGACTGGCACGAGTACGGTCACCATTTCCAGATGGCCTGGTCCTGGGATTCGCTGACTGAAATAACCGTTAATCTGTATTCCCTCGCGGCGTGTTATACCACGCTCGGTGATGTAGATATCAAAAAATGTCATAGTAATTCTGGCCTTAGCGGCTTCAGCTGGGATCAACAAGCTGTCGGAACACTGCTGAAATCAGGCCACACATGGGATTTCAATACAGAAAACCAATTCCGCCGGGCGACTTTCTTTGGTGAACTGATGACAAGCTGGCCGCAGCTTTACCCGGCCCTGGGGAAAGCGTACCGTGAAGTTAACCAGAATGACCCAATCCTGGTTAATAGCAACCAGAAAAAAATCGACTGGTTCACACTTAATGCCAGTAAAATCGCCGGCGTTAATCTGAACCAGTATTTCCAGCAGTGGAATATTCCCCTTTCCCCAGAGGCGGTTGCAGCGATTAATGCGCTGAACTTACCTCAGCCTAAAAAAGTGGAGAAAACCTTTACCGGTAGCCTCAACGGCTCTTCCCCGATAACGATTGAAGTTCCGGCTGAAGATAACACCGTGAATGTTGCTTTTGTGACCAACACGCCTAAGGCTGGCCCAACGTCTCTGGTCTGGGTAGAGAATAATGAAACACCACTGTATGCACAGGTTGTCGATAGCCGTAACAGAAGTTTCATCGTGAAACTGCGTGGGCAAACCAGCCATGGTGGTTGCAGCCTCCATTCCGTTAACAGCGTGGTTAACTGCAACTCAGGAACAAGTGCATATTTAAGAGTCGCTTATAAAGCAGAAGATAACCCGCTTCTGCCTCAGGGCAGCTATACCGGTGTCCTTCACCTGATCGCGAATGACTGGCACAACACGGACTGGACGGCAAACGTGAATGTCGATCTCTCCATTGTGAAGTAAGTGCTTTATTGCTGCGCCAGTTTCTGGCGCAGCAGAAAATGATTCGGCCTAACTTGCTTATTTATCAGATTCACTACAATGAATATTAATTAGTTCTACATTTAATAATCCGTTACTAAATGTTGTAATTAAACAAGCTTCACCTCATGTTTAATTACGGACATTTTAACTATGAATATATTTCAACATGGAATAAAGAAAACTTTTTCCATCGCAGCACTACTCTGTGCGTCTGTTTCTTCCGCTTGTTATGCGGCGGAGACGGTCCCTACTAACCAAACGATGTGGGACGAGTGGAAAAATAATCCGGGATTTACTGAAGCACTCGATGAATTAGGTATTGACTACAATAATTTAATCAATCCAGCTTATGCATCAACCTATGATGTACAAAATGTCAATAACCCCCTGTTCTGGCTCAACCGTACTTTAAAAGTTTACGGTGAGGCTGAACAAGGTCGCTATCAAATTCCTGTCACCGAAGTTCATGGCAATGGCACGAACAGAACCACCAACGGGGGACGTAATAATTACTTCTTAACGCATACATGGGGCGTCAAGGGTGAAAACGTCACCCTCCGTCTCGGTGATGTTCCGCAAAATGTTTCCTGTTATGCTGCCGTTGATCCTAACTACGAAGGTATTGTCGGTCCTGCTAATGAGCTTCTTCTGAATGCAAACGGTGACACAACCTACACCTTCTCTCAGAACGCGCTGCTTATCGTTGGGTGTCAGGATAAAACCAAAAAAATGGAGAATATTGATACATTCGTCTCCGTTGATATTGTTAACGGCGGTACGTATCACCCCCTCTTTATCTTTGGTATGAATGACAGAGCCGAGTGGCGCCAGCAGGCACAGGCCACAACGCCATCAGGCTACCACTTTATGTTTGATGGCAGGACACGCTTCGTTGCAAGTCAGGCAATTGCGCAAAACTCAGCAACTAAAAATATAGAGCAGACTCTCCGCCAGTCCCTGCTGCGAACCATTACTTATGACAAAGTCGATGGGCTGGATGGCTCGAGCTGGTTGCACCAGCCTAGCCGTGGTTTGCTCTTCGTCTCTTATCAGAGCTGCTGCTGGGCAAATAGCGGGCAAGGGCTGATTGGCGTGGGTGGTGACAGCTCAATCCCTGAGACGCCGAGCTGGCTCGACTGGCACGAATACGGTCATCAGTTCCAGATGGGATGGTCCTGGAGTGACCAGGGAGAAGTTACCGTCAACCTTTATTCTTTAGCTGCATGTTACACCACGCTCGGCGATACCGATATCAAGAACTGTCACAGTAATGAAGGCTTTAACGGATTCGGTTGGGATCAACAAGCTATCGGCACTCTGCTGAAATCCGGGCACACCTGGAATTTTGCTAAAGAACAAAATGTGTTCCGCCGGGCGTCTTTCTTTGGTGAACTGATGACGAGCTGGCCACAGCTTTACCCGGCCCTGGGGAAAGCTTACCGTGAAGTTAACCAGAATGACCCAACCCTGGTTAATAGCAGCCAGAAAAAAATCGACTGGTTTACACTTAATGCCAGTAAAATCGCCGGCTTAAATCTGAATCAGTATTTCCAGCAGTGGAATATTCCCCTTTCCGCAGAGGCGGTTGCAGCGATTAATGCGCTGAATTTACCTCAGCCGAATAAAGTGGAGAAAACCTTTACCGGTAGCCTGAATGGCTCTTCCCCAGCTAATATTGAAGTACCGGCTGAAGATAAAAATTTCAATATTGCTTTTGTAACCAACACACCTGAAGCAGGTCCTACCTCTCTGGTCTGGGTTGAGGATGTTGAAACACCACTGTATGCGCAGGTTGTCGATAATCGTAACAGAACCTTCATTGTGAAACTGCGTGGCCAGAACAGCCATGGCGATTGCAATATTCATTCCGTTAATACCGCGGTTAACTGCTCCGTAGGAACAAGTGCACATTTAAGAGTCACTTATAAAGCAGAAGATAACCCGCTTCTGCCTCAGGGCAGCTACACCGGTGTCCTTCATCTGATTGCGCGTGACTGGCACAAAACGGACTGGACGGCAAACGTGAATGTCGATCTCTCCATTGTGAAGTAAGTACTTTATTGCTGCGCCAGTTTCTGGCGCAGCAGAAAATGATTTGGTATCCCCCCTGCAATGCGTACAATCCGCCTCTCACTATGAATTATCCAGGAGAGTGGATGGACGCTCGTTTTGTTCAGGCCCATAAAGAAGCGCGCTGGGCGCTGTGGCTGACCCTTCTCTATCTTGCCGCATGGTTGGTAACCGCTTACTTACCTAATTCAGACATCGGTATTACCGGCCTGCCTCACTGGTTTGAAATGGCGTGCCTGCTGGTACCGCTGGTATTTATCCTGCTGTGCTGGGCGATGGTTAAATTTATCTACCGGGATATTCCGCTGGAGGACGATGATGCAGCTTGAAGTCATTCTGCCGCTTGTCGCATACCTGCTGGTCGTATTTGGCTTGTCCATTTATGCCATGCGTAAAAGGGCGACCGGCGCCTTTCTGAATGAGTATTTCCTCGGTAGCCGTTCGATGGGCGGCGTCGTGCTGGCCATGACGCTGACGGCCACCTACATCAGCGCCAGTTCATTTATCGGCGGTCCCGGTGCCGCGTATAAGTACGGGTTAGGCTGGGTACTGCTGGCCATGATCCAACTGCCTGCCGTCTGGCTTTCTCTGGGTATTCTGGGTAAAAAGTTTGCCATTCTGGCCCGGCGCTATAATGCCGTGACGCTCAACGATATGCTGTTTGCACGCTACCAGAGTCGCTTGCTGGTATGGCTGGCAAGCCTGAGCCTGCTGGTCGCCTTTATTGGTGCGATGACGGTGCAGTTTATCGGTGGAGCTCGTCTGCTGGAAACGGCAGCCGGGATCCCCTACGAGACAGGGTTGATTATCTTCGGGGTAAGCATTGCGCTGTATACTGCGTTTGGCGGATTCCGCGCCAGCGTGCTGAACGATACGCTGCAGGGAATGGTCATGCTGATTGGCACGATCGTTCTGCTGGTGGGCATCGTTCATGCTGCGGGTGGACTTACGCATGCGGTGGAAACCCTGGAAGCTATTGATCCGAAACTGGTCTCGCCGCAAGGCGCGGATGATATTCTTTCTCCGGCATTTATGACGTCGTTCTGGGTGTTAGTCTGCTTTGGGGTGATTGGTCTGCCCCATACCGCCGTGCGCTGTATCTCCTATAAAGACAGCAAAGCCGTTCACAAAGGCATTATTATCGGGACGATTGTCGTCGCGATCCTGATGTTCGGCATGCATCTGGCGGGTGCATTAGGACGTGCAGTCATCCCTGACCTTACCGTGCCGGATCTGGTGATCCCGACACTGATGGTTAAAGTGCTGCCGCCATTTGCCGCCGGGATTTTCCTTGCTGCGCCAATGGCCGCTATTATGTCCACTATCAACGCCCAGCTACTGCAAAGCTCCGCGACGATCATTAAAGATCTCTATCTCAACCTGCGTCCTGAGCAGGTAGAAAATGAACGTCGCCTGAAGCGTATGTCAGCCATTATTACTCTGGTGTTAGGGGCATTGCTGCTGTTAGCCGCATGGCGCCCGCCGGAGATGATCATCTGGCTGAACCTGCTGGCGTTCGGCGGCCTTGAAGCCGTTTTCCTCTGGCCGCTGGTGTTGGGTCTCTACTGGGAACGTGCCAATGCTGCAGGCGCGCTGGGCGCGATGATTGTTGGCGGTGTGCTGTATGCCGTACTCGCAACGTTTAAGATTCAGTACCTGGGCTTCCATCCTATTGTGCCTTCGTTACTGCTAAGTTTACTGGCGTTTGTGGTGGGGAACCGTTTCGGTCAGCCCGTCCCACAGTCCGCTATGATTTCTACTGATAAATAAAGAGTTTTGCCATGCCGTGGATCCAATTAAAACTGAACACAACCGGCGCGAACGCCGAGGAACTGAGCGATGCGCTGATGGAGGCCGGCTCGGTCTCCATCACCTTCCAGGACACGCATGACACGCCGGTCTTCGAGCCGCTGCCGGGCGAAACGCGCCTGTGGGGTGATACCGACGTCATTGGACTTTTCGATGCCGAGACCGACATGAAAGAGGTCGTCGCGATTCTGGAAAACCATCCACTGTTAGGTGCAGGTTTCGTGCACAAAATCGAACAGCTGGAAGATAAAGACTGGGAACGGGAGTGGATGGATAACTTCCACCCGATGCAGTTTGGCAAGCGTCTGTGGATCTGCCCAAGCTGGCGCGAAGTGCCAGATGAAAACGCCGTCAACGTGATGCTCGACCCGGGCCTGGCATTTGGTACCGGCACCCACCCGACCACCTCCCTGTGCCTGCAGTGGCTGGACGGTCTGGATCTGGCAGGAAAAACCGTGATCGACTTCGGCTGCGGCTCCGGGATCCTCGCTATCGCGGCGCTGAAACTGGGTGCGGCAAAAGCGATTGGGATCGATATCGATCCGCAGGCAATTCAGGCCAGCCGCGATAACGCCGAGCGTAACGGCGTCTCCGATCGTCTGGAGCTGTATTTGCCGGATGCGCAGCCAGCGGCCATGAAAGCCGACGTGGTGGTCGCCAACATCCTGGCAGGCCCGTTACGTGAACTGGCACCGTTAATCAGCGTACTGCCCGTTGAGGGCGGTCTGCTGGGGCTTTCAGGTATCCTGGCAAGCCAGGCCGACAGCGTGTGTGAAGCCTATGCGGATCTCTTCGCCCTCGACCCGGTGGTAGAGAAAGAGGAGTGGTGCAGGATCACCGGTCGTAAAAAATAAGCATTTGGCGTGGTCATCTGACCACGCCTCTCCTCCACTGATAGTCCTCTCTCCCCGCGCATTTCTCCGGTAAAATAACCACACAAATCATAATGATTTGAATTACAACAATTCACCGGAAGAATATTATGAATCACATTACTGGCAAGGCAGCGCTGATTGCGCTGAGTATGATCTCGGCTTCAGCTTTCGCATCACACTGGAGCTACGAAGGGGAAGGTTCACCGGAACACTGGGGTGAGCTGGATGAGGCCTACAAAACCTGTCAAAATGGGATGTATCAGTCTCCGATTAATATTGATTCGACCATTAGCGCCCATCTCTCTCCGCTGAAAACACACTACATTGATGGCCCCATGACGCTGACGAACAATGGCCATACCATTCAGGCCAGTGAGAAGGCGGATACCCGCGACACTATTACGCTGGATAACCAGGCCTGGACGCTGCAGCAGTTCCATTTTCACGCGCCGAGCGAGAACACCGTGCATGGCAAGAAGTACGCAATGGAAATGCATCTGGTGCATAAAAATAGCGCGGGTGAGCTGACCGTGGTGGCCGTCATGTTCAATAAAGGCGCAGCGAACCCGGAACTTGATAAACTGTGGAGCGTGATGCCTCAGCAGGCCGAACAGAACGCCTCCATCAATCAGGAACTCGACCTGAACAAGCTGCTCCCGGTCAACAAAACTTACTGGCGCTTCAGCGGTTCACTGACCACCCCACCTTGTTCAGAAGGCGTCACCTGGATTGTGCTTAAGCACCCTCTCACGCTCTCAGCTGAGCAGTTGGAGAAATTCACCCATACAATGCATCACGATAACAATCGCCCGGTACAGGCCCTGCATGGCCGTCTTGTGGTCGAATAATCTGCATTTTTTGCCCTGAGATCATGTTCTAAAATGCGACAGAGATCGCAAAGAAGTGAGGAAATCTGCTGCGAAAAACAGCAGATTATCCCGCTCAACTGTCGCGTTTAATGAGAAATGATGAGAAGTTACGGGAAATTGTAAGCGCTCATAAAACAATCATTTAATTATAACCCAATGATTTAAATGATGAATAATTTTTAACGGAATAATTGAGCGGCGATTCCTTGATCTACAACAGTGGATTGTTCAAAGTTTGGCCTTTCATCTCGTGCAAAAAATGCGTAATATACGCCGCCTTGCAGTCACAGTATGGTCATTTCTTAACTCATGCGCATCGGACACCACCAGCTTAGAAATCGCCTGATCGCAGCCCCAATGGCAGGTATTACCGACCGGCCGTTCAGGACGCTGTGCTATGAGATGGGAGCCGGTTTAACCGTATCCGAGATGATGTCGTCTAACCCGCAGGTCTGGGAAAGCGATAAATCCCGCCTTCGGATGGTGCACATTGATGAGCCAGGTATCCGCACCGTGCAAATCGCCGGAAGCGTGCCTGAAGAGATGGCAGATGCCGCGCGTATTAACGTGGAAAGTGGCGCCCAGATTATTGATATAAATATGGGTTGCCCGGCCAAGAAAGTGAATCGCAAGCTTGCAGGTTCAGCCCTTCTGCAATACCCCGATCAGGTGAAGTCTATCCTGACGGCGGTTGTCAGCGCGGTGGACGTTCCTGTTACGTTGAAGATTCGCACGGGTTGGTCGCCGGAACACCGTAACTGTGTAGAGATTGCCCAACTGGCCGAAGACTGTGGCATTCAGGCCCTGACCATTCATGGACGCACTCGCGCCTGTTTGTTCAATGGTGAAGCTGAATACGACAGCATTCGGGCAGTTAAGCAGAAGGTTTCCATTCCGATTATCGCGAATGGCGACATAACTGACCCGCTTAAAGCCAGGGCTGTGCTCGACTATACGGGAGCTGATGCTCTGATGATAGGACGTGCAGCTCAGGGAAGACCCTGGATCTTCCGGGAAATCCAGCATTATCTGGACACTGGGGAGCTGCTTGCCCCACTGCCTCTGGCAGAGGTTAAGCGCTTGCTTTGTTCGCATGTTCGGGAACTGCATGACCATTACGGTCAGGCAAAAGGGTACCGAATTGCGCGTAAACACGTCTCCTGGTATCTCCAGGAGCACGCTCCAGATGACCAGTTTCGGCGCACATTCAACGCCATAGAGGATGCCAGCGAACAGCTGGAGGCGTTGGAGGCATACTTCGAAAATCTTGCGTAATGAAATAAAGAGCTGACAGAACTATGTTCGAACAACGCGTAAATTCTGACGTACTGACCGTTTCTACCGTTAACTCTCAGGACCAGGTAACTCAAAAGCCCCTGCGTGACTCGGTTAAACAGGCACTGAAGAACTATTTTGCTCAACTGAATGGTCAGGATGTTAATGACCTGTATGAGCTGGTACTGGCTGAAGTTGAACAGCCACTGTTGGACATGGTGATGCAATACACCCGCGGTAACCAGACCCGCGCTGCGCTGATGATGGGTATCAACCGTGGTACTCTGCGTAAGAAACTGAAAAAATACGGCATGAACTAATTTCGATTAGCGAAATGCTTGTTTAAAAAGGCGCTACTCGGCATGGGGATGCGCCTTTTTTATTACCTGCCAATGCTATCGTCAACACTTTGTAAACCCTCGCGTATCCCGCTTTTAAACCGCAACTTTTCGTGTATATTTCCACCACTTCAGTGGTTCTCTTCTCGCGGACTGACACAATGATTCGTAAATACTGGTGGCTGGTTGTCTTTGCAATCTCCGTTTTCCTCTTCGATGCCCTTTTGATGCAGTGGATTGAACTGATGAGCACTGAAACCGACAAGTGCCGCAATATGAACTCCGTGAACCCGCTCAAATTAGTGAACTGCTCAGAACTCGATTAACGCCCTGACGTCACTGCCCCCCGAATTACCCACTAAAAACGGGGATTTAAAACCCTTTGAGCCGTTACCTTACGGTGATAATGTCTCGCCCTTCTCAACCTCTCCTGCTTAACGTCAGACACGAGTAGAACCGACCATGCTGGTTAGCCAATACAACCTTATCCTTGTAGTTCTTTCCTTCGTTGTGGCCATCCTCGCGTCGTATACCGCACTGAATATGGCGGCACGCGTCGCCGGAAGTCAGGGCGTCGCCGCCCGCGTCTGGTTGGCTGGCGGCGGTATTGCGATGGGCATTGGCGTGTGGGCTATGCACTTTATCGGCATGCTGGCGATGGACCTCTCCATGAGCATGAGTTACAACGTCAGCCTGACCATTTTATCCATGGTCATTGCCGTGGGTTCTTCACTGTTTGCACTCTGGCTCGTCAGCTGTGAACAACTGCGCTTGCGCCGTCTGCTACCCGGCGCGCTGGTGATGGGAAGCGGTATTATCGCCATGCATTACACCGGTATGGCCGCGCTGGAAGTGAGGCCCGGTATCGTCTGGGACACGTTGTGGGTGGCCATTTCAGTCGTCATTGCCCTTGCCGCTTCGCTTGCTGCATTGTGGCTGACCTTCCGCCTGCGTCACGAAGCGGCTCAGGTCGTGCTGATGCGTCTGGGTGCCGCCATCACAATGGGCATTGCCATTGCCGGTATGCACTACGCCGGGATGAGAGCCGCGCAGTTTCCAATGTCGACGATGACGCACCATGTTGGTATTAACAGCAGCTGGCTCGCCATGCTGGTCAGCGTCGTCGCGCTCTCTATTCTTGGGATCACCCTGCTGGTGTCGATGCTGGATGCCCGTCTTCAGGCACGTACTGCCCTACTGGCCTCATCGCTTGCAGAAGCGAACCGGGAACTTGCTCAACTGGCGCTGCAGGATACGCTAACGCGTCTGCCCAACCGCATCCTGCTGGAAGACCGACTCGATCAGGCGATCAGTAAAGCCGATCGTGAAGGAACCCATTTTGCGCTGATGTTTATGGATCTCGACGGCTTTAAAGCCATCAATGACGCCTATGGTCATGATGTCGGTGACAAACTGCTGGTCGCCGTTACGCAGCGTCTGCTACTGCTTCTGAAGGGCCAGTTCACTCTTGCACGTATCGGCGGTGATGAGTTTGTTCTGCTGGCTGAGGGCGAAGGCCCGGACGATGCCGCCTCGCTGGCAAATTCGCTGGTACGCGCAATCGATAGCCCGTTCAACCTCGACCCTTATGAACTGATGGTGACCCTCAGCATTGGTATCGCTTTTTATCCTCACGACGGCAAAACCGAACGCGAGTTGATGTTTAACGCCGACGCGGCGATGTACCACACCAAGCATATGGGCCGAAACGGTTATCACTTTTTCCAGCCTTCCATGAACACCCTGGCGCAGACCCATCTTCAGTTAATGAACGATCTGTGGATGGCCATCGAACGCAATGAGCTGCGCCTGTTGTATCAGCCAAAATTTCACGCGCCCGCAGGACCTCTCCTCGGGTTTGAGGCACTGTTGCGCTGGCAACATCCTAAGCAGGGACTACTGACGCCGGATCTTTTCCTGCCACTGGCGGAAAAGACGGGGCTTATCATCCCTATTGGTAACTGGGTGATCAATGAAGCCTGCCGCCAGCTGAGAGAATGGCATCTTCAGGGACATCAAGACTGGTCAATGGCTGTAAACCTGTCGACATTGCAGTTTGAACAACCATCACTGGTTAAAACGGTTCTCGACTGCCTGGAGCGCCATCAGGTACCGCCGGAAATGCTGATCCTGGAAGTTACGGAAACGACGGCAATGAGCAACCCGGATGAGAGCGTACGGGTGCTGACAGAATTGACGAATGCAGGCGTGAAAGCGTCCATTGATGACTTTGGAACCGGGTATTCAAGCCTGCTGTATCTCAAGCGCTTACCGGCCTGTGAACTGAAGATCGACAGAGCATTTGTAAAAGAGTTAAGCGGGGAAAGCGAGGATGCCACCATTGTCTCGGCGATTGTGGCTCTCGCAAAAACACTTAACCTGAAAGTCGTGGCTGAAGGTGTGGAAACCGAAGCCCAGCAAACCTTTTTAACAGAGCTGGGTTGTAACACCCTTCAGGGTTATCTGTTAGGCAAACCAGCCAGCGCGCAGACCATAGAGGCGCTTTGTGCGCGAGGTGAAATGTTGCCTGGCGCTGAGCTGTAGTCATCCTGAGGCGACACGCGCAAGACAGGGAGTGTCGCCAGAATACTGTCGACCAGCGCGGGTGCCTGTTGATAGAGATTAAAACTGTCGGTATTCATTAACCAGTTTTTAATGATTCCGCTAAAAAAGCCATGCAATACAATCATGGTCAGTTCAACATTCATCTGCGCCGCAACGATTCTCTGAGAAATACATTTTTCTAGCGTAATACGTAAAGAATCATAATTAAAGCCAATGCGTTTACGGATTTCATCTTCTGAAATCATATCGCTATGAAACTCACATTTATGATACAGAATTTGTAAAAGCGCGCATTGCCGGGGTTCATGCGCGATATACTGTAGCGCAGTAATAAATTGCTCACGAAGCATTAACAACGGGTCATCATTTTCGGAAAGAGAAAGCCTGTCGCAAATAATGTCACGCAGCGGTAATTGCTGTTCCCAGATCGCATTAAATATCTCTGTTTTACTGGTAAAGTGCCAGTAGATGGCACCGCGCGTAACCTTTGCGGCATCCGCGATATCCGTCAGCGTCGTGCTGGCCACGCCACGCGTCGCAAACTGCCCGATAGCCGCCTCAATCAACTGCTGTCGGGTCTGTTGAGCCTCTTCTTTCTTTTTACGCGCCATAGGCAGCTACTCGTTACTCACTGGGTTTATACGTAACCTCGGGTTCGGATGGCTGGAATTATTCCCTAAAACCCGTTTTCATTTTGCACAAAAAAAGTCAATTCCCTTAACTCATAATTAATACAAATGCATAATCAATATTTAATTCATGATATGAATATTTTAAGGCATTAAACCCTCTTTCTCTGGTTAGCCTGGAGGGGAGTATATTCATATCTTCTCCGGGCCCCATTCTGATTTTTCCTTCACGCCTCGTCATTCGCACTTATAAATTAAAAAACATTAAATATCCTCATTATTATACGCAGCTACATTTTATTTTTTTATCCCTCTGCCCCAACGACCGTTCTACGGCAAATCTCGGTTAATGGGTATTTAAAGGAACAGTAATGACGAATCATTTCAGACGTTTGCCCTTATCCGGTTTCATTGTCTGCGCTGTACTGCTCTCTGGATGCGATGGCCAGGAAAACCAACAACAACATCCCCAGGCACCTCAGGTCAGCGTGCATATCGTGAAAAGCGCGCCGCTGGCGGTCACCACTGAACTCCCGGGCAGAACGGATGCATTCCGCGTGGCGGAGGTTCGTCCACAGGTTAGCGGTATCATCCTGCGTCGTAACTTCACGGAAGGTAGCGATGTAAAAGCAGGAGATTCGCTTTACCAGATTGATCCTGCGACCTATCAGGCGGCTTACGACAGCGCGAAAGGTGAGCTGGCGAAGGCCCAGGCGGCGGCCAATATTGCGCATCTGACAGTAAAACGTTATCTCCCGCTGGTAGGCACCCAGTATGTCAGCAAGCAGGAGTATGACCAGGCCGTGGCAACAGCCCAACAGGCCGATGCCAGTGTTATCGCCGCCAAAGCCGGCGTCGAAAGTGCACGTATTAACCTTGCCTATACCAAAGTGACGTCTCCCGTCGATGGGCGCATCGGCAAATCCAGCGTGACAGAAGGTGCTCTCGTCACGAACGGGCAGGCCTCTGCACTGGCAACAGTCCAGCAGTTTGATCCGATTTACGTCGACGTCACCCAGTCCAGCAATGAATTTATGCGCCTGAAACAGACAAGCCTGCAAAAAGGCGACACGGCCAGCAGCGTTGAACTGCTGATGGAAAATGGTCAGCCTTATCCGCTGAAAGGAACGTTGCAGTTCTCAGACGTCACGGTGGATGAAAGCACCGGTTCTATTACCTTGCGCGCCATTTTCCCTAACCCTCAACACCTTCTGTTACCCGGGATGTTCGTTCGCGCCCGCATTGATGAAGGCACACAGCCGAATGCAATTCTGATTCCCCAGCAGGGTCTGACCCGTACGCCGCGAGGTGATGCAACCGTCATGGTGGTTAACGATAAAAACCAGGTTGAGCCACGCACCGTCGTTGCGCCTCAGGCCATTGGCGATCGCTGGCTGGTGACGGAAGGGCTGAAAAACGGTGACCGCGTGATTGTCAGCGGATTACAAAAAGCCAGGCCAGGTGCCACCGTCGTCGCCACCCCAGATACCACCACAGCGCCCGCCAGTTAAGGAACGACGACATGGCTAATTTCTTTATTCAGCGGCCGGTTTTCGCCTGGGTACTTGCCATCATTTTGATGATTGCAGGCGGGCTGGCTATTCTCAAACTGCCCGTTGCCCAGTATCCAACGATTGCCCCGCCAGCCGTTGCGATTTCCGCAACCTACCCCGGCGCAGATGCCCAGACGGTACAGGATACCGTGACCCAGGTTATCGAACAGAACATGAACGGTATCGATAACCTGATGTATATGTCCTCCACCAGCGATTCAGCGGGTAATGTCACCATCACCCTGACCTTCGAGTCGGGAACAGACCCGGACATCGCCCAGGTGCAGGTGCAGAACAAGCTGCAGCTGGCCATGCCGCTGCTGCCGCAAGAAGTTCAGCAGCAAGGGATTGGCGTTGAGAAGTCCAGCAGCAGCTTCCTTTTGGTCGCCGGTTTTGTTTCGGATAATAAAAGCCTTACTCAGGATGATATCTCCGACTACGTCGCTTCGAACGTCAAGGATGCCATCAGCCGAACATCGGGTGTCGGCGACGTTCAGCTGTTTGGTGCCCAGTATGCGATGCGCATCTGGCTCGACAGTAACGCGATGAACAAATACCAACTGACGCCGCTGGATATTATCAATCAGTTAAAAACGCAGAACGACCAGATAGCGGCAGGCCAGTTGGGTGGAACACCATCAGTCCCTGGACAGCAGCTGAATGCCTCCATCATCGCGCAAACTCGCCTGAAATCACCGGAAGAGTTTGGTCGCGTCACGCTCAAAGTGAACCAGGACGGCTCAATGGTTCATCTGAAGGATGTGGCTCGCATTGAGTTGGGTGGCGAAAACTACAATATGGTGACCAAAATCAACGGGCAGGCGGCAACCGGTCTGGGGATTAAGCTCGCTACTGGTGCAAACGCGCTGGATACGGCGGCAGCCATCAAGAGCAAGCTGGCACAACTGCAACAGTTCTTCCCGCAGGGACTGAAGGTCGTCTACCCCTACGACACCACGCCTTTTGTGAAAATCTCGATTCATGAAGTGGTGAAGACCCTGTTTGAGGCGATCATTCTGGTCTTCCTGGTCATGTATCTGTTCCTGCAAAACCTGCGGGCAACGCTGATCCCAACGATCGCCGTGCCGGTTGTTCTGCTGGGGACCTTCGCCGTGCTGGCTGCGTTCGGTTTCTCCATCAATACCCTGACGATGTTTGGGATGGTGCTGGCGATAGGGCTACTGGTTGATGACGCCATCGTGGTCGTCGAGAACGTTGAGCGCGTGATGGTGGAAGATAAACTGCCGCCGAAAGAGGCCACGCAGAAGTCAATGGAGCAGATTCAGGGCGCGCTGGTGGGGATCGCCATGGTCCTCTCTGCGGTATTTGTTCCGATGGCATTTTTTGGTGGCTCGACTGGGGCCATCTATCGCCAGTTCTCGTTAACTATCGTTTCCGCGATGGCGCTATCCGTGCTGGTCGCGCTGATCCTGACCCCCGCACTCTGCGCAACGTTGCTTAAGCCCGTCTCCAGCGACCACCATGAGAAAAAAGGGGGCTTCTTTGGCTGGTTCAATGCGCTCTTTGATAAGAGTGTGGAACACTACAGCAACAGCGTGAGCGGTATTTTGCGTAAGACCGGTCGCTATCTGGTGGTGTACGTCATTATTGTTGGTGGCATGGCGGTGTTGTTCCTGCGCTTACCGACCTCCTTCCTGCCCGAAGAGGACCAGGGGGTCTTTATGACAATGGTTCAACTCCCGGCGGGGGCGACCCAGACGCGTACTCAGGCGGTCCTCGACCAGGTTCAGGACTACTATCTGGGCAAAGAGAAGGCGAACGTTGAATCCGTCTTCACCGTAAACGGCTTTAGCTTTAGCGGCCAGGGTCAGAACTCCGGTATTGCCTTTGTCAGCCTGAAGCCCTGGGAGGAGCGCCCGGGCGAGAAAAATAGCGTTGAAGCCATCGTGGGTCGCGCGACAAAAGCGTTCAGTCAGATTAAAGACGGCCTGGTGTTCCCGTTCAACCTGCCTGCGATTATTGAGCTTGGAACCGCAACGGGATTCGACTTTGAACTTATCGATCAGGCTAACCTGGGACATACCCAGCTGACGCAGGCACGTAATCAACTGCTCGGGATGGTAAAAGAGCACCCAGACCTGCTGGTGCGCGTGCGTCCAAACGGACTGGAAGATACGCCTCAGTTCAAGCTGGATGTCGATCAGGAAAAGGCGCAGGCATTGGGCGTCAGCCTTTCCGACGTCAACCAGACTATCTCGACGGCGTTGGGTGGCACCTATGTGAACGACTTTATCGACCACGGGCGCGTGAAAAAAGTTTACGTGCAGGCAGATGCCCGTTTCCGCATGCTGCCGGGGGACATTAACAACCTCTACGTGCGCAGCGCGAACGGAGAGATGGTTCCCTTCTCCGCCTTTAGCTACTCTCACTGGGTTTATGGCTCACCTCGCCTGGAACGCTTCAACGGGATGCCTTCAATGGAGATCCTCGGGGAATCCGCACCGGGTAAAAGTACCGGCGAAGCGATGGTGTTGATGGAAAGCCTGGCCGCAAAACTGCCTGCAGGAATTGGCTATGACTGGACGGGCATGTCTTATCAGGAACGCCTTTCCGGTAACCAGGCGCCCGCACTGTATGCCATTTCACTGATCGTGGTGTTCCTGTGTCTGGCGGCCCTGTATGAGAGCTGGTCCATCCCATTCTCCGTGATGCTGGTTGTGCCGCTGGGTGTTATCGGTGCTCTGCTCGCCGCGTCGCTGCGCGGATTGAACAATGACGTCTATTTCCAGGTCGGCCTTCTGACGACAATTGGCCTGTCGGCGAAAAACGCCATCCTGATTGTCGAATTTGCTAAGGACCTGATGGATAAAGAAGGTAAAGGGATTATTGAAGCCACCCTGGAAGCATCAAGGATGCGCCTTCGACCGATCCTGATGACCTCCCTGGCCTTTATCCTTGGCGTCATGCCGCTGGTAATCAGTACCGGAGCCGGGAGCGGTGCGCAAAATGCTGTCGGTACGGGCGTTATGGGAGGCATGCTTTCCGCGACGCTGCTGGCGATTTTCTTCGTTCCCGTTTTCTTTGTGGTTGTCCGGCGACGGTTTACCCGCCATAAAGAGTAACGCCCCCATGAAAGGCACCCTGCGGTGCCTTTTTTATTTTTAATATAAACAATAAATTAGACATTATTGAATTGCAGTGTTAAAAATGCGGTGATTTACATTAAGTAGAAACGCCCTGTTGTGTCTCCATAATTTCTCCATTAATTCATCCTGAAACCGACTTTTCTCCACGATTTTTACAAACGACATACTTTGAGATTATTCCCCGTGCAACGAGGTGTTACCCCGGTGGTAAAATAGCCTCCAGTTCGTTAATAGCCCTCCTGGCTTTGTAGCGAATGAGAAATAATACTGAGGTAACATCATGAAAAGATTCATTTCCGTTGCACTTCTCGCTGCGCTACTTGCTGGATGCGCGCACGATTCTCCATGTGTACCGGTTTACGATGACCAGGGTCGACTGGTTCATACCAATACCTGTATGAAAGGCACCACCCAGGATAACTGGGAAACCGCGGGTGCTATCGCCGGCGGAGCGGCTGCCGTGGCGGGTTTGACGCTGGGTATCGTTGCCCTGACGAAGTAACATCAATTAAGAAAGCGCGGCTCGGGCCGCGCTTTTGCGTTTAAAAAGTGCATTGTTTTCTAATAAGTAAAAAAATAGCCCCGTTTTTATTCAAGAAATTAATTCCCATCGACTGGCTATCACATCTTTTTAGTATATAAAAGTTTATTTCATATTTTATCGTGATGATTTTCACACATTAATCTTATTGAATACCCTGCCAATATTCACTTCAGAAACTATCTCTTGATTTATCTCATCCTCATCGAAACTTTTGCTCCGA
This sequence comes from Enterobacter sp. FUJ80071, assembly GCF_038739915.1. Taxonomy (NCBI): domain Bacteria; kingdom Pseudomonadati; phylum Pseudomonadota; class Gammaproteobacteria; order Enterobacterales; family Enterobacteriaceae; genus Enterobacter; species Enterobacter sp. FUJ80071. Next base: position 4,270,342 of record NZ_JBBXKH010000001.1, read on the forward strand.
TTTGTGGCACAGGTTGTAATTTCGCACCGTTTCGGGGCGTTCGTTTTATTTAAGCGTGTCTACACTCAGCATTAAGCGTTCTGTTATCACTTATTTTGTGGAACGCAAAACTGGCATTACGTTTGCTTTATAAACGTTGGCCAAAGCCACAGACAGGTTTAGCGCTTAAAAAGCGCTTCTATAACGATAAATTTCGCCACACAGGATGCATTATGAAAAAGACGATGATAGCCAGCCTGACCGCTGCAGGCATGTTGTTTGCCGTAGCGGGCCAGGCCCATGCGGGTACGACACTGGATGCCGTTAAAAAGAAAGGTTTTGTTCAATGTGGTATCAGTGATGGTCTGCCTGGCTTCTCATATGCCGATGCGAACGGCAAATTTACCGGTATTGATGTGGATGTCTGCCGCGGCGTCGCAGCTGCCGTTTTTGGGGATGACAGCAAAGTAAAATACACCCCGCTGACGGCGAAAGAACGCTTTACGGCGCTGCAATCCGGTGAAGTTGACATGCTCTCGCGTAATACCACCTGGACCTCCTCTCGTGATACAGGTATGGGGATGTCATTTACCGGCGTGACCTATTATGACGGCATCGGATTCCTGACCCACAATAAAGCGGGCCTGAAAAGTGCCAAAGAACTGGATGGCGCCACCGTATGTATCCAGGCGGGTACGGATACTGAGCTGAACGTCGCGGATTATTTCAAAGCCAATAAGATGAAATACACCCCTGTGACGTTTGATCGCTCGGATGAATCAGCCAAAGCACTGGAATCCGGCCGTTGCGACACGCTGGCCTCTGACCAGTCACAGCTGTATGCCTTACGTATTAAGCTGAGCAACCCGGCAGAATGGATTGTGCTGCCAGAAGTGATCTCCAAAGAACCTCTCGGACCTGTTGTTCGTCGTGGTGATGAAGACTGGTTCTCCATTGTTCGCTGGACCCTGTTTGCCATGCTGAACGCGGAAGAGATGGGCATCAACTCGAAAAACGTTGATGAGAAAGCCGCTAATCCATCCAACCCGGATATGGCTCACCTACTCGGTAAAGAGGGTGATTTCGGCAAGGATCTGAAGCTGGATAACAAGTGGGCTTACAACATCATCAAGCAGGTGGGTAACTATTCTGAGATCTTTGAGCGCAACGTGGGATCGGAAAGCCCGCTGAAGATCAAACGCGGCCAGAACAATCTCTGGAATAACGGCGGCATTCAGTACGCGCCACCAGTACGTTAAGTCAAAGCTGTAACGGGCACTGCTCAGGCGGTGCCCAGTCCAGAGTCATGGTTACTGAGGTTTCTTTATGTCCCATCGCCGCTCAGCCGTAAAAGGAACGCTATCCTTTTCTCATCCCGCGGTCCGCGCCTGGCTATTCCAGATCATTGCTATTGTTGCGGTTGTTCTCATCGCCGTGTATCTCATCCATAACACCATCACCAACCTGAATAACCGCGGTATTACCTCCGGTTTTGCGTTCCTGGATCGCAGTGCAGGGTTTGGTATTGTTCAGCATCTTATTGATTATGAGGAAGGTGACACGTACGGACGCGTGTTTGTGGTCGGTTTACTGAATACGCTGCTGGTATCGGCGCTTTGTATTGTCTTCGCCTCGATATTGGGTTTCTTTATTGGCCTGGCTCGTCTTTCTGAAAACTGGCTCCTGCGGAAGCTTTCAACCTTTTATATTGAAACGTTCCGCAACATCCCACCGCTGCTGCAGATCTTTTTCTGGTATTTCGCGGTCCTGCGTAACCTTCCTGGCCCCCGTCAGGCCGTCGATGCGTTTGAGCTGTTTTTCCTGAGTAATCGTGGGCTATACATTCCCTCTCCGCAGTTCGCCGAAGGGCTTTACGCCTTCATCGTCGCAGTTATTATTGCGATCGCCATTTCTGTCGGGCTGTTCCGTTATAACCGCAAGCACCAGATTAAAACAGGGCAGCTTCGTAAAACATGGCCCGTTGGCGCTGCGCTAATTGTTGGCTTACCGTTAGTCGCTCACTGGCTTTTTGGTGCGGCTTTGCACTGGGATATCCCCCATCTGCGCGGGTTCAATTTCCAGGGCGGGATGGTGTTAATTCCTGAACTGGCAGCACTCACGCTGGCGCTCTCGATTTATACCTCCGCATTTATTGCAGAAATCATTCGCTCCGGGATCCAGGCGGTGCCTTACGGACAGCACGAGGCGGCGCGTTCACTTGGTTTACCGAATACCGTGACGCTGCGGCAGGTCATTATTCCCCAGGCCCTGCGGGTAATCATTCCGCCACTGACCAGTCAGTATCTCAACATTGTCAAAAACTCCTCGCTGGCCGCCGCGATTGGTTACCCGGATATGGTGTCTCTCTTCGCCGGCACCGTGCTTAACCAGACCGGACAAGCTATAGAAACCATTGCCATCACCATGTCTGTCTATCTGATCATCAGTCTGGCGATTTCATTGCTGATGAACCTTTATAACCGCCGTATTGCACTGGTCGAGCGCTAAGGATTTATGATGTCGAAAGCGATACTGTCGCACTCCTCGCGTCCAGCCAGCACAACCGGTGGACGTTTCATTATCTGGGCACGTAAGAACCTGTTCTCCAGCTGGAGCAACAGCCTGCTGACAATAGTCTGCCTGTGGTTGATGTGGGAACTGATCCCGCCGCTACTCAACTGGGCATTCCTGCAGGCGAACTGGGTGGGTTCCACGCGTGCCGACTGTACGAAAGCGGGCGCATGCTGGGTGTTTATTCACGAGCGTTTTGGCCAGTTCATGTATGGATTGTATCCTCATGAACAGCGCTGGCGGATTAATCTGGCGCTGGTTATCGGTCTGCTTTCCATCGCCGTAATGTTCTGGAAAAAGCTACCTCATCGCGGACGCTATATTGCCGGCTGGGCTGTGGCGTATCCTATTATTGTTTGGGTGTTGTTGTATGGCGGCTTCCTGGGGCTGGAATGCGTTGAAACACGCCAGTGGGGTGGTCTGACGCTGACGTTGATTATCGCTTCCGTGGGGATAGCTGGCGCTCTGCCGTGGGGCATTTTACTCGCTCTGGGTCGTCGTTCAACAATGCCGGTCGTGCGTGTGCTCTCAGTGATCTTTATTGAGTTCTGGCGTGGCGTACCACTGATCACCGTATTGTTTATGTCTTCGGTCATGCTGCCGCTGTTTATGGCAGAAGGTACAACGATCGACAAACTGATTCGTGCCCTGGTCGGGGTGATTCTGTTTCAGTCTGCCTATGTCGCTGAAGTTGTGCGTGGTGGCCTGCAGGCGTTACCTAAAGGCCAGTACGAAGCAGCGGAATCACTGGCTCTCGGATACTGGAAAACGCAGGGGTTGGTCATCCTTCCACAAGCACTCAAGCTGGTGATCCCGGGCCTGGTCAACACGATCATTGCCCTCTTCAAAGATACCAGCCTGGTCATCATCATCGGATTGTTCGATCTCTTTAGCAGCGTGCAGCAGGCAACCGTTGACCCTGCCTGGCTGGGCATGTCCACCGAGGGATATGTCTTTGCTGCTCTGATCTACTGGATCTTTTGTTTTAGCATGTCGCGCTACAGCCAGCACCTGGAAAAGCGCTTTAACACCGGGCGTACACCGCACTGAGGAAATTATGAGCCAAATTACTATGACACCCGCCGACGCGATGATTACGCTGGAAAACGTGAATAAATGGTATGGACAGTTTCATGTCCTGAAAGACATTAATCTCAAGGTAAAGCAAGGTGAACGAATCGTTCTTTGCGGCCCTTCCGGTTCAGGGAAATCGACAACCATTCGCTGTATCAACCATCTTGAAGAGCATCAGCAGGGACGCATTGTGGTTGATGGTATCGAGCTGAATGAAGATATTCGCAATATCGAACGCGTGCGCCAGGAAGTGGGGATGGTATTTCAGCACTTTAATCTATTTCCCCACCTGACCGTTCTGCAGAACTGTACGCTTGCGCCGATTTGGGTACGAAAGATGCCGAAACAGGAAGCGGAGGCGTTGGCAATGCATTACCTCGAACGCGTACGTATTGCAGAGCACGCCAATAAGTTTCCCGGCCAGATCTCAGGCGGACAACAGCAGCGTGTGGCTATCGCCCGTTCGCTATGCATGAAACCCAAAATTATGCTGTTTGACGAACCGACATCTGCGCTGGATCCGGAAATGGTGAAAGAAGTGCTGGATACTATGATTGGGCTGGCGCAATCCGGGATGACGATGTTGTGCGTGACGCATGAGATGGGTTTTGCCAGAACGGTGGCAGACCGGGTGATCTTTATGGACCGCGGTGAGATCGTTGAACAGGCCCCACCGGATGAGTTCTTTGCGCATCCGAAGTCGGAACGTACGCGTGCATTCCTGTCGCAGGTGATTCATTAGTCATTTGCTTTGCCTTACCCGGCCTACCGTTTTTTCTGCACATAAACGCAAAAAGGCCATCCTTTCGGATGGCCTTTTCACTTATTTGATGTCTGGCAGTTCCCTACTCTCACATGGGGAGACCCCACACTACCATCGGCGCTACGGCGTTTCACTTCTGAGTTCGGCATGGGGTCAGGTGGGACCACCGCGCTAAAGCCGCCAGACAAATTCTTTTACTTCTTGCCGAACTTTAACCTAAGTATAAAGTGGTGCTGATACCCAGAGTCGAACTGGGGACCTCACCCTTACCAAGGGTGCGCTCTACCAACTGAGCCATATCAGCACACTAAATTTGATGCCTGGCAGTTCCCTACTCTCACATGGGGAGACCCCACACTACCATCGGCGCTACGGCGTTTCACTTCTGAGTTCGGCATGGGGTCAGGTGGGACCACCGCGCTAAAGCCGCCAGGCAAATTCTGTTATCTGTATCAGGCTGAAAATCGTCTCTCACCGCCAAAACAGCTTCGGCGTTGTAAGGTTAAGCCTCACGGTTCATTAGTATCGGTTAGCTCAACGCATCGCTGCGCTTACACACCCGACCTATCAACGTCGTCGTCTTCAACGTTCCTTCAGGAGACTTAAAGTCTCAGGGAGAACTCATCTCGGGGCAAGTTTCGTGCTTAGATGCTTTCAGCACTTATCTCTTCCGCATTTAGCTACCGGGCAGTGCCATTGGCATGACAACCCGAACACCAGTGATGCGTCCACTCCGGTCCTCTCGTACTAGGAGCAGCCCCCCTCAATTCTCCAGCGCCCACGGCAGATAGGGACCGAACTGTCTCACGACGTTCTAAACCCAGCTCGCGTACCACTTTAAATGGCGAACAGCCATACCCTTGGGACCTACTTCAGCCCCAGGATGTGATGAGCCGACATCGAGGTGCCAAACACCGCCGTCGATATGAACTCTTGGGCGGTATCAGCCTGTTATCCCCGGAGTACCTTTTATCCGTTGAGCGATGGCCCTTCCATTCAGAACCACCGGATCACTATGACCTGCTTTCGCACCTGCTCGAGCCGTCACTCTCGCAGTCAAGCTAGCTTATGCCATTGCACTAACCTCCTGATGTCCGACCAGGATTAGCTAACCTTCGTGCTCCTCCGTTACTCTTTGGGAGGAGACCGCCCCAGTCAAACTACCCACCAGACACTGTCCGCAACCCGGATTACGGGTCTACGTTAGAACACCAGCCATTAAAGGGTGGTATTTCAAGGTCGGCTCCACGCAGACTGGCGTCCACGCTTCAAAGCCTCCCACCTATCCTACACATCAAGGACCAGTGTTCAGTGTCAAGCTATAGTAAAGGTTCACGGGGTCTTTCCGTCTTGCCGCGGGTACACTGCATCTTCACAGCGAGTTCAATTTCACTGAGTCTCGGGTGGAGACAGCCTGGCCATCATTACGCCATTCGTGCAGGTCGGAACTTACCCGACAAGGAATTTCGCTACCTTAGGACCGTTATAGTTACGGCCGCCGTTTACCGGGGCTTCGATCAAGAGCTTCGCGTTACCGCTAACCCCATCAATTAACCTTCCGGCACCGGGCAGGCGTCACACCGTATACGTCCACTTTCGTGTTTGCACAGTGCTGTGTTTTTAATAAACAGTTGCAGCCAGCTGGTATCTTCGACTGATTTCAGCTCCACCCGCAGGGGCTTCACCTACATATCAGCGTGCCTTCTCCCGAAGTTACGGCACCATTTTGCCTAGTTCCTTCACCCGAGTTCTCTCAAGCGCCTTGGTATTCTCTACCTGACCACCTGTGTCGGTTTGGGGTACGATTTCGTGTTACCTGATGCTTAGAGGCTTTTCCTGGAAGCAGGGCATTTGTTACTTCAGCACCGTAGTGCCTCGTCATCACACCTCAGCGTTAAAAGGTACCGGATTTACCTGGAACCTCCGCCTACATGCTTAAACCGGGACAACCGTCGCCCGGCTAACATAGCCTTCTCCGTCCCCCCTTCGCAGTAACACCAAGTACAGGAATATTAACCTGTTTCCCATCGACTACGCCTTTCGGCCTCGCCTTAGGGGTCGACTCACCCTGCCCCGATTAACGTTGGACAGGAACCCTTGGTCTTCCGGCGAGCGGGCTTTTCACCCGCTTTATCGTTACTTATGTCAGCATTCGCACTTCTGATACCTCCAGCAACCCTCACAGGCCACCTTCAACGGCTTACAGAACGCTCCCCTACCCAACAACACATAGTGTCGCTGCCGCAGCTTCGGTGCATGGTTTAGCCCCGTTACATCTTCCGCGCAGGCCGACTCGACCAGTGAGCTATTACGCTTTCTTTAAATGATGGCTGCTTCTAAGCCAACATCCTGGCTGTCTGTGCCTTCCCACATCGTTTCCCACTTAACCATGACTTTGGGACCTTAGCTGGCGGTCTGGGTTGTTTCCCTCTTCACGACGGACGTTAGCACCCGCCGTGTGTCTCCCGTGATAACATTCTTCGGTATTCGTAGTTTGCATCGGGTTGGTAAGCCGGGATGGCCCCCTAGCCGAAACAGTGCTCTACCCCCGAAGATGAGTTCACGAGGCGCTACCTAAATAGCTTTCGGGGAGAACCAGCTATCTCCCGGTTTGATTGGCCTTTCACCCCCAGCCACAGGTCATCCGCTAATTTTTCAACATTAGTCGGTTCGGTCCTCCAGTTAGTGTTACCCAACCTTCAACCTGCCCATGGCTAGATCACCGGGTTTCGGGTCTATACCCTGCAACTTAACGCCCAGTTAAGACTCGGTTTCCCTTCGGCTCCCCTATTCGGTTAACCTTGCTACAGAATATAAGTCGCTGACCCATTATACAAAAGGTACGCAGTCACCCCATAAAGAGGCTCCCACTGCTTGTACGTACACGGTTTCAGGTTCTTTTTCACTCCCCTCGCCGGGGTTCTTTTCGCCTTTCCCTCACGGTACTGGTTCACTATCGGTCAGTCAGGAGTATTTAGCCTTGGAGGATGGTCCCCCCATATTCAGACAGGATACCACGTGTCCCGCCCTACTCTTCGAGTTCACAACCTGTGCATTTTCGTGTACGGGACTATCACCCTGTACCGTCGGACTTTCCAGACCGTTCCACTAACACACAAGCTGATTCAGACTCCGGGCTGCTCCCCGTTCGCTCGCCGCTACTGGGGGAATCTCGGTTGATTTCTTTTCCTCGGGGTACTTAGATGTTTCAGTTCCCCCGGTTCGCCTCGTTAACCTATGTATTCAGTTAACGATAGTGTGTCGGAACACACTGGGTTTCCCCATTCGGACATCGCCGGGTCAAAGGTTCATATCACCTCGCCGGCGCTTTTCGCAGATTAGCACGTCCTTCATCGCCTCTGACTGCCAGGGCATCCACCGTGTACGCTTAGTCGCTTAACCTCACAACCCGAAGATGTTTCTTTCGATTCATCATCGGTTTGCGAAAATTTGAGAGACTCGAACACACATAACATGTGTGTCGTTTCAATTTTCAGCTTGATCCAGATTTTTAAAGAGCAAATATCTCAAACGTCACCCGAAGATGAGTTTTGAGATACGGGGGTCGGCGACTTTCACTCACGAACCAGCAAGTGGCGTCCCCTAGGGGATTCGAACCCCTGTTACCGCCGTGAAAGGGCGGTGTCCTGGGCCTCTAGACGAAGGGGACACTGAAGTCTCAATCGCAAGACGCCTTGCTATTTACTTTTCATCAGACAATCTGTGTGAGCACTGCAAAGGCAGGTTCTTTAAGGTAAGGAGGTGATCCAACCGCAGGTTCCCCTACGGTTACCTTGTTACGACTTCACCCCAGTCATGAATCACAAAGTGGTAAGCGCCCTCCCGAAGGTTAAGCTACCTACTTCTTTTGCAACCCACTCCCATGGTGTGACGGGCGGTGTGTACAAGGCCCGGGAACGTATTCACCGTAGCATTCTGATCTACGATTACTAGCGATTCCGACTTCATGGAGTCGAGTTGCAGACTCCAATCCGGACTACGACGCACTTTATGAGGTCCGCTTGCTCTCGCGAGGTCGCTTCTCTTTGTATGCGCCATTGTAGCACGTGTGTAGCCCTACTCGTAAGGGCCATGATGACTTGACGTCATCCCCACCTTCCTCCAGTTTATCACTGGCAGTCTCCTTTGAGTTCCCGGCCTAACCGCTGGCAACAAAGGATAAGGGTTGCGCTCGTTGCGGGACTTAACCCAACATTTCACAACACGAGCTGACGACAGCCATGCAGCACCTGTCTCAGAGTTCCCGAAGGCACCAAAGCATCTCTGCTAAGTTCTCTGGATGTCAAGAGTAGGTAAGGTTCTTCGCGTTGCATCGAATTAAACCACATGCTCCACCGCTTGTGCGGGCCCCCGTCAATTCATTTGAGTTTTAACCTTGCGGCCGTACTCCCCAGGCGGTCGACTTAACGCGTTAGCTCCGGAAGCCACGCCTCAAGGGCACAACCTCCAAGTCGACATCGTTTACGGCGTGGACTACCAGGGTATCTAATCCTGTTTGCTCCCCACGCTTTCGCACCTGAGCGTCAGTCTTTGTCCAGGGGGCCGCCTTCGCCACCGGTATTCCTCCAGATCTCTACGCATTTCACCGCTACACCTGGAATTCTACCCCCCTCTACAAGACTCTAGCCTGCCAGTTTCGAATGCAGTTCCCAGGTTGAGCCCGGGGATTTCACATCCGACTTGACAGACCGCCTGCGTGCGCTTTACGCCCAGTAATTCCGATTAACGCTTGCACCCTCCGTATTACCGCGGCTGCTGGCACGGAGTTAGCCGGTGCTTCTTCTGCGGGTAACGTCAATTGCTGCGGTTATTAACCACAACACCTTCCTCCCCGCTGAAAGTACTTTACAACCCGAAGGCCTTCTTCATACACGCGGCATGGCTGCATCAGGCTTGCGCCCATTGTGCAATATTCCCCACTGCTGCCTCCCGTAGGAGTCTGGACCGTGTCTCAGTTCCAGTGTGGCTGGTCATCCTCTCAGACCAGCTAGGGATCGTCGCCTAGGTGAGCCGTTACCCCACCTACTAGCTAATCCCATCTGGGCACATCTGATGGCAAGAGGCCCGAAGGTCCCCCTCTTTGGTCTTGCGACGTTATGCGGTATTAGCTACCGTTTCCAGTAGTTATCCCCCTCCATCAGGCAGTTTCCCAGACATTACTCACCCGTCCGCCACTCGTCACCCGAGAGCAAGCTCTCTGTGCTACCGTTCGACTTGCATGTGTTAGGCCTGCCGCCAGCGTTCAATCTGAGCCATGATCAAACTCTTCAATTTAAGTTTGATGCTCGTGAATTAAACTTCGTAATGAATTACGTATGTTCACTCAGAGACTTGGTATTCATTTTTCGTCTTGCGACGTTAAGAATCCATGTCACTTTGAGTGCCCACACAGATTGTCTGATAAATTGTTAAAGAGCAGTGCAACGCGGCTTTCGCTCACCGTTGCGAGGTGGCGTATATTACGCTTTCCTCTTTCAGAGTCAACCCGTTATTTCAGGATTTTTTCTCTTCAACCGACCGGGTTGTCTGTGAAGTGATTCACATCTGCCGTGTCGATGGAGGCGCATTATAGGGATCCCATTTTTTAGCACAAGTATTTTTTAGATCTTTTTTTTCAACTGCTGATTTTCCGCGCTTTTCGCTGAAATCCCGCCCGATCTGCTTAAATATTGACGTATTTTGCCTTGCCTCGATCCCATATTATGATCAAAGTCTTCTGTCTAGCGCTCATCCTTAGAGGTAGTTATGTCTACTGTATTACGTCCTTATAAAGATCTATTCCCCAAACAAGGCGATCGCGTGATGATCGATGCCAGCAGCGTAGTCGTAGGTGATGTCCGAATGGCTGATGATGTCAGTATCTGGCCACTCGTTGCCATCAGGGGAGACGTTAACTCTGTGTCGATTGGCGCACGTACCAATATTCAGGACGGCAGCGTTCTGCATGTCACGCACAAATCCTCTTATAACCCGGAAGGTAATCCACTCATTATTGGAGAGGATGTCACCGTCGGTCACAAAGTGATGCTTCACGGCTGCACTATAGGAAATCGCGTACTTGTTGGCATGGGATCGATTTTGCTGGATGGCGTCATAGTAGAAGATGACGTAATGATTGGTGCCGGTAGCCTGGTCCCGCAGAACAAACGGCTGGAGAGCGGCTATCTCTATCTGGGTAGCCCTGTAAAAAAGATCCGCCCCCTGAAGGAGGCAGAGATCGAAGGATTAAAATACTCGGCGAACAACTACGTTAAATGGAAGAATGACTATCTGGATCAGGATAACCAGACCCAGCCCTGATCGTCTTCCTGCTGGTCGCGGATTAAATCGCTGGCTTCTTCTTCAAGATCCCAGCGATTTTCACAAAATATGTCTAAAGGGTCTGAACCGCCAAAACGACGTAGCAGCGTTTCCCCATGAATGGCACAGGTAAGCTGCATCCCCTGCACCAGCACCGGGAAGCAGACTGCTTGTTTATCCTCATCCCAGCTCTCTCTGTCCGGGAAGTGAATAGCCTGATTCACGCCGAAAGCTCCTGCTTTAACTTTTCTATCACCGGCTCGACTGCAGGTAACACACCATGCCAGAGCAGCACCGCATGCGCAGCCTGGCCCACCAGCATCCCCAGCCCGTCGGCTAACTGTTTCGCGCCATGTTCTTCACACCACATAAGGAAGGGTGTCTTCCCTTTCTGGTAAAACATGTCATAGAAGTACATATGAGAGTTGATAAGAGAAACGGGGATTGCCGGGATCTCACCATTAATGCCGCTGGACGTGGCATTGATGACCAGATCAAATTCACGGTCTTCGAGATCCTCAAGCGCGATGGCGCTCACGCTACCGGTATGGGCAAACAGCGCCGCCAGCGCTTCTGCCCTGGAAAAGGTTCTGTTGGTAATGGTCACTGCACAGTCCAGTGAAAGCAGGGGCAACAGCACGCCCCGCGATGCACCACCCGCACCAATCAGCAGAACCCGGAAACCAGGCTTGATAAACGAAAGTCTTTCCAGATCGCTCAGTAAACCAATCCCGTCAGTGTTGTCACCCAGAAGGCGGCCATCCTCAAGCCGTTTTAAGGTATTTACTGCACCAGCAAGTGAAGCACGCTCGGTCAGTTCGTCTGCACGTTCAAATGCCTCTTCTTTAAAGGGAACCGTCACATTCGCCCCTTTGCCGCCCGCAGCGAAAAACGCCTCGAGCGTTGGGATAAATGCATCAACCGGTGCCAGCACGCGGCCGTAAGGGTGATCTATCTGCAACTGCTCCGCAAATTGCTGATGGATCAAGGGTGACTTACTGTGTGCAATCGGGTTACCAAAAACAGCATAAGTTTCCATGAGATTACCCCTGGCGAAAACGTTCACCGGTTAATGCGTCGCGAATTTCGGACGGATTCAGGCGCCCTCCCGTCTCGCCGACAGCAACAGGAAAATCATTCCCGAACTGTGCCAGCACTTCTTCGGTTGTCCGGCACGGAGGTAACCCGGTCAGATTCGCGCTGGTTGAAACCAGTGGTTTACCAAACGCCACACAAAGCTCAACCACCAGCGGATGGTCGGTGACGCGCACCGCCAGCGAATCAAACCGTCCGGTTAACCAGCGCGGTGTTGTCGGCTGAGCCGGGAAAACGAAGGTCACCGGCCCAGGCCATACGGAGAAGATGGCTTCACGCTGGGCCGGGGTAAGCATGGAATCATCAATGTAAGGTTTAAGCTGCTCATAATTGGCCGCGATTAAAATCAGCCCTTTTTCGACAGGCCGTTGCTTAAGTGCCAGCAATCGGCCAACGGCCGTCTCACTGTCAGGATCGCAACCGACCCCAAAAACAGCTTCAGTTGGATAAGCGATGACTTCTTCTTTTTTCAGTACGTCCACTGCATACGCAATGGAACCTGATGGCAGGTTATTATTCACTGTTTTGATCCGCCGGAACCGGCTTTCCACATTGTTTACTGGCGCAGAAGCGTTTAATGCCTTGCGCGGTTTTCTTCTCGATGAGTAGCGGATAATGGCAATGCACGCAGATACCCGCTACCGGTTTGAAATTGATAACGAACTGGCAGTCAGGGTAACGATCGCAGGAATGGAAAGTCTTACCAAAACGAGAACGACGCTGTACCAGTTGACCACGTTGGCACTGAGGACAGGCAATAGCCGTTTCATCTGGCTTATCAATTTGTTCTGTATGCTCACATTCCGGATAACGGCTACAGCCAATAAACATACCGAACCGCCCCTGACGCAACGCTAATTCACCACCACAGGCAGGACATAACTGTCCCTCCAGAATTTTAACGATATGTCCATCCGCCTGGCTTTTAAGAGGACGGACATAATCACATTCCGGATAGTGTGAACAACCGAGAAACGGACCGTGTTTCCCGGACCGAATAACAAGTTCAGCCCCGCACTGCGGGCAGGGCTCGTTTTTATGCACCGTAAATAGTGCGGATTTGGCCATAACAACTCTTGGTGCTGCACATTTGAATTAATGCAGCATACCTTCATTCACTTCAAAGAGTAATTCTTCCATTTGCTGATAGGCATTTTCACAACCCGGGATATTAAACAGAACCATCAGGATCACCCATTTGAGATCTTCCAGTTCAAATTCTGCCGTATCCAGCGCCATGACGCGCTCTATCACCATTTCTCTCGTTTCGAGGTTTAGCACCTGAATCTGCTCAAGGAATAAGATGAATCCCCGGCAGCTGGCATCCAGCCTTTCACACTCTTCAGCGGTATAGATGCGTACTGACAATGGGTCAGAAGCAAGCTGCATCGGTTCGGCGAGGCCTTCCTGATAATCAGCCAGTTTTTCCAGCCACATCAACGCATTATAGATATCTTCCCGCTCAAACCCCGCATCGGTAAGATCCTGTGTCAATTTGTCCTGATCCACTCGCATTTCTGCTTCGTTATGGATGTAAGTCTCAAACAAATACATCAGTACGTCGAACATGGCATGCCCTCCTTAATCGGACATAGCCGCCGGGTACAGCTGCGATCCACCCTGCTAACTCCAGTTCGAGTAGCTGTGCTACCGTTACTGGCACAGGTTGGCCGGCACGTTCAGCGACAACGTCAACAGGTGTTACCTCATCTCCTACGTTAGCCAGGAGCTTAGGAAATGGCAATGCCACCTTTCCCTGATCTGACGAATAATGTCGCTTTTCGGGATCTTCCTTCAGCCATTGCAACCCATGTTGCAAATTTTCAAGAATATCCCCTACCTCGGTTACCGGCGTTGCGCCCTGCTTTATCAGCCAGTGTGGCCCTTCGCAGCCGGGGTTACCTATCGGACCGGGCAAGGCGAAAACCTCCCGTCCCTGCTCAAGTGCGCACCGGGCGGTGACCAGAGAGCCGCTTCGCACTGCCGCTTCAACGACCAAGACGCCCTGGCTTAACCCGCTGATAATCCGATTACGGCGCGGAAAGTTTGCCGGTCGGGGCGGTGCCGAGAGAGGAAACTCAGACACTATCGCCCCGTCAGATTCAATAATCTGCATCGCCAGAGCCTGATGCCGACGGGGATAAACGCTAAACAGGCCGTTCCCCAGCACGGCCACGCTACGTCCTTTTGCGGACAGTGCAGCGTGATGGGCGACACCGTCAATACCGCAGGCCAACCCGCTGGTGATTGTGAAACCGCTTTGTGAAAGCTGTTCGCACAGGATTTTCCCCCACCGCTCACCGTACCATGACGGCGCCCGACTCCCCACCACAGCCAGTTGGACAGTATTAAGCGTCGCTAAGTTACCTTTTACACATAATGCCCCGGGATAATCGGGAATCGTTCGCAGCAAAGGGGGATAAAAGGGATGGTTTGCCGTCAACAAATGATTTCCCGGCATTTCAAGCCACTTAAGGCTTCGCTCCAGTTCACTTTCCTCTAAGGCAAAGAAACGGATAGCCTGTTTTGCTGACAGCCCGGCGTTTATGACAGCAGGAACATCTATATTTGTCTGCTTGTGCAACCGTGCAGCGGCTTCCAGCATCCCATCACCACACAGAGAACCCGTGTGGATAAGCCGTAACCATATCTCGGTACACGTCATCCTTTCCCCCTGCCATAAGCGGCCTGCGCAATCATTGCGATTGGTCACTGATGCTGTCAATCGAACGGGGATTTGTCTAGAATAGAAGTAATATTCTTATCAACTCCTGAACACGACTCTGGAAATTTATGGCAGTTTTGCAAGTGTTACATATTCCGGACGAGCGCCTTCGCATCGTCGCTGAACCGGTTAAAGAAGTGAATGCAGAAATTCAGCGTATCGTCGATGATATGTTCGATACCATGTACGCTGAAGAAGGCATTGGCCTGGCGGCGACCCAGGTAGACATTCACAAGCGTATTATCGTGATCGACGTTTCTGAAAATCGCGATGAGCGTCTGGTGCTGATTAACCCTGAGTTGCTTGAAAAGAGCGGCGAAACGGGTATCGAGGAAGGCTGTTTGTCCATTCCTGAACAGCGCGCTTTGGTGCCACGTGCCGAAAAAGTGAAAATTCGCGCCCTGGATCGTGACGGTAATCCGTTCGAACTGGAAGCAGACGACCTGCTGGCGATTTGTATTCAGCATGAGATGGATCATCTGGTCGGTAAACTGTTTATCGATTACCTCTCGCCGCTGAAACAGCAGCGTATTCGTCAGAAAGTAGAGAAACTGGATCGTTTGCGCTCTCGCGCATAACGTCCCCCCGGATACAAGGATCATCGTGTCTAAAACACTACGTATTATCTTCGCGGGAACCCCTGATTTTGCAGCGCGTCATCTTGACGCGCTGTTATCTTCTGGTCACCAGGTTGTTGGCGTCTTTACCCAGCCGGACCGCCCGGCTGGTCGCGGTAAAAAACTGATGCCGAGCCCCGTAAAGGTGCTGGCAGAAGAGCATGGGCTACCCGTTTTCCAGCCCGCCTCCTTACGCCCTCAGGAAAACCAGCAGCTGGTTGCTGACCTGAATGCCGACGTAATGGTGGTGGTGGCGTATGGTTTAATTCTGCCAAAAGCCGTGCTTGATATGCCTCGCCTGGGCTGTATCAACGTGCATGGTTCCCTGCTCCCGCGTTGGCGTGGTGCGGCACCTATACAGCGCGCCCTGTGGGCGGGTGATGCTGAAACCGGCGTGACAATCATGAAGATGGATGTAGGTTTAGACACGGGCGACATGCTGTATAAGTTGACGTGTCCCATTACGGCAGAAGATACCAGCGCTACGCTGTATGACAAGCTGGCAGATCTCGGCCCAGAAGGGCTCATTAAGACCTTACAGCAGCTTGCTGACAATACGGCGAAGCCTGAGGTTCAGGATGAGTCTCTCGTCACCTACGCCGAAAAACTGAGCAAAGAAGAAGCCCGGATCGACTGGTCTCTCTCCGCCGCTCAACTTGAACGCTGCATCCGCGCCTTCAATCCATGGCCAATGAGCTGGCTGATGATTGATGAGCAGCCCGTGAAAGTCTGGAAAGCGTCAGTGATTAACAGCGTCACAGCAGCTGAACCCGGTACGATTATCGACGCCAGCAAGAACGGAATCCAGGTTGCGACGGCAGAAGGGATCCTGAATCTTGAGTCGTTACAACCGGCCGGTAAGAAAGCCATGAGTGCACAGGATCTGTTAAATTCCCGTCGCGAATGGTTTATACCGGGCAATCGCCTTGCCTGATCCAATATTTGCTTAAAGCCCGGTGTTCCGGGCATTTTTATTTTTACGGTTATGAAAAAACAAAATCTTCGCAGTATGGCGGCGCAGGCCGTTGAGCAGGTCATCGAGCAGGGTCAGTCATTGAGTAATGTCCTGCCTCCCCTGCAACAAAAAGTATCTGATAAAGACAAAGCCCTACTTCAGGAGCTCTGTTTTGGCGTCCTGCGCACTCTCTCTCAACTTGAGTGGCTCATTAATAAGCTGATGTCACGCCCAATGACCGGCAAACAGCGCACCATACATTATTTGATTATGGTGGGTTTTTATCAGCTTCTTCATACCCGAATCCCCCCTCATGCCGCACTGGCTGAGACGGTGGAAGGTGCCGTTGCGATTAAACGTCCTCAGTTGAAAGGGCTGATCAACGGTGTACTGCGTCAGTTCCAGCGACAGCAGGAAGAGCTGCTGGCTGAATTTACGCAAAGCGAAACACGTTACCTGCACCCGGACTGGTTTCTGAATCGCCTTAAAAAGGCGTATCCACAGCAATGGCAAAACATTGCCGAAGCCAATAATCAACGTCCACCGATGTGGCTGCGCGTAAACCGGAATCATCATACCCGCGATGCCTGGCTGAGCTTGCTCGAAGAGGCCGGAATGAGTGGATTCACGCATGATGCCTATCCTGACGCCGTGCGTTTAGCTTCCCCTGCACCGGTACATGCTTTACCCGGTTTTGATGAAGGCTGGGTGACCGTACAGGATGCCTCTGCTCAGGGTTGTATGACTTTCCTTGAGCCGAAAAATGGCGAGCAGATCCTCGATCTGTGCGCAGCACCGGGCGGAAAAACAACGCACATTCTGGAAGTGGCTCCGCAGGCCAGCGTGATGGCAGTCGATGTTGATGAGCAGCGTCTTTCACGCGTCTACGATAACCTTAAGCGTCTGGGTATGAAGGCTCAGGTTAAGCAGGGCGATGGACGCAAACCCGCAGAATGGTGTGGTGAAACACAATTCGATCGTATTTTGCTGGATGCCCCTTGCTCTGCAACCGGTGTTATTCGCCGTCACCCCGATATCAAGTGGCTGCGCCGCGATCGTGATATCAAGGAACTTGCCCAACTGCAATCGGATATTCTTGACGCCATCTGGCCGCATCTAAAACCTGGTGGAACGCTGGTCTACGCGACCTGCTCCGTGCTGCCGGAAGAAAACAGCCAGCAAATCGCGGCCTTCCTTAAACGCACTCCGGACGCTACGCTGCGTGATACGGGAACACCTGAAAACCCGGGTCAGCAGAACCTGCCGGGTGCGGAAGAGGGTGATGGCTTCTTTTACGCTAAGCTAATCAAAGAGTGATGTTGAGAACAGGTCACAAGATATGAAGATTATCATTCTGGGCGCAGGACAGGTTGGTGGAACGCTGGCAGAAAACCTGGTTGGCGAAAACAATGACATCACTATTGTTGATACCAACGGCGATCGTCTGCGCGTATTGCAGGACAAGTTTGACCTTCGCGTTGTGCAGGGTCACGGTTCGCATCCGCGCGTTCTGCGCGAGGCTGGCGCTGACGATGCCGACATGCTGGTTGCGGTCACCAGTTCTGATGAAACCAATATGGTGGCTTGTCAGGTGGCCTATTCGCTTTTCAACACACCAAACCGAATCGCGCGTATCCGCTCTCCGGACTATGTTCGCGATGCCGAGAAACTGTTTAATTCAGAAGCGGTTCCAATCGATCATCTCATCGCGCCTGAACAACTGGTTATCGACAATATCTATCGCCTGATCGAATATCCAGGGGCACTGCAGGTGGTGAACTTTGCCGAAGGGAAAGTCAGTCTGGCTGTAGTTAAGGCTTATTACGGTGGGCCATTGATTGGCAACGCGTTGTCCACCATGCGCGAACATATGCCCCATATTGATACGCGCGTCGCCGCTATTTTCCGTCACGACAGACCTATCCGCCCGCAAGGCTCTACCATTGTCGAAGCTGGCGATGAGGTCTTCTTTATTGCTGCCTCTCAGCATATCCGTGCGGTGATGAGTGAGCTACAGCGTCTCGAAAAGCCTTATAAACGTATTATGCTGGTCGGCGGCGGCAATATCGGCGCGGGTCTCGCGCGCAGGCTTGAAAAAGACTATAGCGTGAAATTGATCGAGCGCGATCAACAGCGGGCTTCTGAACTGGCGGAGAAGTTGCAAAATACGATCGTATTTTATGGCGATGCGTCGGATCAGGAGCTGCTGGCAGAAGAACATATTGATCAAGTAGATCTTTTTATTGCCGTCACTAATGATGACGAGGCGAATATTATGTCTGCCATGCTCGCCAAGCGTATGGGGGCAAAGAAGGTCATGGTGCTTATCCAGCGCAAGGCTTATGTTGATCTCGTTCAGGGCAGCGTTATTGATATTGCCATTTCACCGCAGCAGGCAACGATTTCGGCCCTGCTTAGCCATGTACGTAAAGCGGACATTGTCGGTGTTTCATCGCTCCGCCGAGGTGTGGCTGAAGCCATTGAAGCGGTGGCGCATGGTGATGAAACCACGTCACGCGTTGTGGGCCGCGCCATCGACGAAATTAAATTGCCGCCAGGCACCATAATCGGCGCTGTCGTGCGTGGGAATGATGTCATGATCGCCAATGATAATTTGCGTATTGAACAAGGCGATCACGTAATTATGTTCCTTACCGATAAAAAGTTTATTACCGACGTCGAACGTTTATTCCAGCCAAGTCCCTTCTTCCTTTAATGAGTCGGGTGCTCGCATACGAGCACCCACGCTTTAACCTCTTAATTCCTGTGCCTTTTATTTTTCATAACGTTTAATTATCCCGAATGGCAAATAGCTAATCATTTGTTAAACTTATAGTCGTCAGCTGGCACAAGGAGAACATAATGAGTTTTATTAAAGAATTTCGCGAATTTGCGATGCGCGGGAACGTGGTTGATTTGGCAGTGGGTGTCATTATTGGTGCGGCATTCGGCAAGATTGTTTCATCATTAGTTGCAGATATCATCATGCCGCCTTTAGGGTTGCTCATCGGGGGCATTGATTTCAAACAATTCGCCTTCACGCTGCGTGAAGCGCAGGGGGATATCCCGGCAGTAGTGATGCATTATGGTGTATTTATTCAGAACGTATTTGATTTCGTGATTGTGGCGTTTGCTATTTTCATGGCTATCAAGCTGATCAACAGACTCAACCGTAAAAAAGAAGAGCCAGCAGCTGCGCCAGCACCAACGAAAGAAGAAGTCTTGCTGACTGAAATCCGCGATCTGTTAAAAGAGCAGAACAACCGCGTTTAATCAGCAAGTTAAAGCAGGAAGGCCAGTGGTAAATAAGCGATTCGCTTGCTTGCCACTGGCCTCCCAGTTACCCCGTTTTGCATGTTTGTTTTTACGCAGATAACTTCCCTTCCCTTTTTTATTCTTTTCAACACGCTGTCGAAAAAGCGGGTCGTGAAGTAAGGCCTCAATGGCATTGTCTTTAATTTGTCCCTTCGTATGCTGATAGTGGCTCATCTTTTCTCCTGAGCATGGTTTATGACGACGGAAGTCTAGACCCGGGTGGATTAAAAATCAACATCCCCGCGTTTCTCCACTGGCCCCCTGTTCAAGGGCTTCAAGAATTGAACAATAAATACTGCTATGGGCCGTTCCACAGCAGGCATCATTCAGCCTTTGCAGAGAACGTTGCATGGTTTGCAGCTCCTGAATACGGGCTTCAACTTCATCAAGCCGGGCCTGCACGATGCTTTTTGATTCCTGGCAGGTATGATGTTCAGGATCGATGCGGATCGATAATAACTCGCGGATCGAGTCCAGCGTGAATCCAAGCTGTCGCGCATAGCGTATAAATCTTAAACGCTGTAGATCGTTATCGGTATAAAGCCGAAACCCGCCTTCTGTGCGTACTTCATGATCGATCATCTGCTGCTTTTCGTAATATCGGATAGTATCCGGCGTTACGTTCGCGAGCTTTGCAAGTTCACCGATACGGTACATCGCTACTCCTCGTTTATTTTCTGCATCAATCTTTCACTGTATTCGCCATGCAGAAATTCAGTACTCAACCCGGCCTGACGTAACTTGAGCTCGACAAGGGCAAGCCTGCGGCTAAGTTCAGTATGTCGTGGATCGTCCCGGCGAATACCTTTTAGCAAATCGATAAGTTCAACGGCCTCTCTGCGCTGCTCAAGCTCAGGAGGAAGACAGCCTGCGTTTTTTAGTAAACGGTATCCGGCCCGCAGTTCAGGCGCAATATGCGAATCATCTTCCAGCACAAGAGGTTCGCCGCTTCCGGGGAGATCGTCGAAATCACCTTTATTTTGGGCATCGCGAATATGGCGTTCTGCCCACTGGTCAAGCAACCACATCGTCAGCTCCAGGGGATGAACAGAATTAATACAGACATTGTAGAGAAGTGGGGATACTGCGGATATAAAAAAACCCGCCGAGGCGGGTTTTTTTACGTTACTGCAGATTACTCTGCAGCAGCTTCTGCTTTCTCTGAACGATCAACCAGCTCGATGTAAGCCATCGGCGCGTTGTCGCCTGCACGGAAACCACACTTCAGAATGCGAGTGTAACCACCGGCACGGCTCGCGAAACGCGGGCCCAGTTCGTTAAACAGTTTTGCCACGATCTCGTTATCACGAGTGCGGGCGAATGCCAGACGACGATTAGCAACGCTGTCAGTCTTGGCAAGAGTAATCAGCGGCTCAACTACGCGACGCAGCTCTTTCGCTTTAGGCAGGGTCGTCTTGATGATTTCATGACGAACCAGTGAACCTGCCATGTTGCGGAACATAGCCTGGCGATGGCTGCTGTTGCGGTTCAGTTGACGACCACTCTTACGATGGCGCATGACCTTATCCTTCTCAGTAAAACCTTAACCTGTGATCCGGTTACTCGTCAGCAATGCTTGCTGGTGGCCAGTTTTCCAGGCGCATGCCCAGAGACAAACCACGTGAAGCCAGCACGTCTTTAATCTCGGTAAGAGATTTTTTACCCAGGTTCGGCGTTTTCAGCAACTCAACCTCGGTACGCTGTACCAGATCACCGATATAGTGGATAGCTTCTGCCTTGAGGCAGTTAGCAGAGCGGACAGTCAATTCGAGATCGTCAACAGGGCGCAGCAGGATCGGATCGAATTCTGGTTTCTCTTCTTTCACTTCCGGCTGACGAACATCACGTAAGTCAACGAAAGCTTCCAGTTGTTCTGCCAGGATGGTTGCCGCACGACGAATCGCCTCTTCAGGATCGATTGTGCCGTTGGTTTCCATTTCGATGACCAGCTTGTCCAGGTCGGTACGCTGTTCTACACGCGCTGCTTCAACATTGTAGGCAATACGCTCTACAGGGCTGTAGCATGCGTCGACCAGCAGACGGCCGATTGGGCGCTCATCTTCTTCCGAATGAATTCGGGCAGAAGCCGGCACATAACCACGACCGCGCTGAACTTTGATACGCATGCTAATAGCTGCGTTCTCATCGGTCAGGTGGCAGATCACGTGCTGCGGCTTGACGATTTCAACATCACCGTCGTGGGTGATGTCGGCTGCAGTCACAGGGCCAATGCCAGATTTATTCAGAGTAAGAATAACTTCATCTTTACCCTGAACTCTCACCGCCAGCCCTTTCAGGTTGAGCAGGATTTCAAGGATATCTTCCTGAACGCCTTCTTTGGTGCTGTACTCATGAAGTACACCATCAATCTCAACCTCGGTCACCGCGCAACCCGGCATCGATGAGAGCAGAATACGGCGCAGTGCGTTACCCAGAGTATGGCCAAAGCCACGCTCTAAAGGCTCAAGGGTCACCTTGGCGTGCGTCGAACTCACTTGCTCGATATCTACCAGGCGCGGTTTTAGAAACTCTGTCACAGAACCCTGCATTGTGTCCTCTCTTTGGTACTAAGCTTTACTTGGAGTAAAGCTCGACGATCAGGTGTTCGTTAATGTCCGCAGACAGATCAGAACGTTCCGGCTGACGCTTGAACGTACCTTCCATCTTGCCAGCATCAACTTCCAGCCAGGTTGGCTTTTCACGCTGCTCAGCCAGCTCCAGAGCGGCCTTCACGCGAGATTGCTTTTTCGCTTTCTCACGAATGCTAACAACGTCATTCGCTTTAACCTGATAAGAAGCGATGTTAACAACACGACCGTTTACCATGATTGCTTTGTGGCTAACCAACTGGCGTGATTCAGCACGAGTCGCGCCGAAGCCCATACGGTAAACAACGTTGTCCAGACGACCTTCCAGCAGAGCCAGCAGGTTTTCACCTGTGTTGCCTTTCAGACGTGCTGCTTCTTTATAGTAGTTACGGAACTGACGCTCCAGCACACCGTAGATACGGCGAACTTTTTGCTTTTCACGCAACTGCACACCATAGTCAGACAGACGCGGTTTACGCGCACCGTGCTGGCCAGGAGCTTGTTCAATTTTACACTTGGTATCGATCGCGCGAACGCCAGACTTAAGGAATAAGTCGGTGCCCTCACGACGGCTCAGCTTGAGCTTAGGACCCAAATATCTTGCCATTTTCTATCTCCAACTAACCTAAAAAACGAGCGTTATACGCGACGTTTTTTCGGCGGACGACAACCGTTATGAGGGATCGGAGTCACATCAGTAATATTCGTGATGCGGAAACCAGCGGCGTTCAGAGCGCGAACAGTAGATTCACGACCCGGACCCGGACCTTTAACCATAACTTCCAGATTCTTGATGCCGTATTCTTTTACGGCTTCAGCGCAACGCTCTGCTGCAACCTGAGCTGCGAACGGAGTGGATTTGCGAGAACCACGGAAACCGGAACCACCGGCTGTTGCCCAACCCAAAGCGTTACCCTGACGATCAGTAATAGTAACGATGGTGTTGTTGAAAGAAGCATGGATATGAGCCACGCCGTCAGAGACTTGTTTTCTTACACGTTTACGTGCACGAACTGGTGCCTTTGCCATTATTCAATCACCCCGATTATTTCTTGATCGGTTTGCGCGGACCCTTACGGGTACGTGCGTTGGTCTTAGTACGCTGACCGCGCACTGGCAGACCACGACGATGACGCAAACCGCGATAGCAACCAAGATCCATCAGGCGCTTGATGCTCATGCTGATTTCACGGCGCAGATCACCTTCAACGACAAATTTGGCAACTTCGTCACGCAGCGTGTCGATTTGTTCTTCAGACAGCTCACTGATCTTAACATCTTCAGCGATACCCGCTGCAGCCAGAATGGCTTTAGAACGGGTCTTGCCGACGCCGTAGATCGAAGTTAATGCGATCACAGCATGTTTCTGATCAGGAATGTTAATGCCTGCTATACGGGCCACTATGCACTCCTACTATTTAATATGTACGCACCATGCTGAAAAGCCCGTTTTCAGGATACTCAAATGGAAACGTACAGACATACAAAAGATTGGCTGGCTAATCTAGCCAGCTCAACCCAACTTTGCAAGAAAAATATGCGAAATAATCAGCCTTGGCGCTGTTTATGCTTCGGCTCGGCACTGCAAATCACACGGATGACACCATCACGCTTAACGATTTTGCAGTTACGGCATAATTTCTTGACGGAAGCACGAACTTTCATTTTTACTCTCCGTAACTTCTCAGGCGACCAATTAGCGGCCGTAGCCTTTCAGGTTCGCCTTCTTCAATGCAGACTCATACTGACTGGACATCATCAGAGTTTGCACTTGAGCCATAAAGTCCATAATCACGACAACAACGATAAGCAGTGAGGTCCCACCGAAGTAGAACGGTACTTTCATTGCATCACGCATGAACTCCGGGATCAGGCAGATAAAAGTAATATAAAGCGCACCAACCAAAGTCAGGCGGGTCATTACTTTATCGATATACTTCGCCGTTTGCTCTCCCGGACGAATTCCTGGTACAAATGCACCGGACTTCTTCAGGTTATCTGCTGTTTCACGCGGGTTGAAGACCAACGCCGTGTAGAAGAAACAGAAGAAGATGATCGCAGACGCATAGAGTAACACATAAAGTGGTTGCCCAGGCTGCAAATACAGCGAAATTGTTGTCAGCCAGTTCCAACCAGTACCGCCCCCGAACCATGACGCGATGGTTGCCGGGAACAGAATAATACTGGAAGCGAAGATTGCCGGGATTACCCCCGCCATATTCACTTTCAGCGGTAAATGTGTGCTCTGTGCAGCATAGACACGACGACCTTGCTGACGTTTCGCGTAGTTCACCACAATGCGGCGTTGACCACGTTCAACGAAGACAACAAAGAACGTCACTGCAAATACTAATACTGCAACCAACAGCAACAGGAGGAAGTGCAGGTCGCCTTGACGCGCTTGCTCGATAGTGTGGGCGATGGCTGGCGGAAGACCCGCAACAATACCGGCGAAGATAATGATTGAGATACCGTTACCGATACCACGCTCAGTAATCTGTTCGCCGAGCCACATCAGGAACATCGTCCCTGTGACCAGACTAACAACAGCGGTGAAATAGAATGCAAAGCCTGGGTTTAATACCAGGCCCTGCATACCAGGCATATTCGGCAGACCGGTAGCAATACCGATCGACTGGAATATTGCCAGCACCAGAGTACCGTAACGGGTGTACTGACTAATCTTACGACGTCCAGACTCCCCTTCTTTCTTCAATTCTGCCAGGGCCGGATGAACGACCGTCAGCAGCTGTATAATAATCGATGCCGAAATATACGGCATGATACCCAGAGCGAAGATAGAAGCACGGCTGAGAGCACCACCAGAGAACATGTTGAACATTTCAATGATGGTGCCTCGCTGTTGCTCAAGCAGTTTGGCAAGTACAGCGGCATCGATACCAGGGATCGGAATAAAAGAGCCAATACGGAACACAATCAGCGCGCCGATAACAAACAGCAGTCTGCGTTTCAGCTCGCCAAATCCACCTTTGGCACTTTGAAAATCTAATCCCGGTTGCTTAGCCATCTGCTACTTATTCCTCAATTTTACCGCCAGCAGCTTCGATAGCAGCACGAGCACCTTTAGTAACACGCAGGCCACGAACAGTTACCGGAGTAGAAACTTCACCAGACAGGATCACTTTCGCGAACTCGATCTGAATACCGATAATGTTTGCTGCTTTCAGCGTGTTCAGGTCTACAACGCCGCCTTCAACTTTCGCCAGGTCAGACAGACGGATTTCCGCTGTGATCGCTGCTTTGCGAGAGGTGAAGCCGAACTTCGGCAGACGACGGTACAGTGGCATCTGGCCACCCTCGAAACCGCGACGTACGCCACCGCCAGAACGAGAGTTCTGACCTTTGTGACCACGACCACCGGTTTTGCCGAGGCCAGAACCGATACCACGACCCAGGCGTTTACCCGCCTTTTTAGAGCCTTCGGCCGGAGACAGAGTATTTAAACGCATCTCTTACTCCTCAACTTTAACCATGAAGTAAACCGCGTTGACCATACCACGAACAGCAGGAGTATCCTCGCGCTCAACGGTATGACCAATACGACGCAGACCCAGGCCAAGCAGCGTTGCCTTGTGTTTCGGCAGACGACCGATTGCACTGCGGGTTTGAGTGATTTTAATAGTCTTTGCCATGGTCAATTACCCCAGAATTTCTTCAACGGATTTACCACGCTTGGCAGCGACCATTTCTGGAGAATTCATATTTTCCAGGCCATCAATAGTTGCACGAACCACGTTAATCGGGTTGGTGGAACCATATGCTTTGGCCAGAACGTTATGAACCCCAGCAACTTCCAGAACGGCGCGCATTGCACCACCGGCGATGATACCGGTACCTTCTGAAGCTGGCTGCATGAATACACGAGAACCCGTGTGAACACCTTTAACAGGGTGTTGCAGGGTGCCGTTGTTCAGCGCGACGTTAATCATATTGCGACGGGCTTTTTCCATCGCTTTCTGGATCGCTGCTGGAACTTCACGCGCTTTACCGTAACCAAAACCAACGCGACCGTTACCATCGCCTACTACAGTCAGAGCTGTGAAGGAGAAAATACGACCACCTTTAACGGTTTTAGATACGCGGTTTACCGCGATCAGCTTTTCCTGCAGTTCGCCAGCCTGTTTTTCGATGTGAGCCATCTTACACCTCTACCTTAGAACTGAAGGCCAGCTTCACGGGCAGCATCTGCCAGTGCCTGGACACGACCATGATATTGGAACCCGGAACGGTCAAAGGAAACATTGCTGATGCCTTTTTCCAGAGCGCGTTCAGCAACAGCTTTACCTACAGCTGCAGCGGCGTCTTTGTTACCGGTGTACTTCAATTGTTCTGAGATAGCTTTTTCTACAGTAGAAGCAGCTACCAGAACTTCAGAACCGTTCGGTGCAATTACCTGTGCGTAAATATGACGCGGGGTACGATGTACCACCAGGCGAGTTGCACCCAGCTCTTTGAGCTTGCGGCGTGCGCGGGTCGCACGACGGATACGAGCAGATTTCTTATCCATAGTGTTACCTTACTTCTTCTTAGCCTCTTTGGTACGCACGACTTCGTCGGCGTAACGAACACCCTTGCCTTTGTAAGGCTCAGGACGACGGTAGGCGCGCAGATCTGCTGCAACCTGACCGATCAGCTGTTTATCAGCGCCTTTCAGCACGATTTCAGTTTGAGTCGGACATTCTGCAGTGATACCGGCCGGCAGCGGATGCTCAACAGGGTGTGAGAAGCCCAGAGACAGGCCTACTGCATTCCCTTTGATCGCTGCACGATAACCTACACCAACCAGCTGAAGCTTTTTAGTGAAGCCTTCGGTAACACCAACAACCATTGAGTTCAGCAGGGCACGCGCGGTACCAGCCTGAGCCCATCCATCCACGAAACCATCACGTGGACCGAAGGTCAGAGCGTTATCTGCATGTTTAACTTCAACAGCTTTGTTGAGGGTACGAGTCAGCTCGCCGTTTTTACCTTTGATCGTAATAACCTGACCGTCGATTTTAACATCAACGCCGGCAGGAATGACGACCGGTGCTTTAGCAACACGAGACATTCTTTCCTCCGATTAGGCTACGTAGCAGATAATTTCGCCACCAAGACCAGCCTGGCGCGCTGCACGATCAGTCATAACACCTTTAGAGGTAGAAACAACTGCGATACCAAGACCAGCCATAACTTTTGGCAGCTCATCTTTTTTCTTATAGATGCGCAGGCCTGGGCGGCTGACACGCTGAATGCTTTCTACAACAGCTTTACCCTGGAAATACTTGAGAGTAAGTTCCAGTTCCGGCTTGGTGTCGCCTTCAACTTTAAAATCTTCGATAAAACCTTCTTCCTTCAGCACGTTGGCAATTGCCACTTTCAGCTTGGCGGAAGGCATGGTGACCGCAACTTTGTTCGCGGCCTGACCGTTACGGATACGGGTCAGCATATCCGCGATCGGATCTTGCATGCTCATCTGTCTTTACTCCCGTGATTCAATTGGTAATTACCAGCTAGCCTTTTTCAAGCCTGGCACTTCACCGCGCATGGCGGCTTCACGCAGTTTGATACGGCTCAACCCAAACTTGCCCACATAACCATGTGGACGACCTGTTTGACGACAGCGGTTACGCTGACGAGACGGGCTGGAATCACGCGGCAGAGACTGCAGCTTGAGAACCGCATTCCAACGATCTTCGTCGGAAGCGTTCACATCAGAAATGATCGCTTTCAGTTCAGCGCGTTTAGCGAAGAATTTATCAGCTAAAGCTACGCGCTTTACTTCGCGTGCTTTCATTGATTGCTTAGCCATTCAGTAACCCTACCTTACTTGCGGAACGGGAAGTCAAAGGCAGCCAGCAGAGCACGGCCTTCTTCGTCAGATTTCGCAGTAGTGGTAATGGTAATATCCAAACCACGCACGCGGTCGACTTTATCGTAGTCGATTTCTGGGAAGATGATCTGCTCACGGACACCCATGCTGTAGTTACCACGACCGTCGAAAGACTTAGCGGACAAGCCACGGAAGTCACGGATACGTGGAACAGCAATAGTGATCAGGCGCTCAAAGAACTCCCACATGCGTTCGCCACGCAGAGTTACTTTACAGCCGATCGGATAGCCCTGACGGATTTTGAAGCCTGCAACAGATTTGCGTGCTTTGGTGATCAGCGGTTTTTGACCGGAGATTGCTGTCAGGTCAGCTGCTGCGTTATCCAGCAGTTTCTTGTCAGCGATCGCTTCACCAACACCCATGTTCAGGGTGATCTTCTCGACCCGAGGGACTTGCATGACAGAATTGTAGTTAAACTCAGTCATGAGTTTGTTAACTACTTCGTCTTTGTAGTAATCATGCAGTTTCGCCATCGTACTACTCCAAATTACTTGATAGTTTCGCTGTTAGACTTGAAGAAACGGACTTTTTTGCCGTCTTCGAATCTAAAGCCTACACGGTCAGCCTTGCCGGTAGCCGCATTGAAGATTGCAACGTTAGAAACCTGAATAGCAGCTTCTTTTTCAACGATGCCACCTGGTTGGTTCAGGGCCGGAACCGGCTTCTGATGTTTCTTAACCAGGTTGATACCTTCAACGACGAGTTTGCCGGAAGACAGAACATTTTTTACTTTACCGCGTTTACCTTTATCTTTACCGGTTAACACGATAACTTCGTCATCACGACGGATTTTCGCTGCCATGATTCGCTCCTTAGAGTACTTCTGGTGCCAGAGAGATAATTTTCATGAACTTCTCAGTACGAAGTTCACGAGTTACCGGCCCAAAGATACGCGTGCCGATAGGCTGCTCGCTGTTATTGTTCAAAATAACGCATGCATTACCATCGAAGCGAATGACAGAACCGTCAGGGCGACGAACACCCTTCTTGGTGCGCACCACTACCGCTTTCAGCACATCACCTTTTTTGACCTTACCACGTGGAATTGCTTCTTTGATGGTGATCTTGATGATGTCGCCTACGCCTGCGTAGCGACGGTGCGAGCCACCCAGAACCTTGATACACATTACGCGACGTGCACCGGAGTTGTCGGCGACGTTCAGCATAGTCTGTTCTTGGATCATTTTAGTGCTCCGCTAATGTCAACTACTACCTGAGACTCTAAAATCAGAGCCGTTAAAAAGCCCCATATCGAGGGCGCGGCATTATAACACCGCTTCTGCAATATGGGTAGAAAAAATAAACGGCTCATCGCTGAGCCGTTTATTCGTATTGAGAATGCGTACTGTATTACAGAACCGCTTTCTCTACAACGCGAACCAGCGTCCAGGACTTAGTCTTGGACAGTGGACGGCATTCACGGATTTCAACCTTGTCGCCGATACCACATTCGTTGTTCTCGTCATGTACGTGCAGTTTGGTCGTACGCTTGATGAATTTACCGTAGATCGGGTGTTTCACAATACGTTCGATAGCTACAACAATGGATTTCTCCATTTTGTCGCTAACAACACGACCTTGCAGAGTACGGATTTTATCGGTCATTACGCACCCGCCTTCTGAGTCAGTAAAGTCTTAACGCGTGCAACATTGCGACGCACTTGCTTCAGCAGGTGAGTCTGTTGCAGCTGGCCACTTGCAGCCTGCATACGCAGGTTGAACTGCTCACGCAGCAGGTTCAGCAGCTCAGCGTTCAGCTCTTCAACGCTTTTTTCACGCAGCTCTTTTGCTTTCATTACATCACCGTCTTAGTTACAAAGGTGGTTTTGATAGGCAGTTTCGCTGCTGCCAGGCCGAAGGCTTCACGGGCCAGCTCTTCCGGAACACCGTCCATTTCATAAAGGACTTTGCCCGGTTGGATCAAGGCAACCCAGTACTCCACGTTACCTTTACCTTTACCCATACGAACTTCCAGCGGCTTCTCGGTGATCGGTTTGTCCGGGAATACACGGATCCAGATCTTACCTTGACGCTTAACTGCACGGGTCATTGCACGACGTGCTGCTTCGATCTGACGTGCAGTCAGACGACCACGGCCAACAGCTTTCAGACCGAAAGTGCCGAAGCTAACATCCGTACCCTGCGCCAGACCACGGTTGCGGCCTTTGTGCACTTTACGGAATTTTGTACGCTTTGGTTGTAACATCAGCGACGCTCCTTATTTACGGCCTTTACGCTGCTGCTTTTTAGGTTGAGCAGCCGGTTTTTCCGGTTGTTCAACAGCAGCCATACCACCCAGGATCTCACCTTTGAAGATCCATACCTTAACGCCGATTACACCGTAAGTGGTGTGCGCTTCAGAGGTGTTGTAGTCGATGTCAGCACGCAGAGTGTGCAGCGGTACGCGACCTTCACGGTACCATTCGGTACGTGCGATTTCCGCGCCGCCCAGACGGCCGCTAACTTCAACTTTGATACCCTTAGCGCCCAGACGCATTGCGTTCTGTACAGCACGCTTCATAGCACGACGGAACATAACACGACGTTCCAGCTGAGAAGTGATGCTGTCAGCAACCAATTTAGCGTCCAGTTCAGGCTTACGAACTTCAGCGATATTGATCTGTGCAGGAACGCCAGCGATATCCGCTACGACCTTGCGCAGTTTTTCTACGTCTTCGCCTTTCTTACCGATAACGATGCCAGGACGAGCAGTGTGAATAGTCACACGGATGCTCTTAGCTGGACGCTCGATAACGATACGAGATACAGACGCTTTAGCCAGTTCCTTAGTCAGGTACTGACGTACTTTAAAATCGCTGTCCAGGTTGTCAGCGAATTCTTTGGTGTTCGCAAACCAGGTAGAGTTCCATGGTTTTACAATACCCAGGCGAATACCATTAGGATGTACTTTCTGACCCATTGCTAGTCTCCAGAGTCTCAGCGATCGGACACAACCACAGTAATGTGGCTGGTGCGCTTCAGGATGCGATCTGCACGACCTTTCGCACGCGGCATAATGCGCTTCATGCTTGGGCCTTCATCTACGAAAATTTTCGCGACTTTCAGATCGTCGATGTCAGCGCCATCGTTGTGTTCAGCGTTAGCAATGGCAGATTCCAGTACTTTCTTGACCAATACCGCAGCTTTCTTGTTGGTATAGGTCAGGATGTCCAGGGCCTGCGACACTTTCTTACCGCGAATCAGGTCAGCAACAAGGCGAACCTTCTGTGCAGAAGAACGAGCATGGCGATGTTGAGCTAAAGTTTCCATCTCTTCCTCCTACCTTATTTCTTCTTCGCTTTTTTATCAGCAGCGTGGCCGCGATAAGTACGAGTCGGTGCGAATTCACCCAGTTTGTGACCAACCATTTCGTCGGTAACAAAGACTGGAACGTGCTGACGACCATTATGGACAGCGATGGTCAAACCGATCATGTTAGGAAAGATCGTTGAACGACGGGACCAAGTGCGCAGGGGCTTCTTGTCTCCGCTTTCCACCGCTTTCTCTACCTTCTTCAGCAAGTGCAGGTCAATAAAAGGACCTTTCTTGAGAGAACGTGGCATGGCTTATCCTCTAAAATTATTTGCTACGGCGACGTACGATAAATTTATCAGTACGCTTGTTGCTGCGGGTCTTCTTACCTTTGGTCTGAACGCCCCACGGAGTTACCGGGTGCTTACCAAAGTTACGACCTTCACCACCACCATGTGGGTGGTCGACTGGGTTCATCGCAGTACCGCGAACGGTAGGACGAACACCACGCCAGCGTGCAGCACCTGCTTTACCCAGAACGCGCAGCATATGCTCAGCATTGCCAACTTCGCCCAGAGTAGCGCGGCAGTCTGCTTCGACTTTACGCATTTCACCAGAACGCAGACGCAGGGTGACATAAGCACCATCGCGCGCAACGATCTGAACGTAAGTACCTGCGGAACGTGCCAGCTGACCGCCTTTACCTGGTTTCATTTCTACGTTATGAACGGTAGAACCAACCGGGATATTGCGCATCGGCAGGGTGTTACCTGCTTTGATTGCAGCATCAACGCCAGACTGAATCTGGTCGCCAGCTTTCAGGCCTTTAGGGGCCAGGATGTAACGGCGTTCGCCATCTTTGTACAGAACCAGCGCGATGTTCGCGGAACGGTTCGGATCGTACTCAAGACGTTCAACAACTGCTGGGATACCGTCTTTGTTGCGTTTGAAGTCAACAATACGATAAGCCTGCTTGTGGCCACCACCGATGTGACGAGTGGTGATACGGCCATTGTTGTTACGACCACCGGATTTGCTGTTTTTTTCCAGCAACGGAGCAAAAGGTTTGCCCTTGTGCAGCTCAGGGTTAACCACTTTAACTACGTGGCGACGACCCGGAGATGTCGGTTTACATTTAACAACTGCCATTGTATTACTCCTCCGACTTACTCAGCGCCGCCAACGAAGTCCAGGTTCTGGCCTTCTTTCAGGGTGACGTAAGCTTTTTTCCAGTCGCTACGACGACCGATACGCTGTCCGTGACGTTTAACTTTCCCTTTAACAACCAGGGTGTTAACGACTTCGACTTCGACTTCAAACAGTTTCTGCACAGCAGCTTTGATCTCTGCTTTGGTCGCGTCTTTAGCAACTTTGAGAACGATGGTGTTTGTTTTTTCCATCGCAGTAGACGCTTTTTCAGAAACGTGCGGTGCGCGAAGCACCTTCAGCAGACGTTCTTCACGAATCATGCCAGCATCTCCTCAACTTGCTTAACAGCATCAGCAGTCATTACGACTTTGTCGAAGGCGATCAGGCTAACCGGGTCGATACCAGTCGCATCGCGTACGTCAACCTTGTGCAGGTTACGTGCGGCCAGGAACAGGTTCTCGTCCAGCTCACCGGTGATGATCAGCACATCTTCCAGAGCCATGTCTTTCAGTTTCTGAGCCAGCAGCTTAGTTTTAGGCGCTTCTACAGAGAACTTCTCGACAACGATCAGACGATCCTGACGTACCAGTTCGGACAGGATGCTTTTCAGCGCGCCGCGGTACATCTTTTTGTTAACTTTTTGACTGTGGTCCTGTGGACGCGCAGCGAAGGTCACGCCACCTGAACGCCAGATCGGGCTCTTGATAGAACCTGAACGCGCACGGCCGGTACCTTTCTGGCGCCATGGCTTTTTGCCAGAACCAGTTACTTCAGCACGAGTCTTCTGAGCACGAGTACCCTGACGAGCACCAGCTGCATAAGCAACAACAACCTGGTGAACCAGCGCTTCGTTGAAATCACGACCGAAGGTAGTTTCGGAAACAGTCAGCGCGCTCTGCGCGTCTTTCAATACTAATTCCATTGCTATCCCCTTACGCCTTCACAGCTGGTTTAACGATCAGGTCGCTACCGGTTGCACCCGGGACCGCACCTTTAACCAGCAGCAGGTTGCGCTCAGCGTCAACACGTACTACGTCCAGGCTCTGAACGGTTACACGTTCGTTACCCAGCTGACCTGCCATTTTCTTGCCTTTGAACACTTTGCCCGGAGTCTGGTTCTGACCGATAGAACCCGGAACGCGGTGAGACAAGGAGTTACCGTGGGTAGCGTCCTGGGTACGGAAGTTCCAGCGCTTAACGGTACCAGCAAAACCTTTACCTTTAGAGGTACCGGTTACGTCAACTTTTTTAACGTCAGCAAACAGCTCAACGCTAATGTCCTGACCTACGGTGAACTCTTCGCCTTCAGCAAGACGGAATTCCCACAGACCACGGCCAGCTTCTACGCCAGCTTTAGCGAAGTGACCCGCTTCTGGTTTGGTTACACGGTTAGCTTTTTTAGCACCAGTGGTAACCTGAATAGCGCGGTAGCCATCGTTAGCCAGATCTTTAACCTGAGTAACGCGGTTTGCTTCAACTTCGATTACGGTTACTGGGATAGAAACGCCATCTTCAGTGAAGATGCGGGTCATACCCACTTTTTTACCGACTAAACCAATCATTGTTTCAACCTCTCAATCGCTCGATGACCTGATTAACCCAGGCTGATCTGCACGTCTACACCGGCAGCCAGATCCAGACGCATCAGAGCATCAACGGTTTTCTCAGTTGGCTCAACGATGTCAACCAGACGCTTGTGAGTGCGGATTTCGTACTGATCACGCGCGTCTTTGTTAACGTGCGGAGAGATCAGAACGGTAAAGCGCTCTTTGCGGGTCGGCAGCGGGATCGGACCACGGACTTGCGCACCAGTGCGCTTAGCAGTCTCGACGATTTCCGCGGTTGATTGATCGATCAGACGATGATCAAACGCTTTAAGGCGGATACGGATTCTTTGGTTCTGCATGAGACCAGAGCTCCAATTATTTTATAAACGAAAATGATTACTCCTCAAACCCATTACGATTGATGGGAGAGTGTAACCGTTCTTACGTAGCTCCCCAATTGGGAGCATTGTTGAGTAACAAAATGCGCTACCCAGGTTCATATCGAACCAGCCGTCAATTACGACAAGCCCGCGCATTATACGTATTTACAGGCTTAATGCAAGTCGACTGTGTCGATAATAACCAACCTTTTGCAAGACACGTACACTACTGGTCAATATCTGCTATCGCCTGCTTAACACGCGCTTCAAGATCGCCCTTTTCTCCGGCAGCAACCGGATGCTCAGCGTCGCTTTCCTCCGACACACTAACATCCGTCTCTTCCACCGGCACCGGCAAGGGACGCTTCTTATAGATATAGTGCTCCTCAGAAAGCCGATAATGCTGAGGCTCTGGTGATGAAGACACGTGCAGAGCAATCCCGCGGTACAGGTAATACCCGACGACCGCGCAACCAACACTATATAAAAGCCAGGACAATGCGATGCATATCCCCGCCCAAAGCGGGCGCGGCATATCTGGCCGGACAAAGCGTACTTTGGGCTGCAAAGAGGTTTCCATTTGCTCGCTCATATCGTCCCTCTTTCCTGAATCAACGTTGGACTTTCACCCAGGGCTTGCCATAGCCTGATAAGTGACAACTGTCCCATCACACCATCGACTTTAATCTTATTTTGCGCCTGAAACTGGCGGACCTTCTCAGTTAGCAGCGAACTCCATTCTCCCGTCCCTTCCGCCTCGACATTCAGCACGCGGCTCAGCATCGTATCAAGCCAGACAATGTCATCGGTGCTACTCTTCTTTGTTATGCTTGCGTTGCCGTCGGGCGATGGCTTCCACATTCGCGTCACATTCCCTGTCCAGACATGGCTGAACCATGCCTTATCAAGGATCCATGTTTGATTTCCTGACAGCACGGTAAGCGTGTTCTCTCCTCCCCCGATCACGACGACAGGGAAACTGGCGCTACCTGCTTTCAGGGTGGCGACCCAGGGAAGTCCGTCAGACAACAGTGTTTCAAGCGTTTCGGTGCCGGAAAGGCAGGCCATCCCGCCCCGGTATGCCTGATCGCACCAGGCTTCTCCTTTGTCTACCTCATACCCCCAGACGCTAAACAGTAAACTGAGCGATTCATTGGTAGACATCGTCTCTGCCATCAGTCGCGCATGTGTTGAGACAGGTCTTGAGAATTCTACAGGAAGCAACGTTGTGAGCGGTGGCAGCCAGCGGGAAAGAGGCCTGGCGAAGTATGCGCCTCCTCCACCACATAACACCGTTAACACCAACAGCAGCAACCAGGTTACGCCCTGACGGCCAGGTGCGGGCAGGTAACGCAACGCCTCACGCTGAAGAGGAGCGTCAATAATAGAGGCGGCATGTTCCTCCCCCTCCATCTTATTACGACGAATAACCCCTCCCAGTCGCGCGGCAAGATGAAGATTGCCATCGCAACGTCTCATGCATCGTCTGATAAATTGTTCCGGAAGAGTGTTGGTTGTCTCAGGGCCAATGCCTGCATGAGAGGAGATCACCTTGCGGTAATCTTTACTGTCCGGCGCGGGTATCTCAAACCATACCGGCTGTAATACCCGTAACTCGCGCTGCTGACGACGGTTGAATATCCCTGTAAGTAGCAATCGGGCTTGCGGCATCATGGTCATAAACGCCAGAATCGTTGAAACAAGCCCCCTGGAGATTCGGTGTCCATCTTCCAGGACAAACAGCGGCATACTGCCGTGTATCACGGTCCCCGCGCTGTACAGTTCCTCCCAGAGCTTCTCAACAGGGAATATTTTTCCCGCCAGACTGTTATCCGTCTGCGAATCCGCAATAATCACCCACTCCCACAGGTAACCTTTTCGGTTCAAAGGGCTGATGGTGAGCGCGCGATAAGGCCACGCGCTAATCACCCCTTGCGCAAGCACACTTTTTCCTGACCCTTTACCGCCCTGTAATATTAGCCATTGT
The DNA here is from genome assembly GCF_038739915.1 of Enterobacter sp. FUJ80071. Lineage (NCBI taxonomy): Bacteria > Pseudomonadati > Pseudomonadota > Gammaproteobacteria > Enterobacterales > Enterobacteriaceae > Enterobacter > Enterobacter sp. FUJ80071. The sequence continues at coordinate 4,306,553 of NZ_JBBXKH010000001.1, forward strand.
TCCTGAATTAACGTGGAAAACATGCTGTCCCGAATCAGACAATGCCGCGTAGTATAAAAAGTATTTAGCTCATCCATGAATAGCCGCATTACCTCGAAAATTATTCTATTCCTAAAACAGGGATATATATTGCATATGACTTGCTGCGTGCCAATAACTGATTATATTATGACGGACTCAAACAAGAAACACGTTCACTCTTAGTCATTCTTAAAAGTGATTTCATGGCAACCATCTCTCCCTTAGTGAAAAATGCGTTATCGTATCGCACCCTGAGCCTTATGATTATATTGACTAGTGCTATGGGTATCTTTATCTTCATTTACTCAGCATATATACAGTGGGGTAATAACAAAGCGTCGCTGATTAATGAGGATATCATCACGCCATTGAATAATTTTAATGAAAAATATAAATGGAATTTATCATCGTCAGTCAATAATCGCATTGACGCGCCCCCATTAGTGAGTGGCAACGTAGATACTCTGTCCCATATCCATTTAAGCGGTATTATTCATAGTTCGGATAAATTATCGTCCCGGGCCATTCTGCAGGAAGGGGGGGAACAGAATGTCTATTCTATTGATGATGTGCTTAAATCATCCAACAGCACGCGCATCATTGATATCACTAAGAACCAGGTGTTTTTCTCCTCAGGCGGAAACACCGCGCAGCTTACGCTGCTTACCGAACTGACGCCACCTGCCTCAACGCCAGAAAAAGTGAACGAGCAGCCGGCACCAACAGATGTCACATTGTCAGATTTTATTGAAGCGATTCCTGTCGTTGATAAAAATGTCTTGCGAGGATTGCGCCTTTTACCTCGCGGTAATACAGAATTATTTTCACGGACAGCCATTGCACCTGGTGACATTGCTATTCAGCTTAACAATATGTCTTTAACGCAACAGGTGAATATAACCCAGGCGCAGGAGGCACTTAGACATCTGCAGACGGCTCAGATTACCCTCTTGCGAAATGCATCACCAAAACTAATTAATGTTGCCGTTCAACAATTCCAGGACGGTCAGGATAAATAAATGGATGGAACCTCCGCAAGCCAGCGACTGAAAGCGCTTTCGCTGTTTTTTTTGCTCATCGCCACCGCTAAGCCCGGATATTCAGCTGATTACACGGCGAATTTTAACGGTGCGGACATTCAAACGTTTGTCAACATCGTGGGACAAAACATGGGGAAAACGATTCTGATTGATCCCGATGTTAAAGCATCCATTTCCGTCAGAAGCGTAGATACCTTTAATAAAGAGGAATACTATCAATTTTTCCTCAGCGTGCTCGATCTTTATGGCTTTTCACTTATTACTCTTGATAATGGCCTGCTGAAAGTCGTGCGTTCAGAAACCGTGAAAAATCTTCCAGGAAAGCTCACCAGTAGCATTCAGCCCGGTAAGGGTGATGAACTGGTGACTCGTATTGTTTCTCTGGAAAATGTTCCAGCGCGATCGCTGTCTCCTCTGCTTCGTCAAATGCTCGATGGCGGTAATGTCGGTAACGTCTCGCATTATGAGCCCTCTAATGCACTCGTCATTACCGGCAAAGCATCAACCGTCAATCGCATGCTGGAAGTCATTAAACGCGTAGATGTCATGGGTGACGAGCAAGAGCAAATTATCCCGCTGAAATATGCTTCCGCTGTCGATCTTGCCGATGTCCTTAACACGCTGTCGCGTGAGAACGCAAAAGAGGCACAACCTGCGACACTCCAGACGCACATCGTTGCCGATAAAAGAAGCAATGCGCTGATTATCAGAGGCTCAGAACGTGCCCGCGCAAGAATTACTGAGTTAGTAAAACGTCTTGATACCCAGGAGCAAGGGCAAGGAAACACGCGGGTATGGTACCTGAAATATGCCAAAGCGGATAAGCTTGTTGACGTTTTAACCGGTGTCACACAAAAACTGAAAGATGGCAAAAGTGGCACAACCAATACGGCAACCAGCAGCAGCCGCGATATCTCTATTACTGCAGATGAACAAACCAACTCACTGGTTGTGACCGCCGATCAGGGCATTCTCCAGCAACTTGATGAGGTTATCGCTAAGCTGGATATTCGCCGTGCACAGGTTCTGGTGGAAGCGATTATCGTTGAAGTACAGGACGGTAAAGGCATGAATCTGGGTGTGCAATGGGCTGAAAAAAACGTTGGTGGACAACAATTTACCAAAACCGGCTTGCCTATTTTCAACGCCGCGCAGGGCATCGGTGAATTCAAAGCCAAAGGCGGGATCACCAGCGATAATCCAGCTTACAATCTCTTCAGTAATTATAACGGCCTTGCGGCAGGTTTTTTCAACGGCGACTGGGGGGTGCTCCTTACAGCACTCAATACCGACAACAAAAACGACATCCTGTCTACGCCCAGCATCGTTACGCTTGATAATAAAGAAGCAGCCTTCAACGTCGGGCAGGATGTGCCCGTACTTTCCGGTTCCCAGACGACCTCCGGCGATAATATTTACAATACCGTCGAGCGTAAGACGGTGGGGACCAAGTTAAAAGTCACCCCGCAAATTAATGAGGGTGATTCTGTTCTGATGGAGATCGAGCAAGAGGTTTCCAGCGTCGACACATCGACAAGCTCTTCCTCGCTCGGCCCAACCTTCAATACCCGAACAATACAGAATGCCGTCCTGGTGAAAAGTGGCGAAACCGTTGTGCTTGGCGGTTTGATGGATGACGCCAGTAAGCAAGAAGTTTCAAAAGTTCCCCTGCTGGGCGATATCCCCCTGGTGGGACAGCTTTTCCGCTACACATCCAATGAGAAAAGCAAACGTAACCTGATGGTCTTTATCCGCCCGACCATTATCAGAGACGATGAGGTCTATCGTTCACTCTCACGTGAAAAATACACCAATTTCAAAGATCTGCAAAAAGAGAGACGTGAAAAGCAAAGTGGAACACTGATTAACGTCGACAACATCAAAGAGCTTGAAGATCGGGCTTTTAATAATGCACCGGCGACACCGGACGCTAAAAATCCGTTCAGGGAAGGTCGAACGGAATGAGTCAGCACGCATGGAAAAAAGCGCAGCGCTATGGCATTGCCTTACAAGGAGAGACTCTCTTCTACTCGACAGATGCCACACTTGAGCATCTGCTCGAGTTCGCATCCGTTGCGCCAGAGTGCACCTGTTTTACCCAGCTCCCCCCGCAGCAGTTTGCCGAAAAGCTGGAGCTTATTTACCAACAGAACAGCGGGTCAGCCCAGTTAATTGCCGAAGATATTAATAATTCGGACGATCTTAGTACGCTATCTGACGAGATCCCAACGAATGAAGATCTGCTGAACGAGCAGTCGGACGCGCCGGTTATCAGGCTTATTAATGCCGTGCTCAGCGAAGCAATTAAAGAACACGCCTCAGATATTCATATTGAAGTGTTTGAAAAAGCGATGAGTATCCGCTTCCGGGTTGATGGCATCTTGCGCCCGGTGGTTCAGCCGAATAAAAAACTGGCGGCCTTACTCATCTCACGTATCAAAATCATGGCCAAACTGGATATTGCCGAAAAAAGGCTGCCGCAGGATGGACGCATTACCTTAAAAATTGGTCAGCGAAATGTGGATGTTCGTGTGTCGACGCTTCCATCGCAGCATGGCGAACGTGTTGTTCTACGTCTGTTGGATAAAAGTAGTCTGCGCTTATCCATCGATAAACTGGATATGTCAGCGGCAGACACACACAGTCTGAAGAATCTGCTTGCCCTTCCCCACGGCATTATTCTGGTCACGGGGCCAACGGGCTCCGGGAAAAGCACCACGCTCTACGCCATTCTCTCCGCGCTAAATAGCCCAGAACGCAATGTGCTTACGGTAGAGGACCCAATTGAATACGAACTGGAAGGTATCGGACAAACCCAGGTTAATAGCCGCGTAGATATGTCATTTTCCCGCGGACTACGCGCTATTTTACGTCAGGATCCTGATGTCGTCATGGTAGGAGAAATTCGCGATAACGAAACCGCTCAAATTGCGGTTCAGGCTTCGTTGACCGGGCATCTGGTGCTTTCCACTCTCCACACCAATAGCGCGTGCGGTGCCGTAACGCGATTACGGGATATGGGCGTTGAGCCGTTCCTTCTCTCTTCCTCGCTCGTTGGGGTGATTGCCCAACGTCTGGTCAGACGGCTATGCCCCCACTGTAAAACGGCTCACGCCGTGCGGCCTCAGGAACTACAGCTTCTGCAAGCCCACGGGATAAATGCATCCCAACTCTGGCAAGCAAAAGGCTGCCCCGCTTGCAGACAAAGCGGCTATCAGGGGCGTATGGCGATCCATGAACTGTTACTCGCGACACCAGAATTGCGTGAAGCTATTCACAATGAGCGTCATGAAAGGGAGCTTGAACAGATCCAGCGTCGTCATCACCTCAGCTTGCTGGCAAACGGTCTTCGCGTAGCGGCAGAAGGGATGACCTCACTTGAAGAAATTCTGCGGGTGACCTCTGAAGGTCAGACTCCAGCGGATGGGCGCCAATGAAATTTCACTGGACGGCGACGGACGCGCGGGGAAACCGCCATACGGGGCTGAGTGAGGCCGCGAGTGAAAGAGAGACGGTCGCGCAGTTGCGTAGCCAGGGGTTATTACCGCAAACGCTAAAACGGCAGCGACCCAAGGTTGCCCTCAGGGCTTTTTCGACACGAATCAGCCACAGCGAATTAACGCTTTTTACGCGTCAGCTGGCGACGCTGATCGCCGCGGCGCTGCCGCTGGATGAAGCGCTCGCCGTTGTCCAACAGCAAAAAGAAAATAAAAAACTGGCTGACGTCATCACTTCTCTGCACCTCGCCGTTCTGGAAGGGCAGCCCCTCTCGGTGGCCATGCAAGCCCACCCTCGTCTGTTTGATACGGTCTTTTGCACCCTGGTAAAAGCGGGAGAGACGGTCGGCCAGCTGGGCACCGTTCTTGAAAGGCTGGCCGAATATAATGAAGCACGTCAGCAAATGCGCAGCAAACTCACACAGGCGTTGATTTACCCTGCCCTGCTCACCACGGTCGCCATTCTGGTGGTTATCATTTTGCTTACCACGGTGGTACCGAAGGTCGCCGCGCAGTTCACTCATCTTAAGCATGAGCTACCGCTTTCCACCCGAACGTTACTGGCTATTAGTCACTTTCTGTCGACATACGGTCCCTGGATCTCACTGACGCTGATCTGTGGTGGAACGCTATTCTCTTTCTGGCTGAAGCGCGGGAAAAACCGGGATCATTTTCATCGCTGGCTCATCGCGTTTCGCATTACCTCCCCGCTGGTCTGCGCGATCAATAGCGCCCGTTATCTGCGCGCCCTGAGTATTCTCAATCGCAGCGGTATTCCACTCCTGGAAGGGATGTCGCTCTCAGCAGAAGGTGTGGGCAACCGGGAGATAGGCCGGCGGCTCAGCGACGCAGCAGAAAGTGTGCGCCAGGGAAATAGCATCAGCCAGTCCCTGAAGCAGACGCAAATATTTCCCCCCATGATGATTTACATGATTGCTTCCGGAGAAAAAAGCGGTCAGCTCGGGGAACTCATGCAACGTGCGACAAATAACCAGGAGGTGCAGCTGCAAAACCGCATTTCGCTGACCCTGGCAATTTTTGAACCGGCGCTGATTGTTGTCATGGCAGCGATCGTTTTGTTTATCGTTGTCTCGATCATGCAGCCCATATTACAACTCAACTCATTGATGAATTAAGGAAAAATTATGGAAGCGCAGAAGAAGGAAAGGCAGCGTGGTTTCACGCTTATGGAATTGATGGTCGTCATCGTGATTATGGGGGTTCTGGCCAGCCTGGTGGTGCCTAACTTAATGGGCAATAAGGATCGGGCAGACCGGCAAAAAGCCGCCAGCGATATTATTGCTCTCGAAAATGCGCTGGATATGTACAAGCTGGATAATCATCATTATCCCACAACAGAACAGGGCCTGGAGGCGCTTATTACCGCCCCAGCGCAAGCTCCCCGGGCTGAAAACTACAACCCGGATGGTTATATCCGCCGTCTGCCCGCCGATCCGTGGGGGAATGACTACATCCTGATTAGCCCGGGTGAGCATGGCGCGATCGATATCATGTCCACAGGTCCTGATGCTGAAACCGGCACCGAGGATGATATCCACAACTGGGACAACGATAAAAAGTCACGCTAAAAATGGCCCATCAGAAAGGATTCACACTGCTGGAGGTGATGCTGGTTATGGTCATCATCGCCCTGGCGGCAGCCGGCGTTGTCGCTATGCAAAGTGACAGGCTGAGCGCTACCGGAAAGCTACTGCGGCAGATCGATGTCCTCAGACAGACAGCAAAATACATGTCAGACGTGGCGCTACTGGAAAAACATACTGTCGGCCTTCAGCTCACTACTGACGGCTGGCTTTTCTATGCACCGAAAAAGGATCGCACCGGTGAATGGCAGTGGCAGGAAATAGCAAACAATGACAATTTGCCGTTACGCGGCGATTGGGACGCACCGGCCAGGCCTGACGTGACACCCTCGTCGGAGGAGGCCAAACCGCAAATCGTCATCCTGCCCGATGGACAAGTCACTCCCTTTTCAGTGGTTTTCAACGCTGAAGATGGCGAAAAAATCGCCATCCTGCAATCAAACGGCGCGCTGCCGCTTGAGGTCATTCGCTTTAAGGAACCGCAATGAAACAACAAAGCGGAATGCTGTTGCTTGAAGTCTTGCTGGCAATGGCTATTTTTGCGACCGCCATTATTGCACTCCTCAACAGTATGCAATGGCAGCTTTCAGCGCTGGAAACGTTAAAACAGGAAACGCTAGCGCTTTGGGTTGCAGACAACGTACTCGTGACCTCGACTTACGGACAACTCGCCGCCAAAGAGGGAGCCTCTTCTCAATTAAATGAGACCTTCTCCTGGCAACTGGTTGAAGGGAAACAAAGTTCGTCTCCTTTGCTTCAGAAAGAGGCCAGAGTGATAACGTCTGATGGCCGAACCCTCAGCCTGTTTTCCTGGTCTTCAGAAAGTAAGAAAACGGAGGCGAAGCATGAGTAAGGTCCCCAACGGCTTTACGCTTCTGGAAGTGATGCTGGCGATCGTCATTTTCTCAACGCTCAGCTTTCTGGCCTCTCAGGTGTTCTCCCAGGCAACCGAACAGTTCCAGCGAGCCAAGAAGACTGGCGATGATTTTGAGGCCATCCAGCACACCGTGCTCATGCTTGAAAATGATTTAATGCAGTATGTCCCGCGGAAAAACCGGCAAACACCGCTCCCCTTCTTGAGTGAAAAAGAGAGCGTAATTTTCACAACACAAACCCGGGATCCCGCAATGCCTTTTGGGGCAACTTTCGTTTTGACGACCGTACACTGGTATGTCGAAAACGACACATTATTCCGTGCAGTACGCTACTCATCCGACAGTGAAAAGGACGTGGCACCACAGCCCCTGCTGGATCATGTCTCCCATTTTTCTGCAACAATGACGCCGGCGGATGAAAAGAGCGTGTCAACGACAGCCACGATAACGCTGGAGCGTGACGGTAAAGCGGAAATAACCCGACGCGTTGTCCTGCCCGGCTGGTTTCCGGAAAAAAAAGCCGCCAGCCAACCTGCAGGAGCGACGCAATGAATGCGCAAAAAGGTTCTGCATTGCTGATTGTTTTAATGATTCTGGCGCTGATGGCTGCGCTGGCAGCAGAGATGACGATAAGTTTTCAGGTTCAGCTCCAGCGCACCCGGCGCATCAATGATAGCCTGCAGGGGAAATACGCTCTGCTCTACGCTGAAGCACAATCTATGGCACGTTTTCAGGAGAAGCCTCGAGACGTACTCACCCACTCGGAGAGTCCTGGCGACGACACCGACGTCAGCTGGCAGATAAACGATCTGCACCATTGCTACAACCTGAACGCACTGAAGAATACGCCGGAAGAACCACTGGCGACGCCACCGTATGAAATCAGCGTGTTTTACGCCCTACTGGAGAAGCTCGCCGTTGAAAAATACCGGGCAGAAGAGATCGCACAATCCATCGCAGACTACATCGATGATAACGACTCAACGCGCGTTAAAGGTGCAGAAGACGAATACTATCAACATAGTCAGCCAGGCTACCTGACCGCCGGTCAGGTGCTCTTTTTACCCACAGAAGTGCGCAAAATTAAAGGGATGACTGACGCGCTTTATCAAAAACTCGCCCCTTTTATCTGCACCCGATTCAGCAGTGACCTCGCCATTAATATCAATACCCTTACTGAGCAGCAAGCGCCGCTTCTGGCAGCCCTCTTCCTCAACAATATCAGCTTGTCAGATGCAAAAATGCTCCTGAAAAAACGTCCTGTAAATGGCTGGGAAAAGGTAGAGGATTTTCTTTACCAGGCCCAACAGGATTTCAGCGCAGCAAAACCGCTGGTGGATTCGCTTAAAAAACAGATTACAACCAGCAGCAGTTATTTTTTGACCACATCCACGGTTCATGAGGGTGACCTTACCTTTGGTATGCGCACATTTTTCATTTATGACGAAAAAACTAAAACACTCAAACTCTATTTACGCCAGCTTACGGATGGCAGTAGCGAACAATAAAGCAGTTAACGTCCCTGCGACGAAACTGCTTTTCCGCCTTTCTGGATCGACGCCGAATGCCCTTGAATGGGTGGAATATGATGGATGTGGCTACAGCCAGGTTCAGAGTCTGACAACAGAACAGTTGCCGGAGATTGCCGCACGCCCGGCATCAGGATGCACTCATCTCGTTATTCCGGCCCAAAAGGCAACGAGCAGAATAATCGTCATCCCAGACGAAAATTACGAACTGACCGATCAAAAACTTCAGTGGCTTGCGGATGAAACACTGGACGAAGGCATGCCCTCGCTGCACTGGACGCTACTCTCTCGGGAGGGAACGCGAGTTTCCGTCATTGGCGTTGACGCCGACTGGCTTATGTCCCAACTTCGTCTCTTTGCCGGGGCTGGTTTTAACGTCACGCATGCGACGATTGACGCCCTTCGCTTGCCAGCCTGTGAAAGCGGCTGGACGGTATTATCAGACAGCTGTGGATGGTTGCTCAGAACGCATGAGAACAGTGTTGCCCATTTGACAGAACCCTGGCTGGCACAGCTGCTAGCGCATTATCCCCCGCAAGAGGTTGTCAGCTACGGTCCACTGCCAGCTGGCCTTTCCGCGAAGGAAACGCATCCCGCATGTCATAGTTTGACACTCCATCCACAGGAACCACCCGCTAACCTTTTGCACGGGAAAATGCGCCCGCCTGCCCCGCGCTCTTTCTGGTCCACCAATATCAAACGGGTGGCGCTTTGCAGTCTTCTCCTGTTAGCCGGGAGTGCGTGTCTGGCTCAGGTTGTCGTGTATTTGCAACTTCGGGAGTATGAAAAACAGCTGAGCCACACACTGACGCAGCAATGGCAACGTTATATTCCAGAAAACAGGCATACCCGTAATCTGCGTACCTATTTACCCAGGCAGCTACAGCAACGATCGCCTGCCCCCTATTTGCTCTTACAACAGCTTCAGGCTCATCTGTCCGCTTTCCCGGAACTGGCGCTGGAAGGGTTGAGTTATAACCCGGCACGTAATGATTTACGTCTTTTTATTTCTACCCGCGATGACCAACAGATCCAGGCGTTTTTAAATCAAAAACTGGCTGGCTACTCACTCAAAGTCGATAAACATGAACAGGGATTATGGACGATTCGAAATGATTAAACGCGCTCAGGAATGGTTTCACCAAAAAGATCCGCGTGAACAGCGGCTGCTACTCGCACTGCTTGTCTGCGGTGTCAGCATTCTTTTCTGGTTTGGGCTCTACCAGCCCCTGAAGCAGGCTACGGACACCATGCAATCCCGCTATGCTAAGGTGCAACGCGATCTGCAGTGGTTGCAGAAACAGGTTTCGGCTGCAGCTCTTCTTCCGGAAAAGAGACCATCAGGCTCCCTGGAGAATCAGGTTAAAAGCAGTTTGCACATGCTGGGCACTGCCGCAAAACTCCAGCGCACCGATAGCGGAGAACTGACTGTATCGGCCGATGCTCTCAGGATGGACGCTTTTATGAACTGGCTGGCAGTGCTACAGGGAGACTACGGTCTGCGGATTGCGGAACTTGAATTCCACGCCAGTGAACAGGGTACGGACACTATAATCCTGACGCGCCTGACGCTCGGAGTGAAATAAAATGGATAGCTCACTGGTTACTCTGTTTCTCATCATTGGCCTGCTGTCAGGAACCGCAATGGGTATACTCACCTGGCGTTTGCCTGCCGAGATTTTACGACCGTCTTCGACAGGCGAGGCGGGTTCAACGTCAGAGTTTACGTTCTCTGGCTCCCGGTGCTGCCAGTGTCAAACCCCACTGTTCTGGTACGACACGGTTCCCCTGCTCGGCTGGATGCTTCTCAAAGGGAAATGTCGCCACTGCGGCCAGCCTGTTTCAACACGCTATCCCTTGCTGGAAGGGCTTTGTGCGATGATGGCCGTCATTTGCTATGCCCTCCATCCAGCATCAATGATAATGTCACTGGCGCTTTTTCTGTTCTTTTGGTTTGTACTCGCACTCAGCGTGATCGATCTGCAGCATTACCTTTTACCCGACAAGCTCACGCTACCGTTACTGTGGGTTGGCCTGTTGTTTAATGCCTTTTTTGGCCCTGTTTCCTCCCAGGACGCCATTGTGGGTGCCGCTGCCGGCTATTTAATTCTGTGGCTGCTCTACTGGCTGGTCCGCTTAATCTGTCACAAAGAAGGGATCGGTTACGGGGATTTCAAGATGCTTGCGGCAGTGGGCGCCTGGTGCGGCTGGCGAGAGGTACCCGTGATCCTTTACGTAGCGTCAATCGCAGGGATCTTTTACGGGCTTCTGCTGTGGGTAAAAAAAGGGCATTTCGGTGACCCGATACCTTTCGGTCCAGCACTGGCACTGAGCGGCTGGGGCTGTTTCTGCTGGGCAACGCTGTGAGGAGGCAGGAAGGAGGGTTTCCTTCCTGTATCAACTACTCTTTTTCTTCGCGGATTTGAGCCTGCAGATAGTTTTGAATACCCAGCTTATCGATCAAATCCAACTCAGTTTCCAGCCAGTCTATATGGCCTTCTTCATCGGCAAGGATCTCAATCATCATGTCACGGCTGACATAATCAAAAACGCTGTCGGCATAGGCAATGGCTTCACGGAGATCTTTGGCACCTTCAAGTTCCAGCCTGAGGTCGGAACGTAGCATCTCCTCGACATCTTCACCGATGCCCAGCTTGCCGAGATCCTGCAGGTTTGGAATACCTTCAAGGAATAAAATGCGCTCGATATATTTATCGGCGTGTTTCATCTCATCTATAGATTCATGGTACTCAACGTCGTTCAGACGTTTAAGTCCCCAATTTTTGAACATTCTCGCGTGAAGAAAGTACTGGTTGATTGCGACAAGCTCATTTCCCAATAATTTATTGAGATAACTTATGATTTTAACATCACCTTTCATTATATAGTCCCTCCGCTTCCACTCATTGAAGCGTAGATCGGGCTACGGGGATGTCAAAAAAAAGATGGGCGCTTACGCGATCTCTTTGTATTCCGGGATCTGCATCAACTCGTCCTGCATGATTTCACGTGCAGCACGTACACATTTACCGCATTGATTTCCAACCGGAACAAATTTGCGAAGCTGCTGAAATGACTGTGGCTGAAACTGGCGAACGGCCTGACGTATTTTTTTGTCGCTTACACCATTACATAAACAAACGTACATAGAGACTCCCGTTCAAATTATGCGCAAAGTGTAAGTGAGAATGGTTATGATTACAATAGCACAAACGCCAGAATACGGGGCGGGTGCAGGCAAAAAATGCGAAAATTTGTGACAACACCTGAGCAGCACAAAACAAAAAAGGACGCCGAAGCGTCCTTTTTTAATTCGGGGATAATTAATTAGCCCAGAACTTTAGCAACAACGCCCGCGCCAACGGTACGGCCGCCTTCACGGATTGCGAAACGCAGACCGTCGTCCATCGCGATTGGGTGGATCAGAGTCACAACCATCTTGATGTTGTCGCCTGGCATTACCATCTCAACGCCTTCTGGCAGTTCGATGGTACCGGTCACGTCAGTTGTACGGAAGTAGAACTGTGGACGGTAGCCTTTGAAGAACGGAGTATGACGGCCGCCTTCGTCTTTGGACAGGATGTACACTTCAGATTCGAACTTGGTGTGTGGCTTGATTGAGCCTGGCTTCGCCAGAACCTGACCACGTTCGATTTCTTCACGTTTGATACCACGCAGCAGAACACCAACGTTCTCACCAGCACGGCCTTCGTCCAGCAGTTTGCGGAACATTTCAACGCCAGTACAGGTAGACTTCGCAGTCTCTTTGATACCAACGATTTCAACTTCTTCACCAACTTTGATGATACCGCGCTCTACACGACCGGTAACAACGGTACCACGACCGGAGATGGAGAATACGTCTTCGATTGGAAGCAGGAATGGCTTGTCAATCGCACGCTCTGGTTCTGGGATGTAAGAATCCAGGTAGCCAGCCAGTTCGATGATTTTCTCTTCCCACTGAGCTTCGCCTTCCAGCGCTTTCAGTGCAGAACCACGAACGATTGGGGTGTCGTCGCCTGGGAAATCGTACTGAGACAGCAGTTCACGAACTTCCATCTCTACCAGTTCCAGCAGCTCTTCGTCATCAACCATGTCGCACTTGTTCAGGAACACGATGATGTAAGGAACGCCTACCTGACGACCCAGCAGGATGTGCTCACGAGTCTGAGGCATTGGGCCGTCAGTCGCAGCAACAACCAGGATCGCGCCGTCCATCTGCGCAGCACCGGTGATCATGTTTTTAACATAGTCGGCGTGGCCTGGGCAGTCTACGTGTGCGTAGTGGCGAGTCGGGGTGTCATATTCAACGTGAGAAGTGTTGATGGTGATACCACGAGCTTTTTCTTCTGGTGCGTTATCGATCTGGTCGAATGCACGAGCAGAACCACCGTAGGTTTTAGCCAGAACGGTAGTGATTGCAGCAGTCAGGGTAGTTTTACCATGGTCAACGTGGCCGATAGTACCAACGTTAACGTGCGGTTTTGTACGTTCAAATTTTTCTTTAGACACGGCTATATTCCTTACTATAGTGCTCTCCCCTTCGGAGAGAGCACGGGACTTAGGTTTTAATCCTGTGGATTACTTACCACGGGCTTCAATAACGGCCTGAGCAACGTTGTTAGGCGCATCATCATACTTCAGGAATTCCATGGTGTATGATGCACGACCTTTGGTCAGAGAACGCAGCTGAGTTGCATATCCGAACATTTCAGACAGCGGAACTTCAGCGTGGATCTTAACGCCAGTTACTTCAGATTCCTGACCACGCAGCATACCGCGACGACGGCTCAAGTCACCGATAACGTCACCGGTGTTCTCTTCAGGAGTTTCTACTTCAACCTTCATGATTGGCTCAAGCAGAACTGGTTTTGCTTTCTTAAAGCCTTCTTTAAAGGCAATAGACGCAGCCAGTTTAAACGCCAGTTCAGAGGAGTCAACGTCGTGGTAAGAACCGAAGTGCAGACGGATACCCATGTCAACAACTGGGTAGCCAGCCAGAGGGCCCGCTTTCAGCTGTTCCTGGATGCCTTTATCAACGGCTGGGATGTATTCGCCAGGAATTACACCACCTTTGATGTCGTTGATGAACTCGTAACCTTTCGGGTTAGAGCCCGGCTCCAGTGGGTACATGTCGATCACAACGTGACCGTACTGACCGCGACCACCAGACTGCTTAGCGTGTTTACCTTCAACATCGGTAACTTTCGCGCGAATCGCTTCGCGGTAAGCAACCTGAGGTTTACCCACGTTCGCTTCAACGTTGAATTCACGCTTCATACGGTCAACGATGATGTCCAGGTGCAGTTCACCCATACCAGCGATGATGGTCTGGTTAGATTCTTCATCAGTCCATACGCGGAATGATGGGTCTTCTTTCGCCAGACGGCCCAGAGCCAGACCCATTTTTTCCTGGTCAGCTTTGGTTTTTGGTTCAACCGCGATGGAGATTACCGGCTCTGGGAATTCCATACGCTCCAGAATGATCGGGTGATCCGGGTCACACAGGGTGTCACCAGTGGTCACGTCTTTCAGACCGATAGCTGCAGCGATGTCGCCCGCACGAACTTCTTTGATCTCTTCACGTTTGTTAGCGTGCATCTGTACGATACGGCCAAAACGCTCACGCGCCGCTTTCACGGAGTTCAGGATGGTGTCACCGGAGTTAACCACACCAGAGTAAACGCGGAAGAAGGTCAGGTTACCCACGAATGGGTCGGTAGCAATTTTGAACGCCAGTGCAGAGAACGGCTCGTCGTCGCTTGCGTGACGCTCAGCCGGAGTATCTTTACCGTCGTCCAGGATGCCGTTGATCGCAGGAACGTCAACCGGGGATGGCAGGTAGTCAACTACCGCATCCAGCATCGCCTGAACACCTTTGTTCTTGAACGCAGAACCACAGGTTACCAGGATGATTTCGTTGTTCAGAACACGCTGACGCAGAGCTTTTTTGATCTCTTCTTCAGTCAGTTCTTCACCACCCAGGTATTTCTCCATCAGCTCTTCAGAAGCTTCAGCAGCGGATTCGATCAGGTTCTGGTGCCATTCGTCAGCCAGGTCCTGCATCTCAGCCGGGATGTCTTCGTATTCGAAGGTCACGCCCTGGTCTGCGTCGTTCCAGTTGATGGCTTTCATTTTCACCAGGTCGATAACGCCGGTGAAGCCTTCTTCAGCACCAATTGCCAGCTGCAGCGGAACAGGGTTCGCGCCCAGACGGGTTTTGATCTGACCAACAACTTTCAGGAAGTTAGCACCCATACGGTCCATTTTGTTAACGAACGCGATGCGTGGAACTTTATATTTGTTCGCCTGACGCCATACGGTTTCAGACTGTGGCTGAACACCACCAACTGCGCAATAAACCATTACCGCGCCGTCGAGCACACGCATGGAACGTTCTACTTCGATGGTGAAGTCAACGTGCCCTGGGGTGTCGATGATGTTTACGCGATGCGGTTCGTACTGCTTAGCCATACCTGACCAGAATGCAGTAGTCGCTGCGGAGGTGATAGTGATACCACGCTCCTGCTCCTGTTCCATCCAGTCCATGGTGGCTGCGCCGTCATGAACTTCACCGATTTTATGGTTTACACCGGTGTAGAACAGAATACGTTCGGTAGTAGTGGTCTTACCGGCGTCGATGTGCGCACTGATACCGATGTTACGGTAGCGTGCGATGGGTGTTGTACGAGCCATTTGATTCCTCGTTTGTTTCTTTAGGCGTTCAGTTAAGTTACCCAGAGCGGGCGGCTTCTCTGAAGCGCCCGCCTGGTGACTAATACTCCGAAGGGATTACCAACGGTAGTGTGCGAACGCCTTGTTGGCTTCTGCCATACGGTGAACGTCTTCACGTTTCTTAACTGCAGTACCTTTGTTTTCTGCAGCATCAGAAAGTTCGTTCGCCAGACGCAGAGCCATGGATTTATCACCGCGTTTACGAGCAGCTTCAACGATCCAACGCATTGCCAGAGCATTACGACGAACCGGACGAACTTCAACTGGAACCTGATAAGTAGAACCACCAACGCGGCGGGACTTAACTTCTACAGTTGGGCGAACGTTGTCGAGAGCGACTTCGAAAGCTTCCAGTTCATTTTTACCAGAACGCTGAGCCAGGGTCTCAAGCGCGCTGTATACGATGGCTTCTGCAGTAGATTTTTTACCATCTACCATCAGGATATTTACAAATTTTGCCAGCAGTTCTGATCCGAACTTCGGATCTGGAAGAATTTTACGCTGACCAATGACGCGACGACGTGGCATGGGAATACTCCGTTGTTAATTCAGGATTGTCCAAAACTCTACGAGTTTAGTTTGACATTAAGATAAATCAGTTTGGCCTTACTTAACGGAGAACCATTAAGCCTTAGGACGCTTCACGCCGTACTTGGAGCGAGCCTGCTTACGGTCTTTAACACCTGAGCAGTCCAGCGCACCACGAACGGTGTGGTAACGAACACCCGGAAGGTCTTTAACACGACCGCCACGGATCAGGATCACGGAGTGCTCCTGCAGGTTGTGACCTTCACCACCGATGTAGGAAGTCACTTCGAAACCGTTAGTCAAACGCACACGGCATACTTTACGCAGTGCGGAGTTTGGTTTTTTAGGAGTGGTGGTATATACACGAGTACATACACCACGTTTCTGCGGGCAGGCTTCCAGTGCAGGCACGTTGCTTTTTGCAACTTTGCGTGCACGTGGTTTGCGTACCAGCTGGTTAACTGTTGCCATTAAATAGCTCCTGGTTTTAGCTTTTGCTTCGTAAACACGTAATAAAACGACCTCATACAATATGAGGACGCGAAATTTTAGGGCTACGTCGAAAAGGTGTCAAGAAATATACAGCGATCTCGGATCACCAGTTCATTTGACTGGCGTGCGTCACAGTAAGATTGACGAAATCAGTATAGCCAACCACGTCAATTTTGGCTGAAATTTGACCAGAAAGACCTCGCGCGTCCAGATCGTCCTTCAGCGCAGAGACTGTTATGGGGGCATTCGTGAGAATTTCAACGAAACGACTGCCTTCCAGAGCGGCAAGCACGCCGTCCTGAATGAGCAGCAAATCATCACCTTCGCGCAGCATGCTCAACAGTGTGTCGATATCACATTGCCACGGTGAGTGGCTCAGAATATGGAGCATGGCGGCCTCAGAACGTCAAAACGGTGTCGTAGTGGGAAAGGTGTTCACGCAGATCAGAGGAAGGTAAGAGCGTCACATCCAGCACAAAAGACGACTTATCACTCAAACCGCGCGCCGTTAAGGAGTCGGCACAGACATAGCAGGTTTCGATATCGTAAAGCGGCAGCACTTTGAAGGTTGCGATGTAATCGCGCGCCAGGATGGCCTGCGGCTGTTGGCCCGCGAGCAGTTGAAACACCCCGTCCCCCAGAAAGAAGACGCCGATATCTTCTGTTAATGCCGATGTCGCAAGTAACGCATCCAGCCCTTCGCGGCCCGAGGCGCTACCGTGCGGTGCAGAAGTAAAAACAAATGCCACGCGCTTCATCAGAATTGCACCACTCTGTCGCAGATTAACGCCGCCTGAGCCAGCGCGCCCAGACCACTTAACGAAAAGCCAGGCTGAAGGTTAGCGCCCGATAACCCCAGGCGATCGGCTTCGGTTGCATCCGTCACGCCGCGACGCAGTGCCGCCGCCACGCAGATGTTCAGCTCAACGCCCTGCTTTTCATTTAACGCCTGCCACGCGCGGACCAGATCAAACTCATCGCTCGCCGGTGACGTAAACTGGTTCGCGTTATACACCCCTTCCCGATAGAAAAAGACGCTCGACAGTTCATGTCCGGCCGCCAGTAGCGCATGCGCAAACTGCAGCGCGCTGCTGGCCTGCTGAGTGCCGTACGCCGGGCCTGTCACCATTAACGCAAAACGCATTACTTATCTTGCCCTACGAAGTCGCCACTTTTGAACTGGCGGATGTAGAGGTAGACCGTATGCTTGGAGATATTCAGACGATCGGCCACCTGGTTAATGGCGTCTTTGATATCAAAAATCCCTTTCTCGTAGAGATTGAGTACGATCTGACGATTCTTGGCATTGTTCGAGACGTTGCGATCGGCATTCACCTCTTCAATCGTAAACTCAAGCGTTTGAGTCACCAGATCTTCTACGGAGGAGGCAAAGTTAACGGAGGAGCCAACGTCTGGCGTTTCAGGCGGAATAAAGGTGCTCATGATCTGCGAGAAAGGCACATCAAGGTTCATGTTGATGCACAGCAGTCCAATCACACGATGTTCGCGGTTTCGAATCGCGATAGTTTCTGATTTCATCAGCACGCCGCTTTTGGCGCGGGTGAAATAACATTTGGAGACGCTGCTGTCCGCGCCGGTCATGTCATGCAACATACGCAATGCAAGGTCGGTGATTGGCGAACCAATTTTACGGCCGGTATGCTCACCATTAGCAATGCGGATGGCGGAACACTTCAGATCTTGCAGGGAGTGCAATACGATTTCGCAGTGGGAACCAATGAGCATCGCTAACCCGTCCACCACCGCCTCATAGGATTTAAGAATATCGAAGTCGGTCTGGTCAAAAGGACGTTGATCCAGCAAATCAAGTTCACTGGTTTCGTTGGTTAAAAGCGACCTGGACATGAAAAAAACACTCCTTTTCAGGAGCCTGTCGTTAGGTTTTCAGGGCAGGCTCATTATCTACACGGACAACTAAATTAATACAGCGTACCAGACGCTTTCCAGTGTTAATTATATCTGCCCCGCAATAAAAAAACCGCCGCCTTAAAGGCGGCGGTTTTCATTACATTACTTCTTAGTGTCTGTCGCAGCTTTCTGATCTGCCTGCGCTTCCGGTTTCGCATCCGCTTTCGGTGCTGGTTTAATGTCCAGCAGCTCTACGTCGAAGACCAGCGTGGAGTTAGCCGGGATACCCGGAACGCCCGTTTTGCCGTAGGCCAGATCCGGTGGAATAACCAGCTTGATCTTGCCGCCTTTCTTGATGTTTTTCAGGCCTTCAGTCCAGCCAGGAATCACACCGTCCAGACGGAAGGAGAGCGGCTCACCGCGGGTGTAAGAGTTATCGAACTCTTTACCGTCGATCAGCGTACCTTTGTAGTTTACGACAACAGTATCGCTGTCTTTCGGCGCATCGCCGGTACCTTCTTTCTCAACTTTGTACACCAGGCCAGTAGAGGAGGTCTTCACACCCTTCTCTTTAGCAAAGGTATCGCGGTAGGCTTTGCCTTTCGCTTCGTTGTCTTTCGCGTCCGCTTCCATCTTGGTCTGAGCGGCACCCTTCACGCGTGCTTCGAACGCCTGCAGCGTCTGCTCGATTTCCTGGTCAGACAGCTTGCTCTTATCCGCAAATGCGTCCTGTACGCCTGCGATCAGCTGGGCTTTATCCAGTTTGATGCCCAGTTTCTCTTGTTCTTTCAGAGAGTTTTCCATGTAACGACCCAGAGATGCGCCCAGTGCGTAGGCGGATTTCTGGTCGTCATTTTTGAACGCCGCTTTGCTGTCTGCAGTGGCAGCAGGCTTCGCAGCAGTATCAGCAGCGAATGACAGCGGCGCGTTCAGCGCAACAGCCATCGTCGTCGCCAGCAGCGTTACTTTAAACAGTGATTTCATCCATATCTCCAGGGCCTGGGGACTCTCACCCCAGCGTTAAACGTAAATGAGTGACGTACTATAAAACGTTGCAGAAGAAATCTACAGACAGACACTCCCAATTCTCACCACTTTTCAGACTATTTTTGTTTAAATAAGTTTCTTGCCAGCGGGATAGAGACTGCACTTAAGGATAAACTCAGTTAAACTGCGCCGCCGCTGGACCATCAGGTAAATCAGACATAAACGAGGTGAATGATGAAGGATACAACGATAGAAGCGAGAATGGCTGAGCTGGAAAGCCGCCTGGCTTTTCAGGACATCACCATCGAAGAGCTAAACCAGACCGTCACAGCACATGAACTCGAAATGGCGAAACTGCGGGATCACATGCGTCTGCTGACGGAAAAGCTAAAGGCAACGCAGCCGTCAAACATTGCCTCTCAGTCTGAAGAGACACCACCACCTCATTATTGAGGCGTAAAAAAAGCGGGGTTCACCCGCTTTTTTATTTTCCGCTTAGCGGAATTAGTGGCAACCGCAGCCGCCGTTACCGCAACCACCTTTGCCATGGTCATGACCATGGTCGTGATCGTGGCCGTGACCACCGCAGCAGCCGTCGTGGCCGTGATCGTGGTCATGGTCGTGACCGTGCGCACCGTGAACGTGGCCATGAGCCAGCTCTTCTTCGGTCGCTTCACGGATCGCAACAACTTCTACGTTGAACTTCAGGTTCTGGCCAGCCAGCATGTGGTTGCCGTCAACCACAACGTGGTCGTCTTCAACTTCAGTGATTTCAACAGGCACTGGACCCTGGTCAGTTTCAGCCAGGAAGCGCATGCCAACCTGCAGTTCGTCAACGCCCATGAATACGTCTTTAGGAACGCGCTGAACCAGGTTGTCGTCATACTGACCGTAAGCGTCGTTCGCGCCGACAGCAACGTCGAATTTGTCGCCAACTTCATGACCTTCCAGCGCAGTTTCCAGGCCGGAAATCAGGGAACCGTGGCCATGCAGGTAGTCCAGCGGCGCACTCACCGGAGACTCATCAACCAACACACCGTCTTCTGTACGTACCTGATAGGCCAGGCTGACCACCAGGTCTTTTGCTACTTTCATGATATCTCCTGAGCGTGGGAAAATTGCTGGCGCAGATTGTAGCGGAAATCTGCACCCGTGTACCCTTTAGCTTAAAAAAACTCAGGGCATATCGCTAGTCCGGATGAAAAATGCCGATCACTTGCTCTTCTTTGCGAACATGATCGCGGGCCTCTTTATCGGCCTCACGCATCTGGTGACCACACTTAACACACTCAACGATATCAATATTATTTTCTCGCCACATCGCCAGAGTATCTTGCGCCTGGCAGGACGGGCATTTTGCACCTGCGATAAAGCGTTTACGGACAGCCATCTTTCGTTACCCTTTATTCAAATTCATCCCAGCCATCAAGCTGGCGTCGTTCCTGTTGCATCTCTCGCTGGAAGATCTCCTCCAGCTCGCGACGCGCTTCCCGCACGCGGGAGATCTGCGCCGTGTCGGTATGCACCGGCATCAGTTCGCGCAGCATTCGCATATCCAGCCGACGGAAGTGCATCTGGGCACGTTGCGCCTGATGAGGATGCATGCCCAGCGAGATCAACGCCTTACGGCCTAACTCCAACGCACTGGAGAACGTCTCACGGGAGAAGTGTTTCACACCCGCCTGCAACAATTCGTGAGCTTCAACACGTCCCCGGGCACGCGCCAGTATATGCAGGTGCGGGAAATGCTGTTGACACAGCTCCACCAGTTTCATCGTGTCTTCCGGATCGTTACAGGTGATCACGATGGACTCGGCGGCATCAGCGCCCGCCGAGCGCAGCAGCTCAAGCTGGGTCGCGTCGCCGTAATAAACCTTGTAGCCATATTTACGCATCAGGTTAACCGCACTGATATCGCGTTCCAGCACCGTAATGCGCATCTTATTCGCCATCAACAGGCGACCAATCACCTGCCCGAAGCGGCCAAAGCCCACCACTATCACCTGGGGTTTATCGTCTTCTACCCATGGCGCTTCATCTTCATCGTCCGTCGGGTTTAAGCGGCGCGACAGCAGTTTATCCACCAGCTTCATCAGCAGCGGCGTGGTCATCATCGACAGCGTCACCGTCACCAGCAGCAGCGCCATCTGATCGTCCTTAAACAGCTTCTGAGAGGACGCGGCGGAAAACAGCACAAACGCGAACTCTCCCCCCTGGCTTAACACGCTGGCAAACTGCATACGTTCCGAACTGCGCAACCCGTAAATACGCGCCATGACGTACAGCACCAGCATTTTCACCGCCACCAGGATGGCGACGCTGACCACAACCCAGAGCAGATGGGTATAAAGCACACCGAGATTGAGCGCCATCCCCACCGAAATAAAGAACAACCCTAACAGGAGCCCTTTGAAGGGATCGATGGCAATTTCCAGTTCGTGACGATACTCGCTCTCCGCCAGCAGCACCCCGGCGATAAAAGTACCCAGCGCCATTGATAGCCCCAGCGCGTCCATAAACAGCGCCGAGCCAAGCACCAGCAACAGCGTCGCAGCTGTAAACACTTCACGCACGCCCGATGCGGCAATAAAGCGGAACACCGGACGCAACAAGAAGCGTCCGCCAATCAGCATGCCCGCAAAGGCCAGCACCTTCATGGAAATCTTTGCCCAGTCGAAGCTATCGTCGCCAGAACCCGCCAGCAGCGGCACCAGCGCCAGCGCCGGGATCACCGCTAAATCCTGAAACAGCAGCACCGAAAAGCCCAGTTGCCCGGCTTCATTGCGGTTCATCCCTTTGTCGCGCATCAGCTGCAACGCCATCGCCGTCGAAGACATGGCAAGACCAATCCCGCCAATCACCGCGGCCTGCCAGGAAAAGTGGGTCAGCATTAGCAGGCCAGCCAGAATCGCGGCGCTGAACAACACCTGCGCGGCACCCACGCCAAAGATAGAGCGTCGGAGCTGCCACAATTTAGAGGGATTCAGTTCCAGACCGATGATGAACATCAGGAACACCACGCCGAGCTCGGAGAAATGGAGAATTTCATCCACATCGCTGATGAATCCCAGTCCCCAGGGACCAATGGCGATCCCCGCGAGCAAATATCCCAGTACCGCACCGATGCCGAGACGGGCGGCAAGCGGAACCGCGACGACGGCCGCAAATAAAAACAGTACCCCGGCGAGGAGCAAATTCGATCCTTCCATTAACGACCTCCTGCCGGAATCGGCGATGCCAGCCACTCGCCATAAGCTCTGGCGTGGCTGGCCAGTTCTTTCGGATCCTGACGCCGCGCCCAGTAGACAATGATCGGGCTCATCCAGTGCATACGGCACATCGCCGCCGTCAGCTCGAATGGCCGCAGGATATCGCTCATCGGATAACGGTTCAGCCCGTCGTGACGGTAAGCACTTTCGGGTTCACCGGTGGTGATCACGCTACGCCAGTACTTTCCCGCCAGCTGGTTTCCCCCCACCCCACTGGAGAAGCCGCGGCTCAGCACGCGGTCCAGCCACTCTTTCAGCAGTGCCGGACAGCTATAGGTATAAAGCGGGTGCTGGAACACAATCACGTCATGCTGACGCAGCAGTTCCTGCTCGTACGGAATATCAATAAAGAAATCAGGATAGTGCGCGTAGAGATCGTGCACCGTAACGTTACTGAGCTGTGTGGCCGGCTTAAGCAGCACCCGGTTCGCCACCGAGTCCTGAGATTCCGGATGGGCATACAGCAGCAGCACTTTCGCTGTCTGAGACATCATTCCCCTCCCGGTCGTGTTTCTGTTTTTGTGTATCGTTGTTGTTTTGGGCTACCATGGCGGCCCGGTGCGGAAAATGGCCCACACCTTACATTATCATAATGACAAATTAACATAGTCGGAACATACGGCGCTTCTATGATTGTTTTCTCCTCGTTACAAATTCGTCGCGGCGTGCGCGTTCTGCTCGATAACGCCACTGCTACCATCAACCCGGGCCAAAAAGTGGGTCTGGTCGGCAAAAACGGCTGTGGCAAATCCACGCTGCTGGCGCTGCTGAAAAACGAGATTAGCGCGGATGGCGGAAGCTTTACTTATCCGGGAAACTGGCAGCTCGCCTGGGTGAACCAGGAGACGCCTGCCCTGAGCGAACCGGCCCTCGACTATGTTATCGACGGCGACCGTGAATACCGCAAACTCGAAGCGGAACTCCACGCCGCCAACGAGCGCAACGACGGTCACGCCATCGCCACCGTTCATGGCAAGCTGGACGCCATCGACGCGTGGACCATTCGCTCCCGCGCCTCCAGCCTGCTGCACGGCCTGGGCTTCAGCAATGAACAGCTGGAACGCCCGGTCAGCGACTTCTCCGGCGGCTGGCGTATGCGCCTCAACCTGGCGCAGGCGCTGATCTGCCGTTCTGATCTTTTGCTACTCGATGAACCGACTAACCACCTCGATCTCGATGCGGTTATTTGGCTGGAGAAGTGGCTTAAGAGCTATCAGGGCACTCTGATTCTGATCTCCCACGACCGCGACTTCCTCGATCCGGTGGTGGATAAAATCATTCATATCGAACAGCAAACGATGTTCGAATATACCGGCAACTACAGCTCTTTCGAGCGCCAGCGCGCGACGCGCCTGGCCCAGCAGCAGGCGATGTACGAAAGCCAGCAGCAGCGCGTGGCGCACCTGCAAAGCTTTGTGGATCGCTTTAAGGCCAAAGCCTCTAAAGCCAAGCAGGCCCAGAGCCGCATCAAGATGCTGGAACGCATGGAGATGATTGCCCCGGCGCACGTCGATAACCCGTTCCACTTCAATTTCCGCGAACCAGAAAGCCTGCCGAATCCGCTGCTGAAAATGGAAAAAGTGAGCGCGGGCTATGGCGATCGCATTATTCTCGACTCCATCAAGCTCAACCTGGTGCCGGGTTCACGTATCGGTCTGCTGGGGCGTAACGGCGCCGGTAAATCAACGCTAATCAAACTCCTGGCGGGCGAACTTAACCCGGTCAGCGGCGAAATCGGCCTGGCGAAAGGCATTAAGCTTGGCTATTTCGCTCAGCATCAGCTGGAATTTTTACGCGCGGATGAATCGCCTATCCAGCACCTTGCGCGTCTGGCACCGCAGGAAATGGAGCAGAAGCTGCGCGATTACCTCGGCGGCTTCGGCTTCCAGGGCGATAAAGTCACCGAAAACACAGAGCGTTTCTCCGGCGGTGAAAAAGCCCGCCTGGTACTGGCGCTGATCGTCTGGCAGCGCCCGAACCTGCTGCTGCTCGATGAACCGACCAACCACCTGGATCTCGACATGCGTCAGGCGCTGACCGAAGCGCTGATTGAGTTCGAAGGCGCGCTGGTGGTGGTCTCGCACGATCGTCACCTGATCCGCTCCACCACAGACGATCTCTACCTGGTGCATGATGGCAAAGTTGAACCGTTCGACGGCGATCTGGAAGACTACCAGCAGTGGCTGATGGACGTGCAGAAGCAGGAAAACCAGCCGGACGAGTCGGCGAAAGACAACGCCAACAGCGCGCAGGCGCGTAAAGACCAGAAGCGCCGGGAAGCGGAGCTGCGCACCCAGACTCAGCCGCTGCGTAAAGAGATTGCCCGTCTGGAAAAAGAGATGGAGAAGCTCAACGCCACGCTTGCCACCGTTGAAGAGAAGCTGGGCGACAGCGGCCTGTACGATCAAAGCCGTAAAGCGGAGCTGACGGATTGCCTGCAAACGCAGGCAAAGACCAAATCGAGCCTCGAAGCGTGCGAAATGGCGTGGCTGGACGCGCAGGAACAGCTGGAAGCGATGCTGCAGGCCGACTAACACACCGGGAGGGTTATGCGTTTCGATACCACGAGCGAGATTACATTCCGCAAACTCAGCATCTTCATGACCTTCATGGAGAAAGGGAATATCGCCCGTACCGCCGAAACGCTCGGGCTGAGCGGTGTCAGCGTGCACCGCGCGCTGCACACGCTGGAAGAGAACGTGCGCTGCCCGCTTTTTACCCACAAGGGGCGCAATCTGATTGCGCTGCCTTCCGCCTGGACGCTGCTGGAATATTGCCAGGAAGTCATGCAGGTGATGGAGCGCGGGCTGGAAGAGTCGCGCAAAATCGCCGGTATCGGCCAGGGTCGGTTGCGCGTCGGTACGCTCTACTCGCTCACTCTGGAAACCGTACCGCGCCTGATTATGGGCATGAAATTACGCCGTCCGGATCTGGAGATGGATCTGACGATGGGCTCTAACGACACGTTGCTACACATGCTGGACGAAGGGTCGCTGGACGCCATATTGATCTCCATCTCCGAAAGCGATATCGACCGTAACAGCCTCGAAGTACTGCCCCTGTTTCACGACGACATTTTCCTTGCCGCGCCCGCGTCCGCCACGCTGAACGCACATGGGCCAGCGGATCTTCGTGATTACAAACATCAGAAATTTGTCTCGCTGGCAGAAGGGTTTGCGACCTACGCCGGGTTTCAGGAGGCGTTTCATATCGCCGGATTCGAACCGGAGATCGTCACTCGCGTGAATGACATTTTCTCAATGCTGAGCCTGGTGCAGGCGGGGGTCGGCTTTACGCTGATGCCGGGCAGGATGAAGAAAGTGTATGAGAACTCGGTGCAACTACTGAAGCTGGCGGAACCGTACCAGATGCAGCAGCTGATTGCGATTGTCTTTGCCCGCAACCGCGAGCAGGATCCGAGCCTGCGCGCACTGGCCGCCGAAGGGCGGATGTATGCGCGAAGCCTCACGGCAGATACCTCGGCCCCGTAAGCGGGGTGCATTCCCCCTGTTCCAGGGTTCACTAAAACTGAACGCCACGCGATGCACTGAAATGGCGAGCGTATTTTATGAACTGGATTACCTGGAATATGAACCGTGTCCCCGTTATCAACATCTCCCCCTCCCAAGCAACGGAACGGCGTTTAGTTGGATATATGAACCAGATGCTCGTCGTTCCATGCATGACGACGATTTTTGTTAAGTGAGTACAGCCGATGATAAGAGAAGAGTTTGAGGTGGTTGTGTTAGCGGAAGATTTGCCGGTGGAAGGATTAACTAAAGGCATGCTGGGTGACATAGTATTAGTACATGAAAAACCCCATCTGGCTTATATGGTTGAATTTATTGATGATGCTGGGCGAACTATTGCAATGCCTTCACTGTTACCCAGCCAGGTGGCAGATTATATCCAACCGAAGTGAGAGGCAGGTACAATGGGGGAAGTGCTCAACAGAAACTGAACGCCACGTTTGACTTATCATCCGTCATCTCTGAATATCCACAAAAATAACATGGCTTAAAGCAGGAACAGGATGTTCACACTCTACATGAAATGGGATGCTGGCTGTGATTTAGCACCGGCTGATATTCAGTTCATCCTCACGCCACGCGATGCACTGGAAATGGCGAGCGTATTTTACGAACTGGATTATCTGAAATATGCCCCTCAAACCCGTTTTCAACATTTCACCATCCCCAGACGACGTGACGGCGTATACCACCGCTTCGCGGCGCAACCATACAACCGCAAGCACCACACGGAATACGACGGCCTTTATGATGAAGTAAAATGGAATCTTGAGCAGGGCTGGATGGTTGGCGTAAACACCGCAGAGAAGTGGGACCGTTTCCGCAACCCCTTCTTCTTCGATGACGACGGTAATCTGGTTTATGACTGTTTCATGGACAGCTATAGCGACAGTTTCCAGCGGGAAGTACGGAATATTTACGAACATTGCCTGAACGCACACCCGGGACGAAAACCTGCTCCGACCATTAAACAGTATAATTCCGATGCTCCCGTACAGCACGCACAGGCCACCAAAACCATCAACTGCAAAGCAGCCGGACGATTACTGGCGGCAGGTGGAATCTACAACGGCAACATTGAAGGCTTTAGGCAAACAGCGGAGCAACTTGGTGGTGATGCGCCAGCCGGATACACTGAAGTCATGGACAATAAGGGGCTAATCATTGCTGGCGCTTCTGTCGCTGCGGGATTTGGTCTTAGTCGATTAGGTACGGCAAGTGAGCTTTCTGAACTGGAGAATCTCCATGTTCTTGGAAAGGTCGAGGGCGAATATTCGATGATCAAGCCTGGACCATTGAGTAATAGATTTGCTGAAACGTTCTCAGGAGGTGTATATAAAGAAATAACGCTTTCTGAAGATACAGTTTTCTATCGAGGCGGCCAGAACGGTACTGATTTAGGACGTTTTTTTAGTTACGAGAAACCTCAAGGTATTATCCAAACTCGAATCGATAAAGCAGTTCTGCCTGAATGGCCTGATGGAAGCAAATCAATAATTGATAGTTACTTTGAAGTAGAAATACCTGCTGGCTCAAAGGTCTATATTGGAAATGTCGGTTACCAAACGGGTTTCTATGCGGGTGGTTCAGAACAGGTTTTAATTCCAGCTCCATGGGATATACCAGGAGTGAAAACACTAGGTTTTGGTAATCTAAAATGAAAGCTAATATTCAGAAATTTTTGGTAAAAATAACCCATCTGCTTTCAGATAGTGGTGAAACGAAATGGGCTGCAACATTTGAGAATTTCAGCAAGGACCTGGAGGTAGATTACGACACAACGTTAATCAAGATTAAACGTACATTCGGTGGCGCTGGGTCATTTAATGACGTAGTTTTACATCAAAACGGTCAAATGTTAACTAGTGAAAACAGAGAGTTGAACATACTGCAGGATCAACTTTATGACGCATTAACAGCAGAAATTGTGCGGACAAGAGGTCATTAAGCGCTTAATGATTGCCCCTGACATCCGTACCCGGCATAACGAAAATGTGCTCAGGAAGCGCTGCTATCATCCTATCTCAACGCTGCTGTGTTCCAGCGTAGTAGAGTTACTCTCCCATTCCAACTGCCGCATTTTTCACTGAAGAGAATGAAGAACTGGAACATTTGCGTCATAGGCTTTACCAGCAACTTGAGCAGGCAATCGATTTAATAAAAAAAGGGTGTTTACCCTAACACTCGTCATCAGCGTCGCTGACGCATGCTCAGGGAGATTTCCACCCTGAGCCATAAATGCCTAACTTACCTTACGTTTTTCGAAAGCGCCGCTGGGCAAAACTCACCGCTGAAGCCGCCCCGCCAGATGCACCGCCACATCCACCCCGCTGCGTTCCAGCGAAATGGATTCCCCTTCCCACGCCGCCTGTCGCGTTAAGCAGGTCAGCACGCCGCCGGGCGGCATCTCGATTGCCAGCCGCGCATCGCGTTCATTCGCGGATATCACCGCCTCCTGCCAGCGCACGGTACGCGCCATATTCATCGCCAGATCGTCGGCGATCTTCTCCGGCTGCCAGAGCACGCGTCCGGTACTGCCGCTCAGATACGCGCAGCGTGGGCGTGAAAGCGTGACCGATTCAAACGCTGCCGCCAGCTTCTGCGCCGGGTCCGCCAGCAGTGCGCAGTGCGACGGCACGCTGACCGCCAGCCGTTTGGCCTTGCTCGCCCCTTTCGCCAGCGCCCGCTCGGCTACCTGCGCCATCCCTTCATCGGGGCCGGCAATCACGATCTGCGTTTCGGCGTTCAGGTTCGCGATATACGTGCCCGTGCCTTCGATAAGCTGTTCCACCTGCGACAGGGTCAACCCCATAATCGCCGTCAGGCCATAGCCGTGCGGATACGCCTGCTCCATCAGATCGCCGCGCAATGCAACCAGCTTAAGGGCGTCGGTAAATTCCAGTGCGCCAGCCATCACTGCTGCCGGGTACGCGCCAATCGACAAACCGCTCACAATGTCCGGCGTCACGCCGCGACGTTGAAGCTCGCGTGCCCAGGCCACGCCTGAAATCAACAGACAAAGTTGAACCGCGCGGGTGTGGCGTAACGAGGCTGCACTGTCCAGCGTATCGACTTCGCTTCCCAGTACCTTACGCGCCTGAGCCCGCGCCGTTCCCGGCAGGTTATGCAGCATACCTTCATGCTGCGTGCCCTGCCCCGGAAAGGTAAACAGTATTTTCATTACTCCTCCCTGCGCCACGGGTCCGTTACCAGACGCGGTCCGCGGCGGGTTTTCAGCAGCGTTTTGCCGTCGCGCAGCCACTCCGCCAGCGCGAATCCCCCTTCGGGTGTATCGACCTGCGTATCCGCCCGGCACAATGCGCGACTCAGCTGCAACTGCCATGCGGTAAACGCATCAGGGGAAATCGGCTGCGGGGCGCGGATCAACAGGTCGAGATCGCTGTCGGCATGGATAACCGGAATACCGGTCGCCAGCGCATAGCCAGTGCTGCCGGTAATGCCCCACGACCATGGCCACGGCTGCTGAGAAAGTTGTAGCGCCACCTGTACCGGTGGCTGCGTCACAAAGGGCGAGCGCAGCAGATCCGCCGTTACGCTCAGTGATTCGGGTGACACCACACGCGTTACGTGTTCTGGTTTCACCCATCCGGCCGCCCGCTGGTCGCGGCGCAGGCCGCGCACGCCAACGGGAATACGGCCAGCGTTATCAACATCACGCCGCACTACGACCGGCAAACCGGTATGCCAGGCCGCCTCCACCCAGTCGTCGGTGATGCCTTCCAGCGCGTCTCGCGCGGTAAGCCAGATGAGGTCGTGGGGGCGTAATGTTATGGTCATGATTACATTCCTGAGGTCAGCGAGATAAACAGCGGCAGCGACAGGATACACAGTACGGAGCTTAACAGCAGCACGGCTTCCGCATCCGGAGACTGCACGCCAAAGCGGTTACCGAACACCACACCGAAGAAGCCCGCAGAAAGCGCAATCATCAGGATAGCGGTGATCGCCACGGAACCGTGCAGACCAAAGAGTAAAACGATACCCCAGGCAATCGCAGGCTGAATCAGCAGCTTGGCGACAGTTGACGTGATCACCATGGTGTTGATCTGCAGCTTACGGGCAGAGAGGATCACCCCGGTCAGGAACAGCGCTGCAGCGGTCGCGGACAGCCCCAGCGGTTTAATCGCCGCCAGCACCAGTTCCGGCATTTTGATACCGATGGCGGACAAAATGACACCCAGCAGCGGGCCCATCACGATCGGTTTTTTAATCGAACGCCACATCAGCACCGGCAGCATGGAGAGCGTCGAGCCAGAGTTATTCCCTTCGGCGCGCGCTTTTTCACGTTCCAGAATGAGCAGGCAGAACGGAGTCATCAGCACCGAACCGCAGGCGATGGAGACCGCAACAGACAGTGATGTCGATGAACCTTCACCCAGCACGCTGCCCAGAATAGGCAGGCCGAGCGCCGCATAGTTTGGCAGGGCGACGGTCAGCGTCAGCACGGCGGCATCCTGCGGCGATTTTTTAAAGACGCCGGTGGCGAGGAAGTAGATGGCCGCATAGGTTATCCACATCGCCAGGGTCAGTACCAGAATCAGCGGCGACTGGGCCACAATGCCGGTCCACGGCGTTTGCACGGTGGCGCTGAACAGCGCGGCAGGCAGTGCAAAATCCATCACGAAAATATTAAGCAGGGAAACGTTTTTGTTATCGACCATCTTTGCCTTACCGGCCCAGAATCCCAGCAGCATGATGACGAAAATCGGTGCAAGAGCATGAACAATTACGTAAGTCATAATTCACCTGTAGTAAAAAAGTTTAAGCACTGGCGCGATGATTATTATTTTCAGGATGCAGGTTCCCGCGCGGACGTAACGGTTACGTCCGCGGGGTCGTGCATCTGGCAGGTCTCTTTTTACTTACCAGCTTGCCCGCATGCGTTCGCGTACGAGGGCAGAGCTGCGGCGGTTGTCAGCACCCAGACGATTGTTCAACGTGGTGTCCTGACGAGCGTCACTGATGGCCTGTTGCAGGGTGGTTTTCACCTGCGCCAGATCGTTATCGGAGGGGGCATCCGGGTTGCTGATGTCCAGCAGGTTTGAAAGCAGCCCCAGGGTGGCGTAGTTGCTGATGTCATAGGCCATCGGCGGAATGGTGGCCGCCAGTTTTTCCAGCGCGTCGACGGTTCGCAACGTAATGCGCGCCGCAGACTCTTTACCCATCGCGTGGATCAGCACCCCTTTATCGTTGAAAGCAATCAGGCGGTTAGCCTGGTAGCCATGCGCCAGAAATGCGCCGGACATCGCTTTACCGACGATAAGCCCAATCACCGGATGACCGGCCAGGCGCGCGTTGGCATACGCGGCGGCTGCCCCCGCCAGCGCCTGGTGGATACCAAACGCCTCTTCGCGACGGCCATAGGCCTGGCTTGGGACGTCAATCACCGCCACAATCGGGCGCTTCACGGACTTACTGGCATCCTCGGCCACGGTTTCGCTCACCACTTTCGCCAGCGTCCAGCCCTCCAGCAGACCGACTTCCCCTTTCGCCGCGCGCGGGAAATGGTTGTGGGCATCCGGCACCACGGCAACAAAACGCACCGCTTCACCGTTCAGTTCGCCGTCTGCCGCCTGCACGGACGGGCAAAGCCCTTCCACACGTTTTACATTCGGCGCGAGCAGAGTCATCCAGAGTTCGCCACGGCTTATTGCGTTAGTCATCATTTCACCTCCCGGGCAAAAAGCGCGTTAATTTGTTCGGCATCGGCCTGTTTGCGGGTGTCGAAATTCGTCAGACGGTTCAGGTAATCGTCGTAGTTATCGGTGCGGTGTTTCGCGGGTACGCCCCTGGCAATCGCGTCGTTCATCGCCGCTTTCACCGCGTTGATACCGTCACCGACCAGCGCGTCAACCAGCCCGCTTTGATAGCGCACTTCGCCACCGGTCATGCTCCAGATAAACGGACGGTCACGGGAGTCGTACTCTTCAATCCCCGCTTCCTGCTCGATGACCTGCGGACCGTTCAGTCCGAGACGCGCTTCGCGGGTCACAATCAGGTAGCTGCACAGCGCCGCCG
Organism: Enterobacter sp. FUJ80071; assembly: GCF_038739915.1. Taxonomy (NCBI): domain Bacteria; kingdom Pseudomonadati; phylum Pseudomonadota; class Gammaproteobacteria; order Enterobacterales; family Enterobacteriaceae; genus Enterobacter; species Enterobacter sp. FUJ80071. The sequence continues at coordinate 4,338,568 of NZ_JBBXKH010000001.1, forward strand.
CGATGGACATCCCACCGAAGCAGCCCACGGTCCCTGCGACAATCCCGATAACGGGCGTGTAACGACGCAGGTCAACAATCGCCGCGTGGATATCGGCAATGGCGGCCAGACCCAGGTTCGCCTCCTGCAGACGAACGCCGCCGGTTTCGAGGCACAGCACAGCCTGAGTCGGAATGCCGTTGCGGTTATCTTCTGCCGCCAGCTCCAGCGCCGCCGCCATTTTGGCACCGGACACTTCACCCATGCTGCCGCCCTGGAACGCACCTTCAATGGCGACCACAACGGCTGGCTGACCGTTGATCGTGCCTTTCGCCACCACCATGCCGTCGTCCGCCTGCGGAACAATGCCCTGTGGCCCAAGCCACGGAGAGATAATGCCTTCAAACGGATCCAGCAGTTCGCGATAGCTACCCTCATCGAGCAGGGCCTGCGCACGCTGGCGTGCTTTCAATTCGATAAAGCTGCTGTCATCACGCATGGCTCACCCCCTCAAAAACCTGTTCGATACGAATGCGAGCCACGCCCGGCGTCGCGCCGAAATCATGAATGGTCAGTTTTCCTGCTGGCAGGCTACTGACCGTTTGCAGGCGGTTGAACAGTGCCTCCCAGCGACCCCGGCTGTTGTCGACGGAGGTGGTGATATCAATGGTTAACGTCTGGCCCGGTTCGGCGGTGAAGAGCACCTCCATATCCCCGGAACCGACTACCCCTGCCAGGGCCCTGCCGCTTAACGCGCGGCTGGCTGGCACGGTCAATGTGATTTTTTCCATAACATCCTCTTAATGCTTTGAATAAGGCGTTTCGACGCGATCGAGAAACAGCGTGGCAGCAAGCAGGTCAGCAGCGCCGCCTGGGGAGGCGTTTAGCGCCAGCATCTGACGGTCTAAGTTCGCCAGCGCCTGCTGGCCTGCAGCCGTTGCACAACCTCCGGCGTTCAGTACCGCACGGGCACCGTCCTGCATGGCGTCCAGCCCCTCCAGCCCGGCGCGCGACAGCACGCAGGTGTCGGTAAGCGACGTCATGATCGCCATCAGCGCGTCAAGCCTGGCGTGCGTTTCGCTGCTGCCGTTGAGACGGCTCAGGCGAAGCTGCGGCAACGCGCGCTGCATAATGTGCGGGAACGCCTGCTGAGCCTCTTCGCGTGCACCCGGTACGCGGTAGCGGTGCGTGGCGCGAAGGCCTTTACTGAACACTTTCGGCGCCGCCTCGTCAGGGAGTTTCGCCAGCTGCGCGGCGGTGCGGGCGACGTCGTGCGCCCTGGCTTCCCCGCCCAGCATCGCCACCGCGCTGACCAGCAACCCCAGCGCCCAAATCGCGCCGCGATGGGTGTTTACGCCACACGTTGCAGCCATCATCTGCTGCTCGCCTTCGCGACCAAGACGGCCAACGGTTTGCCGAAGCGCAATATCTGCCGGACGCAGCCAGCTTTGCTGCGCCAGCGCCTGAAACGTCGGGGTCAGGCTGCGCGCGGAGCACTCCATCAGCGCAAGGGATAAATCGTGGTGCGCACCGTTCCCCCGACTGTCCACCAGACCGGGTTTCGGGCTTAATCGTGCTTCGTCAATCAGACACTGCGTGGCGGTTCGCGCCAGCCATTCGGCACCGCCTTCAACCTGAATCTGGGGCAGAAGTTTCATTACCAGCTCCGGAATTTCGCAGGTGGGTTGTACAGACCGCCGGACCATTCAACGAGGTCTGACACGCTGCCCGCCGCCAGCAGAGAGCGGGTGGCGTCGGTGCGGCGAATACCCATATCTTCCGGATAAACAACCTTGCCGCTCTGGCGCAGTTCCGCCACGCGTTTAGCATCCAGGCCCAGGCCGATATCGGTGATCCCCGCCACAGCGGCGACCATGGCACGACGCTCCTCAAGATCTTTGGCGCGATAGAGGTAAGCAATCCCCTCTTCCGTCAGCACGTGCGTCACGTCGTCGCCGTATATCATGACCGGCGCCAGAGGCATCCCGGACGCTTTTGCCACGTCAACAGCATCAAGTTTTTCCACAAAGGTCGGCTTTACGCCCGCCTGGAAGGTTTCCACCATCTGCACGACCAGTTTTTTACCGCGCTGCATCGGGTCAGGTTCGGTGATCATGTTCAGCCAGGCCGGTGTAGCGTGGCGACGACCGTGTGGGTCGTGCCCCATGTTTGGTGCACCGCCGAAGCCGGAAAGACGACCGCGTGTCACCGTTGAGGAGTTGGCGTAACCATCAACCTGCAGGGTTGAGCCGATAAACATATCGACCGCATACTGACCGGCCAGCTGACAGAACGCACGGTTGGAACGCATGGAGCCGTCGGCACCGGTAAAGAAGATGTCCGGACGGGCTCGGATATACTCTTCCATCCCCAGTTCGCCGCCGAAGCAGTGCACGCTTTCCACCCAGCCGCTTTCAATTGCCGGGATCAGCGTTGGGTGCGGGTTCAGGGTCCAGTGCTTACAGATTTTGCCCTTCAGGCCGAGCTGTTCGCCGTAGGTCGGCAGCAGCAGCTCAATCGCTGCGGTGTTAAAACCGATCCCGTGGTTGAGGGACTGCACCTGATGTTCCGCGTAGATGCCCTTAATCGCCATCATCGCCATCAGGATGTGTTCCTGTTTGATCAGGCGCGGGTCACGGGTAAACAGCGGTTCGATAAAGAATGGCTTGTCGGCAACGACAACATAGTCAATCCAGGAGCCCGGAATATCGACGCGCGGCAGGTCGCATTCGTCGTCCACCAGTTCATTCACCTGCGCAATCACAATCCCGTCGTGGAAGGCCGCGGCTTCCACCAGTGCCGGAGTATCTTCGGTGCTCGCCCCGGTGTAGAGGTTGCCTTTGCGGTCTGCTTTAAACCCCGCAATCAGCGCCACGTTGGGCGAGAGGTCGACGTAGAGGCGTGAATAGAGCTCGATATAGGTATGGATAGCGCCGATTTCGAGCTGACCATCTTCCAGCAGCTGGGAGATTCGCAGGCTCTGCGTCCCGGAGAAGGAGAAGTCCAGCTTGCGGGCGATGCCTTTCTCAAAGATATCCAGATGCTCGCTACGGCCGACGCTCGGCATGATCATATGCAGATCGTGGACAATTTGCGGGTTCACTTCAGCCAGCGAGCGTGAAAGGAAATCGGCCTGCTTCTGGTTGTTACCTTCCAGAACGACCTTATCGCCAGGGGCGATCAGTTTTTCCAGCATGGCGACAAGATCGCCGGTTGGCAGTACCTTGCCCTGCACCGGTACGGACGCCAGACGACGCGCTTTTTCGCTGCGTCGCGTGTTCCATTGCCGGGTGGGTGTTTGCCCAGATAACATTATTAACCTCCTGATTCAGCTAATCATTTTGATTTGCTTAACGTTGAGTAAAGTGTGCGCTCTGGTGGGAAAGGCATCAATTAAGCGTAGAGCGGAATCATTAGCCTGAGAGTAATAATCACGGTAAAGATTTGTGATCGGGATCAGTTCATGTTTCGGAAAACCAGGCTAAACGGGGTACAATTCGGAAAGTATCGTTAATTTCCGGCAAGAATCAGCATCGCGCTTATGACCCAAATCATTCCAACAGACTTCGACATTGCAGCCGAAGACAGCACCGAGTTCGTGCCCATGCGCGGTGTGTCCAACTGCCATTTGCAGACCATGCTGCCACGGCTGATCCGCCGTAAGGTTCAGTTCACGCCGCACTGGCAGCGGCTTGACCTGCCAGACGGTGATTTTCTGGATCTCGCCTGGAGCGAAGACCCCGAGCAGGCACGTCATAAGCCGCGTCTGGTGGTTTTTCATGGTCTGGAAGGGAGTCTGCACAGCCCTTATGCGCATGGATTGATTGAGGCAGCAAAAGCGCGCGGCTGGCTCGGGGTGGTGATGCATTTTCGTGGTTGCAGCGGCGAGCCAAATCGTCAGAAACGCATCTATCACTCGGGTGAAACCGAAGACGGAACCTGGTTTTTACACTGGCTGCGGGAAAACTATGGCACCGTGCCAACGGCGGCCGTGGGGTATTCGCTGGGCGGAAATATGCTCGCCTGCCTGCTGGCCAAAGAGGGCGACAGCGTACCGCTCAATGCCGCAGTGATTGTCTCCGCGCCGTTTATGCTAGAGCAGTGCAGCTACCATATGGATAAAGGGTTTTCCCGCGTCTATCAGCGCTATCTGCTCAACCTGCTGAAAGCCAACGCCGCACGTAAGCTGAAGGCTTACCCGGATACCCTGCCGGTCAGCCTGCGCCAGTTGAAAAAGGTGCGCCGCATTCGTGAATTCGACGATCTGATCACCGCAAAAATTCACGGCTTCGCCGATGCGATCGACTATTACCGTCAGTGCAGCGCCATGCCGTTGCTCAGCAAAATCACCCAGCCGACGCTGATTATTCACGCCAAAGATGACCCGTTTATGGATCATCACTCTATTCCCGCGCAGGAATTCCTTCCCGACAATGTTCACTATCAGTTGACTGAACATGGCGGCCACGTTGGGTTTATTGGCGGGACGCTGCGCCGCCCGAAAATGTGGCTGGAGGCGCGTATTCCTGACTGGCTTACTCCTTATCTGGACGGTGCAAAATGATCATCCCCTGGCAGGATCTGTCTCCCGAAACGCTCGATAATCTGATCGAAAGCTTTGTATTACGTGAAGGCACCGATTATGGTGAACATGAACGCTCACTCGAGCAGAAGGTCAACGATGTTAAACGCCAGCTGAAAAGCGGCGACGTGGTGTTGGTGTGGTCAGAACTGCATGAGACGGTCAACATCATGCCCCGCAACGCGTTTCACGGCTGACCTTCCAACCTTTTCAGTCAGGGAGTTGCTATGTCTGCCAGACATCCCATTATTGCCGTTACGGGGTCGAGTGGTGCGGGAACGACCACCACCAGCCTCGCGTTTCGTAAGATTTTCGCCCAACTGAATCTCCGGGCGGCGGAGGTCGAAGGCGACAGTTTTCACCGCTATACGCGACCTGAAATGGACATGGCGATCCGTAAGGCGCGCGATCTGGGTAAACACATCAGCTATTTCGGTCCCGAAGCCAATGACTTTGGCCTTCTTGAGCAAACCTTCCTGGAGTACGGTCAGAGCGGCAAAGGGCAGTCGCGTAAGTATCTGCATACCTATGATGAAGCTGTGCCGTGGAATCAGGTGCCGGGCACCTTTACCCCCTGGCAGCCGCTGCCGGAACCCACCGATGTGCTGTTTTATGAGGGATTACACGGCGGCGTAGTCACCCCACAACATGACGTGGCGCGCCATGTGGATCTGCTGGTCGGCGTGGTGCCTATCGTAAACCTGGAGTGGATCCAGAAGCTGACGCGCGACATGAGCGAGCGCGGCCATTCGCGCGAAGCGGTGATGGATTCGGTGGTGCGCTCCATGGAAGACTACATCAACTACCTCACGCCACAGTTCTCCCGCACGCACATTAACTTCCAGCGCGTGCCGACGGTGGACACCTCTAACCCGTTCGCGGCGAAAACCATCCCGTCGCTGGACGAGAGCTTTGTGGTGATCCATTTCCGCAATCTCGAAGGCATTGATTACCCCTGGCTGCTGGCGATGCTGCAGGGCTCGTTTATTTCGCACATGAATACGTTAGTGGTACCAGGCGGAAAAATGGGGCTGGCGATGGAGCTCATCATGACGCCGCTGGTGGAGCGGTTGATGGAAGGGAAGCAGATTGCGTGAGTTGTTCTGCCCGGTGGCGCTGCGCTTACCGGGCCTGGGTTCATGCTTTTGTAGGGCGGGTCAGCGAAGCGCCACCCGCCAAAAGATTAAGCCTCGATCACTTCATACGAATGCGTGATTTTTACCGCTTTCTCCAGCATTAACGCCACAGAGCAGTATTTTTCCGCAGACAGATCCACCGCACGCGAAACCGCCGCGTCTTTAAGCGCTTTACCGGTGACCACAAAGTGCAGATTAATGTGGGTGAACAGGCGTGGCGCCTCTTCGCGACGTTCTGAGGTGAGTTTAACCTCGCAATCCGTCACGTCATGACGACCTTTTTGCAGAATCGACACAACGTCAATCGCGCTGCATCCACCCGCCGCCATCAGCACCATTTCCATTGGGCTGGGGGCTTTATCGCCGGAGTTACCGTCCATCAAAATCTGGTGCCCTGACGCGGATTCGCCCAGGAACGTTAAACCTTCAACCCATTTCACGCGCGCTTGCATATTCTTTAACTCCAACGTTGCATTTTCGGTGACAGATTACGCGTGCGTTACATTTCTCGCAACGGAAGGCGACCTGCATCATGCTGAAGCGAGACACCAGGAGACACGCGGCGAAAGCTATGCTAAAACACTCAGGATGCTACAGTAATACATTGACGTTACACATGTATGCAGAGGACATCAAACTTTACTGGCTGCGAAACGTTACGACAGCCGACTTCCCAGGGTATGGGTAAGAATTCGATTGCAACCCCAGAGTCCGGATGCATCTGATGACTCTGGTGACAGCTTATAACAGAGGATAACAGCGCATGGTGCTTGGCAAACCGCAAACAGACCCGACTCTCGAATGGTTCTTGTCTCATTGCCACATTCATAAGTACCCATCGAAGAGCACGCTGATTCACCAGGGTGAAAAAGCGGAAACGTTGTATTACATCGTCAAAGGCTCGGTGGCAGTGCTGATCAAAGATGAGGAAGGGAAAGAGATGATCCTTTCTTATTTGAACCAGGGCGATTTTATCGGTGAACTGGGCCTGTTTGAAGAAGGCCAGGAACGTAGCGCCTGGGTTCGTGCAAAGACAGCATGTGAAGTGGCTGAAATTTCTTACAAGAAATTCCGTCAGTTGATTCAGGTAAACCCTGACATCCTGATGCGTCTTTCTTCCCAGATGGCGCGTCGTCTGCAGGTCACATCCGAGAAAGTGGGTAACCTCGCCTTCCTGGACGTCACCGGTCGTATCGCGCAGACCCTGCTGAACCTGGCGAAACAGCCAGACGCCATGACCCACCCGGACGGCATGCAAATTAAAATTACCCGTCAGGAAATTGGTCAGATCGTCGGTTGCTCCCGCGAAACGGTGGGTCGTATCCTGAAAATGCTGGAAGATCAGAACCTGATCTCTGCCCACGGTAAAACCATCGTGGTCTACGGAACGCGTTAATTCCGCTCAAACGGCGTGCCATCGCAAGGTGTCACGCCGTTTTTGTCTCTATTCCCCATGTGGCGCAGGCTGATCTATCACCCGGAAGTTAATTACGCACTGCGACAAACGCTGGTGTTGTGCCTTCCTGTGGCCGTGGGCCTGCTTCTGGGACAACTCCAGCAGGGGCTGCTGTTTTCTCTCGTTCCCGCCTGCTGCAACATCGCCGGTCTGGACACGCCGCATAAACGCTTTTTCAAACGCCTGATCGTTGGCGGTTCGCTGTTTGCTGGCTGTAGCCTCGCCGTGCAGCTTTTACTGGCGCGCGATATTCCGCTGCCGCTGATCCTGACCGTACTGGCGATGAGCCTCGGTGTTACCGCAGAAATCAGTTCCCTGCACGCCCGCCTGCTTCCTGCTTCACTGATTGCCGCCATCTTCACCCTGAGCCTCGCCGGGAATATGCCGGTGTGGGAGCCGCTGCTGATCTACGCCCTCGGCACGCTGTGGTACGGGCTGTTTAACTGGTTCTGGTTCTGGCTGTGGCGGGAACAGCCGCTGCGTGAATCTCTGAGCCTGTTGTATGTCCAGCTTGCGGATTACTGCGAAGCCAAATACACCTTGCTGACCCAGCATACCGACCCGGAAAAATCCTTACCGCCGCTGCTGACGCGCCAGCAAAAGGTAGTGGATCTGATAAGCCAGTGCTATCAGCAGCTGCATATGCTCGCCGCCAACAAGAATCACGAATATAAACGCCTGCTGCGCACTTTCCAGGTGGGGCTGGATCTGCAGGAGCATATCTCCGTGAGCCTTCATCACCCACAAGAGGTGCAAAAGCTGGTCGAGCGCAGCCACGCCGAGGCGGTGATCCGCTGGAATGCGCAGACCGTCTCCGCGCGCCTGCGGGTGCTGGCGGACGACATTCTCTATCACCGCTACCCCACGCGCTTTAACATGGATAAACAGCTCGGCGCGCTGGAGAAAATTGCTCGTCAGCATCCGGATAACCCGGTCGGCCAGTTTGCCGCCTGGCACTTCAGCCGCATTGCCCGCGTGCTGCGCACCCAGCGCCCGCTGTATCCCCGCGACCTGATGGCGGATAAGCAAAAACGTCTGCCGCTCCTGCCAGCACTCAGAAGCTATCTCTCTCTTAAGTCTTCTGCCCTGCGCAATGCCGCGCGGATTAGCGTTATGCTCAGTATCGCCAGTCTGATGGGCATGGCGCTGCATCTGCCGAAACCGTACTGGATCTTAATGACCGTGCTGTTTGTCACCCAGAACGGCTACGGCGCCACACGGGTACGTATTCTGCACCGGGCAGGCGGCACGATGGCGGGGCTGATTATTGCGGGCGTAACGCTACATTTCCACGTTCCCGAGGGGTATACCCTGGCTGGGATGCTGGTGATTACGCTGGTGAGTTACCTGATTATCCGCAAAAACTACGGCTGGGCGATGGTTGGCTTTACGGTGACGGCGGTATATACCCTTCAGCTGCTTACGCTAAACGGCGAACAGTTTATCGTTGCCCGCCTGATCGATACGCTGATTGGCTGCCTGATCGCCTTTGGTGGCATGGTCTGGCTGTGGCCGCAGTGGCAAAGCGGATTGCTGCGCCAGAACGCCCACGACGCGCTGGAGGCTGACCAGCAGGCCATTCGTCTGATCCTGAGCGACGACCCGCAGCCCTCCCCGCTGGCGTATCAGCGGATGAAAGTTAATCAGGCGCACAACGCCCTGTTTAACTCGCTCAACCAGGCGATGCAGGAGCCAGGCTTTAACGCGCACTATCTGGCGGACATGAAGCTCTGGGTCACGCATAGCCAGTTTATCGTCGAGCATATTAACGCCATGACCACCCTGGCGCGCGAGCACACGATGCTGACGCCGGATCTGGCGCAGCGTTATTTGCAGTCGTGTGAAATCGCCCTGCAGAGGTGTCAGCAGCGTCTGGAGTATGACGCGCCGGGTGAGTCGGGGGATTCGAACATTCTGGAAGCGCCGGAAACGCTGACCCACGGGCCGATGAGCACCCTGGAGCAGCATTTGCAGCGCGTGCTGGGCCACCTGAACACCATGCACACCATTTCGTCGGTGGCATGGCGTCAGCGTCCGCATCATGGCATTTGGTTAACGCGCCGGTTAAAACGAACCGAGTATTAGCCTTTAACGATCTTCGCGACCGCTGCGGCAAAGCGGGTTAACCCGTCTTCAATGTCTTTCTCTTCCACCACCAGCGACGGTGCGAAACGCATCACGTCTGGCCCCGCATTCAGCACCATTACCCCTTCGTGGGCGGCAGCATGCAGAAAATCGCGGGCGCGGCCTTTGTACTGTGGCGTGAGCTCGGCACCGATCAGCAGACCCATGCCGCGAATTTCGCTGAACACATCATGCTGGTCATTGATCTTTTGCAGATGTTTTACGAACAGCTCACGCTTCGCATTCACGCCGTTCAGCACTTCCGGCGTATTGATGATATCAAATGCCGCACCCGCCACGGCGCTCGCCAGCGGGTTACCGCCATAGGTTGAGCCGTGCGAACCGACATGAAACGCAGAGGCGATCTCCTGAGTCGTCAGCACCGCACTCACCGGGAAACCACCGCCGAGCGCTTTGGCACTGGTCAAAATATCCGGCGTCACGCCGTAGTGCATATAAGCGAACAGATCGCCGGTACGTCCCATTCCGCACTGCACTTCATCAAACACCAGCAGCGCCTGATGCTCATCACACAGCGCGCGCAGCCCTTGCAGGAATTCCGGGGTGGCCGCCGTCACGCCGCCTTCGCCCTGAATTGGCTCCACGACTACCGCGCAGGTGTGGTCGTCCATCACCGCTTTCACCGCATGCAGATCGTTAAACGGCACATGGATGATGTCGGCCGGTTTTGGGCCAAAGCCGTCGGAATACTTCGGCTGGCCGCCGACGGAGACGGTAAAGAACGAGCGCCCGTGGAAGGCGTTGTGGAAGGCGATGATTTTGGTTTTGTACGGGCTGTGACGCGTCGTCGCGTAATAGCGCGCCAGCTTAAAGGCGGTTTCGTTGGCTTCGGTGCCGGAGTTCATAAACAGCACACGCTCGGCAAACGTGGCATCAATGATTTTGCGGCCCAGACGCAGCGCCGGCTCGTTGGTGAATACGTTACTGGTGTGCCACAGGGTTTCGCCCTGGGTTTTCAGCGCCTCCACCAGCGCAGGATGGCAATGACCCAGCGCCGTGACCGCAATACCGCCCGCGAAATCCACATACTCTTTTCCCTGCTGATCCCAGACGCGGCTGCCTTTCCCCTTAACCGGGATAAACTCAGCCGGTGCATAAATCGGCAGAATCACTTCATCGAATGTTGCGCGGGTAATTGCTGGTTGTTCAGTTGCCATGTCATGCCCATCCATTTTATGTCACATTGATTGTGAAAATATAATCACAAAATATGCATAAAAAATCACAGCAAGGCAACAGATATTCAGCGATGGAAGAAATTAGCCAGCAGGTCATGCCCTTGCTCGCTAAGGATACTTTCCGGATGGAATTGCACGCCCTCAAGATCCCACTCGCGGTGGCGAATCCCCATGATCTCCTGCGTATCGCTCCAGGCGGTCACCTCAAAGCAGTCTGGCAGCGTCGGCGGGTCAATCACCAGCGAATGGTAGCGCGTCACGGTTAAGGGATTATTGAGCCCTGTGAATACCCCGGTACCGGTATGCGTGACCGGCGACGTTTTTCCGTGCATCACTTTCGCGGCACGCACGATGGTGGCGCCGAATACCTGGGCAATGGCCTGATGGCCCAGGCAGACGCCCAGAATGGGCAGCTTGCCAGCATAGTGCCGGATAACATCCAGAGACACGCCCGATTCCGACGGCGTGCAGGGGCCGGGTGAAATCACAATTTTCTGCGGAGCCAGCGTCGCAATATCGGCCAGAGTCACGTCATCGTTACGGCGGACAATCACCTCTGCTCCCAGCTCACAAAAATACTGGTAAAGGTTCCAGGTGAAGGAATCGTAGTTATCAATCAGCAGAATCATGGCGGCTCCCGAAAAAAATGCCGCCCTATTCTACTCAGATTCCCGCGCTTCGCTCACTACTTTGGCAAAGACAGCGTTCAGCGCAGTCAAATCGCCCGTGGCGCCGCTTCGGTTCGCCGCCACCCACTGCTCGGGATCGATACCCCGCCAGTCCAGCATATACCCGGCATGAATGGCCAGCTGCTCAAAGAAGACCCGTTGGGCAATACCATTGCCGCTCATAAAAGGATGCAGCATATTGATTTCACAATAGTAGTGACTAACTCTGTTCACAAAGGTTTCTTTCTGAAGACCCACCAGATACTTTTCGCTTTCCAGGTCCGCCATCAATTCATTGCCCATCTTCTCGATGTACTCGAAGTGGCAGAAAGGAATGTCACCTTTAAAAATATCGTCGGTACGGTATTCGCCCGCCCGCTTCAGCTCTTTGCGATACAGATGGCGGTGAATAAGGCAAAGATGGGGTAAACCGGGCGCGGAAGGCCCGAGCTCCAGTGTCTCAATATGGGGTTCTGAAGGACCATGACCTTTTTCAAGGAGACAACTGGCCTGAAGATTGACGTTACGCTGCTGCTCCCAAATACGGGATTTTTGCTTGTCGGTGAGTTTTTTCACTTAACGCCTCCCTGAATAGTCCGTTTGCCACAAGTATAAGCAGCAAAACGCGCTTTCGCAGGGAGGGGGCATTACACGGGCGAGCGCCGCCCGTGTCAAAGAGGGTTACGGCAGTACTTTTGCGGAGAGGATCACGACCGGTTTGGACGGCACATTCTGGTACGGGCCGACGTCATGAGTAGGAACCTGAGAAATCTTATCCGCCACGTCCATCCCTTTCACAATTTTACCGAAGACCGCGTAACCGAAGTCACGCTGGCCATGGTCGAGAAAGGCGTTATCCGCCACATTGAGGAAGAACTGGCTGGTGGCGCTGTCTTTATCCGCCGTACGTGCCATGGAAATCGTGCCGCGCTTGTTCAGCAAGCCGTTGTCCGCTTCGTTTTTGATCGGCGGGTTCGGCTGCTTCTGCTGCATCTGCTCGTTGAAACCGCCGCCCTGAATCATGAAGCCAGGGATCACGCGGTGGAAAGTGGTGTTGTTATAAAAACCACTGTTCACATAGTCGAGGAAGTTTTTCACGGAAACCGGAGCTTTCTGGCTATTCAGTTCCAGCTCAATATTCCCGGCAGAGGTGGTCAGCAGAACGTGAGGGTCCCCTTTGGCTGCCAGCGCAGCAGGGGAAACGGCAGAAAGAGCAAACACAGCTGCGACAGCCGCCAGTGTTGATTTGAGCATGAGAATTCCTTAACAAAGCGCAGTATAAAAAGCGAATGGCTTGATTCTAAAGAGCAGTATGAACGGAGACCAGCCTTTTACCTAATTTTACGAAATTGAAACAGTTGTAACCACGCAAACGATTGGTTACGGCGTCTTTTTATGTGATAGAGATCACATAAAAAACTGCAATGAAGTTTAAATTTCTTTGAAAAGGTATGAATGGATCACTTTAATGTCTAAAATCTGCCCGCTCTCAGCGCCCTCCGGGCGCTTTTCTTTTTTTGAACAGGCCAGACATGACTAACAGCAATCGCATCAAGCTCACATGGATCAGCTTCTTCTCCTACGCCCTGACCGGCGCGTTGGTGATCGTCACCGGGATGGTGATGGGGAATATCGCAGACTACTTCCAGCTGCCCGTCTCCAGTATGAGTAACACCTTTACCTTCCTCAACGCCGGTATTCTCATCTCTATCTTCCTGAATGCCTGGCTGATGGAAATCGTGCCGCTGAAGACGCAGTTGCGTTTTGGTTTTGTGCTGATGGTCGCCGCCGTGGCGGGTCTGATGCTGAGTCACAGCATCGCGTTGTTCTCCGCCGCCATGTTCGTGCTCGGCCTGGTCAGCGGGATCACCATGTCGATCGGTACGTTCCTGATTACCCATATGTATGAAGGCCGTCAGCGCGGCGCGCGCCTGCTGTTCACCGACTCCTTCTTCAGCATGGCCGGGATGATTTTCCCGATGGTGGCCGCCGTTCTGCTGGCACGCAGCATTGAGTGGTACTGGGTCTATGCCTGTATCGGTCTGGTTTACGTAGCAATCTTTATTCTGACCTTCGGCTGTGAATTCCCGGTTCTGGGCAAAAAAGCGCAAACCGCCGCAGAACCCGTCGCGAAAGAGAAATGGGGCATCGGCGTACTGTTCCTCTCCATCGCCGCCCTGTGCTATATCCTGGGCCAGCTGGGCTTTATCTCCTGGGTACCGGAATACGCGAAAGGCCTGGGCATGAGCCTGAACGACGCGGGTAAACTGGTAAGCGATTTCTGGATGTCTTACATGTTCGGCATGTGGGCGTTTAGCTTCATCCTGCGCTTCTTCGATCTGCAGCGCATCCTGACGGTGCTGGCGGGCCTGGCAACCGTGCTGATGTATCTGTTCATCAACGGTTCTCCGGACAATATGCCGTGGTTCATTATGACCCTGGGCTTCTTCTCCAGCGCGATTTACACCTCGATCATCACGCTGGGCTCCCTGCAGACCAAAGTAGCTTCGCCGAAGCTGGTTAACTTCGTGCTGACCTGCGGTACCATCGGCACCATGCTCACCTTTGTGGTGACGGGGCCGATCGTTGCCCACAGCGGCCCGCTGGCAGCGCTGCACACCGCTAACGGTCTGTATGCCGTGGTGTTCATCATGTGCTTCGTGCTGGGCTTCGTGACTCGCCACCGCCAGCACAACGCGGTAGCGTCTCACTAACCTTCACGCCCCTTTGCGCTACGCAGAGGGGCTGTTTCTGGCAAAGCTGACCTCTTCACCCCCGATATCCATCTGGATCCACGTCTGCGCCAGCTGCGTAGTGGCAATCACCCGCCCCTGACGAATCGACCAGCGCACCGGCACCTGACAGCGCACCGCTTCAAACCCGCTCTCCGCAGGCAAAATCACCAGATTCGCCGGATTGCCCGAGGCAATACCGTAATCGCTCAGGCCAAAGGTACGGGCGCTGTTATGGGTGATCAGATCCAGGCCGCTGTCGATTTGCGGATAGCCCATCATCTGGCAGACGTGTAACCCCATGTGCAGCACCTGGAGCATATTGCCGGTTCCCAGCGGGTACCAGGGGTCAAAAACATCGTCATGACCAAAGCAGACGTTAATGCCTGCTTCCTGGAGTTCCTTCACGCGCGTGATGCCGCGGCGCTTAGGATAGTCGTCAAAACGCCCCTGCAGGTGGATATTGACCAGCGGGTTAGCGACGAAGTTAATCCCCGACATCTTCAACAGGCGGAACAGGCGCGAGGTGTACGCACCGTTGTAGGAGTGCATGGCGGTAGTATGGCTGGCGGTCACGCGCGGACCGATGCCGGCCTCGTAGGCCAGGGTAGCCACCGTCTCGACAAACCGCGACTGTTCGTCGTCAATTTCATCGCAATGGATATCCAGCGGACGGTCATATTTCTTCGCCAGTGCAAAAGCAATATGCAGCGACTGGACGCCATACTCGCGGGTGAATTCGAAGTGCGGGATCGCCCCCACCACGTCGGCACCCAGTTTTAACGCCTCTTCCAGCAGCGCCGCGCCGTTCGGGTAAGAGAGAATACCCTCCTGGGGGAACGCGACGATTTGCAGCGTCACCCATGGGGCCACCTCCTGCTTCACCTCCAGCATGGCCTTCAGGGCGGTGAGCGTCGGGTCGGAGACATCCACATGGGTACGGACAAACTGAATGCCGTTGGCGATTTGCCACTTCAGCGTTTTCCAGGCGCGCGCTTTGACGTCGTCATGGCTGAGTAACGCTTTGCGCTCCGCCCAGCGTTCAATGCCCTCAAAGAGCGTGCCCGACTGGTTCCAGTTCGGCTCGCCTGCCGTCTGGGTGGTATCAAGATGGATATGCGGCTCGATAAACGGTGGGATCGCCAGCCCGCCGCGCGCGTTCAACACTTCATAACTTTCAGCGCGGGTGTCGTCCATTGGGGTGATGTCACCAAATCGCCCGTTCTCAATGGCGAGTTGCCATAGTCCTTCCCGGCCCGGTAAGCGAACATTCTGAACAAGCCAAAGCGGTGTTGTAGACATTTCTTATCCCCTGATCAACGCAACGTTGTTTAAGCATATTTTTGTTCAAAAATACGCCATTGCTTTGTACACAAAATCGATGCCCCCGAAAAGCCTGCGATTTCCATAACTTATAAAAATCCTGACAAATCAGCCGCATACCACCTAAGGAGTAGGCGAGGACGTATTTGATTTACATCAATAAGCGCCCCTGCTGAATCGTTAAGGTAGGCAGTAATAGAAAAGAAATCGAGGCAAAAATGAGCAAAGTCAGACTCGCTATCATCGGTAACGGCATGGTCGGCCATCGCTTTATTGAGGATCTTCTCGATAAAGCCGGTGCCGACCAGTTCGATATTACCGTGTTCTGTGAAGAACCCCGCAAGGCGTACGACCGTGTGCACTTGTCTTCCTACTTCTCCCATCATACCGCCGAAGAGCTCTCTTTAGTGCGTGAAGGTTTCTATGAGAAGCATGGCGTAAAAGTGCTGGTGGGCGAACGCGCCATCACCATCAACCGTCAGGAAAAAGTGATCCACTCCAGCGCCGGGCGTACGGTTTTTTACGACAAGCTGATCATGGCGACAGGCTCGTATCCGTGGATCCCGCCTATTAAAGGTTCTGAAACTCAGGATTGCTTCGTTTACCGTACGATTGAAGACCTCAACGCCATTGAATCCTGCGCACGCCGCAGCAAGCGCGGCGCCGTTGTCGGCGGCGGTCTGCTGGGCTTAGAAGCCGCGGGCGCGCTGAAAAACCTCGGCGTAGAAACCCACGTCATCGAATTTGCCCCGATGCTGATGGCCGAACAGCTCGACCACATGGGTGGCGACCAGCTTCGCCGCAAAATCGAAAGCATGGGCGTGAAAGTTCACACCAGCAAGAACACCAAAGAGATCGTGCAGGAAGGCACCGAAGCACGTAAAACCATGCGCTTTGCTGACGGCAGCGAGCTGGAAGTAGACTTTATCGTCTTCTCCACCGGTATTCGTCCACGCGACAAGCTGGCAACCCAGTGCGGTCTGGCCGTCGCGCAGCGCGGCGGGATCATGATTAACGATACCTGCCAGACCTCCGACCCGGATATCTACGCGATTGGCGAATGCGCTAGCTGGAATAACCGCGTATACGGTCTCGTGGCGCCAGGCTACAAAATGGCGCAGGTCGCCGTGGACCATATTCTCGGCAGCGAAAACGCCTTCACCGGCGCGGATATGAGCGCCAAGCTGAAGCTGCTGGGCGTGGACGTGGGCGGTATCGGCGATGCGCACGGTCGCACGCCTGGCGCTCGCAGCTACGTCTATCTCGACGAAAGCAAAGAAGTCTACAAACGTCTTATCGTCAGTAAGGACAATAAAACCCTGCTCGGCGCAGTACTGGTAGGCGATACCAGCGACTTCGGTAACCTGCTCCAGCTGGTGCTCAACGCCATCGAGCTGCCGGAAAACCCGGACGCGCTGATCCTCCCGGCGCACGCCTCCAGCGGTAAACCGTCCATCGGGGTGGATAAACTGCCGGACAGCGCGCAGATTTGCTCCTGCTTCGACGTCACCAAAGGCATGCTGATCTCTGCCATCAACAAGGGCTGCCATACCGTTGCCGCGCTGAAAGCCGAAACCAAAGCCGGTACCGGCTGTGGCGGATGTATTCCACTGGTGACTCAGGTGCTGAACGCCGAGCTGGCGAAACAGGGCATCGAAGTGAACAACAACCTGTGCGAGCACTTTGCTTACTCTCGCCAGGAGCTGTATCACCTGATCCGTGTGGAAGGCATTAAGTCCTTCGACGAACTGCTGGCGAAACACGGCCGGGGTTACGGCTGTGAAGTGTGTAAACCGACCATCGGCTCCCTGCTGGCCTCCTGCTGGAATGAATACGTGCTTAAACCCGAGCACACGCCGCTGCAGGATACCAATGACAACTTCCTGGCGAACATTCAGAAAGACGGCACCTACTCCGTCATTCCACGTTCCGCCGGTGGCGAAATCACGCCGGAAGGGCTGGTCGCGGTGGGCCGGATCGCCCGCGAATTTAACCTGTACACCAAAATTACCGGTTCACAACGTATCGGGCTGTTTGGGGCGCAGAAAGACGACCTGCCAGAAATCTGGCGCCAGCTGATTGAAGCAGGCTTTGAAACCGGCCACGCGTATGCCAAAGCGCTGCGTATGGCGAAAACCTGCGTGGGCAGCACCTGGTGCCGCTACGGCGTGGGCGACAGCGTCGGCTTCGGCGTGGAGCTGGAAAACCGCTACAAGGGCATCCGTACCCCGCACAAAATGAAGTTCGGCGTCTCCGGCTGTACCCGTGAATGTGCCGAAGCGCAGGGTAAAGACGTGGGTATTATTGCCACCGAAAAAGGCTGGAACCTGTACGTCTGCGGTAACGGCGGGATGAAACCACGCCATGCAGACCTGCTGGCAGCGGATCTTGACCACGACACGCTGATTAAGTACCTCGACCGCTTCATGATGTTCTACATCCGTACCGCCGATAAGCTGACTCGTACAGCGTCCTGGCTGGATAACCTGGAAGGCGGCATTGATTATCTGAAAGCGGTGATCATCGACGACAAGCTGGGCCTGAACGAGCATCTGGAAGCAGAGATGGCTCGCCTGCGCGAGGCAGTGATCTGCGAGTGGACCGAAACCGTGAATACCCCTGCGGCGCAGACACGCTTCAAACACTTTATCAACAGCACCCAGCGCGACCCGAACGTGCAGGTAGTGCCAGAACGCGAGCAGCATCGCCCGGCAACACCGTATGAACGCATTCCAGTCACGCTGGTGGAGGAAAACGCATGAGCCAGTGGGTAAACATTTGCGAGATTAACGACATTCTGCCCGCCACCGGCGTGTGTGCGCTGCTGGGTAACGAGCAGGTCGCGATTTTCCGTCCCCGTCACGATGAACAGGTTTTTGCCATCAGCAATATCGACCCGTTCTTCGAGGCCAGCGTGCTCTCCCGTGGCCTGATTGCCGAGCACCAGGGTGAACTGTGGGTCGCCAGCCCGCTGAAAAAGCAGCGTTTCCGTTTAACCGACGGACGCTGCATGGAAGATGAAAGCGTCTCCGTGAAGCACTATGACGTCCGCGTGAAGGACGGCAAGGTGCAGCTCAAAGCGTAACCCCCCGCCTTTTCAATAGGAAAGGCTTATGACCCCTTATGGGTAACGGCAGGAAAAACCGTATATTTTCGGCGATTCCTGCTGTTATCCTGACGTCAATGCTTACCCCCTCCTTGAATGCTGTGAGGTATCGTCGTGGACCACCTGCCGATTTTTTGTCAATTACGCCATCGCGACTGCCTGCTTGTAGGCGGCGGCGATGTGGCTGAGCGCAAGGCGCGCCTGCTGCTGGAAGCGGGGGCCCGACTGACCGTGAATGCTCTCACCTTCACCCCGCAGTTTGACGTCTGGGCCCGGGAAGGGATGCTCACGCGGGTACAAGGAGAGTTTGATGAATCCCTGCTGGATACCTGCTGGCTGACCATTGCCGCAACGGATGACGATGCCGTGAATCAGCGCGTCAGCGATGCCTGCGAAGCGCGGCGTATCTTCTGCAACGTGGTAGATGCGCCGAAAGAAGCCAGCTTTATCATGCCGTCGATTATCGACCGCTCACCGCTGATGATTGCGGTGTCATCCGGTGGACGCTCTCCTGTTCTCGCCCGCCTGCTGCGGGAAAAACTGGAAGCCGTGCTGCCGCAGCATCTTGGTCAGATTGCCCACTATGCCGGACAACTTCGTTCCCGCGTGAAGCAAACCTTCGCGACCGTAGGGGAGCGCCGTCGCTTCTGGGAAAAGTTCTTTGTGAACGACAGGCTGGCGCAGTCGCTGGCGAACCAGGACACAAAAGCGGTGGAAGAGACGACCGAACAGTTACTGAACGAACCGCTGGATCACCGTGGTGAAGTGGTGCTGGTCGGCGCGGGTCCTGGCGATGCAGGCTTACTGACGCTGAAAGGCCTGCAACAGATCCAGCAGGCGGATATCGTGGTCTACGACCGCCTGGTCTCCGATGACATCATGAACCTGGTGCGTCGCGACGCCGATCGCGTCTTCGTCGGCAAGCGCGCGGGCTACCACTGCGTACCGCAGGAAGAGATTAACCAGATCCTGCTGCGCGAGGCGCAGAAAGGTAAGCGCGTGGTGCGTCTGAAAGGCGGCGATCCGTTTATCTTTGGTCGCGGCGGCGAAGAGCTGGAAACCCTGTGCAACGCAGGTATTCCGTTCTCCGTGGTGCCAGGGATTACGGCGGCGTCCGGCTGCTCAGCCTACTCCGGCATCCCGCTGACCCACCGCGATTACGCGCAGAGCGTGCGTCTTGTGACGGGCCACCTCAAAACCGGCAGCGAACTGGACTGGCATAACCTGGCCGCTGAAAAGCAGACGCTGGTCTTCTACATGGGGCTAAATCAGGCCGCCACCATTCAGGCGAAACTGCTGGAGCACGGCATGGAGGCAGATATGCCCGTTGCGCTGGTGGAAAACGGTACCGCCATTACGCAGCGTGTGGTCGATGGTGTGCTGACTCAACTCGGCGAGCTGGCGCAGCAGGTTGAAAGTCCGGCGTTGATTGTGGTGGGTCGCGTGGTTGAATTACGCGATAAGCTGAACTGGTTCTCGAATCACTGACACATATTTTTCCCTCTTCGAGTAGTCCTTAAGCGGACTACTCCCCTCTAACGGCTACCGCTAACATACCGCCCGCATAGTGGAACTTTTCCATTTATTCCCTCGTATTACATCCAATTTTTTAGACAAGGAATGCGTATGTTCAAGCTGGCAAAAGCCGCCGTTCTGGTTGGCCTGTTATCGACCCTGACGGCCTGTACCGGTCACGTTCAAAACACCAAAAATAACTGCAGCTACGATTATCTGCTGCACCCGGCGATCTCAATTTCAAAGATCATCGGTGGTTGCGGACAGGCGGCACAGCAGTAAGCCGTTTTCAGGCGTAAAAAAACCGGGATTTCCCGGTTTTTTAGTTTTGGGAAGTGCGGCCTGATGCCCTCACCCTGACCCTCTCCCACGGGGAGAGGGAACAAACCCTAAAAACGGTAACGTGGTTACCGTTTTGCTTTTACCTATGGTTTACTAACAAACCCAATCGCTTCATACACCGCTTTGAGGGTTTCTGACGCGCGCGCGCTGGCTTTTTCCGCACCGTCTTTCATCACCTTCTGCAGGAAAGCTTCGTCGTTACGGTAGCGGTGATAACGCTCCTGCAACTCGGTCAACATGCCGGAAACGGCGTCTGCCACTTCACCTTTCAGGTGGCCGTACATCTTGCCTTCGAAGTGCTGTTCCAGCTCTGGAATGCTCTGGCCGGTCACACCGGAGAGAATATCCAGCAGGTTGGAAACGCCCGCTTTATTCTGCACGTCGTAGCGCACCACTGGCGGCTCGTCGGAGTCGGTCACCGCACGCTTAAGCTTTTTAACCACGGATTTCGGATCTTCCAGCAGGCCGATAACGTTGTTGCGGTTATCGTCTGACTTGGACATCTTCTTGGTCGGTTCCAGCAGCGACATGACGCGTGCGCCCGATTTCGGAATAAACGGCTCTGGTACTTTAAACACCTCGCCATAAAGCGCGTTGAAGCGCTGGGCGATATCGCGGCTCAGCTCCAGGTGCTGTTTCTGGTCTTCACCGACAGGAACCTGGTTGGTCTGGTACAGCAGAATGTCAGCCGCCATCAGCACCGGATAGTCAAACAGACCGGCGTTGATGTTTTCAGAATAGCGTGCGGATTTATCCTTGAACTGGGTCATGCGGCTCAGTTCACCGAAGTAGGTGTAGCAGTTCAGCGCCCAGCCCAGCTGTGCGTGCTCTGGTACATGTGACTGAACGAAAATGGTGCTCTTCTCAGGATCGATGCCGCAGGCCAGATAGAGGGCCAGGGTGTCCAGGGTGGCTTTGCGCAGCTTCTCAGGATCCTGACGCGCAGTGATGGCATGAAGGTCCACGATGCAGTAAATGCAATGGTAGTCATCCTGCATGCTGACCCACTGACGCAACGCACCCATGTAGTTACCAATGGTCAATTCACCTGACGGCTGTGCGCCACTAAATACGATGGGCTTAGTCATTATTCAATTCCTGATGTTCACTGTGCGAAAGCCCGAGTGCGGGCAACAAATCTTTGAAGTGGTCGAACACAACATCCGGCTCACTCAGCGTAATGGCCTCACCGTAGTTGTAGCCATAGGTCAATCCGACGGAAGGACATCCTGCCGCGCGGGCAGCCAGAATATCATTGCGGGAATCCCCGACAAAGAGCAGCTCCGCAGGTGTTAAGGATAATTTTCCTGCCACCAGCAACAGCGGTTCCGGATGCGGCTTTTTGTTTTGCACATCATCGCCGCCCACAATCACGGAGAAATATTTCGCGATATCCAGCGCGTCGAGAAGAGGGGCAACAAACGGCGTGGGTTTATTGGTCACTAGCCCAAGCGGGATGCCTTTGGCATGCAGCACGCTCAGGGTTTCCTGGACGTCCGGGAAGAGAAAACTCCCCTCTTCAACGGTCTCTTCATAGAAACGATTGAACAGTTTGCGCAGAATACGTAGCTGCTCATCCTGAGGGATATCCGCGTGATCGACGCTCGGTTTGCCCTGCGCGGAACGCTGCGACGCGCGCTCCTGGCGAGCCCACGTTAACGCGCGCTCCATCAGCACATCGGCACCGTTGCCAATCCACGTCACAACACGTTCTTCGCCCGCAACGGGCAGTTCAAGGGCATACAGCGCCTGATCCACGGCGCTCGTTAAGCCCGGCGCGCTGTCAACCAGCGTGCCGTCGAGGTCGAACGCTACACCCCGAATTGCCTGCAATTTATCCATGACTTACCTTCGCCAGCTCGCGGCGCATTTCATCAATGACTTTTTTGTAATCCGGTTGGTCGAAAATGGCCGACCCGGCAACGAACATATCCGCGCCCGCTGCCGCAATTTCACCAATGTTATTCACTTTCACACCGCCGTCCACTTCCAGGCGAATATCGTAGCCTGACTCATCAATACGACGGCGCACTTCGCGCAGCTTGTCCAGCGTATGAGGGATGAACGACTGACCGCCAAAGCCCGGGTTAACAGACATCAGCAAAATGACGTCCAGTTTATCCATGACATGATCGAGATAGCTCAACGGCGTGGCCGGGTTAAACACCAGACCCGCCTTACAGCCATTCTCTTTGATCAGCTGCAGGGTGCGGTCCACATGTTCAGAGGCTTCCGGATGGAAAGTGATGATGCTGGCCCCCGCCGCGGCGAAGTCTGGCACGATTCGGTCGACCGGCTTCACCATCAGGTGAACGTCGATCGGCGCGGTGATGCCGTAGTTACGCAGCGCCTTGAGCACCATTGGGCCAATCGTCAGGTTGGGGACATAGTGGTTATCCATAACGTCGAAATGGACGACATCTGCGCCAGCCGCGAGAGCTTTAGCCGTGTCTTCACCCAGGCGGGCAAAATCGGCCGACAGAATTGAGGGAGCAATCAAAAACTGTTTCATCCGCATCTCCTTGAAATGTGTTTACCGGCGGGCAAAACGGCTCAGGGGCGATAAAGAGCCAGGAGTTCGTCCACCTTTTTACGTGTGCCGCCGTTGCTGCTAATGCTACGCCGCACTTTAACCTGAAAATGCTTCGCGGCTTTATACCATTCGCGCGTATCAGGCGTATCGTGATTCGAAATTAACACCGGAATTCTTTTGCTGACCAGCTTTTCCGCCATCTCCGCCAGACGCGCCTGTTCGGCCGGGCTGAAGCTGTTGGTATGGTAGGCGGTGAAATTCGCCGTCGCAGACAGCGGGGCGTACGGAGGGTCACAGTAAACCACCGAATTTACGCCCGCCAGTTCCATACACTCCTCATAGGAGAGACAGTGGAACTCTGCATTCTGCGCTTTTGCAGCAAAGTGATATAACTCGTCCTGCGGGAAGTACGGGCGCTTATAACGACCAAACGGCACGTTGAATTCACCACGCAGATTATACCGGCACAGGCCGTTGTAACCATGACGGTTGAGATAGAGGAACAACAGAGCGCGGCGGAACGGATCCTGGCTCTGATTAAACTCCGTGCGGAACCGATAGTAGACGTCAGGGTTGTTGTTCTCAGGCGTAAACAGCTTACGCGCCTCTTCCACATACTCATCGGTACGCAGTTTGACGATGTTATAGAGGCTGATAAGGTCGCTGTTGATATCCGCGAGGATATAACGAGAAAAATCGGTGTTCAGGAACACCGATCCTGCACCCACGAAGGGCTCGATAAGACACTCGCCTTTTGGCAGGTGCTTTTTAATATCATCGAGCAGGGGGTATTTCCCCCCTGCCCATTTCAGAAAAGCGCGATTTTTTTTCATGCTGACTAACTGATTACACCTTCTCCGGCTGTGGAGAAAGCTCCGACAGCATCCTGCGCTTTAAACATTACTTCAGATCGGCCTGAACCTGATGAATCGGCTTCGCCCATGGGTTTTTAGCCTGAACATCTGCAGGCAGCGACGCCACGGCACGTTTCGCTTCATCTTTGGATGCATAAACCCCGCTAACCAACACATACCACGGTTGACCGTTTCGGGTCGTCTGATAAACCACGTAGTTTTTCAGATTTGATTTCTTCGCCCAACCGTTGAGGTTGTCATAGTTAGACGAACTGCTCAACTGCAGCGTGTAGTTGCTGGATGGCGCAGATTTCAGCGAGCTGACGTTGCCTGCGGTTTTGCCTGCTGTCGTGCTGGAAGCCGTCGCGGCAGGCGCAGTGGTGGCCGCCGGTGCCGTTGTGGTCGCCGTCGCTTTCGGTGCAGTCTGCGTGACTGGCGCTTTGGCCGGCTCGTTCACGGCAGCTGTAGCCGTGTGTTTCGGCTGTGTCGGTGCGGCTTTCACTTCAGGCGCTTTGACTACGGCCTGAGGTTTGGTTTCACGCTTAGGTTCAATCACCGCCTGCTTACGTTCAGGACGTGTCGCCGTTTGCGTCTGACGCGGCTTGGTTTCCGTCGCCGCAGTTTGCGGCTGAGCGTTACCACCGCGAATCGGCGCAACGGTTGCAGGTTCAGTTGGCAGCGTAGAGTTCACCACAACGTTATCAACCTGCTGCTGGTTCTGTGGCTGCGTCAGTGCATTGTTCAGGTCTCCCTGAACTTCTACACGCTGCTGGCCTTCAGGCGTAACGGGAGCCTGGCCCTGAGCTGGGGTTGATGACACAGGCGGCAGGGAAACATCCTGCGGCGTCGTGGTGTTGCTGGCAGTCTGCTCAGCGGAAGTGGTGCCCGGCGCTGGCTGCGCACCGTTCGCCTGATCCGTCGCATCGTTACCGGAAAGATTAATGCTCTTCTCAGTAGAAGCCGTCTGCTCGGTTGAGTTCGTTGACGGTGCTTTCAGCGCGGAGCCAATGCCAACAATCAGCAGCACAAGCACCAAAACGCCAAGGCCCATCATAATATACTGGCGGGAAGCCGGTTTCTGCGCAGCGGCTTTTTTACGTTTACGCGGGCGACGCTCTACAGGCTGTTCGTCCATTGAATCTTCTTCGGACTCATAATCCTCTTCTTCTCGCTCATCACGCGCGTTGCGGCTACGCGAAGGGCGACGATCGTCTGCATCCAGTTCAACATCGTCAAAGTTGATCTGCGGCTCGTTATCACGTTCTGAAGATTGACGAGAACGACCAGTACGACGATCGCTGGGATCGAGTTTCAGCTCGTCTTCTGGTTTGAATTCATCCATTTAACACCCCACTCAAAGGCTTATGCCTACGTCTTTGCATTTCGCCTGAAGCTAAACGACCACCGGTAAAAGTGGCCTGACCTTTCTAGTTGTTACGCCTGCTGACAATCAGCGATAGCGCCAAGAACGACATCGTGCGACACTCCGCCGCGCACTTCACTCTTCCCTATTGCAAGCGGGAGTACAAGACGCATCTCACCTGCCAATACTTTTTTATCGCGCATCATGTGGGGTAAATACGCTTGCGCCGACATCTCCTGCGGCCCGGTTACCGGCAAACCTGCACGTTCAAGCAGCGCAATGATACGTGCCGTCTCTTCCGGTTTAAACTGACCCAGACGTTCAGAGGTGCGGGCTGCCATGACCATTCCGGCAGCGACGGCTTCACCGTGCAACCAGTTGCCGTAACCCATTTCGGCTTCAATGGCGTGACCAAACGTATGCCCAAGATTCAGTAAAGCACGTAAGCCGGTTTCACGCTCGTCTGCGGCGACAACTTCTGCTTTCAGTTCACAACAACGACGAATGCAGTATGCCAGTTTTGCTTCATCCAGGCGCAACAACGCATCCATATTCTCTTCCAGCCAGTTAAAGAACTCGCCATCCAGAATAATGCCGTATTTGATCACTTCAGCCAGACCCGAAGCCAGCTCGCGCGTCGGCAGGGTTTTCAGACAGTCGAGATCCACCACGACCGATGCGGGTTGGTAGAACGCGCCAATCATGTTTTTGCCGAGCGGATGGTTGACTGCGGTTTTGCCGCCGACAGAGGAGTCGACCTGTGACAGCAACGTGGTCGGGATTTGAATAAAACGAACGCCACGTTGATAACTTGCGGCCGCAAAGCCGGTCAGATCGCCCACAACACCGCCGCCCAGGGCAAGCAGTGTTGTATCGCGACCATGCGGTTTTTGCAGCAATGCGGTAAAGACGGTATCCAGTACCGTCAGGCTTTTATACTGCTCGCCATCGGGCAGAATCACACTGTCGACTTTAACGCCTGCCTGCTCAAGCAGGTGGCGTACGCGGTCGAGATAAAGCGGAGCCAGCGTCTCATTGGTGACCAGCATCGCCTGATCACCCGCTTTTAGTGGTAAAAAGGAAGCTGGGTCGTTAAACAAACCAGCCGCGATGGTGATAGGGTAACTACGTTCCCCGAGAGTAACTGTAATCCTCTCCATGACGCGACATCCACCTTTAATGCTTTACCCGCAGGCGAGTGTATATAAAGCCAGAATCAGTTGCTTTCCAGCATATGAATAATCTGGTTTGCAACCACTTTAGCGCTCTGATCGTCAGTGCGAATGGTCACATCGGCAATCTCTTCGTACAGCGGATTGCGTTCATCGGCCAACGCTTCCAGAACTTCGCGAGGTGGCGTTTCAACCTGCAGCAACGGGCGCTTTTTATCGCGCTGCGTACGTGCCAGCTGTTTCTCAATGGTCGTCTCAAGATAGACCACTACGCCACGGGCGGAGAGACGGTTGCGGGTTTCGCGAGATTTCACAGAGCCGCCGCCTGTTGCCAGTACGATGCCCTGTTTTTCCGTGAGTTCGTTGATCACTTTTTCTTCTCGGTCACGGAAACCTTCTTCGCCTTCTACATCGAAAACCCAGCCCACATCAGCTCCGGTTCGTTTCTCAATCTCTTGATCAGAATCGTAAAATTCCATATTGAGTTGTTGAGCTAACTGACGCCCAATAGTGCTTTTGCCGGCACCCATAGGCCCAACCAGAAAGATATTGCGTTTCTCTGCCATTTTATCGGTACTACTAAGACTATTCGTTAATGGTAATCCCCGCTTCGCAGACACCCGGCGTAGCAGGACATGAACTGAAACCTCATATGCAATAGAGCGAGAGTCAGACTAAAAATTATCTCAATACTCCGGCTTGTTTGGCAACTGATTAAATCACCACGCCGGTCGCATAAGGTAATAAGACGTAAGTCCAACTCAAATCGGTACTCCTTGTATGCTAATTCATGCCCCACGTCAAACATCTGCAACAAACTGAATGCAAAATCATTGCGGGGATCGTTACCCGTCAGTGAATAGCCACCAGACGTGGTGTAATAAACACCACTAACTCACGCCGTTCATTGTCTTTTCCATCATGGCGAAAAAGTTGTCCCAGCCAGGGGATGCGGCTAAGCCCGGGTACGCCGTCACTGCCGGTTTTATTCTTTTGCGAGAAAATCCCGCCCAGCGCCAGCGTTTCTCCACTTTTGACCTCCACCTGGGTTTCTATCTCCTGCTTGTCGATGGCCAGCGTTTCACCGTCAGCCTGCTGCAACACCTGTCCCGGCATGTTTTCACTGATGTGTAACTTCAGTCGCACGCGTCCACCGGGCAATACCACCGGCGTGACCTCCATTCCGAGTACTGCCTCTTTAAACTCCACCGAGGTCGCGCCGCTTTCGCCGCTGGAGACCTGATACGGGATCTCACTGCCCTGCTTGATGCTTGCCGGTTGCATATGCGAGGCCAGCAGCCGGGGGCTGGCGATGATATCGACCTGCTGTTTTTGTTCCAGCGCAGATAACTCCAGATCCAGCAGCCTGCCGTTAATCCGCCCGATGTTAAACCCCACATGGCTGGTTGCGCTGGCCACGGACAGATCGCTGCCAAGCGTCGTAATCTGTCCAACCCTGCCCGCCTCGGTAGCGTCAGCGAGATTCCATTTCACGCCCAGCTCACGGAGGCTTTTTTCATTAATGGTGACAATGTGCGCCGCCAGCTCAACCTGCTCGACGGGAATATCCATCTGCAACGCCCACTGCTGCAGCGCTTCCAGCGCGGCAGCGTTATCTCTGACCAGCAGGCGGTTGGTACGTTTGTCGACCGATACACTCCCCTTTGGACTCAGAAGCTTTTCCGCGGCTTTTTGCAGTTCCCCGGCGTCCGCATATGAAAAAGGGAGGCTTTGGGAGATCAGCGGTGCATCAAGCTGTCGACGCGCCCGCTCCTGCTCTAAACGTTCCCGCCGATCGCGCAGCCATGCCGGGGTATGAACATAAAAAATACTGCGCTCCTCGTGCAAAACGAGCCCGGCGCTGGCAACGACCGTCTGCAATGCTTGCCGCCAGGGGACGCCCGTCAGATTAAGCGAGAGCGTGCCGCTGACATCGGGCGATATCACCAGATTACGGTTCTCCTGCGTAACCAGTGCCTGGAGCACTTGGGCCACAGGAACATCATCCACCACCAGCGTGACCGGCTTTGGCGCGGCGGCCCACAGCGGGTGGCTGAACGCCAGCAGCAACAGCACTATCCTTAACGTCATTTGTATCCTTTCCTTCTCGTTGCCACGTCCATTGCCCGGGTTCACATGTCTCCCCCACGGCAATGACCAGTTCCGTTTCATTGATGGCGGTTATCTGCCAGCCCGCCGAAAAACGATCGTGCATTTTCATACGATGCCAGCGCTGTTGCCCGTCCTGCAAAATAGCCAGTCGCTGCTGTCCGGCTACCATTCCGCGGTAGTGCCACTGCGCCAGCTCGCCCGTAGCGCAAGGGTCATCCGGCGGACGAAACGGATCGCGCATGCCGGTCAATAACAGCACGGAACAAACCAGCAGGCCCTTCGCGCTATTTCGCATGTTCCAGCTCCAGCCGCAGGCGTAACACCGTACTTTGGGGCGAAATCGTAAAAGCAGCGACCTGCACATCCCGCTGTGCCAGCCGGGAAAAGAGTGCGGGGATCGCCTGCCACGCCGATTCCAGCGCCAGTTCGCCGCCGTTTTGCAACGGCTTCCAGTGCAGGAGCGTTGTTCCTTCACCCTGAAAATCGAGCGGCGAAAATGGCATCATCTCCCATGCCGTCTGGGTTTCCGGACGAAGCGTTGTCTTACTGGCGGAAGGCCACAGCGACGCGTTAGTCCGCACCTCCTGGACCAGCTGCTGCTGTCGCTCTGTACACTCCCTCTCAACTGGCCGAAGCACCGTGCTCCATGCTGCCAGTCCCACAAGGAAAATCCCCAGACACATGCAGATCAGCCGACACCAGGGGCGGCTATCACACCAGCGTTCTAACAATGTCTCCACGCGCTACCCCTCGCTTTTCAGGTACAGCGTGAACATCCAGCGCCCCTGGCTATCCTGCCGAAGCTCCCCTTCAGGCCCGGGCATAAAGCCGGCGAGTTGTCCCACCCCGTTGCGCAGCGCAGAGAGAGCCGGAAGGGTGGAGGCATACCCGATCATCATCAGCGCGGGAGGCTGATAACGCAGCTCTGTCAGCCAGACCTGTGGGGGCATGGCGCGGGAAAGTGATTCCAGCACCGGTTGCCATGCGTGTCGTTGCAGCGTGCCCGCAGGCTTCTGCGTCACGGTGGTCAGTTTCTGGCGAGACATAAGGCCACGCTGCACGGACTGGGTTCCCACAAGCTGACTTTGCAGCGCGCGCAGCGTTACCTGATGGTTCATTCGCAGACTGAAAACGATCATGAGGATCAGCAGCGACGTGCTGATAAACATGCCGCCCCAGAAACGCAGGCATCGCGCGCGACGCTGCTGACGCCAGGGCAGGAAATTGGTGACGTTCATTCAGGCTCCTCACTCATAGCCAGTGCCAGCGCGACGGTAAAGCCAGCTCCGCATTCGGGGAGAGGAGCATGGCAGCGTTGCAGGGTTTCCCATGGCGTCCGTTGGGTATCAAACAGCGCGATGTCGTTCGGGTTGAGGGCCAGCAGCGCCGCCAGCTCAGTGACGTTTTCTGCTTCAGTGGTGTATCGACGTCCCCACTGGTGGCGCATGGCCCACAGCCATTGATGCTGATCCCGCCAGGCGACGCACGGCGTCGGTGCTACCGCAGGGAGCAGGTTCGCCAGCGCGCTGGCATCCGGGGTGATGGTCGCCAGCCGCAAATGCAGTGTTTTCGCCAGCGCCAGCAGCGTTTCAACCTCCTTGTTTTGTGCGGCAGTGACGTGATACGTATTGCTGAACGTATCCTGGGTGTAATCGAAACAGAGGGTATCTGCGGACATCTCCAGTTCGCGCGCGAGCGACGCGCCCAGCCATGAGAGCTGTTCGCTGTCGCGCAGCGCAACCGCCGGGCGGGGAAGCGACCTTTGCAGAGTGCGCGCGGCTGGGAATGAGAGATAGACCCGGTGATAATGCGGCAGCGTCTTTCGCCAGTCGCGCAACGCATTAACCAGCTGTTCCGGCTGGCAAATTTTGCCGTCACGAATCGTGCCTTCAGCAAGAGTGAATGCCCACCAGCGGCGTAAACACCAGCCGCCTCTCTCCCGGGCCAGCGCCGCAATCAGCACCCTATCCTGTTGAATATGAACGCCCGTTTGCCATGTTTTGAAAGCCATGCTTCACGATCTCCTTATCGCCCGTCGCCGTGACGGCTATATCAATGAATCAGGCTTGCCTTTATACTACCGCGCGATTGTTTAGAAACTGCCCAAGTGAAACCAAATGGGAAATCTCCGGTGAAGTTCGTAAAGTATTTATTCATCCTTGCAGTCTGTTGCATTCTGCTGGGAGCAGGCTCGATTTACGGTTTGTACAAATATATTGAGCCACAGCTACCTGATGTCGCCACGCTTCGCGATGTGCGGCTCCAGATCCCGATGCAAGTCTATAGCGCCGATGGCGAATTGATGGCGCAGTATGGCGAGAAGCGTCGTATCCCGCTGACCTTAAACCAAATTCCGCCCGTGATGGTGAAAGCCTTTATCGCCACCGAGGACAGCCGTTTTTACGAGCACCACGGTGTCGATCCGGTGGGGATTTTCCGCGCCGCGAGCATTGCGTTGTTCTCTGGTCATGCCTCCCAGGGGGCAAGTACCATTACGCAGCAGCTGGCGCGTAACTTCTTCCTCAGCCCTGAAAAAACGCTGATACGTAAGATCAAAGAGGTGTTCCTGGCGATCCGTATTGAGCAGTTGCTGAGCAAGGACGAAATCCTTGAGCTGTACCTCAATAAAATCTACCTGGGCTACCGTGCTTATGGCGTGGGGGCTGCGGCACAGGTGTATTTCGGTAAACCGGTGGATCAACTCACCTTAAGCGAAATGGCCACCATCGCCGGTCTGCCTAAAGCGCCTTCTACGTTTAACCCGCTCTATTCGCTCGATCGCGCAACCTCGCGTCGTAACGTCGTCCTGTCACGTATGCTGAGCGAAGGCTATATCAGCCAGAGCGAGTACGACCAGGCGCGCAATGATGTCATCGACGCCAACTACCACGCCCCTGAGATCGCCTTCTCTGCGCCTTACCTGACCGAAATGGTGCGCCAGGAGATGGTGAGCCGTTATGGCGACAAGGCCTATGAAGATGGCTATCGCGTGTACACCACCGTCACTCGCAAAGTGCAGCAGGCGGCTCAGGAGGCGGTGCGCAACAACGTGATGGACTACGACATGCGTCACGGCTATCGCGGCCCGTCAAACGTGCTCTGGAAAGTGGGTGAAAGCGCGTGGGACAGCAAAAAAATCACCAGCACGCTGAGGGCGCTGCCAACCTATGGCCCGCTCCTCCCTGCTGTCGTGACGCAGGCCAATCCTCAGGAAGCCGTTGCGACCCTGGCGGATGGCACTTCCGTCTCCCTGCGTATGGACGGGATGCGTTGGGCACGACCTTACCGTTCGGACACTCTGCAAGGGCCAACCCCGCGTAAAGTCACCGACGTGGTACAGACCGGACAGCAAATCTGGGTGCGTAAGGTGGGCGATGCCTGGTGGCTGGCGCAGGTCCCTGACGTCAACTCGGCCCTGGTCTCGATCAACCCACAGAATGGTGCGGTCATGGCGCTGGTTGGCGGGTTCGATTTCAACCAGAGCAAGTTCAACCGCGCGACTCAGGCACTGCGTCAGGCTGGCTCCAACATCAAGCCGTTCCTCTACACCGCGGCGATGGATAAGGGCTTAACCCTTGCCAGCATCCTTAACGACGTGCCTATCTCCCGCTGGGACGCTGGTGCCGGTTCCGACTGGCAGCCGAAAAACTCGCCTGCGGAATATGCCGGCCCTATTCGTCTTCGTCAGGGTCTGGGACAGTCGAAAAACGTGGTGATGGTACGTGCCATGCGCGCAATGGGCGTTGACTATGCGGCAGAGTATCTGCAGCGTTTCGGCTTCCCGGCGCAGAACATCGTTCGCACCGAGTCGCTGGCGTTAGGCTCCGCTTCCTTTACGCCGCTTCAGGTCGCACGTGGATACTCGGTGATGGCCAACGGTGGCTTCCTGGTTGACCCGTTCTTCATCAGTAAAATCGAGAACGATCAGGGCGGCGTGCTGTTTGAGGCAAAACCGAAAATTGCCTGCCCTGAGTGTGATATCCCGGTCATTTACGGCAATACACCGAAATCCGAGGTGCTTGAAAACAAGGACATGGAAGACCCTGCCGTGTCTCAGGAGCAGCCGAATATCGTTGTACCGCAGCCACAGCTGGAGCAGGCTAACCAGTCGCTGGTTGCACAGACCGGCGCGCAGGAGTATGCCCCGCATGTGATCAACACGCCGCTGTCGTTCCTGATCAAGAGCGCGCTGAACACCAACATCTTCGGTGAACCAGGCTGGCAAGGTACCGGCTGGCGTGCGGGACGCGATTTACAGCGCCATGATATCGGCGGTAAAACGGGTACCACCAACAGCTCGAAAGATGCATGGTTCTCCGGCTACGGTCCGGGCGTAGTGACCTCGGTGTGGATCGGTTTCGACGATCATCGCCGTGACTTAGGTCGTACCACGGCATCCGGCGCGATTAAAGATCAGATTTCCGGCTACGAAGGCGGCGCGAAAAGCGCACAACCGGCGTGGGATGCGTACATGAAATCCGTTCTTGAAGGCGTACCAGAGCAGCCATTAACGCCACCGCCGGGTGTGGTCACGGTCAATATCGACCGTAGCACCGGACAGCTCGCTAATGGCGGTAATAGCCGCGCCGAGTATTTCATCGAAGGCACGCAGCCAACCACGCAGGCGGTGCATGAGGTGGGTACAGAGATTATTGATAACGGCGAAACGCACGAGCTGTTCTAAGCATAAAAATGCCCGGTAAAAACCGGGCAAAGAATCCCAGGCCGGGTAAGGCGAAGCCGCCACCCGGCTTTTTTTATGACCTACAACCGCCCCTGCCCCTTCAACCATTCCCGAACCAGGAACAACGCGCTCACGTTGCGGGCCTCGTTAAAGTCTGGGTCTTCCAGCAGATCCATCAGATGCGCCAGCGGCCAGCGCACCTGCGGCAGCGGTTCCGGCTCATCTCCCTCCAGCGATTCAGGGTAGAGATCTTCAGCCACCACAATATTCATTTTGCTGGAAAAATAGGACGGCGCCATGCTCAGTTTTTTCAGGAACGACAGCTCATTCGCGCCAAAACCCACCTCTTCTTTCAGCTCACGGTTTGCCGCTTCAAAGACCGTTTCACCCGGGTCGATCAGTCCTTTGGAGAACCCAAGTTCGTAAGATTCTGTTCCCACGGCGTATTCGCGGATCAAAATCAGGTGATCGTCGACGATAGGGACAATCATCACCGCTTCGCGCGAAGAGGGGCGCATACGTTCATAAACACGACGCACACCGTTGCTGAACTCCAGGTCCACACTTTCAACATTAAACAGGCGCGATTTGGCGACAGTTTCAACATTCAGAATGGTGGGTTTTTGTAGTGGTTTGCTCATCTTGATGGGGTCTTAACAGTGTGAACTGGCTTTATTGTGCGATATGCCGCACGGTTTCGGCAATGTCAATCGCTCTTTATTTACATTTATGCAACGTAGCTGGGATCAATCCTCAATTCAAAACAAATGTCAAGAGGTTGAAATGTTTCCAGGAATTTGCTGATATCGCGCCATAAGAGGCTTTGCTATCATCACCGGTCACTGGGATGCGCTTCAGAATGCTCAAGTTCGACTCCATACTTGCCGATAGCCAGCCACAGACTCTCATTCAATGTAAAGGTGCTACTGATTACACCTGTAAGAAGATTAGTAAGATGGGGAAAGCATGAGCACCATTTTGATTGTTCTCGCTGCTATGCTGGCCAGCGCATTGATTGCAGGGTGGCTGTACTGGCGACGCGCACAGCGCCGTTACCGGCTGCCTTTTTTAAATGCCTTCGCGGGTGCGACCACCCGTAAACTCGCGCAAGATGAGCGCGATGCAGTTGAAAACTATCTCGAAACGCTGAACCGTACCCAGTTATCGCCTGGGCCGACGGGAGCCACAGCTGCGCCTGTCGCACTGAAACTTAACGCACAGAGCGACACCGTGCTCTGCGTGACGCGTTCCATTACTCGCTACGGTATCACAACGGACGACCCCAACAAGTGGCGCTACTATCTTGATTCCGTCGAGGTACATCTGCCCCCCTCCTGGGAACAGTACATTAACGACGAAAACAGCGTTGAGCTGATTCATACCGATTCGCTGCCGCTGGTTATCTCGCTTAACGGTCATACCCTGAGTGAATATCTTCACGAAGCTCCGCGTTTTGCGCTGGAACGCGCGAGTTCAACACAGGCCTCCATTCGTGGCGAAGAGACCGAGCAGATCGAACTGCTGAACATTCGTCAGGAAACGCATGAAGAATACGCCCTGAGCCGTCCGGACGGCATCCGTGAAGCCATTCTGATCGTTGCCGCTTTCCTGCTCTTTTTTGTCTGCCTGCTGACGCCGGACGTCTTTGTTCCGTGGCTGGCGGGGGGCGCTGTGCTGCTTCTGGCTGCCGGACTGTGGGGGCTTTTTGCACCGCCGGCCAAAACCTCGTTGCGGGAGATCCACTGCCTGCGCGGCACACCAAAGCGCTGGGGTCTGTTCGGTGAAAACGATCAGGAGCATCTCAACAATATTTCGCTCGGTATTATCGACCTTATCTATCCGCGCCACTGGCAACCGTGGATCGCGCAGGATTTAGGGCAGAAAACCGATATTGATATCTACCTTGACCGCCACGTTGTGCGTCAGGGACGCTTCCTGTCTCTGCATGATGAAGTAAAAAATTTCCCGCTTCAGCACTGGCTCCGTAGCACGGTCATTGCTGGCGGCGCCGCGCTGGTGTTTATCATGCTGCTGCTTTTCGTGCCGCTGGATATGCCCATCAAATTCACCCTGTCGTGGATTAAAGGCGCGCAGACCATCGAAGCGACCAGCGTCAACCAGCTGGATGAAGCAGGGGTACGGGTGGGCGATACGCTGCGCCTGAAGGGAACCGGGATGTGTAATATCCACAGCCCGGGCGGATGGAACACGCGGCAGAGCTCGCCTTTCATGCCGTTCGACTGCTCGCAAATTATCTGGAACGACGCGCCGCCGCTGCCATTACCGGAATCCGAAGTGGTGAATAAAGCCACGGCGCTGACCCAGACGGTTAACCGCCAGCTGCATCCGAAAGCGGATGACGATTCACGCGTCAGCCCTGCGCTCCGTTCTGCCATCCAGAAGTCAGGCATGGTTCTGCTGGATGACTTTGGCGATATCGTTCTCAAAACCCAGGATTTATGTTCCTCGCAGGATGAGTGCATACGCCTCAAAAACGCGCTGGTTAACCTGGGGAACAGCAAAGACTGGGACTCACTGGTCAAACGCGCCGAAGCGGGACGACTGGACGGCGTCAACGTCCTGCTGCGCCCGGTAAGCGCCGAATCGCTGGATAACCTGGTCGCCACGTCGACATCGCCGTTTATGATGCGCGAAACCACCCGTGCGGCGCAGGCGCTCAACAGCCCGGCACCGGGCGGCTTTGTGATTGTCAGCGATGAGGGCAGCGACCTGGTCGATCAGCCTTACCCGCAGGTGGCGCTTTATGACTATCCGGCACAGGAGCAGTGGGGTCAGTTCCAGCGTCTGGCGCAGATGCTGATGCAAACCCCCTTCAGCGCCGAAGGGATTGTCACCAGTATTTATACCGATGCCAACGGCACCCGTCATATCGGCCTGCACCGGATGCCGGATAGCGCAGGATTGTGGCGATACATTGGCACCTCTCTGCTGATGATTGCCATGCTTATCGCCATTGTCTGGAACGGTATTATGGCGCTGCGCCGCTATCAACGCTCGCGCACCCGTCTTGCTGAGATCCAGCAATATTATGAAAATTGCCTTAATCCCAAGCTGATCCCCTCCTCCGAGAGCCTGATCTGATAACCTCGTTGCGCGACAAGATGTGCTACCCTGTCGCGCACGTTTCTTCTGGCTGGAGTTCCCCCTTATGCATCTTGATATCGACTGGCAGCAGGTCGACACCGTTCTGCTGGATATGGACGGCACGCTGCTCGATCTCGCCTTTGATAACTATTTCTGGCAAAAGCTGGTACCGGAAACCTACGGCGAACAGCAGGGTATCTCCCCGGCAGAAGCACAGGCATTCATTCGTTCGCAATATAGCGCAGTGCAACATACGCTAAACTGGTACTGTCTTGACTACTGGAGCGAGCGCCTCGGTTTGGATATTTGTGCCATGACCACCGCCCAGGGCCCGCGCGCGGTACTGCGCGAAGATACGGTTCCGTTCCTGGACGCGCTGAAAGCCAGCGGCAAGCGCCGTATTTTGCTGACCAACGCGCATCCACATAATCTGGCCGTGAAGCTGGAGCACACGGGGCTGGCATCGCACCTTGATTTATTGCTTTCTACCCACACATTTGGTTATCCGAAAGAGGATCAGCGGTTGTGGCATGCGGTGAAGGAAGAGACCGGCTTGCAGCCGGAACGCACGCTGTTCATTGACGACAGCGAGCCCATTCTGGATTCCGCGGCAACGTTTGGCATTCGCTATTGTCTGGGCGTCACCAATCCTGACTCTGGCCTGGCTGAAAAACGCTATCTGCAACATCCTGGACTGAACGACTACCGCCAGATGATCCCCTCACTGACCGTGAAGGAGACGCCATGAAAGAAAAACCCTCTGACGGGGTAAGACTGGATAAATGGCTGTGGGCGGCCCGTTTTTATAAAACGCGCGCCCTTGCCCGCGAGATGATTGACGGCGGTAAAGTGCATTACAACGGCCAGCGCAGCAAGCCGAGCAAGCTGGTTGAGCTGAACGCCACCTTAACGCTACGCCAGGGCAACGATGAAAAAACGGTGGTGATTAAAGCCATTACCGAACAACGTCGGCCCGCATCGGAAGCCGCACTGCTTTATGAAGAGACGGCGGAAAGCGTTGATAAACGCGAGAAGACCGCGCTGGCGCGCAAAATGAATGCGCTAACCATGCCCCACCCGGACCGGCGGCCGGATAAAAAAGAGCGCCGCGATCTGATGAAATTTAAACACGGTGAGACAGAGTAACCCTCACCCGCACGAGAGATGAAAATGGGCCAACACGACCAATTACACCGCTATCTGTTTGAACAATTCGCCGTGCGCGGCGAACTGGTCACCGTATCCGAAACCTGGAAACAGATTCTGGAAAACCACAATTACCCGCTGCCGGTGAAGACCCTGTTGGGCGAACTGCTGGTTGCCACCAGCCTGCTGACCGCGACGCTGAAATTTGCCGGTGATATTACCGTGCAGTTGCAGGGTGACGGCCCAATGACGCTGGCAGTAATCAACGGCAATAACCAGCAGCAGATGCGCGGCGTCGCACGCGTTCAGGGCGATGTGCCTGAAAATGCAGACCTCAAAACGCTGGTGGGGAATGGCTACCTGGTGATCACCATCTCCCCTGAGGAAGGTGAACGCTATCAGGGCGTGGTCGGCCTCGAAGGGGATACCCTGGCAGCCTGCCTGGAAGATTACTTCATGCGTTCTGAACAGCTGCCGACGCGTCTGTTCATCCGCACCGGTGAAGTGGATGGTCAGCCTGCTGCGGGCGGTATGCTGCTGCAAGTTCTGCCAGCCCAGGACGCACAGACCAATGACTTCGAGCACCTGGCGACGCTGACCGAAACCGTCAAAGCCGAAGAGCTGTTTAACCTGTCGGCGACTGACGTGCTGTGGCGTCTGTACCACGAAGAAGAAGTGACCGTTTACGACCCGCAGGCGGTGGAGTTCAAATGCACCTGTTCTCGCGAACGCTGCGCGGGTGCGCTGAAAACCCTGCCAGATGAAGAGATCGACAGCATCATGGCGGAAGACGGCGAAATTGATATGCACTGTGACTACTGCGGTACGCACTATGTGTTCAATTCAATGGATATCGCTGAGATCCGCAACAACGCCTCCCCGGCGGATCCGCAGGTTCACTAATACCCTTCCTTCTCCCCATCCAGTTCTCTCTCCCTGTGGGAGAGGGAACTGGGTGAGGGCAAAAAACCTCGCTTAAGCTGAATCGTTTTCCGTATGTAACTCTTACGTAATTTTCTTACGTGTATGCGATTACATTCACATTCTCTCCGATAAAATCACCAGCCTTTAACCTTTTCGGAACATTTTCCCCAACCAAAAAGCGATTCCTGCGATAATCCGCCTGCACTGTGACTGGAGTCGCAGCGTTTTCCGTTAGTAAGGGTTTTGTCCAGATGCGTAAATCTATGAGCCCCGTCGCGGTTAACAACCCCAGAAAAACCCTACAATTTCAGGCAGTACATATTGGCTAAGGAGCAGTGATATGCGTGTTACTGGTTTAACCCCGCAAGATCTCAAGGCTTATGGTATTCACGACGTCCAGGAAGTCGTCTACAACCCCGACTACGATACGCTGTATCAGGAAGAGCTCAATCCAGCACTGGAAGGATACGAGCGCGGTGTGTTGACGAATCTTGGTGCTATCGCCGTCGATACCGGTATTTTTACCGGTCGTTCGCCGAAAGATAAGTATATCGTCCGAGACGAAACCACCCGCGATACGCTGTGGTGGGCTGACAAAGGCAAAGGGAAGAACGACAACAAACCGCTCTCCCCGGAAACCTGGCAGCATCTGAAAGGACTCGTCACCCATCAACTTTCTGGCAAGCGTCTGTTTATCGTAGACGCTTTCTGCGGCGCTAACGCCGACACCCGTCTCTCCGTACGTTTCATTACCGAAGTAGCCTGGCAGGCGCATTTCGTGAAGAACATGTTTATTCGTCCAACCGACGAAGAGCTGCAGGACTTCACGCCTGACTTCATCGTAATGAACGGTGCGAAATGCACTAACCCGCAGTGGAAAGAGCAGGGCCTGAACTCCGAAAACTTTGTCGCCTTCAACCTGACCGAGCGTATCCAGCTGATCGGCGGTACCTGGTACGGCGGCGAGATGAAGAAAGGGATGTTCTCGGTCATGAACTACCTGCTGCCACTGCGCGGCATCGCGTCCATGCACTGCTCGGCGAACGTCGGCGAGAAAGGCGATGTGGCGGTGTTCTTCGGCCTGTCCGGCACAGGGAAAACCACCCTCTCCACCGACCCGAAACGTCGTCTGATTGGCGATGACGAACACGGCTGGGACGATGACGGCGTGTTTAACTTTGAAGGCGGCTGCTACGCGAAGACCATTCGCCTGTCAGAAGAGGCTGAGCCGGATATCTTCCACGCAATCCGTCGCGATGCGCTGCTGGAAAACGTCACCGTACGTGCCGACGGCTCTATCGACTTTGACGACGCCTCGAAAACCGAAAACACGCGCGTGTCATACCCGATCTACCACATCGACAACATCGTGAAGCCGGTGTCAAAAGCGGGTCATGCTACGAAGGTGATTTTCCTGACGGCGGATGCCTTTGGCGTGCTGCCTCCGGTATCTCGCCTGACCGCCAGCCAGACGCAGTACCACTTCCTCTCTGGGTTTACGGCCAAACTGGCGGGTACCGAGCGCGGCGTGACGGAGCCAACCCCAACCTTCTCCGCCTGCTTCGGCGCAGCATTCCTGTCGCTGCACCCGACGCAGTACGCTGAAGTGCTGGTGAAACGCATGCAGGCGTCTGGCGCGCAGGCCTACCTGGTGAACACCGGCTGGAACGGGACTGGCAAACGTATCTCGATCAAGGATACTCGCGCCATTATCGACGCCATTCTGGATGGTTCTCTCGATAACGCCGAAACCTTCACGCTGCCGATGTTTGATCTGGCTATCCCAACGTCGCTGCCGGGCGTGGATACGCATATCCTCGACCCGCGCAATACGTACGGTTCGCCGGAACAGTGGCGCGAGAAGGCAGAATCGCTGGCGAAGCTGTTTATTGAGAACTTCGAGAAATATACCGATACACCAGCGGGCGAAGCGCTGGTGAGTGCGGGCCCAAGGTAAAAGCAAAAAGGCAACGCAAGTTGCCTTTTTTAGTGTTTTCTCCCTCTCCCCGTGGGAGAGGGCCGGGGTGAGGGCACCAGGCCGCACAGACCGCATTTTGTCGGGTGGCTTTTGCCACCTTTTTTTAACTCTCTTTCACCTGTCCGCGCGTTACCGGCACCGGTAACCAGGCGCGAATGCTCAGCCCACCCCGCTCGCTGGTGCCGATCTCCAGCAATCCGTTATGGTTATCGATAATACGCTGCACAATCGCCAGGCCTAAGCCCGTACCACTGGTGCTGCGCGCACTGTCGCCACGCACAAACGGCTGGAACAGATGCTTACGCTGCTCGGGCTTAATACCCGGACCGTCATCTTCCACCTGGAACCAGGCGCGGTTGAGTTCAGACCCGCTGCTGACTTTAATCCAGCCGTTACCGTAGCGCGCCGCGTTGACCACCATGTT
The DNA here is from genome assembly GCF_038739915.1 of Enterobacter sp. FUJ80071. Classification (NCBI taxonomy): domain Bacteria; kingdom Pseudomonadati; phylum Pseudomonadota; class Gammaproteobacteria; order Enterobacterales; family Enterobacteriaceae; genus Enterobacter; species Enterobacter sp. FUJ80071. Next base: position 4,379,025 of record NZ_JBBXKH010000001.1, read on the forward strand.
CGCCACCGCACGCTTAATGGAGAGCGGGTGCATACGGACCTGAATTTCACCGGCCTGAAGGGCAGTATCAATTTCACGTTCATAACCACTTTCCGCGGCCACCACTTCACCCAGCACCGCGTTCAGATCCGCCATCTCCATTGGCATTTCCTGCCCGGTACGGAGATAGTCGATGAACTGCTCGATGATGGCGTTACACTCTTCGATGTCCTTGTTGATGGACTCGGCGAGATAACCATCTTCTTCGCCCATCATCTCCGTTGCCAGACGGATACGCGTCAACGGCGTGCGCAGGTCATGACTGACGCCCGCCATCAGCAGCGTACGGTCATCCGCCAGCTGCTTCACACCTGCGGCCATGTGGTTAAAGGCCCGCGTCACAGAACGCACTTCCGAGGCGCCATACTCGCGCAGCGGGGGAGGAATAATGCCTTTACCGACCTGCAGCGCAGCGTGCTCCAGGTCAACCAGCGGTCGGTTCTGTATACGGATAAACAGCCAGGCCCCGCCTATCGCCAGCAGCATAATGGCGAGCGTATAGCGGAACAGCGGCGAGAAGTCGCCCTGATGGATTTCCGTCAGCGGAACGCGCACCCAGATGTTGGGTGACAGCCAGGTTTTCAGCCAGACGACAGGCGAGCTTTTGTTGACCTCAACACGGACTTCCGTTGGCCCCCCCAGCTGCTGCGCCATCTGCTGGCTAAGAAATTCGTAGTGCTGCGCCCAGCGCAAACCCGCGTCTTCTGCCGCCTCATTCGAGTAGAGCGAAATGCCCAGCTCACGGTAGATTTCACGGCGAAACGCCGGGGGAACGACCAGTTGCGTGCCGTCCTCCAGTTGCAGTTTATCGGTCATCAGCATACGGACTTCGTATGCCAGGACCTTATTAAACTGCTGGAGGCTCGGCAAAATCGCAAAGTTCAAAACCACCAGGTAGGTCGTCACCAGGCTGACGAACAGCAAGGTGACGATCAGTAACAGGGTGCGGGCAAATGAGCTTCGCGGCGAGAAGCGCATTCGCCTCATGCTTTAGAGCCGTCCGGAACGAACACGTAGCCCAGACCCCATACGGTCTGAATATAACGAGGATGCGCCGGATCTTCTTCCACCATGCGGCGCAGACGGGAGATCTGCACGTCGATGGAGCGTTCCATTGCCGAGTATTCGCGACCACGCGCCAGGTTCATCAGCTTGTCACGGGAAAGCGGCTCACGCGGGTGGCTGACCAGCGCTTTCAGCACCGCAAACTCACCGCTGGTGAGCGGCATTGGCTCGTCTTCACGGAACATCTCACGCGTACCGAGGTTCAGCTTGAACTTGCCGAAGGCAATCACCGCTTCTTCCTGCGACGGTGCGCCAGGCAGCTCGTTCGCCTGACGACGCAGCACGGCACGAATACGCGCCAGCAGTTCACGCGGGTTAAACGGTTTTGGAATGTAATCATCCGCGCCGATTTCGAGGCCCACGATACGGTCAACCTCTTCACCCTTCGCGGTCACCATGATGATCGGCATCGGGTTACTCTGGCTACGCAGACGACGGCAGATAGAGAGCCCGTCCTCGCCCGGCAGCATCAGGTCGAGAACCATCAGATGGAAAGATTCACGGGTTAGCAGACGATCCATCTGCTCAGCGTTCGCGACGCTACGAACCTGGAAGCCCTGCTCGGTCAGATAACGCTCCAGCAGCGCACGCAGGCGCATGTCGTCATCCACGACCAGAATTTTGTAGTTCTCTTGCATTGTGTGTACTCCCAAAGGTTCGGATAGTCTTTGTGACAGCGTATTCTAAAAAAGTGCACGTATTCGACCAGCGAAATCTGGTATAAATTCTAGTCGAAATTGTTACAAAGCATATTTAACAGCAGCTTATCTGCTCATTTCATCACATAAATCATTATTAATCCTGTCTGTTACACTGTGTGGTACGTATTGTGCGCCAGACAGAAAACAGGCAGCAAAGGCTTTACCATGAAAACGCCCCTGATCACCCGCGAAGGGTACGAAAAACTCAAAAAAGAGATGGATTACCTGTGGCGAGAAGAGCGCCCTGAAGTAACCAAAAAGGTGACCTGGGCGGCAAGCCTGGGCGATCGCAGCGAAAATGCTGACTACCAGTACAACAAAAAGCGACTGCGTGAGATTGACCGTCGGGTACGCTACCTGACCAAGTGCCTTGAGAACCTGAAAATTGTCGATTACTCCCCGCAGCAGGAGGGCAAAGTGTTCTTCGGCGCGTGGGTGGAGATTGAAAACGACGACGGTGACACCCTACGTTTTCGCATTGTCGGCTACGATGAAATTTTTGGTCGTAAGGATTACATCTCCATCGACTCCCCGATGGCCCGCGCGCTGCTGAAAAAGGAAGTGGGTGATTTGGCCGTCGTTCAGACTCCCGCCGGTGAAGCCAGCTGGTACGTCAATGAGATCGTCTACGTAAAATAGTCCGAGAGCGCCCTCCCCGGCTGGCATTTTGCCGTGTCAGCCCGTATAACTATCCCCTGATTTTTCGACTCAACAGATGATAAAGCCATGATGAAAGATTCGCTCTGCCGCATTATTGCGGGTGAACTTCAGGCCAGAGCCGAACAGGTAGAAGCTGCCGTTCGCCTGCTTGATGAAGGGAACACCGTGCCGTTTATTGCACGTTATCGTAAGGAAGTCACCGGCGGTCTGGATGACACGCAGCTGCGTAACCTGGAAACCCGTCTGGGATACCTGCGTGAGCTGGAAGACCGTCGTCAGGCGATCCTCAAATCCATTGGCGAACAGGGCAAGCTGACCAGCGAACTGGAAAGCGCCATTAACGGCACCCTGAGCAAAACCGAACTCGAAGATCTCTATCTGCCTTACAAACCGAAGCGCCGCACGCGCGGGCAGATCGCGATTGAAGCAGGCCTTGAGCCGCTGGCCGACCTGCTGTGGAATGAGCCGTCCCACCATCCGGAAACTGAGGCGGCGAAATTCATCGATGCCGACAAAGGCGTCGCGGACACCAAGGCCGCCCTCGACGGTGCGCGTTACATTCTGATGGAACGCTTTGCCGAAGACGCCGCCCTGCTGGCTAAAGTGCGTGATTACCTGTGGAAGAATGCGCACATCGTCTCTACCGTCGTGGCGGGGAAAGAGGACGAAGGCGCGAAATTCCGCGACTACTTCGATCACCACGAACCGATATCTACCACCCCATCACACCGTGCGCTGGCAATGTTCCGCGGCCGCAACGAAGGTGTGCTGCAGCTCTCTCTGAACGCTGATCCGCAGTTTGACGAGCCGCCGAAAGAGAGCCACTGCGAGCAGATCATCATTGACCATCTCGGCCTGCGCCTGAACAACGCTCCGGCAGACAGCTGGCGCAAAGGCGTGGTGAGCTGGACCTGGCGCATCAAGGTGCTGATGCACCTCGAAACCGAGCTGATGGGCACCGTGCGCGAGCGCGCCGAAGATGAAGCGATCAACGTTTTCGCCCGTAACCTTCATGACCTGCTGATGGCGGCGCCTGCTGGCCTGCGCGCGACCATGGGTCTCGATCCGGGCCTGCGTACCGGCGTGAAAGTGGCGGTGGTTGACGGCACCGGCAAGCTGGTCGCCACTGACACCATCTATCCGCACACCGGACAGGCAGCGAAAGCGGCTGTCGTGGTTGCCGCTCTGTGTGAAAAATACAACGTCGAGCTGGTCGCCATCGGTAACGGTACGGCGTCCCGCGAGACTGAACGTTTCTTCCTCGACGTGCAGAAGCAGTTCCCGAAAGTCACGGCGCAGAAGGTGATCGTCAGCGAAGCGGGCGCATCAGTCTATTCCGCCTCCGAGCTGGCGGCGCAGGAATTCCCGGACCTGGACGTTTCATTGCGCGGCGCGGTATCTATCGCCCGTCGTTTGCAGGATCCGCTGGCGGAGCTGGTGAAAATTGATCCGAAATCCATCGGCGTGGGCCAGTACCAGCACGATGTGAGCCAGACTCAGCTGGCACGCAAGCTGGATGCGGTCGTAGAAGACTGCGTAAACGCCGTCGGTGTTGACCTGAATACCGCCTCCGTGCCGCTGCTGACCCGCGTGGCGGGCTTAACCCGCATGATGGCGCAGAACATCGTCGCCTGGCGTGATGAGAACGGCCAGTTCCAGAACCGTCAGCAGCTGCTGAAGGTGAGCCGTCTGGGGCCGAAAGCGTTTGAGCAGTGCGCGGGCTTCCTGCGCATCAACCACGGCGATAACCCGCTGGATGCCTCCACCGTTCACCCGGAAGCCTACCCGGTGGTGGAACGTATTCTGGCCGCCACCCAGCAGGCGCTGAAGGACCTGATGGGCGATAGCAGTGCCCTGCGCAACCTCAAAGCGGTGGATTTCACCGACGACAAATTTGGTGTGCCAACCGTCACCGATATCATCAAAGAGCTGGAAAAACCGGGCCGCGATCCGCGTCCTGAGTTCAAAACGGCGACCTTTGCTGACGGCATCGAGACCATGAACGATCTGCTGCCCGGCATGGTGCTGGAAGGCGCGGTAACTAACGTCACCAACTTCGGCGCGTTTGTGGATATCGGCGTGCATCAGGATGGCCTGGTTCACATCTCTTCTCTCGCCGACAAGTTCGTTGAAGACCCGCACACCGTGGTCAAAGCGGGCGACATCGTGAAGGTGAAAGTGCTGGAAGTGGACCTGCAGCGCAAACGTATCGCCCTGACCATGCGTCTGGACGAGCAGCCAGGCGACACCAACGCGCGCCGTGGCGGAAACGGCGGCGCTCGTGACACTCAGCGCCCGGCCGCGAAAGCGGCAAAACCGCGCGGGCGTGATGCTCAGCCAGCGGGCAATAGCGCGATGATGGATGCGCTGGCGGCCGCGATGGGCAAGAAGCGTTAAGTGATAAACGCCCGGTGGCGCTACGCTTACCGGGCCTACGGTTTTGTAGGCCGGGCAAACGCAGTGCCGCCCGGCAAGCAGGCCGCAAAGAATTAAAACAAATAGAGTGCATCCATATTTAAACCACTAATTATCACTTCATTAACAAATAACTCTCTTCTCTTTATCTCCGCATTTCAGCAAATATTGAGCAAGGTCAAACAGGCCGTAAATTAATACACCAAACAACATTCCGTCACAGTTTTATTATTGCTGATAGAAACTATTCTCATTATCATCCCATAGTAGATAATTTAACCTTTCGTGGAAGCAGGCGTTATGCAATTCACTCCAGACAGTGCGTGGAAGATTACCGGTTTTACCCGCGAAATTAGCCCGGCCTATCGGCAAAAGCTGCTCTCGCTGGGCATGCTGCCCGGCTCGTCATTCCAGGTGGTGCGCGTGGCGCCGTTAGGCGATCCGGTTCACATTGAAACCCGACGCGTAAATCTGGTCCTGCGTAAAAAAGACCTCGCATTAATAGAAGTCGAAGCCTTATCCCGATAACAAGCCAGCGGTTTCAGTGAGTCTAAAAAATGAAAAAATTAACTATTGGCTTAATTGGCAATCCTAATTCCGGCAAGACCACGCTATTTAACCAGCTCACGGGCGCGCGCCAGCGCGTCGGTAACTGGGCAGGCGTAACCGTTGAACGTAAAGAAGGCCAGTTCACGACAACGGATCATCAGGTCACTCTGGTTGACCTTCCCGGCACCTATTCCTTGACCACCATTTCGTCGCAGACCTCGCTCGATGAGCAAATTGCCTGCCACTACATTCTGAGCGGCGACGCGGATCTGCTGATCAACGTGGTCGACGCCTCCAACCTCGAGCGCAACCTCTACCTGACGCTGCAACTGCTGGAGCTGGGTATTCCCTGCATCGTGGCGCTCAACATGCTCGACATTGCAGAGAAACAAAAGCTGCGCATCGACGTCGATGCCCTCTCCGCGCGCCTGGGTTGCCCGGTAGTGCCGCTGGTCTCAACGCGCGCTCGCGGGATTGATGCCCTGAAGCTGGCGATTGACCGTCACACGGGAAATCACGACGTTGAGCTGGTGCATTACGCCCGCCCGCTGCTGCGCGAAGCGGATCTGCTGGCGCAGGAGATGGACAAAAGCATGCCTGCAAAACAGCGCCAGTGGCTCGGCCTGCAGATGCTGGAAGGCGATATCTATAGCCGCGCCTATGCCGGACATGCGGCAGATAAACTGGACGCGACGGTGGCCCGTCTCAGCGACGAGCTGGACGACCCGGCGCTGCACATCGCCGATGCACGATACCAGGCCATCGCCTCGATTTGCGACGTGGTCAGTAATGCCCTGACGGCGGAACCCAGCCGCTTTACGGCGGCGGTGGATAAGATTGTACTCAACCGCTTCCTCGGTTTGCCGATCTTCCTGCTGGTGATGTACGTGATGTTCCTGCTCGCCATCAACATCGGCGGCGCACTCCAGCCGATTTTTGACGCCGGTTCCGTCGCGATCTTTGTACACGGGATTCAGTGGGTGGGTTACACCCTGCACTTCCCGGAGTGGCTGACCATTTTCCTCGCTCAGGGGCTCGGCGGGGGCATTAACACCGTTCTGCCGCTGGTACCGCAGATCGGCATGATGTATCTGTTCCTCTCGTTCCTGGAAGATTCAGGTTATATGGCGCGCGCCGCGTTCGTCATGGACCGCCTGATGCAGGCCCTGGGTCTGCCCGGCAAATCCTTCGTACCGCTGATTGTCGGCTTCGGCTGTAACGTGCCGTCGGTCATGGGTGCCCGTACCCTGGATGCTCCGCGTGAACGCCTGATGACCATTATGATGGCGCCGTTTATGTCCTGCGGTGCGCGTCTGGCCATCTTCGCCGTCTTTGCGGCCGCCTTCTTTGGTCAGCAGGGCGCGCTGGCAGTCTTCTCGCTGTATGTTCTGGGCATCGTGATGGCGATCCTGACCGGTTTAATGCTCAAGCACACGATTATGCGCGGTGAAGCCTCACCGTTTGTCATGGAGCTGCCGGTCTATCACGTTCCACACCTGAAAAGCCTGGTGATCCAGACCTGGCAACGCCTGAAAGGGTTTGTGCTGCGCGCCGGTAAGGTGATTGTCATCGTCAGCATTTTCCTGAGCGCGCTGAACAGCTTCACCCTCAGCGGTCAGGCAGCAGATAACATCAACGATTCTGCCCTCGCCTCCGTCAGCCGCATCATCACGCCGGTCTTCAAACCGATTGGCGTGCATGAGGATAACTGGCAGGCGACCGTGGGCCTGTTCACCGGTGCGATGGCGAAAGAGGTGGTTGTCGGCACCCTGAACACGCTCTACACCGCGGAGAACATCCAGGAACAGGAATTTAATCCGGCAGCGTTTCACCTCGGTGATGAACTGCTGGGTGCCGTCGAGGAGACCTGGCAGAGCCTGAAAGATACCTTCAGCCTGAGCGTGCTGGCGAACCCGATTGAGGCAAGCAAAGGCGACGGTGAAATGGCGACGGGTGCCATGGGCGTGATGGGCGAGAAATTTGGTAGCGCATCTGCGGCCTACAGCTATCTCATCTTTGTTCTGCTCTATATTCCGTGCATCTCCGTCATGGGAGCGATTGCGCGTGAATCCAGTCGCGGCTGGATGGGCTTCTCCATTCTGTGGGGGCTAAATATCGCTTACTCGCTGGCGACGCTGTTTTATCAGACCGTTAATTTCAGTCAGCACCCACGCTACAGCCTGGTTTGTATCCTCGCGGTTGTCCTGTTTAACGTGATTGTTCTTGGCCTGCTGCGCCGGGCACGCAGCCGCGTCGATATTGACCTGCTGGCAAATCGTAAAACCGCCGCGACCTGCTGCAACAGCCCGGCGGGCGACTGTCACTAAGGAGCACACCATGGCGTCATTGATTCAGGTGCGTGACATGCTGGCTCTGCAGGGCCGGATGGAGGCGAAACAGCTGAGCCTCAGCCTGCATACGCCCCAGCCGATGATCGATGCCATGCTGGAACGCCTTGAAGCCATGGGTAAAGCCGTGCGGATCCAGGAGGAGGCAGAGGGTTGCCTCTCTGGCAGTTGTAAAAGTTGTCCGGAAGGAAAGGCTTGCCTGCGGGAGTGGTGGGCACTGCGCTAATACTGCACTCATAAAGCCGGGCATCGCTGCCCGGCTTTATCATATTACTTATAGACGTCCGCGGTGGCGCGTACGTTTTTGGTCTGTTTTTCTGCACTGGTGACGACGTAGTACGTCCCGCCCATCTCATCCGCTTTCTTCGACAGCTCTTTTCTCGCATCCATCGGCGCGGTGGTGTCAGACGTAGAAATCTCACCGATTTTCGTCAGATTCATGCCGGCAACTTTATCTTTTTCCAGCTCTTTTGCCGCAAAGACGCCAAATGACAGTGACCCAATAACCAGAGAAGTGACAATACCTGTAACAAGTTTCATAGCCTGACTCTCCATAGGATTGTTGTTTTGATCATCGTAGGCATAACAACCGCAACGACATCTGGAGTATGGTTGCGGTGTGTAACTTTTTCCAGGCTGGATAGAAAATAATCAGTCTAAACGTTGACTTAACGCAATGAGCGCTGAACAAAATTCCGTCGGATGAGAGATAAACGGGGCATGCGCGGCTTTGGCAATGACCTGCGATTCGCTGTCCGGCCAGAGGGAGTCCAGCAAGGGCACCACTTTGCGCGGCACCAGCCCGTCAAGATAACCATAGATACGCAGATGCGGCATCGTCAGCGCGGCCAGCGGCTCACGCAGATCGACCGTTTTCAGAATTTCAAGGCCGCCGTTGAGCACCTCAACGTCCGGCATCGGCAAAGAGAGCACCACCTGCTTCAGCGCTCTGGCATCCTGTCGCGCGGTTTCGGTGCCCATCGTCTGTAGCGCGAGGAACCGCTCTACGGTCCGCTGGAAATCGTCACTCAGCTGCTGCTGGAAACCCGCCAGTACGTCAGGCTTTATGCCGGGCCACGTCTCCTGCGCGCTAAAGCAGGGCGATGAGGCCACCGTCACCAGCGCGTTTACGCGCTCGGGCCAGTAAAGCGCAATCTGGCTTGCCACCAGCCCGCCCAGACTCCAGCCCAGCCAGATGGCATGTTGTGGCGCCGCGTTCAGCACCTCCTGCGCCATCTCTTCGAGCGTCATCGCACCATAACCATGGCTACGGCCATACCCCGGTAGATCAACCAGATGTAACGTAAATTGCGAGGCAAGTTCCTCGTTTATGCAATGCCATACTTCTGCATTCAGGCCCCATCCGTGCAGCAGCACAAGATGGCAATTTCCTGTCCCAACGGTCTGCCACCACAGCGTCTTCATCAGTTACTGTTCTCTTTTTTCACATGGAGGTTGAATATGCTAACAGTGCCCGGCTTGTGCTGGCTATGCAAAATGCCGCTTGCCCTTAGCGCCTGGGGCGTCTGTTCCGTCTGCACGCGTTCGCTGGAAAGGCGTATCACCACCTGCCCACAATGTGGTTTACCCGCCACGAACCGCTATTTACCCTGTGGCCGCTGCCTGAAAAAACCCCCGCCGTGGAGCGCGCTGGTGGCGGTGGATGATTACGTTCGACCGCTGAGCAGGCTGATTCACGCCCTGAAGTTTTCCGGCCAGAGTTCGCTGGCACCGCCCCTTGCCCGCCTGTTATTGCTGGCGGTTTTACAGGCACGGCGAACCCGCGCCCTGCCGAAAATTGATATGGTGGTCAATGTTCCCCTGTATCGCCGTCGCCACTGGCGGCGTGGTTACAATCAGAGCGACCTGCTCTGCCGTCCGCTCGCCCGCTGGCTCGGCTGTCGATACACTACCAGCGCACTCACCCGCGTACATGCCACCGCCGTTCAGCATCAGCTCAACGCCCGGCTGCGCAAAAGAAACCTCAAAAATGCCTTTCGCCTTGAATTGGCGGTTAACGGCCTCCATATCGCGATTGTGGATGATGTCGTCACCACAGGCAGTACCGTTGCTGAACTTTCCCGACTGCTTTTGCAAAGCGGCGCCGCGTCGGTTCAGGTATGGTGTCTGTGCCGTACCTTGTAGCCCTTCTTCAATGGGCGTATGATTATACCCAGGTAATTTAGTCAACTATTAGGCCAAAGCTATGATCCGTATTTCCGATTCTGCACAAGCGCACTTTGCCAAACTGCTGGCAAATCAGGAAGAAGGGACGCAGATCCGCGTGTTTGTGATCAACCCAGGCACGCCGAATGCAGAATGCGGTGTCTCTTATTGTCCGCCAGACGCTGTGGAAGCAACTGACACTGCCCTTAAGTTTGAACAGCTCACCGCTTATGTTGATGAGCTGAGCGCGCCGTATCTTGAAGATGCGGAGATCGACTTCGTCACCGACCAACTGGGCTCTCAGCTGACCCTGAAAGCGCCGAACGCCAAAATGCGTAAAGTCTCAGACGATGCCCCGCTGATGGAGCGCGTTGAATATCTGCTGCAATCCCAGATCAACCCCCAGCTGGCGGGTCATGGTGGTCGCGTTTCCCTGATGGAAATCACGGAAGATGGCCTGGCGATCCTGCAGTTTGGTGGCGGCTGTAACGGTTGTTCTATGGTCGATGTGACGCTGAAAGAAGGGATCGAGAAGCAGCTGCTGAACGAGTTCCCGGAACTGAAAGGCGTACGTGACCTGACCGAGCACCAGCGCGGCGAGCATTCTTACTACTAAGCCGTCTGCCTTTGCCCGGTGGCGCTGCGCTTACCGGGCCTACAAAACAGTTACTGCATCCGAATCGCAGGCCGGGTCAGGCGAAGCCGCCACCCGGCTTTTGTTTTCCCGCCGCGCCTCCTCTATATGTTGACCTGCGTCTCATAATTCACATTTTGCCTGCCTGGGTGATTCTCAACCACGTCATGTTACCCGTATCATTCTCGTGGGCACTAAGCACACTCATAACAGCCGACTAAACTTAATGGTTTGCAAGGCATCAGTATTAGTGCCGTTACTTCTCTGTTCCCAGTTGGGACAATCGGAATGTGTCGTTGAAACAATGACGTTACCCATAACAATTCAAAGGCCAGGTAAATCATGCCATTAGTCATCGTTGCTATCGGTGTTGTGTTATTACTGCTCTTGATGATCCGTTTCAAAATGAACGGATTTATCGCTCTGGTTCTGGTGGCACTTGCAGTCGGTCTGATGCAGGGTATGCCGCTGGTTAAAGTTATCAGCTCCATTAAAGCCGGTGTCGGCGGCACGCTCGGCAGCCTGGCGCTGATCATGGGCTTCGGTGCCATGCTCGGCAAAATGCTGGCAGACTGTGGCGGCGCGCAGCGTATTGCCACCACGCTTATCGACAAATTTGGTAAGAAGAACATTCAGTGGGCGGTGGTGTTGACCGGTTTTACCGTCGGTTTCGCGCTGTTCTATGAAGTGGGCTTCGTGCTGATGCTGCCACTGGTGTTCACCATCGCAGCGGCAGCTAACATTCCGCTGCTGTTTGTAGGTGTGCCAATGGCTGCGGCGCTGTCCGTGACCCACGGCTTCCTGCCACCTCACCCGGGCCCAACGGCAATCGCCACCATCTTCCACGCCGATATGGGTAAAACCCTGCTGTTCGGTACGATTCTGGCAATCCCGACCGTGATTCTGGCAGGCCCGGTATATGCCCGCTTCCTGAAAGGTATCGATAAGCCAATTCCGGAAGGTCTGTACAGCGCGAAAACCTTCACCGAAGAAGAGATGCCTGGCTTTGGCGTCAGCGTCTGGACCTCACTGGTACCGGTGATCCTGATGGCGATGCGCGCCGTGGCAGAGATGATCCTGCCGAAAGGTCATGCGTTCCTGGGCGTGGCAGAATTCCTGGGCGATCCGGTCATGGCTACGCTGATTGCCGTCCTGATCGCGATGTTCACCTTCGGTCTGAACCGGGGTCGTTCAATGGATCAGATCAACGACACATTGACCTCTTCCATCAAAATTATTGCCATGATGCTCCTGATCATCGGCGGTGGCGGTGCGTTCAAGCAGGTGCTGGTTGACAGCGGCGTGGACAAATACATCGCTGCGATGATGCATGAAACCAACGTGTCGCCGCTCCTGATGGCCTGGTCTATTGCCGCGGTTCTGCGTATTGCGCTGGGTTCTGCAACCGTTGCTGCGATTACTGCAGGCGGTATCGTTGCGCCGCTGATTGCCACCACGGGCGTCAGTCCTGAGCTGATGGTTATCGCGGTCGGTTCCGGTAGCGTGATTTTCTCTCACGTGAACGACCCGGGCTTCTGGCTGTTTAAGGAGTACTTCAACCTGACCATCGGTGAAACCATCAAGTCCTGGTCCGCGCTGGAAACCATTATTTCGGTGTGTGGCCTGGTTGGGGTGCTGCTGTTGAATATGGTGGTTTGATGTCATAAGTCGGGTGGCGGCTTCGCCTTACCCGACCTACTGGCTCCATGTAGGCCCGGTAAGCGTAGCGCCACAGGGCAATAAAAAACCCGCCACTGGCGGGTTTTTTATCACTTCTTAGCAGCCGCTTTTCGCCGCTTATCCAAATCCTTAATCAGCCTGTTCACCCCGTCATCGGCAAACATCTTCTCAAGCGTTGTGGACAATTTGCGACGCCAGTTCTTGTACTGATAGCTGGTGCCCGGGATGTTCACCGGCTCCGCCATATCAATCCAGTCTTCCGGCTGAAGGCCAAGCAGAGCGCTGTTGCTGTCGGCAATATAGCGCTGCAAACCGCGGTTGAGCGTTGGCGTCATCGCCATCAGCGACGCCTTGTGACCGGCGCGCTTCGGCAGGCAGCCATGCTTATGCAGCGCATCCAGCAGCCCCTGCTTCGCCAGCTCGCGATCCTGATACAGCCCGCGCAGAACCTCTTCATCAGGATAGAGACCCAGCGTTTTCCCGAGCGTCAGATCGCCGCTTTCCCAGTAGCCTCTGAGCGTAGGAAGATCATGCGTCGTCGCGACTGCCATTGACTGTTCTGGATACGCTTTCGGCGCGCGGAAGGTTTTCTCATGGTCGTTTTCAAAATAGAGCACTTTATAGGAGTACACGCCGCTGTCGCGGAGCTTGCTAACAATTTCCACCGGCACGGTACCGAGATCTTCCCCGATCACCATACACTGGTGACGCTTACTCTCCAGGGCCAGGATCGACAGCAGATCGTCTACCGGATACTGGACGTACGCGCCGTGATCGGCCGTTTCACCGTAAGGGATCCACCACAGGCGCAGTACGGACATGACGTGGTCAATACGCAGCGCGCCACAGTTTTGCATGTTCGCACGCAGCAGGTCGATAAACGGCTCGTAGGCGCGCGCCGCCATCACGTGCGGATCCATCGGCGGCAAGCCCCAGTTCTGACCGAGCGGCCCAAGGATATCCGGCGGCGCACCGACGGACGCTTTCAGGCAGTAAAGCTCACGGTCACACCAGGTTTCCGCGCCGCCTTCTGCCACACCGACGGCCAGGTCGCGATACAGGCCGATCGGCATGTTATAGCCCTGGCTTACCTGCCAGCAGGCGGCAAACTGGCTGTAGGCCAGCCACTGCAGCCACAGATAGAAGTCCACCTCGTCGGCATGCGTTTTACAGAAAGCTTTGACTTCCGGGGTGTCCACGGACTGGTACGCTTCCGGCCAGACCGGCCAGCCCCAGCGCATTTCGTCCTCTTTCACCTGATGCGCGTGCAGCGCATCGAATGCCGCCTGCCAGTAGAGGCTTTCGCCTTCCTGCGCCACAAACTGGCGGAAGGCCGCCATCTGATCGTCATTGCGCTTAGCAAAGCCTTTCCAGGCCAGACGCAGCGCCGCCATTTTTAGCGCGGTCACAGTAGCGTAATCGACCCAGTCCGCTTCGCGGGCCTGTTTCAGCATCTGCTTCGTGGTCTCAAGCTTCCACCACGCCTGCGCGTCTTTACTGTTTTTAAAATCATCCAACGCGTTAACGTCGATATAAATGACGTTCAGCCAGCGACGGGAGGACGGGCTGTACGGGCTGGCGCTTTCCGGGTTCGCCGGATAGAGCGCGTGGATCGGGTTGAGGCCGATGAACGCGCCGCCGCGCTCACCCACGGAGGCCAGCATATTCTTCAGATCGCCAAAATCGCCGATGCCCCAGTTGCTGTCGGAACGCAGCGTGTAGAGCTGCACGCAGGCGCCCCACAGCTTTTTGCCTTCGAGCAGCGCCTGCGGCTCATAGCAGCGTTTTGGCGCGACAATCACCCGGCAGTGAAAACGCTGCTCGTCCTGGGTGAGCGTCAGGCTGTGATAGCCCTCCGGCAGTTTCGCCGGAAGGTTAAACGCTTTGCCGCCGGTGGCGTGGCCTTTATGCTGATGCCCCTCTTCGGTGGTGAGCAGCCAGCTAAACTCGCCGCGCCCCTCCACCGTCAGCGACATTTTTTTGCCCGCAGTAAAGACCTTTACGTTTGGCACCGGTAGTGCCGACGCTTTCGCGTCGGCTTTGTGCATGGCATTCAGCAAACGTCTTTTGGTGTCCGCACCAATAGACTGCGGTTTGCCGTGCGCATTGATGTAACTGAGGCTAATTCCCGCCGCCTGCGCGGCACTGTCCAGACGTTTACTCTCCATCGCGCTTCCTTAGCGTTTTGCCTGCCAGATACGAGCCTGATAATCACGGATTGAGCGGTCAGAGCTGAACATACCGCAGCGCGTCGTGTTCAGAATGCATGCCCGGGTCCACGCGTCCTGGTCGCGATACAGCACGTCGACCTGCTTTTGCGCGTCCACATAGGCGGTGAAATCGGCCATCACCAGATACGGGTCACCGCCATGCTTGTCCATGCTGTGCAGCATCTGGTCAAACGCGTGCTTGTCACCGTCGCTGTATTTACCGCTCTCCAGCTCTTTCAGCACCGCATCCAGCACTTTGTCTTTCTTACGCCATTTCACCGGGTCGTAGCCTTTGGCCTTGATGGCTTTCACCTCTTCCACGGTATGACCGAAGATGAAGATATTCTCTTCACCGACCTGCTCAGCGATTTCGACGTTCGCACCGTCCAGCGTGCCAACGGTCAGCGCACCGTTCAGCGCCAGCTTCATGTTACCGGTGCCGGAGGCCTCTTTCCCTGCGGTCGAGATCTGCTCGGAAATATCCGCCGCCGGGATCAGCATTTCAGCCGCCGAGACGCAGTAATCCGGCAGGAACACCACCTTCAGCTTGTCGCCCACCTTCGGATCGTTGTTGATCGCCGCCGCCACTTTATTAATGGCGAGGATGATATTTTTCGCCAGGTAGTAGCCCGGTGCCGCTTTCGCACCGAACAGGAACACGCGCGGCACGCGGTCGGCCTGCGGGTTCTCGCGGATCTCTTTATACAGCGCCAGGATGTGCAGCAGGTTAAGGTGCTGACGTTTGTACTCATGCAGGCGCTTGATCTGGATATCGAAAATGGCATTCGGGTTGATCTCAATCCCTGTGCGCGCTTTCACAAACGCCGCCAGACGAACTTTGTTCTCCAGCTTGATGGCACGGTACTGCTCGCGGAACTTCGCGTCATCCGCGTATTTTTCCAGGTTGATCAGCTGGTCCAGATCGTTGGCCCACTCTTTCTTCAGGGTCTTATCCAGCAGATCGGCCAGCAGCGGGTTGCACTGCTTGATCCAGCGACGCGGCGTGATGCCGTTGGTCACGTTGTGGAATTTGGTCGGCCACAGCTGGTGATATTCCGGGAACAGATCTTTAACCACCAGATCCGAGTGCAGGGCCGCTACGCCGTTCACCGCAAAGCCGCTCACCACGCACATGTTCGCCATGCGAACCTGCTTATCGTGGACCACTGCCAGCTTCGCCCAGACCGCTTTATTGCCTGGCCAGGTTTTATCCACCAGGGTTTTAAACCGATCGTTAATCTTGTTGATGATCTGCATATGGCGCGGCAGCAGCGCTTTCACCAGCTTCTCATCCCAGCACTCCAGCGCTTCCGGCATCAGGGTGTGGTTGGTGTAGGCGAAGGTGCGGCTGGTAATCGCCCAGGCGTCATCCCAGCTCAGCTGATGCTCGTCGATCAGCACGCGCAGCAGTTCAGGAATGGCGATGGTCGGGTGCGTGTCGTTGAGCTGAATCACTTCGAAGTCCGGCAGCTGTGCCAGCTTGCGGCCCGCCAGGTGATGACGGCGCAGAATGTCCGCCACGGAGCAGGCGCACTGGAAATACTGCTGCATCAGACGCAGTTTTTTACCCGCCAGATGGTTGTCGTTCGGGTAGAGGACTTTGGTCAGCTTCTCGGCGTCGATACCCTGCTGCTCGGCACGCAGGAAATCGCCGTCGTTGAATTTGGTCAGGTTGAACGGATGAGCGTGCTTCGCCTGCCACAGGCGCAGCGGCTGTGCCACGCCGTTACGGTAGCCAAGCACCGGCAGATCCCAGGCTTCACCGGTGATGGTGAAAGCCGGTTCCCAGAGGCCTTGCTTTGTGACTTTCCCGCCGATGCCGACCTGCACGTCCAGCTGCGCATTGTGGCGGAACCACGGGTAGGTATTGCGGTGCCAGTCATCTGGCGCTTCCATCTGGTGACCATCAGCGAACGACTGACGGAACAGGCCATACTGATAGTTGAGGCCATAGCCAATGGCGGACTGGCCAACCGTTGCCATGGAGTCAAGGAAGCAGGCCGCCAGGCGACCCAGACCACCGTTACCGAGAGCCGGGTCAATCTCTTCTTCCAGCAGGTCAGTCAGGTTGATGTCGTGCGCTTTCAGCACATCACCCACCTCCTGATACCAGCCAAGGTTCAGCAGATTGTTGCCCGTCAGGCGGCCAATCAGGAATTCCATCGAGATATAGTTGACGTGACGCTGGCCTTTGACGGGCTTCGCCACGGGCTGAGCATCCAGCTGCTCTGCGAGCGCCCCGCTCACCGCCTGCCACCACTGGTGAGGCGTCATCTCATTTGCAGCATGAAGGCCAAAACGCTGCCACTGACGCGTCAGGGCAGCCTGGAATTGAGCTTTGTTGAAGGTAGGCTGTGACATAGGGGATCGGCATCCTTTAGAAAGAAAACACAAGTTGGCGCTAGTGTGCCTGGCTCATTTCACCTCTTCCTCATCCTGTGGGGGATTAGACAGGGAGGAGTAGCGGGGATGAGCATAAAAGTGTGATCGAGGCCACTCTCAGAGCATAGCCTGAGTGTGCCCGGAAGAGGAAAACGTCACCGGGAAGAATGTCAAAGAAATGAAATGCAGTTTCGGATGAAATTAATCCGCGCTGAAATGATTACTTACGTAGAATAATATTTCTGCAATTGGGTCATATCTAAGGAGATTATTAAGCTCACTGAACTTTACCCGGACTTTATTAAATTTGGCGTCACTATCCCTTTCTGAAACCAGTTTCAGCATAACCGCAAGAGAACCATACAAGCCAGCACTGGCGCGGCGTCACAGCCCTTTCAGGAAAGTTCCATCATCTGCCTGAATGTTTTGTGACAGAGTGCAAATTCAGAGCCACCAAATCCAGACATAACTTGCAATAGTTCTCTATCTGTCCGACCTTATAGCTATTAATTACGAAGCGCAAAAAAATAAAATCTCTCGTTCCCCACAGTGAAGTGAAACCTATGTTGATTCCGTCTAAATTAAGTCGCCCGGTTCGTCTCGACCATACAGTGGTCCGCGAGCGTCTGCTGGCTAAACTTTCCGGCGCGCATAATTTCCGACTGGCGCTGATTACGAGCCCTGCAGGTTATGGAAAAACAACGCTCATTTCGCAATGGGCCGCAGGTAAGAGCGATCTTGGCTGGTACTCCCTTGATGAGGGCGATAACCAGCAAGAGCGTTTTGCCAGCTATCTGATTGCTGCCATTCAACAGGCCACGAATGGACACTGCGTCGCCAGTGAGGTGATGGTGCAAAAGCGCCAGTACGCCAGCCTGTCCTCCCTTTTCTCTCAGCTGTTCATTGAACTGGCTGAATGGCATCGCCCGCTTTATGTGGTAATTGATGATTATCATCTGATTTCAAATCCGGTTATCCACGAGTCGATGCGTTTCTTCCTGCGCCATCAACCGGAAAACCTGACCCTGGTGGTGCTGTCGCGCAACCTGCCGCAGCTGGGCATTGCCAACCTGCGCGTGCGCGATCAGCTGCTGGAGATTGGCAGCCAGCAGTTGGCCTTTACCCATCAGGAAGCGAAACAGTTCTTCGACTGCCGCCTGACCTCGCCGATTGAGGCCGCTGAAAGCAGCCGCCTGTGCGATGACGTCGCGGGCTGGGCCACGGCGTTGCAGCTGATTGCCCTCTCTGCGCGGCAAAACAACAGCCCGACACACCAGTCGGCACGGCGTCTGGCCGGTATCAACGCCAGCCATCTCTCTGATTATCTGGTGGACGAGGTGCTGGACAGCGTTGATCCTTCAACCCGTCATTTCCTGCTGAAAAGCTCCCTGCTGCGTTCGATGAACGACGCGCTGATCGTGCGCGTTACCGGCTGTGAAAACGGCCAGTTACAGCTGGAAGAGATTGAACGTCAGGGCCTGTTCCTGACACGCATGGACGATCCCGGCGAGTGGTTCAGCTACCATCCCTTGTTTGGTAGCTTCCTGCGCCAGCGCTGTCAGTGGGAGCTTGCCACAGAACTGCCGGAAATCCATCGCGCCGCCGCTGAAAGCTGGATGGCGCAAGGCTTCCCGAGCGAGGCCATTCACCACGCGCTGGCTGCCGGTGACGCCAGTATGCTGCGCGATATTCTGCTCAACCACGCGTGGGGGCTGTTTAACCACAGCGAACTGACGCTGCTGGAAGAGTCGCTGAAAGCCCTGCCGTGGGAGAGCCTGCTGGAGAACCCGCGTCTGGTTCTGCTGCAGGCCTGGCTGATGCAAAGCCAGCACCGCTACAGTGAGGTCAATACCCTGCTGGCGCGTGCCGAGCAGGAGATGGAAAGTGAAATGGATACTACCCTGCACGGCGAATTTAACGCCCTGCGGGCGCAGGTCGCAATTAACGACGGCGACCCGGATGAAGCGGAACGGCTGGCGATGGTCGCGCTGGATGAACTGCCGCTGGCTAATTTCTACAGCCGCATCGTGGCGACCTCGGTACACGGGGAAGTACTGCACTGCAAGGGCGAGCTGACGCGTTCCCTTTCCCTGATGCAGCAAACCGAGCAGATGGCGCGCCGCCATGATGTGTGGCACTACGCCCTGTGGAGTCTGATTCAGCAAAGTGAAATTTTATTCGCTCAGGGGTTCCTGCAGGCTGCCTGGGAAAATCAGGAAAAAGCGTTCCAGCTGATTCGTGAACAGCATCTGGAACAGCTGCCGATGCACGAGTTCCTGTTGCGCATTCGCGCTCAGCTGCTGTGGGCATGGTCACGCCTCGATGAAGCAGAAAGCTGCGCCCGTCAGGGTGTGAACGTGCTCTCTGGCTTCCAGCCGCAGCAGCAGTTGCAGTGCCTGGCGCTGCTGGTGCAGTGCTCGCTGGCGCGCGGCGATCTTGATAACGCCCGCAATCACCTTAACCGTCTGGAAAACCTGCTCGGCAACGGCCAGTACCACAGCGACTGGGTGTCAAACGCCGATAAGGTCCGGGTGATTTATTGGCAGATGACGGGGGATAAAAAATCCGCCGCCAACTGGCTGCGTCATACGCCAAAACCAGAGTTTGCCAATAACCACTTCCTGCAAAGCCAGTGGCGCAACATCGCCCGCGTGCAGATCCTGCTGGGTGACTTCGAGCCTGCCGAGATCGTGCTGGAAGAGTTAAACGAAAACGCCCGTAGCCTGCGCCTGATGAGCGATCTGAACCGCAACCTGCTGCTGCTTAACCAGCTTTACTGGCAGGCGGGACGCAAAAATGACGCCCAGCGCGTGCTGCTGGAAGCGCTGCAGCTGGCGAACCGTACCGGGTTTATCAGCCACTTTGTGATTGAAGGTGAAGTGATGGCGCAACAGCTGCGCCAGCTGATTCAGCTGAATACCCTGCCGGAGCTGGATCAGCATCGTGCTCAGCGTATTCTGCGCGAGATTAACCAGCATCATCGCCACAAATTTGCGCATTTTGATGAGAACTTCGTTGAACGTCTGCTGAACCATCCGGAAGTGCCGGAGCTTATTCGCACCAGCCCGCTCACCCAGCGGGAATGGCAGGTGCTGGGGCTGATCTATTCCGGCTACAGCAACGAGCAGATTGCCGGTGAGCTGGCGGTGGCGGCAACCACCATCAAAACGCACATTCGTAATCTGTATCAGAAGCTGGGCGTGGCGCATCGTCAGGATGCGGTACAGCATGCGCAGCAGCTCTTGAAGATGATGGGGTATGGCGTGTGATTCCTTGCCCGGCGGCGCTACGCTTGCACGGGCCTACGGGGTTTCGTAGGTCGGGTAAGCGCAGCGCCACCCGACACAATTCCTAGCACAATTCTAACTGCAAATTATTATCTTTAATCACCTGCATCACGCCCGCTGGCGGCATCGCGTCGGTATAGACCGCATCCACGATGCTGATGCTGCCCATGTTCACCATCGCGTTACGGCCAAACTTCGAATGGTCCACCACCAGCATCACGTGGCGTGAATTTTCAATAATCGCGCGCTTGGTGCGCACCTCGTGGTAATCAAATTCCAGCAGCGAGCCGTCGCTGTCGATACCGCTGATCCCCAGAATGCCGAAATCGAGGCGGAACTGAGAGATAAAGTCGAGCGTCGCTTCACCGATAATGCCCCCGTCGCGGCTGCGCAGTTCACCACCGGCGAGGATGATCCGGAAATCGTCTTTCTGCATCAGAGTGTTGGCGACGTTCAGGTTGTTAGTGACCACGCGCAGGTTCTCGTGATCCAGCAGCGCGTGAGCAACCGCTTCCGGCGTGGTGCCGATGTCAATAAACAGCGTCGCCCCGTTTGGGATTTGGCTCGCCACTTTACGGGCTATGCGTTCTTTTTCCGCCGTCTGCGTGGCTTTACGGTCATGCCAGGAGGTGTTGACCGAGCTGGACGGCAGCGCCGCACCGCCGTGGTGGCGCAAAATACGGTTCTGATCGGCCAGATCGTTCAGGTCACGACGGATCGTTTGCGGGCTGACGGCAAACTGCTCGACGAGCTCTTCGGTGCTGACGTATCCCTGTTTTTTCACCAGTTCGATAATGGCGTCATGACGTTGTGTTTGTTTCATCAATTATCCCTGAGAATTATGTTCGTTTTCGCGCATGGAGCGTGTCGGCAAGCGCCATTGCCAGCCCGACCGCCAGGCCGGTGACGTGCGCACCATTGGCGATAGACATACCAAACAGATCAAACCATCCGGCAATTAGCCATATTAACGCAAAGGCTATTAATCCGCGTTGTAAATAGATGCCGCTTTCCGGGTCGCGCTCTCCGCGAAGCCAGACATAGCCCATCAGGGCGTAGACGACGCCCGACAGCCCACCGAACCACGGGCCGCTGAATTTATGCTGCACGTAGCCGCTCAACAGGGCGCTAATCACGGTGATCACGATCAGCTTACCGCTGCCGAGTCGCTTCTCGACAATCCCGCCGAGATACCACCACCACAGCAGGTTGAAGAGAATATGCATCACTGAGAAGTGCATCAGCGCATGGGTGAAGTAGCGCCAGACGTCAAACTCCAGAGAGGGGTCGTACGGCCACGCCAGGGCGATCATCACGCTCTGGTCGCCCACCACGTTCATGATAATGAAGACGATAATACAGGCGGCCATCAGCAGCAGCGTAAACGGCCCTGCGCGCTCGCGAATAGTGGCAATAAAAGGGAAACGACTGTAATGCAATCCGCTGCCCGTCTGGCCGGATTGCCAGCTTGCCGCCAGATAGCGCGGGTCGCCAGGATTTTCAAGAAAACGCGCCAGCTCCTCGTTTACCCGCCCGGCCTGGCTCTCATCGGCCAGCCAGACATCGGTCTGCGTATGTTGCTGAATGGTCAGAATAACGCCCTGCGTTGCCATATAGTCGACAAACGCCTGGGCGACGCGCGGATTGGTAAAAGAGGTGATCATCAACATGGGCAGCGGTCGCTTATTTCCACACAAAAGGGAACAGTATAGCGGGATTAGCGCTCAAACGCGTATTCCACTTCTGCCGGGAAATGACGATGCCAGGCATCGAAGCCGCCGTCGACGCTGTACACCGCGTCGTAGCCCTGCTGAAGCAGATACTGCGCCGCGCTTTTGCTGCTGTTGCCGTGGTAACACATCACCATCACTGGCGTATCGAAGTCGTTATCGCGCATAAACGCGCCCAGCGTGTCATTGGTGAGATGGAACGCGCCCGGCGTATGGCCCATCGCAAAACTCTGCGGATCGCGGATATCCACCAGCACCGCCGTTCCCTGGTGCATCTTCTGATGGGCTTCTTCTACGTTAATACATTCAAACTGATCCATGGTGTTCTCATCTTATATTCGGGTGTGGTGCGGTTTTCCCCCTCACCCTACCCTCTCCCGGAGGGAGAGGGAAACGGATCCCCCTCTCCCCGTGGGAGAGAGCTGGGGTGAGGGCATCAGACCGCACTATTTTACCCCGTAGTGTACGTCCTGGCGGCGGATAAACGCCATTATGTTATCCATATCACTCTAAATTGTTTTTTTGATGTTACCAAAAGCGCGTTCCTTTGCTATTATGAGCGATATCGAACATTTTTGAGCTTTAACGAAAGTGCATGAGGGTGTTATGGAAACCAAAGATCTGATTGTGATAGGCGGTGGCATCAACGGTGCCGGTATTGCGGTCGATGCCGCAGGACGCGGTTTATCCGTGCTGATGCTGGAAGCTAACGATCTCGCCTGCGCGACGTCGTCCGCCAGCTCCAAGCTGATCCACGGTGGCCTGCGCTACCTGGAACACTACGAATTCCGCCTGGTCAGTGAAGCGCTGGCCGAACGTGAAGTGCTGCTAAAAATGGCGCCGCATCTGGCGATCCCGATGCGTTTCCGTCTGCCCCATCGCCCGCACCTGCGTCCGGCGTGGATGATCCGAATTGGTCTGTTTATGTACGATCATCTGGGTAAACGCACCAGCCTGCCGGGTTCGAACGGTTTGCGTTTTGGCTCAGAATCGGTCCTGAAGCCTGAAATCGTGCGCGGTTTCGAATATTCCGACTGCTGGGTGGACGATGCACGTCTGGTGCTGGCGAATGCGCAGATGGTGGAGAAGAAAGGTGGAGAGGTGAAAACCCGTACCCGCGCTACCGCCGCGCGTCGTGAAAACGGCCTGTGGATCGTCGAAGCAGAAGACATTGATACCGGCGAGAAATTCAGCTGGAAAGCGCGCGGTCTGGTGAACGCCACCGGTCCGTGGGTGAAGCAGTTCTTCGACGACGGCATGCATCTGCCTTCGCCGTACGGCATCCGCCTGATCAAGGGCAGCCATATTGTGGTGCCGCGCGTACACACGCAAAAACAAGCGTACATTCTGCAGAACGAAGATAAGCGCATCGTGTTTGTGATCCCGTGGATGGACGAATTCTCGATCATCGGCACCACCGACGTGGAGTACAAAGGGGATCCGAAAAACGTTGAGATCGACGAGAGCGAAGTGAACTACCTCCTTAAAGTGTATAACGCACACTTTAAGAAACAGCTGTCCCGCGATGACGTGGTATGGACTTACTCCGGCGTGCGTCCGCTGTGCGATGACGAGTCTGACTCACCGCAGGCCATCACCCGCGACTATACGCTCGATATTCACGACGTAGACGGCCAGGCGCCGCTGCTGTCGGTGTTTGGCGGCAAGCTCACCACCTACCGCAAGCTGGCGGAGCACGCGCTGGAAAAACTGGCCCCGTACTATAAGGGCATTGGCCCGGCATGGACCAAAGGCGCGGTACTGCCCGGCGGTGATATCGGCGACAACCGCGACGATTATGCCGCGAAGCTGCGCCGTCGCTTCCCGTTCATTACCGAAGGCATGGCGCGCCACTACGCCCGCACCTACGGCAGCAATACCGAGCTGTTCCTCGGTGATGCGAAGGACATTGCGGATCTGGGCGAGCATTTCGGTCACGAGCTGTACGAAGCCGAGCTGCGTTACCTGGTCGAGCACGAGTGGGTTCGCCGCCTGGACGACGCCATCTGGCGCCGTACCAAAGAAGGGATGTGGCTGAATGCCGAACAGCAATCGCGTGTGGCGCAGTGGCTGCAGCAGCATGCGGGAAAGCGTGAGCTGTCATTAGCGTCTTGATGTAAAAAAGCCCGGTGGCGCTACGCTTACCGGGCCTACGGGATCGAGTAGGCCGGGTAAGGCGAAGCCGCCACCCGGCTATGTTTTTACAGCCTCACCGGATCAATATGCCAGATCGTCTCGGCATACTCCTTGATGGTCCTGTCGGACGAGAAATACCCCATATTGGCGATGTTATGCATCGCAGCACTGGTCCACTTCTCCTGCTGACGGTACAGTTCGTCCACCTTATCCTGACAGTCCACGTAGCTGCGATAATCCGCCAGCACCTGGTAGTGATCGCCAAAGTTAATCAGCGAATCCACCAGATCGCGATAGCGGCCCGGCTCGTCCGGGCTGAATACACCGGTCGCGATCTGCGTCAGTACCTGACGTAACTCTTCATCTTTTTCATAGAACTCACGCGGCGAGTAGCCTTTTCTGCGCAGCGCCTCCACTTCTTCCGTGGTGTTCCCGAAGATAAAGATGTTCTCAGCCCCTACGTGCTCCAGCATCTCAACGTTCGCCCCGTCCAGGGTGCCAATGGTCAGCGCACCGTTGAGGGCAAACTTCATGTTACTGGTCCCGGAGGCTTCCGTACCCGCCGTTGAAATCTGCTCAGAGAGATCCGCCGCCGGGATGATCAGCTGCGCCAGGCTTACGCTGTAGTTCGGGATGAACACCACCTTCAGCTTGTCGCCAATATCCGGATCCAGGTTGACGACCTTAGCCACATCGTTGATGAGATGGATAATGTGCTTCGCCATGTAATAGGCGGAAGCGGCTTTACCGGCGAAGATTTTCACGCGCGGCACCCACTCGGCCGTCGGGTCGGCCTTAATCCGGTTGTAGTGGGTAATCACATGCAGCACGTTCATCAGCTGACGCTTGTACTCGTGAATACGTTTGATCTGCACGTCAAACAACGCTTTCGGGTTGGCGACCACGTTCAGATGCAGCGCAAGGTAAACCGACAAACGCTTTTTGTTCAGCAGCTTGGCTTCGCGCACGGCTTTGTTCACCGTCGGGAAATCAATGTGCTGTTCCAGCTCGCTCAGCTGGCTCAGGTCGGTGCGCCAGGTGCGGCCAATGTTCTGATCCAGCACGTCAGAAAGCGGCTGGTTCGCCAGCGCCAGCCAGCGACGCGGCGTGACGCCGTTGGTCACGTTGCAGAAACGCGTCGGGAAGATCTTCGCGAAATCCGCAAACAGCGACTGCACCATCAGGTTTGAGTGGAGCTCAGACACGCCGTTTACCTTGTGGCTGATCACTACCGCCAGCCAGGCCATGCGTACGCGACGACCGTTGGATTCATCAATGATCGACGCCCGGCTCAGCAGGCCGGTATCGTTCGGGTACTGCTCCTGCAGCGTCTTGAGGAAGTAGTCGTTAATCTCGAAGATAATCTGCAGGTGGCGCGGCAGGATTTTGCCGAGCATATCCACCGGCCAGGTTTCCAGCGCTTCGCTCATCAGCGTGTGGTTGGTGTACGAGAACACCTGGCAGGTCACTTCGAATGCCTCATCCCAGCTGAACTTATGCTCGTCGATAAGCAAACGCATCAGCTCTGGAATAGAGAGCACCGGGTGCGTGTCGTTGAGGTGAATCGCGGTTTTCTCCGCCAGATTGGCGTAGGTTTTGTGCAGCTGGTGATGGCGGCTGAGGATATCCTGAATCGTCGCCGAGACGAGGAAATACTCCTGGCGCAGGCGCAGCTCGCGGCCGGAGTAGGTTGAGTCATCCGGATAGAGGACGCGGGACACGTTTTCAGAGTGGTTTTTATCTTCCACCGCGGCGAAATAGTCACCCTGATTGAATTTACCGAGGTTAATCTCGCTACTGGCCTGGGCGCTCCACAGGCGCAGCGTGTTGGTGGCATCGGTGTCATAGCCGGGGATGATCTGGTCGTAGGCCACGGCCAGGATCTCTTCGGTCTCCACCCAGCGGGATTTTTTTCCTTCCTGCTGAATACGCCCGCCAAAGCGCACCTTGTAGCGGGTATTGTGACGCTTGAACTCCCACGGGTTGCCATACTCCAGCCAGTAGTCCGGCGACTCTTTCTGACGCCCGTCGACGATGTTCTGCTTGAACATGCCGTAGTCGTAGCGAATGCCGTACCCGCGTCCCGGCAGCGCCAGGGTCGCCAGCGAGTCGAGGAAGCAGGCGGCAAGACGCCCCAGGCCGCCGTTGCCGAGGCCTGGGTCGTTCTCTTCGTCAATCAGCTCTTCTAAATCCAGCCCCATCTCTTCGAGGGCGGTTTTAACGTCGTCGTAAATGCCGAGCGACAGCAGCGCGTTGGAGAGCGTGCGGCCAATCAAAAATTCCATCGACAGGTAGTAAACCTGACGCGTTTCCTGCGAGAGCTGGGCGCGGTTTGATCGCAGCCAGCGTTCAACTAAACGGTCGCGCACCGCAAACAGAGTGGCGTTCAGCCACTCGTGTTTGTTGGCGATGACCGGATCTTTCCCGATGGTGAACATCAGCTTATAGGCGATGGAGTGCTTTAACGCCTCAACGCTGAGCGTGGGTGAAGAGTAGCTAAATGGAGCATTCATATCAGTAACTTCGCCTCGTTACATCAAGCGTTGATAAAGATCGCGGTACGACTGCGCCGCAACGTGCCAGCTAAAGTCCATGGACATCGCCTGACGTTGTACGTAACGCCACAGCGACGGACGGGACCACAAGACGAAAGCACGCCGAATCGCCCGAAGCAGCGACCAGGCATTACTGTCTTCAAAAACAAACCCGCTGGCAATACCGTCCGCCAGGTTTTCCAGTGAGCTATCGGACACCGTATCCGCCAGCCCGCCCGTGCGGCGTACCAGCGGCAGGGTGCCGTATTTCAGGCCATAGAGCTGCGTCAGGCCGCAGGGCTCGAAGCGGCTTGGCACCAGAATGACGTCTGCGCCGCCCATAATGCGGTGCGAAAATGCCTCGTGGTAACCAATCTGCACGCCCACCTGCCCCGGGTGTTCCGCTGCCGCCGCGAGGAAACCTTCCTGCAGCACCGGGTCGCCTGCGCCGAGCAGCGCCAGCTGTCCGCCCTGCTCGAGCAAGCCGGGCAGCGCCTCCAGCACCAGGTCCAGCCCTTTCTGGCTGGTCAGGCGGCTCACCACCGCGAAGAGCGGCACTTTGTCGTTGACCTTCAGCCCCATTGCAATCTGCAGCTGGCGTTTGTTTTCCGCTTTGTCTTCCACGGAATCGCGACCATAGCGTGCCGCCAGCAAGAGATCGGTTTCCGGACTCCAGATCTGTTCATCCACGCCGTTCAGAATGCCCGACAGGCGGCCTTCCCGATGGCGCTGTTGCAGTAGCCCTTCCATGCCGTAGCCAAACTCCGGCTGGGTGATTTCTCGCGCATAGGTTGGGCTGACCGCCGTGATGTGATCGGCGTAGTACAGCCCCGCCTTCAGGAACGAAATCTGCCCCTTAAACTCCAGCCCGTGCATGTTATAGAACGACCATGGCAGATCGATGTCATTCATATGATGCGCGTAGTACATCCCCTGATAGGCGAGGTTATGCACCGTAAAGACCGATTTTGCCGGGTGACCGCGCGCGGCGAGATACGCCGGAGCCAGCCCGGCATGCCAGTCGTGCGCGTGCACCACATCCGGACGCCAGAACGGATCCAGACCCGTCGCCATTTCTGCACCGACCCAGCCGAGCAGCGCAAAGCGCAGCACGTTGTCGGTATAGGCGAACAGGTTCGTATCGTGATACGGGCTGCCCGGTCGATCGTATAAGTGTGGCGCGTCGATCAGGTAAATCCCTACGCCATTGTAATGTCCAAACAGCAGGGTGATGCGTCCAGCAAACGTCTCACGGCGGGTCACAACCTTTGCATCAGGAATGCCGCGCCGGATATCCGGGAAGGCAGGCAGCAGGACTCGGGTATCCACGCCTCCGGCGATTTGTGCCGCCGGTAATGCACCAAGAACATCCGCCAGACCGCCCGTTTTTAACAACGGGAACATCTCAGAACATACGTGTAAAACCTGCATCATCGCTCCTGTTTGATCTGCAGCTTCCGCAACATTTCCCGTGTGACTAACACGATCCCCTCTTCCGAACGGTAGAAACGACGCGCGTCTTCTTCCGCGTTTTCACCGATGACCATCCCCTCAGGGATGACGCAGGCGCGGTCGATCACGCAACGACGCAGACGACACGAACGCCCTACCCAGACATCCGGCAATAAGACCGCCGAATCGATATTACAGAATGAATTTATCCGCACGCGCGGGAACAGCACGGACTGCACCACCACCGAACCGGAGATAATGCACCCGCCAGAGACCAGCGAGTTCAGCGTCATACCGTGGCTGCCGGAGCGGTCCTGCACGAATTTGGCCGGCGGCAAGGATTCCATGTGGGTACGAATCGGCCAGTTCTGGTCGTACATATCCAGCTCAGGCGTGACTGAGGCCAGATCGAGGTTCGCTTTCCAGTACGCTTCCAGCGTGCCCACATCGCGCCAGTAAGGCTCGGCATTCGGGTCTGACTGCACGCAGGACAGCGGGAAAGGATGTGCATACGCCATGCCAGCTTTGGTGATTTTCGGGATGATGTCTTTACCGAAGTCGTGACTGGAGTTTTCGTCTTTGTCGTCGTCTTCCAGCAGCTCATAAAGATAATCTGCATCAAAGACATAGATCCCCATGCTGGCGAGGGATTTGGTGTCATCGCCCGGCATGGTTGGCGGGTTCGCCGGTTTTTCGACGAAGTCGATGATTTTATCGTCGGCGTCCACGTGCATCACGCCAAACGCCGTCGCCTCGGCAACGGGCACCGGCAGACACGCCACGGTGCAGCGCGCCCCTTTTTCGACGTGGTCGATGAGCATGTGGGAGTAATCTTGCTTGTAGATGTGATCCCCGGCGAGGATCACAATGTATTCCGCGTTATAGCGACGAATGATGTCGAGGTTCTGCGTCACCGCATCCGCCGTCCCGCGATACCAGTTCTCGCCGTGAACACGTTGCTGAGCAGGAAGGAGATCGACAAACTCGTTCATCTCTTCACTGAAGAATGACCAGCCGCGCTGAATATGCTGAACCAACGTGTGCGACTGATACTGCGTAATGACGCCAATACGGCGAATGCCTGAGTTCAGGCAGTTGGAGAGCGCAAAGTCGATGATGCGGAACTTACCACCAAAGTGAACGGCCGGCTTGGCGCGCTTGATGGTCAAATCTTTCAGACGGGTACCACGCCCGCCCGCAAGTATCAGGGCAACCGTTTTTAATGGTAACTGGCGTGCCAACATTAAGGGATCGTTCTTCTCTAATCTAACCATGACTAACTCCTTTTTTATCATCTTTGGAATACGCACACTCCGTGCGCAGGCCCGTGCCAGACAGCCATTACTACCGGATTATCCGCTCCGGCAAAGGGGGGAACAGCGCGCCATTCCCCGTCAGGTAAAACAATCTCTGCGACGTTATCCGTCGCGTTCAGCGTCACCAGCCACTTATCCGACAGCAGGATTTGCAGACAGGTGATGCCGTGTTGCCACTCTTGCGCACTCAACGGTTGCGCGTCTTTATTCAGCCAGCGAACGTTGCCGTCGCCCTCTTCCCACCAGCGATCGGCGGTGAGCGCGGGGATCTGCTGGCGAAGGTGGATCAGCGCTGCGGTGAAATGGGTCAGTCCACTGTTCGCCTCACCCCAGTCGAGCCAGGTCAGGGTATTGTCCTGGCAATAGGCGTTATTGTTGCCGTGCTGACTGTGGCCGTGCTCATCGCCCGCCAGCAGCATCGGCGTGCCCTGCGATAACAAAAGCGTCGTCAGCAGCGCATGAACGCTGGCGCGACGCCGCTCAATCACGTCCAGGCTCCCGCCTAATCCTTCTATACCATGATTAAAGCTATGGTTATTGTTAGTGCCATCGCGATTCTCTTCGCCGTTCGCTTCATTGTGTTTCTGATTGAAACAAACGCAGTCGCGCAGCGTAAAACCGTCGTGCGCCGTCACCAGATTAATGGTGGCCGACGGCCGTTTGCCGTCGCGCCTGAAGAGATCGCTGGAGGCGGCAAAGCGCCCGGCGAACTCCCCCAGTGACAGATCGCGCGCCAGCCAGAAGCGGCGCATGGCATCGCGATAATGGTCGTTCCACTCGGCAAACAGCGGCGGGAAATTCCCCACCTGATAGCCGCCCTCACCGATGTCCCACGGCTCGGCGATCAGTTTCACCTGCGAGAGCACCGGGCAATTTTTGATGGCCTCAAACAGCGGAGCCTGCTGGCTGAATGCCGGCGTGCGTCCCATAACGGGCGCCAGGTCGAAACGAAAACCGTCGACGTGGAACGTCTCAACCCAGTATTTCAGGCATTCATAAGCAAAATGCGTGACCGCTGGATGGCTGAGGTTGAGGGTGTTACCGCAGCCGGTCCAGTTCTCGTAATCGCCATCCTCTCTGATCCAATAATAGCTACGGTTATCAATTCCGCGCATGGAGAGCGTCGGGCCGTCGAGATCGCTTTCAGCGCTGTGGTTCAGCACCACGTCCAGAATGACCTCAATGCCCGCCGCGTGCAGCGCCTTCACCGCATCACGAAACTCGTCCCGCGCCGTCTCCGGATGGGCGGCGTAGCGGGGTTCTAGGGCGAACATCGCCAGCGGGTTGTAGCCCCAGTAGTTGCTCAGCCCCAGCCGCTGTAGACGGGGTTCATTGGCGAAATGGGCGACGGGGAGCAGTTCCAGCGCGGTGATACCGAGGTGTTTCAGATAGGCAATCATCGTCGGATGGCCGAGTGCCTGATAGGTGCCGCGCATCGCGTTGGGGATCGACGGGTGCAGCCAGGTCAGCCCTTTGACATGCGCTTCATAAATTACGGTGTTGCCCCACGGCGTGCGCGGCGGAGCATCGTCTTCCCAGTCGTAGAGGTCGTTCACCACCACGCTTTTGGGCACGACCGGTGCGCTGTCGCGGTGGTCGGGCTCACCGTAGCCGACGTGAAACAGCGGGTCGTCTTTAAACTCGCCGTCGACGCGGTGCGCGCACGGATCAATCAACAGCTTCGCCGGGTTAAACCAGTGCCCCTGAGCCGGTTGCCACGGACCGTGTACGCGAAAACCGTAATGCATCCCCGGACGCCCGCCGGACAGGTACCCGTGCCAGATATCCCCTGTGCGAGACGGTAAATCGTAACGGTGCTCGTTACCTTCCCCGTCAAACACACAAAGTTCCACCCGCTCCGCGTGAGCGGAAAAGAGCGTGAAGTTCACGCCCTTACCGTCAAAACGCGCGCCGAGCGGTTCGGGATGACCTGCCGTAAGCTGCGTCATTCACCCTCCCGCATCAGCCAGATGGTGCCAAGCGGCGGCAGCGTCAGGCTCAGGGAGTTTGGCCGCCCGTGGCTTTCGATGGCATCGCTCTGCACCAGCCCGCCGTTACCGGCGTTGCTGCCGTGGTAGTGCATGGAATCGGTATTCAGAATTTCGCGCCATTTCCCCGGCTGGTTAATGCCAAAGCGGTAGTGTTCGCGCGGTACCGGCGTAAAGTTACTGGCGACGATGATTTCGTTGCCAGCTTTATCACGACGCACAAAGACAAATACCGAACGCTCATGGTCGTCCACTACCAGCCACTCGAAGCCGTAGGGGTCGAAATCCAGCTCGTGGAGGGCTTTGTGATGGCGATAGGTCAGATTCAGGTCACGCACCAGACGCTGCACGCCGTGGTGCCAGTTGTCGCCGCCTTCCAGCAAATGCCAGTCGAGACTGGAGTCGTGGTTCCACTCGCGCCCCTGGGCAAATTCATTGCCCATAAACAGCAGTTTTTTACCCGGGAAGGCAAACATCCAGCCGTAGTAGGCGCGCAGGTTGGCAAATTTCTGCCACGCATCGCCCGGCATACGGTCGAGAATGGATTTTTTGCCGTGCACCACTTCATCGTGCGACAGCGGCAGCATGAAGTTTTCGGTGTAGTTATAGAGCAGGCCGAAGGTGAGCTTATCGTGATGGTACTGACGGTACACCGGGTCGAGCTTCATGTAGTCGAGCGTGTCGTGCATCCAGCCCAGGTTCCACTTATACCAGAACCCCAGACCGCCTGATGACGGCGGTCGGGAGACGCCTGCAAAGTCCGTCGACTCCTCCGCCATGGTAACCGCACCCTCGACCTGCTCACCGATAATACGGTTAGTGCTGCGCAGGAATTCAATCGCTTCCAGGTTTTCGCGGCCGCCATACTCGTTCGGGATCCACTCGCCCTCTTTGCGGCTGTAGTCGCGGTAGATCATTGACGCCACCGCATCCACGCGCAGGGCATCAATGCCGAAGCGCTCAATCCAGTACAGGGCATTGCCGACCAGATAGTTCGCGACTTCACGGCGACCATAGTTGTAGATCAGCGTGTTCCAGTCCTGGTGATAGCCTTCACGCGGGTCGCTGTGCTCGTACAGTTTTGTGCCGTCAAACTCTGCCAGCGCAAAGTCATCAGAAGGGAAATGACCAGGCACCCAGTCGAGGATCACGTTCAGCCCGGCGGCGTGCGCGGCATTAATGAAATAGCGGAAGTCATCGCGCGTGCCGAAGCGGCGTGTTGGGGCATACAGCCCGGTTGGCTGGTAGCCCCAGCTGCCGTCGAACGGGTGCTCGTTAACCGGCAGCAGTTCGAGGTGGGTAAAGCCCATCCATTTAGCGTACGGCACCAGCTGGTCGGCGAGTTCCCGGTAGCTCAGCCAGAAGTTGTTATCGGTGTGGCGGCGCCAGGAGCCGAGATGCACTTCATAGACGGAGATCGGCGCATCAAAGCGGTTGGCCTGTTTACGCTCTTCCGTCTGGACCACCTTCTCCGGCAGGCCGCAAATCAGCGACGCCGTGTCCGGACGCATCTGCGCCTCGAAGGCATACGGGTCGGCTTTAATGCGCAACTTGCCGTGAGCATCGATCATTTCGAATTTGTAGAGCTGGCCGTTATGCGCCCCCGGGATAAACAGCTCCCAGATGCCCGTCTCCCGGCGCAGGCGCATCGGATGGCGACGACCGTCCCAGTAGTTGAACTGCCCGACAACGGAGACGCGCTGGGCGTTAGGCGCCCACACCGCAAAACGCGTGCCGGTGATGCCGTCCATGGTATCCGCATGAGCACCCAGCGTTTCATAAGGGCGCAGATGCGTACCTTCAGACAGCAGCCAGGCGTCCATCTCTTTTAAGAGCGGACCGAAGCTGTAAGGATCATCAATCAGGTTTTGCTGGCCGTGCCAGATAACGGCGAGTTGATAACGAAAGGGGTTTTTACGGCGGGGCATGATACCCGAGAAGAAGCCACGCGAGTCGAGGCATTCAAGATTGGCCACCTTGCGGCCGGTTTTGGGCTCGATGACCCACACTTCGGTCGCATCCGGTAACAACGCCCGAACTTCCAGCCCGGCCTCTGTACGGTGCATCCCCAGCACGGAAAAGGGGTCGGCAAAATGACCCGCAATAAGCGCATTAATCACGTCTCTATCCACACGATCGGACATGGTATTCATCCTGTTTTTTATGTCGTCCTTTTTTAGCGCCTGGGACGACTTTAATGTGACCTGACGGGCATCCACTCAGTCCCGTCCTAACCTCAGGTAAGAAATGACTCTTCCTTAAAGCATAGCCAACGCTCTACATGACTCCTGATAAAAAATAAGACATACGCGTGTTACTCCATGTAGTACGCAAAAAAAGGGGGTGAAAATCACCCCCGGTCATTAACAAATTATTACGCCAGCTGGCGTAGCATGCGGCGCAGCGGTTCGGCGGCGCCCCACAGGAGCTGGTCACCGACGGTGAACGCGGAGAGGTACTCCGGCCCCATGTTCAGCTTACGCAGACGGCCAACCGGCGTGGTCAGCGTGCCGGTGACGGCAGCCGGGGTCAGCTCACGCATGGTGATATCGCGATCGTTTGGTACCACTTTCGCCCACGGGTTGTGCGCGGCCAGCAGCTCTTCCACGGTCGGAATAGACACATCTTTTTTCAGTTTAATGGTGAAGGCCTGGCTGTGGCAGCGCAGTGCGCCGATACGCACGCACAGACCGTCAACCGGAATGGTGTTCGCGGTATTGAGGATTTTGTTGGTCTCAGCCTGACCTTTCCACTCTTCGCGGGTCTGGCCGTTATCCAGCTGTTTGTCGATCCACGGGATCAGGCCACCGGCCAGCGGTACGCCAAAGTTATCCACCGGCAGCGCGCCGCTGCGGGTCAGATCGGTGACTTTACGCTCGATATCGAGGATCGCGGATGCCGGGTTTGCCAGCTCGGTTGCGACACTGTGGTGCAGCTGGCCCATCTGGGTCAGCAGCTCGCGCATATGACGCGCGCCGCCGCCGGACGCGGCCTGGTAGGTCGCCACGGAAACCCATTCAACCAGATCCTGCGCAAACAGGCCGCCAAGGGACATCAGCATCAGGCTGACGGTGCAGTTACCACCGACAAAGGTTTTCACACCGTTGTTCAGGCCATCGGTGATCACGCCCTGGTTAACCGGGTCGAGAATAATGATGGCATCGTCTTTCATGCGCAGCGAAGAGGCCGCGTCAATCCAGTAGCCCTGCCAGCCGCTTTCACGCAGCTTTGGATAGATTTCGTTGGTATAATCGCCGCCCTGGCAGGTCACAATAATATCAAGTGCCTTCAGCGCTTCCAGATCGTAAGCATCCTGCAACGTGCCTGTGGTACCACCAAAGGACGGTGCAGCCTGGCCGAGCTGGGAAGTGGAGAAGAAGACCGGGCGGATAGCGTCGAAATCGCGCTCTTCAACCATGCGTTGCATGAGTACAGAGCCGACCATACCGCGCCAGCCGATGAAACCAACGTTTTTCATAGCATTTTTTTCCTGCTGAGGGTGTGTGCTGATTGTGCAAGCCAGTATTGAACTGGGATATGCTTCACATTACAAAATGCTGCCAAAGTCGCAAGCGAAATTAATCGATGATTGCCCGGCAATCAGAAATACAGCTAATTATCATAATAACCATAGAGATGTTCAGGGATAATTTACATGAGTGAAATCATTTCCGCAGCGGTTTTATTGATCCTGATAATGGATCCACTGGGCAACCTGCCTATCTTCATGTCGGTGCTGAAGCACACTGAGCCGAAGCGCCGCCGGGCGATCATGATCCGCGAGCTGCTCATCGCCCTGCTGGTGATGTTTATCTTCCTGTTTGCGGGAGAAAAGATCCTCGCCTTCCTGAACCTGCGCGCAGAAACGGTCTCCATTTCCGGCGGGATTATTCTGTTCCTGATTGCCATTAAGATGATTTTCCCGAGCGCCGAAGGGAGCAGCAGCGGCCTGCCCGCGGGGGAAGAGCCGTTTATCGTACCGCTGGCGATTCCCCTGGTCGCCGGGCCGACCATTCTGGCCACCCTGATGCTGCTGTCGCATCAGTATCCGAATCAAATGAGCCACCTGGTGATTGCCCTGCTTATCGCCTGGGGCGGGACATTTATCATCCTGCTGCAATCGTCGCTGTTCCTGCGCCTGCTGGGGGAGAAAGGGGTTAACGCGCTGGAGCGCCTGATGGGGCTGATTCTGGTGATGATGGCGACGCAGATGTTCCTGGACGGGATCCGCGCGTGGATGAAAGGCTAGGTAAAAGCAAAATGGCCACGCAGTGGCCATTTTTAGTGTTTGCCCCCTCTCCCCGTGGGAGAGGGCCGGGGTGAGGGCATCAGACCGCAGCGGCGGACCACCTACCCCTTACGAATCAAATACCGGTACGGCAGCGCTTCTGTCTGCTGCGCCACAAGCTCATGCTCCATAAAGGTACAAAACCCGGGAATATCGCGGGTCGTGGCCGGGTCGTCGGCAATAATCAGCAGCGTTTCACCGGGCTGCATGTTACGCACGGTCTTACGAACCATCATTACCGGCTCCGGGCAGCGAAGGCCCTGAGCATCAAGGGTATGGTCTGGGCTGGAAAACAGGTCGGTCATGGTCTTCTCGGTCTGGTAAAAACGGCTGTAGTTTACGCCCGGTGGCGGACAATGCAAACCAGGTTAACGATTGCGCAAAAATCAACCATTGCAATGTCCAGCCAAAGCAGTATCATGCTGCGGTTTTTATTGGGTTCCCTCACCCCAACGTATAAAAAGGTCACAATATGACGCAGTTCTCTGAATCACAGCGCGTTAAAGCGTTGTTCTGGCTTTCGCTTTTTCATTTACTGGTGATCACGTCCAGTAACTATCTGGTGCAGCTCCCCATCTCTATCTTTGGTTTTCATACCACCTGGGGCGCGTTCAGTTTTCCGTTTATTTTCCTCGCCACGGATTTGACCGTGCGTATTTTTGGCGCACCGCTGGCCCGCCGCATTATTTTTGCGGTCATGCTTCCGGCGCTGTTCATCTCATACGTGGTGTCGTCCCTGTTTTATATGGGAAGCTGGCAGGGCGTTGAGGCGCTGACGCACTTCAACCTGTTTGTCGCCCGTATCGCCGCGGCAAGCTTTATGGCCTACGCGCTGGGGCAGATCCTTGACGTGCACGTGTTTAACCGTCTGCGCCAGAACCATCGCTGGTGGATGGCGCCTACCGCCTCCACGCTATTCGGTAACGTGAGCGATACGCTGGCCTTCTTCTTCATCGCTTTCTGGCGCAGCCCGGATGCCTTTATGGCCGAGCACTGGATGGAAATTGCGCTGGTGGACTACTGCTTCAAGGTCCTCATCAGCATTGTCTTCTTCCTGCCAATGTACGGCGTGCTGCTGAATATGCTGCTGAAAAGGCTGGCAGATAAATCTGAAATTACGGCATTGCAGGCTGGTTAAGGGTTCGCTTTATCAGTTGTGATAAGATGGACGAATGAGCCGTTATGGCCGTTTATCGAAAGGAAGAAGTCAATGCGCAATCTGGTTAAATATGTCGGGATTGGCCTGCTGGTTGTGGGTCTTGCAGCCTGTGATAACAGCGACACGAAAACGCCTGCTCAGGGCGCATCCGCAGAGAGCAACGCGACCGGCCAGCCGGTGAATCTGATGGATGGCAAACTCAGTTTCTCTCTGCCAGCCGATATGACTGACCAGAGCGGCAAGCTGGGTACCCAGGCGAACAACATGCACGTTTACTCCGACGCAACCGGTCAGAAAGCGGTCATTGTGATTGTGGGCGACGACACCAGCGAAGACCTGGCCGTCCTGTCTAAACGTCTGGAAGATCAGCAGCGCGGCCGCGATCCGCAGCTGCAGGTGGTGACCAATAAATCCATCGAGCTGAAAGGCCACACGCTGCAACAGCTGGACAGCATCATCTCTGCCAAAGGCCAGACCGCTTACTCTTCTGTGGTGCTGGGCAAGGTGGATAACAAACTGCTGACCCTGCAGATCACCCTGCCAGCGGAAGATCAGCAGAAAGCGCAGACGGCGGCTGAAAACATCATTAACACCATCGTGATCCAGTAACCTTCACGATGATGACGTGGCCTCCGGTGCTTGCACCGGGGGCCATTTTTTTAGCCGCCACGTCAGTAACAAGGCAATTATCACCAGACCCGCTGCGGCAAGATAAATCACCGGTACCCCTGCCCAGGCCATCACCAGCCCCGCCAGCGGCCCGGTAATGCCTAACGACATATCCATAAATACCGTATAGGTCGCCAGCGCCGCTCCCTGGTTCTGCTGCGGCACCGCTTTCACCGCCACCACGCCCAGCGCCGGGAAGACCAGCGAGAAACCGGCTCCCGCAAGGAAGACGCCCATTTTCGCCATCCAGGGTGCACTGGCGATACCGGTCAACAGCAGCCCGACTATCTCGACCGCAAAGCAGATCATCGCCACATTCAGCCCACCCAGACGGTTGATGCCGTTCGGGAAAAGCAGGCGCGCGCCAACAAACGCCACGCTAAAGAGGGTTAACGCAAAGGCCGCGCCCTCCCAGCCTTTGGCGTCATAGAACAGGGTAATGAAGGTCGCAATGACGCCGAAGCCGGTCGTCGCCAGGGCCAGTGCCATACCGTACGGCCATACGCGGCCCAGCACAGCCCGAAACGGCAGTGGCTTGCCCTTGCTGGCCTTTACTTTCGGGCGCGGCAGGGCAAACAGAATCGCCAGAAGCGCGACCACCATAATGGTGATGGCGAGCCCATAGAGCCCGCCAAAGGCATAACAGGCCACGCCGAGCGGTGCACCGAGCGCCATCGCGCCGTAGGTAACAATTCCGTTCCAGGAGATCACCCGGCCAATGTGTGATGCGCCGACAACGCCCACGCCCCACAGCGTGGAGCCGGTTCCCGCCAGACTTTGCCCAATACCGAGGATGACGCGGCCCAGGCAGAGGAGCGTCAGACTGACCAGCGGCCAGGCGCTGGTTGTGGCCGCCAGCAGGTAGCTCAGGCCACTGAGGAAACAGCCGCACAACCCCACCACGACGATGCTTTTTGGTCCGAACATGTCCGCGTAGCGCCCGGCATGCGGCCGGCTTAACAGCGTGGCGAAATACTGCAGGCTAATCACCAGCCCCGCCCAGAATGCGCTAAACCCCATTACGTCATGGACATAGCCCGGCAAGACCGCCAGCGGCAGACCAATGGTCAGATAACTGGCAAAGTTGAAAATGACGACGGAAACAATACGCAGATTGAGGCGCAATCCGCTCAGCGCCGGTTCAGCGGCAGGTTCGGGCATGGAGTTAGACCTGAATTTTTTGCAACAGTGTTTCACTATTACCACGACGCCATCAGAAAATCAGCCCCGACTTTCAGATTATCGGTGCCAGACGAAGCGGAAGCCAGGCACTACACTTAATGCGTCATCTTACTAAGGAACGCGCATGATCTCCCCCCAGCCCGATAAAGCAGGACTCCACATCTTATTAAAACTCGCCTGTCTGGTGGTTATCCTCGCGGGTATTCATGCTGCCGCTGACATTATCGTCCAGCTTCTGCTGGCACTCTTTTTTGCCATTGTTCTCAATCCGCTGGTGACCTGGTTTTTACGCCGGGGCGTTAGCCGCCCGGTGGCCATCACTATTGTGGTGATTGTAATGCTGATTGGCCTGACGGCACTCTTCGGCGTACTGGCCGCATCGCTGAGCGAATTCTCCACCATGCTGCCGCAGTACAATAAAGAGCTGACGCGCAAAATCATCGCCCTGCAGGAGATGATGCCCTTTCTTAACCTGCATATCTCGCCAGAACGGATGCTGCGCAGGATGGATTCAGAGAAAGTCATGACCTACGCCACCACGCTGATGACCGGTCTTTCCGGCGCGATGGCCAGCATTTTGCTGCTGGTCATGACGGTGGTGTTCATGCTGTTCGAAGTCCGTCATGTGCCCTACAAGCTGCGTTTTGCATTAAATAACCCGCAAATCCATATTGCCGGTTTACACCGCGCGCTGAAGGGCGTGTCCAAATATCTGGCGCTGAAAACGCTGTTGAGCGTATGGACCGGGATCATTGTCTGGCTGGGACTGATGCTGATGGGCGTCCAGTTCGCCCTGATGTGGGGGGTGCTGGCATTTCTGCTGAACTACGTTCCCAACATTGGCGCCGTACTCTCCGCCGTGCCGCCGATGATTCAGGCGTTTCTGTTTAATGGATTTTATGAATGTATGCTGGTCGGCGCGCTGTTCCTCGTTGTGCATATGGTGCTGGGGAATATTCTCGAGCCGCGCATGATGGGGCACCGGCTGGGCATGTCGACGCTGGTGGTATTTTTATCCTTACTGATTTGGGGATGGCTGCTGGGCCCGGTTGGGATGCTGCTGTCGGTTCCGCTGACCAGCGTATGTAAAATCTGGATGGAGACCACCAAAGGGGGCAGCAAGCTGGCGATCCTGCTGGGGCCGGGACGACCCAAAAGCCGGTTGCCGGGCTAAGCCGCTGGTCGGGTTAGCCATTATCGGGGACAATAGATTATAGTAATGGTTTCGCCGCGCAACTTTGCGACTCTCTGTTTGACTGAAGGCCAGACGTTATATGTACCAGGTTTTTCTGGGAAAAATCTCCTCGCTGAGCACCAACCGCTGGGCTCAAGCGCTCTCCCGACACGCACCCGAAGGCGCCCATCGCGCGCGCTGGCTCGCTGGACGCGGGTTGCTTTCGCGTCTGTTGGCGCCGACGCCACTACCGGAGATTATCCACAACGAACAGGGGAAACCCCTTTTTGCCGGCGACTATCCGCTGTGGTTCAGCCTTAGCCACTCGGGAGATGAGATTGCGTTAATTATCAGTGACGAAGGTAACGTGGGCTGTTCCCTGGAACGTATTCGCCCGCAGGATAACTGGCGCACGCTCGCTAATGCCGTCTTCAGCGGCGCCGAGCATGAAGAGCTGGAAAAGGAAACGCCAGAGCGCCAGCTTACGGCATTCTGGCGTATCTGGACGCGAAAGGAAGCGATCGTTAAACAGTGCGGCGGTCACGCCTGGCAAATGGTTAGCATTGACAGTACCGCCAGCGCGTTTCATTCAGTCAGCCACTGCCGCATAGACTCGCTGAGTCTTGCGGTCTGTACCGCAACGCCCTTCGAACTCAACGCCGGCCTGATTCATTCTGCTGACGACGTGCTGGCCTAAAAATCGTTAGTACACCCAGCATAATAAACCCGACGCCCACCAGCCCGTGCCAGGAGAAGTGTTCCCCCCAGCCGGGCAGGACGATTGCCGCGGCCCACACCAGAATATAACTGAGGCTCAGCAAGGCATATGCTTTGCTGAGCGCCATTCGATGCAGCGCCAGATACCAGCAGCCCATAGAGGCCACATACCCCATCACCCCCAGCAGCAGCGCGCCCGTGCCGGATGAGAAGTGCCACAGCGCGGAAATAAGCGCCAGAACATCGCTGACCGGCGGCAGTGCCTGCATGGCATCGCGCAGCAACAGCTGTGCGGCGCTGACTAACAGCACGCTGCATAACGCCCAGAACGCGCCTTTCACAGGCTTCCTCCCAGCACGATAATCCCAATGATGATAAACCCGACCCCCAGCCAGTGGTGCGCAGCAACGTGTTCGCGCCAGAATACTTTTGCCGCCAGCGTTACCCAGACAAAGTTGAGGCTCAGCATAGGATAGGCGACGCCAACAGGCAGGCGTTGCAGCACCACCAGCCAGACCAGCATTCCGCTACCCAGCGCCAGCCCTGCCAGACCAAGCCACAACATAATGTGCGCGCCGCGCCGCCCGGCTTTCGCCGGACGGGTGGCCTGTTTCTGGCATAACTGCCCCGCGCAGCTGAGCAAGCTTGCCAGTACCAGCCAGGTCCAGGTCATCACTTCGGCAGATACTCCAGCAAGGCAAACCGTCCCTGGATATAGAGATTGTCCGGCTGCGGTAAATTCGCCCGTGAGATATCGTCACGTTTTGACAGCAGAACCACCAGCGACACACGCCCCTGCTGACGATGCGTCGCCAGCCACTGCGCGAAGTCATCTTTGTCGACGTAACGATCTTTCACATCGGGATAATCCAGCCCGTAACGCAGTTCGCCGCTCTGACCAAACAGCGTAATGTCATTACGCTTCAGCTCCCACGCCAGACCCGCGGCCACGCCAACGTTATTGGCCAGCACAAATCGGCTTTCCTGAAGCGGCTCGCGCACGGTATCGACCAGCGACTGCGGCTGTTTGGAATCCACCACCAGGTTAGGAATGGCAAAACCAATCAGCAACGCCAGGCCTGCAGGACACAAGGCTGCCAGCCACCAGCGCTGCTGACTCTGTCTGAACGTAAACCAGCCCACCGCGGCCCAGAGGAGGAACGCCACCACTGCACAGAACACTTTGTACAGTTCGACCGGCGTCCAGACCGGATGCTTAGCCAGCCCCCATGGCGAGACCACCAGCGCCGCAATCACGCCGATCACCCCAAACGCCAGGTTAATCCCACCGTTAATGCGCAACGCTCTCGCACCTTTTTCCGCCGCGAGGCAGGCATAGCGCGCCATCAGGATAGCCAGCGGGGCAAAACAGGGCAGGATGTAGGTCGGCAGTTTGCCTTTGGCGATGCTGAAGAACAGCAGCGGCATCACCACCCAGCCCAGCAGATAGAATCCTCCCCCCGCGCTTTGTCTGTCATTCCAGCCGAGACGAAACGCGCCCGGCAGCAGTGCCAGCCACGGCAGGCTGCCCGCGAGCAGGAACGGCAGGTAATACCAGAACGGGGCTTTATGCTGGGCGTCGCTCTGGGCAAAACGCTGAATATGTTCAACCCAGAAGAAGTAACGCCAGAAATCAGGCTCCCGATGTGCAATCGCCAGCGCCCACGGCAGGACAATCAGCACGCAGCTCAGGATCGCGAGCCAGCCAAAAATCAGCACCTCTTTCCAGCGCTTCTGGACGATCACCCACGGCAGCACGCCAATCACCGGAACGGCCAGCGCCAGGAAGCCTTTGGTCATCACCCCCATCCCGCAGGCCAGCCCAAGCAGCACATAGCCACCCGCTTTTCCGGCCACGGTTTGGGCCTGCGAGGCCAGCCAGAAGCTGCACATCGCCGCCACCAGCCACAGGGTGATGATAGGATCCAGCACCGCATACGTGCCGATACCGTACACCAGGAACAGGGTCAGGAAGATAAGGCCGGAGAAAATGGCTACTCGCTTATCCCGCCAGAGACGCCAGGCCATCCAGATCACCAGCAGCGCCGTTAACCCGGTGGAGAATATCGCCCCGGCGCGTACGGCAAAGTTGGTGTGCCCGAACAGCAACTGCCCGAGACTGTTGATCCAGTAGCCAGCAATCGGTTTTTCAAAGTAACGCAGCCCCAGAAAATGCGGGACGACCCAGTCACCCGATGCCAGCATTTCGCGGCTGATTTCCGCATAGCGCGTTTCGTCAGGCTGCCACAGCAGGCGGACATCGACAGGAATGAGGTAGTAAACGATAAACAGTGCGAGAAGCGCTAAGCCATAACGGGCTGTTTTCATGGGACCGGACTCACGGTGTGTTGATGGCCAAGCCAGCCTTCCCGGCCAGCCAGTTCATTACGGACAATTTTTCCCACAGGCAGGGTGCTGAAGTCGTCGGGCAGCAGCTCGCTCAACGGGCAGAATTCAATGCCCTCCTGAGCGGCCAGGGTCAGCAACGCATCGAAATCATGCTGATACGCAATCCCCTCTACTTCTGCATGGATGGTATACACCGGCGTCCCCGTATCGCGATGCATACGGTCCAGAATATAACGATTAAATTCTTCCGCCTTCACCTCGCGTCCGACCACTTCATCCCAGGTGGGAAGCGTGACCGGAATTTGCACCGTACCGTAGTGATTTTCGCCTAACAGCGGCAAAAACGGACCGGTTCCGCGGCAATCGCTGTTGTAGCGAAACGCAAAGGCTTCTTTGGCCTTTACGACCCGTTGATCCGCACGCCATCCTGCCACGGCGGAACAGCGCACGGGCTGACCGGTGATGGCCTCAAGCTCCAGCATTCCACGCTCAATTTCACGGGAGAGACGTGGGATATCCCAGACGCCTGCCCACGCCTGCCAGGCGTGGTGATCCCAGGCATGCAGGCCGACCTCATGCTGCTGCGCCGCCTCACGGATAACCGCTTCGTTACCCGCGCCGATGCGTCTACCGGGCCAGGCGGTGCCGGCCAGCAGAATATCCCAGCCGTAGAGAGATGCTGCGCGTGAGCGCAGCATTTTGAACAGAAATGCCGGTTTAATCAGACGCCATAAATGGCGTCCCATGTTGTCAGGCCCCACGCTGAAGAAGATGCTGGCACGCACACCGTGCTTGCTCAGCAGTTCCAGCAGCCTGGGGACGCCGTCACGCGTTCCCCTGAAGGTGTCGACATCAATGCGTAAACCGACTTTTTTCATGAGACCTGTTCCGACAGCTCCACGGTGCGCAGGAAGAAATCGAGCGTCTCGTCAATGGTTTGCTCCATCTTCACCGTCGGTGTCCAGTTCAGGCAGCGCTTCGCATTGCGAATGCTCGGCTTACGGTGCTCAACGTCCTGGTAGCCTTTACCGTAGTAGCTGCTGCTTTCCACTTCGCGGAAACCGGCAAACGGTGGGAATTTATCGCGCAGCGGATGGCGCTCAAAGCTGGCCAGCAGCATCTCAGCCAGTTCGCGAATGCTCGCTTCGTTGTCAGGGTTTCCGATGTTGATGATTTGACCGTTGCAGCGGTTATCTTTGTTTTCGATGATGCGGAACAGCGCTTCGATACCGTCGCTGATATCCGTGAAGCAGCGTTTCTGTTTGCCACCTTCGATAAGCTTAATCGGTGAGCCTTCTACCAGGTTCAGGATCAGCTGGGTGATCGCACGGGAGCTACCGATACGCGCCGCGTTCAGGTTATCCAGACGCGGGCCCATCCAGTTGAACGGACGGAACAGGGTAAAGCGCAGCCCCTCTTTCTCACCGTAGGCCCAAATCACGCGGTCCAGCAGCTGTTTGGAGACAGAGTAGATCCAGCGCTGTTTGTTGATCGGCCCGACCACCAGGTTAGAGGTGTCTTCGTCGAAGTTTTTGTCGGTACAC
This sequence comes from Enterobacter sp. FUJ80071, assembly GCF_038739915.1. Classification (NCBI taxonomy): domain Bacteria; kingdom Pseudomonadati; phylum Pseudomonadota; class Gammaproteobacteria; order Enterobacterales; family Enterobacteriaceae; genus Enterobacter; species Enterobacter sp. FUJ80071. Next base: position 4,423,399 of record NZ_JBBXKH010000001.1, read on the forward strand.
ATGCCGTACACTTCAGAGGTGGACGGGAAGATGATGCGCTTGTCGTATTTCACGCAGTCGCGAATGATCTTCAGGTTCTCCTCGAAGTCCAGCTCGAACACGCGCAGCGGGTTACGGGTGTACTCGATAGGCGTGGCGATGGCGACCAGCGGCAGTACCACGTCACATTTTTTAATGTGGTATTCAATCCACTCGGAATGGATGCTGATATCCCCTTCCACGAAGTGGAAGCGTGGGTTGTCGAGGAAACGACTGATCGCATCCGCGCCAATATCCAGGCCATAGATTTCGTAGTTATCGTCTTTGAGCAGGCGTTCAGTCAGATGGTTACCGATAAAGCCGTTTACGCCGAGGATCAGCACGCGGGTACGGCGTTTAACGGCAACCACCGGGGCGCTTGTGATCAGCGCCCCGGCGACCAGCCCCAGAGACTGGGCCAGCTGCGTGCCCTGCACGTAAAGACCGCTGTCGGTTTGCCCGGTAATAATCTCCAGCGCCTGCTCGCCGCAGCTCACAATCAGCGGGGAGACGGAGACAACGGTGCCCGGTTTTGCCGCCGGGATGTCGTCACGCACGCGGGATTTCCAGACGATAAATTTGCTCACGCCCGCAAAGCTGTATGCCCCCGGCCACGGGTCGGTCACGGCGCGCACCAGGTTGTGCAGCTGGCGGGCGGGTTGGTTCCAGTCCAGGCGGCCATCCTCCGGCGTGCGGCGACCAAAGGTACTTGCTTTGCTCTCATCCTGCGCGGTCTCGCTGAAGGTGCCGTTCAGGATAGCTGGCAGCGCGTCGCGCAGCAGGCTTTGTGCCACGGTGCAAAGTTTCTGGTGCAGCTTCAGCGCCGTTTCATCCGCATCGATTGCCACGCGGTGCTGGGCAATGATGGCCCCCGCATCCGCACGGTGGACCATCCGGTGCAGGGTCACGCCCGTTTCCGTTTCGCCGTTCACCAGCACCCAGTTCAGCGGCGCGCGCCCACGGTAGGCTGGCAGCAGTGAGCCGTGAAGGTTAAATGCTCCTTTTGCGGCCAGGCCGAGGATCTCGTCGCAGATCAGGTTGCGATAGTAAAACGAGAAGAGGACATCAGGGGCAAGCGCGCGGATGCGCTCCACCCACAGCGGATGGTTCACGTCGTCCGGGGCATAAACCGGAATCCCCCGCTCGGCGGCGATGCGCGCCACTGAGCTGAAAAAGTGATTTTCGCCCGCCGTGTCCGGATGGGTAAAGATTGCCGCTATGTCATAGCCCGCTTCCAGCAGGGCCAGCGTGCCCGTGCACCCCATATCGTGATAGGCAAATACAACAGCTTTCATGGGTGGATTTCCTCTTGAGATGCTTTGTGTTCCTGACGGACAACACGTTGAATAAAGTAGCGCGGACGTGCGCGGACATCGTTATAAATTCGGCCAATGTATTCACCGAGCAGGCCCATGCCGACAAACTGGGCACCGATGAACATAAACAGCACGGCAAAGAGCATGAAGACCCCTTCCGCCGCCCACTGCGGGCCAAAGACCAGCCGCAGCACCACCAGCAGGACGGAGAGCGCGAACCCCGCCAGCGCGATGATGCTGCCGAAAACGCTCAGCAGACGCAGCGGCGTGGTGGTCAGGCAGGTAATAAGGTCGTACATCAGGTTGATGAGACGCATAAAGCTGTACTTCGATTCCCCGTGCTCACGCTCGGCATGCAGGACCGGGATTTCCGTTGCCTTACGGGCGAACGTGTTAGCGAGGATCGGAATAAACGTGCTGCGCTCGTGGCAATGCAGCATGGCGTCGACAATATGACGGCGGTAGGCGCGCAGCATGCAGCCGTAATCGCCCATCGCTTTACCGGTCGTACGCTGGATAAGACGGTTGATAGTGCGTGAGGCCAGCTTGCGGAACAGGCTGTCCTGACGGTTCTGACGCACCGTGCCGACCACGTCATAGCCTTCATCGGCTTTCGCCACCAGGCGTGGGATCTCCTCCGGCGGGTTTTGCAGATCCGCGTCCAGGGTGATGATCAGATCGCCCGTAACGTGGCTAAATCCGGCCATGATCGCCGAGTGCTGGCCGTAGTTACGGTTCAGCAGCACGGCAACAATATGGCTGCCTTCAGCCTGGGCAGCATCGGTCAGCATCATTGCGGAGTCATCGCTACTGCCATCGTCCACCAGAAGAATTTCATACGCTTTGCCCAGCGTCTCGCAGGCGGCCGTCGTGCGGCGAATCAGTTCAGGCAGGCTCTCCTGTTCGTTATAAACAGGAATGACGACGGAAACTTTTTGTACGGGTGGTGCACTGAACATATCAATGTCCTGCAAGCTGATGGAGCGCGGTAATGACGCGGGTTGTGTCGTCATGAGTCATGTCCGGGAAAAGAGGGAGAGAACAAATACGCGCGCTATTCCATTCCGAATTCGGGAGCGATACATCAGGAAAACGCTCGCGGTAGTATTTTTGAGTGTGCGCCGCACGGAAGTGCAGGCCGGTACCGATGCCCTTCTCCTTCAGCGCCGCCATCAGGTTGTCGCGTGAAATACCGCAGCGGGCTTCATCAACGCGAATAATAAACAGGTGCCAGGCGTGAACGTGCGGCCATGCTGGAATGGTCAGCGGCTGGAACGGCGTATCGGCCAGCTCCCGCAGGTAGCGTTGCGCGATTTCCTCACGGCGTTTGTTGGCCTCTTTTAATTTGCCCAACTGCACCAGCGCCAGCGCGGCGTTAATATCCGCCAGGTTGTATTTATAGCCCGGCGAGATCACTTCAGCCTGCGGTGCACGACCGTGCGTCTGGCGGTCATAGGCATCCACCCCCAGGCCGTGGAATTTCAGACTGCGGATCCGCGCAGCAAGCTGAGCGTTATCCGTGACAACTAAACCGCCTTCTGCACAGGTCATATTTTTAATGGCGTGGAAGGAAAAAATCGCCGTCCCTTTCCAGCCCACATGGCGGTTCTTGTAATAGGTTCCGGCGGCATGGGCAGCATCTTCAATAACGGGAATACCGTGACGTTCGCCAATGGCATGAATCGCGTCGATGTCACACGGTGCGCCAGCATAATGGACGGGGATAATGGCTTTAGTACGCGAGGTTATCGCCGCTTCAACGGCGTCAGGCGTCACCATCAACGTGTCGTTGTCCACATCAATCATCACCGGTGTGGCACCCAGCAACACGATCATATTTAGCGTGGAAACCCAGGTCTGGGAGGGGGTGATCACTTCATCGCCGGGGCCAATATTCAGCGCCATCAGCGTGACATGCATGCCCGCGGTGGCAGAACAGACGGCAATCGCATGCTGATTGCCCGTCAGGTGACAAAATGCCTCTTCAAGCTCCTGATTTTTAGGCCCCGTGGTGATCCAGCCCGACATCAAAACGTCCTGAACCGCCGCCATTTCTTCGGCACCCATTGAGGGTCGCGAAAAGGGCAGAAAATCACTCATTATTAATTTCCTTGCAATAAAAATGGCACGTTTTTGATATTAACCAAATGCCGGTCCGTTTATTTCAACGAACCATAAACTCATATCAAAATAGCTTTCATTTCTTAGGGAAAAATTAAGACAACGTTTATAACGTTATAGAACTACTAGCAGACACTTTAAAAACAACAAGTTAAATTAATATTAAATATTTTTTATTGTGACCTTCACAACGTTTTGCCAGGAAATGATTTAAACCAAACATCAACAAACAAAAAAAATCCCGGCCATTTCAAAATAATATGAAATAGCCGGGAACTTTTCTTTTTAGTTAATTGTCGCGCTTATTTTAAGTTTTCTGGAAAGTTTTCAGGTAACTCGCTGGCCGCACAGGCAATCACGCTGTCATCATTTGGACCACAGTCGCGCACAAAGGTGATTGTCGCGAATTCATCAATCACTTCTGTGGGATATGCCGGACCGGCATCGCGATAGCTATTCATCAGCGGAATATGATCGTTCTGGAAACAGACGGTTTTTTCCGGATTGTTCATTACCCAGCGCGGGAAGAAGATGGTGCCGTGGAACAGGTTGTCGCCCAGGTTAACAATCAGGCTCACGTCAGTACCGGTTGGCTCTGTCCAGGAGATTTTATAGATGCTCTCCCCGACGCGAACGATATACGCCTGCTGATCTTTTACCCAACGGTTTCCGACCAGGCCGCTGTGAATACGGTAGTCGAGGGTGTTTTCATTTTTGACGTAAATCTCGTAGTTCCAGCCGTTATCGTAGGTATAAACCAGATGTTTGCCAACGAAGCCGCTTAAGTCATGTTTGTCGAAGTTGCTCATGATGTGTCTCCTTTGTTTTGATGAACGTATCGTACCCCTTCAAAAAATGAATGAATAACGCTATGTTTGAATCAAATTAATTCAAAAATTAGATATGTCATGCATAAAACAACTCTTGAACAGTGGTCACTCCTGGAAAAAGTGGTCGAGGCCGGGAGTTTTGCCAAAGCGGCAGAACAGACACACCGCAGCCAGTCTTCCGTCAGTTACAACCTCTCTTTACTCCAGGAGCGCCTGGGCATTGCGCTGCTGGTGGTGGAAGGGAGACGGGCAGTCCTCACGCCCGCAGGAGAATTATTGCTGAATCAGGTAAAACCGCTGCTGAAAGCGTTCTCTTATGTTGAGACGCGCGCCGCGACGCTGCATAGCGGCATGCGCACCCGAGTCGATCTGATCGTAGACAGTATTTTTCCCCGCCGCAGGCTGTTCGCGATTTTAAGACAATTCCAGCAACGGTATCCGCAAACCCAGGTGCGCCTTACCGAGGTGCTGGAAAATAGCCGCGCGGACACGATAAACGACGAAGCGGACGTAATGGTCCTGACCCGCCGCCAGGACATTACCGGGCTTGGCGAGTGGCTGATGAATATCGACTTTGTCGCCGTGGCGCATTACCAGCATCCGCTCTTTTGTCTTGATGCACCGCTTAATGATGAGATGCTGCGCCCGTGGCCGCTTATCCAGATTGCGGACAGCCAGAACGCCGCGCGGGCTGCCGGCGAGTCGTGGACGTTCTCCACCATTGATGCTGCCATAGAGGCAGTTGTCTCTCAGGTCGGCTACGGCTGGCTGCCAGAGGAACGCATCCAGCCCCTGCTGGAGCGAGGCTTACTGAAAATCCTTCCGCTGAACCACGGTGTCCGCCGGGCCACGCCGCTGCATTTGATCGTGAAACGTACCCTCGCCCCGCTGGATGAGCAGGTTGAAACCCTGCTGCGCCTTTTTAGCCAGGAGCCGTCATCACCACCTGCTACGCTTTAAGGTCCGAACGCTAAAACGATAAGGAGCAGAAGATGAAAATCGACTTTGCGGGGAAAGTGGCGCTGGTGACTGCCTCAACCGGCGGTATCGGGTTCGCCATTGCCAGAGGCCTGGCGGAAAGCGGCGCGGAAGTGATCGTGAATGGCCGCAGCATCGACTCGGTGAACAAGGGTATTCAGCAGTTACAGCAGGTTGTACCCGGCGTACAGGTGCGTGCCGCCATTGCCGATCTCAGTACGGCAGAAGGGGTGGAGTCGCTGCTGAAGGTCGCAAGTGATGTCGATATTCTGGTGAACAACGCCGGAATTTACGGCCCGCAGGACTTCTATAGCACCGACGATGAAACCTGGGAGCGTTACTGGCAGACCAACGTGATGTCCGGCGTGCGTCTTTCCCGCGCTCTGCTGCCAGGCATGGTGAAAAAAGGCTGGGGACGGGTGGTGTTTATCTCTTCCGAATCGGCATGCAATATTCCGGCGGATATGATCCACTACGGGGTGACCAAAACGGCACAGCTCTCGCTCGCGCGCGGGCTGGCGAAGTTCGTGGCGGGAAGCGGCGTGACGGTGAACAGCGTACTGCCGGGGCCCACCCTGTCGGACGGTTTCGCTGAAATGATGAAAGATGAAATCGAGAAAACCGGGAAATCGCTGGAGCAGCTGGCGAAAGAATTTGTCATGGCCAACCGCCCCAGCTCGGTTATCCAGCGTGCGGCCACGGTAGAAGAGGTGGCCAATATGGTGATTTATGTCTGTTCGCCTCAGGCCTCCGCCACCTCGGGCGCAGCGTTGCGCGTTGACGGTGGCGTGGTGGATGACATCATCTGATCCCGTTACGCCGCACTGCCCGTCACGCGGCGGGCCGTGATGTAATGTGCTTGCCAGTAGTCATCGGTCAGGGTTGACACCGTCACCCCCTGGCTGCTGGAGGCGTGAATAAACCGGTTGTCACCGATGTAGACACCGACATGCTTTCGGTTTGGCCCCGTCTGGAAGAAGACCAGGTCGCCGGCCTTAAGACGGTACTGCGCCACCTGCACGCCGCGATGGATTTGCTCGCTGGTCGTGCGCGGCAAATTAAGATTCGCCGCATCGCTGAACAGGTGCTGCATCAGTGCAGAGCAATCCACGCCGCGGTGGCTCGTGCCGCCCCACTGATACTGGGTTCCCTTCCACTTCTGGTATTGATCGAGAATGCGCGAGCGCAGCGGGCCCGTTTCCTGATGAAACAGCGCCGATTTCGCGGGTGATTCCGCAAACGCAGAATTCATCGAGATCATCGATGCAGGCAGTTGAAAACTCATTGCAGAAAACGAAGCAAAACTGAGTGTGAGGATTGAAATAAGCGATCTTAACGTCATATCAAAAATTGTGGCTTAGAGTGAATTTTTCCTTACGCGTGGGGGCCAAAGTTCCCCCGAAATATCTTTCGATGTGGCGATAATATAGACAGTTCATTTTTTCACCAACGACTATCGAGGCCAAAAATGGACTCACTTTTAGACCGCAAGATCGTGAAAAAAAGAGTGGTGATGTAAGGACTGTTCAGATAAAGCAGGTAAACTGATCCGCAGAATGTGTATTTCAGCTAAGACGTATTTATGACCAATATGATTGCCGACGAGACGGTGGCTAAATCCAGCGTGCTCTCTGTCTTTGATTTTGATGGGACACTAACGCACCACGATAGCTTTATCCCTTTCCTGCGTTTTGCCTTTGGGAAACGCTACTTCGCAGGCCGCCTGGTGCGCATGGCGTTACCTACGCTGCACTGCGTTCGCCGCAAGCTGACCCGGGATGAGCTCAAGGAAGTGCTGATCAAAACATTCCTGACGGGAGTGGATGAGCACTGGCTGCGCCAGCAGGCGGAAGCATTTTGCGAAAAATACTGGAACAAGCTGATGCGCCCCGAAGGGGTTCTGGCCGTGGCGGCGGAGGTGAATTCCGGTGCGGAGGTGACGATCTGTTCTGCCTCTCCGGCGCTGGTGCTTCAGCCCTGGGCGGATAAGCTCGGTATTAAGCTGATTGGCACCCAGCTGGAAGTGAAAGACGGCAAGCTGACAGGACGCATCACCGGCAATAACTGCCGCTGTGCCCAGAAAGTCGCAAGACTGGAAAAAGTGTATGGCGATCTGAAGGCCTATCACCTGCGCGCCTGGGGAGATACCCGCGGCGACCACGAGCTGCTGGCCGCGGCGCAGGATCCTCACTGGCGGCATTTCCACCACCCGCGCAAGCGCCGGAATTCGCCGATTAAGGGTTAGGTGCGGTCTGGTGCCCTCACCCCAGCCCTCTCCCACGGGGAGAGGGAGAAAGGCAAAGCATCAGGCCTCACGTTTCCCAGGGAACATCACGCTCGCAATAATCCCCAGCGCCAGCACGCCTAAGACCACAAACAGGCTCGCCGTCGCGCCAATGCTGTACCCGTGATGCCAGAAGTGATCGGTGGCATTTAACCCCAGCTTGAACGCCACGAAGAACAGCAGCAACACCACGGCTTTCTCAAGGTGGACCAGATACTGCTTCAACGCTTCCAGCACAAAGTAGAGGGTACGCAGGCCGAGAATGGCGAACATCATGGCGCTATAGATAATCAGCGGCTCGCGGCTCACGGCAATAATGGCCGGTACGGAGTCAAATGCGAACATCACGTCAGAAAGTTCCACCACTGCCACGCAAAGCAGCAGCGGCGTCGCGTAGCGTTTCGCCTTCTTCACGCGCCCGACCATGACGTCCTGGTTTTCCGGCTTTTCAAGCTCCGCATCCACCTCTTTCTGGGTCAGGATAAAGGCATTGCTGCTGATTTTCGGCCAGACCGGATAGAAGCGCTTCACCAGGCGGTACGCGAGATGGCCGGAGTAATCTTCCACTTCGTCACTCTCTTCATTGCGTTTGAGCATCATCACCGCCGTCCAGCCGACAACCAGCGCAAAAATGACCTCCACGTACGGCCCCAGGCTCAGCAGGCTGGTTCCGATCGCCACGAAAATACCGCGGAAAACAATCGCCCCCAGCACACCCCAGTAGAGCACGCGGTGACGGTACTTATCCGGCACGCCGAACCAGGCGAAAATCGCCATCATCACAAACAGGTTATCGACGGAAAGCACCTCTTCCAGCGCATAGCCGGTGAGGAACAGGCTCGCCATCTCTGCACCGTGGTGGACATACAGGAACCCGGCGAACGCCATCGCCATCATGACCCAGAAGATGGACCACATCGCCGCGCTTTTCAGCGAGACAGGTTTATCGTGACGGTGCATAAAGAGGTCGATAAACATCGCCCCAACGGCCATCACCACAAAGACAACAACGGTTTCCGTCGGGAAACCGAGATGAGCAGCTGACATACACAACCCTTTTTTGGATACAAAACACCATGCAGACAATAAAAAGCGCGAGCCCGTTAAGGGCACAGCACGCAAAAAAAATAAATATTAACTGTTCTTTTCGGCCAGCGCCTGCGCACACGCCCAGGCACTTGCCCACGCCCACTGGAAGTTATACCCGCCGAGCCAGCCGGTGACGTCCATCACTTCGCCGATAAAGTAGAGCCCCGGCACGTTGCGGGCTTCCATGGTGCGCGAGGAGAGTTCATTTGTATCAACGCCGCCCAGCGTCACTTCCGCCGTGCGGTACCCCTCGGTGCCGTTTGGCTGAACGCGCCAGTTTGTCAGCGTCTCCACCAGCGTCTCTTGCTCGCGGCTGTTCAATTGCTTAAGCGATACGTCCGGGATCTGCCCCAGCACCTGAAGGCACTCCACCAGACGTTTTGGCAGCTGCATCGCCAGCGTGTTTTTCAGGCTCTGATTCGGGTGCGCCTCGCGCTGCTCGTTGAGGAACGCGTCCAGGTCGCAGTCCGGCACCAGATTCACCGTGACAAATTCACCCGGCTGCCAGTAGCTGGAGATTTGCAGTACCGCCGGGCCAGAGAGCCCCCGATGGGTAAAGAGCAGGTTTTCACGGAATACCGTCCCGTCTTCGGCAGTCATGACGGAAGGAACGGAGACGCCAGAAAGCGTCTGAAGCTGTTCAAGAAGGGGTTTGTGCAGCGTGAACGGCACCAGACCCGCGCGCGTGGGCAGTACCTTAAGACCAAACTGCTCGGCAATCTTATAGCCGAACGGGGACGCGCCCAGACCCGGCATAGAGAGGCCACCGCTGGCGATGACCAGATTATCAGCACTGACGGTTTCACCGTTCAGCTGCAGCGTGTACCCCTGTTCGTCGCGGGCGACCTCCAGCACTTCCGTGCGCAGACGCATCACCACGCCGCCCTTCTCGCACTCGGCGACCAGCATATCGACAATCTGCTGCGCGGAGTCGTCGCAGAACAGCTGTCCCAGCGTCTTTTCATGCCACGCGATGCCGTGCTTGCCCACCAGGTCGATAAAGTCCCACTGGGTGTAACGCGCCAGTGCAGATTTGCAAAAATGACGGTTTTGGCTCAAATACGCCGCGGGTTCGACATAAAGATTGGTGAAGTTACAACGCCCGCCGCCCGACATCAGGATCTTGCGGCCAGGCTTTTTTCCGTTGTCCAGTAACAGCACACGACGACCCGCCTGTCCGGCCATCGCCGCACAAAACATACCCGCCGCACCGGCGCCAATTACCACGGCATCAAACCTTTCCACGTCAAAATCCTCTTCGTTAACTGCCGCGGATTGTAAAGTTTCCTCTGTGGTCACACCAGCGTAAAAAGTTCTTACAAAGCCATTCCATTGAAATTTAACGATTATCCCTTCAAGCACTTTTCTCAAATCAGGTGGTATGTCAAAAAAAGTCTATATTTCACTTTGCCCGTTGCGCATTTGTCCTGGATAATGCGCCGCGTTCATGTCCTCAAAATGGCGTAACGTCCTATGCTACATTTGTTTGCCGGCCTGGATTTACATACCGGGCTTTTATTATTGCTTGCTCTGGTTTTTGTACTGTTTTACGAAGCGATCAACGGCTTCCACGACACTGCAAACGCAGTAGCAACGGTTATCTACACTCGCGCAATGCGATCGCAACTTGCGGTTGTTATGGCGGCGGTATTTAACTTTTTTGGTGTCCTTCTGGGCGGACTGAGCGTGGCGTATGCGATCGTGCATATGTTGCCAACGGATCTGCTGCTTAACGTGAGTTCCGGTCATGGCCTTGCCATGGTGTTCTCAATGCTGCTTGCTGCCATTATCTGGAACCTCGGTACCTGGTATTTTGGCCTGCCTGCATCCAGCTCTCACACTCTCATCGGCGCGATTATCGGTATCGGGTTAACGAACGCCCTGATGACCGGGACATCCGTCGTTGATGCGCTGAACCTGCCTAAAGTACTGGGCATTTTCGGTTCTCTGATCATCTCTCCAATTGTGGGTCTGGTGGTTGCGGGTGGATTGATTTTCATCCTGCGTCGCTACTGGAGCAACACCAAGAAACGTGCGCGCATCCACCTGACGCCAGCAGAGCGTGAGAAGAAAGACGGTAAGAAAAAACCGCCATTCTGGACGCGTATCGCGCTGATCATTTCCGCTATCGGCGTGGCCTTCTCTCATGGCGCGAACGATGGGCAGAAAGGCATTGGTCTGGTGATGCTGGTACTGATCGGTGTCGCACCGGCAGGTTTCGTGGTTAACATGAACGCCTCTGGTTACGAAATCACCCGTACCCGTGATGCCGTCAACAACGTTGAGACCTATTTCCAGCAGCATCCCGATCTGCTGAAAAAAGCGACCGGCGTTGATCAGCTGATCCCATCTCCGGAAGCCGGTGCAACTACCGCGCCGGGCGAATTCCACTGCCATCCGGCAAACGCGATTAACGCGCTGGAACGCGCCAAAGGCATGCTGGGCGATATCGAAAGCTACGACAAACTGGCCGTTGAACAGCGTGGTCAGCTGCGTCGTATCATGCTCTGCATCTCTGACGTGACCGATAAAGTCGCGAAACTGCCAGAGGTGAATGCCGACGACAAACGTCTTCTGAAGAAACTGAAAAGCGATATGCTCAACACCATTGAGTACGCGCCAATCTGGATCATCATGGCCGTCGCGCTGGCACTGGGTATCGGTACAATGATTGGCTGGCGTCGTGTGGCAACCACCATCGGCGAGAAGATCGGTAAGAAAGGCATGACCTATGCGCAGGGGATGTCCGCGCAGATGACGGCGGCGGTTTCTATCGGCCTGGCGAGCTACACCGGGATGCCGGTATCCACCACCCACGTACTCTCCTCGTCCGTGGCAGGTACCATGATTGTTGACGGTGGCGGTCTGCAGCGCAAAACCGTGACCAACATCCTGATGGCCTGGGTGTTCACCCTTCCGGCGTCCATCCTGCTGTCTGGTGGTCTGTACTGGATTTCGCTGAAGCTGATCTAATCAGCTGAAGGCGACAAAAAGCGGGTCAGGAAACTGACCCGCTTTTTTTATGGCTATCGGTTTACTGAAAACCTTACAACCCTAAGAAAAACCTGAACATTTTTTGTACATCACCGCCCGTGGCGAGTCACTATCATTCCGGTCAGGATAAATTCTGCATATCGGAGAGTGTATGGCTTCTGTTCCAATTCCTGGCCCTGGATCAATCGTTATCGCAAACAACATGCGTGAAGCGCGTGAACATGGAATGTCCCGTAATATGGCCACACCATCAACCTATTACTGGTTTTATCAAAAAGTCCGAAACGGTGGTCCTTGGGATTACAAAAAATTCGATCCCTATTTCGCTGCGTTTGGTAATTTCAACTTTGGAGCCGCCGGGACTGCCGCGGGTATCCCTGCAAATATCCTATTGATGGGCGCAGGATGGGCTCAGGGAAGAGCAGGAACCTCAAAACCCGAATGGGGAAAATGGTATGAAAAACCACCTTACGGTGACGATCCGACAGACCAGCGCAATATCAGAGAAGGGATAAATTATGCCATTCAGAACGGTTATTAAATGGCTTCATCGGCTCACCACACTGGCGCTGCTCATTATGGTCATCGGCTTCGCGTGGCTAAACCATCAGCCCAACCCACGTGAAAGCGATAAACTTCTCCGGACTTACAAGATTTCGAATTCCGTCTGGCTCTATATGACCGCGAACGACCAGGGTGGCGCGACCGTACCTACGATTTACCGATATTATTTGTCGCATGCGTTAAAAGGTAAGGACGCTGACATTGTCCAGCAGCTTTCGACAAAATCGCCGGTTCTGGAGGGGACAGGCAGCATTTCTGAAGCACGGATAAACGAAAAGGGCGAAGTGGCCATTACCTACAGCGGTAAAGTATTCTCTCTGCATGAGAACGTTTCTGACCTTCGATTCACGATAAAACCGTAACCCCAGAAAAGGCGAGGGCAACCTCGCCTTTTCTGTGCTCAGTGCCAAATCATCAATGCAATCATACTGACCACAACCAGCCCGCACAGGGCGCTGGTCAGAATGAACTGCCGACGCAGACGCTCGCAGCGACGGATAAACTCTTCATCGTGATGATCGCGGTAACGCTGGTAGTAGATGTATCCCACCAGTCGCATCTGTTTGCTGGGCTGTCCATGCGAGGTGAAGAACCCTCCACCGTCCACATACTGATAAAGCAACGGATCGCAACCACGAAGTACCACTAACAGCGCACGTAACGATGAGAAGTAGCGCGCCATATTCACTATGCAAACTACGCATAACGCCCAAAACAATGCGACGGTGCTAATCATACATCCTCCCCGGCGTCCGCCCACGGAGCAAGGCTCCTGAGCTCCCGCACCCCAATGCCCTGACAGACAGTTCAGTGAAAGAATGACCAAAAGTCGATCCGGTTCGCGTTTTAATATCCGAACGGCTCATTAAATAGTGTAGGAGATCCGTTAATTTTTTTGCCACAAGGTTAATCGTTATCAACACCAAAGCTTGAAAAATATGTTTAACTGGGCCGTAATGAAAGTATCAGACGACGGCATTCTCATTTAGTCATCGATAACTTAAGGAAGGAGTAACACTATGGCTTACAAACACATTCTCATCGCGGTAGACCTCTCTCCGGAGAGCAAAGTGCTGGTTGATAAAGCGGTATCCATGGCACGCCCCTACAACGCGAAAGTTTCCCTGATTCACGTTGATGTGAATTACTCCGACCTCTATACCGGTCTGATCGACGTGAATCTCGGCGATATGCAGAAGCGCATCTCCGAAGAGACGCATCACGCCCTGAGCGAACTGTCCACCAACGCGGGCTACCCGATTACCGAGACCCTGAGCGGCAGCGGCGACCTGGGTCAGGTATTGGTTGATGCGATTAAGAAATATGACATGGACCTGGTCGTATGCGGTCACCACCAGGACTTCTGGAGCAAGCTGATGTCGTCCGCGCGCCAGCTGATCAACACCGTTCACGTGGATATGCTGATTGTTCCACTGCGTGACGAAGAAGACGAGTAAGTGCGTTAAATTCCCCTCACCCTAACCCTCTCCCAAAGGGAGAAGGAATAGATCGAGGATGTAGGCCGGGTAAGGCGAAGCCGCCACCCGGCTTTTTTTATTCCGGTGTACCTGAATAGATATCAAACCGGTGCCCTTTCGTGGTCACCGCGTTAGTCGTGGCCACGTCCGCCAGCGGCGGCGCGTAGTCAGGGCGCTTCACCACCACCCGCTTCGTCGCGAGCTGTCTGGCAGGCTCCAGCAGACCATCTGCATCTAAATCCGGCCCCACCAGCGACTGAAACACCCGCATCTCTTTCTTCACCAGCGCACTTTTCTGCTTATGCGGGAACATCGGGTCGAGATAGACCACCTGCGGGCGCGGGGTGATATCAGTGAGCGCCGTCAGGCTGGAGGCGTGGATCAACTGCAACCGCTCCTGCAGCCACGGGCCGATTTCCGGGTCCGCGTAGCCACGCGTCAGCCCGTCGTCGAGCAATGCGGCGACCACCGGGTTACGCTCCAGCATTCGCACACGACAGCCAACAGACGCCAGCACAAACGCATCGCGACCCAGCCCCGCCGTGGCATCGACCACGTCCGGAAGATAGTTCCCTTTAATGCCCACCGCTTTGGCCACCGCCTCGCCGCGACCGCCGCCGAACTTGCGCCGGTGCGCCATCGCACCGCCGACAAAATCGACAAAAATCCCGCCGAGTTTCGCTTCGTCGCGCTTACGTAATTCAAGATGCTTCGGTGTCATCACCAGCGCCATCAGGTTATCTTCATCGTGCTCCAGCCCCCAGCGGGCCGCCAGAACAGATAAGGCGCCGTCTCCGGCGCCTGTTTCATCCACTAAGCAGATTTTCACGAACTATCAGCCTTTGATCCCGTAATGCTCAAGCATCGCATCCAGCTGCGGCTCGCGGCCACGGAAGCGTTTGAACAGTACCATTGGCTCCTCAGAACCGCCGCGGGTCAGGATGTTATCGAGGAACGACTGGCCGGTTTCACGGTTGAAGATCCCCTCTTCTTCGAAGCGGGAGAAAGCATCCGCTGCCAGCACGTCGGCCCACAGGTAGCTGTAGTAACCTGCCGCATAGCCGCCTGCGAAGATGTGACTGAACGCATGCGGGAAGCGGCCCCAGGTTGGCCCAGGGATCACAGCAACCTGCTTTTTAATCTCGGCCAGCGTTTCGAGGATTTTCGCCCCTTGTTCCGGGCTAAACTCGGCGTGCAGACGGAAATCAAACAGGCCGAACTCCAGTTGACGCAGGATGAACATCGCTGCCTGGTAGTTCTTGGCCGCCAGCATTTTATCCAGCAGCTCTTTCGGCAGCGGTTCGCCGGTCTCATAGTGACCAGAGATAAACGCCAGCGCGTCCGGCTCCCAGCACCAGTTTTCCATAAACTGGCTTGGCAGCTCGACCGCATCCCACGGTACCCCGCTGATGCCAGCCACACCTGCGGTTTCGATGCGGGTCAGCATGTGATGCAGACCGTGACCGAACTCGTGGAACAGGGTGATCACTTCGTCGTGAGTGAACAGCGCAGGTTTGCCATTCACCGGGCGGTTAAAGTTACAGGTCAGGTAAGCGACAGGCTTTTGCAGGGAACCGTCGGCTTTACGCATCTGGCCGACGCAGTCATCCATCCACGCTCCGCCACGCTTATTCTCACGCGCGTAGAGATCAAGGTAGAAGCTGCCGCGCAGCTCATTCTTGTCGTCATACAATTCGAAGAAGCGCACGTCCGGATGCCAGACGTCGATATCGGTTCGCTCTTTGGCTGTGATGCCGTAGATGCGCTTCACCACTTCGAACAGGCCGTTAACGGCTTTGTTTTCAGGGAAGTACGGGCGCAGCTGCTCGTCGCTGATGCTGTAAAGATGCTGCTTCTGTTTTTCGCTGTAGTACGCAATATCCCACGGCTGCAGCTCGTCCACGCCGAACTCCGCTTTCGCAAAAGCACGCAGCTGAGCCAGCTCTTTCTCACCCTGAGGACGGGCGCGTTTTGCCAGATCGGTCAGGAAGTCGAGCACCTGCTGTGGGTTCTCCGCCATTTTGGTGGCGAGGGATTTGTCGGCGTAGTTTTCGAAGCCCAGCAGCTGTGCCAGCTCGTGACGCAGGGCGAGGATTTCCGCCATCACCGGGCTGTTGTCCCACTTACCGGCATTCGGCCCCTGATCGGAGGCGCGCGTGCTGTAGGCGCGGTACATCTCTTCACGCAGGGCCTGGTTGTCGCAGTAGGTCATTACCGGCAGGTAGCTTGGGATATCCAGCGTTAACAGATAGCCTTCCTGCTCTTTCGCTTCGGCCTGCGCTTTCGCTGCTGCCAGCGCGCTTTCCGGCATCCCGGCCAGCTCGGATTCATCGGTAATCAGCTTCGTCCAGCCCATGGTGGCGTCGAGGACGTTGTTGCTGTACTGGTTGCCCAGCTCGGACAGGCGCGCGGCGATTTCACCGTAGCGAACCTGCTTCTCTTTTGGCAGACCAATCCCGGACAGCTCGAAATCACGCAGGGCGTTATCGACCGTTTTTTTCTGCGCCGTGTTCAGCTCGGCGTAATGGTCGCCGTCACGCAGATCGCGATACGCTTTGTATAGTCCTTCGTGTTGGCCGACCCAGGTGCTGTACTCCGAGAGCAGCGGCAGGGTCTGTTCATAAGCCTCGCGCAGTTCCGGGCTGTTTTTCACCGAGTTCAGGTGGCTTACCGGGGAGAAGATACGCCCCAGCACGTCGTCCACTTCGGCCAGCGGCTGACACAGATTTTCCCAGGTGTACGGTGCGCCCTGCGCCACCACGCTTTCTACCGCCGCGCGGCAGTTGTCCAGCGATTGCGTAACGGCTGGAACCACATGCTCAGGGAGGATTTTAGAAAACGGCGGCAACGAAAAAGGCGTCAGTAATGGATTGGTCATAAGCGCTGTCCTGTTGAAATAGGTGAATGAAGCGCGCATCCGGCGCTGTGCATATCATTAATTAATGGGGTTAAGTGTAGAGGATTTCAATGCCGGACGTCGTGGAAAAGCGCCCGGTGGCGCTGCGCTTACCGGGCCTGCGGGTAATCTGTGCCGTTCTGCTGTAAACTGTGGCAAATCGTCAATTCAGCGGAAAATCATTACCCATGCTCAGTTATCGCCACAGCTTCCACGCTGGCAACCATGCCGACGTCCTCAAACACACCGTTCAGAGCCTGATCATTGAATCGCTCAAAGAGAAAGAGAAGCCGTTTCTCTATCTGGACACCCACGCGGGCGCGGGCCGTTATCAGCTGAGCGGCGAGCATGCCGAGCGTACCGGTGAATATCTGGAAGGGATCGCCCGCATCTGGCAGCAGGACGACCTGCCAGCCGAACTGGAACCGTACATCGGCGTGGTGAACCACTTCAACCGCAACGGCCAGCTGCGCTACTACCCAGGCTCACCGCTGATTGCCCGCCAGCTGCTGCGCGAGCAGGACAGCATTCAGCTGACCGAACTGCATCCGAGCGATTTCCCGCTGTTGCGCTCTGAATTTCAGAAAGATAATCGCGCCCGCGTGGAGAAAGCCGACGGCTACCAGCAGCTGAAAGCCAAACTGCCGCCCGTTTCCCGCCGCGGCCTGGTGCTGATCGATCCGCCGTACGAAATCAAAACCGACTATCAGGCGGTGGTGACCGGCATCCACGAAGGCTACAAACGTTTTGCCACCGGCACTTACGCCCTGTGGTACCCGGTGGTGCTGCGCGCGCAAATCAAATGCATGATCAAAGATCTGGAAGCGACCGGGATCCGCAAAATCCTCCAGATTGAGCTGGCCGTGCGCCCGGACAGCGACCAGCGCGGCATGACCGCCTCCGGCATGATTGTGATTAACCCGCCGTGGAAGCTCGAAGCGCAGATGAACAACGTACTGCCGTGGCTGCACAAAACGCTGGTGCCAGCGGGTACAGGCCACGCCACCGTCAGCTGGATCGTGCCGGAGTAATCGCAGCCATCGGTGGAAACTATTGATTTCAGGTATACAATCGCGGCAATTCACGATTAAGGATAAAAGCTATGACTAAGCATTATGACTACATCGCAATCGGCGGCGGCAGCGGTGGCATCGCCTCCATCAACCGCGCGGCCATGTATGGCCAGAAATGTGCGCTGATCGAAGCTAAAGCGCTGGGCGGCACCTGCGTGAACGTGGGTTGTGTACCGAAGAAGGTGATGTGGCACGCGGCGCAAATCCGCGAAGCTATCCATATGTACGGCCCGGATTACGGCTTTGAAACCACCCTCAATCACTTTGACTGGGACAAGCTGATCGCCAGCCGTACCGCCTACATCGACCGTATTCACACCTCCTACGACAACGTGCTGGGTAAGAACAACGTCGATGTGATCCACGGCTTTGCCCGCTTTGTGGATGCGAAAACGATCGAAGTGAACGGTGAGACGATCACCGCCGATCATATCCTGATCGCCACCGGCGGTCGTCCGAGCCACCCGGACATTCCGGGCGTGGAATACGGCATCGACTCAGACGGTTTCTTTGAACTGCCTGCGCTGCCTAAGCGCGTTGCCGTGGTTGGCGCGGGTTACATTGCGGTAGAGCTGGCGGGCGTGATCAACGGCCTTGGCGCGGAAGCGCACCTGTTTGTGCGTAAACACGCGCCGCTGCGCAGCTTTGACCCGCTGATTGTCGAGACGCTGGTTGAAGTCATGAACGCTGAAGGCCCAACACTCCACACCCACGCGGTGCCGAAAGCGGTAGTGAAAAATGCGGACGGCAGCCTGACGCTGGAGCTGGAAGATGGCCGCAGCCAGACCGTCGACTGCCTGATCTGGGCGATTGGTCGTGAACCAGCGAATGACAACTTTAACCTGGCCGTGACCGGCGTGAAAACCGACGAAAAAGGTTATATCGTCGTCGATAAGTTCCAGAACACCAGCGTACCGGGCATTTACGCAGTTGGCGATAACACCGGTGCCGTAGAGCTGACCCCGGTGGCCGTTGCGGCGGGACGTCGTCTCTCCGAACGTCTGTTTAACAACAAGCCTGACGAGCATCTCGATTACACCAACATCCCGACCGTGGTCTTCAGCCATCCGCCCATCGGCACCGTTGGCTTAACCGAGCCGCAGGCGCGCGAGCAGTATGGCGACGACCAGGTGAAAGTGTATAAATCCGCGTTCACCGCGATGTATACCGCCGTCACCTCTCACCGTCAGCCATGCCGCATGAAGCTGGTCTGCGTGGGCCCGGACGAGAAGATTGTGGGTATCCACGGCATTGGCTTCGGCATGGATGAGATCCTGCAGGGCTTCGCCGTGGCGCTGAAAATGGGCGCGACCAAGAAAGACTTCGACAACACCGTGGCAATCCATCCGACCGCCGCGGAAGAATTTGTTACCATGCGTTAAGGCAGAAGCCCCTCCCCGGAGGGGCTTTTTTTATTCACATTCATAAATCGTTGCAAAACGAATGCTCCGAAAATAGTGATCTACCGCACATTTCCCTCCCCATCTACCGAAGCGAATGTCTACGCTTATAAGACGCCCGGAAAAAAACTGTCTTTAAGTACACACAACCGGAGGTCCCTATCACCATGTTCAACCAGAAACTACAGGCTACCGAGAATATCGAATTCGAGATCGCAGAAGAGCTGCGCTACGAGACCGATCCCTGCGAGTTGAAACTGGATGAAATGATTGAGGCGGAGCCGGAACCCGAAATGATCGAGGGGCTACCCGCCTCCGATGCCCTGACGCCCGCCGATCGCTATCTGGAACTGTTCGAGCATGTTCAGTCCACACGCCTGTTCGCGGACAGCAAAACCTTCCCTGACTGCGCGCCGAAGATGGACCCGCTGGATATCCTGATCCGCTATCGTAAAGTGAAACGTCACCGGGATTTCGACCTGCGCCAGTTTGTAGAGAACCACTTCTGGCTACCGGCCACCTACGGCACGGAATATGTTTCTGACCCCGGTCTGTCGCTAAAAGAGCACATTGACAGTCTGTGGCCGGTGCTGACGCGCGAACCGCAGGACCATATCCCCTGGTCCTCTCTGCTGGTGTTACCGCAGGCCTATATTGTGCCCGGCGGGCGATTCAGTGAGACCTATTACTGGGACTCCTATTTCTCCATGCTGGGGCTGGCGGAGAGCGGACGTAACGACCTGCTGAAGTGTATGGCGGATAACTTCGCGTGGCTGATCGAACGCTACGGGCATATCCCAAACGGTAACCGTACCTATTACCTCAGCCGCTCTCAGCCGCCGGTCTTTGCCCTGATGGTCGAGTTGTTTGAAGAGGACGGGGTACGCGGCGCGAAGCGTTACCTTGAGCACCTCAAGATGGAGCACGCCTTCTGGATGGACGGTGCCGAGTCGCTGCTGCTTAATCAGGCCTATCGCAGCGCGGTACGTATGCCGGATGGATCATTGCTCAACCGCTACTGGGACGACCGCGACACGCCCCGGGACGAATCGTGGATTGAGGACGTAGAAACGGCCCGTCACTCCGGACGTCCGCCAAACGAAGTGTATCGTGACTTGCGCGCGGGTGCAGCCTCAGGCTGGGATTACTCCTCCCGCTGGCTGCGTGAGCCTGGCCGACTGGCCAGCATTCGCACCACGCAGTTTATCCCGATCGATTTGAATGCCTTCCTGTTCAAGCTGGAGAGTACTATCGCCAATATCTCGGCGTCGAAAGGGGATAAAGAGACCGCTGAACTGTTCCATCAGAAGGCCAGCGATCGCCGCGCCGCGATTAACCGCTACCTCTGGGATGAAGAAAGCGGCTGCTATCGCGACTATGACTGGCGCCGCGAAGTGATGGCGCTGTTCTCTGCCGCGAGCATTGTGCCGCTGTACGTCGGTATGGCCACGCATGAACAGGCCGATCGACTGTCGGATGCGGTGAAAACGCGACTGCTGACGCCGGGTGGGATTCTGGCAACCGAGTATGAAACCGGCGAGCAGTGGGATAAACCCAACGGCTGGGCCCCGCTGCAGTGGATGGCCATTCAGGGGTTCAAGCAGTATGGCAATGACTCACTGGGCGATGAGATCGCCTGGAGCTGGCTGCAGACGGTGAATCATTTTTATAAGACCCACCACAAGCTGATTGAGAAGTATCATATCGCCAGCAGTACGCCACGCGAGGGGGGCGGGGGTGAGTATCCCCTTCAGGACGGCTTCGGCTGGACCAACGGCGTAGTGCGACGGCTGATAGGGTTGTATGGGGAGCCTTGAGTGGGGTGCGGTCTGGTGCCCTCACCCCGGCCCTCTCCCACAATAGGGAGAGGATAAAGGAATCAGCGGATAACCTCATAAATGGCAGTCTGAATAGACTGCCATTTTTTCGTGGTGGCATCCGGTTGCGACTGCGCACGCCGCGTAGCCATATCCAGATCGTGCTGCTGGCGCTTCACCACGGCGGGCACGGTGCAGAACGCTTTGAGATACGCTTTACGCACTGAGGTCAGGGATTCACCGTTCGACATCGCGTGGCTGAGCGTGTTGATAAAGCGACGGCATGGCTTCTCTTCCGTCATGTTCCGTCGGTAGCGCAGCATGAGTTCCAGCACGTCGTCATGGCCTGCCGACATCGCCTCTTCGGTCCATGACAGCTTCCAGTCCATCCCGCCCTGCAAAAAGAGCTGCGCGACACGGGTATCGTTGCGATTAATCGCTGAACGGAAATTATTGTCGTCCCAGGTCACCCCCATGCGGGTCAGCGTCTCGCGCGCAGAAGGGGTTTCGCGCATATCTTTCGGCGGAGCCGCTTGCGCAGTGTGTTCGGCCGACGACTGCGGTTTGCTGCTGGTCACCAGCCAGAAGCCGCCCACCAGGATGGCGATTACCATCACGCCAACCGCGCCCCATAACGCACCGGAGATAAGCTGCTCACGCTGTTCGGGCGTGCGCGGCGCGCGCTGGGTCGGCTTTTCAATCGTGTCACGAACCTCAAACAGATCGCCCCCGGTAACCCGATCCATTTTCTGCGCCTTTTCCCAGAAAGTGTGCAGTTCACTGGCGTCCACCGCCATCAATCCGGCCGGGTTGACGCGCGTTCTCCCCTCTTCGAATGCACGTTGAACCGGTCGGGATATCTGCATGTAGTAGTTATCCAGCAGCTGAATTTGCGCCGAACTTAACGTTTTCTGAACCGTGATGTTGTTGCGAATTTGCCGAATATCATCAAGGAAGGTTTGCAGCGTTTTACGCGGTTCTACCAGGAGCGTCAGCATGGCAGGATCGTTAAACAGCGAGGCGTAATACCGGCTGAACTCTTTTTTATCCACCAGCATCTGCGCCAGTTCACTGAACATCATCCCACTCAGGATATCGTTGATCTCCCCGAGCTTCAGCCAGCGTCTTACCCGGTCGGCATTAAATAAGGTCTTGAGATGATTATTGAGCCGCACCTGATCGGGCCAGGCCTGCTGAATAAGTCCTTTAATCATCAGCTCAATGGCGCGAACCTGCTTGTGCGCCTGCTGTTGCTGCAGTTCGCTACCCGTTGCCAGCTCCGTGCTGTAAGTCAGCAACGGCTGCTGCAAACGAAGATGTTCCAGCGTGGTCACAAAGCGCATCGCCGCAATCAGCTGGTTTTCGCTGACATCCTGCCCGCTTTCATACTGTGGAACGCGCTGCTGCAGCAGGCGCAGCTGCAGCGTAAATTCCGACATCTCGGCATCATTCAGATTGAGCGTCTTCGCAACGGCTGCCCATCCCCCGAGCGCTAAACGTGCGCTATCCAGTTGTTCCAGGAGCCAGCGTGGATCTTTTCCCTCAGAAACATGTACATTCAGGAGAAGCAAAATTTCAACCGACGCCTGGCGAATGACCGCCAGACAGTGTTCAAACTGTTCGCGAATATGATGTGATGTGCTGAGAGTCATTGTTTTCCTTAAGCGACAACGAAGACATCAGGAATGGGCACTTATGGCCATTTTTCTTTTATTTATACATGCTTAACCATACCTGACTTTCTGTTGAAATAAAGTGACAACCCTAAAATCATTAAAAATGTTTCAGGAGAATCTTAATGCCGGTTTTAATGACTTCACGCCTGAACTGCTCGCCTCTGCAGGAGCATGACTGGCCCTTTTTTCTGGCGTTGCAGCAACATCCTGACGTGATGCGCTTTGTGGCGGAAGACCGTCCCGTTGCCGCGATTCGTGAGGCGTTTGATTCTCGTCTGCCCCTCTGGACGCCGGGCAGCACGCACTGGCTGTGTCTCGTCGTCCGTGATGCCACCTCTCAGGCACCGCTGGGCGTGACCGGGTATATTCATCGTGAGGACGATTGCGCTGAAGTGGGCTTTCTTTTTGCACCCGAGGCGCAGGGGAAAGGTTACGGTTTCGAATCCCTGAGGGCGCTTTGCGATTACGCCTTTCGTGAGGGCGGACTACGTCGGCTCACCGCCACCGTCACGGCGGGAAATATCGCCTCCAGACGTCTGCTGGAAAAAGCCCACTTTCGTCTGGAGGGGGAGCTTCGCGAGAGCTATTACCTTTCCGGACGCTGGCAAAATGACTGGTTATTGGGTCTTTTACGGCATGAATATCTGAACCATAACGCCTGATCAACAGCCATTTGGCGGATATTTTTCATTGTTCAATTCCTCTACAGTATCGCCATTACGAGGAAATGAATATGAAAGGTCATGCGCTGAATATCTCTTATGCCGCCATTGATTTAATAAAGAAGCATCAGGGGCTTTCACTGGAGAAATATCGTGATGAAAATGGTTTGTGGGTGATCGGCTATGGACATGCGATCCATGAGGAGGACAATTTTCACGGAGGCATTACTCCGCTCCAGGCAGAATGTTTGCTTCAGGAAGATATTCAGTTATGTGAGAGGCTGCTGCGGGAAAATATAACACGCCCATTAACCCAACAGCAGCATGATGCATTGGTAGTATTGATATTCAGTTTCGCCGAGACGCCTTTACGTCTGAACGCGCTGTATCAGGCTATCGCCCGGGTATAGTACATGGCCGCCTGGGTCCGGTTTTTCACCTCCAGCCGCCGAAAAAGTGCTTCCAGATGCGCTTTTACCGTGGCCGCGCTGATGTTGAGATTGCGGCCAATCTCTTTATTTGACTCCCCCGCTGCCAGCAGTTTGAGTACCTCGCGCTGACGCTCGCTTAAACAGAGTAACGGCTGTGCTGATGATTGCTGGCTAACCCACTCCCCGGGAAAGCAGACCATCCCTCTGGACACGGAATCCAGCACGGCGGCAAACCGTTCGGGGTTAGCGTTACGGGGGATAATGGCCATCACGTTTCGCTGCATGAGCTGCTCAACCCATCTGGCCTCTTTTCTTGCCAGAACCATAATCACCCGTATCGCCGGGAAGGAATCCATAAGCTCTTCCAGGAAAGCACTCTCCTCTTCCTGGATCAAATTGCCGTCAATCATCACGATAGCAGACGGTGAAGCAGATATTTGCCCCCATAAATCGTCCGCCTGACAAGCGCCCGTTATATTTATTTCAGGAATTAACTCCTGCAGACCGTGTATCGCTCCATGAATAAATATCGACTGCCTGTCAAACATGATTACTCGCATCGTTTTTCTCCCTCTGAGAATAGCGAAGGGGGATTCTACAGAGGCAGTATTTAAGAAAAAACTCAATGAATGGAGAGGTTACAAATCCGCGAGTGGTTTTTATATTTGCCCGTACTTTGACACATCAGTTTTAAGGATTTCCTTAAGGGGTTCCCTCCCCTTAACAGCAGGCCTCACAGGAACATACCGCCTGACACCTCAATACGTTGCGCATTCATCCAGCCCAGCTTATCGCTGAGCAGTGCCGCGATGGCATCGCCGATATCGTCCGGCAACCCCACCCGCCCCAGCGCCGTCTGTGATGCCAGCATCTGATTAAGCTGCGCGTTGTCGCGAACGCGTCCACCGCCAAAGTCGGTTTCTATCGCGCCCGGCGCGATAATATTGACGGAGATACCACGCGCACCCAGCTCCTTCGCCTGATAGCGGGTCAACACTTCCATCGCCCCTTTCATCGCTGCATAGGTACCGGAGCCTGGCTGGGTAAATCGGGCCAGCCCGCTGGAGACGTTGAGGATCCGGCCTCCGTCATTCAGCAGAGGCAGCAGGCGCTGTGTCAGGAAGAAAGGCCCTTTGAAATGAATATTCATCGCCTCATCAAACTGGGCTTCCGTTGTGTCGGTATAGGGTGCATATAAACCCGTCCCGGCATTGTTCAATAAATAATCAAAGGTGTCGCGTTGCCAGACGGTCTTAAGGATTTCCTGAAGCCGCTGAGCAAACTTATCGAAGCTGGCAATATCACCGACGTTGAGCTGTAATGCTGCAGCATTCACGCCTTTTTCCTGAATTTCGCGAACAACCTCCAGTGCGTCCTGCTGATTGCTGTGGTACGTCAGAACAATTCCCGTTCCGTCTGCCGCCAGCTTCAACGCCGCGTTTTTACCCAAACCACGGCTACCACCCGTCACTAATGCGATACGTTCAGTCATCATAAACCTCGTTTTGGCTGTTATGGAGATTGAGAAAGAGCTTATTAGGTGATAGAAGATCAATAAAGAGGGTTTAAAACGCTTCACTGTTTCAACAGCAACAACAATGAGCTTCATCTATGGATAAAATTCACGCAATGCAGCTGTTTGTGCGCGTCGCGGAACTGGAAAGTTTTTCCCGTGCTGCAGAAACCTTAACGCTGCCGAAAGGCAGCGTTTCGCGGCAAATTCAGGCCCTTGAAAACCGCCTTGGCACCCAGCTGTTGCACCGGACCACGCGTCGCGTCAGCCTGACGCAGGACGGCATGGTCTATTACGAACGGGCAAAAGATCTGCTGGCAAACCTTGATGAACTGGACGGACTGTTTCAGCACGATCCCTCCACCATAAGCGGAAGGCTGCGCGTGGATATGCCCGTCGGCGTTGCTCGAAATTTAGTCATCCCCAGACTGCCGACTTTTTTGCAGCAGTACCCGGGTATTGAACTGGAACTCAGCAGCAGCGATCGTCTGGTGGATGTGATTCGCGAAGGGTTTGATTGCGTGGTCCGCGTGGGCTCCCTGAAAGATTCAGGGTTAATTGCCCGGCCGCTGGGGAAACTGTCGGTAATTAACTGTGCCAGTCCGGATTATCTGGCGCGTTTTGGCTACCCTGAAACGCTGGATGATTTGGGCTCACACGCTGTGATTCACTACGCCGCCATGCTGGGTACCCGTCCGCAGGGCTTTGAATTTTATAACGGCAGTGCAACGCAGTGGATAAAGACGGGCGGCGTATTAACCGTCAACAGCACGGAGACCTACCAGGCGGCCTGCCTTGCCGGGCTGGGCATCATTCAGGTTCCACGTGTTGGGGTACGTGATTTACTGCGGGCGAAAAAACTGATTGAGATCCTCCCGCAATATCGCGCGGAACCGATGCCCGTGTCCCTGATTTATCCCCATCGCCGCAACCTCTCCCGTCGGGTACATCTGTTCATGGAGTGGCTGACCGAACTCACAAAAGCTTACGTGGATTAGTCGCAAGCTATAATTCAGTAACATCCAGCCTAACGAAAAGGAAAAGACGCGTGACGCCGGAAAATAACCCGCAACGACCCACCCAACATTTAGATTATGATCCCATCAAGAAGATGGAAACCGGGCCAGAAAAGGCTAAAACCCCAGGGGCGGCCAGCAAGACGCTGGGCACCGTCACCAGCCTGGCAGAAAGAATTCAGCAGTTTCCCATGGTTGCGCATTTGATACGTGCGACCGAGCGCTTTAATGACCGCATGGGGAACCAGTTTGGTGCTGCCATCACCTATTTCTCCTTCCTGTCGATGATCCCCATTCTGATGGTGTCGTTTGCAGCGGCCGGTTTTGTGCTCGCGTCGCACCCGACGCTGCTGCAGGATATTTTCAATAAAATCCTGAATAACGTCAGTGACCCGACCCTCGCCACCACGCTAAAAAGCACGATTAATACCGCTGTTCAGCAACGTACGACCGTTGGGATCGTTGGTTTGCTTATCGCCCTTTACTCCGGGGTAAACTGGATGGGCAACCTCCGCGAGGCCATTCGCGCCCAGTCGCGTGAGGTGTGGGAGCGTAAGCCGCAGGATCAGGAGAAAATATGGGTTAAGTATCTCCGCGACTTTGTTTCGCTGATTGGCCTGCTCATTGCGCTCATCGTTACGCTTTCAATTACCTCCGTGGCGGGCTCCGCACAGCAGATGATTATCTCTGCACTCTATCTGGATTACATCGAATGGCTGAAACCGGCCTGGCGCGGCATTGGGCTGGCGATTTCCATTTTCGCCAACTACCTGCTGTTCTTCTGGATTTTCTGGCGTTTGCCCCGTCATCGTCCGCGCAAGAAGGCCCTGCTCCGCGGAACGCTGATTGCGGCGATAGGCTTTGAAGTGATTAAAATCGTGATGACCTACACCCTGCCGTCGCTGGTGAAATCCCCGTCGGGCGCGGCGTTCGGCTCCGTGCTGGGGTTGATGGCCTTCTTCTACTTCTTCGCCCGCCTGACCCTGTTCTGCGCCGCGTGGATTGCCACCGCCGAGTACAAAGGCGACACACGCATGCCGGGAAAAACACACCGCTAACCCCTCTCTCGGGCTGAAATTTCAGCCCGACTCATCATTTCAGCATATAAATCCAGTCCGTAACTTTTATTTAACCAAAAACCAGTTTTATCCACCAATATTTAAAAACTGTGGAGCATTTCATGGAAGCATTTTCGCTGGCCTGAAAATTATCCGCTTTTTGTTGCTTTTATCACCAGAACGCGACTTTGTTACAGATTGAAATGTCGCTTTTGCTGTGCGTAATATGGCCTTTCGTTCGATAAAAAATAAGAAAATATTATGCAAGCAACAGCCACAACACTCGACTCTGGCGCGGAAAACGTCCCGGTCAACTCGCGCAATAAAGTTGTCGTCGCATCGCTGATTGGCACCGCCATTGAGTTCTTCGACTTTTACATTTATGCCACCGCTGCGGTCATCGTCTTCCCGCATATTTTCTTCCCGCAGGGAGACCCGACGGCGGCGACGCTGCAGTCTCTGGCAACCTTTGCTATCGCGTTTGTTGCACGTCCGATTGGCTCTGCGCTGTTTGGACACTTTGGCGACCGTATTGGTCGTAAGGTCACCCTGGTGGCCTCGCTGCTGACGATGGGGATCTCCACCGTGGCGATCGGCCTGCTGCCGACCTACGAAACCATTGGCATTCTGGCGCCGGTCCTGCTGGCGCTGGCGCGTTTTGGTCAGGGTCTGGGGTTGGGCGGTGAATGGGGTGGCGCGGCGCTGCTGGCGACAGAAAATGCCCCGCCGCGTAAACGCGCGCTGTACGGTTCATTCCCGCAGCTTGGCGCGCCGATTGGCTTCTTCTTTGCCAACGGGACCTTCCTGCTGCTTTCCTGGCTGCTGACAGATGAACAGTTCATGAGCTGGGGCTGGCGTATTCCGTTTGTCTTCTCTGCCGTGCTGGTATTGATTGGCCTGTATGTCCGCGTGTCCCTGCATGAGACGCCGGTGTTCGCGAAA
This sequence comes from Enterobacter sp. FUJ80071, assembly GCF_038739915.1. Classification (NCBI taxonomy): domain Bacteria; kingdom Pseudomonadati; phylum Pseudomonadota; class Gammaproteobacteria; order Enterobacterales; family Enterobacteriaceae; genus Enterobacter; species Enterobacter sp. FUJ80071. The sequence continues at coordinate 4,451,555 of NZ_JBBXKH010000001.1, forward strand.
GTGGCCGCGGCGAAAAAACAGGTGAAAGTCCCGCTGGGCACGCTGCTGACCAAACACGTCCGCGTCACCGTGTTGGGCACGTTCATCATGTTGGCAACCTATACGCTGTTCTACATCATGACGGTTTACTCCATGACCTACAGTACCGCCGCCGCGCCGGTTGGGCTGGGTCTGCCGCGTAACGAAGTACTGTGGATGTTGATGATGGCGGTCATCGGGTTTGGTGTGATGGTGCCGATTGCCGGCCTGCTGGCGGATAAATTCGGTCGTCGTGCGAGCATGATTACGATCACCACGCTGATCATTCTGTTTGCCCTGTTCGTCTTCCCGCCGCTGCTGGGTTCAGGTAGCCCGGCACTGGTGATGGCCTACCTGCTGATTGGCCTTAGCCTGATGGGGCTGACCTTCGGCCCAATGGGCGCGCTGCTGCCAGAGCTGTTCCCGACGGAAGTGCGTTATACCGGTGCGTCGTTCTCCTACAACGTCTCTTCCATTCTGGGGGCGTCCGTTGCGCCATACATCGCCACCTGGCTGCAGGCAAATTATGGTCTGTTCTACGTGGGCGTTTACCTGGCGGCCATGGCGGCGCTGACGCTGATTGCGCTGCTGCTGACGCATGAGACTAAGCATCAGGCACTGTAAGCTCATGCCGGGTGGCGGCTACGCCTTACCCGGCCTACGATTCAAAATGTTGGCCGGGTAAGCGCAGCGCCACCCGGCAAAAACATCCCGCACCTTACTTCTTCATCTGCGATAAAATTGTCCGACACTGATTCGCCTCACCTTCTGACGGCGAAATCAATGCCAGCAGCGCGGCGGCTGGGGTGACCAGCGTCGCGAGGGCTGCGGCCACCGCACCACGCGCGATCAGCGGCCCGGGCTTCACGCCTGCCTGCGGATTTTTAAAGGTGCCGCGGACATAAAGCGGCGAGCGCAGGGTAATAATACGGATCCCTTTACTTTCCGGGTCGATCGTCAAATCCAGCTGCTCTGAGGCCATGCTGGCGGTACCGGTCACGTTAATCACCGCGTTTTCCGTGTCGAAGGCAAAAATCTGCGGACGCGCCACGCCGTTTACCAGATCCAGATTGGCCGCGGCGCAGTTCACCCGCACCTCGTCATCCCCGAAAATTTGCCCGATGATAAAGTTGCCCACGTTCAGCCCCAGGATCTCCATCAGGTTGCGGCTGACCAGGCCGTCGTTCATCAGCAGTTTCAGGTTACCATTGCCGCTGCCCAGCAGCGCCGCCACGGAATTCCCTACCCCGCGAATGTCCGCGTCACCGTTCATTTCACCGAGGGTTTTCTGCATCAACTCCACGTTTGGCATCAACGCTTTCAGCTTCAGCCTGCGGGCCTGAATTTCGGCGCGCCCCTGCATCGGCTTTTTATCGCCCTCGAGGTGAATGTTCGAGGAAATCGTTCCGCCCGCCATACCAAACTTCAGCGGCTGCAGGCGCAGATCGGCGTTTTTAAGAATGACATGCGTCGAGAGATCGCTCAGCGGTAACGTGCTGCCGTGCTCAATTTTACGCCCTTTGAAGCGTACATCGGCATCCATCACGTCCCATTTGTCAGTTTCGAAGCGATCGTAAGGCAGCACTTTCCCCGCAGGCTGAACGTCCTTTTTGACCTCTTTCGACTTCGTGCCTTTGCCCGAATCCACGCCAATCAACGGGCCCAGATCGGCCAGACGTAGCTGGCGGGACTCCACATCCCCTTCCAGTTTCGGGCGCGGTTTTCCGGTGGTGTAGGTTAGCGAGCCGTGGATATCACTGTCACCGATGCGGCCGTTAAAATCCCGGTAGTCAAAGACAGACGATTTTTCGGTGTCGATTTTGGCAACCAGATGCCCGTCCGTTTCGAACGGCGGCGTATCGGGCAGCAACACACCGGTCAGCTCATACAGTTCCCCCAGCGAATCACCGGCAAATTTCAGCCGCAGATCCACGCCCCCCATGTTCATCGGGTCGTTGACCGTGCCCACGAATGCCACGCGCGTATTCCCTGAACGGAAATCCGCCTGCACCGGGAACGGCGTACCTTCGCTCCTGAGCGCCAGCATGCCGCCCATTTTTCCTTTCCCGCTCAGCGGCTGACCGTTGTAGCGCCCTTTGGCCGTCAGGCCGAACACATAATCTCCCGCTTTGGCGTTATCGCCTTTCGCCTGGTTGCCCGTCACTTCGCTAAACGGTAGCGGTTTACCCAACGGATCGACCAGGATCTCCACATCCGCCTTGCTGACCTTATCGTCGATGGCGATCCGCCCGCGATCGAAAAGAATATTGTCCAGACGGAATGACCATGAAGAGGGCCGGGCATTGGGATCTTTTTCGCCGTCGCTGGCAAGGTTAAACGTCCAGTTGTTGTTCTTTTCAGAAAGGCGGATCAGACGCGCATCGGGCTGCTGGAGTTTAATCCACGGCAGATAGACGGTTTTGGTCAGGAGCGCTAACGGCGCCAGCGTGGCTTCAACGCGTGGCAGATGGACCATGGTGACGTCCGGAATATCCGGCGGGTTGCCGAGAATAATGTCGTCGGCGTGGACGTGCGGCCAGGGGATCCAGCTTCGCCAGCCGGTCTCCTGTTTCTGACGTTCCCATACCACGCCCAAATCGCCGCGGATGGCGAAGGGACGGTTCAGCTCAGCTGAGACTTTCTGGTTGATGGTCGGCTTAAGGCGATTCCAGTCAAACGTCGCAATAATGACGACGATAACCACGATCAACAACAAGAAAATCCCTGTAGTCCAGGAGATAACCCTGGTTGTCTTTGTCATTTTTGTCCCCTTTCCTGATGGCCTGTCCTGTAAAACTATAGTCCAGACAAGGGGAAACGGGCGGATCAGAGGTTAGTTATGACGGTATCGAGGGTATCCATAGGAACCGGACGAGAGAGGAAATAACCCTGTGCGGCAGCAGCGGGTGAGTGTTGCACATCGCGCCACTCTTCCAGCGTTTCCACACCTTCGACAATCACCCCTTTGCAATAGCGGTTCATCAGCTGCAATAACAGCGTAAACAGGTTTCGCCCTTCTGGGGTCTGACGCAGCATAATAAACAGATCGCGGGCCACTTTGATGTAGTCATAACGCACTTCGCTCAGCGCAGAGAAGTTCGCCATGCCCGTACCAAAGTCATCCAGCCACAGCGGGCCAAATTCACACATCGAGGCAAACGAGGAGTCCTGCGGCAGCCGGACGTGCTCCACCAGTTCAAAACGCATCCACGGCAGAGTGGCGATCAGTTCCTGCAACTTTGCATTCTGACGCAGCGCCAGCAGTGTCGGGCCATCCACGTTAACCGAGGCGAGGATATTGTGCCGCTCGAAAAAGGCCTGTTTGGTCGCCAGCATACGAAGCTGCTCTTCCAGCACGTCAAGGCGCTGGCGAACGGCAACTTCGGCAAAATAGCGATCTGGCGCGATACGCTGTAAAGGGTTTGACGGGTGCGTAACAACGGTCAAAATTTCAATGGCCATCAGTCGACCGTCCGTTCGGTAGATCGGCTGATAGGTATACGCACGCTCACATTGCAGCCAGTAGCGATGCTCCTGCAAGTTCTCAATACTTGCCTCAGGCGTAGTGCTCAGCCGCTGGATAACCTGCTCTGACTTCATTTCAGATGTCCTGTTGTTGGATGGCCTTTCTGGACTCGTCACTGGGTTATCGGCGCGACAATTGAGAACTTTATGTTCAATTCACCGGGAAAATGAAATTAAGATGACAGAAATTTGCCGGAACACGTGCTGGCTCAAATTAAATAATGGAACGTCGTTTTAATATAGTTGACCATCTAATTCACTCAGCGCACACTGCTGATAAATTCTTCTGTTCAGGTTCACGACTATGTCCAAAAAAATTGCCGTGATTGGCGAATGCATGATTGAGCTGTCCCAAAAAGGCGCGGAAGTCAGCCGCGGATTTGGTGGCGACACGTTAAACACTTCCGTCTATATCGCCCGTCAGGTTGCGCCAGAAGCACTCTCCGTGGACTATGTTACCGCCCTCGGCACGGACAGCTTCAGCCAGCAGATGCTGGAAGCCTGGCAGAATGAACATGTGGGCACCGCGCTGATCCAGCGTATGGAAAACCGCCTTCCCGGGCTTTACTACATCGAAACCGACAGCACCGGCGAACGCACGTTTTATTACTGGCGTAACGAAGCCGCGGCGAAGTTCTGGCTGGAGAGCGATGCAGCCCCGGCCATTTGTGAAGCACTGGCAAGCTTTGACTATCTCTATCTGAGTGGGATCAGCCTGGCGATCCTCAGTCCAGTCAGCCGCGAAAAGCTGCTGTCGCTGCTGCATAAATGCCGCGCCAACGGCGGTAAGGTGATTTTTGATAACAATTACCGTCCACGCCTGTGGGCCAGCCGTGAAGAGACGCAGCAGGTTTATCAGCAGATGCTGCAGTGCACGGACATTGCGTTCCTGACGCTCGACGATGAAGACGCCCTGTGGGGTGAGAAGCCCGTAGATGACGTGATTGCACGCACGCAGGCGGCGGGCGTAAGCGAAGTCGTCATTAAGCGCGGGGCGGAATCATGTCTGGTCGCGATGGCGGGTGAAGCGGTGGTTGAAGTCCCGGCGGTGAAGCTGGCCAAAGAGAACGTGATTGATACGACAGCGGCAGGGGACTCCTTCAGCGCGGGTTACCTGGCGGTACGTCTGACCGGGGGAACGCCGGAAGCCGCGGCACAGCGCGGACACCTGACGGCCAGCACCGTGATTCAGTATCGCGGGGCGATTATTCCGCGTGAGGCGATGCCTGTTTAACCAAAGTACGGGCTGATGCCCTCACCCTGGCCCTCTCCCACAGGGAGAGGGCATGTCTACGCATTACTGTCCTTGCGGAATATCCGTCGCGTCCGGGTGTAAATCATCCGCTGCGGTCGCCGGCTGCGGCGCGGTAACCATAATAGAATCCCAGGTCTTCTGAAGTTCCTTCATGTCATATTCCGGCTCGCCTTTCGGCTGCATAAGGATCAATGCCATATCCTGCGACAACTGCTGACGTAAATCCTGATTTAACATATCCACGGTCAAACCGTTCAGGAAATCCTGACGAAGCTTCTGGTACTGTTCAGGCGCAATGTCGACAACCTGATTCTGCAGGGAGCGGATGCGCTGGCTGATCAGAATATCCGTATCGGCACGCGCGTAGGTCGCAAACAGCTTCTGCAGCTCCAGTTTTTTCTGGGCCACCAGCGCATTGAACTCCTCTTCAGAGAGGCCCTCTTTACGCACTTTTGCCAGCTCTTTGGCGACCACACCCAGATTCGCATTCAGCTTATCGCCCGGCGATTCAACGTTAATGGCACATTGCGCACGCTGGAAAAGCACGCGACAGTCAAAGCCAAGACCAATATTCTTCACGTTATTCTTACTGAGCGTCTGCTGGACGTGCCAGAACAACGCTTCACGCGCCAGGTCGGCACGCCAGTAGCGCAGCAGCGCGGCGGATTCGCGGATAGGCTGCCAGGCGTTATCCCACATCACGGAGAGTCGGTCCTGACGCACGGTGTCCGTCATAATGCTGACAGGCTCGGCGCGCAGCGGAGAGAGTGTCGGAACCGGGGCAGGCGTTTCACGCTTGCCTTTCAAATCGCCAAACGCTTTGTTGATCTGTTCAACCACCGCGCGGCTATCGACATTGCCAACCACAATCAGCGTCATGGCGTCCGGGGTGTACCATTTCTGGTAGAACGATTTCACCTGTTCGGCATCGACCGGCTGCTTCAGCGGCTCCGCCGGATCGTGACCCAGCAACGTTGAACCTTTCAGACGGTAGCGCCACCAGCCCTCTTTGGTATCCGCAGGCCAGGTCGCCACCATGTCGCTGTTGCTCAGCGCATAGTTAACGGTATCCGGCGTAATCGCCAGGTTGCCTGAGGCATCAGCGAGATAGGTCAGCGCTTCTTTGAGCAGATCGTTACGGTTATTTGGCAGGCTCAGGTTAAACATGGTGTAGTCATAGGAGACCACAGCCGGAGGCAGCGGGCGTTTTGGATCGATGGCCTGTTGCCACAGCGAACGCACCTGAACCGCTTGCAGGCTGCCGCTCTGAGTGAGCGCCAGACGGGGAATAAAATGGCTAAAACCGGTTTGCTGAGTACTTTCCGTAAGGGAGCCGGTATTAACGGACAGACGGATTTCAACACGATCGCTCGGACGTTGCGGGGTGGATAAAACCTGCCACTGGAAACCGTTCGCTAACGTGCCTTGTTGCCAGGCCGGGTCTGGCTGGAGCGCATCTGCCTGCACATAACTGGCTGCTGCCATCATCAGCAAACCGCCGGTTAAGAGTCGAATTTTTGTGCCCTGCATGTGAACCCCTGATCAACATTCCTGGTTAAAAAGAGTGTCTCGCGACGCGCTGCACTCTAAAAGATGACGATGAAAACACGTCGATTAGACCGCGCGTTCGGCAAAACGTCACGGTCCGAAGTGAAATATACCCAAAAAAAATCTTGTCGAATTATGACAGGTATGAAGGGTTATTATGCGCAGGAGCCCGCATCCCGACAAGGGAATGCGGGCATTTGTAACAAGATTAGGAGGTTAAACCAGGAGTTTTGCTATCAGACACGCGATTATTCAGCGTATCGTCGAGTTTTTTGTGATCCAGCTCTTTCACCCATTTCGCGACAACGACCGTCGCCACACCGTTACCTACCAGGTTGGTTAATGCGCGCGCCTCGGACATAAAGCGGTCAATACCGAGAATCAGCGCCAGGCCCGCCACCGGCAGATGCCCCACCGCAGAAATGGTGGCCGCCAGCACGATAAAGCCACTGCCCGTTACGCCTGCCGCGCCTTTCGAGGAGAGCAGGAGCACCACCAACAGGGTGATCTGATGGAAAATATCCATATGGCTGTTGGTCGCCTGAGCGATGAACACCGCCGCCATCGTCAGGTATATCGACGTACCATCAAGGTTGAAGGAGTAGCCCGTCGGGATCACCAGCCCGACCACCGACTTACGGCACCCGAGTTTTTCCATCTTGTCGAGCATACGCGGCAACGCCGATTCTGAAGAAGAGGTCCCCAGCACAATCAGCAGCTCTTCACGAATGTAACGGATAAATTTGAAGATGTTGAAACCTGTCGCACGGGCAATGGAACCCAGCACCACCACCACGAAAAGAATACAGGTGATATAGAAACAGATAATCAGCTGGCCCAGCTGCACCAGCGTACCTACGCCATATTTACCGATGGTGAAGGCCATCGCACCGAAGGCACCGATTGGCGCCAGGCGCATGATCATATTGATGATGCCAAAGATGACCTGTGAGAAGCTCTCAATCACATTAAAGATAAGTTGGCCTTTGCTGCCCAGACGGTGCAGGGCAAAGCCAAACATGACGGCAAACAGCAGTACCTGCAGAATGTTTCCGCTGGCAAATGCGCCAATGACGCTGCCGGGTATCACGTCCAGCAGGAAAGCCACCACGCCCTGATCCTTCGCCTGCTCGGCATAGACCGCGACCGCTTTGGCATCGAGCGTTGAGGGGTCAACGTTCATGCCCGCACCAGGCTGGACCACGTTAACGATAATCAGACCAATAATCAGCGCAAGGGTACTGACCACTTCGAAATAGAGCAGCGCCACAGCACCGGTACGGCCTACCGCTTTCATGCTTTCCATGCCAGCGATGCCCGTGACAACCGTACAGAAGATTACCGGGGCGATGACCATTTTGATGAGCTTCACGAACGCGTCGCCAAGCGGTTTCATTTGCGCGCCCAGCTCAGGGTAGTAATGCCCCAGCAAAATACCGATGGCGATGGCTGTCAGGACCTGGAAATAGAGACTTTTGAAGAGTGAGGTTTTCATAAGGTGTCCTTGGGAAGAAAAACCACAGGTTTTGTAAGGTTATGGTTAACCTGCGGCTCTAAAATAACACCCGTATAACAGGACAGAAATAAACTCAGTTCAAATTTGAAACACAAATGTTAAGAACTTTGAGCTGGCTCGCACAAGCCAGCAACAAAATTACACTTTTGCGTGATTGTCAGCACCGGGAAGGTAGCGTTGTTCAAAGACATCCGCAGGAACAGCAGCGGCAAAAAGGAAGCCCTGACCGCTCTCTACGCCCGCCTCTGCCAGCCAGATGCGCTGCGCGTCGGTTTCAATCCCCTCGGCAATCAGATGCAGATTGAGACTACGCGCCATCTGAATAATGGCCTGCACCATGCTGCTGTCCTCTGGCAGCCCTTCGACAAACGCTTTGTCGATTTTCAGCACATCCACCGGCAGGGTTTTCATATGCTGAAGCTGACGCAGCCCGGCGTAGCCCATACCAAAATCGTCCAGAGCGATGCGAATGCCGGCATTGCGCAGCGGCTTCAGAATGGCAACGGCTTCGTTAGGATCGTCAATGCGTCGGCTCTCCGTCACTTCCAGCGTCAGCGTATCAGGCTTGATCCGGTAGCGATTGATCAGCTCCAGCATTTCGGAAACCATCGTCGGATGCATGAGCTGCAACGCAGACAAATTAACCGACAGCGGCAGCGTCACGCCGCGCTCCTGCCAGGCGGCAAGCTGGCGGCAGGACTCCTCCAGCACCCAATAACCGACGGTGACCATCAGGCCACAGGATTCAATGCGTTCAATCAGCCCCTCCGGCAGCTCCCATGAGCCGTCCGGCTGCTGTACACGGAGCAGCGCCTCGGCGCTTTTTACTTCACCCGTCTGTAGATTCACCTGCGGCTGTAGCCAGAGAGCAAACTGACGGTTATCCAGCGCGGTCAGGATGTCGCTCTCTTCCGTCAGGCGCTGCTGCGCCTTTTCCATCTGTTCCGGGTCGAAGAACTGGATCTGATTTTTGCCTTTGCGCCGGGCGGTAAACGCCGCCGAGAACGCGCGGCGATACAGCTGCTCCGCCGTTAAATCACCGTAGTACATGGCGATACCGATACTGGCGCTTGGACGCAGCTGGATCCCCTGAACAGGCAGTCGCTCATTAATGACAGTGAGCACTTGCTGACCTAATGTGATGGCATGCCACGGCTCTTTCACGCCGTTGGCTATCACCACCAGGTCGTAACCGCTGACCTGCGTCAGCACCATGCGCGGGGCCAGGACAGATTTCACCTTTTCCACCAGCGTCAGCAGCAGCATTTCACGCTGGCTCTCCTTGAGCACGCCCGCCGTATCCTGCAGGGTTTCACAGGCGATCACCATCAGCGCCGTGGTTTGCTGGCGCGCAACCGTCTGCTCCAGCATCGCCATCAGAAACGCCTTATTAGGAAGTTCTGACACCGGGAATCGCGTGGCGCTGTTATTTAACTCATCCTGCTGACGCTGGATGCGCTGCTGGTTGAGGTTATAGCTGCGTACCAGCATCCCGATCTCATCGTCATGATGAAGGCGCGGCAGTTCAAGCTGGTGCCCCAGCTGATCCTGCGGCGCAAGCGCATTCAGCTCGCGGGCGATACGGCGCAACGGATGCACAATCAACCGGTTAATACACCAGGTTAACGCCACGCTGAGAATCAGGGTCATAAGTAAGCAAGTGGTCACTAACGTAACCACCCAACTCATGACGAACTTATACATGCGATACGAGTCTGCCTGCAGGACCAGGTAGGCCAGCGGCTGCGGATTGGCAGGACGTTCCAGCGAATAGAGAGGCAGAGAAATTTGCACCGGCAGTTCAAACAGGCGCATGACCATCATCGGGACGGGGCGTTCCGGGATAAAGCTCATCCGCAGCGCCTGGAACTGGTTGGGCAAGACGACATCCGCGCGGCTCACGATGCCAGCAGGCTGAATGCGTTTTAAAATGGTTTCCGCTTCGGGAATATCCCCTTTCAGGATCGAGGCGGAGAGTGGGCCGCGCACCGAGCGGGCGATACTTTCTAACTGCGAAGCCGTGTTATAGCGATTCTGCTGCACGGAATGAAACAGCAAAATGACGCAGAAAAGCAGGACAAACAGCATCGTGACGGCAGACACCATCGCCATCTGTTTGATCGTTAAGGAACGGCTGACACGCAAAATGACTCTCCACAAAACTCGAAGCGCAGGGCGCGCCAGGGTGTAAACCTGGCGCGCCTGAGTATACCCGATTGCTGTGCTATTAAGAGAGACTTACAAATGGATTAAGGAAAATCCGATTACCAGTCCGCGTAAGGAATGAGCGGCTGCGGCGGTAAGTCCATATCGCCCTGCCAGCCTGCGGCAGAGTAACGCACATAAATCAGCGCATGGCTTGGGGTATAGTCTTTCGCTTCCTGAATATCCACGCCCATGCCCACAAACCAGTTGGACGTGACCCGGCGTTCGATAATCGCCCGTGCGGTATAACCCGTGCCGGAGCTGCTGCTGCCGGTTTCCATCGCCCCCCGGTCAGTATAGCGGCCGGGTTCATCGGTCGGGATCAGACTCTGAATTGGGTAGCGCAGTTCATCTTTGGTTTTGGAGTGTGACCAGGAGACAGAGCCGCCCAGCTCCCAGGACCAATTTTCCGTGCGTTTACGCCAGGTCACCGGCAGTGCGAAGGAGACATACTCCTGCGGGCTGTAATAGCCGCCCTGACCCAGGGTATATCCGCTCAGGTCTTTGTCGTAATGCCAGAGCATATTGGAGACGCCGACCGTCAGGCGCTCGTTGTTTTTATTAATGAGCTTGTAGTAGTAACCCGTCATCCAGCGGACGCGCCAGTTATCTTCCACATTTTTACCCGTCAGCGTTTCTGCGTTCAGGCTTGACCAGACGCCGTTCGCCTCACCTTTGTCATAGCTGATGCTTACGCCCCCCCCGGTCGCACGTACGCCGCCCCAGGTGGTGCCGGTATTGGTATCTTTCTGCCCGGCGAAGGCCAGCAGTGAACTGGAGATTGGCCGACGATGGGCATTGACGGTATAACCGATGGGACCCAGATCGCTGCTGTAGCTCAGGCCGCCCACCACGTCGACGACGTCAAAGCCCATCGGGGTGGTACCAATATCCATCGACCAGGTTTTATTCTGCCAGCCGACGGCGACGCTGGCGCCACTGTCACTCTGATGGGTGTTGCCGCTACACGGCGTTTCGTAGCAGGTCCCCCATTTAGGATCGTAGGTCCCATTATTGTTATCAAATGAACCGGCGTCCATGTTGACCAGATCGCTTCTGAAGAACATGCGCCCGTCAGACAGCGGAGCATCCACCTGCAGCATGGTGGTGTGCGCTTTCAGGTCGGAATAGCCGCCCGTGCCGCTGGAGCCCCAGTAATCGTGCTGCAGCGTGACGTTAACATCCTGCTGACGGTACAAATCACCGGCGTCACTCCGTACGCCGCGCTTCAGCCAGTCATCTTTTTCATCGTTACGCGTCAGACGGGTGAAACTGTCGTTGTCCACCGGACGGGTCGTCGTGATGCCTGATGACACCATCGCGTCTTTATACGTCTCCAGCGCTTGCTGAGGCTGACCGTTCTGCGCCTGGAAGCGCGCGGCATCACGTAACACCAGCGCATTTTCCATTGAGGCAGGCTGCGATTTGGCCTGCGGAATGATGTTGTTGAAGGTCTGCTCTGCGGCGGCGGAATCGCCCAGCCCCGCCTGCGCCATCGCGATCCGGCGCTGCATATTGAGGGATAACGGTTCGCCATTTTGCGCGGCAGGCAGTTTCGCCAGCTCGGCACGCGCAGCGTCCTTGTTACCTTGCGCGCTATAAATCTCGGTCAGACCGAGGATCGCGTCCTCGTTCTGCGGCTCACGCTGCAGGACGGCGTTGTACGTCGTTTTCGCCGATTCCAAATCGCCACGCTGCTGCGCCCAGTCGGCCAGCGTTAAGTCGATACGGGTAGAGGTCGGCTGCTGACGCAGAAGGTTTTCCGCCTCCTGCTCTTTACCGCTGTCGCGCAGGCGGTTGGCGGTTTCCAGCACCTGGTTACTTTGCAGACGGTCGGCCAGTTCCTGAATGTTGCCATTCCACTGGCTACGCGGCAGCGTATCCAGATGCGCCAGCGCGGCCCGATCCTGATTGTTCCCGGAGAGATAGAGCCCGTTGGCATACACCTGATCCGGGTCAGACGGTTTCTGGCTGGCAAGCTGGCGCATCAGGGTGTCCGCCTGGCTGCGCTGGCCCGCGCTGTAGAGATCGCGCGAGAGACGATACGTTATCCAGACGTCGCCTGGCGAGAGCGCCAGACGGCGGCGCTGTATTTCTGCTGCCTGGGCGTATTTCCCCTGATTCTCCAGCTGTTCGGCCTGGGCAGACAGTTGCTCGTTAGTCAGGCTACGTTCAATATCATCAATGCTCCGGCGCTGGCTGGCAGAAAGCGACTGGATAAACTGCGAGGCTTTCTCCGGTGACTGTGCGCGGTAAATATTGGCCAGGCCGCGAACCGCATTGCTGTTACCGCTGTCCATACGCAACGCCTGACGATAATAACGCTCTGCCGCATCGTTATCTTTTCGTGCCGCCGCGGCATCACCCAGGCCCAGCACCGCGTAACTGTCGGTATTGTCGATGTTACGTGCCTGCTGATAGTAACGTTCCGCCTGTGACGGGTTATTCGCCTTGAGCGCCGCATCGCCCTGCTGGATCAGCAGCCAGTAGCGGTTGACCTTCAGCAAACTGTCCCATTTACCCCGGTTATCGCTCTGCGGGTCGAGGGCTATGGCCTTTTCGAACTGCGCCACCGCGCGGGCACGATCGCCTTTCTGGGAATAAGCCTGTCCCAGGGCACCCACCGCTTCACTGTCAGCATGGTTGGCGCTGACGGCTTTTTGCAGCTCCGCAACCGCCTTACTCCCCTGCCCGGCATCCACTGCCGCCAGACCTTCCGCTTTCGCCCGGAAGGCCGGGTCTGCGAGCTGTTTTTGCTGCGCTTCAAGCTGGGCACGCGCCGCCGCGACGCTATCGCCGTCGCTGAAAACGCTCAGGTATTTTTGCAACGCGCTAACGCTGGCGCTGCTGGCAGGCTGGTCTTTGATCTGCTCATACCACATGTCAGACGCCTGGCTGCGGCCGCCGGTCGATTTAGCCATCTCCCGCAGGACCGCAAAGCCCTCATCGCGGCGCCCGCTCTGGAACAGGAGCTGGGAAAGCGTCGTCTGCAGCTGCGTATTACCGGGGCTGCTGCTGTTAATTTTTTTCAGCTGGTTAATGGCCGCATTGCGGCGGGCAGGATCTTTCGCCACCACATTCCAGTATTCCGTCGCCACGTCGCCACCCGGCGGGTTGCCGTCAAAGAGCTTGTCATAGGCGGCAATCGCCTCCTGAGTGTGCCCTGTCGTGGCGAGCAAGCGCGCCTGCTGTAACTGCTGTCGGCCATCCGGGGTGGAAAGCAGCATCGTATTGCGTGAGGACTGATACGCGCTGGAGCCTGGAGCGATCCCTTTCAGGCGATCCAGCTCTTTTTGCGCACCGGCGGTATCGCCCTGGCGCAGCAGGTAACGAAAACGGGCGGCAATAACATCAGGGTTGTTCGGATCAATCAGTTCAAGACGATAGAGCGACTGACGAACCAAATCCTCACGCTGTGTCGACTCGCCCAGCCGAACCTGCTCCAGCAGCTGTTTCTGCTGCGGAGAGTTAACGGCCTGCGCCAGCGGCATCAGTGCCAGCCCAAGCGATAAAGTGAGTAAATTTACTGTGAACTTGCGCATTCCTGGCCCCAATCCGGTATTAAGTCACCTTTAGCGGTGAAGCGAAAACGATGCTGATCCCATCCCTGACCAAAGAGAGTCAGTACATAGCTGTAATAGGCGTTGTTATCGGGAAAATGGTCTGCAACGCGCTGGCGCTGAACCGCCTGAGCATCGTGCTGTTGTAAAAACGGCAGCATGGCGGCAGAGAACCCGACCGGACCATTGCCGGTGCGTTTACCCGTCGCCACGTCCACTTTTTCCGGCGGCACGCCCTGTTTCATTGTTTTTGCCGCCATCGGCTGGAAGCGCGTCAGCAACCGGGCTTTCTGAGGGTCTTTATCACTCATCATGCCCACCCAAAGATAGACACGAATGGCGTCATAGCCCCCTACCAGCGCTTTATCCTGCTTTAACTGCCAGCCTCTGTTTTTCTGATACTGCACCCAGTCCGGCGAGAACCCCTTTGGCGCGCTTTCCAGCAGCAGTCGCAGATTCGTTTCACGAAGCGTGGTCCACGGGGCACCAAAGCGGGTGAAATAGCTTGCTAACTGCGGAGGAAGATAGCTGGGGTTAAAGCGCCAGGCGTTTTCATCAGCAAAACCGACTTTACCCGGAAGCAGCATGGCGCCGAGCCCTGGTACTTTCACCACTTCCTCACCGGCAATGCGTTTCAACAGCGCCTTACCCGTGCGGGTGTAGTCCGGATGTTTCCATAACCGGCCCGCTTCAAGCAGTGACCAGGCGATCCAGACATCGGCATCTGAGGCGGAGTTGGTATCAATCACCGCCCAGTTTTCTTTGTCTTTCTGCCCCCAGAGCCAGGCAGGGAGATGGTCGTTGAGATTGCCGCCGGCAAGGTTATCGCGCGTCCATGTCAGTATTTGCTCAAACGCGCGGCGATCGTTGGCGGCCAGAGCAAAGAACAACGCATAGCTTTGCCCTTCCGACGTCGTAATTTTGCGCGTGTCACTGGGATCAATGACGCGCCCGCCCTCGCTGATGTAATCCTTTTTGAACTGCTCCCAGGCAGGCCAGGTACAGGCGGCGCGAAGAGGAAGCGCCGCCAGCATCAACGCTGCTACTGCACACCAGCGAAAGGCTTTCATCACATCTTACTCATCCGGGTTGAGGCGACGACGGCTGATGATACGCAGCAGACGCCACAGCACCCATGCCAGCAAGACCACGCTGACCGCGGCCAGGATGGCGAGCAGAACCGGATGGTTAGACAGCGCATACCACAGGCGTTCGAACCACGGCAGATGGCCGACGTAGTACACATCACCCACGCGCAGGCTGTTGACGCCAGACTCACGGATCACCGACACAGAGCCAAACATCGCGGCACGTTTACCACTGTCGTTCATCGCCGTATTCAGCAGTTCATAGCCACGCGGGCTGTCCGCCAGAAGCGCCACCACGCTACGCTGATCGTTATAAGGTGACTGGAAGCCCACTACCGCAGCCATCGCCCCCTGAGAGGTGACGGCCGTCTGCGCGCTGGCCTGGCGATCGTTCGCATCCGGCATGATGCTCGGGAAATCGGTCTGGCGCAGCGGGGTGTTAACCCAGGACTCCGTGGCTTTCACCAGCAGATCGATACGCTTATCATCCTTCAGCTTATCCGGAATCGTACCGATGACCATGATGTCAGCGTCTTTGTTCTGGATCTGGCTGCCATCGTCCGTCAACGTGACGTTAATTGCCGGCAATCCCGTCTGGGCCCCAACGGTTGCTATGGTATCAAGCAGGGTTGTCACCTGACCTTCGTTTGGCGCTTTTGGCATCACAACGATGGACTCAGAGAGATCGGCCATGCGGCTGAACGGGAAGCCTGCGTTAGCAAAGGCGCGCAGATCCGGCATCGCCAGGAAGTGATAGTACTTCGAGAAGTCGATGGTCGACTCATCGCCGATGACAACGTGGTTCTGAACCTGCTGGAAGGTGATGCAGTTATCCACCGAACCGCCAGGCATCGGGTTCATGTACTGGAAGTCAAAACGCAGCTGGTTGATTGCCCCAAGCTTCAGTGCCGGAATGGAGACATCCGTTTTACCGTCCAGCAGCCCCTGCAGCACCGGCAGGCGAAGCATCAGTCGGTTAGTGTCCTGGGTACTTTGCAGGCTGAACGATTGCAGGAACTGGTTGTTCAGGCTGATATCCATGCGCGAGCTGTCTTTCGTCGCCGGCGCGGTATAACGGTAGTTAAGATTGATATCGATGCCGTTGGTACGCAGCAGGTACAGATCCGGCGGCAGGTTCAGTGACAGGCTAATTGGCGAGGGTTCAAGCCCGGACGCCTGCAGCTGCTCTTCATAGGTTTTCAGCTCACCAAACGTCACGACACGGTCGGTACGCACCCAGTTTGGCGCATCATAAGGTTTACGCGCCAGCAGCGGCTTGACCTCGTCCACCACGACGCTGTTGCCGCGGAAAAGAACGTTGCCCTGGGCAATCGCTTTTGCCGCCTGGACCAGATCTTTATCGTCACGACCAAAGACCACCAGCAGCTTCACGTACGGGTTATCCGGGTGGCTGACCATCTCAATGGTTGGCGCTTTGACTTCAGGATGATCGCGCAGGAAGGCAGGACGTTTCGCGTTGGTGGCAAATACAATCGCGTTTCTGTCCGGCATTTTGTCATACATCACCGGGAAATTCTGACCGCGCCAGCCGGAACGCGAACCAAACCAGGAAGCCACAATGGTGGCCGCCAGCTGCTCGGTTACGTCCGGGGACGACGCAAACACCATCGGCAGCGTGAGCGGACGGTTATCACGAGGATCGAAGAACGGCACCGGGAAGGCGGAGAGATCGTTCTTCAGCGCCAGGGACTGATAGGTCATCTGCAGCGAGGAGTTACGCCCGATGTCCATCCACAGCGTGTTGCTGGCCGGGTTTTCACAGACATCGCGGTAGTGACCCACAAACTCCAGACGAATGCGGTTAAAGTCGGTAATGAACAGCGGGTTAATCGGCACCTGCGCCTGCGTTTTCTTACCCAGTTGTTCTTTGGTAACCGGCAGTACGTCCATCAGCTCATCGTTCAGGTAAACCTTCAACTGAGACTGGGTCGGCAGCAGGGACGGCGACGGGGTATATTCAAGGTTCAGCACGGCATTCGAGACGACTTCATCGCTGCGCATGCCAAATTCAATGCCGCCATTAGGATTGATGCCGCGCAACACCATGCTGCCCGGCGGCGGCGCGATTTGCGCGAAGGTCAGCTTGACGTCGCGTGACGGGGCATTTTCCGCGACAACGGGCGCATTCGCCCCCCGAACACCCGGCATCACCTGTCCGATAACCGGGTTCTCGGCGGGTAGAGTGTTCCCCTCCGTTGGCTGGTTCGGAATGACATTTTCTGTTTGACCGGGCGCGGCAGTAATAACCGGATCGGTTGCCTGCGCGACCACAGGCACTGTTGGCGCAGGCGTTGCCGCTGCGTTATCAGGCTCTGTGTTAGCCATTGTTGCGGGGAGCGCACTCATCCCCATTGCCACTGCACATAACCAGGAAAGTTTTGTTTTCATCGCGTTATCATCATTGTTGAGCCATAACCGGGTCCGCCTGCTTCGCCTCATCCCGCTCAGGACGACGAGGAATGAACGATACGACCCAGGAAACCAGCGAAGTAAGTGACCGGAAAATTAATTTCACCGACGACGGGGCAAATTCTGCAAGGTGACGATAGCCACGGAACCCCAGCTTCAGAATATCCAGCAGGCTTTCCAGAGGTTTATCTTCCGGGAAGCTGTCCTGCCAGAGAGCCCATGTATCCGCACGGGCAAACGTACACTGCACAAAATCAATGTGTTGCTTTTTGGTCAACGGCATCAGTTGCAGACCGACTTCATTGCCCGCCACACGCGCTACCTGCGTCGGGAAGACATACTCCTGCTGGCCGCGCTTAAGCAGCAAGTTAACTTTTTGCCCTTCCAGCACTTTCGCCTGGCCGTTGATTTTGATCCCCAGACCACCGTCAGAGAAGTCGTGCACGGTACAGGAGAAGAGGTGACCATCTTCACGGGCAATCGCCGCGGGCATGCAGATTTCAACGCGATGCGCGCGACGAACCTGTTTACTCTCCACCGACACCGCCACCGCGCCGCCAAGAATAATCAGGTTGTAGAAGACCCAGGCCATACTCACAAAGACGGTCAGGATTTCATTTTCAGGGCCGTAGAAGTAACGCCAGATACCGGCGATGACGCCAACGATGTTCAGCAACACCAGGAAGATATACGGACGGGAGATCACCCAGTCGACGTACTCCTCTTCCACCAGCCCCCCCTTCGCGGTGACGTTGAATTTCCCTTTATGCGGGTTGATCAGCGCCACCATCGTTGGCGGCGCAATGTACCAGGCCAGCACCGTTTCGTAGATTTCACTCCAGAAGGAATGGCGATATTTACCCTGAATCTTCGAGTTCGTCAGGCTCGCGTGGATCATGTGCGGCAGAACAAACAGCGCAATCATCAGCGCCGGGGCGTAGATGATATAGGCGTGAAGGAGCAGAAACGCCAGCGGTGCGGTCAGGAAGATCAGCCGCGGGATGCCGGATAAGAAGTGGAACATCGCGTTGACGTAGCAGAGACGCTGCGCCAGCTTGAGCCCTTTCCCTATCAGTGGATTATCGAGACGGAAAATCTGCACCATGCCGCGCGCCCAGCGAATACGCTGACCAATGTGCGCCGAGAGCGATTCCGTCGCCAGACCGGCGGCCTGAGGAATACGCATATAGGCCGAGGTATAACCCCGACGGTGCAGACGCAACGAGGTGTGCGCATCTTCAGTCACCGTTTCGACGGCAATACCGCCAATTTCATCCAGCGGTTTACGGCGGATAACCGCACAGGAGCCGCAGAAGAACGTGGCGTCCCACATGTCGTTACCATCCTGCACCAGACCATAGAACAGCGTGCCTTCGTTCGGGGTCTTACGGAAACGGCCAAGGTTGCGTTCAAACGGGTCCGGCGAGAAGAAGTGGTGCGGCGTCTGCATCATTGCCAGCTCTTTCTCTTTCAGGAACCAGCCCATGGTCATCTGCAGGAACGATCGCGTAGGTACGTGGTCGCAGTCAAAGATCGAGACAAACTCCCCGGTGGCATACTTCAGCGCGTTATTGATGTTACCGGCTTTAGCATGTTCGTGCGTCGGACGGGCGATGTATTCGACGCCGACCTCTTCCGCGAACTGGCGGAACGCTGGGCGGTTGCCGTCATCCAGGATCCAGACCTTGAGTTTATCTTTCGGCCAGTCGATGCCGAGCGCAGCATAAATGGTGTTTTTCACCACGCTCAGGTCTTCATTGTAGGTTGGGACGAAGAGATCGACAGTCGGCCACGTCGTGGTGTCCTTCGGCAGCGGCACGGGCTGGCGATTGAGCGGCCAGATGACCTGGAAATACCCCAACACCAGCACAATCCAGGCATAGGTTTCGGCAAACAGCAGAATCAGACCGCAGACCAGACTCACCGGGTCGTCCCAGTTCAGCGTTGAGGTATAACGCCACCAGATATAGCGGCAGGAAACGGTCAGCGACAGCACAATCAGCATCAGCGCCGAGAAGCGGCCCGGAATACGACGCACCAGCAACGCCACGCCCCACAGCAGGATCAGGAAGGTGAACTGCGCCAGGGGATTGAAGGGTTGCGTAATACAGACCAGCGCCAGAATCAGTGAGAACACGACAATCACGCCGAGGATAAAACGCCGCAGGCCCGGGTGGAGGTGCCCGAGCTCTTTTTGGTTATCCAGATGGCTGGTTTTGTCGGTCACGCTGTCAGGCAATTTATCCAGCCACTGGTGATAGCGCTCGCGCAGCTGTTGAACGCGGGAGAAACTGCGCCAGTGCGGCGTCTGGCGTTCTCGCTGTGACGAGGTGACGACCAGCCAGACGGCCTGAATGAGATAACGCGCCGGATCCAAAGGCCGCGGCCGGTCAGGGTTAATGTGTGGATATAATTCATTATGGTGCGCACGTATGCGCTGCCAGCGCGGATGTTCAAGCGGAATGAACATCCAGGCCATAATCATCCAGAAACAGCCAAGCGCGGCACTGAATGCCGACGCACCATGCCGACGAAAATGTCGGTAGCGTTCGCTCAGACGCGCATTAACCGGCGGGATAAGGAACCAACTGGCGAGTCGACTCATATCGAACTCCCTGCCGGCTCCGCCGCGTTGGCGAAGTTCAGCAGACACCAGTTAGCCAGCGTGAGGATCTCTTCTGCCGCCAGGGAATCGCTGCGGTACTCGCCGAGCGGCTGCTTGGAGGCCAGGGATTCTGCCATTCCTTCATCCCGGTGAATCACAATGGGTAGCAGGCGACGCTGACTCTGTAGCCAGACCTGGTAGAGATCGTCCTGGATCTGGCTCCCGATGCGTAAGTCATTAATCAGGAGGTGCGCATTTTGCGGCAGCCCTTGTTGATGCAGACGAATATGGCAATTTGCATCCACGTTGACGATGGAGAGAACATGATCGCACTGCGCGATAAGCTGCCGGGTTAACGTCCCGGCGCCGTGCGGCAGATCCACCAGGATCCACTGGTAGTGGCCTTTTTCTTTCAGACTTTGCAATGCAAGCGTGAACTGCGAAAACAACCGCTGATAAGCGGCTTCATTCTCACGTTCGGTGGTGGTGAGCTGACCAAAAGGCAGTAAATCAAGTTGAGAGGTATAGCGCAGCCCTGCATCCCGCCAGTCTTTATCATCAAGCAACGCGCGTGCCCAACCCGCTTCACGAGTGAAGTCGACGTTGAACGACATACGCAGCAAATTATCGGCGCAGGCGTCAATCACCAACACCGATTCACCTAAAAGCTGTAATGACCACGCCAGCGCCGCGGTAACGGATGTGGTACCCACACCGCCACGGACACCCTGTAATCCGAGTATGGCCATCAATGGCTCCCTTATTGTTGATGGGCGAATTCAGCTAATAATGGCCAGCGTTTAATAGCCGCGGCCAACTGTTCCCGCTGGGAAATATCTGTGTAATCTATTTCAGGTAAAGAAAAGGCCTGCGTCAGCGCCAGAAAATCGTTTTGGAATGTATAGCCCAGGGTCGAGTCGACTGGGGTTCCGGGTTCGTTATTATCCATTTTTCTGCCATCCCTTTGAGGAAAATCGCACGCTCAGAAGTTGCGGGGCGTCCTGCCCTGACAAATTTCATTTACATGCTAAATCTGATGTTCTTTAATTTCAATGTTAGGTTTATTTCTACGCTTTCGCTAGTAAACTGAGATACAGATAAATTAGACGAAAAGAGGGACACCGTGGACTCCATATTTTCTATTGGCATCCAGTCATTATGGGACGAATTGAGCCACATGCCAGTCGGTGGAGTCTGGTGGATTAATACCGACCGTAATGAAGATGCCATCAGTCTGGTAAACCAGACAATTGCCGCCCAGGATAAGGATTCCCGCGTGGCTGTCATTAGCATGGGCGAAGAGCCGAAGAAAATTATCACGCTGGAAAGTGACGGCGGACCGCAAACCGTGCGCTTATTTTCCATGTCAGCAGAAGTGGATAGTCTATACTTTTTGTCCCGCGACGTTCAGTGCTCCATTGATCCGGATCACTATTTAGTGATTCTTAAATGCGCAAATAACGTCCTGCAAAATATCCCTGCTGAAAAACTGCTGCCGTGGCTGGAAAAAATCAATAAATGGGCAAAATTTCAAAATTGCACGCTATTGGTCGTCAATCCCGGCAGTAATAATGACAAGTTGTTTTCACTTTTAATGGGTGAATATCGCTCCCTGTTCGGTCTGGCCAGTCTGCGTGACCAGGTAGGCAGCTATCTCTACGATATTGCTTTCTGGTGTAATGAAAAAGGCGTGAGCGCCAGGCAACAGCTGACCCTGAAACAGAGTGAGGGGAAATGGCACCTGGCACAGCAGGAAGAAACGGTTGTGCAGCCGCGCAGTGATGAAAAACGCATCCTGAGCCATATTGCGGTTTTAGAGGGCGCGCCCGCGCTGTCGGAAAACTGGTCGCTGTTTGAGTCTAACGAAGCGCTTTTTCATGAAGCTCGTACAACCCAGGCGGCAACCCTTGTTTTCTCGTTGATGCAAAATAACCAGATTGAGACGCTGGCGAGACAAATTCATACCTTACGTCGCCAGCGCGGCAGCGCATTAAAAATTGTGGTGCGGGAAAACAATACCAGCCTGCGCGCCACAGATGAGCGTCTGCTGCTTGGCTGCGGCGCAAATATGGTTGTTCCATGGAATGCGCCGCTGTCACGCTGCCTGACGCTAATCGAAAGCGTTCAGGGACAGCAGTTCAGCCGCCATGTGCCGGAAGACATTTCCACCTTGCTCTCCATGACGCAGCCGATGAAGCTGCGCGGATACCAGAAATGGGATAACTTCTGCGACGCCGTCGGCAATATGATGAGCAACACGCTACTTCCTGCGGACGGGAAAGGGGTGATGGTTGCCCTGCGTCCTGTTCCGGGTATCCGCGTTGAACAGGCTCTCACCTTATGTCGTCCGAATCGTACAGGGGACATCATGACCATTGGCGACAATCGCCTGGTGCTATTTTTGTCCTTCTGCCGGGTGAACGATCTTGATGCCGCGCTTAACCACATCTTTCCCCTGCCTACCGGGGATATTTTCTCAAACCGTATGATCTGGTTCGAAGATAATGCTATCAGCGCGGAGCTGGTGCAGATGCGCGCACTTCAGCCTGAACAATGGGTTAAACCGCTGGTGATCACCAGCGATGCAAAACCGATTCTCAATGCCAGACATGACGGCCATGTCTGGCGTCGGGTTCCGGAACCCCATCGCTTATTAACCGAGAATGGGGAGAACGTACCATCATGAATATCAGCGATATTATTCAACTGGTCGTATTCTGTGCGCTGATCTTTTTCCCGCTTGGCTACTATGCGCGCCATTCCATACGTCGTATCCGTGATACGGCCAGAGTGATGTTTATAAAACCTCGCTATGTAAAACCAGCCGGAACACTGACACGGGCATCACACGTCAAGGCAGACCGAAAACATGACTAATTCTACCTATACCGCTTCGTCACCCTCGCCGCTCTGGCAATACTGGCGCGGCCTTTCCGGCTGGAACTTTTACTTTCTGGTGAAGTTTGGTTTGCTCTGGGCAGGCTATCTGAATTTCCATCCCCTGCTTAACCTGGTCTTTATGGCCTTCCTGCTGATGCCGTTGCCGAATATCAGGCTGCATCGTTTACGTCACTGGGTAGCCATCCCCGTCGGCTTTGCGCTGTTCTGGCACGATACCTGGCTACCGGGTCCGGACAGCATAATGAGCCAGGGGTCACAGGTCGCGGGCTTCAGTGCAGACTACATGCTTGATCTGGTGGAGCGCTTTATTAACTGGCAGATGATTGGCGCCATCTTTGTCCTGTTGGTGACCTGGCTGTTCCTGTCGCAGTGGATCCGCGTCACGGTGTTTGTCGTCGCCATTATGATCTGGCTTAACGTGCTGACGCTGGCAGGGCCGGACTTCTCCCTGTGGCCTGCCGGTCAACCAACCACCACGGTGACCACCACGGGTGGAAGCGCAGCGGCTACTGTTACCACGGCAGGCGATACGCCTGTGGTAGGTGATATTCCAACCCAGACCGCACCGCCGACCTCCACCAACCTCAATGCGTGGCTTTCCAGCTTCTATACCGCAGAAGATAAGCGACAGACGAAATTCCCGGATGCACTGCCGGCAGATGCTCAACCGTTTGAGCTGCTGGTGATTAACATCTGCTTCCTCTCCTGGGCCGATGTGGATGCAGCCGGATTAATGTCTCACCCACTGTGGTCTCATTTCGATATCCAGTTTAAAGATTTCAACTCTGCCACCTCATACAGCGGCCCGGCAGCGATTCGCCTTCTGCGTGCAAGCTGCGGTCAGACATCGCATAAAAACCTGTACCAGCCGGCAGGGAATCAGTGTTATCTGTTCGATAACCTCGCGAAGTTGGGCTTTACGCAGCATCTGATGCTGGGACATAACGGCCAGTTCGGTAACTTCCTGAAAGAGGTGCGTGAACAGGGTGGCATGCAGGCGCCGCTGATGGATCAAACCGGGCTTCCCGTTACTCTGCTCGGCTTCGACGGTTCCCCTGTTTACGACGATACAGCCGTACTGCAGCGCTGGCTGCAAACCATCGAAAAAGACAGCAACCCGCGCAGTGCGACGTTCTTTAACACCCTGCCGCTTCACGACGGTAACCACTTCCCGGGCGTGAGCAAAACGGCAGATTATAAAGTGCGTGCGCAGAAATTCTTCGACGAGCTGGATGCGTTCTTCACTGAGCTGGAAAAATCAGGCCGTAAAGTGATGGTGGTTGTCGTGCCTGAACACGGCGGCGCGCTGAAAGGCGACAGAATGCAGGTGTCAGGTCTGCGTGATATTCCAAGCCCGTCCATTACCAACGTGCCTGCGGGCATTAAATTCTTTGGTATGAAGGCTCCGCACCAGGGCGCGCCGATTGAGATTACACAGCCAACCAGCTATCTGGCAATTTCAGAACTGGTTGCCCGTGCCGTGGACGGGAAGCTGTTTGTGGAAGATAGCGTGAACTGGAATCAGCTCACCAGCAACCTGCCGCAAACGGCAGAGGTCTCCGAAAACGCGAATGCTGTTGTGATTCAGTACCAGAACAAACCGTACGTTCGTCTGAACGGCGGAGATTGGGTACCGTATCCGCAATAAAGGATTTACCCCTCTCCCCTGTAGGGAGAGGGGATTGTCAGTGCGTTATTATTGCGCTGAAATCCATACCAGCATTTTCAGACTTGCCGAATAGTAGTCGTCTTTAGAGGTGATTTCCGGTTCGCCGGATGGCTGACCCATCGTTAAATCCCTGACCGCCAGCAGACCGCCTTCCATCATATAGGGCGCGTATTCATTGGTCGTGACGTTAACCCAGGCGGGTGTATGTTCCCGTGGGAACTGACCAAACCAGGCTTTCCAGGGCGTCAGCAGCGGGCTTTGTTTATCAGACCAGGCTATGTACAGCGGAATACGAATCGCATCGTAGCTCATTCGCGGTGGCCAGCCTTTGGCCGGCGTCAGCTTGCCCGCGGATGCCAGCGAAACCCAGTCTGTCGGTAGATTCGCTTTACCCGATCCCATTTTTCCCAGCAGACGTTTCCCGTCCTTTATCAATTCACGCCAGACCGGCAAATGACTGCGTCCGGCAAAGGCCTGCCAGGCCGGAAACACAAAATAGGAAGGATTAAGGACCACTTCATCCTCAAGCTTAAATCCCTGTACGCCGGGCAGCATCACGCGGTAACCCGCATAGCGGATTACGTTGTGGTCAATCAATGCTTTCGTAATCGCATCCGATGCGGCGCTGTAGCGTTTGTCATGCCAGCGCGCATCGGCTTTTAACAACGCCCATGCAATCAGGACATCACCATCTGTGGCGTTGTTTTTATCAGCGACCGGATTAGACTCAGCGGGGTTATAACGCCAGTAAAACAGACCATTTTCGTTGTTCTTTAGCGTCCTGTTGGTCCATTGCCAGAGCTTATCGAACGTGGCTTTATCGTCGTTAGCCACCGCCATTAACATGGCGAAACCCTGACCTTCCGTATGCGAAACGTCACCGTTGCCGGTATCAACAATGCGACCTTCCGGTTTGAAAAAGCGCGCCTTGTAACTCTCCCAGGCCTGACCCGCCTGCGAGAGAGGAGAGAACAGCAAGCTCATCATCACAGCCAGGGTCGCGCAAACGGGTTTTCGCATCATTCACCCCATTCGGTTATTCGGCACTTCGCAGTGAAATTTCACCGCCCATCCAGGGCTTGATCACGCCATCCTGTTCCAGGAGCAACGCGCCCTGAGCGTCAATCCCGCGGGAAATGCCGTAGATCTCTTTATCACCAATCAGTAATTTCACCGGGCGATTGATAAAGTTGTCCAGTTTTTCCCAACGAGACAGGAACGTTGCGAGTCCTTCCTGTTCAAAAAGCGTCAGTGAACTGCGCAACTCTTTAATCATACGCACGGCAAGGATGTTACGATCGATGACGATCCCCGCCTCCTGGAGATTCGTCCAGGCCTGGTTGACCACATCGTTTTGTACGTTACGCATCACCATATTGAGGCCCGCGCCAATCACGATTTGCGCCGCATCGCCCGTTTTTCCCGTCAGTTCGACCAGAATACCGGCAAGTTTACGATCGTTCAGGTAAAGATCGTTAGGCCATTTAACACGCACCCGATCGGCGCCCAGATCGTGTAGCACCTCTGCCATGACAATCCCGATGACCAGACTCAGGCCAATCGCTGCGGCAGGGCCCTGATCGAGTCGCCAGTACATGGACAGGTAAAGGTTGGCACCGAAGGGCGAGAACCATTTTCGCCCTCGGCGACCACGCCCGGCCTGCTGATACTCTGCAACGCAGGCATCGCCGGATTTCAGTTCAGGCAGACGATCCAGAAGATACTGGTTCGTTGAGTCAATCACCGGCAGCACCGCAACATTGCCGTGCCCAATCTGGCTACGAATCACGTCTTCATTCAGCAATTGAATGGGTTCCGGCAGGCTGTACCCTTTTCCAGGAACGGTAAAGACATCGACACCCCAGTCGCGGAGGGTCTGGATATGCTTATTAATGCCTGCACGGCTCATGCCCAGCTGCTCACCCAGCTGCTCGCCAGAATGAAACTCCCCATCCGCAAGGATGCTAATTAGGGTTAACGGGATGGTATTGTCTTTCACGCGATGGTCTCCACGGCATTCACTTCACCTGTGCGGCCAATGAAGCGGACTTCTGGCTCCAGCCAGACGTTAAACTTTTCACCCACACGTTCACGAACATAATGAGCCAGTTTGACCACGTCATCACTGCTCGCATCATGTTGATTGATCAGTACCAGAGCCTGCTGCTGATGAACGGCAGCGCCTCCGACTGAAGTGCCTTTAAGCTGGCATTGATCGATAAGCCATCCCGCAGCCAGCTTCACGCTGCCATCTGCCTGAGGGTAATGTGGTGCTGCGGGCCATCCTTCAAGGAAGACCTTTGCCTTTTCGCTGTCGATCACCGGGTTTTTGAAGAAACTTCCGGCATTTCCATTTACTTTCGGGTCGGGAAGCTTGGTCATGCGCATATGACAAACCGAGTCAAACACATCGCGGGGGGTGGCGGTAGCCGGATCGAGACGCGTTAAATCACCGTAGGTCAGTACGGGCTGCCAGTTCTTCGACAGGCGCAGGCCCACGGCGACAATCACGTAGCGATCCTGATATTCATGTTTGAAGATACTGTCACGGTAGCCAAAACGGCACTGTTCTGCGGTTAAACGCTTAGCCGTTCCAGTCGCCAGTTCGATGCAGTCGACGTATTCACAGACATGTTTCAGCTCGATGCCATAGGCACCGATGTTTTGAATCGGTGATGATCCCGCGCAGCCCGGAATAAGCGCAAGGTTTTCCAGGCCAGGCATCCCTTTTTCCAAGGTAAATTGCACCAGGTGATGCCAGTTTTCTCCGGCCCCCACGTGCAAGTGCCAGCTATCGGCGCGCTCTTCCACATCAATTCCCATGATGCGGTTAACGATCACTGTTCCCGCAAAATCGTCGAGAAACAGGACATTACTTCCTTCGCCCAGAATCAGTACGGGTTCGTTTTTTTCGGTTGCGCTTTGCCATGCATTCAGCAACTGCTGTGCAGTATCGGCACGGACAATGTGATTAGCATTGCGTTGAATACCAAAGGTATTCCAGGGCTTAAGGGAGTGGTTCATAAACGCTATCCTGATGCAAAAACGCAGGTAGTTTACCGTATAAGCAGGGCGTTGGGGGATTAGTTTGTATAGCGCTGAAACGCAAAAAGGCCATCCTTACGGATGGCCTTTTCACTTATTTGATGCCTGGCAGTTCCCTACTCTCACATGGGGAGACCCCACACTACCATCGGCGCTACGGCGTTTCACTTCTGAGTTCGGCATGGGGTCAGGTGGGACCACCGCGCTAAAGCCGCCAGGCAAATTCTGTTATCTGTATCAGGCTGAAAATCGTCTCTCACCGCCAAAACAGCTTCGGCGTTGTAAGGTTAAGCCTCACGGTTCATTAGTATCGGTTAGCTCAACGCATCGCTGCGCTTACACACCCGACCTATCAACGTCGTCGTCTTCAACGTTCCTTCAGGAGACTTAAAGTCTCAGGGAGAACTCATCTCGGGGCAAGTTTCGTGCTTAGATGCTTTCAGCACTTATCTCTTCCGCATTTAGCTACCGGGCAGTGCCATTGGCATGACAACCCGAACACCAGTGATGCGTCCACTCCGGTCCTCTCGTACTAGGAGCAGCCCCCCTCAATTCTCCAGCGCCCACGGCAGATAGGGACCGAACTGTCTCACGACGTTCTAAACCCAGCTCGCGTACCACTTTAAATGGCGAACAGCCATACCCTTGGGACCTACTTCAGCCCCAGGATGTGATGAGCCGACATCGAGGTGCCAAACACCGCCGTCGATATGAACTCTTGGGCGGTATCAGCCTGTTATCCCCGGAGTACCTTTTATCCGTTGAGCGATGGCCCTTCCATTCAGAACCACCGGATCACTATGACCTGCTTTCGCACCTGCTCGAGCCGTCACTCTCGCAGTCAAGCTAGCTTATGCCATTGCACTAACCTCCTGATGTCCGACCAGGATTAGCTAACCTTCGTGCTCCTCCGTTACTCTTTGGGAGGAGACCGCCCCAGTCAAACTACCCACCAGACACTGTCCGCAACCCGGATTACGGGTCTACGTTAGAACACCAGCCATTAAAGGGTGGTATTTCAAGGTCGGCTCCACGCAGACTGGCGTCCACGCTTCAAAGCCTCCCACCTATCCTACACATCAAGGACCAGTGTTCAGTGTCAAGCTATAGTAAAGGTTCACGGGGTCTTTCCGTCTTGCCGCGGGTACACTGCATCTTCACAGCGAGTTCAATTTCACTGAGTCTCGGGTGGAGACAGCCTGGCCATCATTACGCCATTCGTGCAGGTCGGAACTTACCCGACAAGGAATTTCGCTACCTTAGGACCGTTATAGTTACGGCCGCCGTTTACCGGGGCTTCGATCAAGAGCTTCGCGTTACCGCTAACCCCATCAATTAACCTTCCGGCACCGGGCAGGCGTCACACCGTATACGTCCACTTTCGTGTTTGCACAGTGCTGTGTTTTTAATAAACAGTTGCAGCCAGCTGGTATCTTCGACTGATTTCAGCTCCACCCGCAGGGGCTTCACCTACATATCAGCGTGCCTTCTCCCGAAGTTACGGCACCATTTTGCCTAGTTCCTTCACCCGAGTTCTCTCAAGCGCCTTGGTATTCTCTACCTGACCACCTGTGTCGGTTTGGGGTACGATTTCGTGTTACCTGATGCTTAGAGGCTTTTCCTGGAAGCAGGGCATTTGTTACTTCAGCACCGTAGTGCCTCGTCATCACACCTCAGCGTTAAAAGGTACCGGATTTACCTGGAACCTCCGCCTACATGCTTAAACCGGGACAACCGTCGCCCGGCTAACATAGCCTTCTCCGTCCCCCCTTCGCAGTAACACCAAGTACAGGAATATTAACCTGTTTCCCATCGACTACGCCTTTCGGCCTCGCCTTAGGGGTCGACTCACCCTGCCCCGATTAACGTTGGACAGGAACCCTTGGTCTTCCGGCGAGCGGGCTTTTCACCCGCTTTATCGTTACTTATGTCAGCATTCGCACTTCTGATACCTCCAGCAACCCTCACAGGCCACCTTCAACGGCTTACAGAACGCTCCCCTACCCAACAACACATAGTGTCGCTGCCGCAGCTTCGGTGCATGGTTTAGCCCCGTTACATCTTCCGCGCAGGCCGACTCGACCAGTGAGCTATTACGCTTTCTTTAAATGATGGCTGCTTCTAAGCCAACATCCTGGCTGTCTGTGCCTTCCCACATCGTTTCCCACTTAACCATGACTTTGGGACCTTAGCTGGCGGTCTGGGTTGTTTCCCTCTTCACGACGGACGTTAGCACCCGCCGTGTGTCTCCCGTGATAACATTCTTCGGTATTCGTAGTTTGCATCGGGTTGGTAAGCCGGGATGGCCCCCTAGCCGAAACAGTGCTCTACCCCCGAAGATGAGTTCACGAGGCGCTACCTAAATAGCTTTCGGGGAGAACCAGCTATCTCCCGGTTTGATTGGCCTTTCACCCCCAGCCACAGGTCATCCGCTAATTTTTCAACATTAGTCGGTTCGGTCCTCCAGTTAGTGTTACCCAACCTTCAACCTGCCCATGGCTAGATCACCGGGTTTCGGGTCTATACCCTGCAACTTAACGCCCAGTTAAGACTCGGTTTCCCTTCGGCTCCCCTATTCGGTTAACCTTGCTACAGAATATAAGTCGCTGACCCATTATACAAAAGGTACGCAGTCACCCCATAAAGAGGCTCCCACTGCTTGTACGTACACGGTTTCAGGTTCTTTTTCACTCCCCTCGCCGGGGTTCTTTTCGCCTTTCCCTCACGGTACTGGTTCACTATCGGTCAGTCAGGAGTATTTAGCCTTGGAGGATGGTCCCCCCATATTCAGACAGGATACCACGTGTCCCGCCCTACTCTTCGAGTTCACAACCTGTGCATTTTCGTGTACGGGACTATCACCCTGTACCGTCGGACTTTCCAGACCGTTCCACTAACACACAAGCTGATTCAGACTCCGGGCTGCTCCCCGTTCGCTCGCCGCTACTGGGGGAATCTCGGTTGATTTCTTTTCCTCGGGGTACTTAGATGTTTCAGTTCCCCCGGTTCGCCTCGTTAACCTATGTATTCAGTTAACGATAGTGTGTCGGAACACACTGGGTTTCCCCATTCGGACATCGCCGGGTCAAAGGTTCATATCACCTCGCCGGCGCTTTTCGCAGATTAGCACGTCCTTCATCGCCTCTGACTGCCAGGGCATCCACCGTGTACGCTTAGTCGCTTAACCTCACAACCCGAAGATGTTTCTTTCGATTCATCATCGGTTTGCGAAAATTTGAGAGACTCGAACACACATAACATGTGTGTCGTTTCAATTTTCAGCTTGATCCAGATTTTTAAAGAGCAAAACTTCGCAGTGCACCTTTTCAGGTTCACTCTGAAGTTTTCTTGTGTTCGCAGTAAAAGATGGTGGAGCTATGCGGGATCGAACCGCAGACCTCCTGCGTGCAAAGCAGGCGCTCTCCCAGCTGAGCTATAGCCCCATCGTTTGTAATCTCTGTACCGCTCATCCTTTAAAAGGAGTTTGGTAGGCCTGAGTGGACTTGAACCACCGACCTCACCCTTATCAGGGGTGCGCTCTAACCACCTGAGCTACAAGCCTGCAGAGATTTTTACTGCTGTTTTTTCATCAGACAATCTGTGTGAGCACTGCAAAGGCAGGTTCTTTAAGGTAAGGAGGTGATCCAACCGCAGGTTCCCCTACGGTTACCTTGTTACGACTTCACCCCAGTCATGAATCACAAAGTGGTAAGCGCCCTCCCGAAGGTTAAGCTACCTACTTCTTTTGCAACCCACTCCCATGGTGTGACGGGCGGTGTGTACAAGGCCCGGGAACGTATTCACCGTAGCATTCTGATCTACGATTACTAGCGATTCCGACTTCATGGAGTCGAGTTGCAGACTCCAATCCGGACTACGACGCACTTTATGAGGTCCGCTTGCTCTCGCGAGGTCGCTTCTCTTTGTATGCGCCATTGTAGCACGTGTGTAGCCCTACTCGTAAGGGCCATGATGACTTGACGTCATCCCCACCTTCCTCCAGTTTATCACTGGCAGTCTCCTTTGAGTTCCCGGCCTAACCGCTGGCAACAAAGGATAAGGGTTGCGCTCGTTGCGGGACTTAACCCAACATTTCACAACACGAGCTGACGACAGCCATGCAGCACCTGTCTCAGAGTTCCCGAAGGCACCAAAGCATCTCTGCTAAGTTCTCTGGATGTCAAGAGTAGGTAAGGTTCTTCGCGTTGCATCGAATTAAACCACATGCTCCACCGCTTGTGCGGGCCCCCGTCAATTCATTTGAGTTTTAACCTTGCGGCCGTACTCCCCAGGCGGTCGACTTAACGCGTTAGCTCCGGAAGCCACGCCTCAAGGGCACAACCTCCAAGTCGACATCGTTTACGGCGTGGACTACCAGGGTATCTAATCCTGTTTGCTCCCCACGCTTTCGCACCTGAGCGTCAGTCTTTGTCCAGGGGGCCGCCTTCGCCACCGGTATTCCTCCAGATCTCTACGCATTTCACCGCTACACCTGGAATTCTACCCCCCTCTACAAGACTCTAGCCTGCCAGTTTCGAATGCAGTTCCCAGGTTGAGCCCGGGGATTTCACATCCGACTTGACAGACCGCCTGCGTGCGCTTTACGCCCAGTAATTCCGATTAACGCTTGCACCCTCCGTATTACCGCGGCTGCTGGCACGGAGTTAGCCGGTGCTTCTTCTGCGGGTAACGTCAATTGCTGCGGTTATTAACCACAACACCTTCCTCCCCGCTGAAAGTACTTTACAACCCGAAGGCCTTCTTCATACACGCGGCATGGCTGCATCAGGCTTGCGCCCATTGTGCAATATTCCCCACTGCTGCCTCCCGTAGGAGTCTGGACCGTGTCTCAGTTCCAGTGTGGCTGGTCATCCTCTCAGACCAGCTAGGGATCGTCGCCTAGGTGAGCCGTTACCCCACCTACTAGCTAATCCCATCTGGGCACATCTGATGGCAAGAGGCCCGAAGGTCCCCCTCTTTGGTCTTGCGACGTTATGCGGTATTAGCTACCGTTTCCAGTAGTTATCCCCCTCCATCAGGCAGTTTCCCAGACATTACTCACCCGTCCGCCACTCGTCACCCGAGAGCAAGCTCTCTGTGCTACCGTTCGACTTGCATGTGTTAGGCCTGCCGCCAGCGTTCAATCTGAGCCATGATCAAACTCTTCAATTTAAGTTTGATGCTCGTGAATTAAACTTCGTAATGAATTACGTATGTTCACTCAGAGACTTGGTATTCATTTTTCGTCTTGCGACGTTAAGAATCCATGTCACTTTGAGTGCCCACACAGATTGTCTGATAAATTGTTAAAGAGCAGTGCCGCTTCGTTTTCGCTGCGGCGCGGGGTGTGCATATTACGCTTTCCCGCTTCAGAGTCAAGCGTTTATTTTGCTTTTCTCTGCTGACCCGGCGGCGTGTGTGCCGTTGTTCCGTGTCAGTGGAGGCGCATTATAGGGAGTTATTTCACAGTGACAAGCACAAAATACAAAAAACTTTTCGTTCGCTCACTTTTCAAACTTAACGCTTATTTAAGTCGCGAATCGTCCGTTAAATGTGCGATTTCCCGCGCAAAACTGGCCACCTGCGACCAGTCGGTATAAACCACTTCTTTACGGGTATCGGTTTCACCACCGGTCATTTTCATAATCAGGCGGATCATGAAACGGTCATACCAACGATATCGAGGGTAACGCAGCGCACCAGCAAAAACCGCGCACAGGTCTGGCTGCCACGGTGAGCTGAGTAAAAACTTGCGCGTATAGCTGTTGGTCTGCGGCGTACGCTTCTCGGCTTTACGCGCAACCAGATTGACCGAGTAAAACGCGCCGGGCAATTTGTTGAGCACCGCCGTGTGCTTTTTCACAAAACGATCCAGCGCTGGATGGAAATGCCCGTAACGAATAGAGGCGCCAATCACCACGCGATCGTACTCCTGCCATGTGATCTGCTCCGCGCGATTCAGGTTCACCACATCCGAGTAAATACCCAGTTCTTTTAATTCCGACGCCAGATACGCGGCAATCTCACGTGTTTGTCCGTCTCGCGTAGAGAAAAGAATCAGTGTTTTCATCAACGGCTCCTTATTCGCGCCAGAATGTTGGGGTGAAGAGCACCAGCAGCGTAAAGACCTCAAGACGACCAAACAGCATATTGGCAATGAGGATCCATTTCGCGACCGGGTTCATACTGGCAAAGTTATCCGCCACGACCCCCAGGCCTGGCCCGAGGTTATTCAATGTTGCGACGACGGACGCAAAGGCGGAGAAATCATCCACCCCCGTCGCGATGATCGCCAGCATACTGACGATAAAGACCAGCGCATACGCCGAGAAAAAGCCCCATACGGCTTCGAGAATACGTTCCGGCAGCGCGCGGTTCCCCAGTTTAATGCTGTAGACCGCGTTCGGGTGGACCAGTCGTTTCAGCTCACGGTTGCCCTGCTTGAACAGCAGCAGAATACGAATCACCTTCAGGCCACCGCCCGTCGACCCGGCGCAGCCACCAATAAACGCAGAGCACAGCAGGAGTACCGGCAGGAACAGCGGCCAGCGCGCAATACTGTCCGTGGTAAATCCGGCCGTCGTCGCCATTGATACCACCTGGAAGAACGCCTGGTTTAGGGTCGTCAGCGCGGAGTTGTAAACATCATGGAACCACAGCACCAGGGTACAGATGACGACCAGCGTAAGCTGGACACCAATAAACATGCGGAACTCAGGGTCGCGCCAGTACACCTTCAGGCTTCGCCCGCTCAGTAAAGAGAAGTGCAGGCCATAGTTACAGCCAGAAATCAGCAGGAAAATCGCAATGATGGTGTTGATCGTTGGGCTATCGAAGTAGCCTACGCTGGCATCGTGGGTGGAGAACCCGCCGATAGCGATTGTCGCAAAGCTGTGTCCGATGGCATCAAAAGCAGGCATCCCGGCAAACCAGAGCGCCAGCGCACAGGCCACCGTCAGCAGGACATAAATCAGCCACAGGGTTTTCGCCGTCTCGGCAATACGCGGGCGCATCTTGTTATCTTTCAGCGGCCCGGGCATTTCAGCCCTGTACAACTGCATCCCACCGACGCCCAGAATGGGCAGAATAGCTACCGCCAGGACGATGATCCCCATACCGCCGAACCACTGCAGCATCTGGCGATAAAAGAGGATGGCGTGGGGTAATGAATCCAGACCCACCAGCGTCGTCGCCCCGGTGGTCGTTAACCCCGAGAACGATTCAAAAAAGGCATCCGTGATGCTCAGGTTAGGTTGCTCGGAGAAGATAAAGGGCAGCGAACCCACGCTCCCCAGCACCGTCCAGAACAGCACCACGATCAGAAAGCCTTCGCGGGATTTCAGCTCACCTTTCTGACGACGATTCGGCCACCACAGCAGCGAGCCAATTGCCAGTGCGACAAAAAAGGTCTGGGTAAATGCCCGCCCCGCGCCGTCCCGGTAGATAAGCGCCACCAGTCCTGGGAGAATCATCGTCCCGGAAAAAAGTATGACCAGCAGTCCAACGATTCGGGTTATGGCACGAAAATGCATCTCTGCCGCTTCCTTTGGTATTCAAAAAAGTGAGGTGGGGATTATTCTTCAATCGGCAGTAATTGCAACGAACCGCGACTAAAATCTGCCAGTTTTGCTGAAAAAGCAGCCAGCTCCGCCTGAGGAAGCGCCACGCGTAATTGCACCATCGCCTGAAAGTCACTGTGCGCGATAACGCCATTAAACTGTTTCAGCAACGCTTCGATGCCGGATAATTGGGCGTAATCGCACAATAGAGTATATTCGGTGAGCGGCGTTTTGCGGGTGGTCGTCAATATATTCAGTGCCTGCTGAACGCCACCGCCATAGGCTTTCACCAGCCCGCCCGTGCCTAACAAGATGCCGCCGTAGTAACGCACCACCACGGCGGTAATTTCACCCACGCCGCTGCCCATCAGCTGCGAGAGCATGGGTTTACCGGCGGTTCCCGCGGGTTCACCGTCATCGGAAAAGCCAAGCTGTTGCGAATCATCCGGGGGCCCTGCCACCCACGCCACACAGTGGTGACGTGCGTCAGGATGCTCAGCCCGGACAGACTCGACAAATGCCTTTGCCGCTTCAACGCCGTCGGTGTGTGCCAGCAGCGTAATAAAGCGGCTTTTCTTGATTTCCTCAACAAAGGTGACCGGTTCAGCCGGTATCAGCCAGCTTTCCATCAGGCCAGCTTCAGGTCTCGCGTCATATTCTCGATACCGTTCTCGTGAATCACCACGTTATCTTCGATACGAATACCGCCAAACGGTTTCAGTGCGTCAATTTTTTCCCAGTTGAAGTGTTTGCTGAACTGACCTTCACGCCATGGCGCCAGCAGGGATTCAATAAAGTAGATCCCCGGTTCAATCGTCAACACCATACGCGGCTCAAGAATACGGGTGCAGCGCAGGTAAGGATATTTAGACGGTGCCGCAAGATGCGTACCGGTATCATCCTGCATAAAGCCAGCGACGTCATGAACCTGCAGGCCCAGCGGGTGACCAATACCGTGCGGCATGAATGGCCCGGTGAGATCGTTCTCGACCATTGCCTCTTCGCTCATGTCTTTCACAATCTGATGCTTACGCAGCAGCTTCGCGATGCGCTGATGGAACTGAACGTGATAATCCACGTAGCTGGTACCGGCTTTCATGGTACCAATAAGCGCCAGTTGCTCATCGTTCACGTCTTTAATCAGCTGCGCGAAATCGGTGTCAGCATTAGCCGCCCAGGTACGGGTCAGGTCAGCCGCATAACCGTTGTACTCAGCGCCGGCATCAAGCAGGAAGCTGCGCATTTCCGACGGAACCTGATGGTCCAGTTTGGTGTAGTGAAGAACAGAAGCATGCTCATTCAGCGCGACAATATTGCTGTATGGCACGTCGGTATCACGGTGGCCGGTCGCGGTCAGGTACGCCTGGTTGATATCGAATTCGCTCATGCCGGACTGGAACGCCTCGTGTGCGGCACGATGGCCATTCACCGCCGTTTTTTGCGCTTCACGCATGCAGTAAAGTTCGTAATCGGTTTTGTACGCACGGTAGTAATGCAGGAAGTCCAGCACCCCTTTCGGGTTGAGTTTGTCCGCGGGAATATCCAGACCCAATGCACGCTCCGGAACCGGGCCAATATAGGCGATATTGCCGCGTGCAGCAGGTAGCTGGCTGCCAATGCCGTCCGCTTTTGGCAGCGCAATCACATCAATTTCTTCCGTCCAGAAAGAGGTCGGCAGCGGTTCCACGCTGTGCCAGTAATCGACAGGCAGGTAGAACCACAGTTTCGGCTTGTTCACGCCATCCACCAGCAACCAGCAGTTAGGAACCTGAGTAACAGGCACCCAGGCTTTAAACTGCGGGTTAACCTTGAACGGATAGGCATGGTCATCAAGAAATGTGTTTATCAGCTCGCCGGAATGGATAAGCAGGGCATCCAGTTTGAAGCGGGCCAGTACATCGCGGGTACGTTCCTGTAGGGTAACGATATGATTTTTATAAAGCGAAGCCAGTGAGTCCATCATTCTTCCTTTCGTTTTTTTGACCTCAAGTCATCGCATCTTAGCACACCTCACTCCGGCTGCGTGATTTCCACCGACCGTGATCAATGCAGCAATTTCTTAATGAGTAATTTGCATTTTATTAACATAAATCCCACACTCCGTTTCATCTGGTATGACCAGATCCAATTGCTGGATTCAGGAGACTGACATGCTCTACAAAGGCGACACCCTGTACCTCAACTGGCTGGAAGATGGCATTGCCGAACTGGTGTTCGATGCTCCCGGCTCAGTGAACAAGCTTGATACCGCGACCGTGGCCAGTCTTGGCCAGGCGTTGGAAGTACTTGAAAAGCAAACTGAATTAAAAGGGCTGCTGCTGCGCTCAAACAAAGCAGCCTTTATTGTCGGTGCCGATATCACCGAATTCCTTTCCCTGTTCCAGGTGCCTGAAGAACAGTTGAGCCAGTGGCTGCACTTTGCTAACAGCGTCTTTAACCGTCTGGAAGACCTGCCTGTTCCGACTATTTCCGCCGTTAATGGTTACGCATTAGGCGGTGGCTGCGAATGCGTGCTGGCAACCGACTACCGTCTGGCCACGCCGGATCTGCGTATCGGCCTGCCGGAAACCAAACTGGGGATCATGCCGGGCTTTGGCGGATCCGTCCGTATGCCGCGCATGCTGGGTGCTGACAGCGCGCTGGAGATCATCGCCGCCGGTAAAGATGTCGGCGCGGAACAGGCGCAGAAAATCGGCCTGGTGGACGGCGTGGTTAAGCCAGAAAAACTGGTTGAAGGCGCTCTGGCTATTCTGCGTCAGGCCATTAATGGCGATCTCGACTGGAAAGCCAAACGCCAGCCGAAGCTTGAGCCGTTAAAACTCAGCAAGATAGAAGCCACCATGAGCTTCACCATCGCCAAAGGCATGGTGATGCAGACGGCGGGTAAACACTACCCGGCGCCGATCACGGCAGTGAAAACCATTGAAGCGGCCGCCCGTCTGGGCCGTGACGAAGCCCTGAAACTGGAAAATCAGAGCTTCGTCCCGCTGGCGCACACCAACGAAGCCCGCGCGCTGGTTGGCATCTTCCTGAACGATCAGTTCGTGAAAGGCAAAGCTAAACAGCTGACCAAAAACGTTGAGACCCCAAAACACGCGGCGGTACTCGGGGCGGGTATTATGGGTGGCGGCATCGCCTACCAGTCAGCCTGGAAAGGCGTGCCGGTAGTGATGAAAGACATTAACGAGAAATCCCTGACGCTGGGCATGACCGAAGCGGCCAAGCTGCTGAATAAACAGCTGGAGCGCGGCAAAATTGACGGGCTGAAGCTCGCGGGCGTGATCTCTACCATTCAGCCTGTGCTGGAATACAGCGGTTTTGATCGTGTGGACGTGGTCGTTGAGGCGGTCGTAGAGAACCCGAAAGTCAAAAAAGCGGTGCTGGCGGAAACGGAAGACAAAGTTCGTCCGGATACCGTACTGGCCTCTAATACCTCGACTATTCCGATTAGCGAACTGGCGAGCGTACTGAAGCGTCCGGAAAACTTCTGCGGAATGCACTTCTTCAACCCGGTACACCGTATGCCGCTGGTCGAAGTGATCCGAGGGGAAAAAACCTCTGACGAAACCATCGCCAAAGTGGTGGCGTGGGCAAGCAAGATGGGCAAAACGCCGATCGTTGTTAACGACTGCCCGGGCTTCTTCGTCAACCGCGTACTGTTCCCTTACTTCGCCGGTTTCAGCCAGCTGCTGCGCGATGGGGCAGACTTCCGCAAAATCGACAAAGTGATGGAAAAACAGTTCGGCTGGCCGATGGGCCCGGCGTATCTGCTGGACGTGGTCGGTATTGATACCGCCCATCACGCCCAGGCGGTGATGGCGGCAGGCTTCCCGCAGCGCATGCAGAAAGATTATAGCGACGCGATTGACGCCCTGTTCGACGCTAACCGCTTCGGTCAGAAAAACGGCCTGGGCTTCTGGCGCTATAAAGAAGACAGCAAAGGCAAACCGAAGAAAGAAGAGGATGCGGCGGTGGATGGCCTGCTGGCCGACGTATGCCAGTCAAAACGTGACTTCACCGACGATGAGATCATCGCCCGCATGATGATCCC
This sequence comes from Enterobacter sp. FUJ80071, assembly GCF_038739915.1. NCBI lineage: Bacteria > Pseudomonadati > Pseudomonadota > Gammaproteobacteria > Enterobacterales > Enterobacteriaceae > Enterobacter > Enterobacter sp. FUJ80071. The sequence continues at coordinate 4,490,530 of NZ_JBBXKH010000001.1, forward strand.
GATGATCAACGAAGTGGTGCGTTGTCTGGAAGAAGGCATTATCGCCAGCCCGGCCGAAGCGGATATGGCGCTGGTATACGGCCTGGGCTTCCCTCCGTTCCACGGCGGCGCGTTCCGCTGGCTGGACACCATCGGCAGCGCCCGCTATCTCGATATGGCTCAGCAGTATCAGCACCTCGGCCCGCTCTATGAAGTGCCTGAAGGGCTGCGCAACAAAGCGCGCCATAACGAACCCTATTACCCAGCAGTTGAGCCAGCCCGTCCGGTTGGCGAGCTGAAAACGGCTTAAGGAGTCACAATGGAAAAGGTTGTCATTGTTGATGCGATTCGCACCCCGATGGGCCGTTCAAAAGGCGGCGCATTCCGTAACGTGCGCGCGGAAGACCTCTCCGCACACCTGATGCGTAGCCTGCTGGCGCGTAATCCGGCGTTGGACCCCGCCGCGCTCGACGATATCTACTGGGGCTGCGTGCAGCAGACCCTGGAGCAGGGCTTCAATATCGCGCGTAATGCGTCACTGCTGGCGGAGATCCCGCATTCGGTTCCGGCCGTCACTGTTAACCGTCTATGCGGTTCGTCCATGCAGGCGCTGCACGATGCGGCACGTATGATCATGACCGGCGATGCTCAGGCCTGCCTGGTGGGCGGTGTGGAGCATATGGGGCACGTCCCGATGAGCCACGGCGTCGATTTCCATCCGGGGATGAGCCGTAACGTGGCAAAAGCTGCGGGAATGATGGGTCTCACCGCGGAGATGCTCTCCCGCCTGCACGGCATTAGCCGTGAAATGCAGGATGCGTTTGCCGCACGTTCCCATGCCCGCGCCTGGGCTGCCACGCAGTCCGGCGCATTTAAAAACGAGATCATCCCTACCGGCGGTCACGATGCGGACGGCGTTCTGAAGCAGTTCAGCTACGACGAAGTGATCCGCCCGGAAACAACGGTGGAAGCACTTTCTACGTTGCGTCCGGCATTTGATCCGGTCACCGGTACGGTCACGGCAGGTACCTCGTCGGCGCTGTCCGACGGAGCAGCGGCGATGCTGGTGATGAGCGAAAGCCGCGCCCGTGAGCTGGGGTTAACCCCACGTGCTCGGGTACGTTCGATGGCTGTCGTGGGCTGCGATCCTTCAATCATGGGTTACGGCCCGGTTCCGGCCTCGAAGCTGGCGCTGAAAAAAGCGGGACTAACCGCCAGCGACATCGATCTGTTCGAGATGAACGAAGCCTTCGCCGCGCAGATCCTGCCGTGCATTAAAGATCTGGGGCTGATGGAACAGATCGACGAGAAAATTAACCTCAACGGCGGCGCGATCGCCCTCGGCCACCCACTCGGTTGCTCCGGGGCGCGTATCAGCACGACGCTGATTAATCTGATGGAGCGCAAAGATGCCCAGTTCGGACTGGCAACAATGTGCATCGGGTTGGGTCAGGGTATCGCGACGGTGTTTGAGAGAGTGTAAATCAGGAAAAGTATCTCAAAGCCAATGACGTCAGAACAAGACGGCAAGCGAGCGAATCCCGATGAGCTTACTCAAGTAAGTGATTCGGGTGAACGAGCGCAGCCAACGCAGTTATGGCGTCATTGGCGAAGAGAGAGAGTTTAGTTGCCGTTCTTCCCGCCTGTCAGGGGCGGGTTTTTTATTTAAATGAAGGCAAACGCATCGCCAAACAGGCGATCTTCACGCGCGTCACGTTCGTTACAGAACAGGTCCCGGGCGATTTTCGCCATCTCGAAACGACCTGCGATATAGATATCGTGTCCTGCCAGCGTGCCGTGATCCTGCAATACCGCCGTCAGCACGGTACCGCTACGCCCACGCCAGCCCTCTTCCGGCTGCTCAACCACCGGCTCAATGCGCAGGTTAGGATGGGTTACGCTCAGCGCTTCCAGCTCAGACAGGTCATACAGATGCTTCTCTTCGCGGCCACCCCAGTAAATGGTGATGTCACGGTCCGGGTTACGTGCCAGAGCGGTCAACAGAATAGAGCGCACATAAGAGAATCCCGTACCGCCAGCGATCAGGATCAGCGGACGATCTTCGTCATCGCGCAGCCACGCTTCGCCGTGAGGGATGTCGACCACAATCTCACGTTCTTTCAGGATGCGGTCCATAACGGTCATCGCGTACAGGTTAAGCTCAGACGCACCAATATGCAGCTCAATAAATTCTTTCTCTGCTGGCGTAGAGGCCATAGAGAAAGGACGCTTATCACGCTCATCCATCACTACCATTAAGTACTGACCAGCGCGGAAAGAGAATGCCGCTTCTGGCACTAAACGGACGCGATATACGGTGTCGGTGATGGCATCTACCGAGGTCACTTTACAGCTTAAGGTTGTCATTCGCTCTCTCTGTCGTGAAGTCTATAGGGCTTAACGGCCTGTTTCAGGTTTACCGTTATTCATTATGGCCAGTTCATCCCAGATCGCGTCAATACGCGCGGTCACGGCAGGATCTTTTTTGATCGGGCGACCCCATTCACGGTCGGTTTCGCCAGGCCATTTATTTGTGGCATCCAGTCCCATTTTTGAGCCAAGACCGGAAACCGGCGAGGCAAAGTCCAGGTAATCTATCGGCGTGTTCTCGACTAACACCGTATCGCGCGCCGGGTCCATTCGCGTGGTAATCGCCCAAATGACGTCATTCCAGTCGCGAGCGTTAACGTCATCATCGCAGACAATAACAAATTTGGTATACATAAACTGGCGCAGGAAAGACCAGACGCCCATCATCACGCGTTTCGCATGACCGGGATACTGCTTCTTCATCGTCACTACCGCCAGGCGATACGAGCACCCTTCAGGGGGCAGGTAAAAATCAACGATTTCCGGGAACTGCTTTTGCAGGATCGGCACAAACACTTCATTCAGCGCCACCCCCAGTACTGCGGGTTCATCCGGTGGACGACCGGTGTAGGTAGAGTGATAAATCGCATCTTCACGCTGCGTAATGTGCGTAACGGTAAACACCGGGAAGTTATCCACTTCGTTGTAATAACCGGTGTGGTCGCCGTAAGGGCCTTCCGGTGCCAGTTCGCCCTGCTCAAGGTAACCTTCCAGCACAATTTCCGCACTGGCCGGAACTTCGAGATCGTTCGAAATACACTTCACGACTTCGGTTTTTGTCCCGCGCAGCAGGCCGGCAAACGCATATTCAGAGAGCGTATCCGGCACGGGTGTGACGGCTCCCAGAATAGTGGCCGGGTCAGCGCCTAAGGCGACAGAGACCGGGAAACGTTCACCCGGATGCGCAGCGCACCACTCCTGGAAATCCAGCGCGCCGCCGCGATGCGACAGCCAGCGCATGATGAGCTTATTCTTACCAATCAACTGCTGGCGGTAAATACCCAGATTTTGCCGTTCTTTATGCGGACCGCGCGTGACGGTCAAACCCCAGGTGATCAGCGGCGCAGCATCTTCAGGCCAGCACTGCATAATGGGAATTTTGGTCAAATCAACCGCATCGCCTTCCAGCACTTTTTGCTGGCACGGCGCACCGCGCAGGCGTTTGGTTGGCATGTTCAGCACCTGCTTAAACTGCGGCAGCTTGTCGAACAGATCGCGGAAGCCTTTCGGTGGCTCTGGCTCTTTCAGAAATGCCAGCAGCTTACCCACTTCACGCAACGCGGTAACATCTTCCTGCCCCATCCCCAATGCGACACGACGCGGTGTACCAAACAGGTTGCACAGCACCGGCATGGAGTAACCTTTCGGATTTTCAAAGAGTAACGCGGGGCCACCGGCACGCAGGGTGCGGTCAGCAATTTCTGTCATTTCCAGATAAGGATCAACAGGAAGTGTAATGCGTTTGAGTTCGCCCTGCTTTTCCAGCAGCGTCAGGAAGTCGCGGAGATCGTGGTATTTCATGCAGTTAGTCATGGCCTCTCTGTAAGCGCTTCATTATACGGCGTAAGCCTGCTTGATGCTGTAATTTTGTTAAATTAGCGTGAACTTATGCGTTCTGTTCCAGGTTCACCCATTATAATCAACTTAGCGATCCCTCCAGGGTTTTGATATGCTTGCGCCCCGAACTAAGGGAAAGAGTGATTATGCAGGCCTGGTATTTACTGTATTGCAAACGCGGGCAACTTCAGCGCGCGCAGGAACATCTTGAACGTCAGTCTGTAAATTGTCTGACACCCGTGATCACGCTTGAAAAAATGCAGCGCGGGAAGCGCACAACCGTCAGTGAGCCGTTATTCCCGAACTACCTGTTCGTGGAGTTCGACCCTGAGGTGATCCACACCACCACCATCAGCGCAACGCGCGGCGTCAGCCACTTCGTTCGTTTTGGCGCCCACCCGGCCACCGTTCCGTCGACGGTCATTCATCAGCTTTCGGTGTATCAACAGCCCGAAGGGATCACCGACCCGGAAACCCCTTACGCGGGTGATAACGTCGTCATTACGGAAGGTGCATTCGAAGGCCTGCAGGCAATTTTCGCCGAGCCGGACGGTGAAGCACGCTCCATGTTGTTGCTCAACCTGCTGAACAAGCAGGTGTTGCAGAGCGTCAAAAATACCGACTTCCGTAAAGTTTAAAAACTGATCCTGAAGAGATGGCGCACGTTGTCATCCGTCTGCGCAGAAAGCCAGTGCGGATCGTCTCCACGCCATCGCGCCACGCGCCCAACAATGTGCCCCAGGTATGCAGGCTCATTTCGCCGCGATGACGGTTTGGGCGTCATATCTCTCGGCAGCAGATAAGGCGCATCGGTCTCAATAAGCAAACGGTCGGCCGGAATCAACGGTAACAGCTCGCGTAGCTCAAGCCCGCGGCGCTCATCACAAACCCAGCCGGTAATGCCGAGAAACAGCCCGCGCGCCAGGCACTCCTGCGCCTCCTGCCTTGAACCGGTGAAGCAGTGCAGCACCGCGCCGGGGAGTTTATCCAGCCAGGGATCCAGAAGCGCGAGAAAACGTTCGTGCGCGTCGCGGCAATGCATAAAGACGGGCATTTCAAGCTCTGCCGCCAGAGCAAGCTGGGCAGTGAATGCCTTTTCCTGTTCGTCAGGCGTGGAGAAGTTGCGGTTAAAATCGAGCCCACACTCGCCAATGGCCACCACCTCAGCGGTTTTCGCCAGCCTGTAAAGGATTTGTGCGCTCTCCTCGGTCCACTGGCTACTGTCATGAGGGTGGATGCCTGCGGTTGACCAGCAGTGTTCATAACGTTGCGCCAGAAGCTGCGCCTGCTCGCTCTCATGAAGGTTAGTTCCGGTCAGCAGGAGTCCTTTAACGCCGGCGTCAAAAGCACGCGCAACAACGTCATCGCGATCTTTTGCAAACTGCGAGCTGGTCAGGTTGAGTCCGATATCAAACATGCGAATCCCCATATAACAACCGCCCTGACGGGCGGCTGGTTTTACTCTTCAGTGGTCTTTTCAGACGCATCGTCTTCATCGTCCGATCGGCGTCCTTTACCCACGTAGAAACGCGAGAAGAATACGCCAACCTCAAAGAGGCAATACATCGGTATGGCCAGTAACGTCTGCGAGAAAACATCCGGCGGCGTGAGCAGCATGCCGACCACAAATGCACCTACCAGGATATACGGACGCTTTTTACGCAGGTCTTCAGGGGTCGTTACCCCAACCCAGCAAAGCAGCACAATGGCGACCGGCACTTCAAATGCCACGCCAAACGCCATAAACAGCGCCATGACGAAGCTGAGATAGCTGGCGATATCTGTCGACACCTGCACCCCTTCCGGCGCGGTGTGCGTCAGGAAGCCAAAGGCCAGCGGGAAGACAACGAAGTAGGCAAACGCCATACCGATATAGAACAGCAACGAGCTGGAGACCAGCAGCGGGATCACCAGTTTACGTTCATGTTTATACAGCGCTGGTGCCACAAACGCCCATACCTGATAAAGGATGACGGGTGCAGACGCAATCAACGACACCCAAAAGGTGAGCTTAATAGGGGTAAAGAACGGTGAGGCAACATCTGTTGCAATCATCGTTGCCCCCAGCGGCATCTGCTTAATCAGCGGTGCAGAGACCACCTGATAGATATCGTTGGCGAAATAGACCAGGCACAGGAATATCACCAGAACCGCAATAATGCAGTTTAACAGGCGCTTACGCAGCTCAATAAGGTGCGTAATAAGCGGTTGAGTATCATCTACTGCCATGGTTACGCTTTATCACTCGACGAGGGGGATGATTCGGAAACAGGCGCGACGGGTTTCGCTTCCGCCACTTTTATCGTGGGGTCTTCCGGCTGCGCCTGTTTTTTCACTTCGGTTTCCTGCGGCGTCTGTTCTGGCGCGGCGGCCTGGTGCTCAGCACTCGCTGGCGTCACGCCCTCACGTTGCGCTTCGCTGTCCTTCACCACCGGGTTATGAATGGTGTTCGCTTCATCGCTCGCTTTTTCAGGATCGTTAACGCTGTAAGAGCGCTTCATGGATTCCGCCGCTTCGCGCAGTTCATCCATTGAGGCTTTCAGTTCCGGCGTCAGGTTATCCATGCTCGCCTTCTCGACCTTTTTCAGGCTTTCCTGAAACTCCTGGAGCTTAAGTTCCTGTGCCAGTTCATTCTGAACGGTCGATGCCAGCGATCTCAGCGCACGCACCCAGCCCACAACGGTTTTCACCGCCACGGGCAGACGCTGCGGACCCAGCACGATCAGGCCAATCACAAAGACTAGCAGCAGCTCACTAAAACCAATGTCGAACACGACTTACACCTGCTCTTTATCGTGGCTTTTGGCGTCTTCTTTTTTGGCTTCTTCTTGCTTATCGGAGATGGATTTTGCAGTAAAATCAGCATCCTGGCTGGCTTTATCCTGCTTGTTCTCATCATCGCTCATTGCTTTCTTGAAGCCTTTGATAGACGCGCCCAGATCGGAACCGATAGAACCGAGCTTTTTAGTGCCAAACAGCAGCACGACGATGACGGCAATAATGACTAATTGCCAGATACTGATACCACCCATACAAATTCCTCAGGAATAGATGATTAATTGGTCAAGTCGCATTATACGTATGCGACCCGTCGATGGCGACGCAAACTCAGCGCGTTTTTCTCCATCCGGCTAGCCAGACAACAACCCCGCCAGCCATCAGCCAGGCGGGCATCATCTGCCAGTCCGGACGATTGATTAGCAGCAACGTACCGCTCAACAGCAGCGTTGCGCCAATCCCAAAGAGATAGCGTGATTGTCCCTGGCGCACGCGACTGGACTGAAGCTCGCGGGCGATTTTATCCATGCTGTGCTGAAGGTTCTTGCTCTGACGCAAACTGTCGTAAACCAGTTCAGGAATTTCGGGCATTTTTTCAATCCAGAACGGGCCTTTCTCTTTCAATGAGCGCACCAGCGCTGGAAAACCTACCTGATCCTTAATCCAGGATTCCAGGAACGGTTTAGCCGTCTTCCACAAGTCTAACTGAGGATAGAGTTGGCGACCTACACCCTCAACGTAAAGTAATGTTTTCTGAAGTAAAACTAATTGCGGCTGAACTTCCATATTAAAGCGGCGAGCCGTATTAAACAGGTTTAACAGCACGTGCCCGAAGGAGATTTCTGCCAGCGGCTTTTCAAAAATCGGCTCGCAGACGGTACGAATAGCAAACTCAAACTCTTCGACGTTGGTGTCCGGCGGAACCCAGCCGGAGTCAACGTGCAGCTCAGCCACCTTACGGTAGTCACGGTTGAAGAACGCGATAAAGTTCTCGGCCAGATAACGCTTATCTTCTTTATTCAGCGACCCCACAATCCCGCAGTCGATACCGATATACTTCGGATCCTCAGGATGCTCGTAGCTCACAAAAATATTGCCCGGGTGCATATCCGCATGGAAAAAGCTGTCGCGGAACACCTGAGTAAAGAAGACCTGAACGCCACGTTCGGCCAGCAGCTTCATGTTCGTTCCCTGCTTCTCCAGCGCCGCCACATCCGAAACCGGAATACCGTAGATGCGCTCCATGACCATCATGTTCTGACTGCAGTAGTCTGAATAGACCTCAGGCACATAAAGCATCGGGCTGTTTTCAAAATTACGACGCAGCTGAATGGCGTTTGCCGACTCGCGCAGCAGGTTAAGCTCATCAATCAGCGTTTTTTCGTATTCCCGCACCACTTCCATCGGGCGCAGACGACGGCCATCAGGTAACAAACGTGGTACCCAGCGCGCCAGACGATAAATCAGCTTCATGTCAGCTTTAATGACCGGCAGGATATCCGGGCGGATCACCTTGATCACCACCTCTTTGCCGTTCTCTTTCAGACGCGCGGTATGCACCTGAGCAATCGACGCCGACGCCAGCGGGGCTATTTCGAAATCGTCAAACCAGGTTTCAACGGGAAGATTACCCATTGCCTCTTCGATCTGTTTCTTCGCCCTCACTCCGTCAAACGGGGCAACACGGTCCTGCAGCATTGCCAGTTCATCGGCAATATGAGGCGGGAAGAGATCGCGGCGGGTTGAGAGCATCTGTCCGAACTTAATCCATACCGGGCCAAGCTCCTGCAGCGCCAGACGCAGACGTTCACCCAGCGGCTGACCTTTATGACGATTAGGCATCCAGAACAACATCCGCCGCCAGATTCTAAGCGGCAGCGTGATACGCATTTTGGGGATAAGCTCATCGAGCCCGTAACTCAAAAAGGTGTGGACGATAAAATAGAGGCGCCGAATTTCACCAGGCGTCATTTGCCCTCCAGTTTTTCCAGCCGTTTGGTTAATGCATCAACCGCACGTTCAACAGCAGCGGTTTCTTCCGCAAACCATGCCACTTCCAGCGGACCGGGGGCCATGCGCCACTCTTCAGTCAGGACTTCTGCGGCATAGCGCTGCTGCCGTTGCAGATTTTTGCGCAAGAACGCCGTGCCGCCATGAATAGCTTTCCCGATCCCTTCAGCGGCGATGTCACCAATAAAAGGCGCGAGCAGTTCTGCCGGGTCAAACTCCGCCAGATCGCTGAGCGCAACGAAGTTTTGTACGACCTGGATGTCGCCCTCCACTTCCAGCTCACCGCTGCGGATAAGCGCCGTCAATTGCTGGCGATCGCGCAGTTTTGGCAGCACGCTCATATGGGTAATGACCGAGCAATCCGCCTCGCCTTCCCACTCACCCAGAACATCGAGCTGGCGTTCGCTGAAGACCAGCACGAGCGGCGTTGAGAACTCTTTTAATACAATGCGCAGGACCTTCCCGTTAAGTCGCTGACGTGCAGCTTTTAGCGCCGGCGCGCGATACAGGAAGGCATTGAGCACATTCTCGATGCCTGCGGTGACTAAGGGTTTAAAGGGCACGGGACACCTCCACTCAGAATTTGTAACCGCGATGCAGCGCAACGACACCCGCCGTCATGTTGAAGTATTCAACGTTCTCAAATTCCGCATCCTGCATCATGGCTTTTAGGGTGTCCTGATCCGGGTGCATGCGAATGGACTCCGCCAGATAGCGGTAGCTCTCCGCGTCGTTCGCCACCAGTTCACCGATACGCGGCAGCACGTGGAAGGAATAGGCGTCGTAGGCTTTGCTCAGCGGCTCAATGATCGGTTTAGAGAACTCGAGCACCAACAGACGTCCACCCGGCTTCAGTACACGGTACATGGAGCGCAGCGCTTTTTCTTTGTCGGTGACGTTACGCAGGCCGAAGGAGATCGTGATGCAGTCAAAGGTATTATCCGGGAATGGCAGCGCTTCGGCGTTTGCCTGCACGTATTCCACATTGCCCACCACGCCGATGTTACGCAACTTTTCGCGTCCCATTTTCAGCATGGAGTCATTGATATCGGCCAGAACAACGCGGCCAGTTTCACCCACCAGACGGGAAAACTTCGCCGTCAGATCGCCTGTTCCACCGGCTAAATCCAGCACGGTTTGTCCACGTCGCACACCGCTGCAGTCAATGGTGAAGCGTTTCCACAAGCGATGAATGCCGAACGACATCAAGTCATTCATCACATCGTACTTCGCCGCCACGGAATGAAATACGTGGGCCACCATGTCAGCTTTCTGCGCTTTGGCGACAGTCTGAAAGCCAAAGTGCGTCGTGTCTTGTGAATCGTCAACCATCTCAGAGCCTGCTAATCAGTCAAATGTTCGTGAAGTGTAACAGATTGGGCGCGTTTGCCCTACGATTCAACCGCCGTGATAGAAACGTGTCGGCGGCTCGTCAGACGATAAATCCGTCGTTAACTCGTTGTCTTCACTGGGGGTCTTTTGCTCATCTGCGCCTTCACGCAGACGGAACTCTTCGTCTTGCGCCGTGGCCTGCTCCACCAGTTCCGGATTAATCTCGCGTTTGACCTCCACCCCCAGGCCGCGGAATGCTTCAGCCTGAGCAAGCAGGTTGCCCCGCCCGGAGGCGAGTTTTTTCATCGCCTGACGGTAGTTATCCTGCGCACGGTCCAGGCTTTGCCCGACTGAGGACATATCGTCCACGAAGAGGCGCATTTTGTCGTACAGCTTGCTGGCACGCTCGGCAATCTTCTGTGCATTGCGGCTCTGGTGCTCATAGCGCCACAGGTTAGCAATGGTACGTAATGCCACCAGCAGGGTGGTGGGGCTCACCAGCATAATATTATTTTTGAGCGCTTCGGTGATCAGTTCGGGCTGTCTGTCGAGGGCCAGCAGGAACGCCGGTTCGACCGGAATAAACATCAGCACATAGTCCAGCGAGCGCAGCCCCGGAAGCTGCTGATAATCTTTTCTGCCCAGCAGTCGGATATGGTTACGCACGGAGGCAATATGCTCCTGCAGCGCCGACTCGCGCGTGTAGTCGTCTTCCGCATTAAAGTAACGCTCATACGCCACCAGCGTCATTTTGGCGTCGATCACCACATCTTTCCCCTGCGGCAGACGCACAATGACGTCTGGCTGCATCCGCGAGCGCGCATCGTTTTCGATACTCACCTGCGTTTCGTATTCATACCCCTCGCGCAGGCCAGAGGCCTCCAGCACGCGGGTGAGCACCACTTCTCCCCAGTTACCCTGGGTTTTGTTATCCCCTTTTAGCGCCCGAGTGAGGTTGACCGCCTCCTGCGCCATTTGCGCATTCAACTGCTGAAGATTACGAATCTCGTGCGCCAGCGTGTGCCGCTCGCGGGCTTCCTGTCCAAAGCTGTCCTGCACCTGACGGCGAAAACCGTCCAGCTGTTCACGCAGCGGCGTCAGCAGGCTGTTCAGACTCTGGCGATTCTGTTCGTCAACGCGGCGGTTGCTGTGTTCGAAAATGCGGTTGGCGAGATTCTCAAACTGCTCGCTGAGGCGCTGCTCGCTGTTAATCATCTGACGGATTTTGTCTTCCGCATGCAGCTGCGTGGATTCGAGGCGGGTAGTCACTTCGCGGAGATCGGCCTCCAGCGACGTGTTGATATCACGCAGGTTGCGCAGTTCGTTATTGAGCAGCTCGCACTCGTCGCGCCAGTGGTCACTTAGCGCAAGCTGTTGCTTTACCGCGCTGAGCTCGGCGACGATCTCTTCGCGCTCCGCCAGCTGATCGGCCTTCTGCTGCGCATGTTGGTAGCTGGAAATCAGCCAGCCTATCGCAACGCCAGCCAGCGCAATCACCGCATAAATCAGGATTGAGATATCCACAATGCCCCCTGCATCAACGTATTACCCGCACAAAATAGAATTGTGCTGTATAAACGTCCAGTTTGAAAGGGTTTTCCTGCGAGGCGCTACGCAAAAAATAAAGGCCGAACGCGTCGGCCTTTGATTTGAGAAGAGAGGGCTAGATCAGGCGACGAGCCGCTTCCACCACAATTTTCACCGCATGACTTTCGGTCTGCTTCATGGTTTCGGCGTTCGGGATCTCCTGCTGAGTACGGTTGACGATAACGCCCGCCACCATACCGGCACGCAGACCCTGGCTTGCACACATGGTCAGCAGCGTCGCGGATTCCATTTCGTAGTTCATTACGCCCATGGACTGCCACTCTTCCATTGAGCCTTTGAAACGGCTCACAACGCGGCCAGAGAAGGTGTCGTAGCGCTCCTGGCCCGGGTAGAAGGTGTCGGAAGAAGCGGTTACGCCAACGTGGGTGGTCGCGCCCACGGACTTCGCGGCTTCAACCAGCGCCGTGGTGCATTCGAAGTCAGCCACTGCCGGGAATTCCATAGGCGCAAAGTGCAGGCTTGCCCCGTCCAGACGAACGGATGCCGTCGTCACCAGTACGTCGCCCACGTTGATGTGCGGCTGAATCGCGCCGGTCGTGCCGATACGCAGGAAAGTACGAATGCCCAGCTGCGCCAGCTCTTCAACAGCAATAGAGGTAGACGGACCGCCGATACCGGTGGAGCACACAATCACCGCTTTGCCATCCAGCTCTGCACGCCAGGTGGTGAATTCACGATGGGCAGCCAGCTTGACCGGCTTATCCATCAGCGCGGCGATCTTTTCCACACGCTCAGGGTCGCCAGGGACGATAGCGAGCGTAGCCCCTTGTAAATCATTTTTAGTGAGGCCGAGATGAAAAACATCAGACTTAGACATAGGTGACTCCTCTGTGGGTCGGTTAGTCAGAAGAAGTAAAACGGTACTTTACAGAAGCAGTAAGCATAATTTCGTGATGCATCTCACCATGAATGAAAATGATTGCAGTGAATTTCCATCAAAAAGTGATTTACATCACATTAACAAGTTATATCGTCAGGTGCTGCACAAAAGATAGACCGTTTAAGGCACTGTGAGTTGTTAACCTGGTGTCTATATTTACCTTTGCGCTAACTCATTGGTACGGAGAATGCCATGACTGAAAAAACCGGTTTTGCACCTGCTGCAGCCCCGCTTGCTTCAACCATCGTTTCAACCTCAGAAGAGGCCATTACGGCGGGAGAGACCTCCATTCCCTCTCAGGGGGAGAATATGCCTGCCTATCACGCACGACCAAAATCGGCAGACGGTCCGCTGCCCATCGTGATTGTGGTTCAGGAGATTTTTGGGGTTCACGAACATATTCGCGACCTCTGCCGTCGCCTGGCACTTGAAGGATATCTGGCCGTTGCGCCAGAACTCTACTTCCGTCAGGGCGATCCGAACGACTATAGCGATATTCCAACGCTGTTCAGCAATCTGGTCAGCAAAGTCCCGGACGCGCAGGTGCTGGCCGATCTCGACCACGTTGCCAGCTGGGCGGCGCGTAACGGCGGCGACCCGCACCGTCTGATGGTCACCGGCTTCTGCTGGGGCGGACGCATTAGCTGGCTGTATGCCGCACACAATCCGCAGCTCAAAGCGGCTGTCGCCTGGTATGGCAAACTGGTGGGCGAGAAAACGCTGAATTCGCCAAAACATCCGGTGGACATCGCCACTGAGCTCAATGCCCCGGTGCTGGGTCTGTATGGCGGCCAGGACACCGGTATTTCGCTTGATTCGGTAGAAACCATGCGCCATGCGCTACGGGCAGCCAATGCCAATGCGGAGATTGTGGTGTATCCGGATGCCGGACATGCGTTTAACGCAGATTACCGTCCGAGTTATCACGCGGAATCGGCGAAAGATGGCTGGCAGAGAATGCTGGCGTGGTTTAGCCAGTACGGCGGGAAGAAATAAACACTTCGCAGCCCCGGCGAAAGTCGGGGCTGCGTCAGGGCTTACTCCAGGCCCAGATGTTTCCACAGCTCGTTCATCGGCAGCGTGGCCAGGGCGATACGCTCATCCGCCGCACCATACCAGATATGCAACGTGTCATTACGCACCAGCGCCCCGCAGGTAAAGACGACGTTACCGAAAAAGCCTTCACGCTCATAGGGCGCGCTCGGCTCCAGCAGCGGTACGGAAGATTTGGCGATGAGGGTGAGCGGATCCTCAAGATCCAGAAGCAGAGCGCCCAGGCAATAACGCTGGCTAGCGTCAACGCCGTGATAAATCTCCAGCCAGCCGCGCGCGGTCTTGATCAGCGGCGCGCCGCCACCCGACTTCAGCGCATCCCATTCGTCTCCCGAGCGTCCCAGCAGATGCCGGTGGTTTCCCCAGTGCAGCATATCGGGCGATTCGCAGATCCAGATTTCCGGGTGGCCGAAATGGCAGGGCGCGGGCCGGGTAAGCGCCCGGAAGGATCCGCCAACCTTCTCCGGGAAGAAACAGACGTCGCGGTTATCAGGGCAGAAAATCAGCCCTTTCTTGTCGACGGAGATAAAATCAACGGTAGTCGCCAGCGCGGTGGAGATACCCAGCGATGACACGGCGGAGTAATTGATGTACCAGACATCGTCAATCAGGGTGATACGCGCATCTTCACAGCCAAATTCCTCATAGCGGCTGTCGGCGGTAATAAACGGCTGTTGATCGATGGTGAAATTTACACCGTCCTGGCTTCGCGCCAGGCGCAGGTGGGACATTGACGTCAGCCAGACCTGAGCCGGGTCGCTTTTCAGCACAATGGTACGCGGGTCGCTAAAATCATAGCGCGGGTCGTTGCGGTCGAACGTTTTTGTTGCCGCCTGCCAGCCGCCGGACTGCTGCACCAGAAGCGGAACGACGATCTTCTGTGGGTCATCATTTATCACGCTCTCGGCAACCCGAAGCAGCAGGATAATCTCCCCATGATACTCCGTTACACCGGCGTTAAAGACGCACTCCACTTTCCGTCCTGGCAGAGAAGGCACCACGTCGCTGGGGGTGATCAACGGATTCTTACCGTGTCTGTTCATATACACTCCTTTTTATCAGAATTTGATTTTTGTCCAGCTGCTGCGCGTTTTGGCCGTACAGGACATCCGCTTCAATGGCCCACAATGGGTTTTGTACCGGCAGGCCAAAATTCACGGCCACCCAGACCTGTTCCTGCGTCGTTGTTCGGGTAAACCAGACGCACGCCTTATGGCGTTTCAGCAGGCTGCACTCCCCATGCTGTAGCGCCCCGATGGCGGCCCGAAGCGCAATGAAGGTCTGGTACTGACGCCACAACGAGCCGGGCGTCGATATCTGATGTTCGGCATTGAGCAAGGGATAGTCCTGGCTGACGGGCATCCACGGCGTGGAGGTGGAAAAGCCCGCAAACGGGGCGTCGCACCAGAGGAAGGGGGCACGGGACCCATCCCGTGAATGTTCAATGGCCTGCGCCAGCGCGTCGGCGGCACTGCACCCCTGCCGCATGGCCGTGTCGTAGAAGGTTTTTCCCTGAATATCAAAAATCTGCCCGACCATCTGAGGCACATAGTCGGGCATCCCCAACTCGTCACCCTGAAAAATAAACGGTACGCCGCGCACGGTCAGCTGTAGCGCCAGAACGGCCAACGCCCGGGCGGCGTCATGCAGGCCTTCACCAAAGCGGCTAATCATGCGCGGCATATCGTGGCTGGAAAAGAATAGCGTCGGCAGGCCAGACTGCAGCGCCAGCGTGGCGTTAATCTCGTCGCACAGGCGTGCCGCATCGAAGGTTTTCTGGCTGCCAATATTGAAGTTAAAGACCACGTCCATCAGCGACGGGGCCTGATAACGGGCCAGGGTCTCCCTCTCCTCGCTGCCGATTTCGCCGATCAGGAAAACATCCCCTTGCTGCCTGGCATGTTGGCATACGCGCTGCAGCGTGCCGATGAGTCCCGGCTGGTTCACGTCATGCTCATGCTGCTGTACTCCCGCTTTCTCCGGATTGTCAGGCCCGATGCCGCGCGTGCTGAGGAAATTAATCACGTCGAAGCGGAAGCCATCCACGCCCTGTGCCTGCCAGAAATCAATGACCTGAAGCATTTCCTGCTCTACCGCGGGGTTCGCCCAGTTAAGATCGACCTGCTCAGGCGCGAATTTATGGTAGTAAAACTCGCCGGTGTCCGGCTCCGGGCTCCAGGCGCTGCCGGAAAAAAATGACTCCCAGTTGTTAGGGTGCGCGCTGAAAAGAAAATAGTCCCGATAGCGGCTTGCGGGATTATTCCAGGCATCCTGAAACCACGGATGCTGCGAAGAGACATGATTAAGCACCAGATCGATAATGACCCGGATCCCCTTTTCATGACAGCGATGAACGACGTCGCGAAAATCGGTCAGCGTGCCGAATCGTGGGTCGACGGCGCAGTAATCACTAATGTCATACCCGTTATCCACCAGAGGAGAGGGGTAAAACGGCGTGATCCAGATGGCACCGATGCCTAACGCGCTCAGGTAATCCACTTTTGAGAGCAGGCCGGGGAAATCACCCAGCCCGTCACCGTTACCATCGCAAAACGACGGCAGATAAATTTGGTAACAGGTACAGGCCTGCCACCAGGGTTGTTTGTTCACCGTACATTCCTTATTTCAGTGATAACGACATGCCCTGCAGGAAATATTTCCGGAACAGGATAAACAACACGATGACCGGCAGCATTTGCACCACGGCTCCCGCCATCACTGGCCCCAGATAAACGCCGTAGGATTTACTGAAGGTGGCCAGCAGCACCGAAAACGGCATTTTGTCGGCATCGCGCATGACAATCAGCGGCCAGAGGAAGTTGTCCCACGAGCTTGAGAAGGTAAATAGCGCCACGATCGCCAGAATGGACTTGTTCAGCGGCATCATGACGTGCCGCAGAATGGCCCACAGGCTGGCATGATCCAGACGCGCGGCGTACAGGTAATCGTTGGGCGTACCCTTGAAGCTCTGAGACACCATAAAGATCCCCCAGGCACTCATTGCATAAGGCAGGATCATGGCGCTGTAACGGTTGATCAGCCCGAGCTCACGCATCAGCACAAACTGTGGAATGATGAACATGAAAACCGGGAAAACCATCTGCACAATCAACAGATTACGGAAAGCGTTTTTGCCCCAGAATTCCGTTTTTGCCAGTGCATAGCCCACCAGCATGGAGGTGACGGTCACGCTCGCGGTCACGGTGACAGAGACGAAAAGCGAGTTAAACAGCGTGCGCAGAAACGGCTTATCGGCCCGGTTGCTGTTATCGAAAAGGAAAGTGTAATTTTCGAGCGTCAGCGTGCCCGAAAAGAGATCCGTGGTATAAATCTGTGCCGTAGGCTTCAGGGATGACACGACCATCCAGACAAACGGATAGAGCCAGCTTAACGCCAGAATAAACATCAGCGCATGAATTAGCAGGCTCAGGGGCGTGAGTTTTTTCATTCATACAATCTCAATGTGTTTTTCGAATAACCGACGAAATAGCCAGATCATCAGGAAACTGCAGGCAGCGACGATAATCGACATGGCAGCGGCCCAGGTAGGTTTCATATTTTGAAACGCGGCTTCGTACATGACCACCATGGGACTGGTGGTACTGTTTAGTGGCCCACCACCGGTAATTAAATAGGGCTCTGTAAAAATACTGAACGCCACCGTAATAGCCAGCACCATCACCATCACAATTTGCGGATTCATCATCGGCAGCGTTATTGCCCAGCCTTTCTGAAAACGCCCGGTTTTATCGAGAATAGCCGCACTATAAATATCCGATGGAATAGCCTGCATGCCGGAATAGAGAATTAATCCGTAATAACCGACAAATTTCCAGGTCACGATAAGCGCAATGGATAGCATGGCGCAGTCAGGGTTGGTAAACCACGGCACGGAAATCCCAAACCACGCAGACAATAAGCGGTTAACCGGGCCGTACTCATTAAAGAGACGGGAAAAGACAATTGAGTACGCCACCCCTGACGAGATATTTGCCAGTAAAAAACTCAGGGCGATAAACCCCCGGCCGTAGTTAATTCTGCGTAATCCGGCAGCAAAAAGCAGCGCGGTAATAAACACGATCGGGACATACCACATTAAAAAGCGGCAAATGTTCCACATGGATGTCCAGAATAACGCATCGTGCAGTACGCCAATAATGTTCTGCAAACCGGTAAATTGCGGTGCGCCGATAAACTGCCAGCGGGTCACGCTCAGCACCACCAGCCAGGCAAGCGGGTAGAACCAAAATAGCAGCGAATAGCCAATCCAGGTGGAGGCCAGCAGGCCTCCGGTTCGGGATTCATATCCAGCCATCATGCCCCCTACTGGCCCGTGAGGGCGCTGATTTCCTGCTGAGATTGTTTCAGCGCGTCGGCAGGCGTACTGGTTTTGAATATCACGCGCTCAAGCATCTGCGTCATGCTGCGCTGTACTTCTGTCGTCTGGTTTGTTGCTGCAGGAGGAAGCGCGACGTCCACCCACGAGGCGATTTGTTTCTCTAGCGGATTTTGTTTGAAGTAACTGACAAAGATCGGATTACTCATTAAATCCGCGCGGGCGGGCGGCATCCCTGTCAACTCAAGCCACAGCCGGTCATGTTCAGGGTTACTGAAGACCCACTGCATAAACTGCCAGGCCTGCGCCTTTCGCTTACTGGAACTGAAGATCACCAGACCTTTGCTGTCGCCGAACGTATAGGGGTGTTCAATGCCCGTCTCGGTCAGCATCGGACCGATCTGAATCGTTTTTAATATGTCCGGATACTGCTTGCGATAGCGGGCTAAATCCCACGGTCCGCGCGCTGAGGCGATAACCTGCCCCGTTGCGAGCGGATCCTCGGCAGAGGTGAAGTCGTAGCTGCTCCACTTATTGTTAAAAACGTTGCCCATGAAGGTCAGCACGGCCTCGCCAGCAGGCGTGGTCAGCGCAGGTTTTTTGTCGACCAGATACGGCTTGCCGTGGCTCTGGGCGTAGAACAGCGGAATGAAGTCGAACCAGCGTTCCCACCAGTTTTTACCTGCCGTAAGCTGTATCACATAGCCGTGATTATCCGCCGCCCGACGCTTCGCCAGCGCGTAAAGTTCATCGTAGCTAACCGGTACCCGATCAAAACCGTATTGCTTCAGTAAATCACCGCGCCACCACCAGACAATTGGGTTGATATATACCGGCAGTACCGTTTGTTTGCCGTTTAATTCCCAGGCTGACAGCAGAGAAGCCATTTGCCGTTTCTGAATCGTTTCCTGAAAACCCGGCATTCTGGAGAGATCTTCTATCTGCCCGACATCAACAAGCTGGCTGGCAAAACCAATAAATATATTGGTTGAAATATCCGGTTCAGTCCCTGATGCCAGCGCGTTCATTATCGCTTCTTCTGAACTGTTTGCGGCAGGAATAGCGGTAAATTCGACGGGCATATGGGCAGGGTCTTTATTCCATTCCGCCACTATTTTACTCCAGAAGGCTTCTTCATTGACGGTGGGTGTGACCCACATTTTGATTGTTTCACGCGCCCCGGATTGTGTCTCTTTTTTATCATCAGGCCCGCAACCGGTAAGAAAAAAGAGGAATATTACCGATGCTATTAATTTTGCTGCTTCTGCAACTCTCACGTTATATCTCCCTGATGTCGATAAGTGTTAATCGCTCACTGCTGCACTCTGTGAATGGTGCGTAAGCTAACACCCCTTTTTTATGTTTAACGTTAAACAAATCACAAAACTATTTATATTTAACGATAAACTCAGCCGCTATTATTTATTTAATTACGCCTCATAAATAATTTACGTGAATATAAAATGCCTAATTCATTTAGCAAAAGAAAGAATAAAAACGTGACGATTAAATCGCTGGCAGCAAAGATGGGTATTTCACATACCACGGTATCTAACGCGTGGAATAATCCCGAAAAGCTGTCTGCTGAATTACGTGAAAAGATACTTGGGTACGCCCGTCAGGTTGGATTTCAGGGGCCGGATAAACTCGCCCGGGCTTTACGCACCGGAAAATCCGGGGCCATAGGCGTCATTTTTAACGATGCCATGAGCTATGTTTTTATCGATCCGCATGACGTCAGCCTGATGCGCGGCGTCGCGACCCGCTGCGAAGACCGTAATATTAATCTGGTGCTGATACCGCTTCAAAAAGGGCCTTCATCGCTCACTACCCTGGTGGACGGGTATATTCTCAACGCCACGCATAACAGCGCCGCCATTATTCAACAAACCCTGGCCCGCAATCTGCCTGTGGTGACGCTCGATTTTCAGCTTCCGCAGTTCAGCAGCGTGTCGGTGGATAACACACGCGCCATGCGTGATATCACCCACTACCTGATACAAAAGGGTCATCGCCATTTCGGCATTATTGCCTTCCCGTCTCACCCGAACGCGCGCGGGATGCGGCCTCTGACGCACCGCGTGACGGGGGATAACCAACTCATGCTGACCCGCGTGAATGCCTGCCGCGACGCGTTTCAAGAGCACGGTATTAGGCTCAGTGACTGCTGGCTGTGTGAAACCCATCACGATGAGCCACACGGCGAACGGGCAGCGGAAGCATTGCTGACGGCACACCCTGAGATCACGGCGCTGATCTGCTTATCCGATCGTTTTGCCATCGGCGCGGTGAATTATTGCCAGCGACAGCGTCTTGCTATACCTGGCCGGGTCGCCATTACCGGATTCGACAATACCGCCCGGCAGTATAACGGGCCTGGACTTACCACCATCGCGCAGGATGCCGAACGTAAAGGTGAAATCGCGGTTGATCTGCTTCTGAACAATGGCCCCGTCACCCACGTTGCGCTGGAACACCGGCTTATCGAGCGTGATACGGCATGAGATTACCCTGCTTAAGATAAGAGTGAACTATGGATGAACTAACGTGCTTTAAAACCTATGACATTCGTGGCGAAGTTGACGTCAATCTCACCCCTGACATTGCGCGTCGCATCGGAAGGGCGTACGCCGTCTGGCTGCATCCCCGGCGCGTGGTAGTAGGCGCTGATGTCCGCCTCAGCTCGGAGGCGCTAAAAACGGCCCTGATCGACGGGCTTACCGCAGGCGGCGTCGATGTTATCGACCTGGGCATGACCGGTACGGAAGAGGTCTATTTCGCCACCCGGGAATTGCGGGCAGACGGAGGGATCCAGGTGACGGCGAGCCACAATCCCGCCCATTACAACGGCTTTAAGCTGGTTGGCCTTGAGGCGCGCCCGATCAGTAATGACAACGGTCTGCTGGAGATCAAAGCACTGGCAGAACAGAACCGCTTTCCACCCTGCGTGCGTCGTGGGGGCATTTTTCCCTTCGACAATCGCCCGGCCTGGGTGAACGCTCTGCTGCGATTTATCACTACGTCCCCAACGCGAACGTTACGCCTGGTGGTCAACGCCGGGCACGGCACCGCAGGTCCGGCGCTAGATGCGCTTGATGAGGGCTTAAAGCGTGCCGGTGTACCGGTCGAGTTTATCCGTATTCATCACCAGCCAGATGGCCGCTTTCCCGCTGGCGTACCTAACCCGATGCTGCCTGAAAACCGGCAAAGCACCCGACTGGCCGTCATCGAACATCACGCCGATGCTGGCATCGCCTGGGATGGCGATTTCGATCGTTGCTTTTTCTTCGACGAGCGCGGGGATTACGTTGAGAACTATTATCTCGTGGGGCTGTTTGCCGAACATTTTCTGCGACGCTATCCCGGCAGCCGTATCATTCTTGATCCCCGCTTAATCTGGAACACGCTCGACACGGTCGCCCGTTGCGGCGGTAGCGCAATCGTGAGTAAAACCGGGCATGCCTTCCTGAAAGCCCGGATGCGAAGGGAAAATGCCATTTACGGCGGCGAGATGAGTGGCCATCACTATTTTCGCGATTTTGGCTACTGCGATAGCGGCATGATCCCGCTGATCCTGATGCTCCAGATCCTGGGCGCAGACGCGCAGCCGCTCTCTCATCTTATGCGTCACGCACAGGCCCGCTATCCGGTGTCTGGCGAAATCAACCTGACGGTCAACGAGCCCGCTGCACTCCTCAATGACGTCGCCGCGCACTATGCCCCGGTCGCATGCGAACGCGACACCTGCGACGGCCTGAGCCTGTCCTTCGCAGACTGGCGTTTTAACCTCCGCGCCTCCAATACCGAGCCGCTGGTCCGCCTTAATGTTGAAGCGCGGGGAGATACCGCTCTGCTTGTCCATAAAACTCATGAAGTGCTGATGCTGATTTCTGCCCTGCAAGGGGCTCAGGAGACATTATGACCGCCCTTTCATTACGACATATTCATAAAAAGTACGATAAAAACGTCATCGTGGCGGATCTGTCACTGGAGATAGCATCAGGAGAATTTATCGTTCTTGTGGGCCCCTCCGGGTGCGGGAAATCGACGCTGCTGCGCATGATCGCGGGATTAGAGGCGCCAGACAGTGGCATGCTGATGATGGGCAATGAGGATGTCACCCACCTGGCGGCGGGCAAGCGGAGCTTGTCGATGGTTTTCCAGTCCTATGCACTTTATCCGCATATGACCGTACGGGAGAACCTCGCCTTTGGCTTACGCAATATCCGCACCCCGGAGGCCGACATTGCGCAGCGCATCACCCACGCCGCCAACATGCTCAGGCTGGACGAGCTGCTCGACAGGCTTCCGCAACACCTCTCCGGCGGCCAGCGCCAGCGCGTGGCGATAGGTCGTTCTATTGTCCAGCAGCCCGCGCTGTTCCTGTTTGACGAACCCCTTTCCAACCTTGACGCCGCTCTGCGGGTTGAAATGCGCCAGGAGATCCAGCAACTCCATAATACCCTGAAAAACACCATGATTTACGTCACGCACGATCAGGTCGAGGCGATGACGCTGGCCGACCGTATCGTGGTGATGTGTAAAGGCAATATTGAGCAAACGGGTACGCCGCTTGAACTGTACAACACCCCGGCGAACCGCTTCGTGGCCGAATTCATCGGTACGCCAAAAATCAATATGTTACCCGCCATCTGGCAGCAGGGGGCATTGCATATCGACCCTGATACCGTCTTCCCGCTTTCGCGTCAGCCCGCAGACATTCAGGAGGGGGAATCGGTATTTGTCGCGATCCGCCCTGAACACCTGGGTTATCAGCAGCCGGGGGATTTTAGCCTGAGCGGGAAAACGCAGTTATGCGAACTGCAGGGAGATTCAACCCTGGTGTGGCTGGACGTGGCAGGGCATGCCGTGTGCCTGAAATCCTTCCAGCAACTGAGTCTGCCTGCGCAGCAACGTATCACGCTGACCGTGCAGGAGGCTCATCTGCATCTCTTTGACGCGGCAGGCAAGCGGATTGCAATGACGGAAAATGCCGCCTGAATAGAGTATCAGGCGGCGGGAAATGCGCAGACTTACCCCTGACGCAAATTCTGCGCTGCCTTCACCATGTTGGCGAGCGCTGCGCGGGTTTCCGGCCAGCCGCGGGTTTTCAGGCCGCAGTCCGGGTTCACCCACAGGCGCTCTGCCGGAATACGCTGAGCGGCTTTTTTCAGCAGAGCTTCAATCCACTCCACGCTCGGCACGTTCGGGGAGTGAATGTCGTACACCCCCGGTCCGATTTCGTTTGGATAGTCGAACTCTTCAAACGACTCGAGCAGCTCCATATCTGAACGCGAGGTCTCGATGGTGATCACGTCGGCATCCAGCGCGGCAATGGAATCCATAATGTCGTTAAATTCGCAGTAACACATATGGGTGTGGATCTGCGTGTCGTCCTTCGCCACCGCCGCATTGATGCGGAAGGCTTCCACGCCCCACTTCAGATAGTCATCCCAGTCGCTGCGGCGCAGCGGCAAACCTTCTCGTAACGCCGGTTCGTCAATCTGGATAATGCCAATGCCAGCGGCTTCCAGATCCGCCACCTCATCACGCAGCGCCAGCGCGATTTGCTTCGCAATGGTTTCACGGGTCACGTCTTCACGCGGGAACGACCAGCACAGAATGGTCACCGGCCCGGTCAGCATGCCTTTTACCGGCTTGTCGGTCAGAGACTGAGCATACTTCGCCCACGCCACCGTAATCGCTTCCGGGCGGCTGACGTCACCGATCACCACCGGTGGCTTCACGCAGCGGGAACCGTAGCTCTGCACCCAGCCATTCTGGGTAAACACGAAGCCGTCCAGGTGTTCACCGAAGTATTCCACCATGTCGTTACGCTCGGCTTCACCGTGCACCAGCACGTCCAGACCTAAACGCTCCTGCTCGATGATCGCCTGCCTGATGTGCTCAGCAATGCCGGTACGGTAGTGATTCGCATCCAGATTGCCCTTTTTGAAGTCGAGACGCAGGCCGCGGATCTCGGTCGTTTGTGGGAATGAACCGATCGTCGTGGTTGGCCATGCGGGCAGGTTGAAGCGGGCGCGCTGGGCTTCGGCACGGACTTCATACGGACTCTGGCGCTGGCTGTCCTGAGCGGTGATGGCCGCCAGACGTTTTTCCACTGCCGGATTATGCACGCGTGCCGAATGACGGCGCGCCTGAATCGGGGCGCTCCATTCGGTAATCGCCGCCGTGTCACCGCTGTTCAGCGCGTCGCGCAGTAGCGCCAGTTCTTCACATTTTTGCAGGGCGAAGGCAAACCAGCTTTTCACTTCCGGGTCAAGACGGGTCTCCACGCTCAGATCGATCGGGCTGTGCAGCAGTGAACATGATGAGGCCACCCACAGCTCACGTTTACCGACAATGTCTTTAATTTGAGCATACTTTTCGGTGAGATCGGCACGCCAGACGTTACGACCGTTTACCAGCCCCGCTGAGAGCAGCCAGTCTGCGGGCAGACGTTTGTGCAGGTCCTTCACGTCATCTTTGCCGTGAACCAGGTCAACATGCAGGCCCTGAACCGGCAGCGCGGCAATCGTGCTCAGGTTAGGCGTCACGCCCTCGAAATAGGTGGTCAGCAACAGCTTCACCTGCCCGGTAAGCGCGTCATACGCCGGTTTGAAGGCATCGAGCCAAACCTGGGGCAGCTCAAGCACCAAAGCAGGTTCGTCGATTTGCACCCACTGAATCCCGCGTTTACCCAGCTCAATCAGTACCTGTTTGTAGACGGGCAGAATGTCCTTCAGCAGGCTGAGGCGGTCAAACGGCTCGCCTTTGACTTTGCCCAGCCACAGGTAGGTTACCGGTCCGAGCAGCACCGGTTTTACCTGGTGGCCCAGCACCAGCGCTTCGTCGACTTCGTCCAGAAGCTGTGTCCAGGTCAGTTTGAACTGCTGACCTTTTACGAACTCCGGCACCATATAGTGATAGTTGGTGTTAAACCACTTGGTCATTTCCGCCGCTGCCGCGGGTTCACCCGTTGGCGCACGACCACGGCCGATGCGAAACAGGGTATCGATATCTACCGATCCATCTTTGTTCTGATGACGAGCCGGCACGTTGCCCAGCAGCAGGCTGGTCGTCAGAACATGGTCGTACCAGGCGAAATCGCCCACCGGCAGCAGGTCAATGCCCGCCTGCTTTTGCTGATCCCAGTGACGGGCGCGCAGCTCGCGCCCCACGGTCAGTAGTTCTTCACGGGTAGCGTTACCCGCCCAGTAGCTTTCTTGCGCTTTTTTCAGCTCGCGACGCAGGCCAACGCGAGGGAAACCGAGAGTGTGATTGCGGATTGTCATGTTATGCCCCTTGTGAATTTCGCTATTTAGACGTCCAGATGTTTACACATCTATAATTGGCAGGTACTGTATATTCCTCAAGCGCAAAATGTTCATGGCGAAGTGAAGGACTTTCATGATCGAGATAAAACACCTGAAAACGCTGCAAGCGTTGCGGAACTGCGGATCGCTCGCGGCGGCTGCGGCCACGCTGCACCAGACCCAGTCTGCCCTTTCTCACCAGTTCAGCGATCTGGAACAACGCCTCGGATTTCGTCTTTTTGTGCGTAAGAGCCAACCTCTGCGCTTTACGCCGCAGGGTGAAATTCTTCTTCAACTGGCGAATCAGGTCCTGCCGCAGATCGCCAGCGCGCTACAGTCCTGTAACGAGCCGCAGCAGACAAAACTGCGCATCGCCATTGAGTGCCACAGCTGTATTCAATGGCTGACCCCTGCGCTTGAGAACTTCCGCCAGAAGTGGCCGCAGGTGGAGATGGATTTTAAATCCGGTGTGACGTTCGACCCGCAACCCTCGCTGCAGCAGGGTGAGTTGGATCTGGTGATGACCTCCGACATTCTGCCGCGCAGCGGCCTGCACTATTCGCCGATGTTTGATTTTGAAGTGCGCCTGGTGCTGGCACCTGATCATCCGCTGGCGGCTAAAACGCGCATCACGCCGGAAGACCTGGCAACAGAAACGCTGCTGATTTATCCGGTTCAGCGCAGTCGCCTGGATATCTGGCGTCATTTCCTGCAGCCGGCAGGCATTAGCCCGCAGCTGAAAAGCGTGGATAACACCCTGCTGTTGATTCAGATGGTTGCCGCCAATATGGGCATCGCGGCGCTGCCGCACTGGGTGGTGGAGAGTTTTGAACGCCAGGGCCTGGTGGTGACCAAAACCCTGGGTGAAGGACTGTGGAGCCGTCTGTACGCTGCCGTGCGCGATGGCGAGCAGCGTCAGCCGGTGACAGAAGCGTTTATTCGCTCAGCGCGGAACCACGCGTGCGACCATCTTCCGTTTGTGCGGAGCGCGGAGCGACCCAGCGGCGATGGACCCACAGTGAAGCCAGGATCACCGCTCCCCCAATAAGGAAGCTCGGCCAGTGCGGTTGCTGCTGCCAGATGGCGAGGTTAACCAGCAGCCCCGCCGGGACGTGCACGTTGTTCATGATCCCGAGCGTTCCGGCGTCGACCTGCGTCGCGCCGTAGTTCCACATGAAGTAACCCAGCCCTGACGCCACCACGCCCAGCCAGACCAGAACGCCCCACTGCACCGACGTGGTCGGCAGCTTTTGCGGGTTACCGAGCAGAAACCACGCCGACACCGCGACAATCGCCGCGCCCATATAGAACCACGCAAATGCATTGTGCTGAGGCATCGGGCGGGTTTCCATCAGGCGTTTGTAGCCCACCATGCCGATGGCGAAACTGATGTTGGCGAGCTGGACGAACATCAACCCGGTCCAGAAGTGATCGCTGACTTTGTCATAGCGAATAATTGCCGCGCCAATCACCGCCAGCGCCGCGCTTAGCAGGTATCCCCAGCGCAGACGACGCCTGCTGAGCAGGTCGTAAATCAACGTAATATAGAGCGGCGTCAACACGGTAAAGAGCAGGAATTCAGAGACGGACAAATAGACGTAAGCCCGGAAGCTGAACAGATACATGATGCCCAACTGCATCGCGCCCACCAGCATGTACAGCACAATCGTTTTCAGCGATTGACCACGCGTGCGCAGAAACGGCAGGAATACCAGCGCCGCCAGCCCCACGCGCATCAGCACCGAGAAGTAGCTGTCGACCGAACCGGCAAGGTACTCGCCAATCAGGCTAAAGGAGAAGGCCCACAGGATAGTGGTGATAATGAGTAGCGCCACAATGCTTGTCTCTCAGAAAGAAGGACAGGCATTGTAGCGGACTCTTCAGTTGACATCTGGTCAACAAACAACCAAATGAAGATTATTCAAGGAACAGCTTGCGCAGGTATTTCGGTACCGCGTTATCAGCGTTGGAACCAATCACTTCCAGTTCCGGGTGCAGATCTTTCAGACGCTGATGCGCGTTCTGCATGATGCAGCCCTTGCCTGCCATGGAGAGCATTTCAGCGTCGTTCATGCCATCACCAAAAGCGATGCAGTCTTTCAGCGCGAAACCCAGACGTTTCGCGACCGCTTCCAGCGCGTGACCTTTGGAGACGCCCCCCGCCATCACTTCCAGACAGGTCAGGGTTGAGAAGCTCACGTTGACGCGATCGCCCCAGCGGGCGTTGATCGCCTGTTCCAGTGGGAGCAGTTCTTCATGGCTATCGCAGGTGAAGAACACCTTACTGATACCTTCCGGCTCAAGAAGGCCCGGCTCGTACAGGGAGTAGTTAAATACCGCTTCCTTGAAGAAACGCATTTCATCCGGGCGGTGGCGGTTCATGAACCAGTCGTCGTTGCGGTACACGTTGGTGATGATAGCCGGGTTGTTATGCACCACGCCGAAGAGATCGGCGGCAATATCGCGATCCAGGTTATGGGTAAAAATCAGGTTACCGTCAGTATCATGCACGCGCGCACCGTTGGAGGTGATCATGTACGATTTGATCTCAAGATTATCGCGGATCTGCCCCACGTCTACGTGGTGGCGGCCGGTGGCAAACACAAAGTTCACGCCACGGGCAGTCAGAAGCTTTAAGGTCTCTTTCGCGTAAGGCGACAGGGTGTGGTCAGGGGAAAGCAGCGTGCCATCTAAATCAGATGCAACAACCTGGTACATAGGGATTTCAACCTCTGGTGGAAAACAATAATCAGTTATGCCTGTTGAAAAATTCAACAATGGCGTTGAGCGCGACTGAGCGCATAGCGTCCTTTTCGAAAAGGATCTCATGGTAAGCGCCGTTGATGACCAGCGGTTTTCCCCCTTCACAAGGGTGACCGGCGGCGGCGCGCAGTTCACAATAACGGTCATGCATGCGGTTATCGACCACACGCTCTTCTTCAGCCTGAATCAGGAGTGTTGGCGTGTCATCATCACCTACCCCCGCCAGCACCTGTTCACCGGCCAGAATCCCCTCCCGCACCCAGTGCCAGGTCGGGCCACCGACGCGTAAGCGCGGTTCATCGGCATAAAAGCGCAGGTTGCGGCGATAACGCTGCCGACTGTGGGTTAAGACGTTGATGGCGAACGGCAGCGCACGCCAGCGTCCGGTCCCGATGGCATAGCCTTCACGAATGCGCTGATGGCCCTCAGCCCAGTCGAGAAGATGACGCACCATCCAGTCGGGGAAACGTATGACAATACCGTACATCGGCGCGGTTAGCGCAATGGCATCACACTGGTGTTGATACCGCTGCAAAAACAGCGTCGAAATAGCGCCACCCATGGAGTGCGCAAGGATATAGCGCTTACGCCAGGGGCCGGGCTGCACTTCCTGCTGCCAGAACGCGGCAAAATCGTCGACGTAATCGCTGAAGCGATCGACATGTCCACGGTGCGTGTCCTGTAGCATGCGTCCGGACAGCCCCTGTCCACGATGGTCGATGATGAGCACATCGAACCCCATATGGACCAGATCGTAGGCCAGTTCGGCGTATTTAACGTAGCTTTCAATGCGCCCCGGGCAAACCACGATTACGCGGTCATTTTTCTCATCACGGAAACGAACGAAGCGTACCGGGATGCCCCCGACGCCCGTAAACTCATCTTCCTCACGCTGCCGCCAGAAATCGGTCAGCGGCCCCATAGAGAAAGCAGCAAATGCGTTTTCTCGTGTTTCCCAGTCCTTTTTCTGCTGAAACATTGGGTTTCCACTCACGTAATCCAGGGAATATCGTTTTTTTTCGTAACCGGTCACAAAATGACTCATCAATAGCGTATTGTGGCATAAAAACAGACGATTCGGGAGTTTCAAATGACCTTCGAGTGGTGGTTCGCCTACCTGCTGACATCCATCATCCTTAGCCTTTCACCGGGTTCAGGTGCGATTAACACCATGACTACCTCCATCAACCACGGCTATCGCGGGGCGGCGGCGTCGATTGCCGGTTTGCAAACCGGGCTGGGCATTCACATCGTCCTGGTCGGGATTGGGCTGGGAACGCTGTTCTCCCGCTCGGTGCTGGCGTTTGAAGTGCTGAAATGGGCCGGTGCGGCATATCTTATCTGGCTGGGTATTCAGCAGTGGCGCGCGGCTGGCGCCATTAACCTGAATACGCTCGCGCAGACGCAAAACCGTGGTCATCTGTTTAAGCGGGCAGTATTCGTCAACCTGACCAACCCGAAAAGCATTGTGTTCCTCGCCGCGCTGTTCCCACAGTTTATCGTGCCGCACCAGCCTCAGGTGATGCAGTACGTGGTGCTGGGTGCGACCACAATTATTGTCGATATTATTGTGATGATTGGTTACGCGACGCTGGCACAGCGGATTGCCGGATGGATAAAAGGGCCTAAGCAGATGAAGGCCCTGAACAAAGTGTTTGGCTCGCTGTTTATGCTGGTTGGCGCGCTGCTTGCGTCAGCGCGTCATGCTTAGCGAGAAATGATGAGATGAATGCCGAAGCCGGCGAACAGCGCGCCGGCGAAGCCATCGATCCACTTCGCGATACGCTGGTAGCCACGGCGCATCGCCGGTAAGGCAAACAGGCTTGCCACGATAGTGAACCACGCGAAGGTCTCCACGACGATAAGCAGGAAAATGCCCCAACGTGCGCCCGCGCCAACGCTGTCGCCCACAAACAGCGAGAACACCGAGCCGAAATAGATAATCGCTTTCGGATTCGCCAGGTTGGTCAGCAGCCCTTTTACAAAGCTCCGTCCACCCGTTGCCAGCTCCACCTTAGGCTCTTGCGGTTTTTTCTCTTCTTTTTTCAGCGCCCCGCGCAGCATCTGGTAGCCCATCCAGCACAGGTACAGGCCACCGCCAACCATAATAATGTTATGCAGCCAGGCCATCTTCGCCAGGATCAGGTTCAAACCGAGCAGCGCAACGGCCGCCCAGACCATGACGCCCATGGTAATACCGAGCACGCCCATCATCGCCTCTTTACGGGAACGACTGACCGCTGTTTGCGATACGAAGAAAAAGTCAGGGCCCGGGCTCATCAGCGCAACGATGTGCACTAACGCCACGGTGAGAAATAGCATTAACATAATTGGCTCGCAGGGAAATAATTCAGTGAGTCATCATAGTGGCACTTTTTTGGCCGGCTGACTACTCCTCATCATCTCCGTCAACGTGAGAACGGATAAGCGCCATAAACTCTTTACCGAAGCGCTCCAGCTTGCGCGTGCCTACGCCGTTGACGCTGAGCATTTCGCTGGCGCTGAGCGGCATCTGTTCCGCCATCTCAATCAGCGTCGCGTCGTTGAACACCACGTAAGGCGGGATGTTCTCTTCATCAGCTATGGCTTTACGCAGCTTACGCAGTTTGGCAAACAGCTTGCGGTCATAGTTACCGCCGTAGGATTTCTGCATCACGCGTGGTTTGAGGCCGACCACGCGCGGTACGGCGAGCTTCAGTTCAACGTCACCGCGCAACACCGGACGCGCGGCTTCGGTCAGCTGTAGCGCCGAGTGCTGAGCGATGTTCTGCGTGGCAAATCCGAGGTGAATCAGCTGACGAATAATGCTAACCCAGTGCTCGTGGCTCTGATCTTTACCGATCCCGTAGACCGGCAGTTTGTCGTGGCCCATGTCGCGGATACGCTGGTTATTGGCGCCGCGCAACACTTCCACCACGTAACCCATCCCGAAGCGTTGATTCACACGGTAAATGGTCGAAAGCGCCTTACGCGCGTCCATCAGGCCATCGTACTGCTTCGGCGGATCCAGGCAGATATCGCAGTTGCCGCACGGCTCCTGTCGCCCTTCACCAAAATAGTTGAGCAGCACCAGACGGCGGCAGGTTTGCGCTTCGGCAAACGCCCCCATCGCGTTGAGCTTATGGCGTTCGATATCCTGCAGCTGTCCCTGCGGTTTCTCTTCCAGACAGCGGCGCAGCCACGCCATATCGGCTGGATCGTAAAACAGCATCGCTTCCGCAGGCAGACCATCACGCCCGGCGCGGCCGGTTTCCTGATAGTAGGATTCGATATTACGCGGGATGTCGAAATGCACCACAAAACGCACGTTGGGCTTGTTAATCCCCATTCCGAACGCCACCGTCGCGACCACAATCTGCAGGTCGTCACGCTGGAATTTCTCCTGCACATCCGCGCGGATGTGGTTCTCCAGCCCGGCATGATACGCCGCGGCGCTAAAGCCGCGGTTTTGCAGACGCGCGGCGGTGTCTTCCACCTTCGCCCGACTGTTGCAGTAGATAATGCCCGACTTGCCGCGCTGTTCCTGGACATAGCGCAGGAGCTGATCCAGCGGCTTGAATTTTTCCATCAGCATGTAGCGGATGTTAGGGCGGTCGAAGCTGCTGACCTGAATATAGGGATCATTCAGCCCCAGCAGGCGAACGATATCCAGACGCGTCGTATCATCTGCCGTGGCGGTAAGCGCCATAAACGGCAGTTCCGGGAAGCGCTGACGGAGCTGGCCGAGGGCGGCATATTCCGGGCGGAAATCGTGCCCCCACTGCGAGATACAGTGCGCTTCATCCACCGCCAGCAGGACCGGGTTCCAGTGTGCGAGATGGTCGAGGAAGTTATCCAGCATCAGGCGTTCCGGTGCGATATACAGCAGACGAACCTGCCCGGTGCGACACCCGGCCATCACCTCTTGCTGCTGCTCCCGGGTTTGCGTGGAATTAAGACAGGCCGCCGCCACGCCGTTGGCGAGCAGTTGATCAACCTGGTCTTTCATCAGAGAAATAAGGGGCGATACCACGACCGTCAGGCCGTTAAGCACCAGCGCGGGCACCTGATAACAGAGTGATTTCCCGCCGCCGGTCGGCATAACGACCAGACAATCACGGCCTTCCAGCACGGTTTCAATGATGGTTTCCTGGCCAGGGCGGAACTGCTGGTAGCCAAAGGTTTCATGCAAAACCTGTTTAGCCAGCGACTCCTGATTCAATACTTCCGCCTGCGCCACGTTAACCCCATATGCCAGAAATGAAACAGGCGCTATTTTCAGCGCCTGAGAGAGAAACTTCAACGTTTAACGCAAAAACATTCGAGCAGCTTAGAGAATATCGTTCAGCATTACGCCCACACCCACGCGGGTCTGGTTGAAGTTATAGTCGATCAGCGACTCGCCGTAACCGCTGTACACCTGCGTATAGAGGCGCACATGCTTCGTTACCGGGTAGCTCAGGCCCACTTCCGCACCACCGTAGCCGGTATTCCAGTTGTACTGGCCTTTCGCGCTCAGCACGGCATCGCCTAACTGGTAGCCGACCTTGAGCTGGTAGTACCCCATATATTTGGTGATATCCGGGTTATCGTCGGTGCTCCCCACCACATACCACGGCTTCACTTCCACCATCCAGTTGCCGTTCTGCGCCATCAGGCGCGTATAGGCACGGTTCCAGCTACGAGACGTGGGGTCGGAACGGCCGTTAGAATCGTGATTAAAGCCGACTTCGACGTCACGCAACGTCCATCCGGCAAATTCATAATCCGTTGCAAAGCCAAGGAACAGCTGCGGCTCATAGTTGGTTTCACGGAACGGCGAAGATTCGCCGCTGTTGGAAAGCTGCCACCAGGATTTCTGCGTGTAAGAGGCACCGAGTACCGAGTTCGGCCCCAGAATACCGCGCCAGAACGGGAAGGCGAGGCTCAACTGGAACTTCACCTCATCTTTACGCGCATTATCAGACCAGTTATAGGAGCTTATCGCTTCTTTGTTCAGATCGCTGGTCTGGGTGTAAATCACGTAGTTGGTGTCATACGGGTAAAGCGTGAACGGATTGTCATGCTCCTGAAGCATGTTAGCA
This sequence comes from Enterobacter sp. FUJ80071, assembly GCF_038739915.1. Lineage (NCBI taxonomy): Bacteria > Pseudomonadati > Pseudomonadota > Gammaproteobacteria > Enterobacterales > Enterobacteriaceae > Enterobacter > Enterobacter sp. FUJ80071. The sequence goes on from NZ_JBBXKH010000001.1 coordinate 4,523,575, forward strand.
ATGATGCTACCGTGTACGGATGGCGCATCGTGCACTTCTTTAACTGTCGCTTCCTGCGCATATGCTGTGAGGGGCAGCGCAACCGCCGCCAGTAACCAACCCAGATACGTCCGCATCGGTGGTGTTCTCCTGAAATAGTGACGTGTAATGAATAATTTTATCCGGGCATTCTACAGACTTCTGCGCCAACTTCCGCCTCCTCGTTTCTGAAAGTGGAAATCCGTATTGTTGAGGCATAAAATCAACATTTCATTAACAATAGGGATGTGATGCCTCATGTCAGCCATGCTTACCTCTGAAGAAGTGTTAAAGCTCGTGGGCGAGATTTTTGTTTACCATATGCCATTTAACCGTGCGCTGGGTCTGGAGCTGGAGCGTTACGAGAAAGAGTTTGCCCAGTTGAGCTTCAACAACCAGCCGATGATGGTGGGCAACTGGGCGCAAAGTATTTTGCACGGCGGGGTGATTGCTTCCGCGCTGGACGTGGCGGCTGGTCTGGTCTGCGTGGGCAGTACGCTGACGCGTCATGACACCATCAATGAAGACGAACTCCGCCAGCGTCTGGCACGCATGGGCACCATTGATTTACGCGTCGATTATCTTCGCCCCGGACGCGGCAATCGCTTTACCTGCACCAGCAGCCTGCTGCGTGCGGGGAATAAAGTGGCGGTGGCGCGCGTAGAATTACACAACGAAGAACAGGTTTATATCGCCAGCGCAACCGCCACTTATATGGTGGGTTGAAGCGGCAAAATCGGGTAAAATTAATTCACTTTTTTGTAACGGATTTTCCCGATGGATGCTAAACAGACGCGGCAGGGCGTTTTACTCGCCCTTGCCGCTTATTTTATTTGGGGTATTGCACCGGCGTACTTCAAGTTTATCGCTTATGTACCGGCCGACGAGATCCTCACTCACCGCGTCATCTGGTCCTTTTTCTTTATGATCGCGCTAATGAGCCTCAGCCGTCAGTGGTCCGGCGTCAAGACGCTGCTCAAAACGCCTAAGAAAGTTTTCCTGCTGGCACTCTCGGCGGTGCTCATTGGCGGAAACTGGCTGCTGTTTATCTGGGCGGTGAATAACCACCACATGCTCGAAGCCAGTCTTGGCTACTTTATTAACCCGCTGGTGAACATCGTACTGGGGATGCTTTTCCTCGGCGAACGTTTCCGCCGTATGCAGTGGCTGGCGGTGTTTCTGGCCTTCTGCGGCGTGCTGGTACAGCTCTGGACGTTCGGCTCGCTGCCGATTATTGCCCTCGGCCTGGCGTTCAGCTTTGCGTTCTACGGTCTGGTACGTAAGAAGATTGCGGTGGAAGCCCAAACGGGGATGCTGTTTGAAACCCTGTGGCTGCTGCCGGTGGCGGCGATCTACCTCTTCGGTATCGCCGACAGCGCCACCAGTCATATGGGCAGCAACCCGTGGTCGCTGAATCTGATGCTGATGGCGGCAGGCGTGGTGACCACTATTCCTCTGCTGTGCTTCACCGGTGCGGCAACGCGTCTGCGTCTCTCCACGCTGGGCTTCTTCCAGTACATCGGCCCGACGCTGATGTTTCTGCTGGCGGTGGTGTTTTACGGCGAAGTGCCGGGCGCAGATAAGATGGTGACGTTCGCCTTTATCTGGATAGCGCTGGCGATTTTTGTCGCCGATGCGATTTACACCCAGCGCAGAGTGCGCAAAGGGCTGTAGTGCCTTTTTGCCGGATGGCGGCTGCGCCTTATCCGGCCTACACGTTCTGTAGGCCCGGTAAGCGTAGCGCCACCGGGCGGATACTCAAAGCCAGTTACGACGCTTAAAGTACAGATACGGCGCCAGCCCGGCGAGGATCATAAAGATAATCGCCCCCGGGTAACCAAAGCTCCACTTCAGCTCCGGCATAAACTCGAAGTTCATCCCATAGCTGGAGGCCACCAGCGTCGGCGGCAGGAACACCACGGATACCACCGAGAAGATCTTGATGATGCGGTTCTGCTCGATGTTAATAAAGCCCATCGCCGCCTGCATCAGGAAGTTCACCTTCTGGAACAGGGATTCGTTGTGCGGCAGCAGGGATTCGATATCGCGCAGGATCTCACGTGCCTGCTCCAGCTGACCGCCCGGCAGACGCGCCTTGCGCACGAGGAAGTTCAGCGCGCGCTGGGTATCCATCAGACACAAACGCACCTTCCAGCCGATATCTTCCAGCTCGGCCAGCGTGGAGAGCGCTTCGTCGTATTCATCGCCCTGATGGCCTTCCATGATCACGCGGCTCAGCTTTTCCAGATCGCTGTAGATGTTTTCAATCTCATCCGCCAGCTGTTCAATTTTGGTCTCAAACAGGTCGAGCAGCAGTTCGTAAGCGTTGCCGTCCACCATTGCCTGGCTGCGGGCGCGCATGCGGTAGAGACGAAACGCGGGCAGTTCACGCTCGCGCAGGGTAAACAGGCGACCGTCGCGAATGGTAAAGGCCACGGTGGAGTTGCCCGCATGGTCTTCCGCATCTTCAAAGAAGAAGAAGGAGTGAATGTGCAGGCCGTCTTCATCTTCAAAAAAACGCGCAGAAGCTTCGATGTCTTCCAGTTCAGGACGGGTTGCCAGGCTTTGCCCCAGCTCAGATTGTACGCGAAGGCGCTCATCGTCGTCCGGCTCGACCAGATCCACCCATACGGCATCAATGAGGGGCTGTGACTCTTCGGCTTCAAGCCGAGTCAGTCGGTTATTTTCGAGTTGAAATGCGCTCAACATGACCGGGACTCCCAATGCAAAAAATATCGGACAGTTCGGTGGGCACACAGAAACAAATTGGGTTTCAGACCATTAAACAGCCTGACTCAGCGCGACGGGAATAATGCAGTCGCTGACAACCACTAAGGCCATCAGCAAGGGGAGATAGCCTTAGGAGTTGTTCCTGGATGACAGGGAATTGAGCCAGTATCTACTGGGTGTGTCCAAGGCGAATGTCCTCTTAGCGTAATCGTGCGCGCATGTTACGCCAGCAGTAACTGTGGCGTCAACACGCAACGGAACGCTGAAGGGCATTAATTGACCTTCAACGTATAAGGCTAGCAGATTATTACAAAATAATGATATTTTTCTGAACGTTACACTGTTTCCAGCTTAGCGTAAGCGGCCACCAGCCATTTGATCCCCTGCCCATGGAACGCCACCTGCAGGCGGCTGTGCTCGCCGCTGCCTTCCAGATTTACAATGGTGCCTTCGCCAAACTTCGAATGGCGCACGCGCTGACCCAGCTTGTAGCCGGTGTCCGTTGCAGAGATCGGTGACCCCATACGCGGATGGCTGACAGGGCGGCTGATGCTGGCACGCAGGCGCACTTCCTCCACGCACTCCTCCGGCAGTTCGCCAATAAAGCGAGACGGACGGTGGTAGACCTCTTTCCCGTACAGGCGGCGGGTTTCCGCATAGGTTAGCGTCAGCTTTTGCATCGCGCGCGTCACGCCCACATAGGCCAGTCGACGCTCCTCTTCCAGCCGTCCGCCTTCATCGAGCGACATCTGGCTCGGGAACATCCCCTCTTCCATCCCGACGATAAAGACCTGCGGGAACTCCAGACCTTTGGCGGAGTGCAGGGTCATCAGTTGCACCGCATCCTGCCAGGTGTCCGCCTGCCCTTCACCCGCCTCCAGCGCGGCGTGGGAAAGGAACGCCTGCAGCGGCATCAGGTCTTCGTCTTCTTCGTTGTAGCTGAACTGGCGCGTTGCCGTGACCAGTTCCTCTAAGTTCTCAATACGGGTCTGACCCTTCTCGCCTTTTTCCTGCTCGTACATGGTGCGCAGGCCGGAGTCTTTGATTACCCGGTCAGTCTGCACGTGCAGCGGCATATCGGCGGTTTCCTGCGCCAGGGCGTCAATCAGCTCAAGGAAGCGCTGCAATGCGCTGGCCGCACGACCGGCAAGGGCTTTCTCCTGCAGCAGCTCGCGGCACGCCTGCCACAGCGTCAGCTGGCGGTCGCGCGAGGCCTGACGCACCACGTCCAGCGTGCGGTCGCCAATGCCACGGGTTGGGGTGTTGACCACGCGCTCAAACGCCGCGTCATCATTACGGTTCGCAATCAGACGCAGATACGAGAGCGCATCTTTGATTTCCTGACGTTCGAAGAAGCGCATACCGCCATAAATGCGGTACGGCATACCTACCTGCAGCAGCGCCTCTTCCAGCACGCGTGACTGGGCGTTACTGCGGTAGAGAATGGCGCACTGCTCTAACGCGCCGCCGTTATCCTGCCAGGTTTTAATACGGTTCACCACGAAGCGGGCTTCGTCGAGCTCGTTGAAGGCGCAGTAAATTGAAATCGGCTCGCCGTCGACGCCGTCGGTCCACAGCTTTTTACCCAGACGCCCGTTGTTGTTTTCAATCAGGGCGTTGGCTGCGCTCAGAATGTTGCTGGTGGAGCGATAGTTCTGCTCCAGGCGGATGGTTTGTGCGCCGGGGAAATCGTTTAGGAAGCGCTGGATGTTCTCCACCTGCGCCCCGCGCCAGCCGTAGATCGACTGGTCATCATCGCCCACGATCATCACCTTGCCGGTATCACCGGCCAGCAGGCGGATCCATGCGTACTGGATGTTGTTGGTATCCTGGAATTCGTCCACCAGGATATTGGTAAAGCGTTCACGGTAGTGCTGAAGGATATGTGGTTTATTGAGCCACAGTTCGTGGGCGCGCAGCAGCAGCTCGGCGAAATCCACCAGACCGGCGCGATCGCACGCTTCCTGGTAGGCTTTGTAGACGTTTTGCCAGGTCTGCTCCACCGGGTTGCCGAAGCTCTGAATATGGTGCGGGCGCAACCCTTCATCTTTCTGACCGTTGATGTACCACATCGCCTGACGCGGCGGCCACTGTTTCTCGTCAAGGTTCATCGCCTTGATCAGACGCTTCAGCAGACGGAGCTGGTCTTCGCTGTCGAGGATCTGAAAATCCTGCGGCAGGTTGGCGTCCATATGATGCGCGCGCAGCAGGCGGTGCGCCAGGCCGTGGAAGGTGCCGACCCACATGCCGCCCTGGCTGGTACCCATTAACTGGGCGATACGGTGACGCATCTCCGCCGCCGCCTTATTGGTAAACGTGACGGCCATGATTGAGTACGGCGAGCAGTTTTCCACGCTCTGCAGCCACGCGATACGGTGAACCAGCACGCGCGTCTTACCACTGCCCGCCCCAGCCAGCACCAGCATGTTGGTGCGCGAGGCCGCTACGGCTTCACGCTGTTTGTCATTAAGGCTGTCGAGCAGGTAAGAAACGTCCATTGGCACCGTCACATAGTATTCAGGAACAGAGCAAAACGCCCGGTGGCGCTTCGCTTACCGGGCCTACAACTGCAAAACCCTGGTAATTTATACAATATTACTGGTGATTATATCAGCGTCGTGAGGGATGCCAACCGTGAAATTTCCACGTGCGGCAGAAGACGGCTATCCAGCGTGGTCATCAGGTCGGCGTTCTCTGGCTTGATCCAGCAGGCCTGCATGCCGCAGCGGATAGCGCCAGCCACATCGGTGGTGAGGTCATCACCCACATGCAGAATGTTACCCAGCGGCAGAGTTAGTTTTTCCGCCGCCAGATGGTACATATCGCTGAATGGCTTGGCGCGCCCATGCGGGCCCGCGCGCAGCACAAACTCAAAGTAATGATCGAGACCAAACAGCTCCGGCTGCGCATTGCCGTTGGTGATGGCCACCAGCGGCCACTTTTCGGCCAGTTTTGCCAGCGTATCGTGGGTCTCTTGCGGTACGTCGATACGGCTGCGCCATTTGGCGAAGTTTTCCATAGCCGCTTCAGCACCGATGGCCGCGTCCTGCACGCTCAGACCCGCGTTGAGCATCGCCTGCTCAACCGCGCGACGACGCCATTCGGTCACGTCGTGGTAAATGTCCGGCTCGGTCTCCCGCAGGGACTGACGCAGCGTCTGGAAGTCCTTGTTCTGCATCGCTTTCAGCGCCGGATGGTAATTCTGTACAAACGCCAGCGATTCCTGCTCGGTACGCAGAATCACCTCGCGGTTGTCATAAAGGGTGTCATCAAGGTCAAACGTCAGGGCTGAGATCTGGCCGAGTGGGCGGTAAAAACGCATTATTTCCCCCGTTTGGCGCGTGGATGCGCCGCGTCATACACCGAGGCAAGGTGTTGGAAGTCTAAGTGGGTGTAGATTTGAGTGGTCGACAGATTCGCATGGCCGAGGAGCTCCTGCACGCCGCGCAGATCGCCGCTCGACTCAAGCATGTGTGTCGCAAAGGAGTGGCGCAGCTTATGCGGGTGAACATGACTGTTCAGCCCCTGCTTAATACCCCACTCTGCAAAGCGCTTCTGTACGTTACGCGCCGAGATCCGCTTGCCGAGTTTCGATAAAAACAGCGCATCTTCCTCCGCACCAAACAGCCCGCGCAGGTCAAGCCAGTGTTCGATCCAGGCGACGGCATTGCGGCCAATGGGCAGGCGGCGCTCTTTGCTGCCCTTGCCCATCACCCACACTTCGCCGGTGTCCAGATCGAGATGTTTTATATCGAGATTGACCAGTTCAGACAGACGCAGGCCTGCGCCGTACATCACTTCCAGCATCGCGCGGTCACGCACCGCCAACGGATCGTTCAGATCGATATCCAGCAGACGGTTTACGTCGTCGACGTCGATATTTTTCGGCAGATGGCGCGGGGCTTTCGGCGTGGCGATCCCTTTTGCCGGGTTGGCTTTTATGCCGCCCTGGCTGACCAGCCAGTCAAAGAAACTGCGTAGCGCGGAGAGTCTGAGCGCCAGGCTCGCCGGGCTGAGGTTTTTTTTACGGCTACGCACAACGAACCCGCGTACCGTGGCAGCGTCACATTGTTGCCAGCTTTTCAGGCCGATCTCGTCGGCAATTTGCATGATGGCATCAAGCTGACGCTGGTAGTTAAGCAGCGTAATGGGGCTGAGCTGACGTTCCACCCCCAGATAGCGCAGAAAGCGCGCGACGTCAGTGGAAAGCGGTCCGTCCGTCATACGCGTTCAATCCAGCGCTCCAGCAGTTCGGGCAGCATCAGGGCGATCTCCTGCAGCAGGTGCGTGGCTTGCCCCTGCTCATAGTGGTGCGCGTCGCGGCTGGTAAATAACATGACGCCCAGATCGCCATCGCGTCCCATCAGCGACATCGCCACCGAGCCAATCGCCTTCGCTTCCGGTAATACCACCAGCAGTTCAGGCCCGTTCAGCGGCCCCAGATAGTGATGCGCATGGCCCAGACGCTGAATGCGCAGCGGTTCAAACGCCTGACGACTGAGCGCCAGATGGGTAAACCCGGACGGTGCGCCAATGCGCCAGCGGTCAGGAAAAAGACGAATCGTTGCACCCGCCAGCCCAAGCTCACGCGCCCAGCGGTGGAAGCGGCTAAGGAACTCATCAAGGCTGTGCGCCGAGGCCAGACGCGCCTGCAAATGCAGCAAACGATAGAACAGGCTTTCGTTGGTACTGGCCTGTTCCATCAGCAGCGTCATGTTCTCTTCAAGCTGATTGATGTGGTTGCGCGAGCGCGCCATGTGCCATTCGACCAGCGACACGGTCCCGCGAACCGGATGCGGCACGCGCATCTCTTCGACGACGCGTGCATTGCGAATAAAAAACTCAGGATTGCGCAGCAGATAATCCACAACAGCTCTGTCGTCCAGTTCCGTCACTGTTTCCTGCAGTTCTTCCCCTGGTTGTTTCATAGATGGATAAACCCGTCATAGACATGTGCCGCCGGGCCAGTCATATACAGTGGATGACCCGGTCCTTTCCAGGCGATATCAAGCCGACCGCCCGGTAACTCGACGCGAACCTCTTCGGCGAGTAGCCCCTGTGAGATGCCGACCGCCACGGCCGCACACGCACCGCTACCGCAGGCCTGGGTTTCGCCCGCGCCGCGCTCGTAAACCCGCAGGCGGATGTGCTCACGCTTCACCACCTGCATGAAACCGATGTTCGCCCGCTCCGGAAAACGCTCGTGGCCTTCCAGCACCGGACCGAGCGTTTCAACCGCGGCGGTTTCCACATCATCTACCTGAATCACGCAGTGCGGATTACCCATCGAGACGACGCCGCACAATACTGTCTGCTCGGCCGCACGCATAATATAGGTCTTTTCCGCTTTATTTGCGCGAAACGGCACGGCAGAGGGTTCGAAGTTAGGCTCGCCCATGTTCACGCGCACCAGTTCGTCATCGGTGACGCTGAGCACCATGCGGCCGTTGGCCGTACTGACGCGAATATCGCGCTTGTTGGTCAGCCCTTTCAGGCGGACAAAGCGGGCAAAACAGCGCGCACCGTTGCCGCACTGGTTAACCTCGCTGCCGTCCGCGTTAAAAATACGGTAGTGGAAATCGAGGTCGGGATCGTATGGCGGCTCAACCACCAGCAGTTGATCAAACCCCACGCCCAGATGCCGATCCGCCAGGCGACGGATCAGTTCCGGGGAGAAAAACACATTCTGCGTTACCGCGTCGACGACCATAAAATCGTTGCCAAGGCCATGCATTTTAGAGAACTGCATCATTTGCTCCATTGCGCGGGTACAGAACGTTGTCGTCAGAGATTAACCTGAGTCGGACCACCGTTGTCACCACGATCGTTCGTGGTTGGCGTCGTGGACTCAATACCGCTTTGCACCGGTTTCGTCGGCGGCGGCGCGGTTTTATCCGCAGGTGGGAAGTAGAGTGGTCCCTTCAGTCCGCAGCCCGTCAGGCTAAACACGGTGATGAGAACGGCAAGCGTTCGGAAAGCGTTTTTCATTATAAAGTTGCCCGTAAGTTCAAATCTGTTTCTATCATCGCAGGAGAAGACACAAAAGCAAGAGTTTGCCGCTTTCCTGCAACGGGAATTATTTAGCGTTATACTGCCGGCATCACGAAAAACAGGAACAAAACCATGAACGACAGTGAATTCCATCGCCTTGCAGACACCCTGTGGATGACCATCGAAGAACGTCTCGACGACTGGGACGGCGACAGCGATATCGATTGTGAAATCAACGGCGGCATTCTGACCCTGAGCTTCGAAAACGGCAGCAAAATTATTATTAACCGCCAGGAACCGCTTCACCAGGTCTGGCTGGCCGCAAAACAGGGCGGGTATCATTTCGATCTGAAAGACGGGGAATGGGTTTGCGACCGCAGCGGCGAAACGTTCTGGGATTTGCTGGAGCAGGCAGCGTCGGCGCAGGCGGGTGAGACCGTCAGTTTCAGGTAGTTTTGTTGCCGGGTGGCGCTGCGCTTACCCGGCCTACGCGTTCGGGCTGTTGTAGGCCCGGTAAGGCGTAGCCGCCACCGGGATCACGAAATCAGGAGAAATACTGCTGCAACAGCGGTGCGGTATCCTGGTTTGCTGGCACCGCAGGGGTAATTGCCTGCGTACGGAACGGGATCACCTGCGCTCGCCCATCAACGTTCACAATCTGATAGAACTGCGGCAGGTTGAAGTTGATAAAGCTGGAGCCATAGGTGAAGCGATCATGTGAAGAAGAGTAGAAACGGCTGACGTCGCGCACCAGCTCCTCTTTGCTACCTTCACAATGGTGATACACCTCGGCGCGGTTGGTCTCATCCAGAATGTAAATGTTGAACCCGGCATCGTCGCCCGACTCTTCGAAGAAGAACTGAATAATCCCTTCACTCGCAAAGCCGTCCACCACCTGTGGCAGTTTGACGTGGTTGGTTTCCACCTGGACCGACAGTCCATGCAGCTTGTTATGTGAAATCGCCCCGTAAAACTCAATGGCGTTTTCCAGCTTCTGTACCGATACATTCAGACGTTCGAAGAACAGCCCCCAGGTCTGGCCGGAGACGCGCAGCGCTTTAAAGCGCCCGGTTTCCTGACGGGTGCTGGAGAGACGCAGCTCGATGCACTCGGAGACCAGTTGCTGCACGCGGGTACGAATTAAGCCGCGCAGGTGCTGGCTGTAGCAGAACACTTCGACGCTGTCCGGCGGCGCGGCGTCCTGGTGCATTTTGCCCAGAATAGTTTTCAGCGCTTCGATCATCGCCTGCTCGCCGTTGAAATGCAGAGTACGCACTTCATTCCACGAGTTGCGGTACAGCAGATCCACGCTGCCCACCAGACAGTTTTGCTGTTCGCCAAAGCTGAAGACGTCCAGTTTGCGGAAGTCAAAATGGACTACCTGATTACGGAAAGCTGCCGTCGGGTCGTATTCCAGGTTGACGATAATCGCCAAATGGCGAATTTCACAGGGGCTGTAGAGCGCTTTCGGCGTTGGCGCAGGCAGACGCAGTGGGAAGTGGTGCGAAACATCCGCCACCATCTCCTGCAGCTTGGCTAAATCGACGACCTCGTTGCCCTTGATAAACAGGCGGGTGCGTGAAGTCAGCAGACCGTTAAACCACGCCCAGGCCACCAGTTTGTTCAGGTAGCGGTTATATTCCAACGGCTGATGGCTGATGATCGAGTCCATGCTAGGCGCACGGTTGTACAGATACCACCCGGTGCGGTTTGCGCGGCCCGGCGGTACATAGATAAAGGTCAGGTTCGGTTCTGACAGGTCAGGCGAAATCTGCGGGTTCACCAGGGTGACTTTGCCCGGCAGCGCTTCAAACGCGGCATAGAGCTTACGGGTCAGTACGCCAATGTCCTGCGGGCTGGCGGAGACGCTAAGGTTGTTGCGGCGCGCAAAGCGGATCAGGTTACGGTAGCTTTGCATCATCGCATCAAGCAGTTCGTTATGCGCTTCACGCACCTGATCGATTTTCCAGTTAGCGCGGTTGTCGAGCATGGACAGACGCGCTTCGTCCCATCCCCACTCTTTCACTAACTGGCTGACCACTTCACGACGCCAGCCCACACAGGCGCGCTCGCGGCTCAGTTTTTCACAAACTTTGAGATAAAAACATCGACGCACCAGGTCAAGACGCGTGGAGTCATCAATGGCTTTCAGGTATTCGGTAACGCGTTCAAGCATCATGCAGTAGGCATCAAGCCCGTAGGAGACAATCTCACCATCGTGCAGGCGCTGCTTGATATCTTTCGCCAGCAGACGCGGCGTGGGGTATTCCCAGGAGTAGGCTTCAAGCAACAGCGTTTTCAACACCGCTTTGTACGGTGAATCAATGCTCTTATAGAGCTGCCAGAGGCTAGCGCCGAAGTACTCTTCTGCGGACAGGGAGCTAAGGCCGCCCAGATCCAGCCACTCGTTTGGCGTCAGAACGCCCTGCGAATAAAGCGACATGACGTAGTCGTCATAATTCTCTTCTTCATCGCACGGCACCATATTCCACAGAATACGCTTCCCGGCCAGACGCACAGCAGTACGATAAAATTCATCCAGCAATAAGATGTGCTGAGTCGAGCCGCAGTCTTCACCACCCAGACTGCCGCTTTCGTTATGGCGAAAACGGTTTTCATCAATCAGGAAGAAGCTCACTTCCACGCCAAGCGACGCGGCCCAGCTCTCCAGCAGGCTGCATTTACGCTGCAGCAGCTGCCGCTCTTCGTTATCGAGCCAGGATTGATGGCAGACCCAGATATCCAGGTCTGAAGAACAGCTTTGCCCTACCGATGAGGTACTCCCCATCGTGTAAACGCCGGTAATCGGCAATTCACCTGTCGGTGATTCCTGCGGCGGCATGCCGCGGTAGAGTTCCAGCTCGTTCAGATAATGCTGTTGGGTTTCATCAGGCGTGAAAAGACATATGCCTCTGGGAACGTTACCGTCAAGGTACCCAGGCATCAGCGGATGGTGATAGTGCAATAATGTCGGCAGCAGACTGTATACCTGCTGGAAAGCAGGGCCCATGGCAGCAAGCGCGCGATCCACGCGCAATTGATTTATGGCATCCAGTCTCTGTTTCAGAGTCTCAATATAGAGGTACAAGACGTATCGCCTGATGTTTCCGGGTGTCGTAAGCCATTCAAAACACGAATAACCGCGAGCCCGCAGTATTTCAAAAAGATAACCGTTACCCTTTTTTCGCCCTTATCATTATGGTGGTACCGACGAAAAAATGGTCTAAAACGTGATCAATTTAACACCTTGCCGGTTGACCGTAAAGAAAGATGCGCTACATACAAGTGTAGCACCGTTCTGTACGTGTAAATTCCTGAATACGGCTATGGCTGGCGAATACGCCACCGTGTCCCTCTCGCGCTTCATCAACCGTAAAACTGCCATCCCAGAGTCAACAATGTTAGGATGGTTAGCGATTGATAATGACGGTAACAAGCATGTTAGACAATGTTTTGAGAATTGCCACACGCCAAAGCCCTCTCGCGCTCTGGCAGGCACATTATGTTAAGCAGCGCCTTGAAGCCTGCCACAATGGATTGCGTGTCGAGCTGGTGCCGATGGTCACGCGCGGTGACGTGATCCTGGATACGCCACTGGCGAAGGTGGGCGGCAAGGGCCTGTTTGTCAAAGAACTGGAACTGGCATTGCTTGAGAACCGCGCCGATATCGCCGTGCACTCCATGAAAGATGTGCCCGTCGAGTTCCCGGAAGGGCTGGGGCTGGTGACCATCTGCGAGCGCGAAGATCCGCGTGATGCGTTTGTCTCTAACCGCTATGACTCGCTCGATGCGTTGCCCGAAGGTAGCGTAGTTGGTACCTCCAGTTTACGCCGTCAGTGTCAGCTGGCGGAGCGTCGCCCTGACCTGATCATCCGCTCGCTGCGCGGCAACGTCGGCACACGCCTGGGCAAACTGGATAACGGTGAATACGATGCCATTATTCTTGCCGTCGCTGGACTGAAGCGTCTGGGACTGGAGGAACGCATTCGCGTGGCGCTACCACCAGAACTGTCGCTGCCGGCCGTGGGCCAGGGTGCCGTCGGCATTGAGTGCCGTCTGGACGATGTGCGTACCCGCGAACTGCTCGCGCCGCTGAACCATGACGAGACCGCTATCCGCGTAAAAGCCGAGCGGGCGATGAATACCCGCCTCGAAGGCGGATGCCAGGTGCCGATTGGCAGCTATGCTGAATTAACCGAAGGGAAACTCTGGCTGCGCGCGCTGGTGGGTGCCCCGGACGGTTCACAGATGGTACGCGGCGAACGTCGTGGCAATCCGCAAGATGCCGAACAGCTTGGCGTGTCGCTGGCGGAAGAGCTGCTGAATAACGGCGCGCGTGAAATCCTGGCTGAGGTCTATAACGGAGAACCCCCTGCATGAGTATTCTTGTCACCCGCCCTTCTCCCGCAGGAGAGCAGTTAGTGAGCCGTCTGCGCACACTGGGGCAGGTGGCCTGGAGTTTTCCGCTGATTGAATTCTCCCCCGGTCGCGAGCTCTCTGCGCTCGCCGATCGGATAAATACCCTGCAGGAAGGCGATCTGCTGTTTGCGTTGTCGCAACATGCCGTGGAATTCGCCAACGCCCAGCTGCAACAGCAAAGTCTGTCCTGGACAACTGCCCCACGCTATTTCGCCATTGGTCGCTCAACGGCGCTGGCGCTGCATACCGTAAGCGGCGCTGATGTTCGCTACCCGTTAGATCGGGAAATTAGCGAAGTCTTGCTACAATTACCTGAATTACAAACTATTGCCGGAAAGCGCGCGCTCATTTTGCGCGGCAATGGTGGCCGCGAGCTGCTGGGCGAAACGCTGCGTGAACGGGGTGCCGACGTGACGTTTGTTGAGTGCTATCAGCGTTGCGCAAAGCACTACGATGGCGCGGAAGAAGCGATGCGCTGGCACGCGCGCGGCATTAATACGCTGGTGGTCACCAGCGGTGAAATGTTACAACAGCTTTGGTCGCTGATACCGCATTGGTATCGCGAAAACTGGTTACTCCGCTGTCGGCTTCTGGTCGTCAGTGAGCGTCTGGCGAACCTCGCCCGGGAACTGGGCTGGCAGGATATTCGGATCGCTGATAACGCCGACAACGATGCGCTGCTGCGCGCATTACAATAACTCTCAAATGGGAAGCCATAATGACGGAACACGAAAAATCCTCCGCCGTGGTTGAAGAGACCAGGGAGACTGTGGACACCACGCCACAGCCAGAGACGACTGAGAAAACCGCTGAGAAGAAAAACGGCAGCAACAAAACCAGCCTCGCGCTGAGCGCAATTGCCATCGCCATTGCACTGGCGGCAGGTGTTGGCCTGTACGGCCTTGTGAAACAACAGGGCGCTAACCAGACGGCCACCAGCGATACGCTGGTCAATCAGCTTACCTCCCTGCAAAAAGCGCAGGAAACGCAGAAAACCGAGCTGGAAGCGGTGATTAAGCAGCAGGCTGCCGCGCTGGCCGAGGCAAACAGCAAACAGGAAGAGCTGACCAAACAACTGGACGAAGTACAGCAAAAAGTCGCCACGATTTCCGGTACCGATGCCAAAACCTGGCTGCTCTCTCAGGCCGATTTCCTCGTAAAACTCGCCGGGCGTAAGCTCTGGAGCGACCAGGACGTTACCACCGCTGCCGCACTGCTGAAAAGCGCCGATGCAAGCCTGGCAGACATGAACGATCCCAGCCTCATTACCGCACGTCGCGCGATCACCGAAGATATCGCGAGTCTTTCCGCCGTTTCGCAGGTGGATTACGACGGCATTATCCTCAAGGTGAACCAGCTTTCGAATCAGATTGATAACCTGCAGCTGGCGGATAACAACGACGACGACTCCCCCATGGATTCCGACGGTACCGAGCTTTCCAGCTCTCTGAGCGAATGGCGCATTAACCTGCAGAAAAGCTGGCAGAACTTTATGGACAGCTTTATCACCATCCGTCGTCGCGATGAAACCGCTGTACCGCTGTTAGCGCCGAATCAGGATATCTATCTGCGCGAAAACATCCGTTCCCGCCTGCTGGTGGCGGCTCAGGCTGTGCCGCGTCATCAGGAAGAGACCTACAAACAGGCGCTGGATAACGTCTCGACGTGGGTGCGTGCGTATTACAATACCGATGACGCGACGACCACCGCTTTCCTCGAAGACATCGACAAGCTGAGCCAGCAGAACATCACGATGAACGTACCGGATAAGCTGGCCAGCCAGCCGATACTGGAGAAACTGATGCAGACGCGCGTGCGTAACCTGCTGGCACAGCCGGGCGTTCCGGCAGAGCAAACAGGCGGAGCGGCACCAGCGCCAGCGCCAGCGCCAGCGCCTGAAAGCGCGCCACAAGGAGAGTAATGATGCTAAAAGTTCTCTTACTCTTCATTTTGTTGATCGCCGGGATCGTCCTGGGACCGATGCTTGCCGGTCATCAGGGATACGTTCTGATCCAGACCGATAATTACAACATCGAAACCAGCGTAACGGGTCTGGTGATTATTCTGATCCTCGGCGTCGTAGTACTGCTGGCAGTCGAATGGATCCTGCGCCGTATTTTCCGTACCGGCGCGCATACGCGCGGCTGGTTCGTTGGCCGCAAGCGTCGTCGTGCGCGTAAGCAAACCGAGCAGGCGCTGCTTAAGCTCGCCGAAGGCGATTATCAGCAGGTTGAAAAGCTGATGTCGAAAAATGCCGACCATGCAGAACAGCCGGTGGTGAACTATCTTCTGGCTGCCGAAGCAGCGCAGCAGCGCGGTGATGAAGCCCGTGCGAATCAGCATCTGGAACGTGCGTCAGAACTGGCTTCCGGTGACCCGATTCCGGTGGAGATCACCCGCGTTCGTCTGCAGCTGGCACGCAATGAGAACCATGCGGCGCGCCATGGCATTGACCGCCTGCTGGAAATTGCTCCCCGCCATCCTGAAGTTCTGCGTCTTGCCGAACAGGCTTATATTCGTACCGGTGCGTGGGGCTCGCTGCTGGACATCATTCCGTCAATGGCGAAGGCCGAAGTGGGTGATGACGAGCATCGTGACGAGCTTCAGCGTCTGGCATGGATTGGCCTGATGGATCAGGCACGCGCCGACCTGGGTAGCGACGGCCTGAAGACGTGGTGGAAAAACCAGAGCCGGAAAACGCGTCAGCAGGTTCCTCTGCAGGTGGCGATGGCGGAACATCTTATTGAATGTGACGATCATGACACCGCCCAGGAGATCCTCCTCGACGGTCTCAAGCGCCAGTACGACGATCGTCTGGTCATGGTGATCCCGCGCCTGAAAACCAATAACCCAGAGCAAGTCGAGAAAGTGCTGCGTCAGCAGATCAAAACCGTCGGCGACCGCCCGCTGCTGTGGAGCACGCTGGGCCAGTCGCTGATGAAGCACGGCGAATGGCAGGAGGCGAGCCTCGCCTTCCGTGCGGCACTGAAACAGCGTCCGGACGCCTATGACTACGCGTGGCTTGCCGATACGCTCGACAAACAGCATAAGCCAGAAGAGGCTGCTGCCATGCGGCGAGATGGGTTGCTGTTGACGTTGCAGAACAACGGCACGCAGCAGTAATTAACAGGGAGGCCAGACGGCCTCCTTTTTTTATCGCTTTTCTCCTGCTACATTCTTTACACCTCAAGCCACAAACGAACCCGCCAATGTAACGATGCCTTTTCATTAACTTTTTTTCGCACATGCGCGAATTGCGCGTGGACTAAATCGTTTCTGAAAGGAAATCGTCATGAACTCGCTTTTGTATGCGCTTATTGTAGCGCTGCGCTGCCATCGCTGGCTGCGCCTGCTTGCCTGTGCTTTTATCTTCTCTTCACTGGGAAATGGGTTAACCCAGGTTGTAGTCTTCGGGCTGCTGTTAGCGTGGTCAGCCCCGCCAGCCCTGCTTACCCTCGCCTTTCTTTTCGCCACGGTACCAGGGTTTTTCGGCAGCATGATCGGTGAAAGGCTATGCTCGCGCTATTCTCCGATATCCCTGCTGATATTGACCGAAGGACTCGGCTTACTTGCCCTGCTCTTTCCCCTGCTTGGCGTGGGTTATCATAGCGTTGTCGCGTTACTCGCCGTGCAATCCACCGAAGCGCTACTCAGCGGGATGAGCTGGCCCGCCCTGACGTTGCTCTTCAAGCGCGGCCTCAGCGAAACGGAACTGCCTGCCGCCACCTGTCTGGAAAATGTTATTTTTGCGTCTCAGGTGCTATTAGGTACCGGGCTGGGCGTGGTGCTTTTTCAGAAGATGCCCGTGCTCGCCTTGCTGACCATTGATGCCATCAGTTTCCTCGGGTCGCTGGTCATGTTATGGCTGGCGGAACGCCTGTTTTCACCAGCTCCAAACGCCGCCCCTGAAGAAAAGGGGGTTTCTACGAAATTGCGCTGGCAGACATTGACCGTTCGGCAGAAACGCAGCTTGCTCATTTTGCCTGCGCTGGCCGCTGTCGGGTCACCCGCTATGGCACTTCTTCCGGCACTGGCCCAGCAGCTACGCCCTCAGGATGCGGCTGGCCTTGCTCTGCCCCTGCTTTTTGCGAGGAGCATGGGGCAGCTTTGCGGCCCTTTGCTGCTTAAAAGAGACAGTCTGGCGCGTTTTGCGGCTCGTACGCCGCGATTATTACTTTGCCTTGGCATCTTTCTGGCCGCTTATGGAATGCTGCCGTTTATGGCCAACTGGGCAGGTTATGCGCCTGGGATGATCTTTGTCGCACATCTGGCCTCAAACGTGCTTTTTGCAGCGGGTACGTTTGGCATGCTCAGCCATTTTCAGGCCAGGCAAATCGCTGTTGCCAGCGGTAAAGCCTGGCGCTGGCAAACGCTCAGCGCCTCACTTTTCACTGGCATTGCAGCTGTGGTGGCTTCCGGGGTTGGCTCAGTACAGGCGCTATATATGGTTTCGTCAGCGGCTCTGCTGATAGTTGCTCTCATCATGCGCTTTTATCAGGAATAAGGCATAAAAAAACGCCTGCTATAAAAGCAGGCGTTAAAACAGGTCTGTAAGACAACATATTTGGTGCTTCACTCAACGTTATGTCCATGGTGTCTGATGAGGCCGAAGCGACATCTGTCAGTGGACGATAAGCACCGTAAATGGCTCTGCGTCATTCCTGAGTTTATGAGGCACTAAGGCGAACATAAGAGATGGAATGAGCATCTACACGTATATTATTGCACGTAACGTGCCAGAGTTACACGCAAAACGTTTACATGACGCAACATTTTAAGATAAAAGGAAATTATGCTGTTAAGCACTGTCTGAAGCTTCATAACGTATCGCTAAATGCAGAAATATGTCGTCAGAAAGAGACAGTAAAACCCCTAAATAAATATTTCTATTACTTTCAACGGATTACATGTCGCTGATTCGCGACACTGAAAAAGGGCGCTGTCGGGGAATCACTACAGGAAAGAAACATCACAGAAAACAAAAAACCCCGCCGAAGCGGGGTTCAAAATTGGTCGGCGAGAGAGGATTCGAACCTCCGACCCACTGGTCCCAAACCAGTTGCGCTACCAAGCTGCGCTACTCGCCGATGTACTGCTTTTTGAATTTTTAGTTCAATTCATTTAAAAAGCCGTGGTGCGAGGGGGGGGACTCGAACCCCCACATCCTAAGGACACTAACACCTGAAGCTAGCGCGTCTACCAATTCCGCCACCTTCGCAATTCACAACTCTTTCAATAATGGGGTGGCTAATGGGATTCGAACCCACGACAACTGGAATCACAATCCAGGGCTCTACCAACTGAGCTATAGCCACCACTGTATTCTTTCACGCGGTACTGACTACTTCTCAGACCACCGCAGCTCTAGCGCCGGGACTAAAATGGCGCGCCCGACAGGATTCGAACCTGAGACCTCTGCCTCCGGAGGGCAGCGCTCTATCCAGCTGAGCTACGGGCGCTTAGCGCCGTTGCGGGGCTGGATATTACGTACCTCCGTCCCCGCTGTCTAGTGCTTTTTTGAAAAAAAATGCGCGTTTGGTTATGGTTTGCACATTTTGCCGCTTATTCC
Organism: Enterobacter sp. FUJ80071; assembly: GCF_038739915.1. Classification (NCBI taxonomy): domain Bacteria; kingdom Pseudomonadati; phylum Pseudomonadota; class Gammaproteobacteria; order Enterobacterales; family Enterobacteriaceae; genus Enterobacter; species Enterobacter sp. FUJ80071. The sequence continues at coordinate 4,542,302 of NZ_JBBXKH010000001.1, forward strand.
TCCACTTTGTGCGTGGTGCCGCGGCGACCCAGGCCAAAAAGCTTATACGCGGCCGTCACTGCCGCCAGGAAGATTAGCCCGACAAACAGCGACATGCGGGTATCTTCATTAAAGTACATTCCAATTAATACGCAAATCAGGAACGCCATCGTTAAATAGTTCGCATACGGGAACAGGATCGAGCGGAACGGATGGCTGGCGATCGCTTTTTTATGTGCATGACGGAAACGCAGCTGGCTGATGAGAATGACAAACCACGGCACCATGCCCGGCAGCACGCTGGCACTGTAGACGTAAACAAACACACGCTGCGGATTAGGAATGATGTAATTCAGGCATGAGCCAATCAGCAGAATCACAATGGATACCGCGACCCCCGCAACCGGCACACCCGCCCGTGATACTTTACTCATCGCCGCAGGTAGCTGGTTATTTTTCGAGAGCGCGTAGAGCATACGGCCACAGCTGTACATCCCGCTGTTACAGCCAGAGAGTGCCGCTGTCAAAACCACAAAGTTGATGATGCCTGCTGCTGCGGTAATACCAATCTTCGCAAAGGTTAAAACGAACGGGCTTCCGGTCGTGCCAATTTCATTCCACGGGAAGATGGTCACGATAACGAAGATCGCGCCCACATAGAAAATCAGGATGCGCCACAGCACTTTGCCCACCGCGCTGCGCAGCGTGACCTGCGGGTTTTTCGCTTCACCGGCAGTAATACCGATCAGCTCCACACCCTGATATGAAGCCACCACGATACACAGCGCTGTCAGGAAGCCCTTCCAGCCGCCAGCGAAGAAGCCGCCGTGTTCAGTCAGGTTGCCAAAGCCGATGGCGTGCCCACCGTTGCCAAAGCCAAAGAAAATCACGCCCAGACCAATCACAATCATCACGATGATAGTGGTCACTTTGATCATCGCAAACCAGAACTCGATTTCACCGTACAGGCGCACCGCGGCCAGGTTTGCCAGCGCCACCAGCCCCACGGCAATCAGCGCCGGTATCCACTGGACCATGTCCGGGAACCAGAACTGGACATAGACCCCTATCGCGGTGATTTCAGAGATGCCCACCGCCATCCACATAAACCAGTAGGACCAGGCTGTCAGGTAGCCGAAGAACGGGCTCATATAACGGTGCGCGTAAACGGCAAAAGATCCGGTTACGGGTTCCAGAAAGAGCATTTCGCCCATTGAGCGCATGATGAAGAAAACGAACAGCCCGGCGATGATATACGCCAGTAATACGGAAGGGCCTGCCCATTTAAGGGTGCTTGCGGAGCCCATAAACAGGCCCACGCCGATAGTGCCGCCCAGCGCGATCAGTTCGATATGACGAGCTTCCAGCCCACGCTGTAGCTCCGGTTGTTTCTCTGCCATAGATCCTCGATTGTGTTTGCTGTTTCCCGGCTTAATACCGGGTATTGTTTTTTAGGGGGACTAAAATACGGAGCGAATGGTTTCTTAAAATCGACCAAATGGCAAACGATGCATAAAAAAAATGAATGCATTGCACAAATTATCAGCAGTTTTGCAGGTGAGTTGCAGCGCGAACAGCATATCGCGCTACATTTTGATTACATTTTCCCGGTGTAGTGCCAAGCGAGGTAGCGAAGCAGACGAATCTGCCGTTTAATGCGGGTGGGTTGTGAAAGCAGGCGGTAGAGCCATTCCAGCCCCATATTTTGCCAGATCGTCGGTGCACGCTTAACGTGGCCGGTAAAGACGTCGTAGGTGCCTCCTACGCCCATATACAGGGCATCCGGGCTGACCAGCCGACAGTCGCGCATCAGGATTTCCTGGCGCGGGGAACCCATCGCCACGGTGACAATTTTTGCCCCGCTGTCGCGAACGCGTGCAAACAAAGCCGGCCGATCTTCAGGCATAAAGTAACCATCCTGACTGCCGACAATATTAACATTCCACTGACGACGCAGCTTCTCTTCGGTCTGTGCCAGCACTTCGGGCTTACCGCCAATCAGGAAGACTGGCGTCCCCTCAGCGCCCGCGCGGGCCATAAGATGCTCCCAGAGATCGGCCCCCGCCACGCGGGAAACATTAGCGCCAGGAAACTTTTTACGGATAGATCGGACCACGCTAATCCCGTCCGCGTATTTAAATTCAGCCGCTTCAATCAGGCTTTTGACTTCGGCGTTATCTTCCACCGCCAGCATCTTTTCTGCATTGATGGCAACCAGCGTACCGGATTTCATCTGACCATCGGCAAAAAGAAAATCCAGCGCGTGCTGCATATCGCGCCAGCCAATAAGCTGCAAACCACGAAGCGCATAACGCGGTGCAGAAGTTTTATCCGTCATGACTATCCTTTCTTAAACTTGCGACAGCGTTGTGCTGCCCTGTTGCCCGCGCTTGTGCACAAGCCCTGCACTGTCACACAGCCAGTACAGCAATTTGGCCAGTAACAGGCTGATGCCGAAAACGACCATGAAGAACACCACGCGCGAAACGAATGAATCCAGGCCTTCGCGCGCCAGAACGATCATATTGAAAATGGCACCAAAGCAGAAACTGTGCAAAATGGCCGCTTTGTAGCGGTTCGTCTCTTCAATACCGCGCAGGTAAAGCCAGTCGAACCATTTAATAATCAGCCCTACGACAACCGCACCAGGCAGGATAAACCAGCCGCCGCCCATCACCACCAGGGAGCCGATCAGCGTTGGCGAGATCGCCAGACCCGAATGATTGTTCAACACTTCCCAGGTAAAATAGTTCGCGGTATTGAGCACCACGCCAGGGCGGTCCGGCCATAGCCAGCTCGGGATAAAGACATAGAAGTCGCGAACAATCGGCGCAAGCCCCTGGAAATCAATCTTGTCGTAGTTTTGTAGCAGCAAGGCCAGGTTTTCCCACGGCGAGAAGGTATCGCGCGTCAGGTAGAGGAACGTGTAAAACGCCTCATCGCCCGCCACGTTCATCCCGTAGCGCTTCAGCGCCAGCCAGAACATCCCCACAATGCCAAACACCCCTGCCGCCACCAGCATCCACAGCGAGATCCAGCCGCGGATGATGCCGATAAACAAGAAGATAGCGAAAGCAATGATAATATTGGCGCGCGTACCGCCCACAATCATGTAGGTCAGGATACCGAACGCGACGGTACTGACCAGGAAGAACAGCCACGCTTTACTGTCCTGTCGCAGGAAGAAAATCACCAGCATCGCCGGGATGAAGAAGTAGAAGAATCGCTTTAACGCCACGCCCGAAACTTCAGCCGAAAAAATCTGGCTGTAGGAGTTGAGCTTAAACAGCAGGAAGCCGTTATGCATAAAGAAGATCCCGACACTGACCAGGGCGATAGCCATTAATATCACCCATGTCAGGTGGGTCTCCACACGATTCATAGTAAAGAGCGCCCGGCGTGATGCAGTGGCCCTGGCTGAACGCAGCCGCGTTTTGTAGGTGACGTAGTAAACCGCATAGAAACAGGTCGCCGCCAGAAGCGCCTGGAGCAAGATTTCCGGCGGCGCGACGCTCACGTCAAACCGGAAAACCAGAATGCTGGTCAGCGGGAAGCCGAAAAAGAAGGTCAGCAGAAACAGTAACGAGAAGAATACGTTAAAGTTGAAGCGCACCCGGCGGAATTCAAACCAGGTGAGGGTGGCGATAAACAGCGTGCTCAGAAGCCAGACAACCAGTAAGCCGCTGAATTGCAACTGACTCATGCTTTGTCTCCTGACGCGATACGCAGCGCACGGTGCCACGGCGTGAGATAGTTCGGGCTGAAAAAGTCGATACTGTTTTTATCCACCAGCGTGAGCTGGCGTTGTGCTTCCCGTACCACCTCGACATTCAGCGTATCGGAGGTAAACAGTACCGGAATATGCTGTTCAACCATATCCTGCCAGAATGGGTTGTCACGGTTGAGCACGCACGGCACCCCCGCCTGGATCAGCAGACACAACGTACCAATCCCCTGCTGACGCGCAAAGATAAAATAGCCGAGATCGCATTTTCTTAGCAGCGTAAGGTATTCATCAAACGCCAGCTTTTCACTGAGGATTTGAAGATTCTCAGGGCTAAAAAGCGTAAGACCCTGCTGGCGAACCTCGTTGATGTAGGCGTCGTTATTGGCCGGATAACCCATCGGCACGACCACGTTCACCGTGTCGCCAAACTGCTGGTGTACCGCCCGCAGCGCGGCAACATGCTCGTTACTGCGGTCGCCTGAATTTCCCACCAGAATCGTCAGCTTGCCTTCACGAACCGTGTCATTCGCCAGGGTATTTAGCGCCGGATCCATGCGGGTTGGGAAATAGATTAGCTCACCGCGCACGTTCGGATGCTGTTTCGCAAAATAGTTGAGATCGCCACGGGTGGCAAAAACGCAGCCCACCCTGCCCTGTGCCATCCGGCGCAGGGGATAGAAAAGGCGGAATTTCCAGCCGCGTGAGACTTCGTAGAGATCCGCCCCCCAGATATGCCAGCTGCACTGGGAAGGTTTGATTCCCCCGCTGAGCAGGGCCAGCCACAGGCCGGTATTGAACTGCCCGTGGAAAAAGAAACGTTGCTGGCGATTCGCTTTGGCTTTGGCAATGACCGCCTTCGCCAGCGCGGCCTTGTCCGGCCAGAAGCGAAGAGTCAGCGCCGGAAATGCCTCGCTCAGGCCCTTATCCTGACCTGCAACCATAAACTCACGTGCATCAGGGTTACCCGGTGCCAGTTTATCGTTAAAGAACCGCAAAACGGTCTGGTTATGGTGTGGGATATCCGATCCCAGGATGTGAATCAGTGCAGTCATGCGCGTTTACGCCACAATAAAAATACGCCGCAACAGGCAGCGAAATAAACGATATAGGTTGCCATATAGGCCTGAGCCGCCCCCAGCGCACCATGCGAAGGTATCAGCCAGTGTGAAAATGCCGTCAGTAACCCAAACTGGCTTATCTCCGCCAGGATATACAGCCGCAGCGAGGCTTTCGCAATCACCAGGTAGCCGAAAACGTAAGCCCCCACTTTCAGCACATCACCCACCAGTTGCCAGGCAAACAGATCGCGCATGGCGGTAAACTTCGCTGAGAAAAGCAGCCAGATGGCGACATCGCGCAAAAGCCAGACGGTAAAACTGGCCGCCGCCACGGCGGGAAGCACAAAGCGCAGCGAGCGGAAAATCTCACGGGTAATATCCTGCCTGGACGTCAGACGCGATAAGGTTGGCAGCAAATAAACGCTAAAGGAAGCCGTAATAAACTGTAGGTAGGCGTCGGAAATACTGCTTACGCCCTGCCAGATCCCTACCTCATCCCAGCTATAATGCGCCGCCAGCAGGTTTCGCATCATCACGTAAGCCACCGGCAGCGTGACGGAAGTGATGAGCGCCATCAGGGTAAATTTACCCAACTGGCTGGCAAGCACTTTGTCCCATTGCGGTTTGAGGTAGCTCAGAGGGATAACGCCCCGCCGCATCAGCATAAACGCGGCAGGAACGACAACCAGCGCCGGAACCAGCGCCAGCCCGAGCAGTGCCCCTTCATAGCCACCCAGGCGGTAGCAGAAGTAATAGGCAATCACGCCGATGACGCTCCCCAGGATTAACGCAAGCGCGTTCCCGGCAGCATCACGAAAGCCTTTCATCAATGCCAGCAGCAGGTTTGCCCAGGCAATACCCATCTGAACCAATGCGACCAGACGCACCAGCCCCTCATACTGGGTGTGCCCAAATAATCCCTGACTGATGGGGGCCGCCGCGAGCAAAAATACGATAGCCAGCAGGGTCGAAAACCCGGTAACCATCGCCGACGCGGTGCCGACGACCCTGCGAAGCTGTGCCGCATCATCATGATACTGAGCAACGTATTTGGTCACACCGTTGAAGATACCGGCACCGGCCAGCACGCCAAGGACGGTCACCAGCTGGCGGAAGTTCCCCGCCAGCCCGACGCCTGAAGGACCGAATGAGACGGCCAGCAGCTTGACGACCAGCAGTCCGGCGCCAATCTTTACAAGCGTGGACGCGGCGGTCCACACCGATGCTTTTGCCAGAGACATATCAGCCGAAATAACTCAGAAGGGTATTAATCACCGTACGCTGGTTAACTGGCGCGAGGTTGTAGAACAGTGGCAAGCGAAGCAAACGCTCACTTTCTTTTGTAGTGTAACGGTCTTCACCGGCGAACACCCCGAACGCCTCGCCTGCCGGGCTCGAATGCAGCGGAATGTAGTGGAAGACCGCCATAATTTCGGCTTCTTTCAGCCAGGCGATGAGCTGGCTGCGATCGTCGTTATCGCGAAGCTTGATGTAGAACATGTGGGCATTGTGAACGCAATCAGCCGGAATAGTTGGCAGCTCGATACGCCCGGCTTTTGCCAGCGGTTCAAGTGCATCGTAATAGGTTTGCCACAGGGACAGGCGCTGGAGGTTAATCCGCTCCGCCGCTTCCAGCTGTGCCCACAGATATGCCGCCTGCAGATCCGCCATCAGATAGCTTGAGCCGATATCGCGCCAGGTGTATTTATCCACCTGCCCGCGGAAGAACTGGCTGCGGTTGGTGCCTTTTTCACGGATCACTTCCGCACGCTCCACGAGCGCCGGGTCGTTGATTAGCGTCGCGCCACCTTCTCCACCCGCCGTGTAGTTTTTCGTTTCGTGGAAGCTAAAGCAGCCAATGTGGCCGATAGTGCCCAGCGCGCGTCCCTTGTAGGTGGACATCACACCCTGAGCGGCATCTTCCACCACAAACAGGTTATGTTTTTTGGCGATCGCCATGATGGTGTCCATTTCACAGGCTACGCCCGCGTAGTGAACCGGCACGATCGCCCGCGTTTTGTCGGTGATCGCCGCGTCAATCAGCGTCTCATCAATGTTCATGGTATCCGGACGGATATCCACAAAGACGATTTTTGCTCCGCGCAGGACAAACGCATTTGCCGTGGAGACAAAGGTATAGCTCGGCATGATCACTTCATCGCCGGGCTGGATATCCAGCAGCAGTGCCGCCATTTCCAGCGATGCCGTACAGGACGGGGTCAGCAGCACTTTAGCGCTGCGAAAACGCTGCTCCATCCACTGCTGACAGCGACGGGTGAAACCGCCATCACCGCAAAGTTTGCCGCTGCCCATGGCAGACTGCATATAGTCGAGTTCCGTACCGACGACGGGGGGAGCGTTAAATGGAATCATCTTGTCACCTGTATAACCAGTAGGCGGTGGCGTCGATGTTGGCACCACTCGCAATATAACGTTTAAGCGCGGCAGTGTTGCCCATTTGGGTAGCCACCCGCAGCGTCACACTCTGCTGCTGCTGCGCCCAGTGCAGCGCCGCCTGCATGAGTTTTGCCCCCATACCGCGTCCGGCTAATAAGCCAATACGCGCCTCGCGCTCGTTGAGCTTACGCAGCGAAACGAATCCCTGAATCTGACCGTCCGCGGCACGACATACCAGACAGACGTGGTCAAAGGTGCCTTTGACCGCATTCTCAATCCACTGGGCATAGAAGCGTCCGCTGTCATCAGGTGCATACCAGGGCGCACGAAAGCGGCTCTGAGCAAATGCCTGAGCCGCCATCTGGCGTAATACAGGGATATCCTGTTCCGTTGCAAGTTCCGCCCCGCACGCATCGTGTCGGGTAAGGGCAATAGACAGGTCTGCCTCACCTTCAACCAGCTGAAAACCGTGTTGCTGGAGCGCATCAAGCCAATCGGCGCGGTCCGCCGGGATCTTAGCCTGCACGCGCTGCCAGGCGCTGAAGTCAGCTTCCTGCAGAGCAGGCGCATCCTCACGCAAGCGCACTATCGCCGAGGGGCGAGCAAAAAAAGTGCTTTCCCATTCAAGGGATTCAAGCACGCCGTGGAGTTCACTCAACGCCAGACGCCTTTGGTATCAACGACATACTGTTGATGCACGGTATCACCAGACGTCGCTTTAAACTCTTTATGATCCACCAGCAGCACCAGCACATCCGCCGTTGCCAGCGCGTCATCAAGGGTGGTCAACGTGCATTGCCCCGCCAGTTTAGCCGGCAGTTCATGGATATTCGGCTCAACCACCAGCGTATCGCCCTTGTGCCACCCGGCGATCATCTCGGCAATTTCCATTGCCGGGCTTTCGCGCAAATCGTCAATATTGGGTTTAAACGCCAGGCCAAAGCAGGCGATTTTCAGCTCGCTGGCTCGCTTGCCGCTCTCTGCAAGACAATCGGCTACCGTGGCTTTGACCTGGTTGAGCACCCAGTGAGGTTTGCTGTCGTTCACTTCGCGTGCGGTACGGATCAGACGCGCCTGCGCCGGATTCTGCGCCACGATAAACCACGGATCGACGGCGATACAGTGTCCACCCACACCCGGGCCCGGCTGAAGAATGTTCACGCGCGGATGGCGATTCGCCAGGCGAATCAATTCCCAGACGTTAATTCCCTGATCGGCGCAGATCAGCGACAGCTCATTCGCAAAGGCGATATTCACGTCACGGAAGCTGTTTTCCGTCAGCTTGCACATTTCAGCGGTGCGGGAGTTGGTCACTACGCATTCGCCTTCGAGGAAAATTTTGTACAGGGCGCTGGCACGTTCCGAGCAGACGGGAGTCATACCGCCAATAACGCGATCGTTTTTAATCAGCTCAACCATGACCTGGCCCGGCAGCACTCGCTCCGGACAGTAGGCGATGTTGATATCCGCCTGCTCTCCCGCCTGTTGCGGGAAGCTTAAATCGGGACGCGCGTCGGCCAGCCACTGCGCCATCTGCTCGGTGGCGCCCACTGGCGAGGTCGATTCCAGGATCACCAGCGCCCCTTTCTTCAGCACAGGGGCAATGGATTTCGCTGCCGCCTCGACGTAGATCATATCGGGCTCGTGCTCGCCTTTAAAAGGCGTCGGGACGGCGATCAGGTACGCATCCGCTTCCACTGGCGTCGTGCTGGCACGCAGGAAGCCGCCGTCAACAGCCTCTTTCACCACGCGGTCCAGATCGGGCTCAACAATATGAATTTCGCCGCGGTTAATGGTTTCCACCGCCCGGGCATTGATATCCACACCGACAACCTGTTTCTGACGAGAGGCAAACGCCGCCGCGGTGGGCAGGCCAATGTAGCCAAGACCAATGACAGAGATGGTAGTAAAACTCATAGCGATACCCGATTGTGTTTGAGTGCATGCAAAATACGACCACAAGCCTGGCCATCTCCGTACGGATTATGGGCCCGGCTCATTGTCTGATATGCGTCATCATCATGCAGAAGTCGCGTCACCTCTTCGACGATGAGCTGCGCGTCAGTACCGACCAGACGCACGGTACCCGCTTTAACCGCTTCCGGGCGTTCAGTCGTTTCACGCATCACCAGCACCGGCTTGCCGAGGGACGGTGCTTCCTCCTGAATGCCGCCGGAATCGGTGAGGATCAGCCAGGCATGGTTCATCAGCCAGACAAACGGCAGGTAGTCCTGCGGTTCAATCAGCAGGACGTTTTCAACATGGCCAAGGATGCGGTTGACCGGCTCGCTGACGTTAGGATTGAGGTGGACCGGATAGACAATCTGTACATCGACGTTCTGCGCCGCAATTTCAGCCAGCGCGTGACAGATTTGCTCAAAACCCCGGCCGAAGCTTTCGCGACGATGGCCTGTGACCAGAATGGTTTTTTTGCCGTTATTCAGGAATGGATAGCGGGCAGCGAGCGCTTTCTGCAGATCGCTGTTTGCCAGGACGCGATCGCGTACCCAAATCAACGCATCAATGACCGTATTGCCGGTCACAAAAATTTTGTTGTCGGCGATATTTTCGCGCAGCAGGTTCTGACGCGAATTCTCGGTAGGGGCAAAATGGTACATCGCCAGATGGCCGGTAAGCGTACGGTTGGCCTCTTCTGGCCACGGCGAATAAAGGTTGCCGGTACGCAGGCCCGCCTCAACATGGCCGACGGGAATACGCTGGTAAAAAGCGGCCAGGCTTGTTGCCATCGTCGTCGTGGTATCGCCATGTACCAGAACAACGTCGGGCTGGAATGACTCCAGGATCGGTTTAAGCTCTTGCAGAATACGGCAGGTAATTTCCGTCAATCCTTGTCCCGGTTTCATAATATTGAGGTCGTAATCCGGGACAATGGAAAAGAGCGTTAAGACCTGGTCGAGCATCTCACGGTGCTGGGCCGTGACGCAGACTTTCGCTTCAATATCAGGATCGCTGGCCAGCGCATGAACCAGAGGTGCCATCTTAATGGCCTCCGGCCTGGTGCCAAATACGGTAAGTACTTTCACATCGATTCTCTTCGATTAGGCGATGAAGGCCATAGCCTTCATCGTAGACGGCGTTCTTAGTTTGTGCGACGACGCATTAACGCCACGCCAGCGCCCGTCAATGCGCCCACAATCCCCCACATGATCATCAGGAATGCACGACGCGGACTATCGCGTTTTACAGGTTCTTCAGGCGTTCTTAAATAACGATAGGTCTGAAAACGTGGGTCCATCGTGGGACCGACATTAAGCGTGTTCAGCATCGCGCGATTTTGATCGTAGTCGAGGTCAAAATCAGGGCCAACGGCCTGCAGATTTTCCAGACGCGACTGCAGCATTGGGCGACCAAGCAGGAACATTTCAGAGTCAGGCAGTTCATCTGCCGGGACATCCGTCTCAGAGCGGGAAATATTGTGCTGCTCCGCAATTTTTAACGCCTGTTCAATGTTATGTATGCGGCGGGCGAAAATGGCATTTGCCACTTCCTCCTGGCGTTTAACCTGCGCCTTCATCTGGATTGTGCGGGCCGCCCATGCGCCTTTCAGCTCTTCATTAAGATGGCTTGCGGCACGCTGGCTGGCGAACGCGACATACTGACGCAACAGATTGTTGGCGTCCGGCGCGGTTTCTGCAATCAGCTTGACGCTGTCGTTGACGTTACGCAGCGCATCACCCGGCATAAATTGAATATTGTTAATCAGATCGTCCAGCAGCGCGGCATCGGCTTTGGTGTTATCAACCCGACGCTGCTTGTAGTAATCCGTCTGGGACCAGAAATCACGGCGTGTATCCCATGAAGCCAGTTGCATCACGAACTCTTTATAGGCTTCATCCATAACGGAAGCCTGGTCCGGCGTCGCAAGACTGGCTTTAATATCCAGGTTTCGCAGGAATTGCTGCTGGGAATAGTACCCCCCGAGCATGTTAACCGTTGGTCTGTCTGTGATTGCCGTGGCGCTCCACTCCTGTTTTGCAAAGAATGTGTAGGCCAGCGCTAACAGTGCAAACCCCAGCGCGATCCCCGCAATCCAAAGTTTGCCTGCCCATAACACGCGAAACAAACCCCGAATATCCAGTTCATTCTCAGTTACCACTGATTTCGCTCCCGCCAACGGTTGAGTCATCATAGTCCCGGTTTTACTTAGTTAATGTTGTGTTTTTGCCACTGTTACGACGCATCCTGCGCTTAAGACGTTTAATGAATCGCGCGACTTTCCATGCGCGCTTAATGCAGTAGCCGTACAGGAAGAATGCTAGCAAGAATAATACCAACATTACCCATTCAGGAATGAAATGAGCGTATTCCGCTGCCACCCCGATGGCAGCGAGAATAGCGGCCGCCAGAGTGATTAAAACGAATGCCTGACGAGACGTAAAACCGGCACGCATAATAAGGTGATGAATATGCTGTCGGTCTGGTGAGAACGGACTCATCCCTTTACGCAGACGGCGATACATAATCGCCACCATATCCATTAATGGGATAGCAATAATCCACAGCGCAGTTACCGGGCTTATAGGATGAGTTTTCCCCTGCGTGGTTTCAAGCAGGATCCAGATAACGGTAAAACCGATCAGCGTACTGCCCGCGTCACCCATAAAGACTTTGTAGCGACGCCCCAGCGCACCGAGGTTTAAGAGGATATAAGGCAGGATGGCGGCGATCATGGCAAAACACCACATCGACAGGCTGTACTGGCCATCAAACCACAGAATGATACCGATAGCGGCAAATGATACTGACGACAAGCCACCCAGCAAACCGTCGATACCATCCACCATGTTGAAAGCATTGATTGCTGCCCAGACGGCAAAGAGCGTCAGGAAGAAACCAAATGGCCCAAGTACCAACTCCCAGGGACCAAACACATAGCCGAGGCTTCGTAAATACAGTCCACCCACCACCATCATAATCACGCCGATAGCCGCCTGAACGGTAGCTCGAATTTTGACGGCGATATCGAATCGGTCGTCTAACGCACCGACTAAAACTAAGACACCAGCACAGGCAAGGTAGAGCGCTGCGTGTGGAATATAATAATCGGCAATGCCAAACGTGAAGCAAATCCCTGCGTAAACAGAGATACCCCCAACCAGCGGAATAAGTCCCTGATGACGTTTACGAAAATTGGGCTTATCCACCAACCCTATTCGTTTTGCCACCTTGCGCGCGATGAACAAAAAACAGGTTGTGAATAAAAAAATACTGATCAGCTCAGTAACGGCAGTGAGTAGATTCACAATGGATTGCTCTCAACAAATGTTAGTCCCGGAAGTATAACCATGAAGCCACTCCCTCAGAAGTAATAAAGCTGGCTTCTTACAACTCCCTTTGTATATTTTTCAATCAATTATTTCTTTGGCTATGCAAACGTTCTTATTGTCGCACTGACCGGTCAAAATTGGGAGTAGATGGTACTAGCGTATAATCCATAAAAGAAAAACGCCACGTAAAAACGTGGCGTTTACAGGCTTTATTTACGTTACGAGCGTTTCATCATATCGAAGAAATCGTCGTTCGTTTTGGTCATCGCCAGTTTGTTAATGAGGAATTCCATTGCGTCGATTTCACCCATTGGATGGATGATTTTGCGCAGGATCCACATTTTCTGCAGCTCTTCCTGGGTAGTGAGCAGCTCTTCTTTACGGGTACCGGAACGGTTGTAGTCGATTGCCGGGAAGACGCGTTTTTCAGCGATCTTACGAGAAAGGTGCAGTTCCATGTTACCTGTACCTTTAAATTCTTCGTAAATCACTTCGTCCATTTTGGAGCCGGTATCGATCAGCGCCGTTGCGATGATGGTCAGGCTACCACCCTCTTCCACGTTACGTGCCGCACCGAAGAAGCGTTTCGGACGGTGCAGGGCGTTGGCGTCCACACCACCGGTCAGTACTTTACCGGAAGCCGGAACCACGGTGTTGTAAGCACGTGCCAGACGGGTAATGGAGTCGAGCAGGATGATCACGTCTTTCTTGTGCTCAACCAGGCGTTTCGCCTTCTCGATAACCATTTCCGCGACCTGAACGTGACGAGAGGCGGGTTCGTCAAAGGTAGAAGCAACCACTTCACCTTTAACCAGACGCTGCATCTCGGTCACTTCTTCCGGACGTTCGTCAATCAGCAGTACCATTAGCACGCAGTCTGGGTGGTTATAGGCGATGCTCTGCGCGATATTCTGCAGCAGCATCGTTTTACCCGCTTTTGGCGGTGCCACGATCAGACCACGTTGGCCGCGACCAATTGGCGATGCCAAATCCAGAACACGCGCGGTTAAGTCTTCCGTTGAACCATTACCACGCTCCATGCGCAGGCGAGAGTTCGCGTGCAGAGGCGTTAAGTTCTCAAAGAGGATCTTGTTACGTGAGTTTTCTGGCTTGTCAAAGTTAACTTCATTGACTTTCAACAGCGCAAAGTAGCGTTCACCCTCTTTAGGAGGACGAATCTTACCTGAAATGGTGTCACCAGTGCGGAGGTTGAAACGGCGGATTTGGCTGGGGGATACGTAGATGTCGTCAGGGCCGGCGAGGTAGGAGCTGTCTGCAGAGCGGAGGAAACCAAATCCGTCTTGCAATATCTCCAACACACCGTCGCCAAAGATATCTTCGCCACTCTTAGCATGCTGCTTCAGGATGGCGAAAATGATGTCCTGCTTGCGCATACGAGCCTGGTTTTCCAGCCCCATATTTTCGCCGAGAGTGATCAGCTCAGAAACCGGCGTATTCTTTAATTCGGTAAGATTCATAATGGTGTGGGTTCTTAAACTCGGGGTGATTCTCGAACTTAATGTTGTGAATGGTATGGCAGGGTCATCCATGCCTGTTTAGCGGCCATCATCTCATGTCTGTTCGCTGTCTGGTCACAGGGAAAGAACGCAGAACTGAAACGACAAGACGGATTGAGTGACAAGCCCGGAATTTAGCCACTTCACGCACTGTTGATGTCAACAAGGGGAAGTATCGGGTAAAACAAGATTCAAACAACAGATATGTTTAAAACGAAGTCATAGCTAACTTAGCACGACTTAAGCCGGGCGTCCAGAGTTCCACATCATTTAGCCGGGTGCTCTGGACGCGCAGCGGAGAAACCTTACGCCAGGTTAGCGTCCAGGAACTCTTTCAGTTGACCTTTGGACAGCGCGCCCACTTTGGTCGCCGCCACTTCGCCGTTTTTGAACAGCAGCAGGGTCGGGATGCCACGGATACCGTATTTTGGTGCGGTGCCCGGGTTCTGGTCGATGTTCAGTTTGGCAACGGTCAGTTTGCCCTGATATTCGTCAGCGATTTCATCCAGAATCGGAGCGATCATTTTGCAAGGACCACACCATTCAGCCCAGAAATCGACGAGGATCAGCCCGTCAGCCTTAAGTACGTCCGTGTCAAAACTATCGTCAGTCAGGTGAATAATTTTATCGCTCATATATAACTCCACAGGAATAAGCCTGGTACGTTGGTTTTGTCTACACCAACGACGTGTTGATGTCGCATTAACCAACTAAAGGTTGACTTTATTTCACCGGATACGCTTTCGTAAAGCAATAGTAAGCTGATATTCTACCACACTATGAGCAAAACACATTTAACAGAACAGAAGTTTTCCGACTTCGCCCTGCACCCAAAAGTGATTGAAGCCCTTGAAACTAAAGGGTTTCATAACTGCACGCCCATTCAGGCTCTCGCACTGCCGCTGACGCTGGCCGGTCGCGATGTTGCAGGGCAGGCGCAAACCGGTACCGGCAAAACGATGGCGTTTTTAACGTCAACGTTTCATTATTTACTTTCTCACCCAGCGATTGCAGACCGCAAAGTTAACCAGCCGCGCGCGCTCATTATGGCCCCGACGCGAGAACTGGCGGTACAGATCCACGCAGACGCTGAACCCCTGGCACAGGCTACCGGTCTGAAGCTTGGCCTGGCCTATGGCGGTGACGGCTACGATAAGCAGCTGAAAGTGCTGGAAAGCGGCGTGGATATCCTGATTGGTACCACTGGCCGTCTTATCGACTACGCCAAACAGAACCACATCAACCTCGGCGCAATCCAGGTTGTGGTGCTTGATGAAGCCGACCGTATGTACGATCTGGGCTTCATTAAAGATATCCGCTGGCTGTTCCGCCGCATGCCGCCGGCCAATCAGCGTCTGAACATGCTGTTCTCTGCCACCCTCTCTTACCGTGTGCGTGAACTGGCGTTTGAACAGATGAACAACGCCGAATACGTGGAAGTCGAGCCTGAGCAGAAAACAGGTCATCGCATTAAAGAAGAGCTCTTCTATCCTTCTAATGAAGAGAAAATGCGTCTGCTGCAAACGCTGATCGAAGAAGAGTGGCCGGACCGCGCCATTATCTTCGCAAACACCAAACACCGCTGTGAAGACATCTGGGGCCATCTGGCTGCAGACGGTCACCGTGTGGGCCTGCTCACTGGCGACGTTGCACAGAAAAAACGCCTGCGTATCCTCGACGAATTTACCCGTGGCGATCTCGATATTCTGGTCGCAACCGACGTGGCTGCGCGTGGCTTGCACATTCCTGCCGTTACGCACGTCTTTAACTATGATCTGCCGGATGACTGCGAAGACTATGTACACCGTATCGGTCGTACCGGTCGCGCGGGTGCGAGCGGCCACTCAATCAGCCTTGCGTGTGAAGAGTATGCGCTGAATCTTCCAGCCATTGAGACGTACATCGGTCACTCGATTCCGCAGAGCAAATACAATCCGGAAGCGCTGTTAAGCGAACTGCCGCCGCCTAAGCGTCTTACACGCCCACGCTCCGGCAATGGCCCGCGTCGTTCAGGCGCGCCGCGTAATCGTCGTCGTTCAGGTTAAGAAAATATGCTCAGCTCCACCTCGCTTTATGCAGCAATCGATCTCGGTTCGAATAGTTTTCATATGCTGGTTGTGCGCGAGGTGGCAGGGAGCATACAAACGCTGACGCGCATTAAGCGCAAGGTCCGCCTCGCGGCGGGCCTGAGCAGCGATAATGTTCTCTCTCCCGAAGCCATGGAACGTGGCTGGCAGTGTCTGCGGCTCTTTGCAGAGCGTCTGCAGGATATCCCGCATGCCCAAATCACCGTGGTCGCCACCGCGACGCTCCGCCTGGCGGTTAACGCCGTGGATTTTATTGCCAAAGCGCAGGAAATCCTGGGGTGCCCGGTTCAGGTAATCAGCGGCGAAGAAGAAGCTCGCCTGATCTATCAGGGAGTTGCGCATACGACAGGCGGGGACGATCGCCGTCTGGTGGTAGATATCGGCGGTGCCAGTACCGAGCTTGTGACCGGTACCGGCGCGCAGGCGACCTCGCTGTTCAGCCTGTCGATGGGCTGCGTAACCTGGCTTGAGCGTTACTTCGCTGACCGCAATCTGGGTAAAGAGAATTTCGACGAGGCAGAAAATGCCGCGCGCGAAGTGTTACGTCCGGTGATGGACGAACTGCGCTACCACGGCTGGAAAGTGTGTGTCGGTGCGTCAGGTACCGTTCAGGCCCTGCAGGAAATCATGATGGCGCAGGGAATGGACGAGCGCATTACGCTTGCCAAGCTTCAGCAGCTTAAACAGCGCGCTATTCAGTGCGGACGCCTGGAAGAGCTGGAAATTGAAGGCCTGACGCTGGAACGTGCCCTGGTCTTCCCGAGCGGGCTCGCCATTCTGATCGCCATTTTCACCGAGCTGAACATCCAGTGTATGACCCTTGCCGGCGGCGCGCTGCGCGAAGGTCTGGTCTACGGGATGCTGCATCTTTCAGTGGATCAGGACATCCGCAACCGTACTTTGCGCAACGTGCAGCGTCGTTTTCTTGTTGATATCGATCAGGCTGGCCGCGTATCGCAGCTGGCCTCTCGCTTTGCCGATCAGGTCGCTAACGTCTGGGATCTTGACCCTCTGAGCCGCGATTTATTGCTGAGCGCTTGTGCTCTGCATGAAGTGGGGCTGAGCATCGACTTTAAGCAGGCCCCGGCTCATGCAGCCTATCTTGTGCGTAACCTTGACTTACCGGGCTACACGCCCGCACAGAAAAAGCTGCTGGCAACGCTGCTGCTGAACCAGACCAACGCCGTTGATCTCTCCTCTCTTCATCAGCAAAACGCTGTACCGCCGCGCGTGGCCGAGCATCTGTGCCGCCTGCTGCGTCTGGCAATTCTGTTTGCCAGCCGTCGTCGTGATGATTTGCTGCCTGCGATTAATCTGGTGGCCGATGATGAGAAGCTGACGCTGACGCTGCCGGAAAACTGGATTGATCATCACCCGCTCGGCGCAGAGATGATCGAGCAGGAGTGCCAGTGGCAAAGCTATGTGCACTGGGCACTGGAAGTAAAATAAGAGAGTAGAATATGCCGGGTGGCGCTGCGCTTACCCGGCCTGCAAGCCCTTCAAACTCATCCCTTCTCTTTGGCTTTTGCCAGCATGGCGCGAATGTTTGCCACATTCGCCTGGCCTTTGTGCATCCGCTCTTCAGCGGTAATCACCTTGCGCTCTTGTTCCCAAATCAGGTCGTCCTGCGGCAGTTCCAGCAGAAAACGGCTTGGCTCCGGGCGGACAAGCTCACCATACTGGCGGCGCTCTTTACACAGCGTGAACGTCAGCTCTTTCTGCGCACGGGTGATCCCCACATAGGCCAGACGCCGCTCCTCGTCGACGTTGTCTTCATCAATACTGCTCTGATGGGGCAACAACCCCTCTTCCATGCCGACCAGATACACATACGGAAACTCCAGCCCTTTTGACGCATGCAGCGTCATCAGCTGAACCTGATCGGCCTCTTCTTCGCTCTCGCCGCGCTCCATCATGTCGCGCAGGGTAAAGCGGGTGACCACCTGGGTCAGGGTCATCGGCTCATCGATTTCCGAGCCTTCCAGCATTTCGGTCATCCAGCTGAAGAGCTGATTAACGTTTTTCATGCGCATCTCAGCCGCTTTCGGGCTGGCGGAGGTTTCGTACAGCCAGGATTCGTAATCAATACCGTGAATCAGATCGCGCACCGCTGCCACCGGCTCGCGCTCTGCAAGACGCTGCACTTCACCAAGCCAGTGGGTGAATCGCGTTAACGAGTCGTAACCGCGCCCGGTCAGCGTCTGGCTTAGTCCCATATCGAAGCTGACCGTAAACAGGCTTTTATTGCGGGTCATCGCCCATTCACCCAGCTTTTGCAGCGTCGCCGGACCGATTTCGCGCTTCGGCGTATTCACGATGCGCAGAAACGCGCTGTCGTCATCCGGGTTAGTGAGCACACGCAGATAGGCCAGCAGATCTTTAATTTCAGGCCGTGAGAAGAACGAGGTGCCGCCCGAGATTTTGTACGGTATGCGGTTCTGCATCAGCATCTTTTCAAAGACGCGCGACTGGTGATTACCGCGATAAAGGATCGCGTAATCTTTATATTCGGTTTTGTTGACGAAGTGGTGGGCAATCAGTTCGCCCGTCACGCGCTCCGCTTCATGTTCTTCATTGTTGGCGCTGAGCACTTTCAGCTCCGTGCCGTAGCCCAGCTCGGAGAACAGGCGCTTCTCAAATACGTGCGGGTTATTGGCAATCAGGATGTTTGCCGCCTTCAGGATCCGTCCGGAGGAGCGGTAGTTTTGCTCCAGCTTAATCACCTGCAGCGCGGGGAAGTCTTTACTCAGCAGCACCAGGTTTTGCGGACGCGCGCCGCGCCAGGAGTAGATCGACTGGTCGTCGTCGCCTACCACGGTGAAACGGGCACGCTGGCCCACCAGCAGCTTTACCAGCTCGTACTGGCTGGTGTTGGTGTCCTGATATTCATCCACCAGCAGGTAGCGGATTTTATTCTGCCAGCGCTCGCGCACCTCTTCATTTCGCTGTAAAAGCAGCGTCGGCAGCAGGATCAGGTCGTCGAAGTCCAGCACATTACACGCTTTCATGTGCGCATCGTACAGACCATAACAGTGGGCGAAGATCCGATCCCGTTCCCCTTTGGCGATCGCCGCAGCCTGGGCCGGGGTCATCAGATCGTTTTTCCAGTTAGAGATCGCCGAGATCAGCTGCTGCAACAGCACCTTGTCATCTTCGATCAGCCCTTCAGTGAGCTCTTTGAGTAATGCCACCTGGTCGGTGTCATCGAAAAGCGAAAAGTTGGATTTCATCCCCAGCGCGGCATACTCACGTTTGATGATATCCAGCCCCAGCGTGTGGAACGTGGAGATCATCAGCCCGCGCGCCTCTTTGCGCCCCAGCGTCTGGCCGACACGTTCTTTCATTTCGCGTGCCGCTTTGTTGGTAAAGGTGACCGCCGCAATGTGACGGGCCTGATAACCACAGCCACGGATCAGGTGCGCAATCTTATTGGTGATGACGCGCGTTTTACCGGATCCTGCTCCCGCCAGCACCAGACAGGGGCCGGTGACAAATTCGACGGCTTGTTGTTGTCCGGGGTTTAGACGCATAAATGATCACTCAATGAAAGTCAGGAGGGGAGAATAACAGCGTGGTAGTATAGCGAGCCTAATCCATACCACTCAAGGCACGATCATGGCAAAAACAGCAGCAGCACTGCATATTCTTGTTAAAGAAGAGAAACTGGCTCTGGATCTTCTGGAGCAGATCAAAAACGGCGCCGACTTCGGCAAGCTGGCTAAGAAGCACTCAATTTGTCCGTCAGGCAAACGTGGCGGCGATTTAGGTGAATTCCGTCAGGGCCAGATGGTGCCGGCGTTCGATAAAGTGGTCTTCTCCTGCCCGGTGCTGGAGCCGACGGGTCCGCTGCACACGCAGTTTGGCTACCACGTCATTAAAGTGTTATATCGCAAATAAAAAGCCGGGTGGCGGCTGCGCCTTACCCGGCCTACATTTTACGTGTTTGTAGGTCGGGTAAGCGAAGCGCCACCCGACAAGGTTGTTAACCCGCTACCGCGATACGCTTCATATCGGTCATGTAGCCACGCAGTTTGTGACCCACTTTCTCGATCTGGTGGCTGCGAATCGCTTCATTCACATCGCGCAGCTGCGCGTTGTCTACCGCACCTTCCGCAATCGCTTTGCCCAGATCGCCCGGTTGCAGGGTGGTCATGAACTCTTTCAGCAGCGGTACGCAGGCGTAAGAGAACAGGTAGTTACCGTATTCAGCGGTATCAGAGATAACCACGTTCATTTCGTACAGACGCTTACGGGCGATGGTGTTCGCGATCAGCGGCAGTTCGTGCAGAGATTCGTAGTAGGCAGACTCTTCGATGATGCCTGAATCCACCATGGTTTCGAACGCCAGCTCAACACCCGCCTTCACCATGGCGATCATCAGTACGCCTTTATCAAAGTACTCCTGCTCGCCAATTTTACCTTCAAACTGTGGCGCCGTTTCGAACGCGGTTTTGCCGGTCTCTTCACGCCAGGTCAGCAGTTTCTTATCGTCGTTCGCCCAGTCCGCCATCATGCCGGAAGAGAATTCGCCGGAGATGATGTCGTCCATATGTTTCTGGAACAGCGGTGCCATGATGGTTTTCAGCTGTTCAGACAGCGCGTAAGCACGCAGTTTTGCCGGGTTGGACAGACGGTCCATCATCAGCGTAATACCGCCCTGCTTCAGCGCTTCGGTGATGGTTTCCCAGCCGAACTGGATCAGTTTTTCCGCGTAGGCCGGGTCGGTGCCTTCTTCCACCAGCTTGTCGAAGCACAGCAGAGAACCGGCCTGCAGCATACCGCACAGAATGGTCTGCTCGCCCATCAGGTCAGATTTCACTTCGGCAACGAAGGACGATTCCAGCACACCCGCACGGTGGCCGCCGGTCGCCGCTGCCCATGCTTTGGCAATCGCCATGCCTTCGCCTTTCGGATCGTTTTCCGGGTGAACCGCGATCAGGGTCGGTACGCCGAAGCCACGTTTGTACTCTTCGCGTACTTCCGTACCCGGGCACTTCGGTGCCACCATCACTACGGTGATGTCTTTGCGGATCTGCTCGCCCACTTCAACGATGTTGAAGCCGTGGGAGTAACCCAGCGCGGCACCGTCTTTCATCAGCGGCTGCACGGAACGCACCACGTCAGAGTGCTGTTTGTCCGGGGTCAGGTTAACCACCAGATCCGCCTGCGGGATCAGCTCTTCGTAACTCCCCACTTTGAAGCCGTTTTCGGTCGCTTTGCGCCATGAAGCACGCTTTTCAGCAATCGCTTCTTTACGCAGGGCGTAAGAGATATCCAGACCGGAGTCACGCATGTTCAGGCCCTGGTTCAGACCCTGTGCGCCACAGCCGACGATGACCACTTTTTTACCCTGAAGGTAGCTCGCGCCATCGGCAAATTCATCGCGCGCCATGAAGCGGCATTTGCCCAGCTGCGCCAGCTGCTGGCGCAAGTTCAGTGTATTAAAGTAGTTAGCCATGGGTGATACCTCGTGATGTTGTGTGTCTTATTGTTCGGTTCGCGTTTCAGCGAGAATAGAACCACATTACAACAGGAAATTTATTGCGGAAATTGATATATTCACAACGTCATATTGCAATTTTTGCAATATAAAAAGAGGGAGTGGAATCGGTGGATTTACGCGATCTGAAAATGTTTCTGCATCTGGCGGAAAGCCGTCACTTTGGCCGCAGCGCACGGGCGATGCACGTCAGCCCCTCCACGCTCTCGCGCCAGATACAGCGCCTTGAGGAAGACCTCGGCCAGCCGCTGTTTGTGCGCGATAACCGCACCGTCACGCTCACGGAAGCGGGTGAAGAACTGCGCCTTTTTGCCCAGCAGACGTTGCTGCAGTATCAGCAGCTACGGCACGCCATTGACCAGCAGGGGCCGTCGCTGTCCGGCGAGCTGCATATTTTCTGCTCCGTCACCGCCGCCTACAGCCATCTGCCGCCCATTCTTGATCGCTTCCGCGCGGCACATCCATCGGTTGAAATTAAGCTGACCACGGGCGACGCCGCCGACGCGATGGAAAAAGTGGTGACGGGCGAAGCAGATCTCGCCATTGCTGGGAAACCCGAAACGCTCCCGGGTGCGGTAGCGTTTTCAATGCTCGAAAATCTGGCGGTGGTACTGATTGCCCCGGCGCTGCCCTGCCCGGTGCGAAACCAGGTATCGGTAGAAAAACCGGACTGGTCCACGGTGCCGTTTATCATGGCCGACCAGGGGCCAGTGCGCCGTCGCATTGAGCTGTGGTTCCGCCGACAAAAAATCAGTAACCCGTTGATTTACGCCACGGTCAGCGGTCATGAGGCGATGGTGTCGATGGTGGCGCTCGGCTGCGGCGTGGCGCTATTGCCGGAAGTGGTGCTGGAAAATAGCCCGGAACCGGTGCGCAATCGCGTGATGATTCTGGATCGCAGCGATGAGAAAACGCCGTTTGAGCTTGGCGTGTGCGCACAAAAAAAGCGGCTGCATGAGCCGCTTATTGATGCGTTCTGGAAGATATTGCCCAACCATTGAAGTCGGGTGGCGCTTCGCTTACCCGACCTACGCTCCGCTTATCCTGCCAGGAAGAAACGGAAGGCGGGGTTGTGGGTTTCGTCGTGACACTCATAGCCCAGTTCGTTCAGCCGTGTTTCAAAATCCGGCTCGTGCTCACCCAGTTCAAACGCCGCCAGCACGCGGCCGTAGTCGGTGCCGTGGCTGCGGTAATGGAACAGGGAGATGTTCCAGTGCGTGCCCAGCGTGTGCAGGAACTTGAGCAACGCGCCCGGTGATTCCGGGAATTCGAAGCTGAACAGGCGTTCCCTGAGCGGCTTCGAGGGACGCCCGCCGACCATATAGCGCACGTGCAGCTTCGCCATTTCGTCGTCTGAAAGGTCCACCACGCTGTAACCACCGTCATGCAGGAGGTTAAGGATCTCTTTACGCTCCTCGACGCCACGGCTCAGACGCACGCCGACGAAAATGCAGGCATCTTTGGCATCGGCGAAACGGTAGTTGAACTCCGTCACCGAACGACCGCCCAGCAGCTGGCAGAACTTCAGGAAGCTCCCCTTCTCTTCCGGAATAGTCACCGCCAGCAATGCTTCACGCTGTTCACCCAGCTCGCAGCGCTCGGACACGTAGCGCAGGCCGTGGAAGTTCACGTTGGCGCCGGAAAGCACATGCGCCAGGCGCTCGCCGCGGATGTTGTGCTGCGCGATGTATTTTTTCATCCCCGCCAGGGCCAGCGCGCCGGACGGCTCCGCGACCGCACGCACATCCTCAAACAGATCTTTCATTGCCGCGCAGATAGCATCGCTATCAACCGTGACGATATCGTCGAGGTATTCCTGGCAGAGACGGAAGGTTTCATCGCCAATGCGTTTTACCGCCACGCCCTCGGCAAACAGACCAACGCGCGGCAGATCCACCGGATGCCCGGCATCCAGCGCCGCTTTCAGGCAGGCAGAGTCCTCCGCTTCAACAGCGATGACTTTGATCTGCGGCATCAGCTGTTTGATCAGCACGGCCACACCCGCCGCTAACCCGCCGCCGCCCACCGGAGCGAAGACGCGGTCGAGATGGGCATCCTGCTGCAGCAGTTCAAGCGCCAGCGTGCCTTGTCCGGCAATGACCATCGGGTGATCGAACGGCGGCACCCAGGTGAAGCCCTGCTGCTGTGCCAGCTCAATGGCTTTGGCTTTGGCTTCATCAAAATTGGCGCCGTGGAGCAGCACTTCCCCGCCGAAACCGCGTACCGCGTCGACTTTGATGTCAGCGGTAGCAACCGGCATCACGATTAGCGCTTTCAACCCCAGACGAGCAGACGAGAACGCCACGCCCTGCGCATGGTTGCCCGCCGAGGCGGTAATGACGCCGCGCGCTTTTTGCTCGTCGGTCAGTCCGGCCATCATCGCGTAGGCGCCGCGCAGCTTGAAGCTGTGCACCGGCTGGCGGTCTTCGCGCTTCACCAGGATCACGTTGTCGAGGCGCGAAGAGAGTTTTTCCATTTTCTGAAGCGGCGTGACCTGCACGGCTTCATAGACCGGTGCGCGTAGCACCGCTCTCAGATATTCCGCCCCCTCGGGGGCGGCGGATAAGGGTTGTGACTCGGCCATCATTAGCCCCCAAGTTTCGATTTATCGCGCACCGCGCCTTTATCTGCACTGGTGGCAAGGCTCGCGTATGCGCGCAGGGCGAAGGAGACTTCACGCTGACGATCTTTCGGCGTCCAGGCTTTATCGCCGCGCGCTTCTTGTGCCTCACGACGGGCCGCAATTTCCTGGTCGCTCAGCTTCAGTTGAATGCCGCGATTCGGGATATCGATTTCGATCAGGTCACCGTCTTCAATGATGGCGATGTTGCCGCCGCTTGCCGCTTCCGGTGAAACGTGGCCGATGGAGAGCCCGGACGTACCGCCGGAGAAACGGCCGTCGGTGATCAGCGCACAGGCTTTGCCGAGACCCATGGATTTCAGGAAGGTGGTTGGGTAGAGCATTTCCTGCATGCCCGGCCCGCCTTTCGGCCCTTCATAGCGAATAACAACCACGTCGCCTTCTACCACTTTGCCACCGAGGATGGCGTCCACCGCTTCATCCTGGCTTTCGTACACTTTCGCCGGGCCGGTGAATTTAAGGATGCTGTCGTCCACGCCTGCCGTTTTCACGATGCAGCCGTTTTCCGCGAAGTTACCGTACAGCACGGCCAGACCGCCGTCCTTGCTGTAGGCGTGCTCCAGCGAACGGATGCAGCCTTCGGCGCGATCGTCATCCAGGGAATCCCAGCGGCAATCCTGCGAGAACGCCTGCGTGGTACGGATCCCGGCGGGACCGGCGCGGAACATCGTTTTCACCGCGTCGTCTTTGGTCAGCATCACGTCGTATTGGTCCAGCGACTCCGGCAGCGTCAGGCCGAGCACGTTTTTCACGTCGCGATTCAGCAGCCCGGCGCGATCCAGCTCGCCCAGGATACCGATTACGCCACCGGCACGGTGAACATCTTCCATATGGTATTTCTGGGTGCTTGGCGCAACTTTACACAGCTGCGGCACTTTACGGGACAGCTTGTCGATATCACTCATGGTGAAGTCGATTTCGGCTTCCTGCGCGGCGGCCAGCAGGTGCAGAACGGTATTGGTGGAACCGCCCATGGCGATATCCAGCGTCATCGCATTTTCAAACGCCGCTTTGCTGGCGATGTTGCGCGGCAGTGCACTGGCATCATCCTGCTCGTAGTAGCGTTTGGTGAGCTCAACGATGCGTTTACCGGCGTTGAGGAACAGCTGTTTACGATCGGCGTGGGTCGCCAGCAGCGAGCCGTTACCCGGCTGCGACAGGCCCAGCGCTTCGGTCAGACAGTTCATGGAGTTGGCGGTGAACATCCCGGAACAGGAGCCGCAGGTCGGACACGCGGAGCGTTCAACCTGGTCGCTCTGCTCGTCAGACACTTTCGGATCCGCGCCCTGGATCATCGCATCGACCAGGTCGAGCTTGATGATTTTGTCGGACAGCTTGGTTTTACCGGCTTCCATTGGGCCGCCGGAGACGAAGATCACCGGAATGTTCAGGCGCAGGGAGGCCATCAGCATCCCCGGGGTGATTTTATCGCAGTTGGAGATACAGACCATTGCATCGGCGCAGTGGGCGTTGACCATGTACTCAACCGAGTCGGCGATCAGCTCACGCGACGGCAGTGAATAGAGCATGCCCCCGTGACCCATTGCGATACCGTCATCCACCGCGATGGTGTTGAACTCTTTCGCCACACCGCCGGAAGCTTCGATTTGCTCGGCAACCAGTTTACCGAGGTCGCGCAGATGCACATGGCCTGGCACAAACTGGGTGAAGGAGTTCACCACGGCGATAATTGGCTTGCCGAAATCGGCGTCGGTCATCCCGGTGGCGCGCCACAGTGCGCGGGCACCCGCCATGTTACGGCCGTGGGTGGTGGTGGCTGAACGATACTTAGGCATGCTTTATTTACTCCCGTCTGACTATTCAATGGGACGGTGCGTGCCGTCCCAAATTTATATTTAGTGATTAACCTGATCCAACCAGCCGTATTTATCTTCTGTTTCGCCAGTAAAGAGGCCAAAGAAGGCTTGCTGGATGCGTTTGGTGACCGGGCCACAGCGGCCTTCGCCGACCTGAATACCGTCTACGCTACGAACCGGCGTGATTTCAGCCGCCGTACCGGACATGAACACTTCATCCGCCAGATACAGGGATTCGCGGGACAGCACCTGCTCGCGCACTTCGATACCCAGGTCTTTCGCCAGCTTGATGATAGCGTCACGGGTAATACCCGGCAGCGCGGAAGATGTGAATGGCGGCGTGAACAGGATGCCATCTTTCACTTCAAACAGGTTTTCACCTGCGCCTTCCGAGATGTAGCCATTCACGTCCAGCGCGATACCTTCCTGATAGCCGTGACGGCGCGCTTCGCTACCGACCAGCAGAGAGGAAAGATAGTTACCGCCCGCTTTAGCAGCGGTCGGGATGGTGTTTGGCGCCACGCGGTTCCAGGAAGAAACCATTGCGTCGATCCCCTGCTCAAGGGCTTCTGCTCCAAGGTAAGCCCCCCACGGGAACGCGGCAATGATCACATCGGTGTTGTAACCGGCTGGCGGGTTCACGCCCATACCGACATCACCCACGAAGACCAGTGGACGAATGTAGGCGCTGGTCAGGTTATTCTTGCGAATGACTTCGCGGCAGGCTTCCATCAGCTCATCAACGCTCTGTGAAACCGGGAAACGATAAATTTTGGCTGAATCATGCAGACGCTGCATGTGTTCGCGATGGCGGAACACCACTGGCCCTTTGTGAGAATCGTAGCAACGGATACCTTCAAAGACGGAGGTGCCGTAGTGCAGCGCGTGGGACATGACGTGGACCTTCGCGTCCTCCCAGCGAACCATCTCACCATTGAACCAAATGTAATCAGCTTTTTTTGTCGTCATTTTTTCGTCCTGTCACGCTTAAGCGCGGATTTGTTGTGATGTGGTTGTGCTCTGGCAGATGGCAACATGGGCAACGTCTACCAGTTTTGATAACTGACTAAACAGTAAGTCGACCGGCCGCGGGCTGGCAACGGTTAATTCGATACTGATGTTCTGCGCGTCGGTGGCCGTCTCCATATTCATAGAGCAAATCTGAAAACCACGATGACGGACCACACGCAAAACGCGTTCTAAGGTTTCCGGGTTGAAGCGAGCCTGCACGGCGACCTGATGTTGCATCATGATAATTTCTCCAGCATTTGTGAGTTACTGGCACCGGGCGGTACCAACGGCCAGACGTTCTCAAGCTCGTCGATTGAGACATGAAGCAGGTACGGCCCTTCGCTTGACAGCATGGTGTCGAGTGCCGCTTCAACCTGGTCTTTACGGGTGATGTGCTGGCCAGGAATGCCGAAGGCGCTGGCCAGGGTGAGGAAATCGGGGTTATCGGTCAGGGTGGTTTCGCTGTAACGCTCCTGGAAGAACAGCTGTTGCCACTGGCGAACCATCCCTAAACGCTGATTATCCAGCAACACGATTTTCAGCGGCAACTGCTTGCGCTTAACGGTTCCCAGCTCCTGAACGTTCATCATGAAGGAGCCGTCACCGGAGATACAGATAACCGTATCGTTCGGGCGAGCCACCTGCGCACCCACGGCGGCAGGCAGGCCAAAGCCCATGGTGCCTAAGCCGCTGGAGGTGATGAAGTTTTCCGGACGGGTGTAGGTCATGTGCTGGGCTGACCACATCTGGTGCTGGCCTACGTCGGTGGTGACGACGCTATCAGCCGGTTTACGGTCAGACAACTGTTTCAGCAGCAGCGGCGCGTAGATGGCATCGCCAGGATGGTCGTAACGCCAGGCGTGTTCGGCGCGCATCTCTGCGGCGTGCTGGCGCCACGCGCTGATATCCAGTGGCTGCGCCAGTGCAGGTAACAGCGTATTGAGATTGCCCTGCAGCGCGACGTGCGCCTGACGCAGTTTGTTCATCTCCGCCGGGTCGATATCCATATGGATAACTTTGGCATTTGGCGCGAAGGTATTCAGTTTGCCGGTAACGCGGTCGTCAAAACGCGCACCCACGGCGATGAGCAGATCGCACTCTTGCACCGCCAGGTTTGCGGCTTTAGTGCCGTGCATCCCCAGCATGCCGAGATAGTATGGGTCGTCTGCATCAACCGCACCAAGACCTTTCAACGTGCAGGTGGCAGGCATTTGCGTTACCGCGATAAATTCACGCAGGGCAGGCACGGCCTGCGCCATGCCGACACCCCCGCCGACGTACAGCATCGGCTGTTTCGCCTGCGCCAACATCTGGCGCGCCTCTTCAACCTCTGCATGCGGGAACGCATCGTCGCTTTCCACGGTGGAGAAGTGCGGTTCCAGTTCGCCGAGTGCAACCTGGATATCTTTCGGGATATCCACCAGAACGGGGCCAGGGCGGCCCGAGCTCGCTACTTCGAACGCTTCGGCCATTACGCGCGGCAGCTCATCCAGAGACTGGACAAGGAAGCTGTGCTTGGTGCAGGCCAGCGATAAACCAAGTACGTCCACTTCCTGGAAAGCATCGGTACCGATAAACGGGGAAGCCACCTGACCGGTGATCGCCACGACGGGCACGGAATCGAGCAGTGCATCAGCCAGGCCGGTAATCAGGTTCGTTGCGCCCGGACCTGACGTTGCCATGCACACGCCAGTTTTACCCGTCGCGCGGGCATAGCCGATAGCGGCCATTGCTGCCCCCTGCTCGTGTCGGCACAAGAGATGTTCCACGCCGCCGTCATACAGTGCATCGTAAATCGGCATGATCGCGCCACCCGGATAACCGAATACGGTCTCGACTCCCTGCGCGCGCAACGCATGTACAACCCATTGTGCCCCATTCATAGTTAGTTCCCCGTCATAAATCTGGAGAAACAGAATTTTATGCTAGTCGTCATGTCCTGCTCCTCGTTTACGTTTTTTAGTCATAAAAAAACCCCCGGACCTTTCGGTGCGGGGGTCTTAGTTCGTTAAGGCTTGATTTCTAAGCCTTTCCTCGTCCAAGTGCAGCCCCGCACGGTGGGATAATAATCACCACCACGCTAATCACGACCAGGCTAATCACTCGTAGAAGGGCTGTCATTTTCAGTTCTTTTTGCATCTTGTTCGAAGGAATACCTAAAGAGGTATCACAGTTTTTAAATCAAACACAAGATTTATTTATGACGCATTTGGTTAGGCCGCGAATCATATTTCTTAAAATCGTTGTTTTATATGGGGAAATTTAAGAATGAATATTTTTCATATTTTTACGACGGCGCTAACCATCAAAACGGCGCTTTTTACCTTCTGCGAGAAGTCTTCCACGGGTATGTAATGATTTCAGTGTGCGCTTAAAATCTCTGAATAAGAGCCGTAAATACGCAAAATGACGCTAAACAGACAAAAGAGGCACTGGTATAGTCGTACCAGGAGGTAGTGCAAATGTCACTGTCAGTTGTTTATACGCGTGCGGCTCTCGGGGTGAAGGCACCGCTTATTTCTGTAGAGGTTCATCTGAGTAATGGGCTACCCGGGCTCACGCTCGTCGGGCTACCTGAAACGACGGTTAAAGAAGCCCGGGATCGCGTTCGCAGCGCAATAATAAATAGCGGTTATACCTTCCCCGCGAAGAAGATCACCATCAACCTGGCTCCCGCCGATCTGCCCAAAGAGGGAGGACGATATGATTTACCTATCGCGATTGCGCTTCTCGCAGCCTCTGAGCAGCTTAATACGACCAGGCTAGGCTCGTACGAGTTTGTGGGAGAACTCGCGCTCACAGGCGCGTTAAGGGGCGTTCCCGGTGCGATATCGGGCGCGCTGGAAGCTATACGTGCAGGACGGCAAATCATTGTCGCGAATGAAAATGCATCAGAAGTGAGTCTTATCGCCGAGAAGGGGTGTCTTGTCGCAGGGCATTTACAGGAAGTTTGCGCCTGGCTGGAAGGGCGCCATGAACTGTCCGAGCCGGAAGAGTGTGACAATCTTATAGCCGATACCCCAGAGGATCTCAGCGAGATTATGGGACAGGAGCAAGGGAAACGGGCGCTGGAGATTACGGCCGCAGGTGGACACAATCTTCTTTTGATCGGCCCGCCTGGTACGGGTAAAACGATGCTGGCGAGCAGGCTGAGTGGCTTGCTGCCACCGCTCAATAATCATGAAGCGCTGGAAAGTGCCGCCATTTATAGCCTTATCAGTTCTACCTCCTTGCAAAAACAGTGGCGCCGTCGCCCTTTTCGTTCACCTCATCATAGCGCTTCACTGACGGCGATGGTCGGCGGTGGGTCTATTCCCGGGCCGGGTGAAATCTCACTGGCGCACAATGGCATTCTGTTTCTCGACGAGCTGCCTGAGTTTGAGCGCCGCGTCCTGGATGCCCTGAGAGAACCCATTGAATCTGGAGAGATACGCATCTCACGCACGCGAGCCAAAATAAGCTATCCCGCGCAGTTTCAGCTGGTCGCTGCGATGAATCCCAGCCCTACGGGTCATTATCAGGGCAATCATAACCGCTGTACGCCAGAGCAGACGTTGCGCTATCTGGGAAAGTTATCCGGCCCGTTTCTCGACCGTTTCGATTTATCCCTCGAAATCCCCCTTCCCCCGCCGGGCCTGCTCAGGCAAAAAGGCATCACGGGTGAAAGCTCAGCAGATGTACGCGAGCGGGTCATTGCTGCCCAGACGCGACAATATGCCCGTCAGAACAGGCTGAATGCGCGGCTGGATAATGCCGGGATCCGGCAGTTTTGTTCTCTTAACATGGAGGATGCGGTTTGGCTGGAGGAAACCTTGACGCGTTTTGGTCTTTCTATACGCGCGTGGCAGCGTTTGCTGAAAGTGGCCAGAACCATTGCTGACGTGGAGGGTTGTAGTGACATTCAGAGGAAACACTTGCAGGAGGCGCTGAGCTACCGCGCTATCGATCGTTTGCTGCTCCATCTGCAGAAGTTGCTGGCGTAAAAAAGGGGCCGTAGCCCCTTCTCATCATCTTAGTCATCAGACTCAGTGTAGTCTTCTGCGCCTTCCATCTGCGGCTTACCGCCGGAGAGCGTATGGAAGCGTTTTGGACGCTTAATGCGCGCCATGTACTTGATCCATACACGTTCTGCTTCAGACTGTGGCTCACGCTCGCCACGGCACACTAAGACAAACTGCTTTTCATCTTCAGTTGCGGGCTCACGCTTACCCAGATCCAGCTCGTTGAAGGCATAACCATGACGCTCAAGCAGCTGCGCCTCTTTGATGGTGAAATCGCCGTGACGAGAGAACCCGCGCGGATAATGTTTATTGTCGAAAAAACGATTAGTCGTCGTAAAGCTTTCCGCCATCCTACACGCTCCTAATTCTTTGGCCGAGCTATTTATGGCGCGGAGTATTAGTTACGCTTGACAGAGTGTAAAACAAAACATTTAAATCATAACGACAAATTATTTTGCGGAGAAAGATGTGGATACGGAATTGCTAAAAACTTTCCTCGAAGTGAGCAGAACACGCCACTTTGGGCGAGCAGCTGAAGCCCTTTACCTGACGCAGTCAGCGGTCAGTTTTCGTATTCGACAGCTGGAAAATCAACTGGGTGTGAATCTTTTTACTCGCCACCGCAACAACATACGTTTAACGCCTGCCGGTGAGAAACTGCTCCCCTATGCGGAAACGTTGATGAATACCTGGCAGGCAGCACGTAAAGAGGTTGCCCATACGTCGAGGCACAATGAGTTCTCGATAGGGGCCAGCTCGTCCCTGTGGGAATGTATGCTAAGTCAGTGGCTTACCCGGCTATATCGTTCTCATGAACATTTGCAATTTGAAGCCAGAATTGCGCAACGCCAGTCCCTGGTTAAGCAACTTCATGAGCGCCAGCTTGATCTTCTTATCACGACCGAAGCCCCCAAGATGGACGAATTTAGCAGCCAGATCGTAGGGCAGTTTGGTCTGGCACTTTATGCTTCTGAACCTTCAATGATGAAAGCCGATCTGACCTATTTGCGCCTGGAGTGGGGTCCTGATTTTCAGCAGCATGAGGCGGGATTGATAGCCCCAGATGATGTTCCACAGTTAACCACCAGTTCTGCCGAGATTGCCTGTCAGCAACTTCCCTTGTTGAAGGGTTGCACCTGGTTACCAGCCCGTTGGGCAGATACTAAAGCGGGGCTACATACCGTGATAGATTCAACCACCATTTCGCGCCCGCTGTATGCGATTTGGCTGCAAAACAGCGATAAGCAGTCGCAGATAAAAGATCTCTTAAAAATCAATATTATGGAATGATGCATCAGCCAGCAGGGAAGCTGGCTGAAAATTCAAGTGTGCCGTTGTATTTCAGGCAAAAAAAATCCTTTGCCGAAGCAAAGGATTCGATATGGCAGGGGCGGAGAGACTCGAACTCGCGACACCCGGTTTTGGAGACCGGTGCTCTACCAACTGAGCTACGCCCCTAAAGTTTTTTGCCATTAAGCCTGCCAGTGAGGCAGGCTTAATGTCTTAATAAGTGGCGGAACGGACGGGACTCGAACCCGCGACCCCCTGCGTGACAGGCAGGTATTCTAACCGACTGAACTACCGCTCCACCGAAGACTGCTTGTAACCACCGGATTTATGCACCGGCTTACTACTTAATTTGATGCCTGGCAGTTCCCTACTCTCACATGGGGAGACCCCACACTACCATCGGCGCTACGGCGTTTCACTTCTGAGTTCGGCATGGGGTCAGGTGGGACCACCGCGCTAAAGCCGCCAGGCAAATTCTGTTATCTGTATCAGGCTGAAAATCGTCTCTCACCGCCAAAACAGCTTCGGCGTTGTAAGGTTAAGCCTCACGGTTCATTAGTATCGGTTAGCTCAACGCATCGCTGCGCTTACACACCCGACCTATCAACGTCGTCGTCTTCAACGTTCCTTCAGGAGACTTAAAGTCTCAGGGAGAACTCATCTCGGGGCAAGTTTCGTGCTTAGATGCTTTCAGCACTTATCTCTTCCGCATTTAGCTACCGGGCAGTGCCATTGGCATGACAACCCGAACACCAGTGATGCGTCCACTCCGGTCCTCTCGTACTAGGAGCAGCCCCCCTCAATTCTCCAGCGCCCACGGCAGATAGGGACCGAACTGTCTCACGACGTTCTAAACCCAGCTCGCGTACCACTTTAAATGGCGAACAGCCATACCCTTGGGACCTACTTCAGCCCCAGGATGTGATGAGCCGACATCGAGGTGCCAAACACCGCCGTCGATATGAACTCTTGGGCGGTATCAGCCTGTTATCCCCGGAGTACCTTTTATCCGTTGAGCGATGGCCCTTCCATTCAGAACCACCGGATCACTATGACCTGCTTTCGCACCTGCTCGAGCCGTCACTCTCGCAGTCAAGCTAGCTTATGCCATTGCACTAACCTCCTGATGTCCGACCAGGATTAGCTAACCTTCGTGCTCCTCCGTTACTCTTTGGGAGGAGACCGCCCCAGTCAAACTACCCACCAGACACTGTCCGCAACCCGGATTACGGGTCTACGTTAGAACACCAGCCATTAAAGGGTGGTATTTCAAGGTCGGCTCCACGCAGACTGGCGTCCACGCTTCAAAGCCTCCCACCTATCCTACACATCAAGGACCAGTGTTCAGTGTCAAGCTATAGTAAAGGTTCACGGGGTCTTTCCGTCTTGCCGCGGGTACACTGCATCTTCACAGCGAGTTCAATTTCACTGAGTCTCGGGTGGAGACAGCCTGGCCATCATTACGCCATTCGTGCAGGTCGGAACTTACCCGACAAGGAATTTCGCTACCTTAGGACCGTTATAGTTACGGCCGCCGTTTACCGGGGCTTCGATCAAGAGCTTCGCGTTACCGCTAACCCCATCAATTAACCTTCCGGCACCGGGCAGGCGTCACACCGTATACGTCCACTTTCGTGTTTGCACAGTGCTGTGTTTTTAATAAACAGTTGCAGCCAGCTGGTATCTTCGACTGATTTCAGCTCCACCCGCAGGGGCTTCACCTACATATCAGCGTGCCTTCTCCCGAAGTTACGGCACCATTTTGCCTAGTTCCTTCACCCGAGTTCTCTCAAGCGCCTTGGTATTCTCTACCTGACCACCTGTGTCGGTTTGGGGTACGATTTCGTGTTACCTGATGCTTAGAGGCTTTTCCTGGAAGCAGGGCATTTGTTACTTCAGCACCGTAGTGCCTCGTCATCACACCTCAGCGTTAAAAGGTACCGGATTTACCTGGAACCTCCGCCTACATGCTTAAACCGGGACAACCGTCGCCCGGCTAACATAGCCTTCTCCGTCCCCCCTTCGCAGTAACACCAAGTACAGGAATATTAACCTGTTTCCCATCGACTACGCCTTTCGGCCTCGCCTTAGGGGTCGACTCACCCTGCCCCGATTAACGTTGGACAGGAACCCTTGGTCTTCCGGCGAGCGGGCTTTTCACCCGCTTTATCGTTACTTATGTCAGCATTCGCACTTCTGATACCTCCAGCAACCCTCACAGGCCACCTTCAACGGCTTACAGAACGCTCCCCTACCCAACAACACATAGTGTCGCTGCCGCAGCTTCGGTGCATGGTTTAGCCCCGTTACATCTTCCGCGCAGGCCGACTCGACCAGTGAGCTATTACGCTTTCTTTAAATGATGGCTGCTTCTAAGCCAACATCCTGGCTGTCTGTGCCTTCCCACATCGTTTCCCACTTAACCATGACTTTGGGACCTTAGCTGGCGGTCTGGGTTGTTTCCCTCTTCACGACGGACGTTAGCACCCGCCGTGTGTCTCCCGTGATAACATTCTTCGGTATTCGTAGTTTGCATCGGGTTGGTAAGCCGGGATGGCCCCCTAGCCGAAACAGTGCTCTACCCCCGAAGATGAGTTCACGAGGCGCTACCTAAATAGCTTTCGGGGAGAACCAGCTATCTCCCGGTTTGATTGGCCTTTCACCCCCAGCCACAGGTCATCCGCTAATTTTTCAACATTAGTCGGTTCGGTCCTCCAGTTAGTGTTACCCAACCTTCAACCTGCCCATGGCTAGATCACCGGGTTTCGGGTCTATACCCTGCAACTTAACGCCCAGTTAAGACTCGGTTTCCCTTCGGCTCCCCTATTCGGTTAACCTTGCTACAGAATATAAGTCGCTGACCCATTATACAAAAGGTACGCAGTCACCCCATAAAGAGGCTCCCACTGCTTGTACGTACACGGTTTCAGGTTCTTTTTCACTCCCCTCGCCGGGGTTCTTTTCGCCTTTCCCTCACGGTACTGGTTCACTATCGGTCAGTCAGGAGTATTTAGCCTTGGAGGATGGTCCCCCCATATTCAGACAGGATACCACGTGTCCCGCCCTACTCTTCGAGTTCACAACCTGTGCATTTTCGTGTACGGGACTATCACCCTGTACCGTCGGACTTTCCAGACCGTTCCACTAACACACAAGCTGATTCAGACTCCGGGCTGCTCCCCGTTCGCTCGCCGCTACTGGGGGAATCTCGGTTGATTTCTTTTCCTCGGGGTACTTAGATGTTTCAGTTCCCCCGGTTCGCCTCGTTAACCTATGTATTCAGTTAACGATAGTGTGTCGGAACACACTGGGTTTCCCCATTCGGACATCGCCGGGTCAAAGGTTCATATCACCTCGCCGGCGCTTTTCGCAGATTAGCACGTCCTTCATCGCCTCTGACTGCCAGGGCATCCACCGTGTACGCTTAGTCGCTTAACCTCACAACCCGAAGATGTTTCTTTCGATTCATCATCGGTTTGCAAAAATTTGAGAGACTCGAACACACATTAACTGTGTGTCGTTTCAATTTTCAGCTTGATCCAGATTTTTAAAGAGCAAAACTTCGCAGTGCACCTTTTCAGGTTCACTCTGAAGTTTTCTTGTGTTCGCAGTAAAAGATGGTGGAGCTATGCGGGATCGAACCGCAGACCTCCTGCGTGCAAAGCAGGCGCTCTCCCAGCTGAGCTATAGCCCCATCGTTTGTAATCTCTGTACCGCTCATCCTTTAAAAGGAGTTTGGTAGGCCTGAGTGGACTTGAACCACCGACCTCACCCTTATCAGGGGTGCGCTCTAACCACCTGAGCTACAAGCCTGCAGAGATTTTTACTGCTGTTTTTTCATCAGACAATCTGTGTGAGCACTGCAAAGGCAGGTTCTTTAAGGTAAGGAGGTGATCCAACCGCAGGTTCCCCTACGGTTACCTTGTTACGACTTCACCCCAGTCATGAATCACAAAGTGGTAAGCGCCCTCCCGAAGGTTAAGCTACCTACTTCTTTTGCAACCCACTCCCATGGTGTGACGGGCGGTGTGTACAAGGCCCGGGAACGTATTCACCGTAGCATTCTGATCTACGATTACTAGCGATTCCGACTTCATGGAGTCGAGTTGCAGACTCCAATCCGGACTACGACGCACTTTATGAGGTCCGCTTGCTCTCGCGAGGTCGCTTCTCTTTGTATGCGCCATTGTAGCACGTGTGTAGCCCTACTCGTAAGGGCCATGATGACTTGACGTCATCCCCACCTTCCTCCAGTTTATCACTGGCAGTCTCCTTTGAGTTCCCGGCCTAACCGCTGGCAACAAAGGATAAGGGTTGCGCTCGTTGCGGGACTTAACCCAACATTTCACAACACGAGCTGACGACAGCCATGCAGCACCTGTCTCAGAGTTCCCGAAGGCACCAAAGCATCTCTGCTAAGTTCTCTGGATGTCAAGAGTAGGTAAGGTTCTTCGCGTTGCATCGAATTAAACCACATGCTCCACCGCTTGTGCGGGCCCCCGTCAATTCATTTGAGTTTTAACCTTGCGGCCGTACTCCCCAGGCGGTCGACTTAACGCGTTAGCTCCGGAAGCCACGCCTCAAGGGCACAACCTCCAAGTCGACATCGTTTACGGCGTGGACTACCAGGGTATCTAATCCTGTTTGCTCCCCACGCTTTCGCACCTGAGCGTCAGTCTTTGTCCAGGGGGCCGCCTTCGCCACCGGTATTCCTCCAGATCTCTACGCATTTCACCGCTACACCTGGAATTCTACCCCCCTCTACAAGACTCTAGCCTGCCAGTTTCGAATGCAGTTCCCAGGTTGAGCCCGGGGATTTCACATCCGACTTGACAGACCGCCTGCGTGCGCTTTACGCCCAGTAATTCCGATTAACGCTTGCACCCTCCGTATTACCGCGGCTGCTGGCACGGAGTTAGCCGGTGCTTCTTCTGCGGGTAACGTCAATTGCTGCGGTTATTAACCACAACACCTTCCTCCCCGCTGAAAGTACTTTACAACCCGAAGGCCTTCTTCATACACGCGGCATGGCTGCATCAGGCTTGCGCCCATTGTGCAATATTCCCCACTGCTGCCTCCCGTAGGAGTCTGGACCGTGTCTCAGTTCCAGTGTGGCTGGTCATCCTCTCAGACCAGCTAGGGATCGTCGCCTAGGTGAGCCGTTACCCCACCTACTAGCTAATCCCATCTGGGCACATCTGATGGCAAGAGGCCCGAAGGTCCCCCTCTTTGGTCTTGCGACGTTATGCGGTATTAGCTACCGTTTCCAGTAGTTATCCCCCTCCATCAGGCAGTTTCCCAGACATTACTCACCCGTCCGCCACTCGTCACCCGAGAGCAAGCTCTCTGTGCTACCGTTCGACTTGCATGTGTTAGGCCTGCCGCCAGCGTTCAATCTGAGCCATGATCAAACTCTTCAATTTAAGTTTGATGCTCGTGAATTAAACTTCGTAATGAATTACGTATGTTCACTCAGAGACTTGGTATTCATTTTTCGTCTTGCGACGTTAAGAATCCATGTCACTTTGAGTGCCCACACAGATTGTCTGATAAATTGTTAAAGAGCAGTTGCAACGCGGCTTTCAGCTCACCGTTGCGAGGTCCCGTATATTACGTTTTCCTCATTCAGAGTCAAGCGATTATTTTTGCTTTTCTCTGTTGGCGTTCATCTCTGAACCCCGCTAACCCGGCGGCCTGTAAGCCGTTGCTCCGTGTCAGTGGAGGCGCATTATAGGGAGTTCTCAGACGTTGACAACCCCTCTTTTAAAAAAAACTTTCAACCGTCTCTTTTTTGCTCAAAACCGTGCTATAGCGCCAGTTTTTCGAGCGTTTGAAAGCCATAACGGCGTAAAACGGGTAAAAGTTGCTCAGTCTCTTTCGTAATTGCCATACAAAAAGCAATATTCGCATCGGCTGATTTCGCATCAGGCGCTTCATGTTCCAGCAGCCAGGCCGTACGACGCGCGATAGCCGCACCGGAATCCACCAGCCGTGTTCCCTCCGGTAGTACCTCTAACAGCTCTTCCTGTAGTAACGGGAAGTGGGTGCAGCCGAGCACAACCGTATCCGGGGGTTCGGGCATCCGCAACCATGGACGAAGAATACGACGCAGCTCGTCGAGTGATACCGCCTGTCCATGCAATTTCGCTTCGGCCATCTCCACCAGCTCTGCCGAACCGAGCATCGCAATCTGGCATTCGTTAGCAAAACGCTCGATCAGCTCGCGGGTATATGGGCGCTTTACCGTACCTCGCGTGGCCAGCAACCCCACAATGCCATTCGCCGTCAAACGTGCCGCAGGCTTGATTGCAGGCACGACGCCCACAACCGGGAACGGGAATTTTTCACGCAGGGCGGGAAGGGAAACGGTGCTCGCCGTATTACAGGCGATGACGGCCAGTGCAAGGGGATAGCGCTTTTGCACTGCGGTGACGATTTCAACCACGCGCTCGACGATAAAGTCCTCACTCTTTTCCCCGTACGGGAACGCGACATTATCGAAAGCGTAAATGTAATGGAGATCCGGCAGGAGATGCCGAATCTCATCATAGACCGAAAGCCCACCGACGCCGGAATCAAATACCAGCACGGTGGGACGCGGATTAGAAGGTGTAGCTGCCAGACAAGGTGTATTCCCGTCCTGCAGTTTGGTAGCCATAAACTGTCTCGTAATCTTTATCGAACAGGTTGGCTATTTTACCACGAACTGTGAGGTGTGAGGTGACAGGATACGAAACTGCGACATCCCACAGGCTGACACCACCCATTTTTACTTTCTCTGAAGGATAAGTACCAAAGTCAGTGTCGTAACGCGTACCGAGATAGTGATAAGTCAGGCTCCAGTCGAAATCAAAGATCTGCGTATCGAGCTGATATTTCACCTGCTGCTTAGCACGACGGTCCAGAAGTTCGTTGGTTGCTGCATTGCGGGCATCCACATAGTCGTAGCCCACAGTATGCGTCAACGGACCCGTATCAAACGATGCTGTCGCTTCCACACCTTTAATGCGTGCTTTACCGACGTTGTAATATTGCTGGAGGTTATTATTGAAGTCGATGAGATTATCAACGTCATTACGGTAGCCGGAAACGCGCCAGCTCACCCCCGCAGTCAGGCCTTCAAACGCGCCTTCCCACTGCTTGCTCTCTTCGGGATCAAGATGGTCATTGCCATAGAAGCCATAGAGTTGCCCCAGATTCGGTGCTTTATAGGCCGTACCATAAGAGGCAATGAAGCGGTAACCGTCCACGAACTCCCACGCTGCACTGCTTTGCCAGGTGCCATGACGACCAAACTGAGAGTTGTCATCGCTGCGAACTGCCCCTTCCAGAGTGACATCACCAAACTGCTGCAACCCCGTCAGGTAAACGCCGGTGTTACGCAAGTCATAGCCGTTGGTCACATAGTTTGTACCCGGTTCAGTGCTCTGCTTCTGCCAGTCAACGCCCGCGCCAATGTTCCCGTGACCCACATCAACAGAGTTGAGCCACTGGACGTTGTACTGTTTGATTTCATCCAGTGTCGCAGTCGAATCGTAACGGCCCAAACTCGGGTCGTAGTTATAGTCCTTGCTGTGGCTATAGCTGGTGAGCAGCTGTGAATGGAAGATGTCATCGTTGAAGCGCAATCCTGCATCCCAGGTCTGGCTATAGAGCTGACGGGTATCGACCAGTACGTCAGGCGTAAATGAACTGTAATAACCGTCGTAGGCCGTACGGTTGCTGTAGCCAAAGCCGCGAACAAATCCGCTCCACTGGTCTGAGAATGCGTGATCCACTGCGCCATAGAGCGTTTTATTCATAAAGCCGTCGCGATCGGTCTGGGCAAGGCCACCATTGTTGCCGTCCGCGACCACATCGAAACCTTTGGTATAGGTGTAATCACCCGCAAGCGTGACGCGCGTGCTGTCACCCAGCGTCTGCTGAGTGCTGCCGCCATAGTTTTGGTAACCGTGCGATCCTACGCCTGCATTCAGGGTCGTACCGTCCTTTGCGCGGGTGGTGATGATGTTCACTACGCCACCAATCGCATCCGAGCCATACACTGCCGAACGCGGGCCACGAACGTATTCGATACGCTGCACCAGAGCGATGGGGAACTGGCTGAGATCGGACGATCCCGTGACGCCCGCCTGGTTAAGACGGATGCCATCAACGAGAATCAGGACGTGGCTGGAGTTGGTACCACGTATAAAGAGAGAAGAGAGTTGACCCATCCCACCACTTTGCGCCGTATCCACACCGGGCAGGCGACGCATAACATCCAGGACTGAGGTTGATTGCCAACGGTCAATATCGGCACGCGTGACAACGGAGGTTGCCGCCAGAATAGTTTTTTCAGGTTGTTCAAAACGATTTGCCGTCACCACCAACGAGTCGGCGCTATCCTGCGCCCAGCTCGAAAATGCCGTGACGGACAGCGCCGTCAACAGCGATACTTTTTTAATCATTGTTAAAGCATCCACAATATAAGAAGGATGCCGCAGGCCCCATCGATAGCACGCGATGATGAAACCAAATGCGACGTGATCCCGGCAGGTCTTCGGGCTAGGTGGCGTTATACGGATGAAGACTTCCCATTTTCACAGTGTCTACAACGTTCATCCCGCCAGTCTTTACCGCTGCGCGTCAGCTCCAGAATTACACTGGATTCCCTTTTCACTCTCAGGAGACCGGAAACAGAATGCTACAATTAGACACGTATAGATGTCCAGACAGCTATGAGCCATTAAATCTGGACATCCCCTGCACAATGCCTACAATCCCCGCGTAATTCTTTATCACTCAGGACGCATCATGACCCCAGAACACCTCCCGACAGAACAGTACGACGCGCAGCTGGCAGAGAAAGTCGTCCGCCTGCAAAGTATGATGACGCCGTTCAACGCGCCCGTTCCCGAGGTGTTCCGCTCTCCCGTCAGCCACTACCGCATGCGCGCCGAGTTCCGCATCTGGCACGACGGAGATGACCTGTACCACATCATTTTCGATCAGCAGACGAAATCCCGCATTCGCGTGGACAGCTTCCCGGCGGCGAGTGAGCTCATCAACCAACTGATGACCCTGATCATTGACGGTGTGCGCGATAATCCGGTGCTGCGTCATAAGCTGTTCCAGATTGACTATCTGACCACGCAAAGCAATCAGGCGATTGTCTCTCTGCTCTACCACAAAGCGCTGACCGACGAATGGCGCGAACAGGCAGAAGCCCTGCGCGATGCGCTGCGTGCGCAGAACATCAATGTCCACCTGATTGGCCGCGCGACCAAAACCAAAATCATGCTGGATCAGGATTACGTCGATGAGCGTTTGCCGGTAGCGGGTAAAGAGATGATTTATCGTCAGGTCGAGAACAGCTTCACTCAGCCGAACGCCGCGATGAACGTGCAGATGCTGGAGTGGGCGCTCAAGGCGACGGAAGGTTCTAAAGGCGACCTGCTTGAGCTGTACTGCGGTAACGGCAACTTCTCCCTGGCCCTGGCACGTAACTTTGATCGCGTTCTGGCAACCGAAATTGCCAAGCCGTCAGTTGCCGCCGCGCAGTACAACATTGCCGCTAACCATATCGACAACGTGCAGATCATTCGTATGGCCGCAGAAGAGTTCACGCAGGCCATGAACGGCGTGCGGGCGTTTAACCGCCTGGAAGGGATCGACCTGAAGAGCTACCAGTGTGAGACGATTTTTGTCGACCCGCCGCGCAGTGGCCTGGACAGCGAAACCGAAAAGATGGTGCAGGCGTACCCGCGCATTTTGTACATCTCCTGTAACCCGGAGACGCTGTGCAAGAACCTCGAAACATTAAGCCAGACGCACAAAGTTGAACGTCTGGCGCTGTTCGATCAGTTCCCGTATACGCACCATATGGAGTGCGGCGTTTTACTGACCGCACGGTGATCTGTAGGCCGGTTTTGGCAGGTGGCGCTTCGCTTACCTGCCCTACAAATAATTCATTACTCTGGTAACTGGCTCTTACGGCTACGCATGCGCGAGCCAATCCAGAATACCAGCGCCACAGAAAGTACCGCAGGGAAGAAGTTAGATCCGATATCCGGGTACTCCGCACGCACCACGGTGCTATACAGCAATACGCCGAGAATAAAGCAGGCAGCGGCCAGCCCCGGTAACCCCACCGGCATGGTGCGGTTCAGGTAACGTTGATGCAGGCAGTACACCGTCAGCACCAGCGCAATAAGCGGGAAAATCGAAAACGGAACAATTGAGCTAAAAATAGCGGCAAACGTCCCAT
Source organism: Enterobacter sp. FUJ80071 (assembly GCF_038739915.1). Lineage (NCBI taxonomy): Bacteria > Pseudomonadati > Pseudomonadota > Gammaproteobacteria > Enterobacterales > Enterobacteriaceae > Enterobacter > Enterobacter sp. FUJ80071. The sequence continues at coordinate 4,584,864 of NZ_JBBXKH010000001.1, forward strand.
TAATGGATAAGCCAGCGATCAATGCCAGCAACAGCGTCCCTTTATCCTGACCTGACTGTTTCATTACTCACCTTCACTCTTCGGTTTGATGTGCCAGTTTCTCTTGTTCACGGCGATACCAGTAGTACGCGCCTTTGGAGATCATCCTGAGCTGCAATACCAGTCGCTCTTCGAGCTGTTTGCGTTGTTCAATGCTGACATCCAGCGCTTCGGCACCCGCGCTGAAAACAATCGTCACCATCGCCTCAGCCTGTGCTTCAGTAAACGCACGCGGCATATGGTTTTCGAGTTCAAGATAGTCGGCAAGTTCCGCGATGAAGTGCTGAATTTCACGCGCGACGGCGGCACGAAACGCCGCCGATGTGCCCGAACGCTCGCGCAAAAGCAGACGAAACGCGTTGGGGTTATTGCCAATAAATTCCATAAAGGTCGACACGGAGGTGCGTATCACGCTCCCCCCTTTGGCGATACGCTGACGTGCCTGGCGCATCAGCTGGCGCAGCATCAGACCGCTTTCATCGACCATGGTCAGGCCCAGTTCATCCACATCACGGAAATGACGATAGAAGGACGTTGGCGCAATCCCGGCCTCGCGTGCGACTTCGCGCAGGCTCAAACTGGCAAAACTCCGCTCGGCACTCAGTTGACTGAATGCGGCTTCCACCAGCGAACGCCGGGTTTTCTCTTTTTGTTGTGCTCTTACGCCCATCACGATAGTTGAATCCTTCCAAAGGCCTGCTGGCACTATACCAGAGAATAAAATTAATCTGTTTGCCTGGCTTTGTGAATGATTGTTTACGTGCGGTTTGTGCTCCACTGCCGGAAAAAAGCACAACGATAATTGGGTTACCCTGGCAATGATGTTATGATTCTGTTGCTTTTATGTATAAGAACAGGTAAGCCTTACCATGCCACATTCCTACGATTACGACGCAATAGTTATTGGTTCCGGCCCCGGCGGCGAAGGCGCTGCTATGGGTCTGGTGAAACAGGGAGCCAGAGTAGCGGTCATTGAGCGCTACCATAATGTCGGCGGCGGTTGCACCCACTGGGGCACCATCCCTTCAAAAGCCCTCCGCCACGCCGTTAGCCGCATTATCGAATTTAACCAGAACCCTCTTTACAGCGACCACTCCCGACTTCTTCGTTCCTCCTTTGCCGACATCCTGAATCATGCAGATACCGTCATTAACCAGCAGACGCGCATGCGCCAGGGGTTTTATGAGCGTAACCACTGTGAGATTTTGCAGGGCAACGCGCATTTTGTGGATGAACACACCCTGGCACTTGAATGCCACGACGGTTCGGTGGAGACCCTCACCGCCGAAAAATTTGTGATTGCCTGCGGATCGCGCCCTTACCACCCGGCCGACGTCGACTTCTCGCACCCGCGCGTTTACGACAGCGACTCGATTCTGAGCCTGCACCATGAACCCCGCCACGTCATCATCTATGGCGCAGGGGTCATTGGCTGCGAATATGCGTCGATCTTCCGTGGAATGGATGTCAAAGTTGATCTCATCAACACGCGCGACCGCCTGCTGGCATTCCTCGATCAGGAGATGTCAGACTCTCTCTCCTACCACTTCTGGAACAGCGGCGTGGTGATTCGCCACAACGAAGAGTACGAGAAGATTGAAGGTTGCGACGACGGTGTGATCATGCACCTCAAGTCCGGTAAGAAGCTGAAAGCGGACTGCCTGCTGTACGCCAACGGTCGTACCGGCAACACCGATTCCCTGCAGCTGGAGAATATCGGACTTGAGACCGACAGCCGCGGTCAGCTGAAGGTCAACAGCATGTACCAGACTGCCCTGCCGCACGTTTACGCGGTCGGCGACGTGATTGGTTACCCAAGCCTGGCCTCTGCCGCTTATGACCAGGGCCGTATTGCCGCACAGGCGCTGGTGAAAGGTGAAGCGACGGCGCATCTGATCGAAGATATCCCGACCGGCATCTATACCATCCCGGAAATCAGTTCCGTAGGTAAAACCGAGCAGCAGCTGACGTCAATGAAAGTGCCATATGAGGTGGGTCGCGCGCAGTTTAAACATCTGGCGCGGGCGCAAATTGTCGGAATGAGCGTGGGGACGCTGAAAATCCTGTTCCATCGCGAGACGAAAGAGATCCTCGGCATTCACTGCTTTGGTGAGCGCGCGGCGGAAATCATTCATATCGGCCAGGCGATTATGGAGCAAAAAGGCGGCGGTAACACCATTGAGTACTTCGTTAACACCACCTTTAACTACCCGACTATGGCGGAAGCCTATCGGGTCGCCGCGCTGAACGGCTTAAACCGCCTGTTTTAACGCGTTATCGAAATGGCCATCCATCGCACCGCGGATGGCCTCTGCCAGCTGCTCATAGCGGCTGCGCAGCGGTGACCCCGGACGATAAACAAGGCCGATCGTGCGACGCGGTTCAGGCTTAATGCACGGCAGATAAACCACGCCATCACGCTTACGCTCGCGCGGCACGGCCAGCGCAGGCAGCAGCGTAATCCCGCTTCCCGCCGCCACCATATTACGCAGCGTTTCCAGGCTGGTTGCGCGGAAATGGGTATCTTCGTCGGCACCCGCTTCAAAGCAAAAGCCCATTGCCTGATCGCGCAGACAGTGGCCATCTTCCAGCATCAGCAGCTTTTCACCGGCCAGATCGGCCATCGGCACGCGATCGCGGTTCGCCCACGGGTGATCTTCATAGATCGCCAGCATCATTGGCTCATCGAACAGCGGCACTTCAATAAACGCTTCGCTCTCTTTCACCAGCGCCAGAATAGCGCAGTCAAGCTTGCCGCTATCTAACTGCGCCAGCAGTTGATGGGTTTGCGCTTCATGCAGGTACATTTCGAGTTTTGGGAAAGTCTGGTGCAACATTGGAATAATGTGCGGCAAAAGATACGGGCCAACGGTTGGGATCAGGCCAATATGCAGTGGGCCGGACATCGCTTCCCCCTGCTGGCTTGCCATTTCCTTGAGCACTTTGACCTCGCGCAGCACGGTGCGCGCCTGATCCACCAGCAACAAACCGGCCTGGGTGAACAGTACCTTACGACTGGTGCGCTCCAGCAGCATCACGCCCAGCTCATCTTCCAGCTTGCGGATCTGACCGCTCAGCGTCGGCTGGCTGACGTGGCAGGAATCTGCAGCACGGCGAAAATGGCGGTGCTCGGCTAGCGCTACCAGGTATTCAAGATCACGAATATTCATTATTCATCCTCCGTCGCCACGATAGTTCATGGCGATAGATAGCATAGCAACGAACGATTATCCCTATCAAGCTTTCTGTTGAATAATACACCACATAGACGAGGCGGCACGTGTTTGACCCTTGACGTCCCCGCACCGTCATCGAGTTTCTCTCAAAACTCGAACAACTAAAGCCAACGTGAACTTTTGCGGACCCCGTGGTCCGCTTTTTTTTTGCGCAAAAAAGCCCGAGGTAAACGCAAAATGGCAACCGAAGTTGCCATTTTTAGTGTTTGCTCCCTCTCCCTGTGGGAGAGGGCCGGGGTGAGGGCACCCACCCGCACCGATCAAACCAACCGGTTTTTCGCATCCGTAATCGCCTGCGCGACCTGCTTCGGCGACACGCCGCCTTTCGCGGCACGCTTATCCAGGCAGGATTGCAGCGCCAGAATCGGATAGACATCCTCCCCGATAACCGCACTGAACTTCTGCAGGTCGGCCAGTGCCAGATCTTCCAGTGGTTTACCCTGACGAATGGCTTCCACCACCGCTTCACCCACAATGTGGTGCGCTTCACGGAAAGGTACGCCTTTCGCCACCAGATAATCCGCCAGTTCGGTAGAGTTCGCATAGCCTTGCTGCGCCGCTTCCTGGCAGCGCGGACGTTTCACCTGAATGCCATCCAGCACCAGCGCACCCATATGCAGACAATCCAGCCAGGTGTCGAGCGCGTCGAACAGCCCTTCTTTGTCTTCCTGCATATCTTTGTTGTACGCCAGTGGCAGCCCTTTCAGGGTCATCATCATACCGGTCAGTGCGCCCTGCACACGGCCACACTTGCCGCGAATCAGCTCCAGCGCGTCCGGGTTTTTCTTCTGCGGCATCAGGGAAGATCCGGACGTCACGCGGTCGGACAGCTCCACAAAACCGGCTTCACCGGAGTTAAAGAAGATCAGGTCTTCGGCAAAGCGCGACAGATGCACCATCCCGATAGACGCATTGGAGAGCAGCTCAAGTACATGGTCACGGTCAGAGACGCTGTCCAGGCTGTTACGGGTGGCGGACGCAAAGCCCAGCCAGCCTGCGAGCTGTTCACGGTCGATTTCATACGCTGTACCGGCCAGCGCGCCGCTGCCCAGTGGGCTGACATCCAGACGTTTCAGGGTATCCTGCAGACGGCTTTCGTCACGCGCCAGCATCTCAACATAGGCCAGACACCAGTGGGCAAAGGTCACCGGCTGCGCGCGCTGCAGGTGGGTATAGCCCGGCATTACGGCGTCCTGGTTGTTCTGCGCGGTCTCTACCAGCGCGCTCTGCAGCTGACGGTTAGCTGCCAGCAGCTCGCCAACGGTCTCTTTACACCACAGCTTCAGGTCGGTAGCAACCTGGTCGTTACGGCTACGGCCGGTGTGTAGCTTTTTACCCAACTGACCGACTTTGTCGATAAGTTTGCCTTCCACCCAGCTGTGAATATCCTCGGCATCGCTCTGCAGGATTTGCTGCGGATCCAGACGCACCTCTTCCAGAAGGTTATTCAGCGCCTCTTCCAGTTGTAGCTGCTCCTCTGCGGTCAGCACGCCAACGGTCACCAGCGCTTTGGACCAGGCCACAGAGCCGACAATATCCTGTTCGGCCAGGCGGTAGTCGAAGCGCAAAGAGTCATTGAACTGTTTGAACCGCTGATCCGCTGCCTGTGTAAAACGCCCACCCCAAAGTGCCATAACATGCTTCCTTAATATCTTTGAATTTCATTGACCGGTGGCGCTGCGCTTACCGGGCCTACAAAACATTAAATCGATTACGCTAAAATACGCGTGCCAATCGGCGTGCCGTTAAACAGCGCCGGCAGTTGTTCCGCGTGACGCCAGGAGGCGATATCCACCGGGCGACCCAGCGTGCGAGCGGCATCCAGCGCGGCGTTCACTTTGACGATCATGCCGTCAGTAATGATGCCCTGCGCGATCAGCTGTTCGGCTTTGGCCGCGGTCATTTCCGCGATGCGCTGGCCTTTGCCGTCCAGAATGCCGCTCACGTCGGAAAGCAGGATCAGGTCTGCGCCCAGCGTAGCCGCCAGAGCCGTTGCCGCCTGATCCGCGTTAACGTTCATTAGCTCGCCCTCTTCGGTCACGCCGATAGAGCTCACCACTGGCAGGAAACCACCTTCCAGCAGCGTGTTAATGAGCTTAGGCGAACCCGGCTGCGCCAGTCCAACGTGGCCCAGTTCTTCATCGAGCTGGGTCACTTTTACGCTGTCGCCATCCCCCAGACAGAGACCAACGGAGGCGATATGATGTTTCTTCGCCCATGCCAGCAGCGTTTTGTTCGCCGTTCCCGCCAGCGCACCGGTAATGATGTCAATCTGGTCAGCGGGCGTGACGCGCAGGCCGTTTTTCTTTTTCACCGGCAGGTTGAGCCCTTTCATCAGCTCATCTACCACGCAGCCGCCGCCGTGCACAATCACCAGCGGACGTTGGTGTGATTCACGATAGTTCACCAGCGCGGTAAACAGACGCTCCAGCGCTTCTTCGCTGTCCAGCAGTACACCACCGAGTTTGATAATTAATGGGTTCATCATCACACCTTAAATAAGAGCCTGCGTTTCAGGGAAGCCGAAACGAATATTTGCACACTGCATTGCCTGTGCGGCAGCGCCTTTGAGTAAGTTATCTTCTGCAGCGACCACAATCAGGTGCTCGCCCTGTACGGCAAAGCCGATGTCGCAGAATGGCAGCCCGACCACGTTTTTCAGCGCCGGCACGCCTTTGTCATACAAACGCACCAGCGGTTTATCCGCATACGCCTGCGTGAAGACCTCGCTCACCTGCTCTTTGGTCACGCCCGGTTTCAGGCGGCAGGTGATGGTTTCAAGAATCCCGCGCGGGAAGCTGCCCAGATGCGGCGTGAAAATGACGTCCGTACCCAGATGCGTCGTGATTTCAGGGTGATGGCGGTGATTAAACACGCCATACGGCTGAAGGCTCACTTCGCAGAAGCTATTAGAGATCGCCGCTTTGCGCCCTGCTCCGCTCACGCCGCTGGTGGCGTTGATCACCGGCCACTGGTTCAGATCCAGCAGACCTGCGTCGATCAGCGGTTTCAGGGAAAGTTGCGCCGCCGTCGGGTAGCAGCCCGGCACGGCAATCAGATCCGCTTCTTTGAGTTTGTCTGTGCTCCACTCCGCCAGGCCGTAAACCGCTTTTTCAAGCAGATCGGGGTGCTGATGGGTGAAACCGTAATATTTTTCGTAGAACGCGCCGTCGTTAACGCGGAACGCGCCGGAGAGATCGAACACCACGCAGCCGGCTGCCAGGAACTGCGGTGCCAGGTCATGACTGACTTCGTGCGCAGTGGCTAAAAACACCACGTCAACGCCGTCGGTGAACTCACTGATGTCAGACATCGGCTGCAGCGGCAGATCGACAATGCCCTTAAGCCACGGATGCAAATCGGAAATTAACTTTCCTGCATCATTGCTTTGCGCTGACACGGTCAAAGCGGTTATGGTCATATGTGGATGGCGATTCACGTAGCTTACAAGCTCTGCGCCCGCATAACCGCTAGCGCCTACAATCAGCGTATTCAACATCGGGTTCCTTTATGCTCAACGTTAATGTATTTTTATTCACATTTATTGCATGAATATTGATACTATCACGACCTAAGGTGTGTCAACAATGAAAATGAACTTACCGCCATTTATCGAGATCTACCGCGCCCTGATTGCCACACCGTCCATCAGTGCAACGGAAGAAGCGCTGGATCAAAGCAATGAGTCTTTAATCAATCTGCTGGCGGGTTGGTTTAGCGATCTTGGATTTAACGTTGAGGTACAGCCCGTCCCCGGAACCCGTCATAAATTTAACCTGCTGGCCAGCACCGGAACCGGTGCGGGCGGCCTGCTGCTTGCCGGTCATACCGACACCGTGCCGTTTGACGATGGCCGCTGGACCCGCGATCCGTTCACCCTGACCGAGCACGACAACAAACTCTATGGTCTCGGCACCGCCGACATGAAAGGCTTCTTCGCCTTTATCCTCGACGCGCTGCGTGACGTGGACGTGACAAAACTGAAAAAGCCGCTCTACATTCTGGCGACCGCCGACGAAGAGACCAGCATGGCGGGCGCGCGCTACTTCTCTGAAAACACGTCGATTCGCCCGGATTGCGCCATTATCGGCGAGCCGACGTCACTGCAACCGATTCGCGCGCACAAAGGTCATATCTCGACGGCCGTGCGCGTGCTGGGCCAGTCCGGTCATTCCAGCGATCCGGCGCGCGGCGTAAATGCGATTGAGCTGATGCATGACGCCATCGGGCGCATCATGACCCTGCGCGACTCGCTGAAAGAACGTTATCACTATGACGCGTTCACCGTGCCGTATCCGACCCTAAACCTCGGCAGCCTGCACGGCGGCGATGCCTCCAACCGTATCTGCGCCTGCTGCGAACTGCATATGGATATCCGCCCGCTGCCGGGTATGACGCTGAGCGATCTCGACGGCTTGCTGAATGAAGCACTGGCCCCGGTGAGCGAGCGCTGGCCGGGCCGCCTGACGGTCTCCGAACTGCATCCGCCGATCCCGGGTTATGAGTGCCCTCCGGATCACCAGCTGGTTGAAGTGGTGGAAAAACTGCTTGGTGAAAAAACCGACGTGGTGAATTACTGCACCGAAGCGCCGTTCATTCAGACGCTGTGTCCGACGCTGGTCCTTGGCCCTGGCTCCATTAACCAGGCGCACCAGCCGGATGAGTATCTGGAAACCCGCTTCATCAAGCCCACTCGCGAGTTGATTACCCAGGTTGTGCACCACTTCTGCTGGCATTAAAAACTGCCCCTCACCCTACCCCTCTCCCCAAAGGGGAGAGGGAATTTGAACACCCTCTCCCCTTTGGGGAGAGGGCAGGGTGAGGGGAGTAAATCCCGCGATCTCCGTCACATTCCCATAAGCATCTCTTATCTGACGCAATGCGAATTAAATTTCGTAAATTGCCCGCATTTATTCGTTTGCTGAACCGTTTTCGCAGCAATTGACGACGGGGGTTTTACGTGGCTTTATAAAGGGAGATGACAAAATATTGTCCAGCAGATTTCCGCATGGGCATAAACAAAAATGATGGGGTGACTGGGTTTTTATGAACGAACAATATTCCGCGTTGCGTAGTAATGTCAGTATGCTCGGCAAAGTGCTTGGAGATACCATCAAAGATGCATTGGGGGAAAACATCCTCGAACGCGTTGAAACCATCCGCAAGCTGTCTAAATCTTCCCGTGCCGGTAACGAGGCCAGCCGTCAGGAACTGCTCACCACCTTGCAGAACCTCTCCAACGATGAGCTGCTGCCCGTTGCCCGTGCCTTCAGCCAGTTCCTGAACCTGGCCAACACCGCTGAGCAATACCACAGCATTTCGCCTAATGGCGAAGCTGCCAGCAACCCGGAAGTGATTGCCCGTACGCTGCGTAAACTGAAAGACCAGCCCGATCTCACCGAAGCCACCATCAAAAAAGCGGTGGAGTCTCTCTCGCTGGAGCTGGTTCTGACCGCTCACCCAACCGAGATCACCCGTCGTACCCTGATCCACAAAATGGTGGAAGTGAACAACTGCCTCAAGCAGCTGGATAACAAAGACATCGCCGGCTATGAACGCAACCAGCTGATGCGCCGTCTGCGCCAGCTGATTGCTCAGTCCTGGCACACCGACGAAATTCGTAAGCAACGCCCCAGCCCGGTCGACGAAGCCAAATGGGGCTTTGCGGTGGTGGAAAACAGCCTGTGGGAAGGGGTGCCGAACTACCTGCGCGAGCTGAACGAACAGCTGGAAGAGAACCTCGGCTACCGCCTGCCGGTCGACTTTGTGCCGGTACGCTTCACCTCCTGGATGGGCGGCGACCGCGACGGCAACCCGAACGTCACTGCGGAAATCACCCGTCACGTTCTGTTGCTGAGCCGCTGGAAAGCGACCGATTTGTTCCTGAAAGATATTCAGGTGCTGATTTCCGAACTGTCGATGGTCGAAGCGACGCCGGAACTGCGCGCGCTGGCCGGTGAAGAAGGTGCCAGCGAGCCGTACCGTTTCCTGATGAAAAAACTGCGCGGTCAGCTGATGGCGACTCAGGCCTGGCTGGAAGCGCGCCTGAAAGGCCAGCGTCTGCCGAAGCCGGAAGGCCTGCTCAGCCAGAACGAACAGCTTTGGGAACCGCTGTACGCCTGTTATAAATCACTCCAGGCCTGCGGGATGGGCATCATCGCTAACGGCGAACTGCTCGACACCCTGCGCCGCGTGAAATGTTTCGGCGTGCCACTGGTGCGTATCGACGTACGTCAGGAAAGTACCCGCCATACCGAAGCGCTGGGTGAACTGACCCGCTATCTCGGCATCGGCGACTATGAAAGCTGGTCTGAAGCCGACAAACAGGCATTCCTGATCCGCGAACTGAACTCCAAGCGCCCTCTGTTGCCGCGCAACTGGGAGCCAAGCAACGAAACCCGCGAGGTGCTCAACACCTGTAAAGCGATCGTGGACGCACCGAAAGGATCGGTGGCCGCCTATGTGATCTCCATGGCGAAGACCCCGTCCGACGTGCTGGCCGTTCATCTGCTTCTGAAAGAAGCGGGCATCGACTATGCCCTGCCGGTGGCGCCGCTGTTTGAAACCCTCGATGACCTGAACAACGCCAACGACGTGATGACCCAGTTGCTGAACATCGACTGGTATCGCGGCTTTATTCAGGGCAAGCAGATGGTGATGATTGGTTATTCCGACTCCGCCAAAGATGCGGGCGTGATGGCGGCATCCTGGGCGCAGTATCAGGCGCAGGATGCACTGATCAAAACCTGCGAGAAAGCCGGTATTGAGCTGACGCTGTTCCACGGACGCGGTGGCTCAATCGGCCGAGGCGGCGCGCCTGCACACGCGGCACTGCTGTCGCAGCCGCCGGGCAGCCTGAAAGGCGGCCTGCGCGTGACCGAGCAAGGTGAGATGATCCGCTTCAAATACGGCCTGCCGGAAGTGACCATCAGCAGTCTGTCGCTTTATACCAGCGCCATTCTGGAAGCAAACCTGCTGCCACCGCCGGAGCCGAAAGCGTCCTGGTGCCATATCATGGACGAACTGTCGGCGATCTCCTGCGATCTTTACCGTGGCTACGTGCGTGAAAACAAAGATTTTGTGCCTTACTTCCGCTCGGCAACACCTGAGCAGGAACTGGGTAAACTGCCGCTGGGCTCGCGTCCGGCGAAGCGTCGCCCGACCGGCGGCGTAGAGTCACTGCGCGCGATTCCATGGATTTTCGCCTGGACGCAGAACCGTTTGATGCTGCCTGCCTGGCTGGGTGCCGGTGCCGCGCTGCAGAAAGTGGTGGAAGACGGTAAACAGAACGAACTGGAAACCATGTGCCGCGACTGGCCATTCTTCTCTACCCGTCTGGGTATGCTGGAGATGGTCTTCTCGAAAGCTGACCTGTGGCTGGCGGAATACTACGATCAGCGTCTGGTTAAGCCTGAGCTGTGGGCGCTGGGTAAAGAGCTGCGCGAACTGCTGGAAGGCGACATCAAAGTGGTGCTGGATATCGCCAACGACTCACACCTGATGGCAGACCTGCCGTGGATCGCCGAGTCTATCCAGCTGCGTAACATCTACACCGACCCGCTGAACGTCCTGCAGGCAGAGCTGCTGCACCGTTCTCGTCTGGCGGAAGAAGAAGGTAAAGAGCCGGATCCACGCGTTGAGCAGGCGCTGATGGTGACGATTGCGGGCGTTGCGGCGGGTATGCGTAACACGGGCTAATCGGCTATGCCGGGGGGGTGCTTGCGCCCACCCGGCAATACCCCGGTATCCATAACATGTTCCACGATATTACGCACATCCTCACGGCTCTGATTAAAGGCGCATTCCCCCTGGATCAAGTGCACTTTGTCGCGCCTGCCGAGAATAGCCGCACATCACCTTGTCTCTCAGTTATCCTGGAAACCCGCTGCGAAGCATTCTTTTCCGCAACCGGGAACGTCCCGCAGCATTCTTCAAACTCGCTCAGAATAAGCTTCTGCAAACAGCAGCTGACGCTTCAGCTCTACCGGGGCAACGCTCTTATACAACAGCAGCAGATTGCCAGAAGAGGACCCCGGACGGGCGCGTTTCTCCTGCAAACGCTCAATGAGCTGCAGATGCAGCCAACTGAGCAGGACACGGCCAGGCTGGTGATATTAAGTCTGCTCAGCCACTGCCGCGATCTGCTTGGCAGTGATATCCACACTGATAGCCGCAGCCGCGCATTATTCGAAGCCGTTCGTCGCTTTATTGACGAAAACCATGCCTCGGCGCTGACCCGGGATTCCGTTGCCGGGGAATTTTATATTTCCCCTAACTATCTCTCTCACCTTTTTCAGAAGACCGGGAACGTCGGGTTCAATGAATACCTGACGCAGACCCGTCTGGAACACGCGCGCCAGCTGCTGAAAGGCTATGACCTCAAAATTAAAGATATCGCCGCACGCTGCGGATTTACCGACAGCAACTACTTTTGCCGTCTCTTTCGTAAGCACACCGAGCGCTCCCCTTCCGAATATCGTCGTCAGTATCACAGCCAGCTGATCGCCAAAAAATAGCATTGTGATCGTTCTCTCACTTCACTAAGGACATTACATTTGTCCAGTATTTGGCAAAATTGACCTGTATCCGCCGTACTCTGCCGCGCCTTATCCTTTATTCAACCTTTCTGACTTAAGGAAAAATAATGGAACTGTACCTGGACACCGCCAACGTGGCGGAAGTTGAGCGTCTGGCGCGGGTATTCCCGATCGCGGGTGTGACCACTAACCCGAGCATTATTGCCGCCAGCCGGGAGTCCATCTGGAGCGTGCTGCCGCGCCTGCAAAAAGCCATCGCTCCCCGGGGCACTCTGTTTGCCCAGACCATGAGCCGTGACGCCGGGGGAATGGTGGCAGAAGCCAAACGTCTCAGTAATGCCCTGCCGGATATCGTGGTGAAAATTCCGGTAACGGCAGAAGGACTTGTAGCGATTAAGGCATTGAAAAACGAGGGGATCACTACACTCGGGACGGCCGTATACAGCGCCGCACAGGGTCTGCTGGCTGCGCTGGCGGGCGCGTCGTATGTCGCACCGTATGTGAACCGCGTCGATGCCCAGGGCGGTGATGGTATCCGCATGGTCCAGGAGCTGCAGTCTCTTCTGGAAATGCATGCCCCTGAGAGCAAGGTGCTGGCCGCCAGCTTCAAAACGCCACGTCAGGCGCTGGACTGCCTGCTGGCCGGATGCGAGGCAATCACGCTTCCTTTAGATGTAGCGCAACAAATGCTCGGCACGCCGGCGGTAGAGTCAGCCATAGAGAAGTTCGAGCAGGACTGGAAAAACGCGTTTGGTAACCTCAACCTCTAAGGGAGAAATGTTATGGACCGTATCATTCAATCGCCGGGAAAATATATCCAGGGCGCTGATGTGCTTACCCGTCTCGGCGACTACCTGAAACCGCTGGCAACGCGTTGGCTGGTTGTCGGCGATAAATTTGTGCTGGGTTTTGCTGAAGAAACCTTGCGCCAGAGCTTTAAAAACGCAGAGCTGCATGCAGAAATCGCACCGTTTGGTGGCGAATGTTCACAAAATGAAATCGATCGTCTGAAAAAACTGGCCGATAGCGCCGACTGTCTGGCCGTGCTGGGTATCGGCGGCGGGAAGACGCTGGACACCGCCAAAGCGCTGGCACACTTTATGGACGTGCCGGTTGCGATTGCCCCGACCATTGCCTCCACCGATGCACCGTGCAGCGCACTTTCCGTAATCTATACCGACAGCGGCGAGTTCGATCGCTACCTGATGCTGCCGCACAACCCGAACATGGTGATTGTGGATACCAAAGTCGTCGCGGGTGCGCCGGCTCGTCTGCTTGCCGCGGGGATTGGCGATGCGCTGGCGACCTGGTTTGAAGCGCGCGCCTGCTCGCGTAGCGGTGCCACGACGATGGCGGGCGGTAAATGCACGCAGGCGGCACTCGCGCTGGCGGAGCTGTGCTACAACACGCTGCTTGAAGAGGGTGAGAAAGCCATGCTGGCGGCGGAACAGCATGTCGTAACGCCTGCGCTGGAACGCATTATCGAAGCCAACACCTATCTCAGCGGCGTAGGTTTTGAAAGCGGTGGACTGGCTGCGGCACATGCGATTCATAACGGTATGACGGCGGTGCCGGATGCGCATCACTTCTATCACGGTGAAAAAGTAGCGTTTGGTACGCTGACGCAGCTGGTGCTCGAAAATGCGCCGGTAGAAGAAATAGAGACCGTCGCGGCGCTTTGCCACAGCGTGGGACTGCCGATCACGCTGGCGCAGCTGAATATTAAAGAGGATATTCCGGCCAAAATGCGGCTGATCGCAGAAGCGTCCTGTGCAGAAGGGGAAACTATTCACAACATGCCGGGCGGAGTAACGCCAGATCAGGTGTATGCGGCGCTGCTGGTGGCTGACCAGTATGGACAGCGGTTCCTGCAGGAGTGGGAGTAATAAAAAAAGCCGGGTGGCGCTACGCTTACCCGGCCTACGAATGACATGCTTTTGCAAGCCGGGTAAGGCGTAGCCGCCACCCGGCATACTGGTTACTTCACGTCAAACCGATCCAAATCCATCACTCTCGCCCAGGCGGCAACAAAATCACGCACAAACTTCTCGTGTGCATCGCTGCTGGCGTAGACTTCAGCCAGCGCGCGCAGGACGGCGTTTGAACCAAACACCAGGTCCGCGCGGGTCGCGGTGTATTTCACTTCGCCACTGGCGCGATCGCTACCGGCAAACAGCTCGTTTGAGTCGTCGGTCGCCTTCCACTGGGTATTCATATCCAGCAGGTTCACGAAGAAGTCATTGCTCAGCACGCCCTCACGGTCGGTGAACACGCCATTCTTGCTGCCATCGAAGTTTGCCCCGAGTACGCGCAGACCGCCGACCAAAACCGTCAGTTCGGGTGCGGTCAGCGTCAGCTGCTGCGCTTTGTCGATCAGCAGTGATTCGGTGGTTGACGTATCCACCTGCGCACGGTAGTTGCGGAAGCCATCGGCAATCGGCTCGAGCAGGTTAAACATCTCGATATCCGTCTGGTCCTGGCGCGCATCCACGCGGCCCGGCGTAAACGGTACGGTAACGTAAACACCTGCCGCTTTCGCCGCCTGCTCAACGCCTACCACGCCCGCCAGCACGATGATATCGGCCAGGGAGGCTTTATTGGTGGTGCGCTGGATGGCTTCCAGAGCCGGTAATGCACGTACGGCAGCGGCGTTAACATCCCAGTCGCGCTGAGGCGCCAGCGCCAGACGCGCACCGTTGGCGCCGCCACGCTTGTCGCCACCGCGGAAGGTCGATGCAGACGCCCAGGCAACGGAAACCAGCTCACTCACGGAGAGACCCGAGGCAATGATTTCCGCTTTCAGGCTTTCAATGTCTTCTTTCGAAGGATTGAACACCGGCTGAGGCAGCGGATCCTGCCAGATCAAATCTTCTTTCGGCACTTCCGGACCAATGTACCGCGCTTTTGGGCCCATATCGCGGTGAGTCAGTTTGAACCACGCGCGCGCAAAGGCTTCGTTGAAAGCCTGCGGATCGTTCAGGAAGCGGCGAGAAATTTTCTCGAATTCCGGATCAAAACGCAGCGTCAGGTCGGTGACCAGCATCGTTGGTTTGCGTTTTTTCGACGGGTCGAACGGGTCCGGCATAATTTCTGGCGCATCCACGGCTTCAAACTGAATGGCACCTGCCGGGCTGCGGGTCTGGACCCACTCATATTTGAACAGGTTCTCGAAGAAGTAGTTGCTCCACTGGGTCGGAGTTTGTGACCAGATAACTTCCAGACCGGACGTAATGGCATCTGCACCAACGCCTGTACCGTGCGTACTCGCCCAGCCCAGGCCCTGCGCTTCAATCGGTGAGGCTTCAGGGTCGGTGCCCACATGTGTGGCTTCACCTGCGCCATGGGTTTTACCGAGCGTATGACCACCGGCGATCAGCGCCACGGTCTCTTCGTCGTTCATGCCCATATTGCCAAAGGTCGCGCGGATGGCTGCCGCCGCGGACAGTGGTTCACCGCTGGCGTTTGGCCCTTCCGGGTTAACGTAGATCAGGCCCATTTCGGTTGCGGCCAGAGGACGCTTCGCCAGCGCTTCCGGGTCACGGTGGGTCAGCCAGGCTTTTTCATCGCCCCAGTTCACGTCCAGATCCGGTTCCCAGACGTCTTCACGACCGGCACCGAAACCAAAGGTGCGGAAACCGGAGTTTTCCAGCGCCACGTTCCCCGCCAGGATGAACAGGTCAGCCCAGGAAATTTTTTGCCCATATTTTTGCTTGATGGGCCACAGCAGACGACGCGCTTTATCCAGACTGACGTTATCGGGCCAGGAGTTAAGCGGTGCAAAACGCTGTTGACCGCGTCCTGCCCCGCCGCGTCCATCAACGGAGCGATACGTACCCGCGCCGTGCCACGCCATGCGAATAAACAGGCCAGCATAGCTGCCCCAGTCAGCAGGCCACCACGGCTGAGAGTCGGTTAAAAGCGCCTTGAGATCGCCTTTGAGGGCAGAGTAGTCGAGTTTGCTAAATTCTTTGCGGTAGTCGAAGTCTTCACCCAGCGGGTTAGAACGGTTGGAATGTTGGTTAAGAAGGTCAATGCGGAGTTGCTTTGGCCACCAGTCACGGCTGCTTGTACCTGCTCCCGCGCTGTGATCGGCGCCGCCGTGATGGAACGGGCATTTGCCGGCTGATGCTGCGTTATTGGTCTCGTCTGACGTGCTCATCGCTATGCTCCCTTGTACAGTGTTACCGTTACGATATACACCACTAGCAATAAGATATAGTTGAAATAATCCACAGATTCGATAGTTAATACCTTTTAACTATCTGTTTGATTAAAAAGCCCTCATTTTATAAGGGCTTTCTATTTTTTTATGCCGGACGAACGCCCAGGGTGTGACAGATGGCATAGCTCATTTCCGCGCGGTTGAGCGTGTAGAAGTGGAAATCCTTCACCCCTTCGCGGCTTAAGATCTTCACCATGTCCATCGCGATGTTAGCGCCCACCAGCTTGCGGGTCTCCGGGTCATCGTCCAGCCCTTCATACATTTTGGACATCCACAGCGGAATGCGCACGTTGGTCATATCAGCAAATTTCTTCGCCTGTTTGAAGTTAGAGACCGGCAAAATTCCCGGGATAATTTCGACGTCGATGCCCGCGGACACACAGCGGTCACGGAAACGCAGGTAGCTTTCCACATCAAAGAAGAACTGCGTAATCGCGCGATTGGCACCCGCATCCACTTTACGCTTCAGGTTGAGCAGGTCCGCCTGGGCGCTTTTCGCTTCCGGATGAACTTCAGGATACGCGGCGACGGAGATATCAAAGTCAGCCACGTCTTTCAGCAACGCGACCAGGTCGGCGGCATACATTTCCGGCTTACCGCTTCCCGGCGGCAGATCGCCGCGCAGGGCGACAATATGACGGATACCGTTGTTCCAGTAGTCCTGGGCAATGGCACGTAACTCGTCACGGGTGGCGTCGATACAGGTGAGGTGCGGCGCAGCTTCCAGACCGGTACGGTCTTTAATGCCTTTGATGATGCTGTGCGTGCGGTCGCGCTCGCCGGAGTTCGCACCGTAGGTCACGGAGACAAACTTTGGCTTCAGGCTGCTCAGGCGATCGATAGAGCTCCACAGGGTTTGCTCCATTTCACTGGTGCGCGGCGGGAAAAATTCAAAAGAGACGTTAATCTGGCCGTTTACTTCGGCCAGGCTCTGATTCAGTGCTTCCCGCTGGTTGGCGTGAAAAAAGCTCATACCTTACCTCTATCTGTCGCGTGTCATTGTTTGTTGTATTATGAACTTCTATACGTTTAGACGTCCAGATGTAAAAATGACGGAAAAGCGGAGGGACGTCAACATAAATAATCAACAATAACGGTGAGGTTTGCTCAGGGAAGATGAAGGAAATTCATGATGGGGTGAGCGCGGTCCGATGCCCTCACCCTGGCCCTCTCCCACAGGGAGAGGGAAATGTAGACGTTACAGCAGCTTAGCCAGACGGTTGATGTCGGACTGGATCGCTCCGGCGGTGACATCGCGCCCCGCGCCCGGGCCACGGATCACCAGCGGATTATCGCGGTACCAGCGGCTTTCGATCGCGAAGACATTATCGCACGGCAGCAGCGCCGCCAGCGGATGGTCAGGTCGCACCGCCTCGACGCCGACACGGGCTTTACCGTTGGCCTCAAAACGCGCCACATAGCGCAGCACCAGTCCCATCTCGTTCGCCGCTTCCAGACGCTGCACCATCTGCTCGTTAAGCTCTTCACCATTTTCAAAGAAATGGTCCACAGACCCTTCTTCACAGCCAGCAGGCACCAGGGACTCGACGCGGACGGCATCCGGCTCGATGTCGTAACCCGCTTCGCGCGCCAGAATCACCAGCTTACGCATCACGTCTTTACCGGAGAGGTCAACACGCGGGTCAGGCTCGGTTAAGCCCTGCTGCCACGCCTGATCCACCAGGTCGGTAAACGGTACGGTGCCGTCAAACTGCAGGAACAGCCAGGAGAGCGTGCCGGAGAAGATCCCGCTCAGCGCCAGAATGCTGTCGCCGCTTTCAAGCAGGTCACGCACGGTGTGGTTAACCGGCAGGCCCGCCCCAACGGTGGCGTTATACAGCCAGTGTCGCCCCGTTTTTTCAAACGCGTCGTGGATCTGACGATATTTATCCGTGCTGCTGGCCCCCGCCAGCTTGTTGGCGCTAATGACGTGGAAACCGTGGCTGGCGAAATCCAGATACTGATCCGCAAGCTGTTCGCTGGCGGTGACGTCCAGCACCACCAGATCGTCATACGGGTGCGCGCGCATCCACAGGAACAGCGACTCTTCATCCTGCTCGACGGCCTCATCGTTAAAGAAGGCCAGCGCCCGGCTGGCGTCCAGCCCTTCGTAATTCAGCAGGCTACGGCGGCTGTCCACCACGCCTGCGAGAATGAATTCAAACCCGGTACGTGCCGAAAGCGTCACCTGCTCACGGGCGAACAGCTCCAGCCAGCGGGAACCGATGTTGCCTTTACCAAACAGCACCAGGCCGATGCGTTTTTCCGCGCGGAACAGAGAGGTGTGCAGACCCTGAATCAGGCTTTCGGTTGGCCCTTTACGCAGCACGGCGACCAGGCTGATGCCCTCTTCTGACTGCCAGGTAAATTCAACCGGCTGGCCTTTCAGCTGCTGCCAGAAGCGGTGGCAGTGCAGCGGGTTACGGGTGACGCCCGCCCCCACCATCGCCACCAGCGCCAGCCCCTGACGCAGGCGAAGCTCGCCCGGCAGGCCCGCTTCATCCAGAATCTTCAGGGCGCTGTCCGCCACTTCAGCGGTATAGCAGAACTGCAGCAGCTGGCGGTCGTTATGCACGCCAACGGCCAGCGGACGCACCTGGGCACGCTTTAATACCAGGTCGATATCTTTATGCGCCAGCTTGAAGTCCTGGCCCGCGGGCACCTGGAACTCAATCAGGCAGATGTCATCATGACTGGTGACAATACGCGCCCCGGTACCGGACGCCAGCACGCGCTCGATACGCGTAGAGCCTTGATCCGGGGTATAGCTACAGCGCAGCTGCAGGTCGATATCGCTGCCGGACACCGGCTGCAGCGTGCGGGCGTGCAGCACGGGCGCGGCCAGGCGAGCGAGCTCGCTGGCTTCGTCGAGACGCAGCAATGGCAGCAGACAGGCATCTTTCACTTTACGCGGGTCCGCGCTGTAAACGCCGGCCACGTCGCTCCAGATGGTCACGCGGGACACGCCCGCCAGCGCACCGATTTGCGTTGCCGAATAGTCAGAACCGTTACGGCCCAGCAGCACGGTTTCGCCCGCATTGCTGCGGCTGATAAAGCCGGTGACAACAATACGTTTGCCGGGATGCTGCACCAGGAGCTGTTGCAGCAGCGGATAGGATAACCCTTCATCCACCTGGGGCTGTGCGGCGCGTTCGGCGCGGAGGAAATCACGGGCGTCGAGCCAGGCGGCATCCACACCCAGATGTTGCAGCACGGCAGCCATCAGACGTGCAGACCACACTTCACCGTGGCCCACCACTTCGGCATACACCGCGTCGGTGATCCCGCTGTCCAGTAGGGCCGCCAGACGTTCAAGATCGTGCGTAAAAGCGCTGATCAGCCCGTCGGCAACGTCCGCTGGCAGCAGGCCAGCAATCAGTTCGCTCTGATAGCGGCGTAAGGACTGTTGCACCTGATGCGCAGAAAGGCGATCGGTCTGGCTCAGTTTCAGCCAGCTAATCAACTGGTTGGTGGTGCTGCCCGCCGCGGAGACAACCATCATGTCACCCGGCTGTGAATACTCCGTCATGATCCCTGCAACGCGCAGATAACATTTCACATCAGCAAGACTACTACCACCAAACTTGTGCAGCTGACGACCCTTCGCCCCTGCCTGCGCTATCACACTCATGATTACCCCTTGGCTGCGACCCGGAAGCCATTTTCCAGATCGGCAATTAAATCTTCAGAATCTTCAATACCGGTCGAGATACGCAGCAGCGTCTCGGAAATCCCGGCGGCGGCACGTGCTTCCGGTGCCATACCGGCGTGCGTCATGGTTGCGGCGTGGGAGATCAAGCTTTCAACCCCACCTAATGATTCCGCCAGCGTAAACAATGACAGCCCGCTCAGGAAGCGACGCAGCGTTTGCTCGTCGCCGTCCAGTTCAAAACTTAACATCGCGCCAAACCCTTTCTGCTGGCGCGCGGCAATCTCGTGCCCCTGGTTTTCCGGCAGCGACGGGTGATAAAGCTTCTTCACCAGCGGCTGGGTTTTCAGGAAATCGACAATGGCCTGGGCATTGCGCTGCGCCACTTCCATACGCGGAGAAAGCGTACGGATGCCGCGCAACAGCAGGTAGCTGTCGAACGCCCCGGCGGTGACGCCAATGTTATTGGCCCACCATGCCAGTTCCGTGACAACGTCGGGATCTTTTGCAATCACCACGCCCGCTACCACATCAGAGTGGCCGTTCAGATATTTAGTGCATGAATGCAATACCAGATCAGCACCCAGTGCGAGTGGGTTCTGAAGGGCCGGACTGAGGAACGTATTATCCACTACACTTATCGCTCCCGCATCCCTTGCGAGCTGACAAATTTTCGCAATATCGACAACGCGCAACAATGGGTTGCTTGGACTTTCCACCAGAACGAGCTTTGGTTTCTCTGCCAGCGCCTGTTTCAGCGCCTGTTCGTCGTTTTGATCGACAAACAGCACGCGATAGCAGCCGCGTTTTGCGAGGCTGTCAAACAGGCGATAGCTGCCGCCATAGCAGTCGTGCGGGGCGACCAGCAGGTCTCCCGGCTTCAGGAACACGGTCGTCACCAGGTGAATCGCAGACATCCCGGTGTTGGTCAATACGGCCCCTGCGCCCCCTTCCAGCTCGGCCAGCGCACGCTGGGTCACATCACGCGTAGGGTTGCCACGACGCGAGTAGTCGTGCGCGCGGGGTTCATTAAATCCGGTGAAATTGTAGGTACTGGAAAGATGAATCGGCGGGACAACGCAGCCGTACTGCTCGTCATCATTTAATCCGCTACGCACTGCAATAGTGGCCTGTTTACGCGTCATGGTGAGGGCTTCCTGGCGAATGAGGTGAAAAGTCAGGCACCAGAGTAAACATTCAAATTATGGACGTCAATACATCTGGACATCTAAACTTCTTTGCGTATAGATTGAGCAATGCGCAAATAGCCGTTAAAATTATATGCTTTAGTGCACGCTGCAGCGGCAATATCCGTGCCACGGTATCGTCTCTACGGTAAACTACGCAAGATTACGGTTCAAAACGGGCAGTGACCGGTTTGCACCTTTAGATTAATGACTGAGAGGATTAAAGGTATCTCATGGCTGAATGGAGCGGCGAATATATCAGCCCATACGCTGAGCACGGTAAGAAGAGTGAGCAAGTAAAGAAAATTACGGTTTCCATTCCTCTGAAGGTGTTAAAGATCCTCACCGATGAACGTACGCGTCGTCAGGTGAACAACCTGCGTCACGCGACCAATAGCGAACTGCTGTGCGAAGCGTTCCTGCATGCGTTTACCGGTCAACCGTTGCCAAACGATGACGATCTGCGCAAAGAGCGTAGCGACGAAATCCCGGAAGAGGCGAAGGTGATCATGCGTGAACTGGGTATTGACCCGGATACGTGGGAATACTGAGAAGCGGATACAAAAAAGGCACCTTGCGGTGCCTTTTTTTCGGGAAACTTATTTAGCGCCCGGGATGCTGAAACGCTTGTTGAAGCGGTCAACACGGCCACCGGTTGCAACATCACGCTGCTTACCAGTGTAGAACGGGTGGCATTTGCCGCACACGTCCAGGTTCAGATCGTGACCCACGGTGGAGCGGATCTGGATAGAGTTACCGCAAGAACAGTTTGCAGTAATCATTTCGTATTTCGGGTGAATATCTTTTTTCATGGGAGAACCTCAGTTAAGGCCGCGTCGCTCTTCCAGCCCTAACGCCAGACACCACGCGATGTTGAATGTAAGTTCTTTGGCGTAAAGTACACCAAAGGCGGCGAATCATACAGAATTTGACCAACGTATGCAAACTGATCCGCACGCCGCTTTCACTAATGTGTATACTAACGCGCCACTTTTCAAGTCAGGAAGATTCGATGCCCGTCGCTCACGTTGCCCTGCCCGTTCCGCTTCCCCGCACCTTTGACTACCTGCTGCCCGACAGCATGAGCGCCAAAGCGGGCTGTCGCGTGACCGTGCCGTTTGGCAAACAACAGCGTGTGGGGATCGTTGTTTCCGTCAGCGATAAAAGCGAACTCCCCCTTAATGAGCTGAAATCGGTCATTGAGGTACTGGACAGCGAACCGGTTTACTCCACCAGCACCTGGCGACTGCTACTGTGGGCGGCGGATTACTACCATCATCCGATTGGGGATGTCCTGTTCCACGCCCTGCCTATCCTGCTGCGCCAGGGTAAGAGCGCCAGCCATGCGCCGATGTGGTACTGGTTTGCCACCGAGCAAGGGCAGGCCGTAGACATTAATAGCCTCAAACGATCGCAGAAACAGCAGCAGGCGCTGGCCGCTCTGCGCCAGGGTAACATCTGGCGGCATCAGGTCGACGAACTTGAGGTGAGCGAAGCCGCTTTACAGGCCCTGAGAAAGAAAGGTCTGAGCGAGCTGGCAAGCCAGGCCCCAGCCCTTCACGACTGGCGCGACGGCTTCTCCGTTTCAGGGGATCGTCTGCGCCTGAATACCGAGCAGGCCACCGCGGTCGGCGCCATTCACAGCGCCTCGGACCATTTTTCTGCCTGGCTGCTGGCGGGCGTCACCGGTTCCGGTAAGACCGAAGTGTATCTGAGCGTGCTGGAAAACGTGCTCGCGCAGGGCAAACAGGCGCTGGTCATGGTGCCGGAAATTGGCTTAACCCCTCAAACCATCGCTCGATTCCGCGAGCGCTTTAACGCACCGGTTGAGGTCCTGCACTCCGGTCTGAACGACAGCGAACGCCTCAGCGCCTGGCTGAAAGCGAAAAATGGCGAAGCGGCGATTGTGATCGGCACCCGCTCGTCGCTGTTTACGCCGTTTAAAAATCTTGGCGTGATCGTGATCGACGAAGAGCACGACAGCTCCTATAAGCAACAGGAAGGCTGGCGCTACCATGCCCGCGATCTGGCAGTTTATCGCGCCCACAGCGAGCAAATTCCGATCATTCTCGGCTCCGCCACCCCTGCGCTCGAAACCCTGCACAACGTGCGCCAGCGCAAATATCATATGCTGCGTCTGACGCGTCGTGCCGGGAATGCCCGTCCGGCCATTCAGCACGTGCTCGATCTAAAAGGTCAGCAGGTTCAGGCCGGGCTAGCACCCGCATTGATTACCCGCATGCGTCAGCATTTGCAGGCGGGCAACCAGGTGATTCTGTTTCTCAACCGCCGCGGATTTGCCCCCGCTCTGCTGTGCCACGACTGCGGCTGGATTGCGGAATGCCCACGCTGTGACCACTACTACACCTTCCATCAGGCACAGCGCCACCTGCGTTGTCACCACTGCGACAGCCAGCGTCCGGTGCCGCGCCAGTGTCCATCGTGCGGGTCAACGCATATCGTGCCGGTCGGACTAGGAACGGAACAGCTTGAGCAGGCGCTGGCGCCCTTCTTCCCTGACGTTCCAATCTCTCGTATCGACAGAGACACCACCAGCCGCAAGGGCGCGCTGGAACAGCAGCTCGCGGAAGTACATCGCGGCGGGGCGCGCATTCTGATTGGTACCCAAATGCTGGCAAAAGGGCACCACTTCCCGGACGTCACGCTGGTCGCCCTGCTGGACGTGGACGGCGCGCTGTTCTCTGCGGATTTCCGCGCGGCCGAGCGTTTTGCCCAGCTTTATACCCAGGTGGCCGGACGGGCAGGGCGCGCAGGCAAACAGGGCGAAGTGGTTCTGCAGACGCACCACCCTGAGCACCCGCTGCTGCAAACCCTGCTGCACAAAGGCTATGACGCCTTTGCCGAGCAGGCGCTGGCCGAACGACAGACCATGCAGCTACCACCGTGGACCAGCCACGTCATCATCCGCGCGGAAGATCATAACAACCAGCAGGCACCGCTTTTCCTGCAGCAGCTGAGAAATCTCCTGCAGGCCAGCCCCCTGGTGGATAATCAGCTGTGGATCCTGGGTCCGGTACCGGCGCTGGCGCCGAAACGCGGCGGACGTTTCCGCTGGCAAATTTTGCTCCAGCATCCTTCGCGGATCCGTTTACAGCACATTGTTAGCGGCACGCTGGCGCTGATCAACACCCTGCCTGAAGCACGTAAAGTGAAGTGGGTGCTGGACGTCGATCCCATCGAAGGCTGAAGACGGATCGAAAAATTTAACGCTCCTCACACTTTTTATGAAAATTCTGTAACCGATTCCATTAACTATCTGTAAAAATGGTGATGTCAGAAGTTCGGTGTTCAGGCGAGGAGAAGACGTTGAAGTCCAGGAAAGAGGTTGCCACGGCGACCATGAAAGACGTTGCCGAGAAAGCACAAGTCTCAACGGCAACCGTGTCCCGCGCATTAATGAACCCGGATAAAGTCTCCCAGGCGACCCGCAACCGGGTAGAGCAGGCTGCGCTTGAAGTGGGTTATTTCCCACAGGCGATGGGGCGCAACGTCAAACGCAATGAATCACGCACAATCCTTGTGATTGTGCCGGACATCTGCGATCCCTTCTTCAGTGAGATTATCCGCGGTATCGAAGTGACGGCGGCGGAACAAGGCTACCTCGTTCTGATTGGCGACTGCGCCCACCAGAATCAGCAGGAAAAAACCTTTATCGACCTCATTATCACCAAGCAGATCGACGGCATGCTGCTGCTTGGCTCGCGCCTGCCGTTTGACGCCAGCATTGAAGAGCAGCGTAATTTACCGCCGATGGTCATGGCTAACGAGTTTGCCCCTGAACTTGAGCTGCCGACGGTCCATATCGATAACCTCACCGCCGCATTCAACGCGGTGAACTATCTTCAGGAGCTGGGGCATAAGCGCATTGGCTGTATTGCCGGGCCAGAAGAGATGCCGCTGTGCCACTACCGCCTGCAGGGCTACGTTCAGGCACTGCGCCGTACTGGCGTTACCGTCGATCCGCACTACATTGCCCGCGGTGATTTTACCTTCGAAGCCGGTGGACAAGCGCTGGAGAAGCTTCTGGACCTGCCTGAACCGCCAACCGCCGTATTTTGTCACAGCGACGTGATGGCGCTGGGCGCGTTATCGTACGCCAAACGCCGCGGACTGCGCATACCGAAAGATTTATCCATCATCGGATTCGATAATATTTCGCTTTCAGAATTTTGCGATCCGCCGCTCTCAACGGTCGCGCAACCGCGCTATCAAATCGGTCGCGAAGCGATGCTGCTTCTGCTGGATCAGCTTCACGGTCAAACAGTTAGCAGCGGCTCGCGGTTGCTGGACTGCGAACTGATAGTCCGGGGCTCTACCCAGGCATTGACTTAACGTAAACGTCTTTAGGACACCCTTATCTGGTCAAAGCCCCGCCGCTTAAGTAACATGGCGGGCTGACGAACGAATAAATACAGCGAAACGATAGTGGCACAACGAGATTATGTACGTCGCGGCCAGCCGACACCTTCGCGACGCAAAAAGAGTAGCTCAAGGAAAAAGCAACCTAGCCTGCCTGCTGTCTCGCCAGCAATGGTCGCTATTGCTGCGGCTGTTGTCGTCGCCTTTATTGGTGGTCTGTACTTCATCACGCACCATAAAAAGGAAGAGTCCGAGGCGCTTCAGGCCAGTAAAGTGGCCGGTAATGGCCTTCCTCCGAAACCTGAAGAGCGCTGGCGCTATATCAAAGAGCTGGAAAGCCGCCAGCCTGGCGTGCGTGCGCCTACCGAGCCCTCTGCCGGTGGTGAAGTGAAGAATGCCGATCAGCTGACGGACGAGCAGCGCCAGTTGCTGGCACAAATGCAGGCCGATATGCGCCAGCAGCCGACGCAGCTGAACGAAGTGCCATGGAATGAACAAACGCCAGCGCAGCGTCAGCAAACGTTGCAGTTGCAGCGTCAGCGCCAGGCTCAAATTCAGCAGCAACAGCAGCAGCAGTGGACGCAAACTCAGCCGGTACAGCAGCCGAAGGCACAGCCTTACCAGCAACCGCAGCAGCAGACGCGTACGGTACAATCTCAGCCTGTTCAGCAGCAGCCAAAAGCACAGCCGCAAAAACAGGCGGCTCAGCCGTATCAGGATCTGCTCCAGACGCCAGCGCATACCACCGCACAGCAGCCGAAAACGCAGCAGGCTGCGCCGGTGACCAAAGAGACCGAAGCGCCGAAGCAGACGGCGGAGAAAAAAGACGAACGTCGCTGGATGGTACAGTGCGGTTCGTTTAAAGGTGCGGAGCAGGCCGAAACCGTGCGTGCTCAGCTGGCATTTGAAGGGTTTGATTCACGCATTACCACCAATAACGGCTGGAATCGCGTGGTGATTGGCCCGGTCAAAGGCAAAGAAAACGCCGATGGCACCCTTTCTCGTTTGAAAGTGGCCGGCCACACAAACTGCATTCGACTCGCCTCCGGGGGTTGAAACCCCCAAAATCTCCCCCATCTATCATTTAATTCAGCCCTGAGCACAGGCTCAGGGCTTCTGTTTCCCGAATTTGTAACCAGGGGGTCTGCTCGTGACAACAATAGTAAGTGTACGCCGTAACGGCCATGTGGTAATCGCCGGTGATGGCCAGGCCACGCTGGGTAATACCGTCATGAAAGGCAACGTGAAGAAAGTCCGTCGTCTCTATAACGACAAAGTGATCGCCGGTTTTGCAGGCGGCACAGCTGATGCCTTCACGCTGTTTGAACTGTTTGAACGCAAGCTTGAAATGCACCAGGGTCATCTGGTGAAAGCGGCCGTTGAGCTGGCAAAAGACTGGCGTACCGACCGTATGCTACGCAAGCTCGAAGCGCTGCTGGCGGTAGCCGATGAAACCGCTTCGCTGATCATCACCGGTAACGGTGACGTTATTCAGCCGGAGAATGACCTGATTGCCATCGGCTCTGGCGGCCCTTATGCCCAGGCTGCAGCCCGCGCGCTGTTGGAAAATACCGACATGAACGCACGTGATATCGCGGTGAAGGCGTTGGATATTGCAGGTGATATCTGCATCTATACCAACCATAACCACACCATCGAAGAATTGACCTCCAAAGCGTAAGGATCTCCCATGTCTGAAATGACCCCACGCGAAATTGTCAGCGAACTGAACAAACACATTATCGGCCAGGATAACGCCAAGCGCTCCGTGGCTATCGCTCTGCGTAACCGCTGGCGTCGTATGCAGCTTGACGAAGAGCTGCGCCATGAAGTGACGCCGAAAAACATTCTGATGATCGGCCCAACCGGTGTCGGTAAAACCGAAATTGCCCGTCGTCTGGCGAAGCTGGCGAACGCGCCTTTCATCAAAGTCGAAGCCACCAAGTTCACCGAAGTGGGCTATGTGGGTAAAGAAGTGGACTCCATCATCCGCGATCTGACCGATTCGGCGATCAAAATGGTGCGCGTCCAGGCGATTGAGAAAAACCGCTATCGCGCGGAAGAGATGGCCGAAGAGCGCATTCTCGACGTGCTGATCCCACCGGCGAAAAACAACTGGGGCCAGGCTGAGCAGCAGGCTGAACCGTCTGCCGCGCGTCAGGCATTCCGCAAAAAACTGCGTGAAGGCCAGCTGGATGATAAAGAGATTGAGATCGATCTTGCTGCCGCGCCAATGGGTGTAGAAATCATGGCACCTCCTGGCATGGAAGAGATGACCAGCCAGCTGCAGTCCATGTTCCAGAACCTGGGCGGCCAGAAGCAGAAAGCACGTAAGCTGAAAATCAAAGACGCGATGAAGCTGCTGATTGAAGAAGAAGCGGCGAAGCTGGTGAACCCGGAAGAGCTGAAGCAGGATGCTATCGACGCGGTTGAGCAGCACGGCATCGTGTTCATCGACGAAATCGACAAGATTTGTAAGCGCGGCGGCAACAGCTCCGGCCCGGACGTGTCCCGTGAAGGCGTTCAGCGCGACCTGCTGCCGCTGGTTGAAGGCTGCACCGTCTCCACTAAGCACGGTATGGTGAAAACGGACCACATCCTGTTTATCGCTTCCGGCGCGTTCCAGGTTGCCAGCCCGTCTGACCTGATCCCGGAACTGCAGGGTCGTCTGCCGATCCGCGTTGAACTGCAGGCGCTGACCACCGAAGATTTCGAACGCATCCTGACCGAGCCAAACGCCTCTGCGACCGTACAGTACAAAGCGCTGATGGCGACCGAAGGCGTGAACCTGGAGTTCACCGAAGACGGTATCAAACGTATCGCCCAGGCCGCGTGGCAGGTTAACGAAACCACCGAAAACATCGGTGCGCGTCGTCTGCACACCGTGCTGGAACGCCTGGTGGAGGATATCTCTTATGATGCGAGCGACCTTAACGGTCAAACCATTACCATTGACGCTGAATATGTGAGCAAACATCTTGATGCGTTAGTGGCAGATGAAGATCTTAGCCGTTTTATCCTATAATCGCGGTTATTGCATTCTCATCACCGTTAATGGGGGCTAATGCCCCCATTTTTATTGGCTAAATACTTATGACTGATATCAGCCGTACTCAGGCGTGGCTCGAAAGTCTACGCCCTAAAACGCTTCCTCTGGCCTTTGCCGCCATTATCGTCGGCACGGCACTTGCCTGGTGGCAAGGTTATTTTGATCCTCTGGTCGCTGCGCTGGCATTGATTACCGCAGGGCTGCTGCAAATTCTCTCCAATCTCGCTAACGACTACGGTGATGCGGTGAAAGGCAGTGACAAACCTGACCGTATCGGACCGCTGCGCGGGATGCAGAAAGGGGTGATTACCCAGGCACAGATGAAGCGCGCGCTGATTATCACCGTGGTACTGATTTGTTTATCGGGTCTGGCACTGGTGACGGTCGCCTCGAAAACCACCAGCGACTTCATCGGCTTCCTGGTGCTGGGCTTGCTCGCAATTATCGCGGCCATTACCTACACCGTCGGTACGCGTCCTTACGGGTATATTGGCCTCGGGGATATCTCCGTGCTGGTGTTCTTCGGCTGGCTGAGCGTGATGGGGAGCTGGTACCTGCAGGTGCATACCGTTATCCCTGCCCTTTTCCTGCCCGCAACCGCCTGCGGTCTGCTGGCGACCGCGGTACTCAACATCAATAACCTGCGCGATATCGACAGCGACCGTGAGAACGGTAAAAACACGCTCGCGGTACGTCTGGGGCCGGTCAATGCGCGCCGCTATCATGCCTGCCTGCTGATTGGTGCCCTGGTTTGTCTGGCACTGTTTAATCTGATCTCGCTGCACAGCGTATGGGGCTGGCTGTTTATACTCGCCGCGCCGCTGCTGATTAAGCAGGCCCGCTTCGTCATGCGTGAACTTAGCCCGGCCGCGATGCCGCCGATGCTGGAACGAACGGTAAAAGGCGCCCTGCTGACTAATCTGTTGTTCGTCATTGGGATTGTCTTAAGCCAGACGCTCAGTTAGCTGACAAATATCAATTAACAATTGATGATTTTGCCAACAACGCATTTAGCACGATATACTGAACACATTCGCAGCAACTGAGCGGTAAACCTATGAAATACGATACCTCCGAGCTTTGTGACATCTACCAGGAAGATGTCAACGTCGTTGAACCGCTGTTCTCCAACTTTGGTGGACGGTCGTCGTTTGGCGGACAAATCGTCACGGTGAAATGTTTCGAGGACAACGGGTTGCTGTACGATCTGCTCGAACAGAACGGTCGTGGCCGCGTTTTGGTCGTCGATGGCGGCGGTTCCGTGCGTCGCGCTCTGATAGATGCAGAGCTGGCCGGCATTGCCGTGCAGAACGAGTGGGAAGGCATTGTGGTGTACGGTTCCGTGCGCCAGGTGGACGATCTCGAAGACCTGGATATCGGGATTCAGGCGATTGCGGCCATTCCGGTAGGCGCAGCGGGTGACGGTATCGGTGAAAGCGACGTCCGCGTCAATTTTGGCGGCGTGACCTTCTTCTCCGGCGACCATCTCTACGCTGATAACACCGGGATTATTCTTTCGGAAGATCCGCTGGATATTGAGTAATAAAACAGTAAGCGTAAATCATAAAAAAACCGCCAATAACAATGTGGCGGTTTTTTTGTCCCTCGGGCAATGGGAATCAGACTTCTTCCATACGTCCCAGCAGCGCCTGCAGGCGATCCTGCCAGCCGTTCTGCTGTTCGCGCAGCTGGTTGTTTTCACGCTCCAGTTCTTCGCGGCTGTGCTGCGCGTTCTGCACTTCCTGCGCCAGGCTGTTGTTTTTCTCTTTCAGCTCTTCAATTTCCATTTGCAGCAGCGTGATGGTGTCAATCGCCTGCTGTACTTTCGATTCCAGTTTCTCAAACACTTCTAAAGACATGATGCTACCTCTCCTGAATTGCAAGGCGACGCTTTAACGTAAACGCGCACGACATATTCCATCGATTGTATGGAGCGCGGCGCTCTGTGTCCAGCGACACGCCGCGCAGATCGCGGTTTGCAACACTTTTCGGTCTCGTCCTGGTGCGTTCGCGGCATATACCACTAAGTTGTTAACTCATTCGTTAATGAAATGATTCAGCTCACATTCCATTTCTGATGCAAAAACGCGCTTTATGGCGCGAAAACGCTCATTTTATTGACGCAAACCACACATTTTGATTTCGATATTTCTCGTTTTTGCTCGTTAACGATAAATTAACACTATGTCTACAGGGCATCGTGGCTGTCACGGGCGACCACGCTAACAATAAACATCAATTTCTTCAGGATTCCGATTATGAGTCAGACATCAACCTTAAAAGGCCAGTGCATTGCCGAGTTCCTTGGTACCGGGTTGTTGATATTCTTCGGAGTGGGCTGTGTCGCTGCACTGAAAGTGGCGGGTGCCAGTTTTGGTCAGTGGGAAATCAGTATCATCTGGGGTCTGGGCGTGGCGATGGCCATCTACCTGACTGCAGGGGTTTCTGGTGCACATCTTAACCCGGCGGTGACTATCGCACTGTGGCTGTTCGCGTGCTTCGACGGACGCAAAGTTGTTCCCTACATTCTTTCTCAGTTTGCCGGCGCGTTTTGTGCAGCGGCGTTAGTTTACGGGCTTTATTACAATCTTTTCATCGACTTCGAACAGACGCATCATATGGTGCGCGGCAGCGTCGAAAGTCTGGATCTGGCAGGCATCTTCTCAACCTATCCAAACCCGCATATCAATTTTGTGCAGGCGTTCGCAGTTGAAATGGTGATTACCGCTATTCTGATGGGCGTTATCCTGGCGCTGACCGACGACGGAAACGGCATTCCGCGTGGCCCGCTGGCACCTTTGCTGATTGGTCTGCTGATTGCGGTGATCGGCGCATCCATGGGCCCGCTGACCGGGTTTGCGATGAACCCGGCGCGTGATATCGGACCGAAAGCCTTCGCGTTTATCGCGGGATGGGGCGACGTGGCCTTTACTGGCGGGAAAGATATCCCTTACTTCCTGGTACCGCTGTTTGCGCCGGTAGTTGGGGCTGCGCTGGGCGCGTTTAGCTACCGCAAATTAATTGGTCGCCACTTACCGTGCGACACCTGTGTGGAAGAGGAGAAGGAAACGACTTCTACCGCACAACAAAAAGCTTCGCTGTAATCTGACTACGGGACACATACCATGACCGAAAAAAAATATATCGTTGCGCTCGACCAGGGCACTACCAGCTCCCGCGCTGTCGTAATGGATCATGACGCGAACATTGTCAGCGTGTCTCAACGTGAATTTGAGCAAATTTACCCTCGTCCAGGCTGGGTAGAACATGACCCAATGGAGATCTGGGCTTCACAAAGCTCAACGCTGGTTGAAGTACTGGCGAAAGCCGATATCAGTTCCGACGAGATTGCCGCTATCGGTATTACCAACCA
The DNA here is from genome assembly GCF_038739915.1 of Enterobacter sp. FUJ80071. Taxonomy (NCBI): domain Bacteria; kingdom Pseudomonadati; phylum Pseudomonadota; class Gammaproteobacteria; order Enterobacterales; family Enterobacteriaceae; genus Enterobacter; species Enterobacter sp. FUJ80071. The sequence continues at coordinate 4,616,536 of NZ_JBBXKH010000001.1, forward strand.
GCGTGAAACGACGATTGTCTGGGAACGCGAAACCGGTAAGCCTATCTACAACGCTATTGTCTGGCAGTGCCGCCGTACTTCAGAAATCTGTGAACAGCTGAAGCGTGACGGGATGGAAGAGTACGTGCGCAGCGCCACCGGTCTGGTGGTTGACCCGTACTTCTCCGGCACCAAAGTGAAGTGGATCCTCGACCACGTGGAAGGTTCACGCGAGCGTGCAAAACGCGGCGAGCTGCTGTTCGGGACCGTTGATACCTGGCTTATCTGGAAGATGACCCAGGGACGCGTTCACGTCACCGACTACACCAACGCCTCGCGTACCATGCTGTTCAACATCAACACCCTGGAGTGGGATGACAAGATGCTGGACGCGCTGGATATCCCACGCGCGATGCTGCCTGAAGTGCGCAAGTCTTCAGAAGTCTACGGTCAGACCAACATTGGCGGTAAAGGCGGCACCCGTATTCCTATCGCCGGTATCGCCGGTGACCAGCAGGCGGCACTGTTCGGCCAGCTGTGCGTCAAAGAAGGGATGGCGAAGAACACCTACGGCACCGGCTGCTTTATGCTGATGAATACCGGTGAGAAAGCGGTGAAATCAGAAAACGGCCTGCTGACCACCATCGCCTGCGGCCCTCGCGGTGAAGTGAACTACGCCCTGGAAGGTGCGGTGTTTATGGCGGGTGCATCTATTCAGTGGCTGCGTGACGAGATGAAGCTGATTAGCGATGCCTTCGACTCCGAATACTTTGCGACCAAAGTGAAGGACACCAACGGTGTGTACGTGGTGCCAGCGTTCACCGGCCTGGGCGCACCGTACTGGGATCCCTATGCACGCGGTGCGATTTTCGGTCTGACGCGTGGTGTGAACTCGAACCACATTATTCGCGCCACCCTGGAATCCATTGCCTACCAGACGCGCGACGTGCTGGAAGCGATGCAGGCAGACTCCGGCATTCGTCTGCACGCCCTGCGCGTGGACGGCGGCGCGGTAGCGAATAACTTCCTGATGCAGTTCCAGTCCGACATTCTGGGTACCCGCGTTGAGCGCCCTGAAGTGCGTGAAGTCACGGCGCTGGGTGCGGCGTATCTTGCCGGTCTGGCGGTAGGCTTCTGGCAGAACCTGGACGAGCTGCAGGAAAAAGCGGTTATCGAGCGCGAGTTCCGCCCGGGCATCGAAACCACCGAGCGCAACTTCCGCTACAGCGGCTGGAAGAAAGCAGTGAAGCGCGCCCTGGCGTGGGAAGAGCACGACGAGTAATCCTATATTCCCTCTCCCATGAGGAGAGGGTGAGGGGCCCAGACAGCACCGGTCCCCTCTCCCCTCCCCACTCTGTGATAAACTTCGTGCAATTCCTTTTGATTGCACGAGTACCTCATGAAACGTGAACTTGCTATCGAGTTTTCCCGCGTCACCGAAGCGGCCGCCCTCGCAGGCTATAAATGGCTGGGGCGTGGCGACAAAAATACCGCGGACGGTGCTGCTGTCCATGCCATGCGCATTGTACTTAACCAGGTCAACATCGACGGCACTATCGTCATCGGCGAAGGCGAGATCGACGAAGCGCCAATGCTCTATATCGGTGAAAAAGTCGGTACCGGCAAAGGGGATGCGGTGGATATCGCCGTAGACCCGATTGAAGGCACCCGCATGACGGCGATGGGTCAGGCCAACGCGCTTGCGGTTCTGGCCGTGGGCGATAAAGGCTGCTTCCTTAACGCGCCGGATATGTACATGGAAAAGCTGATAGTCGGTCCTGCTGCGAAGGGCGCAATCGACCTCAGCCTGCCGCTGGAAGAGAACCTGCGCAACATCGCCAGAGCCCTGGGCAAATCCCTGAGTGAACTGACCGTGACGATTCTGGCAAAACCGCGCCACGACGCCACCATCGCGCAGATGCAAAAGCTCGGCGTGCGCGTGTTTGCCATTCCGGATGGCGATGTTGCCGCCTCAATTCTGACCTGCATGCCGGACAGCGAAGTAGACGTGCTGTACGGCATCGGCGGTGCGCCGGAGGGCGTGGTCTCGGCGGCGGTGATCCGCGCGCTGGACGGCGATATGCAGGCGCGCCTGCTGCCCCGCCATGAGGTGAAAGGCGACAGCGACGAGAACCGCCGTATCGGTGAAAACGAGCTGGCGCGCTGCGAAGCAATGGGTATCGAAGCCAATAAGGTTCTCGCGCTGAATGAAATGGCACGCAGCGACAACGTTGTCTTCTCCGCCACCGGCATCACCAAAGGTGACCTGCTGGACGGCATCACCCGCAAGGGCAATATGGCGACCACCGAAACGCTGCTGATCCGCGGTAAATCGCGCACCATTCGCCGCATTCAGTCCATCCACTATCTCGATCGTAAAGACCCGGACGTACAGACGCACATTCTGTAAAACCGTTTGATCGATAGAGCTTTCCGGCCCGAAGGGGCTGGAAATGTTTCCCACAAGTACGGAAGATAGAACAGAGAAACAGCACAGGAGAAGATCATGGCGGACTGGGTAACAGGTAAAGTCACAAAGATAGAGTTCTGGACCGATGCGCTATTTAGTCTCACCCTGCATGCTCCCGTTCACCCGTTTAAGGCCGGACAATTTGCGAAGCTGGGGCTGGATGTCGACGGCGAACGCGTGCAGCGCGCCTACTCTTACGTTAACGCGCCGGATAATCCGGATCTTGAGTTCTATCTGGTGACCGTCCCGGACGGCAAACTCAGCCCGCGCCTTGCCGCCCTTAAGCCCGGCGACGATGTGCAAATTGTGAGTGAAGCAGCAGGTTTCTTTGTACTCGAAGAGATCCCTGATTGTGACACGCTCTGGATGCTGGCAACCGGCACGGCCATTGGCCCCTACCTCTCCATTCTGCAATATGGCAAAGACCTTGAGCGCTTTAAAAACATCGTGCTGGTGCATGCTGCGCGCTACGCCGCAGACCTGAGCTACTTGCCGCAGATGCAGGCGCTGGAACAGCGATATGGCGGGAAGCTGAAAATTCAGACCGTCGTCAGCCGCGAAACCGTAGCAGGTACGCTGACCGGTCGCGTGCCGGCGTTAATTGAGAGTGGTGTGCTGGAAAACGCAGTGGGTTTGCCGATGACTGCCGATACCAGCCACGTCATGCTGTGTGGTAACCCGCAGATGGTTCGGGATACGCAACAGCTTCTGAAGGATACCCGGCAGATGACGAAACATCTTCGCCGCCGACCGGGTCATATGACCGCCGAACACTACTGGTGATCAGCGGTACTTCACCTCAAGGGTGTCTTTACCGTATTTATTTTCGCTCTGGGTGCCGATAAACGCGCCCAGATCGACAATCATCATCACGAAGATAACGGACGGCAGCAGTCTGCCCACCACCCAGGGAAGAATGGACGGCAGCATCCCCCAGTTCCCTGCGACCAGCATCCACGCCAGAATAATCAGAAAGGCCCACGCGCCGGAACGGCCACGATCGTGAAGACGCTTCACCACCACGGCCGCCGTTGGCCACAGCAAACAGACCAGCGCAAAAGCCGCCGTTTGCGTGCTCAACCAGGCATTGTACGCAACGAAAAACAGAAGCAGCATGGCGACAACCCACGTCACCATCCAGACCCAGAAATCACGGCGTCCGATACGCCCTTTGAATGAAAACAGCCACTGCTGTATGGTCATGTAAGGTTCCTTATTATCATTTAGTCCGCATTTTACCCTGGAGTTGTGACCTTTTGACAAGCCGGGCAGATATCGTTTTAATCATGAGCACTTACGGCCAGGGGCAATGTTGATGAAAAGTTCGGCACACACTCTCTTCCTGTGTATAGCAATGCTTGGCGCGGGTTTTCCGCTGCACGCCGCCGACACGTCGGCCCCTACCACAGCACCCTATTTGCTGGCAGGCGCGCCGTCGTTCGATCAATCCATCAGTCAGTTTCGTGAAACCTTCAATCAGACCAACCCTACGTTGCCGCTGGATGAGTTTCGCGCGATTGATAGCTCTCGTGATACCCCAACCCTGACCCGCGCGGCGAGCAAGATAAACGAAAACTTGTATGCCTCCACGGCGCTGGAGCGTGGGACGTTAAAAATCAAAAGCATGCAAATCACCTGGCTACCGATCCAGGGCCCAGAGCAGAAAGCGGCAAAAACGAAGGCGCAGGAGTACATGAGCGCGGTATTACAGGCGTTTACGCCCGCGCTGACGAAAAAGCAAAGCCAGCAAAAGCTGCAAAAGCTGCTGGCCGCGGGTAAAAACAAGCGGTACTACGCCACAACTGAAGGGGCAATTCGCTATGTGGTGGCGGATAACGGCGAAAAAGGACTGACCTTCGCAGTTGAACCGATTAAGCTGGCGCTATCTGACACCCTCGGCGGGGCGAATTAATGACAAAAAGCAAAGCCTTTCGAGGGAAAATCTCTATACTGATTCACAGACCATGCTGCCCGACAGGGCGGCCATATTCCTTAATTCGCTTATTTAGCGTGGAGAATTGAAATGCGACATCCTTTAGTGATGGGTAACTGGAAACTGAACGGCAGCCGCCACATGGTAAACGAACTGGTTGCGAACCTGCGTAAAGAGCTGGCTGGCGTAACGGGCTGCGCGGTTGCTATCGCTCCGCCGGATATGTACCTGGATCTGGCTAAACGCGCCGCTGACGGCAGCCACATCATTCTGGGTGCACAGAACGTTGACGTTAACCTGTCTGGCGCGTTCACCGGTGAAACTTCCGCTGAAATGCTGAAAGATATCGGCGCAAAATACATCATCATCGGCCACTCAGAGCGTCGCACCTACCACAAAGAATCCGACGAGTTCATCGCGAAGAAATTCGCTGTGCTGAAAGAGCAGGGTCTGATCCCGGTTCTGTGCATCGGTGAAACCGAAGCAGAAAACGAAGCGGGCAAAACCGAAGAAGTGTGCGCACGTCAGATCGACGCGGTTCTGAAAACGCAGGGCGCAGCAGCGTTCGAAGGTGCAGTCATTGCTTACGAGCCAGTCTGGGCGATCGGTACCGGCAAATCTGCAACGCCAGCGCAGGCTCAGGCCGTGCACAAATTCATCCGTGACCACATTGCTAAAGCCGATGCGAAAGTGGCTGAGCAAGTGATTATCCAGTACGGCGGTTCCGTAAACGCTTCCAACGCTGCTGAGCTGTTCACCCAGCCAGACATCGATGGCGCGCTGGTTGGCGGTGCATCCCTGAAAGCTGACGCTTTCGCGGTGATCGTTAAAGCGGCAGAAGCGGCTAAACAGGCGTAATTGCCTTTGCGGCGGGTGGCGCTTCGCTAACCCGCCCTACGCTCTTCTCCTCCCTCTCCCTTCGGGAGAGGGTTGGGCGGACTACACTTTCCCCAGCAAGCTAAACCACAGATAATCCAGCGGCAGCAGCACCAGATACGTCGCAACGGCCAGCGCCAGACAGAGCATCATCCCCGCCTTTGCAGGCACCTTCCCTAGCCCCATCGCCACAACAATCGGCGACGCCTGATACGGCAGCAGCGGCGTGGAATAACCCAGTACCTGAATCATAATCACCGACAGCAGCGGGAAGCCGGTGGCATCTGAGAAGCTCTGTGCCAGGGTGGTATACAGCGCCGGAACGCCGTTGGCAGTCATAATGAAGTTGAGCGCGGTGGTGATACCGGTCAGCGCCAGGAAACTGGTGAACGGTTTGTCTGCGTCCAGCGGCATAATGCGGAGCAACGCTTCGCCCACCGCCGTACCGATACCGGTTTGCGTCACCACGATGGCTAGCCCAAGAATACCTGCCACATAGAGACAGGTACGCATATTCACCCCCGCAGAAAACTCTTCCCCGGTGATAAAACCAACGCGCGGCAGCATAACGATGACGGACGCCGCCAGCCCAGTCCATGCCGGCCCAATACCATGCCAGCTCTCCGTGACCCACATCACCAGCACCACCGCCAGCAGCCAGGCGAGGCGCTTTTCATCCTGCCCCATGGGTTCAGATGGCGCCAGATCCTTCGGCGGTTTTGGGCTGCCGGGGAATAACCAGCAGATGAGGCCAATCAGGATCAGTCCTTTGAGAATGCCCAGCACTGGGGTGTGCAGCAGCAGATACGGAACATAGTTCAGGTGGATGCCGTACGAGCCTTCCGCCGCACCGCTCATCACCAGGTTAGGGACGTTAGCAGGCAGGATAGTTGCCGAGAGCTGGAAAGTGCCGAACCCCACAGCCAGCGCCAGACCAAACCAGGCGCGGGAACCGTCAGGGATGCCGGCACGTTTCGCCATCGCCGCAACAATCGGCATCAGCAGCGCAATACGCCCCATATTCGACGGCATCACAAACGCCAACGCATAGCTCAGCAGCACCACACTCGCAACCATCAATATCCAGGAATCGGTAAGCTTTGCTGACAGCGCCCGGGCGGCCCTGTCAGCCAGACCGGTTTTACGGATCGCCACCCCCAGTACAAAACCGCTGAATACCAGCCAGAAAGCCGACGAGGCAAAGCCGCCGAAAATGACTTCCGGCGGGGCGATTCTGGCGGCCATCGCTGCCGTGAAAAACAGCAGCGCGGTGATAAATTCTGGCAATAGCGACGTCGCCCATAGCACGATGGTGACGCCAACAATCAACGAAGGCAGCAGCAGAGGATGAGATAACCAGAGCGACATACCTGTCTCCTGTAGATTTTTTCAGCAAGTCTACGGCGACAGGCAGGACGAGTAAACGCTATTTATGGTGGGGTCACTTCAGGATAGTACATTGATGATCCTGCAATTCCTCAGCCGAGGCGCGGTTAAGCATGAGCAGGTTTCGCTCGGTCGCCAGCAAAACAAACGAACCATCCGACTGCTGCGCCATCGCCAGCGCAAAGCGCCCCATGTGGTCGCGCGCTTCGGGTAGCTCTTCCGCCAGCATCATAAACGGGCTGCGCTGGACCAGTTCATTCTCCGTTACCCGTCGGGCAAGATACTCGTGCCCCTCCAGCCCACCGGGTAGAGGTAGCCACTGGGTGCTGATGTCGCCCTGTGCCGCATTGAGTTTCTCACGTACGTCCGGGCGCAGACAGGAGATATGAATATGGAAATGGTTCTGCGTACGGCCAGTCGGCGAGTTAATCGTCAGTGAAATGGCGCTGTCAGGCACCTCAGATCCCCGCTTCAGGGTCATAAAGCTGCGCGACTGCCACGCAAGCCAGAAGAAATTTGGCGTGTGAGGCTCGGTCAGGAGCGGGCTTTCGGTTCCATTAATGCGGTATGTCGGCATCAGCAGATACTGCAACGGCCCGTTGCGGTCTTTAAATACGACATAGCCCGCATCAGGCTTCACCTGTGCGCAGGGTGCCGGGTTACGGTGTTGCAGTTGATTAGGCAGGCACTGGTCGAGAACGATATGACGCAACGCATTCGGATTACCCGCTTTTATCCAGTACACGCCGCCAGCGGCAAGGGCGATGATAATAAGGATCAATAAGATAATTTTTTTCACAACGCGTTCCCTGTTTTCGATAGAGGCGAAAGAGTAACGCAAAATGATGACCAAATAAAAAACCCGGTGGATTTCTCACACCGGGTCACCGTGCCGTTTGATAACGCTTAGCGCTGGCTAATCTGGTCGAAGGTGCCGCCATTAGAGAAGTGCTCTTTCTGCGCTTTCGTCCAGCCGCCGAACACATCATCAATGGTGAAGAGCTTCAGTTTCGGGAATTCCCCTTCATATTTCTTCGCAACAGCCGCATCGCGTGGACGATAGTAGTTTTTCGCCGCAATTTCCTGGCCTTCAGGCGAGTAGAGATATTTCAGGTAGGCTTCCGCCACCGCTTTTGTCCCTTTCTTATCAACCACTTTGTCGACCACGGAAACAGTCGGCTCGGCAAGAATAGACTCGCCTGGGGTCACAATCTCGAACTTGTCTTTGCCCAGCTCGTGGGTGGCCAGCAGGGCTTCGTTTTCCCATGCGATCAGCACGTCGCCGATACCGCGCTCGACGAAGGTGTTGGTGGCGCCACGCGCGCCGGAGTCCAGCACCTCAACGTTTTTGTACAGCGCTTTCACGAACTCCTGCGCTTTGGCCTGGTCACCGTTGTTGTGATGCAGCGCGTAACCCCAGGCCGCCAGGTAGTTCCAGCGAGCGCCGCCGGAGCTTTTCGGGTTTGGTGTAATCACTGACACGCCCGGTTTTACCAGGTCGTTCCAGTCTTTAATCTGTTTCGGGTTGCCTTTACGTACCAGGAAGACGATGGTCGAGGTGTATGGCGCAGAGTTATCCGGCAGGCGTTTGATCCAGTTTTTGTCGATACGACCACGCTCGGCAATGGCGTCGACATCGTAGGCCAGCGCCAGGGTCACCACGTCGGCTTCGATACCGTTGATGACGGAGGTCGCCTGTTTACCGGAGCCGCCGTGAGACTGGCGAACCACGACATTGTCGCCAGTTTCCTGTTTCCAGTGCGCCGCAAATGCTTTGTTGTACTGCTCGTACAGCTCACGCGTCGGGTCGTAAGACACGTTCAGTAACTGGATATCCTTCGCCAGAACGCTGGTCGATGCCAGCAATAATGTTAAACCCACGCCCCATTTATTCATCGCCCGGCTCTCTTGTGTAGTGTTTTGATGAATGCAGCGTGCCAGAAAGCGATTCGATGATTAAAGAATAAAAAAAGATTGGCTATAACGTAGAGGAATAAAAAGAAGAATGTGAGCAGCCAGATGCCCTCACCCCAACCCTCTCCCACGGGAGAGGGAGCAAACATAAAAAACGGTAACCCAAGGGTTACCGTTTTGCATTTACCTTGCCACCGGGCAACAGAGCCGATCAGTACAGTTTTTTCGCGCAGTCCAGCCAGTCACCTTTGAACGGACGCTTCATGTTTTCAATCGCGTCGATGATGTCATGGTGAACCAGTTTTTCGTTCTGAATACCGACGCAACGGCCGCCGTGACCCTGCAGCAGCAGATCGATAGCGTACGCGCCCATACGGGACGCCAGAATGCGGTCGTAAGGGCCAGGGGAACCGCCACGCTGGATGTGACCCAGTACGGTCGCGCGGGTTTCGCGCTTGGTTTCGGCTTCGATGTACTTCGCCAGCTCGTCAACGTCACAGATGTGCTCGGTGATAGCCACGATCGCGTGTTTTTTACCTTTCGCGATGCCGGCTTTGATTTCAGCGACCAGATCTTCACGGCTGAATTCCACTTCCGGAACCACCACGAACTCACAACCACCGGCAATCGCCGCGGCCAGGGTCAGGTCACCGCAGTAACGCCCCATCACTTCAACGATAGAGATACGCTGGTGAGAAGACGAGGTATCGCGCAGACGGTCGATCGCTTCAACAACGGTACCCAGTGCAGTAAAGAAGCCGATAGTGTAGTCAGTACCTTTGATGTCGTTGTCGATGGTGCCCGGCAGACCGATGCACGGGAAGCCCATTTCGGTCAGACGTTTTGCACCCATGTAAGAGCCGTCACCGCCGATAACCACCAGCGCGTCCAGACCGCGTTTTTTCATGTTCTCGATAGCCACTTCACGGATGTGTTCGTCACGGAATTCCGGGAAGCGCGCAGACCCAAGGAAGGTACCGCCACGGTTAATCATGTCGGACACGCTGTAACGGTCGAGCTGAACCATACGATCTTCATACAGACCCAGGTAACCATCATAGATACCAAAAACTTCCAGACCTTCCGTCAGCGCTGCACGGACAACACCACGAATTGCCGCGTTCATGCCCGGCGCATCACCGCCGCTTGTCAACACACCGATTTTCTTAATCATGACTACCTCTGAACTTAGGAATGCAAAATTGAAATCTGTTGCCGGAAGAAACTTATCGACCAACGAATACTGCAAATAGTATATCAATCCCTTCCAGCTGAATTGATTCAGGTCAGACCAAATGGCGGTAATTTATACACAAAATGCTGGCCTGGCTCACTTTTTTACAACCAATTACGAAAGCCCCACGTGTCCGGGTACAACCGAGCAGGGATCCTGGTGAATAATGACGTCTGAACCAGGAAAACGCTGCAAAATTGCCTGCTCGACCTGCTCAGCAATCACGTGAGCCTGTACCAGTGGCAGGTTGTCTTCCATTTCAATATGAATCTGAATAAAGCGGGTCGGCCCTGACTGCCGCGTTCGAAGATCGTGTGCACCGCTGACGCCAGGCCAGGAGGTCACAAGAGAAAAAATTTCATTGCGTTCTGCGTCCGGAAGGGCTCGGTCAAGCAACGATTGCACCGCGTCATACCCCATCCGTAAGGCGCTATACAAAATATAGATGCCGATACCTAACGCAAATAGCGCATCGGCCCGGTGCCAGCCATACCAGGCCAGGCCCAGCGCAATAAGAATTGCCCCATTCATCATAACATCAGATTGATAATGAAGCATATCCGCCCGTACAGCCTGGCTTTGCGTTTTGCGAACCACCCAGCGCTGGAACGTTACCAGAACAAGTGTGCTTATAAGTGCAACGACCGTCACCACTACGCCCACACCGGGATCGTTCATAGGTGTCGGCGAGACGAGATGCTGAATGCCGGTCAAAAACAGGAACAGTGCAGAACCGGAAATAAACATGCTTTGCGCCAGCGCGGCCAGCGACTCCGCTTTACCGTGCCCAAACGTGTGCTCTTCATCCGCGGGCTGCAGTGAATAGCGCACCACCAGCAGGTTGGTCAGCGAGGCGGCAATATCCATTAGCGAATCCACCAGCGCCGCCAGAATACTGACCGAACCGGTATACCACCAGGCAAAGATTTTAATCAGTAACAGGCCAGACGCCACAACGGTTGCCGCAATAGCGGCCCGGCTTACCAGCCTTCCATAGGATTGATTCATAAACGCTCCTGTCATGTCTTGCCGCTAGTATAACGGAAGCATAGGGGGACGGAGGATGAATAAACGGTTAACAAATCAGAATGCGGGGCAAAAAAAAACCCCACATCATGTGGGGGAAGACAGGGATGGTGTCTATGGCAAGGAAAACAGGGTTTACTGGTTACTACGGGTACTGCTATTGCTACTGAAAAGCGTCGCATCCAGGCTTCGCTGCATCCGTGCAACCTCACGCAACTGGTCCATTCGTTGCTGATGTCGGGTGTTCAAAACCGCTTGCTGCTCGGGCGTTAGCAGGTGGAACATCTGGTTACGGACCTTCGCCATCTCTACCTGGCGGGCAACCTGTTCCTGTGCCATTTTTTCGGCCTGAGCGCGTACAGCGCTTTCGTCAAAATTTTCTGCGGTGACAAGGCGATGCATTGTCTCCATTTCGCTAACATTAACAGGGGGCTGGTCGTGTCGTGCCCTCTGCATCAGATCTCGCATCTGTTGACGCTGATGTTCGGTTAAACTTATGCCGTCAAACATATGGCTTTGGCTACTGAGCTGCGTTGCGCCCTCTGGTGAGGGACCGGTATCGCCGTTGATAGCTACAGCGGCCTGGCTAAACGCACTGAACGCCAGCGTTGAGGCCATGACGGCAGCGGTAACTTTGCGCATCACTTGCTCCCAAAATCTTTCGTGTCGCGATTCAACGAGAGACAGTCTACGATTCAGGCTGCAAACATGCGTCAGGGGGTGTAAAACAACGTAAAGTCATGGATTAGATAGCCTTGATGTCGTAATTTCTGCCTCGGAGGTATTTAAACAATGAATAAAATCCTGTTAGTTGATGATGACCGAGAGCTCACATCCCTTTTAAAGGAGTTGCTCGACATGGAAGGTTTCAACGTCCTGGTTGCCCATGATGGCGAGCAGGCGCTGAGTCTCCTTGACGACAGCATCGATTTACTTTTGCTCGACGTCATGATGCCGAAGAAAAACGGTATTGATACGCTGAAAGAGCTTCGCCAGACACACCAGACCCCCGTTATCATGCTGACCGCCCGCGGCAGCGAACTTGACCGCGTTCTCGGCCTTGAGCTGGGTGCGGATGACTATTTACCGAAACCGTTCAACGATCGTGAACTGGTGGCCCGTATTCGCGCTATCCTGCGCCGTTCCCACTGGAGCGAGCAGCAGCAGAATACCGACAACAGCTCACCCACGCTGGAAGTGGACTCCCTGAGCCTGAACCCAGGTCGTCAGGAAGCGAGCTTCGACGGTCAGACCCTGGAGTTGACCGGCACAGAGTTCACCCTGCTTTATCTGCTGGCGCAGCACCTCGGCCAGGTGGTATCGCGTGAACACCTGAGTCAGGAAGTGCTGGGCAAACGTCTTACCCCGTTTGACCGCGCCATCGACATGCACATCTCTAACTTGCGCCGCAAGCTGCCGGAGCGTAAAGACGGTCACCCATGGTTTAAAACCCTGCGTGGTCGCGGCTATCTGATGGTTTCCGCTTCATGATAGGCAGCTTAACCGCCCGCATCTTTGCCATCTTCTGGCTGACGCTGGCCCTGGTTTTAATGCTCGTGTTGATGTTGCCAAAACTCGACTCACGCCAGATGACGGAGCTTCTTGACAGCGAGCAACGTCAGGGCGTGATGATCGAGCAGCATGTTGAAGCGGAGCTGGCAAACGATCCGCCGAACGATTTGATGTGGTGGCGCAGGCTGTTTCGCGCTATCGACAAGTGGGCGCCGCCCGGGCAACGCCTTTTGCTGGTCACCAGCGAAGGCCGCGTCATTGGGGCCGATCGCAATGAAATGCAGATTATCCGTAACTTTATTGGCCAGGCGGATAATGCCGATCACCCACAGAAAAAGAAATATGGTCGGGTAGAGATGGTGGGTCCTTTCTCGGTACGCGATGGGGAAGACAATTACCAGCTCTATTTGATTCGCCCTGCGAGCAGTTCCCAGTCCGATTTCATCAACCTGCTGTTTGACCGTCCGCTCCTGCTGCTGATTGTTACCATGCTGGTCAGCTCGCCGCTGCTGTTATGGCTGGCGTGGAGTCTGGCAAAACCCGCACGTAAGCTGAAAAACGCCGCCGATGAAGTGGCGCAGGGTAACCTGCGACAACACCCTGAGCTGGAAGCGGGGCCACAGGAATTCCTTGCCGCCGGGACCAGTTTTAACCAGATGGTCAGCGCGCTCGATCGAATGATGACCGCACAGCAGCGTCTGCTATCGGACATCTCGCACGAGCTGCGCACCCCGCTTACGCGTTTGCAGCTTGGCACCGCGCTGTTGCGCCGCCGCAGTGGGGAAAGTAAAGAGCTGGAACGTATTGAAACGGAAGCTCACCGCCTGGACAGCATGATTAATGACCTGCTGGTGATGTCACGCAACCAGCAGAAAAACGCGCTGGTCAGCGAAACGGTGAAAGCCAATCACCTGTGGCATGAGGTGCTGGACAACGCGGCGTTCGAAGCGGAACAGATGGGCAAATCGTTCACCGTCAACTTCCCGCCGGGTCCATGGCCGCTGTACGGCAACCCCAACACGCTGGAAAGCGCGCTGGAGAATATTGTGCGTAACGCTCTGCGCTACTCGCATACCAAGATTGAGGTGGCGTTCTCGGTAGATAAAGACGGGATCACCGTTATCGTGGATGACGACGGTCCTGGCGTCAGCCCTGAAGATCGGGAGCAGATTTTCCGTCCGTTCTACCGTACTGACGAAGCGCGCGACCGTGAATCCGGCGGTACAGGTTTGGGTCTGGCAATTGTTGAAACCGCCATGCAACAGCATCGCGGCTGGGTGAAAGCTGACGACAGCCCGCTGGGCGGGTTGCGGTTAACGCTGTGGCTGCCGTTGTATAAGCGTTCATAACTGTATGTGCCGGGTGGCGGCTTCGCCTTACCCGGCCTACTTTCTGCGGAGCACTATTTTCCCCACAATCTCCGCGAATTATCTTCGATCTTGTTGCTTAACCGCCGCTTCTGCATTGTTCTGGTCCAGCTGGTCGATAACCCCGCCGCAGACAGCAACCGATGATATTGTTCATCATCAAACGGCATATGCCAGGCGATGGCGCAGGCGTCATACACCGACACGTCGCTCAGGCGCGAAGCCAGCTCAAGCGGCGCATCCGCCGAAACCTGCCCGGCCAGCACCACACGGTACAGCCAGCCGGTTTTACCCGCGCTTTGCAGCTGGGCCGACATATCCTGAATGCCGAAGTGGTAGTTGAGCTTGAAGCACGGCGAGCGAGGCTGCGTCACCTGAATCAGGGCGTCGCCCCAGCGATAAATATCGCCGATAAACACGTTCTTTTCCGTCAGCCCTTCCGTCGAGAGATTCTCACCAAATGCAGGCGCGACGAAGAGGTCCGCCTGGTCAGGAAATTCGGTTTTCCAGTGCTGATAGTGCTCGCGAGGATAGTGACACAGCGCGCGATCCGGCCCGCCGTGGATTTTCTTTTCGGCCTGCTCATCGCCTGCCAGCCCAAGGTCGGTTAAGGTCAGTTCACCGTCAACCTGCACTTTCGCGATGGCGCTCGGGCGGCTGCCGTCGTACTCCCTTACCTTGCCTGTAAACACATTCACCGGGTAATGCATCGCTGCCTCCATTACGCAGATACAAAAAAAGCGAGTCATCAGACTCGCTTCTCACAGGCGTCAATGCAACCTTATTTTTTAGCGGCGAAACGCGCTGCTGCTTCGTCCCAGTTCACCACATCCCAGAACGCTTTGATGTAGTCAGGGCGACGGTTCTGGAACTTCAGGTAGTAAGCGTGTTCCCACACGTCCAGACCCAGGATCGGGAAGCCGGATGCGCCAGAGATCGCTTCACCCATCAGCGGGGAGTCCTGGTTAGCAGTGGAAACCACCGCCAGTTTGTCACCTTTCAGAACCAGCCACGCCCAGCCAGAGCCGAAACGGGTTGCAGCGGCTTTTTCGAATTCCGCTTTGAAGTTGTCAACGGAGCCGAAGTCACGCTCGATAGCCGCTTTCAGGTCGCCCTGCAGGGTGGTACCGGTTTTCAGGCCTTTCCAGAACAGGCTGTGGTTAGCGTGGCCGCCCGCGTTGTTACGCAGAACGGTTTTCTTGTCCGCTGGCAGCTGGTCCAGTTTAGTGATCAGTTCTTCAGCAGACAGGTTAGCGAACTCTGGCAGGCTTTCCAGCGCAGCATTCGCGTTGTTCACATAGGTCTGGTGGTGTTTAGTGTGATGGATTTCCATCGTCTGCTTGTCGAAATGCGGTTCCAGTGCGTCGTAGGCATACGGCAGGGATGGCAGTGTATAACTCATAATCCTCTCCATTATTGTCGGGCGGCACAGCTGTTAATGCCGCGTAAGCAGTTGGTTCATTATAGTTAATTAAATGATATTGAAAATGATTATCAATGCCGTAGTTTTTGTAAGGTCATTCCTTTTCTGATGAAGCGTGAAAATGTGAATCTGCTCACGCGCTTAACGCGTTGATTGCCATTTAAAACCAAAGTGCGGCAGCCTCCCGAAGGTGGTCGTTCTGCTTAATTTTTACACTCATCGGGTCGGTGGGATGCCATTGACCGATAAAAACGATGAGGACGTAAACATGAATCATGCGATTACGATGGGTATTTTCTGGCATTTGATAGGTGCGGCCAGTGCAGCCTGCTTCTATGCTCCGTTTAAAAAAGTCAGGCAGTGGTCATGGGAAACCATGTGGTCGGTTGGCGGTGTGGTCTCCTGGATCCTGCTTCCCTGGGCCATCAGCGCCATGCTACTCCCGGATTTCTGGGGCTACTTCTCCTCTTTTAACGCCTCCACTCTGCTGCCAGTGTTTCTGTTTGGTGCCATGTGGGGCATCGGCAATATTAACTATGGCCTCACCATGCGCTATCTCGGCATGTCGATGGGGATCGGCATCGCGATTGGCATCACGCTGATTGTCGGCACTCTGATGACGCCCATCCTCAACGGTAACCTCGACGTGTTACTGAATACCGAAGGCGGCAGAATGACGCTGCTGGGCGTGCTGGTAGCGGTTATTGGCGTCGGAATAGTGACCCGCGCGGGCCAGTTGAAAGAGCGCAAGATGGGCATTAAAGCCGAGGACTTTAACCTGAAAAAGGGTCTGCTGCTGGCGGTAATGTGCGGCATCTTCTCCGCCGGAATGTCGTTTGCCATGAACGCCGCCAAACCGATGCACGAGGCGGCCGCCGCGCTGGGCGTCGACCCGCTGTACGTGGCGCTGCCCAGCTACGTGGTGATCATGGGCGGCGGCGCACTGGTTAACCTCGGCTATTGCGTAATTCGTCTGGCAAAAGTTGAGAGTTTGTCGCTAAAAGCCGACTTCTCACTGGCAAAACGGGTCATCATCACCAACGTACTGCTTTCGGCGCTCGGCGGACTGATGTGGTACCTGCAGTTCTTTTTCTACGCCTGGGGACACGCCAGCATCCCGGCACAATATGACTATATGAGCTGGATGCTACACATGAGCTTCTACGTGCTGTGCGGCGGACTGGTGGGTCTCATCTTGAGGGAGTGGAACAATGCCGGACGCCGACCGGTGGGCGTTCTGAGCCTGGGCTGCGTGGTGATTATCATTGCGGCCAACATTGTCGGCCTCGGTATGGCGAACTGATTACGCCGCCCTGCGACTGTGATGACGCCATTGCACCGGCGTCATCCCTACCTCGCGATTAAAGACCACCGAAAAGTAGTTACTGTCCTCAAAGCCGCAGCGCATTGCCACGTCACTGACCATGAACTCTGTATGCTGGAGCAAATACTGGGCGTGGCAAATGCGCAGCTGGCGCAAATAGTGATTTACCGTCATGCCCGTCTGGGTACGGAACTGCTGACGCAGGGCACGTTCGCTGCACTGCTCCTGCTCGCAGAACTTTTCCAGAACAAAGCTTTTATTCAGGCTGGCCGCCAGCGTGGCAATCAGCTTATCGAGCAGGGTCTCCTGCTGCGTGGCGGAGGGGTTATCCGTCTCGTAGCGATGCCGTTTAAGCATCATCACCAGCTGTGCGAAGAGGATCTCCGCCATCGGGTTAGCCAGCGGATCGGTTTTATAGCTCTCCTGTTCAAGGAGGGAAATGGCCTGACGGATGGCAGTCATGCCGCTGCTGCTTAAACGCCAGTGCGGCGAGCCTTTCGCACCGTTGAAGCCGGGAATGCATGCTGCCCAGTCAACGTTAAGGCTGAGCCGATCGGGGCAGTAGATAACGTTCTGTAAAACCAGGTCATTCACCGAGGCGTAGGCGTGTTTATCTTCGGCACGAATGTAAAACAGATCCCCCCGGGTAATGCGGTAAGGCCGATCGTTGAGAATGTGCAGACCGTTGCCGCGCCACACCAGCACCAGCTCATAAAATTCGTGCGTGTGTTCAGCAAAGACGTTTTGCGGATAGCGATCCGCCACCGCAACAGCTTGTTCAGCGGAGGCAAAAAAGTCATCTTTGCGAAGAATTAACGGTGCGGCCACATCACCACCTCAACGGCGAAAACCTGACATTATTACCCGCTTTACGGCAGCAAAACGTTGACTGGGCTCGCGTTACTGTAGTGAGGTGTCCCTCCCCTGGCGAATATCACGCGGAGACCAGCTGAACTCCCGACGAAACAGCGTCGAAAAGTGGTTACTGTCGCCGAAACCGCAGCGATAAGCGATATCCGTGACGCTTTCATCACTGTGGCGAAGCAGGTGGCGCGCTTTTATCAGCCGCAGTCGGTTAAGGTAACGCTGGGGCGTCTGCCCGGTTCGCTGCTTAAGCTGGCGGTGCAGGGTGCGCAGGGAGAGTGAAAAATGACTCGCCAGCATTTCCCAGCAGATATCCTCGGCAAAATGTTCCTCCAGCCAGGCCATCAGCTGGTTCAGGCGGGCTTCGCTGCTCTCCCCCTCCACCGGGTTACTGCGGCGCAACGCCACCAGCAGCTGCATAAACAACATCTCGCGCGTGGCGAGCGCATGCATCTCCTGTCCGTCCTGACTCTGCTCCATCTGGAGCAAAATCTGGCGAACCTGCTGCAGCGTGGCCTGATTCACGCGCCAGTGCGACGGATAATGTCCTTCCTTCTCCTGCGGCAGTAGCTGATGAAGCCCCGCGAGAAACTGGAACGCGTCCGGGGATCGATAGAGCACGTTCGTCAGGCACAGGTTGTCGGTATGCTCATACAGATGCCGATCGTGGTCGCGCACAAAGCAGACTGTGCCGCCGCTGATGGTGTAGGGCTGACCGTTAAAGACATGGATGCCCGTGCCATGCTCAACAATCACGATTTCATGAAAATCATGATGATGCTCCGGGAAAGCCGCCTGCGGCAGCCGCGGCTCTATCGCCACAGGCGAGCCATCCGCCGGAAAAAAGTCCACGCTGTGCAGTACGGTCATAACGCCCCCCACCAATGAGAAATGTTCTCAAAATAGTAAATAAGGCCTCTCACCCTCACCTTAAATTTTCGACAGCAAACGCCGCAAAACCTGCCTGTTTTTCAAGAATAAGCGGGAAAGATCCGGAATTGCGGTCAACGTCACAGTGGCTGAACGGCGCGCCTTCGCGGAAAAGTGTGAACCCCCTCACGTTCATCTTTGCTTTCTTGCCAGCACGGGTTGCGGACTGTCAGTGGCGAGAAGGTGGTCTTTTCGCCCCTTTTTTACACTCAGCGCTAATGATTTCAAAAAGGATCCGACCATGACCTTTCGCCATTGTGTCGCTGTGGATTTAGGCGCATCCAGCGGCCGTGTAATGCTCGCCACCTGGGACTGCGACCAGCACACCCTTTCCCTTCGCGAGATGCATCGTTTTGCGAACTGCCTGCAAAAACAGGACGGCTTTGATACCTGGAACATTGATGAACTTGAGACGGAGATCCGTACCGGGCTCAAAAAAGTCTGCGATAGCGGGATCCTCATCGACAGCATCGGCATAGATACCTGGGGCGTCGATTATGTCTTGCTGGACAGCAGCGGCGCTCGCGTTGGCCTGCCCGTCTCCTACCGCGACAGCCGCACGGATGGCCTGATGGCGCACGCCATCGCCCGGCTCGGTAAGGATGATATCTACGGGCGCAGCGGCATACAGTTTCTGCCGTTTAACACGCTTTATCAGCTGCGCGCGCTGGTCGAGCAGCAGCCAGGGCTGGCAGCAGACGTTGCCCATGTGCTGCTGATCCCGGACTACCTGAGCTATCGCCTGACCGGCAACATGAACTGGGAATATACCAACGCCACCACCACCCAGCTGGTCAACATCAACTCGGATAACTGGGATGAGCACCTGCTGGCCTGGACGGGCGCATCCCCGGCGTGGTTCGGTACGCCGACCCATCCCGGCAACGTCATCGGCCAGTGGGTGTGTCCGCAGGGGAATGCGATCCCGGTCGTTGCCGTGGCGAGCCACGATACCGCCAGCGCGGTTATTGCCTCACCGCTTTGCGGTAAAGATGCCGCCTATCTCTCTTCCGGCACCTGGTCGCTGATGGGCTTTGAAAGCAAAACGCCTTACGTCAGCGAGGAGGCAATGGCCGCAAATATCACCAACGAAGGCGGGGCCGAAGGGCGCTATCGGGTGTTAAAGAACATTATGGGGTTGTGGCTGCTCCAGCGGGTGCTTAAGGAGCAGAAAATTACCGATCTGCCCGGGCTTATCGCCGACACCGAAAAGCGCAAAGCCTGTACGTTCCTGATTCATCCCAATGACGATCGCTTTATCAATCCGGCGCACATGAGCACCGAGATCCAGGCCGCCTGCCGCGAGGCCGGACAGCCTGTACCATCAAGCCCGGCCGAACTGGCGCGCTGTATTTTTGACAGCCTTGCCCTGCTTTATGCGGATGTGCTGAGCGAGCTGGCCAGCCTTCGCGGCAGACCGTTCGACACGCTGCATATTGTTGGCGGCGGTTGCCAGAACGCGCTGTTAAACCAGCTTTGTGCCGATGCCTGCGGCATCACCGTGGTGGCGGGCCCGGTCGAGGCCTCCACGCTCGGCAATATCGGCATTCAGCTGATGACCCTTGACGAACTGGCCAGCGTGGACGATTTCCGCTCGGTAGTCACCGCCAGCGGCAGCCTGACCACGTTCCTTCCCGATCCCTGCCATGAAATTGCCCGCTACCGGGCGCAGTTTCAGCAAAACCGACTGACTAAGGAGCTTTGCGCATGACCACTCAACTTGAACAAGCCTGGAACCTGGCTAAACAGCGTTTCGCCGCCGTCGGCGTGGATGTCGAAGCGGCACTGCGTCAGCTCGACCGTCTGCCGGTCTCCATGCATTGCTGGCAGGGCGATGACGTCGCCGGCTTCGAAAACCCAGGCGGTTCCCTGACGGGGGGTATTCAGGCAACCGGTAACTATCCCGGGAAAGCGCGCAACGCCACCGAACTGCGCGCCGATCTGACGCTGGCGCTCAGCCTGATACCCGGTCCGAAGCGCCTGAACCTGCACGCGATTTATCTGGAATCCGACGAACCGGTCGCGCGTAATGAAATCCAGCCGAAACACTTTAAAAACTGGGTGGCGTGGGCAAAAGCCAACGGTCTGGGCCTGGACTTCAACCCGTCCTGCTTCTCGCACCCGCTCAGCGCTGACGGCTTTACCCTCGCCCATCCCAGTCACGAGATCCGTCAGTTCTGGATCGACCACGTTAAGGCCTGCCGCCGCGTTTCAGCCTGGTTTGGTGAACAGCTTGGTACCCCGTCGGTGATGAATATCTGGATCCCGGACGGCATGAAGGACGTCACCATTGACCGCCTCGCCCCGCGCCAGCGCCTGCTGGCTGCACTGGATGAAGCCATTAGCGAGAAGCTTAACCCGGCGCACCATATTGATGCCGTGGAGAGCAAGCTGTTCGGCATTGGCGCGGAGAGTTATACCGTCGGCTCGAACGAGTTCTATATGGGTTACGCCACCAGCCGCCAGACTGCCCTGTGTCTGGATGCCGGGCACTTCCACCCGACGGAGGTCATCTCCGACAAAATTTCTGCCGCCATGCTCTACGTGCCGCGCCTGCTGCTGCACGTCAGCCGTCCGGTGCGCTGGGACAGCGACCATGTGGTGTTGCTGGATGACGAAACGCAGGCCATTGCCAGCGAGATCGTTCGCCACGACCTGTTCGACCGCGTTCATATTGGCCTCGACTTCTTTGACGCCTCCATCAACCGAATCGCAGCGTGGGTTATCGGCACCCGCAACATGAAGAAAGCGCTGCTTCGTGCCCTGCTGGAGCCCACTGAAGCACTGAAACAGCTGGAGCAGGAAGGTGACTACACGGCCCGCCTGGCGCTGCTGGAAGAGCAGAAATCGCTGCCGTGGCAGGCCGTGTGGGAAATGTACTGTCAGCGCAACGACGTACCAACAGGCAGTCAGTGGCTGGAGAACGTGCGGGCGTATGAGAAAGACGTGTTGAGCACACGCGGGTGATTCAACCCTCCCCGCAGTATAAGTAGGCCGGGTAAGCATAGCGCCACCCGGCATTTTCAAAGGAACCACAGTATGCAGACCATCACCCATTCCTGGTTCGTCCAGGGCATGATTAAAGCCACCTCTGACGCCTGGTTGAAAGGGTGGGATGAGCGTAACGGCGGCAACCTGACGCTGCGCCTGGACGATGCCGACATCGAGCCGTACGCCGCTGATTTCCACCAAAAACCGCGCTATATCGCCCTGAGCCAGCCGATGCCGCTGCTCGCTAACACGCCGTTTATCGTCACCGGATCCGGCAAGTTCTTTCGCAACGTCCAGCTCGACCCGCAGGCCAATCTCGGCGTCGTGAGGGTGGACAGCGACGGCGCGGGCTACCACATTCTTTGGGGGCTCACGGACGAGGCAGTACCCACCTCTGAACTGCCAGCGCACTTCCTCTCGCACTGCCAGCGCATCAAGGCGACCCACGGTAAAGACCGCGTCATCATGCACTGCCACGCCACCAATCTGATTGCCCTGACCTACGTGCTGGAAAACAACGCCGATCTCATCATCCGCAAGCTGTGGGAAGGCAGCACCGAGTGCCTGGTGGTCTTCCCGGACGGCGTCGGCATTCTGCCGTGGATGGTGCCCGGTACCGACGAGATCGGCCAGGCAACCGCCAAAGAGATGCAAAAGCATTCTCTGGTGCTGTGGCCGTTCCACGGCGTTTTCGGCAGCGGCCCGACGCTGGATGAAACTTTCGGCCTGATCGATACCGCTGAAAAATCAGCTGAAGTGCTGGTGAAGGTCTATTCCATGGGCGGTATGAAGCAGACCATTACCCGGGAAGAGCTGATTGCACTCGGTAAACGCTTTGGCGTTACGCCGATGCAGTCGGCACTGGATTTGTACCCATAGCCGTCCGCGAAAGCGAATGGAGGCATGATGATCCGCAAAGCGTTTGTGATGCAGGTAAACCCGGACGCGCACGAGGAGTATGCGCGTCGCCATAACCCCATATGGCCCGAGCTTGAAGCGGTGCTGAAAGACCACGGCGCGCACCGCTACGCCATTTATCTCGACAAAGCACGCAACCTGCTGTTTGCGACCGTGGAGATTGAATCGGAGGAGCGCTGGCGCGCGGTAGCGAATACCGACGTTTGCCAGCGCTGGTGGGAACATATGGTCGACGTTATGCCGTCAAACCCGGATAACAGCCCGGTGAGTACGGAGCTTACCGAAGTGTTTTACCTGGACTGATGTGTTAACGCTGCTGCCCCCGAGGCGGCAGCAATCTCCTGCCTGCTGCTCAACGTAAACGCCGACACCACCGTAATTGCCAGCACGAAACAGCCCAGCATCAAATACGTCTCCTGGAAACCGATCCGGTCATACATATTTCCGGCAAAGGCAGAAAGGAAAATCGCCGCCGACTGTTTGGCAAACTGGAAGCCGATCAGATAGATAGTCGCCGACAGTCGGGTATCAAACACCCCGGTGATGTACTTAAAGGCGCCCACCAGCAGGAACGGGACTTCCAGCGCGTGCAGCATCTTCAGGGCAATCACCTCCACGGCGGTGGTGGCGAACGACGAGCCGATAATACGCGTCGCCATTATCACCCCGGCGATCAGCAGCGTATTTTTCGCGCCGATACGGTTAATGATCCACGGCGAGCAGAACATGATGATGGCGTTACAGATTTCCCCCGCCGTGGTGGCAAAGCCAAAGGCGCGAGTGCCTTCCTGCGGCGTGGCGAAGAAGGTTTTAAAGAAGGTGGCAAACTGCTGATCGAAAACGTCATACACGCAGGCAACGCCAATCACGTACAGAATGAACATCCACATTCTGCGCTGGCGGAACAGCTTAAAGACGGTTCTGGCAGTGATCTGCGGCTGGTTGGCTCCCAGGGCGTTCATCACCTGCGCCGTCTGGTTGGGCTTCGGCTTCGCGACCACCAGCAGCAGCATCAACAGCAATGCGGCCCCTGATCCCATCCAGAATACATACGACGGATCGATGCCGAACAGGATGCCGCCCGTAGACGCGCATAGCCCCCAGCCGAGACAGCCGAACATGCGCGCCTTGCCGTATTCGAAGAAGCTGTTGCGGCTCACGCGTTCGATGTAGGCCTCGATTGCGCCCGATCCCGCCGAGAAGACAAAACCGATATACAACCCGCCGCTCAACGCCCCCAGCCAGATACTGGTTTTCAGCAGGGGCGCGAAGACGTACAGGAAGAACGGTGCGAACAGGAATAACAGCACCGAGATTATCCACAGCAGGTGTTTTTTCAGCCCCAGCTTGTCCGAAATCACCCCCAGCACCGGCTGGAACGCAATGGCCGACAGCGAGATGCAGGAGAAAACAATCCCGGTATGGGTTTTATTCAGGCCGATGATATCCGACAGCCAGATCGGCAGGAACGGAAAGCAGGTGGCCATGATGAAGAAGTAGAGAAAGAAGAACAGCCCGAAGATCCAGAAATTTGGGTTGTCTTTGTGGGTACAGGTTGTTGTATTCATTATTTTTATCCTCAACGGAGGGCCAGTTTCCCGGCCCATCACCTTTACACGCGTTCCACGCCAATCAGAATGGCGGTTTCCGGATCGAGAACCGGCAGCGCAATGCCCGCCTGCATCAGCCACTCACCGCTCACCGTTTGCGGTGTTTCCATCCACGCCGGCAGCTTGCGCATGGTGTGCCCGCCTTCGCCCGTAATTTGAATATTCGGGTGATCGAGCAGCGCGACGCGGTACTGCGCGCTGGCCTCCAGCCCCGGCATGCGCAGCGGCATCATCAGGCTGTAATCCGGCATCGCGAGCTGGCTGACCATAAATAGCCCCTGCGCCTTGTCTTCGCTCACAATCCCCTGCGCCAGCGTGGTGGCGTCCGGCATATCAATCCGCCATTGTGTGCCGTGGTGGATCACCTCTCGCCACTGCTTGTGCAGCGCGGCGTAATGTCGATACCCCTCGCGCTCCTGCGCGTCCACGGTGAGCGGATCCAGCTCCAGCCCCATATGGCCAAACAGCGCCGTCAGGCCGCGAAATTCAATGCTGTGCTGGCGGAAGGTGGCGTGGCATTTATGATGACCGATATGCGCCCCCATCACCTCCGGCGGGAAAAAATAGCTCATGCCACGCTGGATGGTGCTGCGCTCCAGTGCGTCGTTGTTGTCGGACGCCCAGAAGCGATGGCTCCGGCTCAGCACTTCGTAATCAATGCGCCCGCCGCCGGAAGAGCAGGATTCGAATTCAATATGCGGGAAGCGCTCGCCCAGCACGTCCAGCAGCCGGTAAAACTGACGGGTCTGGGCGTCGGCGGCGGCTTTACCGTTGTGTCCCGGCTGCACCAGCTCGCGGTTCATGTCCCATTTCACGTAGTCGATCGCATGCTCGCCCAGCAGCCAGCTCATGCGTTCCACAAGATAATCAAAAGCCTGCGGAATGTTGAGGTTGAGCACCAGCTGATGACGCCCGGTCGCCTGGGCATAGCCCGGCAGCGCCAGCACCCAGTCAGGATGCGCGCGATACAGATCGGAGTCCGGGTTGATCATCTCCGGCTCAACCCAGATGCCAAACTCCATGCCGAGCCGTTTGACGTGGTCAATCACCGGCGTCAGGCCATTCGGATATTTTTTCTCATCCAGATACCAGTCGCCCAGCGCGGCGTGGTCGTCATTGCGGCCTTTGAACCAGCCGTCGTCAATAATAAAGCGCTCCACGCCCAGCGTGGCGGCCTCGTCGGCCATGCGCATGATGTAATCCGGATCGTGGTTGAAGTAGATCCCCTCCCAGGTATTGAGGTGTACCGGACGCGGTTTATTTTCCGGGAAGCGGATGACGTTGTCGCGCAGGTAGCGATGGAAAGACTGGCTCATGCCGTTCAGGCCCCGCGGGGAGTAGCTGGCATACAGGCGCGGTGTCCAGAGCGTATCGCCCTCTTCTATCGCCATTTCCCCCGACAGGTAGAGCGCTTCGGCCTGAATATAACGGCGACCGTCGGTTTTCGCTTCCGCGCGCAGGCGATGGTTCCCGCTCCAGCCCAGATGCACGCCCCAGACGTCACCCTGCATTTCGCTGAACGATGGCGTACCGGCTATCAGTGCAGGAAAGTGTTCGTGGGAGGTTTTACCCCGGCGGTTTTCAATCACAACGCTGTCGTGCTCAAGGTTTACGCGGTGCGGCTGGAACTCTCTGATCCAGCGTCCGTGGAAGGCCATCACCTCCCGGGCGCGCTCGGCCACCGGCAGCGTGACGGCAAAGCGGTCAACCTGCCAGGGACGTGCTTTCAGGTTCGTTAAACCGTGACGAACCACCAGCACGCCGCTGTCGTCCAGCACCAGCTCGCTGATAAGACGTAGGCCCGCATAGTCATCTTCAGCGGTAATCGTCAGGGTGTTTAATTCCTGCTGTACCCGCGTAGTTCTGAATACCGGGGAACCGTCCAGCCCCTCTCGGTGCCCCTCAATACCCGGCGAGCCAAACAGGCCGTGCCCGAGTTCAGCCATCAGCGTAACCGGAGAATCGACATCCAGCCTGCCGTTAGCAACGGGCCGGGAAAGGGTTTCAGCATTTTGCGGCGAAAAGTACTGAAGATGCGGCCCCCAGTAAATAATTTCGGCGAACGGGCGCGTTTTTATCACCACATCTACCGTCGCGCTTTCAAGTCGTAAAATAGAATCTTGCATCAGACATCTCCTGTCATGGGATGCCTTGAGTTTTGATCCGAAACGTTTCGGATACAAACCAAAACGTTTCGGATTTGTGATCGGGTTTAGAAAATGGAGATATTCAGGCCGTCTGGCCGGGGGAGAATTCCGGTTGCCAGAGCACCTGAAGCTGCGCAATATCGTCGCCGTTAATAAGCCGGCGGACCATGTCGGCAATCTGTTTTCCGACACCCTGACGGGTGGACTGGATCACCGACGCCACGTCGGTATCGACGATACTGTCCTGCGGCAATCCGTCGTAGACCACCAGCGACACGGGGTTGTCGCCGGATAAACGCCCCAGCTGTTCAAGCGCCATCGCCGCCCCGTCGCCGTGGGTGTTGCAGTCAGTAATGATCGCCGTGGGCGGTTGCGGCAGGGCAAGCAGTTCTTTCGTGGTGGCATATCCCACGCGGCGCGACGGCGGCATGGCGCGCAGCCATTCGCTGGAAAGCCCGGCTTCCCGCAGAGCGTCCAGATAGCCCTGACGGCGCTGGGTGATAAATGCCTGATTATTGCTTTCGCCGAGCAGCGAAATACGCTGATGGCCTTTCTCAATCAGCCAGCGGGTAGCATTGTACGTACCGGCATAGTTATCGAAATCAAACCACGCGTAAGGCTGCGGCAGCTGGCTGCGCCCAAGCGCCAGGAAAGGGAACCCGGCGGCCTGCAGCTGCTCAAGCCGCGGATCGCGATCCAGCGTATGCGCCACAATCAGCGCGTCGACGCGCCGGCTCTGTACCATGCGCATATAGCTGTGCTTATCCGCCAGATCGTCATCGGCAATGAGCAGTAAGTCGATTTCATGTCGCGCCAGTTCGTGGCTAATTTCGCCGACCATGTCCATAAATACGCTGTTATTGAGCGGAACAGGATGGACGGGAAACACCAGCCCGACCGCGTCAATTTTGCCCATCTTCAGGCGGCGGGCGAAGGTGTTAGGTCGGTAACCACGGCGCTGAGCCTCGGCTTCCACGCGGGCGCGCGTCTCAGCAGAGACGTCGTCATAGCCGTTGAGGGCGCGGCTGACGGTCGTAATGGAGAGTCCCAGCTCTTTGGCAATGGCTTTAAGCGACATGATTTTCCGTATCTACGTTAATTTTGTTCCGCCACCAGCAACGCATGCGTGTCTGGCTCCAGCGCCTTAAAAATGTGCGGCTGGTCGGCGGGGTAACAGATGTAATCCCCGGCGGCGAGCTCTTCTGCCGCATCGAGCAGGCCGACCAGGGCCCTTCCCTGCATGACGATAATATGTTCTACCGAGCCAGGCGAATGCGGCTGAGAAATGCGGTCTGCACCCGGCTGGGTCATCAGGAGATAGACATCCCGTCGCGCGCCTGGCGGGCACGCCGCCAGCAGTATGGCTTCATAGTTTGCCTGTCCGGCAACCACTTTCGTTCCTTCACCACGGCGGATCACCTGCGTGCTCGGCAACTGCGGCTCCAGCAAACGGGCGAAGGGAATATCCAGCGCCACGCAGAGCGACCACAGCGTCTCCAGGCTGGGGTTGCCGTTGCCGGATTCCAGCTGGGAAAGCGTGGATTTAGCGATCCCGGCACGGCGGGCAATTTCCGCCAGTGAAAGCCCGGTTCGCAGGCGCTCTCGCACCAGGCTTTTGGCGATTACGCTAATTGGCTGCGTCATATAACGGCCCTTTTTGTTCTATAAATCGAACGAATCGTTCGCCTTGAAAAACAGTTCTGTTGCGTTCATTATAATGGATACACGTTCGATATGGCTAAAATTGTATGAAGCATCATCTCTCCTGCCTTAAAGGCGACACGATAAAAGCAATCATCCTGGTTTGCCTCGCGGTCGGCGTGGTCGGGATGTCTTACGGCTCACTGGCGATGGCCTACGGTTTCCCGCTTTGGGTGCCGTTTGTTCTCTCGCTCACCGTCCTCGCGGGCGCATCGGAATTTATGTTTATCGGCATTGTGGCCAGCGGCGGTAACCCTCTGGCGGCGGCGGCAGCCGGTTTGCTGGTCAACGCACGCCATGTGCCGTTTGGCGTGACGGTGCGTGAACTGGTAGGCAAGCGCGGCCTTAGCCTGTTGGGCTGCCACATTATGAATGACGAAAGCGTGGTGTTTGGCCTGTCGCAAAAAACACCCGAGCAGCGTAAGGCGGCGTACTGGTTATGTGGTTTAGGCGTGGCAATTATCTGGCCGGTGGGCGCCTTGCTGGGTGCCATGGTCGGTAAGCTGCTCCCGGCCCCGGAAACCATCGGGCTGGATGCGGTCTTTCCGGCCATTCTGCTGGCATTAGTGGTTCCCGCGTTTAAAAACCGTACCACGCTAATCCGCGCCTGTAGCGGTGCCGTGCTATCCCTGGCTGCAGTACCGTTTGCCCCGGTGGGATTACCGGTGCTGCTCTCTTTACTCGGTCTCGCTGCGAGGAAGAAATAATGGAAAATATGACGATTTTTATTCTCGGCATCGCCATTTTGTCTGCGGGAACCTATTTGATGCGTCTCGGCGGAGCAAAACTCGGCAACCGACTGGCACTCTCTGAACGATCTCAGGCGCTGCTGTCAGATGCGGCAACGGTGTTGCTGTTTTCTGTGGCGCTGGCGTCCACATTTTATGAAGGGGAACATTTCGCCGGGATGGCGCGCGTGCTGGGCGTGGCGTTTGCGGTATTTCTGGCGTGGCGAAAAATGCCATTGATTGTGGTGATCATCGCGGCGGCAGTAGTGACGGCGCTACTGCGCGTGGCGGGTATAAACTAAAAAAAGCGCCCCGGGGGCGCTCTTTCGACGGTGTGACTGGCTTATTTATTCAGTTCAGCAGTCATGTGTACGCGGTTACCCGTGAATGCCTGGGTAATTTTGTAGGATGATGCACCCGCTTCCTGAGCCTGCGCCGCGATTTTAGCTTCTGCCCCGTCAATGGTAGAGGCGGTTGCGGTCACAGTCTGTGCAGCGAAAGAACCGAAAGAAGCAGCCAGAGCGATTACAGCGACAAAAGTTTTGATGCTTTTCATGATATAAACCCTTTCGTTAAGTTGTTTTGATAAGGCACCGTGCCTTGATGAGATAAATACTAGACCTCATCCTGAACAACTAAAAGCGGAAGGTTTTGCCTGAAACATTCAAAATTATTGATCAACTATTAATCGCTGTGGATGGGTATAGATTGTTGCCCTTCCCGGCTTGCAGAACCCGACCAGCGTCAGGTTGCAGCGCTCCGCCACTTCCACCGCCAGCGTTGTGGCCGCCGATACCGCAAACAGGATTTCCACACCGCACATTGCGGACTTTTGCACCATCTCATAACTTGCACGGCTGGAAACGAGCGCCGCGCCCTGTTGCCAGACCTCGCTTTCTCGCGCCCGGCGTCCCAGCAGCTTATCCAGCGCGACATGGCGGCCCACGTCTTCATGCCCTCCGGCAATATCGCCCGACGGCAACACCCACGCCGCCGCATGCGTACAACCGCTCAACTGGCCGATGGGCTGTACGTCATTGAGATGCTCAAGCGCATGATCAAGGTGTGCCAGATTGAAGGTCTGGATAAACGGCAATGGCGCAACGGGCTTGCCGATATCATTGAGCTGCTCAACGCCACACACGCCGCAGCCGGTGCGTCCGGCCAGCGCGCGGCGGCGCTCTTTCAACCCCATAAAGCGACGGCTGGAGAGTTCGATTTGCACTTCAAGACCGTTACACGCCTTCACCACGTCCATCCCGTAGATCTCCTGCGGATGCGCAATAATGCCTTCCGAGAGAGAAAAGCCAATGGCGAACAGGTCGAGATCTTTCGGCGAAGCCATCATCACCACATGCGAAATACCGTTGTAAACAAGCGCAACAGGCACTTCTTCCGCCAGCAAATCGGGCGTGGCGTGGGTAATGTGGGGCGGTCTGCGTACCGACAGTTCCACAATGCCTGCAGGCAGTGGCGACGAGTGGGTAGCACGGTTTTGTTTAGACACAGCGGTATTCCTGAACAACCACGGAGGTGAGCCTGCTATTGCAGCATAAACAACAGGCCTTACGCATAGTATGGATCAACTTTTCGACAATCATTCTCCTACTCATTTAGAAGGGGTGCAACCCGGCCAGCGCTACACCGCTTTAACATGCAGAAGCAATAGTGTGATCTGTATCACACTTTATAATCAACATGGTGATAATACGTTCACTTTGTATTAACGCCATTAGAACAGGTGTACCGACATTGTGGTATTCTGATGATATCCCTCGGAGAAATGAGGGATTAACGCAAATTTTTTCCTTTGCGGTCATTCTTCAACCGCGAAGTCAAAACTACATATGTAAGCAATGTCGAAACAAGGAGTGACCCATGCAGGTCAGCAGAAGGCAGTTCTTTAAGATCTGCGCTGGCGGTATGGCAGGCACAACGGCAGCAGCACTGGGCTTTGCGCCCGGCGTCGCGCTGGCGGAAACACGGCAGTATAAACTGCTGCGCACCCGTGAAACCCGTAATACCTGTACGTACTGCTCTGTCGGTTGCGGGCTGTTAATGTATAGCCTCGGCGACGGTGCTAAAAACGCCAAAGCGTCTATTTTCCATATCGAAGGTGACCCGGATCACCCGGTCAACCGCGGCGCGCTGTGTCCGAAAGGGGCCGGTCTGGTGGACTTTATCCACTCTGAAAGCCGCCTGAAGTTCCCTGAATATCGTGCGCCTGGCTCCGACAAATGGCAGCAAATCAGCTGGGAAGAGGCGTTTGACCGCATCGCTAAACATATTAAAGAAGACCGTGATGCGAACTTCATTGAGAAGAACGCCGACGGCGTGACGGTCAACCGCTGGCTCTCCACCGGGATGCTGTGTGCTTCAGCGTCCAGTAATGAAACCGGCTATTTAACCCAGAAATTTACGCGCGCACTCGGTATGCTCGCGGTCGACAACCAGGCGCGTGTCTGACACGGACCAACGGTAGCAAGTCTTGCTCCAACATTTGGTCGCGGTGCGATGACCAACCACTGGGTCGACATCAAGAACGCCAACCTTATTGTGGTGATGGGCGGTAACGCCGCTGAAGCGCACCCTGTCGGGTTCCGCTGGGCGATGGAAGCCAAAATCCACAACGGTGCGAAACTGATTGTGATCGATCCCCGCTTCACGCGTACAGCGTCAGTGGCGGATTTCTACACCCCTATTCGTTCAGGTACTGACATCACTTTCCTGTCAGGCGTATTGCTGTACCTGATGACCAACGAAAAATACAACCGCGAATACACCGAAGCCTATACCAACGCCAGCCTGATCGTGCGTGAGGATTACCACTTCGAAGATGGCCTGTTCAGCGGTTACGACGCCGAAAAACGCAAGTACGACAAAACCAGCTGGAACTACGAGCTGGATGAGAAAGGCTTTGCGAAACGCGATACCACCCTGCAACACCCGCGCTGCGTGTGGAACCTGCTGAAAGAGCACGTCTCCCGCTACACGCCGGAGGTGGTCGAAAACATCTGTGGTACGCCGAAGGCGGACTTCCTGAAGGTCTGCGAGCTGATCGCCGAAACCAGCGCGAAAGATAAAACCGCGTCGTTCCTCTACGCCCTCGGCTGGACGCAACACTCCATCGGTGCGCAGAACATCCGTACCATGGCGATGGTTCAGCTCCTGCTCGGCAACATGGGCATGGCAGGCGGCGGCGTGAACGCCCTGCGCGGTCACTCCAACATTCAGGGTCTGACCGACCTCGGCCTGCTGTCTCAAAGCCTGACAGGTTATATGAACCTGCCAAGCGAGAAACAAACCGACCTGCAAACCTACCTGACGGCCAGCACGCCAAAACCGCTGCTCGAAGGCCAGGTGAACTACTGGGGCAACTATCCGAAGTTCTTCGTCTCGCTGATGAAAGCCTTCTACGGCGACAAGGCGACGGCGGAAAACAGCTGGGGCTTTGACTGGCTGCCGAAGTGGGACAAAGGCTACGACGTGCTTCAGTACTTCGAGATGATGCATCAGGGCCAGGTCAACGGCTATATCTGCCAGGGCTTTAACCCGGTGGCCTCGTTCCCGAACAAGAACAAGGTTGTTGAGTCCCTGTCGAAACTGAAGTTCCTGGTGACGATTGACCCGCTCAATACTGAAACCTCGACCTTCTGGCAGAACCACGGCGAATCGAACGACGTCGATCCGTCGAAGATTCAGACCGAAGTGTTCCGTCTGCCATCCACCTGCTTCGCGGAAGAGAACGGGTCTATTGTCAACTCCGGCCGCTGGCTGCAGTGGCACTGGAAAGGTGCGGACGCCCCGGGCATCGCCATGAACGACGGCGAGATCCTGGCCGGTATTTTCTTACGCCTGCGCAAGATGTACGCGGCTGAAGGTGGCGCGAACCCGGAACCGGTGTTGAACATGACCTGGAACTACTCGACGCCTGAAAATCCTGCGCCGGAAGAAGTGGCGATGGAGAGCAACGGCAAGGCACTGGCGGATGTTATCGACCCGGCCACCGGCACCGTGCTGGCGAAGAAAGGCGATCAGCTCAGTACCTTCGCCCATCTGCGCGATGACGGTACAACGTCAAGCGGCTGTTGGATCTTCGCTGGTAGCTGGACGCCGAAAGGCAACCAGATGGCCAACCGCGACAACGCCGACCCGTCGGGCCTCGGCAATACGCTGGGCTGGGCGTGGGCGTGGCCGCTTAACCGTCGCATCCTCTATAACCGTGCCTCCGCTGACCCGCAGGGCAACCCGTGGGATCCGAAGCGTCAGCTTCTGAAGTGGGACGGCGCGAAATGGGGCGGCGTAGATATTCCGGACTACAGCACTGCCGCACCAGGCAGCGATGTCGGACCGTTTATCATGCAGCCTGAAGGGATGGGACGTCTGTTTGCCATTGATAAGATGGCAGAAGGGCCGTTCCCGGAACACTACGAGCCGTTTGAGACGCCGCTGGGCACTAACCCGCTGCACCCGAACGTGGTCTCTAACCCGGCAGCGCGTATCTTCAAGGGCGACTTTGAAGCGCTGGGTAAAAAAGACAAGTTCTCGTACGTGGGCACCACCTATCGTCTGACCGAGCACTTCCACTACTGGACCAAGCACGCGCTGCTTAACGCCATCGCGCAGCCGGAGCAGTTTGTGGAGATCGGCGAGAAGCTGGCGAACAAGCTCGGCATCGCTCATGGCGATACCGTGAAGGTCTCCTCTAACCGCGGCTACATTAAAGCCAAGGCGGTGGTGACCAAGCGTATTCGCACGCTGAACGTTCATGGTCAGCAGGTGGATACCATCGGTATCCCAATTCACTGGGGCTATGAGGGCGTGGCGAAAAAAGGGTTCATTGCGAACACCCTGACGCCGTTCGTCGGTGATGCGAACACGCAGACGCCGGAATTTAAGGCCTTCCTCGTGAACGTGGAAAAGGTGTAACGGAGACGACTTATGGCTTATCAATCTCAAGACATTATCCGTCGTTCCGCGACTAACGGTTTCACGCCCGCGCCTCAGGCGCGGGACCACCAGCAGGAAGTGGCGAAACTTATCGACGTGACCACCTGTATCGGCTGTAAAGCCTGTCAGGTGGCCTGCTCTGAGTGGAACGATCTGCGTGACGAAGTGGGTCACAACGTTGGGGTGTACGACAACCCTGCGGACCTGACCGCCAAGTCCTGGACGGTGATGCGTTTCTCGGAAGTGGAGCAGAACGACAAACTGGAATGGCTTATCCGCAAAGATGGCTGTATGCACTGCGCGGATCCGGGCTGCCTGAAGGCATGTCCGTCAGAAGGGGCTATCATTCAGTATGCCAACGGCATCGTCGACTTCCAGTCCGAGCAGTGCATCGGCTGCGGCTACTGCATTGCGGGCTGTCCGTTCGACGTACCGCGCCTGAACCCGGAAGACAACCGCGTCTACAAATGCACGCTGTGCGTTGACCGCGTCACTGTCGGCCAGGAGCCCGCGTGCGTGAAGACCTGCCCAACCGGCGCTATCCACTTTGGCTCTAAAGAGGATATGAAAACGCTGGCGGCAGAGCGCGTGGGCGAGCTGAAAACCCGTGGTTACGACAATGCGGGCCTGTACGATCCGGCCGGTGTTGGTGGTACGCATGTGATGTATGTGCTGCACCATGCCGACAAGCCGAATCTGTATCACGGCCTGCCGGAGAACCCGGAAATCAGCGCCACCGTTAAGTTCTGGAAAGGCATCTGGAAACCGCTGGCCGCGGTAGGTTTTGCTGCCACCTTCGCAGCGAGCATCTTCCACTACGTCGGCGTCGGTCCGAACCGTGCGGAAGAGGAAGACGACAACCTGCATGAAGAGAAAGACGAGGTGCGCAAATGAGAAAACGTGACACCATCGTGCGCTACACCGCGCCGGAACGCATCAACCACTGGGTCACCGCCTTCTGCTTCATGCTGGCGGCGATAAGCGGGCTGGGGTTCTTCTTCCCCTCCTTCAACTGGCTGATGCAGATAATGGGGACACCACAACTGGCGCGTATACTGCACCCGTTTGTTGGCGTCATCATGTTCGCGTCGTTCATCATCATGTTTTTCCGCTACTGGCACCATAACCTAATCAATCGGGATGATATCTTTTGGGCGAAGAATATTCGTAAGATCGTCGTCAACGAGGAAGTAGGTGATACCGGGCGTTATAACTTCGGTCAGAAATGCGTATTCTGGGCGGCGATTATCTTCCTGGTCCTGTTGCTGGTCAGCGGCGTGATCATCTGGCGTCCGTATTTTGCGCCTGCTTTCTCAATCCCGGTGATCCGATTCGCGCTGATGCTGCATTCATTTGCCGCAGTGGCGCTAATTGTGGTTATCATGGTGCATATTTACGCCGCCCTCTGGGTGAAAGGCACCATTACCGCGATGGTGGAAGGCTGGGTAACCAGTACGTGGGCGAAGAAACATCACCCGCGCTGGTACCGTGAAGTCCGCCAGAAACAGGAAAAGTCATCTGAATGAGTATTCGCATAATCCCGCAAGATGAGCTGGGGTCGAGCGAGAAACGTACGGCGGAGTATATTCCGCCGTTGTTATTCCCCAGACTCAAGAACCTCTACAACCGCCGCGCAGAGCGTCTGCGCGAGCTGGCAGAGAACAACCCGCTGGGCGATTTTCTGCGTTTTGCTGCGCTTGTCGCCCACGCGCAGGAAGTGGTGCTGTACGACCACCCACTGCAAATGGACCTGACTGCGCGCATCAAAGAAGCCAATGAGCAGGGCAAGCCGCCGCTGGATATTCACGTCCTGCCGCGCGACAAGCACTGGCACAAGCTGCTGCATTCGCTGATTGCCGAGCTGAAGCCCGAAATGAGCGGTACTGCGCTAGCGGTCATTGAGAACCTGGAAAAAGCGTCCGAACAGGAGCTGGAAGAGATGGCGAGTGCGCTGTTTGCTTCCGACTTCTCGCAGGTCAGCAGTGATAAAGCGCCGTTTATCTGGGCGGCACTGTCGCTCTACTGGGCGCAGATGGCAAGCCTGATCCCCGGCAAAGCCCGCGCCGAGTACGGTGAAGCGCGCCAGTTCTGCCCGGTGTGCGGTTCCATGCCGGTCTCCAGCATGGTACAGATTGGCACCACCCAGGGGCTGCGCTACCTGCACTGCAACCTGTGCGAAACCGAATGGCACGTCGTGCGCGTGAAGTGCAGCAACTGCGAGCAGACCCGCGATCTCAACTACTGGTCGCTGGAAAATGAAGAAGCGGCAGTGAAAGCTGAAAGCTGCGGCGACTGTGGGACCTACCTGAAGATTCTGTATCAGGAAAAAGACCCGAAAGTCGAAGCGGTAGCCGACGATCTCGCCTCGCTGATTCTGGATGCCAAAATGGAGCAGGAGGGCTTCGCCCGCAGCTCAATCAACCCGTTCCTGTTCCCGGGTGAAGGGGAGTAATCTCCCGCAACCGTGCCGGGCGGCGCAAGCTTGCCCGGCCAGTCATACCCGCTTTAATCCGCTTTCGTACTTTCCCCCACTTTCAGATTTTATTTAGCCGCTACGCGTAGAAAAGTCGCTGTGACTTCGTCACGATCCCTTGCAAGAAAACATTACATTTTGTAAGGGAAAATGTTGAAAAGGGAATTTCGACCAGTCGCAACGAAGCGCACCGGCTTTTTTATCTGTGCTGTTCTCAGCCTTTCATCGGGTGCCAGCGCCGCACCGGGTGATGAACCGTTTATCCTGCAACAGCAGCGTCAGCAGGCGCTGGAAACCCAACTGACGCCCCAGGCGCCTAACGTTCGGCTGCAATCTCCGGCAACACGTAACGAAAGCGGCGAATTTGCCGCCGAAACGCCCTGCTTCACCATCCATGACGTGACGCTGACGGGGCATAACGCCCTCCCGCACTGGGTACCGCTGCAGCGCATCGCGAATCAGGCCGTCGGGAAGTGCCTCGGCGCACGGGGTATCAACCACGTGATGAGCCTGCTGCAAAACCGGCTGATCGCCCACGGCTGGACAACCGCACGCGTGCTGGCTCCCGCTCAGGATTTAAAAAGCGGCCATTTAACACTGGCCGTTATTCCGGGGAAAATACGCCACGTCACATTGACCGATAACAGCCGTCGCGGGTTATGGCTTTACAGCGCCTTCCCGGCACATGACGGTAATCTGCTCGACCTGCGGGATATCGAGCAGGGTCTGGAGAACCTCCAGCGCCTGCCCACCGTCCAGGTTGAGATGGATATCGTTCCGGCTGAACAGCCGGGTGAGAGCGATATCGTGATAACCCGCCAGCAGAGCAAATTCTGGCGGCTTGGCCTGTCGCTTGATGATTCTGGCTCGTCGTCAACGGGCCGCTATCAGGGTGGGCTAACGCTGTCGCTGGATAACCCGCTGGCGCTGAGCGATCTCTTCTGGTTTTCCATGAACCATGACCTGCAAACCGGGCCGGAAAAAGGCAACCAAAACCTCAGCGCCCACTGGTCTGTTCCCGTGGGCTGGTGGGCATTTTCCGTTACCGGCAGCGATTACCACTATCACCAGACCGTGGCGGGGCTAAACGGCGACATTCGTTACAGCGGCAAAAGCCAGAGTCTGGTGGCGCAGGCCAGCCGGGTTCTGCATCGCAGCAGCGCCCAAAAAACCACGTTCACCTGGGACGTGGAGAGCCGGACAACGAAAAACTACATCAACGACACGGAAGTGGAAGTTCAACGCCGCCACGTCTCCTCCTGGAAGGCCGGGCTTCAGCATCGCCACTATATCGGCCCGGCAACGCTTGATGCAGGCATCAACTATCAGCGCGGCACGCGATGGTTTGGCGCCCAGCCAGCCCCCGAAGAAACGTTCGATGAAGCCACGGCGCTGGGCCGAATTCTTCGCACCAACGCACGCCTGAGCCTGCCGTTCGCACTCAGCACGCAGCACTTGCGTTATGACGTGGCCTGGCAGCGTCAGACCAGCAACACGCCACTCACTTCACAGGATCAGTTCGCCATCGGCGGGCGCTGGACGGTGCGCGGCTTCGACGGTGAACGCACGCTCAACGCCAATCGCGGCTGGCTGGTTCGAAACGATCTCTCCTGGCAGACCCCGCTTGCCGGAACCGAGCTCTATCTGGCTGCCGACTATGGCGAGGTCGCTGGCAACGGTACGGAATACCTGGCGGGCAACCATCTTGCGGGTGGCGCGGCGGGCTTGCGCGGTGCGCTCTGGAAAGTGGGATACGACGCCTTCGCGGGCGTGCCGTTCTCCCACCCGGACGGTTTTAAAACCAGCCCGGCAACCTTCGGCTTCAACCTCAACATGGATTTCTGAGTATGCGCTATGGCGAATTGACGGTTCATTGTCCGCAGCTCGAGGACGTCGCGCTAAGTGAAGCCGAAGTGCTGGGCGCGTCGGTCTGGCTCTGGATGCATTCCCTCAACCACCGTGACGCGCCGCTGCACGTCCTGCCCGTGGTGCTCTTGCCCATCATTAAACGCCAGCAGTACGTGCTGATAGAGGAGAAAGGACGCCCGATCTTTTTCCTGAGCTGGGCATGGATGAGCGAAGAAGCCGAACGCCGCTATCTCACCCAGGAGACGGTCGTCCTGCCGGAAGAAGACTGGTGTAACGGCGATCGGATGTGGTTTCGCGATTTTATTGCCCCCTTTGGGCACGCGGAAGCCCTGTTTCGCCTGGTACGCGAGGAGATTTTTCCGCATCACGTTGCGCGCTTTCTGTGGCATCGCGGCAATGAGAAAGGCCGTCGTATCAAAACGTTTTATGGCAGGCAGGTCACGCGCGAAGCGCTGCTGAACTGGAAACACACGCACCCGTTGCACGGACAAAAATAAAAAGGATTTCACCATGAATAAACGTCTGTACCGTATCGTCTTTAATAAAGCCCGCGGCATGCTGATGGTCGTTTCCGAGCTGGCGCGCGGCTGTTCGGGCGGATCGTCTTCCTCCGGGATCGGGCACGCGCTTCAGCGTCTTGTCTGCCGCGTCGGCGCACTCAGCCTTGCGCTGTGGCTGGCCTCTGGTGCCGTCACGGTGCAGGCCGCCGGGATTGTGGCGGACGCCTCCGCACCCGGTAAACAGCAGCCCACCGTGATCAGCACCGCTAACGGCACGACGCAGGTGAATATCCAGACCCCGTCTGCAGGCGGCGTGTCCCGCAACACCTACAGCCAGTTCGACGTTGGCCGGGACGGGGCCATCCTCAATAACGCCCATAAAAATACCTCAACCGAACTCGGCGGAATGGTGACAGCCAACCCGTGGCTGGCGAAAGGCGAGGCTAAAGTCATCCTCAACGAGGTGAACGCACGCAACCCGAGCCAGCTCAACGGCTACATTGAGGTGGCTGGACAAAAGGCCGACGTGATCATTGCCAGCCCGTCGGGCATTACCTGTGACGGCTGCGGCTTTATCAACGCCGGGCGCGCCACGCTGACGACCGGTACCGCGCAGATGCAGGATGGCCGGATAACCGGGTATCAGGTGGAGCGCGGTGAGATTACCGTGAACGGCAACGGGCTGGATACCTCCGGGCAGGCGCACACCGATATCATCGCCCGGGCGGTTCAGGTGAATGCGGCGATTCACGCGCAGGATTTACGCGTCACTACCGGGCGCAACACGGTGGATGCGGCGCATGAAAAGGTGACCGCCCTTGCGGATAACGGTGCGGCAAAACCCGTCATGGCGCTGGATGTCTCCCAGGTCGGCGGCATGTACGCCGGGAAAATCCGTCTGATCGGGACGGAAAAAGGCGTCGGCGTGCGCAACGCGGGCAATATTGGCGCAGAAGCCGGAACAGTCACCCTCTCCGCCGACGGGCGTATTGAGAATAGCGGCACGGTCTGGTCTTCCGCTGACGTCGCCCTTTCTGGCACCGACGCCATACAAAACAGCGGCTCCCTCGCTGCACAGCGCAACGTCAGCCTGACGGGCAAAACGATTGCCAGCACCGGCACGCTGGCAGCAGGCGTGCAGCCCGATGGCACCACAGGCCGCGACGGCGATCTGACGCTCAACGCCAGCGGCAAACTTGAGATGCATGGACTGAATGTGGCGGGTGGCAACATCAGGTCCACGGGACAGGGGGTGGATGCATCAGGCAGCGTGACGCAGGCCAACACCATTACCCTTAACGCCGGACAAGGCGACCTCAGCACCGCCGGTGCGGAAGTCATCGCGAATGACGCCCTCAGCGTCACGGCAACCGGCACGCTGGATAACAGCAGCGGCCTGCTCGCCGCCGACCAGCTCACGCTCACGGCAAAACGCCTGCAAAATCATAAAGGCCAGATAAGCCAGAGCGGCACGCGGGGTCTGACGCTGAACCATCAGGACGGCATCGATAACCGCGAAGGCGTGATTGCCGCCAACGCCACGGTAAACGTCAACGCCGCGTCGCTGGATAACCGTAAAGGCCAGATCGTTGCCGCCGATACCGACAGCGCCCTGACGATAAAAACGGCTGGCCTGACGGACAACCGCGAGGGTGAACTGGCAGCAGCAGGCAGCATCAGCATGAGCGCCGACACTCTCAACAACAGCAGCGGCTTTATCAGCGCGGAACACGGCCGCGTCGCGCTAACCAGCCGCAACGCGCTGGCTAACGTCGGCGGGACAATAGCCGCCCACGATAACCTGACGCTCGACAGCGCCGGGTTGAACAACGACGAAGGGTTAATTCAGTCCGGGGCGGACATGATCGTCGACACTCACGGGAACCGCCTGTCAAACAACACGACCCTGACGACCGGCGGCATCGTCAGCTTCGGCACCCTGAACGTCAACGCCGGCAGCATCAGCAATCAGCACGGCATGCTGGCCAGCGCGAAAGAAACCGTCGTAACGGCCGCGGACGTGGACAACCGCAACGGTACCCTGAGCGCCACAGGTTCGCTGAATCTGCATGTGGGGTCGCTGGAGAATACGCAAGGCACGCTGGTATCCGGCGGCGATGCGCGGATAGACGCATCCCGGATAGACAACCAGAAAGGGATGATTGTCGCCCAGGGCGATCTTGCCGTCACGGCACAGCGTCTGGATAACGACAGCAGCGGGCTGGTCCAGAGCGGAGGGGATCTCACGCTGGCCGTTGACGGTATCAGCAACCGCTACAGCGGGGACAAGGGCGGCATCGTTAGCCAGGGAAACCTGAGCATAACCACGACCGATCTGCAAAATGATGCGGGCGTACTGCTCGCCGAAAAACGGGCCACGCTGGACGCCGCGCGCTTTAGCAACATCGCCGGGACGCTGTATGCACTGGATACGCTGACGCTTGCCACGCGCAGCGATACCGACAACCGTCAGGGGGTCATTCAGGGAAGCGGGCTCGTTCTTGATACGCACGGCTGGCAGCTGGATAACCGCGAGGGGACGATTTACAGCCTGGCGGAAATGCAGCTCGCCACCGCCGCGCTGAACAACCAGAACGGCACGCTGGGCGCAAAAGGGGAGATCACGCTGCGGGCAACCTCGCTGGATAACCGTTCCGGCGGGCGTCTGGTGGGTGAGCAGGAGATGACCCTCAACCTCGAGCGTCTTGATAACCAGGACGGGCAGATCCAGTCTCTCGGTGAACTGGCGGTGAACGCCGTAACGGGGGCGATCGACAACACGCTGGGCCTGATACGCAGTGGCGCAACGGTGACGCTCAACGCAGCCTCGCTGATCAATCGCAATACGCAGGCTGAAGATAAGGGCATTGAAGGGCTGGATGTGAAAATCAACAGCCAGCAGTTCGATAATGCTCTGGGAACAACGCGAGCAGGCAATACGTTATCGGTCGCCAATGCCGGAACCCTGGATAACACGCAGGGTGAGCTGTCCGCCGAGGGGGCGCTGTCGCTGAGCGGCGCGGCTTTGTGGCTTCTCAACGCTGACGGGGTCGTTATTGGCGGGGAGAACGTCACGCTTGAAGCCGACGCGCTAACCGGAGACGGTCAGCTTCTGTCGCTCGGCGATATGACGATTCACACGCAGCAGAGTTTTAACAACGCGGGTGATGTGATTGCCAACGGCAGCATGACCTTCACCACGCCGGGCGGCGTGACCAATAGCGGTAACCTGCTGGCGGGTGCAAAACTGGATCTCAGCGCCGCCAGCCTGTTCAACGCCGCGTCCGGCGAGATTGCCGCCGGCGCGACCTGCCTGACCCTCTCCTCAAGCCTGAGTAATTACGGTCTTATCGACGGCAGCCAGACGTGGCTGCGTGCCGAAACCTTAACGAACGCGGGTACCGGCCGCATCTACGGCGATCATCTGTCGATTCAGGCGACAACGCTCAATAACCTCGCCCAGGACGGAACGGCAGCGACCCTCGCCGGACGCCAGCGCGTGGACATCGGGGCACAGACAATCAACAACCGCGACCACGCGCTGATCTACAGCGACGGGGCGATGGCCATCGGCGGGCGCGTGGACGACAACGGCTTTGCCATCGGGCAGGCGCAAACCCTCAACAACCACAGCGCGACCATTGAATCCGCGGGCGACATGGCGCTCTCCGTCGGCCAGCTCAACAACATCAACGACCATTTCAGCACCGAAGTGGCGCTCATCTCCACGGAGCAGATCCACGAGTATCAGCAAAAGGGATCGCCCACCCGCTGGGATGCGGATGCTGACGGCGTGTTCGTCGACCACAACTCGGCCGACCA
This sequence comes from Enterobacter sp. FUJ80071, assembly GCF_038739915.1. NCBI lineage: Bacteria > Pseudomonadati > Pseudomonadota > Gammaproteobacteria > Enterobacterales > Enterobacteriaceae > Enterobacter > Enterobacter sp. FUJ80071. The sequence continues at coordinate 4,658,483 of NZ_JBBXKH010000001.1, forward strand.
CCTGCTTAACCTCAACACCCCGGACGATACCGGGGCCAACAACGACAACTTTTACGAGTACACCTACACCCGCACCATTGAAGAAGAGGTGATTGCCGAAAGTGACCCGGGCAAAATCCTCGCCGGCGGCAATATGCTGATTACGGCAAATCAGGTTCTGAACGATAAAAGCCAGATTGTGGCGGGGGGAACGCTCGGGATCTTCGCCGATTCGGTGGATAACGTGATGCCGGAAGGCAGCCGATGGATCACCGATGCAGGCTCGGTCACACACTACAGCCGTAAATCCAGAAAGGGTGGCGACTCGCAGGGAAAAAGCACCTCGGACTACGCCCCGCCTGTGGTTATCCAGTCGATCACCCTGTCGCCGGGCAAAATGGAAGGCAACAGCCAGGCCGATGGCAGCGGCATGACCCTTTCCCCCGCCAGCGCCCACAAAACAGATACCACGCTTAGCGGGACGGGTAGCCTGGCGGTAGGTGTGGACACCACCTCACCGGGTTCCGCTGCCCTGCCCTCCGGCAATGCGCCTGGCAAATGGATTGAAACGCCCGCCAGCGATGCGCAGGGCGTGGTGGTACGTGCCGCAGGGCCGGACATCCGTCTGCCGGACAGCAGCCTGTTTAACACCCTGCCCGATCCGAATGCGCACTACCTGATCGAAACCGATCCACGCTTCACCAACAACAAGACGTGGCTCGGCAGTGATTATATGCAGAATGCGTTCATGACGGATCCGGATAACGTGCACAAGCGCCTTGGCGACGGCTATTACGAGCAGCGCCTGGTACGCGAGCAGATCATCGCGCTCACCGGCGGCCGCTACCTGGGCGACTACCGCGACGATGAGACCCAGTTCAGGGCATTGATGGATGCGGGCATTGCTTTCGGGCAGACGCATCAGCTTGTCCCTGGCGTGGCGCTCACCGCCGAACAGATGAGCCTGCTGACGGAGGACATGGTCTGGCTGGTCAACACCCGCGTTCAGCTTGCCGACGGCAGCTGGCAGACGGTGATGGTGCCGCAGGTGTATGTGCGCGTACAGCCTGGCGACATCGACGGCTCCGGCGCGCTGATGGGGGGCCAGAATCTGGTGATGAACCTGAACCGCGACCTGGTCAACAGCGGCACCCTGCACGGGCGTGACGCGGTGCAGCTCAGTGCCGACAACATCACCAACAAAGCAGGAACGATACAGGGGGCTGACGTCAGCCTGTTCGCCCGCACGGACATCAACAACACCGGCGGCACGATTTCCGGCAAAAATGCCGTGCTGGCCACGGCCGGGCGCGACATCAGCCTCACCACCACCACCCGCAGCGCACAGAGCAGCAGCGGGAAAAACAGTTTTGAGCGCACCACCGTAGAGCGCGTGGCGGGGATCTACGTCCAGGGCGATGACGGTAAGCTGGTGCTGAACGCCGGGCGCGATCTCACCCTGACCGGCGCGCAGGTCGTTAACAGCGGCAGTGGAAGCCAGACGGTGCTCAGTGCCGGGCGGGATCTGAACCTCACCACCGTCACTACCTCCGCCAGCGATAACCTGACGTGGGATAAAAATAACTGGCTGAAGCAGTCCACCACTCAACAGGTTGGCAGTGAGGTGGCCAGCGGAGGCGATATCCTGATGATGGCCGGACGCGACGTGAATACGCAGGCCGCAACAGTGGAGGCGGACAGCAGCCTCGCCGTCAGCGCGGGACGCGACATCTCCGTCACCGCCGCCACCGACAGCAGCACATTTGAGTCGCACCATCAGTCCACCGGCAGCAGCGGCGCGTTGTCGAAAAAAACCGTGACCACGCACGATGTGGTGAACCGCGAGACCGCCCAGGGCGCCCTGTTCAGCGGCGACAGCGTCACCCTGCAGGCGGGCAATAACCTGCGGGTGCAGGGCAGCGATATCGTGGGCGATAACGATGTCCGGCTGGCGGCAGGCAACAGCCTGACCGTGACCACGGCGGAGGAGCACAGCCAGGAGAGCCATCAGCGCCAGGAGAAAAAATCCGGCTTCTCCGGCACGGGCGGCATCGGCGTCAGCTACGGCAGCCAGAGTCTGAAGGTCACCGACACCGCGCAGGACACCACCCATCGCGGCAGCACCATTGGCTCCGTGAACGGCAGCGTCACGCTGAGCGCGGGCAATGACCTGAGCGTCCACGGTTCGGATCTGATTGCCGCGCAGGACATGACGCTCGCCGGGAAAAACGTCAGCATCACCGCCGCCACGGAGAGCGGCACACAGACCCACACCGTGGAGCAAAAATCTTCCGGCCTGACCCTTGCGCTCTCCGGCGCGGCGGGTGGTGCTCTCGACAGCAGCGTCCACACCCTGAAGCAGGCCAGAGAGACCGATAACGACCGCCTCGCCGCGCTGCAGGCGGTGAAAGGCGCACTGACCCTCGGACAGGGCGCGCAGTCCGTCATGCTCGACCAGGCCACCGGCAACCAGAAGGGCAACGACAACACCGTCGGCATCAGCCTCTCTTACGGCAGCCAGTCGTCAAAATCCACCCAGACCAGCACGCAGGCCACCGCAAAAGGCAGCAGCCTCACCGCCGGGAATAACCTCACCGTGGTGGCAACCGACGGCGACCTGCTGGTTCACGGCAGCCAGCTTGATGCGCAGAACGACCTGTGGCTACAGGCCAGCCGGGACGTGAACCTGATTTCCGCACTGAACACCTCCACGCTCGACGGCCAAAACGAGAGCCACGGCGGCAGCGCGGGCGTCGGTATCGGCTACGGCTCCGGTGGCGCGGGCATCTCCGTCTCCGCCAGCGTGAACAGCGGCAAAGGAACCGAGCGCGGCAACGGCACCACCCGCACCGAAACCACGGTTAACGCAGGGGATACGCTCACAATCGTCAGCGGCCGCGATGCGAATCTAACCGGGGCGCAGGTCAGCGGGGAGAGCGTGCTGGCCGATATCGGGCGTAACCTGACCATTACCAGTGAACAGGACACCGACCGTTACGACAGCAAACAGCAAAACGCCAGCGCGGGCGGCAGCTTTACCTTCGGCACCATGAGCGGCTCGGCCAGCGTTAACTACAGCCGCGACAGCATGAACAGCGACTACGTCTCCGTGAAGGAGCAGAGCGGTATCTTCGCAGGCTCCGGCGGGTTCGACATCAACGTCGGCGGCCACACGCAGCTCGACGGCGCGGTTATCGCCTCCACCGCCACGGCGGATAACAACCGCCTCGACACCGGGACGCTCGGCTGGCGGGATATCCATAACACCGCTGAATACGACGTGGAGCACCAGAGCGCGGGCATCAGCACCGGGGGCAGCACCGGCGGCAGCATCGCGGGGCAGTTCGCCGGGAATATGGCGAGCAACCTGCTGGTCGGGGCGGACAGCAGCGGCAGCGCGGAGGGCACCACGCGTGCGGCCATTGAAAACGGCACGGTGGTGGTTCGCGATAAGGAGCATCAGACGCAGGACGTGGCGGACCTGAGCCGCGACACGGCGAATGCCAACGGCAGCATCGACGCCATCTTCGATAAGGAGAAAGAGCAGCGCAGGATGGAGGAGGCGCAGCTTATCGGGGAAATCGGCAGCAAGGTGGCGGATATCGCCCGCACGCAGGGTGAAATCGCGAAACAGGAGGCCATGAACGACCCGGCAGCGCTCCGCGCCGCAGAGGAGAAGCTGAGGGCTGAAGGCAAGAGCAACCCTACCCCTCAGGAGATAGCCGACCAGGCCGGACGCACGGCAATTGAACAGTACGGCACGGGCAGCGACATGCAGCGCGCCATCCAGGCGGCTACCGCTGCCGCTCAGGGTCTGGCGGGCGGCGACATGACCGCCGCACTGGCCGGAGCCGCCGCACCGTACGTGGCGGAGGTTATCGGGCACCGGATGGGGCTGGACGACGGGATGGAAAAAGCCGCCGCCCACGCGGTGGCGAATGCGGTGCTGGCCGCGATGCAGGGGAAAGACGCGCTTGCGGGTGCAGCGGGTGCCGCCGCCGGGGAGCTGGCAGGTGGTATTGCGCTGGAGATGTATGATAAAGACCTCAGCGACCTGAGTGAAACGGAGAGGCAGACCATCAGCGCACTGGCAACCCTTGCCGCAGGGATAGCGGGCGGTGTCGCGGGCGACGGCACGGCATCCGCCATCGCCGGGGCGCAGTCCGGGAAGACGGTGGTTGAGAATAACTATCTGAGCAGTAAGCATATAGATGCCTGGTCCGCCGAAATGAAGTCCTGTCAGGCCAGCGGTGGCGACTGCAGCGGCATTATCAAAAAGTACGAAGAGTTGAGTACGGCACAGCAGAAGCAACTGATAAGTGACTGTGCAGCCCACCCGTCGACCTGCCAGCAGAAATACGGTGATGTACTGACTGACAGTCTGGCGGTGAAACAGGCAATAGATCGTGCTCTGGGTGAAGATATCCCGATCAAGATGGTCTACGATCTGACGGCGACTTTTGCGCAGCAAATGCAGGCGGAAGGGGTTGTCGCGACCAACAAAGTCTCGGAAGCACTCCAGAAAGAATACGGTCTGGATGAAGTTCAGGCGGGAATAGTCGCGAGCGCTGCGGCATCAGCATTTGGTGGAATTAGTAAAGCAGGTAAAAGTAGCCCGCTACCAACGCCCTCGGCAACTTCAGCAAAAAATGGTTTGAGTTATCAGTCCAACCCTAAACATACTCCGGGGCAACAAGGCTATAGTTTCAATGCCGGGACTGAACCTAAAAATTCTATAGATCTATTTGGAGTATCTATAGTTGGTGGTAAAAAACGGTATGCAATGGATGCCGAAGGAAATGTTCATCAATTTACTAATACAAATGATGGGACATGGCATTGGTCTGGTAGTACAGGAGACAAAACCGTTCCAATGAAAAAAAGCGATGTACCGAACAGTGTAAAAAAAGAATTCGGCCTACCAGGAAAATGGAGATAAATATGATTTTTGGTAACCCATATCGATTTGCCATTTGGACGGACTATATCCCTCAGTGGGGAGAATCCTATAAGAATGGTTTGTTTCATCTAATAATTAATGGGAATTTATACCCACATAATATTAGAACATCAACGTTGTCTTCTGATCTCTTAGAGATTACAGATAATGACTGTGCTCTGATATCACATCCTCAAAACGAGGATATATTCTCCTTATCTACTGAACATGCTTTTAAGGAACTGCTAAATTTAGCCTATCCAGAACCATCTCAAGAGGACGAATACCCGGAGCAAACATTTGATTATATTATCACTTCATCAAACATCAGTGAATCAGGCGGACGTTTTTTTGCTATCGCAGATGGTAAATCATTGAGAATCATTGGGGGCGTAACAGAACGCCTAGTAGAAGATAGATCTGGCAATGGAAATAGATGGGAGTATATTAACAAACCATTTATAGAAGATATCACGCTATCTAAAAAAGAGGTTGATATTATTATGGCTGATGTTAAAAAATATGCCGAGGCTTTTTTAAATGAATAAGTATACATGTTGACGACCGGGATTTAAAATTTTAACTATCACCTACTGCGTATCAGCATTAGGAATATATACATTCTAGCAACCTGCTGGTCGGGGCGGACAGCAGCGGCAGCGCAGAGGGCACCACGCGTGCGGCCATTGAAAACGGCACGGTGGTGGTTCGCGATAAGGAGCATCAGACGCAGGACGTGGCGGACCTGAGCCGCGACACGGCGAATGCAAACGGCAGCATCGACGCCATCTTCGATAAGGAGAAAGAGCAGCGCAGGATGGAGGAGGCGCAGCTCATCGGGGAAATCGGCAGCCAGGTGGCGGATATCGCCCGCACGCAGGGTGAAATCGCGAAACAGGAGGCCATGAACGACCCGGCAGCGCTCCGCGCCGCAGAGGAGAAGCTGAGGGCTGAAGGCAAGAGCAACCCTACCCCTCAGGAGATAGCCGACCAGGCCGGACGCACGGCAATTGAACAGTACGGCACGGGCAGCGACATGCAGCGCGCCATCCAGGCGGCTACCGCTGCCGCTCAGGGTCTGGCGGGCGGTGACATGACCGCCGCACTGGCCGGAGCCGCCGCACCGTACGTGGCGGAGATTATCGGCCACCGTTCCGGGCTGAACGACGGGATGGAAAAAGCCGCCGCCCACGCGGTGGCGAATGCGGTGCTGGCGGCAATGCAGGGGAAAGACGCGCTTGCGGGTGCGGCTGGAGCGGCGGTCGGGGAGCTGGCGGGCGGAATTGCGCTGGAGATGTACGGGAAGGATGTTGCTGCGCTGAGCGAAAGTGAAAAGCAGACCATCAGCGCCCTGGCAACTCTTGCCGCAGGGATAGCGGGCGGCGTTGCGGGAGACGGCACGGCAAGTGCCATTGCGGGGGCGCAGTCCGGGAAGACAACGGTGGAGAATAACACGCTGAGTCTGCCGAAAGGGATGATGGACTATGGCATGGCAGCAACGTCCTGGAATCAGTATGCAGAGGACAACGGGCTATCAGCAGAAGAGAAACAGGCGGGGCTGGATAAACTGTCGAAAGGGGATTTACCTGAAGAGGCTAATATCACTAAAGCGATAGTGGAAGGTTATCAGGATGGGGTATTTATGGCTGGAGCCATTTATCTTGGCCCGACAGTCGCAGTGGGAAAAGGTGTTACCGGTGCGGTTATTGGTGGTGGTGCTAACTCTTTATTCCAATACATGAGTATGTCGCCAGGCAGTGAGTTTAGTTACTACAGCGCTGCCGTAGCGGCAGGTGCTGGTTATCTGGCGCCAGGATATAAGATTGGTGGTAACACTCTTATTAATATGGGTGGTGCATTTATGACTGATGGACCCAGCTTAACTGGTCAGGGTGGCGCCATTGCGGGGTCGCTGGCCGGGGGTTATTTTGGGAAGTATGCTCCAAAGCTGATTGCGCCATACGTGGGGGCGTTTTCCGGTGTGATAGGAGATATTGGTTCTGCTTCTGTCTTTGAAATATCCAATGATACAGTTAAAGAATTAATAAAAACAAGGATAAAAAACAATGAAAAAGAAAATGACACTTCATATATTTATTCTTATTTTTATCTATATGACTACCGCTTTTTTTGCACTGGGTGTAGTTACCAGGATTGTAACGGCAGTTATTTATACTGGGGAGGTTTATTTATCGTTATCCGGTGTTATTAAAGTCGTCAAGATGAGTGTTGTTGCAGGAATATTTATTGCAGTGGGATGTTTAATATTCAACAAAATAGACGAGTACAATGCTCGTAAAAAGCTACCCACCGACCCCGATAAGTGATCCTCAGCGACTAAAATCCCCGCCTTCTAAAGCGGGGAATTTTGCTATTTAGTCATCTTCACAGCGGATCAGGCAGTCGTAGCGATCACGCCTGATCGTCGGAATATCGCCGGTATCGTTAACCCCATCAGAAAACCCTTGATCGGCTGGGCATCTTCTTTTTATTGAAGTGGACGACGCTTAAACCTTCGGCACAACCCCACAGCTCGCGGGTGCTCTGGGGGGGATCACAATGCAATCCTTCATCACGCGGATTTTAACCAGCATACAATCAATAAAACCTGCATTCGACAACCATTTCCCGTTGAGAGATGTTTTTCTCTCCTTTAATTTAACGTGGATTTATTATTTCAGAGTGAATATATGGAGTTGTGGTTTCTTAATTAACTCTTGGATTTTATGAAGTTGTAATCAATTATATAAGACCCTATTTCATTTGAATGAGCACTAACCCTTACAGCATCTGCTCCTGGTTCACCCGCTGCTTGAAGTGCTTTTTTATTTGTACACAATTGAATCCAACGCTTTGTGTTATAGTCCTTAAACCACAACCCTGCTTCACAATGACCAAACCGCCCCTTTCTTGGGCCAGGATATGTTATTTCATAAGCCGCTTCGTATGTAATAACGTTTCCCTTCGACATAAACACGAAAACATCATAAATCCCTAATGAAAGAATAAAGCCACAACTAAACCCCACCCAAAAACGTTCAATGACATAATTTGATGTTTTACCAATAGGTCTATAATAGGTAGCTCTCCCGGAGAATATGAGACCAAAAATAGAGCCTATCGTTATATACGTTAACCATTCTGGAACAGAGTTCATTAGAACAGTTCTCATTGAAATCATGCTCACCCAAATGATATAGGCAAGAAAACAACCCAAAAGCAAAAAACTCAATAATAATATAATTACGAGCCCGGATTTGTTTCGTTCAAAGCTGTAGTATTTATTCATTTTATTATAAATTCATAACGAGTCATTTGTACATAAATGTTGCAATAATAATTGATGCAATAGCTAAACACCATTTAGCTTTCCTTAATTACAATTTGGGTTTTATTTGAAAAGTAGAGAATTAAAAATGCAATTGGCAACACATCTTTTATTACGACAACAAGGATTAACTATACGCTCGTCTATGAAGGTTCGAACGCCGATCTGGATGGCAATTACGCCATCAATAGATTTATTTTTAATACAACATGAGAGTTATCTTCTAAAAAGATAACTCTCTTTTAACTGCGCTACTCCTCTTCATTTCCCCCCTCTTCATACGCGCCATACGGCTTCGCAGGGAGAACGATGTAAGTTCCTTCAAACACCGCGCCCGGGGTTTCATCACCAAACAGCTCAACCTGCATCTGCACGCGCGCTTTGCGGCCACGCGCCAGACGATCAAGGTCGCCGCCCAGTGCGCCAAGGTCAGCCACCGCGCTCGGTTTGCCGCTGATCGGCGCGCTGTAACGGATATGGGCATCGGCCAGAATGATGGTGCCGCCAAGATGGCGCTCGCGCAGCATCAGCCAGATCAGCCCCCAGCCGGTGAGCGTTGCCAGAGAAAACAGGCTGCCAGCAAACAGGGTGTGGTGAGGGTTCTGGTTGCCGATTTCCGGCATGGTGGTAATGAATTTTTGCCCGGTGTACTGCTGGATGCGCACGCCCATCTTTTCACTCAGAGGGATATGTTCATACCAGGCTTGCTGTAACTGACCGCACCAGTCTGCGCGATGCAGAATGTCGTCCAGAGTGGCAATGGGTTTGATCATCAAAAAATGACGAATCGGCGTGGTTTGCGGGGCGGTGATTTCCCCCTGATTTACAAAACCGAGTTTGGCAAAGAACTCCACGGCATCTTCGCGGGCGCTACAGGTGACGCGCTTAACGCCCTCCTGCCGGGCGACGGACTCCAGGGTCATTGCCATTAGCGTCCCCAGCCCTTTGTCCTGTACGGAAGGGTGAACCGCCATAAAGCGAATAGATGCTTCGTTATCGGCATTGATATACAGACGCCCGACGGCGACGAGATTGCCCTCCTCGTCCATCACCATCTGGTGATGGGCCATTGCGTCCCAGGCGTCGCGCTCAGAGCCTTTCGGTTGATGTAATGGCTTGCGCAGCATTTCCCAGCGGAACTGGTAATAGGCTTCTAACTCTTCTTCCGTTTGCGGTACTCGAAGGTGATACATAGCTGTACTCTCTCTTGTTACCCGCGGCCACGCCGCCAGTTGGCTCATACCTGGAGCCAGAATGTGACGGGGCCATCGTTCACCAGCGAAACCTGCATATCTGCAGCGAATCGTCCGGTTTGCGTATGCATTTCCTGCTGGCGACAACGCTCAACAAAGTATTCGTAAAGTGCTTCTGCACGATCGGGCGCGGCGCCTTTCGAGAAACTCGGGCGCATGCCGCGCTCGGTATCCGCTGCCAGCGTAAACTGGGACACCACCAGCACGCTGCCGCCCGCCTGCTGGACGTTCAGGTTCATCTTGCCTTCCGCATCGCTGAAAATGCGGTAACCCAGCACCCGCTCGCATAAGCGGTTAGCTTTTTGTTCGTCATCATCCTTTTCGACACCTAACAACACCAAAAGTCCTGGGCCAATTTCACCCGTCACCTCTCCCTCCACGGTGACGCTGGCACGGGTTACGCGCTGTATCAATGCAATCATGGTTGGTCTGCTTCTTGTTGTTTTTCAGCTGCTGCTGCTTTTTTAAGTTCGCGGTATACGCCGAGAGTGACAGTTATTTCGGCACCAAGCAAGACGATACACCAGGTCCAGTAGACCCAGACAAACAAAATGGGGATCACCGCCAGCACGCCGTAAATCAGCTGATAGGACGGAAACATGGTGATGTAAAGGGCAAACCCTTTTTTACCCAGCTCAAAAAGCACGGCCGCCACCAGCGCCCCCACTACCGCATCGCGGTTTGGTACGCGCGTGGTCGGTACGACGCTATAGAGCAGCCAGAACGAAAGCCATGACAGGATCAGCGGAAAGATGCGAAGCACATTATCAATAACGCCGTTTAAATCACTCGCCCAGCGCAATGACAGAAGGTAAGAGCTGATGGCAAGGCTCGCCCCGGCCAGCAGCGGGCCGAGCGTGAGGATCATCCAGTACACGGCAAAAGAGTAGACTTTTGGCCGCGCTTTTTTACTCCGCCAGATTGTGTTCAGTGCGCTATCAATGGCATACATCAGCAGCAGCGCAGTGACAATCAGCCCGCATGCCCCCACCGCCGTCATCTTGTTGGAGTTGGCAACGAACTGCTCGATGTAGTTCTGGATAACATCCCCGGTGGCAGGAATGAAATTCGCAAACACGAAATGGCGAAGCTGCAGGCTGACGTCCGCAAACATCGGAAAGGCGGAAAATAGCGCAAAGATCACCGCCACCAGCGGCACTAATGAGAGCAACGACACGTACGCGAGGTTTCCCGCCAGCGTGGTCATGTTGTCCTCATCAATGCGGTGCCAGAGCAGTTTTAGCCAGGCTCTCAGCGGGCGCGTATGATGCGTGGCTTTTTGATGAACGGTTTTTAACATAACTGCTTCGCAAAGTAGTTGGGTATCGTCTCTTTTCCGGTCACCAGAATTGACGTGATACCTAACTGGTTAGCTCCCTCTATATTATCGGCATTGTCGTCGAAAAAGACGGCATCGGCGGCAGTGAAACCTTCTGCCTGCAAAACGGCCTGATATATCCGCGCTTCGGGCTTGCGCATACCCATCTCCTGCGAGAGATAGATTTTATCTGCCGCTGCCTTAACTTCAGGGTATTCTTCAGGCCAGAACGTGGTGTGCAGGCGGTTAGTATTCGACAGGACAACCACACGGTGCCCCTGCTCACGCAGTTTGTGCATGATGTCGATCACTTCCGGGCGGATGGCGACAAATACCGCCTGCCAGCCGTGCGAAAACTGCTCATAGCTTAATGACAGCCCCATGTCCTGGCAGAAACGCTCTGCGAATTCTTCGTCACTTATTTCACCGCGCTCATGCTGATGAAAGGTTTCGCCCATCGCGAAATTCTGCTTTAACGTCGCCAGCGGAACACGGCTAAAGTCGCTCCATGCGCCCAGCACGCGATTAAAATCGATATCGACGATTACATTTCCTAAATCAAAGATATAAAGCATTTTTATCTCCTGCTCGCCGTGGAAAAATAACTGTAGCGGGAAAGAGAAGGTTTGGCTATGTGCGAGATTCAGCTTAAAGAAAGGAATGGCCCGAAGAGAGATATCGGGCCAAAAAAAGGTCAGCCAGCCTGCTGTTCTTCTCCTGAACTGACTTCGACCACTTCCACTTTGCTGGATTTGAGGAGATTTTGCAGCGCCGAGCCGGGAAGCTCATCCGTGAATAGCGCCGTGGCCTGCGCCACGTTGCCAATTTCTACGGCGGCGGAAGCGCTGTATTTCGTATGATCGGCTGCCAGTAAAATATGGCGCGAGTGAGCCATCATGGTTTTCACCACGCTGGCTTCATTGACGTCAAACTCCATCATCGCACCGTCGTGCTCAATCGCCCCTACGCTGGTCACGAGATAGTCCGCCCGGAAGCCAGACACAAACGCCGTCGCCGCCGGGCCGATAATGCCGCCGTTATGCGGGCGCAGCGTGCCGCCGGGGACCATCACTTCAAAGCGCGGGTTTTTATAGAGAATGTGCGCCACCCGCAGGCTGTTGGTGATAATGCGCAAATGGTTGTGATTGAGCAGCGCCCGGGCAACATGCTCCACCGTCGTCCCGATGGTGATAAAGATGGTTGAGCCATCGGGAATGTAGTCCGCAATCGCCTCGGCAATCGCCCGCTTCTCTTCGGTGAGCGAAACTTCACGCTGCTCGAACGCCGTGTTCACCACGCTGGACGCCCTGCCCGCACCGCCATGATGACGCGTTATGAGTCCCTGCTCGCTGAGCTTACGGATATCCCGTCGTACCGTTTGTGTGGACACATCCAGCAGCTGCGCCAGTTCATCAATATTCATATAGCCGCGATCGGCAATCAGCGTCAGCAGCTGATCGTGACGCGGGTTGCCGGTCAGTTCGGTAAGACTCATGGGCTGTCCTCTGAAAACCATCACGCCCCGCATTTTATACAAAAAGTGACAAAAAAGAGCGGGTTTGATCACAGTCGGGTATACCCGCACGCCCGCCGGGCCTGGTGCATTTCAGGGCGGCGACGGCGCTGGCAAAACGCACGGCGTCAGCGGCGGACGCTTGCTGCGCCAGACTGACCGCCAGCGCACCGTGGAAAACGTCGCCCGCCCCCGTGGTATCAACCACCTCGACCTCAAAGCCAGGCTGATGACATAACCTGCCGCTTTCCAGCCAGAAGCAACCGTCTCGCCCCTGCGTAACGTACACATGTCCATTTGTGAGCATTTGTGCTTTTTTCAGCGCGTCTTCAGCTCCATCCAGCTGCGTTAAACGCCGCAGTCCCGGCGCGGAGAAGGCGGCATGATCGCTTAGGGCGATCAGTTCCGCGATGTCCTGCGGAGTGACATCCGCATCAAGTAAGGTGGGTACGCCCTGCTGGCGAGCACGGATAAACGCCTGTTTTGCCCCGTCATGCCAGCGCACGTCTGCTAATACGATATCCCATTGTGAGAAGTCGACGTCTTGCAGCCAGTCAGCCTCAGCGGGAAGATCGGGGCTGGGGTAGTTCGCAATCACGCGCTCCCCGCTGGCGTCCACCAGCACTGCGGATTGTGACGATCGGGCCCCTTTAAACACGCGCGTGTAGCGGGTATTCACCCCCAGGGATTCCAGCTCCGCGAGCAGGCGTCTTCCGGTCTCGTCGTCACCCACGCGGCCAATAAAGTCCACCTCAGCCCCCAGTTTCGCTGCCGCCACCGCCGCAGTTGCCGCCGGGCCACCGCCCACTTCCGTATAATCTTTTGCGACATATTTCCCACCTTCCCTTGGTAAATCATCGAGATACCAGATGCGATCCAGCACGGTAATGCCGACACAAACGATGCGAGTCATGGTGATTCCTTGTGCGATTTCTGATGCTGCCATTTTAATTTCATCAAATGTTTAAAAAGTGACCCCTGTCAATTTTTTGACTATAAATTACAAATACGATCAAAAACAGACAACACAAACGCGCAAAAATTGACACGATGTGACAGGAGAAAGGCATGTCAGCAATCGCATTTATCGGTTTAGGGCAGATGGGCGCGCCAATGGCGAAGAATCTGCTGAAACAAGGTCACCGGCTTCAGGTCTTTGATGTGAACCCGCAGGCCGTTCAGACGCTGGTGGAGAGCGGCGCACAGGCAGTGGCGACGCCAGCGCAGGCCGCTGCGGATGCCGAATTCGTCATTACCATGCTGCCCAACGGCGACCTGGTGCGCAGCGTACTGTTTGGTGAGCACGGCGTTTGCGAAGGGTTATCCCGCGACGCGCTGGTGATCGATATGTCCACCATTCATCCACTGCAAACTGACGCGCTGATCCGTGACATGGCGGAGCGCGGCTTCAGCCTGATGGACGTCCCCGTCGGACGAACGTCTGACCATGCCATCGCCGGTACGTTACTTCTGCTGGCAGGCGGCACGGCGCAGCAGGTTGAGTGCGCCACGCCGGTATTAATGGCGATGGGCAATGAGCTGATCAACGCTGGCGGGCCGGGCATGGGCATCCGCGTGAAGCTTATCAATAACTACATGAGCATCGCCCTGAACGCGCTTTCAGCAGAGGCGGCCGTACTGTGCGAAGCGCTCGGCCTCTCCTTCGACGTGGCGCTCAAGGTCATGAGCGGCACGCCGGCAGGCAAAGGCCACTTCACGACCTCATGGCCGAACAAGGTGCTGAAAGGGGATCTTTCACCCGCCTTCATGATCGACCTTGCGCATAAAGATCTGGGGATCGCCCTGGACGTGGCCAACCAGCTCCACGTTCCCATGCCGCTCGGCGCGGCTTCCCGTGAAGTTTACAACCAGGCTCGCGCCGCCGGGCGCGGGCGCGAAGACTGGACGGCCATTCTTGAACAGGTTCGCGCATCTGCCGGGCTGAAAAAATCACACTGATACGAAAGGACTGAGGAATGACGATGTACACCCTGAAAGATATCACCCGACCTTCCGGCGGTTTTGCCATGCTGGCCGTGGACCAGCGAGAAGCGATGCGCCTGATGTTTGCTGCGGCAGGCGCGCCGGTGCCGGTAACCGACCAGCACCTCACGGATTTTAAGGTTAACGCGGCCAAAATCCTGTCGCCGTATGCCTCCGCTATTCTGGTTGACCAGCAGTTCTGCTATCGCCAGATCGTCGAGCAGCAGGCCGTCGCCAAAAGCTGCGCGATGATTGTGGCCGCCGACGAGTTTATACCGGGCAACGGTATTCCGGTCGATAGCGTGGTGATCGACAAGAACATCGACGCGCAGGCAGTAAAACGCGATGGCGGCAAGGCGCTGAAGCTGCTGGTGCTGTGGCGCAGCGATGAAGATCCGCAGCAACGTCTGGAGATGGTGAAGGCGTTCAATACGCTGTGCCATAGCAACGGACTGCTTAGCATTATCGAACCGGTGGTGCGTCCGCCGCGTCGCGGTGCCGCGTTCAACCGCGAGCAGGCGATTATCGACGCCGCCAGAGAGCTGGGCGATAGCGGTGCCGACCTCTACAAAGTGGAGATGCCGCTGTTCGGTAAAGGTACGCAGCAGGAACTGCTGGCCGCCTCGCAAAAGCTGAACGCGGAAATCAATATGCCGTGGGTGATCCTCTCTTCCGGCGTGGATGACAAGCTCTTCCCGCGCGCGGTGCAGGTTGCCATGCAGGCGGGGGCTTCAGGCTTTTTAGCCGGTCGCGCCGTGTGGTCCTCCGTGGTGGGGCTGCCGGATACTGAAATGATGCTGCGCGATGTCTCTGTGCCAAAACTGCAGCGTTTGGGTGAGATCGTCGACGAAATGATGGCTCGCCGCTAAGAAAGGACCCGAACATGAAATGGTTTAACACCCTGAGCCATAACCGCTGGCTCGAACAAGAGACCGACCGTATTTTCGATTTCGGTAAAAACGCCGCCGTGCCGACCGGCTTTGGCTGGCTGGGCAATAACGGCCAAGTGCGAAGCGATATGGGCACGCATCTGTGGATCACCGCCCGCATGCTGCACGTGTATGCGGTGGCCGCCAATATGGGGCGTCCCGGGGCGTATGCCCTGGTTGAGCACGGCATTAATGCCCTCAACGGCCCGCTGCGCGACAAACAGCACGGCGGCTGGTACGCCTGTGTGAACGATGAAGGCGTGATCGACGCCTCCAAGCAGGGCTATCAGCATTTCTTCGTGCTGCTGGGCGCGGCGAGCGCCGTGACCACCGGCCATCCGCAGGCGCGCAAACTGCTGGACGATGCGATTGAGGTGATCGAGCGCTATTTCTGGAGCGAGGAAGAACAAATGTGCCTCGAATCCTGGGACGAGGCCTTTAGCAAAACCGAGGATTATCGCGGCGGCAACGCCAACATGCATGCCGTTGAAGCGTTCCTGATCGTCTATGACGTCACGCACGACCGCAAGTGGCTCGACCGCGCCCTGCGCATCGCCTCGGTGATTATTCACGACGTGGCGCGCAAGGGTGAGTACCGCGTTAACGAGCATTTCGACACCGACTGGAACCCGATCCGCGATTACAACATCGACAATCCTGCCCACCGTTTCCGCGCCTACGGCGGCACGCCGGGCCACTGGATCGAGTGGGGCCGCCTGATGTTGCACCTGCGCGCCGCGCTGGAAGCCCGTTTTGAAACCCCGCCGGAGTGGCTGCTGGAAGATGCGAAAGGACTGTTCCATGCCACCATCCGCGACGCCTGGGCACCGGACGGGGCCGATGGTTTCGTCTACTCCGTAGGCTGGGATGGTAAGCCTATTGTCCGTGAACGCGTGCGCTGGCCTATCGTCGAGGCGATGGGCACGGCTTACGCACTCTACACCGTAACCGGCGAAGCACAGTACGAAGCCTGGTATCAGAAGTGGTGGGATTACTGCATTAAGTACCTGATGGATTACGAGAACGGTTCCTGGTGGCAGGAGCTGGATACCCATAACGAAGTGACAACCAAAGTCTGGGACGGCAAGCAGGATATTTACCATCTGCTGCACTGCCTGGTGATCCCACGTTTGCCGCTGGCACCGGGCTTAGCCCCGGCAACGGCCGCCGGTTTGCTGGACTGCCTGGCCAAATAATAAAAGACGGAGTTTTTATGCGTACCCTACACAATATTGACCTGAAAAATAACGAAAGGGGTTTCACCCTGCACTGGGAAAACCGCCTGATTTTGTCCCATACCGCGGATGCGCCCTGCCTGTGGATCGGTGCAGGCGTCGCCGATATTGAGATGTTTCGCGGCAATTTCAGCATCAAGGACAAACTGAACGAAAAGATCGCGCTGACGGACGCAACCGTCACGCAGCAAAGCGCGGGCTGGGCGATCCGCTTTACCCGTGGCGATGCGGTCAGCGCGACGCTGCTGGTGGGCGTGGATGGCGAAGGCCGTCTGGAGATGAAGCTTAAAAACGATGCCATCCGCCATAACCGCATCTGGCTGCGGCTGGCGGCTCAGCCAGAAGATCACATTTACGGCTGCGGCGAGCAGTTCTCTTATTTCGATCTGCGCGGCAAGCCGTTCCCGCTGTGGACCAGTGAACAGGGCGTGGGCCGTAACAAGCAAACCTACGTGACCTGGCAGGCCGACTGCAAAGAGAACGCAGGCGGCGATTACTACTGGACCTTCTTCCCACAGCCAACCTTCGTGAGCACCCAGAAGTACTACTGCCACGTGGACAACAGCTGCTACATGAATTTTGACTTCAGCGCGCCGGACTTCCACGAACTGGCGTTCTGGGAAGATACCGCCACGCTGCGCTTCGACTGTGCGGAAACCTACGTCGACCTGCTGGAAAAACTCACCGGGCTGCTGGGGCGTCAGCCTGAGCTGCCGGACTGGGTTTACGACGGCGTGACGCTGGGTATTCAGGGCGGCACCGAGGTCTGTCAGCAGAAGCTCGACGTCATGCGCAAAGGGGGCGTGAAGGTGAACGGCATCTGGGCGCAGGACTGGTCCGGCATTCGCATGACCTCCTTCGGCAAACGCGTGATGTGGAACTGGAAGTGGAACAGCGAGCTGTACCCACAGCTTGACGAGCGTATTCCACAATGGAAACAGGAAGGCGTGCAGTTCCTCTCCTACATCAACCCGTACGTCGCCAGCGATAAAGATCTCTGCGAAGAAGCAGCGAAACGCGGCTATCTGACTAAAAATGCCGACGGCAAGGACTACCACGTCGAGTTTGGCGAGTTCTATGCGGGCGTCATCGACCTGACCAATCCTAAAGCCTACGACTGGTACAAAGAGGTTATCAAAAAGAACCTGATCGAACTGGGCTGCGGCGGCTGGATGGCCGATTTCGGAGAGTATCTGCCGACTGACACGTTCCTGCACAACGGCGTTAGCGCAGAGATCATGCACAACGCGTGGCCAGCCCTGTGGGCCAAATGTAACTACGAGGCGCTGGAGGAGACCGGCAAACTTGGCGAGATCCTGTTCTTTATGCGCGCAGGCTACACCGGCAGCCAGAAGCACTCGGTGATGATGTGGGCGGGAGATCAGAACGTCGACTGGAGCCTGGACGACGGTCTGGCATCCGTGGTGCCTGCGGCGCTGTCTCTGGCGATGACCGGGCATGGCCTGCACCACAGCGACATCGGCGGCTATACCACCCTGTTCGAGATGAAGCGCAGTAAAGAGTTGCTGCTGCGCTGGTGCGATTTTAACGCCTTCACGCCGATGATGCGCACCCACGAAGGTAACCGTCCTGGCGATAACTGGCAGTTCGACGGCGATGCGGAAACCATCGCGCACTTCGCGCGCATGACCACCGTTTTCACCACCCTGAAGCCGTATATCAAAGCCGCCGTCGCGCAGAACGCGAAAAGCGGCCTGCCGGTGATGCGCCCGCTGTTCCTGCACTACGAGGACGACGCACGCGCCTACACGCTGAAATACCAGTATCTGTTTGGCCGCGATCTGCTGGTGGCGCCCGTTCACGAAGAGGGGCGCACGGACTGGACGCTCTATCTGCCGCAGGACAACTGGGTGAATGCGTGGACCGGGGAATGCTGCCAGGGCGGTGACGTGACCGTTGATGCCCCACTCGGCAAGCCACCGGTCTTCTATCGCCAGCACAGTGAATGGGCAGATCTGTTTAGCACCTTACGTCATATCTGATAAGGCTCGCCCGCAGGGAAACCTGCGGGCAGACGGAGAACAATAATGAGTCAACATACTTCTGATCCGGCAACCCTGCGCCTGCCGTTTAAAGAGAAACTCGCCTACGGGATGGGCGATCTCGGCTCTAACATCCTGCTGGATATCGGCACGCTGTATCTGCTGAAGTTTTACACCGACGTGCTGGGGCTGCCGGGCACCTACGGCGGGATCATCTTCCTGATTGCGAAGTTCTTTACCGCCTTCACCGATATGGGCACCGGGATCATGCTCGACTCCCGGCGCAAGATTGGCCCGAAAGGGAAATTCCGCCCGTTCGTGCTATACGCCGCCTTCCCGGTGACGCTGCTGGCGATTGCCAACTTCGTGGGCACGCCGTTTGAGGTGACCGGTAAAACGGTGATGGCAACCGTGTTGTTTATGCTGTACGGCCTGTTCTTCAGCATGATGAACTGTTCTTACGGCGCGATGGTGCCCGCCATTACCAAAAACCCGGACGAGCGCGCCTCGCTGGCCGCATGGCGTCAGGGCGGTGCCACGCTCGGCCTGCTGCTCTGTACCGTGGGCTTTGTCCCGGTGATGAACCTGATTGAGGGCAACGATCAGCTGGGCTATATCTTTGCCGCCACCCTCTTCTCGCTGTTCGGGCTGTTCTTTATGTGGTGGTGCTATAAGGGCGTGACCGAGCGTTACGTCGAGATGCAGCCTGCCAATCCGGCGCAAAAGCCGGGGCTGTTACAGTCTTTTCGCGCCATCGCCGGGAACCGTCCGCTGTTTATCCTGTGCATCGCTAACCTGTGCACGCTGGGTGCCTTTAACGTCAAGCTCGCCATCCAGGTCTACTACACGCAGTACGTGCTGAACGACCCGATTCTGCTCTCGTACATGGGCTTCTTCAGCATGGGCTGTATTTTTATCGGCGTCTTTATGATGCCCGGCGCAGTGCGGCGCTTCGGTAAGAAAAAGGTCTACATCAGCGGGCTGATGATTTGGGTGGCGGGCGATCTGCTCAACTACTTCTTCGGCGGCGGCTCGGTGAGCTTTGTGGCGTTCTCCTGCCTCGCGTTCTTCGGTTCCGCGTTTGTGAACAGCCTGAACTGGGCGCTGGTCTCCGACACCGTGGAGTACGGCGAGTGGCGCACCGGCGTGCGCTCCGAGGGAACGGTCTATACCGGCTTTACCTTCTTCCGCAAGGTATCTCAGGCGCTGGCGGGCTTCTTCCCGGGGATCATGCTCACGCAGATCGGCTATGTGCCCAACGTAGTGCAATCCGCCGGTACGGTTGAAGGGCTGCGGCAGCTGATATTTATCTATCCAAGCCTGCTGGCGGTCATCACCATCGTGGCGATGGGCTGCTTCTACAACCTCAACGAGAAGATGTATGTGCGCATCGTCGAAGAGATCGAACTGCGCAAGCGTACGGCATAAATGACGTGATAGAGCGCCCTGCGGGGCGCTCTGAGGATCGACCATGAGAGATAATACTGATCCGTTAACCCTGAAATTGAGCCTGCGTGAGAAGTGCGCCTACGGGATGGGCGATTTTGGCTCGAACCTGATGCTGTGTATTGGCACGCTGTATTTGCTGAAGTTTTACACCGATGAACTGGGCATGCCCGCGTTCTATGGCGGCATTATTTTCCTGGTGGCGAAATTCTTCACCGCGTTTACCGACATGCTGACCGGCGTGCTGCTGGACTCCCGGCGGAATATCGGTAAGAAGGGAAAATTCCGGCCGTTCATTCTCTACGCCTCCGTCCCGGTGGCGCTGGTCGCGACGGCGCAGTTTATGGCCAACGACTTTAGCCTGACGGTGAAAACGGCGCTCGCCACGGTGCTCTTTATGCTGTTTGGCCTGTGCTACAGCCTGATGAATTGCTCCTACGGCGCGATGGTTCCGGCCATAACCAAAAACCCGAACGAGCGTGCGCAGCTGGCCGCCTGGCGTCAGGGCGGCGCGACGGTGGGGCTGTTGCTCTGCACCGTGGGCTTTATGCCCATTCAGGCACTGTTCGTCCACCAGCCCTCACTCGGTTATCTGGTGGCCGCGCTGGTGTTTGTGACGGGTGGCCTGTTCTGCATGTGGTGGTGCTACAGCGGTGTGAAAGAACGCTACGTGGAGCTCACGCCCGATCACCATAAGCCCGGCATTCTGAAATCGTTCTGCGCGATTTTCCGCAACCCGCCACTGCTGGTGCTGTGCATCGCCAACCTGTGTACCCTCGCCGCGTTTAACATCAAGCTGGCGATTCAGGTCTATTACACCCAGTACGTGCTGAACGATCTTCATCTGCTGTCGTGGATGGGTTTTTTCAGCATGGGCTGCATTCTGATTGGCGTGTTTCTGGTGCCCGGCGCGGTGAAGCGCTTTGGCAAGAAGCCGGTGTATCTGGGTGGGCTGGCACTGTGGGCAGTGGGTGACGTGCTGAACTTCTTCTGGGGGACCAGCTCCCTGCTGTTTGTGCTGTTTTCCTGCATGGCCTTCTTCGGCACGGCGTTTGTGAACAGCCTGAACTGGGCGCTGGTGCCGGATACCGTCGACTATGGCGAATGGAAAACCGGCATCCGCGCCGAAGGGTCGGTTTACACCGGTTATACCTTCTCGCGCAAAATATCCGCCGCCCTCGCTGGCTTCCTGCCCGGCATCATGCTGACCCAGATTGGCTACGTTCCCCATGCCGTTCAAAGCGCGGGCACGCTGCTGGGATTGCGTCAGCTTATTTTCCTCTGGCCATGCGGTCTGGCAATCATCGCCGCTGTGACCATGGGGCTGTTTTATAAACTCAACGAAGCGCGCTTCGCCTTTATTATCGAGGAGATTGGAAAACGGAATCTATGGTCACTCCCGTTTTTGCAACACCGATTTTGACGATAAATTGGCTTGCTTGAATCTATCCGGCGTCTGAATGGGATTTTATTCCCGCGCCTCGATGAGTTCCGCGCCTGATGAACCTCCAGAAAATATACGGCTTCAATGAGCCTTTCCGTTTTACAGGTTCCTCAACAGGCCGGTGGGCCGTTAGTATCATCAATATCAGTATTCGCAAAACCAGATCAGTGATTCTTTAAACCGGTGTATTTCTGCCGTTATGCTACATAAGTTTGCTGTCGTGCCGTTAGGGCCCAGGCTATTCTGGCCAGCTTGTTTGCCAGAGCACAAGTGACGACAAAGTTGCTTTTCCTACACAGTAGATCCCTGACCCAATCGGCCAATTTGCCAGACTGGTGTTCCAGTTTTTGTATGAATACCCTGGCACATTGAACCAACAAAGTTCGGATCTTTTTGTTACCTCGCTTACTAATTCCCAGCAATGTCGTCCGACCTCCCGTGCTGTACTGTCGAGGCACTAGCCCTGTTGCCGCCGCAAAGTCACGACTGCTGGCGTACTGCTTCCCGTCGCCAATCTCAGTTGAAATAGTACTCGCTGTCAGTGTTCCGACGCAGGGAATGCTCAGCAAGCGCTGTCCAATCTCATCTTCGTCCAACTTTCGTTTCAACTGGGATTCCAAATCTTTAATCTGCTCAACAAGATAGTGATAATGCTGTTGTAATTTCAGCAATAACTGGCTGAGGTATAGAGGCAAACTATTGTCCTCAAGAAGGGTACTCAGTCGGCTAATAACGGCAGCTCCTCGTGGAACGCTGATGCCAAATTCCAGCAGAAAAGCATGCATCTGATTGGTTGTTTTTACCTTATCCTGAACCAGGGATTCACGGACACGATGCAGCGCACGCATTGCCTGCTGAGATTCAGTTCTGGGCTGTACAAAACGCATAGACGGACGCGATGCAGCTTCACAAATAGCTTCGGCGTCGACAAAGTCGTTTTTGTTACTTTTAACGAATGGACGGACAAATTGTGGTGATATCAGCTTAGGAAAATGCCCCAACTCTTCCAACTTGCGTGCCATAAAGTGAGAGCCACCACAGGCTTCCATTGCGATGGTTGTAGCGGGGCATGTCGCCAAAAATTCGATTAACTTTGGCCGTGTAAATTTTTTACGGTAAACAGCCTTGCCGCGACGATCCTGGCAATGAATATGGAAAGAGTTTTTACCCAGATCGATACCAATGAGCGCAATGTTTTCCATGATAGTTCTCCGAATGAAAGCCTGTCCTCAGCATAGTACCGGGAAGGAGGGAGTGACCATCTCATTAAAAACAATCAGCGAATACCCCTGAGATAACCACCAACAATAAAGCGTCAGCAGTCACTTTATAACAATAAATCCGGCCAATATGTCCTTCCTGTTAATCAGGAGGGAGGCCTTTCTGTACCTGATACATGGACAAATTATGAAAAGAATCATCACTGTACTGATCGTGTCGTCTGTGTCCTGCCCGGTATTTGCCGGGGCCTATGTCGAAACCCGCGAAGCTTACAATACGGCCTCTGAACTGCACGAGGTGATCCTGCGTGCGGGATATAACTTTGATATGGGCGCGGGGCTGATGTTCACTAATGCCTATAACGTGGGGAAATGGGATGAGCTGAAGCACAGCTATAACGAAATAGAGGGATGGTATCCGCTCTTTAAACCCACCGACAAACTCACCTTCCAGCCCGGCGGATTGATTAATGACAGCAGCGCCGGTTCGGGTGGTGCCGTCTATCTGGACACCAACTATAAATTCATCGACTGGTTTAACCTGACCTTCCGCTATCGCTATAACCATAACAATTACGATACGCCGGACTATAACGGTCAGATGGATAAGAACGACACGCACGAGTTTGCCAACTACTGGAATTTCAAAGTAACGGATGCGTTTTTCTACACGTTTGAACCGCACTTTTTCCAGCGGGTGAATGATTATCACAGCAAAAATGGCAAAGACCATCACTGGGAAATCACCAATAAATTCAGCTATAAGATCGACAGAAACTGGCTGCCGTACCTCGAACTTCAGTGGCTGGACAGATGGAATGATTACAACCGCGAACAGTACCGGATTCGCCTGGGGTTACGGTATTCGTTCT
Source organism: Enterobacter sp. FUJ80071 (assembly GCF_038739915.1). Lineage (NCBI taxonomy): Bacteria > Pseudomonadati > Pseudomonadota > Gammaproteobacteria > Enterobacterales > Enterobacteriaceae > Enterobacter > Enterobacter sp. FUJ80071. The sequence goes on from NZ_JBBXKH010000001.1 coordinate 4,681,945, forward strand.
AACAAAAAAGCCGCTGATTTCTCAGCGGCTTTTTTACTACGGATTGACCGTATTAGTCTTCTTTCGCACCGCGCATAGCACGTTTACGATCGTTCTCGGTCAGGTGACGTTTACGGATACGAATTGACAGAGGCGTCACTTCGACCAGTTCGTCGTCATCGATGAATTCCAGAGCCTGCTCCAGAGTCATCTTGATCGGTGGAACCAGAACCGTTGCTTCGTCAGTACCGGACGCACGCATGTTGGTCAGTTTCTTACCGGTCAGGCAGTTTACGGTCAGGTCGTTAGAACGACTGTGAATACCGATGATCTGGCCTTCGTAAACTTCTGCACCGTGACCCAGGAACAGCTTACCGCGATCCTGCAGACCGAACAGCGCGAACGCAACCGCTTTACCCTGACCGTTGGAGATCAGCACGCCGTTGTTACGCTGGCCCACTTCGCCCGGACGCACGTCGTCGTAGTGGCTGAAGGTGGAGTACAGCAGACCGGTACCGGAGGTCATGGTCATGAACTCAGAACGGAAGCCGATCAGGCCACGGCTTGGGATCACGTAGTCGAGACGTACGCGGCCTTTGCCATCTGGATTCATGTTTTTCAGGTCGCCTTTACGCTCGCCCAGTGCCTGCATAACAGAACCCTGGTGCTGCTCTTCAACGTCCAGCGTTACGTTCTCAAACGGCTCTTGTTTACGGCCGTCGATTTCGCGGAAGATAACTTTCGGACGGGAAACCGCCATCTCGAAACCTTCACGACGCATGTTTTCGATCAGGACTGACAGGTGCAGCTCGCCACGACCCGAAACGCGGAATGCGTCAGCATCCTGAGTTTCTTCAACGCGCAGCGCAACGTTGTGCACCAGCTCTTTGTTCAGGCGGTCAAGGATCTGACGAGAGGTAACGAATTTACCTTCTTTACCACAGAACGGAGAGGTGTTGACGTTGAAGAACATGGATACGGTTGGTTCATCAACGGACAGAGCAGGCAGCGCTTCGACGTTCTGCGGATCGCAGATGGTGTCGGAGATGTTCAGCTCGCCCAGACCGGTGATCGCGATGATGTCGCCCGCTTCCGCGATGTCGCTCTCGATACGCTCAAGACCCAGGTGAGTCAGGACTTTACCGACTTTACCGTTACGGGTTTTGCCTTCGCTATCAATGATAGTGACCTGCTGGTTAGGCTTCACTTTACCGCGCTTGATACGACCAATGCCGATAACGCCAACATAGTTGTTGTAGTCGAGCTGGGAGATCTGCATCTGCAGGGTGCCGTCCAGGTCAACGTTTGGCGCAGGAACACGGTCAACAATCGCCTGATACAGCGGGGTCATGTCTTCAGCCATGTCTTCATGGTCCAGACCAGCGATACCGTTCAGCGCAGACGCGTAAACGATAGGGAAGTCCAGCTGCTCGTCGGTCGCGTCGAGGTTAACGAACAGGTCGAAGACCTGGTCAACAACCCAGTCAGGACGCGCGCCAGGACGGTCAACTTTGTTGATAACAACGATTGGCTTCAGACCATGGGCAAAAGCTTTTTTGGTCACGAAGCGCGTCTGTGGCATTGGGCCATCCATTGCGTCAACGACCAGCAGAACGGAGTCTACCATGGACATTACACGTTCAACTTCACCACCGAAGTCGGCGTGCCCTGGGGTATCAACGATGTTGATACGGTAGTCATTCCATTTAATCGCGGTGTTTTTCGCGAGGATGGTAATCCCACGCTCTTTCTCCAAATCGTTGGAGTCCATCACGCGTTCTTGGGTTTCGGCACGCGCATCAAACGTACCGGATTGCTGCAGCAGCTTGTCAACCAGGGTAGTTTTACCATGGTCAACGTGCGCGATGATGGCGATGTTACGCAAATTTTCGATCACAACTTTGCCTCAGGCATTTAGAAATAGCGCGTTATTGTACACGGATTAATCGCACTACAAAACAGGATCACAAACATCCCCCGCAAACAAGTATTGCAGAGATGCTTTGTGATCGCTTTCACGGAGCGGTAAAAGGGCACTTTAACGTAAATTGCACCAATATGGTGCTCAATGTTCACATTGAAGCACTATACTGGTGCAACAAATCCATTGTGGTGCAGCCCTTTTGCACTATGGTGCGCATGATAACGCCTTTTTGGGGTGTTTTAAAAGTTGGCACAGATTTCGCTTTATAAAAATACATGGCACACGGCCAGTACAAACAGAAATTGAAGACCTCGTTACCACGACGACAATGACCAATCTGGAGAGTTAAGTATGTCCGCTGAACACGTTTTGACGATGCTGAACGAACATGAAGTGAAGTTTGTTGATCTGCGCTTCACTGATACCAAAGGTAAAGAACAGCACGTCACAATCCCTGCTCATCAGGTGAACGCCGAATTCTTTGAAGAAGGCAAAATGTTTGACGGCTCCTCCATTGGTGGCTGGAAAGGCATTAACGAATCCGACATGGTTCTGATGCCAGATGCGACCACCGCGGTCATTGATCCGTTCTTCGAAGAACCAACCCTGATCATCCGTTGCGACATCCTCGAGCCAGGCACGCTGCAGGGCTACGACCGCGACCCACGTTCTATCGCTAAACGCGCTGAAGAGTACCTGCGTTCTACCGGCATCGCGGACACCGTGCTGTTCGGGCCAGAGCCAGAGTTCTTCCTGTTCGATGACATCCGATTCGGTGCCTCTATTTCTGGCTCCCACGTAGCAATCGACGACATCGAAGGTGCATGGAACTCCTCCACCAAATACGAAGGTGGTAACAAAGGTCACCGTCCAGGCGTGAAAGGCGGTTACTTCCCGGTTCCACCGGTCGACTCTGCACAGGACATCCGTTCCACCATGTGTCTGGTGATGGAAGAAATGGGCCTGGTGGTTGAAGCTCACCACCACGAAGTCGCGACTGCGGGTCAGAACGAAGTGGCTACCCGCTTCAACACCATGACCAAAAAAGCGGACGAAATTCAGATCTACAAATACGTTGTGCATAACGTTGCGCACCGTTTCGGTAAAACCGCGACCTTCATGCCAAAACCGATGTTTGGCGATAACGGTTCCGGTATGCACTGCCACATGTCTCTGTCCAAGAACGGCACCAACCTGTTCTCTGGCGACAAATATGCTGGTCTGTCTGAGCAGGCGCTGTACTACATTGGCGGCGTTATCAAACACGCTAAAGCGATCAACGCCCTGGCGAACCCAACCACGAACTCCTACAAGCGTCTGGTCCCGGGCTACGAAGCACCAGTCATGCTGGCTTACTCTGCGCGTAACCGTTCTGCTTCTATCCGTATCCCGGTGGTGGCGTCTCCTAAAGCGCGTCGTATCGAAGTTCGCTTCCCGGACCCAGCGGCTAACCCATACCTGTGCTTCGCAGCACTGCTGATGGCCGGTCTGGACGGTATCAAGAACAAGATCCACCCAGGCGAAGCGATGGACAAAAACCTGTACGACCTGCCGCCAGAAGAAGCGAAAGAGATCCCACAGGTTGCTGGCTCTCTGGAAGAAGCCCTGCAGGCGCTGGACGCAGACCGTGAGTTCCTGACGGCGGGCGGCGTGTTCACTGACGACGCTATCGATGCTTACATCGCCCTGCGTACCGAAGAGAACGACCGCGTGCGCATGACGCCGCACCCGGTTGAGTTCGAACTGTACTACAGCGTTTAATTAAGTTGTTTTACCCGGCGTGACAAGCGCCGGGAGTAGTTGCCGTGGAAACTTTTAGCCCATCTCCGGATGGGCTTTTTTCTCCACCAACAACCTGATCTCACGCGCTTTTTACGCCGAAAAAGCTATACTGCACTAAAACAGTGCAACGACTCCAGGAGACTGCTGAATGGCAACTGGCACGCTGCCCGATGCTGGGCAGATCCTCAATTCTTTAATTAACAGTATCTTGCTGGTCGACGACGAGCTGGCCGTTCATTACGCCAACCCGGCGGCGCAGCAGCTGCTGGCCCAAAGCGCGCGGAAACTGTTTGGTACCCCGCTTCCGGAACTCCTGAGCTATTTTTCGCTGAATATTGGCCTGATGCAGGAAAGTTTGCAGGCCGGCCAGGGGTTTACCGATAACGAAGTGACGCTGGTGATCGACGGGCGCTCGCATATTCTGTCGCTGACTGCGCAACGACTTCCTGAAGGGATGATCCTGCTTGAAATGGCGCCGATGGATAATCAGCGTCGCCTGAGCCAGGAGCAGCTCCAGCATGCGCAGCAAATTGCCGCCCGTGACCTGGTGCGTGGTCTGGCGCATGAAATCAAAAACCCGCTGGGTGGGTTACGCGGTGCGGCGCAGCTTCTGACCAAGGCGTTACCCGATCCTGCGCTGGCGGAGTACACCAACGTCATCATTGAGCAGGCGGACCGTCTGCGTAATCTGGTTGACCGTCTTCTGGGGCCGCAACAGCCGGGAATGCATGTTACGGAAAGCATTCATAAGGTGGCTGAACGCGTCGTGAAACTCGTCTCGATGGAACTGCCGGAGAACGTCACGCTGGTGCGTGATTACGACCCCAGCCTGCCGGAACTGGCGCATGACCCGGATCAAATTGAGCAGGTCCTGTTGAATATCGTGCGTAATGCCCTGCAGGCGCTGGGACCGGAAGGGGGCGAGATTATTTTACGTACCCGTACCGCCTTCCAGCTCACCTTACATGGCGTGCGCTATCGGCTGGCGGCGCGCATCGACGTCGAGGATAACGGGCCCGGTATTCCCTCCCAGCTTCAGGACACTCTGTTTTATCCGATGGTCAGCGGTCGCGAAGGCGGGACCGGCCTGGGCTTATCTATCGCCCGCAGCTTGATCGATCAGCACTCCGGAAAAATTGAATTTACCAGTTGGCCGGGACATACCGAGTTTTCGGTTTTCCTGCCGATTAAAAAATAAAGGTGACGTTTATGCAACGAGGGATAGTCTGGGTAGTCGATGACGATAGCTCCATCCGTTGGGTGCTTGAACGCGCGCTCACAGGGGCAGGATTAAGCTGCACGACGTTTGAGAGCGGCAGCGACGTGCTCGATGCACTCACCACCAAAACGCCAGACGTTCTGCTTTCGGATATTCGCATGCCGGGCATGGACGGGCTGGCGCTTTTAAAGCAGATTAAACAACGCCACCCTATGCTTCCGGTCATCATAATGACGGCACACTCCGATCTGGATGCCGCTGTGAGTGCCTATCAGCAAGGGGCGTTCGATTATCTGCCCAAACCGTTTGATATCGATGAGGCGGTGGCACTGGTTGAGCGTGCGATTAGCCATTACCAGGAGCAGCAACAGCCGCGCCACGCGCCCGATTTTGGGCCTACCACCGACATCATCGGCGAAGCGCCAGCGATGCAGGATGTGTTTCGCATTATTGGCCGTCTGTCGCGTTCATCCATCAGCGTGCTGATCAACGGTGAGTCGGGAACCGGTAAAGAGCTTGTGGCGCATGCCTTGCATCGCCACAGCCCGCGAGCAAAAGCGCCGTTTATCGCCCTGAATATGGCCGCGATCCCAAAAGATTTGATTGAGTCCGAGCTGTTCGGCCACGAGAAGGGAGCGTTTACCGGCGCGAATACCATTCGCCAGGGGCGCTTCGAACAGGCTGATGGTGGGACGCTTTTCCTGGACGAGATCGGCGATATGCCGCTGGATGTTCAGACCCGCCTGTTGCGTGTGCTGGCCGACGGGCAGTTTTATCGCGTGGGCGGCTACGCGCCGGTGAAGGTGGACGTGCGCATTATCGCCGCGACGCACCAGAACCTGGAGCAACGCGTACAGGAAGGCAAATTCCGTGAGGATTTATTCCATCGCCTGAACGTGATTCGCGTTCATCTGCCGCCGCTGCGTGAGCGCCGGGAAGATATTCCCCGCCTGGCGCGACATTTCCTGCAGGTGGCCGCCCGCGAGCTGGGGGTGGAAGCCAAGCAGCTTCACCCGGAAACCGATGCCGCCCTGACGCGTCTGGCGTGGCCTGGCAACGTGCGTCAGCTGGAGAATACCTGTCGCTGGTTAACCGTGATGGCTGCCGGGCAGGAAGTGTTGATTCAGGATTTACCGGCCGAACTGTTTGAAGCGACCGCGCCTGAGAGCAGTACCGGTCACGCGTTGCCGGACAGCTGGGCGACGCTGCTGGCACAATGGGCCGACCGCGCGCTGCGTTCCGGTCATCAAAACTTGTTGTCTGAAGCCCAGCCAGAGATGGAACGTACGTTGTTGACCACCGCGCTTCGTCATACGCAAGGCCATAAGCAGGAAGCCGCCCGCCTGTTGGGATGGGGGCGTAATACCCTGACGCGCAAGCTTAAAGAGCTGGGAATGGAGTAATCTTACCCAAAGTGTAAAGGTTATTAATTGAGCGCAAATTGCCGTTATTTTGCGCTTTACTGTTCTGATGAGTTTTGTATGATCGTGCCCGGAAATTGAGGGTGTCGATCATGCTGGAAACTTTGGTAAATATGCTCTCTAGCGGAGCCGTTGAAAGCCACACGCCACAAACCGCCGTTGCGGCTGTTTTGTGTGCGGCGCTGGTGGGGCTGTTTAGCTAACGAGCTGTCAATGAAAAGCCGGGTGGCGCTTCGCTTACCCGGCCTACATTTAGTGCTTTTGCTACTTAAATTACCCGCGAGAACTGCTGCATGCGCGCCTTCTGGCGCAGATACGCGTCAAAGCACATACAGATGTTACGAATCAACAGACGCCCCTTCGGCGTGACCTCAACGGCACTCTCCGACACCTCCACCAGCCCATCTTTCGCCAGCGGTGCCAGAAGCTTCAGATCTTCCGCGAAGTAATCCCTGAAGTGCAGATCCCACTGCGCCTCAACATCGCTGAATTCGAGACGGAAGTTGCAGATAAGCGCCTTGATCACATCGCGACGGATACAGTCATCACGGGTTAACGCAATGCCGCGCCACAGGGCGTTGCCGGTTTCATCCACCTGCTGATAATACAGCTTCAGCTCTTTCTGGTTCTGCGCGTAGCAGTCGCCCATCATGCTTATCGCGGAGACGCCCAGACCGAGCAGATCGGTATCGCCCTGCGTGGTGTATCCCTGGAAGTTGCGGTGCAGCACCCCTTCTCGCTGGGCGATCGCCAGTTCGTCATCCGGACGAGCAAAGTGATCCATACCGATAAACTGATAGCCGGTCTCGGTCAGCGAAGTAATGGTTTCCTGCAGGATATCCAGTTTCTGCTGAGCAGAAGGGAGATCCGCATCTTTGATTTTACGCTGGGCGGCAAACAACGTCGGCAGGTGCGCATAGTTAAAGACGCTCAGGCGGTCCGGGTTAAGCTCGGCCACACGCTTCAGCGTGAAGGCGAAGCTCTCTGGCGTCTGTTTTGGCAGGCCGTAAATCAGGTCAATATTGGTCGACGTAAAGCCGATTTCACGCGCATGATTGAGCAAGGCAAAGATAAACTCTTCGTCCTGCTCGCGGTTCACCAGACGCTGGACCTCTTTGTTGAAATCCTGCACGCCCATGCTCAGACGGTTGAAGCCTTCCGCGCGTAAGTGATCCAGGACATCCAGCTCAATTTCACGCGGATCAATCTCGATCGAGATTTCAGCATCATCGTTAAAATTAAAGTGGCTGCGTAAAAGCGTCATCAAACGCGTGATTTGCGCTTTATTCAGGTAGGTTGGCGTGCCGCCGCCCCAGTGAAGCTGGCTGACGTGACGTCCTTTAAACAGCGGTGCGCGGTGAAGAATTTCCTGTTCGAGCGCATCGAGATACTGATCGGCTTTATGCTGCTGACGGGTAACGATTTTATTGCAGCCGCAGAAGTAGCAGAGCTTGTGGCAGAACGGAATATGGACGTAGAGCGACAGCGGGCGCTCAGGATAGCGCGCAACAGCCTGCTGAAAATCCGCCTCGCCGAAGGCATCGGAGAACTCCAGCGCAGTGGGGTATGACGTATAACGCGGCCCGGAATAGTTATATTTCTGGATTAGGGCCAAATCCCAGTCGATAGTTGGTGCTGACATGCTCACTCCTTCCGTTGGTGTCGCGTTCGTATACGGCGGCCCGTTCTGGCCCCGTTGCGGGCCATCATTCGGGTGCGCAGCCACTTCTGTCGCCGCGACAACCGCCGTAGTTTAACGAATAACCACACCAGATAACATATAACCGGAAGGGTTATAAGCAGGACTATCGTACCTGCCGGGTGCAAATGTTAGTTTCCACCCTTCAGAAGACGCATCATATCTTCCTGCTTTTCATCTTCTTCTTCGTCATCTTCGTCGTCATAAGACAGACCCAGCTTCTGCATCAGCTCATCAATGCGGTCCAGTTTGGCATCCACCCATGATTGCTCTTCAGCGGTCAGGGTTTCACCCTCTTCAAGACGTTCCAGCAGCGCGTCCAGGCGCTCATCGTTCTCCAGCAAATCCAGCTCAGCCTGCGGTGAAAGCATAGGTTTCTCGCTCTTTGGTTTGTGCTGCTTAGTGACCGGGGTGTCTGTCACGCCCAGTGGAATGGGAGTTTTACTGCCGATACGAGGATCTTTCTGCTGTTTGCCTTTTGCAGAAGCGCCCGCTGCACCACCGCCGTTCGCACGGCTTCCCGCAGCATGGCCACGATGTTTTTTATCGCGTTTGCGATCGCGCGCTTCCTGGTTCAGTTCTTCGCGCGTTTTGCGGCGTGCTTTCGCAGGGCGTTTAGCACCCGCTGCGGAGGTTGGTTTTTTCATGATGTTTTGTCTTTAAGTCGTTTTCTTCAGTATAGAATTGCGGCGAAATCTAGCAGAAAGCAAGCAAAGAAAAAAGGCGACAGAGCAATCTGTCGCCTTTTTTCCTGACTCACAACCCTTAGCGGGTCAGACATTCCATGTTTACCAACAACAAACCCTGTTTATCCCTTGGCTGATACCGTCCGTGTACGGTTCCCTTTCCTTTTAAAACGCCTCCAGGCGCCGGTCGTCCTGACTGTCCTGCGTCTTCGCCTCCTGGCGCTCCTGACCCTAATCCTTAAGTCGAATTCCTGTTGGCTTCCTCGCCCTGACGCATACTTTACCTTGTTCGCTTAAACTAACAAGCAACGAAACGGTGCAAAAAGAGATTTTCAGACAATTACCCGGTAATAAGCTTATGATTTAAAACAGTTTGACTTTTTTGACACCTGCGAATTCTCTTAAATCTCCCATAGCATGATGAGCCGATCTCTCACACAAGTGCGGGCTTTCCCCTGCAAGCTCTGTGTAATGAGAAAAGCCTTTTGTTGGCATTCGGGTATAATCCCCCCCAGATTACGATTTTGGAGACGACCACGTGACTACCTGGAACTACCAACAGACGCATTTTGTCACCAGTGCGCCCGATATTCGCCACCTGCCATCTGATACCGGTATTGAAGTGGCTTTTGCTGGCCGCTCCAATGCGGGGAAATCCAGCGCCCTGAATACGCTGACCAATCAGAAGAACCTGGCGCGCACCTCAAAAACGCCTGGCCGTACCCAGCTGATCAACCTCTTTGAAGTGGCTGAAGGCAAACGCTTGGTCGACTTGCCGGGATATGGTTATGCGCAGGTGCCTGAAGAGATGAAGATCAAATGGCAACGTGCGCTGGGCGAATACCTGGAAAAACGCATGTGCCTGAAAGGTCTGGTGGTGCTGATGGACATTCGCCATCCGCTGAAAGATCTCGATCAGCAGATGATCGACTGGGCCGTCGCAAGCGATATCGCCGTGCTGGTGCTGCTGACAAAAGCCGATAAGCTGGCAAGCGGTGCGCGTAAAGCGCAGGTGAATATGGTTCGCGAAGCGGTACTGGCCTTCAATGGCGATGTACAGGTGGAGCCTTTCTCTTCGCTGAAAAAACAGGGTGTAGACAAGCTGCGCCAGAAGCTCGATAGCTGGTTTAACGAGCTGGAACCCGCGACAGAAGCGGAAGAAGAGTAATACTGAGCGCGGCAATGCCCGCGCTTTTTTTTACCTGAACTTTTCTTTGCCACAATAAAAAACGCCCCAGTCATTACTGACTGGGGCGGCTAAAATATTCAGCCAAATCCGATTACGTGAAGTAAAAGGTCTGAAAGATAGAACATCTTACCTCTGTACCCTACGTCGATAACTCTACCCCTTTTTTTGCTGCAGAAAAAGCACTTTTTGTAGTTTTTTTTCATTCTTTACATAGGGAATTCTAATGATCGTCACAAAACGCACGTAGTTATGTTGCTAACTTACATAAAAAGCGCGTTATTCACAGAACCGTTAGTGAGCCTGATCCCAGTTTTCACCACTCCCCACTTCCACCAGCAACGGCACGTCAAGCGTCATGCTGCTTTCCATCAGTTCGTGGATCTTTTTCGACACGGTGTCGAGATCGTCTTTATGCACTTCAAACACCAGTTCATCGTGTACCTGCATGATCATTTTCACGCGCGGCTTCTCTTTCTCCAGCCAGGCATCCACGGCAATCATTGCACGCTTGATGATGTCTGCTGCAGTTCCCTGCATCGGGGCGTTGATCGCGGCACGTTCTGCGCCAGCGCGGCGCGCCGCGTTGCTGGATTTGATGTCCGGAAGATAAAGACGGCGGCCATCCAGGGTTTCAACGTAACCTTTCTCTTTCGCCTGAGCGCGAGTGCGTTCCATGTACTCCAGCACGCCCGGGTAACGTTCGAAGTAGAGATCCATATACTTCTGCGACTCTTTACGCGGGATGTTGAGCTGGCGTGAAAGGCCGAAAGCGCTCATACCGTAGATCAGACCGAAGTTGATCGCTTTTGCGCTGCGGCGCTGCTCGTTTGTCACGCTGTCCAGCGGCAAACCGAACACTTCCGCTGCGGTCGCCCGGTGAATATCTTTCCCTTCCGCAAATGCCGTCAGCAGGCCTTTGTCACGGGACAGGTGCGCCATAATGCGCAACTCAATTTGCGAGTAGTCAGCCGAGACAATCAGGTAGTCATCAGGTGCAATAAAGGCCTGGCGAATGCGACGCCCCTCTTCATTACGCACCGGGATGTTCTGCAGGTTTGGATCGGTTGACGAGAGTCGACCGGTTGCCGCAACCGCCTGATGATATGACGTATGCACCCGGCCCGTTTTCGGGTTGATCATCAGCGGGAGCTTGTCGGTATAAGTAGACTTCAGCTTCGCGAGACCACGGTACTGCAGGATCACTTTTGGCAGCGGGTAATCCAGTGCCAGTTCTTCCAGCACCTCTTCAGAGGTGGATGGCGCACCGCCAGGGGTTTTCTTCAGCGGCTTGATGCCCTGTTTTTCAAACAGGATGGTTTGCAACTGTTTCGGTGAAGAGAGGTTAAACGGTTCGCCTGCAAGCTCATGGGCTTTCTGCTCAAGCTCGGTCAGACGCTGTGCCAACTCTCCGGAGTGGTTATGCAGCACCGTAGGGTCGATTTTTACGCCGTTGCGTTCAATACGCGACAACACGGGAACCAGCGGCATTTCGATATGCTGGAACACGTTGAGCGGACCTTCATGCTTCTGCAGTTTCGGCCACATTTTCAGATGCAGCTGCAGCGTAACGTCGGCATCTTCCGCCGCGTAGCGCCCTGCTTCTTCGAGAGCTATCTGGTTAAAGGTGAGCTGATTTTTTCCTTTACCGGCAATCTCTTCAAAGGTGATGGTTTTGTGCTTGAGCCAGCGGTCAGATAAGGAATCCATATCATGACGACCCGCGACGCTGTCCAGAATATAGGATTCGAGCATGGTGTCGAAGGCAATCCCGCGCAGTTCAATGCCGTAGTTTTGCAGAATACCGCGGTCATACTTGAGGTTTTGCCCGACCTTCAGCGCCTTTTCGTCTTCCAGAATCGGCTTCAGCAGCTCAAGCACGCGTTCGCGAGAGATCTGCTCTGGTGCATCCAGATAATCGTGCGCCACAGGCACATAGGCTGCCATACCCGGCTCTGTTGCAAAGGACAGACCCACCATGTTGGCAGAGATATTATCGAGGCTGTCAGTTTCGGTATCAAAGGCAAACACCGGTGCCTTTTTCAGTTTCTCGATCCAGGCGATCAGCTGCGACTCTTCAAGAATGGTTTCGTAGTTATCGAAGGAGAGGACTGTGGCTTCTTCTTCTGCCTGCTCTTCGGCATCAACGACAATCGTCTCTTTTGGCTTTGCAGCAGGTTTGGCCCCTTTCGCCTGCAGCCATTTACCCGCTTCCACGTCAGTGGTCCAGCGCTTGAATTCGTATTTCTTAAACAGGCTCAGCAATTCGTCAGCAGAAGGCTGTTGCACTTCCAGCTGCTCACAGCCCAGTTCCAGTTCGACATCGGTTTTGATTGTTGCCAGCTTATAAGAGAGATAAGCCACCTCTTTGTTCTCTTCCAGTTTGCCGGCCATGGTTTTTGCGCCACGGAAGGAGAGGCCTGCAATTTTGTCTGATTCGGCGTAAAGCGTATCCAACCCACCCAGACCCTGAAGCAACGCCTGCGCGGTTTTTTCACCGACACCGGGCACACCAGGAATGTTATCCGAGGAGTCGCCCATCAAGGCAAGGAAGTCGATAATCAGTTCCGGCGGCACGCCATACTTAGTAACCACCTCTTCTGGCCCCAGAATGGTATTGGTCATAGTGTTAATCAGGGTGATGCCTGGCGTCACCAACTGTGCCATATCTTTATCACCGGTGCTGATCAGTACCGGACGACCCATTTTTTCTGCTTCTCGCGCCAGCGTACCGATGACGTCGTCGGCTTCCACGCCAGAGACAGCCAGCAGCGGCAGGCCCATCGCTTTCACCATGGCGTGCAGCGGCTCAATTTGCGCACGTAGATCGTCAGGCATAGGCGGACGGTGGGATTTGTAATGCTCGAACAACTCATCGCGGAAGGTTTTGCCTTTCGCATCAAAAACGACTGCCGCATGGGTTGGCTGATACTGAAGGATAAGGCTGCGCAGCATATTCAGCACGCCGTACATTGCGCCGGTAGGTTCCCCTGCGCTATTGGTCAGAGGAGGAAACGCATGGTATGCCCGATACAGGTAAGATGAGCCATCGACGAGAATAAGTGGGTTTTCTGGGATCTGAACCATAATGTCCGTGCCTTTAATCAATTTATGCGTAAAGGATGCCACATAAGGATGAAAACATCAGTTATTCAGTCCCGATACAGAAAAAGATTTTGCGATCGTGAGGATCGCTCGCAAAAATCAAACTGTGGATAAGTTTGTGAATATTTTCACTTCAAATGAAAAACAGACAGCCATTGCAGATCAAGACTGATAATAAATCATTAAATATCATGTTGTTAATTAAGCGCATCACATAAAAACAGCTTACTGATGGCAATTTAGTCTATGTGGATATAAGTCCTGATTAGTGCGCAATATTAGAGAAATCTTCTGCATCAGGGTAAAAGCGGTCAAATGACGGCGTGAAAGCGCCAATACTTTGTCGTTTTTCTGGTAAAATCAGCGCCCAGCGCCGACGTGTCGGCCGCGCTCTTACCGCTAACCACCTGAAAAAACTCATCATGTCGAGATTGCTCGCTGCAATAACCTTACTGTTAAGCATCATTTTAACTATTCTGGTGACGATCGCCTGTTCCGTGCCGATCATCATCGCCGGGATCATTAAACTGCTGCTGCCTGTGCCCTCGGTGTGGCGAGCCGTGTCAGCGTTTTGTAACTTCATGATGTACTGTTGGTGTGAAGGGCTGGCGATCCTGTTGTGTCTGAACCCGCATCTGAAGTGGGATGTCGAAGGACTGGAGAACCTCAATAAAAAGAACTGGTATCTGCTGATTTGTAATCATCACAGCTGGGCCGACATCGTGGTGTTATGCGTGCTTTTCCGCAAACACATCCCGATGAATAAATACTTCCTCAAGCAACAACTTGCCTGGGTACCTTTTATTGGGCTGGCCTGCTGGGCGCTCGATATGCCGTTTATGAAACGCTATTCGCGCAGCTATTTGCTTCGTCATCCGGAGCGTCGTGGTAAGGATGTAGAGACCACCCGCCGTTCCTGCGAAAAGTTTCGCGCGCATCCAACAACCATTGTGAACTTTGTGGAAGGCTCCCGGTTTACGGAAGAGAAACGTCAGCAAACACGCTCCCCGTATCAAAACCTGCTGCCGCCAAAGGCGGCGGGCATTGCGATGGCGCTTAATGTACTGGGTGCTCAGTTCGATAAGTTACTCAACGTCACGCTCTGCTACCCGAAGAACGATAACACCCCGTTCTTCGATATGCTCAGCGGCAAGCTGACACACATTGTTGTGCGGGTGAATTTAGTTCCCGTCGATGCCGAACTGCATGGCGACTACGTTAACGATAAAAATTTCAAACGTCGTTTCCAGCAGTGGCTTAATACACTCTGGAAAGAAAAAGACGAGCAGATAGACAGCATTAAATCTTCATACAAAAACGCCGGTCAGTGACCGGCGTTTTCATCTCTAAGAACTTACTTTTTCTCAACCAGGTATTTCACGGTGTCAGCATACTGCTGAACGAAAATATCCATGCTGCTGGTGTCCATGCCCTGCATGTTCAGCTGATATTTACCGTTAACGAACATCGCCGGAACGCCCTGAAGCTGCAGGTCAGACGCCGCTTTTTCCTGCTGAGCAACCAGAGATTTCACCACAAAGCTATTCCACGCGGCGTCATACTCTTCCCCTTTCACACCAGCATCAACGAACACTTTACGGATATCCGCTGTGGTCTGAACGGTCTGGGTTTTCTGCACGGCTTCAAACATTGGGGCGGTGATCTTATCTTCCACGCCCAGTGCCATCGCAACCGCCCACGCCTGAGTCAGGTCTTTACCCAATGGGCCCAGGAACTCAACGTGGTACTTGGTCATTTTGGTGCCTTCCGGCAGTTTTTTCTTCACGTTGTCAGAAACATGCAGCACTTCTTCGAACTGGTAGCAGTGCGGGCAGTAGAACGAGAAGAACTCGAGAACCTGTGGCTCGCCAGCAACCGGCTTCTCCAGCGTAGTGTACTGTTTGCCGTCGGTAAATTGTGCAGCAGAAGCGCTAAATGCCAGAATCATACCTGCCAGCGCCAGCCAAATTTTTTTCATGATTAACTCTCTCCTGGGTGTGTCCTATTAATACATCGGCGTTAATTGCAGCGGGGGTTCCTGAAGAACCTTAACCTGCTCAGTGAATGTAGATATCTGGCTGCGCCAGTAATCTTCCCCGGTAAGCCACGGGAAATTACGGGGAAATGCGGGATCGTCCCAACGCCTGATTAACCACGCGAGATAATATACAAAACGCATCGCACGTAAAGGTTCAATCAGGGCAATTTCGTCTGAATTAAACGGGCTAAATTCTTCATAGGCTTCAATAATGGTTTCAAGCTGCATGCGTTGCTCGGCTTTGTCGCCATTCATCAGCATCCACAGGTCCTGAACCGCGGGCCCCATGCGCGCATCATCAAGATCGACAAACAGCGGGCCATCGCGCCAGAGTATATTTCCGGCGTGACAATCGCCGTGCAGGCGCAGGACGGAAATATCATCGCGCCAGCAGGTTTTTACCGCAGCAATAAGTTTATCGGTGGCGCTGAGGAAATCAGCCTTTAGCCCAGTGGGGATCAGTGCAGAGGTTTCGAATACCTGGCGCGGCTCGATAAGATATTCCTGAATACCGATCGTCGGTCGGGCTGTGAATGCCGTTTTTCTTCCCGTCTGGTGAATGCGACCCAGATAGCGGGCAACCCACTCCATTTGATCGATATTATCCGCTTCAAACTGGCGGCCACCCAGGCTTGGGAATACAGCGTAATAAAAGCCTTCATGCGTCAGCAGCGTTTGGTTGTTGAATTTTATCGGTGCGGCAACCGGGACATCGTCATCCAGCAGATCGTGAGCAAACTGATGCTCTTCCTGAATTTGTTCTGCGGTCCAACGTTCAGGCCGGTAGAACTTCACGACAAAGCGCTGACGATCCTCATCCTGAAATTGATAGACACGGTTTTCGTAGCTATTTAAAGGCGTTAACCCCGAATCCACACGAATGCCCTGTTCAAACAGGGCATCCATAATGGTATCCGGGTGTAATGTCTGGAAAGTAAAAGCCTGGTCGTTCATCCGTTCATCCGGAAATTATACGAATGATTCAGGATATCATCTTGTGGCGATTTCGGTGGCTCCGCTTACAAGCTTTTACTCTTTAATTACGCCACGGGCGCGCAGCAGCGCCGTTTTAAAATCTTCCTCATAATCCTTCTGAATACCAGGAATAACAGCATCTTTGGCAGAATCGCGCATTTTGAGGTGGTAGATCAGGATGTCATCAGAAAGGTCTGCCAGTTCGCCGTCAAAACCTGACTCTTTTGCCAGTTTCTGCAAGAATTGCATCAGATTAAGCTCTGGCTCTTTTTGCCAGGCTGGCTGGAGGAGTTCAATAACTTCATTCAGACGTTTACATTTCATGGTGGTGCTCCTTTCATTTAGAGTGACACGTTAGCAGGGTCAATCCCACAATAAAAGAGGCGATATTCGTGAATCTTAGCCAGGAAATCATTGGGGTCGTTCTGGCAGGTGGCAGAGCAACGCGGATGGGAGGGAAAGATAAGGGGCTCCAGCTCCTGAATGGCAAACCCTTATGGCAATGTGTCGCTGATACGCTCGCCGGCCAGGTGACAACCCTTGCCATCAGCGCGAACAGGCATATCGACACGTATCAGCACAGCGGGTATGCCGTGTATCAGGATAATATTGAGGATTACCCGGGGCCGCTGGCCGGTATGCTCTCAGTGATGCAGCAGTCGAACAGTGAGTGGTTTCTGTTCTGTCCCTGCGATACCCCGTTTATTCCATCCTGTCTCGTTGAGCGTCTGGTTCAGCTTCGTGGCACAGCATCCGTGGTTTGGGTACATGACGGCGAGCGCGACCATCCTGCTATTGCCTTAATGCACCGCTCGCTAGTGTCTTCTCTGGAGGCGTATCTGGCGGCGGGAGAACGCAGAGTGATGGTGTTTATGCGCCAGTCTGGCGGCCATCCTGTTGATTTTAGCGATTTCAAATCGGCTTTTGTGAACGTGAATACGAGTGAAGATTTGCAGAGGATGCAGGAGAAGAGATGATCCCCGTTTTAGCTATTTCCGCATGGAGCGGCACAGGGAAAACCACGCTGCTGAAGAAACTAATACCCGCACTGTGTGCGAAAGGTATTCGCCCCGGATTGATTAAGCATACGCACCATAACATGGATGTCGATAAACCGGGAAAAGACAGCTATGAGCTGCGTAAAGCGGGTGCCGCGCAGACAATCGTGGCAAGCAATCAGCGCTGGGCATTAATGACAGAAACGCCAGATGAGGCACCGCTGGATCTGGCTTATCTGGTCAGCCGGATGGATCATTCCAGCCTGGATCTGGTGCTGGTCGAGGGGTTTAAGCATGAGGCTGTACCTAAGATCCTGCTGTTCCGAAGCGATGCCGGGCATGATGTTAGCGAGTTAACGCTTGATGAGCATGTGATTGCGGTGGCCAGTGATGTTGTATTGCCGCTTGAGGTTCCGCTGTTGGATTTAAATGATGTGGATGGGATAGCGGAGTTTATTACGACGTGGAGTGCGGTTTGATGCCCTCTTCCTGTGGGAGAGAGAAGCCCAAAGCAAAAAACCCCGCACCTTACGGTACGGGGTTCTTCTATTTGATGCCTGGCAGTTCCCTACTCTCACATGGGGAGACCCCACACTACCATCGGCGCTACGGCGTTTCACTTCTGAGTTCGGCATGGGGTCAGGTGGGACCACCGCGCTAAAGCCGCCAGGCAAATTCTGTTATCTGTATCAGGCTGAAAATCGTCTCTCTTCGCCAAAACAGCTTCGGCGTTGTAAGGTTAAGCCTCACGGTTCATTAGTATCGGTTAGCTCAACGCATCGCTGCGCTTACACACCCGACCTATCAACGTCGTCGTCTTCAACGTTCCTTCAGGAGACTTAAAGTCTCAGGGAGAACTCATCTCGGGGCAAGTTTCGTGCTTAGATGCTTTCAGCACTTATCTCTTCCGCATTTAGCTACCGGGCAGTGCCATTGGCATGACAACCCGAACACCAGTGATGCGTCCACTCCGGTCCTCTCGTACTAGGAGCAGCCCCCCTCAATTCTCCAGCGCCCACGGCAGATAGGGACCGAACTGTCTCACGACGTTCTAAACCCAGCTCGCGTACCACTTTAAATGGCGAACAGCCATACCCTTGGGACCTACTTCAGCCCCAGGATGTGATGAGCCGACATCGAGGTGCCAAACACCGCCGTCGATATGAACTCTTGGGCGGTATCAGCCTGTTATCCCCGGAGTACCTTTTATCCGTTGAGCGATGGCCCTTCCATTCAGAACCACCGGATCACTATGACCTGCTTTCGCACCTGCTCGAGCCGTCACTCTCGCAGTCAAGCTAGCTTATGCCATTGCACTAACCTCCTGATGTCCGACCAGGATTAGCTAACCTTCGTGCTCCTCCGTTACTCTTTGGGAGGAGACCGCCCCAGTCAAACTACCCACCAGACACTGTCCGCAACCCGGATTACGGGTCTACGTTAGAACACCAGCCATTAAAGGGTGGTATTTCAAGGTCGGCTCCACGCAGACTGGCGTCCACGCTTCAAAGCCTCCCACCTATCCTACACATCAAGGACCAGTGTTCAGTGTCAAGCTATAGTAAAGGTTCACGGGGTCTTTCCGTCTTGCCGCGGGTACACTGCATCTTCACAGCGAGTTCAATTTCACTGAGTCTCGGGTGGAGACAGCCTGGCCATCATTACGCCATTCGTGCAGGTCGGAACTTACCCGACAAGGAATTTCGCTACCTTAGGACCGTTATAGTTACGGCCGCCGTTTACCGGGGCTTCGATCAAGAGCTTCGCGTTACCGCTAACCCCATCAATTAACCTTCCGGCACCGGGCAGGCGTCACACCGTATACGTCCACTTTCGTGTTTGCACAGTGCTGTGTTTTTAATAAACAGTTGCAGCCAGCTGGTATCTTCGACTGATTTCAGCTCCACCCGCAGGGGCTTCACCTACATATCAGCGTGCCTTCTCCCGAAGTTACGGCACCATTTTGCCTAGTTCCTTCACCCGAGTTCTCTCAAGCGCCTTGGTATTCTCTACCTGACCACCTGTGTCGGTTTGGGGTACGATTTCGTGTTACCTGATGCTTAGAGGCTTTTCCTGGAAGCAGGGCATTTGTTACTTCAGCACCGTAGTGCCTCGTCATCACACCTCAGCGTTAAAAGGTACCGGATTTACCTGGAACCTCCGCCTACATGCTTAAACCGGGACAACCGTCGCCCGGCTAACATAGCCTTCTCCGTCCCCCCTTCGCAGTAACACCAAGTACAGGAATATTAACCTGTTTCCCATCGACTACGCCTTTCGGCCTCGCCTTAGGGGTCGACTCACCCTGCCCCGATTAACGTTGGACAGGAACCCTTGGTCTTCCGGCGAGCGGGCTTTTCACCCGCTTTATCGTTACTTATGTCAGCATTCGCACTTCTGATACCTCCAGCAACCCTCACAGGCCACCTTCAACGGCTTACAGAACGCTCCCCTACCCAACAACACATAGTGTCGCTGCCGCAGCTTCGGTGCATGGTTTAGCCCCGTTACATCTTCCGCGCAGGCCGACTCGACCAGTGAGCTATTACGCTTTCTTTAAATGATGGCTGCTTCTAAGCCAACATCCTGGCTGTCTGTGCCTTCCCACATCGTTTCCCACTTAACCATGACTTTGGGACCTTAGCTGGCGGTCTGGGTTGTTTCCCTCTTCACGACGGACGTTAGCACCCGCCGTGTGTCTCCCGTGATAACATTCTTCGGTATTCGTAGTTTGCATCGGGTTGGTAAGCCGGGATGGCCCCCTAGCCGAAACAGTGCTCTACCCCCGAAGATGAGTTCACGAGGCGCTACCTAAATAGCTTTCGGGGAGAACCAGCTATCTCCCGGTTTGATTGGCCTTTCACCCCCAGCCACAGGTCATCCGCTAATTTTTCAACATTAGTCGGTTCGGTCCTCCAGTTAGTGTTACCCAACCTTCAACCTGCCCATGGCTAGATCACCGGGTTTCGGGTCTATACCCTGCAACTTAACGCCCAGTTAAGACTCGGTTTCCCTTCGGCTCCCCTATTCGGTTAACCTTGCTACAGAATATAAGTCGCTGACCCATTATACAAAAGGTACGCAGTCACCCCATAAAGAGGCTCCCACTGCTTGTACGTACACGGTTTCAGGTTCTTTTTCACTCCCCTCGCCGGGGTTCTTTTCGCCTTTCCCTCACGGTACTGGTTCACTATCGGTCAGTCAGGAGTATTTAGCCTTGGAGGATGGTCCCCCCATATTCAGACAGGATACCACGTGTCCCGCCCTACTCTTCGAGTTCACAACCTGTGCATTTTCGTGTACGGGACTATCACCCTGTACCGTCGGACTTTCCAGACCGTTCCACTAACACACAAGCTGATTCAGACTCCGGGCTGCTCCCCGTTCGCTCGCCGCTACTGGGGGAATCTCGGTTGATTTCTTTTCCTCGGGGTACTTAGATGTTTCAGTTCCCCCGGTTCGCCTCGTTAACCTATGTATTCAGTTAACGATAGTGTGTCGGAACACACTGGGTTTCCCCATTCGGACATCGCCGGGTCAAAGGTTCATATCACCTCGCCGGCGCTTTTCGCAGATTAGCACGTCCTTCATCGCCTCTGACTGCCAGGGCATCCACCGTGTACGCTTAGTCGCTTAACCTCACAACCCGAAGATGTTTCTTTCGATTCATCATCGGTTTGCGAAAATTTGAGAGACTCGAACACACATAACATGTGTGTCGTTTCAATTTTCAGCTTGATCCAGATTTTTAAAGAGCAAAACTTCTTAATGCACTCAAAAGTACATTCAGAAGTTCATCATTCATCAGACAATCTGTGTGAGCACTACAAAGGCAGGTTCTTTAAGGTAAGGAGGTGATCCAACCGCAGGTTCCCCTACGGTTACCTTGTTACGACTTCACCCCAGTCATGAATCACAAAGTGGTAAGCGCCCTCCCGAAGGTTAAGCTACCTACTTCTTTTGCAACCCACTCCCATGGTGTGACGGGCGGTGTGTACAAGGCCCGGGAACGTATTCACCGTAGCATTCTGATCTACGATTACTAGCGATTCCGACTTCATGGAGTCGAGTTGCAGACTCCAATCCGGACTACGACGCACTTTATGAGGTCCGCTTGCTCTCGCGAGGTCGCTTCTCTTTGTATGCGCCATTGTAGCACGTGTGTAGCCCTACTCGTAAGGGCCATGATGACTTGACGTCATCCCCACCTTCCTCCAGTTTATCACTGGCAGTCTCCTTTGAGTTCCCGGCCTAACCGCTGGCAACAAAGGATAAGGGTTGCGCTCGTTGCGGGACTTAACCCAACATTTCACAACACGAGCTGACGACAGCCATGCAGCACCTGTCTCAGAGTTCCCGAAGGCACCAAAGCATCTCTGCTAAGTTCTCTGGATGTCAAGAGTAGGTAAGGTTCTTCGCGTTGCATCGAATTAAACCACATGCTCCACCGCTTGTGCGGGCCCCCGTCAATTCATTTGAGTTTTAACCTTGCGGCCGTACTCCCCAGGCGGTCGACTTAACGCGTTAGCTCCGGAAGCCACGCCTCAAGGGCACAACCTCCAAGTCGACATCGTTTACGGCGTGGACTACCAGGGTATCTAATCCTGTTTGCTCCCCACGCTTTCGCACCTGAGCGTCAGTCTTTGTCCAGGGGGCCGCCTTCGCCACCGGTATTCCTCCAGATCTCTACGCATTTCACCGCTACACCTGGAATTCTACCCCCCTCTACAAGACTCTAGCCTGCCAGTTTCGAATGCAGTTCCCAGGTTGAGCCCGGGGATTTCACATCCGACTTGACAGACCGCCTGCGTGCGCTTTACGCCCAGTAATTCCGATTAACGCTTGCACCCTCCGTATTACCGCGGCTGCTGGCACGGAGTTAGCCGGTGCTTCTTCTGCGGGTAACGTCAATTGCTGCGGTTATTAACCACAACACCTTCCTCCCCGCTGAAAGTACTTTACAACCCGAAGGCCTTCTTCATACACGCGGCATGGCTGCATCAGGCTTGCGCCCATTGTGCAATATTCCCCACTGCTGCCTCCCGTAGGAGTCTGGACCGTGTCTCAGTTCCAGTGTGGCTGGTCATCCTCTCAGACCAGCTAGGGATCGTCGCCTAGGTGAGCCGTTACCCCACCTACTAGCTAATCCCATCTGGGCACATCTGATGGCAAGAGGCCCGAAGGTCCCCCTCTTTGGTCTTGCGACGTTATGCGGTATTAGCTACCGTTTCCAGTAGTTATCCCCCTCCATCAGGCAGTTTCCCAGACATTACTCACCCGTCCGCCACTCGTCACCCGAGAGCAAGCTCTCTGTGCTACCGTTCGACTTGCATGTGTTAGGCCTGCCGCCAGCGTTCAATCTGAGCCATGATCAAACTCTTCAATTTAAGTTTGATGCTCGTGAATTAAACTTCGTAATGAATTACGTATGTTCACTCAGAGACTTGGTATTCATTTTTCGTCTTGCGACGTTAAGAATCCATGTCACTTTGAGTGCCCACACAGATTGTCTGATAAATTGTTAAAGAGCAGTGCCGCTTCGTTTTCGCTGCGGCGCGGGGTGTGCATATTACGCTTTCCCGCTTCAGAGTCAAGCGTTTATTTTGCTTTTCTCTGCTGACCCGGCGGCGTGTGTGCCGTTGTTCCGTGTCAGTGGAGGCGCATTATAGGGAGTTATTTCACAGTGACAAGAGGAAATTTAAAAAAAGTTTCCGTCCGTGTTTTTTTTCACCAATAGCGGTGAAATCAAGCTACAAATTGTTCTATTTGATGTATCTACAACCACAATCACATTCGAGGTGGCATAATTATCAGCATGAAACATTAAGGAATAAACGCGATGCCATTAAGCGCACAACAGCTGGCCGCCCAAAAAAACCTCTCCTATGTGCTGGCAGAAAAGCTGGCGCAGCGGATTTTAGCGGGAAAATATGCCCCGGGCAGCATCCTGCCGGGTGAAATGGAGTTGGGCGAGCAGTTTGGGGTGAGCCGTACCGCCGTTCGTGAAGCGGTGAAAACCCTGACGGCAAAAGGGATGGTTCTCCCGCGCCCGCGCATTGGTACGCGCGTGATGCCGCAGAGTAACTGGAATTTTCTCGATCAGGAGCTGCTCTCCTGGTGGATGACAGAAGATAACTTTCATCAGGTGGTCGATCACTTCCTCGTGATGCGTAGCAGCCTTGAACCCCAGGCCTGCCTGCTTGCCGCCACGCTCGGAACAGCAGAGCAGAAAGCGCAACTTAACGCGTTGATGGAAGAAATGGTATACCTGAAAAAACACTTCAACCGGGAACGCTGGGTTGAGGTCGATATGGCCTGGCATGAACATATCTATATGATGAGCGCCAATCCCTTCCTGACCTCCTTTGCCTCGTTATTCCATTCGGTGTACCACACCTACTTTTCCTCTATTACACAAGACGAAGTGGTAAAGCTGGATTTGCATCAGGCGATAGTGGATGCCATTCAGGAGAGCGACGGGCAGCTAGCCCTGAGTGCGTGCCAGGCATTGCTGGCCGCGCCAACCCACCAGCAGGTAGATAAATGACAAAGAAAAAAGCGCGCAGCATGGCCGGATTGCCGTGGATTGCAGCCATGGCGTTCTTTATGCAGGCACTGGATGCCACCATCCTCAACACAGCGCTTCCCGCTATTGCACAAAGCCTCAACCGCTCCCCGCTGGCAATGCAGTCCGCCATCATCAGCTATACCCTGACGGTGGCGATGCTGATCCCGGTAAGCGGCTGGCTGGCTGACCGCTTCGGTACCCGCAGAGTTTTCATGCTGGCCGTAACGCTCTTTACCCTGGGTTCGCTGGCCTGCGCGCTCTCCACTTCCTTAACAGAGCTGGTTATCTTCCGCGTGTTACAGGGCATTGGCGGCGCGATGATGATGCCCGTGGCGCGCCTGGCATTGCTGCGTGCCTACCCACGCAGCGAGCTGCTTCCCGTGCTCAACTTAGTCACCATGCCGGGCCTCGTCGGCCCGATACTGGGCCCGGTACTCGGCGGCGTGTTTGTGACCTGGGCAAGCTGGCACTGGATCTTCCTGATTAATATCCCGATTGGTGTGGCAGGGCTGTTCTACGCTCGCAAATATATGCCCAACTTCACCACGCCAAGACGCAGCTTCGATATGGGCGGATTTTTCCTGTTTGGTCTAAGCCTGGTGCTGTTCTCCAGCGGGATGGAGCTGTTTGGTGAGAAAATCGTTGAAACGTGGCTGGCATTGGCCGTCATCCTCAGCGGTATTCTGCTTTTCCTTCTTTATATACGTCATGCGCGTCGCCACCCGACACCGCTTATCTCTTTATCGCTGTTTAACACCCGGACCTTCTCCGTCGGGATTGCAGGAAACATAGCTTCACGCCTGGGGACAGGATGCGTACCGTTCCTGATGCCATTGATGTTGCAGGTAGGTTTTGGCTATCCGGCCCTGATTGCCGGCTGCATGATGGCGCCCACGGCAATGGGTTCAATTCTGGCAAAATCAACCGTGACGCAGGTACTGCGCTGGTTTGGCTATCGTAAGACGCTGGTTGGCGTGACGGTCTTTATCGGCCTGATGATTGCGCAATTCTCTCTGCAATCCGCCTCTCTTCCCGTCTGGATGCTGATCCTGCCGTTGTTTGTGCTGGGCATGGCAATGTCGACGCAGTTTACGTCGATGAACACCATTACCCTTGCCGATTTGACTGACGAGAATGCCAGTAGCGGCAACAGCGTGCTGGCGGTAACGCAGCAGCTGTCGATCAGTTTAGGGGTGGCGGTAAGTGCAGCAGTGCTGCGCTTTTATGAGGGTTTTGACAGCGCGAATACCGTTGAGCAGTTCCACTATACCTTTATTACGATGGGCGCACTCACGGTGGTATCGGCGCTGGTCTTTATGCTGTTAAAACCGAAAGACGGCCGAAACCTGATCAAAGAGCGCCACAAAGCAAAGGCTAAACCGAACCCCGTTCCATCAGAACAGGAGTAAGCTGCAGACGTTGCTGTTGCAGCGTGGGCTGCGCCATTCGGTGGATCAACACATCAATGGCCAGCTCACCCAGTTCATCTTTCGGCTGATGAATGGTGGTCAGCGGCGGCGTCATGTAGCGCGCCAGTTCGATATCATCGTAGCCAATGATCGCCATATCGTCCGGAACGCGTAACCCCGCCTGATACAACGCCTGATAAGCACCAAATGCCATCGCATCGTTACCGATAAATACCGCCTGCGGACGCGGCTCTTGCATCAGCAATGTCTGCATCGCCTCAAAGCCGCCGTTAAATTCGAAATCACCGGTGATCCGGTAGCCGTCAGGGATGGAAAGACCCGCGCGTTCCATCGCCGAGAGATAACCTTCCAGACGCAAGCGCGCCGGGGTTTTATCCAGCGGGCCGGTAATGCAGGCGATGCGGGTATAACCTTTATCGATCAGATGCTGAGTTGCCATGTCGCCGCCCAGCAGGGAATTATCCTGAATCAGATCGCTGGTCCCATCGAACGGCGCCCAGTCCATCATCACCGTAGGAATTGAAGGGTAGCGCTGGATAATCTCTTTCGACGGTTGATGGGTTTCGGTACAGAGCAGCAATAACCCGTCGACGCGTTTTTGCATCAGCGTTTCCAGGTTACGGTTCATGCGCTGTTCGTCACCCTCGGTATTGCACAGCACCAGACTGTAGCCACGCTCGAAGCAGCTGCGCTCTACGCCGCGAACAAGTTCAGAATAAAAAGGGTTGGTACTGGCGGTGATCAGCATACCGATGGTGCGCGTCTGGTTAAGCTTAAGGCTGCGCGCCAGCGCCGACGGCGCATAGTTGAGATCTTTTACTGCGGCTTCGACTTTCTCCCGAATCGCCTCGCTAACGAAACGATCGTTATTAATAACGTGAGAGACAGTCGAAGTAGAAACGCCCGCCATGCGGGCGACATCTTTCATCGTAGCCAAGCGTTACCCCTGCTGACTTAAGAATTCATCGATCTCTTTGCGCCACGGTACGGAAGGCTGTGCCCCTTTACGCGTCACCGCAATTGCGGCGGCAGCATGCGCAAAGCGGATCGCATCATCCATCACTTTGCCTTCCAGCAGCGCCGTCACCAGCGCACCGTTAAAGGTATCGCCTGCGGCAATCGTATCAATGGCTTTAACCCTGAAGCCCGGCACGCGACGCCCTTCGCCGTTTACGCTTGCCCACACCCCACGGCTACCAAGAGTAATGATAACGGTCCCGATGCCCTTTTCATGCAACACTTTCGCCGCACGCGCGGCATCATCATCATTTTCAACACGAATGCCCGTCAGCTTTTCCGCTTCGGTTTCGTTTGGCGTAATGATGTCCACCAGCGCCAACAACTCGTCTGATAATACACGGGCTGGAGCAGGGTTAAGTACGACAGTGGTATGATTTTCATGCGCAATTTTGGCGGCGGCCAGCACGCTTTCAACCGGTGACTCCAGCTGCATCAGCAGGGCTTCGGCTCCACCGATGAGTGCTCGTTGCGCTTCTACGCGCGCCGTCGTCAGCGCAGCGTTAGCACCCGCATGAATACCGATGACATTCTCACCTTCAGCGTTGACGAAAATCAGCGCCACGCCGGTAGACTCCCCCGTAACAACGCTGAGCGGCGCGATATCAATATTATCGCTGGCCAGCTGTTTACGTACGCGCTCACCGGTATCGTCATCACCCGTGCAGGCGATAAAGGCAATATTCGCCCCACTGCGTCCGGCGGCGACGGCCTGGTTTGCGCCCTTACCGCCAAATGCTACCTGGTACTGATTACCCGTGACGGTTTCGCCCGGTGCAGGGAATGATTCAAGGTTAAGAATGTGATCGGCATTGATACTGCCAAGGACGACGAGGTTACCTGCGGTTTTCATGGTTGGATTGTCCATCTGAGAGCGCCACCGGTGTTACCCGGTGGCGTATGCCACACTTTTCTTTGTTGGTGTCCCTCAGGCAGCCAGCGACTGCCTGATTCGCCTTTTACTGCTTGATGACCAGCTTCAGGTCAACAGGGTATTTGGCCTGAACTTTTTCGCCCTTCAGCACTTTGTCGGCAGTTTGTACGCCAGTCGCGCCAATCTGCTCAGGCAGCTGAGCGATGGTCGCAGCCAGTTTGCCATCATTTACCGCTTTTTCACCATCCGGCGTACCGTCAAATCCGACAACCATCACATCAGATTTACCTGCAGTCTGCAGGGCACGCAGCGCACCCAGCGCCATTTCATCGTTCTGTGCAAACACAGCCTGCACGTCAGGATGTGCGGTCAGTAGGTTCTGCATAACGTTCAGACCTTTAGTACGGTCGAAGTCTGCTGGCTGGCTCGCCAGGACGTTGAATTTGTGTGCAGCAACAGCCTGCTGGAAGCCTTCGCCACGCTCACGCGCTGCGGACGTCCCGGCAATCCCCTGCAGTTCGATGACTTTGGCGCCTTCACCGGCTTTCTTCGCAATGTAATCACCGGCGATTTTACCGCCCAGCACGTTATCAGACGCGATGTGGCTGACTACATCGCCTTTGTTCGCCTGACGGTCCAGCGTGATCACCGGAATTTTCGCCTGGTTTGCCATTTTAACGGCGTTACCTACGGCGTCAGAATCAGTTGGGTTGATCAGCAGGATTTTGGTGCCACGAACGGTTAAGTCCTGAACGTTCGCCAGCTCTTTCGCCGGGTTGTTCTGAGAATCCAGCACGACCAGGTTGTAACCCAGCTTGTCAGCTTCTTTCTGCGCACCATCCTTCAGGGAGACGAAGAACGGGTTGTTCAGGGTAGAGACAACCAGCGCGATGGTGTCTTTCGCCATGGCGTTAGCACTTACGGTTGCGCTCAGCGCGACTGCGGAAACCAGGGTAGCCAGTTTTTTCATGTTCATATCTAAGATGTCCTGTAGTGTCGTCAGTTACTGTTTTTTGTTGTCTACCAGTACCGCCAGCAAAATCACCACTGCCTTAACGATCATCTGGTAATAGGAGGAAACACCTAACAAATTCAAACCATTATTCAGGAAACCGAGGATCAGTGCGCCGATCAATGTCCCAACAATGCGACCTTTACCGCCCGCCAGACTCGTACCGCCCAGAACCACCGCCGCGATGGCATCCAGTTCATAGCCCGTACCCGCCGTTGGCTGCGCAGAAGAAAGACGCGCCACTTCGATGATGCCCGCCAGAGAGGCCAGCAGGCCGCACAGGGAGTAAACGATAATTTTGACTTTATTGACGCTAATACCGGACAGACGCGTTGCCGCTTCGTTACCGCCCAGCGCATAAATGTAACGACCCAGACGAGTGTGATGCAGCATGTACCACGCCGCCAGGAAGACGATAGCCATGATCCAGACCGGCGTCGGGACGCCCAGCGGACGGCCAATACCGAACCAGCCAAAAAGATCGGCATTATCCGTAAATCCGGTATTGACCGGGCTACCGTTGGTGTAGACCATGGTCACACCACGCAGCAGCAGCATCATGACCAGCGTGGCGATAAACGCCTGAACACGCCCTTTTGCCACGATTACGCCGGTTACAGCGCCAATCGCCGCGCCTGCTGCCAGTGCAGCGGCAACCGCCACCAGCGCGTTGACTTCAATCCCGACAAGCGAAGCGGCGATCGCACCGGTGAGCGCCAGCAGGGAACCGACGGACAGATCGATACCCGAGGTCAAAATCACCAGCGTCATCCCGACCGCCATAATGGCGTTCACAGACGTCTGCTGCAGAATGTTGAAGAGGTTATTAACGGTGAAGAAATTCGGGCTCATGGTCGACACAATCGCGATCAGCACCAGCAGGGCAATCAGCGATTTTTGTTCCATCAACCATGCCTTTGTGAAATAGCGGCGACCAGAAACAGCCTGGGTAGTCATCTTCTTACTCCTGATTCACGCGATTAAGCTTGCCCACAGCGGCAGCCATCAGAACTTCCTGGGTGGCCTGCTCGCGAGTGAATTCACCGCCGAGATGCCCTTCATGCATGACGATAATGCGATCGCTCATGCCTAATACTTCTGGCATCTCGGAAGAGACCAGAATGATGCTCAGCCCGTCGGCCTTGAACTGGTTAATCAGCTGATAGATCTCTTTCTTTGCGCCCACGTCTACGCCGCGGGTTGGCTCGTCGAGGATCAAGACTTTCGGGCGCGTCATCAGCCCGCGGGCAATCGCCACTTTCTGCTGATTACCACCGGACAACAGGCCAATCGCCTGCTCCATTGACGGCGTTTTGACGTTAAAAAGACGGATAAAATCACTGACCGCCTGCTGCTCGTCTTTATGCTTAAGGCTGCCGCCGCTGCGGCTGAAATAGCGCAGCGCGGTAAGCGACATGTTCTCTTTTACCGACATGCCCAGCACTAAACCGTCGCGCTTGCGGTCTTCAGAGATATAGACGATACCGTTCGCCAGTCCATCCTGCGGAGAGCGCGTCACCACTTCATGACCGTCGAGGGTGACATAACCGCTGGTGCGCGGCAGTGCGCCGTAGAGCACTTTCATCAGTTCGGTACGTCCCGCGCCCATCAGACCCGCGACACCGAGGATCTCACCCTGGCGCAGGGTAAAGGTCACATCGTGAACGCCCGGACCGCAGAGGTTATCCACCTTCAGGCGGATCTCACCCGGTGCTTTATCCAGACGCGGATACTGATCTTCCAGCTTACGTCCCACCATCATTTCGATGAGCGTATCTTCGGTCAGCGTCGCCACTTCGCGCTCGGCAATAAACTGCCCGTCGCGGAAGACGGTGACGTCATCGCAAATCTCGAAGATCTCTTTCATGCGGTGAGAAATATAGACAATCCCACGTCCCTGCGATTTCAGCTCGCGGATCACGCGGAACAGGGATTCGGTTTCGGTATCAGTCAGAGCGTCGGTCGGCTCATCCATGATGATGACTTTGGATTCAAAGCTCAGCACCTTCGCGATTTCCACCATCTGCTGATCGCCGATGGAGAGCTCGCCTACCAGACGGTCGCTCTTAAAGCGCAGGTTCAGCTTCGCGAGCAGCTTGTCCGCTTCGGCGTACATGGTTTTCCAGTCGATTTTGCCAAACCGGTTCACAAACTCACGGCCGAGGAAGATGTTCTCCGCAATGGTGAGCTGCGGGATCAGGTTTAGCTCCTGGTGGATGATACCGATACCCGCTTCCTGAGAAGATTTCGGGCCGTTAAAGGTGGTCTCTTTACCCAGCCAGAGCAGCGAACCGGCATCACGCTGGTAGATCCCGGTCAGCACTTTCATCATGGTGGATTTGCCCGCACCGTTTTCGCCCACCAGCGCCATCACGCGACCGGAGTAGACATTCAGCGCCGCACCGGAGAGGGCTTTTACGCCCGGGAACGATTTATCGATCCCCTTGAGTTGCAGTAATGCGTCCATGATGGCCTCAGAAGGTGACGCCAGCACAGAGAATGATATTCGCATACGGGGAACACTCCCCGCTGCGAATCACCGCCTGACTGTCTGCGGTTTGTTGTTTGAACTGCTCGTGCGTTGTGTAACGAATTTCTATGGTGTTTCCCTGGTGTTGTTGCAGTTGCTCAATAAACTTAAGCAACGTTTCGTGGAGTTGCGGATTATGTTGTTTGATTTCCGCCGCGAGAATGGCCGCCTCAACCTGCATCTCCGACGTCACCACATCCAGTACCTGCATAAACGAAGGAACTCCCTGCGTTAACGCCATATCAATACGGGTTGTGCTGCGCGGAGCCGGTAAGCCTGCATCGCAAACCACCAGCGTATCGGTATGACCAAGACGGGAAATGACCGATGAGATTTCTGAGTTGAGAACTGTGCCTTTCTTCATTTTCTGCTCCACTAGCGAAACGTTTCGCTAAAAAGAGTGTAGCCGCAAGAGTGTTCAGAAAACCATCATGGCGTAACAGATTTGTGATCAACGTCGAAACGTTTCGCTAAGTGAAACATGAGGGGGGAAATTGCCCGGCGGCGCTTCGCTTGCACGGGCCTACGGGTTGGGTAGGCCGGGTAAGCGCAGCGTCACCCGGCATTTTCAGAAGGACTTAAATCTCGACCTGCGTTCCGAGCTCAATCACGCGGTTAGGCGGGATCTCAAACTGGTCAGGCGCACGCAGGGCGTTACGCTGCAGGATAAGATAAAGCTTACCGCGCAGGCGCAGATACCAGGGACGCTTGCCGATAATCAGCGACTCGTGCGACATAAAGAACGACGTCTCCATCATCCGGCAGCTTAGCCCTTCAAGACCGCAGCGGTGGAACACCTCTTCCACATTTGGCGTTTCGCGCCAGCCGTAACTCGCCACCACGCGCCAGAATGTCGGGGACAGCTGCTCGATTTGCACGCGACGCACGTTGTGAACGTACGGCGCATCTTCGGTACGCAACGTCAGCAGGATCACGCGCTCGTGCAGAACCTTGTTGTGCTTGAGGTTATGCATCAGCGCGAACGGGATGACGTTCAGGGCACGAGACATATACACCGCCGTTCCCGGCACGCGCACCGGCGGGGATTTCTCCAGGGAAGCGATCATCGCCTCCAGAGAGTTACCGTGCTCATGCATACGACGCAGCAGACGGAAGCGCTCGCTCTTCCACGTGGTCATCACGATGAACATCACCAGACCCAGCGTCAGCGGCAGCCAGCCGCCGGAGACAATCTTGTCGAGGTTCGCAGAGAACAACGGCACGTCGATGCACAGGAAGCCCACCAGAATCATTGCCACAAGGAATTTATTCCAGTGCCAGTTTCGGTACGCCACGGTGGTGGAAAGAAGCGATGTCAGCACCATCGTACCGGTTACCGCAATACCGTACGCCGCCGCCAGGTTACTGGAGTGCTCAAAGCTAACGATAACAATCACAACCGCGAAATAGAGCAGCCAGTTAACGAACGGAATGTAGATCTGACCCGACTCCATCTCAGAAGTATGGATGATGCGCATTGGCGAGAGATACCCCAGACGCACGGCCTGGCGCGTCAGAGAGAACACCCCCGAAATCACCGCCTGAGAAGCAATGACGGTCGCCAGCGTCGCCAGAATCAGCATCGGTACCAGCGCCCAGTCAGGCGCCAGCAGGAAGAACGGGTTCTTAATCGCTTCCGGGTTCTTGAGCAGCAGCGCGCCCTGACCGAAGTAGTTCAGCACCAGCGACGGCAGCACCACAATAAACCATGCCACACGGATAGGCAGTTTCCCGAAGTGACCCATATCGGCATACAACGCCTCAACGCCAGTGATGGAGAGCACGACCGCGCCAAGCGCCACGAAGGAGACAACTTTATATTCAAGGAAGAAATGCACGGCCCAGTAAGGATTCAGGGCATGCAGCACTTCAGGGTTAGCAATAATGCTGCGCAAACCGAGGGCCGCGAGGATCAGGAACCAGGCCAGCATAATCGGCGCAAACAGTTTACCCACCAGCCCGGTACCGTGCTTCTGGATCGCAAACAGCAGCGTTAATACGATTATCGCCAGCGGAACCACCCACGTATCAAGCTGTGGCGCAATAATCTCCAGGCCCTCAATCGCCGAGAGGACCGAAATGGCGGGTGTGATAACCACCTCTCCGTAGAAGAAACTGCCGCCGATCAGGCCGATAATCACCAGCACGGACGTCATTCTGGCGGAGGTGTTGCGCCCGGCAAGGGACATCAGGGTCAGGATCCCGCCTTCGCCCGCGTTATCTGCACGCATAACGAAGGAGAGATATTTAACAGAAACAACCAGGATCAGCAGCCAGAAGATGAGTGACAAGAAGCCAAACACGGCATCACGCTCAACACCAAAGCCAAACTGGCCGGACAGACATTCACGAAGCGTATAAAGCGGGCTGGTACCGATATCACCGTAGACAACCCCGATCGCAGCAAGCGTTATTGCGGGTAATGATTGCTTATTATCAGTGCTCATAGACTAGTCTTTTCGTTTAAATAACAAATGTGTTCCCGGTCCCTTGGCCCACAAAAAGCGCACAGTATGCACGATTCGTTGCAAAATCGAACCCCTAAATGCAACCGCATTAATGTAGCGCAAAGAAAATTGCGCCGCACTTCAGCCTATTACCAGCTCTGACTGAAACGTCTATACTCGCTTCAATTGGCCGCCACGACGGCGAAAGGATGCAAAACTATTATGGCTCACTCACATTTATTAGCAGAAAGAATTTCCCGCCTCAGCAGTGCGCTAGAGAAAGGCCTTTTCGAGCGTAGCCACGCCATTCGCCTTTGCTTACTGGCAGCGTTGAGCGGTGAAAGCGTGTTTCTGCTGGGTCCGCCGGGCATTGCGAAAAGCCTGATCGCACGCCGCCTGAAGTTCGCTTTTCAGAATGCTCGCGCCTTTGAATATCTCATGACGCGCTTCTCCACCCCCGAAGAGGTTTTCGGTCCGCTCTCTATTCAGGCCCTCAAAGACGAGGGGCGTTATGAGCGTCTGACGGCGGGTTATCTTCCGGAAGCAGAAATTGTCTTTCTCGATGAGATCTGGAAAGCAGGCCCGGCAATTCTGAACACCCTGCTCACGGCGATTAACGAACGCCGGTTTCGCAACGGGGCCAGCGAAGAGAAAATCCCCATGCGTCTGCTGGTGGCCGCGTCAAACGAACTGCCCGAAGCCGACAGCAGCCTGGAAGCGCTGTATGACCGTATGCTGATCCGCCTGTGGCTCGATAAAGTCCAGGACAAGTCAAACTTCCGCTCTATGCTGGTCAGCCAGCAGGATGAGAACGAAAACCCGGTGGCGGCTTCTTTGCAGGTGACGGACGAGGAGTATTACCAGTGGCAGGAAGAGATCGGCAAAATCAAACTGCCCGATGCCGTTTTTGAACTGATCTTCATGCTGCGCCAGCAGCTTGATTTACTTCCTTCCGCACCGTATGTCTCGGACCGTCGCTGGAAAAAGGCGATTCGTCTGCTCCAGGCAAGCGCCCTGTTCAGCGGTCGTGATGCCGTCGCGCCCATCGATCTGATCCTGCTGAAAGACTGCCTCTGGCACGACGCAGAAGGCATGAACCTGATGCAGCAGCAGCTGGACGTATTGATGACCGGACACGCATGGGGGCAGCAGGCGATGCTCAACCAGCTGGGGGCGATTACTCAACGCCGCATCCAGCTCCAACAGCAGCAAAGTGATAAAACGGCGCTGAAAGTCAATCGTCTGGGCGGTATGTTCGCCCGCAAACCGCATTACGAGCTCCCCGCCGATCTGACCGGTACGACGCTAACGCTGCTGCTCCAGCAGCCGCTCAAACTGCATGATATGCAGGTGGTACACATTACGGTTGAGCGCGAGGCGCTATCTCAGTGGCTCGACAAAGGCGGTGAGATCCGCGGAAAACTCAACGGCATCGGTTTCGCGCAGCCGCTCACGATGGAAGTAGACAGCAGCCAGCACCTGGTAATCCGCGACGTCAGCCTGCAGGGCTCGCGTCTTGCGCTTCCTGGCACCGCTTCTGACAGCGTGCCGGAAGAAATCAAACAGCAGCTGGACGCCCTGGATACCGAATGGCACCAGCAGCACACCCGCTTTAGCGAGCAGCAAAAATGCCTCTTTATTCATAGCGACTGGTTAGGTCGCATCGAAGCCAGCCTGCAGGATGTCAGCGCGCAGATCAAACAGGCGCGTCAATGCTAACGCTGGACACGCTCAACGTGATGCTGGCGGTCAGCGAGGAAGGGTTGATCGAGGAGGTGGTGATTACCCTTCTGGCGTCGCCACAGCTGGCGGCGTTTTTTGAAAAATTCCCGAAGCTCAAAAAGGCGATGACCGACGATCTTCCGCGCTGGCGAGATAATCTGCGACAGCGATTCAAAGAGACTGAAGTTCCGCCGGAACTGACGGAGGAAGTCGCGGCCTATCAACAGTGTCAACGGCTCTCCACGACGCAGTTTATCGTCCAGCTCCCACAAACCCTGGCAGTACTCGATAACGTCCACTCTCCGTTTGCCAGCCAGGCCCGGGCGCTGGTCACGGATAACGCCACCTTTACCCCCGCACTGCATACTCTCTTTTTACAACGCTGGCGCCTCAGTCTGGTGGTTCAGGCCACAACGTTAAACCAGCAGTTGCTGGATGAAGAACGTGAACAGCTGCTCAGTGAAGTTCAGGAACGCATGACCTTAAGCGGTCAGCTTGAGCAGGTGCTGGTGGAAAATGAAAACGCCGCAGGACGTCTCTGGGACATGAGTGCCGGTCAGCTCAAACGCGGAGATTACCAGTTGATCGTCAAATACGGCGATTTTCTGGCGCAGCAGCCGGAATTGATGAAGGTTGCTGAACAGCTGGGGCGCTCAAGGGAGGCAAAATCGGTTCCAAAGAAGGATGCCCCGATGGAAACCTTCCGCACCCTGGTGCGTGAACCGGCAACCGTGCCAGAACAGGTCGACGGGCTCCAGCAGAGCGATGACATTCTGCGCCTGCTGCCCACCGAACTGAGCACGCTGGGAATGACCGAGCTGGAGTATGAGTTCTACCGTCGGCTGGTGGAAAAACAGCTTCTTACCTACCGGCTGCACGGCGAAGCGTGGCGCGAGAAACTTAGCCAGCGTCCGGTCGTCCACCAGGATTTTGATGAACAGCCGCGCGGGCCGTTTATTGTTTGTGTGGATACCTCCGGTTCGATGGGCGGATTTAACGAACAGTGTGCAAAAGCGTTTTGCCTGGCACTGATGCGCGTGGCGCTCGCCGACCGCCGTCGCTGCTTCATCATGCTCTTCTCCAGCGAAGTCGTGGGTTATGAGCTGACGAACCAGCAGGGAATAGAGCAGGCAATCCGTTTTTTAAGCCAGCGTTTTCGCGGGGGCACTGACCTGGCCAGCTGCTTTCGCAGCATCGTTGAGCGGATGCAGGGGGGTGACTGGTACGACGCCGATGCGGTCGTCATTTCCGATTTTATCGCCCAGCGACTGCCGGATGATGTGGTTAATAAAGTGAAGGAGTTACAGCGGGTGCATCAGCACCGTTTTCACGCCGTCGCGATGTCCGCTCATGGAAAACCCGGCATCATGCGCATCTTCGATCATATCTGGCGCTTTGATACCGGGTTGCGTAGCCGCCTGCTCAGACGCTGGCAGCGTTAATTAAAGAAGAGATCCCACGCTGTCACGCACCTGCTGCGGCCAGACGCCGCACTGTACCTGACCAATATGCGGCAGTTGCAGCAGCAGCATGGTCAGACGGGACTGGCCGATCCCTCCCCCGATGGTCTGCGGCATTTCGCCGCGCAGCAACGCCTGGTGCCACTCTAATTTGAGACGATCTTCGTCACCGGTCACCGCCAGCTGGCGTTTCAGCGCGTCGGCATCCACGCGGATCCCCATAGAGGAGAGCTCAAATGCATCTTCCAGTACCGGGTTCCAGACCAGGATATCGCCGTTCAGCCCGGCATAGTCGTGCTCACCCGCGGTGCTCCAGTCATCATAATCCGGCGCACGGACGTCGTGGCGTTTGCCATCAGAGAGTTTGCCGCCAATGCCGATCAGGAATACTGCACCCAACTCTTTCGCGATCGCACGTTCACGGCCTTTGGCATCAAGATCCGGGAAACGGCTCAACAGTGCCTGGCTATGAACAAAGTGGATCGTTTCCGGCAGGAACGGTGCCAGACCAAACTCTTTGCTCACGGCCGCTTCAGTCGCTTTGATCCCGGCGTAGATCGCCTCAACGGTGGATTTCAGCGTGCCAAGGTGACGCTCGCCATCACCCATCACGCGCTCCCAGTCCCACTGGTCAACGTAAACAGAGTGAATAGGTGAAAGGCGGTCTTCATCGGGGCGAAGGGCTTTCATGTGCGTGTAAAGCCCTTCGCCCGCGCTGAAGTCGTGTTGTCCCAGGGTTTGACGCTTCCACTTCGCCAGGGAATGAACCACTTCGAACTGGGCATCTGGCAGTGTTTTCACTTTCACCTGTACCGCTTTTTCGCATCCAGACAAGTTATCCTGCGTCCCGTCGCCCACCCGGCTCAGAATTGGTGCCTGAACCTCAATCAGCCCAAGCTTCTCTTCCAGCTGGCGGGAAAAATGGGATTTAACGAAACTGATCTGGCGTTGTTTTGCGATGTAAGCGGTTTTCATTATTTATACTCCTGCGTCCTGTTGGTAATGATTAAGCAACAGAACCGGCACTTAATTCAATAACTCAACAACAAAAAGCCGACTTCACTTTTGAATCGATAAAATATGACGCTAGAATAGAAAGAATCATCAATCTTCATAAGAAAAAGCTATGGAAAATTATCAGATCGACAATCTCGACCGCGGCATCCTCGAGGCGTTAATGGCCAATGCCCGTACCGCCTACGCCGAACTGGCGAAACAGTTTGGTGTCAGCCCGGGAACCATTCACGTTCGCGTAGAGAAAATGAAGCAGGCGGGGATCATTACCGGCGCGCGCATTGACGTCAGCCCGAAGCAGCTGGGCTACGACGTCTGCTGCTTTATCGGCATCATTCTTAAAAGCGCAAAAGACTATCCTTCCGCCCTGGCCAGGCTCAATGCGCTGGATGAGGTCACCGAGGCGTACTACACCACGGGGCACTACAGCATCTTTATAAAAGTGATGTGCCGATCCATCGATGCCCTCCAGCAGGTACTTATCAACAAGATCCAAACAATTGATGAAATTCAGTCCACCGAGACACTGATCTCCCTGCAAAACCCGATCATGCGTACCATCCGCCCATGATCGGGCAAATTCATTCCCACATTTTCCACAGGTAGATCCCAGCTCGTTCACAGCGTACAATATCTCCCTCTTTATCTGAGCGAGCGATCAATGGCGGACATTACCCTTATCAGCGGCAGCACCCTCGGTGGTGCGGAATATGTAGCGGAACATCTGGCTGAGAAGCTGGAAGATGCGGGCTTTTCAACACAAACCCTGCACGGACCGCTGCTTGAAGATCTCCCGACTGACGGGGTCTGGCTGCTGATCACCTCCACGCATGGCGCGGGCGATCTGCCGGATAACCTGCAACCTTTATATGACGAACTGCAGGAACAGCAGCCTGACCTCTCAAAGGTCCGTTTTGGCGCTGTGGGGATCGGCAGTCGTGAATATGACACCTTTTGCGGGGCAATAGAGAAAGTCGAAGCTGTTGTCACCTCTTGCGGAGCAAAACAGCTGGGTGAAACACTCAAGATCAACATCCTCGATCATGATATTCCGGAGGATCCGGCCGAGATCTGGTTGGGTGAATGGAAAAATTTACTCAAAAACGATTAAAGATCGCGCGATCAGATGTGGATAACTCTGGTTAAAAGCTCGTATTAACCCGTAGTTATCCAAAGAACAACTGTTGTATCGTTTTTAGCCTGTGTATAAAGTCGCGATCTGATCCCAGCTTATACGGTCCAGGATCACCGATCATTCACAGCAAACGATCCTTCCTAACTGCATGATCTTATTTGCCGGATCGGACTTATCCACACAAGTACGCGATCCTAATAAGAGATCACAATAGAACAGATCTCTAAATAAAAAGATCTTCTTTTTAATAGCCCAGGATCCCAATGCTTTCTCGAAAGACTAAAGTTGAGTAGAATCCACGGCCCGGGCTTCAATCCATTTTCATACCGCTTTACGCGAGGCAGACCACCATGTTTTATCAGGATCCTTTTGACGTCATCATCATTGGCGGGGGTCACGCAGGCACTGAGGCCGCAATGGCCGCAGCGCGTATGGGTCAACAGACCCTGCTTTTGACACACAATATCGACACGCTGGGACAAATGTCCTGTAATCCGGCGATTGGCGGCATTGGGAAAGGACACCTGGTAAAAGAAGTGGATGCGCTTGGCGGCCTGATGGCGAAAGCGATCGATCATGCAGGCATCCAGTTTAGGATACTAAACGCGAGTAAAGGGCCGGCAGTGCGTGCCACTCGTGCACAGGCAGACCGCGTGCTTTATCGTCAGGCCGTACGTACCGCGCTGGAGAACCAGCCAAACCTGATGATCTTCCAGCAGGCGGTAGAAGATCTTATCGTTGAGAACGATCGCGTCGTGGGTGCTGTGACCCAGATGGGCCTTAAATTCCGCGCCAAAGCGGTGGTACTGACCGTCGGCACCTTCCTGGACGGGAAAATTCATATTGGTCTGGATAACTACAGCGGTGGCCGTGCAGGCGATCCGCCATCCATTCCGCTCTCTCGTCGTCTGCGTGAACTTCCACTGCGCGTAAGCCGCCTGAAGACTGGCACACCGCCACGTATTGATGCGCGCACCATTGATTTCAGCGTGCTTGCGCAACAGCACGGTGATAACCCGATGCCGGTCTTCTCGTTCATGGGCAATGCGGCGCAACATCCGCAGCAGGTACCGTGCTACATCACGCATACCAACGAAAAAACCCATGACGTGATCCGCAATAACCTCGATCGCAGCCCAATGTACGCCGGTGTGATCGAAGGGATCGGTCCGCGTTACTGCCCGTCGATCGAAGACAAAGTGATGCGCTTTGCCGATCGTAACCAGCACCAGATCTTCCTGGAGCCGGAAGGGCTGACCTCAAACGAAATTTATCCGAACGGTATCTCCACCAGCCTGCCGTTCGATGTGCAGATGCAGATTGTTCGCTCAATGCAGGGCATGGAGAATGCGAAAATCGTTCGCCCTGGCTACGCTATTGAGTACGATTTCTTCGACCCGCGTGACCTGAAGCCAACCCTGGAGAGCAAATTCATCCACGGTCTGTTCTTCGCGGGCCAGATTAACGGCACCACCGGTTACGAAGAAGCAGCTGCACAGGGTCTGCTGGCCGGTCTGAACGCTGCCCGTTTCTCTGCCGAAAAAGAGGGCTGGGCCCCGGCGCGTTCTCAGGCCTATCTGGGCGTACTGGTTGACGATCTCTGCACCCTGGGCACAAAAGAACCGTACCGTATGTTTACCTCTCGTGCGGAATATCGCCTGATGCTGCGCGAAGATAACGCCGACCTGCGTCTGACTGAAATGGGCCGCGAGCTGGGTCTGGTCGATGACGAACGCTGGGCACGCTTTAACGAGAAGCTGGAGCGCATTGAACAGGAACGTCAGCGTCTGAAAACCACGTGGGTTAATCCACAGGCGGAAACCGCTGCCGAAGTGAACGCTCACTTAACTGCTCCGCTCTCACGCGAAGCCAGCGGTGAAGATCTGCTGCGTCGTCCGGAAGTGACCTATGAGAATCTGGTGAAACTCACCGCGTTCGCCCCGGGTCTTGAAGATGCCGAAGCCGCTGAACAGGTCGAAATTCAGGTGAAGTACGAAGGCTATATCGCGCGCCAACAGGATGAGATTGAAAAACAGCAGCGTAACGAAAACACGTTGCTGCCGGAAATGCTGGACTACCGTCAGGTGACGGGGCTTTCCAACGAAGTGATCGCTAAGCTGAACGATCATAAACCGGTATCCATCGGCCAGGCATCACGTATCTCTGGCGTTACGCCCGCCGCGATTTCGATTCTGCTGGTGTGGTTGAAGAAACAGGGTATGCTGCGCCGCAGCGCGTAATGCCCAGAACATTGCCCGGTGGCGATGCGCTTACCGGGCCTACTGAAGCCGTAGGGCGGGTAAGCGAAGCGCCACCCGCCACCTAAGTTTTCCAACAGGTATTCACCGTGCTCAACAAACTCTCTCGTCTGCTGGATCAGGCAGGTATTTCGCTCACCGATCACCAGAAAAATCAGCTGGTGGCCTATGTCGATATGCTGAACAAATGGAACAAAGCGTACAACCTGACGTCGGTACGCGACCCCAACGAGATGCTGGTACGCCATATTCTCGATAGCAT
The DNA here is from genome assembly GCF_038739915.1 of Enterobacter sp. FUJ80071. NCBI lineage: Bacteria > Pseudomonadati > Pseudomonadota > Gammaproteobacteria > Enterobacterales > Enterobacteriaceae > Enterobacter > Enterobacter sp. FUJ80071. The sequence goes on from NZ_JBBXKH010000001.1 coordinate 4,722,686, forward strand.
CGTTGTGGCACCGTATCTGAAGGGTGAGCGTTTTATCGACGTTGGCACGGGGCCCGGTCTGCCAGGGGTTCCGCTGTCGATTGTCCGGCCGGAAAGTCATTTCACGCTGCTGGACAGCCTCGGTAAGCGCGTGCGCTTTTTACGACAGGTTCAGCATGAGCTGAAGCTTGAGAACATCACGCCCGTTCAAAGCAGGGTAGAGGCGTTTCCGGCAGAACCGCCGTTTGACGGTGTTATCAGCCGCGCCTTTGCTTCACTCAATGACATGGTGAGCTGGTGTAAACATTTGCCCGCAGAAGAGAAAGGGCGTTTCTATGCGCTGAAAGGGCAACTGCCGGGTGATGAAATTGAACAGCTTCCGGACGGTTTTGCCGTTGAATCCATCGAGAAATTAAACATTCCTCAGCTCGACGGTGAACGTCATCTGGTGATAATTAAGCCAAACAATTTTTAAAAAATTAATAAAAAATGTGGAATTTGTGCTGTTCTGGTGATGTTAAAAAACAGCACAACTCACATGGATTTACCCGTTAGCATTTAACCTCTTTTTTACTATGGTTTTTCTTATGGTTAACGTTGCGCCTATTATTCACCGTGAAGATAGTCAACTATGAAAATATCAGTCTGCTAAAAGTGGAAGACTGTAATCAGAGTGCGATGTTAATTATTTATTAAGAATGTCAATAAAAGGTTTTTATTGTGTACGGGGCTGTTTTGAAAATAGTTGCGATATTTTATCTTTGATTTCAGAAAGATACTCCTGTGCGATTTACGGCTTTGATAAATACAACCTTATCGCAAATGTGTGTTTTGTGATCTCGTGCACGCTTTGTAGTCAACGTTTTCGCGCTGTTTGCAGTTTTGCTCGAAGGTCGATGCTTTCAGCGAAAGTTGAAAAATAGCGGTGGGGAAAAATATTTAAACATTTATTCACCTTTTCGCTACTTAATGTTTGAAATCACGGGTACGCACCGTATAATTTGTCCGCTTTTTGATGCTTGACTCTGAGCCTTAAAGGACGTTTTATACGACACGCGGCATACCTCGAAGGGAGCAGGAGTAAAAACGTGATGTCTGTGTCGCTCTTGAGTAGAAACGTTGCTCGTAAGCTTCTGTTCATTCAGTTTCTGGCTGTGATAGCAAGTGGACTGCTGTTTAGCCTCAAAGACCCCTTCTGGGGCATCTCCGCCGTGTGCGGGGGTTTGGCAGTTGTGCTGCCAAACGTGTTGTTTATGATTTTTGCCTGGCGTCATCAGGCGCATACACCCGCCAAAGGCCGCGTGGCCTGGTCCTTCGCTCTTGGCGAAGTGTGTAAGGTGTTGCTGACCTTTGCTCTACTGGTGATGGCGCTGGCGGTTTTGAAAGTGGTCTTCATGCCGCTGATAGCAACGTGGGTTTTGGTGCTGGTGGTACAAGTTCTGGCTCCAGCTGTAATCAATAACAAAGGGTAAAAGGCATCATGGCTTCAGAAAATATGACGCCGCAGGATTACATAGGTCACCATCTGAATAACCTTCAGCTGGACCTGCGTACATTCTCGCTGGTGGATCCGCATAACCCCCCGGCCACCTTCTGGACGATCAACATCGACTCCATGTTCTTCTCGGTGGTATTGGGTCTTCTGTTCCTGGCCATGTTCCGCAGCGTTGCTAAAAAGGCGACCAGCGGTGTTCCAGGGAAATTCCAGACATTCGTTGAAATGATCATCGGCTTCGTCCATGGCAGCGTGAAAGACATGTACCATGGTAAGAGCAAGCTGATTGCTCCGCTGGCCTTGACCGTGTTCGTTTGGGTCTTCCTGATGAACCTGATGGACCTGCTGCCAATTGACCTGCTGCCGTTCATCGGCGAGCACATCTTCGGCCTGCCTGCGCTGCGTGTTGTACCGTCTGCGGACGTGAACATCACTCTGTCGATGGCGCTGGGCGTGTTTATCCTGATTCTTTTCTACAGCATCAAAATGAAAGGCGTAAGCGGCTTTGTGAAAGAGCTTACCTTGCAGCCGTTCAACCACTGGGCGTTTATTCCGGTCAACCTGATCCTGGAAGGCGTTAGCCTGCTGTCCAAACCTGTTTCACTGGGTCTGCGACTGTTCGGCAACATGTATGCGGGTGAGCTGATTTTCATTCTGATCGCGGGTCTTCTGCCGTGGTGGTCACAGTGGATTCTGAATGTGCCATGGGCCATTTTCCACATCCTGATCATTACGCTGCAAGCCTTTATCTTCATGGTTCTGACGATCGTCTATCTGTCGATGGCGTCTGAAGAGCACTGATTTTTTACCAACACTACTACGTTTTAATTGAAACAAACTGGAGACTGTCATGGAAAACCTGAATATGGATCTGCTGTACATGGCTGCCGCTGTGATGATGGGTCTGGCGGCTATCGGTGCTGCGATCGGTATCGGCATCCTCGGGGGCAAATTCCTGGAAGGCGCAGCGCGTCAACCTGATCTGATTCCTCTGCTGCGTACTCAGTTCTTTATCGTTATGGGTCTGGTGGATGCTATCCCAATGATCGCTGTAGGTCTGGGTCTGTACGTGATGTTTGCTGTCGCGTAGTTGTTGTTTTAAAACCCCAAGCCACAGAAATTTAAGAGGTATTGTGCTGTGAACATGAACGCAACAATCCTCGGCCAGGCCATCGCGTTTATTCTCTTTGTCTGGTTCTGCATGAAGTATGTATGGCCGCCTTTAATGGCTGCCATCGAAAAACGTCAGAAAGAAATTGCTGACGGTCTGGCTTCTGCAGAACGCGCTAAGAAAGATTTGGACCTTGCACAGGCCAACGCGACAGACCAGCTGAAAAAAGCGAAAGCGGAAGCTCAGGTCATCATCGAACAGGCTAACAAACGCCGTTCGCAGATCCTGGACGAAGCCAAAGCTGAAGCAGAACAGGAACGTACTAAGATCGTGACACAGGCTCAGGCTGAAATTGAAGCTGAGCGTAAACGTGCTCGTGAAGAACTGCGTAAGCAGGTTGCGATTCTGGCTGTTGCTGGCGCCGAGAAGATCATCGAACGTTCCGTGGATGAAGCTGCTAACAGCGACATCGTGGACAAACTTGTCGCTGAACTGTAAGGAGGGAGGGGCTGATGTCTGAATTTGTTACGGTAGCTCGCCCCTACGCCAAAGCAGCTTTTGACTTTGCTATCGAACACCAAAATGTCGATCGCTGGCAGAATATGCTGGCGTTTGCCGCTGAGGTGACGAAAAACGAACAAATGGCCGAGTTGCTTTCCGGTGCGTTAGCGCCTGAAACTCTCGCCGCGTCGTTTATCGCCGTGTGCGGAGAGCAACTGGATGCCAACGGCCAGAACCTGATTAAGGTGATGGCAGAAAATGGTCGTCTCCGTGTGCTCCCGGATGTTCTCGAGCAGTTTGAGCACTTACGTGCCCTTAGTGAAGCAACAGCTGAAGTCGAAGTGACTTCAGCGACTGAACTGAGTGATGAACAGCTTGCGAAAATCACCGCCGCGATGGAAAAACGTCTGTCACGCAAAGTTAAGCTGAATTGCAAAATCGATAAGTCTGTAATGGCAGGCGTAATCATCCGCTCGGGTGATATGGTCATTGATGGCAGCGTACGCGGCCGTCTTGAACGCCTTGCAGACGTCTTGCAGTCTTAAGGGGACTGGAGCATGCAACTGAATTCCACCGAAATCAGCGAACTGATCAAGCAGCGCATTGCTCAGTTCAATGTTGTGAGCGAAGCTCACAATGAAGGTACTATTGTTTCTGTAAGTGACGGTGTTATCCGCATCCACGGCCTGGCCGATTGTATGCAGGGTGAGATGATTTCCCTGCCGGGTAACCGTTACGCTATCGCACTGAACCTGGAGCGCGACTCCGTAGGTGCGGTTGTGATGGGTCCATACGCTGACCTCGCCGAAGGCATGAAGGTTAAGTGTACTGGCCGTATTCTGGAAGTGCCGGTTGGCCGTGGCCTGCTGGGCCGCGTTGTTAACACCCTGGGTGCGCCAATCGACGGTAAAGGTCCGGTTGAGCACGATGGCTTCTCTCCAATCGAAGTTATCGCACCAGGCGTTATCGATCGTCAGTCCGTCGATCAGCCTGTTCAGACAGGCTATAAGTCTGTTGACGCCATGATCCCAATCGGTCGTGGTCAGCGTGAACTGATCATCGGTGACCGTCAGACCGGTAAAACCGCGATGGCAATCGACGCCATCATCAACCAGCGTGACTCCGGCATCAAATGTGTGTACGTGGCCATCGGCCAGAAAGCGTCCACCATTTCTAACGTGGTTCGTAAACTGGAAGAGCACGGCGCGCTGGCTAACACCATCGTGGTTGTGGCTACCGCTTCTGAATCTGCTGCACTGCAATACCTGGCGCCATACGCGGGTTGCGCAATGGGCGAATACTTCCGTGACCGCGGTGAAGATGCACTGATCGTATACGATGACCTGTCTAAACAGGCTGTTGCTTATCGTCAGGTTTCCCTGCTGCTCCGTCGTCCACCAGGACGTGAAGCATTCCCGGGCGACGTATTCTACCTCCACTCTCGTCTGCTGGAGCGTGCTTCCCGCGTTAACGCGGAATACGTCGAGAACTTCACCAAAGGTGAAGTGAAGGGTAAAACGGGCTCTCTGACCGCACTGCCGATCATTGAAACCCAGGCGGGTGACGTTTCTGCGTTCGTTCCGACCAACGTAATCTCCATTACCGATGGTCAGATCTTCCTGGAAACCAACCTGTTTAACTCCGGTATTCGTCCGGCGGTTAACCCGGGTATCTCCGTATCCCGTGTTGGTGGTGCTGCTCAGACCAAGATCATCAAGAAACTGTCCGGTGGTATCCGTACCGCGCTGGCACAGTATCGTGAACTGGCTGCGTTCTCTCAGTTCGCATCCGATCTGGACGAAGCAACCCGTAAACAGCTGAGCCACGGTCAGAAAGTGACCGAGCTGCTGAAGCAGAAACAGTACGCACCAATGTCTGTTGCTCAGCAGGGCCTGGTACTGTTCGCGGCTGAACGCGGTTACCTCGAAGATGTGGAACTGGCGAAAATCGGTAGCTTCGAAGCCGCTCTGCTGGCTTACGTCGACCGTGATCACGCTCCGCTGATGCAAGAGATCAACCAGACCGGTGGCTATAACGACGAAATCGAAGGCAAGCTGAAAGCTATCCTCGATTCCTTCAAAGCAACCCAATCCTGGTAATCGTCCGGCGGCTTGTCTCAGGACAAGCCGCCTGGCATTGAGGAGAAGCTCATGGCCGGCGCAAAAGAGATACGTAGTAAGATCGCAAGCGTCCAGAACACGCAAAAGATCACTAAAGCGATGGAGATGGTCGCCGCTTCCAAAATGCGTAAATCGCAGGATCGCATGGCGGCCAGCCGTCCTTATGCAGAGACCATGCGCAAAGTGATTGGTCACCTTGCAAACGGTAATCTGGAATACAAGCACCCTTACCTGGAAGAACGCGACGTTAAGCGCGTGGGCTACCTGGTGGTGTCGACTGACCGTGGTCTGTGTGGCGGCTTGAACATTAACCTGTTCAAAAAACTGCTGGCGGATATGAAAGGCTGGTCCGATAAAGGCGTTCAGTGCGATCTGGCACTGATTGGCTCTAAAGGCGTCTCTTTCTTTAACTCCGTTGGTGGCAACATTGTCGCTCAGGTGACCGGTATGGGTGATAACCCGTCCCTGTCCGAACTGATCGGCCCGGTTAAAGTGATGTTGCAGGCCTATGATGAAGGCCGTCTGGACAGACTGTACGTTGTCAGCAACAAATTTATTAACACCATGTCTCAGGTACCAACGATCACTCAGATGCTGCCTTTACCGGCATCAGAAGATGACGAGTTGAAGCAGAAAGCCTGGGATTACCTGTATGAACCCGATCCGAAACCGCTGCTGGATACCCTGCTGCGTCGTTACGTTGAATCTCAGGTTTATCAGGGCGTTGTAGAAAACCTGGCCAGCGAGCAGGCCGCACGAATGGTGGCGATGAAAGCCGCGACCGATAATGGCGGCAGCCTGATTAAAGAGCTGCAGTTGGTTTACAACAAAGCTCGTCAGGCCAGCATTACTCAGGAACTCACCGAGATTGTCTCGGGGGCCGCCGCGGTTTAACCAGGTTTACGAATTACGTAGAGGATTCAAGATGGCTACTGGAAAGATTGTCCAGGTAATCGGCGCCGTGGTGGACGTCGAGTTCCCTCAGGACGCCGTACCACGCGTGTACGACGCGCTTGAGGTACAGAATGGTAACGAGAGCCTGGTGCTGGAAGTTCAGCAGCAGCTCGGCGGCGGTATCGTGCGTACCATCGCGATGGGTTCTTCCGACGGTCTGCGTCGTGGTCTGGAAGTGAAAGACCTTGAGCACCCGATTGAAGTGCCTGTAGGTAAAGCAACACTGGGTCGTATCATGAACGTATTGGGTCAGCCAATCGACATGAAAGGCGACATCGGTGAAGAAGAGCGTTGGGCTATCCACCGCGCGGCACCTTCCTACGAAGAGCTGTCAAGCTCTCAGGAACTGCTGGAAACCGGCATCAAAGTTATCGACCTGATGTGTCCGTTTGCGAAGGGCGGTAAAGTTGGTCTGTTCGGTGGTGCGGGTGTAGGTAAAACCGTAAACATGATGGAGCTGATCCGTAACATCGCGATCGAGCACTCCGGTTACTCTGTGTTTGCGGGCGTAGGTGAACGTACTCGTGAGGGTAACGACTTCTACCACGAAATGACCGACTCTAACGTTCTGGACAAAGTATCCCTGGTTTACGGCCAGATGAACGAGCCACCAGGAAACCGTCTGCGCGTTGCGCTGACTGGTCTGACGATGGCTGAGAAGTTCCGTGACGAAGGCCGTGACGTTCTGCTGTTCGTTGATAACATCTATCGTTACACCCTGGCCGGTACTGAAGTATCTGCACTGCTGGGTCGTATGCCTTCAGCGGTAGGTTATCAGCCTACGCTGGCGGAAGAGATGGGTGTTCTTCAGGAACGTATCACCTCTACCAAAACCGGTTCTATCACCTCCGTTCAGGCGGTATACGTACCTGCGGATGACTTGACTGACCCATCACCAGCCACCACCTTTGCGCACTTAGATGCAACCGTGGTACTGAGCCGTCAGATCGCGTCTCTGGGTATCTACCCGGCCGTTGACCCGCTGGACTCCACCAGCCGTCAGCTGGATCCACTGGTTGTGGGTCAGGAACACTACGACACCGCGCGTGGCGTACAGTCCCTGCTGCAGCGTTACCAGGAACTGAAAGACATCATCGCCATCCTGGGTATGGATGAGCTGTCAGAAGAAGACAAACTGGTGGTAGCACGTGCGCGTAAGATCCAGCGCTTCCTGTCCCAGCCGTTCTTCGTTGCGGAAGTATTCACCGGTTCTCCGGGTAAATATGTTTCCCTGAAAGACACCATCCGTGGCTTTAAAGGCATCATGGAAGGCGAATACGATCACCTGCCAGAGCAGGCGTTCTACATGGTTGGTTCCATCGAAGAAGCAGTGGAAAAAGCCAAAAAACTTTAACGCCTTAATCGGAGGGTGATATGGCAATGACTTACCACCTGGATGTCGTCAGCGCAGAGCAACAAATGTTCTCTGGTCTGGTCGAGAAAATCCAGGTAACGGGTAGTGAAGGTGAACTGGGTATTTTCCCGGGTCACGCACCGCTGCTCACCGCCATTAAGCCTGGTATGATCCGCATCGTTAAACAGTTCGGTCATGAAGAGTTTATCTATCTGTCCGGCGGCATTCTTGAAGTGCAGCCAGGCAGTGTGACCGTTCTGGCCGATACCGCTATTCGTGGCCAGGATCTCGACGAAGCACGAGCCCTGGAATCGAAGCGTAAGGCTGAAGAGCACATTAGCAGCTCTCATGGTGACGTGGATTACGCTCAGGCGTCTGCGGAGCTGGCCAAAGCGATCGCGAAACTGCGCGTTATCGAGTTGACCAAAAAAGCGATGTAACACCGGCTTGAAAAGCTCAAAAGCCAGTCTGTATACCAGGCTGGCTTTTTTTTTGTGCCTTAATTCATGATGAAAAAGATGTAGAATTTTAAGCATCAAACGTTTTTACTTCTCACTTAAATTACCGTCAGGATGCGTATGTCAAACAGTGCGATGAGCGTGGTGATCCTTGCCGCTGGCAAAGGTACCCGCATGTATTCCGATCTGCCTAAAGTGCTTCACCGTCTGGCAGGAAAGCCAATGGTGCAGCATGTCATTGATGCAGCGAATGAACTGGGGGCCCGTCAGGTCCATCTGGTTTATGGACACGGTGGCGATCTGCTTAAAAAGGCGCTGAGCGATGACGCGCTCAACTGGGTGCTCCAGGCTGAACAACTGGGTACTGGCCATGCAATGCAGCAGGCCGCCCCTTTCTTTGCCGATGACGAAGACATCCTGATGCTCTACGGAGACGTCCCTCTGATCTCCGTCGAGACGCTGACTCGCCTGCGTGCAGCCAAACCGCAGGGCGGCATCGGTTTATTAACCGTCGTGCTGGACGACCCAACGGGCTATGGCCGTATCACGCGTGAGAACGGCCACGTAACGGGTATCGTTGAACACAAAGACGCCAGCGATGAACAGCGTCAGATTCAGGAGATCAACACCGGTATCCTGATTGCCAATGGCGCAGATATGAAGCGCTGGCTGTCGAAGCTCAATAACAACAACGCGCAGGGTGAGTACTACATCACCGATATCATTGCGATGGCGTACCACGAAGGGCGTGAAATTGCCGCCGTTCATCCGGCGCGCATCAGTGAAACGGACGGCGTGAATAACCGTCTGCAGCTTTCTCGTCTCGAGCGCATTTATCAGTCTGAGCAGGCCGAAAAGCTGTTGCTGGCCGGCGTAATGCTGCGCGATCCAGCGCGTTTCGATCTGCGCGGGACCTTGTCGCACGGGCGAGATGTTGAGATTGATACTAACGTTATCCTTGAAGGTAACGTTCAGCTTGGCAACCGCGTCAAAATTGGCGCCGGCTGTGTTATCAAAAACAGCGTCATCGGTGACGACTGCGAAATTAGCCCGTACAGCGTGGTTGAAGATGCTCATCTGGACGCGGCGTGTACTATCGGTCCGTTTGCGCGTCTGCGTCCAGGTGCTGAGCTGCTGGAAGGCGCTCACGTAGGCAACTTCGTGGAAATGAAAAAAGCGCGTCTGGGGAAAGGCTCGAAAGCCGGTCATCTGACTTATCTGGGTGACGCAGAAATTGGCGACAACGTGAATATTGGTGCAGGAACCATTACCTGTAACTATGACGGTGCCAACAAGTTCAAAACCATTATCGGCGACGACGTGTTTGTGGGTTCTGACACGCAGCTGGTGGCGCCTGTCACCGTAGGTAACGGCGTGACCATTGCCGCCGGGACGACCGTGACACGTGACGTGGCGGATAACGAGTTAGTGTTAAGCCGCGTGCCGCAGGTGCACAAGCAGGGCTGGAAACGCCCGGTGAAGAAGAAGTAACAACAAGGCGGGTGGCGTTACGCTTACCCGCCCAACCATTGAGTAGGCCTGATAAGGCGTAGCCGTCATCAGGCAAACCCGGGTGAGGAGATAAATATATATCTCCCCCCACAAGCAGTACCCATAACTATAACCCCACTCTCTACAAGGCTCGGGGTGCCCGGAAAGGGCAAATACAGGTCAGCGACAACGCAGGCATCATGCCTAAATTCGGAATCTAAAATATGTGTGGAATTGTTGGCGCAGTTGCGCAGCGTGATATTGCTGAAATCCTTCTCGAAGGTTTACGTCGTCTGGAATACCGTGGTTACGACTCTGCCGGTCTGGCTGTCGTAGATGCAGAAGGTCATATGACCCGTCTGCGCCGCCTGGGTAAAGTGCAGATGCTGGCCCAGGCTGCGGAAGAACATCCGCTGCACGGCGGGACGGGTATTGCGCACACCCGCTGGGCGACGCACGGTGAACCATCCGAAGGTAACGCCCACCCGCATGTGTCTGAACACATCGTGGTCGTCCATAACGGCATTATCGAAAACCACGAACCCCTGCGCGAAGAACTGAAAGCGCGCGGTTATACCTTTGTCTCTGAAACCGACACCGAAGTGATTGCTCACCTGGTGCACTGGGAGCTGGCACAGGGCGGCACGCTCCGTGAAGCGGTACTTCGCGCTATTCCTCAGCTGCGCGGTGCGTACGGTACGGTAATCATGGATTCCCGCGACCCGTCCACGCTGCTGGCCGCGCGTTCCGGTAGCCCAATGGTAATCGGTCTGGGGATGGGGGAAAACTTCATCGCCTCCGATCAGCTGGCACTTCTGCCGGTGACCCGCCGCTTTATCTTCCTGGAAGAGGGAGATATCGCGGAAGTGACTCGCCGCAGCGTGACCGTCTTCGATACCAAAGGCGAGCAGGTTAAGCGTCAGGAGATTGAATCTAATTTGCAGTACGATGCGGGCGACAAAGGCGCGTACCGTCATTACATGCAGAAAGAGATTTACGAGCAGCCAAACGCGATCAAAAACACTCTGACCGGGCGCATTAGCCACGGTGAGGTGGATCTGAGCGAACTGGGTGCCAATGCCAATGAACTGCTCGGCAAGGTTGAGCATATTCAGATCGTCGCCTGTGGCACCTCCTACAACTCCGGTATGGTCTCTCGCTACTGGTTTGAATCCCTGGCGGGTGTGCCGTGCGACGTGGAAATCGCGTCTGAATTCCGCTATCGCAAATCCGCTGTGCGTCGCAACAGCCTGATGATCACCTTGTCTCAGTCCGGTGAAACGGCAGATACCCTGGCAGCGCTGCGTCTTTCTAAAGAGCTGGGTTACCTGGGCTCTCTGGCCATCTGTAACGTTCCAGGTTCTTCACTGGTGCGCGAGTCCGATCTGGCGCTGATGACCAAAGCGGGCACCGAAATTGGCGTCGCCTCTACTAAAGCGTTTACCACTCAGTTGACGGTTCTGCTGATGCTGGTGGCGAAGCTGGCGCGTCTGAAAGGCGAAGATGCTTCCGTTGAGCACGACATCGTTCACGGGCTGCAGGCGCTGCCGAGCCGTATTGAGCAGATGCTGTCTCAGGACAAACGCATTGAAGCACTGGCGGAAGATTTCTCTGACAAACATCACGCCCTGTTCCTGGGCCGTGGCGATCAGTATCCGATCGCGCTCGAAGGCGCGCTGAAGCTGAAAGAGATCTCCTACATTCACGCTGAAGCTTATGCGGCAGGCGAGCTGAAACACGGCCCTCTGGCGCTGATTGATGCGGATATGCCGGTCATCGTTGTGGCACCAAACAACGAACTGCTGGAAAAACTGAAATCCAACATCGAAGAAGTGCGCGCCCGCGGCGGTGTCCTGTACGTCTTCGCTGATAAAGATGCCGGTTTTGCCAGCAGCGACAATATGCACATCATCGAAATGCCGCATGTCGAAGAGGTGATTGCACCGATCTTCTACACTGTTCCGCTGCAGCTGTTGGCTTATCACGTGGCGCTGATCAAAGGCACTGATGTTGACCAGCCGCGTAACCTGGCGAAATCGGTCACTGTTGAATAATTTTATATATTGAAGTGAAATAGCCCCATAAATCTATGATTGCGGGGCTATTTTTTGATCGGTAAATATAAATTTACTCTGAAAATATAATTCTGGAATAATAGAGATATATAAATCCTGGTAGAATTAACCCTGTTTTTTTAAATATAATATTACATTAAGACCTCACTTCATCCTGAACTATTCCATATTCGGCAGGCGAGAATAATAGAATAATATTTCTTCTTGTTATTTTTTATTTTAAAGAGTTTAATGCTCTTCGCTTGTATGCCCTGAAGCATTTATCAGGGAAATAGTATTTTGCAATGTATAATTCAGGATGGTGTTGTAATGAAAGGAAATACGTTAAAGAGCATTGTTGTGCTTTCCTCTTTATTTTTCGGTGCGCAGACACATGCGGCCAATGGCAATGGTACTGTCCATTTCACGGGCGAAATTATCGATAGTACCTGTGAGGTGTCTACCGGTACTAAAGACCAGACCGTTGATTTAGGCAAAGTGAATAAATCAACGTTTACCGGCGTGGGGTCAATGGCGTCGGTTCAGGCATTCCAGATCGATCTGCTGAACTGCCCGGATACCTACAAAAAAGCCAGCGCCCGTTTTGACGGCACCGAAGACGGTGACGGGTACCTGAAGCTGTCTTCTGGCGGGGCGAGTGGCGTTGCGATTGCAATTTATAACCGCGCCGATAACAGTCTGCTTAAGCTTTACAATCAGTCTACGCCTGCCACTATTTCCTCCGGCAAGGCGTCGTTACCATTTATGGCTCGCTATATCGCCACGTCTGCAACCGTAACGGCGGGCACTGCCAATGCGGATTCGGAATTTACGATTACATACAGTAATTAATTCCTTCAATCTCTTTCTGTAAAAAAATAATCAGGCCTGGTGAGGTTGGGTTTGTTGCGCCCTTTTATCGGAAATTATCCAGGCCTGTTACAGGATATAATATGCGCAGGCGTTTTATAATTTTATTTGTTACTCTTCTTTTCTCATTCGCTACCGGGACGTCAAGTGCCGGGATTGTTATTGGTGGCACCCGCGTTATCTTCCCTGGAAATAAAGCAGATACCACCCTCTCTGTCTTAAATAAAGATACGGCACTGCCTTACCTTCTTCAGGCATGGGTTGAGCCTTTTAACAATGCGGATAAGCACCAGCCGCCCTTTACGGTTATTCCTCCCGTCTCCCGGCTGGAGCCCGGCCAGGAGCGTGTCCTGCGTATCATTAAAACTCAGGGCGAATTACCGTCTGACAGGGAGTCCGTGTTTTGGCTGAATATTAAAAATATTCCCCCGTCGACAACCGAAGAAAGCAGCAAGCTGGAAATTGCCATCAAAACGCGCATTAAACTCTTCTGGCGTCCGGCGGGTGTTAAGGAAACGCCTGAAACAGCCGCTCTGAAAGTGAAATGGCAACGGCAGGGCAGCATGCTGGTGGTCACCAACCCGACGGCCATTCACGTCAATGTGATCGACGTGGCTATTGATGGCAAGCCGCTCGACCTGGCGATGATAATGCCGTTTGAGACACGTCGGCTGGCGCTGCCTGCTGGCGTGAGCAAAATGCTCATCTGGCACAGTATTAATGATTACGGCGCGATTAGCGACGCTATTCAGCAACCTCTTTAACCGCGGCGGGGTTGCTTGTATTGAAACGTTTTCACTCTTTGATTTTATCCCTGCTGTGGCTGGGAGGAAGCTATCCGCTTCTCGTCAGTGCCACACGACCACTCTTTAACGTGCGTCTGCTGGAGCTTGATCGGCCCATTGAGGTCGATATCAGCCAGTTCAATCGCCCGGATAACCTGCCTGAAGGAGAATATCAGGTTGATATCTATGTGAACGATCGATTCATTGCGCGCAGGGCGGTGCGTTTTTTCCGCCAAGATCCGGAGAGTGCGTTTGCGACTTGTTTTGTGGATGTAAAAAACACGCTGGCGATGTTTGGCCTGAAAGTAAACGCGATTAAAGCGCTGGATACGGTGAATGCTGAAGTTTGTGAACCGGTGCCGGTGCTGCCTGGCGCGAAATGGACGCTGGACAGCGAAAAGCTTGCGCTGAAGGCGTCGATCCCTCAGGTCTATCTGGACGCCACGGCGCGTGACGCCATTTCGCCCTCGCGCTGGGATCAGGGTATCGACGCTTTGATGCTGAACTACGATTTCTCCACGACCCAGACGCTGAAGTCAGACTATGACAGTGACGATCTCTACTACCTGAATTTACGCAGCGGGCTGAACATTGGCGGATGGCGCCTGCGTAACTATAGCGCCTTAAATGCGGTCAACAGCCGCGGTAACGTTCGTTCGCTGAGCACGTACTTACAGCATGATATTGCCAGCCTGCGCAGCCAGGCCATGGCGGGTGATACGTGGACCGCGAGCGATCTCTTCGACAGTTCACAGGTGCGCGGCGTGCGTCTGTACACCGACAGCGACATGCTCCCCGATAGCCAGAACGGTTTTGCGCCGGTGGTGCGCGGCGTGGCGAAAACCAACGCCGTGGTCACCATCCGCCAGAACGGCTACATGATTTATCAGTCGGCCGTGCCGCAGGGGCCGTTTGCGTTGACCGATCTCAACACCACCTCAAGCGGCGGAGATCTGGACGTCACCATCAAAGAGGAAGACGGCAGCGAGCAGCATTTTGTTCAGCCTTACGCATCTCTGGCAATTTTGCGTCGGGAGGGGCAAACGGATGTGGACATCAGCATTGGCGAGCGTCGTGATAACGATCGGTTTATGCCAGAGGTGATGCAGGCACAGGTATTGCACGGAATGGCGTGGGGAATGACGCTGTATGGTGGCACGCAGCTGGCAGACGATTACCGCGCGTTTGCCGCCGGCGTTGGTAAAGATCTCGGCAATATCGGCGCTATTTCGATGGATATCACCCATGCCCAATCGCACTTTACGGATGATGACGAGCAGGGGCAATCCTGGCGTTTTCTGTACTCAAAAACGTTCGACGTCAGCAATACCAGCCTGCGTATTGTAGGTTATCGCTATTCAACGGAAGGGTTTTACACCCTGGGCGAATGGGCATCGCGCACGGGCGATAGCGAGAACTTCTGGCATACGGGCAACCGCCGCAGCCGGGTAGAAGGCACCTGGACCCAACCGTTTTCCGAGGGGTACGGTAATGTCTATCTTACGCTGAGCCGGGAGCAATTCTGGCGTACGGACGATGTGCAGCGCCTGATACAGATAGGCTACAGCAACAGCTGGAAGCAGGTCGTGTGGAACCTGTCGTGGAACTATACCGATACGGTGTCTGACAGCATGGGAGAGTGGCAACAAGAAGATGAAAGCGAGCATCTCGTTATGCTGTCGCTGTCTCTGCCGCTTTCGGCCTGGTTACCCAACAGCTACGTCAACTACAACTACGCCCACAGCAACCATGGCACACCTTCCCACCAGATTGGGTTGAACGGCAATCTGCTCGACGATAACAATCTGAGCTGGAACATACAGCAGTCCGTGTATGAAAACCGCGGCACCTCGGCGGGAAATGCGGGTCTGGTCTGGGATGCGTCCTACGGCTCGCTAAAGACGAATTATGCCTGGAGCGACGAAAGCCAGAGCCTGAACTACGGCGTCAGCGGCGGCGTGTTGATCCACGACGAAGGCATCACCTTCTCGCAGGAGATGGGCGAAACGGTGGCGCTGATCAAAGCGCCTGGTGAGGCAGGGTTATCGGTAGATAACGCCAGCGGCGTTGCCACCGACTGGCGCGGCTACACCGTGAAGACGCAGCTTTCACCCTACGATGAGAACCGTATTGCGCTTCAGAATAAGGATTTTGTTTCAGGCAACGTTGAGCTGGAATGCAGCGTGCAAAACCTGGTGCCTACGCGTGGCGCGGTGGTGAAAGCCGAGTTTGTTACGCACATCGGCTATCGGGTGCTGTTTAGCGTTTCACTGGCGAACGGCAAGCCTGCACCGTTTGGTGCGGTGGGTACCGCTGCGCTTGATGTGGGAAGCGCAACGGGAATTGTCGGTGACAAAGGTGAACTCTATCTCGCCGGGATGCCCGAATCGGGGCAATTTTCGCTGACGCTCAGCAGCGGCAAGGCCTGTCTGGCTGATTACCACATCCATCAGAAACCTGATTCCGGGCTTGTGCAACTGCCTGTCATTTGTCGATAAAGGATAAGAATGAAACCCCAATTCTGGCTTTTTACTCTCTTTTTTGCCGCTTTTTTTTTACAGGCGGCGCCTACCGGCTACTGCGTACCTGACAATGGCAAATACCATAACTATTTCACTGTCGCGGAACAATTAACGACGCTTGATAACCTGGTTGGCATGCAGCATATGATCGATATGAATAACTCTACGACCTCGTTTAAGGGAACGTGCTACTACCAGACGGGGAAAAATGAAAGTTACGATCATGCTTACATCACCAGCGTGGTTAATCCAGCCCTGCAGCCCACCACTAGCAGAAACAATATCTCCTATTATTATCTCAATAAGTATCTTGATATCGGTTTGCAAATCTACATTCTTGGCGTTGGCTACACCACCGTTCCCTTCGATCACCTGCCAAATGACATTGGGGGAACGTACCGGTGTCATAATGGCGTCAGTTCGCAAACCACGTTTTACAGCGGTGGGTCGGGCTTTATTTATCTGTATGTCAAAAAACAATTTACCGGCACGATCACTATACCGTCGATGGTCATGGCAAATATCTATGCCACTATCGATCCCCGTACCGTCTCGAACGAAATCATCTCGGATGTGATTGTGCAGGGATCGGTCACGGTCCCGCAAACCTGCGAAATAGATGAAGGCCAGGCGATAATGATTGATTTCAAGTCTATTCTGGCATCGGAATTCTCAGCTAACCGGGGCCAGGCGGTGTCTTCCCGCAAGATTACCCGGCAGGTCAATATCAAATGTTCAAATATGATGTTTACCGACACGCTGGGTGCAACCTTCCACGCCTCTGCCGCGACAGCCGACAGTACGATGGTAGCCACCGATAATCCGGACGTGGGGATTAAGATTTACGATAAACATAACAGGGAAATTAATGTAAACGGCGGTGAACTTGAGGCGGAAACGACGAAAATGCCCGTGACTCTGGAAGGCGAGACGCTGGGGACGCTCACGTTTTCAAGCGCTCCGGCTAGCGCAACCGGGTCCAGACCCGCGCCCGGTCCGTTCAACGGCACGGCTACCCTGACGATTGAAATCGGACACTAATCCATTAACGGCTGTTTATGACAGCCGTTGTCATATTTCACGGACAAAACGGCGATCTTTAAAATAAAAATGACAAAAAAATGAATGCCTGATGAATTAAGTGCTATATTTTTCATGTGGTTACACCTTCCTTTGTGTTTGTCATAAAACTGTCATATTTCGTACATTTATCTGTCACCTGTTTGTCCTATTTTGCTCATCGTAGCCACTTAAACAATGATTTACGAAATCCTTGCAGGAGACATTATGAAAGTTATGCGTACCACTGTCGCAACTGTTGTCGCCGCGACCTTATCTCTGAGCGCGTTCTCTGTATTTGCAGAAGCAAGCCTGACTGGCGCTGGTGCAACCTTCCCTGCGCCGGTGTATGCCAAATGGGCGGATACCTACCAGAAAGAAACCGGTAATAAGGTTAACTATCAGGGTATCGGCTCCTCCGGTGGCGTAAAACAAATTACCGCTAACACCGTTGATTTCGGTGCATCAGACGCGCCGTTGTCTGACGATAAACTGAATCAGGAAGGCCTGTTCCAGTTCCCGACCGTGATCGGTGGTGTGGTTCTGGCTATCAACCTGCCGGGCGTGAAGTCTGGTGAGCTGGTGCTGGATGGCAAAACCCTGGGTGACATCTACCTGGGTAAAATCAAAAAATGGGATGACGAAGCGATCGCTAAGCTCAACCCAGGCCTGAAGCTGCCTGCTCAGAACATCGCCGTGGTTCGCCGCGCGGATGGTTCTGGTACCTCCTTCGTCTTCACCAGCTACCTGGCAAAAGTGAACGAAGAGTGGAAATCGAAAGTCGGTTCCGGCTCTACCGTTAACTGGCCAACTGGTCTGGGCGGTAAAGGTAACGACGGTATCGCTGCGTTCGTACAGCGTCTGCCTGGCTCAATTGGCTACGTAGAATACGCGTACGCGAAGCAGAACAACCTGTCCTACACCAAACTGGTGTCTGCTGATGGCAAACCTGTAAGCCCGACCGAAGAGAACTTTGCTAACGCTGCAAAAGGCGCTGACTGGAGCAAATCCTTCGCGCAGGATCTGACGAACCAGAAAGGCGAAGGTGCGTGGCCAATCACCTCCACCACCTTCATTCTGGTTCACAAAGAGCAGAAGAAACCTGAGCAGGGCGCTGAAGTGCTGAAGTTCTTCGACTGGGCATACAAAAACGGCGCTAAACAGGCTAACGACCTGGACTACGCCAGCCTGCCAGACAGCGTGGTTGAGCAGATTCGTGCTGCATGGAAAACCAACGTGAAAGACAGCAGCGGTAAAGCATTGTATTAATTTAGCATTCTGACGAAAATGGCGGGTGGCGCTTGCGCTTACCCGCCGATTTCGTAAACGCGTTTAACAGAAGAGTGATTTATGGCTGCAACCAAGCCTGCATTTAACCCTCCGGGTAAAAAAGGTGACATGATTTTCAGCGCGCTGGTCAAACTGGCTGCGCTGATTGTGCTATTGCTGCTGGGCGGCATTATCGTGTCTCTGATTTTCTCCTCCTGGCCGAGCATTCAGAAATTCGGTTTCTCCTTCCTGTGGACCAAAGAGTGGGATGCGCCGAACGACGTTTACGGTGCGCTGGTGCCCATTTACGGCACGCTTGTGACCTCGTTCATCGCTCTGCTGATTGCGGTTCCAGTAAGCTTCGGTATTGCCCTGTTCCTGACGGAGCTGGCGCCAGGCTGGCTGCGTCGCCCGCTGGGCATCGCCATTGAACTGCTGGCGGCCATTCCAAGTATTGTGTACGGCATGTGGGGCCTGTTTATCTTTGCGCCTCTGTTTGCCACATACTTCCAGGAGCCGGTGGGAAATGTTCTTTCTGCCATTCCGTTTGTGGGCGCCCTCTTCTCTGGCCCGGCATTCGGCATTGGTATTCTTGCGGCAGGGGTGATCCTCGCCATCATGATTATTCCGTACATTGCGGCGGTTATGCGCGATGTCTTTGAACAAACGCCGGTGATGATGAAAGAGTCGGCCTACGGCATCGGCTGCACCACCTGGGAAGTCATCTGGCGCATTGTCCTTCCGTTCACCAAAAATGGGGTGATCGGCGGCGTCATGCTGGGATTAGGCCGTGCGTTGGGTGAAACCATGGCGGTCACCTTTATCATCGGTAACACCTACCAGCTCGACAGCGTCTCTCTGTATATGCCGGGTAACAGTATTACCTCTGCACTGGCGAACGAGTTTGCCGAAGCGGAATCCGGGCTGCACGTCGCGGCGCTGATGGAACTGGGTCTGATTCTGTTCGTTATCACCTTCATTGTTCTGGCGATTTCCAAGCTGATGATCCTGCGTCTCGCGAAAAATGAGGGGGCACGCTGATGGCGACTCTCGAAATGCAAAGCACCGCTCAGCTGGCGGAATCCCGCCGCAAAATGCAGGCAAAGCGTCGTTTTAAAAACCGCATTGCGCTGACGCTTTCCATGGCGACGATGGCGTTCGGCCTGTTCTGGCTGATCTGGATCCTGATGTCCACCATCACCCGTGGTATTGATGGCATGTCGCTGGCGCTATTCACCGAAATGACGCCGCCGCCAAACACGGCGGGTGGTGGTCTGGCGAACGCCCTGGCGGGGAGTGGATTACTGATCCTGTGGGCGACCGTGTTCGGTACGCCGCTGGGCATTATGGCGGGTATCTACCTGGCAGAGTACGGGCGTAAATCCTGGCTGGCTGAGGTGATTCGCTTCATTAACGACATCCTGCTTTCTGCTCCGTCGATTGTCGTGGGTCTGTTTGTTTACACCATCGTGGTTGCGCAAATGGAACACTTCTCCGGCTGGGCGGGTGTGATTGCGCTGGCGCTGCTGCAGGTGCCTATTGTGATTCGTACCACCGAGAACATGCTGAAACTGGTGCCGGACAGCCTGCGTGAAGCGGCTTATGCGCTGGGTACGCCGAAGTGGAAAATGATCTCTGCGATTACGCTGAAAGCGTCGGTCTCCGGGATCATGACCGGGATTCTGCTGGCTATCGCCCGTATTGCCGGTGAAACGGCTCCGCTGCTGTTTACTGCCCTCTCCAACCAGTTCTGGAGCACGGACATGATGCAGCCGATCGCCAACCTGCCGGTGACGATCTTTAAATTTGCGATGAGCCCATTCGCGGAATGGCAGCAGCTGGCCTGGGCCGGGGTGCTGATCATCACCCTTTGCGTACTGTTGCTGAACATTCTGGCGCGCGTCATTTTCGCGAAGAAGAAACACGGTTAATTTTTTACGGCGCGGCAGCTCGCGGCGCCGAATGAGGAAAAGAGTCAATGAGTATGGTTGATACTGCCCCGGGTAAGATTCAGGTTCGTGATTTGAACTTCTACTACGGCAAATTCCATGCCCTGAAGAACATCAACCTGGATATCGCGAAGAACCAGGTCACGGCATTTATCGGTCCGTCTGGCTGTGGTAAATCCACATTGCTGCGTACCTTTAACAAAATGTATTCGCTCTATCCGGAGCAGCGTGCTGAAGGTGAAATCATCCTGGACGGTGAAAACATTCTGACCCAGGCGCAGGATATCGCCCTGCTGCGCGCCAAAGTGGGGATGGTGTTCCAGAAACCGACGCCGTTCCCGATGTCCATTTATGACAACATCGCCTTTGGCGTTCGTCTGTTTGAAAAGCTTTCCCGTGCCGATATGGACGAGCGCGTGCAGTGGGCGTTGACCAAGGCCGCATTATGGAACGAAACCAAAGATAAACTTCACCAGAGCGGGTACTCTCTGTCCGGTGGTCAGCAGCAGCGTCTGTGCATTGCGCGCGGTATTGCTATTCGCCCGGAAGTGTTGTTGCTTGATGAGCCGTGTTCAGCGCTGGACCCGATCTCAACTGGCCGTATTGAAGAGCTGATCACCGAGCTGAAGCAGGATTACACCGTGGTTATCGTGACCCACAACATGCAGCAGGCTGCGCGTTGCTCCGATCACACCGCGTTTATGTACCTGGGTGAGCTGATCGAGTTCAGCGATACGGACGCGCTGTTCACCAGACCTGCGAAGAAACAAACCGAAGATTACATTACTGGCCGCTACGGTTGATTTGGAGTGAATCATGGACAACCTCAATCTTAACAAACACATTTCCGGCCAGTTCAACGCAGAGCTGGAGAGTATTCGCACGCAGGTGATGACCATGGGTGGCATGGTTGAACAGCAGCTTTCCGATGCGATTACGGCGATGCACAACCAGGACAGCGAGCTGGCGAAGCGCGTCATTGAAGGCGACAAGAACGTCAACATGATGGAAGTCGCCATCGACGAAGCGTGCGTGCGCATTATCGCGAAACGTCAGCCGACGGCGAGCGATCTGCGTCTGGTGATGGCCATCATCAAAACCATCGCCGAGCTGGAGCGTATTGGTGACGTGGCCGACAAAATCTGCCGCACCGCGCTGGAGAAATTCTCTCAGCAGCACCAGCCGCTGCTGGTGAGCCTGGAGTCACTGGGTCGGCACACCGTGCAGATGCTGCACGACGTGCTGGATGCTTTTGCGCGTATGGATCTGGACGAAGCGGTGCGTATCTACCGGGAAGACAAGAAGGTCGACCAGGAGTATGAAGGCATCGTGCGTCAGCTGATGACCTACATGATGGAAGACTCCCGTACCATCCCAAGCGTGCTGACCGCCCTGTTCTGCGCGCGCTCCATCGAGCGTATCGGCGACCGCTGCCAGAACATTTGCGAATACATTTTCTACTTCGTGAAGGGTCAGGACTTCCGTCACGTCGGCGGTGACGAGCTGGACAAGCTGCTGGCGGGTAAAGACCCGAAAGAGTGATTTTTGTGGCGAGTGGCGCTAGCGCTTATCCGCCCTACGCACTAACTGGTTTTCTCCCTCTCCCTTTGGGAGAGGGGAAACATTACCGAGTAATATCCCACCCGCGCGCTTTCCACAGCTCCGGCAACTGCGCCAGATCGGTAAAGGTCGTCACGTTTGGGTGAACGATCGGCTTGTTGTGCGGATCGGCACAGAAGTAAAACACCTCCATCCCTGCATCAATGCCGGACTGCGCACCCGCAGACGAGTCATCCACCAGAATGCAGTTCTCGACGTTGACGTGCATCGCTTTCGCCGCATGGAACATCAGCGCCGGGTCGGGCTTCCAGCGCTGGATATCGTAGCCGCTGAACAGTTTTTCCGGGAAATGGTGCAACATTTCAAGCTTGCCGAGCGAGTGCTGCATTTTGCTGACCGGACCGTTAGAGACCACGCAGATCGGCACCGTCATCGCATCCAGCAGCGCGTTTGCGCCTGATATGACTTCCAGCTCTGAGTCGAACAGGCGTGCAACCTCGGCGCGATACACCGGCTCCAGATCCGCTTTTGCCAGAAAGACACCGTGTTCTTCGTTAATGATGTCGATAATCTCGTAGAGTTTCACGCCCTTAAAGCGCTTAAACACCTCTTCGAGCTCCAGCGTAATGCCAAATTCCTGGAACATGGTGACATACGCGCGGGAACAAATGACCTCACTGTCGACCAGCGTACCGTCGCAGTCAAAAAATACCGCTTCAATTCCGGACATGCTTTTCCCTTTTAACAAGTTTAACGTTTTCGTACGGCAGTTCGCCGGGACGCAATCGTTGCCGTATAAGCAAAATCAATGAAAAAAGTATCACGTAACTGCCACTATTGTCGCATTTTGGTATAGGATAGCGACGAATTTTCCCTCCTTGTTCGGAAATTGATGATGAGTCAACAACACACTACCCAGACATCTGGTCAGGGTCTGCTTGAGCGCGTGTTTAAACTGCGCGAGCACGGCACAACGGCACGCACCGAAGTGATCGCCGGTTTCACCACCTTCCTGACGATGGTCTACATCGTTTTTGTGAACCCTCAAATTCTGGGCGTTGCTGGCATGGATACCAGCGCCGTCTTTGTGACTACCTGTCTGATTGCGGCGCTTGGCAGCATCCTGATGGGCGTGTTCGCTAACCTGCCGGTTGCGCTGGCTCCCGCTATGGGTCTGAACGCCTTCTTCGCGTTCGTGGTGGTTCAGGCGATGGGGCTGCCGTGGCAGGTAGGCATGGGCGCGATTTTCTGGGGCGCTATTGGTCTGCTGCTGCTGACCATTTTCCGCGTACGTTACTGGATGATCGCGAACATACCGGTGAGCCTGCGCGTGGGTATTACCAGCGGTATTGGTCTGTTCATCGGTATGATGGGGCTGAAAAACGCCGGTGTGATCGTCGCGAACCCGGAAACGCTGGTGAGCATTGGTCATCTGACCTCGCATAACGTGCTGCTGGGCGTGCTGGGCTTCTTCATCATTGCGATCCTGGCCTCCCGCAATATTCATGCGGCGGTGCTGGTGTCCATCGTGGTCACGACCTTACTGGGCTGGATGCTGGGCGACGTTCACTATAACGGTATCGTCTCTGCGCCACCGAGCGTTTCAACCGTGATTGGTCACGTTGACCTGGCGGGCTCCCTGAACCTGGGCCTGGCGGGTGTGATTTTCTCCTTCATGCTGGTCAACCTGTTTGACTCCTCCGGTACGCTGATTGGCGTGACGGATAAAGCAGGTCTGGCGGATGAGAAAGGGAAATTCCCACGCATGAAGCAGGCGCTGTTTGTGGATAGCATCTCTTCCGTCGCGGGCTCTTTCATCGGCACCTCGTCTGTTACCGCTTACATTGAATCCTCTTCCGGCGTGTCCGTGGGCGGTCGTACCGGCCTGACGGCAGTGGTGGTGGGTATTCTGTTCCTGCTGGTGATCTTCCTCTCTCCGCTGGCGGGTATGGTTCCTCCGTATGCGGCAGCTGGCGCGCTGATTTACGTGGGGGTGCTGATGACCTCCAGCCTGTCACGCGTGAAGTGGGATGATTTAACCGAAGCGGTGCCGGCGTTTATTACCGCCGTGATGATGCCATTCAGCTTCTCGATCACCGAAGGTATCGCGCTGGGCTTTATCTCGTACTGCGTGATGAAGATCGGTACCGGCCGCTTCCGCGATCTCAGCCCGTGCGTGATTGTTGTTGCGCTGCTGTTTGTGCTGAAGATTGTGTTTATCGATGCGCACTAAGGTGCGGTTTGTGGTGTCAGGTGGCGCTTCGCTTACCTGACCTACTGAAGAGTGTAGGCCCGGTAAGCGCTAGCGCCACCGGGCTTTTTTATCAGGCTTTAACCCGCTTAATATAATCCCCAAACGCCGTCAGCTGACCAGACAGATGGTCACGCGTGCTCTGGTCCACCACGTCACCCGTCTGCGGGTCGACCTTGTTCTGAATCACGCCACCCATAAACTCCGGCTTGTTCATCACCATCGCATCCAGGAATACCAGGATCTGGCGCAGGTGGTACTGGCAGCGTGCGCCACCAATGGCACCCATAGAACTGGTCTGGATGAGTACCGGTTTACCCGCCAGCGGCTGCTCAGGTAAACGGGACAGCCAGTCGATGGCATTCTTCAGGCCACCCGGAACCGAGTAGTTATACTCCGGGGTGACAATGACCACGCCGTCGGCCTGGCGGATCTGATCTGCCAGCGCCTCAACGCTCTGCGGGAACCCTTCTTCCTGCTGGACATCTGCATCATACAGCGGGATGTCACCAATAGATGGCAGGGCGCTAATCTCCATACCTGCCGGTGCCAGCTGTGGCAGCGTGCGGGCAACCATCCCGTTAAATGAACCTTTGCGCAGGCTTCCCAGTAACGTAACAACTTTCAACGTATCAGACATGATTACTCCTGTTTCATCATGATGACCCTGAATGGATCAGTTAAGGATGTATGCTTTTTCTGCCGGTAAGCTGGTTAATCGCATCAGACGTGCGGCGGGTTCGTTGGCTCGCTCGGGCACATCCGGAAGAGTACGCCATCCCTCTTTACTGTCAAATGCCCAAACCTTTAGCCGTTCGATGGCGGGGCTGACGGCAACGGACCATATCAACACATCTTCTGCATCGCTGAGCGCTTCTACAAGCGTTGCCTGAGCGGCACGCAGGCGTCCGGAGCCTGGTAACAGCTGCAACTGACGGGCATCATCTGAGGCACAACCGCAGAGCTTGCGGATGCTCTGGCGCAGGGTGATGAGCTGAGCTCTGGCCTCGACGGGATCGGTTTGGTTGCGCACCCAGAGTTTTTCATTACTTGAGAGCGGGTAGTCATCGTGCGGGCTTGCACCGTGGAATCCTCGCGTTGCACGCTGAAGCTCCATATCCAGCCCGCAATCCCCCTCGGTGGTTAGCGCTACACCAATGATATTCCCCGTGTAGGCAATAGAAAAACGGGGGAGATCCGGGTCGGCAAAGACCGGGCGGCCTTCGGGTTGGGTGATGATCTCAGGCAGTTCGCTGGTGCCATACAGCATGAACATCAGTTCTGCGAGCAGCGCTCTGGACGCTAAAAAACGCGTTCTGCGGTGTTCGGGGAGTTTGAGCGCCTCACTGTAACAGGCGGAAGAGATTCTGGCCGATACGAGACGTCCTTCTGTGAGTATCCCTCTTGCAAAGTGCGTTGCCATTTTTCGCTCCTTGATAATGGTCGTATTCGGTTAAACGGTTACATGATTATCGCTCAACTTGCCTCCTGTTTTAATCAGTAAATGGGCGTAAGAGAAGCCTTAGGACCGAACTTTACATTTTCTTAGGCAAAAATCGGACTGTTGGCACCGTATAAGGCCTTAATGGTCTCCCGTAGCCAGAGGATTTTCGGATTATGGCTGTTCCGTTTATGCCAGATCAGCGTGAAGGGAACGGTCAGCTTTTCAGCCTGCGCTTCGTCAATGGGAATGGGAAGCGCGATCAGCTTCCGCTGGTGGAGGTGATTATAGTGATGGCAGTAGTGCGGAGCGGTGGCGATATAGTTATGACCGGGCTGAGCCGCCATAAACATCGCCTGTTCGAAGCCCGGCAGGCTCATGGCGATGGTGCGCTCACGTCCCATCTCCTTGAGAACTTCATCAAGCGCCCAGGTGTCGCTGCGTTCCCAGAAGATGCTGATATGGGGGTAGCGCAGGAAGGTCTCCAGATCCCACTCTTCCTGAAGTGCCGGATGGTCCTCGCGCAGATAGACGCACGGACGGTCGCTAAACAGGATTTCGTAGTCGATAAACCACGGCATCAGTTTCAGCAGTTCCCGCGAGCGCGGGTGCGTTTCGCGGCCGGTGAAGCCCACATCCACTTCCCCGCGCGTAATGGCGTCCAGCGAATCGTAATCCCAGTGACGCATCTTCACCGTTGCCTGCGGATAGCGCTGGTTCACCTGTTCCAGCAGGTCATTAAAGCGGATCAGCATCAACGGCGTTTCAGCAGCCAGCATGAACGTTAGCCCGCCCGGCGAATCATGATGGAATTTGTCGAGGATCTGGTTGCCGATTTGCATCCAGTCCGCCAGGTCCTGCTCAAGGCTGACCGTTAGCGGCGTGGGCAGTAGCCCTAACGGCGTTTTGACAAACAGCGGGTCGTCGAACCAGTCGCGCAGCTTGCCCAGTGATTTACTTACCGCTGACGGCGTGACGTTCATCCGCTTTGCGGCTTTGGTGACGCTGCGCTCCTGCAGCAAAAGCTGCAGACAAAGCAAAAGGTTAAGATCGAGATTGCTGATGGGCTTCTTCATAGTTTGCCGCAGGCTGGATAACCAAAAGTAAAGTGATGCAGACCATGCTACAGCCAATCAGAATCCCGATCAGCATATTGAGCGCGTTAAGTCCGATGACCGCCGCCAGCCAAATCCACAGCGATGAACCGCAGACCTGCGCGATCCCCAGCACCGAGCTTGCCACGCCTGCCCGCAGCGAGAATGGGCCGAGCGCCTGACTCATCGCGACGCCAAAACCAACCGAGAATCCGGCGCAAATGAGGGTAATGCCCACCAGCATCACCGCGTGTGAGTTTGCCGTCGCCAGGATAAGACCCGCAGCGAGGAACAGCACCTGCGAGGTCAGCATCAGCATGCGCTGGCTGAAAATATTGAGTGCAAAAGGAGTGGAGAAGGAGACGGCCATACTGACCATGGCGGTTAAGGCCATCACCGTTGAATACTCACCGCGATCGAAGCCCATGGTCTCCATCAGCAATACCGGTGAAACGTTTACATAGGTCAGGATCACCGCCACGCTGAGCGTAGTGACGGCCAGGCGACTAAGGAAAAAGCGGTTGATGAGCTTCTCGGCCGGGTGAATGCTTGCCGTATGACCGCTATTCTGCGAACCCGGGTGGGTCTCTTTCAGCACGGCAATCGACAGGACAAACACCAGCGCACCCATAGCTGCCATGGTCCAGAACAGGCTTTGCCACGGGAGTATCAGCATGATCAGATAGCCCACGACGGGAGCCAGCACCGGGATGATGCAGGTTATGCCGTTCAGCATGGAGAGCACCTTCGCGCGACGCTGGGCGCTTAAGGTATCGCGCAGGATCGCAAAGGCCACCACATAGCAGCCACCCGCTCCAATGCCCTGAATAAAACGTCCTGTCAGGAACAGGGTGCTTTCCTGGGCGACGGAACACAGTATCGATGCCAGGGCGAACACAATCGCACCGGTAATCGCGACAGGCTGACGACCTGCCTTATCCGCAATTTTTCCGGCAAACACCATCGACGACGCCATCCCCGCGAGGTAGGCCGAAAATGCAATATGCAGCTGCGCTTCGCTGGCACCCAGATCGCGGGCGATGTGCGGTAATCCCACCAGATACATATCAATGCCAGACGGATAAAGCAGAACGAGCGCAAAACTACAAAACAGAAAACGAGCCATAAACCCCCCATGCTTGCAGGCAAGCAGGATAGGGAGAGAAGAGGGATTAGGCGAGTTGCCATTTGGACAATGGTGATTTCCTGGGAGGAAATCACCATGGATTAGCGAGTGTTATTTGCCAATACAGAAGCTCGAGAAAATCCTTCCCAGCAGATCGTCCGAGGTAAACTCCCCGGTGATCTCACTCAGATTCTGCTGCGCCAGACGCAGCTCTTCCGCCAGGAGTTCACCCGCCCAGGCGCCGATCAGCTGTGCTTTGCCCTGGTCGAGATGACGGGCCGCCTCTTCCAGCGCCTGCAGGTGACGACGACGGGCCAGGAAGCCGCCTTCCATGCTGGTGTCAAAGCCCATGCTCTGCTTGAGATGGTTACGCAGGTCGTCCACGCCCTCACCGGTGCGCGCCGACAGGCGAATGAGCGAGTGACCATTCACATCGCTGATACCCAGCGTTTCACCGGTCACGTCTGCTTTGTTGCGCACTACGGTGATCGGCAGCTTAGCCGGCAGGCGGGCGATAAAATCTGGCCAGATCTCAGCCGGGTCAACGGCGTCGGTGGTGGTGCCGTCCACCATAAACAGCACGCGGTCAGCCTGCTCGATCTCCTGCCAGGCGCGTTCAATACCGATACGCTCAACTTCATCGCTGGCATCGCGCAGACCGGCGGTATCGATAATGTGCAGCGGCATCCCGTCGATGTGGATATGCTCGCGCAGCACGTCGCGGGTGGTACCGGCAATGTCGGTCACAATGGCCGCTTCACGGCCCGCCAGGGCATTCAGCAGGCTCGATTTCCCGGCGTTCGGGCGCCCGGCAATGACCACCTTCATCCCTTCGCGCAGCAGGCTGCCCTGACGCGCCTCGGCGCGCACCGCGTCGAGGTCGCTCATCACCTGGTTGAGCTGGGCTTCGATTTTTCCGTCAGAGAGGAAGTCGATCTCCTCGTCAGGGAAGTCGATAGCTGCTTCCACGTAGATCCGAAGGTGAGTAAGTGCTTCCACCAGGTGATTCACGCGGGCAGAGAATGCCCCCTGCAGCGAGTTCAGGGCGGAGCGAGCCGCCTGTTCAGAACTGGCGTCGATCAGGTCTGCAATCGCCTCGGCCTGGGCCAGGTCAAGCTTATCGTTCAGAAAAGCACGCTCGGAGAACTCGCCCGGCTTCGCAATTCGCAGGCCCGGCAGGGTCAGAATACGTTTTAACAGCAGGTCGAGGATCACCGGGCCGCCGTGGCCCTGCAGCTCCAGCACGTCTTCGCCGGTAAAGGAGTTCGGGCCGGGGAACCACAGCGCAATGCCCTGGTCCAGCGGCGTACCGTCGCTGTCTTTAAACGGCAGGTAATCCGCGTAGCGCGGTTTTGGCAGTTTACCCAGCACCGCTTCGGCCACCTCGCGCGCCTTCAGGCCGGAGATGCGCAGAATACCTACACCACCGCGTCCCGGTGGGGTTGCCTGGGCGACGATAGTGTCGTTATGGCTCATGGTTGCTCTCGTTCAATACAAATAAAAAAGGCGGTCAATCGACCGCCCTTATTTTAGCGTTAACTTATCGGATCAGGACTTTTTCTTTTCGCGGCTATGCAGGCCACGTTTTTCCAGACCACGGTAAATCAGCTGCTGCTGGATGATGGTCACCAGGTTGCTGACGATATAGTACAGCACCAGACCTGACGGGAACCACAGGAAGAACACGGTGAAGATGACTGGCATAAAGGTCATGATCTTCTGCTGCATCGGGTCGGTCACGGTGGTCGGCGACATCTTCTGGATGAAGAACATCGTCACGCCCATCAGGATCGGCAGGATGTAGTACGGGTCCTGTGCAGACAGGTCATGGATCCACAGGGCGAACGGCG
Organism: Enterobacter sp. FUJ80071; assembly: GCF_038739915.1. Lineage (NCBI taxonomy): Bacteria > Pseudomonadati > Pseudomonadota > Gammaproteobacteria > Enterobacterales > Enterobacteriaceae > Enterobacter > Enterobacter sp. FUJ80071. The sequence goes on from NZ_JBBXKH010000001.1 coordinate 4,751,979, forward strand.
CATGGCGCAGCTCAACGGAACCCATCAGCATGTAGTACAGCGCAAGGAAGATTGGCATCTGAATCAGCAGCGGGAAGCAACCACCCAGCGGGTTCACTTTCTCTGCTTTATACAGGGCCATCATTTCCTGGCTCTGACGCTGTTTGTCATCGCCCAGACGCTCACGCATTGCCTGAATCTTCGGCTGCAGCATACGCATCTTCGCCATGGAGGTGTACTGCGCTTTGGTCAGCGGGTACATGATGCCACGAACGATAAAGGTGATAACGATGATGGAGAAGCCCCAGTTACCCAGGAAGCTGTGGATGAACTTCAGCAGCTTAAACAGCGGCTGAGAGATGAACCACAACCAACCGTAATCGACGGTCAGATCCAGGTGCGGCGCAACAGCAGCCATTTTGTCCTGGATTTCCGGGCCGACCCACAGGGTGCTTGCCAGCTTACCGGTTTGACCCGGCTGAACCAGAACTGGCTGAGATTTGTAGCCGATGGCTGCAATACCGTTGCCCAGGTTCGCGGTGTAGAAGTTATTGGTACCGTCGTTATTTGGCACCCATGCAGTCGCGAAATACTGCTGCAGCATTGCCACCCAACCGCCTTTAGCACTGACGTTCAGGTTTTCGTTATCGGCAATGGTGTCGAACTTGTATTTCTCATACTTCGCGTCAGGCGTGGAGTATGCCGCGCCACGGAAGGTGTGCAGCGCGAAGTTGCTGCTTCCGGTGTCACGGTGAGACGGCAGATTGATGGACTGCTTCAGCTGACCGAAGGTAGACAGTTCCAGCGGTTTCGCACCGGTGTTCTGTACGCTGTAGCCCACGTTTACCGCATATTCACCGCGTTTCAGGGTGAAGGTTTTGGTGAACGTGTTGCCTGCCGCGTCGGTATAGGTCATCGGGATAACGAGTTCGTTCTGGCCATCAGCCAGCGCAAAGGTGTCGCTCTCGACGTTATACAGTGGACGCGCACCGTTAGCCGGGTTATCCGGGCCATCACGACCGGTCAGGCCGCTCTGCGCCTGGTAGATAAACTCTGGCGTGGTTTCCAGTAACTGGAACGGTTCGGTAGACTTCAGCTCTTTCGGGTAGGTCAACAGCAGCGCCTGCTCAACATCACCACCACGGGTGTTGATAGTCAGCTCAAGCACATCGGTCTTAACCGTAATCTGTTTCCCCTGGCCACTGGCCGGTACGCCCTGGTCGGCGGCGCTACCCGCTGCGGTGGTCGTAGTCTGCGTGGTCTGCTGCTGGGGTTGAGGATTTTTATCCTGCTCCCATGCCTGCCAGATCATGAAAGACACGAACAACAAAGCGATGATAAGAAGATTGCGTTGCGAATCCATCGTTAGTGTTCTCTGGTATCAAAAGGTCCTGGGGGGACGGGGTCGTCTCCACCGGGGTGTAAAGGGTGGCATTTTAATACGCGTTTCACCGTCAACCAACTGCCTTTTATCACTCCAAACCTGCGCAATGCCTCAATTCCGTAGCTTGAGCATGTTGGTGTGAAACGGCAGTGCGGCCCGAGTAGCGGACTAATCAGGCGTTGATAGACCCGAATGAGGGCTATCAGGACCCGTGAGCCAGGCGACAGTGGCGGCGCCATAATTTTTCCAACGCTTCCGAGAGAGCACGGTTATCGAGGTCGGCAACCCCCTTTTTAGCCACCACCACGAAATCCATAGAAGGCAGTTCGTGCTGACGTAAACGGAAGCTTTCACGCGTCAGACGTTTAATCCGATTGCGTTCATGCGCGCGCTTAACGTTTTTCTTGGCGACTGTGAGACCGATGCGGGGATGCCCCAGCGAATTTTGGCGGCCGAGGATGGTGATTTGCGGCGTGCCAGCCCGTTGTGGCTGCTGGAAGACGAAAGTGAAATGAGTGGGAGTTAACAAACGTAACTCCCTGGGAAATGCGAGCTTAACCACTCAGGGGTTAGCTTTATTACTTGGAAACGGTCAGACGAGCGCGGCCTTTAGCACGACGACGTGCCAGAACCTGACGACCATTTTTAGTAGCCATACGAGCACGGAAGCCGTGAGAACGGTTGCGCTTCAGTACAGACGGTTGAAAAGTGCGTTTCATGGCGATTTCTACCTAAACTTGAATAAATTCACTGACTTTTGCGTATACCCGAACGAGTTTCGAACGACTAACGCCTCAGCGTGGGTGATTAAAGAGGCCGGATTGTAATAATTGTACACTCCGGAGTCAATTCTCTTTCCTTATTTCCCGCGTATTTCCGCACGATTTCGCGTGGAAAATGAGCAACGGACGACGCAGGAAGATGAGCATCACGCGCCGGGTCGAGGATTATACGGGCTCGGCAACAAAGCGCAAGGATCGTCCCGGATCTTCGTTAGATCATTTAAGCAATAAATTGTCGTTGCTCATTAAATTTTCCAATATGCGGGCTAAATCGCGAGGCACTCGCGCCAGGATCGTTTACACTTACCCGGTTTCGGATCTTCCTGTGGATAAATCGGGAAGAATCTGTGAGAAACAGAAGATCTCTGGCTCAGTTTAGGCTATGATCCGCGGTCCCGATCGGGATCCCAGGATCCTGGTCAGGATTAAATTGCAGATAGCAATTCGCACGTCACCCTTTGCACAGGGTCATGTCGATGTGCGCCAACAATCATGAATATTCAATAGTTTTCTTTTATTGTTCGAGTGGAGTCCGCC